>NZ_CP109614.1:0-5242102 GCF_025813515.1 Klebsiella sp. KP20-425-1
GTGTCACTTTCGCTTTGGCAGCAGTGTCTTGCCCGATTGCAGGATGAGTTACCAGCCACAGAATTCAGCATGTGGATCCGCCCATTGCAGGCGGAACTGAGCGATAACACGCTGGCACTGTATGCGCCAAACCGTTTTGTGCTCGACTGGGTAAGGGACAAATACCTCAATAATATCAATGGACTCCTCAATGATTTTTGCGGTGCGGACGCCCCGCAGCTGCGTTTTGAGGTGGGCGCTAAGCCCGCCAGCTCGCTGCAGAAAGGGGCGGTAAGCCCGGCTGCGGCGGCCATTCCGGCGGCGCAGGTGCAGACCGCGCGCGCGGCGCCGACGATCGTGCGCCCTGGCTGGGATAATGTCCCGGCGCCGGCGGAGCCGACCTACCGCTCTAACGTTAACGTGAAACACACGTTTGATAACTTCGTCGAAGGTAAATCTAACCAGCTGGCCCGCGCGGCGGCGCGTCAGGTGGCGGATAACCCGGGCGGCGCCTACAACCCCCTGTTCCTCTATGGCGGGACGGGTCTGGGTAAAACTCACCTGCTGCACGCGGTGGGGAACGGCATTGTGGCGCGTAAGCCGAACGCGAAAGTGGTCTATATGCACTCCGAGCGTTTCGTTCAGGACATGGTTAAAGCGCTGCAGAACAACGCCATCGAAGAGTTTAAGCGTTACTACCGCTCCGTTGACGCCCTGCTGATCGATGACATTCAGTTCTTTGCCAATAAAGAACGATCCCAGGAAGAGTTTTTCCACACCTTCAATGCGCTGCTGGAAGGTAATCAGCAGATCATCCTGACGTCGGATCGTTATCCAAAAGAGATCAACGGCGTTGAGGATCGTCTAAAATCCCGCTTCGGCTGGGGGCTGACGGTGGCGATCGAGCCGCCGGAGCTGGAAACCCGCGTCGCGATCCTGATGAAAAAAGCCGACGAGAACGACATCCGCCTGCCGGGCGAAGTGGCGTTCTTTATTGCCAAGCGTCTGCGCTCGAACGTGCGTGAGCTGGAGGGGGCGCTGAATCGCGTTATCGCCAACGCCAACTTCACCGGCCGGGCGATCACCATCGATTTCGTGCGCGAAGCGCTGCGCGATCTGCTGGCGCTGCAGGAAAAACTGGTCACCATCGACAATATTCAAAAGACGGTGGCGGAGTACTACAAGATTAAGGTAGCGGATCTGCTGTCCAAACGCCGCTCCCGTTCGGTGGCGCGTCCTCGCCAGATGGCGATGGCGCTGGCCAAAGAGCTGACCAACCACAGCCTGCCGGAAATCGGCGATGCGTTTGGCGGCCGAGACCATACCACCGTGCTGCACGCCTGCCGCAAGATTGAGCAGCTGCGTGAAGAAAGCCACGACATTAAAGAAGATTTTTCCAATTTAATCAGAACATTATCCTCGTGACGCTATGAAATTTACCGTAGAACGTGAACATTTATTAAAACCGCTGCAACAGGTGAGCGGTCCGTTAGGTGGTCGTCCGACGCTGCCCATTCTCGGTAACCTGCTGCTTCAGGTCGCGGAGGGCGCGCTGTCGCTGACCGGTACCGATCTTGAAATGGAGATGGTGGCGCGCGTGGCGCTGGTTCAGCCGCACGAAGCGGGCGCAACGACCGTTCCGGCACGGAAATTCTTTGATATCTGCCGCGGCCTGCCGGAAGGCGCGGAGATCGCGGTTCAGTTGGAAGGCGATCGCATGCTGGTGCGTTCCGGCCGCAGCCGCTTCTCGCTGTCGACCCTGCCCGCCGCCGATTTCCCGAATCTGGATGACTGGCAGAGTGAAGTGGAGTTTACCCTGCCGCAGGCGACCATGAAGCGTCTGATCGAAGCCACCCAGTTCTCGATGGCGCACCAGGATGTTCGTTACTACTTAAACGGCATGCTGTTTGAAACCGAAGGCAGCGAACTGCGCACGGTGGCCACCGATGGTCACCGCCTGGCGGTCTGTTCGATGCCGCTGGAAGCGTCGCTGCCGAACCATTCGGTGATCGTGCCGCGTAAAGGGGTGATTGAGCTGATGCGGATGCTCGACGGCGGGGATATCCCGCTGCGCGTGCAGATTGGCAGCAACAATATCCGCGCCCACGTTGGCGATTTTATCTTCACCTCTAAGCTGGTTGATGGCCGTTTCCCGGATTATCGCCGCGTATTGCCGAAAAATCCGGATAAACACCTCGAAGCGGGCTGCGATATTCTGAAGCAGGCTTTTGCGCGCGCGGCGATTCTCTCCAACGAGAAATTCCGCGGCGTGCGGCTGTACGTTAGCGAAAACCAGCTGAAAATCACCGCCAATAACCCGGAACAGGAAGAAGCGGAAGAGATTCTGGATGTGACCTACGCCGGAACGGAGATGGAGATTGGCTTCAACGTTAGCTATGTGCTGGATGTGCTGAATGCGCTGAAGTGCGAGAATGTACGCATTCTGCTGACGGATTCGGTGTCGAGCGTGCAGATTGAGGATGCGGCTTCGCAATCCGCAGCCTATGTCGTCATGCCTATGCGGCTGTAGAAAATATCGGGCTATCTTGCTTGTTATTCTGGCTCCGGGCAGTGCTCGCAATCCTCACGTACTTTAGTACGCTCCGGTTGCTGCGCGCTGGCCGAAACCAGACTAACTGCGCCGATAACGCCCTGGTTATGAGCTGATATGTCGCTATCCCGACTTCTAATCAAAGACTTCCGCAATATTGAACATGCGGATCTCGCTTTATCTCCCGGCTTTAACTTCCTGGTTGGCGCGAACGGCAGCGGCAAAACCAGCGTGCTGGAAGCTATCTATACGCTTGGCCACGGCCGGGCATTTCGCAGTTTGCAAATTGGCCGGGTGATCCGCCACGAGCAGGATGCGTTTGTTCTGCATGGGCGTTTACAGGGCGAAGAGCGGGAAACCGCCATCGGCCTGACCAAAGACAAACAGGGCGACAGCAAGGTGCGTATCGACGGCACCGACGGCCACAAAGTGGCGGAGCTGGCGCACCTGATGCCGATGCAGCTGATTACCCCGGAGGGGTTTACTTTACTCAACGGCGGCCCCAAATACAGAAGAGCATTCCTTGACTGGGGATGCTTTCATAACGAAGCCGGATTCTTCACCGCCTGGAGCAATCTGAAGCGCCTGGTCAAGCAGCGCAACGCCGCGCTGCGTCAGGTCAGTCGCTATGCCCAGCTGCGGCCTTGGGATCTGGAATTAATCCCGCTGGCGGAGCAGATCAGCCGCTGGCGTGCCGAATACAGCGCCGCTATCGTCGAAGACATGGCGGATACCTGTCAGCAATTTTTACCGGAATTCACGCTCACCTTCTCTTTCCAGCGCGGCTGGGAAAAAGAGACCGACTACGCGGAGGTGTTGGAGCGGAATTTCGAGCGCGACAGAATGTTAACCTACACCGCCCACGGCCCGCATAAAGCGGATTTTCGCATTCGCGCCGACGGGGCGCCGGTGGAAGATACCTTGTCGCGCGGGCAGCTTAAGCTGCTGATGTGCGCCCTGCGTCTGGCGCAAGGAGAGTTCCTCACCCGCGTCAGCGGGCGGCGCTGCCTGTACCTGATAGATGATTTTGCCTCGGAACTTGATGATGCCCGCCGCGGTCTGTTATCCAGCCGCCTGAAAGCGACGCAGTCGCAGGTTTTCGTCAGCGCGATCAGCGCTGAACACGTTATGGACATGTCGGACAAAAATTCGAAGATGTTCCGCGTGGAAAAAGGTAAAATAACGGATTAACCCAAGATTAAATGAGCGAGAAACGTTGATGTCGAATTCTTATGACTCCTCCAGTATCAAAGTCCTGAAAGGGCTGGATGCGGTGCGTAAGCGCCCGGGTATGTATATCGGCGACACGGATGACGGCACCGGTCTGCACCACATGGTATTCGAGGTTGTGGATAACGCTATCGACGAAGCGCTCGCGGGTTACTGCAAAGATATCGTTGTCACCATCCACAGCGATAACTCCGTCTCCGTCCAGGATGACGGCCGCGGCATCCCGACCGGCATTCACCCGGAAGAGGGCGTCTCCGCAGCGGAAGTTATCATGACCGTCCTGCACGCTGGCGGTAAATTCGATGATAACTCCTATAAAGTTTCCGGCGGTCTGCACGGCGTAGGCGTCTCGGTGGTTAACGCCCTGTCGCAGAAGCTGGAGCTGGTTATCCAGCGCGATAACAAAGTTCACAAGCAGATGTACGAACACGGTGTGCCGCAGGCACCGCTGGCCGTGACTGGCGAAACCGACAAAACCGGCACCATGGTGCGTTTCTGGCCAAGCCTGGAAACCTTCACCAATGTCACCGAATTTGAATATGACATCCTGGCGAAACGCCTGCGCGAGCTGTCGTTCCTGAACTCCGGCGTCTCTATCCGCCTGCGCGATAAGCGCGACGGCAAAGAAGACCATTTCCACTACGAAGGCGGCATCAAGGCGTTCGTTGAGTATCTCAACAAGAACAAAACGCCGATCCACCCGAATATTTTCTATTTCTCCACCGAAAAAGACGGTATCGGCGTGGAAGTGGCCCTGCAGTGGAACGACGGCTTCCAGGAAAACATCTACTGCTTTACCAACAACATTCCGCAGCGTGACGGCGGTACTCACCTCGCCGGCTTCCGCGCGGCGATGACCCGTACCCTTAACGCCTATATGGACAAAGAGGGCTACAGCAAAAAAGCGAAAGTCAGCGCCACCGGCGACGATGCGCGTGAAGGCCTGATTGCCGTGGTATCCGTGAAGGTGCCGGATCCGAAATTCTCCTCGCAGACCAAAGACAAGCTGGTCTCCTCCGAGGTGAAATCGGCGGTGGAGCAGCAGATGAACGAACTGCTGAGCGAATACCTGCTGGAAAACCCATCCGATGCGAAAATCGTGGTCGGCAAAATTATTGACGCCGCGCGCGCCCGTGAGGCCGCACGTCGCGCCCGTGAGATGACTCGTCGTAAAGGCGCGCTGGATCTGGCAGGCCTGCCGGGCAAACTGGCGGATTGCCAGGAGCGCGACCCGGCGCTGTCCGAACTGTACCTGGTGGAAGGGGACTCCGCGGGCGGCTCTGCTAAACAGGGTCGTAACCGCAAGAACCAGGCGATCCTGCCGCTGAAGGGTAAAATCCTTAACGTTGAGAAAGCCCGCTTCGATAAAATGCTCTCTTCCCAGGAAGTGGCGACGCTGATCACCGCGCTGGGCTGCGGTATCGGTCGCGATGAGTACAATCCGGATAAACTGCGCTACCACAGCATCATCATCATGACCGATGCGGACGTCGACGGCTCGCACATTCGTACCCTGCTGTTGACCTTCTTCTATCGTCAGATGCCGGAGATCGTCGAGCGCGGCCACGTCTACATTGCCCAGCCGCCGCTGTACAAAGTGAAGAAAGGCAAGCAGGAACAGTACATTAAAGACGACGAAGCGATGGATCAGTATCAGATCTCCATCGCGCTCGACGGTGCGACCCTGCACACCAACGCCAATGCGCCGGCGCTGGCGGGCGAACCGCTGGAAAAACTGGTTGCCGAGTTCAATGCCACCCAGAAAATGATTGGCCGCATGGAGCGCCGCTTCCCGAAAGCGCTGCTGAAAGAGCTTATCTATCAGCCGACCCTGACCGAGGCCGACCTGGCGGACGAGCAGAAGGTGACCCGCTGGGTGAACACCCTGGTCTCCGAGCTGAACGAGAAAGAACAGCACGGCAGCCAGTGGAAATTCGATCTCCACGAGAACAAAGAACTGCAGCATTTTGAGCCGGTTATTCGCGTACGTACCCACGGCGTGGATACCGACTATCCGCTGGATAACGAGTTCATTATGGGGCCGGAATATCGTCGTATTTGTGCCCTGGGCGAGAAACTGCGCGGCCTGATGGAAGAAGATGCTTACATCGAGCGCGGCGAACGTCGTCAGCCGGTAGCCAGCTTCGAGCAGGCCCTGGACTGGCTGGTGAAAGAGTCCCGTCGCGGTCTCTCCATCCAGCGCTATAAAGGTCTGGGCGAGATGAACCCGGATCAGCTGTGGGAAACCACCATGGATCCGGACAGCCGTCGCATGCTGCGCGTGACCGTCAAGGATGCCATCGCTGCCGATCAGCTGTTCACCACCCTGATGGGCGATGCCGTTGAGCCGCGTCGCGCGTTTATCGAAGAGAATGCCCTGAAAGCGGCGAATATCGATATTTAAGCCGCATGTTTCCCGGTAACGAGTTTTACCGGGGCAACAGGATGTATAAGCCCGGTCGCATCGCGCGATCGGGCTTTTCTTTTGCCGCTAAAAGAGGAATCCGCTGCTGCGGTTCCATCCCCCTTTCTGGCCGACACTTTTACTGTTTTTTGAGCGGAATCGCGTTAGCATGAGGGGAGACTCATCTTACCCGGGGACCCTATGGCTATTAAATTGATTGCAATCGATATGGACGGCACGCTGCTGCTGCCCGACCATACCATCTCTCCAGCGGTGAAAGCCGCCATCGCCGCGGCGCGCGAGCGCGGTGTTAACGTGGTGCTGACCACCGGTCGCCCTTACGCTGGCGTCCACAGCTATTTGAAAGAGCTGCATATGGAGCAGCCGGGTGATTACTGCATTACCTACAATGGCGCGCTGGTGCAGAAGGCTGGTGACGGAAGCACCGTCGCGCAAACCGCGCTGAGCTATGACGACTATCGCTTCCTTGAGCAGCTCTCCCGCGAGGTCGGCTCCCACTTCCATGCGCTGGATCGCAATACGCTGTATACCGCGAACCGCGATATCAGCTACTACACCGTCCACGAATCCTATGTGGCAACCATTCCGCTGGTGTTCTGCGAAGCGGAGAAAATGGATCCTGAGATCCAGCTGCTGAAAGTGATGATGATTGATGAGCCGGCAATCCTCGACCAGGCCATCGCCCGTATTCCGGCGGAAGTGAAAGAGAAGTACACCGTGCTGAAAAGTGCGCCTTACTTCCTCGAAATACTGGATAAACGCGTCAATAAAGGCACTGGCGTGAAGTCGCTGGCCGATGCGCTGGGCATCAAGCCGGAAGAGATTATGGCGATTGGCGATCAGGAAAATGATATCGCGATGATTGAATTTGCCGGCGTCGGCGTGGCAATGGATAACGCCATTCCTGCGGTCAAAGAAGCGGCGAACTTCATCACCAAATCGAACCTTGAAGATGGCGTTGCCTTCGCCATTGAAAAATACGTTTTAGCGTAAACTTCTTTCCGGCCCGGCGTTCGCCGGGTCTGTCTTCTCTTTTTTCATGAACAGATGTTAATCCGCATTTAAATCCCTCAATCCTTGCAGGGGATTCTATAAGCTACCCGCCCTCTTTTTAGCAACTCAGAACTAACATCATACTTTTCATGAATATATACCACCGTTTGATGTTGGTTACGCTGCCATTCGCCTCTGTTCAGGTTTGCGCGGCCGCGGAACCAACGGCGCCGCTCGAACCGGCGTATGCCTATCACGGCGCAGAGCCCGCGGATCTGCCGGCGCCAGAAAGTCGCCAGCCTGCGGCCGCAGCATCGTCCTCGCTACTCCCTTTGCTAGGCGATGAGGCCAGAAAGCGCGGCTACGTCCTGCCGCTGCCGTTTGGCGTCAGCATTAACTATATGGATATGCGGCAGAATATTAATGTCGACAGCATAAACTTCACCGGGCTGTCGCTGGATGGCCGCAATATCGATTGCGGTAAGGATCCTGTCTGCAAGCACGCCGTGAATAACATTTTCGCTAATGGGCCGGTCTCGCTGGATAACTCTTTCCAGATTGGCGTTGGTCATACGCGGGAAAGCAGCAAAACCGAGACGCTCAAGCTGGATGCCTGGCTGCTGCCGTTTATGAACGTTTATGGCCTGGTGGGGCACACCGAAGGGCATTCAATTTCGCAGATAGCTGTCGGCCTGAAGGGACCGAACGGTAAAGTGGTGCCCCTGCCGGGGATGCAGGATCTCGACTTTCGTCTCGATTTTAAAGGTACTACCTACGGGATGGGCACCACCCTGGTGGGCGGCGTCGGCAATTGGTTTACCGTGCTGGACGCCAACTACACGCAAACGCGCTTTGATATCCTCGACGGCAGCATCGATGCGCTTACCTTTTCGCCGCGCGTTGGCTATCGTTTCAGTACGCCATCGGTCGATGCGCTGCATCTCCCCGCCGGAAAGCTAAATCTGTGGGTTGGCAGCATGTATCAGGATGTGCAGCAGGAGTTTAAAGGCAGCCTCAGCGATCTCTCGATGCCGTCGCCGATGCTGCAGAATATGGTTAATCTGGCCAACCAGGACAATAACGGTCGCTTCGATGTGAAGCAGCATCTGCAGTCGCCATGGAACGTTCTGGTGGGCGCGCAATACGAGCTGACGCAGAATTTTAATATTACTACCGAGTTTGGCTTTGCCGAACGTAACAGTTTCTTTATTGCCGGCGAGTATCGCTTTTGAGCCGACTGTTTATCACTTTTCTGCTGCTGATGGTCTGCCCGACAGGCAGCCAGGCCGAGGCGCTCAGCCGCGAGAAAATCGACGGCTGGCTGCAGCATCTCGGCGCCAGCGATAAGTTCGACGCCAGCAAAGGCATCGACTGGGGCGTGATGCCCGGTCCGTTCTATACGCCGGAACTAGGGTTGGGCATTGGCACCGCTGTCGTCGGCCTGTATCGTCCCGACCCGCAGGATACCACCAGCCAGAACTCGACCCTGACGCTCAGCGGCTACGCCAGCTCTACCGGCGCCTTTGGCCTCAGCGTGAAAAACTATACCTTTTTCGATCGTGATCTGTGGCGCGTTTTTGTCGAAGGGTCGATAGCCAACACGCCCACTTATTATTGGGGGCAGGGTTTTCATGCCGGGGATAAAGACAATGAAAAAGAGAAGTATACCGCCCAGGTACTGACCCTGCGACCCACCCTTTATCGGCAGCTTATCGATCATGTTTATCTCGGGGCGGGATGGTCGCTGGCGGCGCAGAATGCCGATGAGATGGACCATGATGATCGGCCGAAGATAGAAAACACTCCACAGGGACCGTCGGTATTCAGCTCCGGCGCCAGCATCGATATCAACTGGGACGATCGCGACTTTGTCCCTAACCCGCGCCGGGGTCAGTATGCCAACCTCCGCTATACCCACTATGCGCCCGGATTAGGTAGCGATACCCGCTTTGAGGAATTTCAGCTGCACTATAGCCATTATCATGCCCTGAGCGAGAAAAGCGTGCTCGCCTGGGAGGCCGATGGCGCCTTCACCCAGGGCGAGGTACCGTGGAGCATGATGCCGCTGCTCGGCAGCGATGAACGGATGCGCGGCTACTACCAGGGGCGCTACCGGGATAAAAACGTCGTCAGCGGCCAGCTGGAATACCGCCGGCAGCTCACCTGGCGGCACGGGATTGTCGCCTGGGCAGGAGCGGGAACCATGGGGCCCTCACTGTCGTCGCTGAATAATGGCCGCTGGCTGCCTTCGGCGGGCGTTGGCTACCGCTTTGAATTCAAACCTCGCGTTAATGTTCGCCTCGACTACGGTATCGGCAATGGCAGCAGCGGCTTTTACTTCCAGGTCGGCGAAGCGTTTTAACGCCTCCTCCCCTTAATTTTCTCTCTTATCGCCTCTTGTCAGGGCCGCTGCGCTTTAATTTTCATGAATTGTTCTTTTTGTGATCCAAATTGTAGTACAACACAATAATGTTGTACTACATTAAGCTCATGTTGATAACGTACAGCATCACGTTAGTAGTACAAACATGAGGCGAAATTCAGCAGCGACGGTAAAGTAGAGCAGTACACATAGAGCACAAGGACTCTCCATGACTCTCAATAAGACCGATCGCATTGTGATCTCGCTGGGCAAACAGATCGTCAGCGGTAAATACGTCCCGGGTTCGGCGCTTCCGGCCGAAGCGGAACTCTGTGAGGAGTTTGAAACCTCGCGCAACATCATCCGCGAAGTGTTTCGTTCCCTGATGGCGAAGCGGCTGATTGAAATGAAGCGCTATCGCGGCGCGTTTGTCGCTCCCAGAAACCAGTGGAACTACCTCGACACCGAGGTGCTGCAGTGGGTACTGGAAAATGACTATGACCCGCGTCTTATCAGCGCGATGAGTGAAGTGCGCAACCTGGTTGAACCCGCCATCGCGCGTTGGGCGGCGGAACGCGCCACCTCAAGCGATCTGGCGGAAATCGAGTCGGCGCTCAATGACATGATCGCCAACAACCAAAACCGGGATGCCTTTAACGAAGCGGATATTCGCTACCACGAGGCGGTGCTGCAGTCAGTACATAACCCGGTTTTGCAGCAGCTTAGCGTGGCGATCAGTTCGCTGCAGCGGGCGGTATTTGAACGGACCTGGATGGGCGATGAAGGCAACATGCCGAAAACCCTCCAGGAACATAAAGCGCTATTTGACGCCATTCGGCATCAGGATAGCAACGCGGCGGAGCAGGCGGCGTTGACGATGATCGCCAGCTCGACACGAAGGCTTAAGGAAATCACATGACGGCTCGCTACATCGCAATAGATTGGGGATCGACGAATTTACGCGCCTGGATTTATCAGGGCGAAGAATGCCTGGAAAGCAGGCAATCTGAAGCAGGTGTAACGCGCCTGAATGGTCGATCTCCCGCTGCGGTGTTAGCGGAAATCACACAGCACTGGCGCGATGGCGCCACACCGGTGGTGATGGCAGGTATGGTCGGCAGCAATGTGGGCTGGAAAAATGCCCCTTATTTGCCGCTTCCAGCCGCTTTCTCGGATATTGGCCAGCAGTTAACTGCCGTTGGCGACAATATCTGGATAATTCCCGGCCTTTGCGTTTGCCGTGACGATAACTATAACGTCATGCGCGGAGAAGAAACGCAACTGCTGGGCGCACGCGCCTTAGCCCCTTCGTCTGTCTATGTGATGCCAGGAACCCACTGCAAATGGGTACTGGCCGATCGCCTGCAGATTCACGATTTTCGTACCGTTTTGACCGGTGAGTTACATCATCTGTTGCTTCAGCACTCGCTGATCGGGGCCGGCTTGCCGCCGCAGGAAATGTCCGCCGACGCATTCGCGGCCGGTCTGCAGCGCGGTATCAACAACCCCGCCGTCCTGCCGCAGCTGTTTGAAGTGCGCGCTTCGCACGTGCTGGGCGTGCTGCCTCGCGAGCAGGTTAGCGAATTTCTTTCCGGCCTGCTGATTGGCGCTGAAGTTGCCACCCTTAGCGACACATTCGCCGGACAGCAGGCGATAACCCTCGTCGCCGGGTCATCGTTAACGTCCCGTTATCAGCAGGCATTCCGCGCCATTGGCCGCGAAGTCACTGCGGTTGCGGGCGATACGGCATTTCAGACAGGAATAAGGAGCATCGCTTATGCAGTGGCAAACTAACCTTCCGCTTATCGCTATTCTGCGCGGTATTACGCCAGACGAGGCGCTGGCCCACGTTGGCGCTGTTATCGACGCCGGTTTCGACGCGGTTGAAATCCCGCTGAACTCGCCGCAGTGGGAGAAAAGTATTCCGCAGGTCGTCGACGCTTACGGCGAGCAGGCGCTTATCGGCGCGGGCACCGTGCTGCAACCGGAACAGGTCGACAGGCTGGCGGCCATGGGCTGTCGGCTGATTGTGACGCCAAATATTCAGCCGGAAGTGATCCGGCGGGCGGTAGGTTACGGCATGACCGTCTGTCCAGGCTGCGCCACCGCCAGCGAAGCTTTCAGCGCGCTGGATGCCGGCGCGCAGGCGCTGAAAATTTTCCCGTCATCAGCTTTTGGCCCGGATTACATCAAAGCGTTAAAAGCCGTGCTGCCGCCGGAAGTTCCGGTCTTTGCCGTCGGCGGCGTGACGCCAGAAAATCTGGCGCAGTGGATTAATGCCGGCTGTGTGGGGGCTGGGCTGGGTAGCGATCTCTATCGTGCCGGCCAGCCGGTTGAACGTACCGCGCAGCAGGCAGCCGCATTCGTAAAAGCGTATCGAGAGGCAGTGAAATGAAAATAACCAATATCACCACGTACCGTTTACCTCCGCGTTGGATGTTCCTGAAGATTGAAACCGATGAAGGCATTGTCGGCTGGGGCGAACCGGTGATTGAAGGGCGCGCCCGTACGGTGGAAGCCGCCGTTCATGAATTTGGCGATTACCTGATTGGTCAGGATCCGGCGCGGATTAATGACCTGTGGCAGGTGATGTACCGCGGCGGCTTTTATCGCGGCGGCCCGATTATGATGAGCGCCATCGCCGGAATTGATCAGGCGTTATGGGATATTAAAGGTAAGGTCCTGAATGCCCCGGTCTGGCAACTGATGGGCGGGCTGGTGCGCGACAAAATTAAAGCCTACAGCTGGGTGGGCGGCGACCGTCCCGCTGAAGTGATTGACGGGATTAAGAAGCTGCGCGGCATTGGTTTCGATACCTTTAAATTAAACGGTTGCGAAGAGATGGGGCTCATCGATAATTCCCGCGCGGTTGACGCAGCGGTGAATACCGTGGCGCAAATCCGCGAAGCGTTTGGCAATGAAATTGAGTTTGGTCTCGATTTTCATGGCCGCGTTAGCGCACCGATGGCTAAGGTATTAATTAAAGAGCTGGAGCCATATCGCCCATTATTTATTGAGGAACCGGTATTAGCCGAGCAGGCGGAATATTATCCGCGGCTGGCGGCGCAAACGCATATTCCCATTGCCGCCGGCGAACGTATGTTTTCGCGCTTTGAATTTAAACGGGTCCTGGAAGCGGGCGGGGTGGCTATTTTACAGCCCGATCTGTCACACGCAGGTGGTATTACCGAATGCTATAAAATTGCCGGCATGGCGGAAGCCTATGACGTTGGGCTGGCGCCGCACTGTCCGCTGGGGCCGATCGCGCTGGCTGCCTGTCTGCACGTTGATTTCGTTTCACATAACGCGGTCCTCCAGGAGCAGAGCATGGGGATCCACTACAACAAAGGCGCCGAACTGCTTGATTTTGTGAAAAACAAAGAAGATTTCAATATGGAAGGCGGCTTCTTTAAACCATTGATGAAGCCGGGGCTGGGCGTGGAAATTGATGAGACCCGCGTGATTGAGTTAAGTAAAAACGCGCCGGACTGGCGAAATCCGTTGTGGCGGTATGAGGATGGCTCTGTCGCCGAATGGTAAATGCGCGTCATACTTCGCACTGGTGATGCGTTGGCTGCATTTTCTTACCCTGGTCACATACTATTGTATGCTCCCAGGGATGCGAAAATTTGCCGCCTTTCCCCAGCACGAATTATTTAGCGCATCGCAACATAGTTATTAATAAAAAACAAAAACACCCTCTGTAAATTACCGGGCATGGTGAGCGGCTTCGCTATGCCCAAAATCTGGAGACAGATTGCGATGGATATTTCAGTTACCGCTGTAAAAACCGGGCGTCGCCGTTATTTGACGCTAATCATGATCTTTATTACCGTGGTTATTTGTTATGTTGACCGCGCCAACCTCGCCGTCGCCTCGGCGCATATTCAGGAGGAGTTTGGTATTAGCAAAGCGGAAATGGGCTACGTATTTTCCGCCTTTGCCTGGCTGTATACCCTCTGCCAGATACCGGGCGGTTGGTTCCTTGACCGCGTGGGATCCCGGCTTACCTACTTTATCGCCATCTTTGGCTGGTCTGTAGCCACGTTGCTACAAGGCTTCGCCACCGGATTAATGTCGCTTATCGGTTTACGCGCTATTACCGGCATCTTCGAAGCGCCAGCCTTCCCGACCAACAACCGCATGGTGACCAGCTGGTTCCCGGAGCAGGAGCGCGCTTCCGCTGTCGGGTTTTATACCTCCGGGCAATTTGTTGGTCTGGCTTTCTTAACGCCGCTGCTGATTTGGATCCAGGAGCTATTGAGCTGGCACTGGGTGTTTATTGTTACCGGCGGTATCGGCATTATCTGGTCGCTGATCTGGTTTAAGGTTTATCAACCGCCGCGTCTGACCAAAAGCATCAGTAAAGCCGAACTCGACTATATCCGCGACGGCGGCGGCCTGGTGGATGGCGATGCGCCGGTGAAGAAAGAGGCGCGTCAACCGTTATCGAAAGCGGACTGGAAGCTGGTTTTTCACCGCAAGCTGGTTGGCGTTTACCTTGGACAGTTCGCGGTAACCTCGACGCTGTGGTTCTTCCTGACCTGGTTTCCGAACTACTTAACCCAGGAAAAAGGCATCACCGCGCTGAAGGCCGGCTTTATGACCACGGTGCCCTTCCTCGCCGCGTTTTTTGGCGTCCTGCTGTCTGGTTGGCTGGCGGATAAGCTGGTGAAAAAAGGCTACTCGCTGGGCGTGGCGCGCAAAACGCCGATCATCTGTGGACTGTTGATCTCCACCTGCATCATGGGGGCAAACTACACCAACGACCCCATCTGGATCATGGCGCTGATGGCGCTGGCGTTCTTCGGTAACGGTTTTGCGTCTATCACCTGGTCGCTGGTCTCCTCCCTGGCGCCGATGCGCCTGATCGGCCTGACCGGCGGGGTGTTTAACTTTGTTGGCGGCCTGGGCGGCATCACCGTCCCGCTGGTGATTGGCTATCTGGCGCAGGATTACGGCTTTGGCCCGGCGCTGGTTTATATCTCCGTGGTGGCGTTAATAGGCGCGCTGTCTTATATCCTGCTGGTCGGCGATGTGAAACGTGTAGGCTAATTTTTTGCGATACGCTACCCTGATGCGTAAGTCTCGCATCAGGGTATCGTCATGAAACAAGTCACTTTTGCTCCCCGTCATCACCAGCTTACCAATATTAATACCTGGACTCCCGACAGCCAGTGGCTGGTATTCGACGTTCGTCCGTCCGGCGCATCGTTTACCGGCGAAACCATTGAGCGAGTGAACGTAAACAGCGGTACTGTGGAGACCATTTATCGTGCCACGCAGGGCGCGCACGTGGGCGTGGTAACCGTGCATCCAACCCAGGAGCGCTATGTGTTTATTCATGGCCCCGAGCGGCCGGATGCGCAGTGGCAGTATGATTTTCATCATCGCCGCGGGGTGGTGGCCTTTCAGGGGGCTGTCGAGAATCTGGACGCCATGGACATTACCCCCCCCTACACGCCCGGCGCGCTGCGCGGCGGCAGCCACGTCCATGTCTATAGCCCCAACGGTCAGTTTGTCAGTTTTACCTACAACGATCACTTGCTGCACGAGCGCGATCCGGCGCTGGATCTGCGCAACGTCGGCGTGGCGGCGCCCTATGGACCGGTGACGCCGCAGGGACAGCATCCGCGCGAATATGGCGGCAGCCACTGGTGCGTGCTGGTAAGCCGCACGACGCCGGCACCCGCGCCGGGCAGCGATGAGATTAATCGCGCCTATGAGGAGGGCTGGGTCGGGAACCATACTCTGGCGTTTATTGGCGATACGCTGGCGGAAAATGGCGATAAAGTGCCTGAGCTGTTTATTGTCGATCTGCCGCAGGATGAAGCCGGCTGGAAGCAGCCTGGCGGGGCGCCGCTGGCCGGTACCGCAACCACAATGCCGGCGCCGCCGGCGGGCGTCAGCCAGCGTCGTTTGACCTTCACCCACCATCGCCGCTACCCGGGACTGGTGAACGTCCCGCGCCACTGGGTGCGCGCCAATCCCCAGGCGACGGCGATAGCCTTTCTGATGCGCGACGACGCCGGCGTAGTGCAGCTGTGGCTTATTTCCCCGCAGGGGGGCGAGCCGCGGCAGTTGACGCATCACGCGTCGGGTATCCAGTCGGCGTTTAACTGGCATCCGTCGGGAGAGTGGCTGGGTTTTGCGCTGGAGGATCGGATTGCCTGCTGCCATGCCGGTACGGGAGATATCACCTTTTTAACCGATACGCATGCGCATGCGCCCTCGGCGGACGCGATCGTCTTTTCGCCAGACGGTAAACAGATTGCCTGGATGGAGGAGGTGGACGGTTATCGTCAGCTGTGGGTTACGCAGACCGGACGATAACTTACTGGGCAGGCATCGGCGCTGGCGGGATCACCGAGTTGGTCGCCAGCGTAGCCTTCTCGCTCTTTTCGACCCGAGATTTGATGGAGCTGTCGGTGCGGAACATATCCCACGGCAGCAGCAGGGTATCCATGACGGCGGTGAACGGCATGTCCAGCGCCACCAGCGATTTCACACCCCAGTTGGTATCGCTGTCCCCCAGCGTTTGCGCACTGGATCGCGTGCCCGGATAGGTTCCCTCTTTGCCACCGGTATGTGACATTACGCTGGAGCAACCGCTCAGGCTTATTATCCCGCTGAACAGGACCAGCTTTAACAGTCGTCTGCTTTTCATTGTTCTTCCATTGTCGTTTCGGGCGTTGAGATAACCTTTCAGCGGTTATATCGGGCCATCCCGTGAATGCATAGTGTTATTGCGCCGCACTGTGGCGGGCATCGCACTTTGCTTTTTGTGCTCCTCCACCCAGTCTAAGCAATCATCGATAAACTGCAAAAAAAATTGCCCTCAATCCCTTGAAAAGCACGGGGAGAAACCCATTTTATAGGTGTAACCCACTGAGAATACGCCTGAGGGGTATTCCGGATTACCGCGGCCTGTCCACGATGGAAGGTCATTTGATTCTCGCTGATTTTCAGGAGCTATTTACTATGCGTAACTTCGATCTTTCCCCGCTATATCGTTCAGCCATTGGTTTCGACCGCCTGTTCAACCTGCTGGAAAACAATCAAAGCCAGAGCAACGGCGGCTACCCTCCGTATAACGTCGAGCTGGTAGACGAAAACCACTATCGCATCGCTATCGCGGTGGCTGGCTTTGCTGAAAGCGAGCTGGAGATCACTGCCCAGGACAATCTGCTGATCGTCAAAGGCGCCCACGCCGCCGAGCAGAAAGAGCGGACCTACCTGTATCAGGGGATCGCCGAGCGCAACTTCGAGCGCAAATTCCAGCTGGCGGAAAACATTCACGTCCGCGGCGCCAATCTGGTGAACGGCCTGCTGTATATCGATCTGGAACGGGTGATCCCGGAAGCGAACAAGCCGCGCCGCATCGAAATCAACTAATTGTCCGTTTCAGGCCGCGTGGCGGCCTGATGTAACAACCTGCTCGCCGTCAGGGAGCAGATGCGAATTTACAGAATTCGCAGGTATTCACTCGCTTCTTAGAAGGAGAAAACAGTATGCGTAACTACGATTTATCCCCCCTGCTGCGTCAATGGATCGGTTTTGACAAACTGGCCAGCGCCCTGCAAACCGCCGGTGAAAGCCAAAGCTTCCCGCCCTATAACATCGAAAAAAGCGACGATAACCACTACCGCATTACCCTTGCGCTGGCCGGTTTCCGTCAGGAAGATCTGGATATTCAACTGGAAGGCACCCGTCTGGTGGTGAAAGGCACGCCGCAGCAGGCGGAAAAAGAGACCACATGGCTGCACCAGGGGTTGGTGAGCCAGGCCTTCAGCCTGAGCTTCACCCTCGCCGACAACATGGAGGTCTCTGGCGCGACCTTCACCAATGGCCTGCTGCATATCGATCTGACCCGCAATGAGCCTGAGCAGATCGCCCCGCAGCGTATCGCCATCAGCGAACGACCAGCGTTAAATAGTTAATTAAGCGAATAACTTATAAGGCCCCGATTTTCGGGGCTTTTTTGTGTGCGAGAGCACAATAAACTTCCTTGCTGCAACGGGTGTTTCAGTTTAAAAAACAATCATACTTTGGGACTCACTCAAACAAGGATACGTTATGAACGAACAGCAGCCATTTGAAGCGATTAGAAAGAGCGATGAGGCGGGGCGGGAGTATTGGTCTGCCGCAACCTTGGTCCCCTGCTTGACTATAAAGAGTGGCGGAATTTTTATAAGGTCATTGCAAAAGCGATAATTTCATGTGAGGCGAGTGGTCATCCCTCGGCAGACCATTTTGTTGAAACCAACAAAATGGTCGAATTAGGTTCTGGCGCCAGCAGGAATCTTGAAGATTTCCACCTCTCACGCTACGCCTGCTATCTGGTAGTGCAAAATGGCGATCCGTCGAAACCGGTGATTGCTGCGGGGCAAACGTACTTTGCCTTGCAAACCCGGCGCCAGGAATTGCAAGATGATCAAATATTTAAGTCTCTACGAGAGGATGAAAAGCGACTGTTCCTGCGCAATGAGCTCAAAGAGCATAATAAACATCTGGTTGAAACGGCCCAACGTGCTGGTGTTGAGACGACTCTTGATTTTGCTGTCTTTCAAAACCATGGTTATAAAGGTCTCTATGGTGGTCTTGACCAAAAAGCAATCCATGAGCGTAAGGGCCTAAAGAAAAGCCAAAAAATACTCGACTATATGGGATCGACTGAGCCGCGGCCAACCTGTTTCGTGCTACCCAAACGGAAGAAAAACTACGTCGGGACGCGGTTGATTCGAAGCAACTCGCCAACAAAACGCATTATGACGTAGGGCAAAAAGTACGCCAGACTATTAAAGACCTGGGTGGCACTATGCCTGAAGCACTTCCTTCCCCGGAGAAAAGTATTCAGCAACTCACTATCGCAGCGAAAAATAAGAACGCGCCTGAGTAGCGTATCTTACTCCATGATTATTGTGCGCCAGGCGGCATACAATCCGCCTGGCCGCGGTCATAATCCCTGTTAATAATAATGTTATTCACAGGGACGGTACCATGAGTGAGATAGCATTGACGGTCAGCGTGCTGGCGCTGGTGGCGGTGGTTGGGTTGTGGATCGGCAATGTCAAAATCCGCGGCGTTGGCTTTGGTATTGGCGGCGTGTTATTTGGCGGCATTATCGTCGGCCACTTTGTCGATCAGGCGGGCGTCGCCCTCAGCAGCCCGATGCTGCATTTTATTCAGGAATTCGGCTTGATCCTGTTTGTCTACACCATCGGTATTCAGGTGGGGCCGGGCTTTTTCGCCTCGCTGCGGGTCTCTGGCCTGCGGCTCAATCTGTTCGCTATTCTTATCGTTATCCTCGGCGGCCTGGTGACCGCGGTGCTGCATAAACTGTTCAATATTCCTCTCCCGGTGGTGCTCGGTATCTTCTCCGGTGCGGTGACCAACACGCCAGCGCTGGGGGCCGGGCAGCAAATTCTGCGCGATCTCGGCGTACCGTTCGAGGTGGTCGATCAAATGGGGATGAGCTACGCGATGGCGTATCCGTTCGGCATCTGCGGCATTCTGCTGACCATGTGGCTGGTGCGTCTGTTCTTTCGCATCAATGTCGAGAAAGAGGCCCAGCGGTTTGAGGAGAGCAGCGGTAACGGCCACGCCCATTTACACACCATCAACGTGCGGGTGGAAAACCCCAACCTCAACCAGATGGCGATTCAGGATGTGCCGATGCTCAACAACGACAACATCGTCTGTTCGCGGCTGAAACGCGGTGAGCTGTTGATGGTGCCTGCGCCGGGCACCCTTATCCAGGCTGGCGACCTGCTGCACCTGGTGGGGCGACCTGAGGATTTGCACAATGCGCAGCTGGTGATAGGCCAGGAGGTGGCGACCTCGCTGTCGACGCGCGGCACCGATCTGAAAGTGGAGCGGGTGGTGGTCACTAACGAAAAAGTGCTGGGGAAGAAAATACGCGATCTGCACGTCAAACAGCGCTATGACGTAGTGATCTCCCGGCTTAACCGGGCAGGCGTCGAGCTGGTAGCCAGCAGCAGCGCCAGCCTGCAGTTTGGTGACATCCTCAACCTGGTCGGCCGTCCGGAGGCAATTGACGCCGTGGCCGCCGAACTGGGTAACGCTCAGCAGAAGCTGCAGCAGGTCCAGATGCTGCCGGTGTTTATCGGCATCGGACTCGGGGTACTGCTGGGATCTATCCCGTTGTTTATTCCCGGCTTCCCTGCAGCATTGAAGCTGGGACTGGCCGGTGGGCCGCTGATTATGGCGCTGATCCTTGGGCGTATCGGCAGTATCGGCAAGCTGTACTGGTTTATGCCGCCGAGCGCCAACCTGGCGCTGCGCGAGCTGGGGATAGTGCTGTTTCTGGCGGTGGTCGGGCTAAAATCGGGGGGTGACTTTGTCGCCACCCTGACCCAGGGCGATGGTCTGAGCTGGATCGCTTACGGTATTTTCATCACCGCCATCCCGCTGCTGACGGTGGGCGTCCTCGCGCGCATGCTGGCGAAAATGAACTATCTGACGCTGTGCGGCATGCTGGCCGGCTCCATGACCGACCCGCCGGCGCTGGCCTTCGCCAACAACCTGCACGCCACCAGCGGCGCAGCGGCGCTCTCGTATGCCACCGTCTATCCGCTGGTGATGTTCCTGCGCATTATCACCCCGCAGCTACTCGCCGTGCTGTTCTGGGGGCTAAGCTAGCGGGCTTTGCGCCTGGACGCGGCGCAGGTGATAGTCCACCTGATACTCGCTGGCGTTGCGGAACATGACCGAATAGTTAAGAAACTCGCCGCTGTCGCTGTAGGAAAGGGAGGTAATACGCAGCAGCGGCGTCTGCTCCGGGACGTTCATTGAGCGCGCCAGCTGCTTGTCCGCCAGCACCGGCGTCAGCGTTTCATAGTTCCCGCTGATGATGATCCCGCACTCTTTCTCAATATAATCAAATTTCGACCCTTCCAGATGACTCAGCGACAGGTTGCGGAACAGCTTCACCGGCATATAGCTATCCTCCAGCATCAGCGGCTTGCCGTCGACGTAGCGCACCCGCCGCGAGAAGTAGATCCGTTCATCAATTTTAATCCGCAGCAGACTGGCGATGGCCGGCGGGGCGGGCATCACCTCGAAGGCCAGCACCTGACTCACCACCTCTTTACCCTGCTTGCGCAGCACTTCCGCCAGGCCGGTCAGATTGCTGGTTTCATGATGGACGTCTTTACGCGCCACGTAAGTTCCCGAGCCGTGGCGACGCACAACCAATCCCCAGTCCACCAGCAGATCGATGGCTTTGCGAATAGTCATGCGCGCCACCCCGAACTCCTCGGCCAGTTTTTTCTCTCCTGGTAGCGGGCTGCCGATGGCGAAGTCGGCGGAATTCAGCCGCAGCCGCAGGCGGTCAGCAATGGATTTGTAGATCACCAGTAGTCCTCTTGTGCAGTAAAAGGGGATGTCGCTTTGTGCTCTTTTTTCTAAAAAAGTAGTTTAATTACAATCAATTAAGACACATTCATTAAGTTAATTTCGCTGCCTGACTTATCGATGTCTAACTTTTGTTATAGAAGTAGACAACTTTGGCCAAATTAAAACCATGAATGGGATCACGAATCGCAACGGCGCGGCATGTTGTCGGACGGGCAAATTTTTATTCTCCAGTCAGGCCGGTAATCAAGAAAAAGAAGGCCACTCACCCTACGAGTTGTTACATGAGGATTTCCCAATGCTCAGTCAAATACAACGCTTTGGCGGCGCCATGTTTACCCCGGTTTTATTGTTTCCTTTTGCCGGGATTGTGGTCGGTATCGCCATCATGCTGCGCAACCCGATGTTCGTCGGCGAAGCGCTGACCGCACCCGACAGCCTGTTTGCCCAGATCGTTCACATCATTGAGGAGGGCGGCTGGACCGTCTTTCGTAATATGCCGCTGATTTTCGCCGTCGGTCTGCCGATCGGCCTGGCGAAACAGGCCCAGGGCCGGGCCTGTCTGGCGGTGCTGGTGAGCTTTCTCACCTGGAACTATTTTATCAACGCCATGGGGATGACCTGGGGCCACTTCTTCGGCGTCGATTTTTCCGCTGAACCCACGGCCGGCAGCGGCCTGACGATGATTGCCGGGATCAAAACCCTCGACACCAGCATTATCGGCGCCATCGTCATCTCCGGTCTGGTGACGGCCCTGCACAATCGCTATTTCGATAAACCCCTGCCGGTATTCCTCGGCATCTTTCAGGGTTCATCGTTTGTGGTCATTGTCGCCTTCCTCGCGATGATCCCTTGCGCCTGGCTGACCCTGCTCGGCTGGCCAAAGGTCCAGCTGGGCATTGAATCGCTGCAGGCCTTTCTGCGCTCAGCCGGGGCGCTTGGGGTGTGGGTTTACATCTTCCTTGAGCGCATCCTGATCCCCACCGGCCTGCACCACTTCGTCTATGGCCCGTTCATCTTTGGCCCGGCGGTGGTGGAGGGCGGACTGCAGGTCTACTGGGCAGAGCATCTGCAGGCGTTCAGTCAGAGTACGGAACCGCTGAAGACGCTGTTCCCGGAGGGCGGCTTTGCCCTGCACGGTAACTCGAAAGTGTTTGGTTCGGTGGGGATTGCGCTGGCGCTCTACTTCACTGCCGCGCCGGAAAACCGCGTCAAGGTCGCCGGTCTGCTGATCCCCGCCACCCTGACCGCGATGCTGGTCGGGATCACCGAGCCGCTGGAGTTCACCTTCCTCTTCATCTCGCCGCTGCTGTTCGCCGTTCACGCGGTGCTGGCGGCGACCATGGCGACGGTGATGTACATCTGCGGCGTGGTGGGCAACTTCGGCGGCGGCCTGCTCGATCAATTCTTGCCGCAAAACTGGATCCCAATGTTCCATCACCACGCTTCGATGATGTTCATTCAGATAGGCATCGGCCTCTGTTTCACCGCCCTCTACTTCGTAGTCTTCCGCACCCTGATCCTGCGTCTGAACCTGAAGACGCCTGGCCGGGAAGAGAGCGAAATCAAGCTCTACAGCAAGGCCGATTACCAGGCGGCACGAGGTAAAACCACGGCCGCCGCCGCGCCAGAGACCCGGCTGGGTCAGGCCGCTGGCTTCCTGCAGGCCCTCGGCGGCGCCGACAACATTGAAAGCATCAACAACTGCGCCACCCGACTGCGCATCGCGCTGGTCGATATGGCGAAAACGCAAAGTGACGACGTCTTTAAAGCGCTGGGCGCCCACGGGGTAGTACGCCGCGGCAACGGGATTCAGGTCATCGTCGGCCTGCACGTTCCCCAGGTGCGCGACCAGCTGGAAAACCTGATGAAAGATTCTCTTTCGACCGAACATACCACCATGACGGAGGCAGTATCATGAAAAAATTCTCAGTTGTTATCGCAGGCGGCGGCAGCACCTTCACCCCGGGCATTGTCCTGATGCTGCTGGCAAACCAGGATCGTTTTCCGCTGCGGTCGCTGAAATTTTACGACAACGACGGCGCGCGCCAGGAGACCATCGCCGAGGCGTGCAAAGTGATCCTCAAAGAGCAGGCGCCGGAGATTGAATTCAGCTATACCACCGATCCGCAGGCGGCGTTTACCGATGTTGATTTTGTCATGGCGCATATCCGCGTCGGGAAATATCCGATGCGTGAACAAGATGAGAAAATCCCGCTACGCCACGGCGTGCTGGGCCAGGAGACCTGCGGACCGGGCGGGATCGCCTACGGTATGCGCTCTATCGGCGGCGTGCTGGAGCTGGTGGATTATATGGAAAAATATTCGCCGAACGCCTGGATGCTTAACTACTCCAACCCGGCGGCGATTGTGGCGGAAGCCACTCGTCGTCTGCGGCCGAACGCCAAAATCCTCAACATCTGCGATATGCCGATCGGCATTGAAGGGCGGATGGCGCAGATTGTCGGCCTCAAAGACCGTAAACAGATGCGCGTGCGCTACTACGGCCTCAACCATTTCGGCTGGTGGACCTCGATTGAGGACCTCGACGGCAATGATTTGATGCCGAAACTGCGCGAATATGTGGCGAAATACGGCTATGTGCCGCCCTCGAACGATCCGCACACCGAGGCCAGCTGGAACGACACCTTTGCCAAAGCGAAAGATGTGCAGGCGCTGGATCCGCAGACCATGCCGAATACCTACCTGAAATATTATCTGTTCCCGGACTATGTGGTAGCCCACTCCAACCCGGAACGCACCCGCGCCAATGAGGTGATGGATCATCGGGAGAAAAACGTCTTCAGCGCCTGCCGGGCGATCATCGCCGCCGGGAAATCCACCGCCGGCGATCTGGAGATTGACGAGCATGCCTCCTATATCGTCGATCTGGCGACGGCTATCGCCTTTAACACGCAGGAAAGGATGCTGCTGATTGTGCCGAACAATGGCGCGATCCATAACTTTGACGCCGACGCGATGGTGGAGATCCCTTGTCTGGTAGGCCACAACGGACCGGAGCCGCTGACGGTCGGCGACATCCCGCATTTCCAGAAAGGGCTGATGAGCCAGCAGGTGGCAGTGGAAAAACTGGTGGTCGATGCCTGGGAACAGCGCTCTTACCACAAGCTGTGGCAGGCGATTACCCTGTCGAAAACCGTGCCGAGCGCCTCGGTGGCGAAAGCGATCCTCGACGACCTCATTGCCGCCAACAAAGATTACTGGCCTGAGCTGCATTAATCCCCGTTGTAATACCGGCGCCCTGCGGGGCGCCGGTTCTTCTCCCCGGTTCCTGATTTACGCTATGCTGAAGCCTGCAGCGCGATGAACAAGGAACTGTAATGAAAATCTCCCGCCTCGGCGAAGCGCCGGATTACCGCTTTTCGCTGGCTAACGAACGCACCTTTCTGGCATGGATCCGCACGGCGCTCGGTTTTCTCGCCGCCGGCGTCGGCCTTGACCAGTTAGCGCCGGACTTTGCCACGCCGCTGATCCGTGAAATTCTCGCCCTGCTGCTGTGTCTCTTTGCCGGCGGCATGGCCATCTATGGCTATCTGCGCTGGCTGAATAACGAGAAGGCGATGCGTCTCAAGCAGGACCTTCCCTATACCCGCACGCTGCTGGTGATTAGCATTCTGCTGCTGGCGGTGGTGGCCGCGGTGATGCTGCTGGTGGTGTATGGCGGATAAACGCCGGGCGCGGCGGGAAAGCGATCCCGGTCTTCAGCCAGAGCGCACCTCGCTGGCCTGGTTTCGCACCCTGTTGGGCTACGGCGCGCTGATGGCGCTGGCGATTAAGCACAGCTGGCACCGCGCCGGCCTGCCGTTCTGGCTGTCGATCGGCGTGCTGGCGATTGTGGCGGTGATCCTCTGGGGCTATACCCGCCGTCGTCATCTGATGGACGTCGACGATAGCGATTTTTTACAGCCGCGGGCGGTTCGTGACAAATTTTTGATCGCACTCGCAGTACTTTCTCTGGCATTCCTGTTTGCTGTTACTCACCTTCAACCGATCGTTTTATTCATTAGGGATATGTCATGACAGGATGTCCGGCGAATTTGCCTCTCACTCATGCCCCCGGCCAGCAACATGACACTCCCTTTCAGGCTGTCGTGGTGGAGGCGCATCATTGCCATCAACCGCAGGCGTTCTATGCGCAGCTTCGTCAACAGGGGCTCACCGCTATCCATTTTATTCCGCAGCTGGCGGCCGGCGACGCCGCGCTTTGGGGAGAGTTTCTCTGCGCAGTCTTTCACCGCTGGGTGCGGGAAGATATTGGGCGCATCAATATTTTACTGTTTAGCGAGACGCTGAGCGCCTGGTGCGGCGAGACGCTGACCCAGCCAGGCGCGCCGGCGGCCAACAGCACCTGCTACGGCTGCCCGTGGCTGCGCCTGTGCCGCTGTGGCGAACAGGAAGACCCGCTGTGCGCGGGTTACCGGCAGTTCTACGATTTTAGCGGGCCCTATATGCGAGTGATGCGGGACCTGCGGCGACAGCAGCGGCCGCCAGAGGCGCTGATGCCGCTGCTGCGCTAAAGATTAGCGCCCCTTCGCCAGGTACTGCGCCATTTCCTCTTCCGGCACCATGCCGCCGCCGGTGGCCCACACCAGGTGGGTGGCCTGCTGCAGCTGTTGCTCACTCAGCCCCTGCAGCTGATGGTACGCTTTGCTGGCGCAGACCCGCTGCGCTCCGGCCATCCCGGCCAGCGCGGAGGGTTCAAGGCGGATATTTTCCGCTGCCGCCAGCCAGCCCAGCATGTCATACATCGTCTGGTCGTCAAGGGTATAGAACCCGTCGAGCAGGCGCTCCATTGCCCGGCCAACGAACCCGGACGCCCTGCCGACCGCCAGACCGTCGGCCGCGGTCAGGTTATCAATGCCTAAATCCTGCACCGCTATCTGGTCGTGGAGCCCGGTATAGACGCCGAGCAGCATGCATGGCGAATGGGTCGGTTCGGCGAACAGGCAGTGAACGTGGTCGCCGAAGGCCAGCTTCAGGCCAAATGCCACGCCGCCGGGGCCGCCGCCGACGCCGCACGGCAGATAGACGAACAGCGGATGATCGGCATCGACCACGCGTCCTGCTTGCGCGAACTGCGCTTTCAGGCGCTCGCCGGCTACGGCATAGCCGAGGAACAGCGTGCGCGAGTTTTCATCATCGATAAAAAAGCAGTTCGGGTCGGATTCCGCTGCCTTGCGCCCCTGTTCGACCGCCACGCCATAGTCCTCTTCATACTCAACCACCGTTACGCCGTGGCTGCGCAGTTTGGCTTTTTTCCACGCCCTGGCATCGGCGGACATATGCACCGTGACTTGAAAACCAATGCGCGCGCTCATGATGCCGATCGACATCCCAAGGTTGCCGGTGGAGCCGACGGCGATGCTGAACTGGCTAAAGAACTGTTTAAACTCCGGCGTCAGCAATTTGCGATAATCGTCTGCGGTCGTCAGCAGCCCGGCTTCCAGCGCCAGCTTTTCCGCATGGGTCAGCACTTCATAAATCCCACCGCGCGCTTTGATTGAGCCGGAGATCGGCAGATGGCTGTCTTTTTTCAGCAGCAGTTCGCCGCTAATTGGCTGGCCGAATTTTTGCTCAAGGCTGCGTTTCATTGCCGGAATGGCAACCACTTCTGATTCGATAATCCCGCCGCTCGCGGCGGTTTCCGGGAAGGCTGCCGCCAGATAGGGCGCGAAGCGCTGAAGGCGGGCATGGGCGTCTTGCACATCGTCGGCGGTCAGACCGACGTAAGGCAACCCCTCCGCCAGGGTGGTGGTTGCCGGGTTAAACCAGGTGGTTTCTTTCAGGGCGATCAGATCCTGCACAAGCGGGAAGGTCGCGGTTAAGGTGGTCAGGTCAGCGTGTTTCATCATACGTCTCTTTGCGCTCAGATAATGAAAGAAAGCAGGAAGGTGGCGGCCAGTGCAAGTAGCGACGCGATAAATGTCGCTGTCGTGTAGTACTTGAACGTTTCACTGAGGCTGGCGCCGCAGTACTGTTTTACCAGCCAGAACAGGGAATCGGTGACGATCGTGCAGCCAATGGCGCCGGAACCGATGGCAATGGCGATGATCTCCGGGCTTACGCCGGGATAAAGCGGCAGCATCGGGGCAACGATGGCGGTAGCGCCCATCATCGCCACGGTGGCGGAGCCAACGGCGGCGTGCAGGATAAGCGCCACCAGCCAGGCCAGCAAAATCGGGTGCATATCAAGGTTCGACAGGATCACCGCGAGGCTATCGGCCAGGCCGCTGGATTTCAAAATCGCGTTGAATGCGCCGCCGGCGCCGATAATCAGCAGGATGTTGGCGATGGACCCAAAGCCGTTTTCGGTATGAGTCAGCAGAACGCCCATCCCCATTTGCCGACGGATGCCGAGCATGTAATAGGCGACAAAGACGGCGATAAACATCGCGGTGATGGGGTTGCCGATAAATTCCAGCACTGTATACAGCGTGCCGCCTTTCGCCATATTCAGTTCAGCGACGGTTTTCACCAGCATCAGGCCAATCGGTAACAGCACGGTAAACAGCGTGGCGCCGAGCGACGGCAGCGTCGATTCTTCGCGAACGTCGAGGTTGGAAAACTCGGCTGGCACTGGTTTAAACGGCAGGCGGTTGCCGAGCAGCCTGAGGAACAGCGGGCCGCCGACCAGCGAGGCGATCAGACCGACCAGCAGGCCATAGACGATAACCGTCCCGATGTCAGCCCCCAGTTTATTCGCCACGAACAGCGCGGCCGGATGCGGCGGTACCACGCAGTGCACCGCCATCAGCGCGGTACACAGCGGAATAGCCAGTTTCAGCAGCGAAGTATTGGTTTTTTTGGCGATGGAGAATGCCAGCGGGATCAGCAGCACCACCCCGACTTCGACAAACAGGGTAATGCCGCAGATCAGGCCGACCAGCACCATAATCACGTCCGCCGACAGCCAGCGGCAGCGCTGGAGCGTCAGGCCGATGCGCTCCGCCGCGCCGGAGACCTCCATCATCTTGCCGAGAATGGTGCCGAGACCGATCACCGCCGCCAGGAAGCCCAGCGTACCGCCGATCCCGCTCTCAATGGCGTTGACCATCTCCAGCGGGCCCATTCCCATCATCGCCCCGACGAAAAAGCTCGCCAGCAGCAGCGCCAGAAACGGATGAAACTTCAGTTTGACGATGGTTAATACAATTAACACGATGCTAATCAGCAATGTGCTCACAACCCAAATTTGCGATTCCATACCCCACCTCGCCGTAAGTAACGTGTGGTTATTGAACAGAAACTCGGCATGGGCTGACAAACGATATAAATGACCTTTCAGATGAGCCAAATTGAATCAAAAAGGTGATTTAGCTCTAAAAGTGACCTCTAAATATGCTATGGGTCAAATTAACTCATCCTTTAGCGGAAGTTCCGGCATTATTTTTTTATCATCCAGACTCCCTATTATCGCCAGGAGCGCATAATGGATGTGCTAAAAACCTTAGGTACCCGGTTGCTGAACGGCTGGCAACTCTCCAGGCTGTCGACGTTTGAGGTGGCGGCGCGGCACGAGTCGTTCGCCCTTGCCGCCGACGAGCTGGCGCTCACCCCAAGCGCCGTCAGTCACCGGATTAATCAGCTGGAAGAGGAGCTGGGGATCCAGCTCTTTGTCCGCTCGCACCGCAAAGTGGAGCTGACGCGTGAAGGGAAGCGCGTTTACTGGGCGCTGAAGGCGTCGCTGGATGGTCTCAATCAGGAGATTCTGGACATCAAAAACCAGGAGCTCTCCGGCAGTCTGACGGTCTACTCGCGGCCCTCTATCGCCCAGTGCTGGCTGGTGCCGGCGCTGGGGGATTTCAGTCGCCGCTACCCGGCCATCTCGCTGACCGTGCTGACCGGCAACGATAACGTCAACCTGCAGCGGGCGGGTATCGATCTGGCAATCTATTTTGATGACGCGCCGTCGTCGCAGCTAAGCCACCATTTTCTGATGGATGAGGCGATCGTGCCGGTATGTACGCCGTATTACGCCCGCCAGCTGCAGTTAACGTCAAATCCTGCCAGTCTGCGCCACTGTACGCTGCTTCACGATCGCCAGGCATGGAGCAATGATTCCGGCACCGATGAATGGTTCAGTTGGGCACAGCAATTTGGAATTGAACTGCCGCAATCGTCGGGCATTGGCTTCGATCGTTCTGATTTAGCGGTGATTGCGGCGATGAATCATGTCGGGGTAGCGATGGGGCGTAAACGGCTGGTGCAGAAGCGGTTAGAGAGCGGCGAGCTTATCGCGCCGTTCGGCGATATGACGCTGAAATGCCATCAGCATTATTACGTGACCACCCTGCCGGGCCGCCAGTGGCCGAAAATCGACGCCTTTATCGAGTGGCTGCATAGCCTGACCTGAAAAAGAGCCGGGCTATCCCTCGGAGTTGTTAGGGAGGCCGGGTAGGGCGTGCGCCGCCACCCGGCAAAATGACGGCACTGCGCTTGCGCGGGCCGGCAGACGACCAGTCCGGTAGCCCGGATAAGGCGTCAGCCGCCATCCGGGGAACGGCCGCCGCGCTTATACCGGCTGCTGATGGTGGGTAAAGCGCGAGGCCAGCGGCAGCCAGCACAGCAGAATCAACAGGCCCATCAGCATCATCAGCAGGCCGAGGCTGCCCTGACCGGTTTGCGGCATCATCGCCGACAGCCAGGCCAGCACGCCGGAGCCGATATTCTGCAAGCCGCCCACCAGCGCCCCGGCGGTTCCGGCGAGGAACGGGAACGGCTCCATCGCGCCGCTGGTGGCCAGCGGGAACAACATCCCGGCGCCGAAGAAGAACAGCGCCGCAGGCACCAGCAGGGTCCAGACGGTCATGATGCCCAGCAGCCCTGGGATCCACATCATCAGACCCGCCAGCAGGCAGCAGATCACCGACTGCCACATCAGGGTCGGGAAACGCTTGTTGGGGCGGCCGGCAAACCACGCCCCGAAGAACGCCGCCGGGATCGGCAGAATAAACAGAATACTCACCGCCATGCTGCTCAGGCCGAGCACCGCGCCCATCAGCACCCCGGAGCAGGCTTCGAATACCGCAATCCCCGCCAGGCCGCCGATCAGCATCAGCAGATAGCAGTTAAAGGCGCCGGTGCCGAACAGCGTTTTGTAGCTGGCCAGAAGTTTGGTGCGCGGCGCCCCTTCCGGGCGCGTTTCCGGCATCCACTTCGCCATGCTGAAGGTCACCCCGGCGCACAGGACCAGCAGGAAAGCGTAGCAGGCGCGCCAGCTCCACAGGGTGTCGAGGATGCCGCCGAGCAGCGGGGCAATCAGCGGGCTGACCAGAATACCCATATTTAACAGGCTATTGGCATGACGCAGCTGAGCGCCTTCGTACAGGTCGCGGGGCAGGGTGCGCGCCATCACGCCGCCGACCCCGGTGCCCATCCCCTGCATGGCGCTGGCGGCGATCAGCACCGGCAGGCTATGGGTGGTAATAGCTACCAGCGTCGCCAGCATAAAAATCGACATCCCGACGAGGATCACCGGGCGGCGACCGACGCGGTCAGAGAGCGGGCCGTAGAATAGCTGTGAAATACCGTAGGTCAGCAGGTAGGCCGCCATCACGCTTTGTACCGCCCCTTCGCGGACGTTCAGCGCGACCGCCATGTCGGCGATGGCCGGAATATAAATGGTCTGCGCCATCTGGCCGACGGCCACCAGCAGTACCAGCATCAACAACAAATTGAAGTTCTTATGCCGTTTCATGTCGATGAATACTTTGTGAGTAAAGAGAAATGAAGAATATGTGACTACCACATCCCGTAAACGATGGAGGAATCTACCATATTAAAATGACAGAACAACTGCAAAGTGCCGATTGTTGAGGGAATTCCAGGCAGATTATGTAAACAGGAACGGCAACTAATGTTGCCATCTCAGGCTACGCCAGGCGCAGGAGGATCGCCCCGGCGGCAATCCCGCAGGCGGCCACGATGCGCAGCGGCATCAGTTGCTCTTTCAGGACGATAAAGGCGATCAGCGCGCCGAAGAGAATGGAGGTTTCACGCAGCGCGGCGACCACCGCCAGCGGGGCCTGGGTCATCGCCCATAGCGCCAGGCCGTAGGAGCCCATGGTGCCGATCCCGCCGAGGATGCCTTTTTTCCAGTGCTGACGTAAATAACGACTGGCCTCACGCCGTCGCGCCACCATCGCCCAGCACAGCAGGCAGAAGCCGTTCATAAAAAAGGTCCACAGGGTGTAGCCCAGCGCCGAGCCCGCCAGCCGGACGCCGGTGCCGTCCACCAGCGTATAACCGGCGATAAAGCAGGCGTTGATCAGCGCCAGCACGATGCCTTTGCGCGAGCTGGCGCGGCCGTTAAAGGCCATCGCCAGAATCGCCAGGCAGATGACGCCGATGCCCAGCCAGGCCAGCGGCGACAGACGATCGCCGAGGAACAGCACGCTTATCGCTGCCACCAGCAGCGGCGCAGTGCCGCGCATCAGCGGATAGGTCTGGCTCATATCCGATACCTGGTAGGTCTTCGCCACCAGCACCGTATACACCACCTGTAACGCGCACGACGCCAGCAGATAGGGGGCGCTGACCAGCGCGGGCTGCGGGGCAAAGGGGAGCATCACCAGGGCGATCAGCGCGGCCGAGCCGCTGACGCCGATCGCCGCGTACATTTTATCGCCGCTGGCTTTGACGATAGCGTTCCAGCTGGCGTGCAGCAGGGCGGCGAACAGCAAAATGCAGAATACGGTGAGGGTCATCGCAGACAGGTTCAACAGTGAAGGTCACCGGAATGTAACACGCGCCCGCGCTGCCTGCCAGCGGGGGGTTAAAGCGAACAAAACAGGCGATGCGTCACCCGCGGTTCATCGTACACCGGGCGGAAACCAAGCCTTTCATAAAAGGGCCAGGCCTGCGCCGGGGCATGGGTGTTGAGAAAGTCGAACCAGGCGCTGGAGTGGGTGATAACCGAGACCAGCAGCTGCTGGCCGATGCCCCGGCGACGGTAGCGTTCGCTGATGTAGAGGTGGCGAATGCGCCCGGCCCGCGGCTGCGGACTGAAGGGATCGCTATTGATGCCGCATACCCCTACCAGCTGGTGGTTGACGAAGGCGCCCAGCAGCGTTTCGCCCGGCGCGTTAAAGCGGTTTTTGCCGCTCTGCCAGTTTTCCGCCAGGCGGCGCAGCATATTGAAATGCTGTTCAAGGCTTTCAATTCGTAGCGCCGCGAACCCCGGGGCATCCGGCGTCGTGGCGGCAATTAACAGGGGTGGCATAGCTTCCTCCATCAAGTCATCCCGGGACGCCCGGCGGGCGCCTGCAGGGGGGCGGTTTCCCGCCCCCCTCAGGTGCGACTTGAACCTGAATCAGCGGAACTGTTTCAGGACTGCATCAAGTAGTTGCAACACAGCAACCATGAGTTTCAGGATCAAAATAATAATATCCATTCCGCCCATACGCGCGTCTCCTGTGGTTAAGGAGCACAATAAGCTGACGTACCTTTCCGCTGCCCGTTGCCAGCTTATCCCTGCCTGTCGCCGGCGGCGTCTGCCCTGGCCGATAGTTCGTCCTTTCCATGAACGGCTTCCCGGCCCGCCGCCTGCAACGACAGGGGTGCGCAGCGCTGAACCACGCGTTGCCGCGCGGGCCAGTGACTGCACGTTGTTGACGTAACACAGTGTGCTCTCTCGGGGTTAAGGCACTGACGGCACCACCCGTTTCAGCCAGGACTTCGTTGCGCCGGTCAAACTTGCGGCCCCCGAATGGCACAAAGTGAACACACCCAGTATAGATAAATACTGTATGGATGAACAGTATTTTTTGGACAAATCCGCCCCTCTCATCCATACTCTATGACAGAGAAAAACCGACCTTAAATTGCGCGAACTGCAGCGATCGCGTATACTTTTGGCGTTGACGTAATACAGTGTGCTTGCGGCTACCACCTGTAACCATGCTGATAAAAACCTCGCTCCGGCGGGGTTTTTTGTTTTCTGCCCTTTTGCGCCGAACTGTGATCTTTCGCGCAAATTTTCGTGGATGAAAATAAATCCATTGTGAAAACGTAAAACCTGTGTTTGTATAAATTCAGCTTATTTTTCGACACAACAGGTCCCTAATGAACGCAACCCTGATCGCTTCGACCCTACTAAAAACCGCGCCAGCCGCGGTGGTCGTCGTGTCTGTGGTGGTCGTCGTCGGCAATGCGCCGTAGGGTCCGGAACAACACGAATTCCAAACCCCGCCGGCGCAAACCGAGCGGGGTTTTTTGTTGGCGAGCCCCCCGGTAAAGTCGGCCCAGAAGAAAAGGACTGGAGCATGGCAAGTTCGGGCACCACATCAAACACAATGCGCTTTACCGGCGCGCAGCTGGTTGTTCATTTACTGGAGCGCCAGGGTATCACTATGGTCAGCGGCATTCCGGGCGGCTCCATCCTGCCTATCTACGATGCCTTAAGCCAGAGCACGCAGATCCGCCACATCCTGGCGCGCCATGAGCAGGGCGCGGGCTTTATCGCCCAGGGGATGGCGCGTACCGAAGGCAAGCCGGCGGTCTGTATGGCCTGCAGCGGCCCGGGGGCGACGAACCTGGTGACGGCGATCGCCGATGCCCGCCTGGATTCGATTCCGCTGGTCTGCATCACCGGCCAGGTACCGGCCTCGATGATCGGTACCGACGCCTTCCAGGAAGTGGACACCTACGGCATCTCTATCCCCATCACCAAACATAACTATCTGGTGCGCGACATTGCCGAGCTGCCGCAAGTGATCAGCGACGCCTTCCGTATTGCCCAGTCCGGGCGTCCCGGGCCGGTGTGGATAGACATTCCTAAAGACGTACAGTCGGCGACCATTGAGCTGGAAGCGCTGCCTGAGCCTGGCGAGCGCGCCCCGGCACCGGCATTCGCGCCTGAAAGCGTGCGTGAAGCGGCGGCAATGATCAACGCGGCGAAACGCCCGGTACTGTATCTGGGCGGCGGGGTGATTAACGCGCCGCAGGCGATCCGTGAGCTGGCGGAAAAAGCCAACCTGCCGACCACCATGACCTTAATGGCGCTGGGCATGCTGCCGAAGGCGCACCCGCTGTCGCTGGGGATGCTGGGGATGCACGGCGCGCGCAGCACCAACTTCATTCTGCAGGAGGCGGATTTACTGATTGTTTTAGGCGCCCGTTTTGATGACCGGGCGATTGGCAAGACCGAGCAGTTCTGCCCGAACGCGAAGATTATCCACGTCGATATCGACCGCGCCGAACTGGGCAAAATCAAGCAACCGCACGTGGCGATTCAGGGCGATGTGGCGGAAGTCTTAGCCCAGCTGAACCCGCATATTGAGGCGCAGCCGCGCGAGGAATGGCGCCAGCTGGTGGCCGACTTGCAGCGCGAATTCCCCTGCGCCATCCCGCAGGAAAGCGACCCGCTCTCCCATTACGGCCTGATTAACGCCGTGGCCGCCTGCGTGGATGATGAAGCGATCATCACTACCGACGTTGGCCAGCACCAGATGTGGACGGCGCAGGCCTACCCGCTCAATCGTCCGCGCCAGTGGCTGACCTCCGGCGGCCTCGGCACCATGGGCTTCGGCCTGCCGGCAGCCATCGGCGCGGCGCTGGCGAATCCGCAGCGCAAGGTTATCTGCTTCTCCGGCGACGGCAGCCTGATGATGAATATTCAGGAGATGGCCACCGCCGCCGAAAATCAGCTGGATGTAAAAATTATCCTGCTGAACAACGAAGCGCTGGGGCTGGTGCATCAGCAGCAGAGCCTGTTCTATCAGCAGGGCGTTTTTGCCGCCACCTATCCGGGGATGATTAACTTTATGCAGATTGCCGCCGGTTTTGGCCTGCAAACCTGTGATTTAAATAATGAAGTCGATCCGCAGGCGGCGCTGCAGGCGATCATCGACCGTCCGGGGCCGGCGCTGATCCACGTGCGCATCGACGCACAGCAGAAAGTGTATCCGATGGTACCGCCGGGTGCGGCCAATACTGAAATGGTGGGGGAATAAGCCATGCAAAAACAATGTGATAACGTCATTCTGGAACTCACCGTCCGCAACCATCCCGGCGTCATGACCCACGTGTGCGGGCTTTTTGCCCGTCGCGCGTTTAACGTCGAAGGCATTCTCTGTCTGCCAATTCAGGGCAGCGAACACAGCCGCATCTGGCTGCTGGTAAATGATGACCAGCGACTGGGGCAGATGATTAGCCAGATTGAAAAGCTGGAAGATGTCACCAAAGTGGCGCGTAACCAGTCCGATCCCACCATGTTTAACAAAATTGCGGTGTTCTTCGAATAGCGCTCAAGGCTTGAACAGCCACGCGCTTATCGCTAAGGTAAGCGCCTTTGCCGGATGACGCTGCGCTTATCCGGCCTACAGGCAGTGAATCCGTAGGCCGGATAAGGCGTTTACGCCGCCATCCGGCGTTTTCAGGCACCAGGACACACCATGACCACCATCGCCCTTATTGACGATCATTTGATTGTCCGCTCCGGCTTTGCTCAGCTGCTGGGGCTGGAAGCTGATTTTCAGGTTGTCGCCGAATTTGGTAGCGGCCGCGAGGCGCTGACGGGGCTACCGGGGCGCGGCGTGCAGGTCTGTATCTGCGATATCTCCATGCCGGATATTTCCGGGCTGGAGCTGCTCAGCCAGCTGCCGAAGGGGATGGCGACCATCATGCTGTCGGTACACGATAGCCCGGCGCTGATCGAGCAAGCGTTGAATGCCGGCGCGCGCGGCTTCCTGTCGAAACGCTGCAGCCCCGATGAACTTATCGCCGCGGTACGCACGGTGGCGGCGGGTGGTTGCTATCTCACGCCGGATATCGCCATGAAGCTGGCCGCCGGGCGCCAGGATCCGCTCACCAAACGCGAGCGTCAGGTGGCGGAAAAGCTGGCGCAGGGCATGGCGGTGAAAGAGATTGCCGCCGAGCTCGGTCTGTCGCCGAAAACCGTCCACGTACACCGCGCCAACCTGCTGGAAAAGCTGGGCGTCAGCAACGACGTTGAGCTGGCGCGCCGCATGTTCGATAGCTGGCAATGAAGGCCGTCGTCTCACGATTGCTGTCGGTCATCGGCTGCGCCTTTATCTTCGCGGCCGCCTGGTTCTGCCTGTGGAGCATCAGTCTGCATCTGGTGGAACGCGCGGATTTAGCGGTGCTGCTGTTTCCCTTTGGCCTGCGGCTGGGGTTAATGCTGCAATGCCCCCGCGGCTACTGGCCAGTGCTGCTGGGAACCGAGTGGCTGCTTATCTTCTGGCTGGCGCAGGAGGTGGCGCTGGCGCACCCGATAATTTTGATGACCGGAAGCCTGCTGACTCTGCTGCCGGTGGCGTTGATCTCGCGCTACCGGCAGCAGCGCGACTGGCTGACGCTGCTGCGTCAGGGCGGGGCGTTAATGGCCGCCGCGCTGCTGCAATCGCTGCCGTGGCTGGCGGAGGGGGACGAGGGGCTTAACGCCCTGCTGTTGACGCTGACCGGCGGCCTGACGCTGGCGCCGACCTGCCTGGTTTTCTGGCACTATCTTACCAGCACCGTCTGGCGGCCGCTGGGGCCGGCGCTGGTGGCGCAGCCGGTTAACTGGCGCGGGCGGCATCTGATCTGGTATCTGCTGTTATTCACCATTAGCCTGTGGCTGCAGCTTGGCCTGCCCGCCGAGCTCTCCCGCTTTACCCCGTTTTGTCTGGCGCTGCCGATTATCGCCCTCGCCTGGCACTACGGCTGGCAGGGAGCGCTGATCGCCACCCTGATGAACGCTATCGCCTTGATTGCCAGCCAGACCTGGCACGATCACCCGGTCGATTTATTGCTTTCCCTGCTGGCACAGAGCCTCACCGGGCTGCTGTTGGGGGCGGGGATCCAGCGGCTACGCGAGCTGAATCAGTCATTACAAAGCGAGCTGGCGCGTAATCGTCGGCTGGCGGAACGCCTGCTGGAGACCGAAGAGAGCGTGCGGCGAGACGTCGCCCGCGAGCTCCATGATGATATCGGCCAGACCATCACCGCGATCCGCACCCAGGCCGGGATCGTACAGCGGCTGGCGCCGGACAACGCCAGCGTGCGCCAGAGCGGTCAACTGATAGAACAGCTGTCGCTGGGAGTTTACGACTCGGTGCGTAGACTGCTAGGCCGTCTGCGTCCGCGTCAGCTCGACGACCTGCCGCTGGAGCAGGCGGTACGTTCGTTGATGCGCGAGATGGAGCTGGAGGACCGCGGCATTGTCAGCCATCTCGACTGGCGGATTAACGAGGCGGGACTGAGCGAGAACCAGCGCGTGACGCTGTTTCGCGTTTGCCAGGAGGGGCTGAATAATATCGTCAAGCACGCCAGCGCCAGCGCTGTCACTCTGCAGGGCTGGCAGCAGGATGAGCGACTAATGCTGGTGCTGGAAGATGACGGTTGCGGCCTGCCGCCGGGGTCGAATCTGCAGGGGTTCGGCCTGACCGGCATGCGCGAGCGCGTGACCGCCCTGGGCGGCACACTGACGATCTCCTGCACCCATGGTACCCGGGTGTGCGTCAATCTACCGCTGCGTTACGCCTGAGAGGATCGCCGATGTTCGCCTTTTTAAAAGCCCCGCCGGACGCTGCGCCGATAAGCGATAAACGCGAGCTTGATGCGCGTTATCGCTACTGGCGTCGCCATATCCTGTTGACCATCTGGCTGGGCTACGCGCTGTTCTATTTCACCCGCAAAAGCTTTAACGCCGCGGTCCCGGAAATTCTCGCCAGCAACGTCCTGACCCGCAGCGATATTGGCCTGCTGGCCACGCTGTTCTATATCACCTACGGACTGTCGAAATTTTTCTCCGGTATCGTCAGCGACCGCTCCGACGCCCGCTATTTTATGGGGCTTGGGCTTATCGCCACCGGGGTGGTGAATATTCTGTTCGGTTTTTCTTCCTCACTATGGGCTTTCGCGCTGCTGTGGGCGCTGAATGCCTTCTTCCAGGGCTGGGGCTCGCCGGTCTGCGCCCGACTGCTGACGGCCTGGTATTCGCGGACCGAGCGCGGCGGCTGGTGGGCGCTATGGAATACGGCGCATAACGTCGGCGGCGCGCTGATCCCGATGGTGGTGGGAGCGGCGGCGTTGCACTACGGCTGGCGTGCCGGGATGACCATTGCCGGCTGTCTGGCGATCCTCGCCGGACTGTATCTGTGCTGGCGGCTGCGCGATCGCCCGCAGGCGGTGGGGTTACCCGCCGTGGGCGACTGGCGTCACGATGCGCTGGAAATCGCCCAGCAGCAGGAAGGCGCTGGGATGTCTCGTAAAGCGATCCTGACCCGCTACGTGCTGGCCAATCCCTACATCTGGCTGCTGTCGTTGTGCTATGTGCTGGTGTACGTGGTGCGGGCGGCGATTAACGACTGGGGCAATCTGTATATGTCGGAGACGCTAGGCGTCGATCTGGTGACCGCTAACTCGGCGGTGACCATGTTTGAGCTGGGCGGTTTTATCGGCGCGCTGGTGGCAGGGTGGGGCTCGGATAAGCTGTTTAACGGCAACCGTGGGCCGATGAACCTGATTTTCGCCGCCGGAATTTTGCTGTCGGTTGGCGGCCTGTGGCTGATGCCGTTCGCCAGCTATGTCATGCAGGCGGCCTGCTTCTTCACTACCGGTTTCTTCGTTTTCGGCCCGCAGATGCTGATCGGCATGGCGGCGGCGGAATGTTCGCATAAAGAAGCCGCCGGGGCGGCAACCGGGTTTGTCGGCCTGTTCGCTTATCTTGGCGCCTCGCTTTCCGGCTGGCCGCTGGCGCAGGTGATGGATATCTGGCACTGGACCGGATTCTTCGTGGTGATTGCGATTGCCGCCGGCATTTCCGCGCTACTGCTGCTGCCGTTTTTAAACGCGCAGGCGCCGCGTACCGCCAGCGAAGCGTGATGTAGCTCACCCTTTCGCCGCGAACGGGGCAAAACTAAGAAATTTTCCCGGTTTTACCTGGACGCCGTCTCAGGCCAGACGGCGCGCTGGTTTTTACAATGCCTGGTTATTACGCAGGCATAAAAAATCAGCTCAGGAGATACCCATGCTGGCCTTTCTGAATCAGGTGCGCAAGCCGACCCTGGATCTGCCGCTCGATGTGCGGCGCAAAATGTGGTTCAAACCTTTCATGCAGTCCTATCTGGTGGTCTTCATCGGCTACCTGACCATGTACCTGATCCGCAAGAACTTTAACATCGCGCAGAACGACATGATCTCCACCTACGGGCTGAGCATGACCCAGCTGGGGATGATTGGCCTGGGCTTCTCCATCACCTACGGCGTGGGCAAGACGCTGGTCTCTTATTATGCCGACGGCAAAAACACCAAGCAGTTCCTGCCGTTTATGCTGATCCTCTCCGCCATCTGTATGCTGGGCTTTAGCGCCAGCATGGGGGCGGGTTCTACCAGCCTGTTCCTGATGATCGCCTTCTATGCGCTGAGCGGTTTCTTCCAGAGCACCGGCGGCTCGTGCAGCTATTCCACCATCACCAAGTGGACGCCCAGACGCAAACGCGGCACTTTCCTCGGCTTCTGGAATATCTCCCACAACCTCGGCGGCGCGGGCGCGGCGGGCGTGGCGCTGTTTGGCGCCAACTATCTGTTCGACGGCCATGTGATCGGCATGTTTATCTTCCCGTCGATTATTGCGCTGATCGTTGGCTTTATCGGCCTGCGCTACGGTAGCGACTCTCCGGAATCCTACGGCCTCGGCACGGCGGAAGAGCTGTTTGGCGAAGCGATCAGCGAAGAGGACAAAGAGACCGAAGAAAATGCGATGACCAAGTGGCAGATCTTTGTTGAGTACGTGCTGAAAAACAAAGTGATCTGGCTGCTGTGCTTCTCCAACATCTTCCTCTACGTGGTGCGTATCGGTATCGATCAGTGGTCCACCGTGTACGCCTTCCAGGAGCTGAAGCTGTCGAAAGAGGTGGCGATTCAGGGCTTTACCCTGTTTGAGGTCGGCGCGCTGGTCGGCACGCTGCTGTGGGGCTGGTTGTCGGATCTGGCCAACGGCCGCCGCGCGCTGGTGGCCTGCATCGCGCTGGCGCTGATTATCGCCACCCTTGGGGTTTACCAACACGCCAGCAACCAGTACGTCTATCTGGCCTCGTTATTTGCGCTGGGCTTCCTGGTGTTTGGTCCGCAGCTGTTGATCGGCGTCGCCGCCGTCGGTTTCGTACCGAAAAAAGCGATCGGCGCCGCCGATGGAATCAAGGGCACCTTCGCCTATCTGATCGGCGATAGCTTCGCCAAACTGGGTCTCGGGATGATCGCCGACGGCACCCCGGTCTTCGGCCTGACCGGCTGGGCCGGCACCTTTGCGGCGCTGGACGCCGCCGCCGTCGGCTGTATCTGCCTGATGGCCATCGTGGCTATCTTTGAAGAGCGTAAAATTCGCCGCGAGAAAAAGAACCGTATTTTGCAGACCGCCTGATTCACCAGGTATTTGGTAACCTTGCCCGGCCTTCGCGCCGGGCTTTTTTATTTCTTGCGCATTATGCCAGGTCCGACAGTCGACAGCAGGCAAATTCCCATTATGATAGACAGGCTGCGATTGGATGAGAGGATGCATGATCTGGATAGGACTGGCCACCCTGGTAGTGGTGTTTGTTGTGGGATTTCGGGTGCTTACCTCTGATTCACGCCGCGCGATCCGCCGCCTGAGCGAACGCCTCGGCATCACGCCTGTCCCGCTGGAATCGATGATCGATCAGCTGGGAAAAACCGCCGGTAATGAGTATTTGCGTTACCTGGAGCGGCCGAATGAAGCGCATCTGCAGAACGCCGCCCAGGTGCTGCTCATCTGGCAGGTCGCGATTGTCGACGCCAGCGAAAAAAACCTGCATTACTGGTATCGCCTGATGCAAAAAGCGCGTTTAGCGGCGCCGATTACCGAGGCGCAGATCCGCCTGGCGCAAGGGTTTCTGCGCGAGCTGGACCCGGATGTGAGCGATTTACATAACCTACAGCAGCGCTACAACGACCTGTTTCTCCCGGAAGACGGCGTGCACTGGCTGCACTGATCTCATTGTTATCCGGCCTGTGGTTCATCGCTTTTGTGTGCCGGATGGCGGCTGCGCCTTATCCGGCCTACGGTTTCCTCACTCGTCACTTGTAGGCCGGATAAGCGTAAGCGCCATCCGGCAGGATAACTACAGTAGGATTTTCAGGCCGTGTTTTTGTACGACGCTAAGCAATTTTAATGACATTCCGCTTGGTCGCTTAGCGCCAGTCTCCCATTTTTGCACGGTAGACACGCTGGTATTCAGATAACGAGCGAACACGGGTTGGCTAACATTGAGTTGTTCACGTAGCGCTTTAATTTCAATGGGTTGAAGTGCGGCTACGCTACCGAGACATGATTCATCAAAATGGCGCATTGTTTCCTGTGGGATTGCGCCAACGCTGAATAGCCCCGACGCAGCGCTATGGATCGCTTCGAAAGCCGGGCTTTTGTATTTATTTTTTGCTGTCATCGCAAATCTCCACCAGTTCTTTACTTTTAACTAAGACCGTCGTTTTCTCTTCAGAGAGATTGGCATAGTGTTTTTGCTAACTCACGAAACCCCATTAATTCGCGATGGTTGATATTGGCCATATCCTGTTTGGCATATAGAAAGGTATAAAACCAATACTCTGCGCTTTTGGTAAGGATGATTGCGCGATCGCGATTCTTGTTGAGTCGCTTTTTATAAACCCCTCCTCCTAAATCAACCACTTTGCCCTGAAGCGCAGATTGAATTGCCTGATAGAGCTCGTCGTCGGAAATGCCATGAGAGCTAGCCTCTCTGGCGAACCATTTGGTTTTAAAGATACGCATTGCTGACATCCTGTCGTTAAAAGTATAGCACATAGTGCTATATTAAATTCTCCTGAGATTTGTTAAAGCGATAGCAAGCATCGTTTTTTTAAACATGCGAGCAGCTACGCACCCTCTTATGAAAAGCGAGAAGAGTTGCGAAAACGTTAAGTACGTCACATACAAAATGTTACACTGCGCAGCTTTCCGCCACTTTCTTCGCAGGTCACTCATGAGTCATTCAAATGAAACCAAACCCCATGCACGCGATCTCGCGCGGCCAAACTGGTCGGCGGTTTTCGCGGTTGCTTTCTGCGTCGCCTGCCTGATTACCGTTGAGTTTTTGCCGGTCAGCCTGCTGACGCCGATGGCGCTGGATTTAGGCATCTCCGAAGGGATGGCCGGGCAGTCGGTGACGACGACGGCATTCGTCGCGATGTTTTCCAGCCTGTTTATCACCACGGTGATAGGTAAAACCGATCGCCGCTACGTGGTTATCCTGTTTTCACTGCTGCTGACCTTTTCCTGCCTGCTGGTATCTTTCGCTGATAGCTTCACCCTGCTACTACTGGGGCGCGCCTGTCTGGGCCTGGCGCTCGGCGGTTTCTGGGCGATGTCCGCATCGCTGACCATGCGGCTGGTGCCGATGCGCGTGGTGCCGAAAGCGCTATCGATTATTTTCGGCGCGGTATCGATCGCGCTGGTAATTGCTGCCCCATTGGGCAGTTTCCTTGGCGGGCTTATCGGCTGGCGCAACGTCTTTAACGGCGCGGCGGTGATGGGCGTGCTGTGTACGCTCTGGGTGCTGAAAGCGCTGCCGTCGCTGCCCGGTGAATCGGCTTCTCAGCAGCAAAATATGTTTGGTCTGCTGAAGCGTCCGGGGGTGATGGCCGGAATGTGCGCCATTTTCATGGCTTTTGCCGGACAGTTCGCCTTCTTTACCTATATTCGCCCGGTGTACATGACCCTCGCCGGGTTTGATGTCGACGGCCTGACGCTGGTGCTGCTGAGCTTTGGTATCGCCAGCTTTATCGGCACCTCGCTCTCCTCGGTGCTGCTCAAGCGTTCGGTGAAAGCGGCGCTGGCGATCGCGCCGCTGGTGCTGACCGCCTGCGCGGTGGCGCTGGTGCTGTGGGGAGAGAGCAAAATCATCGCCTCGACGGTGGCGATTATCTGGGGCTTCGCGTTTGCGCTGATCCCGGTGGGGTGGTCAACGTGGATCACCCGTTCGCTCTCCGATCAGGCGGAAAAAGCCGGGTCGATTCAGGTGGCGGTGATCCAGCTGGCCAACACCTGCGGCGCCGCGGTCGGCGGCATTGCGCTTGACCACTTAGGGCTGCTGTCGCCGCTGGTGTTGTCAGGGATATTGATGCTGTTTACCGGCCTGCTGGTGGCGGCCAAAGTGAAGGTGAATTCACCCGCTTAAGGCCGCTCGCCTTTTGCCAGCCGGGCATTGATGTCGGCAATCACTTCCGGCAGGTCCGCCAGGGTATCAACCACATAATGCGCCCCGGCGGCATACAGTTTGCCTGCCGCCCGCTCGCGGCGGGTGGCGATTTCCGCTTTCGACATCGCCTGGTACTCCTCCCAGGTAGCGCCGAATTCGTTACCGGACACCGCCAGCCCGACGCTCCACATCCCGGCATGTAACCCTTCGCTGATGCCCGGTGCGGCGTCGTCGACCTTCACGCAGTGGGCCACATCGTCTATGCCCAGGGTAATCACGTTCTGCAGCGCCATCCACGGGCCCGGACGACCGCCGGCGGCAAGGTCATCGGTGGCGACCCAGTGGTCCGGGGCGTAGCCCTGGGCGGCGGCGGCCGGTACCAGCTTTTCCATCACCGGACGCGGATAGCCCGAGCAGGAGCCGATCTTCAGGCCCTTGGCGCGCAGCGCGGCGATGGTGTCGACCACGCCGGCTATTGGTGCGGAAAAATCGACAACCTTAGCGATTTGCAGCGGCATAAACGCGGCGTAGATCGCATCGATATCGGCGGCAGTCATCGCGCGGCCGAATTTGGCCTGCCAGCGGCTATCGACAGCGGGGAGTTTGCCCAGCGCCTCAATGTGCTGCCATTTGCCAAGCCCCATCGGCACGCGGGCCTCTTCAAGGGTGATCTCAATATCGAAGGCCTGGCGGAAGGCCTCGACGAAGATTTGCGTCGGGGCGAAAGAGCCGAAGTCTACGGTGGTGCCTGCCCAGTCAAGGATCAGTGCGCTAATACGGTTCATGGCGGTTCCTTATTGTTTCCAGTACATGGCGTTGTCGATAGCCGCCAGCAGGGCGGTGATATCGGCGTCGTAGACTTCGCCAATGTTGCCGATGCGGAAGCAGTCGCTTTGCGATACTTTGCCCGGATAGATAACGAAGCCCTGATCTTTCAGCTTCTGGTAGAAGGTGTGAAAGCGATACTGCGGCGCATCCGGTGAATAAAAGGCGGTAATGATCGGCGAGTGCAGGCTATCGTCGAGCAGCGGCCGGAAGCCGAGCGCGCGCATCCCGGCGACCAGCCGGCGCTGATTGTTGCGGTAGCGCTGATGGCGAGCGCTGACGCCGCCCTCCTGCGCCAGCTCTTTCAGCGCCTGGGCGAAGGCCAGCACGGTATGGGTCGGCGAGGTGAAGCGCCACTTGCCGTGGTTGTCCTCCATGCAGCGCCACTGGGCGTACAGATCCAGCGACAGCGAGCGCGAACGGCCTTTGCAGGCGGCCAGCTGCGCTTCACGGGCAATCACGAAGGCAAAGCCCGGCACGCCCTGAATGCATTTATTGGCGGAGCTTATCAGGTAATCAATATTCAGCGCGGCGATATCCAGTGGAATGCCGCCGAAGCTGCTCATCGCATCGACGATATAGCGTTTATCGTACCGTTTCGCCAGTTCGGCCACCTCTTCGATCGGATTCAGCATGCCGGTGGTGGTTTCGCTGTGTACCATCGCGATATGGGTGATCGCCGGGTCGTTCTGCAGGATCTGTTCGATCGCGGCCGCGTCCGGACGGGAGACTTCGCCACAGTCGTAAGGGTGGCAGGCGATGCCCATCAGTTGCGCCATCTCAATCATACGCGCGCCATAGGCGCCATTGCTGACGATCAGCACTTTGCCCTGTTCGCCGATGACGCTGCCGAGCACCGCTTCGACCGCGTAGCTGCCGCTACCCTGCAGCAGCACTGCGGTATAACCGTCGGCCGGGGTAGCCAACTGCACCAGCTGCTGGCGAATGGTCTGTACCACGCCGAGATTGTAATCATCATCCCAGGTGCAGCTATCGAACAACATCGCCTCTTTCACCGTACGGGAGGTGGTTAACGGGCCGGGGGTCAGCAGCAGGTAATTTCGTGAAGTCATTTGTCTCACCATTTGGTCTATACCAGATTTATAGTTATCATGGAGACAAAGCCGGGACAGGGTCAAAGGAAATGTGGCGCTGCAACAAAAAATTCATCTGGCTATGTATAATGAGCGCACGAAAAGTGGCAGTGAGTAAACATGAAATCACCCTCTGGCGAGATGCCGCAATACCTGATGATTAAGGCGCAGCTGCAGGCGCGTATTCAAAACGGCGCCCTCAAAAGCGGCGACAAGCTGCCTTCCGAGCGCGAGCTGTGCGCGCTGTTCAACACGACGCGGATTACGGTGCGTGAGAGCCTGGCGCAGCTGGAGGCCAGCGGCGTGATTTACCGCGCCGACCGCCGCGGCTGGTTTGTGACGCCGGAGCGTCTGTGGCTGGATCCGACGCAAAATACCAACTTCCACAAGCTGTGTCTCGAGCAGGGTCGCGAACCGAAAACGGTGCTGCTTGATGGCCGCCTGGCTGCCGTGCCGCTGGATGTGATGGCGCCGCTGGCGCTGCAGCCCTTCGATCAGGTCTACCTGCTGACCCGGCTGCGCTATGCCGACGGGCGTCCGGTGTGCTACTGCGAAAACCACTGTCTGCCCGCGCGGGTGCCTGAGCTGCTGCGCCACGATCTCAACGGCAGTCTGACCGAGATTTATCAAACTCACTACGACCTGATCTATACCAGTATGCATCTGTCGTTTTATCCCACCTCAATGCCGCCGCAGGCCGCCGAGGCGCTGGGGGTGATGGAGGGGCGCCCGGCGCTGCTGTTGCGCAGGCTGAATTACGATCAGCACGGGCGTATTCTCGATTACGATATTGAATACTGGCGGCATGATAGCCTGCGGATCGAAGTCGATACCCATTGATTTTATTAGTTAAATTTTTTGATCTCCCCGGTGGCGCTAGCGCTTACCGGGGCTACGCATCCCGCTCGTTTTAACTCCTTCGACACACTTCTTTCATCGTTTTGTCATAAACCCTCGGTAGCGTGAAGGCAAATCTGGTCTACACCAGAATAACTAACTATCCGATGAGGCTTAAACGATGAAACTCTCCCGACTTGCTCTGCTGTCCCTGTTCGCGCTGACCAGCTCTCCGGTTTGGGCGGACGGCGTCGTCACGGTTTACTCCGCCGACGGCCTGCATGACGGCGATAACAGCTGGTATCAGAGCCAGTTCGCTGCCTTCACCAAAGCGACGGGCATCAAAGTGCAGTATGTGGAAGGCGGCTCCGGCGCGATCGTCGAGCGTCTGGCCAAGGAGCGCACCAATCCGCAGGCTGATGTGCTGGTCACGGTGCCGCCGTTTATCCAGCGCGCCGCGAAAGAGCAATTGCTGGCAACCTTTACCCCGCAGGGAAGCGCGCAGATCCCCGGCGCTAACGACCGCTACGCGCCGCTGGTGAACAACTATCTGACCTTCATCTATAACAGCCAGTTGCTGAAAAGCGCGCCGGCCAGCTGGCAGGATCTGCTGGATAGCCGCTACAAGAACAAGTTGCAGTACTCCACGCCGGGTCAGGCGGGCGACGGTACCGCGGTGATGCTGCAGGCGTTCCATAGCCTCGGCGGTAAAGACGCCGGTTTTGCGTATCTGGGTAAGCTGCAGGCCAATAACGTTGGCCCATCGGCCTCGACCGGTAAGCTGACGGCGCTGGTCAACAAAGGCGAGCTGTACGTCGCCAACGGCGATCTGCAGATGAACCTGTCGCAGATGGCGCGTAACCCGAACGTTAAAATTTTCTGGCCGGCGGATGACAAAGGCGAGCGCAGCGCGCTGGCGCTGCCCTACACCATCGGGCTGGTGCAGAACGGACCGAACAGCGAAAACGGCAAAAAGCTGATCAATTTCCTGCTGGATAAACCGGCGCAATCCAGCGTCAGCGCGCGCTCCTGGGGCCTGCCGGTACGCAGCGATGTAGCGCCGGATGATGCTAACTTTAAGGCGGCGAAAGCGGCGCTCGACGGCGTGAAGAGCTGGGAACCTAACTGGGACGATGTCGCGGTATCGCTGTCGGCTGACATTGCCCGCTGGCATAAAGTGACCGATAGCGAGTAAGCCTGATGTTAATGAAAACCACCGTCACTTCTTCCCCGTCGCTGGCGGGGACGTCCGGGATCACCCTGGACTCGCTGCGCGTTTCATACCACGGCAACGTGGTCTTAAAACCGCTGTCATTGACCATTGAGCCCGGTGAGGTGCTGGCGCTGATTGGCCCTTCCGGTTCCGGGAAAACCACGGTGCTGCGGGCGATTGCCGGTTTTGTGCAACCGGCTGGCGGGCGGATCCTGATCGGCGATACTGACGTCACCCAGTTGCCGCCGTACAAACGCGGGCTGGCGATGGTGGTGCAGAACTACGCGCTGTTCCCGCATATGAAGGTGGAAGATAACGTTGCTTTCGGCCTGCGGGCGCAAAAGCAGCCCAGGGGGCTTATCGCCGAGCGGGTGACTGAAGCCTTAAAAATCGTCGGCATGGCGGATTACGCCACCCGCTACCCGCATCAGCTTTCCGGCGGCCAGCAGCAGCGCGTGGCGATAGCCCGCGCGATTGCCGTGCGTCCTCGGGTGCTATTGCTTGATGAACCGCTGTCGGCGCTGGATGCGCAAATTCGCCATAACATGGTGGAAGAGATTGCCCGCCTGCATCGCGAACTGCCGGAGCTCACCATCCTCTACGTCACCCACGATCAGACCGAAGCGCTGACCCTGGCGGACAAAATCGGCATCATGAAAGACGGGTCGCTGATCGCCCACGGTGAAACGCACGAGCTGTACCACTATCCGCCGAACCGCTTTAGCGCCGAATTCCTCGGCCGCGCCAATATCCTGCAGGCGACGGCGCTGAAAGACAGCCCCGAGCCGGGGCTGGTTAGCGTAAGCTGCGGCGGCGGCCTGATTAACGCCTTCAGCCGGGGCGGCCTGCATGGCAACAAAAAGCTGTTATGCATTCGCCCGCAGCACATGAGCCTGGCGCCGCGATCGGCAACCAGTAATCGTCTCAATGCTACCCTGACCTCGGTACACTGGCAGGGCGATCTGACGCATCTGCTGTGCGATGTTGCCGGCGAAGCGGTGCGGATTGTGATGACCCACGTGAACCCGCTGCCGCGCGCGGGGGACAAGCTGGCGCTCTACTTCGAACCTGGCGATGCGGTTCTGATCGAGGTGCAATGATGGCGCAAACCCTCACGCTTGCGCGTCCGGCGCGAAACTTACGGCCTTACCTGTGGCTGGCATTGCCGCTGCTGGTGCTGGCGACGCTATTTTTCTATCCGCTACTGCTGATCGCCGAACAGGCGCTGCGAGACGCCAGCGGCAACCTGAGCCTCGAGACCTTCTGGCAGGTGATTGACTCAAAACGCTTTATTGGCGCGCTGCTCAATACCTTACAGATTGCGGTGTTCGCTACCCTTGGCTGCCTGGTACTCGGCAGCGTGCTGGCGCTGATTCTGGTCTTTATTCCGTTCCCCGGAAGCCAACTGGTGAGCCGGGTCATTGATACTTTTATTGCGCTGCCGACCTTTCTTATCACTCTCGCATTCACCTTTATTTACGGCTCGGCGGGGCTGCTCAACGGCACCCTGATGGCGCTGTTTGCTTTTGAACTGCCGCCGGTAGACTTCCTCTATTCGATTAACGGCGTGATTCTGGCGGAGATTACCGTCTTTACGCCGCTGGTGATGCGTCCGTTGATGGCGGGACTGCGGCAGATAGATAAGAGCCAGCTGGAAGCGGCGAGTATTCTCGGCGCTCATCCGTTACGGGTGATTACTCAGGTTATCTTCCCGGCGGCGCTCCCGGCGCTGATGGCGGGCGGCAGCCTGTGCCTGCTATTGACCACTAACGAGTTCGGGATCGTGCTGTTTATTGGCGCCAAAGGGGTCAATACCCTGCCGATGATGGTCTACAGCAAGGCGATTCTGGAGTCGGATTACAGCGTGGCCTGCATGATTGCGCTGATCAATATTCTGCTGTCGCTGGGGCTGTTTATGCTCTATCGGCTGGCGGCGGCGCGCACTGGCGTAAGGAGTTAACGATGTTGATTTGGTCGCGTAAAGGCCGCGCGGCGGCGGGCGCGCTGGCGGTGACGCTTTTTGCCGGCGTTTTCCTGCTGCCGCTGGCGGTGATTTTACTCTCCAGCCTGAGTAAACAATGGAACGGCCTGCTGCCCACCGGCTTTACCTTTGCCCACTTTGTTAACGCCTTTCGCGGCGCGGCGTGGGATTCGCTGTTTTCGAGCCTGATGGTGGGCTTCTGCGCCAGCCTGTTGGCGCTGCTGTGCGGGATGTGGGCGGCGCTGGCGCTGCGCCAGTATGGCGCGACGCTACAGAAATATCTTGGCCTGGCGTTTTATCTGCCCAGCGCTATCCCCTCGGTTTCCGTCGGGCTGGGCATTCTGGTGGCGTTTAGCCAGGGGCCGCTGCAGATGAACGGCACCTTCTTTATCGTTCTGGCGGCGCACTTCGTGCTGATCTCCGCCTTTACCTTCAGCAACGTAACGACCGGGCTGGCGCGTATTTCCGCCGATATTGAAAACGTCGCCTCCAGCCTGGGCGCTTCGCCGTGGTATCGCCTGCGCCATGTGACGCTGCCGCTGATGACGCCGTGGATGATCTCGGCGCTGGCGCTGAGCCTGTCGTTGTCGATGGGAGAGCTAGGGGCGACGGTGATGATCTATCCGCCGGGCTGGACGACGCTGCCGGTGACCATTTTCAGCCTCACCGATCGCGGCAATATCGCCGATGGCTCGGCGCTGACCATTGTGCTGGTGGGCGTCACGCTGCTGTTGATGATGAAGCTTGAGCGTATCGCCCGCCGATTAAGCCAGAGATAAAGAATTGATGACGCCACCAGGGCACGGGTCTGACTGCCCGGCGGCGCTGCGCTTGCCGGTCCTGGGGTGGGGTCCCACAGGAAGGAACTTAGGCCGGATAAGGCATGTATGCCGCCATCCGGCATAAATGGAGCGCACCAGTTGTAGCCCGGCTAAGCGTAGCGCCAGCCGGGAACGCTCCTTCGACAACGCTATCGCATCAGAACCACGCCTCAAACATCCCACCGACGTTCAGCGAATCCAGCTGCTGGTCCTGGGTGCCGTTTACCTTCGCGGTGTGCTCGTTATCCACCTGGCCGCCGGTGACGTAGAAGCGCAGCATCGGGCGGAACTCCGGCCCCATGCCGATGGCGATGTTCTGCGACAGCGTCAGCTTCCAGCCGTGGTTATCCCCGCCCTGGTCGTAATCCACGCGCTGGTAGCCCGCTTCCAGCCAGGTGGAGTGCACGTCGTTCCAGAAGTACATCGGCCGCACGATGGCGCCGTAGTTTTTACGGTTGTCGGTATTATCCTTGCCGTTGTCGTAGTCGTGGAAGGCCAGCAGGTATTCCACCTGCGCCTGCTGGGTGAACTTATGGCTGCCCTCGAAGCTGGCGTAGACCGTGGTCAGGTCGTCGGTCTTGTTGTAGACGCTGTTATCCGAGTTGTCGGAGTAGCGCAGGATCACCTTGTTCACCCCGCTGTCGTTGGTGTGGCTCAGCACCAGGCCGCCCTGCCAGGCTTCGAGACGCGCGTCGCTGTCCACCGCCTTTGAGTCAAAGCCGTAGTTGGCGTACACCTCGACGTCGATCGGCCCGGCCTTGATGTTGTGGGTTTTGGTGGTCAGCGCGTAGTGGCCGTTATCGCCGGTGTCGGAGCTGCCGGTACAGGTGATGCGCGACGGGTTGGTCTCGTCGGCCATCACTTCCGGGCTGCAGGATTTCACCTGCGAGACCGCCGCCACGTCGAACTGCACGCCGCCGATATCAAAGTTCTTCACCCCGGCGCCCTGGCCGTCGTGGTTCATCCAGAAGTAGTCGTTGATCCCCTGTTGCGGACGCTGGTGGAAGTCGCGGCCGGCCCAGATATAGGCGTTGGGGTTGGATTCCAGCACGTTGGTGACGCCGACGTAGGCCTTCTTCAGGTTAACTTCGTCGCTCCAGTGGTCGAACATCACGTTAAGATCCCAGATAGCCCCCTGCGCGCTTTTGAAGGCCTTGCTGATCTGGAATTCGCCGCCGTTGCTTTCGTTGCCCAGACGGCCGATCGCCGAGGCGCCGTTATAGGAGCCGTCGACGCCGACATATTTCTGGTCGCCGGTCTGGAAGTGGGCGCCATAGCGGGCGTAGCCGCTGAACTTGAGGCCGAACGGAATGGCCATATCCGGCGAGGCGGCGGTGGTTTCCGGGTTAGTAATCACGTCGACCTTTTTGTTGGCCGCGGCGTCGATTTTTGCCTGGCGGTCGGCCAGCGCTTTATCAACGGCTTTGGCGACGATGGCGTCGATCTGTTCCTGCGTAAATTCTTGCGCCATGACAGAAATTGGGCACAGCGCGGCGACCACCGCCATGGCTAAAGGCAGTTTTTTTACAGTATTCATGGTTATCTCGCTTTAATAATTAATATATTTCAGATAATAACCATCCCATTCTGGCTAGAATAAATAGCCAAAATAAGCTGATTTGTTTTTTAGGGTACAGCGACGCCGGAGAATAATATTCTCGCTAACGTTATTCCATATTAATTAACGCTGGTACAGATGGATTAATTCTTCTGAGAACTCGCGGGCCAGCAGCGAATTCATCAAATGATCCTGGGCATGTACCATAATCAGCGTCATGGGCTGACGCGCTTCACCGGCATCCTGCCCGATGAGCTGGGTTTGCATCTGATGCGCCCGGCGGGCGTAGCCGTCGGCCTCGTTTAAGAGTAAGCGCGCTTCGTCGATATTTCCGGTTCGGGCCGCATGCAGCGCTTCAAAACATAATGAGCGTGACTGTCCCGCATTAACGATAATTTCCATTACCGCATCTTCTAATTCAATCATGTGTATTCCTGAGGTATTTATTATTTAATAATGCAGTGGAAGTCCATTTTCTGCATTATTACGCTGTCATCTTATTATCTCTCCGGAAGGAGAGGGATTAGCTAACGGTTTCTGCTACCGGAACGCTATTTTTGGCTTTCTCAACTTCGGTTTTCATTAAGGAACGTTCATAAGCGCGCAGGAACGGCAGGTAAATGACCGCCGACATCACCATGCAGATGAGACACATCACCACCGGGCTCAGGGTCCAGTTAGCCGCCCACGACGCGCCAATTGGGGCCGGCGTAGTCCACGGCGTCAGCGACACCACCTGGCTCAGCCAGCCAAGACGCGTCGCGCCGTAAGCCAGCACCGCGTTGACCATCGGTACGCAGACGAAGGGGATAAACATCATCGGGTTCATGATGATCGGCGCCCCAAACAGAATCGGCTCGTTGATATTAAAGAAGCTCGGCACGATGCCCATCTTACCGATGGTGCGCAGATGGGTGGCCCGGCTACGCAGCAGCAGGAAGGCCAGCGGCAGGGTAGAACCGACGCCGCCAATCAGCAGATAGTGATCCCAGAAGCCCTGCAGGTAGACGTGCGGCAGTACCGTGCCAGCCGCCAGCGCCGCCTGGTTTGCCGACAGGTTGGCCATCCAGAACGGGTTCATAATGCCGGTAACAATCAGCGAGCCGTGGATACCGGCGAACCAGAAAATCTGGCACATCAGAACAGAGAGCAAAATCGCCGGCAGCGAGTCGGAGGCGGAAACCAGCGGCTCCAGCAGATGCATGATCGCCTGCGGCAGGATCATCCCGGTCTGCGCTTCGATAAACAGATTCAGCGGATGCAGAGTCGCAATAACCACCAGCACCGGGATCAGGATTTCAAACGAACGGGCGACGCCGGTGGGGACCTCTTTCGGCAGACGAATCGTAATGTTGTTTTGCTTCAGCCACGCGTAAACGCGGGTGGAGTAGATGGCGGTGATCAGCGCGGTGAAAATGCCCTGACCGGACAGATACTGAGTGGAAATTTTGCCATCGGCATAGGGTGCGGCGACCAGCAGGAAAGCCATAAACGCCAGCAGACCGGACATCACCGGATCGAGCTGAAACTGACGACCGAGGCTGGCGCCAATGCCGACCGAGATAAAGAAGGTCATCACGCCCATGCTGAGGTTAAACGGCAGCATCAGCTGTTCGCGGTAGTGCTGGGAGAAATCAAGCCAGCCGCGAGCAAAGCCGTTGGTGGTATCGGGTGAAAACGGCGGAAAGATAAATACCAGCATGAAAGAGCCGATGATCATAAACGGCAAGGCGGCAGTGAAGCCATCGCGGATAGCGATAACGTATTTCTGCTGCCCAAGGCGTCCTGCCAGCGGAGTAATAGATTGCTCGATCACGGCAATCATGGACTGATACAGAGAACTCATTTCAACACCTCTCAGTGCGCCGCTGGGATCAGCGACAGAGCATAATTCAGGACGTTGTCTCCCCGCTGCATACCGTAGTCCATCGTATCGATGGGCTGAACGGGAATGTTCAGGGAAGCCGCTTTGTCAGACAGGGTTTTCAACATGTATTTCACCTGGGGGCCAAGCAACACCACCTGATACTGCGGAAACTGCATGTCAAATTCGGAAACGCCATAGGCGTCAATCTGCACCGGCAGGTCACGTTCATTCGCCGCCTCAACCATCTTTCTGACCAGCAGACTGGTGGACATCCCGGCAGAGCAGCACAGCATAATCTTGTACATCGACGACCATCCTCAAAATGTAAAAAGTTATTGCGTGGGTGATTTGATATCAGACGGAAACCGGTTTCCATTTATAAAAAGCAGAACTGTGATAGTGGTCAAGATCTCCTGCTTATAGGGCGGATTTATTGGATTTCGCTCACATTATTCTGTCGATTTGGCGATGTTTTGCGCTGAAATGGAAAATCGGTTTCCAAACAAATGGCGAAATGGATATACTGCGCTGGTCATAATTGAAGCGATTCAGGTTTACAGGATTTTGGCGGGACGCGGCGCCCGCGCAGGGGAAAATGATGTCGACAATCAATGATGTTTCACGACTTGCCGGGGTTTCCAAAGCCACGGTGTCGCGAGTGTTGAGCGGCTCACGTGGCGTGAAGGAAGCCAGTCGTCAGGCGGTGCTGCAGGCGGCGGAAGCGCTCAATTACCGGCCAAACATGATAGCCCAGTCGTTGCTCAGCCAGTCCACCGGCTGCATCGGCGTCATCTGCGCCCAGGACAACATCAACCAAACCACCAGCTATCTCTACGCCCTGGAAAAACAGCTCAGCCAGCACCAGAAACACCTGCTGCTGCGCTTCGCCAACACCAGCCACGGCGTGATGAACTCTCTGGAGGAGTTGACCTGCGGGCTGTGCGATAACGTGCTAATCATCGGTGCGCGTTTTCCTCTGAATATTAACCGCCCGGACGTGGTGCTGGTGGACTGCCTCGATAGCGAAGGCGACAACAGTATTCAGTTCGATCATGCTTTCGCCGCCGAAACCGCCTGTCACTATCTGATTAGCCAGGGGAGACGGCAGATTGCGCTGATTCATCCGCAGAGCAGCGGCTTTGCCGACCAGGTGCTGCTGGGCTACAAGCACGCGCTGGAAAAAAACTTTTTGCCGTTTAATCGCAACCTGGTGTTTCTGGATAATACGTCGCCGTCGGTGGCGGTGCAGGAGCTGGTCAATAACGCCACGACGCTGAACTTTAACGCGCTGCTGGTGAGCGATGAACAGCAGGCGCAGCGCGTGGTGCCGCAGCTGCAGGCGTTTAACCGCGCCGTTCCGCAAAATGTCATGGTGTTTAGCCTCGCCGGATCGTTACAGCTGCCCGGTATCCCGACTATCCCGGCGATTGAATATTCCATGGACGCGATGGCGTCGCGGATCGTCAACTGGCTGACCGAGAAAACGGACAACCCGGGCGGCAGCCCGCTGCGCGGCGATTTAATTATTCCGAAGCACTAAACGCTGCTCTTGCCCTGACCCGCCGCCGTTGGCTGCGGGTTTTTTGCTGGCTGGTTTTTGTCGTATCCCTCACATTATAAATAAAACTCATATCTGACGCCGGATTTTCGAACCGGACAGCCTGCGTGACCTGCCTTAAGTTGAGTACGAAAGTTCCACTCAAAAAACACTAACCAGAACATTCGTACCGCCTGCTTGAGGAAGTCACCCTATGAATCACACGAACGTTGTCGATGTGAAAGCGTGGATAGATACCCGCCCGGTCTCGCGCTTTCAATGGAACGTGCTGCTGCTCTGTTTCATCATCATTATGCTGGATGGGTATGACGCCGCGGTGATGGGCTTTGTCGCCCCGGCGCTCATCGAAGACTGGGGCATCAGCCGGGCCGAAATGGGGCCGATTCTTGGGGCGGCCATGTTCGGCGTCGCCATTGGCGCCCTGGTAGCGGGTCCGCTTTCTGACCGCTACGGCCGAAAGCGAATTTTACTCTGGTCGGTGGCGCTGTTTGCGCTGTTCAGCCTGGCCGGCGCCGTGGCGCAAAGCCCGACGCAACTGGCGCTGATGCGTTTTCTCACCGGCCTTGGCCTTGGCGCCGTAATGCCCAACTGCGTCACGCTGGTGGCGGAATATATGCCGGAGCGGCGTAAAGGGGTGATGATCACCCTGATGTACAGCGGTTTTAACGTGGGTTCCGGCCTCGGCGGCTTTATCGCCGCCGGTTTGTTATCGCATTACAGCTGGCACTCGGCGCTGGTTTTTGGCGGCGTGCTGCCGCTCGTGGTGCTCCCCTTTATGATCGTGATGTTGCCGGAGTCGGCGATGAACATGGTGGCGCGCCGACTACCGGGCGAGCAGATCGCCAGGGCGCTTAACCGGCTTGGGGGCCAGTTTACGGCTGAAACCGTTTTCCAGCTGAATGCGCCGCCCATCACGCGGAGCAGCAAAGTGGCGCAGCTGTTCCGGCATGGCTATGCCCGCGGCACGATAGCGCTGTGGTTAACCTATTTTATGGGGCTGTTCGTGATTTACCTGCTGAACGGCTGGCTGCCAACCATTCTCCGCTCCGGCGGGCTGTCGCTGCAGCAGGCGGCGATGATGACCGGCTTGTTCCAGCTCGGCGGCCCGCTGGGCGGGATCCTTGTCGGTATGCTGATGGATCGCGCTTCGGCGAAAGCCGTGATTGCGGCAACCTATTTCCTCGGCTGTCTGTGCCTGTTGTCCCAGGGGGTAATGGATTTCGGTTCGGCGGTGCTGTCGGTGCTGATTTTTATCAGCGGGATGTGCATTAACGGCGCGCAGAACGGTCTGCAGGCCTATTCGCCCGCCTATTATCAAACCGAGATCCGCGCTACCGGAGTCAGCTGGATGCATGGTATCGGCCGTACCGGGGCTATCCTCAGCTCCACGCTGGGCGGGATGCTGATGCTGGCCGTGCCGGGACACTCGTCGATCTTTTTGGTGCTTGCGCTGCCGGCCTGCCTGGCGGGGATCTGTATTTTGTTGCACCGTATGAATCACGCTAAGCCTCGACTCACAGAGGCAGAACTTGACGCTTTGTCATCCCCCCTCGAACACCGATAAGTGGAGTTATCTGATGGCTAACATTCTCGGCGGTATCGCCGTCTCTCATACCCCGACTATCGGCTTCGCGGTCGATCATCATAAACAGCAGGATCCGGCGTGGGCGCCGATCTTCCAGAGCTTCGAACCGCTGCAGCGCTGGCTGGAGGAGAAAAAACCGGATGCGCTGGTGTACATCTTTAATGACCATGTGACCGCCTTTTTCTTCGATCACTATTCGACTTTTACGCTGGGAATCGACAGTCAATATGACGTTGCCGATGAGGGCGGCGGACCGCGCTGTCTGCCGCCGGTCCAGGGCAACGCGGCGCTTTCAAGGCACATTGGCGCCAGCCTGATGGCCGACGAGTTTGATATGTCGTTCTTTATGGATAAAAAGCTCGACCACGGCCTTTTCTCGCCGCTTTCGGCGCTGTTGCCCTGGGATGAAGCGCAGGGGTGGCCGACGGCGGTGATCCCGTTACAGATCGGCGTGCTGCAATTTCCGGTACCAAGCGCGCGCCGTTGTTACAAACTCGGCCAGGCGCTGCGCCGGGCGATTGAAAGCTTCCCGGAAGATATCAATGTGGCGATTGTCGCGACCGGCGGGCTCTCGCATCAGGTTCATGGCGAGCGCTGCGGATTTAATAATCCCGACTGGGATGCCCAGTTTGTTGATATGCTGGTTAATGACCCGGAAAAGCTTACCGAAATGACCCTTGGCGAATATGCCGAGCTGGGGGGGATGGAGGGGTCCGAAGTGATCATGTGGCTGGTGATGCGCGGCGCGCTATCAGCCAATGTCACCGAAACCTGGCGCGACTATTACCTGCCGTCGATGACCGGTATCGCCACGCTGATCCTTGAGAACAATGCGCGCCTGCCCCCCGTCGATACCCTGACGCGCCATCGCCAGCATATGGCGCAGCAGCTGGCCGGGGTGGAGAAACTGCCGGGAACCTATCCTTTTACCCACGAGCGCAGCCTGAATGGCTTGCGGCTTAACCGTTTCCTGCATCGGCTGATTGAGCCTGCCTGGCGCGAACGTTTTCTGCAGTCGCCTCAGTCGCTTTATGCCGAAGCCGGACTGAGTGAGGAGGAACAGCAGTTGCTCAACGCGCGCGACTGGCGGGGATTAATTCAGTATGGCGCCAGCTTCTTCCTGCTGGAGAAAATGGGCGCGGTGGTCGGCGTATCCAACCTGCATATTTACGCCGCGATGCGCGGGCAGACGCTGGAGGCGTTTCAGCAAACGCGAAACCAGCAGGTAACCTATTCGGTGGCGGGTAAACGTTAAACGGCCCCGTCCTGAACCTGCTGATAAATAAAACGCAACAGCGCCTGCGTCGCCGGGGAGGGCAGGCTGCCGGCGCGAAACGTCAGCCCGATACGCCGGGTGGTATTGGGCAGGGGAACCGGCAACACGCTGAGCAGCCCATTGTCAGTTTCAAAACGCATCTGGCTGGCGGAGACCGCCGCCAGCATGTCGGAGCCCTGCAGCAATCCTCGCACCATCGCCGCATCCCCGGTCTCCACCGTCGGCTGGGGCAGCGGCAGCCCCAGGGTGACAAACGCCTTATCCAGCAAATTGCGCGCCGGCGCGTTGGCGCGCGGCAGCACCCATTGCGCTGTCGCCAGCTGGCTGCGCGGGTCCGGATGGCGAAGCAGCGGGTGGTTATTACGCAGTAAAATCAACATATCCTCTTCGAATAACGCTTCGCTACAGAGGTCCGGGAGATCTTCATCCTGGCGCAGGGCGCCGATAATAAAATCGATATTACCTGCCCGCATATCGGCGACCAGCGACTCATACGGGCTTTCATTGGTCATGAGGGTGATGCCCGGGTGCTGGGCCAGAAAGGCGGCGATGGCGGAGGGCAGTAGCCGGGTCCGGCTCAGCGGCAGGGCGCCAATGCGCACGGTGCCCTCCAGCACCCCGCGACGGGCAGCGAGATCGCTCCAGATGTTTTCCAGCTCGTTGAGCGCTCTGCTCACCGGGGGATAGAGTAGCTCCGCGGCAGGCGTGGGACGCACCCCCTCTGGCGTCCGGCGAAATAGCGCCGAATCCGCTCCTTTTTCCAGGACCTTCAGCGCGGCACTGACCGCCGGCTGAGTGATCCCCAACTGTTGCGCGACGGTTTGGGTATGGTTGACGTGATAGAGCTGAATAAAAATGGCTAAGCGGCGGGTATTGAACAGCCAGCCGGCGTCCGCCAGCGGGCCGCTGCTGCGGGTATGGTGCTTCTGCAGCAGCGCCGGGATGGCCTGCAGGTCGTCAATCGCCCGCCGGGCGCGCGGCAGGATGCACTTGCCATACTCGGTGGGCACCATGCCGCTGTAATGGCGTTCGAACAGCGTGACGTTCAACGCGGCTTCAAGATCGCGAATAGCCCGGGTTATCGCTGACTGCGTGCGGAATAAGTCATCGGCCGCGCGTGAGACGCTACCGCGCAGCGCGACCTGACAGAAAAAGCGCAGCTGCATGATATTTATAATTTTATCGTGCTTTCTCTTTAGCATTGTTCGTCAGGCCTGAAAAAGTGAGTGAGACGACAACATAAATAAAAATCATAGCCTTCGCAAGTTAACGAATTACCTCCCCACGACGGGACATGACAAGCTGAAAAAAACAACAGAGGAAGCCATCATGTCTCATCCGGTTAGCGAAAAAAGTGCCCTTGTCGTCAGCGCCCACTCGGCCGATTTCGTCTGGCGCGCGGGCGGTGCGATAGCGCTGCATGCCCTGCAGGGCTATCAGGTCCATGTGGTCTGTTTATCCTTTGGCGAGCGCGGCGAGTCCGCCAAACTGTGGCGTAAAGGCAACATGACCGAGGAGGCGGTGAAGCAGGTGCGTCGCGAAGAGGCGCAGGCCGCCGCCGCGATCCTGGGCGCCAGCGTCGAATTCTTTGATATCGGTGACTATCCGCTGCGCGCCGATAAAGAGACGCTATTTCGTCTGGCGGATGTGTATCGCCGTATCCAGCCCCACTTTGTCCTGACGCACTCCCTGCACGATCCCTATAACTACGATCATCCGCTGGCCTCCCATCTGGCGCAGGAAGCACGGATTATCGCCCAGGCAGAGGGCTATCGCCCCGGTGAGAAAATTGTCGCTGCTCCCCCGGTTTACTGTTTCGAACCGCACCAGCCGGAGCAGTGCAACTGGAAACCCGATGTGTTACTGGACATCACCGCCGTCTGGGAGAAAAAGTATCAGGCCATTCAGTGCATGCAGGGTCAGGAGCATCTGTGGGAATACTACACCCGCGTGGCGCTGCAGCGCGGGGTGCAGGCCAAGCGCAATATCGGCATCACGGCCGCGCGCGATATCGTTCACGGCGAAGCCTTCCAGAGCATCTTCCCCCGCGTAACGGAGAACCTGGCATGAACCTGATAAATAAAAAAGGCCTTGTGATCCGCCATCTGCCGCGTCATGACGAGGCGGTTTTGCGCCGCTGTGAGGCGGCCGGGGTGGCGACGCTCCATGAAGCCTGGGATCGTCAGGGGCTGATGGGGCCGGCAATCCGTCCGATTCAGCAGGGCGTCAGCCGGGCGGGCAACGCGGTAACCGTGCTGGTGACGCCTGGCGACAACTGGATGTTTCATGTGGCGGTCGAGCAGTGCCGCGCCGGCGATATTCTGGTGGTGGCCCCGACCTCGCCGTGCGGCGATGGCTTCTTCGGCGATCTACTGGCGACGTCTCTCCAATCGCGCGGCGTGGTCGGGCTGGTGGGCGATATCGGCATTCGTGATTCGCAAACGTTGCGGGAAATGGGATTCGCCGTCTGGTCCCGTCAGGTTTATGCCCAGGGGACGGTGAAAGAGAGCCTTGGTTCGGTTAACGTCCCGGTGATATGCGCAGGTCAGCTTGTACAGCCGGGCGATGTCGTAGTGGCCGACGACGATGGCGTCGTGGTGCTGCCTCACGCCCGGGTCCGTGATGTGCTCCATAAAGCGGAAGCCCGCATGAGCAATGAGCTTGCGAAGCGTGAGCGGATGCGCAATGGCGAGCTGGGGCTGGATATTTACGCTATGCGTCCGCGTCTGGCGGAAAAGGGCCTGCGGTATTACGACCGCGCAGACGAGGTGGAGGAATAAATGGCGCAACGCGGAATCCCCTGTCTATGGATGCGCGGCGGCACCTCTAAAGCGGCCTGTTTTCTGGCCGACGATCTGCCTGCCGATCCGGTGCGACGTGATGCGGTGCTGCTGGCGGTGATGGGCTCGCCTGATCCCCGGCAAATTGACGGGATCGGCGGCGCCGATCCGCTGACCAGCAAAGTGGCGATTATCCGCCGCTCCGCACGGCCTGACGCCGATGTGGACTATCTGTTTGCCCAGGTGAACGTGGCGGCGGCCACCGTGGATTACGGCCAAAACTGCGGCAATATTCTTGCCGCCGTTGGCCCTTTCGCCATCGAGCGTGGTCTGGTTCGCCACGATGCGCCGCTCACTCGGGTGCGTATTTATATGGAGAACACGGGGCAACTGGCGGTGGCAGAGATCCCCTGCGATGCCGACGGGGTCGACTACGCCGGCGAGAGTCGTATTGATGGCGTGCCGGGCAGCGCCAGCCCGATCCTGCTCCATTTTCTTGATGTCGCCGGCTCCAGCTGCGGGGCGCTGCTGCCGACCGGCCGGGTTCGTGACCGTTTTGACGGCGTCGAGGTGACCTGCATCGATAACGGAATGCCGGTGATCCTGCTGCGCGCGTGCGACCTCGGTTGCACCGGCTATGAGACGCGCGAACAGCTGGATAATGACGACGCGCTTAAACGTCGCCTGGAGTCGATTCGCCTGCAGGCCGGGCCGCTGATGCAGCTTGGCGACGTCAGCCAGCGCACGGTGCCCAAGATGACCCTGATCGCCGAGCCGCGACACGGCGGCGCCATCAGCAGCCGCACCTTTATCCCCCACCGCTGCCACGCGTCGATCGGCGTATTTGGCGCGGTGAGCGTGGCCAGCGCTTGTCTGCTCCCCGGCTCTGTCGCGCAGGGCCTGGCGCAGGTAGCGCCAGGCGATACGCCGCTGCTCAGCGTCGAGCATCCGACAGGCGAATTTAGCGTGACGCTTCAGCTTGATGCTGACGGCGCCCTGGCTGGCTGCGGCCTGTTACGCACGGCGCGACTGCTGTTTGCTGGCGAGGTTTTTATTCCGGCCCGCGTCTGGCCGCGTGAGGAGTGATGATGACAATCGCGTTTATTGGTTTTGGCGAGGTGGGTGGCATTCTGGCGGCGGATCTGGCCCGTGAGCATGCGGTGACCATTTGGGATTGCAAGCTCAATGGCCCGGAGCGAGAGGCAATGCTCAGGAAAGCCCGTGATTCGCGCGTTCAGGTGGGAAATTCGCTGGCGCAGGCGCTGGAGGGGGCCACGCTGGTTTTTTCTACTGTGACCGCCGGTGAGGCGCTAAAGGTGGCGCAGCAGGCGGCCGCGCTGCTGCAGCCGGGACAATATTTCCTCGATCTCAACTCCGTGGCGCCGGAGACGAAACGGCAGGCGGCTGAACATTTTCTGCCGGGCGCCTACATTGATGTCGCGGTGATGGCGCCGGTGCCGCCGGCCCGATTGCAGACACCGTTATTGATCGGCGGGCCGCAGGCGGAGGCGATCGCGCCGCGTCTGCAGGGGCTGGGGCTGAATGCCCGCTATGGCGCCAGTACGGTGGGCCAGGTGTCGGCGATAAAAATGTGCCGTAGCGTGATGATCAAAGGTCTTGAAGCGCTTACCACAGAATGCCTGTTCGCGGCTCGTGAATACGGCGTTGAGGAGGAGGTGCTTAGCTCCTTGCATCATAGTTTCCCCTCTCTGGGCTGGACAGGCGCGTTCCCCGACTATCTGATCAGCCGGGTGGCGGAACATGGCATTCGGCGCAGCGAAGAGATGGAAGAGGTGGTGAAAACCCTGCGTGACGTGGGGAGCGCCGGGATAATGAGCGAGGCGATCGCGAAAAGCCAGCGCCAGCTGCCGGAGCAGATGGCCGCCCGTAGCCTGAGCTACAGGCAGCTGATGCCGTTTGACTGGAAAACGCTGGTCGCGAGGCTGAAATAACCGCTATTTGGCCGGACAGACGATTTTGTCGATTGCGGCCTGGTAGCTTTTCTGGTTATTGCGCTCCTTCGCCAGCGTTGCTTCGCGGACCGCGTTCTTGTTACCGTCGGTCGCCAGCACTTTATTGGCAAAATCGTTGTCGCTGAGGTGGCTTGCTGGCGCGCATTTTTCCTTCACCGCTTTGAGCACCTGCTGTTTTTGCTGCTCGAACTGCAGGCTTTGCAGCGGTGATTCGGCCCACGCCGACGTGGCGCTCAGGGCGGTGACCAGGCATACCATCCAACATGCTTTCATCAGGCTTCTCCTTCCGTAATCGCTTCCGTCAACTATATGCGCAGGCGCGAAAACACGCAAATAGTGGTCAGTTTAACTTATTGAAAATGCAATTTTTATCGCCTGCTCAGGCGGCTCTCACCCGCCGCCGCGAGTCGATGGCGATCAGCACCACCGACGCGAGGATCAGCAGAGTGCCCAGCCAGTCCGGCAGCGTGAAGGTGATCCCCAGCAGCAGGAGCGACAGCAGGGCGCTGCTCAGCGGTTCGGCGCAGCTGAGGATCCCGGCCTTCGCGCCGCCAATTTTCTGCGCGCCGTTGAGATAGAGGCTGAAGGTCAGCGAAGTACCGATCACCACCAGGTAGAAAAAGGCTAACAGCAGGCTACCGTTCACCACAAAATCGGTGCCCTGGCCGCCGTAAAACGGCAATAGCATCGCGCCGCCGAACAGCATGCTCCAGCCGACGATGGGCAGCGTCCCGTAGCGGGCAATTAGCGTTGAAGGATAGGTGGTATAAAACGCGGCGGCAAACGCCGAGGCGATCCCCCAGAACAGCGCCGCCGGCGAAATCGACAGCGTCGTTGGGTTGCCGTGGGTCACCAGCAGAAAGGTGCCCGCCAGCGAGGTGCAGATAGCCCCCAGCACCAGCGGAGTGGGACGCGCTTTGCGGGCGAGGGCGAACCAGGCGACGATGATCGTCGGCGACAGAAACTGCAGCACCGTGGCCGTGGCGGCATTGGATTTTTCAATGGTCATCAGAAAGGTGAACTGCACGGTTAGCGCGCCAAACAGCGAGAAAAACAGCAGGCTTAGGGCGTCGCGGCGGTTTTGCAGCACGCGGAAAATGCGGTCGCCGTGAACAAAGCCGAGCATCAGCAGGATCAGCCCGGCGAACAGCAGACGCGTCATGGTCAGAAACGGCGACGACATCTGGCTTTCCTGCATAATAAATTGCGCACACACCCCGGAACTGCCCCACAGCACGGCGGCAATCAGTACGTTCAGCATCCCTTTTTTGCTGGAGCCCATCTTTTCCTCAAGCGAAATATGACAAAGGGGAATCATAGCATGCGCGCGCCCGGGCGGCGGGGCAGGAAATGGTAGTCGGGCGCGGCGGCGTAACTATTTTGCAGGCCCGGTAAGGCGAAGCCGCCGCCGGGCATTAACCGATAGTCGCGTTCTAGCTTAAATCGACATTTTTACTGCCGAACAGCCAGGTGAGGACAAAACCGCACAGGTAGGAGACCGCCAGCCCGCCGGCGTAGACCGCCATCCCGGCGTAAATTCCGCTGCCGGAGGTCATCAGCGGCAGCGCCACCAGACCGGACGGGCCGAACACCGTGTTCAGGCCGACCGGCAGCCCCAGCCAGGCGATCAGTCCGACGAAGAACCCGCCGCAGGCGCCGCCGAGGCAGGCGGTGACAAACGGCTTCATCCGCGGCAGGGTGACGCCGTAGATCAGCGGCTCGCCAATCCCGAGGAAGCCCGGAATAATCGCCCCTTTAATCTGGGTTCGCAGCAGCGAATCGCGCTTCGCCCGCCAGAACAGCGCCAGCGCCGCCCCCACCTGCCCGGCCCCGGCCATCGCCAGGATCGGGAACAGCGAGTTAAAGCCCTGGGCGTCCACCAGCGCAAAATAGACCGGGACAAACCCCTGATGGACGCCAAACATCACCGCCAGCAGGAACAGGCCGGCCAGCACCGCCGAGCCAAACGGGTTGCCGTTAAGATGCAGGAACAGCCATGACATGCCGGTAAACAACCAGCCGCCAACCGGCATGATCACCGTAAAGGTCACCGCGCCCATGATCAGCAGCGTCACCGCCGAAGTGAGGATCATATCGAGGTTGGCCGGCATCACCCGCCGCACCTGGCGTTCAACCCACGCGCCAAGGATAGCGGCGATCAGTACGCCGATGATATTGCCGCGCGGATCGATGCCATGGCCGAAGAAGGTGGAAATGCCGGCGTAGAAGCCGCTGGTTGCCTCCGGGTTGTAGCCCAGCACGAACAGCGAGGCGATAATCGCGCCGTTCACGCCGGAGCCGCCGAACGCCTTCTGCGCGTTATAGCCAATCAGGATACTCAGAAAGGTGAACATCCCTTTGCTGAAGACCTTCATATAGCCAATCAGCGCCACCAGGCTGGCGTTCGGATGGGCGTTCTCCAGCACGAAAACCTGTTCCGCCAGGGTGGCGAAGCCCAGCAGCAGCCCGACGGCGATAAAGCCGGGGATCAGCGGCGTAAAGATGGTGGCGAATTTGGCGAGAAACTTCTGCACCGCGCTGGTCTGCTTGCCCTTCAGCGCCTGCTTTTTCTCCGCCGCGACGTCGGCCAGCGTCGGCGCGGCGGCGGGCGCTGCCTCCAGCAGGCCGTTCATCATTTCGGCGGCGGTTTGCGCCTTGCCGGGGCCGAGCACCACCTGGAACTGCTCGTCGCTGACGATCACCCCCATCACGCCGTCAATCTGGCGGATGGCGGCGCTGTCGGCCAGACTTTCATCGCGCAGGGTCAAGCGCAGGCGCGTCATGCAGTTGCCCGCCTGCGCGACGTTTGCGGCGCCGCCCACGTGGGCGAGGATCCGCGCTATCATCTCTTTCGTTATTTTTGCCATTGCCCGTTACCTGTCTGTCGGCGCTCAGGTGTTGCTGAGCGCCTTGCGGATATAGCCGTTGTTTTTCGCCAGCAGCGACTGCGCCTCTGCGGCGCTTAAGTCCGCCAGCACCATCACGATCGCCGTTTTACAGTGGCGGCCGCAGGCCTCCAGCGCCTTCTGGGCGGTGGCGCGATCGCAGTCGGTAGCCTCCATCACGATAGAGACCTGGCGCTCAATCAGCTTGGCGTTGGTCGCTTCGACGTCGACCATCAGGTTGCTGTACACCTTGCCGACGCGGATCATCGCCCCGGTGGAGATCATGTTCAGCACCAGCTTCTGCGCGGTACCGGCTTTCAGACGGGTAGAGCCAGTGACCACTTCCGGGCCGACCACCGGGGTGATCGCCACGTCCGCCAGCTGGGCCATTTCGCCATGCGGGTTACAGCTGACGATGGCGACAAAGGCATTCTGACTATGGGCGTATTCCATGGCGCCAATGACGTACGGCGTGCGTCCGCTGGCCGCCAGTCCCACCAGCACATCGCGGTTGCTGAAGTTCAGGTTCTGCAGATCCATCGCCCCCTGCGCTTTGTTGTCTTCCACATTTTCCACGGCGCTGAGAATCGCTTTATGTCCGCCGGCGATGATCCCCACCACCTGCTCCGGGCGGGTGCCGAAGGTCGGTGGGCATTCGCTGGCATCGAGGATCCCCAGACGCCCTGAGGTACCCGCGCCAATGTAAATCAAGCGGCCACCGGCCTGCAGCGCTGCCGCGACCTTATCCACCACCTCGGCAATCTGCGGCAGATAGGGCGTTATCGCCTGGGCTACCTGCTGGTCTTCCTGGTTTATCACCGTCAGCATCTCGAGGGTGGAGAGGGTGTCAATGTTGGCGCTGTTGGCGTTACGTCGCTCGGTCAGCAGTTTGCTCAGGTCGATACTCATAGAAACCTCGTTATTCTCAGTGGCGCGCAGTATAAGGAATTATTTATTCCTTGCCTGTGAAGAGTATCACGATTAGTACGTGGAGAATAATACGAGAATGGTAGATATGGCGGGAAATAGTGCGGTAATAAATCTGGAATATTTTATTACCGCAGCAGGAGATTAGCGTGCGTCGCGCGGTTTGCTGAGGCCCAGCAGCAGCGCCAGCAGGTAGCAGATGGCCATCGCGAGGCTCATTTTCAGCATTGTTTCGCCGCCGAGACCCGCCAGCGGCGCGGCGATGCCGCCGAAGACAAACATCAGGGTGCCCATCAGCGCGGACGCGGTCCCGGACTGCGCGGCGTCGACGGCGCTCATCGCCTCCGCGCCGGCGACGGTGCTGATGCCGCTCATCAGCGACACGGTAAAGAACAGGCCGACCAGCGCCAGCACCGGCAGATGCAGCCAGGCAAACAGCAGCATGATCGCCGCACAGCTCACGGCCAGCGTCAGGCCGCCGCGCAGCAGGCTTTCGGCGCTAAAGCGGCGCGCCAGACGGGAAAAGATCATCGCGGCGATGATCAGCCCGATACCGTTCAGACCGAACAGCAGACTGAACTGCATGGCGCTCATGCCGTATTCGCTCTGCATCACGAAGGAAGAAGAGCCGATGTAGGAGAACAGCCCGGCCATCATAAAGGCCTGGATCAGGCAGAAGCGCAGAAAGCGGCGATTTTTCAGCACCGGCTGGCCGGGCCGTTGGCGGCTGGCATGCGCCGCTGTGGCCGGGCGCGTTTCCCGCAGGATCGCCAGGCTCATCACCAGCAGCACGCCGCCAATGGCGGCCATCGTCCAGAAGAGAATTCGCCAGTCGAAGGCGGTGATAACGTAGCCGCCCAGCACCGGGGACAGCACCGGCGCAATGCCGTTCACGGTCATCAGCAGGGCGAAAAACTGGGTCAGCAGGGTGCCCTGGTATTTATCGCGGGCGATGGATCGCGACAGCACCGAGCCGCCGGCGCCGGCGAAGCCTTGTAAAAAGCGCCAGACAATCAGCATGTTGATATCGCGGGTCAGGGCGCACATTGCCGAAGAGAAGATAAACAGCAGCAGAGACAGCGCCAGCGGTTTCAGGCGGCCAATGCGGTCGCTCAGCGGGCCGAAAAACAGCTGACCCAGGCCGAGACCAATCAGCGCGGCGGTCAGCGACAGCTGGGTCTGAGTGCTGGTGGCCTGCAGCTGCTGAGTGATCTCCGGCAGCGCCGGCAGATAAAAATCCGTGCACAGCGGGCCGATACCCGACAGCAGGCCGAGGATCAGCGCCCAGGAGAGGGAAACACGTGCCATAACGATTCCTTGTAGAGGCCGGGCTCGGTCGCCCGGCGGGTAAGTTTAACTGGCGCCGCCGCCCAGCGACTGCCAGAGGGTGATCCGGTTATTGAGGTCGGTCTGCTGCAGGGACAGCAGCGTCGTTTTCGCCGACCACAGCGTGCGCTGAGCGGTGAGCACCGACAGATAATCGCCGACCCCGGCCTGATAGCTCTTCATGGCGATATCCAGCGATGTCTGCTCGGCGGCGACATACTGCCGCTGAGCATCAAGCTCTTCGCTCAGCGTTTCCCGGCGCGCCAGCGCATCGGCAACGTCCTTAAACGCGCTCTGAATCGATTTCTCGTAGGTGGCGATCAGCCCCTTTTTCTCCGCTTCCGCATAGCGCAGCTGCGCCAGGTTGCTGCCGCCGGTGAACAGCGGCAGGCTGATGGAGGGGGCGAACGACCACACCTGCATCCCGTGGCTGAACAGCGACGACAGCGAGTCGCTGCCGACCCCGGCGCTGGCGGTCAGGGAAATCGACGGGAAGAAGTTCGCCCGCGCCGCGCCGATATCGGCATTGGCGCTCTTCAGATTGTGCTCCGCTTCCTGAATGTCCGGCCGACGCAGCAGCACCGACGACGACACGCCCGCCGGCACCAGCGCGATGCTGTTATCCCCGAGACTCTCGAGAGTGCCGGGCAGTAGGCTCTCCGGCACGGTTTCCCCCGCCAGCAGGTTAATGGCGTTTTTATCCTGCGCCACCAGCGTACGATAGCTGGCGACGCTGGCGCGCGCCTGCTGATAGACGCTTTCCGCCGAGCTTAAATCACCCGCGGAGGCGGTGCCAACCGCCATCTGGCGGGCGACGATGTTGCGCGAGTTTGCCGCGCTATCCATGGTCTGCTGCGCCAGCGCCAGATTGCTGTTATCCGTCGCCAGCGTCACCCAGGCGGTGGTCAAATCGGCAATCATCGTCAGCCGGGTATTCTGCGCGGTGAATTCGCTGGCAAGCCAGGTTTCGCGCGCCGCGCGCGACAGGCTCTGGTTCTTGCCGAACAAGTCCAGTTCGAAGCTGGAGACCGCGCCGTCGGCCTGTGAAGCGGAGCTCAGGCCGCTGGCCACCGTTTTGCTGCGGGTGTGGCTCAGTTCGGCATCAACGGTGGGAAACAGCGATGCCCGCGTTTCGCCATACTGGGCGCGCGCGGCCTCGATATCGGCCAGCGCCTTTTGCACATCGCGGTTGCTGTTAAGCGCGATGCTGACCACTTTTTTCAGCCGCGCGTCATTGACCACTTTCTGCCAGTCGCCGACCACCGCCGTCGATTCGCCGTGCGCCCCGGGCAGGGTGGCCGGCACCGGCGCGGCCGGGCGATCATAATGCGGGTCAAGCGAGACGCAGCCCGCGGTCAGGAGCGCGATAAACATAAAACTTAAACGAAACATACCTTACTCCTGAGAAGGACGTTGGCGGGTGAAGAGACGTTTCACCAGCACGAAGAACAGCGGTACGAAGAACACCGCCAGCAGGGTGGCCGTCAGGGTGCCGCCGATAATCCCGGTGCCGATCGCCACGCGGCTGTTGGCTCCGGCGCCGGTGGCGATGGCCAGCGGCAGCACCCCGGCGATAAACGCCAGCGAGGTCATGACAATCGGGCGCAGGCGAGTCTGCGCGGCGCGGATCGCCGCCCGGGAGAGCGAATACCCCTCATCCACGGCGGATTCAGCGAACTCCACGATCAGGATGGCGTTTTTCGACGACAGGCCGATGGTGGTCAGCAGCGCCACCTGGAAGTAGACGTCGTTGCTTAAGCCGCGCAGCGTCGCCGCCAGCGCCGCGCCAAGCAGGCCGAGCGGGATGACCATGATCACCGAGAACGGCACCGACCAGCTCTCATACAGCGCCGCCAGGCACAGGAATACCACCAGAATCGAGATGGCGTAGAGGCTCATCGCCTGGCCGCTGGCCAGCTTTTCCTGCAGCGAAATGCCGCTCCACGCCCAGGTGGAGCCCGCCGGCAGGCTGTCGGCCAGCTTTTCCATCTTGTCCATCGCCGCGCCGGAGCTGAAGCCGGCGGCGTTTTCGCCCTGGATCTCAAAGGCGGCGGAGCCGTTGTAGCGCACCAGGCTTTCCGGGCCGTATTGCCAGTGGGTGGTGGCGAAGGCGGAGAACGGCGTCATGCTGTTATCGCTGCCGCGAACGAACCATTTGCCAAGGTCCGACGGCACCGCGCGCGCGTCGCTTTCGCCCTGGATATAGACCTTCTTCACCCGGCCGCGATCGATAAAGTCATTCACGTAGGTACCGCCCCAGGCGCTGGAGAGCGTATCGGTCACGTCGCTCAGCGACAGCCCCAGCGAGACGGCTTTGTTGTTATCGATATCCACCTGCAGCTGCGGCATCTGCGGCAGATCGTTAGCGCGCACCGACTGCAGCTCGCTGCTCTGGTTGGCCGCCGCCAGCAGCTGGCTGCGCAGCTTCATCAGGCTGTCGCGGTCGGTACCGCCGCTGGCCATCAGCTCGAAGGTGAAGCCGTTGCTCTGTCCGAGACCGTCTACCGACGGCGGGGTCATGGCGAAGAGGGTGGCGTCGCGGATCGTCCCCAGCTCTTTGGTGGCGCGCAGGGCGATGGCCTGGGCGGTATTGTCGTCCCCTTTGCGTTGCGACCAGTTTTTCAGCGACACGAAGGCCATCCCGGCGTTCTGCCCGCTGCCGCTAAAGCTGAAGCCGTCGACGGTGAAAATGACATCGGTATTGGCTTTCTCTTTGGTGAGGAACCAGTCGGTCACCTGGCGGCGCACCTCGGCGGTACGCACCGCCGTCGCCCCGGCGGGCAGGGTGTACTGGACCATGATCTCCCCCTGGTCCTCCACCGGCAGGAAGCTGCCCGGCAGCTTCCACATCGCCAGCGCCATCGCCCCGCAAATCAGCGCGTAAGCGCCCATCATCACTGCGCCCCGGCGCAGGCCGCCGAGCACCCGGCGCTGGTAGCCCTCCTCCGTACGTCCCCACAGGCGGTTAAAGGCGCCGAAGAACCCTTTGGTGTGCGGTTTGGAGTGGCTGAGCAGCGCGCCGCACAGCGCCGGGGTGAGGGTCAGCGCTACCACCACCGACAGCATCATCGCCGAGATAATGGTTACCGAGAACTGGCGATAGATGACCCCGGTCGAACCGCCGAAGAAGGCCATCGGCAGGAACACCGCCGACAGCACCAGGGCAATCGCCACCAGCGCGCCGGAGATTTCGCCCATCGATTTTTCGGTGGCTTCGCGAGCGGGGAGCCCTTCGTCGCGCATAATGCGCTCGACGTTCTCCACCACCACGATGGCGTCATCCACCAGCAGGCCGATCGCCAGCACCATGGCGAACAGCGTCAGGGTGTTAATCGAGTAGCCGAACAGGGCCAGCACCCCGAAGGTGCCAAGCAGCACCACCGGCACCGCCACCGCCGGAATGAGCGTCGCGCGGAAGTTCTGCAGGAACAGATACATCACGCAGACGACGAGGATAATCGCTTCGAACAGGGTCTGAATCACGTCCTCGACCGAGATTTTGATGAACTCGGTGCTGTCCTTCGGATAGGCAATATCGTAACCCTGCGGCATCTGACGCTGGAATTCGGCGATTTTGCTTTTCACCAGCGTCGCGGTGTCCAGCGCGTTGGCGCCGGGGGCCATCATCACCGCGATCCCGGCGGCCGGGTGGCCGTTCAGATTGGCGGTGGCGGTGTAATCCTCGCTACCCATTTCCACCCGCGCGACATCGCTCAGGCGCACCACCGAGCCGTCGGCCTGGCTTTTCACGATGATCGCTTTGAACTGGTCAGGGGTTTGCAGCCGGGACTGCGCGCGCACGGTGGCGGTTAATTGCTGGGCATTGGACGACGGTAGCGCGCCGATTTTACCGGCGGAAACCTGCACGTTCTGCGCCTCAATCGCCGACTGGACGTCGGAAGGCATCAGCGAGTAGGAGGCGAGTTTGGTCGGGTCCATCCAGACGCGCATCGCGTATTCGGCGCCGAATACCTGCAGGCTGCCGACGCCCTCCACGCGCGCCAGCGGGTCCTGCATATTGCTGACCAGCCAGTCGGAGATATCGGAGCTGGTGGCGCGGTTGGTTTTGTCATACACCGCAAGGATCAGCAGAAAGCTGCTCTGCGATTTTTCCACCGTTACGCCGGACTGCTGGACTTCGCTCGGCAGCCGCGATTCCGCCTGCTGCACTTTGTTTTGCACCTGCACCTGGGCGGTGTCCGGGTCGGTCCCCTGCTCAAAGGTGACGGTGATGCTGACCGAGCCGTCGGAGCTGCTGGTGGAGCTGAAGTAGAGCAGATGGTCGAGGCCGGTGAGCTGCTGCTCGATCACCTGGGTGACGCTGTTCTCCAGGGTTTCGGCGGACGCCCCGGTATAGGTGGCGGAGATTTTCACCGCCGGCGGGGCGACGTCCGGATACTGGCCTACCGGCAGGGTGCGGATCGCCAGCACCCCGGCGAGCATAATCAGAATGGCGATCACCCAGGCAAAGACCGGGCGACGCACGAAGAAACGGGAGAACATCAGGCGTTGCCTCCGTTATTGTTGACGGCGACGGCCTTCACTGTCTGTCCGGGGGCCACTTTACCGGTGCCTTCGACAATCAGCTTGTCGCCCGCTTTCAGGCCGCTCAGCACCAGCCATTTATCGCCGTAGGTGTCGCCGGTTTCCACGGTACGCTGCTCAACTTTGTTGGCGGCATCGACCACCAGCGCCGTGGCGTCGCCTTTGGCATCGCGGGTGATCCCCTGCTGCGGGGCGAGGATCGCGTCGTTCATGATGCCTTCATCGATGCGCGCGCGGACGAACATCCCCGGTAGCAGGACGTGCTGCGGGTTGGGGAAGATAGCGCGCAGGGTTACCGAGCCGGTAGATTCATCGACGGCGACTTCGGTGAGCGCCAGACGCCCTTTTTCGGGATAGGTACTGCCATCTTCCAGGGTTAACGTCACGCTGAGGGTGTCGCTGTTGCTGGCCAGGCTTTGCTTGCGTAAACGCAGGAGATCGACGCTGGATCGCGTCAGATCGACATACATGGTGTCGAGCCCGCGGATCGTCGCCAGCGCGGTATCCTGATCGGCGGAGACCAGCGCCCCCGGCGTAACCGACGAGATGCCGATGCGCCCGGCAATCGGCGCGGTGATGGTGGTCCAGTTCAGGTTAATGCGCGCGCTCTCCAGCGCCGCTTTCTTCGATTCCACGCTGGCCTTGTCCTGGGCGCAGGTGGAGGCGGCGTCGTCAGCATCCTGGCGGGAAACGCCGTTATCCCTGATCAGCGACGCGTAGCGCTGGGCCTTCTGGCAATCGGAGACCACCAGCGCCTGGGCCTGTTTCAGCGCCGCCGCCGCTTCGTTCCAGGTCGCGCGATAGCTGGAGGGATCGATCTGGTAAAGGGCCTGCCCGGCCTTCACCATATCGCCTTCGGTAAACAGGCGTTTCTGGATGATGCCACCCACCTGCGGGCGAACTTCGGCGCTGAGCGAGGCGGTGGTGCGGCCGGTGAGCTGGCTGACTACCGGCACCGGCTGGCTTTGCAGGGTGACCACGCCCACTTCCGGCGTGGGTTGCTGCGGAGCAGATGTCTGCGCATTATCGCATCCGCTAAGGAGAAATAATGCTGTCGCGATGGGAGCTATGATGTATTTCATTATATTTTCTCAAGATATAAGACGTCCGCCCCGTTTATTTAAAAACGAGGGAATAGGTTGGGCGCTGAGGCATTTTCGGGTGAGCGAAAATGACAAAAAAGGAACACAGATGTTCCTGAACGTGATTGTTATTGTGTCTCCGCTGAAGCCAACCTCTTCGGTCTTCAGGAGGTGAAAAGCGCATCTCCTCTGGTTTTGTGGTGAGAATGATCATTCTCATTTTTCCCCATTATACGATCCGTCGCGATAATGGAAAGGTTTTTTTGCTTACTTTTAGAACGCAAAAAATTAAGGCAAATAATCATGGAGAAAATAAGAATATTTTGTGAAAGTGGAGAGGGAAAATAACCATTCGGCAGCGCGATACTGGAGATAGTTAATGACACTAATCATTACAAAAAGCATTAATCCCGACGATCAACAAGAATTGTTTGCCGGTCTACGGCAGTATAATCAGCAGTATCTCGATGCGGCGCAGTTTGGCGATCTGGGGATTTACTCGCGCGATGCGCAAGGGGTGATGCAGGGCGGGCTGATTGCCAAACGCAAGGGCAACTGGCTGTGCATTGAGTATCTGTGGGTTAGCGAGGCGACGCGCGGGCGCGGGCTGGGGAGCGAGCTGATGCAGGAGGCGGAACAGCAGGCGCAGGCGCAAGGCTGCAGCCATCTGCTGGTGGATACCTTTAGCTTCCAGGCGCTGCCGTTTTATCAGAAATTAGGCTATCAGCTGCAGATGTCGCTGCCCGACTTCCCGCACGCAGGCATGCAGCGCCACTATTTGTCGAAGGCGCTGTAACGATCCTGGTATCCCCGGGCGGTCAGGTACCGTACCTGTGGTTGTGCCGGATGGCGGCATAAATGCCTTATCCGGCCTACACAGTCCTCCCGTAGTTTCGCCCCACCCAGGACCGGCAAGCGCAGCGCCGCCGGGCAGGATATCAGGCACGGCACCTGTATTCTTGCCGGGTGGCGGCTGTTGCCTTACCCGTCCTGGGGGTCGTGCGACCAGTTGTTGATATACCCACTTGCGCGACTGAAACTGCCGGTGCTGGCGGCCTCAAAATCGCTGAGACGTTCCCGGAAGGCCGGGGCAGCCCGCATGGATGCGGGCTGAGGGCCGTGTTTTGCACGGACGCTGCCTCGGCCCGACCCGAAGCCTGCAGGGATAAGTCGAAGGGACCGCGTAGCGGCGATTTTGCTGGCCGGAGCCCGGGGGTACAGGGGGCGGCGGCGACTGGCCGCCCCCTGTGCGCTCCCTGCGCCATAAGAGACATAGCGCAGAAGAAATATCGGGAGCGCAATCTGCCGGGAATTAACATAGAAGTTGTAGCCCTGCTAAGCGTAGCGCGAGCAGGGAAAATCCCGGATGGCGGCGCGTGGCGCCTTATCCGGGCTACAAAAGCATTTGCCGGGCGGCGGCTGCGCTTAACCCCCGACGCCGTGGCCCATCAACGCCAGCGCGTGGCTGACGATGGTCTGGCGGTTGACCGCCTGTAAACGCGGATCGCTGTGAATGCGTGAAAATGGCACCAGCACCAGGCTAATCACCGTGGTAAACAGCAGCTCCGGCGACAGCGCCGGATTGATCTTGCCCTCCAGCTGCCAGCGACGCACCGTCTCCAGCATCACCTGAAAACGCTCCTCGCCGAAGCGGGCATCCATATGCTGACGCAGGATCGGCATCTCGCCGATGATCTCCTGCATCCACAGCGGCGCAAACCAGGCGTTTTTCTCCGCCATATGCGCCAGCGTCTCGACCATCATCGTCAGCGCCAGCACCGGATCCTGCGGATGATCGACAAAGATGCGGCTGATGTGATTGCGCAGCGGCATAAAGCGCTCCTCAATCAGCTGAGTCACCAGCGCATCCCGCGAGCTGAAGTAGTAATGCAGCATCGCCGGCGTCACCCCGGCCTCTTTGGCGATGGCGTTCAACGATACGCGGCCCGCCCCGTCGCGGGCAAACAGCGTCAGGGCGATGTCCATCAACTGTTCGCGGTTGGCGGTACCCGGTTTTTTACCGCGCGGCCGACCCGGGCGGCGGGGAGCATCCTGATCCTTTTGTGCTGTCATGATATGGCGATCTCTTGACCCGACTCATTCTTTCACTAAATATTAATTATGCATTTAATTAATTTCAAGAGAGCGTTGTAATGACTTCTCAAGTCGCTAACCCACCGGTGCAGTCGATACGCCTGCTGTTCAGCGCATTGCTGCTGGTGATGCTGCTTTCAGCGCTGGATCAGACCATTGTCTCCACCGCGCTGCCGACGATTGTCGGCGAACTGGGCGGGCTGGACAAGCTTTCCTGGGTGGTCACCGCCTATATCCTCAGCTCCACCATCGCGGTGCCGCTGTACGGTAAATTTGGCGATCTGTTCGGCCGCAAAATCGTGCTGCAGGTGGCGATTGGGCTGTTTCTCGTCGGCTCCGCGCTCTGCGGGCTGGCGCAGAATATGACCCAACTGGTGCTGATGCGCGGCCTGCAGGGGCTCGGCGGCGGCGGCCTGATGGTGATCAGCATGGCGGCGGTCGCCGACGTCATCCCGCCCGCCAACCGCGGCCGCTATCAGGGGCTGTTCGGCGGCGTTTTCGGCCTGGCGACGGTGATCGGCCCGCTGATCGGCGGTTTTCTGGTGCAGCACGCCTCCTGGCGCTGGATCTTCTATATCAACCTGCCGCTCGGCCTGTTCGCGCTGCTGGTGATCGGCGCGGTATTCCACAGCAGCAATAAACGCAGCCAGCATCAGATTGACTGGCTGGGGGCGATTTATCTCAGCATGGCGCTGCTGTGCATCATCCTGTTTACCTCGGAAGGGGGCAGCGTCCATGCGTGGAATGACCCGCAGCTGTGGTGCATTCTGGCCTTCGGCATCGTGGGGATCATCGGCTTTATTTACGAAGAACGGATGGCCGCCGAGCCGATTATTCCGCTGGCGCTGTTCCGCAACCGCAGCTTCCTGCTGTGCAGCCTGATCGGCTTCGTCATCGGCATGTCGCTGTTCGGGTCAGTCACCTTCCTGCCGCTCTATCTGCAGGTGGTGAAGGAGGCGACGCCCACCGAGGCCGGGTTACAGTTAATCCCGCTGATGGGCGGCCTGCTGCTGACCTCGATTATCAGCGGGCGGATTATCAGCCGTACCGGTAAATATCGCCTGTTTCCGATCCTCGGCACCCTGCTCGGCGTGACCGGCATGGTACTGCTGACCCGCATTACCATTCACTCGCCGCTGTGGCAGCTGTACCTGTTTACCGGCGTGCTGGGAGCGGGTCTGGGGCTGGTGATGCAGGTGCTGGTCCTGGCGGTGCAGAATGCGATGCCGGCGCAGATGTACGGCGTCGCCACCTCCGGCGTGACCCTGTTCCGCTCGATTGGCGGCTCCATCGGCGTGGCGCTGTTTGGCGCGGTGTTCACGCACGTGCTGCAGAGCAACCTGCAACAACTGCTGCCGGAAGGCGCGGTGCTGCCGCCGGGAATGAATCCGGTGGCGGTCCAGCACCTGCCCGCGGATATCCGCCTCGACTACCTCGACGCCTTCGGCGCGGCGATCCACGCGGCGTTTCTGATGGCGGCCGGCATTATGGCGGTGGCGTTTGTCCTCTCATGGCTGTTAAAGGAGGCGCCGCTGAAGACCGCGACGCATTAAGCGGCCCCGGCGATGTGCAGCAGTGCCTGACGCAGCGCCGGTGCGGCAAAATCGATAAATTTGCGCAGCTTAAGCGGCGCCAGATCCCGAGCGGTATACAGCAAATGGACCGGCGCCGGATCCGGCTCGACGTTTTCCAGCAGCAGACGGAGCTCCCCGTGGCGCAGGCCATCCAGCGCCTGATAATGCAGTAAGCGGGCCACCCCCACCCCCAGCCGTGCGGCATCGGCGGCGCTCTCTGGCGTGGTGACGGATAGCACCGGCGGCAGGTTAATCAGCTGGTCCTCGCGCTCAGCGGCGCGAAAGCGCCAGCCGCGATAGGGCATCGGCGATTCAATGCGGATGATCGGCAGCGCCGCCAGATCGCGCGGCCGCTGCGGCTCGCCGTATTTCGCCAGCAGCGCCGGATGGGCGCAGGCCACAATCCGCATGGTGCCAAGGCGGGTGGCCACCATGCTGCTGTCCGCCAGGTCGCCAATCCGCACCGCCAGATCGACATGGTCGCTCACCAGGTCGGCATTACGATCGCTGAGCAGCAAACGGACGCGAATTAGCGGGTAGCGGGCGATAAATTCACTGATTACCGGAAGAACGTGCTGGCGTCCAAACATCGTCGGCGCGGAGATCACCAGCTCGCCCTTCGGTTCCTGATATTCGCCCGTCGCCTGGCGTTCGGCGTTTTCCACCTCCTCAAGGATCCGCCGCGCGGCGGCGACATAATCGACCCCGGCGTCGGTGAGCGTCAGTTTGCGGGTGGTTCGCGCCAGCAGGCGTACGCCCAGCGCGCTCTCCAGTTCGCCAATATGGCGGCTGACGGTGGTCAACGGCATATTCAGCGCCCGCGCTGCCGCCGACATGCTCCCCAGCTCGGTCACTTTCACCAGCAGCGCCATCGCGTTTAATCGATCCATTATTCTCCCGTTTTGCGGAAAGATGATTGCCACTTTACCCGTATTATCATTCTTCACAGTACAGTCCATGATGGCGCCAGACAACAGGAGGCGCTATGGCAGCAACCTTTCTCGATATCGCTATCACCCCGGACGTGATGGATGTGCAGCATGAAATGGGCAGCGACTCGCTGTGGCAAACGCCGCACAGTCGCCGCCAGGCCGACCGCTTCGGCGACAGCGAAGCGGGGATGATCGCCACCCGCGACAGCTTTTATCTGGCGACGGTGTCGCAGAGCGGCTGGCCCTACATTCAGCATCGCGGCGGCCCGCCGGGTTTCTGCATCTGCTGGATGACACCACCCTGGCGATGGCCGATTTCGGCGGTAACCGCCAGTACATTACTACCGGCAATCTGCGCGGCAGCGACCGGGCCTGCCTGTTTTTGATGGATTATCCGCGCCGTGCCAGGCTGAAAATCTACGCCACCGTCGAGGTCCTGGCGGCAGAGGACCACCCGCAGCTGCTGGCGCAGGTGGCGCCGGCCAACTATCGCGCCCGCATTGAACGTCTGTTTCTTTTTCATTTGCAGGCGTTTGACTGGAACTGCCCGCAGCACATTACGCCGCGCTACAGCGCGCAGCAGGTGGCGGAGTACAGCCAGAACCTGCAGCAACGTATTCATGACCTGGAGCAGGAGAATCAGCGCCTGCAGCAGCAATTAGCCCGCAAAGGAGAGTAAGTATGACCGAACAACGTCCCCCGTTACCGCCGTTTACCCGCGACAGCGCTATCCAGAAGGTCCGCGCCGCGGAAGATGGCTGGAACAGCCGCGATGCGGAAAAAGTCGCCCTGGCCTACACCGTGGATAGCGAATGGCGCAACCGCAGCGAATTTGTCCACGGTCGGGGGCAAATTGTTGAGTTCCTGCAGCGAAAATGGCGCAAGGAGCAGCAATACCGGCTGATTAAGGAGCTGTGGGCATGGCAGGAGAATCGCATTGCCGTGCGCTTCGCCTATGAGTGGTGCGACGACAGCGGCAACTGGTTTCGCTCGTATGGCAATGAGAACTGGGAGTTTGATAAGCACGGACTGATGCAGACGCGCTACGCCTGCATCAACGACCTGCCGATCGCCGAAAGCGAGCGCCTGTTCCACTGGCCGCAGGGGCGCCGCCCGGACGATCATCCGGGGCTCAGCGATCTGGGGCTGTAAAACCGGCGCTGCGCGACGGATTAATCGGCTTTCGGGAAGTCGACCACCGTGTCGTTAACCCGGTTCACCATGTTGGTGAACAGGATGGCGCTGATGGCGCTGATAATCTCAATCACCTGCTGGTCGCTAAAACCGGCGTTGCGCAGCGCGGCGACGTCGGCTTCCGGCAGCGTACCGGTGGTGGTCACCAGGGTCTGCGCGAATTTCACCAGCGCATCAAGCTGCGCCTCTTCCGCATACTCCCCGCGGCGCAGGGCATGGATCTGCTCGCTGCTGAAGCCGGCTTTTTTCGCCATCAGGGTGTGCGCGGCCAGGCAGTAGTCACAGCCGGTGGCTTCGCTGACCGACAGATTAATCGCCTCCAGCTGTTGGGCGCTGAGGCTGCCTTTATGGAGCATCGCATTGTGCGCCAGCGCCTGCTGCAGCGCCGCCGGCGAGTGGCCGCCGATGGCCAGGTAGGCGTTCGGCACTTTGCCCATCGCTTTTTTAATCCCGGCGAAAATATCGGCGGCTTTGCCGGTGGCGTCTTGTTCACGGATATCTGCTAAACGGCTCATGGTTAACTCCTGTTGTTATCGAGGGTGTGTTGGCAATGGGGTCATCTTAGGCGCTTGCCGCATGCTAGACTGGCGGTCTTCGTCTCACCTTTTTGTCTTATCGTCTCAGGAGAAGCATGGACAGTCTCAGTCATCTGCTGGCGCTGCTGGCGCCGCGCTGCGAAGTGAACCTGCACTGTCGCTTCGGCGGCCGCTGGCAGGCCGGGCACCAGCAAATGCGCAGCGGCGTGGTGCCCTGGCACGTGGTGCTGCGCGGCGAGGGGCGGCTCAACGTCGGCGGCCAGACCCATCACCTGCGCGCGGGAGATGTCGTCCTCCTGCCCCACGGTTCGCCGCACCTGATGGAGAGCCTGGTGGAGTGGGGCCAGGTGCTGCCGGTGGCGCACCGGTTTAACGGCACGGTGACGGAAATGCGCGCCGGCCCGGCGGAGGGGGCGCTGGAGATGCTGTGCGGCGAATTCTATTTTGGTCCGCACGTCAGCTGGCTGTTCAGTGAAGCATCGACGCTGATCCATCTCCATACCGATGCGCGTGAAGACTGCCCGGAGCTGGACGCGCTGCTTAATATACTGGTGCGCGAGAGCCTGGCGCAGCGTCCCGGCGGCAGCGCTATCGTGCGCAGCCTCGGCGATACGCTGCTGGTGCTCCTGCTGCGCATGCTGCTTGGCGAGCAACAGCCGCCCGGCGGGCTGCTGCGCCTGATGAGCGATGAACGCCTGATGCCGGCGGTGCTGGCGGTGATGGCGACCCCGGAGCAACCGTGGACGCTGGAGAGTATGGCCGCCCGCGCGTTTTTATCACGGGCCACCTTTGCTCGTCATTTTGCCCGCGTCTATCACCTGACGCCGCAGGCGTGGCTGTCGCAGTTGCGAATGGCGCTGGCCGCCCGGCTGCTGCGCCTGGAGCGTCAGACCAACCTCGAGGTCATTGCCGAACGCTGCGGCTTTCAGTCGCTGGCGTCCTTCTCGAAGCGCTTCAAAATGCGCTATGGCGTGACGCCGGGCGAGTGGCGACGGGGCTAGCGCCTCGCGTTTCGCGAAGATGATTTTATTTCCAGTTGCGTGGTTTGCTGTTTATTACCCGACCCGAAAGTCGCTATAGTTTTGCACGAAAAAAACAATGACAGTCAGGACAGACAGGGTGAAGAGGATGAGATTACGTTTACGGGCCGCCGCCGCGGTAATGCTGGCGGGTCTGGCGCTGGTCGGCTGCGACCAAAAGGGTAATGAAGCGAAGCACATTAAGGTGGGCGTGATTAACGGCGCCGAGCAGGATGTAGCGGAAGTGGCGAAGAAGGTGGCCAAAGAGAAGTACGGTCTGGAGGTCGAGCTGGTGGGATTCAGCGGCTCGCTGCTGCCTAACGAATCGACCAACGCCGGGGATCTGGACGCCAACGTCTTCCAGCATCGGCCTTTCCTTGAGCAGGACAACAAAGCGCATAACTATCATCTGGTGGCGGTCGGGAATACCTTCGTCTTCCCGATGGCCGGCTATTCGCGCAAGATCAAGTCAGTCGCCGAACTGAAAGACGGCGCGACGATCGCTATCCCCAACGATCCGACCAACCTCGGGCGGGCGCTACTGCTGCTGCAAAAAGAGAAGCTGATTACCCTCAAAGCCGGGACCGGCCTGCTGCCGACGGCGGTGGATATCACCGACAACCCGCATAACCTGAAGATCATGGAGCTGGAAGGGGCGCAACTGCCGCGCGTACTCGACGATCCCAAAGTCGACGTGGCTATCATCAGCACCACCTACCTGCAGCAAACCGGGCTGTCGCCGGTTCGTGACGGCATCTTTATCGAAGATAAAAACTCGCCCTACGTGAACATCATCGTGACCCGGGAAGACAATAAAGACGCGCAAAACGTGAAGGAGTTTATGCAGTCGTACCAGTCGCCGGAGGTGGCGAAGGCGGCAGAGACTATCTTCAACGGCGGCGCGGTGCCTGGCTGGTAAGCCAACACACAGGGAGAGGTGCGTATGGTACGCCAACGGCAGGCTGACCTGCTGCTGATTGCCGCGACGGTGATTGCCGCCTGCGGCTGGATATTTTCCCGCGAGGCGATCGCCGGCATGCCGGTGTTCGCGTTTCTTGGGCTGCGTTTTTTCTTCGCCGCGCTGCTTCTGCTGCCGTTCTGCCGCGGTTTTCGCCCGCAAAAGCAGCACTGGCCAAAACTCATCATCAGCGGACTCTGGTTTGCGCTCAACCTCTGCCTGTGGATCTATTCGGTCTCCACGACGGCGTCGCTCGGCGAAGGGGCGTTTATCATGAGCCTGTCGATGATGTTCGTCCCGCTGACCGCATGGGTGATGATGAAGGTGCGCCCGCCTCGCGCCTGGTGGGAGTGCCTGCCGATCGCGGTGGTAGGCCTGGGGCTGCTCAGTCTGCATATGCCGATAGCCTTCCACCCCAGCCAGGGCTGGTTTTTGCTGACGGCGCTGGTGCAGTCGATCTGGTTCTGTTACACCAGCCGCTGCGCGCGTGAAGTACCGCTGATCCCCCTGACCACCGTGCAGCTGGCGATCACCGGTATCGTCGGGTTGACCATCTCCGCTGCCGTTGAACGCTGGGACCAGCCGATGACCCTGCCGACTCTCGGCTGGTTGGTGGCCAGCATTGTCATCGCTACCAGCCTGCGCTTCGGTCTGCAGATGAAGGGGCAGAAGTACGCGGCGGTGGCCAGCGCGGCGATCATCATGGTGCTCGAACCGCTGCTGACGGTCATTGCCGCCGCGCTGTGGTACGGCGAACAGCTGCCGCTGCAGAAGATTATCGGCGGCGTGCTGATCCTCGTGGCCCAGCTGTGGTTCCTCTGGCGGATGCTTAAGCCGTAAGCGAGCCGCTTCGCCGCTGCGCCATCAGCTGCAGCAGCGGCACCAGCGACAGCCCGTCCGGCATCTCGCCGCGGGCGATCAGCTGGTTTATCTCGTCGAAGGTAAACCAGCCGGTCTCCATCACCTCATCCTGATCTGCATCCATCCCCACCCAGCGTAAACCGGTGGCCAGCCAGGTGATAAACAGCTGATCGCTACTGCCGTAGGAGGGGTTAAAGCGAATGATCTCCTCAACGCGTTGCGCCTGCCAGCCGGTCTCTTCCCGCAGCTCGCGCAGCGCGGCGACCGCCGGGTCTTCCCCTTCATCGACGCCGCCAGAGGGGATCGCCCACACCACCTTATCGATCAGGTAGCGGTAGTGGCGAATCAGCAGCACTTTCTCATCCTGGATGGCCACAATCCCCACCGCCGGGCGCGGGTAATGAATGGAATAAAAGTCGCGGCGCTCGCCGGGGGCGACATCAATACCCACCTTACGCATGCTGAACCACGGCGTCTCGGCGATGACCTGCGGGTCGTGCATATCGGCGGCGGTCAGTTTCTTTTTCATCCTGCCACTCCTGTCAAAAATTGAGCCTTAAGAACAACATAGCCGGAGGCGGATGGCAACCGCCGCAGGTTGGCCCGATTTCATCGATCATTGCCCAAACGCCCCTGTTGAGCCAGGCGGGGACTCAGTACGATGTTCGTCAGATGACCCCAGAGGAACGCCAACATGAACATCACCCACATCCGTAATGCGACCCAGATTATTCACTACGCCGGGAAAAGATTTCTCATCGATCCGATGCTGGCGGACAAAGGCGCCTGGCCGGGTTTTCCGGGCACCGCGCGCAGCGAACTGCGCAATCCGCTGGTTGAGCTGCCGTTTTCCCGCGATAAAATTGTCGACGTTGACGCGGTGATCGTCACCCACACCCATGACGATCACTGGGACGCGGCAGCGATCGCCGCGATCCCGAAAACCCTGCCGGTGTTCGTCCAGCATGAGGCCGACGCCGCGCTGCTGCGCAGCCAGGGATTTCAGGATCTGCGCCTGCTGTCGGCAGACAGCGAATTTGCCGGCGTGCGTCTGCTGAAAACCACCTCCGGGCAGCATGGCAGCGACCGCACCTACGCGGTGCCGGCGATGGCTGAACGCCTGGGCGAGGCCTGCGGCGTGGTGTTTCGCCATCCGCAGGAGAAGACGCTGTGGCTGGTGGGGGATACTATCTGGCGCGATGACATTGCAGCCGACCTGCTGAAGCTGCGCCCGGACGTGGTGGTCCTCAACGCCGGCTACGCCCACGTCATCGGCTTTGGCCCGATTATCATGGGCAAGGAAGATCTCCTGAACGTGCACTTCACCCTGCCGGAAGCGAAAATCATGGCTATCCACCTCGAGGCGGTCAACCACTGTCTGGTGAGCCGGGAAGAGATGCGCCAGTATGCGCTGGATAATCAGATTGCCGATGTGGTGAGTATCCCGCAGGATGGGGAAACCGTGGTTTATTAACATGAGCAAGGGGAAAGGACGATGAAACTCACCGACGTGGCGATTGTCGCTGTAGAGGGCTTTAGCCCGTTTCACTACGCCGTCCCCTGCATGCTGTTTGGCGATTCGGTTTCGGAAATCAAACGCTTTAATCTGCACATTTGCGCCGAGCGGCCGGGGCTGATGCGCGCCCGCGATGGTTTTGCGCTGTACGCCACCGGCGATTTCGCCGCGCTGGAACAGGCGGATATCGTGGTGGTGCCTTACTGGGGCGAGGTCGATCGGCGTCCGCCGCAGGCGCTGCTTGATAGCCTGGTGCGGGCCCGGGATAACGGCGCGGAGATTGTCGGCCTGTGTCTCGGCGCGTTCGTCCTCGGCTACGCCGGGCTGCTGGACGGCAGGCGAGCGGCGACTCACTGGGAGTTCGAGCAGGATTTCCAGCGCCGGTTTCCGCAGGTGCAGCTGGATATCAACGCGCTGTACGTCGACGACCAGCGGATCATTACTTCGGCGGGCACCGCGGCGGCGCTGGACTGTTGCCTCTACATCATCCGCCAGCGTTTCGGCAGCCTCGCGGCCAACCAGATCGCCCGGCGGATGATTGTTTCGCCGCACCGCGAGGGCGGCCAGGCGCAGTTTATCGCCCAGCCGGTGCCGAAAAACACCCGCGATGCGCGAATCAACTGCCTGCTGGATTATCTGCAGCAGCATATTGCCGAGCCGCACAGTCTCGATTCGCTGGCCCGGGTGGTGGCGATGAGCCGCCGTACCCTGACCCGCCACTTCGCCCGGGCAACCGGGATGAGCATTACCGACTGGCTGACCGCCGAACGTCTGCGCCGCAGCCAGACTCTGCTTGAGGCGGGCGATCTGCCGGTCGAGCAGGTGGCGGAGGCGGTGGGCTATCTTTCAGCGGTCACCTGGCGCCAGCAGTTTAAAGCGCGCTTTGGCGTCAGCCCGACGAAATGGCGGCGTACCTTTCGTCGCGGCGCTTAGCCGGCGAGGGTCGCACTGTCGATCACGAAGCGGTATTTCACGTCACCCTTGACCATTCTTTCCCAGGCTTCGTTGATCTCATCGCCGCGGATCAATTCGATATCGGCGACGATGCCGTGTTCGGCGCAGAAGTCGAGCATCTCCTGAGTTTCCGGAATACCGCCGATCATCGAGCCGGCAATCGACCGGCGGCGGAAGATCAGATTGAACACTTCCGGCGACGGATGCGGCGTGGCCGGGGCGCCAACCAGCGTCATGGTACCATCGCGTTTCAGCAGCGTGGTGAAGGCATCGAGATTGTGCGGCGCCGCCACGGTGTTGAGGATGAAGTCGAAGCTTTTGACGTGGGCCGCCATTTCGTCGTCGTTGCGCGACACCACCACGTCATCGGCGCCCAGCGCTCTGGCCGCATTACGCTTGGATTCGGAGGTGGTAAAGGCCACCACGTGGGCCCCCATGGCATGGGCCAACTTGATCCCCATATGCCCCAGGCCGCCGATGCCGACCACGCCGACTTTTTTACCCGGCCCGACGTGCCAGTGGCGCAGCGGCGAGTATGTCGTGATCCCAGCGCACAGCAGCGGCGCGACGGCGGCCAGCTGCGCTTCGGGATGGGTTATCCGCAGCACGTAGCGTTCATTGACCACTATCTGCTGTGAATAACCGCCAAGCGTGTGTCCCGGCGCGTCCTGGGTCGGCCCGTTATAGGTCAGCACCATGTGGTCGCAGTAGTTTTCCAGCCCCTCAGCGCACTCTTCGCACTGTTGACAGCTATCGACCATACAGCCGACGCCCACCAGATCGCCGACGGCGTAGCGCGAGACGGCGTTGCCGACCGCGGTCACCCGACCCACAATTTCATGCCCCGGCACGCAGGGATACAGCGTTCCCGCCCATTCCGATCGCGCCTGGTGGAGATCGGAGTGGCAGACGCCGCAGTAAGCGATGGCGATCTGTACATCCTGCGGCCCCGGGTCGCGGCGGGTGATGGCCATTGATTCCAGCGGCTGGCTGGCGGAGTAGGTACCAATAGCGTTGATCAGCATAGCGAAACCTCTTCTTGATGAATGGACTCAATAGAACGGGAGGGGAATGCGGGTGGTCAGTGGCATCGATAAGCGTAGCCTGGACTGGCCGAGATGCGAGGGGGAAAGCGGTAGAGAAACCCTCAGGCGCGGCCTTAACCAGCGCAGTAAATAATAAGATGGCCTTATCTTTATCGCCGCTAAGCCTTATAGGTATTTACGGCATATAGTATTATTTATTCCTGTAGAATAGAGATAAATAGTTATTGCAGATAATGATGCTTACACTCTTTTTATCCCCGTAACGTCTTGTCTTTTATTCGTTATTTCACCTGTTGATACTATGATTCTCAATGAATCACTTTTTCAACCTGACCTGATGGCATAAAAACCATGTCGATACCTGCAGCCAGCCCCTCTACCGACCAGGCGTTAACGTCCTTTTACTACGGAAGACAGACAAAGCCGTTATTGGCGGTGAAATCCCTGTTATCTGCGTTCCTGCCCGTCAGCTCACCCTTTGCGCTGCCGCGATCGACCTATTATCGTTTTCCGCCGACCCAGGCTGAATCCGGATTAATTCTGCTCGAAGAGGGGATTGCCTCGCTATGCCATGCGGAAAACAACATGGTGATATCAACGATATTTGCCCCTTCGCTATTGGGATTAATCGATGGTTACGGCGTCTTTAACGGTATTCCGGAAAAACACCACTGCTCTCTGTTTGCTGAGACAGATTTGCGCGGACGCTGGATAGGACACCAGGCCGCGGTCGAGATCCTCAATGCGCAAAACCTGTGGCAGGAGATGGCCCATGTTCTGGCGCAGCGGCTGATGGTGTTGAGCATGCGTTCGCAGGAGATGATGGGGGTGGATTCTTATCCGATGGTGCGAACCCTGCTAACAGAGCTGGCGGACTATCCGGAGGCATATCGTCGCCAAATCAACGTCCTGAGCTTTATTCAGCGCCGTACCAACCTGTCGCGCAGCCGTGTTATGTCGATTCTGGCAGAGCTGCGCAAAGGTGGTTACATTACGGTCCATCGCGGGGTGCTGGAAAAGATAACCCGCACGCTTCCCGCCCACTTTTAAACCCGCGCGGCGGAGGGGCGTGATTTTCCCACCCCTCGTGAATCAAACCTGCTAAGGCTCAACCGGCGTCAGAAAGTCCAGCCGCAGCGGCTCAGCCAGCAGAGACTCCATCTGCGTCATAAACGCCTGAAAATAGGGCATCGCGACATGGGCATCGAGGGCGTCCTGTCCCTGCCACGCCTCGCGCATATAGAAGGTGTCCGGCGCGTCGCGCAGCTGAAACAGGGCATAGTCGAGGTTGCCCGGCTCCTGTCTCGTCGGCAGGAGCAGCGCCTGCAGGGCCTGGCGCAGGGCGTCCGTTTGGCCCGGTTTCGCCTTGAGCACGGCGATAAGCGATATCATCTTAAAACCCCTCCAGCACGATCTTGCCGACGGCGCGTCCGGTTTCCAGCTGGCGATGCGCTTTCTGCAGATTGGCGGCGGTGATAGCGCCGTAGTGTTCGCCAAGGGTGGTTTCGATAGTATGGTTGTCGATCAGCGCCGCCACGCGGGTGAGCAGCTGATGCTGGGCGATCATATCATCCGTCTCAAACATTGAACGGGTGAACATAAATTCCCAGTGCAGGGACAGGCTTTTGGCTTTCAGCGGCACCACGTCCAGGGTCTCCGGGTCATCAATCAGCGCCAGCTTGCCCTGCGGGGCGAGGGCGTTGATCAGCGCGTTGAAGTGCTGCTCGGTATTGGTCAGGCTGGCGACATGGGTTACCGACGTGATACCAATGCGCGCCAGCTCGTCGGCGAGCGGCTTGCTGTGATCGATCACATGGTGCGCGCCCGCCTCGCGGGCCCACTGCTGGCTCTCGGGACGCGAGGCGGTGCCGATCACCGTCATGGCGGTCAGTTTACTGGCCAGCTGGGTCAGGATAGACCCCACGCCGCCCGCCGCGCCGACGATTAGCAGCGTGTCGCCCGCATTGCCGCCTTCCTCAACGCCGAGACGGTGAAACAGCAGCTCCCAGGCGGTGATCGCCGTCAGCGGCAGCGCGGCGGCGGAGGCATTATCGAGGGTGCGCGGTTTGTGCGCCACCAGGCGCTCATCCACCAGCTGATATTCACTGTTGCTGCCGGCCCGGCCCAGCGCGCCGGCGTACCAGACCTCGTCCCCGGGCGCGAACAGCGTCACTTCCTCACCGACGGACTGCACCACGCCAACGGCGTCCCAGCCCAGCACCCGCGGCGTGTCGCCCTGAAAGCCGGCGCGCACTTTGGTGTCTACCGGATTGACCGAGATAGCCTTCACAGCGACCAGCAGATCACGCCCGTGGGCGGTGGGGATCGGCAGGTCGATCTCGGTTAAAGAAGGGATGTTGTTGCCGTCAGCGGCGGCTTGAGTAATGGCGATAGCTTTCATAACTGCTCCGGTCTGTGATTCGGGTGAATGAAAAGATGGAGCCATCGTAGACCGCTGCCGGGAGGGGAAAAACGGGCTAACGGCAATAACAGTTATATGCAGAAAGTGAAAATCAGCCCACCTGATAGAAGTCGAGCATCACCCCATCCTGGGTCCGGCCACCGGCGCAGATAAACAGCGAGGTGGTTAGCCAGCTGAGCGCGGGAGCATCCACCTCAAAGGTGGGCACGGTGCGAAAATAGATGGCTTCTGGCGGAATATCGCTAAAAAAGCGCATATCGTCGGCGAAAAGCTGGTCATGATACTGGGCCGGCACCCGGCGGATGCCATTGTTTTCCACATAGACCGTGCCTTCCGCCACCTGCAGGGCATAGCGGGCGGACAGCCTGCAGGTGCCGTCGGGTTCGATTATCTGGCTGTCGACGCCGCCGGGTAATACGTGGCCGCGAAGTTGACCCGAGACGCTGCCGCCGACAATCGGGATCAGCTGGCGCTTACCGGTCTGCGGGCTGCGGGAGACGATTATCGGTTTATCAACCTGGATGGTAATGGAAAAACAGTGTCTGAGTTCGGGGGTCATTATGGCTCTCCTGTTTCGGTTGGTAACGGCACGCGGCCACCGCGCCAGTGTAACGGGTTTGCGAGAGACAAAATAACGCAGGGTTTGGATAAAAATGATTGGCTGGGATGATGAGTTTGGGGGGCTCAGGTTGGTAGGGAGTGGCTGTGGGGGAGCAGGGGCAAACTGGCGGAGATCACAGGAGTGATATTGTGTTTTTATCTTGTTGTTTTTATTTTATTTTATAAATATATAATTATTTTTTATACATATACTTATACGCATTTTCTTGACTGACAAGCTATCTTATAGATAAAGCGCCAGTGACCGTTCTTATCAAAAAACTTTTTTTTAGAAAAACTGTTCACACTGTTCACTACACATTTTTATCTTTATTATTCATATGTTTACGTGGTGAATGGTTGGTGAACAGTGAACACTTTACTGTTCACCACCACAGGTTATAGGTACAAGCGCTATAGTCTGTTTTGAGCGAAAAGCGGAAGCGGAATGTATGCTTAAAATCGAGTAGTTTTGAGCTGTATTACGGTACTGAAGTTCGTTGAAGCAAGCAGAACGATGAAAAACACCTGTATGTGATCACTGCTAAAAAGCCCTCCGCTATAGAGGGCATTAAACTAATATAGGTTGTTTGGTCTCAACAAATAAGGTTATTCAAAGAAGGAGAATTTGATCCTCTTTCATATCTGGCGCAGTCACATTCTGTATAGGCTCTCCAATCATATTGAAATCAGCTAAGTTTGGTGGTGGGATCACGGTGAAGGCTTGCTGTCCTCGATGTTCACATCTATCGCGCAGAAGCATCAAAATGCGCCCCAAAACGTTCATTCCGGAATATGTATGGTTACCAATACTTTTAGCCCCCCAAAACTGATCTTTTTCAGAATACTCAACGATTGGTTTATCACCGGTAGAAAGAAGAAGAGTTGAGAATTTTTCCCAATTTTGACAAAGTTTAACGCAAACCGCCCACTTCATAATTGCCACTCGTTCTTGATCCCAGCATGTGCGGGTTAATGAATGGTATTTTCTTGAGATCCTTTTTCCATACATAGGATTATTTTGAGAAAGGATTTCTTTCTGTACTTCTGGGTATGCAGTAAACCTCATAGCTTGATATAGGGTTTCACTCGACTGAATTTTTATATCATTAACAACAATAGGGTAACCTCGGGCCATATTAGACAACCCGCCCCATTTCTCTGTGGTTTTCCTGAAAACTACAGAGTTATTGTAATTATATTCTCTCAAATCAGACATTTTAGTATGTTTTTCTCATCATCAATGGATACCATTTGCTTAACGGATTCCAATCTTCCATATTTGGATTGCCCCACCAAAAAACAAGAGGGGTGTTGTTAGGACAGTTTCTGTAGGTAAATATGGTGCCACCAAAACCGAGGCCTCTATATGTTTTATAACCTAGTGGTTTCATTGAGGCTGCAGGATTATTACAGAGTGATATTATATAAAATCCTTTTTCACATAAAATCTTTTCAAATCTGTCTCTGTCATTTCCATTTTCGAAAACATAACTCGCAGCGAACCCTGTGCGTCCAGGTGCCTGGCCTTGAGGTGCAGTACTTATAAACCTTATTGGATCGAGATTATTTGGAATGTTAACATTTTCTTCTTTAGGCCAGAATACATCAGACTGATTCCTCATTATGAATTTGTTTTCATATATTTTTCCGAAGCAAACAAGGGATAGACTGATACTCTTTCCTGATATATTTATTGTTTGGATAAGATTTTTTTCTATATTATACAGGGCCGAAGTATGGGTGTACAGAGATGCAATAAGCAATGAACATTGATGTGGCGCGGAATGAATTATCCACTCTTCGAGATCTCGACAAACTCTATCACCAGTGAAAACAACATCATCCTGATAAACGAACCTATTCTTTGTATAATTATTGATATTAATTGGGAAGTTGTGAGTATTTAAACAGCTATTATTAAGTATTTCCAACATGTCACTTTGGCTTTTACCGTCAAGTTGCACATCTAAGAAAGAAGTATCATGCAATGTTTTACTTGCCGTATCCTTTATGGCATTATCTAAAAGTATTTCAAAATTATCTTTGGTAAAATACTGCTTTTTCAAAAGAAGATCAGTTTGTTTTAAAACAAATAAGCGGTCATCTTCATCAAATTGGGATACCCACTTTAACACATGATCCTTATCATTTTCATCACAAAAGTCGTTGTTTACATAATCTTTAATGGTATGAGCAATAGACTCAGCCAGAGTATCCATTAGTTGTATTATCTCTTTAGTAATAGGCATTTTATCTTCCTGCTATAAGTTGCTCTCAAACTCTAGATTGTAAGCACTGGCGCCGTCACTGAAGGCTTGCAGTCACTGGACATACTCTGTCCAACACTGATGAGTAGTATCATATGCCCCCCTACGGGGTTTGTCGAATATGGACCGTTAATATTTAAGACTTAGCTAGATATAATTTTATTTTTTTTCAATGTGTTAGATGGATAGGCCTACTAGCTACTCCAGCGAGTAAGCTCCGATTGCCAGACGACAATTTTACAGTAGTCATAGTTCGGTTTTTGCAAAAACCAGGATACTTGGTTTCTATAGCCTATAATTTTTTCACGGAGCGCATCATTGCAGGTAGCTTAAAACAATTGAACTTCTTCGCCTTTATTAGCATAGGCTGAAAATAGCAATATCCGCTTTTGGCACTGAGCAGCCTGATCACGTTTAAGGGTAAAAAGTTTTTTCTGGAAAAACTGTTCACACTGTTCACTCGGTTTTTTTATTGTTTATTTTCATAATGTTATCTGGTGAATACTCGATGAACAGTGAACACTTTACTGTTCACTCGGGTCGGTGTGCAGGTAAAAAAAGACCGGCAATGCCGGTCCGGGTAGTTTATTTCGCCGCGGGTTCATCGCACTTCGGCAGCCAGTCGGCGTTGCTTTCCTCCCTGAGGGCGAGATTGGTCTGCATGCCCTGATTTGTGCGGCGCTTCTCATAATTCAGACCGTACTCTTTCAGCATGGCTGAGAGCCCCTTGCCGAACATGGTCAGGCTGAGCGCATTCCTGTAACCGTGGGCTTCCATGTACACCAGATAGGCGTGATACAGATACAGGCGCGGCTGGCGCGGGATAATGTTGGCGTTCCCCATATACATCCCGTCCGGCTCCGGCAGCGCTTCCAGATAGCCGCAAAAATCAAACGTCGGGTCAGCGTCGCGCTTGATACTGAGTGCCTCGTCGGAGTTCTGCTGTGACTGGAGCAGGGCGCGGGCACTCATCGGGTCGCTGAACTGCTGCATCAACTGGCGCACGATGACGGCCAGCTCGCGGGCGATTTTATCCCTGAGCTGCGGGTCGCGCTCCTCCGGGGCTATCTGCTCCGGGAAGTGGATAATCACCCGGCGACGTGACACGCCGCCGCTGCGGTCGGTGAAGCGCATCGGATTGTTGTTCACGGCCAGAATCACCGCCGGAATATGCGTCGAGTACGGGTTCTGGTATTTCGGGTCAACGGAGACCGCATCGCCACCGGTAATGACCTTGAGTCCGGCACCGTCACCGCTCCATTTCTCCTGGTCTGGCAGACGAATGAGCGAGAAGCCTGTCAGGGAGGCGCGCTTGCGGGGGTCTTCCAGCGTGTTGATGTCCGCTGACGTGGCGTTATCCCTAAGCTCATTTCTCAAAGGGCCTATGGTTGCACAAGGTTGTACCATGGTATTCAAAACTTTTTAAACCAAGAATGACAATTTCATTATTAGGCCGGAATAGTTACTAATTTTAGTATAGGTTGCGATTGTTTAAAGCATTCTTTATTATGATGCAGATTTTATTATTACTAACGGGGTGCAAAAAACACGTATGGAAAAAAATGTTGGTAACCACAATAAAAATTCTGATGTACTTATACTTAAAGGTATGTTGAACAATTTAAAAGATGGTTTAAATAATTTTGAATTATTGCTTAAATTGCAGTTTAAAATATTGGCGTGCGTGATGAGATGTGAGCGAAAAATTAAGTCTCTTAAAAAGGATAATGCTAACTTAAGGTCGGCATTAAAAAAATCAAGACTTCCAAAAGAAAAATCCCTGGCAGTAAAAGAAAAAATTAAATACAATTCTGAAGTAATTGCTGCAGAAAAATTCAAGATATATACGTATAAAATGTTTGGCGATGCTGTTGCATTTTTATACATCGATAAATATACAATTAAACAGTTATACTACAATGTACATAATTACAATATTAAAGAAACATCGGGGGATTTGAGCGGTAAGTCTGGATTGCGAGAGGAATGGGAATGCGTAAAACTTGCATGTGATAATAAAGTTCCAGCTCTGTTGCATGATATTACAATGAGTATAAGGCATGGAGATGTATCACTTTTAGGTAAAGATGAACCATTTATTATTGAGATGAAATCAAGCTCAAATACAAATAAGAGAGTTGAGCGGCAAAAATCTAACCTTGAAAAATTAGGAAGTTTCATAGCAAAAGACGAAGCCGAAAATTTTCGAGGGATTCCATTGTTAATCAGGAAAAATTTGTTAACTGAAGAGGAATCATATTCTCAGATTTTAAATGAGTGTCTTAATGATTGTCGCAGCAAAGGAATGGCTTTGGTAGAAGCTGAAAAAGGATTTTACATCTGCGCAGTTAGAGAAGGGAATATGGCTTCTATGCTAGAAAATATAGATTTTGATGAAAAAAAAGAAGTTTTTCCTGTATTTCTCAATCAATATAAAAATAATGGGGAGTGGCTACCATTAACACCATTTACTCTATTAATTAACGATCCCTACGATCTCCATGATTTTATCGAAGGGGAATTAACAATAGCTTGTTTTTTAATGCTCGATGAATACAAAAAAATTGCTATAGAACTAGGCTATGAATTAGTTTTTGTTTCTAATGATGAATATAGTATCTTGTTAAAAAGAATTGGTGAAGATATTATATTTGGTGTTTCCTGGCAAATGTTGTTAAGAGTTCCATTAGAGATGATGTCAATGTCATGGTTGATAAAAGAAAGTATTAATGTATATAGTAACTCACTAGGAAATAGCACCCATAAAGATGAATTAAATCAGGGGCAGGGGAATACTAAAAATTCATTATTCGAAAAATACAAGAATTTATTTTCTCACTAATTAAGCATTGTAATGATATTTGATTTTTTCTACAGGCTTGGACGAAATCATATAGCTCCAAGCCTGTTGTATCGGTATCAAAAAGAAAGTGATATTATTGTTTATCTAATATATTTTTTTACTTCCATATTATCTTCATCGTCAAAAGAGTACTCAACTATCATACGGCTATTTTTACCTGACTTAATATCTTGAAGCCAAGCTGAGGCAACCCTAGGGTCTAAATGCTGTTTTTTACTCGGTTCATTATTTTTTAGCTTATCAAGCCTTATTGCTCTTTGAAGAGTTTTATCGATGTAGTCTTCCAAATCAATGGACAAGTTCCTTTTGGGATATAAATATTGGTATTCATCACACAATAGTACTCCTGGTAATTTAATTTCGCGTAGGTCGAAAGAATACCAACTATAGTTTTTAGACTCATTAGCTAATTCTGAAACTAGATGAGCCCCATTTTGTTGCAAGAGAGATATTTTGTGATCGATGCTAATGTCGGATATTTCTCTTAAAGACTCAAAATGCATGTTTTCGTAGATAGTATTTAATAAAATACTCTCCATGTAAGAGTAAAAATCAGTACCATCGATGATAATATTAGTTTCATTGTAGACTGCAAGAGACATAAGATATATGAAGAAAACTGCGGGAGTACTATTACCTCTGTTTATATCAAGTCTAAGGGAGTTGACATAATCAGGCGGAGAGTTTGAGAAAATTTCTCTTATTAACCAGTCTGGAATAGTGATTCTTGTTAGAATGTCAGCGTTCAAACTTGAACGACATAAAAAAATACACATCTTTAATTTTAATTTTATTGAAAATGATGGGAATAACTGATCGATGAAAGATAAAACACATGTATACTCTACTAAGTCTGTTTGTTGCAACTTTTCTTTTATTTCATTTTCAAGCATTTTTAATTTAAAAAAATCATTCCTTTTTTCTAATATTTCCCAATGAAATAATTGCTCTTGAGCGTACGCATGCCCCTCTAAAATAGCTAGCATGCTTAAAGGAATGTTTAGGATTTCTTGATAATTATTGACATACCCAAAGAAATGGACTCTGATATACACACCCATATCGTCATCATATTGTAATGATGCTTTAATATTTTTATAATTTAATTTATTAGTACTGTTGTTTTTGAAGTGATAATGTAAAATAATCTCAGTATCATCAACTAATAAATTATCAAAAGCCTCCTTTGTTTCATATTTAAAATAGTTATATAGTCGACCTGAATAATTTAACCCCCAGTGAGTTGTAGAACAATCAAGTAAATGGATTGTTTCATGGAGATATGTTTTATAAAATTCAATTTCGCTATCATTAAAATCATATATGCTTTTATTGTCTATGATATTTTGTGCTTGCGGTAAACTTATGTTTAATTCATCGTTTGAAATCTCAATTAAATGTGATGAAAAATCATAAGAACCCAATGTTTTGCTGTTAAATATACACCCGCTCATAGCAAATCCCCTAAAAGATAATCAGAGTACCATTGAATCATCGTTTTCCTTTGAGAAAAATATTGTGCGTGATTATAGGTTCCTCGGATATTGTTCTTATCAACATGTGCTAATTGCATTTCAATCCAGGTACTATCAAATCCCTGTTCATGTAGGATTGTTGACATTGTATGTCTAAAACCGTGACCTGTAGCACGTCCTTTGTAACCAAGTAACTCAATCACTTGTGAAACACTTTCTTTTGAAATTGGTTTGCTACGATTGTTCCTGCCAATAAAAATATAGGGATAATGGCCGGTGATGGGTTTTAGCTGTTTAAAGAGGTCTACCACCTAAGTAGACAAAGGTACAATATGTGGTCTGCGCATTTTCATACGTTCCGCTGGTATCTCCCATATACCTTTTTGGAGGTCTACTTCTTCCCACGTAGCAAAGCGCATCTCCTGCGTTCTTACACCAGTCAGCATGACCATCTTCGTAGCATTTTTAGTGATGATGCTACCGGTATAAGCTTCGAGATCCCGAATAAAATGAGGCAATTCTTCGGCAGATAGAAATGGATGATGTTTTTGCTTAGGAACGGCCAGAGCGATGGCTAAATCAGGCGCAGGATTGTATTCAGCGCGGCCAGTTATGATTGCGTAGCGATAAACCTCACCGCACCTCTGACGTACCTTACGTGTTTTCTCTAGTGCCCCACGCTTCTCTATTCGTCGCAACACTTCAAGAAGTTCTAAGGGTTTGATTTCACTAATAGGACGTTTACCAATGAACGGGAAAACATCTTGCTCAAATGTTTTAATAATTTCTTCGCGGTAGGCAAGTGTCCAGCGATCGGCTTTATTTGAGTGCCACTCACGACATATAGCCTCGAATGAGTTTTCTGTTGAGAGCTGCTGTGCCAGCTTTTGGGCTTTACGTTCTTCCACTGGATCTATGCCGTTTGCAACCTGCTTCCGAGCTGTATCGCGTTTCTCACGTGCTTCAGCTAGGCTCACAAGGTCGTAGCTACCAAATGACATTAACCGCGCTTTTCCGGCAAAGCGGAAACGGAAACGCCAGCCCTTCGAGCCATCGGGATTGATAAGCAATGACAGGCCCTGCCCGTCGTTCAATGTGTATGGCTTGTCTTGGGGCTTTGCTCGTTTGATTTGTATATCTGTAAGTGCCATGTGTATAAGCCAAAAATGTGTATAAAAAATCTATACACATCACTATACATATTTTTCATGGATTCAGGGAGATCTTGTCGGACGGTTACGGATGAGTGATTTACTATATGCTTTGAAAATAAAGGATTTTTAGACTTTCTCGGATGGTGACGGAAGAATTTTGGCGGAAGATCACAGGAGTTGAACCTGCCCGGGACCGCTGGCGGCCCCAACTGGATTTGAAGTCCAGCCACCTCACCGGAGATGACGATCTTCCGCGCCTCGATTGCTACATGGAGGCGGGGTGCATTATAGCTACTTTCAGCCGTTTACCACATACCTAAACGCACTTTTTTACTGTTAAAACTGGACTTTACAGAACAGTCCTGGACAAATCCTCACAAAATCCGTGAGTTACACTTTTTCACTCCCTGATTCCCTACCGCGATCACAGAAAACAAGAAACGTAATCTGATAACGAGATATCGCAATTCATCTTAGTGCGGCAAAGGTTTACAAAAACCGTAACCGGTACCAACCCTCGGTGCCGCTAAGGGAATAGTGCGCATATGAAAGATCACATTTTGTCCGTCAAAGAGAAAATTGGTTATGGCATGGGTGATGCCGCCAGCCACATTATTTTTGATAACGTCATGTTGTACATGATGTTTTTTTACACCGATATTTTTGGTATCCCCGCCGGCTTTGTCGGCACCATGTTCCTGCTGGCGCGCGCGCTGGACGCGATTTCCGACCCGTGTATGGGTCTGCTTGCCGACCGTACCCGCAGCCGCTGGGGTAAGTTCCGCCCATGGATCCTCTTCGGCGCTATCCCGTTCGGCCTCGTCTGCGTGCTGGCCTACAGCTCGCCGGATTTAAGCCACAACGGCAAGCTGATCTACGCCGCCGTGACCTACACGCTGCTGACCCTGCTCTACACCGTGGTGAATATCCCTTACTGCGCGCTGGGCGGCGTGATCACCGACAACCCGACGCAGCGCATTTCGCTGCAGTCCTGGCGCTTCGTGCTGGCGACGGCGGGGGGCATGCTCTCCACCGTGCTGATGATGCCGCTGGTCAACTTTATCGGCGGCGAAGACAAAGCGCTCGGCTTCCAGGGGGGCATCGCGGTGCTGTCGGTGATTGCCTTCCTGATGCTGGCCTTCTGCTTCTTTACCACCAAAGAGCGTGTCGAAGCGCCGCCGAGCAGTACCTCGATGCGTGAAGACCTGCGCGATATCTGGCGCAATGACCAGTGGCGGGTGGTCGGCGTGCTCACCATCCTCAATATCCTCGCGGTCTGCGTTCGCGGCGGCGCGATGATGTATTACACCACCTGGATCATGGGCTCGGCGGCGCTGTTCACCGCCTTCCTCACGACCTACTGCGTCGGCAACCTGATTGGCTCGGCGCTGGCGAAACCGCTGACCGACTGGAAATGCAAAGTCAGCGTCTTCTGGTGGACCAACGCCCTCCTGGCGGTGCTCAGCGTGGCGATGTTCTTCGTACCGATGGACGCCGAAATCACCATGTTCGTCTTTATCTTCATCATTGGCGTACTGCACCAGCTGGTGACGCCAATCCAGTGGGTAATGATGTCCGACACCGTCGACTACGGCGAATGGTGTAACGGCAAACGCCTGACCGGCATCAGCTTCGCCGGCACCCTGTTTGTGCTCAAGCTGGGGCTGGCGCTGGGCGGCGCGCTGATCGGCTGGATGCTGGCCGGCGGCGGCTATGACGCCGCCGCTAAAACCCAGAACAGCGCCACCCTCACCATCATTATCGCCTTGTTCACCCTCGTTCCGGCGGTGTGCTACCTGCTGAGCGCGGTGATCGCCAAACGCTACTACACGCTGAAAACGCCGTTCCTGAAAAAAATGATGGCCGAGCTGGCCGAGGGCGCGCGTCGCAACGAACAAGATTTCACCGCCGCCCCGATCGACAAAGAATGGCAAAACTAAGAGGACGTTTTAATGAAAATCAGTGATGGAAACTGGCTCATTCAACCAGGGCTCAACCTGATCCAACCCGTACAGGTTTACGAGGTGGAGCAGCAGGGGAATGAAATGGTGGTTTATGCCGCGCCGCGCGATGTCCGCGAACGCGCCTGGCAGCTGGATACGCCATTGTTCACCCTGCGCTTTTTCTCACCTCAGGAAGGGATAATCGGCGTGCGCATGGAGCACTTCCAGGGCGCGCTGGATAACGGCCCGCACTATCCGCTGAACGTGCAGAAAGACGTCCATGTCGAAATAGAAAATACGGCCGAGTTCGCCGAGCTGAAAAGCGGCAGCCTCAGCGTGCGGGTGACTAAAGGTGAATTCTGGGCGCTGGATTTTCTGCGCGACGGCGTGCGTATCACCGGTAGCCAGCTGAAAAACAACGGCTACGTGCAGGATAGTAAGACCCAGCGCAACTACATGTTCGAGCGCCTCGACCTCGGCGTCGGCGAAACCGTCTATGGCCTCGGCGAGCGCTTTACCGCGCTGGTGCGCAACGGCCAGACGGTAGAAACCTGGAACGAAGACGGCGGCACCAGCACCGAGCAATCTTACAAAAATATCCCGTTCTACCTGACCAACCGCGGCTACGGCGTGCTGGTGAATCATCCGCAGCGCGTCTCTTTCGAGGTGGGTTCGGAGAAAGTCTCTAAAGTCCAGTTCAGCGTTGAAGGCGAATACCTCGAGTACTTCGTGATCGACGGCCCGACGCCGAAAGCGGTGCTTAACCGCTATACGCAGTTCACCGGCCGCCCGGCGCTGCCGCCGGCATGGTCGTTCGGTCTGTGGCTGACGACCTCGTTCACCACCAACTATGACGAAGCGACGGTGAATAGCTTTATCGACGGCATGGCCGAGCGCCATCTGCCGCTGCACGTCTTCCACTTCGACTGCTTCTGGATGAAGGCCTTCCAGTGGTGCGATTTTGAATGGGATCCGCTAACTTTCCCGGACCCGGAGGGGATGATCAAGCGTCTGAAGGCGAAAGGGCTGAAGGTCTGCGTGTGGATCAATCCGTACATCGGCCAGCGCTCGCCGGTGTTCAAGGAGCTGAAAGAGAAGGGTTATCTGCTGAAGCGCCCGGACGGTTCGCTGTGGCAGTGGGATAAGTGGCAGCCGGGGCTGGCGATTTATGACTTCACCAATCCGGAAGCCCGCCAGTGGTACGCTGACAAACTAAAAGGCCTGGTGGCGATGGGGGTCGATTGCTTCAAGACCGACTTTGGCGAGCGTATCCCGACCGACGTCCAGTGGTTTGACGGTTCCGATCCGCAGAAAATGCACAACCACTACGCCTTCATCTATAACGAGCTGGTGTGGAAGGTGCTGAAAGAGACCGTCGGCGAGCAGGAGGCGGTGCTGTTCGCCCGCTCCGCCTCGGTGGGCGCGCAGCAGTTCCCGGTGCACTGGGGCGGCGACTGCTACGCCAACTACGAATCGATGGCGGAAAGCCTGCGCGGCGGGCTGTCGATCGGCATGTCCGGCTTCGGTTTCTGGAGTCACGATATCGGCGGTTTCGAAAACACCGCGCCGGCCCACGTCTACAAGCGCTGGTGCGCCTTCGGCCTGCTCTCCAGCCACAGCCGGCTGCACGGCAGCAAATCCTATCGGGTGCCATGGGCCTACGATGACGAGTCCTGCGACGTGGTGCGCCACTTCACGCAGCTGAAATGCCGCATGATGCCGTATCTCTATCGTCAGGCGGCGCTGGCCAACGAGTGCGGCACGCCGATGCTGCGCGCGATGATGCTCGAGTTTCCGGACGATCCGGCCTGCGACTATCTCGACCGCCAGTATATGCTGGGCGATTCGGTCCTGGTGGCGCCGGTGTTCTCCGAGGCCGGCGAAGTGCAGTTTTATCTGCCGGAAGGGCACTGGACGCACCTGTGGCATAACGATGAATTGCCGGGTAGCCGCTGGCATAAGCAGCATCACGATGCGCTGAGCCTGCCGGTCTACGTTCGCGACAACAGCCTGCTGGCGCTGGGCAACAATGACCAGAAGCCGGATTACGCCTGGCATGAGGGCACCGCCTTCCAGCTGTTCCACCTTGAGGATGGACGCGAGGCACGCTGTAACGTTCCGGCGGCAGACGGCTCGACGATCTTCACCCTGAAGGCCAGGCGCCAGGGCAACGCCATCGCCGTGAGCGGCGAAGGCGAGGCCCGCGGCTGGACGTTATGTCTGCGCAATATCCCGCAGGTCGCGGGCGTGCAGGGCGGTACGCAGACCGGTAGCGAATGGGGAGTGGTGGTGAGCGCCGAGGGCAATACGCTGACGATTACGTTGTAAATAGGTTAACAGCAGCAGCCCTCTTCGCCAGGCGGAGAGGGTTTTTTTATTCCATTTTTGTACAAAAAGTAACGTTCATTTCATTGTGGTGACTCAGGCCGCAGACGCGGTTGTCGAACGGTGTTAGCGTATTCTGCCGCTGAGAGGAGCCCGCCATGGACGTAGAAAATATCTTTCGTGACGTGAAGCTAAGCAAAACGGAAATGACCGTGCTGCGCTTTATTCAGAACGACCCGGAGCAGTGTATCCGCCAGGGAGTTCGCGCTGTGGCTGAACAGTGCTACAGCAACCCCTCTTCCCTGGTCCGGCTGGCAAAGAAACTGAAGTTCAGCGGCTGGCTGGAGCTGGTCTATTTCATCAAGTTCAATATCACCATGCCGAAGCTCGATGTCACCAACGATATCGACTACATGAGCGTTCAGCCGGAAGAAGCGCTGACGCCGCTGCTGGCAAGCCTTAAACAGCAGCGCATCCTGATCCACGGCAGCGGCTTTTCACAGCTGATCGCCCAGTATATTTACAACAAGTTTCTCGTCACCGGCGTGAATGCCAGCCTGGCGCTGTGGCCCGATTACGAAATCCTCGAACAGAAAAACGCCGCCTGCTTCGACTCCATCTGGATCATTTCTAAATCCGGGCGCAGCAGCTCGGCGCTCAACTGGGTTAAGGCCCTGGAGGGGAAGGAGATTAATCTGGTCTGCTTTACCGGCGACTACCAAAGCCCGCTGGCGCAGGCCGCGGATACGGCGTTTATTATTCACGACCCGCAGAAGTTCGATGATGATATTTACTGGAGCAACCCGTTTTTCGGCTACTGCATCTTAGGCTTTGAGCGACTATTGAAGATGTGGTTTACCAGTCTACGTAGCAATAGTTAGCCCCCGCTAAGCGCGGTGCGAGCGGGGGAATCCCATCGGCAGCGGATTACCGCCAGGCGGCGAACTGCTCATCGTCGAGATAGGCTTCGACCAGGGTTTTCGCCAGCGAATAGGAACCGATCAGCGGGTGCGCCATCAGCGCCCGCACCGCCAGCGATTTATCCTGCTGCAGGATCGCCGCCACCGCCAGCCGCTCATACTCCTTCACGCAGGCAATCATATTCTTCTGCGCTGTCGGCACCTTCACCGGCGTCACCGGCTTGAGGCCATCCCGGCTCAGGTCGCAGCTGATCTCGATCACGTCGTCCGGGCGTAAAAAATCGAGCGTGCCATTATTCTGGATCGACACCACGATCCGCTTGGTGGTGGTGCTGTTCACCGCTTCCAGGATATCCAGCGCCACTCCGGCATAGCCGCCGGTGTCCGGCTCTTCGATAAACTGGCGCAGCGTCAGCGGTTCGCGGGTGTGGAATTTCTCCTGCCGGGATTCGTTCTGCATATAGCTGTTTTCCCGGCGCAGATAATGCTGCATCCAGATGGTGAAGGCGGCCTCCGGTTGCGTTCTGGCATCCACGGTGCGCAGCGCCTCGCGCATCTCCTGATTGATGCGGGCGATCTGCTCTCCGCGCGTCTCGCCGGCCCCCTGAATCGCCTTCAGCGCCTCGTCGCGATAGTAGTAATAATAGAGATATTCATTGAGGAGCTGATTATCGCAAAGCCGTACCAGCTCCGGGGAGAAGTACTGCATCGCCGTCTTCTGGTACAGTTCCGGGCTGGCGATCAGCCGTTCGGTCACCTCTTCCCCACGGACGGTGAAGTGGGTAAACCAGGAGAAATGGTTCAGCCCATAGCATTCCACGCTGAGGTCGCGCTCCTCACAGCCAAGGATCGCCGGCAGTTCACGAATCAGCTCGGAGGGGGCATCGCAGATCCCATAGATCCGGCGCTTAAAGCCGGACTTAATAATCGCTTCCGTCACCAGACCTGACGGGTTGGTAAAGTTAAACAGAATAGCGTCTTCGGCGGCATGTTCTTCGATCAGCCGGCAATAGCGAAGGATCGCCGGGATCGAGCGCATGGCCATCGCGAAACCGCCGGCGCCGGTGGTCTCCTGGCCGAGAGTGTTATGCTCAAGCGCAATACGTTCGTCGCGAATGCGGCTTTCATCGCCGCCAACCCGCAGGGTGGTAATGATATAGTTGGCGTCCTGCAGGGCTGCGACCGGGTCGGTGGTGGTACTAAACTGAATATCCGGGCGAATGGTATTAAATACATAGCGGGCAATTTCGCCAAATATCGCCAGATTATCAGCAGAGTTATCGAGAAAAACGACTTCTGTTAAACCAATGCGGTGAGCGTTATAGGCCAGAGATTTCGCTAAAAATGCAGAGCGAACGCCGCCCCCGCCTAATACGGTTAATTTCATAAATACTCCTCATTAATTTTCTGCTAACCAGTTATCAACCCGGGAACGTACCTGTCCCACTTTGACGCCATAAATAACCTGAACTTCATTTCGATTGCGTACGACGCCGTTGGCGCCGGTATTTTTTAATTGCGCGTCATCAACCCGCGCCATATCGCGCACGGCCACGCGCAGGCGAGTAAAACAATTATCGACGGAGAGAATATTCTCCTTGCCCCCGAGGCCGCGGATAATGTCATCGGTGACCGACTGCGGTTGCGCGACTTTCTGGCGGTACTCTGCTTTGCTGTAGAGCTTCACGTTCTCGTCATCTTCCCGGCCCGGCGTTTTCAGGTTCAGCTTCACCACCAGGGTGCGGAAAATCACGTAGTAGACGGCGAACTGGCCGATACCGATAAGGACATAGCCCGGCCAGCGCGTTAAGGAGACCGGCAGCGGCAGGTTATAGATCAGAAACTCGATCAGGCCTGATGCTCCCCAGGGACGTACGGTGAAGATGTCGCAAATGGCCTGCGAGGCGGCGGTTAACGTCGCGTGGATCACCCACAGCAGCGGTGAGACAAATAAGAAGGTGAACTCAATCGGCTCGGTGATGCCGGTCAGCATCGAGGTGATAATCGCCGGCAGCAGAATCGCCTTCGCCATCGCTTTCTTCTCCGGTTTCGCGGTGTGGTAGAACGCCAGCGAGGCGCCCGCCAGGCCGAAGATGGTGGTCATCCCTTGCTGCGAAAAACGTAATGCGTCGTTCATGACCGGCGTCAGGTCGGGATGGCGCATATAGGCGAGGAATATGGCCTGGGTGCCGGAGACCACCTGACCATCCACGTTCAGCGTGCCGCCAATCTGGGTGAGCTGGAAGGGGGACCAGACGAAATGGTGCAGGCCGGTGGGGATAAGGAATTTTTCAAAGAAACCATAGACGAAGACCCCGGCGACCCCGGCATTTTTCATAAAACCGGTGAGGGCGGAGATGCCGTGGGTCATAAAGGGCCAAATCCAGGTAAAGGCGATGGCGTAGAAGATAACCACCGGCGTCATCGCCACCAGCGTCAGCTTGGCGCCGCCGTACATCGACAGCGCGCCAGGCAGCTCAATGGCAGAGACTTTATTGTGCACCCACGCAATCGTGCAGCCGAGAATAATGCCCAGGAAAACGCCCATATCCACCACCACAAAGCCCAGCAGCTGGGTTTGCCCGGTGCCATAATATTCACCGTTAATTTTTTCGGCGAGTCCATGGGTGTGTTCCAGCCAGGAGTGGTTGGCGCCAAGAAACATAATAAAGCACATCACTGAAACCAGTGCGACTTCGGTTTTTTTATCCTTTGCCAGGCCATAGCTGATGCCGACGCAAAATAATAAGCCGAGGTTGCCAAATAAAGGCCAAAAGGTGTCGCCGAGCATTTGCCCAAGCTGATGTAAGAAACTGGTTTCAGCAATTAATGTCGGATTAGTTAATACTGAACTGAGGGCCAGAATTAAGCCAATGACCGGCAAGAACAATACGGCGCCGATCATGGCCCGGGAGAATTTTTGCATATTCTCCAGAATACGCTGACGTATTTCAGGCATGATTGATCCTTTTATATTTTTGTAGGTACAGGGAGCGGTTTTTTATCGACTTCCAGTGATTTGGTTATAGCAACTCTGATATTTGAAAGGAACCTGTTGCGCTAAATAGGTACAGATAGCCGCGTATTGCACACAGGTTTCAGGACTCGCACCCCAACTCTCTCCCTGAAAGGGAGAGAGTTGTCAGAGTGGAGTTTTGCCGGGAAGCAATCCCTCTCCCCATAGAGGAGAGGGAATGGGCATCGCTATGGGGTGACGGGAGTGGGCGCTGGCGCGGCGGGGGCGGGGCTGACCTCGCCGTTGCGCATGATTTGCGCCACCTGCTGTTTCTCCATATTCACGGCGCTGAGCTGCCCGTTGACCGTCGGTTTGAGCGGGGCATCGGCCTGCACGCTGCCGCTGGCGGTCAGCTGGAGATTGCCATCCCCGCTTATAGGTAGCGACGGCCAGCCCCAGGCCTGCAGAATATTCAGCGGCACGCCGCGGCCGCTGAAGCTCAGATTGACCTGGCGCTGCGGCAGCTGGGATACCGCGGCGGTGGCCTGCAAAATGCCGCGCTCGGTGAAGGCGCTAAGCTCAGTGATATTGACCGTCGAGGCTGTGGCGTTCAGTTTGAGTGATGGGCGGCGCACGTCGATCCGGTTGAAAGTCGCCGCCGCGGCGTTCAGCGTCGCGCTGCCGTTCCATACTCCCCAGCTACCGTTTTTCACCAGCTGTAGCTCGCCGCCATAGCCATCGAGGGCGGTAATTTGCCACGGGAAAGCAGGGTCCACATCGATGATCAGATTGCGGCTGGCGCTGAATTTTTTCAGCGTCAGGCTTTGCAGCCAGGCTGGCAGCGGCGTCATCCACAGCTGTTTCCAGTTCGCCGGCAGCGTGTACTCCAGTCCGGCGAAGGCGGTGTCGTCGAGCACCAGGGCGTTCCCGGCGCGCAGCCAGTTGCCGGAGGTGCGCACCATGCCGCCCTCCCAGCGCGAGGAGAACTGGCGCAGCGCAATGCCCTGGGGAGAGAATTCGGCATTGAGGATCGGGTCGAAAAGATGCAGCGAGCCGTAGATAAATTCGCTGGCGTTCATCGACAGCGTGCCGTCCTCACTCTGCCAGCCGCCGTGGCTAAGGGTCAGGTTGCGCAGGCTCAGGTCGAGGTCGGTTACCGCCCAGTCCGGTCCCTGCAGGCGGGCGTCGGTGATGTCCAGGCGGCCAATCTGCAGAGAGGGGACCGTGGTTAACGGCGCGAAAAACTCGGCCAGCGAGGCGGGGCTCTGCAGTCGAATCTCGTTGAGCTGGAGGTTATCCACCCGCCAGCTGCCATCGGCGCTGCGTTTGGCATTGCCGGTTAAGGTGCCGCGGGCGACATCGGCGCCGAGGGTGGAGAGGGTGACCTCGCCCTGATCAATCTTACCCTGAATCAGAACGTTGCTGGCTTCGACGCCATTGAGCGTCATCGAGCCCGCGCTCATCTGGATCTGCGCCGTTTTCCCCAGCACATTGCCCGCCTCCGGCGTCCATGGGCTGACGCCGCCGGTGACGCGCTGCGCGCTGAGCGCCCAGCCGGTTTCCGGGCTGTTGAAAGCCATATTGCGCAACATCAGCCGGTCGGCAGCGAACGGCAGGTCTGCAGAGTGGGGTGACAGATTCAGAGTGCCGTCGTTAAGGACTATCTCATCCGCATGCAGCGGATCGCTAAACTGGCGGGTGCTGAAGCCAATGTCGACCGTTTTTGCCACCAAAGTGGCAGGCTTGCCTTCCCGACCAAAGGTGACGTTTCGCAACTGCACATGAAGGGGGGAGGAGAAATCGTGCTCCATCTCATCGAAGGAGACCTGCCAGCCGGTGCCATTGCTGAGCCAGGCGCTGGCCTGGCGGGCGCCCCAGTGGGTTTGCAGCAGGAACCACGCGCCAATAATGACGAGCAGCAGAGCGACTAGCAGCCAGAGAATCAGCTTTCCAAGAAATTTCATGGTCTTCCATTCTGTGAGATGCACATCACCGTGTTATGCCCGATTTAGGCGCACTTCTCAAGGCAGGCGTGGTTTATTTCCGTGATGGGGCAGGTGGTTGGAGGACGTCCCGGCCGATGCGCGACCGGGAACGAATGAGATCACGCCTTTTCTGGCGGGAAAATTAAATTCAGAACAATCGCCGTGATACCGCCGGCGGCAATCCCGGAGGAAAGCAGGTTTTTCAGCCAGTCCGGGGCGAACTGCAGGATCAGCGGCTGCTGCGACACGCCGAGGCCTACCGCCAGCGACAGAGCGATAATCAGGATCGCCCGACGGTTCAGCGGTTCACGGGAGACGATGCGCACGCCGGACGCGGCGATGGTGCCGAACATCACCAGCGTGGCGCCGCCGAGCACCGGCTCAGGGATGTGCTGCACGAAGCCGCTCACCGCCGGGAACAGGCCGAGGACGATCAGCATCAGGGCGACCACAAAGCCGACGTAGCGGCTGGCGACCCCGGTCAGCTGGATCACGCCGTTGTTCTGGCCGAAGCAGGAGTTCGGGAAGGTGTTGAAGACCGCGGAAACGAAGGAGTTCAGGCCGTTAGCCAGCACGCCGCCTTTCAGGCGCTTCATATACAGCGGACCCGAGACCGGCTGTTCGGAGACGTCGGAGGTGGCGGTGATATCGCCGATGGTTTCCAGGGAGGTGATCATAAACACCAGCATCAGGGGCAGCAGCAGACTCCAGTCGATGCCGAGGCCATAATAGAGCGGCGTCGGGACGGTGATGAGGCTGCTGTTGGTCGGGGCGGTGTTGGCTGGCAGCATATCGAGGAACCACGCCGCCAGATAACCGGCAGCCATGGCAATCACTAGCGAGGCGATGCGCAGGTACGGGTTGCGCTGGCGGTTGAGGATAATAATCAGCGCCAGCACGATACCCGCCAGCAGCAGATTTTTCGGCGCACCAAAGGTGTGGTCAGCCATCGCCGCGTAGCCGCCGCCGATGGAGGTCAGTCCGACCTGAATCAGCGACAGGCCGATAATCATCACCACCACGCCGGAAACCAGCGGGGTAATGATACGGCGCGCCAGGTGCAGGATCCGGGAGAGGACCATTTCGGTGCAGCTGGCCAGCATCAGGGTGCCGAAGAGGGCGGCCATCATGGTGGGGACGTCGGCGCCGCCGGTTTTCAAGGCGGTACCGCCCATGATCAGCGGGGCGACAAAGTTGAAGCTGGTGCCCTGGATGGAGAGCAGTCCGGAGCCGACCGGGCCCCAGGCTTTGATCTGAATAATAGAGGCGACGCCGGAGGCGAACAGCGACATGCTGATGATATGTTGGGTATCTTGCGCCGGGAGACCGAGAGCCTGGCAGATTAACAGCGCCGGGGTGATCACCGCGACAAACATCGCCAGCAGGTGCTGGAAGGCGGCGAACAGGGTTTGCGGTAGCGGCGGGCGATCTTCGAGGCGGTAGATTAATTCGCTGGCTGGTTTATGCGCAACCGGTTGCGCATTTTCTGACTCTGCGGTGTTAACGGACATCACAAGCAATCCCAAGGTGGCAAAGCGGGAATTTTATCGGACTGTAGACCAAAAGCAAACGTTTGCCAGCGTTTGCTCATAAAAATTTATACCGTGAATATGCGCAACGAGATAATTAACATTTTGTATGCTAAATCGCATCATTCAGGATACAAAATATCTTTTTCTGTCAATTTTTCCGCCGTTCTGCGTAAAATCCCCCTCTGACTCCTCATGATGAGAAGCTAAAGACACCAGGAATATCGTCGCGTGTGAATGGATCATGCGCCCATAAGGAGCTTTTTATGTTTCATCTCGATACCTTATCGACGCTCGTTGCCGCAACGCTCGTGCTGTTACTCGGCAGAAAACTCGTACAAACCGTTCCCTTCCTTAAGAAATACACTATTCCTGAACCCGTTGCCGGCGGTCTGCTGGTGGCGCTGGCGCTGCTGGCGCTGAAAAAAAGCATGGATATCGAAATTGATTTCGATATGAGTCTGAAAGATCCGCTGATGCTGGCGTTCTTCGCCACCATCGGTCTTAACGCCAACCTCGCCAGCCTGCGGGCCGGCGGCAAGGTGCTGGGCACTTTCCTGATCGTGGTGGTTGGCCTGCTGCTGCTGCAGAACGCCCTCGGTATCGGCATGGCGACGCTGCTGGGGCTGGATCCGCTAATGGGTCTGCTGGCCGGGTCGATTACCTTATCCGGCGGCCACGGCACCGGGGCGGCGTGGAGTAAGCTGTTCGTTGAGCGCTACGGTTTTGCCAACGCCACCGAGGTGGCGATGGCCTGCGCGACTTTCGGCCTGGTGCTGGGCGGCCTGATCGGCGGCCCGGTGGCGCGTTATCTGGTGAAGCACTCTTCCTCACCGGACGGGACACCGGACGATCAGGTGGCGCCAACCGCCTTTGAAAAGCCGGACGTGGGGCGGGTGATCACCTCGCTGGTGCTGATCGAAAGTATCGCCCTGATCGCCATCTGTCTGACGCTGGGCAAGGTGGTTGCGCAACTGCTGGCGGGGAGCGTCTTCGAGCTGCCGACCTTCGTCTGCGTGCTGTTTATCGGCGTGATCCTCAGCAACAGCCTGGCGCTGGCGGGGTTGTATCGGGTGTTCGATCGCGCGGTATCGGTGTTGGGCAACGTCAGCCTGTCGCTGTTCCTCGCCATGGCGCTGATGAGCCTCAAGCTGTGGGAGTTGGCCTCGCTGGCGCTGCCGATGATTATTATCCTGGCGGTGCAGGCGCTGGCGATGGCGCTGTATGCGGTGTTCGTCACCTATCGGATGATGGGCAAAAACTACGATGCCGCGGTGCTGGCAGCCGGGCATTGCGGGTTTGGCCTGGGGGCAACGCCGACGGCGATCGCCAATATGCAGGCGATTACCGACCGTTTCGGGCCATCGCATATGGCCTTCCTGGTAGTGCCGATGGTGGGGGCGTTCTTTATCGATATCGTCAACGCGCTGGTGATTAAGCTGTACCTGCTGCTGCCGATGTTTGGTTGATAAAAAACCCGGAAGCGGTGCTGCGCACCTGTCCGGGCTACAAGATCGTGCTGTTTGGGGTTTTGTAGCCCGGCTCAGGCGTTTACGCCGCAAGCCGGGAATAACTTCACAATCTTACGCTTCGTCGTGCTCTTCCCACGCTAACGCGCGTTTCACCGCTTTCTTCCAGCCGCTGTAACGATAGTTACGCTCAGTAGTTTCAATCCCCGGGCGGAATTCGCGCTCAATCACCGCTTTCTCCTGCAGTTCATCCAGATTCTGCCAGAAACCGACCGCCAGACCGGCCAGATAGGCCGCGCCCAGCGCCGTCACTTCGCGTACTTCCGGACGCTCGACACGGGTGCCGAGGATATCGGACTGGAACTGCATCAGGAAGTTGTTAGCCACCGCGCCGCCGTCTACGCGCAGGGCGTGCAGACGAATGCCGGAGTCAGCCTGCATCGCTTCCAGCACGTCGCGGGTCTGAAAGGCGATGGACTCCAGCGTCGCACGGATAATGTGGTTGGAGTTCACGCCGCGGGTGAGGCCGAAAATCGCGCCGCGGGCATACGGGTCCCAGTACGGTGCGCCAAGACCGGTGAACGCGGGTACCACGTATACGCCGTTGGTATCCTTCACTTTGGTGGCGAAGTACTCGGAGTCGAAGGCATCGCTGATGAGCTTCATCTCGTCGCGCAGCCACTGAATAGACGCGCCGGCCATAAACACCGCCCCTTCCAGAGCGTAGTTCACCTCGCCGCGCGGGCCGCAGGCGATGGTGGTCAGCAGACCGTGGGTGGAGGTGACCGCTTTTTCGCCGGTATTCATCAGCATAAAGCAGCCGGTGCCGTAGGTGTTTTTCGCCATCCCTTCCTTGACGCACAGCTGGCCGAACAGGGCCGCCTGCTGGTCACCGGCGATCCCGGCGATAGGAATACGGGTCCCGCCTTTACCACCGATGTTGGTCTGGCCGTACACTTCGGAAGACTTGCGCACTTCCGGCAGCATGGCGCGCGGAATGTCCAGCGCGTCGAGCATCTTGTCGTCCCAGTCGAGGTCGTGGATGTTGAACAGCATGGTACGCGAGGCGTTGGTGTAGTCGGTGACGTGCACGCGGCCCTGGGTCATCTTCCAGATAAGCCAGGTGTCAACGGTGCCGAACAGCAGCTCGCCGCGCTTCGCACGCTCACGGGAACCTTCGACATGGTCGAGGATCCATTTCACCTTGGTGCCGGAGAAGTACGGGTCCACCACCAGGCCTGTGGCCTTGCGGATATACTCTTCCATCCCGTCACGCTTGAGCTGCTCGCAGATCTCCGCGGTACGGCGGCACTGCCAGACGATAGCGTTGTAGATGGGTTTACCGGTCTCTCGCTCCCACACCACCACGGTCTCACGCTGATTGGTGATGCCGATGGCCGCGATCTGATCGGAGTTGATATCCGCTTTGGCCAGCGCTTCGACCAGCGTCGAGCTTTGGGAAGCCCAGATTTCCATCGGGTCGTGTTCGACCCAGCCTGGCTTAGGATAAATTTGTTCAAATTCTCGCTGGGAGACGCTGACGATATTGGCATCATGATCCATCACAACGGCCCGGGAGCTGGTAGTGCCCTGGTCAAGCGCAACGATATATTTTTTGTCGGTCATAGTCGGTGTCCCGTAGTCAGATTACAGCGAAGCTTTATGTTGAGCGGTGGAAGAGGAGGGGCTCTGTTGCTCTTCCTCCACGCAGGTGTCGCAAGGCAGGTGACGGCCAATCAGCTTACGATAGCTGAATGCGCCCAGCGCCGCGCCGACCACCGGTGCGCACAGCGGCACCAGGAAATAAGGAATATCTTTGCCGCCGGTGAAGGCGACGTCACCCCACCCCGCCAGCCAGGCGAAGGCTTTCGGGCCGATGTCACGCGCCGGGTTCATGGCGAAGCCGGTCAGCGGTCCCATGGAGGCGCCAATCACCGCAATCAGCAGGCCAATCAGCAGAGGGGCCAGCGGGCCGCGCGGTATGCCGTTGCCATCGTCGGTCAGCGCCAGGATGACGCCCATCAGGATAGCGGTAATCACCATCTCTACCGCGAAGGCCTGCACAAAATTGATGTGCGGGTTCGGGTAAGTGGAGAAAATACCGGCCAGATCGAGGCTTTCCACGCTGCCGCGAATCATATGGTGGGTGGTTTCATAATCGAGGAAAAGATTGTAGTAAAGCCCGTAAACTAATGCCGCAGCGCAAAAGGCGCCAGCGAATTGCGAAATAATAAAAGGAACCACTTTGCGGCCTTCGAAGCAGGCGAACAGCCACAGCGCGATAGTCACCGCTGGGTTAAGGTGCGCACCGGAGACCCCGGCGGTCAGGTAGATCGCCATGGCGACGCCCAGACCCCAGATGATGCTGATTTCCCATTGTCCGAAGCTGGCTCCCGCGACCTTGAGCGCAGCCACGCACCCAACGCCGAAAAAGATCAACAACCCGGTACCGAGGAACTCTGCGATGCACTGGCCTTTTAAGGTTGATGTTTGGCTCATAATCGAATCCTGAAGCGTGGTGATGATTATTGTATGTAGGGTGGTCACAGACGACCATATTGCCATGTAGGCATAGTGTTAATTTATCGTTAACGAGCAAAAACGAGAAATATCGAACTTCAAATGTGTGTTCCTCGTCAAGAAAATGAGCGTTTTCGCGCCATTTGCGCGCATCGAGAGCGCTGCCGGAGCGTTTCACCACGCATTTTGTTAACCATAAAATTAACATTGACCCATGAACTACGAGCGAACTGCGCTGAAAGCACCAGGTAAAGACTGAAAAGTGTTGCAAACCGCAATCTACGCGGCTTGCCGCTGGACAGGGGCGGCGGGGATTCATACAATCGACGATAACACCGCTATGTGCGCTAATTTTCGTTAAGGCGGGACCGCGTATACGAAACACGAGTTTCTATCAACGCCTTGCAAGTTCAGGAGAGGTATGACGATGTCATTAGAAGTGTTTGAGAAATTAGAATCTAAGGTTCAGCAGGCGATTGATACCATCACTCTGTTGCAGATGGAAATCGAAGAGCTGAAAGAAAAGAACAACACCCTGGTGCAGGAAGTTCAGAGCGCGCAGCATGGTCGTGAAGAGCTGGAGCGCGAAAACAGCCAGCTGAAAGAGCAGCAGCAGGGCTGGCAGGAACGTCTGCAGGCGCTGCTGGGTCGCATGGAAGAAGTCTAATCGCTTCGCGCCCTCTCCCGCCCGGGAGGGGGTCATCCTTACTCGCGTCTTTATATCCGCAAGTTATAGCCAATCTTTTTTTATTCTTTAATCATTGAATCGCTTTCTGGCACGCTTAACCCATCACAACACACATAAAGAGAGCGGTGCGATGAATAAGTGGGGCGTAGGGTTAACTCTGTTGCTGGCATCCGCCAGCGTTCTGGCAAAAGACATTCAGCTATTAAACGTATCTTATGATCCAACGCGCGAGCTGTACGAACAGTACAACAAAGCGTTTAGCGCACACTGGAAGCAGGAGACCGGCGACAACGTGGTGATCCGCCAGTCGCATGGTGGCTCTGGCAAACAGGCGACCTCGGTGATTAACGGTATTGAAGCGGATGTGGTCACGCTGGCGCTGGCCTACGATGTCGACGCTATTGCCGAACGCGGCCGCATCGATAAAAACTGGCTGAAACGCCTGCCGGATAACTCTGCGCCGTATACCTCCACCATCGTGTTCCTCGTCCGCAAGGGCAATCCGAAACAGATCCATGACTGGAACGATCTGATCAAACCGGGTGTGTCGGTCATAACCCCGAACCCGAAAAGCTCCGGCGGCGCCCGCTGGAACTACCTGGCAGCCTGGGGCTATGCTCTGCATCAGAATCACGGCGACCAGGCGAAAGCCCAGGAATTCGTCAAGGCGCTGTATAAAAACGTGGAAGTGCTGGACTCCGGCGCGCGCGGTTCGACCAATACCTTCGTAGAACGCGGCATCGGCGACGTACTGATCGCCTGGGAAAACGAAGCGCTGCTAGCGACCAACGAACTGGGCAAAGACAAGTTTGAAATCGTGACCCCGAGTGAGTCGATTCTGGCTGAGCCGACCGTCTCGGTGGTCGACAAAGTGGTGGATAAGAAAGGCACGCGTCAGGTGGCGGAAGCGTACCTGAAGTATCTCTACTCGCCGGAAGGCCAGGAGATTGCGGCGAAGAACTTCTACCGCCCGCGCGATCCGAATGTGGCGAAGAAATATGCTAACGAATTCCCGAAACTGAAGCTGTTTACCATCGATCAGGAGTTCGGCGGCTGGACGAAAGCGCAGAAAGAGCACTTCTCCAACGGCGGCACCTTCGACCAGATTAGCCAGCGTTAATTCTCTTGTCCCTGCTTGCGCTACGCTTAGCAGGGCTACAGTTTTGCGCGGTGCGTAGCCCGGGTAAGGCGTCAGCCGCTACCCGGGATAACGCCCCGTCCACCATCTGTTTTCATTTAGTCATCAAATTACGCTACTCTTCCGCTTCAGGCTTAACAGGGAATGAAAATGAGAAGAGTAAGATACTTTTTGCTGGCGCTGCTGGTGGCGATCCTCGCGGCGCTGGCGGGCGGCTACTACTGGCTGCACTCTGGCAACCCGGACGCATTACGCAAGATTGTCCTGCAGCAGTGCGTACCCCATCAGCAACAGCAGCAAAACCCGTCGCCGTGCGCGGAAGTGAACCTCAAGGGCGGCTATGTGCTGTTTAAAGACCGTAACGGCCCGCTGCAATATTTGCTGATGCCGACCTACCGCATCAACGGCACCGAAAGCCCGCTGCTGCTGGATCCGTTGACGCCGAACTTTTTCTGGCAGGCCTGGCAGGGGCGTGAAATCATGAGCCAGCGCCACGGCGCGCCGGTTCCTGATAACGCGGTATCGCTGGCGATCAACTCGCGCAGTGGACGTACGCAAAACCATTTCCATATTCATATCTCCTGCCTGCGCCCCGATGTGCGCGCGCAGTTAGATAAGGATGCCGCGGCGATCAGCAGCCGCTGGCTGCCGCTACCGGGCGGGCTTCAGGGCCACGAATACCTGGCGCGCCGGGTGACGGAGGCGGAGCTGGCCCAGCGTAGCCCGTTCCTGATGCTGGCGGAAGAGGTGCCGGAGGCGCGTGAACATATGGGACGCTTCGCGCTGGCAATGGCGCAACAGAGCGACGGCTCGCTGGTGCTGCTGGCGACGGAGCGTAACCTGCTGACCCTGAACCGGGCTTCAGCGGAAGAAATTCAGGATCATCGCTGCGCCATCCTGAACGCAAACCACTAGTTCTGGCGTTTACCTGTCTTACCTGTCGTCGTATTCTTGCTGAAAAAAACGACAGGAGACAGGCATGTCGCTCTGGCTTACCCACCCGCTGTTCCTTCCTTCATTGATTGTGGGCGTCACCATCGTGCTCTGGGCGACGTCGCTGCTGCCGGAATTTATCACCGCGCTGCTGTTCTTCGCAGCGGCAATGATGGCGAAAATCGCTCCGCCGGAGGTGATCTTCGGCGGCTTTGCCTCTTCGGCGTTCTGGCTGGTGTTCAGCGGCTTTGTGCTCGGCATCGCCATCCGTAAAACCGGACTGGCGGACCGGGCGGCGCAGGCGCTGTCGGCCAGGCTCACCGACTCCTGGCCGCGGATGGTCGCCAGCGTGGTACTCCTGAGCTACGCCCTGGCGTTCGTGATGCCCTCCAACATGGGGCGCATCGCGCTGCTGATGCCGATCGTGGCGGCGATGGCCCGCCGCGCGGGCATTGCCGACGGCAGCCGCGGCTGGTTCGGCCTGGCGCTGGCGGTGGGGTTCGGCACCTTTCAGCTGTCGGCAACGATTTTGCCCGCCAACGTGCCGAATCTGGTGATGAGTGGCGCGGCGGAAGGCTCGTACGGTATCCATCTGAATTATGTTCCCTATTTACTGCTGCATACGCCGGTGCTTGGCTGGCTGAAAGGGGCGGTGCTGGTGACGCTGATTTGCTGGCTGTTTCCCGGCAAGCCGCATCGACCGCGCGACCTGGCGCCGCTGCCGCCGATGAGCCGCGACGAGAAACGTCTGGCGTGGCTGCTGGCGGTGGTCCTCTCGCTATGGGTGACCGAGAGCTGGCACGGCGTCGGCCCGGCGTGGACCGGCCTGGCGGCGGCTGTGATCACGCTGCTGCCGCGGGTGGGCTTTATTAACGGCGAGGAGTTTGCCAGCGGGGTGAATATGCGCACCTGCATTTACGTCGCCGGGATTCTGGGGCTAGCGATCGCCGTCACCCAAACCGGGATTGGCGGCGCAGTGGGCAATGCGCTGCTGCAGGTGATGCCCCTGGATAAAGACAATCCTTTCACCAGCTTTCTCGCCCTGACCGGGATAACCAGCGCGCTGAACTTTATTATGACCGCCAACGGCGTGCCGGCGCTGTATACCACCTTTGCCCAGAGCTTTGCCGACGCCACCGGTTTTCCGCTGCTAAGCGTGATTATGATTCAGGTGCTGGGCTATTCCACGCCGCTGCTGCCCTATCAGGCGTCGCCGATCGTGGTGGCGATGGGGTTAGGCAAGGTCCCGGCGAGGGCGGGGATGCAACTGTGTCTGGCGCTGGCGGCGGTGAGTTATCTGATTTTACTGCCGCTGGACTACGCCTGGTATCAGCTGTTGGGGAAACTGTAACGGCAAAAGAAAGCCCGGCTTGCGCTGTGCTAGGCCGGGCTCCCACGTTTTGTCAGTCAACCCGGTCGCGTGTCGCCACCGGGAAAAGCGAATTACGCTTTTTTCGCTGCTTCTGCTGCTTTAACGATCACCGCGAAAGCGTCAGCTTTCAGGGAGGCGCCGCCAACCAGCGCGCCGTCGATGTCCGGCTGGGTGAACAGCTCTGCGGCGTTGCCAGCGTTAACGGAACCGCCGTACTGGATGATCACTTGCTCAGCGATTTTGGCGTCAGCTTTAGCAATGTGGTCACGGATGAATTTGTGCACCGCCTGCGCCTGAGCCGGGGTCGCTGATTTGCCGGTACCGATAGCCCATACTGGTTCGTAAGCGATAACCACGCCTTCGAAAGCGGCAGCGCCCTGGGTTTTCAGCACGGCGTCGATCTGACGTGCGCAAACTTCTTCCGTTTTGCCCGCTTCGTTTTCGGCTTCGGTTTCACCGATGCACAGAACCGGGGTCAGACCCTGCTCTTTCAGCACGGCGAATTTCTTCGCGATCAGCTCGTCGGATTCTTTGTGGTAGGTACGACGCTCGGAGTGGCCGATGATGATGTACTGCGCGCCGATATCTTTCAGCATTTCGGCGGAGGTTTCACCGGTGAATGCGCCGGACAGATTCACGTCAACGTTCTGCGCGCCCAGGTGAATGTGGCTGCCTTCTGCCGCGCGCTTAGCCAGGTCCAGATACATTTCCGGCGGGGCGATGGCAACTGCACAGCCGCTTACGCCAGCCAGCTCGGTACGCAGGTTCGCAACCAGTTCGTTTACCATGTGGCGGCTGCCGTTCAGTTTCCAGTTACCCATCACTAAAGGATGTCGCATTTTAATTCTCCACGCTACTTAAGCGAATTAAGGAATATAGCCGCCCCAGAGGGCAGCATGGTCTGTGAAACAGTATAGAGACTCGTCACTGGAAAGGCTTTGCTTTTTGTCATTTATTGTTACCTTCCAGCGTTTCAGATAGCGCCAGCTTAATCGGTTCAATGGCGAAGGTCAGGCCCTTTTCCCCATGATCTGCCACCACATAGCGCACGGCGCCTTCGGTATCGGCGAAGTAGCGCTTGCCCTTGCCGGCGGCCAGCAGTTTCTGCAGTTTTTGCTGGCTTTGCGCCTGGCTAAAAGTCGGCACGAAGGCGCGGATCATGGCGCTCATATACTCCAGCGCTTTGGTCCTGGCCGCCTTTTGCTCCGGCCCCTGGATCGGCAGCCAGGTGATCTGCATGGATTTGATCTTCAGCGTGCCGCGCTCCAGCGCGGTGGAGGCATAGAGATTTTCGTTAATTTTGCTGGCGGCGCGGGTCAGGTTAGCCCGATCGCGACTGGTGGCGATGGAACGGAATTCGTTCAGAGGCAGCTTTGGGTTATCGGCGTTGAATTTCTCGCGGAACTGACTGATCGACTGGTCAAAGCTCGGCGCGCCGGCGAGCAGGTAGGGCGCTGCCGCGGTCGTCGATTCGCTCTCTGCGGACAACGCGTGCGGGCCGACGGCAAGGCCCATCAGCCCACTTAACCACAAAATTGTCCACTTCTTCATGCCCGTCGTTCCTTTTTTTGCCTGCTGACGATTAAATCGGGAAGCGCGGCGCTTGTCAAAAAGTCACGACGCCAGGGTAAACTACGCAGACGATGATGATAAGGAAAAACGCATGACCCTACAGCAGTGGTTATTCTCAATTAAAGGGCGCATTGGCCGCCGCGATTTCTGGATCTGGATTGCCATCTGGCTGGTGACCATGAGCGCCTTGTTTACCCTGGCAGGCAGCAATCTGCTCAACCTGCAGACGGCGGCGTTTATTATCGTCTGCCTGCTGTGGCCGACGGCGGCGGTGGTGGTCAAGCGGCTGCACGATCGCGGCAAATCCGGGCTGTGGGCGCTGCTGATGGTTCTGGCGTGGATGCTGCTGGCGGGGAACTGGTCGATGTTGCCGCAGGTCTGGCAGTGGGGCGTCGGGCGCTTTGTGCCGACGCTGATTATCGTCATGATGCTGATCGACCTGGGGGCGTTTGTCGGCACCCAGGGCGAGAATAAGTTCGGCAAGGAGACCCAGGACGTGCGCTGGAAAGCGGACGCCTGATTACCAGTAGTGCTCCGCCGTCATATGGCCCGGCCGGCGACGCAGATGTTTGGTCATCTGCCGGGTCTCTTTTAACAGCTGTTGGGTATCGCGCACCATTTGCGGGTTGCCGCACAGCATCACATGGCTGGTGTCAGTGGTCATCGGTAGGCCGACGGCCTCTTCCAGCGCGCCGGTTTCAATCAGAAACGGCACCCGGCCGGTCAGCGAGCCTTCCACGGTTTCGCGGCTGACCACCGTCTGAATACGGAGTTTGCCGGCATAGCGCTGCTCCAGTTCGCGCATTAGCGGCAGATAGCTCAGGTCCGCGGCGTAGCGGACGGCGTGGACCAGCACCAGGTTGTTAAAGCGCTCAAGGTCCTTGCCTTCCTGCAAAATTGACAGGTACGGCCCCAGCGCAGTGCCGGTCGCCAGCATCCACAGGGTATCGCAATCCGGTACTTCCTCAAGGACGAAGAAACCTGCCGCTTCACTCACCACCAGGACTTCATCGCCCGGCTTCAGCGCCGCCAGACGCGGGCTCAGCTTGCCTTCCGGGACGGTGACCAAATAGAACTCGAGGTCGGGATTGCCGGGGGCGTTGACGTAGGAGTAGGCGCGCTGCACGCGTTCGCCGTCGATTTCCAGCCCGAGCTTGGTAAATTGCCCGGCGGTAAACGGATGAACAGGCGCCCGCACGTATAAACTGAACAAGGCGTCCGTCCAGTACTCCACTTTTGTCACTTTGCCGCTAACCCAGTCCGCCATCGTCTTCTCCTGTTGCCAAGCGATGCCTTATCTTCGGTCCAGACGAGCCAGATTTCCACCCCGAAGGCGCAAGAAAGCTCTATTGATCAAATATAAACGAAGAACAGGGCAACCGCCTGCGGACGGTTGCCTGGGAGAGAAAAAGCGGTATTACAGGATGTGCTGCTGAATGTCCGGATCTTTACGGTCGAGGTAATGAATCGACTGGATACGACGGATAGTGCGCGACTTGCCGCGGATCAGCAGCGTCTCGGTGGTGGCCATGTTGCCCTTGCGGGTGATGCCGTCCAGCAGATCGCCTTTGGTGATCCCGGTGGCGGAGAAGACGACGTTATCGCTGCGCGCCATTTCATCCAGACGCAGCACTTTGCCCGCTTCAATGCCCATGGTTTTGCAGCGCGCCAGCTCATTTTCACCGATGCGGCGGTTCTCTTCGTTATCGCCCTTCACGTGGTGGCGAGCCAGCAGGCGCCCCTGCATATCCCCGTCGAGGGCGCGGATCACCGCGGCGGAAACCACCCCTTCCGGCGCGCCGCCGATGCCGTACAGTACGTCGACTTCGCTATCCGGCATGCAGGTGAGAATAGAGGCCGCGACGTCGCCATCGGGAATAGCGAACACGCGCACGCCCAGCTGCTGCAGCTGGGCAATGACCGCGTCGTGGCGCGGTTTCGCCAGCACGGTGACGGTCAGCTCGCCCAGCGGCTTGTTCAGGGCGCGGGCGATATTGTGCAGGTTCTCTTCCAGCGGCAGATTGAGATCGATAGCGCCTTTAGCGCCCGGGCCGACGATCAGCTTTTCCATATACATATCCGGCGCGTTGAGGAAGCAGCCCTTATCGCCGACCGCCATCACCGCCAGGGCGTTGGCCTGGCCCATCGCCGTCATGCGGGTGCCTTCGATGGGATCGACGGCGATATCTACCGCATCGCCCTTGCCGGTACCCACTTTTTCGCCGATATAGAGCATCGGCGCTTCATCGATTTCGCCCTCGCCGATGACGATGGTGCCGTCGATATTGACGAGGTTAAGCATAATGCGCATGGCGTTAACCGCTGCGCCGTCGGCGGTATTCTTATCGCCGCGGCCCAGCCATTTATAGCCCGCCAGCGCGGCGGCTTCGGTGACACGCGAAAATTCGATGGCCAGTTCTCGTTTCATAATCCACTCGTTGTGTAGAAAAGTTGCCCGCAGCGCGGCAAAAGCGCGCTACGCGTTGGAATAGCGTTCGGTTTCCGGCATCCAGCGCTCGATAAGCGCCTGGGCCTGCAGCGGATAGCGTTCATGAATGTGGCGAGCAATGCGCTGGACATCGGGGATCATCGCCTGATCGCGCAGTAAGTCCGCCACTTTAAATTCGGCGTTGCCGGTCTGGCGGGTGCCGAGCAGCTCGCCGGGACCGCGAATTTCGAGGTCTTTCTGGGCAATGACGAAACCATCGTTGCTGTCGCGCAGGACCTGCAGACGTTTCTGCGCCGTTTTGGAGAGCGGCGATTTATAGAGTAGCACGCAGTGGGAAGCGACTGCGCCGCGCCCGACGCGCCCTCTGAGCTGGTGCAGCTGCGCCAGACCCAGACGTTCCGGGTTTTCGATAATCATCAGGCTTGAGTTAGGCACGTCGACGCCGACTTCAATCACCGTGGTGGCTACCAGCAGATGCATCTCGCCCTGCTTGAAGGCCTGCATCACCGCCTGCTTCTCCGCCGGTTTCATCCGCCCGTGGACGAGGCCGATATTGAGCTCCGGCAGCGCCAGTTTGAGCTCTTCCCAGGTCGCTTCCGCCGCCTGGGCTTCCAGCAGATCGGACTCTTCAATTAGCGTACAAACCCAATAGGCCTGGCGCCCTTCGTGGGTGCAGGCGTTGCGTACGCGGTCGATAATATCGCTGCGCCGGGTGTCGGGGATGGCGACGGTGGTCACCGGAGTTCGGCCTGGCGGCAGCTCGTCGATAATCGAGGTGTCCAGATCGGCGTAGGCGGTCATCGCCAGGGTGCGGGGGATCGGCGTGGCGGTCATGATCAGCTGATGCGGGTGGAACCCCTGCTGCTGACCTTTCTCCCACAGCGCCAGCCGCTGATGCACGCCGAAGCGGTGCTGTTCGTCAATAATCACCAGCGCCAGGCCGTTAAACTGCACCTGCTCCTGGAAGATGGCGTGAGTGCCGACAATCATCTGCACTTCGCCGCTGGCGATAGCCTCCTGCTGCGCCTGACGGGCTTTGCCTTTCTGTTTGCCCGCCAGCCAGCCGACTTCTATGCCCAGCGGTTCGAACCAGTTGCGGAAGTTATTAGCATGCTGCTCGGCAAGCAGTTCGGTGGGCGCCATCAGCGCCACCTGTTTGCCGTGGACGATAGCGCGCAAGGCGGCCAGGGCAGCGACCAGCGTTTTACCGGAGCCAACGTCGCCCTGCACCAGGCGCATCATCGGCACGTCCAGCGCCATATCGTGTTCAATCTCGGCGGTAACCCGCGCCTGCGCGCCGGTGGGCTTAAAGGGCAGGGAGGCCAGCAGTTGGTTTTTCAGGGTATCGTTGGCGCCGAGCGGCAGGGCGTGATAGCGCTGGGCGCCTGCCCGCAGCGCCAGCATGCTGAGGTTATGCGCCAGCAGCTCTTCCAGAATCAGACGCTGCTGCGCCGGGTGCTTGCCGCTTTCCAGCTCGCTAAGTTGCAAGGAGGGAGGCGGGCGGTGCAGCGTACGCAGCGCCTCCGGCAGGCTCATCATCCCCTGCGCCAGCTCCGGCGGCAGGAGTTCGCTAATCGCGCAGGTTTCCAGGAGCTCAAGCGCCTGATCGGTGAGCTTGCGCAGGGTCGCCTGCTTGATGCCTTCGGTGGTCGGATAGACTGGGGTTAACGTTTCCTGCAGCTCCGGAGTACTCATATCGCCCTGGACGCGATATTCCGGGTGGATCATCTCGGCGCCGTACTTCCCGCGTTTGGCTTCACCGTAGGCCAGCACCCGACGACCGGTCGCGAGGCTGTTTTTCATCGCCGCGTTGAAGTTGAAAAAGCGCATGGTGAGGATGCCGGTGCCGTCGCTGATCTGGCAGGTCATCATCCGCCGGCCGCCGAAGGTGATATTGCTGTTGAGCACTTCACCTTCCACGGTGGCATAAACTCCGGGAAGCAGCTCGGCTATCGGGTAAAGATGGGTGCGATCTTCGTAGCGTAAAGGCAGGTGCAGCAGCAGATCCTGTACCGTATGCAGGCCAATCTTCGCCAGTTTGCTGCTCTGCGCAGCGCCCACACCGGTGAGTGAACTGAGCGGAACGGCATCTAACAGGCGGCCTGACATTGGGTTTACCTCGCAGCCTGCATGGTAGCCCACCACGCGGCATCGGCTTCCACTTCGCCCTGCTCGTTAACGTGGGGGTAAGGCAGACCTTTTTGTCTGGCGACGCGGGCCAGCACCGGATAGCCGCCTTCGAACAGCAGGCGCTGCTGCTCTTGCGGCGGCAGCATGCTGTTGGCGCGTTGGTACATCCCGGCATTCTGCCGCTGGCGCTGCGCCTCGTAGAGGATCAGCGCCGAGGCGACGGAGACGTTCAGCGACTGCACCATGCCGATCATCGGGATAATGATGTCCTGATCGGCCAGCGCCAGCGCTTCCTGGGTGATGCCGGTTTTTTCCTGACCCATCAGGATGCAGGTTGGACGCGTATAGTCGATTTCACGAAAATCGATGGCTTTGTCGGAAAGGTGAGTGGCGAGAATTTGCATGCCCTGGCCTTTCAGGTGGCCGACGGCATCTGCGATAGTGCGGTGGGTTTTAACCTGCACCCAGCTGTTGCTGCCCGCGGCGGCGGAGGCCATGGTACGCATCCGGCTGCTCGGCCAGACGGCATGCACTTCGTGTACGCCAACGGCATCTGCGGTCCGGATGACCGCAGAGACGTTATGAGGCTTATGGACCTGCTCCATGCAGACCGTCAGGTCAGGCTGACGCCTGGCGAGCATCTCGCAGATACGCTCGTAGCGCTTTGAGTTCATAAAGCTAGTTTCGGTTACGGGTGACTTTAATCACGTCCGGCATGACGCGGATTTTGCGCATGATATTCGCCAGATGCACGCGGTCGCGCGCGGTCAGGCGGATAAAGGCGCTGTATACGCGGCCATCTTTCTCTTCCGTATTCAGGCTCTGGATATTGGAAGACGCGGTGTTGATCGCCGCCGTCAGGTTAGCCAGCGCGCCCTGGTGGTTAAACATGTCCACCTTGATTTCGGTGATGAACTCCTGAGCGGTCTCTTTATCCCACTCAACCGCCATAAATTTCTCCGGCTCTTTCTGGTAGCCGCGAATGTTACGACAGGATTCATGGTGGATAACCAACCCTTTACCCGGGCTGACGTGGGCGATAATCGGGTCACCTGGAATTGGACGACAGCACTTGGCGAAGGTGATCAACACGCCATCGGCGCCTTTGATTGGCAGATGACCGTGGTTCGACGCGTTAGCCGGAACCGGCGCCGCAGCGGCTTCGCCCTGCTGCAGGTTTTTTGCCACCACGACGCTCATGGCGTTGCCCAGACCGATTTCCGCCAGCAGATCGTCAAGCGAGGCCAGCTTCATGCGATCGAGTTCGCGCTGGATATTCTCCGGTGGGATCTCGGCGAGTTTGCGGCTTCCGCCCAGCGCGTGATTGAGCAGACGACGGCCAAGGCTGACCGAATCGTCGCGCTTAAGGTTTTTCAGCAGCTGACGGATCTTGGCGCGCGCTTTCGAGCTGACGACAAAGTTCAGCCAGGCGGCGTTCGGGCGAGCGCCCGGCGCGGTGATAATTTCGACAGTCTGACCGCTGGAGAGCGGCTGCGACAGCGGATAGGGCTGACGGTCGACGCGCGCGCCGACGCAGGCATGACCGATATCGGTATGCACCGCGTAGGCGAAGTCCACCGGCGTGGCGCCGGCAGGCAGTTCGACAATGCGCCCTTCCGGGGTGAAAACGTAAATCTCATCGGGGAACAGATCGGATTTTACGCTCTCGATAAATTCAAACGAGCTACCGGCGCTCTGCTGCAGCTCCAGCAGGCTTTGCATCCAGCGCTGAGCGCGGATCTGCGCGGTGGTGCTGCTTTCGCCGCCGTGCTCTTTATAAGCCCAGTGCGCCGCTACCCCCATCTCCGCCATCTGGTCCATGTCTTCGGTACGAATTTGTACCTCGACCGGGACGCCGTGGGGGCCGATCATCGAGGTGTGCAAAGACTGATAGCCGTTAGCTTTCGGAATGGCGATGTAGTCTTTAAAACGACCCGGACGCGGTTTGTAGAGGCTGTGCATCTGGCCGAGCACGCGATAGCAGATATCGGCATCATGGACGATAACGCGGAAGGCGTAGATATCCATGATCGAGTGAAAACGTTGCTCTTTGAGCACCATTTTACAGTAGATGGAGTATAGATGCTTCTCGCGACCGCTGACGCGGCAGGGGATCCCCGCTTCCTGTAAACGCCCTTCGATTTCGGAGAGGATCTTTTGAATCATCTCCTTACGGTTGCCACGCGCCGCTTTGACCACCTCTTTAATGACGCGGTAGCGGTTAGGGTACAGCGCTTCAAAGCCCAGCTCTTCGAGCTCGGTTTTGATGTGATGGATACCTAAACGGTGCGCCAGCGGGCTGTAAATTTCCAGCGTTTCGCGGGCGATGCGGCGGCGTTTATCCGGGCGCAGCGAGCCCAGAGTACGCATGTTGTGGGTGCGGTCGGCAAGTTTGATGAGGATGACGCGGATGTCCTGCACCATCGCCATGATCATTTTGCGAAAGTTTTCGGCCTGCGCCTCTTTCTTATCGCGGAACTTGAGCTTATCAAGTTTCGACACCCCCTCTACCAGCTCGGCGACGCTTTTACCAAAAAGCTGTTCCATGTCCTGGTAGGTGGCGGGGGTATCTTCAATCACATCATGCAGCAGCGCGGCCATCAGCGTTTCATAGTCGAGCTTCATCTCGGCCAGAATGCAGGCTACCGCGACCGGGTGCGTGATATAGGGTTCACCGCTTGAACGTGTCTGACCCTCGTGAGCGTCACGTGCAACGAGATACGCCTGCCGCAGACGCTTAATCTGGTCTTCCGGCAGGTAGTTTTGAATCAGCTGATTCAGGCTTTCAAACAGATACAAGGGCGACCCGCTGTGTGATTAACGACGACCTTCAGCAATCGCGGTAACGGCTTGTAATTCAGCGGCTTCCTGCTCTTGCTGTTCCTGGCGCTCACGTACGTCGAGGATCTGGTTGTTGATCAGACCTTCTTCGATTTCGCGCAGTGCGATAACGGTGGTTTTATCGTTTTCTTCCGGTACCAGCGGATCCTTTCCGCCAACCTGCATCTGACGAGCGCGACGCGCGGCGACCAGTACCAGGTCAAAACGGTTACCAATTTTCTCTACAGCGTCCTGAACAGTTACGCGTGCCATACTTAAAATGCTCCACAGGTGAAGAAATGACTGGGCATGATACTGAATGTGGGTTCAGTCTGCCAATAGTTTGGTGATTAAAGCGCCATGTCGCTGCTTTTGGCGGCTCATGCGCAGACGTTCAGCGCGGATGATATTTTTCAGGTCGCTCAGGGCGGTGTCAAAATCATCGTTCACAATCAGGTAATCATATTCCGCGTAATGGCTCATTTCCGCAACGGCCTGGGCCATCCGTTTCGCGATCACCTCTTCGCTGTCCTGGCCGCGGCCGCGCAGGCGACGGTCCAGTTCATCTTTTGACGGCGGCAGAATAAAAATACTGCGCGCGCCGGGCATGCTTTTACGGATCTGCTGCGCGCCTTGCCAGTCGATATCGAGGAAGACATCGACGCCGGTCGCCAGCACCTGCTCGATCGCTTTACGCGACGTGCCGTAATAGTTGCCAAAGACCTCTGCATGTTCCAGAAACGCGTTTTCGCCAATCATCGAGCGGAATTCGTCGTGATTCACGAAGAAATAGTGTTCGCCGTGCACTTCACCCGGACGCGGCGCCCGCGTGGTATGGGAGACCGATACCTGGGTGTCATACAACGGTTGGGTTTTTAATAAAGCCTGAATCAGGCTGGATTTACCCGCGCCGCTAGGGGCGGAAACAATATAAAGCGTGCCTTGAGCCATGAGTGTCTTTTGTATGTGGTTATCGAAAGAGGTCCTACATACGAGCCTATTATACACGTAGCCGCGGCGTGACGCAGTCATTGTCACACTTTTTGCCGCTGTTTCTTTCATTTTGCCTGCCGTTTTCCTGAATTCGCCAGCCGTTGCTGCAAAGAGGCGTAAATCCTGGAAGGCGCTTCGCAAGGCGAAAAAGCTTCCGTCGCGGCTCGCGGCATTCTGCAGCAGACTCTCCGCCAGGTGATGGAGGAGGGGACTGCAATGCGTAAAGGAGGGTGGTGGCTGGCGTTAGGGATGTTCTCTGCCAGCGCGCTGGCGACGTGTCCGGACTGGCCGCCGGCCAGAGGAAGGCAGGAGACATCACGCCTTCATCAGCAAATTGTCGCCTGGAAAGAGGCTTACTGGCGGCAGGGCGCCAGCGGAGTGAGCGATGACGTTTACGACCAGCTCACCCTGCGCCTGGCGCAGTGGCGACAATGCTTTCCGGGCGCGACGCCTGAGGATGACGATCTGCCTCCGCCCACCGGCGATGCGCGTCATCCGGTGGCCCATACCGGCGTGCGCAAGCTGGCGGATGAGGACAGCGTTGCCCGCTGGATGAAAAATAAATCCGACCTGTGGATACAGCCTAAAGTGGACGGCGTGGCGGTGACTCTCGTTTATCGCCAGGGGCGTCTGGTTCAGGCCATTAGCCGCGGCGATGGTCTACGCGGTGAGGCATGGACCGCCCGAGCGCGGCAGATCCCGGCGCTGGCGAAAGTGATGACCGGTGAACTGGCCGACAGCGTACTGCAGGGGGAACTGTTTCTGCGCCGGGACGGCCATGTCCAGCAGCAGGCCGGGGGGATGAATGCGCGGGCGAAAGTCGCCGGGTTGATGATGCGAGCCGACGCGGCGGCGGCGCTCAGCCAACTGGACGTCTTTATCTGGGCCTGGCCAGACGGTCCGTCCGATATGCGCCGTCGTCAGCAGCTGCTGGCGCAGGCGGGGTTTAAGTACAGCGGACAATATACCCATCCGGTGTCGCGCATCGAGCAGGTGGCGCAGTGGCGCCAGCGCTGGTATCGCTCGCCGCAGCCCTTCGTCAGCGACGGTGTGATTGTGCGCGAAGGACGCGAGCCGCCGGGACGAGTCTGGTCGCCCGGAAAGGGCGAGTGGCTGGCAGCCTGGAAATATCCTCCGGCATCGCGGGTGATGCAGGTACGGGCGATCCGTTTCAGTACCGGCCGCAGCGGCAGACTCAACGTGGTGGCCGAGCTTGAGCCCCAGCGGCTGGATGATAAACGCGTGCAGCGGGTTAACGTTGGCTCTGTGTCCCGCTGGCAGATGCTGGATATTGGGGTTGGCGATCAGCTGCAGATCAGTCTGGCAGGGCAGGGTATTCCTCGGGTCGACGCCGTCGTCTGGCGGACGGCCGAGCGCCATAAACCGACGCCGCCGCCGGCGAAATTTAATGCGCTAACCTGCTATTTCGCCACCCCTGAGTGCAGCGAACAGTTTCTTTCCAGGCTGATCTGGTTGTCATCAAAGTCCGCCCTGAATGTCGATGGCGTGGGGGAAAATTTATGGCGCGTCATTCAGCAGCAAAACCCGATGACGCATATCTTTTCCTGGCTGGCGCTTACCGTTGAGCAGCTGCAGGCGGTGCCAGGGATTTCCGCCGCCCGCGGGCAGCACCTCTGGCATCAGTTTGATCTTGTTCGCAAACGACCTTTTATCCGCTGGGTGCTGGCGATGGGGATCCCGGTGCCGCAGGGGGCGCTGGCGCAGCTCGAAAGCGAGAACTGGCATCTGCTGGCGGCAAAAAGTGAAGCGCAATGGCGCACGCTGCCGGGCGTGGGGGAGATCAGAGCCCGCCAGCTGGTGGCTTTCCTGCACCATCCGGACGTGGTGGCGCTGGCGCAATGGCTTAGCGGGCAGCGCATCCCCGGATTTTAAGGCGGTTAGTGGGCGTCATGGGTGTAGTGGAAGACCGGTAGCCCCAGTTTCCAGCGCAGCGCCAGCATGCGGGCGGTAAAGCCGAACAGCAGTGTAGCCAGCACCACCACATCGTGGCTGCTGACGTAATGTTGCAGAGCAATATAGAGTACGGCTGCGGCAAAGGAGATCCCGGCATACAGCTCTTTCTGGAAGACCAGCGGAATGCGTTTGCAGAACATATCGCGCAGTACGCCGCCGAAGACACCGGTGATCACGGCGGCAATAGAGGCGATAACCGGGCCTTCGCCCATGTCCAGGGCGATCTGCGCGCCGATGATGGAAAACACGATCAGCCCCAGCGCGTCCAGCACCAGAAACAGCCGACGAAGGTGCGGCATCACCGGAGCGGCAATGGTCGTGAGGACGGCGGCGACGGCGACAATGATGACATATTCGGGATGCTTCACCCAACCAAGAGGATAGTGCCCCAGCAGGATATCGCGAACGGAACCCCCGCCCAGCGCGGTCGCAGTGGCGATAATGATGACGCCAAACGTATCCATCCGCCGGCGCCCGGCAGCCAGTGCGCCGGTCATGGCTTCCGCGGTGATACCGATTAAATACAGAACATGAAGCAGCATAGATCCCCCCAGGTAATGGCGGGCAGGTTAACGATTTGTGCGCAGGATCACGATTGAGATTTTCTAAAGCGAATCATTTACGCCAGGAAAAATTAATGGGAATAGTATCTGTGATGGCTTGATTTAAAGGTTGATTGATTTTTTAGGGATTTTTATTGATTAGAAAAAGTAATGCTAAGTGAAGCGATGGGTATCACTATCGAAAAGACTATGATTACGCAATGTTTAAGTCTCGTCCTTTATTCTTTTATTTTTCCTTTTCAAGGCCTGAGAAAATGAGCGTCGCCGCCGGGAATAAAAATCATCTGATCCGCCTGATAGCCGTGGTATTAACCGGGATTCTGGCCGGTCTGTCCGGCATGGTTTTGGCACTAATTTTACACGCGATTCAGCACCTGGCTTTTGGTTACAGTTATGGGCAGATCGTCGGTTCGGTGTCATTTTTACAGGGCGTCACGGAGTCGTCCTGGCCACGCCGCATCGTGGCAATCGTGGCCGGCGGCGCCGTCGCCGGATTTGGCTGGTGGCTGCTTGGTCGCTATGGGCAGAGGCGGGTTTCCATTGCGGCGGCGGTGGCCAACCCCTGCGTACCCATGCCCGCGGGCACCACGACGATCCACGCGCTGCTGCAGATCGTCACCGTAGCGCTGGGCTCCCCGCTTGGCCGCGAGGTGGCGCCCCGGGAAATGGGCGCGCTGGGGGCGGGGATGGTGGCGCGTAAGCTGCGCCTGCTGGAAGATGAAACCCGCACGCTGATTGCATGTGGGGCGGGCGCAGGTCTGGCGGCGGTCTATAACGTCCCGCTGGCCGGGGCGTTGTTCAGCCTTGAGGTCATGCTGCTGTCGTTTAGCTGGGAAAAAACGCTGGCGGCGATAATGACCTCGGCGATTGCCGCCTGGACGGCCACTCTGGGGTTAGGGGATGAATCGCAATACCATTTTGTTTCCAGCGCACTTCCGCACACCTTTCTCTGGTGGGCGATTCTGGCGGGCCCGATTCTTGGCACCGGCGCCTGGCTCTTTCGCAAAGCGACCAGCGCGGCGCGTTCACGCGCGCGAAGTAACTGGCAGATGCCGGTGTTCTGTCTGCTGGGGTTTTCTCTTCTTGCCATCCTGAGTCTTTATTTCCCCGAGCTTCCGGGCAATGGCAAGGGTCCAATGCAGCTGGCGCTCAGCGACGGGCTGCCTCTCTCCATGGTCGCTGTCCTGTTAGTATTGAAGATGGTGGTGATTCTGGCGGTGCTGCGCGGCGGCGCGGAGGGTGGATTGTTAACCCCAGGGCTGGCGGTGGGCGGATTGGTCAGCCTGCTGCTCTGCGCGCTCTGGCAGCTCGGCTTCCCTGGCGGTGATAAAAGCAGCTTCGCTGTGGTGGGGGCGGCCGCGTTTCTCGCCGCCTCCATGCAGATGCCGCTGACCGCGGTGGCGCTGGTGATGGAGTTTACCCACATGGATCACAGCTATCTGGCTCCGGCGCTGCTGTGCGCGGCAGGGGCGTTTTTAACCTGCCGGGTGCTGGATAAAAAATAGGCTTACCGAGCCGCGGTGAAAGTCCGGGAGGGGCCCGTTGATCCTGAAAGTAAAATCAGCCGCGTTTTTCCCTGATGGTTGCCTCATGGTTAATAAGCCATATTTTTCGTGCAATGCCGCCGCCGTAACCGGTCATCGAACCATCTTTGCCGATAATTCGATGGCACGGGATGATAATCGCGACGCGGTTAGCGCCGTTTGCAGCAGCCACCGCGCGCGTGGCCGTTGGTTTACCTATCTCCATCGCAATCGATTGATAATGCGTCGTCTCACCGAAGCTAACGTGCTGTAAACGGCGCCAGACCGCTCGCTGGAATTCGCTGCCTGGGGTATCAAGCGCCACCTCGAACGATTGACGCTGTCCGGCGAAATACTCCGTTATTTCCTGTTGCGCCTGCCTGGTGTGGGCATTTTCACCTGCGATGATGCTGGCGTTGAACCGCCGCTGCAGGTCGCTGAATTCTGACTCCAGCGCTCGTCTGTCGACAAACTCCAGCAGACAAATTCCCCGTTGCGTTGCACAAACAAACATTGGCCCTAACGGGGTGGTAAAACGATGAATTAAAACAACCTGGCGTTGCGCGCTGGGTGCGAAACCGGTCAATTTTTTGCAGGTATAGCCGAAGCCGCTTAAGGACTCGTAACCGCTATCGAAAGCGACATCGGTAGTTGAGCGGCCTGCTTTTAATTCCTGAAGCGCCATATTCAAACGCTGCATCCGTTGAAAAGCCTGAAAGGTGATCCCGTGGTTTTGCAGGAACCAGCGGCGAACGCGTTCCGGGCTAATATCGTGCTGACGTAGCTCGCTATCGCTGAGGCGGACCTTTGGAGCTTCTCGCAGCAGGCGGAGCGCTTGTTCAACAAAGGCGGGGGCCGTCCGGGCATTCTCCGTCGGGCGACAGACTTTGCATGGCCGGAAGCCGGCATCCAGCGCGGATTTAAAGTCATTATAAAATTCGACGTTTTCCCGCCGGGGTTTTCGCGCCCGACAGACCGAGATACAAAATACGCCGGTGGTTTTCACGCCGACGAAAAAAACGCCGGTGAATTCCACCGCGCGTTCAAGCAGCGCCTGATACCAGATATCGCACTGCATGCTGTCGGTAATTTTCATGGTCAAAAAACACCTGAGAAAGAGTGTTGGGTTTGCACCTGACATAATAAGTCTTTCAGTCTGGCCTGCGTCGCAGCATAAATAAAATTGCCCATCGAAATTCGTTTTACGCCCAGTGTCGATAAGGTGCTGAAGTCAGCCAGCTCAGGCATACACATTACGTTTAAGGGTAAAGGCACGTGGTGAACGATGGCGGTAATATCCTCCGCGCGGGTGACGCAAGGCACAAAAAAACCGCATGCGCCGTGTTTGGCGTAGAGTTGACCGCGATAGAGCGTTTGAACCAGCGCATCTTGTACGTTGAGAAGAAAGGTATCGGTGCGGACATTAACAAACAGACCGGGACAGGCGCGGGTGATTTCCTGCAGTTTGACGGCAAAGCGCTCCGCATCGTCAAGACGACGCGTACTATCCACCACATGACTATCCTCGAGATTTATTCCACTCACGCCGAGATGCGCCAGACGCCGGATATTGTCAATGATGTGGCTGGTTGTCGCGCTGTAGCCCGCCTCTAAATCGACGCTTAACGGCAGTTCGCTAACGGTTTTGATGCGTGAGACGACATAAAACAGCTCGTCAAAACTCATCTCTTCGCCATCTTCATACCCTAACATTGCGGCGATAGCAGCGCTGGAGGATCCCAGCGCCTGATAACCAGCCTGCTGAGCAGCCTGAGCGCTGCTGGCATCCCAGACATTGGCAAGCAACAAAGGTTGGTTTTGCTGGTGAAGCGCATTAAAGTCCATTCTTTTCTCTCGCGGTAGTGTTTTCCTGACTGTGCCGCGTTGTGCTTATTTGCCACAACCGAAAACTGGACGACTATTTTTTATAAGTAGATTCTTATCATTCGCCCGTGAGAGAGATAAATAAAAAGGCCATGATTTATCATGGCCCTGGATACCGAAATACATTAACAAACGAGAAAGCGTTACTCGATATTCTGGATTTGCTCGCGCATTTGCTCGATGAGTACCTTCAGCTCAATCGCGGAGTTGGTCACCTCGGCGTTAATCGATTTTGACGCCAGGGTGTTCGATTCACGGTTGAACTCCTGCATCATAAAGTCGAGACGGCGACCCACAGCTTCTTTCTTCTTCAGAATGTTATAGGTCTCTTTAACGTGCGCTTCGAGACGGTCCAGTTCTTCGGCAACGTCGATACGCTGCGCCATCAGCACCAGCTCTTGCTCAAGGCGGTTATTTTCCAGCTGCACTTCCGCATCTTCCAGCTTGGCGACCAGACGCTCGCGCTGCCACTGGAGAATTTCCGGCATATGAGCGCGAACTTTCGCCACTTCGCCGCTCACGCCTTCAAGCCGCTGCTCGATAAGCGCTTTCAGGGCCTGGCCTTCCGTTTCGCGGGCGACGATGAAGTCGTCCAGCGCGCCGTCAAGAGCGGCCAGAATGTCGGCGGCGATGGCGTCGAGATCCTGCTCTTTGGCGGCCATCACGCCCGGCCAGCGCAGGATATCAACCGGGTTGATTTCCCCTTCATCGCTCTGCATTTTCACCCAGTTGGCAGCGTTTACCAGCTGTTTAGCCAGCTTTTCGTTGAGGATGAGTTCACCCTGAGCGCTGGGATCTTGTTCAAAACGCAAGGTGCATTCGACTTTACCGCGAGTCAGGCGGGCGCGAATGCGCTCGCGTACCACGGGCTCCAGACTACGGAACTGCTCCGGCAGGCGGAAGTACGTTTCCAGATAGCGCTGGTTTACCGAGCGCAGCTCCCATGCGGCGCTACCCCAGTCACCCTTGATTTCACGGCGGGCATAGGCGGTCATACTGCGGATCATAGGCGTTCCTGTTTTCGTAATAATGAATGCAAGGATTATAGCCGTGCGGGCGGTGACTTAACAGGAATAGTGATGAAATACTTCAAGGACGATTGTTTTAAGGGATATCGCCGCAAAGTTATTTTCGCCAGGGGCTGTAGGTGGGGTTATATATTATGGGAATCCGTAGTTAATATTTTCTGATATTAGATGCGGGCATGGAATTCGGATGCCTTTGTACAAATGCATATACCGCCAGAAAAGCTATTCTGTGAGTTTTAGGAAGTATAACCACCAGAAATGAGATAGGGTATTACCTTTAAGCATTATGTATGTTTTTTTTGCATTGATTACTATAAATTTATTAAAACTTTGGTGATTGTATTTATGGTGAGAATACTGTTGTATTAATTATATCTAATTGTTTTGTTTTGGCCTTTTTAAGTTTTATGCGGTATTGTCCGACTGAAAGAACGCTAGTATAGTCGTTTAAGATGAGTTTTATAAAAAGGATTTTAATATGGACGCTATCTTTGACAGAGTCGTAAGGGAATTTTTTCCAAATACAACCATACCTTTTTGGAAAAAATGGCTGTTCAGGACGGCATTTGGCAATAAGGTATTTTCTCGCTTAATATATAACGAGCGACTCGTTAATAAAAATGGGGTCGAGTGGGTTAATGCAGTTGTTGAACTCCTTGAGTTGAAATGTGAAAGCGAACACCACCAACTTAACAACATACCTGGGCATGGGGCTACGGTTGTTATTTCAAATCATCCGACGGTTATCGATGGACTTAGCTTAATACATACGGTCTCCCGAGTCAGGAGTGATATAAAAATAATAGCTAATCACGTTTTGCCAATTATATTCCCCCAGGTATCGGAACTTACCATTGGAATTGAGAATATGGCCGGTAAGATGAGCCATAAAAAATTCCGCGAGATGAACGATCACCTGCGAAAAGGAGGCGTATTGATTATATGTCCTGCGGGTAAGCTGGCTAACTGGTCTCTTTCCGGGTTACAGGAGCATAAGTGGCACCCCGGTTTTTTACAGCTTGCTATGAGAAATAATGCAGCATTGGTACCAATTCATATTACGGGAGCAAACAGTAAGATTTATTATCTTACTGCAACATTCTGGCGGCAACTGTCGAACATGATGGTTATTCGTGAAGCTCTCCGCCATCATGGCAAGACCATGAAAATCAATATAGGACAGCAAATAGCCTTATCCTCGTTTAAAGAATACAATAAAGATCTTTCTGCCGCGGCAAATGTATGTTTGACGCACCTCCAGAGTATAGCGAAGAATGGCCCGGCTATGTTAGATACGATTGCGCCGCAAGAATTAGAACCAGGTAAAAAGGAGCTAATTAGCGCAATAGAGGAGTGCGAAATATTAAGGCAGTTTGAAGACGGTAGAAAACTAGTGATATATCGCTGTAATACTAACCGAACCTCACCTATTATTGATGAGTTAGGGCGCTTACGAGAACGCTGTTATCGCGATATTGGTGCCGGAACTGGTAACGACCGAGATAACGATGTTTTTGATGAAAGTTATTATCATATCATTTTGTGGGATCCTTCTGATGTGGAAATCCTGGGAGCATATCGTGTTATGCCCGTTGGCGAGCAGCTGGCCCAACATGGTGTAACAGGCCTCTATAGCAACAGCTTGTTTAAATACCATGATAATGCCTATTCCTGTTTAGAGAAGTGTGTGGAAATTGGCCGCGGCTTTATTCAGAAACCTTATCAAAAAAGTAAGGTGCTTGATTATTTATGGCAAGGGATATTTGACTTTATAAAAAGATATCCGGACTATAAATACTTGCTGGGTGTGCTGACCATTCCTGGAACTTTTCCTGAAAAAGTACAGAAACTCATCATCAGTTTCTATAATATATACTTTTCCTCGACAGCTGATTTTTGTTCGCCGATAGCATTGTTCACTGCCGAAAATGTACAGGATGATACTCCATTTTGTGGCGAAGATTTTAGAGCAGACTGGAGCATGCTCAATCACCTGCTGAGAGAAGAAGGTTATGAACTTCCCTGGCCTTTTAAACAGAGTGCTAAATGGTTCTCCCCGGGCGGATCGTCGATTCTTGCATTCACAAAAGATGATTCTTTTAATTCGATAGCTGGGTTAAATCTGAGCTCTATAGATAAATTGAATGAAAGCTACGTTAAGCATTATTTAAAAGATTAAACTGACGATGGCTGTACGGTCCTGGAGCGAGCGTGCCTTAATCCAGACCGTAATGATAAGGGAAATGATATACGTATGGATGCGTTTTAATGCGAAAGCCAATAAATATATTTATTATATTGATATCGGTGCTGATACTCACCGGATGTGATAACAAATCAGATAACATGTTATCCGGTTATTCACATGGAGAATTTGTATACCTTTCATATTCTGGTAATGAAAAAATAGAACGGATCTTGATCAATAAAGGAGATAACGTCGCCGCAGGACAGGAGTTAGTGAAGATTGAGTCCTTCGATGCGCAAAATATTTTCCTGCGCGCTGAGGAAAAACTATCAGCAGAGAGCGCTCTATTACGAAATCTGGAATCTGGAGAACGGCCTGAAGAGCTGGATATTATACGTTCGCAGATTAAAAAAGCACAATCGGCAGAATCCCAGGTAAAGCGGCAGCTTGGGCGATATCGTAATCTTTACGCCAATCATGCCATATCGCTTGCGGAATGGGAGGATATCCGGGATGAATTAACTCAAAAAGGCGCACAGGTTGAAGAGTTAATTAATCAACTCAAAGCACGGCAACTCCCTGCCCGGCAGGATGAGATTAGCAAGCAGCGCTCAATGGTGGCCGCGGCAAAACTCGAACGGGATAAGGCGCTGTGGGATGTCCAGCAAACGACGATTGTTTCTCCGGTCAATGCTAAAGTCTTCGATATTATTTATCGTGCCGGGGAGCGCCCTTCTGCTGGTAAACCAATAATCAGTCTGTTACCTCCTGAGAATATAAAAGTACGCTTCTTTATACCCGAAGCGAAGCTCGGTAAATTTAAAATCGGATCTAAGGTAAAACTTATATGCGATGGTTGCGCTGAGCCCATTGCTGGCGTTATTAACTATATCAGCCCTGAGGCCGAGTTTACGCCTCCAGTTATTTATAGTACGAAACGTCGTGAGAAGCTCATTTTTATGGCGGAGGCTATCCCTGCGCTGCAGCAGGCAGGGCGGATGAAAATCGGCCAACCGTTTGATGTGGAGATTATTGGCGATGAATAATCTTTGTATTGATGTAAAAAATCTCAATAAACATTTTGGCGAGCATCACGTCGTAAAGGATTTCTCTTTACAGGTGGCAAAAGGCGAGATCTATGGTTTTCTCGGTCCGAACGGTAGCGGAAAAACGACATCGATTCGAATGATGTGTGGTTTGATTACGCCGGATTCCGGTGAAGGTACTTGTCTGGGTATGGATATCTTTACGCAGCGGGAAAAGATAAAGAAAAAGATAGGCTACATGACCCAATATTTCTCAATGTGGGGAAATTTAACTATTCGGGAAAACTTACTTTTTATTGCGCGATTATATAGCCTCGATCAGCGTAGAGATCGGGTTGAACGTGCGCTTTCTGAGTTAGGCCTCACTGCCCGACAGCACCAGCTGGCTAAGGAGCTTTCTGGGGGCTGGAAGCAAAGAATGGCCCTCGCCGCCTGTATGTTGCATGAACCTGTTTTGCTATTTCTGGATGAGCCGACTGCTGGCGTGGATCCCAAGGCGCGGCGAGAGTTCTGGCAAATGCTGCACCAGCTCTCTGACCGGGGGATCTCGATACTGGTGAGCACGCATTATATGGATGAGGCTGAGCGCTGCCATAAGGTTGCCTATCTATCTTATGGTCGGCTGCTGGCGAATGGCACTATTGCGTCGATTATCGCCTCCCAGAATTTGATCACCATGCGAACCAGCGGCGCCGGTCTGACGCTGCTTGAAAGCCAGCTACAGCGCTTGCCGGATATTGAGCAAACGGTCATTTTTGGCAATCAGCTTTATATTACATCCAGAGATGAAGCGAAGTTAAAATCCGCGCTTTTTGCATTTACGCAACAGGGTTATGAGTTCTGTAAGGTGGATACCAATCTGGAAGATGCATTTACCTACTTGATGAAAAATAATTGTGAAAAAAATTAATTTTAGCTTCTCCGTTACGCGGTGGATTGGCGTGGTTATTAAGGAAATTCACGAGCTACGCCGTGATAAAGTCAGCATCAGTATGGTGCTCCTGACACCTCTTTTTCAGCTGATCATTCTTGGCTATGCCATCAATATGGATCCGCATAATCTTCCGACCGCCTTACTAAATTATGATACCGAACGCATGAGTCAAATCTTTGTGACGGAAGCGCAAAATACCGGGTATTTTTCGATGATTCCTGTCGATTCAGAAGAGGCGGCGCAGAAAGCCTTTGTGCGGGGGGATGTCACTTTTATCGTGACGATCCCTGAGGGGTTTACGCGCAAGTTACTGCGTGGAGAAAAGCCACAACTATTAATTCAGGGGGATGCCATCGATCCGATCACCACGGGGAATGCGCTCAGCGCCCTTGTGCAGGTGGCGAAGTCGATGTTTCAGCACGATTTGCCGGGCGACATGCGTGTGGTGCAAAAAGAGGATGATTTCGAGCTTATCATTCATCGCATGTTTAACCCTGAGGGGATAACCCAGTTTAATACTATTCCCGGTATTATGGGGTCGATACTCAGTACAACGTTAATCCTGATGACCGCCCTGTCAATTACCCGCGAGCGAGAAAACGGGGCGTTAGAAAATTTACTGGTCTCTCCGTTGTCCGGGCTTGAGGTTATTATTGGGAAAATAACGCCTTTTGTTATCATTGGTCTGTTTCAGGCGACGTTAATCCTGATTGCCGCCGTTTTGTTGTTCGATATCCCCCTTCACGGTAGCGTCTTCCTACTATTTTTTGTGCTGTTAATTTATGTCTTTCTTTGTCTGTCGATTGGTATCGGTATTTCTGGCTTAGCACAAAACCAGCTGCAGGCGCTGCAAATGTCCTCTTTTTACTTTATCCCTTCCATTATGCTGTCCGGCTTTATTAGCCCCTTTATTAGTATGCCTGACTGGGCGAAAGCCATTGGATCCTGTTTACCGCTGACCTACTTCATCCGCCTGGTTAAGGGCATTATGCTGAAAGGCTATTCAGCAACGGCATTGTTGCCTGACCTCTTGCCGCTGATAGGCCTGGCGGTGATTGTCATTGGCGTGGGGTTGAAATCTTATCGTAAAACGCTGGACTGACATTATCGGCGCGTCCGGCTGGAGTGGGCATAGGCTTTTTGCCATGAAATTCGTATAATGCGCCCTCACATTCGTTTCAAGCCGGAGATTTCTATCATGCGTCCAGCAGGCCGTAGCGCTAATCAGGTGCGTCCCGTCACCCTGACCCGTAATTACACAAAACACGCTGAAGGCTCCGTGCTGGTCGAATTCGGTGATACCAAAGTGCTGTGCACTGCCTCTATTGACGAAGGCGTTCCGCGTTTCCTGAAAGGCCAGGGCCAGGGCTGGATCACCGCTGAATACGGCATGCTGCCGCGTTCTACGCACACGCGTAACGCGCGTGAAGCGGCAAAAGGCAAGCAGGGCGGCCGGACGATGGAAATTCAGCGCCTGATTGCCCGTGCGCTGCGCGCAGCGGTTGACCTGAAAGCGCTGGGCGAATTCACGATTACTCTCGACTGCGATGTACTGCAGGCCGACGGCGGCACCCGCACTGCCTCCATTACCGGTGCCTGCGTGGCGCTGGCCGATGCGCTGAATAAGCTGGTCGCCGCCGGCAAGCTGAAAACCAATCCGATGAAAGGGATGGTGGCCGCGGTCTCCGTCGGTATCGTAAATGGCGAAGCCATCTGCGATCTGGAGTACATCGAAGACTCCGCCGCGGAGACCGACATGAACGTGGTGATGACCGAAGATGGCCGTATTATTGAGGTGCAGGGCACTGCGGAAGGTGAGCCGTTTACCCATGAAGAACTCCTCACTCTCCTGGCGTTAGCCCGAGGGGGGATCGAGTCCATTATCACGACGCAGAAGGCGGCGTTAGAAAATTAATGATTAAGGCGACTGAGAAGTCGCCTTTTTTTTGCGCTTTATCCTTCATCACACCTGCGAAGGGGAGCGCGCAGTCTGACAATGATGAAAAGTACCAAAGGAGCGAATCCATGAAGCCGTATCAGCGCCAGTTTATTGAGTTTGCGCTTAGCAAGCAGGTTCTTAAGTTTGGCGAATTCACGCTGAAATCCGGGCGCAAGAGCCCCTATTTCTTCAACGCCGGCCTGTTTAACACCGGGCGCGATCTGGCTCTGCTGGGCCGTTTTTATGCCGAGACGCTGGTGGATTCCGGAATTGAGTTTGACCTGCTGTTTGGCCCGGCCTACAAAGGAATCCCAATCGCCACCACCACCGCGGTGGCGTTAGCCGAGCATCATGACCGCGATCTGCCTTACTGCTTTAACCGCAAAGAGGCAAAAACCCATGGCGAAGGCGGCAATCTGGTCGGTAGCCCGCTGCAGGGCCGGGTAATGCTGGTGGATGACGTGATCACCGCCGGTACGGCGATTCGCGAATCCATGGAGATTATCCAGGCCCAGGGCGCGCAGCTGGCGGGCGTTCTGATCTCCCTGGATCGTCAGGAACGCGGCCGCGGCGAGATCTCCGCCATTCAGGAAGTGGAGCGGGATTACGGCTGCCAGGTTATCTCAATCATCACTCTGAAAGAGCTGATCGCTTACCTGGAAGAAAAGCCGGAGATGGCGGAACACCTGGCGTCAGTTCGCGCCTATCGTGAAGCCTACGGCGTCTAAGACATAAGCCCGGTAAGCGTCACGCTACCGGGCATCTCAGAAGAAGATTACTGCAGCTGTGCGGCGACCAGCGGCCAGCGGGCGTCGAAATCATCCGTCGGACGATATTTGAACTCGCTGCGCACAAAGCGCGACAGCATGCCCTCGCAGAAAGCCAGCAGCTGGCTGGCCAGCAGGGTTTCGTCGAGGGTGTAGCCTTCGCCTTCGCGCATTTTTTTCTCGCGCATCACCTGGCGTAGCTGCGCTTCGATGCGCTCAAAAAGCTGGTTGATGCGACCCTGAAGCCGGTCCTGTTCGAACATCAGCGCGTGCCCGGTGAGGATACGCGTCAGCCCAGGATTACGCTCGCCAAAGCCAAGAATCAACAGAACGATCAGGCGCAGGCGCGCGGTGGTGTCCTTTTCATCTTTCAAAATCAAATTGATGCGCGTAATCAGACTGTCTTCAATGAACTCGATCAGGCTGTCAAACATGCGGGTTTTGCTGGGAAAATGGCGATACAGTGCGGCTTCAGAGACGCCGACGGAAGCCGCCAGTTTCGCGGTGGTAATACGCTGACTACCATCGCTGGATTCCAGCATCAGCGCCAGAGATTGAAGTATTTCTTCGCGACGATTCCGTTTCGCAGTTTGCTTTTCTGCCATGTTTTAAAATACCCCTGAAAATAAGCACTTGTCAGGCAGACATCCACAACGCGACCGCAAACCAGGGCTTGCGGTAATGTTATTGCGTTATGCGCGTTGGGATGCAGATTCCGTGTTGCTGGGCTTATTTACGCCCTGAGTGACCGAAGCCGCCTTCGCCGCGGTCGGTGGCATCGAAGGATTCCACCAGGTTAAATTCCGCCTGAACGACCGGCACAAAGACCATCTGTGCGATACGTTCGCCCGGCTCGATAATAAAGCTCTGCTGACCGCGGTTCCAGACGGACACCATCAGCTGCCCCTGGTAATCGGAGTCGATAAGGCCCACCAGGTTGCCCAGGACTACGCCATGCTTATGACCCAGGCCGGAGCGCGGCAGGATCACCGCCGCCAGAGAGGGATCGGCGATATGAATCGCAAGGCCGGTCGGCAACAGCGTGGTTGCGCCCGGCGCCAGCTCTACGGCGTCGTCGAGACAGGCTCGCAGGTCAAGTCCGGCGGAGCCGGAGGTGGCATAGGTCGGCAGCGGAAATTGCTGGCCGACACGCGGGTCCAGAATCTTAACGTCGATTTTTTTCATCATAACGGGTCACGATCTCGTCGAGTAATAATTGGCCCAGGAGTTCCTTGCGCTCAAGTGGTAAGCGCTTTTCCCCATCCTGCCAGAAAAGGTGTAGTGCGTTGCTGTCGCTGTTAAATCCCTGATTAGGCTGGGAAACATCGTTGGCGCAAATCAGGTCGAGGTTCTTGCGGGCACGTTTTTGCCGCGCATATTCTTCCACATTATTCGTTTCGGCGGCAAACCCAACGACGTAGGGACGATGTGATTTTAGCGCCGCGACCCCGGCCACTATATCCGGGTTTTTAACCATTTTTATTGTTAATTCATCACCTTGTTTTTTTATTTTATCTTCGGCGATGACGGCGGCGCGGTAATCCGCTACCGCGGCGCAGCCAATAAAAATGTGCTGCTGCTGGGCGCCAGCCTGGACGGCCGCTTCCATCTCCAGCGCGGTAGTGACATCAATGCGCTGCACAAACGGCGGGGTCGGTAGCGATACCGGCCCGCTGATCAAGGTCACGTTCGCGCCCCGCTGCGCTGCGGCGGCGGCAATCGCGAAGCCCATCTTGCCAGAGCTGTGGTTGGTGATATAACGCACCGGATCCAATGGCTCACGGGTCGGGCCCGCGGTAATCATGAGGTTGAGATGTTGCAAATCTTTGACAGGGGAGGCGAAATGCTGCGCGGCCATGTCTACGATAGTTAACGGATCGAGCATTCTCCCCGGGCCGACGTCGCCGCAGGCCTGGCTACCGCTGTCTGGTCCCCATAGCAGCAGCCCGCGGGTAGCGAGCGTCTGCAGATTATGCTGGGTGGCCTGCGCGCGATACATCTGCTGGTTCATGGCGGGCACCACGGCAACCGGGGATGGAGTGGCAAGACAGATCGTCGACACCAGATCGTTGGCCATGCCGGCCGCCACGCGAGCGATTAAATCGGCGGTCGCTGGGGCGAGGATCACCAGGTCGGCCCATTTACCGAGCTCAATATGGCCCATTGCCGCTTCCGCCGCCGGATCGAGCAGGCTGTCGGAAACCGGATAGCCGGATACCGCCTGCAGGCTGAGTGGGGTGATGAACGCTTTTGCCGCCTCCGTCATCGCGACACGCACTTCCGCGCCGCGTTCACGCAGCCGGCGCACCAGTTCCGGGGTTTTATACGCCGCGATGCCGCCGCTGACGCCCAGGACGATTTTTTTACCCGCCAGAGTCATCATGATGTCTTCCTGTTGCCGTAGACCAGAATCCGCGCATCTTATCACAATCCTGCCGCCGTCGTGCCTCTGCCGGGCATTCACTTTGCGAGCGGCTACGCAGGGTGAAAATCGGCGGGTCGGCAGCGCCGTCAGGCTGTGCCAGGATAGGCTGATTCACCCAGGAGGGCGCATGGACGGAATGGAAAATCTGATGCCACGGGAGAAGATGCTGCAATACGGCATCGAAACGCTAACGGATGTTGAGCTGCTGGCGCTGTTTCTGCGCGTCGGCACGCGTCGTCAGGATGTGCTCAGCTATGCCCAGGCGTTACTGCAGCGTTTTGGCTCACTCTACGCTCTGCTTTCCGCTGATAAAGCGCAACTGATTGCTGTAGACGGACTGGGGCTGGCGAAATATGCCCAACTGAAGGGCATTGCCGAGCTGGCGCGACGCTATTTTAGCTCGCAGCTGGTCGAGGAGGCCGCGCTGGTCACCCCCTCGATGACGCGCGAGTTTTTACAAAGCCAGCTGACGGAAGAGGAGCGCGAGATCTTTATGGTGATCTTTTTAGATAATCAGAACCGGGTGTTGAAACATAGTCGTCTTTTTTCTGGTACTCTTAGCCACGTTGAGGTGCATCCGCGAGAAATTGTACGCGAAGCCATCAAAGTGAACGCCGCCGCCGTGATCCTTGCGCATAATCATCCCTCCGGTAGCCCGGAGCCAAGTCAGGCCGACAGACTGATTACCGAAAGGGTGATAAAATGTTGTAGATTCATGGAGATACGCGTGCTTGACCATCTGGTTATCGGCCGCGGTGCGTATGTATCTTTTGCCGAACGTGGCTGGATTTAGCCCCGAACTGGCGATCCTTCGGGATCTTTGTCTGTTCGGGACTTGAGCACATCGCCGAGTCAGCGTATACTACGCCACCTTTGAGAATCTCGGGTTTGGCATTTGGGCCTGGCAGTCGAGAGTTCACATTGAACTGCGATGACCAGGCTGTAAAGCCTGACGAGGCGCCAATACCCCATACGAAGCTCGAGCTAATTTGATTTTTGGAGAATAGACATGTCCCGAGTCTGCCAAGTTACTGGCAAGCGTCCGGTGACCGGTAACAACCGTTCCCACGCACTGAACGCGACTAAACGCCGTTTCCTGCCGAACCTGCACTCTCACCGTTTCTGGGTTGAGAGCGAGAAGCGTTTTGTCACCCTGCGCGTATCTGCTAAAGGTATGCGTGTAATCGATAAGAAAGGCATCGATACAGTTCTGGCTGAACTGCGTGCCCGTGGCGAAAAGTACTAAGTACTTAGAGGAAATAAATCATGGCTAAAGGTATTCGTGAGAAAATCAAGCTGGTTTCTTCCGCTGGTACTGGTCACTTCTACACCACCACGAAGAACAAACGTACCAAACCGGAAAAAATGGAACTGAAAAAGTACGATCCGGTTGTACGTCAGCACGTTATCTACAAAGAAGCTAAAATCAAATAATTTTAGCCTCCTTGTATAAAAACCCCGCTTCGGCGGGGTTTTTTGTTTTTAAAACTCCCCATATTGCTTTCACATACTCCCTTTTCAGTCACCTGTCCGTGAAGCACAATACGTCGGGTAAACGGAGGAAAATCATGCCTGAATTACCAGAGGTTGAAACCAGCCGTCGCGGCATCGAGCCGCACCTGGTTGGCGCAACCATTCTGCACGCCGTCGTGCGCAACGGACGGCTGCGCTGGCCGGTTTCCGAAGAGATTTATCGCCTGAGCGACGTTCCGGTTCTCAGCGTGCGTCGCCGCGCCAAATACCTGCTTCTGGAGCTGCCGGACGGCTGGATCATCGTCCATCTTGGGATGTCGGGGAGCCTGCGCATCCTGAGCGAAGAGCTGCCTGCTGAAAAACACGATCACGTTGACCTGGTCATGAGTAACGGCAAAGTGCTGCGCTACACCGATCCACGCCGCTTTGGCGCCTGGTTGTGGACCAGAACGCTGGAAGGCCATCCGGTACTGGCCCATCTTGGCCCGGAGCCGCTCAGCGACGCGTTCAACGCCGACTATCTCCAGCAAAAATGCGCGAAGAAGAAAACCGCGATCAAACCCTGGCTGATGGATAACAAGCTGGTGGTGGGCGTGGGGAATATCTACGCCAGTGAATCGCTGTTCTCCGCCGGGATCCATCCTGACCGGCTGGCGTCCTCGCTGTCGCGGGAAGAGTGTGAGCAGCTGGTGAAGGTGATTAAGCTGGTCCTGCTGCGTTCGATAGAGCAGGGCGGCACCACGTTAAAGGATTTCCTGCAAAGCGATGGCAAGCCGGGCTACTTCGCCCAGGAGCTACAGGTCTATGGCCGCAAGGGCGAACCCTGCCGGATCTGCGGCACGCCGGTCGTCGGGACCAAACATGCCCAGCGGGCGACCTTTTATTGCCGTCAGTGCCAGAAGTAGTCTCAGGAACAGGAATGTTTGTCGGCCAGGTCAGCGGGCCTTCGGGTGCGCATCTGGTGGGCCGGGGGCGTTTGTAGGCCAGGTCAGCGTAGCGCCATCTGGCACAAAGACCGGGACAGAGCCGGTGTGAATGGCCCAGCGGCGTAGTGCTGCGCCAGCCGACGTGGCTCATGTCCCGGCAGATGCGTTACTTCAGCTTATTCAACAGCGCCTGATGCACATTAGCTGGCAGAAAGTGAGAAACGTCGCCCTGGTGGCGCGCCACTTCCTTCACCAGTGAGGAAGAGATAAACGACCACTCTTTGCACGGCATCAGAAACACGCTCTCAAGGGTGGGCATCAGGTGGCGGTTCATATGGGCCAGCTGCATCTCATACTCGAAATCCGCCACCGCCCGCAGGCCGCGGATCAGGATATTGGCCTGCTGCGCGCGCGCGAAATTGGCCATCAAATCACTGAAGCCGATAACCTCCACGTTCACCAGGTGGGCCGTCGCCTGCTCTGCCAGCGCAATGCGCTCATCAAGGCTGAACATCGGCTTTTTACTCGGGCTGGCGGCGATAGCCAGCACCACTTTATCGAACATACTTGCCGCGCGGGTGACAATATCGATATGACCGTTGGTGATGGGGTCGAAGGTACCCGGATAGATCGCTTTTGTGCTCATGATGACTCTTTCTCCGAGTAGCCGTGGCTCAGCGCCCACAGCTCGGTATATTTCGTAAACGTATACTGCGCGTTGACCATCGCCAGTAACCATCCCTGTTTACCGTCCAGCACCCCACCGCGCAATAGCAACGTCTTGAGGAACGCGCCCAGCGTATGGCTGAAAATCCCTGCCATCGAGGTCTTCTTGCCCTTCTGGTGACGCTCAAGCGCCCACGCGGCGGCATACGCCAGCTGTTTTTGCTGGAAGCCAGCGAAGTCGCGGCAGGTCAGGTGCAGGAGATCGCCGGTCAGCGGAATAACCTCGGCGCCCAGGCTATCCAGCGATTCATGGACCAGATTATCGTTATAGCGGTAACGGGCGCGTTCGTACAGGCGCAGGACGCGATCGGGATACCAACCGCTGTGGCGCATAAAGCGTCCGAGAAAATAGTTACGGCGGGCGATGCTGTAGATGGCGCCGCGCTGGGGGGCGTCCAGTACCTTAAGAATAGCCTGCCTGAGTTCTGGCGTGACGCGCTCATCGGTATCGATCATCAACACCCAGTCGCCGGTGGCGTAATCCTGCGCGCGCTGGCGCTGAATGCCATAGCCTCGCCAGTCGGTATGGGTATAGACCTGGGCGCCGAGGCGGCGGGCCAGCTCAACGGTGTTGTCGGTGCTGCCGGAGTCGAGGACGATAATTTCATCCGCCCAGCTAACGGAGCCCAGACAATCCGGCAGCAGGTCGGCGGCGTTTTTAGCGATCATCACCACGGAAAGCCGGTTCGACATTAATGACTCCGCTGCGGCAGGTAAGGTTGCAGTAACTGTAGCAGACGCGACAGCGCGCCCTGGTTCTGGTGCAGCACTTCCACCGCGTGACGGCCATACCACAGACGGTAATCTTCATCGGTCAGGAGCGTGGACACCTCCCTGACCAGCGAATCGGCATCGGTAACGGTGATCAGGCCATCGTCCTGCTGCAGCTTGGCGCAGATATCTTTGAAGTTGAAGGTATGCGGACCCATCAGCACCGGAATGGCGTGCGCCGCCGGCTCTAGCGGGTTATGGCCGCCGCGCTCCACCAGGCTGCCGCCGACGAAGGCGAGGTCGGCAATGCCGTAGAGCAGCATCAGCTCGCCCATGGTATCGCCAATGACTACCTGGGTACTGGAGGAGGGGATCTCGCCGGTGCTGCGCAGAGTAAAGCTCATCCCAGCCTTTTGTACCATCTCACGGGCGTCAGGGAAGCGCTCCGGATGGCGGGGAACAAGGATCAGCAGCAGGTTCGGGAAAGTCTCCAGCAGTTTTTTATGCGCCTGGAGGATGATTTGTTCTTCACCGTCGTGGGTGCTGGTGGCAATCCAGACCTTGCGGTGCGGTGCCCATTGCCGACGCAGCGTCACCGCCCGGGCCGCCAGCTCTGGCGTGACGGAGATATCGAATTTCAGGCTGCCGGTGACCGCCAGCTGGTTGCGCTTCAGCCCCAGAGAGAGGAAGCGGTTACCATCTTCTTCATTCTGCGCGGCGATAAGCGTAATGCGGCTCAACAGGCGGCGCATAAAGCCGCCCAGTTTGGCATAGCCTTTAGCGGAACGTTCGGACAGGCGCGCGTTGGCGATCACCAGCGGGATCTTACGCTTATGCAGCGCGGCCACCATATTCGGCCACAGCTCGGTCTCCATAACGATCACCAGCTTCGGCTGAACGGTGTTCAGGAAGCGGTTCATGGCGCCGGGCAGATCGTAGGGCAGATAGACGTGATGAACATCTTTGCCAAACGCCGACATGGCGCGCTCGGAGCCGGTCGGCGTCATGGTGGTGACGGTGATCGGCAGAGAAGGGTAGCGGTGGCGCAGGGCGCGGACCAGCGGAATGGCGGCTAAGGTCTCGCCGACGGAAACGGAGTGCAGCAGAATGCCATCCGGCTCTACCTTGTTCTGACAGAAGCCATAGCGTTCCGCCCAGCGTTTGCGATAGGCAGGAGCCTTACGACTGCGCAGCAGCAGCCGCAGCCACACCAGCGGCTGAATAAGGTAAAGTAGGGTGGTATAAAGCAATTCCAAACTATTTATCCGTTCTCTGTTTTGGCGGGCAAATTCTAAGCATTTAGCCCGCGTAAAGCTATCTCTTTGGCGGAAACAGCGGGTTTTTGGTCTATCCCGCGTGGCGATAACGCTTAATACGCAGATAACGGCGTCCCAGGCGCCAGCGTAAACGGAAAGTACAGGCGTTTTTCCAGATTAACCGCCAGATACCGCGGTCGAAGAACTCGTTAATAATAACATGCTTTTTGGACTCATCTTTCATGCTATCGAAGGTATGGATGATCCCCAGGCCTTCTTTGGCGATCTGCCAGCGACAGGCGGCGATATGGCGTACTTTATCCGGGTAGCGCTGGTTAATCGCCTCCAGCATCTCCAGAATCTTCATATAGTGGCGCGCCGAACGCATCAGCGTGTCGTCGTTGTCCGGCTTATGCGACACCGACTCAGAGTGAATGTAGTAATCATAGAACTGCTGACTGGTGTACTGCACGCGCTCCGCGGCCAGCAGGGCTTCTGTGGTCCATGGGATATCCTGATGGCGCAGGCCAGGCTCGAAATGGAAGTGATGCTGGCGGATAAAGTCGTGACGATAAATATTAAGCCAGGTGACGTGCAGAAACTTCCGCGAGTCCAGGGCCTGCTTAAGCCAGACATGGCCCGGCAGTACATCCGTCGAGGGCAGGCGATCCAGTGGGAAGATCGGGTGGCTCTCGCGGCGCTTTTCGTACACATAGGTGCCGTTGCAGGTAGCGATATCGAGATGTTCTTTCTCGGCCATCTCCAGCAGCGTGCGATACATGCCCGGATAGAGTTTGTCGTCGATATCCGGAAACGCGAGATATTTGCCGCTGGCGGCGGCGAGGCCGGTATTGCGCGCGACCGAGACGCCCTGGTTTTCCTGCTCCAGCACCTGGACGTTCTGCAGCCGCTCCTGCCATTCGGCGATCACCGCCAGGCTGTTGTCTGTCGAACCATCGTTCACCAGGATCAGTTCATAGCTGTCCAGCTGCTGCTGTTCAATGCACTCAAAGAATTGCGCTAGAAATTTCTCACCGTTGTAGACGGCAGCCACGATGCTCAATAAAGGCGTTTGACTCATAAATCTTCGATCCTGGTTAACTAACGGCGTCAGGTGCGCTGCAGCTGACGGTACTGCTGACAAATGGATACGACGCTGAATTTTTCCAGCGCGGCATCGTCGATGGCCGGCGGGTTATGGTAAATGCTTTGCATCGTCTGAGCCAGCGCCGGACTGGTCAGATCCGCCAGACCGCGGGCAAGTTCGCCGGTGAGGATCTCGGTGACGCCGCCGGGGCAGCGGGTGCTGGCGACCGGAGTATGTAACAGCAGCGCCTCCACCACCACATTGCCGAATCCTTCGCTATCGGAGCTCAAAACCAGCATCCGTGCGCCTTTTATCCACGGTAAGGGGTTTTTCTGAAAGCCTTTGAACCACACCCGATCGTCAATGTGCAGCGTTTTTGCCAGCTGGCGCAGGCGCTGCTCTTGCTCCGGTTTTCCCTGGCCTAGCAGCACCAGCGGTGCGTCGATGCCGCTCTGCGCATAGGCTTCAAGCAGGCGGTCATGGCGTTTGCCCGGATGGAAGCGACCGACGTGAATCAGGTAGTCACCGTCCGGGCGCTCGCTATCGGCTTCCGCCTCGGCGCGCAGGGCGGTGATATCGAAGGGATTGTAGATGGTTTTCAGCTGTGCCGGGCGCAGGGCAAACTCTTTCACCAGATCTCGCCCCACCGCGTCGGAAACCGTCACCACGTTGCGACCCTGATAAATTCGCTTAATTTTCTGCTGCTTCATCCAGCGGTCAAAGCCGGTGCGGTGCCCGAGATAGGAGGCAGAGAATACGCCGTGCAGACAGAACCAGACGTTACGCTCGCGCAGCGCCCGGCTGCGGGCGACGATGCGGTCGGTTTTGTGCAGGTTGGAGAGCACAAGGTCAAATTGCCCCTGCTGTTCGGCCCGCACGACTGCGGCATCCAGCTGGCGGGCGCGGCGGGACAGCTCGGTCAGCTTGCGCCACGGTTTACGGCAGCGATCGGCAACTACCTGGTAGTCGAGCCCCTCGGGCAATGGGTACTCGCAGACATCGCGCAGCGAAATGAGCGACACCCGATCGCCGTCGCGCAGGAACTGTGCCGCCAGGGTCAGGACCACTTTTTCCGCGCCGCCGCCGGGTAAACCGTCAATCACAAATAAGATGCGCATCGTTAATTCACCAGATCCTGATAAAGAGAAAGCAGCTGGGTTGAGAGTCGCTCGCTGGTGCAGGCCATAATGCGCTCGCGGGCGTGACCGCCTTCCGCGGAGCCCAGCGCGCGCGGCGGCAGAGCCATCACCGCCTGCTGCAGCGCCGGGATATCCAGGGCGTCGCAGACGTAACCGTTGTGGCCGTCGACGATAAACTCCGCCCCGCCGCAGCCGGTAGTGGTGATCACCGGCAGACCGCAGGCCATTGCCTCGAGGATGACGTTGGGGAACGGATCGTAGAGGGTCGGCAGCAGCAGACCATCGGCCATTTGATAGAAGGGCAATGTCTCCGACTGCATGCCGAAGAAGCGCACCCGCGCTTCACAGTTCAGGCTCTTCGCCAGCGCCTGATAGCGAGGCTGATCCTTATCTTTGCCGACCACCAGCAGGTAGCGATCGGTAGGGGCGATGGCGCGGATCGCCGCCGCCAGCCCTTTACGTTCAAAGCCGGAGCCGACGTAGATCAGGCAGGTCGCCTGCAGCGGCAGATGCCATTTGGCGCGTAAGGCGGCAAAGGTCTCTTCGTCTGGCGGCAGGAAGCGCTGGTTGTCAATGGCGTTGTAAATAACGTGGATCTTCTCCGCCGGCAGGCCAAAGTCTTCGATGATCTCGCGCTTGATCATCTCGGCGTTGCAGATCACCCCGCGCAGGTGTGAGTCTTCATACATCTCGCGCTCCGCCTGCATGACGTAGCGGTGGTAACGGTCGGCGAACAGCAGGCGGCTTTTCCAGGCCGGTAAAATGCGCGAGCGCTGCTGCAGCCAGCGGCGATGAACGCCATCGCCAGCGCGGTAGAGATCGCAGCCGGGAATACGTTCATGGCTCTGCACCAGGTCGAAGGACTCGCGCTGCCAGAGCGCGCGCGCGGCGTTGGCAAAGCCGCGCTCGCGGCTGATGCGCCCCCATTTACGTGGGTTACAGATATGGATCTGCCAGTCCGGTTTCACCGGCCCCTGCCATTCGCGGGTGATGACGTTCAGTTGCAGATGACTGCTGTCGAGGGCTTCCAGCGCGCGGGAGACAAACCGTTCTGCGCCGCCGTCCGGGCGGTACTTCTGCCGCACCAGAGCCAGCCTGAATTTACTCATGCCAGTACCTTTTTCGCCGCCGCGATCACGGCGTCGGTAGGAATTAAATCAAGATAACGTTCGTCGGTGTTGGTGTTGATAGCGTCCGGATCGGGCAGCGGACCGAAGTCGCCGGCCCAGATCACCTCGCCTTTCGCCTGCCACGGACGCCAGAAGGTCAGCTTCGAGGGACCGAACAGGGCGACCAGCGGAGTGCCAAGGGCTGCAGCCATATGCATCGGCACCGAGTCGACGCCGATAAACAACCGGGCATGATCGATCACCGCCGCCAGCTGGCGCAGCGTTAACTGGCCGGCTAAAGAGTGTAGTCGCGCCTGCGGGCAGCCGGCGATGATGGTATCCACCATCTTCTTCTCTCTAGCATCGGGGCCGGAGGTGAGCACCACCGCGTATCCTTCGGCGGACAGCGCGTTGATCAGGGCGCTCATCCGATCTTCACGCCAGCATTTAAAGAACCAGCGCGACGTCGGCTGGATGACGATGTAGTGTTCCCGGAAGTCCTCCGGCAGCAGGGCGCGGCTGGCGGCCCAGTCTGCTTCGCTGTAGCCCATCCGCGCCGGCGCATCGTTCAACTGGAGACCGAGCGGAGCGAGAATAGAGAGATTCTGCTGTACCGTATGCAGCTGGTTGTGCTGTTGGGTGGAGGCCAGCGCGGTGTGGCAATAGCGCCAGACCGGGTGGCGGCGCTTCGGAAAATCAAAACCAATCCGCGTCGCGGCGCCGGTCAGTTTGCTGATAACCGCGCTCGGCCACTGGTCGGCCAGGTTAAGCACCATATCGTACCGCTGCTGGCGCAGCGTCTGAATGAGCTGCCATTGCATCTTCAGCTGATACCTTTTTCCCTGCTTTTTCCAGCGGCGATCGAGACCATAAATATGGTGGATATCGGGGTTGGCTGCGAGCATATCCCGGGTCTCTTCATACAACAGGACATCCACGCTGGCGGCGGGGTACTGCTGTTTCAGCGCGTGAATAAGCGGCGTGATCAGCAGCATGTCGCCATGATGGCGCAGCTTAATGACCAGGATCCGCGCCGGGTTCAACGGGCCGCGGGAGAGGGTTTCAGGCGTCATACTCTGTTCTTCATCCAGGATAAGGGTTCCGATTCTAGGGGATCAGACAGATTGAGAGAAGCGTTGTATTGCTCTACCATGACCCGATACGTATGGCCTGAGGACGTTTTCGTGCACAATCCCGCATTTCTCATCACGATTGATACAGAGGGCGATAACCTCTGGCAAAAACATGACAGCATCACCACCGAGAATGCGCGTTATCTTCCGCGTTTTCAGCAGCTTTGCGAAAAGTATGGCTTTAAACCGGTCTATTTGACCAACTATGAAATGGCCATCGACCCCTTTTATATCGAATTCGCCAGAGACGTGATTGCCCGCGGCACCGCGGAAGTCGGCATGCATCTGCATGCGTGGAACAGCCCGCCGACCGAGCCGCTGACTGCAGATGACTGGCGCCATAAGCCTTATCTTATTGAATACAGCGACGCTATGATGCGTGAGAAGGTCGACTATATGACGCGTCTGCTGGAGGATACCTTCCAGACCAAAATGGTTAGCCATCGCGCCGGGCGCTGGGCTTTTGACGAGCGCTATGCGCGTCTGCTGGTGGAATACGGGTATCAGGTGGATTGCTCGGTGACCCCGCGGGTGAACTGGAAGACCGCCAAGGGGGCGCCGCAGGGCGATGGCGGGACCGATTATCGCCGCTTTCCGCAGCATGCCTATTTCCTCGATGAAAATGACATCAGCCGCGAGGGCCACTCGCCGCTGCTGGAAGTGCCGATGAGCATCCAGTACAAGCACTCAGCGTGGATGAACAGCGTGAAGCAGGGCTACGACCGCCTGCGCGGCAAAGTGCGATCCCCCTCCGTACACTGGCTGCGACCGATGGGCGGCAATGTGGAAACGATGAAAAAAGTCGTCGAACAAACGTTGACGCAGGGCAATGACTACGTGGAATATATGCTCCACTCTTCAGAGTATATGCCCGGCGGCAGCCCCACGTTCCAGAATGAACGGGATATTGAGCGTTTATACGCTGACCTCGAAGCCTTTTTTAGCTGGCTGGCGCCGCAGGTGAAGGGCATGACGCTGGCAGAATATTACCAGCGGAAAATTACACAGCGCTAACACAGCTCAAGGTACCGTATGCGTATCCTTAAACAATTAACGCGGAAAAAGAATGCTTTTTTCCGCGGCATTAAATTTAATTTAATTAACTATCGATACAGAAATAAGCCGGCGCGTAAAGCCTTCGACCCAGCGGCTGTGCGCCGCGTGCTGCTATTGCGTCTGGATGATAAAGTCGGTGATATGGTGGTCACGACCGGCTGCGCCAGAATACTGGCCGAACGGGGATATCAGGTTTCGGTGTTAACCGGACCAATATGCAGCGAAATATTAGCAGGCTCAGAATTCATTCAGCAAGTATATTTATATCGGCCCCGCATGTCCTTAAATACGTTGCGGGCGGCGGGTTTTGATGCGGTTATCGATTTTGATGACGTGACCAGCTATGAACGCTTTAAATTACTCGCCGATTTACGGGCGACCAGCGTGATTGGTTTTAATAAAGAGCCCTATAAACTTTACGATCACTCAATCGCTTTTTTTGACGGCAACAGCCATATTTCCCTGCGCTATAAGCAGGTGGTGAAGCTGTTTGGCATCGTTGACGACCGCCCGTATCACTATCATCTCCCCGGCTGCCGCCATGAGCGGGAGAAAGTGGCCCGCTTGCTTTCTCAGGCCGGAGAGGTCGAACTGCGTATCGCCATTAACCCTTTTACCGCCTCCGAGGATAAAGACTTCTGTCGTCACCAGGTGGCGACCCTGGTCGAGCGGCTACATGCTCTGCCTTACCGGGTCTGTATCGTGATGGTGGGGCGCAGTGAAAAAATCCGCCAGCTGGGGCTGGATATGGCGCTGTACATCGCCGACAGCACCATCAACTCCGCCGTAGAAGTGATCCGCAGCTGTGATTTAGTCATTACGCCGGACACCTCGATCGTGCATATTGCCCGGGCTTTCGATAAGCCGATGGTGGCGGTCTATAACAAACGCAAACTCAAGAATACCGGGCTGCCCGGCTATCACATCTGGGCGCCGGGCTATGACAAGGCGAAGCAGATAGTCTGTGAAGAAGCGAATGTCGCCGATGTGGCGATTGAGTCGGTGTGGCCCGTGATTAAAGAGCAGGCCGACCGGCTGGTCGCCGCCCGCAGTTAATTTAAAAAGTTAATATAAAAAGGGCCGCTGACGGCCCTTTTTGTTAGCGTTTTTCCGCCAACCCTTTGCTGAGCGCAATGCCCAGCGGCAGCCAGAACAGCACCCAGGTTTCCCGGGGATTGCTGATGATAAACATCCCCTGCGAGGCCATAAACACCAGCGCGTAAAACAGGATCGCCAGACTGTAGCGGCTGTCGGTATGGCGCTTGCGCCACGCCTGCCATAGCCCGCAGGCAATGATCGCCAACAGCAGCAGTAACCCCACGATGCCGCCTTTCAGCAGGGCGCCCATATACACACTGTGGGTGGTGGTGATGTGCTCGCCGCTGTAGTTGATGAAATCCAGTTCATAGCTGAAACCGCGCCCCAGCCACGGCTGGCTGGCCATCTCCGACAGCGTATGGTGCCAGATGCTCAGGCGCAGCCCGCTTTGGGTGCCCAGCTCCTCGAAACGGGCGAGCAGCATGTCGCCCACCGGCGTCATGACCAAAAGCAGCGCTACCAGCACGGCCAGCGCTGCGGCGATCAGCAGGTTGCGGCGGGTGAAGACGTGCAGGTGCAGCGTACAGCCGACCGCCAGCACCAGGGCGATGATCGGCCCGCGGCTTTGGGTGAGCAGCAGCATCACCAGCATGATGACCACCGGCAGATAGAGCCAGTGGCTGGCTTTTTCTTTCAGTAGCATGCCGCAGATTAAAATGCCGATGCCGCAGTAACCGGCAAGGTCGATAACGTTCGTTGGTCCGGGGTTCTCGGGGGAGACCGCTCGTTCGGTGAGAACCAGCGTATGGTCGATAATCAGCGTCCACAGGGAGAGCACGGTGATCCCACCGACCACCGCCAGCATCGCCAGTCGGCGGGTTCGTCCGTCCCTGAGCAGCATCGTCATCAGCAACAGATACCCGGTCAGATACACGCCGTGGGTGATCGGCGAGTCAATATGCTGCGGCGTATGGCCCCACACATTACTGAGGGCGTAATAGATAAAGAAAGCCGCCAGCAGCGTCCAGGTCTGCCACTGCTCGCGTAACACCCCGGCCAGCGCCTGGCGGTTTTCCTGGCGTACCAGCGACAGCAATAGCAGCAGGATCGATAAATGCAGCAGATTATTGGTCCGGGTGGACATGCAAAAAATCGCGCTGAAAAATAAAAACAAAGGAAAGACAATCGAGTAACCCTGTCTGGCGAAGTTACTCACTTTTAAAGTACTCATTAAACGCAACCTTTTCGAAGATAGTATCCGGCACAGCGCTTTCTGGGGAAAAATTAATCACCCGAATCTGGCGTTGCTGCAGTACCTGCGCGGCATGCGCAAAGGAGGGCATGACGAGGGTATCCACTTTTGTTGCCAGGTAAGAAGGCAATTTTTCTTGTTGTGTTTCGTAGAATCGCGGCTGGTTAAAGTTGGTCATATCCAGGCCGCTCACCAGGATAGTATTGAAGCCCAGCCAGGCGAGAATTTGCAGCGCCCAGTAGACCACCGTGCCGGCATCAAAGATGCCCTGGCGAATATCGGTGCTAAAACAGATATCCGGGCGCTGAGGATGAAAGCACATCGCCGCATTCTGCTGGTAAGTGCGCTTTATCGCTTCGCTGGCGACTTTCGGCTGGTAAATCTTATAGCAACCGTCCTCAATCAACGCCAAACGGCAGCGCAGCGCGTCCCCATAGCGATCGACGATTTTGGCGATCCCGTGCATGGTGGTGAACAGCAAAATATCCGGCTGGCTGACAATGGCGCGGATAATGTCCGGCTTCTTATCGAAAAATTCCATGTCGACGATGGTATAGAGTGAAAAGTGCAGCCGGTCGGCAAGATGCCAGGCGCCATTGACGCCCATCACCGGGATCGTTTTCGACAACAGGGAAAAATCGATATTGCGGGTTGAGGGGCCGGTGGCGGTCAGCAGGACTTCGCCCTGCATACTGTTTTTCAGCGCGCTCAGGCTGACCAGCGGCACCGTTTTCCCTTTATAGCGTAACGCGCTGATTTCGCCGCTTGGCGCGCGCGTAATACGGGTAAAAGGCCACAGATTTTCATTGTGGCGATACGCGCGAGGGCGCGTATAGCGGTAGATCTGCTTAAACAGGGATCCCATCAGAGCAGCCCCTGATTTTGCAGGAGAAGATGAATCCGGCTGGCCGCAATATCGCCGGTGCTGGCGCTGTTTTCCGGCCGCACGATATGCTGGTTTTTACCGTATCCGCCAATCAGCCCCGGGTCGGTCGGGCCGTAGAGCGTAAAGTTCGGTTTATCCAGCGCGGCGGTCAGATGGCTCAGCCCGGTATCGACCGAGACGACGGCCCGGGCGCCGGCCAGAACCTGCGCCACCTGCTCAAGGCTCATGCGCGGCAGCACTTCGACATACTCCCGGCCTTCCGCCAGCCGCTTCGCCCGCGCCTCTTCGTGCGGGGCCCCCCACGGCAGCTTAATGTGGACGCCGCTGTCGGCCAGCAGATCGAGAAGCTCCTGCCAGCGGGTTTCCGGCCAGTGCTTATCGTCGCGGGTGGTGGCGTGCAGAAACACCAGATAGGGCGCGGCAGCGCTAGCCTCGTGCTGCAGGAAATGGCGCGCAATGGCGTAATCCCCCTGGGTCTGGGGTTTCGCGTAGCCAAGGCTTTTGGCGAACAGCTCACGGGTACGCTCCACCGCGTGCTGCTGTTTCGCGATATGGTGGCGGCGGTTGTAAAACAGGCTCGCCAGCGGCTCGCGGGCCGTTTGCCAGTTCATACCGTGCTTGACGCCGTGCGCCAGGCGAGTAACCAGCGCGGCGCTTTTTACCAGCCCTTGGGCATCGATGATGGCGTCATACTTTACCGCCTGAACGGCCTCGCGAAAGGTTTGACGCTCGGCTTTGATCGGCGCGGAGAACCAGGCTTTGCGCCAGCGGCGGATCGCCACCGGGATCACCCGCTCGACGCTTTTATGCCAGGAGGGGATCTGCGCGAAACCCTCTTCAACCACCCAGTCGAAGCGGATGCCGGGGATAGCCTGCGCGGCGTCGGTTAGCGCGGGCAGCGTGTGCAGCACGTCGCCCATGGAGGAGGTTTTAACGATCAATACCCGCATCCGTTACGCTTCCTCGTGCTCGGTTTTTTCCGCTAACAGTTCGTTTAGCTCTTGCAGGACGCGTTCTGGGGTGATGTCGATCAGGCTCTGATGATAGCCTTCGGCGGCATCGCCTTTGCGCACCTTGTGGTAGCCGGTAATCAGACGGATAACCCGCGCTTTATGTGACAGCGGCGGGGTAAAGTCCGGACTGCTCGGGCCATACAGCGCCACCAGCGGGCGGTCCAGTGCCGCGGCGACGTGCATCAGCCCCGAATCGTTAGTCACTACAGCTTTACAGGCGGCGATCAGAATGACCGCCTGCTCCAGCTGGGTTTCACCCGCCAGATTACGGCACCAGGCCTGCTGCTCGCTGCTGAGGGCGGCGATGATCTCTTTGCCGGCCTCGTTATCTTTCGCCGAGCCGAAAAGCGCAATCTGATAGCCATCGTCGATAAGCTTTTTCGCCAGCTCAGCATAGTGATAGTGCGGCCAGCGTTTGGCCGGGCCGAACTCCGCGCCGGGGCAGAAGCCGACGATCGGCCGATCGTAGGACAGGTTAAAAGCGCTGCAGGCCTGCGACTTTTCCCCTTCGTTGACCTGCAGCTGCGGCCACAGCAGCGGCTGCGGCAGATCTTTGGCGCAGCGCATCACGCCGTTGTCGTAGGCCAGCGCCACGTAGCGTTCCACCATCAGCGGCCAGGCGTCTTTGTCCAGCACCCGGGCGTCGTTGAGCAGGCCGTAGCGCATCTCGCCGCGCCAGCCGGTGCGCAGCGGGATATTGGCAAAGAAAGGGACTAATGCCGATTTAAACGAGTTCGGCAGCACGTAAGCGCGATCGTAGCGACGCTCGCGCAGGCTGTGGCCGAGCTTACGGCGTTCGCCGATAGCCAGCGCGCCGTGACCCAGCGGCATCGGGATCGCTTCGTTCACTTCCGGCATGCGCGAAAGCAACGGACGGCACCAGGCTGGCGCCATCACGTCGATAATCGCCTGGGGATAGCGCGCCCTGAGCGTACGATAAAGACTTTGCGACATCATCATGTCGCCCACCCAAGACGGGCCTACCACCAATATTTTCATGCTTGTTTCTTACGCGTCGCGGTTTAGCCAGGCCATATATTCCGTTACGCCTTCGGCAACGGTTTTGAACGGTTTGTCATAGCCCGCTTTGCGCAGGTTAGTCAGATCCGCCTGAGTGAACGCCTGGTAGCGGCCTTTCAGTTTGTCCGGGAACGGGATGTACTCGATGCTGCCTTTTTTGTGGTATGCCAGGGTCGCATCGGCGACGGCCTGGAAGGATTCCGCACGGCCAGTGCCGAGGTTGAAGATGCCGGAAACGCCGTTTTCCCAGAACCACAGGTTGACGTCAGCCACGTCGCCCACGTAGACGAAGTCGCGCTTGAAGCCGTCGCTGCCTTCAAACAGTTTCGGGCTTTCGCCATTATTCAGCTGGGTATTGAGGTGGAAAGCGACGCTCGCCATACTGCCTTTGTGGCCTTCGCGCGGCCCGTAGACGTTGAAGTAGCGGAAGCCGACGATCTGCGAATTGGCTTCCGGCAGGATCTGGCGGACGTATTCGTCGAACAGGAATTTGGAGTAGCCATAAACGTTCAGCGGCTGTTCGTACTCGCGGGACTCGATGAAGTCGCTGGTGCGTCCGCCATAGGTGGCCGCGGAGGAGGCGTACAGGAACGGGATTTCGCGCTCCAGGCAGTAGTGCAGCAGCTCTTTGGAGTACTGATAGTTGTTGTCCATCATGTACTTGCCATCCCACTCGGTAGTGGAAGAGCACGCGCCTTCGTGGAAGATAGCTTCGATTTCACCGAACTCTTCACCCGCCATAATCTGGATCAGAAAGTCTTCTTTATCCATGTAGTCAGCGATGTTCAGGTCAACCAGGTTTACAAACTTGGTGCCGTCTTTCAGATTGTCGACAACCAGAATGTCGGTGATGCCTTTGTCATTCAGCGCTTTAACGATGTTGCTGCCGATAAAGCCTGCGCCGCCGGTAACGATGATCATAACTGTACCTTTGAAGTTGGGAGCCCGGAGACAATCCGGACATGAATGCTCTTATCATATCACCACATGAGCAAGCCTACAGCCATTCGCAGAATAAGGTGCTGGGCTGACGTGATTTATGCTGCAAATAATTCATTCAGGCCTGCATCATCTCGTATCAGCGTATAGCTTTGGGTAATATGTGCCAAATTTTGCCGAATCTGGAGAGTTGCAATGCGTGGTGATTTCTACAAACAGTTAACTAGCAATCTGGAGACCGCTCGGGCCGAAGGGTTGTTCAAAGAAGAGCGCATCATCACCTCGGCGCAGCAGGCGGACATTACCGTCGGCGACAGCCACGTGATTAACTTCTGCGCCAATAACTATCTGGGTCTGGCGAACCACCCGGAACTGATTGCCGCGGCGAAATCCGGCATGGACAGCCACGGTTTCGGGATGGCCTCGGTACGCTTCATCTGCGGCACCCAGGATACGCATAAGCAGCTGGAGAAGAAGCTGGCCGATTTCCTCGGTATGGAAGACGCGATCCTCTACTCTTCCTGCTTCGACGCCAACGGCGGCCTGTTTGAAACGCTGCTCGGCCCGGAAGACGCCATTATCTCCGACGCCCTGAACCATGCCTCGATCATCGACGGCGTGCGTCTGTGTAAAGCGAAGCGCTTCCGCTATGCCAACAACGATATGCAAGAGCTGGAGGCGCGTCTGAAAGAAGCTCGCGAGGCCGGCGCGCGTCACGTGCTGATCGCCACCGACGGCGTGTTCTCGATGGATGGCGTGATCGCCAACCTGCAAGGCGTTTGCGACCTGGCGGATAAATACGATGCGCTGGTGATGGTCGATGACTCCCACGCTGTCGGCTTCGTCGGCGAAAACGGCCGCGGCTCCCACGAATACTGCGATGTGATGGGGCGCGTCGATATCATCACCGGCACGCTGGGTAAAGCGCTGGGCGGCGCCTCCGGCGGCTACACCGCCGCGCGCAAAGAGGTGGTTGAGTGGCTGCGCCAGCGCTCCCGTCCGTATCTGTTCTCCAACTCTCTGGCGCCGGCCATCGTGGCCGCCTCCATCAAAGTGCTGGAGATGGTTGAAGAGGGGGCAGACCTGCGCGATCGCCTGTGGGCTAACGCGCGTCTGTTCCGCGAAAAAATGACCGCGGCAGGCTTCACGCTGGCCGGCGCCGACCACGCCATCATTCCGGTGATGCTGGGCGAGGCGGTGGTGGCGCAGAACTTTGCCCGCGAGCTGCAGAAAGAAGGGATCTATGTCACCGGCTTCTTCTATCCGGTGGTACCGAAAGGCCAGGCGCGTATTCGCACCCAGATGTCGGCGGCGCATACCCCTGAACAAATTGAGCGTGCGGTGGAAGCCTTTACCCGCATCGGCAAACAACTGGGCGTCATCGCCTAATAAGGGTATGAGATGAAAGCGTTATCCAAACTGAAAGCGGAAGAAGGCATCTGGATGACCGACGTACCGGAACCGGAAGTCGGCCATAACGATCTGCTGATTAAAATCCGCAAGACCGCCATTTGCGGGACCGACGTGCACATCTACAACTGGGATGAGTGGTCGCAGAAGACCATTCCGGTGCCGATGGTGGTCGGTCACGAATATGTCGGCGAAGTGGTGGGGATTGGTCAGGAAGTGCGCGGCTTTAAGATTGGCGACCGCGTCTCCGGCGAGGGGCATATCACCTGCGGCCACTGCCGTAACTGCCGCGCGGGCCGCACCCATCTGTGCCGCAACACCATCGGCGTGGGCGTCAACCGCCCGGGCTGCTTTGCTGAGTATCTGGTGATCCCGGCCTTTAACGCCTTTAAAATCCCCGACAATATCTCTGATGACCTGGCGTCTATCTTCGACCCGTTCGGCAACGCGGTGCACACCGCGCTCTCCTTCGATCTGGTCGGGGAAGACGTGCTGGTTTCCGGCGCCGGTCCGATCGGCGTGATGGCGGCGGCGGTAGCGAAACACGTCGGCGCGCGTAACGTGGTGATCACCGACGTCAACGAGTACCGTCTTGAGCTGGCGCGCAAAATGGGCGTTACCCGCGCGGTGAACGTGGCCAAAGAGAACCTTAATGACGTGATGGCCGAGCTGGGGATGACCGAAGGTTTCGATGTGGGTCTGGAGATGTCCGGCGCGCCGCCGGCGTTTCGCAGCATGCTGGATACCATGAACCACGGCGGCCGTATCGCGATGCTGGGTATCCCGCCGTCGGATATGTCCATCGACTGGACCAAGGTCATCTTCAAAGGGCTGTTTATCAAAGGTATCTATGGTCGCGAAATGTTCGAAACCTGGTACAAGATGGCGGCGCTAATCCAGTCTGGTCTGGATCTCTCACCGATCATCACCCACCGCTTCGGCATTGATGACTTCCAGAAAGGTTTTGACGCGATGCGCTCCGGCCAGTCCGGTAAAGTGGTTTTGAGCTGGGACTAATCCCCCATGCTGGCGTAAAAATCAGCAAAAAAGGCGCCTGCGGGCGCCTTAATTTAGATTTGGATAACATTTTTAGCCTGCTTAATATTAAGCGCACAATTTCTACATCGATTTTACGGTTATTCGCTTATACAGTGTGTTTAGTCGCAGTTTAACTTTGTAACTATCATGCTTAAACTCTCCGTATGCTTACTGACCTGTAACTCTGCGCGCCTGCTGATGGAGGTGCTGCCGCCTCTGCTGAAGGTGGCCGATGAATGTATCGTCGTCGACTCCGGCAGTACCGACGAAACCGTCGCTATTTGCCAGCAGTTTGGTCTCACCGTCCATCACCATGCCTATAAAGCCCACGGCGCGCAGATGAACTATGCCATCGGGCTGGCCAGCCATGACTGGGTGCTGTGCATGGACAGCGACGAAATTCTTGATAATGACGTGGTGACGGCCATTCAGGCGCTAAAAGCGGGGGAGGAGCCTGACCCGACCTGCGCCTGGCGTCTGCCGCGCTACTGGTTTGTGCTAGGCAAACAGGTACGGACTATCTACCCCATTTCCTCACCGGATTATCCGGTGCGCCTCTTTAACCGCCAGCAGGCGCGGTTTAACGATCGGCCGGTGGATGACCAGGTGGTCGGACACGCGAGCTCCGTCAGGCTGCCGGGCTTCGTTCGCCACGATACCTTTTATTCGCTGCATGAAGTGTTTAATAAGCTGAACAGCTATACCACCCGGCTGGTGAAGTACCAGCAGATCAAACCTTCGCTGACGCGGGGGATCGTCAGCGCCATTGGCGCTTTCTTTAAGTGGTATCTGTTTAGCGGGGCATGGCGCTATGGCAAGGTCGGCGTGGTGACCGGCCTGTACGCGACGTTTTACAGCTTTCTGAAATATTTTAAGGCGTGGTACGCCCACGAAGATAACCAGGCGCCCGTCGCGCAAAAGCGAACGGACCCCTGAGTAGTCTAGTTGCCGGGGTTGTCCCAGCCCTGCCATTTGAGGCGATAGTACTGGATCAGCGCGCTCTGGCTGATGCTATCGCTGAGGATAGTGAAGAAGCGACTGGCGTTCACAGGCTCCAGCGGGCGCTTCGGTTTGCAAGACTTCACGCCATGGAACGGATTACGCGGCTTCTGCTGCGTTTGTTGCGCGGGCGGCTGGGCGTAGTTTGGCGTCGAGTTGTCGACCTGCGGCTCGTTGAGCAGGCTGCTCGGGCGCACCAGCGTGATATCCGGCGGCAGGTTATAGACCATCTGCTGCAGCACCCGCACCGTCGTCGGATGCGGATGGCCAATGGCTATCGCCGAACCGTTGCGCCGCGCCAGGGCGATGGCGCGATTGAACTGGTTGCGGATATCGGCTTCATTCTGCGTATCGTCGAGAAACACTTTGCGCTTAATCACCTTCACGCCGGTACCCTGCGCGGCGCGCATGGCCTGGGTGTTGCCGATGGTGACGCTGTCGAGAAAATAGAGATTGTAGCGCTCCAGGGCCTGCATCACCTTCTGCATGCCAAACAGGTTGGAGGTCATCGCGCTGCCCATATGGTTATTCAGCCCGACGGCGTAAGGGACTTTGCCGTAAGCCTCGCGAATAATGCGCTCGATCTCCTCGCTGCTCATTTCGGGACGCAGGGTGTCTTTTTCCAGCGGCTGTTTGCTGAGCGGCGCCATTGGCAGATGGATGAGCACTTCATGGCCCTGATTATGCGCTTTAGTGGCCATTTCCCGGGCGTGCGGCGCGTTCGGCAGCACGGCGACGGAGATAGTTGCCGGCAGCGCCAGCACCTGATTCTCGGTCTGCGGGCGGTAGCCAAAATCGTCAATAACGATGGAGAGTTTGCCAGCGAACGCTGGCGCCGCCAGAGCCAGCGAACCGGCTACGGCAAGAGCAATTGCGCGAAATTGAAGCAAAACTTATCTTCCCAACCACGGCTGTGGATTGACCGCCTGACCCTGGCGGCGAATTTCGAAATAGAGCGACGGACGGCCCTGACCGCCGCTGCTGCCTACGAGCGCGATAGGCTGGCCGGCACGCACCTGGGTACCAACGCTGACCAGCGCGCTTTGGTTATAGCCATACAGGCTCATGTCGCCTTTGCCATGTTCGACCACCACCACCAGACCATAGCCCTGCAGCCAGTCGGCCAGAATGACCCGACCATCGGCAATGGCTCTGACTTCGGTGCCTTCAGACGCGGCGATAACCATCCCTTTCCAACGTAGTTCACCTTGCAGCTGTTCGCCATATCGATGAAGGAGCGGACCGCGAACCGGCCAGAACGCCTGACCGCGCGGCGAGCCCAGTCCGCCGGTGCGTGACATCAGCGAACGCTCGCTTTCCGTTGGTTTATAGGTGGTGCCTTTGCGCGATGCTTCCTGCTGGCGGTCGCGCACCGCCTGCGCATCGCGTGCTTCCCGATCGGCTCGGGCTTTGGCGGCAGCCTCCGCCTGGGCGATACGACCGCGTAGGCGCGATTCGTTAGCCCGCAATTCACTTAACTGTTGCTGACCTTGCTGAATGGAGGATTCCAGTCCGGAAAGGGTCTTTTTCCGTTCGTTACGCGCCTGCTCCAGCTTCGCCTGCTGAGCTTTTTGCTCGTAGACCAGCGTCTGCTGCTGGCTCTGCTTCTCTTCGAGCATCGACTTTTGCACCGCCATCTCTTCGCGCGTTTTCTTCAGTTCCGCGATAGTCTCCTGGCGGGCCTGGTTGAAATAGCTGAAATAGACCTGCATCCGCTGATTGCGCTGGCCCTCTTCACCGCTGAGCACCATCTGGATGCCGGTATGCGGCCCCTGGCGGAAAGCGGCATCGAGCTGCGCGGCGAGGTTCCGCTCCTGAGACGCGCGCTGGCGCTCCAGCTTCGCGAGAGCGGCGTTCATCTCGTCAATCTGCTTATTGAGCTGGTTCAGGCTATCCTGGGTTTCGCGCAGTTTGCGGGCCGCGGCGGCGATCGCCTCTTCCTGCGCTTTGAGCTGGGCGAGCAGGCTTGCGCGCTGCTGCTGCTGTTGCTTAATCGCCCGCTGCCTGGCGGCGATGTCGGCCTGGATGGACTTTAGCTGATCGCGATCGTCGGCATGCGCAGATGACGCGCACAGCAATACGCCAGCGCTGAGCGCGCTGGCGTAAAGGACGGATCGAACTGCCGCTGCGATCCATGTAGTTGAATACATCGCCTTTCCCCTCATGGGGAAGGATTATTCCACGATGAACAGCGGCTTGCCAGTCATCTCTTGCGGGATTTCCATTCCCATCAGCGACAGCATGGTCGGGGCGATGTCGGAAAGTTTGCCGCCGTTGACCGCTTTGACCGCTTTATTACCGACGTAGATCAGCGGAACCGGCAGATTGGTATGGGCGGTGTGCGCCTGGCCGGTGGCCGGGTCGCGCATCTGCTCGGCGTTGCCGTGGTCGGCGGTGATCAGCAGTTGGCCGCCAACGGATTCCACCGCCTGAGCCACCTGGTCGATGCAGCGATCCAGCGCTTCAACCGCTTTTACGGCAGCTTCCATCACCCCGGTATGGCCAACCATATCGCCGTTCGGGTAGTTACAGATGATGGTATCGTATTTTCCGCCTTTGATGGCGGCGACCAGTTTCTCGGTCAGCTCGGCGGAGCTCATTTCCGGCTGCAGATCGTAGGTCGCCACTTTCGGCGAGTTAATCAGGATCCGCTCTTCGCCTTTAAACGGCTCTTCTACGCCGCCGTTGAAGAAGAAGGTGACGTGAGCGTATTTTTCAGTTTCGGAGATGCGCAGCTGGGTTTTATCGTGCTTCGCCATCCACTCGCCGAAGGTATTGGCCAGCGAGGCGGGCGGATAGGCGCAGGCGACTTTGATGTCGGCGGCGTATTCGGTGAGCATCACGAAATCGAGATTAACCACTTTCTTACGCGCAAAGCCGTCGAAGTCGGCGTTGACGAAGGCGCGGGTGATTTCACGCGCGCGGTCGGCACGGAAGTTCATGAAGATCAGCGCGTCGCCGTCTTCCATCGCGGCATCGGCCTGGCCGGCGGCGCGGATAACGGTGGCTTTCACGAATTCGTCGTTTTCGTCACGGGCGTAGGCGGCCTGCAGACCTGCGACGGCGGTATCGGCCTGGAATTCGCCTTTGGCCAGGGTCAGCAGATCATAAGCTTGTTCTACGCGATCCCAGCGGTTGTCGCGGTCCATGGCGTAATAGCGGCCGATGAGCGATGCGATGCGACCTTTGCCCAGCGCGGCAAATTTGGCTTCGAATGTCGCCAGCGTTTTTTCCGCACTGCGCGGCGGCGTATCACGGCCGTCGAGGAAGGCGTGCAGGTAGATCTTCTCAGCGCCGCGCTCTGCCGCCAGCTCCACCATCGCCATGATGTGATCTTCGTGGCTGTGGACGCCGCCTGGCGACATCAGGCCCATGATATGTACTGCTTTGCCGGCGGCAACCGCTTTATCGACCGCGGCGGTCAGTACCGGGTTGGCGAAGAAGGTGCGTTCTTTAATTTCCACATCGAGACGGGTCAGGTCCTGATAGACGATACGACCGGCGCCCAGGTTGACGTGGCCTACTTCGGAGTTCCCCATCTGACGGTCCGGCAGGCCGACTTCGAGGCCGGATGCATCGATCAGGGTATGTGGACGTTTGGCCCATAGCGCGTCCATTACCGGCGTTTTAGCGCTATAAATGGCGTTATCCTGTTGGTCTTCGCGATAGCCGTAGCCATCCAGAATCACCAGTACCATAGGTTTTTTAGAAACCGACATTGCGACAACCTCATGCTCAAAGACAGAAATTTTGCGTAATTTTACTACAGCTGAATCGTTTAAATCCCCGTGAAAGATCAAAGAAAGGGAGCGGCCGGGCCGCGCCGGGTCAGCGAGAGCGGCTTTTTTTCGCCACCGCCCGCAGAAAATACATTACATCGCGCTCACTGGCTGTAATTGCCGCAAGGCACAGGTATACTCCTTTCCTGGTTTTTTTCTCACTTAGTCGGGAGTTGTAACCCCCCATGCAAGAAATTATGCAATTCATCGGCCGTCACCCGGTCCTGAGCATCGCGTGGATCGCGCTGCTGGGTGCGGTATTGTTCACCACCTTCAAGGGGCTGATGTCGAAAGTTAAAGTCATCACCCGTGGTGAAGCGACGCGTCTTATCAATAAAGAAGATGCGGTGGTGGTCGACCTGCGTCAGCGTGACGATTTCCGTAAAGGCCATATTGCCGGCGCTATTAACCTGCTGCCCAGCGATATCAAAGCCAATAACGTCGGCGAGTTGGAAAAACACAAATCGCAACCCATTATTGTGGTAGACGGTTCCGGCATGCAGGCGCAAGAGCCCGCCAGCGCGCTGAACAAAGCCGGGTTTGAAAAAGTCTTTGTACTGAAAGAGGGCATTGCTGGCTGGAGCGGCGAAAACCTCCCTCTGGTACGCGGCAAATAACTTACCTCGCGTGGTGATGCCGCCGCGTTTTCTCCTTCACGCCTGACGTGAAGGGAACACAGGCTGCGGCGTAAAACCCTCAGGGTAACAACAGGAGTGAAGTCATGGCCAATATTGAGATCTACACCAAAGCGACCTGCCCGTTCTGCATCCGCGCGAAAGCGCTGCTGAACAGCAAAGGCGTAACGTTCCATGAGTTGCCGATCGATGGCGATGCCGCGAAGCGTGAGGAGATGATCCAGCGCAGCGGAAGGACGACGGTTCCGCAGATTTTTATTGATGCGCAGCACATTGGCGGCTGTGACGACTTGTATGCGCTTGATTCACGTGGTGGACTTGATCCCCTCTTGCGCTAATTTTTGCGCGCTTTCCCTGGCGGAAGCGCGTATTTAAGGACAACACGAAAGGGTTTTACTATGTCAGAACAAAACAGCACCGAAATGACCTTCCAGATCCAGCGTATCTATACCAAAGATATCTCTTTTGAAGCGCCGAACGCGCCGCAAGTTTTCCAGAAAGACTGGCAGCCGGAAGTTAAACTTGATCTGGATACCGCCTCCACCCAGCTGGCTGAAGGCGTTTATGAAGTGGTGCTGCGTGTGACCGTGACCGCTGCGCTGGGCGAAGAAACCGCGTTCCTCTGTGAAGTACAGCAGGGCGGTATTTTCTCCATCGACGGCATCGAAGGCACCCAGATGGCGCACTGCCTCGGCGCATACTGCCCGAACATTCTGTTCCCGTACGCGCGCGAGTGCATCACCAGCCTGGTTTCCCGCGGTACCTTCCCGCAACTTAACCTTGCGCCAGTGAACTTCGACGCGCTGTTCATGAACTATCTGCAGCAGCAGGCTGGCGAAGGTGCTGAACAACATCAGGATGCCTGATGAACGCACTTAATGCTGCAATGACTGTGATCGGTGCCGGCTCTTACGGCACCGCTCTTGCCATCACCCTGGCAAGAAATGGCCACCACGTTGTGCTGTGGGGCCATGACCCGAAACATATCGCGACGCTGCAACACGATCGCTGCAACGCCGCGTTCCTTCCCGATGTGCCTTTCCCGGATACGCTGCATCTTGAGAGCGACCTGGCCACCGCGCTGGCCGCCAGCCGCGACATCCTTGTCGTGGTGCCGAGCCATGTATTCGGTCAGGTGTTACGCCAGATTAAACCGTTGATGCGTTCCGACGCGCGGCTGGTGTGGGCCACCAAAGGCCTGGAGGCCGAAACCGGCCGTCTGCTGCAGGACGTGGCGCGTGAAGCGCTGGGCGATGATATTCCGCTGGCGGTGATCTCGGGGCCAACCTTCGCCAAAGAGCTGGCCGCCGGCCTGCCGACGGCGATTTCGCTGGCGGCCACGGATCCGCAGTTTGCGGAGGACCTTCAGCGCCTACTGCACTGCGGCAAAAGCTTCCGCGTCTACATCAACCCGGACTTTATCGGCGTGCAGCTCGGCGGCGCGGTGAAAAACGTCATTGCCATCGGGGCAGGTATGTCGGACGGCATCGGCTTCGGCGCCAATGCGCGTACGGCGCTGATTACCCGTGGGCTGGTGGAAATGTCCCGCCTCGGCGCGGCGCTGGGCGCCGATCCGGAAACCTTTATGGGCATGGCCGGCCTCGGTGACCTGGTGCTCACCTGCACCGACAACCAGTCCCGTAACCGTCGCTTCGGCATGATGCTCGGCCAGGGTATGGACGTGCAGAGCGCCCAGGACAAGATTGGCCAGGTGGTTGAAGGCTACCGCAATACCAAGGAAGTTCGCGTTCTGGCACAGCGTTTAGGTGTCGAAATGCCAATAACCGAGGAAATTTATCAGGTATTGTATTGCGGAAAAATTGCGCGCGAGGCAGCATTGACCTTATTGGGTCGCGCCCGCAAGGACGAGCGCAGCAGCAATTAGCTTTCCTTTGTCACCTGAATGACCCTGCCAGCGCAGAACTGGCAGGTCATTACTATATCGCCTGGAGTATGCAATGCCGTGTGAAGAACTGGATATCGTCTGGAATAATATTAAAGCCGAAGCCCGGGCTTTGGCTGACTGTGAGCCGATGCTCGCCAGTTTTTACCACGCAACGCTACTCAAGCATGAAAATCTCGGCAGCGCGCTGAGCTATATGCTGGCCAACAAGCTGGCTTCCCCGATTATGCCGGCGATCGCCATTCGCGAAGTGGTGGAAGAGGCCTACGCCGCCGATCCGGAAATGATCGCCTCCGCCGCCTGCGATATTCAGGCGGTGCGCACGCGCGACCCGGCGGTGGATAAATACTCCACGCCGTTGCTCTATCTGAAGGGTTTCCATGCCCTGCAGGCCTATCGTATCGGCCACTGGCTGTGGACTCAGGGGCGACGCGCGCTGGCGATTTTCCTGCAAAATCAGGTCTCCGTCTCTTTCCAGGTGGATATCCACCCGGCGGCGAAAATCGGCCGCGGGATCATGCTCGACCATGCCACCGGCATTGTGGTCGGCGAAACGGCGGTGATTGAAGATGACGTCTCTATTCTGCAGTCGGTCACCCTCGGCGGGACCGGTAAAACCAGCGGCGACCGTCATCCGAAAATTCGCGAAGGCGTAATGATTGGCGCCGGGGCGAAGATCCTCGGCAATATTGAAGTCGGGCGTGGCGCGAAGATTGGCGCCGGTTCGGTGGTATTGCAGCCGGTTCCGCCGCACACCACCGCGGCGGGCGTACCGGCGCGTATCGTCGGCAAGCCGGAGAGCGACAAGCCGGCGATGGATATGGATCAGCATTTCAACGGCATCCACCACACCTTCGAGTACGGCGACGGGATTTGATGTATTGCCATTTGCCGCTGCTAAGCACAGAAATGTAGCCCGGATAAGGCGCAACGCGCCGTAATCCGGGAACCGCTCAGGTTAGCTGCGCAAGACCGCGCCAGGATACCCCAGCTGGCGCCAGGCTTCATACACCACCACCGACACCGCGTTTGACAGGTTCATACTGCGGCTGTCCGGCATCATCGGAATACGGATTTTCTGCTCCGGCGGCAGGGCATCGAGGATGCTGGCCGGCAGACCGCGGGTTTCCGGGCCAAACATCAAGAAATCGCCGTCCTGATAGCTCACTGCGCTGTGCGCAGGCGTGCCTTTGGTGGTGAGGGCGAACAGACGCTGCGGCTGCGCGCTGGCGACAAACGCCGCGTAATCCGCATGGCGCTGCACGGCAGTGAACTCGTGATAGTCCAGTCCGGCGCGTCTCAGGCGTTTATCGTCCCAGGTGAAGCCCATCGGCTCAATGATATGCAGACTGAAGCCCGTGTTGGCGCACAGGCGGATAATATTCCCGGTGTTCGGCGGGATCTCTGGTTCGAATAACACGATGTTCAGCATACTGCCCCCTTAATTGCGGGGGGCAGAATAGCAGATATTTGTTGAACCCTCACCCTGAGGGAGAGGGGCGGCGTAAGGGAAAACGTGGAGAATTACGCGGCGTTATTCTGCTTCAGCGCATCGAAGGTCTGCAGCGCTTCGGCGTTCTGCACCAGCGAATCACGGCTGATTTCACGGATACTTTTCGCCCCGGTGAGGGTCATCGCCACTTTCATCTCTTTCTCGATGAGGTTCAGCAGATTCGCCACGCCCTGCTTTCCGTGGGTCGCCAGGGCGTACAGGTAAGCGCGGCCCAGTAGCACGCTGTCGGCGCCCAGGGCGATCATCCGTACCACGTCGAGCCCGTTGCGGATGCCGCTGTCGGCGAGAATAGTGATGTCGCCTTTCACCGCGTCGGCAATTGCCGGCAGGGCGCGGGCCGAGGAGAGCACGCCATCGAGCTGGCGGCCGCCGTGGTTGGAGACGACAATGCCGTCAGCGCCGAAGCGCACCGCGTCGCGGGCGTCCTCCGGATCGAGGATCCCTTTGATCACCATCGGACCGTCCCAGAAATCGCGGATCCACTCCAGGTCTTTCCATGAAATCGACGGATCGAAGTTATTCGCCAGCCAGCCAATGTAATCCTCAAGCCCGGTCGGTTTGCCGAGATAGGCGGAGATATTGCCCAGATCGTGCGGGCGACCGTTAAGGCCGACGTCCCACGCCCACTGCGGATGGGTGACGGCCTGCCAGTAGCGGCGCAGGGCGGCGTTCGGGCCGCTCATGCCGGAATGGGCGTCGCGGTAGCGGGCGCCGGGAGTCGGCATATCGACGGTAAAGACCAGCGTCGAGCAGCCGGCGGCTTTGGCGCGCTCCAGCGCATTGCGCATAAAGCCGCGGTCGCGCAGGACATACAGCTGGAACCACATCGGGCGCTTGATGGTCGGGGCGACCTCTTCGATCGGGCAGACGGAAACGGTAGAGAGGGTGAACGGAATGCCTTTGTCGTCCGCCGCGCCGGCGGCCTGCACTTCGCCGCGGCGGGCGTACATCCCGCACAGCCCGACCGGCGCCAACGCCGTCGGCATCGCCAGCTTCTCGTTGAATAACGTCGTTTCCAGACTCAGGTCCGACATATTGCGCAAAATACGCTGGCGCAAGGCTACATCGGAAAGGTCCTCGACGTTGCGGCGCAGGGTATGTTCGGCGTAGGCGCCGCCGTCAATATAGTGGAACAGAAACGGCGGCAGGATACGCTGTGCGGCGGCGCGATAGTCGCTGGCGGCGGAAATAATCATCACGAGTTCTCCCTGGAATTTTCATTGTGGTCACCGGGCAGGCGGGTAATTCGCGCCTGGCGGGCCTGGTCTTCATCAAAACGTTTGATGGTGGCGTGGACAAAGCCTAAGTGGCCCATCATCGCCTGGCGCGCCGCCTCGGCGTCGCCGGCGACAATCGCCTCCATGACGGCCTGGTGCTGTTCGGTCAGGCGGGCAAACACCGGCGGCACCTGATACATGCGCTGGCGGCTCTGCTTAACGGAGGAGTGCAGCAGGTCGAAAAAGCCGCGCATGGTTTGCAGGAGCACCACGTTATGCGAGGCTTCGGCGATCGCCAGGTGAAAGCGGACATCCGCCTGCGAGGCGATATCCGGGTCTTCACTCTGGGTCGCTTCAAAGCACAGACGAATTTTTTCTTTATCGGCGTCGGTGGCGCGCATCGCCGCGTGCCACGCGGTGCTGGCTTCGATGGCGTGGCGGGCTTCGAGGATATCGAAGCTGTAGTCCGGGTCATCGGCCAGCAGCGTCTTCAGCGGCTGGACGATGTTTTGCTCTGACCACGGCTCATGCTGAAAGCGGACGAAGGTGCCGCCGCCGCGACGGCTCAACAGCACCCCTTCATTGACCAGCATCGCCAGCGCTTCGCGCAGGGAATTGCGTGAGACGCCGAGCTGGGCGGCGAGCTGGCGCTCGGCGGGCAGTCGCATGCCCGCCTCCAGCTGTTGTTCTTCAATCAGCGCCCGGACGCGACGCGCCACGTCGTCGGCCAGGCGTTTAGGCATCACTATCACGGGATCATCCAGGTTAAAACGTAGGCCTGCAGCGTGGTGATCAGCCCCACCATGCAGGTGAAGATCAGGCTGTGTTTGACGGTAAAGCGGAACAGATCCGACTCTTTGCCCACCAGGCCTACCGCGGCGCAGGCGATGGCGATCGACTGCGGGGAAATCATCTTGCCAGTAACGCCGCCGGTGGTATTAGCCGCGACCAGCAGGATATCGGAGACGCCAATCTGCTGCGCCGCCGTTGCCTGCAGCGCGGCGAACAGGGCGTTAGACGAGGTGTCCGAACCGGTCAGGAATACCCCCAGCCAGCCAAGGAACGGCGAGAAGAAGGTAAACGCGTGGCCGGTATGGGCCAGCGCCAGGGCCAGGGTCGACGACAGCCCGGAATAGTTAGAGATAAAGGCGAACGCCAGCACCATGCCGATAGAGTAGATCGGCAGCGCCAGATCCTTCAGCGTCCCGGCGAAGGTGGTCAGCGCATCTTTCGGCTTCATGCGCAGCCAGACGATGGACAGCAGGGCGGCGAACAGAATGGCGGTGCCGGTTGCCGACAGCCAGTCGAATTTATATACCGCGGCGTAGGGCGTTGCGGCGCTAACCACCGGCGGCATACGGGCAACCATTTTGTCGAGGAATGGTACCGAAATATTGATAACGAAGTCATACATCGCGCCGCCAGGAGCGAACAGCGCTTTGAATGGCGGCACGCTCCACAGGGTCACGGTGGCGGTCAGGAACAGGAACGGCGACCAGGCGCGGATCACTTGTCCCGCCGTGTAGCGTGTGCGGGCCAGCGTCATATCCACCTGCGAGGCGCCGAGATCGCCGAAGCGGAAGATGCGTACCGGCTGCCAGCGTTTGAGGAACAGGGTCAGACAGACCAGGGAGACCAGCGACGAGATGATATCCGGCAGCTCCGGGCCAAGGAAGTTCGAGCTGAGGTACTGGGCAATAGCGAACGAACCGCCTGCGACTATCACCGCCGGCCAGGTCTCTTTAATGCCGCGCCAGCCGTCCATAATCGCCATGATCCAGAACAGCACGATAATGGTCAGGAACGGCAGCTGGCGGCCCACCATCTGGCCGATGGCGAAGCTATCGATACCGGTCACCTGGCCGGCGACCAGAATCGGGATGCCCATCGCGCCGAAGGCCACCGGCGCGGTGTTGACGATCAGGCACAGGCCAGCCGCATACAGCGGGTTAAACCCGAGACCAACCAGCAGCGCGGCGGTAATCGCCACCGGTGCGCCGAAACCCGCCGCTCCTTCGAGAAAGGCGCCGAACGAGAAGCCGACGATCAGCATCTGCAGGCGCTGGTCCGGCGTAATCGACAGAATCGATGAGCGGATGATGTCGAACTGTCCGGTCTTCACCGAGATTTTATAGACGAAGACCGCGGCGATAATAATCCACGCGATAGGCCACAGGCCGTAGAAGAAGCCGTAGACCACCGAGGCTAAGGCGCGGTCCACCGGCATTTTATAGAACAGCAAGGCAACGACCAGCGCGATTGCGACGGTCCAGGTGGCAGCGATGTAGCCTTTCAGTTTGAGCTTAATCAGCGCAAAAAAGAAAAACAGAATCGGTAGCGATGCGATAAGACTGGATAGCCAGATATTACCGGCGGGATCGTAGTTTTGTTGCCAGAGATTCATGCAGGGTCTCCATCGGGCCGCCAGGAGAGGAGGGCTGAGTCTGCGCTCATTGCCGATCCCACCGAAAGTAAAATTGGCCCGGCCAATTAAGGGTATCAGGGTTGATGACAATGAATGGTTAATCAGCTGTTACTCTTAAGCAACGTGTTTGTGATGGGTTTTGACGGATTTGTGAACTGCCAGGGGGTGGATGAAATTATTGGTTGGACCAATCGACCCGGCTGAAGGTAAAAATGTGGGGGGAGTGAAGACAGAATAGCCCTCTCCGTACGGAGAGGGCTGGGGATCAAAATTCGCTGCGGGCGAAACCGGTCATCTCTTTCAGATCCATTTCCCGGCCCAGGGCGGTCATCGGATGGACAACCACCAGGCCGCGAACGCTTTTCTTCAGCTTGCCCATATCGGCCTGCTCTTTTTTGGTAATCGCGCGGCGGAACGGCAGGCTCATCAGTTTCTGCGCCTCTTTGCTCAGCTTCTGGCTCTGGACGGAACGCAGACGTTCAATCTCCGTTTCCAGAGTGGCTTTTTCTTTTTCCAGTTCAGCATATTTATCGGCGGCTTCCACCAGCGACAGCTCGGCCTGCTGGTGGCGGATGGCGTCGAGACGATCGCTCAGACGCTTGATTTCATTCTTTTCGACTTCTTTCATGGTGATTTGATCTGTTAATAAAGGGGCTTCATTCGCCTATAGTATGTGCCGTGACCGCTATTGTTGATAGCTATTTATCAAAAATTCGCCGTTTGTCGCCCGCGGAATGCAATATCATTTATCGCTAATAATTTGAATTTTATTAATATTCCGCCTAATACCCGTTCTAATTTCATTTCTGTGAAGCCTGTCGGCAGATAAGCACGTTTTCCTTAACCCACGCTGGTGAATTGGCTAATGCTTAATCAGATTATTCCCAAAAGGAGGACGTGATGGCAAAGATCGGCGACGGCGTACCACGTTTAATCGACAAAGCGGTTGATTTTATGGCTTCCAGTCAGGCGTTTATGGAGTATTTGAAAAAGTCTCCGCGTCTGCAGCATGTACCGCGAGACATTCCTCAGGATAAGGAAGCGTTGTTCCTGCAGCGTCTGGAATATTATCGTCAGCTTTACCGGCCGACCTGCGACCAGACGGAACCGGAATCAGAGCGTTGATTTCTGAAAGGCTTTTTTTAAGCTGATTCGTGAAATCAGCTCAGTCAGGGACAGCACCATCGTTGAGCGCACCATCTGCTGGTAACGCAGTTTCTGCATTGCCAGCAGTTCGGCATCGCTGTCATCAAATTGCGGCGTTGGCGGCAGGGCGGCGACGCAGTGCAGCTCGCCGAACGGACCGATAATTTCGTCGTCGGTAAAGCTGTACTCATTGCCGTCGTGGTTAAGCTCTTCGCGCAGGGCCATCAGCAGCTCAGCGTCTTCATATTCGGCACGACTTATCACCCCAAGGCCATAAATCAGCTTCAGGCGTACAGAGAGATCGCCGAGCGGCCCGCTGCCCTCCAGCAAGGGCTCGACGGCGTATTTCACCGCGTAGTCGTCTTTACGGAACACCTGAAGCACCAGAATATTGACCGCTTCCGTTAACAGCTCGACGGTGGCGATCAGGAAGCTTCGTACGGTTTTGCCAGCATTCAGACGCTCAAGCACACGGTTTTCAAATGCTTGTGTTTCTTCCATCATTGCCTGCATATCTGACAGGAGTCGTAATGGGCGCGACGTTGGTCGCGCCAGGTTGTGCATCATTTTTCCGCGTTGTAGTCGTTAACGGCCTCCGCGACGACATCACTTGCGGCATCCAGGCCGGAAATCTGCGCCAGCGCGGCCTGCGGCCCCTTGTCGGCGATCAGTGCCGCCAGCTCCTGCGCCTGCGGATCGTCTTCGCTACGGAAATGCATCGCCGCCGCAATCCCTTTCACCAGGTTGCGGTGCGGCAGCCCGTATTCCAGTGTACCCAGCAGCGGCTTAATTAAACGGTCGCCAGCGCTCAGTTTGCGCAGCGGCTGACGGCCAACGCGCTCAACATCGTCTTTCAGGTACGGGTTCTCGAAACGGCCAAGTATTTTCTGGATATAAGCCGCGTGCTTCTGCGGGTCAAAGGCGTAACGTTTGATCAGCACCGCGCCGCTCTCTTCCATCGCGCCCTGCACGACGGCACGAATTTTCTCGTCGAGGATCGCGTCGCGAATCGTCTGATGGCCCGCCAGTTTTCCGAGGTAGGCGGTTATAGCATGCCCGGTGTTCAAGGTGAAGAGCTTGCGTTCGACAAATGCCATCAGGTTATCAGTTAATTCCATCCCCGGGATAGTCGGCAGCGCGCCCTTGAACTGAGTCTTATCGACAATCCATTCGCTAAAGGTTTCCACGGTGACTTCCAGCGGGTCATGAGTGGCGGAAGCCGATGGCGGCACAATACGGTCAACGGCAGAGTCGACAAAGCCGATATGCGCTTCCACCCACGCTTTATCTTCTTCCGCCAGCGCGTTAAACACGTGGCCTTTTAACTGCGTGGTGCCGCGCACCATATTTTCGCAGGCGATGATGTTCAGGGGGCGTTCGGTGCCCTGCGCTTTGCGCTGCGCCAGCCCTTTGGCGATCGCTGGCGCGATGCGCTCGAGCACGACGGGACCGACGGCGGTGGTGACCAGATCCACCTCAGCGATCAGGTCCACAACCTCATCGCCGATGCTGCTGACGGCATTGACGCCGGAGACGGTGTCCACCTGCTCATTCTCACCGACGACGTGAACCTGATAGCTATGACGGGCATTCAGGGCATCAAGTACGGTCTGATTGACATCGGCAAACGTCAGTTCGATGCCCGCGTCGGCCAGCAATTTACCGATAAAGCCACGTCCGATATTACCTGCGCCAAAATGTAATGCTTTCATAGTATTAACCTTCAATTAATGTTTTCACCTGAGAGGGCTGGGGTGAGGCCTTTCCCCTCACCCCAACCCTCTCCCAAAGGAGAGGGTTGGATAGCGCTGATTATTTATTTAACAGCGCCAGAACTTCGTCGACGCTGGTGGTTTTCGCCAGGCGCTCAATCACGGTTTCGTCATCCAGCGCGTTAGTCAGACTGGTGATAACCTGAATGTGCTCGTTATTACGAGCGGCGATGCCGATGACCAGACGCGCGACTTCATCTTCTTCTTCACCGAAGCGCACGCCTTCCGGGTACTGGCAGAAGACGACGCCGGTTTTCAGCACGCGGTCCTTCGCTTCGATGGTGCCGTGCGGTACCGCGATGGACTCGCCGAGATAGGTCGAGGTCAGTTTTTCGCGATCCAGCATCGCCTGCACATATTCCGGCTCGACGTAGCCGCCTTTCACCAGCTGCTCACCGGCGAAGCGAATGGCTTCTTCTTTGGTGGCTGCTTTGCGACCGAGGAAGATGTTATCCGCGCCCAGCTGGAACAGGTTGTTGTTAGTATCGTCAAAGCTGTCTTTCAGGCTATCGGTGACTTTGACTTCGTTGTCGATGTGGCGCTGGGCCGCGACCAGGCGCTCGGTCAGGCTGGTGTACAGACCGCTGTCGAGGAAGTTGGTCAGCGAAATATGCTGCGCCTGCGGCACCTGGCGCATGGCGCGCTCGGTAAGGTCGCGGTGGGTGATGACCAGGTCAACATCCGGCGGCAGGTTATTGATTGCGCTGTTGGTGACCGAGATGTTGCTCAGCCCGGCATCCTGCACTTTCTTGCGCAGTACCCCGGCGCCCATGGCGCTGGAACCCATCCCGGCGTCGCAGGCGACGATGATTTTACGCACATGGCTCAGGTCGTTGGTGACATTGCCGGCCGCCAGCGGGCTGGCGCCTTTGGATTCCGCTTTCATGTCATGCATACGACGCGTTGCGGCTTCGATATCGTCTTCTTCTTTGACTTTGCTGGTCTTGAGCAGAACCGCAGAGACCACGAAGGAGACCGCCATCGCTGCGATAATCGCGGCGATGTTAGCGAAGTAGGCGCCTTTCGGCGTCATCGCCAGTACCGCCAGAATGGAACCCGGGGAAGCCGGGGAAACCAGACCGCCATTGAGGATAGTCAGGGTGAAGACACCGGTCATCCCGCCGAGGATAACGGCCAGGATCAGGCGCGGGTTCATCAGCACGTACGGGAAGTAGATTTCATGGATACCACCCAGGAAGTGGATGATAGCCGCCCCGCCTGCAGACTGTTTTGCGCTGCCGCGGCCAAAGAACATGTACGCCAGCAGAACGCCCATCCCTGGACCCGGGTTAGCTTCAATCAGGAAGAAGATGGATTTACCCAGCTCGTGGGACTGCTGAATACCCAGCGGCGAGAAGATACCGTGGTTGATGGCGTTGTTAAGGAACAGGATTTTTGCCGGTTCGACGAAGATAGACGCCAGCGGCAGCATGTCGTGCGCCACCATAAAGTTAACGCCAGCCGCCAGAATTTTCGACAGAACTTCGACCGCCGGGCCAATGCCGAGGAAGGCCAGAATGGCGAGGATCATCCCGATGATGCCGGCGGAGAAGTTATTCACCAGCATTTCAAAACCGGATTTGATCTTACCGTCTACCCAGTTATCGAACTTCTTGATGCAGTAGCCGCCCAGCGGGCCGGCAATCATTGAGCCGAGGAACATCGGCATATCCGCGCCGACGATAACGCCCATGGTGGTGATCGCCCCGACCACGCCACCACGTTCGCCGCCGACTAATTTACCGCCGGTGTAACCGATCAGCAGCGGCAGCAGGTAGGTGATCATCGGACCGACCAGCTTCGCCAGCGTTTCGTTTGGCAACCACCCTGTCGGAATGAAAAGCGCGGTGATGATACCCCACGCGATAAACGCGCCGATATTCGGCATCACCATATTGCTGAGGAAACGACCAAAGCTTTGCACCTTGATCTTGATATCGGATGACATAAAACACCCCTTCTTCTGTTTTGCGTATAGCGCAGGCTTAAAGCCCGAGGTTTGTTGTTAATGTGGCGGCAGAGGTAGCCGGGCCCTGATTGATAGTGCGAAATCTGGCACTGAATCGTTTAGCTGTCCAGCCAGCGCCCTTTTGTGTGATACGGATCACATGAATATAGGGGGCAAAGCGCTTTTTGTAGTGATGCTGATCACATAATTCCTGTGTAAAAAAACAACACAGCGCCTTTTTAGCCGCTGATCTGCCTTTTTGTGTGATATTTGTCACAATTTTGTTTCGTGGTTTTGTTGTTTGTTTGTGATTTTGATCACAAAGAATTTCACGGTGGATTTTTGCCGCTGTGATCTCGGCCCGGTTTTGCGGCCAGGGCGAGATGGCTCTGTAACTAAGCAACCTTAACTGCCGAATAACTTTTTTACGCCGGATGGCAAAAATGAAAGGCGTGAATTATGCTCAAAATAGCGGCCCGAATGTCAGTGGGTCGTGAATAAAATTCATATAAATTATTAGCGTAAAGCCGAGGGAATTATGTTTCTCAATTATTTTGCGCTGGGCGTTCTGATCTTCGTTTTTCTGGTCATTTTTTATGGGATTATCATTATTCACGATATTCCTTATTTGATCGCCAAAAAACGCAACCACCCTCATTCCGATGCTATTCATGTCGCCGGATGGGTCAGTCTTTTTACTCTCCACGTCATATGGCCGTTTTTATGGATTTGGGCCACGTTGTACCAGCCTGAGCGCGGCTGGGGCATGCAGCATAAGGCGAATACGGCCCCTGACGAACCTGAAAAAGAGACCGATATACAACAGCTTCGCCAACGACTGAGCGACCTTGAACACCAGGTGGCGGCCATCCAGCGGCCGCAGTCCACCTCTGCGGCGGAGAAATAATCTATGGATCTGTTGATAATTTTGACCTACGTGGCCATCGCCTGGTCGATATTTAAAATCTTCAAAATACCGGTAAATAAATGGACGGTACCTACCGCGGCGCTGGGGGGCGTATTTATTGTTAGCGCGCTTATTTTATTAATGAACTATAACCACCCTTACACCTTTCTGGCGCAAAAGGCGGTGATATCTATTCCTATTACGCCGCAGGTTACCGGAGTGGTTAACAGCGTCACCGACAAAGCGAATCAGCGCGTCAAAAAGGGTGAGGTGCTTTTTACTATTGACCCGGCGCGCTATCAGGCGCGGGTCGACCGTCTGCAGGCCGACCTGGTGACGGCGCTGCACAGTATTAACACCCTCAAAGCGCAGCTCTCTGAAGCCCAGGCCAACACCACCCGCGTGTCGGCGGAACGCGATCGCTTATACAAGGACTATCAGCGCTACCTGAAAGGGAGCCAGGCGCGGGTGAACCCGTTCTCGGAAAGCGACATCGATAACGCCAGGCAGAATTACCTTGCCCAGGACGCGCTGGTCAAGGCGTCGGTGGCGGAGCAGGCGCAGATCCAGAGCCAGCTGGACAGCATGATCAACGGCGAGCAGTCGCAAGTGGCCAGCCTGCGCGCCCAGCTGGCGGAGGCGAAATATAATCTCGATCAGACCACCGTGCGGGCGCCAAGCGATGGGTATATCACCCAGGTGCTGATCCGTCCGGGGACCTATGCCGCCTCGCTGCCGCTGCGTCCGGTGATGGTGTTTATCCCCGAGCAAAAACGGCTGATCGTCGCCCAGTTTCGGCAAAATTCCCTGTTAAGGCTGGAGAAAGGCGACGACGCGGAAGCGGTGTTTAACGCCCTGCCCGGACAGGTATTCCACGGCAAACTGGTGAGCATTTTACCGGTGGTGCCGGGGGGAACCTATCAGGCGCAGGGGGCGTTGCAGTCGCTGACCGTGACGCCGGGCAGCGATGGCGTGCTGGCGACCATTGAGCTCGATCCGAATGCCGAAATCGATGCACTACCCGATGGCATCTATGCGCAGGTGGCGGTCTACTCCGACCATTTCGCCCACGTTTCGGTGATGCGTAAAGTGCTGCTGCGGATGACCAGCTGGATGCACTACCTCTATCTCGATCATTAATGCGATCGGCGGCAGGTTGAGCCGGACGCTCACCTGCCTTTTGTCCTGCCCTGAGCCATACTCATATCTTTGTTGGCGATAATTTGTTGGCGATAAGGAGCAGGCTAGAACCGCCGCGGACTTGACCCAGGCAGGTAACAGTTTGCGCAAGGAGGCGTTACAATCGCCGCTGATTGTTGACTCCCTCTCCCGTCGGGAGGGGGGAAAATAACTTACCGCCAGGCCCATTCATGACTACCGAAATTCGTGCGCTTTATACCCGGCTTCCGGCCATTGACCGCTTACTACGCGACCCCGCTTTTTCTCCCCTGCTGGCGCAGCACGGCCATTCGCAGGTGGTGGCGCAGCTGCGCCAGATGCTGGATGAGGCGCGGGAGCAAATCCGCCAGTATCAGACACTGCCGGACTGGAGCCATGACTGGCCGAGCGCCTGCGCGCAGCGGCTCACCGCCGGCCGGCAGAGCGCCCTGCGTCCGGTGTTTAATCTCACCGGTACGGTATTGCATACCAATCTGGGGCGCGCCATTCAGGCGGAGTCGGCTGTGGAGGCGGTCGCCAGCGCGATGCGCGCGCCGGTGACGCTCGAATATGATCTCGACGACGCCGGGCGCGGCCATCGCGATCGCGCCATTGCCGATCTGCTGTGCCAGATCACCGGCGCGGAAGACGCCTGTATCGTGAACAACAACGCGGCGGCCGTTCTGCTGATGCTGGCGGCCACCGCCAGCGGTCGCGAAGTGGTGGTCTCTCGCGGCGAACTGGTGGAGATCGGCGGGGCATTTCGCATCCCCGACGTGATGCGCCAGGCGGGTTGCCAGCTGCACGAAGTAGGTACCACCAACCGCACCCATGCCAAAGATTATCGCCAGGCGGTGAATGACAATACCGCGCTGCTGATGAAGGTCCACACCAGCAACTACAGTATTGAGGGCTTTACCAAAGCCGTCGACGAAGCGGAGCTGGCGGCCATTGGCCGCGAACTGGATGTTCCGGTGGTAGCCGACCTGGGCAGCGGGTCGCTGGTGGATCTCAGTCAGTATGGCCTGCCAAAGGAGCCGATGCCGCAGGAGATGATCGCCGCCGGGGTGAGCCTGGTCAGTTTCTCCGGCGACAAGCTGCTCGGTGGCCCGCAGGCCGGGATTATCGTCGGCAAACGCGCGCTGATTGCCCAGCTGCAAAGCCACCCGCTGAAGCGGGCCCTGCGTGCCGATAAAATGACCCTCGCGGCGCTGGAGGCTACGCTGCACCTCTATCAGCACCCGGAGGCGCTGAGGGAGAAATTGCCGACGCTGCGCCTGCTCACCCGTCCGGCGGAGGAGATCCGCCGGCTGGCTGAACGCCTGCAGCCTGACCTGGCGGCACACTATGCTGATTTTGCCGTCAGCGTGGCAGCCTGCCAGTCGCAGATTGGCAGCGGCTCGTTACCCGTCGACCGCCTGCCCAGCGCGGCGTTGACCTTTACCCCGCATGACGGCCGCGGTAGCCGGCTGGAGGCGCTGGCGGCCCGCTGGCGCGCGCTGCCGTGTCCGGTGATTGGCCGCATTTATGACGGTCGGCTCTGGCTGGACCTGCGCTGTCTGGAAAATGAAACCCGCTTTATGGAGATGTTGTTACGATGATTATTGCCACCGCTGGACATGTTGACCACGGCAAAACGACGCTGCTGCAGGCGATAACCGGCGTGAATGCCGATCGTCTGCCGGAAGAGAAAGCGCGGGGAATGACGATCGATCTCGGCTATGCCTACTGGCCGCAGCCGGACGGGCGGGTGCTGGGATTTATTGACGTTCCCGGGCACGAAAAGTTTTTGTCCAACATGCTGGCGGGGGTGGGCGGTATTGACCATGCGCTGCTGGTGGTGGCCTGCGATGACGGGGTGATGGCGCAAACCCGCGAACACCTGGCGATCCTGCAGCTGACCGGAAAGCCGACGCTGACCGTGGCGCTGACCAAAACGGACCGCGTGGCGGCCGCCAGGGTGGCGGAGGTTCAGGCAGAGGTCGAGCAGACCCTGGGCGAGCTGGGCTTTGACGCCGTCGCTTTCTTTCCCACCGCGGCGGCGGAAAATATCGGTATTGCGGAACTGCGCAGCCATCTGCTGCAGCTTGCGGAGCGCCCCCGCCCGCAGCAGCAGCGGTTTCGCCTGGCGCTGGATCGCGCTTTTACCGTCAAAGGCGCGGGGCTGGTGGTCACCGGGACGGCGCTCTCCGGCGAAGTACGGGTCGGGGATACCCTATGGCTTACCGGCGTCAACACGCCGATGCGCGTCCGCGGCCTGCATGCCCAGAATCAAGCGGTTGAGCAGGCGCACGCCGGACAGCGCATTGCGCTGAACATTGTCGGCGATGCGCAAAAAGAGGCAGTGCACCGCGGCGACTGGCTGCTCTCCTCACCACCGCCGGAGCCAGCAGAACGGGTGATTGTCGAGTTGCAGTGCCATACGCCGTTCAGCCAGTGGCAGCCGCTGCATATTCACCATGCTGCCAGCCACATTACCGGCCGGGTGTCGCTTCTTGAGGGCAACCTGGCGGAGCTGGTGCTGGATACTCCGCTGTGGCTGGCGGATAACGACCGGCTGGTGCTCCGCGATATCTCTGCTCGCTTGACGCTGGCGGGCGCACGGGTGGTGACGCTGGATCCTCCGCGTCGCGGCAAACGTAAACCGGAATATCTGCAGTGGCTGCACGCCCTGGCAGCGGTCGGCGCTGACGATGCGCAGGCGCTGGAGTTACATCTGCAGCGGGATGCCGTCCGGCTTGAGCACTTCGCCTGGGCGCGGCAGCTCAGCGAAGCCGGAATGGCGGCCCTGATCCAGCGACCGGACTATCTGCAGGCCGGACAGCGCCTGCTTAGCGCGCCGCTTGCCGCCCGCTGGCAGCGAAAATTGCTGGATGCCCTTGCGCGCTACCATGAGCAGCATCGAGACGAGCCGGGCCCTGGCCGGGAGCGCCTGCGCCGCATCGCGCTGCCGATGGAAGATGAAGCGCTGGTGCTGCTGCTGATTGAGCAGATGCGCGAGAGCGGCTTAGTCCACAGCCATCACGGCTGGCTGCATTTGCCGGAGCATAAAGCCGGGTTTACCGACGAGCAGCAGGCGGTCTGGCAGAAGGTGGAGACTCTGTTCGGCGACGATCCGTGGTGGGTGCGCGATCTTGCACGCGAAGTCCATGTTGAAGAGTCCCTGATGCGCGCGGTGCTGCGGCAGGCGGCGCAGCAGGGGATGATTACTGCGATCGTCAAGGATCGTTACTACCGCAACGATCGCATTGTGCAGTTCGCTCAGCGGGTGCGCGAGCTGGATCGGCTGCGCGGTTCAACCTGCGCGGCGGATTTCCGCGATACCTTAAACGTCGGGCGGAAGCTGGCGATCCAGATCCTGGAGTATTTCGATCGGATTGGCTTCACCCGCCGTCGCGGCAACGATCATATCCTGCGCGATAAGGCATTGTTCCGGTAATCATTAACGTCGGCTCCCCGGCGGACTTCGTGCCGGGGAGCTGGCGAAAAGAACTTGTTAAAACCACTACGTGAGACCGCCGAAGCAATTTCGCGTGAGCTGGGTTTCACGGTGCGTGAAGCGTCAGGCAAATGACCACATCCTGCCGGCCATCTGACAAAAAACAGCGCTGATTCCATTCAGGATCAAAGCGCGGGCAGGGGATATTCTGGCACCCTGCGGTTTTATCCCCAGGGAGCAGAGGATGAACCAGTTTCTTATTGCCAATGCCCAGCGGTGCATCGGCTGTCGTACCTGCGAAGTGGCCTGCGCGGTGGCGCACCAGCAGGCGCAGGATGTCGCCGCCCTGTCGACGAACCATTTCGCGCCGCGTATCCGGGTGGTGAAAAGCGGTGACATATCGACGGCGATGGCCTGTCGGCAGTGCGAGGATGCGCCCTGCGCCAGCGTTTGCCCACAGGGGGCGATTCAGCGCGACAATGACGTCTGGTGGGTCGACCAGCGGCGCTGCATCGGCTGCAAAAGCTGCATGGTGGCCTGCCCGTACGGCGCGATGACCGTTACGGTAATGAACCAGCAGGCGCAGGCGTTGAAATGCGATCTATGCCATCACCGCGCCGAAGGACCGGCCTGCGTGGCCGCCTGCCCGACGCAGGCGCTGCGGGTGATGGTTCCCGCGGAGCTGGAAGCGCTATGCGCGCAAAAACGCCAGCGGCTGGCGCTGGCGTGAATGGGGTCGCTGACGAACGTTACCCGCCCGCGGCGTCAGAGACTATGCTTCCTGTTCGCGCCAGGCAAATTCAACCTCTTCGGCGAGGATTTTCACTCCGGCTTCGATTTTTTGCGGGTCCGGTACATAGTTCATGCGCATACACTGGTGGGTGTGCGGCCACGGTTTATCCAGACCAGGGAAGAAGTAATCCCCCGGCACCATCAGCACGCCGCGCTTTTTCAGCCGCTGATACAGCAGCTCGGTGGAGATCGGCAGATCCTTAAACCACAGCCAGAGGAAGATTGCCCCCTCCGGTTTGTGAATAAGGCAGCGCTCCTCCGGCAGATAGCGGCGAATAATGGCGATGGTTTCCTGCACCCGCTGGTAATAGAAGGGCTTGATCACCGTCTCTGACAGGCGCAGCAGATCCTGTCGTTTAATCATTTCGCACATCATTGCCGGCCCGATGCCGCCAGGGGCGAGGCTAATAATGCCGTTCATGTTGCTGATGGCGGTGATGATTTTTTCGTTGGCGATGATAATCCCGCAGCGGCTGCCCGGCAGGCCCAGCTTGGACAGGCTCATACACAGCACGATGTTCGGATTCCACAGCGGTCGGGCGTCGCTAAAGATAATGCCCGGGAACGGTACACCGTAGGCGTTATCAATCACCAGCGGGACCCCGTGCTGATTCGCCAGCGCATCCAGTTTGATCAGCTCTTCATCAGTGATGACGTTGCCGGTCGGGTTGGTGGGGCGCGAGACGCAGATCATCCCGGTCTCTTCCGTCACCTGCAGATGCTCAAAATCAACATGGTACTTAAACTGGCCTTCCGGCAGCAGTTCGATGTTCGGCCGGGTGGCAACGAACAGATCCTCTTCCAGACCGGCATCGGCGTAGCCGATATATTCCGGCGTCAGTGGGAACAGTACCTTACGGGTGGTGCCATCTGCCCGACGGCCTGCAAACAGATTAAATAAGTAGAAAAATGCGCTCTGACTGCCGTTTGTTAGCGCAATATTCTGTGGTTCGATCTCCCAGCCCAGCTCGTCGCGCAGCATGTTCGCCAGCAGAGCCAGCAGCTCGCTTTTGCCCTGTGGACCATCATAATTACAAAGCGCATCAAGGGCTTTGCCATTATCCAGCATGTCGGCCAGCAGCTGCTGGAAGTAGTCATTCATTTCCGGGATCTGAGCGGGGTTGCCGCCGCCCAGCATAATAGCGCCCGGCGTGCGCAGACCGTCATTAAGGTCTTCCATCAAGCGGGTGATGCCTGAATGACGGGTGAATTTGTCGCCGAAAAGGGAAAATGTCATCGCGAATAGTCTATCGGTGGTTCTGGAAAGTGGCTAACCATAACGCCAGCGCTGGCGTGGTGCAAATCGGCGGGAAGAGGCGGGTTTTTATCTTTATCCTGTATATTGCTATTTTGTTAGCATTTTGTTCTAAATGGTGGCTCCCCGCAGGGCGGAGAGCCACATGTGGATTACTGCTGCTGGCCGGCCCAGATGACCATCACTTTGTCTTCACCGCTCTCACGCACGAACCCGTAACCACGCGACATCGACAGCGTTGTCTGTTTGCCCATGCCGATTGCCGGATGGCGAGCGCGGAACTGGCCGATCTTCTGCCAGTGGGTAACGCTGCGGGCCGCCTTGCCGTTGACATCCTGCCAGTTCATCTCCGAGCGGGTACCCTGCAGCGGGTCCGAGCCGGTGGGGCCGAACGGGCGCGATGATTCGTCGCCATAGAAAATCTGCACGGCGCCAGGGGCCAGCAGCAGTAGCTCCGCCGCGGTGGTGCCGCCTTCGCGGAACAGCCGCGTATCGTGCGAGGAGAGGTAGCTCAGGACGTTAAAGCTCTGCAGCTTGTCCGCCATTTGCTGCCAGGTGAGGTCAATATTGGCCATACAGGTCGCCGCTTTCGCCGCCTGGTCCTGGTAGTCGAAATTGATCATCGCATCAAAACCGTGGCGATAATAATCGCTCTGCATCACTCCATGTCCCCAGGCTTCGCCAGTCATCCAGAACGGCGCCGCATCCAGCGCTTTATCCGGATTGGCTTTCTTCCACTCCGCCAGCGCGGCGGTGGCCTGGGTTTTTAACTGCTGCCAGGCGTCCATCTCCACATGTTTGGCGGTATCGACGCGGAAGCCATCGATGCCGTAGTCACGTACCCACTGGCTCAGCCAGTGTGTCAGATAGTCGCGCGGCGTATAGCCCGGGATCGCTTTCGCTGCGGTGTCTGGTTTATGGTTATAGAAGTTCGGCAGGCCTGAGACCTCCTTCGATTCGGTTTTCAGGTCCGGCAGGAAGGCCAGCGACATGGTGAGATCGTCATAGCCCGGATTGTCGTAATCGCCGATATCGGTGCGGATCCACTTCTTACCCCACCATTTCTCCCACCCGGCTTTGTCGCTGAAGTTGATATAGTCGTTAAAGCTGTGCCAGGTCTGTCCCGCGCCCGGCTTCCAGTCCGTCCAGCGCTCGCCGAGAGTTTTTTTCAGCTCATCGCCTTGCAGATACAGGGAGCCGAACTGGAACTCCTGCATGTCGGCCAGGGTGGCGTAGCCGGCATGGTTCATCACCACGTCGAACAGAATACGTATTCCGCGCTTATGCGCTTCATCCACCAGTCGGCGGAGATCCGCTTCGGTCCCCATGTTGGCGTCCAGTTTCGACCAGTCCTGGGTGTAATAGCCGTGGTAGGCGTAGTGAGGGAAATCGCCCTTCGTGCCGCCGCCGACCCAGCCGTGGATCTGCTCGAGCGGGGAGCTGATCCACAGGGCGTTAACTCCCATCTGCTGCAGATAATCCAGCTTGCTGGTTAATCCCTGCAGGTCGCCGCCGTGGAAGGTGCCGATCTCCTGCATGCCGTCTTTATGGCGACCATAGCTGTTGTCGTTGGCCGGGTTACCGTTTACGAAGCGATCGGTCAGGACGAAGTAGACGGTGGCATTGTGCCAGTCAAACGGCGCCGGGGCGGCGGTCTCGGCACGCTCAAGCAGCAGCAGTCCATTGCTGCCGAAGGCGGGCTGCAGGGTGATTTTGCCGCCGCTGACGGTCGCGACATTGCCGCTGTAGAAATCGCGGACCTTGCTGCCCTCGGCGAAGGTTTTGCTGACGTCGATGGTCAGCGGTTTTCCGTCCCACTTCGGACACTGGCGGATCTGCGGCGCCGCGGCGCTGGTCTCTTTTTCCTCCAGCGAAATCATCATCGTTGGCGTGCCGGAACGGGTATCCACCTCCAGGGTATACAGACCCTGGCGGAAGATGCGCCATTGCGGCGGTGTGCCGCGACAGGGCTCCATGGACAGCATCTGGTTGAGCTTAATGCCGCCGGAAGGCTGCCAGCACTGCTGGTCAAAATTTAGCTGCAGGGGACGTGTACCCTTCTCAACCACTTTCTGGCTGATGAATCGGCCGGTCCCTTCTTCGGTAAAAGCAGGAAAGTCGGTGGTAGTCCAGGCGGCAAAGGCCATCCCAGGCACGAATAACGTGGCAAGCGCAGCGAGTTTCATTGCGAGATCCTGTGAGCGGTTTTTATCTAGTGTGCCTTGTCGCCGCGCGGGTGAACTCCTCCTGACGCGCGTTTTACCAGGAGGATGAAAAGGGGTGAGTGACACCGCTCAAAAAATAGGCTAAAAATGAGACGAAGCTAGCATTTTCGCGCTGGCGATGCGCCGCAGAAACCGATTTCAGATGACAGCAATTCGGAATTGGACTATTTCTGTTGATGCCCTCAGTGCGTATTTTTGATACTATTAGCGATTCAGCTATCGTTTTTTTGTGAAAAACAAGGTGTTGGAATGCATATATCCGACCAGGAGACCTGATGATATCGAATCCCATACGACGATATGGGGCCGCCATACTTATGTTACTAACCTGCATCTTTTCAGGTAGTGTGTTGGCGACAACGCACACAGCGACAAAGAGTCATAAAGCCCCAACGGTAAAGAAGATAAGTAGTACTAAGGTAAGCAGTAAACAAGAGTATTCTCGCAATAGTGTAAAGAGCAGTTCACTTCCTGACTTGCGAAAATACCCTTCCGGAACACCAAGGAAAAAAGCGTTTCTCCGGACGGTCATGCCTTATATTACCAAGCAGAATCAGGCGATTACTGCGGATCGTAACTGGCTTATTTCCAAGCAGTACGATGCTCGCTGGTCGCCGACTGAGAAGGCGCGCCTGAAGGATATCGCTTCCCGCTATAAGGTGAAGTGGTCAGGCAATACGCGTCATGTGCCCTGGAACGCGCTGCTTGAGCGTGTCGACATTATTCCGAACAGCATGGTGGCGACCATGGCGGCGGCGGAAAGTGGCTGGGGTACCTCCAGGCTGGCGCGCGAGAATAACAACCTGTTCGGCATGAAGTGCGGCGCCGGTCGCTGCCGCGGCGCGATGAAAGGTTACTCGCAGTTTGAGTCGGTAGAGCAGTCGGTGCAGGCTTACGTAACAAACCTGAACACCCACCCGGCCTATTCTTCTTTCCGCAAGTCGCGCCTGCAGCTGCGCAAGGCGGATCAGGAAGTAACTGCCAGCACCATGATCCATAAGCTGAAGGGGTATTCGACCAAAGGGTCGAGCTACAACAACTATCTCTTCGCGATGTATCAGGACAATCAGCGGCTCATCGCCGCCCATCTGTAATCCGGATGCCCGGCCTTGTCGCCGGGCATTTTTTTACCCTACAGCATCACCTCGCTGTGCCGATCGCGGTACTCCTTCGGCGTCACGTCGTACTCCTTCTTAAACACCGAATAGAAATATTGCAGCGACGGATAGCCGCACATCTGCGAAATCTCATTGATCGACAGACTAGTGGACACCAGCAGGCTGCGCGCCTTTTCCAGTTTTTCGCTGTGGATCACCGTGTGGATGGTCTCCCCGACCTCCTCTTTGAAGCGTTTTTCCAGATTAGAGCGAGAGATGCCCACGGCGTCGAGCACCTGTTCCACCTTGATGCCTTTGCAGGCATTGTTGCGAATGTAATGCATCGCCTGTATCACGGAGGGATCGTTTAACGACCGGTAGTCGGTGGAGCGTCGCTCAACGACGCGCATCGGCGGGATCAGCTGGCGCTGCAGCGGGAGGGCCTCGTTATTCAACAGCCGGTGGAGTAATTTTGCCGCCTGATAACCCATCTGGCGGGTGCCCTGGGCGACAGAGGAGAGGGCGACGCGAGAGAGATAGCGGGTTAGCTCCTCGTTATCGATGCCGATAACGCACAGTTTCTCTGGCACCGGGATATGCAGCAGCTCGCAGGCCTGCAGGACGTGGCGGGCGCGGGCGTCGGTGACGGCGATGATGCCGGTTTGCGGCGGCAGGGTTTGCAGCCAGTCGGCGAGCCGGTTTTGCGCGTGCTGCCAGTTCTCCGGCGCTGTCTCCAGCCCCTGGTAGACCACGCCGCGATACTTCTCCTTCGCGACCAGCTGGCAGAAGGCATACTCGCGCTCTACCGCCCAGCGTTTACCGCTGGAGGCGGGGAGTCCGTAAAACGCGAAGCGGTGCACCCCTTTTTCCTTCAAATGGAGAAAAGCGCTTTCCACCAGCGCGGCGTTGTCGGTGGCGATATAGTGGACCGGCGGGTACTGCTCTGGCTGATGATAAGATCCGCCGACGCCGACGATGGGCACGTGGACATCGGCCAGCAGCTTTTCGATTTCGGGATCGTCATAGTCGGCGATAACGCCATCGCCCAACCACTCTTTGATGTTTTCGATGCGTGCCCGAAAGTCCTCTTCAATAAAGATATCCCACTCCAACTGGGAGGCCTGCAGATACTCGCCGACACCTTCAACTACCTGGCGGTCATAAGCTTTGTTGGCGTTAAATAACAGCGTAATACGGTGACGCTTTTCAAACATAGATAATGTTCCTGCTCTAACCCCGGTCATACCCCTTCATTCAAGATGTTGCCGATGGCCTGACTTACCACTCATCCCGGCCACGTACGCCGGTACGCGGCCGGGGGCGCCGTCTGCAACCCGAATGATGTTGGGTATACACTACCGGCTAATGCCCGAGATATTTCAAGCGCCTTATGGCGAAGTTTGGCGGTAGCGCAAAGAATTCAGACATTCTTCAGAGAGTCTCTGCTTATGCGCGCCGCTTGGTGGCAGAGTCCATCCACACCGCCAGCAGCAAAATGGCGCCTTTAACGATATATTGCCAGAAGGTGGCGACGTCCATCATGCTCATACCGTTATCCAGGGCCGACATAATAAACGCCCCCATTACCGCCCCGGCGACGCTGCCGATGCCGCCCGCCAGGCTGGTGCCGCCGATGACGCAGGCGGCGATGGCGTCCAGTTCGGCGATATTGCCCGCCGAAGGCGACCCCGCGCCGAGCCGTGAGCTGAGGATTAGCCCGGCAATGGCGACCATCAGGCCGTTAATGGCAAACACCGCCAGCTTGGTACGCTCGACGTTAATCCCGGACAGACGGGCCGCCTCCAGGTTGCCGCCGATGGCGTAGATGCGGCGACCAAAGGCGGTGCGGGTGGCCATAAACAGGCCCGCCAGCAGCAGGGCGGCGAGGATCAGCACCGGGGTCGGTACGCCGCGATAGTCATTGAGCAGCCAGATTGCGCCCAGCACAATCACCGCGGTAATGGCCTGGCGGCCGACGGCGGCGGTGGAGGACGAGGTCGCCAGACCTAACGCCTGCCGGCGCATCCGCCCGCGCCACTGCCAGACGATAAACACCGCCATGCCGACAACGCCGATGCCGAAGCCGATGCCGTCTGGCAGGTAGCTTTGGCCGATCTGCGACATCGCCGGACTAGTGGGCGAGACGGTGGTCCCGTTGGTGATGCCGATCAGAATGCCGCGAAACGCCAGCATCCCGGCAAGGGTGACGATAAACGAGGGCACTTTGCGATAGGCTACCCACCATCCGTTCCACGCGCCGAGCAGCAGGCCCATCACCAGCGTCACCAGAATGGTGAGCGGCAGCGGCCAGCCGAGCCAGACGTCAAAGATCGCCGCAGCGCCGCCCAGCAGCCCCATCATCGAGCCAACGGACAAGTCGATTTCTGCCGAAATAATCACAAACACCATGCCGACGGCGAGGATGCCGGTGATGGCCGTCTGCCGCAGCAGGTTGGAGATATTGCGTGCGCTAAGGTAGGCGCCATCGGTAACCCAGGTGAAAAACAGCATAATGACGACGATGGCGGCGATCATCACGAAGACCTGGAGATTCAGCCCTTTTAGCGCCGGCAGGGCCGCGGGGGCGGTTGGGGTGAGTTTGATTTCAGACGACGTGTTCTTCGACATGGCGTTCGCTCCTCAGCGCGGCTTCCATCACCTGTTCCTGGGTCAGATGTTGATTAACCAAATTGGCTTTTAGTCTGCCTTCGTGCATGACCAGCACCCGATCGCTGAGACCGAGCACCTCGGGCAGTTCGGATGAAATGACAATGACCGCGATGCCCTGCTGCACCAGCTGGTTAATCAGTTTATAAATTTCATACTTCGCCCCGATATCGATGCCACGGGTGGGTTCGTCGAGGATCAGAATGCGCGGATTGAGCAGCAGACAGCGCGCCAGAATCGCCTTTTGCTGGTTGCCGCCGCTCAGACGGCCAATCGCCAGCTCCGGCGAGGAGGTTTTAATTTTCAAACGCTGAATGGACTGCTGAATGCAGTACTGCTCGGCGGCGTCGTCCAGGCTGCTCATTGCGCCGGTGAACTGGTTGAGCGCCGCGAGGGTAATGTTTTTGCCCACCGCCATCACCGGCACGATGCCGTCTTTTTTGCGGTCTTCCGGCACCATGGCGATGCCGTGGGCAATGGCCTGCTGGCAGTTAGAGATGCTCACCGGCTGGCCATCAATAAAGATCTCCCCTTGCCAGCGCCCCGGCCAGACGCCGAACAGGCACTGTACCGCCTCGGTACGTCCGGCGCCGACCAGCCCGGCGATGCCGAGGATTTCTCCGCGACGCAGGGAAAATGAGACGTCATTGACCCGTTTAATATGGCGGTTTACCGGGTGCCAGGCGGTTAAATGTTCAACCCGCAGGATCTCCTCGCCGTGGGCGTGCGGCTCGCTGGGATAGAGCGCGGTGAGCTCGCGGCCGACCATCATGGTGATGATATCGTCTTCGCTCATGCCGCTGGCATCGCGGGTGCCGATGTGCTGGCCGTCGCGGATCACGCAGATCGTATCGGAGATCGCTTTGACCTCATTGAGCTTATGCGAGATATAGATGCAGGCGATATCGTGGTTTTGCAGATCGCGAACGATCGCCAGCAGCGTCGCGGTTTCTTGTTCGGTTAAGGAGGCGGTCGGTTCGTCGAGGATCAGCAGGCGAACCTGTTTATTCAGCGCCTTGGCGATCTCCACCAACTGCTGCTGACCAAGGCCGAGGTCGCCGACGCGGGTATCGGGCGAAATGGCCAGATTGACCTGCGCCAACAGTTTCTGACAGCGCAGCGTCATGGTTTCATAATCCAGCAGACCATGGCGGGAGATCTCGGCGCCGAGGAAAATATTCTCCAGCACGGTGAGATGTTTCACCAGCGCCAGCTCCTGATGAATAATGGCGATGCCTTTGCGTTCGGTATCGCGAATATGGTTTGCCTGCAGCGTTTCGCCGGCAAAAATAATCTCGCCCTCATAGCTTCCGTGCGGATAGATACCGCACAGCACCTTCATCAGCGTCGATTTCCCCGACCCATTTTCACCGCATAACGAGACCACCTCGCCTGCGTTCAGGCGCAGGCTGACGTTATCCACGGCTTTAACAGCGCCGAAGGTTTTGGTGATGTTCTTCATTTCGAGTAGCCAGGTCATAAAGACTCCGCAACAGTGATATCCGGCGGGATGAAAATGACGCCCCGCAGCGGGGCGTCAGCCATTACAGTTCACTCTTTTTATGGAAACCGTCTTTAATCACCGTGGCGTCGATATTCTCTTTATTCACCTCAATTGGCGTTAACAGGCGCGAAGGGACGTCTTTTAAGCCGTTATTCAGCGTGGTATCGGCCTTCGGCTGCTTATCGTTACCCAGCTCAACGGCGATTTCAGCGGCGTTGGTGGCCAGGGTGGTTATCGGTTTATAGACGGTCATCGTCTGGGTACCGGAAATAATGCGCTTCACGCCCGCCAGGTCAGCATCCTGACCGGAGATCGCCACTTTGCCGGCCAGCCCCTGGGCGGTTAAGGCCTGGATGGCGCCGCCGGCGGTGGCGTCATTGGAGGCGACCACGGCATCGATCTTGTTATTATTCGCCGTTAGCGCATTTTCCATTATTTTCAGCGCGTTCTCCGGTAGCCAGCCGTCAACCCACTGATCGCCGACAATCTTAATTTTGCCATCATCCACATACGGCTTGAGAACCTTCATCTGTCCGGCGCGGAACAGTTTAGCGTTATTATCCACCGGCGAACCGCCCATCAGGAAATAATTACCCTGCGGCACTTTGTCGACCAGACTTTGCGCCTGCATTTCACCAACTTTTTCATTATCGAAAGATATATAGAAATCAATGTCGGCATTATTAATCATACGGTCATAGGCCAGGACTTTAATACCTTCCTGCTTGGCTTCTTTAATAACGTTACTGAGTACCTGGCCGTTATAAGGAATAATGACTAACACATCGACGCCGCGGTTGATCATGTTTTCAATTTGCGACATCTGCGTTTCTTCATTGCCATTAGCGGACTGGACAAAAACTTTGGCGCCTAAGGATTCCGCTTTATTGACGAAAATATCACGGTCTTTCTGCCAGCGCTCCAGACGCAGATCGTCGATGGCCATGCCAATCTTCACTTCTTTCGCCATCCCCGCCATGCTGGCGAGCAGGAGGGAGCTGGCGCAAAGCGTAAGGCAAAGGTTCTTTATCTTCATAATAACGATACCTTTTTTGTAAGGGTAGGTAAGACGAACGGAAAATAATGTTTGATACATGAGGTTGCGGATACGTTACAGATTCTTAACGCGGAAAGCAGGGCTGGCAATTACCGGTTCTTATTTTGCCGTTATGAAATTTCGTTTAATGTGCAAATTATGACGGCGATCGTATTTTATTCATGCACGCTCTTATTATTGCACTGGACTGTCTCTGACAGAGCGGCGCAACGGCGACTGGATATTATTTTTGCGAGCTGGCGCACGTTTGTGGATTCTCTCAATGGCGGTGTGAAATAACGTAATTGAGGAAAATGAAAGCGAAATTCTATATTGGCTTAAACCCGTCATACTTCAAGTTGTAGGTGGGTTGGTGACATTCGTTGCTCCGCCCCCGGTTACCGGGGACTCGCGCTCCTGCCGCCTTCCTGCAACTCGAATTATTTAGGGTATCTGATTGGTTATTCGCCGCATCTCTGAATATGGAGTTCTCTATGCAGACCTATTTCGATCAACTCGATCGCGTTCGTTACGAAGGCCCGAAATCCACTAACCCGCTGGCTTTCCGTCATTACAACCCGGATGAACTGGTGCTGGGCAAACGGATGGAAGATCATCTGCGTTTTGCGGCCTGTTACTGGCACACCTTCTGCTGGAATGGCGCCGATATGTTTGGCGTGGGCTCCTTTGATCGTCCCTGGCAGCAGCCTGGCGACGCCCTGGAGATGGCCAAACGCAAAGCCGATGTGGCGTTCGAATTCTTCCATAAACTCAACGTGCCTTACTACTGCTTCCACGACGTTGACGTCTCGCCGGAAGGCGCTTCGCTCAAGGAGTACAGCAATAACTTCGCCCGGATGGTCGAGGTGCTGGCTGAGAAACAGCAGCAGAGCGGCGTGAAGCTTCTGTGGGGGACCGCAAACTGCTTTACCAACCCGCGCTACGGCGCCGGCGCGGCCACCAACCCGGATCCGGAAGTATTTAGCTGGGCGGCCACCCAGGTGGTCACCGCCATGAATGCCACCCATCAACTGGGCGGTGAAAACTATGTGCTGTGGGGCGGTCGCGAGGGCTATGAAACTCTGCTGAATACCGACCTGCGCCAGGAGCGTGAGCAGATTGGCCGCTTTATGCAGCTGGTGGTGGAGCATAAGCATAAAATCGGCTTTAAAGGTACGCTGCTGATTGAGCCCAAACCGCAGGAGCCGACCAAGCATCAGTATGACTATGATGCCTCTACCGTTTACGGCTTCCTCAAACAGTTTGGTCTGGAAAAAGAGATTAAACTGAATATTGAAGCTAACCACGCGACGCTCGCTGGCCATTCGTTCCATCATGAGATTGCGACGGCCATCGCGCTGGGGCTGTTCGGCTCCGTTGACGCCAACCGCGGCGATCCGCAGCTGGGCTGGGATACCGACCAGTTCCCGAACAGCGTCGAAGAGAACGCGCTGGTGATGTATGAAATCCTCAAAGCGGGCGGCTTCACCACCGGCGGGCTCAACTTTGATGCGAAAGTGCGCCGGCAGAGCACCGACAAATACGATCTGTTCTATGGTCATATTGGCGCGATGGATACCATGGCGCTATCGCTGAAGGTCGCGGCGCGGATGATCGAGGACGGCGAACTGGATAAGCGCGTGGCCAGACGCTACGCCGGCTGGAACGGTGAGCTGGGGCAGCAGATCCTTAACGGGCAGATGACCCTGAGCGATATTGCCCAGTATGCCGCTCAGCATCAGCTGGCGCCGCAGCATCGCAGCGGCCAGCAGGAACAACTGGAAAACCTGGTCAACCATTATCTGTTTGACAAGTAATCATGCGGCGGCGCCCGGCGTGACCGGCGCCGCAACCAGGATGCTCTGTTCGCGCCACGCTCAGCCGTGGCGCGCCTTTAAGGAGAGGGAGTATGTATATCGGCATCGATCTGGGGACGTCGGGCGTCAAAGCCATCCTGCTCAATGAGCAGGGTGAGGTAGTGGCATCGCATACCGAAAAACTCACCGTCTCGCGTCCGCATCCGCTGTGGTCGGAGCAAGATCCCGAACAGTGGTGGCTGGCGACGGACACGGCGATGAAAGCCCTGGGCGCGCAGCATAGCCTGCGCGACGTGAAGGCGGTGGGCATTGCCGGACAGATGCACGGCGCCACCCTACTGGATAAATCGTTACAGGTGTTGCGTCCGGCCATTTTATGGAATGACGGCCGCTGCGCCGAGGAGTGCCAGCTGCTGGAAGACAAAGTCAGCGCTTCCCGGCAGATCACCGGCAACCTGATGATGCCGGGCTTTACGGCGCCGAAGCTCTTATGGGTACAGCGCCACGAGGCGGCAGTGTTCAGCCAGGTCGATAAAGTGCTGCTGCCCAAGGATTATCTGCGCCTGCGCATGACCGGCGAGCTCGCCAGCGATATGTCTGACGCCGCCGGCACGATGTGGCTGGACGTCGCCCGGCGCGACTGGAGCGACGAGATGCTCGCCGCCTGCGATCTCAGTCGGGATGCGATGCCGGCGCTGTTCGAAGGCAGCGATGTCACCGGGCAACTGCGACCTGAGGTGGCGCAGGCGTGGAATATGCCGCCGGCGCTGGTGGTGGGCGGCGGGGGCGACAACGCCGCGGGCGCGGTCGGGGTCGGCATGGCCGATGCCGGTCAGGCGATGCTGTCGCTGGGTACGTCAGGCGTCTACTTCGCCGTCAGTGAAGGGTTCCTTAGCAAACCCGAAAGCGCGGTGCACAGCTTCTGCCATGCCCTGCCGGGCCGCTGGCATTTGATGTCGGTGATGCTCAGCGCGGCCTCCTGTCTGGACTGGGCGGCAAAATTAACCGGTCTCGCCAGCGTGCCGGCGCTGATCGCGGCGGCGCAGACGGCGGATGAAAGCGCCGGTCCGGTGTGGTTCCTGCCCTATCTGTCTGGCGAACGCACGCCGCACAACAACCCGCAGGCTAAGGGCGTCTTTTTTGGCCTGACGCATCAGCATGGGCCGGCAGAGCTGGCGCGGGCGGTGCTGGAAGGGGTGGGCTATGCGCTGGCGGATGGTATGGACGTGGTGCACGCCTGCGGCATCAAGCCGCAGAGCATCACGCTTATCGGCGGCGGGGCGCGCAGCGCTTACTGGCGGCAAATGCTGGCGGATATCAGCGGCCTGCAGCTCGATTACCGTACCGGGGGCGATGTCGGCCCGGCGCTGGGGGCGGCCAGGCTGGCGCAGCTGGCGGTTCACGACGAGGCAGACCGCCCCGGGCTGCTGAAGCCGCTGCCGCTTGAACAAGCCCATCGCCCGGACGATCGCCGTGTGGCCCACTATGCGCCGCAGCGGGAAACCTTCCGCCAGATTTATCAGCAACTGAAACCGCTGATGTCTTAGCCTCAGTCCGTCCGGCAGCGCCGGGCGGATTCCCTTGCTGAATGTCCCGGCTACATCCATCCATAAATGCGTATTTATTTATTCCGAAATCTCCGCTTTGTCGTACGTAATCTGAGGCATCGCCGAGGGAGTCGGTCATAATCAGCCCCTGTCGACCAGGGAGGTGAGATGATCACAAAACGCAATATTGCCAGGGGGATGATGGCGACAGGATCGCTGGTTTATCTGCTCGGTATCTGGCGGACCTGCCCGCTGTTCAGCGGCAAAGGGTATTTTCTCGGCGTGCTGGTGATGGGGATGTTTGCTGTTCTCGCCCATCAGCGCGCCAGTCAGTGGCAGGAACAGGACGACGGTTTTATTGCCTTATGCCGGCTGGTGCTGCTGCTATCGGTCGGCCTGCTGCTGGTCGGCGCCTGGTATGTACCGGCAGACTGGCATGAAAAAGCCGTCTATATCGCGGCATGGTTTGTCTGCTTATATGGCGCATCGGCAACCCCCGAACGGACCCGCATCGCCCGCGCGATGCAAAAAACGGAATAAGCGCCGCCCCGAGGCGCGTAAAAGGTAAAAAGTGATGGAAAACAAGCACGCGACGTATTCTCCTGCGTTTCATTTGATCTCCTGGATTGCCCTGATCGGCGGCATCGTCACCTATCTGGTGGGGCTGTGGAATGCCGATATGCAGTTGAATGAGAAAGGCTATTATTTTGCCGTCCTGGTACTGGGGCTGTTTGCCGCGGCATCTTATCAAAAGACGGTGCGCGATAAGTATGAAGCCATTCCGACCACCGCGCTGTACTACACCACCTGTCTGGTGGTCTTCGTTATCGCTGTAGGTCTGCTGGTTATCGGACTGTGGAATGCCACTCTGCTGCTCAGCGAGAAAGGGTTCTATGGGCTGGCGTATTTTTTGAGCCTGTTTGGCGCTGTTGCGGTACAGAAAAACGTGCGTGATGTCTGGGACCCGACGCGCTTACGGGAACCTCTCAGCGTGACGGAAGAGGGGCCTGAGACGTAAGTCGGGCCCCTCCGGGCGGCGGACCGTTAGCTGACCAGCCGGCGGCTATCAATCCGCTGCACCAGGCCTGACAGCAGCAGGCTGCCGAGCAGGGCGGCGCTAAATATCCACACAATATCCAGCAGCGGCCAGCGGGATAGCTCCAGATGGCTGGCGCGCAGCGCATGCACTATCAGGGCATGAAAGCCGTAGATCCCCAGCGAATGTCGCGCAATGCAGGCGATACCGGGCAGGGGACGCGCGTTAAGCCAGTTTTTGGCCAGCGTCAGCAGGGTGACCGCGCAAACAAACACCGCCGGTCCGCAGTAGAGATACCAAGTGTCGCCGAAGTCTCCGCGCCAGCGCAGCTCATGCAGCGTGCCGCGGGAAATGACCCACACGGCGGCGATGAACAGCGCGGCGCAGAGCGGTGTTAGCCATTTTTTATCGGTGTCCAGGGTGCCAATGGCTCTGCCCAGCACGCCGTAGAGCACGTAGTAGAAGGTGTCGCCGTTGATATAAAGGTTGACTGGCAGCCACTCAATCCCGGCGGCTTTAACGCTGACCATATTGGGGTTGGCCAGAATGCCGAGGATCGCCATCAGCGCCAGCAGCATTGTGCTACTGGTGGACTTAACCTGAAGCAGCGGCGAGAGCAGGTAGATGACGGCGATAGCAAAGAAAAACCACAGGTGGTAGAAGACGGGCTTCTGCAGCAAATTCTTTAACGACAGCTCGACGTTGATATGGGTAAACAGCGTGATATACAGCAGAGATAGCGCGCTATAGAACGCAATGCACAGGCCAATCCGCCAGAAATGGCGCGGCTGGGCGCTGCGTTCCCCAAAAAAGAGGTAGCCCGAGATCATAAAAAACAGCGGCACGCTGACGCGGGAGGCGGAATTGAGCAGATTGGCGATATCCCATTGCAGCAGGGTAATCGCATGGGGGTGAGTGATATACCAGCTGGTGCTGTGGATCATCACCACCATCATGCAGGCGATGCCGCGCAGGTTGGTGATCCAGTGTATCTTTTCTTGCATCAGTCCCTCAATGTCTGCTGGCGAAATAAGATATGACCTGCCCGGTTTCCCGGTGTCGCAATAGATTAGTCTGAGTTTTCGGTCACAGACTTGTCGCAGTTTCATGATATTCGCAAAATACCTGTAATACTGAATCTTTAGGATAACAACTTGCTAACAAGGCGGTGGAGGAGAACGTGGTGAAAGGTGTTATTTCCGTCATGCTGGTGCTGCTCCTCGCGGGCTGCAGCGAGACCGTCTCCCCGCCGACGCAAAAAGCGCAGCGCGCTCGTATTACGCCGCAAACCACGCTCAATATGGCGCAGCTTTGCAAGGATCAGGCGGCTATCCGCTATAACACGCAAACGCAGCTCGTTGACGTGAACCACTTTGAACAATTCCAGGCGAGCTATGAGCTTTCTGGCCGTACCGGCAAGAATGAGCGTTTCATCTGTTCCTTTGACCCGGACGGCCAGTTTATGCATCTTTCGATGCGCTGAATCGACCCCGCCTGGCGTAAATTTCGTCCGTTTTCCTGAAACAACGCCGTTTCGTACTGTATATCTCGCAGCCAGCGGGTATACTGACTCCTTCCTTTAAATCCACACGTATCCAGCACGAAATCATATGCAAAAGTTTGATACCAGGACCTTCCAGGGCCTGATCCTGACCTTACAGGATTACTGGGCTCGTCAGGGCTGCACCATTGTTCAACCACTGGACATGGAAGTCGGCGCCGGCACCTCTCACCCGATGACCTGCCTGCGCGCGTTAGGGCCGGAGCCGATGGCGACCGCCTACGTACAGCCTTCCCGTCGTCCAACTGATGGCCGCTATGGCGAAAACCCGAACCGTTTACAGCACTACTATCAGTTCCAGGTGGTGATTAAACCCTCTCCGGACAACATCCAGGAGCTGTACCTCGGGTCGCTGAAAGAGCTGGGTATGGACCCGACTATCCACGACATTCGCTTTGTCGAAGACAACTGGGAAAACCCGACGCTGGGCGCCTGGGGTCTGGGCTGGGAAGTGTGGCTCAACGGCATGGAAGTGACGCAGTTCACCTACTTCCAGCAGGTCGGCGGCCTCGAGTGTAAGCCGGTGACCGGCGAGATCACCTACGGTCTGGAGCGTCTGGCGATGTACATCCAGGGTGTGGACAGCGTCTATGACCTGGTCTGGAGCGATGGCCCGCTGGGGAAAACCACCTACGGCGACGTGTTCCACCAGAACGAAGTGGAGCAGTCCACCTATAACTTCGAATATGCCGACGTCGACTTCCTGTTCACCTGCTTCGAACAGTATGAGAAAGAGGCCCAGCAGCTGCTGGCGCTGGAGACCCCGCTGCCGCTGCCGGCCTACGAGCGTATTCTGAAAGCGGCTCACAGCTTCAACCTGCTGGATGCGCGTAAAGCCATCTCCGTCACCGAGCGTCAGCGCTATATCCTGCGCATTCGCACCCTGACTAAAGCAGTGGCGGAAGCGTACTACGCTTCCCGTGAAGCGCTCGGCTTCCCGATGTGCAACAAGAATAAATAAGAGGCGGCCATGTCTGAGAATACTTTTCTGGTGGAAATCGGCACTGAAGAGCTGCCACCAAAAGCGCTGCGCAGCCTGGCGGAATCTTTTGCTGCGAATGTGACCGCGGAGCTGGATAACGCTGGCCTTGCGCACGGTAAAGTGGAATGGTTTGCCGCCCCGCGTCGTCTGGCGCTGAAGGTGGCCAACCTGGCGGCGGCGCAAGCCGATCGTGAAGTGGAAAAACGCGGCCCGGCTATTGCCCAGGCGTTCGATGCCGAAGGCAAGCCAAGCAAAGCGGCCGAAGGCTGGGCGCGCGGCTGCGGTATCACCGTCGATCAGGCCGAACGTCTGACCACGGACAAAGGCGAGTGGTTGCTGTATCGCGCCCATGTGAAGGGTGAAAGCACCGAAGCGCTGCTGCCGAACATGATTGCCAGCTCGCTGGCGAAGCTACCGATCCCGAAACTGATGCGCTGGGGCGCGTCTGACGTCCACTTCGTGCGTCCGGTACACACGGTGACTTTGCTGCTGGGTGACAAAGTTATCCCGGCCACTATCCTCGGTATTCCGTCCGATCGCGTGATTCGCGGCCATCGCTTTATGGGCGAGCCGGAGTTCACCATCGACCATGCCGACCAGTACCCGCAGATCCTGCTGGAGCGCGGTAAAGTCATTGCCGATTACGAACAGCGTAAAGCCAAAATCAAAGCTGATGCGCAAGAGGCGGCGCGTAAGATCGGCGGTCAAGCCGATCTGAGCGAAAGCCTGCTGGAAGAGGTCACCTCGCTGGTGGAATGGCCGGTGGTGCTGACGGCGAAGTTCGAAGAAAAATTCCTCGCGGTGCCGTCTGAAGCGCTGGTTTACACCATGAAGGGCGACCAGAAGTACTTCCCGGTCTACGACAACGCCGGCAAACTGCTGCCGAACTTTATCTTCGTGGCCAACATCGAGTCCAAAGATCCGCAGCAGATCATCTCCGGTAACGAGAAGGTGGTCCGTCCGCGTCTGGCCGATGCCGAGTTCTTCTTCAATACCGACCGTAAAAAACGTCTGGAAGATAACCTGCCGCGTCTGGAAACCGTGCTGTTCCAGCAGCAGCTGGGCACCCTGCGCGACAAGACCGATCGCATCCAGGCGCTGGCGGGCTGGATTGCCGAACAGATTGGCGCTGACGTGAACCACGCAACCCGCGCGGGCCTGCTGTCCAAGTGCGACCTGATGACCAACATGGTCTTCGAGTTCACCGACACCCAGGGCGTGATGGGGATGCACTACGCGCGCCATGACGGCGAAGCGGAAGACGTGGCCGTGGCGCTGAACGAGCAGTATCAGCCGCGATTTGCTGGCGACGCGCTGCCGTCTAATCCGGTGGCCTGCGCGGTAGCGATTGCCGATAAGATGGACACCCTGGCGGGTATCTTTGGTATCGGTCAGCATCCGAAAGGCGATAAAGACCCGTTTGCGCTGCGTCGCGCCGCGCTGGGCGTGCTGCGTATCATCGTTGAGAAGAACCTGGATCTCGATCTGCAGACGCTGACCGAAGAAGCGGTTCGTCTGTACGGTGAGAAGCTGACCAACGCCAACGTGGTTGATGATGTGATCGACTTTATGCTGGGCCGCTTCCGTGCCTGGTATCAGGACGAAGGCTACTGCGTCGACACGATCCAGGCGGTACTGGCGCGTCGTCCAACCCGCCCGGCGGATTTCGATGCGCGTATGAAGGCGGTATCGCACTTCCGTACTCTGGAAGAGTCCTCCGCGCTGGCGGCGGCAAACAAACGTGTCTCCAACATCCTCGCGAAATCCGATGAGACGCTGAACGACATCGTTCACGCTTCGGTGCTGAAAGAAGCGGCGGAAATTAAGCTGGCGGGTAATCTGGTGGTGCTGCGCGACAAGCTGCAGCCGTATTTCGCCGCAGGCCGTTATCAGGATGCGCTGATTGAGCTGGCCGCGCTGCGCGAGCCGGTGGATGAGTTCTTCGAGAACGTGATGGTTAACGCTGAAGACAAAGATGTTCGCATCAACCGTCTGACGCTGCTGTCCAAACTGCGTGAACTGTTCCTGCAAGTGGCGGATATTTCTCTGCTGCAGTAAGCGTATCGGTAATAATAAAGACCTGCCTCAGGGCAGGTTTTTTTTTACGTGAAATATAAATAGGTGAACCGTTAATAATTCTGTCATTGATATCTTCATTATTTTCATTCATCGATGAGAAATGTTTTAGGAATATATAAACATAATTCCGAGAGGTATTTACGCTAGAATGGCGGCGGGTGCTTGAGACTGTGTGTCTCAGGTATTCAGCGGGAGACAGACAGAGAAAAGCCCCACCTGATAGTAATCAAAGTGAGGCTCCCCTATGCATGAACACCATAAGAGTAGCCTCTTACTTGTTGAAAATCAACACTGGAGGCGAGGAATGCCGCAAAAGTATCTGTTGTTTGGCTTAGTAGTGATTTGCTTCACTATTTTATTATTGACCTGGATGGTTCGTGATTCGCTATGTGAATTACAGCGCAGGCAGGGAAATATTGAGCTGGTGGCATTCTTAGCCTGTGATATTAAACAGTAAGAGCATCTGGTGGGGATCTATCCCCACCATGCTTGCGGTGTCAGACATTCTCAATGCACCCTTTCATTGTTCACCAAATAAATCATTTGCCTCCTGATATCAGGAGGCCTTTTTATTTTTACAAGATCGTTGAATAAAACAGGCTTGCAACGCATACCGGAGTGTGGCTATCCTATGTCCCGACGAATCCCTCGTCTCACCGGAGCGCGCCCCACAAATGAACAAACACGACTGATGAATTTCACGCCTTACCTCGCATACCTTGCGGGTAGGGGAGTATTGATTTCATTCAGGAGTGCTTATGGCTCATTGCGCCCACATCCCCGCTTTTGTTTTACATCAGGTCACCTGTCAGTTTGCGACGGGACAGACCCAGTTTGGTCCGCTCAGCGTCTCGCTGGAACCGTCCCTTTGCGGCCTGGTCGGCCGGAACGGCGTCGGCAAGACGCGTCTGCTGCGTCTGCTGGCGGGCCTTGATTCTCCTGCCGGCGGCCATATTGAGCGCGCCGCCGCCATTGCCTGGGTAGCGCAGCAGCCGACGCTCACGCCGGAGACCACCCTCGCTACGCTGCTGGGCTATGCGTCGGTTTTTGCCGCCTTGTCTCGCCTTGAACAGGGCCAAGGGCTGGCCGACGATTTCGATCTGTTAGATGGTCACTGGGATCTCACCGATCGCCTGAGTTTAGCGTTCCGTGAAGCCGATCTCCCGCCGTTCTCTGCCGATCGCCCCGCGTTTTCACTCAGCGGCGGCGAGCGGATGAAGGCTCTGCTGTGCGGCGCCTTCGTCTCGGGCGCCGATTATCTGCTGCTGGATGAGCCTACCAACCATCTGGACCGCCAGGGGCGGGAGTGGCTCTATCACCAACTGGAAAGCTGGCAGGGCGGGGCTCTGATCGCCAGCCACGACCGCGAGCTGCTGACGCGGATGCCGAGGATTATTGAGCTGACGCCGACGGCGCTGCGCAGCTACGGCGGCAACTATGATGAATATCAGCGCCAGCGTATGGCGGAGCAGCAGGCTGCGCGCGCGGCGCTGGAGCATGCCGTGACCGACCGACGGCGCACCCGCGCGCGAATGCATAAGGAGCATGACGCCGCCCAGCGGCGCTCGGCTCAGACGCTGCGTACCGTTGATACGCTAAATATCGCCTCCTTCGAACGCGTGAAGTACAAAGGCGCGGCAAAAGAGCGCCCGGGAGCGCTGCGCCGTCAGCATCGTGAACAGAACAGCAGTCTGAATGCCGCCGTGCAGCAGGCGCGGGAGCGGGTTGAGGAAGAGACCCCAGTGATGTTTACCCTGCCGGGTAGCGAAGTGGCCGCCGGCAAGCAGGTTCTGGTGGTGGAAGCATTGCAGCTCGACCATGCGCCGGCTGCGCCGCTGAACTGGCGTATCGATGGTCCGATGCGCATCGCGCTAAAGGGGCCAAACGGCTGTGGCAAAACCACTTTGCTGAAAACGCTGTTGGGGCTGGAGCAGGCCGCGTCAGGCGATGTCCGGCTTTCGGTGAGCGCCGCTTACCTCGATCAACATCTGACGCAGCTGGATTTATCCCTGTCGGTAATGGCGCACCTGAGCCTGGAAGATACCCCACTGGATGAGGGCCTCCTGCGCACCCGCCTGGCGCAGCTCCAGCTGGGCGCGGATAAGGTCACTCTGCCGCTGTCGGCGCTCAGCGGCGGCGAGCGCCTGAAAGCGGCGCTGGCGTGCGTGCTCTGGCGACGCGAGCCTGCCCAGCTGCTTTTGTTGGATGAGCCAACCAACCATCTCGATTTAGCATCGACGCAGGCTATTGAAAGCGCGCTGGCGGCGTTTCCCGGCGCGATGCTGGTGGTGTCGCATGATGAGGCGTTTTTACAAGGTCTGAAGCTGACCCATAGTCTGGCGTGGCGGGAGACGAGCTGGCACTTTTCCCTGCTCTGAATGCCCGGTAGCCGCCATCTTATGCTGGCGGCTACTGGCGACAGATAAAAAAAATCCCCGCCATCAGGCAGGGATTCTCGATTCTTAGCGGCTTGAACTTACAGAGAAGTTACGTTGCCAGCTGCCGGGCCTTTAGCGCCGCTTTCGATGGTGAAGGATACTTTCTGACCTTCGTCCAGGGATTTGTAGCCATCGTTCTGGATAGCAGAGAAGTGTACGAACACGTCTTTAGAGCCATCGTCAGGAGTGATGAAGCCGAAGCCTTTGTCAGCGTTGAACCATTTTACGATACCAGTCATTTTACCGGACATAGTGAATTACCTTTAAAAAAATAAGTGAGCCTTGCGGCGTAGGGGTCTGGACTACAGATTTAAAGCGATAAAGGGAAAGTTCACTACGGGGGTATCTTTGGATAACCTTAGAAGGACTGCTCTATTCGACTGCTCTGTGGTCTGTACATCAAACCTGCGAGCATTAACGCACGTTCAGCACCTGATAGCAAACTTTTTTTTACGGTGCAGCGGCAAAAGCTCCCTTACTGGCCTTTGCCGCTGCGCGCGAGATTAATCGAGTAATTGTCGTGAAAGCTGTGGATTGGCCTGAATCAGGCGCATCAATTTCAGCTCGGTGGGAGACGGTCTGACCCGTCTCGACTCCCACTCTCTTACCATGGCGACGCTCACGCCCATGACGTTGGCAAAGTCGTCAATCTTAAGTCCAGTGCCTTTACGCAGCTGTTCAAATTCACTAAATACAGTGGACTTACGGTTTGAGGTAAGTTTCTGATTATCATCCTTAAAAACGATGTGTTCCAGGCTGCTCAGCAGTTCAAACACGGGATCTTTATATTCCATTGAGAACTCCTTTTATCACACAGCGGAAAAGATTTTTCTATAGCTCATTAAGAATAGTCAGAAAATGGCGCAAGGGATGGTAACGTCGGTGATTATTTGCCAACAGGCTATCGAATCTGCCCCGACAGCCAAACGGCAGCGTAGCCTAAAAGAATGATTATTAACGCGATGAGGTGGCTTCGAAAATTTTTGTAAACGGATAAGAAAAAAGCGGCAAAGCCGGCGCGGGGCGCCGGCTTATAGGGTTAGGCTTTCTGCAGGCTTCTCGCCTCATCTGTCGTCGCCGGCACGGATTTACTGACCCGGTACTTGATCAGCAGCGCAATGGCTGACAGGAACGCCGGGATGGCCAGCAGGGTGAAAATGGTCTCAAAGGAGAGCTGAGCCTGCATCAGGAAGGCGCCGCTGAACGCGCCGAGGATGCCGCCGAAGCGGCCGATACCCAGCATCCAGGCGACGCCGGTGGCGCGCCCCTGCGTCGGATAGAAGCCAGCCGCCAGCGCCGGCATCGACGACTGCGCGCCGTTCATAATGCTGCCGGCGATAAAGACCATCACTCCCATTAGCGCCAGGCTGCTGGTGGAGAAGCCCACCAGGCAGACAAAAACGCCGGTCAGCAGCCAGCCGACGGCCACCACTTTATTGGGGTTAATCTTGTCCATCAGGGCGCCGAGGATCAGCACGCCAATCCCGCCGCCGAGCGGGAACAGGGCGGTGATAATTGAGGCCTGACTCATCGAGGCGCCGGTTTCACGGATGAGCAGCGGCAGCCAGCTGGTCAGCAGATAGAAAATCAGCAGGCCCATAAAGTAGGTCAGGCACAGCATCACGGTACCCACCGCGTAGCGAGGGGAGAAAATGACGCCGATCGCGGATTTCTCTTTCACCTGGCCTGCTTCGCGTAGTACAAATTCCACTGCCTTCGGCAGCGGCGCGATACGGCGCAGGATAGCAGCAATGCGCTGCGCCGGGTGCTGCTTCACCACCAGATAGCGGACGGACTCTGGCAGCAGGAATATTAATGCCACCGCCAGCAGGAGGGGCATCACGCCGCCCAGCACCAGCACACTCTGCCAGCCATAGTGCGGGATCATCCAGGCGGATAAAAAGCCACCCAGCGATGATCCCATCGGAAAGCCGACGAACATCAGGTTCACCAGCAGCGCCCGACGGCGCTCCGGCGCATATTCGCTCATCAGGGTGGCCGCATTCGGCATCGCCGCGCCGAGCCCGAGACCGGTCAGGAAACGCAGCAGCGTCAGCTGATTAAGGCTGGTGGCGAAGGCGGTAAGCAGGCTGAATCCGCCGAACACCACGATCGACATAATCAGCACTTTTTTGCGGCCGATGCGGTCAGCCAGCGGCCCCGCGGTTAAGGCGCCGACCGCCAGGCCCACCAGCGCGGCGCTCATCACCGGGCCGAGCGCCGATTTTTCCACGCCCCACTCTTGCACCAGGTCGGAGGCGATGAACCCGATAATTGCGGTATCGAACCCGTCCATCGCGACGGTGATAAAGCAGAGCGCAAGGATCATCCACTGGTAGCGGGTGAAGGGGTGCTCGTTGATAAAGGCCTGAATGTCGATGGTTGTCTTAGTCATACGGCTTTCCTGGCAGACTGAGCGAGGGACAGAGGTTTATTATTATCGTCGCCTTCGCGTCGTTGAGTTTGATTTGTGCGATAATCGAACATGTCGCCGTTAATCGCTCATTCATCAAATCATTGAAGTGCGAGGCAGGCAATCCAGACGCGTGCCAAAGCGTGCGATTATCGTCCGCTTTAAGGCGCAGTGCCGGGTTGTGGCTTTTTATTTATATTAATATCAATGGCTTATGAGATTCTGGCCCACCTGTTCTTAAGACCATATTTGTGATGCGCATAACAGACGTTCTACAGCGCGACGATGGCGTGCAAAATGGTGTTTTTCCCGCGTAAGATTAGCAGGAAAGGGTATCCTGCGAGGCCGAGCTGGACTATCCTTGTCAGCGTCTGGCACGTGTGTGCCGTTGTGCGCTTTTTTTGGCTGAAAGGAGTAAAAAAATGGCGACAGGAAAGTCCTGCTCTCGCTGGTTTGCGGCTATGGCGGCCTTATTGATGGTGGTTAGCCTGAGTGGGTGTTTTGATAAAGAGGGCGATCAGCGCAAAGCGTTTATCGACTTCCTGCAGAATACGGCGATGCGTAGCGGTGAACGTCTGCCGACGCTGACCGCCGATCAGAAAAAACAGTTTGGGCCTTTTGTCTCTGACTACGCGGTGATCTACGGTTACTCGCAGCAGCTGAGCCAGGCGATGGACGCTGGTCTGCGCCCGGTGGTGGACAGCGTCAATGCGATCCGCGTCCCGCAGGATTATATGACCCAGCGTGAGCCGCTGCGTCAGGCGAACGGCGCGCTGGGCGTGCTCAGCCAGCAGCTGCAGAATGCGAAAATGCAGGCCGATGCCGCGCATGGCGCGCTGAAGCAGGCTGACGATCTCAAGCCGGTCTTCGATCAGGTTTACGCCAAGGTGGTGACGGCGCCAGCCGACGCGCTGCAGCCGCTGATCCCGGCCGCGCAGATCTTTACCCAGCAGCTGGTTCAGGTTGGGGATTTTGTCGCTCAGCAGGGGACGCAGGTGAGCTTTGTCGCCAACGGCATTCAGTTCCCGACCTCCCAGCAGGCCAGTCAGTACAATGCGCTGATTGGGCCGCTGGCGGCGCAGCATCAGGCGTTTAATCAGGCATGGACGGCGGCGGTGAACGCCACCCGTTAATGCTTCATCTGGCTGACGTTGGCTGCGGCGAACGGGCAGGATGATGGACAGGATGAAAAAGAACCCGGGGAGGGCGGTTGCCGCCGTTACCCGGGTTTTTTTATGGCTTATTTTACCTGCGGATTGACGCAGTTTTTCTCTACGTTGCCGTTCAGGGCGTCGATCAGGTTGTCCACCGCGCAGGCCGCCATATTGTAGCGCGTCTCATGGGTGGCGGAGCCGATATGCGGCAGCGCGACGACGTTCGGCAGGCTCAGCAGCGGTGAGTCCTTGGCCAGCGGTTCGTGTTCGAACACATCGAGACCGGCAGCGTGGATCTCACCGTTCTGCAGGGCGGCGATCAGCGCCTGCTCGTCCACTACCGGGCCACGCCCGGCGTTAATGAAGATGGCGGAAGATTTCATTTTGGCAAACTGCGCCTGACCGAACAGATGGTGAGTCTCTTCGCTCAGGGGCAGGATCAGGCAGACAAAGTCAGCCTCCTGCAGCAGGGTATCGAGATCGCAATAGCGGGCATTGAAGCGTTCTTCCGCCTGCGGATGCTGGCGACGCGCGTTATACAGGATTGGCATGCCGAACCCGAAGTGGGCGCGCTGCGCCAGCGCCATACCGATGCGGCCCATGCCGACGATGCCTAAGGTTTTATGGTGAACATCCGTGCCGAACCAGTCCGGACCAATGCTCTTCGTCCATTCACCCGCTTTGACGCGCTCCGCCACTTCCACCACCCGGCGCGCGGTACTCAGCACCAGCGCCATGGCCGTATCGGCGACGGTCTCGGTCAGCACGGTCGGGGTATGCATCAGCAGCACCCGGCGGGCGTTCAGCGCCTCGACGTCGAAGTTGTCATAGCCAACGGAAACGGTGGAGGTCGCACGCAGCTTCGGCATCTTCTCCAGCAGCGCGGCGTCAACCTTTTCGCTGGAGCCCAGCAGGCCTTCAGCCTGGGCGAAGGCCTCAGCGTGCTGCGAAACGGTCTCCGGCCGCAGGTTTTTCACCTGAGTGACGGAAAAGTGCTCCTCCAGACGCTGTAGCAGGTCGTCGGGAAGCGTTTTATAGAGAATGACAGACGGCTTCATGCGAATCTCCGTAGTATGAGTCGTTCAGGCGTGATGTGCGCCAAGTGGAAGGTTTTGATTATTAGCAGGCTTAACAATCAAAGTCAGCCATACTGAGGCGAAAAGCGCTACCCCCATAAAAATATAGGACGCTGCGGGGCTGCCGGTGGCGCCGTTCAGGTAGCCGACAAACCACGAGCCGCAGAAGGAGCCCAGGGCGCCCATGCTGTTGATCAGCGCCATGGCGCCCCCGGCGACGTTGCGCGGCAGCATTTCCGGAATAATGGCGAAGAAGGGGCCGTAAGGCGCATACATTGCCGCCCCGGCCACCACCAGCAGGGTGTAGGAGACCCAGAAGTGGTTGGCGCCGACCGCCCAGGAACCGATGAAGGCCAGTCCGCCAATCAGCAGCAGCGGCCAGACGAACAGCTTACGGTTTTGCAGTTTATCCGAGGCCCAGGAGACGACGATCATGGCGATGGTGGCCGCCAGGTACGGGACAGAAGAGAGCCAGCCCACTTCCACCATCCCCATATTTTCACCGCCGCTGCGGATAATCGACGGCAGCCACAGTACAAAGCCGTATACGCCGATACTCCAGGCAAAATACTGCGCGCAGAGCAGGATCACGTTGCGGGAGCGGAAGGCTTCGCCATAGTTACGCACCGCTTTGATGCCTTGCTGTTCACGATCCAGTTGTTCCTGCAGCGCCGCTTTTTCACTCTCCGCCAGCCAGGACACCTGCGACGGCTTATCTTTCACCAGCACCCACCAGCAGAAGGCCCAGATCACCGCCGGCACCCCTTCGATGATGAACATTTCCCGCCAGCCGAAGGCCTGAATCAGGTAGCCGGAGACTACCGACATCCACAGGACCGTCACCGGGTTACCGAGGATCAGGAAGGTGTTGGCGCGAGAGCGCTCTGATTTGGTGAACCAGTTGCTGATATAGATAAGCATCGCCGGCATCACCGCGGCTTCGACGACGCCGAGGATAAAGCGGATCGCCGCCAGCGCCGGAATATTATGCACAATACCGGTCAGGGAGGCGCAACCGCCCCACAGGATCAGGCAGATAAAGATCAGTTTGCGAACGCTGCGGCGCTCCGCATAGATAGCGCCGGGGATCTGGAAGAAGAAGTAGCCGAGGAAGAACAGCGCCCCCAGCAGGGATGAGATCCCCTTGGTGATGCCCAGGTCTTCGGTAATGCCTGCCGCGGAGGCGAAGCTGAAGTTGGCGCGGTCGAGGTACGCCAGGCTATACGTGATAAACACGATAGGCATGATGTACCACCAGCGTTTCGTTGCATTTGTTGAGCTATTCATAGGCTTGCCTCTGTCAATGAGGAGACATACGTCCGTCGAAACGGACGCTGCTGTGCCGCGCTGCAGGTAGGGTACAGGACGGCTGTTATCGTTGCGTAGAAAAGTTACTCGCCCAGCGCGTCGCGAGTGGGCAGCCCCTCGCTGTCGCCCTGGACCTGAATCGCCAGCGAACCGATTTTATTGCCGCGGTTCACCGCCTGAAGCAGGGTTTTGCCTTCCAGCAGGGCGCTAATCACCCCGACGGCAAAGCCGTCGCCGGCACCGACGGTATCGACGACGTTATCGACTTTAATGGCATCGACCGTTCCCTGTTCGCCGCTGGCGCTCTTGAACCAGGCGCCGTCGCAGCCGGTTTTAATGACTACCGCCTTGACGCCGCGGGAGAGATAGAAATCGGCAATCCCTTCCGGGGTCTGCTGGCCGGTAAGAATCACGCCCTCTTTTAAGCCTGGCAAAACCCAGTCAGCCTGGAAGGCGAGACGGTTGAGTTTCTCCACCATCTCGGCTTCGCTTTTCCACAGCACCGGGCGCAGATTGGGGTCGAAAGAGAGGGTTTTTCCTTCGGCTTTCATTACCTTCGCCGCATGCTCCAGCAACGCGTAAGAGCTCTCAGAAAGGGCCGCCGCGACGCCGCTCAGGTGCAGATGGCGGGCGCTGGTGAAGTAGTCGGCGCGAAAATCGTCCGGCGAAAGATGGCTGGCTGCGGATCCTTTGCGGAAATACTCCACAATGGGATCGGTTCCATTTTCGACTTTCGATTTCATCTGGAAACCGGTAGCGAAGCGGTTGTCGATGGCCACAGCGTGGCTATCGATCCCCTCTTTCGCCAGCGATTGCAGTACGAAGCGGCCAAAGCTGTCGTTGCCGACGCGGCTCACCCAGCCGACTTTCAGGCCCAGGCGCGCCAGGCCGGTGGCGACGTTCAGCTCGGCGCCGGCGACACGTTTCATGAAATGCTCCACCTCGGCCAGATCCCCGGTTTCGGTGGCGACAAACATGGCCATAGCTTCGCCGATGGTGATGACATCTAAATTTTCCACGACTTAATCCTCGCGTAACAGGTTGACGTAGCGGCGGGTCACGGCCGTCAGGTCATGGCCAGTCAGCGGAAACTCGATTCCACGCGGCGCGTCGGCGGGAAGATTATCGAGCAGGGCCAGCCAGCGTTCGGCGGCCTGATCCGGCGGTACAGCGCGGAATTTCTCATGATGAGGCTCCGCCGCTTTAACATGAATATAGCTGACCGCCGGCGCAAGATGACGTGCCGCCTCTTCCGGCGAATCGCCAACCCACAGCCAGTTGCCCATATCAAACGTTAAGGTGATCGGCAGCTGATGGACCCGGCAGGCGGCTTTGAAGCGCTGCATCGGCGCCAGCTGGCCGCAGTCGGTCTGGTCATTCTCTACCACCAACGCCATGCCGCTGTCGCTGAGGATATCGCGCAGCTCATCCAACTGCTGATTGTGGAGGAAATGGCCAAGGGAGAGCTTCAGCCACAGAGCGTTCAGAGTTTGCGCTTCCGCGAGCAGCGTCGGGAGATCCGGGTTAAGCTCGCCGTTGTCGGTGAACAGCGCCTGCGGCGCGGAGTAGCAGGCCAGCAGGCCGTGGCGCTCAATGGTGGCCGCCAGCGAGGGCAGAGCGTTGAGCTCTTCCGCGCTGCACAGCTCGCGGCGGATTTCGACGCCGTCCGCGCCGGCGTTGGCGATAAACGGCAGGACGGCGGCCTGCCCGCCTAAGGATTTAACATGGTCATTACCATACGCAGCGGTAACGACAATAATTTTTCTGGCCATCGCGCTCTTACTCCCGGCGTTTGTTGCTTAATCTCCTTAATACGCTAGATGGTATCGGTTCCATAAGAAAGGGCGAGATGTTTAATTTATGATCGGCATCACGAAGGATCGTTAACGGGAGGTTGATCCGCGGACGATAAGCTCGCCGGAAAATACCCGTTCGCGGATGGGGTCGTTAGTGCCGGCAATGCGCCGAATAACCTGTTCGACCGCCGCGTAGCCGATCTGCCACGTCGGCTGTTTGAGGGTGGTAATACCGACGCCGGCCAGCTCCGCCCACTCCAGTTCGTCGAAGCCCAGCAGGCCGATATCGCTCCCCCAGATCAGGCCGACGCGCTTTAGGGCGCGGGCTACCTGCAGCGTCAGCGCGCCGTTGGCGGAGATGACCGCTTTGCGCATCCCGCGGTGGCGGGCATGGAACTGACGCAGGACGTTGTCCAGCATCGCGCCGTCGTTAAGCTGCACCTCGGCGTTTTCGGCCACCACGCCGTGGTGGCGGGCAAGCGTGGCGCGAAAGGCGCTCAGGCGCTCGCGACGGGTATTCACCGAGCCCAGCGGTTCGCTGAGAAACAGGATGGCCTCGAATCCTTTTTCCACCAGATGTTCGGTGGCGGTGGTGGCGGCCTGGGCGTTATCAAGCCCGACCACATCGCAGGCGAAGTCGGGGATTTTACGGTCAATCAGCACCATCGGCAGGGCCGACTGCTGCAGGCGGTTCAGGCCATCCTCCCGCATGCCGACTGCGTTGACCACGATGCCTTCCACCTGGTAGCTGCGCAGCAGGTCCAGGTAGTGCAGCTCCTGATCGAGCTCGTTATTGGTATTACACACCAGCAGGGTGAAGCCCTTTTCCCGGCAGGCTGCTTCAATGCCGCTCATGACGTTGACCGAGTAGGGATTGGTGATATCGGCGATGATCAGGCCGATGAGGCGGGTTCGGCCGTGCTTGAGGCCGCGGGCCATCAGGCTGGGGCGGTAGTCGAGTTCGGCAATGGCTTTTTCAATACGTGATAACAGGTCGTCGGAAAGCAGATGCTTCTCGCCGTTAAGATAACGTGAAATGCTGGTTTTGCCGGTCTTTGCGGCTTTCGCCACATCGCTGATAGTTGCACGCGCCGCTTTCGCCATGGTGGCTTCCTTTGCTGAAAATCTGCCAACACCTTAGCGCGAAAAATAGCGATATCAAGCATTTTGCCCGGCAGAGCGGCTGCCGGGCGACATGAGGTTGCGCTTACTGCAGTGGGCTGAGGGTAATTTCTACGCGACGGTTCTGCGCTTTGCCTTCCGCCGTGCTGTTGCTGGCGATCGGGTTCGCCGGGCCCATGCCGGTGGTGCGAATGCGATTGGCCGCCACGCCCTGGGTGATGAGCGCGCTGGCGACGCTGTCCGCACGCTGTTGCGACAGACGCATATTCAGATCCTTGCTGCCGGTGCTGTCGGTGTAGCCGACCACGTTAACGGCAGTTTTCTCATACTCTTTCAGCACCATGGCCACGCCGGTCAGGGTGTTGGCGCCGGCCGGCTTCAGGTTGGCGCTATTGCTGTCGAAGGTGACGTTATTCGGCATGTTCAGCACGATATTGTCGCCATTTCGCGTCACGCTGACCCCGGTTCCCTGCATTTTGTCGCGCAGCTTCGCTTCCTGCACGTCCATGTAGTAACCAATGCCGCCGCCGAGCGCCGCGCCGGCCGCTGCGCCAATCAGCGCGCCTTTGCCGCGGTCATGTTTGGAAGAGGAGAGCGCGCCGACGCCAGCGCCCACTAAGGAGCCAATACCTGCGCCAATACCGGATTTGCCTGCTTCACGTTCACCGGTATAGGGGTTGGTGGTGCAGCCAGAAATGGCCAGAGTGCCGCTGACCAGCGCCGCAATCATAAGTACGCGTTTTTTCATTTAATGTCCTTAATCCTTTTTATTCTTTGTCACAGCGAACGTGACGGTTGATTATGACGCGCGATTACGGAGAAAATTCCCCGGATACCATCTCTTTTTGTAAATAACATTGAACGGTTGCCCATCACGCCGTCATGACACCTGCATTCGCTGACCAGGAGCCGCCCTTGCCAACCTCATCTGCAACCAAAACCATCTTAACCGCCGCCCACTGGGGACCGATGCTGGTGGAAACGGACGGGGAAAACGTCCTCTCTTCCCGCGGCGCGCTGGCGACACCGTTTGCCAACTCGCTGCAAACGGCAGTGCGCGATCAGGTGCACAGCAAAACCCGCGTGCGCTATCCAATGGTGCGTAAAGGCTTCCTTGCTTCACCGGACAAGCCCCAGGGGGTCCGCGGTCAGGATGAATTCGTGCGGGTGAGCTGGGAGCAGGCGCTGGATCTGATCGATGCCCAGCATCGGCGGATCCGCGACAGCTACGGTCCGGCCTCCATTTTTGCCGGCTCCTACGGCTGGCGCTCTAACGGCGTATTGCATAAGGCGGCGACGCTGCTGCAGCGCTATATGAGCCTGGCGGGCGGCTATACCGGCCATCTTGGCGATTACTCCACCGGCGCGGCGCAGGCGATCATGCCTTACGTCGTTGGCGGCAATGAGGTGTATCAGCAGCAGACCAGTTGGCCGCTGGTGCTCGAGCACAGCGAAGTGGTGGTGCTGTGGAGCGCCAACCCGCTGAACACGCTGAAAATTGCCTGGAATGCCTCCGACGAGCAAGGGATCCCGTGGTTTGATCGGCTGCGCCAGAGCGGTAAGCGGCTGATCTGCATCGATCCGATGCGATCGGAAACCGTCGATTTCTTTGGCGATTCGATGGAGTGGATCGCGCCGCATATGGGCACCGACGTCGCGCTGATGCTGGGGATCGCCCATACGCTGGTGGAAAATGACTGGCAGGATGATGCGTTTCTTACCCGCTGCACCAGCGGCTACGATATGTTTGCCCGCTATCTGACCGGCGAAAGCGACGGCGTAGCGAAAACCGCTGAGTGGGCAGCAGCGATCTGCGGCGTTAAAGCAGATAAAATCCGCGAACTGGCGCAACTTTTCCACGAAAATACCACTATGCTGATGGCCGGCTGGGGCATGCAGCGTCAGCAGTATGGCGAGCAGAAACACTGGATGCTGGTCACTCTGGCCGCCATGCTGGGACAGATCGGCACCCCCGGTGGCGGGTTTGGTCTTTCCTATCATTTTGCCAACGGCGGCAACCCGACCCGCCGCGCGGCGGTGCTGGGCTCGATGCAGGGGAGCGTGGCCGGAGGCGTGGACGCGGTGGAGAAGATCCCGGTCGCACGAATTGTCGAGGCGCTGGAGAATCCGGGGGCGGAGTATCAGCACAACGGCATGGCGCGGCGCTTTCCCGATATTCGCTTTATCTGGTGGGCCGGCGGCGCCAACTTTACTCATCATCAGGACACCAACCGACTGATTCAGGCGTGGCAGAAACCGGAGCTTATCGTCATTTCCGAATGCTTCTGGACCGCCGCCGCGCGCCATGCCGATATCGTCCTGCCGGCGACCACCTCGTTTGAGCGCAACGATCTGACCATGACCGGGGACTACAGTAACCAGCATCTGGTGCCGATGAAGCAGGTGGTTGCCCCGCGAGATGAAGCGCGCGACGATTTCGCGGTCTTTGCCGACCTCAGCGAACGCTGGGAGGCGGGTGGCCGCGAACGCTTCACCGAAGGGAAGAGTGATTTGCAGTGGCTGGAGACTTTCTATCAGATGGCCGCCCGGCGCGGCGCCCAGCAGCAGGTGACGCTGCCGCCATTTGCCGAATTCTGGCAGGCTAACCAGCTGATTGAGATGCCGGAGGAGCCGGAGAATGCCCGTTTTGCGCGTTTCGCCGCCTTCCGCGCCGATCCCCAGGCCAACCCGCTGAAAACGGCGAGCGGTAAAATAGAGATCCACTCGCCGACCATCGCCGCTTTTGGTTACGCCGACTGTCCGCCGCATCCGATGTGGCTGGAGCCCGACGAGTGGCATGGCAACGCAGAGGCGGGGCAGCTGCAGCTGCTGTCGGCCCATCCGGCCCACCGTCTGCACAGTCAACTGAACCACACCGCGCTGCGCGAGCGCTATGCCGTCGCCGGGCGCGAACCGGTGACTATTCATCCGCAGGATGCGCAGGCGCGCGGGATTGTCGATGGCGATCTGGTGCGGGTATGGAACGCCCGCGGTCAGGTGCTGGCCGGCGCCGTGGTGACGGAGGGGATCCGCCCGGGGGTGATTTGCCTGCATGAAGGAGCGTGGCCCGACCTGGATCCGCAGGTCGGCATCTGCAAAAACGGGGCGGTGAACGTCTTAACCAAAGATATTCCGACATCCCGGCTGGGCAACGGCTGTGCCGGGAACACCGCCCTGGCGTGGCTGGAGAAATATACCGGCCCGGCGCTGCCGCTTACGGCATTTGATCCGCCGGCCAACGCATAATCCACGTCGGGTGCTGAGTATCGTCCTGCCATGCGCAGTCTTCAATCCGGAAGCCCTGCGCATGGTAGAAACTCACCGCCGATTCGTTCTTCTGATAAACCTCAAGGCTCAGCCAGGCGTAGTGCTGTTTGACTTCATCCAGCAGCGCCCGGCCAATGCCCTGGCGGGTGGCGCCCGGCGCGACAAACAGCGCGCCGACGAAACGGGAGTCCAGCACGCTGACAAAGCCTTTTAACTCGCCATCCTGCTCCCAGACCCAGGTGCTGGCGGCGGGAAGATAGACGTCCCGTACTACCGCGACGCTGTCGCGCCAGTAGCTTTCGCTGATAAAAGGATGGGCATGAATCGTGCTGTCCAGCCACAGCGCCAGCAGCGGCGCGGTATCTTCAGTGTCCCACTTGCGGATCATCCTGACCTCCAGGGTGACAGAAGCAGCCGGTGACATGGTCGTTGACCAGCCCACAGGCCTGCATAAAGGAATAACAGATTGTCGAGCCGACAAACTTAAAGCCGCGTTTTTTCAATGCCTTCGACAGCGCATCGGAGGCCGGCGTCGTGGTGGGAATTTCCGCCAGCGTCGCAGCGCGGGTCACCTGTGGCGCATTGTCGACGAAGGACCAGACAAAATCAGTGAACGACTCGCCATTTTCTTCCATCGCCAGATAGGCGCGGGCGTTGCCGATAATGGCCTGGATTTTTCCCCGATGGCGAATGATGCCGGTATCCTGCAGGAGTCGCTCGATATCGTCATCACCCATCGCCGCCACGCGCACCGGATCGAACTGGTGAAAAGCCTGGCGGTAGTTCTGCCGTTTTTTTAACACCGTGATCCACGATAAACCGGCCTGCTGGCCCTCAAGGCAGATCATTTCAAACAGCTGGCGACCCTCTTTTTGCGCCACACCCCATTCGGTATCGTGATACTCGATGTATAACGGATCCTGACTCACCCATCCGCAACGCTGCATAGCTGTTTCTCCCTCTGCGCTAAAAAAGTGGACGCCCGCCTTGACGGCTGAAAGATAAAGATAATAGTTAATACAGGGAAATCGTATCCCCACTAAAAACACAGCAATATTGCCGATTCGGCTCTTTTCTGGAGTCGCATTAATGATAATAAAGAAATGCAATGGCCTCCGGGGGTTCTTGATCCCGGCGAGCGTATCCGTCTGGGTGTCATGTGTCTCTGGAGCGAATGCCTGGCAACAGGAATATATCGCTATCGATACAAAAAGTAATACGTCGGAACGCTATACATGGGATAGCGATCACCAACCACGTTATGAAGATATTCTCGCCGAGCGGATGAAGTCCTCTGAGACGCCCGGCGGGCTGGCGTTAAACCAGGGGCTGGCGCCGCCGGACAGCGGCCGTGGCCTGAGCGTTGGCTGGAATTACCCGCTAGCAAACGGCGTAACCTCCGGGCCGGTGGCCAGCCTGCGCAGCGACGTCACCGCGCCGACGGTGAGAAGCGCAGGCGAGGTGGGCTACGTTAACACGCTCGGCTGGCGCATGGATTATCAGGCGCTGTGGGGCGTGCATCCCTGGGCGCAGGTGAGCTATAACCAGTCGCTCGCCAGCGATGTCTGGGCGCCAATGACCCGTGCCAGGGAGGGAGGCTGGAGCGATGTCACCCTGGGCGCTGATATGCGGTTGGGATCCCACGTGGCGGCATGGGCAACGCTGTCGCAGGCGGATAACCTGCCGTCAGGGGAAAATACGCTCTATTTGATGGGGGTCAGCGCCAATTTTTAATCGGGAATTGTTACGCATTTGAAACGATGTGGTTATTGTTAAATCTCAGCAATGGCGCATTTCTGTGAGATAGCGCACACTAACTTTTTGCCTGTAATTTACGGAATGAATGTTATGCAATGCCATTCATTCCAACATTAATGCATTTCATTCCCCGCTGATGGCAGTTCATGCCTTTTTCCCCCACTGGATGAGGGGCCTTCGCTATTGTGGCGGCAGTTAATTTATCAGGACAACTGCTATGAACGCTGCAAACCGTCAATCGACCCGCTGGCTGACACTGATCGGCACCATCATCACCCAATTCGCTCTCGGTTCGGTTTATACCTGGAGTCTGTTTAACAGTTCGCTGTCTGACAAACTGGGCGAGCCGGTCAGTCAGGTGGCTTTTTCCTTTGGTCTGCTGAGCCTCGGGCTGGCGCTCTCTTCGTCGGTCGCCGGCAAGCTGCAGGAGCGCTTTGGCGTGAAGCGCGTCACCATGGCCTCCGGGATCCTGCTCGGCCTGGGCTTCTTCCTGACCGCGCACTCCAGCAGCCTGATGATGCTGTGGCTGAGCGCGGGCGTGCTGGTGGGGCTGGCGGACGGCGCCGGTTACCTGCTGACCCTGTCGAACTGCGTGAAATGGTTCCCGGAGCGTAAAGGGTTGATCTCCGCCTTCTCCATTGGCTCCTATGGTCTCGGCAGCCTGGGGTTCAAATTCATTGATTCCCACCTGCTGGCCACCGTTGGCCTGGAAAAAACCTTCGTTATCTGGGGCGCTATCGTGCTGGTGATGATCGTCTTTGGCGCGACCCTGATGAAAGATGCGCCAAATCACCCGGCAGCCACCGCGGCCAACGGCGTCGTGGAAAACGACTTCACCCTCGCCGAATCGATGCGTAAACCGCAGTACTGGATGCTGGCGGTGATGTTCCTGACGGCCTGCATGAGCGGTCTGTACGTAATTGGCGTAGCGAAAGATATTGCCCAGGGAATGGTCCACCTGGATGTCGCCACGGCGGCCAACGCGGTAACGGTTATCTCGATTGCGAACCTCAGCGGTCGCCTGGTGTTAGGTATCCTGTCTGATAAAATCTCCCGCATTCGCGTGATTACCATCGGTCAGGTCGTGTCGCTGGTGGGGATGGCCGCGCTGCTGTTCGCCCCGCTGAATGCCTTGACCTTCTTCGCCGCCATCGCCTGCGTCGCCTTTAACTTCGGCGGCACCATTACCGTCTTCCCGTCGCTGGTGAGTGAGTTCTTTGGTCTGAACAATCTGGCGAAAAACTATGGCGTGATTTATCTGGGCTTCGGTATCGGCAGCATCTGCGGCTCTCTCATCGCTTCGCTGTTCGGCGGTTTCTACGTGACCTTCTGCGTGATCTTCGCCCTGCTGATCCTCTCGCTGGCGTTATCCACCACCATTCGTCAGCCGAAAAGCACGGTATATAACGAGGCGCACGCCTGAAACCTGCAGCGTGAAACGTGCCCCTGGTTATTTCCCTAAGCAAATAGTGCCAATCCAGCCAAATGTTTTGTAAATGTTTGGCTGGATCACATTCCCTCCTGATACTTTTCTCGTTCCCTGTGGTCTACTTATCGCGGTTTGTAGAGGTTTCTGATAACCAACCCTAACGCACCCTATTAGCCTACTGACTCGTGCCACAGCGTCAGGCGGTGTTTTATTCTTCTTTTTCCAGGTTTGCTTGCATGAAATATATTAGAACGATGACGCAGCAGAAGCTTAGTTTTTGGCTGGCGCTGTACATCGGCTGGTTTATGAACGTCGCCGTTTTTTTCCGGCGTTTCGATGGTTATGCTCAAGAGTTCACTTTCTGGAAAGGGCTTTCCGGTGTTGTTGAACTGGTTGCCACGGTATTTGTCACCTTCTTCCTGTTACGTCTTCTGTCGCTGTTCGGCCGCCGTATCTGGCGCATTCTGGCGACGCTGATTGTCCTGTTTTCCGCCGCGGCGAGTTACTACATGACGTTCCTCAATGTGGTGATTGGCTACGGGATTATCGCTTCGGTGATGACCACCGATATCGACCTGTCGAAAGAGGTCATCGGCTGGCACCTGATCCTCTGGCTGGTGGCGGTGAGCGCGCCGCCGTTGCTGTTCATCTGGAGCAACCGCTGCCGCCATACGCTGCTGCGCCAGCTGCGCACCCCGGGCCAGCGGGTTAAAAACGTGCTGATCGTGGTGCTGGCCGGACTAATTGTCTGGGGACCCATCCGCCTGCTAGAGCTGCGCCAGCATGATGTGGAGCGCCATTCGGAAGTGGATATGCCGAGCTATGGCGGGGTGATCGCCAACTCTTACCTGCCGTCGAACTGGTTGTCGGCGCTGGGTCTGTACGCTTGGGCGCAGGTGGATGAATCCTCAGACAACAAATCGCTGATTAACCCGGCGAAGAAGTTCACCTACGTCGCGCCGGAAGGTCTGGATGATACCTACGTGGTGTTTATCATTGGCGAAACGACCCGCTGGGACCATATGGGCATCCTCGGCTATAGCCGCAATACCACGCCAGAGCTGGAGAAAGAGAAGAATCTCGTCGCCTTCCGCGGTTACTCGTGCGATACCGCTACCAAACTGTCGTTACGCTGCATGTTTGTGCGCGAGGGCGGGGCGGAAGATAATCCACAGCGGACGCTCAAAGAGCAGAATGTCTTTGCCGTGCTGCATCAGCTGGGCTTCAGCGGCAATCTGTACGCCATGCAGAGCGAGATGTGGTTCTACAGCAACACGATGGCCAACAATATCGCCTACCGCGAGCAGATTGGCGCCGAGCCGCGCAACCGCGGTAAGAGCGTTGACGATATGCTGCTGGTGGATGAGATGAAGCGCGGTATGGCGCAGGGCAACGCCTCCGGTAAGCATCTGATCATTCTCCACACCAAAGGCTCCCACTTTAACTACACCCAACGCTACCCGCGCAGCTTCGCCCAGTGGAAACCGGAGTGCGTCGGCGTCGACAACAAGTGCTCGAAAGCGGAACTGATCAATTCCTACGACAATAGCGTGACCTATGTCGATCACTTTATCGTCAGCGTCCTCGACCAGCTGCGGGATAAGAAAGCGATTGTGTTCTATGCCGCCGACCACGGGGAGTCGATTAACGAGCGTGAACACCTGCACGGTACGCCACGCAAGATGGCGCCGCCGGAGCAGTTCCGCGTGCCGATGATGGTGTGGATGTCGGATAAGTACCTGGAAAATCCCGATCACGCCGCCGCGTTTGCCCATCTGCAGCAGCAGGCTGCGATGAAGGTGCCGCGCCGTCACGTCGAGCTGTACGACACCATTATGGGCTGCCTCGGCTATACCTCGCCGGATGGCGGGATCAATGAGAACAACAACTGGTGCCGGTGGAAAAAGTAAGGCCCGATAGTTTTCAGATTCTCGGGTCTGTTTTCCTTTCCTGAGCCCAGGATAAGCTAATCCCTCGCCGGCTGACGCCGCGCGAGGGATTTTTTTCGCACAGTGGACGTGTCTGGCAGGTGACCTCTTCTTCTTTGATTACCCCTGTTTCCTCGCTTCCCCTGTGCATGAACTTTTCATGGAGAGAAAGGATGAAGGTGATAAAGGGGTTGGTCCTACTGTGCCTGATGATGCTCGCGGGCTGCCAGTCTGAGGAAGAGACCAGCCAGTTCCTGCTGGCCTGTAAATACGATGCGCCAGCGACGATCGCAGCCATGCTGGATAACGGCATTGATGTGGATGGTCAGGATAAAACCGGCTTAAGCGGCCTGATGGTCGCTGCTGCGGAAAATCGACGCGATGTGGTGGAATTGCTGCTTAAGCGTCGGGCGAAGCCGAACCTCCAGACGCGCCAGGGCGTCACGGCGCTAATGCTGGCGGCGGCGCGTGGCAGCGATACCGCGATTATCGGCGATCTTCTCCAGGCGGGAGCGTCGGTGAATCAGACCTCCATCGACAAGAGTACGGCATTGATGTCCGCCATCTCCGACGGCGGGGACGTCAGAAACGACTATCAGCATATTCTGGCGATGAAAAAGCCCGATGCGCCTGTCGAAGAGGAGAGTACGCTGGACAAGATAGTTGGCGCAACGGCGGCGAAATCGCTGGCGACGGGCAATCGCGCGCTGATGACCGAAGACATGGCGTTACAACTGGCGCCCGGCGCGTTTAAGAAGAACGTCGACGAGATAGTGGCGCTGCTCCTCAAGCACGGCGCGGACGTGAAGGCCGTCAACGTGTCCGGGGAATCGGCCTTTTTCCTCGCTGTCGATCACGCGCGATCGGCGGAAACCATCACGACGTTGGCCAACGCCGGGGCGGACACCAGCCTGGCGGATAAATCCGGCACCACACCGCTGATGCTGGCGGCGGCGGGGGATGATCCAGATCTGGTGCTGGCGCTGTCGGCCTCCGGGGGGGAAGTGGATAAGCCGAACCGTGAAGGACTCACGGCGCTGCAGGTGGCGGCGGGTCAGGGGGCGCCTGCGGTGATCGCGGCGCTGGCGCAGCGCGGCGCAAAGGTGGACCAGCTTTCCGCCAACGATCTCAGCCCGCTGATGCTGGCGGTCAAAATGAATAATAAAGCCAATGTCGAGGCGCTGCTTGCGGCTGGCGCCAGCGTCAACCTCAGCAATAAGGCCGGCTATACGGCGATTGGCTACAGCCGGGCCGGCGAGGTTCGCCAGCTGCTGCTGGCACAGCATGCCGAGCTGAAGGGGCAGGCCGCGCATATGGCGCAAAGCGAACTGCAGTTTTGTGCTAATGCCTTTGCTGACAAGCTGGCATACAGCGACATCGCCCGGGCGGTGAATAACGATACCCGCCCGGATATTATGCGTCATCAGCAATCCTGCCCGGAGCTGGGGGAGCTGACGATGCTACTGGGAGAGTTTACATTCACCCCGGCGGGCGCAACCTATCTCGGCGAGCCGGTGACATGTAAGGTATCCGAGTATCGCAAAACGTTTGAGGTCAACTGCCGCTAAAAACGTTGAGCAACCGGCGATTCGCTGCTCAGGCTGCTGAGTTTCTCGCCGGTTGAGCGATTTTTTGAAAATAAGGCATTGACGGGTAGGCATCCCAGCAGTAAGATGCGCCCCGCATTCGGTGATTGGCGCAGCCTGGTAGCGCACTTCGTTCGGGACGAAGGGGTCGGAGGTTCGAATCCTCTATCACCGACCAAATTCGAAAAGCCTGCTCAATGAGCAGGCTTTTTTGCATCTGAGGCCAGTGAGGATGAGAACCTCCGGGGGCAGGAGGTTCGACTCGAGCGAAGCGAGAGAACGTTGCGTCAGCAACGGCCCGCAGGGCGAGCCACGAAGTGGTGAGTCATCCTCTATCACCGACCAAATTCGAAAAGCCTGCTCAATGAGCAGGCTTTTTTGCATCTGAGGCCAGTGAGGATGAGAACCTCCGGGGGCAGGAGGTTCGACTCGCGTTTCGTAGGCCCGCGCAAGCGCAGCGCCGCCGGGCATCATCAGTGCACAACTGGCCAAAAATACCACCAAAATCACAATAAACGTCTTTACTCACGTTTTCAGCCGGCTATTCGCTATTTTGTGACATCTTCCATTGCATTTTTTTATCGATGAACAGATCTTTTTTCGCGAAGCTTATGGCTGAATGCAGCATTTTCCGCTGTGCGTTTTAACGTTCACGCTATTAATCGCTCACATATTGGTCACACAGCAAGAAATTTTTCTCATTTGCTGGCATTGTTTCCCACTGGGTGTTGCAAATTAATAAGGTCTTTATTCTGCTGAATTGCCAGTAGCATAAATTTCTCTGCTGAAAATAGCGTCCTGAAGTTTTTTTAATCTTTGCCTGCCGTTTCTCACGCTGGATGTAAAACCCGGCTGGCTGTATTGACGTTTCCCCATTCTGTTGACAGATTGTAGGGCATGAGGGGCATTTCATGGAGAATCCGTACTGCAACTCAGTCGTTTTTGCGAAAGGAATCCCCATCTCTCTCTACGCCTTCGGGCACCACCGACCGGACCGGGTAAAAAATAAATAAAGGTCTGGCGGATATATGCAAACAACATCACAATTTTGGAGCAGAATAATGAGTATTTCCTTGAAGAAATCAGGGATGCTGAAGCTTGGTCTGAGCCTGGTCGCCATGACCGTCGCCGCCAGCGTGCAAGCGAAAACCCTGGTTTATTGTTCTGAAGGCTCGCCGGAAGGATTTAACCCACAGCTCTTCACCTCTGGCACCACCTATGATGCCAGCTCCGTACCGATCTATAACCGCCTGGTCGAATTTAAAACCGGTACGACGGAAGTTATTCCAGGACTTGCTGAGAAATGGGAAGTCAGTGCGGATGGCAAAACCTATACTTTCCACCTCCGTCAGGGTGTGAAGTGGCAGGATAATAAAGACTTTAAACCAACCCGTGACCTGAACGCCGATGACGTGGTGTTCTCCTTCGATCGCCAGAAGAATACTAATAACCCGTACCATAAAGTTTCTGGCGGCAGCTATGAATACTTTGAAGGGATGGGCTTACCGGACCTGATTAGCGAAGTGAAGAAAGTGGACGATAATACCGTCCAGTTCGTCCTGACCCGTCCGGAAGCGCCGTTCCTCGCTGATCTGGCCATGGACTTCGCCTCCATTCTTTCGAAAGAGTATGCTGACAACATGCTGAAAGCCGGCACGCCGGAAAAAGTGGATCTCAATCCTATCGGTACCGGCCCATTCCAGCTGCTGCAATACCAGAAAGATTCCCGCATTCTGTATAAAGCCTTCCCGGGCTACTGGGGTACCAAGCCGAAGATCGATCGTCTGGTCTTCTCCATCACCCCGGACGCTTCCGTGCGCTATGCCAAGCTGCAGAAAAACGAGTGCCAGGTGATGCCGTACCCGAACCCGGCGGACATCGCGCGCATGAAGGAAGATAAGAACATTACCCTGCTGGAACAGCCGGGTCTGAACGTTGGTTATCTCTCCTTTAACACCGAGAAGAAACCGCTGGACGACGTCAAAGTACGTCAGGCGCTGACCTACGCGGTCAACAAAGAAGCGATCATCAAAGCGGTTTACCAGGGCGCAGGCCAGGCGGCGAAGAACCTGATCCCGCCGACCATGTGGGGCTATAACGACGACGTTAAGGACTACACCTACGATCCGGAGAAGGCGAAGCAGCTGCTGAAAGAAGCGGGCCTGGAAAAAGGCTTCACCATCGATCTGTGGGCGATGCCGGTACAGCGTCCGTACAACCCGAACGCCCGCCGCATGGCGGAGATGATTCAGGCTGACTGGGCCAAGATTGGCGTCCAGGCCAAGATCGTCACCTACGAGTGGGGCGAGTATCTGAAGCGGGCGAAAGCGGGCGAGCACCAGAGCGTGATGATGGGCTGGACCGGCGACAACGGGGATCCGGATAACTTCTTCGCGACCCTGTTCAGCTGCGCCGCGGCGAAAGACGGCTCCAACTACTCGCGCTGGTGCTATAAGCCGTTTGAAGATCTCATTCAGCCGGCCCGCGCTACCGACGACCACAACAAGCGTATTGAACTGTACAAACAGGCTCAGGTAGTGATGCATGACCAGGCTCCGGCGCTGATCATTGCTCACTCCACCGTCTATGAGCCGGTGCGTAAAGAAGTCAAAGGCTATGTGGTGGACCCGCTGGGCAAACACCACTTCGATAACGTCTCTGTCGAATAATAAGCACGATGCCTGACCCCCTCTCCCCGCGTGGGAGAGGCGGGGGGCGTATTCCCGCTATTCCGGGGAATGCTTTTGTGAGCAATACAGACGCCCTGTCGCCAGGCGGGGCGTCACTAGAGAGAATCCGGGTTATGTTGCAGTTTATTCTCCGACGTCTGGGACTAGTCATCCCGACATTTATCGGTATCACCCTTCTCACCTTTGCCTTCGTCCATATGATCCCCGGCGATCCGGTGATGATTATGGCGGGCGAACGTGGTATTTCCCCCGAACGTCACGCGCAGCTGCTGGCCGAAATGGGCCTTGATAAGCCGCTGTGGCAGCAATATGCCCACTATATCTGGGGCGTGCTGCACGGCGATTTAGGCATCTCGCTGAAAAGCCGCATTCCCGTGTGGCAGGAGTTTGTCCCACGCTTTAAAGCCACCCTTGAGCTGGGCGTCTGCGCGATGATCTTCGCCGTCGCCGTCGGCATTCCGGTGGGCGTGCTGGCTGCGGTAAAACGCGGCTCCATCTTTGACCACACCGCGGTGGGCCTGGCGCTGACCGGCTACTCAATGCCTATCTTCTGGTGGGGCATGATGCTGATTATGCTGGTTTCGGTACAGCTGAACCTGACGCCGGTCTCCGGGCGCATCAGCGATACGGTGTTCCTTGACGATACCCTGCCGCTGACCGGCTTTATGCTGATCGACACCGCCATCTGGGGCGAGCAGGGCGACTTTATTGACGCCTTAATGCATATGATCCTGCCCGCTATCGTGCTGGGCACCATCCCGCTGGCGGTGATCGTGCGTATGACCCGTTCGTCGATGCTGGAAGTGCTTGGCGAAGACTATATCCGTACCGCGCGCGCCAAAGGCCTGACCCGGATGCGGGTGATCGTGATCCACGCGCTGCGTAACGCGATGCTGCCGGTGGTCACGGTGATTGGTCTGCAGGTGGGCACCCTGCTGGCGGGCGCCATCCTGACGGAAACCATTTTCTCATGGCCTGGTTTAGGTCGCTGGCTGATCGACGCGCTGCAGCGTCGCGATTATCCGGTGGTGCAGGGCGGGGTGCTGCTGGTGGCGACGATGATTATCCTCGTCAACCTGCTGGTCGACCTGCTGTACGGCGTGGTGAACCCGCGTATCCGGCATAAGAAGTAAGGGGCCATCATGTCACAAGTTACTGAAAATAAAGTTATCGCTGCGCCGGTACCCATGACTCCGCTGCAGGAGTTCTGGCACTATTTCAAACGCAACAAAGGGGCGGTCGTCGGGCTGGTATATGTGGTGGTGATGATCGTCATCGCGGTATTCGCCAACTTCCTCGCCCCCTATAACCCGGCGGATCAGTTCCGTGATTCGCTGCTGGCGCCGCCGTTCTGGCAGGACGGCGGCAGCATGGCGCATCTGCTCGGCACCGACGACGTGGGCCGCGATATTCTGTCGCGCCTGATGTACGGCGCCCGCCTGTCGCTGCTGGTGGGCTGCCTGGTGGTGGTTCTGTCGCTGATCCTCGGCGTGGTGCTCGGCCTGGTGGCGGGCTATTTCGGCGGAGTGGTGGACTCAATCATCATGCGCGTCGTCGATATTATGCTGGCGCTGCCGAGTCTGCTGCTGGCGCTGGTGCTGGTGGCAATCTTCGGGCCCTCCATCGTCAACGCCTCGCTGGCGCTAACCTTCGTGGCGCTCCCGCACTATGTGCGTCTCACGCGCGCCGCGGTGCTGGTGGAGGTCAACCGTGACTACGTGACCGCCTCCCGCGTAGCGGGCGCCGGCGCGATGCGCCAGATGTTCGTTAATATTCTCCCTAACTGTCTCGCGCCGCTGATCGTTCAGGCGTCGCTGGGCTTTTCCAACGCCATTCTCGACATGGCAGCGCTGGGGTTCCTCGGCATGGGCGCGCAGCCGCCGACGCCGGAGTGGGGCACCATGCTTTCCGACGTGTTGCAGTTCGCGCAGAGCGCCTGGTGGGTAGTCACCTTCCCGGGCGTGGCGATCCTGCTGACGGTGCTGGCATTTAACCTGATGGGTGACGGTCTGCGTGACGCGCTCGATCCCAAACTGAAGCAGTAAGAGGTTCGAGATGGCGTTATTGAATGTAGATAAATTATCGGTGCATTTCGGCGATGAAAACGCGCCGTTCCGCGCCGTAGACCGCATCAGCTATAGCGTGAAGCAGGGTGAAGTGGTCGGTATCGTCGGGGAGTCCGGCTCCGGTAAATCCGTCAGCTCGCTGGCGATTATGGGGCTGATTGACTATCCCGGCCGGGTGATGGCGGACAAACTGGAATTTAACGGCCGCGATCTGCAGCGCATCTCTGAAAAAGAGCGGCGCCAGCTGGTGGGGGCGGAAGTGGCGATGATCTTCCAGGATCCAATGACCAGCCTCAACCCGTGCTTTACCGTCGGCTACCAGATTATGGAAGCGATTAAGGTCCATCAGGGTGGTAATAAGCAAACCCGCCGCCAGCGGGCCATCGACCTGCTGAACCTGGTGGGCATTCCCGATCCGGCCTCGCGGCTGGACGTCTATCCGCATCAGCTTTCCGGCGGCATGAGCCAGCGTGTGATGATCGCGATGGCGATTGCCTGTCGGCCAAAACTACTGATTGCCGATGAACCGACCACCGCGCTGGACGTGACCATTCAGGCGCAAATCATTGAGCTACTGCTGGATCTGCAGCAGCAGGAGAATATGGCGCTGGTGCTGATCACCCACGACCTGGCGCTGGTGGCGGAAGCCGCGCATAAAATTATCGTTATGTACGCGGGTCAGGTGGTGGAGACCGGTGACGCGAAAGATATCTTCCGCGCGCCGCGCCATCCTTATACCCAGGCGCTGCTGCGCGCGCTGCCGGAATTCGCCCAGGATAAAGCGCGTCTGGCCTCGCTGCCGGGCGTGGTGCCGGGGAAATATGACCGTCCCAACGGCTGCCTGCTTAATCCGCGCTGCCCCTATGCCACGGATAAATGCCGTAGCGAAGAGCCGGCGCTCGCGGATCTGACCGGCGGCCGCCAGTCTAAATGTCACTACCCACTCGATGATGCCGGGAGGCCTGGATTATGAGTACGCAAAAGGCCGCCACGCCACAACCGCTGTTGCAGGCCATTGATCTGAAAAAACACTATCCGGTGAAGAAGGGGTTATTCGCCCCGGAACGGCTGGTGAAGGCGCTGGACGGCGTCTCCTTTACCCTTGAGCGCGGTAAAACGCTGGCGGTAGTGGGGGAGTCGGGCTGCGGCAAATCGACCCTCGGTCGTCTGCTGACGATGATTGAGATCCCCACCGGCGGCGAGCTCTATTATCAGGGGCAGGATCTGCTTAAGCACGACCCGCAGGCGCAGAAGCTGCGGCGGCAAAAAATCCAGATTGTGTTCCAGAACCCGTATGGTTCGCTGAACCCGCGTAAAAAAGTGGGGCAGATTCTGGAGGAGCCGCTGCTGATTAACAGCAGCCTGAGCAAAGAGCAGCGGCGTGAAAAAGCGCTGGCGATGATGGCGAAAGTGGGCCTGAAAACCGAGCATTACGATCGCTACCCGCATATGTTCTCCGGCGGTCAGCGTCAGCGTATCGCTATTGCTCGCGGGCTGATGCTGGATCCAGATGTGGTGATTGCCGATGAGCCGGTCTCCGCGCTGGACGTTTCGGTACGCGCCCAGGTGCTGAACCTGATGATGGATTTGCAGCAGGATTTAGGGCTGTCCTACGTGTTTATCTCCCACGACCTGTCGGTCGTCGAGCACATCGCCGATGAAGTGATGGTGATGTATCTCGGCCGCTGCGTGGAGAAGGGCACCAAAGACCAGATCTTCAACAATCCGCGTCATCCGTACACCCAGGCGCTGCTGTCGGCGACGCCGCGTCTGAACCCAGACGACCGGCGCGAGCGGATCAAGCTGACCGGCGAACTGCCGAGCCCGCTAAATCCGCCACCGGGCTGCGCCTTTAACGCGCGCTGTCGCCGTCGCTTTGGCCCCTGCACTCAGCTCCAGCCGCAGCTGAAGGATTACGGCGGCCAGCTGGTGGCCTGCTTTGCCGTCGACCAGGATGAGAATCCGCAAAAGTCCCACGCCTGATGGCGCGCTCCCGGTCCCATGGCCGGGAGCTTCTCTCCCGCCGTGGATAAAACCTGGCGCTTACGCATATTGCCGCAGTTTATGTCACTCTCTCAGAGCATTCTTCGTAGATTATCCGAAAAAATAAGCCTTTCAGTCCATTTTTATAGAATTAAAGAGAAATTAAAATGGTTCAGGTTTATTCTTTCGCTGATCTGACGCTATGATTTCATCATGACCTAATACTTTTATATAAAAACGACTGGGAAGCGTGGTGATTGCGGGAAGTAAGGATGTACGCATACCTAAAAAATGGGGCTACCCTTCTGCAAGGGAAATGTTAGTGTAGCGATACTTCTGCCGTGGAATCATCCCGAAAATCAAATTCTAAACTATTATAACCCTGTCAATCGTGTGTATTGGTACGTCACCATCGGCGCGTTATCTGCCATCCCAGAAGCGTCACGATATTTTTAATATACCCAGAAAATAACAACAAACTTAATATGAAATTTTTAAAATCATGAGGTTATCAATGAACCATTATGATGATCTGCAGCGCTTTCAAGAAAAAACGCGGACGCAAAACCTCAACTTTCAGGATCTTTCTTCGCAAGCCGCCACGCGGGAACACGGCGACTGGGCGATCCTCAATCAGCTAAATCCCGGCGCCGAGAAATCCTCTTCTCTGGCGCTGGGAGGCTCGGTCTCCGCGCCGTTGCCGCAGTCGGTGCCCGCGGATCTGTTCCGCCAGGTAGAGGCGGCCGTAGCAGCGGCGCCAACCTCTGATCCTGTTGTGTCTGCCGCTTCGGCCGCGCCTGCTACTTCCCAGGCGGTCGTGGAGACCGCCGCAGCCGCACCGGAGCCGGTCAGGCAGGAGCCTGCGCCGACCCCTGCGCCTTCAATTCCGGCGTCGGAACCGGCCATGGCGCCGCCGCCGAGAATGGCCCCCCGACCCGCGCCCGCCGCCGAGAACTATGCCCACCTGTTCGCCGCGAAAAGCGCGGAGCCGGTGGCGAAAAATAAAGACCAGCCTTTGAAATCACTTCTGGAAAGGATCGCGACATGCCGTTGATTTGCGTCTGTTCACCGAAAGGCGGCGTAGGGAAAACGACCCTGGCGGCCAATTTAGCCTATTCGCTGGCGCGGACGGGCAGCAAAGTTCTGGCGCTGGATTTTGATGTCCAGAACGCGCTGCGTTTGCATTTTGGCGTACCGCTGAACGATGAGCGGGGCTATGTGGCGAAGGCGCTGGAGCTGCACGACTGGAGCCAGTGCGTGTTGAGCGCCGGCAGTAATATTTTCGTCCTGCCATATGGCGAAGTGAGTGAGGCGCAGCGTCAGGCGTTTGATGAGCAACTGACCCATAATGACCATTTCCTCCAGCGCGGTCTGTCCGCGCTGCTTAATTATCCCGGGCTTATCACCATCGCCGATATGCCCCCTGGACCTTCGCCCGCGCTAAAGGCGCTGACGGGGCTGGCGGACCTGCATCTTATCCCGCTGCTGGCGGATACCGCCTCGATGTCGACCCTGGCGCACGTAGAAAAGCAGCGCCTGACCGGCGCGGCGCTGAATCATAAGCACGGGCACTATTTCGTCATTAACCAAAGCGATAACCGTCGCCAGGTCAGCCGGGACGTCACCAGCCTGATGGAAGAGAAACTGGGCGAGCGACTGCTTGGCGTGATCCATCGTGATGAAAGCGTGGTGGAGGCCAATGCCTCGCAGAAGTCGATCCTGGACTTTAACGCTTCCTCGGCAGCGGCCTTCGATATTGAAATCATGGCTAAAAAAATATCTTCGCTGTTGGGTATTCATATTGGCGATGGCACGGTGCACAGCCAGCCACGCATGTCAGGGCGTTAACTTTTTGCAGGGCTGCTGAATGAAAAAGTCTCTTTTTTGGTTGCTGGCGCTGGTGCTGTCACCGGTCGCCGTGCTGGTGGTGATCACGCCGATGGACAGCCAAAAGCAGTATATTTTTGGTCTGTTAAGTATCGGTATTCTCTTTCTGATGGGCTTCAGCAAGCGCCGCAGCGTATCGGTCATTATGGTCGTCACGTCGCTGCTGATGTCCACCCGTTACATGTATTTTCGCCTCACGCAGACCCTGCACTTCAACTCGTCCATTGAAGCTATTCTCGGCATGGGACTCTTTCTGGCGGAAGTCTATATCTGGGTGATGCTACTGCTTAACTATCTGCAGACGGTCTGGCCGCTGAAGCGCGGCATTGTTCCGCTGCCGGATGATATGAGTAAGTGGCCGACGGTCGATATCTATATTCCGAGCTATAACGAACCGCTGGAGGTAGTGCGCGATACCGTCCTGGCGGCACAATGCATTGATTATCCAAAAGATAAAATGAAAATCTATCTTCTGGATGACGGTAAGCGCAGCGAGTTTGCCGTCTTCGCCGCCGACGTTGGGGTGGGCTATATCACCCGCAATGACAACAAGCACGCCAAAGCGGGGAACCTTAACCATGCGCTGACCCTGACTCAGGGGGAGCTTATCTGCGTTTTCGACTGCGACCACGTCGCCACGCGCGTCTTCCTGCAGGCCACCGTCGGCGGTTTCCTGAAAGACCCGATGCTGGCTCTGGTGCAGACGCCGCACTACTTCTATTCCCCGGACCCGTTTGAACGTAACCTCTCCGTCGGACGCAACATTCCCAACGAAGGGATGTTGTTCTATGGCCCGATTCAGCAGGGGAACGACAACTGGAACGCCACCTTTTTCTGCGGCTCCTGCGCGGTGATCCGTCGCGAGGCGCTGGCGCAGATCGGCGGTTTCGCCGTCGAAACGGTGACCGAAGATGCTCATACGGCGCTGAAGTTTCAGCGTCTGGGGTGGAAGTCGGCCTTTCTCGATATCCCGCTGGCCGCAGGCCTCGCTACTGAACGCCTGGTGGTGCACGTCATCCAGCGTACCCGCTGGGCGCGCGGGATGACGCAGATTTTCCGCGTCGATAATCCGCTGTTTGGCCGCGGGCTGACTTTTCAGCAGCGCTTGTGCTATCTCAGCGCCATGCTCTACTACCAGTTCGCGCTGCCCAGGGTGGTGTTTGTCACCGCCCCGCTGGCTTACCTGCTGTTTAACCTCAATATTATCTACTCGTCGGCGAGCCTGATCGTCTCCTATGCCCTGCCGCACCTGTTCCTCGCTATTTACGTTGGTTCGCGAATGAACGGCCGCTATCGCTACAGCTTCTGGGGGGAGATCTACGATATTGTGCTGGCCTTCCACCTGGTGCTGCCGACTCTGGTGACGATGATTTTCCCCAAACGCGGCAAGTTTAACGTTACCGATAAGGGGGGGCTGCTTGACGTCGGCTACTTCGATTTCACCGTGGTGCGCCCGCACCTGGTGGTGGCCTGCCTGCTGGCCCTGGGGGTGATCGTCGGCATCGTCCGGGCGATTGGCCATGACTATTTTGGCTCGGATCCCAACGTTATCGCCCTCAACGTCGGGTGGGGGATCTACAGTCTGATCTTCCTGCTGGCGGCGATTGCCGTGGCGCGCGAAACGCGGCAGGTGCGAAAAACCATTCGTATCGATGTCGATATTCCGGTGGTGATCCATTACGCCAGCGGCATCGTCTCGCGCAGCCATACCGCGGACCTGTCGATGGGCGGCTGCCGCGTGGTCGCGCCTGATAATCGCCATCTGGAGGATGACATCGAAGAGATTGAGCTGATCCTGCAGTCCGGGGCTATCTCGATCCCGGCCCAGCTGGTCACCTCTGACGAGCGCTTCCTGCGCCTCAAGTTTGATGAAGATATTCCGCTTTCGCGCCGCCGTGAACTGGTGCGCGTGGTGCTGGCCCGCGCGGATGCGTGGATTAATCCGCCGCGCCCGCAGGATAACCCGTTCCGCTCCTTCTTCACCATTTTACGCTGCGTGTTCGAACTGTTCTGGCTGACGTGGAAAACCCGTCGCAGCCAGCGCAATCGGGCAACAGTGGCGAAAACGGCGCAGGAGGATGGGACGTTATGAAGCGATTAACCACGCTGGCGCTGCTGGCAGGGATGCTCTCTGCGCCTGCGCTACACAGTGAAGAACCGGGCTCCGGCTCCGCTGCCCCGCTGAGCTTCCCGCAGCTCAACGACGCGGCGGACAGCGAGCCAGGCGACGAACCTCCGGCTGCCTCGCCAGAGGAGGGCGCCTCTCCGGCAGCCCCCGCCACCGCCGGCGATGCGGCGGCGACGGCCCCTGCGCCGGTTATGCCGGACTTACCCCCGCCGGTGAGCGGCACGGCAGCGCCGGAGGTCATTCCTGTCGCTCCGGTCTGGGGAGGCGATCTGAATCTGGCGCAGATGGGGATGCCGGACGGGATTATCCTCAGCGGCGGCCAGCGACAGGGGGGGGTCAGCTTTACCCTGCCTGCCGATCAGGTGGTGATCCATTCGCAGCTCAGCCTTGCCGTTCGCGTATCGCCGGAGATGGCGAGCCGCAACGCCACCCTGCAGCTGATGCTCAACGGTCAACCGCTCGGTACGCTGCCGCTGGGCGCCGATGGCGAGGATGTCTCCCATTATCAGCTGGATATTCCGCCCGCGCTGATGGTCTCCAGCAATAACCTGAGCGTGAAGATCAACGATGGCGATACCCTGCAGTGCCAGCGTGACATTCATGATACGTCGCGGGTGACGGTGCTGCCCACGTCGCATTTCAGTTGGGAAAGCCAGCAGCTGAACATCAGCGACGACCTGAGCCACTTCCCGCGGCCCTTCTTTGACAGCATGCAGATGACCCCGGCGGACATTGCGGTCGCCTATGGGGCCAAGCCGTCGGCGGACGTCTTCAGCGCCGCGGCGCTGATCTCCTCCTGGCTGGGTATCCAGGCGGACTATCGCGGCATCGCCTTCAGCGCGCTGCGCGACCGTCTGCCGGAACGCCACGGCATCGTGATTGGCCATCCGGGGGAGCAGGTGGGCGGCATGATGCTGCCGGAAACCGATAAGCCGCTGCTGCGCATCATCGCCAACCCCGCCAATCCGGCCTATAAACTGCTGCTGATTGTCGGCAAAAACGATACGGCGCTGCGCATGGCCGCCTGGCGGTTAACCCGCGGCAACTTTGCGCCGCAAACCGCGACGCTGGATGTCGAACCGCAGACCATCCCGGTTGGCAAAGCATATGATGCCCCGCGCTGGATCCCCACCGATCGTCCGGTCAAGCTCAGCGAGCTGCTGCGTAAGGATCAAAGCCCGACCGTCAGCGGCGTCTGGCACGAACCTTTACGTATCGCCTTCCGCGCCGCGCCCGATCTCTATCTGTGGGATGGAGAGACCATTCCGCTACAGGTTGGCTACCGCTTCCCGTCGGAAAGCTGGATTAATGAGGACAAGTCCTTGCTGAGCGTCACGCTCAACGGCACCTTCCTCAACAACCTGCCGATGAACAAGCAGGGGCCGCTGGAGAAAGTCTGGCGCTACCTCGGAGGCGATGCGCGCCAGGAGCGCTTTACCATCCCGCTGGCGCCCTACCTGATTTACGGCGATAACCAGCTGTCGATGTACTTCAATGTGGTGCCAAAGGACGATGTTCCGTGTTCGGTGCTGCTGAATAACAATATCAAGAGCCGGATCACTGACGACTCCTGGATCGATTTGAGCAAGACGCGTCACTTCTCGCTGTTGCCCAATCTCTCCTACTTTGTCGGCGCCTCGTTCCCCTTCTCGCGGCTGGCGGACTATTCGCAGACGACCCTTCTGCTGCCGGCGGACCCGTCTGAAACCCAGGTGGCGACCCTGCTGAATCTGGCGGCACGCTCCGGGAACGCGACCGGCACCGCGCTGGCGAATAACCGCGTCGTGCTCGGGATGCCCACCGGCGGGGGGGATTTGCAGTCGCTGCGTGAACGTGATGTGCTGGCGGTCACCGCTCTCGATCAGCAGGCCTTTAACCAGAGCCTGCTGGCCGACTCACCCTACCGCCCGGTAGATAATGTGCTGAGCGTCCGCGAGCCAGACCTGTGGCAAAAAGTCCAGCGCCGGCTCACCGGCGACTGGACTTCCGCCAGCCTCGACGCCGATCGCTACTTTTCGTCGAGCAGCGCCTGGCGCGGGTTCATCAGCTATCGCTCGCCGTGGAATTCCACCCGCCTGGTGGTGGTGGCGCTGGCCAGCAATGATGACCAGCTGGCGCGACTGAAGACCGATCTGGACTCGCCGCGCATTAACGCCGGGATCCGCGGCGATACCGCGGTGATCACCAGCGATAACGGGGTGCGCAGCTTCCAGGTGAGTACGCCGTTCCCCAGCGGTCAGATGCCGTGGTACATGATGGCGGTCTGGTATGCCAGCCAGCACTCAGGTTTCCTGGCGGTGCTGGGGCTGATTGCCACCTCGATAATGGGACTGGCGCTGACTGCGATGTTTAAACGTCACGCCCGTAAGCGTCTGGGTTCGGGGGATAACCAATGAAAAGAAAAATAATAATAACGATGAAAAACACCCGTCGGCTCACCACGTTCTGCCTCACCGGCGCGTTGACTCTCGCTGCCTCGGGCGGCGCGCTGGCGTCGGGGAACGACGCGGCGCTACAGGCGCTGTTCGCTCAGGCCAACTACTGGCATGAGAAATCTCATGACGAGCTGGCGATGGAGTCCCTGCAGAAGGTGCTCTCGGTGGATGCCAACAACACCCAGGCGCTGTATCTGATGGCGCTCTGGTCGCAGCAGGGCGGCGATATGCAGGCGGCGGCGCAGTGGCGCGCGCGGCTGGCGAAAGCGGCCCCTGACAGCCCGGGACTACAGGATCTGGACAACGCCAAAAAGATGTCGCAGGTGCCGCAGGGCCAGCTCAACCTGGCCCGCCAGCAGGCGCGCGGAGGCAATATCCCCGGGGCGCTGGCGACCTGGCGCAGTATGTTCAATGGCAATACGCCGCCTGCCGGGCTGGCGGCGGAATATTACCTGACCATGGCCAGCGACAAATCGCTCTATCCGCAGGCTATCAGCGAGCTGCGCCAGTACGTGGCGCAGCATCCGCAGGAGAACGCCCCGCGGGTGGCGTTGGGCAAAGCGTTAACCTGGCGGGAAGAGACTCGCCGGGAAGGGATCGCCCTGCTCGAGCCGATGGCCAGCGGCAATAAAGAGGCGGACAGCGGCTTGCGCCAGGCGCTGCTCTGGCTGGGCCCGCAGGCCGGGGATGAGCAGTATTACGACACCTGGATGCAGCGGCATCCCCAGGACAGCGAAGTTCAGAATTACTTTCGCGAACGGCGCAGCGGTCAGGCGCGCGGCCAGGGCTACGCCAATCTCAACAGCGGCAATACCGCCGCCGCGAAGCAGCAGTTTGAAGAGGTATTGCAGACTAACCCCCAGGATGCCGATGCGCTGGCGGGCATGGGCTATATCGCCCAGCGCAGCGGCGACTACCAGGCCGCGTCGCAGTATCTGAGCCGGGCCGCGGACCTCGGCGGCGACGCCTCGGCGACCCGTCGTCAGCAGGCGGCCGATGCGCTGTTCTACGGCCAGCTGGCGCAGGCCCAGCAGGCCTATAAGCAGGGCAATATCAGCCAGGCGCTGGCGCTCTCCGCGCCGTTGGCGCAGCAGAGCGGGGCGCAGGGCGCCTCGGCGAAGCTGTTCCGCGCCGATGTGCTGCGGCACAACAAAGATTTGCCCCAGGCGGAGCAAACGCTGCGCTCACTGTTAAATGACGATCCGCAGAACGCGGCGGCGCGGGAAAACCTCTATTACGTGCTGCGCGAGCAGAATAAATCCGCCGAGGCGCAGGCGATGCTGCAGACGCTCCCGCAGAGCCTGCGGCAAAAACTGCAGCCGCGGGTGGTGGCCGGTATGCCGGGCGATGCCCTGCGCCGTCAGGCCCAGGCGCAGGTCAGCGGCGGTAACCCAGCCGGCGCCATTGCCACTCTGCGCGAAGGCGTCGCCCGCTATCCGGACGATCCCTGGCTGCGCCTCGACCTGGCCCGGCTGCTGCAAAAATCGGGTAACGGCAGCGAGGCCTCTTCGCTGATGTCGGCGGCCTATCGCCCCGGCGCCAGCAACAGTGCGCTGTATGCCGCCGCCCTGTTTGCCAGCGAAAACGGCGCCTGGCAGCAGGCGCAGACGCTGCTGGCGCGCATTCCCGGCGGCAGCCAGACCAGCGACATGCGCGATTTGCGCCAGCGGGTGAACTACAACCTGCAGTTGGTGACGGCCGAAAACTACCTGGCGCAGGGCAATACCATCGCCGCCAGCAATACCCTGCGGGCGATGGCCTCCACGCCGCCAAAAGCCCCGGCGGACGCCGGCAAGCTGGCGCGTCTGCTGGCCGAGAGCGGCGACCTGACCACCGCGGTCTCGCTGGTGCGCAACAATATCAGCAGCGGCGTATCCGGCAATGCCGGGGATTACGCCGATCAGATCGCCGTCCTGAATCAGGCCGGGCTGACCGGCGAGGCGCAGAACCTGATCAGCAATCCGCAGCTGCAGGCCAGCAGTACGCCGACGCAGCTGGCGAGCATTCGCAATGGCTATGTGATCAACGAAGCCGACCGCCTGCGCGAGCAGGGCAATTACGCTGCGGCGTATGACAAGCTGATCCGCGCTATGCAAAGCGATCCGCAAAATACCGATCTGATGTTCGCCATGGCGCGGCTGTACCAGAGCGGCAAAATGAACAAAGAGGCCGGGGTGGTCTATGACTACCTGATGACGCGCGATACGCCGAACCAGGATGCGCGCGCCGGGGCCATCGACGTGGCGCTGTCCGCAGGGAACAACGATCGCGCTGAACAGCTGGCCGGCGGTTTGCGCCAGGATAACTCCCCGGATCGCCTGCTGCTGCTGGCGAGAGTGGCGGAGGCCCAGGGACATCATCAGCAGGCGATGACCTATCTGCGCAGCGCCCGCGGCAAACTGCTGGGCATGCAAAGCACCAACAGTAGCGAAACGCCGACCGTCGGCGGGGTGCTGGCGGCGGATAACCCCTTTATCGGCGTGTCGCAAACGTCGGCGCCGACGCGGACGGCCTCCGCCTACGGGCAGTACATGCCGTGGCAGGTTGCCCAGTCGGCCGCCGCGCCCGGTTCCACGCTGCCGGGGATCCAGCGGACCGATCTGCCGGTGGACACCGCCCAGACGCGGATGCTGCGTCAGGTGGACACCATGATGGAGTCGCTGCAGGAGAAAACCGGCAGCTGGCTGCAGGGGGGAATGGACGTGCGTGGACGCGACGGCGAATCGGGCACCAGCAAGCTGACGGAGCTCCGGACGCCGCTGACCTGGTCATCCTCGCCGTTTGGCGACTCGCGCTTTGACTTTACCGTCACCCCGGTGTCGTTGAACGCCGGGACCGCCAGCGGCGACGCCTGGCGTCGCTACGGCGCCAACCCGCTGGCTAACGCGGTCTCCAACATGGTGAGTACCGCCACCAGCGAGCAGGCGGCGATCGCCTCGATGACCGAGGCGGAGCGGACGGCCTATTTCGCCAGCAATCCAGGGGCCGAGGCGTTAAGCGGCCTCGGCACCCTGAACGCGGCAGATTTCAATCCGACCACCAGCAGCGGGATGGAAAACCTGGCGAAGCTCGGGAGCTATGATGCGGGGCAGGTGGCCAGCTATCTCTCTTCGTCCAGCCGCAAGCCGAACGTTGACCAGACCAGCGGCTCGACCGATTCGCAGAAGGCCAATGGCGTCGAACTGGCGCTGGCGTTAAGCGGTGACGATTACCGGGTCGATATCGGCAGCACGCCGTTGGGCCAGGATCTTAATACCGTAGTCGGCGGGGTGAAATGGTCGCCCAAGCTGACCAACTATCTGTCGCTGATCCTCACCGGCGAACGCCGCTCGCTAACCGACAGCCTGCTTTCCTACGTGGGTCTGAAAGACGCCTATTCCGGGAAAACCTGGGGGCAGGTGACGAAAAACGGCGGCACCCTGCAGCTGAGCTATGACGACGGCGACGCGGGCTTCTATGTCGGCGGCGGTGGATACAGCTATCTGGGGCAGAACGTCGCCAGCAACACCAGTATCAACGCCAATGCCGGGGTCTATCTTCGTCCCTACCATGACGAATACCGCCAGCTGCAGGCCGGGTTGAGCATGAGCTATATGGATTATTCCAAAAACCTCAGCTACTTCACCTATGGTCAGGGGGGCTACTTTAGTCCGCAAAACTACGTCAGCGTATCGCTGCCGGTCAGTCTGACGGAGAAATATGATAACTGGACCATGAAGCTCGGCGGCTCGGTGGGCTATCAGTCTTACAGTCAGGATAAGAGCGCCTATTTCCCGACCAATTCGGAGTGGCAACAGACCCTGGAGACGGCGGTGAGCAATGGGTTTGCCAAGGAAGCCTACTACTCCGCGACCTCGAAGAGCGGCATAGGGTATACCCTGCGCGCCGGGGCGGATTACAAGGTCAACAAACAAATGACCCTGGGGGGCCAGATTGGCTATGACACCTTCGGGGATTATAACGAAAGCACCGCCGGGCTCTATATTCGCTATATGTTAGGAGATCATTGATGATGACGGAGAACAATAACCCGGTGGTGATGACCTGGTTTCAGCAGCAGCAGACGCCTGCCGGATGGTTCGATCTGTTGATTATTATGATCGAAGGTATGCTAAATAATGCCGGCGAGCTGGAAAGCCAGCCCTTCCTGCGTCAGATGGGCGCCTCGCTGGCGGAGACCCATCCGCTGCCGGCGTCGGAGACGGTGGGGGATCTGGAGGCCAATATCAACCGGCTGCTGACTCATTTTCACTGGGGCGTGGTGACCATCGATGTCGGTGAGGACGGCCTGCGCCTGCGCCATCAGGCGTTGCCGGTCAGCCGCGACGAAGCGGGGCGCGTGCGCTGGTGCAACGCGTTCTGTGCCATACTCGAGGGGTTATATTCTCGCTGGCTGCAGAGTCAGGGAGGCAGTGCCCACGTGATACTGCAGCGTGAGCGGGTGTTCTCCGTCTCTGACGTTCAGTTTCTCTACTACCATCCATAAAGAGTGAATTTATGCCCCTGCGTGCTTTAGTGGCGGTGATAGTGACAACGGTAGTGATGCTGGTGCCCAGGGCGTGGGCGGATACGGCCTGGGAGCGCTATAAGGCCCGTTTTATGATGCCGGATGGTCGTATCATTGATACCGCCAATGGCAATGTGTCGCATACGGAAGGTCAGGGCTTCGCCATGCTCCTGGCGGTGGCGAATAACGATCGTCCGGCGTTCGACAAGCTGTGGCAGTGGACGGACAACACCCTGCGCAACAAGTCTAACGGGCTGTTTTACTGGCGCTATAACCCGGTGGCGCCGGACCCTATCGCCGATAAAAACAACGCCTCCGATGGCGATACCCTGATCGCCTGGGCGCTGCTGCGCGCGCAAAAGCAGTGGCAGGATAAGCGCTATGCGATTGCCTCTGACGCCATCACCGCCGCCCTGCTGAAGTCTACGGTGGTGACTTTCGCCGGTCGCCAGGTGATGCTCCCGGGCGTGAAAGGGTTCAACCTCAATGATCACCTGAACCTTAACCCTTCCTATTTCATCTTCCCGGCCTGGCGCGCCTTCGCGGAGCGGACGCATCTCACCGCCTGGCGGACATTGCAGAGCGACGGACAGGCGCTGCTGGGGCAGATGGGCTGGGGGAAATCACATCTACCCAGCGACTGGGTGGCGCTGCGGGCGGATGGCAAGATGCTGCCAGCCAAAGAGTGGCCGCCGCGGATGAGTTTCGATGCGATCCGTATCCCGCTGTATCTCTCGTGGGCCGATCCGCACAGCGCCTTGCTCGCGCCCTGGAAGGCCTGGATGCAGAGTTACCCGCGCCTGCAAACCCCGGCGTGGATCAACGTCAGCACCAACGAGGTGGCCCCCTGGTATATGGCCGGCGGCCTGTTGGCGGTGCGCGATCTGACGCTGGGTGAACCGCAGGAGGCGCCGCAGATTGACGACAAGGATGATTATTACTCTGCCAGCCTCAAGCTGTTGGTCTGGCTGGCGAAACAGGATCAGCGCTAAATACGGTGATTGATTTGCCGCCTTCCCCGCCCGTATGCCTGCGGGCTGAGAAGGTGGAATGGGAACGTCTCACGATGTAAGGCCGCCAACATAGGCGGCCTTGTCGCTTATTGCGGATAAGGCACCCAGCTACCGCCATTCAGCTGGACATAAGGCTTGCCCTGATACTGGATGACGATGGCGTTGGCGTTCTCGGACACCGCCGCGCTCTGCGGCAGGTTGGCGACATACTGCTGCCAGTTGACGCTGTCCTCGCTGAACATTTTGCCGTCGAGGGCGCGCACCACCAGCTCCGACACCGCCAGATAACTGCTGGGCTGATCGATGATAATCGGCGCCCCTTCATGCGGCGCCTTCATGCCGAAGAATTTCACCGCCGTCGGGACGTTAGTGATCGACGGGCTTGGAATATCGCGCAGGCCAGATACCTGCATCTTATCGCCCTTCAGCGCGCCGCCGTGTTCCGGCACCACCACCACCATCACTTTCCGCCCCGATTTCTCCAGCTCGGTGAAGAAGTTATCCAGGTCATCAAACAGCTTCTGCGCCCGCACTTTGTAGTCTGCGGTTTTGCTTTGTCCCGGGAAGTGGTTGCCGTCATGCAGCGGCAGGGTGTTATAGAAGGTGGCGTTCCGCGGATTGCTGCTGGCCTCTTCGGTCTTCAGCCAGCGGTTGAGGACCGCCAGATCCTCATACACCGGGGAGCCGTCAAACGCCTGCAGGCTGACCGGCAGGCCGGTCTGGTCCATCAGCGGACTCTGCATACCGCCCAGCGAACGCAGCTCTTTCAGGAAGTCGCCGAACAGACCGTTATGGCCGAGCATCAGCTGCTGGTTGAAGCCGAGCTTCGCCAGGTTTTCAAACAGGTAGCAGTCGGCGCCGGACGGCTGATACAGGTTAGTATGCGACAGCTGGCCGCAGCTGGCGCGCAGCAGGCGCACCGCCGCCGGGCCGCTGTAGGAGGTCGCGGAGTTAAAGTTTTTGAAGACAATATCAAAGTGCTTCCATAGCGGATGATCCATCAGACCGGCGGCTTCAATATCCGACCAGGAGAGGGAGCAGATGTTGATCACCAGCAGGTCAAACGGCTGCGCATCCGCCGGCAGCTGGTCCGGGAACGGCGTCTTGCGCTTCTGCTCGGCGGCATAGAAAGCGTTCAGCCAGTTGGTCAGGTTGGCTGAGGTCGGCGGCTCGGTCTGCGGCGGAATATCGCTGTTGGCGGGGCTGGACGCGGCGCCAGCGGCGGCGTTGGCCCCGGTATTGGCCTGTGCGGTCGTGGCGGCGGCCGTGGTGGGCTGACCGGAGGGCCATAGGGTAAAGGCCGGCAGCAGCGGGCTGACCGCCAGCCAGACGACCATTGCCGAGACAAACACGGTGACGCGCAGCCACTGGCTGATAAACAACCATAGCACCAGCAAAACAAAGAAGGCGCCAACCATGCTCCAGTTGATAAAGCGGACAATCAGATCCCAGATATAGCTGGCGCTGAAGCCGGCGATTTGCGACCCCTGGCTAAAAATCGACTCTGGCCCGGGCAGCCAGGTATCGTGCCAGAACAGCGCGAATCCCAGCGGAATAGCGATCCAGTGGCGGATACGGTGTAGCTTTTCGCGCGGGATCGGCACCAGCAGAAAGGCGAGAAATACCAGGTTCAGCATCGGATGGAAATTGAGATACCCGGCCCACAGCAGGGCAAACTTGACCAGAAAGTAGAAGTTCCAGCCGCCAAGGCCGCGCCAGTACTGCCAGAGCGGAAGCGGTGCCGCGGTCGTTTTTTTATTTGTCATTTGTTCGCTTTGCCTTGCTTAACCGTTGTTCCCCGGCGTAATACCCCTGCCGGTTTCACGTAACGGGGTTTAAAGAACATCAGTCTTAACGTCGTGCGGATCCGGCGCTGATAGTGGCGCGTCAGGTAGCCCAGCGGAAAAAACAGCAGGGCGCAGAGCACCACCAGTTGCAGAATATCGGCGAGAGACATCATCAGGCTTGCTCCTCGCGGGTGGTTAACCGGTGTGGTTCGGGGTAGCGTCGCCAGTGGCGTCCATCGTGGGTGGCGTTAATGGTCTCGTTTTTACCGACCGAGAGAGGCAGCGGCGTGTTCCAGCGCGCCGGCTCGACGCCGCGCATGATTACGATTTCCGAGAGGATTTGCTTGTCCTCAAACCACACCATACGGTTAGAAAAAATATCGCCGGTCGGCAGCGGGAAAATGTGGTTTAGCGCGGTATCGAGGTCATTGATCCGGCAAAACGACAAAAACAGCACCAGCCGGTTATTGCCGATGGTCATGATGTCGCCCATCCGGTTAGGTTTGCATAACGTCAGCGCCTGCTCAACGCGCAGCCCCGGCGCCGGGCGCAGGGCCACCATCACGCCTTTGCTGTCGGGTGGAAGCAGGGTATTGGTCATCACGTTGTGCACCGCTTCGCAGAAGGCATCCCACTTCTGGTAGCCGCGCAGCTTTAACGGCTGGCTCCAGGTCAGCAGGGTGGCAAAATCTTCCGGGATATGGCGGGAGAACTTTTGGTTCTGTACGCTTTCGATTAGCGTCAGGCAGCGGGAGAGCGATGCGCTGCTGGGGATCACCAGGCTGGCGCCGCTGCTGAGCAGTAGCCGCTCATCGGTCGCGCGCAGGCTCGGGGTTTGTTCACGGACGATGATTTTCAGCGCCGTACCGCGCTGGCGACGCAGGGTATGAATATAGCGGCCCAGCTGTTCAATTTGCGTATTTTGGGTAATGGAGAAGAGGATCGTCGCCGCTTGCGCGGTGCGCCCGGCGTTGAAGACCTCGTCGTTGGTGTCAAACAGCGTCCAGTATTCCGACAGCGGCGGGGCGCCTTCCAGCACGCGCACATGGCTGAGGATCGCTTTTTCGTCGCTGCGCGGCTGCACGCTGGTTTCAGCGTCCTGCGCTAATCGCCAGCCGGCGTCATCATGTTGCACCATCAGCTGCTGTTGGGCGCTGATACCCTTATCGCTTCCCCACCAGGCAATATCAAAGATATGCCGGTCGCCCTGGTAACGAATACTTGCCAGTCCGGAAAGGGAGCGGTACTCACGTAATAAGGGAGTCAGCTGCCGATCGATATCCTGCGCGGAATTGATCGCTAAGAACGCGCAACGGTGATATTGCGCCCAGCGGCTGGTCTTTTCTACCCAGGCGCATAACTTTTCATTATTTATATTTTGCCAGGCATTTTCAGCGCATAGCAGAATAAACAAATAATTGCCAGGTTCGAGGGAGCAGACTAAATCGCGGTGTATTTCCTCCAGCGCCTGCGGGCGATTCGGCAGGGTGAACAGCGCGATATTATCCGGACCGTGAGTATGATCTAAGGAAATGATATCCTTGGGTTTGTTTCCCATAACCAGCGCGGCAACGTGGCTGTTTTTCGCCTGCGCGGCCAGCGTCTGATTAAACAGGCTGACGGCATCGGCATAACGGTCGACGTTGAGCCACCATACTCCGCCGACCGGCATATGGCACACTTCATCCCATAATGATGAAATACCCAAAGTAAATACATTATCCACGGCATCCCTCGTGCGCCCTGATTGACACTGAATAAGTTTACTAGCGAAACCGACAGAGTAAACCTAACATTGAAATTAAAGGTCATCAGTTTTAGCATGTACACCTGCTTTTAAGGATGAGCTGTATACGTCCTCTGGTTTAATAATAAATTTCGAACGGACAGAGATATGCCAGCAAAAGATCCTGCGGTACCCACGGACGCCACGCTGGGGTACACCTTTCAAAATGATTTTCTGGCGCTTAGCCGGGCATTTTCCCTGCCGGATATTGATTATCATGATATTTCCAGGCGCGAACAGCTGAACGCGGCGCTGAAGCGCTGGCCGCTGCTGGCAGAGTTTGCAGAGAAAAAATAAGGAAGCCGGAGATGGCTATTCTGGGATTACAGGGCGTGCGCGGGGGAACTGGCGTCACGTCCATTACGGCTGCACTCGCCTGGGCCCTGCAATTGCTCGGTGAAAGCGTGCTGGCGATCGACGCCAGCCCGGATAATATGCTGCGCTTTTTCTTTAATACCGATATCCATCATCAGGACGGCTGGGCGCGGGCGCTGCTCGACGGCCGGGACTGGCGTGACGCGGGCTTGCGCTATACGCAGCATATCGATCTGCTGCCGTTTGGCCAGCTCAGCGCCGGCGAAAGAGAAAATGTCGACCAGCTGCAGCCCACCCTGGGGGCGATAGCGGAGGCAGTACAGCAGCTACAGGGCCAGTACCGCTGGCTGCTGCTGGATCTGCCGGCGGGTTATTCGCCGTTGACTCGCGAGCTGCTGACGCTTTGCGATCGCTCGCTGGTGGTGGTTCATCCCGACGCCAATAGCCATATCCGTCTACACCAGCAGCCCCTCCCGGCCAACGGCGATATTCTGATTAACGATCTGCGGGTCGGCAGCCAGCTGCAGGAAGATCTCTACCAGCTGTGGCTGGAGAGCCAGCCGCGCATCCTGCCGGTGACGATTCACCGCGACGAGGCGATGGCCGAGTGCCTGGCGGCGAAACAACCTCTCGGGGAGTATCGTCAGGATTCGCTGGCGGCGGAAGAGGTGCTGACCCTGGCGAACTGGTGCCTGATCCACTATTCCGCCGGGAGAGCGGCATGATCCGCCTCAGTACGCTGCTGCTGGCCCCGCCGGTGGGGGAGCGGCTGCGTGCGCGCTATGATGACTATCGGCAGCACGGCGCTTCGTGGCTGTCGGCGTCGCTTGGCTGTCTGTGGGCGTCGCTGGTCTGGGCGCTGATGCCGCTGGAGACGCCGCGCTGGCAGGCGATTCTGGCCCGCCATGAAACCTATTTTCCCCACATAAATCCGCATCGCCCGCGTCCGCTGGATCCGCTGCGCTACCTGCTGCAATCCCTGTGGTTACTGACGACGCGCGTGCCGGAGCCGGAGAAAAAGGTCAACTGGCGTTCGCTGGCGGCGCTGGAAGGGGTGCACGGTCGCTATACGCAGTGGCTGGAAAAATTGCCTGAGCAGATGAACGCCCGCACCGGCCATCTGGATAAACAGAAAGAGCTGGCGCACCTCAATCCTAAACTGCGCCGGGCGATCCTTGGGGGGGTGACCTTCTGCTCGCTGGTGCTGGCGCTGATGTGTATTACGCAGCCCTTTAACCCGCTGTCGCAGTTTATCTTCCTGATGCTGCTGTGGGGCGTGGCGCTGCTGGTGCGGCGCATCCCGGGCCGTTTCTCGGCGCTGATGCTGATCGTGCTGTCGCTGACGGTGTCGTGCCGCTATATCTGGTGGCGCTATACCTCGACGCTGAACTGGAACGACCCGGTAAGCCTGGTGTGCGGGATCATTCTGCTGTTCGCTGAGACCTACGCCTGGGTGGTGCTGGTGCTGGGCTACTTCCAGGTGGTCTGGCCGCTGAATCGCCAGCCGGTGCCGCTGCCGGAGGACATGGATTTGTGGCCAACCGTGGACATCTTCGTCCCCACCTATAACGAAGATCTCAACGTGGTGAAAAACACCATTTACGCCTCGCAGGGCATCGACTGGCCGAAGGACAAGCTGAACATCTGGATCCTCGACGACGGCGGACGGGAAGCGTTTCGCCAGTTTGCCAAAGATGTTGGGGTGCACTATATCGCCCGTACCAGCCACGAACACGCCAAGGCCGGCAACATCAATAATGCGCTGAAATATGCCAAAGGGGAGTTCGTCTCGATCTTTGACTGCGACCATGTGCCGACGCGCTCGTTTCTGCAGATGACCATGGGCTGGTTCCTGAAAGAGAAAGAGCTGGCGATGATGCAGACCCCGCACCACTTCTTCTCGCCCGATCCCTTTGAGCGCAACCTTGGTCGTTTTCGCAAAACGCCGAACGAAGGGACGCTATTCTACGGCCTGGTGCAGGACGGGAACGACATGTGGGACGCCACCTTCTTCTGCGGCTCCTGCGCCGTTATCCGCCGCGGCCCGCTGGACGAAATTGGCGGGATAGCCGTCGAAACGGTGACCGAAGATGCCCACACCTCGCTGCGTCTGCACCGGCGGGGATATACCTCCGCCTATATGCGTATTCCGCAGGCGGCGGGGCTGGCGACGGAGAGTTTATCCGCGCATATCGGCCAGCGCATCCGCTGGGCGCGCGGGATGGTGCAGATATTCCGCCTCGATAATCCGCTGTTTGGCAAAGGCCTGAAGCTGGTGCAGCGCGTCTGCTACGCCAACGCCATGCTTCACTTTCTCTCCGGTATTCCGCGCCTCATCTTCCTCACGGCGCCGCTGGCCTTTTTGCTGCTCCATGCCTATATCATTTATGCGCCAGCGCTGATGATCGCGCTATTCGTGTTGCCGCACATGATCCACGCCAGCCTGACCAACTCGAAGATTCAGGGCAAATATCGCCATTCGTTCTGGAGTGAAATTTACGAGACGGTGCTGGCCTGGTATATCGCGCCGCCCACTTTTGTGGCGCTGATCAACCCGCATAAAGGCAAGTTCAACGTCACCGCGAAGGGCGGGCTGGTGGAAGAGGAGTATGTCGACTGGGTGATCTCCCGGCCCTATATCTACCTGGTGCTGCTCAATCTGGTCGGCGTCGCGGTGGGGATCTGGCGCTTCATGTACGGCCCGGAAAATGAAATCCTCACCGTCTGGGTGAGTATTGTCTGGGTATTCTACAACCTGATTATTCTTGGCGGCGCGGTGGCGGTCTCGGTTGAAAGCAAGCAGGTTCGCCGTTCGCACCGTGTCGAAATGAGCATGCCGGCGGCTATCGCCCGCGAAGATGGTCACCTGTTCTCCTGCACCGTCCACGACTATTCCGACGGCGGACTGGGGATCAAAATTAACGGCGACGCGCAGGTGCTGGAAGGCCAGAACGCCAGGCTGCTGCTCAAACGGGGACAGCAGGAGTATGCCTTCCCGGTCAGGGTCGCGCGGGTCAACGGCAGCGAAGTGGGGCTCCAGCTGCTGCCGTTAACCAACCAGCAGCATATCGATTTTGTGCAGTGTACGTTTGCCCGCGCTGATACGTGGGCGCTTTGGCAGGATAGCTTCCCGGAAGATAAGCCGATGGAAAGCCTGCTGGATATCCTCAAGCTGGGCTTCCGTGGCTATCGTCACCTGGCGGAGTTTTCGCCGCCGTCGGTGAAGGTGGTTTTCCGCGCGCTCACTTCGCTGGTGGCCTGGATAGCGTCGTTTGTACCCCGACGCCCTGAACGCGCCGCGCCGACGCTCTCCGCAGACCCGGCAATGGCTCAACAATGATGATAATGCGATGAAAAGAAAACTTTCCTGGATGTGTGCAGTAGCGGTGGGCATGTGCAGCTGGTATCCACTGGCCTCTTACGCGGCGCCGGCCGCGGTGGCGAACGCTGCCCCTGGCGTTCAGCCGCAGGCCGCGACCCCGGCTGCGCCGATCGTGGTGGGCGAGCCGACGGCGACCCTCGCCGAACCGACCGCTCCGGCGGCGGTGGCCGAGAACGTGCCGCAGCGGGAGGTGAAGCTGAGCTTTGCCACCATCGCGCCGCCGCCCGGCAGCATCGTGCTGCGCGGCTCACGGCCTGACGCGTCGGTCGAATTCGGCATGCGCAGCGATGAGCTGGTCGCCAACGCGCTGCTCAATCTGGAATACACCCCATCGCCCTCGCTGCTGCCCGTGCAGTCGCAGTTGAAGGTCTATCTTAACGATGAGCTGATGGGCGTCCTGCCCGTCACTAAAGAGCAGCTGGGGAAAAAGATCCGCGCGCAGCTGCCGATTGACCCGCTGTACATCACCGACTTCAACCGCGTACGGCTGGAGTTTGTCGGCCACTACCGCGACGTCTGCGAAAACCCGGCCAGCAGCACGCTGTGGCTGGACGTCGGACGCGAAAGCTATCTGGATCTCACCTACCAGTCGCTGAAGGTAAATAACGATCTGTCACACTTCCCGGTGCCGTTCTACGATCCGCGCGATAACCGTCCGCTGAAGCTGCCGATGATTTTCCCGGGCTCGCCAGCGGTCACCCAGCAGCAGGCGGCGGCGATAGTCGCCTCCTGGTTCGGCAGCAAGGCCGGCTGGCGCGGCCAGCAGTTCCCGGTCTATTTCAATGAACTGCCGGATCGTAACGCCATTGTCTTCGCCACCAACGACAAGCGTCCGGACTTCCTGCGCGATCATCCGCCGGTCAAGGCGCCGACCATCGAAATGATCGACAACCCGAACGATCCCTACGTCAAGCTGCTGGTGATTTTCGGCCGCGATGATAACGACCTGCTGCTGGCGGCGAAGGGGATTGCTCAGGGCAATATTCTGTTCCGCGGCAGCAGCGTCACCGTGGACGGCATCAAAACCCTGCAGCCGCGTCAGCCTTACGACGCGCCGAACTGGGTGCGCACCGACCGCTCGGTTACCTTTGCTGAGCTGAAAACCTATGAGCAACAGCTGCAGTCCAGCGGGCTGGTGCCGGATGCCATCACCGTGGCGCTTAACCTGCCGCCGGATCTCTATCTGCTGCGGGCCAACGGCATCGATATGGATCTGAAATACCGCTACACCATGCCGCCGGTGAAGGACAGCTCGCGGATGGATATCAGCCTCAACGACCAGTTCCTGCAGTCGTTCAGCCTTAACAGCTCCCAGGACGTGAACAAACTGATCCTGCGCCTGCCGGTGCTGCAGGGGCTGCTGGACGGCAAATCGGAGGTCACCATCCCCGCGCTGCGTCTTGGGGCGGTCAACCAGCTGCGCTTTGACTTCCAGTATATGAACCCGATGCCCGGCGGCTCCATTGACAACTGTATTACCTTCCAGCCGGTGCAGAACCACGTGGTGATCGGCGACGATTCGACCATCGACTTCTCGAAGTATTATCACTTTATCGCCTTGCCGGACCTGCGCGTCTTCGCCAATGCGGGCTTCCCTTACAGCCGTATGGCGGACCTTTCCGACACGCTGGTGGTGGTGCCGAAGGCGCCGACCCAGGGCCAGGTGGCGACGCTGCTGCAGGCGCTGGGGGGCATCGGTTCGCAGACCGGTCTGGCGGCGATTAATCTGCAAATGACCGACGATGGCAACCAGATCAAGAATAAAGACGCGGATCTGCTGCTGATCGGCGCGATCCCGTCGTCGCTCAAGGACGACACCAAAATCAACCTGCTGGTCGAGGCGACCAAAAGCTGGGTGAAAATGCCGATGCGCCACTATGACCTGGCGAGCATTTATCCCGACGATGAGGCCCGCACGCCCAATACCCGCACCGACATTACCTCTTCCGGGCCGATGGCGGCGGTGATTGGCTTCCAGTCGCCGTATAACGATCAGCGCAGCGTGGTGGCCCTGCTGGCCGACAGCCCGCGCGGTAATGAACTGCTGACCAACGCCCTCAACGACAGCGGTAAGCGGGCAGCGATGTTTGGCTCGGTGGCGGTGATCCGCGAATCCGGCGTCAACAGCCTGCGGGTGGGGGATATTTACTACGTGGGTCATCTGCCCTGGTTCGAGCGCATCTGGTTCGCGCTCTCTAACCACCCGATACTGCTGGCGATCTTCGCCGCCATCAGCATTGTGCTGCTGGCATGGGTGCTGTGGCGCATGCTGCGCATCATCAGCCGCCGCCGTCTTAGCCTGGATGATGAGTAAACCATGATGAAAGTACTTTGTGGCGCGGTGCTCTCGGCGCTGCTGCTGGCGGCGGGCCAGGTGGGCGCCGCCTGCCAGTGGCCCGCCTGGGAGCAGTTTAAACAAGCGTACGTCAGCCCCGAGGGACGGGTGATTGACCCCAGCGATGCGCGCAAAATCTCCACCTCCGAAGGGCAGAGCTATGGCCTGTTTTTCGCCCTGGCGGCCAACGATCGCGCGGGGTTCGACAAACTGCTGACCTGGACGCAGAACAACCTGGCGGAAGGCGATCTGAAACAACATCTGCCGGGCTGGCTGTGGGGCAAAAAGGACGATGAGCAGTGGACCCTGCTGGACAGCAACTCGGCGTCCGACTCGGATCTGTGGATAGCCTGGGCGCTGCTGGAGGCGGGCCGCCTGTGGCAGCAGCCGCAGTACACCGAGACCGGTAAAGCCCTGCTGGCGCGGATTGTCGCTGAAGAGACGGTGGCGGTGCCGGGCCTCGGCACGATGCTGCTGCCGGGAAAAGTCGGTTTTGCCGATGACAGCGGCTGGCGGTTTAACCCCAGCTATCTTCCGCCGCAGCTGGCCACCTACTTTGTGCGTTTTGGCGCGCCGTGGCCCGCTCTGCGCGACAGTAACCTGCGCCTGCTGCTGGAGACCGCGCCGAAAGGCTTTACCCCGGACTGGGTGCGCTATGAGAAAGGGAAAGGCTGGCAGCTGAAAACCGAAAAGCCGCCGATCGGCAGCTATGACGCGATTCGCGTCTACCTGTGGGTGGGCATGCTCCATGATGGCGATAAGCAGAAAGCGCGTCTGCTGCAACGCTTCGCGCCGATGGCGGCGCAGACCACGGAGCAGGGGATACCCCCGGAGAAAGTGAATATCGCCACCGGCAAAACCAGCGGCCAGGGGCCAGTGGGCTTCTCCGCGGCAATGCTGCCGTTTTTACAGGACGACGAGGCCCGGTCGGTGCAACGCCAGCGCGTCGCCGATAACTATCCCGGCGCGGATGCCTACTACAGCGCAGTTCTGACGCTGTTCGGCCAGGGTTGGGATCAACACCGTTTTCGTTTCACGGCGAGTGGCGAATTACAACCTGACTGGAACCAGGAATGCGCAAGCTCTCACTAAGTTTACTCACGCTGTCCCTCGGCGTTGCGCTGCTGCCGTTAGCGCAGGCGGCGACGACGCCTGCCCAGGAGCATCTGCTGGAGCAGGTCCGCCTCGGCGAGGCCAGCAATCGTGAAGACCTGGTGCGCCAGTCGCTGTACCGTCTGGAGCTGATTGATCCCAACAACCCGGAGCTGATTGCCGCGCGGATGCGCTATCTGCTGCGTCAGGGGGATGCCGCCGGGGCGCAAAAAGAGCTGGAACGACTGACGAAGCTGGCGCCGGACTCCCCGGAGCTGAAGGCGTCGCGCAATGAGATGAAAAGCAACACCGGCGAGGGCCGCCAGGCGCTGCAGCAGGCGCGACTGCTGGGCGTGGCCGGGAAGGTCGATGAAGCCATCGCCGCCTATGAAAAACTGTACGGCGGGGTGCCGGATGACGTTGACGTCGCCATTGAATACTGGACGCTGGTGGCGCGCCTGCCGTCCCGCCATAGCGAAGGCGTCAGCCAGTTGAAAAAACTGAACGCCAGCGCGCCGGGCAACGTCAGCCTGCTGACTTCGCTGGCGAAGCAGATGTTCTCCGATAACAAACCGCAGGAGGGGTTCGCCTATCTGGCGGAGATGGCCCGATCGGCCTCGGGACGCGGTATCGCCGCCGATATGTGGTTCAGTGAGGTGAAAAGCATGCCGGTGAGTAAGGCCAGCGTGCAGGCGTTGCAGCAATTTCTTCTGCAGTTTCCCACCGGCTCGGTGGCGGCGAACGCCCGCGTTCTGCTCGACCAACAGCAGGCGCAGCTGCAGGATCCGACTTTCCGCGCCCGCTCGGAAGGGCTGGCGGCGGTCAAGTCCGGGAATACCACGCAGGCGGTCGCGGATCTGCAGAAAGCCGTTCAGGCCGACAGCCGCGACAGCGACGCGGTGGGCGCTCTCGGCCAGGCCTATTCCCAGCGCGGCGACCGCGCGCGGGCAGTGGCGCAGCTCAGTAAAGCGATTGCCATGGACCCTGACAGCCCGAACCGCGGCAAGTGGGACAGCCTGCTGCAAACTAACCGCTACTGGCTGCTGATAAAGCAGGGGGATAACGCCCTGAAAGCCGGCCAGCTTTCGCAGGCGCAGAGCTATTATGCCCAGGCGCAGCGGGTCGATCGCACCGACAGCTATGCCGTGCTGGGGCTGGGGGACGTCGCGGCGGCGCGCAAAGAGGCGGCGGCGGCGGAGCGCTATTACCAGCAGGCGTTGCGCCTGGATCGCGGCAATAACCTGGCGGTGCGCGGCCTGGCCAACCTCTATCGCGCCGAATCGCCGGAGAAAGCCAGCGCCTGGATCGCCGGCCTCCCTCCCGCTCAGCGGCGCAGTATCGATGATATTGAGCGCAGCCTGACTAACGACCGGCTGGAGAAACAGGCGCAGGCTCTGGAGAGCCAGGGCAACTGGGCGCAGGCGGCGGAAGTTCAGCGTCGGCGCCTGGCGCTGGATCCGGACAGCGTCTGGATAACCTACCGTCTGGCGCGGGATCTGGTCAGCGCCGGCGAACGCCAGGAGGCCGACGCGCTGATGCGGACGATGGTCAACCGCCAGCCGCAGGACGCCGAACGGGTCTACGCCTCGGGACTCTACCTGTCGGGGAACGACCAGGACGATCTGGCTCTGGCGCAAATCGCCGCTCTGCCGCGCAGCGCGTGGACGGATAACATTCGTGAGCTCGAAGCGCGTTTGCAAAGCGACCGGGTGCTGCGCCAGGCCAACCAGCTGCGCGACAGCGGTAACGAAGCGCAGGCGATCGCCCTTATCCGACAGCAGCCCGCCTCGGTGCGCTATGACCTGACGCTCGCCGACTGGGCGCAGCAGCGCGGCGACAGCCAGACGGCGATTGCCAACTATCAGCGGGTGCTGCGCCAGGAGGCCGACAACGGCGATGCGCGCCTCGGCCTTGCGGAAGTCTACCTGGCCGAGGGCGATAAACCGGCCGCCCGGGCGCAGGTCATGCAGTTGAAAGGCGCAGAGACCGAATCCATGAACATGCAGCGGCGGGTGGCGCTGGCGCGAGCTGGCCTTGGCGATACCGCTGACGCGCAACGGATTTTTAATCAGATTGTGCCGCAGGCGAAGGCGCAGCCGCCCTCGATGGAGAGCGCGCTGGTGCTGCGCGATGTCGCGCGCTTTGCCACCCAGAGCGGGGCGCCGCAGCAGGCGCTGACGCACTACCGGGAAGCGATGGTGGCCTCCGGCATTACCCCCGCGCAGCCGCAGGATAACGATACTTTTACGCGGCTGACGCGCAACGACAGCCATGATGACTGGCTGAAGCGTGGGATCCGCAGCGATGCCGCCGACCTTTATCGTCAGCAGGATCTGAACGTCACCCTGGAACATGACTTCTGGGGTTCCAGCGGCACCGGCGGCTATTCCGACCTGAAGGCGCATACCACCATGCTGCAGGTGGATGCTCCGCTGGCGGATGGCCGGATGTTCTTTCGCACCGATCTGGTCAATATGGATGCCGGCAGCTTTTCCACCCACAGCGACGGGAGCTACTCGCCCAGCTGGGGCACCTGCGGGGAGATCGCCTGTACCAGCGGCAGTAAAAATCAGACCGACAGCGGGGCCAGCGTAGCGGTCGGCTGGAAGAATGACACCTGGAGCGGGGATATCGGCACCACGCCGATGGGCTTCAATGTCGTCGATGTGGTGGGGGGGCTGAGCTACAGCAGCGACGTCGGGCCGGTGGGGTACACGGTCAACGTCCACCGGCGGCCTATCTCCAGCTCGCTGCTCTCCTTTGGCGGGCAGAAGGACAGCAGCAGCCATACCGGCGCCACCTGGGGCGGCGTCCGCGCCGACGGCGGCGGCCTGAGCCTGAGCTACGATCGCGGGGAGGCTCACGGCATCTGGTCCTCGCTGGGCGCCGACTCGCTGACCGGTAAAAACGTGGCGGATAACTGGCGCGTGCGCTGGATGACCGGGTACTACTACAAGGTCATCAACGAGAATAATCGTCGCGTCACCGTCGGCCTCAACAATATGATCTGGCACTACGACAAAGATCTCAGCGGCTACACCCTCGGCCAGGGCGGCTATTACAGCCCACAGGAGTATCTCTCGTTCGCCGTGCCGGTGACCTGGCGTCAGCGCACCGAGAACTGGTCCTGGGAGCTCGGCGGGTCGGTGTCATGGTCCCATTCGCGCACCCAGACGCAAGCCCGCTATCCGCTGCTGAACCTGATCCCGTCCGACTACCGGCAGCGCGCCAGCGAGCTGACGGAGGAGGGGAGCAGCAGCCATGGATTCGGTTACACCGCCAGAGCGCTGGTGGAGCGGCGGGTGACCAGCAACTGGTTCGTCGGCGCCGCGGTCGATATTCAGCAGGCGAAGGATTACACCCCGAGCCATGCGCTGCTTTACGTCCGCTACTCGGCGGCCGGCTGGCAGGGGGATCTGGATATGCCGCCCCAGCCGCTGGTGCCCTACGCCGACTGGTAGCAGAATAGGCTGAATTACGTTACAGAGCGCCACTCCGCGACGCGCTTCGCGTATACTCGTGAGGCGTTGCCCACCGTTGGCCGTCGGGGATGTATCCCGGCGTCCGCGCCACCGCGCGGAAATATCCCGTCACTTCATCCCTCGCGGGCGTGGGCGAAGGATTTAAGTATATAATCAGCCTGAAACGACCGGGATTGAAGGATTGATACCGGGTATGTATTCAGTATCAGTGGAGAACACCGTTGCGCGTCAGCCGTTCACTTACAATCAAACAGATGGCGATGGTCGCGAGCGTGTCCATGGCCTTTGTATTGGTTTTTTGTACTATTTTGCTGTTTCACTTTGTGCAACAGAGTCGCTTTACCACGGCCACGCAGTTAGAAAGTATCGCGCGATCCGTTCGCGAACCGCTGTCTGCGGCTATTCTGAAAGCCGATATTCCGGAAGCGGAAGCCATTTTAAGCCGTATCCAGCCTGCTGGCATCGTCAGCCGGGCGGATGTGGTATTGCCGAACCAGTTCCAGGCGCTGCGGATGCGATTTATCCCCGAGCGGTCGGTGCCGGTAACCGTCACCCGGCTGTTTGAGCTGCCGGTGCAGATTTCGCTGCCCATTTATTCGCTGGAGCGGCCGGCCAACCCGCAGCCGCTGGCCTATCTGGTGCTGCAGGCCGACTCCTATCGCATGTATAAATTCGTCATGAGCGCCCTTGCCACGTTAGTGACTGCTTGCTTACTTCTGGTGCTGATGCTGACGGTGGCGCTCACCTGGTGCATCAACCGGCTGATGGTTCGCCCTCTGCGGCGTATCGCCCGCGAGCTGAACGATCTCTCCCAGCAGGAGCGTCTTGGCCATCAGCTGACCCTCCCGCGCCTGCACCATGACGACGAGATCGGTATGCTGGTGCGCAGCTATAACCGCAACCAGCAGAGCCTGGTCCGCCAGCATGATGAGCTGTCCATCCAGTCGACCCGCTTCCCGGTCTCCGAGCTGCCGAATAAAGCCTTTTTGCTGGCGATGCTGGAGCAGACGGTGGCCCGCCCGCAGAGCGCCGCGCTGATCGTCGTCGCCTGTGAAACCCTGCAGGACGCCGCCGGAGTCCTCAAGGAGAGTCAGCGCGAAATGCTGCTCCTGACGCTGGTGGAGAAGCTGCGGGCCGCGATCCCGCCGCAGATGGTGCTGGCTCAGGTGAGCGGGTATGACTTCGCGATTCTCGCCGATGGCCTCGCCGAACCGTGGCAGGCGGTAACGTTAAGTAAGCAAGTGCTCACTATTATTAATGAGCGTTTACCGCTGCATGGGCTGCAGCTGCGCCCCTACGCCAGCGTCGGGATCGCCATGTTCCACGCCGGGCTCAGCGCCGAGCAGTTTTACCGGCGCGCGGTGTCGGCCGCCGTCACTGCACGACGTAAAGGCAAAAACCAGATCGAGTTCTTCGATCCCGAGCAGATGGAAAAGGCTCAGCGCCGCCTGATGGAAGAGCACGACATTATGACCGCGCTCGATAACCAGCAGTTCGCGATCTGGCTGCAGCCGCAGGTGGCCTGCGCCAGCGGCGAGATCTGCGGCGCCGAGGTACTGCTGCGCCAGCGGCAGGCGGATGGCAGCTGGTCGCTACCGCCGGCGCTGATTGAGCGTATTGAATCCTGCGGGCTGATTATCCCGGTCGGCTACTGGGTGATGGAAGAGGCCTGCCGCCAGCTGGCGGCCTGGCAAAGCCAGGGGATTATGCTGCCGCTGTCGGTTAATGTTTCGCTGCTCCAGCTGCTGGAGCATGACCGCGGCGAGGAGATGCTGAAGCTGATCGCCCGCTACCGCATCGCCCCGGGCACCCTCATCCTCGAGGTGACGGAGAGCTGCCGGATGGACGATCCGCAGGATGTGATGGCCCGGTTGCGCCCGCTGCGCGAGGCCGGGGTGCAGATTGCGCTGGATGATTTTGGCATGGGTTATGCCGGGTTGCACCAGCTGCAGCAGATGAAGGCCCTGCCGGTGGATATTCTGAAAATTGATAAGGTATTCATCGATATGCTGCCGGAGGATGTCAGCATGGTGCCGGCGATGATCCAGCTCGCGCGCGGCCTGTCGCTGCGTATCGTGGCGGAAGGGGTGGAGAACGACGCCCAGCGCCGCTGGTTGCAAGCCGCCGGCGTCGAGGTGCTCCAGGGCCATCTGTTCGGTTGCGCTTTACCGCAGGAGGCATTCAGCGCGCGCTATCTCTCCCCGGCCCGGGAGGATGCAAATTTGTAAATGTTTTGTTGACTTGTGCGAGTCAGCTCAAAGATTTTAACAATTGCGTTGCACTTTCGGCGTTAGTTATTTCTGAAATGTTTCCAGGGTGTTATTTTTAAGCCACAGACGTCAAATATCCCTTCTTGCTCTGTGGTTATTCCCAAAGGACACCCTATGAAAACCTCTATCTTTAAAAGCCTCTATGTCCAGGTGCTGACGGCCATAGCGATCGGTATTCTGCTGGGCCATTTTTACCCGGAACTGGGCGCGCAAATGAAACCCTTTGGCGACGCCTTCGTTAAGCTGATTAAAATGGTGATTGCTCCGGTTATCTTCTGTACCGTCGTGACGGGGATCGCCGGGATGGAAAGCATGAAAGCCGTTGGCCGTACCGGGGCGGTGGCGTTGCTCTATTTCGAAGTTGTCAGCACCATCGCGCTGATTATCGGTCTGATTATCGTCAACGTGGTGCAGCCGGGCGCCGGGATGAACGTCGACCCGTCGACGCTCGATGCGAAAGCGGTGGCGGTGTACGCTGAGCAGGCTAAAGATCAAGGGGTAGTGGCCTTTTTACTGGATGTGATCCCGGGCAGCGTCATTGGCGCCTTCGCCAGCGGCAACATTCTGCAGGTTCTGCTGTTCGCCGTCCTGTTTGGTTTTGCCCTGCACCGTCTGGGCAGCAAGGGCCAGCTGATTTTCAACGTCATTGAAAGCTTCTCCCAGGTTATCTTCGGCATTATCAATATGATCATGCGCCTGGCGCCGATCGGCGCCTTCGGAGCCATGGCCTTTACCATCGGTAAATATGGCGTCGGCACCCTGGTGCAGCTGGGGCAGCTGATTATCTGCTTCTATATCACTTGTATCCTGTTCGTGGTGGTGGTGCTGGGGAGCATCGCCCGGGCCACCGGCTTCAGCATCTTCAAATTTATCCGCTATATCCGGGAAGAGCTGCTGATTGTGCTGGGGACCTCCTCATCAGAATCGGCGCTGCCGAGAATGCTCGACAAGATGGAGAAGCTGGGCTGCCGCAAATCGGTGGTGGGCCTGGTGATCCCGACCGGCTATTCGTTCAACCTCGATGGCACCTCTATCTATCTGACGATGGCCGCAGTCTTTATCGCCCAGGCGACCAACAGCCATATGGATATTTTCCATCAGATCACCCTGCTGGTGGTGCTGCTGCTCTCCTCGAAAGGGGCGGCAGGGGTGACCGGCAGCGGCTTCATCGTGCTGGCGGCGACCATCTCGGCCGTCGGTCATTTACCGGTGGCTGGTCTGGCGCTGATCCTCGGTATCGACCGCTTTATGTCCGAAGCCCGCGCGCTGACTAACCTGGTGGGTAACGGCGTTGCCACGGTGGTGGTGGCGAAATGGGTGAAAGAACTGGATGCCAAACAGATGGATGACGTTCTGAATAACCGTGTTCCGGCGAACAAAACGCACGAATTATCCTCTTAAATCCTCCTCTTAGGCCCGTACTCCCTTGCTGGAGTACGGCCTCCTGCGCATAATTAGAGGTCATTCCCGCCCGGCGGGAATGACACGAAATGATTATTTTACGTTGTCATGCGACATTTTCGTCTCCGTGTGGTCTAACCGACGTATTTCACTCTCACTTTTTTCGGCAGCCCGTCAGTGGGGTGCTGTTGTAACCAGGAATGTTCATCAGGGGTTCACATGCAGGGCACAACAATTAAACTCTTAACGGGCGGTTTGCTGATGGTAGCGGCGGCCGGTTATGTGCAGGCAGAAGCGCTCCAGCCTGATCCGGCCTGGCAACAAGGGACCTTAGCGAATGGTTTGTCGTGGCAGGTATTGGCCACGCCGCAACGTCCCAGCGACCGTATCGAAGTCCGTTTGTCCGTCAATATTGGCTCGCTGAGCGAAAGCACTCAGCAGAGCGGTTTCAGCCGCTTTATTCCCCGCCTGGCGTTGACGCAAAGCGGCAGCCTGCCGACGATGCAGGCGCGCTCTTTATGGCAGCAGAGTATTGACCCGAAGCGTCCTCTGCCGCCGGCCATCGTCTCCTACGATTACACGATGTTTAATCTCAGCCTGCCCAATAACCGCAACGATCTGTTGAAAGAGGCGCTGAGCTGGCTGGCGGACGCCAGCGGTAAACTGGCCATTACGCCTGAATCGATCAATCATGCGCTGCAGGGCAGCGACATGGTGGCGACCTGGCCACTGGATACCAAAGAGGGTTGGTGGCGCTATCGCCTGAAAGGGTCCACCATGCTGGGCCATGACCCCGCCGCGCCGCTGAAGCAGCCGATCGACGTGGCGCAGCTGAAAGACTTTTATCAAAAATGGTACACCCCCGACGCCATGACGCTGATCGTGGTGGGGAATGTCGACAGCCGCAGCGTTGCCGAGCAAATCAATAAGACCTTTGGCGATCTGAAGGGCAAGCGGGAAACCCCCGCAGCGGTGCCGACCTTATCGCCGCTGCCTACCGTGCCGGTCAGCATCATGACCAACGCGGTGCGTCAGGACAAACTGTCCATCATGTGGGATGCGCCATGGCAGCCGATCCGCGACTCCGCGGCGCTGCAGCGCTACTGGCGTGACGATCTCGCCCGTGAAGCGCTGTTCTGGCACGTGCAGCAGAGCCTGAGCAAAAATAACGTGAAGGATATTGGCCTTGGCTTTGACTGCCGGGTGCTATATCAGCGCGCGCAGTGCGCCATCAACATCGATTCACCGGGCGAGCGCCTGAACAACAACCTGAGCGTGGTTTCGCGCGAGCTGGCGAAAGTGCGGGACAACGGCCTGCCTCAGGAGGAGTTTGACGCGCTTATCGCTCAGAAAAGCCTCGAGCTGCAGAAGCTGTTTGCCACCTATGCGCGCACTGACACCGACATTCTGATGAGCCAGCGCATGCGCTCCCTGCAGAATCAGGTGGTGGACATCGCGCCGGAGCAGTACCAGAAGCTGCGTCAGGAGTTCCTCAACTCCCTGACGGTGGACATGCTGAACCAGTATCTGCGCCAGCAGCTCTCGCAGGACATGGCGCTGGTGCTGCAACAGCCGAAGGGCGAACCGGAATACAATATGAAGGAGCTGCAGGCCACCTGGGAAAAACTGATGGCGCCGAATCCGGCGGCCACGGCGGCTAGCGGCAGCGCCGATACGGTTGACGCCCACAGCGAGGCCAGCGACATCCCGCCGGGGCAGTAACCTAACGCCTCTCCGGCGCGCCAGCGGTGGCCGGAGAGCGCTTTGTGCGGAGAATTACTGCGGCATCGCTTCCCGCGGGATGATCGCCCCGCGATACTGGATCACCGTGCTGGCGGTCAGGTGTCCGCGTCTGGCGGCGGATTCGGCATCGCCGCCGGTAAGGCGAACGGCCAGGTAGCCGGCGCTGAAGGAGTCTCCGGCGGCGGTGGTATCCACCACCTTCTCTTTGGCCAGCCTGACGGCCGGCACTTCCCGCAGCGGTTGCCCGCTAACCGAGACCAGGCAGGCATCCGCGCCGCGCTTCACCACCACCTCTTCCACGCCGGCGGCGTGGGTGCGGGCGATCACCTCAGCAACCGGTTTTTCTCCCCACAGCGCGTCTTCATCATCGAGGGTCAGAAACGCGATATCGGTGCAGGCGAGCATCTCCTGATAGACCTGCTGCGTTTCCGCCTGGCTGGCCCACAGGCGCGGACGATAGTTGTTGTCGAAGATCACCTTGCCGCCGTTGGCGCGGCACTCACGCAGCAGCGTGAACAGCTTGTCGCGGCTGGCCGGGCTGAGAATGGCTAGACTGATGCCGCTCAGATAGAGATAGTCGAAAGTGGCCAGCTCTTCGCAAATCGCCGCCGCGCGATCGCTCTCCAGCCAGAACTTTGCCGCCGCCTCGTTGCGCCAGTAGTAGAAGGTGCGCTCGCCGGTGTCATCGGTTTCAATGTAATACAGTCCCGGCAGGCGGTCGGCCATCCGCTGGATAAGATCGGTGTTGACGTTTTCCTGTTGCCAGCTGTCGAGCATCTGCTGGCTGAACGCATCGGTTCCCAGGGCGGTGACGTAGTGGACGCTCAATGCGCTGGCATCCGTCTGCCGCGCGATATAGACCGAGGTGTTTAAGGTATCGCCGCCAAAGCCGCGGTTAACGGCCCCGTTTTTCTCTGACAGCTCAATCATGCATTCGCCAATAACGGCAATTTTTTTAGACATAGCCAGAACCTGCAATGGAATCGATATAAGCGCTAGTGTGCGCTGCGCTGTTTTGCTGGTCAATCATATTAAAACATCGTTCCATTATTTTTTTGACCTGACGCGCGTAATGTGACGAAAAGCGCATTTCCAGGATAAACGCCGCTTTTTGACTATATTCAGGACTGACGTGATGCAAAAGGAGCGGAGTAGGGATGAGCAGAACCCGTAAAACGTTGGTTATCATCACAGGAACGATACTATTGCTGATCGTTCTTTTCTTTATCGTGCTGGCCACCTTTGACTGGAACCGGCTGAAGCCGACGATCAATCAGAAAGTGTCCGCCGAACTTAACCGCCCGTTCGCCATCCGCGGCGATCTCGGCGTGGTCTGGGAGCGGCAGCCGGACGAGCGCGGCTGGCGCAGCTGGATCCCGTGGCCCCACGTACACGCGGAGGATATCGTGCTGGGCAACCCGCCGGCCATTCCCCAGGTGACCATGATCCATCTGCCGCGGGTGGAGGCGACCCTTGCCCCGCTGGCGCTGCTGAGCAAAACGGTGTACCTGCCGTGGATCAAGCTGGAGCAGCCCGACGTACGGTTGATCCGCCTGGCGGAAGACAACAATAACTGGACCTTTCAGCTGGCGGGCGATAAGCGTACTTCGGGCGACAGCGCGCCCTCCAGCTGGTCCTTTCGCCTCGATAATATTCTCTTTGATCGCGGGACTATCGCCATTGACGACAAGATCACCCGCAGCGATATCACCATCCTCGTCGATCCCCTCGGCAAACCGCTGCCGTTCAGCGAAGTGACCGGCACAAAGGATCGCCATAGCGCGGCGAAACCAGGCGACTATGTCTTTGGTCTGTCGCTGAAGGGCCGCTACAAGGGCCAGCCGGTCACCGGCAACGGGAAAATCGGCGGCATGCTGGCCCTGCGCAGCGCAAGCGCCCCCTTCCCATTGCAGGGCGACTTCCACTCCGGTAACACCCGGGTAGCGTTCAGCGGCACGGTCAGCGACCCGCTCAACGTCGGCGGCATTGACCTGCGGCTAAAATTCGCCGGCGACTCGCTGCGCGATCTCTACGACCTGACCGGCGTGCTGCTGCCGGAGACGCCGTCATTCTCCACCGACGGCCGCCTGCGCGCCGACTTTACGCAAAAAAACCGCATGCGCTTTAACTATCAGAATTTTAACGGCCGAATCGGCGATAGCGACATTCATGGCTCCCTGACCTACACCACCGGCAAGCCGCGACCGAAGCTCAGCGGCGATATGGAGTCGAAGCAGCTGCGTCTGGCGGACCTCGGGCCATTAATCGGCGTCGATTCCGGCAAAGGGACGAAGAAAAGCGCTGCGCGCCAGGCGGGTGACCAGCCGCAGCCGGCGGGTAAAGTGCTGCCGGCGGACCGCTTTGAAACCGACAAGTGGCAGGTGATGGATGCCGATGTGCGCTTTAAGGGCCGGAGAATTGAGCACGGCGGCACCCTGCCGATCAGCGATCTGTCGACCCATGTGATTCTGGAGGATGGTGACCTGCGCCTGCAGCCGGTGCGCTTTGGCCTGGCCAACGGGTCGATTGCCGGCAGCGTACACCTGCAGGGCGATAAAAAGCCGCTGCAGGGTGAGGCCAATCTGCAGGCGCGACGCCTGAAGCTGAAGGCGCTGATGCCAAACGTCGAGATGATGCAGAAAACCCTCGGCGAGATGAATGGCGACGTCCAGCTGCGCGGCAGCGGCAACTCGGTGGCGGCCCTGCTCGGCAACAGCAACGGTAACCTGAAGCTGCTGATGAACGACGGGCTGATCAGTCGCAACCTGATGGAAATCCTCGGTCTTAACGTCGGTAACTACCTGATCGGCCAGATTTTTGGCGATGAGGAGGTTCGGGTGAACTGCGCCGCGGCCAATATCGACGTAACCAACGGCGTCGCCCGGCCGCAGATTTTTGCCTTCGATACAGAAAACGCGCTGATCAATGTGACCGGGACCGCCAGCTTCGCCTCCGAGCAGCTGGACCTGACCATCGATCCGGAAAGCAAAGGCTTTCGGGTGATCACCCTGCGTTCCCCGCTGTATGTCCGGGGCACCTTTAAATCGCCGCAGGCGGGGGTGAAGGCCGGGCCGCTGATTGTCCGCGGCGCGGTAGCGGCGGCGCTGGCAACCCTGGTGACGCCGGCCGCCGCGCTGCTGGCGCTGATCTCCCCGGCGGAGGGCGATAGCAACCAGTGTCGGACCATTTTGTCGCAGATGAAAAAGTAGAGGAGAGCCCTGACGCCGGGGGCGTCAGGGCGAAGGATCACAACGACTGGTGGCGGGTCTCGTGGGTCAGCAGCAGGGCGATCAGCGTCAGCGCCGCCATCGCCGCCAGATAGGTGCCGACCGCCGCGAGACCGTAGTTACCCTGCAGCCAGGCGGCAATGTACGGCGCGACCGAGGCGCCGAGGATCGACGACACGTTATAGGAGAAAGACGCGCCGGTGTAGCGCACTTCCGTCGGGAACAGCTCCGGGAGCAGCGCGCCCATCGGGCCAAAGGTCAGTCCCATCAGGCTTAAGCCCAGCAGCAGGAAGGCGAAGACCAGCAGCGGATTGCCGGAGCCCAGCAGCGGTTTAAAGGCGAACAGGGCGAACAAAATAATCATCGTGGTGATGATAATCATGCTCTTGCGACGACCAAAAGCGTCCGCCAGCAGGCCGGCGACAGGCACCATTACGCCAAAGCCAATCACCGCCATCATCAGCATCCACAGCACTTCGTTACGCGGCAGACCCAGGCCATTCGGCGCCGCGCCGGTGCTGAAGGTCATCGAGTAGACGGTCATGATGTAGAACAGGGTATAGGTGGCCAGCATGATGAAGGTGCCCAGCACCGTCACCCGGACGTGTTTGGTCAACAGGGTACCCAGCGGGATTTTGACCTGTTTTTTCGCCGCCGCCACTTTGGCGAAGACCGGGGTCTCATGCAGCGAGACGCGAACATACAGACCGATGATCACCAGCACCGCAGAGAAGATAAACGGCACGCGCCAGCCCCACTCCATAAACTGCTGGTCGGTCAGCAGCCAGGAGAGCAGCAGGAAGGTGCCGTTGGCGAAGAAGAAGCCGATCGGCGCGCCCAGCTGCGGGAAGGAGCCGTACAGGGCGCGCTTGCGCGCCGGGGCGTTTTCCGTAGCCAGCAGCGCTGCGCCGCCCCATTCCCCGCCGAGGCCAAGGCCCTGACCGAAACGCGCCAGCGCCAGCAGCATCGGCGCGACAATGCCAATGCTTTCATAGCCGGGCAGCAGGCCGATCACCACGGTGGAGATCCCCATGGTTAACAGCGAGGCCACGAGGGTGACCTTCCGGCCGACGCGATCGCCGAAGTGGCCAAACAGCGCGGAGCCGATCGGCCGGGCGACGAAGGCGATGGCGAAGGTGGCCAGCGACTGCAGGGTGGCCGCAGCGGCATCGCCCTGCGGGAAAAAGATATGCGGGAAGACGATGACCGCGGCGGTGGCATAGATGTAGAAGTCGAAAAACTCAATGGCGGTGCCAATGAGCGAGGCGACAACAACCTTGTTGCGTGAGTTGACCGGGGCGGTTTCCTGCGTGTTTTCGAGAGTGGTGGCTGTGGCTTGCATAGATCTTTCTTATTTTTGCGCGAACGAAAAGCCATATAGCCACAGCCACAGGGACATTTCAATCTGTAACAAACGCGGAAAATGGGCAAAAAAGAGGCAAAAAGCGGATAATTTTTACACCAGTAAAAATAGTTCTATGAAATGCTTCACACAATTAAAAAGATAGAGAATAAAACCAGTTTTGAGTTAAATAAAAGTTACATGCTGGATTTATCTGCTGAAATCAAGCGCGAGGATGAATTTTGCCTCTTTTATTCATCCTCGCAATACCTCAGCGGTGGGTTTTGCCCGGCATCCGCCGGTCGTCTTTATACTCCGCGGTGGCGATCCACGCGGCGCAGAATAGCGTCAGGCGGGCGAAGAAATAGAAAAAGGCCATCAGCCCCAGCACCGATCCGAACGCCGCCCCGGACGGGGATTTCACCAGCGCCGGCAGCGTCCAGGTCATGACGATTTTTATGATTTCAAAGCCAATCGCCGCGATAAGCGTGCCGCGAAACAGGGCCTTGCGCCGCGGACGATGGCGCGGCAGGCGCCAGAAAATCCAGAAAAAGAGCAGATAGTTGGCAAAAATCGAGATGGCGAGGCCGATTAGCCGCCAGGCGGGTTTCAGCCATTCAATGTTGTCGAGATACAGCGCGGAGATAATCATCTGCTGGGCGGAGCCGGCGACGGAGGTGATCGACAGCGTAATAATCAGCGCCACCAGCAGACCGATCAGCGAGATAAGATCGCGGAAGTACTTGACCCAGATTTTCTCCTCGTCCTGCGGCCGGCGCTCCCAGACGTCGCGCGATTGAGCGCGGATCGCTTCGCGCAGGTTGCCCATCCAGTTAATACCGGAATAGAGGGCGACCAGCAGGCCGACCAGACCGACGGCGGTGCGCTGTTGCACCGCGGTGTTGATGGTGTTTTTCAACGTTGCCGCCAGCGTTGGGTCGCTGACGTTTTGCAGAATTTTGTCGAAAATGTCCTGCAGCAGGGTTGGGTGCCAGGCCAGCACGAAGCCGGCGGCGGCAAAGGAGACCATCAGGATCGGGATCATCGACAGGAACGAGAAATAGGTGATAGCTGCCCCAAACTGATTGCCGAGCCGGTCATTGAAGCGCTCTGCGGCGCGCAACAGATGGGCGATCACCGGGTTGCGCTGCACTTTGGCCGCCGTTCCGGTGACGGTCTTCAGCGCCTGGCTGGCTTTTTGCCCGACGGCGGTGTCATTAAGGGCCTCGAGCGTGCTTTTGCTTTTCTCCGGCTGCGTATCCGGTTCCTGTGGCGGGCGTCGATCGTCGTTTTCCGGCGTCATACGTAATTTCTTCCTTTTTTACAGCGAGATTCAGCAAAAAGTATACCTTAAATGCCGTATCCTGCAGGAATGCCTCTCCCCGCCGCCCGTTTTCCAGCCGCGCCGCTCAATCGACATACGCTTTCATCAGTCCGCCCAGCCACTCCATAAACAGATTTACCCGGCGGGAGAGATTGCGCCGGTGCGGGTAGATCAGCGAGACCGGCAGCGGCTCGGCGCGGTACTGGGGCAGGATCTCAATCAGGTCGCCGGCGCGTAACGCCTCGCGCACGCCGGTGCGTGGCACCTGAATAATTCCCAGCCCGGCGATACAGGCTGCCTGATAGGTTTCCGTACTGTTGACCGTCAATATGCCGCCGGTTTTTACCCAGCGCACCGCGCCGTCGATCATTACCTCAAAGCCGGGGGGACGGACCCCGAGGGTGCTGGCGTAGTGGATCAGGGCATGATCCGCCAGATCCTCCAGGGATTGCGGATAGCCAAAACGCGCCAGATAGTCCGGGCTGGCGCAGTTAATTTGCGTCAGCTTGCCCAGCGGCCGGGCAATCAGCCCTGAGTCTTTGAGCGCGCCGACGCGCACCACGCAGTCAAACCCCTCGCGGATCACGTCCACCAGCCGATCGCTGCTGCTCAGCTCCAGTTCGATGCCCGGATACTGCTGTAAAAAAGCCGGCAGATGCGGGATCACCATTTTTTTAGCAAAACCGACCGGCATATCCACCCGCAGCCGGCCGCTGATGCTCGCCGGATCGTGCTGGAACATGCCGTCCAGTTCGTCGAGGTTGCTCAGCAGATCTTTCGCCCGCTCGTAGTAGACCATCCCATCCTGGGTGAGCTGGACCCGGCGGGTGGTGCGGTGCAGGAGCCGCACGCCAAGATGGCTTTCCAGGGCCTGAATCTGTCGCGAGACGCTACCCTTAGGTAGCGCCAGGGTCTCGGCGGCGCGGGAGAAGCTCTCCAGATCCGCTACGCGAATGAATAACTGCATTGCATGAATTTTATCCATGCCGATCGCCTATTGTTGTTGTTAATGAAACAGTAAAACGCAATGTAGCGTATTTATTGTTGCATGAGCAGTTAATAAGCTACAACACAATCACAACGCAACCTGAAAGGGGTCTTCTGATGACACAACGTATCGCTTTAGTGACCGGCGGCAGCCGCGGTCTGGGTAAAAACGCCGCGTTGAAGCTGGCGGCAAAGGGAACCGATATTCTTTTGACCTATCACAGCAACCGCCAGGCGGCCCTCGACGTGGTGGCGGAAATAGAGAAAAAAGGGGTCAAAGCGGCAGCATTAGCGCTGAACGTCGGCGATTCCACAACATTCGACGCATTCGCCAGCGAGGTGGCGCAGGTGCTGGCGCAGAAGTGGGGACGCACTACCTTTGATTATTTACTGAACAATGCCGGGATCGGCCTCAATGCGCCCTTCGCCGAGACCAGCGAAGCGCAGTTTGACGAGCTGATGAATATCCAGTTCAAAGGGCCGTTTTTCCTGACCCAGCGTCTGCTGCCTCTCCTGCAGGATGGGGGGCGTATCCTTAATGTCTCCAGCGGCCTGGCGCGCTTTGCCCTGCCGGGCTATGCGGCCTACGCCGCGATGAAGGGGGCGATGGAGGTTCTGACCCGCTATCAGGCGAAAGAGCTGGGCGGACGGGGGATATCGGTGAACATCATCGCGCCGGGGGCCATTGAGACTGACTTTGGCGGCGGGGAGGTGCGCGATAACGCCGAGGTGAATCGGCATATCGCCGCCCAGACTGCGCTGGGGCGCGTTGGGCTGCCGGATGATATCGGCGACGCCATCGCCGCCCTGCTCAGCGATGAGCTGGCGTGGATGAACGCGCAGCGTGTGGAAGTCTCGGGCGGGATGTTCCTCTGATCCTGACTGCCCCCAGCCTGTGACCGGCGGTGCGCTACGGCGCATCGCCCTCCCCACGCAGCTGACCGAACAGCCAGTCGTTGTGCCAGCGTCCGTTGAGCCAGTAGTTTTCCCGCAGCTCCCCCTCCAGCCGGAAGCCGGCTTTGAGCAGTAACTGCTTAGACGCCTCGTTGCCGGCGGTGACGCTGGCGGTCAGGCGGCGGACGCCGCCGGTGGTAAAGGCGTAGTCGCACAGCGCGCGCAGCGATTCGTAGCCGTAGCCCCGACCCTGCGCCGCCGGGGCGAAGAGAAAGCCAACCTCGGCAATGTCGCGCTGATGATGCTGGTAGCCGGTCAGGCCGAGCGGGGTATGGGTCAGCCTGTCGCGCACCACCAGGCACAGCCAGTGTTCATCCCCGGGCGTCCACGGCGGCAGCCGCGAATCGAACGCCTCGCGGATGGCCGCCTGCGGTCGGGGATCGGCGACGTAGAGCATGACCTGCGGATCCTGCTGCAGGGAAAGAAAAAACGACCAGTCGTCCAGCTGCAGCGGTGAGCAGCGCAGGCGCGGCGTCAGAAGTTCAGGCATAAGCGTCGTTCCGGGCAGGGCGAATCCTCTGAACATAGCAGGAGAAAGCCGCCGGGAACAGCCCGACTAGGTTGGCTCACCGTACAGGCCAATCAGTCGGCGCACCACGCCGTTGGTCCAGCCAAAGCCATCCTGCAGGGGATACTCCCCGCCGCCGCCCTCATGGGGGACGCCGGTGGCAATATGGTATTTTTCAATCAGCTTGTGATGCTGCTTGTAAAAGTGGTTGACCGTCTGCAGCCAGCTCCAGGCAATCTCATCTCCCAGCGGATCCTGGCCGTAACGTTTAAATCCCTGAATCGCCATCCACTGCAGCGGCGCCCAGCCGTTGGGTTTATCCCACTGCTCACCGCTTTCGTATTCGGTGGCCATGATCCCCCCGGGGGTGAGCAGGCGGGCCCGCACCGCATCGGCAAGGCGTTCTGCCTGTTCGTGGGTCGCCAGGCCGACGTAAAGGGTGACGATACTGGCTGCGGAAAACAGCGCCAGCTGTTCACGGCGCCAGTCATAATCGCGGAAACAGCCGTTCTCATCATCCCACAGATAGCGGTTGACCGCCGCCCGCCGATCCTGGGCCTTCTGGCGGAAGGCCGCCTCCGTCTCGCGATCGCCCTTCAGGCCGGAGAGGTTGGCAATGGTCGTCTCCAGCTTGAACAGGAAGGCGTTCAGGTCGATGGGGATAAACTGCGTCGTGCGGATGCTGGCCAGCCGCGTGATATCCCGCAGCCAGCGGCTGGAGTAGTCCCAGCCGGACGCGGCGCCCGCCCGCAGGTCGCGGTATACTTCATTGGCGGGCCGCCCGGAGTGTCGGGCGGTCTCCACGTCTTCGCGCCACGACTCATCCCGCGGCGTGTCACGGTCGTCCCAGTAGCGATTGAGCAGGGAGCCATCCGGCATACGCACCACGTGGCGATACGCCTGGTGCGGGATCAACGACTCGGCGCCGTCCATCCAGAAGGCGTGCTCCATCTTCAGATGGTCCAGATAGCGCTTCGCGCCGCGCACGCCATCCTCTTCAAAGAGTTCGACCATCAGGGCGAACACCGGCGGCTGCGAGCGGCTGAGGTAGTAGGTGCGGTTGCCGTTCGGAATGTGGCCGTAGGTTTCAATCAGCCAGGCAAAGTTATCGGCCATGCATTTCAGCAAATCTTCCCGGCCGCTCTCCGCCAGCCCCAGCATGGTGAAATAAGAGTCCCAGTAATAGGTTTCGCTAAAGCGACCGCCGGGCACGATGTAGGCCTGCGGCAGCGCCAGTAGCGATGACCACGGGATATGATCCTGAGGCTCGCGGGTCAGCACCGGCCACAGCTTGTCGATGTGTTCTTTCAGGGTCAGGCTGGGGTCGGAGATATAGATGTCGCTCTGGCTCTCCGGCAGCCAGAAGTTGTCCTCAACGAACTGCCGCAGATCGAAGTCGGGCTGGCGTTTGACCTTGCGGTAGTTCCGCAGGATGTCCAGCGGATCGTGTTTCGGCGCGCAGTCGGGGAAGGTTTTGCTGTCCGCAAAAATGCGTGATTTCTGCACGTTGGTAAACAGCTCAAGATAGCGATCCGCCGGGGTGAGGGCATCGGACGCCGGAAGCCCCTCGATCACCTCAGGCTCCGGTTCAGCGTCTATCATCTCATCCAGCTTTAATTCGTACGGATCGGCTTCGTAGCAGGGATCGATGTCGATCCTTAACTCGTCGTCTTCAACGTGGCGTAATTTCTGGCTGAACATAGCGATACGGACCTCCGGATAGCGTGAGTTCGGGGCCGGGCATACCCGGCCTTGTCTATTAAGCGTAGACAGTCGCTTCGGTGAGTGTGAAGCAAACTGTGCGTGAGATCACGCTTTTCCGCCGAGAAGAAAAGCTGCCATTTCAAAGTACGCTGTTGATAAGTAATTAAAAATTGTACATCCTGGCGCAGATGAAATTCGGAGCATTCATTATGCAACAAAATTTTATCCCGGGGCGCTCACTCCCACGCCGCCTCCAGCATCTCCAGCAGCTGTTCGCCGCTCAGGCTGACCGGGTTGGCCTTCATCGATGAGGAGGTGCTGGCGGCCAGCGCCGCCGGTTCCAGCGCATCGCGCGCTACGCCGAGGTCGCGCAGGGTGCCAAGGCCAGCGCGATGGCTCCATTCCCGCAGACTGTCCCAGACCTGATCCACAGGGACGTCCAGCCCGTCGGCCAGCCAGCGGCGGACATCGTTAACGCGCTGGCGCAGGCCAGGGTCGTTGATCTGCGACTCATTGAGCGCCAGGCCAAACGGCAACAAACTGCCGCATAGGGCGCCGTGCGAGGCGCGGCTCAGGCCGCCCAGCGGGCCGGCGAGGCCGTGGATCACCCCCAGCCCGGCGTTCGCCAGCGCCAGTCCGCCGCACAGGCTGACCCAGGCCATCTCGTCGCGGCTGGCCGGACACTCTTGTTCCATCAGGATTTTTAGCGCGCGAATTCCGCGCGGGATCGCCTGCTGGCAGAGAGCATCGGTGAAGGGAGTGGCCCGGCTGCAGAGCCAGGGCTCGATCACCTGGGTCAGGGCGTCGAGGCCGGAGCTCAGGGTGATGCTCCGCGGCGCGTTGTCGGTTAGCGCCGGGTCGACAATCGCCAGGTCAGGCAGCATTCGGTCGTCGCGCAGGCTCACTTTCCGCTGCTGTTCCGGAACGTTGATCACCGCATTTTTGGTGACCTCCGCGCCCGTGCCAGCGGTGGTGGGGATCGCCACGAACGGCAGGGGACTGGCTTCCAGCTGACGGCCCGTTCCCACCACCTCCAGATAGTCGATCACCGGGCCGGCGGCGGGGACCAGCGCCGCAATCGCCTTACCGGCGTCAATCACCGCGCCGCCGCCGAGGCTGACCACCGCTCTGATCCCTTTCTCGCGCGCCAGCTGGACGCCCTGCTCGATATCGCTAAGCCAGGGTTCGCGACTTATCGCCAGCGTCGTGACCGCAAGCTGCAGCGCCTCCAGCTGCTGGCGGAGAAACGCCGCCCGCTGCGGGCTGGCGCCATGCACCAGCAGGATTGGGCCGCCCTGTTGCGCCAGCCAGGGGGCGGCGCTCTCGGCCTGACCACGGCCAAAACGAATATTTGCAGGCATCAAAACGGTAAAAGGGGTCAACATGTCGGGTTCCTTTTCGGCAAACAGGCTGGAATCAACTATACACATTATCCAGCGCTCTGCCTTGTTGCTGGCTGGCAATAGAGTAGAGTGAATGAACTGTCTTTTATGGCTGAGGAATCGCTGACGATGCTAACAATTCTGGGTAAACGCTCTTCAATTAATGTACGGAAAGTGCTGTGGACCTGCGAGGAAGCCGGGCTGGCGTACCAGCAGGAAGATTACGGCAGCGGATTTAAGCCCCTGGATACGCCTGAGTTTCAGCGTCTGAATCCTAACTGCCTGGTGCCGGTGTTACTGGACGATGACTTCGTGCTCTGGGAGTCGAACAGTATCTGCCGCTATCTGGCGCGCAAAGCGGAGCGCTGGGATCTGCTGCCCGCCGAACCGCAGCCCGCCGCCGAGGTGGAGCACTGGATGGACTGGCAGGCGACCGAGTTTAACACTGCCTGGCGCCATGCTTTTATGGGGCTGGTGCGTAAAGATCCGCGCTTTCAGGATCCGGTGGCGATTAAAGAGAGTATTGCCGCCTGGACCCACTGCGTGCGCATTGTTGAAGCGCAGCTGCAGCGTACCGGGGCGTGGGTAGCCGGCGAGCGCTTCACCCTGGCCGATATCGTGCTGGGGCTGTCGGTGCATCGCTGGAAAATGACCCCTTTCGCCCATCCGGAGATGCCAGCCGTGGAGCGCTGGTATATGGCGCTCAATCAGCGCCCGGCGTTTATGCGCCATGGCAATAACGGCGTGGCCTGAGCATAAAAAAAGAAGCCCCTGGGGGCTTCTTTTTATCATCCGGCGATCGCGTCTTAGCGCATGGTGACGAACTCTTCTGCCGCCGTCGGGTGAATGGCGACGGTGTTGTCGAAGTCTTTTTTGGTGGCGCCCATCTTCAGGGCCACCGCAAAGCCCTGCAGCATCTCATCCATCCCGAAGCCGATGCCGTGGATGCCGACAATCTTCTCTTCCGGGCCGACGCACACCAGCTTCATGCGGCACGGCTGACGGTGAGAGGTCACGGCGGTATACATCGCGGTGAAGGAAGATTTGTAGACCTTCACGGCGTCGTCGCCGTACTGCTCGCGCGCCTGCGGCTCGGTTAAGCCGACGGTGCCGATTGGCGGATGGCTGAAGACCACGGTCGGGATGTTGCTGTAGTCCAGATGCTCTTCCGGTTTGTTGTTAAACAGGCGTTCGGAGAGACGACGGCCTGCGGCCACGGCGACCGGCGTCAGCTCTACGGCGCCGGTATTATCGCCCACCGCGTAGATGCCCGGCACGTTGGTGTTCTGGAATTTATCAACGATGATGTAGCCTTTATCGTTGGTTTTAACGCCCGTTGCCGCCAGATTGAAGTTGTCGGTCGCCGGTTCGCGGCCAATCGCCCAGATCAGGCAGTCAACGGTCTGGCTGCGGCCATCTTCCAGCTCCAGCGTCAGGCTGCCGTCGGCATTCTTCACCACCGCTTTCGGGATCGCATTGGTATGCAGCTGCGGGCCTTCGGCGTTCATCACTTCCACCAGGGTCTCAACGATCAGCGGATCGAAACTGCGCAGCGGCGCGTGTTTGCGCACGAACAGGTGGGTTTCGGCGCCGAGGCCGTTAATCACCCCCGCCAGCTCAACGGCGATATAGCCTGCGCCGACCACCGCCACGCGCTTCGGCAGCGCCGGCAGTTCGAAGAAACCGTCGGAATCAATACCGTATTCGACGCCCGGAATATCCGGGTGGCTCGGCCGGCCGCCGGTGGCGATCAGGATATGGTCAGCGGTGATGATCTCGCCGTTGACTTCCACGGTGTGGGCATCGACAAAGCGCGCGAAGCCTTTGATCACGTCGACTTTATTCTTACCCAGTACGTTGTCGTAAGAGGTATGAATACGGTCGATATAGGCGCTACGGCTGGCGACCAGCTTCTCCCAGTCAAAATGGTTGATGGTGGTATCGAAACCGTAGTCCGGGCCGTAAAGATGAATCGCTTCGCGGATCTGCGCCGCATGCCACATCACCTTTTTCGGCACGCAGCCGACGTTGACGCAGGTGCCGCCCAGCTCTTTGGCTTCAATCAGCGCGCACTTCTGGCCGTACATGGCCGCGCGGTTAATTGAGGCGATACCGCCGCTACCGCCGCCGATGGCGAGGTAATCATAATGTTTGCTCATGCCCATATGTCCTTAATCGTTGATTGCCGCGATTGTAGCGCGAGGCTTAAAAGGTTCCACCGATGGTTGCGATTACTCCGGTACGATCCAGCTGACGGTGGCGTGGCCGGTGCCGGTCGGAACCAGTTTGCTGTGCAGCCACGGCAGCACGTTATTCATCTGCTGCTCCAGCTTCCACGGCGGGTTGATGACGATCATCCCGGAGGCGGTCATGCCGCGCTGGTCGCTGTCCGGACGCACCGCCAGCTCAATCTGCAGGATTTTGCGGATGCCGGTGGCTTCTAACTCTTTGATCATGCGTTTGATTTGCGCGCGCAGCACCACCGGGTACCACAGAGCGTAGGTGCCGGTGGCGAAGCGTTTGTAGCCTTCGTTAATCCCGGTGACCACCGCCTGATAGTCGGTTTTAATTTCGTACGGCGGGTCGATCAGAATCAAACCGCGGCGCGATACCGGCGGCAGCTTGGCTTTCAGCTGCTGGTAGCCATCGGCTTTATCGACGCGCGCGCGGCTGTCTTTCTGGAATTCAGCGCGCAGCAGCGGGAAGTCGCTCGGGTGCAGCTCGGTCATCTGCAGGCTGTCCTGCTCGCGCAGCAGCTGGCGGGCAATCAGCGGCGAGCCCGGGTAGTAGCGCAGCTGGCCGTTACGGTTGAAGTGTTCTACGACCGAAATATACGGCTCCAGCTCTGCCGGCAGGTCGTCCTGCTGCCAGATGCGGGCGATGCCTTCAAGATACTCGCCGGTACGTTCGGCGTGCTCGCCGCTCAGCTGATAGCGGCCCGCGCCGGCGTGAGTGTCCAGGTAGAGAAACGGTTTTTCTTTCTCTTTCAGTGATTCAATGATCAGGCTCTGAACGGTGTGTTTGAGGACGTCGGCGTGGTTGCCTGCGTGAAAGCTGTGGCGATAACTGAGCATGGATGCAGAGATTCCGGGAAGTAAACAAGTTAACCGATAGTTTACCGCAGATCGGCCGAGATTACCGCTGCGCCGCCGCGCTGTTTCATTTCTGCTAAAAGCGTTGCAAAACATAACGCTGTCATAAAAACGTCAAACGGCCGCGCTAGCGTCGGGTACAGGCAAGGTAATTATTTGAATAAAAGGAAAAATAATGAAAAGGCAACTCTCGCTGCTGGCCGTCGCGCTGCTGCTGGCGCAACCAGTTCTGGCTAAAGACATCCCGCTGAACAGGGCGGCGGCCCTCGCCAATAGCGTGACGCCGGCTGCCTCCAGCCAGGCGTATGACGATCTTGAGCAACAGGCGCTGGCGCAGCTACGCCACGCTCTGCAGGGGGATGCCGCCGCGCTGACCCGCGATCGGCTGGCGCACGCCAAACAAAACCAAACTCAGGCCGATACCGCCTGGCTGAAGGCCAGCGGCTATGACTTCCAGACCCGGGCCAACCAGCAGGCGGGCATTACGCTGCTGTCGGCGTTCAGCACCCTGCCGGAGACCGTCGTGAAGCAGAATCTGGCGACGGTGACCGCCATCAATCGCGACGCCGTGCAGACCACGCGCCGTCAGGCGCTGGCCGATGCGGAAGGCATTAGCTACCTCTACTTCCTCAGCGACGCGCTGGGGCCACGCCTTGGCAAAGCGTTTCTGACCGCCTATGACCAGGGCGCGCTGGGGAAAGCGGCAGCATTGATCAAAGCCTCGGAGGTCAGCACCGGCGAGGCGAAAAAGCACTTCAACAATCCGCGGCCGTTTCTGGTGCAGGGCAACACCATTCACCTGGTGCCTGACGATGTGGTGGTGAAAGATAACCAGCCCTACACCGCCGACGGCGGCTCGTTCCCCAGCGGCCACACCAACACCGGCTATACCGATGCGCTGCTGCTGGCGGCGATGATCCCGGAGCGCTACGACGCGCTGGTGGCGCGCGGCGCCCGCTATGGCTACTCGCGCATCGTGCTGGGCGTCCACTACCCGCTGGACGTGATCGGCTCGCGGATGGTGGCCGAGCGCAACGTGGCCCACTATCTTAACGATCCGCACTACCGGGTATTATTTAACGAAGCCCGCGATCAGCTGCGCGCCGCGCTGGCGAGGGCCTGCGGCACATCGCTTGCCGAGTGCGCGAAGAGCAGCGTGAAAGACGATCCCTGGCGCGATCCGGCGATGCGTGATTTCTCTCGCTTCACCATGACCTACGATCTGCCGCAGCAGAAGGGTCCGCAGCCGCGTTTACAGGTGCCGGAGGGGGCGGAAGTGCTGCTGGAAGATGCCCTGCCGCATCTGTCAGCGGCCCAGCGTCGGGCGCTGATGGTCAACACCGCGCTGCCGGCGGGTTACCCGCTATCCGGCACCACCCCCGAACAGCAATTCTGGCAGCGGCTGAATCTGTCGGCGGCCTGGGAGATGGCGCAAAAAAGGCATTAATGTGGTTTCCGGCACGCTGCACTGCGTGTCGCGCTTTTCCGGCAACGGGCGGACTTATCGCAGCAATACCCAGGCTGACGCACCGCCCGTCATTGAAATTCCCCCAACTATCCCCCATTCTAGATCTCATGCATAAGCGCCGGACGCGCGCTTCATTCACCCTTTTCAACAGGACAGCGCATATGACCAATCCATTATTGACGCCTTTCTCCCTGCCGCCTTTTTCTGCGATCAAACCAGAGCACGTGGTCCCTGCGGTCACCAAAGCGCTGGAGGATTGCCGGGCCGCGGTGGAAAGCGCGGTGGCGCATGGCGCGCCGTATAGCTGGGAAAATCTTTGCCAGCCGCTGGCGGAAGTGGACGATGTGCTGGGACGCATCTTCTCGCCTGTCAGCCATCTGAATTCGGTTAAAAACAGCCCTGAACTGCGTGAGGCCTACGAACAGACGCTGCCGCTGCTCTCCGAGTACAGCACCTGGGTCGGCCAGCATGAAGGCCTGTATAAAGCCTACCGCGACCTGCGCGATGGTGATAACTACGCCACGCTGAATACCGCGCAGAAAAAAGCGGTTGATAACGCGCTGCGCGATTTTGAATTATCCGGGATTGGCCTGCCGCCGGAGGCGCAGAAACGCTACGGTGAAATCGCCGCGCGCCTCTCTGAGCTGGGCAACCAGTACAGCAACAACGTCCTCGACGCCACCATGGGCTGGAACAAGCTGGTGACCGATGTCGCCGATCTGGCCGGCATGCCGGAAAGCGCGCTGGCCGCCGCTCAGGCTCAGGCACAGGCCAAAGAGCAGGAAGGGTATCTGCTGACCCTGGATATTCCGAGCTATCTGCCGGTGATGACCTACTGCGATAACCAGGCGCTGCGCGAAGAGATGTATCGCGCCTATTCCACCCGCGCCTCCGATCAGGGCCCGAACGCCGGGAAATGGGATAACAGCCCGGTGATGGCGGAGATCCTCGCCCTGCGTCACGAGCTGGCGCAGCTGTTGGGCTTTGACAGCTATGCGTTTAAATCCCTCGCCACCAAAATGGCGAAGGATCCGCAGCAGGTGCTCGACTTCCTCACCGACCTGGCAAAACGCGCCCGTCCGCAGGGCGAAAAAGAGCTGGCCCAGCTGCGCGCCTTCGCCAAAGCCGAGTTTGGCGTCGATGAGCTGCAGCCGTGGGACATTGCCTACTACAGCGAAAAACAGAAGCAGCACCTCTACAGCATCAGCGATGAGCAGCTGCGCCCCTATTTCCCGGAAAACAAAGCCGTTAGCGGCCTGTTTGAAGTGGTTAAGCGCATTTACGGTATTACCGCTAAAGAGCGTACCGATGTCGATGTGTGGCATCCGGAAGTGCGCTTCTTCGAGCTGTATGACGAACACAACGAGCTGCGCGGCAGCTTCTATCTCGACCTGTATGCCCGCGAGCATAAGCGCGGCGGGGCGTGGATGGACGACTGCGTCGGCCAGATGCGTAAACTGGATGGTTCCCTGCAGAAGCCGGTCGCCTACCTGACCTGTAACTTCAACCGCCCGGTCAACGGCAAGCCGGCGCTGTTCACCCATGACGAAGTGATCACCCTGTTCCACGAGTTCGGCCACGGTCTGCACCATATGCTGACTCGCATCGACACCGCCGGGGTTTCCGGCATCAGCGGGGTGCCGTGGGATGCGGTCGAGCTGCCGAGCCAGTTTATGGAGAACTGGTGCTGGGAGCCGGAAGCGCTGGCGTTTATCTCCGGCCATTATGAAACCGGTGAACCGCTGCCGCAGGAGCTGCTGGAGAAAATGCTGGCGGCGAAAAACTACCAGGCGGCGATGTTTATTCTGCGCCAGCTGGAGTTCGGCCTGTTCGATTTCCGCCTGCATGCGGAGTACAAACCGGAGCAGGGAGCGAAAATCCTTGAGACCCTGGCCGAAATTAAAAAGCAGGTCGCCGTGGTGCCGGGGCCGACCTGGGGCCGCTTCCCGCACGCCTTCAGCCACATCTTCGCTGGCGGCTATGCGGCAGGTTACTACAGCTACCTGTGGGCCGACGTGCTGGCGGCAGACGCCTTCTCACGCTTCGAAGAAGAGGGGATTTTCAACCGTGAAACCGGTCAGTCGTTCCTCGACAATATCCTGAGCCGCGGCGGTTCCGAAGAGCCGATGGAGCTGTTCAAACGCTTCCGCGGGCGTGAGCCGCAGCTGGACGCGATGCTGGAGCATTACGGGATCAAAGGCTGATTGCTACGTGAAGATCTGCTTAATTGATGAAACAGGCGCCGGTGACGGCGCCTTATCTGTTTTAGCCGCCCGCTGGGGGCTGGAGCAGGATGACGGTAACCCGATGGCGCTGGTGCTGACGACGGAGCATCTGGAGCTACGCAAGCGCGATGAGCCCAAGCTTGGCGGCATCTTCGTCGATTTCGTCGGCGGGGCGATGGCCCACCGGCGCAAGTTTGGCGGCGGCCGCGGCGAAGCGGTGGCTAAAGCGGTGGGTATTAAAGGCGATTACCTGCCGGATGTCGTCGATGCGACGGCCGGGCTGGGACGCGATGCCTTTGTGCTGGCGTCGGTCGGCTGTCGCGTGCGGATGCTGGAGCGTAATCCGGTGGTCGCCGCGCTGCTCGATGATGGCCTGGCGCGCGGCTATGCTGACGCGGAAATCGGCGGCTGGCTGCAGGAGCGGCTGCAGCTGATCCACGCCTCCAGCCTGACGGCGTTAACCGATATCACCCCGCGCCCGCAGGTGGTGTACCTCGATCCGATGTTCCCGCATAAGCAGAAAAGCGCGCTGGTGAAGAAAGAGATGCGCGTCTTTCAGTCGCTGGTGGGGCCGGATTTAGACGCCGATGGCCTGTTGGCGCCAGCGCGTCAGTTGGCGACCAAACGAGTGGTGGTCAAGCGCCCGGATTATGCGCCGCCGCTGGCGGATGTCGCCACGCCTAACGCGGTGGTGACCAAAGGACATCGGTTTGATATTTACGCCGGTACGCCGGCGTAATTTTTCGCCGTTGTGATATCACCCGGATAGCGGGCAAAGCGCCTTATCCGGGCTACCAAATTGTAGCGCGAGCCGGGAACCGCAATATTTAAACAAACGGCGCCAGCGGATCGGCCATCTCAAACGGTTACTCGGCGCTGGCCGGTGTATTAATCATCCGGTTCAGCCACGGCACCATCAGCGCCATTACCACCGTGACGCCCAGCGTCACCAGGCCAATTTTACTGAACACATTGGTGTAGACCGGCAGGGTCTGCAGCGGGTCGGTGATGTTTTCCGGCACCGCGGTAAAGGTCGCCACATAGCCGCCCAGCAGGAAAGCGGCGGCCTGGGTCAGAAACCACATCCCCAGAATAAAGCCCATCAGATGCTGCGGCACCAGCGCGGCAACCATCGCCAGCCCCAGAGCGCTGATTAACAGTTCGCCCAGACTCTGGAACAGATAGACCAGCACAATAAACCACGGCGAGGTTAACCCCTGGGCGTCGGCGAACCACATCCCGGCGGCTGCGGCGGTCAGGAAGCCCAGCGCGCAGAGGAACATCCCGAGGGTAAATTTCACCGGCATGGTCAGGTCTTTACCCTTATGACCGAGATGGGTGTAGATCGCCGCCAGCACCGGGCTGGCGACCACTACCCAGAAGGGATTCAGCGCCTGGAAGCTGACCGGGTTGATGGTAAAGCCAAGGATCTCATGATGGACGTTGTTGATGGCGAAGAAGTTCAGCGAGGTCGGCATCTGGGCATACAGAATGTAAAACAGCACCGCCTCGATCATCAGAATAAAGGCGACGAACATTTTGTTGCGTCCAGTTTTATCGAGGCGAAACGCCTCACGGAAAAAGAACGCAATAACCACGACCGACAGAACAATCAGCACCAGGTTGGCGATCATCACGTTATGCATCAGCCAGGCGCAGAGAAAAATCATTACCACCGTACCGGCCAGCACCAGCGCCAGATTGCGTAGGCTGAGGGGGCGATGATCCGGCTCGGAGCCAATATCTTTCACCATCCCGCGGCAGGCGAAGTAGACCAGCAGCGCGATAATCAGCCCCGCGCCGCACAGGTTATAGGTTACCGCGTAGCCAAATTTTTCGGCGATCACCGGCGCCAGCGACAGCGACAGCAGCGAACCGATGTTTATCGACATATAGAACAGGGTAAATGCCCCGTCGAGACGGGCATCCTTCGGCGGATAGCATTTGGAGAGCAGGCTCGCCGGGTTGGCTTTAAACAAACCGTTGCCGACGGCGATGGTGCCGAGAGCGATAAAGATCAGCTGCGGTTTCAGCAGCGACATCCCGGTCATAAAGTAGCCGATAGCCAGCACAATGGCGCCGAGCACCAGCGTGCGTTTGGTCCCCAGCAAATGGTCGCCCACGTAGCCGCCGATGGAGATCAGCCCGTAAACCAGCGCCGCGAAGGCGCCGAAGGTGATAAAGGCCTGTTCCTGAGAGAAGCCCAGCTGTTTAACAAAGAAGACCGCCAGGATCCCCTGAACGCCGTAATAGCCAAAACGTTCCCAGAGCTCCACAAAGAAGATCATAAAGAACGGACGAGGTTGCTGCAGCAAGCCCGTAGGTGCAGTTGTATTCATATTCCTTCGCCTTGTATTACTTTCCCAAAAAGTATGAACGCGTATGCCAGAACGCGCCGAAAATGTCTGATAACTCGCCATGCTGCGGTTATTGGCTTATGGAATAGATTATTATATAGATATTTCGCCGAATAACTGGTTGATCACACTAATTGAATGGCGATTTTATGGATTGAAGTTCTGCCGCATGGCGAGGGAAAGCGAAAATAAAAAACGCCCGCATCGGCGGGCGTATTGCGCGGATAAAACGAGACGGTTATTCGTCTTCTTCGTCGCGCAGCGGGACGATCAGCATGTCGACATGAACGGTGTTAATCAGCTGGCGGGCAGAGGACATCAGCTTGCTCCAGAAGTCCTGATGATGGCCGCAGACCACCAGGTCCATATCGTATTTTTTAATCGCATCGACCAGCACCTGGCCAAGGTCGCCGCTGCCGCTCAGGGTCTCGGTGATGGGATAGCCTGCGTTGGTCGAGAGCTCGGTCAGCGCGTGATGGGTCTCTTCGGAGATGCGTTTTTGCATGTCGCCGAGGTTAACGTCAATCAGCCCGGTGTAGAGGTCGGAGTAATTCACATCCACATGGATCAGGGAGACTTTCGCGTTATACGGGCGGGCCATAGAAACGGCTTTTTCAACCAGTACTTTACTCTCCGGGGACAGGTCTACTGCAATCAGAATATGTTTGTAAGCCATAGTGTTACTCCTTCCATAAGTTTGTCGATGACCATTGGACCTGACAGCTGGCGCTGCCGTTTCGCCCGCGTCCTGCGTGCTACATTCGCGGGAGGGTAGCCTTTAAGGACTTCATTGTAGAAGATATTTCCTACCTTATAGCGCCCCCCGCACTCCGTCAATGCACTGGGTTCACCTAAAAGTTAAACAAATTTATCCGTCTTACGTATTGATAACGAATAACCTTGTGGTAAAAAAATTAATGGATCTCCTACACTATTTAATGAGCCGGTCGGAAAAATAAATGTGATCGGAATCGCACTCTTTACGGTATCGTCGTGGGTTATTTGGGGAGCGGTAGCCGCGGAGGTTTTCTCCGTAGGCGGGTCGCCGGGGAGGAGGTATGATCAGCACTATTGCGCTGTTTTGGGCCCTGTGTGTCGTTTGTGTGGTGAATATGGCACGCTACTTCTCATCGTTGCGTGCATTATTGGTGGTGCTACGTGGTTGCGATCCCTTGCTCTATCAGTATGTTGATGGCGGCGGCTTTTTTACCTCGCACGGGCAGCCCAGCAAACAGATGCGGCTGGTGTGGTATATCTATGCCCAGCGCTACCGTGACCATCACGATGATGAATTTATTCGTCGCTGCGAACGTGTTCGTCGCCAGTTTATCCTGACCAGCGCCCTGTGCGGCCTGGTGGTGGTGAGCCTGATTGCGCTGATGATCTGGCACTAACGTTTCAGAATAAAAAAACGGGCCAGCAAGCTGGCCCGTTTTGAACGAATAACGCTTAAATCAGTTTCAGGGAGAGCCAGTAAAGGACGCCTGAAAGGATAATCGCTGCCGGCAGGGTCAGCACCCAGGCCATCAGAATGCTGGTCACCGTCTTTTTCTGCAGACCACCGCCATCCACCAGCATCGTCCCCGCTACCGAGGAGGAGAGTACGTGGGTGGTGGAAACCGGCATCCCGGTGTAGCTCGCCAGACCGATAGAAACCGCTGCGGTCATCTGAGCCGACATCCCCTGAGCGTAGGTCATGCCTTTCTTACCAATCTTCTCACCGATGGTGGTCGCCACGCGGCGCCAGCCGATCATGGTGCCGATACCCAGCGCCAGCGCGACAGCCATGATAATCCAGATTGGCGCGTACTCGATGGTGCTCAGCATATCGGTTTTCAGTTTCTTCAGCAGACGCTGGTCGTCAGCGCTCACATCCGGCAGCTTCGCCACCTTGTCGGTGGTGTCGGAGATGCAGAGCATGATGCGACGCAGCTGGCCGCGCTGTTCCGGTTTTAGCGACTCGTAGTTCTCAACGCCGGTCAGCATGGTTTTGACGCGGTCAAGGGCGTTGATGGTGTTCGCCGGATGGCAGTGGAACTCGCCATTGGCCGCGGTATTGGTATCCGGAGAAGGCACCAGCTGATCGACGCCGGTGGCTTTTTTCAGCAGTTCAGGACGCTGCTGGAAGAAGGTTTCCACGTTGTTGACCGCATCGCGGGTACGGGTGATTTCGTAACCAGAGGCATTCATATTCACCACGAAACCCGCCGGCGCGACGCCGATCAGCACCAGCATCACCAGGCCAATGCCTTTCTGCCCATCGTTAGCACCGTGAGAGAACGACACGCCAATAGCAGACAGGATCAGCGCGATACGGGTCCAGAACGGCGGCTTTTTCTTACCGTCTTTCTTTTCACGCTCTGCGGGCGTGAGGTGGATACGCGCGCGTTTTTTGGTTCCGCTCCAGTAGCGACGCAGCAGGAAAATCAGGCCGCCCGCGATCACCAGACCGACGATCGGCGAGATGATAAGCGAAGCAAAAATACCGATGACTTTCGGGATATTCAGCGCATCAACCACGGAAGTACCGGTCATCAGCGCATTGGTTAAACCAATGCCGATGATGGCGCCAATCAGGGTATGAGAACTGGAAGCTGGAAGACCGAAGTACCAGGTGCCGAGGTTCCAGATGATCGCCGCCAGCAGCATAGAGAACACCATGGCGAGGCCATGTGCGGAACCCATGTTAAGCAGCAGATCGGTCGGCAGCATATGCACGATGGCATAGGCTACGCTGAGACCGCCCAGCAGAACGCCGAAGAAGTTGAAGAGCGCCGCCATCGCCACAGCGAGCTGTGAGCGCATTGCGCGAGTGTAGATAACCGTAGCCACCGCGTTTGCGGTATCATGGAAACCGTTAATCGCTTCGTAAAACAGTACAAAAGCTAAAGCAAGCAATAATAATAGTCCGGTATGTAAATCCAGACCGGCAAATAAATGTAGCATAGGACGTTACGCCATTTTGAGGACATGAACGCGGCGCATTATCAGTGACTTTAGCGGCGCGGGCAAAGTGAAATATAGACTTTTTTTGATTTTCTTCCTGTTTAGGTTTTACCCTGTTGGGAGTAATCCTATATCTTTCAATGATGTATATAATGCGGGATTTTTCCCGCTGGTGTGACCAGAGTGAAATATTTACAAAACCCGACAATTGGGGAACGAGGAACGCGGTGTGGAAAGGTTTGATGCCATTGTCGTTGGCGCCGGAGCGGCGGGAATGTTTTGCGCAGCGCAGGCGGGCCAGCTTGGCTGCCGCGTCCTGCTGCTGGATAACGGCAAAAAGCCGGGGCGAAAAATTCTGATGTCCGGCGGCGGCCGCTGCAACTTTACCAACATGTATGTTGAACCGGCGGCCTATTTGAGCCAAAACCCGCATTTTTGCAAATCTGCCCTGGCGCGCTACACCCAGTGGGACTTTATCGAGCTGGTCGGTAAATACGGCATCGCCTGGCATGAGAAGACCCTCGGCCAGCTGTTTTGCGATGATTCGGCGGAGCAGATCGTCAATCTGCTGCTCGCGGAATGTGAAAAGGGCGGCGTGCAGATCCGTCTGCGCAGCGAAATCCTCAGCGTGGAGCGCGATGAACAAGGCTACCGGCTACAGGTGAACGGCGAAACGCTGGTGACCAAAAAGCTGGTGATCGCCTCCGGCGGTCTGTCGATGCCGGGGCTCGGCGCCTCGCCGTTTGGCTATAAAGTCGCCGAGCAGTTCGGCCTGAAGGTGCTGCCGACCCGCGCGGGGCTGGTGCCGTTTACCCTCCACAAGCCATTGCTTGAGCAGCTGCAGGTCCTCTCCGGCGTGTCGGTGCCGTCGACCATTACCGCCGAGAACGGCACTCTGTTTCGCGAAAATCTGCTGTTCACCCACCGCGGCCTTTCCGGACCGGCGGTGCTGCAAATTTCCAGCTACTGGCAGCCCGGCGAGTTCGTCACCGTTAATCTGCTACCGGACTGCGATCTTGATGACTTCCTTAACGAGCAGCGCAGCGCGCATCCCAACCAGAGCCTGAAGAACACCCTGGCGATGCAGCTGCCGAAGCGGCTGGTGGAGTGTCTGCAGCAGCTGGGGCAGATACCTGATGTGACGCTCAAGCAACTGAACGTTCGCGATCAGCAGACGCTGGTGGAGACGTTAACCGCCTGGCGCGTGCAGCCGAACGGCACCGAAGGCTACCGGACGGCGGAGGTGACCCTCGGCGGCGTGGACACCAACGAACTCTCGTCGCGTACTATGGAGGCGCGTAAGGCGCCGGGTCTCTACTTTATCGGCGAAGTGATGGACGTTACCGGCTGGCTCGGGGGGTATAACTTCCAGTGGGCGTGGTCAAGCGCCTGGGCCTGCGCGCAGGCGCTGGTGGAAGGGTAATCTACGCGTCCGGGCGCCCTGGTGCCCGGACGTATATGATCAGTTCAACCCAAGAAAATACTGGGCGATTTTGAAATAGATAATTAGCCCGGTGCCATCAATCAGCGTGGCGATAAAGGGCGCGGAAACTACCGCCGGGTCAATGCCGATCCGCTTAAGCACCATCGGAATGACCGAGGAGACAATCGCGCTCCACAGGGTAATGCACACCAGCGTCAGGCTGACGATGAGCGTGATTTCCATGCCAATCCCCATCATCCAGGCGCGCAGGCAGCCCGCCAGGCCCAGGGTCAGGGCAATCAGAAACGAAGTCGATACCTCTTTGCGGATCACCCGCCCCATATCGCGCAGTCGCACTTCCCCCAGCGCCATCGAGCGCACCAGCGTCGAGGTGATCTGCGTTCCGCTGTTGCCGCCGGTGCCGATGAGCAGCGGAATAAAGAAGGCCAGCGCGATGGCCGATTCCAGGGCTTCTTCGAAATGCTGCAGTACGCTGCTGGTGTAGGCTTCGGCCACGAACAGCAGCAGCAGCCACACCGAGCGTTTTTTCCACAGCGTCCAGGGGCTGATCTCGAGGTACGGTTTTTCCAGCGGCAGCGTTGCCCCCTGCAGCTGAGCATCTTCGGTGACGTCATCCTCCAGCAGATGGGCGATCTCCTTCTCCATCAGGCAGCCGACCAGCTCGCCTTTATCGACGACGGGGACCAGGTCGAGGCCGCGCTCGCTGAGCTCGGCAATCACCTGCTGGCGCTCATCGTCAGGTTTGACGCGAAACAGGCAGCTGTCCATCAGGTGGCGGATAGACTGGTTGATATCCGTTTCCTGGAGTAGCTTTTTGACCGACAGGCTGCCACGCAGCTTCTTGCCGGCGACGACAAACACCTGCCCGGGAATATCATCGCTGGCCAGCTGGGAGATAAAGTGTTCGCGCGCCTCATGAACGCTGAGATGTTCCTGCAGCGTAATAAAATCGGTACGCATGTACTGGGCGATCGCATCGCCGTCGAAGCCAGAGGTCGCCTGATGGGCGGCGCAGAGTTGAATGGAAGACATGTTTAAAAATCCCTATAAAAAATCACTCATAGGGGCGAACAAGACAGGGTTAGCGCAGGCAGATCCCTACGTCCTGGTTTTAGCACTGCATAACGTATCTGAACGGTCATGACCGCCAGAAGTTACCTTGGCAACACCTTGATTCGATGGAAGCCTGTATTTCCCTGAGTGGTCTCTCTCGATACCAACAGGGCGGTAACTTGTATTTATGCAGGAGCCTCGCCATAACGAGATCGTTAAATGAGGCGCCATTATTGGCGAAGAGGGATAATTCACAAAGCGTATAGTTTATGTGGTTTATCAACTGTTGATAAACCACCCAAGAATTTTCAAATAATTAATCATCCGCTAAACACTGCAAATGCCCATGGCGCACGCCGCGCTGGGCAATCACGTCGTCGGCAAAATGCTGTACCTCGGCCATATCACCTTTCAGCACCGCAATCTCCAGGCAGTCGTCATGACTGATATGTACATGCAGCGTGGCGACGGAGAGATCGTGATGATGATGCTGGGTGGCCACCAGCCGGCTCGCCAGTTCGCGTTTCTCATGTTCATACACGTACGACAGGACGGCATACCCGCGCCGTGATTCCGGCGACGGAGGATCCTGGTTGAGGGCGTCGCGCAGAATATCGCGTACCGCCTCCGAACGGTTGTGGTAGCCGCGGCGGGCGCTTAGCGCATCGAGGGCGGCCAGCAGGTCATCATCAAGGGTCAGGGTTACGCGCTGCATGGCATGGCCTCGTTAAGCAGAGTGGCAGGAAAAGGGGGGAGCACCGCCTGCTGGAGCGCCTGTCCGGCAGGGGAACGCAGGCGTAGCGGTAGACTAACCGTTGCGGTTTCGACGATGCGCCCGTGCTCCATCACCAGCACTCGCTGGCAAAAGCGCTCCACCAGCCGCAGGTCATGGGTGATGAACAGGCAGGCGGTGTCAAACTGCGCCTGTAGACGCTTCAGCAGGGCGATAATCTCCGCCTGCAGCAGCAGATCGAGATTTGAAACCGCTTCATCAAGGATCAACAGCTGCGGCCGTACCGCCAGGGCGCGTGCCAGGCAGACGCGCTGCAGCTGTCCGCCGCTGAGCTGCGCCGGGCGCTTATCGAGCAGCGACGGCGCGAGGTCGACGGCCAGCAGCATCTCTTCCACCCGCCGCGCACGCGCCTCACGCGACAAGCACAACAGATGGCGCAGCGGCTCGCTGACGATCTCGCGCACCGTTTTGCGCGGATTCACCGCGCTGAAGGCATCCTGAAATACCAGCTGAATATCACGGCGGAAGGCGCCGATGGCCTCGCCCTTCAGGGCAGTCAGCGGCGCGCCGCGCCAGGCAATATCGCCGTGCTGCGGCGTTTCCAGACCCACCAGCATCCGCGCCAGGGTGCTTTTCCCACAGCCGCTGCGTCCGAGCAGGGCCACCGTTTCGCCAGGGGCGATGGCGAGATGGATCGCATGCAGGACCCTGCCGTGGTGAGGATAATCGTGACTCACCCCGGTAGCGCTGAGTAAATTCATGGTGTTTTCTCCAGACCGTATAACGCCAGATGCGCGGCCAGCAGGCGCTGGCTGAGCGGGTGCCGCGGGGCGCTAAATAGCGTATTCACATCGCAGTGTTCAACGAGGCGACCGTTCTCCATCACCGTTACGTGATGCGCCAGCCGCGCCACGACGCCCATGTCATGCGTCACCAGCAGCAGTCCCAGACCGCGCCTGGCGACAATATCCGCCAGCAGGTCGAGGATGCGCGCCTGGGCGATGGCATCGAGATCGGTCGTCGGCTCGTCGGCGATGATAAAGGGCGCGCGGCTGAGCAGGGCGAGAGCGACCATCATCCGTTGCAGCATGCCCCCGCTCATTTCAAAAGGGTAGCGCTTCAGCAGCGCCCGCGGATTGTCCAGACCGACCTCCTCCATCGCTGCCAGCAGCACGGCGTCATTCGCTTCACGACCGACTGCCCGGCAGGTTTCCCGGGCGTGCGCGGCCATGGTATGCAGCGGGTTAAAGGCGCTGCGCGGGTTCTGCATGATGGTGGCGATGGTCGCCCCGCGCAGCTGTTCGCCGTGCACCGGAATGCCGTCGAGAAGCACCCGGCCGGCGGTTTGCCTGACGCCGGGCGGCAGCAGGCCCAGCGCGGCGGCGCAGGTCAGCGATTTTCCGCAACCACTGCTGCCGAGCAGCGCCAGCACCTGGCCGCGGCGCAGGGTGAAGGAGACGTCGCTGACCAGCGGTCGGTCAGCGGCAAGCGAGATCTGTTCCAGTTGGATCTTCTGCGGCATCAGTGGCTATGCTCCGCGATCAGGTGGGGATCGAGACGATCGCGCAGCGCGTCGCCCAGCAGGTTAAAAGCCATCACGCTGATGAACAGCGCCAGCCCCGGCCAGACCATTTGCAGCGGCTGGGTCCAGATATACTGCCGGGCGTCGTTGATCATCACCCCCCATTCCGCCGTCGGTGCGCTGACGCCGAGACCGAGGAACGACATGCCGGCTACGTGAAGCATCATATGGCCGATATCCAGCGAGGCGAGCACCAGCAGCGAGGGGATCACCGCGCCGGCCAGATGGTCGCTGAACAGCCGCCACTGGCTGGCGCCGCTCAGACGGGCGGCGAGGATAAATTCGCGCTGGCGCAGGGAAACCACCAGGTTACGCACCATTCTGGCGTACCAGGCCCAGTGTGACAGCGCAATGGCGAGGATCACGTTGGTCAGCCCGGTACCCAGCACTCCCACCATAAAGAACGACAGGATCGAGGTCGGAAAGGTCATAAACAGTTCGGCGATGCGCATCAGGCCGCGGTCGGCGCGGCCGCCCAGCAGTCCGGCGCAGCCGCCGACCGCCAGGCCGATCAGCAGCACCAGCAGCAGACAAGCCATCACCGCCCCCAGCGAAACGCGGGTGGCGGCCAGCAGGCGTGAGAAAATATCCCGGCCGAGATGATCGGTGCCGAGCCAGTGCGCTGCGCCCGGCGGTAGCAGCCGCTGCTGAAGGTCAATCGCCGCTGGATCCCAGGGCAGCCACCAGCCGCTGCCGATGGCGATGACCGCCAGCAGCGCGATAACCAGCATGGCCAGTTTTACCGGCCAGCGAAAGCTTTGTAGCCCTCTCATGCGCTCACCTCCTCGTGGCGGCGCAGGCGCGGGTCGAGCGCCGCGTTAAGCACATCTACCGCCAGATTAGCCAGCACGAACACCGTCACCATCATCAGGGTAAAGCACTGGATCACCGGGTAATCGCGATTGAAAATGGCGGAAACTGCGTAGCGGCCGACCCCGGGCCAGGCAAAGATATTTTCGATAATCATGGTGCCGCCGATCAGCTCGCCAATGTGCATGCCCATGGCGGTCACCACCGGCAGGGTGGCATTGCGCAGGATATGTCGGCGCTCCACCTGGCGCGCGCTCAATCCGCGCAGCCGCGCCCATATCACGTGACGCTGGCTGGCGGCGTCCAGCATGCTGGCGCGCAGCAGGCGGGCGTTGATCGCCAGCGACATAAAGGCGATGGAGACGGCGGGCAATATCAGGTGCTGCCAGTCGCCATACCCCATCGCCGGGAGCCACTGCAGATGCACGGAAAAGAGCATCACCAGCAGAAAGGCCAGCCAGAAGTTGGGCATTGAGACGCCGAGGAAGGCAATCAGCCGTACGATATAGTCCGGCAGGCGATCGCGATGGCGCGCCGCCCAGATGCCCAACGGCAGGGAGGTGACGAGGATCAGCGCCAGCGCCGCGCCGGTGAGCAGCAGGGTGGCCGGCAGGAAGTGCAGCAGGTCGTCCAGCACCGGGCGCTGGGTGGCATAGGAGAGACCGAAATCCAGGTGCAGCGCCCGCCATAGCCAGTGCAGATACTGCATTGCCAGCGGCTGGTTGAGCCCCAGCAGCTCGCGGGTCGAGGCAACCATCTCTTCAGTGGGCGGCAGGTTCGACAGACGTAAATAATCCAGCGCCGGGTCGCCGGTGCCGAGCCGCAGCAGCAGAAAGATGATGGCTGAGGCGGCGAGCAGCAGCGGGATCAGCAGCAGCAGGCGGCGTAAAATATAGCGTAGCATTATGGCGTTACCGGGGTAATCTGGTCGAAAGGGATCTCGCTGGTCACCGGGGCGAACGGGATCTCCCCGACCTCCTGGCGCGCGACCGACATCAGCGAGACATAGCTGATGGGCAGATACACCGCGTCCTGATGCAGACGGGTCAGCACATCATGGTACAGTTTTCTCCGCTGCGCCTCGTCCCCGGTGGTCAGCACTTCACTAATCTCTTTATCAATCAGTGCCTTGTCTGGCAGGCCGCGCTGGGCCTGGTAATCCGCATGCGAAGGGACGCGCATCGAGCTTAAAAAGGCATGCGGATCGTAGGGCGCGCCCCAGGTGCGATTGAAGATCATGCCGAAGCGGCCTTCGCGCTGGCGCGCGTAAATGCTGCTTTCCTCCTCGCCCACCAGGGTGACCTGCACGCCGACCTGCCGCAGATTGGCCTGAATAATTTCGGCCATCGATTTAGCCAGCGCGTCGGTGCCAATAAACGCCAGCTCAATCGCCAACGGTTGCCCGGCTTTTTGTCGCCAGGGCTGGCCCTCCAGCTGCTGCCAGCCGGCCTGTTCCAGCAGGGCGCGGGCTTTTGTCGGGTCGTAACGGCGCGGCGTCAGATTCTGCGGGGCGTAAGGGACGGAGGGGGCAAACAGGGTGTCGGCAACCTGCTGGGTGCCATACAACACGCTATCGACAAGGGTCTGTTTATCGACGGCGTAGTTGAGCGCCTCACGAACCGCCTGCTCGCGGGTCGGGCCCTGGCTGGCGTTTAGCGCCAGCATTACCGTCTCCGCCGGGGCGGACAGGCGCGCCACGTAGCCGGGGTGATGGCGAAAGCGTTCGAAGGTGTCCAGCGGCAGCAGCCCTTCATCGCCGTAGAGCATATCGATTTCCCCGGTTTCGAACGCCACCGCCCGGCTGGTGGCGTCAGGGATCACCTTGATGGTGATTTGCTGTAGCGCGGGTTTGCGACCCCAGTAGCGCTCATTGCGCACCAGCACATCGCGCTGATTGAGCTGCGAGCTTGCCAGCCGCCACGGGCCGGTGCCGATCGGGGCTTTAATGCCCCTGGCGGTGCCGCCATCGATAAACTGCGAGGGGGCGATGAAGCGGAACGGGCGGGGCAGGGCCAGCTCTTGCAGTAAGGGGGCGTAGGCGCTTTTCAGGGTGATCTGCAGCTCGGTGGCGCTGAGGGCCCGCACGTCGGTTATTTGGTTGGCGAGCTCAAGCCAAGCGTGGCGTTGGCGGTTGGCCAGCACCGCCTGAAAATTGGCCGCCGCGGCCTGGGCATTAAACGGTTCGCCGTTGGAGAAGGCCACATCGTCGCGCAGGGTGAACCACCAGGTTTTGCCGTCGGCGGAGTGACGCCAGCGGGTTGCCAGCCAGGGCTGTACGCTGCCGTCAGCCTGATACTTCACCAGCGGTTCATAGACCATGCTTTGGGCAAACATCTGGTTGGGCGTATAGAGATGGGGATTCAGCGGGCCGACGTTAACCGGCCAGGCGGTGGTGAGCTGGTACGGCGCGGCCTGAGCCAGCAGAGGGACGCAGGCGAGCAGCGCCAGCAGGGTGAGGCGGATAATAGACAAGACGGCAATCTCAACGACAGGAAAGTATGACGATTTTAGTGATTCATCATACTTTGGGAGTAACCTGGATCAATATTGCGCCGGAAAGTATAAGAAAATCGTATCATTACGCCCAGGCGACCAGCGCCGCCTTACCCCTCAGGGCGTCCGGAACAACGCCAGCAGCGTGGCCACCTGTTCGTCGATCGGCGCCAGGTCCCGCTTGACGATCAGATGCAGCGGCGTCGCGCGGCGCGCGCCATGGCTGAGGGGCAGCCGCTTCAGCACGCCCTGGTCGAGATGGGGGCGAATGCGCTCCTCCGGCAGCCAGCCGAAGCCGACCTGATACATCACCGCATCAATGGCGGCATCAATGGTGGAGAAGGTCCAGGCGTCTCGCGGCGCCTGGCTATCGCCGCCCTGATCGGCAATGCGCACCAGCGGCCACGGCGCCAGCGCGCTATCCTCCAGCGGTCCGTCCAGCGCGGCGAGAGGGTGGTCGCGGTGGGCGACGGCGATGAAATCAATATTCATCAGCCACTCCCCGCGGCCGGTAATATCCTGGCGGCGGGTCAACACCATCACATCGGCTTCCGTCCGCGCCGCGCTCTCGTCATCCAGGTTTTCCAGCACTTCGGTGAGCCTGACCTGGGTCTGCGGATAGCGCTGCTGAAACTGGCGTAAAATCGCGAACAGCCGCTGGCGCGGGAAAATACTGTCGACCACCAGATCCAGGCGGGTCCGCGCCCCGTTGCGCAGAGTGGCGGCGTGCGTCTCGACGTAGGCGAAGGCCTGCAGCAGCGGCTTGACCTGATTCAGCAGTAGTTCGCCAGCCGGCGTCAGCACCGCCCGCCGGCCGGACGGCGCCAGCAGCGCCACGCCTAAGCGCTCCTGCAGCAGCGCGAGGTTATAGCTTACCGATGACTGACTGCGATTGGTCTCCTCCGCCGCTCTGGCAAAGCTCCCCAATTCCACTACCTTTTCGAGTAACGCCCACTGCTCCAGGGTTGTCTTGTGCATAATCAATCTAAAATTTGAATGTATTTAATCCAAACATAGCGTTATTCATTCATTTTTTAAAGACGTATGCTGTCCTCAACAAAACAGAGGAGAATAAATGATGAGCACTTTCGACAAACATGACCTCAGCGGCTTTATCGGTAAACATCTGGTCTATACCTACGACAACGGCTGGAACTACGAGATTTACGTCAAAAATGGCCACACCCTCGACTACCGTATTCACAGCGGCATCGTCGGCAATCGCTGGGTGAAAGATCAGGAAGCGTACATTGTGCGGGTGGGGGAAAGTATCTACAAAATCTCCTGGACCGAACCGACCGGCACCGACGTCAGCCTGATCGTCAATCTGGGCGACAAACTGTTCCACGGCACTATTTTCTTCCCGCGCTGGATCATGAATAACCCGGAAAAAACTATCTGCTTCCAGAACGACCATATTCCGCTGATGAATTCGTATCGCGATGCCGGCCCGGCCTACCCGACGGAAGTGATTGACGAGTTCGCCACTATCACCTTCATTCGCGACTGTGGCGCGGATAATGACGAGGTCATTAATTGCCCGGCGAGCGAATTGCCTGCGGATTTTCCTGCAAATTTGTAATTCAGCAGAAATAACTTTGTGATCTGCGCTAACTTTTTGTCATTAAGCGTGACAATGACAGAATAATAAATTGTGAACTGGTTTAGTTCTCGTTTAATTTCAACTATTGCGTTCCTGTTCTCTTTTTCGTGACAGGAACGCATCTCCGTCAAATTTCTGCCATAAAAAAACCCTATCATACTGTTTATTAAGAATTTATTTCTTATTCCGAAGAAATATTAATTTCTTAATATTATCCTAAGCAAGGTCGACTACATTAATAGTGGTCGAGATACCCTGAAATGGAATGCCGTGCTGAACTCACTTCATTTTAATTTCGTTTAAGTCCGCAGGCGCAGGATATTTTATTCTAACGACCCAGATTCGTGCGTGGGTCATCTACAGAACAGGATGATGATGAGCGATTTTTTGCCTTTTTCGCGCCCGTCGATGGGCGACGCAGAGCTGGCTGCGCTGCGTGAAGTTTTAGCGTCGGGCTGGATCACCACCGGACCGAAGAATCAGGCACTTGAAGCGGCATTCTGCCAGCTGACCGGCAACCGCCACGCGATTGCCGTCAGTTCAGCGACCGGCGGGATGCATGTGACCCTGATGGCGCTGGGTATTGGCCCCGGCGATGAAGTCATTACGCCGTCCCAGACCTGGGTCTCCACTCTCAATATGATCTGCCTGCTGGGCGCCACGCCGGTGATGATCGATGTCGATAACGACAATCTGATGATTACCCCTGCAGCGGTGGAAGCGGCGATCACCTCGCGTACCAAAGCGATAATTCCCGTGCACTACGCCGGGGCGCCAGCCGACATCGACGCCATTCGCGCGGTGGGCGAGCGCCATGGCATTTCGGTGATCGAAGACGCCGCCCATGCGGCCGGTACCCATTATAAAGGCCGCCACGTGGGCTGGCAGGGGACCGCCATTTTCTCGTTCCACGCGATCAAAAACATGACCTGTGCCGAAGGCGGGCTGATTGTCACCGATGACGACGAGCTGGCCTCCCGCATCCGTAGCCTGAAATTCCATGGTCTGGGCGTGGACGCTTATGATCGCCAGACCCACGGCCGCGCGCCGCAGGCGGAGGTGATCACCCCGGGCTTCAAGTACAACCTTGCCGATATCAACGCCGCTCTGGCGCTGGTCCAGCTGGAAAAACTGAGCCACGCCAATCAGCGCCGGACCGAGATTGCCCAGCGCTACCTGCGCGAGCTGGCGGACACGCCGTTTAAACCGCTGAGCGTCCCGACCTGGGATCACCAGCACGCCTGGCATCTGTTTATCATCCGCGTCGATGAGGCCGCGTGCGGCATCAGCCGCGACGCGCTGATGGAAAAGCTGAAGGCGATGGGCATCGGCACCGGCCTGCACTTCCGTGCGGCCCATACGCAAAAATATTACCGCGAGCGCTTCCCTGAGGTTTCCCTGCCGAATACCGAATGGAACAGCGCCCGCATCTGCTCTCTCCCGTTGTTCCCGGATATGACCGATGACGATGTCACTCGCGTTATCTCCGCACTGCGCCAGTTGTCAGGACGTTGATATGCTTACTTACCCTCCCGTGAAGAAGGTCTCGGTGGTTATCCCGGTTTATAATGAACAGGATAGCCTGCCGGAGCTGCTTCGTCGTACGGATGCCGCCTGCGCCACCCTGGGGCGGCAATATGAAATTCTGTTGATCGACGATGGCAGCAGCGACGATTCGGCGCGCATGCTCACCGAAGCCGCCGAGGCGGAAGGCAGCCACGTCGTCGCCGTGCTGTTAAACCGTAACTACGGCCAGCACTCGGCGATCATGGCCGGCTTCAGCCATGTAACCGGCGATCTGATTATTACCCTCGACGCCGACCTGCAAAACCCGCCGGAGGAGATCCCGCGGCTGGTGGCGAAGGCTGATGAAGGTTACGACGTGGTGGGCACTGTCCGCCAGAACCGTCAGGACAGCATCTTCCGTAAAACCGCGTCGAAGATGATCAACCGCCTGATCCAGCGCACCACCGGCAAAGCGATGGGCGACTACGGCTGCATGCTGCGCGCTTACCGCCGCCATATCATCGACGCCATGCTCAACTGCCATGAGCGCAGCACCTTTATCCCGATCCTGGCGAATACCTTCGCCCGGCGCGCGGTGGAGATCCCGGTGATGCACGCCGAGCGCGAATTCGGCGACTCCAAATACAGCTTTATGCGCCTGATCAACCTGATGTACGACCTGGTGACCTGTCTGACCACCACGCCGCTGCGTCTGCTCAGCATTTTCGGCAGCGTGATTGCCCTGCTGGGCTTCGCCTTCGGCCTGCTGCTGGTGGTGCTGCGTCTGGCCTTTGGCCCGCAGTGGGCGGCGGAAGGGGTGTTTATGCTCTTCGCCGTGCTGTTCATGTTCATCGGCGCCCAGTTTGTCGGTATGGGCCTGCTCGGGGAGTATATCGGCCGCATCTATAACGACGTGCGCGCCCGCCCCCGCTACTTTATTCAACGTGTTGTTCGCCAGCCGGAAACGGCATCTAAAGAGGAAGATCGTTCATGAAAGCCGTAGTCTTCGCTTATCACGATATGGGCTGCACCGGTATCCAGGCTCTGCTGGACGCCGGGTATGATATCGCTGCTATTTTCACCCACCCGGATAACCCTGGCGAAAACCATTTCTTTGGCTCCGTGGCGCGCCTTGCCGCCGAGCAGGGCATTCCGGTGTGGGCGCCGGAAGACGTGAACCATCCGCTGTGGATTGAGCGTATCCGCGAGATGAAGCCGGACGTGCTGTTCTCCTTCTACTATCGCAACCTGCTGGGCGATGAGATCCTCAATCTGGCGCCGAAAGGGGCGTTCAACCTGCACGGTTCGCTGCTGCCAAAATATCGCGGCCGCGCGCCGCTGAACTGGGTGTTGGTCAATGGCGAAAGCGAAACCGGCGTCACCCTGCACCGGATGGTGAACCGCGCAGACGCTGGCGATATCGTCGCCCAGCAGGCCGTGGCGATTGGCGCGGATGACGCCGCCCTGACGCTGCATCGTAAGCTGTGCGCCGCCGCCACTGAGCTGCTGAGCCGGGCGCTGCCGGCGATCCTCGCCGGCACCGCCGATGAGCGTCCGCAGGATCACAGCCAGGCAACCTATGTGGGGCGTCGTACCCCGGAAGATGGCCGGCTGGACTGGGAGCTGCCGGCGCAGACCCTGCACAATCTGGTGCGTGCGGTCTCGGATCCGTGGCCGGGCGCCTTCGGCTACGCCGGAGCGAACAAGTTTATCGTCTGGAAATCCCGCGTTCGCCACGATTTGCCAGCAGCTAAACCGGGCACCGTGCTCTCCATTGCGCCGCTGATCGTCGCGTGCCAGGACGGGGCGCTGGAGATTGTCACCGGCCAGACCGAACGCGGCGTGTACATGCAGGGCGCTCAGCTGGCGCAGGCGCTGGGCCTGGTGTCCGGGGCGGTGATCAGCAGCAAACCGGTGGTGGCGATTAAGCGTCGCACCCGGGTGCTGATCCTCGGCGTCAACGGCTTTATCGGTAATCACCTGACCGAGCGCCTGCTGCAGGACGACAACTATGAGATTTACGGTCTGGATATCGGCTCCGACGCCATCAGCCGTTTTCTCGACTGTCCGCGTTTCCACTTTGTGGAAGGCGATATCAGCATTCACTCTGAGTGGATCGAGTATCACATTAAGAAATGCGACGTGGTGCTGCCGCTGGTGGCCATCGCCACGCCTATCGAATACACCCGCAACCCGCTGCGCGTGTTCGAGCTGGATTTCGAAGAGAACCTGAAAATCATCCGCGACTGCGTGAAATACAATAAGCGCATTATCTTCCCGTCGACCTCGGAAGTGTACGGCATGTGCACCGACAAAAACTTCGACGAAGATAGCTCCAACCTGGTGGTGGGGCCGATCAACAAACAGCGCTGGATCTACTCGGTCTCCAAGCAGCTGCTCGATCGCGTGATCTGGGCCTATGGCGATAAGAACGGCCTGAAGTTCACCCTTTTCCGTCCGTTCAACTGGATGGGGCCGCGGCTGGATAACCTCAACGCCGCGCGTATCGGCAGCTCCCGCGCCATCACTCAGCTGATCCTCAACCTGGTGGAAGGGTCGCCGATCAAGCTTATCGAAGGCGGCAAGCAGAAGCGCTGCTTCACCGACATCAGCGACGGTATCGAAGCGCTGTTCCGCATCATCGAGAACAAAGACGGCCGCTGCGACGGGCAGATCATTAACATCGGTAACCCGGATAACGAAGCGAGTATCAAAGAGCTGGCCGAAATGCTGCTCGCCTGCTTCGAACGTCATCCGCTGCGCGATCGCTTCCCGCCGTTCGCCGGCTTCCGTGAAGTGGAAAGCAGCGATTACTACGGAAAGGGCTACCAGGACGTTGAGCATCGTAAGCCGAGCATCCGCAACGCCAAACGCTGCCTGAACTGGGAGCCGAAGGTGGAGATGGAAGAAACGGTCGAACACACGCTGGACTTCTTTCTGCGCACGGTTGAACTGGTGGACGATAAAAATCCATGAAACAGGTCGGCTTACGCATAGATGTCGATACCTTTCGCGGCACGCGGGACGGCGTTCCGCGGCTGCTGGAGCTGCTGGGCCGGCATGGGATCCAGGCAAGCTTCTTCTTCAGCGTCGGGCCGGACAATATGGGGCGCCACCTGTGGCGCCTGGTAAAACCGAAGTTTCTGTGGAAGATGCTGCGTTCCAGAGCCGCCTCGCTGTACGGCTGGGATATTCTGCTGGCCGGCACCGCCTGGCCGGGGCGCCGCATCGGCGCAGGGAACGAAGCGGTGATCCGCGCCGCCGCCGAATCTCATGAAGTCGGCCTGCACGCCTGGGACCACTACAGCTGGCAGGCGTGGAGCGGCGTCTGGCCGCAGGAAAGGCTGGCGCTGGAGGTTGAGCGCGGCCTGCTGGAGCTCGAGCGCATCATCGGCCGGCCGGTGACCTGCTCGGCCGTCGCCGGCTGGCGCGCCGATCAGCGGGTGGTTAAAGCCAAAGAATCCTTCGATTTTCTCTACAACAGCGACTGTCGCGGCACGCGGCCGTTTCTGCCCCAGCTCGGCAGCGGCGTCTCTGGTACCGTGCAGATCCCGGTCACGTTGCCGACCTGGGACGAGGCGGTGGGCACGGCGGTGGATATCGCCGGCTTTAACCGCTACCTGCTGGATTGCATCCATCGCGATGCGGGCGTGCCGGTCTATACCATTCACGCTGAAGTGGAAGGCATTGCCTACGCCGATCAGTTCAATGAACTACTGACCATGGCGGCGGAAGAAGAAATTCAGTTTTGCCCACTGAGCCAGCTGCTGCCCGCTGACTTTAGCGAGCTGCCCTCAGGCAAAGTGGTTCGTGGTGAACTGGCTGGCCGGGAAGGCTGGCTCGGACGTGAACAATTACTGACTTCGGGTATTTGATGAAAAGCATTCGCTATGGCGTCTCTCTGATTGCGCTGTTTGCGCTGTATTATCTGCTGCCGCTCAATTTCCGTTTGCTCTGGCAACCCGACGAAACCCGCTACGCGGAGATCAGCCGTGAAATGCTGGCCACCGGCGACTGGGTGGTACCGCATTTTCTCGGCCTGCGCTACTTCGAAAAACCGATTGCCGGTTACTGGATCAACAGTATCGGTCAGTGGCTGTTTGGCCATAATAACTTCGGCGTACGCTTCGGGTCGGTCTTCGCCATCACCATGACCGCCCTGCTGGTGGCCTGGCTGGCGTGGCGGATCTTTCGTGATAAGCGGGTAGCTATCATGTCGCCGGTTATCTTCCTCACCGCGATGCTGGTGTATGCGATTGGCACCTATGCGGTGCTGGACCCGATGATCACCCTGTGGCTGGCGCTGGCGATGTGCAGCTTCTGGGGTGCGGCGCAGGCGCAGAGCCGCAGCGGCAAAATACTGGGCTACGTGCTGCTGGGCGTCGCCTGCGGGATGGGGGTGATGACCAAGGGCTTCCTGGCGCTGGCGGTGCCGGTGGTGGGCGTTCTGCCGTGGGTGATCGCCCGTAAACGCTGGCGTGAAGTGCTGACCTACGGCTGGCTGGCGGTAATCGTCTGTACGCTGGTGGTGCTGCCCTGGGGGCTGGCTATCGCTCAGCGCGAGCCGGACTTCTGGCGCTACTTCTTCTGGGTCGAGCATATTCAGCGTTTTGCTGAAAAAGACGCCCAGCACAAAGCGCCGTTCTGGTACTACATCCCGTTCCTGATCGCCGGCAGTCTGCCGTGGCTGGCCCTGCTGCCGGGGGCACTAAAGCGCGGCTGGCTTGAGCGCGATGAGGCCCGCGGCGCGCTGTATCTGTTAGGTTGGGTGGCGATGCCGTTCCTGTTCTTCAGTATCGCCAAAGGCAAACTGCCGACCTATATTCTGCCGTGCTTTGCGCCGCTGTCGATCCTGATGGCCCGCTACGCGCTGGAGGCCGCAAAGACCGGCGCGAAAGCGTTGCGCATCAACGGGATGATCAACCTGGGCGTTGGTTTGCTGGGGCTTATCGCCGTGCTGGTGGTCTCGCCGTGGGGCTTCATGCATAAGCCGGTGTGGACCAAGATTGAGCTGTATAAATGTCTGCTGGCGGCGATCGCTTTTGCCGTCTGGGCGCTGATGGGCTGGCTGGCGATGAAAGACTCTGGCCGCCGCTGGAGCCTCGCCGCGCTCTGTCCGCTTGGCCTGGCGCTGCTGGTGGGCTTCGCCATCCCGGACCGGGTTATCGACAGCAAACAGCCGCAGTTCCTCGTGGATATCGTCAGCGAATCCCTGCAGCCCAGCCGTTACGTCCTGACCAACAACGTTGGGATCGCCGGCGGCCTGGCCTGGGAGCTGAAGCGAAGCGATATTATTATGTTCGACAAACAGGGTGAGCTGAAGTACGGTCTCGACTGGCCGGATGCTCAGGGAAGCTTTGTCAGCCAGGCCGGTTTTGCCGACTGGCTGGCCGCGCATCGTCAGCAGGGGCCGGTCTCGCTGGTGCTGTTGATGGATAAAGGAGAGAGTATGCTCGACTTACCGTTACCGAAACCGGATAACGCCTACGAGCTGGGCCGGGTCGTTTTCCTTCAGTACCTGCCGCAATGAGCGTCTGGATCTGTCTGGTGTGCGCCAGCCTGCTGAGCTGCGCCGGACAGCTCTGCCAGAAACAGGCGACCCGCCCGTCCCGTCGCGGACGGCGGAGTCGCCATATACTCTTCTGGTTGGGGATGGCGCTGTTATGTCTGGGCTGCGGCATGCTGCTGTGGCTGAGCGTCCTGCAGTCTATTCCGGTCAGCATCGCCTATCCGATGCTGAGTCTGAATTTCGTCTGGGTTACCCTCGCGGGCTGGGGCATCTGGCATGAGCCGGTCGCCCGTCGCCACTGGCTTGGCGTCGGGTTGATCGTCGTGGGCATTGTCATTCTGGGGACCAGCGTCTGATGGGCTTTTTCTGGGCATTACTCAGCGTCGGCCTCGTCAGCGCCGCGCAGTTGCTGCTGCGCAGCGCCATGGTGGCCTTGCCGCCGCTGACCGATATTGTGGCATTTCTCCAGCATCTGCTGCATTTCCAGCCCGGGACTTTCGGCCTGTTTTTCGGCCTGCTGGGCTACCTGCTGTCGATGGTCTGCTGGTACTTTGCCCTCCATCGCCTGCCGCTGTCGAAAGCGTATGCGCTACTGAGCCTGAGCTATATCCTCGTGTGGGCCGCCGCCATCTGGCTGCCCGGCTGGCATGAGCCGTTCTACTGGCAATCGCTGCTGGGCGTGGCGATCATCGTCGCCGGCGTATTGACCATCTTCTGGCCGGTGAAACGCCGCTAGCCGGGGAGCCGGCTTTTGGGACGGCCCGGGCCGAGCAGGATCGCCAGCTTGCTGCCTCCGACGGTGGTTTCCATCCAGATTTTACAGACGCTGGTTAACGGCACCGAGAGCAGCATTCCCACCGGCCCCAGCAGCCAGCCCCAGACCAACAACGACAGGAACACCACCAGGGTCGACATCCCCAGCCGGTGGCCCATCATGCGCGGCTCCACCATGTTGCCCAGCACCATATGCACCACCAGAAACAGCGCCCCTACCAACAGGCACTCATAGATGCCGCTGAACAGCAGCGCCTGCAGCATGGGGGGGATAGCGGAGATGGCGGAGCCAATGTTCGGCACATAGTTCAGCAAAAACGCCAGCACCCCCCACATCAGGGCGAACTGTACCCCCATCGCCAGCAGCCCCAGCCAGACAATCAGCCCGGTCCACAGGCTAATCAGCGTCTTCAGCGCCAGATAATGGGTGACGCCTTTCAGCGCCCGGTGCAATCCGGCGATATGCAGGCGCGGGTTATTGAGGGCAAAACGCAGTTTGTAGGGCAGGTGGCGAACCTCAAACAGCATAAAGATCACCGTCATCACCAGCAGCACGATGCTGGCCATCGCCCCGGAAAGCTGGGTCATCAGCGTCGTGGCCCAGGTCATCAGCCGTTCTGAATCCATGCGCCGCAGCATCCGCTCCGGATTGATATGCAGATTAAGGAAGGGGAGATACTCCTGGAGCTGGAGGATCTTGCGCGTCAGGGCGCGGTTGAAATCGGGCAGCATGGCGACAAAGTCATTGAGCGACGCCGCCAGCACGCCGAGCAGCGCGGTGAGCATCACCAGCATCGCCGTCACCACCAGGGTAATGGCGAACGGACGCCGCACCCCGCGGCGAATGAACCAGGTGACCAGCGGGTTGAGAACGATAGCGAAAAACAGCGCCAGCAGCAGCTGCACCAGGATATCGGCGGCGGCGTGGATCCCGGCGAGGATAATCACCAGCGCCGCCAGCTTAAGTAAAATATGAAGCCCGGCTTTATCAGCCTGCGGAGGGGACATAGGTATTCCTTTTATGAGTCGCGCCAGATAAGTGTAGCGGTTCGCCGACTGCCAATATTCCGAAAGGAGGGCTGCTTTTCCGCCGACAGCGTGGTAATAGTGAAAGCTGGTTGTCGAAATCTGGTGGAACCTGATGCCCGAACCCGTCGCCGAACCGGCGCTTAATGGACTGCGCCTCAATCTGCGGATTGTCTCTGTCGTTATCTTTAACTTTGCCAGCTACCTCACCATCGGCCTGCCGCTGGCGGTGCTGCCCGGCTATGTTCATGATGTCATGGGCTTTAGCGCTTTCTGGGCCGGGCTGGTGATTAGCCTGCAATACTTCGCCACGCTGCTCAGCCGCCCGCATGCCGGGCGCTATGCCGACCTGCAGGGGCCCAAAAAGATTGTCGTCTTCGGCCTCGGTGGCTGCTTTTTGAGCGGTTTAAGCTATCTGCTGGCCGCCTGGGGCAGCGGCTGGCCACTGATTAGCCTGCTGCTGTTATGCCTCGGACGGGTGATCCTTGGTATCGGCCAGAGCTTCGCCGGCACAGGCTCGACGCTGTGGGGCGTCGGCGTGGTCGGTTCGCTGCATATCGGGCGGGTGATCTCGTGGAACGGGATTGTGACCTATGGGGCGATGGCGATGGGCGCGCCGCTCGGCGTGCTGTGCTATTCGCACATTGGCCTCAGCGGTCTGGCCGGGGTCATTATGGCGGTAGCGCTGGTGGCTATCCTCTGCGCGCTGCCCCGCGCGGCGGTGAAGGCTGCCAAAGGCAAAGCGATGTCGTTTCGCGCGGTGCTCGGCCGGGTCTGGCCCTACGGCATGGCGCTGGCGTTGGCCTCCGCCGGCTTTGGGGTGATCGCCACCTTTATCACGCTATTTTATGACGCCAAAGGTTGGGACGGCGCGGCTTTCGCGCTGACATTATTCAGCTGCGCGTTCGTTGGCGCGCGGCTGCTGTTTCCCAACGCCATTAACCGACTCGGCGGGCTGAACGTGGCGATGCTCTGCTTTAGCGTGGAGGCGATCGGCCTGCTGCTGGTCGGCTTTGCCGATACGCCGATGATGGCGAAAATCGGTACTTTCCTTACCGGGGCTGGCTTTTCGCTGGTCTTTCCGGCGCTGGGCGTGGTGGCGGTGAAAGCGGTGCCGCAGCACAATCAGGGGTCGGCGCTGGCGACCTATACCGTGTTTATGGATTTGTCGTTGGGCGTCAGCGGGCCGCTGGCCGGATTGCTGATGGCGTGGACCGGGATCGCGATGATTTATCTCGCCGCGGCGGGGCTGGTGATGGCGGCGCTGCTGTTGGGCTGGCGGCTAAAAAAACGGCCCCCGGTTAGCGAACCGGAGGCCAGCGCACCAGGCCAGTAATTACTGGATGGTGAGGGTGTTGATGATGCTTTCCGCTTCGGTCTGCGCCTGCTGCTGGTTATCCGCCGGCAGGGTGACCTGCAGGGTCAGCAGCTTGTCATCCACTTTGCCGAGGATCACGGAAGACCAGGCGGTCTGCCCCTTGGCGGAGATGATGCTGTCCAGCTGCTGCAGGGTATGGCCTTTAATCTCCAGCGGTTTATTGCTCACCACCTGCAGCTGCGGGTCGCGGCTGCGCTGCTGATCTTCCAGGCGTTTCGCCAGCACCGCCAGATCTTCATTGGTGCTGTCGCCGACGATGACGATGACCGCTTTCTGGCCGGTAGCGTCAGAGTAGACGTGCATATTGTTCGCCTGGGTACCCAGTTTGCCGCTCTGGTCGGCCATGCCCGCAGGCAGGGTGAAGCTCAGCTTGCCATCCAGCAGGCTGATTGCCTGGCCGCTGGCATTGCTCTCCGCTGCTGCGCCAACGGTTGGCGCTTTTGAATCGCTGTTATCGCAGGCGGCAAGCCCCATCACCAGCAGGCCAATACCGACATATTTAACCAAATTGCGCATTGACATCTTCCTTTCGATAAACGGCCACTAATGGCTCATCCGGCTATCTTAACACATCAGCCCGCGAGTACCTTTAACTCGGCTGTAATGCCGACAAATCAGATTTATCCGCCAGTCTTTTCAACAGCATATTTAACAGCACGCCGTACATCGGCAGGAAGAAAATGATGCTGATAAGCACTTTAAAGCTGTAGTCGACGAGGGCGATTTCCCCCCAGTGGGCGGCCATAAACGGGTCCGGGCTGCGCCAGAAAGCGATAAAGAAAAACGCCACGGTATCGCTGATGTTGCCGAACAGCGTCGAGGCGGTAGGGGCCAACCACCAGCGGCGGCTCTGCCGCAGGCGGTTAAAGACGTGAACGTCGAGGATCTGCCCCAGCGCATAGGCCATAAAGCTGGCGACGGCGATGCGCGCGACGAAGAGATTAAAGGTGCCCAGCGCGGCAAAGCCCTGCCATTCGCCCATGTAGAACAGCGCGGAGATGCCGTAAGAGATGGCCAGCGCCGGGACCATCACCGCGAAAATGATGCGTCGCGCCAGCGGGGCGCCAAAAATTCGCACCGTCAGGTCGGTGGCGAGGAAAATAAACGGAAAACTAAACGCGCCCCAGGTGGTATGGAAACCAAAGATGGAGATCGGCAGCTGAACCAGATAGTTGCTGGAGGTGATGACCAGCAAATGAAATAGCGAAAGCCAGACGAGCGCTTTTTTGCGCTGTACGGTAGTAAACGGATTCATATTGTGACCTTTTTATGCCCGTCATGCTTCAGGTGAATGAGCAATCGGCAGCGGAACGTTGGGGTGAGGGAACCCAATTAAAAACGGCTGCATGATACTGCGTTGCCGGCGTAATGCAATGGTTGTTTTTCGCGCAAACGTTAACCTGGCTTGCGTACTGGCGAGCAGGGGGTAAACTAGGGCCGTTTTATTGACGTGAGACTAAAATGAGCGAACTTTTCTCCACTCCTGACCACACCCTGGATGCCCTGGGACTCCGCTGCCCGGAGCCGGTCATGATGGTGCGTAAAACCGTGCGGACGATGCCGGTGGGCGAGACGCTGCTGATCATTGCTGACGATCCGGCCACCACCCGCGATATCCCGGGATTCTGCCGCTTTATGGAGCATGAGCTGGTGGCCCAGGAAACCGAAGCCCTGCCGTACCGCTACCTGATCCGCAAAAGCCACTGAGCCTCTCCCGGATGGCGGCGCGTAGCGCCTTATCCGGGCTACCCGACGGTCTGGAACCGTAGCCCTGCTAAGCGTAGCGCGAGCAGGGAAGCCGGTATCGATGCTACAACTTCTTACGCAATAACCGCAGCGCGTTAGCCGTTACCAGCACGGTGGCGCCGGTATCCGCCAGCACCGCCAGCCACAGACCGGTCAGGCCGAGCAGGGTGGTGACGAGGAAAATCCCCTTCAGCCCTAAGGCAATCGCGATGTTCTGGCGGATATTGGCGTGGGTGGCGCGCGCCAGGGAAATCATCTGCGCCAGGCCGGTCAGACGGTTATGGGTCAGCGCGGCGTCGGCCGTCTCCAGCGCCACGTCGGTTCCGCTGCCCATGGCGATGCCGATGGTGGCCGCTTTCATCGCCGGCGCGTCGTTGATACCGTCCCCGACCATCGCCAGCGGCGCGTCGGCATTCAGCGCTATCACCGCGTTGACCTTGTCCGCCGGTAGCAGACCGGCGCGGAATTCCAGCCCCAGTTCGCTGGCGATGGCCGCCGCGGCGCGCGGGTTATCCCCGGTAAGGATCACCCCCTGAACGCCCAACTGATGCAAAGCATCCACCGCCTGACGCGCGTCGTCGCGCAGGGTATCGCGCAGCGCCAGAATGCCGAGCAGCGTCTCGCCGCGCATCACCAGCACTACCGTTTGCCCGGCGCTTTCCAGCTGCTGGATCTGCGCCTCATGCTCTGCCGGGGCGGCTTTGCTGGCGGCGCAGATCAAGATGCGGCAGCCGTTCACCTCGGCTTCGATACCAGAGCCCGCCAGCGCCCGCTGGCCGCTGGCAAGCGGAATACTCAACTGACGCCGCTGTGCTTCACGGACGATAGCCTGCGCCAGCGGGTGGCTGGAGCCTTGCTCCACTGCCGCCGCCAGCGCCAGCAGCGCGTTGTCGTCAACCTCAGCCGTGGCGATCACCGAAGTCACCTGCGGCTGGCCGACGGTCAGGGTGCCGGTTTTATCGAACGCCACCTGGCGCACCTGGCCCAGCTGCTCCAGCGCCGCGCCGCCTTTGATTAGCGCCCCGCGGCGGGCGGCGACCGCCAGGCCGGAGGTGATGGCCGCCGGCGTGGAGATGACCAGCGCGCACGGACAGCCGATCAGCAGCAGCGTCAGCCCTTTATAAATCCACGGCAGCCAGGCGCTGGCGAAGAACAGCGGCGGGACAATGGCGACCAACAAGGCCACCACCATAATGGCCGGGGTGTAGATCCGGCTGAAGCGGTCGATGAAGCGCTCGATCGGCGCCCGACGCTCCTCAGCCTCTTCAATCAGCTTCAGGATGCGGTCGATGGCGCTGTCGCCCGGTTCGGATATCACGGTAAGCTGCACCAGGCGGTCGACGCTGGTGGCGCCCGCCGCTACCCGTTCCCCGGCCTGACGTTCCACCGGCACCGACTCGCCGGTCAGGGCGCTTTCATCAAAGCTGGCAAACGGCGACAGCAGCTGGCCATCCGCCGGCAGACGCCCGCCGGCAGCCACTTCAATCACATCTCCGGGACGCAGGTCGCGCTGGGCGACGGTTTCCCGTACGCCGTTGCGCAGACGGATGGCGGTGTCGGGCTTCAGCGCCATCAGCGCGCTCACCCCCTGCCGTGCGCGGCTGGCGGCCCAGCCTTCGAGACGCTCGCCGATCAGGAACAGCAGCAGGACCATCGCCGCCTCCGCGGTGGCGCCGATAAACAGCGCCCCGATGGCGGCGACGCTCATCAGCGTTTCAATGGCGAACCAGCTCCCGCTCTTGATCAGGCGCAGCGCCTGGCGGGCAACCGGCCACAGGCCAACCAGGGTGGTGGCAATAAAGGCCAACTGACCGGCAGGGTGGTTGGCCTGCTCCAGCCCCCAGCTCAAGGCCATCATGATAACCAGCGTCAGTAACGGCAGATTGTCGCGCAGCAGCGACCCTCGGGTTTGCTCTGCTGCGGGAGCATCGGCATCGCGCAGCGTATACCCCGCCTGGCGGACCGCGTTCTCAACCTGAGCGCGGACATCGCCCTCGGCGTTAACCAGCAGCTTTTCTGTGGCGAACAGCACCTGGACCTGACTGACCCCGGGCACCTGACAGACCGCGGTTTCCACCTTGCGGGCGCAGGCGGCGCAGTCCATGCCATCAACTTGCCAGCTATAGCGGGCGTCGCTAAGCGCTTCGGCGGCAGGGGCGGACTCTGTGGCGCAGGCGTGATCTGTACAGCAGCTCTCCGCCGGGGCGGTTGCTGGCCGCATGGTGAAAGACGAGAATTGTGGAACTTTTTTATCCTGCGCGTCTGGAGTCGACATGGCACCCTCCGGGAAATGATAATTTTCTCATTAGCCGTAGGATACACTCTGGAGTCGACTCCAGAGTCAAGGACTAAATTACAGGTACAGCGCGCGCACGATCAGAAAGTGACCGGCAAAGTAGAACGCGGCGGCGATGGCGTTATCGGCGCGGAAGCGGCGACGATAGTGGCTCACCAGCCACACGGCATTGCTCAGCAGCAGCAGGGCTGCGCCGGCGAAACCGGACAGCGCGGTGTTGGTGGGGCGGGCAAACCACAGCTCACCGGCCAGCCAGACCATTACCAGCGTCATTCCGATAAAGGTCAGCACCGGCATTTTCATCTCTTCCAGCCGACTCCAGATCACCGCCATTAGCAGGGCGCCGAATACCAGCAGCACCAGCGGCAGCGGCCAGAAGAACGACAGCGTCAGCTGGCTGGCGAACCAGATGGTATACAGCAGATGTGACAGGAAGAAAGCGCCCACCGCGTACATCACCCGCTGGCGCGGCAGCAGGGTCAGGGCGTCGCCGAGCAGCGAGGCGCACAGGCCAGCCAGCACCAGATAGCTGATGGCATTGAACATCGGCGCCTGCCAGGCCAGTAACAGCAACAGAATCAGGGTGACAGGTTTAAAAACCCAGCGTCGCCATGCCGGCCCACGATAGGATGCATCGACATAAAGCCATGCGGAGAAACAGACAGCAATAAATGACCAAAGCATAGTAAGTCCCTGTATCTGTTATCATAAAGAAAGTTACGGATGCGTGATGCTACTACTCAGTGTAGTGGTTTGGCGTAGCAGATGACAATGTTATTCCCGACGCAGTATGCTGATTCCTGATATTTTTTATGGGTAACCCTAATGAGTAAAATGCCCCTCTTTTTTGTTCTGGTCGTCGCGGTGATTGTGGTGGCGGCTTCGTTTCGCTATGTCCAGCAGCGCCGTGAGAAACAGGCGAATGACGCCGCGCCGTTGCTACAAAAGCGGGTTATCGTCAGCAATAAACGGGAAAAAGTGATTAACGATCGGCGCTCGCGGCAGCAGACGGTGACGCCTGCAGGCAGTGAGATGCGCTATGAAGCGAGCTTTCGCCCCGAAAACGGTGGGCTGGAGGTGGTGTTTCGCCTTGACGCGCCGCAATATCACGCGCTGAGCGTCGGCGATCGTGGGATGTTGAGTTATAAGGGCACAGCGTTCGTGGCGTTTACGCCCGATCCCTGAGCCCTTTTCAGGACTATTTTTTCAGCGTCGCCTTCAGTTTTTTCTGCCAGGCGACGAGCTCAAACACGCCGAAAATAAAAATGCGGATTTGCTCAAAGCGGCTCAGCGGCGGCGCCTCTTTCGGCTGCGTCGCCTTGAGCAGCGTCAGCTGCAGACCGTGCATCAGGATCATGAAAATCAGCGCGACGTTGACAAAGATATTCAGCGGCTTCGGGAAGGGCTGAAACAGATTCAATAACAGAAAGGCCCAGACGCACAGCATCAGCAGGCGGCCTAAATTAATCAGCATGGTGCTCTCCTTGGGCCTCACGTTGGTAAAGACGGTAGGCGACCTGTCCGGCCACTTTTTCACGATACAATTGCCAGTTAGCCGGCACCGGCGGTAAGCCGTTTTCGACTTCGCTTTCGACGTACACCAAGGCCTCATCGGCCAGCCAGCCTTGTGTCTCCAGCAGACGTAGCGTCTCCTCCAGCAGCCCCTGACGGAACGGCGGGTCGACGAACACGATCTGGTGCGGGGTCCCCGGCTGGCTCAGGAAGCTGAGGGTGTTGGTGGTGATCACCTTGCCGCGATCCGCTTTCAGGGTGGCGAGATTTTTTTGCAGCTGCTGGGCTACGCCGCGCTCCATCTCCAGCAGCGTGGTGCTGGCCGCATAGCGGGACAGCGCTTCCAGCCCCAGCGCGCCGCTGCCGGCAAAGCAATCGAGGCAGTGCGCGTCAACAATGGACGGCGCCAGCCAGTTAAAAAGGGTTTCGCGAACCCGGTCGGTGGTCGGCCGCAGGCCCGGGCTCTCCGGCACCGGTAATTTACGGCCGCGCCATTGCCCGCCGATGATGCGGATCTGACCGCTGCCCGCGTGGTTTGGTTTTTTCATCTCTCTGCTCAAGTCTCAACTTCCAGCCTGCTATTCTAGCGATCGACGGCGGTTGACGAAACCTTAATCCGGGGGCGGTGCTGCGAGTTAAGTTAAGTGATAGACTATCCAACTAATTTCATCATTTTTTCAGCTTCTGATGAAGCTGCGCCATGAATAAACAGCGAGGAGTGTGGTCGCAAATGGCAAAAGAGAAAAAACGTGGCTTCTTTTCCTGGCTGGGCTTTGGACAGAAAGAACAGGCACAGGAAACCGAGACTGAGCAAAAAGTAGAAGAACAGCAAGCGGTTGCCGAAGAGATACCGGCGGTTGAAACCCCTGCTGAGCCGAGCGCGCCGAAAGCAGACCCGGAGGCGTTTGCCGAAGACGTCGTCGAAGTGACCGAGACGGTGGTCGAAAGCGAAAAAGCGCACCTCGCGGAGCCTGCCAGCGCGCAGGAAGAAGAGTGGGTGGAAACGCCTGCTCTGACCGAAGAAACGCCTGTTGTTGAACCGGAGCCCGCGGTCAGCGAACCGCCTGAACAGCCTGCGGTGGTTGAGCCGCTGGCGGAAGAGGTTATCGCCGAACCGGTGGTGGCGGAAGCCGTAGCAGAGCAGCCTGTGGAAGGCATCGTTGTCCAGCCGCAGGAGACAGAAGCGCCCGAAGAGGACGCGCCGTTAAGCGATGAAGAGCTGGAAGCGCAGGCGCTGGCGGCCGAAGCGGCAGAAGAGGCGGCGGTAGTGGTGCCGGCGCCCGAGGACGAGGCGCCGCTTGAAGCGCTGGCTCAGGAGCAGGAAAAACCGACAAAAGAAGGTTTCTTCGCCCGCCTCAAACGTAGCCTGCTGAAAACGAAGCAAAATCTCGGTTCCGGATTTATCAGCCTGTTCCGCGGTAAGAAGATCGACGATGATCTGTTTGAAGAGCTGGAAGAACAGCTGCTGATCGCCGACGTCGGGGTGGAAACCACCCGCAAGATCATTACCAACCTGACGGAAGGCGCCAGCCGTAAGCAGCTGCGCGATGCGGAAGCGCTGTACGGCCTGCTGAAAGAAGAGATGGGCGAGATTCTTGCCAAAGTAGACGAGCCGCTGAACGTTGAAGGCAAAACGCCATTTGTTATTCTGATGGTCGGCGTGAACGGGGTGGGGAAAACCACTACCATCGGCAAGCTGGCGCGTCAGTTTGAACAGCAGGGTAAGTCGGTGATGCTGGCGGCGGGGGATACCTTCCGTGCGGCGGCGGTGGAACAGCTGCAGGTCTGGGGCCAGCGTAATAATATCCCGGTGATCGCCCAGCACACCGGCGCCGACTCCGCCTCGGTGATTTTCGACGCCATTCAGGCGGCGAAGGCGCGCCATGTTGACGTACTGATTGCCGATACCGCCGGGCGTTTGCAGAATAAATCGCACCTGATGGAAGAGCTGAAGAAGATTGTCCGGGTAATGAAAAAGCTGGACGTCGACGCGCCGCACGAGGTGATGTTAACCATTGACGCCAGCACCGGGCAGAATGCTATTAGCCAGGCCAAACTGTTCCATGAGGCGGTAGGTTTGACCGGGATCACCCTGACCAAGCTGGACGGTACCGCCAAAGGCGGCGTGATCTTCTCGGTGGCCGATCAGTTCGGCATTCCGATTCGCTATATTGGCGTCGGCGAGCGTATTGAGGATCTGCGTCCGTTTAATGCGGGCGACTTTATTGAGGCACTTTTTGCCCGAGAGGATTAAGAATGATTCGCTTTGAACAAGTCAGCAAAGCCTATCTCGGTGGGAGACAAGCGCTGCAGGGGGTGACCTTCCACCTGCAGCCGGGCGAGATGGCGTTTCTGACCGGCCATTCCGGCGCAGGGAAGAGTACCCTGCTGAAGCTTATCTGTGGTATCGAACGGCCCAGCGCCGGGAAAATCTTCTTCAGCGGTCATGAAATCAGCCGTCTGAAGAGCCGTGAGGTGCCGTTCCTGCGCCGCCAGATCGGTATGATTTTCCAGGACCACCATTTGCTGATGGATCGTACCGTGTATGACAACGTGGCGATCCCGCTGATTATCGCCGGCGCCAGCGGCGATGATATTCGTCGTCGCGTCTCGGCGGCGCTGGACAAGGTTGGCCTGCTGGACAAAGCGAAGAATTTTCCCATTCAGCTCTCCGGCGGTGAGCAGCAGCGCGTGGGAATCGCTCGCGCGGTGGTCAACAAGCCGGCGGTGCTGCTGGCGGATGAACCGACCGGCAACCTCGACGAGGCGCTCTCGGAGGGGATTTTACGTCTGTTTGAAGAGTTTAACCGCGTCGGGGTGACGGTACTGATGGCCACGCACGATCTGGGGCTTATCTCCAGTCGTCCGTACCGCGTGCTGACGCTTAGCGACGGCCATCTGCATGGAGGCATTCGGGGTGAATAAGCGCGACGCAATGAACCAGATTCGCCAGTTCGGCAGCAAGTTCGATCGCCTGCGCAACGCCGCGGGCGGCGGCGGTGGCGGGCGCAATGCGCCAAAACGGCCGAAAGCGGCGCCTAACCCGGCCTCGCGTAAGAGCAACGTATTCAACGAGCAGGTGCGCTATGCCTGGCACGGCGCGCTGCAGGATCTAAAAAGCACGCCGCTGGCGACCTTCCTGACGGTAATGGTCATCGCCATTTCGTTGACCCTGCCAAGCGTCTGCTACATGGTCTACAAAAACGTCAGCAGCGCGGCGTCCCAGTATTATCCCTCGCCGCAGATCACCGTTTATCTGGAAAAAACGCTGGATGACGATGCCGCGGCGCGGGTGGTGGGCCAGCTGCAGGCGGAGCAGGGCGTCGACAAGGTAAACTATTTGTCCCGTGACGAGGCGCTGGGGGAGTTCCGTAACTGGTCAGGCTTTGGCGGCGCCCTGGATATGCTGGAGGAGAACCCGCTGCCGGCGGTCGCCATCGTGGTGCCGAAGCTGGATTTCCAGAGCACCGAGGCGCTGAATACCCTGCGCGATCGGGTAACGCGGATCCAGGGCGTTGATGAAGTGCGGATGGACGACAGCTGGTTTGCCCGTCTCTCTTCGCTCACCGGGCTGGTAGGACGCGTGTCGGCGATGATCGGCGTGCTGATGGTGGCGGCGGTGTTCCTGGTGATCGGCAACAGCGTGCGCCTGAGCATCTTCGCCCGCCGCGATACCATTAACGTTCAGAAGCTTATCGGCGCCACCGACGGCTTTATCCTGCGTCCGTTCCTCTACGGCGGAGCGATGCTGGGCTTTTCCGGCGCGTTTTTATCGCTGATCCTGTCGGAGATTCTGGTAATGCGCCTCTCGTCGGCGGTGACCGAAGTGGCGAAAGTCTTCGGCACCCAGTTTGAGCTGAGCGGCTTAGGCTTCGACGAGTGTCTGTTGATGTTGATCGTCTGCTCGATGATCGGGTGGGTAGCCGCCTGGCTGGCGACAGTGCAACATTTACGTCACTTTACTCCCGATTAATAAAAGCGTGATATAATCTTTCCCTGCTGCAATGAGTTCCTGTTCGCAGGGAAAGATACCGCAAGCTTGTTCCCCTTTTCCTGCCCTCACTTTTTCATCGTGGTGTCACATTTTGTGCGTAATTTATTCACACCGTTGCATGGAACTTGTGGATAAAATCACTGTCTGATACTAATGTGAGTGATATTCTCGTTGCTCATGAATGCTGGCATGCTTGTTGCCTGATGGGGACAAGAACGCGTCAGAAGATATCAATTGAGAGGATTTGAATGACCAAAGAAATGCAAACTTTAGCTTTAGCCCCCGTTGGTAACCTGGAATCGTACATCCGGGCCGCTAACACTTGGCCGATGCTGTCGGCTGATGAAGAGCGGGAGCTTGCTGAAAAGCTGCATTACCAGGGCGATCTGGAAGCAGCGAAAAAGCTGATTCTGTCTCACCTGCGCTTTGTTGTTCACATTGCTCGTAACTACTCGGGCTATGGCCTGCCGCAGGCGGATCTGATCCAGGAAGGCAATATCGGCCTGATGAAAGCCGTGCGTCGCTTCAACCCGGAAGTGGGTGTGCGCCTGGTCTCCTTCGCCGTGCACTGGATTAAAGCCGAAATTCACGAATACGTGCTGCGCAACTGGCGTATTGTGAAGGTCGCTACCACCAAAGCACAGCGTAAGCTGTTCTTTAACCTGCGTAAAACCAAACAGCGTTTGGGTTGGTTCAACCAGGATGAAGTGGAAATGGTGGCCCGTGAGCTGGGCGTGTCGAGCAAAGACGTCCGCGAGATGGAATCCCGTATGGCGGCCCAGGACATGACCTTCGACATGTCGTCCGACGATGAGTCCGACAGCCAGCCGATGGCGCCGGTCCTGTATCTGCAGGACAAAACGTCTAACTTTGCCGACGGCATCGAAGACGATAACTGGGAAGAGCAGGCGGCGAATAAGCTGACTGACGCGATGCAGGGCCTGGACGAGCGTAGCCAGGACATCATCCGCGCCCGCTGGCTGGACGAAGATAACAAGTCCACGCTGCAGGAACTGGCCGACCGCTACGGCGTCTCCGCAGAGCGCGTGCGTCAGCTGGAAAAGAACGCCATGAAAAAACTGCGTGCCGCTATCGAAGCCTGATACGCCACGCCTGCCTGATACCTGATATCAGGCTCCCCGATAACGCCCCGCCTCAGGTTGGGGCGTTTTGTTTTTCTGCGTCCTCCCGGAGCAGGAGCATCTGCGGGCAGTGCGTCTGCAGGCAGCCGAGTAAGACGCTGAACGCCGACGCCATCTGCTCTTCGGGCTGGCTGGCGAATCCCATCAGTAATCCTTTCTTGCGCGCCGCCGTCAGGTAGTAGCGCGACAGCGGCCGCACCAGAATGTGCCGCGCATTGGCCTCTCTGGCGATCGCCACATCGTCAGCCTCTGCGGGCAAATTGAGGATCAAATGCAGTCCGGCATTATCGCTGAAGTCAGACAGGGCGTACGGCATACAGTGCCGCTGGATAAGCTCAGTTAAAAAGACCCGGCGACGGCTGTAGAGCAGCCGCATACGGCGGATATGGGCCGAATAGTGGCCGGCGGTAATAAACTCCGCCAGCGCCATCTGGATCAGCGAATGGCCGCCGCGGTAAAGCTCGGCATGGGCGTGCTTCAGATCGCTGACCAGCGGCCGCGGGATCACCACGTAGCCCAGGCGCAGGCCGGGATAGAGCGTCTTGCTGAAGGTGCCGATATAGACCACCGGGGCGTCGGCGACCAGACCCTGCAGGGCGGGGATCGGCTGACCGGAAAAGCGAAACTCGCTGTCATAATCATCTTCGACGATCCAGCTCCCCTGCTGACGGGCGAGTGCCAGCAGGCGCTGGCGGCGCTCAAGGCTCATCACCGCGCCCAGCGGATACTGGTGGGAAGGCGTAACGAAGATCAGCCTCGGCGCATCGTCAACCGTCTCCGGCGGGCACAGGCCGTTGGCATCCACGGTCAGGGGCTCTGCCCGAACGTCGTTCATCGCCAGCACGTGGCGGATCCCCCAGTAGGAAGGCTCCTCCACCCACGCCAGATCGCCGTTATCACACAGCATGCGGGTGACCAGATCGATCGCCTGGTGGATCCCCTCGGTGATAAGAATTTGATCTGACTGACAGTGGACGCCGCGCGACACGCGCAGATAATCCACCAGCGCCTGCTGCAGTTCCGGGGTGCCGCCGTTGCAGCTATAGCTGAGCCGCTCCGGTTTGGGCCGACGGCTGATGCGGGCCTGGATCTTACTGAACAGCGGGTGGGGAAAGGCGTTAACGTCCGGCACGCCGGGTATAAACGCTCCCCACTGGCGCGGGCTGGCGCTGACCTGGCCGAGCAGATGCTGGCCTCGGCGTGAAAGATGCGCCGTCGGTGCTGCGATACTGCTGTTTTCTTGCTGACCTTTAGCCGTCAATGAGCTCTCAGGGGCGGTTTGGGCAACGAATGTTCCGCTTCCCCGACGGGAAACCACATATCCTTCCGCCAGCAATTGTTCATAAGTTGTTAATATGGTGTTTCTTGATACGCCAAGTTCGCCCGCCAGGTCCCGCGACGGCGGCAGACGGCTTTGCGGCGCCAGCGAACCGTCGAGGATCGCGCGGCGTAGCGCGTTATATAAGCGTTTGTGCAGAAGAGGATCCCGCTCTTCCTGCAGACGGACCAGCACCAGGTCACCCACCAGCGAACGCAATTGGATCCCTCAGATATTCAAAATTGGTACTCGATTATAGGGCCAACTCCTGTGTAAATAAACGACATCGTTTCTAATTTGTTGCGATAACGTGACATACACGACAGGAGATTCGCAGGTGAAAAGCTCAGAACTGAATCAACGTCGCCAGCAGGCGACGCCGCGCGGCGTAGGCGTAATGTGTAACTACTTTGTCGAGAAGGCGGAAAACGCCACGCTGTGGGATATCGAAGGCAATGAGGTGATCGATTTCGCCGCCGGGATCGCCGTGTTAAATACCGGTCACCGCCATCCGAAAGTGGTCGCCGCGGTTGCCGACCAGCTGCAGGCGTTCACCCACACCGCCTATCAGATTGTGCCGTACGAAAGCTATGTTTCGCTGGCGGAGCGTATCAACGATCTGGCGCCAATTGACGGGCCGGCAAAAACGGCTTTCTTCACCACCGGCGCGGAAGCGGTCGAGAACGCGGTGAAAATCGCCCGCGCTTACACCGGTCGTCCGGGGCTGATTACCTTCGGCGGCGGCTTCCACGGCCGTACCTTTATGACCATGGCCCTCACCGGTAAGGTCGCGCCCTACAAAATCGGCTTCGGGCCGTTCCCGGGCTCGGTGTATCACGGCGTTTACCCCAATGCGGCGCATGGCGTGACCACCGCGGATGCGCTGAAAAGCCTGGAGCGCATTTTCAAAGCGGATATTGCGCCGGACCAGGTAGCGGCCATCATTCTCGAGCCGATCCAGGGGGAAGGCGGCTTTAACGTCGCGCCGGCCGATTTTATGCAGGCGCTGCGCGACCTGTGCGATACCCACGGCATTCTGCTGATCGCCGATGAAGTGCAGACCGGTTTCGCCCGCACCGGCAAGCTGTTCGCTATGCAGCACTATGAGGTGAAACCGGATCTGATGACGATGGCGAAAAGCCTCGCCGGCGGTTTCCCGCTGTCGGGCGTTGTCGGCCGCGCCGAAGTGATGGATGCGCCAGCGCCTGGCGGGCTGGGCGGAACCTATGCCGGTAACCCGCTGGCGGTGGCCGCGGCGCACGCGGTGCTGGATGTGATTGCCGAAGAGCAGCTGTGCCAGCGCGCTGAACAGCTGGGTAGCCATCTGCAGGAAGTGCTCAACCAGGCGCGCGCTACCTGCCCGGCGATCGTTGATGTCCGCGGCCGGGGGTCGATGGTGGCGGTGGAGTTTAACGATCCGCAAACAGGCGAACCGTCGCCGGAATTCACCCGCCAGGTGCAACAGAAAGCGCAGGAGAACGGCCTGCTGCTGCTGAGCTGTGGCGTCTACGGCAACGTGATCCGCTTCCTGTATCCGTTGACTATCCCCGACGCCCAGTTCTCGAAAGCGCTGGATATTCTGGCGCGCGTACTGAAGAGCTAACGTCTCCCCGGCGGGCTGCGGCGGCAGGGAAGCCGAACAGAAACAGGACGCCGCAGCCGGCTGTTTATGCTCAGCGTGAGTGGTTTATCACCCTGATATCACCTTTTTTCCGGCGGTGACAACCGCCGGAGTAAAACGGAAAGTATTATGTCTGAAAACTCCACCTTTTCTCCCGTCCTCACCGGCCGGGAACGTACGGCTGTCCCTGCAAAATCTCTGAGCTTCGTCGAAGGGGTATCGATGATTGTCGGTACCAATATTGGCGCGGGCGTCCTCTCTATCGCCTATGCGTCAAGCAAAGCGGGCTTTTTACCACTGCTGTTCTGGCTGGTGCTGGTGGGTAGTCTGACCACGGTGACTATGCTCTATGTCGCGGAATCCACGCTGCGCACCCGTAAACATCTGCAGCTCAGTGGATTATCGAAGCGCTACGTCGGCGGCTTTGGCGCGCTGATGATGTTTCTCTCCGTCTGCGTCAATAGCGTCGGGGCATTGACGGCGTATATGACCGGCAGCGGTAAGCTGCTGCACTCCCTGTTTGGCATCTCGCCGGCGCTGGGTAGCGTGCTGTTTTTCGTTCCGGCGGCAGGGGTACTCTACCTGGGGCTGAAGGCGATCGGCCGCGGTGAGAAATTTATCAGCATCGGCATGGTGGTGATGATCTCGGTGCTGGTGATTGCCACGCTGTTGAAAGAGACCACCCGCGTCGGCTATCTGCTCGACGGCAACTGGCTGTATATGGTTCCGGTCTTCAACGTCGTGGCATTCTGCTTCTCGGCACAGTATATCGTGCCGGAGATGGCGCGGGGCTTCGCCGACAAACCGGAAAAATTGCCTAAAGCCATCATGGTCGGCATGGCGCTGACCTTTACCCTGCTGGCGCTGGTGCCGTTGTCGGTGATCTCGCTTAACGGTCTGGACAATATCTCGGATGTGGCCACCATCTCCTGGGGGCGGGCGCTTGGCGAATGGGCCTTCTTCTCAGCCAATCTGTTTGCGCTGTGCGCGATGCTGACCTCCTACTGGGGACTGGGCGGCAGCTTTCTGACCAATATCTTCGATCAGTTCCGCCTGGGGAATGACGAACAGCCCGCCCGGCGCCTGATGGTGCTGCTGGTGGTGGCGATCCCGCCGTTCGTACTGGCCTATAGCGGCATGGTCTCCTTCGTCAACGCGCTCTATTTTGCCGGGGTGTTCAGCGGCGTCATTTTATCGATTATGCCGATCCTGATGCTCAAGGGCGCCCGCCAGCGTGGCGATCTGACCCCGGGCTGGACCTGTCCGGCCTGGATGACCCATCCGCTTATCCAATGCTTCATTGTGTTGTTGTATCTTTGCAGCGCCGCCTACGCGATAGCATCCGCGGTGGGCTACCTACCCGCAGGCTGGTAATCAGGCTCTGTTTTGCACCGCGTCCGGTTCATGCTGGCGCGGTTTTTTTATTTGTCACTTATCTGTTACATAGCCCGCAATTTAGTCGTTTCAAATTCCTCAGAATGACGGTATGTTTAGCATAGTGTGCTGCAAAAGCGCGGGCAGCACCCGGTTGATTAGCTATCATATGCTTTTCCTATCGGTATAAACAAAATAATGCGCTAATAAACAACATCACAACAAATGCAAAAACCATAATAATGGGGAGCCTCAGGATGAATATGAAGGGTAAAGCGTTACTGGCAGGATGTATTGCCTTAGTTATGAGCAGCGCGGCGCTGGCGGAAGATATCAAAATCGCGGTAGTCGGGGCGATGTCCGGCCCGGTGGCCCAGTACGGCGACCAGGAGTTTACCGGCGCAGAGCAGGCGGTAGCGGATATCAACGCTAAGGGCGGCATCAAGGGCAATAAGCTGCAGATCGTCAAATATGATGACGCTTGCGACCCGAAACAGGCGGTGGCGGTAGCCAACAAAGTGGTCAACGACGGCATCAAATACGTTATTGGTCACCTGTGTTCCTCTTCCACTCAGCCGGCGTCTGATATCTATGAAGACGAAGGCATTCTGATGATTACCCCGGCAGCGACTGCTCCGGAGCTGACGGCGCGCGGCTATAAGCTGATCCTGCGCACCACCGGTCTGGACTCCGATCAGGGGCCAACCGCGGCGAAATACATTCTCGACAAAATGAAGCCGCAGCGTATCGCAGTGGTACATGACAAACAGCAGTACGGCGAAGGTTTGGCCCGTGCGGTGCAGGATGGCCTGAAAAAAGGCGGGGCAAACGTGGTCTTCTTCGACGGGATCACCGCCGGTGAGAAAGATTTCTCCACCCTGGTGGCGCGCCTGAAGAAAGAGAATATCGATTTCGTCTACTACGGCGGCTATCACCCGGAAATGGGCCAGATCCTGCGTCAGGCGCGCGCCGCCGGTCTGAAAACCCAGTTTATGGGCCCGGAAGGCGTAGCGAACGTCTCCCTGTCTAACATCGCCGGCGAGTCGGCGGAAGGCCTGCTGGTAACCAAGCCGAAGAACTACGACCAGGTGCCGGCGAACAAACCGATCGTGGATGCGATCAAGGCGAAGAAACAGGATCCGAGCGGCGCCTTCGTGTGGACCACCTACGCGGCGCTGCAGTCGCTGCAGGCAGGCCTGAATCAGTCTGACGATCCGGCGGAAATCGCTAAATACCTGAAAGGCGCGACAGTAGACACCGTGATGGGCCCGCTGTCGTGGGATCAGAAAGGCGACCTGAAAGGCTTTGAGTTCGGGGTCTTTACCTGGCATGCGAACGGTACGGCGACCGACGCCAAATAATTTAACCGGCGCCTTTCACGCTGCAAATGCGTTGTCTGCGGCCCTCAACCCCGGTCACTTACTGATGTAAGCTCCCGGGGATTTCGGGTCTTGACGCCTTTTTGCAACGCGAAATGCTGGGTTAAATGGGGGGCGCCTTTCCCACTGCAAATGCGTTGTCTGCGGCCCTCAACCCCGGTCACTTACTGATGTAAGCTCCCGGGGATGTCGGGTCTTGACGCATTTATGCAACGCGAAATGCTGGGTTAAATGGGGGGCGCCTTTCACGCTGCAAATGCGTTGTCTGCGGCCCTCAACCCCGGTCACTCACTGATGTAAGCTCCCGGGGATTTCGGGTCTTGACGCATTTATGCAACGCGAAATGCTGGGTTAAATGGGGGGCGCCTTTCACGCTGCAAATGCGTTGTCTGCGGCCCTCAACCCCGGTCACTCACTGATGTAAGCTCCCGGGGATTTCGGGTCTTGACGCATTTATGCAACGCGAAATGCTGGGTTAAATGGGGGGCGCCTTTCACGCTGCAAATGCGTTGTCTGCGGCCCTCAACCCCGGTCACTTACTGATGTAAGCTCCCGGGGATTTCGGGTCTTGACGCCTTTTTGCAACGCGAAATGCTGGGTTAAATGGGGGCGCCTTTCACGCCGCAAATGCGTTGTCTGACCCCGGTCGCGCTGCGCTTACCGGGGCTACAGTCGCCAGGTAGCCCGGCTAAGCGAAGCGCCGCCGGGTTCTTCCTTGGGCATGCTCCGCTTATTGGGGCTACGGCTTAATGCTTTTCCCAACCATTCTGCTGGGCGCTAAAGCCGAGCGCCTGCATAAAGGCCGCCATCACGCCGCGGTCCTCCACCCCATGGTCGGCGACGCGCCAGCTATTGATCGCCGGGTTATCACGCAATGTCTCTTCCACTAAGTATTGCCCGACGCCGCGGCGGCGGGTCACTTCACGCACGCACAGATCGCTGAGCTCACCTTCGACGCCGCGCAGGGTAACGCGCACGGCGCCCAGCAGGCGCTCGTTAAAGCGGGCGGCGTAGAGACGATGGTTTTCATCAAGGGTCAGCGTCGACAGATCCTGTGACGGCCAGATTTTCCCCAGATCAATGCGATCCTGATCGCTGAAGTGCTGTAAACGGATAATGGTCAGTTTCATGGGCGGCAAATCCAGTGCAAAACAGAGGCGCCAGTGTACCCAAAATTGCTGTCTGGCGGAGCGCTGTTTTTTGCGCGTACATCAGGGGATTCGTTTTCCTGGCGTTGTCAGGGTAGCGCAATCCGTCATGGATCGAAAAATAAGCAGAATTTTAACCTAATGTGCAGCGTTTTATTCCGCCTTATGTATCGTTATTTTATGCTGCAGGATGGACTTTTTTTTGTTTATCTTCACCAAAATACAGAATATTATCTTTGCTTAATCGACTGAAAAATAGAGGTTTTAATCTGTTTTTTAGTGAAAAACTGCGCTAAACCATTAAACTCAATGGTAAAAATGGCGTTGTTTAATAAAAGCACAGAATGCTTTTTAACCATAAAAATACAAAACATTTACACCACATCACGAACGGGGTTCTGCAGCATGAAAAGGAACGCGAAAACCATCGTCGCGGGCATTGTCGCATTAGCGATGTCGCACGCGGCGATGGCCAAGGATATTAAGGTCGCCGTGGTCGGCGCGATGTCGGGTCCGGTGGCCCAGTGGGGCGACATGGAGTTCAATGGCGCGCGTCAGGCGATTAAAGACATCAACGCCAGCGGCGGCATTAAGGGCGACAAGCTGGTGGCCGTCGAATATGACGACGCCTGCGATCCGAAGCAAGCGGTCGCGGTGGCCAACAAAATCGTCAACGACGGCATTCAGTACGTTATCGGCCACCTGTGCTCCTCTTCCACTCAGCCGGCTTCCGACATCTATGAGGATGAAGGCATCCTGATGATCTCCCCCGGGGCGACCAATCCGGAGCTGACCCAGCGCGGATACCAGTACATCATGCGTACCGCCGGCCTCGACTCCTCGCAGGGGCCGACCGCGGCGAAATATATCGTCGAGAAAGTGAAACCGCAGCGTATCGCCATCATTCATGACAAGCAGCAGTACGGCGAAGGGCTGGCGCGTTCGGTGCAGGACAACCTGAAGAAAGCCGGGGCCAACATCGTCTTCTTCGATGGCATCACCGCGGGGGAAAAAGATTTCTCCGCCCTGCTGGCGCGCCTGAAGAAAGAGAACATCGACTTCGTCTACTACGGCGGCTACTACCCGGAAATGGGCCAGATGCTGCGCCAGGCGCGCTCCGTCGGGTTGAAAACCGTGTTTATGGGGCCGGAAGGGGTCGGCAACGCCTCGCTGTCCAATATCGCGGGCGCCGCGGCGGAAGGCATGCTGGTGACAATGCCAAAACGCTACGATCAGGACCCTGCCAACAGCGCCATCGTCAACGCGCTGAAAGCGGAGAAGAAAGATCCGAGCGGACCGTACGTCTGGATCACCTATGCCGCCGTTCAGTCGCTGGCGCAGGCGATGGACAGAACCGGCAGCCAGCAGCCGCTGGATTTAATCAACGATTTGAAAGCGCACGGGGCGAAAACCGTGATTGGGCCGCTGACCTGGGATGAAAAAGGCGATCTGAAGGGATTTGAGTTTGGTGTCTTCCAGTGGCACGCCGATGGCTCTTCGAGCGCGGCGAAATAAGCGCTGAAGACGAGTTATCCCTCCGCCCGCGAACCGCGGGCGGTTTGAAAAAGGTTACCTTATGTCCGAGCAGTTTCTCTATTTTCTGCAGCAGATGTTTAACGGCGTCACGCTGGGCAGTACCTATGCGCTGATCGCCATCGGCTATACGATGGTGTACGGCATTATCGGCATGATCAACTTCGCCCACGGCGAGGTCTATATGATTGGCAGCTATGTCTCCTTCATGATCATCGCCGCGCTGATGATGATGGGCATTGACACTAGCTGGCTGCTGGTCGCCGCCGGATTCGTGGGCGCCATTGTGATTGCCAGCGCCTACGGCTGGAGCATTGAGCGCGTGGCCTATCGGCCGGTGCGTAACTCCAAGCGCCTGATTGCGCTGATCTCCGCCATCGGGATGTCTATCTTCCTGCAGAACTACGTCAGCCTGACCCAGGGCTCCCGCGACGTGGCGCTGCCGAGCTTGTTTAACGGCCAGTGGGTCGTCGGCCACAGCGACAGCTTCTCCGCGACGATCACCACCATGCAACTGGTGATCTGGGTGGTGACCTTTATCGCCATGCTGGCCCTGACGCTGTTTATTCGCTACTCGCGGATGGGGCGCGCCTGCCGCGCCTGCGCGGAAGATCTGAAAATGGCCAGCCTGCTCGGGATTAACACCGACCGCGTCATTGCCCTGACCTTTGTCATCGGCGCAGCGATGGCGGCGGTGGCCGGCGTACTGCTGGGGCAGTTCTACGGCGTGATTAACCCCTACATCGGCTTTATGGCCGGGATGAAGGCGTTCACCGCCGCCGTGCTCGGCGGGATCGGCAGCATCCCTGGCGCGATGATCGGCGGCCTGATCCTGGGTATTGCCGAGGCGCTCTCTTCCGCCTATCTCAGCACCGAATATAAGGACGTCGTTTCCTTCGCACTGCTGATTCTGGTGCTGTTAGTGATGCCGACCGGCATTCTGGGCCGCCCGGAGGTGGAAAAAGTATGAAACCGATGCAAATTGCAATGGCGCTGCTGTCTGCCGTGATGTTCTTCATTCTGGCGGGCGTCTTTATGGGCGTGCAGCTGGAGCTGAACGGCACCAAACTGGTGGTCGATACCGCCGCCGATATTCGCTGGCAGTGGATCTTCATCGGTACCGCGGTGGTCTTTTTCTTCCAGCTGCTGCGGCCGCTGTTCCAGAAAGCGGTTAAGAACGTCTCCGGGCCGAAATTTATTATGCCGGCGATTGACGGGTCGACGGTGAAGCAGAAGCTGTTCCTGATCGCCCTGCTGGTGATTGCCGTGGCCTGGCCGTTTATGGTGTCGCGCGGCACGGTGGATATCGCCACCCTGACGATGATCTATATCATCCTCGGCCTCGGGTTGAACGTGGTGGTCGGCCTTTCCGGCCTGCTGGTGCTGGGCTACGGCGGGTTCTATGCCATCGGCGCGTATACCTTTGCGCTGCTGAACCACTATTATGGTCTCGGCTTCTGGACCTGTCTCCCGCTGGCCGGCCTGGTCTCCGCGGCGGCCGGTTTCCTGCTGGGCTTCCCGGTGTTGCGTTTGCGCGGCGACTATCTGGCGATTGTGACCTTAGGCTTCGGCGAGATCGTGCGCATTCTGCTGCTCAACAATACCGAGATCACCGGCGGGCCGAACGGTATCAGCCAGATCCCGAAACCGACCTTCTTTGGCCTCGAATTTAGCCGCAGCGCCCGCGAAGGCGGCTGGGATACCTTCAGCAACTTCTTCGGCGTCAAATACGATCCCTCCGACCGGGTGATTTTCCTCTACCTGGTGGCGTTGCTGCTGGTAGTGCTCAGCCTGTTCGTCATCAACCGCCTGCTGCGAATGCCGCTGGGCCGGGCATGGGAAGCGCTGCGTGAAGATGAGATCGCCTGTCGTTCGCTGGGCCTGAGCCCGACGCGCATCAAGCTGACCGCCTTTACCATCAGCGCCGCGTTTGCTGGCTTCGCCGGCACGCTGTTCGCCGCGCGCCAGGGCTTCGTCAGCCCGGAATCCTTTACCTTCGCCGAGTCAGCCTTTGTGCTGGCGATCGTCGTGCTGGGCGGGATGGGCTCGCAGTTCGCGGTGATCCTCGCGGCTATTCTGCTGGTGGTCTCGCGCGAGTTGATGCGTGACTTCAACGAATACAGCATGTTAATGCTCGGCGGCCTGATGGTGCTGATGATGATCTGGCGTCCGCAGGGGCTTCTGCCAATGACGCGCGTGCAGTTGAAGCTGAAAAACGGTCAGGCGAAAGGAGAGCAGGCATGAGTCAGCCATTATTATCCGTTAGCGGCCTGATGATGCGTTTCGGCGGTCTGCTGGCCGTCAACAATGTGTCGCTGGAGCTCAGAGAGCGCGAGATCGTCTCGCTGATCGGCCCCAACGGCGCCGGGAAGACCACCGTCTTTAACTGCCTGACCGGTTTTTACAAACCCACCGGCGGCACTATTCTGCTGCGCGACCAGCACCTGGAAGGGCTGCCGGGTCAGCAGATTGCGCGGATGGGCGTGGTGCGGACCTTCCAGCACGTGCGCCTGTTCCGCGAAATGACGGTGATTGAAAACCTGCTGGTGGCGCAGCATCAGCAGCTGAAAACCGGGCTCTTCTCCGGCCTGCTGAAAACGCCGGCCTTCCGTCGGGCGCAGAGCGAAGCGCTGGACAGGGCCGCCACCTGGCTGGAGCGTATCGGCCTGCTGGAGCATGCCAACCGTCAGGCCAGCAACCTGGCCTACGGCGACCAGCGTCGGCTGGAGATTGCCCGCTGCATGGTGACCCAGCCGGAAATTCTGATGCTCGATGAACCGGCGGCGGGGCTGAACCCGAAAGAGACCAAAGAGCTGGACGAGCTTATCGCCGAGCTGCGTAACCATCACAACACCACCATCCTGCTTATCGAACACGATATGAAGCTGGTGATGGGCATTTCCGATCGCATCTACGTCGTGAACCAGGGAACACCGCTGGCCAACGGGACGCCGGAAGAGATTCGTAATAACCCGGATGTGATCCGCGCATACCTTGGTGAGGCATAAGATGGAAAACGCGATGTTAACTTTTGACAACGTCAGCGCCCACTACGGCAAGATTCAGGCGCTGCACAACGTCAGCCTGCATATCAAACAGGGCGAGATCGTCACGCTTATCGGCGCCAACGGCGCGGGGAAAACCACCCTACTTGGTACGCTGTGCGGCGACCCGCGCGCCTCCAGCGGGCGCATTGTCTTTGACGGTAAGGATATTACCGACTGGCAAACCGCGAAGATCATGCGCGAGGCGGTGGCGATCGTTCCGGAAGGGCGGCGCGTCTTTTCGCGTATGACGGTGGAAGAGAACCTGGCGATGGGCGGTTTTTTTGCCGACCGCGATCAGTTCCAGACCCGCATCAAATGGGTGTATGAGCTGTTCCCGCGTCTGCATGAACGCCGTATTCAGCGCGCCGGCACCATGTCCGGCGGCGAGCAGCAGATGCTGGCGATCGGTCGCGCCCTGATGAGCCAACCGCGCCTGCTGCTGCTGGATGAACCGTCGCTGGGGCTGGCGCCGATTATCATTCAGCAGATTTTCGACACCATCGAGCAGCTGCGCGAGCAGGGAATGACGATCTTCCTGGTTGAGCAGAACGCCAACCAGGCGCTGAAGCTGGCCGATCGCGGCTACGTACTGGAAAACGGTCACGTGGTGCTGGAGGATACCGGCGACGCGCTGTTGGCCAACGAGGCGGTGCGCAGCGCCTATCTCGGCGGTTAATTCATCGCAACCCGGCGTCGTTCACTTCGCCAGTTTGTAGCCCGGGCGAGGCGCTTGCGCCGACCCCGGGAGCCGATCGCACGAATACATTTAAAAGAGCCTGTTGGCTCTTTTTTTGTACATGTATGTTGTACAATAAAAGAGTACAGCTTTGGAGGTTTTTATGAGAACGGTTAACTATAGCGAAGCCCGGCAAAATCTGGCCGATGTGCTGGAAAGCGCAGTGACAGGTGTACCTGTGACCATTACCCGTCGTGGGCATAAATCTGCAGTCATCATTAGTGCAGAAGAGTTTGAACGCTACCAGGCGGCCAGAATGGATGATGAGTTCGCGGCTATCATGGCGGTTCATGGTGATGAGATCAGGGAGCTTGCGGATAAATGACGCTGCAGATTATCTCAGCGGAAGAGATAATACAGTTTCACGACAGGCTGCTCCGCGTCACGCCTGGCGTTGCCGGTATGCCCGATCCGGGGCGTGCCGAAGCGATAATGTATAGGGTGCTAAACAAAATTGAATATGAAGGTGTGACAGACGTGTGGCGACTCGCTGCGATGCATCTGCTGGCGATTTCTCGCGGTCATATATTTAATGATGGTAATAAGCGTACGGCACTGTTTATCACCCTGCTTTTTTTAAAGCGAAATGGAATTATATTGCCAGCGAATCCAGACTTCGTCGGCATGACCGTCGAGGCAGCAGCAGGACAACTTACCCTGGAACAGATTGTCGCGCGTTTGCGTGGATGACGGTTAACTCGTTGCAACCCGGCGGCTTCGCCGGTTTGTAGCCCGGGCGAGGCGCTTGCGCCGACCCCGGGAGCCGACCGCACGAATATTATCCGTGTCTCAGCTCCCACTTTACTTCCCCCGTCCTTTCATCGGCTTGTCATCTCTCTGACCCGTTACTATCTTTTTTTTGTAATAAAAAAGTTATTTTTCTGTAATTCGAACATGTCATGTTACCCCGCGAGCATAAAACGCGTGAAATCGCGCATCCGGCACAACAAGAGAGATAACCGATGATATCGTTACGACATACAGCTTTAGGACTGGCGCTGAGCCTGGCTTTTGCCGGTCAGGCCCTGGCGGTTACCACCATCCCATTCTGGCACTCAATGGAAGGCGAGCTGGGTAAAGAAGTGGATTCTCTGGCGCAACGCTTTAACGCAGCCAATCCTGATTACAAAATCGTTCCGGTATACAAAGGCAACTACGAGCAGAGCCTGAGCGCCGGTATCGCCGCCTTCCGTACCGGCAACGCGCCGGCTATCCTTCAGGTGTATGAAGTCGGCACCGCCACCATGATGGCGTCAAAAGCCATTAAGCCGGTCTACCAGGTGTTTAGCGAGGCGGGCATCAAGTTTGATGAATCGCAGTTCGTACCGACGGTGGCCGGGTATTACACCGATTCGAAAACCGGCCATCTGCTCTCCCAGCCGTTTAACAGCTCTACCCCGGTGCTCTACTACAACAAAGACGCCTTCAAAAAAGCCGGCTTAGATCCGGAGCAGCCGCCGAAGACCTGGCAGGATCTGGCGGCCTATACCGCGAAGCTGAAAGCCGCCGGGATGAAGTGCGGCTACGCCAGCGGCTGGCAGGGCTGGATCCAGATTGAAAACTTCAGCGCCTGGCACGGTCTGCCGGTGGCCACGAAGAATAACGGCTTCGACGGTACCGACGCGGTTCTTGAGTTCAACAAGCCGGAGCAGGTGAAGCATATCGCGCTGCTCGAAGAGATGAACAAGAAGGGCGATTTCAGCTACTTCGGGCGTAAAGACGAGTCTACCGAAAAGTTCTATAACGGCGACTGCGCCATTACCACTGCCTCGTCCGGCTCGCTGGCCGATATCCGCCAGTACGCCAAATTTAACTACGGCGTCGGCATGATGCCTTACGATGCCGACGTGAAAGGCGCGCCGCAGAACGCCATCATCGGCGGGGCCAGCCTGTGGGTGATGCAGGGCAAAGACAAAGAGACCTACACCGGCGTGGCGAAGTTCCTCGACTTCCTGACCAAACCGGAAAACGCCGCCGAGTGGCACCAGAAAACCGGCTACCTGCCGATCACTACCGCGGCCTACGATCTGACGCGTCAGCAGGGCTTCTATGATAAGAACCCGGGCGCCGATATCGCTACCCGCCAGATGCTGAACAAGCCGCCGTTGCCGTTTACCAAAGGTCTGCGCCTGGGCAACATGCCGCAAATCCGCACCATCGTCGATGAAGAGCTGGAGAGCGTGTGGACCGGCAAGAAAACCCCGCAGCAGGCGCTGGATTCCGCCGTGCAGCGCGGGAACCAGCTGCTGCGTCGCTTCGAGCAAGCGACCAAATCGTAATCTGTAACTTGCCCGGTGGCGCTGCGCTTACCGGGCCTACGATGTGCCCTATGTAGGCCGGGTAAGGCGTAGCCGCCACCCGGCATTGTTCAGGAACCCAATCTCAATGTCATCATCCCGTCCGGTATTCCGCTCGCGCTGGCTGCCCTATGTGCTGGTCGCGCCGCAGCTGATTATCACGTTGATTTTCTTTATCTGGCCCGCAGGCGAAGCGCTGTGGTACTCGCTGCAGAGCGTCGATCCCTTTGGCCTTTCCAGCCAGTTCGTCGGCCTGGATAACTTCGTTGCGCTGTTCCACGATCCGTACTACCTGGACTCGTTCTGGACCACCATAAAATTCAGCGCCCTGGTGACCGTCAGCGGCCTGCTCATTTCACTGTTTTTCGCCGCGCTGGTCGACTATGTGGTGCGCGGCAGCCGCTTTTATCAAACGCTGATGCTGCTGCCGTACGCCGTGGCCCCCGCCGTCGCGGCGGTGCTGTGGATCTTCCTCTTTAACCCTGGGCGCGGGCTGATCACCCATTTCCTCGGCGAGCTGGGCTATGACTGGAACCATGCGCAGAACAGCGGCCAGGCGATGTTTCTGGTGGTCTTCGCCTCGGTGTGGAAGCAGATAAGCTACAACTTCCTGTTCTTCTTCGCCGCGCTGCAGTCGATTCCGCGTTCGCTGGTTGAGGCCGCCGCCATCGACGGCGCCGGGCCGATTCGTCGCTTCTTTAAGCTGGCGCTGCCGCTGATTGCGCCGGTGAGTTTCTTCCTGCTGGTGGTCAATCTGGTTTATGCCTTCTTCGACACCTTCCCGGTGATCGATGCCGCCACCGCCGGCGGCCCGGTGCAGGCTACCACCACTCTGATCTACAAAATCTATCGCGAAGGTTTCGCCGGGCTCGATCTATCCGCTTCCGCCGCGCAATCGGTGGTGCTGATGTTCCTCGTCATTATCCTGACGGTGGTGCAGTTCCGTTACGTTGAAAGTAAGGTGCGTTACCAATGATTGAGAACCGTCGCGGGCTGACGATTTTCAGCCACACCATGCTGATCCTGGGTATCGCCGTCATTTTATTCCCGCTGTACGTCGCCTTCGTGGCGGCGACGCTGGATAACAAATCGGTATTTGAAACGCCGATGACGCTGATCCCCGGCGGACATCTGCTGGAGAACATGAAGACCATCTGGGTGAACGGCGTCGGCGTCAACAGCGCGCCGTTCTGGCTGATGATGCTCAACAGTTTCATCATGGCGTTCGCCATTACGGTCGGCAAAATCGTGGTGTCGATGCTTTCGGCGTTCGCCATCGTCTGGTTCCGCTTTCCGCTGCGTAACCTGTTCTTCTGGATGATCTTTATCACCCTGATGCTGCCGGTCGAGGTGCGTATTTTCCCGACGGTGGAGGTGATCGCCAACCTCAACATGCTCGACAGCTATGCCGGGTTAACGCTGCCGTTGATGGCTTCGGCTACCGCCACCTTCCTGTTCCGCCAGTTCTTTATGACCCTGCCGGACGAGCTGATTGAAGCGGCGCGTATCGATGGCGCTTCGCCGATGCGCTTCTTTCGCGACATCGTGCTGCCGCTGTCGAAAACCAACCTCGCCGCGCTGTTCGTCATCACCTTTATCTACGGCTGGAACCAGTATCTATGGCCGTTGCTGATTATTCAGGATGTGAATCTTGGCACCGCCGTCGCCGGTATTAAAGGCATGATCGCCACCGGCGAAGGTACTACCCAGTGGAATCAGGTGATGGCGGCGATGCTGCTGACCCTGATCCCGCCGGTCGTCATCGTTTTAGCCATGCAGCGCGCGTTTGTGCGCGGCCTGGTCGATAGTGAGAAATAAAATGGCTGGTTTAAAACTACAGGCAGTAAGCAAAAGCTGGGATGGCAAAACCCAGGTAATTCAACCGCTGACGCTGGACGTGGCGGACGGAGAATTTATCGTCATGGTTGGCCCGTCGGGGTGCGGGAAATCAACGCTGCTGCGGATGGTCGCCGGACTTGAACGGGTGACCAGCGGCGATATCTGGATCGATCGTAAACGGGTGACCGAGATGGAGCCGAAGGATCGCGGCATCGCGATGGTGTTCCAGAACTATGCCCTTTATCCGCATATGAGCGTGGAAGAGAACATGGCGTGGGGGCTGAAGATCCGCGGCATGGGTAAGGGATTGATCGCCGAGCGGGTGCAGGAGGCGGCGCGCATTCTTGAGCTGGATGGTCTGCTCAAGCGCCGCCCGCGGGAACTGTCCGGCGGTCAGCGCCAGCGCGTGGCGATGGGCCGCGCTATCGTGCGTGACCCGGCGGTATTCCTCTTCGACGAACCGTTGTCAAATCTCGACGCCAAGCTGCGCGTGCAGATGCGTCTGGAACTGCAGCAGCTGCATCGCCGCCTGAAAACCACCTCGCTGTACGTCACCCATGACCAGGTGGAGGCGATGACCCTCGCCCAGCGGGTGATGGTGATGAACAAAGGCGTTGCCGAGCAGATCGGCACCCCGGTGGAAGTGTATGAGAAGCCAGCCAGCCGCTTTGTGGCGAGCTTTATCGGCAGCCCGGCCATGAACCTGCTGGAAGGGCGCATCAGCGATGACGGCGGTCGCTTTGAGCTGGCGGGCGGCATGCAGCTGCCGACGAATCATGAGCACCGGCGCCACGCTGGGCGTAAAATGACGCTCGGTATCCGTCCGGAGCATTTTATCTTAAGCTCGCAGGCGCAAGGTGGTATTCCGCTGCTGATGGACACCCTGGAAATTTTAGGTGCCGATAACCTCGCTCACGGGCGCTGGGGCGAACAGAAGCTGGTGGTCAGACTGCCGCACCAGCAGCGCCCGACGGCAGGCAGCACGCTATGGCTGCATCTGCCTTTGGAACATCTGCACCTCTTTGATGGTGAAACAGGAAAACGCGCATGAGTAACTGGCCTTATCCCCGCATCGTCGCCCATCGCGGCGGCGGTAAACTGGCGCCGGAGAACACCCTGGCGGCTATCGACGTCGGCGCCCGCTACGGGCACACGATGATTGAATTTGACGCCAAGCTGTCGAAGGACGGGCAGATCTTTCTGCTGCATGACGATAATCTCGAACGCACCAGCAATGGCTGGGGCGTGGCGGGCGAGCTGGCGTGGGACGATCTGCTGAAGGTCGATGCCGGTAGCTGGTTCAGCCGTGAATTTAAGGGCGAGCCGCTGCCGTTGCTCTCCCAGGTGGCGGAGCGCTGCCGTCGTCACGGCATGATGGCGAATATCGAAATTAAGCCGACCACCGGGCTGGGGCCGCAGACCGGCAGAGTGGTGGCGCTGGCCGCGCGCGATCTATGGCAAGGCATGACCGCGCCGCTGCTCTCCTCTTTTGAAATCGACGCCCTGGAGGCGGCGCAGGAAGCCGCGCCCGAGCTGCCGCGCGGGCTGCTGCTGGATGAGTGGCGCGATGACTGGCGCGAATTGACCACCCGGTTGGGCTGCGTGTCGATTCACCTCAATCACAAACTGCTGGATGCGGCGCGGGTGGCGAGCCTGAAACAGGCCGGCCTGCACATTCTGGTGTACACGGTCAATAAACCCCAGCGCGCCGCCGAACTGCTGTGCTGGGGCGTAGACTGCATCTGCACCGATGCCATTGATGTTATCGGGCCGAATTTCCAGCCTTAAGACGGATTTGCGGCGGACGACCTTTACGGATTAGTCTGCCGCAGCATCCCACCGTTGTTATTTGGCCGCACCTGCTGCGGCGCATTCAGATTGCCGCCCTGGGCCGCGCGCTGCTGATTAGTCTGCAGCTGGTTTTGCAAATGCTGCTGCTGCGAGCGGGTCTGATTGTTCAGATCCTGCTTCAGCATGCTCTGCTGCTGCTGTTGCTGGATCTTCATCTCATTTTGCATGCGCTGCTGGCTGGGGACCACGTAACCCGGCTGGTTAGGGTTGTTATTAATATTGATCGGCTGGGCTAATACGCCAAGCGGCATCAGCGCCGCCAGAAACAGAATCGCTTTCATGGTTTTCTCCTCCCGTGCGTGGGATCACTTAAGTGTACCTCGAATCTGCCATAACAATGATTTTTTAGGAGTTATCAACCAGGCTTAAGCGGGGAATGAAACCTACCTTTCAGGAGTAAGACAATGATAAAAACAACAATATGGCGTCAGGTGGTCATCGCTGCGTTGCTGGCGGGGGGCAGCTTTACCGTCGCCGCCAATCCGCCACCGCCGCCGCCGGTCTCTTATGGCGTAGAGGAAGATGTGTTCCACCCGGTACGCGCCCGGCAGGGGATGGTGGCCTCGGTGGACGCGCTGGCGACCCGCGTCGGCGTGGATATCCTGCGCCAGGGCGGTAACGCTGTCGATGCGGCGGTAGCGGTAGGCTACGCGCTGGCGGTCACCCATCCGCAGGCCGGGAATATTGGCGGCGGCGGTTTTATGATGCTGCGGACTAAAGACGGCAAGACCACGGCGATCGATTTCCGCGAAATGGCGCCAGAGCAGGCCACCCGCGACATGTTCCTTGACGACCAGGGCAACCCGGACAGTAAAAAATCACTGACTTCGCATCTGGCCTCCGGCACGCCAGGCAGCGTCGCCGGTTTCTCCCTCGCGCTGGAAAAGTATGGCACCATGCCGTTGAACAAAGTGATCCGTCCGGCGATTAAGCTGGCGGAAGAGGGGTTTATCGTTAACGATGCGCTGGCGGACGATCTGAAGACCTACGGCAGCGAAGTGATCCCGCAGCATGAAAATAGTAAAGCGATCTTCTGGAAGAACGGCGAGCCGCTGAAGAAGGGCGATCGGCTGGTGCAGAAGAACCTCGGTAAGAGCCTGGAGCTGATTGCCGAGCACGGCCCGGACGCCTTCTATAAAGGGGCCATCGCCGACCAGATCGCTGACGAGATGAAAAAGCACGGCGGGCTAATCACCAAAGCCGATCTCGCCGGCTATAAGGCTGTGGAGCGTACGCCGGTTAGCGGCGAGTATCGCGGGTATGAGGTTTACTCTATGCCGCCGCCGTCCTCCGGCGGGATCCATATCGTGCAGATCCTCAATATCCTCGAAAACTTCGATATGCAGAAATATGGTTTTGGCAGCGCCGACGCCATGCAGGTGATGGCGGAGGCAGAGAAACACGCCTACGCCGACCGCTCTGAATATCTCGGCGACCCTGACTTCGTCAACGTGCCGTGGCAGGCGCTGACCAGCAAGGCTTACGCCAAAGCGATCGCCGCCGAGATTGATGTCAACAAGGCGAAGCCTTCCAGCCAGATCCGTCCGGGCAAGCTGGCGCCCTATGAAAGCAACCAGACCACCCACTTCTCGGTGGTCGATAAAGACGGCAATGCGGTGGCGGTGACCTATACACTGAATACGACCTTCGGTACCGGCATTGTGGCCGGTGATTCCGGCATTCTGCTCAATAACCAGATGGATGATTTCTCGGCGAAGCCCGGCGTGCCTAACGTCTATGGTCTGGTGGGCGGCGACGCCAATGCGGTGGAGCCGAAAAAACGCCCGCTGTCGTCAATGTCGCCGACCATTGTGGTGAAAGATGGCAAAACCTGGCTGGTGACCGGCAGCCCGGGCGGCAGTCGGATCATCACCACCGTACTGCAGATGGTGGTCAATACCATCGATTTCGGGATGAACGTCGCGGAAGCCACCAACGCGCCGCGTTTCCACCATCAATGGCTGCCGGATGAGCTGCGGGTGGAGAAAGGCTTTAGCCCGGATACCCTGAAGCTGCTGGAGGCGAAGGGGCAGAAAGTGGCGCTGAAAGAGGCGATGGGCAGTACCCAGAGCATCATGGTGGGGCCGGACGGCATGCTGTATGGCGCCTCCGATCCGCGTTCGCCGGATGATTTAACGGCGGGGTATTGATGTGTTGCCCGGTGGCGCTGCTGCGCTTACCGGGCCTACAACGGTGCGAACGCAGGCCGGGTAAGGCGAAGCCACCACCCGGCAACACGCTACTTCATTCTCGCCATATAATACGCATCCACATACTCACCGTTGCGCAGCGCGTAACGCCTGCCGGTGCCTTCGATCTCAAAGCCGTACTTCTTATACACCGCAATCGCCGGGGCATTATCGGCGAACACCGTCAGCTCAATACGCTCGACGCGCAGCCAGTTGTCGCACAGGTCGATCATCTCGCGCATCAGCGCGCTGCCGATGCCGCAACCCTGATGGCCGGCGGCAACCGCCATGCCAAAGGTTGCGACGTGGCTGCGCCGAGGGCGCGGCTCAACATGGAGAGACAGATGTCCGGCGACCTGCTCGTCCAGTGTCGCCACCAGATGAAAGGTATGGGGTCTGGGCTGTAGCTTCTCCTGCCAGGCTTCCATCGATGGATAGGGGATCTGTAGCGTGTCATGATAGACCTCCGGGTGCGCCATCAGCATACGTAAAGGTTCAGCATCGCGCGGTTCGGCATGGCGTATCACTATGTCACTCATTCCCTTATCCTCTTTTTGGTTACTGATTCCCCTTCACAATCTCTGACGGCGGCCGGGGAGTCAATGTTGTTTTTTGCAAAAAAAAGTAGACAAGTGCGAATGAGAATGATTATTATTGTCCTGCATTCAGGGAGACCCTTGCGGAAAGCCTGAAAGCACGACATTGCTCACATTGCTTCCAGTATTACTTTAGCCAGCCGGGTGCTGGCTTTTTTTTTGCTGCTATCTCAGGCGCTCTGCGGCCTGACGGGCTCCGCGTCGGCTTTGGAGGGTGCGTCTGCTACCAGACCGAGAATATGACTTTTGTTCTCCGCGGCGGCCAGCAGTTCAGCGCGACCGCTAAAAACGCCGCCTTTCTTGATCGCCAGCGCGCGATAGGCGAGGGTACCCTCCAGATGGCCGTGCTCCTCAATGGTGATGCTGTCGCCATGACACTGGCCCTGCACCTTGCCGTCAATTATTAGCTCCCGGCAGCTGACGTTGCCCTCCACCTGGCCTTCACGCATTACCTTAATCAAATGCTCTTTGGCCTCAATGTTGCCGGTGATCTGACCGTGGATATAGACATGGCCGCTGGCGACTATATTGCCGACGAAATGCACCCCGCTGGCGATGACCGTAGTCTCGTGTTTTTTGCTGGCGACCGCTTCGGGTTCTGGGTTAATTGCCGGAGGCGTGGCTGCTTCTGATATCTGAGGTTCCGTTTTATTTTTCTTAATAAACATCGCGTTAATCTTGTTCCGTTGGCTATGGTGGAGGAAAGCGATAAGCGCGCAGGCGGCCGCCAGGCGCGCCAGCGCGCTTGCATCGACAGACCAGGCGATCAGCGCGAGAAGCCAGAAAAAAAGGGCGCCGTTTATGGCGAGATACTGTTTGTCCATCAGCAGCGGCTGGCTACTCCGTTAGTCATCAGCAACCTCCTGGTTTGCTCTCCACTTATCCGCAGTTTTGCCATGGCGATCAAGGTTTTTTGCCGAAAACTGCTGATTTAATCACTTATTAATCAATAAGTTATTAATAATTACGTATGAGTGATACTCGAACTATTTTCCTAACGAATCTTCACTGCAAGCAAACAGAGAGGATGAAGTGAGGGACCGGCTTGCGCTATGGTTGAAGGTAGCTCATTAACTAAGGACAGCGTTATGACTCTGCACTGCGCATTTATTGGCTTTGGTAAAAGCACCACCCGCTATCACCTTCCTTACGTTTTGCACCGCAAAGACCGCTGGCAGGTAGCGCACATTTACCGCCGCCGGGCGAAGCCCGAGGAGCAGGCGCCGCAGTATTCCCATATTCATTTCACCAGCGACCTTGAAGAAGTATTAAACGATCCACTGGTCAAGCTGGTGGTGGTCTGCACTCACGCCGACAGCCATTTTGAATATGCGAAAAAGGCGCTGGAGGCGGGGAAAAACGTGCTGGTGGAAAAGCCGTTCACCCCGACGCTGGAGGAAGCAAAAACTCTGTTTGCCCTGGCGAACAGCAAAGGTCTGACGGTGACGCCCTATCAGAACCGCCGTTTCGACTCCTGCTTCCTGACCACCAAAAAGGTGATTGAGAGCGGGAAACTCGGCGAACTGGTGGAGATCGAAAGCCATTTCGATAATTATCGCCCGCTGGCGGAGACCAACCCCGGCGGTCCGCAAAACGGCGAGTTCTATGGCCTTGGCGTGCATACCCTGGATCAGATCATTTCGCTGTTCGGCCGCCCGGACCATGTCTCTTACGATCTGCGCTCGCTGCGCAATAAAGCCAACCCGGATGACACCTTTGAAGCCCAGCTGTTCTACGGCGATATGAAGGCCATCGTTAAGACCAGCCATCTGGTGCAGATCGATTACCCGAAATTTATCGTTCACGGGCACAAAGGTTCGTTTGTGAAGTACGGCATTGACCAGCAGGAGACCAGCCTGAAGGCCAATGTCATGCCGGGCGAGCCGGGATTTGGCGCGGACGACAGCGTTGGCGAGCTGGTGTATGTCAACGAGGCAGGGGAGATGGTGCGCGAAGCGGTGCCGCTGGAGAGCGGCGATTATGGTCAGGTGTACGACGCGCTGTACGACACCCTCGTCAACGGCCAGCCGAATTACGTCAAGGAAACTGACGTTCTCACCAATATGGAGATCCTGCAGCGCGGCTTTGAGCAGCCTTCACCGGCCACCATTACCCTTACCCGATAAGTCAAATTGGCTCCTCTGCGCTTGTTCATATTTTTTGAACAGAGGAGTCAATTTTCACCCTCTATGATCGCCGGCGAAATGGGTCCACACTGACTCCATCGACAACATACGGGGGTGCAACATGATCTATTTACGCAAAGCGAACGAACGTGGCCACGCTAACCATGGCTGGCTGGATTCCTGGCATACTTTCTCTTTCGCCAACTATTATGACCCGAACTTTATGGGCTTCTCCGCCCTGCGGGTGATTAACGACGACGTCATCGACGCCGGTCAGGGCTTCGGTACCCACCCGCACAAAGACATGGAGATCCTGACCTATGTGCTGGAAGGGGCGGTGGAGCACCAGGACAGCATGGGCAACAAAGAGCAGGTGCCGGCGGGCGAGTTCCAGATCATGAGCGCGGGTACCGGGGTGCGCCACTCTGAGTACAACCCGAGCAAAACCGATCGTCTGCGTCTGTATCAGATCTGGATTATTCCGGAAGAAACCGGCATTACCCCGCGCTACGAGCAGCGCCGCTTCGACGCCGCCCAGGGCAAACAGCTGGTGCTGTCGCCGGATGCGCGAGATGGCTCGCTGAAGGTGTACCAGGATATGGAACTCTATCGCTGGGCGCTGCTGAAAGATGAGCAGTCGGTTCACCAGATTGCCGCGGAACGCCGCGTGTGGATCCAGGTGGTCAAAGGCGAAGTGACCATCAACGGTACCAAAGCCACCACCAGCGACGGTTTGGCCATCTGGGACGAGCAGGCGATTTCGGTTCATGCCGACAGCGATAGCGAGATCCTGCTGTTCGATCTGCCGCCGGTTTGATAGTTATCTGAGCCAGGTTAAATAAATTGCGCAGCCTTCCCTCATGTTAGGGAAGGTTGCGCTTTGTCCGTGATAAACTGAGAAAATGTTTCCCGTTGATCACAGTCAGGACGATGAAAAAGAAAAGACCCGTACTTCAGGATGTAGCCGATCTTGTCGGCGTGACCAAAATGACGGTCAGTCGCTATTTACGCAACCCGGAGCAGGTCTCCGAAGCGCTGCGTGGCAAGATTGCCGTTGCCCTCGATGAACTGGGTTATATTCCCAATCGCGCCCCTGACATTCTTTCCAACGCCACCAGCCGCGCCATCGGCGTGCTGCTGCCGTCGTTAACCAATCAGGTCTTTTCGGAAGTACTGCGCGGTATCGAAAGCGTCACCGACGCCTTCGGCTATCAAACCATGCTGGCGCACTACGGCTATAAGCCGGAAATGGAAGAGAAACGCCTCGAATCGATGCTCTCCTGGAACATTGATGGCCTGATCCTCACCGAACGCACCCATACGCCGCGCACCCTGAAGATGATCGAAGTCGCCGGCATTCCGGTGGTGGAGCTGATGGACAGCCGGTCGCCGTGTCTCGATATTGCCGTCGGGTTTGATAACTTTGAAGCCGCCCGGCAGATGACCGCGGCGATCATCGCCCGCGGCCACCGCCATGTCGCCTATCTGGGGGCGCGTCTTGATGAACGTACTATCATCAAACAGAAGGGGTACGAGCAGGCGATGCTTGACGCCGGGATGACGCCCTACAGCGTGATGGTGGAACAATCCTCGTCCTATTCTTCGGGGATTGAGCTGATGCGCCAGGCGCGCCGCGAATATCCGCAGCTCGACGGCATTTTCTGCACCAACGATGACCTCGCGGTCGGCGCGGCGTTCGAGTGCCAGCGTCTGGGGCTGAAGATCCCCGATGATATGGCGATCGCCGGGTTCCACGGCCATGATATCGGCCAGGTGATGGAGCCGCGGCTGGCCAGCGTCCTGACCCCGCGCGAGCGAATGGGGCGCATCGGCGCCGAACGGCTGCTGGCGCGCATTCGTGGTGAAGCGATTACCCCTAAGATGTTAGATTTAGGTTTCACATTGTCACCGGGCGGATCAATTTAAACTGACAAGTTTGAAGTAGATCACACATATTCACATCTGGCACGAATGGATATTGCTTCTCCACAGGTCCGGCATGACAATGTTACCGATAACAGTTACCCGTAACAATTAACCGATACGCCGCCTTCGCGCTGGATGAGTCAGCCCCGGCGCGGCGTACCAGTCCAGTGGGAGGACGCTTTGAGCACGACTAACCATGATCACCACGTCTATGTCCTGATGGGCGTTTCCGGCAGCGGAAAATCCGCTGTCGCCAGCGAAGTGGCGCATCAACTGCATGCCGCGTTTCTTGACGGCGACTTTCTCCATCCGCGCAGCAATATCACCAAGATGGCCTCCGGCGAGCCGCTCAACGATGACGACCGCACGCCGTGGCTGCAGGCGCTAAATGACGCCGCGTTCGCCATGCAGCGTACCAACAAGGTGTCGCTGATCGTCTGCTCGGCGCTGAAGAAGAGCTATCGCGACATTCTGCGCAAGGGCAACCCGAACCTCTCCTTCATCTACCTGAAAGGCGATTTCGACGTGATCGAAAGCCGTCTGAAGGCGCGTAAAGGGCACTTCTTTAAAACCCAAATGTTGGTGACGCAGTTTGAAACGCTGCAGGAACCAGGCGCCGACGAGAGCGATGTGCTTATCGTCGATATCGACCAGCCGCTGGAAGGCGTGGTGGCCAGCACCATCGAGGTGATCAACAAAGGCAGTCACTAGTGAGTACTTTAACGCTTGTTTTAACAGCAGTCGGCTCGGTATTGCTGCTGCTGTTTTTAGTCATGAAGGCGCGAATGCACGCCTTCGTGGCTTTGATGGTGGTTTCTATTGGCGCCGGTCTCTTCTCCGGCATGCCGCTGGATAAAATCGCGGCGACGATGGAGAAAGGGATGGGCGGTACGCTGGGCTTCCTGGCGATCGTCGTCGCGCTCGGCGCGATGTTCGGTAAGATCCTGCATGAAACGGGGGCTGTCGATCAGATTGCCGTCAAGATGCTCAAATCCTTTGGCCACAATCGCGCGCACTATGCGATTGGTCTCGCCGGTCTCATCTGTGCGCTGCCGCTGTTCTTCGAAGTGGCGATCGTACTGCTGATTAGCGTCGCCTTCTCGATGGCGCGCCATACCGGTACTAACCTCGTGAAGCTGGTGATCCCGCTGTTTGCCGGCGTTGCCGCCGCCGCGGCGTTTCTGTTGCCTGGACCGGCGCCGATGCTGCTGGCGTCGCAAATGCACGCCGACTTTGGCTGGATGATCCTGATTGGCCTGTGCGCGGCCATTCCGGGGATGATTATCGCCGGTCCGCTATGGGGCAACTTCATCAGCCGCTACGTCGAATTGCATATTCCTGACGACGTCACGGAACCGCATCTCGGGGAAGGCAAAATGCCCTCCTTCGGCTTCAGCCTGGCGCTGATCCTGCTGCCGCTGGTGCTGGTTGGCCTGAAAACCATCGCCGCGCGCTTTGTGCCGGTGGGTTCCACTGCCTACGAATGGTTCGAGTTTATCGGCCACCCGTTCACCGCGATCCTGGTGGCCTGCCTGGTGGCGATTTACGGTCTGGCGGTACGTCAGGGAATGGCGAAAGACCGGGTGATGGAGATTTGCGGCCACGCGCTGCAGCCGGCCGGGATTATTCTGCTGGTGATCGGGGCTGGCGGCGTCTTCAAGCAGGTGCTGGTTGACTCCGGCGTTGGCCCGGCGCTTGGTGAAGCGCTGACCGGAATGGGGCTGCCGATCGCCATTACCTGCTTCGTACTGGCGGCGGCGGTGCGTATCATTCAGGGCTCTGCCACCGTGGCATGCCTGACGGCGGTCGGCCTGGTGATGCCGGTGATTGAGCAGCTGAACTACAGCGGCGCGCAGATGGCGGCATTGTCTATCTGTATCGCCGGCGGCTCGATTGTGGTAAGCCACGTGAACGACGCCGGCTTCTGGCTGTTCGGTAAATTTACCGGCGCCAGTGAAGCCCAGACGCTGAAGACCTGGACCATGATGGAAACCATCCTTGGCACCACCGGGGCGATTGTCGGTATGATCGCCTTCCAGCTGCTGAGCTAAACCCGCCCATCTCCCGCTCGCGGGAAATAAAAAGCCAGGGTAACGCTGCTTACCCTGGCTTCTTTGCAATAAGCCGCCCTTTTTCCCTCTTTTCCTTGCCAGCTATTGGCCCTTATTAGCGCTACGATGATGCTCGTATCCCTCGTCAGCCCTTGCTGTGACTGGGTTTGTCGCTTTTTTTTGGCAAGCGGAAAAGCACCAGATTTCACGCTTAATCCATAATCAGGATCAATAAAATAGCGACGGAAAATATTCCATTCCCCGGGGGATTTCCCCGATAATCGTTGCGCTTTTGACGACGACCAGCGACGGTGGACAATGTGCAGGATAAGTTGCTTTTCTGATTGTTCAGCAATCATTGATTAATTTCACTTGCGACTTTAGCTGCATTTTGTAAGGTGAGGGATAATCCAGTTGGAAACTGGCCAGGCACAAACAGCACACACCTCGCAGGAATACGTTATGAAAAATGTTGGTTTTATCGGCTGGCGCGGAATGGTCGGCTCTGTCCTCATGCAACGCATGGTTGAAGAGCGCGATTTCGACGCCATTCGCCCGGTGTTCTTCTCTACCTCCCAGCTGGGACAGCCAGCGCCGTCATTCGGCGGTAGCACCGGTGGCACGCTGCAGGATGCGTTCGATCTGGACGCGCTGAAGGCGCTGGACATTATTGTCACGTGCCAGGGCGGCGATTACACCAACGAGATTTACCCGAAGCTGCGCGCAAGCGGCTGGCAGGGTTACTGGATTGACGCGGCTTCTTCGCTGCGCATGAAGGACGATGCGATCATTATCCTCGACCCGGTTAACCAGGATGTGATCACCGCCGGCCTGAACAACGGCGTGAAAACCTTTGTCGGCGGCAACTGCACCGTCAGCCTGATGCTGATGTCCCTCGGCGGCCTGTTTGCTCAGGATCTGGTGGAGTGGGTCAGCGTGGCGACGTACCAGGCGGCTTCCGGCGGCGGCGCGCGTCATATGCGCGAGCTGCTGAGCCAGATGGGGCAACTGCATAATCATGTGGCCGCGGAGCTGGCGGACCCGGCTTCCGCCATCCTGGATATTGAGCGCAAAGTAACGTCGCTGACCCGCAGCGGCGAGCTGCCGGTCGATAACTTTGGCGTACCGCTGGCGGGCAGCCTGATCCCGTGGATCGACAAACAGCTGGATAACGGTCAGAGCCGCGAAGAGTGGAAAGGCCAGGCGGAGACCAACAAGATCCTCGCCACCTCGTCCGTTATCCCGGTAGACGGCCTCTGCGTTCGCGTTGGCGCGCTGCGCTGCCACAGCCAGGCGTTTACCATCAAGCTGAAGAAAGATGTTTCTATCCCGACCGTTGAAGAGCTGCTGGCCGCGCACAACCCGTGGGCCAAAGTGGTACCGAACGATCGTGAGATTACCATGCGCGAGCTGACCCCAGCCGCGGTGACGGGCACCCTGACCACCCCGGTAGGACGCCTGCGTAAACTGAATATGGGGCCGGAGTATCTATCGGCCTTTACCGTTGGCGACCAGCTGCTGTGGGGCGCCGCGGAGCCGCTGCGCCGGATGCTTCGCCAGCTGGCGTAAGCCCAGGATGAACAGAAAGGGGGTCTTCAAGCCCCCTTTTTTTTTGCGTAATACAAGGAGTAAACGCGGATGTTAGATTTTTCCCCACGGAGGTAACTCAGCCTTGGCTATGCTTTAAGTAAGGAATTCCTTACCTGAAGGTGGGACGGAGCAGGAGGATGCTGAGAGCACTGCGCCGTTCAGGTCAAAAAAAGTCGCCAGTTACAGGAATGAGCGACACTTACAACAGGATGAAAGCATGTCTAATCATATTGATAGAGACGTGATTAATGCGCTAATCGCCGGTCATTTCGCGGATCCCTTTTCCGTGCTCGGCATGCACCGTACTGACGCCGGGCTGGAAGTGCGCGCATTATTACCCGATGCCACCGACGTGTGGGTTATTGAACCGAAAACCGGACGCAAAGTCGGCAAGCTCGAATGTCTCGACTCGCGTGGTTTCTTCAGCGGCGTCCTGCCGCGGCGTAAAAATGCTTTTCGCTATCAGCTGGCCGTCACCTGGCACGGGCAGCAGAATCTGATCGATGACCCTTATCGCTTTGGTCCGCTGTTGCAGGACCTTGACGTCTGGCTGCTGTCGGAAGGGACCCACCTGCGCCCTTACGAAACGCTGGGCGCGCACGCTGCCACCATGGACGGCGTCACCGGTACCCGTTTCTCGGTGTGGGCGCCGAACGCCCGCCGCGTATCGGTGGTGGGGCAGTTTAACTACTGGGATGGCCGTCGCCACCCGATGCGATTCCGCAAAGAGTCCGGGATCTGGGAGCTGTTCGTTCCCGGCGCGCACAATGGCCAGCTGTATAAATTCGAACTGATTGACGCCCACGGCAATCTGCGGGTCAAAGCCGACCCTTACGCCTTTGAGTCGCAAATGCGTCCGGAAAGCGCCTCGCTTATCTGCGATCTGCCGCCCAAAGTGGAACAGCCAGCGGACCGTAGAGCGGCGAACCAGTTTGATGCCCCGATCTCTATCTATGAAGTGCATCTCGGCTCCTGGCGCCGTCATACCGATAATAATTTCTGGCTGAGCTACCGCGAGCTGGCCGACCAGCTGGTGCCCTATGCGAAATGGATGGGCTTCACCCATCTCGAACTATTGCCGGTTAACGAGCACCCGTTCGACGGCAGCTGGGGCTATCAACCCACCGGGCTCTATGCGCCGACCCGCCGCTTCGGCACCCGCGACGATTTCCGTTACTTTATCAATGCCGCGCACGCCGCCGGGCTGAACGTCATTCTTGACTGGGTGCCCGGCCACTTCCCGGCGGATGATTTTGCCCTTGCCTCGTTTGACGGCACTTCGCTGTATGAGCACAGCGATCCGCGCGAGGGGTATCACCAGGACTGGAATACCCTGATCTACAACTACGGACGTCGGGAAGTCAGCAACTACCTGGTGGGTAACGCGCTGTACTGGATCGAACGCTTCGGCATCGATGCGCTGCGGGTCGACGCGGTGGCCTCGATGATCTATCGCGATTATAGCCGCAAGGCGGGAGAGTGGATCCCCAACGAATACGGCGGTCGGGAGAATCTGGAAGCCATTGAGTTTCTGCGCAACACCAACCGCATCCTTGGCGAACAGACTCCGGGCGCGGTCACCATGGCGGAAGAGTCCACCGATTTTGCCGGGGTGACCCGTCCGCCAGCCGGCGGCGGCCTCGGTTTCTGGTTTAAATGGAACCTCGGCTGGATGCACGACACCCTGGATTACATGAAGCTCGATCCGGTGCATCGCCGCTACCATCATGACAAAATGACCTTCGGCATGCTCTACAACTACACCGAGAACTTTGTGCTGCCGCTCTCCCACGATGAAGTGGTGCACGGCAAAAAATCGATTCTCGACCGCATGCCGGGCGATGCCTGGCAGAAGTTCGCCAACCTGCGCGCCTACTACGGCTGGCTGTTCGCCTTCCCGGGGAAAAAGCTGCTGTTTATGGGCAATGAGTTCGCTCAGGGCCGCGAGTGGAACCATGACGTTAGCCTCGACTGGCATCTGCTGGAGGGCGGCGACAACTGGCACCACGGCGTCCAGCGGCTGGTGCGCGACCTGAACCATACCTACCGTCATCATAAAGCGCTGCACGAGCTGGATTTTGACCCCTACGGCTTCGAATGGCTGGTGGTCGACGACCATGAGCGCTCGGTGTTTGTCTTTGTACGCCGTGACCGGGCGGGCAACGAGATTATCGTCGCCAGCAACTTCACGCCGGTGCCGCGCCACGACTACCGCTTCGGCATTAACCAGCCGGGCCGCTGGCGCGAGGCGCTAAATACCGACTCCATGCACTATCACGGCAGCAATCAGGGCAATGGCGGCGTGGTGGAAAGCGACGCTATCGCCAGTCATGGCCGCGAGCATTCGCTGTCGCTGACCCTGCCCCCGCTGGCGACGATCTGGCTGGTCCGGGAGGCGCAATGACCTCACTCGCGGCAGGCAAACCTGCGCCATTGGGCGCCAGCTATGACGGCAAGGGGGTGAATTTCGCCCTCTTCTCCGCCCATGCGGAGCGGGTGGAGCTGTGCGTATTCGACGAGCAGGGCAACGAGCAACGCTTCGATCTCCCGGCGCGCAGCGGCGACATCTGGCACGGCTGGCTGGCCGCCGCCGGGCCGGGCCTGCGCTACGGCTATCGGGTACATGGTCCCTGGGACCCGGCGCAGGGGCACCGCTTTAACCCGGCCAAGCTGTTGATCGATCCCAGCGCCCACCGGGTCGAGGGCGATCTGCCTGACGATGAGCGCCTGCACGGCGGCATGTGGCAGCCCGATCGCCGCGACAGCGCCGCGGTCGCGCCAAAATCGCAGGTGGTGGATCTGCGCTATGACTGGCGTGGCGATAAACCGCCGCGTACCCCATGGGGGGAAACGGTGATTTATGAAGCGCACGTGAAAGGGCTCACCTTGCTTAATCCGCAGCTACCGGAAGCCATTCGCGGAACCTATAAAGCGCTGGGCCACCCGGCGATGATCGCTTACTTCAAATCGCTGGGCATCAGCGCCCTTGAGCTGTTGCCGGTGGCGCAGTTCGCCAGCGAGCCGCGACTGCAGCGGATGGGGTTAAGCAACTACTGGGGCTACAACCCGTTGGCGTGGTTCGCGCTGGATCCGCGCTATGCCAGCGACCCGGATCGCGCCCTCGATGAGTTTCGCGATGCGGTTAAGGCGCTGCACGCCGCCGGTATCGAAGTGATTCTGGATATCGTGCTCAACCATAGTGCGGAAATCGATCTCGAAGGGCCCACCGTCTCCCTGCGCGGAATCGACAACCGTAGCTATTATTGGGTAAGGGAGGATGGCGATTATCACAACTGGACCGGGTGCGGTAATACGCTCAATCTTAGCCACCCCGGCGTGGTGGAGTGGGCGCGCCAGTGTTTGCGCTTTTGGGTGGATGAGTGCCATGTCGACGGCTTTCGCTTCGACCTCGCCTCAGTGATGGGGCGGACGCCGGAATTCCGCCAGGATGCGCCGCTGTTCGAGGCTATCCGCCGCGACAGCGTGCTGTCGCAGGTGAAACTGATCGCCGAACCCTGGGATATCGGCCCGGGGGGCTACCAGGTGGGCAATTTTCCCCCGCTGTTCGCCGAGTGGAACGACCATTTTCGCGATAGCGCCCGCCGCTTCTGGCTGCAGCAAAACGTCCCCCTGGGGGATTTCGCGCAACGCTTCGCGGCCTCCAGCGATCTCTTTGCCCGTGATGGCAAGCCGCCATCGGCGACGGTCAACCTGGTGACGGCCCACGATGGATTCACGCTGCGCGACTGCGTTTGTTTCAATCAGAAACACAATGAGGCAAACGGGGAGGAGAATCGCGATGGGACTAACAATAACTACAGCAACAATCATGGTATAGAAGGATTAGAAGCTAATTTTGCGGTGATTGAACGGCGACGCGCCAGCGTGCATGCGCTGCTGACGACGCTGCTGCTGGCTCAGGGGACGCCGATGCTGCTGGCGGGCGATGAGCAAGGCCACAGCCAGCACGGCAACAATAATGCTTACTGCCAGGACAATGCCCTGACGTGGCTGGACTGGCGCCAGGCGAACCCGGGATTAACCGCCTTTACCGCGGCGCTGATCCACCTGCGCCGGCGCATTCCGGCGCTCACCCGCAACCGCTGGTGGCAGGAGGGAGATGGTAGCGTCCGTTGGCTTAATCGCAATGCCCAGCCGCTGACTGCCGGGGAGTGGCAGCAGGGGGCAGCGTGTATGCAAATCCAGTTGTCGGATCGCTGGCTGCTCACGCTGAACGCCACCGCAGAGGTGGTCGATATGGTTTTACCCGAGGGGGAATGGCGCGCCGTTCCTCCATTCGCCGGAGAGGATAATCCGGTCATCATGGCTGTCTGGCATGGGCCCGCGCACGGAGTGTGCGTATTTCAAAGGTCGTAAGCCCTGAAGCTTCCGGTAAACCCGTGGCGGCGGCGCGGCGGGATGAGCAGGAAAGCGGGGGTGTAAAAAGGAGTTAATCATGGTTAGGCTTGAAAAAAACGATCCGCTGATGCTGGCGCGTCAATTACCCATCAAATCCGTGGCGTTGATCCTCGCGGGCGGCCGTGGCACCCGGCTTAAGGATCTCACCATTAAGCGTGCGAAACCTGCCGTTCACTTCGGCGGCAAGTTCCGTATTATCGATTTCGCATTATCTAACTGCATTAACTCAGGGATCCGCCGCATCGGCGTTATTACCCAGTATCAGTCGCATACGCTGGTGCAGCACATCCAGCGCGGCTGGTCTTTCTTCAGCGAAGAGATGAACGAGTTTGTCGATCTGCTGCCGGCTCAACAGCGCGTACACGGCGAAAACTGGTATCGCGGCACGGCGGATGCGGTGACGCAGAACCTGGATATCATCAGCCGCTACAAGGCCGAGTACGTGGTGATCCTCGCAGGCGACCATATTTATAAGCAGGACTACTCGCGCATGCTGATCGACCATGTCGAAAAAGGGGCGCGTTGCACCGTGGCCTGCATGCCGGTGCCCATTGAAGAGGCATCCGCCTTCGGCGTCATGGCGGTCGACGAAAACGAAAAGATCATTGAGTTTGTCGAGAAACCCGCCAACCCGCCGGCGATGCCGACCGACCCGACCAAATCGCTGGCCAGCATGGGCATTTATGTCTTTGACGCCGCCTATCTTTATGAGCTGCTGGAAGAAGACGATCGCAACGAGAACTCCAGCCATGATTTCGGCAAAGACATCATTCCGAAGATCACTGAAGCTGGCATGGCTTATGCACATCCTTTCCCGCTCTCCTGCGTGCAGTCCGACCCGAACGCCGAGCCGTACTGGCGCGACGTGGGGACGCTGGAAGCCTACTGGAAGGCCAACCTCGATCTGGCGTCAGTCACGCCGGAGCTGGATATGTACGACCAGAACTGGCCGATCCGTACCCATATGGAATCGCTGCCGCCGGCGAAGTTCGTGCAGGACCGCTCCGGTAGCCACGGCATGACCCTGAACTCGCTGGTTTCCGGGGGGTGCATTATCTCCGGGTCGGTGGTGGTGCAGTCGGTGCTGTTCCCGCGCGTGCGGGTGAACTCATTCTGTAACATTGATTCGGCAGTCTTGTTGCCAGATGTCTGGGTGGGGCGCTCATGCCGCCTGCGTCGCTGCGTGATTGACCGCGCCTGCGTCATCCCGGAAGGTATGGTGATTGGTGAGAACGCGGAAGAGGATGCACGCCGCTTCTATCGCTCAGAGGAAGGTATCGTGCTGGTGACCCGCGACATGCTGCGGAAATTGGGGCACAAACAGGAGCGCTAATGCAGGTCTTACATGTATGTTCTGAGATGTTCCCGCTGTTAAAGACGGGCGGTCTGGCGGACGTCATCGGCGCGCTGCCGGCGGCGCAAATCGCGGAGGGTATCGATACGCGCGTGCTGTTGCCGGCGTTTCCTGATATCCGCCGCGGCGTGGTGGATGCCCAGGTGGTGACCCGCCGGGATACGTTCGCCGGGCGGATCACGCTGCTGTACGGCCACTTTAACGGCGTGGGGATCTATCTGATAGACGCCCCGCATCTCTATGACCGGCCGGGGAGCCCTTACCACGATACCAACCAGCACGCTTATACCGACAACGTTCTGCGCTTTGCGCTGCTGGGCTGGGTGGGAAGCGAAATGGCCAGCGGACTGGATCCATTCTGGCGTCCGGATGTGGTCCATGCCCACGACTGGCACGCCGGCCTGACGCCGGCCTACCTGGCGGCGCGCGGCCGCCCGGCTAAATCGGTGTTTACCGTGCATAACCTGGCGTACCAGGGGATGTTTTACTCCTGGCATATGAATGATATCGAACTGCCGTGGTCGTTTTACAACATGCATGGCCTCGAGTTTAACGGCCAGATCTCGTTTCTGAAGGCAGGTCTTTACTACGCCGATCATATTACGGCGGTGAGCCCGACCTACGCGCGCGAGATCACCGAGCCGCAGTACGCCTACGGCATGGAGGGGCTGCTGCGCCAGCGCCATCATGAAGGTCGGCTGTCGGGAATTCTCAACGGCGTTGACGACGGTATCTGGAGCCCGCAAAACGATCTGCTGCTGCCGATGCGCTACGATCGCGACACGCTGGAGGAGAAGGCGGAGAACAAGCGTCAGCTGCAGATTGCCATGGGCCTGAAGGTCGATGATAAAGCGCCGTTGTTTGCCGTCGTCAGCCGTCTTACCAGCCAGAAAGGGCTGGACCTGGTGCTTGAAGCGCTGCCGGGTCTGCTTGAGCAGGGCGGCCAGCTGGCGCTACTGGGCGCCGGCGATCCGGTGCTGCAGGAAGGTTTCCTCGCCGCCGCCGCCGAACACCCGGGCAAAGTGGGTGTGCAGATTGGCTACCATGAGGCCTTCTCCCACCGCATTATGGGCGGCGCCGACGTCATTCTGGTCCCGAGCCGCTTTGAACCCTGCGGCCTGACCCAGCTGTATGGTCTGAAGTACGGGACGCTGCCGCTGGTGCGCCGCACCGGCGGTCTGGCGGACACCGTCGCTGACAGTTCGCTGGAGAATCTGGCCGATGGTCTGGCGACAGGGTTTGTCTTTGAGGACAGCAATGCGCTGTCATTGCTGCGCGCTATCCGTCGCGCCTTTGTCCTCTGGTCGCGCCCGTCGCTCTGGCGCTACGTGCAGCGTCAGGCGATGAATATGGATTTTAGCTGGCAGGTTGCCGCGAACTCCTATCGCGAACTTTATCAACGCTTGATGTAACCACTGGAGTCATTGTTATGAATGTACCCTTTAGCTATGCATCACCGACGCTGAGCGTTGAGGCGTTAAAGCATTCTATTGCCTATAAACTGATGTTTATCATCGGTAAAGATCCGGCCATCGCCAACAAGCATGAATGGCTTAACGCCACGCTGTTTGCCGTTCGCGATCGCATGGTGGAGCGCTGGCTGCGCTCCAACCGCGCGCAGCTCTCCCAGGAAGTGCGCCAGGTGTACTATCTGTCGATGGAGTTTCTGATCGGCCGCACCCTCTCGAATGCGCTGCTGTCGCTGGGCATTTATGACGATGTGAGCAGCGCGCTGGCGGAGATGGGGCTCGATCTCGAAGAGCTGATCGATGAAGAGAATGACCCCGGGCTTGGCAACGGCGGTCTGGGCCGCCTGGCGGCTTGCTTCCTTGACTCCCTGGCGGCGCTGGGTCTGCCGGGACGCGGTTACGGCATCCGCTACGACTACGGGATGTTTAAACAGAATATTGTCGATGGCCGGCAAAAAGAGTCTCCTGACTACTGGCTGGAGTACGGTAACCCGTGGGAGTTTGAGCGCCACAACACCCGCTATAAAGTGCGCTTCGGCGGCCGCATTCAGCAGGAAGGAAAGAAAACCCGCTGGATTGAGACGGAGGAGATCATTGCGGAAGCCTACGACCAGATCATCCCCGGCTTTGACACCGACGCCACCAACACGCTGCGTCTGTGGAGCGCGCAGGCCAGTAGCGAAATTAACCTCGGTAAATTCAACCAGGGCGACTACTTCGCCGCGGTAGAGGATAAAAACCACTCCGAAAACGTCTCCCGCGTGCTCTATCCGGACGACTCGACCTACTCCGGCCGCGAGCTGCGCCTGCGCCAGGAGTATTTCCTCGTGTCGGCCACGGTGCAGGATATTCTGAGTCGCCATTACATGTTGCATAAGACCTATGACAACCTGGCGGACAAGATTGCCATTCACCTGAATGACACCCACCCGGTGCTGTCGATACCGGAGCTGATGCGTCTGCTTATCGACGAACATAAGTTCAGCTGGGACGAGGCGTTCGAGGTGACCTGTCAGGTCTTCTCCTATACCAACCACACCCTGATGAGCGAAGCGCTCGAGACCTGGCCGGTGGATATGCTGGGTAAAATTCTGCCGCGCCATCTGCAGATTATCTTCGAGATTAACGACTATTTCCTCAAGACCTTGCAGGAGCAGTATCCGAACGATACCGACCTCCTCAGCCGCACCTCGATTATCGACGAGTCTAACGGCCGCCGTGTGCGGATGGCCTGGCTGGCGGTAGTGGTCAGCCACAAGGTCAACGGGGTGTCCGAGCTGCATTCCCGACTGATGGTGGAGTCACTGTTTGCCGAATTCGCCAAAATCTTCCCAATGCGCTTTATCAACGTGACCAACGGTGTGACGCCGCGCCGCTGGCTGGCGCTGGCCAACCCGCCGCTGTCGAAAGTGCTGGATGAGCATATCGGCCGCACCTGGCGGACCGATCTGAGTCAGCTTGATGAGCTGAAACAGCATATCGACTACCCGATGGTCAATCAGGCGGTGCGTCAGGCCAAGTTTGAGAACAAACAGCGGCTGGCCAGCTATATTGCTCAACAGCTCAATGTGGTGGTCAATCCGAAGGCGCTGTTTGATGTGCAGATCAAACGTATCCATGAATACAAACGGCAGCTAATGAATGTGCTGCACGTCATCACCCGCTATAACCGGATCAAGGCCGATCCGCAGGCCGAGTGGGTGCCGCGGGTGAATATTTTCGCCGGTAAGGCGGCCTCGGCCTACTATATGGCCAAGCACATTATTCACCTGATCAACGATGTGGCGGCGGTGATTAATAACGATCCGCAGATTGGCGACAAGCTGAAGGTGGTCTTTATCCCCAACTACAGCGTCAGCCTGGCGCAGCTGATCATTCCGGCAGCAGACCTGTCGGAACAGATCTCCCTCGCAGGCACGGAAGCTTCCGGCACCAGTAATATGAAGTTTGCCCTTAACGGCGCGCTGACTATCGGCACCCTCGACGGGGCGAACGTGGAGATGCAGGAGCACGTGGGCGAAGAGAATATCTTTATCTTCGGTAACACCGCGGAAGAGGTGGAGGAGCTGCGTCGCAGCGGCTATAAACCGCGCGAATACTACGAGCAGGATGAAGAGCTTCACCAGGCGCTGACGCAGATCGGTACCGGCGTTTTCAGCCCGTCGGAACCGGGGCGCTACCGCGACCTGCTGGATTCGCTGATTAACTTTGGCGACCACTACCAGGTGCTGGCGGACTATCGCAGCTATGTGGACTGCCAGGATCGCGTCGACGAGCTGTATCAACATCCGGAAGAGTGGGCCTATAAGGCGATGTTGAATATTGCCAACATGGGCTACTTCTCTTCTGACCGGACGATCCAGGAGTACGCGAAATATATCTGGCATATCGACCCGGTAAGGCTGTAAGCCAGTCAATGCAACACCACACAACACAACGGGGCCATTTGGCCCCGTTGTGTTGTGTGGCGAACGTTTTATTCGGAAAAGTGCCGGGGAGGATTCAGGCTATTGCGGGAATATACTATTGACGTGAATTCGCCAGCAGTACGATAAATGCTCAATAAGTTTACGTTCATAGCCAATGTGGGATGTGGAAACGACGGATACGTTTGATGCCTGGTTCGAATTACAAAGTAGAGCTTTAAAAGAGGATATGTTGGCCACGATGCTCATCTTGTCTGAGTTTGCTCCGCAGCTTGGGCGCCCGTATGTTGATACGGTGAAAGATTCAACGTTTCAGAATATGAAAGAACTGCGGGTTCAGCATCATGGGCTCCCCATCCGCGCCTTTTTTGCTTTTGATCCTCTGCGGAAAGCTATCGTTTTATGTGCGGGCAATAAGGATGGCATAAATGAGAAACGTTTTTACAAAGAGATGATTACTCTGGCTGACAGAGAATTCAGCCAACACCTGACTAAGGAGCGATAATGGCCACGCTAAAAGAACTCATGGCGAAACAGAGTCCTGAAAGCCAGCAGCGTATTGCAGCGAAAGCGGCAGAGATACGCCAGTCTGTCGCTTTAAACTTGCTTCGAGAAGAGTTGCAAATGTCGCAAACAGAGATGGCTGCGGCTATGGGGGTAAAGCAGCCAACGATCGCTAAAATGGAACAGACTGATAACGACCCTCGGCTTTCGACCCTAAAAAGCTACATTGCGGCATTGGGGGGAGAACTCAGTATAAATGTCACATTGCCGACTGGAAAAAAAGTCTCGTTTAATTTGTGAACAGGTATCCGGGCCAAGCGCAAGCCATAGCCCGGGTATTTCTCTCCTGGCGCCACGCGATGTCAGGACGCTAACGACAGTTCAGACTTTCCCGCATGCTGCGCCAGCCATTCGCTGATGCGCGCCTGCTGATCGCCATTCAGCCACATGCCCTGTTTGGTACGGCGCCAGATGGCGTCATCCAGGCTGCGCACCCATTCATGCTCAACCAGATACTTCAGCTCGGCTTCATAAAACTCATGGCCAAAATCTTCTCCCAGATCGCTCAGGGCGCTGGCTTCTTTCAGGATCCACTCGCTGTTGCTCCCGTAGGTGCGGGCATAATGGCGGGCCAGTGATTCGCTGATGAACGGGAAGCGACGGCGCAGTTTTGCCGCGTAGTCGTCGCGGTCGCCGCCAATATCGCCGCCGGGGAGCACCGCGGTTTTGGTCCATGCCGGGCCGATCCCTTTGTAATAGGGGGTCAGTTTTTCCAGCGCGTGCTCGGCCAGTTTGCGATAGGTGGTCAGCTTCCCGCCGAAGACGGAGAGCAGCGGCGCCTGGCCGTTCTCATCGTGAATATCCAGCGTGTAGTCGCGGGTGATCGCCTGCGGCGAATCCGACTCGTCGTCGCACAGCGGACGGACGCCGGAGTAGGTCCAGACGATATCGTCCCGGCTGAGGGTCTTTTTAAAGTGCGCGTTATAGACGTTCAGCAGGTAATTAATCTCTTTATCATCAATGGCCACCGCTTTCGGATCGCCCTTATACTCGACGTCCGTCGTGCCGATGATCGAGAACTCATCCATCCACGGGATAACAAACACAATACGTTTATCTTCGTTTTGCAGAATGTAGGCCTGCTTCTGGGTATGTACCCGCGGCACCACGATGTGGCTGCCCTTAATCAGGCGGATACCGTAAGGCGAGCGCAGATGCATCCCTTCGTCGAAGAACTGTTTGACCCATGGACCGGTGGCATTAACCAGACCGCGCGCCTTCCAGGTAAACTTCTCGCCGCTATCAATATCTTCCGCTTCCACCACCCACAGGCCATTCTCTCGTTTTGCCGAGATGGCGCGAGTGCGGGTGCGTACTTCGCCGCCTTTGCGGACGACCATCTGCGCGTTGGCCAGCACCAGGCGGGCATCGTCGACCCAGCAGTCGGAATATTCGAAACCGCGCACAATTTCCGGCTTAAGTACCGATTCTGCGCCAAAACGCAAACCGGTGGATCCCGGCAGGCTGGTGCGTTTGCCCAGATGATCGTACATAAACAAGCCGATACGGATCATCCATGCCGGACGCAGATGCGGGCGATGCGGGAGACGAAAGCGCATCGGGAAGGCGATATGCGGGGCCATTTTTAACAGCACTTCGCGTTCGGCCAGCGCTTCGCTGACCAGGCGGAACTCATAGTGTTCGAGGTAGCGTAGCCCGCCGTGGATCAGTTTGGAACTGGCGCTGGAGGTGGCGCAGGCGAGATCGCGCGCTTCCAGCATCAGTACGGATAAACCACGCCCGGCGGCATCTGCCGCGATACCGGCACCGTTGATGCCTCCGCCTATCACAATCAGATCTTTGGTTTCCACGTTCTTACCCTCTCACACTTTCGTTTAAGCTCACAAATGCTCGATATCGCTCACTATAGCAAACAAACGCGCTTTTGGTAACATCAAAAAAACATTTTGGAGTGATGGGTGTAACATATTGGCGTTTCTTTACCGCCTGACGGTACACTACAGGGTAAAATTGGGCCGGCCATCGCCCGTCATGACGAGAAAGAGAAGAGAACCATGGAACAGTTTGAATGTATCAACGTTGAAGAAGCGCACCAGAAACTGCATCAGCAGACGGCGGTACTGGTCGATATCCGCGATCCGCAAAGCTATGCGATGGGTCATACGCCGGGCGCGTTTCATCTGACCAACGATACGCTGGGCGCGTTTATGCGTGACAACGACTTTGACACGGCGGTGATGGTGATGTGCTATCACGGCAACAGCAGCAAGGGCGCCGCGCAGTATCTGCTGCAGCAGGGGTTTGATAAGGTCTATAGCGTTGACGGCGGGTTCGACGCCTGGCATCGCCATTTCCCGGCGGAAGTGGCGCGCGGGACGTTTTAACGACTGGCAGGTATACTATCCCCCTTTGTGTGGAATAAGCGATTCGCTGCATGTTAATGATTACCTCTTTTGCCAACCCGCGGGTGGCCCAGGCGTTTGTCGATTATATGGCGACGCAGGGGATTATCCTGACCATCCAGCAGCATACCCAGAGCGACGTCTGGCTGGCTGATGAGAGTCAGGCCGGGCGCGTCAGGGCTGAGCTGGCGCGTTTTCTCGAAAACCCGGCGGACCCGCGCTATCTGGCGGCGAGCTGGCAGTCCGGACAGACCAATAGCGGGTTGCGCTATCAGCGCTTTCCTTTCTTTGCCACGCTGCGGCATAACGCCGGTCCGTTCACCTGGGCGATTCTGCTGATCTGCATCGCGGTGTTCATCCTGCAAAATCTGCTGGGCGATCAGCCGGTGATGATTTGGCTGGCCTGGCCCTACGATCCTTCGCTGCAGTTCGAAGCCTGGCGCTATTTCAGCCATGCTTTCATGCATTTCTCGCTGATGCATATTCTCTTCAACCTGCTATGGTGGTGGTATCTTGGCGGCGCGGTGGAAAAGCGCATCGGCAGCGGCAAGCTGGTGGTGATCACCGTCATCAGCGCTCTGCTGAGCGGCTTCGTGCAGCACCAGTTTAGCGGCCCGTGGTTTGGTGGCTTGTCGGGCGTGGTCTACGCGCTGATGGGCTACGTCTGGCTGCGGGGCGAGCGCGATCCGCAGAGCGGTATTTATCTGCAGCGCGGGTTGATACTCTTCTCTTTAGTGTGGTTAATTGCTGGCTGGTTTGACGTTTTCGGCATGGCGATCGCCAACGGCGCGCACGTGGCTGGTCTGGCGACCGGCCTGGCGATGGCGTTTGTTGATACCTTACATGGGCGAAAACGCGCATAAAGACTTACCGACAGGGGTCGGGTAGGCGACATTTTTCCAGGGATATTTCATGAAACAAACACAACGTCATGACGCCATTATCGAGCTGGTAAAAAAACAGGGTTACGTCAGCACGGAAGAGCTGGTTGAGCAGTTCGCGGTAAGCCCGCAGACCATCCGCCGCGACCTGAACGATTTAGCCGAACAGAAAATGATCCTCCGCCATCACGGCGGCGCGGCGCTGCCCTCCAGCTCGGTGAACACCTCCTGGCACGATCGCAAAGCGACCCAGACGGCGGAGAAAGAGCGTATCGCCCGGCGGGTGGCCAGCGAGATCCCGGACGGGGCGACGCTGTTTATTGATATCGGCACCACGCCGGAAGCGGTGGCGCACGCCCTGCTCGATCACAACGATCTGCGGATTGTGACCAATAACCTTAACGTCGCCAACACGCTGATGGTGAAAGAGGACTTCCGCATTATTCTCGCCGGCGGCGAACTGCGTAGCCGGGACGGCGGGATTATTGGGGAAGCGACGCTGGACTTTATCTCGCAGTTCCGCCTCGACTTCGGCATTCTCGGCATCAGCGGCGTAGACAGCGATGGCTCGCTGCTGGAGTTTGATTATCATGAAGTGCGCACCAAGCGGGCGATCATTGAGAATTCACGCCACGTGATGCTGGTGGTGGACCATACCAAGTTTGGCCGTAACGCGATGGTCAACATGGGCAGCATAAGTATGGTCGATGCGGTCTATACCGACGTGCTGCCGCCGGCCGGCGTGCTGAAGGTGATCACTGATAACAACCTTCAGCTGGAGCTGTGCTAAACGGCAACGGCGTCGTCAGACGCCGTATCCCATCATCTTAAGTAACTGCTGGGCATGCTGTACCGCGTCCTGCCGGTGGGCGACGCCCAGTTTCTGATACAGGTTGCGAATGTGGGTCTTGATGGTGGTGGCCGCCACGTCAAGCTCGCCGGCAATCTGCTCGTTGCTGTAACCGGAATAGATTAAGCCAAGCACCTGCCACTCGCGCTGGGTCAGCGGGCTGGTGCGGATAAGCTCCGGCACCTCCGGATGATTCAGCAGTCGCTCGACGAACCCTTCGTCAAAGTGGGCGAATTTGTGGCGATGATGCTGGTTGATGTCGCGCAGAATACGCTGGGCGCGATGCTGCTCCAGCTCCGGCAACGTGTTCAACTGGATCAGCTGGCGCAGCTGCTGGGCCATCGCCTCGCCTTCAATCACAAAGTGGTTGATAAAACCGGTGCGGTTGGCGAGCGTCAGGGCTTCCAGCAGGGCTTTCTGCGCTTCGCTCTTGCGTCCCGACTGCCAGTACAGCTGGTTGAGCAGCAGCAGATTGCGGTTGAGATCGCTCATCAAACGCAGCGAACGCGCATTTTCGTTCAGCTCTTCCAGCACCATTTCCGCCGGTTCGAAATCGCCCAGCAGGATCTGCGCCCGGGCGATGTTGCGCCACTGGCTCTGCAGGAAGTGGTTGTTGGCGAACTCCGGCTTTGGCGTCTGGCGCAGCCAGTTGGCCGCCGCGGTTTTATCACCGGTCATCTGCCAGTAGATCACTCGCACCTTATCGGCGTTGGAGACCCAGTCGCTGTGATAGTGACCATTACCGAGCAGGTTTTCCAGCCGGTTCAGGTGGCTGCGGGCATTATCCAGATCGCCGCGCGCCAGTGAGCACTGGACCATCAGCGCCAGGCACTGCAGCTGCTGCTGCGGCTGATAGGTGGATAGCACGTCCATCCCCTGGCGGGCGCAAGCTTCAGCCTCGTCGAGGCGCGCCCATGCCCACAGCAGCTGAGAACGGATGCGCAGCAGGAACTCATGCATCGGCAACTGCTCAAGATGCTGTTCGCGTACCAGCTGGAAGGCTTTCTCCTGGCTCTCCCAGGCGGCCTGCAGGAAGCCCTGGGCGAAGAGGATTTCGCTTTGCTGAATGATGCTCCACAGGGCGTAATGCCATACGTCGTGACGGCGGGCCATCTGTTCGGTCTGCTGCATCACGGCGAGGGATTTGGTCAGCTTTCCCTTACAATGGAGAACTTCGCCATGCACCGATGTGGCGACGATGCGGCTGTAATAGTTGGCCAGCGGCAGCTCTTCCAGGGCCACCATTGACAGACGTTCCGCCTCGTCCTGGTCGCCATCGTTAATCGCCACCTGCGCGCGCAGCGCGTTGAAGTCGCCATGCATCGCGGTGTCCATTTCCACACTCATCTCCTGCTCGGCGCGCGCCAGCAGGGTATTGACTTCGCTGTAGCGATGCTGGCTCTGCATCAGCCAGGCCTGGAGCAGGATCAGGCGCGGATTTTCCAGCAGATTGGACCATGGCAGCGCCGCCAGCGACTGCTCCAGTAGCCCCAGCTCGCTATGGTTAAACATGCCCCAGGCATGATTGAGCAAGATATCGCGCAGCATTTTGGCATCGCCGGCCGCCAGCGCATGGTGGATGGCCTCGCTGGGGAAACCTTGCGCCATCCAGCTTTCCGCCGCGGCGCGGTGGATCTCCGGTAGTTCAACCGCCAGCTCCCACTGACAGCGCTGGCGCAGGAAGCTGCCAAACAGCGGGTGATAGCGGAACCATTCGCCGGAATCATCCATCCGCTGCAGGAACAGCCCCTGGCGTTCGATCTCCTCCAGCTGCATCTGGCCATTCTCTTCGCCGGTGACGCGCACGATTAACGCGTCGTTCATTGAGCGCAGCAGAGAACTCTTCAGCAAAAAGTTGCGCGTGCGGGCGTCAACGTTATCCAGTACTTCATCCACCAGATAATCCGACAGATGGCTGGCGTTAATCCCGGCGAGGCGGCGGGCGGAGTGTTGGGCGGAGGAGTTATTCTGGCGGGCGGAGAGGGCGATGAGTTGTAGCGCGGTGGCCCACCCGGCGACATCGTCGCACAGCCGGCTACTGTCGTCGGCTTCGATAGGCGATGTCAGACGACAGTCGAAAAATTGTTTCGCCTCCTGGTGGGTAAAGGCCAGCTGCTGACTGCCAATCTCCAGAAGCTGATCGCGGACGCGCAGATTGGCAATGCCCAGCTGCGGCAGGTTACGCGACAGGACCACCAGGGTCATATTCTCCGGCTGATGGCGCAGGAAAAAGCGCATCGCGTCATGGATCACCGGATTATTGATCAGATGGTAATCATCAATGACGAGATACAGCGGGCGCTGCCAGTCGGCAAGTTCAATAAACAGCTGCGCAAAAAGAGAGGAGAGACTGGCGTACTGGCGTTTTTGCACCATCGCTTCACTGGCCGCGCAGTGGTTGCCGGTAGCCTGCTGAATCGCCGCGATCAGATAGCTGGCAAAACGCTCCTGCTGGTTGTCGCCTTCGTCCAGCGAAAACCACCCAAGATCGTTTTTACCCGCGGCCCACTGAGAAATGAGCGTTGTTTTACCGTACCCGGCAGGACTGGTGATCAGCACGAGACGATAATTGTTCGCGCCGGAAAGTTTCGCCAGTAAGCGCTCACGAACCACAGTGTGTTCAAGGCGGACCGGACGACTTAATTTGGACGGAATCAACATAGTTCTACATTTCGCTGTGCAAGAGAGAGGTTGCGATTTTTTTTGCGCTTCGTAATTAATATCTAATAAGGTCGGTGATTATGAAATTTATTGCAAGTTATGTCCGAAGTTTATGCTCTTGAATTTGCTCTGTGTCACAAATTTCGACATTGGCTGAGAATGGGAAAAAATCGCAGGCAGGACTGGTCGGCCGCGGTTTTCAGGCGGTAGCTGGCGGAGTGTGGGTAGATTTATTTTACGCTAAGAGTAGTTGTTTGTTTTTATTAAATTATTGTCAGCGATTTCTTAGAAGTAATCTTTTTTGCGGGTCAATGCGATGAAAGGTGCTTATTTCTTCAGGGGCCTCTATTTATTTTGTTAATAACGTGGCGAGGAACTGGAAGATTTTTTACGCGTATTGGCCTGTAACAAATTTTTAGCTACCGGAGGTAACCTCTCGATTGTCATATCGCGGTGATTTTTACAGCATATTTTTGCCTTCTCACCCACACTATAGTGTTCAGGATCACACTTTTCGCTCATCCCCGCCACTCCTCCCTGTCTAATCCCCGTCAGGATGAGGACGATGAATCGGGAGGTCGGCACACTAGCGCCATCGTTTTAGTAAAGGACCCGGATCTCATTATGTCACAGACTACATTTAACAAAGCTCAGTTTCAGGCTGCACTGACGCGTCAGTGGCAGCATTTTGGTTTACAGTCCGCTTCCGAGATGACACAGCGTCAATGGTGGCGCGCAGTCAGCGGAGCGTTGGCGGAACTCCTGGCGGCGCAGCCGGTAGCGAAACCGGCGCAAGGACAGCGTCACGTTAACTACATCTCAATGGAGTTTCTGATTGGTCGTCTGACCGGCAACAACCTGCTCAACCTGGGCTGGTACGAGGGCGTCAGCGACGCGCTGAAAGGCTACGATGTCAACCTCACCGATCTGCTGGAAGAAGAGACTGACCCGGCGCTGGGTAACGGTGGCCTGGGACGTCTGGCAGCCTGCTTCCTCGACTCCATGGCGACGGTGGGGCAGTCGGCGACCGGTTACGGTCTCAACTACCAGTATGGCCTGTTCCGCCAGTCATTTGACGATGGCCAGCAGATGGAAGCCCCTGACGACTGGGGGCGCAGCAGCTACCCGTGGTTCCGTCATAACGAAGCGCTGGATGTCCAGGTAGGTATCGGCGGGAAAGTCAGCAAAAACGGCGAATGGCAGCCGGCGTTCGTCATTACCGGCGAAGCCTGGGACCTGCCGGTGCTTGGCTATCGCAACAACGTCGCCCAGCCGCTGCGTCTGTGGCAGGCCAAACACGCTCATCCGTTCAACCTGACCAAATTCAACGATGGCGATTTCCTGCGCGCCGAGCAGCAGGGCATCGACGCGGAAAAACTGACCAAGGTGCTGTACCCGAACGACAACCATCAGGCCGGTAAAAAACTGCGCCTGATGCAGCAGTACTTCCAGTGCGCCTGCTCAGTGGCCGATATCCTGCGCCGTCATCATCTGGCAGGCCGCAAGCTGGCCGAACTGGCGGATTACGAAGTGATCCAGCTGAACGATACGCACCCGACCATCGCCATCCCGGAGCTGCTGCGCGTGCTGATCGACGAGCACCAGCTGAGCTGGGACGACGCCTGGGCGATCACCAGCAAAACCTTTGCTTACACCAACCACACCCTGATGCCGGAAGCGTTGGAATGCTGGGATGAGAAGCTGGTAAAAGCGCTGCTGCCGCGCCATATGCAGATCATTAAAGAGATCAACGACCGCTTTAAACAGCTGGTGGACAAAACCTGGCCGGGCGATAAGCAGGTCTGGGCGAAGCTGGCGGTGGTGCATGACAAACAGGTTCGGATGGCCAACATGTGCGTGGTGGGCGGCTTTGCTGTCAACGGCGTGGCGGCGCTGCACTCGGATCTGGTGGTAAAAGATCTGTTCCCGGAATATAACCAGCTGTGGCCGAACAAATTCCATAACGTGACCAACGGCATCACGCCGCGCCGCTGGATCAAGCAGTGCAACCCGGCGCTGGCCTCGCTGCTGGATGAGACGCTGAAAAAAGAGTGGGCCAATGACCTCGACCAGCTGATCAACCTGGAAAAATATGCTGACGATGCGGCGTTCCGTCAGACTTATCGCGATATCAAGCAGGCCAACAAAGTTCATCTGGCTGAGTTTGTGAAGCAGCGTACCGGGATTGAGATCAACCCGCAGGCGATCTTCGATATCCAGATCAAACGTCTGCACGAGTATAAGCGTCAGCACCTTAACCTGCTGCATATCCTTGCGCTGTACAAAGAGATCCGCGAAAACCCGCAGTCCGACCGCGTACCGCGCGTCTTCCTGTTCGGCGCGAAAGCGGCGCCGGGCTACTATCTGGCGAAAAACATTATTTTTGCCATCAATAAGGTAGCGGAAGCGATCAACAACGACCCGAAAGTCGGCGATAAGCTGAAGGTGGTCTTCCTGCCGGACTATTGTGTATCGGCAGCAGAAAAACTGATCCCGGCGGCGGATATCTCCGAGCAGATCTCCACCGCGGGTAAAGAAGCCTCTGGCACCGGCAACATGAAGCTGGCGCTGAACGGCGCGCTGACCGTCGGGACGCTGGATGGCGCTAACGTGGAAATCGCTGAGCAGGTGGGCGAGGAGAACATCTTTATCTTCGGCCACACGGTTGAAGAGGTGAAAGCCCTGAAAGCGAAAGGCTACGATCCGCTGAAATGGCGTAAAAAAGACAAGCTGCTCGATGCGGTGCTTAAGGAGCTGGAGAACGGCACCTACAGCAACGGCGACAAGCATGCCTTCGATCAGATGCTGCACAGCCTGCTGCAGGGCGGCGATCCGTACCTGGTGCTGGCCGATTTCGAAGCCTACGTAGCGGCGCAAAAACGGGTAGATGAGCTGTATCGCGACGAGGAGGCCTGGACCCGCGCGGCTATCCTCAACACCGCGCGCTGCGGCATGTTCAGCTCCGACCGCTCGATCCGCGATTATCAGCAACGTATCTGGCAGGCGAAACGCTAAAGGAAGGCCTATGGAGAGTAAACGCCTCGATAATGCCGCGCTGGCGGCGGGCATCAGCCCCAGCTATATCAACGCGCACGGCAAGCCGCAGTCTATCGCGGCTGTCACCAAACAGCGCCTGCTGGATGCGATGCATCGCTCTACCGCCGCCACGAAAGTGGCGGTTAACCCGCTGCCGAACGTGAAAATTTTCACTCACGGCAAAAAAATGTCGCTGCCGGTGGCAGGACGCGGTGAGTATCAGTGGATCCTGACTACTGAGGACGGTAAGCAGTATCAAGGGAAAACCCGCGGCGGCGAGACGCTGCCGCTGCCGGCCAAACTGCCGGAGGGGTACCACTCCCTGACCCTCACCCAGGAGGGGGAGCGCTGGCACTGCCGGACTATCGTCGCGCCAGCCCGCTGCTATGAGCCGCAGCCGCTGAAAGAGGGGAAAAAGCTGTGGGGCACCTGCGTGCAGCTGTATACCCTGCGCTCAGAGAAAAACTGGGGGATCGGCGATTTTGGCGATCTGCGGGCCATGCTGCCGGAAATCGCCCGCCGCGGCGGGTCGTTTATTGGCCTTAACCCGATTCATGCCCTCTATCCGGCGAACCCGGAGAGCGCCAGCCCCTATAGCCCGTCTTCACGTCGCTGGCTGAACGTTATTTATATCGACGTCAACGCGGTTGAAGATTTCCAGCGTAGCGAAGAGGCGCAGGCGTGGTGGCAGTCTCCGGCAACGCAGCAGGCACTGCAGGCGGCGCGGGAAACGGACGATGTGGATTATACCGCCGTCACTACGCTGAAAATGACCGCGCTGCGTATGGCGTGGAAACAATTCTCTCGTCGTGAAGATGAGCAGATGGCAGCGTTCCGCGAGTTTGTTCTGCGCGAAGGGGAAAGCCTCTACTGGCAGGCGGCTTTCGATGCGCTGCACGCCTGGCAGGTACAACAGGACCCGCTGCGCTGGGGCTGGCCGGCCTGGCCGAAGGCCTTTCAGGATATCGACAGCCCGGAGGTGAAAGCCTTCTGCGTCGAGCATGAGGATGACGTCAGTTTCTATCTCTGGCTGCAGTGGCTGGCCTGGAGTCAGTTTGCCGCCTGCTGGGAAACCAGCCAGCGTGACGGCATGCCGATCGGCCTCTACCGCGACCTGGCGGTGGGCGTCGCCGAGGGCGGGTCGGAAACCTGGTGCGATCGTGAACTGTACTGCCTGAAAGCATCCGTAGGCGCGCCGCCGGATATTCTGGGCCCGCTGGGCCAGAACTGGGGCCTGCCGCCGATGGATCCGCATATCATTGCCGCCCGCGCCTATGAGCCGTTTATCGACCTGTTGCGCGCTAATATGCAGAACTGCGGCGCGTTGCGCATCGATCACGTGATGTCTGTGCTGCGTCTGTGGTGGATCCCGTATGGTGAAACCGCCGACCATGGCGCTTACGTTCAGTATCCGGTCGACGATCTGCTGTCGCTTCTGGCGCTGGAAAGCCAGCGTCATCGCTGCATGGTGATCGGTGAAGATCTGGGCACGGTACCGGTGGAGATCGTCAGCAAGTTACGCAACAGCGGCGTCTATTCTTATAAGGTGCTCTATTTTGAGAGTGATGCAGAGAAAACGTTCCGCGCGCCGGCGCTGTACCCGGAGCAATCAATGGCTGTGGCGACGACGCACGACCTGCCCACTCTCCGCGGCTACTGGGAAAGCGGCGATCTGACGTTAGGTAAAGCGCTGGGCCTCTATCCTGATGAGGTGGTGCTGCGCGGACTGTACCAGGACCGCGAGCTGGCGAAACAAGGGCTGCTGGACGCACTGCATAAGTACGGCTGTCTGCCCAAGCGCGCCGGCCATAAGGCCTCGCTGATGAGCATGACGGGGATCCTCAACCGGGGGATGCAGCGTTATATTGCCGACAGCAACAGCGCCCTGCTGGGCCTGCAGCCGGAAGACTGGCTGGAGATGGCGACGCCGGTTAACATTCCGGGCACCAGCACCGAGTACCCGAACTGGCGCCGGAAGCTGTCCGTCACCCTGGAGCAGATGTTTGCCGATGAACGGGTCAATAAGCTGATTAAGGATCTGGATAAACGGCGTAAGGCGGCGAGCAAGAAAGCCGCCTCCTGATAACTTCCTGCCGCGCGCTCCTCTGCGCGGCGAAGAGCATGTCCGATAAAAAAGGCCGGCCCGCTTCACGCGGACCGGCCTTTTTCTGTGGCGGGAGTGACCTTACACCACCATCCCCAGCAGCAGACAGCCCACCAGGCCGCAGACTGAGATAATGGTTTCCAGCACCGACCAGGACTTGATGGTCTCGCCGATGGTCAGGTTAAAGTACTCTTTGAACAGCCAGAAGCCCGGATCGTTAACATGGGAGAAGATAACGCTGCCGGAGCCAACGGCGATAACCATCAGCTCCGGGCTGACGCCGGTGGTGGCGATCAGCGGCGCGGCGATCCCGCCCGCGGTGATGGCGGCCACGGTCGCCGAACCCAGCGCGATACGCAGCACCGCGGCGATAGACCACGCCATAAACAGCGGAGACATGTTCGATTCGTGCATGATAGAGGCGATGTATTTATCCATGCCGCTATCCACCAGCACCTGCTTGAAGGCACCGCCGCCGCCGATAATCAACAGCATCATGGCGATGATTTTGATCGAAGAGGTCAGGGTATCATTGATCTGCTCCATGGAGCGGCCGCGGTTCAAACCGAAGGTGAACAGGGCAATCAGTACCGCAATTAGGGTGGCCATCACCGGGTCGCCGAAGAACTCGGCAATTGGCAGGAAGGCGTGGCCTTTCGGCAGGATCATCTCAGCCACGGCGCGCATCGCCATCAGGATCACCGGAACCAGCGAGGTCCAGACGCTGACGCCAAAGCCGGGCATCTCTTCTTCAGTGAACACTTTCGGGTTATGCAGGCCTTCCGGGATCGGCTTATCTATCCCTTTCAGGAAGCGCGCAAACACCGGTCCCGCCAGGATAACCGTCGGGATAGCCAGAATGGTGCCGTAGAGCAGCGTTTTGCCCATATCGGCATGGAAGATGGTGGCGATCGCGGTCGGACCCGGATGCGGCGGCAGGAAGCCGTGGGTGACGGAGAGCGCGGCTGCCATCGGTACGCCGACGTACAGCAACGGAATACGGGCCGAGGCGGCGATGGTGAACACCAGCGGCAGCATCAGCACGAAGCCCACTTCATAGAACAGGGCGAAGCCAACGGTGAAGCCGGTCAGGACCACCGCCCACTGAATATGCTTCTTACCGAACTTATTGATAAGCGTGGTGGCGATACGCTGGGCGCCGCCGCAGTCTGCCAGCAGCTTACCGAGCATAGCGCCGAAGCCCATGATCAGCGCGAGGCTGCCAAGGGTGCCGCCAACGCCGTTTTTGATGGAGACGATCACTTTATCCAGTGGCATACCCTGCATTAATCCGACGGCGAGCGCCACCAGAACCAGCGCAATGAAGCCGTTCATTTTGAAACGGATCATTAACAGCAACAACAGGGCAACCCCGATAGCAACGATGACTAATGGCATGATTTACCTGGCCTTAATTTGTTATGGGTAACGTCAAAGTTCGAACCTGTAGAGCATCCGCTCCGTCAGGGAGCAAAATAGTCTGGCGCCGTAAACGCTTGCATTATCCTTACCCAGAGAAAGGATAGCTGGCTATTTTTTTGCCGGTGGCGCCTGAAATGGATGATACGGGTAACATGTGAGGGTTGAGAATCACCTGACGTGGGAAAATGTTAAATATGAGACTTAAGTCATACTCTTTCCCCGGTTTTTGCCGGTCGTTTAGCGGGAGATGTTGCGCGGTAACACAGAATGGATCACGGCGATCCGGCGGCAGGCTGCCGCCGGAGGAAGGGTTTAGTAGTAGGAGTGCTCGCCGCGCTGGTGCTCGGTCAGATCGCGAACCCCTTTCAGCTCCGGAAACTCGTTCAGCAGCTGTTTTTCAATACCTTCTTTCAGGGTCACGTCGACCATCGAGCAGCCGTTGCATCCGCCGCCGAACTGCAGGATAGCCAGACCGTCGTCGGTGATCTCCATCAGCGATACGCGGCCGCCGTGGCCTGCCAGCTGCGGGTTAATCTGCGACTGCAGCAGGTACTCGACGCGCTCCATCAGCGGGGCATCGTCAGAGACTTTGCGCATTTTGGCGTTCGGCGCTTTCAGCGTCAGCTGCGAGCCGAGCTGGTCAGTGACGAAATCAATTTCAGCGTCTTCCAGATAGGGCGCGCTGAGCTCATCGACATAGGCGGTCAGCTGTTCAAATTTCAGCGCCGTGTCGGTGTCTTCCACCGCATCCGGTGGGCAGTAGGATACGCCGCACTCAGCGTTTGGGGTGCCGGGATTAATCACAAATACGCGAATTTGCGTCCCTTCTTCCTGATTTGCCAGCAGTTTGGCAAAGTGCGCTTGTGCAGCATCGGAAATACGGATCATAGCGTTGGCCTAATAGTTGACTATTTTACTGGGTTATAATACGCCCATCAGCGGGGGTCTACAAGGTACGGCACAAACACCATACCTGAACCGTCGCGGCGCCGTTTCGCAAAAGCAGGCGGGATATCTCGGCGACGGTGCTGCCGGTCGTGACGACATCATCCACCAGAGCGATATGGAGTCCCTGCACGGCAAATTCAAGCTGAAAGGCATTTTTCAGGTTCTGCCTGCGCTGGCGGGCATTGAGCGAATGTTGGACGGCGCCGGCTCGCTGGCGAGTCAGGCCTTCGCGATGCCAGACGCATCCTCGCCAGCGGGCTAACGGTCGGCACAGTTCGTCGCACTGATTATAACCCCGGCGCCAGCGACGGCGATGCCATAGCGGCACGCCGACCAGAGCGTCTACTGGCGGCAAATCGTCACGCTGCAGAAGGCGCTGCAGCAGCAGACGCGCGAGGGCGGGGCCCAGCTCCGGGCGATGGTGAAACTTCAGCTGCTGCACCAGACCGCTCAGCGGCGGGCGATAGTCATTGACCGCCACCAGCCGATGCCAGGGAGGCGGCTTTTGCAGGCAGCGGCCGCAGGGGTGACGGGATGCCGCCGCCGGCAGGCCGCACTGCGGGCAGAGCGGGGGACAGGCGAGCAGGGCGCGGCTGCAGCGGGAGCAGATCCCCCAGCGGGCGACTGCCAGCGGCATTTGGCATAGCCAGCATAAGCTGTGTGCTGTTAGCATATTTGGCCTTCTGTCCAGTAAAAAGAGAACGGTAACGGATGAACGACATCTGGTGGCAAACAATCGGCGAAGGAGATTGTCATCTTGTGCTGCTGCACGGCTGGGGGCTGAACGCTCAGGTATGGGATTGCATCACGCCGCAGCTGGCTTCGCATTTTACCCTCCACCTGGTGGATCTGCCGGGCTATGGCCGCAGCGGCGGGTTTGGGGCGATGTCGCTGGAGGCGATGGCGCAGCGGGTGCTGGAGCAGGCCCCTCCACAGGCGGTGTGGCTGGGCTGGAGCCTGGGCGGGCTGGTGGCCAGCCAGGTCGCGATTATGCGTCCGGAACGCGTGCAGGCGCTGGTGACGGTTGCCTCTTCCCCCTGTTTCGCGGCTCGTGACGACTGGCCCGGCATCAAGCCCGAGGTGCTGGCCGGATTTCAGCAGCAGCTGAGCGACGATTTCCAGCGCACCGTCGAGCGATTCCTCGCCCTGCAAACCATGGGCACAGAGAGCGCGCGTCAGGATGCGCGGGCGTTAAAGCAGGCGGTGCTCTCGCTGCCGATGCCTTCCGCCGAGGCGCTGAATGGCGGACTGGAGATCCTCAGAACCGTCGATCTGCGTCAGGCGCTGGTCAGGCTGCCGATGCCGTTTCTGCGGCTGTATGGCCGGCTGGATGGACTGGTGCCGCGCAAGATCGTCCCGTTGCTGGATGACCTGTGGCCGGAAAGCGAGTCAATCCTCTTCGATAAGGCCGCGCATGCGCCGTTTGTTTCCCATCCCGCGGCCTTCTGCGAGCCGCTGCTGGCGCTGAAGACGCGGCTGGGGTAATTTTTTTTGCCGCGCCATGGTAAAAGGGCCATTCCTAGCAATACTTAGGTTGTTACGGTGGTTGATTATTTCAATCCGCCACCGTGACCTACAATAACAACCTTATGGAGAGTAGAGGCTATGAAACTTGTTACAGGAATGGTTGCATCTCTGGTGATAGGCACCCTCTCTTTCGGCGCATTCGCCGCGAAAGAGATCCAAAAAGAAGACGTGGCGAAGATGAATCTGACCAAGGTCGGTAGCATTACGACCTCCAGGACGACGTCGCCGATGGATGCCCGACGCGATCTGTCGAAAAAAGCCGATGAGCTGGGTGGGAAATACTTTGTGGTGATTGCCGGGCAGAAAAACGAAAAAACCGTACACGCGAACGCTGACGTTTATAAATAATCCAGTCATAAGAAAACGGGCCTGCTGGCCCGTTTTTCATAGCTGTCTTACTCGTTTTACCTCGTTGCGCGACCAGGCCTGACTCCTTTCATCGCAGCGCCCACCACTCCTGTCGGCACGCCGCTTTCCCTTCAGGGCAACTTTTACAGCTGCCGGAGAGGCAGCCCTCGCTCGTTTCGCTGATCCGGACCACCTTACCCATGGCTTCCATTCGCTCAAGCATGGCGTCAATCAGCGGCTGAGGTGTCTGCAAGCGAGCACTGAGCTGTTTCGCCTCCATGCGGCCCTGCAGGGCCAGCATATCGCGGACTTCCATTAACGACGCCACAATCCCTCCTTAGTGGCAATCGCCAGCCGGGCTGGAACAGCAGGAGGGCGGCGTTTTTCGCGTGGCCAGCAGCGAGACGTCCACCCGGCTGCGCGCCCGGCGCAACAGGCCGAAGAGCACCACGTTGAACAACACTACCGCCAGGATACACACCAGACTGTAGCGCGGGTGATCGCTAAAGCTAACGGTCTGGTAATAGAGCGTCGAGAGCGAATAGGCGATATTCAGCCCCCACAGGATGGAGAAGGTCATCCAGCCGCGGCTTGATTCGCGGGCGATGGCGCCCATCACCGAGATGCAGGGAATATAGAGCAGGACGAAGATCAGGTAGCTGTATGCCGCCGCCGCGCTGCCAAATTTACTGCCCATCACCCCCATGGCGCCGGTGGCCATTTCGCCATCGCCTTTGCTGGCTTCGATGGGGTTGGCCAGGACGCTGAGGCTGAAGGTGTCTTTCAGTCCCTGCCATGTCTCATCGACGGCGGCGAGCAGTTCTTCGCCGAGACTGAAGGTCTGCGGATTGAATTCCTCATTCTGGATATCTTCGGCGGTATAGAGGGTGTTCAGCGTACCCACTACCACCTCTTTCGCCATCGCGCCGGTAAACAGGCCGACGGTGGCCTGCCAGTTATCTTCATGCACGCCGATCGGTTTAAACACCGGCGTAATGACCCGGCTCACCGAGGCCAGCGCGGAGTCGTTGATGTTGTCGACGACCTTACCGCTCAGTGAGAAGCTGTTCAGCGCGCTGAGGAAGATGCTGACGATGACGATCACCTTCCCGGCGCGCAGCACAAAGCCTTTCAGGCGCTGCCAGGTCTGGATAATCAGGCTCTTGATATGCGGGACGTGGTACACCGGCAGCTCCATCACGAACGGCGAGGCTTCGCCGCGCATAATGGTGTGCTTCAGCATCAGGCCGGTGAGGATGGCCATCACAATGCCCAGCACATAGAGCGAGAAGACCGCCAGCGCGCCGTTCTGCCCAAAGAAGGCGGCCGCGAAGACGGCGAAGATCGCCAGCCGCGCGCCGCAGGACATAAACGGCGCCATCATAATGGTCATCAGACGCTCGCGCGGCGCGTCAAGGGTGCGGGCGCCCATCACCGACGGCACGTTGCAGCCAAAACCGACAATCAGCGGGACGAAGGATTTCCCCGGCAGGCCGAGGGCTTGCATCAGGCGATCCATCACAAAGGCGGCGCGCGCCATGTAGCCGGAGTCCTCAAGGAAGGAGAGAAACAGATACATCATGCCGATCTGCGGCACCAGCGGCAGCACGGTGTTGATACCGCCGCCGATCCCCTGGGCGAGGAACACGGTCAGCCAGTCCGGGAAGTGCAGGGTGTAACCCAGCCATTGAATGCCATGCACAAAGATCGCGACCGAGCCGGCATCGAAAATCGGCTGCAGCGCGCCGCCGATGTTGATCGCCAGCAGGAACATCAAGTACATGACAAAGAGAAAAATCGGCAACCCGAGGAAGCGGTTGAGGATCACTTTGTCCATCGCGGCGGTGAAGCGGCTTGGTTCGGCGGTCAGGGTATTGCTGACGGCGTCGCAAATGGCGGCGATGGTCTGATAGCGCGCGTCAGCGATGTGCAGCGCCGGGTCGTCGATCTCGTCGCTGAGATTCGCCAGGGCGATATCCAGTTTATCGGCGGCGTCGCCGGCATAGGCCCGGCTGTAGATATCGCCCTCCAGCATCTGCAGACCCAGCCAGCGCCGCTGCCGGGTCGGGATCTGCGCTGACATCTGCTGCGCCAGCAGGTCAGCTTCGCGCAGCAGCGGCTGCGGATAGTGGACCAGCTCAAGATCGCTGTTCGCCTGATGACGGTCGAGGGCGATCTTCAGCGCTTCGATCCCCCGTCCGCGAGTCGATACCAGCGGAATGACCGGGCAACCGAGACGGGCGGCGAGGGCGTCGATATCGATCCGCACCTGCTGCTTTTCGGCGATATCCAGCATGTTCAGCGCGACGACGCAGGGGATCCCCAGCTCGAGCAGCTGCAGCGTCAGATAGAGGTTGCGCTCGAGGTTGGAGGCATCGACCACGTTAATCAGCATGTCGGCGTCGCCGCTCAGGATGTAGTGGCAGGCAATCTGCTCGTCCAGCGAGGTCTGCGAGGAGATGGTGGTCAGGGAGTAGGTTCCCGGGAGGTCGACCAGCGTGACCTGGTGGTCAGTGGTGGCGAAAATCCCCTCTTTACGCTCAACGGTCACCCCAGCCCAGTTGCCCACGCGCTGGCGAGCGCCGGTCAGCTGATTAAATAAGGTGGTCTTGCCGGAATTAGGATTACCAATTAAACCAACGGTTAATTTTTGCATATTTCAGACTCTTGTGCCGGGCCAGCCGTTATTGTGCAACCGCTTCCAGTTCGATTAAGGCGAGATCTTTTTTGCGTAATACCAGACTGACGCGTCGGGTTTCAATATGAACAGGATCGCCGAGCGGCGCCACGCGAACCACATGAAAAGAGGAACCGGGCAGCATGCCGAGGGAGAGCAGTTTCTGACGGTATGCTGGGCTAATATCGCGAGAAAAACCGGTAATTTTCCACGCACTATCAGGTGTGAATTGCATAGGGCCTACTTGTCTATCGCTAACCGAAGAAGAATTTTCCGGACGCCTGGAGGCAGTTGCGCCGGGGACCGTAGCCAACGAAAAAAGAAAAAACGTTCTGTAATCGATGATAATGAGAATGGTTTTTATCATCAATACATATGATGCGCTGCAGGCTATTTTTAAAGTGAAAATCACCTTTTTATTGATATGCCGCAAAGTCAGCCTGTAATCAAAAATGCGCGAAATATTATTTCGGCGATCTAATGTTTAATTAAGGTTTCTGAAGTTAACGAAATGAAAATATTAATTTCGCTGCCTTTCAGGCGTGGAATAAAAGCAGGTTATCAGAAACAACTGAACCTGTTTTGCGTGTGATGGCGATGGCCTGGTCATGAAAAAAACTGCCCCTGAAAAAGGGGCAGGGAGAGTTTAGCGTTTTTTACCCATCGCTGCGGCGAGGGCATCCATCATCGCGCTGTTGCCGGCAGGCTGCGCCTCGCGACCGCGGGGTTTGGCGGCTTTCGCAGCCGGGCGATTTCCCTGCGGGCGCTCCTGACCACCGCCGCGGCGGGCGTTGCTGTCGCCCGGCTGCTCGTCGAGACGCATGGTCAGGGCGATACGCTTACGCGGCAGATCGACTTCCATCACTTTGACCTTGACGATGTCGCCCGCTTTCACCACGGTGTGCGGATCCTCAACAAACCGGTCAGAAAGCGACGAAATGTGTACCAGTCCGTCCTGATGAACGCCGATATCAACAAACGCGCCGAAGTTGGTGACGTTGGTGACGGCACCTTCCAGAATCATTCCCGGCAGCAGGTCATTCATGGTCTCCACACCATCGGCGAACTTCGCGGTCTTAAACTCCGGACGCGGATCGCGGCCCGGTTTTTCCAGCTCTTTGATAATGTCGGTGACCGTCGGGACGCCAAACTTCTCATCGGTGAAGTCCACTGCCTTCAGGTGGCGCAGCGCACTGCTATTGCCCATCAGATCTTTTAGCGCCTGCTGGGTGGCGGCCAGAATACGTTCGACCACCGGGTAAGCTTCCGGGTGAACGGTGGAGGCATCCAACGGGTTGTCGCCGTGGTTGATACGCAGGAAGCCCGCGCACTGTTCAAAGGCTTTCGGCCCCAGACGGCTGACTTTCAGCAGCTGCTGGCGGTTCTGGAACTGACCATTCTCGTCGCGCCAGGCGACGATGTTCTGCGCCATCATGCGGGTCAGGCCGGCGACGCGGGTCAGCAGCGGAACGGAGGCGGTGTTCAGGTCAACGCCGACGGCGTTCACACAGTCTTCCACCACCGCGTCCAGCTTACGCGCCAGCTGGGTCTGGCTGACGTCGTGCTGATACTGGCCGACGCCAATGGATTTCGGGTCGATTTTCACCAGCTCGGCCAGGGGATCCTGCAGACGGCGGGCGATGGAGACCGCGCCGCGCAGCGACACGTCGAGGTCCGGAAACTCCTGCGCCGCCAGCTCGGAGGCGGAGTAAACGGAAGCCCCGGCTTCGCTGACGATCACCTTCTGGGCGGTGACCTTCGGGAACTGTTTCTGCACGTCGAGGAAGAAACGCTCGGTTTCACGCGAGGCGGTACCGTTGCCGATGGCCACCAGCTCAACGTTGTACTTCTCACACAGCGCGGCGACGGCGACGGCCGCTTTGGCGGCCTGGCCGGTGTGGGGATAGATGGTATCGGTAGCGACCAGTTTACCGGTGGCGTCGACGACGGCCACTTTCACCCCGGTGCGCAGGCCCGGATCGAGTCCCATGGTGGCGCGCAGCCCGGCGGGCGCGGCCATCAGCAGATCGTGCAGGTTGCGGGCGAAGACGTTGATTGCCTCGTCCTCCGCGCGTTCGCGCACGGTGCCCATCAGCTCGGTTTCGAGATGCATCAGGACTTTGATCCGCCAGGTCCAGCTGACGACGCCTTTACGCCAGCTGTCCGCCGGGGCGTTATTCAGGCGCAGGCCCAGGTGGTCGATAATAATTTGCTCGCCGTGGCTCTCTTTCGGCGGCTCGTCAAACTGCGGGTCAGCGTTTAAAGAGAGCTGCAGGACGCCTTCGTTGCGACCGCGGAACATCGCCAGCGCGCGATGCGACGGCACGGTGGCGATCGGTTCATGGTGATCGAAGTAGTCGCGGAATTTGGCGCCTTCCTCTTCTTTACCGCTGACGACGGTGGAGACCAGGTGGGCGTTTTTCCACAGATAGTCACGGACCTTCGCCAGCAGCGCGGCGTCTTCGGCAAACCGCTCCATCAGAATATAGCGCGCGCCGTCCAGGGCCGCTTTGCTGTCGGCTACGCCCTTATCGGCATCAATATATTTTGCGGCCTCCGCTTCCGGATCGTGGGCCGGTTCGTTCCACAGCAGGTCAGCCAGCGGTTCGAGCCCGGCTTCGATAGCGATCTGCCCGCGTGTACGGCGCTTCGGCTTGTACGGCAGGTAGAGATCTTCCAGTTCGGTTTTGCTGAGCGTGGTGTTGATGGCTTTTTCCAGCGCGTCGGTCAGTTTGCCCTGTTCAGCGATGGATTTGAGGATCGCCTGACGACGGTCTTCGAGTTCGCGCAGATAGCCGAGGCGAGTTTCCAGATTACGCAGCTGCGTGTCATCCAGACCGCCGGTGACTTCTTTACGATAACGTGCAATAAACGGCACGGTGTTCCCTTCATCAAGCAGGCGAACGGCAGCTTCTACCTGTTCGGCTCTGGCCTGAAGTTCACCCGCAATAATGCGGCAGAGCGAATCATTCATCATGGCTTTTAATTCATCTTTAGGGTCAAAAAACAGGGACTAGTTATACGGACTGACGGCTAAAAATACCAGCCGCGCCGGGCGTCTCTCGGAAAGTTCTTGTCTATTTAACGTATTCGATCTCGTTGACATACCAGCTGGCTTCGCCCGCCGGCGTGTTGACGATGGCCAGATCGCCAACCTCTTTTTTTAACAGTGCGCGCGCCATCGGCGAGTCGATGGAGATATAGTCTTTGCGGCCAAAAATTTCATCGTAACCGACGATGCGAAAGCGCTTGATATCGCCTTCATCGTTTTCAATCTCTACCCAGGCGCCGAAGAAGACTTTACCTTCCTGTTGCGGCGAGTAATCGACGATTTTCAACTGTTCCAGACATTTGGTCAGATAGCGGACCCGGCGATCGATCTCCCGCAGGCGCTTTTTGTTGTACTGGTAGTCCGCGTTCTCGCTGCGGTCGCCGAGGCTGGCGGCCCAGGTCACCTTTTTGGTCACTTCCGGACGCTCCTGGCGCCACAGGTAGTCCATCTCCTGCTTCAGTTTTTCATATCCCTCGCGGGTGATCAGCGGCGTTTTCATCGTGAGTTCAACCTTCTGACTGTCTGTCGTTGCGCACAATTTGTAGCGCGTAATAATACCGACAGGATAAATACTGTGTCTTATGATTAAATGTATACTTAACCTGCTGTTAAATATGCTTTGTAACAATTTAGCCTGGAATATATACCAGATTTAGCTGGTGAGCGCGCCGGGCTTTTTTGAGAATACGCACTGACTATTGCAGTGAACCTTTGGGAGTACAAACAATGCAAGAGAATTATAAGATTCTGGTTGTGGATGACGACATGCGCCTGCGTGCGCTGCTCGAGCGTTATCTGACCGAGCAGGGCTTCCAGGTTCGTAGCGTGGCGAACGCCGAACAGATGGATCGTCTGTTAACCCGTGAATCCTTCCACCTGATGGTGCTGGATCTGATGCTGCCGGGCGAAGATGGTCTCTCTATCTGCCGTCGTCTGCGCAGCCAGAGTAACCCGATGCCGATCATTATGGTGACGGCGAAAGGCGAAGAGGTCGATCGGATCGTGGGTCTGGAGATCGGGGCTGACGACTATATTCCGAAGCCGTTTAACCCGCGCGAACTGCTGGCCCGCATCCGGGCGGTGCTGCGCCGCCAGGCGAACGAGCTGCCGGGCGCGCCGTCGCAGGAAGAGGCGGTTATCGCCTTTGGTAAATTCAAACTAAATTTAGGCACCCGCGAGATGTTCCGTGAAGACGAGCCGATGCCGTTGACCAGCGGCGAATTCGCGGTCCTGAAGGCGCTGGTGAGCCATCCCCGTGAGCCGCTGTCGCGCGATAAGCTGATGAACCTCGCCCGCGGCCGCGAATACTCTGCGATGGAGCGCTCCATCGACGTACAGATCTCCCGCCTGCGCCGCATGGTGGAAGAGGACCCGGCGCATCCGCGCTACATCCAGACCGTCTGGGGTCTGGGCTACGTCTTCGTCCCGGACGGTTCTAAGGCATGAAACGCGTGCGCTTTTCGCCGCGCAGCTCCTTTGCTCGCACACTGCTCCTGATCGTCACCTTGCTGTTCGTCAGCCTGGTGACGACCTATCTGGTGGTACTGAATTTCGCGATCCTGCCGAGTCTCCAGCAGTTTAATAAAGTGTTAGCCTACGAAGTGCGTATGCTGATGACCGACAAACTGCAGCTGGAGGATGGCACCCAGCTGGTGGTGCCCCCGGCGTTTCGTCGTGAAATTTATCGCGAGCTGGGGATTTCGCTCTATTCCAATGAAGCGGCGGAAGACGCAGGCCTGCGCTGGGCGCAGCATTATGAATTCTTAAGTCAGCAGATGGCCCATCAGCTTGGTGGCCCCACAGAGGTGCGGGTAGAGGTCAATAAAAGCTCCCCTGTGGTGTGGCTGAAGACCTGGCTGTCGCCCAATATCTGGGTGCGGGTGCCGCTGACCGAGATCCATCAGGGCGACTTCTCGCCGCTGTTCCGCTATACCCTGGCGATCATGCTGCTGGCGATAGGCGGCGCCTGGCTGTTTATTCGTATTCAGAACCGCCCGTTGGTGGATCTGGAGCACGCGGCGCTGCAGGTCGGGCGCGGCATTATTCCGCCGCCGCTGCGCGAGTATGGCGCCTCCGAAGTGCGTTCGGTGACGCGCGCCTTTAACCATATGGCGGCGGGCGTGAAGCAGCTGGCTGACGACCGTACGCTGCTGATGGCCGGGGTCAGCCACGATTTACGTACTCCGCTGACCCGCATTCGTCTGGCCACCGAGATGATGGGCGAGCAGGACGGCTATCTCGCGGAGTCGATCAACAAAGATATCGAAGAGTGCAACGCCATCATCGAGCAGTTTATCGACTATCTGCGCACCGGGCAGGAGATGCCGATGGAGCTGGCGGATCTGAATGCGGTGCTGGGGGAAGTGATCGCTGCGGAGAGCGGCTATGAGAGGGAAATCGCCACCGCCCTGCAGGCCGGCGAAATTCCGGTACGTATGCACCCGCTGTCTATCAAGCGCGCGCTGGCGAATATGGTGGTCAACGCGGCCCGCTATGGCAATGGCTGGATCAAGGTCAGCAGCGGCAGCGAAGCGAGCCGGGCCTGGTTCCAGGTAGAAGATGATGGACCGGGGATTAAACCTGAGCAGAGGGAGCACCTGTTTCAGCCGTTTGTACGCGGCGACAGCGCCCGCAGCACCAGCGGCACTGGGCTGGGGTTGGCGATTGTTCAGCGTATTATCGACAATCACAACGGCCGGCTGGAGATTGGCTCCAGCGAACGCGGCGGGTTACTGATCCGCGCCTGGCTGCCGGTGCACCGGATGCTGACGCCGATGAAACCCGCCAGGGAGAGCTGATCGCGCCCGCGGTTAGCTACTCAGGATGTTGCACAATAAAAAGCCGGGCAAGCCCGGCTTTTTCACCTTTGCGCCCGTTAGCGCTGCGGTCCTGCCGCCACCAGCGCGGCGCCCGCTGGCGTATCGGTATACTTCTCAAAATTCTCAATAAACAGCTTCGCCAGCTGGTCGGCTTTTTCCTGCCACTGCTCCGGGGAACCATAGGTGCTGCGCGGATCGAGGATGTGGGTATCCACGCCCGGGAGCGCCGTCGGGATCTGCAGGTTAAACATCGGCAGGGTAAAGGTCTCCGCGTTGTCCAGCGAGCCATTGAGGATGGCGTCGATGATCGCGCGGGTATCTTTAATCGAGATGCGCTTGCCGGTGCCGTTCCAGCCGGTATTGACCAGATAAGCCTGCGCGCCAGCCGCCTGCATGCGTTTGACCAGCACTTCGGCGTACTGCGTCGGGTGCAGCGACAGGAAGGCGGCGCCGAAGCAGGCGGAGAAGGTTGGCGTGGGTTCGGTTACGCCGCGCTCGGTGCCGGCCAGTTTGGCGGTAAACCCGGACAGGAAATGGTACTGCGTCTGGTCGGCGGTCAGGCGGGAGACCGGCGGCAGGACGCCGAACGCATCGGCCGTCAGGAAGATCACTTTGGTAGCGTGACCCGCTTTAGACACCGGCTTAACAATGTTGTCGATGTGGTCGATGGGGTAGGAGACGCGGGTATTTTCGGTCTTTGAACCGTCATCGAAATCGACCGTGCCGTCGGCGCGTACCACCACGTTTTCCAGCAGGGCGTTGCGGCGGATGGCGTGATAGATATCCGGCTCGGCCGCTTCAGAGAGCTTGATGGTCTTGGCGTAGCAGCCCCCTTCGAAGTTAAACACGCCGTCGTCATCCCAGCCATGTTCGTCATCGCCAATCAGGCGGCGTTTCGGGTCGGTGGAGAGGGTGGTTTTGCCGGTGCCTGAGAGGCCGAAGAAAATGGCGACATCGCCTTTCTCGCCGACGTTGGCTGAGCAGTGCATGGAGGCGATGCCCTTCAGCGGCAGCAGGTAGTTCATGATCGAGAACATCCCTTTCTTCATCTCGCCGCCGTACCAGGTGCCGCCGATCAGCTGAATGCGCTCGGTGAGGTTGAAGGCGACGAAGTTTTCCGAATTGAGGCCCTGCTCTTTCCACTGCGGATTGGTGCATTTCGCGCCGTTCATCACGATGAAGTCGGGCACGAATTCAGCCAGCTCTTCATCGCTCGGACGGATGAACATGTTTTTAACGAAGTGCGCCTGCCAGGCCACTTCGGTAATGAAACGTACGCTGAGACGGGTATCGGCGTTGGCGCCGCAGAAAGCGTCGACGATAAACAGGCGTTTACCGGACAGTTGCTGGGTCACCAGCCCTTTTAGATGCTGCCAGGTTTCCTGCGAAAGCGGCTTGTTGTCGTTTTTACCTTTGCCTTTATCGGACCACCAGACGGTGTCGCGGGTGGTGTCGTCGCGCACGAGATACTTATCTTTCGGAGAACGACCGGTAAAAATGCCCGTATCTACGGCGATAGCACCCAGAGTGGTTAATACGCCACGTTCGTAGCCTTCCAGGTTCGGGTCGAGCTCTTCCTGAAACAACATGTCGTAGCTGGGGTTGTGGACGATATCCTGGACGTCATTGATACCATAAGCCTTGAGATCCTGCGGGGTTAAACCATGATTAACGCGCATGTCACTGCTCCTTAGCCAAGATGTACTGCTGTAAATTGTAGGGTTAATTGCCGGGTATTGACCGCGACCAGGCTCATAGATTTACGTATCTCGACATTCCTCAGAATGACGATAAAAACGGTGACTCCTGTCACGAAGTGGAGTGGATTATCTCAGGAAATGGGCGGATGGTGGGGTTAGATGTTTCTCAATGGTTAAAAAGTAATTAAAAAAACTGCCGAAATGTGAATGTAATCGCTTTCCTGAAATTAAATTACGTAACTCTTTCAGGGAAAATCGATTCAACTCGCGAATAAATTAAAAGTCAGGCACAACGCGACAAACAACATTGCCGCCCTGTGCCTGAGAAAGATGCGGGGATTAATGAACCTGCGGATCGGCCGGAGAGGCGTTATTACGGATCTCGGCGATGTCCATGGCATTGAAGATATAGTGGTTACCGCAGTAGTCGCAGTGCATATCAATTTCGCCTTCGTCGGCGAGGATGCTATCAATCTCTTCATCCGGCAGCGTCTTCAGCGCGCCGGCGCAGCGTTCGCGGGAGCAGGTGCACTTGAACTCCACGCTCTGCGGGTCGTAGACCGTGACTTCTTCTTCATGATACAGGCGCCACAGCACATCATTTGCCGGCAGGGTGAACAGCTCTTCCGCCTTAATGGTCTCGGTAAGCGTCGCCAGGTGCTCGAAGTCGGCAGTCTGGGCATCCTGCGCCGGCATCACCTGCAGCAGCATCCCGCCCGCCATCGGCTGGCCTTCATGATCGCCGGTGCGGATGATAAGGCGCGTCGGCAGCTGCTCTGAACGCTGGAAATAATCTTCCAGGCAGGCGGCCAGCGTATCGCCTTCCAGACCGACCACGCCCTGATAGCGCTCACCTTCTTCCGGAGAGATGGTAATGACCAGGTAGCCGTTGCCGACCATCGTTTTCAGATCCGCATCGTCCGCAATCTCGCCCTGCACGCGCGCGACGCCGCGCAGCTGCTGCTGGTTATTGCCGTTGATCACCGCCAGCTGTAAAGGGCCATCCCCCTGCAGCTGTACGGTAATGTCGCCGGCAAACTTCAGCGTCGCGGTCAGCAGACTGGTGGCGACCAACAGCTCCGCCAGCACCGTTTTGACCGGTTGGGGATAGGTGTGATTCGCCAGAATCTGTTCCAGGGTTTCCGACACCGTCACCAGCTCGCCGCGCACGGCATAGTTTTCAAACAGATAACGATGTAATTGATCGTGTTGAGTCATAATCATCTCTCTTTCTGGCGCGAGTTATTCACTCTCGCCGTGTTTAAATCTCATCAGGTCGCGGCGCTCTTTCTTGTCCGGACGTCTGTCAGGGTGCGGCATGGTCAGGGCGTTCATTTTGCGCGCCAGGGCCATTTTTTCACGCTTCTCGATACTCTCCGCCGTCTCTTCATACAGGTTGACGGCTTCGCTTGCCGGGCGGCGCTGTTCGGTAATACCGATAATGCGCACCGTCCGCTCGTCGTTGCCCTGGCGCAGCGTCAGAATGGCGTCGAGTTCGACGATTTTTCCGGGTTTGCTACGTTGTCCGTTGTAATGAACCTTGCCGCCTTCAATCATTTCCCGCGCCAGCGCGCGGGTTTTGTAAAAGCGGGCGGCCCAAAGCCATTTGTCCAGTCTGACGGTTTCGGTGGGCTTCTCTTTCATCGCCTCTCCTTCGGGGTAAGCGAAGGGATCAGTCGTCGGTAATCATTCAGCCCCGGATGGCGCAGATACTGCTTTTCCGCCAGTCCGGAGTCAGGATTGGTAATACCCAGGCAGTAACGAATGCCAAACTCCCTCGCGGCATCCAGTATCGCCTCGCTGTCGTCGACAAACAGCGTTTTGTGCGCCTCAAGGCCAGTTTCCTCCGCCACGGCGCGCCACAGACGCTGATCCTCTTTCGGATAACCAAATGTGTGGGTGGAAAGTAATAAATCAAGGTGCGCGTCCAGGCCGGTGTGTTTGAGCTTCACCGCCAGATTGTGGGGATGGGCATTGGTCAACAGAATGCGTCGCTTACCGCAGGCCTTGAGCGCATCAAGGAACGGCACGGTATCCTCGCGCAGCGTGGCGCGCGGACCTTGTTCGCTGGTCATCGCACAAATATCCAAACCCAGGCGCTCGCTCCAGTAATCCAGACAGTACCAGTTTAGCGTATGCTGCACGGCGTGATACTCCTGGCGCATGGCGTCTTTCGCCTCCTGCAAATTGAGGCCGCGGGCGGCCCCCCAGGTTTCAGGCACCAGCGTTTGCCAGAAGTAGTTGTCGAAGGCGAGGTCCAGGAGCGTGCCGTCCATATCCAGCAGAACGGTATCGACCTCCTGCCAGGCGATATCAAAGTGCATGATGACTCTCCAGCGAGCGGAAAATGGGCGACAGGGTATCACACCCTGTCGCCGGGAAAATTAATCTTGCGAGTCAGATGAGGGGAGCAAAACCGGATTAAGGCAGCTTTCGTAATATTTCTGAATCTCTTCCATACGCTGACGATGGCGTTGATAACGACGCAGGGCCTGAACGGCGTGGTAAGCCATGCACCCCACCATTGAAAGCAGCAGCAGGGTGATGCCCAGATAACGCCACAGGCCGCTGCGGTCGGGGATGCGATGCAGGTTGATATGCTGCGTGCCGTTGGCGTCAGTAAACAGGTTGGTAACGATACCTTCGGCATGGAAGGGGGTATGCATGAGCATACCGGCCAGCCGCCGCAGTTCGCCCCACTGCTCATGGGCCGGATAATCATACAGACTCACCGCCGGCCACGGCTGATTGACCAGTACGCTGCCCTCATCGCTGGCGATAAGAAAACCGCCGGGAGCCGGGCTGTTCAGCGCCTGCGCGGCCCGCGAGGTTTCGCGTATCACAAAGGGCGCGGTTGAGGTGGTCACCAGATTCTCCAGCGACTCGGCGCTGACCGGCCGCAGCAGCACGTTCACGCCATCCAGCTTACCGGCGGTGGCGCGCTTGGTTAACGTTTCCCAGTTACGGGTATTGCCAAGATTGACCAACGCATTCTTCAGCCGCAGGCAATCATCCTTTGCCGAGCAGAGATCGTTAGTTTTCTGCACGATATCGCCGAAATCATCCAGTAGCACCATGCCTGATTTCTGAATGGCGGAGCGTAGGGCAGGGCTGACGCGGGAATCATCGTCGGTTTCCGGGTGCAGCTGGCGCTGGACGGACTGCATCAGGGCGGTCGCTTTGCTGACAATGTCAGACTCCGGCAGCGGCAGAGGAGGGGCGTCGTTCCACACAATCTGTGAACAATCGAAAGGCAGGAACGGCGAATCCTCTTTGGCGGACCAACTGCCCGGCGTGCGGATATTACACATCCCGGTACCGGTCAGGCGCAGCGTATCGCCAATGCGCACATGGGCTTTTTCCAGCTGGCTGACGGTAGTGGCTTCAATCGTTTGCGCGCCCTTCAGCCACGACAGGGTGAACTTAAACGGCATATTCAACGGTACGCTGGCCCACAGCATAATCACCACCACCAGGGCGCCGGCGGCGATAATCGCGCTGCGTAGCCAGTACTGCAGCGGGAAGTTTTTCACTTCATCATGAAGCGACAGGTAGCGTCCCTGACGGGCCACGTGGCGGTTGAGATAGATATCAATATCGGTCTGCTGCCCCAGGTCCTGGGCAATCCAGGGTTGCCAGTGGCGCGGATAGATGAGATCGATAATGCCCAGCGAGATGTTATTGATTTGCTCCTGATCGTTTTCGCCAAACAATCCCCAGCGCTTAGGGACGCCCCGCAGGCAATGGATTTCGCGCAGCGCGGCGCGACGCGGCGGGGCATAAATCCCCCACAGTCCGGCGGCGAGCAGCAACAAACCTGCGGCGACCAGCCAGGGGGTAAAGACAGCTGGCCCAATCAGGCTGAAATAAAAGAACAGAAAGGAGGCGACGATCAGGATCGCTTCGCGCAGCCCGTCCGGGCGATTCAGAGCGTGTTCTTCAGGCGTTTCCCGACGGATCTGCCGCAACTCTACCTGCTCGCTCTCTTCGCCGCGAATGGAGGCCTGGGTGGCCGAAGCGCGTTCCAGGGCGTAGCTTTGCGCTTCCTGGCGATAGTCGCTCAGGCTATGACCGTTAAGGGTGATAACCAGCGGCAGGCTGTCGGTGGGGATCAGCTCGACGCTGTTTTCATCGTTGATATGCTGTTCCCAGAACGGCGGCAGATGAACTTCAACCGAATCGAGGAAATAGCGCCATTTATTCGGCGCGTCGGTGGTGATCCCGTAGCGGGTGATGGCGCGTGTCACCGAATAGACGGTATCACTCTGTTCGTTCAGCGCCAGAGCGACAGGCGCGCTGGTCGCACCGGACGCCGGCACCTGCTGGGCGTGGCTCAACTCGGCAACATACTTCTCAATAGCCTGGCGCTCATCCGCAGGAAGCTGCCGCGTGGTAGCGTCGCTAAAGGCGTGCAGTAGGGGGAGTCGGCGGCGTCTGGCGTGAGCGCGATACCACCATCCGATGAGCAATACGCAGATTAGCAGAGCTGTAAGGAATATCAGAAAGGTGCCCATGCCCATCCCATCAAAGTTATTTTTTTCTTACGAAATCGTCGGTGAACGTGAAGACTAACGTCAAGCTGCAGTGTTAGCGGCGCACCTGCTTACAGGGTAGTGAATATGTCATGCAGCAGCGCACAAGCTTACCAAAAACGTTAAAGCGCAGAAATCGGTAAATTCTCAAAGCGAATTCAAGCTATTGACTTTTTTATCTTTATTACTTTTCCCCCTGCAGGGAAAAGGTTACAACTCTGTAAATAAGTAGCAATTTGGATTGCCGAAAGCGTGTTGCGTATCGCACAATGACTGCTTAATCACAGCATAGACCGATGACAATGAGCAAATCATTACAAAAACCCACCATTCTCAATGTTGAAACTGTCGCCCGTTCGCGCCTCTTTAATGTCGAAAGCGTCGATCTGGAGTTCAGCAACGGTGTGCGTCGCGTTTATGAACGTATGCGGCCTTCCACCCGTGAAGCGGTGATGATTGTGCCGATTGTGGATGATCACATTATTTTGATTCGTGAGTATGCCGTGGGGACGGAGTCCTACGAGCTGGGCTTCTCCAAAGGGCTGATTGATCCAGGTGAAACCGTGGATGAAGCGGCCAATCGCGAGTTGAAAGAAGAGGTTGGCTATGGCGCCAATAAGCTGACATTTTTGAAGAAGCTCAGTATGGCCCCCTCCTACTTCTCCAGCAAAATGAATATCATGGTGGCGGAAGATCTCTATCCGGAGTCACTGCCGGGCGATGAACCTGAGCCGCTACCGCAGGTGCGCTGGCCGCTGGCGCAGCTGATGTCGCTGCTGGATGAAGAAGATTTTAACGAGGCCCGTAACGTCAGCGCGCTGTTTTTAGTGCGGGAATGGCTGCAGGCCCAGGGCCGACTCTGAACGAGCGTCCACGCTAAGCAGCAATAAAAAAGCGCCCGCAGGCGCTTTTTTTGTCAGAACAATTCGTGGGTTTCACCGCCGCCGTCAGTCAGGGTGGTGCCCACCTCACGGACTGCCTGCTGGGTGGGCTGGGTTCCTTCAATAAAGTACTCCGCCCGGCTATTGCCCCCATTCGCCAACTGACCGGTGCTGCGGTCGATATTCACCGTGACGATACCCGGCGGCGGAGTTAACGGTTCTTCCGGAACGCCTTCCAGCACGCTCTTCATAAAGCTGTCCCAGGCCGGCTGGGCGCTTTTGGCACCGCCTTCATAGCCAGAGATCTGATCTTTAATCGCTCCGGAGGCGGTGGTCCGGCCAAGATCGCGACGATGATCGTCAAAGCCGATCCAAACCGAGGTCACCACGCCCGGTCCGTAGCCTGAGAACCAGGCGTCCTTCGAGCTGTTGGTGGTCCCGGTTTTCCCACCGATGTCATGCCGCTGCAGATCGCGTCCGGCGCGCCAGCCGGTGCCCATCCAGCCCGGCTCGCCAAAGATGTTGCTGTTCAGCGCGCTCTTGATCAGGAAGGCCAGCGGTGTGTTAATCACATGCGGCGCGTATTCCTGTGCGCCGCTCTGCGCGACCAGCGACTGGTTGGCCTGCTCCAGCTGCGGCTGCGGCGGCACGTTGCCATTCTGCGGTTCCGCGGAGGTGGCGACATCTTCCACATCCTTGTTTTCCAGCACGTTGGATTTTGGCGTATCGCCGTAAATTACCGGTAAATCACACTGCGGACAGGCAATTTTCGGACGCTCCTCGAAGAGGACCCCGCCCTGATCGTTCTCAATCTTACTGATAAAGAAAGGATTGACCAGGAAGCCGCCGTTGGCCATCACCGAATAACCGCGAGCGACCTGCAGGGGCGTAAAGGAGGCTGAGCCCAGCGCCAACGATTCCGTGTGGACAATGTTCTGCGCCGGGAAGCCAAAGCGCTGCAGATACTCGGCGGCGTAGTCTACGCCCATGGCGCGCATAGCGCGCACCATCACCACGTTTTTCGACTGCCCCAGGCCCTGGCGTAAACGAATCGGACCGGCATACTGCGGCGGCGAGTTCTTCGGCCGCCAGTCGGAACCTGCGCCCGCATCCCAGCGCGAGATCGGCACATCGTTGAGCATACTTGCCAGCGTTAAGCCTTTATCCATCGCGGCGGTATAGAGGAACGGTTTAATGTTGGAGCCGACCTGGCGCAGCGCCTGGGTGGCGCGGTTGAATTTGCTCTGGTTAAAGTCAAACCCGCCGACAAGGGCAATAATCGCGCCGTTTTGCGGGTTAATGGAGACCAGCGCTGAGTTGACGTCCGGGAGCTGGGACAGCCACCAGCTGTCACCCACCTTGCGTACCCAGATCTGCTGCCCGGCCTGCACAACGTCGTTGACTTTACGCGGGGTCGCCCCTTGCTGCGTATCTGAGATAAAGCGACGGGCCCAGCGCACGCCCTCCATCGTCAGCGAAACGGAGTCGCCGTTAGCCAACAACGCGACAGCCTCCTGGGCATTCGCGGAGGTGACCACCGCCGGGAAAAGCGGACCGTAGCCAGACTGACGCTTCAGCGAATCGACGATCTTCTTCGTCTCCCACGGCGTTTCGCCGACTTTCCACAGTACGCTGGCCGGGCCGCGGTAGCCGTGACGCATATCGTAATCCAGCACGTTATTGCGTACCGCCTGCTGGGCCGCCTGCTGGTTTTTACGGGTAATGGTGGTGTAGACCCGATAACCATCTTCGTAGGCCTGCTCGCCGTAGCGATTCACCATCTCCTGGCGCACCATTTCACTCAGGTAAGGGGCGGAGAAGGCGATTTTCGGCGCGTGATAGCTGGCGTCGATGGGTTCGCTGCGCGCCTCATCGTATTGCGCCTGGGTGATGTACCCTTCGCTCAGCATACGCGACAGCACCACGTTGCGACGGGCGGTCGCGCGATCCATCGAATAGAGCGGGTTAAAAGTGGAAGGCGCTTTCGGCAGACCGGCAATCACCGCCATCTCACTCAGGGTCAGTTGGTCGATAGGTTTGCCAAAATAGACCTGCGCCGCGGCGCCGACGCCATAGGCGCGGTAGCCGAGGTAGATCTTGTTCAGATACAGCTCAAGGATTTCATCTTTATTCAGCAACTGCTCGATGCGGATGGCCAGAAAGGCCTCTTTAATCTTACGCATCAACGTCTTCTCGGGGCTGAGAAAGAAGTTACGCGCTAACTGCTGGGTGATGGTGCTGGCGCCTTGGGAGGCGTGGCCTGAAAACATCGCCACGCTGGCGGCGCGGAAAATACCTACCGGATCGACGCCGTGGTGCTCATAGAAGCGGCTGTCTTCGGTGGCGATAAACGCTTTCACCAGCTCGGGGGGAATTTGCTGCAACGTCACAGGGATACGGCGCTTTTCGCCGTACTGCGCAATAAGCTCACCGTCGGCGCTATAGACCTGCATCGGGATCTGCAAACGCACATCCTTCAGGGTTGCGACGTCGGGGAGTTGCGGCTCTATGTATTTGTAGAGGCCAAAAATCGAGCCTGCTCCCAGCAGTACGCAACAGACTGCAAGGATCAATAGATACTTTACGAACTTCACCGGTGTTTTCCCATTTAGTTTTATTTGGGCAGTTTATAAACAAACGCGCGGTAGTATAAAGGCAAGCCAGGTGCATTGATATAGCCGGGCAGTTTTGCCGGATAAGGAGATCGTAAGCATGGCTTTCAGAAACTGGCGGCTTGGAATGCATATCCAACAGGATAGCATTGCCATTGTCGCGCTATTGCATGAACGTTCACACTGGGCGCTGCGCCGCTGGTGGCGTATCCCATTGCCGCCGGGGCTGGTACGTCAGGGAATGGTGGCGGACGTCAGCGCACTCGGTTCGCGGCTGGCCGCCTGGCGGCGGGAGCTACCGGCGCAGCATCAGGTTAGTATCGCCTTTCCCGCGGTGCGCACACTGCAAAAGCGTCTTCCGTATCCCCAGTTCGCCCTGCGGGAGCGGGAACAGGCGACGTGGGTAGCCAGCGCCATGAGCCAGCAGCTGGCAATGCCTGCCTCCGCGCTATGTATTGATTATGCCCCCACCTCGCGGGATGACGGCTGGCAGGTTACGGCGGCGCAGCGGCTGGATATCAATGTTCTGCGGGAGCTGGCAGGGCGGCTGCGGCTGCGGGTGGCGGCCATCGTACCGGATGCCAGTGCGCTCGGCGCCTTTTTCCCCTGGATGACTGCGGCAGACCAGGGCCTGGCGTGGCGGGATGAAAAGCGCTGGCTGTGGGCGACCCGTGAGGCCTGGGGCAGTGACGCCTGCGCTGATGTCGGGTCCTTAAGCCAGCTGGCGGGGCAGCTTCAGGTTCCGCTGCGCCTGTGTATTGACGCGGGCGATGAGGCCAGTCGCTTTGATGTCTGGCAAGTGATTCACCGTCGGCAGCCCCCGCTGCCAGCCGATGGCGATCGTTACGCCATTGCCCTTGGGCTGGCGCTGGGAGGCGGGCGGCATGACGCATGTCGTTAATCTTCTTCCCTGGCGCGACCTGCGTCGCCGCCAGCGCCTGCGCTACGTCCTGTTGTTAACCATCGGCATTGTGCTGCTGGGCGGGATGGGCCTGCTGGTGAGCCGAACGGCGCGTCTGCAGCGCGACTTCCTGGCGACGCTTCACACGACGGCCGACGCGCAGCTGCTCGCTTCGCTTAAGCAGCGCGAGCAGGCGATGCGTGAGGCGTGGCAGCAGCATCAACGGCAGCGCCAGCAGTACCAGCGCAGATCGGCGATCGCCGCCTGGCAACCCAGGCTGCAGGCGCTGGCGGCAGATCTGCCCGCGCAGGCGTGGCTGACGCGGCTGGAGTACCAGGGCGTACTCCTCACGCTGGACGGCCTGGCCCTTAACCTGCAGGCGCTAACCAGCGTGGAGGCTGCGCTGACTCGCGTCGCGGGATTCGCGCCGGCAAAAGCCGGCGGGACCCAGCGCGACGCCGAGGGGCGTTGGCAGTTCAGTTTTACCCTGACGGGAGCGCGCGCTGATGCGGATTAACCTTCGGGGCGCCTGGACGGGGCTGCCGATCCTGCTCGCAATGGGGCTGTCGGGAGGCGGCGTGGCGCTCTGGCGCGATCTGCGCCCGCCGCAGGCGGCGGTAACCCGTGATGCGGCGTTGCAAACGCAGTGGCGGCGGATCATGGCGCTGCGCATCCCCGGCGAGGAAAATCCCGGGGCGCGCATCGACACGCAGTCATTTTCGCCCATAGCCATTCCGCTCTCCGGAGCGAAGCTTATCGCCTGGCGTCCGCAGGGAAGCGGCGGCGAGATGGAGCTGACCCTGTCCTGGTCAACGGTACCCGCGCTTTTTTCCTGGCTGGCGCGCTGCGGGATGAATCCGCGTTCGTTTTCGCTGGGCCGTGAGACGCAGACGCTCCGCCTGCGACTGCTGCTGGAGGCGGAAGATGAGCGGTAAACGCTGGATCTTCCTGTGGCTACCGCTGTCGCTGCTGGCGGCCGAGCGTGACCCTTTCCAGCCGGTTGAGGATCCCTGCCGCACGGCGCAGCTTTCGCAATGGCGCTATGGCGGGGCGGTTGGGGATGAGGCTGGCTGGACGGGGTTTCTGCAGGATGGGAACGGAAAGTGGCGACGGGTACGCATGGATGAGCAATTGCCCACGGGCTGGCGGGTGAGCCGGCTGACGGCCGGTGAGCTGGACATCGTCACGTCTTCGGGATGTGAACCGCCAGCGTGGCGCTGGCAACGTGAAGGGAAACAACATGATGCGATGGATAAGCCTGCTGCTTCTGCTGCTGCCGCTGGCGGTGGCCCCCGCCGCCCGCAATGATAAACCGGTTTCGCTGGTGATTGACGATGCGCCAGTGGCCCAGGTGCTGCAAGCCCTGGCCGAAATGAACCATAAGAACCTCGTCGTCGCGCCGGACGTCAGCGGCACGCTCTCCCTGCGTCTGCAGAAGGTTCCCTGGAGCCAGGCGCTGCGGGCGGTAGCGGATAGCGCGGGTCTCTCTTTGCAACAGCAGGGGACGGTCATCTACGCGCACACTCAGGCCTGGCAAAAGGCAAATCAGGCGCAGCGTGAAGCCGAACAGGAGAAACGCCTGCAGAACCTGCCCCTGCAGGCGGAGAGCGTGACCCTGCACTTTGCCGACGCTGAAGAGCTGGCTAAAAGCGGCGGAAAGCTGCTCAGCGCCAGGGGACACCTGATGGCGGACAAGCGGACTAATCGGCTGCTGATCCGCGATGATGCCCGGCACCTGCCGGCGTTGAAGGCCTGGGCGCAGGAGATGGATCTGCCGGTCGGCCAGGTGGAGCTGGCCGCCCATATCGTGTCGATGAGCGAAACCAGCCTTCGTGAGCTGGGGGTGAAGTGGCGGCTTGCGGAAGCCGGAAGCCCGCCAGGCTCCGGGCAAATCACCACCCTAAGCAGCGATGTATCGGTAAACGATGCCAGCACCCGCGCAGGGTTTAACATCGGCAAGATCAACGGTCGCTTGCTTGAGCTGGAGCTATCCGCGCTGGAGCGCAAGCAGCAGGTCGAAATTATTGCCAGCCCGCGTTTATTGGCCTCCCACATGCAGCCTGCCAGCATCAAGCAGGGAAGCGAGATCCCCTATCAGGTTTCCAGTGGCGAAAGCGGCGCCACTTCGGTGGAGTTCAAAGAGGCGGTGCTGGGCATGGAGGTCACGCCGACGGTGCTGCAGCAGGGAAGAGTGCGGCTTAAGCTGCGAATAAGCGAGAATACGCCAGGCCAGGTGCTGAAGCAGGAAAACGGCGAAGCGCTGGCCATCGATAAGCAGGAGATAGAGACCCTGGTGGAAGTTCGCAGCGGCGAGACTTTAGCGTTGGGCGGCATCTTTTCGCAGAAAAACAAAACCGCCCGCGACAGCGTCCCGCTGCTTGGCGATATCCCGGTGCTGGGACGTCTGTTTCGTCGTGACGGGAAAGATAATGAACGTCGCGAACTGGTTGTCTTTATTACGCCACGGATTCTGGCAGTACGTTAAGCAGGTTTTTCATGCTAAACACGTTTCAGGTGTTTGACGTGAGGACGGATTTAGCATACAAGGGGTACCGATTTGAGAGTCGGGTACGACATCAATCCTCCCTTTATTGTCCGGCGATTTTATTCAGTTGCCAAACCAGCCGGAGTATTGAGATAATTTTTAGTCTGACTCTCGCTCTATTGCATATGAGGTTTCAGTTCATGCCCTGCGGCGCTGGGTGTCTGCGAAGCGGGTTTATCATTAACGAATAGTCTTAGTAGTACCGAAAAAATGGCAGAGAAACGCAATATCTTTCTGGTTGGGCCTATGGGTGCCGGCAAAAGCACTATTGGGCGCCAGTTAGCCCAACAGCTCAACATGGAATTTTACGATTCTGATCAAGAGATTGAGAAACGCACTGGCGCTGATGTGGGCTGGGTCTTCGATGTTGAAGGCGAAGAAGGCTTCCGTGACCGTGAAGAGAAAATTATCAATGAGTTGACGGAAAAACAGGGGATTGTGCTGGCGACTGGCGGCGGCTCTGTAAAATCCCGTGAAACGCGTAACCGTCTCTCCGCCCGCGGCGTGGTGGTCTACCTGGAAACTACGATCGAGAAGCAGTTGGCCCGTACGCAGCGCGATAAAAAGCGTCCTTTGCTACAAGTCGATGCGCCGCCTCGTGAAGTGCTGGAAGCGCTGGCTGACGAGCGTAACCCGCTGTATGAAGAGATCGCCGATGTGACTATCCGCACAGACGATCAGAGTGCGAAAGTCGTCGCGAACCAGATTATTCATATGCTGGAAAGCAACTGATTCTGGCTTAATAAAAGTGCGTCAGAGTAATAGTCATTGAGGTGGATGTCGCGTTATGGAGAGGCTTACTGTTACCCTCGGGGAACGTAGTTACCCGATTACCATCGCGGCTGGTTTGTTTAACGATCCAGCTTCCTTCCTGCCACTCAAGTCGGGCGACCAGGCTATGCTGGTCACCAACGAAACGCTGGCGCCGCTTTATCTGGATACCGTCCGCTCTGCGCTGAAGCAGTCAGGGGTCAACGTTGACAGCGTCATTCTGCCAGACGGCGAGCAATACAAAAGCCTGGCGGTGATGGATACCGTGTTTACTGCGCTGTTGCAAAAACCACATGGCCGCGACACCACTCTGGTGGCGCTTGGCGGGGGGGTGATCGGTGATTTAACCGGTTTCGCCGCGGCAAGCTATCAGCGCGGCGTGCGTTTCATCCAGGTCCCTACCACCCTGTTGTCGCAGGTCGACTCGTCGGTCGGCGGCAAAACCGCAGTGAACCACCCTCTCGGCAAAAACATGATTGGCGCCTTCTGGCAGCCGGTTTCCGTGGTAGTTGATCTTAACTGTCTGAAAACTCTGCCGAAGCGCGAGCTCGCTTCCGGACTGGCTGAGGTCATCAAGTACGGGGTGATCCTGGATGGTGAATTCTTCAGCTGGCTGGAAAACAACATTGATGCGCTGCTGGCGCTGGACGATACCGCCATGGCGTACTGCATTCGCCGCTGCTGTGAACTGAAAGCGGAGGTTGTGGCTGCCGACGAGCGTGAAACCGGGTTACGTGCTTTACTCAATCTTGGACATACCTTCGGCCATGCTATCGAAGCGGAAATGGGCTACGGTAACTGGCTGCATGGCGAAGCGGTGGCGGCAGGTATGGTGATGGCGGCACGCACGTCCGAACGGCTGGGGCAGTTCCGCGCGCAGGATACTCAGCGCATTATCGAGCTGCTCAAGCGTGCAGGCTTACCGGTACGCGGCCCGCAGGAAATGAGTGCGCAGGCGTATTTGCCCCATATGATGCGCGATAAAAAGGTACTGGCTGGCGAAATGCGGCTGGTGCTCCCGCTCGCAATAGGAAGCAGCGAGCTGCGCGGCGGAGTGCCGCACGATGTGGTTCTTGGCGCGATTGCTGATACTCAGCAGGCGCAACAATAAGAAGGTCTGGCCGCGTTCGCGCGGCGTTATCATTTCGGGTGATGTGCAATAATCGTGAGCATAAGCCTTTTAGTGGGGTGTTAAATGGATGATTTCAAACCAGAAGACGATATGAAAGCCGATCGCAACGATCGTCGTGCTGGTCGTTCCCGTCAGTCTTCCGAGCGTGATGCCGATCCGCAGATCAATTTTGACGATGTTGATCTTGATGCCGATGAAGGCCGTCCGACGCGCGCTGGTAAGGCCCGTCGCGAGCGTGAAGAGGAAGAGTTCGAAGAAGAACTGGATGCGCAAGACGAGGAGATGCTCGAAGAGCAGCCTGTAGAGCGTCGTCCGCGCAAGCGTAAAAAAGCGCCGGCCAAACCGGCCTCCCGCCAGTACATCATGATGGGTGTGGGGATTCTGGTGCTGCTGCTGTTGATCGTGGGTATCGGTTCCGCACTGAAATCGCCATCATCTTCCAGCCAGCAGACCGCTTCCGGCGAGAAGAGCATTAATCTGTCTGACGACCAGTCCGCCAGCATGCCTGCTGCGGGCCAGGACCAGACTGCCGCCGCTAACAGCACCTCACAGCAGGACGTAACGGTACCGCCTATTGCCGCGAACCCGACGCAGGGCCAGGCAGCGGCTGCGCCGCAGGGCCAGCAGCGTATCGAAGTTCAGGGCGATCTGAACAATGCGTTGACCCAGCAGCAGGGCCAACTGGACGGCGCCGTGGCTAACTCGACGCTGCCGACTGAACCGGCTACCGTCGCGCCAATCCGGAATGGCGCCAATGGCACCGCGGCGCCGCGCCAGGCGACCGAGCGTCAGACAGCAGCGACCCCGCGTCCGGCTGAACGTAAGCATACCGTTATCGAAGCGAAGCCGCAGTCGAAGCCACAGGCCGTGGCGAAAACGCCGGTAGAATCGAAGCCGGTCCAGCCGAAGCATGTTGAAAGCACGGCGACCACCGCTCCGGCGAAAACGTCCGTCAGCGAAAGCAAACCGGTGGCCACCGCTCAGAGCAAACCGACCACGACGACCGCAGCGCCAGCGGCAACGGCAGCTGCGGCAGCGCCGGCAGCGAAGAGCGGGAAGACGGCAGGTGACGTCAGCTCAATGAAAACTGCGCCGTCGGGTCACTATACTCTGCAGCTCAGCAGCTCCTCTAACTACGACAACCTCAACAACTGGGCGAAGAAAGAGAAGCTGGATAAATATGTTGTCTATGAAACGTCGCGTAACGGCCAACCATGGTACGTGCTGGTGAGCGGTATCTATGCATCGAAAGATGAAGCGAAACGTGCTGTCACCTCGCTGCCGGCGGACGTGCAGGCGAAAAATCCATGGGCAAAACCGCTGCATCAGGTTCAGGCTGACCTGAAATAATGCCGTGGGGTAGTCTTAAGCGCAGGATGCTGTCGGAGCTTTCTCCACAGCCGGAGAACGTGTAATTAGTTAGGCAGCATGAAAAAGAATCGCGCTTTTCTGAAGTGGGCAGGGGGAAAGTTCCCCCTGCTTGACGATATTAAAAAGCATTTGCCGGAAGGCGAGTGCTTGATCGAGCCCTTTGTGGGCGCCGGGTCGGTATTTCTTAATACCGACTTTTCTCGTTATATCCTCGCGGATATCAACAGTGACTTAATCGGCCTGTACAACATCGTCAAACTGCGCACCGACGAATACGTCGCCGCCGCCCGTGAGATGTTTACCCCGGAAAATAACGTCGCTGAGCGCTATTACCTGTATCGTGATGAATTTAACCAAAGCCAGGATCCGCTGCGTCGCGCGGTGCTGTTCCTGTATTTGAACCGTCACGGCTACAATGGCCTGTGCCGCTACAATCTGCGCGGCGAGTTCAATGTGCCGTTTGGCCGTTATAAAAAGCCCTATTTCCCCGAAGCTGAGCTCTATCATTTCGCCGAGAAGGCGCAAAACGCCGAGTTTTACTGCGAATCTTACGAAGAGTGCATGCAACGTGCGGATAGCCGCACAGTGGTGTATTGCGATCCGCCCTATGCGCCGCTAACGGCGACGGCGAACTTTACCGCCTACCACACCAACAGTTTCAACCTGGAACAACAGGTACTGCTGGCGCAAAAGGCGGAATCGCTGATGAAAAAGCGCATCCCGGTGCTGATTTCCAACCACCGCACGCCGCTGACGCAGGAATGGTATAAAAACGCGGCAGAAACGCATATTGTGAAGGTGCGGCGCAGCATCAGCAGCAACGGTGGTACGCGTAAAAAGGTGGACGAGCTATTAGCGCTCTACCGTCCGCCTAAGACCAAATAAATTTCAAGGAGATGCGGATGAAGCAGTATTTGATTGCCCCTTCGATTCTGTCGGCTGATTTTGCCCGTCTGGGTGAGGATACCGCGAAGGCGCTGGCGGCGGGTGCGGATGTCGTGCACTTCGACGTTATGGACAACCACTACGTGCCAAACCTGACGATTGGCCCGATGGTGCTGAAGTCACTGCGTAATTACGGTATTACCGCGCCAATCGACGTTCACCTGATGGTGAAGCCGGTCGACCGCATCATTCCTGATTTTGCCGAAGCCGGCGCCAGCATTATCACCTTCCATCCGGAAGCCTCCGAACACGTCGATCGCAGCCTGCAGCTTATCAAAGAGCACGGCTGTAAAGCGGGCCTGGTGTTTAACCCGGCGACGCCGCTGAGCTACCTCGATTACGTGATGGATAAGCTGGACGTGATCCTGCTGATGTCGGTTAACCCGGGCTTTGGCGGCCAGTCCTTTATTCCCCAGACGCTGGATAAACTGCGTGAAGTGCGCCAGCGCATCGATGCGTCCGGCTACGACATCCGCCTGGAAGTGGATGGCGGCGTGAAAGCCAGCAATATCGGCGAAATCGCCGCGGCGGGTGCGGATATGTTTGTTGCCGGTTCGGCGATCTTCGGTCAGCCGGACTACAAGCAAGTCATTGATCAAATGCGTAGTGAATTAGCGAAGGTGAGTCATGGATAAATTACAGGCGATCCGCGGCATCGCATTTGATCTCGACGGCACGCTGGTGGACAGCGCGCCGGGTCTAACCTCGGCGGTTGATAACGCTCTGTACGCCCTGGAGCTGCCGGTGGCGGGAGAAGAACGCGTTATCACCTGGATCGGTAACGGCGCCGATGTCCTGATGGAGCGGGCGCTGACCTGGGCTCGTCAGGAGCGAGCAACGTTACGTGCGGCGATGGGCAAGCCTTCCGTCGACGATCATGATATTCCGCAAGACGAGCAGCTGCGCATTTTGCGTAAACTGTTTGACCGCTATTACGCCGAAGCGGCGGAAGAGGGCAGTTTCCTGTTCCCGGCGGTGGCCGATACGCTCGGCGCGCTGCATGCCAAAGGCCTGCCGCTGGCGCTGGTTACCAATAAGCCGACGCCGTTTGTCGCCCCGCTGTTGGACGCGCTCGATATTGCGAAATATTTTACCGTGGTGATTGGCGGCGATGACGTGCAGAATAAAAAGCCGCATCCGGAACCGCTGCTGCTGGTGGCGGAAAAGCTCTCTCTGGCTCCAGCCGAGCTGCTGTTTGTCGGCGATTCGCGCAATGATATTCAGGCGGCCAAAGCGGCAGGCTGCTGCTCTGTTGGTCTGACCTACGGTTATAACTATGGTGAACCGCTTGCGCTGAGCGAGCCGGACTATCTCTTCGACCAGTTTAACGAACTCTTACCCGCTCTCGGGTTACCGCACAGTGAAACTCAGGAATTGAAACATGACTAAGCCCATCGTTTTTAGTGGCGCACAGCCCTCAGGTGAACTGACCATTGGCAACTATATGGGTGCGCTGCGTCAGTGGGTAAACATGCAGGACGATTACCACTGCATCTATTGCATCGTGGACCAGCACGCCATCACCGTGCGCCAGGATCCGCAGCAGCTGCGCAAGGCGACGCTGGACACCCTGGCGCTGTATCTGGCCTGCGGCATCGACCCGCAGAAAAGCACTATCTTCGTGCAGTCGCACGTGCCGGAACATGCCCAGTTAGGCTGGGCGCTGAACTGCTACACCTATTTCGGCGAACTGAGCCGCATGACTCAGTTTAAAGACAAGTCAGCGCGCTACGCGGAGAACATCAACGCCGGTCTGTTTGATTATCCGGTACTGATGGCCGCTGACATTCTGCTGTACCAGACCAACCAGGTTCCGGTGGGCGAAGATCAGAAACAGCACCTTGAGCTAAGCCGCGATATCGCCCAGCGTTTTAACGCCATCTACGGCGATATTTTTAAAGTGCCTGAGCCGTTTATCCCTAAATCCGGCGCGCGCGTGATGTCGCTGCTGGAGCCGACGAAAAAGATGTCCAAGTCCGACGACAACCGCAACAACGTCATCGGCCTGCTGGAAGATCCGAAATCGGTGGTCAAGAAGATTAAACGTGCGGTCACCGACTCCGACGAGCCGCCGGTAGTGCGTTACGATCTGAAAGAGAAAGCGGGCGTCTCCAACCTGCTGGATATCCTCTCCGCGGTTACCGGGAAAACTATTCCTGAGCTGGAACAGCATTTTGAAGGCAAAATGTATGGCCACCTGAAAGGCGAAGTCGCCGAAGCGGTATCGGGCATGCTGATTGACCTGCAGGAGCGCTATCACCGTTTCCGTAACGACGAAGCGTTTCTCAATCAGGTGATGAAAGACGGCGCGGAAAAGGCCAGCGCGCGGGCTTCTCAAACCCTGAAAGCGGTATACGAAGCGATTGGCTTTGTCGCCAAGCCGTAAGCGACGCAACAGCTAAAAGGGCGGGATGCTATCCCGCCCTTTTTTATGCCTGTCGCTTTATGGGAGGCAAGGTTAATGGTTCGAAAACCAGTTCAGTTTATCCCGCAGACCGACCACGCGGCCGACGATGATCAGCGCCGGGCTGGCCATCTGCTGCGCCAGAATATCCAGTTGTCCTAAGGTGCCGCTGACCACTTTTTGCGTCACAGCGGTGCCGTTCTCGACGATGGCGGCGGGCATATCTTCAGCCATGCCGTGAGCGATAAGCTTCTCGCGGATCGCCGGCGCCTGGTTCAGACCCATGTAGAACACCAGGGTTTGCTTCTCCACCGCCAGGTTCGCCCAGTCCAGCTCGCCGCCGGTTTTCAGGTGGCCAGTGACCAGGCGGACGCCCTGGGCGAAATCGCGATGTGTTAACGGGATCCCCGAATAAGCGGAGCAGCCGGAGGCGGCGGTAATGCCAGGCACAACGGAGAAGGGGATGCCCGCCTCGCAAAGCGTCTCCAGCTCTTCCCCTCCGCGGCCAAAGATAAAGGGATCGCCGCCTTTCAGCCGGACCACGCGTCTTCCTTTTTGCGCTTCGCGCAGCAGGATCTGGTTGATCTCCTCCTGCGGGACGCAGTGGTAGCCTGAGCGCTTGCCGACGAACACCCGATCGGCATCGCGGCGCACCAGATTCATGATGTCATCGGAGACCAGCCGATCATAGACCACCACGTCAGCCTGCTGGATCTGCTGCAGGCCTTTGAGCGTGAGCAGCCCGGCGTCACCGGGGCCGGCGCCAACCAGCACCACCTCGCCGCGATGCTCCAACGGCTCCGTCAGCAACTGCTCAGTGGTATCCGCGACTGCCTGCCGATCGTCATTAGCCAGCGACTGCGCCAGACGGTCGTTAACAAACAGCTTCTCCCAGAAGCGGCGACGCTCGCCTACGGTGGCAAACTGCTGCTTAACCCGCGCGCGCAGATGGCCGGCATAGCGGGCCAGCTGGCCGAGATGCAGGGGCAGAATTGACTCCAGTTTCTCGCGCAGCAGGCGCGCCAGAACCGGTGATGTCCCGCCCGAGGAGACGGCGACCATCAGCGGCGAGCGATCGATTATCGACGGCATGATAAAGCTGGCCTGGCGCGGGGCATCCACCACGTTACAGAAGATACGCCGCGCTTCGGCCGCCTCGCTAACCTGCTGGTTGACCGTCTCATCATCAGTAGCGGCGATGGCCAGCCAGCAGTTATCCAGCAGCGAGGGGATAAACTCCCCCTGCACCAGAGTTAGCATCTGTGAATCAGCCCACACCTGAAACTGGGGCGTGAAGTCGAGCGCATTGACCGTGACGTTAGCGCCAGCATCCAGCAGCAGACGGGCTTTGCGTTCGGCGACATCCCCGCCGCCAACCAGTAAACAATCGCGCTGGCGCAACTGGCAGAATATGGGTAAGTGATCCACAGAATAACCTCATAAAAATAAGGGGTAGAAAACGAGTGGTCGTAGAATAGCAGCAAAGGTAATACAAAACATGCGACATATCCCGCACTCATGCGCTGTCGGTCAGAACTGTTACTTATATCTCCCCCCGTGGCCGGGGGGAGGGAGAAGGACTTACGCTTTAAGCTGAACGTGTCCGTCTTTCACGCGGGCGTCGAAGCGGGCGATAGAGTGGCTGGCATCTTCCATGCACAGGCCGTCGCTCAGGCGGAAGCGCTGTTTTTTCAGCGGGCTGGCGACCCATAGCGCGCCGCCATGCTCGGCGATAATCCCGCGAGACAGTACGCTGGCGTTGAAGAACGGATCAATGTTGCTGATGGCGAATACTCTGTCGTCATGGTAGGGACGGAAGATCGCCACCTGCTGCTGACCGAGCAGGGCGCAGACGCCGGTGGCCGGCAGGATGTCGTCGATGCTGCAGATATTTACCCACTGGCTCATGCTTTTTCCTCCACCAGAGTAACCGGGATACGCTCATACGGCGTGGCCGGGCGGTGCTGGTCACGTTCCGGCACCACCTGAACGTTCGGGTCGCGCTGGTCGCTGTTGATAAAGTGTTTGAAGCGGGTCTGCGCCGCCGGGTTGTTGACGGTCTCGGTCCACTCGCAGGCGAAGGCGGCGCGCAGGCGAGCCAGCTCTTCTTCCAGATGGTCGTTCAGACCGAGCTTGTCATCGATGATGACGCTGCGCAGATAGTCGATACCGCCTTCCATATTGTCCAGCCACGGGGCAGTGCGGGTCAGCTTATCGGCGGTGCGGATGTAGAACATCATAAAGCGGTCGAGATATTTGATGAGCGTCTCGCGATCGAGGTCCGCGGCCAGTAGATCGGCGTGGCGCGGTTTCATCCCGCCATTACCGCACACGTACAGGTTCCAGCCTTTCTCGGTGGCGATGATCCCAACGTCTTTACCCTGCGCTTCCGCGCATTCACGGGTACAGCCGGAGACGCCGAACTTCATTTTGTGCGGGGTGCGGATGCCTTTGTAGCGGTTTTCCAGTTCCACGCCGAAGCCGACGCTGTCGCCAACGCCGTAGCGGCACCAGGTGCTGCCGACGCAGGTTTTCGCCATTCGCAACGCTTTGGCGTAGGCGTGGCCGGTTTCGAATCCCGCTTCAATTAGCTGCCGCCAGATCTCCGGCAGGTCGTCTTTCTGCGCGCCAAACAGGCCGATGCGCTGAGAGCCGGTGATTTTGGTGTACAGATTGAATTCACGCGCGATGCGGCCCACGGCGACCAGCCCTTCCGGCGTGATTTCGCCGCCAGCTGAGCGCGGGATCACCGAATAGGTACCATCTTTCTGAATGTTGGCGAGGAAGTTGTCGTTGCTGTCCTGCAGCGGCGTGTGCTGCGGCTTGAGGATGTACTCATTCCAGCAGGAGGCCAGCAGGGAACCGACGGTCGGCTTACAGACTTCACAGCCGTAGCCCTGACCGTGTTTTTCCAGCAGCTCGTCGAAGGTTTTGATGCCTTCCACGCGGATCAGGTGGAACAGTTCCTGGCGAGAGTAGGCGAAGTGTTCGCACAGATTGTTGTTGACCTCGATGCCCTGTTTCGCCAGCTCGGCGTTGAGCACCTGAGTGACCAGCGGAATACAGCCCCCGCAGCCGGTCCCGGCTTTGGTTTCCGCTTTCAGCGCCGCCACGGTGTGGCAGCCTTTGTTGATAGCGGCGATCAGGTCGCCTTTGCTGACGTCAAAGCAGGAGCAGATCTGCGCGCTGTCCGGCAGTTTATCGACGCCGATGGACGGCTTGCCGCTGCCGGCGTGGGCCGGGAGGATCAGCGAATCCGGGTTTTCCGGCAGCTCGATGGCGTTGAGCACCAGCTGCAGCAGATTGCCGTAGTCGCTGGTATCGCCGACCAGCACCGCGCCGAGCAGCGTTTTGTTGTCGGCGCTGACGATCAGGCGCTTATAAACTTCTTTGCTTTCGTCGAGATAGACGTAGCTACGGGCGCCCGGCGTGCGGCCGTGGGCATCGCCGATCCCGCCCACGTCCACACCCAACAGCTTCAGCTTGGCGCTGAGGTCGGCGCCGGTGAAGCTATTTTCACTGCCGAGGAGATGGTCGACGGCCACCTGGGCCATTTTATAGCCGGGGGCGACCAGACCGTAGACGCGGTTGTTCCAGCTGGCGCATTCCCCGATGGCATAGATATCCGGATCGGAGGTCTGGCAGCTATCGTTGACCATGATGCCGCCGCGCTGGGCGACCGCCAGCCCGCACTGGGTGGCCAGCTTATCGCGCGGGCGGATCCCGGTTGAGAAGACGATGAAATCGACCTGCAGCTCGCTACCGTCGGCGAAGTGCATGGTTTTGCGCGCCTCGGTGCCCTGCTGAACAATCTCTTTGGTGTTTTTGCTGGTGTGAACTTTCACGCCCATGCTTTCGATTTTGCGCCGCAACTGCTCGCCGCCCATCTGGTCGAGCTGTTCGGCCATCAGCATCGGCGCGAATTCGATAACATGGGTTTCCACGCCGAGGTTTTTCAACGCGCCGGCCGCTTCCAGGCCGAGCAGGCCGCCGCCGACTACCGCGCCGCGTTTGCTACGGCGGGCGCAGGATTCGATGGCGTTAAGATCTTCAATAGTGCGATAGACGAAGCAATCCTGGGTTTCCGCGCCTTTAATCGGCGGGATCCACGGGTATGAGCCGGTCGCCATAATCAGCTTGTCGTAGAACACGGTACGCCCGGCGCTGGAGTGGATCACTTTCTCCTGGCGGTTGATGGTGATCGCCCGTTCGCCGACCAGCACCTTGACGCCGTGTTTCTCATAGAAACCTTCGCGTACCAGCGACAGTTCTTCCGCAGTGTGATGGGAGAAATAAGACGACAGGTGGACGCGGTCGTAGGCGATACGCGGTTCTTCACAGAACACGGTAATGTCGAACTGTCCGGCAGGCGCCTTATCGAGAAGCTCTTCGATAAAGCGATGGCCAACCATGCCGTTACCGATAATAGCGATTCTGACTTTGCTCATTTTTGCCTCGATTTCTTTTCTATTACCGCCTACCTTAACGATTCAGCCATCAGGCTTATTGATGCAAATCAATGACAACTTCACCTACCACTTAATGGGTATGCGTTTGATTTGTCAGTATTTTTATAAGTCATGGAAAACGCTGACTTTTCCTTTTTGCTGATTTTGTGTACAAGAATTGGGTAAGCCGCGATTGGGGTTAGACAGAAAACAAGCCGTATTGAATAGAGAGGGTGATATGACAGCAGCGCCGCTTTGGTTGATTCAGAACGTACGCCTGGCAGACCGCGACGGCCTGTGGCAAATAGCCATTGATAAGGGCCGCTTTGGCGAGATCACGCCGATGGGGGAGGCGCACGATGAAAGCTACGAGGTATTGAACGCTCGCGGCGGGCTAGCGATCCCGCCTTTTATCGAGCCGCATATCCATCTGGATACCACCCAGACGGCCGGCGAGCCGAACTGGAATCAGTCCGGTACTCTGTTCGAGGGGATTGAGCGCTGGGCGGAGCGGAAAGCGCTGCTCAGCCATGAGGACGTCAAAGCCCGGGCGTGGAAAACCCTGAAGTGGCAGATCGCCAATGGCGTGCAGTTTGTCCGCACTCATGTCGATGTTTCCGATCCCACGTTAACGGCGCTGAAGGCGATGCTGGAGGTCAAACAGGAGGTGGCGCCATGGGTCGAGTTACAGATTGTCGCTTTCCCACAGGAGGGGATCCTCTCTTACCCCAACGGCGAGGCGCTGCTGGAGGAGGCCCTCAAGCTGGGGGCGGACGTCGTCGGGGCGATCCCGCATTTTGAGTTCACCCGTGAATATGGTGTGGAATCGCTGCATATCGCCTTCCGTCTGGCGCAGCAATATGACCGCCCACTGGATATTCACTGCGATGAAATTGACGATGAGCAGTCGCGCTTTGTTGAAACCGTTGCCGCGCTGGCGCTGAAAGCGGGGATAGGGCCGCGGGTAACGGCCAGCCATACCACCGCTATGCACTCCTATAATGGCGCTTATACCTCGCGTCTGTTCCGCTTGCTTAAGCTCTCCGGCATCAACTTTGTCGCCAATCCGCTGGTGAATATTCATCTGCAGGGCCGGTTTGACGACTACCCGAAGCGACGGGGCATTACCCGGGTGAAGGAGCTGTTGGCGGCGGGGATCAACGTTTGCTTTGGTCATGATGACGTCTTTGACCCGTGGTACCCGCTGGGGACCGGCAATATGCTGCAGGTCCTGCATATGGGGCTCCATGTTTGCCAGCTGATGGGCTACCAGCAGATCAACGACGGCCTGCAGCTTATCACCGACAACAGCGCCCGCACGTTTGGCCTCGAGGATTACGGCATTGTCAGCGGCAACCCGGCTAACCTGATCATTCTCCCGGCGGAGAATGGCTTTGAGGCCGTCCGCTGCCAGGTGCCGGTGCGCTGGTCAATTCGCCAGGGAAGGGTGATCGCGACCACCCAGCCGGCGCAAAGCTGGATCCAAACTGACCGCGGTGGCGAGGAGCTTTCTTTTATGAGGAACAGCCCCCTTGCGGATGCAAAGGGGCCGAAGGCTTAGTGAGACGCCGCCTGAGCGTTGTTCTGGCGATGACGGGAGACGAAGCCGAGGATAAAGCACATTACGAATACCACGGCATAGAGGCCGTTAGCGGTGTGCAGCGCGGCCAGGGGACCGCTGGCCGCCACAATCGGGCCGGTGACCACGAAAGTGAGCATGGTGCCGATGGTGCCGCAGGTGAGGATAAAGTTCACCAGCTTCGGCGAAGCGACCCGCGTCTGCTGCGAACCGAGCGTAATGATCGAGGTGTAAATGGCGCTGGAGAAGAAGCCCAGGGTCAGAATAAACCACGGCATATGCTCCGGCGAACCATTGATAAACAGGTACATCAGCACCGTCGCGAGCCCGGCGAGGACGGTTAAGATACGCTGCAGGTCGAAGAAGCGCAGGATGAAGCTGAATGACCACATGCCGATCATGTAGGACATCCAGAAATCGCTCACCAGTTTACCGGCGTCGCCGAGGCTCATGCCCAGGCTCTTCGCATATTCCGGTACCCAGGAGATAAAGCCCAGCTGACCGAGGATGTAGCACAGCGCCGCAACGGAGAGGAACAGTACGCCGATGCCCCACTTCTCTTTCACCACCGGCTGGCTGTTTTCGCTCTGGGCTTTTTTGCCCAGCACCGGGAAATCACAGCCGAAAGTCAGGACGAAAATAGCGACATACACCAGACCAATACAGGCGTAGACCCAGTACCACTCGATGCTGCGCGCCAGCAGGACGGCGGCGACCATCGGGAAAATCATGCCCGCCATGCTAAAGAAGGAGTCGGTAAACAGCAGACGCGCCCCGCGCTGACGGCCTTCATACATATGGGTGATCAGGAAGGTCCCGATCGACATGGTGATCCCGCTCACCAGGCCAAGAACGAACATTGACGCGGAGAACAGCGCCAGGCTGTGGCTGAGCATCAGGCCGGCCACCGCCAGCACCATCAAAATAAAGCCAAAGCGCAGCTGAGTTTTCAGCGGCACGATTTCCATCAGCCAGGCATTGAGGAAGATGGAGATAAGAATACCGGCGTTCAGAAAGGTAAAGGTGTTGCTCATACTGGAAACGGGCAGATGGAAATAATCCGCAATGTTACCCATCACCATCCCGGTGACGATCACCAACGCGCCGGTCAGGGCGTAGGAGAAGAAGCTGATCCATGTGAGCTTAATACGGTTGCTGTTAGTCATGACTGGCCTGTGAATAGAAAGGTAAAGCGCGTTGACGCTGCGCCGGGCGGACAGATTTTATTCGTTCAGGTGATGTAATTAAATGTTTATTGTGAAATGGGTTATCTTTTGCATGTTTTAATGTGATCTGCATCACGCTTGTTCGCTGCAAAGGAGATCGTTTGCGCGGTTACAATTATTACAGCTAAGTAAAATTTGGTAAAAGGCTGGCCCAGGATGCAAAGGCTCTTTAGAATCAAGGCACTCGCTTTTATTCTGCTCCGTTAAGGAATTTCCATGCTCAAATCAACACTGGCGGCGATGGCTGCCGTTTTCGCTATTTCAGCGTTCTCCCCGGCCATGGCGGCAAAGGGCGATCCGCATGTGCTGCTGACCACTTCGGCAGGTAACATTGAGCTTGAGTTAAACAGCCAGAAAGCCCCGATTTCCGTGGATAACTTCCTGAAGTACGTCAACAGCGGCTTCTACAACAACACCACCTTTCACCGCGTGATCCCGGGATTCATGGTGCAGGGCGGCGGCTTTAACGAACAGATGCAGCAGAAGCAGCCTAACCCGCCGATCAAGAATGAAGCAGACAACGGCCTGCGCAACACCCGCGGCACCATCGCGATGGCGCGTACCGCCGATCAGGATAGCGCCACCAGTCAGTTCTTCATCAACGTGGCGGATAACGCCTTCCTCGACCATGGCCAGCGCGACTTTGGCTATGCGGTATTCGGCAAAGTGGTGAAGGGGATGGATGTTGCGGATAAGATCTCCCAGGTCCAGACCCATAACGTTGGTCCGTACCAGAATGTGCCGACCAAACCGGTCGTTATCCTCTCTGCGAAAGTGCTGCCCTAATCCTCCCGCGGCGCGGTGGTCTATCGCCGCGCCCGGTCGCCTCCCGGCATAACCTGAAATTGCTGCTTATACTTGTGGCACACAGGGGACGATAAGGGGGGCGACGATGCGTCCACTCACCGATAAGCAAAAATCCCGACTCTGGGAACAGACACGCAATACCAATTTTCAGGCCAGCCGTCGCCTTGAAGGCGTGACGGTGCCGCTGGTTACGCTGACTGCCGAAGAGGCGCTGGCGCGTCTGGCGACGTTGCGGAGGGAGTATGAGCGATAAATTCGGCGATGAACGCGATCCTTACCTCTATCCGGCTCTGAACGTGCTGCGCAACCGTCTCGGCATCCGCCAGGCTAAAAATCTGCAGCAGGCCGCCTTTGAGATGACAGCGCTGCGGGCGGCCACTCTGCCGCTGGGCCCGCGGGTGCGCGGCTTACCCTATCTGTGCGCTATTCATCATCAGTTGTATCAGGATCTGTTTGACTGGGCGGGCCGCTTGCGTGAAGTGAACCTCTACCTGGGCGATACGCCGTTCTGCCACTTTGCCCGGATCGAGGAGGAGGGGAATGCCCTGATGCAGGCCCTTGAGCAGGAGGATTATCTCAGTGGCCTGCCGCGCGATACCTTCATCGAACGCCTGAGCTGGTTCTATGGTGAAATTAATGTGCTGCACCCTTTTCGTCTTGGCAATGGCCTGACCCAGCGCATTTTCTTTGAACAGCTGGCGATACATGCCGGCTACCTTCTTAACTGGCGTGACGTTGACCCCGCCGGCTGGAGTGCGGCCTGCCAGCAGAGCGCGATGGGCGATCTGGCCCCGCTGGTGGCGATCTTTCGCAAAGTGGTAAGCGAAGCGCGGGAATCTGAGTAGAATAGCCCGGTTTTGATTGTTCCGGAGCCGCTATGATCCTGCTTATCGATAACTATGACTCTTTCACCTGGAATCTGTATCAGTACTTCTGCGAACTGGGGGCGGAAGTACTGGTCAGGCGCAACGATGCGTTGACGCTGGAGGAGATAGCGGCGCTGGCGCCGGAGAAAATCGTGATCTCGCCAGGCCCCTGCACGCCGGATGAGGCGGGGATTTCCCTCGCGGTTATCCGCCACTATGCCGGAAAAACGCCGCTGCTGGGCGTCTGTCTCGGGCATCAGGCGATCGCCCAGGCGTTTGGCGCGACTATCGTGCGGGCGGCCCAGGTCATGCATGGCAAAACCTCGCTTATCGAGCATAACGGCGAAGGGGTGTTTCAGGGGCTGAATAATCCCCTGACGGTGACCCGCTATCACTCGCTGGTGATTGACCCGCCGACGCTCCCGTCCGAGTTTAACGTCACTGCCCGCAGCGCCAGCGGTGAGATTATGGGGATCCGTCACCGCGAATGGGATCTCGAGGGCGTGCAGTTTCATCCGGAAAGCATCCTCAGCGAGCAGGGCCATCAATTGCTGGCCAACTTTTTGAAACGGTGATTTTCAGTTGCTATTGACTGATTTTTTATGCATATTTTGTGATTAGATTATCATAATCGCATCTGCGTAACGAAGAGGGATGGGTAAGACATGGCAACTGAACAACCGGCAATCACCCGCGCCACATTCGATGAAGTTATTTTGCCAATTTATGCACCGGCAGAATTCATCCCGGTGAAGGGGAAGGGCAGCCGCGTCTGGGATCAGCAGGGGAAAGAGTATATCGATTTCGCCGGCGGTATCGCGGTGACGGCGCTTGGCCATTGCCATCCGGCGCTGGTGGCGGCGCTGCATCAGCAGGGCGAAACGCTGTGGCACACCAGCAACGTCTTTACCAATGAGCCGGCGCTGCGTCTGGGACGTAAACTTGTCGAGGCTACCTTCGCCGAGCGCGTGGTGTTTATGAACTCCGGCACCGAAGCCAATGAAACGGCCTTTAAGCTGGCGCGTCACTATGCGGTGACCCGCCATAGCCCGTATAAAACCAAAATCATCGCCTTCCATAATGCCTTTCATGGCCGCTCCCTGTTTACCGTTTCCGTCGGCGGTCAGCCGAAGTATTCCGATGGTTTCGGCCCAAAACCGGCGGATATTGTCCATGTTCCCTTCAACGATCTGCAGGCGGTAAAAGCGGTGATGGATGACCACACCTGCGCGGTGGTGGTGGAGCCGATTCAGGGCGAAGGCGGCGTGACGGCGGCCACGCCGGCTTTCCTGCAGGGACTGCGCGAGCTGTGCGATCAGCACCAGGCGCTGCTCGTCTTTGATGAAGTACAGTGTGGTATGGGGCGTACCGGATCGCTGTTCGCCTATATGCACTACGGCGTGACCCCGGATATTCTGACCAGCGCCAAAGCGCTGGGCGGCGGCTTCCCGGTCAGCGCCATGCTGACCACCCACGAGATCGCCAGCGCCTTCCATGCGGGCTCCCATGGCTCAACCTACGGCGGCAACCCGCTGGCCTGCGCGGTCGCCAACGCCGCCTTCGATCTGATCAATACCCCGGCGGTGCTGGATGGCGTGAGCGCGAAGCGCGAACTGTTCGTCAAACACCTGCAGCGGCTGGATGCCGAGTTTGATCTGTTCAGTGATATACGCGGGATGGGCCTGCTGATCGGCGCGGAACTCAAGCCGCAGCACAAAGGCCGCGCGCGTGATTTCCTCTATGCCGCGGCCGACGCCGGCGTCATGGTGCTCAACGCCGGGCCGGACGTGATGCGTTTTGTTCCCTCGCTGATCATCGACGAGCAGGATATTACTGAAGGGATGGCGCGCTTTGCCCAGGCGGTGGCAAAGGTGATTAACGGTTGATCTTCCGCAGCCAGATGCCATGGTGCGGCCGCTGACGCCACGCCACTGACGAAATGGTGTGCATGGTGTTCAGATGGCCCAGAATGCGTTGCAGATGCTGCTCCAGGGTGCTTAACGGACCGATCGGCACCTCGCTTTCCGGCGACTCCATAATATTGGCATCCCCTGCGCTGCCGGGACCATCGCTGTCCAGCCGCTGCTGGCAGCGCTGCAGCGCAATCTCACAGGATTCGAGATAGCGCTGGGCAAGATCCGGGGTCAGCATCGTATGCTCCCGGGCCAGGGTGGTCATAGCGTTGATGTGTTCGACGATAAACTGGCTGTGCGTCACCCACAGCTTCATATCTTCCAGATAGTGGGTATTAAACCCGGGTTCCTGCATCGCCTGATTCAGGGAGTTGTAGAGCGCGTTGTGCGCCTGGTTGACGCGCATGCGTTGATAGGCCAGCGCGGGGGCTTTTGGATCGGCGCTGAGGATCAGGCGAATTGCCTGCTGGTCGGCCTCCAGCGCATCGTGGGCGTTTTTTTTCAGCAGGCCGCTCTGCCACTGCGGCCACAGCCAGACCATCCCGCCGAAGGCAATCAGGCAGCCGATAAGGGTGTCGATCAGCCGGGCGATAATAAACTGTTCGCCGTTAAGCGTCAGCAGCTGCAGGGTATATACCGCCGTCACCGTAAACCCAACCATCGCCCAGCCATAGTGTTTGCGAATGATCAGATAGCTGAGCAGGGTAATCAGCAGCATCCCGCTCAGGGTGTAGCTCTCCGGAACGTGAAAATGCAAGGTCAGCCCGGCGATCGTCAGGCCGGCGAGCGTTCCCGCCGCCCGGTGAACAATACGCACCCGGGTGGCGCCATAGCCGTTCTGGGTGACGAAAAGCACCGTCATCAGGATCCAGTAGGGCTTAGGCAAGTGCAGGGCGTTGCCCATCAGGCTGGCGACGCTCAGCATCACGCTGATGCGGGCGGCATTGCGCAGCGCGGGCGATTTTAGCGACAGGTAGTTCTTTAGCGCGGGCAATAGCGGTAAACGACGCTCTTTGTCGGCCATCAGGTCCCGGGCATACAGCGGGCGCTGGGTATGCAGCACCCGGGCGATGCGGCTGAAGTGCCAGGCGCAGAAGTGGCCGACCGGGTTATCCGGATGTTGTCTGGCGATCTTTTCCAGAGCCTCGATCTGTTTATCCATCTGAAAGCGCTTTGGAAAGCGATGATAGAGCATGTCATCCGCCAGCACGCGCAGGCGGGCGGCGACGGTCTGCGCGTTCCAGCGGATCACCGCTTCGGCATGGCTGCGTTCCACCAGCTTTTGCACCTCTTCCGGCTGATGCAGGCTGACCGAAATATGCTCCTGTAGATCCAGCCCCATCTGAAACGCCCGCAGCAGGCGCTTATGATCGTTGCGTTGGTTAGCGGCCAGCATATGCATCTGCTGATAGCACTGGGTAATCAGATCGACCACTTTCTGCTGGCGGGTGAGCAGCGGCGGCAGGGCGGTCGAGGGATCGGTATGCTGGGTCAGCAGGCTGTATTTGGCTTCACAGTAGTCCGCCAGCTCCCGGTAAAGCAGGCTAAGCGACTCCCGTAGCGGCTGTTCGCGCCACAGCCAGAACCAGAACCAGTTAAACACGCCGTACCACAGCGTGCCGAAGGCGTAGATCAGCAGCGGCTCCCAGATGGGCATATTGCCCGCCAGGCTCAGGGTAAAGATGGCGGCGATCAGCGACGCGGGCAGCAGCCGCGCGTGCAGCGAACTGATCTCCGCGGTAACGCCGAGCAAGAGCGCCAGGCCGCTGAGAATAAACGGCAGGGGTATCGCCTGGGCAAGCAGCAACTGCACCACCAGACTACATCCGGCAAACAGGCAGCCGCCGATAATCAGGCGTTTGAAAAAGCGCTTATGCGGGGTATCAAGACCGGCAATGTTGCAGCAGGCGGGGACTAAGGAAAATAACAGCCCCTGCTGGAGATGGCCGAGCAGAAGACCGATGGCCACGGGCAGACACAGCACCAGCGTTTGCCGCAGTGCATAGTTGACTTCCGGGTGGTAAATCAGCCTGCGCCACATGAGGGAAAAACAAAAACGGCGTACTGCGGGAGCAATACGCCGCTTAGCAACTTAACGGGTGCCGTAGACGACGATGGTTTTACCGTGCGCGGAAATCAGGTTCTGATCTTCCAGCATTTTCAAAATACGACCAACGGTTTCACGAGAGCAGCCGACGATCTGACCAATTTCCTGGCGGGTAATTTTAATTTGCATACCGTCCGGGTGGGTCATGGCATCCGGTTGCTTCGCCAGGTTCAGCAGCGTCTGGGCGATACGGCCCGTCACGTCGAGGAAGGCGAGGTTGCCCACTTTCTCAGACGTGACCTGCAGACGGCGAGCCATTTGCGAAGAGAGACGCATCAGAATGTCCGGGTTCACCTGGATCAGCTGACGGAATTTCTTATAAGAGATTTCGGCCACTTCACATGCGGTTTTCGCCCGTACCCAGGCGCTACGCTCCTGACCCTCTTCAAACAGGCCTAATTCACCGATGAAATCGCCCTGGTTGAGGTAGGAGAGGATCATCTCTTTACCTTCTTCATCCTTGATGAGTACAGCCACGGAGCCTTTAACGATGTAGTACAGCGTTTCTGCTTTTTCACCCTGGTGGATCAGCGTGCTCTTTGATGGGTACTTATGAATGTGGCAATGAGACAAGAACCATTCAAGGGTAGGGTCTGTTTGCGGTTTGCCAAGCACCATGCGCGGTTATCCTCTGTTATAAGCTATCTCCGGGCGCCGACACTACACGGCGTCCGGGCATGCAATCGTATTGTTTCCCTATACCTGGGAAGCTGGCTGATGATTTTTCGACAGCCCGTAATGTGAACTCCTCTGCATACATGCAGTACATCAATGTATTACTGTAGCATCCAGACTGTTTTAGCATAGCTTTCGCCGCATGTCTCCTGGTGTCTCGCTTCAGCATGACGCAGGTCGCCTTCCGTTGCGAGAATTGTTATGTGCGCGTAATCTGACAGGAATATTGCGATACTGGAGTTAAATTTTATGCAAGCGCGTGTGAAATGGGTAGAAGGGTTAACCTTTATCGGGGAGTCCGCATCGGGACACCAGATTCTGATGGATGGCAACTCCGGGGATAAGGCTCCCAGCCCGATGGAGATGGTGCTGATGGCGGCGGGCGGTTGCAGTGCGATCGATGTGGTCTCCATTCTGCAAAAAGGTCGTCACGACGTGACCAATTGCGAAGTGAAGCTGACCTCCGAGCGTCGCGAAGAGGCTCCGCGTCTGTTCACGCATATTAATCTGCATTTTATCGTCACCGGCAAGGCGCTGAAAGATGCCGCGGTCTCCCGGGCGGTGGACCTGTCGGCAGAGAAATACTGCTCGGTGGCGCTGATGCTGGAAAAAGCGGTGAACATCACTCACTCCTATGAAGTGATCGAGGCGTAGTCTTCGCCTGCCGTTGTATCGAATCTCAACCCCGGCCAGGCCGGGGTTTTTTGGTTAGCCTATCTTACGGCCTTCCATCAGGCGCTCGACCAGCGGCGTCATGATAAGCTCCATCGCCAGCCCCATTTTACCGCCCGGCACCACCAGGGTGTTCATGTGCGAGATAAACGAGCCCTGCAGCATCGCCAACAGCCAGGGGAAATCGATATTCTGCAGATTGCGGAAATGGATCACCACAAAGCTCTCGTCCAGCGAGGGGATCGCTTTGGCGGCAAACGGGTTGGAGGTGTCCACCGTCGGCACGCGCTGAAAGTTGATATGGGTGCGGGAAAATTGCGGGGTAATGAAGTTGATGTAATCTTCCATCGAGCGGACGACCGAGTCCATCACCGCCTCCCGGGAGTGGCCGCGTTCGCTGGTGTCGCGAATAAGCTTTTGGATCCACTCGAGGTTAACGATAGGCACCACCCCGACCAGCAGGTCGACATGGCTGGCGACATCATGCTGCGGCGTGACAACCCCGCCGTGCAGCCCCTCATAGAACAGCACGTCTGTCGGCTCCGGCAGCGGCTGCCAGGGGGTAAAGGTCCCCGGCACCTGATTCCACGGCACGGCTTCGTCATAGGTGTGGAGATATTTCCGCGACTGACCTTTGCCGTGGCGACCATAGTCGACAAAGGTCTGCTCCAGCAGGCCGAAGTCGTTCGCCTCCGGGCCAAAGTAGCTGATATGTTTACCCTGATCCCGCGCCTTACGGATCGCCATGTCCATTTCCGGGCGGGTGTAGCGATGAAAGCTATCGCCTTCCACCTCCGCGGCGTGCAGGTTTAGCTGCGCGAAGATTTTGCGAAAGGCAAGGCTGGTGGTGGTAGTGCCCGCGCCGCTGGAGCCCGTGACGGCGATCACCGGATGTTTGGCAGACATAACAACTCCCTGGTTAAACGATGTAGTGGCGTCGCCTTAGCCGTTAAACAGCGCGCGCGGCATAATATTGACCGTCTCATGCAGTTCCGACCACACAAGGACCGCCTCTCCGCGTTTCAGCTGCTGTTTTACATCGGCGACTTTATCGGCAAGTGAACGTTCATGTTCACCATAATCGGTGCCTTCACGTAACACAAAGCTTTCAATCAGGTTATCCAGCGTTTCGGGATCCAGATCCTGCCAGGGAATAATCATACGGGAACCTCCAGCCAGCGGTTTAACCAGTCAGGAATGCGTCTTTCCAGCCACATCTCCGGTTTACGCAGAGTGCCGCTGACAAAGCCAACGTGGCCGCCTTGCTCGGTCAATTGATACTCTACGTTCGCGGGCAGTTGCTCCTGCGGCGGAATCGAGTGGTGATCCATAAACGGATCGTCTTTCGCGTGAATGATGAGCGTCGGCTTAGTGATATCGCTGAGCCGCGGCATGGCGCTGCATTGCCGGTAATAATCCAGCGCATCGGCGAAGCCATGGATTTTGGCGGTGATCATATCGTCAAATTCCCGGATGCGGCGCATCCCTTTGAGCTGGCGTAAATCGACGGGCAGCGAGCCCGGGTACGCTTTCAGCTTGCGTGAAGCGTTGGCTTTTAACAGATTGAGCAGATAGCGCTGATAAACCCGCGAGAAGCCCTTATCCATATGATAGCTGCAGGCTTCGAGCATGAAAGGCGCGGAGACGATTACCGCCGCATCCAGCGGGCAGCGGTCGCCTTCTTCTGCCAGCAGGCAGCCCAGCATATTGCCGCCCAGCGAATAGCCGACGGCCGCGGTCGGCGCGGGACCAAACTCGCGCTTCAGCCAGTGCAAAAACCAGGTGCCATCTTCCGTTTCGCCGGAGTGATAGATGCGGTGATTGCGGTTAGGTTCGCCGCTGCAGCCGCGGAAATGCATCACCACGCCCAGCCAGCCGCGCTGCATCGCCGCGTGGATCAGACCATGGGCGTACGGGCTGTGCAGACTGCCTTCCAGGCCGTGAAAAACGACGAGGCGCGGCTTATGGCGCGCCTGGTGCGGGTCTTCGCTCCAGGCCAGATCGACAAAATCGCCGTCCGGCAGCTCAAGGCGCTGCCAGTGCGGGGTAAAGCGCAATTTACGGCGAATCAGCCGCGGCAGCATGGTTTGCAGATGACGATTGCCCACGCCGCGCATCGGATGGAACTCACGCGAATCGTTTTCGGGGGGCGTCATGTCTGTGGGGATGATTTCAACCATAGCACCAGAACAATTAATAAACGTGATGATGACTATACCGCGCAGGGCATGCAGGGGGTTAGCCAATATGTGGTCTTGCGGCCAGTGACGCCAGCTTACAGCAAAAACAAATCATTGATGTCGCTGATGGCCAGGCCATGAAGAGGGCAGAAACCCACCCTGCCAGCGGCAGCGTACGCGCAGGCAGGATGAAGAGGAAGAGTTTAGCCTTCCTGAAGCATGCGCTCCAGCTGCTCCTGGGCCTCCAGCCAGGCCATCTCGCACTCCTCCAGCCCGGACTTCGCGCTGGCCTGCTGCTGCAGGCATTCGGTCAGCTCGGCTTTACGTGAGGCGTCATAAAGCTCACTGTCGCCAAGTTTTTCTTCCGCACTGGCCAACTGCGCGTTGAGCTTGTCCATCTCTTTTTCCAGACGGGCGATCTCTTTGCGCAGCGGTTGGGTCTGGCTGCGCAGCTCCGCTTCCCGACGCTTCTGGTCTTTGCGCGCCTGGGCGCTATTGCCGCTCTCTTTTGGCGGCTCGCCGCTCTGGGACTCCTGTTTTTGCGAGTCGCTGAGCCACTGCTGATAATCTTCCAGATCGCCGTCGAACGGCTCGACTTTACCATCGTGGACGAGGTATAGATCGTCAGTGGTGGAACGGATCAGGTGCCGATCGTGCGATACGACCACCAGCGCCCCTTCAAAGTCGATCAGCGCTTCGGTTAAGGCCTGACGCATATCGAGGTCAAGGTGGTTGGTCGGTTCATCGAGCAGCAGCAGGTTAGGGCGCTGCCAGACGATCAGGGCCAGTACCAGGCGAGCCTTTTCTCCACCGGAGAAGCGGCGGGTTTCTTCGCTCACCTTATCGCCCTGGAAACCAAAGCCGCCGAGATAATCACGCAGCTTCTGCTCCAGCTCCTGCGGCGCCAGACGCGCCAGGTGCTGCAGCGGCGACTCATCGGCGCGCAGGAATTCCAGCTGATGCTGGGCGAAGTAGCCGAGCTTGATGCCTTTCGCGAGGCCGATCTCGCCGCTTACGGGCTGGAGCTCGCCTGCCAGGAGCTTAATCAGCGTCGACTTCCCGGCGCCGTTGCGGCCCAGCAGGCCGATACGCGAGCCCGGCACCAGGTTAAGCTTGATGGAGTCGAGAATAATACGCTCGCCGTAGCCGGCGCTGACTTTCTCCATCTTCAGCAGCGGGTTAGGCAAGCTCTCCGGCTGGCGGAAGCTGAAGTGGAACGGGTTATCCACGTGCGCCGGAGCGATAAGCTCCATCCGCTCCAGCATTTTGATCCGGCTTTGCGCCTGCTTGGCCTTGGTGGCTTTGGCACGGAAGCGATCGATATAGCTTTGCAGGTGCGCGACGCGCTGCTGCTGGCTTTCGTACATCGCCTGCTGCTGAGCGAGGCGGGTGGCGCGCTGCACTTCAAACGAACTGTAGTTGCCGGTGTACTCAAACATTGTCTGCTGTTCGATATGGATAATTTTGTCGACGATAGGATCGAGAAAATCGCGATCGTGGGAGATGAGGATCAGCGTTCCCGTATAGCCCTTCAGCCACTTCTCCAGCCAAATCACCGCATCGAGATCGAGGTGGTTAGTCGGTTCATCGAGCAGCAGCAGATCGGAGCGGCAGATCAGCGCCTGGGCGAGGTTAAGGCGCATACGCCAGCCGCCGGAAAAATCGCTGACCGGCCGCTCAAGCTGTTCATTGCTGAAACCCAGACCGTGCAGCAGGCTGGCGGCGCGCGAACGGATCGTCCAGGCGTCGATGGCGTCCAGCTTACCGTGGACGGTGGCGATAGCATGACCGTCGTTGCGTTCGTTAGCCTGCTGGAGCGCGGCCTCCAGTTGGCGATATTCTCGATCGCCGTCAATGACATAATCGATTGCCGGCTGCGGTAGCGCCGGGGTTTCCTGATTCACCCAGGCCAGCTGCCAGTTGCCGGGATAGGTCATACTGCCGCCGTCAGCGCTTATCTCGTTTTTCAAAAGCGATAGCAGCGTCGATTTCCCGCAGCCGTTTTTCCCCACCAGACCGACCTTTTGGCCAGGATTGATGGTAGCGGTGGCGTTGTCCAGCAGGACGCGTACGCCGCGACGAATTTGTAACGAGGAGAAAACAATCATAAGGCGCCGTATGTTCAGACTATGTTAATTTGTCATTATGATAATGTAGTGTGGAAGCGAATCGCTTCACCGGGCCGCCATGGTAGCCCAAAACGAAGACGATACACAAAGTCATTCTGGCTGTGTCAAAACGCCGGGGCTGTGCAGGCCGCCAGAAGACCTACGGGAGGGGAATGATGTCTCAGACAGCGAAAGTGTTGCTGCTGTATGCCCACCCAGAATCTCAGGATTCCGTGGCCAACCGGGTTTTATTAGAGCCGGCCTTACAGTTGCCGAACGTCACCGTGCACGATCTCTACGCGCACTATCCGGATTTTTTTATCGATATTGCTTACGAACAGGACCTGCTGCGCCAGCATGAGGTGATTGTTTTCCAGCACCCTTTATATACCTGGAGCTGTCCGGCGCTGCTTAAGGAGTGGCTGGATCGTGTGTTAAGCCGCGGCTTCGCCAGCGGCACCGGAGGGAACGAACTGGCGGGAAAGTACTGGCGCAGCGTGATCACTACCGGCGAGCCTGAGAGCGCCTACCGTCGCGATGCTAATCGCTATCCGATGAACGATATTTTACGTCCTTTTGAACTGACCGCCGGCATGTGCCGTATGCACTGGATGAGCCCCATTATCGTCTACTGGGCCCGGAGGCAGCAGCCAGAGGAGCTGCGCAGCCGCGCCCTGGCCTACCGGGACTGGTTGGCCAATCCCATCGCCGCCGGAGGTGTCCATGGCGGGATCTGATTTGCTGCTGGCGGGGGTGTTGTTTTTGTTCGCGGCCGTCATCGCCGTCCCTCTGGCTTCAAGACTGGGGATTGGCGCGGTGCTGGGCTATCTGCTGGCCGGGATCGCCATTGGTCCGTGGGGGCTCGGGTTTATCAGCGATGTGGATGAAATTCTCCATTTCTCTGAGCTCGGCGTAGTGTTTCTGATGTTTATCATCGGCCTGGAGCTCAATCCCGCCAAGCTATGGCGACTGCGGAGCTCCATCTTCGGCGTTGGCGCGGCGCAGGTGATGCTCAGCGCGGCGATCCTCGGTGGGTTGCTGATGACGACCGGGTTTTCATGGCAGGCGGCGGTGGTCGGCGGGATCGGCCTGGCGATGTCTTCCACCGCCATGGCGCTGCAGCTGATGCGTGAGAAGGGAATGAGCCGCAGCGAAGCGGGACAGCTAGGCTTTTCGGTGCTGCTGTTTCAGGATCTGGCGGTGATCCCGGCGCTGGCGCTGGTGCCCCTGCTGGCCGGTTCAGCGGATGAGCATGTGAACTGGTTGACGGTCGGCATGAAGGTCCTGGCCTTTGCCGGGATGCTGATTGGCGGACGCTATCTGCTGCGGCCGGTGTTCCGTTTTATCGCCAGCTCGGGGGTCAGGGAGGTGTTCACTGCCGCCACGCTGCTGTTGGTCCTCGGATCTGCCCTGTTTATGGAGGCGCTGGGGCTGTCGATGGCGCTGGGCACCTTTATTGCCGGCGTGCTGCTGGCGGAAAGTGAGTATCGCCACGAACTGGAGATCGCTATCGATCCGTTCAAGGGGCTGCTGCTCGGGTTGTTCTTTATTTCCGTCGGCATGGCGCTGAACCTTGGCGTACTGTATACCCATCTGCTGTGGGTGGCGGTGAGCGTGGCGGTGCTGGTGGCGGTAAAAATGCTGGTGCTCTATCTGCTGGCCCGTCTCTATGGCCTGCGAAGTTCCGAGCGGATGCAGTTCGCGGGCGTATTAAGCCAGGGCGGCGAGTTCGCGTTTGTCCTCTTTTCGCTGCCCGCCTCTCAGCGGTTGTTTCAGCACGACCAGATGGCGCTGCTGCTGGTGGCGGTAACGTTGTCGATGATGACGACGCCGCTGCTGATGAAGGGGATAGATAAGCTATTGTCGCGACGGCTGAACCCGGCGGACGATACCGGTGAGGCGCCGTGGGTGGAGGATGACAAGCCGCAGGTGATTATTGTCGGGTTTGGTCGCTTTGGTCAGGTCATTGGTCGCCTGCTGATGGCCAATAAGATGCGTATTACGGTACTGGAGCGGGACATCAGCGCGGTAAATCTGATGCGCAACTATGGCTATAAAGTCTATTTTGGCGATGCCACCCAGCTGGAGCTGCTGCGCTCGGCGGGAGCGGAAGAGGCGCAGTCGATCGTCATCACCTGTAATGAGCCAGAAGATACCATGCGGCTGGTGGAAATGTGTCAACAACACTTTCCACATCTGCATATTCTGGCCCGCGCTCGCGGGCGCGTTGAGGCGCATGAGCTGCTGCAGGCCGGCGTGACGCAGTTTTCTCGTGAAACTTTCTCCAGTGCGTTGGAGCTGGGGCGCAAAGCGCTCATCACCCTCGGGATGCATCCTCACCAGGCCCAGCGCGCGCAGCTGCACTTCCGACGCCTCGATATGCGAATGCTGCGCGAGCTAATGCCAGTGCATACTGATACGGTACAGATATCACGCGTGCGGGAGGCCCGGCGCGAACTGGAAGAGATTTTCCAGCGCGAAATGCAGAAAGAGAGCCGGCAGCTGGACGGCTGGGACGAGTTTGAATAAAGGTAAATCTTATGGCAGTGCGTAAACGTTTTATTGCCGGGGCGAAATGTCCGGCGTGCCAGGCGCAGGATTCGCTGGCAATGTGGCGTGAGAATAATGTCGATGTTGTTGAGTGCGTTAAATGCGGTCATCAGATGCGTGAGGCAGATAAAGAGGCCCGTGAGCATGTACGCAAAGAGGAGCAGGTGATTGGCATTTTTCATCCCGACTAGCGTTATCCGTCGGCTTTTTTTAAGCTAAAGGGTACACGGCAGCAGAATTCCGCTACAATCTGCGCCACTATTCTTCCCATCTCAGGAGATATCATGAAAGTAGCAAAAGACCTGGTGGTCAGCCTGGCCTATCAGGTACGTACAGAAGACGGTGTGTTGGTTGATGAGTCTCCGGTAAGCGCGCCGCTGGATTACCTGCACGGTCACGGCTCCCTGATTTCCGGCCTGGAAAACGCGCTGGATGGCCACGAAGTGGGCGACAAATTTGACGTTGCCGTCGGCGCTAACGACGCTTACGGTCAGTATGACGAAAACCTGGTGCAGCGTGTACCGAAAGACGTCTTCATGGGCGTTGATGAACTGCAGGTTGGCATGCGCTTCCTGGCGGAAACCGATCAGGGTCCGGTACCAGTAGAAATCACTGAAGTTGAAGACGACCACGTTGTGGTTGATGGCAACCACATGCTGGCTGGCCAGAACCTGAAGTTTAATGTGGAAGTCGTCGCCATCCGCGAAGCGACTGCGGAAGAGCTGGAGCACGGTCACGTGCACGGCGCGCATGGCCACGATCACGATCATGACCATGGTCATGACGGTTGCTGCGGCGGCCACGGCCACGATCATGGTCACGACCATGGTAAAGGCGGCTGCGGCGGCCACGGTGGCTGCGGCTGCCACTAATCTTTGCGCTTCGGCACGAAGACGACAAAAAAGCGGGGAAACCCGCTTTTTTTACGCCTCAATAGTGCGGCGGTGGCGTTTCTTCCGCCTGGGAGGCGATATGGGAGGGTTGGGTCGCCTTCAGCTTCTCGATCATCAGACGCATATGCTCCCGCATCTTCGCCATCTCGATCTCGTGGGCGGTCACGGTTTTGTTGAGGTCTTCGATGGTGATTTCCTGAAACGCCAGCCGGCTTTCCAGCTCCGCAAGGCGCGTTTCTAATGTGCTATCGTGCATGGGTAACCTCTTTAGTCTGATCCTGCGGGCGGATTCTACTTAAGTTTCCCCTGGCGCGCAGCATCGCTGCGCCGTACAGGAAACTTATTCATACAAAAATAGTCCTAAAAGAGGCGATATTCAGGAACGTCCGTATGTAGATTTTAACGGCAACGTTCTATAGTACGTTTTTTGCTTTTTACGATAACCCTGGGGCGAGAGGCCCCGGCCCTGGAGAAATGGATGAAATCACTGTTTAAAGTAACGCTGCTGGCGACCACAATGGCCGTCGCCCTGAATGCACCGCTGACCTTCGCTGCAGATACGGCAACGAAGGCAGCCCCGGCGGCTGAGAGTAAATCGGCATTTAAAAATGACGATCAGAAATCGGCCTATGCGCTGGGCGCGTCCCTGGGGCGTTACATGGAAAACTCCCTGAAAGAACAAGAGAAGCTGGGCATTAAGCTGGATAAAGCCCAGCTGATCGCCGGCGTACAGGACGCGTTTGCCGATAAGAGCAAACTGTCCGACCAGGAGATCGAACAGACTCTGCAGGCCTTTGAAACGCGCGTGAAGACCGCGGCTCAGCAGAAAATGGAAAAAGACGCCACTGAGAACGAAGCCAAAGGCAAAGCTTTCCGTGACAACTTTGCCAAAGAGAAGGGCGTGAAAACCTCAAAAACTGGCCTGCTGTATAAAGTCGAGAAAGAAGGCGCTGGCGATGCGCCGAAAGATAGCGATACCGTGGTGGTAAACTACAAAGGTACCCTGATCGACGGTAAAGAGTTTGATAACTCTTATACTCGCGGCGAGCCGCTCTCTTTCCGTCTCGACGGCGTGATCCCGGGCTGGACTGAAGGCCTGAAGAACATCAAGAAAGGCGGCAAAATCAAGCTGGTTATTCCGCCGGACCTGGCCTACGGTAAAACTGGCGTCCCGGGCATCCCGGCCAACTCTACGCTGGTCTTTGATGTAGAACTGCTGGATATCAAACCGGCGCCGAAGGCAGATGCACAGCCGGAAGCCGCAGGCGATGCGAAAGCCGCGGACACGAAAGCTGACGCTAAGAAGTAATCAGGTTCAGGCCGCCGTCTCGTCAGAGGCGGCGGCTTTTTTATTGAGCGCAGATATAATTAAAACTGGAAAGATCCTCAGGCGCTGTATTACTTTAGATAGCTTAATAATGATGATGAGCCTGCCCTGACAATAACGACAGGCTCCTGAAAAGGAGTGCTTTTTTTCATGTCCAGGTCGCTTTTAACCAATGAAACCAGCGAGCTTGACCTGCTGGATCAACGTCCCTTTGACCAGACCGATTTCGATATTCTCAAATCTTATGAAGCGGTAGTGGACGGGTTGGCGATGCTCATCGGTTCGCACTGTGAAATCGTGCTGCATTCTTTGCAGGATCTGAAATGCTCTGCCATCCGTATCGCCAATGGTGAACATACCGGCCGCCAAATCGGTTCACCGATTACCGATCTTGCGCTGCGCATGCTGCACGATATGACGGGCGCCGATAGCAGCGTTTCCAAATGCTACTTTACCCGTGCTAAAAGCGGCGTACTGATGAAGTCGGTGACGATTGCCATTCGCAACCGCGATCAACGGGTGATTGGTCTGCTGTGTATCAACATGAATCTGGATGTGCCGTTTTCCCAGATCATGAGCACCTTTATTCCGCCAGAAACGCCTGAAGTGAACTCGCCGGTGAACTTTGCTTCTTCGGTAGACGATCTGGTCGCCCAGACGCTGGAGTTCACCATTGAAGAGGTGAATGCCGATCGCAGCGTGTCTAACAATGCGAAAAACCGTCAAATCGTGCTGAATCTCTACGAGAAAGGGATCTTCGATATTAAAGACGCTATTAACCAGGTAGCCGATCGTCTGAACATCTCCAAGCACACCGTCTACCTCTATATTCGCCAGTTCAAAAGCGGCGATTTCCAGGGGCTGGATAAGTAATGCGTTTTGCCCTCACGGTGACCGGCCCAGCCTATGGCACGCAGCAGGCGAGCAGCGCCTGGCAATTTGCCCAGGCCGTGCTGCAGGAAGGCCATGAGCTGGCGTGCGTTTTTTTCTATCGCGAAGGCGTGCTTAACGCTAACCAGCTGACGGCGCCCGCCAGCGATGAGTTCGATCTGGTGCGCGGGTGGCAATCCCTCCACGATGAGCACGGCGTCGCGCTGCATATCTGCGTGGCGGCCGCCCTGCGTCGTGGCGTAACGGACGAACGCGAAGCGCAACAGCTCGCTCTGCCTGGCCACAATTTGCAGCCGGGTTTTACCTTGAGCGGGCTCGGCGCGCTAGCGGAAGCGGCGCTTACTTGCGATCGGATGGTGCAGTTCTGATGAAACGTGTGGCTTTTGTATTTTCCTCTGCGCCGCACGGCAGCGCCGCCGGCAGGGAAGGCCTCGATGCCTTATTAGCAACCTCCGCGCTCACCGACGATATTGGCGTGTTTTTTGTGGGCGACGGCGTGTTTCAGCTGTTACCCGAACAGCGGCCTGGCGCTGTGCTGGCCCGCGACTACATCGCTACCTTTAAATTGCTGTCGCTATATGATATCGACCAGTGCTGGCTGTGCGCCGACTCAGCGCGAGAGCGCGGCCTGGATCCCGCGACCCCGTGGGTGGTGGATGTCGAATGCCTGGCGCCGGATGCCCTGCGCGCCCGTCTGCATGAATTTGATGTGATTTTGCGTTTCTGAGGCCCCCATGCTCCATACGCTCAGTGTTTCCCCCTGGCATGCCGACATCGCAGCGATGCTTCGTTTGATGGAGCACGGCGACGATCTGGTACTACTGTCTGACGGCGTCACCGCGGCCATCGCCGATGGTCGCTTCCTTGAGATCCTGCAATCCGCCCCCATAACCCTATACGTGCTGCAAGACGACGTTGACGCCCGCGGGCTGGCTGGTCAAATTGCGGACAGTGTCGGCAGGGTTAGCTATACTGATTTCGTCAGACTCACAGTCAAACATGCCGGTCAGTTGGCCTGGTGATGGCGGGATCGTTGTATATTTCTTGACACCTTTTCGGCACCGCCCTAAAATTCTGCGTCCTCATAATATATGAGGCGATTTATTACGTGTTTACGAAGCAAAAGCTAAAACCAGGAGCTATTTAATGGCAACAATTAACCAGCTGGTACGCAAACCACGCGCGCGCAAAGTTGCAAAGAGCAACGTGCCAGCGCTGGAAGCCTGCCCGCAGAAACGTGGCGTATGTACTCGCGTATATACCACCACTCCTAAGAAACCGAACTCCGCACTGCGTAAAGTTTGCCGTGTGCGTCTGACTAACGGTTTCGAAGTCACCTCCTACATCGGTGGTGAAGGTCACAACCTGCAGGAGCACTCCGTGATCCTGATCCGTGGCGGTCGTGTTAAAGACCTTCCGGGTGTTCGTTACCACACCGTTCGTGGTGCGCTTGACTGCTCCGGCGTTAAAGACCGTAAGCAGGCTCGCTCCAAGTACGGCGTGAAGCGTCCTAAGGCTTAATGGTTCTCCGTTAAGTAAGGCCAAACTGATTTATCTTAATGTCATACTAAACTCTTAGAGTTTTGGACAATCCTGAATTAACAACGGAGTATTTCCATGCCACGTCGTCGCGTCATTGGTCAGCGTAAAATTCTGCCGGATCCGAAGTTCGGATCAGAACTGCTGGCTAAATTTGTCAATATCCTGATGGTAGATGGTAAAAAATCTACTGCAGAAACTATCGTATACAGCGCGCTGGAGACCCTGGCTCAGCGTTCTGGTAAATCTGAACTGGAAGCCTTCGAAGTTGCGCTCGAAAACGTGCGCCCGACTGTCGAAGTTAAGTCCCGCCGCGTAGGTGGTTCTACTTATCAGGTTCCAGTTGAAGTTCGTCCGGTCCGTCGTAATGCCCTGGCAATGCGTTGGATCGTTGAAGCTGCTCGTAAACGCGGTGATAAATCCATGGCTCTGCGCCTGGCGAACGAACTCACTGATGCTGCAGACAACAAAGGTACTGCAGTTAAGAAACGTGAAGACGTTCACCGTATGGCCGAAGCCAACAAGGCGTTCGCTCACTACCGTTGGTAATCCCTTCGGAGTCATAGTCACCAGGCGGGCGCTTCAGATGAGTCGCCCGCTCTGGATAACTTAACTGAACGCCTAAAGAAATAAACGAGGAATCAAATGGCTCGTACAACACCCATCGCACGCTACCGTAACATCGGTATCAGTGCGCACATCGACGCCGGTAAAACCACTACTACCGAACGTATTCTGTTCTACACCGGTGTAAACCACAAAATCGGTGAAGTTCATGACGGCGCCGCTACCATGGACTGGATGGAGCAGGAGCAGGAACGTGGTATCACCATCACTTCCGCTGCGACTACTGCATTCTGGTCTGGTATGGCCAAACAGTATGAACCGCACCGCGTAAACATCATCGACACCCCGGGGCACGTTGACTTCACTATCGAAGTAGAACGTTCCATGCGTGTTCTTGATGGTGCGGTAATGGTTTACTGCGCAGTTGGTGGTGTTCAGCCGCAGTCTGAAACCGTATGGCGTCAGGCAAACAAATATAAAGTTCCGCGCATCGCGTTCGTTAACAAAATGGACCGCATGGGCGCTAACTTCCTGAAAGTTGTTGGTCAGATCAAAACCCGTCTGGGCGCGAACCCGGTTCCGCTGCAGCTGGCAATTGGTGCTGAAGAAGGTTTCACCGGCGTTGTTGACCTGGTGAAAATGAAAGCCATCAACTGGAACGATGCAGACCAGGGCGTAACCTTCGAATACGAAGATATCCCGGCTGACATGCAGGACCTGGCTGATGAATGGCACCAGAACCTGATCGAATCCGCAGCTGAAGCTTCTGAAGAGCTGATGGAAAAATACCTGGGTGGTGAAGAACTGACTGAAGAAGAGATCAAAAAAGCTCTGCGTCAGCGCGTTCTGAACAACGAAATCATCCTGGTAACCTGTGGTTCTGCGTTCAAGAACAAAGGCGTTCAGGCGATGCTGGATGCGGTAATTGATTACCTGCCATCCCCGGTTGACGTACCTGCGATCAACGGTATCCTGGACGACGGTAAAGATACCCCGGCTGAGCGTCACGCAAGCGACGACGAGCCGTTCTCTGCACTGGCGTTCAAAATCGCTACCGACCCGTTCGTGGGTAACCTGACCTTCTTCCGCGTGTACTCCGGTGTGGTTAACTCTGGTGATACCGTACTGAACTCCGTGAAAGCTGCACGTGAGCGTTTCGGTCGTATCGTTCAGATGCACGCTAACAAACGTGAAGAGATCAAAGAAGTTCGCGCGGGCGACATCGCTGCTGCTATCGGTCTGAAAGACGTAACTACTGGTGACACCCTGTGTGACCCGGATGCGCCGATCATTCTGGAGCGTATGGAATTCCCTGAGCCGGTAATCTCCATCGCCGTTGAGCCGAAAACCAAAGCTGACCAGGAAAAAATGGGTCTGGCTCTGGGTCGTCTGGCTAAAGAAGACCCGTCTTTCCGCGTATGGACTGACGAAGAGTCTAACCAGACCATTATCGCCGGTATGGGTGAGCTGCACCTCGACATCATCGTTGACCGTATGAAGCGTGAATTCAACGTTGAAGCGAACGTCGGTAAACCTCAGGTTGCTTACCGTGAAGCGATTCGCGCGAAAGTTACCGATATCGAAGGTAAACACGCCAAGCAGTCTGGTGGTCGTGGTCAGTACGGTCACGTTGTGATCGACATGTACCCGCTGGAGCCGGGCTCTAACCCGAAAGGTTACGAGTTCATCAACGACATCAAAGGTGGTGTAATTCCTGGCGAATACATCCCGGCCGTTGATAAAGGCATCCAGGAACAGCTGAAAGCTGGTCCGCTGGCAGGTTACCCGGTAGTTGATATGGGTATCCGTCTGCACTTCGGTTCTTACCACGACGTTGACTCCTCTGAGCTGGCGTTTAAACTGGCTGCGTCTATTGCCTTTAAAGAAGGCTTTAAGAAAGCAAAACCAGTTCTGCTTGAGCCGATCATGAAGGTTGAAGTAGAAACTCCGGAAGAGAACACTGGTGACGTTATCGGTGACTTGAGCCGTCGTCGCGGTATGCTGCGCGGTCAGGAATCCGAAGTAACCGGCGTTAAGATCCACGCTGAAGTACCGCTGTCCGAAATGTTCGGTTATGCAACTCAGCTGCGTTCTCTGACCAAAGGTCGTGCATCATACACCATGGAATTCCTGAAGTATGATGATGCGCCGAACAACGTTGCTCAGGCCGTTATTGAAGCCCGTGGTAAATAATCCACAGGATTAAAACCTAAGTCCCGTGCTCTCTCCGAAGGGGAGAGCACTATAGTAAGGAATATAGCCGTGTCTAAAGAAAAATTTGAACGTACAAAACCGCACGTCAACGTTGGTACTATCGGCCACGTTGACCATGGTAAAACTACCCTGACTGCTGCCATCACTACCGTTCTGGCTAAAACCTACGGTGGTTCCGCTCGCGCATTCGACCAGATCGATAACGCGCCGGAAGAAAAAGCTCGTGGTATCACCATCAACACCTCTCACGTTGAATATGACACCCCGACTCGCCACTACGCGCACGTAGACTGCCCGGGCCACGCCGACTATGTTAAAAACATGATCACCGGTGCTGCGCAGATGGACGGCGCGATCCTGGTTGTTGCTGCGACTGACGGCCCGATGCCGCAGACTCGTGAGCACATCCTGCTGGGTCGTCAGGTAGGCGTTCCGTACATCATCGTGTTCCTGAACAAATGCGACATGGTTGATGACGAAGAGCTGCTGGAACTGGTTGAGATGGAAGTTCGTGAACTGCTGTCTCAGTACGATTTCCCGGGCGACGACACTCCGATCGTTCGTGGTTCTGCTCTGAAAGCGCTGGAAGGCGACGCAGAGTGGGAAGCGAAAATCATCGAACTGGCTGGCCACCTGGATACCTATATCCCGGAACCAGAGCGTGCGATTGACAAGCCGTTCCTGCTGCCGATCGAAGACGTATTCTCCATCTCCGGTCGTGGTACCGTTGTTACCGGTCGTGTAGAGCGCGGTATCATCAAAGTAGGTGAAGAAGTTGAAATCGTTGGTATCAAAGAAACCGCGAAAACCACCTGTACTGGCGTTGAAATGTTCCGCAAACTGCTGGACGAAGGCCGTGCTGGTGAGAACGTAGGTGTTCTGCTGCGTGGTATCAAACGTGAAGAAATCGAACGTGGTCAGGTACTGGCTAAGCCGGGCACCATCAACCCGCACACCAAGTTCGAATCTGAAGTGTACATCCTGTCCAAAGATGAAGGCGGCCGTCACACTCCGTTCTTCAAAGGCTACCGTCCGCAGTTCTACTTCCGTACTACTGACGTGACTGGCACCATCGAACTGCCGGAAGGCGTAGAGATGGTAATGCCGGGCGACAACATCAAAATGGTTGTTACCCTGATCCACCCGATCGCGATGGACGACGGTCTGCGTTTCGCAATCCGTGAAGGCGGCCGTACCGTTGGCGCGGGCGTTGTAGCTAAAGTTCTGGGCTAATTCGTTAGCTTTGAATTAAAAAGGGCGCTTCGGCGCCCTTTTTGCTGTCTGTCATTCAGCGAAAAACGGATTTTTGCTGGCTATTCATATCGTGCGTTGCGGCGGATAATGAGCAAATGGTCTATTGTAATCATAACCATTCTCATTTAATATTTGTGCATAAATTGAACGGGAGTTTCTATGTACGTTTGTTTGTGCAATGGCGTCAGCGATAAAAAAATTCGTCAGGTTGTGCGCCAGTTTCAACCGCAATCTTTTCAGCAATTACGTAAGTTTGTTCCCGTGGGAAATCAATGCGGTAAGTGTGTTCGTGCCGCGCGTGAAGTGATGGAAGATGAATTAACCACCATGCCGGAATTCAAAGAAATCGCCTGAAGTCCACGCTTCTCTTTTGACATCCCTATAGGCCGGACTACGCTTCAATGAGTGGAAGCGGAGGGACTATATAATGAAAGGTGATGTCAAAATCATAAGTTATCTCAATAAATTATTGGGAAATGAGCTAGTCGCAATTAATCAGTACTTTCTTCATGCGAGAATGTTTAAAAATTGGGGCCTGATGCGCCTCAACGATATTGAGTACCACGAATCCATCGACGAAATGAAGCACGCCGATAAGTATATCGAGCGTATTCTTTTTCTCGAAGGTATCCCTAATCTGCAGGATCTCGGCAAACTTGGCATCGGTGAAGATGTGGAAGAGATGCTGCGGTCCGATTTGAGGCTGGAGCTGGAAGGGGCGCAAAATTTGCGTGAGGCTATTGCCTATGCCGACAGCGTCCATGACTACGTCAGCCGCGATATGATGATTGAGATCCTGGCGGATGAAGAAGGCCATATCGACTGGCTGGAAACCGAACTCGATTTGATTGGCAAAATCGGTCTGCAAAATTACCTGCAGTCGCAGATCAAAGTGTCAGACTAGCCAGCGTCTGCCACCCGCACCAAAAACCCGCGGCCGCCAGGAATGGCCCAAACGGCAGCGGGTTGCTTCTTCTCCATTTGCTCCTCCCGCCGCAACTGGCGTATAAACCTGCTCCTGCCCACGCTATGCCGGCGAGTAGCGAGGCAACCAGGACCAACTGCGGCAGTAACCGCCAGCCATGCCAGGCGCCGAGGGCGGCAAGATATTTTATATCTCCATAACCCAATCCTTCATAGCCGCGGATACCGCGGTATAGCCAGTAAATCGCAGCCAAAGAGAGATAGCCCGCTATCGCCCCCCAGACGGCATCATGCAGCTGGTGCGGCGCCAGACAGAGATAAAAAAGTAAACCACTCCACAGCAGGGGACAGGTGTAACGGTCGGGCAACAGACCGTGGCGCAGATCCTGGTGGCATAATGCCACGGTCAAACCGCTATAGCACAGCAAGAAGGGGAGGGCGGCGAGCATAGTTGACCCCGCAATGATCGATGAACATTGCGTCACTATGCTCATCCTCTCCCGTTCAGCACAAAAGGCATTTTCCGGGAATGGATCCCACAATCCGCACTCTTACTCCGCATTGCAGCCCCGTACAGCGCGCTAACGCGAAGGCGCGCAAATCCTGGTGATGATTTTCTAAACAGCACTTGCGTCGCGCCAGAATTTGCGTATAATGCGCGGGCCTGTCAAAGTTGACGGCCGGTTCAATATGAACCCTGGTAATCGCATTTGGGTTATCAAACAATGTCCCCAATCGGGGGACTATGTAAGAACGGTTACACTCTCCCATCAATCGTAATGGGTATGAGGAGTAATCATTTCGTCTATAAAATAATTGGAGCTCTGGTCTCATGCAGAACCAAAGAATCCGTATCCGCCTGAAAGCGTTTGATCATCGTCTGATCGATCAATCAACCGCGGAAATCGTCGAGACTGCTAAGCGCACTGGTGCGCAAGTCCGTGGTCCGATCCCGCTGCCGACCCGCAAAGAGCGCTTTACCGTTCTGATCTCCCCGCACGTCAACAAAGACGCGCGTGACCAGTACGAAATTCGCACTCACAAGCGTCTGGTTGACATCGTTGAGCCAACTGAAAAAACCGTTGATGCTCTGATGCGTCTGGATCTGGCTGCCGGTGTAGACGTGCAGATCAGCCTGGGTTAATCAGGTCATCGAGCGATTGAGAGGTTGAAACAATGATTGGTTTAGTCGGTAAAAAAGTGGGCATGACCCGCATCTTCACTGAAGATGGCGTTTCTATCCCAGTAACCGTAATCGAAGTTGAAGCAAACCGTGTTACTCAGGTTAAAGACCTGGCTAACGATGGCTACCGCGCAATCCAGGTTACCACCGGTGCTAAAAAAGCTAACCGTGTAACCAAGCCGGAAGCGGGTCACTTCGCTAAAGCTGGCGTTGAAGCTGGCCGTGGTCTGTGGGAATTCCGTCTGGCTGACGGCGAAGAATTCACCGTAGGTCAGAACATTAGCGTTGAACTGTTTGCTGACGTTAAAAAAGTTGACGTAACCGGTACCTCTAAAGGTAAAGGTTTTGCTGGTACCGTTAAGCGCTGGAACTTCCGTACCCAGGACGCTACTCACGGTAACTCCTTGTCCCACCGCGTTCCGGGTTCTATCGGTCAGAACCAGACTCCGGGCAAAGTGTTCAAAGGCAAGAAAATGGCAGGTCAGCTGGGTAATGAGCGTGTAACCGTTCAGAGCCTGGACGTAGTACGTGTTGACGCTGAGCGCAACCTGCTGCTGGTTAAAGGTGCTGTCCCGGGTGCGACCGGTAGCGACCTGATCGTTAAACCAGCTGTGAAGGCGTGAGGAGATAGCAATGGAATTAGTATTGAAAGACGCGCAGAGCGCGCTGACTGTTTCCGAAACTACCTTCGGTCGTGATTTCAACGAAGCGCTGGTTCACCAGGTTGTTGTTGCTTATGCAGCCGGTGCGCGTCAGGGCACTCGTGCTCAGAAGACTCGTGCTGAAATCACTGGCTCCGGTAAAAAACCGTGGCGCCAGAAAGGTACCGGCCGTGCGCGTTCTGGTTCTATCAAGAGCCCGATCTGGCGTTCCGGTGGCGTGACCTTCGCTGCTCGTCCGCAGGACCACAGTCAAAAAGTTAACAAGAAGATGTACCGCGGCGCGCTGAAAAGCATTCTGTCCGAACTGGTACGTCAGGATCGTCTGATCGTTGTCGAGAAGTTCTCTGTTGAAGCGCCGAAAACTAAGCTGCTGGCACAGAAACTGAAAGACATGGCTCTGGAAGATGTGCTGATCATCACCGGTGAGCTGGACGAGAACCTGTTCCTGGCCGCACGTAACCTGCATAAGGTTGACGTACGTGATGCGAACGGTATCGACCCGGTTAGCCTGATCGCCTTCGACAAAGTCGTAATGACTGCTGATGCTGTTAAGCAAGTTGAGGAGATGCTGGCATGATTCGTGAAGAACGTCTGCTGAAGGTGCTGCGCGCACCGCACGTTTCTGAAAAAGCGTCTACTGCGATGGAAAAAACAAACACCATCGTTCTCAAAGTTGCTAAAGACGCGACCAAAGCAGAAATCAAAGCTGCTGTGCAGAAACTGTTTGAAGTCGAAGTCGAAGTCGTTAACACCCTGGTTGTTAAAGGGAAAGTTAAACGTCACGGACAGCGTATCGGTCGTCGTAGCGACTGGAAAAAAGCTTACGTCACCCTGAAAGAAGGCCAGAATCTGGACTTCGTTGGCGGCGCTGAGTAAGTCGGAGGAGTAATACAATGGCAGTTGTTAAATGTAAACCGACATCTCCGGGTCGTCGCCACGTCGTTAAAGTGGTTAACCCAGAGCTGCACAAGGGCAAACCTTTTGCTCCGTTGCTGGAAAAAAACAGCAAATCCGGTGGTCGTAACAACAATGGCCGTATCACCACCCGTCATATCGGTGGTGGCCACAAGCAGGCTTACCGTATTGTTGACTTCAAACGCAACAAAGATGGTATCCCGGCAGTTGTTGAACGTCTTGAGTACGATCCGAACCGCTCCGCGAACATCGCGCTGGTTCTGTACAAAGACGGCGAGCGCCGTTACATCCTGGCCCCGAAAGGCCTGAAAGCTGGCGACCAGATTCAGTCTGGCGTTGATGCTGCAATCAAAGCAGGCAACACCCTGCCGATGCGCAATATCCCGGTTGGTTCTACCGTTCATAACGTAGAAATGAAACCAGGTAAAGGCGGTCAGCTGGCTCGTTCCGCTGGTACTTACGTTCAGATCGTTGCTCGTGACGGTGCTTATGTCACCCTGCGTCTGCGTTCTGGTGAAATGCGTAAAGTCGAAGCAGACTGCCGCGCGACTCTGGGCGAAGTTGGCAATGCTGAGCATATGCTGCGCGTTCTGGGTAAAGCAGGTGCTGCACGCTGGCGTGGTGTTCGTCCTACCGTTCGCGGTACTGCGATGAACCCAGTAGACCACCCACATGGTGGTGGTGAAGGTCGTAACTTTGGTAAGCACCCGGTATCCCCGTGGGGCCTGCAGACCAAAGGTAAGAAGACCCGCAGCAACAAGCGTACTGATAAATTCATCGTACGTCGCCGTAGCAAATAATTTTAGAGGATAAGCCATGCCACGTTCTCTCAAGAAAGGTCCTTTTATTGACCTGCACTTGCTGAAGAAGGTAGAGAAAGCGGTGGAAAGCGGAGACAAGAAGCCCCTGCGCACTTGGTCCCGTCGTTCAACGATCTTTCCTAACATGATCGGTTTGACCATCGCTGTCCATAATGGTCGTCAGCACGTTCCAGTATTTGTTTCCGACGAAATGGTCGGTCACAAACTGGGTGAATTCGCACCGACTCGTACTTATCGCGGCCACGCTGCTGATAAAAAAGCGAAGAAGAAATAAGGTAGGAGGAAGAGATGGAAACTTTAGCTCAACATCGCCATGCTCGTTCTTCTGCTCAGAAGGTTCGCCTTGTAGCTGACCTGATTCGCGGTAAGAAAGTGTCGCAGGCCCTGGATATTCTGACCTACACCAACAAAAAAGCTGCTGTACTGGTCAAGAAGGTACTGGAATCTGCCATTGCTAACGCTGAACACAACGATGGCGCTGACATTGATGATCTGAAAGTTGCGAAAATTTTCGTAGACGAAGGCCCGAGCATGAAGCGCATTATGCCGCGTGCTAAAGGTCGTGCAGATCGCATCCTGAAGCGCACCAGCCACATCACTGTGGTTGTGTCCGATCGCTGAGACTCTGGAGACTAGCAATGGGTCAGAAAGTACATCCTAATGGTATTCGCCTGGGTATTGTCAAACCATGGAACTCTACCTGGTTCGCGAACACCAAAGAATTCGCTGACAACCTGGACAGCGATTTTAAAGTACGTCAGTTCCTGACTAAAGAACTGGCTAAAGCGTCTGTATCTCGCATCGTTATCGAGCGTCCGGCTAAGAGCATCCGTGTGACCATTCACACCGCTCGCCCGGGTATCGTTATCGGTAAGAAAGGCGAAGACGTAGAAAAACTGCGCAAGGTCGTAGCGGATATCGCTGGCGTACCTGCACAGATCAATATCGCCGAAGTTCGTAAACCTGAACTGGACGCAAAACTGGTTGCTGACAGCATCACTTCTCAGCTGGAACGTCGCGTTATGTTCCGTCGTGCGATGAAGCGTGCTGTACAGAACGCAATGCGTCTGGGCGCTAAAGGTATCAAAGTTGAAGTTAGCGGCCGTCTGGGCGGCGCGGAAATCGCACGTACCGAATGGTACCGTGAAGGTCGCGTACCGCTGCACACTCTGCGTGCTGACATCGACTACAACACCTCTGAAGCGCACACCACTTACGGTGTAATCGGCGTTAAGGTATGGATCTTCAAAGGTGAGATCCTGGGTGGTATGGCTGCTGTTGAACAACCGGAACCGGCTGCTCAACCTAAAAAGCAGCAGCGTAAAGGCCGTAAATAAGGAGCGTCGCTGATGTTACAACCAAAGCGTACAAAATTCCGTAAAGTGCACAAAGGCCGCAACCGTGGTCTGGCGCAGGGTACGGATGTTAGCTTCGGCACTTTCGGTCTGAAAGCTGTTGGCCGTGGTCGTCTGACTGCACGTCAGATCGAAGCAGCACGTCGTGCTATGACCCGTGCAGTTAAGCGTCAAGGTAAGATCTGGATCCGTGTATTCCCGGACAAACCGATCACCGAGAAGCCGCTGGAAGTTCGTATGGGTAAAGGTAAAGGTAACGTGGAGTACTGGGTTGCCTTGATTCAGCCGGGTAAAGTCCTGTATGAAATGGACGGTGTACCGGAAGAGCTGGCCCGTGAAGCATTCGGCCTGGCAGCAGCGAAACTGCCGATCAAAACCACCTTTGTAACTAAGACGGTGATGTAATGAAAGCAAAAGAGCTGCGTGAAAAAAGCGTTGAAGAGCTGAACGCTGAGCTGCTGAACCTGCTGCGTGAGCAGTTCAACCTGCGCATGCAGGCTGCAAGTGGCCAGCTGCAACAGACTCATCTGCTGAAGCAAGTGCGTCGTGATGTTGCACGCGTTAAGACTTTACTGACTCAGAAGGCGGGTGCGTAATGACCGATAAAATCCGTACTCTGCAAGGTCGCGTAGTTAGCGACAAAATGGAGAAATCCATTGTTGTTGCTATCGAACGTATGGTGAAACACCCGGTTTACGGTAAATTCATCAAACGTACGACCAAACTGCACGTACATGACGAGAACAACGAATGCGGTATCGGCGACAAGGTTGAAATCCGCGAATGCCGTCCGCTGTCCAAGACTAAGTCCTGGACGCTGGTTCGCGTTGTAGAGAAAGCGGTTCTGTAATAGAGTACGCATTCTCGATACGGATAAACGGCTCAGCGATGAGCCGTTTATTTTTTCTACCCATATCTGGTTTGTGGTGTTATAATGCCGCGCCCTCGATATGGGGCTTTTTAACGACCCTAATTTTCGGGTCTCAGTAGTAGTTGACATTAGCGGAGCACTAAAATGATCCAAGAACAGACTATGCTGAACGTCGCCGACAACTCCGGTGCACGTCGCGTAATGTGTATCAAGGTTCTGGGTGGCTCGCACCGTCGCTACGCAGGCGTAGGCGACATCATCAAGATCACCATCAAAGAAGCAATTCCGCGTGGTAAGGTCAAAAAAGGTGATGTGCTGAAGGCGGTAGTGGTGCGCACCAAGAAGGGTGTTCGTCGCCCGGACGGTTCTGTCATTCGCTTCGATGGTAATGCATGCGTTATTCTGAACAATAACAGCGAGCAGCCTATCGGTACGCGTATTTTTGGGCCGGTAACTCGTGAACTTCGTACCGAGAAGTTCATGAAAATTATCTCTCTGGCACCAGAAGTACTCTAAGGAGCGAATCATGGCAGCGAAAATCCGTCGTGATGACGAAGTTATCGTGTTAACCGGTAAAGATAAAGGTAAGCGCGGTAAAGTTAAGAATGTCCTGTCTTCCGGCAAGGTCATTGTTGAAGGTATCAACCTGGTTAAGAAACACCAGAAGCCGGTTCCGGCTCTGAACCAACCAGGCGGCATCGTTGAAAAAGAAGCTGCAATTCAGGTTTCTAACGTTGCAATCTTCAATGCGGCAACCGGCAAGGCTGACCGTGTAGGCTTTAGATTCGAAGACGGTAAAAAAGTCCGTTTCTTCAAGTCTAACAGCGAAACTATCAAGTAATTTGGAGTAGTACGATGGCGAAACTGCATGATTACTACAAAGACGAAGTAGTTAAGAAACTCATGACTGAGTTTAACTACAATTCTGTCATGCAAGTCCCTCGGGTCGAGAAGATCACCCTGAACATGGGTGTTGGTGAAGCGATCGCTGACAAGAAACTGCTGGATAACGCAGCAGCTGACCTGGCAGCAATCTCCGGTCAAAAACCGCTGATCACCAAAGCACGCAAATCAGTTGCAGGCTTCAAAATCCGTCAGGGCTATCCGATCGGCTGTAAAGTAACTCTGCGTGGCGAACGCATGTGGGAGTTCTTTGAGCGCCTGATCACTATTGCTGTACCGCGTATTCGTGACTTCCGCGGCCTGTCCGCTAAGTCTTTCGACGGTCGTGGCAACTACAGCATGGGTGTCCGTGAGCAGATCATCTTCCCAGAAATCGACTACGATAAAGTCGACCGCGTTCGTGGTTTGGATATTACCATTACCACTACTGCGAAATCTGACGAAGAAGGCCGTGCTCTGCTGGCTGCCTTTGACTTCCCGTTCCGCAAGTAAGGTAGGGTTACTTAATGGCTAAGCAATCAATGAAAGCACGCGAAGTAAAGCGCGTGGCTTTAGCTGATAAATTCTTCGCTAAACGCGCTGAACTGAAAGCTATCATCTCTGATGTGAACGCAACCGACGAAGATCGTTGGAATGCCGTTCTCAAGCTGCAGACTCTGCCGCGTGATTCCAGCCCGTCTCGTCAGCGTAACCGCTGCCGTCAAACAGGTCGTCCGCATGGTTTCCTGCGGAAGTTCGGGTTGAGCCGTATTAAGGTCCGTGAAGCCGCTATGCGCGGTGAAATCCCGGGTCTGAAAAAGGCTAGCTGGTAATTGTCACCAATTGAATCACGGGAGTAAAGACAGATGAGCATGCAAGATCCGATCGCGGATATGCTGACCCGTATCCGTAACGGTCAGGCCGCGAACAAAGCTGCGGTCACCATGCCTTCCTCCAAGCTGAAAGTGGCAATCGCCAACGTGCTGAAGGAAGAAGGTTTTATCGAAGATTTTAAAGTTGAAGGCGACACCAAGCCTGAACTGGAACTTACTCTCAAGTATTTCCAGGGCAAAGCTGTTGTAGAAAGCATTCAGCGTGTCAGCCGCCCAGGTCTGCGCATCTATAAGAAAAAAGATGAGCTGCCGAAAGTTATGGCCGGTCTGGGTATCGCAGTTGTTTCTACCTCTAAAGGTGTTATGACTGATCGTGCAGCGCGCCAGGCTGGTCTTGGTGGCGAAATTATCTGCTACGTAGCCTAATCGGAGGAAAAAATGTCTCGTGTTGCTAAAGCACCGGTCGTTGTTCCTGCCGGCGTTGATGTAAAAATCAACGGTCAGGTTATTACGATCAAAGGTAAAAACGGCGAGCTGACTCGTACTCTCAACGATGCTGTTGAAGTTAAACATGCAGATAATGCACTGACCTTCGGTCCGCGTGATGGTTACGCAGACGGTTGGGCTCAGGCTGGTACCGCGCGTGCCCTGCTGAACTCAATGGTTATCGGTGTTACCGAAGGCTTCACTAAGAAGCTGCAGCTGGTTGGTGTAGGTTATCGTGCAGCGGTCAAAGGGAATGTAGTAAACCTGGCTTTAGGTTTCTCTCACCCGGTTGATCATCAGCTGCCTGCGGGTATCACTGCAGAATGTCCGACTCAGACTGAAATCGTGCTGAAAGGCGCTGATAAGCAGGTGATCGGCCAGGTTGCAGCAGATCTGCGCGCCTACCGTCGTCCTGAGCCTTACAAAGGCAAGGGTGTTCGTTACGCCGACGAAGTCGTGCGTACCAAAGAGGCTAAGAAGAAGTAAGGTAACACTATGGATAAGAAATCTGCTCGTATCCGTCGTGCGACCCGCGCACGCCGCAAGCTCCAGGAGCTGGGCGCAACTCGCCTGGTGGTACATCGTACCCCGCGTCACATTTACGCACAGGTAATTGCACCGAATGGTTCTGAAGTTCTGGTAGCTGCTTCTACTGTAGAAAAAGCTATCGCTGAACAACTGAAGTACACCGGTAACAAAGACGCTGCAGCAGCTGTGGGTAAAGCTGTCGCTGAACGCGCTCTGGAAAAAGGCATCAAAGATGTTTCCTTTGACCGTTCCGGGTTCCAATATCATGGTCGTGTCCAGGCACTGGCAGATGCTGCCCGTGAAGCTGGCCTTCAGTTCTAAGGTAGAGGTGTAAGATGGCTCACATCGAAAAACAAGCTGGCGAACTGCAGGAAAAGCTGATCGCGGTAAACCGCGTATCTAAAACCGTTAAAGGTGGTCGTATTTTCTCCTTCACAGCTCTGACTGTAGTAGGCGATGGTAACGGTCGCGTTGGTTTTGGTTACGGTAAAGCGCGTGAAGTTCCAGCAGCGATCCAGAAAGCGATGGAAAAAGCCCGTCGCAATATGATTAACGTCGCGCTGAACCACGGCACCCTGCAGCACCCGGTTAAGGGTACTCACACGGGTTCTCGTGTATTCATGCAGCCGGCTTCCGAAGGTACCGGTATCATCGCCGGTGGTGCAATGCGCGCCGTTCTGGAAGTCGCTGGGGTTCGTAACGTTCTGGCTAAAGCGTATGGTTCCACTAACCCGATTAACGTGGTTCGTGCAACTATCGACGGTCTGGAAAACATGAAGTCCCCGGATATGGTCGCTGCCAAGCGTGGTAAATCCGTTGAAGAAATTCTGGGGAAATAAACCATGGCAAAGACTATTAAAATTACTCAAACCCGCAGTGCAATCGGTCGTCTGCCGAAACACAAGGCAACGCTGCTTGGCCTGGGTCTGCGTCGTATTGGTCACACCGTAGAGCGCGAGGATACTCCTGCTGTTCGTGGTATGGTCAACGCGGTTTCCTTCATGGTTAAAGTTGAGGAGTAAGAGATGCGTTTAAATACTCTGTCTCCGGCCGAAGGCTCCAAAAAGGCGGGTAAACGCCTGGGTCGTGGTATCGGTTCTGGCCTCGGTAAAACCGGTGGTCGTGGTCACAAAGGTCAGAAATCTCGTTCTGGCGGTGGCGTACGTCGCGGTTTCGAGGGTGGTCAGATGCCTCTGTACCGTCGTCTGCCGAAATTCGGCTTCACTTCTCGTAAAGCGATGATCACCGCAGAGATCCGTCTCTCCGATCTGGCTCACGTAGAAGGCGATGTAGTAGACCTGAACGCGCTGAAAGCGGCTAACATTATCGGTGTCCAGATCGAGTTCGCGAAAGTGATCCTGTCTGGTGAGGTAACTCGTCCGGTAACTGTTCGTGGCCTGCGTGTGACTAAAGGTGCTCGTGCTGCTATCGAAGCTGCTGGCGGTAAAATTGAGGAATAAGTAGCAGATGGCTAAACAACCGGGATTAGATTTTCAAAGTGCCAAAGGTGGCCTTGGCGAACTGAAACGCAGACTTCTGTTTGTGGTCGGTGCGCTGATAGTGTTCCGTATTGGCTCTTTTATTCCGATCCCTGGTATTGATGCCGCTGTACTTGCCAAACTGCTTGAGCAACAGCGAGGCACCATCATTGAAATGTTCAACATGTTCTCTGGTGGTGCTCTCAGCCGTGCTTCTATCTTTGCGCTGGGGATTATGCCGTACATTTCGGCATCGATCATCGTGCAGCTGCTGACGGTGGTTTATCAACCGCTGGCGGAACTGAAGAAAGAAGGGGAGTCTGGTCGTCGTAAGATCAGCCAGTACACCCGCTACGGTACTCTGGTGCTGGCGATATTCCAGTCGATCGGTATTGCTACCGGTCTGCCGAATATGCCTGGTATGCAAGGCCTGGTGATTAATCCAGGCTTTGCATTCTATTTCACCGCTGTTGTCAGTCTGGTCACAGGGACTATGTTCCTGATGTGGCTCGGCGAACAGATCACTGAACGTGGTATCGGTAACGGTATCTCGATCATTATCTTCGCCGGTATCGTTGCGGGACTCCCGCCGGCCATCGCCCATACTATCGAGCAAGCGCGTCAAGGCGACCTGCACTTCCTCCTGTTGCTGTTGGTTGCAGTATTAGTATTTGCAGTGACCTTCTTTGTTGTATTCGTTGAGCGTGGTCAACGCCGCATTGTGGTAAACTACGCGAAACGTCAACAGGGTCGTCGTGTCTATGCTGCACAGAGCACACATTTACCGCTGAAAGTGAATATGGCGGGGGTAATCCCGGCAATCTTCGCTTCCAGTATTATACTGTTCCCGGCAACCATCACGTCATGGTTCGGGGGTGGTACTGGTTGGAACTGGCTGACAACAATTTCGCTGTATTTGCAGCCTGGGCAACCGCTTTATGTGTTACTCTATGCGTCTGCAATCATCTTCTTCTGTTTCTTCTACACGGCGTTGGTTTTCAACCCGCGTGAAACAGCAGATAACCTGAAGAAGTCCGGTGCATTTGTACCAGGAATTCGTCCGGGAGAGCAAACGGCGAAGTATATCGATAAAGTGATGACTCGCCTGACTCTGGTTGGTGCGTTGTACATTACTTTTATCTGCCTGATCCCGGAGTTCATGCGTGACGCGATGAAAGTGCCGTTCTACTTCGGTGGGACCTCGCTGCTTATCGTTGTTGTCGTGATTATGGACTTTATGGCTCAAGTGCAAACTCTGATGATGTCCAGTCAGTATGAGTCTGCATTGAAGAAGGCGAACCTGAAAGGCTACGGCCGTTAAAACTGGTCGCCCGAGAAGTTACGGAGAGTAAAAATGAAAGTTCGTGCTTCCGTCAAGAAATTATGCCGTAACTGCAAAATCGTTAAGCGTGATGGTGTCATCCGTGTGATTTGCAGTGCCGAGCCGAAGCATAAACAGCGCCAAGGCTGATTTTTTCGCATATTTTTCTTGCAAAGTTGGATTGAGCTGGCTAGATTAGCCAGCCAATCTTTTGTATGTCTGTACGTTTCCATTTGAGTATCCTGAAAACGGGCTTTTCAGCATGGTGCGTACATATTAAATAGTAGGAGTGCATAGTGGCCCGTATAGCAGGCATTAACATTCCTGATCACAAACATACCGTTATCGCTTTAACCGCTATTTTCGGTATCGGCAAAACCCGTTCTAAAGCCATCTGCGCTGAAACGGGCATCGCTGAAAATGTTAAGATCAGTGAGCTGTCTGAAGAACAAATTGATATTCTGCGTGAAGCAGTAGGTAAATTTGTCGTTGAAGGTGATCTGCGCCGTGAAATCACCCTGAGCATCAAGCGTCTGATGGACCTTGGTTGCTACCGTGGTTTGCGTCATCGTCGTGGTCTCCCGGTTCGCGGTCAGCGTACCAAGACCAACGCACGTACCCGTAAGGGTCCGCGTAAACCGATCAAGAAATAATCGGGGTGATTGAATAATGGCAAAGGCACCAATTCGTGCACGTAAGCGTGTAAGAAAACAAGTCTCTGACGGCGTGGCTCATATCCATGCTTCTTTTAACAACACCATCGTTACCATCACTGATCGTCAGGGTAACGCACTGGGTTGGGCAACAGCCGGTGGTTCCGGTTTCCGTGGTTCTCGCAAATCCACTCCGTTCGCAGCTCAGGTTGCAGCAGAGCGTTGCGCAGAAGCCGTAAAAGAATACGGCATCAAGAATCTGGAAGTTATGGTCAAAGGTCCGGGTCCGGGTCGCGAATCTACCATTCGTGCACTGAACGCCGCTGGTTTCCGCATCACTAATATTACTGATGTGACTCCGATCCCTCATAACGGTTGTCGTCCGCCGAAAAAACGTCGCGTATAACGCTGCGTTTTCCAGGTTAGTTGGAGAAAGAAAATGGCAAGATATTTGGGTCCTAAGCTCAAGCTGAGCCGTCGTGAGGGCACCGACTTATTCCTTAAGTCTGGCGTTCGCGCGATCGATACCAAGTGTAAAATTGAACAAGCTCCTGGCCAGCACGGTGCGCGTAAGCCGCGTCTGTCTGACTATGGTGTGCAGTTGCGTGAAAAGCAAAAAGTTCGCCGTATGTACGGTGTGCTGGAGCGTCAGTTCCGTAACTACTATAAAGAAGCAGCACGTCTGAAAGGCAACACCGGTGAAAACCTGTTGGCTCTGCTGGAAGGTCGTCTGGACAACGTTGTATACCGTATGGGCTTCGGCGCCACTCGTGCTGAAGCACGCCAGCTGGTTAGCCACAAAGCGATTATGGTAAACGGTCGTGTTGTTAACATCGCTTCTTATCAGGTTAAAGCGAATGACGTTGTCAGCATTCGTGAGAAAGCGAAAAAGCAATCTCGCGTGAAAGCCGCTCTGGAGCTGGCTGAGCAGCGTGAAAAGCCAACCTGGCTGGAAGTTGATGCTGGCAAGATGGAAGGTACGTTCAAGCGTCAGCCGGAGCGTTCTGATCTGTCTGCGGACATTAACGAACACCTGATCGTCGAGCTTTACTCCAAGTAAAGCTTAGTACCAAAGAGAGGACACAATGCAGGGTTCTGTGACAGAGTTTCTAAAACCGCGCCTGGTCGATATCGAGCAAGTGAGTTCGACGCACGCCAAGGTGACCCTTGAGCCTCTAGAGCGTGGCTTCGGCCATACTCTGGGTAACGCACTGCGCCGTATTCTGCTCTCATCGATGCCGGGTTGCGCGGTGACCGAGGTTGAGATTGATGGTGTACTGCACGAGTACAGCACCAAAGAAGGCGTTCAGGAAGACATCCTTGAAATCCTGCTCAACCTGAAAGGGCTGGCGGTGAGAGTTCAGGGTAAAGATGAAGTCATCCTTACTTTGAATAAATCTGGCATTGGCCCTGTGACCGCAGCCGACATTACCCACGACGGTGATGTCGAAATCGTCAAGCCGCAGCACGTGATTTGCCACCTGACTGATGAGAACGCTGCTATTAGCATGCGTATCAAAGTTCAGCGCGGTCGCGGTTATGTGCCGGCTTCTGCCCGAATTCATTCGGAAGAAGATGAGCGCCCAATCGGCCGTCTGCTGGTCGACGCCTGCTACAGCCCTGTAGAGCGTATTGCCTACAATGTTGAAGCTGCGCGTGTAGAACAGCGTACCGACCTGGACAAGCTGGTCATCGAAATGGAAACCAACGGCACAATCGATCCTGAAGAGGCGATTCGTCGTGCGGCAACCATCCTGGCTGAACAACTGGAAGCTTTTGTTGACCTACGTGATGTACGTCAGCCAGAAGTGAAAGAAGAGAAACCAGAATTCGATCCGATCCTGCTGCGCCCTGTTGACGATCTGGAATTGACTGTCCGCTCTGCTAACTGCCTCAAGGCAGAAGCTATCCACTATATCGGTGATCTGGTACAGCGTACCGAGGTTGAGTTGCTGAAAACGCCGAACCTGGGTAAAAAATCTCTTACTGAGATTAAAGACGTGCTGGCTTCCCGTGGACTGTCTCTGGGCATGCGCCTGGAAAACTGGCCACCAGCAAGCATTGCTGACGAGTAACCGGATCACAGGTTAAGGTTTTACTGAGAAGGATAAGGTCATGCGCCATCGTAAGAGTGGTCGTCAACTGAACCGCAACAGCAGCCATCGCCAGGCTATGTTCCGTAACATGGCAGGTTCGCTGGTTCGTCATGAAATCATCAAGACGACCCTGCCGAAAGCGAAAGAACTGCGTCGCGTAGTTGAGCCGCTGATTACTCTTGCCAAGACTGATAGCGTTGCTAATCGTCGTCTGGCATTCGCCCGCACTCGTGATAACGAGATCGTGGCAAAACTGTTTAACGAGCTGGGCCCGCGTTTCGCGAGCCGCGCCGGTGGTTACACTCGCATTCTGAAGTGTGGCTTCCGTGCAGGCGACAACGCGCCGATGGCATACATCGAGCTGGTTGATCGTGCTGAGCCGAAAGCAGAAGCTGCTGCAGAGTAATCTGTAGTAACGTAAAAAAACCCGCCCTGGCGGGTTTTTTTATATCTACCCCATCCCCATTTCACTACACTATCTGTACTCTTTTTGTTCATCCCCTGGAGCCGTAGAATGTGGTTGCTGGATCAGTGGGCGGAACGTCATATCCTCGATGCCCAAACCAAAGGTGAGTTCGATAATTTACCCGGCAGCGGAGAACCGCTGACTCTCGATGACGATTCACATGTGCCGGCGGAGTTGCGGGCAGGCTATCGCCTTCTGAAAAATGCAGGATGTCTTCCTCCGGAACTGGAGCAACGCAAAGAAGCGTTGGCTCTGGCAGACTTACTGAATGGCGTCCGTCAGGACGATCCGCGTCATGCCGAACTTAGTAAACGCCTTGCCCTGCTCGAGCTGAAGTTACGTCAGGCAGGTCTGAACACCGACTTTTTACGCGGTGAGTACGCCGATGCGTTGCTGCAAAAAATAAATCAGGAGTAAATATGTATCGTATTGGTGAATTGGCAAAACTGGCTGACGTGACGCCTGATACCATCCGCTACTATGAAAAGCAGCAGATGATGGATCATGACATACGCACCGAGGGAGGATTTCGTCTGTACTCGGATAACGATCTTCAACGGCTGCGCTTTATTCGTTATGCCCGACAACTGGGTTTCACCCTGGAAGCGATCCGCGAATTATTGTCGATCCGCATCGATCCGGAGCATCATACCTGTCAGGAGTCGAAAGGGATCGTTCAGGCGCGATTAAGTGAAGTCGAGGCGCGGATTAAAGAGCTACAGACGATGCGCCGCTCTCTGCAGCGGCTCAACGATGCCTGTTGCGGCACTGCCCACAGCAGCGTTTACTGTTCTATCCTTGAGGCCCTTGAACAAGGGGCCAGCAACGGCAATGGCGGACGTTGATTTTTTAAACGCGCGGATCTACACTCGCGCCGAGTTTATACATATACCGGAGTAACTATGAGTCGCTATCAGCATACTAAAGGACAAATTAAAGATAACGCCATTGAGGCACTTCTCCACGATCCGTTATTCAGGCAGCGCGTAGAGAAAAACAAGAAAGGGAAAGGAAGCTATCAACGTAAAGATAAACATGCAGGAAGGGTTGATCGGGAGGCCAGTGGCAAGCAAGCGAATCGCTTTTTTACCACTGGCCTTCTGCTTTCTCTGCTGATTAAGAACGGTTGTTTTGTTCTTTCAGCAGATCGCGAATTTCGCTCAGCAGAACTTCTTCTTTAGAGGGAGCTGGCGGTGCCGCCGGAGCCTCTTCTTTCTTACGATTTAACTTATTCATCAATTTAATCGCCATGAAGATGGCAAACGCGACGATGATGAAATCGAAAACGTTCTGAATGAATACCCCATAATGCATCACCACAGCCGGGACATCGCCCTGGGCATCACGTAGCGTGACGGCAAACTGTTTAAAATCGATCCCGCCAATCAACAGGCCGAGTGGCGGCATAATAATATCCGCGACCAGTGATGAAACAATTTTACCGAATGCTGCACCGATGATCACACCCACTGCCAAATCGACAACGTTCCCGCGCATCGCGAATTCGCGAAACTCTTTTAAAAAACTCATTTTATTCTCCTTGTGCCAGCTGACGTTGTAAGTTTAACAAATGTATTTTCATTTGCCATTCCCAGCAGATAGTTACTGCAAAATATTAACCTTTGAATAATAAGGGATAATAAAAAGGCGCCTGTTCGGCGCCCTGGGAATTACAGGAAGAAAGGACTTGGCTGGAACAGCCTTTCGACATCGGAAATAAACTTCTTATCGGTCAAAAACATGATCACATGGTCGCCCTGCTCGATCCGTAGATTATTATTGGCGATCATCACGTCATTGCCCCGCACGACGGCGCCGATGATCGTGCCCGGTGGAAGTTTGATCTCATCGATCGAACGCCCGACTACCCGGGAGGTGCTCTCATCGCCGTGCGCGACTGCCTCGATCGCTTCTGCAACGCCGCGGCGCAAGGAGGAGACGCCGACAATATCGGCTTTACGGACATGACTGAGGAGTGCGGAAATTGTGGCCTGCTGAGGCGAAATCGCAATATCGATGACGCTACCCTGGACCAGATCCACGTAGGCTCTGCGCTGGATTAGCACCATCACTTTTTTCGCGCCCATTCGCTTGGCCAACATAGCCGACATAATATTGGCTTCGTCGTCGTTAGTGACGGCAATAAACAGGTCCACCTGGTCAATATGCTCTTCAGCCAACAGCTCCTGGTCCGATGCATCCCCGTAGAAGACGATAGTATGCTGCAGCTTTTCCGCTAGCTCAGCGGCTCGCTGCTGATTACGTTCGATAAGCTTAACGCTGTAATCTTTTTCCAGCTTATGGGCCAGACCCGCGCCAATATTGCCCCCGCCGACCAGCATAATACGCTTATACGGCTTTTCCAGTCGCTGCAGTTCGCTCATGACCGCGCGAATATGCTGCGAGGCGGCAATAAAGAAGACTTCATCTCCGGCCTCGACAATCGTCGAGCCCTGCGGGCGGATGGGGCGATCGTGGCGGAAAATGGCGGCCACGCGCGTATCGATATGCGGCATATGCTCCCGCATAGTGGATAAGGCATTCCCCACCAGCGGGCCACCATAATAGGCTTTTACTACCGCGAGACTGACTTTTCCTTCTGCGAAGTTCACGACCTGCAGCGCGCCGGGATATTCGATCAGACGGTGGATGTTGTCGATGACCAGTTGTTCCGGAGCGATTAAGTGATCGATGGGTACCGCTTCAGAGTTGAAGAGCTTTTCCGCATCACGAACGTAATCAGGCGCACGAATACGCGCTATGCGGTTTGGCGTATTGAACAATGAGTAAGCGACCTGGCAGGCCACCATGTTGGTTTCGTCCGAACTAGTGACCGCTACCAGCATATCGGCATCATCGGCCCCCGCCTCACGCAGTACGCGAGGGTGAGAGCCATGCCCCTGGACGACACGCAGGTCGAACTTATCCTGCAGGCTGCGCAGACGGTCGCCATTGGTATCAACCAGCGTAATATCATTGTTCTCGCCGACGAGGTTTTCCGCCAGCGTGCCGCCGACCTGGCCGGCGCCCAGAATAATAATCTTCATCTGCAGTGACCCATTAGTTCCGACGTTTGATTAGCTTAGCGTAAAAGAAGCCATCACCTTCTTCCACGCCCGGCAGATTTTGCTGCCCGGGGCTCGCCGGCGTGCCGGTGGCGTGAAGTTCTGCATCCGGGGTTCGCGCGAGGAAGGCGGCAATTTGCTGACTGTTCTCTTCCGGCAGAATAGAACAGGTTGCGTAAACCAGCGTGCCGCCAGGCTTCAGGTGCGTCCAGGTGGCATTGAGGATCTCGGCCTGCAGCTGGGCTAACTCGGCGATATCCCGATCCCGGCGCAGCCATTTGATATCCGGATGGCGGCGAATAACGCCGGTTGCGGAGCAGGGAGCATCCAGCAGAATACGATCGAACTGCTCATTGCCACACCACTGCTCAGGGAAGCGGCCATCGCCCTGTTTTACATCCGCTTTTACACCCAGACGCTTCAGGTTGTCATAGACGCGGGACAGACGCTGTTCATCAATATCCACCGCCATAACCTGAGCCTGGGGAGCGACTTCCAGAATATGCGTCGTCTTCCCGCCCGGCGCCGCGCAGAGATCGAGAATGCGTTCGCCATTTTCCGGTTGCAGGTAGCGCATACAGCCCTGAGCCGAGGCGTCCTGGACGGTCACCCAGCCTTCGGCAAAGCCTGGTAACGCGTGGACCGGAGCAGGGGTGGCCAGGCGTACGGCGTCCGGATAATCAGGGTGGGTAAAGCCCTCTAAACCGGTCTCGTTAAGCAGGGCAAGCCACTCATCCCGGGAATGATGGTTGCGGTTAACGCGCAGCCACATCGGCGGGCGCTGGTTGTTCGCCTCGACGATCTCCTGCCACTGCTGCGGCCAGGCCTGCTGCAGGCGTTTCAGCAGCCATTTGGGATGAAGATAGCGGTTTTCATGCTCAGCAAATTCGGCTAACAACGCTTCCTGCTGGCGCTGGAACTGGCGTAGCACGCCGTTGATTAGCCCTTTAAGCTGCGGGCGTTTAATGGCCACCGCGCCTTCTACCGTTTCCGCCAGCGCGGCGTGTGGTGGAATGCGGGTGTAGAGTAACTGATAGAGACCAACCATGATCAGAAAGTGCACGGTGCGCTGTTTGCCGGTCATCGGACGCGCCATTAGCTTGCTGATAAGCCACTCCAGCTGGCTTAGAGTACGTAGTACACCAAAGCACAACTCCTGCAGTAGCGCTTTATCTTTATCGCTGACTTTCTGCTGTAGAGGGGGCAGTACGTTGCTTAAAGACTGCCCTTTTTCAACAACTTGCTCGATAGCCTGGGCGGCCAGGCTGCGTAAATTTATATTCTTTTTCATAAGCGCAAAAATAAAAATGCCCGGCGAACCCGGGCTTCAGAAGAGACGACCGTCAGGCGAGACGGGTGCCAGGGATAAACCACTCCCGGCGGGAATTGAGTAAGTCCTGGGCGCTCATCGCTTTTTTACCCGCAGGCTGTAGCGACTCCAGGCTGAGGATCCCATCCCCCGTGGCGACCTGAATACCCTGTTTGGTTGCTGCCACGATAGTACCCGGTTCGGCGTGAGCGGCTTCGGCGATGACCGATGCCCGCCACACTTTTACCGGTTGTCCGTCAATTTCCAGCCAGCTCATTGGCCACGGATTAAACGCGCGGATGCAGCGTTCCAACTGCGCAGCGGAAAGCGACCAATCGATACGAGCCTCTTCTTTACTCAGCTTTTCGGCATGGCACACCAGCGATTCATCTTGTACTTCAGGCCGTGCGGTGCCGTTGGCCAGCTGGGCTAACGTTGCCAGCAGCCCCTGAGGGCCGAGCTCGGCCAGCTTATCGTACAGGCTGCCGCTGGTATCCTCTGCGGTAATGGGGCAGGAAAGCTTATACAGCATATCCCCCGTATCAAGGCCGACGTCCATCTGCATAATGGTTACGCCAGTTTCGCTATCCCCCGCCCACAGTGAACGCTGAATTGGCGCTGCGCCACGCCAGCGCGGTAGCAGCGAGCCGTGAACGTTGATACAGCCCAGACGGGGCATCTCCAGCACCGCTTTAGGCAGAATCAGACCGTACGCCACTACCACCATAATATCGGCGCCGAGATCGGCGACTAACCGCTGGTTATCCTGCGGACGCAGGGAGGATGGCTGGAACACAGGTAAGTTATGGGCTTCTGCCAGCACTTTTACCGGGCTTGGCATCAATTTTTTGCCGCGACCAGCAGGGCGATCAGGCTGAGTGAATACGCCAACAACCTGATGTTCAGACGACAGCAGCGCATCAAGATGACGCGCTGCAAAATCAGGGGTGCCGGCGAAAATGATACGTAGTGATTGTGACACGGTATTCCTTGTTATCAGGCACGGGAACGTAAACGATCCAGTTTCTCTACCTTCTGACGAATGCGCTGTTGTTTGAGTGGTGACAGATAGTCAATAAACAGTTTGCCGACCAGGTGATCCATCTCATGCTGGATACAGATAGCCAGCAGGCCATCGGCCTCCAGTTCAAACGGCTTACCATCGCGATCCAGTGCCCGGATCTTCACTTTTTCCGCACGCGGGACCAGGGCGCGCTGTTCAGGAATAGACAAGCAGCCTTCTTCAATACCGGTTTCGCCATCTTTCTCCAGCATTTCCGGATTAATTAATACCAGCTGCTCTTCACGATTTTCCGACACATCAATAACGATAATGCGCTGATGGATATCGACCTGGGTTGCGGCCAGACCGATGCCTTCCTCGGCGTACATGGTGTCGAACATATCATCGACGATACGCTGAATTTCCGCATTCACTTCTTTGACCGGCTCGGCGACTTTGCGAAGGCGCTCGTCCGGAATATGTAACACTTGCAAAACTGCCATAAAGTTCCAGAGTCGTATTCAGGAGTTGATAAGATTATTAGCTCTATTCTAGACAAAACCCCCTGCAATTGACAGTCTCACTGTCCAATCGCAAAGATTGTCAATACCGCTTATGGCAGGGGGTAAGGATGACGCCCGACGAGATTTGGCTGCGGCTGATGAAGGTCAGTAGCTTGTATGGCGACAGGATGGTAGAGATCGCTCAGCGCTTATGCGCAGCCGCCAGCGTTGATCGTGAAGCGCTGCATGCCGTCGGGATGACCGCGGCGCAGGCAAAGTTATTTTTCCGGCTTGACGAGCATGAGCTTGACGAGACGCGGCGCTGGCTGGGACAACCGGATCATCATCTGTTACGGGGTGACGATCCGCGCTATCCATTGCGGTTAAAGGCTATCGCTGATTACCCCGGCGCGTTGCTGGTCAGCGGCGGCCTCGCCCTGCTTCACAGCGCGCAGCTTGCCGTTATTGGCAGTCGCTCGCACTCCTGGTATGGCGCCCGCTGGGGGAAACTGTTCAGCGAAACGCTGGCGCAGAAAGGGATTACCATCACCAGTGGGCTGGCGTTAGGCATTGACGGGGTCGCGCACCGCGGCGCGCTGGCGGCGGAGGGTAAAACTATCGCGGTACTGGGCAATGGGCTGAGTCAGGTTTATCCGCGGCGCCATGCAACCCTCGCCCGGCAGATCATCGACAATGGCGGTACGCTGGTATCTGAATTTCCACTCATTACGCCGCCGCTTCCCGCACATTTCCCCAGGCGCAACCGGATTATCAGCGGCTTAAGCCTGGGCGTGCTGGTGATTGAGGCGGCGTTGCGAAGCGGATCGCTAGTCACCGTCCGCTGCGCCCTGGAGCAGGGAAGGGATGTGTTCGCCCTGCCTGGCCCGATAGGCAATCCGGGATCGGAAGGCCCGCACTGGTTAATTAAGCAAGGCGCGGTGCCAGTGACCTCGCCAGAGGATATTGTGGAATACTGGCATAACGAGCTGGCCTGGCTGACTGATACGTCTGATTCGATAAATATTTGCGTCGATCAGCCGTCTGTAGCATTGCCATTTCCGGAGCTCCTGGCTAACGTAGGAGATGAGGTAACACCTGTTGACGTTGTCGCTGAACGTGCCGGCCAATCTGTGCCAGTAACCGTAGCTCAGCTACTTGAACTGGAGTTAGCAGGCTGGATCGCAGCTGTACCCGGCGGCTATGTCCGATTAAGGAGGGCAAGCCATGTTCGACGTACTCATGTATTTGTTTGAAACTTACATCCATAGCGAAGCAGAAATGCGCGTGGATCAGGACAAACTGACGCGGGATCTTACCGATGCGGGTTTTGAGCGGGAAGACATCTATAACGCGTTAATGTGGCTCGAGAAACTGGCTGATTATCAGGAAGGTCTCGTTGAACCCATGCAGCTCGCTTCCGACCCGCTCTCTCTTCGGGTATATACCGAAGAGGAGTGCCAGCGTGTGGATGCCAGTTGCCGGGGGTTTTTACTCTTCCTCGAGCAGATTCAGGTGTTGAACCTCGAAACGCGAGAAATGGTGATAGAGCGTGTACTGGCGCTGGATACGGCGGAATTTGAGCTGGAAGACCTGAAATGGGTCATCCTGATGGTACTGTTCAATATTCCGGGCTGTGAAAACGCCTATCAGCAAATGGAAGAATTACTCTTCGAAGTAAATGAAGGTATGCTGCATTAATCTTTTTGCAGCAACATCGAGTTGTTATGACCAAATCAGCACTGTTTTCGGTGCGTAAAAATGAGCCCTGCCCGCAGTGCGGGGCCGAACTGGTGATCCGTTCCGGGAAACATGGCCCGTTTCTCGGCTGTTCGCATTATCCGGACTGTGACTATATTCGTCCCCTGAAAAGCCAGGCGGACGGGCATATCGTTAAGGTGCTGGAGGGGCAAGAGTGCCCATCGTGCGGTGCGGTTATGGTGTTACGCCAGGGGCGTTTTGGGATGTTCATTGGCTGTAGCCGCTATCCGGAATGTGAACATACCGAGCTGATTGATAAACCCGATGAGACGGCTATCGCTTGCCCGCAGTGCGGACAAGGCCATCTGGTCCAGCGTCGTTCCCGTTTCGGTAAAACCTTTCACTCCTGCGATCGCTATCCTGATTGCCAGTTCGTTATCAATTTTAAACCGGTGGCGGGCGAATGCCCTGAATGCCATTACCCGCTGTTAATAGAAAAGAAGACGGCGCAGGGGCTCAGACGCTTCTGTGCCAGTAAACAATGTGGAAAGCCGATCCCGGCGGAATAAATCAGTGAACAATAACCTGCCCTCAGAAGCCGTCGCCCATGCCGTGGCGGTCCTGAAAAATGAACATGTCATCGCCTATCCCACCGAAGCCGTGTTTGGCGTCGGCTGCGACCCTGACAGCGAAACGGCCGTTATGCGCCTGCTGGAGCTGAAGCAGCGTCCTGTTGAAAAAGGATTGATCCTTATCGCCGCCAGCTTTGAGCAACTGAAGCCCTATATTGATGATTCACGGTTAAGTGACTCACAGCGGGAAGCCATCTTCTCTTGCTGGCCGGGACCGGTGACGTTTGTATTCCCGGCGCGTCCTGAAACGCCGCGCTGGCTGACTGGACGTTTTGATTCACTGGCCGTACGCGTGACTAACCATCCGCTGGTAATCGAATTGTGCGAAGCCTACGGAAAACCACTGGTTTCGACCAGCGCCAATCTCACCGGGCAACCACCGTGCCGTACTACCGCAGAGGTCCATGCTCAGTTTGGCGACAGCTTCCCGGTGGTGGATGGCGCCACGGGCGGCCGGCAAAACCCATCTGAAATCCGTGATGCCCTGACGGGTGAACTGTTCCGCCAGGGGTGAACCATGGAAACCTATGCCGTTTTTGGTAATCCGATCGCGCACAGCAAGTCGCCTGCTATTCATCAGCTGTTTGCCCGCCAGTTAGGAATTACTCATCCTTATGGACGTGTACTGGCGCCGCTGGATGATTTTGTCTCTTCTCTGAATCAGTTCTTTGCAGAAGGAGGAAAGGGGGCCAACGTCACCGTTCCTTTTAAAGAGGAAGCCTTTGCGCGTGCCGACGAACTGACAGAACGCGCAGCGCTGGCGGGAGCAGTAAACACCCTGAAACGCCTGGAAGATGGCCGTTTACTGGGGGACAACACCGACGGTATTGGTCTTCTGAGCGATCTGGAACGCCTGGGATTCATTAAGCCACGCCAACGGATCCTGCTGGTTGGTGCTGGTGGGGCATCTCGCGGGGTTCTTTTGCCGCTTCTGTCGCTGGGATGCGCCGTCACGATCGTGAATCGCACCTATTCTCGTGCCCGTGAGTTAGCCACTCTCTTCGCCCATACCGGGAGCGTTAGCGCAAGGGAGATGGATACCTTATCCGGGGAAACATTCGATCTGATCGTCAATGCGACGTCCAGTGGAATAGACGGTGATGTACCAGCTATCCCGGCACCTATTGTCAACGCTGACGTATATTGCTATGACATGTTTTACCAGAAAGGGCCGACACCGTTTCTTCACTGGTGCCAGCAATATGGCGCAGTCCACTGTGCCGATGGGCTGGGAATGCTGGTGGCGCAAGCCGCCCATGCTGTTCTGCTATGGCACGGCGTTCTGCCGGCTATCGCTCCGGTCATTGAAACGCTGCAGCAGGAACTGAATGCATGAATCAGGCGATTCAGTTTCCTGACCGGGAATCATGGGATGCCGAACGGCAGGGCGTGGTTTTTCCCGCGCTGGTGAATGGGATGCAATTAACCTGCGCAATTTCAGGGCAAATCTTGCAGCAGCGTTTCGGCGCAGAGGGGCCAGCGCAGTGGCTGGCCGCCTTCCAGGAACATCGTTGGGATCTAGAGGAAGAGGCAGAAGCATTGATCCGCGATGGTCAGGAAGATGCTCAGGGCTGGATCTGGTTATCCTGATCCAGGTACTCATTTTTCCATTTCACATAGTTATTTGCTGAATACTTGAGTCCTTCCCGTTCCGCCGCTGTCAGGGGGCGGATCTGTTTGACCGGATTGCCAAAGTAAAGGTAGCCGCTTTCCAGCTGTTTGTTCTGCGGAACCAGACTGCCCGCACCAATCATGACGTCATCGCCAACGACGACACCATCTAATAAGATCGAACCCATACCAACCAGTACGCGGTTGCCGATAGTGCAGCCGTGCAGCATCACTTTATGACCAACAGTTACATCCTCACCAATGATCAGCGGATTTCCCTCCGGCTTATAAGAGGACTTATGGGTCACATGGAGAACGCTACCGTCCTGAATATTGCTGCGTTGACCTATCGATACATAGTTGACGTCGCCGCGAATGGCCACCAGAGGCCAGACGCTGACGTCATCGGCAATTCTGACATCGCCGATGACAACGCTGGATGCGTCAATCATGACGCGAAGACCGATTTGTGGGAAAAATGCTTTGTAGGGGCGCAGCTGAGCAGACATATAGACCTCAAAATACGGGAACGTAAGAAGACTTTGGTGGCTTTTATCTCCCTGTGCAACCCCTGAAAACGGTGAAAATTGAGCAAATCGTGCAATTACACGGCGAAAAGGGTGAAAAATCACCATTCAGAAAAAAAGATCGAAAAAAGGCTTGTGCAAAAAAAATGGGATCCCTATAATGCGCACCCACTGACACGGCAGATGTGAATCACTTCACACAAACAGCCGGTTCGGTTGCAGAGAAAAATCCTGAAAAACGGGTTGACTCTGAAAGAGGAAAGCGTAATATACGCCACCTCGCGACAGAGCGCTAAAGCGCGTCGCAACTGCTCTTTAACAATTTATCAGACAATCTGTGTGGGCACTCAAAGTGACATGGATTCTTAACGTCCTCGGACGAAAAATGAATACCAAGTCTCAAGAGTGAACACGTAATTCATTACGAAGTTTAATTCTTTGAGCATCAAACTTAAATTGAAGAGTTTGATCATGGCTCAGATTGAACGCTGGCGGCAGGCCTAACACATGCAAGTCGAGCGGTAGCACAGAGAGCTTGCTCTCGGGTGACGAGCGGCGGACGGGTGAGTAATGTCTGGGAAACTGCCTGATGGAGGGGGATAACTACTGGAAACGGTAGCTAATACCGCATAATGTCGCAAGACCAAAGTGGGGGACCTTCGGGCCTCATGCCATCAGATGTGCCCAGATGGGATTAGCTAGTAGGTGGGGTAACGGCTCACCTAGGCGACGATCCCTAGCTGGTCTGAGAGGATGACCAGCCACACTGGAACTGAGACACGGTCCAGACTCCTACGGGAGGCAGCAGTGGGGAATATTGCACAATGGGCGCAAGCCTGATGCAGCCATGCCGCGTGTGTGAAGAAGGCCTTCGGGTTGTAAAGCACTTTCAGCGGGGAGGAAGGCGTTAAGGTTAATAACCTTGGCGATTGACGTTACCCGCAGAAGAAGCACCGGCTAACTCCGTGCCAGCAGCCGCGGTAATACGGAGGGTGCAAGCGTTAATCGGAATTACTGGGCGTAAAGCGCACGCAGGCGGTCTGTCAAGTCGGATGTGAAATCCCCGGGCTCAACCTGGGAACTGCATTCGAAACTGGCAGGCTAGAGTCTTGTAGAGGGGGGTAGAATTCCAGGTGTAGCGGTGAAATGCGTAGAGATCTGGAGGAATACCGGTGGCGAAGGCGGCCCCCTGGACAAAGACTGACGCTCAGGTGCGAAAGCGTGGGGAGCAAACAGGATTAGATACCCTGGTAGTCCACGCCGTAAACGATGTCGATTTGGAGGTTGTGCCCTTGAGGCGTGGCTTCCGGAGCTAACGCGTTAAATCGACCGCCTGGGGAGTACGGCCGCAAGGTTAAAACTCAAATGAATTGACGGGGGCCCGCACAAGCGGTGGAGCATGTGGTTTAATTCGATGCAACGCGAAGAACCTTACCTGGTCTTGACATCCACAGAACTTTCCAGAGATGGATTGGTGCCTTCGGGAACTGTGAGACAGGTGCTGCATGGCTGTCGTCAGCTCGTGTTGTGAAATGTTGGGTTAAGTCCCGCAACGAGCGCAACCCTTATCCTTTGTTGCCAGCGGTTCGGCCGGGAACTCAAAGGAGACTGCCAGTGATAAACTGGAGGAAGGTGGGGATGACGTCAAGTCATCATGGCCCTTACGACCAGGGCTACACACGTGCTACAATGGCATATACAAAGAGAAGCGACCTCGCGAGAGCAAGCGGACCTCATAAAGTATGTCGTAGTCCGGATTGGAGTCTGCAACTCGACTCCATGAAGTCGGAATCGCTAGTAATCGTAGATCAGAATGCTACGGTGAATACGTTCCCGGGCCTTGTACACACCGCCCGTCACACCATGGGAGTGGGTTGCAAAAGAAGTAGGTAGCTTAACCTTCGGGAGGGCGCTTACCACTTTGTGATTCATGACTGGGGTGAAGTCGTAACAAGGTAACCGTAGGGGAACCTGCGGTTGGATCACCTCCTTACCTTAAAGAACCTGCCTTTGTAGTGCTCACACAGATTGTTTGATAAATAATAAATTTCAAAATGTACTGCGAAGTGCATTGTGAAATTTTGCTCTTTAAAAATCTGGATCAAGCTGAAAATTGAAACGACACACTGTTTAAGTGTGTTCGAGTCTCTCAAATTTTCGCAATCAGAAGTGAAACATCTTCGGGTTGTGAGGTTAAGCGACTAAGCGTACACGGTGGATGCCCTGGCAGTCAGAGGCGATGAAGGACGTGCTAATCTGCGAAAAGCGTCGGTAAGGTGATATGAACCGTTATAACCGGCGATGTCCGAATGGGGAAACCCAGTGCAATTCGTTGCACTATCGTTAACTGAATACATAGGTTAACGAGGCGAACCGGGGGAACTGAAACATCTAAGTACCCCGAGGAAAAGAAATCAACCGAGATTCCCCCAGTAGCGGCGAGCGAACGGGGAGCAGCCCAGAGTCTGAATCAGCTTGTGTGTTAGTGGAACGGTCTGGAAAGTCCGACGGTACAGGGTGATAGTCCCGTACACCAAAATGCACAGGCTGTGAACTCGAAGAGTAGGGCGGGACACGTGGTATCCTGTCTGAATATGGGGGGACCATCCTCCAAGGCTAAATACTCCTGACTGACCGATAGTGAACCAGTACCGTGAGGGAAAGGCGAAAAGAACCCCGGCGAGGGGAGTGAAAAAGAACCTGAAACCGTGTACGTACAAGCAGTGGGAGCACCTTCGGGTGTGACTGCGTACCTTTTGTATAATGGGTCAGCGACTTATATTCTGTAGCAAGGTTAACCGTATAGGGGAGCCGCAGGGAAACCGAGTCTTAACTGGGCGTTAAGTTGCAGGGTATAGACCCGAAACCCGGTGATCTAGCCATGGGCAGGTTGAAGGTTGGGTAACACTAACTGGAGGACCGAACCGACTAATGTTGAAAAATTAGCGGATGACTTGTGGCTGGGGGTGAAAGGCCAATCAAACCGGGAGATAGCTGGTTCTCCCCGAAAGCTATTTAGGTAGCGCCTCGTGAATTCATCTTCGGGGGTAGAGCACTGTTTCGGCTAGGGGGTCATCCCGACTTACCAACCCGATGCAAACTACGAATACCGAAGAATGTTATCACGGGAGACACACGGCGGGTGCTAACGTCCGTCGTGAAGAGGGAAACAACCCAGACCGCCAGCTAAGGTCCCAAAGTCATGGTTAAGTGGGAAACGATGTGGGAAGGCACAGACAGCCAGGATGTTGGCTTAGAAGCAGCCATCATTTAAAGAAAGCGTAATAGCTCACTGGTCGAGTCGGCCTGCGCGGAAGATGTAACGGGGCTAAACCATGCACCGAAGCTGCGGCAGCGACACTATGTGTTGTTGGGTAGGGGAGCGTTCTGTAAGCCTGCGAAGGTGACCTGTGAGGGTTGCTGGAGGTATCAGAAGTGCGAATGCTGACATAAGTAACGATAAAGCGGGTGAAAAGCCCGCTCGCCGGAAGACCAAGGGTTCCTGTCCAACGTTAATCGGGGCAGGGTGAGTCGACCCCTAAGGCGAGGCCGAAAGGCGTAGTCGATGGGAAACAGGTTAATATTCCTGTACTTGGTGTTACTGCGAAGGGGGGACGGAGAAGGCTATGTTAGCCGGGCGACGGTTGTCCCGGTTTAAGCATGTAGGCTGGTTATCCAGGCAAATCCGGATAATCAAGGCTGAGGTGTGATGACGAGGCACTACGGTGCTGAAGTAACAAATGCCCTGCTTCCAGGAAAAGCCTCTAAGCATCAGGTAACATCAAATCGTACCCCAAACCGACACAGGTGGTCAGGTAGAGAATACCAAGGCGCTTGAGAGAACTCGGGTGAAGGAACTAGGCAAAATGGTGCCGTAACTTCGGGAGAAGGCACGCTGGTGTGTAGGTGAAGTCCCTGCGGATGGAGCTGAGACCAGTCGAAGATACCAGCTGGCTGCAACTGTTTATTAAAAACACAGCACTGTGCAAACACGAAAGTGGACGTATACGGTGTGACGCCTGCCCGGTGCCGGAAGGTTAATTGATGGGGTTATCCGTAAGGAGAAGCTCTTGATCGAAGCCCCGGTAAACGGCGGCCGTAACTATAACGGTCCTAAGGTAGCGAAATTCCTTGTCGGGTAAGTTCCGACCTGCACGAATGGCGTAATGATGGCCAGGCTGTCTCCACCCGAGACTCAGTGAAATTGAACTCGCTGTGAAGATGCAGTGTACCCGCGGCAAGACGGAAAGACCCCGTGAACCTTTACTATAGCTTGACACTGAACATTGAGCCTTGATGTGTAGGATAGGTGGGAGGCTTTGAAGCGTGGACGCCAGTCTGCGTGGAGCCAACCTTGAAATACCACCCTTTAATGTTTGATGTTCTAACGTTGGCCCCTTACCGGGGTTGCGGACAGTGTCTGGTGGGTAGTTTGACTGGGGCGGTCTCCTCCCAAAGCGTAACGGAGGAGCACGAAGGTTAGCTAATCCTGGTCGGACATCAGGAGGTTAGTGCAATGGCATAAGCTAGCTTGACTGCGAGCGTGACGGCGCGAGCAGGTGCGAAAGCAGGTCATAGTGATCCGGTGGTTCTGAATGGAAGGGCCATCGCTCAACGGATAAAAGGTACTCCGGGGATAACAGGCTGATACCGCCCAAGAGTTCATATCGACGGCGGTGTTTGGCACCTCGATGTCGGCTCATCACATCCTGGGGCTGAAGTAGGTCCCAAGGGTATGGCTGTTCGCCATTTAAAGTGGTACGCGAGCTGGGTTTAGAACGTCGTGAGACAGTTCGGTCCCTATCTGCCGTGGGCGCTGGAGAATTGAGGGGGGCTGCTCCTAGTACGAGAGGACCGGAGTGGACGCATCACTGGTGTTCGGGTTGTCATGCCAATGGCACTGCCCGGTAGCTAAATGCGGAAGAGATAAGTGCTGAAAGCATCTAAGCACGAAACTTGCCCCGAGATGAGTTCTCCCTGAGACTTTAAGTCTCCTGAAGGAACGTTGAAGACGACGACGTTGATAGGCCGGGTGTGTAAGCGCAGCGATGCGTTGAGCTAACCGGTACTAATGAACCGTGAGGCTTAACCTTACAACGCCGAAGATGTTTTGGCGGATTGAGAGAATTTTCAGCTCTGATACAGATTAATCGATACGTTGGTGAGACGTGTTGATAAAACAGAATTTGCCTGGCGGCACTAGCGCGGTGGTCCCACCTGACCCCATGCCGAACTCAGAAGTGAAACGCCGTAGCGCCGATGGTAGTGTGGGGTCTCCCCATGTGAGAGTAGGGAACTGCCAGGCATCAAATTTAGCGTGCTGATATGGCTCAGTTGGTAGAGCGCACCCTTGGTAAGGGTGAGGTCCCCAGTTCGACTCTGGGTATCAGCACCACTTTTTAGGTTAAAGTTCGGCACGTTGTAAAGAATTTGCCTGGCGACAATAGCGCGGCGGTCCCACCTGACCCCATGCCGAACTCAGAAGTGAAACGTCGTAGCGCCGATGGTAGTGTGGGGTCTCCCCATGTGAGAGTAGGGAATCGCCAGGCATCAAATAAAGCAAAAGGCCCAGTCGAAAGACTGGGCCTTTTGCTTTTGTGTTATCTGTTGTTTGCCGATGAGCTTCTTTGCTGCCCAGGGAGAATCTAACTGGCATCGATATGAACATTGCGCAGCAACGGTCCGGAGAGAGGGACAGGACGTTCGCCATCATTGCTCACCATCAGAGTAAAGGCCCGCTCTTCGACCGGGCCTTTGGTGTTTGTTGGTTCTGAACCCTGAATCTGAAAAGTTTGTCGATAGCGATGGACGACTCATTGCCAGCGGTCTCTGGCAACAACAACGGCTAAGAAAGCTGGCGAACTATCGTCAGGAAGAGCCTGAATGATCGCTTACTTTGGGGAATGGAGTGGAGCAGATACAGGGGATATACCTGTATCTGCGGTTGGGGAAGCGATCTAGCGGGTCAGAGCAACGATCCCTAACGTGAGGCCGGCTACCGCGGCCGCCCCCCCGGCGATTGCGCCTGCGGTTTCCCAGTTGTCTTCTGTTGTGCCTTTCATACAGGTATTGGTATGGACTAAGCGGCCTTGCGAGTCATAAACCGGTACGCAGGGAGAGTCATGGGCACAGCCTGCCAGCAGAGAGGCCAGCAGCGCCACGATTAAATACTTTTTCATGATATTACCTCTGGATAATCCGCTGGGTTGTACTGAAAGCCAGTGCAGAACGGAATGGCTTATTTTATCACCGCGGATTGTCCGGGCCGGAGGCCGAAATCATCTCAATATATGAGCCGCGTAAATATCGTGAAGATAAGCCCGGGAATATGCAGAAAAGATGGAGAGAAAGATTGTGATTCAGCGATGCTGCGTGCGATGGCGGTTGCCAGACTGTGGCGCGTTTAGCTGGCTGCCAATATTGCATGCGAAAAAAAGCGCCCGCAAGGGGCGCCTTCAAGACATAGCCGAGTTATTCAGCGTGCCGGGTAAAGCGTCGTCTAACGACCACGAAGAACACCGGAACAAAGAAGATCGCCAGCAGCGTCGCGGTCAGCATCCCGCCCATCACGCCGGTGCCAACCGCATTCTGCGCCCCGCTGCCGGCACCATGGCTAATCACCAGCGGCATGACCCCGAGAATAAAGGCCAGAGAGGTCATCAGAATAGGCCGCAGGCGCATCCGCGATGCCTCCAGCGTGGCCTCAATGATCCCTTTCCCTTCTTTCTCCATCAGATCCTTGGCGAACTCGACGATCAGGATCGCATTCTTGGCCGACAAACCGATCGTGGTCAAGAGTCCGACCTGGAAGTAAACGTCATTATTCAGCCCACGCAGCGTGGCGGCTAACAGCGCGCCAATGACCCCCAGCGGAACCACTAACATGACTGAGAAGGGGATCGACCAGCTCTCATACAGCGCCGCCAGACACAGGAAGACGACGATCAGCGAGATGGCATAGAGCGCAGGCGCCTGGTTGCCGGAGAGCCGTTCCTGGTAAGACATCCCGGTCCAGTCATAACCGATGCCGCTCGGCAGTTTACTGGCCAGCGTTTCCATCAGCGCCATGGCTTCCCCGGTACTTTTGCCTGGCGAAGCTTCACCGAGGATCTCCATAGATGGCAACCCGTTGTAGCGCTCCAGGCGCGGCGAGCCATATATCCAGCGTGAAGTGACAAAGGCGGAGAACGGCACCATTTCGCCGTTGGCGCTACGAACATACATGTTGTTAATGTCGCTCGGCAGCATACGGAAGTGGGCATCAGCCTGAACGTACACTTTTTTCACGCGGCCGCGGTCAATAAAGTCATTGACGTAGTATCCGCCCAGCGCGGCTGATATCGTTTCATTGATATCGGAGAGTGATACGCCCAGCGCCTGCGCTTTTTCCTGATCGACATCCAGTTTGAACTGAGGGGTATCTTCCAGCCCATTAGGGCGTACCCGAACCAGCTGATCCGGATGCTGTTTCACCATGCCCAGCAATTGATTGCGCGCCTGGGTCAGAGCGGTATGACCGAGCCCGCCCTGGTCGATCAGTTCAAAGTCGAAGCCGGTGGCGGTACCCAGCTCAATAATGGCTGGCATGTTGAACGGGAAAACCATGGCGTCTTTGATCTGGCTAAAGGCTACGGTGGCCCGCTTGATGATGGACTCCACGCTGTTTTTATCGCCGCTGCGCGCTTCCCAGGGCTTCAGGCTGACAAACGCCATACCGGAGTTTTGTCCCTGGCCGCTGAAGCTGAAGCCGTTAACGGTAAAGACGCTTTCGACGTTGGCCTTCTCGTTATGCAGGTAGTAGTCGGTCACCGTATCCAGGACCTTCTGCGTGCGCTCCTGGGTAGCACCGGACGGCAGCTGGATCATGGTCAGGAAGACGCCCTGGTCTTCGTCGGGCAGAAAGGACGTGGGCAAGCGCATGAACAGCACGGCCATCCCCACGACGATCAGCAGGTAGATCACCAGATAACGGCCAGTTCCACGTAAAATACCGCTGACGCTGTTGGTATAGTGGTTAACGCTCTGGTCGAAGCGGGCGTTAAACCAGCCGAAAAATCCTTTTTTCTCATGGTGTTCAGCTGAGGCTGGCTTCAACAACGTGGCGCAGAGCGCCGGAGTCAGTACCAGCGCAACCAGCACGGAGAGCGCCATGGCGGAGACGATGGTGATTGAAAACTGACGATAAATCGCGCCGGTTGAGCCGCCGAAAAAGGCCATCGGGACAAATACTGCGGAGAGCACCATGGCGATACCCACCAGCGCTCCCTGGATCTGCGACATAGATTTTTCCGTCGCTTCTTTTGGCGAGAGCTTCTCCTCAACCATCACACGTTCGACGTTTTCCACTACTACGATAGCGTCATCGACCAGCAGACCTATCGCCAACACCATGCCAAACATTGTCAGCGTGTTGATGGAGTAGCCAAACATCGACAATACCGCGAAGGTGCCCAACAGCACCACGGGTACGGCAATGGTTGGAATGAGCGTTGCGCGCATGTTCTGCAGGAACAGATACATGACAAGAAAGACGAGAATAATTGCTTCAAAAAGCGTTTTGACCACTTCGTGAATGGAGATTTTGACGAAAGGGGTCGTATCATACGGATAAACTACCTTCATCCCCTGAGGGAAGTAGGGCTGCAGCTCGGCCAGCTTCGCTTTAATCGCGGTGGCGGTATCCAGGGCGTTGGCGCCGGTCGCAAGCTTAATACCCAGACCAGAGGCAGGTTTACCGTTAATTCTGGCGACAACGTTATAGTTCTCTCCCCCCAGCTCAATGCGGGCGACGTCTTTCAGATGGACGACAGAGCCATCGGCGTTGACCCGCAGCGTGACCTTGCCAAACTCCTGCGGATCTTTGAGCCGCGTCTGAGCGATGATTGACGCGTTCAACTGCTGGCCTTTCAGCGCTGGCGTACCGCCGAGCTGACCCGCGGCGATCTGATCGTTCTGGACCTGCAGCGCATTGATGACGTCCACCGGCGTCAGGTTGTATTTATTCAGCAGGTTGCCATCCAGCCAGACGCGCATAGCGTACTGCGCGCCGAACAGCTGCACATCGCCCACGCCGTTGAGGCGGCTAATAGGATCTTTGACATTGGAGGCGACATAGTCAGAGATATCGTCCTGGGTGGTGGTCGGGTTATCAGAGATAAAGCCGGCGACCAACAGGAAGCTGCTACTGGATTTCTCGACGCTAATCCCCTGCTGCTGTACTTCCTGGGGCAGCAGCGGCGTGGCCAGCTGCAGTTTGTTTTGCACCTGTACCTGGGCAATATCGGGATCGGTACCCGATTTAAAGGTGAGCGTAATGGTTACCGAACCGGCAGAGTCGCTGGTCGACGACATATACATCAGATTGTCGATGCCGTTCATATTCTGCTCGATAACCTGAGTGACCGTATCCTGTACGGTCTGGGCATCTGCACCGGGGTAGGTGGCGGAGATCGCTACCGCAGGAGGGGCGATTGTCGGGTACTGAGCTATCGGCAGCTGCAGGATGGCCAGGCCGCCGGCAATCATCATAATGATGGCCAGCACCCAGGCGAAGACCGGTCGATGAATAAAAAACTTAGACATGGCAGGGTATCCTTATTGCACGGCCGGCGCCGCACGCTCCACTTCCGCTTTGACAGTGACGCCTGGACGGACTTTCTGTAAGCCGCTGACAATCACTTTATCGCCCGGCTTCAGCCCACTGGTGATAAGCCACTTATCGCCAACGGCCTGAGTCGCGACCACTTCCCGGGTTTCAACCTGGTTTTTGTCATTCACCAGCATCACGGAGGCATCACCACGCGGCGTGCGGGTCACCCCTTGCTGCGGTACCAGGATAGCCTGCGGATCGACGCCTTCGTCTATGCGGGCGCGGACGAACATCCCTGGCAGCAGGACATGCTGCGGGTTAGGGAAGATAGCGCGCAGAGTAATTGAGCCCGTACTTTCATCAACAGTGACGTCAGAAAACTGCAGTGAACCTTTGAGCGGATAGGCCTGGCCGTTCTCCATGACCAGCTCAACGCTTTTAGTATCACCGCCGCGCTGCAGGCTTTCCTGCTTAAGGCGCATGAAGTCATTACTGGACTCCGTCACGTCAACATAGATGGGATCGAGCTGCTGGACGGTAGCCAGGGCATCCGATTGGCCGTTGGTGACCAGCGCCCCTTCGGTGACGCTCGATTTACCGATGCGCCCGCTAATGGGGGAGGTTACTTTGGTGTAGGCCAGGTTGATACGGGCCGTTTCTACGGCAGCTTTGGTGGCGATGACATCGGCATCGGCCTGGCGGGCGGTGGCCACTGCCTGATCGTATTCCTGCTGGCTGATATATTTAGTACCCAGCAGTGGAACGTAGCGTTTCACCGTCAAATGGGCGATAGCGGCCGCGGCTTCGGCTTTGGCCTCATCGCCTTTGGCGCTGTTCCACGCCGCCTGGTAGGTCGCCGGATCGATCTGATAGAGCGACTGGCCTGCTTCGACATCACTTCCTTCAACAAAGTTACGCTTCAGGATGATACCGCTCACCTGGGGGCGGACTTCCGCTACGCGAAAAGCAGAGGTTCGGCCCGGCAGTTCGGTGGTGACTGATAGCGGCGCGCTGTTCACGACATGGACCGTCACCTGCGGCGCCTGCGCATGGGGTTGCTGGTTGTCAGAATTATCGCAACCGGTTAGCAATAAGGCCGAGATAATTAAACCGGATAAAAGTGTCACTCTGGCGTGAGTCGTCATGGCGGTTCCTTATAGATTACGTACCCAATCAGGCGGCGAATCTGTGAAAGAAAGAGGGAATCAAAAAGCAGTTTGCCATCCTACAAATAAACGCCGTTGGATGTAAGAGATACTTATTTTTAAGCAATCAGCAAGGCACGCAAAAACAAAAAAATGGTCACTGTAGTATTGCGATTTATCGCAATTGTAAAAGTTGATAAATAGACATTATTTCAGTGAATGTATTTTCCGGTGATATTCACTTGAATAATTAATTCTCTTTTCGCATCAGGATTAACTTGTCTGCATTTTTGCTAAATAATACTTCATGGCAAATGCTAGATTAATTCTAATTAAGAATATCCTATATTATCTGCTTATCGGGAAGTGGGGCCTTGTATGGCAAGAAAAACAAAAGAAGAGGCGCAGCGCACGCGGCAGCTCCTGATTGAGTCCGCAATCCAGCAGTTCGCCCTGCGCGGAGTAACCAACACCACCCTGACGGATATCGCCGATGCGGCGGGAGTGACTCGCGGCGCGGTGTACTGGCATTTTGCCAGTAAGACGGAGCTGTTTAATGAAATGTGGCAGCAGCAGCCGCCGCTTAGAGATTTGATTCAGCCCAGTCAGGCCATAGAGTACGAACAGGAGCCGTTAAATGCTTTACGCGAGCGGTTTATTGCAGGCCTGCGCTATATTGCTGCGAATCCTCGACAGCGCGCTCTGATGCAAATTCTTTATCAGCGCTGTGAGTTTTCCAGTGATATGCTTTCGGAATACGAAATTCGCCAACGTATTGGTTTTAATTATTCACTCATTGGCGGCATCCTGCAGTGCTGCGTGCGTAACAATATATTGCCAGCCGAAACAAACATTGAGATGATATTAATTGTTTTACACAGTGCTTTTTCCGGGCTGATTAAAAACTGGCTGCTCGATCCGCAACGCTTCGATCTTTATCAGCAGGCGCCTGCGCTGGTGGATAATATAATGGCGGTGGTCTGTGCTGCGCGTTTATCGGGAGGGCCTGCGCTACGGCTGGTGAATCAGTAATGAGTTCTGTTGGCGCAGATAATAAAAAAGGCGCTTCCCCATGCCGAAGAGCGCCTTTTATATCAAGCAAGCAACTGACTAGTATCAGTTCATGCCGTATTTTTTCAGTTTTTTACGCAGCGTACCGCGGTTGATGCCCATCATCAGAGCAGCGCGGGTCTGGTTACCACGGGTGTATTGCATCACCATGTCCAACAGGGGCTGTTCAACTTCAGCCAGTACCAGCTCATACAGGTCATTCACATCCTGACCGTTCAGTTGAGCAAAATAGTTCTTCAGTGCCTGTTTAACCGAGTCACGCAGGGGCTTTTGAGTTACCTGATCCTGAGAGTTAACGGTAGAAACGGTCAGTACGTCAGAATTTACGCGTTGTTCGAACATAGTTCTGTCAGCTCTTTATTTCTATTACGCAAAATTTTCGAAGTATGCCTCCAACGCCTCCAGCTGTTCGCTGGCATCCTCAATGGCGTTGAATGTGCGCCGAAACTGGTCATCTGGAGCATGTTCCTGAAGATACCAGGAGACGTGTTTACGCGCGATTCGGTACCCTTTTGCCTGACCATAAAAGTCATGCAACTCCCGAACGTGCGCACAAAGCAAGCGCTTCACCTCTGCCAGCGGCAGCGGGGGCAGCAGCTCTCCAGTGTCCAGATAATGCTGGATTTCCCGAAAGATCCAGGGTCTTCCCTGAGCTGCACGGCCTATCATCAGGGCATCAGCCCCTGTATAGTCGAGCACAGCTCTGGCTTTAAGCGGGTCAGTAATGTCGCCATTCGCGATAATCGGAATGGAAACTTTCTGCTTAACTGCCCGAATACTGTCGTACTCAGCGTCTCCGTTAAACAAACAGGCGCGGGTGCGTCCGTGAATAGTCAGAGCCTGAATGCCACACTCTTCGGCCAGTTGGGCAATCTCTACGCAGTTACGGTGTTCCGGTTCCCAACCGGTGCGAATCTTGAGAGTCACAGGAACGTCCACCGCGTTAACGACCGCCGTCAGGATCGACTTCACCTGGTCGGGGTACTGCAAGAGGGCTGAACCTGCAAGCTTGCGATTCACCTTTTTCGCCGGGCATCCCATATTGATATCAATAATCTGGGCGCCGCTTTCCACGTTAATCCGCGCGGCGGCAGCCATCTCTTCCGGCACGCTACCGGCGATTTGCACGGTACGAATACCGGGCTCATCGATATGCACCATCCGTAAACGGGACTTGTCGCTCTCCCACACCTGTGGGTTAGAAGACATCATCTCGGAAACGGTTAAACCCGCTCCCATCTCGTAGCACAGCGTCCGGAATGGTCTGTCAGTAATGCCAGCCATGGGCGCTGCGATCAGGCGATTTCTGAGCTGGTGGTGTCCGATGCGCATGAGTTAAGAAATGACCATACTGTGACTGCAAGGCGGCGTATATTACGCATTTTTTGCACGAGATGAAAGGCCAAACTTTGAGCAATCCTCTGTTGCAGATCAATGAATCCGGGACTAGCGTAAAAGGGATGAATAAATACTTATATTAATCATTGATTTAATGGATGATGGATAATTTGTGTCCATTTATAAAATCATAAAACTTCTCGATTTTTCTTGGATAAACTGGCCGCATGGCGATATAAAACGCTGTTTTTGTAGCCAAAAAAGTGCTCTGTAGTGCGATCTGCCTCTCATTTCCTGGCATTATTTGGTGGCTACTGGAAACAAAAATGCGGCCCGTAGGCCGCATCGCGCTTAGTTTTTCCGGCCGGTAATCCGGCACCACTCTTCCTTCTCGACCACCGGGTCAAGGGTGAAGAGATCGGCGTAGGCTTCACAGACGCTCTCCGCCTGGCTGGCAAGGATGCCGGAAAGCCCCAGCAAACCGCCTGAAACGGGCAGGACGCTGATTAACGGCGCCAGCTCACGTAACGGGCCTGCCAGGATATTCGCGACCACCACGTCGGCTTTCATCGACTCCGGTTGGTCCTGAGGAAGATAGAGCTCCAGGCGTTCAGAAACGCCGTTACGCTGCGCGTTATCACGACTGGCCTGAATAGCCTGCGGGTCGATATCAATCCCGATTGCTTTTGCCGCCCCCAGCTTCAGTGCGGCAATCGCCAGGATGCCGGAGCCGCAGCCGAAATCAATCACCGTTTTTCCGTTGAGGTCGAGTCCATCCAGCCACTGCAGGCACAGGGATGTCGTCGGATGCGTACCGGTGCCAAAGGCCAGACCCGGATCGAGCATCACGTTGACGGCATTTTCATCCGGAACATCGCGCCAGCTTGGGCAGATCCATAGCCGCTCCCCGAAGCGCATGGGGTGGAAGTTATCCATCCATTCCCGTTCCCAGTCTTTATCTTCCAGCTGCTCGATCTTATGCGCGAACCCGGCGCCCAGCAGCGGATGCTGCTCCAGTTGGGCAACGACCGCTTTCATATCGGTTTCAGCATCGAACAGGCCGATTACGTCGGTATCCCCCCACAGGCGGGTTTCCCCGGGCAATGGCTCAAATACCGGCGTATCGTGCGTATCCTGGAAGGTGATCGAGACCGATCCGGCCTCCATCAGCGCATCGCTAAGATCTTCAGCGTTCGCGCCGGTGGTATTTAGTTTCAGTTGGATCCATGGCATAGCAAAACTCTTTATTTATCAGTAGTCAAAATGGGGGACTGTGGGGCGGGACGACCGAAACGGTTCCCCGCCACAAACGCCAGCAAACTCAGCAGCAGCGCGGGAACGATCGGGTGAAAGCCCAGAAACTGCACTTTCAGCGTGGCCAGAACGGCATACAGGACGCCGCCTACGATCATCGCGCTCAGCGCGCCAGCCGCGTTGGCGCGTTCCCAGTAAAGGCCCAGCACCAGCGGCCACAGGAAGACGGCTTCCAGGCCGCCGAAGGCCAGCAGGTTCAGCCAGATTATCATCTCCGGCGGCCGCCAGGCCGCGAGCAGCAACAAGACCCCCAGCAGGAGCGTGATGCCGGCGGACATGCGTTTAAGCCGCTTTTCGTTAGTCGCCTGATCCGGCCGCCAGTTCAGGTACAGATCTTTGATGATCGTAGCGGAGCTTTGCAGAAGTTGGGCATTGATCGTCGACATAATCGCCGCCATCGGCGCGGCAAGGAAGATCCCGGCGGCAAAGGGCGGAAGCACTTTAACCATCAGCGTCGGGATCACCAGATCCGGCACGGTTAAATCGGGGATCACCGCCCGGCCTAATGCCCCAGCCAGATGCATGCCAAACATCAGGATCGCCACCACGATGGTGCCGATAATGATGCCGCGATGCACGGCTTTGCTGTCTTTGTAGGAGATACAGCGCACTGCGGTATGTGGCAGACCAATAACGCCGAAGCAGACCAGCACCCAAAACGAGGCCATAAAGGTTGGCGAGAGGATATCCTCCGCGCCCTGCGGGGACACCAGCTTGACGTCGATCGACTGCAGCGTCTCTACCGCATGGCCAACCCCCCCGGCGGCGTGGATCACGCCTACCAGCAGCACGATCGTGCCGATCAGCATTACCATGCCCTGCATCGTGTCGTTGAGCACGCTGGCGCGAAAGCCGCCATAGGCGGTATACAGCGCGATGCTGACCCCGAAGATCAGCAGGCCGGTATCGTAAGGAATACCGGCAGCCGTCTCCAGCAGGCGGGCGCCGCCGATAAACTGGACGGTCATGGCGCCGACAAAGGCCACCAGCAGACTCAGGCTGGCCAGCCAGACCAGCAGGCGACTCTGATAGCGCGCAAACAGCATGTCATTGAGGGTGACAGCATTATAGCGACGCGCAAGGATGGCGAATTTTTTCCCCAGCACGCCCAGCGACAGCCAGATGGCGGGGAGCTGGATCATCGCCAGCAGCACCCAGCCCAGGCCGTATTTATAGGCGGCGCCGGGTCCGCCGATAAATGAGCTGGCGCTGATATAGGTGGCGGTTAGCGTCATGGCCAGCACGAAGCCGCCCATCGAGCGGCTGCCGAGAAAGTACTCATTAAGAAAGCTACCTGAGGCGCGTTTTCTCATGGCGTAGAGGGATAAACCGAACACCACCACCAGGTAGGCGATCAGGGGAATAATGACCTCAAACTGCATCATCGTCCTCCAGAGAAATATCGCGGAAAATCAGTTTGACCATCGCCCAGCACAGCAGAATGAACAGCAGCGGTACCAGCAGGCAGGCCATTTCAAACCAGTGTGGCAGGCCGGTAAAGCCAATAGCCACCCCCGGCAGATAGGCGGCGGCCAGCCAGGCGGCAAGGTAGAGAAGGGTCAGCCACAGCGCCCAGCGCGCTTCTTTGTGGGCCTGAACAAAGCGTTTGTCCATTTTTTGTCCCTTGAGGATGAAGAAAGCGGGGATTGTACCGCATGGTATAGATGAGGAGAGAGAAAAAGAAAAAAGGCCGGTTTACCCGGCCTTTTGCTGAGAGAGCAGAATTATTTTTCCTGCAAGCCGAGTTTTTTCTCCAGATAGTGGATATTGGTGCCACCATGCTGGAAATTCTCGTCGCTCATAATGCGCATCTGCAGATCGACGTTGGTTTTGATGCCATCGATGATCAGCTCCTGCAGCGCATTCTTCATGCGGGCAATCGCCACGTCACGGCTTTCGCCGTAGCAGATCAGTTTACCGATCATGGAGTCATAGTACGGCGGTACGGTGTAACCGGCGTAAATATGTGACTCCCAGCGCACGCCAAAGCCACCCGGCGCGTGGAAACGGGTGATTTTGCCCGGGCTCGGCAGGAAGGTGTTCGGGTCTTCGGCGTTGATACGGCATTCCACCGCATGGCCGCGAACTACCACTTCATCCTGCTTGATGGACAGCGGCTGGCCGGCTGCGATACGCAGCTGCTCTTTGATCAGGTCAACGCCGGTGATCATTTCAGTTACCGGATGCTCTACCTGGATACGGGTGTTCATTTCAATGAAGTAGAACTCGCCGTTTTCGAACAGGAACTCAAAGGTACCCGCCCCGCGGTAGCCGATATCCACACAGGCTTTCGCGCAACGCTCGCCGATGTAGCGACGCAGTTCCGGGGTAATGCCCGGCGCCGGCGCTTCTTCGACCACTTTCTGGTGACGACGCTGCATGGAGCAGTCGCGTTCAGCCAGATAGATAGCGTTACCCTGACCATCCGCCAGCACCTGAATTTCAATGTGGCGTGGGTTTTCCAGGTATTTCTCCATGTAGACCATGTCGTTGTTGAAAGCCGCTTTGGCTTCCGCTTTGGTCATGGAGATGGACTGTGCCAGTTCAGCGTCGCTACGTACAACGCGCATACCGCGACCGCCGCCGCCGCCGGAGGCTTTGATGATCACCGGATAGCCGATGCGTTTAGCATGGGCGCGGTTAGCGTCCATGTCGTCGGTCAGCGGGCCGTCAGAACCCGGAACGGTCGGGACGCCGGCTTTCTTCATGGCGGTGATGGCGGACACTTTGTCGCCCATCAGGCGGATAGTGTCGGCTTTCGGGCCGATGAAGATAAAGCCGGAACGCTCAACCTGCTCAGCAAAATTAGCGTTCTCAGAGAGGAAGCCATAACCCGGGTGAATCGCTACCGCGCCAGTGATCTCAGCGGCGCTGATAATGGCCGGAATGTTCAGATAGCTTTTTACGGACGGAGCCGGACCGATGCAGACCGTCTCATCCGCTAACAATACGTGTTTTAGATCGCGATCCGCAGTGGAGTGCACAGCGACAGTCTTGATGCCCAGTTCTTTACAGGCACGCAGGATGCGCAGTGCGATCTCGCCACGGTTAGCGATGACAATTTTATCCAGCATGTTCGCCTCGTTACTCGATAACTACCAGCGGCTCGTCGAATTCTACCGGTTGGCCGCTTTCGATCAGAATGGCTTTCACCACGCCGGCTTTGTCGGCTTCGATCTGGTTCATCATTTTCATCGCTTCGACGATGCACAGGGTGTCGCCCACGTTAACTTTCTGGCCAACTTCCACAAACGCTTTCGCGTCCGGGCTCGGCGTACGATAGAAAGTACCAACCATCGGGGAACGTACGATGTGACCACTGATTTCCGCTTTCGCCGGCGCTTCAGCCGCAGCAGCTGGTGCGGCAGTCGCGGCGGCAGGCGCCTGAGGCTGCATCATCGGCGCAGCATAAGCCTGCTGCATAACCGGATAGCTTGCGGCCGGTGCAGAGCGGCTGATGCGAACAGACTCTTCGCCTTCAGAAATTTCCAGTTCGGAGATACCTGATTCTTCAACCAGCTCGATCAGTTTTTTAATCTTACGAATATCCATGAGTGGGTTCCGTACTCTTTGTTTAGTGTGATTGTGACAGGCGTTTTACCGCCGTCTGTAAAGCGTATGAATAACCATCCGCCCCCAGCCCGCAAATGACGCCAGCGGCGACATCTGACAGATACGAGTGCTGGCGGAAGGGTTCGCGTGCATGCACATTGCTCAGGTGAATCTCGATAAACGGGATGTTCACGGCGAGCAAAGCGTCACGGATTGCTACGCTGGTATGCGTGAACGCGGCCGGATTAATCAGGATATAGTCCACGTTGTCTTTAGCCTGATGAATTCGGTCGATTAACGCATACTCCGCGTTGGACTGCAGGTGATCCAGACTCACATTCAGCGCCGCCGCTTCAGATGTTAAACGGTTAACAATTTCAGCCAGCGTGAGAGGGCCATACTTCTCAGGCTCGCGGGTACCGAGCATGTTAAGGTTTGGACCATTCAAAAGCAAAATGTGAAACTTAACTGCCATTGTGTGGCGATCTCCTGCCATTTTCGGGTAAAAAACAACATATACCTTCAATGCGCCCTTGTCACCTTTTCAGGGTCAGAAAACCCCGTCAGGAAAACCAAAGTCGCACATTATAACGATTTCGTAGCAATTGGCAGCTAAATACTGGTCTTATCAGGGAAGATTATCAACCGCTATCTGAAAAAGAGTCGCGGTTGATAAAGGATCTGCGGGAAACTGCACATTACCGGATTGCGCGCCACCACTGGCGGAACTTCTTGTAACGCCATGTCAATAGCGCCGCTGCCAGCAGGGCATATATAACGGGCTGCGGCGAGACGATCTTCACTGACCACAGGTAGTGTATCGGCGCGAGGATCGCCACCAGATAGACGAAGTTGTGTAAAAGTTGCCAGCGACGCCCCAGTTTTCGCTGCATCGCTTGCGTGGAGGTCACCGCCAGCGCCAGCAGAATCGCCCAGCTGATCATGCCCAATGTCAGATAGGGGCGGGTGATAATCTCCGAGCCCAGCAGCGCCAGATTGTTAATGCCCAGCTCCAGTAGGGTATAGCTGGTCAGGTGCAGCGTCGCCCAGGCAAAACACCATAAACCTAACAGCCGACGAACGCGAATCAATAATGGCTGCTTCGCATAGCGCGCCAGCGGAGAGACCAGCAGCGTCGCCAGCAGAAACTTAAGCGCCATTCTGCCGGTAAAGTGCTGGATATCCTTGGCTGGATCGGCGCTAAAGTAGCCCTGGTGCCCGGCCCAGAATAACCAGACCAGCGGCAAAAACCCCGCAAGGTGAAGTAAAACCTTCAGCCAGACGATCTGTTTGACGGTGAAACGCACTAGAAGTTCTCCCGCAGATTCATGCCGCGATACAGCGACGCCACTTCGTCGGCATAGCCATTAAACAGCAACGTCGGTTGACGCTTCACATCGAGCACGCCGCCGGCGCCGATAAACCGCTCGCTAGCCTGCGACCAGCGGGGGTGATCGACGTGCGGATTGACGTTGGCGAAGAAGCCGTATTCGTCCGGCGCCGCCAGGTTCCAGGTGGTTGGCGGCCGCTCGCGGGTCAGCTCGATACTAACAATGGATTTTATGCCTTTAAAACCGTACTTCCACGGCACGGTCAGGCGGACCGGCGCGCCGTTTTGCGGCGGCAGCGCTTTGCCATACACCCCGACGGTGAGTAGCGTCAGCGGGTGCATCGCTTCATCCAGCCGTAGCCCCTCCACGTAAGGGTAAGCGAGCCCCCCGCCGATAAACCGGTCTTTCTGGCCGGGCATTTGATCCGGAGCATAGAGGGTTTTGAAGGCCACATAGCGCGCGCTGCTGGTGGGCTCCACCAGCGCCAGCAGTTTATGCAGCGGGAAGCCGACCCAGGGGACCACCATCGACCAGGCTTCCACACAGCGCATACGATAAATGCGCTCTTCCAGCGGGAAGCGTTTGGTCAGATCGTCATGGTCAAGGGTCAGAGGTTTCGCCACTTCGCCACCGATGGTGAGCGTCCAGGGATCGGTGCGCAGGCTACCCGCGTTCGCCGCCGGATCGGCTTTATCGAGGCCGAATTCATAAAAATTATTGTAACCGGCGACCTTATCTTCCGGGGTAAGCGTCAGATTAGCCTGCCACTCGGCGGGTTTAGCAAACTCCAGGGCCTTGCCCGCTGGCGCTGGTGGGCGGTCGTGGCCTTTAAACCAGTCCAGCAGGTCGGCCTGCGCGGCGGCGGGAAGGGAAAGCGCGGTCGCGCTGATGCCCAGCATTTTCAGCATCTGGCGCCGCTTGAGCATAAAAACGGATTCGGCCGTGACGTCGGCTTCCGTCAGTTTTTTTCTTTTCATGGTGTCCTCCGTCATGCGTTTTCCTAAGCATGACGGAGACGGCGATGAATGGCGAATATGTCACGAAAAATTGCACATTAGGATGAGGAGCCGCCGCCGAAGCAGAGGCGCGGTCGTCCAGGAATCATCGGAAAGTGGCGCAAGACGTTTCCTTTGCCGCGCATGACCCGGCATCTTTAGCAGGGAAAAGGGGGCGGTAAGCTGGCCAGACGGTATAGCGGTAATAATTTGCGCCGCCGGCGCGGGTTTGTCATCCTGCGTCTAAAATTAAAGCGCTTCTGGCGCAGGCCGCAGGCGGGCGACGATTGGCAAATTTTTTCTGCAAACTATACTCGCTATCGGCATACTTTTACCGATAATACGCATTCCATTGCCAGACTCGCCATCTTTGATAGTATGCGTCGCGCTTTAAAAGGTTAATGCTTGCGGCAAGGCGCGCGCCGGCACGGGAGCCTGATGGTTCATCGGGTAGTCATTCACTCGCGGAGTTAACACAGGGATGCGATTAACGACGAAGTTCTCAGCCTTTATTACGCTGCTAACTAGCCTGACCATCTTTGTCACGCTGATTGGCGCTTCGCTGAGTTTTTATAACGGCATTGAGAACAAGGTCGAAAACCGCGTTCAGGCGGTGGCGACCATGCTGGATAACCGGCTCATCACCACCTCTTTCGATAAGCTTGAACCGCAGTTGGATGAGCTGATGACGCCGATCGAGATCGTGCATATCGATTTCATGCTCAACGGCAAACCGCTCTACAGCCATTCCCGACCCGATAGCTATCGCCCGCTCGGCAGCCATGAGCAATTCCGTGAGATCACGGTTCAGTCGCTTAAACATCCTGGTATTACGCTGCATCTGGTCTACGTTGACCCGATGGTGAACTATTTCCGTTCGCTGTCGATCACTGCCCCGCTGTCGATCTCCATTGGCTTCATGGTGGTGATTATTTTCTTCGCCGTCCGCTGGATCCGCCGCCAGCTGGCCGGCCAGGAGCTGCTGGAGCTGCGTTCCACGCGTATCCTGAGCGGCGAGCGCGGGCCGCAGGTGCGCGGGTCGGTCTATGAATGGCCGGCCAGCACCAGTAGCGCGCTGGATATGCTGCTGTCGGAGCTGCAGTTCGCCAGCGATCAGCGCAGCCGGATGGATACGCTTATTCGCTCCTACGCGGCGCAGGATTCGAAAACCGGACTGAATAACCGCCTGTTTTTTGACAATCAGCTGGCCACGCTGCTGGAAGACCAGGAGAAGGTGGGAACCTACGGCATCGTGATGATGATCCGTCTGCCGGAGTTTGATCTGCTACGGGACAACTGGGGACGGGCGGCGGCCGAAGAACATTACTTTACGCTTATCAACCTGCTCTCTACCTTTATTATGCGTTACCCCGGCGCGCTGTTGGCGCGCTATCACCGTAGCGACTTCGCCGTGCTGCTGCCGCACCGTACGTTGAAAGAGGCGGATAGTATCGCCGGCCTGTTGCTGAAGGCGATGGATGCGCTGCCTCCAACGCGTATCCTCGATCGCGACGATATGATGCATATCGGCATCTGTTCTTTCCGCAGCGGGCAATCGGCGGCGCAGGTGATGGAACATGCGGAAGCGGCGACGCGCAACGCGGTGCTGCAGGGCAGCAACAGCTGGTCGGTCTATGATGACACCCTTCCGGAGAAAGGTCGCGGCAACGTTCGCTGGCGAACGCTGATCGAACAGATGCTGAGCCGCGGCGGGCCGCGGTTGTACCAAAAACCAGCTGTCACCCGCGACGGGCGGGTACATCATCGTGAACTGATGTCGCGGATGTACGACGGTAAAGAAGAGGTGATTGCAGCGGAATACATGCCGATGGTGCTGCAGTTTGGCCTGGCGGAGGAGTATGACCGCCTGCAGGTAACGCGCCTGCTGCCGTTTTTAGGCTTCTGGCCCGAGGAGAATCTGGCGCTCCAGCTGTCGGTGGAGTCGCTGATCCGTCCGCGTTTCCAGCGCTGGCTGCGCGATGCCTTGATGCAGTGTGAAAAATCGCAGCGTCAGCGGATTATTTTTGAACTTGCAGAGGCAGATGTTTGTCAATATATCGGCCGTCTGCAGCCGGTTATGCGATTGGTTAACGCTCTGGGCGTTCGGGTGGCAGTGGTTCAGGCGGGGTTAACCCTGGTTGGAACCAGCTGGATCAAGCAGCTGGATGCGGAGCTGATCAAACTGCATCCGGGTCTGGCGCGCAACATCGAAAAGCGCAGCGAGAACCAACTGCTGGTGCAAAGCCTGGTGGAAGCCTGTAAAGGCATGCCTATGCAAGTTTTTGCGACGGGCGTACGCAGCCGCAGCGAGTGGTTGGTACTGTCCCAATGCGGTGTCACGGGCGGGCAGGGGGAATTTTTTGCCGCCTCACAGCCACTTGACACAAATGTGAAAAAATATTCGCAAAGATACTCGGTTTGATCTGCCGTTTAGCGTGATTTCACGTAGAATAACGCGCGCCATCGTGAAGGGGGTGTGCTTGTCTACCTGCCGGATCATCGCAATGTAAATGCCAGTGACCCTCCTTTGACAGGTTACAAATTCAGGCGTGGAGCGCTGCTGAAGATTTCAGCAATGAACGGAGTCGGGAAAATTTGTAACAAAGGAAATGAACTGCACTAATTTTCACCGCAGCAGGTGATTTTTGCGCCTTGTCGCTGCTGCGTGTGGTTGGTAAAGTAAGCGGATTTTGTTTTCCGCCCCAGCTTTCAGGATTATCCCTTAGTATGTTAAAAAAATTTCGTGGCATGTTTTCCAATGACCTGTCCATTGACCTGGGTACCGCGAATACCCTTATTTACGTAAAAGGACAAGGCATCGTATTGAATGAGCCTTCCGTGGTGGCCATTCGTCAGGATCGTGCCGGATCGCCGAAAAGCGTCGCCGCCGTGGGTCATGAAGCGAAGCAGATGCTCGGCCGTACCCCGGGTAATATCGCGGCGATTCGCCCGATGAAGGACGGCGTTATCGCTGACTTCTTCGTGACGGAAAAGATGCTGCAGCACTTTATCAAACAAGTGCACAGCAACAGCTTTATGCGCCCGAGCCCGCGCGTGCTGGTGTGTGTACCGGTTGGCGCAACCCAGGTCGAACGTCGCGCTATTCGTGAATCCGCGCAGGGCGCAGGCGCCCGTGAAGTCTTCCTGATCGAAGAGCCGATGGCGGCAGCGATTGGCGCAGGCTTACCGGTTTCTGAAGCGACCGGCTCCATGGTGGTGGATATCGGTGGCGGTACCACTGAGGTGGCGGTTATCTCCCTGAACGGCGTGGTCTATTCCTCTTCTGTACGTATCGGCGGTGACCGCTTCGACGAAGCCGTTATCAATTACGTGCGTCGTAACTACGGCTCCCTGATCGGTGAAGCGACCGCTGAACGTATCAAGCATGAAATCGGTTCGGCTTACCCGGGCGATGAAGTGCGCGAAATTGAAGTGCGCGGTCGTAACCTGGCGGAAGGCGTGCCACGCGGCTTCACCCTGAACTCAAACGAAATTCTTGAAGCGCTGCAGGAGCCTCTGACCGGCATCGTGAGTGCGGTCATGGTTGCCCTTGAGCAGTGCCCGCCGGAACTGGCGTCTGATATCTCTGAACGCGGGATGGTTCTCACCGGCGGTGGTGCGCTGCTGCGCAACCTGGACCGTCTGTTAATGGAAGAAACCGGTATTCCAGTCGTGGTTGCTGAAGATCCGCTGACCTGCGTAGCGCGTGGCGGCGGCAAGGCGCTGGAGATGATCGACATGCACGGCGGCGACCTGTTTAGCGAAGAGTAGTCAGCCTGAAGGTCCGGGGCGGCATACGAGCTGCCCCTGGTCTTTACTGACACGAGAATACGCATAGCCTATGAAGCCAATTTTTAGCCGTGGCCCCTCGCTACAGATTCGCCTTATTCTGGCGGTGCTGGTGGCGCTTGGCGTGATTATCGCCGACAGCCGCCTGGGTACGTTCAGTCAAATCAGAACGTACATGGATACAGCCGTCAGCCCTTTCTACTTTGTCTCTAATGGTCCCCGGGAACTGCTCGACAGCGTATCGCAGACGCTAGCTACCCGCGACCAGCTCGAACTGGAAAACCGCGCGCTGCGCCAGGAGCTGTTGCTGAAAAACAGCGATCTGCTGATGCTGGGCCAGTACAAGCAGGAGAACGCGCGCCTGCGTGAACTGCTTGGCTCGCCGCTGCGCCAGGACGAGCAAAAAATGGTGACGCAGGTCATCTCAACGGTCAACGACCCTTACAGCGATCAGGTGGTTATTGACAAAGGCAGCGTGAACGGCGTCTATGAAGGCCAGCCGGTTATCAGCGATAAAGGCGTCGTGGGGCAGGTCGTGGCCGTGGCGAAAATGACCAGCCGGGTGCTGCTGATCTGCGATGCCACTCATGCGCTGCCGATCCAGGTTCTGCGTAACGACATTCGCGTCATTGCCGCCGGTAACGGCTGCACGGACGATCTCCAGCTTGAGCATCTGCCGGCAAATACCGATATTCGCGTCGGCGACGTGCTGGTGACCTCCGGTCTCGGCGGTCGTTTCCCTGAAGGGTATCCGGTCGGGGTAGTCTCCTCGGTGAAACTGGACACCCAGCGCGCCTATACCGTGATTCAGGCGCGTCCGACGGCCGGGCTGCAGCGCTTGCGCTATCTGTTGCTGCTGTGGGGCGCCGATCGTAATGGCGCTAACCCGATGACCCCGGAAGAGGTTCATCGGGTGGCTAACGAACGTCTGATGCAGATGATGCCGCAGGTACTGCCTGCGCCGGATGCGATGGGGCCGCAGATGCCGGCGCCCGCCACCGGGTTGACGCCGCCTCAGCCGTCGCAGCCTGCAGGGGGGCAATAGTGGCAAGTTACCGTAGCCAGGGACGCTGGGTTATCTGGCTCTCGTTTCTTATCGCGCTATTGCTGCAAATTATGCCCTGGCCGGCGGACATCAGCGTTTTCCGGCCCAACTGGGTATTATTGATCCTGCTGTACTGGATCCTCGCGTTGCCGCACCGGGTAAACGTGGGGACGGGTTTCGTGATGGGGGCTATTCTTGATCTCATCAGCGGTTCAACGCTCGGCGTTCGCGCGCTGTCTTTAAGCATCGTCGCCTATCTGGTCGCGCTGAAGTATCAGCTGTTCCGTAACCTGGCGCTGTGGCAGCAGGCGCTGGTGGTAATGCTGTTATCCCTGGCCGTGGATATCATTGTTTTCTGGGCAGAGTTTTTAGTGATCAACGTCTCTTTCCGTCCGGAAGTATTCTGGAGTAGTGTAGTAAACGGCATCCTCTGGCCATGGCTCTTCCTGCTGATGCGTAAAGTGCGTCAGCAATTTGCAGTGCAATAAGGTTGATATGACAACTCTGTATCTCGCTTCTGGTTCCCCGCGTCGGCAGGAACTGCTGACTCAGCTTGGTCTCGCTTTCGAGCGTCTGGTTCCTGGTATCGAGGAGCAGCGCCAGCCGCAGGAGAGCGCCCAGCACTATGTCGTCCGCCTGGCGCGCGAAAAAGCGCAGGCCGGGGTGGCGATGGCCACCCGCGATTTGCCGGTGCTGGGAGCGGATACGATTGTCATTTTGAACGGCGAAGTGCTGGAAAAACCGCGCGACGCCGAACACGCTGCAGCGATGCTGCGTTTGCTTTCCGGCCACACCCATCAGGTCATGACCGCGGTGGCGCTGGCGGATAAGCAGCAAACGCTGGACTGTCTGGTGGTCACGGAAGTGACCTTCCGGCGGCTCAGCGAGCAGGATATCGCCGATTATGTGGCCAGCGGCGAGCCTTTAGATAAAGCAGGTGCATACGGTATTCAAGGGTTGGGTGGTTGCTTCGTCAGGAAGATTAATGGCATCTATCACGCCGTAGTCGGCTTACCGCTGGTGGAAACGTATGAGTTGCTCAGTAACTTTAACTCACTGCGTAAAGGAAAGGGATAAAGATGACGGCTGAATTATTAGTTAACGTAACGCCATCCGAAACGCGCGTTGCGTATATTGATGGCGGTATTCTGCAGGAAATCCATATTGAGCGTGAAGCGCGACGCGGAATAGTAGGCAATATCTACAAAGGTCGTGTTAGCCGAGTGCTGCCGGGAATGCAGGCGGCTTTTGTAGATATTGGTCTGGATAAGGCGGCGTTCCTTCACGCCTCCGATATCATGCCGCATACCGAGTGCGTCGCCGGTGAGGAGCAAAAGCAGTTTACCGTGCGCGATATTTCGGAGCTGGTGCGCCAGGGCCAGGACCTGATGGTCCAGGTGGTTAAAGATCCGCTGGGTACCAAAGGCGCGCGTCTGACCACCGATATTACCCTGCCTTCCCGCTATCTGGTCTTTATGCCAGGCGCCTCCCACGTGGGGGTCTCTCAGCGGATTGAAAGCGAAGCCGAGCGCGAGCGCCTAAAAAAGGTCGTCGCAGAATATTGCGATGAGCAGGGCGGCTTTATCATTCGCACCGCTGCGGAAGGTGTTCACGAGCAGGAGATGGCCGCCGATGCCGCTTATCTTAAGCGCGTATGGACCAAGGTGATGGAGCGCAAAAAGCGCAACCAGACCCGCTATCAGCTGTATGGCGAGCTGGCTCTGGCCCAGCGCGTGCTGCGTGATTTTGCCGATGCGCAACTGGATCGCATTCGCGTCGACTCGCGCCTGACCTATGAGGCGTTGCTCGAATTCACCGCCGAATATATCCCGGAAATGACCAGCAAGCTGGAACACTACAGCGGCCGTCAGCCGATATTCGATCTCTTTGACGTTGAGAACGAAATTCAGCGCGCGCTGGAGCGTAAAGTCGAGCTCAAATCGGGGGGCTATCTGATCATCGACCAGACCGAGGCGATGACCACCATCGATATCAACACCGGGGCCTTTGTCGGGCACCGCAATCTTGACGATACGATCTTCAATACCAACATCGAAGCCACCCAGGCGATAGCCCGCCAGCTACGTTTGCGTAATCTCGGCGGCATTATCATCATTGATTTCATAGACATGAACAATGAAGATCACCGTCGACGGGTGTTGCACTCTTTAGAGCAGGCGCTGAGTAAAGATCGGGTGAAGACCAGCATTAACGGCTTCTCCCAGCTGGGCCTGGTGGAGATGACCCGTAAACGCACCCGTGAAAGCGTGGAGCATGTGCTGTGCAACGAGTGCCCAACCTGCCACGGACGTGGAACGGTAAAGTCGGTGGAAACGGTGTGCTATGAGATTATGCGTGAGATCGTCCGCGTACATCATGCTTATGATTCCGATCGCTTCCTGGTCTATGCTTCCCCTGCGGTGGCGGAAACCCTGAAAGGGGAAGAGTCGCATGCGCTGGCGGAAGTGGAAATCTTTGTCGGCAAACAGGTGAAGGTACAAATTGAGCCGCTCTATAATCAAGAGCAGTTCGATGTTGTTATGATGTAAGACACTGCGTCATTGTGCGGCTGACAAGGAGAGAGGCGTGAGGCGACTGCCCGGGATTTTATTGCTCACCGTGGCAACATTGATTGTTATCGTCGCGCTGCTGGTGAGTGGCTTGCGTCTCGTGTTGCCACAGCTCGACGCCTGGCGTCCGCAGCTGCTGGAGAAGATCTCCACCCTCACCGGTACGCCGGTGGACGCCTCGCAGATCACCGCCAGCTGGCAGACTTTTGGTCCGACGTTAGACGCCCGCGATATCCATGTCGGGCTGAAAGATGGCGGCACAATGGCGGTCAAGCGCGTAACCCTGGCGCTGGATGTCTGGCAGAGCCTGCTGCATATGCGCTGGCAGTTCCGCGACCTCACCTTCTGGCAGCTGCAGGTCCATACCAATACCCCTATTCAGACCAATGACGGTGGCGAAAGCCTGAAAACCGACCGCATCAGCGATCTCTTTTTACGTCAGTTCGATCACTTTACTCTGCGCGACAGCCATCTGAGCTTCCTGACCCTTTCCGGTCAGCGGGCGGAGCTGGCGGTTCCGCAGCTGACATGGCTTAACGGCAGGAACCGTCATCGCGCCGAGGGGCAGCTCAGCCTCTCCAGCCTCACCGGCCAGCATGGCGTCATGCAGGTGCGGATGGATCTTCGCGATGAGGATGGCCTGCTGAATAAAGGCCGGGTCTGGCTGCAGGCGGATGATATCGACGTCAAACCGTGGCTGGGACGCTGGATGCAGGACAATATCGCCCTGAAAAGCGCCCGCTTCAGCCTCGAAGGCTGGATGACCATTGAAAAAGGTGATGTGGCCAGCGGCGACGTATGGCTGAAAAAAGGGGGCGCCAGCTGGCAGGGCGATAACGAAGTCCATCATTTGTCGGTGGATAACCTGACGGCGCATCTCTCCCATGATAAGCAAAGCTGGGCCTTTTATATTCCCGATACGCGGATCGCTATCGATGATAAACCCTGGCCAAGCGGAGCCCTGGCGATGGCGTGGATCCCGGCGCAGGACGTTGGTGGCGACGATCGTCAGCGTAGCGATGAGTTACGTATTCGCGCCAGCAATTTGGCCCTCAGCGGCCTGAGCGGGTTACAGCCGTTTGCTGATAAGCTGGCGCCTTCTCTGGGCGAACTCTGGCGTACCACGCAGCCTGGCGGCAAAATCAATTTGCTGGCTCTCGATATCCCCCTGCAGGCGACGGAGAAAACGCGTTTTCAGGCGCAGTGGAGCGATCTGGCGTGGAAGCAGTGGAAACTCCTGCCTGGGGCAGAGCACTTCTCCGGCAGTCTGAATGGCAGCGTTGAGCACGGGGAATTACGCGCCCATATGGCGAAGGCGCTGATGCCGTATGCCGGCGTCTTCCGCGCGCCGCTGGAGATAGCCGCTGGCGAAGCCACGCTCAGTTGGGTGAAAAACGACAAAGGGTTTATGCTTGATGGCCGCGATATAGACGTGCAGGCGACAGGCGTACGCGCCCGCGGCGGCTTCCGCTATCTGCAACCGCAGGGGGACGATCCCTGGCTGGGCATTCTGGCGGGCATCAGCACCAATGACGGTGGCCAGGCATGGCGTTATTTCCCGGAAAATCTGATGGGCAAAGCGCTGGTGGACTATCTCAGCGGCGCGATTAAAGCGGGGCAAGCCAGCGATGCGACGCTGGTATATGGCGGCAATCCGCATCTATTCCCTTATCCGCATAATGAAGGCCAGTTCCAGGTTTATGTTCCGCTGAAGAACGCCACTTTTGCCTTCCAACCGGACTGGCCGGCGTTAACCGGGCTGAACATCGACCTCAATTTTATCAACAACGGCCTGTGGATGCGGGCGGATAAAGCGATGCTTGGCAACGTGACCGCCAGCAATCTCGATGCCGCGATCCCGGACTATGCGCAGGAAAAACTGCTGATTGATGCCGATATCAAAGGCCCGGGCAAAGAGGTTGGACCTTACTTTAATACTACGCCGCTGAAAGAGTCGCTCGGGGCGGCGCTGGATTCCCTGCAGCTGGATGGGGATGTGAGCGCTCGCTTACATCTTAATATCCCCCTCGACGGCGAGATGACCACCGCGAAAGGCGATGTGCGCCTGCAGAATAATAGCCTGTTTATCAAACCGTTAGATACTACGCTGCAGAACCTGAGCGGTAATTTCAGCTTTGTGAATGGCGATCTCAATAGTCAAACGTTGAGCGCGACCTGGTTTAATCAGCCGCTGAACCTCAATTTTTCCACCCGCGAAGGTGAAAAAGCGTTTCTGGTGGATGTCGGGATGAATGCCAACTGGCAGCCGTCGCGCACCGGGCTGCTGCCAAAAGCCGTGAGTGAGGCGTTGAGCGGTAGCGTCCCGTGGGATGGCAAGGTCGCTATCGAACTGCCGTACCATGGCAATGCCAGCTATAAGGTCGATATCAACGGCGATCTGAAGAATGTGAGCAGTCGCTTACCTTCGCCAGTCAGTAAGCCCGCCGGCGAACCCCTTCCGGTCAAAATTAACGTCGCCGGCGGCCTGAGCAGCTTCGACCTGACCGGCTCCATCGGGGCGAAGAATCATATTAACAGCCGCTGGTTGCTCAATCATAAGCTGACGCTGGATAGAGCGATCCTTACCACTGACAGCAAAGGGCACTCTCCGCTGCCCGATCAGCCCGGTATCGAGCTCAACCTGCCGCCGATGGATGGCGCGCAGTGGCTGGCGCTCTTCGAGAACGGCGCGGCAAATGAAGTGAGCAGCAGCGTGCTCTTTCCACCGCGCATTGTGCTGCGTACGCCGTCGCTGGCCCTCGCGGGGCAACAGTGGAACAACGTCAGTCTGATGTCCCAGCCGGTCGCCGGCGGCTCGCAGGTTGAGGCGCAGGGGCGTGAGATCAATGCCACATTGACGATGCGCGACAATGCTCCGTGGCTGGCAAATGTGCGTTATCTCTATTTCAATCCGGCCAGCGCCAGCGGCCAGAACGCAACAGAGAATGTGGCCCCCCAGACGGCGACGCGGCTGGATTTCCATGGCTGGCCCGATCTGCAGCTACGCTGCGCGGAATGCTGGCTGTGGGGACAAAAATATGGCCGCATCGATGGGGATGTGGCGATCAAAGGGGATACCTTAACGCTCTCCAACGGCCTGGTGGATACCGGGTTTGGCCGGCTGACGACCAACGGCGTGTGGGTGAACGCCCCTTCAGGGGTTCGAACCTCGCTGAAAGGCAGACTGCACGGCAATAAGACGGATGCATTTGCGGATTTCTTTGGCGTCTCCACGCCGGTGAAGGATTCGCCGTTTGATATCGACTACGATCTGCACTGGCGCGCGCCGCCCTGGTCACCCGATGTCGCGTCGCTCAATGGCATCATTAAAAGCCACCTGGGCAAGGGGCAGTTTACCGACCTGAGTACCGGGCACGCTGGCCAGCTGCTGCGTCTGCTGAGTGTGGATGCCCTGCTGCGTAAACTGCGTTTCGATTTCAGCGATACCTTCAGCGAAGGCTTTTACTTCGATTCGATTAACAGTACGGCATGGATTAAGGATGGCGTACTGCATACCGATGATACGCTGGTGGATGGCCTTGAAGCGGATATTGCTATGAAAGGGTCGGTCGATCTGGTGCGTCGCCAGCTGGATCTGCAGGCGGTGGTGGCGCCGGAGATCTCCGCGACCGTCGGCGTGGCGGCGGCCTTTGCCGTCAACCCCATCGTCGGCGCGGCGGTATTTGCCGCCAGCAAAGTGCTGGGTCCGCTGTGGAATAAAGTTTCGATTCTGCGCTATCGCATCACCGGCCCGATTGACCAGCCGCAGATCAATGAAGTGCTGCGCCAGGCGCGCAGCAATAAAAAGCAATGATTTGACGATTGCCGGGAATTGCCGCAATCTCAATAGATAGCCTTCTGTATTTCCGCCTGTCAGGCGGCAACAAACGAGTAGCATAACGATGAGTCTGAACCTGGTAAGTGAACAATTACTGTCGGCAAATGGCCTGAATCATCAGGACCTGTTTGCCATTCTTGGTCAACTGACCGAGCGCCGCCTCGATTACGGCGATCTCTATTTTCAGTCGAGCTATCACGAATCCTGGGTTCTGGAAGACAGCATCATTAAAGATGGGTCGTACAATATCGACCAGGGCGTAGGCGTGCGCGCCGTCAGCGGCGAAAAAACGGGCTTTGCCTACGCCGATCAGATCAGCAAACTGGCGCTGGAGCAGAGCGCCCAGGCGGCGCGGACCATTGTGCGCGACACCGGCAATGGCAAAGTGCAGACCCTCGGCGCCGTAGAGCATCGTGCCCTGTACACCAGCATCGACCCGCTGCAGAGTATGACCCGGGAAGAGAAGCTGGATATTCTGCGCCGGGTAGACAAAGTCGCCCGGGCGGCGGACCAGCGGGTGCAGGAGGTTTCAGCCAGCCTGAGCGGGGTGTATGAGCTGATCCTGGTCGCCGCCACCGATGGCACTCTGGCCGCCGACGTTCGTCCGCTGGTTCGTCTTTCCGTCAGCGTGCTGGTGGAAGAGGATGGCAAGCGTGAGCGCGGCAGCAGCGGCGGTGGCGGGCGTTTTGGTTATGACTATTTCCTCGCCTCCCAGGAGGGCGACGTGCGGGCCGATGCCTGGGCGAAAGAAGCGGTGCGCATGGCGCTGGTCAACCTCTCGGCGGTCGCCGCCCCTGCGGGGATGCTGCCAGTGGTGCTCGGCGCCGGCTGGCCTGGCGTCCTGCTGCATGAAGCGGTCGGCCATGGGCTGGAAGGCGATTTCAACCGGCGTGGCACCTCGGTCTTTAGCGGCCATATGGGGGAATTAGTCGCCTCTGAGCTGTGCACCGTAGTGGATGACGGCACCATCGCCGATCGCCGTGGCTCGGTGGCCATTGATGACGAAGGGACGCCGGGGCAATACAACGTGCTAATCGAAAACGGCATTCTGAAAGGCTATATGCAGGATAAACTCAACGCGCGCCTGATGGGCGTCGCACCGACCGGCAATGGCCGACGTGAGTCGTATGCCCATCTGCCGATGCCGCGTATGACCAACACCTATATGCTGGCGGGCCAGTCAACGCCACAGGAGATTATCGAATCGGTCGACTACGGTATCTTTGCGCCTAACTTCGGCGGCGGGCAGGTGGATATCACCTCCGGTAAATTCGTCTTCTCCACTTCCGAGGCCTATCTGATCGAAAAAGGGAAGGTCACGAAGGCGGTGAAAGGGGCCACGCTGATTGGCTCCGGCATTGAGACCATGCAACAGATTTCGATGGTGGGCAACGACCTGCGCCTGGATAACGGCGTCGGCGTCTGTGGCAAAGAGGGCCAGAGCGTGCCGGTGGGCGTCGGCCAGCCGACCCTGAAGGTCGATAACCTTACCGTCGGCGGCACCGCCTGAGCCTGACCTGGTTCCCGGCGCTGCCGGGAACCGCTTCACCGGGCGATCCCGCGCCCGTGCATGCCCTGATAGATCTTCGCCACGTCGACAAAATACTCCGTCAGATAGTTGATACAGACCTGCACTTTCAGCGGCAATTTATCCTTTTCCGTATACAGGGCGTAGACCGGTCGCGGATCGGACTGATAGCTGGGCAGCAGGATCTCAAGCTCACCGCGGTTGATCTCTTCGATCGCCCACATTAACGGTACATAGGCGATACCCACCCCGGCGGTCAGCCAGCGCACCAGCGTCATAGGGTCGTTGGTCACGAAGCGCCCCTGCGGGGTCAGGCGGGTCGAGATCCCTTCCGGCGCGATAATGACAAACTCATTGTCCGGCCGCACGCTATATTCCAGCCAGGCATGTCCGGCAAGGTCGGCCGGTTTCTCTGGATTGCCAGCCTGCGCCAGATAGCTTTTAGCGGCGCATAATACCATCGGCATTGAGCCCAGGCGGCGGGAAAAAAGGCTGGAATCCTGCAGGGCGCCCACGCGGATCACCACGTCAAGGCCGTCGGCGATCAGGTCTGGCGCAGGTATGCCGGTGACCAGATTAACAGAGAGCCCGGGGTATTCTTTGAGCATTTTCGCCGTTATGCGCGCCAGAACATTCTGTGCCATAGTTGAAGAGCAGCCGATGCGCAGCGTCCCGATGGGGGTATTGTTAAATGCGTATAATTGCTCATGGACATCCTGCGCTTCAAACAGCATCCTACGGCAGCCCTGGTAATAGATTTTACCTGCTTCAGTTAAGCCAAGGCTGCGGGTGCTGCGGTTGAGTAGCTTTACCTGCAGCTCATCTTCCAGTTTGGCGACGGTCTGACTGATCGAGGAAACGCTCATCTGAAGCTGGCGGGCCGCTGCGGTGAATGAACCTAATTCGACCACTTTGGCGAAAACGGACATGCGTTTTAATCGTTCCATTATTCACTCTGGCTTAAAAGTGATTTAGATCACACATTGTAGATAATGCGGCAATCGTTACGTTAATATATTGTTAGCTACATAATAAACGCATCTGCTCACTACCTGTACGCTTCTTATTCAAGGTCATCATGAGTCTGTTTCCTGTCATCGTGATTTTCGGCTTATCGTTTCCGCCGATCTTCTTCGAGTTGCTTTTGTCGCTGGCTATCTTTTGGCTGGTGCACCGACTGCTGGTTCCGACCGGCATTTACGATTTTGTCTGGCACCCAGCACTGTTTAATACGGCGCTCTATTGCTGCCTTTTTTATTTGATATCGCGCTTGTTCGTTTGAGGTTGATGTGAAAACACTAACAAGAAATATCCTCCGTACTGCCATTACCGTGATACTGGTCATTCTGGCCTTCGTGGCGATTTTCCGCGCCTGGGTTTATTACACCGCCTCGCCGTGGACGCGTGATGCGCGCTTTAGCGCCGACATTGTGGCGATTGCCCCCGACGTCTCCGGGCTGATTTCTCAGGTAAACGTCAAGGATAACCAACTGGTTAAGAAAGACCAGGTATTGTTCGTTATTGACCAACCTCGTTACCAAAAAGCGCTGGCGCAGGCGGAAGCTGATGTCGCCTATTATCAGACGTTAGCTCAGGAAAAACGCGTCGAAGCCGGTCGGCGTAATAAGCTTGGCGTACAGGCGATGTCGCGGGAAGAGATTGATCAGGCGAACAACGTACTGCAAACCGTTGAACATCAGCTGGCGAAAGCGGTGGCTAGTCGCGACCTGGCCAGGCTAGATCTGGAGCGGACGGTCATTCGCGCCCCTGCGGATGGCTGGGTGACTAACCTTAACGTCTACACTGGGGAATTTATCACCCGTGGCTCCACGGCGGTGGCGCTGGTGAAAGAGAATACGTTTTACGTCATGGCCTATCTGGAAGAGACCAAACTGGAGGGCGTCCGTCCAGGCTATCGTGCGGAGATTACCCCGCTGGGCAGCAGCAAAACCATTAAAGGGACGGTGGACAGTATCGCTGCGGGGGTGACCAACGCCAGCAGCAGCAGCGACTCGAAAGGGATGGCCTCGGTCGACTCCAACCTTGAGTGGGTGCGTCTGGCGCAGCGTGTGCCGGTGCGTATTCGCCTCGATCACCAGCAGGGGAATCTGTGGCCATCGGGCACCACGGCGACGGTAGTGATCACCGGTCAAGAAGATCGTGATACCAGCCAGGCCAACTTCTTCCAGAAACTGGCTATGCGCCTGCGCGAATTTGGTTAATAGCTATGGGGACATATACCATTGCTCCCCGGCATCTCCGCTTTGCCATTAAGCTTGCATGCGCGGTGGTGCTGGCGCTGTTTGTCGGTTTCCATTTTCAGCTCGAAACGCCGCGCTGGGCGGTACTGACGGCAGCGATCGTCGCCGCCGGGCCGGCCTTTGCTGCTGGCGGCGAACCGTACTCCGGCGCAATCCGCTATCGCGGTATGTTGCGTATTGCCGGGACCTTTATTGGCTGTATTGCGGCGCTGGTTATCATCATCCTGATGATCCGCGCGCCTCTGCTGATGATGCTGGTCTGCTGTCTGTGGGCCGGGTTTTGTACCTGGGTTTCGTCGCTGGTCAAGGTCGAAAACTCCTATGCCTGGGGGCTGGCCGGGTACACCGCGCTGATTATCATTATTACCATCCATACCAATCCGATGCTGGCGCCGCAGTTTGCTGTCGAACGCTGCAGCGAAATTGTCATCGGTATTGTCAGCGCCATCGTCGCCGATCTCCTGTTTTCGCCGCGTTCGATTAAAAAAGAGATCGACCTCGAGCTCGATAATCTGCTAATTGCACAGTATAAGCTGATGCAGTTATGCGTCGCGCACGGTGAAAAAGAGGAAGTGGATCAAGCCTGGGGAGCGCTGGTACGCCGCACTACGGCGCTGGAAGGTATGCGTAGTAACCTGATTATGGAATCCTCACGCTGGGCAAAGGCCAATCAGCGCCTGAAGGCGATCAACACCCTTTCGCTAACCCTTATCACCCAGGCTTGCGAAACCTATCTGATTCAGAACTCACGCCCGGAAATGGTCACGGACGACTATCGCGAGCTGTTCGCCGAGCCGGTTGAGACGGTGCAGGATGTTCACCAGCAGCTGAAGCGCATGCGCCGCTTCCTGACCTGGAAAGGCGAGCATAATACCCCGGTCACGATTTATAGCTGGGTGGGCGCCGCCACGCGTTATCTGCTGCTTAAGCGCGGCGTGGTGGGGAATACTAAAATCAGCCGTATCGAGGATGGCGTGTTGCGCGGCGAAACGGTGGTTAAAGTGGAGTCCGCCGAACGTCATCACGCGATGGTGAACTTCTGGCGCACCTCCGTCTCTTGTATTCTCGGAACGCTATTCTGGCTGTGGACGGGCTGGACCTCAGGCAGCGGCGCGATGGTAATGATCGCCGTGGTTACCGCGCTGGCGATGCGCCTGCCAAACCCGCGTATGGTGGCGATAGACTTCCTCTATGGCACCCTGGCGGCGTTACCGTTGGGCACCTTGTACTTCCTGGTGATCATGCCGGCGACGCAGCAGAGCATGCTGTTGCTTTGCATCAGCCTGGCGGCGATGGCGTTCTTTATCGGGATCGAAGTGCAAAAAAGGCGTCTCGGATCGCTGGGGGCGCTGGCGAGCACCATCAACATTCTGGTGCTGGATAACCCGATGCAGTTCCAGTTCAGCCAGTTCCTCGATAGCGCGCTGGGGCAGATCGTCGGCTGTTTCCTCGCTCTGATGGTTATTCTTATTGTCAGGGATAACTCCCGGGCCAGAACCGGTCGGGTGCTGCTGAACCAGTTTGTCTCCGCGGCGGTCTCTTCGCTGACCACCAACTCGGCGCGTCGCAAAGAGAATCATCTGCCCGCGCTCTATCAGCAGCTGTTTTTATTACTCAATAAATTCCCGGGTGACGTCGCCCGTTTCCGTCTGGCGTTGACGTTAATCATCGCCCATCAGCGCTTGCGCGATGCGCCCGTGCCGGTGAACGACGATCTCTCCGCCTTCCATCGTCAGCTGCGACGTACCGCGGACCATGTGATCTCCGCCGGCAGCGATGATAAGCGTCGGCGCTATTTTACCCAGCTGCTGGCGGAGCTTGATGTCTATCAGGAGAAGCTGCGGGTCTGGGAGGCCTCGCCGCAGGTTACCGAGCCGGTACGGCGACTGGTTGAGATGCTGCATAAGTACCAGCATGTGCTGACCAGCAGCTAACCCATAAACCGACGCCCAGGCGTCGGTTTTTTTATCGCTATACTTAACGGCGACAGAAAGAGAAGCGGGAGGGGCTGTCATGACCACCTATACGTTTGATTTTGACGAAATCGCCGAACAACAGGATTTCTACCGGGAGTTTTCCCGAACCTTCGAGCTGGCTCAGGATAAGGTCAACAACCTGGATTCGCTATGGGACGCAGTGACCGGTGGCCTGCTACCGCTGCCGCTGGATATTGAGTTCATCCATTTAAATGACAAGCAGCGCCGGCGCTTTGGCGCATTGATTTTATTGTTTGATGAAGCAGAGGAAGAGCTGGAGGGGGAGTTGCGTTTTAATGCCCGACAAGCATAAAAAAGCCCCCGGCAGGCGGGGGCAAGTCGTCGAAATAAGACGACGAGGGTTTATTTGTACAGCTCAGCGGTGGCGTGCCAGCTATCGCCGGTACGTGCTTCAATAATACGGTAGCTGCTGGCGCCTTCTTTCTCGGCTTTAGCCGCCAGTTCCTGACGCATGTCCATTGGCGCACTACCTACCTGGGATACGGAGATGGTGCCCATGGATTGCAGATTTTGGGCTTGCTCTGCGTTCACTTGCTGGACAGCCGCGCTGGCACCGAAAGAGAGAAGGGAAGCCAGGCCAAGGGATGCGATGATCATTGCGCGTTTCATAATCTTTACTCCAGTCTTTGTTTTGCCGCGGCGGGGCGATGTATGTCGCCGGGCCGCGGTAGAGAATTTTTGTCAGGTTAATCGTTGACGTCTAAAACTTATTTATACAGCTCAGCAGTGGCATGCCAGTGGTCGCCAGTGCGGGCTTCAATAATGCGGTAAGAAGAAGCCCCTTCTTCCTGCGCTTTTTTGTTCAGCATTTCATGCATATCCATCGGGGAAGATGCTACCGCGCCGACGGAAACCGTGCCGATGGCCTCGCGGCCCTGGGCCTGCTCGCTGTTGATAATATCAGCGGCGAAAGCGCCAAACGACACGACGGACAGGATGCTGATAGCAGCTACAGTGGTTTTGATTTTCATGATGTTCACCTCGTCGAATCTTTTTGTTGGGGGTCTTTGTTTCGTGACCCTCATCACAAAACCAAGTATACACTAATCACCAAAAATATTAATACCATGCTAATTGTTTTGTGCGTTAATAGTTACAATAGATTGCGCTTTTTATAACGGATAAGAATTAAAAATGACACGTTAGCGACAGCGATAAGATTTATTTCTAATAAATTCATAAAGGTATACGAATTTGATCTTTTGTGCGTTTTACGATTTTCGCGTTAGTAAAAGAACGTATAGACGGCGTAAATGACACTAAGTGTTAAATAGTTGTTGTGCCGGAAGGGGGGAGAGGCAAAAGAAAAGGGAGTCGCCCTCTGACGGTAGCCAGAGGGGAATTACTCAGAGTTCCTGCTCAAACAGAACCAGAATGGCGTCGTGCAGATCTTTCACCGTAAAACCGCGCGCAGGCGTGGTAAAGATGGTGTCATCCCCGGCGATACTGCCAAGAATGCCTTCCGCTTTGCCCAGCGAGTCGAGAAGACGGGCGATCAGCTGCGCGGCGCCGGGGCTGGTATGAATCACCACTACGGCATCGTTATAGTCGATATCCAGCACCAAATTCTTCAGCGGGCTGGAGGTGGTCGGTACCCCAAGCTCGGCAGGCAAGCAATAGACCATTTCCATTTTGGCGTTACGGGTACGCACCGCGCCAAATTTGGTGAGCATGCGGGAAACCTTCGATTGGTTGATATTCTCGAAGCCCTCTTCCTGCAGCGCCTGGACGATCTCTCCCTGCGAGCTGAATTTCTCTTCTTTAAGCAGCGCTTTAAACGCTTTAACCAGTTCTTCTTGTTTTGCCGAACTTCGCATAAGTCACCCAGATTATGGTGGTAAAATCAACATCATTATGCATAACCATGAATTTTTATGCAAATAATCCGCGAAAGGATAGGTCAATAATGTTATGAAGGGGGCATATTTTAGCAAAAAAACCGTATAAGGAACATGTTCTCATCACAACGCTTAAAGCCATGTAAAAGTAAATGAAATGTTATTGAGTTGGTGTTGTTTTGCGCAACTGGCTGGGTGTATTGTAACCAATAGTCGATCCGGTACTTCGCTTTGCTGGATGGTCAGTCAGGAAGCATAAAGTGCGCCGCTGTTCTATTGCTACGCACAATAATGCATTCTTCAGCCATAATCATTGTAATTGTTCATCTTGTGAATTAAGGTCCAGGCGACGGAATAACGAAAGACTAAATTAACCATAATAAGGAGTTTAGGATGAAAGTTGCAGTCCTTGGCGCTGCCGGTGGTATCGGCCAGGCGCTTGCCCTACTACTTAAGACCCAACTGCCTTCAGGTTCAGAGCTCTCGTTGTACGACATCGCTCCGGTTACGCCGGGCGTGGCGGTAGATCTAAGTCATATCCCCACAGATGTAAAAATTAAAGGATTTTCCGGTGAAGACGCTACTCCGGCGCTGGAAGGCGCGGATGTAGTGCTGATCTCCGCGGGCGTGGCGCGTAAGCCCGGCATGGATCGTTCCGACCTGTTTAATGTGAATGCGGGTATCGTGAAGAACCTCGTGCAGCAGATTGCCAAAACCTGCCCGCAGGCCTGCATCGGCATTATCACCAACCCGGTGAATACCACCGTGGCTATTGCCGCCGAAGTACTGAAAAAAGCCGGCGTGTACGATAAAAACAAACTGTTCGGCGTTACCACGCTGGACATCATCCGTTCCAATACCTTTGTGGCTGAGCTGAAAGGTAAATCGGCAACCGAGGTGGAAGTCCCGGTCATTGGTGGTCACTCCGGGGTCACCATTCTGCCTTTACTGTCGCAGATCCCCGGCGTCAGCTTTAGCGATCAGGAAATTGCCGACCTGACTAAACGTATTCAGAACGCCGGTACTGAAGTCGTGGAAGCGAAAGCGGGCGGCGGGTCGGCGACCTTGTCGATGGGCCAGGCGGCTGCCCGTTTTGGTCTCTCTCTGGTTCGCGCCATGCAGGGGGAAAAAGGCGTGGTGGAGTGCGCCTACGTGGAAGGCGACGGCCACTATGCGCGTTTCTTCTCCCAGCCGCTACTGCTGGGGAAAAACGGCGTGGAAGAGCGACAGTCTATCGGCAAACTCAGCGCCTTTGAACAGCAGGCGCTGGAGGGCATGCTGGACACCCTGAAGAAAGATATCGCGCTCGGCGAAGACTTCGTCAACAAGTAATCTCGCCCTAACAGAAGAGCCGGAACCGCTGTTCCGGCTTTTTATTACCTCACTTTTCGCCCCAATGCGCCTGCTGCCGGGCAAATCTGCTAAAATCCCCGCGTTTTAAGCCACCAGCCATGAGGACAGTGTGAAAAAGATTGAAAGAAAGCAGACCCGGGACCAAATCGCGCAGATGATTCGCTACCAGATCCTTTCCGGTGCGATGAAGGCTGGGGATGAGCTGACGCAAGAGAGCATCGCGGAACAGCTGGGACTTTCACGTATGCCGGTTAGGGAAGCGCTGCAATCTCTTGAGCAGGAAGGGTTTCTGGTGCGCTTGCCTAACCGGCATATGCAGGTCTCCACCTTGGCCGTGGAGGATGTGAGCCATATTTTTCGCGTTATTGCGGTGATGGCCGCCGAACTCTTTGCCCTTGTGCCGGCGAATCAGGGGGAAGTGCTGCGCGCACGCGCGCAGGAGCTGGCGCGTCCGGGAGAGAATACGCGCGAACTGGCGTTCCATCAGCTGCTGATTTCCTATCTTGATAATCGCTATCTGGCGAAGGCGTATCAGCAATTTTTGGACGGTTATATTTCTTATGTCATTCTTTATCTGAAAGAGAATGGCCAGGAATCGGCTCTGATACTGAGCGAACTGGCCAACGCCATCGGCAATGGCGAAGGCGGAAAAATTGCCCAGACAACGCAGCGTTATTTCCTTATGCTTGCGGAAATTATGCGTCAACATATGAAGGATTGGGAAAGTGCAGAAGCCTAAATTAGGGAAAATTAAGCTTCTTTCCGCGAAGGAGCAGGTGGCGGCGGTGTTGCGTAAAGCGATCCTGTCGCGGGATTTAGTGGAAGGGCAGGAGATTACCCTTGAAGGGATTGCCCGACTGGTTGGCGTTTCCAGCATGCCGGTACGCGAAGCGTTTCAAATTTTAGCCGCCGACGGTCTGATTCAAGTGCGGCCGAATAAAGGCGCGGTGGTGCTGGGGATTAATGAGCAGACCATCCGCGAACATTATGAAATTCGCGCCGTACTGGAAAGTGAAGCCGTGGCGAAAGCTTCTCGTCCAGGGACCGATATTTCACGCATCGCCCAGGTTCACTATGCCGCAGAGAAGGCGCTGGCAGACAATAATTCTGCTGAATATTCCGACCTGAACCAGGCTTTCCATATGGAGATCTGGAGCGCGGCGGGCAATGAAAAAATGAAGATGCTACTCTGCAACATGTGGAACGGCCTGTCGATGGGACATAAAGTCACCGAAGAAGAGTATGCCGTTATCTCAATTCGCGAACATAAAGCGATTTTACAAGCGCTTGAGCAACATAACGAAGCACTGGCCCGCCAGCGAATGCATAAACATATTATTCGCTCGATGGAAAATATGCTCACTCGATACCTGCCCGATACCACCACCTGAAGGGCTCCTCCGCCAGCGACAGGCTGGCTTTTCTTACATTTATCTGCGCTATTAGTTACTTTTCGTGACGATCTGCACAGGATCTTGATGCAGATCTCATTGCGCGATCATTCCGCAAAAACGCATTGACTTACTTTTTGCATGGGAATAATTTCTCCTTCGTCAATATTGGATACAATATCATATATCATTGATAGGAAAAATTATAAGTATGGAACCTATTACCATCACCCTATGTTTGCTGGTGTTCGCTATCATCATGTTTGTCTGGGAGAAAGTGCCACTGGCAGTGACTTCCATGGTGGTTTGTGTGGCGTTAGTGCTCACCGGTGTATTGGATCTCAAGCAGGCGTTTGCCGGTTTTATCGACAGCAACGTCATTCTTTTTGTCGCCATGTTCATCGTTGGCGGGGCGTTATTTGAAACCGGGATGGCAAACAAAGTCGGTGGCGTGATCACCCACTTCGCCAAAACGGAGAAGCAGCTGATCTTCATCATTATGGTGGTGGTTGGCGTAATGTCCGGTTTTCTCTCCAATACCGGTACGGCAGCCGTTTTGATCCCGGTCGTTATCGGTGTAGCCGCCAAATCGGGATTCACCCGTTCGCGTCTGCTGATGCCGCTGGTGTTTGCTGCCGCGCTTGGCGGCAACCTGTCGCTGATTGGCGCCCCCGGTAATTTGATCGCGCAATCGGCCTTGCAGAATATCGGCAGCGGCTTCGGTTTCTTTGAGTATGCGAAAGTGGGCCTGCCGATGCTGGTCTGCGGCATCCTCTATTTCCTAACCATCGGCTATAAGTTTCTGCCTAATAACTCGAACAGTAGTGAGGTGGGCAGCATTGGCGAACAGCGGGATTACAGCCACGTTCCGCGCTGGAAGCAGATCCTGTCCCTGGTGGTGCTGATCGCCACGATCCTCGGCATGATTTTCGAAAAACAGACCGGTATTAGTCTGACGGTAGCCGGCTGCATTGGTGCCCTGGTGCTGGTCATCACCGGCGTGTTGACGGAAAAACAGGCTTATAAAGCCATTGATTCGCAAACTATTTTTATCTTCGGCGGCACCCTGGCGCTGGCTAAAGCGCTGGAAATGACCGGTGCGGGTAAGCTGGTTGCCGATCAGGTTATCGGCCTGCTGGGTAATAACTCCTCACCGTTTATGCTGCTGGTAGTGGTCTTTGCCCTCTCCGTGGTGATGACCAACTTTATGTCTAATACCGCCACCGTCGCGTTGCTGGTGCCGGTGAGTTTGTCGATTGCCGCCGGTATGGGCGCCGATCCGCGTGCGGTACTGATGGCGACGGTAATCGGTAGCTCCTGCGCCTATGCGACGCCGATCGGTATGCCTGCCAACATGATGGTGCTGTCGGCCGGGGGCTATAAGTTCGTCGATTACGCCAAATCCGGCATTCCTCTAATTATCGTTTCTACCATTGTCAGCCTGATCCTGCTGCCAATCCTTTTCCCTTTTCATCCGTAATTTACGGACGCTGTTCTGACTAAGGAGCCTTTATGAGCAAAAGTGAACAGATATCCCGCATGACCGACATTATGGCCAGGTTCGTGGGATATACCGGCAAAGTATTGCCTGATGACGTCACGGCCAAGCTGCAAGATCTGCATAAGAAAGAGACCAGTCAACTGGCCGATGTGATCTTCACCACCATGATTGAAAACCAACGTCTGGCGAAAGAACTGGATCGTCCTTCCTGCCAGGACACCGGCGTGATCCAGTTTCTAGTGGAGTGCGGCGCCAACTTCCCGCTGATCGGCGAGCTGGAAGCGCTGCTGCGCGAATCGGTAATCAAAGCTACCATCGATTCCCCGCTGCGTCATAACAGCGTGGAGACCTTTGATGAATACAACACCGGCAAAAACGTCGGCAAAGGGACGCCGACGGTATTCTGGGAGATCGTTCCGAATTCCGACCAGTGCAGCATCTACACCTATATGGCTGGCGGCGGCTGCTCGCTGCCGGGTAAAGCGATGGTATTGATGCCGGGCGCTGGCTATGAAGGGGTGACTCGCTTCGTGCTGGATGTGATGACCAGCTATGGCCTGAATGCCTGCCCGCCGCTGCTGGTTGGCGTTGGGGTGGCGACGTCTGTAGAAACCGCGGCGCTGCTGTCGAAGAAAGCGTTGATGCGTCCGATTGGTTCGCACAATGACAACGAACGTGCGGCATTGCTGGAAAAAATGCTCGAAGACGGCATCAACAAAATTGGCCTTGGCCCGCAGGGAATGTCCGGCAATACCTCCGTGATGGGCGTCAATATCGAAAATACCGCACGCCACCCTTCCACTATTGGCGTGGCGGTCAACGTCGGCTGCTGGTCGCACCGTAAAGGGCATATCGTTTTCGATAAAGACCTGAACTACACCATTACGTCTCACACAGGAGTGGCATTCTGATGACTAAAAAAATACTCACTACGCCCATTAAAGATGAAGATTTAGCGGATATTAAAGCGGGCGATATTATTTATCTCAACGGCCATATTGTGACCTGCCGTGATGTGGCTCATCGTCGCTTAATTGAGGGCGGACGTGAATTACCGGTAAACGTTGCTGGTGGCGCGATATTACATGCCGGGCCCATTGTGCGCCCGATTAAAGGTACGGAAGATAAATTTGAAATGGTCTCCGTTGGGCCAACCACCAGTATGCGCATGGAAAAATTTGAAAAAGAATTTATTGCTAAGACCGGTGTGAAATTAATCGTCGGCAAAGGCGGTATGGGCAAAGGAACCGAAGAGGGCTGTATGGAACATAAAGCCTTGCACTGTGTGTTCCCTGCCGGCTGCGCGGTAGTCGCCGCGGTCTGTGTGGAAGAGATTGAAGATGCGCAATGGCGTGATTTAGGCATGCCAGAAACGTTATGGGTTTGCCGGGTGAAAGAGTTCGGGCCGTTAATTGTATCGATCGATACTCACGGCAATAACCTGTTTGAGCAGAATAAAGTGATCTTTAATCAGCGCAAAGAAATTGTCGCCGATGAAATCTGCAAACACGTGAGCTTTATTAAATAACCCCGATTGAATATATCGCGCAGTAATGGCAGCGGCAGCTGACTGCTAAACCGAGGCTTCTGACCAGGCGGTCCGGGGAAATCCACTCTGCTGACGTGGGCTACCGTAAGCCATTATTGCGCTCCCCCCAAAGGCCATTTTATGACTGACAATGCCATCCTGTTAGGCGAAGGCTTCACCCTGATGTTTCTCGGCATGGGCTTTGTGCTGGTGTTCCTGCTGCTGCTCATTTTCGCCATCCGGGGAATGTCCCTCGCCGTCAACCGCCTGTTTTCCGAGCCGCCCGCCGCCCCCAAACCGGCGCCGGCCGCCGTCGCGCCCGCCGACGATTTCGCCCGCCTGAAGCCGGCGATTATCGCCGCCATTCACCACCATCGCCGTCTTCACCCTTAATTCACGGAGGAATTCATGACCGTTGCCATTACCGATGTCGTCCTGCGCGACGCCCACCAGTCCCTGTTCGCCACCCGTCTGCGCCTTGACGATATGCTCCCCGTCGCCGCTCAGCTGGACGACGTCGGCTACCGCTCGCTGGAGTGCTGGGGCGGCGCCACCTTTGACGCCTGCATCCGCTTTCTCGGCGAGGACCCGTGGGTCCGCCTGCGCGAGCTGAAAAAGGCGATGCCGAAGACCCCGCTGCAGATGCTGCTCCGCGGCCAGAACCTGCTCGGCTACCGCCACTACGCCGACGACGTGGTGGAGCGCTTCGTGGAGCGCGCCGTCAAAAACGGCATGGACGTCTTCCGCGTCTTTGATGCCATGAACGACCCGCGCAACATGCAGGCCGCCCTGCAGGCGGTCCGCCGCCACGGCGCCCACGCCCAGGGCACCCTCAGCTATACCACCAGCCCGGCCCACACCCTGCAGACCTGGCTCGACCTCACCGAACAGCTGCTGGAGACCGGCGTTGACTCCGTCGCCATCAAGGACATGTCCGGCATCCTCACCCCGCATGCCGCCTTTGAGCTGGTCAGTGAAATCAAGAAGCGCTACGACGTCACCCTGCACCTGCACTGCCATGCCACCACCGGGATGGCGGAGATGGCGCTGCTGAAGGCCATTGAAGCCGGGATCGACGGCGTCGACACCGCCATCTCCTCGATGAGCGCCACCTATGGCCACCCGGCCACCGAAGCGCTGGTGGCCACCCTCGCCGGCACACCGTACGACACCGGCCTCGATATCCACAGGCTGGAGAGCATCGCCGCGTACTTCCGCGAGGTGCGCAAAAAATACCACGCCTTCGAAGGCCAGCTGAAAGGCACCGACAGCCGTATCCTCGTCGCCCAGGTGCCGGGCGGGATGCTCACCAACCTTGAAGGCCAGCTGAAGCAGCAGAGCGCCGCCCACCGTCTGGATGAGGTGCTGGCGGAAATCCCCCGCGTGCGCGAGGACCTCGGCTTCATCCCGCTGGTGACCCCGACCTCGCAGATTGTCGGCACCCAGGCGGTGCTCAACGTGCTGGGCGGCGAGCGCTACAAAACCATTGCGAAGGAGACTGCCGGTATCCTGAAAGGCGAATACGGCCACACCCCGGCGCCGGTTAACGCCGCCCTGCAGGCGCGGGTGCTCGACGGCGCCGACGCCGTCACCTGCCGCCCGGCGGATTTACTCAAGCCGGAGCTGGCCGCGCTGGAAGCGGATGTGAAACGCCAGGCGCAGGAGAAGGGCATCACGCTTGCCGAAAACGCCATCGACGACGTGCTCACCGTGGCGCTGTTCCCGCAGCCCGGCCTGAAATTCCTCGAAAACCGCCACAACCCGGCGGCCTTTGAGCCGGTACCGCAGGCGGAAGCCGCGCAGCCAGTGGCAAAAGCAGAAAAACCTGCCGCCTCCGGCGTCTACACCGTGGAGGTGGAAGGCAAAGCCTTTGTGGTCAAAGTCAGCGACGGCGGTGACGTCAGCCAGCTGACGGCGGCTGCTCCTGCCTCTGCACCCGCCGCTGCCGCCCCGGCCGGCGCCGGTACCCCGGTGACCGCCCCGCTGGCGGGCACTATCTGGAAGGTGCTGGCCAGCGAAGGCCAGACGGTGGCCGCAGGCGAGGTGCTGCTGATTCTGGAAGCCATGAAGATGGAGACCGAAATCCGCGCCGCGCAGGCCGGGACCGTGCGCGGTATCGCGGTGAAAGCCGGCGACGCGGTGGCGGTCGGCGACACCCTGATGACCCTGGCGTAAGGAAAAGGAACGGAAATGGAAAGTCTGAACGCCCTGATTCAGGGCATGGGGCTGATGCACCTCGGCGCCGGCCAGGCCATCATGCTGCTGGTCAGCCTGCTGCTGCTCTGGCTGGCGATTGCGAAGAAGTTCGAGCCGTTACTGCTGCTGCCGATTGGCTTCGGCGGCCTGCTCTCCAATATCCCGGAGGCCGGGCTGGCGCTCACCGCCCTGGAGAGCCTGCTGGCTCACCACGACCCGGCGCAGCTGGCGGTGATTGCCGCGAAGCTCCACTGCGCGCCGGACGTCCACGCCATCAAAGAGGCACTGGCGCTGGCCCTGCCGTCGGTACAGGGGCAGATGGAGAGCCTCGCGGTGGACATGGGCTACTCCGCCGGGGTGCTGGCCATCTTCTATAAGGTGGCGATTGGCTCGGGCATCGCGCCGCTGGTCATCTTTATGGGCGTCGGGGCGATGACCGATTTCGGCCCGCTGCTGGCTAACCCGCGCACCCTGCTGCTGGGGGCGGCGGCGCAGTTCGGGATCTTCGCCACCGTGCTCGGGGCGCTGACGCTGAACTACTTCGGCATCATCAGCTTCACCCTGCCGCAGGCGGCGGCCATCGGCATCATCGGCGGCGCCGACGGCCCGACGGCGATTTACCTGTCGGGCAAGCTGGCGCCGGAGCTGCTGGGGGCCATCGCGGTGGCGGCGTACTCCTATATGGCGCTGGTGCCGCTGATCCAGCCGCCGATCATGAAGGCGCTGACCACGGATAAGGAGCGGAAGATCCGCATGGTGCAGCTGCGCACGGTGAGTAAGCGGGAGAAGATCCTCTTCCCGGCGGTGCTGTTGCTGCTGGTGGCGCTCCTGCTGCCGGACGCCGCGCCGCTGCTGGGGATGTTCTGCTTCGGCAACCTGATGCGCGAGAGCGGCGTGGTGGAGCGGCTGAGCGATACGGTGCAGAACGCGCTGATCAACATCGTCACCATCTTCCTCGGGCTGTCGGTGGGGGCCAAGCTGGTGGCGGACAAGTTCCTGCAGCCGCAGACGCTGGGGATCCTGGTGCTGGGGGTGATCGCCTTCTGCGTGGGGACCGCCGCCGGGGTGCTGATGGCGAAGCTGATGAACGTGTTCAGCCGGCACAAAATCAACCCGCTGATCGGCTCGGCGGGGGTGTCGGCGGTGCCGATGGCGGCGCGGGTGTCGAACAAGGTGGGTCTGGAAGCGGACGGGCAGAACTTCCTGCTGATGCACGCCATGGGTCCGAACGTGGCGGGGGTGATCGGCTCGGCGATCGCCGCCGGGGTGATGCTCAAGTACGTGCTGGCGATGTAAGCCAGCCTGTTCCCGCGGCTGGCAAGCCGGCCGCGGAGATTTCTCATAAGGAGACGGTGATGAATGAAGGCATAGCATGCTGTCCGGAAAACCGGACATCAACACGGGAGGCGGTGGTTGACGCCATGCTGGCGTCAGGCGATGAACTTGCACAACTGCAGCCGGCGCTGAACCTGCTTTCGCCCCCGCTGAACGCCACGCCTGGTGAAGCGCTGCTGGCCAGCTGTTATGAGGCCGGCGCTGACCACAACGCTGAGGAGGCAACACGGGCGGTGAGCGCCTTACCGGCGGCGGTCGTGCGCTCTGCGACGCCCTCGCTGCAGCGCAGCGGTCTGCTGTGCATGGCGGCCGGGGCGCTCAGCGCCCGGCAACTTCCACTGACGCACAACCGGCTGTGTGACGTGGCGGGGCAGTTCGCCCGCGCTATCCCTGAAGGCGATGAAGAGGCGGGCAGTGGATTTTATACCGTGCGCAGCGTGTCCCTGCCCGTCTACCGGCGGCTGCGGCGGGATAACCATTCTCACAGCGTCTGTCTACAGCAGGCGCTGCTGCATTTGCTGGCCTGGAAGAGTGATTCGCCCTGGGCGCGGCAGCAGGCGCAGCGTCTGCTCTGGCAGGGTGGCGTGCTGGGTGAGAAGGGGGAATTTGCGCTACTGACGCTGGATGATGAGCTTCGCGAGCGACAGATAGTCTGGCCCGCGCTGAGATCGCTGCTGGCGGTGACCGGGTTTCTGGTCAGATTCCCGGCCGGTCCGGTATTTAGCGATTAACGTGGCTCCCCAAACGGGGAGCCGTTTAGTTGGTGGCCGGGTATTCCTGGACGGCCATATGGAGCGTGATTTTCTTATCATCACGCATGATGACCACCGGAATTTCCGATCCCGGGCGGATCTCGGCCACCTGATCCATCGTCTCCAGCGCCGAGACGGCGGGTTTGTCATTCACGGAGATGATTACGTCGTTGGCGCGGATCCCGGCTTGCGCCGCTGGACCGTCCGGGGCCACATCGTTAACGACGATCCCCTGAATCTGATCGATCCCTCCGCCCTGCGCGTGCAGCGGGGCGATCTCCCGGCCGCTAATGCCGATATAGCCGCGGATCACCCGGCCATCGCGGATCAGTTTATCCATAATTTTGGTCGCTAACTGGAACGGGATCGCAAAGCCAATGCCTTCCGGCGTTTCGCCGTCATTGCTCTTGTCAAAGGAGAGGGTGTTAATCCCCATCAGCTCGCCGAGGGAGTTCACCAGCGCCCCGCCGGAGTTACCGTGGTTGATCGAGGCGTCAGTCTGCAGGAAGTTCTGGCGGCCGGTCGGATTGAGGCCAATGCGCCCTGTGGCGCTGATAATCCCCTGGGTGATGGTCTGCCCCAGGTTATAAGGGTTGCCAATCGCCAGCACCACGTCGCCGATGTGCGGCGTGCGTTTCGGATTGATCGGGATCACCGGCAGCCCGCCGGTAGCATTGATCTTGAGCACGGCGAGATCGGTGAGGGAATCGGATCCTACCAGCAGCGCTTCGAAGACGCGGCCGTCCTGCAGGGCGACGATAATCTGATCGGCATCGTTGATAACATGCTTGTTGGTCAGAATATAGCCGCGCTGATCCATAATCACCCCTGAGCCAAGCGTCAGCTGATTATGGCTGGTGCTGTTCAGGGCGCGGTTATAGACGTTCACCACGGCGGGCGCCGCGCGGCGCACCGCGGCGTTATAGCTCGCCGGGGAGTCGTCTGCCGTATCGTTCTGGGTAGTCGGCGCCAACTGCCACTGGCGCAGCGAGGGCATCAGGGCCAGCAGCAGACCCCCGACAAGCAAACCGATGAGTACTGAACGTAATAACTTTCCAGGCATGATGCAGATATCGTTAATGAATGGTCAGGCGCAGCATAGCATGAGTTGTCCGGACATCGCACATGGCGGCAATGCCCGGAGAGACAATCAGCGCAGCAGCAGATAGATGCTTTCGTTGCCGCGGATCACGTTCAGGGCGATGACCGGCGGTTTGCCTTCGAGCGCTTTGCGCAGTTCGGCAATTGAGTGAATACGCTGCCGGTTAAGGCCAATGATAATGTCATCTTTATGTAGGCCGACCTGGGCGGCGGCGCTGCCTTTATCCACATTATCGATCACCACTCCTTTGGTGCCATCTTTCATCTGGCCGTCGCTGAACGAGGCCCCCTGCAGCGCCGGGATAATCAGTTCCGCGCTGGCGGTTGAGGAGGTGCTCTTATCCAGGGTCACTTCGACATCGACCGGCTTTCCGTCGCGCAGCAGGCCCAGTTTGACCTTGGTACCCGGCTCGGTGGTGGCGATCCGCGAACGCAGTTCGGCGAAACTGTTCAGCGGTTTGCCGTTCAGACTCACGATGACGTCCCCGGATTTAATCCCCGCTTTGGCGGAGCCGGAGTTTGGCAGGACTTCACTGACGAAGGCGCCGCGCTGAACGTTGAGATTCATCGCTTTGGCGATGTCGGCGCTCATTTCCATGCCTTTAATGCCCAACAGGCCGCGCTTGATTTCGCCAAACTGAATAAGCTGGTCGGCGAGGGTTTTCGCCATATTGCTTGGAATGGCAAAGCCGATGCCGATGCTGCCGCCGCCCGGCGCGAGGATCGCGGTGTTGATCCCGATAAGCTCGCCGTTGAGGTTCAGCAGCGCGCCGCCGGAGTTGCCGCGGTTAATCGAGGCGTCGGTCTGAATGAAATTCTCCAGCCCTTCAAGGTTCAAGCCGCTGCGGCCAAGGGCAGAGATAATGCCGGATGTGGCGGTCTGGCCAAGGCCGAACGGGTTGCCGACGGCGACGGCGAAGTCGCCGACGCGAAGTTTATCAGAGTCAGCAATGGCGATTTGCGTCAGGTGGTCTGGCTTAATCAGCTGCAGCAGAGCGATATCGCTCTGTTCATCGCTCCCGACCAGTTTGGCATCGAACTCACGGCCATCGTTCAGCTGGACGCTGATCTTCTGCGCCTGATTGATGACGTGGTTATTGGTCAGCACATAGCCTTTCGCCGCGTCGATGATAACGCCGGAGCCGAGCCCTTCAAACGGCTGCGCCTGCTCCTGCGGGGCGTTATCGCCAAAATATTTTTTCAGCTCTTCCGGCATATTGAGCGTCGGCGAGGCGGTGCCTTCCACCTGTACGCTAACTACCGCCGGCAGAACCTTTTCCAGCATCGGCGCCAGGCTTGGTAACGCGCCCTGGCCGGGCACCTGAGTCGGTAAGGATGCCGCTGCCGGAGGCAGGACCGACAACGATAACCCAATGCTTAACGCTAACGCACTCAACAGCAAAGTCTGTTTCTTCATTAGATGCTGGCTCTCGTAACCTGAGGTGTATGGAAAAATGTCCTGAATAACCTGATGTTATTGAATTTTTGCTCAGGTAACAACGTGGGGACTGGTTTAAATTGTAGCCGGGAAGTGGGGGAAGGAGCGGGCGCGACGGGCGCGCCCGGAGAATATTTTAATCGCAGCGAGGCTTAATCGCGTTTTGCGCCTCCGCGCAGTAAACCGGATGCGCCCTCGGAGTAGTCGCGCGGCATCTGGACCGGCGCCTGATCGTTACTGGCTTCAGACTCTTCCAGACGGTTGCGGAACGGGTTGGCGTCTGCCATCGAGTCCGGCAGCAGGTTGTTAGAGCTTTTCGCCATATGCTGATATAGCTGACGATAGTCGTGCGCCATGTTATCCAGCAGTTCGGCGCTACGCGCAAAGTGGCTCACCAGCTCTTCACGGTACTCTTCAAGCTCGGCTTTATTCTTTTCCAGTTCGTACTGCAGCGCCTGCTGTTGGCGCAGTTTGCGGTTGCCGAAACGCATGGCGACGGCACCAATGATGATACCGACGACTAACCCAATTAGCGCGTATTCCCAGGTCATGAACATCTCCCGTTGTATTGTGGTTCCGTAGGGTGGCTCTTAGGCTCTCCGCCTGCGCCCGATAGTGCCACTATAACCGCTAATTCCACAGAAGTGGAATCCTGGCGTATCATCGCGTAGTGTAGAACGGCCTTTTTTTCGTCAATCGTGAGCTTCGGCATTACGGTTTTCAAGGAATAACAATTAGATCATGCAAAGCCTGTCTCCAACATCGCGTTACCTTTTAGCCCTGAAAGAGGGCAGCCATCAACCCGACGACGTCCAGCAAGAAGCGGTGAGCCGCCTTGATACCATTTACCAGGAACTGCAGACGCAGCCCGCGCCGGTCGCGTCAGGCGGCGGTTTGCGCGCGAAATTCGGCAAACTGCTGGGTAAGCGCGAGCCAGCAGCCGGGACGGCACCTGTCCGCGGCCTGTATATGTGGGGCGGCGTGGGGCGAGGCAAAACCTGGCTGATGGACCTGTTTTACCAGAGCCTGCCGGGCGAACGTAAACAGCGCCTGCATTTCCATCGTTTCATGCTGCGCGTACACGAAGAGCTGACCACCCTGCAGGGACATAGCGACCCGCTGGAGATCGTCGCCGACCGCTTTAAAGCGGAAACCGACGTGCTCTGTTTCGACGAGTTTTTTGTCTCCGATATTACCGACGCCATGCTGTTGGGCGGGCTGATGAAAGCCCTGTTCGCCCGCGGCATCACCCTGGTGGCGACCTCCAATATTCCGCCGGATGAACTCTATCGCAATGGCCTGCAGCGGGCCCGTTTTCTGCCGGCGATCGACGCCATCAAGCAGCATTGCGATATTATGAACGTCGATGCCGGCATCGATTATCGGCTGCGTACCCTGACGCAGGCGCACCTGTGGCTGTCGCCGCTGAATAACGACACCCGCGAACAGATGGATAAATTGTGGCTCGCGCTGGCGGGCGCGCCGCGCGCTGCCGGGCCGACGCTGGAGATTAACCATCGCGAGCTGCCTACCCTCGGCGTAGAAAACCAGACGCTGGCGGCGTCATTCGCCACGCTATGCGTGGATGCGCGCAGCCAGCATGACTATATCGCGCTCTCCCGACTGTTCCATACGGTGATGCTGTTCGACGTGCCGGTGATGACCGCGCAGCTGGAGAGCGAGGCCCGCCGCTTTATCGCTCTGGTGGATGAGTTCTACGAGCGCCATGTAAAGCTGGTGGTCAGCGCGGCAGTGCCGCTGTACGACATTTACCAGGGCGAGCGGCTGAAGTTTGAGTTCCAGCGCTGTCTCTCGCGTCTGCAGGAGATGCAGAGCGAAGAGTACCTCAAACGTCCGCATATGCCCTGACAGGGGACTTTTTCAGGCGGATTCAGGGCCGCAAGGCCGCCCCGGGCGCGGCCTGAAAAATCTCATAAAGGGGTCGATCTTTGACCCCGACTTCTCTATAATCTTGCGACCCCACGTTACGAGAAGGTTTTTTTCCCGAAACTTTCTATGCGCCGGCATAGGCTATTCGAAGGGGTAGGTTTGCTGGACAATGTCGTGTGAACCTCAACTGACTAAACGTTTGGGTGTTCACCAACGTGTAACTTATTATTTGGGTAAGCTTTTAATGAAAACTTTTACAGCTAAACCAGAAACCGTAAAACGCGACTGGTATGTTGTTGACGCGACCGGTAAAACTCTGGGCCGTCTGGCTACTGAACTGGCTCGTCGCCTGCGCGGTAAGCACAAAGCGGAATACACTCCGCACGTTGATACCGGTGATTACATCATCGTTCTGAACGCAGAAAAAGTTGCTGTTACCGGCAACAAGCGCGAAGACAAAATGTACTACCACCACACCGGCCACATCGGTGGTATCAAAGAAGCGACCTTTGAAGAGATGATTGCCCGCCGTCCTGAGCGTGTGATTGAAATCGCGGTTAAAGGCATGCTGCCAAAAGGCCCGCTGGGTCGTGCTATGTACCGTAAACTGAAAGTTTACGCGGGTAACGAGCACAACCACGCGGCACAGCAACCGCAAGTTCTTGACATCTAATCGGGATTATAGGCAATGGCTGAAAATCAATACTACGGCACTGGTCGCCGCAAAAGTTCCGCAGCTCGCGTTTTCATCAAACCGGGCAACGGTAAAATCGTTATCAACCAGCGTTCTCTGGAACAGTACTTCGGTCGTGAAACTGCCCGCATGGTAGTTCGTCAGCCGCTGGAACTGGTCGACATGGTTGAGAAACTGGATCTGTACATCACTGTTAAAGGTGGTGGTATCTCTGGTCAGGCTGGTGCGATCCGTCACGGTATCACCCGCGCTCTGATGGAGTACGACGAGTCCCTGCGTTCCGAACTGCGTAAAGCTGGCTTCGTTACTCGTGACGCTCGTCAGGTTGAACGTAAGAAAGTCGGTCTGCGTAAAGCACGTCGTCGTCCGCAGTTCTCCAAACGTTAATTGTTTTCTGCTCACGCAGAACAATTTGCGAAAAAACCCGCTTCGGCGGGTTTTTTTATGGATAAAACGGCTGTTATCCACAAGCATAGCGCCGGTTCTCGCCACTTTTTCAGCATTTCCAGAATCCCCTCACCACAACGTCTTCAAAATCTGGTAAACTATCATCCAATTTTCTGCCCAAATGCTGGTGATTGTTCATTTTTTGTTTTATTCGTGAACGAAGGTGACATCGCGCTAATGGGGTTTTTACATCTGGCTGGTCATGAGTGGCCGGCAGCAGTACAAAATTCTGAATATACCTGGAGGTTTTCATGGCTGTCGCTGCCAACAAACGTTCGGTAATGACGCTGTTTTCTGGTCCTACTGACATCTATAGCCATCAGGTCCGCATTGTGCTGGCCGAGAAGGGTGTCAGTTTTGAGATAGAGCACGTGGAGAAGGATAACCCGCCTCAGGATCTGATTGACCTCAACCCGAATCAAAGCGTACCGACGCTGGTGGATCGTGAGCTCACTCTGTGGGAATCCCGCATCATTATGGAGTATCTGGATGAGCGTTTCCCGCACCCGCCGTTAATGCCGGTTTATCCGGTGGCGCGTGGTGAAAGCCGCCTGTATATGCAACGTATCGAGAAGGACTGGTATTCGCTGATGAACACCATCCAGAGCGGTACCGCAGCGCAAGCTGATGCTGCGCGTAAGCAGCTGCGTGAAGAATTGCTGGCCATCGCGCCGGTCTTCACCCAGAAACCTTACTTCCTGAGCGATGAGTTCAGCCTGGTGGACTGCTACCTGGCGCCGCTGCTGTGGCGTCTGCCGGTTCTTGGTGTGGAGCTGGTTGGCGCTGGCGCGAAAGAGCTCAAAGGCTATATGACTCGCGTATTTGAGCGTGATTCCTTCCTCGCTTCTTTAACTGAAGCCGAGCGTGAAATGCGCCTCGGTCGGGGCTAAATAATGGATGTATCACAGCTGACGCCGCGTCGCCCGTATCTGTTACGGGCGTTTTATGACTGGCTGCTGGATAACCAGCTGACGCCGCACCTGGTGGTGGATGTGACGCTGCCGGGCGTGCTCGTGCCGATGGAGTACGCGCGCGATGGGCAAATCGTTCTCAATATTGCCCCGCGTGCGGTAGGCAATCTCGAGCTGGCGAACGACGAAGTGCGCTTCAACGCGCGCTTTGGCGGGGTACCACGCAACGTGTCTGTCCCGCTGGCTGCGGTACTCGCCATCTACGCCCGTGAGAACGGCGCTGGTACGATGTTCGAACCGGAAGCGGCCTATGACGAAGACGTCAGCAGCCTCAACGATGATGACGTCGCGCCGGAGAGTGAAAGCGATACGGTGATGTCGGTGATCGATGGCGATAAGCCGGATAATCACGACGACGATCCTGACGACACGCCGCCGCCGCGCGGTGGTCGCCCGGCGCTGCGCGTGGTGAAGTAAATCCCTTCTCTGACAGGCCCTGCGGGGCCTGTTTTTTTGTCTGTCCGCTTTGTTAACTCTGCCACAAACGAGGCGTCCCATGGCTGGTATCGTCATCGCCACAGGTAGTTTTTAGGGAGCAGACATGTCTTTACTCGCACAACTGGACCAGCGTATCCGTCATCATGGCGGATTAATTGTCTCCTGCCAGCCGGTGCCGGGCAGTCCGCTGGATAATCCCGCTATCGTCGCGGCAATGGCGCTGGCGGCTGAGCAGGCGGGAGCGGTAGCGCTGCGCATCGAAGGCCTGGCCAACCTGCAGGCCGTTCGTCCGTTAGTGACAGTGCCCGTTATTGGGTTGATCAAACGCGATTTGCCCGATAGCCCGGTGCGTATTACGCCATGGCTGGAAGATATCGACGCGCTGGCGCAGGGCGGAGCGGATATTATTGCTATTGACGGCACCCAGCGTCAGCGTCCGGCGTCAGTGTCGGCGCTATTAGCAGAAATTCATCAGCTGGGAAAAGTGGCGATGGCCGATTGCTCATCTCTCGACGATGCTCTCGAGTGCTGGCAGTTGGGGGCTGAGATTGTCGGGACGACTCTCTCCGGCTATACCGCAGAGGAGACGCCGGATGAGCCGGATCTGGCGCTGGTGCAATGCCTGAGCGTTGCGGGCTGCAGAGTGATTGCCGAAGGGCGCTATAACACGCCTGCCCAGGCGGCGGAGGCGATGCGTTGCGGCGCGTGGGCGGTGACCGTCGGCTCGGCGATTACCCGCCTGGAGCATATCTGCGGCTGGTATAATACGGCGCTGAAAGCGGCGGTTTGCCCGGCGAATGAGCAATAAAAAAGCCCGATGACGTTAACCATCGGGCTTTTATGCGTGAGGCTCCGGACCTAATCAGACTTCAAGGTAGTTGAGGATCCCGTCCGCCGCTTTACGGCCTTCGGCAATCGCGGTGACCACCAGATCGGAACCGCGAACGATATCGCCACCGGCGAAGATTTTCGGGTTGCTGGTCTGGAAGGCGTTTTCGCTGCCTTCCGGGGCGATAATACGGCCCTGGGAGTCCAGCTCGACGCTGTGCTTCGCCAGCCACTCCATGCTGTGCGGACGGAAGCCAAACGCCATGACTACGGCGTCAGCCGGCACCACGTGCTCAGAGCCGGGGACGATCTCCGCGCGGCGGCGGCCCTTCGCATCCGGCTGGCCCATTTCGGTGCGCGCCATCTTCACGCCGCAAACCTTACCGTTGGCATTCACTTCCACGCCCAGCGGCTGGACGTTAAACTGGAACTCAACGCCTTCTTCGCGCGCGTTTTTCACTTCGCGTTTTGAGCCAGGCATGTTCTCTTCGTCACGGCGATAGGCGCAGATCACGTGCGCCGCATTCTGACGGACGGAGGTGCGTACGCAGTCCATCGCGGTGTCGCCACCGCCGAGCACCACCACGCGTTTGCCTTCCATGCTGACATAGGGCTCATCGGCGGTTTCACCAAAGCCCATGATCTGCTTAGTGTTAGCGATAAGGAACGGCAGCGCGTCGTAAACACCCGGGGCGTCTTCGTTGTCCAGTCCACCGCGCATCGACTGATAGGTCCCGACGCCGAGGAACACCGCATCGTACTCCTTCAGCAGGTCGTCGAGCTGCACGTCGCGGCCCACTTCGGTATTGAGTTTGAACTCAATGCCCATGCCGGTGAAGATCTCCCGGCGGCGGGTCATCACCTCTTTTTCCAGCTTGAACGCTGGGATACCGAAGGTCAGCAGGCCGCCGATTTCCGGATGGCGGTCAAATACCACCGCCTTGACGCCGTTACGGGTCAGCACGTCGGCGCAGGCGAGGCCCGCCGGGCCAGCGCCGATGATCGCGACGGTTTTACCGGTCGGCTTCACGTCGGAGAGATCCGGACGCCAGCCCATCTCGAATGCCTTATCGTTGATATAGCGTTCGATGTTGCCGATGGTCACCGCGCCGAACTCATCGTTCAGCGTACAGGAGCCTTCACACAGGCGGTCCTGCGGGCAGACGCGCCCGCAGACTTCCGGCAGAGTGTTGGTTTGATGCGACAGCTCGGCCGCTTCAAAAATACGCCCCTCGTTGGCCAGCTTCAGCCAGTTCGGGATGTAGTTATGCACCGGGCACTTCCATTCGCAGTACGGGTTGCCACAGGAGAGGCAGCGATCCGCCTGCGCCTTGGCCTGGCCTTCTGAAAACGGCTCGTAAATTTCCACAAACTCAATTTTACGGATCTTCAGCGGTTTCTTTGGCGGATCAACGCGCTGCAGGTCGATAAATTGATAAACGTTCTGACTCATCTTAACCCCTTACTGCGCCTGCACCCGCAGCTCAGCTGCGGAACGACTACGGTGACCCAACAGTGCTTTAACATCGCTGGACTTTGGTTTAACCAGCGCAAACTTCGCGGAGAAGGCCGGCCAGTTGGCGAGGATCTCTTCGCCGCGTTGCGAACCGGTAAGCTGTACGTGCTCGGTGATTAAACCGCGCAGGTGCTCTTCATGGATGGCCAGAGAATCAACGTCCAGCACTTCCACCAGCTCCGGGTTCACGCGTTTGCGGAAGTCGCCATCTTCATCCAGGACATAGGCAAAGCCGCCGGTCATCCCTGCGCCAAAGTTGACGCCGGTTTTTCCGAGCACGCAGACGATGCCGCCGGTCATATATTCGCAGCCGTTGTCGCCGATGCCTTCCACCACGGTGATGGCGCCGGAGTTACGCACGGCGAAACGCTCGCCCGCGCGGCCTGCGGCGTACAGACGACCACCGGTCGCTCCGTACAGGCAGGTGTTGCCGATAATACTGGCTTCATGGCTGCGGAACGCAGAGCCCACCGGCGGACGAATGGCCAGCAGACCGCCCGCCATGCCTTTCCCGACGTAGTCGTTGGCGTCGCCAGTCAGATGCAGTTCCACGCCGCCGGCGTTCCACACGCCGAAGCTCTGGCCCGCGGTGCCGCTAAAGTGAGCGACGATCGGGTCGCCCGCCAGTCCCTGGTCGCCATGGGTCTGGGCGATATACCCGGACAGCGAGGCCCCCACGGAGCGGTCGGTGTTACGGATATCAAACCAGAACGTCTTGCTCTGCTTTTCATCCACGTACGGTTTCGCCTGCTGCAGCAGCTGGGCGTTGAGCACGCCGTTATCGAACGGTGGGTTGTTCTCGGTGCAGTACAGCGCTTTGCCCGGATGCGGCTCTGCGGTCTCCAGCAGTTTACCCAGATCTAGTTTCTGCTGCTTGGCGGTGAACCCATCCAGCTCTTTGAGCAGATCGGTGCGGCCAATCAGATCCACCAGACGCTTGACGCCCAGCTGGGCCATCAGCTCGCGGGTCTCACGGGCGATAAATTCAAAGTAGTTGGTCACTTTGAACGGCAGACCGTGATAGTGATTCTTACGCAGTTTGTCATCCTGGGTCGCCACGCCGGTAGCGCAGTTGTTCAGGTGGCAAATACGCAGGTATTTACAGCCCAGCGCGACCATCGGGCCGGTACCGAAACCGAAGCTCTCCGCGCCGAGGATCGCCGCTTTGATGATATCGAGGCCGGTTTTCAGGCCGCCATCCACCTGCAGACGGATCTTATGACGCAGACCGTTGGCAACCAGCGCCTGCTGGGTTTCCACCAGGCCGAGCTCCCACGGGCAGCCGGCATATTTCACCGAAGAGAGCGGGCTCGCCCCGGTGCCGCCGTCGTAGCCGGCGATGGTGATCAGGTCGGCATAGGCTTTGGCCACGCCGGTGGCGATGGTGCCAACGCCCGGCTCAGAAACCAGTTTGACCGAAATCATCGCTTTCGGATTGACCTGCTTGAGGTCGAAAATCAGCTGCGCCAGATCCTCGATAGAGTAGATATCGTGGTGCGGCGGCGGGGAAATCAGCGTGACGCCCGGTACCGAATAGCGCAGTTTGGCGATGTACGGGGTGACTTTATCACCCGGCAGCTGGCCACCTTCACCCGGTTTCGCCCCCTGGGCGACTTTGATCTGGATGACGTCGGCATTGACCAGGTAGGCTGGCGTGACGCCGAAGCGGCCGGAAGCGACCTGCTTGATGCGCGACACTTTATTAGTGCCGTAGCGCGCCGGGTCTTCACCGCCTTCACCGGAGTTGGAGAAGCCGCCGATGCTGTTCATCGCTTCCGCCAGCGACTCGTGCGCTTCCGGGCTCAGGGCGCCGATCGACATCGCCGCGGTATCGAAGCGTTTAAACAGCTCCTTCGCCGGCTCTACTTCGTCGATGCTGATAGCGTCTTCGCCTGGGTTGAGCGCCAGCAGGTCGCGCAGCGTGGCCGCTGGACGTTCGTTAACCAATTTCGCGTATTGTTGATAATCGCTGTATTCGCCGCTCTGCACGGCCTGCTGCAGGGTGCGCACCACGTCCGGGTTGTAGGCATGATATTCGCCGCCGTGCACATATTTCAGCAAACCGCCCTGGGCCAGTGGCTTACGCGCCAGCCAGGCGCGTTTCGACAGATTCAGCAGATCCTGCTGGAAGTCGTCGAAGCTGGCGCCGCCGATGCGGCTGACCACGCCCTGGAAGCAGAGCTCGGAGACATCGCGATGCAGACCGACCGCTTCGAACAGCTTCGAGCAGCGGTAGGAGGCGATGGTCGAGATCCCCATCTTGGACATGATCTTATACAGACCTTTATTGATACCGTTGCGATAGTTCAGCATCACCGCACGGTACGGTTTATCGATGGCTTTGCTGTCGACCAGCTTCGCCAGCGTTTCGTAGGCGAGGTATGGATAGATAGCCGTCGCCCCAAAGCCGAGCAGCACGGCGAAGTGGTGCGGATCGCGGGCGCTGGCGGTTTCAACGATGATGTTGGCATCGCAGCGCAGGCTTTTATCGACCAGACGGGTCTGGATCGCGCCAACGGCCATCGGCGCCGGTACCGGCAGACGGTCTTTGGCGATGTTGCGGTCAGAGAGCACCAGCAGCACGGTGCCGTCGCGCACCATTTGCTCCGCTTTATCGCACAGCGCTTTCACCGTCTCGCTGAGGGAGGCCTCTGCCGGGTTGAACGTGATATCGAGGACGTCAGCGCGATAGTGCTCTTCTTCCATCGTCGTCAGCTGTTTAAAATCGGAGTACAGCAGGATCGGCGATTTGAAGCTCAGACGATGCGCCTGGCCTTCCGCTTCGCAGAAGACGTTCATTTCACGGCCGATGCTGGTAGCCAGCGACATGACGTGCGCTTCGCGCAGCGGGTCGATCGGCGGGTTAGTCACCTGGGCGAACTGCTGACGGAAGTAATCGTAGATAATGCGCGGCTGGCTGGAGAGCACGGCGAAAGGCGTGTCATCGCCCATCGAACCGACTGCTTCCTGGCCATTTTCGCCGAGCACGCGCAGGACGGAGTCCAGCTCTTCCGCGCTGTAGTTAAACTGTTTCTGGTAGCTGGCGAGCGTGTCGTTATCCAGCTGGCGGCTGCCAACCTCTTCGTCCGGCAGATCTTCGAACGGCACCAGGCGACGAACGTTTTTCTCCATCCACTCTTTATACGGATGGCGGCTCTTCAGATCGTCATCGGTTTCCGCTGAGTGCAGAATGCGTCCGGCACGGGTATCGATAACCATCAGCTCGCCCGGGCCCACGCGGCCTTTCTCGACCACTTCGTCAGGCTGGTAATCCCAGATGCCGACTTCGGAGGCGCAGGTGATGAGCTTATCTTTGGTAATGACGTAGCGCGCCGGGCGCAGACCGTTACGGTCGAGGTTACAGGCCGCATAGCGGCCATCGGACATGACGATGCCCGCCGGGCCGTCCCACGGCTCCATATGCATGGAGTTAAAGTCGAAGAACGAACGCAGCTCCGGATCCATATCCGGGTTGTTCTGCCAGGCTGGCGGCACCAGCAGACGCATGGCGCGCACGATGTCCATCCCGCCGGCCAGCAGCAGCTCCAGCATGTTGTCCATAGAACTGGAGTCGGAGCCGGTTTCGTTAACGAACGGCGCGGCGTCGTGCAGGTCAGGGATCAGCGGGGTCTGGAACTTATAGGTACGGGCGCGCGCCCACTGGCGGTTGCCGGTGATGGTGTTAATTTCACCGTTGTGCGCCAGGTAGCGGAACGGCTGCGCCAACGGCCAGCGTGGTACGGTGTTGGTGGAGAAGCGCTGGTGGAACAGGCAGATAGCCGACTCCAGGCGCAGGTCCGCGAGGTCCAGGTAGAAGCGCGGCAAATCCGCCGGCATACACAGACCTTTATAGATGTTGACCAGATTGGACAAGCTACAAACGTAGAAATCTTTGTCTTCCTGCAGACGTTTTTCAATGCGACGACGCGCAATAAACAGACGGCGCTCCATATCGCGCGGGCGCCAGCCAGCCGGGGCGTTGACAAAGATTTGCTCAATACGGGGCAGCGAGGAGAGGGCGATTTCACCGAGCACGCCTTCGTTGGTCGGCACATCGCGCCAGCCGACAATCGACAGGGTCTCAAGCTGAAGTTCTTCTTCAACGATGCGGCGCGCCGCTTTAGCCAGCTCAGGATCTTTATTCAGGAACAGCATCCCAACGGCGTAGTTTTTGGCTAAACGCCAGCCGCGCTCTTCGGCAACGATGCGGAAGAAACGATCGGGTTTTTGCAGCAGCAGACCGCAACCGTCGCCGGTTTTACCATCGGCAAGGATTGCGCCACGGTGCTGCATGCGGGCCAGTGCGTGTATTGCGGTTCGCACTACCTTGTGGCTAGGTTCGCCTTCTATGTGGGCGATCAGGCCGAAACCACAGTTATCCCTCTCAAGGGATTTGTCGTACAACATATCAGTGAACCTCCCCAGGCTCTACGGACACCCTCCGATACCGATTGCGCACAGGCACAGAAAGAGCATGGCGACGGGGTTTACACCTCGCATTCGCCCTCTTTAAATCCTTTTCGCATCGGTACACAAGTTTGAGGACTTGCTGTTAAGAGGGAATCTCAATTACTGCATAAATATGATGAGCAGAGTGCTCATCCAGAAAGCTTCCAGCGGATTCCCAACTTATCGGGAATCCACACTTACGTCAAATGGCAATCTTATTAATACAAAAATGTGCTATACCCAAGTTAACTAATTGTTATTAAAGAAAATAATGGCAATTTTTATGCTTTGAATACGCCTGCTGGTGGTGCGGCTAGTGTGATCTGTCTCACTGTGCACGCGGCTTTGCATTACCAATATGCGCTGAAATATATTTCATTATTAGCATATTTGACTGCAATATTTTTAACTACTGGACATTAATACCGTTTTTTACCAGAAAGCAGATTAGGGCAATGCGAAGATAAAATATAAGGAAAACTCATCACCTGGTGGTTGAATGAAATTGCAGTAATCTTGATTGTTTATGCAATAGGGTTGGTCGCCGCGCTGACGATTGATCCAGGTCATCGCCGTCGGTGACGAAAAGTGGCAGGCTTGGCCCCCTTTGTTGAGGGCGGTCTATCAGATTATGCAGTTACAGAAATTAGTCAATATGTTTGGTGGGGATCTTATGCGTCGCTATGGCGAAAAGGTCCATAAGCTAACGCTGCACGGCGGTTTTAGCTGCCCAAACCGCGACGGCACGCTGGGCCGCGGCGGTTGTACTTTCTGTAACGTGGCATCGTTTGCCGATGAGGCGCAGCAGCATCGCTCTATCGCCGAACAGCTCGCTCATCAGGCGCAGCTCGTCAACCGGGCGAAGCGCTATCTGGCCTATTTTCAGGCCTACACCAGCACCTTCGCTGAAGTGCAGGTGCTCCGTTCAATGTATCGTCAGGCCGTCAGTGCCGCAAATATCGTTGGCCTGTGCGTCGGCACCCGCCCGGACTGCGTTCCGCAAGCGGTCCTTGACCTGCTGAGTGAATACCATCAGCAAGGGTATGAGGTATGGCTGGAGCTGGGGCTGCAAACTGCTCATGACAAGACCCTGCATCGCATTAACCGTGGACACGATTTCGCCTGTTATCAGCGTACCGCGCGCCTGGCGCGAGAGCGGGGGCTGAAAGTCTGTGCGCATCTGATCGTCGGTCTGCCCGGAGAGAGCCAGGGGCATTGTCTGCAGACGCTGGAGCAGGTAGTGGCGACCGGCGTGGATGGGATCAAATTGCATCCACTGCATATTGTGAAAGGCAGCATTATGGCCAAAGCGTGGCAGGCCGGGCGTCTCGATGGCATTGAGCTGGAGGCGTATACCGTCACCGCTGGAGAGATGATCCGCCATACGCCGCCGGAGGTGATCTACCACCGTATTTCCGCCAGCGCCCGTCGGCCCACGCTGTTGGCGCCGCTGTGGTGTGAAAATCGCTGGACCGGCATGGTTGAACTGGATCGTTATCTGAATCAGCAGGGCGCTCAGGGCTCGGCGCTGGGCCGTAGCTGGGTTGCTCCCCAGGCTGAGTGAGAAGTACGAGCGCGATGTCGGGAACAATGCCGGACATCGCGCTCCTGCCATTTATGCCTGGCTGGCTTTCATCGTCACACGCGGAGTTTTGATCACGAACAGCACCAGCAGGGCGCCAAGCGCGGCGATAGTGCCGGCGAGAACGAAAGCGCTGTCAAATTTACCAGTAGACTGCACGATATAGCCGGTAACAATCGGCCCCACGATGCCGGAGACGCTGCCGATAAGATGGATAAAGCCGCTGGCGCCGCCGACGCGGGATTTATGCACCACGTCCTGGATAATCGCCCAGTAGATCGCCCCGGTTACATAGAGGAAAAAGATGGAGACCGACATCAGCAGAACGGCAGGCACGACGCTGCTGACGGTACCCGCCAGTCCCACGCAGATAGCGGCCATCAGCAGGCATACCACCAGCACAATTTTGCGCGACAGCAGCAGGCGCCCGGTGAGTTTAAAAATTTTATCGGAAATATAGCCCCCAAGCGCCAGACCGACAAAGCCGACTATCCATGGGATCATAGTGGTAAGGCTCATCTGTTTAATATCCAGATGGTGCTGTTGTACCAGATAGGACGGGAACCAGCTGAGAAAGAAAAACAGAATATAGTTGTAGCAGAAGAAGGCAAAGGCCGTTACCAGAATAATTGGCTGTTTCAAATAATAACCCAGCGAGTGAGCTGTTTGATTTTCTATTGTTTCCAGCGCGACTTCTTCTTCTTTCATTTTATTAATCAGCTTAAGTTCTTCCTGGCTGACTTTTTTGTGCTTTTCGGGCGAATTAGCGGCAATGAAAAACCACGCTATCATCCATACAATACCGATAGCGAAAATAATCATAAAAGCCGGGCGCCAGCCGAATGCCAGGGCCAGGTAACCGACGATGGGGCCGGCGACCGCGCCGCCCAGCGGAGAGCCTGCGCTGAGAAAGCCGACGGCGGTAGCCGCTTGCTTTTTAGGAAACCAGCCGTTGATCATCTTGTTCGCCGATGCGCAGATCGGGCCTTCCGCCATCCCGAAAAGCACCCGCAGCACCAGCATGGAATAAAAGCCGGTGGCTACCGCGGTTAAGCCGCAAAACAGCGACCACAGACCGACCGCCAGGCCCATTACCAGCGTTGCGCCAAACTTATCCACGGCCAAACCGCCAATAAAATTAAATACCGCGTAGCCGAAGAAAAAGCTGCCGAAAATAATGCCGAATTGTTCAGCGTTAAGTGCAAGGTCCTTTTCAATCATCGGGACCGTAATGGATAATGCCACCCGGTCCAGATAATTTATCATATATACTAAAAATAATAACAGGACGATAATCCAGCGGATATTTTTTCCCATGATAACACCATGCTCATTATATTATTTATATCAGGCGCGGCGGATATGCAGATATCCGTCGGCCGTTATTCTATACGATGCCGGTTTAACCCAGCTGCAGCAGCACTTTGCAGCAGGTCTTACGGTCGTTAGCAAAAATCTCCATGGCCTCTTTCACCTGCTCCAGCGGCATACAATGGGTGATTAACGCCTCCGGACGAATAAGGCCTTTCTCCATCCAGTCGATGACCAGCGGAAAACGCCCGCTGTTCAGCCGGGAGGAGAAAATAGAAATTTCTTTACTGGTGATGCTTTGCTGAGTGAGGGTCGAGGCCTCGCCGGAGAAACCGAGTATACCGATGCGGGCGGCGGGGGAGGCGAGGAGAATGGCTTCCTGCAGGATCGCCGGGTGGCAGGCGGCATCAATGACCAGCGTGGGGGCAAGCTGCCGCTGCGCCAGCTGTTCCGCGAGCGGCTGGTCAGTGTTATCGAGCGTCAGATCGGCGCCGTTTTCCCGGGCCATCTGCAGACGTTCGGCAATGCGATCCACGACGATCACCTGCTTAACGCCATATACCCCCTTTAGCGCCTGAATGATCGTCAGCCCCATCGGGCCAGCGCCGTAAACCAGGGCAATATCTTGCGCCGTGGGCTGCAGCTGGGCGGTAATATTTGCCGCGATGGTAAAAGGCTCAACCATCGTTGCCTGACGGTCGCTGATAGCCTCGGGGATGCGCCAGGCATTTTTCGCCGGCACGCAGGCATAGTCGCTAAATCCCCCGTCGCGGTGAACTCCTATGACCTGGAGCTGCGTACAGACATTCGGCCTTCCTACCGAGCAAGGATAACAATGGCCGCAGCTGACAACGGGGTCCACCGCGACACGCTCGCCGATGCGTGCCGGAGATACCTGCTCGCCGACGGCGTCGATGATGCCATAGAATTCATGGCCGATGACGCGGGGATATTTCGCGAAAGGGTTGTGGCCGTGATAGATGTGTACATCGGAACCACAGATCCCGGCAAAAGCAATTTTCACCCGTACTTCATGGGCGCCCGGAACTGGAACCGGACGTGATTCAATGTTCAGTTGGCCTGGCTCTTTGACGACGACGCTTCTCATTTTGATTCCTTCCATTGTCTTTTTTCTGAACAAATTACGCTACTTTTATTACCATACAAGTATGCAAAAGATCATAATCAGGCCTGGATCACATTTGAGAAAGCTCGGCAGAAAAAGCCATGGCATGATTAATCTATTGAAATAAATTGAAAAAAATTATGAATGCACCGACGCATTCACCGCTGGCGAGCCGGTCGGCAGGAATGTGATCGCTATCACGACAGCCAACGCTCAATCATCTATGATTACTGGTATGGTAGTAGGGTAAATTAAACTAAGTTGAGCAGGTGAAGACAATGCAGATGACAATGCGCTGGTTTGGACCAGAGGAAGACAAGATTTCATTAGAACATATTCGCCAGGTGCCTGGCGTTGAGGGGGTGGTCGGCGCGCTCTACGACGTCGCGGTGGGCGAAGTATGGCCGGTGGATAAAATTGAGCGTCTGGTCGGTCAGGCCCATGCCGCAGGCCTGAAAATGGAGGTGATCGAGAGCGTCAACATCCATGACGACATCAAAATCGGCCTACCTACCCGTGACCGCTATATTGCCAACTACCAGCAGACCATCCGCAACCTTGCCCGCTTTGGCGTTAAAGTCATCTGCTATAACTTCATGCCGGTTTTCGACTGGATGAAGACGGATATGAACTACGTCCTGCCGGATGGCTCGCTGACGATGGCGTTTGAGAAGAAAGATATCGATAAGCGGCTGGAAGACGTGGTGAAGGAGGTGCTTGAGAATTCAAACGGCTTCGCCTTGCCGGGCTGGGAGCCGGAACGGCTGGCGGAGGTGCAGACCCTGTTTGCCAAATATAGCGCGGTGGATGATCAGAAGCTGCGGGAGAACCTGGTTTATTTTCTGCAGGCGGTGATCCCGGTTTGCGAAGAGGTTGGGGTGAAAATGGCGATCCACCCGGACGACCCGCCGTACTCCATTTTTGGCCTGCCGCGGGTGGTCAAAAACCGCGACGATCTGGACTGGATCTGCCGGGCCGTCGATTCACCCGCCAACGGCATTACGCTCTGCACCGGCTCGATTGCCGAAGATCCTGATAATGACGTGTACGCCATCCTGGCCGAATTTACGCGGCGTAAGCGAATTCATTTTGCCCACGTCCGCAATATAAAGCTGATGCAGGATAAAGACTTTTACGAGTGCGCCCATCCGTCAGAGTACGGCTCCCTGGATATGTACAAAGTGATGCAAGCGCTGTATGACAACGGATTCGACGGCTATATTCGCCCGGATCATGGCCGCTTTATCTGGGGAGAGACCGGACGGCCGGGCTATGGCCTGTTCGACCGAGCCCTCGGCGTGACCTACCTGAAAGGACTCTGGGAGGCGTTAAGCAAGCGTTAATCCCTCTTCTGATCCCCCTCTTTTGCGGCTGGTTCGCCTCTGCGGCCGGCCGCCGTATCGACTCCTGCCCGCATTTTTTGCACAACTTACAGCGCATTGCTCAGAATTGAGTATTATTGTGCGGAGTTGTCGTGAAGGAATCCCCTATGAAGCAAATTCGTATGCTGGCGCAGTATTATGTCGACCTGATGATGAAGCTGGGTCTGGTCCGCTTTTCGATGCTGTTGGCTCTTGCGCTGGTGGTGCTGGCCATCGTGGTACAGATGGCGGTTACCATGGTGCTGCATGGCCAGGTTGAAAGTATCGACGTTATCCGCTCTATCTTCTTTGGCCTGCTGATCACGCCTTGGGCGGTCTACTTTCTCTCGGTGGTGGTGGAGCAGCTCGAAGAGTCCCGTCAGCGTCTTTCGCGGCTGGTGGACAAGCTGGAGGAGATGCGTGAGCGCGATCTAAAGCTGAACGTCCAACTGAAAGATAACATCGCGCAGTTGAATCAGGAGATTGGCGAACGTGAAAAAGCGGAAGCCGAGCGCGAGACCACCCTCGAGCAGTTGAAGATTGAGATGAAAGAGCGTGAAGAGACGCAGATCCAGCTCGAACAGCAATCCTCCTTTCTGCGCTCTTTCCTTGATGCTTCCCCGGACCTGGTCTTCTATCGCAATGAGGATAAGGAGTTTTCAGGCTGTAACCGGGCGATGGAGCTGCTGACCGGCAAAAGCGAGAAACAGCTGATCCACCTCAAACCGCAGGACGTCTATAGCGAAGAGGCGGCGGAAAAGGTACTGGAGACCGACGAGAAGGTGTTCCGCCATAATGTATCGCTGACCTATGAGCAGTGGCTGGACTATCCCGATGGCCGCAAAGCGTGCTTTGAAATCCGCAAGGTCCCCTACTACGATCGCGTCGGTAAGCGTCGCGGCCTGATGGGCTTCGGCCGCGATATCACCGAACGTAAACGCTATCAGGACGCTCTTGAGCGCGCCAGCCGGGATAAAACCACCTTTATTTCCACCATCAGTCATGAGCTGCGTACCCCGCTAAACGGGATCGTCGGGCTGAGCCGAATTTTGCTGGATACCGAGCTGACCAGCGAGCAGGAAAAATACCTGAAAACTATCCATGTCTCGGCGGTGACGCTGGGGAATATCTTCAATGATATTATCGACATGGACAAAATGGAGCGCCGCAAGGTGCAGCTCGATAACCAGCCGGTGGACTTCACCAGCTTCCTTGCCGACCTTGAAAACCTATCCGGCTTGCAGGCACAGCAAAAGGGGCTGCGCTTTGTGCTGGAGCCGAGCCTGCCGCTGCCGCATAAGGTAATCACGGATGGGACCCGCCTGCGGCAGATCCTGTGGAATCTTATCAGCAACGCCGTGAAGTTTACCCCGCAGGGCGGAGGGGTGAACGTCCGCGTGCGCTATGACGAAGGCGATATCCTGCACTTCGAAGTGGAAGACTCCGGAATTGGTATTCCTGAAGCGGAACAGGACAAAATTTTCGCCATGTATTACCAGGTCAAAGACAGCCACGGCGGCAAACCGGCCACCGGAACCGGGATTGGTCTCGCCGTCTCGCGTCGCCTGGCGCGTAATATGGGCGGTGATATCAGCGTTACCAGCCAGCCGGGTAAAGGGGCGACCTTTACGCTTACCGTCCATGCGCCTGCCATTGCGGAAGAAGTGGAAGATACGCTGGCGGAAGACGACATGCCATTACCGGCGCTCAACGTGCTGCTGGTTGAGGACATTGAGCTCAACGTTATTGTGGCCCGTTCAGTGCTGGAAAAACTGGGTAACAGCGTTGATGTGGCGATGACCGGGAAAGCCGCGCTGGAGATGTTTGAGCCAGGCGAATATGACCTTGTGCTGTTGGATATTCAGTTACCGGACATGACCGGACTGGATATTTCCCGGGAACTGAAACAGCGCTTTGCCGCTGACGAGCTACCGCCGCTGGTCGCCCTCACCGCCAACGTGCTGAAGAATAAAAAAGAGTATCTCGACGCCGGGATGGACGATGTATTGAGTAAGCCGCTATCGGTGCCAGCGCTAACGGCCATGATCAAGAAATTCTGGGATGCACCGGATGAGGAAGCGCAGGAAGCGCCGGCGGCCGATCTGCATAAAGCCGACGCGGTGCTGGATACCGATATGCTGGAGCAATATATCGAGCTGGTGGGACCGAAGCTTATCAACGATGGTCTCGCGGTGTTTGAGAAGATGATGCCGGGCTACATGTCCGTTCTGGAGTCTAATCTGACCGCCCGCGACCAAAAAGGGATTGTCGAAGAGGGGCATAAGATCAAAGGGGCGGCCGGTTCTATCGGACTGCGCCACATCCAGCAGCTGGGCCAGCAGATCCAGACTCCGGATCTGCCTGCCTGGTCTGATAATGTCGCTGAATGGGTTGAAGAGATGAAATCCGAGTGGCAAAACGATGTAGCGGTACTGAAGGCGTGGGTGGCGAAAGCCAGCAAAAAATGACCCCGGACAGACCGGGGTGCGCGAATACTGCGCCAACACCAGGGAACTGGTGGTTGAGCCAGTGTTGTTTGAGTGATGTTGTTACGTGGCGCAACCGAAGAAGTGGATTGCTCGCTCATTAAGATAGCAAAGCTTAACTAATTTGTTACATGAATCAGTAAAATATGTGAAGCATAGCGAGTTAATCGACATTTTTGACTGGTTTCAGCGAGTTGCATGGAGGAGCGAAAGCGATGAAAAAAATTGGTGTGGTACTGGGCGGCTGCGGCGTGTACGACGGCAGTGAAATCCATGAGGCGGTGATTACCCTGCTGGCGATCGCGCGCAACGGCGCGCAGGCAGTGTGCTTTGCGCCCGATAAACCGCAGCGCGATGTCATCAACCATCTGACCGGGGAGGCGATGCCAGAGCAGCGCAATGTGCTGGTGGAAGCAGCGCGTATCGCCCGCGGCGACATCCTGCCGCTGGCGCAGGCGCGTGCGGAGACGCTGGACGCGCTGATCGTCCCTGGCGGCTTCGGCGCGGCGAAAAATCTAAGCAGCTTCGCCGCCGAGGGCAGCGAATGCCAGGTGGATCCCGATCTGCGGGCCCTGGCGCTGGCGATGCATCAGACCGGCAAGCCGCTGGGCTTTATGTGCATTGCCCCGGCGATGCTGCCGAAGATCTTTGCGTTTCCGCTGCGGATGACCATTGGGACCGATCTTGATACCGCCGATGTGGTGGAAGAGATGGGGGCAGAGCACGTGCCTTGCCCGGTCGACGACATCGTGGTGGATGAAGACAACAAAGTGGTCACCACTCCGGCGTATATGCTGGCGGAGGACATTGCGCAAGCCGCCACCGGAATTGAGAAGCTGGTGGCCCGCGTGCTGGCGCTGAGCGCATGAGGCTCCGCGTTGCGCCCTTTGCGCTGCTAAAACGTCTGGCATTGCGTCTGCTGCTGATCGCCGCCGTCCTCTGGGGCGGGGGGATCGCGCTGTTTAGCGTGCTGCCGGTGCCGTTTTCGGCGGTGATGCTTGAGCGGCAGGTGAGCGCCTGGCTGTCCGGTGATTTCCATTATCTGGCGCATTCCGACTGGGTTGCCATGGATAAGATCTCCCCATGGATGGGGCTGGCGGTGATTGCCGCCGAAGATCAGAAGTTCCCGGAACACTGGGGGTTCGACGTGTCGGCGATTGAGAAAGCGCTGGCGCACAATGAGCGGCATGATACCCGGATTCGCGGCGCGTCAACGCTGTCGCAGCAGACGGCGAAAAACCTGTTTTTATGGGATGGCCGCAGCTGGTTGCGTAAGGGGCTGGAAGCCGGGCTGACTGTCGGGATCGAAACCGTGTGGAGTAAAAAGCGGATCCTGACCGTCTACCTGAATATTGCCGAGTTCGGCGATGGGATATTTGGTGTGGAAGCGGCCGCCCAGCGCTATTTTCATAAACCCGCCAGTCAGCTGACGCCGGGGGAAGCGGCTCTGCTGGCCGCGGTGCTGCCGAACCCGATCCGCTATCGCGCCGATGCGCCGTCAGGCTATGTGCGCAGTCGTCAGGCCTGGATCTTACGCCAGATGCGACAGCTGGGCGGGGAAGGGTTCATGCGCGAGCATAAGCTCTATTAGCGGGTTACTCCGGCGCCGGGGCTGGTACAGTCGCCAGTCGTCCGCCGCCGGGAAGCGTCACGTTTAGTCTTCGTCAAAGCCAGCGTTAAACAGGGCAATCACCGCGGCGAGGGCTTCAACTTCCTGCGGACCGCTGGCCTCCACCTCTATCTGTCGCCCTTTCGCCGAGTCCAGCATCAGCAGGGCAATCACGCTGTTGGCTTCCGCCTCCGTGCCTTCATCGTTGCGCAGCAGTACTTCGGCATCGAAATTCTGCATCAGTTCGAACAGCTTCATCGCCGGGCGGGCGTGCATGCCCAGCTTATTGGTGATTTCAACGGTCTGCTTTACGGTCATGATTTACGTTTTTCCAGCGTCCGATGACGAGACTGCACGTTCTTGCCGCGCGAGCGGAAGTAGTCAGCCAGTTGTTCAGCAATATAAACCGAACGATGTTTACCGCCGGTACAGCCAATGGCCACCGTCAGATAGCTGCGATTGTTGGTCTCCAGCATCGGTAACCATAGCTCAAGATAGCTTCGGGTCTGATAAATAAAGTTGTGCACTTCAGTGTGCCGATCGAGGAAGGCGGCCACTGGTTTATCCAGGCCGGTCATTGGACGCAGTTTCGGATCCCAGTGCGGGTTGGGCAGAAAGCGCACGTCAAAGACGTAATCGGCATCGATCGGAATACCGTGCTTGAAGCCGAAGGATTCGAAGACCATCGTCAGTTCACGCTCGCGTTTACCCAGCAGTCGGGTACGCAGCATCTCGGCCAGCTCATGCACCGACATTTCCGACGTATCGACGATCAGATCGGCGCGGGAGCGCAGGGGCTCCAGCAGATCGCTCTCTTCGTCGATGGCGCTTTCCAGCGACAGATTCTTGCTGGAGAGCGGGTGCAGGCGACGGGTATCGCTGTACCGGCGGATCAGGGTATTGCGGTCGGCATCAAGGAACAGCAGCTGCGGAGAAAAACATTCCGGCAGATTCTGCATCGCCTGCTCGAAGATCTCCGGGGATTCCGGCATGTTACGCACGTCGATGCTGACGGCCGCGGAGATATTACGGTCAGCCAGCGACCGCGCCAGGTCGGGCAGCAGCACGACCGGCAGGTTATCCACGCAGTAAAAGCCCATATCTTCCAGCGCTCGCAGAGCGACGGATTTCCCCGAGCCCGAGCGGCCGCTGACGATCATCAGTACCATGTACCGTTTCTCCTCAGTACGATAAAGGATAAGGTGCGACTGCCGTTATGCGTCATCGCTGCTTCCTGCTTCGGTGATGATCTCATACAACTCTTCATCGCTCTGCGCCGCGCGCAGGCGACGACAAATCGCTTTGTCCGCCAGCCGTTTGGCCACCAGGGAGAGCGTATGCAGGTGAGTTTTTGTCTGGTCGGCCGGCACCAGCAGCGCGAACAGCAGGTCGACAGGCTGATTGTCGATCGCGTCGAAGGCGATGGGGGTTTCCAGCTGGACAAAAACGCCGACAGCACGCAGCGTATCCTCTTCCAGTTTTCCGTGGGGAATGGCAATACCATTGCCGATCCCGGTACTGCCCATTTTTTCGCGGGTGAGGATCGCTTCGAACACCACCTGCGGCGGCAAACTTAACTGTTTGGCGGCCAGTTCGCTGATGATTTCCAGAGCACGCTTCTTGCTCTGGCAGTGCACCTGGCTACGGGTACATTCCTGGTTCAGGACGTTGCTCAGTTGTAGAGCCGAATCGTTGTTCATCATAATTTCACCTGAGCGCCCCCGCGCCCGTCGCCGATGATATCCAGCGGCGGGCGCAAGGGGGCCCGGACAATTAGTGTTGTTTTAGTTTATCTTTGTGCTTCGTTAACTGTCTTGCCAGCTTGTCGATAAGACCATCGACAGCCGCATACATATCCTGCCCTTCCGCACTGGCATGGATTTCGCCACCGTTGACATGCAGATTCGCGTCCGCAATTTGCGTCACTTTCTCTACTTTTAACACAATATAGACCTGATTGATCCGGTCGAAAAATTGCTCCAGCTTGCTGAACTTCGCCGTAACGAATTCGCGCATCGCAGGCGTAATTTCGACGTTGTGTCCTGTAATGTTGAGCTGCATAGTGTCTTCCTTATCGGTTATGTCAGACCAGTTGTTTACGCTGGTTTGACGGCGGGATGGATAAAGACTCTCTGTACTTCGCGACAGTGCGGCGCGCCACCATAATACCCTGCTCGGACAGCATGGAGGTGAGCTTACTGTCGCTCAACGGCTTCGCGGGGTTTTCCGCGGCGATGAGCTTCTTCACCAGCGCGCGAATCGCCGTCGACGAGGCTTCGCCTCCGCCTTCGGTATTCACATGGCTGGAGAAGAAATACTTCAGTTCAAAAATACCGCGCGGACTGTGCAGATATTTTTGCGTGGTGACACGGGAAATTGTCGATTCATGCATCTCGACGGCCTGGGCGATATCGGCCAGCACCATCGGCTTCATATACTCTTCACCCTGTTCGAAAAAAGCCTGCTGCTGCTCTACGATGCAGCGGCTGACGCGCAGCAGGGTATCGTTGCGGCTTTCCAGACTTTTAATCAGCCAGCGGGCTTCCTGCAGATTGCTGCGAATGAACTGGCCGTCGGCGTCATTGCGGGCGCTGTTGCCCATTGCCGCATACTGCTGATTTATTTTCAACCGTGGAATGCTGTCGGCGTTGAGCTCGACGGTCCAGCGGCCGCTCACCTTGCGCACCAGCACATCCGGGATGACATATTCCGGTTCGCTGGTCTGAATGGACTGGCCAGGGCGAGGATCCAGGGACTGGATTAGGTTGACCGCCTCTTTAAGCACCTCTTCTTTCAGGCGGGTGACTCGCATTAGAGTGCGGAAATCATGGTTGGCCAGCAGATCAAGGTGGTCGCTGATAATCAGCCGCGCCTCTTCCAGCCACGGCGTCTCTTTAGCAAATTGCGACAGCTGGATCAGCAGGCAGTCGCGCAGATCTTTCGCTGCGACGCCAACCGGATCAAAACGCTGGATTCGCTTGAGGACCGCTTCCACCTCCTCCAGGCCGATCTCGTCATCGCCGATGCTGTCGACAATATCTTCAATCTGAATCGTGAGGTAGCCCGTATCGTCGACGGCGTCGACGATAGAGGTGGCAATAGCGCGGTCGGTGTCGGTGAAAGGCGTCAGCTCAACCTGCCACATCAGATAGTCCTGCAGCGTCTGGGTGGTCTCGCCTTGATAGACGGGAAGCTCGTCGTCCTGATAGTCGACGCCGTTACCCGACGGCGTGCCAGCGGTATAGATTTCATCCCAGCTGGCATCGAGAGGCAGTTCGTCGGGCATCTCTTTTTGCTCAAGCGCATCGACGGTATCGAGGGACTCGCGGTCCTCCACCTCTTTTGCCTCTACCTCGTCGTGAAGATCGGTTTGCTCAAGCAACGGGTTACTTTCCAGCGCTTGCTGGAGCTCTTGCTGGAGTTCTAACGTGGACAACTGCAGCAAACGAATCGCCTGCTGCAGCTGCGGCGTCATGGCAAGCTGTTGGCTAAGCCTTAATTGCAAACCTTGCTTCATGTTCAGGGTAAATATCTCCGGCTAAAACGTCTGTAACCTCTACCCTATCAGAGTCTGAAGTCTTCCCCAAGATACACGCGCTTAACCTGCTCATCTTCGAGGATCTGCTGCGGTGTACCATGAGCGATAAGGTGTCCCTGACTGACAATATACGCGCGTTCGCAGACCGCGAGGGTCTCACGGACGTTATGGTCGGTAATCAGAACGCCGAGACCGCTGTCGCGCAGGTGCTCAATGATGCGTTTAATATCGATAACGGAGATCGGATCCACGCCGGCAAAGGGTTCATCCAGAAGAATAAATTTCGGATTCGCCGCCAGCGCGCGGGCGATTTCGACGCGGCGGCGTTCACCACCGGAGAGCGCCTGACCGAGGCTGTCGCGCAGGTGCTCAATATGAAACTCTTCCATCAGCTCTTTAGCGCGATCTTCCCGTTGTTCGCTGGTTAGATCGTCACGGATCTGCAGGACCGCCATCAGGTTGTCATAGACGCTGAGGCGACGGAAAATCGACGCTTCCTGCGGCAGGTAGCCGATGCCCCGTCGCGCGCGCGCGTGCAGCGGCAGCAGGCTGATGTCTTCGTCATCGATGATGATATTGCCTGCGTCGCGGGGCACAATCCCGACCACCATGTAGAAGGTTGTCGTTTTACCGGCGCCGTTCGGGCCGAGCAAGCCGACAATCTCGCCCGAGTTAACGGTGAGACTGACATCTTCCACCACGCGGCGGCCTTTATACGCTTTAGCGAGATTCTTCGCAGTTAAGGTTGCCATAACGGATTAGTTACTCTTCTTTTGCTGGTTGCCGCTTTTGTCCTGCAGCTCGGACGGCACCAGAACGGTGGTGACGCGTCGACCTTTGTCGCTGAAGGCCTGCATTTTTTGCTCTTTCACCAGATAGGTGATCTTGTCGCCCTTGATGTTGCTGTCGAGCTGTTCCAGATAAGCGTTGCCCGTCAGCACGACGTAATCGTTCTGCAGCTCGTAGCGCATTTTCGACGCCCGGCCTTTTACCGGCTTGCCGTTATCCTGCATCTGATAGAAAGTAGCCGGGTTACCGAAACCTTCGATCACCTCTTTGCCTTTCTCGTTGCCCGGACGGGTGACCACCACTTTATCAGCGTTAATCTTGATCGTCCCCTGGGTCACGACCACGTTACCGGTGAAGGTGACGACATTGCCCTGCATGTCCAGCGACTGCTGATCGGATTCGATATGGATCGGCTGATCGGTATCGCCCGTCTTGGCGAGGGCCGGCAGGCTGGCGGCCAGTAACGCGCCGGCGAGCGCAATCTTAAGGCTGAGTTTGTTTGTTCTGAATTTCATAAGAGGTTCTCACCTTTTCAATCAGCTCGGCATTTTTGCTGCGAAGGTTTCCACGCATTTTCAGGCCGCTGGAATTAAATGTGGTGCCGTATAACGTCACCATGTCATCGGAGGTAACGTCCTGCGTTACCAGATTTATCTGGGCGTTATCCGTCGTAATTTTGCGCAGTTGAGAATCTGGCGCGAGCGCATTCACCTCAACGTGCCCGTAAAGATAGAGCATCCGGTCATTCGTCAGCTTCGCTTTGTCTGCTCTGACCGACCAGGTAGGCACCTTGTTAGTATCAAAGGTGGTCATCACCGGTTTGGTAAACCAAGAGACCTCCTGATCGGAAAAATATTCCACGTGCTCGGCAATCAGCCGATAGCTCAGGGCGCCTTCCGGACTGTATACCACGGTGTCGGTATGTTCGCTTTTATACGTAGGGTCGTTAGGATTGACCTCCGGCTGGGCCGTGTCGTCCGTATTCGCCAGATTCAGGCCGATAAGGATCAGCGCGAGCAGCGACAGTAAAATGATAACCCAACGTCTGGTTTTACTCATATTGATTGCCCTTTGGCCTCATCCAACTTGCCCTGCGCCAATAGTAACAAATCGCAGACTTCGCGTACCGCGCCGCGTCCGCCGTTAATTCGCGTGACATAATTCGCCCGCGGTAGCAGCAGCGGATGCGCATCGGCGACGGCGACGCTAAGGCCCACTTCGGCCATCACCGGCCAGTCAATCAGATCGTCGCCGATGTAGGCGACTTCTTCCGGCCGCACGTGCAGTTTGTCCGTCAGATCGCGGAACGCCAGCAGCTTGTCCGACTGCCCCTGGTACAAATGCGTGATGCCCAGCGTCTGACAGCGATCTTCTACCAGTTTAGCTTTTCGCCCGGTAATAATCGCCACTTCAATACCCGAGGTCAGCGCGCAGCGGATACCATAGCCATCGCGGACGTTAAACGCTTTCAGCTCCTCGCCGTGATTACCCATATAGATAAGCCCGTCGGATAATACACCGTCGACATCAAGGATCAGTAGACGGATCTTCGCCGCGCGATCGACAAACGCCTGGCTTACCGGCCCGTAGCAGGTCGCTAACTGAGCATCAGCATTATTCATTATTTTTTCCTTACTTACACTACGCCCGCGCGCAGCAGATCGTGCATATGTACCACACCCAGCAGATGGTCGCCATCGGCAACCAGCACGCAGGTGATATGACGGGATTGCATCAGGTTTAGCGCATCCACCGCCAGAGTGCCGGGGCGGATGCGGATACCTCCCCGGGTCATGACGTCGGCAATGCTGGCATCGCGCATATCAACGCCGGTATCGAAGACCCGGCGCAGGTCACCGTCGGTAAAGATACCGATGATGTTCATATCGTCATCGCAGATAGCGGTCATGCCTAAATTTTTACGCGTGATTTCCAGCAGCGCATCGCGCAGGGTCGCCTGCAGGCCGACGTGCGGGATTTCATCACCGGTATGCATAATATCATTGACCCGCAGCAACAGCTTACGGCCGAGTGCGCCGCCCGGATGCGACAGGGCGAAATCCTCAGCGGTAAAGCCGCGGGCTTCCAGCAGGGCGACGGCGAGGGCATCACCCATCACCAGCGCGGCGGTGGTGCTCGACGTGGGCGCCAGTCCTAACGGGCAGGCCTCCTTCGGCACTTTCACGCACAGATGGATATCCGCCGCGCGCGCCATGCTGCTCTCCGGCCGGCTGGTGATACAGATAAGCTTCACCTGCTGGCGCTTGAGGACCGGGATCAGCGCGAGGATTTCATTCGATTCGCCGGAGTTCGACAGCGCAATTACCACATCCTGCGGGGTGACCATACCTAAATCACCGTGCGCCGCTTCGCCGGGGTGGACAAAAAATGCCGAGGTGCCGGTACTGGCGAAGGTTGCCGCCATTTTGCGGCCGATGTGGCCGGATTTGCCCATCCCCATCACCACGACTTTCCCGCCGCAGCGGAAAATCGTTTCGCAGGCATGGGTAAAGTCTTCATTTATGTATTGATCGAGCTGGGCCAGACCTTCACGTTCAATTTCCAGCACCTGACGGCCTGCCTGTTGAAAGTCAAAATCCGTGGGCAAATCTATTTGCGACATGATGTTATCCCGAATCATTCAACGAAGAGCGGTGCTGTCCAAAACAGCATCGCCAACCAAACCACAAAGCCGCCGACCAGCAGCGCGCCAACCAGTCGTCCCGGCTGCTGCTGACGGCGCCAGCACAGCACTGCGAAGATCAGGCTGACCAGCAGCATCACGCCATAATCGCGAGTGAAGGCTTCGGTCGCAAAGCTCCCCGGCGCGATCAGCGCCGGTAAACCCAGCACCAGTGCGATATTGAGGATATTGGCGCCGATGATATTGCCGATGGCAATATCATCTTCCCCTTTCCGCGCCCCGGCGATGGCGGTGGCCAGCTCCGGCAGGCTGGTGCCTATCGCCACCACCGTCAGGCCGACGGTCAGTTCGCTGATGGCGAAATAGTTTGCCAGCACTGTACTGTTATCCACCACCATGCGGGTCGCCATCGGCATGACGATCATCGCTACCCCTAACCAGAGCAGGGCGACCGGCAGCGACCCTTCGCGTGGCAGCTCCGCCAGCTGTTCGCGGGTCAGGCTATCGCTTCCCTGGCGCTCCGCCAGACGAGCGATTTTGATGGTGAACAGCAGCCACAGAAGCGCTAATGCCAGTAAAAATAGCCCGTCGAGACGGGTCAGTTGTCCATCGTAGAGCACCAGTCCCGCCAGCACGCTGACCAGCAACATTAGCGGTAATTCGCGGCGCAGAATATCAGAATGGACGGTAAATGGCCTGAGTAAGGCGGCGAGACCGAGGATCAATAAGATATTGGTGATATTAGATCCGAGCGCGGTGCCGACCGCCAGATCGGTCTGCCCGTGCAGCGAGGCCGCGGTGGCGACCATGATCTCAGGCAGGCTGGTGCCGATACTGACCACTGTCATGCCGATGATCAGCGGCGGGATCCCCAACATACGACACAGGATGGAGGCGGCATAGACCAGACGATCGGCACTGTAGACAACCAGCAATAAACCAATAATTAACAGAGCCGTCGCTAAGAGCATCTAAAGTCCTTTCTTCAGGTATAATCGTCGCCTCGCTGGGTTATCCCTACGCAGCGTAACGAATTCTTAATTTTGACTTTATGTGTGCCAAAAGTAAAACAAATGCCAGCTTTCGCTAACCTGTGCAGGTAAGATTCTGTAAAAATGTTGTGATTGTGGCGCAAGAAAGGGCCATGCTTGCCCGTCAGGTGTTTAGTAAGGATGATTTTATGAGCCAAACTCAGGCGAATTTAGTTGAAGTGCGCGGTATCCGCTTTTCACGCGGCGATCGTGTGATCTTCGACGACATCTCGCTGTCGGTGCCGCGCGGTAAAATTACTGCGATCATGGGACCTTCGGGGATCGGCAAGACTACCCTGTTACGCCTGATCGGCGGCCAGATCCCGCCGGACAGGGGAGAGATCCTGTTTGATGGCGAGAACGTGCCGCAGATGACGCGTTCGCGTCTTTATACGGTGCGTAAGCGGATGAGCATGCTGTTCCAGTCCGGCGCGCTGTTCACCGATCTCAATGTCTTTGACAACGTTGCCTATCCGCTGCGCGAACATACGCATTTGCCGCCTGCGCTGCTGCATACGACGGTGATGATGAAGCTGGAAGCGGTGGGGCTACGCGGTGCGGCGAAGTTAATGCCTTCTGAGCTTTCCGGTGGGATGGCGCGCCGCGCCGCCCTGGCGAGAGCCATTGCCCTGGAGCCGGATCTGATTATGTTCGACGAACCGTTCGTCGGGCAGGATCCCATCACTATGGGCGTGCTGGTGAAGCTGATTTCTGAACTCAACAGCACGCTGGGTGTCACTTGCATCGTGGTTTCGCACGATGTGCCCGAGGTGCTTAGTATTGCGGACTACGCGTATATCGTGGCGGATAAAAAGATTGTCGCCCACGGTAGCGCCCAGTCGCTACGGGAGAATACCGATCCTCGGGTTCGTCAGTTCATTGATGGTATTGCCGACGGTCCGGTGCCGTTCCGTTATCCTGCTGGCGACTATCACCATGATTTATTAGGCATAGGGAGTTGAGCGACTCATGCTGTTTAATGCGCTGGCCGCGCTAGGTCATCGCGGTATTAAAACCACCGCGACGTTTGGACGCGCCGGATTAATGCTTTTCAACGCCGTTGTCGGCAAACCAGAGTTTCGTAAGCACGCGCCGCTACTGGTTCGTCAACTCTATAACGTCGGCGTCCTGTCGATGCTGATTATCATTGTATCGGGCTTGTTTATCGGTATGGTGCTCGGGCTGCAGGGGTATCTGGTGTTAACCACCTACAGCGCAGAGACCAGTCTTGGCATGCTGGTGGCGCTGTCGCTGCTGCGTGAGCTGGGGCCGGTGGTCGCCGCGCTGCTGTTTGCCGGCCGCGCCGGGTCGGCGCTGACCGCCGAGATTGGCCTGATGCGGGCCACGGAACAGCTCTCCAGTATGGAGATGATGGCGGTGGATCCGCTGCGTCGCGTCATTTCCCCACGCTTCTGGGCCGGTGTCATTTCGCTGCCGCTGCTGACGATTATCTTCGTCGCGGTAGGGATCTGGGGCGGTGCGCTGGTGGGGGTGAGCTGGAAAGGCATTGACGGTGGTTTTTTCTGGACCGCGATGCAAAATGCCGTCGACTGGCGAATGGATCTGGTGAACTGCCTGATTAAGAGTCTGGTGTTCGCTATTACGGTAACCTGGATTGCGTTATTTAATGGTTATGACGCTATCCCCACTTCCGCCGGGATTAGCCGGGCGACAACGCGTACCGTGGTGCATGCGTCGCTGGCGGTTCTGGGGCTGGATTTTGTGCTGACTGCGCTGATGTTTGGGAATTGAGTTCATGCAAACGAAAAAAACTGAAATCTGGGTAGGGGTGTTCTTACTGGTGGCGCTGCTGGCGGCGCTGTTTGTCTGCCTGAAGGCGGCGAACGTCACCTCGCTACGCACCGAGCCGACTTATCGCCTTTATGCGACTTTCGATAACATCGGCGGCCTGAAGGCGCGCTCGCCGGTGCGCATCGGCGGCGTGGTAGTGGGGCGGGTAGCGGACATTACGCTCGATCCGAAAACCTATCTGCCACGCGTGGAGCTCGATATCGATGAGCGCTACAACCATATCCCGGATACCAGTTCGTTGGCGATCCGCACCTCTGGCCTGCTGGGCGAGCAGTACCTGGCGCTGAACGTCGGTTTTGAAGACCCGGACCTCGGGACGACTATCCTTAAAGACGGCGGCACTATCCAGGACACCAAGTCCGCCATGGTGCTGGAAGATCTGATTGGTCAGTTCCTTTATAACAGTAAGGGCGGCGACAATCAGAATTCTGGCAATGATAAGGCCGAGGCAGAAGGTCATACTGACGCGACGCCGGCAGCCGGCACGACGCATTAATTTCAGGAGAAATACGATATGTTTAAACGCTTACTCATGGTCGCCATGCTGGTGATTGCCCCGCTGACCGCCGTCCAGGCCGCAGATCAGTCCAATCCGTATAAGCTGATGAATGAAGCGGCGCAGAAAACCTTCGATCGCCTGAAGAATGAACAGCCGAAGATTAAAGCTAATCCTAACTATCTGCGCGACATCGTCGACCAGGAGTTATTGCCGTATGTACAGGTGAAATATGCCGGCGCGCTGGTGCTGGGCCGCTATTACAAAGAAGCGACCCCTGCGCAGCGTGAGGCCTATTTTGCCGCCTTCCGTGAATACCTGAAGCAGGCCTACGGTCAGGCGCTGGCGATGTACCATGGGCAGACTTACCAGATTGCTCCGGAGCAGCCGCTGGGCAGCGCAACCATCGTTCCGATCCGCGTCACTATCATCGACCCGAACGGTCGTCCGCCGGTACGTCTTGACTTCCAGTGGCGTAAAAATACCCAGACCGGCAACTGGCAGGCCTACGATATGATCGCGGAAGGGGTGAGCATGATCACCACCAAACAGAATGAGTGGAGCGATCTGCTGCGCACCAAGGGCGTTGATGGCCTGACCGCGCAGCTGAAAGCGATCTCTGCGCAGCCGATCACCCTGGAACAGAAAAAATAATGAGCGGGCAGCTGAGCTGGACTCGCGAGGGCGAGACGCTGGCGCTGCACGGGGAGCTGGATCAGGATCTGCTGGTCCCGCTCTGGGAGGCGCGCGCCCAGGCGACGGCGGGAACGGCGATCATCGATCTCAGTCAGACCACGCGCGTGGACACCGCGGGCCTGGCGCTGTTAGTGCATTTTGTGGCGCTGATTCGCCGTCAGGGCCGGGAAGCGCAGCTGGTCGGCAAGAGCGAAAACCTGCAAACGCTGATCGGTCTTTACAACCTGCCTGCCGATCTGATCTGATAATCTTTTCAGTGCCTTAGCACTGAAGCTATTCCGAAAGCCCTGGCAATCTTTTCGCCGGGGCTTTTTGCTTGTTTAAGACCGCGCCACTTTCCTCTAAGATGTTGGGCTGTTTTCACTATCAGATAAATTTGAGCCCATGGAAAATCATGAAATTCAGACCGTGCTGATGAACGCACTCCCCCTCCAGGAAGTCCACGTCTCTGGCGATGGCAGCCACTTTCAGGTTATTGCTGTGGGTGAGATGTTCGATGGCATGAGTCGGGTGAAAAAGCAGCAGAGCATCTACGCGCCGCTGATGGAATATATTGCCGACAACCGCATCCATGCGCTGTCGATCAAGGCCTTTACTCCGCAGGAGTGGGCGCGAGACCGCAAACTCAATGGCTTCTAAGCTGTGGGGGATCCCCTGCAGCGTATGTGAATTTTTAATAGAGAACAGAATCAATGGATAAATTCCGTGTTCAGGGGCCGACTCGCCTTCAGGGTGAAGTCACCATCTCCGGGGCAAAAAACGCCGCCCTGCCAATCCTCTTTTCCGCGCTGCTTGCCGAAGAGCCGGTAGAGATCCAAAACGTACCTAAGCTGAAAGACATCGATACCACCATGAAGCTGCTGAGCCAGCTGGGCGCGAAGGTCGAGCGCAATGGTTCGGTATGGATTGACGCCGGCCCGGTCGATGTATTCTGTGCTCCGTACGATCTGGTGAAAACCATGCGCGCCTCTATCTGGGCGCTGGGCCCGTTGGTGGCGCGTTTCGGTCAGGGGCAAGTTTCTCTGCCTGGCGGCTGCGCTATCGGCGCGCGTCCGGTCGATCTGCATATTAGCGGTCTGGAGCAGCTGGGCGCCGAGATCAAACTGGAAGAAGGTTATGTCAAAGCCTCGGTCAGCGGTCGCCTGAAAGGCGCGCATATTGTGATGGATAAGGTGAGCGTCGGCGCCACCGTAACCATCATGAGCGCAGCGACGCTTGCGGAGGGAACGACGATTATTGAAAACGCCGCTCGCGAGCCGGAGATTGTCGATACCGCCAACTTCCTGAACGCGCTGGGCGCAAAAATCACAGGCCAGGGTAGCGATCGCATTACCATCGAAGGCGTGCAGCGCCTGGGCGGCGGCGTCTACCGTGTGCTGCCTGACCGTATTGAAACCGGGACTTTCCTGGTGGCCGCGGCGATTTCCGGCGGCAAGATCCTCTGCCGTAACGCGCAGCCGGATACCCTGGATGCCGTACTGGCGAAGCTGCGCGACGCCGGGGCTGACATCGAAACGGGCGAAGACTGGATCAGCCTCGATATGCACGGCAACCGTCCGAAAGCGGTCAACGTGCGTACCGCGCCGCACCCGGGCTTCCCGACCGATATGCAGGCCCAGTTCACGCTGCTTAACCTGGTAGCGGAAGGGACCGGCGTGATCACCGAAACGATCTTTGAAAACCGCTTCATGCACATTCCGGAGCTGATCCGTATGGGCGCGCACGCGGAGATCGAGAGCAATACCGCTATCTGTCACGGCGTGAAGCAGCTTTCTGGCGCGCAGGTGATGGCGACCGATTTGCGCGCGTCGGCGAGCCTGGTGCTGGCCGGCTGTATCGCTGAAGGGACCACCATCGTCGATCGCATCTATCATATCGATCGCGGCTATGAGCGTATCGAAGATAAACTGCAGGCGCTGGGCGCCAATATTCAACGCGTGAAGGGCGAGTAACCGCGTCCTGACAGCGCCCCGGGACGTTGTTCCGGGGCGCTGTCGAGCAATCACATCACTTGTCGATCTTCTTCTGACGCATCATCTGCGTTCTGTCGATAAACTCATGAGTCACCGGGTCGTGGTAGCGTGACGGCCAGATGACCCACGGCTGCGTTTCCAGCGCTGTGGCGATAATCAATTCGCCTTTCGGCCAGGGGCGGGTCAGGGCGTTCGCCAGCGTTGAAGAACTTAGTCCGTGCCGTCGCGACTCTGCCGCCAGCGATGTTCCCCGTTTACGTAATCCCGCAACAATATCTGCGGGATGCCAGTCGATGAACTTATCCATAAATTCTCCTGGTGTTAAAGGTCCAGATCGTCCCACATGGGCGATAGAGACACTATACCCGCGTACTATGTAGGGTTCTAACAAGTTCTGTTAAAGCGCCGGAATATTCAGAATCTATCAAGATATTCGGAAGTTTAGGGAGAGAAATGACATTTTACTGGAACTTTCCCGCGCGTCGCGCGGGAAAGGAGGGGGGATTAATGATCGCGCTGGACTGCAATGTGCGCCAGCCCAATCAAGGCTTCACGCCAGGGCGTGTCCGGGAGGATCTGCAGCGCGGCAATGGCTTTGTCAGCTTCTTCTTCGGCACGCTTCTGCGTCCATTCCAGCGAACCGCAGGTCGCCATCGTTTCCAGCACAGCATCCAGTAGATGGCGGCCGTTGCCTTGCTCGATCGCACCGCGGATCATCGCTGATTGATCGGGTGTGCCATGGTGCATGGCGTGCAGCAGCGGTAGCGTGGGTTTACCTTCGTTCAGGTCGTCACCGACGTTTTTACCGAGCCGCTCGCCGTCAGAGCTATAATCGAGTAAATCGTCGATTAGCTGGAAAGCGGTGCCGAGATAGCGGCCATAATCCTGCAACGCGCGCTCTTCTTCCGCAGTGCAGTCGGCCAGCAGTCCCGCACACTGCGAGGCAGCTTCAAACAGGCGCGCCGTCTTGCTGTAGATAACGCGCATGTAGTTCTCTTCGGTGATATCCGGGTCATTGACGTTCATCAGCTGCAGCACTTCGCCTTCGGCAATGACGTTCACCGCTTCCGACATGACCTCAAGGATCTTCAGCGAGCCCAGCTGGGTCATCATCTGAAAGGCGCGGGTATAGATAAAATCGCCGACCAGCACGCTGGCGGCATTGCCAAACGCCGCATTGGCCGTGGCTTTGCCGCGACGCATATCAGACTCATCGACGACGTCGTCATGCAGCAGGGTGGCGGTATGAATAAATTCAATCAGCGCGGCAATGGTGACATGCGCGCTCCCCTGATAGCCCACCGCGCGTGCGGCGAGCACAGCAATCATCGGGCGAATGCGTTTGCCGCCGCCGCTGACGATGTAATAGCCTAACTGATTGATAAGCTGAACATCGGAGTTGAGTTGCTCAAGAATCGTCGCATTGACACCCGCCATATCTTGCGCGGTTAACTCATTGATTTTTTCTAAATTCATCGCAAAAGCCGGGCCAAATGTCCTGTTACCATGAATCCAGGTGGGATCACAGAAGGATTAAGACAGAATTAAAAGAAGATATGATTGTACTGAAAAATTGCCGTAGATAAACGTTGTCGTGAAAGTTGTGTTTTTTTTCTGCATTGATCGCTAATCGCTCTTGTCAAAGGCTCGCGTTTTGCGTAATATTCGCGCCCTATTGTGAATATTTATAGCGCACTCTGAATCACATAAAGAGGTGCGCGGAAGCGGAGTTTTATATGTACGCGGTTTTCCAAAGTGGTGGTAAACAACACCGAGTAAGCGAAGGTCAGACCGTTCGCCTGGAAAAGCTGGACATCGCAACTGGCGAAGCTGTTGAATTCGCTGAAGTGCTGATGATCGCAAACGGTGAAGAAATCAAGATCGGCGTTCCTTTCGTTGAGGGCGGCGTAATCAAAGCTGAAGTTGTTGCTCACGGTCGTGGCGAGAAAGTTAAAATCGTTAAGTTTCGTCGTCGTAAACACTATCGTAAGCAGCAGGGCCATCGTCAGTGGTTCACTGATGTGAAAATCACTGGCATCAGCGCCTAAGACCTGAGGAGTAGATTTAAATGGCACATAAAAAGGCTGGCGGCTCGACTCGTAACGGTCGCGATTCAGAAGCTAAACGTCTGGGCGTAAAACGTTTCGGCGGTGAAGCAGTTCTGGCAGGTAGCATCATCGTTCGTCAACGTGGTACTAAATTCCACGCTGGTACCAACGTTGGTTGCGGCCGTGACCACACTCTGTTCGCTTTGACTGACGGTAAAGTCAAGTTCGAAGTTAAAGGCCCGAAAAACCGTAAATTCATCAGCATCGTTGCTGAATAAGTTTTTCGCGTCCCGGTAACGGATGAAAGCCCCGCAACACGTTGCGGGGCTTTTTACATTCGTCTACCGGAAAATTTTTGCAGGGAAACAGGCATGAAGCAGCAGGCTGGGATTGGCATTATTCTGGCGCTTACCACCGCAATGTGTTGGGGAGCGTTGCCGATTGCAATGAAACAGGTTCTCGAGGTGATGGCGCCGCCTACGGTGGTCTTTTATCGCTTCCTGATGGCCAGCATTGGGCTTGGCGCGATCCTCGCGATCAAAGGCAAACTGCCGCCGATGCGAATTTTTCGCAAGCCGCGCTGGCTGGTGTTATTAGCGATTGCCACCGGCGGTCTGTTCGGTAACTTCATCCTGTTTAGTTCTTCCCTGCAATACCTCAGCCCCACGGCTTCTCAGGTCATCGGCCAGCTATCGCCGGTGGGGATGATGGTGGCTAGCGTCGTAATTCTGAAAGAGCGCATGCGCGGCACCCAGGTGGTGGGCGCGTTGATGCTGCTCAGCGGGCTGGTGATGTTCTTCAATACCAGTCTGATTGAAATCTTTACCCGCCTGACGGACTACACGTGGGGGGTAATTTTCGGCGTTGCTGCCGCTACGGTGTGGGTAAGCTACGGCGTCGCGCAAAAGGTGTTATTGCGCCGTCTGGCATCACAGCAGATACTATTTTTGCTGTACACTTTGTGTACGATTGCATTACTGCCACTTGCTGAGCCCGGAGTGATTTCCCGGTTAAGCAGCTGGCAACTGGCATGCCTGATTTTTTGCGGGCTGAATACCCTGGTCGGCTACGGGGCGCTGGCGGAAGCCATGGCGCGCTGGCAGGCGGCGCAGGTCAGCGCGTTAATCACCTTGACGCCACTGTTTACGCTACTGTTTTCTGATTTATTATCAATGGCCTGGCCCGATGTTTTCGCCAGACCGATGTTAAACCTGATTGGTTATCTCGGTGCGTTTGTCGTGGTTGCGGGCGCGATGTATTCCGCCATCGGTCATCGTCTTTGGGGACGTTGGCGTAAGCGAGAGGCGGTAGTACCGCTGCCCCGCTCAGGCGAATGATTTACGGAGAGTAAAATGAAGTTTGTAGATGAAGCAACGATCCTGGTCGTAGCAGGTGACGGCGGCAATGGTTGCGTAAGCTTCCGCCGCGAAAAGTATATTCCGAAAGGCGGTCCGGATGGCGGCGATGGCGGCGATGGCGGCGATGTCTGGCTGGAAGCGGACGAGAACCTGAACACCCTGATCGACTACCGTTTTGAAAAATCGTTCCGCGCCGAACGTGGGCAGAATGGTCAAAGCCGCGACTGTACCGGTAAGCGCGGTAAAGACGTGACGGTAAAAGTGCCGGTCGGCACCCGGGTTATCGATCAGGGCACCGGCGAGACCATGGGCGATATGACCAAACACGGTCAGCGTCTGATGGTGGCGAAAGGCGGCTGGCACGGTTTGGGCAACACCCGTTTCAAATCGTCCGTTAACCGTACGCCGCGTCAGAAAACCATGGGTACCCCGGGTGATAAACGCGACCTGCAGCTGGAGCTGATGCTGTTGGCCGATGTCGGGATGCTGGGCATGCCGAACGCCGGCAAATCCACCTTCATCCGTGCGGTCTCCGCCGCCAAGCCGAAAGTGGCTGACTATCCGTTTACCACCCTGGTGCCAAGCCTGGGCGTGGTGCGTATGGACAATGAAAAGAGCTTCGTAGTTGCCGATATCCCGGGGCTGATTGAAGGCGCAGCGGAAGGGGCAGGCCTCGGTATCCGCTTCCTCAAGCACCTCGAGCGCTGCCGCGTACTGCTGCACCTCATCGATATCGATCCGATCGACGGCTCCGATCCGGTTGAGAATGCGCGCATTATCATCGGCGAGCTGGAGAAATACAGCGAGAAGCTAGCCTCCAAACCACGCTGGTTAGTTTTCAACAAGATTGACCTGATGGACAAGGCCGAAGCCGAAGCCAAAGCCAAAGCGATTGCCGAAGCGCTGGGTTGGGAAGAGAAATTCTACCTGATCTCCGCGGCCAGCCAGCAGGGCGTGAAAGAGCTGTGCTGGGACGTGATGACCTTCATCATCGAAAACCCGATCGTGCAGGCGGAAGAAGAGCAGAAGCCGGAGAAAGTCGAGTTTATGTGGGACGACTATCACCGTCAGCAGCTTGAAGAGGCCGAAGCCGAAGCAGAAGATGACGAAGACTGGGATGACGACTGGGATGAGGACGACGAAGAAGGCGTCGAATTCATCTACAAACGCTAATCCTGACTTCTCTGGATCAAAAAGGGCCGCATCTGATGCGGCCCTTTTGTTTTAATTGTTCTGGTACAAATCTTTATACAAGCGGCTTTCAAAGCGGACCAGTGGGATGCGGCGATTGCGCTGATCAGCTGGCTCCACGGCGTATCCGGAGAGATATTGCACGAAGGCCACCTTTTGTCCGCTGGCGGTAGTGATGAAGCCTGCGAGGTTATAAACCCCCTGGAGCGACCCGGTTTTCGCCGAAACTTTACCATCGACGCCCGCCTGATGAAGACCGGCGCGATACTGCAGCGATCCGTCATGGCCCGCCAGCGGCAGCATGGAGATGAAGTTGAGCTCGGTATCGTGCTGGGCGATATACTGCAGCACCTGCATCATGGTCGCCGGGGCGATCAGGTTGTGGCGCGACAGGCCAGAGCCGTCGGCGATGATAGTGTTGCCGAGATCGACCCCAGCCTGTTGACGCAAGATCTGCCGTACGGCATCGGAGCCCGCCCGCCAGGTGCCAGGTACGCCAAACCGGGCGTGGCCGATGGTGCGAAAGACGGTGTCGGCAATCATGTTGTCTGACTTCTTCAGCATGATCCGCAGCAGATCGTGCAGCGGAGCCGACTGGCTGGTTGCCAACACGGTGCCGGGCTCATTGGCCAGCGTCTGGCGCAGCAGCGTGCCGCTGTAGGTGATCCCCGCCTGGGCCAGCTCGGCTTTGAGGATCGCTCCGGCGTAGCTGGCGCCATCCTGAATGGCGAAGGCCAGAGGCAGCGGCTCGCTACGCTGCGGCAGGCAGCCAGTGAGAGTATAGCGATTGAGATCGCCCGGCACCACGTCGAGCTCGCAATACTGCGCTTCCGATGAGCCACGCGCCAGCGTTCGCACCTGGCTGAACATGGTGACCGGATAATAGGATGCAACGCGAATGAAGGCGACATCGCCCGGTTTCTGCGCGCTATACAGCGAGACAGAGAAGCAGTTACGGTCGACAATCGCCGCCGCCGGCGGGGCGCTGAAGCACTGCGTCAGGTCGTTCCACGGCCAGCCGGGCGCTTTGTCATGGCTGGCGAAGACCGACGTATCGATGAGCACATTGCCTTCGATACGCTGCACGCCGGCTTTTTTCAGCGTCGCCACCATATTGCGAATATCCTGCCGTTTAAGCGTCGGATCGCCGCCGAAGCGCGCAATCAGGTCGCCTTTCAGCACGCCGCCGTCAAGGGAGCCTTTGGTTTCCAGCGTGGTGGTAAAGCGAAAATCGGGCCCCAGTTGCAGCAGCGCCGCCAGCGCGGTGATGACCTTTTGCGTACTGGCCGGGAGCGCCATTTGCTGGCTGTGATAGTCGATTTCCGGCGTCGATGCGCCGACCTTTTGCGCCATAAAGGCAAGGTTCGCACCGGCGGGAAGCTGGTTGATGTACTCGTCAATATTCGCCGCCTGAGCGCTAAGCGCTATACCGGCGGTCAATCCGATGATAAATCTGGGAAATCGCATAATCTCGCGCTAACAACCTGAAGCCAGGCCGTCATACTACGGTGCAACGCCCAGTAAAGTAAACGATGACCCATAATGAACTTCGGGGTAAAATACCCATCAAATGAAAAATTGCTGCTGACCTGGGGAGTGTTTCCCGGGTCGGTTTCTTTTTGCTCGTGTCCTGCCCGTGGGCAGGACAGGTGGCAGAGCGGAGCTATCCGTTCCCTGAAGGAATGATAAAGAGGTATAACTAATGCAAGCGATTCCGATGACCTTACGTGGCGCTGAAAAACTGCGCGAAGAACTGGATTATCTGAAGTCTGTGCGTCGTCCTGAAATCATTGCCGCTATTGCTGAGGCCCGTGAACACGGCGATCTGAAAGAGAATGCCGAGTATCACGCCGCGCGTGAGCAGCAGGGTTTCTGCGAGGGGCGTATCAAGGATATCGAAGCGAAGCTGTCTAACGCGCAGGTTATCGATATCACCAAAATGCCGAACAACGGCCGGGTGATTTTTGGTTCTACCGTCAGCGTGCTGAACCTCGATACCGACGAGGAACAGACCTACCGCATCGTGGGCGATGACGAAGCTGATTTTAAGCAGAATCTGATCTCCGTGAACTCGCCGATCGCCCGCGGTCTGATCGGCAAAGAGCAGGATGACGTCGTGACTATCCGTACCCCGGGTGGGGAAGTGGAATACGAAATTACCAAGGTTGAATACCTGTAAGGCGTATTTCCCGCTACGATGTTTATAGATTGTAAAGAAAGGAAAAAGGCCGCATAGCGGCCTTTTATCAACGTCAGGAGCATGGCATTTTGCTCGCCTGGCCGCAGAAATCCCTCGTTTTACACAAAGTTGTGTCGAGATTCAGGATATTCTTAGCGTGGCAGCGAGATTTTACGCTCTGGCGTTGGGCGGTACAGAACCAGCGTTTTACCGATGACCTGTACGTTACAGGCGCCGGTTTCGCGTACGATGGCTTCCACGATCAAGGCTTTTGTTTCGCGATCTTCTGAGGCGATCTTCACCTTGATGAGTTCATGGTGCCCTAACGCTTGTTCGATCTCGGCCAGTACCCCTTCGGTCAAACCATTGTTGCCAAGCATAACTACCGGCTTGAGCGGATGTGCCAGACCTTTCAGGTGCTGTTTTTGTTTAGTACTCAGATTCATCGTATTTTTTTGCTTACGTTGGGATTGAAAACGGGTCATTCTACCGCCATCTCCCATATATCGCCAAACTACCGCGTCGATTTTTACGCAGTAAAGTACGATGAACCCGAACGGGAATGTTAAATGACAGGTAAAAAGCGTTCTGCCAGCTCAAGCCGCTGGCTTCAGGAACACTTTAGCGATAAATATGTTCAACAGGCACAGAAAAAGGGGTTACGTTCCCGTGCCTGGTTTAAACTTGATGAAATACAGCAAAGTGACAAAATTTTTAAGCCGGGGATGACGGTAGTCGATCTCGGTGCTGCTCCCGGTGGCTGGTCGCAGTATGCGGTCACGCAGATCGGCAACAGCGGCCGCATCATCGCTTGCGATCTTTTACCAATGGATCCAATCGTTGGTGTGGACTTCCTTCAGGGCGATTTTCGTGATGAATTAGTCCTGAAAGCGTTACTTGAGCGAGTGGGCGACAGTAAAGTCCAAGTTGTCATGTCCGATATGGCGCCGAATATGTGCGGAACACCGGCGGTGGATATTCCCCGGGCTATGTATCTGGTAGAACTGGCGCTTGAAATGTCTCGTGATGTATTAGCGCCAGGTGGTAGTTTTGTAGTGAAGGTGTTCCAGGGCGAAGGCTTCGATGAGTATCTTCGAGAAATTCGCTCCCTGTTTACGAAGGTCAAAGTTCGTAAGCCGGACTCTTCCCGCGCTCGTTCGCGTGAAGTGTATATTGTAGCGACCGGGCGTAAACCATAACCGGCAGATTTCAAACGAAAGTTTGAAAGAAACTGGATATAGAGTATCCTGACGCTGTTTTTAACACAGTTGTAATAAGAGGTTAATCCCTTGAGTGACATGGCGAAAAACCTAATACTCTGGCTGGTCATTGCCGTTGTGCTGATGTCAGTATTCCAGAGCTTTGGGCCCAGCGAGTCGAATGGCCGCAAGGTGGATTATTCTACCTTCCTGCAAGAGGTCAATCAGGACCAGGTTCGCGAAGCGCGTATCAACGGACGTGAGATCAACGTTACCAAGAAAGATAGTAACCGTTACACGACTTACATTCCGGTTAACGATCCGAAGCTGCTCGATAACCTGTTGACTAAAAACGTCAAAGTTGTTGGCGAACCACCAGAAGAGCCGAGCCTGCTGGCTTCCATCTTCATCTCCTGGTTCCCAATGCTGCTGCTGATCGGCGTCTGGATCTTCTTTATGCGGCAAATGCAGGGCGGCGGCGGGAAGGGCGCGATGTCCTTCGGCAAAAGCAAAGCCCGTATGTTGACGGAAGACCAGATCAAAACCACTTTTGCAGACGTTGCCGGGTGTGACGAAGCGAAAGAGGAAGTCGGCGAGCTGGTAGAATACCTGCGTGAGCCGAGCCGCTTCCAGAAACTGGGCGGTAAAATCCCGAAAGGCGTCCTGATGGTCGGCCCTCCGGGTACCGGTAAAACGCTGCTGGCGAAAGCGATCGCTGGTGAAGCGAAGGTTCCGTTCTTTACCATTTCCGGTTCTGACTTCGTCGAAATGTTCGTCGGTGTGGGCGCTTCTCGTGTGCGTGACATGTTCGAACAGGCTAAGAAAGCAGCGCCTTGCATCATCTTCATCGATGAAATCGACGCCGTCGGCCGCCAGCGTGGCGCAGGCCTGGGCGGTGGTCACGATGAACGTGAGCAGACCCTGAACCAGATGCTGGTTGAGATGGACGGCTTCGAAGGTAACGAAGGTATCATCGTTATCGCGGCGACTAACCGTCCGGACGTTCTTGACCCCGCGCTGTTGCGTCCGGGCCGTTTTGACCGCCAGGTGGTGGTTGGCCTGCCGGATGTTCGCGGTCGTGAGCAGATCCTGAAAGTGCATATGCGTCGCGTTCCGCTGGCGCCGGATATCGATGCGGCAATCATTGCGCGCGGTACCCCGGGCTTCTCCGGTGCGGATCTGGCCAACCTGGTCAACGAAGCGGCGCTGTTTGCTGCCCGCGGCAACAAACGCGTTGTGTCGATGGTTGAGTTCGAGAAAGCGAAAGACAAAATCATGATGGGTGCGGAACGTCGCTCCATGGTGATGACGGAAGCGCAGAAAGAGTCTACTGCTTATCATGAAGCGGGCCACGCGATTATTGGTCGCCTGGTGCCGGAGCACGATCCGGTGCACAAAGTGACGATTATCCCGCGCGGTCGTGCGCTGGGTGTGACCTTCTTCCTGCCGGAAGGCGATGCAATCAGCGCCAGCCGTCAGAAACTGGAAAGCCAGATCTCCACCCTGTACGGCGGTCGTCTGGCGGAAGAGATTATCTACGGTCCGGAACATGTTTCTACCGGTGCGTCCAACGATATTAAAGTGGCGACGAACCTGGCGCGTAACATGGTGACCCAGTGGGGCTTCTCCGACAAACTCGGTCCGCTGCTGTATGCGGAAGAAGAGGGTGAAGTCTTCCTCGGCCGTAGCGTCGCGAAAGCGAAGCATATGTCCGATGAAACCGCGCGTATCATCGACCAGGAAGTGAAATCGCTGATTGAGCGTAACTACGGTCGTGCTCGCCAGCTGCTGAACGACAACATGGACATTCTGCACGCGATGAAAGATGCGCTCATGAAGTATGAGACCATCGATGCGCCGCAGATTGACGACCTGATGGCTCGTCGCGAAGTTCGTCCGCCAGCGGGTTGGGAAGAACCAGGTTCTTCTAACAACTCTGACAACAATGGCACGCCTCGTGCGCCGCGTCCGGTTGATGAACCGCGTACGCCGAACCCGGGCAACACCATGTCAGAGCAGCTGGGCGACAAGTAAGCTACCGCTGTTGATGCTTGTTTAACCTTAAAACCCCGGGCGTCCGCTCCGGGGTTTTTCTTTTTTAACCTCTTCAGTCTCAGGGATTTTGTGATGAAACTTGTAGCCCAGGGCTCAACCCTCGATCTCTCTCACCCCCACGTGATGGGTATTCTAAATGTGACGCCTGACTCCTTCTCCGATGGCGGCGCCCATAATTCGCTGATTGAGGCGGTGAAGCATGCCAATCTGATGATCAACGCCGGCGCGACCATCATTGATATCGGCGGTGAATCGACGCGGCCAGGGGCGGCTGAGGTTAGTGTGGAAGAGGAGCTTGCGCGGGTGATACCGGTGGTTGAAGCCATTGCCCAGCGCTTTGAGGTATGGATCTCAGTGGATACCTCCAAGGCGGAGGTTATTCGCCAATCGGCCAGGGCCGGGGCGCATATCATCAACGATATTCGTTCGCTGACCGAGCCCGGCGCGCTGCAGGCCGCCGCGGAAACTGGACTGCCGGTGTGTCTGATGCATATGCAGGGACAACCAAAAACCATGCAGGAGGCGCCGAAGTATGAGGACGTCTTCGCCGATGTTGAGCGTTTTTTTAATGAGCACATTGTGCGCTGCGAACAGGCGGGGATCGCAAAAGAAAAATTGCTGCTCGACCCGGGATTCGGTTTCGGTAAAAATCTCTCCCACAATTACCAACTGTTGGCCAGGCTTGGGGAGTTTCATCACTTTGGTCTGCCGCTGCTGGTCGGTATGTCACGTAAGTCGATGGTAGGTCAGTTGCTGAACGTCGGGCCGTCGGAGCGGCTGAACGGCAGCCTGGCGTGTGCCGTCATTGCAGCAATGCAGGGCGCGCAGATTATCCGCGTCCATGATGTCAAAGAAACGGTAGAAGCGCTGCGCGTGGTGGAAGCCACCCTCGCCGCTAAGGGAAAAAAACGTTATGAGTAACCGCAAGTATTTTGGCACCGATGGTATTCGTGGCCGCGTCGGCGATGCGCCGATCACTCCGGAGTTTGTGCTCAAGCTGGGCTGGGCGGCGGGCAAAGTGTTAGCGCGTCACGGTTCACGTAAAATTATCATCGGCAAGGATACCCGTATTTCGGGCTATATGCTGGAATCGGCGCTGGAAGCTGGACTGGCGGCAGCGGGGCTCTCTGCGTCGTTCACCGGGCCTATGCCGACACCGGCCATCGCCTACCTGACGCGCGCCTTCCGCGCCGAGGCGGGGATTGTTATCTCTGCTTCACATAACCCTTTCTACGACAACGGCATTAAATTCTTCTCCATTGAGGGCACCAAACTGCCGGATGATGTCGAAGAGGCGATTGAAGCCGAAATGGAGAAAGAGCTCACCTGCGTGGATTCGGCTGAGCTGGGCAAAGCCAGCCGTATCGTTGATGCGGCGGGGCGCTACATTGAATTTTGTAAGGGTACCTTTCCCAACGAACTGAGCCTGGGCACGCTGAAAGTGGTGGTGGATTGCGCGCACGGCGCGACCTATCACATCGCCCCTAATGTCTTCCGCGAGCTGGGAGCCCAGGTTATCGCGATGGGCTGCGAGCCAGACGGTCTCAACATCAACGAAGAGGTCGGCGCCACTGACGTGCGGGCGCTGCAGGCGCGCGTGCTGGCGGAAAAAGCCGATCTGGGTATTGCCTACGACGGCGATGGCGATCGGGTGATTATGGTTGACCACGAAGGCAATAAAGTCGATGGCGACCAGATCCTCTATATCATAGCCCGGGAAGGATTGCGTCAGGGGCAGCTGCGCGGCGGCGCCGTCGGCACGCTGATGAGTAATATGGGGCTGGAGCTGGCGCTCAAGCAGTTAGGCATCCCGTTTGCCCGCGCGAAGGTCGGTGACCGCTATGTACTGGAGATGCTCCAGGAAAAAGGCTGGCGCATCGGTGCGGAAAACTCCGGCCATGTGATCCTGCTGGATAAAACCACCACCGGCGATGGCATTGTCGCCAGCCTGCAGGTGGTCGCGGCGATGGTCCGCAACCACATGAGCCTGCATGACCTGTGCAGCGGGATGAAAATGTTCCCTCAGCTGCTGGTGAATGTCCGCTTTACCGAGGGCAGCGGTAACCCGCTGGAGAATGAGCACGTCAAAGCGGTGACCGCGGAAGTGGAGGCGGCGTTAGGAAAACGCGGCCGTGTCCTGCTGCGTAAATCGGGTACGGAGCCGCTGATCCGCGTGATGGTGGAGGGCGAGCATGAAGATCAGGTGCACGAGTTTGCGCACCGCATCGCTGAGGCGGTAAAAAGCGTTTAGCTTTGCCGGCTAAGTGGTTAAAAAGGCGGCGCTTGCCGCCTTTTTTATGATCGAAAATTGGCTTTTTGCTGTTTTTTTCTGCAGTTGATACAATGTGTCGAAATTGCCCTTGCGAAGGTCATTCGCTTTGGTTAGTATTCACACCCGCTTCAGTGGGAAACGTTAAAACGTCCCGCTTTATTGGTCGAAGCACTTGGTATGCGGCGAATCCGCAAGGAACAGGTTGATTATGTACGAAGCTCTTTTGGTTGTTTTCCTTATTGTAGCGATTGGCCTTGTAGGTCTGGTTATGCTGCAGCAAGGTAAAGGCGCTGATATGGGAGCCTCCTTCGGTGCAGGCGCTTCCGGCACACTGTTTGGGTCCAGCGGTTCTGGCAACTTTATGACCCGTATGACCGGCATCCTGGCTGCGCTGTTCTTCATCATCAGTCTGGCGCTGGGTAATATCAACAGCAACAAGACCAGTAAAGGAAGTGAGTGGGATAATCTGAGCGCGCCGAAAACGGAGCAAACTCAGCCAACTGCGCCGGCTCAGCCGACCAGCGATATCCCGCACTAAGTATTCTGTACCGAGGTGGTGGAATTGGTAGACACGCTACCTTGAGGTGGTAGTGCCCTAACGGGCTTGTGGGTTCGAGTCCCATCCTCGGTACCAATATTCCAGAAAAAAGACGCTGAAAAGCGTCTTTTTTTGTTTTTGTCCCCGCTGGACATTTATTTATAAACATCTCTTCGCTGGTTGCCTCCTTTTACTATCGTTAAAGTCGCCTCGTCAAATTAACAGAGGTGAAGTGACACAATGAACAAGATCGGGTTGCTTATCGTCGCCGGCGTGCTCGGTTTAGCTGGGTGCAGTTCAACATCGCCCTCCCAAACGGTGGAGACGATTAATGCGCTAACCGTACCGGTATCGCCCAGTGAGTCTGGGACTACAGCGAATCATGCCCAGGCAGTGAGGCGCTATTTCCAGGACAATACGGCACTGATTAGTCGCCTTAACCATTCGTTGAAAAGTCATTATCTGCAGGACGTGGAGCGCCGCGATGTGTTCGACAGACACAGCGAGGCGTATAAAGTGTATGGCGCCCTGACCCGCCTGGAGCAGATGGCGTCCATGAATGAGGTTTACCGCAAAGAGAATAATGTTGCGGGCCTACAAGAGATCAACCGCGTACTGAAAAGCGTGCCGCTGACCAGCTGAGAATGAAACAGGGACTGCCGACCGGCAATCCCTGTGAAGAGTTAAAAGCGGAAGTTAACCCCGGCGTAAGCGCCGTCGGCCAGCGTGTTATCGCGATTGCCATCTTTCCCTGCCATATCAATATAGCGATAGCCAGCTTCGATATTCAGAGACGGGAGCACGTTAAGGCGTACCCCGGCATTGGCCTCCACATAATCCTTAACGCCGCTGGACATTGAGTCCGGTGAGTAATAGCCCTCGCCGAAAAGCGTGAAATACTGACCAAGGGGGAGTTCAGCGCCACCACCGGCGGCGATGGCGTAACCTTCATCACCATCTTTTGGGTTCAGATAGACCGCCTTACCGCCCAGGGTCATCAGAAAAGGGCCAAGGTTAAAGTTATAACCCATTCCCAGTCCTACACTATCTCCATCGTTGTCGCTATGAGCCCACTGAGAACTGAACGTCATACCCGGTTCCCCGGCGCCAAAGCTGGCGGACAGATTGGTAAACTCGGCGCCAGCTTCTCCATGCAGGTTAACGGCTGCGCAGGCAGCGCTGCTGGCTCCCAAAGCGATCGTTACGGCAACCATTTTTGCAGCAATAGACTTCATTATTAAATTCCTTCAGATAAAAAAAAGCCCGATATGGGCGTTCGGGCATAATTAACGGGTTCGTGCATCTCATTGTTATGGTCGCGGCAGGCGAGGGGGCAACTCTCGCTACCGCCGCACACGTCTGGCCGATTTCCGCTGGCATATCCTGAGCCGGTGCAGACCCGGCGGTTAACGCCGTTTGTGGTCGTCTGCTGGCGAACTCAGTAATAGATTGTCTTCCGGGAAACCCAGGCGCTTAGCATAAAATTTTTGTTCTTTTAGCGGTAACGGTTATTGGTTTAAATTTAAACATCTTCCCCGCTGCAGCAAATAACAATAAATGATAGGAGGAGTGCGGGTCAGAATTTTTCAGGAAGTGAGACGATATTTTGTAAATAACCGCCGCGGGCAAAGGTAATATAACCGCCTTTCTTTAATGCTGACAATACATTGAGAATACTGCTACGCGACAGAAGGGTCCTGTCCTGAATATACTCAAGAATAGATACTCGCTGTCGGGTCTCTTCGCTTAATAGCATCATCTCCAGCAAATGGTTACGGATGACCGAATAGGTACGCTGCTGCAGGACCAGATCGTCACGATACACCATATACGAGGTATGATAAGCCAACAGGCTGGTCACCTCTTCCCACAGGTTATGCTGACGAAAAAGCGCCGAAGCCAGGTCGTGGTCGATCCGTAGCAGTTCGCATGATACCTCGGCTCGCAGGCTGTGGCTGCAGCTGGGCTGCAGCATTTCCGCCACGCCGAAAAGATGCGGCTCATAGACGGTCACCATCAGTAGCCTGTCGGAATTACGAATAATCGACAGCTCGCCTTTTTTAAAAATAAAGAGCTGGGTTTTGCCTTTATATTCCCATGTCAGTCTTTTTCTGGCGATCGCGTTAACGGGTGTCGCGTGTGGCTCAAGTACATCGATCAGTCGGTCAATGGTCTTTTGCGGCCTGATCGGCGGTTTAATATTCATGATGTGTATCACCAGATATGAATTAATCAATTGAGGCTATTATAGTCAACAGTTTTGCTGGTCTGGCGATAAGGAAAAAATGCGTCATGGCATTTTTTTTACGTTGGTGGGTCATGCAAAATAAAAAGCCGGCGGTGATCCGCCGGCGGAAAGCAACATTGTCAGGCGATTATTTGCCTTTGTTTTCCAGATTTTCAACCTGCGGTAAACCGGTTGCCGAGGAGGCGCTCAGCAGGCCAGACTGTGCATAGCCGAACAGCTTCTCGCGGGTATCGGTGATGTCCAGATTACGCATGGTCAGCTGGCCGATACGGTCTTCGGCAGTAAACATGGAATCGCCTTTTTCCATGGTCAGACGCTCCGCTTTATAGGTCAGGTTGTCTGATACCGTATTAAGGATCGAGTAGTCGTTACCGCGACGCAGTTCGAGGGTGACTTCGCCGGTGATCTGGCTGGCGACCCAGCGCTGCAGCGAATCACGCAGCATCAGCGCCTGGGAATCAAACCAGCGGCCCTGATACAGCAGGCGGCCCAACTGGCGACCGTGGGCGTGATATTGCTCAATCGTATCTTCGTTATGGATACCGGTCAGCAAACGCTCGTAGGCAATATGCAGCAGCGCCATCCCCGGAGCTTCATAAATGCCGCGGCTTTTCGCTTCGATAATCCGGTTTTCAATCTGGTCGCTCATGCCCAGGCCGTGACGACCGCCGATGCGGTTGGCTTCCAGCATCATCTCGACGTCATCGGCAAAGGTTTTACCATTCAGCGCCACCGGATGGCCCTGCTCAAAGCGTACGGTGACCTCTTCCGCAGGGATCTTCACGTTTTCGTCCCAGAACTTCACGCCCATAATCGGGTTGACGATCTTGACGCTGGAGTTCAGGAATTCGAGATCTTTCGCTTCATGGGTCGCGCCGAGCATATTGGAGTCGGTGGAGTAGGCTTTCTCGACCGACATCTTGTAATCAAAGCCGCAGGCGATCATAAATTCGGACATTTCGTGACGACCGCCGAGCTCATTGATAAAGTCGCTGTCCAGCCACGGTTTGTAAATCTGCAGTTCAGCGTTGGTCAGCAGGCCGTAACGATAGAAACGTTCGATATCGTTGCCTTTATAGGTGCTGCCATCGCCCCAAATGTTAACGCCGTCTTCTTTCATCGCCGCCACCAGCATGGTGCCGGTGACCGCGCGGCCTAGCGGCGTGGTGTTGAAGTAGGTCAACCCACCGGTGGTGTTATGGAAAGCGCCACACTGAATCGCGGCGATCCCTTCTGCGACCAGCTGTTTGCGGCAGTCGATCAGACGGGCGCCTTCAGCGCCGTACTCTTTCGCGCGGCGCGGGATAGCATCGTAGTCGTCTTCGTCCGGTTGACCCAGGTTAGCGGTATATGCATAAGGCACGGCGCCTTTTTTGCGCATCCATAACAGCGCGGCGCTGGTATCCAGTCCACCAGAGAAAGCGATACCAATACGTTGACCAACCGGGAGATGCTTGAGAATCGTCGTCATAAAATAAAACCCTGCTCGATAGACTGTGGTGAGTTCGACCCAACAACCTTAACTGCATTTTTATGCATTAATTGTGAGTATTCATTTAACCATCTTTTACTGGCGACAGGAAGTGCTTCATCATCTTTTTGCTAAAAAAGCCTGAAATACCAGCACAAACGGCAATCGGGGGCGCTAAAAAGCATGTTGACAAAATATACTAATCGCCGTTACAATTCATCTCGATTTTATGTCCCGTCTTCGGTACCAAATCCCAGCAGTATTTGCGTCTTTTGCTCAAAAAGAGTAAAATATGCCACGTTTCAGGCGCGGGGTGGAGCAGCCTGGTAGCTCGTCGGGCTCATAACCCGAAGGTCGTCGGTTCAAATCCGGCCCCCGCAACCACTTTCCCATTAAGTACTTTTTCAAATATACTGTGAGGACTAGGTGTCCTTCGTAGCCGAATTTGAAAGAATTCTTGCGGAAGGTGTTCCAGATCGCCATGGCGATCTCAGGGTTCAGTTATCTAAAGCCCCGATTTATCGGGGTTTTTTGTTATCTGACTTCAGAATAACTGGGCTATACGCCCTTTTTTTATGTCTTGGGGGTGGGTTTGTCCACATTAGAGCAAAAATTGACAGAGATGCTCACTGCGCCGGTTGAAGCGCTTGGCTTTGAGCTGGTCGGCATCGAATTTATTCGCGGTCGCACATCCACACTGCGCATCTATATTGATAGTGAAGATGGCATCAACGTTGATGATTGTGCTGATGTGAGCCACCAGGTAAGCGCCGTCATGGATGTCGAAGACCCGATCACTGTCGCTTACAACCTGGAAGTCTCTTCGCCTGGTCTTGACCGTCCGATGTTCACCGCCGAACACTATCAACGTTTCACCGGCGAAGAAGTTGCGCTGGTGCTGCGCATGGCGGTTCAGAACCGCCGCAAATGGCAGGGCATTATCAAAGCGGTAGACGGTGAGATGATCACGGTAACCGTCGAAGGCAAAGATGAAGTGTTCGCGCTGAGTAACATCCAGAAGGCGAACCTGGTTCCCCACTTTTAACAGTCTGGATTGAGGTGAAAGGCCCCGATGAACAAAGAAATTTTGGCTGTTGTTGAAGCCGTTTCCAACGAAAAAGCGCTGCCGCGTGAGAAAATTTTCGAAGCGCTGGAAAGCGCGCTGGCAACGGCCACCAAGAAAAAATACGAACAAGAGATCGACGTTCGCGTTGAAATCGACCGCAAGAGCGGCGATTTCGATACCTTCCGTCGTTGGCTGGTTGTAGAAGAAGTCACCCAGCCAACGCGCGAGATCACGCTGGAAGCAGCGCGTTTCGAAGATGAAAGCATGAACGTCGGCGACTATGTCGAAGATCAGATCGAATCTGTTACCTTCGACCGTATCACCACCCAGACCGCTAAGCAGGTTATCGTGCAGAAAGTCCGCGAAGCCGAGCGCGCGATGGTGGTCGATCAGTTCCGCGAGCACGAAGGTGAGATCATCACCGGCGTGGTGAAAAAAGTGAACCGCGACAATATCACACTGGATCTGGGTAACAACGCTGAAGCCGTGATCCTGCGTGAAGATATGCTTCCGCGTGAAAACTTCCGTCCGGGCGACCGCATTCGCGGCGTACTGTACGCTGTCCGTCCGGAAGCGCGTGGCGCCCAGCTGTTCGTCACCCGTTCCAAACCTGAGATGCTGATCGAACTGTTCCGCATCGAAGTGCCGGAAATCGGTGAAGAAGTGCTGGAGATCAAAGCGGCGGCTCGCGATCCGGGCTCTCGCGCCAAAATCGCGGTGAAAACCAACGACAAGCGCATCGACCCGGTTGGCGCTTGCGTCGGTATGCGCGGTGCGCGTGTGCAGGCCGTGTCGACTGAGCTGGGTGGTGAACGCATCGATATCGTCCTGTGGGATGATAACCCGGCGCAGTTCGTGATTAACGCTATGGCGCCGGCAGACGTCGCGTCCATCGTGGTGGATGAAGATAAACACACCATGGATATCGCGGTAGAAGCGGGCAACCTGGCGCAGGCGATCGGCCGTAACGGTCAGAACGTCCGCCTGGCTTCACAGCTCAGCGGCTGGGAACTCAACGTCATGACCGTTGACGATCTGCAGGCTAAGCACCAGGCGGAAGCGCATGCCGCTATCGATACCTTCACCAAATATCTTGATATTGATGAAGATTTCGCGACAGTGCTGGTTGAAGAAGGCTTCTCCTCGCTGGAAGAGCTGGCCTATGTGCCGATGAAAGAACTGCTGGAAATCGACGGTCTGGATGAAGCCACCGTTGAAGCACTTCGTGAGCGTGCGAAAAACGCACTGACTACGCTGGCGCTGGCTCAGGAAGAAAGCCTGGGAGATAACAAACCTGCCGATGATCTGTTGAATCTCGAAGGTCTGGATCGTGCCCTGGCATTCAAACTGGCTGCCCGTGGTGTTTGTACGCTGGAAGATCTCGCCGAGCAGGGCGTTGATGACCTGGCTGATATCGAAGGGATGACCGACGAGAAAGCTGGCGAGCTCATCATGGCCGCTCGCAACATTTGTTGGTTCGGCGACGAAGCGTAATAAACTGTAGCAGGAAGGAACAGCATGACAGATGTGACTATTAAAGCGCTGGCCTCAGAGATTCAGACCTCTGTGGATCGCCTGATACAGCAATTTGCTGACGCAGGCATCCGCAAATCGGCTGATGATTCTGTGACCTCGCAAGAGAAACAAACTTTGTTGACGCACCTGAACCGTGAACACGGCTCGGCGCCAGACAAGCTGACGTTACAGCGTAAGACGCGCAGTACGTTAAATATTCCAGGTACCGGTGGAAAGAGTAAATCGGTACAAATCGAAGTCCGCAAGAAACGCACCTTTGTGAAACGCGATCCGCAAGAGGCTGAACGCCTGGCCGCGGAAGAGCAGGCGCAGCGTGAAGCGGAAGAGCAGGCCCGTCGTGAAGCTGAAGAAGCAGCGAAACGCGAGGCGCAATTAAAAGCTGAACGTGAGGCCGCAGAACAAGCTAAACGTGAAGTCGCTGATAAAGCGAAACGTGAAGCTGCGGAAAAAGACAAAGTGAGCAATCAACATACCGACGAAATGACCAAAACCGCCCAGGCTGAAAAGATCCGTCGCGAGAACGAAGCCGCGGAATTGAAGCGCAAATCGGAAGAAGAAGCACGCCGCAAACTTGAAGAAGAAGCGCGCCGTGTAGCGGAAGAAGCACGCCGTATGGCTGAAGAAAACGAAAAAAATTGGTCTGAAACCTCAGACAGCCCGGAAGATAGCAGCGACTATCACGTCACCACATCACAGCATGCTCGTCAGGCTGAAGATGATAACGATCGTGAAGTCGAAGGCGGTCGCGGCCGTAGCCGTAGCAGCAAAGCGGCTCGTCCGGCGAAGAAAGGCAACAAACACGCTGAATCGAAAGCTGATCGTGAAGAAGCCCGCGCGGCCGTTCGCGGCGGTAAAGGCGGTAAGCACCGTAAAGGTTCCGCTCTGCAGCAGGGCTTCCAGAAGCCAGCGCAGGCCGTTAACCGTGACGTCGTAATCGGCGAAACCATCACCGTTGGCGAACTGGCTAACAAGATGGCGGTGAAAGGTTCTCAGGTCATCAAAGCGATGATGAAGCTGGGCGCCATGGCGACCATCAACCAGGTCATCGACCAGGAAACCGCACAGCTGGTTGCCGAAGAGATGGGCCACAAAGTTATCCTGCGTCGTGAAAACGAACTGGAAGAAGCCGTAATGAGCGACCGTGACACCGGCGCGGCGGCTGAACCGCGCGCACCGGTCGTGACCATTATGGGTCACGTTGACCACGGTAAAACCTCGCTGCTGGACTACATTCGTTCTACCAAGGTTGCCTCCGGCGAAGCGGGTGGTATTACCCAGCACATCGGTGCTTACCACGTCGAAACCGACAACGGCATGATCACCTTCCTGGATACCCCGGGCCACGCCGCGTTTACCTCCATGCGTGCTCGTGGCGCACAGGCGACGGATATTGTGGTTCTGGTGGTGGCGGCAGACGACGGCGTGATGCCACAGACTATCGAAGCTATCCAGCACGCTAAAGCGGCGCAGGTACCGGTGGTAGTGGCGGTGAACAAGATCGATAAGCCAGAAGCCGATCCGGATCGCGTGAAGAACGAACTGTCCCAGTACGGCATCCTGCCGGAAGAGTGGGGCGGCGAGAGCCAGTTTGTCCACGTTTCCGCGAAAGCGGGTACCGGCATCGACGACCTGCTGGACGCGATCCTGCTGCAGGCTGAAGTTCTTGAGCTGAAAGCGGTCCGCAACGGTATGGCGAGCGGCGCGGTCATCGAATCCTTCCTTGATAAAGGTCGTGGTCCGGTAGCTACCGTTCTGGTTCGCGAAGGTACTCTGCATAAGGGCGACATTGTTCTGTGCGGCTTCGAATATGGCCGTGTGCGCGCGATGCGTGACGAACTGGGTCGCGAAGTGCTGGAAGCGGGTCCATCCATTCCGGTGGAAATCCTCGGCCTGTCCGGTGTGCCGGCTGCCGGTGATGAAGTGACCGTAGTGCGTGACGAGAAAAAAGCGCGTGAAGTGGCGCTGTATCGTCAGGGCAAATTCCGTGAAGTTAAGCTGGCGCGTCAGCAGAAATCTAAACTGGAAAACATGTTCGCTAACATGACCGAAGGCGAAGTTCACGAAGTGAACATCGTACTGAAAGCGGACGTACAGGGTTCTGTCGAAGCGATTTCCGATTCCTTACTGAAACTGTCTACCGACGAAGTGAAAGTGAAGATCATCGGTTCCGGCGTAGGTGGTATCACCGAAACCGACGCTACCCTGGCAGCAGCATCCAACGCGATTCTGGTTGGCTTCAACGTTCGTGCCGATGCCTCTGCGCGTAAAGTTATCGAAGCGGAAAGCCTGGATCTGCGTTACTACTCCGTCATCTATAACCTGATCGACGAAGTGAAAGCGGCGATGAGCGGCATGCTGTCTCCGGAACTGAAACAGCAGATCATCGGTCTGGCTGAAGTGCGTGATGTCTTCAAATCGCCGAAATTCGGCGCCATCGCGGGCTGTATGGTTACCGAAGGGACGATCAAACGTCACAACCCAATCCGCGTCCTGCGTGACAACGTGGTTATCTATGAAGGCGAGCTGGAATCCCTGCGCCGCTTCAAAGATGACGTTAACGAAGTCCGTAACGGCATGGAATGTGGTATCGGTGTGAAGAACTACAACGACGTTCGCGTTGGCGATATGATCGAAGTGTTCGAAATCATCGAAATCCAGCGTAGCATCGATTAATCATTTGATGGCTAAGCAGCCGGGGAAGCGAAGCGCCACCCGGCAATCATTTTAAAAAGGGGCTTTTGGCCCCTTTTTTGTCTTTATTCTGGAGAACTTATTATGGCGAAAGAATTTGGTCGCCCGCAGCGTGTGGCCCAGGAGATGCAAAAAGAGATTGCCATCATCCTGCAGCGTGAAATTAAAGATCCGCGTCTGGGCATGATGACCACCGTTTCCGGTGTGGAAATGTCCCGTGACCTGGCCTATGCCAAGGTGTATGTCACCTTCCTTAACGACAAAGATGAAGCCGCGGTGAAAGCGGGCATCAAAGCGCTGCAGGAAGCTTCTGGCTTTATCCGCTCTCTGCTGGGGAAAGCGATGCGTCTGCGCATCGTACCGGAACTGACTTTCTTCTACGACAACTCACTGGTGGAAGGGATGCGTATGTCCAACCTGGTCACCAGCGTGGTGAAACACGACGATGAGCGTCGTGTGAACCCGGACGACAGCAAGGAGGACTGATGAGTCGTCCTCGTCGTCGCGGCCGCGACGTGCATGGCGTATTGTTGCTGGACAAGCCTCAGGGCGCCTCCAGTAACGATGTGCTGCAAAAAGTAAAACGTATTTATAACGCCAACCGCGCCGGGCATACCGGCGCGCTGGATCCGCTGGCGACCGGTATGCTGCCGATCTGCCTTGGCGAAGCGACCAAGTTTTCCCAGTATCTGCTGGACTCCGATAAGCGTTACCGCGTGATCGCCAAACTTGGCCAGCGCACGGATACCTCCGATGCCGACGGTCAGGTGGTGGAAGAGCGCCCGCTGACCTTTAGCGACGAACAGCTGGCGGCGGCGCTGGACAGCTTCCGCGGCGAGACGCAGCAGGTGCCGTCGATGTATTCGGCGCTGAAATATCAGGGCAAGAAGCTATACGAATATGCTCGCCAGGGTATTGAAGTTCCGCGGGAAGCCCGGCCGATAACCGTCTATGAGCTGCTGTTTATTCGCCGCGAAGGCGATGAGCTGGAGCTGGAGATCCACTGCTCGAAAGGCACCTACATCCGGACGATTATCGATGATTTAGGTGAGAAGCTCGGCTGCGGCGCGCACGTGATTTTCCTGCGTCGCCTGGCGGTAAGCAAATACCCGGTCGAGCGGATGGTGACCCTCGAGCAGCTGCAGGCGCTGGTCGATGAGGCGGCGGCGCAGGATATTCCTGCCGCTCAGTTGCTTGATCCGCTGCTGATGCCGATGGACAGCCCGGCCTCGGATTACCCGCTGGTTAATATTCCAGAAACCTCCGCAGTCTACTTTAAGAACGGCAACCCGGTACGTCAGTCAGGCGCGCCGCTTAACGGGCTGGTGCGAGTGATGGAGAGCGAGTCCGGCAAGTTTCTCGGCATGGGCGAAATTGACGATGAAGGCCGCGTGGCCCCGCGTCGTCTGGTGGTGGAATACCCGGCGTAAGCGCTTTTCTTGCGATAAAAGCCTGCTACGAGTAGAATATCGCCGCTTAACGTCCGCTAACGTGTTTTAACATTTTCGGGCGTTGCATCAGGGGTCGCTGAATTAGAGATCGGCACCCTTTCTTTCTTTTAATTTTTGGAGTTATAAAATGTCTCTAAGCGTTGAAGCTAAAGCAAAAATCGTTTCTGAGTTTGGTCGTGGCGAAAACGACAGCGGTTCTACCGAAGTTCAGGTTGCACTGCTGACCGCACAGATCAACCACCTGCAGGGCCACTTTGCAGAGCACAAAAAAGATCACCACAGCCGTCGTGGTCTGCTGCGCATGGTTTCTCAGCGTCGTAAACTGCTCGACTACCTGAAACGTAAAGATGTTGCCCGTTACTCTGCGCTGATTGAGCGTCTGGGTCTGCGTCGCTAATTCTGCGAGTTTCAGAAAAAGGGGCCTGACGGCCCCTTTTTTCGACCGGGCGGCAGCAATTCATTCAAAACTCATGTATTGTTGCTAGTAATGATCTTCATGCAGAGGTTCGCGCGGCTAATGAGAGGCTTCATCCGCAGGGGCGGGTAAAGGTTGTCATTAGTCGCGAGGATGCAGAAGATCGGGTCAATAGACGCTATGTCGTGGATATGGCGTGATTTATAGATAAAAAGGATAGAATTTTGCTTAATCCGATCGTTCGTAAATTCCAGTACGGCCAGCATACCGTGACCCTGGAAACCGGCATGATGGCGCGCCAGGCAACGGCCGCTGTGATGGTTAGCATGGATGACACTGCGGTATTCGTTACCGTTGTGGGTCAGAAAAAAGCGAAGCCAGGCCAGGACTTTTTCCCGCTGACCGTTAACTACCAGGAGCGTACCTACGCTGCCGGTAAAATCCCGGGTGGTTTCTTCCGCCGTGAAGGCCGTCCAAGCGAAGGCGAAACCCTGATCGCGCGTCTGATTGACCGCCCGGTTCGCCCGCTGTTCCCGGAAGGCTTCGTTAACGAAGTTCAGGTTATCGCCACCGTCGTTTCCGTTAACCCGCAGGTTAACCCAGACATCGTCGCGATGATCGGTGCTTCCGCTGCGCTGTCGCTGTCTGGTATTCCGTTCAATGGCCCAATCGGCGCTGCGCGCGTGGGTTACATCAACGACCAGTACGTACTGAACCCAACCCAGGAAGAACTGAAGTCCAGCAAACTGGACCTGGTGGTTGCCGGTACCGAAGCGGCCGTGCTGATGGTGGAATCCGAAGCGGAACTGCTGAGCGAAGACCAGATGCTGGGCGCGGTGGTCTTCGGCCACGAGCAGCAGCAGATTGTTATTCAGAACATCAACGACCTGGTGAAAGAAGCCGGTAAACCGCGTTGGGACTGGCAGCCGGAAGCGGTCAACGAAGCGCTGAACGCGCGCGTGGCTGCGCTGGCTGAATCCCGTCTGAGCGATGCTTACCGTATCACCGACAAACAAGAGCGTTACGCTCAGGTTGACGTGATCAAATCTGAAACCATCGCCACGCTGGTTGCTGAAGATGAAACCCTGGACGCTAACGAGCTGGGTGAAATCCTGCACGCCATCGAGAAAAACGTGGTTCGTAGCCGCGTACTGGCCGGCGAGCCGCGTATCGATGGCCGTGAAAAAGATATGATCCGTGGTCTGGACGTTCGTACCGGCGTTCTGCCGCGTACTCACGGTTCCGCGCTGTTCACCCGTGGCGAAACGCAGGCGCTGGTTACCGCGACTCTGGGTACCGCACGTGATGCGCAGAACATCGACGAACTGATGGGCGAGCGCACCGACTCCTTCCTGTTCCACTACAACTTCCCTCCGTACTCCGTAGGCGAAACTGGCATGGTGGGGTCTCCGAAGCGTCGTGAAATCGGTCACGGTCGTCTGGCGAAGCGCGGCGTACTGGCCGTGATGCCGACTATTGAAGAATTCCCGTACACCGTGCGCGTGGTATCGGAAATCACCGAATCTAACGGTTCCTCTTCCATGGCTTCCGTCTGCGGCGCCTCTCTGGCGCTGATGGACGCCGGCGTGCCGGTAAAAGCCGCTGTGGCGGGTATCGCAATGGGTCTGGTGAAAGAAGGCGACAATTTCGTCGTGCTGTCTGACATCCTCGGTGACGAAGATCACCTCGGCGATATGGACTTCAAAGTTGCGGGTTCCCGCGACGGTATCTCTGCGCTGCAGATGGATATCAAAATTGAAGGTATCACCAAAGAAATCATGCAGGTTGCATTGAACCAGGCTAAAGGTGCGCGTCTGCACATCCTGGGCGTGATGGAGCAGGCGATTAACGCGCCGCGCGGCGATATCTCTGAATTCGCACCGCGTATCCACACCATCAAGATCAACCCGGACAAGATCAAAGACGTTATCGGTAAAGGCGGTTCTGTTATCCGTGCCCTGACCGAAGAGACCGGTACTACCATCGAGATCGAAGATGACGGTACCGTGAAGATCGCAGCGACCGACGGCGACAAAGCGCAGCATGCTATCCGTCGTATCGAAGAGATCACCGCTGAGATCGAAGTTGGCCGCATCTACAATGGTAAAGTGACCCGTATCGTTGACTTTGGTGCATTCGTTGCCATCGGCGGCGGTAAAGAAGGTCTGGTTCACATCTCGCAGATCGCTGACAAGCGCGTTGAGAAAGTGACTGACTACCTGCAGATGGGTCAGGAAGTACCGGTTAAGGTTCTGGAAGTTGACCGCCAGGGCCGTGTCCGTCTGAGCATTAAAGAAGCAACTGAACAGACTCCGTCTGCCGCAGCGCCGGAAGCTCCGGCTGCCGAGCAGGGCGAGTAAGGTTGCCGTTAGCCCTCCGCTTTTGCGGAGGGCGTTTTACGGGCAGGACGCCTCGTTTGCAGCCGGGGAACAGGACGTTCATCCAATCGTTGTCTTCGGGAGTGGGAAATGAAGCCTTTTTTGCGCTGGTGTTTCGTGGCGACAGCTCTCACGCTGGCAGGATGCAGTAGCACCGCCTGGCGTAAGGACGCCGTCCTCGCAGTACCATTGCAACCGACTTTACAGCAAGAAGTGATTCTGGCACGCATGGAACAAATTCTTGCCAGTCGGGCTTTATCCGATGACGAACGCGCACAGCTTTTATATGAGCGCGGAGTGTTGTATGATAGTCTCGGTCTGAGGGCACTTGCGCGAAATGATTTTTCACAAGCGCTGGCAATCCGACCCGATATGCCGGAAGTATTCAATTACTTAGGCATTTACTTAACGCAGGCAGGCAATTTTGATGCTGCCTATGAAGCGTTTGATTCTGTACTTGAGCTTGATCCAACTTACAACTACGCGCACTTGAACCGCGGTATCGCCCTGTATTACGGCGGCCGGGCTAAGTTAGCGCAAGATGATCTGCTGGCGTTTTATCAAGACGATCCCAATGATCCTTTCCGTAGCCTGTGGCTTTATATCGCCGAGCGTAAACTCGACGAGAAGCGGGCGCTTGAAGCACTCAGAGAGCGCTTAAACAAGTCGGATAAAGAGCAATGGGGATGGAACATTGTCGAGTTCTACCTTGGCGACATTAGCGAAAAAGAGCTGATGACTCGTCTGAAGGCAGACGCAACGGATAACACCTCGCTCGCTGAGCATCTCAGTGAAACCAACTTCTATTTAGGTAAGTACTACCTAAGTCTGGGGGACAAGGACAGCGCTACGGCACTGTTCAAACTGGCGGTCGCCAACAACGTACATAACTACGTTGAGCACCGATACGCATTGTTGGAATTATCGCTCTTGGGCCAGGAGCAAGATGACCTGGCAGAATCGGACCAGCAATAGCTGACGAACACATCAGCCCATAGTTTTTTGCTTGCCATCACCTTCGCGGGTGAGGGCGTTGTTGTTCGTTAATACACCTACTTTGAGCCGGTTCACACTTTTCAATGAAAATTACCGTAAATTTTCACGATGAGTTATGTAGACTGGCCGCCATTAATTTTGAGGCACACGTACTACATGGCTGAATTCGAAACCACTTTTGCAGATCTGGGCCTGAAGGCTCCTATCCTTGAAGCGCTCACCGATCTGGGTTACGAAAAACCATCTCCGATCCAGGCTGAGTGCATTCCGCACCTGCTGGACGGCCGCGACGTTCTGGGTATGGCCCAGACCGGTAGCGGTAAAACCGCAGCATTCTCTTTACCGCTGCTGAACAACATCGATCCTGAACTGAGAGCACCGCAGATTCTGGTGCTGGCGCCGACCCGCGAGCTGGCGGTACAGGTTGCTGAAGCAATGACGGAATTCTCTAAACATATGCGCGGCGTGAACGTGGTTGCCCTGTACGGCGGCCAGCGTTATGACGTGCAGCTGCGCGCCCTGCGTCAGGGTCCGCAGATCGTCGTCGGTACCCCGGGTCGTCTGCTGGACCACCTGAAGCGCGGTACCCTGGACCTCTCCAAACTGAGCGGCCTGGTACTGGATGAAGCAGATGAAATGCTGCGCATGGGCTTTATCGAAGATGTAGAAACCATTATGGCGCAGATCCCGGAAGGGCATCAGACCGCGCTGTTCTCCGCCACCATGCCGGAAGCTATCCGTCGTATTACCCGTCGCTTTATGAAAGAGCCGCAGGAAGTGCGCATTCAGTCCAGCGTGACGACTCGCCCGGATATCAGCCAGAGCTACTGGACTGCCTACGGCATGCGTAAAAACGAAGCGCTGGTGCGTTTCCTGGAAGCGGAAGACTTTGATGCGGCGATTATCTTCGTCCGTACCAAAAACGCGACCCTGGAAGTAGCTGAAGCGCTGGAGCGTAATGGCTACAACAGCGCGGCGCTGAACGGCGACATGAACCAGGCGCTGCGTGAGCAGACTCTGGAACGCCTGAAAGATGGTCGTCTGGATATCCTGATTGCGACTGACGTTGCGGCCCGTGGCCTGGACGTTGAGCGTATCAGCCTGGTGGTGAACTACGACATCCCAATGGATTCTGAATCCTACGTTCACCGTATCGGCCGTACTGGTCGTGCCGGTCGTGCTGGCCGCGCGCTGCTGTTCGTTGAGAACCGCGAGCGTCGTCTGCTGCGCAACATCGAACGCACCATGAAGCTGACCATTCCTGAAGTGGAACTGCCTAACGCGGAGCTGCTGAGCAAGCGTCGTCTGGAAAAATTCGCCGCGAAAGTTCAGCAGCAGCTGGAAAGCAGCGATCTGGATCAGTACCGTGCACTGCTGGCGAAAATCCAGCCGACGGCGGAAGGTGAAGAGCTGGACGTGGAAACGCTGGCTGCTGCGCTGCTGAAGATGGCTCAGGGCGAACGTTCGCTGATCGTTCCGCCGGACGCGCCGATGCGTCCACGTCGTGAATTCCGCGATCGTGACGATCGTTTCGACCGTCGTGGCGACCGTAATGATCGCGGCCCGCGCGGCGATCGCGAAGATCGTCCGAAGCGTGAGCGTCGTGACGTGGGTGACATGGAGCTGTATCGCATTGAAGTGGGTCGCGATGACGGCGTTGAAGTGCGTCATATCGTTGGCGCGATCGCCAATGAAGGCGATATCAGCAGCCGTTACATCGGTAACATCAAGCTGTTCGCTTCTCACTCCACCATTGAGCTGCCGAAAGGGATGCCGGGCGAAGTGCTGCAGCACTTTACTCGTACCCGTATCCTGAACAAGCCGATGAACATGCAGCTGCTGGGCGATGCGCAGCCGCGCACCGAACGTCGTGGCGGCGGTGAGCGTCGCGAAGGCGGCCGTGGCTTCGGCGGCGAGCGTCGTGAAGGCGGCCGTGGCTTCGGTGGCGAACGTCGTGAAGGCGGTCGTGGTGAAGGACGTCGTTTCAGCGGCGAACGTCGTGAAGGCCGTGCGCCGCGTCGTGACGATGCATCCGCGCCGCGCCGCGATGACTCAGCCGGTCGCCGTCGCTTCGGTGGCGATGCGTAATCAACGCCGCCCGCTAGCGTAAACTAAATAATACAGCCCCGATCGTCATGATTGGGGCTTTTTTTATTCCCTTTGTACTCGTGTACTGGTACAGTGCGTCATGCTCAACGTGAGCGAAGTATTTTCGACTGGAGAATTCGGTAAATGGCGACACTAACCACTACGGCAACCCGTCCGTCTCTGTTTGGCGGCGTGGTGATTATCGGCGGCACGATTATCGGCGCGGGCATGTTCTCGCTGCCGGTGGTGATGTCCGGCGCGTGGTTTTTCTGGTCGCTGGCGGCGCTGGTCTTCACCTGGTTCTGCATGCTGCACTCCGGTTTGATGATCCTCGAGGCCAATCTTAACTACCGCATCGGCTCCAGCTTCGACACCATTACCAAAGACCTGCTCGGCAAGGGCTGGAACCTGGTGAACGGTGTATCAATCGCCTTTGTGCTCTATATCCTGACCTACGCCTATATTTCGGCGAGCGGTTCGATCCTCCACCACACCTTCAGTGAACTGTCGCTGAAGGTGCCGGCGCGCGCGGCGGGCTTCGGCTTTGCGCTGCTGGTGGCGTTTATCGTCTGGATGAGCACCAAAGCGGTGAGCCGCATGACGGCTATCGTACTGGGCGCTAAGGTGATCACCTTCTTCCTGACCTTCGGTAGCCTGCTCGGGCACGTCGAGCCGACGACGCTATTTAACGTTGCGGAGAAGAATGCCTCCTATGCGCCATACCTGCTGATGACGCTCCCGTTCTGCCTGGCCTCGTTTGGCTATCACGGCAACGTGCCGAGCCTGATGAAATACTACGGAAAAGATCCGCGCACCATCATCCGCTGCTTAACCTACGGTACGCTGCTGGCGCTGGGTCTGTATGTCGTTTGGCTGCTGGTGACGATGGGTAACATCCCTCGTCCGCAGTTTATCGACATTGCGCAGAAGGGCGGCAACATTGATGTGCTGGTGCAGGCGTTGAGCGGCGTGCTGAATAGTCGGAGTCTGGATCTGCTGCTGGTGGTGTTCTCGAACTTTGCTGTCGCCAGTTCGTTCCTCGGCGTGACGCTGGGGCTGTTCGACTACCTGGCGGATCTGTTTGGCTTTGACGATAGCGCGATGGGACGCTTTAAAACCGCGCTGCTGACCTTTATCCCGCCGATGATTGGCGGACTGGTCAAACCCGATGGTTTCCTCTACGCCATCGGCTATGCTGGCCTGGCGGCGACGATCTGGGCGGCGATTGTACCGGCGCTGCTGGCTCACGCCTCACGCAAACGCTTCGGCAGCCCACAGTTCCGCGTTTGGGGCGGAACGCCAATGATTGTGCTGATCCTGCTCTTTGGCCTCGGCAATGCGATTGTACATATCCTGTCGAGCGTCAATCTGCTGCCGGTTTATCAGTAAAGCTATTGCCCGGTGGCGCGACGTCCACCGGGCTGACGTGTGTGTTACCCCAACAGCTCCTCTTTCACCTGCATCGCTAAATCGAAAGAATGCAGACGCGCCTGGTGGTCGAAGATCTGGCCATTGACCATGATTTCGTCCGCCTCGGTTTCACGCAGAATCGACTCTAGCCCATGGCGGACTTTAGTTTTATCGCCGACCAGCGACATGCTCAGTGCCTGCTGCACACCATACTGCTCGGATGCTGACCACAGCTGATGCATATTTTCCACCGGCGGCGGCAACTGACCGGTCTCGCCGCGACGCAGCTTCACAAACGCCTGTTGCATGGAGGTGAAGAGAAACTCCGCATCGCGGTTGCTGTCGGCGGCGATGATATTGATACACACCATCGCGTACGGTTTTTCCAGCCGCGCCGAAGGTTTGAAATTGCTGCGATACAGATGCAGGGCCTGGAACAACATATCCGGCGCGAAGTGCGAGGCGAAGGCAAACGGCAGGCCGAGCTGCGCCGCCAGTTGCGCGCTATAGAGGCTTGAGCCCAGCAGCCATACTGGAATGCGCTCCCCGTAGCCGGGAACCGGGCGCACGTGCGGGTTCGGATCGCGGGCGTCAAACCAGTCCACCAGTTCCGCTACATCGCGCGGGAAATTATCGACATCGCCGCTCATATGGCGACGCAGGGCGCGCATGGTCGGCTGATCGCTGCCCGGCGCGCGGCCAAGGCCGAGGTCGATCCGCCCGGGGTAAAGGGTGTTCAGGGTGCCGAACTGCTCAGCTATCACCAGTGGAGAGTGGTTAGGCAGCATCACGCCGCCGGACCCGAGATGCAGGGTGGTGGTGTTGGCGGCGAGATAGCCAATCAGCACCGAGGTCGCTGCGCTGGCAATGCCGACCATATTATGGTGCTCCGCCAGCCAGTAGCGATGATAGCCGCGCGATTCGGCCAGCCGGGCGAGATCCAGAGAGTGGGTAAAGGCTTCTTTGGCAGAAGATCCTTGTGGGATCGGCGCCAGATCGAGCACCGAGAATGGAACAGATTTGTCAGTCATAAAGGCTCACTTTGCTACAGCATCGTCATCAGATTGAAGGTCTTCTTCCAGCCTGGCGCATCCTGGACGCGCCAGCCAGAAAAGCTGCATCTTTAATAATGCATTAAAATCTGAGCACTGTTGTTAACAAAGTGAGCGGTTTATCAGGCCTGAAGCACCAGTCCTGGCAATCGTTTCCAGTAGCCGTTGCAATCGCTATTGCTGGTGAGATCCAGCGGCGCAGCGCCGTTTTCGTTGGCGCGGAAGGCCTCGAGCATGGCGAAGGTCTCGTTGCCCATCGGCGACAGGCGCACCATATCCACCAGGCCGTGCATGGAGGTCAGCTCATTGCCCAGGTTATAGACGTAGCCGCTCATGGTCTGAATACCATTGAGCACGAACACCTGCTGGTTCTCCTGCGACAGCATGCTGCGCCCGGTTGGGTACTTGATGCAGCAGGTTTCGCACTCGTCCTTTGGCCGGTCTTCCGAGCGGGCGGTAAAGCAGCGCGCGGAATAAGCCAGCGGCAGATGGCCGTAGCTCAGCACTTCGACTTCAAACTGGTTGCGGATACCCAGCTCTTCGCACTGGGTCAGTAAATTAGCCAGCCAGTCGCGGGAGAGTTCCACCGGCATGCACCAGCGCACCATGCCCTGTTTCCGCAGCAGGCGCAGGGTGACGGCGTTGTAGCAGTTCAGCGCATGCCCGGCGACGAACGGTAGCTTGCGTTCGGCGCAGAGATTTACCACGCCCAAATCGCTGGCCTCAATCAGAAATTCGCCGTTATCGACATAGCGCTTCAGCTCGCCCAGTTCAGAAGAGGCCTGCACCAGCGCGAGGGTGGAGAGCACCACCTGCTTGCCGCTAGCGGCCAGCGTTTTCGCCATTTCGATCCAGTCGCCAACTTTGGTGGCGCGGCGTTTGCTGCATACCGCTTCGCCGAGATAAATGGTGTCGGCGCTGCAGTTTGCCGCCTGCTGGTAAAAATCTTCCAGCGTCTCTTTTGGCCAGTAGTACAGCACCGGCCCTAATGAATATTTCATGTTTCTCACTGCCATTTACGGTGATAAGCGCCAAGGGTAGTTTGTGTCCCCTCGGACATGGCGCCCAGGGTCTCCATCCAGGCGGACTGTGGTACGAAATTCTGCGGATCGGCCTTGCAGCGATCGATCGCCTGGCGCCAGACTTTCGCCACCTGGGTCACGTAAGCCGGGCTGCGCTGACGGCCTTCGATTTTCACCGAGGCGATATTGGCGGCCATCAATTCCGGCAACAGTTCCAGGGTGTTGAGGCTGGTGGGCTCCTCCAGCGCGTGATAGCGCTCGCCATCAACCAGGTAGCGGCCTTTGCACAGCGTCGGATAACCGGCATTTTCGCCATCCTGATAACGGTCAATCAGCACTTCATTGAGACGCGATTCCAGCCCCTGCGGCGTTTGCTGCCAGCGTACGAAGCGGGCAGGCGAACAGGCGCCGACGGTGTTGGGCGATTCGCCGGTCAGGTAGGAAGAGAGATAGCAGCGGCCTTCCGCCATGATGCACAGGCTGCCGAAGGCGAAGACTTCCAGCGGCACCGGCGTGGCGCGGGCCAACTGTTTCACCTGATGAATAGACAACACGCGCGGCAGTACGACGCGCGCGACGTCGAAGTTGCGATGATAGAAGCGAATGGCCTCTTCATTGGTGGCGGAAGCCTGCACCGAAACGTGACGCTCAATGTGTGGGTAACGCTCCGCAGCGTACTCCAGCATGGCGATATCGGCCAGAATGAGCGCATCGGCGCCCAGTTGAGCGGCCATATCCACTGCTCGCTGCCAGCGGGCGTAGCCGTCGGGATGAGCGAAGGTATTGATGGCGATATGCAGCTTACGACGGTGCTGATGCACAAAGCTGACGGCTTCCTGCAGTTTCTTTTCGGTGAAATTAAGGCCGGCAAAGTGGCGGGCGTTGGTGTCATCTTTCAGCCCGATATAGACGGCATCGGCGCCGTTTTCGATGGCCGCCTTAAGCGCCGGAAGGTTACCGGCTGGGCAGAGCAGCTCCATAATTTTTCCTGAAAAATGCGGCCCGTCAGGGACGCTGAATGGTTAACGAGCAGGGATTTTAGTTAACCTTCTGGTGACAATTTTTGATTTGAGGCAGTTAAAAGTGTATTGGCGGCGCCAATAACTGGCGGCCGTCATCGCGTTTTTGTTGATTTACGCCGCTATGTTGTTTATGTGATATGGCACAATAGCGGAACTATTGCATTCATGGAGTAAAGCTTGTGTTGGATAAACTGCGTTCCCGGCTGGTCCACTTTGGCCCGTCTTTAATGAGCGTGCCGGTTAAGCTGGCGCCTTTTGCCCTCAAGCGCCAGGTGCTGGAGCAAGTGCTGAGCTGGCAGTTTCGCCAGGCGCTGGCGGAGGGGGAGCTGGAGTTTCTTGAGGGGCGTTGGTTAAGTATTCATGTGCGTGACATCGGTCTGCTGTGGTATACCTCGGTAGTCGATGGTCGACTGGTGGTCAGCCAGCAGGCCGACGCCGACGTCAGCTTCAGCGCCGACGCCAGCGATCTGTTAATGATCGCCGCGCGCAAGCAGGATCCGGATACGCTATTCTTCCAGCGTCGTCTGGTCATTGAAGGCGATACGGAGCTGGGGCTGTATGTAAAAAATTTGATGGACGCCATTGAGCTCGAGCAGATGCCAAAAGCGCTGCGCGTGATGTTGCTGCAACTGGCGGATTTTGTCGAAGCTGGACTGAAGAGCCCGCAGAAACCTGAACAGACATCGGTAGGTGAGGCATGCTGATTCGAGTGGAGATTGGGATTGATGCACCGGGAATCGACGCGCTGCTGCGTCGTACTTTCGGCCGCGATGCCGAAGCGCAGCTGGTGCACGATCTGCGTGAAGATGGACTGATCACGCTGGGGGTAGTGGCGACGGATGATGAAGGCCAGGTGATCGGCTACGTTGCCTTCAGCCCGGTGGCGGTGGAAGGTGAAGAACTGCAGTGGGTCGGCCTGGCGCCGCTGGCGGTAGATGAACGCTACCGCGGACAGGGCATTGGCCGGCAGCTGGTTTATGAAGGGCTGGACTCGCTGAATGAGTTTGGCTACGCCGCGGTGGTGACGCTGGGCGACCCGGATTTATACCGTCGCTTCGGCTTTGAACCGGCCGCGCGCTTCGATCTCCGCTGCCGCTGGCCGGACAGCGCCGAGGCGTTCCAGGTTCACCGTCTGGCGGATGACGCCCTCGACGGCGTCCATGGCCAGGTAGAATACAGCGAGCACTTTAATCGTCTTTAAGCCTTGCCAGCAGGGTTTCGAAGGCATCCTCTCCGGCAACGAGGCGCTCTTTTTCGCGCTTCGTTAGCTGCTTGACGCGATATTCCAGTCGCAATGCAAGTGAGTGTTCACCAACTTCGTGGCTAAAGGCCAGCTGCAGGTCGCCTTTGCCGCGCAACGCCTTTGCGCCTTTTCCCGCCTGATGCTGGCGAAAGCGGCGTGGCACGTCGGTGGTGATGCCGGTATAAAGGCGATTATCCGCGGTTCGAATGAGATACAGAAACCAGCACACGGTCACAAAGTCACTATGGTAAGGTGTGTGCACCATAGCATAATGGAGAAGAAAGATGGATACGCTTACCGCCATTGGTCGCTGGCTGAGTAAACAGCACGTCGTCACCTGGTGCGTCTCCCGTGAAGACGAGCTGTGGTGCGCGAATGCCTTTTACGTCTATGACCCGGATACCGTGGCCTTTTATCTGCTCAGCGAGGAGCACACCCGCCATGGCCAGATGACCGGACAGAGGGCGAAGGTGGCCGGCACGGTTAACGGCCAGCCAAAAACCGTGGCCCTGATCCGCGGCGTGCAGTTCAAAGGCGAGATCCGTCGTCTGAGCGGTGACGAAGAGGCGCGAATGCGCCAGCGCTACGTCAAGCGCTTCCCGGTGGCCCGCATGCTGTCGGCGCCGGTATGGGAGATTCGTCCGGACGAAATCAAATTTACCGACAACACGCTGGGTTTCGGGAAAAAATTATACTGGCGGCGTGATGCCGGCGCCGAGCAGGCGTAGCGCTTCGCGATTGAAGGCCGGCAGATCGTCCGGCGTTCTGCTGGTGACCAGCTGTTCGTTATCGACCACCACCTCCTGGTCGTAAAACTCGCCCCCGGCGTTTTTCACATCCACCACAATCGGTTTCACCGCCGTGAGCTTACGTCCGCGGATCACATCGGCGCTGATCAGCAGCTGCGGACCGTGGCAGATGGCAAACACCGGCTTACCGCCGTTGACAAAATCGCGGGTAAAGGTGACGAAGCGTTCATCACCACGCAGCTGGTCGGGAGAGTAGCCCCCGGGCAGCAATAAGGCATCAAATTCACCCGGTGTGACGTCATCGATGGCTCTGTCGATGGCGACCTCGGCTTCTCCCTGCTTACCCTTCACCGTTTTGCCAGCCTGCTTTTCGATCGTGATGACCTGATGCCCGGCGAGCTTAAAGGCTTCGGCGGGAGAGGTAAATTCAGAATCTTCAAAGTCGTCGGTAATGAGGACGGCTATCTTTTTACTCATGCTTCCTCCACTGTCTGGATGGTCAATGAGGTAATTCCATGATGATGGTGGATACTTACCTTGTAAGGTATTAAGCCTGGAACATGAGCCTGAAAGTGCAAGGCGGAGAATTCTGTAAAGGAGAACCAATGAGTCAGGTATTATTAACCGGCGCGACCGGGTTAGTTGGCGGTCACTTACTCCGGCTGCTGCAGAATGAGCCCCGTATAAGCACCATCGCCGCGCCGACGCGTCGCCCGCTGGCGCCAGCGGAAGGTGTCTTTAATCCTCACGATCCCCAGCTGACCGATGCCCTGGCGCAGGTGGTTGACCCGGTGGATATCGTCTTCTGTTGCCTGGGAACGACGCGCCGGGAGGCCGGGAGCAAAGAGGCCTTCGTCCATGCTGACTACACGCTGGTGGTTGATACCGCGCTGACCGGCAAACGACTGGGTGCGCAACATATGCTGGTGGTTAGCGCGATGGGCGCCAACGCCCACTCGCCGTTTTTCTACAATCGGGTGAAGGGGGAAATGGAGGCGGCGCTGATTGAGCAAGACTGGCCGCGGCTGACCATCGCCAGGCCGTCGATGCTGTCAGGCGAGCGGGAAAAAAAGCGGACCAATGAGACCTTCCTCGCACCATTGTTCCGGCTCTTGCCGGGGAACTGGAAATCCATTGCGGCCCGCGATGTGGCGATCGCCCTGCTGGCGGAGGCGCTGTCGCCCACCCACGAAGGGGTGCGAATTCTGACATCATCGGAACTACGGGAGCGCGCCGCGCGGCAGGCTGAATAGCGGTTTGCAAACGCAGGCTTCCGGCGTAGTATTCACGGCTTCAATTCATATCCACATTTCTTGCTGGGGAATGCTATGGCTGGTCAGTCTTCATCTCAGGCGGCGTCACCATTTCAATGGTGGAAACCCGCGCTTTTCTTTCTCGTCGTGATTGTTGGTCTGTGGTACGTCAAATGGCAGCCGTACTACGGGAAAGCCTTCACCGCTGCGGAAACCCACAGTATCGGTAAATCTATTCTCGCCCAGGCCGACGCTAACCCGCTGATGGCGGCGTGGGACTATGCGATGGTTTACTTCCTTGCCGTCTGGAAAGCGGCGGTGCTCGGCGTGCTGCTCGGGTCGTTGATTCAGGTACTCATTCCGCGCGACTGGCTGCTACGCACCCTGGGACAATCGCGGTTTCAGGGCACGCTGCTGGGAGCGATTTTCTCGCTGCCCGGCATGATGTGCACCTGCTGCGCCGCGCCGGTCGCGGCCGGGATGCGCAAACAGCAGGTGTCGATGGGCGGGGCGCTGGCGTTCTGGATGGGGAACCCGCTACTCAATCCGGCGACGCTGGTGTTTATGGGTTTTGTTCTGGGCTGGCAGTTTGCGCTGGTTCGCCTGGTGGCGGGTCTGGCGACAGTATTAACTGTGGCGACGCTGGTGCAGAAATGGGTGAAAGAGGCGGCGACGCAGCCGGTAGCGGTGCCTGCTGCACCGTCGGAAGCGACTCAGGGCGGCTTCTTTAGCCGCTGGCTGCAGGCGCTGTGGACGCTGTTCTGGAACACGATCCCGGTTTATATCCTCGCGGTGCTGGTGCTGGGAGCGGCGCGCGTCTGGCTGTTCCCGCACGCCGATGGCGTGGTGGATAATACGTTGTTCTGGGTTATCGCGATGGCGATCGCCGGCTGCCTGTTTGTGATCCCTACCGCGGCGGAAATTCCGATTGTGCAGACAATGATGCTGGCGGGTATGGGGACGGCGCCCGCGCTGGCGCTGCTCATCACACTGCCGGCAGTGAGCGTGCCGTCGCTGATTATGCTGCGTAAAGCCTTCCCAGCCAAAGCGCTGTGGCTGACGGGCGGACTGGTGGCGCTGTGCGGGGCGATTGTCGGTGCGCTGGCGCTGGTGTAGTTTGCCGTAAACGTACGCATAGCCGGATTGGATGCCGGGTGGCGGCTACGCCTTACCCGGCACACAACGTACAGGGGGCGGTAGCCCGGCTAAGCGCAGCGCCAGCCGGGAAACTGCAGCTTTATTTAATGTAGGTAAAGGCGGTGGTCACCCGGGATACGCCGCTTACCCGGCTGGCAATATCCGCCGCCGCCCGGCCTTCGCGGTCGGTCACCAGCCCCATCAGGAAGACTTCGCTGTTTTCCGTGGTTACTTTCACGTTCGAGGATTTGACCTGATCGGTGCTCAGGAGCTGCGAACGCACCTTGGTGGTAATCCAGGTATCAGACGAGGCGGTGCCTAAACCAATCGGCTGGCCCTGGCGCACTTCATTAAACACTTCCGTGGTCCCTTCCACGCCCATGGCGATTTGCTTGGCGCGCGCGGAGAGGTCCGGCGTCGGCGACTGGCCGGTCAGCAGAACTTTGCCCTGATAAGCGGTGACGTTGATACGGGCCTGTTTCTTAATCTGTTCATCTTTCGACAAGGCGCTATTGACGCGCAGTTCCAGGGTACTGTCATCGACCTGGGTTCCCACCGTACGCGGGTCCGTTGCGGCTTTGGTGCCGACTGCTGCCGTTCCGACTACCGCGGCGGCAACGCAGCCCTGCAGCAGTAGTGCAGAAAGCAGGATGGCGAGGGGCGAGAGAGCCTTCATGTGTTCTCCTTAATCGTCCTGGTGTGGAAAAAGAGTGTTATCTATCAAATCGCACAGACAGTTGACGGTCAGCATGTGCATCTCCTGGATACGCGCGCTGCGATGGGAGGGGATGCGGATTTCGACATCCTGTTGACCTAACAGGCCCGCCAGCTCACCGCCGTCATAGCCGGTTAACGCGACGATGGTCATGTCGCGGGTCACGGCGGCTTCCACCGCCTTGACGATGTCCCGACTGTTTCCGCGCGTAGAGATCGCCAGCAGCACATCGCCGGCGTGTCCCAGGGCGCGCACCTGCTTGGCGTAGATCTCGTCATGCAAGCGATCGTTAGCGATGGCGGTTAAGACCACATTATCGGTATTTAGTGCAATGGCAGGTAAACCAGGGCGTTCCGTTTCAAAGCGATTAATCATGCTGGCAGCAAAATGCTGTGCGTTGGCGGCGGAGGTGCCATTACCACAACAGAGGATTTTGTTGCCGTTAAGCAGGGACTGGACGAGCGTCATCGCCGCCCGGGAGATGGCGTCCGGGAGTGCTTCCGCTGCGGCAATTTGGGTTTGAATGCTTTCGGTAAAGCAGGCTTTGATTCTGTCGAGCACGGGATCCCTTACTTCTGGTATTACGCTATTCGCCAAAGGCGTTTTTTAGCCATTGGATGTCGTTTCCGGTGAAGGCTACCACATCGAAACGGCAATCCACAGTCTCAAAGCTCCCATTCTGTCGGCAGAGCCACAAACGGGCGGCTTTAAGCAGTCGTTGTTGTTTTTGCGGAGTGACGCTGGCCGCCGCATCACCGTACCGGGCGCTACGGCGGTAGCGCACTTCGATAAAAACGGTGACCGTGCCGTCGCGCATGATAAGGTCAATTTCGCCGCCACGCTCGCGGGCATTGGCGGCGATAAAACGCAGGCCCTGGCCTTCCAGCCAGCGGCGCGCCTGGTTTTCCCAGGCATCGCCGGTCTGTTTGCTTAGCTGGCCGGAACGATTTTTCCCTGCTGGTACTTGAGCCATGACAGTTTCCTGTTAATCACGCAATCCTGGTTGGCCGTCAGATCGCCGGTATTGCCGTTCAGCTCGAAGCCAGGCGTCTGGCGCATTTGCGTGAAGTGATTTGCCAGTGACCAGGCGTCAGCGCCCATGGCATACAGACGCGCCAGCGAGTAGTCATTACGCACCGCGGACAGCGCCTGCTGCATTAGCGACGGATTGCTGCCGGCCAGCATTGGGATCTCACTATACTGCAAGCCTTCCATCTCCAGACGGAAATCCGGCCCCGCGGTGCCCTGGGCGCTGCGCGAGCTGGCGTACAGGGTGACATTGCTCTGGCTGCCGTTGCGCATGGCGATCATCGGTTTGATATAGGCAATCTGTTCCGGGGTGGCGAGGATATAGGCCGCATCGACGCTGCCGCCGCTGCTTACCGGCATCTCATCAGCACTGCCGAGGATGCTGTTCTGCGCTGATGGCAGGGTGGAGACCGGGGTGCCGCTCAGCGCAATGCCCCCGCCGCCGTTCACGCCGGCGCGCAGCTCGGCCGTGGATCCAAAACGCTGCTGCAGGACGCTGGCGCCGCCCAGCTTCAGCCACTCGTCGGCAAAAGCGCTAACCACACGATCGCCCAGCGCGCCGCGCGGAACCAGCAGCAGCGGGGTCTGTTTCCCCTGTTGGTGGATATGTCGGGCGGCGTCACGCGCTTCGTCTTCCGGAGAAAGCGCGAAATAGCAGAGGTTAGCGCGGCTTTCGACTTTTTCCGGCTGGTTGAGGGCCAGCACATTGAGCGGCGTGTTGCTCTTGATAACCTCTTTAACGTTTTCTTTCAGCAACGGCCCAACCACCAGGGTGGCGCCATCCTGCTGCGCCTGGGCGAGCAGCTGGCTTATCGGCTGGGTGGTGGTGTCGTAAATTTTCAGTTCCGCAGAAGGGTTAGCGGCGGTTGCGACCACGGGCTGCGGCTGTGCGGCCGGCGCGGTAACCGGCTGGGTGGCCGGGGAAGCGGTAGTCTGCGGCGTGGTGGATGTTGCCGGCGCCTGGGCTGCCGGTTCCGCAGCAGGCGCTGCCTGGTCCTGCGTCGGGGCCTGAACCGGATCCGCGCGGCTTCCGGTGGCGGTAAGATCGCTGATTTCTGCCTGCGACGGACTCACCACATCATCATTACCGGAGACATTCGCCGCCTGGGCGACCTGGGCGGGAACCGCGCTGCCCGTCACCGACGGCGCGCCGTTTTTGGCGGCTTCAAAGCCCTGCTGGATAGTGCGGCCGAAGATCGACGCCTGACCGTTCAGCGGCAGAAAAAGCGCAATCTTGTTGATGGACGCAGGCTTATAGTTTTGCATATTCACAAGCGCCGTCGGCAGCATTTTAGCGCCCGGGTTTTGCGGATAGCGCGTCTGCCAGTCTTTAACGCCCGCTTTCAGTAGCGTCGGATCGTTGCGGTTGTCAAACCACATCCGCTGCAGATCCAGCCAGCCCTGGAGGATATTTTCATCGGCGTTGATCACCAGCGCATTGGCCTGGTCCTGGGGCATCGAGGTGAGCGCTTGCCAGGTCGCATCAATATTTTTCTGACGCTGTTTGGCGTCACTCAGCAGCGGCTGCTGGGCGATTAAGGCGCGCAGCAGGGTCAGCGATGGTTTGCCCTGGCTGGCATCGATTTGCGCCTGCCAGTAGCGCGCCTGCTGAGGCTGCTCAAGGTTTGTCGGATCGATCTTAGCCAGCAGATTACGGGCGGCCTGATAATCGTTCTGCGCCAGCTTCACTTCCACCGCCAGCAGCGACTGTTCACGGGCCTGAGTGCTGTTCAGGTTCGCCGGCAGCTGGTTAAACAGGTCGATAGCCTGCTGCTTCTTCCCTTCCTGCAGTAGTGCACGAATGGCGAGTAATTGCCAGTTGGTCTTGCTATCATTCGTGCTTTGCTGCATCTGCTGTAAGTAGAAACTGGAGTTGGCCTGCGACGTACCCTGCATAAACGCCGCGCTTTGATCCTGCGTGTGGGTGCCGCAGCCAGCAAAAATAAGAGTCGCCAGCAATACGGGCAGGCAGCGCGCGGGCTTAGAACGAAGAAATGTTGACGGTACCATAAGTGTCCAGTGATATTTTTTTGGCTCAATGCTCAATATTAAATCGGCAATACGGACGAGACAATGAAACAACACGAATCAGCGGATAATTCTCAGGGGCAGCTCTATATTGTGCCCACTCCGATAGGAAATCTGTCTGATATCACGCAGCGTGCACTGGAAGTGCTGCAAGCCGTTGATTTAATTGCAGCGGAAGATACCCGTCATACCGGTTTGCTGCTGCAACATTTTGCGATAAACGCCCGTTTGTTTGCGCTTCACGACCATAATGAGCAGCAAAAAGCGGAAACCCTGCTTGCCAAACTGAAAGAAGGGCAAAACATCGCGCTGGTTTCCGATGCCGGCACGCCGCTGATTAACGATCCTGGTTACCATCTGGTGCGCACCTGCCGCGAAGCGAATATTCGCGTGGTACCGCTGCCGGGCCCCTGTGCGGCTATCGCCGCCCTGAGCGCCGCCGGCCTGCCTTCCGACCGTTTCTGTTATGAAGGCTTCCTGCCGGCGAAATCGAAAGGCCGCCGCGATACCCTGAAAGCGCTGGAAGAAGAGCCGCGCACCCTTATTTTCTATGAGTCGACCCACCGTCTGGTGGAGAGTCTGGAGGATATCTGCGCGGTACTGGGAGAATCCCGCTATGTGGTGCTGGCTCGTGAGCTGACCAAAACCTGGGAGTCGATCCATGGCGCGCCGATTGGTGAGCTGGTGGCGTGGGTGAAGGAAGATGAAAACCGTCGTAAAGGCGAGATGGTGCTGATCGTCGAAGGTTTCAAGGCTCAGGAAGAGGCGCTGCCGGCGGCCGCGCTGCGTACTCTGGCGCTGCTGCAGGCGGAGCTGCCGCTGAAGAAAGCCGCCGCGCTGGCCGCGGAAATCCACGGCGTGAAGAAAAATGCGTTGTATAAGTACGCCCTGGAGCAGCAGGGGGAGTGATCCTGTAAACCCAATTGAAGCCTGGCAAGCAGCCCTTCAGATAGTGAAGAGCTGCTTGAGCGTCCTCCCACATGTCGGAAGAAATGTCGGAAAAAATGTCGGAAGAAAAGGGCAGAATCGCTTTTCTTGCCGCCCAGCATCCCTAACCAACAAGCCCGGATAGATCCGGGCTAAAAGTGGTTAAATCCTTACGCTCTCGATCAGGTTACCGGCGCCGGGTTAAATACCGCCAGCTGGTTGTGCAGGCCCCATTGATCGGAGAAGGTTTTTTTGCGTCCGCTGGCGACGTCGAGAATAAATTCGAACAGCTTCCGCCCGACATCCTCAATCGTCTCTTCGCCAGTGGCGATGGTCCCGGCGTTAATGTCCATTAAGTCATACCAGCGGTTGGCCAGCTCGGTACGGGTCGCCATTTTTATCACCGGTACCGCCATCAGTCCGTACGGCGTACCGCGACCGGTGGTGAATACCTGCACCGTGATGCCAGAGGCTACCTGCTGGGTGCCGCAGACAAAATCGCTGGCGGGGGTTGCGGCGTAAATGAGGCCGCGTTTGGTCGGACGCTGCCCCGGAGAGAGCACCTCAACGATGGCGCTTTTCCCTGATTTGGCAATCGACCCCAGCGCTTTTTCCACCACGTTGGCCAGACCGCCTTTCTTGTTGCCGGGGGAGGGGTTGGCGCTGCGGTCGGTTTTGCCCATATCAAGATAGTTATCGTACCAGGCCATCTCTTCCAGCAGACGTTTACCGACCTCTTCGTTAATCGCCCGCGGCGTCAACAGATGAATGGCGTCGCGTACTTCGGTCACTTCTGAGAACATCACCGTCGCGCCGCAGCGCACCAGCAGGTCGGACGCGTAACCTACCGCCGGGTTGGCGGTCACGCCTGAAAAGGCGTCGCTGCCGCCGCACTGCATCCCGACCACCAGCTCAGAGGCCGGGCAGGTTTCCCGCTGGCGCTGGTTCAGTTTCGCCAGGTGGCGCTCGGCGACCTGCAGAATGTCATCGACCATCGATTTAAAACCAACATGCTTTTCATCCTGCAGGCTGACGATGCTGGCGCTGTCCACCGGGATACTTTTGACGTCTTCCGTGCCCTGCAGCAGGCGTTCCGGCTGCAGCTTCTCACAGCCGAGGCCAATGACCATCACCTCGCCGCCGAAGTTTGGGTTGAGGGCGATATTATGAATGGTGCGAATCGGCACTACCGCCGCCGGCGCATTAATCGCCACGCCGCAGCCATAGAGATGATTCAGGCCCACCACGCCATCGACGTTGGGATAGTTTGGCAGCAGGTCGCGTTCAATGATTTTCACCACGTAATCGACCACGCCAGCGACGCAGTGCACGCTGGTGGTAATACCCAGCAGATTCTTGGTACCCACGCTGCCGTCAGCATTGCGGTAGCCTTCGAAGGTGTAACCTTCCAGCGGCGGTAGCGGTTCAGGCACTTTAGTGGCCAGCGGCAGGGTATTCAGCGGCGGGGCGGTGGGCAGCTCCACCAGCGACTCGTCAATCCAGCTTCCCTGCGGGATATCGCGTACGGCATAGCCAATGACTTCGCCGTAGCGGATGATTTCACCATGGGCGGGGATATCCACCAGGGCAACTTTGTGACCCTGCGGGATATGCTCGACGAGCGTCAGGCCGTCCGGGAAACGCGTTCCGGCGGTTAAGCCGCGATCGTTGACAATAATCGCCACATTATCTGTCGGGTCAACTTTAATATAAAACGCGGTCGGCGATTGTTGTCGAATTGCAATGTCAGCCATTGTCCAGTCATCTCCAAACAGGTGCTAATAATAAAATAAAACGCTAATTCATTTGCTACGTATCAGTATGATGGAATAAAGGATGTCAGCTGAGTTGATTTTAAAATGTGATCGGCATCACTCCTTTTTATGACGCTAACCTCTGCAGGGCAGGCAATCGTAAGAAGTGTGGATTAGCGCCCATGACTTATGGCATAAGCACAATTATGGCTTTAAATAATAACTTTATATTGTGGGTATGCATAGTGTCTGGCGGGGGCGTGCTGATTATACTGAGTCATGTTTTTGAGGTGATCGATATGCGAATAGACAGTTTCAATATCGTCTTTTAAATAAATCAGAAACCACTTAAAACAATTATAAAAGGTGTTCTGTGCCCGAGGAATGTCTAAATGATTTTGGATTCTACATTAGATGAAAAAAAAGGAATACCGACCCGCTATTTAATTCTGTTGATGATATTTGTGGTGACGGCAGTGAACTATGGCGACCGCGCGACCTTGTCTATCGCCGGTACTGAAGTCGCGAAAGAGCTGGGGCTCAGCGCGGTGTCGATGGGATACATTTTTTCCGCCTTCGGCTGGGCTTATCTGCTGATGCAGATCCCTGGTGGCTGGCTGCTGGATAAATTTGGCTCGAAAAAGGTTTATTCATACAGTCTGTTTTTCTGGTCACTGTTTACCTTCCTGCAAGGCTTTATTGATGTGTTCCCGCTCGCCTGGGCCGGGGTCTCCATGTTCTTTATGCGTTTTATGCTGGGCTTTTCCGAAGCGCCCTCGTTTCCCGCCAACGCCCGCATTGTGGCGGCCTGGTTTCCGGCCAAAGAGCGGGGTACGGCTTCAGCTATCTTTAATGCCGCTCAGTACTTCTCGCTGGCTCTGTTCTCGCCGCTGCTCGGCTGGCTGACCTTCGCGCTGGGCTGGGAACATGTCTTTACCGTGATGGGGATAATAGGGTTTGTGCTCACCATCATCTGGGTGAAGTTTGTGCATAACCCCACCGATCATCCGCGAATGTCGGCCGCGGAGCTGAAATATATCTCAGAAGGCGGCGCAGTGGTCGATATGGACCATAAAAAAGAGGCCACCCCGGCGGCCGGGCCGAAGATGGACTATATCCGCCAGTTGCTGACTAACCGAATGATGTTAGGCGTATTTTTCGGTCAGTATTTCCTGAATACCATTACATGGTTCTTCCTGACGTGGTTTCCGATCTACCTCGTGCAGGACAAGGGAATGTCGATTCTGAAAGTGGGGTTTGTGGCTTCGATTCCGGCGCTGTTTGGCTTTGCTGGCGGCGTACTGGGCGGGCTGTTTTCGGATTATCTGATTGGCCGCGGCTGCACGCTGACTTTTGCGCGTAAGCTGCCCATTGTGCTGGGAATGCTGCTGGCGTCGTCCATCATCCTGTGTAACTACACGGCCAGCACGCCGCTGGTCATTACGCTTATGGCGCTGGCGTTCTTTGGCAAAGGCTTTGGCGCGCTGGGCTGGCCGGTTATCTCGGATGTCGCGCCGAAGGAGATTGTTGGCCTGTGCGGCGGGGTATTCAACGTCTTTGGCAATGTGGCCTCGATCGCCACGCCGCTGGTTATTGGCTATATCGTGAGCGAACTGCACTCATTTAATGGCGCACTGATTTTTGTTGGCGGCTCCGCGCTGATGATGATGGTCTGCTACCTGTTTGTGGTTGGCGATATCAAACGTATGGAATTGCAGAAGTAAGCAACGATTAACGCAAGGTAAAAATCATGGATAACGCAATTTTTCCGAACAAATTTAAGGCCGCGCTGGCGGCGCATCAGGTGCAGATTGGCTGCTGGTGCGCTTTGGCTAACCCGATTAGCACCGAGGTGCTGGGTCTGGCGGGGTTCGACTGGCTGGTGTTGGACGCGGAACACGCGCCAAACGACGTCACCACGCTCATTCCGCAGCTGATGGCCCTGAAAGGTAGCTCCAGCGCGCAGGTAGTCCGTGTGCCGACCAATGAACCCATCATCATCAAGCGCATGCTGGACATCGGCTTCTATAACTTCCTGGTGCCGTTTGTCGAGACGGCTGAACAGGCGGCGCAGGCGGTGGCTTCGACCCGTTATCCGCCGGAAGGGATCCGCGGGGTCTCCGTTTCCCACCGCGGCAATATGTTTGGCACCGTGCCGGACTACTTCGCCCAGTCCAACAAGAACATTTCCATTCTGGTGCAGATTGAGAGCCAGACCGGAGTGGACAACGTCGAGGCGATTGCCGCGACCGAGGGCGTGGACGGTGTGTTTGTCGGCCCGAGCGACCTGGCCGCCGCCTTAGGCCATTTGGGCAATGCCGCCCATCCTGAGGTGCAGCGCGCTATCCAACATATCTTCGCCAGCGCGAAGAAGCACGGTAAGCCAAGCGGCATTCTGGCGCCAGTGGAAGCCGATGCGCGCCGCTATCTGGAATGGGGCGCGACCTTCGTCGCCGTTGGCAGCGATCTGGGCGTCTTCCGTTCTGCAACCCAGAAACTTGCCGACGCGTTTAAAAAATAATCACCAGGATGAAGAGAGAGAACATTATGACAATCAAAGTAGGTTTTATCGGTCTTGGCATTATGGGCAAACCGATGAGCAAAAATTTGCTGAAAGCGGGTTACTCGCTGGTGGTGTCTGACCGTAACCCGGAAGCGATTGCCGACGTGATCGCCGCTGGCGCTGAGACCGCGACGACGCCGAAAGCGATTGCCGAACAGTGCGAGGTGATCATCACCATGCTGCCGAACTCTCCGCATGTTAAAGAGGTGGCGCTGGGTGAAAACGGCATTATTGAAGGGGCGAAACCGGGCACCGTAGTGATCGATATGAGCTCCATTGCGCCGCTGGCGAGTCGGGAAATCAGCGAAGCGCTGAAAGCCAAAGGTATTGATATGCTGGATGCGCCGGTGAGCGGCGGCGAACCGAAAGCCATCGACGGCACGCTGTCGGTCATGGTCGGCGGCGATAAAGCGATCTTCGATAAATACTACGATCTGATGAAAGCGATGGCCGGCTCCGTAGTGCATACCGGCGATATTGGCGCGGGCAACGTCACCAAACTGGCTAACCAGGTGATTGTCGCGCTGAACATCGCGGCGATGTCTGAAGCGCTGACCCTGGCGACTAAAGCCGGCGTCAATCCGGATCTGGTTTATCAGGCTATTCGCGGCGGTCTGGCGGGCAGTACCGTGCTGGATGCGAAAGCCCCGATGGTCATGGACCGTAACTTCAAACCGGGTTTCCGTATCGACCTGCATATTAAAGATCTGGCCAATGCGTTGGATACCTCACACGGCGTGGGCGCCCAACTGCCGCTGACGGCGGCGGTGATGGAGATGATGCAGGCGCTGCGCGCGGACGGTCTCGGCACTGCAGACCATAGCGCGCTGGCGTGCTATTACGAAAAACTGGCGAAAGTGGAAGTCACTCGCTAACAAGAAGGGCGCCCTGCGCGCCCTGTTATGCTTGCCTTGCGCGGCACTGTCAGGCTACAAAATTATGAAAATCGTCATTGCCCCAGACTCTTACAAAGAAAGCCTTTCTGCCAGCGAGGTAGCTCAGGCGATAGAAAAAGGATTTCGGGAAATTTTCCCTGATGCACAGTATGTTTCCCTGCCCGTCGCCGACGGCGGCGAGGGGACGGTGGAAGCCATGATTGCCGCCACGCAGGGAAAGGAACATTTCGCGTGGGTAACGGGTCCGCTGGGTGAGAGAGTGAAGGCCTGCTGGGGCATGTCCGGCGACGGCGTCACCGCGTTTATTGAGATGGCGGCAGCCAGCGGTCTGGGGCTCGTTCCGCCCGACAAACGTAACCCGCTCATCACCACTTCACGGGGTACCGGGGAGCTAATATTACAGGCGCTGGAGCATGGTGCGGAACGGATCATTATCGGCATCGGCGGTAGTGCGACCAACGACGGTGGGGCGGGTATGATGCAGGCGCTAGGCGCCCGCCTCTGTGACGCCGAGGGACAAGAGATCGGCCATGGCGGGGGCAGTTTGAGCCGTCTGAGCCGGATCGATCTTTCCGCCATCGATCCGCGCTTACGTGACAGGATGATCCACGTGGCCTGCGATGTTACCAATCCGCTGGTAGGCGAGCGTGGGGCGTCGCGGATCTTTGGCCCACAGAAAGGGGCGACCGAGGCGATGATCGTCGAGCTGGATCGTAATCTGGCGCATTATGCCGACGTCATTAAGACGTCGCTGCAGGTGGACGTGAAGTCGATCCCCGGCGCGGGAGCGGCCGGCGGCATGGGTGCGGCGCTGATGGCCTTTCTCAATGCGGAGCTGCGCAGCGGGATTGAGATCGTTACCGAGGCGCTGAAGCTGGAAGAACAAATCCATGACTGCTCACTGGTGGTCACCGGGGAAGGGCGGCTCGATAGCCAGTCTGTTCACGGTAAGGTGCCGGTGGGGGTGGCCCGGGTGGCGAAGAAATACCGTAAGCCGGTGATCGGTATTGCTGGCAGCCTGACTCACGATGTCGGCGTGGTTCACCAGCACGGTATCGATGCCGTATTCAGCGTGTTAACTTCCGTTTCGACGCTGGAAGAGGCATTTCGCGGGGCGTTTGATAATATTTACCGCGCGTCGCGTAATATTGCTGCCACCCTGCAGGTTGGGATGACCACTGAGGGATGACAACGGGCGGTAAACCCTCTATACTGCGCGCCGAAGCTGACCAGACAGTCGCCGCTTCGTCGTCGTCCTCCTTCGGGGGGAGACGGGCGGAGGGGAGGAAAGTCCGGGCTCCATAGGGCAAGGTGCCAGGTAACGCCTGGGGGGTGTCACAGCCCACGACCAGTGCAACAGAGAGCAAACCGCCGATGGCCCGCGCAAGCGGGATCAGGTAAGGGTGAAAGGGTGCGGTAAGAGCGCACCGCGCGGCTGGTAACAGTCCGCGGCACGGTAAACTCCACCCGGAGCAAGGCCAAATAGGGGTTCATAAGGTACGGCCCGTACTGAACCCGGGTAGGCTGCTTGAGCCAGTGAGCGATTGCTGGCCTAGATGAATGACTGTCCACGACAGAACCCGGCTTATCGGTCAGTTTCACCTTTTTATGTCAAAACCCCGCTACGGCGGGGTTTTTGCTATTCGAATAGCGGAGAAAGGATGAATGACTGTCCACGACGCTATACCAAAAGAATGCGGCTTATCGGTCAGTTTCACCTTTTTATGTCAAAACCCCGCTTCGGCGGGGTTTTTGCTATTCGAATAAGCGGGGACAGGATGAATGACTGTCCACGACGCTATACCAAAAGAACGCGGCTTATCGGTCAGTTTCACCTTTTACGCAAAAACCCCGCTCCGGCGGGGTTTTTGCTATTCGAATAGCGGAGAAAGGATGAATGACTGTCCACGACGCTATACCAAAAGAACGCGGCTTATCGGTCAGTTTCACCTTTTTATGTCAAAACCCCGCTTCGGCGGGGTTTTTGCTATTCGAATAGCGGAGAAAGGATGAATGGCTGTCCACGACGCTATACCAAAAGAACGCGGCTTATCGGTCAGCTACCGTTATTTAACCACCTTAGGATTCTGTAGCGTCGGGATCGTGGAATCTTGCACCTGATGAACCTGGCCGACGATCGTAGCGACGCTGCCGTTGCTTAAAGCCTCTACGTCTGCGCTGTTATGCGAGCCAAAATTAAAGGTAAGACGTTTATCCGTTTTATTCTGTTCATCTCGCATGGTCACGATAAAATAGTAGCTGCCGGCGATACCGCTCTTCCGACGAATGTCGACAATCACCCCGCGTACCTTGACCCATTTACCCAGATAATCGCTGCTGGCCTTCGCCGGGTTGAGAGTAAACGGCTGCAGGAACTGAGCCACTGAATACGTCTGCATCGAAGCGACGGCGTCATCTCCGGGTTGAAATAATTTGTCTCCCGCGGAATAAAAGGCTTTAGAAGCCAGGCCGCAGCCGCTTAACAGCGAGATGACAAAAACCAGCGGTAATACGCGAAAACGTAATAACATCTCAATCTCCTTATCTATTTTTAAATGATATCCTTGATGCGCTGGATAACGTAATATGCGCTAATTAAATTAAAGGAAAAGTCACCACTGTCAAATATTTTGCCTGCTGTTGAAATTAAAATAAAAACTGGTGATGTTAGGGCGTCAAATATATAAGTTAACACAGTATTCATATTTTATATGTTTTAGTGAAGTATATTAGTGCTGTGGATATATATAATGTTTGGCTATCATTTTTTACATTTATTCACTGCGCCCTGTAAAATAATAATCCGCTATTTCTGCCACCTTTACTTCAGGAAAAAAAATGAAATTGATAACCCGTATTGCCTTTGCCACGCTGTTGACCACCGGTTTCTCTATCACGGCTCAGGCCGCAGACGTTAAGGCGGCGCCAGCACCGGCGCAGGATCCTATTGTTCAGCACTTAAAACTTACCAACGATCAGGTCGCGAAAATTAAAAGCCTGCATCAGCAGTTGGAGAGTAATGTCCAGCAGATTTCCCAACAGGAAATTAAAGACGGGGCTCTGATAAACGTGATTGATTCCGGTAAATGGGATGAAAAAGCGGTCAACGATCAGCTGGCGGCCTTCAGCAAGATTGATCAGCAGGTGCGTTATTACCGCGTGAAGTACTATTTTGAGGTGAATAAGGTACTGACGCCGGAGCAGCGCACGCAGGTGAAAAAAGATCTTGCCGACGCGCTGAGTGAATAATGCCATCGGCCCCTCGCGGGGCCGATATCTTCTTCAGGCCATTAATGAAAATCAACCCAGCCATTTTGCCGTTTCAGGCGAGACTTTCTTCATCCCGCAGGCGGATCTCCGCTTCGGCAACAATGGCTTCCAGTTCGCTAAGCATCTCATCATAACCAAAGCTGGCGGCCCCGGCGACTTGCGGTTGCACCGGAGCTAACGGCGTTGGTGACGCCTTTTTTCTGTTTTTCTTCTTACTCACTGACAGACTCCATCACTTCCGTTGTTACACCGGTAAATCTATCAGCAAAGCGCGCAGCGGCGTATCGGCGACGAGGGTAATGTTAGCTTCGTCACGAATAAATGCGCCGTCACCGCAGGTGAGAGCCTGCTTTTGCTGTTCCTGTGCGACGGCATGGACGGAGCCGTGAATCGACTGCAGGTAGGCGCGTGGACCATGTAATTGCACGTTGATCTGCTCACCTTTCTCCAGCGCGATATGGTAGACCCAGGCCTGTTGGCGAAGCTGGAGGCTGTTATCACCGCCCTCCGGAGAGGCCAGCAGCTGCAGCGTCGCGTCTGCGACATTGATTTTCTGCTGCAGCGGGTTTTCCCGCTGCGGGCAGGCATCAAGCCAAAGTTGCATTCGCGTTAACGACTGCTCTTTACTCAGATTATGCTCGCTATAGCTCACGCCAGGCTGGGTGGCGATCAGCAGCGCTTCACCGGCTTTGGCCTGCACGTGGTTGCCGTCGCTGTCGCGATACTCCGCTTCGCCTTCCAGAATCAGGTTCAGGATATCGACTTTTGGGTACGTTCTAGCCTGGAAGGAAGCGCCGGGCGCCAGCACTTCCTGGTTGAGGACGCGCAAGGATGCGAAGCCCAGTAATTTCGGGTCGAAGTAGTGGCCAAAGGAGAAGGTGTAGCGGGCCTGCAGCCAGCCGAAGTCTGCTTGTCCGCATTGTTTGGCTGTTCGGGTAGTAATCATGTTCTTGACCTCTCTTTACACTAAATCAATGGTAAAGGTATGGACGCTGTATTGTTAGCCAGATATTCTGCCCGGTATGTTCAAATTTCCTGAATGAGAAAGCGATGGCCAAAGAGAGAGCATTAACGCTGGAAGCGTTACGCGTGATGGATGCGATCGACCGGCGCGGAAGCTTCGCTGCCGCGGCTGATGAGCTGGGACGCGTGCCTTCCGCCCTGAGCTACACCATGCAAAAACTGGAGGAGGAACTGGACGTGGTGCTGTTTGACCGCTCAGGTCATCGCACGAAGTTCACTAACGTTGGAAGAATGCTGCTGGAGCGCGGGCGCGTGCTGCTTGAAGCGGCGGATAAACTCACCACCGATGCTGAAGCCCTGTCGCGTGGTTGGGAAACCCACCTGACGATCGTTACCGAAGCGCTGGTGCCCACTCCGGATCTGTTTCCGCTGATTGAGAAACTGGCGACTAAATCAAACACCCAGCTGTCGATTATCACTGAGGTGCTGGCCGGCGCCTGGGAGCGGCTGGAGCAGGGGCGGGCGGATATCGTTGTCGCACCGGATATGCATTTTCGTTCCTCTTCGGAGATTAACTCGCGCAAACTCTATTCGGTGCTCAGTGTGTACGTCGCGGCGCCGGATCACCCGATCCATCAGGAGCCGGAGCCGCTCTCTGAGGTTACCCGCGTGAAATACCGCGGCGTCGCGGTGGCGGATACCGCGCGCGAGCGGCCCGTCCTCACCGTTCAACTGCTGGATAAACAGCCGCGTTTAACGGTGAGTACGATAGAAGATAAACGTCAGGCGCTACTGGCCGGACTGGGCGTGGCGACTATGCCCTATCCGCTGGTGGAGAAGGATATTGCCGAAGGTCGCCTGCGGGTCGTCAGCCCGGAATACACCAATGAAATTGACATTATCATGGCCTGGCGACGGGACAGTATGGGCGAAGCGAAGTCCTGGTGTCTGCGTGAGATCCCCAAGCTGTTTGCCGGCAGATAGTGATGAAGACGCTCCTCCCGCTAGCGGGAGGAGCAGGAAGATTAGTAGGAAAAGGGTTTCGGATCGGGCCCGAAGCGATTATTGCCTTCGGTGCCGCGCTGGCAGTTAAAGATCAGGATCACCAGCCAGCCGATGACCGGGATCAACAGCAGCAATAGCCACCAGGCCGAACGATCGGTGTCATGCAGACGGCGAAATTGCACCGCCCACCACGGTAAAAAGACCAGTACGCCATAGATAGTGGTCAGAATGCCTTCGCCGCCAGCCCGCTGCCAGCCCAGCATTTTATCGATGATGCTCAATACGCCGGTCAGGATGAGGTTGACCAGAATAAACATCCAGTACTCTTTGCGCCGCGCACGGCCGCCAAATCCTATATAGTTTTTTAATACCTTGAGATACCAGTCCATTTCTACGCCTCAATTAACCGTCAATCACTTGTTTTTTAAGCGATCGCAATAAGAATAGACGTGAATGAATGGTGGGTAAATATCTGTTTTCTGAATTATTGGGCGCCATCACTGGCGCCCGACAGATCAACGGAAGCGCTGATCGCGACCGTGCGGTTCGTTGAGATCCTGCTGCGGCCCAATGGAAATAATACCGGTAGGGTTAATGGTTTTATGGCTGCGGTAATAGTGGTGACGGATATGCGGAAAACTCACCGTCTCGGCGATACCCGGCATCTGGTAGATGTCGCGCAGGAAACCATACAGATTGAGGTAATCGCTGATGCGCCGTTTATCGCATTTAAAATGGGTCACATATACCGGGTCGAAGCGTACCAGCGTTGTCCACAGGCGAATGTCGGCTTCCGTTAGCTGATTGCCCGTCAGATAGCGATGCTGGCCGAGGATCTGCTCCAGCCGCTCCAGCGAGGTAAAGACCGCATCCACCGCTTCGTCGTAAGCTTGCTGGCTGGTGGCAAAGCCGGCTTTATACACGCCGTTGTTGACGTTGTCATAGATCCAGCCGTTCAGCTCATCGATTTGTTCCCGCAGCGCTGGCGGGTAGTAATCCCCGGCCCGGGCGCCAAGGCCATCGAAGGCGGTATTGAACATGCGGATGATTTCTGCCGACTCATTGCTGACGATGGTCTGCTGTTTTTTATCCCACAGCACCGGCACGGTCACGCGTCCGGTGTAGTGCGGGTCGGCGTGCAGATACAGCTGATAGAGAAAGTCATGCTGGTAGAGGGTATCGCCGGTGGCTTCCGGGAAGCTATCGTCAAAGGTCCAGCCGTTTTCCAGCATCAGCGGATTGACCACGGATACGGGGAGAAAAGGCTCCAGACCTTTTAATTTACGCATAATTAACGTGCGATGCGCCCACGGGCAGGCGAGAGAAACATACAAATGATAGCGATCCTTTTCCGCTGCAAAACCGCCTTCACCGCTGGGGCCAGCCGCGCCGTCGGCGGTCAGCCAGTTACGGAAGGCGGAAACGGAACGTTTAAAACGCCCACCGGTGGATTTTGTGTCATACCAGGTATCCTGCCAGACGCCGTCGACTAATTGTCCCATCTTTGCTCCTCCTTCAGACTACAGATAGCAAAAGCGAGGAGTGGTCTCCTCGCTTTTTTCATTCATTCAGTATAGTGCGCTTACCATTTCTTATTCAGTACACGGTCAATACTGAAGGCGCCCGGTCCGGTAATGGCCAGCAGCAGGTAACCGCCCGCAATGGTCAGGTTCTTCATGAACATCAGGGAGTTCACGCCTTCCGCAAAGTTGCTATGGAACAGGAACGCGGTCAGCAGCGTAAAGCCCGCAGTGAACAGCGCGGTGGTCCGGGTCAGGAAACCGAACAGAATCGCCAGACCGCCGCCGAACTCAAGGAGGATGGTCAGCGGCAGCAGCGCGCCCGGGACGCCCATGGCTTCCATATACTGCTGGGTTCCCGCATAACCGGTGATTTTGCCCCATCCTGCAGTGATAAACAGAATCGGCATCAGAATACGCGCTACCAATACACCAACATCTTCTAATTTTTTCATTTGTTACTCCAGAAAACCCAAAGGGCGGCGGTTTTGTTTTTTAGTGCAATCCCGCGTAGTTACGCGGTGTTGCTGTCGATGGAGAGGATAGTAGCGAGGCGGAGAGGGAATTGTTAGCAAGGAAAACTGTAGATCTATTTCAAAGTTTCTGAGCAATCAGTACGCGGAGGCGAAAGCGTACCGAACGCGATGGGCCACCACCGGACCTGGTATGGCGTAAGGTAAAGGGCGTCGTAGAGAAGGGCGCGCTACGGAAAAGGCGCATGTTGCTGCGAACAGCGTGCAGTAAGGGACAGGGAAATGGCAGAGCGTGGGCGCCAGGGAAAGCGCCCACGCTCAGGGCCGCTAGCGAACTGCCGACTGGCGCAGGATCCCGCGCACCAGGCGCCAGGTGCTCCACAGTCCGAGTCCGCGTTTGGTCCAGCGCATTAAAAAATGCGGATGTCGTACGGACCATACGGCCATCAGACCGCTGCCAACCATCAGCCACGAACGTAAACTCAGCAGCGTATGCCAGCCGCGGTCGAGGGGCGCAGTCGCCTCGTGCCAGTGACGGCGGCAGGCGCTGAGCTCCAGCCGTTGCTGCTGGATCTGGCGCAGCAGCTGCGTCTTTTGCCGTTCACGCTCCTGTCGGCCATTCACGATTTATCCTCCTCCAGAAGGGCACGGTCGTTCTCCAGCTCTTTACGCGTTAGACGCAGCAGCGTGGAGCGGCGCGCCTTACGTAGGGTTAGGATACCCACGATCGCGGCGGCAAGGAGCAGCACAACGGTGGTGGCGATCATCACGTGCAGGCGGTACTGAGCGTCAACGGCCCAGATAACCAGCACCAGCAGACTCATGAGGCCAAACGCGGCAAACAGCAGCGTCAGTCCGGTCATGATCAGCAGCTGGAAGAGGTTGGCTTTCTCCTCCTCCAGCTCCACGACGACCAGACGCAGCCGCGTTTCCACCATTTCGACCAGCAGCGTGACGATGCGCTGACCAATGGAGAAAACGCGCTGACCCGGTCCCTGCGTGTGTTGAGTATTCGCCATAATCAGCGACGCGACAGCAGGACACCCAGCACCAGCCCGACGGCGGCGCCAATTCCTACCCCAGTCCACGGATTTTCGCGAACATAATCATCCGCTCGCGCGGCGGTCTCACGAGTTTGACGAAGAATCGCTTCGCTGGTTTCACCCAAACGAGCGCGGCTCTCTTTCAGCGCGCTCTCGGCTTTACTGCGCAGTTTACCCATCTCTTCTTTCGACTTGTCCGCCGAGGAATTTAGTACTTCCTCCAGGGTATCCGCCAGCGTTTTCAGTTCTGCACGAAGGTCGTCAGTCACATTCTCTTTAGCCATGTCGTTCTCCTGTAGCGTGGTCCGTGTTGCGAAAGTTAATGGTGATTAGTAATCCCGAGACTCCAGCGTTTTTAACTCCTGTTGCGCTTCATTGAGTTTATGCTGGCGTTTGTTAATTTTGTCCGCATCGCCTTTCTTCCGGGCTTCCTGCAGATCGCGCTGACGTTCAGCGATCTCTTCCCGCTGTTTGGCAATTTTTTGCTGATGATCGGCTTTGAGTTTACTGTCGCTACAGTTTTCCCGAACCTGACGTAGCGCGGTATTTAGCCCATCAATGCGACTTTGATTATGATGCTTTTCGGCGTAGCTGATCTCTCGTTGAATATCCTGCTCTTTTTCCTGGCAGGGAGAGGCGGCTAGGGCGCTGGCGCTAAGTGAAGTCAGGACCAGAAGCAGAGCGATGCGGTGTTTCATGGATAGTACCTTCCATTGTCTGAGGGGATACCCGGAGGATATACCCGTTCCCGTTGGTGAACGTGAATGCGTTGATTCCCGCAGGTTTAAGCATAGTAACAAATGCGGGAAACCACCAGACTGGGTTAAAAACGCAGTCTGGCGGCAGCTTACCCGAGGCGATGCGGCGCGTCGCGCAGGCGGGATAGCCAGGCGGTGGGCGAGTTATCGTCCTCCAGCAGGGCAATAATATAACCATGTGGCAGAGCGCGGCCGAGAACTTCTTTCGCCGCCGCGCCCTGGGCGGTGGAATCGAACTTAATCAGCAGACCATCCTTCTGTGGCGTGATGCTTTTAAAGCGGATGCCGTTGGCATCGAGATGATGCCAGACGGAGAAACCGTCCGGCATTCCGATACCCTGGCCAACCGGGCGGATCGCCAGCGTGGCCTCCTGCTGCTGCACCGCCAGCCAAAGCCAGAACAGGGCGCCGAGCAGAAGAGAACCACCCAGCAGCCAGCAGAACTGGCGCAGGGAAGGGCGTTTCATGACCATCATTAGCCCCGGCTTCTGTATTTTTTCTTCCACAGCACCACCAGCGAGCCGATCAGTCCGAAGACCAACAGGGCAACCGGCAGGAGCATCAGGCAGGACATCAGCTGATCTTCATACTTGAGGAATACCGGGGTTTTACCCAGCAGATAGCCAAGCGAGGTCAGGATGAGCACCCACAGCAGGCCGCTCATCCAGTTGAAAAACTGAAAACGGGCGTTATTAAGGCCGGAAAGCCCGGCGATGGTGGGCAGCAGCGTGCGTACGAAGGCGATAAAGCGGCCGATCAGCAGCGCGGAGAGCCCATGCTTATGAAACAAGTGATGCGCACGCTGGTGATAGTGCGAAGGCAGGTGTGACAGCCAGTTTTGCACGATCCGCGTATTACCCAGCCAACGCCCCTGAATATAGCTTAGCCAGCAGCCGAGGCTGGCGGCGGCGGTGAGCAGCAGCAAAGTTTCCGGAAAACCCATCGCCCCTTTGGCGATCAGCACGCCCACGAGCACGAGCAGACTATCCCCCGGTAAAAACGCGGCAGGCAATAACCCGTTCTCAAGGAACAAAATCATAAACAAGACAAAATACAGCATGCCTATCATGGAGGGATTCGCGAGCGTTTCGTAATCCTGAGCCCACAAGGCATTCAATAACTGGGTAAATAGTTCCATTCACGATTCCTGGTACATCGGTTAACGGCACGTCTGAGCGCGTGGCATATAGGGCGACAAGATTTTTATGAGATTATGGTCGCTGCTTAGGCGCTCTGAACGCTTCCCTGTATAAGACTGAAGTAAGTAAATACCTACCCCCCAGAACGACAAAATGCATCTAATTGTAACAAATCACCTGACTTTCCGTCAGAGAAATTGCAAGGTGTTGCTCGTTGATTTTGCTGATTGCGGAGATGGGAGGCGAGAGGATTTACACAGGCTGACACTATATATGACTTGCTTACTCCAGCCTCACTGTCAGACAGGCGCGCAGGGGGGCGCGCCGGAGGGATAAGGCCTTATTTCGCGCCGTTGACTGCGGTATCGAGATGAACGACTGGGTTTTCGGCAAATAAGTAGCGATCGGCATTAAATTCAAAGTCATCGCTGGTTTCGTTGAACAACATTTGCTTGGTATTTTCCAGATGCTGCCACATCGCCAGCTTGGCGGCGTTGGGATCTTTTCGCAGCAGAGCTTTCAGGATCTGATCGTGGTCGTCGCACCAGTTATCGACCGTACGCAGGTCGATATGCTCATGCAGCTTTTTCCAGTAGGGGTTATGCACGCGCTGGGTCCACATCTTTTCCACGATCGCCGCCAGCGCGCTGTTCTGCGTCGCCAGCGCCACCTGGACGTGAAACTGCAGGTCCCACTCGGAGTCGCGGAAACATTTCTCGTTACGCGCTTTCTCCTGAATCTCCATCAGCTTCATGATGTCCTGTTTGGTCACCTGAGTCGCCGCGAATTCGGCAATATTGCTTTCAATTAGCTGCCGCGCCTGCAGCAGTTCAAAGGGGCCATAGTTGGCGAACTCAAGGCTTTCATCGGCCACCTGCTGGTATTTCGGATGGTTGGAGATAACGTGGATACCCGACCCTTTGCGGACTTCGACATACCCTTCCACTTCCAGCATGATAATGGCTTCACGAACCACGGTGCGGCTGACGTTTTTTTCATCGGCGATGAAGCGCTCGGCGGGCAGCTTATCCCCTACAAGGTAGACACCTTGTTCGATGCGCGTCTTCAGCTCAGCGGCAAGCTGCTGATATAGACGGCGTGGTTCAATGATTTCCATATTCGCTCCCGGAAGATGGCGACAATATTCGATTTGTTATACCACTTTTACGCGCTTTCCACCACTGGCAGACATGAAAAAGCCGCCTGAGAAGGCGGCTTGATCGGCGATTACCTTGCCATTCGATCTAACTCTGCGTGACCGGTTTGCGACTGCTAAGCGGCGTCGAGTCATCGTCAGCCGGTTTGTTTTTCAGCACCGTCCAGATAACCAGCGCGCCCAGCAGGTCAAAGACGGCCAGTACCGCAAACAGCGGGCTAAAGCCGATGGTATCCGCCAGCGCGCCGACAACCAGGGCGAACATGGTGCTCGCCAGCCAGGCGGCCATCCCGGTCAGACCGTTGGCGGTAGCGACTTCGTTACGGCCAAAGACGTCGGAAGAGAGGGTAATCAGCGCCCCGGACAGCGCCTGGTGAGCGAACCCGCCGATGCACAGCAGGGCAATCGCCACGTACGGGCTGGTGAACAGGCCGATCATCCCCGGGCCAATCATCAGCAGGGCGCCCATGGTGACCACCATTTTACGCGACACGATCAGGTTGACGCCAAACCAGCGCTGGAACAGCGGCGGCAGATATCCGCCGACGATGCAGCCGAGGTCGGCGAACAGCATCGGCATCCAGGCGAACATGGCGATCTCTTTCAGGTTAAAACCGTAAACTTTGAACATGAACAGCGGGATCCAGGCGTTAAAGGTCCCCCAGGCCGGCTCGGCGAGGAAGCGCGGCAGGGCGATACCCCAGAACTGACGGTTGCGCAGGATTTGCCACGGCGACATTTTCTTCGCGTTATTGGTCTGATGCTGAGACTCCTGACCGCCAATGATGTAGTCACGTTCTTCGTCAGATAATTTTTTCTGGTCGCGCGGGTGTTTGTAGAAGATAAGCCAGGCGATGGCCCAGGCGAAGCTCAATACCCCGGAGATGATGAACGCCATCTGCCAGCTGTGCATGACAATCGCCCACACCACCAACGGCGGCGCGATCATGGCGCCAATAGAGGAACCCACGTTGAAGTAGCCCACTGCGATAGAGCGCTCTTTTGCCGGGAACCACTCTGAGCTGGCCTTCAGGCCGGCGGGGATCATTGCGGCCTCCGCTGCGCCGACTGCGCCACGGGCCAGCGCCAGTCCACCCCAGCTGCCGGCCAGCGCCGTTGAGCCGCAGAATACCGCCCAGGCGATGGCGAAGAAGGCATAGCCAATTTTGGTCCCCAGAATATCAAGGACATACCCCGCGACGGGCTGCATAACGGTATAGGCAGCGGAATAGGCTGCAATGATATAGGAGTACTGTTGGGTCGAAATGTGTAACTCTTCCATCAGCGTCGGCGCGGCCGCCGCTACGGTGTTACGGGTCAGGTAGCCCAGCACGGTGCCCAGCGTCACCAGCGCGATCATGTACCAACGTAACCCTTTAATTTTACGCATGTAAACCTCATCGTCTGTTATCTTTCCGCATCAGGTGCGGCCTTTACCGAGCGCAATAAGCGGCCGGGAAAGCGAAACGGAGGATTCAGGAGGGTAGTCCCCTCTGGCCTGAACCTTACCATCAGTTGTTATGTTGAAAGTCGGTATCCATTCCGTATAAGCCGATGCCATAAGCACCGGTAATGCATTCCGTCGGTTTATATGTTGCGACGGCAGAAAGATAACTTGTCATACAACTTTAAAAGTTGAGAGCTGTCACAAAAGTGGGAAAGTTAGTGTGGTCTTTATCCCTTGCCTGGAAAGCCAGAGATGGCGCGCTCTGGCGAGGTGTTTTGCTCCAGGGCGGTCATTTTTTTATCGACGTTTATTGATCTAACTCACGAAAAACAGTTCGGTCTGTAGAAATTGGTGTGATAACTTTGTCAGCATTGTAGTCAATCATCTGAAAGGCTCCCGCACTGGAGCGAAGAGGACACGCGAATGACATCGTTTATGACTGAAGATTTTCTACTTGATACCGAGTTTGCCCGCCGTCTGTACCATGATTACGCCAAAGATCAGCCGATTTTCGACTACCACTGCCACCTTCCGCCGCAGCAGGTTGCCGAAAACTATCGCTTTAAAAACCTGTATGACATCTGGCTGAAAGGCGATCACTATAAATGGCGCGCAATGCGCACTAACGGCGTGCCGGAGCGTCTGTGTACCGGTGATGCGTCCGATCGCGAGAAATTTGACGCCTGGGCGGCCACGGTTCCGCACACTATTGGCAACCCGTTATACCACTGGACCCATTTAGAGCTGCGTCGACCTTTTGGTATTACAGGTAAGCTGTTGTCGCCATCCACCGCCGATGAGATCTGGGACCAGTGTAATGATTTGCTGGCTCAGGATGCCTTCTCCGCCCGCGGAATCATGAAGCAGATGAATGTGAAGATGGTCGGTACCACCGACGATCCGATTGATTCTCTTGAGCACCACGCGGCTGTCGCCAAAGACAACTCCTTTGACATCAAAGTGCTGCCGAGCTGGCGCCCGGATAAAGCCTTCAACATCGAGTTGGCGACCTTCAATGATTATATGGCTAAGCTGGGCGAGGTATCCGATACCGATATTCGCCGCTTCGCTGACCTGCAAAGCGCCCTGACCAAACGTCTGGATCATTTTGCCGCACACGGCTGCAAAGTCTCCGATCATGCGCTGGACGTGGTGCTGTTTGCCGAAGCGACCGACGCCGAGCTGGATGACATTCTGGCGCGCCGCCTGGCTGGCGAGACCCTTAGCGAACACGAAGTGGCGCAGTTCAAAACCGCGGTGCTGGTGTTCCTCGGCGCAGAGTATGCCCGTCGCGGCTGGGTCCAGCAGTACCACATTGGCGCGCTGCGTAACAACAACCTCCGTCAGTTCAAACTGTTAGGGCCAGACGTCGGCTTCGACTCGATCAACGATCGTCCGATGGCGGAAGAGCTGTCTAAGCTGCTGAGCAAGCAGAACGAAGAAAACCTGCTGCCGAAAACGATTCTCTACTGCCTGAACCCGCGTGATAACGAAGTGCTGGGCACCATGATCGGTAACTTCCAGGGTGAAGGCATGCCAGGCAAGATGCAGTTCGGCTCCGGCTGGTGGTTCAACGATCAGAAAGACGGTATGGAGCGGCAGATGACCCAGCTGGCGCAGCTCGGGCTGCTGAGCCGCTTCGTCGGGATGTTGACCGACAGTCGCAGCTTCCTCTCCTACACGCGCCACGAATACTTCCGCCGCATTCTGTGCCAGATGATCGGCCGTTGGGTGGCTGCCGGCGAAGCGCCTGCGGATATCGCGCTGCTGGGCGAGATGGTGAAAAACATTTGCTTTAACAATGCGCGTGACTATTTCGCCATTGAACTGAACTAAGGCCAGAGGTCGGTTGATATGCAATACATCAAAATCCATTCGCAGGATAACGTCGCGGTCGCGCTGACGGATATCGCTGCCGGTAGCGTGGTGACGATTGATAATGACTCGGTCACCCTCGGCCAGGATATCGTTCGCGGCCACAAGTTTGCACTGCGCGCTATCGCGAAAGGGGAAAACGTCGTTAAGTACGGGTTGCCGATTGGCCATGCGCTGGCGGATATCGCGCCGGGCGAGCATGTTCATGCGCACAATACGCGCACCAATCTCAGCGACCTTGACGCGTATCGCTATCAACCGGACCTGGTTGCCCAACCGCCACAGCCTGCGGATCGCGAAGTACAGATTTATCGTCGCGCCAACGGTGACGTCGGCGTGCGCAATGAGCTGTGGATCCTGCCGACCGTCGGCTGCGTCAACGCGATGGCCAGACAAATGCAGAACCGTTTCCTGAAAGAGACGTATGGCGCTGAGGATATTGATGGGGTACATCTCTTCAGCCACACCTATGGCTGCTCGCAGCTTGGGGACGATCACATCAACACTCGCACCATGCTGCAAAATATGGTTCGTCACCCGAACGCCGGGGCGGTGCTGGTGGTTGGCCTTGGCTGTGAAAACAACCAGGTGGAGGCCTTTCGCGAGACGCTGGGCGAGTTTGACCCGCAGCGCGTGCACTTTATGGTTTGCCAGCATCAGGACGATGAAGTGGAGGCGGGGGTTGAGCATCTGCATCAGCTGTATGAAGTGATGCGTCAGGATAAACGCCAGCCGGGCAAGCTCAGCGAGCTGAAGTTTGGCCTCGAGTGCGGGGGATCGGACGGCCTGTCGGGCATTACCGCTAATCCGATGCTGGGCCGCTTCTCAGACTATGTGATCGCCAACGGCGGCACTACCGTGCTGACCGAAGTGCCGGAGATGTTCGGCGCTGAACAGTTGTTGATGAGCCACTGCCGCGACGAAGCGACCTTCGACAAGCTGGTGACCATGGTCAATGACTTTAAGCAGTACTTTATTGCTCACGACCAGCCTATTTACGAAAACCCCTCGCCGGGTAATAAGGCCGGAGGGATCACTACCCTCGAAGATAAGTCGCTGGGCTGTACTCAGAAAGCGGGCTCCAGCCAGGTGGTGGATGTTCTGCGCTACGGCGAGCGCCTGAAGGTTCATGGTCTGAATTTACTGAGCGCGCCGGGCAACGACGCGGTCGCCACCAGCGCGCTGGCCGGCGCCGGCTGCCATATGGTGCTGTTCAGCACCGGTCGCGGCACGCCGTACGGCGGCTTTGTGCCAACGGTGAAGATCGCCACCAATAGCGAGCTGGCGGCGAAGAAAAAGCATTGGATCGACTTTGATGCCGGGCAGCTGCTCCACGGCAAAACGATGCCGCAGCTGCTGGAAGAGTTTGTGGATGCCATTGTAGCCTTCGCCAACGGTAAACCGACCTGTAATGAGCAGAATGACTTCCGCGAGCTGGCCATCTTTAAAAGCGGTGTTACCCTGTAAAGGCGTATTTGCGTTGGCGCCCAGAGGCTTGGTTTGTGTATCGGCCTGATAGCGTAGCGCCATCGGGCTCGTAACAGCGGCGTTTCAGCCAGTGAAGCGCCGTTTGTTTTTTTCAGTCAGGGAGCTTACATGACCGCGTATTGGCTGGCCCAGGGGGTCGGCGTCATCGCCTTTCTTATCGGCATTACCACCTTTATCAACCGCGATGAACGCCGTTTCAGGCTACAGCTGGCGGTCTATAGCGCTATTATCGGCGTTCATTTTTTCCTGATGGGCGCCGGGCCGGCTGGAATGAGCGCCGGGCTCAATGCGCTTCGCACGGTCATTTCCTTACGCACCCGTAGTCTGTGGGTGATGACAGTCTTTATCCTCCTGACGTTGATTCTCGGCCTGGGTAAACTGCAGCATGCCATGGAGCTGTTGCCGATCATTGGCACCGTCGCCAGCACCTGGGCGCTGTTTCGCTGCAAAGGGCTAACCGTCCGCTGCGTGATGTGGTGCTCCACCGCCTGCTGGGTCACGCATAATCTGTGGTTGGGTTCCATTGGCGGGACGCTGATAGAAGGCAGTTTCCTGATCGTCAACGGGCTGAACATCATTCGCTTCCGCCGGATGCAAAAGCGCGGTATCGATCCGTTTAAGGTTGAAAACGCAGTACAGGAAGAGAGCCCCTCCGCCCGATAGCGGAGGGGAAAGGCGTTATCCGCGCAGGGCGTTTTTCGCCAGCTGGTCGTCTTCCGCCATGCAGGCCGCGGCGGTAAACAGGGCGTCGGTGGAGGAGTTCAGCGCGGTTTCGCAGGAGTCCTGCAGCACGCCGATAATAAAGCCAACGGCAACCACTTGCATCGCCACATCGTTCGGGATCCCAAACATATTACAGGCCAGCGGGATCAGCAGCAGCGAGCCGCCCGCCACGCCGGAGGCGCCGCAGGCGCACAGCGAAGCGACCACGCTCAGCAGCAGCGCCGTCGGCAGATCCACCGGAATATTCAGCGTATGCACCGCCGCCAGCGTCAGCACGGTGATGGTGATTGCCGCGCCAGCCATATTAATGGTCGCCCCCAGTGGAATAGAGACCGAATAGGTGTCGCGATCCAGATTCAGCTTCTCGCACAGCGCCATATTCACTGGAATGTTGGCGGCGGAGCTGCGGGTGAAGAACGCGTAAACGCCGCTTTCGCGCAGGCAGGTGAGCACCAGCGGATAGGGGTTGCGGCGGATCTTCCAGAACACCAGCAGCGGATTAATCACCAGCGCTACCAGCAGCATACAGCCCACCAGCACCAGCAGCAGCTGGGCATAGCCCCACAGGGTCTCGAAACCGGTGGTCGCCAGGGTGGAAGATACCAGGCCGAAGATCCCCAGCGGCGCAAAGCGGATCACCACTTTAACGATAAAGGTCACCGCGTGGGAGACGTCGTTGATCAGGTTTTTGGTGGTGTCGTTACCATGACGCAGGGCGAAGCCAAGCCCCACCGCCCACACCAGAATGCCGATATAGTTGGCGTTCAGCAGAGCGTCGATCGGGTTGGACACCATGCTCATCAGCAGGCCGCGCAGCACCTCAACAATCCCCGACGGCGGCGTGATGCTGTCGGCGGCGGTGGTTAAGTGCAGGGTCGAGGGAAAGAGAAAACTGAACAACACCGCGGTCAGCGCCGCGCTAAAGGTGCCCAGCAGATAGAGAAACAGAATGGGGCGTATACTGGTTTTTTGTCCGTGCTGATGGTTGGCGATCGAGGCCATGACAAGCATCAATACCAGCACCGGCGCTACCGCTTTTAACGCGCCGACGAACAGGGTCCCCAGCAGACCGACGGCGATAGCCGCAGGCTTAGAGACCAGCGCCAACAGTACGCCAAGCACCAGGCCGATTAAAATTTGTTTCACCAGGCTGCCTTGCGCCAGGCGGGAGAGCCACCCTGATGAGGGAGTGCGTGTTGTCATAATTCATTCCTTCCAGTGATGTAGCAAGCCATCCCAGCCACGTATTATTTTTTACGTTTATGTCAGGATGTAAGTAGATGTTTGCATAGTCGAGTATACGGAAAGAAAGACTGGCGGGAAGCGTAAAATACTGTGATTTTAATATGGATCTTATTTTTTAACTGCGTAGCAACATAATTGTGACATGAGCAGGTATTCTCGTTACGAGAACGTCTGCTATAGCTGATTACCGCGCCGCCAGCGAGGGCCGACGGCGCGGTAGCAGATTACTCTGGCAGTTTGCGCTGCTTGTCGTGCTGCCTGTTGACCCAGGCGTTAATCAGCAGCGTGACGGCCAGGATGCCGCCCACCACGCCCAGCGAGATGGCAACCGGGATATGGTAGAAGTCGACGATCAGCATCTTCACGCCAATAAACACCAGGATCACCGACAGACCGTATTTGAGCATCGAGAAGCGCTCAGCGACCCCCGCCAGCAGGAAGTACATGGCGCGCAGGCCGAGGATGGCGAACAGGTTCGAGGTCAGCACGATAAACGGATCGGTGGTGACCGCGAAGATTGCCGGGATACTGTCGACGGCGAAAATCACGTCGCTCAGTTCCACCAGAATCAGCACCAGCAGCAGCGGGGTGGCGAACAGCACCCCGTTTTTACGGGTGAAGAAGCGCTCGCTCTCGATTTTATCGGTCATCCGCAGATGGCTGCGGATCCAGCGCACCAGCGGTTTATCGCCGATGCCGGAGTCGTCCTCTTTCGCCAGCGCCATCTTCACGCCGGTAAACAGCAGGAAGGCGCCAAAGACGTACAGCAGCCAGTCGAACTGCGAAATCAGCCAGCTGCCGGCGAAGATCATAATGGTACGCAGAACGATCGCGCCCAGTACGCCATACACCAACACCCGGCGCTGCAGAGCAGGCGGTACGGCGAAATAGCTGAACAGCATCAACCAGACGAAGACGTTATCGACCGCCAGCGCTTTTTCAATCAGATAACCGGTGAGGAAGGCTAAGGCCTGCGGATCGGCGACGGCCCGGCCCTGGGTTTGCACCAGATACCACCAGAAGGCGGCGTTGAACAGCAGAGAAAGCGTGACCCAGAGGATTGACCAGCCAGCGGCCTGTTTCATGGTCATGCTATGCGAACCGCGTCGTCCCTGAAGCAGCAGGTCGATTGCCAACATGATCGCGACAACGACAGCGAATCCACCCCATAGCAACGGCGTGCCGACAGTATTCATTTGATATTCCTTACATAAAAACAAAACGGCTGACGTCGGAAGACGGCAGCCGCTGCGCTTTTATGCATAGACCTCGCCTTCCGGCAAGGTCTCACTTACAACAACCAAAGTACATCGCGATGGGCTTTGGTTATTGCCCGGCGACCGGATGCGGTATTGCACGCATCGTAATGACGATCCACCGGCAAGGAAGTTACTCCCCTTTGCACGTAACAAAATATGTCACAGGGCGGTTTTCGTCAATGGCGGCCGGTCGGGCCTTTACACTCTTTTACGCCAGCGGCTGCGTATCGGCCGGGAAGATCACCCCGGTCTGGCGACGAATTTCGCTGGACAGTTTGGCGGTGATCCGGCTCACCGCCAGGCCCGGGTGATCCACATCCTGTGTCTCCACCAGCCGCGCAAAGGTCTCCGCCTCATACAGCATGGTATTAATGTGCTGGGGCTGCGTCAGGTCCTGGGCTTTACCGCCGCGCGGCACAAACGCCAGCTTCTGACATTCGGAGATTTTTTCGATCACTAACGCGCCGTCTTCGCCCTGAATTTCACTGGGGATCGCGGAATCGCTAACTTTGGAGTGATGCAGCGTCACGTCGAAGTCGCCATAGCTCAGCACCACGGTGCCCTGGGCGTCTACGCCGCTGTCCAGCAGGCTGGCGGTGGCAAGAACGGCCTGCGGCTCGCCCCACAGCGCCACAGCGGACGCCAGGCAATAGAAGCCGATATCCATAATCGAACCGTTAGAGAACGCCGGGTTAAAGGTGTTGGGGTTTTCGCCGTCAAGGTAGCGCTGATAGCGCGAGGAGTACTGACAGTAGTTGATAAAGGCTTTGCGTAGTTTGCCCACTTTAGCGAGCGTTTCTTTCAGTAGGAGAAAGTTAGGCAGACTGGCGGTTTTAAAGGCTTCAAACAGCACCACGTTATTTTCTTTCGCCAGCGCTATCGCCGCCTCGACTTCCTGCAGGTTCGACGCCAGCGGCTTTTCGCAAATGACGTGCTTCTTATGGCTCAGGAACAGCCGGGTCTGCGGAAAGTGCAGCGAGTTCGGGCTGGCAATATAGACCGCGTCAACGTCAGGGCTCTGTGCCAGTTCATCGAGCGAGGTAAACAGATGCTCGACCGGATAGTCTTTGGCGAAGGCTTGCGCCTGTTCGAGGCTGCGGGAGTAGATGGCGGTAAGTTTATATTTGCCGGTTTCATGGGCGGCATCGACAAACTGCTTGGTGATCCAGTTTGTGCCAACAACTGCGAAACGTATCATAAACGTTGACGAACTCCGTTAAAGGGAACCTGCCGCCACTCTATCATGCCGTCATGACAAAACCAGTGCGTCACTACGCAGAACGATTTAACGAAAGGTGCGTCAGCCACAGGCGGGTGTCGAACTCCAGCTGGTGGTACTGCGGCTCCATATGGCAGCACAGCTGATAAAAAGCCTTGTTGTGATCCTTCTCTTTCAGATGCGCCAGTTCATGAACCACGATCATCCGCAGAAAGGCTTCCGGCGCGTCGCGAAATACCGTCGCCACGCGAATTTCCGCTTTAGCTTTCAGCTTACCGCCCTGCACGCGGGAAATGGCGGTATGCAGGCCGAGCGCATTGTTCAGCACGTGGATCTTACTGTCATACATCACTTTGTTGATCGGCGCCGCGCCGCGCAGAAAGCGGTTTTTCAAGTCCTGGGTGTACTGATACAGCGCTTTATCGTTGTTAACGTCGTGCCCTTGCGGATAGCGCTTTTGCAGCACCTCGCCGAGGCGGTCTTGCTCGATTAACGTGGTCACCTGCGCCAGCAGCGATTCAGGATAGCCCTGTAAATAAATGAGTTTTGTCATCGTCTTATCATTATGTCTGTCAGGAGGGCAGTTCAGCCACGGTCATGGTAAAGACCAGCGGCGCGGTACCCTCATTGCGGTAACCGTGCTCTATTTCGGTGCGGGCCACCGCCGATTCCCCGGCCGCCACCGTGCGGCAGGTCTCGCCAAGCGTCAGCGTCAGCGCGCCGGCTTCCACGTGCAGCAGCTCGAAGGTTGTTGCCGGGTGGCCGGGCGAGGTAAAGGCTTCGCCGGGCTGCATATCCCAGCGCCACAGCTCAATCATATTCGGCCCGGCGGTGCCGGCGAGGAGCCTGGCGCTGCCCCCCAGCGGGCCTTGCCAGAGGGTGGGGATCTGCTCGGCGGGAATAATATGCAACGCGGGTTCGCTTGCCACATTGACAATATCCGCTACCGATACGCCCAGCGCGGCGGCGAGTTTGCAGAGGATCGCAATGCTGGGATTGGCGGCCTCTTTTTCCATCTCGACCAGCATACCTTTGCTGATGCTGGCCCGGCGCGACAGCTCGTCCAGCGACATTTTTTTCGCTTTACGGTAGGCCTTCAGCCGCGTGGCGACGGCGCGACTTACCTGGTCGACATCAGATCCTGAATCGGTCGTTATATTGACTTTTACGTTCATTGGTCACTATGATGAAACAAATTGGTCATTACAGGATTATCGAATGCGTAGCGTAACGCCGTCAATCGAATCTGCGGTCAGCCGCCTGGCGCCGGGCTTTCGGGCATTAAGTATTGTGGTGGAGAGCGCGCCGGTGGCCGATCCCGCCGTCGCGGAGCAGGCGCTGGCCGAGGCCTGCCTGGCGGTGCAGCAGGATGATGTGCCCTGGGCGCAAGCGCACCTGGCGGCATGGGATGAAGCGTTCAGCGCCTTCGGCGCGAAGGCGAAACGTACCCCCTGTTCGGCGCAGGCGCTGCGCAAGCGGGTGCTGAAAGAGGGGAGCCTGCCGGCCATCGATCCGGTGGTGGATATCTACAACGCGATCAGCATTCGCTATGCCGTCCCGGTCGGTGGGGAAAATCTGGCCGCCTACCGTGGCGAACCGCGGCTGGCCATTGCCCGCGGCGATGAGCCATTCGATACGCTAAAATCGGCAGAGCCGGTAGTGGAATATCCGGAGCCGGGCGAAGTCATCTGGCGGGATGATATAGGCGTAACCTGCCGACGCTGGAACTGGCGACAGGGCGTGCGCACCCGGCTGGACAGCGGCGCGCAGACGATGTGGTTTATTCTCGAAAGCCTGCCGGCGATGCCGTTGTCGGCCCTGCATGAGGCGGGAGAGCGGCTGGTAGGTTATCTGCAGCAGCTGATGCCCGGCGCTCGCGCGTCGATAACGCTGCTGCGAGCCGATGACGAGGGCGATCTACGCTGAGCGGCGATGATCAGCGATCTCTCTTCAACTGGACAGGATTTGCGTATAAACTCGCGGGTTTTACTATTCCGGAGGCGGAGAGGCGATGAGCCAGGCAGAGTTAAACGGTGAGTTATTCACATTAGAGCGGTTCCCACCTAACGCTGAAGAAGAAGCGCTTCAGGCATGGGAAGCGGCGGATGAATATCTGCTGCAACAGGTGAATGACGTCGACGGCCTGACGCTCATCTTCAACGACGGCTTCGGCGCGCTCGCCTGCGCGCTGGCGGAGCGCAACCCGGTCAGTATCAACGACTCCTTTATTTCCGAGCTGGCGACCCGCCACAACCTGCGGATGAACGGTATCGATGAAGAGAGCGTGCGCTTTCAGGATAGCCTGAGCCCGCTACCGGCCGCGCCGGCGCTGGTGCTGATTAAGGTGCCAAAACAGCTGGCGCTGCTGGAACAGCAGCTGCGCGCCCTGCGCGAAGTAGTTACGCCGGAAACCCGCATCATCGCCGCGGCGAAAGCCCGTGATGTGCACAACTCGACGCTGGCGCTGTTTGAAAAAATCCTCGGCACCACCACCACCTCGCTGGCGTGGAAAAAAGCGCGTCTGATCCACTGCGTTTTCACCGCTCCTGAGCTTGCCGATGCGCCGCAAACCTACAGCTGGAAGCTGGACGGCACGCCGTGGACCATCCATAACCACGCCAACGTTTTTGCCCGCAGCGGGCTGGATATCGGCGCGCGTTTCTTCTTGCAGCATTTACCGTCTGATCTAGAAGGCGAGATCGCCGATCTCGGCTGCGGCAACGGGGTGATTGGCCTGCAGGCGCTGGCGCAAAACCCGAACGCGCGGGTCATGTTTACCGATGAGTCGCACATGGCGGTGGCTTCCAGCCGGTTGAACGTCGAGCGCAATCTGCCGGACGATATCGCACGCTGTGAATTTATGGTCAACAACTCGCTCTCCGGCATTGAGCCCGACCGCTTTACGGCGATTCTGTGTAATCCGCCGTTCCATCAGCAGCACGCTATTACCGACCATATCGCCTGGCAGATGTTTAACGATGCCCGCCGCAGCCTGAAATACGGCGGCGAGCTGTACGTCGTCGGCAACCGCCACCTCGATTACTTCCGTAAGCTGAAGCGTGCGTTTGGTAATTGCACGACGATTGCGACGAACAATAAGTTTGTCATTTTGAAAGCAACGAAGGTGCGTAAGCAGCGCTGATTCTTGTCGCGGTTTCCCCCGGCTCGCGGCTGTCGCCTTAGCCGGGCTAGCGTGCGGGATTATCGTGGTAGCCCGGGGAAGGCGCATCGCGCCGCCCCCGGGACAGGGCTAAATCGCCAGCGCCAGTTTAGTGCCCTGGGCAATCGCCCGACGCGCATCCAGCTCCGCCGCCACGTCGCAACCGCCGATGAGATGCACCGTTTTCCCCGCCGCGCGCAGCGGATCCGCCAGCTCGCGGCGCGGCTCCTGACCGGCGCAGATCACCACCTGATCGACCGCCAGCAGTTGGCGCTCGCCGCCGATAGTGACATGTAACCCTTCATCATCGATCTTTTCATAGCTGACCGCCGGGATCATTTTCACCCCGCGCGCCAGCAGCGTCGCGCGGTGGATCCAGCCGGTGGTTTTGCCGAGCCCTTCGCCCGGTTTGCTGGCTTTGCGCTGCAGCATCACAATCTGTCGCGGGCTTTTACTCAGTTGCGGGCCTTCAGCACTCAGCCCTCCCGCCGTTTGCAGGCTGGTATCGATACCCCATTCGCGGCAGAACTCGCCGATATCCTGGCTGGTGGCCGCGCCCGACTGGCTTAAAAACATCGCGGTGTCGAAGCCGATGCCGCCGCAGCCGATAATCGCCACCTTCGCGCCAACCGGCGCTTTATCGCGCAAGACATCAAGGTAGCTCAGCACTTTTGGATGATCGATCCCATCGATCGCCGGCAGGCGCGGGGCGATACCGGTGGCGAGGATCGTCTCATCGAACGCCAGCAGATCGTCTGTCGTGACGCGGGTGTTCAGGCGTAGATCGACACCATGAAGATCGAGCATGGTGCGGTAGTAACGCAGCGTCTCGTGAAACTCCTCTTTGCCGGGGATCTGTTTGGCGATATTAAACTGACCGCCGATCTCCGGGAGCGCATCAAACAACGTGACGTGATGACCGCGGGCGGCGGCGTTAACGGAGAAGGCCAGACCGGCCGGCCCGGCGCCGACCACCGCCAGCCGTTTAGGCGCGTTGGCAGGCAGGACCGGCATCAGGGTTTCATGACAGGCGCGCGGGTTGACCAGACAAGAGGTGATTTTGCCGGCGAAGATCCGATCGAGACACGCCTGGTTGCAACCGATGCAGGTATTGATCTCCCTGGCGCGATCGCGCTGCGCTTTCGACATAAATTCGGCGTCGGCGAGGAACGGGCGGGCCATCGATACCATATCGGCATCGCCGCGGGCGAGAATATCCTCCGCGACCTGCGGATCGTTGATGCGGTTGGTGGTGATCAACGGGATCGACACCGCGCCCTTCAGCTTGCGGGTGACCCAGCTGAAAGCTCCGCGCGGTACCGGCGTGGCGATGGTCGGGATGCGCGCTTCGTGCCAGCCAATCCCGGTGTTGATGATGGTCGCTCCCGCCGCTTCAATCGCTTTGGCCAGTTCAGTGACTTCCGCCAGCGTGCTGCCGTCGTTGACCAGATCGAGCATCGACAGACGGTAAATGATAATGAAATCGTGGCCGGCGCGCTGGCGCACCGCCTTAACCACCTCTACGGCGAAACGCATGCGCCTGGCATAATCGCCGCCCCATTGGTCGTCGCGCTGGTTGGTGCGCGCGGCGAGAAATTCGTTAATCAGATAGCCCTCAGAGCCCATCACCTCGACGCCGTCATAGCCCGCTTCGCGCGCCAGCTGGGCGCAGTGGGCAAAATCATCGATCAGCGTCAGGATCTCATCGTGGCTCAGTTCATGGGGGGTAAAACGGTTGATCGGCGCCTGTAGCGCCGAGGGGGCCACCAGCGCGGGCTGGTAGCTGTAACGGCCGGTGTGCAGGATCTGCAGAGCGATTTTGCCGCCTTCCTGATGTACCGCGTCGGTAATATGGCGATGGTGCGCCAGATGGCTGGCATCGTTGAGTACCGCGCCGCCGGCCATGGTGACGCCAGAGGGCGCCGGAGCGATGCCGCCGGTGACGATCAGCGCCACGCCGTGACGGGCGCGTTCGGCGTAAAAGGCCGCCAGCCGCTGCGCGCCGTCCGGCAGCTCTTCCAGCCCGGTGTGCATTGAGCCCATCAACACGCGGTTTTTGAGCGTTGTGAAGCCCAGCTCAAGCGGGGCGAAAAGCGACGGATAGCGGCTCATAGTGGCTTCCAATGTAAAATTATTGTTATGTGGTCGGATGAGTTACTAATTTAGCCGTCGCGGAGAAAAAGGGAAAAGGGGAGTGCGGTGATTGTGATGGGATTCAAAGAACGGAACTCGTTGTCCCTCACCCCGGCCCTCTCCCAAAGGGAGAGGGGGAAAGGCGGATCGGTACCGGTGGTTAGGGTGACGGGGAAGACGCTACGCGCTGGCGGCGCTCCAGGCCCGGTGCCTGCCACATCGATGTTGTCAGCCCGCTATCGACAAGGCCAAGCTGATCGGCGTACACCGTCTGCCACTTGCTCATCATCTCCTGATACAGCTCGCGATGCTGCGGATTTGGGGTGAACTCGCGGTGCCAGCTCACTAACCGTTCTCCTGTACTGGCCATATCGCCATACAGTCCGGCGCCGGTTCCGGCGGCGATGGCGCAGCCCAGCGCGGTGGCTTCGCGGACCACCGGCACCCGCACCGGCAGGCCGGTGACGTCGCTGAGGATCTGGCTCCACAGCGCGCCTTTAGAGCCGCCGCCGGCAAACACCAGGCTCTCGAATGTCACGCCGGAGAACTGCGAAATCTGCGCCAGGTTGCAGGCGGAGACAATCGCCGCGTTCTCCTCCAGCGCGCGGAACAGGGTCGCTTTGTTGCACTTCTCCGGATCGATGGAGAGGTTAATAAACGACGGCGCGGCGTGGTACCACTGCTTAAAGTGCATAGCGTCGGAAAAAATAGGCATCACGCCATGGGAACCGGCGGGGACGCGGCTGGCCATCTCTTCCAGTAGTGAATAGGCATCAACGCCGAGCCGCTCGGCAATCAGTTTTTCTTCAGCGCAGAAGGCGTCGCGAAACCAGCGCATGGTCAGGCCGGTAAAGAAGCTGATCGATTCCGCCTGCGCCATGCCGGGAATCACGTGAGGATTAACACGAATATTCATCTGCGGATCGGTGCGCACCTGCGGCAGGTTGACCACCTGCTGCCAGAAAGTGCCGCCGAGTACCGCAGTTTGCCCGGCGCGCACCACCCCAAGGCCCAGGCAGCCGAGCTGGACGTCGCCGCCGCCCATCACCACCGGCGTCCCGGCGCGCAGGCCGCTCTGCTGCGCCGCCGCTTCGGTGACGGCGCCCAGCAGGGTACCGGTCTCTTTGACCGGCGACAGCATATCGGCGCGCAGCCCGGCCATATCCAGCAGCGCCGGACGCCAGTCGCGGCTGAACAGATCGAGCATGCCGGTGGTGCCGGCGTTTGACGGGTCGACCGCCAGCTCGCCGGAAAGCTTCGCCGCCAGCCAGTCGCTGATCATGGTGATGGTTGCCGCTTTGCGGTAGATATCGGGGCGGTGGTGCGCCAGCCACAGCAGGCGCGGCATGGCGCTGAGCGCCAGGGTTTGTCCCGAGACCTCGTATACCTCGGATTCGAAGCGATAGTCGTGGATCTCCTTAAGCTCCGCCACTTCGCGGCTGGCGCGGGCATCGACGTTGGCGCAGGCCCAGATGGCCTCGCCGTTGCGGTCATAGAGAACGATGCCTTCGCGCATCGAACAGCAGGCGACAGACTGAATATCGGCGGCAGAGAGCCGGGCGGCGTCGAGCGCCTGGCGAATGCACTGGCAGGCCAGCTGCCAGTTGGTGGTAAGGTCGAACTCCATCGAGCCGGGGACGTTATCAACGCTCAGGTGTTTCCATTCGGCCTGGCCTACCGCCAGCTGGCGGCCATTAAGATCGAAAATAACCGCCCGAATGCTGCCGGTCCCGGCATCTAACGCTAACAGGTAACTCATGACATGCGCCTCGCTGTTGTCGCGCGGCGCCAGGCCGTCAGGAGGCCAGGGTAAGCACCGCGCGTGCTGTTGTCTCTTCCGTTACCAGGCCATTAATGCGCTTGCCAATCAGAGCGGCATAAATCGCCTGCGCTTTTTCTTCTCCCCCGGCGACGCCAACGATGGTCGGCAGCTGCGCTAGCTCATCAAGGGTCACGCCGAGCAGTTCCCGATGGATCTCCAGTCCTTCTACCGGCCTGCCGTCGGCCTGCAGGAAATAACCTAAAATGTCGCCGACCGCGCCTTTGCGGGCGTACATCAGCTGTTCGCCCTCGCTGATATAGCCGGAGCGCAGGATGGTCGCGTCGCGCCGCTGATCGATGGCGCCGATGCCAACCACCGCCGCGTCCGCCGCCGTCGCCGCGAGGATCACGTCGCGCACGCTCGACTCACGGCGCAGGATCTCGGCGACCTCCGCCGAAGAGACCCGCAGCGGCGCCGGGATAATGCTGACGCTGCAGGCGGCATCCAGCTGGCCAATACCGGTCATATAGGGGCCGACGCCGCCGGAGAGGGTCACCAGCCGCACCTGCTGCGAGCCGATAAAGCCGCTGAGATGCTGCAGGCAGCTCATGGTGGCTTCGCCGAAGCCGACCGCCAGCAGCTGTCCCGGCTGCAGAATGCCCATCAGCGACTGCGCCGCGCCGATACCCAGCCGGGTATTCATCGGCGGGGTGTTGAGCGCCGGCAGTACGCGGGCAATCTTGAGGCCAAAACGCTGCTGGAGTTCACTTTCCAGCGCCAGACAGCCCTCATAGCGCGAGTTGATCTGCACGCGGATCACCCCGGACTGGCGGCCTTTCTCCAGCAGGCGAGAAATCTTCAGCCGCGGCAGCCCCAAACGCTCGCCGATGTCATTTTGCGTCAGGCCGTCGTGGTAGTAGCACCACGCCACCCGCGCCACCAGCTCTTCCTCGGCTAACGCCAGCCCGGCGTAGCGGTTCTCTTCCGTAATGCGTTTATCGCTCATAAATTGAACTCTTATAAAAATTTAGATCATATGTTCGCTATTGCGCGGTCGGAAAGTGTGAGCCGACTGGCAAAACGGATCTTTCATCGCTGGCCCATTTTTTCCTGACGATCTAAAGCACCAAAGTGTGATCTTCGCACGGTTGTAAATATAGTTCACCGTCTACGCTTTTGAACATTATTAAATTTAAAAATCATTTGTTCAATCGAGGCGCGATGATGAAGCCACTGCTTGAAGCTCGCCAGATCCGCAAACAGTTCTCCGGCGTTGCCGTGCTGAAGGGCATCGACTTTACGCTATGCGCGGGCCAGGTGCATGCCCTGATGGGAGGCAATGGCGCGGGTAAATCGACGCTGATGAAGATCATCGCCGGCGTCGAAACCCCGGATAACGGTGAACTGACGATCGGCGACCGCGCGTTTGCGCGCCTCAATCCGGCGCTGGCTCATCAGTTAGGCATCTATCTGGTGCCGCAGGAGCCGATGCTGTTTCCCAACCTCAGCGTGCGCGAGAACATTCTCTTTCGTTTGCCGAAGCGGGCGGATACCGTCGCGCGGTTGCAGGACAAACTGCAGAAGTTGAACTGCCAGATCAACCTCGACGCCAGCGCCAGCACGCTCGAGGTAGCCGATCAACAGATGGTCGAGATCCTGCGCGGGCTGATGCGCGAGGCCAGGATCCTGATCCTGGATGAACCCACCGCCTCTTTAACGCCGGGTGAAACCGAGAGGCTCTTTAGCCAGATCCGTGCGTTACAGGCGCTGGACGTTGGGATCGTCTTTATCTCACACAAATTGCCCGAAATCCGCCAGCTTGCCAGCCATATTTCGGTGATGCGCGACGGCGCGGTGGTGCTGAGCGGCGAGACCGCGGCATACCGCGACGAACAACTGATTAACGCGATGACGCCGGTCAGCCGCGACCATGCGCTGAGCGACACGCAAAAGCTGTGGCTGTCGCTACCGGGCAACCGCCGTACGCAACCGCAGGACTTTCCCGTGCTGCGGGTGGAAGATCTTACCGGCGAAGGCTTTATCGATCTCAATCTGGAGATCCGCGCCGGAGAGATCGTCGGTCTGGCCGGGCTGGTGGGATCCGGGCGCACCGAATTTGCCGAAACCTTATACGGCCTGCGTCCACCGCGCGCCGGGCGAATCTGGCTGGAGAACCGCGAGATTAGCTGCGACAGCACCCGCGCCAGGTTGGCCAGCGGGCTGGTCTATCTGCCGGAAGACCGCCAGGTCTCGGGGCTGTTTCTCGATGCGCCGGTGCGCTGGAACACGGTGATGTTCAATCAGCCGTCGTGGTGGCAGCAGGGGAAACGGGAGGCGGCGGTGGTTGAACGCTATCACCGGGCACTGGGGATCAAGCTGGCCGATGGCGATCAGCCGGTGCGCACTCTCTCTGGCGGTAACCAGCAGAAGGTGCTGCTGGCGCGCTGTCTGGAAGCTAATCCGTTACTGCTGATTGTCGATGAGCCGACGCGCGGCGTGGATGTCTCCGCCCGCGCCGATATCTATCAGCTGCTGAAAAGCGTTGCCGCGCAAAACGTGGCGGTGCTGATGATCTCCAGCGATCTGGATGAGTTCGTTGGCCTTGCCGACCGGGTGCTGGTGATGCATCAGGGCCGCTACAGCGGCGAGCTGGCGCGGCAGGCGGTGACCGTCGATCGCATGATGACCCTGGCCTTTGGAGGGCAGGCATGAAAACGTTACTCAAGAATCGCGAACTGAGCGCCTTCTTTGCCATCGTGGCGCTCTTTGTTGTGCTGGTGGCGCTCAATCCAGCCTATTTCAGCCTGCAGACCCTGGCGATGATTTTCTCCAGCTCGCAAATCCTCTGCCTGCTGGCATTGGGCGCGACCCTGGTGATGCTGACCCGCAATATTGACGTGTCGGTAGGTTCGACCGTTGGGCTATGCGCCATCGCCGTCGGCGTGGCGCTGAACAACGGCTATGGGTTGGCGACGGCTATCGCCTTCGCGCTGGCGATTGGCGCGCTGGCCGGAGCTTTTAACGGCCTGCTGGTCGTGGGGCTGCGCATCCCGGCGATCGTCGCGACGCTCGGTACGCTGGGGTTGTATCGCGGGGTGATGTTGCTGTGGACCGGCGGGAAATGGATCGAAGGCTTGCCCGACAGCCTGAAATCGCTCTCGGAGCCCGCGTTTATCGGCGTGTCGCCGCTGGGCTGGCTGGTGCTGGCGCTGCTGCTGGCGGGCGGCTGGCTGCTGTCGCGCACCGCCTTTGGTCGTGATTTTTACGCCGCTGGCGATAACCTCGCCGCCGCGCGCCAGCTGGGCGTGGCGGTCAACCGCACGCGGATGCTGGCCTTTACCCTCAACGGTATGCTGGCGGCCTGCGCCGGGATCGTCTTCGCCGCGCAGATTGGTTTTGTGCCTAATCAGACCGGCAGCGGCCTGGAGATGAAAGCCATCGCCGCCTGCGTGCTGGGCGGGATCTCGCTGCTCGGCGGTACCGGCACGCTGCTTGGCGCGTTTCTCGGCGCCTTTTTCCTCACCCAAATCGACACCGTACTGGTGCTGTTCCGCCTTCCCGCCTGGTGGAACGACTTTATCGCCGGCCTGGTGCTGCTCGGCGTGCTGGTGCTCGATGGCCGTCTGCGTCAGGCGCTGGCCCGCCATCAGCGGGCGCTAAAGTACAGCCGTTTCCAGCCCGGTAACAAAGGGGGGAAACAGGTTGCCCGCTTTCCCGAACGCAAAAGCAAAGAGGTGGCTTAAATGAAGCTGAAGCTTAACTGGGAAAGCGCGCTGCTGGCGTTGCTGATCGTGGAGATCCTGCTGTTCGGCGCGCTGAATCCGCGCATGCTGGATCTCAATATGCTGCTCTTTAGCACCAGCGACTTTATCTGCATCGGCATCGTCGCGCTGCCGCTGACGCTGGTGATCATCAGCGGCGGGATCGATATTTCGCTGGGCTCGACCATCGGCCTGTGCGCCATCGCCCTCGGGGTGATGACCCAGGCGGGCTGGCCGCTGTGGCTCGCGGTATCGCTGACGTTGCTCTTGGGACTGCTGTGCGGGTTATTCAACGCCGCGCTGATCCACTACACCGGCATCAGCCCGCTGGTGATCACGCTTGGTACGCTGTATCTGTACGGCGGCGGCGCGCTGCTGCTTTCCGGGATGGCCGGCGCGACCGGTTACGAGGGGATTGGCGGTTTTCCCGATAGCTTCACCGCCTTCGCCAATTTAACCCTCGCCGGACTGCCGCTGCCGCTGGTGCTGTTCGCGATTATCACCTTTTTCTTCTGGCTGCTGACCCATCGCGGGCGCTTTGGCCGCCACCTCTTTTTACTCGGGCAAAACCCGCGCGCCGCGCGCTATGCCGCGCTGTCGGTGAACGGCATCCCGTACGTGCTGTATGGCCTGGTGGGCGTCGCCTCGGCGGTCGCGGCGCTGGTGATGGTCTCCTATTTCGGCTCGGCACGTTCGGATTTAGGCCGCGACCTGCTGATGCCGGCGCTGACCGCGGCGGTGCTCGGCGGGGCCAATATTTACGGCGGCTCGGGATCGATACTGGGTACCGCGCTGGCGGCATTGCTGGTGGGGTATCTGCAACAGGGTTTACAGATGGTCGGCATCCCCAACCAGGTGTCGAGCGCGCTGTCAGGGGCGCTGTTGGTTGTGGTGGTGATGGGGCGTTCGCTGAGCCTGCACCGTGAATGGGTGCGCGCGACCTGGCGGCGTCTTTTCTCGCATAAAACAATCGGAGCATAAAATGAAATTAAAACTGATCGTGCTGGCGCTGGCGATGAGCGTGGTTACCGCGCAGGCGGCGGACCGCATCGCCTTTATTCCTAAGCTGGTCGGCGTCGGCTTCTTTACCAGCGGCGGCAACGGCGCGAAAGAGGCGGGGAAAGCGCTGGGCGTGGATGTCACCTATGACGGCCCAACCGAGCCCAGCGTCTCCGGCCAGGTGCAGCTTATCAACAACTTCGTCAACCAGGGCTACAACGCGATTATCGTTTCCGCCGTCTCGCCGGACGGCCTGTGTCCGGCGCTGAAGCGGGCGATGCAGCGCGGGGTGAAAGTCCTGACCTGGGATTCCGATACCAGGCCGGAGTGCCGCAGCATCTATATCAATCAGGGCACGCCGCAGCAGCTTGGCGGCCTGCTGGTCGAGATGGCGGAAAAGCAGGTGACGAAGCCTACTGCCAAGGTAGCGTTTTTCTACTCCAGCCCGACGGTGACCGACCAGAACCAGTGGGTGAAGGAAGCCAAAGCCAAAATCGAAAAAGAACATCCGCAGTGGCAAATCGTCACCACCCAGTTTGGCTATAACGATGCCACCAAATCGCTACAAACCGCCGAGGGGATCTTAAAAGCCTATCCGGATCTCGACGCCATTATCGCGCCGGATGCCAATGCGCTGCCGGCGGCGGCGCAGGCGGCAGAGAACCTCAAGCGTCAGGGCGTGGCGATTGTCGGCTTTAGTACGCCGAACGTGATGCGTCCGTACGTTGAGCGCGGCACGGTGAAAGCGTTCGGCCTGTGGGATGTGGTTCAGCAGGGCAAAATTGCGGTTAACGTCGCCGATCGATTACTGAAAAAGGGCGATCTTAACGTAGGCGACAGCGTTGAGGTGAAAGATATCGGCTCGCTGAAGGTCGAACCGAACAGCGTGCAGGGCTATCAGTATGAGGCGAAGGGCAACGGTATCGTGCTGCTGCCGGAGCGCGTGGTGTTCAGCAAAGAGAACATCAACAACTACGACTTCTGACGGAGGATGAGATGGCAGATTTAGACGATATCAAAGAGGGGAAGGACTTCGGTATTGACCGCCCGCAGCAGAATACGCTGTATACCCTGAAAGGCTGCGGCTCGCTGGACTGGGGCATGCAGTCGCGGCTGGCGCGCATTTTTAATCCGCACAGCAACCGCACGGTGATGCTGGCCTTCGATCACGGCTACTTCCAGGGGCCAACGACCGGGCTTGAGCGTATCGACCTGTCGATTGCGCCGCTGTTTGCCGACACCGACGTGCTGATGTGCACCCGCGGCGTACTGCGCAGCCAGGTACCGGCGGCCACCAATAAGCCGGTGGTGCTCCGCGCCTCCGGCGGCAATTCGATTTTGAGCGAACTCTCCAACGAATGCGTGGCGGTGGCGATGGAAGACGCGCTGCGGCTCAACGTATGCGCGGTGGCGGCGCAGGTCTATATCGGCAGCGAATACGAACATCAGTCGATCAATAACATCATCAAACTGGTGGACGCCGGCAATCGCTACGGTATGCCGGTCCTGGCGGTTACCGGCGTCGGCAAAGAGATGACCCGCGATGCGCGCTACTTCTCGCTGGCCAGCCGGATTGCCGCCGAAATGGGGGCGCAGTTTGTGAAGACCTATTTCGTTGAGGAAGGCTTTGAAAAAGTGACCGCCAGCTGTCCGGTGCCGATCGTTATCGCCGGCGGTAAAAAACTGCCGGAGCATGAGGCGCTGGAGATGTGCTGGCGGGCGATCGACCAGGGGGCTTCCGGGGTGGATATGGGGCGCAATATCTTCCAGTCCAGCGCCCCGCGCGCGATGCTGAAGGCGGTGAAAAAGGTGGTACATGAGAATCTGAACGCGCGGGAAGCGTATCAGTTCTGGCAGGAAGAGAAACAGGGAGAGCTGAAATGAACGTCACGCTAGTGGAGATCAATATTAAACCCGAGCGGGTGGATGAGTTTCTCGAGGTGTTTCGCGCCAACCACGAGGGCGCGCTGCGGGAGCCAGGCAACCTGCGCTTTGATGTCCTGCAGGATCCTGAGGTGAAAACCCGCTTTTTTATCTACGAAGCCTATAAAGACGATGAGGCGGTGCTGGCGCATAAGAAGACGCCGCACTATTTAGCCTGCGTCGAAAAGCTGGAGGAGATGATGTCGCAGCCGCGGCAGAAGCGCAGCTTTATCGGCCTGTTACCGCAGGTGTGAGGGTTATCCTTCACCCTCTCAGAGGGAGAGGGTGAAGGACACTTTATTACGCTTCTTCGACCGAAACGCGCAGGGCCGCCAGCGCCTTGCGCGCCGCCTTCAGCACCTGTTCGCACTGCTCAAGGGTGAGCGTCAGCGGCGGTTCAATGCGGATCGTCTTGGCGTTGTTTAACGTCCCGGCGACCAGCACCCGCTGTCTGAACATCTCGCTGGCAAAGTCGTAGCCAATCTCGTTATCAACAAACTCGATAGCCATCAGCATGCCTTTCCCGCGCACTTCATTCACCAGGTCCGGATACTCCTGCGCCAGCAGGCGGAAACCGTCCAGCAGCATATCGCCTTTCTGCGCCGCCTGCGCCGGCAGGTTTTGCGTCAGCAGCACGTTGATCGTCGCCAGCGCCGCCGCACAGGCCAACGGGTTGCCGCCGAAGGTGGTGGTGTGCAGGAACGGGTTATCGAAGAGCACCGAGAAGACCTCTTCCGTCGCCACCGTCGCGCCGATCGGCATCACACCGCCGCCGAGCGCTTTCGCCAGACACAGAATGTCCGGCTGGACGTTCTCATGCTCACAGGCGAACATCTTGCCGGTGCGGCCCATGCCGGTCTGCACTTCGTCGAGGATCAGCAACGCGCCAAACTCGTCGCACAGTTTACGCACCGCCGGCAAATACCCCGTTGGCGGGAGGATCACGCCCCCTTCGCCCTGAATCGGCTCGAGGATCACCGCCGCGACGTCGTCGCCGGTTTTCTTGCACTCGCTCAGCATGGTGCGCATGGCGTTGATATCGCCGAACGGCACGTGGCGGAAGCCCGGCAGCAGCGGCATAAAGGGTTTGCGGAAGGTCGACTTGGCGGTGGCCGACAGCGCGCCCAGCGATTTACCGTGGAACGCGCCGCTGGTGGCGACGAAGGTAAATTTGCCGCGCGGAGACTGATAGGCTTTTGCCAGCTTCAGCGCCGCTTCTACTGATTCGGTACCGCTGTTGCAGAAGAAACTGTATTTGAGCTTGCCGGGCGTTAAGGCCGCCAGGGTTTTCGCCAGCATCGCGCGTAGCGGGTCCAGCAGCTCCTGACTGTGAAGCGGTTGTTTCGCGAGTTGATTCTCGACGGCGGATACCACAACTGGATTACGGTGCCCTACATTGAAGATGCCAAACCCACCAAGGCAGTCGATAAACTCCTGTCCCTGGGTGTCGACAAGCGTATTTAACCCTCCCGCTTGCCACTCTACGGCTCCGTAATCCCCGCCGGCTGTGACCGATTTTCGATACTCTAAAAACCCCGGATTCACATGCTCTTTAAAGTATTCCCTGACCTCCTGGTTAAGTGCTTTCATTTCCTCATGATCAAGCGTGCGCTTTTCAATGAGATTCAGTGCGTGTGCGCTGCAGGCCAGAGCCGATGCGCTGGAAGGTAACCTGTTCAAAATGTGCTCCTGGGGCGGACGTATCACACGATACTGGATTAAGTATTGCAGGGATTACGCCAGTTCGGCAGAAGCGGTGAAAATCGGGATAAATGCAAAGCAAAAGACGAATTGTGTAAAATTTAATCTCATTGCGCCACTATTGGCACGTTTTATTCCTGAGCTGACGAGATTTTCTGCCTGGCGGCAATGGACGGGGCGATCCGCCGTGGTGCGGGCTGCCCCAGCGCGGGGCAGCCGGTGGTGAAAAAAGAGGCTTAGTCGAGCTGAGAGATCTCCATCGCCGCCCGGTCAATAATGCCGATGATCTGCTTGAGCTGGGCGGCACTGCTGGCCTGCTGGTTCACTTTCAGGTCGAGGACCGCTTTGAAGTTTTCCAGCGCGCGCTTCATCTGCGGATCGCGGCGCAGCTCGCAGCCGACCATCCGCGCCTGCAGGCGCTCCTGGATATGGGCCAGGTGCTCCTGGTTCTCGGCGTGCAGCTGTTTTCCTTCCTCGCTGATAAGGATTTTCTTGCGTCCGTTGTCGTCTTCCACGCTGATAAGGCCCTGGTCCTGGAGCAGATCCAGCGTCGGATAGATCACCCCCGGGCTGGGGCTGTAGTTCCCCTGGGTAAGCGTTTCGATCTCTTTGATCAGCTCATAGCCATGGCTGGCGCTGCGGCTGAGGATATCCAGAATGATCAGCCGCAGTTCACCGTGGCCAAAGAAACGCTGGCGACGTCCGCCGCCGCGGCGGCCATGGTCGCCGTGTTCGCTGGGGTCACCGTGGCGCCCGCGTGGCCCACGCCCCTCTTCATGATGATGTCGCATGGTTACCTCCTGCTGTTTTTGATATATCTAATTTATATCTAAAAAATAAATGTTCGCAATGCTGGTTGCTATTTATTTTTTAAGATTTTGATATATATGTGATTTTTTTCTGGGTGTGGATTTTGATGCGGTTTGTTTTGACTATATCAAAAAAAGACTTGCATTCTTTTTAGTTGGCAATCATTATCATTTGCATCAAGTTTAGATATATCTATTTACCGTTCACGAAGGCAATCGATGATGACAAAAACCAAAGCAGACAAGTACCCGCAGCGTGTCCGCAATGAGCTGCGTTTCCGTGAGCTGACGGTGCTGCGCGTGGAGCGCGCAGGCGCGGCGTTCCAGCGTATCGTGCTGGGAGGCGAGGCGCTGGAAGGCTTCGCCTCTCACGGCTTTGACGACCATACCAAGCTTTTTTTCCCCGAGCCGGGCGCGGCATTTACCCCGCCGCAGGTGACCGAGGAGGGGATTGACTGGGGGGAAGGCGTGCGGCCTGCCACCCGCGACTATACGCCGCTGTACGATGCCGAACGTCACGAGCTGGCTTACGATTTCTATATCCACGATGGCGGTATCGCCAGCCGTTGGGCGCTGGAAGCAAAAGTGGGCGATAAGCTGGTGATCGGCGGCCCGCGCGGCTCGCTGGTGGTGCCGGAAGATTATGCCTGGCAGCTGTATGTTTGCGATGAGTCCGGCATGCCGGCGCTGCGCCGTCGTCTGCTGGGATTACGCCAGCTGCCGGCGAGGCCGCAGGTGACGGCCATCGTTACTATCGCCGATGCGTCGTATAAAGATTATCTGGCGGATCTCGACGGCTTTAACATCGAGTGGGTGGTGGGCCACAATCCGGCCTTCGTCGCCGAGCGTCTGGCGCAGGTGAAGGTGCCGGCGGAGGATTATTTTATCTGGCTGACCGGCGAAGGCGCGGTGGTGAAATCGCTGCTGGCGCGCTTTGAAGACGAGAGCATCGATCAGCAGCTGGTGCGTTCCCAGGCGTACTGGCACAGCAAGTAAAAAGCCATCGTGGTAAAACCCGGATAGCGGCGGGTCGCGCCTTATCCGGGCTACCGGCGGTGCCGTTTTTTGTCGGGTGGCGGCTTACGCCTTACCCGACCTGCTATTCGGCGGTGTTACATCGCCCCGGTAAGCGCAGCGCCACCGGGGAAGGCTTAGCGTTCCGCCAGCGCCTTAAATACCATCGCCACCGCGTGGGCGCCGGGGTCCATGTTGCCGAGCAGGCTATCGCTGTTGAGATAGGACGCGCGTCCGGCGCCGGCTTTGCTTGACTGGCAGGTGCGATCCGCCCCGGCCTGCGCCGCGGCGAAAGCGGCCTGCAGATTCTCCGGTTCGGCCAGCAGCGCCGCCAGGGCCGGCTGCAGAGCGTCGATCATCGTCCGGTCTCCCTCATCGGCGCCGCCGTAAAACTTCATCTGTTCCAGACCGGCGTTCAGCGCCTCGGCCACGCTGGCGCCTTGCCCCAGCTTCTGCCCGGCAGCGGTGAAGAAGATAGACATCAATACCCCGCTGGAGCCGCCCATCACCACCGTCAGGCGTTCGCCGATCAGCGCGAAGAGCGTTGGCAGATCGTTCAGGGGCAGCTGCTGACGCTCGAGCCGCTCGGCAATTTCACGCGCCCCGGCGGCGAAGGTGGAGCCGGTATCGCCGTCGCCTACTTTGGCATCCAGCGCGTTGAGATGTTCTTCAAGATCGATGAGGGCGCCGGTCACCTGCGCCACGTAATCGCCCACCTGTGGGTTGGCCGAGGGTGTAAAATCCACCCGGGCGCTGTCGAGGGTGGACGGCACGACGTTGATAGTCCGCGGCTGCACCGGCTTCTGCCAGCTGGCGGTTTCCACATCCGAAAGCAGCGCTTTCTCAATACTCTCCTCCAGCACGATGGCGGTCAGCGAGAAGCCTTTCATATCCAGCGCCGTCACCAGCGAGGCCGGGCCTATTAACCAGTCAATGCGCGCCTGCAGCGGGGTGTTGGCCAGCTCGCGGGTCAGAATCGCCATCTCAGCCACCGACACGCCGCCGAGGTTATTGAGCATCACCGCCAGGCGGCCGGTTTCCGGTAGGGCGGCGGTCAGTTTTTCCACCATCAGGTTAACGATCTCCGCACTGTTTTGCGTGGCGATCGTCGAGGCGCCCGGCTCACCGTGGATGCCCATTCCCAGCTCGGCGTGACCGGCCTGATGGCGCGGCGCGCTGTCGGCTTCCTGCGGCAGGTGGCAGCTGGCCAGCGCCACCCCGATGCTGGCGGTATGGCTGGCGGCGTATTGCGCTTCACGCAGGACGGTGGCGAGGTTGAAGCCGCGCTCGGCGAAATAGCCCGCCACTTTATGCACCAGAATGGTCCCGGCGATGCCGCGCGGCTGTTTGTTATCCGGCAGCGAAATATCGTCGCCGACGATCAGCATCTCCACGTTGTAGCCGAGTCGGCGCGCTTTCTCCGCCGCCAGACCGAAGTTAAGCCGATCGCCGGTGTAGTTTTTGACGATCAGCAGGCAGCCCGCCTCGCCGGTCACTGCCTGAATGGCGGTGAGCACCGCGTCGACGCTCGGCGAGGCGAACAGATCGCCGCAGACCGCGGCGGTCAGCATGCCTTTACCAATAAAGCCGACGTGCGCCGGTTCATGGCCGGCGCCGCCGCCGGAGATCACCGCCACGTTGTTTTTATTCAGATCGCGACGGACCACCACCCGGATCGCCGGGTCGCTCTCCAGACGGGCGAGGTTATTCCACGGGCTGGCGATAATGGTACCCTCAATCACATCGTTGACGAGGCTGGCGCGCTGGTTAAAAAAGAATTGAGACATAGTGGTTCCTGAAGAGTAAGCGAAAACTCACCCTCCGGAGGCAGGCCCCCGGAGCGGTAACGGTCAACGTGAATTTTAGTCACGGATAAGGCGCTGGTGGCGCATATCGAGCACGATAGTCTCGCCGGGCTGCACGCTGTTCAGCGCCTCGCCCTGCTGGCTCAGCCAGGCGATCCCCGCCGCGCGGGCGATAATCGCGCCGTGAGCCTGTTCGCTGCCATCGCGCAGGCACAGGCCTTTAACGAAGCTGGCATCCAGCTGTAAGACGGTTGAGGGATAAATGTTGTCGGCAATAATAATTGTTGGCTCGCCGGGCGTCGGCACTCTCTCCTGAACGCCCTGCAGATGGCGCAGGGTGCGCTGCAAAATATCTTCGATATCGATATAGCGCGCCTGCAGGTAGGGGTCATCCAGCTGGCGATACTGCTGGCTGAGCTCCATCAACACCTGATGCCATGCCCATTCCGCCGTGCATTGTTCGGTGAGCAGACGATCGTTGGCGGCATCAAACAGATCGTCATCGTCGAGTAGGGTGTGGTGCCCGGCGAAGATCGCCGCGATATCGGCGTGAAATTTATTTTCCGCCAGCTCGGTCAGGGCGATAAGATCCGCCAGCGTCTGGTCAATGGCCTGGCGCAGGCGCTGCTGCTCGCGGGCGGCATCGGCGGCAGCCGGGCGGAGCGGCTGGATCAGGGCCAGCGGATAGCGCAGGGCAGCGCCTTCGACGCGCTCGGGCGTTGCCGGAGCCGCTGCCGGTTGCGCCGCAGGAGATTCACCGAAGTTATCGGCGGCCAGCGCCTGAAACGCCGCCAGCGCCGCGTCGGCATCCGGACCGCGGGCCAGCAGGCGCAGCTTATCGTTGCGGCGGACCTGCAATAGCGCGATTTGGTTGAGGCTGTCCGGGTTGACGCACTTCCCGTTTTTCTCCAGCAGCAGATCGGCGTTAAAGCCCGCCAGCGCGGCGACCAGCTTCGACGCCGGACGCACGTGCAGGCCGTTGTGATTGTTAATAATGACTGACACCGATTTTGTGTCGCCGTCGTCGGCAAGCATCGGCGCCGGCGCGGCGTCAGAAGTTGGCGAAGGTAAACCCAGCTGAACCCGCTTGGCCTCCAGGGCGCTCATGGCGTCGGCGATCACCTTGTCGATCCCCGCGCCGGAGGCAGCGCTGACGGTGGCCGCCAGCGTCCCTTCCACCAGCGGCGCGGCGCACAGTCGCACCTTCGCGGCAATCGCCGGATCGAGCAGATCGAGGGCGGTTTCGGCGCTGAGCAACGCGCTGCCGATATCCATCATCACCAGCACGTGATCGGTATCGGCCACGGATTCGATCGCCTCCATGACTTTAAGCGGATCGGTGCCGATCGGGCTGTCGGGATCGTCGATCCCGGCGGCGATCGCCAGTTTGCAGCCATCGTTGATTAACATCTGCCGGGCCAGTTCTCCGACACCTTCGCCCAGCCGGGCGCTATGAGAAACAATAACCAGGTTTACCATCGCAATTTCCTTACTCTTTGGCGGCGGCGGCCAGCATCTGAACCATAAACAGCACCGAGGTCGCGCCGGGATCCTGATGTCCGATGCTGCGCTCGCCGAGATAGCTGGCGCGGCCTTTACGCGCCTGCATAGTGATGGTGGCGTGGGCCGCACGCTCGGCCACTTCGCAGGCGGCATCCAGCGCGGCGGCGATCGACAGGTGCTGCTCGCTGGACTGGCGCAGGGAGTCCACCACCGGCAGCCAGACGTCGCACATGGTTTTATCCCCTGGCTCCGCTTTGCCGCGATTGACGACACCGTCCGCACCTTCGCGGATCATCAGGTACAGCTCGTCGAGCGTCAGGCTCTGGTGGGCCTGGGTCACCTGCGCGGCGCGAATGAAGAAGGTGCCGAACAGCGGGCCGCTGGCACCGCCGACGTTGGAGAGCAGCGTCATGCCGGTGTTTTTGAGGATAAAGCCAATATCTTTATCGGCAATCGACGGCAGCTTTTCGACCACTTTACTGAAACCGCGGTGCATATTGAGACCGTGGTCGGCGTCGCCAATCTCTTTATCGAGGCCGGTGAGAAAATCGCTCTCTTTGGTGAAAATATCGCCGCAGCGGTACAGCCAGTCGACGATTTGCGTTCTGTTCAGTGACATGTCGTGCTCCTTAGTTTCCCCAGTTCAGCGCCGGGGTGTGAACCGGGGCGTCCCATAGCGTCAGCGTCTCGTCATCCACTTTCAGCAGAGTGATGGAGAAGCCCGCCATATCCAGCGAAGTACAGTAGCTGCCGATGAGGTTGCGTTCGATGATGATGCCGGACGCTTCGCAGCGCTGGGCGAGGCGGTTATACACGCCATACAGTTCGGAAAGCGGAGTGGCGCCGAGGTTATTAACCAGCGCGATAACCCGGTCGCCGTTTTGCAGCGCGGTTTTGCTCTGCTGCACTTCCTGCCACGCGCCCTTGACGGTATCCCACTGGCGCAGCGTGCGGCTGTAAGCGCCGTTTTCCAGCAGGGTATCGAACATCTCATCGACGGTTTGGTCCAGCGAGCTGAAGCGGCGGCGGTCGATGCCCGGCTCGCCGTGAATGCCGACGCCGAACTCCATCTCGTCATCTTTCAGCGTAAAGGATGGCTGCCCGGCAGCCGGTACGGTGCAGGCGCCAAGGGCGATACCAATCGAGTGGCCGAGATTGTTCAGGCGGCGGCCCAGTTCAGCGCAGGCTTCCAGCGAGTCGCCGCGCTCGGCGGCGGCGCCGACCAGTTTTTCGATCAGTACGGTGTTGGCGACGCCGCGACGACCGGCGGTATAGAGGCTGTCTTTCACCGCCACGTCGTCGTCGACCACCACGGTGGTGACTTTAATGCCGCTCTCATGCAGCAGCTCGGTGGCGGTCTCAAAATTCAGGATGTCGCCGGTATAGTTTTTGATAATTAGCAAGACGCCTTCGCCGCCGTCAATTTGCATCGCGCATTCAAACATTTTGTCCGGCGTCGGCGAGGTGAAGATTTCCCCCGGACAGGCGCCGGAGAGCATGCCCTGGCCGATATAGCCGCAGTGCATCGGTTCATGTCCGCTGCCGCCGCCGGAGAGCAGGGCCACCTTGCCAGCCACCGGCGCGTCGGTGCGGGTCACATACAGCGGGTCCTGATGCAGGGTCAGCTGCGGATGGGCTTTAGCCAGCCCCTGTAATTGTTCATTCAGTACATCTTCAACACGGTTAATCAGCTTTTTCATTATTCAGTGCTCCGTTGGAGAAGGTTCGATGCCGCCTCTCTGCTGGCGGAGGCAGTCATCGCGTAGGGGTATCGTCTGACGGTGGAGCATGCCTGGCGATATGATGATTCTGGCTGAGCGGGCGAAAAAAAGAATGCCCCGACGATCGGGTTTCATTACGAAACATTGCCTCCTTGTTTTGTTTCTTTATGGAACGTTTTTGCTGAGGATATGGTGAAAATGCGAGCTGGCGCGCTTTTTTTCTTCTGCCATAAGCGGCGGTCAGGATAGCCGGCGAAGCGGGTGGGAAAAAATTTTTTGCTGATTTTCTGCCGACTGCGGGAGAAAAGGCGGTCAAACACGGAGGATTGTAAGGGCATTATGCGGCAAAGGAGCGGATCGGGATCGCAATCCTGACAGAGACTAGGGTTTTTTGTTCCAATATGGAACGTAAAAAATTAACCTGTGTTTCATATCAGAACAAAAAGGCGAAAGATTTTTTTGTTCCCTGCCGGCCCTACAGTGATCGCACTGCTCCGGTACGCTCCGTTCAGGCCGCGCTTCACTGGCCGGCGCGGATAACGCCAGGGCTCATCATGTCTACATGCGCACTTATTTGAGGGTGAAAGGAATGCTAAAAGTTATTCAATCTCCAGCCAAATATCTTCAGGGTCCTGATGCTGCTGTTCTGTTCGGTCAATATGCCAAAAACCTGGCGGAGAGCTTCTTCGTCATCGCCGACGATTTCGTAATGAAGCTGGCGGGAGAGAAAGTGGTGAATGGCCTGCAGAGCCACGATATTCGCTGCCATGCGGAACGGTTTAACGGCGAATGCAGCCATGCGGAAATCAACCGTCTGATGGCGATTTTGCAAAAACAGGGCTGCCGCGGCGTGGTCGGGATCGGCGGTGGTAAAACCCTCGATACCGCGAAGGCGATCGGTTACTACCAGAAGCTGCCGGTGGTGGTGATCCCGACCATCGCCTCGACCGATGCGCCAACCAGCGCGCTGTCGGTGATCTACACCGAAGCGGGCGAGTTTGAAGAGTATCTGATCTATCCGAAAAACCCGGATATGGTGGTGATGGACACGGCGATTATCGCCAAAGCGCCGGTACGCCTGCTGGTCTCCGGCATGGGCGATGCGCTCTCCACCTGGTTCGAGGCCAAAGCTTGCTACGATGCGCGCGCCACCAGCATGGCCGGAGGACAGTCCACCGAGGCGGCGCTGAGCCTCGCCCGCCTGTGCTATGATACGCTGCTGGCGGAGGGCGAAAAGGCCCGTCTGGCGGCGCAGGCCGGGGTAGTGACCGAAGCGCTGGAGCGCATCATCGAGGCGAACACTTACCTCAGCGGCATTGGCTTTGAAAGCAGTGGCCTGGCCGCCGCCCATGCAATCCACAACGGTTTCACCATTCTTGAAGAGTGCCATCACCTGTATCACGGTGAGAAAGTGGCCTTCGGTACCCTGGCGCAGCTGGTGCTGCAGAACAGCCCGATGGACGAGATTGAAACGGTGCTGGGCTTCTGCCAGCGCGTCGGCCTGCCGGTGACGCTCGCGCAGATGGGCGTCAAAGAGGGGATCGACGAGAAAATCGCCGCGGTGGCGAAAGCCACCTGCGCGGAAGGGGAAACCATCCATAATATGCCGTTTGCGGTGACCCCGGAGAGCGTCCATGCCGCTATCCTCACCGCCGATCTGTTAGGCCAGCAGTGGCTGGCGCGTTAATTCGCGGTGGCTAAACCGCTGGCCCAGGTCAGCGGTTTTTCTTTCTCCCCTCCGGCAGTCGCTGCCGGAGGGGTTCTCTATGGTACAACGCGGAAAAGGATATGACTGTTCAGACTCAGGATACCGGGAAGGCGGTCTCTTCCGTCATCGCCCAGTCATGGCACCGCTGCAGCAAGTTTATGCAGCGCGAAACCTGGCAAACGCCGCACCAGGCCCAGGGCCTGACCTTCGACTCCATCTGTCGGCGTAAAACCGCGCTGCTGACCATCGGCCAGGCGGCGCTGGAAGACGCCTGGGAGTTTATGGACGGCCGCCCCTGCGCGCTGTTTATTCTTGATGAGTCCGCCTGCATCCTGAGCCGTTGCGGCGAGCCGCAAACCCTGGCCCAGCTGGCTGCCCTGGGATTTCGCGACGGCAGCTATTGTGCGGAGAGCATTATCGGCACCTGCGCGCTGTCGCTGGCCGCGATGCAGGGCCAGCCGATCAACACCGCCGGCGATCGGCATTTTAAGCAGGCGCTACAGCCATGGAGTTTTTGCTCGACGCCGGTGTTTGATAACCACGGGAGGCTGTTCGGCTCTATCTCGCTTTGCTGTCTGGTCGAGCACCAGTCCAGCGCCGACCTCTCCCTGACGCTGGCCATCGCCCGCGAGGTGGGTAACTCCCTGCTTACCGACAGCCTGCTGGCGGAATCCAACCGTCACCTCAATCAGATGTACGGCCTGCTGGAGAGCATGGACGATGGGGTGATGGCGTGGAACGAACAGGGCGTGCTGCAGTTTCTCAATGTTCAGGCGGCGAGACTGCTGCATCTTGATGCTCAGGCCAGCCAGGGGAAAAATATCGCCGATCTGGTGACCCTCCCGGCGCTGCTGCGCCGCGCCATCAAACACGCCCGCGGCCTGAATCACGTCGAAGTCACCTTTGAAAGTCAGCATCAGTTTGTCGACGCGGTGATCACCTTAAAACCGATTGTCGAGGCGCAAGGCAACAGTTTTATTCTGCTGCTGCATCCGGTGGAGCAGATGCGGCAGCTGATGACCAGCCAGCTCGGTAAAGTCAGCCACACCTTTGAGCAGATGTCTGCCGACGATCCGGAAACCCGACGCCTGATCCACTTTGGCCGCCAGGCGGCGCGCGGCGGCTTCCCGGTGCTGCTGTGCGGCGAAGAGGGGGTCGGGAAAGAGCTGCTGAGCCAGGCTATTCACAATGAAAGCGAACGGGCGGGCGGCCCCTACATCGCCGTCAACTGCCAGCTATATGCCGACAGCGTGCTGGGCCAGGACTTTATGGGCAGCGCCCCTACCGACGATGAAAATGGTCGCCTGAGCCGCCTTGAGCTGGCCAACGGCGGCACCCTGTTTCTGGAAAAGATCGAGTATCTGGCGCCGGAGCTGCAGTCGGCCCTGCTGCAGGTAATTAAGCAGGGCGTGCTCACCCGCCTCGACGCCCGGCGCCTGATCCCGGTGGATGTGAAGGTGATTGCCACCACCACCGTCGATCTGGCCAATCTGGTGGAACAGAACCGCTTTAGCCGCCAGCTGTACTATGCGCTGCACTCCTTTGAGATCGTCATCCCGCCGCTGCGCGCCCGACGCAACAGTATTCCGTCGCTGGTGCATAACCGGTTGAAGAGCCTGGAGAAGCGTTTCTCTTCGCGACTGAAAGTGGACGATGACGCGCTGGCGCAGCTGGTGGCCTACTCGTGGCCGGGGAATGATTTTGAGCTCAACAGCGTCATTGAGAATATCGCCATCAGCAGCGACAACGGCCACATTCGCCTGAGTAATCTGCCGGAATATCTCTTTTCCGAGCGGCCGGGCGGGGATAGCGCGTCATCGCTGCTGCCGGCCAGCCTGACCTTTAGCGCCATCGAAAAGGAAGCTATTATTCACGCCGCCCGGGTGACCAGCGGGCGGGTGCAGGAGATGTCGCAGCTGCTCAATATCGGCCGCACCACCCTGTGGCGCAAAATGAAGCAGTACGATATTGACGCCAGCCAGTTCAAGCGCAAGCATCAGGCCTAGTCTCTTCGATTCGCGCCATGGAGAACAGGGCATCCGACAGGCGATTGCTGTAGCGTTTGAGCGCGTCGCGCAGCGGATGCGCGCGGTCCATGGCCGTCAGCAGGCGTTCGAGCCGACGGGACTGGGTGCGCGCCACGTGCAGCTGGGCAGAGGCGAGATTCTTTCCCGGGATCACGAACTGTTTTAACGGGCCGCTCTCGGCCATATTGCGGTCGATAAGCCGCTCCAGGGCGGTGATCTCCTCTTCGCCGATCGTCTGGCTCAGGCGGGTCAGGCCCCGCGCATCGCTGGCCAGTTCAGCCCCCAGCACGAACAGCGTCTGCTGAATATGGTGCAGGCTTTCCCGCAGCCCGGCGTCGCGGGTCGTGGCGTAGCAGACGCCCAGCTGGGATATCAGTTCATCGACGGTACCGTAGGCCTCGACGCGAATATGGTCTTTCTCGATGCGGCTGCCGCCGTACAGGGCGGTGGTGCCTTTATCCCCGGTGCGGGTATAGATACGATACATTCAGTTTCTCTCACTTAACGGCAGGACTTTAACCAGCTGCCCGGCGTTGGCGCCGAGCGTACGCAGATGATCGTCGCTATCGGTGACGTGTCCGGTAGCCAGCGGCGCGTCCGCCGGCAGCTGGGCATGAGTGAGGGCTATCTCGCCGGACGCGCTGAGCCCAATACCCACCCGCAGGGGCGAGCTTCTGGCCGCCAGGGCGCCCAGCGCAGCGGCGTCACCGCCTCCGTCATAGGTTATGGTCTGGCAGGGGACCCCCTGCTCCTCCAGCCCCCAGCACAGCTCATTGATGGCGCCGGCATGGTGCCCGCGCGGATCGTAAAACAGGCGTACGCCTGGCGGTGAAAGCGACATGACGGTCCCCTCGTTAACACTCAGAATGCCTGGCGGAAAATCGCGGCAATCTCCTGCTCGTTGCCTTTACGCGGGTTCGAGAACGCATTGCCGTCTTTCAGAGCCATCTCCGCCATGTAGAGGAAGTCGGCCTCTTTTACCCCCAGATCGCGCAGATGCTGCGGAATACCGATATCCATCGACAGACGCGTGATAGCGGCGATGGCTTTTTCCGCCGCGTCGAGAGTGGACAGTCCGGTGATATTTTCGCCCATCAGTTCAGCGATATCGGCGAATTTCTCCGGGTTGGCGATCAGGTTGTAGCGCGCCACATGCGGCAGCAGGACAGCGTTGGCCACGCCGTGCGGCATGTCGTACAGGCCGCCCAGCTGGTGCGCCATGGCGTGCACGTAGCCGAGGTTGGCGTTATTGAAAGCCATCCCGGCCAGCAGAGAGGCATAGGCCATGTTTTCCCGCGCCTGCAGATTGCTGCCGAGGGCCACGGCCTGGCGCAGGTTGCGGGCGATGAGGCGGATCGCCTGCATGGCGGCGGCGTCCGTCACCGGGTTAGCGTCTTTGGAGATATAGGCCTCTACGGCGTGGGTCAGGGCATCCATCCCGGTCGCCGCGGTCAGGGCGGCCGGTTTACCGATCATCAGCAGCGGATCGTTGATAGAGACCGACGGCAGGTTGCGCCAGCTGACGATCACAAACTTCACTTTGGTTTCGGTGTTGGTCAGGACGCAGTGGCGGGTGACCTCGCTGGCGGTGCCGGCGGTGGTATTGACCGCGACGATAGGCGGCAGCGGGTTGGTCAGGGTCTCGATTCCGGCATACTGGTACAGATCGCCCTCATGGGTGGCGGCGATGCCGATGCCTTTGCCGCAATCGTGCGGGCTGCCGCCGCCCACGGTGACGATGATGTCGCACTGTTCGCGGCGAAACACGGCGAGGCCGTCGCGCACGTTGGTGTCTTTCGGGTTCGGCTCGACGCCGTCAAAGATCGCCACCTCGATCCCGGCCTCCCGCAGATAATGCAGGGTTTTGTCCACCGCGCCATCTTTAATTGCCCGCAGGCCTTTGTCGGTGACCAGCAGGGCTTTTTTCCCCCCCAGCAGCTGGCAGCGTTCGCCGACTACGGAAATGGCGTTGGGGCCAAAAAAGTTAACGTTTGGCACCAGATAATCAAACATACGATAGCTCATAATATACCTTCTCGCTTCAGGTTATAATGCGGAAAAACAATCCAGGGCGCACTGGGCTAATAATTGATCCTGCTCGACCGTACCGCCGCTAACGCCGACGGCGCCAATTACCTGCTCATTAAAAATAACTGGCAGGCCACCGCCAAAAATAATAATTCGCTGTTGGTTGGTTAGCTGCAGACCGTACAGAGATTGTCCTGGCTGGACCGCTGACGTAATTTCATGGGTACCTTGCTTCAGGCTGCAGGCGCTCCAGGCTTTATTCAGAGAAATATCGCAGCTGGAGACGAAGGCCTCGTCCATCCGCTGGATAAGCAGCGTGTTGCCTCCGCGGTCAACCACGGAAAACACCACCGCCACGTTGATCTCAGTGGCTTTTTTTTCCACCGCCGCCGCCATTTGCTGGGCGGCGGCCAGGGTGATTGTCTGAACTTGTTGGCTCTTGTTCATCATTCTCTCCCGCACCAGGATAACGCTGGCGCGAATAGTCAGTAGGGGGCGATAGTAAAAAACTATTACCATTCGGTTGGCTTGCTTTATTTTAGTCAGCGTTATTTTGTCGCCCGCCATGATTTAGTCAATAGGGTTAAAATAGCGTCGGCAAAACGTAATTAAGGGCGTTTTTTATTAATTGATTTATATCATTGCGGGCGATCACATTTTTTATTTTTGCCGGCGGAGTAAAGTTTCATAGTGAAACTGTCGGTAGATTTCGTGTGCCAAATTGAAACGAAATTAAATTTATTTTTTTCACCACTGGCTCATTTAAAGTTCCGCTATTGCCGGTAATGGCCGGGCGGCAACGACGCTGGCCCGGCGTATTCGCTACCGTCTGCGGATTTCACCTTTTGAGCCGATGAACAATGAAAAGATCAAAACGATTTGCAGTACTGGCCCAGCGCCCCGTCAATCAGGATGGGCTGATTGGCGAGTGGCCTGAAGAGGGACTGATCGCCATGGACAGCCCCTTTGACCCGGTCTCTTCAGTAAAAGTGGACAACGGTCTGATCGTCGAACTGGACGGCAAGCGCCGGGACCAGTTTGACATGATCGACCGGTTTATCGCCGATTACGCGATCAACGTTGAGCGCACAGAGCAGGCAATGCGCCTGGAGGCGGTGGAAATAGCCCGCATGCTGGTGGATATTCACGTCAGCCGGGAGGAGATCATTGCCATCACTACCGCCATCACCCCGGCCAAAGCGGTCGAGGTGATGGCGCAGATGAACGTGGTGGAGATGATGATGGCGCTGCAGAAGATGCGTGCCCGCCGGACCCCCTCCAACCAGTGCCACGTCACCAATCTCAAAGATAATCCGGTGCAGATTGCCGCTGACGCCGCCGAGGCCGGGATCCGCGGCTTCTCAGAACAGGAGACCACGGTCGGTATCGCGCGCTACGCGCCGTTTAACGCCCTGGCGCTGTTGGTCGGTTCGCAGTGCGGCCGCCCCGGCGTGTTGACGCAGTGCTCGGTGGAAGAGGCCACCGAGCTGGAGCTGGGCATGCGTGGCTTAACCAGCTACGCCGAGACGGTGTCGGTCTACGGCACTGAAGCGGTATTTACCGACGGCGATGATACTCCGTGGTCAAAGGCGTTCCTCGCCTCGGCCTACGCCTCCCGCGGGTTGAAAATGCGCTACACCTCCGGCACCGGATCCGAAGCGCTGATGGGCTATTCGGAGAGCAAGTCGATGCTCTACCTCGAATCGCGCTGCATCTTCATTACCAAAGGCGCCGGGGTTCAGGGACTGCAAAACGGCGCGGTGAGCTGTATCGGCATGACCGGCGCTGTGCCGTCGGGCATTCGGGCGGTGCTGGCGGAAAACCTGATCGCCTCTATGCTCGACCTCGAAGTGGCGTCCGCCAACGACCAGACTTTCTCCCACTCGGATATTCGCCGCACCGCGCGCACCCTGATGCAGATGCTGCCGGGCACCGACTTTATTTTCTCCGGCTACAGCGCGGTGCCGAACTACGACAACATGTTCGCCGGCTCGAACTTCGATGCGGAAGATTTTGATGATTACAACATCCTGCAGCGTGACCTGATGGTTGACGGCGGCCTGCGTCCGGTGACCGAGGCGGAAACCATTGCCATTCGCCAGAAAGCGGCGCGGGCGATCCAGGCGGTTTTCCGCGAGCTGGGGCTGCCGCCAATCGCCGACGAGGAGGTGGAGGCCGCCACCTACGCGCACGGCAGCAACGAGATGCCGCCGCGTAACGTGGTGGAGGATCTGAGTGCGGTGGAAGAGATGATGAAGCGCAACATCACCGGCCTCGATATTGTCGGCGCGCTGAGCCGCAGCGGCTTTGAGGATATCGCCAGCAATATTCTCAATATGCTGCGCCAGCGGGTCACCGGCGATTACCTGCAGACCTCGGCCATTCTCGATCGGCAGTTCGAGGTGGTGAGTGCGGTCAACGACATCAATGACTATCAGGGGCCGGGCACCGGCTATCGCATCTCTGCCGAACGCTGGGCGGAGATCAAAAATATTCCGGGCGTGGTTCAGCCTGACACCATTGAATAAGGCGGTATTCCTGTGCAACAGACAACCCAAATTCAGCCCTCTTTTACCCTGAAAACCCGCGAGGGCGGGGTAGCTTCTGCCGATGAACGTGCCGATGAAGTGGTGATCGGCGTCGGCCCTGCCTTCGATAAACACCAGCATCACACTCTGATCGATATGCCCCATGGCGCGATCCTCAAAGAGCTGATTGCCGGGGTGGAAGAAGAGGGGCTTCACGCCCGGGTGGTGCGCATTCTGCGCACGTCCGACGTCTCCTTTATGGCCTGGGATGCGGCCAACCTGAGCGGCTCGGGGATCGGCATCGGTATCCAGTCGAAGGGGACCACGGTCATCCATCAGCGCGATCTGCTGCCGCTCAGCAACCTGGAGCTGTTCTCCCAGGCGCCGCTGCTGACGCTGGAGACCTACCGGCAGATTGGCAAAAACGCCGCGCGCTATGCGCGCAAAGAGTCGCCTTCGCCGGTGCCAGTGGTGAACGATCAGATGGTGCGGCCGAAATTTATGGCCAAAGCCGCGCTATTTCATATCAAAGAGACCAAACATGTGGTGCAGGACGCCGAGCCCGTCACCCTGCACGTCGACTTAGTAAGGGAGTGACCATGAGCGAGAAAACCATGCGCGTGCAGGATTATCCGTTAGCCACCCGCTGCCCGGAGCATATCCTGACGCCTACCGGCAAACCATTGACCGATATTACCCTCGAGAAGGTGCTCTCTGGCGAGGTGGGCCCGCAGGATGTGCGGATCTCCCGCCAGACCCTTGAGTACCAGGCGCAGATTGCCGAGCAGATGCAGCGCCATGCGGTGGCGCGCAATTTCCGCCGCGCGGCGGAGCTTATCGCCATTCCTGACGAGCGCATTCTGGCTATCTATAACGCGCTGCGCCCGTTCCGCTCCTCGCAGGCGGAGCTGCTGGTGATCGCCGACGAGCTGGAGCACACCTGGCATGCGACAGTGAATGCCGCCTTTGTCCGGGAGTCGGCGGAAGTGTATCAGCAGCGGCATAAGCTGCGTAAAGGAAGCTAAGCGGAGGTCAGCATGCCGTTAATAGCCGGGATTGATATCGGCAACGCCACCACCGAGGTGGCGCTGGCGTCCGACGACCCGCAGGCGAGGGCGTTTGTTGCCAGCGGGATCGTTGCGACGACGGGCATGAAAGGGACGCGGGACAATATCGCCGGGACCCTCGCCGCGCTGGAGCAGGCCCTGGCGAAAACACCGTGGTCGATGAGCGATGTCTCTCGCATCTATCTTAACGAAGCCGCGCCGGTGATTGGCGATGTGGCGATGGAGACCATCACCGAGACCATTATCACCGAATCGACCATGATCGGTCATAACCCGCAGACGCCGGGCGGGGTGGGCGTTGGCGTGGGGACGACTATCGCTCTCGGGCGGCTGGCGACGCTGCCGGCGGCGCAGTATGCCGAGGGGTGGATCGTACTGATTGACGACGCCGTCGATTTCCTTGACGCCGTGTGGTGGCTCAATGAGGCGCTCGACCGGGGGATCAACGTGGTGGCGGCGATCCTCAAAAAGGACGACGGCGTGCTGGTGAACAACCGCCTGCGTAAAACCCTGCCGGTGGTGGATGAAGTGACGCTGCTGGAGCAGGTCCCCGAGGGGGTGATGGCGGCGGTGGAAGTGGCCGCGCCGGGCCAGGTGGTGCGGATCCTGTCGAATCCCTACGGGATCGCCACCTTCTTCGGGCTAAGCCCGGAAGAGACCCAGGCTATCGTCCCCATCGCCCGCGCCCTGATTGGCAACCGTTCCGCGGTGGTGCTCAAGACCCCGCAGGGGGACGTGCAGTCGCGGGTGATCCCGGCGGGCAACCTCTACATTAGCGGCGAAAAGCGCCGCGGAGAGGCCGATGTCGCCGAGGGCGCGGAAGCCATCATGCAGGCGATGAGCGCCTGCGCTCCGGTACGCGACATCCGCGGCGAACCGGGCACCCACGCCGGCGGCATGCTTGAGCGGGTGCGCAAGGTAATGGCGTCCCTGACCGGCCATGAGATGAGCGCGATATACATCCAGGATCTGCTGGCGGTGGATACGTTTATTCCGCGCAAGGTGCAGGGCGGGATGGCCGGCGAGTGCGCCATGGAGAATGCCGTCGGGATGGCGGCGATGGTGAAAGCGGATCGTCTGCAAATGCAGGTTATCGCCCGCGAACTGAGCGCCCGACTGCAGACCGAGGTGGTGGTGGGCGGCGTGGAGGCCAACATGGCCATCGCCGGGGCGTTAACCACTCCCGGCTGTGCGGCGCCGCTGGCGATCCTCGACCTCGGCGCCGGCTCGACGGATGCGGCGATCGTCAACGCGGAGGGGCAGATAACGGCGGTCCATCTCGCCGGGGCGGGGAATATGGTCAGCCTGTTGATTAAAACCGAGCTGGGCCTCGAGGATCTTTCGCTGGCGGAAGCGATAAAAAAATACCCGCTGGCCAAAGTGGAAAGCCTGTTCAGTATTCGTCACGAGAATGGCGCGGTGGAGTTCTTTCGGGAAGCCCTCAGCCCGGCGGTGTTCGCCAAAGTGGTGTACATCAAGGAGGGCGAACTGGTGCCGATCGATAACGCCAGCCCGCTGGAAAAAATTCGTCTCGTGCGCCGGCAGGCGAAAGAGAAAGTGTTTGTCACCAACTGCCTGCGCGCGCTGCGCCAGGTCTCACCCGGCGGTTCCATTCGCGATATCGCCTTTGTGGTGCTGGTGGGCGGCTCATCGCTGGACTTTGAGATCCCGCAGCTTATCACGGAAGCCTTGTCGCACTATGGCGTGGTCGCCGGGCAGGGCAATATTCGGGGAACAGAAGGGCCGCGCAATGCGGTCGCCACCGGGCTGCTACTGGCCGGTCAGGCGAATTAAACGGGCGCTCGCGCCAGCCTCTCTCTTTAACGTGCTATTTCAGGATGCCGATAATGAACCAGACTTCTACCTTAACCGGGCAGTGCGTGGCCGAGTTTCTTGGCACCGGATTGCTCATTTTCTTCGGCGCGGGCTGCGTCGCTGCGCTGCGGGTCGCCGGGGCCAGCTTTGGTCAGTGGGAGATCAGTATTATCTGGGGCCTTGGCGTCGCCATGGCCATCTACCTGACGGCCGGTGTCTCCGGCGCGCACCTTAATCCGGCGGTGACCATTGCCCTGTGGCTGTTCGCCTGTTTTGAACGCCGCAAGGTGCTGCCGTTTATTGTTGCCCAGACGGCCGGGGCCTTCTGCGCCGCCGCGCTGGTGTATGGGCTCTATCGCCAGCTGTTTCTCGATCTTGAACAGAGTCAGCATATCGTGCGCGGCACTGCCGCCAGTCTTAACCTGGCCGGGGTCTTTTCCACGTACCCGCATCCACATATCACTTTTATACAAGCGTTTGCCGTGGAGACCACCATCACGGCAATCCTGATGGCGATGATCATGGCCCTGACCGACGACGGCAACGGAATTCCGCGCGGGCCGCTGGCGCCGTTGCTGATTGGCTTGCTGATCGCCGTGATCGGCGCGTCGATGGGGCCGCTAACCGGCTTTGCGCTGAATCCGGCGCGCGACTTCGGCCCAAAACTGTTTACCAGTCTGGCCGGGTGGGGCTCGATCGCTTTTACCGGTGGGCTGGCGATCCCTTACTTTCTGGTGCCGCTGCTGGCGCCGGTGGTGGGGGCGATTATCGGGGCGTTTTTGTATCGCAAGCTTATCGGCCGCCATCTGCCGTGCGAATGCGGTATCGATGAGTAAAGCGGGACCCGCCGCAGCGCGGCGGGTTTCCCCGGCCTGATGCCGGGGGGGGTTATTTTTTGATGACCGCGCTGAGATCGCCAAGTTTAGCGGCGGGGTTCTTGTGGCACTCCTGCAGCATTTTCGGTACCGAAACGGTCTCGACTTCATGCCAGTCAACATAGTCGCCGCCGCTAAAGTCGGTGTTGCGATTCACTACCCAGAAGGCCACCGGGGTCATGCTTTTTGGGTTCATATCCATAAATTCCTGACAGGTCATATTCTGCGGCGTGGTTTCCTCAACCGCGAACGCCGGGCTGGTCATCAGACAGAATGTGGTAGCCGCCACGGTCAATACGAGTGCTTTAGGTAAATTCATTTTCTTCTCCAGTGACAAAATAGGGCTTAAGCCTGAGCGTGCTTCATTTTATTGCGCAGGACCAACAAGCCGATGGCGCTAAATATCATTTCAACGCCGATAAAGGCGGTAATAAATAACCAGCTTTGCTGCGGGTTCATGGCCAGCCACAGGCAGGCGATAAGTAAATCCAACAGGCCGATAAAAATATTCCAGCCAGCGCCGCTTTGTTTGCGGGTTTGACATCCGTTAACGATGCGGGAAATACCGCCGAGAACAAATAAAAAGCCAAATAAAATGGCCAGACTGCTCATACCGTTGAGAGGATTGACGACAAAGCTCAGGCCGAGCACGATCCAGGCGATGGCGAAGATCAGCGCCACCAGGCGTGATTTCCAGTGCTGCTGGCGGAAGACAATCAGGCTGTACAGCGAATAGAAGCCGCAGATCATCAATAACATGCCGGTTACTGTGGCGAGATACCAGCCGGCGACCAACGGCCAGGCCAGACAACAGGCTCCGCAGATAAACAGCAATACCGCCATCAGGCAGGCATGCCGTTTATATCGAATGAAGACGCGTGGGCTAAACGCATTTAAGGTGTAATGGCTAAACATAAACATAATTGCTCCGCAGATCCCGGTTGGCGGCCTGACGCTGAATAAAAAGCGTGAGGGTTTATTCAGCGGGCCAAAAGAAAGGTCTGAGGAAAATAGTAGGCCGCGCGATCGGCAGGCGTAAATAAGAGCGCCGAGGCCACTTTATACGCCTGGTCTGACAGCTGTCAGACCAGGCCCGCAATATTACTTCCGGGCTCTGATTCTCAATGCCCACGATATTTTTTAAGCTGGCTGCTTTTGGTGATGCTTACCGATTTTAATCAGGAGTCAACGATGAAAAAAGTCATTCTGGCGAGCCTGCTGGCAACCATGATGAGTACCTCTCCGGTATGGGCAACAGATAGCGCGACGGCAGCGCCAGCCGCGGCAGCCACGACGCAGGTACAGAAAGAAGCCGCCGATGTGCTGCAGGTGGCGGTGCAGGGCGCGAATGCGATGCGCGACATCCAGTTCGCCCGTCTGGCGCTGTTCCATGGCCAGCCGGATAGCGCCAAAAAACTGACAGACGACGCCGCCGCGCTGCTGGCCGCCGATGATGCCAGCTGGGCGAAGTTTGTGAAAACTGATGCTAAAGCCAAAATGATCGCCGATCGCTATGTGATCATTAACGCCTCTATCGCCCTGTCTGAAGACTATGTGGCCACGCCGGAAAAAGAGAGCTCTATCCAATCCGCCAACGAAAAGCTGGCGAAAGGCGATCAGAAAGGGGCTATCGATACCCTGCGCCTGGCCGGTATTGGCGTGATTGAGAACCAGTATCTGATGCCGCTTAACCAGACCCGTAAGGCGGTAGCGCAGGCGCAAGAACTGCTGAAAGCCGGTAAATATTACGAAGCGAATCTGGTGCTGAAGGGCGCTGAAGAGGGCATTGTGGTGGATAGCGAGATGCTGGTGGCAGGCAACTGATACTTGTTCCACCCTGAGAGAGCGCAGAGGAAAAAACTGACAAGGATGTCCCCTTAACGCTCGGGCAGGCGGACTGCCCGAGCGGAACGGCTAGCGGCCGATCAGGGCGTCGATTTCGCCATCGATCTCGCGCATGACGCCGGTGATGCGCTGTACCACCTCCAGACAGCTTGCCGGCGTCAGCGAATCAGGCCGCTTTGCCTCAAAAGGGGCGCACAGTTGTTGTAGCGCAGTAATCCCCAGAATTTGTGCTGAACCGTGCAGACGGTGCAGCGCCCGCAGAAAGGTCTGCGGCTCATGCCGGGCGATTGCCTGTCCGGCAGCCTGTAAATCCGCGGCCGACGCATCGCGGAACGTCTCCAGCATCTCATTCATCAGCGCCTGGTCTCCCCCCGTATTCTCGCTCAGCACGCTGAGCTTCAGGTGCCGGGTAGCGTGAGGTGATGCGCGGCCCACCGCTAAACGGCTGAGCTCATGACTCAGCGTCTGGACCGACACCGGCTTAAACAGACACATATTCATGCCGCTGGCCAGACACGCCTCCCGCGACTGCGGCAGCGCGCTGGCAGTCACGCCCCAAATTACCAGGCCCGGATAGCGACGGCGTAGCGAGGCCGCCAGCGCCAGGCCATCTTTCTTCGGCATATTGAGGTCCGTTATCAGCAGATCGTAATGTTTGCTGGCGAGCTTATTCTCTGCCTCTTCACCGTCGCAGGCTTCATCGACGCTATAGCCGATAGTGCTGAGCTGGCGCTTGAGCAGTAGCCGGTTGGTGGGGTGATCGTCCGCTATCAGTATCGCCAGCCCGGGTAGAGCCTGCGGTCTGGCGGGCGACGACTGCGGCGCGTGGATCGCGCAGCGGCTCGCCTTGACCGGCAGCGTGATGGTGAAAGTGGTCCCCACGCCCGGACGGCTGACCATCTCCAGGCGACCCTGCATCAGCGCAACCAGCTCTTTGCAAATGACCAGCCCCAGTCCGGAGCCGGTCTGCTGGCGTCCCTGGCGCGCCTGGGCATAGCGGTGGAAGAGGGTGGCCTGCTCTGCTTCACTGATCCCGCAGCCGCTGTCGCTAACCATGAGGGCCAGCTCTCCCTGTGTCTCATTCGCCAGCGTCAGCCGGCAGGAGACCTGAATTGCGCCTTCGACGGTAAACTTCAGCGCATTGCCGATGAGATTATTGAGGATTTGCCGTAGCGCCTGCGGGTCGACCCACAGCATGGTCCCTTCCTGCAGCGCGTTATGGTAGTGCAGATCGATGCCCTTTTGCTGCGCCAGCGCGTCGAAGGTATGACACTGCTGCGACACTAACTGTGCGACATCGCTCCACTGCGGGGTAACCTGGTATTTTCCCGATTCAATCTTGTCGATATCAAGAATATTGCCGATAAGTCCCAGCAGGGTTTGCGCCGTCGACCCCGCCAGCTCGATCGCCTCTTTACGCTGGCCGACGTTCAGCTCAGGTTTCGCCAGCAGCTCCAGAAAGCCGACGATGGCGCTCACCGGCGTGCGCAGCTCGTGGCTCATGCTGGCCAGAAAGCGGCTCTTGGCTTTTGTCGCCTGAATCGCTTTGTCTTTTTCGCGCTCCAGCGCACAGGAGAGAGCTTCCTTCTGCGCCAGCTCCTCCTCGAGCCGCTGCTGGGAGTCTTTACGTTTGCGCACTTCCCGACACAGGGAGAGTCCCCAGCCGAGGCTGATGGCGATCAGCACCAGCGCAAAGGCGATCAGCTGGTAAAACTGGCGGCTGTACTGGCTCCAGTTCTCTATTTGCTGACTGGAGATTTTCGACCACTTCTCGGTCATCTGCAGAATATCCCGTGGCGGAATAACCTGCAGCGCTTTGTTAAGAATGGCGGCCAGCACCGGTTCATCGCGCGGGATGGCCAGCCGAATGGCCGCGACGGGGAGTCCATCAATGCGGGTGTAGTGCAGACCCTGTGGATAGTAGTGGTCGATCATATAGCGGGCGGAAAGCTCCGAGGCTACGGCGGCATCCACTTCGCCTTCCTCTACCATCTTCATGGCGACGCCAACGTTATCCGTTTCCACCCAGTTAATCAGCGGAAAACGCGCTTTCAGATCATGGGCGGCGATAGGCCCGACCGGCAGGGCGATCCGCGCCGAGCGCTTCAGCAGATGCTGGTCGGGGGCGCTGCCGCGGGCGACCAGCACAAAGGCCACGTTAATGAGCGGATCGCTGAGGGTGACGTAGGCCTGCGGCTGTGGGGTCAGGGTGGCGGCGGGCATGATCGCCCAGTCCTCTTTTTCCATGCGCTTTGCCAGAGCCTGACGGTTGCGCACCAGAATGGGGTCAAACTGCAGGCCGGTCTGGAGTGAGACAATATTCAGCATATCGGCCATGATGCCGCGTAGTTCATCCTCGTTATCCACCAGGGTAAATGGCGGAAAATAGGGGTTCACCAGCAGGCGGACGCGACGATGCTTCTGCAGCCAGCGCTGCTCTTCGGGGCTAAAGGTAAGCGGGGTATTGAGAAACGACAGATCGCCACGGTTGAGCCAGTTTTGCATGATCCGCATCGCGGTGTCGCTGTCGACGGCATGGATAAAACGGTCGAAGAGTTGATGCAGCTCTGGCCGATCGTCACGGGTGACAAAGCGGTTGTGTTGCTCCTGCTGACGAAAATAGTGCGCGATAACCAGCGATTGCGAGAAATATTTCGAGATGCAGTGGCCAGTGGTGATGTTGTTGCCGATAAAATACTGATTCTCGCCGCTGACCACCGAGGCGAGAGCCTGATAGTCGCTATCATAAAGGGTGATTTTGGCGTTGGGAAACGCCTGCTGAATAATATCGAAAAAAGCGCAATCGCGGGTGCAGGCCAGCGTGACGCGGCGGTCAGTGGTCAGCGGCGGCAGAGGGGATTTCAGCGAGGTGACCAGCGTCGGCCAGGTTTTAAGCAGCGGCGCGGATTGATCCAGGCCCGGGGCGAGCGCATCCCGGTGCGCCACCTGAGTGAGCAGGGTATCCACCTGGCGGTCGGCCAGGGCGGTGAGCGCCTGCTGCTCGGTGTCATACTGGCGGATAATCACCTTCAGTCCGAGGCTGTGCGCCATCAGCGCCAGATAGTCGGCGTTAATGCCCTGATAACTTTTCTCGTCGCCGTCATAGACGATGGGCGTCCTCTCGGGAAGCCAGGTCCCGACGGTCAGCGTAGGCTGCGCCGCCAGCCATGCTTTCTCCTTACCGCTAAGCGGGATATCGATCGCCGCGATATGAGAATGGCTCTTCAGCTCCAGCTGTTTCATGGCATACGCGGCAGGCGAGAGGCTCAGCGCCAGCCCGACAACGACGGATAAAATAAGACGAACCGCCATGCCATCACCCTATTTTATTGCGTTGCGCAAAGTCATATAGCTCAAGCAGGGTGCTGCAGCCTAATTTATCCATCAGACGGACCTTATAGGTACTTACCGTTTTATTGCTGATATTCATTTTGCTGCCGATGGTGGTGTAGTCGACGCCGCTGAGAATATAGCGGAACACCTTCATCTCCTGCGTTGACAGCGTATCCAGCCGGTCCTGATCGGTGATGCCGTGGGTGCAGAAGCGTTCCAGTGAAAAGGGGAAATAGCTGTAGCCATTATTGGCTGCGTCGATTGCGGCGAGGATATTATTCATTCCCTCTTTTTTACTCACAAAACCATTTGCTCCGCAGTCGGCGCTGCGTTTGCCGTAGAACAGTTCATTCTTAGCGGAAATGATGATGATTGTTCCCTGGTAGCGGCGTTTGCGCAGCTGCTCCAGCACCTCGATACCGCTGAGCTCCGGAATATCGACGTCGACGATGAGCAGGTCAGGCTGCATGCTTTCCGCGGTCTGCACGGCATGAGCGCCGCTGTCGAGCTCTGCCGCGACGGTAATACCGTTGCTGTCGAGAAGGTTGCGAATGGCGATACGTGCCAATGGATGATCGTCAATGATTATCGCATTCATGGGGGCGTAAATCCTGATATGAAAAAAGAAGGGCGATGCCTGGTGCAGGTGCGGCGGGGGTTATTTTTATCGATGCCGTTATAAGGCGTAATTGTAACACAAATCGTTTTGGGCCAGGGAAATATTGTGGAGCTGAGCCAGACGAATATATTTGCATAGCTGGATGACAGCTGTAGGAACGGGCGTTCACTTGCTTCAGCGCGGTCTGCTGTTAAAAAAAATGCAAACGATTAATCTGCTCTTATTAAGGTGAGTTCTCGGGAATATCGTCCGGCGACAACTGGCAGGTAAAATAATAACAATGGCGAAAGAAAAACGCGCCTTCTGGCGAAAATGGGTTTGGAAACATCTGCTGGCAGGAATAACAGTACTGGCAATGAGTAGCGCCGCGGTGGGAAAGGATATCGTCCCCGATGAGGCGCGGACCCGAGATATGATGCGCTGTCAGGATTATCTGCAACTGGATCCGCGCGCCTGGACGCCGATGGTGATTTGGCTGATGAACGATCCTTTTTCACTGGAGCCGCCGGAGTGGACCGACTTCCATGAAGCCGAGCTGGTGCTGACGCCGATCCTCACCGAAATCTGCCGTCAGGAGCCGGATGTCTGGCTCACCTCGCTGCGGGAACGGCTCAATTCTTATCAGCAGGTGCGGTCGCTGAACTAAGCGACCGCGGTAAAACGGCAGAAAAAGTGACTAAATGCGCAGTTAGCGGCCTTCTTCTGCGCAAAGGCTCAGCAGCGGCCCGCTTTTTGCGACAGGGCGTCGCAGGTTTTGCTCGCTAGCGTCGGGTTGGCGCCGGCGCAGATGGCATTCGAGACGGTGCTACCGCCGCCCAGCGGGATCAGCCCGTAAAGCTTCGGCTCGGCGGCCTTCGTCACATAGCAGCGATGGCTGGTTTTGCCGATGGTGACCACAAAGTTGGTTTTCACATCCTGCTGCCTCGCATCGGAAATTGTCACCTGCGAAGCATCGCCATTAAAAGCAAACGCGGCGGCCTCTTTCATTTTCCGTCGTCATGGGTGGTTTAGCTACGCAACCCATTAATAACAGTGCCAGACAGGTACTGATTGATATATCCCGTATTTTCATCATTTCATCCTTTTTGTAAGTCAGCGGGTTATATATAAGAGCGGGGGGAGGAACGCGTTGATTTCGATCAGCTGGCGCAGGCTATGGTTATTTTTCGGAAATTGACCTGTGTTGTTACATTTATCGTGAGTAGTATGAATTCCAGCATTGCAGGAATGAAAGATATTTCAAGACTACGTTGCGTAGTTAGACAGAAGTCAACAGGAGTGCGGCGGTTATGGGCTGCCCGAGATGCTCTGAGCAATATTTTGCTAAGGCAGAATGCTATCTGTTTTAGCGTAAGCGCAAATTTTCCCTGCGTTATAACGGACTTTTTATCCTCTTAATGGGATAGCGACAACACGCTAAGCCATGCGCGCTGCTCAGCGGTTTGTGGTGCCATTTTAAAATTCAGGAACAAAAAAGCCACTCTTTCGAGTGGCTTAATTATATGATTTTAAATCTAAAATTTGGTGGCCCCTGTTGGGTTTGAACCAACGACCAAGCGATTATGAGTTCCTAACAGAACAACAGAAAATCAATAGTTTGCTTTATTTATCATTGACATAGATTGCCATTATTTGCCAGTGATTGTCCATTATTCGCCATTTCTACCGCCACTTTATCGCCACTCTATAGGTTTAGTCTATGGTACAGAGTTCGTTAACTCATTATCTTTTAAAATACATTTTTGAGATAACCATTTGATTACACTCAAGGCTGCTTGTATATTATCGGCTTCATCTGAATATGGTTCAAAGATAGCTTCGGTTTGTCCTCTCCTACTTTTCTTTGAGTGTACTACTGCGCAACGTATTTTATAGAGCCAGTCGCTAATGTTAGTCACTAATATTGGTTCGTCTTGAACGCTAACGCCAGTGATTTTAACACCTGAAGATGAAATGATATCTTGTCCTATGTTAGTAACTAGGTGCCGCGAAAAGTTCATTATGAATTGATAAAGTTCATTATGATTAGTTATTAGATTCATGACATGTCTTAAATTTTCTTTTTCTGTGCGAGCAGTTGTTAGTCCTATTAATGGTGCAGCATCTTCCAAATAATACTCTAAGACATTATAATACCCAGTGAAGCTCAGTAACGGATTTCTTTCTCGTAGTCCAGAGAAATAATATGAAAGCAATAAAGGTGAATAAGTTTTATTTGTGGTTATTTTTTGGACAGGAATGTCTATAATATCTCCTGATATAATTTCAGACTCGATCTCAAATGTATCAATGCTCTTTATTCTATGGAATGATATTTTGTATTCTAAATCAAGAGCCTGAGTATAGTCTAAAACTTCATTTTCACTTTCAATTAGTCTCAATCTTCCCATATATCCATCTCGGTGAGAGTCAGGAGCAATGATGGCATTTATTTTCTCATTATATAGTTTCTTGATATTTATGGCGCAATTTTCCAAATGATTGAAAATTAATGGTTTTGCAAAGCAAAAATCAGTGAAATTCCATTCCTCTCCTGAAGCATCTTGTAAACTAACAATACTTTCATCATTAAGTGGATCAAGTGTTAGTGCTCTAGTGTTTTTATTGTCATGATATTGATAGAGGTCGTTTGACTCGAAAGGCCAAAAAGCAGGCTTTGTTATTTTTGAGCACATCCTGGAATCGCTATCTAAGAGTGAGTATTCGAATAAATAGTTATCTATTAAATACTCAATTTCTTTTTCAGAGATTGGTTTTGGCGGTTCAATTCTTAATCTTGCAATAGCCTCTAGTTCATCAAGGTAGTATATGGGTTGAATGGATGTCAGAGGTTCGCCATAAACATATGGATGAATGATGAGGTCATAACTTAATCCAGAAAAATATATAGCTTTATTTAGCCCTTTACTTTCGAATAATTGGCATGTAAAAAGTTTTGCTGCCATTGCTATATCCTTATTGAAGTTATCAATTATTTGCTAACGGGTTTAATTTAACTGCATCTTCCAAGTGGTCTGGGGCAAAGTGCGCATATCGCATGGTCATTTTTATATCCGTATGGCCGAGAACGCGCTGCAAGACCAAAATATTACCACCATTCATCATAAAGTGGCTGGCGAAGGTGTGGCGCAAAACGTGGGTAAGCTGTCCTGCCGGTAGTTCGATGCCTGTTCTTTCCAGAGCTGACCGGAACGCGCCATAACAATCACTAAACAACCGGCCTTTTTTATTCTCAGGCAGAGACTCATAGAGTTCTTTGCTGATTGGGACGGTGCGGTTTTTTCTGCCTTTCGTGTTGGTGTACGTGATTTTGTATTTCGCGAGCTGGCTTTTTCTCAGACTCTCAGCCTCAGACCACCGTGCACCAGTGGCGAGACAGATTCTTACCACGGGTTCTAAATCAGGGTGGTCATGCCTTTTACACTCTCCGAGCAGTTGCGAAATCTGGTCGTGAGTTAGCCAGGCCATTTCCATTTCTTCTGTGCGGAATGGGCGCATATTTTTCAGCGGGTTCTCACCCTTCCATTCTCCGAGGCGATTTAGCTCATTGAATACCGCCCGGAAGTAGGCCAGCTCAAGATTAAGCGTGCGAGGCGATACCTCTTTCACTCTGTTTGAACGGGCATACTCACCTTTTAACCGTTTTTCTCGGTAGCGGGAAAACATCTGCGCATCGAAATCGCGTGCGAGTGGTTCACCCATACACTCAAAGGCATGGTGCATGGCTAACTGGCGTTTCAGGCCGTCTTTCAGTGTAATGCCATGAGCGCTATACCATGAATCAACCAGCTCTTTTAACGTGCGCCTGTCTTCCTTTTCTTCCTGCCACGGGTTTTGAACGGTATATTGCTCAAACGCCAGAGCTTCGCCCTTAGTGGCGAATTTCTTTCTGATTCGTTTGCCTTTTGCGCCGTTTGGGTAGAGTTCACAAATCCAACCGCCAGCCGGATTTTTACGCACGGTCATTAGTTAACCTCGCTGTATACACCCATCACGCGACCTAATGCTTTAATGTCATCAAATCCACATTCAAAGGGAACTTTGCCCCCTGCTACATGTAGTTTTCTGCCAGGCAATTTTGTTAATTCTCGAATGCTAATTGCACCTTCAATATCAACGAGCCATTCTCCATCTGAAAGGGATGCGTCTCGTTCGATGAAATGGAGTTTTCCGTCAGCGTAGACGGCAATTGGATTCGTAAGCGGCTTGCCAAAGAACTTGCCAGCAATACTCAAATCGCCATCACTAACCAGAGACTCTTCACTTAATGTGAATTTCTCCACATTTTGGGTATCGTTATTCATGTTGCCGGTTGTAGGTGACCCTTTGCCGGTGAGTAGCCAAGCGAGATTTGCGCCAGTTTCTAGGGCGCAATGCACAATAAAGTCATAAGAAATGGAATCGCGACTGTACCTATTAGCAAGAGAGCTTGATGCAATTTCGAAGTGTCTAGCTAATTGAATTTTCTGAGAAAATCCGTAAGCCTCGCAAATCCTATCCAGCACTTCTTCATTGTTTAAACCAAGACCTTCAATTCTCATGTAGCTTTAACCTATTTACAAGCTCCATTTTGGGAGTTATGTTAAGCCTAAACCTAGGCAATTAATGGCGAACGTTGGCAAACAGATGGCTATTAATTGCAATCTTTAGTAAAAGGGGAATCATGCAACATGGCTTCTGAAATCGCAATCATCAAAGTGCCTGCACCTATCGTTACTCTGCAACAATTCGCGGAGCTCGAGGGTGTTTCTGAACGCACCGCCTACCGCTGGACAACCGGCGACAACCCTTGTGTACCAATCGAACCCCGCACCATCCGTAAAGGCTGCAAGAAAGCAGGTGGCCCGATTCGCATCTATTACGCACGCTGGAAAGAAGAGCAGTTGCGTAAGGCGTTGGGTCATTCCCGTTTTCAACTCGTCATCGGCGCTTAATTCACTTTATGTGAATTATAAGGATGCAACATGTTTGATTTTCAGGTCTCCAAACATCCCCACTATGACGAAGCATGCCGGGCTTTTGCGCAGCGTCACAACATGGCGAAGCTGGCCGAGCGTGCGGGTATGAATGTTCAGACGTTACGCAACAAGCTCAACCCGGAACAGCCTCACCAGTTCACGCCGCCTGAATTGTGGCTGCTGACTGACCTGACAGAAGACTCAACCCTCGTTGATGGCTTTCTTGCGCAGATTCATTGTCTACCGTGCGTGCCGGTAAATGAGCTGGCTAAAGACAAATTGCAGTCTTATGTCATGCGAGCAATGAGTGAACTCGGCGAGCTGGCAAGCGGTGCGGTCTCTGATGAGCGCCTGACCTCTGCACGTAAGCACAACATGATTGAAAGCGTAAATGCTGGAATTCGCATGTTGTCATTGTCGGCTCTGGCGTTGCATGCGCGGCTTCAGGCTAACCCGGCAATGACAAGCGTTGTAGACACCATGAGCGGTCTCGGTGCCTCATTCGGTCTGATGTGAGGTGCTTATGTTGAATACTGAACCGTCATTCGCGTCTTTGCTTAAAAAGCAAAGTCCCGGCATGCACTATGGCCACGGCTGGATCGCAGGTAAGGATGGCAAGCGCTGGCACCCGAGCAGCTCACAGGCTGATTTACTGGCTGGTCTCTCCACTCAAAAGCAGGGGGAATCATGGCTATCGAAGCTGTTTCTGCGACTGTTCCGCTAAAAGCGGGTGAACGTCTGGCCGGTCTCAATCATGTGGCTGAATTGCGCGCGAGATATTGGGGCGATAGCTGGAAAGAGGTTGAACGTTTTGTCGATGATATGCGCGATAAACGTGACCCACAATTTGAAGAAAATAATCGGGCGCTGGCCGCTATTTTCTTTCTGGCAAAAATCCCGGCGGCTCGTCATGAGCTCGAATTAAGTGAGCTGACTACTGACGAGAAAAAGGCGTTTATTACAGCGATGAATCATTTTCGTGCAGTGGTGAGTTTATTTCCCAAACGGCTAACTATGCCGAATTAATCCAAACAGAAATTTAATGGCGTAAACCCGCCGGGCTTCTTATTACCCGAAATCAGGAGAATAAATTATGCGTAATACCGTAACCCGTTGTTTTAATACAGATAGCGATGCGCTGGCCGTATTGCTGACCGATGCCAAAAAAGAAGAACGTAAAGACCGCGCGCTCGCTGTTTCAATCCGTCTTGAGGCACTGGCGATACATATCACCAAAGAGGGGATGAGCGGTACCGAAGCCGCCGAACTGCTGCGCCGTGAAGCCACTCGCTTTGAGAATGAATCACAGGAGCTGCACTAATGGCCGACGCAATGGATTTAGCACAACTGCGCGAGCAGGAAGACCGCGAACGCCACATCAGCAACGCGCGTAGCCGTATCGCTGCACCTTCCCGTTTTCTCTGCGAAGAATGTGACGCACCAATCCCGGAAGCTCGCCGCATTGCGATTCCGGGTGTGGCCTTTTGCGTGACCTGTCAGGAGGTCACCGAATTGAAATCTAAACATTATCGGGGGGTATGACTTGGCGGTTCAATTCGCTTACCCGTGGAATGCTCCACGGTCGGCAATAGCCAGCCCATATCTTACCTATGACCAACAGCATCGCCGCGGCCGTATGTTCGCGGCTTTGCTGCATGCGAGAAAAGTGCTTTCTCTCCAGCCTGAGTGTGTGCGTTTTGATGTTTATCGAACCGCTACGGTGCTTGAGCAAAATCAGGGCGGTCAACGAGCTAATGCCTTTTTAATCAGCTTTTGTAAAAAGGCATTGCCGCGTCTTGAACTGGTCGCAAAAAAATACGAGTGCGTTGGCATCAACAGCAATGTATCAACCGCTGTTTTCGGCGGTCATCTTGATACCCAGCTTATGCAATATCTGGCATCACGCATGGTCAATATGGTCGCCAGATTTAACCGACTCCCGGACATGTCCCGCGCCGATATTGACTTACTGGCCTCTGATATCGCTAATTTCATCCGGTCAGAGCTGGCCGACATTGATGACACCGGATTAAGTGAACTCAAAACGCTGTACACGTGGTATATGCAAGCTGGGATTATTTCCCTGCAATTCAATGTTACCCCGCCACATTGGGAGCGGGTGACAAAGAAATATGTCGGCGAGGACGAAATAGCCCCAGCTATCACCCGCATGTTTAACGATGTGTGGTGGCGTGGTCGTCTGCGACGCATTGCGGCTGCATGGCGCGAACATCTGCACATTGCCGTCGGCAACGTCAGCAAGAAAAAGCACGCCTACGCGAGTAAAAACTGCGTGACAGACTGGCGCGAGCAGAAGCGCCGCACGCGTGAGTTTCTCAAAGGTCTGGATCTCGAAGACGAAGACGGCAACCGCATCAGCCTGATTGAAAAATACGACGGCTCAGTCGCTAATCCAGCTATACGCCGCTGTGAGCTGATGACCCGCATCCGTGGGTTTGAAAATATCTGTAATGAGCTCGGTTATGTCGGGGAGTTTTACACCCTGACTGCACCGTCTAAATATCACGCCACGACTAAAGCGGGATACCGTAACAGCAAATGGAACGGAGCCAGCCCGTCGGACACGCAGAGTTATCTCACCGGACTTTGGGCGCGCATTCGCGCCAAGCTGCATCGGGAAGAAATCCGCATTTTCGGCATACGTGTTGCCGAGCCTCATCACGACGGAACGCCGCACTGGCACATGCTTATGTTCATGTTGCCGGAAGACGTCGAGCGCGTACGCATTATCATCCGTGATTATGCGTGGGAGGAAGACCACCACGAACTGAGAAGCGATAAAGCCAAAAAAGCGCGCTTTCATGCTGAGGCCATTGACCCGGAAAAGGGCAGCGCTACCGGCTATGTTGCTAAATACATTTCAAAAAATATCGATGGCTATGCTCTCGATGGTGAAACCGATGACGAAAGCGGTGGGCTGCTGAAAGATACAGCTCCTGCCGTATCAGCATGGGCGGCACGCTGGCACATTCGTCAATTTCAGTTTATCGGTGGCGCGCCGGTGACGGTATATCGTGAGTTACGTCGTCTCGCTGATACCGAGACCGCGCACGGTTTAAGCGTTGAGTTTGCCGCCGTTCATGATGCCGCTGACGCCGGTGACTGGGCTGGTTACGTTAATGCGCAGGGAGGCCCGTTTGTCCGGCGCGATGATTTACAAGTGCGCACACTGTATGAACCGCGGGCCGAGTTTAACCAGTATGGCGAGGAAACTGTCTGCATTCGTGGCGTGTACGATTCCGCCGTCGGTTCTGACACCCCGATTTTAACCCGACTAACGCAGTGGAAAATTGTGCCGAAGCGAGCCGTTGATTTGGCCGTTGACGTTAAAGGCGCTCCTGCGCCCTCTCGGAGTTCTGTCAATAACTGTACGGGAAGCGAAAGCGATCCACCGATACTGGATTTAACAAAACCGCTGAGTCGGCGTGAAAGACGAGAGCTGACCAACCGACTCAGGAAGCAAAAGCCAGCAGTACGGCGAAAATTCACTCACGGAACGGACGAGCAAACAGCAGTTATAGTGAAAACTATCGACGAGATACACCTGACAACCGGCATCACAATCAGCCGGGGCGAAGCCCTGCACCTGATGGCCGGTGGTAAAAGTTGTTTTGATGGCAAATGGCTACGCGTAACGGCCAAAGGAGAAATATTTTCCGCAGCACCATCGCATCAGGCTAGAGCTAGGAAAATCCTTAATCGTGTTGCGGCTTTAGCTGAACTGGCAACGAAAATGTAACCGCTAATATTCATCCATATCATGTACATACAGTGTATTTAACTGTGATTTTTTTCTTCACACCTTTTGCCAAAACGTGATACTGTTTATTTATACAGTATCTCGTGGTGGAGGTTGTGTGGATAGAGAGTTGAGAGAGCTCGTCATGATTGAGCGTGTCGAAATGATTGCGCGTCTGACGGCTGAAGGTACTTGTCAGGAGCGAGACCGAGAAATTGCCTTAAATTTGATTGCGGAAATAGCAAAAGGCAACCTAATGAAAAACAATAATTTTTCCGTTGTTTTTTCCGCTCTGCCTGTCGATGAGACTTTTGCAAAGGAGGGCAAGGTGAAGGTAAATATCACGTTAGATAAAGACCAAAAAATAGGCCAGCCGGTAATTGATGCTTTTCAATGCGAATTGACCAAGCGAATACAGTCTGTTTTCCCGTCAACGCGCGTAACGGTTAAAAAGGGATCTATGACCGGTGTCGAGCTGATGGGGTTCGATAAAGATTCTGACCGAGAGGCGCTTGATAGTATCCTTCAGGAAGTGTGGGAGGATGAGAGCTGGCGTTAATGTATTGTGCTCATGGTGCTTCTCATCGAAAAAGTGTAATTAAATTTTTCATTATGTAATTGTATATTAAATATTCTATTATGAGAAAATGTTATAAGTCATCACTCCTAAGCGAAGCGGATATCTTGTTATGATGCGTTCATTGGTTAGTTAGTGAGATAAGTCGCCACCAATTGGGTATTTATTACCCGTGGAAAGCAGATGCTTTCTAACATTTACCCCGCGCAACGCCTCTGAGCACCGAAGCGACGCAGCTCGCAAGAGTCATCGCAGGTCCAGATGGTATGGCGTATGGGTATTCGAACCCTTTGGGCGACCAAGGGTTCGTGGAGCAGGGGGCTAGTGCTGTTCAATCTCATCCTTATGAGGGCGAACCATGGTGCTTGAGCAAACATCCGTTTGCACACCGTGGGCATAAGGAAAAAGTCATGAAGAATGATAAAGTAACCAACGAACAGCAGGCGCAGAGCAAGTCAAACCGGAAAAAGTGGGCTGCTTATGCGTGGGAAGCGATCAAGTGGGGTATTCGACTGTTTGATTTAATCACACGATTAGTAAACTATTTTGAAGGGGGAGATGAGTAATGCGTCCTCCCTAGTTTCAATAGCATGGAGTTGCCTATGTTACATAAAGCCCTTCGTTTAATAAGGCAATACCATAAAGAATCAATAGTTGAATTATCAACATCTTTGGGTATTCCAAAAGAAAAAATAGTAGAACTTGAAAGCGGAGTTTGGTCGCCGTCGATTGAAGTTTTACAGCGTTATGCATCTCATTTTGACATACCAGTATCTTCCTTAGTGTTTTTTTCAGAATCATTAGGTACTCAAGGGCGTTTGTCTAAGAGTTTACGCTTAAATTTAGCAGGTAAAGTTCTGGATATCGTAGAGTGGGTAAGTAATAAAAATGAAAAAACGGAAAAAGCTTAAGATCTCCACTAAAAATAAATCTTATGACGTAAAGGATTCGCCATTTTATAAGCTCAAAACCAAAAAAAAACTTGCCGGACTTCTTTGCGTTAGTGTGAATGATTTATCTATTTTGAGAAAAGACGAAGGTAATTACTCTGTTTTTGAACAGCTGTCTAAAAAAGGCAAGCCACGAAAAATACAAAAGCCTTTAGAGAAATTAGATGTAGTGCATACGCGAATTGCGAGTTTATTATCGCGCATTGCGTTACCAGAATATCTGCATTCAGGTAGAAAAAAGTGTTCTAATGTAACGAATGCTAAAGCTCATCTTAACCATGAAAAGATGATGACAACTGATATTAAGGCCTTTTTCCCTTCAACAACAAGGGTAATGATATTTTCATTTTTCTTTTCAGTGATGAAAACGTCATCTGACGTTGCTGATATTTTGTCGCACATATGCACCTGTCATGACCGGTTGCCAACAGGAAGTCGGATTAGTATGCCTTTGGCCTACTTTGCAAACTCTAGAATGTTTAGTGAAATGTATGAGCTTTGCCAAAAATTAACAGTTAACATGACTGTTTATGTTGATGATCTGACTTTTTCTGGCGCTAACGTAAATCGATTATTCTGTGCTGTGATTCGTAAGGTTATCTGCAAGCATGGGCATACTATGCATCCTGATAAAACAAGATTATATGCTAAAGACCAACCCAAGTTGGTAACTGGAGTTATTGTATTAGGTGACTGTTTGAAAGTTAGAAATGAGCAACATCGCCTAATGGCTAGAGATATTGAGTATTGGAAAATAATTAAAGATGTGGAAAGTGCTAAAGAAACATCGATTGCAAAAACACTCTTTGGTCGTTTGCATTCAATGGGAGTTATTGAACAACGGTATAAATCGAAAGTCCTCACTTTAAAGTTTAATACCGCAAATTAAAATATTGAATGCAGTGGGTGTACGTCAATTAAAAAATTGATGAGTTAGGTTCGGTATGGATAACTCATTATGATAACCCGGCCAGCACTGAAAACGGTTTCAGTGCTGGCCGGGTTGAACAACGAGTCCTGCGAGGCGTTAGCTTGTTACCAGATTAACACCGAGTGTCAGCAAATTCGTCACCGCACCTGCAATGACTCCTGGGGTTCCATCCTTCACCGCACTGATAATCTTATCGCCCATCGTTTCATTACCGCCAAGCGCCTCAGGCTTTTTGTTGAGCACGGCGAGAGCTTTCTCGGTCAGACGCACATCCATAAAATACGTTTGATGGTCGGTTTCATACTGGATGTATCCATTTTCACCAAGAAAAGTGAATGTACCTTCAACCACACTACGCAATTGATTTATTGCTTTCATTTCCGGTGAGTTAAGTTGGTTAAAGTAGTCATCGGGTAGTGCTGCGTTAAATTTTTCGTAGGTGATGACTTGCGGAACGGGAAAGTTATCCCATAGCACCGCAAAGATTTCCGCCGTCTGTTGGTTAAATAAATCGAGGTTTTTAGACATGCAAAATTCCATTTCTAGTGAGGATAAGTGGGTTAAGCGCTGGTCGAAGCACATTACCTGTCTGGCGCAGAACAATGACCTTAGTTCACGAGAGGTCGACAGCTATACCGCTAAGCTGGTCGAACAGGCAAGCAGCGAAGAGCTAGGCAAGGTCATTAAAGACCTACTGAATCACATCAGAATGCAAAAATAAAAGGATCTTTATCAATATGTTACCTCTCATTTATGAAAATCCGTGGACAACTGTTTTTCTGCTGATTGTTACCAGCGTGTGTCTCAACAGTATCATTGGCACATTACGCGGCCAGTAACTTCACAGAAGCGCCCCTAACCGGCAACCTGAATGCCGGTTTTTTTATGCCATTTCCCCGCGATTTTTCCGTTTCTTAGTCGTGCATGCATTAAGTGCATCATTCTGCATGCGTGTTTACTCCATTTTTGTGACGATCGCCGCCAGAGCTGGCGCGGATCCGATGACCTGTTGCAGTTGCATTAATTCCTACCCACGAAGCGGGCAGGCGAGGCGGGGAAAGCACTGCGCGCCAGCGTACTTTTGCGCATTTATTTTCGCAACCTGAGCGCGTCGCTGCGCCGCGCGGATTCGCGAGGGTGTCGGTGGGAGATGCGGAGGCGTTCGAGGGCGTGGCGGGCTTTTGAGGCGGTCAGGCGTGGGGGTAAGAAAAAGCCGCCCGGAGGCGGCGGAAATCAGTCACTTTCGGTGTCGAGGGTGTAACTTTTGAACCGGATCACCTCCTGACCGACCCACTCGTTGACCTCTCGCATTCTGTCCTGTAACGGGATGAGCTCGTTACGAACAAACACTTTTGCCACCTTTTCGATGTCACCGAGCGAGCCGACGTTTTCCGGCTTGCCGCCCATCAGTTGGAACGGGATGCGGTGAGCGTCGAGCAGGTCGGCGGCGCTGACTTTTTTGATATTGAAGAAATCGTCTTTCGTTGCCACCTCACTAAGCGGCACAATTTTTATGCCGTCCGGTTTTCCGTGCGGTGCGTAGAAAAACAGATTTTTGAAGTTGCCGAGCCCCTTCGAACTGCGCATCGCATCGCGCAACGCCTCAACATCGGTACCGCTTTGCGCGGCGTCCGTCACATACATGATGTAACCTGCATGAGCTCCGTTCTGGTAATACTTGCGACGGAACAGCGTCGCCGCTTCATTCAGCCAGGCGGAGTTTAGCGCGCTGAGATATTCCGGCATGCCGTACAGCTCTTGGTTGATGTCTGGCTCCAGCAGGTGGAATACGGATCCCGGCGCGAACGGGTGCGGCTGGTCAAATGACGGCACCCACCAGTAGACATCATCCTCAATACCACGCCGCGTGTATTTCGCCGGTGACGCTTCCAGCTTCAGCGGGTGACCGGTGACACTCTTTCGGAGCTCTAAAAACGCGTTGCCAAACACCAGAAAATCAAGCGCGAAGCGGCTGAAGTCCTGTTGTGACAGTAGCGGGTGCGGAATAAACGTTGAGGCCAGAATGTTGCGCTTAACGTAAATCGGCGAGCTGTGATGAACGGCGGCACGCAGGCTTTTTGCCAGCCCGTTAAAGCTGACCGGTGGCTCGAACCAGCGACCATTATTGACGCATTCCACGTAATCCAGAATATCGCGGCGGTCGAGCACGGCGCTCGGTTCACCAAAGGTAAACGCCTCCACTTTCTGGGGCGCGCTGTCTTTCATGTTGCGCGGGCGCTGTTGTGGCTGCGGCTTGCGGCCTTTGTATTTACTCATCAGTTGAACTCCAGAATGGACGATGTGGCCTGGCCGCTGCCAGCGGTCAGCGGTTCGTTTAACAGCGCGTGCATGGTCGCCCAGGCGACGTCCGCGTGACTGGCTTCCTCGGTGCGGCTGGCCTCATAGGTGGCGCTGCGCCCGCTGCTGGTCATGGTCTTGCGGATAGCCATAAACGAGGTGGTGATGTCGGTGGCGCTGACGTCATATTCGAGACAGCCACGGCGGATAACGTCCTTTGCTTTCAGCACCATTGCGGTTTTCATTTCCGGCGTGTAGCGGATATCGCGGGCGGCGGGATAAAACGAGCGAACCAGCTGGAAGACGCCAATACCGAGGCCGGTCGCATCGATACCGATGTACTCGACGTTGTATTTCTCGGTGAGCTGGCGGATGGATTCGGCCTGCGTCGCAAAGTCCATGCCTTTCCACTGATGGCGCTCCAGAATGCGAAACTTGCCCCCGGCGACAACCGGCGGCGCGAGCACCACACACCCGGCGCTGTCGCCGCTGTGCGACGGGTCGTATCCGACCCAGACCGGGCGGGAGCCGAACGGGTTGTCGGCGAACGGCGCAAAGTCTTCCCACTCTTCCAGACTGTCGACCATGCAGCGTTGCAAATCCTCGAACGGGAACACCGACGCTTTGTCGTCAACGAACTCGCACATAAACAGATTGCGGAAGTCGTCGACGCTGTTTTCGCGCTTGAGTTGCTCCAGATTGAACAGCGTACAGCCCCCGGCGAGCGCATCCTCAATGGTGACAATCTGCCGCCACTGACCGTCAGGACACGCCACGCCAGCGGCGAGCGCGTCATGACTGATATCGATGTCAACCCGCTCGCTGGCGCTGGCGCGGCCCCGGTTGAATAATTCCCCCGACCAGAACGGGTAAGCGCCGTGTGCCAGGGTGGAAGGTGTCGAAAAGTAGGTGCTGCGCAGGTGGCTTTGTGAGGCCATGCCCGACGACACTTTGCGTAGTTTCTGGAAGTTGGGGATCCAGAAAATTTCGTCGACATAAAGGTCGCCGTTGTGGCTCTGCGCGGTGTTTGAGTTGGTGCCGAGAAAAATCAGCTTAGCGCCGTTGTTGCCTATGACAATCGGGTCACCGGTCAGGTCGACATCGACCCGGCGGGCAAACTGAATGATGTACTCGCGGAATACATACGCCTGCGTCTTACTCGCTGACAGGAAAATCTGGTTATGGCCGGTTTTCAGCGCATGCAGCAGCGCCTCGCGGGAAAAGTAGAACGTCGCCCCAATCTGGCGCGATTTCAGAATGTCGCGAATACGGTGCTCAAGCCCGGCGCGGTGCCAGCGGAGCTGATACTCGAAAGACTCCGCGAAAAAAATCTCTTCCAGTTTCTCGATAGCCTCGTCGCTGAAAAAGTTCTTTGTCGGCTTTTTGCGGTCGCCTTTGTTGCGGTTGGCCACATTGGGATTAAGGTCAACCTCATTTCCGGTCTGGCCATAGCGATTAATGCGCGCAAAGCGCTCCATCTGTCGGGCCAGAAAATCCGCCACCTTGAAATCGTGGGGTGTCAGGTTGGGCTTTGCGTAGAGCTGAATCAGCCGGGCCTCTAAGGTGCTTTCGACCCGGTTCAGCGGTGCGGTTTCCTCCCACTGGTCGCGCTGTTTCCAGCTCTGCACCGTCGGGCGTTTGGTCTGCAACATTTCGGCAATCTGCGGCACGGAAAACCCCTGCCAGTACAGTAAAGCCGCCTGGCGTCGCGGGTCGTTTAATAAAGTGGTGTCGGTGGTGATGGTCATGGATGCCTCGCCGTGATTGATACAGGGCAAGGCTAAAGAAACGGGTGATGCGAATCGCTAAGGTGCTGTTGTGTGAGGGATAAGCCATCCGGGATTGATAGCGGGTGGGCGGCGACGTCGGGAAACTAACCCCGACCCGTTAACCCGATATCAGGACTCCTGACAATGGCAAAAAAAGTTTCAAAATGGTTTCGCATCGGCGTCGAAGGCGATACCTGTGACGGCCGCGTTATCAGCGCGACGGATATTCAGGAAATGGCTGAGACCTTTGACCCCCGCGTCTATGGTTGCCGCATTAACCTCGAACACCTGAAAGGCATCCTGCCGGATGGCCCGTTCAGCCGTTACGGCGATGTGGTTGAGCTGAAGTCTGAAAAGATTGACGACGATTCGGTACTGAAAGGCAAGCTGGCGCTGTTCGCCAAAATCACCCCGACCGATGACCTGATCGCAATGAATAAAAAATTGCAGAAGGTCTACACCTCAATGGAAATTCAGCCGAATTTCGCCAATAGCGGTAAATGCTACCTGGTCGGCCTCGCCGTGACCGATGACCCGGCCAGCCTTGGCACCGAATACCTCGAATTTTGCCGGGGTGCCAAATTTAACCCCCTCAACCGCTTCAAAGCCGAGCCGGGCAACCTGATTTCCGTCGCCACCCTCGCCGAGCTGGAGTTTGAAGACCAGGCGGAAAATGTCTTTACCGCCCTGAGTGACAAAGTGAAAGCGATCTTCAGCCGCAAACAGGCCAGCGATGACGCCCGTTTTCAGGATGTGCATGAAGCCGTGACGGCCGTCAGTGAACATGTGCAGGAAAACCTAACCGCCACTGAGCAGCGTCTTGCCACGCTGGAAAATGCCTTTGCGACGCTGAAACAGGACGTCACCACGAAGGCCGACCAGACCAGCCAGGCATTCAGCCAGTTAAAAACGTCGCTGGATAACACCGAAAGCACCGCGCAGCCACGCCGCAAGCTCTCCACCGGTGGCGGTGGCGATGAGCTGCTGACCGACTGCTAAACGGTCATGAATTTATCGCCGGGCGACAGGCTTGCCCGGTCAGACAACCAGATTTAACCAAACAGGAAAGACTATGCGTCAGGAAACCCGTTTTAAATTCAATGCCTACATGTCCCGCGTTGCTGAGCTGAACGGCATAGACCCGGACGACGTGAGTAAAAAATTCTCCGTCGAGCCGTCCGTCACGCAAACCATGATGAACACCGTGCAGATGTCCTCGGCCTTTTTGCAGAAAATTAATATCGTGCCGGTGGATGAGCTGAAGGGTGAAAAAATTGGCGTCGGCGTCAATGGCACCATCGCCAGCACCACGGACACCAACAGCGGCAAGGAGCGTAAAACCGCCGACTTTACCGCGCTGGAGTCCAACAAGTACGAATGCGATCAGGTCAACTTCGACTTTCACTTCAAATATAAAAAGCTGGATTTGTGGGCGCGATTCCAAGACTTCCAGCGCCGTATTCGTGATGCCATCATCCAGCGGCAGGCGCTCGATTTCATCATGGCCGGGTTCAACGGCGTTGAGCGCGCCGAAACCTCTGACCGCGCCACTCATCCGATGTTGCAGGATGTCGCCGTCGGCTGGCTGCAGAAATACCGTAATGAAGCGCCGACCCGCGTGATGAGCAAAATTGTCGACGAAGAAGGGAATGTTGTTTCCGCTGTGATCCGTGTGGGTAAAAACGGCGATTACGTTAACCTCGATGCGCTGGTCATGGATGCAACAGACAACCTGATTGACGAGATTTATCAGGAAGATGCCGAACTTGTAGCGATTGTGGGTCGTAAGCTGCTGGCCGATAAATATTTCCCGATCGTCAACAAAGACCAGCCGAACAGCGAAGCGCTCGCGGCTGACATCATCATCAGCCAGAAACGCATCGGCAACCTGCCCGCCGTCCGTGTGCCGTACTTCCCGGCGAACGCGATTATGGTGACGCGTCTCGATAACCTGTCCATCTATTTCATGGATGAAAGTCACCGCCGCTCCATCATCGAAAACCCGAAACTCGACCAGGTGGAAAACTACGAATCGATGAACATCGATTACGTGGTCGAAACCTACGCCGCCGGGTGCTTCATTGAAAATATCAAGCTGGGCGATTTCTCTGCCGCGCAACCGGAGGGCTAACCGATGACGAGCCCCGCACAGCGTCACATGATGCGGGTCTCGGCCATTGAAACCGCGCAGCGGGAAAACAACCCGCTGCGGCATGCCACTGCCTACGAGCAGATGCTGGTTAAGCTGGCCGCAGACCAACGCACGTTAAAAGCCATCTTTGGTAAAGAGCTGAAAGCCACGAAAAAGCGCGAGCTGCTGCCGTTCTATCTGCCGTGGGTCAGTGGCGTGCTGGAACAGGGCAAAGGTGCGCAGGATGACATCGTGATGACCGTCATGCTGTGGCGTCTTGATGTCGGCGATATCGGCGGCGCGATGGATATTGCCCGCTACGCCTTTAAGTACGGTCTGACCATGCCAGGCAAACACCGCCGCCCGCCGCAGTACATGTTTACCGAAGAGGTGGCACTCGCCGCCATGCGCGCCCATGCCGCCGGTGAACCGGTCGTCATCAGCCAGCTGCTCGACACGCTGGCGCTGACCGCCGCCGCCGATATGCCTGATGAAGTGCGCGCAAAGTTGCACAAAATCACCGGCCAGGTGTTGCGGGATAACAAACAGCCCGCCGACGCGCTGGCCCACCTCAAACGCGCGATGCAGCTCGATTGTCAGGCAGGCGTCAAAAAAGACATTGAACGGCTTGAGCGAGAGCTGAAGCCCAGACCGGCAACAGTCGTTAAAGCCCCGGTAAGCACGCCGCGCGCCGTGAAAACCACGGCACCGGCTAAACGTGGCCGACCGAAAAAGACCGCCGGTTAACAGAATGCGCCCCGCGCCAGGGCGGCACGCCGGTCGATGAGGGTGTTTTACCCGACCTGAGACCGGCGTCCACCGCCCACCTATTCAGAGGTAGTCATGACGACGCTGATTATTAAAAAGAACGATGAGCCGCAGCCGGGTGGCGTGGTGGTCATCCCGCCGCCTGCCAGCGATGAGCCGGTGATAAAAAATACGTTTTTCTTTCCTGACATCGACCCGAAACGCGTGCGTGAAGGGATGCGCCTTGAGCAGACCGTCGCCCCGGCCCGGCTGCGTGAGGCCATCAAAACCGGCATCGCCGAAACCAATGCCGAGCTGTTTTTGTGGCGGGAACAGCAGATTGCCGGGGGTTTTAGCAAGCTGGCCGACGTACCGGCTGACGATCTCGACGGCGAAAGCGTGCGCGTTTTCTATTACCTGCGCGCCGTCACCTCAATGGCGACCGCCACGCTCTATGAGCGTTATCGCGGTGTGGATGCCAGCGCAAAAGGTGACAAGAAAGCTGACAGCATCGATACCACTGTCGACGAGCTGTGGCGGGACATGCGCTGGGCCGTATCACGCGTCCAGGACAAACCCCGCTGCATCGTGAGCCAAATCTGATGCAGGCCATCGCGCAACAGGGCGACACGCTCGACATGATTTGCGCCCGGTATTACGGGCGCACTGAGGGGGTCTTCGAGTCGGTGCTCGCCGCAAATCCGGGGTTAGCCGAGCTCGGCGCAGTATTGCCTCATGGCACTGTGATCGAGCTACCTGATGTGAAGTCATCCCCCGTAACAGAAACCATAAACCTCTGGGAGTAACCACATGACGGAAGGGGAAAAAAGCGTCATTTCGCTTTTTATCATCGGCGCGCTGATTGTCGTAGGTAAAGTGCTGGCCGGTGGTGAACCGATCACCGCACGTCTTTTTATTGGTCGCACGTTGCTGGGTGGCTTTGTTTCGATGGTGGCCGGGGTTGCCCTGGTACAGTTTCCAGACCTGCCAACTGCGGCCGTGTGCGGATTTGGCTCCATGCTGGGTATCGCCGGTTATCAGGCGGTAGAGCTTGCTATCCAGCGCAAGATTAAAAAAGGGGAAAGCGATGGCAGTCATTAAGACACATCCCAACGTTGCGGCATTCCTCGACACGCTGGCATTTTCGGAAGGGACAGCAACGCATCCGCTGACCCGAAACAACGGTTACGACGTTATCGTCACGGGTATCGATGGCAAGCCGGAGATTTTTACCGATTATCGCGATCACCCGTTCGCCGGTGGGCGCCCGGCGAAGGTCTTCAATCGTCGCGGGGAAAAATCCACGGCATCCGGGCGTTACCAGCAGCTTTACCTGTTCTGGCCGCATTACAAAAAGCAGCTTGCATTGCCGGATTTCAGCCCGGCATCACAGGACAGGCTCGCCATTCAGCTGATTCGTGAGCGCCGCGCGCTGGAAGACTTGCAGCAAGGGCGCATCGAGCGCGCCATTTCCCGTTGTTGCAATATCTGGGCTTCATTGCCGGGTGCTGGATACGGTCAGCGTGAGCACAGCCTCGACAAGCTGGTCGCAATGTGGCGCAAGGCCGGAGGCGTATCCGCATGAAAATAGTCATTATCCTGCTGGCGCTGGCCGGTGCGGGTCTGCTGTGGATGCGACACGATAACAGCAATTTGCGGGTCTCATTTGAACGTGCGAACCGGGTCGCCGGTACGCAGAAAACCACCATCATCATGCTGAAAAATCAGCTCAACGTTGCCGCAGAGCAGTCGCAGCGCATAGAGCTGGCGCAGGTTGCCATGCGGGACAAACTCACCACGGCTAACCTGCTGGCCTTCCGGCGTGAACAAACTATCACGAGGTTACTCAATGAAAATGAAGCGTTTCGCCGCTGGTATCGCGCTGATTTACCTGATGCGGTGCGCCGGTTGCACCAGCGCACCGCCTGCACCAACGCCGCCGCCGGTGATTGTTTACAACGCCTGCCCGAAGGTCAGCCCCTGCCCGATGCCGGGCAGCGACCCGCTAACTAATGGCGACCTGAGTGCGGATATACGCCAGCTCGAAAACGCCCTGAAAAGTTGCGCAATCCAGGTCGATACGGTTAAACAATGCCAGGATGAAATCGATGCAAAAGCCCAACAGTCTGCGAAAAGCCTTAACTGATGCGGTGCCGGTACTGCGTACTAACCCCGATATGCTTTGCCTTCGCCTGGACGATGGCAACAATACGGCGACGCTGGCGCGCTCCCTGTCGTTTGAAAAGCGGTACACGCTTAACATCGTGGTCACGGATTTTACCGACGATATTGACCTGCTGTTTGTGCCGATTATGGCCTGGCTGCGAGTCAATCAGCCGGACATCATGACAACCGACGAGGGGAGAAAAAAAGGATTTGCCTGGTACGCTGACATTAATAACGACAGCAGCCTTGATGTCAGCATCAGCCTGTTGCTGACCGAGCGCACCCTGGTCAAAGAGGCCGACGGCGCAATGTACGTTGAGAACATCCCGGAGCCGCCACCGCCGGAGCCGGTGACGCGCCTTGTTGAGATGTGGAGTAATGGCGAACTGGTGAGTAAATGGGATGAATGACTTCAAACCCTTTGAGGACAAGCTCGCCGGGTTGATATCGGCCCTTTCTCCCGCCGGGCGTCGCCAGATGACCGCCGACATTGCGAAGAAACTGCGCCAGCGGCAACAGCAGCGCATTAAGTCGCAGAAAGCGCCGGACGGTTCGCCATTTGCCCCGCGTAAGCGCCAGCCCGTCAGGGCAAAGAAAGGCCGGATTAAGCGCGAGATGTTCGCGAAACTGCGAACCAACCGTTATATGAAAGCGAGCGGTAACGACAGCGCTGCGGTGGTGGAGTTTACCGGTAAAGTGCAGCGCATCGCCCGTGTGCATCAGCTCGGATTAAAGGACAAGCCATTCCCCAAAAGCGCCGCCGTCGAGTATCCACAGCGCCAGCTCCTGGGCTTTATAGACGATGACCGGCAGCTTGTGGAAAGCGTCATTATCGACTACCTCGTTGATTGAGCTGATACAGTTTTTACTGGCAACGACCCCCCCTTGATTAAGGATAGCGTTGTATCGACCCGTTGAACTCACAGCGAGTAATGGACGTTAACGACACTCTGTAGCTCAGGTTGATATCTAGATTCTCATCAGCTTAAGCAGCACCATTTATTGTATAGACTGTCACAGAAAATCAGCTCCCCATAACTGCTTAGTGAGTATATAGTATCAAAGTTAGGCATATCTTAAGCTATGCTGAAGGTAAAAAGAAAAATAAATGGAGAGTGTGTTTAATTCCAAATCTTCACTTATTTTTTCATGAATGTAAATTTGCATCAGGGGTCTGATTATGCCAGAGGGATTCATCCAGAGTTTTAAACTTAAAGTTCATGAAAGCGATGGGATAGAATATGAAAATTTGTTTTCAAAGGTTATGTCGTATTATATTCCTGGGTTCGAAAGAGTGAAACCTCATGGCAATATAGGTGACAGAGGTAATGATGGATGGGTATGTGGTGTCGGTGTTTATTACCAGGTATACGCCCCAGAGGATTTGCTTAGTAATGAAAAGAAATCGCTAGATAAAATGAAGGGTGATTTCAAAAAGCTTTATGAATATTGGAATGCCATTTCCACAGTCAGGGAGTTTTATTACGTTGTTAATGATAAATATAAGGGGATACCACCGCACCTTAATAATGCAATCTCCGAAATAAAAAGTGAATACAAACTAAATAAAGCCATGGTGATTGGTGCTACGGCCCTTGAGGGTTTTTTTATAACTCTGAGTGATGAACAGAAGAATTATATTTGTGGGCGATCGAATCGTATTCAGTTCTCAACAGAGCGCTACCTTATAGAGCGTATTACAAAAAGGATGTATCTTCAGGACTGGAATAATATCAGCGAGAATCTTATCGCTAACTCTATGCAAACTGAAGTTGTTGATGGATTTTATGAGGCTTGCCAGGCCGTTCTGGCAACCCAAATGCCAGGCCGACTTCCCAATCTTGACTTCTCAATGATTGAACTTGCTAACCATGCACATTGCCTTTGCGAACATATAACTAATATGAATTTTGCAAGTAACATAAATGGCTTTTGGAAAATGGATATGAGTTGGAAGAGAGTCAGAATGGATCAAGATAAATATCATGAAAAATATAACACCTACGAACACTGGAGAAGAGAGTTGTTTCGGCTGCATTATAACTTAGCTCATGCTTTAAATCTTTTCTCTGTAGAGGTTAGAAAATCACTTGAGCCTGATTTCTTTTTTGGCTCCCAATTCGGAATAAGTGATAGTATGGGTGCCTATAATCATATGGAACCTATGCTTTTTATTCCTGGATCATACTGTTCAAATTATCGAGAGCTGTTTGGTGACGTTTGATTTTTAATTAATGCCATCCTTAGGGGTGGCATTGTTAAAAACATTTCAATAATTAAAGCATAGTGATCAGCACAGCAATATCATCCTGAGGCTAAATTGTTTTTGATGAAAAAATATTTATCCAGCTCTTTGTTTTCTCAATTTTATCAAAAAAATTGCTTTTCTTAACACCATTACCGCAATGAACGTCTGCTTTGGCACAGAGCGGCTCATAAGATTAGGTCTGGCTCTGTGCCATGGATGTGTCAGGTCAATTCCGGGCTGATACATATAACGTTGTGCCAGCCAGGGCAAAACGCCCGCAGATTGCCGCCGGAACACCCCGGCGGCATCCTTTCCCCTATGAATACTCTCGCATCTATCCAGGAACTCGCCCGCGCGATACGCAACATGATCCGCACCGGAATCGTCGTCGAAACTGACCTCGACGCCGGGCGCTGTCGCGTGCAGACCGGCGGCATTTATACCGACTGGCTCCAGTGGCTGACGCATCGGGCCGGGCGCTCGCGCACCTGGTGGGCTCCCTCCATTGGTGAGCAGGTGATGATTCTGGCCGTGGGCGGTGAGCTCGATACCGCTTTTGTGCTGCCGGGTATTTATTCCGACGACAACCCCGCGCCGTCGGCCTCTGCTGATGCCTGGCACGTTGAATTTCCCGACGGTGCCGTTATGAGTTATGAGCCGGAAACCGGCGCGCTGACCGTCACCGGCATTAAAACCGCCGATGTGACCGCATCCGATTCGGTTGCCGTCAGCGTGCCGGTGGTGCTGGTAAAAGCCGAGACCCGCGTCACCCTCGATACACCGGAGGTGGTCTGCACCAACAAGCTGACGACCGGCACGCTGGAGGTGAAGCAAGGCGGCAAGATGTCAGGTGATATCGAGCACAGCGGCGGCGCTTTCACTTCCAACGGTGTGCAGGTGGATAAACACGGCCACGGCGGCATCAGGCGCGGCGATGAATGGACGGAGGGCACCCAATGACGGCGCGTTATCTCGGCATGAATCGCACGACCGGTGAAAGCATTTCAGACGTTGACCATATCAGTCAGAGCATCGGGGATATTCTGCGCACGCCCGTCGGCTCCCGCGTCATGCGTCGTGAATACGGCTCGCTGTTGTCGCAGATGATTGACCAGCCTCAGACACCGGCACTTGAGCTGCAAATTATGGCCGCGTGCTACATGGCGATCCTGAAGTGGGAGCCGCGCGTCAGGCTGACCAGCATCACCACAGCGCGGCAGTTTAACGGGCAGATGGTCGTCGACGTGACCGGCCAAATCACCGATACCGGTGAGAGCCTTTCCTTAACCATCCCTGTGAGTTGAACCTATGGCAGTTATCGACCTGAGCCAGCTCCCCGCGCCTGATGTGGTGGAAACACTGGATTTTGAAACCATCCTCGCCGAGCGCAAAGCGACGCTGATTTCACTGTACCCGGAAGATGAGCAGGAAGCGGTCGCCAGGACATTAACGCTGGAGTCTGAGCCACTGGTGAAATATCTCGAAGAGAATGCCTATCGTGAGGTGATTTTACGCCAGCGCATTAACGAGGCGGCGAAAGCCGGGATGGTGGCCTATGCCATCAAAAACGACCTCGACCAGCTCGCGGCAAATAATAACGTTGAACGCCTGGTCATCACCCCCGGAGACGAGACCCAAATCCCGCCGGTGGCGGCGGTCATGGAATCTGACAGTGATTTACGTCAGCGCGTACCGGCGGCATTTGAGGGTATGAGTGTTGCTGGGCCAACCGGTGCCTATGAATTTCACGCCCTGAGTGCCGACGGACGTGTCGCGGATGCTTCGGCTAATAGCCCGGCTCCAGCTGAGGTCACTATCGCGGTACTATCGCGGGAAGGTGACGGCACGGCGTCGGATGATTTATTGCTGGCCGTCAGTACCGCGCTAAATGATGAGAGTGTACGACCGGTCGCTGACCGCCTGACAGTCGTCTCGGCTGAAATCGTCAATTATGCGATCGACGCAGTGCTGTATGTTTACCCCGGACCAGCGACCGAGCCGATTCTTGCCGCCGCAAAAGCGCAGTTAACTGCCTATATTACGGAGCAGCGCCGCCTTGGTCGTGACATCCGAATGTCGGCGATTTACGCCGCGTTGCATGTGCAGGGGGTTCAGCGCGTCGAGCTGCGCGAACCGCTGGCCGATGTGGTGCTGGATAAAACGCAGGCGGCTTATTGCACCGACGCCCGCGTCATTATCGGGGGATCGGATGAATAATTCTCTAATGGCGCCCGGGTCATCTCTGCTGGAACAGCGAGCCGCCGCAGCATGCGCCTCTATCAGCGATTTACCCGTATCGCTGCGCGATTTATGGAATCCGTGGAAATGCCCGGTGAAATTCCTGCCCTATCTGGCCTGGGCGTTTTCTGTCGACCGCTGGGAAGAAACATGGTCGGAAACAGAGAAACGCCAGGCTGTTAGTGATGCTTTCTGGATCCACCAACGCAAAGGTACCGTTGCCGCCGTTCGGCGTGTGATTGAAACGCTGGGCTACAGCATGACGCTCCAGGAATGGTGGAAGGTGGCCGATCCTGCCGGGACATTCCGCCTTGAGATTGACCTCAACGATATCGGCATTACTGAGACGATGATTAAAGAGTTAGAACGAATTATCGGCGATGCAAAGCCGGTGAGTCGACATATATCACAACTCACACTATCGGCAAGCGTGTACGGCATGGCTCATATAGGCGCGGCAGTGGTCGACGGGGAAATTATAACGGTGTATCCGCCGGGGTATGAGCCGGATGACAGTATTTATTATGACGCAGCCGTTAATTATGACGGGAATTATCATTACTCCGGGAAATAATATGACCAGTATTATTGAAACACCTAAATGGGGCGACGTTCCTCTAATTACCCGCGCAGATAAAGTCGAGGGTGGTCGCGGCGGTGCGGCTAATATTCAGGCGCAGGAACTGGCAAACCGCACTTTGCTTTTAATGCAGACGCTGGAAGGTTATTCCGTTGGCGAAAAACCTTACAACAATGCGGCAGGCGCACAGGCTGATGTTGATAAGGGGCTGATTAAGCCTGATGCTATCTTTACGGTGCGTACTGATGATGCCGATTACTGGCTGGATGAATATAAAAATATTAATGGCATCGCCACGCCAACCGGGAAAAAGTTACCCAGCGATAAAATGCTGCAAGAAATTAAAAATAACTTTTTCCAGTCACGTCATGATGGCGATGTGATGTTGGATTTTGTTGATGATGACTGGTTCTCATTTTTTCGCGTGATGGCAAGTGGGGCGTTCGGGGCCATTAACTGCATGGTCGCGCCTGATGGTTTATATGTTAAAGACATGGCGATGTCGCATGAGGATGGCGAGCCAGGGTTGATTTATCGTGACCCGGAAGGATTTAGCGTAAATATTGTCGGGCCAGATGGTATCGGGCAACGTCCGGGAACGCTGAATGGTGGCGGAAAATTTCATACTGAAACCACGGACAGCGCCTGGTTGCGTCTGGAAGATATCGACGGGTTTTATTCTGACGTAGCTGACCAGTCAGGGAAAGCGGCGCCTCATGCGCTGAGTGGTGATGGTGAGTTCACTACGAAAGCCGGTGGTATGGGTTGGCTGAATCTTGAGGATGAGGAAGGTTTTTTCAAAGCGCTGACGGATAGGGATGGCGAGCTAATCGGGGTTAAAGATACCCCTGTTGAAAGCCTTAATCTGACTGCTGCTGATGCGCAAAACAAGGCGTATTCGCAGAATGTTCGCAGTCGCTATAACGCCGCGGTGCAGCGTCTTGTTACCGGTTTGATTCATCTGCTGATTTACAGCCAGAGTCTCGGAACGCAACAGGAGGGATGGCCCGCTCTGAGTCAAACCCCTGTAAAGGGTTTTGATAACCTGATGCTGGGCGATTCGATCCGACCAGCCAGCAGAACAGACCCGGCGTTTGCGCCTTTGGGAGATGCAGTATTAAAACCGTTGCGTGCTGTCGTTCAGAACGGCACCGGAAACGCGATGATAAGCAATGAACAGGTTGCAGCCCTGCCGGCAGGTTCACCTAATGAGGGCGAGGGAGGGGTAGCTATTGCAAACGGTCTGCGTCGTCTCTGGTTACAGCGAAATTGTCTGGAGCGCGACCCGTCGCGTCGATTTGTTCTGTCCAGCACCGGCGTAAACGGTCGCAGTATTGAGCAGCTTTCCAAAGGTGCGACGCCTGAACTATATCAGCGTCCGCTTCAGGCTGTTCAGCAGGTGAAAGCCCTGGCTGATAAGGAAGGCGTGTCTTATTCCATCGGGGCAATCATCTGGATTCAGGGGGAGTGGAATTACCAGAAAAGGGATGGCTCTAACGACAAAGCGACTTATAAGGCGAATCTCGAAAAACTCTATAACGATATGGTAGCCGATATGGCTGTCGGCATCGCCGGACAGAAAGCGCCGCCAGCTATTTTCATGTACCAGACCGGGGCCGGTTATACCCGTGATGATGCTGATTTATCTATCGGGATGGCGCAGTGGGAATTTTGTCGCGAACATGATAACGCTTACCTTGTCACGCCTGCGTATCCCTTCCCGGATAAAGGAGGGCATCTGGGGCCGAATGGCTATCGCTGGATGGATATGCAATTCGCCAAAGTGATGCACCAGGTATTAAACGAGGGGCAAGGCTGGGAGCCGCTGGGGCCGATTAGAATTATCAATATTGGGCGTGAGATTTACGTGTTTTATCACGTGCCGTCACCGCCGCTGACGTTCAGGCCGTCATACGTGAAAAACGTTGCCACGATGTATGTCGATAAAGGTTTTCGTGTGACCGACAGTGCCGGAACCGTAGCTATCGCCGCCGTTGAAATTGTGGCGGATACGATTATTAAAATCACAGCTGGCCGGGATATCACCGGCAATGCAAAGTTGTGGTATGGCGATAAAACTACCCATGAAGGAAACGGCAACGTTTTTGATAGCGACAAATTTAACTCGCTGGAAAATTTCATTTTCGAAGCGGGGACGGGCCAGTATGAGGCCGAAAATATACCGGAGCTGGTAGGTAAACCATACCCGTTAAATAACGCATCAGTGCAATTCTGTCTTTCGATTCCTTACGGAGAGTAAATAACATGGTTATGGTCATCAAATCTAACGTGCCGTCTAATATCATTGCAAACCCGGATGGATGGAATCCACCGTTTAACACAGATGGTCTTTTATATGCAGGTATTTACGGGCGCGGGAATCTGTCGAAAAACTTTGCAGCAGGTGGCGCGGATGCGGTCGTGTCTGGCTCGCCTGTAGTAAGCAATCATTTTGCCACTTTCGATCTTAATAACTTTATTGATACGGGAGTGCCAACGGCGAAGGAAACGACGCTGATTGCTGTTGTGAAGAAAGTAAATCCCACACTGCGACAATTTTTTATTTCTTCTTATAATGGTACAGGTGACGCTGGTCGCAGTCTGGTTATTGATAAGGGAACGGCAAGGCTGACATTTTATTCGCATTATAAAAATACAGAAACTAATGCCAATACAGTGCTGAATTGTTATGCCACATTAAATGTGACAGCCGGAGAGCCTGCGTTTATCTATGGCCGGGACACGGGTAAAAAAATTAATGTCGCGAGCATGACCGACAAGCTGAGCGGGGAGAATATCCCGACGGCTGCGTTTGAAACCATTGTAAACCCTGAACTGAAATACAGGATTGGTCGAGGTATTAGCAGTGAGGTTCCGGGGGCATCGGATATCGGCGCAGCATTGATTTTTGACCGCGCATTATCTGATACGGAAATAAAGTCAATTTACGATTACTTCCAGGCCTACTACGCCCGCCGTGGCATCAGCATTTAAGAGGTGATTCTATGGCAGGGAAAAAATATATTGCGATTCTGACGCCTGCCGGAGAAGCAAAAATGGCAGCGGCGGCGATATCGGGGGAGCCTGTCGGCTTCTCCCATATGGGGGTGGGAGATGGCGGAGGCACGCCATATCAACCCTATGCGGAGCAAACGGGGCTGGTTAATGAGCTTTATCGTGCCCCGCTTAACCGCCTGGTCATTGCCGACAGTGGTGCAAACGTGATCCGTGCTGAGATGGTGATGTTTCCCCAGGTCGGCGGGTTCTGGCTGCGAGAGGCCGCGCTTTATGATGATGACGGGGTATGCCTGGCGTTAGCCAGTTTGCCGCCGTCGTATAAGCCTCTTCTGGCGGAAGGCTCAGGCAGGCAGCAGGCCGTCAATCTGTGGATAGCGGTTAACAATACCGCTGATGTGCGGTTAATGACGGATCCGGCGGTTGTGATTGCCTCTCTGGGTGAGGTCGATCGAGCAAAGAATGAAGCTAAGGACTACGCCGATAAAATCATTAACGAGCTTGATATCAACATACAGCAGGCAATTACGGAGGCTGTTAAAACAGCGGTACGTGATGCCTGGGAGGAAGATAATCCACCAGGCACCACCCGCTTTTTTAACCAGAACCTCAACCCTAATGAGCGCTGGCCGTGGTCGCAATGGATTTACACCGGTGAAAATAAAACAATCCGGGTGGCAAAAGCTGACGGCTCAAACGTAGGGAATACCGGCGGCAGCGATACCGTTACATTACTGCGCGCAAACCTGCCCGCCGTACAAATCGATGTGACCGGCGAAACCAGCGAACAGGAGCAACAGGAGCTGACGACATCCGGAAATGGAAGGCACCGGCACAGGGCAGGGGACGGGGCTCCGGGGGATACCTGGCAGGACGCCACCCACGGAACGGATAACCAGAAATATACGGGATGGAACTATACCGACTATGCAGAAGACCATCAGCATAGCGTCACGATCCCGCCGCACAAACATTCGACCAGCGGCAAAACAGCCGACCTTGGCGAGGGAAAATCGTTCAGCGTGGTTGAAGCCCACACACTACTGATGTGCTGGAGTCGTGTTGCCTGACCTGTGACGGTCATTCCTGTTGTACTGTCCCTGTTACAGCGGGGATGACTCGTCACCCTTTCCACCACGATTGAAAATAATGCTCACCCTTAACCACGGAGTTAAACGGATGAGCGATTTTCATCACGGCGTCCAGGTTGTCGAGATTAACGACGGCACCCGCGTCATTTCCACCGTATCAACGGCGATTATCGGCATGGTCTGCACGGCAAGCGATGCCGATGCCGCCACCTTCCCACTCAATAAGCCCGTACTGATTACCAGCGTGCAAAGCGCCATTGCGAAAGCGGGTACAAAAGGCACCCTGGCCGCATCCCTCCAGGCAATCGCCGACCAGTCGAAACCGGTCATTGTCGTTGTGCGCGTTGCCGAAGGTACCGGCGACGATGCCGAGGCGCAGACTATCTCTAATATCATCGGCGGTACCGACGAAAGCGGCAATTACACCGGGTTGAAAGCGCTGCTCACGGCGGAGGCCGTCACCGGCGTTAAACCGCGCATCCTTGGCGTGCCGGGCCTCGACTCCCTTGAAGTGGCGACCGCCCTCGCGCCGATTTGCCAGAAGCTGCGCGCCTTTGGCTATATCAGCGCATGGGATTGTAAGAACATTTCCGAGGCGATGCTCTATCGCGAGAATTTCAGCCAGCGTGAGCTGATGGTTATCTGGCCGGATTTTCTGGCATGGGATACCACGGCGAACGCGACCGAGACCGCCTGGGCGACTGCCCGCGCGCTGGGCCTGCGCGCCAAAATCGACCAGGACACCGGCTGGCACAAAACTCTGTCAAACGTTGGCGTGAATGGCGTCACCGGCATCAGCGCGTCGGTCTTCTGGGATTTGCAGGAATCCGGCACCGATGCCGACCTGCTTAACGAGGCAGGCGTCACCACGCTCATTCGTAAAGACGGTTTCCGCTTCTGGGGCAACCGCTGCTGCTCCGATGACCCGCTGTTCTTGTTCGAGAACTACACCCGCACCGCGCAGGTTATCGCTGACACAATGGCCGCTGGTCACATGTGGGCGGTAGACAAGCCGATCACTGCCACGCTGATTAAGGACATCGTTGCGGGTATCAATGCGAAATTCCGCGAGATGAAAACGGCGGGCTATATCGTCGATGCGACCTGCTGGTTTGATGAATCGGCCAACGACGCGGCGACCCTCAAAGCCGGAAAACTGTATATCGATTACGACTATACGCCGGTTCCCCCTCTCGAAAACCTGACGCTACGCCAGCGCATTACCGATAAATACCTGGCGAATCTGGTGTCATCGGTTAACAGCAATTAAGGAGCCCTGACCAATGGCAATGCCGCGCAAGCTCAAATATCTGAACACGTTTCTGGATGGCGTCAGCTATCTCGGCGTTATCGAGTCCGTCACCCTGCCTAAGCTGACCCGTAAGCTGGAAAATTACCGGGGCGGCGGGATGTCAGGCTCAGCCCCTGTCGATTTCGGCCTCGACGATGACGCGCTGGCGATGGAGATTTCCCTCGGCGGCTTCCCTGATGATGCGATCTGGTCGCTTTATGGTGCCGTCGGTACCGGGACGCTGTTGCGCTATGCAGGCTCTTACCAGCGGGACGATAACGGCGAAACCGTGGCGGTGGAAGTTGAGACCCGTTTCAAGGTGAAGGAAGTCGATAACGGCGAGAGCAAACAGGGCGAGGATACCAGCAGCAAATTATCGCTGGTCTGCACGTACTACAAGCTGACCATGAACGGTAAAGAGCTGGTAGAAATCGACGTCCTCAACATGATTGAGAAGGTGAACGGCGTCGACCGACTCGACCAGCACCGCCGCAATATCGGCCTGTAATTTTTCCCCGGCCAGCATGTCTGGCCGGTTAACCCCGAATCCGTAAATAGTGAGAAACTCATGAGCAAAGAAAACATCGTCACCCTGGAAAACCCCATCAAACGCGGCGAGCAGGTCATCGAAAAAATCACCCTGATGAAGCCTAACGCCGGAACCCTGCGCGGTGTCAGCCTGGCAGACGTTGCGCGCTCTGAAGTGGATGCCCTGATTAAAGTGCTGCCGCGTATGACCAGTCCGTCTCTTACCGAATCGGATGTCGTCATGATGGATTTACCCGACCTGATGGCGCTGGCAACAAAGGTGAACGGTTTTTTGTCGCCGAATTTGGCGGATTAAATTTCCCGAAAGACATGTCGGTCGATGACCTGATGGCGGATATCGCGGTGATTTTTCACTGGCCGCCATCAGAGTTATATCCCATGAGCCTGACCGAGCTCACCACCTGGCGCGAAAAGGCGCTACAGCGAAGCGGAAACACGAATGAGTAACGACGTTAAATTGCAGGTTTTACTCAAGGCTGTTGACCAGGCGACCCGCCCGTTTAAAACCATCCAGACAGCGAGTAAAACGCTGTCTGGTGATATCCGGGACACTCAAAAATCATTGCGTGAGCTTAACGGTCAGGCATCCCGTATTGACGGATTTCGCAAAGCCAGCGCGCAACTCGCCGTTACCGGTCAGGAGCTGAAGAAAGCTAAACAGGAAGCCGCCGCGCTGGCGATCCAGTTCAAAAATACGGAGCAGCCTACCCGCGCGCAGGCGCAGGCGATGGACGCGGCACGAAAAAGCGCCGCCGCGCTACAGCTTAAACACAACAGCTTACGGCAGGCTGTACAGCGCCAGCGGCAGGAACTCAGCCAGGCGGGAATAAATACCCGTACCCTGGCCGCGGATGAACGCCGGTTAAAAACCAACATTAGCGAAACGACAGCACAGCTCAATCGTCAGCGTGAAGCGCTGGCGCGGGTCAGCGCGCAACAGGCAAAGCTCAATGCGGTTAAGCAGCGATATCAGGCCGGTAAGGAGCTGGCCGGAAATGCGGCAGCAATGGGTGCCGCCGGTGTCGGTATGGCGACGACAGGCACGCTGGCCGGTGTTGCACTGATGAAACCGGGTTATGATTTTGCGCAGAAAAACTCCGAGTTACAGGCTGTACTCGGCGTGGCGAAAGACTCCGCAGAAATGACTGCGTTGCGAAAGCAGGCCCGACTGCTGGGTGACAATACAGCCGCCTCTGCCGATGATGCGGCCGGTGCTCAGATTATCATTGCGAAAGCAGGCGGAGACGCGGCAGCGATTCAGGCGGCGACGCCCGTCACACTTAATATGGCGCTTGCTAACCGTCGAACAATGGAAGAGAACGCCGGTTTGCTGATGGGGATGAAATCAGCTTTCCAGCTTTCTAACGAGCAGGTCTCTCACATCGGTGATGTCCTGTCGATGACAATGAATAAAACCGCCGCAGATTTTGACGGGCTTAGTGATGCGCTGACATATGCTGCGCCGGTGGCGAAAAATGCCGGTGTCAGCATTGAGGAAGCCGCTGCAATGGTTGGCGCCCTACATGATGCGAAAATTACGGGATCAATGGCTGGTACGGGTAGTCGCGCTATTTTAAGTCGACTCCAGGCACCGACCGGGCAAGCCTACGCGGCGATTAAAGAGCTTGGAATTAAAACGGCAGACAGTAAAGGGAATACCCGCCCGATCTTTACCATCCTGAAGGAAATGCAGGCCAGTTTTGATAAAAATAAACTGGGTACCGGTCAGCGCGCTGAATACATGAAAACGATATTTGGTGAAGAGGCCAGCTCTGCCGCCGCTGTTTTGATGAACGCGGCTCAATCAGGAAAGCTGGACAAGCTCACGGCTGCATTTAAAGCCTCTGACGGTAAGACGGAGGAACTAGTTAAGGTTATGCAGGAAAACCTCGGCGGCGACTTTAAAGAGTTTCAGTCGGCATATGAGGCTGTAGGTACTGACCTTTTTGACCAGCAGGAGTCCTCTTTACGTAAATTGGTGCAAACCGCTACCGGCTACGTGCTCAAACTTGATAAGTGGATCCAGCGAAATAAAGAGCTCGCGCAGACGCTGGGGGTGATTACCGCTGTGGCGATCGGGGTCGTGGGGATGATTGGGGCTATTGGACTGATTGCCTGGCCGGTGATAACCGGTGTAAATGCCATCATTGCCGCTGCGACGGCACTCGGTACCGTATTTACTACGGTGGCCGGTGGCGTCGTTACTGCAATTGGCGCAATCTCCTGGCCGGTTGTTGCTGTCGTGGCCGCAATAGTGGCCGGGGCATTGCTCATCCGTAAATATTGGGAGCCCATCAGCGCGTTTTTTGGCGGTGTGATGGAAGGATTGCGCACGGCCTTCGCGCCAATAGCAGAACTATTTGCACCGCTTAAACCGATGTTTGACTGGCTAGCCGGAAAACTTAAAGCCGCGTGGGACTGGTTTAACAATCTGATTGCGCCGGTTAAATCATCACAGGAAACGTTAAACAGTTTCCGAGATGCCGGTGTGTTGTTTGGTCAGCGCCTGGCTGACGCTCTTACTTTACCGCTTACAGCATTCAATAAGCTGCGCAGCGGTATTGATTGGGTACTTGAGAAGCTCGGCATAATCAACAAAGAGTCCAGTACGCTTGATCAGACTGCCGCAAAAGCAAACGCAGCCACGCAGGGTAACTCTTATATCCCGGCTACCAGTACTTATAGCGGCTATCAGGCATACCAACCAGTCACCGCACCCGCCGGGCGTTCTTACATCGACCAGAGCAAAAGCGAGTATCACATTTCCGTTGATGGTAGCGGGAACGGCACGCAGCTCGATCGTCAACTACAGGATGCGCTCGAAAAGTTTGAGCGTGACAAGCGTGCTCGTCAGCGGGCCAGCATGAACCACGACTGACAGGAGGTAACGAGAAATGATGCTTGCACTCGGTATGTTTGTTTTTATGCGCCAGACGTTGCCACACCAGACGATGCAACGCGATGCCGAATATCTTTGGCCATCAAACTCACGCGTAGGTAAACGGGATTCTTTCCAGTATCTGGGGCCGGGGGAAGAAAGAATTACCCTGGCCGGTGTGTTATACCCGGAGCTCACCGGTGGAAAGTTGACGATGACAGCTATTCGTTTAATGGCTGACGAAGGGCGCGCCTGGCCGTTGCTGGATGGCACCGGCACTATTTACGGTATGTACGTCATCAATAATATCAGCGAGACAGGGAGCTTGTTTTTTGCTGACGGCACGGCGAGAAAAATTGATTTCACGCTGACGCTCACCCGCGTGGATGAATCACTCGCGGCGCTGTATGGCGATATTGGCGAACAGGCCAATGCACTTATTGGCAAGGCGGAAAATATGGCTTCGTCAGTGTCTGGCTTGGTGGGGATTAGCTGATGCTGGATATGCTGAGTTTGAATGCGGGTGGCGTCCTGACGCCCGATTTTATGCTGATGCTCGACAGCAAAGATATTACCGGCAATATCAGTAACCGCTTAATGAGTCTGACGATGACCGATAACCGCGGATTTGAGGCAGACCAGCTTGATATTGAGCTCGATGACGCTGACGGGCTTGTCGAGTTGCCGTTACGTGGTGCCGTGCTGACGCTTTATCTGGGATGGAAAGGGTTTGCGTTAATTAACAAGGGCTCTTTCACTGTCGATGAAGTTGAGCATCATGGCGCGCCAGATAGCGTGACAATCCGTGCCCGTAGTGCCGATTTTCGGGGAACGTTAAATTCCAGGCGAGAAGAGTCATGGCATGACAAGACTTTAGGCGAAATTGTGGCGGCGATAGCGACGCGTAACAAACTGACATCGAGAGTCATACCTGAACTGGCGGGAATTAAAATCCCGCATATCGACCAGTCACAGGAATCGGATGCTAAATTTTTGACTCGTCTCGCCGAACGAAATGGTGGTGAGGTTTCGGTAAAAGCGGGAAAGTTGCTTTTTCTGAAAGCCGGGCGTGGGTTAACAGCCAGTGGAAAGGCTATTCCACAAGTCACTATCACCCGCGGCGATGGCGACAGGCATCAGTTTTCGATTGCCGACCGTGGGGCATATACCGGTGTCACGGCAAAATGGTTACACACCAAAGACCCGAAACCACAAAAGCAAAAGGTGACGTTAAAGCGGAAACCGAAAGAGCAACATTTACGTGCGCTACAGCACCCAAAAGCCAAACCGGTAACGAAGAAAAAAGCGGTGAAGACACCGGAAGCCAGGGAAGGTGAATACATGGTCGGCGAGGATGACAACGTGTTCGCCCTGACGACAATTTTTTCAACCAAAGCGCAGGCGATGCGAGCAGCCCAGGCAAAATGGGACAAACTGCAACGTGGAGTTGCTGAGTTTTCTATCAGGCTGGCGACGGGGCGGGCTGATCTTTATCCAGAGACGCCGGTACAGGTTAAAGGCTTTAAGCGCGTCATAGACGAGCAATCTTGGACAATCACTAAAGTTATGCACTACCTGAGTAAAAGCGGCTTTACGACGAGCCTAGAGCTTGAGGTGAGGTTGTTTGATGTGGAATATGATGCTGTGGATGCTTAAAAAGGAAAACAACCCGTAACCAAACGGGTTGTTGTCATCTTCATTTTGAAACGTAGCCGTGGGTGTTTTCATACATCAAAGTCTTTGCTTCATCGTCCATCAGCGCACCCATCTTTTTACATGTAATCAGAGGGGTTTCAAACGTATAGCCCTGCGCTGAAAATTTATTAACGACATGTATCTCTTTGGTGTTTTTGAGATATCCCTCAGGGGCACTTTTAACCCAAACAGGAGTGCAGACACCGGATGATATCAGTGCTTCATATGCATCCGAGGTTACAGTGGCAGTTGGTAACTTTATTTTCACTGAGTCCGTCTTGACCTCAATTCCAACGGGCTGCCACGGTTTAAGACTTTTCATTAAAATTTGTGCATCAATGCTTTGTGAAAAGGCTCTGCTTGAAAGGGCTGCGACAGTACATAGAAGCGTTATTTTTAAGAGGTTCATGGGCATCCTTATCAACTAACTATGAATATCTTTCGCTTTTGGTGAATTATTGTGTATCATTTATTCACATTGTGTGAATCTCGGAGTGTAGTAATGTTCCATTGTCCAAAATGCCAGCACGCGGCACATGCGCGCACCAGTCGCTATCTAAGTGAGAACACCAAAGAGCGTTACCACCAATGTACTAACATAAATTGCAGTTGTACGTTCGTAACGATGGAATCGGTGGAACGTTTTATTGTTACGCCAGGAACGATAATCCCGGCCCCGCCTCATCCGACAGTTGGTGGTCAGCGCCCGCTATGGCTCTGAAAAAAATTTCAAAAAATGCCCGCCGCGAGCGGGTTTTTTTATGTGATCTGAAAAGTGGCGGTAAAAAATTCACCGCCATTTTATCGCCGCTCAATAACGATATAAGAAAAAAGCCACTCGCGTGAGTGGCTTAATTATATGATTTTAAAGCTAAAATTTGGTGGCCCCTGTTGGGTTTGAACCAACGACCAAGCGATTATGAGTCGCCTGCTCTAACCACTGAGCTAAGGGGCCGTGGCGAGGGATTATAAAGTAACTGGCGATTGCAATCCAGCGTAAAGCGCGCAGCTGCTGTTTTTATAAACAATGCATTTTCAATCCTTTATAATCATGTTTTAGCCATACAGCCGGAGAAAACATGATTAGCGATATCCTTGCGCCGGGCCTGCGCGTTGTCTTTTGCGGTATCAACCCGGGGAAGTCCTCCGCCCATACCGGCTTTCATTTTGCCCATCCTGGCAATCGCTTCTGGAAGGTCATCCATCAGGCCGGGTTCACCGATCGGCAGCTCAGGCCGGAAGAGGAGCTGCAGCTGCTGGATACGCGCTGCGGCATCACCATGCTGGTAGAGCGTCCGACGGTGCAGGCCAGCGAGGTCGCCTTGCAGGAGCTGCGCAGCGGCGGCCGTGAGCTGGTGCGGAAGATTGAGGAGTATCAGCCGCAGGCGCTGGCGGTGCTCGGCAAGCAGGCATTCGAGCTGGCCTTTAACCAGCGCGGCGCGAAGTGGGGGAAACAGGCCATGACCATCGGGACGACCCAGGTGTGGGTGCTGCCTAATCCCAGCGGCTTAAACCGGGCGACGCTCGATAAGCTGGTGGCGGCCTATCGTGAACTGGACGATGCCCTGGCAACCCGCGGCCAGTAGCGGAGAGAGGCGACTTTCCCGGGATGGCCACCTGAACGCCATAAAAAAAGCTCCCCGCAGGGAGCTTTTTAACAGGCTGTAGACGATGCCCCGCGACGATTAATCGTCGAGGAAGCTACGCAGCACTTCAGAACGGCTCGGGTGGCGCAGTTTACGCAGCGCCTTCGCTTCGATCTGACGGATACGTTCGCGGGTAACGTCGAACTGTTTACCCACTTCTTCCAGCGTGTGGTCGGTGTTCATGTCGATACCGAAACGCATACGCAGCACTTTCGCTTCACGAGCGGTGAGGCCGGCCAGCACGTCATGCGTTGCCGCGCGCAGGCTCTCGGTGGTCGCAGAATCCAGCGGCAGCTCGAGGGTGGTATCCTCGATGAAATCCCCCAGATGCGAATCTTCATCGTCGCCGATCGGCGTTTCCATGGAGATAGGCTCTTTGGCGATCTTCAGCACTTTACGGATTTTGTCTTCCGGCATCAGCATACGCTCAGCCAGCTCTTCCGGGGTCGGTTCACGGCCCATCTCCTGCAGCATCTGACGGGAGATACGGTTGAGCTTGTTGATAGTCTCAATCATATGCACCGGAATACGGATGGTGCGCGCCTGATCCGCGATAGAGCGGGTGATGGCCTGACGGATCCACCAGGTGGCGTAGGTCGAGAACTTGTAGCCGCGACGGTATTCAAACTTATCGACCGCTTTCATCAGACCGATGTTGCCTTCCTGAATCAGGTCGAGGAACTGCAGACCGCGGTTGGTGTATTTCTTGGCGATAGAGATAACCAGACGCAGGTTCGCTTCAACCATCTCTTTCTTCGCACGACGGGCTTTCGCTTCGCCGATGGACATGCGACGGTTGATATCTTTAACCTGCTCGATGGTCAGGCCGGTCTCTTCTTCAATCTGCTGCAGCTTCTGCAGGCCGCGCTGCACATCTTCTTTCACTTCCAGCAGCTTCTCAGACCACGGCTTGTTCATTGCCACCGCGGCGTTGAACCAGGTTTCGCTGGTTTCGTTGCCGGTGAACAGGGTGATGAAGTTTTTCTTCGGCATTTTGCACTGCTCAACGCACAGCTTCATGATGATACGTTCCTGAGTACGAACGCGATCCATCATGCTGCGCATGCTGTTGACCAGGTAATCGAACTGCTTCGGCACCAGGCGGAACTGCTTGAAGACTTCAGACAGCTTCAGGATCTCTTCCTGGGCGGCGGCATGGCTACGACCTTTGGCTTTGATGGTGTCGCGCGTCAGCTCGTACTGGGTACGCAGCTCGGCGAATTTCTCACGGGCCAGCTCTGGGTCGATGCTGTTGTCGTCATCGCTGTTGTCGTCGGCGTCTTCATCTTCGTCTTCGTCTTCGTCGTCATCCATCTCTTCCTGAGACAGCTCGGAGCCAACGTGGGTGGCGGTTGGCGCCATATCTTCTTCGGCGTTCGGATCGACGAAACCGGTGATCAGATCGGACAGACGGGCTTCTTCCGCTTCAACGCGGTCGTACTGCTCAAGCAGGTAGGTGATCGCTTCCGGATATTCGGCAACGGAGCACTGCACCTGATTGATGCCGTCTTCGATGCGTTTGGCGATGTCAATTTCGCCTTCACGGGTCAGCAGCTCTACGGTACCCATTTCACGCATGTACATACGCACCGGGTCGGTCGTGCGCCCGATTTCGGATTCCACGCTGGAGAGCACCTGCGCGGCGGCTTCGGCAGCATCTTCATCCGCGGTGTTTTCGGCAAGCATCAGATCATCGGCATCCGGTGCTTCTTCCATCACCTGAATACCCATGTCGTTGATCATTTGGATGATGTCTTCGATCTGATCGGAATCGACGATATCTTCCGGCAGATGGTCATTGACCTCGGCATAGGTCAGATAGCCTTGCTCCTTACCACGTTGGACAAGAAGCTTCAGCTGTGACTGCGGGTTTTGCTCCATAAGACGGTATCCACACTTAATTCGTTTGATTGGTGTCGGCAGACGGGCTGTCGACATTTAAAGCGAGGGCGTACTTATATTATTGCCGCTGCGCCTCTGCGCGGCTGTCGGGGGCTTCCCGATCGATACTCGGCACTTAAGCCGTTAAATACTTTTCCTTCACGTTGTTCTGCGCTTTCTTACTGCTTTGATACAACGTGAAGGATATTGTCTGTCATTTATTTTTTCGCCAGCTCCTGGCTGATGGTCCAGAGCTCCCGGCGTTCTTCACTGCTTAAACCGTGTGTGCGATCGCGAGCTATCAACTCTTCCTGTCGCAGTTCCAGCAGTGAATCAAACATATGGTTGAGCGAGTCGGTGAAGGTTTGTTCAGCGATGTCTTTATCTGCTATATCGTCCCACATCGACAGTTTTTCAAGGGTTGCCGCCTCTTTTGTGCCGCGATATTGCTCTAAAAGTTGCCCGGTTGTCAGACCAGGCTGCGCCAGACAGCTCTTCACCAGTTCGTTGAACAGGCTCAGTCCCGGCATTTTGCGCGAGTCCAGTCCCTCCAGCGGCGGGACTAACGGCGCCAGATCCGGGTTTTGCACCAGCAGTCCTATCAGTATACGCATGGTCGTGCGTTTTAGCTGCGGTGCGGGACGCGGCGCGCCATTTTCCGCCTGTTTTGGCATTAATCGTTCAAGCTGCGCGTCATCTAAAATGCCCAGCTTATTGCCCAACTCCTGACGCAAATAGATGCGCAGCGTTTCGCCCGGGACCTGGGTTATCAGCGGCAGCGCCAGCGTACTCAGCTGCGCGCGCCCGTCCGGAGTACTCAGATCGACCTGCGGCAGCAGGCTGTTAAACAAGAACGTGGAGAGCGGCTGAGCCTGCTCCATCCGCGCCTCGAACGCCGCTTTGCCCTCTTTACGCACCAGCGTATCCGGGTCTTCGCCGTCAGGCAGAAACATAAAGCGTAGCTGGCGACCATCGGTCATGTACGGCAGCGCCGTCTCCAGCGCGCGCCAGGCGGCATCGCGGCCGGCCCGGTCGCCGTCGTAGCAGCAGATGACGTTATTGGTCACCCGGAACAGCAGCTGGATATGGTCGGCCGTGGTCGAGGTACCCAGCGAGGCCACGGCATAATTAATGTCGTACTGCGCCAGCGCCACGACGTCCATATACCCTTCGACAACCAGCAAACGCGGTGGTTCGGGGTTATCCTGCTGCGCTTCATACAGGCCATACAGCTGGCGGCCTTTATGGAATATGTCGGTTTCCGGGGAGTTCAGATACTTCGGCAGGGCATCGCCCAGCACCCGTCCGCCAAACCCAATCACCCGGCCTCGCTTATCGCGGATGGGGAACATCACCCGTTCGCGGAAGCGGTCGTAACTGCGTCCCTGATCGTTGGTGACCAGCATGCCGGCATCAATAAGCGACTGGCGGTTTTCCTGATTGCCGCCAAACCGTTTTAAAACGTTATCCCAACCTGGGGGAGCATAGCCGATGGCAAAGCGCGTAATCACCTCGCTGCTTAACCCCCGTTTCGCCAGGTACTGGCGCGCAGGATCGGCGGCGGGCTGCATCAGAGACTGTTGATAAAACGCATTCAGACCATCCAGTAACTGGTAGAGGTTCTGCCGTTGATGGCGCTCTATCTGGCTGGGTCCGTTGCCTGCTTCATAAGGCACTTCGAGGTTGTGCATGGCGGCCAGCTCTTCGACCGTTTCCACGAACTCGAGCTTGTCGTAGTTCATCAGGAAGTCGATAGCATTGCCGTGCGCCCCGCAGCCGAAGCAGTGGTAAAACTGTTTTTCACCGTTGACGGTGAAAGAGGGGGTTTTTTCGTTATGGAACGGACAGCACGCGTGAAAATTTTTGCCCTGCTTTTTCAGCTTTACCCGCGCATCGATCAGATCGACGATGTCGGTTCTGGCAAGCAGATCGCTAATAAATACACGTGGAATTCGTCCAGCCATAAGCCCCGTTATTTCTGATGACTATAAACGAAAATAAGCCGCGCATTCCTTTCGGAAGCACGGCCTTACAACTACAACTCGGTCTGAATTGAGAGCGTCGCTCTCAACAGATTAGTACAGACGAGTACGGCGTGCGTTTTCGCGAGCCAGTTTCTTCGCGTGACGTTTCACTGCAGAAGCTTTAGCGCGCTTACGTTCGGTAGTCGGTTTTTCATAGAACTCACGACGACGAACTTCCGCCAGAACACCTGCTTTTTCGCAGGAACGCTTGAAGCGACGCAGAGCTACGTCGAACGGCTCGTTTTCACGTACTTTAATTACCGGCATGTGCCTCTCACCTTTGATTAATTCGGTTTGCCGCTGGCCGCAATGCCAGCTTATTTCAAAATGGTGCGGAATTTTACTGCAACTACTGCTGCTTTGTAAAGCACCGGCGCCTTTTTTGAAAGGGACTTTTATAAGGGTGAGGAGTATACACGAAGAGAGCACCAGGGGTGAGCAAAGTTTTACATCGCCGGTCATTGGACCTACACTGCGCGGTATTGAAGCGAGGTAAAACAACTCATGCGTGTACTGGGCATTGAAACATCCTGCGATGAAACCGGCATCGCGATTTATGACGACCAGCAAGGTCTGTTAGCCAACCAATTGTATAGTCAGGTGAAACTGCATGCGGATTACGGCGGCGTGGTGCCGGAGCTGGCATCGCGCGACCACGTGCGCAAAACGGTGCCGCTGATCCAGGCGGCGCTGAAAGAAGCCGGTCTGACGGCGAAAGATATCGACGCCGTCGCCTATACGGCGGGTCCAGGCCTGGTCGGCGCGCTGCTGGTCGGGGCGACCGTTGGCCGGTCGCTGGCCTTCGCCTGGAACGTGCCGGCGATCCCGGTACACCATATGGAAGGGCACCTGCTGGCGCCGATGCTGGAAGATAACCCGCCGGCGTTCCCGTTCGTCGCGCTGCTGGTTTCCGGCGGCCACACCCAGTTGATTAGCGTCACCGGTATTGGTCAGTATGAACTGCTGGGCGAGTCGATTGACGATGCGGCGGGCGAAGCCTTTGATAAGACGGCGAAGCTGCTGGGACTGGATTATCCCGGCGGGCCGATGCTGTCGAAAATGGCGTCCCAGGGCACCGAAGGCCGCTTTGTCTTCCCGCGGCCGATGACCGACCGTCCGGGGCTGGACTTCAGCTTCTCCGGCCTGAAGACCTTCGCCGCCAACACCATTCGCAGCAACGGCGACGATGAGCAAACCCGCGCCGACATCGCCCGGGCGTTTGAGGATGCGGTCGTCGATACGCTGATGATTAAATGTCGCCGCGCGCTGGAGCAAACCGGCTTTAAGCGTCTGGTGATGGCGGGAGGCGTGAGCGCCAACCGTACCCTGCGGGCGAAGCTGGCGGAGATGATGCAAAAACGCGGCGGCGAGGTGTTCTACGCCCGCCCTGAGTTCTGTACTGACAACGGCGCGATGATCGCCTACGCCGGCATGGTGCGTCTGCAAACCGGCGCCAAAGCCGAGCTCGGCGTGACGGTTCGCCCGCGCTGGCCGCTGGCCGAGCTGCCTGCCGCCTAACGCATCCTGAAACAGGCCGACGTCACGTCGGCCTGCCTTCCTGACTACTCCATACTTTTACACAGCGAGCAGATGGCTCCCTGATGCTTGTGCGAGTGCATCACGTCCGGGCGCTCGTACTCTTCCTCACAGCTAACGCATTGATACACGGTGGTGGAGGCATTCCCCGCCGCGTCATAGCGCGGCTCGGCGATGCCGTCATCCACCTGCTTAATATAGTAGCGCCCGCGGGTAAGGAGCCCCATCAGCGGGGTCATGACAAAGGCAACGACCAGCGCAATCAGCGGCGAGAACGGCGCCAGCGTCGCCCCCAGCAGACCGAAGAAGGCGCAGATCGACAGCCCGGCGGCCAGACCAAAGGAGACCACGCCCACCGGGTTAACGTTGTAGATCATGCCGCGACGATACTCCGGCTGCGCCGGCGCCAGCTTGAGCAAGCCTTTATTAAAGGTGATGTCGGTCGCCACCACCACGACCCAGGCGATGGCGAAGTTGGAGTAAAAGCCGAGGATCCACGACAGGGCGCTGAACATATCGCCCTCCATCAGCGCCAGGGCAATCGCCAGGTTGACCACCACAAAAATAATCCGTCCCGGATAGCGTTTGGTGGTGCGGGTCCAGGCGCTGGTCCACGCCAGCGAGCCGGAGTAGGCATTGGTGACGTTAATTTTGATCTGCGAGATCACCACCAGCACCACCGCCAGCGTCAGGGCCAGCCAGCCGGGCACCAGGTTATCGAAGACGCTGACGAACTGCTGCACCGGTTCGGTATTGTGCACCGCCGGGAAACGGGTCAACAGATAGAAGCCGAGGAAGGCGCCGATGATCTGTTTGATCGCGCCTAACACCACCCAGCCCGGGCCGGCGGAAAAGACCGCCAGCCACCAGCTTTTACGGTTCTCCGCGGTCTTAGGCGGCATAAAGCGCAGGTAATCAATTTGCTCGCCAATCTGCATGATCAGCGACAGGCATACCCCGGCGCCGAGCATGATGGCGGTGATATCCACCGTCGACGCGCTGTTTTTACCGGCGAAATGCAGGAAGCCGTCCACCAGCTGCGGATCTTTGACAATCAGCCACACCACCGGCACCACCATCAGCACCAGCCACAGCGGCGTGGTCCACACCTGCAGGCGGGTCAGAGCTTTCATGCCATAGACCACCAGCGGGAGCACCATCAGGGTGGCGATCAGATACCCCATCCACAGCGGGATCCCGAGGCCCACCAGCAGCCCCTGGGCCATGATCGAGCCTTCGAGGGCGAAGAAGATAAAGGTGAAGCCGGCAAAAATAATGCTGGTGATCACCGAGCCGAAATAGCCGAAGCCGGCGCTGCGGGTGATCAGGTCAAGGTCAATGTTGTAGCGCGCGGCGGTGATCGCCAGCGGAATGCCGGTGAGGAAGATCACCAGCGCCGCCACCAGGATCGAATAGATGGCGTTGCTGGTGCCCCAGGCCATACCGATGCTGGCGCCGATGGAAAAGTCGGCCAGATAGGCGATGCCGCCCAGCGCGGTGACCGCGACGACGCCCGGACCCCAGCGGCGGAAGCTCAGCGGGGCGTAACGTAAGGTGTAATCTTCTAAGGTTTCCCGGGAGCCGGAAGTCCGCGTTGTCGCGGGTAATTCAGGGTTAAGATCCAGTGATGACATAGTCATTCCTTAATGGTTAGGCATGACTTGAATTAGCAAACCTTATGCCATATTGCAGGGCAGGCGTGGCGCGGAGGTGGAGGCAGGATGATATAAAGAGAGAGCAGAGGCTGCACCATCCGGACGCGCTTGCGCCCGGCTGGTGCAACAGGCCTATTTGCCAAGCATGCCTTTGTCTTCGAGGAAGGCGATAATGGTGCTCAGGCCGTCGCCCTGCTTCAGATTGGTGAAGGTCCATGGGCGATCGCCGCGCATACGCTGGGTATCGCTCGCCATCACCTCCAGCGACGCGCCCACATAGGGGGCAAGGTCGGTTTTATTGATCACCAGGAAATCGGATTTGGTGATCCCCGGTCCGCCTTTGCGCGGGATCTTCTCCCCTTCGGCCACATCGATGACGTAGATGGTCAGATCCGCCAGCTCCGGGCTGAAGGTGGCGCTCAGGTTATCGCCGCCGCTTTCCACGAAGATAAGGTCGAGGTTACCGAACTTTTCACTCAGCGCTTCCACGGCGGCGAGGTTCATTGAGGCATCTTCGCGGATCGCCGTATGCGGGCAGCCGCCGGTTTCCACACCGACGATGCGTTCAGGCGCCAGCGCGCCCGCTTCGGTGAGGATGCGCTGATCTTCTTTGGTATAGATGTCGTTAGTGACCACCGCCAGCTGCCAGGTATCGCGCATCGCTTTACACAGCGCTTCCAGCAGAGCGGTTTTACCGGAGCCGACCGGGCCGCCGACGCCGACGCGCAGCGGGTGTTTATAAGAGTTCATGGCTTCTCCTAGGAACGGAATAATCGAGAGTATTGGGTTTCATGCCGGGCAGAGGCGATGGCGGCGAGCGGGGTGGCCGATCCGATATCGCCGTCCGGCGCGGCCAGCGCGCGGGGCATCTCGGCCGCGTAGTGGTCACAAAGACGTAAAATCAGCTGCTGGGCGGCCTGCTGGCCGAAGGGGACCAGCTTGACGCCGGCCATCACGGCGCTCTCAATCCAGCTATAGCCCAGGCTGAGGGCCATCTCGGGCAGGGCGATACGCCAGCGCACGCCGAGCCAGGCCATCCCGGCGAGCTGGCTTTGCTGGCACAGGGAGCGCCACGGCGGCGGACAGTCCGGCTGCCAGTCGCTCAGCAGACGGGCAAACGCCGCGCCGCGGTTGCGCTCTTCCTCCCGCAGTTCACGAGTTTCCCGGCAGGCCAGCAGATAGGCGGTCCAGCGCTGGGCCGCAGCGATATCGCCTTGTTCGCAGGCGCGGTACAGGCGGGCGAACAGCGGCAGGTCAACGGTAAAAAAGCCTTCCGTCATCTGGCGTCGCTGCCAGCGCTCGAAGGCCGCGACGTCCAGGACCCAGCCGGCTTCCACAGCCCACTCCAGCCCCTGGGACCAGCTGTAACCCCCTACCGGCAGGTTGCTGCTGGCCAGCTGCATCAGCCGCAGGCGTTGTTCCGCTGTCGACATGCTAGTGGCTGTGAGCGTGGTGGTCATGATGAGCATGATGATGACCGTGGCTCTCGCTGGCGTAAGCGCCGGCTTCCGGCTCGAACGGCAGCTGGCCAAAGGACACCGTCAGGCCGAACTGGCGCAGCATATCGTCCAGCACGTGATCGTGATGGTAGCGCAGCTCGCCCGGCATGATCTGCAGCGGCACGTGACGGTTGCCGAGGTGGTAGCAGGCCTTCGCCAGCATAAACGGATCGTCGCAGCGCACTACCGACACCCCTTCATCAGCGGCAATCACCTGCACAAACTCGGTGCCTTCTTCGTTGCTGAGCACATCGCCGCCGCGCAGCAGCAGGCCGCGGGGCAGCAGCAGGCCGACTTCCCGGCCATCGTTGAGGGTGACCTTAACCCGGCTTTTGACGCGAACATCAATCGGCAGCGTAACGCTGGCGGTCGCGGCGCTGGGGATCTCCAGACGTTGAGTTAAATAAAGCATCCGCTCTCCTTAAAACAGAAAATATCGTTGCGCCATCGGCAGAACGTCTGCCGGCTCGCTGGTGATAAGTTCGCCATCCACCCGCACCTCATAGGTCTGGGCGTCGACGGTGATGTTAGGCTGCAGGCTGTTGTGCACCATGTCGGCTTTCTGCACCGTACGGCAGCCTTTCACCACGGCGATCGCGCTGCGCAGGTTCAGCCGCTCGGCAACGCCATTGGCTGCCGCCGCCTGCGACAGGAAGGTGAGGCGGCAGTGATGGCGGGCGCTGCCCAGCGCGCCAAACATCGGGCGGTAGTGCACCGGCTGCGGGGTCGGAATAGAGGCATTGATATCGCCCATCGGCGCGATGGCGATCATGCCGCCTTTGATCACGGTGGCCGGTTTCACGCCGAAGAAGGCTGGCGACCAGACCACGAGGTCAGCCAGCTTACCCACCTCAATGGATCCGACTTCGTGTGCGATGCCGTGGGTCAGCGCCGGGTTGATGGTGTATTTGGCGATGTAGCGCTTCACGCGGAAGTTGTCGTTATCCCCGGTCTCCTCCGCCAGCGCTCCGCGCTGCACCTTCATGCGATGCGCCACCTGCCAGGTGCGGAGAATCACTTCCCCGACGCGGCCCATGGCCTGCGAATCGGAGGAGGTGAGCGAGAAGGCGCCGAGATCGTGCAGCACGTCTTCCGCAGCGATGGTTTCCCGGCGAATGCGCGACTCGGCAAAGGCCACGTCCTCGGCGATGTCCGGGTCCAGATGGTGGCAGACCATCAGCATATCGAGATGTTCATCGATGGTGTTGAGGGTGTAGGGCAGCGTTGGGTTGGTGGACGACGGCAAAATGTTCGGGTGGGCGCAGGCGGTGATGATGTCCGGCGCATGGCCGCCGCCGGCCCCTTCGGTATGGAAGGTGTGGATGGTGCGCCCGCCGATGGCGGCGAGGGTGTCTTCCACAAAACCGGATTCATTCAGGGTGTCGCTGTGCAGGGCGACCTGGATGTCCATTTCATCGGCGACGGTTAACGCACAGTCGATCGCCGCCGGGGTGGCGCCCCAGTCCTCATGGATCTTCAGGCCAATAACGCCCGCCGCCACCTGCTCGCGCAGGGCATCCGGCTGAGAAACGTTTCCCTTGCCCAGCAGGCCGATATTGACCGGCAGGCTGTCGGCCGCCTGCAGCATGCGTGAGATATACCACGGGCCCGGGGTGCAGGTGGTGGCATGGGTGCCCGCGGCCGGGCCGGTGCCGCCGCCGACCATGGTGGTCACGCCGGAGACCAGCGCCTCTTCCGCCTGCTGCGGACAGATCCAGTGAATATGGGTATCGATCCCGCCGGCGGTGACAATTTTTCCTTCGGCGGCAATCACTTCCGTCGCGGCGCCGATGGGGATGGTGACGTTGGGCTGGATGTCGGGGTTGCCGGCTTTGCCGATGGCGAAGATCCGGCCGTCCTTCACGCCGATATCGGCCTTAACGATCCCCCAGTGATCGACGATCAACGCGTTGGTGAGCACCAGGTCGACACAGTCGGCGGCCAGCATCTGTCCCTGGCCCATGCCGTCGCGGATCACTTTGCCGCCGCCGAATTTGACCTCTTCCCCGTAGGTGGTCAGATCGTCCTCCACCTCGATCCACAGCTCGGTATCCGCCAGGCGCACCTTGTCGCCGACGGTGGGGCCGAACATATCGGCATAGGCCTGGCGTGAAATATTACTCATCGTTTACCTCCAGAGGGCCCATGACCTCGCCGCGGAAGCCGAAGACGGCGCGGTGACCGGCGAAGGCCACCAGCTCGACCTCGCGTTTCTGGCCGGGTTCAAAGCGTACCGCCGTGCCCGCCGGGATATTCAGGCGATAGCCGGCGGCCTGCTGACGGTCGAACTTCAGCGCCGGGTTAACCTCGGCGAAATGGTAGTGCGAACCGACCTGAATCGGCCGATCGCCGTGGTTCTCAACGACCACGCGACAGGTTGCCCGGCCGGTATTCAGGGCTATCTGACCGGGCTTAACGTGATATTCACCGGGGATCATGGCGCTACCTCAGATAATCGGGTTGTGAACGGTGACCAGCTTCGAGCCGTCCGGGAAGGTGGCTTCGACCTGGATATCCGGGATCATTTCCGGGACGCCCTCCATCACCTGCTCGCGGGTCAGGACGTGACGGCCTTCCTCCATCAGCGAGGCCACGCTTTTGCCGTCCCGAGCGCCTTCCATAATAAAGGCGCTGATGAGGGCCACGGACTCCGGATAGTTGAGCTTCAGGCCGCGGGCCAGGCGACGCTCCGCCACCAGCGCGGCGGTAAACAGCAACAGCTTGTCTTTTTCTCGGGGGGTCAGTTCCATAACGTTCTCTTAAGTCAGCCAGATTCGGGGAAGTACGGGAGATTTACCGGTGAGATGAGGGCGCAGAAACTGCCATACGTCGCGCATCACCCGCTGGCAAATCAGATTATCGTCACTGAGGAAACGCACCGTCAGCAGGCGGTCGGTCAGGCTGGCGCCGGCGTAGAGACCGAGCGGCGCCAGCGCGTCGCGCACCCCGTCGAGCAGGGCATCGGTAGCCGGATAGCACAGCAAAGTGCCGACCCAGGGACGTTCGGCGACGCTGGAGAGCTCTCCCTCCTGCAGCTGCAGGCGCTCGACCAGCAGCGGCTCATCGTCCATCCATACCTCCAGCCGGTTGCTGAGGGTGCCGTGGCTGAAGGTTTCGCCAATCACCGGGCGGCCAAGGCAGAGCAGATCCCAGGCCAGCAGCCTGCTGGAGGCGCAAAGATGAAAGGTAGTGAACAGCCGGGCATTCGCCCCGGGAAAGAAGATGGCATCCTGCGGGAGCCACTCCAGGGTCGCCTGCGGGGCAAGGGTCAACTGCTGGCGAACTAGCGCTTGCGCGCCGCTGCTGCGGTAAAACTTGCTGGCGCCAGGCATGGTTATCAGCGTATGGCAGCCGGGGGCAAGGTGCGCGCTAATTGTCAGCTCATCACCGCCGACGATGCCGCCGGGCGGGTGAAGCAGATAGAGGTGACAGGTCTCTTCTTCCGGGTAAAACGGGCGCTGGACGGTCAGCGGGCCGACGTGTTGGGCGCTGGCGAGAACGGTCTTGCCGCCGGCCTGCTGAAAGCGGAGATCCAGCGTGGCCTGCCAGCCTTTTTTGAGTGGTGGTAACACGGTGCCGTGCAATGTTGAGCCCCTGCAAAATCAAGATAAAACAGCAGCAATGAGTATTGATCGGCGGGAGTTTATCCCGGTCATACGAAACGCTTATGTCATCCGTAACCCGGAGCGTCGCGACGGGCGCGAGGGGAAAGCGGCATAACCGCTCCGGATTATTCACCCCGATAATCTTTGCCGTCAATATCCTGATCCGCAGCCTGGGCGCGGCGGAAAAGGCGGCGGATCGGGTTGCGCCGCGCCGCCAGCCGCCAGCGCAACTTTTGCCTTTCCATGCTGCTAACGTATTGTTACAAAAGGGGGAGGCGGCGATGATCGCCTTTGATGGCGAGGAAGCGTAAAAGGGCGGATGAAAGGCGCGATTAGCGCAGGGGAGTTCCCCGGCTGGCGGAGCCGGGAGGGGAGATTACTTCTGCTCTGGCGTTTTTTTCTTCTTCACGCGGGTCCAGATTTTGCTCTCCTGGCGGCGCCACAGACGCTGAATGTTGTCGTGATGGCGCAGGAGGATCAGGCAGGAGAGCATCGACACCGGAAAGGTGTACTGCGGTTTGAACCACCAGACGTAGAACGGGGCGATCAGCGCGCTGACGATAGCGCCCAGGGAAGAGTAACCGCTGAGCAGGATGGTCAGCAGCCAGGTCCCGGCCATCACCCCGGTGAGATCGAGCCCGATGGGGGCGATAGCGCCGAAGGCCGTGGCGACGCCTTTACCGCCGCGGAAATGAAAGAAGACTGGCCAGATATGGCCCACGCAGGCGGCAATCGCCACTAACCCCAGCCAGAACGGCGTAAGGCCCAGCGCCCAGGCGCCCCACACCGGGAGCATGCCCTTCAGCACATCAAAAATAAGTACCGCTACGGCCGCCCCTTTTCCGCCAATTCGTAGTACGTTAGTGGCCCCGGGGTTGCCTGAGCCGCTGTCGCGTGGGTCGGGCAGGCCAGCAAGGCGACATACCAGAATGGCGCTGGAAATGGAGCCGCAGAGGTAGGCGAGGAGTACCAGTCCAGGCGCGATTGCACTCATAACGCTGTTCCGTTTTGAAAATGTCGTTGTATTCTCTGCATCTGTGGATAATACGCATAATTCGCCGGAAGTGGTATCCGGTTTAGCTAAAAAGCAGGCAGGGCGTGATGGATATTGTATTTATAGAGCAACTTTCGGTAATCACCACCATTGGTGTTTATGACTGGGAACAAACCATTGAGCAGAAGCTGGTGTTCGATATCGAAATTGCATGGGATAACCGCAAGGCGGCCGCCAGCGATGATGTCAGCGATTGCCTCAGCTATGCTGATATCAGCGAGCGCGTGATCGCGCATGTGGAGGGGGGAAAATTTGCGTTAGTGGAGCGGGTGGCGGAAGAGGTGGCCGACCTGCTGCTGGAAACATTCCAGTCGCCATGGGTGCGCATAAAAGTCAGCAAACCTGGCGCCGTGGCTCGCGCGGCAAACGTCGGGGTGATTATTGAACGTGGCCTTAATCTGAAACAAAACTTTTCAGGTCATACTTGTTAAACAAATTGCGTTTATACCGGTCATAGCATCCGGTCATCAGGCAATTTTACTGGCGATGTCCTTCCAGAACGGTGGACGAATCCGTGTGTACTTCCTGTACGCTGCGGATTACGCGCGCTCTGGCAGCCGGGTTGTGCCTGTTGAACGATACCGTGTTCCTGGTTTTTTTCATTTTACTTTTTTAAAGGGTTTAATTGGATGAGCGATATACACTCGCTGCTGGTGGCGGCAATATTGGGTGTGGTTGAGGGTTTGACAGAGTTTTTACCTGTTTCCAGTACCGGTCATATGATTATTGTTGGTCACCTGCTGGGGTTTGAAGGTGATACCGCAAATACCTTTGAAGTGGTGATTCAGTTAGGTTCGATACTCGCCGTGGTGGTGATGTTCTGGCGTCGCCTGTTCGGCCTGATCGGCATCCATTTCGGGAAACCGCCGGCGCATGAAGGCCAGGGCAGCGGCCGTTTGTCGCTTATCCATATCCTTCTCGGCATGATCCCCGCGGTGGTGATGGGGCTGATTTTCCATGACACCATTAAATCCTTGTTTAACCCGGTGAACGTGATGTACGCCCTGATTGTCGGCGGCGTATTGCTGATTGCAGCGGAAGTGCTGAAGCCGAAACAGCCGCGCGCGGTCGGGATTGACGATATGACCTACCGTCAGGCGTTCGTCATCGGCTGCTTTCAGTGCCTGGCGCTGTGGCCAGGTTTCTCCCGCTCGGGGGCGACTATCTCCGGCGGCATGCTGATGGGCGTCAGCCGCTATGCGGCCTCGGAGTTCTCTTTCCTGCTGGCGGTACCGATGATGATGGGCGCCACCGTGCTGGACGTCTACAAGAGCATCGGCTTCCTGAACATGGGCGATGTCCCGATGTTCGCCGTCGGCTTCGTGATGGCGTTTATCGTGGCGCTGATTGCGATTAAAACCTTCCTGCAGCTGATCAAACGGATCTCGTTCATTCCGTTCGCTATCTACCGCTTTATCGTCGCGGCAGCGGTGTACGTGGTCTTCTTCTAAGGCCTGCGCCCTCAGCCTTGCGGCTGGGGGCAACGCTGTTCCTTCCACTGCGCTACCGCCGCAATTCTCCGCCGCGTCAGCTCCTCGCGAATTTCCGCCCCTTTAAAGCCCGCCGCCACGACCTCTTTAGTGGAGACCGACTGCGCCACTTCCCAGGCCTCCAGCAGCAGGCGCCCCTGCGGGTAATCGCTGGCCTCGAAACCGGTGCGTCCGCGGACGTCGGCTTCGCTGGTGAGCGCGATCTGCTGCACGCGCTGCGGTTTGCGCCACGCGTCAATGCTGTCGAAGAGTTTGACGAGGGTTTTCGGCTGCAGAATTGGCAGGGTGTGGATTAGGTCATGGTACTCCGCCACCAGTTTCGCGAGATCGCGGATATCGTTCGGCACCCGCAGACGCGCGCAGAGCTGCTCCACCAGCTTGACTCCCGCCGGACCATGGCCGTGGTGACGCGGCCAGAGCGCCTTCGGCGTCAGCCCTTTGCCGAGGTCATGGCACAGGGTGGCGAAACGTACGTCGACATCCGGCGACAGCATCGCGGCCATCGTGACGGTCATCAGGGTGTGCAGGCCGGTGTCGATTTCCGGATGCCATTTCGCCGGGGCCGGCACGCCGTACAGGGCGTCAATCTCCGGGAACAGCACCTTGAGGGCCTGACAGTCGCGCAGCGTCTGGAAAAAGACCTGCGGGTTGCGAGTAGTTAATGCGCTTTCCGTCTCTTTCCACACCCGCTCCGGCGTTAAATGCGCCAGCTCGCCGGCCTCAACCATCGCGGCCATCAGGGCCTGAGTCTCTTCGGCAATGCGAAAACCGAGGTGGGCGTAGCGGGCGGCAAAGCGCGCGACGCGCAGCACGCGCAGCGGATCTTCACTAAACGCGGGAGAGACATGGCGCAGCAGGCGCTGACGGAGATCGTTCTGTCCGCCGTAGGGGTCGATAATTGCGCCGTCGGCATCCTGGGCGAGGGCGTTGACCGTCAGGTCGCGGCGCAGCAGATCGGCTTCGAGGGTGACGTCCGGGGCGGCATAGCAGGTAAAACCGGTATAGCCCGCGCCGGATTTGCGCTCGGTGCGGGCCAGGGCATACTCTTCCCGGCTTTGCGGATGGAGGAACACGGGAAAATCGCGGCCTACCTGTTGATAGCCCGCGTCTAGCATCTGTTGCGGGGTGGCGCCCACCACCACCCAGTCTCGGTCTTTGACCGGCAGCCCTAGCAGCGCGTCACGCACCGCGCCACCGACCAGATAACTCTTCACGCCTGATTCTCCCGTATCCGTTTTTCGCAAGATGATACGTAAGTCTGGCAGAGAAGACGAATTAGTTCATCCACCGGTCTTTACGTTTGCGGCTTGGCACCAGATGCGGCAGCACCAGACCGAGCAGCAGACCGACGCCCAGCACACCGCCGCCGTACATAAACCACTGCATGATAATGGTGCGCTGTTTATCATCAAGCTGCAGATTTGCCGCATTCACCTTCTTCTGCGCGACAACCAGCTCGTTTTTCAACTTTTGGTTCTCGTCCTTCAACGCGTTAATCACGCTGTCGCTGCCGGCGACTTTCTTCTGCATATCCGCCGTGCGCTGGTTCCAGGTGGCATCGATGTTATTCAGCTTATCGGTCAGCGTCTTGACCTGGTTTTCCAGATCCGGGACGCGGGTGCGCAGGCTGGGCTCGTTGCTCAGCTCTTTCAGCGGGATCCAGGCGGTACGGCCGTTGCTGTCGCGAATTTGCGCGTAACTGGTGCTGTCGTTCGTTTGCAGTACCGACACTTCTTCCCCGGCGTTGATGGTGCCGACCAGACGATAATTATCGCCCGGGCCGCTGCGAACCCAGGTGTTCAGCTCATCGGAAACGTAGCGCTTTTCTTCTGCGTGAACCGCCGTGGCGGCGCTAAGCGCGAGCAAAGTAAAAGTAATCAGGCGTAATTTTGGCATCAGGTCATCGTTTGGTCATAAAAAGTGGAACGATAGTAGAGGCATCGCCAGAGCGACGCAAAGTTTTCCGCCACAATCGGAATCATCCAGGAGGTGGCCCGGCAAAAAGCGCGTTGCATGGCGATTCACCGCAAAATACTATCTACTGACAAAAAATATTGTCGTAAGTTCGCCGCAATTTGTCGGCGCAGCACAGAAGCGGAAGAATTCAGTCATGGCTCAAGAAATCGAACTCAAGTTTATCGTCGCTCAGGATGGGGTAGAGACGCTGCGCGAGCAGCTCAATGCGCTCGAGGCGAAACATACGCCCGCGGGCCAGTTGCTGAACATTTATTACGAAACCGCCGATAACTGGCTGCGTCGTCACGATATGGGGCTGCGCATCCGCGGCGATCAGGGGCGTTATGAGATGACGCTGAAAATCGCCGGTCGGGTGGTCGGCGGCCTGCACCAGCGCCCGGAATATAATATTCCACTGGATAAACCGGAGCTGGCGCTTGAGCGCCTGCCGGCGGAGGTCTGGCCGCAAGGGGAACTTCCGGCCGCGCTGGCGGAGCATGTCCAGCCGCTGTTCAGCACCGATTTTGCCCGTGAACGCTGGGTGATCCAGGAAGGAAAGAGTGAGATTGAGATTGCCCTCGATCGCGGCGAAGTAAAGGCGGGCGAACATCAGGAGCCGATCTGCGAACTGGAGCTGGAGCTGCTCGCCGGGGAGACCACCGATCTGCTGCGCCTCGCGCATCGTTTGCTGGAGAGCGGCGTCCTGCGTCAGGGGAGCCTGAGCAAAGCCGCGCGCGGGTATCATCTGGCGCAAGGTAACAATGAGCGTCCGGTGACCCGGCTGGCGGTGCTGCCGGTGGCAGCGAAGGCCAGCGTGGAGCAGGGGCTGGAGGCGGCGCTGGAGAGCGCCCTGGCGCATTGGCTGTATCACGACGAGATCTGGCTGCGCGGCAACGCAAAAGCCAAAGCGGAAATTCTGCTGGCGATAGCCCGCGTGCGCCATGCCCTCGTGCTGTTCGGCGGCATCGTGCCGCGTAAGGCGACCACCCACCTCCGCGCGTTGCTGAACGACGCCGACGCCGTTCTGCTGGCTGCGGACACCGCCGACGAAGCGTTATTCCGCACCGAGGTCGTTGGCGCCAAACTGGCCCTGACCGAATGGCTGGTCCAGCGCGGGTGGCGTCCGTTCCTCAACGAGGCGGGAGAGAAAAAAATAGCCGGATCGTTCAAACGGTTTGCCGATATTCACCTCTCGCGGGTGGCGGCCGAGCTGCGCAGCGCCGTGCAGCATCTGGCGGTAGAAGATGCCGCTGACCAGTTGCCGAAGCTGTCCCGCGACATCGACAGCGTCCAGCTGCTGGCGGGCGCCTATGGCGACGCCGTCGCGCCCTGGCTGGAGAACTGGCAGGAACTTCAGCGTGCGATAGAGCATGACGACCGCAGCGTGTTTGAATATTTCCGTCGCCAGGCGCTGGCTGCCGAGCCGTTCTGGCTGCATAGTGGAAAACGATAATTACAGGCCAGGGAGCCCTTATGATGCCGCTTTCTCCGCAGTTACAGCAGCACTGGCAGACGGTCGCTGACCGTCTGCCAACGGATTTTCCCGTTGCCGAACTGAGCCCACAGGCCAGGTCGGTGATGGTGTTCAGCGATTTTGTCGAACAGAGTGTGATCGCTCAGCCGGGCTGGCTGAATGAGCTTGCGGACTCCGCGCCGGCGGCGGAAGAGTGGCGGCATTACGAAGCCTGGCTGCAGGAGCGCCTGCAGGCCGTCACTGACGAAGCGGGATTGATGCGAGAGCTGCGTCTCTTCCGCCGCCAGATGATGGTCCGCATCGCCTGGGCGCAGGCGTTGTCGCTGGTGCGCGAAGAAGAGACGCTGCAGCAGCTGAGCGTCCTGGCGGAGACCCTGATTGTCGCCGCCCGCGACTGGCTGTACGCCGCCTGCTGTAAAGAGTGGGGAACGCCATGCAACGCCGAGGGTCAGCCGCAGCCGCTGCTGATCCTCGGGATGGGAAAGCTGGGCGGCGGCGAGCTGAACTTCTCTTCCGATATCGATCTGATCTTTGCCTGGCCGGAGCATGGCGCCACCCGCGGCGGCCGCCGCGAGCTGGATAACGCCCAGTTCTTTACCCGCCTGGGGCAGCGGCTTATCAAGGCGCTCGACCAGCCGACGCAGGACGGCTTTGTTTATCGGGTGGACATGCGCCTGCGGCCGTTTGGCGACAGCGGGCCGCTGGTGCTCAGCTTTGCGGCGCTGGAAGATTATTACCAGGAGCAGGGGCGGGACTGGGAACGCTACGCGATGGTGAAAGCGCGGATCATGGGCGATAACGACGGCGCCTACGCCAGCGAACTGCGCGCGATGCTTCGCCCCTTCGTCTTCCGCCGCTATATCGACTTCAGCGTGATCCAGTCGCTGCGTAACATGAAAGGCATGATCGCCCGTGAAGTGCGGCGTCGCGGGCTGAAAGACAACATCAAGCTCGGCGCCGGCGGCATTCGTGAAATTGAATTTATCGTTCAAGTCTTTCAGCTGATCCGCGGCGGTCGCGAACCTGCGCTGCAGCAGCGCGCGCTATTGCCGACACTGGCGGCGATTGATGAGCTGCATCTGCTGCCGGAAGGCGACGCGACGCTGCTGCGCGCGGCCTATCTGTTCCTGCGCCGGCTGGAAAACCTGCTGCAAAGTATCAACGATGAACAGACCCAGACCCTGCCGCAGGATGAACTGAACCGCGCCAGACTGGCGTGGGGGATGCATACCGATGACTGGGAGACGCTGAGCGCGCAGCTGGCGAACCATATGGCCAACGTACGGCGGGTGTTTAATGAACTGATCGGCGATGACGAGGCTCAGTCGCCAGATGAGCAGCTGGCCGAGTACTGGCGCGAGCTGTGGCAGGATGCGCTGGAAGAAGATGACGCCAGTCCGGCGCTGGCGCATTTAAACGACGCCGACCGCCGCAGCGTGCTGGCGCTGATTGCCGATTTCCGCAAAGAGCTGGATCGGCGCACCATCGGCCCGCGCGGCCGCCAGGTGCTGGATCAGCTGATGCCGCATCTGCTGAGCGAAATCTGCTCGCGCGCCGATGCGCCGCTGCCTCTGGCGCGGATCACGCCGCTGTTGACCGGCATCGTCACCCGCACCACCTATCTTGAACTGCTGAGCGAATTCCCCGGCGCGCTGAAACACCTGATTACGCTCTGCGCGGCATCGCCGATGGTCGCCAGCCAGCTGGCGCGCCACCCGCTGCTGCTGGATGAGCTGCTGGATCCCAACACCCTCTATCAGCCGACGGCGACCGATGCCTATCGCGACGAGCTGCGTCAGTATCTGCTGCGGGTGCCGGAAGAGGATGAAGAGCAGCAGCTGGAGGCGTTGCGCCAGTTCAAGCAGGCGCAGCAGCTACATATCGCGGCGGCGGATATCGCCGGCACCCTACCGGTGATGAAGGTCAGCGACCATTTAACCTGGCTTGCCGAAGCGATCCTCGATGCGGTGGTGCAGCAGGCATGGGGGCAGATGGTGGCTCGCTACGGCCTGCCGACCCACCTGCACGATCGCCAGGGGCGCGGCTTCGCCGTCGTCGGCTACGGCAAGCTCGGCGGTTGGGAGCTGGGCTACAGCTCCGATCTCGACCTGGTGTTCCTCCATGACTGTCCGGCGGAGGTGATGACCGACGGCGAGCGGGAGATTGACGGCCGTCAGTTCTACCTGCGGCTGGCCCAGCGGATCATGCATCTGTTCAGCACCCGCACCTCGTCCGGTATTCTCTACGAAGTGGACGCCCGGCTGCGCCCTTCCGGCGCGGCGGGGATGCTGGTTACCACCGCTGACGCGTTTGCCGACTATCAGCAGAACGAGGCCTGGACGTGGGAGCATCAGGCGCTGGTGCGCGCCCGCGTGGTCTATGGCGACCCGGCGTTGCAGGCGCGCTTTGACGCCATTCGTCGCGATATCCTGACCACCCCGCGGGAGGGCGCAACCCTGCAGACCGAGGTTCGCGAGATGCGCGAGAAGATGCGCGCCCACCTCGGCAACAAGCATCCCAATCGTTTTGATATCAAAGCCGATGGCGGCGGGATCACGGATATTGAATTTATTACCCAGTATCTGGTCCTACGCTATGCCAGCGACAAGCCGAAGCTGACCCGCTGGTCTGATAATGTGCGTATTCTCGAGCTGCTGGCGCAGAACGACATCATGGACGAGGAGGAAGCGCGCGCCTTAACGCACGCGTACACCACCTTGCGTGACGCGCTCCATCACCTGGCCCTGCAGGAGCTGCCGGGACACGTGGCGCCAGAGGCCTTCAGCCGGGAGCGCGAGCAGGTCAGCGCCAGCTGGCAGAAATGGCTGATGGCTTAACTATAAAATCGGGTGTGCTATTATCGCGCGCAAAGTTTGCGTCTCGCAGGAGAGAGTCATGAAAGTAACGCTGCCGGAGTTTGAACGTGCAGGAGTGTTGGTGGTGGGTGATGTGATGCTGGACCGCTACTGGTACGGCCCCACCAGTCGTATTTCCCCGGAAGCCCCGGTGCCGGTGGTGAAGGTGGAAAATATCGAAGAACGTCCTGGCGGCGCGGCAAACGTAGCGATGAACATCGCCTCGCTGGGGGCAACCTCGCGCCTGGTGGGATTGACCGGGATTGATGACGCCGCCCGCGCGCTGAGCCAGGCGCTGGCCAACGTCAATGTGAAGTGCGACTTCGTCTCCGTCCCGACTCACCCGACTATCACCAAGCTGCGGGTGCTGTCGCGCAATCAACAGCTGATCCGCCTCGACTTTGAAGAGGGCTTCTCCGGCGTCGATCCGCAGCCGATGCACGAGCGCATTCAGCAGGCGCTGGGCTCTATTGGCGCGCTGGTCCTTTCGGACTATGCCAAAGGGGCGCTGACCAGCGTCCAGACCATGATCCGACTCGCACGTGAAGCGGGCGTGCCGGTGCTGATCGATCCGAAAGGCACCGATTTCGAACGCTATCGCGGCGCGACGTTGCTCACCCCGAACCTCTCTGAGTTTGAAGCGGTGGTGGGCAAGTGCCAGGATGAAGCGCAGATCGTTGAGCGCGGCATGAAGCTCATCGCCGAATTCGAACTGTCGGCGCTGCTGGTGACGCGCTCTGAGCAGGGGATGACGCTGCTGCAGCCGGGGCGTCCGCCGCTGCATATGCCGACCCAGGCCCAGGAAGTGTACGACGTGACCGGCGCCGGCGACACGGTGATTGGCGTGCTGGCGGCGACCCTGGCGTCCGGCAACACCCTGGAAGAGGCCTGCTATTTCGCTAACGCCGCGGCGGGCGTGGTGGTCGGTAAGCTGGGTACATCCACCGTTTCCCCTGTCGAGCTGGAAAACGCGGTCCGCGGCCGGGCTGAGACCGGCTTTGGCGTGATGAGCGAAGAGGAACTCAAACAGGCGGTTGCGGCGGCGCGCAAACGCGGCGAGAAAGTGGTGATGACCAACGGCGTCTTCGACATTCTGCATGCCGGTCATGTCTCCTATCTGGCGAATGCGCGCAAGCTGGGCGACCGTCTGATCGTGGCGGTCAACAGCGATGCCTCCACCAAACGTCTGAAAGGCGAAACCCGCCCGGTGAACCCGCTGGAACAGCGGATGATCGTGCTGGGGGCGCTGGAAGCCGTCGACTGGGTGGTCTCCTTCGAAGAAGATACTCCGCAGCGCCTGATCGCTGGCATCCTGCCGGATCTGCTGGTCAAAGGCGGCGACTACAAACCGGAGCAGATCGCCGGCAGCGAAGAGGTCTGGGCGAACGGTGGCGAAGTGCTGGTGCTCAACTTTGAAGATGGCTGCTCAACTACCAATATTATTAAGAAAATACAAAAAGATAGCGACAAATAAGCTTTTCGCTATTCACCGGTTTGTACGGTGAAGCATCACGGCCTGCGATAGACGTATCGCGGACCGTTTTTATTTAATCATGTGGAAAATGATTTAGCGCAATAAATAATCATGTTAAGCGCATTTTTCGTACAAATCGCGTTAAGGTAAGCGTAAATACTGAAGTGAATAAAAGGCATATGACTGATCAGAACATCCACCGCTGAAGGAGTATGCGCATGAACCATAACGATATGTATTCAATGAAGAATTTTGATTTTTTGGCGCGGAGTTTCGCCAGAATGCACGCCCAGGGCCAGCCAGTTGATCTTCAGGCCATTGTCGGCAATATGGATGAAGAACATCGTGAATGGTTTTGCCAGCGCTATGAACTGTACTGTCGCCAGGTGAGTAGTCAGGCGGAAGCCGCCCATTAAGCCAAACGCAAAACGGGCCCCCAGGGGCCCGTTTTTTACTGCTGCTCTTCGCTGCCCGGCGTCGTCGCCGGGCGGTTTTCGAGGTCATTCAGGCGCTGCTCCAGCAGCGCCAGTTTTTCCCGGGTCCGCAGCAGCACCTGAGTCTGCACGTCAAACTCTTCGCGGCTAACCAGATCCAGACGGGTCAGCTGCGACTGCAGCGCCTGGCGGATTTTCTTCTCAACATCCTCACCCAGATCGCGAAGTCCTTTTGGCATCGACTCATGGACCTGGCGGGCGATTTGTTCAATTTTTTTCGGGTCAATCATGGTGGTTTCCTGCTCGGGTCGGATGATTGATCATTGTAGTGCGAACCAGGCCGCCTATAAACCAGAAATGTTTGAAGCTTATGCATTGCCGAGGATAGTCAATAGCGTTATAGTTATCTCGCTTATTCTCAGGGCGGGGCGAAATTCCCCACCGGCGGTAAATCAACCATGGCGTTGAAAGCCCGCGAGCGCTTCCCGTGACTACGGGAAGGTCAGCAGATCCGGTGTAATTCCGGGGCCGACGGTTAAAGTCCGGATGGGAGAGAGTAACGGCACAGTCGGGCCCAGGCCCGCTCGCGTTGACTTTTGCCGCTAAACCGGCGCTCCTAAGACTGCCCTGATTCTGGTAACCATAATTTTAATGAGGTTTTTTTTACCATGAATCAGACGCTCCTTTCTTCTTTTGGTACCGCTTTTGAACGTGTGGAACACGCTTTGGACGCCCTGCGCGAAGGCCGCGGCGTGATGGTGCTTGATGATGAAGACCGTGAAAACGAAGGCGATATGATCTTCGCCGCCGAAACCATGACCGTTGAGCAGATGGCGCTGACCATTCGTCACGGCAGCGGCATTGTGTGCCTGTGCCTGACCGAAGATCGCCGCAAACAGCTGGATCTGCCGATGATGGTAGAGAACAACACCAGCGCCTACGGCACCGGCTTCACGGTGACCATCGAAGCGGCCGAAGGTGTGACCACCGGCGTCTCCGCTGCCGACCGCGTGACCACCGTCCGCGCGGCCATCGCCGACGGCGCGAAACCTTCCGATCTCAACCGTCCAGGTCACGTCTTCCCGCTGCGTGCGCAGCCGGGCGGCGTACTGACCCGCGGCGGCCACACCGAAGCCACTATCGACCTCGTGACCCTGGCTGGCTTTAAACCGGCAGGCGTGCTGTGCGAGCTGACCAATGACGATGGCACCATGGCCCGCGCGCCGGAGTGCATCAAGTTCGCTCAGCAGCACAATATGGCGGTAGTCACGATTGAAGATCTGGTGGCCTATCGTCGCGAACATGAGCGTAAAGCCAGCTAAATAGCGGTTCGCTATGCCCGAACACAGCCCACTTGTTAGTGGGCTGTGTTGTTTCTGCGCTTTAACCGATGCCCATCGTCTGGAGTACCACCAGGCTCAGCCCCATGACCGACATCCCGCACAGGACGCCGTAGCTTGGATTGCTTTGCGGATCGATCTCTTTCGCCAGCGGCATCAGTTCATCGACCGACAGCGCCACCATAATCCCGGCGACGGCAGCCATGATCGCGCCCATCACCAGCGGCGAGACCAGGCTCCCCAGAATCAACCACGCCAGCACGCCGCCCAAAATTTCCGCCATGCCGGAAAGCCCGGCCCAGAGCACCGCTTTGCTGCGCGAGCCGGTGGCGGCATACACCGGTCCGGCAACCGCCAGTCCTTCCGGAATATTGTGCAGGGCGACGGCAAGGGCGACGCCCATGCCAAGCTCGAGGTTGTTGCTGGCCGTGACATAGGTGGCGATCCCTTCCGGAAAGTTATGCAGGCTGATCCCCAGCGTCAGAAGAATAGCGGTGCGGCGTAAGTTGCGCGGGCGCGGCATGGCGGGAGTCATCAGATCCTGCGGGTGGGCGTGCGGCAGCAGGCGGTCAAGGCCAAAGTAGCCCAGCAGGCCGACAACAAACATTCCGTAGCCGAGCAGCGGCGACATGCCCTCGGCGGCCAGCGCGGCAGGCAGCATTTCCATCAACGAAATCAATAGCATAATCCCGGCGGCAAAGCCGAGGGAGAAGCCAAGCAGGCGGTTAGAGGGTTTCTGGCCAATCACGCCGAATATGGCGCCAATGAAGGTTGCGCTACCGGCTAACAGCGTCAATATTAAGGGTGATGACATCGCTTCTCTCCCTGTGAAAATAATTACATACGAGTATATTGCCTGAGGATGCGCGTACGGGACACGTCTCTTTACCGCGAATTACATTCAAATTTTCTGAAGATCATCATCATGGTTATCTGAGTTTATCCTGGCGCAAAAGCGCGTAATGTGAGCACATCACATTGACACCCTAAGGATATCATCATGTCCCGTACCCGAATGCCCGCGTTGTTTCTCGGCCATGGCAGCCCAATGAACGTGCTGGAAGACAACCGTTATACCCGCGCCTGGGCTCAACTGGGCGAAACCCTGCCGCGTCCGAAAGCGATCGTGGTGGTCTCTGCGCACTGGTTTACGCGCGGTACGGGCGTAACGGCGATGGAGGCGCCGAAGACCATTCATGACTTCGGCGGTTTTCCGCAGGCGCTGTATGACACGCATTATCCGGCGCCGGGCTCTCCGGCGCTGGCGCAACGGCTGGTGGAGCTGCTCTCGCCGGTGCCGGTCACCCTCGATACAGAAGCCTGGGGATTTGACCATGGCTCGTGGGGCGTGCTGATTAAAATGTATCCGCAGGCGGATATCCCGATGGTTCAGTTGAGCATCGACAGCACCAAACCGCCGGCCTGGCATCTCGAAATGGGGCGGAAGCTGGCCTCGCTGCGTGATGAAGGCATTATGCTGGTGGCCAGCGGCAATGTGGTGCATAACCTGCGCACCGCCCGCTGGCATGGCGAGAACACGCCGTACCCTTGGGCAGAGTCCTTCAATAACTACGTGAAAGCGAATCTGCAATGGCAGGGGCTGGACGAGCAGCACCCGCTGGTTAACTACCTGGCACACGAAGGGGGCTCGCTCTCCAATCCGACGGCGGAGCATTTCCTGCCGCTGCTGTATGTCCTGGGGACGTGGGATGGCGTTGAGGCGATGACGATCCCGGTCGATGGCATCGAGATGGGCTCGCTGAGCATGCTGTCGGTGTTGGTTGGCGCCTGATGATAGCGCGCTCCGGCGGCATTTACCGTCGCCGGAGCGCGGCATTATTCGACGAAAATGTGCGGATAGAAGCGCGACAGATCCTGGGTGATCAGCGCCCGGTCTTCGCGAATACCGATCCCTGCAGGCTGGTCGTTGATGAGCCAGCTGCCAATCAGCGTATAGCTATCGCCAAACTTCGGCAGCGGGTAAAACGCCTGCACGATGGTGCCTTCTTCCCCGTACGGGCCTTCTACTGCCTCCACCACTTTGCCATTTTCAACGATCGACACGTTAGCGCCTTCGCGGGAGAAGATTGGCTTAATGACGTACTTCTCCATCTCCGGGTGAGTATCTTCGCTGAAGTAGGCCGCCAGCAGATTAGGGTGATTGGGGAACATCTCCCACAGCATCGGCAGCAGCGCCTTGTTGGAGATAATGCTTTTCCACGCCGGCTCCAGCCAGCGGACGCCAGCGTCTTCCAGCTTGGTGGAGAACATCTCCCGCAGCATAAACTCCCACGGATAGAGCTTGAACAGATTGCCAATCACCTGATCCTGCAGATCGGTAAACTGGCCTTTTTCGCCCAGGCCGATATCTTCAACGTAGAGGAATTCCGTCGCCAGCCCCGCTTCAGCGGCGCAGTCCTGCAGATACTGCACGGTACCGCGATCTTCAACGGTATCGCGGCAGCAGGCCATATGCAGCAGCTGAAAGCCAAACTGCTCGCGCAGCTCGCCGAAGCGATCGATCAGCTTTTCCTGCAAACTGTTGAACTGGTCGCTGCCCGCCGGCAGCTTGCCGGCGTTGAGCTGATCTTCCAGCCAGATCCACTGGAAGAAGGCCGCTTCATACAGCGAGGTCGGGGTGTCGGCATTGTTCTCCAGCAGCTTCGGTTCGCCGACGCCATCCCAGGCCAGGTCGAGACGTGAGTAGAGCGACGGCTGGTTGGTTTTCCACGACTGACGTACAAAACCCCAGGTGTGTTTAGGGATGCGGAATTTGGTCATCAGCTCATCGCTGGCGATCACTTTTTCCACCACCTGGAGGCACATCTGATGTAGCTCAGCGGTGACCGCTTCCAGCTTTTCCACCTGCGCGAGGGTCAGCTTGTAATACGCCTCTTCGCTCCAGTAGGGCTCGCCGTACATGGTATGGAAGTTGAAACCGTACTCGGTCGCTTTCTCGCGCCAGTCCGGGCGCTCGGTAATACTGACTCTTTCCATGTTGCTTAGCCGCCCATTGAGCGAGAAGAGGACGTTGAGCCTGCGGCGCTACGCTGCATGGTCGACTGTTTCGCTACCGACTCGCCAAAGCCGCCGCGGGTGACGGTGGTGGTGGTGGCTGGCTTCGGCGCCATCGCGGTTTTCGGCACATTCATGGTGCGGCCCGGCCGGGCGGCGCCATAGCTCTTGCCGCTGGCGTCAGTGTACTGACCGTAGGCCGGGCTGGCCGGATTTTTCGAGCTGAACAGCGGCTGCTGTTGCGCCATGCCGCCGCCCATCAGGCGGCCCATCATGTAGCCGGCCATCAGCGGCATCCAGAAGCTGCCGCTGCTTTGCGCCTGCGCCTGGTTTTCCGGGGCGACGCCCGCCTGGGCTGGCGTCTGCTGGCACTGGCCTTCGCCAAACTCGGCGACGCAGTCTTCGCGGGTGGCATACTTCGGCGCAGTGCGCTCTGCCTCTTTTACCGCGTTGGTGTAGGCCGTGGTGCATTCGGCTGCTTTGCCCGGGTTGGCGGCGGAGCAGTCATCGGCGTTCTGGTACAGCGACACCGTTTCGTCGCTTTTTTCACAACCGGCGAGCATAAAGACCGCGGTAACGGCCAGCGCGACCGGCGTCAGATGGCGTGCGCTCCAGCTTTTGCGGAACGACGAATGATTAATATTTTTTGTCCGTTTCATATTTGTCTTCCAGGACCCAGTGGTATGGCGTGTGTTAACGCTCAGGATAGAGGATGAGTGGTGGAAAATGAAGCGAAGAGGGGCGCTAAGCGGGGGATCTTTACGTTGCCTTACGTTTAACGCATCGCCTGTCCGACGGACAGGCGATGCGCATCACAGTATGAGAATTACTGACGGAACGGATTGCTGCCGCTGCTCTGGTTGGTCCGTGCGGACGCCGGCTTCACCGCCGCGGTAGTGTTGCCGTAGCCATCAGCGGTGGCATCCTGTTGCGGATTTTCCGGCGCGACGCTATCTGCGGAGGTGGAGATGGGTTTACCCAGCGTGTTGTTCAGGGCGACCAGATCCTGCTCGTTCAGGGTACCTAACGCCGACTTAATGTTCAGCTCGTTGATCAGGTAGTTGTAGCGCGCATTCGAGAGCTGCTGCTTAGCGTTATACAGCGTAGTGGTGGCGTCGAGGACGTCAACGATCGTACGCGTACCCACCGAGTAGCCAGCTTCCATGGCATCCAGGGAGCTTTGCGCAGAGACCACCGCCTGTTTGTAGGCGTTGATGCTGCTGATGGAGGCGTTCACGTTGTTAAACGATGAACGCACAGTCTGCACGACGCTGCGGTGGGCGCTTTCCAGCTGCTCGCTGGCGCCAACGAAGTTGTATTGCGCCTGTTTGACCTGCGAGGTCACCGCGCCGCCCTGATACAGTGGCAGAGAGAAGTTCAGGCCGATTTGGTTCTGCCCGGCATCGTTATCCTGGTATTGCTGAGGATTATTATGGGTTTTTGAACCACTGTAGCTAGTATTCGATATCCCACTCGACGCGGATAGGCTGAGCGTCGGCAAATGGCCGTCCTGCGCCTGGCGAATCTGCTCGCGAGCCAGGTCCTGGTTCAGACGCGCCTGCAGCAGCGACAGGTTGCGGTTCTCCGCTTCCTTCAGCAGGGCGTTGACCGCCTGCGGCTTGTTGGTTTTGAAGCCATTCACGTTCAGGGAGGCCAGCTCCGGATAGTAATTACCGGTGACCTGACGCAGTTCTTCGACGGCGTTGTCGAGATCGTTACGCGCGGTGACTTCGTTCGCCAGCACGGCATCGTATTGTGAACGGGCGTTCTGTACGTCGGTGATCGCCACCAGGCCTACGTTAAAGCGCTGCGTGGTTTGATCCAACTGGCGGTAAATAGCCTGTTTCTGCGCTTCGGTATAGGAAAGCGTGTCGATGGCGGCCAGCACTTTAAAATAGGCCGTCGCGGTATTCAGAATCAGTGTTTGCTGATCGGTCTGATACGTGACATCCTGAATCCCTGCCGTTTTTTCCTGCAGCGTCAGGGCGCGCCATTTCGACATATCAAACAGAACCTGCGTTAACTGCAGCGAGCCGCTGGTGACGTTTGAATTGATGCCGTTGCTGTCGCGATAGCCATTGTTATAGGTATAATCCGCTCCCAGCCCAAGCTGAGGCAGTAATGGACTGCGCGCTTCGTTGATCTTTTCGAACGCGGCGTCACGATCGGCTGCCGATTTACGCAGATCGGGGTTGCTGATGCGTGCCTGCTGGTAAACCTGAAGCAGGTTTTCCGCCTGGCTCATGGCGCTGAACCCGGTCAGGCTCAGGCCGATAAGAATGGGGAGCAATTTCTTCATTTGCATTCCTTGTTGTGAAGCATTTAGCGCTGGTCTAATTCTAAGAAAAATTCCGCTGATTGTATCGATTCTGCCGCCGTAAAAAGTTGGCGTTACGTGCCATCCGGCGGTAATTTGCACCAATCTAACATACGGACCGTAAAACGGTAGCCAAACGGTTTGGAAATCCCTAATTTCAGATTCGCAGGACATGACAATGAGCAAACCCACGCAGCAGGGAATTACCTTCTCCAAAAATGATGTAGAAATTATTGCACGCGAAACGCTATATCGTGGTTTTTTTTCGCTCGATTTATACCGTTTTCGCCACCGCCTGTTTAACGGCGGCATGAGTGGCGAAATCACCCGTGAAATTTTTGAGCGCGGGCACGCCGCCGTCTTGCTACCCTTTGACCCGGTGCGCGACGAAGTGGTGCTGGTCGAACAAATCCGTATCGCCGCCTATGATACCAGCGAGAGCCCGTGGCTGCTGGAGATGGTCGCCGGCATGATTGAAGCGGGTGAAACGGTGGAAGATGTTGCCCGTCGGGAAGCGCTGGAGGAGGCCGGGCTTGAAGTTGGGCGGACGAAACCAATATTAAGCTATCTGGCCAGTCCCGGCGGCACCAGCGAACGGTTATCGATCCTGGTGGGAGAAGTTGATGCATCGACGGCAAAAGGCATTCACGGCCTGGCCGAGGAAAACGAGGATATTCGGGTGCATGTGGTGAGTCGGGAGCAGGCTTACCAGTGGGTAGAAGAGGGGAAAATCGACAACGCAGCCTCTGTCATCGCCTTGCAATGGCTGCAATTGCATTATCACAATTTACGAAATGAGTGGACAAAATGAAGCGTTATACACCTGACTTCCCTGAGATGATGCGCCTGTGCGAGACCAACTTCGCGCAGTTGCGCCGCCTGTTGCCGCGAACGGATGCAGCGGGTGAGAAGGTAAGCTATCAGGTGGGAAGCGCGCAGTATCGGTTAACGATAGTTGAATCGACCCGCTACACTACTCTGGTGGCAATAGAGCAGACTCTGCCTGCAGTGAGCTACTGGAGCCTGCCATCGATGACCGTCCGCCTCTACCATGACGCCATGGTGGCCGAAGTGTGTTCGAGTCAGCAGATCTTTCGCTTCAAAGCGCGATATGATTATCCTAATAAAAAGTTGCATCAACGCGACGAAAAGCATCAAATTAACCAGTTTTTGGCCGACTGGCTGCGTTACTGTTTAGCACATGGAGCGATGGCGATTCCGGTTTGTTAGCGTCGTTAAACCTAAGGACACCATTTGGAAAGCCTGTTAAACCTACCTCTGGCTGGTGAGGCCAGAGTCAGGATATTACAAATTACTGATACTCACCTGTTTGCTGAAAAGCATGAAACGTTGTTAGGCATCAATACCTGGGATAGCTATCAGGCCGTACTGTCGGCCATTCATGCCTCACAGCGTCCATGCGATCTGATTGTCGCAACAGGCGATCTGGCGCAGGACCACTCCTCCGCGGCCTATCAGCATTTTGCTGAGGGCATCGCGAGTTTTGCTGCACCCTGCGTCTGGCTACCGGGCAACCATGATTTCCAGCCGGCGATGTACAGCACCCTGCAGGAGGCGGGCATTTCCCCTGCCAAGCGCGTGTTTCTCGGCGATCGCTGGCAGATCCTGCTGCTCGACAGCCAGGTGTTTGGCGTTCCCCATGGCGAGCTGAGCGACTTCCAGCTGGAGTGGCTCGAACATAAGCTGGCGGAGGCGCCGGAGCGCTATACCTTACTCCTGCTGCACCATCATCCGCTGCCGGCCGGCTGCAGCTGGCTGGATCAGCATAGTCTGCGCAACGCCGGCGCGCTGGACAGCGCGTTGAGCGCCTGGCCGCGGGTGAAGCATCTTTTGTGCGGCCATATTCATCAGGAACTGGATCTCGACTGGAATGGCCGGCGCATGATGGCGACGCCGTCGACCTGCGTCCAGTTTAAACCGCACTGTGCCAATTTCACTCTGGATACGGTGTCACCGGGCTGGCGCTGGCTGGAGCTTCACCCTGACGGGACGCTGACCACCGAAGTGTGCCGCCTGGAAGGCGCCGCGTTTCATCCGGATATTGCTTCAGAAGGCTACTGATGGCGACGCTCCTTTATCTGCACGGCTTTAACAGCTCTCCGCGCTCGGCGAAGGCGACGGCGTTAAAGACCTGGCTGGCGCAGCACTATCCTGAGATCACCATGGTGGTGCCGGAGTTGCCGCCTTACCCGGCGGAAACGGCGGAGCTGTTGGAGTCCATCGTGCTGGAGCACGGCGGCGAGCCGCTGGGGGTCGTAGGGTCGTCGCTGGGCGGCTACTACGCGACCTGGCTTTCGCAGTGCTTTATGCTGCCGGCGGTGGTGGTTAACCCGGCGGTGCGGCCGTTTGAACTACTAAACAATTTTCTCGGCCACAATGAGAATCCATACACCGGGCAGCAATATGTGCTAGAGTCTCGCCATATTTACGATCTCAAAGTCATGCAAATCGACCCGCTCGAAGCGCCGGATTTACTCTGGCTGCTGCAGCAGACCGGGGATGAAGTGCTTGATTACCGCCAGGCCGTGCATTACTACGCCTCTTGCCGGCAGACGGTAGAGGAGGGCGGTAATCACGCATTTGTCGGCTTTGACGATCATTTCACTCAGATTATCGAATTTCTCGGCCTGCGCTAAACGGCCCTGAACGACCTACGAATACACACCATGACGCAATCTTCATATAATGCTGATGCCATTGAGGTACTCACCGGGCTAGAGCCGGTGCGCCGCCGTCCGGGCATGTATACCGACACCACTCGTCCTAACCATCTTGGTCAGGAAGTTATTGATAACAGTGTGGATGAAGCGCTGGCAGGCCACGCCAAACGCGTGGAAGTTATCCTTCATGCCGACCAGTCCCTGGAGGTCATTGACGATGGTCGTGGGATGCCGGTCGACATCCACCCGGAAGAGGGCGTGCCAGCGGTTGAGCTGATCCTCTGCCGGCTGCATGCGGGCGGTAAGTTTTCCAATAAAAACTATCAGTTTTCCGGCGGCCTGCACGGGGTGGGGATCTCGGTAGTCAACGCCCTGTCAAAACGCGTGGAGGTCAACGTGCGTCGCGACGGTCAGGTCTACAGCATCGCCTTTGAAAATGGTGAAAAAGTGGAAGACCTGCACGTCACCGGCACCTGCGGCAAACGCAATACCGGGACCAGCGTCCATTTCTGGCCGGACGAAAGCTTCTTCGACAGCCCGCGCTTTTCCGTTTCACGTCTGACCCACCTGTTAAAAGCGAAAGCGGTGCTGTGCCCGGGCGTGGAAATTGTTTTCCGCGACCAGGTGAACAACAGCGAGCAGAGCTGGTGCTATGCCGATGGCCTGAACGATTACCTGAGCGAAGCGGTGAACGGCCTGCCGCTGCTGCCGGAAAAACCATTCGTCGGCGCCTTCTCCGGCGAGACGGAGGCGGTGGACTGGGCGCTGCTGTGGCTGCCGGAAGGCGGCGAGCTGCTGACCGAGAGCTACGTGAACCTGATCCCGACCATGCAGGGCGGAACGCACGTTAACGGTCTGCGTCAGGGGCTGCTCGACGCGATGCGTGAGTTCTGCGAGTACCGTAATATCCTGCCGCGCGGCGTGAAGCTGTCAGCGGAAGATATCTGGGATCGCTGCGCCTACGTGCTGTCGGTGAAGATGCAGGATCCGCAGTTCGCCGGGCAAACCAAAGAGCGCCTGTCGTCGCGCCAGTGCGCGGCGTTCGTCTCCGGCGTGGTGAAGGACGCCTTCAGCCTGTGGCTGAATCAGAACGTGCAGGCCGCGGAGCTGCTGGCGGAGATGGCCATCTCCAGCGCCCAGCGCCGTCTGCGCGCGGCCAAAAAAGTGGTGCGCAAAAAGCTGACCAGCGGTCCGGCGCTGCCGGGTAAGCTGGCGGACTGTACCGCCCAGGATCTGAACCGTACCGAGCTGTTCCTTGTCGAAGGGGATTCGGCGGGCGGCTCAGCCAAGCAGGCGCGCGATCGCGAATATCAGGCGATCATGCCGCTGAAGGGCAAGATCCTTAATACCTGGGAAGTCTCCTCCGATGAAGTGTTAGCTTCGCAAGAAGTGCACGACATTTCGGTGGCGATTGGTATTGACCCGGATAGCGATGATTTAAGCCAGCTGCGCTACGGTAAAATTTGTATTCTGGCGGATGCGGACTCCGATGGTCTGCACATTGCCACCCTGCTGTGCGCGCTGTTCGTAAGACATTTCCGTACCCTCGTGAAAGAGGGGCACGTCTATGTGGCGCTACCGCCGCTGTACCGTATCGACCTCGGTAAAGAGGTTTACTACGCGCTGACGGAAGAAGAAAAAACCGGCGTGCTGGAGCAGCTAAAGCGCAAGAAGGGCAAGCCAAACGTCCAGCGCTTTAAAGGGCTCGGTGAGATGAACCCGATGCAGCTGCGCGAAACCACCCTTGACCCGAATACCCGCCGCCTGGTGCAGCTGGTGATCAGCGATGAGGACGAGCAGCAGACCACGGCGATAATGGATATGCTGCTGGCCAAAAAGCGTTCGGAAGATCGTCGCAACTGGCTGCAGGAGAAGGGCGATATGGCGGATCTGGAAGTGTAAGTCTGTACGTTGCGCCAGACGTAAAAGGGAGCCTCAGGCTCCCTTTTTCATGGCATTACTGAGTCGGCGGACTTAAACGCCAGCCTGCAGAATACGGATGCTGGTCTCCAGCACATCGCCTTTGACCGCTTCCGACCAGGCTTTCATGTGCGGGGTTTGCAGGTGTGCTTCAAGATGCGCGACGCTTTCCCACTGCTCGACCATGACGATAGAGTCGGGCGCCGTGGTCTGGAAGCTGACGCCGGCGGCATGATCCACCAGCGGGGCATAGCCGTGGCAGCCGGCCTCCTGCAAAACGGTCGGAATAATTTTCGCGAACTGATCGAGAACCGCCTGGCGGTGGTGCTGGCCCGGGCGGGTACGGATTTCTGCAATCACTGTTAACATGGTTAACTCAACTCCTTCTGTGTGGATCTCGTCATACTCCAGGTTCGAATAACTCGAAATATGTAGAGCTAGACCTCTAGTTAACCAAAAATTTCCGCCAGATGCTTGCGATATTCTGCGATATACCGTGGGACATCAGGCATTTTAATCACGTCGTTGGCGATAAAGGTCGGCAATGCCTCCATGCCGAGGAACTGATTGGCTTTATGGAACGGCAGGTAAACGCCGTCAACGCCGACGCCGTGGAAGAACTGGTCTTTGTCGGTGAAGGCTTCCATCGGCGCGTTCCAGGTCAGAGAAAGCATATATTTTTTCCCCTGCACCAGGCCGCCGGAGCCATATTTTTTGCTGGCGTCGGAGCGGGTACGGCCATCGCTGGCGTACAGCGAGCCGTGGCCTTCGGTAAAGACGTCATCCATATATTTTTTCACCGTCCACGGAGCGCCCATCCACCAGCCCGGCATCTGCCAGATCACCACATCGGCCCACAGGAAATTCTGTACTTCTTCTTTTACGTCGTACTCGCTTTCGGCGCGAACGCTTTTAACATCGTGCCCGGCGTCGCGCAGATAACTCTCCGCGACCTCGGTCAGGGTGTCGTTCAGTTGACCATTAGAGTGCGCGAACTTTTTCGCCCCATTGATAATCAGGATGTTGCTCATTTTTTACCCTCATATATGAAAATTTGCCGACGATCTTACCCCGCGAAGCGGGGCAGTAAAATGAGCAAAATGTGCAAAGTCTTTTGCCAAATGAGCAATAATCTCGCTACCAGTACACGCGGGCCTCGAAGCCGCCGTCGCGCGCGTTGGCAAAATCAACCTGCATGCCGTGCAGCGAGGCGATGCGCCGGACGATCGACAAGCCCAGGCCGCTGCCCGGCGCCTCCTGCCCCGGCGGACGATAAAAACGCTCGCCAATGCGCGAGAGCGCCTGCGGGCTAATGCCTGGGCCGTTATCGCGCACCCGGAACTCGCGGGCGTTGAGCGTGATATCGACCTGGCTGCCGCGCGGGCTATAGCGTACGGCGTTATCCAGCAGATTGCGCACCAGCAGACTGAGCAGCAGCGGCTGGCCGGTGCGGACGATATGGCTGGCATTAAGATGCAGGCGCAGCTCAATCCCGGACTGCTGCGCCGGGTGATACATCTCCATCACTGCCGACTGCAGCAGATCGGCGATAGCGACCTTCTGCACATCATCCAGTTGGGCGAGCGAGTCCAGCCGCGACAGCGTCAGCAGCTGATCCACCAGTCGGGTGGCGCGATCGATCCCCTGGTGGAGCTGATCCAACGCTTTCTCACGCCCTTCGGGATCGTCCAGGGAGAGTTGGGCGACTTCGGTCTGCACCTTCAGCGCCGCCAGCGGGCTGCGTAACTCATGGGCGGCATCAGAGGTAAACCGACGCTCGCGCAGCATGGCGTCGTGAGTGCGTCGGAACAGCTGATTCAGCGCTTCGACCAGCGGGCGAACTTCGGCGGGGATCTTCTCCACGCTGAGCGAATCCGCCGAGTCCGGCGCGCGCAGGCGCAGCGTGCGCGCCAGATTTTTCAATGGCGCCAGCTCGCGGCTTAACAGCACGATGAGCAGCACGAACATCAGCGGCAGGGCAACCATCCACGGGGTGAGCTGCGAGGTCACGATATCCATCGCCATTTCGCGCCGGTAATCCCACTCCTGGCCGACGGCGATGCGGTAGCGGCCGTCGGCGGTGGTTAACCACAGGAAACGCCACTCGTCATCGTCGTCACGCAGATAGCCATCGCTGAATCCCTCGCGCTGCGAATTCCACTGAATATCCTCTCCGTTCTCGCCGTCATTAAGCACCATTTTGCCGTCGCGGGTGAAGATGGCGAACGCCAGCGCGTCGTCGTCGATGTGCCCGTGGCGTACCTTTTTCTTTTCCCCGAGCAAGGCGGGCGGGGCGCGCAGTTCATCGAAATGCATGACGCTCAGGCGGCGAGCGAACAGCAGCTGCTGGGTATCGAACAGCTTATCCAGCTTTTTGCTGGTCTGCTGCCAGGCGATAACGCTGGCCATTCCCCAGGCGGCGGTGGTCAGTACGGCAAACAGCAGCGTCAGGCGCAGGCGCAGGCTCAGGCGGGCAAGTCGTTTCATGCGTCACCCAGGGTATAGCCGATGCCGTGGACGGTACGGATAAAGTCGCTGCCGAGCTTGCGGCGCAGATGATGGACGTGAACTTCCACGGCGTTGCTGGAGACCTCGTCGTCCCAGGTGTAGAGCTTTTCCTCGATAAGCTTACGCGGCAATACGCGCCCGGCGTTGCGCATAAGCAGTTCCAGCAGGGCGAACTCCTTCGGCTTCAGCGCCAGGCTTTCGCCGTCGAGGCTGGCGGTTAAGCGGTTCGGATCGAGGATCACCTTGCCGTGGCGCAGTTCGCTGCTGCTCTGGCCGTGCGCGCGGCGGATCAACGCTTCGAGGCGCGCTGCCACCTCAATCAGGGCGAAAGGTTTGCACAGGTAGTCATCGGCGCCCAGGCGCAGGCCCTCCACCCGCTGGCTGAGGGCATCGCGGGCGGTGAGGATCAGCACCGGCTCATGGCGGCCTTTATCGCGCCATTCGCGCAGAATATCGAGGCCATCGATGCCGGGTAGGGTGAGGTCAAGGATTGCGGCGTCGTAGGGGGCGCTGTATAAGGCATTTTTGCCCTCCAGCCCGGCGGTAAACCAGTCAATGCTAAAGCCCATTTTGCTCAGCCCGGCTTTGATGCCGTCGCCGATAAGCTTGTCATCTTCCACCAGTAATATGCGCATGTTTCCCTCCGACGATCCCGTTTCTTTGCGCAGTAAACCGCGTAGAAGCGGGTGATGTACAGCATTAAAATTTCTTTTTTCCGCTTAAGAAGTCGTTAAGTTTTGTCGGGCGTAATAGGAGCCATACCAACACAAAAGGGAGAATATAAGATGAAAAAAATTGCTGCGATGACCGCGATTATTGCTTTGGTTTCCATGCCGGTACTGGCCGCCGGGCAGGGAGGATTCACCGGACCGTCTACTACCACTACCACCCAGGCTGGCGGCTTCACCGGGCCGAGCGGCGCGGTGACCACCGTGGCGAACGCCAAGTCGCTGCGTGATGACACCTGGGTAACCCTGCGCGGTAAAATCGTCGAGCGCATCTCTGATGACCTGTATAAATTCCAGGATGCTTCCGGGGTGATCAATGTCGATATCGACCACAAGCGCTGGAACGGCGTGACCGTCGGCCCGCAGGACACAGTAGAAATTCAGGGGGAAGTCGATAAGGACTGGAACTCGGTAGAAATCGACGTTAAACAGATCCGTAAAATCGCGCCATAAGTCTCCGTCGGATAAGCGCAAGATCGGTCAGGAATCGCGATCCTCGCTCTGTCAGAGTATGTCGCGAGGAGGAGACGATGAACGATATTAAGGCCAGCCCGGCGTATGTCGGGCGCTTCCAGCGCGTCTGTAGGTACATTGCGCGCCATCTTGATGAGCCGCTGTCGTTGGAGACGCTGAGCGCGATAGCGCACAGTTCGCCTTACCATTTTCACCGGCAATTTAGCGCTTATACCGGCATTCCATTGTACCGGTATATTCAGTGGTTGCGTCTGCGACGCGCCTGTTGGCGCCTGGCGTTCAACCCCCGCGATAAAGTCATCGATATTGCCCTTGATGCCGGATTTCAGAATGCGGAGTCGTTCAGTCGTGCCTTCCGTACCGCGTTTGACCAAAGCCCGACCCAATTCCGTCAACAACCGGACTGGGCCGAGTGGCATCGACGCGTACCGAAACATACGCTACAGGAGCAAACGTCGATGGACGTCAACATTATTTCGTGCCCCTCCACCCGGATAGCCGTACTGCAACATCGCGGTAGCCCGGACCTTGTCAACGCCACCGCCGCGCGTTTTATCGCCTGGCGTAAGACGAGCGGACTATCGCCCGTCGCCACCAGCGATACCTGGGGGATCGCCTGGGACGATCCGCAGACCACCCCGCAGGAGGCATTTCGTTTTGATATCTGCGGTACGGTCGATCGGCCGGTTGGTGAAAACGCCTTTGGCGTGATTAACGGCGAAATCCCCGGCGGACGCTGCGCCGTCGTGCGCCATCACGGCTCGCTGGACACGCTGGCGAACAGCGTTTGGTTTCTCTATCGCGACTGGTTACCCGCTTCAGGCGAGACGTTACGGGATTTTCCGGTGTACTTCCGTTACCTCAATTTTGTCCATGAGGTGGCTGAGCATGAACTGCAAACCGATATTTATCTGCCGCTGGCCTGATTAAGCGTGACGGAATCCTCAGCCGATCTCACGGCCTGTGACTCAGGGCGTGAGATCGGGTATTATCGCGGGTAGTTTTGCCGTCCGAACGGTCGGTACCCAGATTGAGGATCCACGATTAATGAGCGATATGGCAGAGCGCCTTGCGCTGCATGAATTTACGGAAAATGCTTACCTGAACTACTCCATGTACGTGATCATGGACAGGGCATTACCGTTTATTGGCGATGGCTTAAAACCGGTCCAGCGTCGCATCGTCTATGCGATGTCCGAGCTGGGGCTGAACGCCAGCGCGAAATTCAAAAAGTCCGCCCGCACCGTCGGCGACGTGTTGGGTAAATATCACCCGCACGGCGACATTGCCTGCTATGAAGCGATGGTGCTGATGGCGCAGCCGTTCTCTTACCGCTATCCGCTGGTGGATGGTCAGGGAAACTGGGGGGCGCCGGACGATCCCAAATCTTTCGCCGCCATGCGTTACACCGAATCCCGCCTGTCGAAGTATGCCGAGCTGCTGCTCAGCGAGCTGGGGCAGGGGACGGTCGACTGGGTGCCAAACTTTGACGGCACGCTGCAGGAGCCGAAAATGCTGCCAGCGCGTCTGCCGAACATCCTGCTGAACGGTACCACCGGCATCGCGGTAGGCATGGCGACCGATATTCCTCCGCACAACCTGCGGGAAGTGGCCAAAGCGGCGATTACGCTGATTGAGCAGCCGAAAACCACCCTCGACGAACTGCTGGATATCGTACAGGGGCCGGATTTCCCGACCGAGGCGGAGATCATCACCTCGCGGGCGGAAATTCGCAAAATCTACCAGAACGGGCGCGGCTCAGTGCGCATGCGCGCGGTGTGGAGTAAAGAGGACGGCGCGGTGGTGATCAGTGCGCTGCCGCATCAGGTCTCTGGCGCCAAAGTGCTGGAGCAGATTGCGGCGCAGATGCGCAATAAAAAGCTGCCGATGGTTGACGATCTGCGCGACGAATCGGACCACGAAAACCCGACCCGTCTGGTGATTGTCCCGCGCTCCAGCCGGGTGGATATGGAACAGGTGATGAACCACCTGTTCGCCACCACCGATCTGGAGAAGAGCTACCGCATCAACCTCAATATGATCGGCCTTGACGGCCGCCCGGCGGTGAAAAACCTGCTGGAGATCCTCAGCGAGTGGCTGGTGTTCCGTCGCGATACCGTGCGTCGCCGTCTAAACCATCGGTTAGAGAAAGTGCTGAAGCGCCTGCATATCCTCGAAGGTTTGCTGGTGGCGTTTCTTAATATCGATGAAGTGATTGAGATCATCCGCACTGAAGATGAACCGAAGCCGGCCCTGATGTCGCGCTTTGGCATCAGCGAAACCCAGGCGGAAGCGATTCTGGAATTAAAACTGCGCCACCTCGCCAAACTGGAAGAGATGAAGATCCGCGGCGAGCAGAGCGAGCTGGAAAAAGAGCGCGACCAGCTGCAGGCGATTCTGGCGTCTGAACGTAAGATGAACAACCTGCTGAAAAAAGAGCTGCAGGCCGATGCCGATGCCTTCGGCGACGACCGTCGCTCGCCGCTTCACGAGCGTGAAGAAGCGAAAGCGATGAGCGAGCATGACATGCTGCCGTCTGAGCCGGTGACTATCGTTCTGTCGCAGATGGGCTGGGTGCGCAGCGCCAAAGGACACGACATTGACGCCCAGGGCTTGAGCTATAAGGCGGGCGACAGCTGGAAAGCCTCGGCGAAGGGCAAGAGCAACCAGCCGGTGGTGTTTATCGATACCACCGGACGCAGCTATGCCATCGATCCGATTACTCTGCCTTCCGCGCGTGGCCAGGGTGAACCGCTTACCGGCAAACTGACCCTGCCGCCGGGCGCGACCGTGGAGCATATGCTAATGGAAAGCGACGATCAGAAACTGCTGATGGCTTCCGACGCGGGCTACGGTTTCGTCTGTACCTTCAACGATCTGGTGGCGCGCAACCGTGCCGGGAAAGCGCTAATCACCCTGCCTGACAACGCGCACGTGATGCCGCCGCTGGTGATTGAGGATGAGTCCGATATGCTGCTGGCCATCACCGCCGCCGGGCGGATGCTGATGTTCCCGGTCAGCGATCTGCCGCAGCTGTCGAAAGGCAAGGGCAACAAAATTATCAGCATTCCGGCGGCGGAAGCCGCAGCCGGCCAGGACGGTCTGGCACATCTGTTTGTTCTGCCGCCGCAGAGTACGCTGACCATTCACGTCGGCAAACGGAAGATCAAACTGCGTCCGGAAGAGCTGCAAAAAGTCACCGGCGAGCGCGGCCGCCGCGGTTCGCTGATGCGCGGGCTGCAGAAAATTGACCGCGTGGAAATTGACTCGCCGCGTCGTGCCGCGGCAGGCGATAGCGAAGAGTAAGCGCGTCTCCTCCCGTCTTTGACGGGAGGAGACGAAAAAATGCCGCAAAATCGTTGTTTATTCAGGCGTTGCGATTAACAATGTCCATCATCAGGGACCCAGGAAGAACGGTCCCGGCCTGCGCAGAACTTGTGAGCCTGCCTTCTGCCAGCAGCGAATAATTCTAAGCGGTTTGGGTTTTAGAGGTAGCTATGCTATTCATTTTTCGAGTAATTTTCGTGGTCATTTATTGCATCGTAGTGTGCGTACTTGGCTGTCTGTACTGCTTGTTCAGCCCACGTAATCCAAAACACGTTGCCACTTTCGGCCATCTGTTTGGCCGTTTATCTCCGGTATTTGGCCTCAAGGTAGAGCTACGCAAACCCGCCGACGCGGAAAGCTATGGCAACGCGATCTACATCGCTAACCACCAGAACAACTATGATATGGTGACGGCGTCGAATATCGTGCAGGCTCCGACGGTCACCGTAGGTAAAAAGAGCCTGCTGTGGATCCCGTTCTTTGGCCAACTGTACTGGCTGACGGGCAATTTGCTGATTGACCGTAATAACCGAACCAAAGCGCACGGCACTATTGCCGAAGTCGTCAACGCTTTTAAAAAGCGTAAAATTTCGTTCTGGATGTTCCCGGAAGGGACCCGTAGCCGCGGCCGCGGCCTGCTGCCGTTTAAAACCGGGGCTTTTCACGCGGCTATTGCCGCTGGGGTGCCGATTATTCCGGTGTGTGTCTCGAATACATCGAATAAAATAAAGCTCAATCGCTGGAACAACGGTCTGGTGATTGTGGAAATGCTGCCGCCGGTAGATACCACTCAGTTTGGTAAAGACAACGTGCGCGCGCTGGCGACGCATTGCCGCGAGCTGATGGCCGCCAAAATCGCTGATCTGGACAACGAAGTGGCCGAGCGCGAAGCGGCTGGAAAGCAATAAGACAGGAAACGCCGCCAACGCGCGCGTATTGCTGGCGGGAAACGAATTCCCTTTTTCATTTGTCAGTATGTCATGGAGTTAATATGTCACTCAGTCGGCGTCAGTTTATTAAGGCTTCCGGCGTAGCGCTGTGCGCTGGCGCCGCGCCGCTGAAGGCCCATGCCGCCGGCCAGCAGCCTGCGCTGCCGGTTCCGCCGCTGCTGGAATCTCGTCGCGGCCAGCCGCTGTTTCTGACGCTGCAGCGTTCCCACTGGTCGTTTACCCCCGGCACCCGCGCCCCCGTCTGGGGGATCAATGGCCGCTATATGGGGCCGACGATCCGCGTCTGGAACGGAGACGACGTCAAGCTTATCTACAGCAACCGCCTGACGGAGAACGTGGCGATGACCATCCGCGGTCTGCAGGTGCCTGGCCCGCTGATTGGCGGCGCGGCGCGCATGATGTCGCCGAACGCCGACTGGGCGCCGGTGCTGCCTATCCGCCAGAGCGCGGCGACGCTGTGGTATCAGGCCAACACGCCGAACCGGATGGCGAAACAGGTTTACAACGGTCTGGCGGGCATGTGGCTGGTGGAAGACGAGGTCAGCAAGAACCTGCCGATCCCTAACCACTATGGCGTCGATGACTTCCCGGTGATTATTCAGGATAAACGGCTGGATAACTTCGGCACGCCGGAATATAGCGAACCGGGCAGCGGCGGCTTTGTGGGCGACACGCTGCTGGTTAACGGCGTGCAGAGCCCGTATGTTGAAGTGTCGCGCGGCTGGGTGCGCCTGCGCCTGCTGAACGCTTCCAACTCCCGGCGCTATCAGCTGCAGATGAGCGATGGCCGACTGCTGCATGTGATTTCCGGCGATCAGGGATTCCTGCCGGCGCCGGTTTCGCTCAAGCAGCTATCGCTGGCCCCGGGGGAGCGGCGTGAAATTCTGGTCGATATGACTAACGGCGATGAAGTATCCATTACCTGCGGCGAAGCGGCGAGCATCGTCGACCGTATCCGCGGTTTTTTTGAACCGTCAAGCATCCTGGTCTCCACGCTGGTGCTGACGCTGCGTCCGACCGGGCTGCTGCCGCTGGTGACCGACAGTCTGCCGGTGCGCCTGCTGCCGACCGAGCTGCTCTCCGGTACGCCGATCCGCAGCCGGGATATCACCCTTGGCGACGATCCGGGCATCAACGGCCAGCTGTGGGATCCGCAGCGTATCGATATCACGGCGCAGCAGGGGACCTGGGAGCGCTGGACGGTGCGCGCCGACCGCCCGCAGTCGTTCCATATTGAAGGGGTGATGTTCCAGATCCGTAATGTCAACGGCTCGTCTCCTTTCCCGGAAGATCGCGGCTGGAAGGACACCGTGTGGGTCGACGGGCAGGTTGAGCTGCTGGTCTATTACGCTCAACCGTCGTGGCCGCACTTCCCGTTCCAGTATCTGAGCCAGACGCTGGAGCTTGCCGATCGCGGCTCGATCGGCCAGATGCTGGTGAATCCCGCGCCGTAATCTCTTTGACCCTGGCCGGCGCACGGTCAGGGTTTGAGAAAATCCTCCTTCATTTCCACTATCATTCCGGCTTATAATCCACGCCCTTTTGGTTATTTTTTTATCATTTTCCCCGGAAGCAATATGAGCGCAATATCCCTGATCCAACCGGATCGTGACCTTTTTTCCTGGCCGCAATACTGGGCTGCCTGTTTTGGCCCTGCGCCCTTTTTACCGATGTCGCGTGAAGAGATGGATCAACTTGGCTGGGATAGCTGCGACATTATTCTGGTCACCGGCGACGCCTATGTCGACCACCCGAGCTTCGGGATGGCTATCTGCGGCCGCATGCTGGAAGCGCAGGGTTTCCGGGTAGGGATCATCTCCCAGCCGGACTGGAACAGCAAAGACGACTTTATGCGTCTGGGCAAACCGAACCTGTTCTTCGGCGTGACCGCCGGCAACATGGACTCAATGATCAACCGTTACACCGCCGACCGTAAACTACGTCATGACGATGCCTATACGGCGGGTAACGTGGCGGGCAAACGTCCGGACCGCGCTACCCTCGTCTACACCCAGCGCTGTAAAGAGGCGTGGAAAGATGTGCCGGTGATCCTCGGCGGCATCGAAGCCAGCCTGCGTCGTACCGCCCACTATGATTACTGGTCCGACACCGTGCGCCGCTCGGTGCTGGTGGACTCCAAGGCCGATATGCTGATGTTCGGCAACGGCGAGCGTCCGCTGGTGGAAGTGGCTCATCGCCTGGCGATGGGCGAAACCATCGACCAGATCCGCGATGTGCGCAATACCGCCATCATGGTGAAAGAGGCGCTGCCGGGCTGGAGCGGCGTGGACTCCACCCGTCTGGATACGCCCGGTAAAATTGACCCCATCCCGCATCCGTACGGTGAAGATCTGCCGTGCGCCGATAACAAACCGGTCGCGCCGAAAAAACAGGAAGCGAAAAGCATTACTGTGCAACCGCCGCGGCCCAAACCGTGGGAAAAAACCTATGTGCTGCTGCCCTCCTTCGAGAAGGTGAAAGGCGATAAGGTCCTGTACGCTCACGCCTCGCGCATTTTGCACCACGAAACCAACCCCGGCTGCGCCCGGGCGCTGATGCAAAAGCACGGCGAGCGCTACATCTGGATCAACCCGCCGGCAATCCCGCTCTCCACCGAAGAGATGGACAGCGTCTTCGCGCTGCCGTACAAGCGGGTGCCGCATCCTTCCTATGGCGATGCGCGTATTCCGGCGTATGAGATGATCCGCTTCTCAATCAACATCATGCGCGGCTGCTTCGGCGGCTGTTCGTTCTGCTCGATCACCGAGCACGAAGGACGCATAATCCAGAGCCGTTCTGAGGATTCGATCATTAATGAGATCGAAGCCATTCGCGACACCGTGCCCGGCTTTACCGGGGTGATCTCCGATCTCGGCGGGCCAACGGCCAACATGTATATGCTGCGCTGTAAATCGCCGCGCGCTGAGCAGACCTGCCGCCGTCTCTCCTGCGTCTATCCGGATATTTGCCCGCACATGGATACCAACCATGAGCCGACGATCAATCTTTATCGCCGCGCTCGCGAGCTGAAGGGCATCAAGAAGATCCTTATCGCCTCCGGGGTACGCTATGACATCGCGGTCGAAGATCCGCGCTATATCAAAGAGCTGGCGACCCACCACGTCGGCGGCTATCTGAAGATCGCCCCGGAGCATACCGAAGAGGGACCGCTGTCGAAGATGATGAAGCCGGGAATGGGCAGCTACGACCGCTTTAAAGAGCTGTTCGACACCTATTCGAAGCAGGCGGGTAAAGAGCAGTATCTGATCCCGTACTTTATCTCCGCTCATCCGGGGACCCGTGATGAAGATATGGTGAACCTGGCGCTGTGGCTGAAGAAGCATCGCTTCCGCCTCGACCAGGTGCAGAACTTCTATCCGTCGCCGCTGGCGAACTCGACCACCATGTATTACACCGGCAAGAACCCGCTGGGTAAAATTGGTTATAAGAGCGAAGAGGTGGTGGTGCCGAAGGGCGATAAACAGCGCCGTCTGCACAAAGCGCTGCTCCGCTACCACGATCCGGCAAACTGGCCGCTGATCCGTCAGGCGCTGGAGGCGATGGGCAAGAAGCACCTGATTGGCTCCCGTCGCGACTGCCTGGTGCCAGCGCCAACCCTGGACGAAATGCGTGAAGCGCGTCGCCAGAACCGCCATACTCGTCCGGCGCTGACCAAGCACACGCCGATCGCCCATCAGCGCCAGACGCCTGCCGCTGCTGGCGCGAAAAAACGCGTTAAGCCGAAGGCCGTATCACGCTAAGCGGCTGGCCCGGCGGGATCGCTCGCCGGGAACATCTGTGAAAAAAGGAGAGAGGTGATGACGCCGGTCATCCTGTCGCGACAACAACTGGACCAGCTCTGGGAGATAGACCGCAGCGAAATTATCGATACGCTCTACCGTCTCGATAACGGTCAGCTGCGGGCTTATCGGGAATATTATGACGTGCGTGGCTGGGACCCTCACGATCGTCAGGTTTATACTCCGATTCACGAGGCCTGTTACGATCGCGGCGGTATTTTTTTCGCCTTTTTTGACGATGAGCAGATGATTGCCGCAGCGGCGCTGGATACGCTGCCTCGCGGCATGAATGGCGAGCTGCGCCAGCTATTATTCTTTTATGTCGGGGCGGGAAAGCGCGGCCAGGGCTGGGGGCGGCGACTGTTTAAGTATGCCCTGCACCAGCTGCCAGAAATGGGGGCGTCCGGCCTCTATATCTCGTCGATCCCCAACAAAAACACCGTCGATTTTTATCTGGCTCAGGGATGTCGCTTAGCGGATAAGCCCGACCCGGCGCTGTTTGCGCTGGAGCCAGAGGATATTCATCTGGTCTGCGATCGCCTTTAACGCCGAGGCGCTAAAGGCGATGGCAAGAGAGAGCATTACCCGCCGAACTGATCCGGGTCAGGACCGAGACGTTTACCCTGGTCCAGCTTCGCGATCGCTCCCAGCTCATCTTTGTCGAGACGGAAGTCCCAGACGTCAAAGTTTTCCGCGATACGCGACGGCGTGACGGATTTCGGGATCACCACCAGACCGCTATCAAGATGCCAGCGGATGACGATTTGCGCCGGCGTTTTGCCGTACTTATCGGCGAGCTGGTGGATGACTTTTTGATCGAAGACGCCTTCGCCGCCCTGGGCCAGCGGGCTCCAGGATTCGGTCTGGATCTTGTGGGTGGCGTTCCACGCGTGCAGCTGACGCTGCTGCAAAAGTGGATGGAGTTCTATCTGATTGATCACCGGGGCGACGCCGGTTTCATCAATCAGCTTCTGCAGATGCGGTACCTGGAAATTACACACGCCAATGCTTTTGGTCAGCCCCTGCTGCTGCAGCTCGATCAACGCCTGCCAGGCCTCGACGTAATGGCCGATAGCCGGTACCGGCCAGTGGATTAAATAGAGATCCACATAGTCCAGCTTCAGTTTGCTGAGGCTCTCTTTCAGCGCCTCGTGCGGCCGTTTTTGATCGTCGTTCCACAGCTTGGTGGTGATGAAGAGCTCATCGCGGTTGACGCCAGCGCTGTGCAGCGCATTGCCGACGCCGGTCTCATTTTGGTACGCGGCGGCGGTGTCAAAAGAGCGATAACCGACTTCCAGCGCCTTATGAATGGCGGAGACGACTTCCTCGTTGCCAGCTTTCCACACGCCGAGACCCAGCTGCGGCATCAGGTTGCCGTCGTGCAGTTTTATAACGGTTGGATGTGTCATGCCTTCCTCCTGTTAATGAACTCGGCGAAGCAGGATCCGCCGAGGGGTAGCATTAAGTCTGGACGAAATAGCTAAAAACGGTAGTAAAAACACCTCTCCCCGGCGTTTGTTTAACGTAAGGAGAGGTGAATCAGGCGGGGAGCGCTTAGCGTGCAGCCTCGTAAATACGGCGGCTGACGTCCAGGGTGATATCCTGATGTTCGCCCAGTTTAGTCATGCCGTGCTCTTCCAGTTTCGCCAGCAGCGCTGGGATGGAGCTACCGTCGAGACCGTAATCGGAAAGGCGGGTCGGCACGCCCATCTGCTCGAAGAACTGACGCGTTGCGGCGATGGCGGCATCGATACGTTGGTCGTCAGAGCCTTCGGTAAGATTCCACACGCGCTCGGCATACTGCAGCAGCTTCTCGCGCTTGGCATCGCGTTTCTCATTCCACAGCGCCGGCAGCACGATAGCCAGCGTCTGGGCGTGATCCAGGCCGTGCATCGCCGTCAGCTCGTGGCCGAGCATATGCGTCGCCCAGTCCTGTGGCACGCCTGCGCCGATCAGGCCGTTCAGCGCCTGCGTCGCCGCCCACATAATGTTGGCGCGCACGTTATAGTTCTCCGGTTCCTGCAGGGCTTTCGGGCCATCCTCGATCAGGGTCAGGAGAATGCCTTCGGCGAAGCGGTCCTGGATTTTGCCGTCAACCGGGTAGGTCACGTACTGCTCGACGGTATGGACGAAGGCGTCAACCACGCCGTTCGCGACCTGGCGCGGCGGCAGGGTGTAGGTATAAACCGGATCGAGGATCGCGAACTGCGGCTGGACGTGCGAAGACATAAACGCGCGTTTGTCGCCGGTGGTTTTCCGCGATATGACCGCGCCTTTGTTGGATTCAGAACCGGTCGCTGGCAGAGTCAGTACCGAGCCCATTGGAATGGCGCTGGCAATTTTGCTGCCATAGGTTTCCAGAATTTCCCACGGATCGATATCCGCGTCGTAGTGGGCTGCTGCAGCGATAAACTTGGTGCCATCCAGCACCGAACCGCCGCCGACCGCCAGCAGGAAGGTCACTTTCTCTTCCCGGGCGAGTTTCACCGCATTCATCAGGGTTTCGTAAGACGGGTTCGGCTCGATGCCGCCAAATTCAAGGACATCCAGGCCATTCAGAGCGGTGAGGACCTGATCCAGGACGCCTGTTTTTTTGACGCTGCCGCCGCCGTAGGTGATCAGTACGCGGGCTTCCGCCGGGATCTGTTCACGCAGCTTTTCAATCGCGCCTTTGCCAAACAGAATGCGGGTTGGGGTATGCAGGTCGAAATTATTCATTGCTTAAGTCCTCCAAAGAGTAAAACCGTCGACAGGGACGATACCGCTGCCCGATGAAGGTTATTGTGGTCCTGGCGCCGTTGACCCTCAATGCACATTCCTGCCGATGTCTTGCCTATTTCTCCATATGGCTGGAGAATTTGTAGCGGCCTGCGCACAATGTACAGGTGAAGAAACATCGGGAGAGACGGTGGCAATGCAACACGCAGAGATATGTCGGACATTAACGGAGAAGATTAACCTGCTGAAAGATAAGCACGAAATGTTAAGTTCGTTGCTGCCTGACGTCCGTTTGCTGTACGGAACGCAACCGGGGCCCCGGACGCCGGTGATGTATCTGCCGGGGATCGTTTTTCTCTTTTCGGGCCATAAAATTGGTTATATCAATGAGCGGACTTTTCGCTACGATACAAACGAATATTTACTGCTGACCGTGCCGCTACCTTTCGAGTGCGAAACCTTTGCCACCCCGGAGGTGCCCCTCGCCGGGATGCGCCTGAACGTCGATATCCTGCAACTGCAAGAGCTGCTGATGGATATTGGCGAAGATCCGCTGTTTCAGCCCGCGGTCGCCTCCAGCGGGATAAACTCCGCGGTACTCTCGGAGGATATTCTGTGCGCTGCCGAACGGCTGCTTGACGTGATGGAGCGGCCGCTGGACGCACGGATCCTTGGCAAGCAAATCGTCCGCGAAATTCTGTATTATGTGCTGACGGGGCCCTGCGGCGGCGCGCTGTTGGCGCTGGTCAGCCGGCAGACCCACTTCAGCCTGATAAGTCGCGTGCTCAAGCATATCGAAAGCCAGTACACCGAAAACCTCAGCGTCGATCGGCTGGCGGCGGAAGCGAATATGAGTGTGTCAGCGTTTCACCATAATTTTAAAGCGGTGACCAGCACTTCTCCTTTGCAGTATCTGAAAAACTACCGTTTGCACAAAGCACGAATGCTGATGATCCATGACGGCATGAAGGCCAGCGCGGCGGCGATGCGCGTGGGATATGAAAGCCCTTCGCAGTTCAGCCGCGAGTTTAAGCGCTACTTCGGTTTGACGCCGGGAGAAGACGCCGCGCGTATTCGCACGATGCAGGGGATGTAATACCGGGAAAGGTCGGCCGGGCGGGCGCAGGCCCCCCGGCAGGTAAGCGTCAGGCGCTGCAATATTTCTTTTTAATGACCACGAACAGCGTGCCGAGCAGGCCAGCCAGCAGCAGGGCAATCGGCAGGATCATCAGACAGGTCATCACCTGATCTTCATGGCGCTTCACAAACGGGATCATGCTCAGCGCATAGCCAAGACCCGTCACCACACAGACCCACAGCAGGGCGCTCAGCCAGTTGAAGAACTGGAAGCGGCGGTTCGGCAGGCCAGAAATCCCGGCCATGGTTGGCAGCAGGGTGCGGACAAACGCCAGAAAACGGCCCGCGAGCAGCGCCAGCAGGCCGTGGCGGTCAAACATGCAGGTGGCGCGCTGATGGTACTTATGCGGCAGATGCGCCAGCCAGCCTTTCACCGTTTGCGTATTGCCCAGCCAGCGCCCTTGCACATAGCTCAGCCAGCAGCCGAGGCTGGCGGCGGCGGTCAGAATGGCGATAGTGGGCACAAAGTCCATGACGCCTTTAGCAATCAGCGCGCCGGCGAGCAGCAGCAGGCTGTCTCCCGGTAAAAAGGAGGCGGGCAGCAGCCCGTTTTCCAGAAACAGGGTCGCGAACATAACCAGATATACAACGCCCACAACGTGAGGGTTCGCCAATGCGGCAAAATCATGTTGCCACAGCGCGGCGACAATCTCTTGAATGACAACCATGGACTTTCCTAAGTGGTACCGTATTGTTGACTAGTGTACTCCTGAAGAGGCCCGAGCACCTTGATCCCGGGCGCAACAAAAGCGGCCGCTTTGCTAAAAAGCGTCCGCTATTGTTGCCACTGACTGTCACTTTACACGATACGCGCGAAGCCCGCTGCTAAATCCGCCTGCAGATCGTCAACATTTTCGAGACCAATGTGCAGGCGGATCAGCGTGCCGCTGAAGTCGACTTCAGCATCCGGTCGAATATGGGCGATTTGCTCCGGCTGGTTGGCGAGAATCAGCGACTCAAAGCCGCCCCACGAATAGGCCATACTGAACAGGCTGAAATTGTCGAGGTACTCCGCCAGTTCGGCATCATTGAGGCGCTTGCTGAGCACAAACGAGAATAGCCCGCTGCTGCCGGTGAAATCACGTTTCCAGAACTCATGACCTTTACTGCCGGGCAGGGCGGGGTGGTTTACCCGCGCCACCTGCGGGTGCTGCGCCAGCCACTCGGCGATGCGCAGGCTGCTTTCATGATGCTGACGCAGGCGCACGCCCAGGGTGCGCAGGCCGCGGCTGGTCATATAGGCAGTATCGGCGTCCAGCATTTGCCCCATCAGGTAGGCATTTTCACGCAGCTGCGGCCAGCAGCGCGCGTTCGCCACCGCGGTGCCCACCATGGCGTCGGAATGGCCGATCAGGTATTTGGTGCCTGCCTGAATGGAAATATCAATGCCAAAATCCAGGGCTTTAAACAGGATCCCCGCCGCCCAGGTGTTATCGATCATGATAATCGCTTCCGGGGCGACCTGACGCACGGCGGCGACTATCGCCGGCACATCGTGCACTTCCATGGTGATCGAGCCGGGCGATTCGAGGAACACCACGCGGGTCTCAGGGCGAACCAGACGGGCGATATCGGCGCCGATTAAGGGATCGAACCAGCTGGTGGTGACGCCGAGTTTGGCGAGAATTTTGGTACAAAAGTCCTGGCTTGGCTCATAGGCGGTATTGGTCATCAGCACATGGTCGCCTTGCTCGACAAACGCCAGGATAGTGTTAGCCACCGCCGCGGCGCCGCAGGGGAAGAGGGCGCAGCCGGCGCCGCCTTCCAGCTCGCACATCGCTTCCTGCAGCGAGAAATGGGTCAGGGTGCCGCGACGACCGTAGAACAGCTCGCCGTTGGCCCGATTGCGGGTGGCGTGCTTTTTGGCCTCGACGGTGTCGAAAACCAGCGATGACGCGCGCTGGATAACGCTGTTCACTGAGCCCTGGGTGTACTTTTTGCTCCGCCCGGCGTTGACCAGCGCGGTATCAAGATGTTTATCAGCCATGTTGACGAACCTGTTTTTATACGTCTGGACGTCTAAACTAACATGAATCTGCTTTTCTGTACCAGCGCACCGCCGATACAGGCGAAAATTTTACCCGGCCCGCGGTTAGCCGCTTTTTTACTGCGTAAGCGCAAGGAAAATAAACGTGATTTGCTGCACAGTGTAAATACTAATGAGAACCACTATCAATTCGATGTCGTTTTGATATTATTGTGGGCAGATTTTGTGATTATCGTCGTGGAGATAGAGCGTGGGTAATAATTTGATGCAGGCGGATCTCTCCGTTTGGGGTATGTATCATCATGCCGATATTGTCGTTAAGGTGGTGATGATTGGCCTGATTCTGGCGTCGGTCGTCACATGGGCCATTTTCTTCGGTAAAGGGGCGGAAATCCTCGCCAGCAAGCGTCGCCTCAAACGTGAACAGCAGCAGCTGGCGGAAGCCCGCTCTCTCGATCAGGCCAGCGATATCGCCAGCGCCTTTGAGGCGAAAAGCCTCACCACCCAGCTTATCAATGAAGCGCAGAACGAACTCGAACTCTCTGCCGGTGCCGAAGACAATGAAGGCATCAAGGAACGAACCGGTTTTCGCCTTGAGCGCCGCGTTGCGGCGGTTGGTCGCCATATGGGGCGCGGAAACGGCTATCTGGCGACCATCGGCGCCATTTCCCCGTTTGTGGGCCTGTTTGGTACCGTCTGGGGCATCATGAACAGCTTTATCGGCATCGCCCAGACCCAGACCACCAATCTTGCGGTGGTAGCGCCGGGCATCGCAGAAGCGCTGCTGGCGACGGCCATCGGCCTGTTCGCCGCCATCCCGGCGGTGGTCATCTATAACATCTTCGCCCGCATGATCGGCAGCTACAAGGCCTCGCTCGGCGACGTCGCCGCTCAGGTACTCCTGCTGCAAAGCCGCGATCTGGACCTCAGCGCCAGCGGCGTGAAGCCGGTGCGCAGCGCGCAGAAATTACGGGTAGGTTGATCGGCTATGGCGATGCGTCTTAATGAAAACCTGGACGATAACGGCGAAATGCATGAGATCAACGTGACGCCGTTTATCGACGTCATGCTGGTTCTGCTGATTATCTTTATGGTGGCCGCGCCGCTGGCGACGGTCGACGTGAAGGTCAATCTGCCGGCCTCCTCCAGCCAGCCGCAACCGCGACCGGAAAAACCCATCTACCTGTCGGTGAAGGCGGATAAGAGCATGTTCCTCGGCAACGACCCGGTTACCGAAGCGAATATGATTAACGCCCTGGATAGCCTGACCGCCGGCAAAAAAGATACCACCGTCTTCTTCCGCGCGGATAAAACCGTCGATTACGAGACGATGATGAAAGTGATGGATACCCTGCATCAGGCGGGCTATCTCAAGATCGGGCTGGTGGGCGAAGAGACCGTCAAAGCGAAGTAACCTCCCCCTTTCCACTTTTCTCCTCAGGCTGGCCTTGCGCCAGCTTTTTAATAGGTGGCGCAATAACTTGTAAGACCAATCTTATAGATGTGTGACAACTTTCTCAGTTAACAGAAAACATAAACCCGATGCGAAAAATGACAATAGGATAGTTTTTATCCTGCCTCTACAGTGAATACCACTTCATCTGAGAGGGATTATATTGTGAATCACGATAATAAACTGTCATTTGCGGAGAAGCTGGGATATGGCATGGGGGATGCAGCCTGCGGTATCGTTTACTCTTCGGTAACCATGTTTCTGACATGGTTTTATACGGATATTTACGGGCTTTCTGCTGCCGCAGTCGGAGTGATGTTCCTGGTGACGCGGGTTCTGGATGCGATTACCGATCCGCTAACCGGCATTGTTGCAGACCGTGTAAAGACCCGCTGGGGCCATTTTCGCCCGTGGCTTATCTGGTTTGCCGTACCTTATGCCGTGCTGGCGGTAATGACCTTCACGACTCCGGAATTTGGCGCATCGGGTAAACTGGTTTATGCCTACCTGACCTACACCTTACTCATGCTGTGTTACACCTTTATCAATATTCCCTACTGCGCATTGGGCGGAGTCATTACGCGTGATGAGAAGGATCGCCTTTCAGCCCAGTCATATCGTTTTACGATCTCATCTCTGGCCGGTCTGATGGTTTCTGTCGCAACCCTGTTCCTGGTGGATTTTTTCGGTAAAGAAAATAAGCAGTTTGGTTTTCAGGCGACAATGGGAATCATGGGCGCGATCGCTATTGTAATGCTGGCTTTTTGCTTCTTCTCTACCAAAGAACGCGTGGCTCCAGCTGTTGAACAGCAGGGGAGCATACGCGAAGACCTCCGTCAGCTGCTGGCGAATGACCAGTGGCGTATTGTGGCGATAATTACTTTTTTCTCCAGTATGGCCGGGGTTATGCGCAGCGCCGCCACGCTCTATTATGCAACCTACCTGATGTTAGGCGGTGTGGAGTCAGCGGCGGGAACGGCCATGAAATCAGCATTTGTTTCCACCAGCGTCGTTGGCACGATTATCGGCAGCATCGCCGCCGGATGGCTGGCCAAGCGCTATCGCGCGGTATCGCTGTTTAAAAATATCAACCTCCTGCTGGTCCTGGTTGGCGTCGTAATGTTCTTTGTGCCGCCGACCTGGCTGCCGGTGGTGTTCCCTTTATACTTCCTGGTCGGCTTCTTCCATCAGATGTACCAGCCGTTTAAATGGAACATGATGGCCAACGCTGCCGATTATGGCGAATGGAAGTTTGGCCGTCGCATCACGGGATTATCCTATTCCGGTAATCTGTTTGCTTTGAAAATGGGCATGGCGGTTGCTGGCGCCGCCGTAGGTTTTTCGCTTGGGCTATTTGGCTATCAGGCGGGCGTAACGGCGCAGACTCCGCTGGCGACAATGGGAATTGTGGGGCTGTTAACCCTCGGTCCATCACTATCTTACCTGCTCCTATGGTGGCTGGCGCGTTTCTATAAGCTGGATGACAAAATGATGCAGACAATTCAGCGCGAGCTGTCCATGCGTCAGCAGCAGGGGCATTCAGAGACGCATTTGCCGCTAAACGCCGTTCCGGAAAAGGCCTGAGGAGATGCGAAATATGACCCCTTCTGAATACCAGAATCCTATCTTATGCGCCGATTATTCCGACCCGGATATCGTGCGCGTAGGCGATGATTTCTTTATGGTCTCTTCCAGTTTTAACCATGTGCCCGCTTTACCGATCCTGCATTCAACGGACCTGGTTAATTGGACTATCATCAACCACGTTATGGATGAACTGCCGCTACCTGGTTATGACCGGTATCAGCCGGGTAAGGGCGTATGGGCGCCGTCGATTCGCTGGCACGATGGCAAGCTGTGGGTCTGCTTCAGCACGCCAGATGAAGGTATTTTTATCTGCCATGCCGAGGATCCGTGGGGGAAATGGAGCGCTCCGCACTGCCTGCGCGAGGCCAGAGGTTGGATAGATCCCTGCCCGTTCTGGGACGACAATGGTCAGGCCTGGTTGGTACATGCCTTCGCCCATAGCCGCAGCGGCATCAAGCATAAACTGCAGTTGTTTGCGATGGCGCCGGACGCCAGCGAATTGCTGGGCGAAGGGCAGATTATCTATGACGGCTGCTGCGATTTACCTACCCTTGAGGGGCCAAAGGTTTATCAACGCGCCGGTTGGTACTACATCTTTGCTCCTGCGGGCGGGGTTGAAAATGGCTGGCAGACGGTACTGCGCGCGCGCCAGATGACGGGGCCCTGGGAAGCCAAAAACGTGCTTTTCCAGGGAAACACCTCGATAAATGGACCACATCAGGGCGGCTGGGTGGAGGGTGAGGAGGGCGAATGCTGGTTTGTTCATTTCCAGGACTTACATCTCTATGGCCGCGTGGTTCACCTCCAGCCGATGTCCTGGGGTAACGATGGCTGGCCGCGTATCGGGGAGCAGATTGGCAACTGCGGCGTCGGACAGCCGGTTTTACGTTGGCCTCGTCCTAAAGGGTTAACGCCTTCACCGGCATTGGCGCCGCAAACCAGCGACTATTTTGCGCAAGGCCAACCGGGAATACAGTGGCAGTGGCAGGCTAACCCCAGCCCTGAGTGGCTGCTGCCAGCGAAAGGCGAACTTCGATTACGCTGCGTCCCATTATCCGAAGTCGATGGACAGAGAGCGTTATACTGGGCGCCGCAGCTGTTGCTGCAGAAATTCCCGGCGCTAACTTTTAGCGCGAAAACAAGCGTAACGTTATATGCCGCTCAGGACGGTGATGCCGGAGGCCTGATCGTATACGGCGAACGCTACGCCGCTTTGCTGGTGGAGTTTGGGCAAGGGGGTTACCGGCTCGTGTGGCGACACGGTTGGATGAGCGATGCGGGCGTGGTGCGCGAAACTCGTCAGGTTCTTGCTGAGCTTAAGTGCGGCAAGTGTCAGCTGCAGGTGGCCGTAGGCGAAGGCGGCCTGTGTCAATTTTCCTGGCGAGCCGAGGAGGAGTGGCGGAAAGTTCCTCTTTGTTTTGCTGCCGGGAAGGGAAAATGGGTCGGCGCGAAATTTGGCCTGCTGGCTGCTTCAATGGTTGGCCTACAAAGCGAGGGCTATTCCGCTTTGCAGGACTTTGAGGTCATACTTTAAAGAAACCGTTTCTGGCCGCCTGCAGATGACGCGGGCGGCTGATGTTGCATAAGCGTTACCCTGTTGAGATATAATGGCGGCCGTTTATGTTAACTGACAGGATCTTATGGAACGCTTTCTGGAAAATGCTATGTACGCCTCGCGCTGGCTGCTGGCGCCGGTTTATTTTGGCCTCTCGCTCGGTCTGATTGCGCTGACCATCAAATTTTTTCAGGAGATCTTCCACATACTGCCGCATATTTTTAGCGTCAGCGAGTCGGATATGATTCTGACCCTGCTGTCGCTGGTGGATATGACCCTGGTGGGCGGTTTGCTGGTGATGGTGATGTTCTCCGGGTATGAAAATTTTGTCTCGCAACTGGATATTAACGAGGGTAAAGAAAAACTCAGCTGGCTGGGCAAAATGGACGCGACTTCGCTGAAAAATAAGGTTGCCGCCTCCATCGTGGCGATCTCCTCTATTCACCTGCTGCGGGTGTTTATGGATGCGAAAAACGTCCCGGACAATAAGCTGATGTGGTACGTGATTATCCACCTGACCTTCGTGCTTTCGGCCTTTGTGATGGGCTACCTTGATCGTCTGACCAAAGTGAAACACTGATCCCTTCTCTCCCGGCGGTGTTAGCCGCTGGGCTGTTTCTCCCTGTTTCATGCTTTTCTGGGCTGGCGTATGTCCGGGCTTCTGCTTTGCTTAAAGAGCGCTTAACAACGGAGGCAGGGTGATGACGCGATTAACGGCCAAAGATTTCCCGCAGCAGTTGCTCGAATATTATGACTACTATGCCCACGGCAAAATCAGTAAACGCGAGTTTCTCCAGCTGGCGGGGAAATATACTGTCGGCGGGATGACCGCGCTGGCGCTGTTTAATCTGCTGAAGCCCGACTATGCCCTGGCAGAGCAGGTACCGTTCACCGACCCGGATATCCGCCCGGAGTATATTCATTATCCCTCTCCTGACGGTCACGGCGAAGTGCGGGCTTACCTGGTGACGCCGACAAAAATAGCCGACAAAGCGCCCGCTGTGGTGGTTGTGCATGAGAACCGCGGCCTGAACCCCTATATTGAAGATGTAGCCCGGCGGGTAGCGAAAGCGGGGTATATCGCGCTGGCGCCGGATGGCCTGAGCGCCGTCGGCGGCTATCCGGGAAATGATGATGAAGGCCGCGCGCTACAGCAGAAAGTCGATCCCGTGAAGCTGATGAATGATTTTTTTGCGGCGGTCGCGTTTATGGCGAACTATCCACAGGCGACGGGGAAGGTCGGTATCACCGGTTTTTGCTACGGCGGCGGCGTCAGCAACGCGGCGGCGGTGGCGATCCCGGAGCTGGCCTGCGCGGTGCCGTTTTACGGTCGCCAGCCGCCGCTGAAGGAGGTTGATAAAATTAAAGCACCGCTGCTGCTGCACTATGCCGGCCTCGATAGCGGCATTAATGAAGGCTGGCCTGCCTATGAACAGGCGTTGAAGGAACACCATAAAGTCTACGAGGCCTATTTCTATCAGGGCGTGAATCACGGCTTTCATAATGATTCCACGCCGCGCTACGATCGGGCTGCGGCTGATCTGGCCTGGCAACGCACGCTGGCATGGTTTGAGAAGTATTTACGCTAGCGCAACCGTCATAAATAGCGCTACCGCTCGCTCAAAAAAACGCTATATAATTTATTATATAACGATTGGGAGGGCGCGATGGAAAATCATTTTGGCAAAGGCTTAATGGCGGGGCTACAGGCATCCTATGCTGACACCGCCGCGCATGCGGCGAATTTTTGCGCCGACTATAAACGCGGGTTTGTGCTTGGCTACTCGCACCGCATGTTTGAAAAAACCGGCGACCGCCAGCTCAGCGCCTGGGAAGCGGGGATCCTCACCCGTCGCTATGGCCTGGACAGGGATATGGTGATGGATTTCTTCAAAGAAGGTGGGTCGGGTATGGCGATGCGCTATTTTCTGGCGGGCTATCGGCTGGAAAGCTAAACAGGACGGCTTCGCAGGCGGAACCGTCCTGTAGTGGGAACCCTTTCCCGTCAACGGGAAAGGGTGAAGACCTTACGCCTGGCGCTTATCTTCCGTTTGGGTGTCAAAGTCACGGGCGTCATGGCGCTCATGCAGCTGCTCATTGAGCGGGCCGTTGGTGCGGTTGACGATGCGTCCGCGCTTGACGGCCGGGCGGTTGCCGACATCCTGCGCCCAGCGCAGCACGTTTTTATAGCTCCCGGCGTCGAGGAACTCCGCCGCGTTATAGACATTGCCCAGCACTACGTTGCCATACCACGGCCAGACAGCCATATCGGCGATGGTGTACTCCTCGCCGGCCACATAGCGACCGCGGGCGAGCTGTTTGTCCAGCACGTCGAGCTGGCGTTTGGCTTCCATCGTAAAGCGGTCGATCGCGTACTCGATCTTCACTGGCGCATAGTTATAGAAGTGGCCGAAGCCGCCGCCGAGGAACGGCGCCGCGCCCTGCAGCCAGAACAGCCAGTTGAGGGTTTCGGTGCGACCGGCAGGATCTTTCGGCAGGAAGAAACCAAATTTTTCCGCCAGATAGAGAAGAATGTTGCCGGACTCAAATACCCGGGTCGGCGGCGTGGTGGAATGGTCGCTGAGGGCCGGGATCTTCGAGTTCGGGTTGATCTCGACAAAGCCGCTGGAAAACTGATCCCCTTCGCCAATGCGTATCAGCCAGGCGTCGTACTCCGCGCCGCTGACGCCCAGCGCCAGCAGCTCTTCCAGCATGATCGTCACCTTCTGGCCGTTGGGCGTGCCGAGTGAGTATAGCTGGAGCGGATGGGTTCCCACCGGCAGGACGCGTTCATGAGTCGCGCCGGAAACGGGACGGTTGATGTTGGCGAACGCGCCGCCGCTGTTTTGCTTCCATTCCCACACTTTTGGTGGCTGGTAGTTTTGCTCTGACATGCTGGTTTGCCTTTTTCGTGGATGTACAAAAAGTGTAGCAGGTGACCTCAGGCCATAATCCGCGCGGCCCACACGCTGACATCATCGCCGCTGCCCAGATCCGGCTGCACCAGGCCGTTGACCATAAAGGTCGGCGAGACATGGATGCCGTTCTGACGGGCGTATTTACTGTGCCACTTGATCACGTCCTGCAGCTCCGGGCGGGCAAAGGCGGCCCCCAGCAGCACGTGACTGTAGCGTTCAATGCGCTCAATGATTTGCTGCGGCGTGGCGTTCATATTCGGCCCGCTGCAGTGATCGGTAAACTCAAACTCTTCCCGATGGTCGGCCACGGCCTGCATCACCTTATGCGCCTGCTCTCTGCCGTGCGGCAGGGTGGACGCGGCGAGGATGCAGCGGACGATAACCCCGGAGAACAGATGCCACGGCTGCGACTGCAGGCGTATCTTGATGGTCACGTTATCGGCGCCGACCTCATCGAGCAGATCGTCGAGTTTATTAAACGCGCGGACAGAGTAGGGGCAGGTGGGCTCAAGGAACACCTCAAACGTCCGCGGGCCGTGTCCCCAGACCAGCGGTTGGGCATTCAGATGCGAGGGTGTGCTCATTGTCGACTCCTGATGTTGCGTTGTTTTTTTGTTATATCACCGATAACGATATCACTTTTGTTTCCGGCTGCAGGGTTATTTTCCTTAACGGCACGATTAGCGAAACGAATGAGTGGTATCATCGTTACACCTCTGTCTGGTAAGTGCCTGCGGCAGGATAAGAAGAGGGAGTTTTGTTTCGCCAACTGCCCGGGCTGCATTAATTTGAGGTCAGGCTAAATGAGCAAAGGATCGACAAGCAGTGACGCCCCGTTTGGGACATTGTTAGGCTATGCACCCGGTGGCGTAGCGATTTATTCATCGAATTACAGTAGCTTAAATCCGCAGGACTACCCGGATGACGCGACGTTTCGCAGCTACATCGGCAATGAGTATATGGGGCATAAATGGCAGTGCGTGGAGTTTGCGCGCCGCTTTCTGTTCCTGACCTATGGCTTTGTCTTCACCGATGTGGGGATGGCTTATGAAATCTTCTCCCTGCGTTTCCTGCGCGAAGTGGTCAATGACAATATTCTGCCGCTGCAGGCCTTCGCCAACGGCTCCCGCCGTCCGCCTATCGCTGGTTCGCTGCTGATCTGGCAGAAGGGGGGCGAGTTTAAGCACACCGGCCATGTGGCGGTGATCACCCAGCTTGTCGGCAATAAGGTGCGTATCGCCGAGCAGAACGTGATTCACTCGCCGCTGCCGCAGGGCCAGCAGTGGACCCGCGAGCTGACCCTCGAGGTCAACGACGGCCGGTACACCATCAAAGATACCTTTGCCGATACCGAAATTTTAGGCTGGATGATCCAGACCGCCGATACCGAACACAGCCTGCCGCAGCCGGTGCTGCCGGGCGAGGCGATGGCCATCAAAGGCGCGCGGCTGCCAAACAACGGCCAGTTTCGCGGTAAATGGCTGAACGAGAAAGACCCGCTGCAGAAAGCCTATGTGGCAGCCAACGGTCATTTCATCAACCAGGATCCCTATCAGTATTTCACCATCAGCGAAAGTGCCGAACAGGAGCTGATCAAAGCCACCAACGAGCTGCACCTGATGTATCTGCACGCCACCGATAAGGTGATGAAGGATGACAACCTACTGGCGCTGTTCGATATTCCGAAAATTCTCTGGCCTCGTCTGCGCCTCTCGTGGCAGCGCCGCCGTCATCATATGATCACCGGGCGCATGGATTTTTGCATGGACGAGCGCGGGCTGAAGGTGTACGAGTACAATGCCGATTCCGCTTCCTGCCATACCGAAGGCGGGCTGATCCTCGAACAGTGGCTGAAGCAGGGCTACTACGGCACCGGCCACAATCCGGCGGAAGGTCTGCTCGATGAGCTGGCGGGGGCGTGGAAACACAGCCGGGCGCGGCCCTTCGTCCACATCATGCAGGACAAGGATCTGGAAGAGAACTACCACGCGCAGTTTATTCAGCGTTCGCTGACCCAGGCCGGTTTTGAGAGCAAAATTCTCTTTGGCCTTGATGAGCTGCGCTGGGACGCTGCCGGTCAGCTGATCGACGCCGACGGGCGGCTGGTCAACTGCGTCTGGAAAACCTGGGCATGGGAAACCGCCATTGAGCAGGTGCGCGAAGTCAGCGCCGAGGAGTACGCGGCGGTACCGATTCGTACCGGACATCCGCAGAATGAGGTGCGGCTGATTGACGTCCTGCTGCGTCCTGAAGTATTGGTATTCGAACCCCTGTGGACGGTGATCCCCGGCAACAAAGCCATTCTGCCGGTGCTGTGGTCGCTGTTCCCGCATCATCGCTATCTGCTGGATACCGATTTTGAGGTTAACGACGAGCTGGCGAAAACCGGCTATGCGGTGAAGCCTATTTCCGGGCGCTGCGGGAACAATATCGACCTGATCGGCCCTCAGGATGAACTTCTGGATAAGACCAGCGGCCAGTTTGTCGATCGCAAGAATATCTACCAGCAGCTGTGGTGCCTGCCGAAAGTGGACGGTAAGTACATTCAGGTGTGCACATTTACCGTCGGCGGTAACTACGGCGGTACCTGCCTGCGCGGCGATTCGTCGCTGGTGGTGAAAAAAGAGAGCGATATCGAGCCGTTAATCGTTTTGAAAGACAAAGCATGACGTACGAAACCCGGGTAGCGGCATACCCCTGTCCGGGTGACAACGTACTGAAAAGGATAGCCCCGGCATGGTAAGCGCCGCCGGGGAGCACCTGCAACAAAGCCAAGATAATTAACACAACAACAAGACAGAAAAGGAAAATAGTATGCACGATCGGCGTCTCGCCGCCCGCGCGGGTGAACTCAAGCCCTCCGCCGTCCGCGAACTTCTCAAGCACAGTAAACTGCCCGGCGTGATTTCGCTTGGCGGCGGCATTCCGGCCCCGGAACTGTTTGATACCGAAGGCCTGGAGCTGGCGGTGCAGAAGGTGATGAGCGAGCGTTTTAATGACGCATTCCAGTACGGTCTGACGGAAGGCTACCCGCCGCTGCGCCAGGCGGTGAGTGAAATTTGCCACTCCCGTGGCGTCGCCTGTTCAGCCGCCCAGGTCTATATCACCTCCGGCTCGCAGCAATCGCTGGATATCGTTGCCCGTACGCTGCTCGATCCGGGCGATACTATCGTCGTTGAGCGTCCCACCTATCTGGCGGCGCTGCAGGTATTTCAGCTGGCGCAGGCCAATATTCTCAGCGTTGACACCGACGATGACGGGATGCTGGTGGAGCAGCTGGCCGACCTGCTGGAGACCACCCGCGTCAAAGCTGTTTACCTGGTGCCAACGTTCGGCAATCCCGGCGGCAAAACGCTGAGCGAGGCGCGTCGTCGCCGGTTGGTTGAGCTGGCGAAAAAATATGATTTCGTCATTCTGGAAGACGATCCCTACGGCGAAATTAGCTTTACTGACGCCGTTCGGCGCCCGCTCTATCAGCATGCTGTCGAGCTGGGCTGTGAAGATCAGGTGGTTTACACCTCGACTTTTTCGAAAATCCTCGCGCCAGGGATGCGTATCGGCTGGATCGTCATGCCGGACTGGCTGGCGCAGCAGACGGTGATTGTGAAGCAGGCGGCGGATCTGCATACCAATATGCTGTCGCAGGTGATCACTGCGGAATACCTCAGTCTGAACCGGCTGGATAACCAGATTGCGTTGATTCGCGAAGACTACCGCAAGAAGTGCGTGGCGCTGGCCGATGCGCTGGAAAGCCGCCTTGGCGAGCACCTGGAATTCAGCCGCCCGCAGGGGGGGATGTTCCTGTGGGCGCGTTTCCGCTATCCGTTCGATACCATGGAATGGATGAAGAAAACGCTGGAAAACGGCGTGGTGTACGTCCCGGGTGAAGCGTTTTATCACGATAAGCCGGATACCCGTACCCTGCGTCTTTCTTACTCCACGGTGTCAGAAGCCGGATTGCTGACGGCCGTTGAGCGGCTGGCGGCCTCCCTGTAACGTCTCTGCTGTGCGCCGCTTTTCGGCGGCGCGCAGCCCTGCGTGACGTTAACGTCCAGCGCAGGGTCAATCCGTTTCGGCGATCCGGTCATCGAGCCAGACCAGCATCAGCGCTGCGAGAAAAGCCAGCGCAAAGGTTCCAATAAACAACCACATAGACGTCCCTCGCGGGTTAATTATTTTGCTGATTCTACCGGAGAGCGATCGTTGCGGTCGGCGATGGAGATTTTAGTTCCGGCGGAATGGCTGGCGAGAGAGAAAAAGTCATCGGCATCAATATCGAAGTTAAGAATAATTTCCCTGTATTTTCCACCGTTAATTAACGCTTTGGCTTCTTTAACACTACTGGCAATAATGACAGGCATCAGTTTTATCTCATTTTGAAAACTGTGAAGCAAAATAAGAGTTAGTTCGTACCAGATCAACTACTTTTTATCGTATTCCGCCGCAGAAAAAACGTCGTACTGTGACGCGACGACGACCGGATATTTTGTGACAGCGATCCGGTCATCAACAGCACAATCTTATTCGACGCTGGCGATATGCTGCAATTTTGCCAACTCGTTAGGATGATTTCCCCTGTTGTTTTTCGCGCAATATCTCGCCGCAGCGCTGCTTGTCCTGACGCAGCGCCTGCTGTTCCTGCGGGCTGAGCTGGCGCCAGGTATCCAGCATCCGCTGCCCCAGCGCCGGAAGGTAATGGGTTTTATGCAGCGCGTAGTCAGAATTTCCCCCCTCGACGATATTCTGCATATCGTGGAGGAACTGGCGGCTGTCGTCATGATCGATTATGCAAAATACCGCCCGGTAGTAAGCTTCATCTTCCTCGGTGTAATGCGGGGTGAACCACCAGACCAGCAGCGCGATAAGCGCCAGTAGCGGGATAATTAAGGATAATTTTTTCAACATCAGTTTTTCGGCCGGAGACAATCAGCCGTCAGTGTACCTGCAACGACGGCCTGATGTAAGCGCCGGCCCCGGCGGGCCGGCACAGGCTAGTAGCCGACCGGGTAGATGCGGCCGGTCTGAACGCCTTCAATGCTGCGGCGATAGGCCTGCGCCACGGCGGCGGCGGGAACGTTGGGGAAGCCCGGGAAAAAGTCGCCGTAGGCTGCCAGCGACTCGCTGAGCACGGTGGGGCTGATGAGATTGATGCGGATCCCGCGCGGCAGCTCGCAGGCGGCGGCGCGGACAAAGCCTTCCAGACCGGCGTTGACCGTCGTGGCATTGACCCCCTGAGCAATGGGTTCCTGCGCGACGATACCGCTGACCAGGGTAATCGACCCGCCGTCGCGCAGAAAATGCTGGCCGACCAGCGCCAGGCGAATTTGCCCCAGCAGCTTGTCCTGCAGACCGAGGTTGAACTGGCTGTCGGTCATGGTGCTTAACGGCCCAAAGTGCAGATTGCCGGTGGTGGAGACGATGGCATCTACTTCACCCGTTTGGGCAAATAGCGCCTCGACGCTCTCCTGCGAGGTGATATCCACCTGATAATCTCCCCGGGTGCGGCCGACGCGGATAACCTCATGTCTCTGACTCAGTTCTTCGCTGACCGCGCGACCGATGGTGCCGCTGGCACCGATAACGATAATTTTCATGGCAGACTCCTGATGAGGTGAGGGGCTATTTTTTAATAAAAGTAATCTCGGATAAACTGGCTAAAAGTTAGAACATTACTAACCAGAGGTTAGCAATATGGACAAATTACGAGGGATGGAGACGTTTATTGCCGTGGTGGAGTGCGGCAGCTTTACCGGGGCGGCGTCGCGCCTGGGGCTGTCGGCGGTGATGGTTGGGAAATATATCGCCCAGTTGGAAAGCCAGCTGGCGACGCGTCTGCTGGAGCGTAACACCCGACGCCAGAGCCTCACCGACGCCGGGCGAGTCTATTTTGACGAAGCGAAACGGGTGATGGAGCAGGTCTCCATCGCCGAAAGCGCGGTCGAGCGGCTGCGGCTGGCGCCGGCCGGCACCCTGCGGGTGAGCGCTCCCACCTCGTTCGGCGCCAGCGTGATCGCGCCCCTGACCGCCACCTTCCTGCAGGTCTGGCCTGCGGTCCGGGTGGAACTGGATCTGACTAACCGGATGGTCGATCTGGTGGATGAGGGGTTCGATCTGGCGATCCGTATCGGCGAGATCCATCAGGAGGATCTGGTGGCTCGCTACCTGGCGCCGTATCGGATGGTGATCTGCGCCGCGCCGGCTTATCTGGCGCGTTACGGAACGCCCGGCAGGCCGGAAGATCTCGCCGATCATCTCTGTCTGTCCCATACGGTCTGGACCGCCCGCAACGAGTGGCGGCTGCCGGGCGTAGAGGGAGAAGTGCGCTGGAAACGCGATGCGGTTTTGCGCTGCAACGATGGCTACGCGCTGCGCCAGGCGGCGATCGCCGGGGCCGGGCTGCTGATGCAGCCGGAGGTGCTGCTGGCCGATGCGCTGGCCAGCGGCAGCCTGGTGCGCGTGCTGGAGGCGTGGACCCCACAGCCGAGACCCGTGCATCTGCTCTGGCGCCAGGATCGTCGGCCCCTGCCGAAGCTGACGCAGTTTATCGCCCACCTTCAACAGGGAATGGCCGACGCGCTGACAACGACCCGCGCGTCGGAATAATCACTCCCTCCGCAGCGCCTGCTGCCAGTCGGCAATCAGATCGTGAGGATCTTCGATCCCCACCGACAGGCGGATCAGCTGCGGTGTGATACCGTTCGCCAGGCGTTTCTCCAGCGGGATCGAGGCATGGGTCATGCTGAAGGGCTGGCTCACCAGACTCTCCACGCCGCCCAGGCTCTCCGCAAGCGTAAACCAGCGCAGCTTGCTGATGATGCGCTCGGCGTAACCTTCATCGCCCTTCACCACCACCGAAATCATGCCGCCGGGCAGGGCCATTTGCTGGCGCGCCAGCTGATGATGCGGGTGCGAGGCCAGCCAGGGAAACCAGACTCGCTCCACTTCCGGCTGCTGTTCCAGCCATTCGGCGAGCTGCAGCGCGTTCGCGCTGTGGCGCTCCATCCGCAGCGCCAGGGTACGGATGCCGCGCAGCGTCAGGAAGCTGCTGAACGGGTCAAGCACGCCGCCTACCGCATTCTGCAGATAGCCAAGCTTTTCCGCGAGCCCGGAGTTATCGCCAACCACCGCCAGGCCGGCGACGACATCGGAATGGCCGTTGAGGTACTTGGTCGCGGAGTGCACCACAATATCAAACCCATGCTCCAGCGGGCGATGGATCGCCGGCGAAGCAAAGGTGTTATCGGCGACGCTGATTAGGTTATGGCGGCGCGCGATGGCGGCGATGGCGCTGAGATCCGCGAGCTTCAGCAGCGGGTTGGTGGGCGTTTCCACCCAGATCATGCGGGTGTCGGGGCGGATCGCCGCTTCAATTCCCGCCAGGTCGTCGGGTTTCACCCAGCTCACCTGCAGACCCGCGCTACGGCGGCGAACGTTTTCCAGCAGGCGGTAAGTGCCGCCATACACATCATCGACCGCCACCAGGTGACTGTCCTTATCCAGCAGCTCCAGCACGGTGGAGATGGCGGCCAGCCCGGAGGCGAACGCGTAGCCGCGCGTGCCGTTTTCCAGGTCGGCGATCGCCGTCTCCAGCGCGTGGCGGGTGGGATTCCCGCTGCGGGAATATTCATAACCGGTATGCTGCCCCGGCGCTGGCTGAGCAAAAGTGGAGGTGGCATAAATCGGCGGCATCACTGCGCCGTGGCTGTCGGTGAAGGTTCCGCTATGTACACTCAGGGTGTGGATAGATGACATAAAAAATTCCTTATTGTGCGACTCGGTTACGCCAGGCGGTCAATACATCGCTGCGGGTGACCAGGCCAAGAAAAAGCGCGTTGTCAGCGATCACCGCCACCAGACCGCGATCGAGAATGGCCTGCAGTTCGCTCTCGGGCGCATGCTTATCGAGGGTTTCAACATGGCGACTCATCGCTTCGCTAACCGGCAGGGAGAAGCGTTGGCGATCGCCCTGTACGTGGCGGATCAAATCCCACTCATCGACGATGCCGACCACGCGGCCATCCTCCAGAACCGGCAGTTGGGAGATGTCATACAGCCGCATGCGGGTAAAGACCGCGGCCAGGGTGTCGTCCGGCGCGGCCGTGACGGTAGCGCCTTCGTCATGGCGCAGGGCGATAAAATCACTGAGATCGCCCTGTTCGGGGCGGGCGATCAGTCCTTGCTGGCGCATCCAGTCGTCGTTGAACATTTTGGACAGGTATTTATTGCCGCTGTCGCAGGCGAAGGTTACTACCCGTTTCGGACGGCTTTGTGCCCGGCAGTAGCGCAGCGCGGCGCTGAGCAGGGTGCCGGTGGAAGAGCCGGCCAGCACGCCCTCAACCTGCAGCAGCTGGCGCGCGGTGTGGAACGCTTCGCGGTCGCTGACGCGATACGCGGTATGTACCCCCTCCAGCCTGGCCAGCGGCGGGATAAAATCTTCGCCGATCCCTTCGACCAGCCAGGATCCCGTTTCGCCGTAGCGTCCGGTATCGACCTGATCGGCAAGGATGGAACCCGCCGGATCGGCGAGAATAAATTCCGTTTTCGGCGAGTGCTCAGCAAACCAGGCCTGAAGCCCACCCAGCGTGCCGCCGGAGCCGACGCCGACGACGATGGCGTCGATGTCGCCCTCCAGCTGCTGATAAAGCTCCGGCGCAGTGGAGGTGGCATGGGCCAGCGGATTGGCGTCGTTATTAAACTGGTCGATATAAAAGGCGCCCGGCGTTTCATCGGCAAGGCGGTGGGCATAATCCTGGTAGTAGGCCGGGTGGCCTTTATTGACGTCGGAGCGGGTGAGCAGCACCGTCGCGCCCAGCGCCCGCAGGTGAAAGATTTTCTCGCGGCTCATTTTGTCCGGCACCACCAGGATCAGGCGGTAATTTTTCTGCGCCGCAATCAGCGCCAGACCGAGGCCGGTATTGCCGGCGGTGGCTTCGATAATCGTTCCCCCGGGCGCCAGTTTTCCCTGGCGCTCGGCTTCATTAATCATCGACAGCGCAACCCGATCTTTAATTGACCCGCCGGGGTTCTGATTTTCCAGTTTTAAAAACAGACTGCAGGGCCCGGTATCCAGTTTGTGCAACTGGAGCAGGGGAGTATGACCGATCAGGTCGCTCACGGAATGAAACAGTGACATAACCATTTACCCACTCGTTTAAGATATTTTTGCATACTAGAACTGTGAAAACGGTTATTTAAAGAATATTTCTCTGTCATTTAGCGCAAAATGGAATATAAGATGCTATTTGGCCATCTGGAGGGAAAGCAGGGCAGCCACCTGGGCGGATCGATTTCCAGAAAAGGGCGTTTTTAGCCGCTTTTAGCGGGAAAATGGCGATTTTAATCAGTGTGTTATCTGATATCTGAAAATGTGTTTGCGAAAAGATTCTATGGAGAATAGGCCTGCGCTTGTCGTTAACTAGCAGCGGGCTGGCCAGGAGAAAAACGCAGCAGGGAAATCACGGGTTAACGCAGTTCGATGGAGAGTCCGGCTACAGAAAAGCAAAAACCCGCCTTTTGGGCGGGTTCTTTAAATAGTGGTGCCCGGACTCGGAATCGAACCAAGGACACGGGGATTTTCAATCCCCTGCTCTACCGACTGAGCTATCCGGGCAACGGGGCGCATTAAACCGTAATCGCCGCGCCTCGTCAACGAAATTTATCTGTTTTGCAGCAGACTGAACAATCTATCACCACATTGCGCTAAAAGCACGCGTTTTCAGGCAAAAAACAGCGTCCAGGCCGCGGAAATCGGCATCGCCAGCACCAGCGCAGGCAGCATATTCACTACGGCAAACATTTTTATCCCGCAGATGCGCAGCCCGGTGGCCACCAGCAGCATGCCGCCGACGGCGCTGAAATCCGCCAGCATCATCGGCGTGGTAAGCGGCATAATGATCGCCGCGCAGGCTGCAAGAGTCAGCTGGATAAGCAGCATCGGTACGCTGATGGCGGCGACGGCAATGCCCAGGGTGCAGGCGAAGATGGTGGCGGTGAAAAAGTCGAGAAACGCTTTGGCAATCAGAATGCTGGCGTCGCCGGTCATCCCTTCGCGCATGGCGCCGAAGACGCCGGTGCCGCTGGCGCAGAACAGGACGATAATCGCCACATAGCTCTGAATATAAGACTCATGAGCCGAAGCCTTTTTCTTGCCTTTCGCTGACATCAACTGCTGGAGTTTACTGACCAGCGTATTGATGCCTTTTTCCATATTGCATATTTCGCCGAGCAGCGTCCCCACCAGGGTCGACAGCACCATCACCGGCAGATTGGCGCACTTAATGACCAGTAAAATGCCGATGCCCAATGACGCCAGGCCAAAAATAGAGGTCATTGCGGTGCGGATCCGTTCCGGCAACCGTTGGCTGAGTAAGGCGCCCAGCACACCGCCGACCAGCACCGCGCTGGCGTTAATAAAAGGTCCTGTAACCACGCTGACTCCTGTTAAAAATCCCTGATAACCGCATTATTATGGCGTTAACTTACCGGGAAAGCTTGTGTATCCGTGATATAAGTGCATACGGTTTTCATCTTGCGCCTGTTCGGGAAAGGTGCCATGATTGCGCGAATTTTCTCCTCCCTGATATGAGGCCGCCGATGACGACACAGCCATTATCTCGCCAGCGACGCCGCGCCCAGATGCGCGGGCTGCCTCATCTTGCTACGCTTACCCCTCTGTTCACCATGCGGTGAAGGACACGTATGCTCACTGTAGGGCAACAGTAAGATCGGACGCGTCTGCTTTTACTGATGTCCGGCGGTCGGAGCTGAATCCGTCAGACCCGGACACATCGTTGGGCAAGGTCTCCCTTGTCTGAGATTTTTACACTCCCGATACGGGCATTTGCGCTTATGAAATCCATGCACATTGCCGCCAGCTGCGAGCTGGTCACCCGCTTGTCCACCCACCGTCGCGTTGTGGCGCTGGACAGTACCGATTTTACCGATGTGGCGGCAGTCGTCATCTCCGCGGCCGACAGTCGCAGCGGCATCCTTACTCTCCTCAGGCGTAGCGGATTTAACCTGCCGGTCTACCTGCTGAGTGAGACGGCGGTCGACAAGCCGGAGGGGGTGCAGGCGGTGATCGCCGGTAAAGATCAGGAGTGGCTGGAGCTGGAGGCGGCGGCCTGTGATTATGAAGCGCGTCTGCTGCCGCCGTTTTTCAATACCCTGACCCAGTACGTCGAGATGGATAACAGCACCTTTGCCTGTCCGGGGCATCAGCACGGGGCGTTTTTCAAAAAGCACCCTGCAGGCCGTCAGTTCTATGACTTTTTTGGCGAAAATGTCTTTCGCGCCGACATGTGCAACGCCGATGTGAAATTAGGCGATCTGCTGATCCACGAAGGATCGGCCAAGCACGCGCAGAAGTTCGCTGCGAAGGTGTTCAACGCGGATAAAACCTACTTCGTCCTCAACGGCACCTCGGCGGCCAACAAAGTCGTGACCAACGCGCTGTTGACCCGCGGCGATCTGGTGCTGTTCGATCGCAACAACCACAAGTCAAACCATCACGGGGCGCTGATCCAGGCGGGGGCGACGCCTGTTTACCTGGAAGCCGCGCGCAATCCGTTCGGCTTTATCGGCGGCATTGACGAGCGCTGCTTTGATGAGCATTACCTGCGGGATCTCATCCGCGAAGCGGCGCCTGAGAAAGCCAATGCCTCCCGCCCGTTTCGTCTGGCGGTGATCCAGCTGGGGACCTACGACGGCACGGTCTATAACGCCCGCCAGGTGGTGGATAAGATCGGCCACCTCTGCGATTACATCCTGTTCGACTCGGCGTGGGTGGGCTATGAGCAGTTTATCCCAATGATGGCCGACTGCTCGCCGCTGCTGCTGGAGCTGACCCCCGACGATCCGGGTATTTTTGTCACTCAGTCCGTGCACAAGCAGCAGGCCGGCTTCTCACAGACGTCGCAGATCCATAAAAAGGATAACCATCTGCGCGGCCAGGCGCGTTTCTGTCCGCACAAGCGGCTGAATAACGCCTTTATGCTGCATGCCTCCACCAGCCCGTTCTATCCGCTGTTTGCCGCGCTGGACGTCAACGCCAAAATTCATGAAGGTGAGAGCGGCCGCCGCCTGTGGGCCGAGTGTGTGGCGCTGGGCATTGAGGCGCGCAAAGCGATCATCGCCAACTGCAAGATGATCCAGCCCTTTATTCCGCCAGTGGTGGCGGGGCGTCCATGGCAGGATCACCCGACCGAGGCGATCGCCCGGGAGCGCCGCTTCTTCAGCTTCGAACCCGACGCGCGCTGGCATGGTTTTGAAGGCTACGCGGACGACCAGTATTTTGTCGACCCGTGCAAGCTGCTGCTGACCACCCCGGGCATTGACGCTGAAAGTGGGGAGTACAGTGAGTTCGGCATTCCGGCGACTATTCTGGCGCATTATCTGCGTGAAAACGGCATCGTGCCGGAGAAGTGCGATCTCAACTCGATTCTGTTCCTGCTGACGCCGGCGGAGAGCGCCGAAAAAATGGCGCAGCTGGTGGCGATGCTGGGGCAGTTTGAACAGCATATTGAAGCGGATACGCCGCTGGCCGATGTGTTGCCGACCATCTATAACAAATATCCGGTGCGTTATCGCGACTATACCCTGCGCGAGCTGTGCCAGGAGATGCACGATCTGTACGTTAGCTTTGACGTGAAGAGCCTGCAAAAAGAGATGTTCCGTAAACGGAGCTTCCCAAGGGTGGTGATGAATCCCCAGGATGCCAACCACGAGTTTATTCGCGGCAACGTTGAGCTGGTGCGTCTGAGCGAGGCGGAAGGCCGCGTCGCGGCGGAGGGGGCGCTGCCGTATCCGCCGGGCGTGCTGTGCGTGGTGCCCGGCGAGGTCTGGGGCGGCGCCGTGCTGCGCTATTTCCTCGCGCTGGAGGAGGGGGTCAATATGCTGCCTGGCTTCTCGCCGGAGCTGCAGGGGGTTTACAGCGAGACGGATCCGGACGGCATTAAGCGGCTGTATGGCTACGTGCTGAAGGGATAAAAAAACGCCCCGCCGAACAGGCGGGGCGTTTTACTTTTGCCGATCACACGCTCTGCTGGGCGGCGGTCGGTTGTCTGACGTGTTTGTATTTGAACAGCGCCACGAAGGCAAAGGCCAGCACCAGCGAATAGCCGGCGAAAATCAGCCACACGCTCTGCCAGTCAGTGATCCCCTCGACGGTAAAGTGTTCGACGACTTTGCCGCTCACCATCCCGCCGAGAATACAGCCGAAGCCGTTGGTCATCATCAGGAACATCCCCTGAGCGCTGGCGCGGATTTCCGGGCGCACCTCTTTCTCAACGAACACCGAACCGGAGATGTTAAAGAAGTCGAAGGCGCAGCCGTAGACGATCATCGACAGCACCAGCAGTACAGTGCCGAACGGCGTCGGGTCGCCAAAGGCGAACAGGCCGAAGCGCAGCATCCACGCCACAATACTGATAAGCATCACGTTCTTAATGCCGTAGCGGCTAAGGAAGAATGGGATGGTCAGGATAAACAGCGTTTCGGAAATCTGCGAAATCGACATCAGCACTGACGCGTGCTCGACGATAAAGCTGCCGGCAAACAGCGGATCTTTATCGAAGCTGTGCAGGAAGGTGTTACCGAACATGTTAGTGATTTGCAGCTCGGCGCCGAGCATCATCGAGAAGATAAAGAAGATAGCCATACGCTTGTTTTTAAACAGCGCAAAAGCGTTCAGGCCGAGCATCTCCGTCCAGCTTTGATTGCGCTGGGCGTTGGCGACCGGAATATGCGGCAGCGTCAGGGTGAACAGAGTCAGCAGGACCGACAGCGTCGCGCCAATGTACAGCTGCATATGGCTCAGTTCAAAGCCGGAGAAGCTCACGCCCCACATGGCGAGGATAAAGCCGATGGTGCCCCAGATACGAATTGGCGGGAAATCGGTGACAATATCCAGCCCCGCCGACTGCAGGCGGTAGTAGGAGATGGTATTGATCAAGCCAAGCGTCGGCATATAGGCCAGCGAGTTAAGCAGGATCACGAGGAACATCTCGCCCGGCGTGGTGACCTGCGCCGCGAGGTACAGCGTTAACGCGCCGACCAGGTGGCAGATGGCGTATACCCATTTGGCGCTGATCCACTTATCGGCGACGATGCCGAGCAGCGTCGGCATCAACACCGCGGCGATACCGAGCGAGCTATACACTGCGCCGATTGCCGCGCCGTCAAACTTCAGCGTGACAAACATGTACGAGCCAAGCGTGGTGAGCCAGCTCCCCCAAAGGCAGAACTGCAGGAACGACAGTATTTTGAGCTGCAGCTTAAGATTCATGTAGTTATCCTCACGAATGTGGGCTTGTTATGTTTTTAAAATAACATTAATCCCGTTATTTTGATGCGATTCTATCATTCACCAGCTTAATGCTTCTGTTAACTGCCGCAGAAAACCGAAAGATATTACAGAGTATGGCGGAGAATAAGCGCGGCCTCAGCGCGGGGCTGAGGCCGGAGTCGGGAGGAGGGCTATTTACGGCGGTAGCTTTTCTGCGCCGTATTAACTTTGTACAGATAGCGGCGCGATTCCGCCGACGGATGGCGGGTGGTCAGCGTCTGGTAGACATCCCCTGGCGCCATGCTGTTGATAATATTGGCCGCCTGAACTTTATCGCTGGAGAAGACCCGCAGTACGCTGCCGGCGCCGCCGTTATAGGCAGTGATCACCGCGTAGCGACGCGAGGTGGGGTTATCGATGCCGGCGAGGTAAACATTGTTCAGCATCGCCAGGTAGGCGGTACCGGTGTCGATATTATTCGCCGGGTCAAACAGATAGCTGCGGCTTGGCAGGCCGGATTTACCCTGGGAGCGGAAGACGTCTCTGCCGGCGCTGTGCTGGACCACCTGCATCAGCCCCATGGCGTCGGCATGGCTGACCGCATAGGGGTTAAAGGAGGATTCGGTCTGCATAATCGCGAGGATCAGCGACTCATCAACCCCATACTTACGCGAGGCCTGACGCACCATGCCGAGGTATTTATGCGCACGTTTGTCGAGGTGGTTCGGCACCAGGTTAATGGTGATGCTGTAGACCACGCGCAGGCCGTTGTTGCGGCTCTTCAGACGGGTTTGCAGCAGATAGTCGGCAAAGCGCGCGGCGCGCCACTCCCAGCGAATCGACGCCCCGGTGTTATCCACCACCTGGCCATAGAGGAACGGCTCTTTGGAGATCTGGATGTCATCGACATCGGAATAGAGGTCAATGGAGTTGGGGTCATCGCCCATCAACAGGGTTTTGACGATCGCCTGGCGCAGTCGTCCGCGAGGGTCGGTGCCGGCAATGGTCTCGACGGTGATCGTCCCTTCATCGAAGTTGATGTGGCTGCGGGTTTGATACTGGTCGGTGTACTTGACGTAGTCCTTTGGCCCGGCGAGCAGGACTTCGTTGTACCCCCAAATGTTCTCGATGTTGTGGGCGAACTGGCCCATCAAAATATCGAATCCGTTCGTGTCCTTGACCCAGGCCTCGTTGTATTCGGCGCCTTTTTTATTGGAGCTGGAACACGAAACGAGCAACGGCGCAATCAGCGCGAGCGCTAAGTATTTTTTCATCATTCCGGGCGTGCGTGTTGTGTTTGTTTTTTTAAAGGCCGCAGGGCCCTTACTGTTTTTCCGGCGGCGTGTAGCCTTCGATGTGCACGTCTTTCCCTTCAAACAGGAACTGCACCATCTCCTGCTCAAGCAGTTTGCGGTGCTCCGGGTTCATCATGCTGAGCTTTTTCTCGTTGATCAGCATGGTCTGCTTGTGCTGCCACTGCGCCCAGGCTTCTTTGGAGATTTCGTTGTAAATACGCTTTCCGAGCTCGCCCGGATACAGCTGGAAATCCTGGCCGTCCGCTTCACGCTGCAGGAAGGTACAAAAAATGGTTCTGCTCATAATTAATCCTCTTTGATAGCCGAAAAATTTATACCGGCGCTCCGGCTTTTAGCTGTTGCAACAAGCGCTCCACGGGGGCCGCCAGACCGACCGACGGCGGCTGCGCTAAGTTATACCAGAGTGCGTTGCCTTCATCCATGCATGCGCCACATGAGTGCACTGTAAGCCACATCGGAATAATATCCAGGTGGAAATGGCTGAAAGTGTGGCGAAAAGCGGTTAATTGCGTCAGATTATCGGCCTTAATCTGGCGCTGCGCCAGCCACTCGCGTAGCTCCGCTTCGTCTGCAAACTGCGGAAAACAGAACAACCCGCCCCACAGACCCACCGGCGGACGCTGGGAAAGAAACACCTCGTCGCCGTGCTGCATCAGCAGGAAGTAGCCGGTGCGTTCCGGGAGGGTCTGCTTCGGTTTTTTACCCGGATATTCCGCCCATGAATGGTTCGCGTAGGCCACGCAGCCGTTGCTCAGCGGACACAGCTCGCACTTCGGCTTCGAGCGGGTACAAACCATTGCCCCGAGATCCATCATCGCCTGGTTGAAGCGCTCGACGCCCTCTGCCGGGGTGACCTCTTCGCTGATGTCCCACAGCCGTTTTTCCACCTCTTTTTTCCCCGGCCAGCCGCTGACAGCATAGCAGCGGGCGAGCACGCGCTTCACGTTGCCGTCGAGAATCGGATAATGCTGACCGAGCGAAAGGGATAAAATCGCCCCCGCCGTTGAGCGCCCGACGCCGGGTAGCGCCGCCACTTCGTCAAAGGTCCGGGGGAATTCCCCGCCGTGCAGTGTGGCGACTTGCTGCGCGGCTTTATGTAAGTTGCGCGCCCGCGCGTAGTAGCCCAGACCGGTCCACAGATGCAGCACCTCATCCAGCGGCGCGTTGGCTAAATCAACCACCGTGGGGAAACGCGCCATAAAGCGTTCAAAATAGGGGATTACCGTGGTCACCTGGGTTTGTTGCAACATCACTTCGGAGAGCCATACTTTGTAGGGCGTCTTGGCGATTTGCCAGGGCAGGGTTTTACGCCCGTATTTGTCGTACCAGTCCAGAACCTGGGCTGAAAATTGCGTGGCGAGAAAAGTCAAAGCTACGGCTCCGGGATCGCGATTACAGGGGGGCAGATTGCAGCATAAGGGCGAGTGGCTGTAAACCCTTGCATCCGCCGGGTAACTTTGGATAATGCCCGTTTTCCGAACACATTCACAAGCAGACCAAACTTTTATGAAAAACGACGTCATCTCTCCGGAATTCGATGAAAACGGTCGCCCGCTGCGCCGTATTCGTAGCTTCGTCCGTCGCCAGGGCCGCCTGACGAAAGGGCAGCAGCATGCGCTGGATAACATTTGGCCGGTGATGGGCGTTGAATTCAACGATGCGCCGCTCGATTTCGCCGCCCTGTTTGGCCGTGACGCGCCGGTCACCTTAGAAATTGGCTTCGGGATGGGCGCCTCGCTGGTGGCGATGGCGAAAGCCAAACCGGAACAGAATTTCCTCGGCATTGAAGTACACTCCCCGGGCGTTGGCGCTTGTCTGGCTTCTGCTGAAGAAGAAGGCGTACAAAACCTGCGCGTAATGTGTCACGATGCAGTGGAAGTGCTGCATACCATGATCCCGGATAACTCGCTGAATATGGTGCAACTGTTTTTCCCTGATCCGTGGCATAAAGCGCGTCATAATAAACGTCGTATCGTGCAGCCGCCTTTCGCTGAGCTGGTGAAAAGCAAGTTGAAGCTCGGCGGCGTCTTCCATATGGCGACCGACTGGGAAGCTTATGCCGTGCATATGCTGGAAGTCATGTCCTCGCTGGAAGGCTATCGTAACCAGTCGGCAAGCAACGATTACGTACCGCGCCCGGAATCGCGCCCGGTAACCAAATTTGAACAGCGTGGCCATCGTCTCGGCCACGGCGTATGGGACTTAATGTTCGAGAGGGTGAAATAATGGCCAAGAATCGTAGCCGTCGTCTGCGTAAAAAAATGCATATCGATGAGTTTCAGGAGTTAGGCTTCTCCGTCGCCTGGCGTTTCCCGGAAGGGACCAGCGAAGAGCAGATCGACCAGACGGTCAACGATCTGATCGAAGAGGTGATAGAGCCGAACAAGCTGGCCTTCGACGGCAGCGGTTATCTCTCCTGGGAAGGGCTCATCTGCATGCAGGAGATTGGTAAGTGCACTGAAGAGCATCAGGCTATCGTACGCAAATGGCTGGAAGCGCGTAAGTTAGAGGATGTGCGCACCAGCGAACTTTTTGACGTCTGGTGGGACTAAGTTTGACAAGGGTCGGCAATTGCCGGCCCGTTTTGTCTTAAGGGAGTTTTATGATGCGTAAAACGCTGCTGGCGGTGGCGCTCTCCGTCACCGCTTTGTCTGCCCATGCGGACTACCAGTGTAGCGTCACGCCGCGTGACGATGTGATCCTCAGCCCGCAGCAGGTGCAGGTGAAAGGGGAAAACGGCGATCTGGTGATAAAGCCGGACGGCAATCTGACCTTTAACGGCAAGGCCTATGCGCTCAGCGCCGCCCAGCGCGAACAGGCGCAGGATTATCAGGCCAGCCTGCGCAGCAGCCTGCCGTGGATTGACGAAGGCGCGCGTTCGCGAGTCGAAAAAAGCCGCAAGGCGCTGGATAAAATCATTACCGAACAGGTTGGCGCCAACAGCAGCATGCACGGTCGCCTGACCAAACTGGACGCGCAGCTGAAAGAACAGATGAACCGCATAATTGAGCGCCGCAGCGATGGCCTGACCTTCCACTATAAAGCCATCGACCAGGTACGCGCCGATGGCCAGCAGCTGGTGAATCAGGCGATGGGCGGCATTCTGCAGGACAGCATTAACGAGATGGGCGCCAAAGCGGTGCTCAAAGGCGGCGGTAATCCGCTACAGGGCATTCTCGGCAGCCTCGGCGGCCTGCAAACGGCGATTCAGGAGGAATGGAAAAACCAGGAGGCCGATTTCCAGCAGTTTGGTAAGGACGTCTGCAGCCGGGTGGTATCGCTGGAGGACAGCCGCAAAGCGCTGGTTGGCTCGCTGAAATAATGCCATGGCGGTCCGCTTCCCGGCAGGACCGCCGCTGCGTTTACTCGTTCAGAAACAACTCAAGCAGGGAATTCAGGAACAGCTTACCGTGCTCGGTAATCTGCCAGTTCTGCTCGTCTTCCTGCAGGTAGCCCTGGGCTATCGCCGCGTCCAGCTGCGGGCGGATCGCCGCTTCCTCAAGTCCGGTATAGCGGCTAAATTCAGCGCGCGGCGCGGCCTCCAGCAGGCGAAAACGGTTCATAAAGAACTCAAACGGTTTATCCGCTTCTTCCACATCATGCTGACGCTCAAGGTAACGGCCTTCCATATACCCGCGCGGGTGGCGGGTTTTGGCGGTTCGCAGAATGCGTCCGTCAGGGAAGGTTATCTTGCCGTGCGCGCCGCAGCCGATGCCGAGGTAGTCGCCAAAGCGCCAGTAGTTGAGATTATGCTGACACTGGAAGCCTGGCTTAGCATAGGCGGACGTCTCGTACTGCTGATAGCCGGCGGCGCTCAGCAGCTGATGCCCCTGCTCGAAAATATCCCATAGCGCGTCGTCATCCGGCAGCACCGGCGGCCGGGAGCCGAACAAGGTGTTCGGCTCAATGGTCAGCTGGTACCACGACAGGTGCGGCGGGTTGAGGGCAATCGCCTGACGCAGATCGTCCAGCGCCTCCTCCAGCGACTGGTCCGGCAGACCGTGCATCAGGTCGAGGTTGAAGCTGCGCAAGCCGAGGCCGCTGGCGAGACGTGCTGCGCGCTTGGCCTCCTCCGGGCCGTGGATCCGCCCCAGGCGCTGCAGCTTCGGTTCGCTAAAGCTTTGTACGCCGATGGAGATGCGGTTCACCCCGGCGCGCTGATAATCAACGAAGCGATCGGCCTCCACGGTACCCGGGTTGGCTTCCATGGTGATTTCCGCCCCGGCGGCCAGCGGCAGGCAGGCGCGGACGCCATCGAGCAGGGTTTGCATGGCCGGGCCGGACAGCAGGCTCGGCGTTCCGCCGCCGATAAAAATAGTGCCTATTTCCCGTCCCTGGGCATATTGCGCATCAGCCTGCAGATCGTTCAGCAGATGCTGGACGTAGTCATCATGCGGCACCTCGCCTTTCAGCGCATGCGAATTAAAATCGCAGTACGGGCATTTCTGCACGCACCAGGGAATATGGATATAGAGACTCAGCGGCGGCAAATTAGCCATTACGTAATGCTTCCAGTAACAGTTTCAGCGCCTGCCCGCGATGGGAAATGGCGCTCTTTTCTTCACGGCTCAGTTCGGCCGCGGTTTTCCCTTCTGACGGGACGAAGAAGATCGGGTCGTAACCGAAGCCGTCATGACCGGCGGCTTGTCGGGTGATTACCCCAGGCCAGCTGCCGTGGCACACCAGCGGCGTGGGATCTTCGGCATGGCGCAGATAGACCAGCACACAGTGGAACTGCGCCTGACGCTGATCGTCCGGCACGTCCTTTAACGCGTCGAGCAGCTTCTCAAGATTCTGCTGGTCGCTGGCGTCGACGCCGGAATAGCGTGCGGAGTAAATACCCGGCGCGCCGCCAAGAGCATCGACGGCCAGACCGGAATCGTCGGCGATGGCCGGCAGGCCGGTGATCTGCGCCGCGTGGCGCGCTTTCAGAATCGCGTTTTCAATGAAGGTCAGGCCGGTCTCTTCCGCAGAGTCCACGCCCAGCTCGGTCTGAGCGACGATATCGAGACCAAAATCTTCCAGCAGCGAGGCCAGTTCGCGCACTTTGCCGGCGTTGCCGGTAGCGAGGACGACTTTTTGCATGATGAATCCTGTTTATTCAGTTAGCGCCGCGACCGCAGTCGGGATCTGTTGTGGGGCGATGATTTTAACTTGCTTATGGCGGCCCAGCTCGCCTTTTTCAATCAGTACCTGGCTTTTGGCGACGCGGAACTGTTTGGCGAGAAATTTCACCAGGTGGGCATTGGCCTGGCCATCAACGGGCGGGGCGGTAATGGCGACTTTAAGCTCGTCGCCATGTACGCCCACGATGCTATCGCGGCTGGCCTTAGGCTGAATGTACAGCCTCAGCACCAGCCCGTCAGCGCAGGTTTCAATGGCACTCATAGCGCCATCCACAGCCCCGGCAGCAGTACATTACCGGTGGCCTGCAGCACTTCGGCGATGCCCATATTGATTACGTACAACAGCAGTACCAGCACCATCGGCGAGAAATCGATACCGCCCATCGACGGCAGCAGGTTGCGGATAGGGCGCAGCAGCGGGTCCGCCAGCTGCATCAGCACATACTCCACCGGGCTACGGCCCTGGCTGACCCAGCTCATGATCGCCATCAATAGCAGTACCCAGAAGATCAACGAGCCGATGGTTTTCAGCAGAATAAGCAGAGCGGAGATCCAGATGATCGGCTGGAAGGTGATCACCATAAACAGCACGATCGCTTTGATGACGCAGAGAATAAATGCCACCAGCAGCGAGGCGCTGTCAATCGGCCCCATTGCCGGGATAATCCGGCGCAGCGGTCCGACAATCGGCTGCGTGGCTTTCACCACAAACTGCGAAAACGGGTTGTAAAAGTCGCAGCGCGCCCACTGCATCCAGACGCGTAACAACACGACCATCGTGTAAAGCTCAATGACCGTTGAAAGCAGGAAAGTCAACGTCTTCATGGCGTTCCTCAGATTCCTTATTATTTGCTGTAGTCGCGCGCACCAAAAATGGCTGTACCGATGCGCACCATCGTGCTTCCCGCCGCGATTGCGGCTTCCATATCGTCCGACATTCCCAGAGACAACGTATCGACCGTGGGGTACCGCGTTTTTAATCGCGCAAATGCTACCGCCATTTGCCGGGCGACGGCAAACTGCCTTACATATTCTGACTCAGGCGCGGGGATGGCCATCAGGCCGCGCAGTTCCAGATGAGGTAACTCAGCGATCTCCGCCGCTAAGCCGTCGAGCGCTTCCAGCGGGATGCCGGATTTGCTCTGCTCATCGCTGATGTTAATTTGAATCAGCACCTTCAGCGGCGGTAAATGCGCCGGGCGCTGCTCGTTCAGGCGGGTGGCGATTTTCAGCCGATCGACGGTGTGGCACCAGTCAAAATGCTCTGCCACCAACCGGCTTTTGTTGGACTGCAGGGGGCCAATAAAGTGCCACTGCAGCCCGCTGACGCCAGCCTGCTGGAAATGGCTAATCTTCTCCACGCCCTCCTGGACATAGTTTTCACCAAATGCCCGCTGGCCTGCCGCAATGGCTTCTTCGATCGCGCTCGTAGGTTTCGTTTTACTCACTGCAAGCAATGTCACTTCTTCTGGCGCACGCCCGCATCGGGCGGCAGCACCGGAGATTTTGTCCCGGACCTGTGCCAGGTTATGCGCAATATCGTTCATATTCCGAGGATGAGTTATGAAGCTGGAAGAAATCGTAGCCCTTAGTGTAAAGCATAATGTCTCCGATCTACACCTGTGCAATTCCGCCGCACCGCGCTGGCGGCGGCAGGGCAGGCTGGAGCCCGCGCCCTTTCCCGCGCCGGATATTGCGAATTTACTCAACGACTGGCTCGATGCCGCACAGTTACTGCACTGGCAGGAACACGGCCAGATTGACTTTGCGCTGAACCTGGCCTGCGGTGCGCGGCTGCGCGCCAGCGCCTTCGCCCATACGCGTGGGATATCGCTGGTGCTGCGTCTCCTTCCTGAACAGTGCCCGCGTCTGGATATGCTCGGCGCCCCGCCTGCGCTGAGCGAACTGCTGGCGGAAGAGAGTGGTTTGCTGTTGGTCACCGGAGCGACGGGCAGCGGCAAGTCGACCACCCTGGCGGCAATGGTGGGGCACCTCAATCAGCATCTTGATGGCCATATTCTGACGCTTGAAGATCCGGTGGAATTTATTCATCACAGCGAGCGCTGTCTGATCCAGCAGCGGGAAGTTGGCCGTCACTGTCCTTCGTTCGCCGCGGCGCTCCGCGTGGCGCTGCGCCAGGATCCGGATGTGATCCTGCTCGGGGAGCTACGCGACAGCGAAACCATTCGCCTGGCGTTAACCGCGGCGGAGACCGGGCACCTGGTAATGGCGACATTACATACCCGCGGCGCGGCGCCGGCGGTGGAGAGATTGATCGATGTCTTTCCGGCGGAGGAGAAAGATCAGGTTCGTAGCCAGCTTGCCGGAAGCCTGTGCGCGGTGCTGGCGCAAAAATTGTTACCTGCACGTCAGGGCGGGAGAGTTGCGCTATACGAGCTTCTGGTCAACACGCCAGCGGTGGCGAATTTGATCCGTGAAGGAAAAGTACATCAATTGCCTGGTGTGATGCAGACCGGGATGCAGGCCGGAATGTTGACCTTTACCCAGAGTTTTCAGCAACGTGTCGCTGCAGGCGCGCTATAAGATGAGAAAGAGATTGATATGACAGGTTAAATGATATGTTAGATGAATGTTTATTTGTTGTTTATTAATATTATTTGGTAATACAAATAACTTTTGATTATAAATTCAAATAACACATTCAGATTAGATATGTCGACAGTGAATACGCATTTCCAGGAAAAAAGTTTGATTATCTTTTGACAGCTTTGAGTCATTCGATTTATGCTGTTTGTGGGAATAGGATGATTCTCATGGAATAACGTTTCAGTTTGTAAATTACCTTGGTGATTTATAAATTCACGACTGTTTGTATCTTTTTTTATTCATTTAACCACCATGGCGGTGGGTAACAGCTAAGGAGAGTTTTAAGTGATTAATTTAAATGGAAATTCATCATCTTCTCGTCAGGTAACCTTTATTACCCACCCGTCTATTCAAAGCAAAGCCTTTGCCAGCTATCTGAGCGAAACCCTGATGGCACCGGTGGTTTTACAAAATATTAATAAACCGCTGGCGCAGCGTTTGGCAAAAGATTCTGTAATATTATTTGATATTGCAGTGTCAAATAAGAAATTAAACGGGGTGTGGCGGGATATTATTCGCCTGCAGGCAGACAATCCTCGTTTGTTGATTATTAATAGCGCACAAAAGTATGAGCTATACGAAATGGCGCAGTGGCCGGCTTTATATGGCGTGTTCCGTCATGACGATGATGAATCGCGCTTAATTGAGGGCGTTAAGGCCGTGCTGAACGGCGAGCAGACGGCTGAATTGAGCGTGATGCACCCGGCGATGTACGCTGCGGACCATGCATCGACTCCAGTAGAGAACTCGCCGCTGACCGAGCGGGAATGCGAGATCCTCAACGAACTGCGCTGCGGCGCGACGAACCTGGATATCGCCCGCGCGCTGTTTATCAGCGAGAACACGGTGCGGACGCACCTGTACAATGTGTTTCGTAAACTGAGCGTGAAAAATCGCACCCAGGCGGTGAGCTGGGCTAACGAACATCTGCGCCACTAAGCGGGTAAACGTGCGCCGTCAGCGGTCCGCCGGCGGCGCAGGAGGGCAGAGTTTAAAAGCTCTGCTCGAAGTAGCTTTCCAGTATGACTACGGCAGAGGCCGAATCGACGCTGCCTTTATTCAGCGCCCGGTAGCCGCCGTGTTCAAACAGGCCCGCGCGGGCCTCAACCGTACTCAGCCGTTCATCGTGGAGAAGGATCGCGACGCCAAAGCGGCCATGAATTTTATTGGCGAAATTACGCGCGCGCGCCGTCAGCGGTTGCTCGGTGCCGTCCATATTGAGCGGCAGGCCGACGATTACCGCCTCAGGCTGCCACTCTTTAAGCAGTTTTTCGATGACGTTCCAGTCCGGTTTACCGTCCTGCGCCTTCAGCGCCGGTAATGGTCGTGCGGTCGCGGTGATGCGTTGTCCCACCGCCACGCCGATGCTTTTGGTGCCAAAGTCAAAGCCGAGAAAGGTTCCGCTCATCACGCATGCCCCGCGACGCCCGGCATCGTCACAATGTCGATACCAATCAGTTTAGCCGCCTCGCGCCAGCGATCGGCGATCGGCGTACGGAAAAGAATATTCTGATCCGCCGGGGCGGTGAGCCAGGCATTATCTAAAATCTCCTGCTCCAGCTGCCCTTTCTCCCACGAAGAGTAGCCCAACGCAACCAGCACGTTGCCCGGCTGCCGATCGGTACCTAAGGTTTCAAGAACATCCCGCGAGGTGGTAATCACCGTGTTATCCGAGATGCGAATGCTCGAGGAAAAGTCAGAGGGCGGGGTATGCAAAATGAAGCCGCGGTCTTCCGCCAGCGGGCCTCCCAGCATCACCGGTTTATCCAGACGGATCTCTGGATTGCGCGGCTCCGGGACAATTTTGAGCTTCTCAAGGATCCCTTCCACCTGCAGATTTTCCAGCGGCTTATTGATAATAATGCCCATGGCACCCTCGTCGTTGTACTCGCAGATATAGACTACGGAGCGGCGGAAAATGGGGTCCTGAAGCGCGGGCATGGCAATCAGAAAGTGATGCTGTAAATTCATTGTCAGAGGTTCGTTCCTGGTTCAAAAAAGCAACACCCAGTATGCGGGCAAAGTAGAATGGTGTCGATGCACTTTATCTGGCCGGCGCCCGAGTGGCGTCAGGCTGGCAACGTTTCACGAGCGCGGTAATCCGCGCTCGCTGCGCCAAAAGCGGACGTTGGTCCGCCGTCGTGCTTATTTATCGATACGTCTTTCGATAGCGTCCATCAGCATACCGGTGATCGAAATATCCGGGAAGGCGGCTTCGATTTCGCGTACGCAGGTGGGGCTGGTGACGTTAATTTCCGTCAGACGGTCGCCGATGATATCCAGGCCGACGAAGATAAGGCCTTTGGCCTTCAGCGTCGGGCCGACGCGGCGGGCGATTTCCCAGTCGCTTTCGGTCAACGGGCGGGCTTCGCCGCGGCCGCCGGCGGCCAGATTGCCGCGGGTCTCGCCACCCTGCGGAATTCGCGCCAGGCAGTAAGGCACGGGCTCTCCATCCACTACCAACACGCGCTTGTCGCCATCTTTAATGGCCGGCAGATAGTTCTGCGCCATGCAGTAGCGTCTGCCCAGTTCGGTCAGCGTCTCGGCAATCACCCCAAGGTTTGGATCGCCGGCTTTAACACGGAAAATAGAGGCGCCGCCCATGCCGTCGAGCGGTTTCATGATGATATCGCCGTGCTTTTCCCAGAAGGCTTTCAGCTGGGCTTTATTGCGGGTGACCAACGTTTCCGGAGTCAGTTCAGAGAACCAGGCGGTGAACAGCTTCTCGTTACAGTCGCGCAGACTCTGCGGCTTGTTGACGATAAGCGTGCCTTTCTCTTCCGCTCGCTCCAGGATGTAGGTGGCATAAATAAATTCGGTATCAAACGGCGGATCCTTACGCATCAGGATGACGTCAAGGTCCGCCAGCGGCAGATCCTGCTCGCCGGTGAAGTCATACCATTTATCGTAGTTCTGTTCGACGCTCAGCGTGCGCGTCCGGGCGCGGGCTTCGCCGTTGATCAAATAGAGGTCGTTCATCTCCATATAATGGAGTTCATAGCCGCGACGCTGCGCCTCCAGCAACATAGCGAAGCTGGTGTCTTTCTTGATGTTGATGGTTGCGATGGGATCCATCACGATGCCGAGCTTGATCATGGTTCTTCTCCGTTAACGCCTCAACCTAAGTCGCCAAAACGCACCTGTAGGGCGGTGATGGCGGTGAGCGCAGTAGTCTCTGTACGCAGAACGCGCGGTCCCAACAGGATATCAGTAAACTGGTATTGCGCGGTCATCGCTATCTCTTCAGCCGACAGCCCGCCTTCCGGGCCAATCAGCAGACGGACGCGTTCAACCGGCAGCGGCAGCGTGTTAATGCTGGCGCTGGCGCGCGGGTGCAGGTTGAGCTTCAGCCCGCTGTCCTGCTCGGCGCACCACGCCTCCAGCTGCATCGCCGGACGTATTTCCGGTACCACGTTACGACCGCTCTGTTCGCAGGCGGCAATAGCGATTTTCTGCCACTGCTGGATCTTTTTCTGCAAACGTTCGGCATCCAGTTTAACGCCGCAGCGCTCGGAAAACAGTGGCGTTATGAGGCTTACCCCGAGTTCGATCGATTTCTGGATGGTGAATTCCATTTTTTCGCCGCGGGACATCACCTGGCCTAAATGGATATGCAGCGGCGATTCCCGATCGTCAGGTTCGCCACTGAGCACCTCAACCGTAACGTTTTTCTTACCGGCCTCGGTGATGACCGCGTCAAACACCTGGTTACTGCCGTCAAAAAGCTGTAGGTGCTGACCGGCGGTCATGCGCAGGACGCGGCCGACGTGGTTGGCCGCGTCATCGCTCAGCGCGATCTGGCTGCCGACAATGAGGCGTTCTGGATGATGGATGCGAGGAATGCGCATGCTTGATATTCCGTTCGTTGCGCAGATGCCAGCTTCCCGCCATCGGGCGGGAAGCACAGGGCTGCAAATTAACAATTGCCGCTAGTGTAGGTTAGCTCTTTTGCGCCTGGCAAGCCTGCTGGACATACGGATTATGGTTGCCCTGCACTTTCGCGATGCGCTCATCACGTTCACATTCCCAGGCGGTGACCGGGTACTGTTTATTCCAGGCGGTAAACAGCTGAGTTTGCTGGCGGGAAAGATTCAGCTGATAGCGGTCGCGCATATAGAAGTAGGTGCGGGCGATGGCGCCGCGAGCGCGGGCAGGGGGCTCGGCGATTTTATCTTTAAAATCGACCTTCATGGTGCACTGGCCGTACTGGCCTTCACCGCCGTTCCACTGGCTGTACATAAAGTTGCCGCGATCGCCATTCACTTCTCCCACCGCCGGCTGCAGGTTGTGCATATCGCTTTCCATCTTGCGGTATTCCGGATCTTTGGCGCAGTTTTTACGTCCACCCTCCTGCCAGCACTGACGCTGATGGCCGAACTGCCATGCCGGCACTACGTGCTCCCATTCAACCCGGCTGGCGCGGTTCTCATTTTTACGCACTTTATAGCCGCAGGATTCCAAATCGATAACGCCTTTTTTCCCCTGCCAGTCGATTTTACAGCCGCAATAAAAATCGCCCGGAACGTCGGCATTCACTTTGACGCCAGCGGCTTTGGCCTGGGAAAAACTATTAATACCAGCGGCCGCAAGCGGACCACTGACTGCCGCGCTCAATACCGCTACGGCTAAAACATGCATACGGGACATCGTTAACTCCGTGTCAAAACGAGCCCGCAACGTAGCGAATGAGGGTGCCGGATGCAATCAGTCAGATCAGAAAGTTTCTAATTAATTCCGATGGTTATTTTTCAGCCACCAGCAGATCGCCGCAGCGAACGCAGCGGTAGGTGGCCTCGCCGCGAACCACCCGGTTATGGCGACGGACGGTGAGTTGGTGCTGCTGACAGCGACAGCGATAGGGGAAGGTGTTCTGGCGGACCGAAGCGAGTTCAAAGCGGTGGGTGCGACGCGCGGGAACGCCAAGGACGCTCTCCATCATCCATTTCCACTCTTTCCCGTGCGGCGCGACGCGGCCGAAATGCTGCCAGACCAGCAGGTGCGCCAGCTCATGCGGCACCACTTCATCGATAAACTCCCGCTGATTTTCCAGCAGCAGCACCGGGTTTAAACGAATTTCGTTTTTCTCCAGCCAGGCGGTGCCGGCGGAAGTACCACGCTGCTGGTAGACCAGCGTCGGTTCCGCATAGCGGCGTTCCAGCTTGCGATTCGCATTGGCGAGATGCTCCCGCAGGCTGCGCATGACGGCCTGCTGAATAGCGATGGGAATACGGGGCGTTTTCATAGCGCCAGAGGATAGTGCGGCGGAGGGGGGAGAGCAAGAGGAAGCTTCCTCCCGGGATGGGAGGAAGCTCAGGAAGGTTAATCGCGGGCACCGATCTCGCGCAGTGGACGACCCTGCATCAGGTTACGTTCAATATGTTCCAGCGAGACGTTTTTGGTTTCCGGGATCAGCCACAGCGTCAGCAGGATAAACAGCACGTTCAGACCGCCGTACACCCAGAAGGTATTGGCGCTGCCCAGCGAGTTGAGCATGGTCAGGAAGGTGGCGCCGACAATCATGTTGGCAATCCAGTTGGTCGCTGTGGAGCAGGTGATACCGAAGTCGCGGCCTTTCAGCGGCTGGATTTCGGAGCACAGTACCCAAATCAGCGGGCCGGCGCTCATGGCGAAACCGACGATGAACATCAGCAGCATCAGGACGGCGATGTACTGCGCGGTAGAGGAGTGAATGCCGATGTGCATCATGGTACCCAGGACGCCCATACCCGCGGCCATCACGATAAAGCCAAGGATCAGCGTCGGTTTACGGCCCCAGCGGTCGACCAGACCGATGGCGATAAAGGTGGCCAGCACGTTAGTCAGACCGACGATCACTGTCCCCCACATTTGCTCAGTGGTGTTGGCATAACCCGCCAGCTCAAAAATCTTCGGCGCGTAGTACATGATGACGTTCATCCCGGTGAACTGTTGCATCACCTGCAGCAGGATGCCGAGGAACACCGCGCGGCGGAAGTTGCTGTTGTCTTTAAACAGCGACCAGCCGGACTGTTTTACCTTCAGGCTTTCACGGATTTCATCGAGCTCGCGTTTCGCTTCGGCGCTAGTATCGCGCAGGCGCAGCAGCACGCGTTCCGCATCGACAAAGCGACGTTTGGCGGCGAACCAGCGCGGGCTGTCCGGCAGGAAGATAACGCCGATCAGCAGCAATACCGCCGGAATGATGATAACCCCGAGCATCCAGCGCCATGCGCCGCTGTAGCTGAAAGCGGTGTCAGAGAGATAGGCGCCAAGGATCCCGATGGTGATCATCAGCTGGTACATGGAAATCATACTGCCGCGAATTTTTTCTGGGGCGATTTCCGACAGATACAGCGGAGCCGTATATGAGGCGACGCCCACCGCCAGGCCGAGCAGCACACGGGAAACCAGCAGGATCTCGACGTTTGGCGCGGCGGCAGAGAACAGCGAACCGGCGACGAAGAGGATTGCGCCGATCATCAGGCTCTTTTTCCGGCCCAGTTTGAAAGAGAGCCAGCCGCTGCCGACCGCGCCGACGGCAGCCCCGAACATCATGGAGCTGACCACCCACTCTTGGGTGTGGGCGGAAATCTGGAACTCATTGGCAATAAAGGGTAAGGCACCCGCAATAACACCGATATCAAGGCCGAACAGCAGGCCAGCCAGCGCGGCGAGGAAACAGACGAAGAACGTCATAGTCTTGTTCGAACGCCCTTGTTTTTTGTTGTCAGGCATAACGCCCTCCAGTTGAGTTATTGATTCTGTCGATGGTTAGGGTAGGACACTCGTCGGTAAAAAAACGTGACTATAATCACGGCTGTGTAATCGTTTCCACAAAGGTAAAGAAACGTAATCCATTAAATGCTTTTTAAATCAGCAATATAAACAAGGATAGACGACATTTTGAAAAACGGTAATCAGAGTTGACCGAAACAATATGTAACATTGTGAAAAATGGGTACAGGAGATAGCATCTTTGGGCAGAAGGTGACAGTCTTTACTATGTAATCGCTTTCATTTTGTGGCGGCCGCGCGTTGAAATGGGGGCGCAGAAAGGGGGTGAGGCGTAAATAAAAAGGCCAGCGCGAGGCTGGCCTTGAAGAGAGGAAGCGCGGAGATTATTTCAGACCGGCCGCTTCCCGCAGCAGCGCCGCTTTGTCGGTTTTTTCCCATGGGAAATGTTCGCGACCAAAGTGACCGTAGGCTGCGGTTTCTTTGTAGATCGGGTGCAGCAGATCCAGCATCTGAATCAGACCGTATGGACGCAGGTCGAAGAACTCACGCACCAGCAGGGTCAGCTGTTCAGAAGGCACTTTCTCGGTGCCAAAGGTTTCCACCATAATGGACGTCGGTTCTGCAACGCCGATAGCGTAGGAAACCTGAATTTCGCAACGATCGGCCAGGCCTGCGGCAACGATGTTCTTCGCCACATAGCGCGCCGCGTAGGCTGCGGAACGGTCAACTTTAGATGGATCTTTACCGGAGAACGCGCCGCCGCCGTGGCGAGCCATGCCGCCGTAGGTATCAACGATGATCTTACGACCGGTCAGACCGCAGTCGCCCATCGGGCCGCCAATAACGAAACGGCCGGTCGGGTTGATGAAGAATTTGGTGGACGCGTTGAGCCATTCAGTCGGCAGAATCGGCTTGATGATCTCTTCCATCACTGCTTCCTGCAGGGATTTCTGATCGATATCTTCCGCGTGCTGAGTCGACAGAACGACCGCGTCGATGCCGACGATTTTGCCGTCGTCATACTGGAAGGTCACCTGGCTTTTCGCATCCGGGCGCAGCCACGGCAGGGTGCCGTTTTTACGCACTTCAGCCTGACGCTGCACCAGACGGTGAGCGTAAGTCACCGGCGCCGGCATCAGCACGTCGGTTTCGTTAGTGGCGTAGCCAAACATCAGCCCCTGGTCGCCGGCGCCCTGTTCCAGCGGATCGGCACGGTCAACGCCCTGGTTAATGTCCGGAGACTGTTTACCAATGGCGCTCAGTACGGCGCACGAGTTGGCGTCAAAGCCCATATCGGAATGCACGTAGCCAATTTCGCGGACGGTGTTGCGGGTGATCTCTTCGATATCAACCCATGCGCTGGTGGTGATTTCGCCGCCTACCAGCACCATGCCGGTTTTGACATAGGTTTCACATGCGACACGCGCTTTCGGATCCTGCTCGAGGATCGCATCCAGCACGGCATCGGAGATTTGGTCAGCAATTTTGTCAGGATGCCCTTCTGATACGGACTCAGACGTAAAAAGGTGTTTTGCCATATTTTATTTCACCTGTGGACGATTCGGATAGCTCATACTGTTGTGTAATGTGGCTTTGGTGGATAATCAGCGCAAAGCCGCGCAGGTAGCGACACGAGCAGTCTGAGTGTTAATCAGTATAGACGGATTAACTTCTGGACGGCCATTTTAGGTCAAATCTTGAGCCCATTTCCAGCCTTTTTTGATGGCGGTCGCATTTATGGGAAAACCCGCCTGGCAAAATTTCCTGACAACCGCGCAAACAGGCACATTTTTATTTTGCTTTTTACCCCGCTTCTCGGTATAAAACGCCGCGCGCGGCTCATTAAAAAAGCGCACGGGGCATGGCCCTGTGGTGCCACTTCCAGCCGGGTTAAGCAGTCTGTATTTACAGAATCTCGCAGCGGCGTAGCGCCTGTTGCCCGGTATGTATAGCTTTGGCTTGTCGCCGACCCTGTCGCAGGGCGGTGTGGAGGTGATACCAGATAATGAACCAATGTTTTTCGTTTGATTCGTCGCGTCGTTCTGTCGCGCGTCAGCACTCCGCAACCTGCATCTCTCTCATGCAAACCAGCCGATGTTCACCCCATCTCGGCGCTTCTCAGGATTCCAGGGCCGGTCGGCCGTCAGAAAACTGAACAAGGGCGCTCTTGCCTGGCAAGAGTTTTCTCGTGGTTTCTCCGGACTGTCATACTCTGTTCGGCTACGTGTTTTACGATGATATGAATAAGAAACCGGTCGCGCAGTCGCAAAACCAGCAGATAGTGCTGGGCTTTAGGACTGTTCATGGGTTGTTATCGCATCTTTGGACTGCGATAGTAGTTAACTGTCTTACACTTATTATTAAAAATTGAGGTTCGCTATGTCTGACGACATGTCTATGGTTTCGCCTTCGTCAGCAGGCGAACACGGTGTACTACGTTCCATGCAGGAGGTAGCGATGAGCTCCCAGGAAGCCAGCAAGATGCTGCGTACTTATAATATTGCCTGGTGGGGCAATAACTATTATGACGTCAACGAACTGGGCCACATCAGCGTTTGCCCGGATCCGGACGTCCCGGAAGCGCGCGTTGACCTCGCGGAATTAGTCAAAGCGCGTGAAGCGCAAGGGCAGCGCTTGCCGGCGCTGTTCTGCTTCCCGCAGATCCTGCAGCACCGCCTGCGCTCGATCAACGCCGCCTTCAAACGCGCGCGTGAATCGTATGGCTATAACGGCGATTACTTCCTCGTCTACCCGATCAAGGTTAACCAGCACCGTCGCGTGATTGAATCGCTGATCCATTCCGGCGAGCCGCTGGGCCTGGAAGCCGGTTCGAAAGCCGAACTGATGGCCGTGCTGGCGCACGCCGGGATGACCCGCAGCGTCATCGTCTGTAATGGTTATAAAGACCGCGAATATATCCGTCTGGCGCTGGTGGGCGAGAAGATGGGCCACAAGGTCTATCTGGTCATTGAGAAGATGTCCGAGATCGCTATCGTACTGGAAGAGGCCGAGCGCCTGAACGTGGTGCCGCGCCTTGGCGTGCGTGCGCGTCTGGCCTCGCAGGGCTCCGGTAAATGGCAGTCCTCCGGCGGCGAGAAGTCCAAGTTCGGCCTCGCAGCGACCCAGGTGCTGCAACTGGTCGAAATTCTGCGCGAGGCAGGCCATCTTGAGAGCCTGCAACTGCTGCACTTCCACCTCGGTTCGCAGATGGCTAACATTCGCGATATCGCCACCGGCGTGCGTGAATCGGCGCGTTTCTACGTCGAACTGCATAAGCTGGGCGTCAATATTCAGTGCTTCGACGTCGGCGGCGGCCTGGGCGTGGACTATGAAGGCACCCGCTCGCAGTCCGATTGCTCGGTGAACTACGGTCTGAACGAATACGCCAACAATATCATCTGGGCGATCGGCGATGCCTGCGAAGAGAATGGCCTGCCGCACCCGACGGTGATCACCGAGTCCGGACGCGCGGTGACCGCGCACCATACCGTGCTGGTTTCCAACATCATCGGCGTGGAGCGTAACGAATACACCGAGGCGACCCCGCCGGCGGAAGACGCTGCGCGTCCGCTGCAGAGCATGTGGGAAACCTGGCTGGAGATGCACGAGACCGGCAACCGCCGCTCGCTGCGCGAATGGCTGCACGACAGCCAGATGGACCTGCACGATATCCACATCGGCTACTCCTCAGGCACCTTCAACCTGCAGGAGCGCGCGTGGGCGGAACAGCTGTATCTGAACATGTGCCATGAGGTGCAGAAGCAGCTCGACCCGAGCAACCGCGCCCATCGTCCCATCATCGATGAGCTGCAGGAGCGAATGGCGGATAAAATCTACGTCAACTTCTCGTTGTTCCAGTCGATGCCGGATGCCTGGGGGATCGATCAGCTGTTCCCGGTGATGCCGCTGGAAGGGCTGAACAAGTCGCCTGAGCGCCGCGCGGTGCTGCTGGACATCACCTGCGATTCCGATGGCGCCATCGATCACTACGTGGACGGCGACGGGATCGCCACCACCATGCCGATGCCGGAATACGACCCGGAGAACCCGCCGATGCTGGGCTTCTTCATGGTTGGCGCCTATCAGGAGATCCTCGGCAACATGCACAACCTGTTCGGCGATACCGAGGCGGTGGACGTGTTCGTCTTCCCTGACGGCAGCGTTGAGGTTGAGCTGTCCGACGAGGGCGATACCGTAGCGGATATGCTGCAGTATGTGCAGCTGGATCCGAACACGCTGCTGACCCAGTTCCGCGATCAGGTGAAAAATACCGGTCTGGACGATGCGCTGCAGCAGCAGTTCCTCGAGGAGTTCGAGGCGGGACTGTACGGCTATACTTATCTGGAAGACGAGTAGCCGCTGATGCCCGGTGGCGCTGCGCTGACCGGGCCTGCGTATGTCGGCCGGATAAGGCGAAGCCGTCATCCGGCAGCATGCGATACTCACTTGAACCCGTATGCATTACCGGCGATAATTCACGCCAATAAGCGATTTATCTATCAAACCCTTCCTCGTCGGGCCTAACGACGCGGAGGGGTTTTTTTATACTTATTTTTTACGTTCCACGACTGTCAAAAGAGGTCATATCCATGAGCACTTTAGGTCATCAATACGATAACTCCCTGGTATCCAATGCCTTTGGCTTTCTGCGTTTGCCAATGAACTTTATGCCGTATGAAAGCGATGCGGACTGGGTCATCACCGGCGTGCCGTTCGATATGGCGACCTCCGGGCGCGCGGGCGGCCGTCATGGCCCGGCGGCGATCCGTCAGGTTTCCACTAACCTTGCCTGGGAGCACAACCGTTTCCCGTGGAACTTCGATATGCGCGAGCGCCTGAACGTGGTGGACTGCGGGGATCTGGTGTACGCCTTCGGCGACGCGCGCGAAATGAGCGAGAAGCTGCAGGCTCACGCCGAGAAGCTGCTGGCGGCCGGCAAACGTATGCTCTCCTTTGGCGGCGACCACTTCGTTACCCTGCCGCTGCTGCGCGCCCATGCCAAGCACTTTGGTAAAATGGCGCTGGTGCACTTCGATGCTCACACCGATACCTACGCCAACGGCTGCGAGTTCGACCACGGCACCATGTTCTATACCGCGCCGAACGAAGGGCTTATCGATCCGAACCACTCCGTACAGATCGGGATCCGCACCGAGTTCGACAAAGACAATGGCTTTACGGTACTGGACGCCGGCCAGGTTAACGACCGCAGCGTTGATGACGTGATTGCCCAGGTGAAGCAGATCGTCGGCGACATGCCGGTGTACCTGACCTTTGATATCGACTGTCTGGATCCGGCGTTTGCGCCAGGCACCGGTACCCCGGTTATCGGTGGGCTGACCTCCGACCGCGCGATCAAGCTGGTGCGCGGCCTGAAGGACCTGAACATCGTCGGGATGGACGTGGTGGAAGTTGCCCCGGCCTACGATCAGTCCGAAATTACCGCTCTGGCGGCGGCGACCCTGGCGCTGGAGATGCTGTACATCCAGGCGGCGAAAAAGGGCGAATAAATCTGTTCCCGTCATACTTCAAGTTGCATAGGCGTGGGCAATAAATCGGCCCATCCCTGGGCCTCGTCCTTACGGGGCCAGCGCAAGCGCTGTTCAAAACGACTAGCCGTTTTGTCCTGCAACTTATTTAGGGTATAGACGCGTTTACTGCTGCTGCGCGACGCATACGCAGCAGCAGTGCGCCGCCGGCGCACAGCGTGATCAGCTGCGATGCCACCAGAACGGAAAAACCTGAACTGACCGATCCCACCGATTTCATCACCACTCCCATCAGCAGTGGAATAAACGCCGCGCAAATATTGCCAATGCCGTTAATGATCCCATAGGCGCTGCCCACCGCTTCGCGCGGGGCGTGATGCTGAACCACCGCGGGGATCGCTGCCCCCTGTAATCCCCAGAAAACGTTCGCCGCCAGCATAAACAGCGCCAGCATCGCCGGCTGCTGGCTGAGCATCAGCGCCAGCACAGAACCGGCGGTGAGTAGGCCGCCGATAATAAACAGCAGCGGCGCCTGCTCCGGGCGCATTTTGTCGAGGAGCACGCCGCCAAGAAACTTTGAGCCGAGGCTTAACAGAAAGGGGACAGCCGCCAGCAGGCCGGTAGCCTGTAGCGAGAAGTGGTGCTCGTCGCGCAGCCAGGCGGGCAACCAGGCGCTACTCCCCCACAGATAGCTGAGCGTGGCGATTTCTACCAGCAGGATCCAGCCTAGCAGCGGCGTACGCCAGGCGAGGGCGCAAGTCTGCCTGAAACCCGGCTTCGCGCGCTGTGAGGTTACTTGTGGCGCGGGGAGAAACCGCCAGATTAATCCGCCGCCGAGCAGCAGGTTAAGCAGCGCCAGCGCGTAGAAGGAGCCGATCCAGCCAACGTGCGCCATCAGCCAGGTGACCAGCGGGAAGCCTACCGCCAGCCCCAACGATACGCCAAGGGCGGTCAGCGCATTCGGCTTGCCTATTTCATCAGCGGCGAAGTTGTCGTTGATAAAGCGCGTTTTCAGAGAGAACAGCGGCCCCTCCGCCACGCCAAGAACGATGCGCGCGATCAACATTCCCAGCAGTGAGCCGAGTAGCGGGGAAATGGCGCACACCAGCGCCCATATAGCAATGCTGCTTAAGAGTCCCTGACGATAATGCCATCTACTTTCTATAACTGGGGTTAATAATAATGCCGAAAAACCATAACCCAGAAGAAAGCATGTCATTAGCATACCTTGTAACATTCTGTTTTCATTTAACTGAAAATGGGCAGCGAATTCCGGGTTAAGGATCATCACCGAGATATTTACCCGATCGACGTAGGAAATAATTATTAACAAAAGTAATGCTATTAGCCCTTGCCATTTTGCCGCCATTCGTTGTCTCCACGCTTAATTTAATGATTGCCAGTTATTATTTTTTAACGCCAGAAATAGTTACATGAGTAAAATGGTTCACCTATGAAACTCATTGTTTTTAATTGATTAAATAAATAGCTGTTTCATGGGTGAAACACCATGGTTTCCGCTGTTGCCCATTTTTAATGATCGATTTGAAAAGAAGTCAATAGTCGTATGTGAAATTTAAATCGGCATTTTTATTTATAATGGATCACCGCTTTAAATATCATCATTTCATCTGAATGCAGTTTTTCGTGATCAATTGCACACTTAGCTAATTTAAAAGCCATTCATTAACAAATTCGTCACATTAATGCTTGACGAAACATTCACCGCTTTTATATTGACCGTATTAAATAAGAAACAGAGTTTCATATATGAAACAAAAGCCTGGAGGATTGCGATGAGCTGGATAGGCGTATGTGACGCGGAGCAAGTACAGGAAGATTTCCCATATAGCGGCAATATCGACGGTAAGGAAATCGGTATTTATCTGATTGATGGCGAATATTACGCGCTGGAAGACGTTTGCCCTCATGCCTATGCGCTACTGAGCCAGGGCTTTGTCGAAGATGGCAAGGTGGAATGCCCGCTGCATGAGGCGGTATTCGACGTGAAAACCGGCCAGTGCCTGCATGGCCCCGGCGGCCGCAACCTTAATCGTTACCCGGTGCGGGTATACGACAATCAGATCCAGATTACCTTTATCGAGGAGAACGTGGCATGAGCGAATCCCTGGACTTCAACCCGGCGCTACCGGAAAGCCGCCAGTTTACGCCACCGGCGGAAGGCGGAAACGGCAATATCCACAAGCCTGGCGACTATCACAATCTGATTTGGCAAACCCGCAGCCGGGTGCCGGAAAACTGGGAACTGCAGCTTATCGCCACCCTGGAAACGTTGTTCGAGCAGGGCGCGGAAAATCTCGGTGAACTGGTGAGCGGCCTCAATGGCGTCAGGATGCATGACCAACAGGGCGAACCGTGGAGCGAAAGCAGCTTCCAGGCATTTTTACAGGTTAACGGCTACTGAGGACACAGCGATGACGACAACGGTACAAAACTATCTTGATAAAGGACTGCGCGGCCTGTGGTATCCGGTGCTGGCGAGCTGGGAAGTGCAGTCTGCGCCGGTAGGCATTACCCGTCTCGGCGAGCAGATCGTGGTCTGGCGGAATAAAGATGGCCAGGTGCAGGCCCTGGAAGACCGCTGCCCGCATCGCGGCGCACGCCTGTCAATGGGCTGGAACTTAGGCGATCGTATCGCCTGCTGGTATCACGGCGTGGAAGTCGCCGGCAACGGCGAAGTGAAAGACGTTCCGGCGGTGGATCGCTGCCCGCTGGTCGGCCAGCAGTGCGTGCGCAGCTACAGCGTGCACGAAGCGCACGGGGCAATCTTCCTGTGGTTTGGCGTCACCGCCGATCAGCAGCCTGATGAATTGAGCTTCCCTGAGGAACTAGCCGATAGCGAAAAATACAGTAACTTCCTGTGCACCGCGGCGTGGAAATGCAACTACCAGTACGCGCTGGAAAACGTGATGGACCCGATGCATGGCACCTATTTGCACTCATCATCGCACTCGATGGCAGAAGGCGATCGCAAAGCCGATATGGTCCTGCAGCCGACGAAAACCGGCTTTATCTTCGAGAAAAAAGGGCAGAGCGGCGTTAACTTTGACTGGGTTGAACTGGGCAACAGCGGCGCCTACTGGATGCGTCTGTCTATTCCGTACAAAAAGCGTTTCGGGCCGGGCGGCCACTTCTGGATCGTCGGCATGGTGGTTCCGGAAGATAACGATAACTGTCGCGTCTTCTTCTGGCGCATCCGCGGCGTTCAGGGCTGGCAGCGCGATCTGTGGCGCTTTATGTACCGCAACCGTCTGGAAAAGCTGCACTGGGAAGTACTGGAGCAGGATCGCGTGGTGCTGGAAAGCCTGGCGCCGAACGCCCGCGATCATGAATACCTTTATCAACATGACGTCGGTCTGTCCCGCCTGCGCCGCATGATGCAGAAAGCGGCGAAAGAGCAGTTAGCGCTCCGCGAAGCGCAGCAGGGTGCCGCCTGATGAACGGCCTGCTAAACGGTAAACGTATTGTCGTCACCGGTGCGGCGCGCGGTCTCGGGTACCACTTTGCCGAAGCCTGCGCCGCTCAGGGCGCGACGGTGGTGATGTGCGACATCCTGCAGGGAGAGCTGGCGGAAAGCGCTCATCGCCTGCGGCAGAAGGGCTATCAGGTCGAATCTCACGCCATCGATCTTGCCAGTCAAGCATCGATCGAGCAGGTCTTCAGCGCCATCGGCGCGCAGGGGTCTATCGATGGCTTAGTCAATAACGCAGCGATGGCCACCGGCGTCGGCGGAAAAAATATGATCGATTACGATCCGGATCTGTGGGATCGGGTAATGACGGTCAACGTTAAAGGCACCTGGTTGGTGACCCGCGCGGCGGTACCGCTGCTGCGCGAAGGGGCGGCGATCGTCAACGTCGCTTCGGATACCGCGCTGTGGGGCGCGCCGCGGCTGATGGCCTATGTCGCCAGTAAGGGCGCGGTGATTGCGATGACCCGCTCCATGGCCCGCGAGCTGGGTGAAAAGCGGATCCGTATCAACGCCATCGCGCCGGGACTGACCCGCGTTGAGGCCACGGAATACGTTCCCGCCGAGCGTCATCAGCTGTATGAGAACGGCCGCGCGCTCAGCGGCGCGCAGCAGCCGGAAGATGTCACCGGCAGCGTGGTCTGGCTGCTGAGCGATCTTTCGCGCTTTATCACCGGCCAGCTGATCCCGGTCAACGGCGGTTTTGTCTTTAACTAATAAGTGAGGCGGTATGGCGAACGATCAGGAAGTGAAGTATCTGGTGCCCGGTCTTGAGCGCGGTTTACAACTGCTGCTGGCGTTTGGCGAACAGCATCGCGATCTGACCTTTGCCGAGCTGCATCGGCTGGTGGATATGCCGAAAGCGACCGCCTATCGCGTGGTGCAGACGCTGGAATATATGGGCTTTCTTGAGCGCAACGCCCGCACCAATACCTTTTCGCTGGGCATGAACGTACTGCGTCTGGGCTTTGAATATATCGCCTCACTGGATGTCGCTCAGGTGGGTCAGCCGGTCATCGAGCAACTACGCGATATCAGCCAGTGCAGCAGCCATCTGGCGATCCGCGACGGCCGCGACATCATCTACATCGCCCGCGTCAGCGCCGCCGGTTCGCGTATCAACCAGGTCAGCGTCGGAACGCGGCTACCGGTGCACTGCACCTCGCTTGGCCGCATGCTGCTGACCGATGTTTCCCGCAGCGAGTTTGAACAATTGTTCCCGGATGAACGGCTGCCGGGCAATGCGCCGGGCCAGCTGTACGACCGCGAAGCGCTGTGGCAGATGGTGCAGCAGGATAAAGCCCGCGGCTACGTGATTGGCGAATCGTTCTACCGCCACGGCATCTCATCGATTGTCTATCCGGTCTTTAACCGCAGCGGCCGGGTGGCGGCGGTCGTCAGCATTCTGGTGCCGTCGGACGAGATCCCGCAAAGCGATCGCGAACGGTTGCAGAACGACGTCAGTATGGCGGCGGACAAAATTTCCGGCTTCCTCGGATATTTGTCACAGGCAAGTTAAATCAACAACTTAACAGCAGGCGCTTGATTGCGTCGGGCATGTTTTACGCCCAAATTCGGGCGACTGAACGGTAAAGAGGCGACGAATAATGAGTATTACCGGAATTGAAAAGCTGGAATTTGGCGTAGACGACCTGAACCACAGCGCTAAATTCATGCGCGATTTTGGCCTGACCGGCGACGCCAGCGGCCGCGCGTTTACCACCCTCAGCGGCGCGCGGGTCGAACTTAACCCGACCGATGCCGCCAACTTACCGCCAGCCTTTGAGGCGGGCAACACCCTGCGTCGCATGACCTGGGGCGTGGCGGATCGGGCGGCGCTGGATGCGCTGCGCCCGAAGCTGGAACGCCAGCCCGCTTTCCGTGAAATCGACGGCGCGCTGGAGTGCCGCGATCCCAACGGTATGACGCTGCGGGTGCAGGTTAGCCAGCAAACGGCGGTTGAACTGAACGTTGAACCGATCAACCAGTGGGGCGATGTGCGTCGCATCGACACTCCGAGCCCGGTATACGACCGCGCGCAGCCCATTAACGTCGGCCACGTCGTATTCTTTGTTGAAGAGCTGGCGGCGGTGGAAAGTTTCTATCGCGAAGTGCTGGGCTTTCAGGTGTCAGACCGCTATATCAATCGCGCGGTGTTCCTGCGCTGCGGCGTGCGCGGCGGACACCATAACCTCTTCTTATTGCAGTTGCCCAACCGCAAGCGCGGGCTAAACCACGTCGCGTTTACCGTACGGGATATTCATGAAGTGATCGGCGGCGGCATTGCGATGAATAAAAACGCGTGGAGCACGTTTATCGGCCCCGGCCGCCATCCGGTCTCCTCGGCCTACTTCTGGTATGTCAACAGCCCGACCGGCGGCGCTTTTGAGTACTACACCAACGATGACTATCTGACGGAAAACTGGCAGCCGCGCGAGCTGGAGCATTCACTCGTGTCCTTTACCGAATGGGCGGTGGAAGGCGGTATCGATCACGATACCCGTCGCCAGCAGAAAAAACCGGAGGCGGTATGACGGCGCGGATAGTCATTATCGGCGGCGGCCAGGCTGGCGGCTGGGCGGCGAAAACGCTGCGTGATGAAGGGTTTAGCGGCGAGATTTGCGTGGTTGCCGAAGAGCAATGGGATTTTTACGAGCGCCCGCCGCTGTCGAAAGCGGCATTGCTAGAGGCCGAACCGGCGCTGCCGCGGTTATTCAGCGCCGAGGTGCAGCAGGCACTGGATCTGCGCTGGTACCGCCCGCTGCGCGCGAAATCGATCGACCGGCAAAATAAAACCCTGGCGCTGAGCAACGGCGAAACGCTGGCGTACGACCTACTGCTGATCGCCACCGGCGGCCGCGCGCGGCTGCCGTCCGAGGCCTGGGGGCAGCATCCTCAGGTATATACCCTGCGCCACTGGCAGGACGCGCAGCGTCTGAAGCAGCGGTTGGCATCGGCAACGCGGCTGGCGATCGTCGGCGGCGGCTGGATTGGCCTCGAAATCGCCGCCTCGGCGCGCAAAAGCGGCGTAGCCGTGACCCTTTATGAACAGCAGCCGGCGCTGTGCATGCGCTCGGTCAGTATGGAGGTCTCGCAGGCGCTGGATGAGTTGCATCGCGGGCAGGGCGTTGATATTCGCCGCGGCTGCGGCGCGCTGGAGCTGGAAGATGATAACGGCTTGCCGACGCTGCACTGCGACGGCCAGCGGGAAACCTTCGATGCGGTAGTGGTGGGGATCGGCGTCGATCTGAATCTCGAACTGGCGCGCGATGCCGGGCTCACTGTCGATCGCGGGATTGTCGTTAATGCCCAAGGGCGCAGTAACGATCCGGCGATTTTCGCCGCTGGCGATGTCGCCCAGCACCATCAGTACGGTCTGTGCATTCAGTCGTGGGCCTTTGCGCAAAATCAGGCCATCGCGACAGCGAAAGCGATGCTCGATCCACAGGCCAGCGGCTACGACGAGGCGCCGTGGCTGTGGTCAGATCAATACGATCGCAATATCCAGATCCTCGGGATCCCGCAAGCGGGCAGCCGGACCATTGTGCGTGACGAGCCGCAGGGCGCGATCTACTTCTCCCTGAATGCCGATGGACGCTTAACTCAGCTGGTGGCCTTCAATAATGCACGTATCGTGAAGCTGGCGAAGCGCTGGATGGCGGCGGGAAGGGATCTCTCTAACGTCCCGCTCGCTGACCCGACTTTCTCGCTGATGTCATTGCGATAAGAAACGCGAACCCTTAAGGGGGAGAAATGACCACATTAGAGACCAACGCCGCGCCTGCAGAGGCGAGCGGCGAGGGCGTCCGCACGCCTGAAAAAGCAGTTCGTTGGGCCATTCCGCTGTCGCTGCTGGCCTGCGTGCTGCTGGCTTTTTTCGACAAAATCAGTATCGCCGCGCTGTTTTCCGATAGTCACTTCCAGCAGGCGATGGGCATCGATTTCGACACCACCCGGTTGGGCATTCTGATGAGTGCCTTTTTGCTGAGTTACGGCTTCTCGTCAGTGTTATTAAGCGGCCTTGGCGACCGGATTGCGCCGCTGCGTCTGCTGACTGGAATGATGGTGGTGTGGTGCATCCTGATGGTGATCATGGGCTTCACCCACAACTACGCGCTGATGGTGACGCTGCGCATCCTGTTGGGCATTGCTGAAGGGCCGCTGTTTCCGTTGGCGTTCGCCGTGGTGCGCCACACCTTCCCGCAGCGGCTACAGGCCCGCGCCACCATGCTGTGGCTGCTCGGCACGCCGGTTGGCGCGGCGCTGGGTTTCCCGCTGTCAATTTGGCTACTCAATACCTTCGGCTGGCAGAGCACATTTTTCGTGATGGCGATGCTGACGATACCGGTGCTGATTTTTGTACGCATCGGGCTGCGCGGCGTACAACTGGAGGCGAGAGCGAGCAGCGATAAAACCTCGCAGGAAGCGCGCCGCAGCGCGCGTCTCGAGCTCTTTGTGAGTCCGCATTTTTGGATGATCTGCATCTTCAACATCGCCTTTCTCGCCTATCTGTGGGGGATCAACGGCTGGCTGCCGGGCTACCTGATTAAAGGCAAAGGCATTCATCTGGAACACGCCGGCTGGCTGTCGTCGATGCCATTTATCGCCATGTTGCTAGGCGAAATTATCGGCGCCTGGCTGTCCGACCGCGTCGATAGGCGCGCCGCCGCCTGCTTTATTTCCCTGGCAGGCGCGGGTATTGGCCTGGCGGCAGTGATGCATTTCACCACGCCGCTGCCGGTAATCGCGGCGATGAGCTTTAGCACCTTTATGTGGGGCACCGGCGCGCCAAACATTTTCGCGCTGCTGGCTAAAGCGACCCATCCACGGGTCAGCGCCACGGCGGGTGGAATTTTCAACGGGCTGGGAAACTTTGCCGGGGCGCTATCGCCGGCGGTGATGGGCGCGCTTATCGCCTTCACCCATAGCATGGATTCCGGGCTGATTTTTCTGGCGGTGATGGCGGCGGTGGGCTGCGCCCTGTTACTGCCGCTGCTGAGACGTTACTGAGGATAAAACGATGACTGATTCAACCGTAACTGCAAAACAGAGTTTGAAACCTGACCATATGACGATGGAAGAGTGGGTGGAGTCGCGTATCGCGCGCTTTGAAGGCCGTAAATACGACTGGAATGCGCTGAAATTCCAGGCCGATTTCGATCCGAAATATCGCCGCGCGCAGATGCGCTACATCGGCACCGGCGCCACCGGCGTCGCCAGTGATACCAACACCGTTCCGGCCGAGCACTTCACCTTTTCCACCATGGTGTTGCCGTCCAAATGTGAAGGCCCGCTGCACCTGCATGATGACGTAGAAGAGGTGTTCTTCATGCTCAAAGGGCAGATCACTCTGATGATTCAGGACGGCGACAACTATACCGAAACCGTGCTGCGCGAACGCGATCTGATCTCGGTGCCGCCTGGAATCTACCGCGGTTTGTTTAACCACGGCGAAGAAGAGGCGCTGATGTGCGTGATGCTCGGCACCCATAAGCCGCATATTCCGACCTACCCGGAAGATCATCCGCTGGCAAAAGTAAAACGTAACTAAGGGGCGATGATGACGGGGTTTCGTGAACAAGGAAGCGGTATTCCGCTGACGCTGCTGCACGGCATCAGTTCCGGCGCGGCCTCCTGGCATAAACAGATGGCGCTACCCGGCTACCGCGTGCTGGCCTGGGATATGCCCGGTTATGGCGAAAGCCCGATGCTGGCGGCGGCGCCGGCGAATGCCGGCGATTACGCCGACGCGCTGGCGCGAATGCTGGACCGCGCTGGAGTAGAGCAAACCATACTGGTCGGCCATTCGCTGGGCGCGCTGGTGGCGGCCGCCTTCGCCGCGAAATACCCGCAGAGGGTGCTTTACCTGGTGCTCGCCGACGTCGCGCAGGGCTACGGCCAGGCGGAAGCCGCACAGCGGGAAAAAGTCTGGCAGGGGCGTCAACAGCAGATAGCGCTGGGCGGCGAGGCGATGGCCCAGGGGCGAGCGGCAAAACTGCTGCGCCCTGGCGCGCGCGAAGCCGATGTGGCGACGGTGGCGGCGGGGATGCGCAGGCTACGCCGCGACGGTTATCTCGCCGCGGCCTGGATGCTGGCCCATGACGACATTCACCGTTGGCTCGCCGACTATCGCGGTCGTCTCTCCGTGTGGTGTGGCGAGCAGGATGCCATTACCCAACCGGAGTTAGTGCAGGGAGTGGCGCTGCGTTACGGCGCCCCTTACATCGCCATCCCTCAGGCTGGACATGCCAGCTATCTCGATAACGAAATCTTTTTTAATCAACAGCTTTTACGCATAGGGGAAGAGGTGCGCGATGAATGCACAAATTGAAGGACGCGTCGCGGTAGTCACCGGCGGTTCGTCAGGAATCGGCTTTGAAACGCTGCGCCTGCTGCTGGGCGAAGGGGCGAAAGTCGCCTTTTGTGGCCGCAACCCGGATCGGCTGGCTAGCGCCCATGCGGCGTTGCAAAACGAATATCCAGAAGGTGAGGTGTTCTCCTGGCGCTGTGACGTACTGAACGAAGCTGAAGTTGAGGCGTTCGCCGCCGCGGTCGCCGCGCGTTTCGGCGGCGTCGATATGCTGATTAATAACGCCGGCCAGGGCTATGTCGCCCACTTCGCCGATACGCCACGTGAGGCCTGGCTGCACGAAGCCGAACTGAAACTGTTCGGCGTGATTAACCCGGTAAAGGCCTTTCAGTCCCTGCTAGAGGCGTCGGATATCGCCTCGATTACCTGTGTGAACTCGCTGCTGGCGTTACAGCCGGAAGAGCACATGATCGCCACCTCTGCCGCCCGCGCAGCGCTGCTCAATATGACGCTGACTCTGTCGAAAGAGCTGGTGGATAAAGGTATTCGTGTGAATTCCATTCTGCTGGGGATGGTGGAGTCCGGGCAGTGGCAGCGCCGTTTTGAGAGCCGAAGCGATAAGAGCCAGAGTTGGCAGCAGTGGACCGCCGATATCGCCCGTAAGCGGGGGATCCCGATGGCGCGTCTCGGTAAGCCGCAGGAGCCAGCGCAAGCGCTGCTATTCCTCGCTTCGCCGCTGGCCTCCTTTACCACCGGCGCGGCGCTGGACGTTTCCGGCGGTTTCTGTCGCCATCTGTAAGGAAAGATGATGAAAAAGGTCATGTTAATTGGCTATGGCGCGATGGCCCAGGCGGTGATTGAACGCCTGCCGCCGCAGGTGAGGGTGGAGTGGATCGTGGCGCGCGAATCGCATCACGCAGCGATCTGCCTGCAGTTTGGTCAAGCGGTGACGCCGCTTACCGATCCGCTGCAATGCGGTGGGACGCCGGATCTGGTGCTGGAATGCGCCAGTCAGCAGGCGGTCGCGCAATACGGCGAAGCGGTACTGGCGCGCGGCTGGCATCTGGCGGTGATCTCGACCGGTGCGTTGGCGGACAGCGAACTGGAACAGCGTTTACGTCAGGCGGGCGGCAAGTTGACGCTGCTGGCTGGCGCAGTAGCCGGGATTGACGGCCTGGCGGCGGCCAAAGAGGGGGGGCTTGAACGAGTGACCTATCAGTCGCGTAAAAGCCCGGCCAGCTGGCGCGGCAGCTATGCCGAACAGCTTATCGACCTCAGCGCGGTCAATGAAGCGCAAATTTTCTTCGAAGGCAGCGCCCGCGAGGCGGCGCGGCTATTCCCGGCAAATGCCAACGTGGCGGCAACCATCGCGCTGGGCGGTATCGGCCTTGACGCGACCCGAGTACAGCTGATGGTCGATCCGGCGACGCAACGCAACACCCATACGCTACACGCCGAAGGATTGTTCGGCGAGTTTCACCTGGAGCTGAGCGGCCTGCCGCTCGCCAGCAATCCGAAAACATCGACCCTCGCGGCACTGAGCGCGGTACGCGCCTGCCGTGAACTGGCATAACGCAGAGAGGCTGAGATGGACGAATTAGACATTTTTATCGGCGGCCAGTGGCGTCGCGGCGGCGGCAATTTGATGCACAGCCAGTTTCCGGCGGATGGCGCTATTAACGCGGCGCTGCATGCGGCAAGCCTCGATGATTTACAGGAGGCGATCGACTGTGCCGACCGCGCCTGGCGGGAGCCAACGTGGCGGGCGATGCTGCCGCATCAGCGGGCGAAGATCCTGCATAAAGTCGCCGATCTAATTGAAGCACAGCTTGATGAGCTCACCCAAAAGCAGAGCCGCGATAATGGTAAACCGCTGGCGGAAGCGCGAGGGCTGGTGATGAGCGCGGCGGGGACGGCACGCTATTTTGCCGCCGCCTGCGAACTGCTGGAAGGCGAGCTGCCGACGCCGCGGCAGGCAGATCTATTGACCCTGAGCCGCTATGAGCCGCTGGGCGTGGTGGCGGCGATCACCCCGTGGAACTCGCCGATCGCCAGCGAAATGCAGAAGGTGGCCCCGGCGATCGCCGCCGGAAATGCGGTGATCCTCAAACCGGCGGAAGCCACGCCGCTCATGGCGCTGGAACTGGCGAAGATCTTTGAGCAGGCCGGTTTACCCGCCGGACTGCTGAGCGTGCTGCCGGGTAAAGGATCGATTATCGGCGATGCGCTGGCCCGCCATCCTAAGGTGCGCAAAATTTCCTTTACCGGCGGCACCACCACCGGACGTCACCTGGCGCATGTGGCGGCGGAAAAGCTAATTCCGGCGTCGCTGGAGCTGGGCGGCAAATCACCGACCATCGTGCTGGAAGATGCCGATATCGAACAGGCGGCGCGGGGCATCTGCTACGGCATTTTCAGCTCCGGCGGCCAGGCCTGTATTGCCGGCTCGCGGCTGTTTGTTCATGACAAAGTGTATCCGCAATTAATGGCCCGCCTGCTGGAGTTAACCCAAGGGCTGCGGGTTGGCCATCCGTTCAGCGCTGGCACCCACGTCGGGCCGCTGATCAACGATAAACACCGGCAGAGCGTGCTGGAGTACGTCGAGCTGGCGAAACGCGAAGGCGGCAGCGTGCTATGCGGCGGCGAGATCCCGGCGGATCCGGCGCTGGCGGCAGGCAGCTATTTCCTGCCGACCATCATTGAAGGGCTGAACAATCAGGCCCGCGTTTGCCAGGAAGAGATCTTCGGACCGGTTCTGGTGGCGATGCGTTTTCACGATGAAGCGGCGCTGATCCGCGAGGCCAATGATTCGGTCTTCGGACTGGCGGCGGGGATCTGGACGCGTGATACCGGCCGCGCGCTGCGTCTGAGCGAACAACTGGAAGCCGGTACGGTGTGGATCAACACCTACAAAGTTTTCTCCATTTCGACCCCGTTTGGGGGCTTTAAAGAGAGCGGTCTGGGCCGCGAAAAAGGGATCCAGGGGCTGAAAGCCTGGATGCAACAAAAGAGCATTTATCTGGCGACGGGTAATAGCGTCAACCACTGGTGCGACTGAGAAAGGGTGAGCAATGAGCGAAATGATAACCGTCGGCGATGCCATCGCCAGAACGCTGGAGCAGTATCACGTTGAAGCCATTTATGGCGTCATTTCTATCCATAACCTGCCGATCGCCGATGCCGTCGGCCAGCGGGAAAAAATCCGCTTTGTTCCGGCGCGCGGTGAAGCGGGCTCGGTGACCATGGCTGACGCCCACGGCCGTTTTTCAGGGCTCGGCGTGGCGCTGACCAGTACCGGCGCGGGTGCGGGTAATGCGGTCGGCGCGCTGGTTGAGGCGATGAACGCCGGTACGCCGCTGCTGCACCTGACCGGACAGGTCGAAAAAGCCTGGCTGGACGCCGACACCGGTTTCATTCATGAAACCCGCGATCAGTTGACCTTCCTGAAAGCCAGTTCGAAGCGCGCTTACCGCATTAGCAACGCCAACCAGGCGGTGGCTATCCTGCATAAGGCGATTCAGGAGGCGCAGACGCCGCCGTGCGGCCCGGTCTCGGTGGAGATCCCAATCGACATTCAGAGCGCCAAAATTCCGCTTTCACTGCTGACCGCGCCGCTGAAACGCGCTCCGGCGGTTGAGCCGGAAGCGTCGCTGGTCGATGCGCTGTGGGCGCAGCTTAAGCAGGCGAAGCAACCGCTGTTGTGGCTTGGCGGCGGCGCGTTAGAGAGCGGCGAGGCGGTGAAGACGCTGGCGGATGCCGGGGTGACGGTGATTTCCAGTACCCACGGCCGCGGCATTCTGGCGGACAGCCATCGCGCCAGCCTGCGCGCGTTTCATAATTCTCCCTCGGTTGAAGCGCTGATTTCACAATGTGATTTCACACTTGTTGCCGGTTCCCGGCTGCGCAGCAACGAAACGCGTTCCTGGACGCTGGAACTGCCCACACCGCGGGTGCAGATTGATATCGACCCGGCGGCGGCCAGCCGTAACTACCTGATGGACAACACGCTGGTGGCGGACTGCCGCGCTTTATTAGCGGCGCTGGCAGAGCGGGTGCAGGGCCGGATGTGGGGCGATGCGCGTTGGGATAGCCAGCTTAAAGCGGCGGTAGAGGCGGCGGAGCAGGGGCTGCGCGACCAGTGCGGCGCTTACGCTAAATTGAATGACGCGATTGCGCAGGCGCTGCCCGATGACGGCATCCTGGTGCGCGATATTACCGTTTCCGGCAGCCTGTGGGGCAGCCGTCTGTTCCGCGCTCACGGCCCGCTGATGAATATCCATTCTCTGGCCGGAGCCATCGGTATGGGGCTACCGATGGCGGTGGGCACCGCGATTGCCAATCCGCAACGTAAAGTGGTCGGCCTGGTGGGCGACGGCGGCCTGAGCCTCAACCTTGGCGAACTGGCGACCCTGGCGCAGGAGAAGGCCAACGTGACGCTGTTGATTATGAATGACGGCGGCTACGGCGTAATGCGCGGTATTCAGGATAAGTATTTTGGCGGCCGTCAGTATTACAACGAGCTGCACACGCCAGACTTTACCCTGTTGGCGCAGGCGATGGGTCTGCAGGCGTGGAGCGTGGATCGGGCTGAGGATTTCCAGGCGGTGATGACCGAAGCGCTGGCGATGCCGGGGCCATCGGTGGTGGAAGTGAAGATGGGCCAGATTGGCGCGCTGCGCTTTGCCGGCCCGCCGCAGAAAACGCTGTATTAATGATAACCCAGTGACCCCAACCCTCTCCCTTCCGGGGAGAGGGTACCGCACGGCACAGGGGGTTAATCAAGGCGCCGGACGGTTGCTCCCGCGCGCCGGGAGAGGGCCGGCTCACAGGAGAGGGTTCATTACACGGTTAAAACACGTTAAACGGATATTCGACGTAGAACCGCACTTCATTACCGCTGACGTTATAGTCGCTGGCGTTGCTGGAAACGCGCAGCACCGAATAGCGGAGTCTCAATTTCAAATCTTTCGCCATGCCGTTTTGCACCTGGTACTGCACCTGGTTGAACCATTCGTGTTCTTTACCGTTGCTGGTCTCGGCGGTTTTAATGTTATCGCCGCGAACGTAGGCGGTGGTCCAGCTCAGGCCCGGTACGCCCAGTCCGGCAAAATCCAGGCCATAGGAGGCCTGCCAGGAACGCTCATCCTCGCCGTTAAAATCGGACCAGTAGGAGTTAGCCAGCCAGATGGTGTTGCCGCCATCGCCAACGCCGCCCTGATTCTGATACCCGCCGTAGTGGTAGCCGGTGCTGCCGCTGCTTTGCTGGTAAGCGACCTTAAACGTGTGAATATCCCAGATATAGCTGGCGGCCAGGCTCCAGATGCTGTTGCTGCGCCCGGTGTCATTGGCGTCGGCATATTCTTGATCTAAGCGCGAGTTATAGCCATTGAAGTCAACAATCAGCTGCTGGTCGGCGGCGAACGGCTGCTTGTAGTTCAGGCCGAGATACTGCTTATTCAGCACGTCCTCGACGTGAGAAGCGTAAAGCGCGCCGCTGAGCTGGTCGTTGAATTGATAGCTGGCGCCGCCAAAGGTCAGGCTTTTCAGGCCGCTATTGTGGCTGTCGTCGCTTTTGCGCTGCTGATCGGTAAGATAACCGGCGTTAATTTCCAGACCGTCGATTTCTTTTGAGGTCAGCATGGTACCGGTATAGCTCTCGTACAGCAGCCGCGAGTCATCGGCGTAGACGATTGGCAGCATCGGGCGCTGGCTGCCGTAGCTGAGTACGGTATTCGAGAAGCGCATTTTAGCGGTAGCGCCAAATTTTGCTAAATCGGACTTCGCGCGGCCATCATCATCCTGGGCGAAAAAGTCGATACCGCCCGCGCCGCTGCGGCCGCGGCCGCCGTCGAGGCGCACGGCGTACTGCGCAATGCCGTCAACGCCGAAGCCGACCGGCCCTTGAGTAAAGCCGGACTCGAAGGTAGCGATGATACCCTGACCCCATTCGGCTTTATCCGGCAAACCATCGCGATAATCGCGTTTGATATAAGCGTTACGTAAAAAGAGATCGAGGTGGCTGTCTTCAATAAAGCCCTGACTGGTAGATTGTTGGCTGGCGAAAGCCGGCGCGGCGGCAATAATGCCAAGCGCGAGTAATGGTAATTCTTTTTTCACTGAGGGCACTTCTCTGTCTGTCGATATATTCAAGGGAATCACTGCCAGTCAGATATTCTCCTGAAATAATGTCGAAAGCAATCATTGTGTGAGCAGTTATTGCAGCCGGAAACAGGTTGTATGGTGCATGAGCCGTGCGCCAGGCAGTAAGGGGTGGACTATTTATTATTCGGGTAAAGACGATTCTGGAAGCCAGATAGTGTGCGGCCTTTTTAATTTACCAAATAATATATTTCTGAATCGCCGGGCATAAAATAATTGGCTGTGATGCGCTGTGATAATAATTAACGGTTTGTGCGCTTAAATTATCAATTAATGCGGCTAAATATTTTTACGGATATATAAAAAAGGGAGGCAATAATGCCTCCCGCTGATGATTATTTAATCCCGTCGGCCTTCATGCGATCGCGAATATGCTGGGCGCGCGCTTCTGAGGCCGGGTGATCGTCAAACATCGAACTCTGACGACCGGCTTCCAGCTTGGCCAGTTTCTCGAAGCTGGTGGCCAGTCCCGACGGATTGATACCGCGCTTACGCAGCAGGTCGTAAGAGTAATCATCCGCTTCCGATTCCTGACGCTGGGAGAACTGCGAGTTCACCAGTTTTTCGCCCAGATCGCCCAACTGAGACTGCGACAGGCTACCGACGATACCGCCCGCGGAGGCCGCCGCCGCACGCACGGCGTTGGTACCCAGGGCGACCTGCATGCCTTTCTTCACGTGGCCCAGCGCGACGTGGCCCATTTCGTGGCCGATCACCGCCTCGACTTCATTATCGTTCATCAGATCCATCAGCCCGCTGTAGACGCGGATGCAGCCGTTGGCCATGGCGAAGGCGTTGACATCCTTGGTCTCATAGACCTTGTAGTTCACGGGCTGACCATTGATGTTATCGCCCAGCGCAGCCGCGATTTTGTTCAGCCGCTGGCTGTATTCACTGTTGGCCGGGGCGATTTTCGCTTTGGCGTCCATCTCTTTACAGGCCTGGTCGCTTAAGGTTTTCACCTGCGCGTCGCTGAGAGAGTATGCCTGGAAGGCTTCGGCGCCTGAGCTGAGCAGAGCGTTGGAGTCCATGTTCTGACATCCGGTGAGGGTTGCTGCGATCCCAAGAGCAAGTACGGTTGAGCGAATTTTCATTTTTATCTTCCACAATCTTATGGTTGTTTATCCGAAAATACGGCGACGGCAGGGAACCGTATTCTGCGTAAATTATAAAGAGTATCGCAGGATGCGGGCGAGCGGATTCCGGCGTAGCACAACCTGTTCCAGAGATTTCTTAAAGGGCAAAAGGATGCTCCATGTACATGACTTGTCGCTTGGGTTACATTGTTCACACTTTTTTCCGGCGTAGCCCAAAACGCGCTCTCGTCAAGTCGTTAAGGGCATGGCCTTCAACAGTCCGAACTGGAGTCAAAATGTCCTCACGTAAAGAGCTTGCTAACGCTATTCGTGCGCTGAGCATGGACGCTGTACAGAAAGCCAAATCCGGCCACCCGGGGGCCCCGATGGGTATGGCTGACATTGCCGAAGTGCTGTGGCGTGATTTCCTGAACCATAACCCGAACAATCCGGCCTGGGCTGACCGTGACCGTTTTGTGTTGTCAAATGGCCATGGTTCGATGCTGATTTACAGCCTGCTGCACCTCACTGGCTACGATCTGCCGATTGAAGAGCTGAAAAACTTCCGCCAGCTGCACTCCAAAACTCCGGGTCACCCGGAAGTCGGTTACACCGCAGGCGTGGAAACCACCACCGGTCCGCTGGGCCAGGGTATCGCTAACGCGGTCGGGATGGCTATCGCCGAGAAAACCCTGGCGGCGCAGTTCAACCGTCCGGGACACGATATCGTCGACCACTACACCTACGCCTTCATGGGCGACGGCTGTATGATGGAAGGCATTTCTCACGAAGTGTGCTCCCTGGCCGGTACCCTGAAACTGGGTAAACTGGTGGCGTTCTATGATGACAACGGCATCTCCATCGACGGCCACGTTGAAGGCTGGTTCACCGACGACACCGCGAAACGCTTTGAAGCCTACGGCTGGCACGTGGTGCGCGGCGTGGACGGTCACGACGCTGACGCCATCAAACGCGCGGTAGAAGAAGCACGGGCGGTCACCGACAAACCGTCCCTGCTGATGTGCAAAACCATCATCGGTTTCGGTTCGCCGAACAAAGCCGGTACCCACGACTCCCACGGCGCGCCGCTGGGCGACGCCGAAATCGCCCTGACCCGCGAAGCGCTGGGCTGGAAACACGCGCCGTTTGACATCCCGTCTGACATCTATGCCCAGTGGGATGCCAAAGAAGCCGGCCAGGCGAAAGAAGCGGCGTGGAATGAGAAGTTCGCTGCCTACGCCAAAGCCTTCCCGCAGGAAGCAGCCGAATTCACCCGCCGTATGAAAGGCGAGATGCCGTCTGACTTCGACGCGAAAGCTAACGAGTTCATCGCGAAGCTGCAGGCCAACCCGGCGAAAATCGCCAGCCGTAAAGCCTCGCAGAACGCCATCGAAGCCTTCGGCCCGCTGCTGCCGGAATTCCTCGGCGGCTCCGCAGATCTCGCGCCGTCCAACCTGACCCTGTGGTCCGGCTCTAAGCCGATCAACGAAGACGCTGCCGGGAACTACATCCACTACGGCGTGCGCGAGTTCGGTATGACCGCTATCGCCAACGGTATCGCGCTGCACGGCGGCTTCCTGCCGTACACCTCCACCTTCCTGATGTTCGTGGAATACGCGCGTAACGCGGTACGTATGGCCGCGCTGATGAAACAGCGTCAGGTGATGGTCTACACCCACGACTCCATCGGTCTGGGCGAAGACGGCCCGACTCACCAGCCGGTAGAGCAGGTGGCTTCCCTGCGCGTGACCCCGAACATGTCCACCTGGCGTCCGTGTGACCAGGTTGAATCCGCGATTGCGTGGAAATATGGCGTGGAGCGTCAGGACGGCCCGACCGCGCTGATCCTCTCCCGTCAGAACCTGGCGCAGCAGGAGCGTACCGCAGAGCAGCTGGCGAACGTGGCCCGCGGCGGTTATGTGCTGAAAGATTGCGCCGGCCAGCCGGAGCTGATCTTCATCGCCACCGGTTCAGAAGTGGAACTGGCGGTTGCCGCATGGGACAAACTGACTGCCGAAGGCGTGAAGGCGCGCGTGGTTTCCATGCCGTCCACCGACGCGTTCGACAAGCAGGATGCGGCTTATCGCGAATCCGTACTGCCGAAAGCCGTGACCGCGCGCGTTGCCGTGGAAGCGGGTATCGCTGACTACTGGTTCAAATACGTTGGCCTGAACGGCGCTATCGTTGGCATGACCACCTTCGGTGAGTCTGCGCCGGCTGAGCAGCTGTTCGAGGAGTTCGGCTTCACCGTTGATAACGTGGTCGCTAAAGCGAAAGCGCTGCTGTAATCGCTGGTACGGTGCGGGCTGATGCCCTCACCCCAACCCTCTCCCACAGGAGAGGGTGCAAACACCAAAACGGTAACCCCTGGGTTACCGTTTTGCTTTTATCTCGCCACCCGGCTTTTTGTATCTGCTATTCCTGAACCATGTAATACGGTTGTAAATTATTCCAGAGAAAATGTGATGTGAGTCATATAGCTGGTTTATTGCGCTGGACAAACATTCCTTTTATTCCTCATTTCGCTTATTCTAGCTGAAGCGTTTCAGTCGTTTAAATGTTCGACAATTAATCAATCAGTCGCAGTTTGCAGCTGGTAAGGTTCCCCTCAGAGCGTTGCTGGATTACTCTGTCAGCCACCTCATAACAGGGACAGCCTTGCAGGAGATCTATGACCATTCGCATCGCGATTAATGGCTTCGGTCGCATTGGACGCAACGTGGTTCGTGCTCTATATGAATCCGGGCGTCGTGCGGAAATCACCGTGGTGGCAATCAATGAGCTGGCGGATGCCGCGGGCATCGCGCATTTATTGAAATATGACACCAGCCATGGCCGTTTCGCCTGGGATGTCCGTCAGGAGCGCGAGCAGCTGTTTGTTGGCGACGATGCCATCCGTCTGCTGCATGAGCCGACCATTGCGGCGCTGCCCTGGCGCGAACTGGCGGTGGACGTCGTGCTTGACTGTACCGGGGTATACGGGAGTCGTGAACACGGTGAAGCCCATCTTCAGGCGGGGGCGAAAAAAGTGCTCTTTTCCCACCCCGGCGGCAACGACCTCGACGCGACGGTGGTGTACGGCGTAAATCAGGATGAACTTCGCGCCGGGCATCGCATTGTCTCCAACGCCTCCTGCACCACCAACTGCATTATTCCGATCATTAAACTGCTCGATGACGCCTATGGCATTGAGTCCGGCACCGTCACCACCATTCACTCGGCGATGCATGACCAGCAGGTGATTGACGCTTATCATCCGGATCTGCGGCGTACCCGCGCGGCCAGCCAGTCGATCATTCCGGTGGATACCAAACTGGCGGCAGGGATCACCCGTATTTTTCCGCAATTTAACGACCGTTTTGAAGCGATTGCCGTGCGGGTGCCGACGATTAACGTGACGGCAATTGACCTGAGCGTGACGGTGAAAAAACCGGTAAAAGCATGTGAAGTCAACCAGTTGCTGCAAAAAGCAGCACAAGGTGCATTTCATGGTATAGTTGACTATACGGAATTACCGTTGGTCTCGACAGATTTTAACCACGATCCGCACAGCGCCATCGTCGATGGTACGCAAACCCGGGTCAGTGGCGCGCATCTGATCAAAACGCTGGTCTGGTGCGATAACGAATGGGGCTTTGCTAACCGAATGCTCGACACGACGTTAGCGATGGCGGCTATTGGTTTCAGGTTCGACGCGTAAACGTCGACAAAACTTTATGAATCAACGAGAGGATTCACCATGTCTGTAATTAAGATGACCGATCTGGATCTGGCTGGTAAACGCGTTTTTATCCGTGCGGATCTGAACGTACCAGTTAAAGACGGGAAAGTAACCAGCGACGCACGTATCCGTGCATCTCTGCCGACCATTGAACTGGCGCTGAAGCAGGGCGCGAAAGTCATGGTTACTTCTCACCTGGGTCGTCCGACCGAAGGCGAGTACAACGAAGAATTCTCTCTGCTGCCGGTTGTTAATTACCTGAAAGACAAACTGTCCAACCCGGTACGCCTGGTTAAAGACTACCTGGACGGCGTGGAAGTGGCTGCCGGTGAACTGGTGGTGCTGGAAAACGTTCGCTTCAACAAAGGCGAGAAAAAAGACGACGAAGAACTGTCTAAGAAATACGCTGCGCTGTGCGACGTGTTCGTGATGGACGCTTTCGGTACTGCGCACCGCGCGCAGGCTTCCACCCACGGCATCGGCAAATTTGCTGACGTGGCGTGCGCAGGCCCGCTGCTGGCCGCTGAACTGGACGCGCTGGGTAAAGCGCTGAAAGAGCCAGCTCGTCCGATGGTCGCTATCGTTGGTGGTTCTAAAGTGTCCACCAAACTGACCGTTCTGGATTCCCTGTCTAAAATCGCTGACCAGCTGATCGTGGGCGGCGGTATCGCTAACACCTTCGTTGCTGCTCAGGGCCACAACGTCGGTAAATCCCTGTACGAAGCAGATCTGGTTGATGAAGCCAAGCGCCTGCTGGGCACCTGCGATATCCCGGTTCCGACCGACGTTCGCGTAGCGACCGAGTTCTCCGAAACCGCAACGGCAACCCTGAAATCTGTTAACGACATCAAAGATGACGAGCAGATTCTGGACCTTGGCGACGTTTCCGCACAGAAACTGGCTGAAATCCTGAAGAACGCCAAAACCATCCTGTGGAACGGCCCGGTTGGCGTATTCGAATTCCCTAACTTCCGTAAAGGGACTGAAATCGTGGCTAACGCTATCGCGGACAGCGAAGGTTTCTCCATCGCCGGCGGCGGTGACACCCTGGCAGCGATCGACCTGTTCGGCATCGCTGACAAAATTTCCTACATCTCCACTGGCGGCGGCGCATTCCTTGAATTCGTCGAAGGCAAAGTCCTGCCGGCAGTAGCGATGCTCGAAGAGCGCGCTAAGCAGTAATTCAGTTCAGGCGGGGAAACCCGCCTGTTTTTCAGCGCGCTTAAGGGCTCGCGAACCTTCTTCAACGGTCGAAGATACAGATACAGGACTAAGTAACATGTCTAAAATTTTTGATTTCGTAAAACCGGGCGTCATCACTGGCGACGACGTTCAGAAAGTGTTCCAGGTAGCGAAAGAAAACAACTTTGCACTGCCGGCGGTAAACTGCGTAGGTACTGATTCCATCAACGCCGTTCTGGAAGCTGCAGCGAAAGTTCGCTCTCCGGTTATCGTTCAGTTCTCTAACGGCGGCGCAGCGTTCATCGCAGGTAAAGGCGTGAAAACTGACGTTCCTCAGGGCGCTGCTATCCTCGGCGCTATCTCTGGCGCCCACCACGTGCACCAGATGGCTGAACACTACGGCGTGCCGGTTATCCTGCACACTGACCACTGCGCGAAGAAACTGCTGCCGTGGATCGACGGCCTGCTGGACGCCGGTGAAAAACACTTCGCCGCTACTGGCAAACCGCTGTTCTCTTCCCACATGATCGACCTGTCTGAAGAGTCCCTGCACGAAAACATCGAGATCTGCTCTAAGTACCTGGCTCGCATGGCCAAAATGGGCATGACCCTGGAAATCGAACTGGGCTGCACCGGCGGTGAAGAAGACGGCGTGGATAACAGCCACATGGACGCTTCCGCCCTGTACACCCAGCCGGAAGACGTGGATTACGCCTACACCGAGCTGAGCAAAATCAGCCCGCGCTTCACCATCGCCGCTTCCTTCGGTAACGTACACGGCGTGTACAAACCAGGTAACGTAGTTCTGACCCCGACCATCCTGCGCGACTCTCAGGAATATGTTTCCAAGAAACACAACCTGCCGCACAACAGCCTGAACTTCGTGTTCCACGGCGGTTCCGGTTCTTCCGCTCAGGAAATCAAAGACTCCGTCAGCTACGGCGTGGTGAAAATGAACATTGATACCGACACCCAATGGGCAACCTGGGACGGTATCCTGCAGTATTACAAAGCGAACGAAGCTTACCTGCAGGGCCAGCTGGGCAACCCGAAAGGCGAAGACCAGCCGAACAAGAAATACTACGACCCGCGCGTATGGCTGCGTGCTGCCCAGACTTCCATGGTGACTCGTCTGGAGCAGGCATTTAAAGAGCTGAACGCGATCGACGTTCTGTAAGAAAAATCTGTTTCTTACCCGGAAGCCCGCAGCAATGCGGGCTTTTTTATTATCTTAACAACAGGATAGCGCGGCAGAAAACTGTGATCCATTTGGCAAAACGTGCACTTATTGTTTACCCTATAACCTGACTGCCCTGTCGCAGGCTGAGTTATTTACTTCCCCCCAGGGGATTCATAAGGAATGTTAAATGGAAGATTTGAACGTTGTCGATAGCATCAACCACGCCGGGACGTGGCTGGCACGCAACCAGGAGCTGCTGCTGAGCTATGCCGTCAACATCGTCGCGGCTATCGCTATCCTGATCGTCGGGATGATCGTGGCGCGCGTCGTCTCTAATACCGTCAACCGCCTGATGCTGGCGCGTAAAATTGACGCTACCGTGGCCGATTTTCTCTCTGCGCTGGTGCGCTATGCGGTTATCGCCTTTACGCTGATTGCCGCCCTGGGGCGGGTAGGCGTGCAGACCGCCTCGGTGATTGCGGTGCTGGGTGCTGCCGGTTTGGCGGTGGGTTTAGCGCTGCAGGGATCGCTGTCGAACCTTGCCGCAGGCGTACTGCTGGTGATGTTCCGCCCGTTCCGCGCTGGCGAGTATGTCGACCTTGGCGGCGTGGCAGGTACGGTGTTGAACGTGCAGATTTTCTCCACCACCCTGCGTACCGCGGACGGTAAAGTAGTGGTGGTCCCGAACGGGAAAATCATCGCCGGCAATATCATTAACTTCTCCCGGGAGCCTGCGCGTCGCAATGAGTTTATTATCGGCGTCGCTTACGATGCTGATATCGACAAGGTAAAGCAGCTGCTGACCTCGATTATCGAATCTGACGATCGAATTCTGCGCGATCGGGAAATGACCGTTCGTCTGAACGAACTCGGCGCCTCGTCGGTGAACTTCGTGGTGCGCGTGTGGAGCAAAAGCAGCGATCTGCAAAACGTCTACTGGGATATCCTCGAGCGTATCAAGCGTGAATTTGACGCCAACGGCATCAGCTTCCCTTACCCGCAGATGGATGTTCATGTGGTGCGCCTGCCGGAAAAAGCAGAGTAAACCGCCTCTCAATAACTTAGGCCGGCCATGCCGGCCTTTTTCAATAGCTCATCATTAGTTGTTCTAATTAATGATTAATTCTTTCAATTTCCGCTAATAATTCATTCGCGCTATAGTCAGCGCCACTCTCGAACTCGGCGGATAAATCCTTATGTTTACTTATTACTTTCAGGGGCTTGCCCTGGGAGCGGCTATGATATTGCCGCTTGGCCCTCAAAATGCCTTTGTGATGAATCAGGGGATCCGTCGTCAGTATCATCTGATGATTGCCCTGCTATGCGCGGTCAGCGACTTGCTGTTAATCTGCGCTGGCATTTTCGGCGGTAGCGCACTGCTGATGCAATCCCCGTGGCTGCTGGCGCTAGTGACCTGGGGCGGCGTGGCCTTTTTGCTGTGGTATGGCTTCGGCGCATTGAAAACGGCGTTCAGTCAGAGTCTTGAACTCGCCAATGCAGAGGTAATGCAGCAGGGGCGCTGGAAAATCATTATCACCATGCTGGCGGTGACCTGGCTTAACCCGCACGTTTATCTGGACACCTTTGTGGTGTTAGGCAGCCTGGGAGGTCAGCTGGCGGTGGAGCCGAAGCGCTGGTTTGCGCTAGGGACCATTAGCGCCTCTTTCCTGTGGTTCTTTGGCCTGGCGCTGTTAGCCGCCTGGCTGGCGCCGCGACTGCGTACCGCCAGAGCTCAGCGGATCATCAATATTGTGGTCGGCGCCGTCATGTGGTTTATTGCGTTTCAGCTGGCAAGAGAAGGCGTCAGCCATATCCAGGCGTTGCTTAACTAAGCGTTGTCCGATGGACTTTCCTGCTGTACGCGCTAAGCTTGCTGGCATGCGTCCCGTAAGGGCGATTTAAGTAACATGGAGAAACGACAGTGAAGTTAAAAGTCTTAGCCCTGGCGGCAACACTCGGATTGACCACGATGGCGGCACAGGCCAGCGAATTGCCGGATGGCCCGCACATTGTGACTTCAGGCACAGCAAGCGTTGCCGCGGTTCCGGACATCGCCACCCTGGCGATCGAAGTGAACGTGTCGGCAAAAGACGCCGCGTCGGCAAAAAAACAGGCTGACGATCGCGTTGCGCAATATCTCTCTTTCCTCGAAAAGAGCGGTATTGCTAAAAAGGACATCAACTCGGCGAATCTGCGTACCCAGCCTGATTACGACTATCAGAACGGGAAAAGCATTCTGAAAGGCTATCGCGCGGTGCGCACAGTGGAAGTGACCTTGCGCCAGCTGGATAAACTCAACGGTCTGCTGGATGGCGCCCTGAAAGCGGGTCTCAACGAGATTCGCTCCGTCTCGCTGGGCGTTGCGCAACCGGACGCCTACAAAGATAAAGCGCGTAAAGCGGCGATCGACGACGCCGTGCATCAGGCGCAGGAGCTGGCCGCAGGCTTCCACAGCAAGCTGGGTCCGGTGTACAGCGTGCGCTACCATGTCTCCAACTATCAGCCGAGCCCGATGGTTCGCATGATGAAGGCCGCTGACGCTGCGCCGGTTTCTGCCCAGGAAACCTACGAGCAGGCGACTATCCAGTTTGACGACCAGGTCGATGTAGTCTTTGAGCTGCAGCCGGCGCAAGCCGCTGCTCCAGCCACCCCGGCGAAACCGGCGGAAACGCCGAAACCGGCCCAGTAAGCGATAGAAACAAAAAAGCCACTTCAGCGAAGTGGCTTTTTTATGCCCGCGGTTTAATCCTGACGCAGCACCTTGTGTCCGTAGTCAATGAGCGCATCGGTCACCCGGCGCATCATGCGGCTTTCCGGGGCGAAGCGGTGCCAGTAGAGCATGCGGCGCTGGAACAGGCCCGGGGTGAGATCGATAAGTTCGCCGCTGTTGAGCTCTTTTTCGATCTGCAGATGCGGGATCATACAGCAGGTGGTGCCCTGGCGCGCCAGCTGCACGAAAGCTTCCGACGAGTTGACGATGTGGCAGGGGACGCTGCCCGGCGGCAGGTCGAAGTTTTGCTGCAGGAACGCCTGATGCATATCGTCCAGATGGTCGAAGGCGACGACCGGCGCCTTAAGCAGCGCCGAACGCGTCACGCCATTCGGGAAATAGCGTTGCGCAAACTCTTTTGATGCGACAAACAGGTAATCGAGCGCCCCCAGCTGATCCACCAGGCAGCTTGGCAGCGCCTGCGGCTGGATACTCACTGCGCCCACTACTTCGCCACGGCGCAGGCGCTCCTGGGTGCGGGTTTCATCTTCCACCTGCAGGTTGAGACGAATAGGGGAGTCTGACAGAACGTTGGCCAGCGCCGGCAGCAGCCAGGTCGCCAGACTGTCGGCGTTCACCGCCAGCGACAGCAGCAGCGGCGTCGAGCCGGTTTGTTCATCGCCCAGCCACTCTTCCTCCAGCAGTTCAACCTGGCGCAACAGAGCCAGCAGTTTCTGTCCTTGCTCGGTGGGGCGCGGCGGCACGGTACGCACCAGCAGCGGCTGGCCGAACATATTTTCCAACTGCTTAATACGCTGTGAGACGGCGGACTGGGTAATACATAGCTTCTGCGCGGCGCGCTCAAATCCTCGTTCCCTAATCACCGCATCCAGCGCTTGTAGTGTCCTGTAGTCCGGTCGTTTCATTATTCTGGCGTGCCCCCATAACTAATCGTTATCTCGCACTATGACATAAATTTTTATTTGATACAGACGAAATTGGTCTGTTCAGTTGTGTGATCTGCATCGCAGGGACATTTCCACTATCGATGTTCTATAATGCGCCACAGGCATTCACATCTCGGACCAGAATTATGACGCAGGATGAACTGAAAAAAGCGGTAGGTTGGGCAGCACTGCAATATGTACAGCCAGGGACTATTGTCGGCGTAGGCACCGGCTCGACGGCGGCCCATTTTATTGACGCGCTGGGCACCATGAAGGGGCAGATCGAAGGGGCGGTTTCCAGCTCCGACGCCTCCACCGAGAAGCTGAAAAGCCTCGGGATCACCGTCTTCGATCTTAACAGCGTCGATCGCCTGGGGATCTATGTTGACGGCGCGGATGAGATCAACGGCCATATGCAGATGATCAAAGGCGGCGGCGCGGCGCTGACCCGTGAAAAGATCATCGCCTCGGTCGCGGATAAATTTATCTGCATCGCCGACGCCTCCAAGCAGGTCGATATTCTGGGCAAGTTCCCGCTGCCGGTGGAAGTCATTCCGATGGCGCGCAGCGCCGTGGCGCGTCAGCTGGTCAAGCTGGGCGGCCGTCCAGAGTACCGTCAGGGCGTGGTGACCGATAACGGCAACGTGATCCTTGACGTGCACGGCCTGGAAATTCTCGATGCGATCGCGCTGGAAAACGCGATCAACGGTATTCCTGGCGTCGTCACCGTGGGGCTGTTCGCCAACCGTGGCGCCGACGTGGCGCTGATTGGTACTGCCGACGGCGTGAAGACCATCGTAAAATAGTCTGTCCGCAGGGAGCCGACCGGCTCCCTCGCAAATATTTTTTCACCAGGTGCAATTTGGTGACTTCTGTCACATTTATGCAACCATTCTGATTTACACGCTACCATTTCTTCTCTTTCTGGTGTTTTGTCCTGCGATTTCCCTCTGGATGACATTTCTTCAGGACGGCGACGCAAACGTTCATATTGCCGCGATAGTTTTTTTTGATATGTTGCTGAGACGAACTTTCGTTCAGCACGACATCAGTTAAGACAAAACAGGACGGGGAAATGGCTAAGGTATCACTGGAAAAAGACAAGATTAAATTTCTGCTGGTTGAAGGTGTGCATCAAAAGGCAATCGATAGCCTTCGCGCAGCGGGTTACACCAACATTGAATTTCATAAAGGCGCGCTGGATTCAGAACAGCTGAAAGCGTCGATCCGTGATGCCCATTTCATCGGCCTGCGTTCCCGTACCCATCTGACTGAAGAGATTTTCGCCGCAGCGGAAAAACTGGTTGCCGTCGGTTGCTTCTGCATCGGGACCAACCAGGTCGATCTGAACGCCGCTGCGAAGCGCGGTATTCCGGTGTTTAACGCGCCGTTCTCTAACACCCGCTCGGTGGCCGAGTTGGTGATCGGCGAACTGCTGCTGATGCTGCGCGGCGTGCCGGAAGCCAACGCCAAAGCGCACCGCGGGGTGTGGAACAAGCAGGCGGTCGGCAGCTTCGAAGCGCGTGGTAAAAAGCTGGGCATCATCGGTTACGGCCACATCGGTACCCAGCTTGGCATTCTGGCGGAATCGCTGGGAATGCACGTCTTCTTCTATGATATTGAAAACAAACTGCCGCTCGGCAACGCCACTCAGGTACAGCATCTCTCCGACCTGCTGAACATGAGCGATGTGGTCAGCCTGCACGTGCCGGAAAACGCCTCTACCAAAAATATGATGGGCGCGGAAGAACTGGCGCTGATGAAGCCGGGCGCGCTGCTGATCAACGCTTCCCGTGGTACCGTGGTGGACATTCCGGCGCTATGCGATGCGCTGGCCAGTAAGCATCTGGCCGGGGCGGCTATCGACGTCTTCCCGACTGAACCTGCGACCAACAGCGACCCCTTCACTTCGCCGCTGTGCGAGTTTGATAACGTGATCCTCACACCGCATATCGGTGGCTCCACTCAGGAAGCGCAGGAGAACATCGGTCTGGAAGTAGCTGGCAAGCTGGCGAAATACTCTGACAACGGGTCAACCCTGTCGGCAGTTAACTTCCCGGAAGTTTCTCTACCGCTGCACGGCGGCCGTCGTCTGCTGCATATCCATGAGAACCGGCCGGGCGTCCTGACCGCAATCAACCAAATCTTCGCCGCGCAGAGCATCAACATTGCCGCCCAGTATCTGCAAACGTCGCCGCAGATGGGCTACGTGGTGATTGATATTGAAGCGGAAGAAGATGTTGCCCAGCAGGCGCTGCAGGCAATGAAAGCGATCCCGGGGACTATCCGCGCCCGTCTGCTGTTCTAATCATTTTTGCCTCTCGGGCAGGTCGCGTACCTGCCCGTTTTTTTGTTAATACTTTCCAGGCTGAATTTCTCGTCCCCGCGTACCTACCAACACCAGGTTTTTCCCGGGGTGATGACCGCCGGCAGCGGGATATCCCACTCTTCGCTCGGCAGGCTATCCACCTGCTGGCAGTCGTGCGCGTAGCCCACCGGCTGCAGGCGATACTGCTGCCAGTTTTGCAGCGTCCGGTCGTAAAAACCGCCGCCCATTCCCAGCCGTTGGCCACTGACATCGAAGGCCACCAGCGGGGTCACCAGCACATCGAGTTCAGCCAGCGGCAGCACATCCCGCACATCGAGCTTCGGTTCGCGGATCTTCAGGCGATTCACGATCAGTTGGCTCTGCGGATGGTAGTGTAAAAACAGCAGATTGCCGGGGCTAAAGGGATGCAGCACCGGGAGATATACCCGCTTGCCGGCGCGCCAGAGCTGGTCGATCAGCGGCTGGGTGTCCAGCTCGCCGTCAAAGGAGAGAAACAGCGCCACGTTGTGAGCGAGAACTATCGGCGGCCAGGCCATCATCCGCTCGGCGGCCTGTTGGGCAAACAGGCGCTGTTGCTCCGGGCTGAGTGCGCGTCGACGATCGCGGATCTGCTGGCGAATATGCTGACGGGAGAGCAGGGTATCGGGCTGTATAGTCATGCAGGTCTCGTTACGAGCTGGCGAAACAATAGGAGCAAGTGTAATACAGGGCGGCTTCAGCCGAAAACACGTATGGGGGATGATGCGAAGTAAAGAAGGGAATCTCCGAGATGCCGCCGCAGGCTGTAACCCTTGAACCCTTGGTTCAAGGTGAATATGTCGTCACGGTTTTAAGGCTTCTCGGACGAACCGAGCATGCTCACCAACCGTGGAGCGCCACATTCTTGTGGTATGAAATATCGGCTCAGGGGACTGGCCCGCTTGCAAACATCTCAGAGAAATTTTGTTCTTGCGATTACTCTAACACAGTTAACTGCAAAGTGTTATTCAAACTTCGACCCTGGCTTTTCGCTTATGCGACCTTGCTCAAGCAATGCTTGTTCGATGGTCTGCTGAAGCATGCGAATGCGCTGCTCCATGCTGGAAGCGTAGTCGCGGGTCTTCGCTTTTTCCTGAGTCAACTCATAGCTGATGTTCAACGCCGCGATGAAGACCAGCTGCTCAGTATTTGTGACTCTAGTGCGTTCTTTTAAATCTTGCAACCGCTGATTAAGGTCTTCAGCTGCCTGATTCAGGGCATCCCTTTGTTCAGGCGGGCAATTCACTCGCAGTGAACGGCCGAAAATTTGGAGATCTACGGGTTGTGCAGACATGCCACCTTCCTGCTGATTGACTGCGCTGCCTTCACACCCTGGCCCGGGTCTGCGAAGGGGCGACACTATAGCTACCCTGGTGCGAAGATACAAGCCCTATTCTGGTTCACCAGGGTCCAAAGTGGTAGCATACCATGAATATTCCTCCCAACGATGACGAATGCGCATGTCTATACAGAACGAAATGCCTGGTTACAACGATGTAGACCAGTTACTGAACCAACAAGGGGTAGGTCTCACCCCGGCCGAAATGCACGGTTTGATCAGCGGATTGCTGTGCGGCGGCAACACGGACAGCAGCTGGCAGCCGCTGGTGCACGACCTGACCAACGAAGGTCTCGCCTTTGGCCATGAACTGGCTCAGGCGCTGCGTAACATGCATTCCGCCATCAGCGATTCACTGGATGACGACGGTTTCCTCTTTCAACTGTATCTGCCGGAAGGCGATGCGGTGAGCGTCTTTGACCGTGCCGACGCCCTCGCCGGTTGGGTCAACCACTTCCTGCTTGGTCTTGGCGTTAGCCAGCCGAAGCTGGATAAAGTGAAGGATGAAACCGGGGAAGCGATTGACGATCTGCGTAATATTGCCCAGCTGGGCTACGATGAAGACGAAGATCAGGAAGAGCTGGAGATGTCTCTGGAGGAGATTATCGAGTATGTCCGCGTTGCCGCACTGCTGTGCCACGACACCTTTGCCCGTCAGCAGCCAACCGCACCGGAAGTCCGCAAACCGACATTACACTAACTAAAATTCGTTCAGGGGGCGTCATGACTCAGCAGGAATTTCTATCGCGTCGCCAGACGCTGTTGGCGCAGATGCAGCCAGGCAGCGCGGCGCTGATTTTCGCCGCACCGGAAGCGGTGCGCAGTGCAGATTCGGAATATCCCTACCGGCAGAACAGCGATTTCTGGTACTTCACCGGCTTTAACGAACCGGAAGCGCTGCTGGTGTTGATTAAAAGCGATGAAACCCACAACCATAGCGTGCTGTTCAACCGGGTTCGCGATCTGACCGCTGAGATCTGGTTTGGACGCCGTCTGGGCCAGGAGGCCGCGCCGGCGAAGCTTGGCGTCGACCGGGCGCTGGCGTTCAGCGAAATCAACCAGCAGCTGTATCAGCTGCTCAACGGTCTGGACGCGATCTACTTCGCCCAGGGTGAATATGCCTATGCCGATGAGATTGTGTTCAACGCCCTCGAAAAACTGCGCAAAGGCTCGCGCCAGAATCTGCAGGCGCCGAACTCGGTTATCGACTGGCGGCCCATTGTGCATGAGATGCGCCTGTTTAAATCCGCGGAAGAGCTTGCCGTGATGCGCCGCGCCGGGGAGATCACCGCGCTGGCCCATACCCGGGCGATGGAAAAATGCCGCCCTGGCATGTTCGAATATCAGCTGGAAGGTGAAATTCTCCATGAATTCAACCGCCACGGGGCACGTTTCCCCTCCTATAACACCATCGTTGGCGGCGGCGAAAACGGCTGTATTCTGCACTACACCGAAAACGAATCTGAACTGCGCGACGGCGATTTAGTCCTGATTGACGCCGGCTGCGAGTATCGCGGCTATGCCGGGGACATTACCCGCACCTTCCCGGTAAACGGTAAATTTACCCAGCCGCAGCGCGAGATCTACGACATTGTGCTCGAATCGCTGGAGACCGCGCTGAAATTCTATCGGCCGGGCACCTCGATCTGTCAGGTCAACCAGGAAGTGGTGCGCATTATGATTACCGGCCTGGTGCGGCTGGGGATCCTGAAAGGCGAGATTGACGAGCTTATCGCCAACAACGCCCACCGCCCGTACTTTATGCATGGCCTGAGCCACTGGCTGGGTCTGGATGTGCACGATGTCGGTAATTACGACACCGACCGTTCGCGCATCCTGGAGCCGGGAATGGTGCTGACCGTCGAGCCGGGACTGTATATCGCCACCGATGCCGACGTGCCGGCGCAGTATCGCGGCATCGGCATCCGTATTGAAGATGACATCGTGATTACCGAAGACGGTAACGAAAATCTCACCGCCGGCGTGGTGAAGAAGGCGGATGAGATCGAGGCGCTGATGGCGGCGGCGCGCCAGTCATGAGCGTGCTGATCGTCGGGGGCGGGATGACCGGGGCGACGCTCGCGCTGGCCATCTCCCGTTTGACCGGCGGCGCGCTGCCGGTCCACCTCATTGAAGCGCAGGATCCGCATTCGTCACGCCACCCTGGCTTTGACGACCGGGCGATCGCCCTGGCTGCGGGCACCTGCCAGCAGCTGGCGCGTATCGGTATCTGGCAACGCCTCGCCGAACGCGCGACGCCCATCCAGCGAGTACACGTCAGCGACCGCGGTCATGCCGGGTTTGTGAATCTGGCGGCGGCGGATTATGGCCTGTCGGCGCTGGGCCAGGTGGTTGAACTCCACGATGTCGGCCAGCGGCTGTTTGGTCTGCTGCGCGAGGCGCCGGGCGTCACGCTGCACTGTCCGGCGAAAGTGGAAGCGGTCAGTCGCAGCCAGGAGAGCGTCAGCCTTACGCTTGAGGGCGGCGAAATCATTAACGGTAAGCTGCTGGTGGCGGCGGACGGTTCCCGTTCGGCACTGGGCGCCCGCTGCGGCATCAGCTGGCAGCAGCAGCCGTATGAGCAGATAGCGATCATTGCTAACGTCAGCACCGCGTTGCCCCACGAAGGTCGCGCCTTCGAGCGCTTTACCGAGCATGGCCCGCTGGCGATGCTGCCGATGTCGCAAGGGCGCTGCTCGCTGGTGTGGTGTCATCCGCAGTCGCGCCGCGATGAGGTGCAGAGCTGGTCTGACGAACGCTTTTGTCAGGAGCTGCAGCAGGCGTTCGGCTGGCGGCTGGGGCGTATTACCCACGCCGGGAAGCGCAGCGTCTATCCGCTGGCCCTCACCACCGCCAGCCGCGCGGTGTCGCACCGCCTGGCGCTGGTCGGCAACGCGGCGCAGACGCTGCACCCGATCGCCGGGCAGGGCTTTAATCTCGGCCTGCGCGATGTGATGAGCCTGGCGGAATTACTCGCTGACGCCCATCTCAGCGGCGAAGATGTCGGTCATTATCCGCTGCTGTGCCGCTATCAGGCGCGCAGGGCAGGGGATAAAGCCGCCACCATCGGCGTGACCGATGGGCTGGTGCATCTGTTTGCCAACCGTTGGGCGCCGCTGGTGGCGGGGCGCAACGTCGGTCTGATGGCGATGGAATTATTTACCCCGGCGCGCGATGCGCTGGCGCAGCGTACCCTCGGTTGGGTTCCCCGTTAAGGAGTAGAACGTGCAAAGTGTTGATGTTGCCATTGTTGGCGGTGGAATGGTGGGGCTGGTGGTAGCCTGCGGTCTACAGGGTAGCGGCCTGCGCGTCGCAGTGCTGGAGAAAGCAGAGCCGCGACCGCTGGCCGCCGATGCGCCGCCGGCGCTGCGCGTTTCGGCAATTAATGCCGCCAGCGAAAAGCTGCTGACGAAGCTGGACGTCTGGCGCGAGATCGTCGCCCAGCGGGCCAGCTGCTATCACGGTATGGAAGTGTGGGATAAAGACAGCTTTGGCCACATTAGCTTCGATGACCAGAGCATGGGCTTTAGCCACCTTGGCTATATTATCGAAAATGCCGTAGTGCATCATGCATTGTGGCAGAAGGCGCAGCGTTGCGCTGACGTTACCCTGCTGGCTCCGGCGGAACTTCAGCAGGTGGCGTGGGGCGAGAATGAAGCCTTTCTCAGCCTGCAGGACGGCAGCATGCTGACCGCGCGGCTGGTGATCGGCGCCGATGGTGCCAATTCATGGCTGCGCAATAAAGCCGATATTCCGCTGACCTTCTGGGATTACCATCATCATGCGTTGGTGGCGACCATCCGTACCGCTGAGCCGCATCAGGCGGTGGCCCGCCAGGCGTTCCATGGCGACGGGATCCTCGCCTTCCTGCCGCTCAGCGATCCGCACCTGTGCTCGATCGTCTGGTCGCTGTCGCCGGGGGAAGCGCAGCGGATGCAGCAGGCTGATGAAACCACCTTCAACCAGGCGCTGAATATCGCGTTCGATAATCGCCTTGGCCTCTGCCAGCTGGCAAGTGAACGTGAAGTTTTCCCGCTGACCGGCCGCTATGCCCGTCAGTTTGCCGCCCATCGACTGGCGCTGGTCGGCGATGCCGCGCATACCATCCATCCGCTGGCCGGGCAGGGGGTCAACCTCGGTTTTATGGATGCCGCCGAGCTTATTGACGAGCTGAAGCGCCTGCACGCTCAGGGCAAAGATATCGGCCAGCATCTTTATCTGCGCCGCTACGAGCGCAGCCGCAAGCACAGCGCGGCGCTGATGCTGGCGGGCATGCAGGGCTTCCGCGAAATGTTCTCCGGGAGCCATCCGGCGAAGAAATTTCTTCGCGATGTGGGACTCAAACTGGCCGATACGCTGCCGGGCGTGAAACCGCAGCTGATTCGCCAGGCGATGGGCCTCAACGATCTGCCTGCCTGGTTACGTTAACCGCGTCACACTTCTTTCACCCGGCCTGGGCGCCGGGTTTTCCCCCTCATTTGAAATATTCTAATTTCACCTCTTTTTTCGCATTAGATTTATTAATGCGTCCTTTTTTTTGTTAAAGAAATTAGAGCCGTAAAATCGCATAAAACACCATCATTACCTAATTGTCGCGCCGTTAATGTTAATTTTATGTGGCGTAAATCGCTTTTTTCCAGTCAATAACTCTGTAGGCTTTTCGGCGGATTTTAGCCATAAGCTAATGTGATGCCCTGAATGAGCTTATGGTTTAGCGCCGGGTTCGGTGGTAAGTTCAGGCCAAAGAGAACGTTTGCGTCGGCGTCCGTCAGCGATGCCGACGCCGAATTTCGTGGCGCAAAATCGCCGACAATTTCGTGGCTGGTTCCGTTTTATTCGATGAGGAAAAGATGGCTCAACAGACTCCGTTGTATGAACAACACACGCTGTGCGGCGCGCGCATGGTGGATTTCCATGGCTGGATGATGCCGCTGCATTACGGGTCCCAGATTGATGAGCACCATGCGGTGCGCGGCGATGCAGGGATGTTCGATGTGTCGCATATGACCATCGTCGATTTCCACGGCAGCCGGATCCGCGAGTTCTTGCGCTATTTGCTGGCCAACGATGTGGCGAAGCTCACCACCCCAGGCAAAGCGCTCTACACCGGCATGCTGACCGCCTCCGCCGGCGTCATCGACGACCTGATTGTCTATTTCCTTTCTGAAGATTATTTCCGCCTCGTTGTTAACTCCGCCACCCGCGAAAAAGACCTCGCCTGGATCTCCGAACAAGCTGAACCTTACGGCCTTGAAATTACCGTTCGCGACGATCTGTCGCTGATCGCGGTGCAGGGCCCCCAGGCGAAAGCGAAGGCGGCGACGCTGTTTACCGACGCTCAGCGTCAGGCCGTGGAAGGCATGAAGCCGTTCTTCGGCGTGCAGGCCGGCGACCTGTTTATCGCCACCACCGGCTATACCGGCGAAGCGGGTTATGAAATTGCGATGCCGAACGAGCAGGCGGCTGATTTCTGGCGCGGTCTGCTGGACGCTGGCGTTAAGCCGTGCGGTCTTGGCGCGCGCGACACCCTGCGCCTGGAGGCTGGGATGAACTTGTACGGCCAGGAGATGGACGAAGGCGTTTCCCCGCTGGCGGCGAACATGGGCTGGACTATCGCCTGGGAGCCCGCCGATCGTAACTTCATCGGCCGCGAAGCGCTGGAGATGCAGCGTGAAAAAGGCACCGAGCAGCTGGTTGGCCTGGTGATGACCGAGAAAGGCGTCCTGCGCGGTGGTCTGCCGGTCCGTTTTACCGATCGCGACGGTAATCAAAAAGAAGGCATTATCACCAGCGGCACCTTCTCGCCGACGCTGGGCTACAGCATCGCGCTGGCTCGCGTGCCGGCCGGGATTGGCGACACCGCGGTGGTGCAAATCCGTAACCGTGAAATGCCGGTAAAAGTGACTAAACCTGGTTTTGTACGCAATGGCAAAGCCATTGTGTGATTTCCCTTTTTTGGAGATGAATTGATGAGCAACGTACCAGCAGAACTGAAATACAGCAAAGAACACGAGTGGCTGCGTAAAGAAGCGGACGGTACCTATACCGTAGGGATCACCGAGCACGCGCAGGAGCTGCTTGGCGATATGGTTTTCGTTGACCTGCCGGAAGTGGGCGCCACCGTTGAAGCGGGCGCCGATTGCGCGGTTGCCGAATCCGTGAAGGCGGCCTCCGATATCTACGCGCCGATTAGCGGTGAAATCGTTGCCGTCAACGAAGAGCTGAACGACTCTCCGGAACTGGTCAACAGCGACCCGTATACCGACGGCTGGATCTTCAAGATCAAAGCCAGCGACGAAGCGCAGGTTGCCGCGCTGCTGGATGCCGCCGCGTATGAAGCTTTACTGGAAGACGAATAAATACGCTTCATCCTTCACGCTGCAGGGGCGTTGGCTTCCTGGCTCCCCCCGGTCACTTACTTTTGTAAGCTCCCGGGGAGTCGCTGTGTCGCCGCCTTCCTGCAACGCGAATGATTTTGCGTATTCTGGCCCGGTAAGCATCAGCGCTTGCCGGGCAAACCAGTCAGACAACCACGATTCACCGCACGTTTCAGGAACCATCGCTCATGACTCAGACTTTAAGTCAGCTTGAAAACCGCGACGCCTTTATTGAACGTCACATTGGCCCGGACGCTCAGCAGCAGCAAGAGATGCTGAAGACCGTCGGCGCGGATTCGCTTAACGCCCTGATCGGCCAGATTGTGCCGCAGGATATCCAGCTGGCGACCCCACCGCAGGTGGGCGACGCGACTACCGAATTCGCCGCGCTGGCGGAGCTGAAGGCGATTGCCAGTCGCAACAAGCGCTTCAAGTCTTACATCGGCATGGGCTATACCGCCGTGCAGCTGCCGCCGGTCATTCAGCGCAACATGCTGGAAAACCCGGGCTGGTATACCGCCTATACCCCTTACCAGCCGGAAGTATCCCAGGGCCGTCTGGAGTCGCTGCTCAACTTCCAGCAGGTCACTCTGGATCTGACCGGGTTGGATATCGCTTCCGCTTCGCTGCTTGATGAAGCCACCGCCGCCGCCGAAGCGATGGCGATGGCCAAACGCGTCAGTAAACTGAAGAGCGCCAACCGCTTCTTCGTTGCCGCCGATGTCCATCCGCAAACCCTGGACGTGGTGCGCACCCGCGCGGAAACCTTCGGCTTCGAGGTGATCGTTGATGACGCCGACAAAGTGCTCGATCATCAGGATGTCTTCGGCGTGCTGCTGCAGCAGGTGGGCACCACCGGCGAAATCCACGATTACAGCAAACTGATCGCCGAGCTGAAAGCGCGCAAAGTGATTGTCAGCGTCGCTGCCGACTTTATGGCGCTGGTGCTGCTGACGGCGCCGGGCAAGCAGGGCGCGGATATCGTTTTCGGTTCCGCCCAACGCTTCGGCGTGCCAATGGGCTACGGCGGCCCGCACGCAGCCTTCTTCGCGGCGAAAGATGAATTCAAACGCTCCATGCCGGGCCGGATTATCGGCGTATCGAAAGATGCGGCGGGGAATACCGCGCTGCGCATGGCGATGCAGACTCGCGAGCAGCACATCCGCCGTGAGAAAGCGAACTCCAACATTTGTACCTCGCAGGTGCTGCTGGCCAACATCGCCAGCCTGTACGCGGTATTCCACGGCCCGGCGGGTCTGAAACGTATCGCTGGTCGCATTCATCGTCTGACCGACATTCTGGCCGACGGCCTGCAGAAGAAAGGGCTGAAGCTGCGCCATGCCCACTACTTCGACACCCTGTGCGTCGAAGTGGCAGATAAAGCCGCGGTGCTGGCGCGTGCCGAAGCCCTGCAGATTAACCTGCGCAGCGATATTCACGGCGCGGTGGGCATTACGCTCGATGAAGCGACCACCCGCGAAGATGTGCTGAACCTGTTCCGCGCTATCGTCGGCGACGATCACGGTCTGGATATCGATACCCTGGATAAAGACGTGGCGCTGGATAGCCGTTCGATCCCGGCGGCGATGCTGCGCGACGATGCGATCCTCACCCATCCGGTGTTTAACCGCTACCATAGCGAAACCGAGATGATGCGCTACATGCACGCCCTGGAGCGTAAAGATCTGGCGCTGAACCAGGCGATGATCCCGCTGGGCTCCTGCACCATGAAACTGAACGCCGCGGCGGAGATGATCCCGATCACCTGGCCGGAATTCGCCGAGCTGCACCCGTTCTGCCCGGTCGAGCAGGCGGAAGGGTATCAGCAGATGATCGCCCAGCTTTCCGACTGGCTGGTGAAACTGACCGGCTATGACGCCGTCTGCATGCAGCCGAACTCCGGCGCGCAGGGTGAATATGCTGGCCTGCTGGCGATTCGCCATTATCACGAGAGCCGCAACGAAGGCCATCGCGATATCTGCCTGATCCCTAGCTCCGCGCACGGCACCAACCCGGCTTCCGCGCAGATGGCGGGTATGCAGGTAGTGGTCGTTGCCTGTGATAAAAACGGCAACATCGATCTCGCCGATCTGCGTGAAAAAGCAGAGCAGGCGGGGGCCAATCTCTCCTGCATCATGGTCACCTATCCGTCGACCCACGGCGTGTATGAAGAGACCATTCGCGAAGTGTGCGAGATCGTGCACCAGTTTGGCGGCCAGGTTTATCTCGACGGCGCCAACATGAACGCCCAGGTCGGGATCACCTCTCCGGGCTTTATCGGCGCCGACGTTTCGCACCTCAACCTGCATAAAACGTTCTGCATTCCGCACGGCGGCGGCGGCCCGGGCATGGGCCCAATCGGCGTAAAAGCGCACCTGGCGCCGTTCGTGCCGGGCCACAGCGTGGTACAGATTGAAGGTATGCTGACCCGCCAGGGCGCGGTTTCCGCCGCGCCGTTCGGCAGCGCTTCCATTCTGCCGATCAGCTGGATGTATATCCGCATGATGGGCGCGGAAGGGCTGAAGCAGGCGAGCCAGAACGCGATCCTTAACGCCAACTACATCGCTACCCGGCTGAAAGACGCCTACCCGGTGCTCTACACCGGTCGCGATGGTCGCGTAGCGCACGAATGTATTCTCGATATTCGTCCGCTGAAAGAAGAGACCGGCATTAGCGAGCTGGATATCGCCAAGCGCCTGATCGACTTTGGCTTCCATGCCCCGACCATGTCTTTCCCGGTAGCGGGGACGCTGATGGTTGAGCCGACGGAATCGGAAAGCAAGGTCGAGCTGGACCGCTTTATCGACGCGATGCTGGCGATCCGCGCGGAAATCGACCGCGTCAAAGCCGGCGAATGGCCGTTGGAGGATAACCCTCTGGTGAACGCGCCGCACACCCAGGGCGAGCTGGTGGGCGAGTGGAACCATCCGTACAGCCGCGAGCTGGCGGTATTCCCGGCAGGGTTGCACAACAAGTACTGGCCGACGGTGAAACGTCTGGATGATGTCTACGGCGACCGCAACCTGTTCTGCTCCTGCGTACCGATGAGCGAATACCAGTAAGTTTGCGTTTTAGCTAAACTTTTAAAGGCGCTGCGGCGCCTTTATTTTTTTGGAGGGAAGGTATGGGAATAGCTCTTATTAGCGGCGCGAGCCGCGGCATAGGCCGGGCGACGGCGCTGCTGCTGGCGCAGGAAGGATATACCGTGGCGGTCAATTACCATCACAACATTAACGCCGCCACCGAGGTGGTGAATACCATTGTGGCGTCTGGCGGCAAAGCCACGGCGCTGCGGGCGGACATCAGCGATGAAGCGCAGGTGATGGCGATGTTTGAGGCGATCGACCGCATGGGCGAGCCGCTGACGGCGCTGGTCAACAACGCCGGGATCCTGTTTACCCAGTGTACGGTGGAGAGCCTGAGCGCCGAGCGTATTAACCGCGTGCTGGCCACCAACGTCACCGGTTATTTCCTCTGCTGTCGCGAGGCGGTAAAGCGCATGTCACATCGACATGGCGGCAAGGGCGGGGCGATAGTTAACGTGTCGTCGGCGGCGTCGCGCCTTGGCGCGCCGGGGGAGTACGTTGACTATGCCGCGTCGAAAGGGGCGGTAGATACCCTGACTACCGGGCTGGCGCTGGAGGTGGCGGCGCAGGGGATCCGGGTCAACGGCGTGCGTCCGGGGCTGATTTATACCGAGATGCACGCCTCCGGCGGTGAACCGGGACGCGTGGATCGAGTGAAAGGTTCGCTACCGATGCAGCGCGGCGGCCAGCCGGAAGAGGTCGCTCAGGCCATTGCCTGGCTGCTGAGCGACAAAGCGTCGTATGTGACGGGCAGTTTCCTCGAACTGGCGGGCGGTAAATAACCCGTAGATGTCTATTGCCCGGCGGCGCTTCGCTTGTCGGGGAAACCTTCCCGGATGGCGGCTACGCCTTATCCGGGTTACCCAACGATGCGTACCCGTAGCCCGGCGGCGCAGCGCGAGCCGGGGAAACCTTCCCGGATGGCGGCTACGCCTTATCCGGGCTACCCAACGATGCGTACCCGTAGCCCGGCTGAGCGCAGCGCTTGCCGGGGAAACCTTCCCGGATGGCGGCTACGCCTTATCCGGGCTACCCAACGATGCGTACCCGTAGCCCGGCTGAGCGCTGCGCTTGCCTGGGAAACTTTCCCGGATGGCGGCTACGCCTTATCCGGGCTAGCCAACGATGCGTACCCGTAGCCCGGCTGAGCGCAGCGCTTGCCGGGGAAACCTTCCCGGATAGCGGCTACGCCTTATCCGGGCTACCCAACGATGCGTACCCGTAGCCCGGCTGAGCGCAGCGCGAGCCGGGGAAACCTTCCCGGATAGCAGCTACGCCTTATCCGGGTTACCCAACGATGCGTACCTGTAGCCCGGCTGAGCGCAGCGCTTGCCTGGGAAACCTTGCCGGATGGCGGCTACGCCTTATCCGGGCTACCCAACGATGCGTACCCGTAGCCCGGCTGAGCGCTGCGCTTGCCTGGGAAACCTTGCCGGATGGCGGCTACGCCTTATCCGGGCTACCCAACGATGCGTACCCGTAGCCCGGCTGAGCGCAGCGCGAGCCGGGTAACCTTCCCGGATAGCGGCTACGCCTTATCCGGGTTACTCAACGATGCGTACCCGTAGCCCGGCTGAGCGCAGCGCGAGCCGGGTAACCTTCCCGGATGGCGGTTACGCCTTATCCGGGCTACCCAACGATGCGAGCCGGGAACCCGACGGTCTACCAGGAGGCCAGCCACAGCCTCAGGCGCATTCCCCAACTGCTGGTCCAGCCGGTGGTGACCGACTTCACCTCGCCTTGAGAAATGAACACCAGCGTTGGCGTCACCTGCACGTCCCACTGCCGCGCCAGCTGGCCGCTCGGATCATTCACCGTCGGCAGCGCCATTTTCTTCCTGGTCAACCACTTCTCAAGCGTGGCGCTATCGCCGGAACGCAGGGCTACCGTCAGCACATTGCCGCCGTCGGCGGCAAGAGATGCCACCGACGGCGTGGTATAGCGACAAACTCCGCACCAGGTCGCCCAGACGTACAGCAGCAGCGGCTTTTGCTGGCTCATAGCGTTCAGATCCAGCGTCCTGCCGTCGAGTGTCTGCAGCGATGTGGCGCTGAAGTTTTGCGGTAGCGCGGGCTGGCGAAAATAATCCACCGCCAGGCTCACCGCCGCGCCAATCAGCAGCCACACCGCCAGCTCGCGCAGCCAGCGCCTGATTTTACTGGCCACGGGCTTTCGCCAGCTGTTCTTTCACCAGCCCCTCCAGCTCATCAGCAGGGATTGCGCCGGCCACCATCTGATCGCCGATGATGGTCGCCGGGGTGCCCTGAATATTCAGCACCTGCGACAAAATCAGGTTCATTTTTAGCGAATCCATGGTCTTGTCATCAATATTCACGCTATCGGTGGCGGTTTTCTTCTGCGCGGCGGCGATGCTGGCGTCATCGTGATAGCCTTTTTTCGCCATCAGCCGCTGATGCAGCGCCCAGAACTTATCGGGCTGCTGACGCCAGGTGGAGAGCGCGGCTTTAGCGGCATTCACTGAACTCTGCCCTTTAAACGGCAGCAGCTTAACGATGAGCTGGATGTCCGGATTATCGTGGACGATTTTTTCCAGCATCGGATCAAACTGTTTGCAGTAAGGGCAGTTGTAATCGGTAAACGAGACGATTGTGAGTTTTGGCTCTTTCGCGCCGGTGCGCGGGCTATTCGGATCGTTAAACAGCAGCTGGACTAACTGGTCATTACCGTTCGATTGTGGTTCTTCCGCCGGGGCGGCGAAGCTGAAGGCCGATACGCACAGCAGTAATAAGGCGCTGATAGCTCTCATGTTATTTTCCTTTAGCGGCGGACAGGGTGGCGAGAAGGTGTTCGCGGTCTAACAGCGCAGGCAGAATCTGTCCCTGCGGCAATTCCGGTCCGTAAATCTGGTTAAACGGCACCGCGGCGCTGCCGCGAGCGGTTAAAAACTGGCTAATGACAGCGGAGGGGCGGCTCCAGTCGCCGCGCAGGGCGACTACGTCTGGCGCTAACAGCGCCTGCTGGACGTCGTCGCGCAGCAGCACGTTGTATTTATTGGCTTTACAGGTCACGCACCAGTCGGCGGTGACATCAATAAATACCCGCTTATGCTCCGCCAGGGCGCTGGCGATAGCCTGCTCGCTGAGCGGCTGCCAGTTAACCCGGTCGCGGCGCGGGCCCTGGCCGTCCTGTTGGGCGACAAAGGCGACGGCGCCCGCTACCACGATGGCCAGGGCGCCCGCGCGCAGCGCCGTCCGCCAGCGGTAGCGCCAGGCGGTGGCCACTAGCAGGGCGATGGCCAGAATCACCAGCAGGGTAAGCACCGGCGTACGGCCGATGTGGATCGTCAGCAGGCTGACCAGCCATAGCGCTGAACCAAGCATCATTAGCCCCAGCACCACCCGCAGATGATTCATCCAGCGGCCCGGGCGTGGCAGTCGTTGCGCCAGACCCGGCCAGGCAACGATCAGCAGCCACGGCAGGCTCATGCCGATCCCCATGGCGAAGAAAATGCCCCACAGCAGCGGCAGGGGCGCCACCAGCGCCACCGACACGGCGGTGCCGAGGAACGGCGCGGTGCAGGGCGTCGCCAGCAGGGTGGCGAAGGCGCCCTGCCAGAAATGGCCCATTAAGCCGTTGCCGCCGCGGGTGGCGAGGAAGGTGCTGGCGCTGGAGGATAGGCGGATTTCGAACAGCCCCAATAAACTGGCGCTGAACAGCACCATCACCAGCGCCATCGCGCCGATAAACCACGGGTTCTGGAACTGGATGCCCCAGCCGAGCGCCTGATTCCCCAGGCGTAGCGCGGTCATCAGCGCCAGCGCCAGGAACGAGACGACGATCCCAAATACCGAGGCGAGGAACTGCCGCCGCACCGCGCCGCGTTCGCGACCTTCGGTTTGCACCAGCGAGCCGAGCTTCATCGCCAGCACCGGCAGCACGCAGGGCATGACGTTGAGAATAAGCCCGCCGGCCAGCGCCATCAGCAGCACCCAGCCTAACGCCAGCCCCGGCGCGGCGCTGCCGGCGGCGACGGCGATTTGGCTTTCCTGCGCCTGACCGCTATCCGCCAGCACCAGCGACAGCGTTTTGCCGCTCAGGTCCGGCGCCGCTTCGCCCCAGCTATCGGTGACCGGTACGGTGGCGGTCAGCGTATCGCCGCGGGTGGTAAAGCTCGGCTTGCCGAAATCGACATCCTCCATGCTGTCGATAAACAGCGCTGGCTGCTGCCAGCCGGCATCGCGGCGGGCGGTCACCGTCAGTTTGCCGCTGACGTAGCTGGCGGTCAGTTGCGAAGTCAGACCATCGCGCAGCGGCAGTGTGCCCATCGCGCGGGTAAAATCATAATTAAATCGCTCCCCCGCCGGAGTCGTCATATCCAGCGAAAAGGGGTAGTCAGTGAGAATGCAGACATTGCTGCAGGTAGAGAGCGTCAGGACGCCGCTAAGCGTCGGCGGTATCTTCCCGCGCAGCGTCATCGGGAAGCTGACGTCGCCGTGATAGCCCTGAGTGGAAATGCCCGCGACGTCGAAGCGCTGCGGCGTCGGCCAGCGCCAGTTCACCTCCAGCGGCGTGTGCCAGGCGATAGCCGGCGCGATGCCGCCTTCCCCTGGCGAGCGCCAGTAGGTTTTCCAGCCCTTTTCCACCGCTACGTCTAAAAGCAGGCGAGTGTCGCCATTGCTCTCGGTTTGCGCCCGCAGGCGCACGCTGGCGTGTTGATTGTCGGCGGCGCGCAGCCAGCCGCTGTCGGCGGCCTGGCTGACGGGCAGCCATAGCCAAAGCAGGCAGACCAGTAGTCGCCTGAATACCATATACATAAGTTTGCTCCGTAAGTGATGAATTAACCTGAACTGTCAGGAGAATCAATCACTCACGGAAGACGCATAATCGCAGATGCACCCGCAATCGGGGTGAGGAGATAACGCGGGGAGGCCACTGGCGTTCGATACGCGGCGGGATCGCCGCCAGCACCGCCAGCAGCAGGGTGATAGCCAACAACGCCCCTTCAAACAGCATCGGCGGAACGGCCATCAGCGACTTGGCGCTGAGCTCGCACGGCGTGACCGGCGCCTCGGCCTGATCCTGGTTTTGCTGTAGCGACTGGCTGTCGGCGGTGAGGTTCATGACCAGCGCGTGCATCCCGGCCATCCGTTGAGCGGTGCAGGTTAGCACCACCAGACAGGCCAGGAGGACAAAAAGAATGGCTTTGCGTTGTCGCTTAATCATGATTGCCTCAAATATTCACGAGGCTTATCTTAACGGGCGAACGGGTTTTGGCAATGGTAAAGCTGTAAAGAAGTGTCTGGCGGATAAGCAATTAGCCCTCCCCCGGCCGGGAGAGGGCGGTTAGTTACAGGTTCTCACCGTTGCTGGCGATGACCTCTTTGTACCAGTTAAAGCTCTTCTTGCGCGAGCGGGACATGTCGCCGGTGCCATCGTCGTGTTTGTTGACGTAGATGAAGCCGTAGCGTTTGCTGTACTGCCCGGTGGTGAAGGAGACGCAGTCGATGCAGCCCCATGGGGTATAGCCCATCAGATCGACGCCGTCATAAGTGACCGCTTTGATCATCTCTTCGATGTGGGCGCGCAGGTAGTCGATGCGGTAGTCATCGTTGATGCTGCCGTCGGCTTCTACTTTGTCGTAGGCGCCAAAGCCGTTTTCCACGATAAACAGCGGCTTCTGATAACGCTCATACAGTTCACACAGAGAATAGCGCAGGCCGACCGGGTCAATCTGCCAGCCCCAGTCTGAAGCTTTGACGTGCGGGTTCGGCACGCTGCCTTCGAAACCGGAAATGGCGTCGCCAGTGCCGCCCTCGGCTTTCACCGCGTTGGTCATGTAGTAGCTGAAGCCGAGATAGGCGCAGGTACCTTCGCGCAGGATCTGCGCGTCGCCGTCTTCCATCCTGATGTTGAAGCCGCGGCGTTCCCATTCATTCAACACATAGCTCGGGTAGTAACCGCGCAGCTGGACGTCGGTAAAGACGTAGCGCTCGCGCATCGACTCCTGGGCGAACATGACATCTTCCGGTTTGCAGGAGTAAGGGTAGAGGGCGACCATCGCCAGCATGCAGCCGACCTGCATGTCCGGGTTGATGCGCCGCGCCGCTTTCACCGCCAGCGCGCTGGCCACGAACTGGTGGTGCAGCACCTGGTACATGGTCTCTTCCGGATTGTCATGCTCGGTATAGACCACCCCGGAGCAGCAGTAGCCGAACAGCGGCGCGCGCCAGTTGCGCTGGTTGTTGATCTCGTTAAAGGTCATCCAGTATTTCACTTTGTGCTTATAGCGCTCGAAGACCACTTCGGCGAAGCGTACAAAGAAATCGACCACTTTGCGGTTGGTCCAGCCGCCGTACTGCTGCACCAGGTGCAGGGGCATCTCGAAGTGGGAGAGGGTGATCACCGGCTCGATGTTGTATTTCAGCAGCTCGTCGAACATGTCGTCGTAGAACTTCAGTCCCTCTTCATTCGGCTGGGTTTCGTCACCCTGCGGGAAGATGCGGGTCCAGGCGATAGAGGTGCGGAAGCATTTGAAGCCCATCTCGGCGAACAGTTTGATGTCTTCTTTGTAGCGACCGTAGAAGTCGACGGCTTCGTGGTTCGGGTAGTATTTTCCCGCTTCGACCTGGTGGGTGATTTCGCGCGGCACGCCGTGCGCCCCGCCGGTCAACACATCGCAGATGCTGGGGCCTTTGCCGCCCTGATCCCAGCCGCCTTCAACCTGATGCGCGGCGACCGCGCCGCCCCATAAAAAATCTTTCGGAAGGGTTAATTTTTTCATCCTGGCTAATCTCTCTAATAACTATTGTTCTCGAGTCTAGCAAAGTGAAAGTGAATGTCACGATATAACAAATTCCGCCAAAGGTAATATGTTACATCAAAAAAACAGGCTGTTATTTTTAGCTGATTTTGCGCGCTAATTTACGTCCGAGGGATTCGAGAATATAGATCACTGGAATTTGCGTTGTAATATCGTAGACCCCGCCAATGCGCGTCTGCGGCACGTGCCAGGAGAGATTGAAATCAGCCAGTTTGGCCAGCCGCGAATGCTCATGGCTGGTAATCGACATCACCTTGCAATGATGCAGGCTGAACTGGCTGGCAAAGCGCAGGATCTCTTCCGTCTCGCCAGAGACGGAAAGCACGATCGCCAGCGCGTTGCGGGCCATATCGTTGGTTACCGGAAAATAGGGGTCGTCAATATGGTTGCTGAATTTACCGACGTTGGAGAAGAAGCGTGCGCCATATTTCGCCAGCGCGCCGGAGGTGCCGGCGCCGACAAAAATAATACGTTCGGAGGCGAGAATAATATCGACGGCCTGCTCGAGTAATTCATCGAACTCGTCATTATTGACGCTTTTAAAAAAGCTCATTATTTCGCTGGCGCCGATATTTGCCTGTTGAGGCTCATTCTGCTCGAGATATAATTTAAAGCGCACGCGAAATTCAGAGTAGCCCTCGCACTGCAGTTTGCGGCAGAAGCGTAACACGGTGGTCGTGGAGACCCCGGCGGCCTCGGCCAGTTCGCGGATGGTCATGTACATCACTTTGTCACGATTTTTAATGACGTAGTGGTAGACCATCATCTCAAGATTATTGAGACTGGCGACAGCGGCGTGGGAGAACATACTCACAGGGCGAACTCACAATTCATAATGACCAGGACGGAATTATATCATGCAGGCCAATGACATTACCTTTTTTCAGCGTTTTCAGGACGACATCCTCGCCGGGCGCAAAACCATCACCATTCGCGATGCAGCGGAGTCGCACTTTAAGCCCGGCGATGTGCTGCGCGTTGGGCGCTATGAAGATGACGGCTATTTTTGCACCATCGCCGTGACCGCGACCTCGACGGTGACGCTCGATACGCTGACCGAACAGCATGCGCAACAGGAGAATATGACTCTCGGGCAGCTGCGGCAGGTCATCAGCGACATCTATCCTGGCGAGAGCCAGTTTTATGTCATTGAATTCAAAACGCTTTAAGATAAGCAGGAACAGCTGTGAGTTGAAATAAAAATGTAACTTTTTGATTTTAATGTATTTACAAATATACATCGTTTTATTTTAGCTAACAGGTGTTCACTGGAATCATTCTCAGTTACCCTAAGTGGGCAATGAAAGCGTTCTTGTTTTCACGGAGTCCAGTATGGTTCGCAAACCATTAATCACTCAGGGATATTCTCTGGCAGAGGAAGTTGCCAACAGCATCAGCCACGGGATTGGGCTGGTGTTTGGTATCGTCGGCCTTGTGTTGCTGCTGGTGCAGGCGGCGGATACAAACGCCAGCGCGACGGCGATCGCCAGCTACAGCCTGTACGGCGGCAGCATGATTATGCTGTTCCTCGCTTCCACGCTCTATCACGCGATCCCGCATCAGCGGGCGAAACAGTGGCTGAAAAAGTTCGACCACTGCGCTATCTACCTGTTGATTGCCGGGACCTACACGCCGTTTTTGCTGGTGGGGTTGAATTCACCGCTGGCGAAGGGGCTGATGATCGTCATCTGGAGCCTGGCGCTGCTGGGGATCCTGTTTAAGCTGACCATCGCGCACCGCTTTAAAATTTTGTCGCTGGTGACCTATCTGACCATGGGGTGGCTGTCGCTTATCGTGGTCTATCAGCTGGCAGTGAAGCTGGCGGTGGGCGGGGTAACGCTGCTTGCGGTTGGCGGGGTGGTGTACTCGCTGGGGGTCATCTTCTACGTCTGCAAACGTATTCCTTATAACCACGCTATCTGGCACGGCTTCGTGCTCGGCGGCAGCGTGTGTCACTTCCTGGCGATTTATCTTTACATCGGCCAGTCCTGATAAACATGCCACGGTGGCGCTGCGCTTACCGTGGCTACGATATTCTGCGGCCTGGAAATTCCACGGTGGCGCTACGCTTACCGTGGCTACGATATTCTGCGGCCGGGTAGCCCGGCTAAGGCGCAAGCGCCGCAAGCCGGGAACTTTTCCTTAATTTTCTTCCAGCGAATACGGCAATGGTTTGATGCTCAGGCTGCCGGCATCGTCGCGTACACGGAACACGCTGTCCGGTTCCATGTCGTTATTCATCACTACCTGGACCATCAGGCTTCCGTCATCCAGCTGTACGGCTGCCAGCACCGTACCGGTGCGGCGCCAGTTGTCGCCCATCTTCAGCTCCAGGTCTTCCCCGGCTTCCGGCACCCGGCTGGCGGTCCCTGACAGCGTCCACAGCGCGCGCTTATTGGCGCCGCGGAATTTCGCCCTCGCGACCATTTCCTGGCCGGTGTAGCAGCCTTTTTTGAAGCTGATGCCGCCCAGCGCCTGCAGGTTGGTGGCCTGCGGAATGAACTGCCCGCTGTTAGCGCTGTCGATAACCGGCAGGCCGGCTTCAATATTCAGCGCCAGCCACTGTTGGCTGTTGTTAAACTGCGCTTCGCCGCGCAACGCGTCGGTGACGCGGTTGGCGGTGTCGACATCGGTCACCAGCAGGAAGCGCTCGCCCGGGTGTTCAAACCACAGCAGGCTGGTGGCGCCTTCGCTGACCACCGGGGTGGCAGCGTCGGGCAAGGCGGCGAACAGCGGCGCCAGCGCGGCGCGCGCCTGGAAGCCGGCCACCCCCAGCAGAACCAGATCGTCGTTGGCGGCGATGGTGACTTTGGAGAAGACGGCATATTTTTTCAGCTCGGTCAGCTGCGCGTCGCGCAGGCTGCGGCGCTCAATCCACGCGAAGCCGCCCTCGCGACGGAATACGCGCAGGTTGCTCCACATCTTGCCTTTGGCATCACAGTGGGCGGCAAGCAGATGCTGGGCATCGGTGAGATGACTCACATCGGCGGTAATCTGCCCCTGCAGATATTTTTCGCTGTCCGGCCCGCTAATTGTCGCCAGCGCCCAGTCATCCAGGGTCATCAGCGTTAACGGCAGACGAGCGGAAGAGGAAGGCTGACGCGGAGGAAAAGGTGTAAAAGCCATAGTCATATCCTGAATCGCTTAACGCAGTGTGTGTGACCAATGGTAAAAGAGCTATAGTGCATTGCAAGTGCTTTCAACAGGCCATTTGTGCGCTGGCGTGAGACAGCCGCCTGACGCAGGGAATCAATAAACCCATCATTATTTTAAGGTTTTTATGGAAGGATGCTCGCATTCAGCGATATTCCTGTAAAGTTACGGCAGAAAACGGGTTAAACTAACCTATATTTTGCTGCTGGAAGGTCAACATGGACATTAACAATAAAGCACGTATCCACTGGGCATGCCGCCGCGGGATGCGCGAACTCGACATCTCCATCATGCCGTTCTTTGAGTATGAGTACGATACCCTCAGCGACGCTGACAAACAGCTGTTCATTCGCCTGCTGGAAAATGACGATCCGGATCTGTTCAACTGGCTGATGAACCACGGCAAACCGGCCGATGCGGAGCTGCAGCGGATGGTAACCTTAATTCAGACACGGAATCGGGAACGTGGTCCTGTGGCAATCTGATCTCCGTATCTCCTGGCGCGCGCAGTGGTTTTCCCTGCTGCTTCACGGCGTGGTGGCGGCCCTGGTGCTGTTGGTTCCCTGGCCGCTGAGCTATACCCCGATCTGGCTGCTGCTGCTGTCGCTGGTGGTCTTCGACTGCGTGCGCAGCCAGCGGCGGATCCATGCCCGTCGCGGGGAGATAAAACTGCTCACCGATTCCCGTCTTCGCTGGCAAAACGCCGAATGGGAGATCCTCGGGACGCCGTGGGTTATCAATAGCGGTATGCTGCTGCGTTTGCGCCATGTCGATACCCGGCGCGGACAGCATCTTTGGCTGGCGGCGGACAGCATGGACGCCGGAGAGTGGCGCGATCTGCGCCGGCTGGTGCTGCAAAAACCGGCGCAGGAGTAAGCCGCGTCAGGAAAAGTGTTCGGCCATTTCGCCGAGGATCTGCTCGCACCAGCTCTGGATGCGCTCGTCGCTCAGGTCGTACTGGTTGGTTTCATCCAGCGCCAGGCCAACGAACAGTTGGCCATCGGCGATCACCGGTTTCGGGCTGGTGAACTCATAGCCTTCGGTTGGCCAGTAGCCGACAAACTTCACGCCCTTGGTCGCCAGCTTGTCATGCAGCATGCCGAGCGCGTCAAGGAACCATTCGCCGTAGCCCAGCTGATCGCCCATGCCGTACAACGCGACGATCTTTCCCTCGAGGTTCAGGGTGTCCAGCTGATCCCAGACCGCTTCCCAGTCTTCCTGAATTTCGCCGAAATCCCAGGTCGGGATGCCAAGGATCAGTACGTCGTACTGGCTCATCAGCGCGGGGGAGTCATCTTTCAGATTGTGCAGCGTCACCAGCTCGGGGCCGATGATATCGCGGATTTTCTCCGCGGCCATTTCGGTGTAGCAGGTACTGGAGCCGTAAAACAGACCTATATTCATCGCGTAAACATCTCGATTCTTGCCGTGAATGGCGGGCAGTGTACCAGAAAGGCGTCCTCTTAAGGCATAATGAGAGCGTTTAACGAACAAAGAGGCCGATGTGAAACAGGATCTGGCACTAATCGAACAGTTTCTCGATGCCCTTTGGCTGGAGCGCAACCTGGCGGAGAATACGCTCAGCGCCTACCGTCGCGATTTGACGATGTTAGTTGAGTGGTTGCACCATCGCGGCCTGTCGCTGGCAAGCGTTGGCAGCGACGATCTGCAGGCGCTGCTGGCTGAGCGGCAGTCCGGCGGCTACAAAGCCACCAGCACCGCGCGCCTGCTGAGCGCCGTGCGCCGTTTTTTCCAGCATCTGTACCGGGAAAAAATTCGCCCGGACGATCCCAGCGCGCTGCTGGCCTCGCCGAAGCTACCGCAGCGGCTGCCAAAAGATCTCAGTGAGGCGCAGGTTGAGCGCCTGCTGCAGGCGCCGCTGGTGGAGCAGCCGCTGGAATTGCGCGATAAAGCGATGCTGGAGGTGCTGTATGCCACCGGCCTGCGCGTCTCGGAGCTGGTGGGGCTGACGATGAGCGACATCAGCCTGCGGCAGGGCGTGCTGCGGGTGGTGGGAAAAGGCAACAAAGAGCGGCTGGTGCCGCTGGGGGAAGAGGCGGTACTGTGGGTGGAAAATTACCTCGAGTATGGTCGCCCCTGGCTGCTGAACGGCGTGGCGTCGGATGTCTTATTTCCCAGCCAGCGCGCCCAGCAGATGACGCGCCAGACCTTCTGGCATCGGATTAAACACTATGCCGTACTGGCGGGGATCGACAGCGAAAAGCTTTCCCCGCACGTGTTACGCCATGCGTTCGCCACGCATTTGCTCAATCATGGCGCCGATCTGCGCGTGGTGCAGATGCTGTTAGGACACAGCGATCTCTCCACCACGCAGATATACACCCACGTGGCGACCGAGCGTCTGCGACAACTTCATCAACAGCACCACCCGCGGGCGTGAGTGCTGAACAAAAGGACTGAGTATGAAAAAAGGTTTATTGATGTTCACCCTGCTGGCGGCCTCCCTTTCAGGAGCGGCGCACGCCGATAGCGCGGCAATTAAACAGTCGCTGGCGAAGCTGGGTGTGCAGAGCACCGATATTCAACCATCGCCGGTTTCCGGGATGAGCACGGTGCTGACCGACAGCGGCGTGCTGTACGTGACCGACGACGGCAAACATATCATCCAGGGGCCGATGTACGACGTGAGCGGCGCTCAGCCGGTCAACGTCACCAACCAGCTGCTGCTGGGTAAGCTGAACGCGCTGAGCAATGAGATGATTGTCTACAAAGCGCCGAAGGAGCAGCACGTCATCACCGTCTTCACCGATATTACCTGCGGCTACTGTCATAAACTGCACGAGCAGATGAGCGACTACAACGCGCTGGGGATCACCGTGCGCTATCTGGCTTTCCCGCGACAGGGTCTGCAAAGCCAGGCGGAGCAGGACATGAAGGCCATCTGGTGCGCGAAAGATCGCAACAAAGCGCTGGATGACGCCATGAATGGTAAAGGCGTGCAGCCGGCGAGCTGCAGCGTAGATATCGCCAAACATTACACCCTCGGCGTGCAGATGGGCGTCAACGGTACGCCGGCGATGGTCCTCAGTAACGGCATGGTGCTGCCGGGCTATCAGGGGCCGAAAGAGCTGAAGGCGTTCCTTGATGAGCACAAAAAACAGACAAGCGGTAACTGATTCGCGTGAAACAACAGATACAACTACGCCGCCGCGAGGCGGTTGACGGCGTCGAACTCCCCGCCGACCTGCCGCCGCTGCTGCAGCGGCTATATGCCAGCCGCGGGGTGCGCAGCGCGCAGGAGCTGGAGCGCAGCGTCAAAGGCATGCTCCCCTGGACGCAGCTCACCGGCGTTGAAAAAGCGGTCGAGATGCTGCATGACGCGTTCCAGAAAGGGTTGCACATCGTGGTGGTCGGTGATTTTGACGCCGACGGCGCCACCAGCACCGCGCTCAGCGTGTTGGCCCTGCGCGCGCTGGGTTACGGCAACGTCTCCTATCTGGTGCCGAACCGCTTTGAAGACGGCTACGGTTTAAGCCCGGAAGTGGTCGATCAGGCCCATGCTCGCGGCGCGCAGATGATCATGACCGTCGACAACGGGATCTCGTCCCATGCCGGCGTCGATCATGCCCATGCGCTGGGGATCCCGGTGCTGGTGACCGATCACCATCTGCCGGGCGAGACGCTGCCGGCGGCGGAAGCTATCGTTAATCCCAACCTGCGCGATTGCGACTTCCCGTCAAAATCACTGGCCGGGGTGGGGGTGGCGTTTTATCTGATGCTGGCGCTGCGCACTTTTCTGCGCGATAAAGGCTGGTTCGACGCTCGCGGCATCCCCGCGCCGAACCTTGCCGAGCTGCTGGATCTGGTGGCGCTTGGCACCGTCGCGGACGTCGTGCCGCTGGATGCTAACAACCGTATCCTCACCTGGCAGGGGTTAAGCCGCATTCGCGCCGGCAAATGTCGGCCCGGTATTAAGGCGCTGCTGGAAATTGCCAACCGCGATCCGCAAAAGCTGGCGGCCAGCGACCTCGGTTTCGCCCTCGGGCCGCGCCTGAACGCGGCGGGACGGCTGGACGACATGTCGGTCGGCGTCGCGCTGCTGCTGTGCGACAACATCGGCGAAGCGCGGGTGCTGGCCAACGAGCTCGATGCGCTTAATCAGACGCGCAAAGAGATTGAGCAGGGGATGCAGGCGGAAGCGCTAACGCTCTGTCAGCAGCTGGAGCGCAGCGCCGATACCCTGCCCGGCGGGCTGGCGATGTACCATCCGCAATGGCATCAAGGGGTAGTCGGCATTCTCGCCTCGCGGATTAAGGAGCGCTTCCATCGCCCGGTTATCGCTTTTGCGCCTACCGGCGACGGCACGCTGAAAGGCTCCGGTCGTTCCATTCAGGGGTTGCATATGCGCGATGCGCTGGAGCGCCTTGATACGCTTTATCCCGGGCTAATCCTGAAGTTCGGCGGCCACGCGATGGCGGCGGGCTTATCGCTGGAGGAGGCGCGTTTTGAAGAGTTTCAACAGCGCTTCGGCGAGCTGGTGACCGAATGGCTGGATCCTGCGCTGTTGCAGGGCGAGGTGGTTTCCGATGGCCCGCTGGCGGCGGCGGAGATGAGCATGGAAGTGGCGCAGATGCTGCGCGACGCCGGGCCGTGGGGGCAGATGTTCCCGGAACCGCTGTTTGACGGTCGTTTTCGCCTGCTGCAGCAGCGGCTGGTGGGCGAGCGTCACCTGAAGGTGATGGTCGAACCGGTTGACGGCGGGCCGCTGCTGGACGGTATCGTCTTCAACGTTGATACTTCCATCTGGCCGGATAACGGCGTGCGTGAAGTCCAGTTAGCCTACAAGCTCGACATCAACGAGTTCCGCGGCAACCGTAGCCTGCAGCTGATCATCGATCACCTCTGGCCAAATTGACAACAGTGTAGGAATAAGGGCGCGAATCCGGTAGAATTCCGCTCTTATCACCGCATTTTGACAAATCCATTAAAAGAAACCGACCATGTTTGAAATAAATCCGGTAAAAAACCGCATTCAGGACCTCACGGAGCGCTCCGACGTTCTTAGGGGGTATCTTTGACTACGATGCCAAGAAAGAGCGTCTCGAAGAAGTAAACGCCGAGCTGGAACAGCCGGACGTGTGGAACGAACCCGAACGCGCCCAGGCGCTGGGTAAAGAGCGTTCTTCCCTGGAAGCCATCGTAGATACCCTGGATCAGATGTCCCAGGGGCTGGAAGACGTTGCCGGCCTGCTGGATCTGGCCGTGGAAGCGGACGACGAAGAGACCTTTAACGAAGCCGTCGCCGAGCTGGATACCCTGGAAGAGAAGCTGGCGCAGCTTGAGTTCCGCCGCATGTTCTCCGGCGAATATGACAGCGCCGATTGCTACCTTGACATTCAGGCCGGTTCCGGCGGCACCGAAGCTCAGGACTGGGCCAGCATGCTGATGCGCATGTACCTGCGCTGGGCGGAAGCGCGCGGCTTTAAGACCGAAATCATCGAAGAATCCGAAGGTGAAGTCGCGGGGATTAAATCCGTGACCATTAAGATCATTGGCGATTACGCCTACGGCTGGCTGCGTACGGAAACCGGCGTTCATCGTCTGGTGCGTAAGAGCCCGTTCGATTCCGGCGGCCGCCGTCATACCTCCTTCAGCTCCGCGTTCGTTTACCCGGAAGTGGAAGACGATATCGATATCGAAATTAACCCGGCCGACCTGCGCATTGACGTATACCGCGCCTCCGGCGCCGGTGGTCAGCACGTTAACCGTACGGAATCCGCGGTGCGTATTACCCATATCCCGACCGGATTGGTGACGCAGTGCCAGAACGACCGTTCGCAGCACAAGAACAAAGACCAGGCCATGAAGCAGATGAAAGCAAAGCTTTATGAACTGGAGATGCAGAAGAAAAATGCCGAGAAGCAGGCGATGGAAGACAACAAGTCCGATATCGGCTGGGGCAGCCAGATCCGCTCTTACGTGTTGGATGACTCGCGTATTAAAGATCTGCGTACCGGGGTGGAAACCCGCAACACTCAGGCGGTGCTCGACGGCAGCCTGGACCAATTTATCGAAGCAAGTTTGAAAGCAGGGTTATGAGGAACCAACATGTCTGAACAACAAGCACAGGGCGCTGACGCGGCAATTGACCTTAATAATGAACTGAAAACCCGTCGCGAGAAGCTGGCTGCGCTGCGTGAGCAGGGCGTCGCATTCCCGAACGATTTCCGTCGTGACCATACCTCTGACCAACTGCACGCTGACTTCGATGGCAAAGAAAACGAAGAGCTGGAAGCGCTGAACGTTGAAGTGGCCGTTGCTGGCCGCATGATGACCCGTCGTATCATGGGTAAAGCGTCCTTCGTGACCCTGCAGGACGTAGGCGGCCGCATCCAGCTGTACGTGGCGCGTGATGACCTGGCGGAAGGCGTTTATAACGACCAGTTCAAAAAGTGGGACCTCGGCGACATCATCGCCGCCCGCGGTAAGTTGTTCAAGACCAAAACCGGTGAGCTCTCTATCCACTGCACCGAGCTGCGTCTGTTGACTAAAGCTCTGCGCCCGCTGCCGGACAAATTCCACGGCCTGCAGGATCAGGAAGCGCGTTACCGTCAGCGTTACCTGGACCTGATCTCCAACGATGAATCTCGTAAGACCTTCAAAGTGCGTTCGCAGATCCTGGCGGGCATCCGTCAGTTCATGGTTGGCCGCGGCTTTATGGAAGTAGAAACCCCGATGATGCAGGTGATCCCGGGCGGCGCTTCCGCGCGTCCGTTCATCACCCATCATAACGCGCTGGATCTGGACATGTACCTGCGTATCGCGCCGGAACTGTACCTCAAGCGTCTGGTGGTTGGCGGCTTCGAACGCGTCTTCGAGATCAACCGTAACTTCCGTAACGAAGGGATCTCCGTTCGTCATAACCCAGAGTTCACCATGATGGAACTCTACATGGCTTATGCGGATTATAAAGATCTGATCGAGCTGACCGAATCTCTGTTCCGCACCCTGGCGCAGGACATCCTCGGCAACACCGAAGTGCCTTACGGCGACCAGGTGTTCGACTTCGGCAAGCCGTTTGAAAAACTGACCATGCGCGAAGCGATCAAGAAATACCGTCCGGAAACCGAGATGGCGGATCTGGATAACTTTGATTCCGCGAAAGCGATCGCTGAATCTATCGGCATCAAAGTGGAGAAGAGCTGGGGTCTGGGCCGTATCGTGACCGAGATCTTCGAAGAAGTGGCGGAAGCGCACCTGATCCAGCCGACCTTCATCACCGAATACCCGGCGGAAGTTTCTCCGCTGGCGCGCCGTAACGACGTCAACCCGGAAATCACCGACCGCTTTGAATTCTTCATTGGCGGCCGTGAGATCGGTAACGGCTTTAGCGAGCTGAACGACGCCGAAGACCAGGCGCAGCGCTTCCAGGATCAGGTTGATGCGAAAGCCGCAGGCGACGACGAAGCAATGTTCTATGACGAAGACTATGTCACCGCGCTGGAACACGGCCTGCCGCCGACCGCTGGTCTGGGTATCGGTATCGACCGTATGGTCATGCTGTTCACCAACAGCCACACCATCCGCGACGTTATTCTGTTCCCGGCGATGCGTCCGCAGAAATAATCGCCCTTCGCGAAAAGCAAAAAACCCGGCTTGCCGGGTTTTTTTATGTCTGATGTGAGGTCCTAAGGCTGGCGTAGCCTGGCTCAGCGCAGCGCAAGCCGGGGATCCCGGATGGCGGCGTAAACGCCTTATCCGGGCTACGCAATGGCGCAGAACCGTAGGCCTGTGCAAGCGTAGCGCCGCCAGGCATTAATGACAGGCACAGGGCTGCGCCTGGCCTGGAGAATAGTCAGCTTACCCGCGCATACGCGCAACAAAGTCGGTCAGCGCCTGGCGGGCGTCCCGATTTTCCGCTTCCAGCACCATCCACGGGCTGAACGCCCACGGCGTGGCGGCCAGCGCGCTTAACATGGTTGCCAGGTCAACCCACTGATAGTCCATGACTTCATCGTCGTTAGGCTGCACTTCGCTTACCACGCGCGCGGCATATACCGGGCACACTTCGTTCTCAACGATACCGTTTGGGGCGACCGCCCGGTAGCGGAAGGCCGGGTGAACCGGCGCGATATCAGAGATCTCCACACCGAGTTCGAAGCGACAGCGGCGCGTGACGGCCTGCTCGAAGGTCTCGCCCTGCTGGGGGTGTCCGCAGACCGAGTTGGTCCATACCCCGGGCCAGGCTTTTTTGCCCAACGAACGGCGAGTGACCAGTAACTGACCCTGCTGGTTAAACAGCCAGCAGGAAAACGCGAGATGTAAAGGGGTATCAAACGTATGGGCGGCATACTTCTCCAGCATACCGGCAGGCTGATCCTGCTCATCCAGCAAAATGACGTGTTCCCCGGCCATGACGACTCCTGAAAATAAAAAATGACCCGGCACAAACCCGCCGGGTCATGTACTCAGGCCACTAGGGTAGCCCATAAATGGGAGAAAGGCATTACCAAAACAAGCCCTGGAGGCAGCTCTGTGAACGGCAACGCGCAATAGCGAGGAGAGGCCGCCGCGCCGCGTGGCGCAAATATGAATTTCTGCCTGCCGCAGACCGCGCGCTAGGGACGGGGGATAATGGTTTCGCCATCAGGGATGACGCCCTGCGCCGCGGACTGGTATGATATTCGCCCTGATTGCGAGGTAAGTGGTTGTGTTAAGTGCAGGATGCCTGATGATGAAACGCTTTTATATGACACTGATGCTGGCGGCAAGCCTGGTGCTGGCCGGCTGCTCCAGCACCTCCGATTCCGGTGGCACCTACACCGTTAAACGCGGCGATACCCTGTACGGCATCTCCCGCACCACCGGCACCAGCGTTCGCGATCTGGCCCGCCTGAATAACATCTCCCCGCCTTACACCATTGAGGTGGGGCAGAAGCTGAAGCTTAACGGCAGCAGTTCAACGAAGACAACGAAGAAAAAATCTTCCTCTACGCGCACCGCGGCGGTCACGCCTTCGTCCGCGGTACCTCAGTCCTCCTGGCCGCCGGTGGGACAGCGCTGCTGGCGCTGGCCGACCAGCGGCAAAGTGGTCCTGCCTTATTCCACCGCCGATGGCGGCAATAAAGGTATTGATATCGCCGGAACCCGCGGCCAGCCGGTGTATGCCGCCGGGGCGGGCAAGGTGGTCTACGTCGGCAATCAGCTGCGCGGCTATGGCAATCTGATCATGATTAAGCACAGCGAGGATTACATCACCGCCTATGCCCACAACGATAAGCTAATGGTGAATAATGGCCAGAGCGTGAAGGCCGGCCAGCAAATTGCCACCATGGGCAGTACGGATGCCGATTCAGTGCGGCTGCATTTCCAGATCCGCTACCGGGCGACAGCCATCGATCCGCTGCGTTACCTGCCGCCGCAGGGAAGTAAACCTAAGTGCTAAAAGGTTATTTTATCGCCAGTCAGCATCCGGCAGGCTTGTCACAGGGTGCGTAAGGGCTATAATGCTTCTCGCACCTCTTCGCGGGCGTAGTTCAATGGTAGAACGAGAGCTTCCCAAGCTCTATACGAGGGTTCGATTCCCTTCGCCCGCTCCAAATTCAAGTCTCCTGAAGTCTACCTAACTCAATTTTCCCTTAATAAATCAGCGGTTATAGCATTCTGTTAGTCTATTGAACTCCGACGGAGGACTCCACTTTGGTTGCGGGATCGGCGTTTTGCGCTGCTGGCGCTGGAGTCGTAGCGTTTAGTGATATTTTCGCGCTTATCCTGTTTCCGCAGGATGAGCGATTTTACGCAACCGGCTCGCGCTGACGACGACCGATACCGCAGAGGCCGCGGCGGCGCTCCACAGCGCAACATGAATTGACCTTTCATCTGCTGCCAGCAGAACGGCTACGGCGGCGGCTCCCAGGCACTGCCCGAAAGTGCGCATAATGGATAAAACACCGGACGCATAACTCGCGTGCTCACGAATAACGTTTGAGAGCATTTCCCGGTTATTGGGACTCTGAAAGCAGCCAAACCCTATTCCGCATACCAGACTTCGCAGGCAGATATCCCACATTGAAGGGCTGGCGGGTAACGTCGCCAGCAGGATCAAACCGACGACAAATATCACCAGCCCCAGGGTGGATATCGCCGGGGCTGATATCGTGTCCGCCCAACGGCCTGCATGCGGCGCAATCAGCACGATCCCTAATGGCCACGGCGTAAACAGCAGGGCAGACACTACCGGACTGTAGCCGTATTCGCTCTGAAACAGGAAGGGTAGCGCAATAAAGGTGATCCCCTGGCTGACAAAAGCAACCATCGACGTGAAGGCCGCGAGGGTAAAACGTTCATTTTTAAACATGCTCGGCGGCAGTAAGGGATGACCCGTGCGGCGGATTTGCCAGATAAAAGCCATGCCGCTCAGCGCAGCGAGAGCCATCCAGCAAAGGCTGCCGAATTGAGAAGTAGCGTTCTGTAGGCTGTTCGCCGCCATGATCGTCGAACCCAACAGCAGCGCCGACAATATGGCGCCCACGGTGTCGAAGGGCGCCTGCATACGGATCGCATCCCGCGGCAGCGCTCTGACCGCCAGCAGTAAGGCGAGGGTGCCGGGAAGAATGTTTATCGCAAACAGCCATTGCCAGCTAAGAGTGTGAAGGATCGTACCGCCCAATACCGGGCCGATAGCGGAGCTCGAGGCAATGAGCAGGGCATGGAACCCCAGAATGCGGCCAAGTAAGCGTCCGGGAAATACGGACCTGAGTATTGCGGGGGCAATACTCAGCGTCGCCGCGCCGCCGATCCCCTGAAGCACGCGCATACCGATAAGCACTTCGGGCTTATTCGCCAGCGCACAACCCAGTGATGTCAGGGTAAAGGTCGTCAGGCCCGCCAGAAATACGGGGCGATAACCCAGACGGGCCGCAAGCGCCGCGAATATCGCCAGCGTCATCGCAGCCGCCAGCAGATACCCGTTGGCGAACCAGACGGCAATACTGGCAGGTACCTGCATCTCCTGAGCCATGGAGGGCAGGGCAATGTTGATCATGGTGCCATCAAACACGCCCATTAAGGTGGTGGTCATTATTGCGGCCATCACCCGTGCGCGCGCCGGGCCAGGCAGTCCTTCGTCGCCGGGTTGACTGGAAAAGAGCGTCATCATTTGTCCTCTGAGAAGAGTGTATGGATGACAAAACTATAAAGATGGCTTTTACCAGGCGGAAGGCGCACTATTTTCACTTTATTGTTGCATCAAACGCCTTATCTTAATGTGCTGGGAGGAAGGGTAATGTCTGATCCCGATTTTAATTTGCTGGTAGCTCTCGACGTATTGCTGAGTGAAGCGAGTGTCGCAGGTGCGGCTCGTCGTCTGAACCTCAGCACTTCGGCCATGAGCCGGACATTAAGCAGGTTACGCGATGTCACAGGAGACCCGATCCTGGTACGCGCCGGGCGTAACATGGTACTGACCCCGTGGGCCGAAGCGACCCGGGATCGCGCCAGGCGTGCAGTGCACGATGCCAGGGCGGTATTACAGCCCTCAACTGAAACGTTCAGCGCGCAAAATCTGGCGCGTCTTTTTACCATCAGGGCAAACGATGGTTTTGTGGTGGCGTTTGGGCCTGCGCTTATAGCAGCGGTTGCCGACGCAGCGCCGGACGTCTGTATACGCTTCGCGCCTAAGCCGGAAAAAACGTCGCGCTATCTTCGGGAAGGGCTGGTTGATCTGGAGATTGGCGTTCAGAGTAATATGGGGCCAGAAATACGGCTGCAACGACTGTTTGAGGATCGGTTTGTTGGCGTCGTCCGTAAAGGGCACCCGCTGGCTAAGCAGGCTGAAATAGGCGTGAGTGATTATGTCGCCTGGGGCCATGTGGTAGCGTCACCCGAGGGCGCGTTGCACGGATCCGTTGACGATGCGCTGGCCGAACTGGGGACAAAACGTAAAATTGCAAGCGTCGTACCGGGATTTCCGACAGCACTTTCCGTGGCGCTGGAATCGGATCTTATCGCCATGATACCCGCACTCTATTTACTCAATCAGCAGGTAACGGACCAGGTACACCTTTTCGAGCTGCCGTTCAAAAGCCGTCGTATTACGGTATCGCAGATGTGGCACCCAAGAATGGAACGCGACCCCGGTCACCGCTGGCTGAGAGAGCAAATTCTTGCGATATGCGGTGTGGCCCGGTCAGTCATGACTAAGGAGCCTGTATAGCGATTGCTATAACATCAATGTATATTAAATGAATAATTCAACTTACTGATATTTAAGGTTAAATGCATCAAACGAAGTAGCGGTGTAGTAGCTAAATTGAGATGTCCATCTCTGACCAAATAGACATGTCCGCGCTACCGTCTCGCCACAGCGATCGCTGCTTTCAAAGGATGAGACTCATGACGGCATACGGAACGGAAATTTTCTCAATGAGCGATGTGAACAGACTCACGATCGAAGTCTCCATACTTCGATAGACCGTTTATGTTCTTTCCGCGAGACCTGATCGAAAGCCCTCCAGGTACCTTTAAATTAACAATTAACGATAAATAAAGGACAGCTTCCCTGTCCTTTATTCTTTTTTATTCAGCTTTGCTCTCGCGCGCTCGCAATACCTCACCGACCACCGGGGCGGCGGTAAACGCATTTGGCCATCCCGCGTAGAACGCCGCCTGGGCGACCACTTCTCCGGCCTCTTCAGCCGAAAGCCCATTATCCATAGCTCTGTTTAGGTGGTAGCCAATCTGCGCGCTCTGTCCGGCGGCGATTAACGCGCTGACCGTCACCAGACTTCTGTCGCGGGGCGTAAGCGCGGGCCGTTGCCAGAGGTCGAGAAACAGCGGGTCGGCGGTAAATTTAACCAGGCCAGGCGAAATGGGGCCGACATTTTTTTCCACGGTGTCTGCACGCTGTTTCTCTACCTGTTCATTGAGTGGCAGCAGCGTTGGCGAGGCGGCGGGCAGGGCCTCTGCCGTCACGCCCCTGGCTTCAAAGATGGTTTTAGCGACGCTGACGGCTGACATCGCATTGGGCCAGCCAGCGTAGAAGGCGAGGTGAGTAATGATCTCTGACACTTCCGCTGGCGTCACGCCGCTATCGAGCGCAACGGCAATATAGTGCTTCAGCTCGCCTGGCTGGTTGCGGGCAATCAGCATCGCTACGGTCACGATGCTACGGTCGCGGGCGGACAGGGCGTCACGTTGCCAGAGGTCGTTGCTGATGGCCTCGCGGCCGAAGCGCGCCAGCGCCGGGGAGACCGCTTGAATATCAGCGTCAGCAAGGGTGGAAGGGGTAATTTTCATCATAGCTTCATCTCTTTGTTCGTTGGCATAGGCAAAATCAGACAGCACAAGCGACAAGGCTGCCGCGGCAATCACGTTTTTCATATTTGCTCCTTTCCCGATCAGCAGGGCGGAGCGTTACCGCGTCCAGACCTGCTTAACGTCCTTCGTTTGCGGCGTGTTTTGCGCCATGATCCCCGTCAGAACGTGCGGCTGGTAGGTTTCTTCAAGAAACTGGATTTCCTCCGGGCTCAGGTGAAGATTGACTGCGTTTACCGCGCCATCGACGTGATCTTTTTTTGTGGCCCCTACGACAGGCGACGTCACTTTTGTCAGCAGCCAGGCCAGCGAAATTTCGGTCATGGAGACCTGATGCCGTTCGGCAAGTTCGGCGACGCGGGCAATAATGATCCGGTCCTGTTCTGCCGTGCCGTCGTATTTGCCCCGGGCATAATCATCTTCCACCGCTCGCCGCGTGTGGCCTTCTAAGCGGGAGAGACGGCCGCTGGCCAGCGCGCTATAGGGAGTCATGGCGATACCCTCTTCCGCGCACAGCCCGAACAGCTCTCGTTCATCTTCACGCATAATCAGGTTGTAGTGGCTCTGCACAGAAACAAAGGATGTCAGCCCTTCGCGTTCGGCAAGGGCGTTCACCTTCGCCAACTGCCAGGCATAGCAATTGGAAATGCCAATCGCGCGCACCTTGCCGGCGGTCACTGCGGTGTGCAGCGCCTCCAGCACGTCGATAACCGGGGTGTTGTAATCCCAGATGTGGTAGATGTAGAGGTCGATGTAGTCCATCCCGAGGTTTCGCAGACTCTGGTCAAGCGAGCGGGCTATCGCCTGTTTTCCGCTGATCCCCTCGGCAATCTGCGCGGCGGTTCGTGGCAGAAACTTGGTGGCCAGCACCACCTCCTCGCGTTTTGCCATCTCCCGCAGCGCCCGGCCAACGTACCGTTCGCTGGAGCCGTTCTGATAGGCGATGGCGGTATCGTAAAAATTGATGCCCTGTTCCAGAGCGTGGCGGATGATGTCCCGGCTGGCTGTTTCGTCCAGCGTCCAGCGATGCTGACCCGTTGACGGATCGCCAAACCCCATACATCCCATGCAGATACGGGAGACCAGTAAGTCACTCTTCCCGAGCCGGGTATACTGCATCGTTATTTTCTCCCTTTGGGTTATTCCACCAGAGTATTAAGCCGCGCGATCAGTCTGGCCGCGTGTTCCCGGGCAAGCGTTTTTTGCTGAGCGATTTTGTCGGCATCCCGGTCGGCGTAGCTAATACCGCAGGTATAAACCGGCGCCAGCAGCTCAAGATTGCACAGCCTGGCCGTGGTCTCGAAGGGAAGGAGATACTCCTCAATGGCATGGCCAAAGAAACCGTCAGCGGTATAGAGCGCCTGTGGCGCTCCCGTGGTGAAGGAGAGGAGCAGCTTTTTACCACCCAGTTTCGCCGTTGAGCCATGGGCGAAGCCGTGGACAAATACCTCGTCCAGCCACTGTTTCATTAACCCGGGCAGCCCATACCAGCTAAAGGGAAACTGCCAGACAATCACATCCGCCTGCAGCAGGCTTTCCTGCTCAGCGGCGATGTTGAATTTGCCGTCCGGATAGAGCCAGTCCAGACGACGGATTTCCGCATCAGGCAGGGCGGTCGCCAGCTCATCGAGGATGGTGGCGTTGGCGATGGAATGGTTAAGATCCGGATGCCCGGAAACGACAAGAATATGAGCCATTCCCAACGTTACTCCTGATGTTTAAATTCAGCGGAGAAGAGATTTTCCCAGCTAATAAACGAGCCGAGTGGAATACACTCGAAGGTTAATAGACCCGCTTTTGCCAGCGGAAATTCGGCCATGACATTATTCGCCTCTTCCACGGTGTCGCACTCGAGGAAAATAGCGACGCCGGGTCGATCCTGACGGAAATAGATGTCGCGAATAAAACCTGACTTGTACAGTCCCCAGGCGTGCAGGGCTTCTGCGGTAAGGTGCGGCGCATAGTGTTCCAGCGTCGCGCCGGGGGCAGGGATATCCAGACATAAAATTCGCATAGTTGTCTCCGGAAAGTCGTTGTCAGCGGGAAGAGACAAAAGTATACGAGCCGCAGGGGGGGAAGATTAGGCGGTCATTGACTTAAGAATATTTAGCCTGTACTTAATAATCAGGCGAGGGTGTCTTAAGGAGATGCTATGAATAACGCGCTTTATAATCAGATACGCATCTTTCAGAGCATTGCGCGCGAGGGCAATATCTCGGCCGCTGCGCGCAAGCTCGAAATCACGCCGCCGTCGGTCAGCAATGCGCTCAGGCTGCTGGAGGAGCATATTGGCCACCCCCTTTTTGTGCGCACTACCCGGCGTATCGAGCTGACGGAAACCGGGCAACAGCTGCTGGAGCAGACCGCCGCGGCGGTGGAGACACTGGAAAAGTCGCTGGAAATCATCCGCGACCAGAATCAGGAGCCCTCCGGGGCAGTGAGAATAACCCTCTCGCGCTTTGCCTACCTGCTTATTCTCAAACCGGCGATGGCGGCATTTTGTCAGCAATATCCGGGGATCCAGCTGGAAATATCGGTCTATGACGGTACCGTCAATATTATTGAAGAGCGTTTCGACCTTGGGATCCGCTTTGGCGATATTCTCGAAGGCGGCGTGGTCGCCCGCCCGTTAATGAAGCCGTTTCGTGAAGGGCTATACGCCTCCTCTGCCTATCTTGCCGAATATGGCGTGCCCGTGATGCCTGCCGATCTCCATCATCACCGGCTGATTGGCTATCGCTTTATTACCAACAACCGCATCCTGCCGCTGATCCTCAATGACCACGGCGAGCAGCTCACCGTCGAGATGCCCGGACAGTTAATCAGCAATGATATTGACGTCATGGCCGACGGTATTCGCCACGGACTGGGGATTGGCCGTTTATTTGAACCAATCCTGCAATTACAGCCCGATCGTGAGCAGTTTATTCCCGTGATGGAGGACTACTGGAAAACCTATCCGCCGGTTTATCTCTATTACCCAAAAAACGCAGGCAGAACGAAAAGGGTGAAAGCCCTGATTGATTTCCTGATAATGCATGCCGCGGAATAAAGGCTATTTTGCGTGCGAAATATCTGAAGGCACAGATCCTGTCTTTCCCTCAGTCTTAACCCTATACTCCTTGCGGATAAAGCGGTTTTTATCGCGATGATTTTTGCCGCTCAACGGCTTAACCCATCACCAACGTCATAGGCTGGGAATATCAATAAGGGAGAGGTATCAATGGGCAGACGCTTCATAGTCTGTATATTCGCGCTGGTGGCGTTTTCGGCCAGTGCTGCGCATGGTGTTCACGGTGGCCATAACGGGCAGTCGGTGAGCGCTGGCGCCGACGGCGGCAACGGTTCGAACGGCGGCGATATCGATAATTCCTCGGGTCGGGCAGGGTGCCCTGGCGGCACCGATCCCGATAAGCACGGTCATTTTTATCTCCCTGGCACCAGCGAACCCTGCAATCCTGGGCCCCAGGATGCAGAGAAAGTCGGGTCTTCCCGCTAGCGTTCAGCTCAGATCGTGCAGCGCTTTGTCCAGCGGCGGGGAAAGCTGAATATCCTGAAACGCAACCGCCAGTCCGCCACGCTCCGGTGAGCAGCACATGACGCCCGCTTTCACCGGGCCTGGCGGAAAGTAGCCGAGCCGCAGCAGCGGCCAGCGCTCGCCGTCGGTTGAATACTGCAGCCTTAACGCGTCGCCCTTGCGGGTCAGCCGCAGCCAGAAGGTGCGCGGGTCGCCGGGGAAAAGCCCGGTGGCCCAGTCGGAGTGGGTTAGCGTCAGTACGCTGCCGATGGCCGGGGCATCGTCATTAAACTCAATTCCCGCCTTCAGCCAGGTCTGCTCGTCGGCCATCATCATCAGCCCAGCCTGGTCGTAAAGCGTGGTGAAATCCGCACAGATTTTTGCCTGCAGGGTAAAATCGCCCGCCACTTCTGCGGCATAGAGATGGCCAGAGAAGCGCTCGAAGCCATACCAGGTATGGCGCCAGAAGTCGGTATGCTTATTAGTGACCACCGTCAGGCCGTCGGAATCGCGGCGCCACTCGGCAGGTTCATTGATCCAGTGAAAGTACGGCTGCATTTTTCCTCCGGGATATGCTTTCAGACAGGGTTATAACAGCGACTGCAGCGCGGGTGACGCCATGCTGGCCTCAAAGGGAATAATCTCTGTACGGGCGAGACCCAGCAGCTGGAAGGGCTCCTGGCTCAGACGCGCTTGCAGAGTTTCCCGGCTATCGCATTTTGCCAGAATGACGCCGCCGGTGCGGGGAATACGGCGGCCGGAGGCGAGAAAGAGGCCGTCGGCATAGCCATTTTTGAACCATTCGATGTGGGCGGGGATCGCACGGTCAACCGCTTCGAGCGGTTTTATATACGTTAAAACAACCACATAAATCGTACTCATCCTGAAAGCCCTGGCAATCCAATGGGATCTCCAGCCTGACATATTTCGATGATGGATAAAAGAAAACGCGGCATTTTTCTGTGCTATTTAGCAGGGATGGCGGGGCGCAACATCCCGGATGCTCATCGCAGACGTGAATTAATATATATGTTTTTTCGCATGTGTATTGATCTTTCTTTGTGGCCCCGTATGCTGTCCGTCACGCTTGAGGAGAAATCATGTCTTTATTGCCCCTGCAACTGTTCAAAAACCTCGCCGATGAAACTCGGCTGGGGATCGTATTGCTGCTCAAGGCGCGTGGAGAGCTGTGCGTGTGCGATCTCTGTACGGCGCTCGCCCAGTCCCAGCCCAAGATCTCCCGCCATCTGGCGATGCTCCGTGAGAGCGGATTGCTGCTGGATCGTAAACAGGGTAAGTGGGTCCATTACCGCCTCTCTCCGCAGATGCCGGCCTGGGCGGCGCAGGTGATTGAGCAGGCCTGGCTCAGTCAGCAGGAGGATGTGCGGCTGATGATCAGCAGACTGGCTGGCGGGCCGGGTTGCCGGTAAAAAATTTATCTTAACATATATGATTTTTCGAATGTGATTTGCGGAGGAACGATGTTGCTGGCAGGTACGATTTTTATCCTGACCCTGGTGCTGGTAATCTGGCAGCCGCGGGGGTTAGGGATCGGCTGGAGCGCGGCATTTGGCGCGGCGCTGGCGCTGGCCACCGGTGGCGTACAGGTAGCCGATATCCCGGTGGTATGGCATATCGTCTGGAATGCGACCGCCACCTTTATCGCCGTTATCATTATCAGCCTGCTGCTTGATGAGTCTGGCTTTTTCGAATGGGCCGCGCTGCACGTTTCCCGCTGGGGAAGAGGCCGGGGTCGTCTGCTGTTTACCTGGATTATCCTGCTCGGCGCGGCTGTGGCGGCGCTGTTTGCCAACGATGGGGCGGCGCTGATCCTCACGCCAATCGTGATTGCCATGCTGCGAGCGCTGGGGTTCAGCAAGGGAACGATGCTGGCCTTTGTCATGGCCGCCGGATTTATTGCCGATACCGCCAGCCTGCCGCTGGTGGTGTCGAATCTGGTGAATATCGTTTCGGCAGATTTCTTTGCCATCGGCTTCAGGGAGTACGCTTCGGTGATGGTGCCGGTCGATCTCGCGGCGATCCTCACCACCCTGGCGATGCTGCACCTGTTCTTTCGCAAGGATATCCCGCCGGCCTGGGATATGGCGTTACTGAAAGCGCCGGCCACGGCAATAAAAGATCCAGCGACGTTCCGCACCGGCTGGGGCGTGCTGCTGCTGTTGCTGGCTGGCTTTTTCGTCCTTGAACCGCTGGGGATCCCGGTCAGCGCCATCGCGGCGCTCGGCGCCGGGATCCTGTTTGCTGTCGCGAAGCACGGGCGGGTAATTAACACCGGCAAGGTGCTGCGCGGCGCCCCGTGGCAGATAGTGATCTTCTCGCTGGGAATGTATCTGGTGGTGTATGGTCTGCGAAACGCCGGGTTAACGGATTATCTGACCACGGTGCTGAACATGCTGGCGGAGCGCGGGCTCTGGGCCGCGACGCTGGGCACCGGTATCCTGTCGGCCTTCCTCTCTTCAATAATGAATAATATGCCCAGCGTACTGGTCGGCGCCCTGTCGATTGATGGCAGCGCGGCAACAGGGACGATCAAAGAGGCCATGATTTATGCCAACGTCATCGGCTGCGATCTGGGGCCCAAGATCACGCCAATTGGTAGCCTGGCCACGCTGCTGTGGCTGCATGTGCTGGCGCAGAAGCACATCACCATCGGTTGGGGGTATTATTTCCGCTGCGGCATCACCATGACCCTGCCGGTGCTGCTTGTGACGCTGGCCGCGCTGGCGCTGCGTCTCTCCTTCAACCAGCCATGAGAACGTACTATGAGCATCACCATTTACCATAACCCTGACTGCGGCACCTCGCGTAATACGCTGGCGCTGATCCGTAACAGCGGCGCCGAGCCCACCATTATCTATTATCTGGAGACGCCGCCGTCGGGTGATGAGCTGCGCCAGCTGCTCGCCGCGATGGGGATCCCGGTGCGCGCGCTGCTGCGGAAAAACGTCGAACCCTACGACGCGCTGGGCCTGGCGGAAGACCGGTTTACTGACGACCAGATAATCGACTTTATGCTTCAGCATCCGATCCTGATTAACCGTCCGATCGTAACGACGCCGCAGGGCACCCGACTCTGCCGCCCGTCAGAGGTGGTGCTGGAGATCCTGACGGCGCCGCAAAAAGGCGCATTCGTGAAGGAGGACGGTGAGCCAGTCATTGATGCCGCAGGGCAGCGTGTGAAATAGCGCGCAGAATGGCGCCGGCTGTAGCAGCCGGCATGCCGTGTTAATCCTCCTGTATGGTAGGCTCTCCAGGTATGTAGCGCCTGGATTGCTGACAATATTCTCGATTAGCGCTATTTCTCCACTATCCAGTCTGTTTCCCTTACTTTTCCTGCCGTTATACACCGCCTCTGCGCCGGTGGTTTATGTCTCTCGATAAATTATTAACTGTTTGTTTTTAATGGGTAAAATTTCGTTTTGTGCGTAATGATATAAAGTCAACGTCGTTTGCATTATTGCGAACATTAAATCTGTAAAACTAGATGTTTGTCGACTTTTCATCTAAAAAGGGAAGGTAAGGGGCTGGACAAAACCATTGCGTGGTTATCAAATGGTTAAAAATGCTCGTGTTTGATGTTAATACAAACAAATTATAAATCGTCAGCCTGCTTTATACGGTTAACTTGCGCTGCGGCGCACCTTACCTGGAGAATTTATGCATTCCTCTGTTAATAAAAACGAAAGCCGTACCTTTTTCGGCCATCCTTATCCGCTGGGCTCCCTGTTCTTCACTGAAATGTGGGAGCGCTTCTCGTTTTACGGCATCCGTCCTTTACTGATCCTGTTTATGGCGGCGACAGTGTACGACGGCGGCATGGGCCTGGCGCGAGAGAACGCCTCGGCGATCGTTGGGATTTTTGCCGGCAGTATGTATCTGGCCGCGCTGCCGGGCGGCTGGCTGGCGGATAACTGGCTTGGCCAACAACGCGCCGTCTGGTACGGCTCTATCCTGATCGCCCTGGGGCACCTGTCGATCGCTCTGTCAGCATGGCTGGGCAACGATCTGTTCTTTATCGGTCTGATGTTTATCGTCCTGGGTTCCGGGTTGTTTAAAACCTGTATCTCGGTGATGGTCGGCACCCTGTATAAAAAGGGCGACGCGCGCCGCGACGGTGGTTTTTCGCTGTTCTATATGGGGATCAACATCGGCTCGTTTATCGCGCCATTGATCTCTGGCTGGCTTATCAAATCGCATGGCTGGCACTGGGGCTTCGGCATCGGGGGGATCGGGATGCTGGTGGCGCTGATCATTTTCCGTGTCTTTGCCGTACCGTCGATGAAGCGCTATGACGCGGAGGTTGGCCTCGATTCCACCTGGAACAGCCCGGTGGCGAAAAAGAATGGCGTTGGAGCGTGGCTGCTGGCGCTGGCTCTGGGAGTGGCGGTGCTGGTCACGCTTATCAGCCTGGGCACGATCGTGATTAACCCGGTGGCGGTGGCCAGCGTGCTGGTCTATGTAATTGCCGCCTCCGTGGCGCTCTATTTCATCTGGCTGTTCGTCTTCGCCGGACTCAACCGTAAAGAGCGGGCGCGCCTGCTGGTATGCTTTATTTTGCTGGTCTCGGCGGCCTTTTTCTGGTCCGCGTTTGAACAGAAACCGACCTCCTTCAACCTGTTTGCTAACGACTACACCAACCGGATGATCGGCGATTTTGAGATCCCCGCGGTCTGGTTCCAGTCGATTAACGCCTTGTTTATCATTCTCCTCGCGCCGGTATTCAGCTGGGCGTGGCCTGCGCTGGCGCGTAAAAACGTTCGTCCGGGCAGTATGACCAAATTCGTGATTGGCATCCTGTGCGCAGCGGCGGGCTTTGGCCTGATGATGCTGGCGGCGCAGAACGTTCTGAGCAACGGCGGGGCCGGTGTGTCGCCGCTGTGGCTGGTGGGCAGCATCCTGATGCTGACGCTCGGTGAACTGTGCCTCAGCCCGATTGGGCTGGCGACCATGACTCTGCTGGCGCCGGAGAGAATGCGCGGCCAGATGATGGGGCTGTGGTTCTGCGCCAGCGCGCTGGGTAACCTGGCGGCGGGCCTGATCGGCGGTCATGTGAAGGCCGATCAACTGTCGCTGCTGCCGGACCTCTTCGCCCGCTGCTCCATCGCATTGCTGATCTGCGCCGCCGTGCTGGCCGTGCTGATTGTCCCGGTCCGCCGGATGCTGGAGAACAGCCGGTCCAGCGCCGCGCAAAAATCCCTCAGCAACGCCTGACGCGATCCTCAGGCCGGCCCTACGGGGCCGGCTTGTTTTTTGTCCAATCCCCGCCCCAGCAGAACAAAATCCCCTTTTCACAATGCGCGATGTCCCATAACGTGAGCGTGTTCTTTGAAATCACGTCGCTTTCCGGTCCATAGTGTAGTCAGGTTTACTATGTGGTTAATATAAGGACACACCTATGCCAGCAGTCATTGATAAAGCATTGGATTTCATCGGTGGTATGAATACGTCTGAGCCAGTACCACAGTCTATGGATGAAAGTACCGCGAAGGGAATTCTCAAATATTTAAAAGAACTGGGCGTACCCGCCACCCCGGCCGACGTCGCTGCGCGCGGCCAACAGCAGGGCTGGAGCGCTGGGTTTACCGATAAAGTGGCGGAGTGGGCTGAACCGGTCGCCGCCGGCGAACGGCTGGTGATTAAGCATCCGGAATTCTTTTCCACCTATATGCGGGAAGAGCTGCGCGCCCTGGTGTAATCGCCGCGCATCCACCCCGCCTCTTCAGCTTAATGCCTTCCCCTATTGGGAAGGCATTTTTGTTATTGCCCTCGATAGCCGCCGCCCAGGGCTTTGATCAGGGTAATGTCGGTGCTTAGCCGCTGGGCCTCAATGTCCAGCAGCAACAGCTGCTGGGCGAGGACCGCCCGGCGGGCTTCTTCGGCGGCGTAGCGGCTGAGGAGGCCGCGCTGATAATGGGCGCGAGCGCTATCGGTGGTGGTCTGCGCCGCGGTGACTTTTAGCTGCTGCAGCGCGCGCTGCTGATTCAGGTCGTTAAGCTGGCTGGAGCTGATGGCGACATCGCGAACCGCATCCAGCACCGCCTGGTTGTACTGTTTGATCAGGATGTTGCTGGCGGTGCGTACCGACTGCAGATTAGCGTTCAGACGGCCGCCGTCGAAGATCGGCAGATACAGCCCGGGCAGCAGGTTGATCTGCTGGAAAGAGGACTTAAACAGATCCCCGACGCTCAGGGCGTTATAGCCCCAGAACGCTTTGATATCAAAATGGGGGTAGAAGGCCGCTTTCGCCGCATCGACCTGGCTCAGGGAGGCGGTGACGTAGCCGCGCAGCGCCTGCAGGTCCGGACGGCGGGCCAGCAGCTCGAAAGAGAGCGACGGCGGCAGCGTCTCCTGGAGCGCCGGCAGCGCCACCGGATGGATGGCCGGCATGCTCTGCGCATCGGCGCCGATCAGCGCCCGCAGGGTTTCACGATACTGGGTCAGCATCCCCTCGGCGCTAATGATCTGCTGGCGAGCGGCGAGCTGTTCGGCCTGGGCGTTGGCCACATCCACACTGTCTTCCAGGCCGCGCCGGGTCCGGTGCTCGTGGGCTTCCACCGAGAATCGGGCAATGCCCTCCAGCTCCTGCAGCAGCGCGATTTTCTGGAACGTCGCCTGCATGGCGAAATAGAGCTGCGCCACGCTGCTGGCGATGTCGAGCTCAATGCCGGCGGTCTCCGCCAGCCGGGCGTTTTTCTCGCCAATAGCGGCGGCGACCCGGGCGCGATCGGCCCCCCAGAGATCGATATTCAGCTGCGCCCCGACGCCAACGGTATTCAGCGTATACCAGGGGCCGTTTTTATCCACCGGCAGGGAGTATGAGTAGGGCCAGCTAAAGGATTTGTCGGTGATCCGCAGGCGGTTTTGCGCCGCGACGGCGGTGGCCTGCAGGCCCATCGCCGACCGGGCGAGTTCCACCGTGGACTGCGACTGGGAGATGCGCAGCCGGGCGGCCTGCATGGTCGGCGAGTTCTGCAGCGCCCGGTTGATCAGCATATTGAGCTGAGGATCATCATAGGCCTCCCACCAGCGGGCGGCCGGCCAGTCGCTGTTCGCCAGGTGGATCACCTGCGCCAGCTGGGCCTGCTGCGGATTGACGATGGCGACCTGGGCAGGCTCATCCTGGATCAGCGCGCAGCCGCTGAGCAGCGTCAGCGTCAGGGTAAAAAGAGTGCCGCGCAGGCGCGCGGAGAAAGGAAGGATCATCATGACGTTTTAGCCTGTTGCTCAGTCGCTATCGGTGTCGGCCCCCAGTCGGGCAGGGCGGCCAGCGCGGCGGCCAGCGCCGGGCCAAAGGGGTTAGTCAGGTCGGCGGTCAGCTGTTCGCCAGGCGCCGTCGCCTCCTGTTCGATACGTTCAGCGTAGCGCCGCAGCTGTTCGGCGCAGCGGGTCAGGGTCGGGTCTCCCGGCGCGGCGTTGAGTCGGTAGCCTTCGCTGAGGCGGGCGATCTCCTCGGCCTGGGCGAGGGTGGCGCGCATCGGCCAGCCTTTCGCCTGGGGCCAGGGGTGAGCATACGTGCCCAGCGGTTCGGCGCGAACCCGGTGGATCAGCGCTTCGCTGTCGGTGAAGGCGACAAGCAGGGGAGCCAGCGGAACCGCCTCCTTCGGGGCGGCGAGGCAGTCCGCCAGCCGGCGATAAAGTGCCGCAAGGCGGGTTTTCAGCTGCGGCGCTTCGCTGTCCGGCCAGAGATACAAATGAACAATGGAGGAGACCAGCACCCCGAGCAGGATGCCCAGCACCCGATCCCGCAGCTCGGTGAGGTTCGTCAGCGGAGCAAACCAGCTGAGAAAGGCCAGCGCAAAGGTGAAACCAATCTGGATCCCGGCGTAGGCGATACGCTCCGAGCCGGCGGCAATCCACGCCGCCAGCGCCAGCACCGGCAGGGACATCGCCAGCAGGCCCGTCAGCGAATCGGTCCAGGGCTGGACAAAGACGATTAACAGCAGCGCCAGCAGGGAGGCGAGCAGCGCCCCGCCGATGCGCAGCCATGTCTTTTGCATCGTGGCGCCCAGCCCGGGCTGGGCGACGATCACGCAGCTCAGCATAATGGTATGTAGACCCTGCCAGTCGGCAGCGGTATAGAAGACATAGCAGATTAGGGTCGCCAGCAGGGTCTTGAGCGCAAAATGGAGATATGCCGGGTTGCGCCAGGCGTCCGGCGCCAGCAGGGGCGCCTTCTCCACCTCACCCTGCGGCAGGGCAACCGGCTCACCCTGCGCCAGCCGCTGCAGAGTGGTAGCCATCTCCTGCAGAACAGCGCGATTGACGCCGCGACCGCTGAGCGTCAGGGGAGGAATAGCGCCGTCAAACGGCCCCTCGCTAAGGGCGTTCTTCAGCTGAAGTACCGCCTGCGACAGCTGCTGGCGATCGTCACTATCCGCCTCGTCTGCTTGCAGCAGGGCCGCCAGCTGGTAGCAGCGCAAAGTGGCGGCCAGCCGCGAGCGCCAGGCCTGGGGATCGGCGGCGATCTCCGGTGTCGCCCGGCTGGCCTGGGCGAATAGCGACTGCAGCTGATTGAACTGCGCGGCGGTCTCGCCGAAGGTCGGTGGCGCTTCAGCGTCCGGGGCCGCCAGCCGCCGGGCGACCTCGTGCAGCATCCCGGCCAGACGCGCCTTAAACTGGTTACCGGGAAAGGCCTGCTGAAAGCAGGCGTTGACCAGCAGGGTGACGAGGATCGCGGTGTTAATCGCCACCCACAGCCAAAGCAGCAGCCGCACCAGGATCTCGCTCTGGCTGGTCATCGACGGGAAGGTCTGAGCGTAAATCACCGCCAGCGCCACCACGAAAAAGGCCAGTCCCAGCTTGCCCAGCACCCGCATCAGATAGAGGGCGCAGAAAAAGAGCGCCACGGAGGCCGCCAGGCGGATCAGCGGGTAGTCATAGGTCCACTTGATGATCAGCAACACGCCGCCGAGCGCCACGGTGACGGTGACAAAAAAGACCACGCTGACCAGCTTAATCATCAACACGTTAGGCTGGCTGACGTAGAACACGACGATCAGCGCAACGGCCAGGAAAGGGATCTGCAGGGTCATAAACAGGGTGATGAGCACCGCGCAGCTTAGCGTCAGGCGCAGCGTGTAGCTGGCGCGTCCCGGCGCGTCGCGCAGTTCCTGGCGTAAAAAATGGGCGAGAGGAAACATAGCGTCGCCCGGCTACGGCTGCAGCACGGCGCTGGCCGAGGCGCCCATGCGGAACAGTTCCGGGTCGGGATCGCTGACGGCGATTTTCACCGGGAAGCGCTGCGAGACGTGGACCCAGTTAATGCTTTTCTGGATCAGCGGCAGCCCTTCGATGACGCTCCCACCTTCGGGCAGGACCCCGGAGCCGACCGAATCCACCACCCCGTTAAAGGTCCGGTTGTGGTTGGTCATCACGGTGATCCGCGCCGCCACGCCGGGGCGCACGTTGTTCAGGTCGGTTTCGCGGAAGTTCGCGATCACATACCAGCGGTCGTCATCCAGCAGGGTGAAGACCGGCTTCAGCGCCGAGGCGTACTGGCCGACGGTGGTTTTCAGCGCCACCACCACGCCGTTGAACGGCGCGCGCACTTCGGTAAATTCCAGATGCAGTTCAGCGAGGGCGATTTGCGCCAGGACCCCGGCGCGTTGCGCCACCATGGCATCCACGCCGGTTACGGCCGCCGAGGCCTGTTTGGCCTGCAGCAGCGTGGCCTCCAGCTCCGCCCGCGCCGCTTTCTCAGCGGTGCGCGCCTGATCGAGATCTTCCTGGGAAGCGAACCCCTGCGGCACCAGCGGCTCAAGGCGGATACGCGTGGAGGTGGTCTGCTTAACCAGCGCTCTGGCGCGCTCGACGGCGGCCGCCACCGACTGGGCGTTATACTCCTGCGCTTTGATGGTGCGCTGGGTCAGCATGATCTGCGCGTCGAGGGTCGTCAGCCGGGCTTTCGCGTCATCGAGCATTGCCTGATAGGGGCGGGGGTCGATGCGGAACAACAGATCGCCTTTTCTCACCCGCTGGTTATCGCGAATGGGCATCTCCACGATGCGTCCGCTGACCTCGGGCACTACATCGATGGTATCGGCATAGACATAGGCGTCATTGGTCTCCGGCGAGGTTTGCAACTGCCAGATAACGAGGATCAGCGCCAGGATGGCGGCAAGGACCAGCGCCAGCAGAGGCCACTTTTTGCGTAACAGGGAAGTGCGGGAAGTTGTCATAAGCGATCAGTGAACAAAAAACAGAAACCACAGCAACGTGGCGAACAGGAACATCAGCGCGACGTAGCTGAAGACCAGGGGAGAAAAGCGCGGCTGCCAGCCTTTACGGGTAATCAGGATATGGCAGGGGATCAGTAAAAACGCACCGCCCAGTAAGCAGAAAAACCAGCCGGGAAAAGCAGCGCCCAATACCGGGATCTCTGGCGAAAGTGAGCAGCCGGAAAGCGGCAAGACGAGCAGTAACCGCGCCGGGCGGGCGATGGTGGCAATATGATTCAATGGAACATCCCTGAGTGATCATACCAGTGTGTCATGAGTGTAATCGCCTCGTTGCGGGAATGAAAGTCAACCGATCGTTGACTGCGGGATCCTTGCGCGATGGGAGAGCATGATGTGAGGCGTCAATTCCCGCGCTTGCGCATAGTCAGCCGCCACGGCGAGGGCTATGCTTAGCCTGAAAGATAAAAACGACCGAGGCAATGTCATGGATAAGGAATTACTGGAAGCCGGCTACCGGGCCTACACCGGGGAGAAAATCGACGTCTACTTTAATACGGCGATCTGTCAGCATTCCGGGAACTGCGTGCGCGGCAGCGCGAAGCTCTTCAACCTGAAGCGTAAGCCGTGGATTATCCCGGATGAAGTGGATGTCGCGACGGTGGTAAACGTGATTGATACCTGCCCGAGCGGCGCTCTGCAATATCGTCATAAATAAGCGAGGAGAAGATGGAAATACTGGAAGGGCATAACAAATTTTATGTTAACGACGCGCAGGGAAACCAGGTGGCGGAGATTGTTTTTGTTCCCACCGGCGAACACCTCAGCATTATCGAACATACCGATGTTGATCCCAGCCTGAAAGGCCAGGGCGTGGGGAAACAGCTGGTGGCGAAGGTAGTGGAAAAAATGCGCCAGGAGCAGCGGAAGATTATCCCTCTCTGCCCGTTTGCCAAACATGAATTCGATAACACCCGCGAATACGACGATATTCGCGCATGACGTACCGGCACCGGTGCTAACCGGTGCGCTTTTCTCGCACCCTCAACGTTTCGCCGGATCGCGCTGGTGGGAAAAGCGGCGGATCAGATCCGGGAGATGTTCGCGCCGCATCGGTGGTGAAAACAGATAGCCCTGGAAGCGATCAATCCCCAGCGATTTTAACTGCGTAAATTTCGCCAGTGAATCCACACCTTCCGCCACACAGCGGCTGCCGCTCAACTGGCAGTAGTAGGCCAGGCTTTTTATTAGCGCAAGCGCCTTTGGATCGTGCTGGGCGTCATTGACGATGCTCATATCCAGTTTATACGCATTGAAGTGCAGTCGACGCGCCGGAAAGATAACGCTCCCCTGAGAAAAGCAGTCGTCCAGCATCACGCGCACGCCAGCACGTTGCAGCTGCGCCACGTGGGCGGCGGAGCGGCTCTGATGGCGAAAATCGATAGTTTCAGCATATTCCAGCACCAGCCTTGCCACGCCCTCTGGCTGCCGAAGCTGCTGGCGAGCGGCTTCCACCATCCGCAGCAGGCTGTCACTGTCGGCGAGTGAGGAGGGTATGTTGACCGAAAAATAGAAGGTGCCTGGATACTCATTAATATTCTGCACGGCCTCCTGCAGAACAAAGGCCGTAAGCAGCAGCCAGGTGTAGTCGGCGCGGAAGTGCGGCAGAAAGGTCTGGGGGTGAAGTACCTGGCCGCGGTGGCGCCAGCGGATCAGGATCTCCACCCCCTGTAGCTGTGAGCGACTATCGACGATAGGTTGAAAAACCGGGAAGACCTGGCGATCGTGAATCGCTTGTACCCATTCCTGTTCAAACGCCGTCAGTGCGTTTGCGGGTGAGCGCGGCAGCAGCGTGCGCGGAAAGCGGGGGGCCAGATGCGGATGACATTCCACCAGCTTTTTCACCCCAGCCAGCCGCTGGGTGTAGAGCGTTTTCTGGCTCAATCCGAGACGTTGGGCCTGCTCGCCTATCGTCTGCCCTTGCAGCAGGGCGAGGATCACCTTGAGCTCGGCGTGGGTCAACCCGACGACCCGTTTTCCGTGGATCAGGGCGGCTTCGCCGGCAAGCCGCTCAAGCCGCGGCGCATTCTCCAGCCGATGGGCCAGCTCCGCGCAGGACAGATCGGCGGGGGCAGTATGGACGTTGCGCAGACGATCCGGATGACTCACCTGATAGAGCAGCGTTTGCCACAGCCAGATGGCCGGGCTGCGGCTCAGAATCAACATCGGTAACGGCGGCAAGGCCTCGTCGAGTAGCCTTGCCGCCTGGCGCAGCGTGGTGAGCATCCACAGGGGATCGTCAGGGAGATACACCACGATCCGCTTCACGGCGGCCAGCTCGCGCAGGGACACGCCCTCGACCGGCAGCTCAACGGGCCGCTTCGCGGCGTTCAGCATCAGCTGGCTCAACCCGCGGGCGGCCAGCGAGCAGGGCGAGAGGATATAATCGGTCATCATTGATAGACAAAGGTGATGCCGATGATCGACTGCACGTTGCCGGCGGTAACCTGGCCTGTGGTCCGGGCATAGGTGGCCGTCAGGCCGAGGTTGACCGGCGAGGTGCCGACGGTGCCCAGCGAGACCGTGCTGTTCGCCGGGACGGCGCTGCCGTTGCGCGTCAGCTGAACGCCTATCCCCTGCGCCGGCGAGGCGGAGGCGGTATTGGTGAAGATCGCGTTGGCGCTGTCCGCGGTGGTGCCGGAGAGGTAATACCCCAGCTGCTGGCTTTGCGCGCAGTGGACGGTGAGCGGCACGGCCATCGATCCCGGGTAGTCCGGGAGGGTGACGGTGACATCGCGGGCGGAGACGTCGCAGCCGCCGGTGGGGACCACCACGTCGTTGTTGGCGTAAATGTTCCAGATGAACTGGAAGGAGTCGCTATTGTAGTTGTTGGTCTGATGCAGGATCAGCACCGCGATTAACGATCCTGCGGTGATGGCCACTCCACCGGCAGTGCTCACCGGCGTCAGATACAGGACGGCCGGCCAGGGTTTATCGGTCCGTGAATCATAAATCACCCGCGCGGTTTCCGTGGTGGTCGGGAACGGGTAAGAGGTGCCGTTATATTTCACGGTGCCTGAAAAACTCGACAGCACACCGCCATAGGCGGATCCGCGCTGCAGGGTCACGTAATCGGTGATCGTTTCCGGATAGTCGTTATGGCAAAAAATCTGCGTGGAGAGGTCGACCACCAGGTTTTGCCCGACGTTCACCGCCGGGGTCAGGTTAACGTAGACGTTGGCTGACCCGCCGCCGATGGGAATCGTCGCCCCGGTGGCCGTTTTGCAGGCAAAGGACCAGGCGTTCATCGACCAGCCCAGCAGCAGCAGGGTGGTGAACAGGGGGATTATTTTTTTCATCATGATGCTCTCCTGGCTCAGGCGTAGGTATAGGTGACGTTAATCACCGCCTGAATGGTGCCTTGCGTGGCGCCGCCGTTGACGGACAGCGCCCTGACCTGCAGCGGGAAGCGAGCGGACTGGCTGGCCTCATCCACCTGTACCGACTGGCTGCTGCCATTGTTCAGCGTGGTGCCGTCCTCGTTCTGCAGTTCGAGCTGAATATTGCCCGCCGTTCCCTGGTTTTTGTAATAGCCGGTGCTGTCCGCCGTTCCGCTGAAGGTGGCTTTCACCCGTGAAGTACCCACGGGGCAGTTGCTCAGATCCAGCGCCACGCTGTGCCAGGCCGATGCCGAGCCCGCACCGATCAGGCTAAAGGTATAGAGATCGCCCAGCTCGACGGTGGCATTGACGGTGGAAACCGTGCAGGGTCTGGCCACCACCTTCCCGTTGACGGTGAGAGTGACGTCGGCCGCCCGCAGGGAAGCGCTCGCGGTTAACAGGCCGGCCAGCAGCCAGCCCACATGAGTCCATTTCATTTCAGCCTCCGCTTACTGAAATTCCAGGGTGAATGTCGCTGTCGCATTGACATGCCCGGCGGTGACGGGCACCTGAGTGGCCATCAGCCGGGCGTAAAAGTTGAGAATATTGGTCTGGCCCGGGGTCAGCGTGGTCCAGGTCATGGTGGATGACGGCGCATTGACCGGCAGCCGGGACTGCTGCTGATCGAGAATTTCCACCCCCATTCCTGCCGCCGCCGAGGCCCCGGCATCGAGTTTTAACAGGCTGGTGTTGATGCTGTCCGCCACGCCGGTGAAACCGACCTTCACCGCGGTGACGGAAGTGCCGCAGGGCGACAGCACGATGCGGAACGGCACCGGCGGCGTCGTCGCCCCAACGGCATAAAACTGCTTCGCGGCGTTATCCTGTAAATCGACAGTAAAATCCTTCGATTCGCCGGCTACCGCGCAGGCGTTATCGCGGACATAGCCGCTGATGGCGATCGTGCTATCGGCGGCAAGCGCAGCCGGTGCGCCCAGGGTGAACAGGGCGCCCAGCAGATACTGCAGTGTTCTCATCATGATCTCCTTAGCGGCACGCGACCGAAAGCTGACTGAGCGCCTGCTGCTGGCTCTCCGGCGGCAGACGGTAATCGGCCACGCACTGAGCGTCCGGGCCATCGCCCCATTTCACCCGCACTTTGCCCGCCAGCGCCATCCCGCTCAGGTAGACCTGGCCGTTGTCCGCGACGATGCTGCCGCTCTGGTTGCTGTCGCCGGTGGCGAGGGCGCCAAACGGCACCGGTTTGCCGCGATGGGTCAGCGTCATCAGGATCTTCATCCCCACCTGGGCGTTAAAGTTGGCGCGGACAATCGCCCCATGGGTGGGCACCACGCTGACCACCGCATCGTCAAGGTCGACATTGTCCGCCAGGGTGTTGGTATCCAGCGCGATCCGGTTTTCGCGATACTCAGTGGCATAAGGCAGGACGGCATACCCGCGCCAGTCGGTGCGTACCCCGGTCTGGTTTTCCACTTTCACGCCGCCGGCGCCGGGGGCTTTCACCAGCACCACGGTATCGTTTAACGGTTGGCTCAGGGTGATGCCGTTGGCGTGCGCCAGCACGCCGCCGCTGACCCCGTAGTAGAGCTGTTTAAAGCCATCGCTGCGGCTGTAGCCGACGTTGGCGTTGCCGTAGCCGCCGCGGTAGTTGAGGGCGGTGTAGCCTGTGCTCCCGTTGTCGCCGTTGCCGCCGCCGGCATAGCCGGTCTGCACGCTATAGCTGAGGTTGTTGTCTTCCAGCAGGGTGCCGTACAGGCCCGCCAGATTGGTCATGCGGCCATTGAGATCGTGCGACAGGCTGTAGCTGGCGCTGGCGTGCCGCCAGACCGAGCGGCTGTCGGAACGCAGCCAGTGGCTGAAGGGGATATTGATATTGATCGCCAGCATTTGATCGCGCCCCTGCTGCCAGGCGTTTTTTGTCAGGCTGTAGCTTAGCGACCAGTTGATATCGTCCACGGCGGCGTTGAGGCCGGCCTGCAGCTGCTCATCGGCATCGTCGGTGCCCCAGTAAGTCTGGTGGCTACCGCTGAGATAGAGGGTGGCGGTGCGCCCCAACTGCTGAGTCACGCTCAGCTGCACCTTGCCGCGCTTGCTGTAAGCCAGATTGTAGTAGTCGGTAAATTTCGGTTTTACCTGGATAACGCCGTCCTGGGTTTCCACACTGTAGCCGCTCATCCGGCGGTAAGTGGTATCGGCAAAGTTATAATAGCCGCGGGTAGAGTAGCGGTAGCCCACCAGCTGCAGGTTGGTGCCGGTCTCATCCAGGGATTTGTTATAGAGAAAACGCACCGACTGCCCCTGATGTTCGCTGTCGTCAGCCAGGGTGGCGTTGGCCTGAGTGATATCCAGCGACAGGGCGCCGAAATAGCCCATGTTTTTCCCCACCCCAAGGTTAAAGGCGCGATAGCGGTCTGCCAGTTGGGTGCCGCCGTAGAGCGTCCAGCCTGCCGGCAGGCCATGCATGGCCGTGCCCTGGAAAAAATCGGGCGTTTCCTGCTGACTGTTGCCGCTGCGGTACTCCCCGGCGGTGAGGGCGAAGCGGGTATGGCCTTCACGCTGGAGAACCGGCACCGTTGACCAGGGCACGCTGAAGACCTGGCGGGAGCCATCCGCTTCTTTGATCGTGACCTGCAGATCGCCGCCATTGCCCGCGGCGTAGAGATCGTCGATGGTAAATGGTCCCGGCGGCACTGTGCTCTGGTAGATTTCGTAGCCGTTTTGCCTGATTGACACCTGCGCCGTGCCGCGGGCGATCCCGTGGATCACCGGCGCAAAGCCTTTCTGGCTGTCCGGTAGCATATTGTCGTCGGAGGCCAGCTGGGCGCCGCGGAAGTTGATCCCGTCGAAGACATCGCCGTTGGTGTAGCTGTCCCCTAGGGTGAGTCGCGAACGCAGAGGCGTGATGTCCCGCTCAAGCCAGCTGTTAACGTGCTGCCAGCGATTCTCGTTGGATGAGGTGCTACCGCCGCTGCTGTAGCTCCAGGTGCTGTTATCGCGCAGACGCCAGGCGCCAATGTTCAGGCCGCTCTGTAGATTCAGATAGGCGTAACGGCTGCTGCCACCTGTGGTGTTATGGGCGTTATTGCCCGTGAAGTTATAGTTTATCAGCCCGGCGGTGATACCGTTATCCCACAGCTCCGGCGGAATATAGCCGCGCGCATGGTTACCCATAAATGCCTGGGGGACGGTGAGGTACAGGCGCTGCTGTCCGACGTCGAAGCGCGTGGTAGCTTCGCTGATAAGCGTGGTCAGCGGCACGCAGGCCGTGCTGTCCAGCGTCGCCATGCCCGGCACCCGACCGGTATCCACACCCATGCTCGCCAGCTGGCCGCGTGTCAGGCAGGGTGACAGACCGTGACCCTGGGCATCGGCCTGGAAAGTGACGTCTCGGGTGGTCATAAAACCATTGTTGAGATAAATATCGACGCGATAGGTGCCTGGCGGAACCTCCTGGCCTTTTTCAAATCCCGACAGGTCAGCCACCGCCGCCGGATCGTCAGCTAAAAAGCGGGGGTTAAAATAGAGGTCCGCCCGCGCGGCAAACGGCTGTGAGCAGAGCCACAGCGCCAGCGCCGGAGATACCAGGCGCCGGGCAGTTCGGCAACCTAAATGATCCAGTCCATATTTCCGATGTGACATTATCCCTCCGGTCCGACGTTGCCCGGCTGTCATTGCTTCTGGTCATGCGCAGCGTGTCCCGCGCGGCGGGGCGCTTCTGGGTTAGCGCAGCACGCCATTCATTTTCGGCGTCAGCGCGCCGTAATCATTAATCGTGCGATAGGTGATGGTGTTCCCGGCATCCGCGGGTAGCTTGACGCTGGTTTTGCCCATCGGCGGTACGAGGGCGTTCTCCAGAATGCGTGTCCCGGCGTTCAGTTCGGTCACCGTCAGGTAATAGGGGGTGGGGTTCGTCAGCGTCAGCGACGATCCGCTACGGCTAAAGGTCAGCTTTTCCGCCGCTTGATCCGGAGGCAGGGCCAGTTTTCCCGGACGGTAGTAGAGCTTGATGCGGCTGATAATCGCCAGCTGCAGGGTATTGTCGCTGAGCTTTGATTTATCCATCGAAGGGATCGCCTTCACGTTCATCCAGAACAGACTTTCCCGATCCTGCGGCAGCTGGTTATTGGTGGCGTCGATAATGCGCAGGGTGTTCTCTTTTTTACCCTGCATGGCAAACAGCGGAGGAGTGATGACAAACCGGCCGTCTCGCTGACCATCGGCATTTTCCACCCATGACTGAATAAGCCAGGTACTGTTGTCATCATTATTGGTCACCGCGAGCTGGACCTGCTTCTGTCCCGCCGGGTAGATAACCCGGGTCGCGCCAAGCGCAACGCCCGCCTGCGCGCTGGCGCTAAAGATACTGGCGGCGAAAAGCACACATCCTGCCAGTAAGCCATACGCCATCGTTGCCGTTTTTCTCACATTATCTCCTTGTCTGCTCACCGTGTTGTCCTGTTTGTCTGCGGATTAATTACTGATAGGTCAATGAGAACCAGGCCTGGGCATTGGCTGCACCGCCGGTGACCTGGCGTCCGGTCGCCCGATATTTGGCGACGAAATTTAGCGTCGTCGGTCCGCGGTAGAGTGATATCCAGCGATCCGCTGGACGATTGAGCGGGAGCTGCTGGCCCTGGCTGTCGAATAGCGCAATACCGATCCCACTGGCGATCCCCGGACCTTCACCCACCGAAAGCACGTCGGGGTTTTTTCCATCAGCCACGCCGTGAAAGGTCACCCCCACATGCTGGCTGACCGCCGTACTGCAATCCTGTAAATGAATCGCGAAAGGGATTGGGTTGCTGTCTTCGCCGACGGCATGAAATCGATTACTGCTGATCTGCCCCAGATTGACCGTCATCTGCCGATCGCCGGCTTCGACGCGGCAGGAGCTCGCCATTATCAGGCCCTGAAAACGCATGCTGCCCCCCGGCAGCGTGACGTTCCAATGATTACCGGCCAGCGCCAGCGGAGGCAGTAGCAGCAGCAGACCAGATTTCATTCCCTGCATCGTTTCACTCCGGTTGAAAATAGAGAGCGGGCCCTCCTGGCCCGAATAGCTTCCCTGCCTGACTCGGGTCTTACTCGTACTGCACTTTGAACGTGGCATCCGCGTTCGCTATACCAGCCGTCGCTGCGCCGGTCGCGTAGTAACGTGCCTGGAACGGGATGATGTTGGGGCCGTCATTCAGCGTGGTCGCAGCACTGAAGGTGGCGCCGTCCAGTGCCAGTGGCGTACCGGTATTATCGAGGATCTGCACGCCGACGTTGGTTGCGCTGCCAGCGGCAGAGTTTTGCAGGGCCAGAACGGTGGTATTGCTGCTGTCGATGGCCGTACCGGCGAAGGCGACGGACGCTTTGGTGGCTACCGTAGTGTCGCAATCATCCAGCTGGATGTTGAAACCGACGGCCGAACTGGTGCTCCCCGCCGTGGCCAGTTTCGCGGAACGCACCTGGCCTAACTGAACGGTTTGATCGATAGAGCCGGCATCCACCGCACAGGCCGCATTAACGACTTCTCCTTTAAAATGCACGGTCCCGCCGTTGACCGTGGTGGTATCGGCCAGAGCTGCCGTGGAGCTCAGTGACAGGGCTGACACAACAATCATTGCCAGTGTTTTGATTTTCATACTGTTTTCCTTTGAACGATGTCGAAATAACGAACCGGATTGGCAGCCGTTGTGCCTTCCAGGCATTTCAGATTTCAGCCGAGTGGTCCGGCTGCCGGCTCTGCACAGTTTTCGCCCAACCGATGAGACAATTGGGGCCATTTTGACTCGTTGGGATAAATGATCTGTATTTTGTGTCAACCTGGTATTCTGTGGTTTTAAATGCTGCCAAATTTGGTTTTTATGGTAATATAATCTGGTGTGGTGGGAGGGGGTGCGAAAGGAATAGCGATGGCGTTGGCGACGGATCGCCGGTGCAGCAGAGATATGGTTAGAGAAAAGTGAGTAATTGCAGGTTTAAAAATAGATAATAATCAATGAGATATGATTTTTTTTGCGGAAATATGGCGCAGTGAGTTGCAAAATATGTCAAAACATTTTTATGATATAAACAGTTTGGCCCCAATTGACCTGTTCGTTATTTTTTTAATTCTTTAAAATCAATCTGTTATTTCATTTTTCGTCTTCTGGTCTTTTTCCTCTAAAAGATTATTTCTTTCCCAGATGCCAGCGAAACGTGCCGCATTACTGGCGGTGTAACGTACTGTGTGACGAATATTGCGATGTCCTAGATAATCCTGTATCAAACGCGTATCTGTCCCTCTTTCAGCCAGTTCATAGCCGCAGGCGTGACGCAGCATATGGGGGTGAGTGTGCGTGACGGTACCCGCATTTTCCCCGGCGGAGCGAATAATACGATACGCCTGCTGGCGGGAGAGCGCGGTGCCGCGGCGGGAGATAAACAGTGCGTCCGTTTTGTCCGCCGCTTTCCAGCCGGCACGGACCAGGCTCCAGCGCTCAATCGCCTCGCGCTCATCAAAACGCAGTGGATGAATCGTCGAAAAACCATTCTTTAATCGCCGCACATTAACCCGCCCTTCATGGAGATCCAGATCGTGATAATGCAGATCCAGCAGTTCGCTAATGCGCATGCCATGGCGAAAGGCCAGCAGAATGAGGCAGTAGTCCCGTTCGCCGGTAGGGCCCTGACGAGCAGCCTGCATCATGGCCTGAACTTCTTTGGCGGTTAGAAAACGACGTCGGTTCACAATAGTTGCTCCTGAAAATAGGTATGAATGACCGTCACAGCGAAACCATACGCCATGACGAGAAAGGTTCTGTAATGCTAAAACGGTACAGGGTGAAGATGATTAATCACGAATTGATAACATATTACATTGCCAGACACTAAAAATATCGTCGGGTGATAATTCTTAATTTTAAAGATTTTAATCATCGGCTCAATAGTATCTGTGCGGGTTGCCGCCAGGTATATAAAATGAAAGGATATTTTTCACTACCAGCCGTTATTAAAAACACAGCCGCGGAAATTTTTTCCCACCAATAAATACCCAGTCTTATTCCTGAGTAAACGCAGGGTTATATTAACTCTCAGTCATAAGGATTAAATAAGAACTTGTGGGAACAGTAATCCTAATTAACGCAGGGTTAATAATCATGAATATTTTAATTTGTCGACCGCTCGCGATACAACGCCATCCATGGCGTCAAGGCTATTGGATCAGCGACGATCGCTGTTTGTCACGGGGATTGTCCCAGATGCCATAGAAGCGCCCCGCATTGCTGGCGGTATACCAGACGGTGTGGCGGATATTGCGATGCCCGAGATAATCCTGTATCAAGCGGGTATCGATCCCCATATTCGCCAACGCAAAGCCACAGGAGTGCCGCAGCATGTGCGGGTGGATCTCCAGTGGCAGCCCCGCCAGTCCCCCTGAGGACGCGATAATCTGATAAAACTGTTGGCGGGAAAGGGGATTACCTTTGCGGGAGAGAAATAGCCATTCGCTGGCGGCCTGCGGCCAGCTGCTGCGAATGGCCAGCCAGCGCTTTAGGGCGTAGATCTCTTTATCCAGCAACGGGTGGGTAGTCGAAAACCCTTTTTTAAGCCGATGGATGTAAACACATCGGGCAGCAAGGTCGATATCCGATATTCGTAGACGACAGATCTCGCTGGCGCGCAGACCATGGATGAAGCACAGTAACGTCAGGCAATAATTACGTGCAGCATAAGGACCGGTATCGGCCGCTTTAAGTAAAGACTCAATTTCATTCTGAGTCAGGAAGTTCCTTTTTTTTATGTCGGCGTTATTCGTCATGGTTTTCCCTTTTATTGCAGGCATATTTTTGGTTTTCCGAGCCTGCGTCAGGTCATTGTTAAATTTGACTGCCTTTTTATTTTGAAACAGCGTGGTGATAACGTTTTAATTTGCTACGAGCGCGAGCGGTATCATGGGCTAGCTCCATTGCTAACGATAAGAGGCCGCGATCTGAAGGGTAAAGAAAGGGTGAGCTGGCTGAACTGATGAATCTTTCCTGGGGGTTTCCACGTCCTGTACATCCCTGATCCTCTTGATGATACCCGCATGATGATGAAGGCTTGGGCTTCCGGCCACGGCAAGGCGGCTATCAATGCCGTCATGATTGATTGCCTGTTTACTGGGCAATGTCACCCCTGTAAACCAGCCTCCCTCGCCGACAACCTTCGGGAATGGCATGAGAAATTTCTCAGACAAAATACAACCTTAAGTCGTCTGGATAGCATTCACTGCAAAACTACAACAGTGATTAAACCATACTGCAAAAAGCCTGGTGATAATAGCATTGTCTGTAATAGAGCACATTACGCCGTATTTCAACGGGTAAGCTTAATCTGGTACATGCGGTTGAATGAGATGAAAACTCGTCACGGTCAACGTATACAGGAAGATATCAATGGGAGGTAGTAGAGGACAGGTAAGTATTGCGACACGGTCTGGCGGCGGGTTGGAATACTCGCTTCGGCGCGGGAAGGACTCACATCCAGGATACGCCGAAGCCTGCCGGTTCACCACTTTTCGTCACGTGCCTCCTGGCGCTTGTCGCTGCGCCAGGTGGCCTGTACGGAAAGCGATGGCAGCAGTAACCAGGGTAAGTAAGCCTCTTTTCATGGAAGTGATCCTGCTGAAGAGTACAATAAATAGCAGTTAAAGAATATTCTTGCCGGAAGCGCAGCATAATAACTGACAAAAAATGCTCGCCAAGAAATAAGTTATTTATTTTTATCTGTGATTTTTTGAGTAATTATTCCTGTTAAAAGGTATTGGTAACCAATAACGCATAAAAAGATATAGCTGTGGTATGCTCAAGATATTGAGGCATTCTGCGCTAATACGGTGTCGGGAAGATAGCGATCGGTAGATAATGCGGAGCCTGGTGACTACGAACAATCCCGTGAACAGCTTCGACAAATTCCTCACCCTTCAGCGCTGACACCTTCGCTCGCCTGTCGTAAAGTTGCTGTCAGGCGGTTTACGTTTACTACAATGGTATAACGATGACGACTCCGATTGCGCTCCGCGACTGGCGCCTGCTGGCGGCCGGGTGCGGCGGCCTTCTACTGCTGGCCGCCGCTATCACCTTGCACAGCCACTGGGGTGACTTTCTCCAGTGGTGTCTCGCCACCCAAATTACCCTGCATCGCTATCTGGTGATGTACCTTCTGTTGCTGAATAACCATCAGTACAGCGGCGGTATCTGGCTGCTGGTGGGGGCCTTTCTCTATGGCGTGCTGCACGCCGTCGGACCGGGACACGGTAAATTTATCGTGACGACCTACCTGAGCACCAATCAGGAGAGCCTGACGGCGGCGCGGGTGGTGCCCTTTCTCGGCAGCCTGTTACAGGGCGTCACTGCGATACTCTTCGTCTTTATTCTTGCGGTGGGGCTGAATCTGGCCGCCGGCTATCTTAGCGCCAGCCGCTGGTACGTCGAGAAGATCAGCGCCCTGACCATCGGCGTCTTTGGGGCTTATGTTATCTTTCGCGCTCTGCAAAGCCTGTGGCCGACAAAACAGGTGATTCGCCGTCTGACGCCAGCGCATCAGCATGACGCCTCGTGCGGCTGCGGCCATCACGGCGTGGGGCAGGATCTGCAGGGCGCTGACTGGAAGACGCGCCTTGGCGTGGTGCTGGCTATCGGCGTTCGGCCCTGTAGCGGGGCGATCATGATTTTATTATTCGCCAATGCGTTGGGGATTGTTAGCTGGGGCATCGCCGCGGTGATGAGCATGGCGCTGGGCACCGCGCTCTCGATCCTCGGTCTGTCGCTACTGGTTCACTATGCGCGCCATCGGACGGTCAAACGATTGGCCACGAATCACCGCCCGCGGCCCTGGCTGGTACCGTTGGTGAAGATCCTCGGCGGTCTGGCGCTGATCCTCTTTGCCGTGGGATTGTTTTTCAGCGTGGTGCCGATCAGCGCCAACGGCGACTTTATCGCCGCTGGCTGTTAGCCCGTTTCCAGCAGTCGCATCAACACCCGCAGCGCCTGATCCAACTGCTGGCGTTCACCGTCACTGAGTCCTGCCAGCAGTTGCCGTTCGTTGTCGACGTGGGTTTCCACTGCGGCATCGATCCGTTCGCGTCCGGCGGAAGTCAGGGCGACCAGCATACTGCGGGCATCCTCCGGATTGGGCAGGCGGGTAATAAACCCGCGTTTCTCCAGCGCCTTCAGACGATGGGTCATGGTGCCGGAGGTAATCATCAGCGTGGAGAAGAGCTGGGTGGGCGAAAGTACGAAAGGCGCTCCGGCGCGCCGCAGCGTCGCCAGCATGTCAAACTCCCAGCGCACCAGATCGTGGCGCGTAAAGGCCACTTCCACCTGCGGCTCCAGCAGCATAGCGCATCGTTTCAGGCGACCTATCGGCCCCATGGGGCTGCAGTCGAGGTCTGGCCGCTCCCGCTGCCACTGGGCGAGGATGCGATCCACGGCGTCGATCGGCGGTGATTTGTCCATTAGTGCTCACTTGTCTTGATATCAAGATACTTGGCGGTACATACTTCACTCACTAATTTACCTTGAAGTGAAGATAAAATCATGGCTTTTCTCTCACGTAATCTGATTCTCGACCTGCTGCTCACCGCGCTGGCGCCCGCTATCTGGGGGACGACCTACATCGTCACCTCCCAGTTTCTTCCCCCTGACCGCCCATTTATTGCTGCGCTGCTGAGGGTGCTGCCGGCAGGTATCGCCCTGCTGATCTGGAGCCGTCGTTTTCCGCAACGCGGCGAATGGGCAAAGCTGATCGTTACCGGCATCTTAAATATCGGCGCGTTTCAGGCGCTGTTGTTTATCGCCGCCTATCGCTTACCCGGCGGGCTGGCGGCGGTGATCGGCGCGATCCAGCCGCTGCTGGTGATGCTCCTCGCCTGGTGTGTCGACCGGCAGCGCTCGCCCTGGCTGGCGGTGTTCTCCGCCATCGCCGGCATACTCGGTATGGCCATGCTGCTGCTGTCGCCGCACACCGTACTCGACCCGCTGGGCATCGGCGCGGCGTTTCTCGGGGCGATCAGTATGGCGCTGGGCACCTGGCTCTCCCGGCGCTGGGCGCTCTCCCTGCCGATCGTCGCGCTGACCGGCTGGCAGCTGACGATCGGTGGGGTGGTGCTGGCCCCGGTGGCGCTGATCGTTGACCCTCCTTTGCATCAGGTAACAGTGCTGCAGGCGGCCGGCTATCTGTGGCTGTGCCTGGCGGGCGCCATGCTGGCCTATGGCCTGTGGTTTCGGGGGATTGGCCGCCTCTCACCGGTGGCCGTGTCGGCGATGAGTCTGCTGAGCCCGGTGACCGCCGTGGTACTGGGATGGATATTCCTCGGACAAAAGATCCAGGGGATGGCGCTGATGGGATTGATCGTGGTGCTGGCGAGCGTGCTGTCTATCCAGCGCGCGCTGGCGCGTCAGGCGGCGGGAGCAAAAACGAAAAAAGCCCCGTAACGGGGCTCGACATTGCTGCGTGCGGGGTGGGCGGCGGGAGCCAGACCAGCCACCCGCAGGCGGCCTGTCCGGCAGCTCCCTCTGCAACCATTCGCTTATTTAGACAGCTCGGCGGTCATATGGACCTGGTTGCCGGTGTACGCTTCGGTAATGTGATAGGAAGCGCCTTGTTCTTTCGCAATGGTTGCGATTTTCGCTTCTGCGCTGTCCAGGGTGTCTGCTGTCACGCTCACCGGATGAGCGAAGCTAGCGAAAGAGACCAGGGAGAGCATACCGGCAGCGGCGAGTAATTTTACGTTTTTCATGGTGTTTGTCCTTTTAACTTTTATGGTGGAAAGCATGTTTGCTTTCGATGGACTTATAATAAGCCTGCTAACTATAACGCGCGTGGCAAAAAGTGCGATTTAGATCACATTTTTATGGCGGTTTGATGGCGTAAACATGATCGTTTATCTATTTTTTAGTTTAAAAACAATGGATTAATGATTTGTTTCTGAAAGGGGGGATCACATGGGCTGCCCTTGTTCAGGGAGAGGAATGCGCCTCATTCATGCTTTCACCATTCGTTGTGTGAATGGTTTGGTGCTGTTTTCACCACCGCAAAGGCAGATTCAGACTTATCGCGATGGCCTTCCGAGGGCTTTTTCTGCATGCTGTTGCGGTCACTTTCTCTCGCTCTGGCGTTAGGCTTGCTGCGCTGTAAACAACCACCCTCGCGTTTTCATCTATCAATGGCTGTTTATTAATAGTCGATGGTTATCTGTTATATAACTTAATGAAACGTGAACAAATGTATATTTGTCGGCGAATAAATAGCATTCTTTGACGCCGATAGCACCAGCGAACTTATATTTTTAGGTTCGTTACCTGACGCCTTAAATATTGCGGCTCCCGGTCAGTCGAAGATTCTATTAGCAGTGGCATAAATCAGCATCGCCTGATGTTTCTGGTTCTATGCGAATTCACAGTGTGCTCATTGATTCGTAATTCACTCTGACAAGGAAATGGCAATGAAAAAGGTTCTTCTCTCTGCAGCAATGGCAACCGCGTTTTTTGGCATGACTGCTGCCCATGCAGCTGATACCAATGTTGGCGGCGGCCAGGTTAATTTCTTCGGTAAAGTTACCGATGTATCCTGTACTGTTTCCGTTAACGGCCAGGGCAGCGATGCGAACGTTTACCTGTCTCCGGTAACCCTGACTGAAGTTAAAGCGGCAGCAGCGGATACTTACCTGAAACCGAAATCTTTCACCATTGACGTCTCTAACTGCCAGGCTGCTGATGGCACTAAACAGGATGACGTAAGCAAACTGGGCGTGAACTGGACCGGCGGTAACCTGCTGGCTGGCGCAACCAGCAAACAACAGGGCTACCTGGCGAACACCGAAGCTTCCGGTGCTCAGAACATCCAGCTGGTGCTGTCTACTGACAACGCTACCGCGCTGACCAACAAAATCATCCCGGGTGACAGCACTCAGCCGAAAGCGAAAGGCGACGCTTCCGCTGTAGCTGATGGCGCGCGTTTCACCTACTACGTAGGCTACGCCACCAGCGCGCCGACCACGGTAACCACCGGTGTGGTTAACAGCTACGCGACTTACGAAATTACTTACCAGTAATTCCGTCAGAAAATAAAACTGCCCCGCGATGGGGCAGTTAATAACAATAATAAAGCGGCAATGTCCGCCGCTTGTATTTTTATTCTGAGGTCAGCATGAAGCGTATTGCCCTTTTTTTCTGTTTCATTTTTAGTTTTGCGGCCCATGCCAACAATATTATTGTTAACGGTACCCGCTTTATTTATCCAGGAAATGAAAAAGAAATAACGGTACAGCTTTCAAATAACGCCGACCGTCCGGCGCTGGCGCAGGCCTGGCTGGATAACGGCGATGCCGATGCCACACCGGATACCATTACCACCCCGTTTATTATCACCCCGCCGATTTCGCGCGTTGACGCCAAGAGCGGCCAGACGCTGCGTATTAAGCTCGGCAGCAGCGCCGGTCTGGCGAAAGATAAAGAGACGCTGTGGTGGCTGAATCTGCTGGAAATTCCGCCGGTGGTGGCCAATCAGAAAAATGAAGGCCAGAACGTGCTGCAGCTGGCGATCCGTTCGCGCTTTAAATTTATTTATCGTCCTGCCGGACTGGGCAACCGCGATGCGGCGGCCGAGAAGCTGACCCTGACCGCCAGCGGCAGTAGTCTCGCCATCAACAACCCGACGCCGTTCTACATTACCGTCAGCCGTATTTCCCGCGACGGCGGTAAAGCCCTGAACAGTAAAACCGTGATGCTGGCGCCGCAGTCCAGCCAGACGGTGGCGCTCTCCTCCGCCGTCAACCGCGGCGAAACCCTGACCGTTAACAACATTAATGACTATGGCGCCGATGTCGCAGTGAAAGTGGCCGTTAAATAAGGGAAAAGCTAATGAAGCAGAGGTCATTCTGCCCGGGAAGATTAAGCACCGCGATCGCCATCGCGCTGTGCTGCTTTCCGCCATTTTCCAGCGGACAGGAAAACCCGGGAACGGTATATCAGTTTAACGACGGCTTTATTGTCGGCAGTCGCGAAAAGGTCGATCTGTCGCGCTTTTCGACCAGCGCGATTACCGAAGGCACTTACTCCCTTGACGTCTACACCAACGACGAGTGGAAAGGGCGCTACGATTTACGCATCGCGCGCGATAAAGATGGTCGGCTGGGCGTCTGCTACACCAAAGCGATGCTGGCCCAATATGGCATCGCGGCGGAAAAGCTCAATCCGCAGCTGAGCGAGCAGGAGGGCTACTGCGGTAGCCTCAAATCCTGGCGCAACGAAGAAAACGTCAAAGACAACCTGGTCCAGTCCTCCCTGCGGTTGAACATTTCGGTACCGCAGATCTATGAAGATCAACGCCTGAAAAACTATGTCAGCCCGGAGTTCTGGGACAAAGGTATTACCGCGCTCAATCTTGGCTGGATGGCGAACGCCTGGAACAGCCATACCTCTTCGGTAGGCGGGTCGGATAACAGCAGCGCCTATCTGGGCGTCAACGCCGGACTGTCGTGGGACGGCTGGCTGCTGAAGCACATCGGCAACCTGAACTGGCAGCAGCAGCAGGGTAAAGCGCACTGGAACAGCAACCAGACCTATCTCCAGCGCCCTATCCCACAGCTCAACTCCATCGTCAGCGGCGGGCAGATTTTCACCAATGGTGAATTTTTCGACACCATCGGTCTGCGCGGGGTTAATCTTTCCACCGATGACAATATGTTCCCGGACGGCATGCGCTCGTATGCTCCGGAAATTCGCGGCGTGGCGCAGAGCAACGCCCTCGTCACCGTGCGCCAGGGCAGCAATATTATCTATCAGACCACCGTTCCGCCCGGACCGTTTACCCTGCAGGATGTCTATCCTTCCGGCTATGGCAGCGATCTTGAGGTCTCGGTGAAAGAAGCGGATGGCTCGGTAGAAGTGTTTAGCGTGCCTTACGCCTCCGTCGCCCAGCTGCTGCGCCCGGGCATGACCCGCTACGCGCTCTCCGCCGGTAAAGTGGACGACAGCGCGCTGCGCAACAAGCCGATGCTCTATCAGGCGACCTGGCAGCACGGGATCAACAACCTGTTGACCGGCTACACCGGGGTCACCGGTTTTGACGACTATCAGGCCTTCCTGGTGGGGACCGGGATGAACACCGGCATCGGCGCGCTCTCTTTTGACGTCACCCATTCGCGGTTGAAGAGCGATGCCCATGATGACTCGGGTCAGAGCTATCGCGCGACCTTTAACCGCATGTTTACCGATACCCAGACCAGCATCGTGTTGGCGGCGTATCGCTACTCGACGAAAGGTTATTACAACCTCAACGACGCGCTGTACGCCGTCGATCAGGAAAAAAATAGTCGCAGCAACTACACCCTGTGGCGGCAAAAAAACGGCATGACCTTCACGGTGAACCAGAACCTGCCGGACGGCTGGGGCGGGTTTTATCTCAGCGGCCGTATCTCCGATTACTGGAACCGCTCCGGGACCGAGAAGCAGTATCAGGTCAGCTACAACAATTCATTTGGTCGTCTCTCCTGGTCGGCGAGCGCGCAGCGCGTCTATACGCCAGACAGCTCCGGTCATCGTCGCGACGATCGTATTTCACTCAACTTCAGCTACCCGCTGTGGTTTGGCGATAACCGCACCGCCAACCTGACGTCGAACACCTCGTTCAATAACTCGCGCTTTGCCAGCTCGCAGATTGGTATCAACGGTTCGCTGGACAGTGAAAACAACCTTAACTACGGCGTGTCGACCACCACCGCCACCGGCGGTCAGCATGATGTGGCGCTCAACGGCAGCTACCGTACGCCATGGACCACCCTCAACGGCAGCTACAGCCAGGGCGAAGGCTATCGTCAGAGCGGCATTGGCGCCAGCGGGACGATGATCGCCCACAGCGGCGGCGTGGTGCTCTCACCGGAAAGCGGCTCGACGATGGCCCTGATTGAAGCCAAAGACGCGGCCGGGGCGATGCTTCCGGGATCGCCGGGCACCCGTGTGGACAGCAATGGTTACGCCATCCTGCCGTATCTGCGCCCGTACCGGATTAACGCCGTGGAAATCGACCCGAAAGGCAGCCATGACGACGTGGCCTTCGATCGCACCGTGGCGCAGGTTGTGCCGTGGGAAGGCAGCGTGGTTAAGGTCGCGTTCGGCACTAAGGTGCAGAACAACCTCACCCTGCAGGCGCGCCAGGCGAACCACGAGCCGTTGCCGTTTGCGGCAAGTATTTTCTCCCCCGACGGCAAGGAGATCGGCGTTGTCGGCCAGGGCAGCATGATGTTTATCAGCGATGCGAACGCCAAACGCGCGATTGTGAAGTGGAGCGGCGGGCAGTGTTCGGTGGATCTGGGACAGCAAACAACAAAGGATAGCGTATGTCGCTGAGGAAATTACTAACGCTTTTTATCGTCTTAATGGCGCTGGGAACCACCTCGTCCTGGGCCTCCTGTACGCGTCTCTCATCGCCAACGGTGATGCTGGACATGGTGGTGGGCAGGGTGGTGGTGCCCCCGGATCTGCCGGTGGGCTCGGTGATCCTTACCCGCGACTGGACGATGAGCGCTCCCGGCGGGGCAAGCTATCGCTGTACTTCCGGCACCAACCGCTTTGCGGCGAAGATCGTGTCGCCAGGGGCCACGGACCTTGGAAATAAAATCTACTCCACCAACGTGCCGGGAATCGGCATGCGTTTCAGCCGCGGCGGCGCAACGGTAAATATCGTCTATCCCGACGTCTTTTCGTCCCGGGTATATAACACCACCAACTATTCCCTCGAAGGGTCGCGCTTTACGCTGCAGATTATCAAAACCGCGGCAACCACCGGCAGCGGCACCCTGGCGGCGGGTAAGTACACCTCCTACGACTGGGAGAGCGGCGGTAACCCGATCCTCGAAACCTATCTGAGCGCCAACGCCATCACCGTGGTCTCGCCCTCCTGTTCGGTGCTGAGCGGGAAAAATATGAATGTCGATGTGGGTTCCATCCGGCGCACCGACCTGAAAGGGGTCGGCACCACCGCCGGCGGGAAGGATTTTAATATCGACCTGCAGTGCAGCGGCGGCCTGAGTGAAACGGGATATGCCAACATTAGCACCTCGTTCTCCGGTACCCTGGCCACCAGCACTACCGCTACCATGGGCGCCTTGCTGAATGAAAAAGCCGGCAGCGGGATGGCGAAAGGCATTGGCATCCAGGTGCTGAAGGATGGCTCCCCGCTGCAGTTTAATAAGAAATACACCGTCGGCCGCTTGAATAATCAGGAGACCCGCTACATCACCATACCGCTGCACGCGCGTTTTTATCAGTATGGCCCGACGACCAGCACCGGCGAGGTGGAGTCGCATATGATCTTTAACCTGACGTACGATTAATACGGGAGGGGGAATGAAGGGATTGCCGAAAAACACTATCGCGTGGCTGCTATTTTGCGGCAGCCTCGCCGCCCCCTCGGCGTGGGGTTTTGAGACCAATTACGATCGCGGACGGGTCGATTTTGCCGGGCGGGTGACGGATATTTCCTGTAGCGTCGCGCTAAACGGCGGCCAGCATGCCGGCAGCGGTAATGTCTGGCTGGCGCCGGTCAGCCTGGCGGAAGTCCACGATCGCGGGGCCGGGGCGTTTATGAAACCGCAGCCGTTTACCCTGGCACTGTCAAACTGCCAGCTGCGCCATGATGGTGGGGCAGCCTCGCAGGATGAGGTGCGTCGGGTCAGCGTGCGCTGGGTCGATGGTTTTTTACTGACGGCGGTCGGTAACGAAAACGCCGGGTATCTGGCCAATACCTTGCCGGATGGAGCGCAGAATATTTATCTGGCCCTATCGACTAACGATAATAATACTCTGGATAAGAGTAATAAAATTGTCCCGGCGGACCCGCAGCAAAATCAGGTGCGTTTGCAGGAAAGCGCGGTCAGCGGCGGCCTGTTCACCTATTACGTTGGCTATGTTTCGCCAACGCCGAAAAGCGCCACCAGCGGGCCGATTACCAGCTGGGCAACGTGGGAATTAGTTTATAATTAAGTGACGTTAAAAAGCCGGGAATTCCCGGCTTTTTTTACATGGCAATATCATCGGCGACCAGTTGTTCAATACTGACTTCCCGCCAGTAATGTCCCTGGATAGCAAACCACTCCATTCCCTGCAGCCATTCTTTATGGGCTTCGCTTTCGACACCTTCAATAATCACATTATGATGGTTGCGCGATAAAAAGGTCACCAGCGCATCCATCAGCTGGCGGCCGGACTCTTTGCGCATCAGGTGCCAGAAAAAATCCTTATCAATTTTCACATAGTCAAAGTGATAACCGCGAATAGCGTTAATTCCCGCGTAGCCGGAGCCGAAGTCGTCGAGCCACAGTGAGGTATCCTGTGGGCTCTGCCAGGCGGCAAGAGAATTATGCAGCAGATTCTCGGCGTTTTCGGTTACCTCGAAATGGACGCAGGTCAGGGCGGCGACTTTGGCTTTTATATCCTTCTGGCGCAACAGGTTCAGGATATGGTCATCAACGTTAATTGTTGCGGAAATATGGTTACGTAAAAACCAGGCTTTATGCTTTTCAATCAGTGCCAGTTGTTCGAGGAAAATACGTTCACGAACGGCGGCGGTAGCATGGCGGAAAAAATCTTCGGGGGAAATAGAAAGATTATCAAAGCGGCTTAAGCATTCCACCGCGACCAGAGTACCTTGTGGGGAAAACATTTTCTGAAAGACGTAGCGTACAGCGATATCATTACGAGATAAAATGTTGTCTTCGAATATTTTAGTGTTCATTATCCCTCTTCACGAGGTTAGTCAGACAATAGGCAGAGGATACATTAATTATAGGCTACCTGATGATTAATGGGAATGGCGGGAAATGTAAATCAACAGCGAATAAGTACGCTTTATCCGCTACTGATTTACCGGGAGAACATTTAGCATTGATGGAGAGCGGCAATACGCTGATTCATAGTGCGGGAGTTATCAATACCCAGTTTTTGCATGATATGGATGCGGTGGCTATGAACCGTTTTATGAGCAATGCCGAGCAGGGCGGCAATACGCTTATTATTATTGTTGGCAATGAGCAGTTCGAGGATCTGACACTCCCGTGGTGAAAGCTGTTTGCGCAATCCTCGCGGCGGCAGTTCGCTGACGCCTTTGGCGCGCTGGACGATAGATGAAAAAAGAGTTAGCGGAGATTTCTCACTAATAATCATAGCGTTGTCAAAGTTTATCAACTCTCTGCACAGCCCGACAATGTCGCTTTTCACCATTAGCACCGGCTGCTGGCAGCGCAGCAGGGAAAGGCGGAGCGCATTCAGCAGATCGACGATTCTGATGGCAGAAATATCCTTATTAATTAAATTGAAAATAATCGTCTGGGCCAGTGGCAGATGTTTCTCATGGATGACATCGGCATAACTCAGTCGGGTGGCATTTTCATGGCTATCAATAAGGTAGTGATAGATTGAGTGACCAATGAGATTGTCATTGGTGTACAGCAATATACTGTCCAAGGTTGTCAGATTCTCTTTTTGCGCTTGGCTTCTAAGATCAGGTCCAGCAGTATCTTCTCTATTCTGCGCTGGTCATCGAGATGGCGGAACTTAAACTGGCAGGATATCTGATAGTAGCTCTCACTCTCTTCATTAGCGTTATCCAGGGTGATAACAATGACATTTTTGACCACCAGGTCGATGGTGATCTCGCCATATTCTGCAAGCATCAGTACGGCGTTTTTCAGTAAGGCGTTGTGGCTGAGGAATTTAAGATTCGGCGTTTTGGTCATCAATGCGCAACCGCCATCTGAAATGTCTTTGATATCGAAAAGATAGTTTTCGCCGTTTTTATGGCGGCCGCGGCAATAAAAGTCATGCTCATGGCGTAAACGAAAGCGGGGATCGCGGCGACGCTGCACTACCTGCAGGCATTCAGGCAATGAAAAAGCGTAGCGGATACCTTTATCGACACCGCTATTGTCATGTTTTGTCAGGGCCGCATTAAACTCTATTTTCCCTGAATCGCTATGCAGGAGAAAGCGAATTTTATGCCCGGACGGGATTTTGCGATGGGTCTGAATATGAAACTCGGCAAAGTCCACGCGCGTCAGTTGGGTTATGATACTGGTGTTGTTAAAAAATATTTCAATTTCAGTACGTTTGCGCAACTCCTCTCTGAAAATAGCAATAATTTCATACTTACTGGTCTTTATCGTTCCCTCTGTCATATGCATCCCTTGTAAATAGTTGTCGTGAGGCGTTTGATTTTTCTTATAGCAATAGCAACATTCTGATTGGGTTAATCAGATGTTTTTATGAGCGTTTGATGTTATTGACTATCTTTGCAGCCAGATTGATATGTATAAACTTGGAATTTGATATTGTATTTCCTGTAATCAAGAGTTTCGAATTTTGGTCATGACAAAAACGACAACGGCCTCCAAGCTGGAGACCGGTCGAAGGATAAAAACTTAAGTTTAATTAACGGGGATAATGAGAGAACGATCGTCGATCACGCCCCATTTGTAGGATCTATAGTGCCAGTAGCGGTGAGGTTTTTCCAGGCAAATATTGAGGAGGGATAGGGTTCCCTCCATTTTGTCTGGCAGGTCAGCGGCGCGCGGCGGTGGCGATATTATCGAGGGTGCGCAGCGCTTCCGCGGGCAGGACCAGCTCGGCAGCGGCAATATTTTCCGCGAGGTGCGTGCGGGAGGAGGTGCCGGGGATCAGCAGAATATTTGGCGCTCGCTGGAGCAGCCAGGCGAGGGCGACCTGCATCGGCGTCGCCTCAAGCGAAGCCGCGACCTCGTTCAACTCCTGCGCCTGCAACGGCGTAAAACCGCCCAGCGGGAAAAAGGGCACCCAGGCGATGTGCTGGGCGGCCAGCGCATCCACCAGCGCGTCGTCGGCGCGATGGGCAACGTTATAAAGATTTTGCACGCAGACGATGGGCGTCATTTTCTGCGCATCCGCGACCTGCTTTGCCGTCACGTTGCTGAGGCCGATATGGCGGATTAATCCTCGCTCTTTCAGTTCCAGCAGGGTGGCGAGTGGCGCCTCCAGCGAACCCTCCACCGGGCCGTGCGGGCTCAGCATACTGCGCAGATTAACCACTTCCAGTACCTCAAGCCCCAGGTGACGCAAATTGTCTTCAACGGCCTGGGTCAGTTCGGCGGGCGACATGGCCGGTAGCCAGTTGCCTTTCTCGTCACGGCGGGCGCTGACCTTGGTGACAATGCACAGATCGTCAGGGTAGGGGTGGAGCGCTTTGCGGATCAACTGATTGGTGACATGTGGACCGTAGAAATCAGAGGTATCGATATGGTTTATCCCGGCCTCGACGGCGGCCTGTAGTACGCGCACCGCTTCTTCAGGATCTTTGGGCGGGCCGAAGACACCGGGGCCGGCCAGCTGCATCGCGCCGTAACCTAAGCGATAGACCTGGCGATCGCCGAGCGTGCCGCGACCGGATAAGGTGACACTGGACATAAGAACTCTCCTCACGGTGGCTAAGCCGTAAGTGTAATCCGCTCACAAGGAAGGCAAGGGGGAGAATATTGTCAGAATGTGCGACAGCAGCTCAGGCAGCCGCTGTCGCCAGAGGGGATTAGCCGAAGAACATCACCGACACGCAGAGCAGGCCAACCACCAGCGTAATGGCGTTACCCACCGAGCGGTACGGCTTCAGCGCCGGAATGAGCCATGTCGACAGCGTGGGCATAATAAACAGGATCATGGCGATAAGCGGTCCGCTGATAGCGTAGATCATTGAGATCGCATTCGGGTTGATAAAGCACACCGCAAAAGTGAAGGCGGAGACCAGCAGGATCGACATCGCGCGGTTGAAAGCGCGGCTCTTACGCACGCCCAGCAGGCCCAGCGAGCTTTTGACGATTTCGCTGGCGCCCTCAATCACTCCGAAGTAGGTTCCGAGAAACGACTTCGACATAGCGACGACGGCGACGATGATGCCGGTCACCGCCAGCCATCCCGGCGCGCCTGGCACCATCGACAGGGCGGAGAGGATAGTCACCCCCTGATCGCGGGCGGTCTCTATATAGGTTGCCGGGATCGCCAGCAGACAACTGAAGACAAAAAACAGCACGCTGGCGCAGATGATGGTGTAGGCCACCTTCATGATTTTTTTGCATTTACCCATGGCCAGGTCGCCGTGTTTCTCCTGCTGATCGATAGCAAAAGTCGAGATGATCGGCGTATGGCTAAAAGCGAAAACCATCACGGGAATAGAGATCCAGACCTGGTGGAGCGTCTGCGGGCTGAACTGCATCTGGCTGGTGAGATGCTCCGGATGCCAGTCGCGGATTAAATAGAGGGAGAGAAACAGGAAACAGGCGATAAGCGGGAAGACCAGAAAGCCCATCACCTTGATGGTGACCTGCCGTCCCATGAGAAAGATCAGGTTGAGGACCAGCACGACCCCCAGACTCAGCAGCGCACGCAGCCCTGGGGTCATCGGCGTGCGATGCGCCACCTGTTCGGCCAGCGAGTTGGTGATGGCCACGGCGTAGATGAGCACCACCACAAAGAAGGCAAGGAAATAGAGGCCGGTGATCAGGTTGCCAATTTTCTTACCATAGTAGTGATTAACTGCGCCGGTGATCCCGGTTCCCGGCGCGATATTGGCCGAGAGAATAAACTGGCTCAGCGCTTTGTGGGGCCAGTAAGTGAGCGGCCAGGCGACCAGCGCGGTGATGAACAGCACAATGGCGCCAGCCGAACCCAGCTGGATCGGTAGAAATAGCGTCCCAGCGCCTACTGCAGTGCCATATAAGGCAAAACTCCATAGAGTTTCTTCTTTAGACCAAATTTTAGACATTATGCGACTTTATCAACCGTCAAACCAAAAAAAAGGAGTGCAATTTACCATATTTATGGTTCGTCTGTTGCGATAGTTTTTGGTGATAAAGTCGCGGCGGATCGTCGAAGATCCGCGCCGGGATTAACCGCGCGCCGTCTGGCGCGGGCGGCGGTGACGAATAACGCGCTCGCGCAGGGTGTCCCATACCCAGTTAAAGGCCATGGTGTAGGGCAGGAAGAAAAGCATAAAACCGATCTCCAGCATAAACGCCTGCAGCAGCGAGACGCCCAGCACGATCGCCACCATGGTGACGCCAATGATGACGAATCCGGTTTCGAAACCGAGCGCGTGCAGGGCGCGTACTTTCAGCTGGCGGGGGAAGCGGGAGACCGGCCACAGGCGATCGAACGCCGCGTTATAGATAATGTTCCATACCATCGCCAGGGTGGCGAGCAGAATGCTCAGTCCGCCCATCTCCACTACCGAGCGCTGCATCAGCCAGGCGGCGGTAGGGGCGAGGATCAGCGTCGCCAGTCCTTCGAAGGTGATGGCGTGGATAACGCGTTCGGTGAGCGTCTTGCGCTGATGTGGGGTCTGTTGCATGGCGAGCTACCTCCAGTTTTAGCCTGAACAGGAAATTACCCGGCAGTTTATGGAAAAATATGATAAACAAAAGATAGGACCCATCGATATTGTAGATACATCATGCGTTATTCACCGGAAGCCTTAACCGCCTTTGTCGAGGCGGTCGACAGCGGATCGTTCTCCGCCGCCGCCCGCCGCCTGCGTAAAAGTCAGTCGACGATCAGTACCGCCATCGCCAATCTGGAGGCCGATCTCGGTGTAATCCTCTTTGACAGGGCAACGCGGCAACCGACGCTGACCCCGCAGGGGGAGCAGGTGCTGAGCTATGTCAAAGCGATTCTTGCCGCCAGCGAGCGGCTGGACGAACTGGCTGTGTCGCTGTCCGGCGAGACGGAGCCGCGGCTGACCTTCGTGCTCTCCGATACTCTGCACCCGGACGTGCTGGAAGATCTGCTGGTGCAGTTTGACCGCCGCTTTCCTCATACCGAGTTTGAGTGTTTGATTGGCGAAGACGAGGATGTGATCGATCTCCTGCAAAAATCCCGCGCCCAGGTGGGGCTGATTGAGGCGAGGGAGCGCTACCCCACCGATATCGGCAGCACCCGCCTGCCGCTGCAGACGGCGATGGGCATTTATGTAGCCCCTGGCCATCCGCTGGCGGCGCAGGGTAAGGTCGCCTGGGATGAGCTGCGCAGCTGGCGCGAGCTGCGTTTGAGCACCTTTCTGGCCAGCGCCACCGAACCTGCCGCAGGCCAGGTCTGGTCGGCGCCAAACTACTTGCTGCTGCTCAGCATGGCGGCGCAGGGGTTCGGCTGGTGCATTCTGCCCAGCGCGCTGGTGGCGGAGTTTGCGCCGCAGGGCGGGCTGGTGGCGCTCGATATCCCCGGCTGGCCGCGGGCGATTTCAGTCGATCTGCTGTGGAATAAGAAAGCGCCGCCGGGAGCGGCCGGCAGCTGGCTGCGTCAGCATCTGCAGCGGCGTGAACGTTAACGAATAGCTATTTCTTTGTGATTGGCTTCACTTTTTTTAAACAATTACAAAGTTTTTTGATAACAATTATCTAGTATATCGCTGTTTCTTTGCGCAAATGCATGGGCAGGGGTAGAGGATGAAGGATGTCGTGATCGTCGGCGCGCTGCGAACGCCGATTGGCTGCTTTCAGGGCGCATTATCGCGCCATTCAGCCGTCGAGCTGGGGAGCGTGGTGGTGAAGGCGCTGGTGGAGAAGACGGGAATCGATCCGCACAGCGTGGATGAGGTGATCCTCGGCCAGGTACTGACCGCGGGGACCGGACAAAATCCGGCGCGTCAGTCCGCTATTCGCGGTGGGCTGCCTAACACCGTATCGGCTATCACCATTAACGATGTCTGCGGTTCCGGCCTGAAGGCTCTGCACCTCGCTACCCAGGCGATCCAGTGCGGGGAAGCGGACGTGGTGATCGCTGGCGGCCAGGAGAATATGAGCCGCGCTCCGCATGTGCTTACCGACAGCCGCACCGGCGCCCAGCTGGGCAACAGCCAGCTGATTGACAGTCTGGTGCATGATGGGCTGTGGGATGCTTTCAACGATTATCATATGGGCGTCACGGCGGAAAACCTGGCCCGGGAATTTGGCATCAGTCGCGAGCTGCAGGACGCCTGGGCGCTCAGCTCACAGCATAAGGCGCGCAAGGCGATTGATTCCGGTCGCTTTCGCGATGAGATCGTCCCGGTTGTCACCGAGCATAACGGCGCGGCGCGCACCGTGGATACCGATGAACAACCGCGGGTGGATGCCAGCGCGGAAGGGCTGGCCAGCCTGCAGCCCACCTTCGATCGCCTTGGATCGGTAACCGCCGGCAACGCCTCAAGCATCAATGACGGCGCGGCGGCGGTAATGATGATGAGCGAGGCTAAAGCGCTGGAGCTGGGGCTGCCGATCCTTGCGCGGATCCGCGCCTTCGCCAGCGTCGGCGTCGATCCGGCGCTGATGGGCATTGCCCCGGTGCATGCCACCCGTCGCTGTCTGGAGCGGGCCGGCTGGCGGCTGGACGACGTCGATCTGATCGAAGCCAATGAGGCCTTTGCCGCTCAGGCGATCTCGGTTGGCCGGGTACTGGAGTGGGATGAGCGCCGGGTCAACGTCAACGGCGGCGCGATCGCCCTCGGCCACCCCATCGGCGCCTCCGGCTGCCGGATTCTGGTGTCGCTGGTGCATGAAATGATCAAGCGCGATGCCCGCAAAGGTCTGGCGACGCTGTGCATTGGCGGCGGTCAGGGCGTGGCGCTGGCGGTAGAACGCGCATAGCGCTATACCTCGATTTCCATGGCCTCCTGCGGGAGGCCTTTTTTATGCGCCGTGCTTTGCCGAACCCTTATTTTTCCCCTCCCTCTTTCACTCTCCCCGGCGAAATTATTGAGCTTCGTCACGTCTTGTTGTGCCACCTTTTTTGAAACAAATAACTACGATCCTGGTCACTAAAACCATGGTGTCTAAAAAATAAAATGATGTTTCATAAAAACGAAATGTCATTTTATTTATTGTAAGGGTACCCTATGTTAAAACGATCTCTGGTTCTCGCCGCCCTCTGCGGTATGTCTTTTGCGGCAACCGCGGTAACGATAGATTTACGTCATGAATTTATTGATGGCGGAAAGAGTGATAAAAGTAATGCTGACCGCGTCTCCGTTTCTCACCGCTTTGCCAACGGCTTAGGCTTTACCGTCGAGGCCAAATGGCGTTCGGGTGGCGACAACGGTTCGCAACCCTATTCGGACGTGGTGGGCAATGGTCATGAAGACACCATCAGCTGGCGCTGGAAAGCAACGTCGAACTTTTTCCTCACCCCCGGGTTTACCATTGAGAGCAACGACAGCCGCTCCATCTACAAGCCGCACCTGCACGTGCAGTACAGCTTCGACAACGGCTTCTATGTCGCCGCTCGCTATCGCTATGAATACACCCGCTATCCGAACAACGCCGGCAAAGATGATGACAAAGTTAACCGCGGCGACGCGTGGGCCGGATTTGTCCTCGGCGACTGGCGTACAGAGCTGAACTATGTCTATGCCCGCAGCTCGGAAGGGGTCAGCCGCAACGACAATAAACCCTACTCGCAGGAATATAACGTGAAGGTGGCCTATAAGCTGGATAATAACTGGTCGCCGTATGGTGAAATTGGCAACGTCGGGGTGAACGACCGCAGCGATCGTCAGACCCGCTTCCGCGTTGGGGTGGCCTACTCGTTCTGACCGACCATTCATCCCTCATCGTTTGTTTTCCCCGGCGCCGTCAGCCGGGGTTTTTTTATGGGGGAAAGAGAAGGGACAAAAAAAGCCCTCCATGAAGGAGGGCAAGGCCAGTTACAGAAAGAAGTGTGGCGTGGATCAGGCGCTCAGCATTGACGGGTGCGCGGGTAATTTCGCGATATAGATGGCCGGTTTACCGTCTTTATCGGAGCTGAACAGAATGGCGCTATCGTCCGGGGTAAATGAGGGGTGCGGGTGCGTTACCTGGCGGCTGTTGGCCACCGTCGCCCACGAGGTATCATGGCGCGCGACGCGGAAGTAGCGCTTTTCCGCCACGTTAAAGACATACAGCCAGGGATCGTTATCAATGGAGTAGCCGCCGGTATCCTTGACATCCACCGGTGTACCTGAGCCATCGCCTACCAGCAGCGTGCCATCGAAATTGCTCATCAGATGCGAGCAGGCCGGCATCGTCATCAGGGCCTCGTTGACGCCGCTTTCGGGATCAAAGCGATAGATCGTCCGCCCCTGCTGGCCTTTCAGATAGGAGACGTAGATCAGCGCCGAACCGTCCGGCACCCAAAATTCATGAGTACAGCTTTCGCCTGGAGCATGCGCTTTGACTTTGCGAACATGGCTGCCATCCTCGTTGACCAGCCACATGCGGGCGTCCACCAGATCGTGCGGCCCTTCATGGCAGAAGGCGACGGTATGGTCGTCGAAGGGACGATAGATCGGGTGTCCCAGCCAGATTTTTTCCTCATGGATCACCTGGCTCTCACCGCTGCGCAGGTCGACGCGCAGCAGGCGGCAGTGCGGTCCTTTATGGAAGAAATCATGGAAAATCTGCCAGTCGTTGAGTGGCGTCCAGTCGCTTTTGGCAATCTCAATGCCCACCAGTTTGCTGCAATCGCTGTTTGCCACCCAGGTGCCATACCCTACCCAGTCATCGCTAACGCGATAAACTTCGCGCTCGGCGAGGGTGGTCAGGTTGACTTCCAGCAGGATACGGTCATTTTTCACGTAATAAAGCGACTTATCGTCCGGGGAGAGGAAGCCGCCGAAGGTGTTATCCCCGGCGCCTTCGGTTAGCTGGACGGCCTCGGCGCTGGCGATATTCAGCAGATAGTAGTTCCAGTGGCCGTCAAACTCGCCGGCGAACAGTAAATGGCTGCCATCGTTAAAAAAGCACTTCTGATAGAAGTAGTTGCGATGACAGGTGACCTCCGGGGGGGTTAAGCGGGTGACTTCCGCCCCGGTATCCGGATCGTGGCTGACGTGATAATTCAGTTTGACCCGCATGCCTTTAGCCATGTAGTGCTCCTTTCTTTCCTGCGATGCCGCTGGACCAGAGGCGTGTCGCTGAGTGATATGTTTTAAAAGATGGGTATTAATTTATCAAAACATTGTTTCATTATTTGTGATGGCTCACGCAGTTCAGCGTAATTCCCGCGTTTTCAGCGGGCTGCTGGCTTCGCTTCGGCACCTCTGCAGACAATCGGTTGAATCTTCATCTTTTCAAAACCTTTTCCGGCCTGGCGCGTGCCGGGAGGCTCCTTTGCTTTTTCTTTTTTTGTAATCATCATCATAAAAAATGAAACATCGTTTTAAATAATATTGAAAATGGCTGGGGGCGGGGCTAAGATGGCACCCATCAGCAAAACGGAACTCTGTTTTATTTTCATTATGGTGGGCTATGCCCGAGAGTTCGCCCCACGCTCAGTCGCGCCGCCGGCGCGGACCGGGCCGAGAGAACCTTGCCTGCAAACAGCAGGCTCTGAACGACTAAGGAACATAATATGATTCTTGATGCATTCTCCCTGCAGGGAAAAGTGGCCGTCGTGAGCGGATGCGATACCGGTTTAGGTCAGGGGATGGCCCTCGGGCTGGCGGAAGCGGGCTGCGATATTGTCGGTATCAATATCGTCGAACCGGTGGAGACTATCGAGCGAGTAACCGCGCTGGGACGCCGTTTTCTTAGCCTGACCGCCGACCTGCGCCAGATCGACGGTATTCCTCAGCTTCTGGAGCGGGCGGTGGCGGAGTTCGGCCATATTGATATTCTGGTCAACAATGCCGGCCTGATTCGCCGCGAGGACGCGCTGGCGTTCAGCGAAAAAGACTGGGACGACGTGATGAACCTCAACATCAAGAGCGTATTTTTTATGTCCCAGGCGGCGGCGAAACACTTTATCGCCCAGGGCAGCGGCGGGAAGATCATTAACATCGCCTCCATGCTGTCGTTCCAGGGGGGGATCCGCGTGCCGTCGTATACCGCATCCAAAAGCGCGGTGATGGGCGTCACCCGCCTGCTGGCCAACGAGTGGGCCAAACACAACATCAACGTCAACGCCATCGCCCCGGGGTATATGGCGACCAACAACACCCAGCAGCTGCGCGCCGACGAGCAGCGTAGCAGCGAAATCCTCGATCGCATTCCCGCCGGGCGCTGGGGGCTACCGGCCGATCTGATGGGGCCAGTCGTGTTCCTTGCCTCCTCAGCCTCCGATTACATCAATGGCTACACGGTGGCGGTGGACGGCGGCTGGCTGGCGCGCTAACCGTCCGCGATGGCCGGAGTCTGTGGTATCGCTCCGGCCATCTGAGCAATTATTGTCCATACGCAAAAGTGCGGATCGTCCATACTCCGGAACACAGGTATAATGTTACCGCTCTGTATAAACAGGGTTATTAACTATTGGAAACGCATTTTTTGTTACTTTGAAAGTTTAATGTCCATCACAAAACCCATCCTGCCAGCAATATAGTCCATATCTTTGGCTTATCCTGCCTGACCCATTCATCCACCAGTCACGTACTTTCGTCTTATGTCTTACTCTGTGTGGCAGGAAAAAAATGACTTCAATCAGTAACGACTCTACATTATCGCCGCGGACGCAACGTGATACCCGGCGGATGAACTGGTTTGTTTCCATCGCCGCGGCGGTGGCTGGCTTGCTTTTTGGCCTGGATATCGGCGTGATATCCGGAGCGTTGCCCTTTATAACCGACCATTTCACCTTATCCAGCCAGCTTCAGGAGTGGGTGGTTAGCAGCATGATGTTGGGGGCGGCGATAGGCGCGCTGTTTAACGGCTGGCTGTCGTTCCGCCTTGGCCGTAAATACAGCCTGATGGCGGGGGCCGTACTCTTTGTGGCCGGCTCTATCGGATCCGCTTTTGCCGCCAGCGTGGAGGTGCTGCTGGTGGCCCGCGTGGTGCTGGGCGTGGCAGTCGGGATTGCCTCTTATACCGCGCCGCTGTACCTCTCCGAGATGGCCAGCGAGAACGTGCGCGGGAAAATGATCAGTATGTATCAGCTGATGGTCACCCTTGGCATTGTGCTGGCGTTTCTTTCCGATACCGCCTTTAGCTACAGCGGTAACTGGCGCGCCATGCTGGGCGTGCTGGCGCTGCCGGCGGTGATCCTGATCATTCTGGTCGTCTTTTTGCCGAACAGCCCGCGCTGGCTGGCGGAGAAGGGACGCCATATCGAAGCGGAAGAAGTGCTGCGGATGCTGCGCGATACCTCGGAAAAGGCGCGCGACGAGCTTAACGAGATCCGTGAGAGCCTCAAGCTGAAGCAGGGCGGTTGGGCGTTGTTTAAGGTCAATCGTAACGTGCGCCGGGCGGTGTTCCTGGGCATGCTGCTGCAGGCGATGCAGCAGTTCACCGGCATGAACATCATCATGTACTATGCGCCGCGTATCTTTAAAATGGCGGGCTTTACCACTACTGAACAGCAGATGATCGCCACCCTGGTGGTGGGCCTGACCTTTATGTTTGCCACCTTTATTGCGGTGTTCACAGTGGATAAAGCGGGCCGCAAGCCAGCGCTGAAAATCGGCTTTAGCGTGATGGCGCTGGGCACTCTGGTGCTGGGCTACTGCCTGATGCAGTTCGACAATGGCACCGCATCCAGCGGCCTCTCCTGGCTCTCCGTCGGCATGACCATGATGTGTATTGCCGGGTATGCGATGAGCGCGGCGCCGGTGGTGTGGATCCTCTGCTCCGAGATCCAGCCGCTAAAATGCCGCGACTTCGGCATCACCTGCTCGACCACCACCAACTGGGTGTCGAACATGATCATCGGCGCCACTTTCCTGACGCTGCTTGACGCAATTGGCGCCGCCGGCACCTTCTGGCTCTACACGGCGCTCAACGTGGCCTTTATCGGCATCACCTTCTGGCTGATCCCGGAAACCAAGAATGTCACCCTCGAGCACATTGAGCGCAACCTGATGGCGGGCGAGAAGCTGCGCAACATCGGTAATCGTTAATGTGAGGCGCGCGGCAACCACGGGCTGGCGACTTTGCGCGTCTCCCGATGGTTGTCGCCGTGAATGATATGCAGGGCGCTCAGGCGCCCGATGTCATAATGCGGCAGTTGCACTGTGGAGAGCGGCGGTAGAAACAGATCGCCAATGCCCACCATGTTGTCGTATCCCACTACCGCCACGTCCTGTGGAATGCGTAACCCCTGGCCCAGCAGCGTCTGATAGACCATAAACGCGATGCGATCGTTGCCGCAGATCACTGAGTCAAAGCCAGGTTTACCCTCGCGGATATGCGCCAGCACCACCGCCGGGATATCGTGGTAATGCTCATCGCCCTGGCCCATATACGAATGGCTCAGATGGTCCGGTTCGATACCGGCCTCCCGGCAGGCGCGCTCCAGCCCCCGGCGGCGGCGGATCGTCGCCGGCTGGCTGGCGGGTAAGTGCAGGCACAGCGGACGACGATAGCCAGCGGCAAGCAGGGCTTTCACCGCGTCGTACTGCCCCTGTTCATCGTCCGGGATATAGCTGGCCACCGGCTGGCTGAGGCTTTCGCAGTTGGCCAGCACGCAGGGCAGAGTCAGCAGTTTTTCCGGCAGCGGTACCTGGCGCAGGCCCATGGTGGTAAAGATAATGCCGTCCGGACGGTGGGAGAGGAGCAGGTCGACCACCGCTTCCGGACGATCGTCAGAAAACATATTGACCACAAAGCTGTTCCAGCCGTGGGCGCGGGCCGTCTCTTCGATCGATAAGGTGATTTCCACCGAAAACGGTGTGGTCACGGTATCCAGCGCCAGCACGCCGATGGTGCTGGGGGTGGCGCGCGCCCCGCGGATCTTCTTCGCCGACAGGTCGGGGACGTAGTTGGTCTCGGCGATGGCGGCCTGCACGCGGGCCAGTGTCTCGGGCTTCAGCCGCTCCGGGGTGTTCAGCGCCCGTGAGACGGTCATCAGAGATACATTCGCCAGTTTTGCTACATCTTTCAGGGACGCCATTTTTTCCTCCGCCGTTGCCGCAGAGTACAGGCTATACAACTAAGTCGCTGATGTAAAAGAGTGAAACGATTTTCTGCTATCGCCGTCGTGAGCTATGTTGCGGTTGATTTTTGATCGCGATCGCATCTTCATTATGTTAACGTTAACTTTTGTGATTAACATCATATATCGCAGCGAATCCACCTGCGTTTTGTTTTTTGTTAACGTTACCATAATTGCATTCCTCTAACACGAGAATGTCATGATGAAAGCGCCTCACTCACACAGCTACCCGTTGCTCAGTGCCTTACTGTTTTTCTTTTTCGTGACCTGGTCGTCATCCGGCTCCTTGCTCTCTATCTGGCTTCACCAGGAGGTTAGGCTGAAGGCAGGCGATACCGGTATTATCTATGCCGTACTGTCGGTTTCCGCGCTGTTTGCGCAAGTTTGCTATGGATTTATCCAGGACAAGCTGGGGCTGCGCAAACATCTGCTCTGGTATATCACCGCGCTGCTGATCCTCTCTGGTCCGGCGTATCTGCTGTTCGGCCACCTGCTGAAAATCAACGTCCTGTTGGGCAGCATATTTGGCGGGATCTATATCGGTTTGACCTTTAACGGCGGCATCGGCGTGCTGGAATCTTACACCGAGAGGGTGGCGCGTCAGAGCCAGTTTGAATTCGGCAGGGCGCGGATGTGGGGCTCGCTGGGCTGGGCGGTGGCCACCTTCTTCGCCGGCCTGCTGTTTAACATCAATCCGCAGCTAAACTTCCTCGTCGCCAGCTGTTCCGGGCTGGTGTTCTTTATCCTGTTGGCGCGGCTGCGGGTCTCCTCGGCGCCGCATGCGATGCAGGAGGCGGTATCGGGCGGTAAGGTGACCCTCGAAGATGCGCTGCGCCTGCTGACGCTGCCGCGCTTTTGGGCGCTGGTCTTCTTCGTCATCGGCACCTGCATCTACGGCGTCTATGACCAGCAGTTCCCGGTCTATTTCTCATCGCAGTTCGCGACCCTGCAGGAAGGCAATGAGATGTATGGCTACCTCAACTCCTTCCAGGTGTTCCTCGAGGCGGCCGGCATGTTCTGCGCGCCGTGGCTGGTGAACCGCATCGGCGCCAAAAACGGTCTGATTTTCGCCGGCATGGTGATGGCGATGCGCATGGTGGCCTCCGGTCTGGTGGAGGGGCCGCTGCTGATCTCCATCACCAAACTGCTGCACGCGGTGGAGTTGCCGATACTGCTGGTGGCTATCTTTAAGTACAACAGCCTCAACTTCGATAAACGTCTCTCCTCCACCCTCTATCTGGTGGGCTTCGCCTGCACCAGCTCGATTATCGCCAGCGTATTGTCGCCGCTGGCGGGCTACAGCTATGAAAAATATGGCTTCGCCCAGTCCTACCTGATCATGGGCCTGCTGGTGTTCTGCACCACCTTTATTTCCATCTTCTTGTTGCGCTCCGGCAAATCCTCCGCCGATCCGCTGGTGTCGCAACCTACCGCTATCTGAATCAAAAAGAGTGAAAATGATGACTTACACAATCTCCCGGGCTGAACAGGTACTCCAGACACAACGCCAGGCGCTGAATCTGCGCTGGTATCCGCACTATCACCTGGCGGCCCGCGCCGGGTGGATCAACGACCCAAACGGTCTGGTGTGGTTCGACGGCTGGTACCATGCCTTTTATCAACATCACCCGTACTCCACCCAGTGGGGGCCGATGCACTGGGGGCACGCGCGCAGTAAGGATCTGGCGCACTGGGAGCATTTGCCGGTAGCCTTGGCGCCGGAGGGCCCGGAGGATAAAGACGGCTGCTTTTCCGGCTCGGCGGTGGTCGATGGCGATACCCTGGCGCTGATTTACACCGGGCATAAGTTCCACGGCGATCCTGGCGACGAAGCCAATCTGTATCAGGTGCAGTGTCTGGCCACCAGCCGCGACGGGATCCACTTTGAGCGCCAGGGGATGGTGGTCGACACCCCGCCGGGTATGCACCACTTCCGTGACCCGAAGGTCTGGCGTGAAGGAGACAGCTGGTACATGATCGTCGGCGCGCGCGAAGGCGATACCGGCCAGGTGCGGCTGTACCGTTCAGCCGATCTGCGCCAGTGGCAGGACGCGGGGGTGCTGGATGAAGCGGAAAGCACCATGGGCTATATGTGGGAGTGCCCGGACTTCTTCACCCTCAACGGCAAACGCGTTCTGATGTTTTCCCCACAGGGGATGCAGGCCGCGGGGTTCAGCAACCGCAATCTGTTCCAGAGCGGCTATCTGATCGGCGAGTGGCAGCCAGGCCAGCGTTTTATTCGCCATGGCGAATTCCGGGAGATGGATAACGGCCACGATTTCTATGCCCCGCAAAGCTTCTCCACCCCCGATGGCCGGCGGATCGTAATTGGCTGGCTGGATATGTGGGAATCGCCGCTGCCGGAGCAGCAGGACGGCTGGGCGGGCATGCTCTCCCTGCCGCGCGAGCTGAGCCTGAGCGCGGATGACCGCCTGCAGATGCGCCCGGCGAAAGAAGTGGAGAGCCTGCGCGGCGCCTGGTTCCCGTGGCCGGTCAGCACCCTGAACAACCAGCAGACGACGATGGTCGACAACTGCGAGGCGATGGAGGTGAATCTGCGCTGGGACTGCGCCCGCAGCAGCGCCGAGCAGTATGGTCTGCGCTTTGGCGATGGCCTGCGCATCTACGTGGATGCCCAACAGCAGCGTCTGGTGCTGGAGCGGCATTATCCGCAGTATGGCCTGTGCGGGACGCGCAGCGTGCCGTTGACCGCCGGGGCGGATCTCAACCTGCGAATATTTTTCGATAGCTCTTCGGTGGAGGTTTTTGTCAATGACGGCGAAGCCTGCCTGAGCAGCCGTATCTATCCGCAGGCTCCCCGCCGTGAATTAGCGTTATTTGCCTGGAGCGGCTCGGCGGCATTAACCGAAGCCGGCGCCTGGCAGCTCGAATAATAATAAGGCTGTTGTCGTTAATAACCCGTCTTTGACGATGGGCGGGTTATTATTGCCTGCATCGTCGTGCGTTACCCATTAATAAAAAATTCAGTTCATTCCATAATAAAAGGGTTTACCGATGAATAAAATCTGGGTCGGGTGTTTTCTGACGTCTCTGTATCTGCCATCCGTTATGGCGCAGGCGCCGTTATCGCTGGAGGAGCGACTGGCGCAAATGGAGCAGCGGCTAAAGGCGACGGAGGCGCGCGCCGCCAGCGCAGAGGCGGAAATTAAGACGCTGAAAGGCCAGCAGCAGGCCGCGACGGTCGCCCGCGCGGCGCCTGCTTCGCCGCGTTTGCAGCTAAATGACAATGGCGAATTAAAATTTTATGGCGACGTCGAATTTAACCTCGATGGCGCCAGTCGCACCGGCAGTCTGACGTCGGTCAAAACCAGCGCGAATAAAAGCTGGGCGCCCGGCGATAAAGAGCGCTGGGATATTAACGGTCGTATTCTGCTGGGTTTCGATGGCAGACGGAATGGCGCCGACGGGCAATACGCCGGATTCAGCGTGCAGCCTCTGGCGGATATGGATGGCAAAATGAATCTTGATGATGCGGTATTTTTCTTCGGCCAGCAGGATGACTGGAAAATAAAAATAGGCCGCTTTGAAGCCTGGGATATGTTCCCGCTGAATCAGGATACCTTTATTGAATATTCAGGTAATACCGCCAACGATCTCTATTCCGATGGCTATGGCTATATTTACATGATGAAAGAGGGGCGCGGGCGCAGCAGCAGCGGCGGTAACCTTCTGTTTAGCAAAACGGTGGATAACTGGTATTTCGAAGTTAACACCCTGGTGGAGGACGGCAGTTCGCTGTTTGTCGATCAGAACTATCATGGTAACGCGCTGGAAAACCGCAAAAATGTGGTGTACGTGCGGCCGGTGGCGGCGTGGCAGTCCGGCGCCTGGTCGGCGGCCGCGGCGATAGAGAGCAATCTCGTCAACAATGCTTACGGCTATCAGAGCCAGAGCGGACGCTGGGTCGACCAGTCAAACCGCACCGGCTACGGGCTGACCATGAGCTGGAACACCCTGAAACGCGATCCGCAGGATGGGGCGGTGGTTAATCTGAGTACCGCCCTGCTGGACGCGGCGGACGAAACCGACTTCAGCGCCGGGATCAACGCCCTTTGGCATCGCGTGGAGCTGGGCTATATCTATGCGCACAATAAAATCGACCAGTTCAATATGGCCGGGGTGACCAGCGAATGCGATGGCGATTGCGCTATCCTGGCGCCGGGGCGCTATGACATCCATACCCTGCACACCTCCTGGCAGTTGCCGAATATCATGGCGATGCCGAACTTCAATATTTACCTTGGCGCCTATGCCTCGTGGCTCGATTCCACGGCAGCGAAGAGCGGGAATCCCGATGAACGCTACGGCGCCCGGGTGCGCTTCAAATATTTCTTCTGACAGGGCCGTCTGGCAGACCCTCCCGCGGCGTGCGCCACGGGAGAGTTCAGGCGGGCAGGTTAGCGCATCGCGCGGCGCAGAATGCGGTCGGTCTGGCGCTGGAAGTCCTCGGCCGCTTCTTCCACCGACTTTTTACCGTAGTCGATGTACTGCAGGGTGGTGCCGAACTGGGCGACGATCTGCGGATCGTCGAAGTACGGGGAGACCGGCAGAGCGGTGGGCAGGGATTGCGCCAGCTTCAGGCCGGACACCGCCGGATCGTCGGCTTTGATTACCCCATCCTCGGTCAGGTAGGTGACCGCCGCTTTACTCAGCGGCACGCCGCGCTCCAGTCCAAGAATATCCACCCCTTCTTTGCTGTTCAGCAGGAAGTTAATCACTTTCGCCGCCGCCTGCGGGTTTTTCGTCGATTTGCCAATCGATAACATTTGCGCGGGCTTGAAGAACAGTCCGGCATCGGTGGCGCCCGGCAGCATCGGGTATTCCCCCAGCACCAGCTTCGCCGGCGGCTTCAGGTTATCGGAATATTTGTTGATGGTGGAGTTCCACATGTAGGTCCCGCCCCATTCGCCCTGGATCCACGGCTTCATTTCGTACATGTTGCTCTTGCCGAAGGAGGCATAGTAGCGGGTGTCCGGCATCACATGGCTGTCGATAAGCTTCTTATACATACCGAAGAAATCCGCCCACTGCGCTTTGCTGTAGGAGAATTTTCGCCCTTTCTCATCGATGGCCGGCTGATTGTATTTTTGCACCATATAAGAGTTGAGCAGGGCCAGCACGTCCTGGTGTTCGAGCACCACCGGGTAGTACTGTTTCCCGAGCTTGCTTTCGAAAGTTTTTCCCGCCGCCATGAGTTCATCCCAGGTTTTCGGGAAGGGGATGCCCGCCTTTTTCCATGCTTCGTCGTTAAAGTAGAAGACGCGGGCGGTGACGGAAATTGGAATACCGTTAAGCTTGCCGTTGACCGTGGTGGACTGCAGTTCTTTGGCGTCGAACTGGCTGAGGTCGATCTCGTCTTTCAGGGTATTCAGATCGTAAAAACCATCGCCATTTTTCGAAAAGATCGGCAGCCAGTTCCAGTTGGTCTGCATCACGTCAGGCTCGGTACCGCCGGCAATCTGGGTGGTCAGGCGTGAAAGATGGCCGTCCCAGCCGGTGTATTCTGCTTTGACGTTGATGTCTGGGTTTTGTTTGTGGAATTCCTCCAGCGCCTTGAGGGTGACCTGATGGCGGCCGTTGCCCCCCCACCAGGACATACGCAGGTCGACATCCTGCGCTAGCGAAGAGAAGGCGCTAAGGCCCAGGGTGGCGGAGAGGGTGGCGCTTATCAGCACGTTTTTCATTGTTATGCTCCAGGGTTCACAGAGAGAGGTTCTGTTCGGTTTTGGCGTCAAAGATGTGACACTTGTTGAGATCAAAGGTGAAATAGACTTTGCGATTCAGTCCCTTGGCAATCATCGGCTTCGCATCGTCCGACGGCACGCGGGCGGTCAGCTCATAATCAGCAACCTTCAGATAAACAAAGAATTCATGTCCCATGTTTTCCACACGTACCATTTCACCCGCGCAGGAACCTTCGGCAAACGGTTCATCGGAGAGAGAGACAAACTCCGGGCGCACGCCAAAGAACACCTGCTGATTCTTATGGGTTTCAACTTTGCTTTGCAGCCGATCGTTGAGCGGCAGCCGCTGATCGCCCAGCGTCAAATGCAGGCGACCACCGTGCTCAACCAGCTGGCTGGGACGAATATTCATCTCCGGCGCGCCGATAAACCCGGCGACAAACATATTTTTCGGCTGGTGGTAGAGATTGTCCGGGGTATCAACCTGCATAATGTGGCCGAGCTTCATCACGCAGATGCGGTCGCCCATGGTCATCGCTTCCGTCTGATCGTGGGTGACGTAGACGGTGGTCGCCGGTTTGCCAGATTTTTTCAACTGCTTATGCAGATCGGAAATGCGGATCCGCATCGAGGCGCGCAGCTTGGCGTCAAGGTTGGAGAGCGGTTCGTCGAACAGGAAGACGTCCGGTTTTTTGACGATCGCCCGGCCCACCGCCACGCGCTGCGCCTGGCCGCCGGAGAGCTGGCGCGGCAGGCGATCGAGCAGTTCTTCCAGTTCGAGAATTTTCGCCGCTTCTTCCACCTGTCTGTCGATTTGCGCCTTCGGCAGCTTGCTCAGCTTCAGGCCAAAGGCGAGGTTTTCGCGCACCGTCATGTGCGGATAGAGGGCGTAGTTCTGGAACACCATCGCGATGCCACGGGATTTAGGCGCCAGGTTGTTGACGATTTTGTCCCCAATCCGCACCTCGCCGCCGCTGATGGTCTCCAGGCCCGCCAGCATGCGCAGGGTGGTCGATTTGGCGCAGCCGGAGGGGCCGACGATCACCATAAATTCGCCATCGGCAATCTTCAGGTCGATACCATGCACCGCTTTAAACCCGTTGGAGTAGACTTTTTCCAGTTTGTTGAAAATCACTTCAGCCATGATATTTCCCTCTTAACCTTTGATTCCGCTGCTGGTCACGCCCTGCACGAAGTAGCGTTGAGCCAGGAAGAAGACAATGATGGACGGCAGAATGGAGATGCTCGCCATTGCCAGAATTTCGTTCCACGGCGCGCCTTCCGTGACGTCGATAGACATTTTTAGCGCCAGCGCGATGGGATACTTATCGACGCTGTAGACGTAGATCAGCGGACCGATAAAGTCGTTCATCGACCACATAAACTGGAACAGCGCCACCGAGATAATGGCCGGCTTGAGGATCGGCACCACCACATACCACAGCACCTGGATGGAGTTGCAGCCGTCGATCTGCGCCGCCTCTTCCATATCGCGCGGCACGCCGCGCAGAAACTGGATCAGCATGAAGACGAAGAATCCCTGGGTGGCGAAGGCCAGCGGCAAGTACAGCGGCAGATAGCTGTTCAGCATCCCCATTTCGCGGAACATCAGGTACTGCGGGATCAGCAGGACGGTGCTCGGCAGCAACATGGTGGTGATAAGCGTTGCGAACCAGAACTTCTTCCACGGGATCTCAAAGCGTGCGAAGCCGTACGCCACGATGGTGGAGGAAATGATCGTTAACACCACTTTCGGGATCACATACTTAAAGGTGTTCAGCATATAGTGGCCGAAATGGTATTCGGTGCCGGTCTTCCAGCCGTTGATAAACCCGTCCCAGGTGGCGTGGGCAGGCCACAGCCCGAGGGTGGTGAAGATCTCATGGTTCGGCTTGAACGAGGCGGAGAACATCCACGCCAGCGGGTAGAGCATCAGCAGGCCGACGAATATCAGCACGACGTAGCGCACCACCCGGCTCACCTTTTCCCGGCGCAGCGTACGGGCGACCTCACGATCGGCGTCGCTCATCACCGGCGCCATCTGTTGAATATCAGCCATTTTTGCCTCCCTTATCGGCGGAGTAGAAGACCCAGTATTTCGATGACTTAAAGGCGATCGACGCAAAGACCGCCACGACGAGGAACAGCACCCACGCCAGCGCGGCGCCATAGCCCATGTCGAAGTACTTAAAGGCGGTATCGTAGATATAGAGTGAGAACAGGTAGGTGTAATAGGTCGGACCGCCGCCGGTTATCACGTACGGGCCGGTAAACTCCTGGAACGCCTGGGTGGTCTGCATAATAAAGTTGAAGAAAATCACCGGGGTGATCAGCGGCACGGTGACCTTCATGAACATCTGCCACTTTGAGGCGCCGTCAATCATTGCCGCCTCATACTGCGACTGCGGAACGTTCTGCAGCGCGGCGAGGAAGATGACCATCGCGGAGCCAAACTGCCAGACGCGCAGCAGGGTGACCGACATCAGCGCCAGGGAGGGTTCCCCCAGCCAGTTGATGGCATCGATGCCAAAGACGGCGAGAAAACTGTTCAGCAGGCCGTCAATGGCGAACAGGGCGCGCCACAGCACGGCAATCGCCACCGAGCTGCCGAGGATCGACGGAATGTAGTAGGCGGTGCGGAAAAAGCCGATGCCGCGCAGTTTGAAATTGAGCACAAAAGCAATGCCGAGGGCGAAAGCCAGTTTTAAGGGGATGGTTAAAAAGACGTAGGCAAAGGTCACCCCCATCGATTTCCAGAACAGGCTATCCTCGGTCAACATATAGCGATAGTTTTCGATGCCGTTAAATACCGGCGGGCTCATCAAGTCGTACTCGGTAAAACTGAGAAAGAAAGATGAAACAAAGGGAAAAGCGGTAAAGACGATCAGCCCGATGATATAGGGCGATATCCATGCCAATCCCAGCAGCTTGTTTTCATTCATACATACCTACCTGGCTTACGAGTTGTAATACGGATCCGGTGACGCCGCGCTGTCGGCCTTTTACGCCTGACAACGCAAAAATGTCTGAACGCTTCCTCTGCTTAACATGTCCTTGTTAATTAATGGGTTATTCTTTAACTGGTCTAGCAGGTAAGGGCTGTCAGCCCTTTTTTTATGCTGAACTGTTTTTTATAAAACACCGTTTTAATTTCATTTTATTGCGATTTGTTTCTGCGTCATGCAGATCAGGATGGAAATGTGATCAAAGTCGAAACGATGTTTCAAAAAGGTGAGGTGGTAAGCATTTTGGCCGTAAAGGGCGCCTGAAAGGAATGAAAAATTAGGCTTAACTGAGCGGGAAATATAATTACCAGGATAATGATTGTGGCCGCATCTTTTTATTGAAGGGCGCCGGGCAGTAACCGGGGACGGCGAACGCCCCCGTTATGGATTAGCCTTCAAGAAAATCTTCGCGAATGGGAGTAAAGGTATCGAGCAGCGTGCCGGGCTGCAGGCAGACGCAGCCGTGCATAATCCCCGGCCGCTTATACAACGTATCGCCGGCGCTGACGACGCGCGTCTCCTCGCCGATGGTGAACTCGAACTCGCCGGAAAGCACATAGGTGAGCTGTTCGTGAGGATGGTTATGCATCGGGCCGACGGCGCCGGCGGCAAAATTCACCTCCACGGCCATCATTTTGCCGTCGTGGGCCAGAATGCGGCGGGTTACGCCATTGCCGAGGTCTTCAAGGGTGGTGTCTTTATGAAAAATAAACATCGGGCGATCCTGTTGTTAAAGTGAAACATTGTTTCATTTAACTTATCCCACTCTTCATGAAAAAGAAATACGCGGCCAGAGAAGTGGAAAGTTGATCACAAGTTTGCTTCACTGGCAGAAACGACATAAGGAGCAGAAGATGAAAACCATTGGCCTGTTAGGCGGCATGAGCTGGGAGTCCACGATCCCCTATTATCGGTTGATCAATGAGGGCGTTAAGGCGCGACTGGGCGGCCTGCACTCTGCCAGCCTGGTGCTGCACAGCGTCGATTTTCACGACATCGAAGCCTGCCAGTCCGCCGGCGACTGGGATCGCGCCGGAGAGATCCTTGCTGAGGCCGCGGTCGGGCTGCAGCAGGCGGGGGCCGAAGGCATTGTCCTGTGCACCAACACCATGCATAAAGTCGCAGATGCCATCGCCGCCCGCTGCCAGGTTCCCTTCCTGCATATTGCCGATGCCACCGGACGGGCGATTGCCGCCAAAGGTCAGCGCCGGGTCGCGCTGCTGGGCACCCGCTATACCATGGAGCAGACCTTTTACCGCGGTCGTCTGCAGGAGCAGTTTGCCATCGAGACGCTGATCCCTGAGGCTGACGATCGGGCGCAGATCAATCAGATCATCTTCGACGAACTTTGTCTCGGCACCTTCAGCGAGGCGTCGCGGGATTATTATCTGCAGACGATCGCCGCCCTGGCGGAGCAGGGGGCGGAAGGGGTTATTTTCGGCTGTACGGAGATTGGCCTGCTGGTGCCTGCCGAGCTCAGCCCGCTGCCGGTCTTTGACACCGCGGCGATCCACGCGGAAGACGCGGTCAACTTTATGCTCTCTGCAGGACCGACGCCAGCGGCGTGAGGATCTGCGGCAGACTCTGCTGCAGGTGGGCAACAAAGGCGTCGACCAGCGCCGAGCGCGGGCGGTGGAGAGGGCGGATCAGGCTGACGGTAAACGGCACCTCGACGCTGAAGCGGCGCACCACCACGCCGCTATCGGCATAGTCCAGGGCGGTTAACGGATTCACCACCGAGATCCCGGCGCCGGCGCGCACCATGGCGCAGATCGAGGCCGCGCTGTGGGTTTCGACCACCATCCGCCGTTTAACCTGATGCTCAAGGAACAGGGCGTCGAGCAGCTGGCGATAGCTGTCGGTGCGCGACAGGCTGATGTAGTTTTCGCCCTGAAAATCGGCGGGGGTCAGCGTCGCCTGCGCCGCCAGCGGATGGCCGGCGGGCAGCACGCAGACTTCATTCAGCGTCAGCAGCGGGGTGCGTTCGGTGCCCGCGGGGGTATGCAGGGTCTCCGTCAGGCCAAGGTCATGGCGCTGGGCGGAGAGCCACTCCTCCAGCAGCGGCGACTCCTGGGGGACGATCTGCAGGCTGACCTCCGGATAGCGAGAGAGAAACGGCGGCAACAGCAGCGGCAGAAAGGACTGGGAAAACACCGGCAGACAGGCGATCGACAGCTCGCCCTGGCGGAACTCGCGCAGGCTCTCGGCGGCGCTGACGATACGGTCCAGGCCATACCAGGAGCGCTGAACCTCCTCAAACAAACGCAGGCCCTGCACCGTCGGCTGCAGGCGACCGCGGGTCCGCTCAAACAGCTGCAGGCCGAGCACCTTCTCAAAGCGCGCCAGCTCGCGGCTGACCGTGGGTTGCGAGGTGTGCAGCATCCGCGCCGCTTCGGTCAGGTTGCCGGTGGTCATCACCGCGTGAAAGATTTCGATATGACGCAAATTGACGGCTGGCATGCGGTCTCCGTGAGGCTCGGCTGGAACCATATCATTTTTGCATAGAGTCGCGATAAAACGATATTTTTTATTCGTCTGTCACTGTGGCGTAATCAGAAAAAACAGCGACCAACACACGCACTGCACCGGAGTTCTTATGCCACACTCGCTTTACGCCACCGATACTGACCTGACCGCGGACAACCTGCTGCGCCTGCCGGCGGAATTTGGCTGCCCGGTCTGGGTCTATGATGCGCAGATTATTCGCCGCCAGATAGCCCAGCTCAGCCAGTTCGACGTGGTGCGTTTTGCGCAAAAAGCCTGCTCTAACATTCATATTCTGCGTCTGATGCGTGAGCAGGGGGTGAAGGTGGACTCGGTGTCGCTGGGGGAGATCGAGCGGGCGCTGGCGGCAGGCTACGATCCGCAGCAGAATCCCGAGGATATTGTCTTTACCGCCGATCTGATCGACGACGCCACCCTCGATAGGGTGAAGGCGTTACAGATCCCGGTGAACGCCGGCTCGATCGACATGCTGAGCCAGCTGGGCGAGGTGTCGCCGGGCCATCGCGTCTGGCTGCGCGTCAACCCGGGATTTGGCCACGGCCACAGTCAGAAAACCAATACCGGCGGTGAGAATAGCAAGCATGGCATCTGGTACAGCCACCTGCCGGCGGCGCTGGAAGTGATGCGTCGCTATCAGCTGCAGCTGGTCGGGATCCATATGCATATCGGCTCTGGCGTTGACTATGGTCACCTGGAGCAGGTGTGCGGCGCGATGGTGCGCCAGGTCGTCGACTTTGGCCAGGATCTGCAGGCCATCTCCGCCGGCGGCGGTCTGTCGATTCCTTACCGCGAAGGTGAAGAGGCCATCGACACCGCCCACTATTATGGCCTGTGGAACCGCGCCCGGGAGCAGATCGCGGCCCATCTGGGGCACCCGGTGAAACTGGAGATTGAGCCAGGACGCTTCCTGGTGGCCGAGTCCGGCGTGCTGGTGTCGCAGGTGCGCAGCGTGAAAGAGATGGGCAGCCGTCACTTCGTGCTGATTGACGCCGGCTTTAACGACCTGATGCGCCCGGCAATGTACGGTAGCTATCACCATATCACCGCTCTGGCGGGGGATGGCCGGGATCTCAGCGCCGCGCCGCAGGTCGAAACCGTGGTGGCCGGGCCGCTGTGCGAATCCGGGGATGTCTTTACCCAGCAGGAGGGGGGCAAAGTCGAGACCCGCCTGCTGCCGGCGGTGGCGCCTGGGGATTATCTGGTGCTCCATGACACCGGCGCCTACGGGGCTTCGATGTCGTCCAACTATAACAGCCGTCCGCTGCTGCCGGAGGTGCTGTTTGATGGCGGCAAGGCGCGGCTGATCCGCCGTCGCCAGACCATCCAGGAGCTGCTGGCCTTAGAGCTTATTTAAAAAAAGGTCCCGTCGTCACCGACTCGCGAAGCACCAGCGTGCCGGTAAACGGCGGGATCGTTTCTATCGGCTGCTGATTGGCAAGCTTGATCGCCTGGTCGATAGCCGTAGTGATCATGTTGTCGATGGGCAGATAAACCGTCGACAGCCCCGGCTCCAGCCATTTCGCGCTTGGCGCATCGTCGAAGCCAAACAGCGACACATCCTGTGGAATACGCAGCCCCGCCTGATGCAGCGCCTTTGACGCCCCCAGCGCCATATCATCGTTACAGGAAAACAGCGCGCTGAAGCGGGCTTTCTCGTCCAGCAGTTCCCGGCACAGTTCGTAGCCGCGGGTCATCGTCGAGTCCCCATACTTCACCCGGCTCGGATCCCACTCAATACCATGTTTTATCAGCGCGTTGCGGTAGCCCTGCAGGCGAGCCTGGCCGGTAGGGGTATGCATCGGGACGGTGATGCAGGCGATATCGCGGTGGCCCTGGGTAATCAGATACTCCACGGCCTGGAAGGCGGCTTCCTGCTGTTCGAAGAACACGCAGCGTTCGCGGGCCTGCGCCACATCGCGGTTAATCACCACCAGCGGCATGGCGATCGAGTTAATCAGCGACATGATCGCCTTCTCGCTCATGTGCCGGGTATAGAGGATGATCGCATCGCACTGCCGGTCGGCGAGCATCTGCACCGCTTCCTCTTCGCGCTCCGGCGTATCATGGCCGTCGGTGACGATAAGCTGCTTTCCCCAGGCTTCGGTCTGGCGTGACGCCTGCTGCAGCAGACGGCCAAAGTAGAAGCCGTCAAAGGTGGAGACGACCAGCCCGATACTATTGCTGGTCTGATTGGCCAGCGAGCGGGCAAGGAAATTGGGCCGGTAGCCCAGCTCTTCCATCGCTTTAAAGACCTGTTGGCGGGTGCTCTCTTTCACCTGACCTGTGCCGTTCAACACGCGGGAAACCGTCGCTTTCGAGACGCCTGCGCGAATTGAGACATCCAGCATTGTAGCCATTCATCGATTCCTGATTTCACGTGGTAAAGCGCAGTTTATCACAGACCGAAAAGGGACATATCGACGGGGCGGGGCGGAAAAACCATCGCGATCACGCTTTTGGCAGGAACTGACGAGCCGACAGACTCTGGTATGCCAATGTCGATTTTATTGGATATTTGGGATACCACTGTGCGCGTTGCGAGCGCTGTCACAGAACTATTTTTGCCTGGCGACTATGTTTTGGTATGCCAAAAGTCTCTGGCTGTTCACCTGGCCGCAATAAGCCCTTTACACTGAGGTACTCTTTTATGGCATTACAGGACAAACTGATCGACGCGCTGGGGCGTTTCGCGACGACATTCAACAGCTATCGCTACATTATGGCGATCAAATCGGCGTTTATTACCCTGATGCCGGTGATCATCGTCGGGGCCTTTTCGGTGCTGATCTCCAATATGGTGCTGGATCCGAAGAATGGGCTCGCCAGCTTTTCCTCGCTCTCCTTTCTTGCGGCGCTGAAGCCGATCACCAGCGCGCTAAACTACGCTACGCTCAACTTCCTCAATATCGGCGCCGTGTTTCTGATCGGTATTGAGCTGGGGCGGATCAACGGCATCAAAAGCCTGTTTCCCGGCCTGTTGGCGGTGATCTGCTTTATCTGCGTCACGCCGACCACGGTAGAGATGATGGTCGATGGCCAGATGCACGTGGTGAAAGATGTCCTGCTGCGCCAGTTTTCCGATACCCGCAGTCTGTTCCTTGGGATGTTCATCGCCATTCTGTCAGTGGAGATTTACTGCTGGCTGGAGGGGCGCAAGGGACTGAAGATCAAAATGCCGGATACCGTGCCGCCGAACGTCTCTGCCTCTTTTTCCGCGCTGATCCCGGCGATCATCACCACCACCGCGATCGCCACCTTTGGTTTTCTCTTTCACCAGCTGACGGGAATGTATCTCTACGATGCGGTCTACCAGGTGGTGCAGCAGCCGCTGGAGCGGGTGGTGCAGAGCCTGCCGGGGATCCTGCTGCTGATGTTCGTCGCCCAGCTGTTCTGGGTGATCGGCATTCACGGCAACCAGATGATCAAGCCGATCCGCGAGCCGCTGCTGCTGGGAGCGATCACCGTCAATATGAGCGCTTTTGAGCAGGGGAAAGAGGTACCGAACATCATCACGATGCCCTTCTGGGATGTCTACATGAGCATCGGCGGCTCGGGGCTGACCATCGGCCTGCTGATTGCGGTGATGATCGCCACCAGGCGCAAAGAGATGAAAGAGATCGCCAAGCTGTCGATAGGCCCGGGGCTGTTCAATATTAACGAGCCGGTGATCTTCGGGATGCCGATCATGCTCAACCCGATCCTCGCCATCCCGTTTATCATCACCCCGCTGGTGACCGGCAGCATCGGCTATTTCGCCACCCTGACCGGCTTCGCCGGCAAGGCGGTGGTGATGGTCCCCTGGACCACGCCGCCGCTGATCAACGCCTGGCTCTCCACCGCCGGCTCGATGGGGGCGGTGGTGACCCAGCTTATCTGCATCGTCGTCGCGGTGCTTATCTATCTGCCTTTCGTCAAAATCGCCTCCCGCCGTGCCGATGCCGCGCAGCGTCAGGTAGACAATCAACAAACCGCCAACCCTGTCTGAGGAGCCTATGACTACCGTACGGATGACCATTCCCGATGATTTTATCCTTGGCGCGGCGGCTTCCGCCTGGCAGACCGAAGGCTGGAGCGGGAAAAAACCAGGGCAGGACTCCTGGCCCGATCTCTGGTACAAAAACGATCGCCACGTCTGGCATAACGGCTATGGCCCGGCGGTGGCCACCGATTTTATCAACCGCTTTCAGGAAGATGTGCAGCTGATGAAGCTGGCTGGGCTGACCCACTACCGCACCTCAATCAACTGGTCGCGCTTTCTGACCGACTATGAAAACGTCACGGTGGATGAGGAGTATGCGGCCTATTATGACCAGCTGTTCGATGCGCTGCTGGCTAACGGCATCACGCCGATGATCTGCCTTGAGCATTATGAATTGCCCGGCTATCTGCTGGAAAAGTATGGCGGCTGGGGGTCGAAAACGGTGGTTGAGCTGTTTGTGCGCTACGCGGAGAAGGTGTTTGCCCGCTACCACCCGAAGGTGACGCGCTGGTTTACCTTTAATGAGCCAATTGTGGTGCAGACCCGGGTCTATCTGGATGCTCTGCGCTGGCCCTATGAGCAGAACACCAGCACCTGGATGCAGTGGAACTATCATAAGGTGCTGGCGACCGCCAGCGTCGTGAAGCGGTTTCGCGAGCTCGGCTATCCCGGGACCGTCGGCTGCATCCTCAATCCGGAGGTGACCTACCCACGCTCACGCGCCCCCCATGACCTGCGCGCGGCGGAGATCTACGATCTGTTCTACAACCGCATGTTCCTCGACCCGCTGGTGCACGGCGTCTGGCCGCCGGAGCTTCTCGCGCTGCTTGAGCAGCATCAGGTGACGTGGGAGACCAGCGAGGAGGATCTGGCGGTTATCCGCGAGCACACCGTCGATGAGCTGGGGATTAATCTTTACTACCCGCACCGGGTCAAAGCCCCGTCGCGGGCCTGGCATCCGCACACCCCGTTCCATCCGGCCTGGTATTATGAGCCGTTTGAGCTGCCCGGCCGGCGGATGAACGCCTCCCGCGGCTGGGAAATCTACCCGCAAATCATCTTTGATATGGCGATGCGGATAAAAAATGACTATCGCAACATCCCGTGGTTCGTGGCGGAGAGCGGGATGGGGGTGGAAAACGAAGGCCAGTTCCGTAACCGCGAAGGCGTCATCGATGACAGCTACCGCATTCGTTTTATCAGCGAACATCTGTGGCACACCCTGCGCGCCCGCGAGGCAGGGGCCAACTGCCAGGGCTATATGCTGTGGGCGTTTACCGACAACGTATCGCCGATGAACGCCTTTAAAAACCGCTACGGGCTTATCGAAATCGATCTGCAAAACCATCGCGCCCGGCGACCCAAAGCCTCGGCGCACTGGTTTCGTCAACTGGGCGAACGGCGTGAACTGGTGCTGGATATCGATGATGAATACCGCTAGCCGGGGGCAATATTTGCTAAGATAGCGGCGTATTTGACTCGCAGGCATGTAACGCACAGGTGATTTTGTGGAAAAAGCGATAGTTCCGCCGGAAAAGAAGCCCTATCAGGAGATTGGTGATGACCTGCGCGCCCAGATCGCGCAGGGGCGCTACCCGGTCGGGTCGCGTTTGCCGCCGGAACGCCATATTGCCGAAACCTATGGCGTCAGCCGGACCATCGTGCGCGAAGCGCTGCTGATGCTGGAGCTGCAGGGGACGGTGGATATTCGTCAGGGATCCGGGGTGTATGTCATGCGCATTCCCCACGAGAACGACAGCGAAGAGGAGCAGCTGCTCAGCAGCGACGTCGGCCCGTTTGAAATTCTCCAGGCGCGCCAGCTGCTGGAGAGCAACATCGCCGCCTTTGCCGCGAAAATGGCCACCCGCGCCGATATCGACAATCTGAAGCGGATTATTGAACAGGAGCAGCGGGCAATCGCTCTCAACGACACCGCGCAGGATAACGCCCGTCTGTTCCATCTGGTGCTCGCCGGGGCGACGCAGAACCAGATGCTGTTGGCGACGGTAGAGCGGATCTGGCTGCAGATGGACAGCAGCCCGCTGTGGCAGCAGTTCAATGTGCATATTGCCAGCCGCGCCTGGCGGCTGAAATGGCTCGGCGACCGGCAGACCCTGCTCGCCGCGCTGCGGCGTCGCGATGTGATGGGCGCCTGGCAGGCGATGTGGCAGCATCTGGAAAACGTCAAAAACAGCCTGCTGGAGCTGTCCGATGAGGACGCCCCCGACTTTGACGGCTATCTGTTCGACTCAGTGCCGATTTTTCAGGGGAAGCTGGTATGACGATCCTGCCGCTGTACGCTGCGCCGCAGTTCGCCCCGCAGGTGACCGACTGGCTGTGGCAGGCCTTTGGCGGCGAGACGCTGCCGCGGCAATTCTTCGCCAGCATCGTGCAGCATAGCCAGACGGCGGAGGCGCTGCCGTTGACCTTTATTGCCGTGGAAGGCGAGCAGTTGCTCGGCACGATTGGCCTCTGGCGCTGCGATTTGATCAGCCGCCAGGATCTGTTTCCCTGGCTGGCGGCGCTGTTCGTCGCGCCCGCCGCCCGCGGTCAGGGGCTGGCCGGAAAACTGCAGCGGCATGTGATCGATTATGCCCGCCGCGCGGGCTTTCGGGAGCTCTATCTCTACTCCGCCTGCCGGGATTTCTATGAACGCTTCGGCTGGCGCTACATCGGCGAGGGGCTGGATTACCCGGCCACCGCCGTGCACCTCTATCGCTATGACTTATCGCCTTCCTGCGGGGCGACCACCGAGTGACGACGGACCAGCGTCGGGCTGAACAGATGGGTGATCTCCGGCGCCGGCCGCTGCTCCGCCAGGGCTAAAGCCAGCTCGGCCGCCTGGGTCGCCATCGTGACGATCGGATAGCGGACGGTAGTCAACCGCGGGCGGACATAGCGCGAAATCAGGACATCGTCGAAGCCAATCAGCGAAATCTCCCGCGGAACGTCGATGCCGTTGTCATTCAGCACCCCCATCGCGCCGGCGGCCATCGAGTCGTTATAGCAGGCGACGGCGCTAAAGTGGCGGCCGCGGCCAAGCAGTTCGGTCATCGCCTGTTCGCCGCCGCTTTCATCCGGCTCGGCAAACGTGACCAGCCGGTCGTTGCACGGCAGGCCGCTCTCCTCCAGCGCCGCGTAGTACCCCTGCAGCCGATCTTCCGCATCGGAGATATCATGGTTTGAGCACAGATAGCCGATACGCGTGTGCCCCTGCTGGATCAAATGGCGGGTCGCCAGCCAGGCGCCGTAGCGGTCGTCCAGCGCGACGCAGCGGGTTTCATATCCGGGCAGGATGCGGTTGATCAGCACCATGCCGGGGATCTGCTTCATTAACCCCGCCAGTTCCTCATCGGGGATCATTTTGGCGTGCACCACCAGCGCCGCGCAGCGATGGCGGATCAGCTGCTCTATCGCCTGGCGCTCCTTCTGCACGTTGTGGTAGCCATTGCCAATCAGCAAAAAATTGCCGGTGCGGTAGGCCACCTGTTCGACGGCTTTGACCATCGCGCCGAAGAAGGGGTCGGAGACATCGCCCACCACCAGGCCGACGGTTTCCGTTGACTGCTGGGCCAGCGCCCGGGCGTTCGCGTTGGGGTGATAGTTCAGGGTTTCCATCGCCGCGCCCACGGACTGACGCGAAGCTTCGCTGGCTTTGGGAGAGTTGTTGATGACGCGGGAGACGGTAGCGACGGAGACTCCTGCGAGTCGGGCTACATCCTTAATAGTCGCCATACCATGCCTTTTCTAGGGTAAGCGTTTACATACTGCTATGTTACGGGAAAGAGCGGCAGATTCAAGGCGCGGCGGCGAAGGAATGGCGCAAATGTGATTCAGCGCGGGCTTATCGGTGACCTGTTTACATTGACGCGATCGGTAATTGAAACCGGCGCAGGGAAATACAAACCTTTGCTTACACTTTGCGATGCGCTGTTGCGAATGTTCGCTGGTTTGTTCGCGGATCCGGTTGATATTCTGGCTATCCCAGAGGTATTGATAGGTGGAGTCAACGTCACGTTGACCACTTTACTTACACCAGCCTGCGCAGATGCGCAGGTTTTTTTTTGCCCGCTATCGGCGTTGTTACAGATAGCGAAAATCGTAATACCTCGTTGCACTTAGGCTCACTCCCTTGCGTTTTCCCGCTGGCCCGTTACGGCCAAAAAACGTGACAATCGAGATCCCAGAGGTATTGATAGGTGAGTTTCTCAGGTACGCTCTTCGTACTGAACGTCTTACACCGACCTGCGCGGATGCGCAGGTTTTTTTTATTCCGAAAATCCCCCCGCTGCACTGCTTTCCCATGCCTTCTCGTGTAACCTGCTTTGACTCATCAACCGGTCACATGGAGTTGTTATGCTTTTGGGATTTTTCAGACTGCTGTTCAAGGGGTTATACCGGGTCAGACTGACCGGCGACACGCAGGCTTTATACCAGCAAAAGGTCTTAATCACCCCGAACCACGTCTCTTTCCTCGACGGCATTCTGCTGGCGCTGTTTTTGCCGGTCCGACCGGTTTTTGCGGTCTATACCTCAATCAGCCAGCGCTGGTTTATGCGCGCGCTGACGCCGATTATCGATTTTGTGCCGCTGGACCCGACCAAGCCGATGTCGATCAAACATCTGGTGCGCCTGATTGAGCAGGGGCGGCCGGTGGTTATTTTCCCGGAAGGGCGAATTTCGGTCAGCGGCTCGCTGATGAAAATTTATGACGGCGCCGCCTTTGTCGCCGCCAAATCGCAGGCGACCATTGTGCCGCTGCGTATTGAAGGCGCCGAACTGACGCCCTTCAGCCGGCTGAAGGGGCTGGTGAAACGTCGCCTGTTCCCGCGTATTCAGCTGCATCTCCTGCCGCCCACCCATCTGCCGATGCCCGAGGCGCCGCGCGCCCGCGACCGGCGGAAGATCGCCGGGGAGATGCTGCACCAGATCATGATGGAAGCCCGGATGGCGGTGCGCCCGCGGGAAACCCTGTATGAGTCGCTGCTGGCGGCGCAGGACCGCTTCGGCGCGCGCAAACCCTGCGTGGAGGATATCAACTTCCAGCCGGATACCTATCGCAAGCTGCTGACCAAAACCCTGTTTGTCGCCCGCATTCTGGAAAAATACAGCCAGCCGGGCGAGAAGATCGGCCTGATGCTGCCTAACGCCGGCATCAGCGCGGCGGTGATTTTCGGCGCTATCGCCCGCGGGCGTATTCCGGCGATGATGAACTATACCGCCGGGGTGAAAGGGCTCAGCAGCGCGATAGCCGCCGCGGAGCTCAACACCATTTTCACCTCGCGCACCTTCCTCGATAAAGGCAAACTCTGGCACCTGCCGGAGCAGCTGACCCAGGTGCGCTGGGTATTCCTGGAAGATCTTAAAGGCGATATCACCCTCGCTGACAAACTGTGGATTTTTGCTCATCTGCTGGCGCCGCGTCTGGCGCAGGTTAAGCAGCAGCCGGAAGACGCGGCGATGATCCTCTTCACCTCCGGTTCCGAGGGCAATCCGAAAGGGGTGGTGCACAGCCATAAGAGTCTGCTGTCCAACGTCGAGCAGATCAAAACTATCGCCGACTTTACCGCCAATGACCGCTTTATGTCGGCGCTGCCGCTGTTCCACTCTTTTGGCCTCACCGTCGGCCTGCTGACGCCGCTGCTTACCGGGGCGGAAGTGTTTCTCTATCCCAGCCCGCTGCACTATCGCGTGGTGCCGGAGCTGGTCTACGATCGCAACTGTACGGTGCTGTTCGGCACTTCGACCTTCCTCGCCAACTATGCCCGTTTCGCCAATCCGTACGATTTTTACCGCCTGCGCTACGTGGTCGCCGGGGCGGAGAAGCTGCAGGAGAGCACCAAACAGCTGTGGCAGGATAAATTCGGCCTGCGCATTCTCGAAGGCTATGGCGTGACCGAGTGCGCGCCGGTGGTCTCGATTAACGTGCCGATGGCGGCGAAGGTCGGCACCGTGGGCCGCATCCTGCCGGGGATGGACGCCCGCCTGCTGGCGATGCCAGGCATTGATCAAGGGGGGCGGCTGCAGCTGAAAGGGCCGAACATCATGAAAGGCTACCTGCGGGTGGAAAACCCCGGCGTGCTGGAAGCGCCTGCGGCGGAAAACCAGCACGGCGAGATGGAAGCGGGCTGGTATGACACCGGGGATATCGTTACCTTCGACGAGCAGGGCTATGTCCGCATTCAGGGCCGCGCGAAGCGCTTCGCCAAAATCGCCGGCGAGATGATCTCCCTCGAGATGGTGGAGCAGGTGGCCCTCGGCGCGTCGCCGGACAAAATGCACGCCACGGCGATTAAACAGGACGCCAGCAAAGGCGAGGCGCTGGTGCTGTTTACCACCGATAATGAACTGACTCGTGAAGCCCTGCTGCGCTACGCCCGCCAGCACGGCGTACCGGAGCTGGCGGTGCCGCGAGATATACGCTGGCTGAAACAGCTACCGGTGCTCGGCAGCGGCAAGCCAGACTATGTCACCCTGAAAAATATGGTCGACGAGGCGGAAACAACCCATGAGTGAGTCAGTACATACTAACCCTTCGCTGTACTCGAAAGGGATGCTGGCGGTGATCTGCGCCCAGTTCCTGTCGGCCTTCGGCGACAATGCGCTTCTCTTCGCCACCCTGGCGCTGATGAAGCAGCTCTATTATCCGGAGTGGAGCCAGCCGGTCCTGCAGATGTTGTTTGTGGGCGCTTACATCCTCTTTGCCCCCTTTGTCGGTCAGTTCGCCGATAGCTTTGCCAAAGGCCGGGTGATGATGGTGGCCAACGGCCTGAAACTGCTCGGCGCCGGCTGCATCTGCTTCGGCGTCAATCCGTTTATCGGCTATACGCTGGTGGGGATTGGCGCCGCCGCCTATTCGCCGGCCAAGTATGGCATTCTCGGCGAACTCACCACCGGCGATAAGTTAGTGAAGGCTAACGGACTGATGGAGTCCTCGACCATCGCGGCGATCCTGCTGGGCTCCATGGCCGGCGGGATCCTCGCCGACTGGCACGTGCTGGCGGCGCTGATCGTCTGCGCGCTGGTCTACGGCGGGGCGGTAGTGGCTAACCTGTGGATACCCAGGCTGCCGGCAGCGCGTCCGGGGCAGTCGTGGCGTTTTAAGCCAATGACGCACAGCTTCTTCAGCGCCTGCCGGACGCTGTGGCGCAACGGCGAAACCCGCTTTTCGCTGATGGGCACCAGCCTGTTCTGGGGCGCTGGCGTGACCCTGCGTTTCCTGCTGGTGATCTGGGTGCCGGTGGCGCTGGGCATTACCAGCAACGCCATGCCCACCTATCTTAATGCGATGGTGGCGGTGGGGATTGTGCTGGGTGCCGGGGCGGCGGCGAAGCTGGTGACCCTGGAGACGGTGTCGCGCTGTATGCCGGCCGGGATTTTGATCGGTATCGCGGTGATAGCCTTTGCGGTGCAGCAGTCGCTGCTGCCGGCGTTCGGTCTGCTGCTGCTGCTCGGGGTGTTCGGCGGGTTCTTTATCGTACCGCTGAACGCGCTGCTGCAGGAGCGTGGGAAACATTCGGTCGGGGCAGGTAACGCCATTGCGGTACAGAACCTCGGTGAGAACGTGGCGATGCTGCTGATGCTGGGGCTCTATTCCCTGGCGGTGAGCGTGGGCGTTCCACCGGTCGCCGTGGGGATAGGCTTTGGCGCGGTATTCGCCGTGGCCATTGCCGCGCTGTGGGTCTGGGGGCGGCGTAAATAACCTCCCGGCTTGCGCTGCGCTTGACTGGGCGAGGGGGTCGCCAATATCTGCTCTTCGGTAGCCCGGGTAAGGCGTATAAGCCTTACCCGGGGCTTTGCTTTCTTACGGCGCCGGGTAGGTATAAACCTGATGCACCGCCTCAATCTCCGCTAATACCTCTTCGCTCAGCTCAAGCTGCAAACTTTCCACGTTGGCCTGCAGCTGCGTCATGGTCGTCGCCCCCAGCAGGGTGCTGGCGACAAACGGCTGCCGACGCACAAAGGCCAGCGCCATTTGCGCCGGATCGAGGCCGTGGCGTTTGGCGATATCCACATAGGCCGCTACCGCTTTCTGCGACTGCTCGCTGCTGTAGCGCGTAAAGCGGCTGAACAGCGTATTGCGCGCCCCTGCCGGCTTCGCACCGTTGAGATACTTGCCGGTCAGTGTGCCGAAAGCCAGACAAGAGTAGGCCAGCAGCTCCACGCCTTCGAACTGACTCACTTCCGCGAGGCCGACTTCAAAGCTGCGGTTCAGCAGGCTGTAAGGATTCTGAATAGTCACGATCCGCGGGAGGTCGTGCTTATCCGCCAGGTGCAGATAACGCATCACGCCGAAGGCGGTTTCGTTCGACACGCCGATGTAGCGGATCTTCCCGGCGCGCTGGAACTCGGTCAGCGCTTCGAGGGTATCCAGCAGCGTCACGGCGGGCGCGGCGTCGGCCCAGGTATAGCCCAGCTTGCCAAAGCAGTTGGTTGGCCGCTGCGGCCAGTGAACCTGATATAAATCGAGATAATCGGTCTGCAGCCGCTTCAGGCTGGCGTGCAGCGCCTCGCGGATATTTTTGCGGTCCAGGACGTGATTGGGCCGAATGCTGCTGTCGTTATTGCGCGCGGGCCCGCTGACTTTGGAGGCGAGCACCAGCTTTTCGCGATTGCCGCGTTTCGCCAGCCAGTTGCCGACGTAGGTTTCAGTCAGCCCCTGGGTTTCCGGGCGCGGCGGGACCGGGTACATTTCGGCGACATCGATCAGGTTGATGCCGTTGGCAACCGCGTAATCGAGCTGCTGGTGGGCATCGGCCTCGCTATTCTGTTCGCCAAAAGTCATGGTTCCCAGCCCGAGGGTGCTGATTTCAAGAGAACTGTGTGGGATACGGTGATACTGCATAGCCAGCTTCCTTTTTATTTATAAGGTCAGGCATTCCCCGACAAAGGAGTATCAACATGGCAGAGGGTGAGAAAAAGAGGAAGTAAAAAATCAAAAAAGCCGGGTGACGAGGAGGGGCGGTGGGTGAAACCCGCGGCGTCCTGGTATATCCCGACTCTTCTCAAAAGACTGGTGGTCGGTAAGCGCAGCGTCAACAGAAGCTGGGGCCGACAGGGAAAGATTAACGCTTAATGATTTGCGAAACGTCGTCACGATTGATCTGCATTTTATTACCCTGCTGATCTTCGTAACTGATTAAACCGGTATCGTCATCCACGGTAGGTTTACCGTCGGTCAGGATCATTCGCCCATCTTTGGTCGCCATGACGTAATCGCTGCTGCAACCGGAAACCGAGAACGCCAGTCCTACGGCGGAAATCAATACTGCCCATTTCTTCATCGTCAACACCTCTTCAGTAGCTGCACCCCATACCCGTCTATTAATAGCCTGATTTGTGAGACATAAAAAGCAGTAAAGTCTGAAAAAGGGTTGCAGCCTGTGACCAGGCTGCAATTTTGTGGTTTACAGCGGGTTTTTCTTATTACGCAGCAGGTTAAGGCTCTCCACCGCGATAGAGAAGAACATGGCGAAATAGATGTATCCCTTCGGCACATGGACGTCGAAGCTTTCCAGCATCAGGGTAAAGCCGACGAGGATCAGAAACGACAGCGCCAGCATTTTCACCGAAGGATGACGGTCAACAAAATCGCCGATGGGTCGCGCGGCGAACATCATCACCCCCACCGCGATCACCACCGCCGCCATCATGATGAACAGATGATCCGACAGGCCGACGGCGGTGATGACGGAATCGAGGCTAAAGATGATATCCAGCAGCATGATCTGCACGATGGCGCCGAGGAAGGAGTGGACGTTGGTCTTCAGCCCCTCCTCTTCACCTTCGATAGATTCATGGATCTCTTTACTGGCTTTCCAGATAAGGAACAGCCCGCCGAGCAGCAAGATCAGATCGCGAAACGAGATCTCCTGACCGAAAACGGTAAAGAGCGGGTTGGTAAGCTTAACGACCCAGGCGATTGAGGCCAGCAGCGCCAGACGCATGACCATCGCGCCCATCAAACCGATCCGGCGCGCATGGGCGCGCTGGGCGGTGGGGAGCTTAGCCACGACCAGAGAGAGGAAAATAATATTGTCGATCCCGAGCACGATCTCCAGCAGCGTCAATGTGCCCAGCGCCAGCCAGGCGTTAGGATCGGTTATCCATGCAAATAACATTGTTCAAAGTCCTGCAAAATAGAAAGCAGCAATTATATGCAACCCCCAACGCAGAACAAAAAATTAATCGTGTTGTAACAAGAAATGGCGGGCAAGCAGAGCGGCGGTAAAATTCTTTTTCAGATAGAAACCGCGCGGCAGCGTGAGGATTGTCTCCCCGCGGGCACCGATGGCTTCGGTCAGCGCCTTGCTGTTGGCGGCTTTCGGTCTTAACTGCAGCACCTCGCCGTGGCGGGCGGTAATGCGCTCTACCTCACCGAGAACAATGAGATCCATCAGCTCTTCCCAGTCCATGCGCAGCTGGCGCTCCTCGTCTTCGTCCGGGCTCCACAGCAGCGGTGCGCCGACGCGCCGCGCCGCCAGCGGGATGGTGCGTTCACCCTCCACCGGGATCCACAGGACGCGCTGCAGCTTATGCCGTACATGGCTGCTCTCCCAGGTGACGCCGCTATTGCCGGTTAACGGGGCGACGCAGACGAAAGTGGTCTCCAGCGGGCGTCCCCGGCTGTCGATGGGGATCGTTTTGAGCTCGACCCCCAGCGCGGCGAAATCCTGCTCGGGTTTACTGCCTGCGCTGGCGCCCAGCCACAGCTCCAGCAGAATGCCCGTCCAGCCTTTATCGCGCTTCAGATCGCGCGGAATGGGGATCCCCGCCAGCGCCGCCAGCTCGCCCAGCGAATAGCCGGCCAGCTGGCGGGCCTGGGCCAACAGCTGTTCCTGACTTTGCGGCGGTGAGGCGAGCGGAGCGATAGCGGGCATAAGGCAATACCTTTGGTTAAAAAGTGAGCGCTAATTTTGCGCGTTGTGGATAGAGTTTACCGTTTTCTGAGTAACTATACCAATCTCATGATTTATATGGCTTTTTAAACTCATCATGCGGCTTATGAAAACGGTGTAAACGGGTTTTCCAGAACTGGTCACTGACAATAAACAGGATCTTACACCATGTTATCCACAGAAAAGTGGGATAACTGGGGAAAAGACTCACTACTGGTTCGATTTACAGCCTTGACGTGCGACGAAAATCGAATTTTTAGAGAAAATCTGCCGGTGGCCTGCGCGTAATCTGTGGATAAAATCGACATTGCTCGATCTTTCATCAGTCGGCGGATCGCATGTGTGATGATCGTCACGTTATGCTGTAATGTGTGAAAGGAATATATTCTAACTTTATGAATATGATACTATTATTTTCAGATGCTAGCGATGCGATGTTCGGATTACTCTGGGTTTTCCCGGGTTAATTCCGTACTTCTTCACAACTCTATCCACAGAAAAAGTGAATAAAATCGGCTGTCACGCGCTTTCATTGTTTATAACTCTGGCAATTACTGTGAGTTATTCAAATGTTATCCGTTCTCAGTGTGCGAACAGAGTGGTTTACCGTTTCCGGCGAGTGTGAAACAATCATTCACATTGAAGCTTATCTTGAGGTAGTCCGGTGATTGATGACGATGGCTACCGCCCAAATGTCGGTATTGTAATCTGTAATCGTCAGGGCCAGGTGATGTGGGCCCGGCGCTATGGTCAGCACTCGTGGCAGTTCCCGCAAGGGGGCATTAATCCAGGAGAATCCGCAGAGCAGGCGATGTATCGGGAATTGTTTGAAGAGGTCGGGTTAAGCCGTAAAGATGTGCGGATCCTGGCCTCAACCCGTAACTGGCTGCGTTACAAGTTGCCTAAACGTTTGGTGCGTTGGGACACAAAGCCGGTTTGTATCGGCCAGAAACAAAAGTGGTTTCTTTTGCAGTTGATCGGCAACGATGCGGACATCAATATGCAAACCAGCAGTACACCTGAATTTGATGGTTGGCGCTGGGTGAGTTACTGGTACCCGGTTCGCCAGGTGGTGTCGTTTAAGCGCGACGTCTACCGCCGGGTGATGAAAGAGTTCGCCAGCGTGACCATGTCGCTGGCGGAGAGCGCACCTAAGCCGCAAAACGCGCCTGCTTATCGACGTAAAAGAGGTTAAGCCACGCACATTATGCTCACTCGGTTGCGAGAAATAGTCGAGAAGGTCGCGAGCGCGCCGCGTTTAAACGAGGCGCTGGATATTCTGGTGACGGATGTCTGCCAGGCGATGGAGACGGAAGTCTGCTCGGTTTACCTGGCTGACAATGACCGACGCTGCTATTACCTGATGGCCACCCGCGGGTTAAAAAAACCTCGCGGGCGCACCGTTGCGCTGGCGTTCGATGAAGGCCTGGTGGGGCTGGTTGGCCGCCTGGCGGAACCCATCAACCTCGCCGATGCGCAAAAACACCCCAGCTTCAAATATATCCCCGCCGTCAAAGAGGACCGCTTCCGCGCCTTCCTTGGCGTGCCGATCATTCAGCGCCGCCAGCTGCTGGGCGTGCTGGTGGTCCAGCAGCGCGAGCTGCGTCAGTTTGATGAAAGCGAAGAGTCTTTCCTCGTCACCCTCGCCACCCAGATGGCGGCGATCCTCTCCCAGTCCCAGCTGAACGCCCTGTTCGGCCAGTATCGTCAAACGCGCATTCGCGCTCTGCCGGCCTCTTCCGGGGTGGCGATCGCCGAGGGCTGGATGGACGTCAGCCTGCCGCTGATGGAGCAGGTGTATGAAGCCTCGACGCTGGACACCGCCTCGGAACGCGAACGCCTGACCGGTGCGCTGGAAGAGGCGGCCAACGAGTTTCGTCGCTACAGCAAACGCTACGCCGCCGGGGCGCAAAAAGAGACGGCGGCGATCTTCGATCTCTACTCGCACCTGCTCTCTGACGCCCGCCTGCGTCGCGAGCTGTTTGCCGAAGTTGACAAAGGCGCCGTCGCCGAGTGGGCCGTCAAAAAGATCATTGAGAAGTTCGCCGAACAGTTTGCCGCGCTGAGCGACGGCTATTTGAAAGAGCGGGCCGGCGATCTGCGTACCCTGGGCCAGCGTCTGCTGTTCCATCTCGACGACAGTATTCAGGGGCCCAACACCTGGCCGGCGCGCATTATCCTCGTGGCGGACGAGCTGTCGGCCACCACCCTCGCCGAAGTGCCGCAGGATCGCCTGGCCGGCGTGGTGGTGCGCGATGGCGCCGCCAACTCCCATGCCGCTATTATGGTGCGGGCCCTCGGCATCCCAACGGTGATGGGCGCCGATATTCAGCCCTCGCTGCTGCATGGCCATACGCTGATTGTCGATGGCTATCGCGGTGAACTGCTGGTGGATCCTGAACCTGTCCTGTTGCAGGAGTATCAGCGCCTTATCAGCGAAGAGAACGAACTCAGCCGCCTGGCGGAGGACGATCTCCAGCGCGCGTCGGAGCTGAAAAGCGGCGAGCGGGTGAAAGTCATGCTCAACGCCGGCTTAAGCCCGGAGCACGAAGAGAAGCTCGGCAGCTTTGTTGACGGCATTGGCCTCTACCGCACCGAAATTCCCTTTATGCTGCAGAGCGGCTTCCCCTCAGAAGAGGAGCAGGTCGCCCAGTATCAGGGCATGCTGCAGATGTTTAACAGCAAACCGGTGACCCTGCGTACCCTGGACATCGGCGCGGATAAACAGCTGCCGTATATGCCGATCAGCGAAGAGAACCCGTGCCTCGGCTGGCGCGGGATCCGCATCACCCTCGATCAGCCGGAGATCTTTTTGATCCAGGTGCGGGCGATGCTGCGCGCCAACGCCGCCACCGGCAACCTCAGCATTTTGCTGCCGATGGTGACCAGTCTGGAGGAGGTGGATGAGGCCCGTCGGCTGATCGATCGCGCCAGCCGGGAAGTGGAAGAGATGATCGGCTACGCCATCCCACGTCCGCGCCTGGGGGTGATGCTGGAGGTCCCGTCGATGGTCTTTATGCTGCCGCAGCTGGCCAGCCGGATCGATTTTATCTCGGTAGGGACGAACGACCTGACCCAGTACCTGCTGGCCGTCGACCGCAACAATACCCGGGTCGCCAGCATGTATGACAGCCTGCATCCTGCGGTATTGCGTGCGCTGGCGATGATCGCCCATGACGCGGAGCGCTTTGGCATCGATCTGCGCCTGTGCGGCGAGATGGCGGGCGACCCGATGTGCGTGACGATCCTTATCGGCCTCGGTTACCGCCATCTGTCGATGAACGGCCGCTCGGTGGCGAGGGTGAAGTATCTGCTGCGCCGCATTGATATCGAAGAGGCGCAGGAGCTGTCGCGTCGCAGCCTCGATGCGCAGATGACCGCCGAGGTGCGCCATCAGGTGGCGGCCTTTATGGAGCGTCGCGGTCTCGGCGGCCTGATCCGCGGCGGGCGGTAGCGCCAGCCCGGGTGAGGCGTAAGCCGTAACCCGGGGATCCTCTGCTCGCACCCTCCGGCAAAGTAGGGTACCGCCGGGAAAACGGCATTCTGTTAGCATCCGTATACATATCTTTTACACGTTCGGCGCGGATCGCTCTTGTGGCTTATGCTATGATTCGCCTCCTTCGGCGTGCCCGTTTTGTTCGGGTATGGATCATCACCGCTGTCCACTTTCGGCGGAATAACAAGTCTTTATGGTGACAGATGAATAGTGGCTACCTGCATTTTCCGGAGTTCGATCCGGTCATTTTTTCTCTAGGCCCGGTCTCCCTCCACTGGTACGGTTTGATGTACCTGGTGGGCTTTGTCTTTGCGATGTGGCTGGCCACCCGTCGGGCGAATCGTCCGGGCAGCGGCTGGACGAAAAATGAAGTGGAAAACCTGCTCTACGCGGGCTTCCTCGGCGTCTTCCTGGGCGGTCGTATCGGCTACGTGCTGTTTTACAACCTGCCGGTATTTCTTGCCGATCCGCTGTATCTGTTCCGCGTCTGGGACGGCGGCATGTCGTTCCACGGCGGCCTGATCGGCGTGATCCTGGTGATGATTATCTTCGCCAGACGCACCAAACGCACCTTCTTCCAGGTCTCCGATTTTATCGCGCCGCTGATCCCGTTTGGTCTTGGCGCCGGGCGTCTGGGCAACTTTATAAACGGCGAGCTGTGGGGCCGCGTAGACCCGAGCTTCCACTACACGATGATTTTCCCGGGCTCCCGTGCCGAAGACCTGGCGCTGCTGCCGACGCATCCGGAATGGCAATCGCTGTTCGATACCTACGGCGCGCTGCCGCGTCACGCGTCGCAGCTGTACGAGCTGGCGCTGGAAGGCGTGGTACTGTTCCTGATCCTCAACCTGTTTATCCGTAAACCGCGCCCGACCGGCTCCGTTTCCGGTCTGTTCCTGATTGGCTACGGCCTGTTCCGCATCATCGTGGAATTCTTCCGCCAGCCCGACGCCCAGTTCACCGGCGGCTGGGTGCAGTACATCAGCATGGGGCAGATTCTTTCGATCCCGATGGTGCTTGCGGGTATCATTATGATGGTTTGGGCTTACCGCCACCGTCCGCAGCAACAGAATTCTTGAGGAACCATGAAACAGTATCTTGATTTGATGCAGAAAGTGCTCACCGAGGGCACGCCAAAAAATGACCGCACCGGCACTGGCACGATCTCCATTTTCGGCCATCAGATGCGTTTTAACCTGCAGGAAGGCTTCCCGCTGGTGACCACCAAGCGCTGTCATTTACGCTCCATCATCCATGAACTGCTGTGGTTCCTGCAGGGCGACACCAACATCGCCTATCTGCACGAGAACAACGTCACCATCTGGGACGAGTGGGCGGATGAGAATGGCGACCTGGGGCCGGTCTACGGCAAACAGTGGCGTTCCTGGCCTGCGCCGGACGGCCGCCATATCGACCAGATCAGCACGGTGATGAACCAGCTGAAAAACGACCCGGACTCCCGCCGGATCATCGTCTCGGCATGGAACGTCGGCGAGCTGGATAAAATGGCGCTGGCGCCGTGCCACGCCTTCTTCCAGTTCTACGTCGCCGACGGCAAGCTCTCCTGCCAGCTGTATCAGCGTTCCTGCGATGTGTTCCTCGGCCTGCCGTTCAATATCGCCAGCTACGCGCTGCTGGTGCATATGGTGGCGCAGCAGTGCGATCTGCAGGTCGGTGATTTCGTCTGGACCGGCGGAGACACCCATCTGTACAGCAACCATCTTGAGCAGACCAACCTGCAGCTAAGCCGCGAACCGCGTCCGCTGCCGAAGCTGGTCATCAAACGCAAGCCGGCGTCGATCTTCGACTACCGCTTTGAAGACTTCGAGATTGAAGGTTACGATCCGCACCCGGGCATTAAAGCGCCGGTGGCGATTTAACCCCCTAGCAGAGATGACTAACCGGCGCCCGATGGCGCCGGTTTTTTTATGCCCTTCGCACCACCCGATGGGAGCGCTTTCCGTTACCACCGGGAGAAGGTTGTTTTCACCTGCCCCCCAGGCCACAGGTGGTTGCGGTGGGCGAAGTTGGCTAGACGTTCGCAAAAAAATGTTCTTCTGTCGAGTATGCAAAGCTTTTTTGCGTATCTGGCCGGGAAAGCTATTTTCCGTCGTCGCGCCAGGGCCAATCGCCGCGGCATACTCGACGCCATGAACAGAGAACATGGCTACACCCTGATGGAAACCCTGGTAACGCTGACACTGATGATGATCCTCAGCGTCGGCGGCCTGTACGGCTGGCAGCGCTGGCAGCAGCAGCAACGACTGTGGCAAACTGCCGTCCAGGTGCGGGATTTTCTGCTCTTTCTGCGCGATGACGCCAACGCCTACAACCGGGACCGCGTGCTTCGCGTCGGCCAGGACGAAGTGGGCTGGTGCCTGAGCGCGGAGGGGGAGGGGCCTGACTGCGCCTCGGGGACATCCTTCACGCTGCGCCCGCGCTGGCCGGGGATCACGCTGGCTGGCGTTACGCCTGGTCTGGGGTTTTATGGTCTGCGCAGCACCGCCTGGGCGGGGAATCTGCGGCTGCAGAGCGCGGCCGGCAGCTGGAGCATTGTGATCTCACACTGGGGGCGGATTCGTTTATGCCGCAGCGACAGCGCAGGAGGGTGTCAGTGAGCCGCCGCGGATTTTCCCTGGCGGAGGCGCTTATCGCCATGGCCATCGGCTCGCTGCTGCTGATGGGGGCCTGCCGCTTTCTGCCTGCCCTGCAGCGTCATATTCTGCGCCAGGGCGAACAGCTGGCCCTGGAGAACGAGCTGTGGCAGCGTGTGCATGCCGTGGGAAAACATCTGCAGCGCGCCGGGTACTGCCGGGGAGCGTGCGGCGGAGCCGGGCTGGAGCTAGCCGCTGGCGGCGAGTGTCTGATTGTGCGCTGGGATGCGAACAGCAACGGGAGATGGGAAACCTCCCCCGCGGCAGCGGCGGAGAGCACCGGCTTTCGCCTGCACGACGGCGCGCTGGAGACCCTGCGCGGGGCCAGCGACTGCCGCGGCGGCGGATGGGAGAAAATCACCAACCCGGCCGCCATCGTGGTGACGCGCTTCTCGGTACAACGTCAAGTCACCCCGGGCTTCGCGCCGGAGCTGAGCGTGACGCTGGCGGCGCGCTCCGCGCAACAGACGGGCCTGACGAGCGAGGTTGAGCAGCGGGTGACGGGGTATAACCTGTGATCCGCCAGCGTGGAATGTCGTCGCTGCTGATGGTGCTCCTGTTGCTGACCCTCGGCAGCCTGTTACTCGAGGGGCTTAACCTGCAGCAGCGGGCGCTGCTGGCGCAAACCGCCAGCGAAACGCAGGCGATCCGCGATACGGCGATAGCCCATTCCGCGCTGCAGTGGGGAAAACAGCAGGTCTGGTCGGCGCAGGTGGCGCTGGCCTGCCGGGAGCAGGCGCCGCAGGGCTGGCGCGCCTGTCTGCGTATCTTCGGCGACGGTTCACTGTTGCTCAGCAGCGCCAGCGGCGAGGTGCAGGTCTGGCAGTCCGGCGAGGTGCGCGGCGGGCAGGTGCGTTTTTCCGGCCACGGCTGGAGCGATTTTTGCCCGCTCAGGGAGGCGAGCTTATGTCAAATGCCCTGAAGCGTCAGCGGGGGTTTAGCCTGCCGGAGACCGTGCTGGCGATGGCGCTGATGGTGCTGACGGTCACCGCGCTGGGCGGCTATCAGCGCGGAATGGCGCAAGGAATTGTCCAGTTGAACCAGACCCGTCAACTGTGGCGCGACGCGTGGCGCTATAGCCAGCTCTCCGCGCCGCCGTCGCCGGCACGCGGTCAGGTAAGCCGTATGCAGACATCGAGGCAAAGATGTGTCAGCATCACGGTAACGATCAGTAGACCCGTTGCAAAGCGGGTGCAGATGACCCGGCTGCATTGCCCGGTCAGCCAGTAGTCAGGAGCAATTATGTTAAGGGTATACCACTCAAACCGGCTGGATGTTCTCGAGGCGTTGATGGAGTTTATCGTCGAGCGCCAGCGGCTGGATGACCCTTTTCAGGCCGAAATGGTGCTGGTGCAGAGTACCGGCATGGCGCAGTGGCTGCAGATGACCCTGGCCGCGCGCTTCGGGATTGCCGCCAATATCGAGTTCCCGCTGCCGGCGAGCTTTATCTGGGATATGTTCGTGCGCGTCCTGAAAGATATTCCTGGCGAAAGCGCCTTCAGCAAGCAGAGCATGAGCTGGAAGCTGATGACCCTCCTGCCGCAGCACCTGGAGGAAGACGATTTTATCCTGCTGCGCCAGTATCTGAGTGATGACGGCGACAAGCGCAAGCTGTTTCAGCTGGCCGCCCGGGTGGCGGACCTCTATGACCAGTACCTCGTCTATCGCCCGGAGTGGCTGATGCGCTGGGAGGCCGGCCAGCGGGTGGAAGGTCTCGGCGATGCCCAGCAGTGGCAGGCGCCGCTGTGGCAGGCGCTGGTGAGCTACACCGCCGAGCTGGGGCAGCCGCAGTGGCACCGCGCCAATCTCTACCAGCGCTTTATCAGTACCCTGGAAAAAGCGGACGAACCGCCCGCCGGGCTGCCGTCGCGCGTCTTCATCTGCGGGATTTCCGCGCTGCCGCCGGTCTATCTTCAGGCCCTGCAGGCGCTGGGTAAGCATGTCGATGTCTACGTATTGTTTACCAACCCCTGCCGCTACTACTGGGGAGACATTAAGGATCCGGCGTTTCTGGCGAAGCTGCTGTCGCGTCAGCGGCGCCATCACCGCGAGGCGCGCGCGCTACCTCTGTTTCGCGACACCGAGCAGGCGCCGGGGTTGTTTAATGACGCCGGGGAACAGGATGTCGGCAACCCGTTGCTCGCCTCCTGGGGCAAACTGGGGCGCGACTATATCTACCTGCTGGCAGGGCTGGAGCGCTATGAGGAACTGGACGCTTTTGTCGACATCGCCCCCGATAACCTGTTGCATAACCTGCAGTCGGATGTCCTTGAACTACGCAACGCGGCGGTGGCCGGGCAGAGCGCAGAGGCATTCGCCCACAGTCGCGACAAACGTCCGCTGACGCTGGATGACCGCAGTCTGAGCATTCACGTCTGCCACAGTCCGCAGCGCGAAGTGGAGGTTCTGCACGATAGGCTACTGGCGATGCTGGAGGCGGATCCGACGCTCACGCCGCGGGATATCATCGTCATGGTGGCGGATATCGACAGCTACAGCCCCTATATACAGGCGGTGTTTGGCGCCGCCAGCGGCGATCGCTGGCTGCCGTGGGCGATCTCCGACCGTCGCGCCCGAGAGTCGCACCCGGTGCTGCAGGCGTTTATCACGCTGCTCTCGCTGCCGGACAGCCGCTTCGCCAGTGAAGATGTGCTGGCGCTGCTGGACGTCCCGGTGCTGGCGGCGCGCTTTAATATCACGGAAGAAGGGCTGCGCTACCTGCGCCAGTGGGTGAACGAGTCCGGCGTCCGCTGGGGAATGGATGACGACAACGTCCGTGAGCTGGACCTGCCGGCGACCGGGCAGCATACCTGGCGGTTCGGCCTCACCCGCATGCTGTTGGGCTACGCGATGGACAGCCGCGAGGGAGAATGGCAGTCGGTGCTGCCGTATGACGAATCCAGCGGTTTGATCGCCGAGCTGGTGGGCAACCTCGCGTCGCTGCTGATGCAGCTTAATCTGTGGCGACGCGGCCTGGCCCAGCAGCGGCCGCTGGCGGAGTGGCTGCCGGTCTGTCGCGATCTGCTGAATGACTTTTTCCTGCCGGACAGTGAGACCGAAGCGGCGCTGGCGCTGATTGAGCAGCAGTGGCTGGCGGTTATTGATAGCGGTCTGGAGGCGCAGTATGGCGAGCAGGTGCCGCTGACGCTGCTGCGCGATGAGCTGGCCCAGCGCCTCGATCAGCAGCGGATCAGCCAGCGCTTTCTTGCCGGCCCGGTCAATATCTGTACCCTGATGCCGATGCGTTCGATCCCCTTTAAGGTGGTGTGCCTGCTGGGGATGAATGACGGGGTTTATCCGCGCACGCTACCGCCGCTGGGCTTTGATTTAATGAGCCAGAAGCCGCAGCGCGGCGACCGCAGCCGGCGCGATGATGACCGCTATCTGTTCCTCGAGGCGCTGATGTCCGCCGAGCAGACGCTGTATATCAGCTATATCGGCCGTTCGATCCAGGACAACAGCGAGCGTTTTCCTTCGGTGCTGGTGCAGGAGCTGGTGGATTATATCGGCCAGAGCCACTGTCTCGCCGGTGACGAAGAGCTTGACTGCGACGCCAGCGAAGCGCGGGTTAAAGCCCACATCACCCATCTGCATACGCGCATGCCGTTCGACGTTGCCAATTTCCAGGAAGACGAGAACAAGAGCTACGCTCGTGAATGGCTGGCGGCCGCCGGCCAGCAGGGAGAGGCGCATAGCGATTTTATACAGCCGCTCACCGCGCCGCCGATTGACAGCCTGCCGTTCGATCAGCTTCTGCGCTTCTGGCAGCACCCGGTACGCGCGTTCTTTCAGCAGCGTTTGCGGGTCAATTTCCGCGCCGAAGAGGACGATATTCCAGACGACGAGCCGTTCACTCTTGAAGGGCTGAGCCGTTATCAACTGAATCAGCAACTGCTCAATACGCTTATTGAGGAGCAGGACGTCTCGGCTATGTTCCGCCGCTTTCGCGCCGCCGGCGAGCTGCCGTATGGCGCCTTTGGCGAGCTGGTCTGGGAGACGCAGCGCCTGGAGATGCAGGCGCTGGCCGAGCGGGTGATGGCCGAGCGCCAGCAGGCGCAGAGCATGGAGATCGATCTGCAGTGCGGCGGTGTGAACCTGACCGGCTGGCTGCAGCAGGTGCAGCCGGACGGTCTGCTGCGCTGGCGGCCTTCGCTGCTGAGCGTCTCCCAGGGGATGCAACTTTGGCTGGAACACCTTGTCTACTGCGCCAGCGGCGGCACCGGCGAGAGCCGGCTGTTTGTGCGGAAAGAGGGAGAGTGGCGCTTTCCGGCGCTGGCGCCCGCCGAGGCGCAGGCGTACCTTAACGAGCTGGTGGATGGCTATTTGCTGGGGATGTCGCAGCCGCTGCTGCTGCTGCCGGAAAGCGGTGGCGCCTGGCTGAAAGCCTGTTACGACGCCGAAAAGGATGTCATCTTAATGGACGAAGAGACGCAGCAGAAAGCGCGGAGCAAATTCCTGCAGACCTACGAAGGGAACATGGTGGTCAGCGGGGAGGGCGCCGATATCTGGTATCAACGCCTGTGGCGTTCGCTGGAGCCGGCGCATTACGAAGAAATCATTGCCCAGACGCAGCGTTATCTGTTACCGCTATATCGTTACCATCGGTCCACACAAATTTAAATAGTATAAAAATTGCGCAGTGAATGGCGGTTCATTTAATATGCGCAACGTATCACGGACTGATGGACATAAAAGGCTGCACGCTGTGCAGCGCAAGTTTGTTAATGATGAGGTTCGTGAATGCCCCGCAGTTTATGGTTCAAGGTTTTTGTTGTGCTGGCCGCCCTCTGGGCGCCGTTTAGTCAGGCCGACACCGGATGGCAGCCGATTCAGGAGACGATCCGCAAAAGCGAAAAAGATACGCGTCAGTATCAGGCGATCCGCCTTGATAACGACATGGTCGTGCTGCTGGTTTCCGATCCGCAGGCGGTGAAATCGCTGTCGGCGCTGGTGGTGCCGGTGGGATCCCTGCAGGATCCGGCAGATCATCAGGGGCTGGCGCATTTTCTGGAACATATGACGCTGATGGGGTCGCAAAAATATCCCCAGCCTGACAGCCTTGCAGAGTTTCTTAAGCTGCACGGCGGCAGCCATAACGCCAGTACCGCGCCCTACCGCACCGCGTTTTATCTTGAAGTGGAAAATGATGCGCTGGACGGGGCCGTAGATCGCCTGGCCGACGCCATCGCCGCGCCGCTGCTGGATAAAAAATATGCCGACCGCGAACGTAACGCGGTCAACGCCGAGCTGACGATGGCTCGGACGCGAGACGGGATGCGCATGGCCCAGGTCAGCGCGGAGACCATCAACCCGGCTCACCCGGCGGCCCACTTCTCGGGTGGCAACCTCGAGACGCTCAGCGATAAGCCCGGCAGCCCGGTGCTTGATGCGCTGCACACCTTCCGCGATAGCTGGTACTCCGCCAATCTGATGAAAGCGGTGATCTACAGCAACAAGCCGTTGCCGGCGCTGGCGCGCATGGCTGCGGACACCTTTGGCCGCGTGCCGAATCGTCAGATCAGCAGGCCGGATATTACCGTCCCGGTGGTCACGGATGCGCAAAAAGGCATCATTATTCACTATGTGCCGGCGATGCCGCGTAAAGTGCTGCGCGTCGAGTTTCGCATCGACAACAACAGCGATCGCTTCCGCAGCAAAACCGATGAGCTGGTCACCTATCTTATCGGCAACCGCAGCCCGGGCACGCTCTCTGACTGGTTGCAAAAACAGGGTCTGGCGGAAGGTATCCGCGCCGATTCCGATCCGGTGGTAAACGGCAACAGCGGCGTACTGGCGATCTCAGCCACCCTCACCGACAAAGGCCTGGCGCACCGCGATGAAGTGACGGCGGCCATTTTCAGCTACCTCGGCCTCCTGCGTACTCAGGGCATCGATAAACGGTACTTCGACGAACTGGCGCATGTACTGGCGCTGGATTTCCGCTATCCGTCGATCAACCGCGACATGGACTACGTGGAATGGCTGGCGGATACCATGATCCGAGTGCCGGTCGAGCATGCGCTGGACGTGGTGAATATTGCCGACCAGTACGACCCGCAGGCGATCAAAGACCGGCTGGCGATGATGACCCCGCAGAACGCCCGTATCTGGTATATCAGCCCCCAGGAGCCGCATAACAAGACGGCCTACTTTGTCGATGCGCCGTATCAGGTGGATAAGATTAGCGAGCAGACGTTCGCTGACTGGCAGCACAAATCGCAGGCCATCCAGCTGCAGCTGCCGGCGCTCAACCCCTATATTCCGGATGACTTCACCCTTATCAAAAGCGATAAAGCCTGGCCGCATCCGCAGCTGATCCTTGATGAACCGACGCTGCGGGTGGTGTATGCCCCGAGCCAGTATTTTGCCAGCGAGCCGAAGGCGGACATCTCCCTGGTGCTGCGTAATCCCCAGGCGATGGACAGCGCTCGCCGGCAGGTGATGTTTGCCCTCAACGATTATCTCGCCGGCATCGCCCTCGACCAGCTCAGTAACCAGGCGGCGGTCGGCGGCATTTCGTTCTCTACCGGCGCTAATAACGGATTAATGGTCAATGCCAACGGCTATACCCAGCATCTTCCGGCGCTGTTCAGCGATCTGCTGCAGGGATACTTCAGCTATACGCCGACCGAGGAGCAGCTGGAGCAGGCCAAATCCTGGTATGCGCAGATGATGGATTCCGCCGAGAAAGGCAAAGCCTACGATCAGGCGATAATGCCGATCCAGATGGTCTCGCAGGTGCCGTACTTCCAGCGCGAAGTGCGCCGGGCGCTGCTGCCCTCCATTACCCTTAAAGAGGTGCTCAACTACCGCGCCAACCTGAAAACCAGGGGGCGTCCTGAACTGATGGTGATAGGCAATATGACCGCCGATGCCGCCACGACGCTGGCCCGCCAGATCCAGCAGCAGCTGGGCGCTGACGGCAACGAATGGTGCCGCAATAAAGACGTGGTGGTGAACCGGCAGCAGCTGGCGATCTTCAATAAAGCGGGCAACAGCACCGACTCCGCGCTGGCCGCGGTGTTCGCGCCGCCCAACGTGGATGAGTTCAGCAGCACCGCCGCCAGCACCCTGCTGGGACAGATTATTCAGCCGTGGTTCTACAACCAGCTGCGTACTGAAGAGCAGCTCGGCTACGCGGTCTTTGCCTTCCCGATGAACGTGGGGCGCCAGTGGGGCATGGGCTTCCTGCTGCAGAGTAGCGATAAGCAGCCGGCCTTCCTCTGGCAGCGGTTCCAGGCCTTCTTCCCCACCGCGGAGGCGAAGCTGCGGGCGATGAAGCCGGAAGAGTTTGCCCAGCTCCAGCAGGCGGTGATAAGCCAGATGCTGCAGGCGCCGCAGACGCTGGGCGATGAAGCCTCGAAACTGAGCAAAGATTTCGATCGCGGTAATATGCGTTTTGATTCACGTGATAAAGTAGTGGCTCAGATTAAACTGCTGACGCCGCAAAAACTTGCCGACTTCTTCCATCAGACGGTGGTGGATCCGCAGGGCATGACGATCTTGTCCCAGATTTCCGGTAGCCAGAATGGCAAAGCGGACTATGCCCAGCCGAAAGGCGGCAAAGTGTGGGAAAACGTCAGCGCATTGCAGCAATCCTTACCCCTGATGCGAGAGAATGAATGACCGACACCGCTGAGTCTTTGGATCCCCTGCGCTTGCCCCTGATCGGCGAGCGCCTGATAGAAGCCTCTGCGGGCACCGGAAAAACCTTTACCATCGCCGCGCTGTATCTGCGGCTGCTGTTGGGGCTGGGCGGTGAGGCCGCCTATCCCCGCGCCATCAGCGTTGAAGAACTGCTGGTGGTGACCTTTACCGAGGCGGCGACCGAAGAGCTGCGCGGCCGTATCCGCAGCAACATCCACGAACTGCGCATCGCCTGCCTGCGCGGCGAATCCGACAATCCGCTCTACAGCGCGTTGTTGGCGGAGATCGCCGATAAAGACGACGCCGCGAAGACGCTGCTGCTGGCTGAACGGCAGATGGACGAGGCGGCGGTATTCACCATCCACGGCTTTTGCCAACGGATGCTGAGCCTTAACGCCTTCGAGTCGGGCATGCTGTTCGAGCAACAGCTGATCGAGGATGAATCCCGTCTGCGCTATCAGGCCTGCGCCGATTTCTGGCGCCGCCACTGCTATCCCCTGACCCGCGATATCGCGGCGGTGATCCACGACGTCTGGAAAGGGCCGCGCGATCTGCTGAAGTCCCTTGACCGCTGGCTGCAGGGCGAAGCGCCGCAGCTTAAGTCGCCGCCAGCCCCTAACGAGACGCTGGCCGAACGCCATCAGCAGATCATCGCCCGCATTGACTCGCTCAAGCAGCAGTGGCGCGAGCAGGTGGGCGAGATCGAAGGCGTGCTGGAAAATTCCGGCCTTGACCGGCGGAAGTTTAATCGCGGCAACCAGGGCAAGTGGATGGAGAAAGTGAACGCCTGGGCGCAGGAAGAGACGTTAAGCTACCAGCTGCCCGACGCGCTGGAGAAATTTGCCCAGTCGTTTCTGCTCGAGCGCACCAAAGCCGGTGGCGAACCGCCGGTGCATCCCCTGTTTAGCGCCGTAGAGTCGTTGCTGGCCTCCTCGCTGACGCTCACCGATCTGGTGCTGGCGAGAGCGATGGTCGAGATCCGCGATGCGGTCGCCCGCGAAAAGCGCCGCCGCGGCGAGCTGGGGTTTGACGATATGCTCAGCCGGCTTGACGAGGCGCTGCGCGGCGACAGCGGCGAGACGCTGGCCAGCGCTATTCGCCAGCGTTTTCCGGTGGCGATGATCGATGAATTTCAGGACACCGACCCTCAGCAGTACCGGATTTTTCGCCGCATCTGGCGCCGGCAGCCGGAGACGGCTCTGCTGCTGATCGGCGATCCGAAGCAGGCCATCTACGCCTTTCGCGGCGCCGATATCTTTACCTATATGAAAGCGCGCGGCGACGTTGCCGCGCACTACACCCTCGATACCAACTGGCGCTCCTCGCCGGGCATGGTGGGCAGCGTCAATCGGCTGTTCAGCCTCAGCGATAACCCCTTCATGTTCCACGAGATCCCGTTCCTGCCGGTGAAGGCGGCGGCGAAGAACAAGGGGCTGCGCTTTACCGTTGACGCGGCGGACGTACCGGCGATGAACGTCTGGCTGATGCCCGGCGACACTGTCGGGTCTGGCGATTATCAGACCTTTATGGCGCAGCTCTGCGCCACGCAGATCCGCGACTGGCTGAGCGCCGGTCAGCAGGGGCGCGCGCTGCTGTGGCGCGGGGAAACCTCGCGCCCGGTACAGGCTTCGGATATTACCGTGCTGGTGCGCAACCGGCTGGAGGCGGCGCAGGTGCGTGAAGCGCTGCAGACGCTGGGTATTCCCTCGGTCTACCTCTCCAACCGCGACAGCGTTTTTGAGACGCTGGAGGCCCAGGAGCTGCTCTGGCTATTGCAGGCGGTGCTGGCCCCGGAGCGGGAAAATACCCTGCGCAGCGCGCTGGCGACGTCGATGTTTGGCCTGACCGCGCTGGATATTGAAAACCTGAACCAGGACGAGCAGGCGTGGGACGCGCTGGTGGAAGAGTTCAGCGAATACCGCCAGATTTGGCGGCAGCGCGGGGTGATGCCGATGCTGCGGGCGTTGATGACAGCCCGGCATATCGCCGAGAACCTGCTGGCGACCCGCGGTGGCGAGCGGCGTTTAACCGACATTCTGCACATCAGCGAACTGCTGCAGGAGGCAGCCAGCCAGCTGGAAAGCGAGCATGCCCTGGTGCGCTGGCTGGCGCAGCATATCGCCGAGCCGGACAGCAACGCCGCCAGCCAGCAGATGCGTCTCGAAAGCGATAAGCACCTGGTGCAAATTGTCACCATTCACAAGTCAAAAGGGCTGGAATACCCCCTGGTCTGGCTGCCGTTTATCGCCCGGTTTCGTAAACAGGACCAGGCGTTTTACCACGATCGCGAGACGTTCGCGGCGGTGCTGGATCTGGGCCAGGATGAGGCCAGCCTCGAGCTGGCGGAGGCGGAACGACTGGCGGAAGATCTGCGCCTGCTGTACGTCGCCCTGACCCGCGCGGTCTGGCACTGCAGCCTCGGCGTGGCGCCGCTCAGCAGCCGGAAATCCGGCAACAGCGATTTCCACCTCAGCGCGCTGGGACGGCTGCTGCAGGCGGGCGAAGCCATGGACGCCGCCGGGCTGGCTGCGCGGCTGGCGGACTTCTGTCATGGCGATATTGCATTACAGATTCCGGGCGAACTGGATCTCACCCCGTGGCAGGCGCCCGCGGCGACCATCCCGCGATTGTCGGCGCGCGAGCTGCAGCGCCGCATCGCCGACGACTGGCGGGTGACCAGTTACTCCGGACTGCAGCAGCATGGTTTCAGCGGCGGGCAGGATTTGCTGCCGCGTCTGGATGTTGATGCCGCCGGCGTCGGCGAAGTCGTGGAAGAGCCGCAGCTGACTCCGCACCAGTTCCCGCGCGGCGCCGCGCCGGGGACCTTCCTGCACAGTCTGTTTGAGGAGCTGGACTTCACCCAGCCGGTGCCGGAAGGGTGGATGGCGGAGAAGCTGCAGCTGAGCGGGTTTGACGCGCAGTGGGCGCCGGTGCTGACCGACTGGCTGGGGGGCGTGCTGAAGACCCGCCTGCCGGGGCCGGATATCGCGCTCAATCAGCTTGCGGCGCGGGATAAACAGGTGGAGATGGCATTTTACCTGCCCATCGCCCAGCTGCTGACGGCGGAGCGCCTTGACGCGCTTATCCGCCAGTACGATCCCCTCTCTGCCGACACGCCGCCGCTGGATTTCCGCCAGGTGCGCGGCATGCTGAAGGGCTTTATCGATCTGGTCTTCCGTCACGAAGGCCGTTATTACCTGCTGGATTACAAATCCAACTGGCTGGGGGAAGATCGCGAGGCCTACACCCGGCCGGCGATGGAGCAGGCGATGCGTGCCCACCGCTACGATCTACAGTATCAGCTGTATAGCCTGGCGCTGCACCGCTATCTGCGCCACCGGCTGGCCGATTATGACTATGACCGCCATTTCGGCGGCGTGATTTATCTTTTCCTGCGCGGCATGGACGGGCAGGAGGGGGGGCAGGGGATCTTCACCACCCGGCCGGTGCGACCGCTGATTGACGGTCTGGATCAGCTTTTTGCCGGAGAAACTCAGGAGGAGGCCTCATGACTTTCGAACAACTACTGCTGGCGGCGGTGGAGCAGCGTCTGCTGCGGCCGCTGGACGTCCAGTTTGCCCTGATGGTGGCGCAAAACGACCCGCCGGCGGTCAAGCTGGCGGCGGCCTTGCTGAGCCGGGATGCCGGCGAGGGGCACGTCTGTCTGCCGCTCTCGCGGTTGAGCGGCGACGAGGCGCTGAGCGGTAAAGCGGGGGAGATCCGCGATCGGCTGCTGGCCGAAGCCGGCGCGCCGGAGGACTGGCCCGGGCTACTGCTCGCTTCGTCGGCGGTGAGCTGCGGCGATGCTCCGGCGCCGATGATTTTGTGCGGCGACCGGCTCTATCTGAATCGGATGTGGCGCAACGAGCTGACCGTCGCCCGCTTCTTCAATGAAGCCAACCGGGTGCTGGAGATGGATGAGGCCCGGCTGGCGTCAACCCTGAATGCCCTGTTCCCTGCCACCGGCGAAACCGACTGGCAAAAAGTGGCCGCGGCGGTGGCGCTGACCCGCCGCATCTCAGTGATCTCCGGCGGTCCCGGGACCGGGAAGACCACCACCGTGGCGAAGCTTCTGGCGGCGCTGATCCAGATCGAAGACAGCCCGCGCTGTCGTATTCGCCTGGCGGCGCCAACCGGGAAAGCGGCGGCGCGTCTGACCGAATCGCTGGGCGCGGCGCTGAGAAAATTGCCGCTGACCGACGCGCAGAAAGCGTTGATTCCCACCGAGGCCAGCACGCTGCATCGTCTGCTGGGCGCCCAGCCAGGCAGCCAGCGGATGCGCTATCACGCCGGCAACCCGCTGCATCTGGACGTGCTGGTGGTGGATGAAGCCTCGATGATCGACCTGCCGATGATGTCGCGGCTTATCGACGCGCTGCCGGCCCACGGGCGGGTGATTTTCCTCGGCGATCGCGACCAGCTGGCCTCCGTAGAAGCGGGGGCGGTGCTGGGGGATATCTGCGCCTGGGCGAGTTCGGGCTATACCGCCGCGCGGGCGCAGGAGCTGACCCGGCTGACCGGTTCGCCGGTGCCGGCGGGCGAGGGGGCTATCGCGGGCGCGCTGAGAGACAGTTTGTGCCTGCTGCAAAAGAGCTATCGCTTCGGTAGTCACTCCGGCATCGGGAGCCTGGCGCGGGCGGTGAACGCTGGCGCGCGCGCGGAGGTGAAGGCCACGCTGCGCCAGCCGTTTGACGATATCGCGCTTCATCCCCTCAGCACGACCGAAGAGTACGAAGCCATGCTCGGCGCGGCTCAGCAGGGCTATGAGCGCTACCTGCAGCTGCGCCGCGAGCGGGCCGAACCGCAGGCCATGCTGGCCGCTTTCAGCGAATTCCAGCTGCTGTGCGCGCTGCGCGAGGGGCCGTACGGCGTGAGCGGCGTCAATGAGCGGCTGGAGCAGCGGCTCAACCGACAGCGGGCGATCGCCCTGCCGCGCCACTCTCGCTGGTATGATGGCCGACCGATCATGATATCGCGCAACGACAGCGCGCTGGGGCTGTTTAACGGCGATATCGGCATCGCCCTGGAGCGCAACGGCGAGCTGCGGGTGTGGTTCCTGATGCCCGACGGCGCCATCAAGTCGGTGCAGCCGAGCCGTCTGCCGGAGCATGATACCGCCTGGGCGATGACCGTGCATAAATCGCAGGGCTCGGAGTTCGAACACGCGGCGCTGATCCTGCCGGCGCGCAGCGTCCCGCTGGTGACCCGCGAACTGGTCTACACGGCAATCACCCGCGCGAAACGGCGGTTGTCGCTCTATGCCGACGAGCAGGTGCTCTCCCAGGCCATTGTGACGCGCACCGAACGGCGCAGCGGCCTGGCGGAGATTTTCGCCGGGCGCGAAGCCCCCTGAGACGCCGGGTCCGGGCGATGGAAAATGCTGCAGCCGTTGCCCGGGCTGGCGGAAAAATCAGTAACTGAAGAACAGAGGGATAAGCCAGAGCGCCGAGATCGAGTTCATGGTGAAAAAGCGGACTGCTGCGCCGCCGGCCAGCGGTGGGGTGGAACAGCGGGCACAAAAAATCACCAGCGAGGAGATGAGAAGATTCATGCCGGACGTCAGGGCCAGCAGAAATAATATCGCGATGGCGGCGCCGAGCGCGGCATAGCCATGCTGATGATGGCGCTGGTTATCCCAGAGGAGCAGTATCATCAGCAACCACGGATAGAGGGCGACCGCGGTGGTGATGAGATTAATATGTCTGACCAGCCAGTTCGGTTTGGGTTCCATTCTTTAAGCGATCCTTACAGGGCGGGTGGCGGCCGCGGCGCCAGTCGACGTCCTGTCGACAGCCAATAGCATATCGGTGAGCCAGCGAGAAAGAAATGGCCTGCGCGGAAACCAGGAATTTCGCCCGCGTGCGTACGCCAGGCTGGCGGGAAGAGGGGCGGGAGACCGGCCGGGGATAAAGCGATAAGCGTCGCGCTATCCCGGGCCGTTAGATAGAGAGGAGAAGGGCTTAAGCGAGGTCGGCCATCAGCACCTTCGACCGGCGCTGATAGTTATACATCTGCTTTTTACTCTCCGGCAGCAGGTCGATATCCACCGGCGTGAAGCCGCGCTCCTGGAACCAGTGGATGCTGCGGGTGGTTAACACGAACAGTTTGCTCAGTCCCATCTGCCTGGCCTGAGCGGCAATACGCTCCAGCAGCACCTCTCCCCGCGACGAGCTCCGGTAATCCGGATGCACCGCCACGCAGGCCATTTCGCCGATCTTCTCTTCCGGGAAAGGATAGAGGGCGGCGCAGGCGATGGTGGTGTTATCGCGCTGAATAATGGTGAATTTGTCGATCTCCATCTCCAGCTGTTCGCGGGAACGGCGTACCAGAATGCCCTGCTGCTCGAGCGGGCTTATCAGCTCAAGAATACCGCCGATATCATTGATGGTCGCCCGACGGATCTGCTCCGCGCTCTCCATGACGATCTGAGTGCCGATGCCGTCGCGTGAAAACAGCTCCTGCAGCAGCGCGCCATTTTCCTGATAGCTGATCAGGTGGCAGCGCCGTACGCCGCTGCGGCAGGCCTTCACCGCCCCGCGCAGGAAGCGCACGGTGCCGGAGTTATAGTCTTCGTCTGCTTCCAGCTCTTCGACGCGGGCTTGCGCCTCATTAGGGAACAGTTCGGAGACAATTTCCCCGGCCTGGTTGTAAACCCCTTGCGACGAACAGAAGCCGATCATTTTCTCCGCCTTCAGCTTGATGGCCAGCTGGGTAGCGATCTCTTCCGAAGTCAGGTTAAAGCTCTCGCCGGTGACCGACACCGCGACCGGCCCCATCAGGACAATGGCGCCGCTGTCGAGCTGACGATGAATCGCCTCTTCGTCAATGCGGCGAATACGTCCGCTGTGGCAATAATCGACGCCGTCATCGACGCCCAGCGGCTGGGCAATGATAAAGTTGCCGCTGACGACGTTGATATGGGCCCCCTGCAACGGGGTGTTGTTGAGGCTCATCGACAGACGGGCGGTGATCTCCAGCTGCAGCATCCCCGCCGCCTGCTTAACCAGCTCCAGCGTTTTGGCGTCAGTCACTCGCGTCTGCTTGTGATAGACCGGCTCGTGATGGTGCTCGGCGAGGTTAGCGTCAATCTGCGGGCGGGCGCCATAGACCACCACCAGGCGAATGCCCAGGCTATGCAATAATCCTATGTCATTGACAATATTTGAGAAATTTTCATGCTCAATGGCTTCGCCGCCCAGCATGATGACAAACGTTTTTCCCCGATGGGCATTAATATAGGGAACAGAATGGCGGAATCCTTCTACCAGTTCAGTGCGACGTTCCTTCACCATGACAAACCCTCAATGCATGATTATTCGTAATTATTGTATTTTTATTCTGTTTTGCCGTTAAACGCAAGCCCCAATTTGAGGCTAAGCCGCGAAAAACATGTGACCCGGCGCAGGGTGTCAATGAATGTTTACCCTTTTATAGATGACAGGTTATATGCCTTTCGTTAAAGTTTCTGGTCAATCTGTTTGTTTTGGGTATAAATGCGTTTTTATTGCTTGGGAGTGGCATGTCGGGAAACAACTCTGGATTAAGCCGTCGCCGTTTATTGCAGGGGGCGGGCGCCATGTGGTTAATGAGCGTGAGCCCTGTCGGGCTGGCCGCCGCCGCGCGGGTGGTCGCTGTTCGCGTCTGGCCAGCATCGACCTACACCCGCGTCACGGTGGAATCGAATCATGTGCTGAAATACCGGCAGTTTGCCCTCAGTAATCCGGAACGGGTAGTGGTCGATCTGGAGGGGGTTAACCTGAACTCGGTACTGAAGGGCATGGGGGGGCAGATCCGCGCTGACGATCCCTTTATTAAGTCCGCCCGGGTGGGCCAGTTTGATCCGCAAACCGTGCGCATGGTCTTCGAACTCAAGCAGAACGTTAAGCCGCAGCTGTTTGCCCTCGCGCCGGTGGCCGGCTTTAAAGAGCGTCTGGTGATGGATCTCTACCCCGCCAACGCTACCGATGTTCAGGATCCGCTGCTGGCGCTGCTCGAGGATTACAACAAAGGCGATCTGGAGCGGCAGGTGCCGCCGGCGCAAAGCGGGCCGCAGCCGGGCAAAGCCGGGCGCGACCGGCCGATTGTCATCATGCTCGATCCCGGGCACGGCGGCGAAGACTCCGGCGCCGTGGGGAAGTATCGCACCCGCGAGAAAGATGTGGTGCTACAGATCGCCCGTCGCCTGCGGGCGCTGATCGACAAAGAAGGCAATATGAAGGCCTATATGACCCGCAATGAAGACGTGTTTATCCCGTTGAAAGTGCGTGTCGCCAAGGCGCAGAAGCAGCGCGCCGACCTGTTCGTGTCGATTCACGCTGACGCCTTTACCAGCCGCCAGCCCAGCGGCTCTTCGGTGTTTGCCCTCTCCACCAAGGGGGCCACCAGTACCGCGGCAAAATATCTCGCCCAGACGCAGAACGCCTCGGATCTGATCGGTGGGGTCAGCAAGAGCGGCGACCGCTATGTCGACCACACCATGTTCGATATGGTGCAGTCCCTCACCATCGCCGACAGCCTCAAATTCGGAAAGGCGGTGCTGGAGAAAATGGGCAATATCAATAATTTGCACAAGAATCGGGTAGAGCAGGCGGGCTTTGCGGTACTGAAGGCGCCTGATATCCCCTCCATTCTGGTGGAGACGGCGTTTATCAGTAACGTGGAAGAAGAGCGGAAACTGAAAACGGCCAAATTCCAGCAGGAGGTGGCCGAGTCGATCCTCGCCGGGATTAAAGCCTACTTCGCCGACGGCGCGACGCTGGCCCGCCGCGGATAACCACACAGGAAAGGGACATGGCCTTACTGAAAAGCGCCCATGGCGGCAATATCCGCGAGGCCGCCGCCCTGCTGGGCATAGCCCCCGGCGAGCTGCTGGATTTTAGCGCCAACATCAATCCGCTGGGGATGCCTGCCTCGCTCAGGCAGGCGATCGTTGACAACCCAGGCTGCGCCGAACGCTACCCTGACGTCGAGTATCAACAGCTGCATCAGGCGCTGGCTGCCCACCATCAGTTGCCGGCGGCGCATATCCTCGCCGGCAACGGCGAAACTGAATCGATCTTCACCCTCGTCCACGGCCTTAAGCCGCGGCGGGCGATGATCGTCATTCCCGGTTTTGCGGAGTACCGGCGGGCGCTGCAGACGGTGGACTGTGAGGTGGTGGAGTATGCCCTGCGGGAGCGCGATGGCTGGCAGCTGACCGACGCGATCCTCGATGCCCTGACTCCGGCGCTGGACTGCCTGTTTCTCTGCACCCCGAACAACCCCACCGGCCTGCTGCCGGAGCGGGGCCTGCTGGAAGCCATTGCGCAGCGCTGCCGGGCGCTGAACATCAGCCTGATCCTCGATGAGGCCTTCCTCGACTTTATCCCCGACCAGCCGGGGTTTATTCCTCTGCTGGCGCAGCATCCGCACGTCTGGGTTCTGCGATCGCTGACCAAATTTTATGCCATTCCGGGGCTGCGTCTCGGCTACCTGCTGAACGCTGATGCCCAGGCGGTGGCCCGACTGCGCGCGCGACAAATGCCGTGGTCCATCAACGCCTATGCCGCCCTGGCCGGGGAAATTATTCTCCAGGATCGGGCGTATCAGCGGGCCACCTGGCAGTGGCTGCAGGAGGAGGGAGCGCGTTTCTATGCGCAGCTGCAGGAGATGGCCGGGCTGACCGTGTGGCCCGGGCGTGCTAACTACCTGTTCTTGCGCTGCGACAGAGCCGATTTTGACCTGCAATATGCCCTGCTGCGCCAGCATGTGCTGATCCGCAGCTGCGCCAACTACCCGGGGCTGGATAGCCGCTATTTCCGCGTGGCGATCCGCAGCGCCGAGGAAAACGACCAGCTGCTGGCGGCGTTGCGCCGGGTGCTGGCCTGAGGCCTACTGCAGGATGACGCCCCCGGGCACCATCGCCAGCAGATGCTGCTGCGGCCAGTGGGCGGCGATATCGCTCTCTGCCAGCCGCCATTGCAGAAATTCGACGTCATGCCGACGGCGGTCCAGCAGCAGGCCGACGACGCTGCCGCTGTGTGCCACGTTGAGACCATAGAGCCCTGCGCTTTCCACCAGGTCCAGCAGCGCGTCAAACCCCGGCTTAGGCAACAGCTGCTGGCTGGCAATGGCGCTGATGGTCGCTGCTTCGCCCAGCAGCTGCGGGTTGCCGCATTGGCAGGCCTGCTGTACTTTCTCCCACGCCAGCTGCAGCCGGGAGGCGTTTGCCAACAGGCCCGGCTCGCGCGGCAGCTGGTGATAGTCGGTGGTGCGCAGCGTCAGCGGGCTCTCCAGCACTAACAGGTCGAGCGCCGGCGGAGGGGGACAGGCGATTTGCGTGGCGGCGGTATTATGGTCGAACAGCGTCAGCTGGCGAAACAGGGTGCTGTCGGTAGGCTCCAGCGCGACGCACAGGCGCGCCAGCGTCGGCTCATCCAGTAGATGGCCCAGATGATGGGCGGTGGCGACGGCGGTGGCAGCGATATCGGCGGTGCTGCTGGCCATCCCTTTGGCCACCGGGATCGTTGAGTGCAGGGTGATGCGGATCTGCTGGCTAAGCGCTGGGGGGTAGCCCCAGTGGGCCAGCAGCTGGTCGACCATCGCCCGCGACAGCGGCCGCTCGTCTTTTCGCGGTACCCCGGTCTCGACCTCGACGGTGCTGTACCAGTCCACCGGACAGGAGACCAGCTTTTCGCTGCCGAGGATCCAGCCCTGGATAAGTTCTCCGCACGAGGCGGGACATTGTGCAACAGCCACGTTTTCACCTTTCCGCTTACCTTCGCCAGGGCGCATAGTGGCATGGCGACCCGCCGGTTACCATGATTCTCCGCAAGAGGAGGCGCGTCGTTTATGCCGACACCGCCAGCTCGCGCGCCTGCGGCAATGCAAGACGCATGACGTCGCGGGCAATCATTAGCTCTTCATTGGTGTTGATCACCGCCACTTTGACCAGCGCATTATCCGCCTGAATAAAGGTCGCGCTCCGCTGGTTTTTCTCGTCGTCCAGCGCGAGGCCGAGAAAGTGCAAATTGCGGCAGATTGTCGCCCGCGCCCGGGCGGAATGCTCGCCTATGCCGCCGGTAAAGATCAGCGCGTCCAGACCTCCCATCTGCATGATATAGCTGCCGATAGTTGCGCGAATGCGTTCGGCAAACAGCGACAGCGCCAGAGCCGCCCTTTCGTTGCCGGCGTCGGCTGCCTGTTCGACGTCGCGGTAATCAGAAGACACGCCGGAGACGCCCAGCAGCCCGGATTCATTATTCAGCAGCTGGCTGAGCTGCAGGGCGGATTTCCCCTCTTTCTCCACCAGCCAGGGAAGAATCGACGGATCGATATCGCCGCTGCGGGTGCCCATCATCACCCCGGACTGGGGAGTAAAGCCCATTGAGGTATTCACCGACTGCCCGCCTTTGATGGCGCAGACGCTACAGCCATTGCCCAGATGGCAGCTTACTACCCGCAGGGCGCTCAGCGGTACGCCCAGCTTTTCCGCCAGCGCGCTGCTGACATAGTGATGGCTGGTACCGTGAAAACCGTAGCGGCGAATGCCCAGCTCGGCGTAATAGCGCCAGGGGAGGGGATAGAGCCAGGCCTCCGGCGCCAGGGTCTGGTGAAAGGCGGTATCAAAAACCGCCACCGCCGGTACCGCGGGTAACAGCTGGCGAAAGAGACGTATGCCCAGCGCATTGACCGGGTTATGCAACGGCGCCAGCTCCGCCAGGCGCTCGATCTCCCGCAGGGTATCGTCGCAGACCAGCGCGGCGTCTTTGAAGCGTTCGCCGCCGTGGGCGACGCGGTGGCCAACGCCGTCGATCTCCTGCAGGCTGCTGAGGATCCCGCGGCCGGTCAGCGCCTCCAGCAGCAGGGTCACTGCCTCATGGTGATCGGCGATGGGCAGCGTCTCCTGCCATTTCTGTGCCGACGTTTTCAGCGTGAAGCGGGCCTCGGGCAGGCCGATACGTTCGATCAACCCCTGACAGAGCAACGCCCCCTGCGGCATGTTAAGCAGCTGAAACTTCAGGGAGGAGCTGCCGGCGTTAATCGCCATGATTTTATAGGTCATTGATATTCCTCTGCATTCAGGCAGGCGAACAGGTCATCAAGCCCGTCGCCGGTTAACGCGCTGGTGATAAAGATATGTCCGGCGCCCGCCGTCTCGAGCCATGTCCGGACCTGTTGCAGACGGGGCGGGGCGGCCAAATCGGCTTTAGTGATCACCCCGATGACCGGGCGGTTCATCGGGGCGGTAAACCCCGGAGAAAAAGGTGACCAGGGCGCATCGGCATTTAGTACCAGCGCGATGACATCGGCCTCGCAGGCGCTGGTGAGCAGTGCACTGTACAGGCAGCGGTTTTCCAGATATTCCCCGGGGGTATCGATGGCGGCCGGCGTCCAGACGATGGCCTGGGTTTTCTGATAGCGCAGGGTTTCGCCACGCAATACCTGGGTCAGCGAGGTTTTACCGCACTGGCTGGGTCCGATTAGCATCAGGCGTTTCATGGGCTCAGGTCCGGGTAATTGGGCAAGCGGTGAAGCGCATCAGCTCACCGAGGGTGCGGGTGACCTGCCTGAGCGCGTACTCCACGGCGGAGACATCGCCGGTCAACACCACCGCGCCGGTGAAGCGATCGAGAAAACCGATCTCCACCGCGCCGGACTTGGTAGCGATGTCGCAGGCGATAATCGATGCTTCACTGGGGGTAATGGTAAGAATGCCGATGGCGGAGACTGCGTCCGGCAGACCCAGCTTTTTGAACAGATCTTTGCCAGGATTGGCAATGAGATGCGCCAGAGTAACCTGTTTGCCCGGGACATACTCCTGGATCATGCGTTCGGTAGGGGTTTGCGGTTCCATTATCCCTCCATCAGCTGTTGCCACAGCGCATCGTGCGGTCGCGGGATCACTGCCCGGTGAACCAGTAATCCTTTCTCGCCTGCGCTGTCGCTGGCCACCGTGACGGCGTTGTCGACATCGGCGATATCACCCGCCACCACCATGTAGCATTTGCCGCCGATACCAAACGCCATATGGACCCGCACCAGGGTGACGTTGGCCGCTTTCACCGCGCGGTCGGCGGCGCTGATGCACGCCGCCACGCTCCAGGTTTCGACGATCCCCGCCGCCTGCCGCTGCCCGACCACGTTGAGACCGCTGATCGCCGGTAGTACGCTGGGGTGAATGTTGGCCAGCACCAGGCTGTCCACCAGCATCTCCCCGGCGCGTGCGGTGCCGGCGGCGATTGCCTGCTGCACGGCGCCGACGTCGCCGCCGAGCATCAGCAGGAATTTCCCGGGGCAAAGGGTTCTGCAGAGCAGGAGCTGTACGTTCGCGCTTTTCAGCATGACGTCGCCCAGCTCCATCCCCCTGGCGATGCTGGTCAGTTCTAAAATTCCGATAGCCTGGGTCATGATTAACCTCTTACAAGCGTAATGGCCTGCTCCGTGATGGCGGAGACCAGGCCGTCAATACTGGCGTGCACCGGCGCGCCGAGGGCGTCGGCGGGGATATCCGCCAGTAGCTGGCCGCGCGTTACCCGCTCTCCCGGCGCGACGCAGGGCACGGCGCTGATGCCGATATGCTGGCGCAGGGGCAGGGTGACGCAGGCCACCTCCGGCTCCACCGCCGTCAGCGGCGCTTCCTGATACCAGGGATCAAGTCCCAGTTTGCTGATGAGCCGCTTGACCGGCACCAGGCGGTGCTTCGCCATCTCGTCCGCCGGACGCAGCGGTCCGTCGTAGCGCAGGTTTTTCGCCCTCAGCTCACGTTTCAGCAGACGGTTGATGCGCATGGGGGAAATACCCACCGGGCAGGCGACGCTCTCGCAAACGTTGCACTCCGAACAGGTCAGGGCGCTGAGCAGCAGCGACGGGGTGGCCGCCTGGCGATAGTTCACCGCCCGCACCAGCAGATGAGGGGAAAGCTCATGGCCGATCAGGTGCCGGGGGCATAAATCTGTGCATAAACGGCACTGTTCACAGACGGTGCGGGCGATGGCGAGCAGCGTTCGTTCATCCTGCCGCCGTCGCTGGATCAATGGATGGTTGCCCGGGAGCACCAGCAGGCCGCCGGTGGTTTTGGTGACCGGTGTCTCGAGGGAGGTAATAAGCGAGCCCATCATCGGACCGCCGTTGATAAACCCCGGATCGTCAACCGTCGCGCCGCCGGCCAGATCCAGCACCTCGCGCAGCGATATACCCAGTGGTACGGCCAGCGTCAGCGGACGGGCGACGGCGCCATTGACGGTCAACGTCCGGCGAGTTACCGGATAGCCCTGTTCCACGGCTCTGGCGATATTGAGCACCGTCTGCACGTTATTGACCACCACGCCGACGCTGACCGGCAGCGCGGCAGGTGGTACGCGGCGTCCCGTCGCCAGCCAGATAGTAAGCACCTCATCCCCGGCCGGATAGACGTCAGGCAGAATATGCAGCCGGGCCCATTCCGGGAGTCGTGGGGTTAATGCCGCAATCGCCGGAGCATATTTCGCCTTCAGGGCAATGATCCCTTCCCGGGCGCCAGTGGCGGTCATTGCGTAACCCAGGCCGCGAATCAGTCGGTCAGCCTGCTGAGCCATCAGCTGTTGGTCAACCTTCAGCATCGGTTCGCATTCGGCGGCGTTCACCAGCACGGTGTCCACCCGGGCCTGCAGTTTGATGTGGGTCGGAAAGCCTGCGCCACCGGCTCCTACGACGCCAGCGGCCCGAACGCGTTCGCGGATCTCCGCTGCATCAATGCTTGATAGTGGCACTATCGCTTCACTCATTGCAGGTTCTCCAGCAGTTGCGCGATGGCCGCGCCATCGACCGGACGCGGGTTGGTGCGCAGGGTGGCGTCGGCCAGCGCGGCCGGCACCATGGCGGGAATTCGCGATAAGAAAAGGGGATACTTTTCCTGCAGCGCGCCCTTGAGGGTGGGAATGGCGCACTGCTGTTTCAGCGTTTCCACCGCGGTAAGCAGCGCCTGGAAAGCCTCCTGTTCGCCAGCTGCGGGCGGGCAGAAGCGGCAGGCCCTGGCCAGGCGCGCATAGCGCTTAGCCGCTCGCGGCTCGCCGGCATTGAAGCGGATCACCGCGGTCAGCAGCAGCGCATTGGCCAGGCCATGGGGGAGGTGAAACTGGCCGCCAAGCTGATGGGCGATCGCATGATTGAGCCCAAGGCCAGCCTGGCTAAAGGCCATACCGGCGAGGGTTGATGCATTGTGCATTTTGCTGCGGGTCGCAATGCAGTCGCCCTGACGAATCGCAACGGGCAGGGCGCGAAACACCAGCCTTACGGCCTTTTCCGCCAGCGCATCGGTAAAATCGGTGGCCTGCGGCGAGACCCATGCCTCCAGGGCGTGGGTCAGCGCGTCCAGCCCGGTATGGGCTGTGATGGTGGGCGGTACGCTAACCACCAGCGTCGGGTCGATGATCGCCATGTCGGGACAGAGCGCCTCATGGAACAGCGGGTACTTGATCCCTTTTTCCGGGTCGCTGATGACGCAGGCGCTGGTCACTTCCGAACCGGTACCGCTGGTGGTGGGGATCGCCACGCAGGTGTCGACAGGCAGACCGCCCTGCTGGCTGAACCAGACGATAGCCTTGGCGGCATCCATCGCCGAGCCGCCGCCGAAGCCGATCACCACCTGCGGACGCAGGGCCTGCATCTGCGCTATCCCTTTCGCCACGGTGTGAATGGTCGGATCCGGTGTAATATCGCTGAACACGCTGACGCGGTTGCTGGCGGGCAGCGCGGCGCGCAGTCGGTCAAGCAGCGGCGAGCGCGCCAGGAAGCCGTCGCAGACGATCCAGATGTGCTGATGGCTAAAGCGCTGCAGCGCGGCCAGGCTGCCCGGGCCGCTGTAGAGGCGCGTTTGCAGAGAAAAGGTATGCATGGCGCCCCCGGTTAGCGAATGGAAAAACCGTTGGTCAACACGCAGCGCCGCAGGCGGGCGAACGTCCGCGCGGAGGTGGTGCCTTCTCCGGTTGGCGTGGCGATGGTGAAGGTGGTAAACCCTTCGCCGCCGACGCCGATTCCCGCGTAAGACGGGCCATTTTTGACAAAAATGGAGGTCTGCAGGGTGCGTGCCGCCAGATTGAGCCGCGAGACATTCTGCGAGTGCATAATGGCGGTGTGGTGCAGACCCTCCTCAACGCGCAGGGCCAGCGCCAGGGCGCTGTCAAAGTCGGCGACCCTGACGATCGGCAGCACCGGCATCAGCTGCTCGCAGGTCACCCAGGGGTCGTTCGCCTCCACCTCGGCTATCAGCAGGCGAGGGGGGCGAGGCGGAACGGCGAGACCCGCCGCCGCCAGCAGCGCAGCCGGGCTTTTACCGACCAGTTTTTTATTCGCCGCTCCGTCGGGCAGGCAGACGGCACGCAGGGTATCGGCCTCCTGTCGGCTCAACAGCAGCGCGTCAAAATCCTGCATCTGCTGGATCAGGCGGTCAGCGACGGAGGCGACGACGATCAGGCTTTTTTCGGCGATACAGGGCAGGTTGTAATCGAAGGCGGCGCCGCTGATGATATCTTCGGCGGCTTTGACGAGATCGGCGGTTTCATCAACGATGCACGGCGGATTGCCGGCGCCAGCGCCGATCACTTTTTTACCGCTTTTCATGCCCATCGCCACAATGCCAGGGCCACCGGTGATAGCCAGAACGGCAATCAGCGGGTGGGACATCATTTGCTGGGTGGCTTCAAAGGTCGGCTCGGCAACGGTCACCACCAGGTTACGGATCCCGCTGCAGCGGTAGGCGATCTCTTCGATCCTGGCGATAAGCTTCAACGAGACCTTTTTCGCGCCGGGATGGGGGCTGAAATAGACGCTGTTACCCGCCGCCAGCATGCTGATACTGTTGTTGATAATGGTTTCCGTTGGGTTGGTGCTGGGCGCCACGGCGCCAATAACCCCGAACGGCGAGTACTCAAACAGCACCATCCCGCCATCGCCGGTGAGGGCGCTGGTAGTGAGATCCTCTATGCCCGGCGTGTTTTCAAGAGCGGCTTTATTTTTCAGATATTTATCTTCTTTGTTGCCCATGCCGGTTTCCGTGGCGCTCTCTTCCGCCAGCGTCGCCAGCTCGGGGGCCAGCGTCTCCCGCAGGGCGCTGATAATGGCGCTGCGGGTTTTTAGCGGACACTGCTGATAGCGGAGAAAAGCCTGATGAGCGGCGTCGATGGCGCAGCCGACATCGCAGAAAATGCCCTGCTTTTGCTGAGGGGCAGGGGGCGTCGGCGCGAGCTTTTCACTGAGGATGGTGCGGATAAGGGTTTCCAGTTCTGCTGTATTCATTGATGAGTTCTCACGTTAATGGCCGCCATAGCAGCCTGTGCAATAGCCATATCCTGCTCGACGCTGCCGCCGCTAATGCCGAGGCCGGCTATTAGCTGGCCATCGCGCCACAGCGGATATCCGCCGCCAAAGGTGACGACTTTGCCCTGCAGATGGCTCTCCAGACCGTACAGCGCAGCGCCTGGCTGTACGGTCGTCGCGAGCTCGTGGGTGGCGGTTTTCATGGCGACGGCGGTCCAGGCTTTTTTCGGCGCCAGCTCGCTGCTGACCAGCAGCGCATCGGGCATTCGCCAGGTCACGGTTTCGGTGCCGTGTGCGTCAACGATGCTGATCACCACCGGCACCTGCAGCTGGCGGGCGTGTTCAATGGCCTGACGGATGAGCTGATGCAGCTCGTGAAAGGAGAGCGACCCGGCCTGGGCTTTGGGCGCGTCGGGCGCAGGCGACCTGCTGGCGGCCAGATATCGGGCCGCGATCTCCGTCACAAGGCGGCGCTGGTGAGCGGCATGATCCTCGCTGCGCGCCAGGGCATACAGGCAGTCAGATAAGCGGTTCAGATAACGCAGCAGTATCTGACGGATAGTAACCTCTGCCGCCAGCTCGACCAGCCGGCGCTCCGCCCGTCTGGCAACGGTGCGGGCCAGGTGCAGACGGCTGGCGGCTTCACAGCGTCCGGGCAATACAAACTGGTGCAGCGCCGGCACGCGGGCCATCTCGCGATCGATGGTCTGCTCCAGCAGGGCAATCTCTTCGCTGCTGATATAGCGCTTACCCGGCGATGGCTGTTCGCTGTCGCTGGCGAGCTCCGCGCTGAACCAAAAAATGTGCTGCTGCAGGGCTTCGAGCAGGGTGCGCTGTTCCTCTTCAGCGACGGCGCAGACGCACAGGCTCAGCATGGCGTTCAGTTCATCCAGGGTGCCGTAGGCTTCGACGCGCGGATGCGTCTTGCTGACCCGCTGGCCGGTAAAGAGTGATGTACTGCCGGCATCGCCGGTTCGGGTATAGATAGCCACAGGCGCCCCCTTAGCGTGAAAGTGAGTCAACAATGCCCACGACGGCAAGATCGATGGCCTCATTCGGGCCGCTGAAAACGTGGCGTGCGCTCGAGCCGCTGCAGAGCAGCACCAGCTCGCCGACGCCAGCGCCAACCGAATCTACCGCCACTTCATCGCCGCTCGTGGGGAGAATCGGACGATCGTCGTCCGCGCTTACCCGGCGCACCAGCAGCAGTTTTTTGCCGTTCAGAGAGGGCGATTTTTGCGTCGAGACGACGGCGCCGGTCACGCGTGCCAGATGCATAGTTCACTCCTGCTTAATCAATTGAACATGCCGCGCGACGGCCGCTTCGCGGGCGAGGGCGGTGATAATGGGGCGGCGGCGCAGCACCAGATAGCCGCCACTGAAACGGGCTACGTCGGCATAGGTGAGCACCGACGCGGCGTGAAGCCTGACGGGCTGGCCAAGCGGATCGCTGAACGTCAGCGGCAAGCGGGCGAGTTTTTTTACCGCCAGCGCGGGGAGCAGGGCGGGAAGCAGCGTTAGCTGTACCCGAACGCCCCAGGCCATCGCCTCATGCAGTGCGCAACCGGCTGCCGCCAGCGCACGCTGGCCGGCAAGCTGCTCCAGCAGCGGTAAATCGACCTGCACGATGCGCAGCGAAGCGTGCTGGCACAGCAGGCTGCGGATATCCGCTTCGCCGAGCTGGGCCACGCTGAGCGTGGCCGTGCTGAGGGCGCGACGGCGCAGACGGGCGGCGACCTCTTCGACGATACGCTGCAGCATCGCGTGGTTCATGGCTTCGTCACCAGCGTTGCCCAGGCTTGCGCAGCGTCAGCGCCTGCCGCATTAGCCTCGTCAGTATCGATGTGCATCTCAAGACGCATATCCGGGGCAACGCGGACCGCCACGTTGTCGAAGATAAGCCGCCTGTCGCTGCCTTCGATCGCCACCGCGACGCTATCGCCATGGGAGACGCGCAGGATCAACGCATCAAGTGGCGACATATGAATATGTCGCTGGGCAACAATCGTCCCGCCGCTCAACTCCAGTTCGGCAAAGGGGCTTATCAGGCGGATCCCCGGCGTGCCCTGCAGATTGCCGGACATGCGCAGCGGCGCGGCGATACCGAGGATCCGGGCGTCGGTGCGTGAGATTTCCACCTGGCTGGTCTGGCGCAAAGGGCCGAGCAGGCGCACGTTGTTTAATCGCCCTTTGGGGCCAACCAGGGTCACCGTCTGCTCTGCAGCATATTGTCCCGGCTGCAGCAGCGCTTTTTTCGGCTGGATGGGCTGCGCGGGAAAAAGCCTGGCATAGTCAGCCGCCGCTAAATGGATATGGCGACTGGAGATACCGATTGGAATGGGACGCTGGCGCATCTCATCCAGCACTTTGTTGACTGTCGAAGCCAGCTGTTGTTTATCCATTACGCGTCACCTCGTTTACCGGCGTGCAGGCACTGCGAGCGGGGATCGCCTTTTTGTCGTGGGCAGTGTGGGTCCAGGCACAGGTTGCAGGTCACCCGCTCCGTAGAGTGGGAGGGGGCGTCTGTGAGGGCCGTGTTCTCCTCCGTCACGGCGACGTCAGGCGCTGGTGAAGGCGCCTGGACGCGGGCCGCCAGCAGGCCTTCCCCGGGCCTGGCGATAACCTTCTGCGCTACCAGCCCCTGCTGCCGTTCGGCGAGTTCGGCCCCGGTCATCACCGCCGCCTGGACAGAGGCCACATCACCGGCGATCTTCACCACCATCCAGCCGGAACCGTTGGTCTTTTCCAGGGCGAGCAGCGTGATGGCGGCCGCTTTCGCCATAGCGTCGGCGCAGGTGATGGCCAGGGCCAGACCGCTGACCTCAAGTAATCCCAGTGATTGCTTCACGCGGTGCTCCTTTTTTGAGGGTCAGACGGATTTCGGCAGAATGGCCTCAACATCGCTATGCGGGCGCGGGATCACATGGCTGGACTTGACCTCGCCGACCACGCTGGCCGCCGCGCTGCCGGCGTCAACGGCGGCTTTGACCGCGCCGACGTCTCCGCGGACCATCACGGTAATCAGCCCGGAGCCAATTTTTTCGTAACCAATCAACTGCACGTTGGCGGATTTCACCATTGCATCAGCGGCTTCAATGGCGCCAACCAGGCCTTTCGTTTCAACCAGTCCTAGTGCGTTATTCATACTGCGTTCTCCTGTGGATTAAGCATGGCGATCCCGAAATGGGATCCCTTTGACGAGACGAGCCGCATTGTTGCCAGTGTTTCGCCGGGCCAGCCTGTTCTGGTGATACATCAGCGAAAACAGCGGAGTTGATGCGGGTAAATTTTTGTAGTGCACGATGAGCCGTTCCCGGTCGCAGGCGATGCCTACCTGCAGCGGCGAACGCTGCGCCGCCTGCCAGGCGTGATGAACAAGATCGCCGCCGGTCTGCGGCTGCAGAACAAAAGGAATGCCTTCCTCTTCAATGCCCAGCAGGACATCGCGCCACTGTTCGCTGCATTCGTCAGTGACGGCAATGACGATGGCGGGGGCGACTACGCTACTCTCCATGTGTGCCTCCTTTTTGCCAGGAAAGGAGTAATCCGCTGGCGACCGCATTGCGTGGGCCTTCACAGCCGCGGATGTTGCCGCGCCCGGCAACCAGCCGGTAGTGCGCCAGCGCGTCGGTGACCAGCTGGGGGATCTCGAAATCGAGGGACGAGCCGCCCACCAGCACCACGAACGGGATGTCGCGAATGTTGCCGGTAGGGCTCACCTGGCGTAACGCTCGCAGGGCGTTGGTGACAAAGACGCGTGATTTGGCGCTACGGCGAATGGCGCGCACTTTCTCCAGCGGCAGATCGCCGGGCAGAGGAACCAGTTCATCCGGTTTCACCACGCAGACGCGGGCAAATACCGCCGGTGGTAAGGCCGATGGAAAAAACTGGACGCTGCCGTCTTCATGACGCAGATGAAACAGGCTTTCGACTTTTGCCAGCGGATATTTTTTGATCTCTTCCGCCAGGTAGCGGTCCTCAAGCCCCAGCTCGCGGGCGATGATCATCGTGACCATATCGCCGGCGCCGGCCAGGTGAGTGGCGCTGATCTCTCCCTGCGCATTGATAATGGAGGCGTCGGTCGACCCGGCGCCCAGATCGAGGATCGCCAGCGGGCGCGTGGTGCCGGGAGTGGTGAGCGCCCCAAGAATGGCCGCCTCCGCTTCGGCGCCGCCCACCTGAACCGCAATCTGCAGTTTGTGCTCAATTTCACGGGCGATGAGGGCCATCTGCAGGCGATCCGACTTGACCATCGAGGCGATACCCACCGCCTGCTCCAGCGAGAACTCCCCCGCAAGACCGCCGGTCACGCTGACTGGCACCGCCGTATCAACGGCCAGCAGATCCTGAATGCGGATCTCCTGAGCTGGCTTATTGGTAAGCTCCGCCATGGTCTGGCGCACGTGCTCTAGCATGCCGCCGATATTGGTGCCCGCTTCTCCCGCGACGTTGTCCAGTTTGCCGCAGCCGTCAACCGCTTTCATGATGGCTTCCGCCCCGGCGGCCACATCAACCTGTACGCTGCGCCCCTGAGCGATGAGCAACAGATTACCTGCCGGAATAGCGCGGGCCTTGACGTCGCCGGAGGGGGTTTTCACCACCACGGCCGAGCGGTTGCCAATCAGCGCCCGCGCCATTGGCACGATATTTTTGGTCTCCTCGGCGTTGAGATCGAAAACGGTCGCAATACCGTAGGGGTTGGAGAGCGTTTCGATGATCTTACCGGGTAAAGCGACCTCGACGGCCGCCAGCATGCCAAGTGGAATCCGGTCGATATGCTGAACTTCGTCGATCACCGGTAGCGGTTGCTGTAGCCGGTTATTGACCAGCACGCCGTCATCCTGCTGCAAAATAATGCCGGTTATCTGATAGCCCGCTGCCGTTGCCGCATTGACCATCGCGGCGACATCGGCAAAGTCAAAGGCCGAGGAGACCACCAGAATATAGGGAGTGTCCGCGGAGCAGGACAGCAGCGCCTCTGGTGTGATGGTGATGCCGACCCCCAGTCCGACGCCGCCGGGTGTCTTCGGGTTATGGCCGATCATGGTGGACTCGGTGATGATGGTTTCCGTGATGGTTTCCATCGCCACATCGCCAATGACCGGCGTGGCTTCGTTAATGCGAATAAGCGAAATATCGCTGAGCTGAATGCCGGCCGCTTTTGCCGCCTGCGTTAGCGCCTCCTGGATACCGAACACATTTCGTAATGTGCCTTTTATACCCGTGGTTTCAGCCAACGCGCTGTGGCGAATGTTCAGCACTCCTGCGTCATCGACCGTCGCCAGGGCGACTTCTGTCGAGGAGTTGCCAATATCAATGCCAGCGATATAGCGCATGCTTACCCCCCTGTTAATCGTCGCCTTTGAGTTTCTTACGCTCGATGTACAGCCCGGCCGCTTCCCGAACAAAGGCGGCACAGAGTCGTGCCTGGTAGCGATGCTCGAGGTCATCAGCGATCGCCAGTAGCTCCGCCTGGGTGGAACGGTATGGGCGCAGGGCGTTGTAGATCTCAAGGATTCGGTCGTCGGGAACCGCGGTGAGCTCTGCGGCCCGCTCAAAGTTCATCGCCAGCCGATCGCGTCCGGCATCCTGGGCGATTGCCGCCTGCATACGCAGCGTTTCCGGAGTGATGCGCATGTCCTGCGCCGTAACGCGATCGCTTAATACGTCCTCCAGCGTCAGGTCATCGAGCGTTTTATTGGTAGCGGTTTTTACCCACTCCGGATGGCGGGTCGCTAACGGGTAGTCGCTAACTTTTGGCTGGCGAACGGTGTCGTTTGTCGGCGCGGCTGGCGCGGGCGTTATCCCGTCCTGTAGGCTGTTCATCCGGCTCAGCACGTCGCGTACCATGGATTCAATTGCGTCGGTATTCATCGGGATATCCTTTGTTAAAGCGCCACGCGCAGTTCCTGCGGGTTTTTGCCCGTCACCACGTATTTGGTCTCTTTAATGTGCAAAATGGCCGACTTCGCCTGGTATTTGGGACGAGCCATCTGATCGTTAAGCGTCGGCACCGGCTGCGGTGACTCGCGTTTGGCGTAGCGCGCGGCGTTTTTGCCAATCTGACGGTAGGTTTCCAGCGTCAGCAGCGGCGCCTGCGGGAAGAGTTCCAGATTGGAAAGCGGCGGCAGGCCGCGCTGGTGGATGACGGTGGTGCCTTTCGACTGAATACCGATCGAGATGCCGGAGCCGCTCAGGCGGTTGCCTTCCACTGCCACGAAGGCGACGTCAGAAGACTTAAAGCAGCGGATCACCCGGGCTTTGATGCCTTCTTCCTCAATGCCGGCGATCACTTCGCGCAGAATATTTTTATGCGGAATGCCGACGATATTGGCGGTTTGCGCCAGACCAAACGCTGGCCCGACGGCAATAATGACTTCATCCTGCTGCGTGCCGGGTTTGGCTTCGCCGATTTCCGTCAGGAAGCTGTCGCCGGACACAGGCGCAACGGCGACCGGCGCGGCAGAGGCGACAGAAGCCGCAGGCGCGCTAAAGGAGACCGGCTTATCTGCGCCTGATTTCATCTCCGACAGCACCTCTTCGATAATCTGGCGCAGCAGCGTTTCGTTAATTTCCATTTTTCACCCCTTAGCCAAGTTCATTGGGATCGAGCGCGCCCGGGATATTTTTAATCTCTTCCCAGCGCTCGCCTTGCAGGCGGTAGCCTGTTGCCGGACCGGCATAATCGTTCACGTCATTCACGGCCGAGAGCACCTGGCCCTCGCCAACAATGATGGCGGAGGTATGCAGGTAGTCGCCGGTGAGCTTGGCTTTCTGAATATTGAGCATGTCCTGGGCGACATCGGGGAAGCCGCCTTTCGCCAGGGCTTTCACCACCTCCAGGCCGTTGCGGTTCTTGTTGATGATCTCCTGAGCAAACTTGATGTCCTCGACGATATTGCGCTCAGGCATATCTTTTGAACCGTGGGCGTAGGTGGCGGCTTCTACTTCTTCATCCGTAATAGGCGGCAAACCCATGCCGGCAAATACCGCCTGCAGCGCGCGGGCGGCTTTGTTGCGAATGGCGATCACGTCCTCTTCACGCACCGGCCGCAGGCCGCCATCGACCTTCAGGTCGCGCTGGATCACGTTGTAGTCATCGAAGTCTTCGGCATCTTCGTTGGAACCGGCGAACATGTTGTCGTAGTTCGGCACCGCCGAGTAACCGGAGGAGATGAAGTCGGTGCCTGGCAGGAACTGCATCAGCAGACGCGCGGTACGCCGCATATCCGAGTGGGTAAAGGTTTGATCGTTGCTGGAGGCGCACTCCAGATCCAGCGCTGAGCAGATCAGGTTTTCCGCCAGTACGGCGCGGATCCCGGACGGCACGGCGGACGGTACGCCGATACAGCTGACGGAGCCATTCTGCAGGCCTTGCACCCCGGCGGCTTTGGTGATGTAGATGCAGCGCGCTTCGAGATAAAGCATCGATTTGCCTTCGGCATAGCCCATCTGTACTTCAGAACCGGAACCGGAGGTAAAGCGCATTTTCAGGCCGCGCGAGGCGTAGGAGGAGGCGAGGAAGCCTTTCGACCACGGGGTGTCATCGCCATCGGTAAACACCGGTTCCGTACCGTATACCGAAATGGTTTCGGCATAGCAGGTGTGGCCCAGCATACCCAGTTTCAGCTCGGTGGCTTCTTCCAGCGAACACTGGGTGAGGACGCCGGGACGGCCAACCTGTGAACCCACCAGCAGGGCGATGGCGTTGAACGGCGCGTAGCGCGCCACGGCGACGGTGGTCTCCTGTTCGTCAAAGCCGCGCCATGCGCCTTCAGCGGCGTCGGCGGCAATCTGTACCGGATTATCTTTGATATTAGTGACATGCGCCTGCTGGGACGGCGTGCGGCGGGCGCGCATTTTTTGCATCGCCATCATCATCTCGACCACGTTCATATGCGACACCACTTCCACGATTTTCGCCGGGGTCATCGCGGTAGTGAGCGGCACGATGTCGCTGCGTTTAACGTTCGGGTCGCAGAGCATGTTGGCGAGCTTAACCGAATCCATGGCCATCACTTCTTCGGCCCGGGCGAGATTAATGCCGTAGCGCGCGATAAAGTGGTCAATCAGGTCGAACTGCTCAACCGGTTTACCGTCGAGTTCGGTCACCGCGCCGTTGACGATGCGGATAGAAGGTTTGGGATCGTTAGGACTTTCCATCGCGATAAAGCCCTCTTCAATCCACTCCTTAACGAAACCATCCTGATTCACAGGGCGTTTCGCCAGTGCTTCAAATCTTTTCGATCTCATGAATCAGCCTCGCGGATATTAAATGTAGGAGGGGCGATCGTTTTTCGGTTCGGCGCCCAGCGTCGCCAGTACGGTTTTGCCGATCTCCCGGGCGGAGATCACCGCCTGGCGCACCGCGCCGGAGTCGCCGGAAATCACCAGAATGGCTTCGTTGCTGAAACTGGTGCCGTGGGCCGGTGAGCTGTAAGCTACCACCTCGACGTTGGCTGATTTCAGCGCGGTATCGGCCATCAGCACGCCAACGGACGCCGGGGCGCCGACGATAATGCCGCAGGCGCGGCCCAGTGGGGCGCCGAACGCTTTTTCCAGGGCATAACTGGCGCGCGCGGTATACTGCAGCTCAATATGACCCGCTTCGTTGCCGTAGACATCGCCGAAGGTACGGTCCAGCTCTTTCAGCGCGACCTCAATCCCGCGTTTGACGTCGGAAACATCATTCCCGCCCAGCACAATCAGCGAGCCATGGCCGGCGCCGCCTTTGGTGTCGCGAGGAAGCTCAATGCTGACCACTTCGGTGTTGGTGGCTTTGACCGCTTCATCGGCGGCCATGATGTGCGGCCCGGCGCCGGTGCGGGCGCCGAGGATGCCGATAGAGCGATAGCGTTTTTCGAGCTTCATCGCCTCCAGCAACGCGGCATCCACGTTGGCGATGACCAGCCCGAGGGTGTCGCCAATGGCGGTCCCGACAAATTCCGTTAAGCTGCAGCTTTTCTCTGCCATAGCCGTCTCTCCTGTGGGATGGGGGGTAACGGGAAGCGCCTGCTGCTCTGGCGTCGCTACACGGGCTATGACTTGCGCCATGATCTGTTCAACCAGCTCATTGCTGCTCATTGGCTATTCCCCTTCGGTAAGATTTTTTCAACATCGGTATGGGGGCGGGGAATGACGTGTACGGCTTTCACTTCGCCCACGTGGCGGGCTGCGGCGGCACCGGCGTCGGTGGCGGCTTTAACTGCCCCCACGTCGCCACGCACGATGACGGTCACCAGGCCTGAACCGATCCTTTCATAGCCAACTAATAAAACGTTGGCCGACTTAACCATTGCGTCAGCGGCCTCTATGGCTGCGGTTAAGCCTTTGGTTTCTACCATTCCTAATGCTTCTTGTTGCATAAAGACCTCGCAGGATATGTGCCAGTGAGGGAACTATATGGCGGAGCGGCGAAAAAGAATGGCTGAGTTGATGGTGGAGATCGAAAAAATAGTGGTTTTTATATAATATAAAATGGATTTATTTTATTTTATATCATTGTTTTTATTTGATTTTGTTGTTTGTATAAATGTGATTATATTGCAATTCACGCTCCGTATTTACATTTTAAGAGGTGATTTTTTAAATTGTTTTTGCTATGCGATATTTTGCGTGATGTGATATTTGTTGGAAAATAAGCACTGCGCTTTCGCAATTTTTTATCATTTAGTTGGAAATTAAAATACCCCCTGAACGCCCGCCATTGCTGCATGGATTCGCGAACAAATAGCAATAAATTATTCTTCTTCGGCGACTTTACGCCGCCCGATTTCCGCAGGATGCCAACACTTTGCCGCTGCCGGTTTCTATAGTGGGCCTCGCCGTACCCAACGAGCCAGCGGATGGTTGGCTGGCCTGGACACGAACTTCGTCACGAGGTGTCACAATGAATGGTTCTTTACGCGCGCAATGTATCGCCGAGTTTTTAGGCACCGGGCTGTTTCTGTTTTTTGGTATCTGCTGCCTGAGCGCCCTGAAACTGACCGGCGCCAGCCTGGGGCTGTGGGAGATCTGTATTATCTGGGGACTAGGTATTTCTCTGGCGGTCTACCTGACGGCCGGCATTTCGGGGGGACATCTGAACCCCGCGGTCACCGTCGCCCTGTGGCTGTTTGCCTGCTTCCCGGGCAGAAAAGTGGTGCCCTATATCGTGGCTCAGGTCGCCGGCGCGTTTGGCGGCGCCGTGCTGGCCTGGATACTTTACAGCACCCTGTTTACGCAATTTGAAACGGTGCATCATATGGTGCGCGGCAGCCTGGAAAGCCTGCAGCTGGCCAGTATATTCAGCACTTACCCGGCGCCTGAGCTCAGCATCTGGCATGCGGCGCTGGTGGAGGTGGTGATCACCTCGATGCTGATGGGGATGATCATGGCGCTCACCGATGATGGCAACGGCGTACCCAAGGGCCCACTGGCGCCGCTGTTGATTGGCATTCTGGTGGCGGTGATCGGCGCCTCGACCGGGCCGCTTACCGGCTTCGCGATGAATCCGGCACGCGATTTTGGCCCGAAATTGTTCACCTGGTTCGCCGGGTGGGGCAATATCGCCATGACCGGGGGAAGAGATATTCCCTATTTTATCGTGCCCATTATCGCACCGTTGTTAGGGGCCTGCCTCGGCGCCGCAATTTATCGTTTTCTTATCGCCAATAATCTGCCCTGTCATACCTGCGTGGAGGAAGAAAATACGCGTTAGCGTCATAAGGGGAATGTATCTGTGAAATAGCCAGGCTAATTTCATGAACCGATATCACGAACCGCTCAAAAAGTCTCCCCGGGTTGGGAGACTTTTGTTATTGTCAATGCACTTTTTTATCGTCGATGGGATCTGATGCTAAAAAAGGTAAATATGAAAAATATGTTTTATTTATAACAAAAAATTAACTGAGGGGTTTTATCATGATTTCTGCGAGTACCCTAAACTCAGAACTCATCAATAAAATCGCACAGGATTTTGCGCAAGCCACCAGTCTGGCGGTTGTGGTCGTCAATATTCACGGTGATGAGATTTCTGAATTGTTTAATTTCACGCCGTTTTGCCAGCTGATGCGTCAGCACCCGGAGCACAGCGGACGCTGTCGCATGAGCGACCGCTGCGGCGGGCTGGAAGCCTCGAAAAAAGACCAGCTGTGTATCTACCGCTGTCATGCGGGGTTAACCGATTTTTCCATCCCGCTGGTGATCGCCGGCCACCTGGTCGGTTTCGTGCTGTGCGGGCAGGTGCGTCTGAGCAATGATGTTGAACTGGTTGATATCTTGAACGTCGATGACCGCTGGCAGGACGATCCGGCGCTGGTCCAGGCGTTTCGCGATGTGCCGGAGATGGACTATTCGCGGGTTATCGCTTCGGCGGATCTGCTGAAGCTGATCGTCGAGAATTGCCTGAAAAAACAGCTCAACTTTGTGGTTATCAAAGATAACCCGTCGCAGAACGATCCGGCGCAGGCCAGCCGGGCGCCCTCGCCGCACGATGGCAAAATGAAGAAGGCGCTGCGCTATATCGACGCGCATCTCTCCGATGAGCTGCGTCTGGAGGATGTGGCGGCGCATGTCTATCTCAGCCCGTACTACTTCAGCAAACTGTTTAAAAAGTATCAGGGGATCGGTTTTAACGCCTGGGTCAATCAGCAGCGGATGGCGAGCGCAAAAGAGCTGCTATGCCACAGCGACTGGAGCATCGCCAGCATCGCGCGGAATTTAGGTTTTTCGCAAACCAGCTATTTTTGCAAAGTGTTTCGCCAGACCTATCAGGTAACGCCGCAGGCATTTCGTCAGCAAATTAATGCCGGATCACAAACTGAGTCTTTTTAAATGACAATATTTTGCTATTGCCGATTTTTGATATCCCCGAGTATCTTCATCAATATAAAATGAAAAAAACGACAGTAGAGCAATAAATTGTCATAGCGCAACAAAATAGTGATATTCGAGGGATAAACTACACCAGTTTTTATTTTTGTGATGAGATAGAGTGTCCGTTAATACGAGACAGCTGATTATCACAACACCGCTTTCCTTCACTGACGTCATTGTGACGAGTGATGAAACGGTAAAAGAAAACATAAAGTAATACCCGTCGATGCAGGGCGCATCGGCGAAACAAACCGACAGGTTCGACACCAGTTTGGTGTCAGGGAAGGGGGTGTAAATCCCCCGCAGCCCCCGCTGCTGTGATGCTGACGACCCCGCAAAAACCACTGATCGAAAGATTGGGAAGGGCGGGCGAGAACGAGGCTAAGCCAGAAGACCTGCCTGCCGGTAACTGACCAACAACTTCGGTGGGAAGTGGGTGGCTTAGCGGTGCGTGGTCGCAGGACCAGGCATGCGCGTAGCTATACCCTGACCGCCAGAACAGGACAGGGTATGGCAACCAGGCGTGCGTTCATTCTTGCGGGTACCGGCAGCGGTTGTGGCAAAACCACCGTTACGCTCGGCCTGCTCAGCTTGCTCCAACAGCGCGGTATGCGGGTGCAACCCTGTAAAGTAGGGCCTGACTACCTGGATACCGCCTGGCACACCGCCATCAGCGGCATCGCTTCCCGCAATCTCGACAGCTTTATGCTTCCCGCCCCGATACTCAACGCGCTGTTTACCGAACAGCTACAGCAGGCCGATATCGCGGTTATCGAAGGGGTGATGGGCCTGTATGACGGCTACGGCATCGACCCTAACTACTGCAGCAGCGCGGCAATGGCTAAGCAGCTTGGCTGCCCGGTGATTTTGCTGGTGGATGGCAAAGCGGTGTCGACCTCCATCGCCGCCACGGTGATGGGTTTTCAACATTTTGATCCGGCTCTCGACATCGCTGGCGTTATCGTCAATCGGGTCAACAGCGACGCGCACTTCCAGCTGCTGAAAAGCGCCATTGAGCGCTACTGTCAGGTGCCAGTGCTCGGCTATGTGCCGCGCGTGGAAGGCGTGGCGCTGCCCGAACGACATCTGGGACTGGTGACCGCCCGCGAGTCGGTGGTCAATCAGCAGGCATGGCGGGATTTTGCCAGCCTGCTGGGGCGCACCCTCGACATAGACCGGCTGCTGGCCCTCAGCGAACTGGCCGCCATGCCGATCGGCGAGTGGGGAGAACAGCTTGCCGCCGATGCCGGCGAAGGACTGACGTTGGCCCTCGCCGACGATGAGGCCTTCAATTTTTATTACCCCGATAACCTGGCGCTGCTGGCGCGCTGCGGCGTGAAGATGGTGCGCTTTAGCCCACTGCGCGATCGCCAGCTGCCGGCCTGCCAGATGATCTGGCTCGGCGGCGGCTATCCGGAGCTGCATGCGGCCGGGCTATCCGCTAACCACGAGATGCTGACACAGCTTCGCGCGGCGCACCGGCGCGGGGTGGCGATCTACGCCGAGTGCGGCGGCCTGATGTACCTGGGCACGACCCTGGAAGTCACCAGCGGCGAGCGCTACACGATGGCGGATATTATTCCCGGACACAGCCGAATGGGGAGGCGTCTGACCCGGTTCGGCTACTGCGAAGCGCAGGCGCAGCAGCAGACGCTGCTGGCAGCCCCTGGCGAGTGGCTGCGCGGCCATGAATTTCATTACTCCGATTTTTCTCCCGCCACCCCCGCCGTACTGGCCTGCCGTAAACAGCGAGACGGTAAGACGCTCCAGCAGTGGCAGGGAGGATGGCAGTCCGGCAGCGCCTTTGCCAGCTATCTCCATGTCCATTTTGCCCAGCGTCCCACCATGCTCAACCACTGGTTGCGGGCAGCAAGGAGGGCGCTATGACCCTTCTCGCCTGGTGTGTAGCCTGGATACTTGATGTCGTCATTGGCGATCCGCCGCACTGGCCGCATCCGGTGCGCTGGATAGGTCGCCTGATCGCCGTCAGCCAGCGTGTAGTGCGACGCGTCTGCCATAGCGACCGGGCGCTGCGCATCGGCGGCGGGGTGATGTGGCTGGTGGTTATCGGCCTGACATGGGGCGTGGCCTGGGGCGTACTGGCGCTGGCGCACGGGATCCACCCCTGGCTTGGATGGCTGGTGGAAGTGTGGATGATCTTCACCGCGCTGGCGGGACGCTGTCTGGCACAGTCGGCGATGGCGGTGGCCCGGCCGCTGCAGGCCGGAGATCTCGCCGAAAGCCGGCATAAGCTCTCCTGGATTGTCGGGCGCGATACCTCTCAGCTCCAGCCAGCGCAGATCAACCGTGCGGTGGTGGAGACCGTGGCGGAGAACACGGTGGATGGCATTATCGCGCCGCTCTTTTTCCTGCTCCTCGGCGGCGCGCCGCTGGCCATGGCCTATAAAGCGGTCAACACCCTCGATTCCATGGTCGGCTATAAACACGAAAAATACCGGGCGATCGGCATGGTCAGCGCTCGTCTTGATGATGTAGCCAACTTCCTTCCCGCCCGGCTGAGCTGGCTGCTGCTCAGCCTTGCCGCGGTGCTATGCCGGGAAGATGGCGCCCGGGCGCTGCGTACGGGCTGGCGCGATCGCTATCAGCACAGCAGTCCTAACTGCGCCTGGCCGGAAGCGACCGTCGCCGGCGCGCTGGGGATCCGCCTTGGCGGCCCGAACGATTACTTCGGCCAGCGCGTTGAAAAGCCCTGGATAGGCGACGCCGTCCGCGACATCGCGGTGGACGATATTTCCCGAACCATTCGATTAATGTGGGTGGCGTCAAGCCTGGCGCTGGCGCTGTTTATCGGCGTGCGCTACTGGCTGGTCGGCGCGGCCTGAGGAGAACCTGATGCAGTACATCCAACAACCGCAGGCGATCGAGGCGAAAAGCTTCGACATCATCAGCGAGATCATCGCCGAAACGCGACCGGACTACCGTTTCGCCAGCCCGCTGCACGAGGCGATTATCAAGCGGGTGATCCACACCACCGCTGACTTCGACTGGCTGGATATTCTGTGGTTTTCTCCGGATGCCCTGATCGCGCTGAGTGAGGCCTTGAGCCGGCCCTGCACGCTGTATACCGATACCACCATGGCGCTGTCCGGGATCAACAAAACCCTGCTGGCCCGCTTTGGCGGCGAATGCCGCTGCTATATCAGCGACCCGCGGGTGGTGCGCGAGGCGCAAAGCCGGGGGATGACCCGCTCGATGGCGGCGGTGGATATTGCGGTGCAGGAGCCCGGGGAGAAAGTGTTCGTCTTCGGCAATGCGCCAACCGCGCTGTTTCGCCTGCTGGAACATCGCGAGACCGCCATCGGCGGCGTGGTGGGGGTGCCGGTCGGGTTCGTCGGCGCCGCGGAGTCGAAAGCGGCGCTCAGCGAGAGCGGCCTGCCGGCCATCGCCGCGCTCGGCCGCAAAGGGGGAAGCAACGTGGCGGCAGCGATTGTGAACGCTCTGCTTTACCACCTGCGGGAGGCGCAATGAGCGATCAGACCTTTGACGCCCCGGTGTGGCATCACGGCAAAGCGCTGCGCAAGGGCTACACCACCGGCTCCTGCGCCACAGCGGCGGCAAAAGTGGCGGCGCTGATGGTGATGCGCCAGCATCTGATTCATCAGGTCTCGATCGTCACCCCCTCCGGCGTCACCCTGTGCCTGAACGTTGAGTCCCCGCACGTCGAAGGGCAGCAGGCGGTCGCCGCGATCCGTAAAGACGGCGGCGATGATGTCGACGCCACCCACGGCATGCTGATTTTTGCCCGGGTCACCCTCAATGACAGCGGAGAGATTAGCCTGCAGGGCGGGGAGGGTATCGGCACGGTGACCCGCAAAGGGATCGGCCTGCCGACAGGCAGCCCGGCGATAAACCGCACTCCGCGGCACACCATCGAGACCGCCGTGCGCGAAGCGATAGGTCCTACCCGCGGCGCGCAGGTGGAGATTTTTGCTCCGGAAGGCGTACTTCGCGCGCAAAAAACCTATAACGCCCGGCTGGGGATCCTCGGCGGGATCTCGATTATCGGCACCACGGGGATCGTTACCCCGATGTCGGAAGAGAGCTGGAAGCGCTCGCTCTCCCTCGAGCTGGAGATAAAACGCGCCGCCGGGCTGGAGCGCGTGGTGCTGGTGCCGGGCAACCACGGTGAGCGCTTTGTCCGCGAGCAGATGGGCATCGACCCGCAGATGGTGGTCACCATGAGCAACTTCGTCGGCTACATGATTGAAGAGGCGGTTCGGCTCGGTTTCCGCCAGATTGTGCTCATTGGCCATCCCGGCAAACTGATCAAAATCGCCGCCGGGATCTTTCATACCCACAGCCATATCGCCGATGCGCGGATGGAAACTCTCGTCGCTCATCTGGCGCTGCTTGGCGCGCCGCTGCCGCTGCTGACGCTGGTCAGCGAGTGCGACACTACCGAAGCGGCAATGGAGCATATCGACGCCTGGGGATACCAGCGCCTCTATAACCATCTGGCTGAGCGAATCTGCCAGCGTGTTCTTGAGATGCTGCGCTTCACTCAGCAACCGCCCACCTGCGACGCGGTTCTGTTTTCTTTTGATAACCAGGTACTGGGCAGCAGCCGTCCGCTGGAGGCGATTGCCCGGGAGCTGACATGTTGACGGTCGTGGGAATGGGCCCGGCGGGGCTGCAGTGGCTGATCCCGGCCGCGCGCGAGGCAATCGCCGCCGCTGAGGCGCTGGTGGGCGGCAGCCGCCATCTCCAGCAGTTTCCCGACTTCGCCGGCGAGCGCTTCGCGCTGGGGGCCGATATGCCGGCGCTGCTGGCGTGGATTGAGGCCCGTACCGGGCGCCGCGTCGTGGTGCTGGCCTCTGGCGACCCGCTGTTCTATGGCATTGGCACCCGACTGATTGCCCATTTTGGCCGGGAACGAGTGCAGGTGATCCCCGGCATCAGCGCGGTGCAGTACCTCTGCGCCCGGGCGGGCATCGACATGAACGATATGTGGCTGACCAGCAGCCATGGCCGGGCGGTGAGCTTCGATGCTCTGGCCGCCCACCGGAAAGTCGCCATGGTGACCGACGGCCGCTGCGGACCGCGGGAGATAGCCGCCCAGCTGATGGCCCGCGGCAAAGGCCATCGCTGGATGGTGATAGGCGAGAATCTGGCGATGGAAAACGAGCGGATCCACTGGCTGCCGGTCAGCGCCGTGGAGGACGAATATGAGATGAATGCGGTGGTGATCCTCGATGAAAGATGAGCTGTTTTTGCGCGGCGCCCAGGTGCCGATGACCAAAGAGGCCGTGCGCGCGCTGGCGCTGGCGAAGCTGGAGCTGCACCGGGCGCGCCATCTGATTGATATCGGCGCGGGCACCGGCAGCGTCAGCATTGAGGCTGCTCTACAGAACCCGGCGCTGCGGGTGACGGCGATTGAGCGTCAGGCCGACGCGCTGCGCCTGCTGGCGGAGAACCGGCAGCGCTTTGGCTGCGACAACATCGCTATCGTGGCGGGCGTTGCGCCGCTGGCGGTCGCCGACAAAGCCGACGCGATCTTTATGGGGGGCAGCGGCGGCCACCTGACGGCGCTGATCGACTGGTCGCTGGCGCAGCTGCATCCCGGCGGCCGGCTGGTGATGACTTTTATTTTGCAGGAAAACCTTCATAGCGCCCTGGCGCACCTGCGGCAGAGCGGCATCCACGAGGTGGACTGCCAGCAGCTGGCGGTCTCCACCCTGGCTACCCTGGGCAGCGGCCACTACTTCAAACCCCATAATCCCGTTTTTGTCATCGCCTGTCAGAAGGAAGAAAACCATGGCTGAGACTTTTGATCCCCATTGCGTGTGGTTCGTCGGCGCCGGTCCGGGCGATCGCGAACTGATTACTCTCAAAGGCTACCGTCTGCTACAGCAGGCGCAGGTAGTGATCTACGCCGGGTCGCTGATCAACACCGAGCTACTGGCCTACTGTCCGCCACAGGCGGAGTGCCACGACAGCGCCGCGCTGCATCTGGAGCAGATCCTCGACCTGATGGAGGCGGGGGTGAAGGCGGGAAAAACGGTGGTGCGTCTGCAGACGGGCGACGTCTCGCTATATGGCTCGGTGCGCGAGCAGGGCGAAGAGCTTACCCGCCGCGGGATCCGCTGGCAGGTGGTGCCGGGCGTCAGCGCTTTCCTCGGCGCGGCGGCGGAGCTGGGGGTGGAGTACACGGTACCCGAAGTCTCGCAGAGTCTGATTATTACCCGTCTGGAAGGGCGCACGCCGGTTCCCGCGCGCGAACAGCTGGAAGCCTTTGCCAGCCATCAAACCTCGATGGCGATTTACCTGTCGGTGCAACGTATTCACCGGGTGGCGGAGCGGCTGGTGGAGGGCGGCTACCCCGCGACCACCCCGGTCGCGGTGATCTACAAGGCCACCTGGCCGGAAAGCCAGACCGTCCGCGGTACCCTCGCGGACATCGGCGACAAAGTACGCGACGCAGGGATCCGCAAAACGGCGCTGATCCTGGTCGGCCCCTTCCTCGGCGATGAGTATCACTACTCAAAACTGTACGCAGCGGATTTTAGCCATGAATACCGTAAAGCCTGAATCCATTGCCCTGTTTTGCCTGACGCCCGGCGGCGTGCGGCTGGCAAAACGGCTGGCGGCCATGCTGCCGCTTACCTGTTACACCAGCGAAGCGCTGCAGGAAGAGGGGTTTATCCCCTTCAACGGCGGCTTTGCCAGCGCTGCCCGCGAGGCGTTCAGCAGCTTCTCGGCGCTGATTTTTATCGGCGCCACCGGGATTGCCGTGCGGGTGCTGGCCCCGCTGGTGAATGACAAGCTCAGCGACCCGGCGGTGGTGGTGATTGATGAGCGCGCCCGGCACGTCATCAGCTTGCTCTCCGGCCATGCCGGGGGGGCCAATGCGCTAACCCGCTATCTCGCCGGGATGCTCGACGCCGACCCGGTGATCACCACCGCCACCGACGTCAACGAGCTGGCCGCCCTCGACACGCTGGCCTTCCAGCTGAACGCCCGGATGACCGATTTTCGCGCGGCGGTGAAAACCGTTAACCAGATGCTGGTGAGCGGTAAGCGGGTGGGGCTGTGGTGCGACGGCGAATTTACCGGGGCGCTAAGCCGCTGCGACCGGCGCGGGTTTATCCCGGTAAGCGACCTGGCGCGCTTGCCGGCGCTCGACGCCCTGATCTGCGTCACCCTGCGCCGGTCGCTGCCGCCGCTGCCGGTGCCTCACTGGAAGCTGGTGCCCCAGCGGGTGGTGGCGGGGATCGGCTGTCGGCGCGACACCCCCTGCGCGCTGCTCAGTACGTTGCTGGATCGCCAGCTTGCCGCTCAGCGTCTTGACCCGCTGGCGCTGAAAGCGATCGGCAGCGTGAGCCTGAAGGCAAACGAGCCGGGGTTGCGCCAGCTGGCTCACCGCTGCCGGGTGCCGTTCGAAACCTTTAGCGCCGAGGCGCTGCGCGAGCACGAGCACCGCTTTCCGGCCTCGTCTTTTGTCCGGGAGACGGTCGGCGTCGGCAGCGTCTCCGGCCCGGTGGCCTGGCTGCTGAGTCAGGGAAACCTGTCCGGCGAAACCCTGCGTGAGCAGGGCGTGACCATTACTTTGGGAGTAACACACTGATGTTAAGCGTAATCGGAATTGGCCCTGGCTCGCAGGCGATGATGACCATGGAAGCCGTGGAGGCCCTGCAGGCGGCAGAGATCGTGGTGGGCTACAAGACCTACACCCACCTGGTAAAAGCCTTTACCGGCGACAAGCAGGTGATCAAAACCGGCATGTGCAAAGAGATTGAGCGCTGCCAGGCGGCCATCGAGCTGGCGCAGGCCGGGCACAACGTTGCGCTGATCAGCAGCGGCGACGCCGGCATCTACGGCATGGCGGGGCTGGTGCTGGAGCTGGTTAATAAGCAGCAGCTGGACATTGAGGTCCGTCTGATCCCAGGGATGACGGCCAGTATCGCCGCCGCCTCGCTGCTCGGCGCGCCGCTGATGCATGATTTCTGCCATATCAGCCTTAGCGATCTGCTGACGCCCTGGCCGGTGATTGAAAAACGCATAGTCGCCGCCGGGGAAGCGGACTTCGTTATCTGTTTCTACAACCCTCGCAGCCGCGGCCGCGAAGGACATCTGGCGCGCGCCTTTGCGCTGCTGGCGGCCAGTAAAAGCGCAGATACGCCGGTCGGCGTAGTCAAATCCGCCGGACGCAAAAAGCAGGAGAAATGGCTGACCACCCTCGGGGAGATGGATTTTGCCCCAGTGGATATGACCAGTCTGGTGATCGTTGGCAACAAAGCGACTTACATCGACAACGGCCTGATGATCACCCCGCGAGGCTACGCGCTGTGAATCACGGCGACGTGCTGGTTATCGGGGGCACCAGCGATGCGCGGGCGATCTGCCAGCAGCTGGACGCCGCCGACGTGCGCTACACCCTGTCGGTGGCAACCCCTACCGGCGAGCGGCTGGCCGGCGATATCCGCGGGCAGATACGCTGCGGGCGTATGGAGTGGCAGCAGATGGCGGAGTGGCTCAGAGCGCAGCGCACCCGCTGGGTGATAGATGCCTCTCACCCCTACGCCGAGGTGGTCAGCCAGAATATTGTGCGCGCCTGCGCCAGCGTCGGGGTTCTGCTCAGCCGCTATCAAAGGCCGGAGCAGCTGAGCGATCTGCGCCATCCGCTACTTCACGTGGTCGGCGATCTGAACGAGGCCTGCGCGGTGGCTCGTCGCCTCGGCGAGCGGATCCTGCTGACCACCGGCAGCAAAGATCTGGCGGCCTGGCGGGCGGGACTGGCGGAGAAAACGCTGCTCGCCCGGGTGCTGCCGGTGCCGGAGGTGGTTCAGCACTGTAGCGATCTGGGGTTTGGCGTCGGGGAGATCTTCGCCCTCTGCGGGCCGTTCAGCGCCGAATTTAACGCCGCCTTTTATCGCCAGTGCCGGGCCGATGTTGTGGTGACGAAAGCCTCGGGGGCGGAAGGAGGCTATCAGGAAAAAGTACAACCCTGTCTTGATGCGGGGATCCCCTGCATCGTCATTACCCGTCCGGCGCCGCTGGTGACGGGCGATGAACTACTGCAAAGCCAGGCCGATTTCACTGCGCGGTTGACGCGCTGGCTGTCGGCGACTTGAGGAAGAGGATATGAAAAAAGCACTTCTGGTGGTGAGCTTTGGCACCAGCTATCACGACACCCGCGAGAAGAACATCGCCGCCTGCGAGCGCGATCTGGCCGCCAGCTGCCCGGACCGCACGCTGTTCCGCGCCTTCACCTCGGGGATGATTATTCGCAAACTGCAGCAGCGCGACGGTATTCATATCGATACTCCGCTGCAGGCTCTGCAAAAGCTGGCCGAGCAGGGATACCAGGATGTGGCGATCCAGTCCCTGCACATTATCAACGGCGACGAGTACGAGAAGATCGTTCGCGAAGTGCAGAGCATGCGCCCGCGCTTTCAGCGTCTGACGCTGGGCGCGCCGCTGTTGAGCGGTCATGGCGATTACGTGCAGCTGATGCAGGCCCTGCGCCAGCAGATGCCGCCGCTGGCGGCGACGGAGCGAGTGGTGTTTATGGGGCACGGCGCCAGCCACCACGCCTTCGCGGCCTACGCCTGTCTGGATCATATGATGGCGGTGCAGGGTTTTCCGGCGCGGGTGGGGGCGGTGGAAAGCTATCCCGAAGTGGACATCGTCATTAACGAACTCTCCCGCCAGGGCGTGACCGGCGTGCATCTGATGCCGCTGATGCTGGTGGCCGGCGATCATGCCATTAATGATATGGCCTCCGACGAAGACGATTCGTGGAAAACCCGCTTCAATGCCGCCGGTATCCCCGCCACGCCGTGGCTTAACGGGTTAGGGGAGAATCCGGCGGTGCGGGCGATGTTTGTCGCCCATCTGCAGCAGGCGCTGAACGACACGATGGAGAAAGCAGCATGAGCGGCAAACTATACGCCCTGAGCAGCGGGCCGGGGGCGGCCGATCTGATCACCGTGCGTGCGGCGCGGATCCTCGGCCAGCTGGATGTGCTGTATGCGCCAGCCGGCCGCAAAGGCGGCGACAGCCTGGCGCTCTCCATCGTACGCGAGTACCTGGGCGCACACACGGAGGTCCGCTGCTGCCATTTTCCGATGAGCGCCGACAGCGCGGAAAAAGAGGCGGTGTGGAACGACGTTGCCGCGGCGCTGGCCCAGGAGGTGGCGGCGGGCAGGCAGGTCGGGTTTATCACCCTCGGCGACGCCATGTTGTTCAGCACCTGGGTCTTTCTGCTGCAGCGGATTGGCTGCCCGGAGTGGCTGGAGATTGTCCCTGGCGTTACCTCCTTCGCCGCCATTGCCGCCCGGGCGAAAACCCCGCTAGCCATGGAGCAGCAGTCGCTGGCGGTCATCTCCTGCACCGCGCCGGAAGCGGACATTGCCGCGGCGCTGCGCCAGCATGACAGTCTGGTGCTGATGAAAGTCTACGGCCGCTTCGCCCGCATTAAGGCGCTGCTGGCGCAGGCGGGGCTGCTGGATGCGGCGCTGATGATGTCAGAGGCCACCCTGCCGGGCGAGCAGTGCTGGCGCCGTCTGCGCGAGGTCAGCGATGACCAGCCGCTGCCCTATTTCTCGACCATTCTGGTTAACAAACAGTGGGAGGAGGCGTAATGAATCAGGTGAAATCGCTGAAGCAGCTTTCGTATGGGGGGCTGGCGGCCGCTGTTCTGCTGATCATCGTCCCGCAGGAGGCGTTCGCCATGCATATCATGGAGGGCTTTTTGCCGCCGATGTGGGCGCTGGCGTGGTGGCTGCTGTTTTTACCCTGCCTGTGGTACGGCCTGGTGCGCCTGCGGCGTATCGTCCGGGAAGAGAGCAATCAGAAGGTGCTGCTGGCCCTCTGCGGGGCGTTTATTTTTGTTCTTTCGGCGCTGAAGATCCCGTCGGTGACCGGCAGCTGCTCGCACCCGACCGGCGTTGGTCTGGCGGTGATCCTCTTCGGGCCGGGCGTGGTGGCGGTGCTGGGGGCGATCGTTCTGCTGTTCCAGGCGCTGCTGCTGGCGCATGGCGGCCTGACCACCCTTGGCGCCAACGGGATGTCGATGGCGGTGATCGGCCCGATGGTCGGCTATCTGGTGTGGAAGCTGGCCTGTCGGGCGGGGATCCGTCGCGATGTCGGGGTCTTTCTCTGCGCCATGCTGGCGGATCTGATGACCTACTTTGTCACCTCCGTCCAGCTCGGGGTGGCCTTTCCCGATCCGGCAACCGGGGCAGGCGGATCGATCGCCAAGTTTATGGGCATCTTCTGCCTGACGCAGATCCCGATCGCCATCGCGGAAGGCTTGCTCACCGTGATGATCTACGATCAGCTAACCAAACGGCGGCTGATCGCCGCGGAGGGACATTAATATGAAAAAGACCCTGATCCTGTTGGCGATGGTGGCCGCCCTGATGATCCTGCCATTTTTTATTAACCACGGCGGCGAGTTTGGCGGCTCGGACGGCGAAGCGGAGAGCCAGATCCAGGTGGTGGCGCCGGATTATCAACCCTGGTTCCAGCCGCTATATGAACCGGCGAGCGGCGAGATTGAGAGCCTGCTGTTTACCCTGCAGGGCTCGCTGGGCGCGGCGGTGATTTTTTACATTCTCGGATATGCGAGGGGCAGACAGCGCCGTGATGACCGGGTTTGACCTACTCAGCTACCAGAGCCGCTGGTTGCAGGTGGCGCCAGAGCGTAAGTTTCTGCTCTGGCTGCTGCTGATGGTGCTGGCCTTTACGCTGCCGGCGTGGGGCCAGGCGCTGACGCTGGCGCTGACCGCCGCGCTGACCTGCTGGCTGCTGCGGGTCTCATTCTGGCGCTGGTGCCGCTGGATGGCGCTACCCTTTGGCTTTTTGCTGGTCGGCGTGCTGACCATTCTGTTCAGCGTCAGCCGCGACCCGCAGATGCTGTTAGCGAGCTTTCGGTTGGGCGCTTTCTCGATAGGGATTTCCGCCCAGGGGCTGGCCGTGGCCGGGGAGACCTTCTGGCGCAGCCTGGCGGCGATGGCGGCGACGCTCTGGCTGGTGCTTAATCTGCCTTTCCCGCAGTTGATTATTTTACTCAAGCGCGGTCGCGTACCGCGGCTGTTGACGGAGCAGATCCTGCTGACCTGGCGCTTCATTTTTATTCTGTTAGACGAGGCGATGGCGATTCACCGCGCGCAAACCCTGCGTTTTGGCTATGGTAGCGTGCCGCAGGGCTATCGCTCGCTGGCGATGCTGGTGGGACTGCTGTTCACCCGCGTCCTCCTGCGCTATCAACAGATGAGCACGGCGCTGGATATCAAATTGTACCAGGGTGATTTTCACCTCTAAGGATAAGTATGCTTGCCACAACCGATCTCTGGTTTCGCTATCAGGATGAGCCGGTACTTAAAGGGCTGACGCTGGATTTTTCCCGCCATGCGGTGACCGGCCTGGTGGGGGCCAACGGCTGCGGAAAGTCGACGCTGTTTATGAACCTGAGCGGCCTGCTGCGCCCGCAGCAGGGGGCGGTGCTGTGGCAGGGAGAGGCGCTGAATTACAGCAAGCGCGGTCTGCTGGCGCTGCGCCAGCAGGTGGCGACGGTATTTCAGGATCCGGATCAGCAAATATTCTATACCGATATCGACAGCGATATCGCTTTTAGTCTGCGTAACCTCGGGGTGGCGGAAGAGGAGATCGCCCGCCGGGTGGATGAGGCGTTGACCCTCGTCGATGCCCAGGGGTTTCGCCAGCAGCCGATCCAGTGCCTCAGCCATGGGCAGAAAAAACGGGTGGCAATCGCCGGGGCGCTGGTGCTGCAGGCGCGCTACCTGCTGCTTGACGAGCCCACCGCGGGCCTCGATCCACGCGGGCGGGCGCAGATGATCGCCATCATCCGCCGCATTGTCGGGCAGGGGCGGCGCGTGGTGATCTCCAGCCACGATATCGATCTGATCTATGAGGTGAGCGACGCCGTTTACGTGCTGCGTCACGGCGAAGTACTGGCCGCGGGGGATCCCGGCGAGGTATTTGCCTGCGCGGAGACGATGGACAGGGCGGGATTGACGCAGCCGTGGCTGGTGAAACTTCATAGCGAACTGGGGCTGCCGCTGTGTAAAACCGAGGCGGAGTTTTTTCAGCGGATGCACAACAACGCGATAGGCGCGATAAAGGAGGCGTCATGACGCTGGCAGTGATGTTGCAGGGCACGGCTTCCGACGTGGGGAAAAGCGTGCTGGTGGCGGGACTGTGCCGCATTTTTCATCAGGATGGGCTGCGTACCGCGCCGTTTAAATCACAGAATATGGCGCTGAACTCCGGCATTACGCCGGATGGCAAAGAGATGGGCCGGGCGCAGATTTTCCAGGCCGAAGCGGCCGGGATTGCGCCAGATGTCCGCATGAATCCGATTTTGCTCAAGCCCACCAGCGACCGTCAGGCGCAGGTGGTGCTGATGGGGCAGGTGGCGACCAGCATGGATGCGATGAGCTATCATCAGTACAAGCCGCGCCTGCGCGAGCAGATCCTCGCGGTCTACCAGAGCCTGGCCGGAGAGTATGAGGCGCTGGTGCTGGAAGGCGCCGGCAGTCCGGCGGAGATTAACCTGCGCGACCGCGATATCGTCAATATGGGCATGGCCGAGATGGCGCAATGCCCGGTGATCCTGGTGGCCGATATCGACCGCGGCGGGGTGTTTGCCGCGATTTACGGCACGCTGGCGCTGCTGCAGCCTCAGGAGCGGGCGCGGGTGAAAGGGGTGATCATCAATAAATTCCGCGGCGATGTGGCGCTCCTGCGCTCCGGGATAGAGCAAATCGAGGCGTTGACCGGGGTGCCGGTGCTGGGCGTTATGCCATGGCTTGACGTGGATCTCGAGGATGAGGACGGCGTCGCGCTGCAGGCCGGGAAATACCATCGCACCGACCGGCGCGATATCGACATCGCCGTGGTTCACCTGCCGCATATCGCCAATTTTACCGACTTTAACGCCCTGGCGGCACAGCCAGACGTCCGGGTGCGCTATGTCCGCGATCCGCAGGCGCTGGCCGACGCCGACCTGGTCATTCTCCCGGGCAGTAAAAATACCCTCGGCGATCTGTGCTGGCTGCGCGAGAGCGGCATGGCGCACGCGGTCGAGCAGGCCCGGCAGCGCAAGGTGCCGCTGCTGGGGATCTGCGGCGGCTATCAGATGCTGGGCGAAACCATTATCGATGAGGTGGAGTCTGGCCTTGGCGCCCAGCCCGGGCTGGGGGTGCTGAAGACCGTGACCCACTTCGCCCAGCACAAAACCACCACCCAGGTGCAGGCGACCCTGGGGTCTGCGCTCCCGGATTGGTTAGCCGACGCGGCGGGGCTGCGCGTTAGTGGCTACGAAATTCATATGGGCGAGACGCGCCGCGAGGCAGGCTGCCCGCCGCTGCTGCAGCTGCATAAAGCGGGGCAGGCAGTAGACGACGGGGCGATAAGCGACGACGGCCTGGCGTTCGGCACCTATCTCCATGGCCTGTTCGACAGCGATGCCTTTACCCGGGCGCTGCTCAACGGCCTGCGCCAGCGCAAAGGGCTGGCGCCGCTGGACAGCGCCCTGGAGTATGCCCGCTATAAAACCCGGCAGTTTGATCGGCTGGCCGAGGCCATGCGCGAACATATCGCCATCGATAAAATTTACGCCATCATGCGCCAACATCAGGAGCCCCTATGCTGACTCTGGTTACCGGCGGCGCGCGCAGCGGCAAAAGTCGCCATGCCGAGGCGCTGATTGCCGATGCGCCGCAGGTGTTATATATCGCCACCTCGCAAATCTTTGACGACGAGATGGCCGCAAGGATCCAGCATCATCGCGACGGCAGGCCCGCCCACTGGCGCACCGCCGAGCGCTGGCAGCAGCTTGATGAACTGATCACCCCGGCTATCGCCCCAGCGGAGGCGATTTTGCTGGAATGCATCACCACCATGGTCACCAACCTGCTGTTCGCGCTCGGCGGCGACAGCGACCCCGACGGCTGGGATTACGCCGCCATGGAACGGGCTATTGATGACGAAATTGGCGTGCTGATTGCCGCCTGTCAGCGCTGTCCGGCGCACGTCGTGCTGGTGACCAACGAGGTGGGGATGGGCATTGTGCCGGAGAACCGCCTGGCGCGGCATTTTCGCGATATTGCCGGGCGGGTCAATCAGCGCCTGGCGGCCGCGGCGGATGCGGTCTGGCTGGTGGTCTCCGGCATCGGCGTCAAAATCAAATAACTCAATCGCTGGCTGACCGGGCCAGCCCTGGCAGGGATTCTGTATGCAAAATTTAAACACGGTTCTGCGGGCGATCCCCGCGCCGGACGCCGACGCCATGGCGCGGGCACAGCAACACATCGACGGCTTACTCAAGCCCCCCGGCAGCCTCGGGCGTCTGGAGGCGCTGGCGGTGCAGCTGGCGGGAATGCCCGGCCTGGGCGGCCAGCCGCAGGTGGCGAAAAAGGCCCTGCTGGTGATGTGCGCCGACCATGGGGTGTGGGACGAAGGGGTGGCGATTTCGCCGAAGGCGGTCACCGCCATCCAGGCGGCAAATATGACCCGCGGCACCACCGGCGTCTGCGTGCTCGCCGCTCAGGCCGGGGCGAAAGTGCATGTAATTGATGTCGGTATCGATAGCGAACCGCTGCCCGGCGTGGTGAATATGCGGGTGGCGCGGGGCTGCGGCAATATTGCCCGCGGCCCGGCGATGAGCCGTGAGCAGGGGCAGGAGCTGTTGCTGGAGGTGATGCGCTACACCCGCGCGCTGGCCCAGGAGGGCGTTACCCTGTTTGGCGTCGGCGAACTGGGGATGGCCAATACCACGCCGGCGGCGGCGATCGTCAGCGTCCTGACCGGCAGCGATGCGCAGGAGGTGGTCGGGATTGGCGCCAATCTGCCGCTGGCGAAGGTTGGCAACAAGGTGGAGGTGGTGCGGCGGGCTATCGCCGTCAATCAGCCCGACCCGAATGATGGCCTCGACGTACTGAGCAAAGTCGGTGGTTTCGATCTGCTGGGGATGACCGGTGTCATGCTGGGGGCGGCGTCCTGTGGGCTGCCGGTGGTGCTGGATGGCTTTCTCTCCTACGCGGCGGCGCTGGCGGCGTGTCAGATAGCGCCGGAGGTGAAACCGTATCTGATCCCGTCCCACTATTCGGCGGAGAAGGGGGCGCGTATCGCGTTGGCGCACCTGGGTCTCGAACCGTATCTCAATATGGGCATGCGTCTGGGAGAAGGCAGCGGCGCGGCGCTGGCGATGCCGATCGTCGAGGCGGCCTGCGCGATGTACCATCGCATGGGCATGCTGGCGGCAAGCAATATTGTGTTACCGAAGGGGTAAGCAGGAGATGGGGGCGGCAATGGCCGTTCCCGTTTTCGGCAGAGGTTTTGCCGGCGGCAGAAACAAAAAAACACCCTTGAGGGTGTTTGTAATGTTGGTTGCGGGGGCCGGATTTGAACCGACGACCTTCGGGTTATGAGCCCGACGAGCTACCAGGCTGCTCCACCCCGCGTCACCGTACTGCTTCACTTTGTCAAATTTGATTGGTTGCGGGGGCCGGATTTGAACCGACGACCTTCGGGTTATGAGCCCGACGAGCTACCAGGCTGCTCCACCCCGCGTCACCGTACTGCTTTACTTCATCAAATTTTAATTGGTTGCGGGGGCCGGATTTGAACCGACGACCTTCGGGTTATGAGCCCGACGAGCTACCAGGCTGCTCCACCCCGCGTCCGTGGAAGCGCACTATACTCCGCTAGCGAGATGATGCAACCTTTTTTCGACCAAATCGACATTTTTGTAAGAATTGGCTTATAAAACGCCACGTTGTGGTGTTTTTTTACACAAATCTGTGCCATCGATGAGATCGCGCATTTCAATAGCTCCGGCGCTTTGTTATCTTCAACACGCACTAAGGCTTCGCAGCAAAAGATGAGACACCATGAAAGGACGTTGGGCAAAATATGTAGCGACGGGGGCAATGCTGGCCATGCTCGCCGCCTGTTCCTCAAAACCGACCGACCGCGGTCAGCAATATAGCGATGGCAAGTTCACCCAGCCGTTTTCACTGGTAAACCAGCCGGATGCCGTCGGGGCACCGATCAACGCCGGCGACTTCTCCGAGCAGGTTAATCAAATTCGTAACGCCTCGCCACGCCTCTATAATAGCCAGAGCAACGTCTATAACGCGCTGCAGGAGTGGCTGCGCGCCGGCGGCGACACCCGTACGCTGCGCCAGTTTGGCATCGACGCCTGGCAGATGCAGGGCGTCGACAACTATGGCAACGTCCAGTTTACCGGCTACTACACGCCGGTGGTGCAGGCGCGCCACACCCGTCAGGGCGAATTCCAGTACCCCATTTACCGTATGCCGCCGAAACGCGGTAAGCTGCCGTCCCGCGCCAGCATCTATGCCGGCGCGCTGAGCGATAACTATGTGCTGGCGTACAGCAACTCGCTGATGGATAACTTCATCATGGACGTGCAGGGCAGCGGCTATATCGACTTTGGCGATGGTTCGCCGCTCAACTTCTTTAGCTATGCCGGAAAAAACGGCTGGCCCTATCGCAGCATCGGCAAAGTGCTGATCGACCGCGGGGAAGTGAAGAAAGAAGATATGTCGATGCAGGCGATCCGCGAGTGGGGTGAAAAGCACAGCGAAGCGGAAGTGCGCGAGCTGCTGGAGCAGAACCCGTCGTTCGTGTTCTTTAAACCGCAGTCTTTCGCGCCGGTGAAAGGGGCCAGCGCTGTGCCGCTGATCGGCCGCGCCTCGGTGGCCTCCGACCGGTCGATTATTCCGCCAGGGACCACCTTGCTGGCCGAGGTGCCTCTGCTGGATAATAACGGCAAGTTTAACGGCCAGTACGAACTGCGCCTGATGGTCGCCCTCGACGTCGGCGGGGCCATCAAAGGTCAGCATTTCGACATCTATCAGGGCATTGGGCCTGACGCGGGCCACCGTGCCGGCTGGTATAACCACTACGGCCGCGTATGGGTGCTGAAAAACGCCCCGGGCGCGGGGAATGTTTTTAGCGGCTAACTCCCCTGGCCGTGCCTGTTGACCAGGGCGCCCGGATGACGCCGCTTGCGGCGGCCTCCGGGCGCTGTCATTTTGTTCTGAGGTTCTATGTCTGTTGTAATCAGCGATGCCTGGCGCCAGCGTTTTGGCGGTACGGCACGTTTATATGGTGAAAAAGCGCTGCAATGTTTTGCCGACGCCCACGTCTGCGTGGTCGGGATCGGCGGGGTCGGCTCCTGGGCGGCGGAAGCGCTGGCGCGGACCGGCATCGGGGCGATCACCCTTATCGATATGGACGATGTCTGCGTCACCAACACCAATCGTCAGATCCACGCCCTCAGCGGCAACGTCGGGCTGGCGAAAGCGGAGGTGATGGCGGAGCGTATTCGCCTGATCAACCCGGAGTGTCGGGTGACGGTGGTGGATGATTTCGTGACCCCGGAAAACGTGGCGGAATATCTTGGCGTCGGCTTTAGCTATGTTATCGACGCCATCGATAGCGTCCGGCCGAAAGCGGCGCTTATCGCCTGGTGTCGCCGCTACAAGGTGCCGCTGGTGACTACCGGCGGGGCGGGTGGTCAGATTGACCCAACGCAGATCCAGGTCGCGGACCTGGCGAAGACCATCCAGGATCCGCTGGCGGCCAAACTGCGAGAGCGGCTGAAAAGCCAGTTTGGGGTGGTGAAAAACAGCAAAGGTAAGCTCGGTGTAGACTGCGTCTTCTCTACGGAAGCGCTGGTCTACCCGCAGGCGGACGGCAGCGTCTGCGCAATGAAGAGCACGGCGGAAGGGCCGAAGCGGATGGACTGCGCTTCCGGCTTTGGCGCGGCGACGATGGTGACCGCGACCTTTGGCTTCGTCGCGGTGTCGCATGCCCTGAAGAAGATGCTGGCGAAAGCGCAGCGTGACGCTGCGGCTTCCGGAAAATAGTTTCCCCACCGGGCGCGGCGGCGGGAAAGCGAAATCGGGAGATTACCTTTCGCGGGCGGCGGCGAGCACCGCCTCGCTCAGGGCGCTGAGGCCCTGGCTGCGCGAGGCGCTGAGCTGGCCGCGCAGCCCCAGCTCGTCGAACAGCGCCAGCGGATCCTGCGTCAGGATCCCGGCGCGGGTTTTTCCTTCCACGGCGGTTAAAAGTACCGCCAGCAGACCGCGCACAATCCTTCCTTCGCTGTCGCCAAAGAAGTGCAGCCTGCCCTCGGCGTCCTCCTCATAGCCCAGCCAGACGCGGTTCTCACAGCCGGCAATCTCATGGACCTGCGCTTTGCGCTCGTCGGTCAGCGTCGGCAGCTTTTTGCCCAATAAAATCAGCTGACGGTATTTATCCTCCCACTGGTTCAGCGGGGCGAAGATCTGGCGCAGCGTAGCGTCGGTAATGGTTGTGCCGAAGGGGTGCAGAGTTGTCATTAATCCACCAGAATTTCCAGGGCGCGATCCACCGCGTGGACCAGCGCCGCAACATCGTCTTGGGTATTGTAGGGGGCGAAAGAGGCCCGCAGGGTGCCGCTGACCCCTAAGGCAGCCAGCAGCGGCTGGGCGCAGTGTTGTCCGGCGCGCAGGGCAATGCCGGACTCCGCCAGCAGCGTCACCAGATCGCTGTGATGAATACCCTCAAATTCAAAGGCCAGCAGGCTTGACTGCTGGCAGCGGAAAGAGCGGAAGCCCGGCCGTTTCGCCAGTTCCTCTTCCGCCAGGCTCGCCAGACTGCGGCTCCAGTTTTCCGCCTGGCCGATATCGCTCTGCGCCAGCCACTCCAGCGCGGCGCTGAGGCCGATAACCCCGGCGACATTCGGCGTACCGGCCTCGAGGCCATAGGGGGCCGGCTGCGGCGTAAAGCCGTCAAAGCTGACCTCGGCGATCATTTTCCCGCCGCCGAGCCAGGGGGACATCGCTGCCAGCAGCTCGCTTTTGCCGTACAGGGCGCCGATCCCGGTCGGGCCATACAGCTTATGGCCGGAAAAGGCGTAAAAATCGATATCCAGCGCCTGCACGTCAGCGGGGAAATGCACCGCTCCCTGGGCGCCATCGACCATCACCACCATCCCGGCGGCGTGAGCAAGGCGGATAGCCTGCGCCAGGTCCGGGCAGCCGCCGGTGACGTTGGACATCTGACCGATGGCCAGCACCCGGCTGCGCGGGGTAATCAGCGCGCTGAGGCTGGCGATATCCGGCAGGCGGTCGGCGCCAAGCGGCAGCTTGACCACTCTGGCGCCGGTCTGCCCGGCCACCATCAGCCAGGGCACGAGGTTGGCATGATGCTCGGCTTCGCTAACGATAATTTCATCGCCAGGCTGCAGGCGCGGCCGGACGTAGCTCTGCGCCACCATATTGATGGCCTCGGTGGTCCCCCGCGTCCAGACGATATCTTTGCCGGACGGGGCGTTAAGCCACGCCGCCACGCGATCGCGGGCCGCCTCGTAGCGCTCGGTCAGCCGCTGGGCGGCGGCGAACTGGCTGCGATGGACATTGCCGGCGCTCAGGCGATAAAACTGGTCGCTGGCGTCGATCACCGCCAGCGGTTTGAGCGCTGTCGCCGCGCTGTCGAGATAGACGCCGGCATCGGCCAGAGCCGGAAACTGCGCGCGAAAGTGCGCCGGGTTGAATGCGTTCATGGAATTCCTCGTATCAATGCCGCGATCGTCGCGCAATTTGCCGGGCGTGACAAGGTCTCTGCGTCCTGTGGAATTGTCCGAATGTGACTCCACGTCGGTCAAAGAGGGTTATGCTGAAAAGTGTTGGGTTTGTGTTTTAACCTATTACTTAACGAGTTACGAATAGTATAAATAGCCGTAAGGAGAGAAGAATGAAAATGACTAAGGCCGCTGCGATTATCTCTGCCTGTATGCTGACTTTAGGCCTGAGCGCCTGTTCCTCTAACTATGTGATGCATACCAACGATGGGCGGACCATCGTTACCGACGGGAAACCGCAAACCGATAATGACACTGGCATGATCTCGTATAAAGACGCGTGGGGCAACAAACAGCAGATCAATCGCTCTGACGTGAAACAACTGGGTGAACTGGACGAGTAAGGCAGTAAAAAGGCAAAAAAAAGCACCGCGCGTTGCGGTGCTACATTAAATCACTATGGACAGACAGGGTAAATGTACAGGAAGTGAAAAGGGGTAGCTTTGCTACCAGGGTCTGCAAAAACAGACCAATTGCAAACACAACAACACAACATCACAACCGTAAGCCAAAAGCTTGATGGAACACGCATTCCAAAAAAAGCTTCTCGTTCCGGCTCAGGAAGTGCCGCCACTATAGGTATTTGCTGGTAGAACCTCAACGGACAATTTATAATGGCTCAGATAAAAAAAACTAATAGGTTAATCATTGTTTCCTATTTGTTAAATTGAGTTAACATCTAAGCCAGAATAACCATGTCGAAGCGATTACCACCTCTGAATGCATTACGTGTTTTTGATGCAGCCGCACGTCATCTCAGCTTCACTCGGGCAGCCGATGAGCTTTTTGTGACGCAGGCCGCAGTCAGCCATCAAATCAAGTCTCTCGAGGATTTTCTGGGCCTTAAGCTGTTCCGTCGGCGCAATCGTTCGCTGCTGTTAACGGAAGAAGGGCAGAGCTATTTTCAGGATATTAAAGAGATTTTTTCGCAACTGACGGAAGCGACGCGTAAACTGCAGGCGCGCAGCGCCAAAGGGGCATTAACGGTCAGTTTATTGCCAAGTTTCGCCATTCAGTGGCTGGTGCCAAGACTCACAAGCTTTAACTCAGCTTATCCGGGAATCGACGTCAGGATCCAGGCGGTGGACCGTCAGGAGGATAAGCTGGCGGACGATGTCGATGTGGCGATTTTTTACGGCCGCGGCAACTGGCCGGGCCTGCGTGTGGAAAAATTGTACGCCGAGTATCTGCTGCCGGTCTGTTCCCCGCTCTTGCTCACCGGCGACAAAGCATTGAAAACGCCTGCCGATCTGGCGCAACATACCCTGCTTCACGATGCGTCCCGCCGCGACTGGCAAACTTATACCCGTCAGCTTGGTCTAAGCCATATTAATGTGCAGCAGGGGCCGATTTTCAGCCATAGCGCGATGGTGCTGCAGGCGGCCATTCACGGGCAGGGCGTGGCGCTGGCCAACAACGTCATGGCGCAGTCCGAAATTGAAGCCGGTCGTCTGGTGTGTCCGTTTAATGATGTTCTGGTCAGTAAGAATGCGTTTTACCTTGTTTGCCATGACAGTCAGGCAGAACTGGGTAAAATAGCCGCTTTCCGGCAGTGGATCCTGGCGAAAGCGGCAAGTGAACAAGAAAAATTCCGCTTTCGTTATGAACAATAATTACTTGTAGGGTAACAACATGACCAGCCGTTTTATGCTGATATTCGCCGCGATTAGCGGCTTTATCTTTGTGGCTCTGGGCGCTTTTGGCGCGCATGTCTTAAGTCAATCGCTCGGCGCGGCGGAGATGGCCTGGATCCATACCGGCCTGGAGTATCAGGCCTTCCATACCCTGGCGATTTTTGGTCTGGCGGTGGCGATGCAGCGTCGGATCAGTATCTGGTTCTACTGGAGCAGCGTATTTCTGGCGTTAGGGACCGTGCTGTTCAGCGGCAGCCTCTATTGTCTGGCGCTCTCTCATTTACGTCTGTGGGCGTTCGTGACCCCGGTGGGCGGCGTAAGCTTCCTCGCCGGTTGGGTTTTAATGTTAATTGGTGCAATTCGTCTGAAACGTAAGGGCGTTGTTCATGAATAAGGTTGTCCTCTATTGTCGCCCTGGGTTTGAGAAAGAGTGCGCAGCAGAAATTACCGATAAGGCAGCCCGCCTTGAGGTGTTTGGTTTTGCCCGGGTCAAAGAAGACTCTGGCTATGTAATTTTTGAAGGTTATCAGCAGGACGACGGCGAGAAGCTGGTGCGCGATCTGCCGTTCAGCTCGCTAATTTTCGCCCGACAGATGTTTGTGGTCGGCGAACTGCTGCGCGACCTGCCGCCGGAGGATCGCATAACCCCGATCGTCGGCATGCTGCAGGGCGTGGTGGAGAAGGGTGGCGAGCTGCGTGTGGAAGTGGCGGATACCAACGAAAGCAAAGAGCTGATGAAGTTCTGCCGCAAGTTTACGGTACCGTTACGCGCGGCGCTGCGCGAGGCGGGCGTGCTGACCAACTATGAAACGCCAAAGCGACCGGTGGTGCATGTGTTCTTTATCGCACCCGGCTGCTGCTATACCGGCTACTCATACAGCAACAACAACTCACCGTTCTATATGGGCATTCCGCGGCTGAAGTTTCCCTCCGACGCCCCGAGCCGTTCCACCCTCAAGCTGGAAGAGGCGTTCCACGTCTTTATTCCGGCGGACGAGTGGGACGAGCGTCTGGCGAACGGCATGTATGCCGTCGATCTCGGCGCCTGCCCGGGCGGCTGGACCTATCAGCTGGTGAAGCGCAACATGTGGGTCTCTTCGGTCGATAACGGCCCGATGGCCCAGAGCCTGATGGATACCGGCCAGGTGACCTGGCTGCGCGAAGACGGTTTCCGCTATCGTCCGAACCGCAACAACATCTCGTGGATGGTCTGCGATATGGTGGAGAAACCGGCGAAGGTGGCGGCGCTGATGGCGCAGTGGCTGGTCAACGGCTGGTGCCGGGAGACCATCTTCAACCTCAAGCTGCCGATGAAAAAGCGCTATGAAGAGGTGTCGCAGAATCTGGCCTATATTCAGGCCCAGCTGGACGAGCACGGCGTTAACGCCCAGATCCAGGCGCGTCAGCTGTATCACGATCGTGAAGAGGTGACCGTTCACGTGCGCCGCCTGTGGGCCGCCGTCGGCGGACGTCGCGACGAGCGTTAATCCTTCCCCCTCAGGCCGGAGACGCGTGCGCGTCCTCCGGCCTTCCCCTTAAGGCTGCGGCGCATCCGACACAATATGCGTCACGTCATCCAGATGACCAATCCTCGCCTCGCCGGAGCGGTTGAACTTGCTTTTGTCGATCAGCAGTAGCGACTGCGCCGCCCGCTTAAGCAGGATCGATTTGAAGTCGGCATTGAACGCATTGGAGTCCCACAGCGCGCCCTGCGGGTCGATGCCTTCGCAGGAAAAAATAAACAGATCGATCTCCAGCGATTTCAGCTGGGAAATCAGCGCCGGGTTCACGTAGCAGCCATATTTCCGCTGCAGAGTGCCGCCGGAGCAGGTGAGCGTGATCTGGTCGCGTTTGGCCAGCTCCTGGCAGATGGGCTGGCTGTTGGTAAAGACGTGCAGCGGGCGGTCCGGCAGCTGGCGGGCGAGATACCAGCAGGTGGAGCTGGCATCGAGGGCGATCACCATCCCTTCGTCAATCCAGGCCAGCGCTTCGCGGGCGATGTCGGCTTTATGCGCGTAATGGCTTTTCAGGCGCATGTGGAAAGGATCGCCGCTGTCCTGGCTGCGCTGGTGGATCACTTTGGCCCGGCCGTGGTTACGCAGCACTTTGCCCTGCGCCTGCAGCTCGCTCAGATCGCGGCGAATAGTTTCCCTGCTGACGTTGAGCTGTTTTGACAACGTTTCGGTGGTCAGGCTGCTGTGGGTGATCAGGAGATCGACGATCGCCTGCTGGCGGGCTGCTTTCATTTATTCTCATCCCATCATTGATTGAGCGTCTGCATCAGGCAGACGCTCCGGCATGAGATTACGGCGTGACTCCTTTTTTTAAAAGGATATTTCCGTACTTAGCGCACTCTCCTGTGATAACGATCGCAAAGGCTTTTTGCGCCCGGTCGTAGAAGGCAAAGCGGTCAATCCGCACGATATCCGGGCAGGGGGCCTGCGCCGATAGCGCCTGCCGATAGCGCTGTTCCACCGTCGGGTCGAGCGCATCGCCTTCGACGGCGGCCATCATCACCAGCGGCGGCGCGTAGCTGTCTAACTCGAACAGCGGGATAATCGCCTGCAGCAGATCGCTGACCCGCAGGCCATCGGCGCGGATCACCTGTGGCCCCATGCTGTGCGCCGGGAAATGGGCATCGGAAAAAATGATTTCATCCCCATGGCCCATTTCGGCCAGCACTTTCAGCAGCTCCGGCGATATCAGCGGGGAAATGGTTTTGAGCATCTCAGGCTTCCTCTGTTAATTCAGGTTCAGTTTGCGGCCAAAAATAGCGGTAGCGGTACGCGACCTGCGCTCTGGCCTGTTCCGGCGAAGAGAACTCGCCCACGCCATACCAGCCAAACATCGCCGCGCCGGCCACCGTGGTTTCGGCATCATCGAGAACTTTGATCGGTATTCCAAGCCGGTCGGCCTTGATCTGGTTCCACAGCGCGTTGCGGCTGCCGCCGCCCACCAGCAGCAGCTCTTTCGCCCTGAAGCGGCCGATGTTTTCCAGGGTTTGCAGATGCTGCGCCAGCTGGTCGCTTAACCCCTCCAGCGCGGCGCGGTAAAAATGGCCGCGGGTGGTGTTGAGCGTGACGCCCTGCCAGCCGGCGTGCTGGCTGGCGAGCAGGTCGCACTGCATCCTGACGCCCTGGGCGCCGGGCGGGATCGCCTGCGCTTCGGCAATCAGCGTCTGCCACGGCGTGTCAGCGCTCCACAACAGCTTGCGCACCCATTCGAGCACGCCGGAGGCCAGCCACTGCATTCCCGGGTTATAGCGGCCCGGCTGGCTGTCCAGCTCGCAGGTGGAGCCGCTGTAGTCGCAGAGCAGCGAAGTGTCGACCTGGGCGCTGCGCACCATCAGGATCTCCCAGGTCCCGGAGGAGAGCACCGGCTCATCCTGCCCGGCGCCGGCGCCAAACAGAGCGAACTGGGTGTCATGCCCGGCCGAGATAACCGGGATCCCGACGGGAAGGCCCAGCAGCGCAGCGGCCTCCGGCAGCAGGGCGCCGATCGGCTGGCCTGCTTCAACCAGCCGCGGGAACAGGCGGCGCGGCAGGCCGGTCGCCTGCAGGATTGGCGCGCTGAAATCGCGCTGCCGCAGATCGAGCATCTGGCTGGTGCCCGCCATGGTGAGGTCGGTGGTGAACTCCCCGGTCAGCCGGTGGTTGATCAGCGACGAAATAAACAGCCAGGCATGGGCCTGCGCCAGCAGCTGCGGGTGGCACTCTTTCAGCCAGATCAGCTTATACAGGGTGTTGAACGCAAACGCGCCGACGCCGGCAATCTGCTGCAGCTGGTGTGCTGGCATATACTGGCTGATATTCTCCATCACCGCCGCGGTGCGCGGGCATTTCCAGCTGATGATCGGATACAGCAGGGCACCCTGCTCATCCACCAGCGTGCCATCGACGCCAAAGGTCGTGACGGTGATGCCGCGCACCGTGCAGGAGGCCAGCTGGTCATGGATCTGCCGACAGCAGTCGGCAAAGCGCTGCATAATGGCCTCCAGCGACCACTGGTGCCAGTCGCTGTTCTCCGCCGCGATGTCGCTGGCGTTCGCCGTTGCGGCGCGGGCGATAATGTTTCCCTGTCGGTCAACGGCCATCGCCCGCACGTTGGTGGCGCCGCAGTCGAGGACCAGGATAACGTCTTGCTTCATAGTAACTCCCGAAACAACATCGCCGGATGGCGCGGCGCTTATCCGGCCTACAGACCGCGCGCATCTGTAGGCCCGGTAAGCCTGCGCCACCGGGCGAAACCAACCTGTTAACGCTTATACAGCGGCCCGTAGTTCTGGCAGGCGCGGTAGTCCTGGCCCTCGATATCCATGCCATGCGCAGCCCAGGCGGAGGGGCGGTAGATTTTCGCCGCTTCCACGTTGTGCATGCAGACCGGAATGCGCAGCATGGCGGCGAGGGTAATGAAATCCGCGCCAACGTGGCCGATGGTCAGCACGCCGTGGTTGGCGCCCCAGTTGGCCATCACCGAGTACACATCGCTGAACGGACCCTTGCCGGTCAGGCGTGGGGCAAACCAGGTGGTGGGCCAGGTGGAGTTGGTACGGGCGTCGAGCTGGTCGTGCATCGCTTTGGGCAGCGCCACGCTCCAGCCTTCGGCAATTTGCAGCACCGGCCCCAGGCCTTTGATGATGTTCACCCGGGTCATGGTGAACGGCACGCCGCCTTCGGTCAGGAAGCGGGAAGAGAAGCCGCCGCCGCGGAAGTATTCGTGGATCGCCGGGCACCATTCGGTCGCCGCGAGGCAGGCATCCGCCTCGTTCTGTTCAATCTCCCAGTGAGGTTTCATCGTCGGGTTGCCCTGCGCGTCGCGTTGCTGGCAGGAGCCGTCCAGCGCCGCAGAGCCGGAGTTAATCAGGTGAATAATGCCGTGCTCCGCCCGCCCGGTGAGCGGCTGCCCGGTGACCCGCTCAACGGCGTCCGGCGACCAGTAGGTGCGCACGTCGGCAAACACCTGGGCGGTGCCGGTGAGCTGATGACCCATCAGCATGGCCACGCCGTTGAGGCTGTCGTTTTCGGTAGCGACGACAAATGGCTCGCGCACCCCGTTCCAGTCAAAAGAGCTGTTGAGCAGCGCTTCAGCGGTATCGCCATTGGGGTATTGATCGGTCCAGTGGCGCTGACCCTGGAAACCGGCGGCGATGGCGTTGTAGCCCAGTGACTCCTCCACCAGTCCTTTTTCCGCCAGCTTCGGGTTGCCCTGCATCATGTCGCGGATGCACATCGCCATCAGCAGGCTCTCTTTCAGCACCGCGCGGCTCTGCGCCTCATTGCGCTTATACTGCTCGGCGTTCTGATCTTCGCCGTAGCGGAAGTGTTTATCCGCCCACGCCAGCGCCATTTCCAGCTCGGTTTCATCATAGATTTTGTGATCGATTCGCCGGCGCAGCTCCGTCATGTCGACAGCCTGTACCTTCATGCCGAGCCAGGACTCAAAAAAGTTATGGTCGACGATGGAGCCGGCGATGCCCATTGAGACGCCGCCCAGCGACAGATAGCTTTTCCCTTTCATACTGGCGACGGCCAGGCCGGCGCGCGCGAAGCGCAACAGCTTTTCTTCGACGTCCGCCGGGATCGAGGTGTCATCGGCATCCTGCACGTCATGTCCGTAGATGGAGAACGCCGGGATCCCTTTCTGGCTATGGGCCGCCAGCGCGGCGGCCAGATAGACCGCCCCCGGACGTTCGGTGCCGTTAAAGCCCCAGATGGCCTTCGGGCGCAGCGGATCCATGTCGATGGTTTCGCTGCCGTAGCACCAGCAGGGGGTGACGGTGATGGTCACGCCGACGTTCTGGCTGCTGAATTTCTCTTCACAGGCGGCCGACTCGGCCATGCCGGCGATGCAGGTATCGGCAATCACGCACTCCACCCGGGCGCCGCAGGCGTGGCGCAGTTTCTCGCTGATAAGCGCGGCGGTGGCTTTCGCCATGTTCATGGTTTGCGCTTCCAGCGACTCGCGGACCCCCATGCGACGACCATCGATTACCGGGCGGATACCGATCTTCGGTAAGCTGATTTTTTTCATTACAGATCCCTCAGGTTATGCGGATAACAGGTTTAGTTCGTCGCCGCTTGTGAACGGAAACGGGCAAAAATAAAGATGATGGCGAAGCACAGCGCCGGGACCAGTTCGGCGGTCGGGATATTGCCGGCGGCGTCGCTGACAAAGCCCATCACCGGGGTGACGATCCCGCCGCCGATAATGGTCATGACGATAAAGGACGAGCCATATTTGGTGTCCTGGCCCAGATGCTTAATCCCCAGCGAGAAGATGGTCGGGTACTGAATGGACATAAAGGCGCTGCACAGGGTCAGGGCCAGCAGACCGACGTGGCCGCCGCTGAAGGCGGAGAGCAAACAGAGCAGCATGGCGATAAACGCATAGATAGCGAGCACGTTGTGCGGCGCGAAGCGGCGGATAAGCCAGGTGCCGGTAAAACGGCCGATAAAGAAGCAGACCATGGTGGCGGTCAGGTAGTTGGCGGCGAAACCGGCCGTCATGCCCGGGATCTCTTCGATAGCGTAGCGAATCAGGTAGCTCCAGCAGGCGGTTTGCGCGCCGACGTAGCAGAACTGGGCCAGTACCGCCCAGCGCCAGTGGCGGATGCGCATCAGGCGCGTCAGCGAGGCGAGGAAGGTGCTCTGCGCGCTGTCGCTGTGGTCATCGCTCTGCAGGGAGGGGAAGCGGGTACAGACGATCAGCAGGGCAACCAGCAGGACGATGGCCACGATAATCATATAGGGGGTTTGTACCGACAGGACCAGGCTGTGCTTCCAGGCGCTGAGCTGTTCTGGCGTCATTTTATCCAGCACATCCTGCGGCTGATGCGGGACGTTAGACAAAATAAGACTCTGGCCAAATACCACGGCAATAATGGCGCCAAATGAGTTAAAGGTCTGGGCCAGATTAAGGCGGAAGTGACCGCCGCTTTCCGGACCGAGAACGGTCACAAACGGGTTGGCCGCCGTTTCCAGGCAGCCAAGCCCGGCGGCGATAATAAATAATCCAATCAGGAATAAAGTGTAGTTCATCACTTCGGCGGCAGGCCAGAACAGCGCGGCGCCGCAGGCATATAAAAACAGACCCGTAAGAATGCCTACTTTATAGCTGAATTTTTTCATCAGCATCCCGGCGGGGATGGGAATAATAAAATAGCCAAAATAAAAGGCCGACTGAATTAATCCGGCCTGGAAATTAGTCAGGGTAAAGGCCTGTTGAAATTGCGGTAATAAAATATCATTCAGATTATTAGCCACGGCCCACAGAAAAAAGAGGGAGCACAGCAGAGCAAAAGGAATAATGTAGCTCTTACTCTGCCCGCTCTCCATGGCGCGGTAACTTTGCGTTGGTATCGTTGTGTTTCCCATAGCGTCCTCATCAGTTCAGAAGCATTTACAACAGCATTCAGGGCGCAGTCTGGTGCTGCAGCAGACCGCAAAATTAAGTGAGCTCAGGTGACGCGCCGGTGAGTGAAATGAAAGTCACGGCGGAACTCATGACTTCATTTTCAAATAAAAACCGCCTGTTAATATGATGATGGTCACACTTAACGCGCTGTGGACCATTTTATGTGATTATTGTCACTTTAATTTTTCAAAAACGCTGACCGTTTGAGAAAATAAATTCACAAAACCACAACGCTAATGACCGAATGAATATATATCGTGGAAAACGGGCAAATGTTACAAAGAAATAAAATGCCCGCTTGATGAAATATTATTAAGAACGGGCATTTTAATCTCTCTCGTAATGGGCATGGTTGCTTTATTCATGGCGGAATAATTGACGCGGCTCACAAAAAATAATCATGAAAATTCCCCTTTGAATATTCAGGTTGATGATGAAGACCATTATTCACCCTATCCCACGGTAGCCGACGATATTTCTGTTGCCCTGCCGTTGATGGATGATGAGTCACCAAAAGAGGAACGCAATGGAAAGAAACAGACTGGCCCGGCAGATTATCGATACCTGCCTGGAAATGACCCGCCTGGGGTTAAATCAGGGGACTGCCGGCAATGTCAGCGTGCGCTATCAGGGAGGAATGCTGATCACCCCTACCGGTATCCCATATGAAAAGCTGACGGAAGACAAGATCGTCTTTATTGATGCCGACGGCCAGCATGAGCAGGGAAAACTGCCCTCCAGCGAATGGCGTTTTCATCAGGCGGCCTACCAGACGCGACCCGATGCCCAGGCGGTGGTCCACAATCACGCTGTCCATTGTACGGCGGTGTCGATCCTCAACCGGCCCATCCCGGCCATTCACTATATGATCGCCGCGGCCGGCGGGAATTCGATCCCCTGCGCGCCCTATGCCACCTTCGGCACCCGCGAACTGTCTGAGCATGTCGCGGTGGCGCTGAAGCACCGCAAAGCCACGCTGCTGCAGCATCACGGCCTGATCGCCTGCGAGGCCAGCCTGGAGAAAGCGCTCTGGCTGGCGCATGAAGTGGAGGTCCTGGCCCAGCTCTACCTCAGTACGCTGGCGATTACCGACCCGGTCCCGGTGCTGGATGACGAGGCGATCGCCATCGTGCTGGAGAAGTTCAAAACCTACGGATTACGCATTGAAGAGTGATGCCGCAACGCTAACAGGAGAGCCACGATGGCAAACAGAATGATCCTCAATGAAACGGCATGGTTTGGCCGGGGGGCGATAAACGCATTAACCGATGAAGCGGCGCGGCGCGGCTATCGTAAAGCATTGATCGTCACCGACAGCACTCTCGCCCGCTGCGGCGTGGCGGCGAAAGTCACCGACAAACTGGATGCCGCCGGGCTGGCATGGGATATGTTCAGCGACGTGATCCCTAACCCGACCATCGCCGTGGTCCAGCAGGGGCTGCAGGCCTTTCAACGCAGCGGGGCGGATTACCTGATCGCCATCGGCGGCGGTTCGCCGCAGGATACCTGTAAGGCGATCGGTATTATTCAGCGTAACCCGGAATTCGCCGATGTCCGTAGCCTCGAGGGGCTGTCGCCCACCCGTCAGCCCAGCGTGCCGATCTTCGCGGTGCCGACCACCGCGGGTACCGCGGCGGAGGTGACGATTAACTATGTCATCACCGATGAAGAACAGCGGCGCAAATTCGTCTGTGTCGACCCGCACGATATTCCGCAGGTGGCCTTTATCGATGCCGATATGATGGACGCTATGCCGCCGGCGCTGAAGGCGGCTACCGGCGTGGACGCCTTGACGCATGCTATCGAAGGGTACCTCACTCGCGGCGCCTGGGCTTTGACCGATGCTCTGCACCTCAAGGCCATCGAGATCATCGCCGGCGCGCTGCGCGGCTCGGTTGCCGGAGACGCCGGCGCGGGGGAAGCTATGGCGCTCGGCCAGTATGTGGCGGGGATGGGATTTTCCAACGTTGGGCTTGGCCTGGTGCACGGCATGGCGCATCCGCTCGGCGCTTTTTACAACACGCCGCACGGCGTGGCGAATGCCATCCTGCTGCCGCACGTGATGCGCTTTAATGCTGAGGCGACCGGGGAAAAATATCGCGACATCGCCCGGGCGATGGGCGTCAGGGTGGAAGCGTTAAGCCTGACCGCCGCGCGCGAGGCGGCAGTAGAGGCGGTCTGCCAGCTTAACCGCGATGTCGGTATTCCCGGCCATCTGCGCGAGGTGGGCGTCAGGAAAGAGGATATTCCGGCGCTGGCCCAGGCGGCGCTGGCGGATGTGTGTACCGGCGGCAACCCGCGCGAGGCGAGCCTGGCGGATATCGTCGGGTTATATCAGGCGGCCTGGTGATTGCCTGTCCCGGGTAAAGCAGGCAGTTACCCTGCACCGGCGCACCTCTTAACGATGGTCAGCGCGTCAGCCGCAGCTGCTGCAGATTGCCGTCCAGCTGGAGGTCGGTCTGCAGGCGGGCCACCTCCCGGCAGGTGAAGGCCATCTCCTGATGCGCGGCCAGCTTTTTGCGCCACTTCTCCGGGACCTCGGCCAGGCGGGCGTACAGCCCCTCCAGGTCCTGAAACTCGTTCAGCAGCTGGGCGGCGCTTTTGGGTCCAATGCCCGCCACGCCCGGCACCTTCGAGCTGCTGATCCCCGCCAGCCCCCAGTAATCCGCCAGCTGCTCCGGGGTGACGCCGAACTCGCTGGCGATGAAGGGGGCGTCCAGCCAGCGCTTCTGAAAGTAGTCGCGGATGCGGATGGTGGGCGACAGCAGCTGGCAGTAGCCTTTGTCGGTGGAGACAATGGTGGCCTGATGGCCCGCCTGGGCCACCTTCACCGCCAGGGTGGCGGCGAGATCGTCTGCTTCGCTGCCCGGCGAGGCCCAGCAGCGGATCCCCCGCTGTTCGAAAGCGGCCCGCAGCGCCGGCATCTCGGCCACCAGCGTCTCCGGCATCGGCGCGCGTCCGGCTTTGTACTCCGGCAGGCGCTGGTGACGCCAACCGTGGGCGCGATCCTCATCGTCGAACACCGCCACCGCATGGGTGGGCTGACTGTGGACGATCAGCTGCTCCAGGGCATGCAGGCAGGTATCGACGCAGGGTGAACCCTGCACCGCGTGAATGCGGCGGATTAGATTTAACGCGTCGACGATTAACAGATGAACAGCCACAGATACCCCCCTTATTCTCAGCGTCTTTAGGGTAACATCGCCATCAGATCGAGGCTATCTGCGCCTGAACAATCAGGAAGATAACGCGCAAATTTCGCTAACTGACCGCCATCAGCGGTCTGATGACGTCCGGCGCGGGTTCGCCGTACCACACCGCTTCGCGCACCGGGACCGGTTTGGCGATAAGCCCGAGGGCGTAAAAGCGATCGGCGATGGTCTGCTGGGCGCGGATCACCGACAGATCCATCGGCCGCGGGCGATGGCTGCGGCGGGCGAGGGCCATGCTCAGCGACCGGGCGTCGATCCCCAGCTCTGCCGAGAGTAAGCGGGCCGCTTCGCCGCGATGCGAGTCGATAAACTGCCCGGTGTGGGTCAGCTCCGTCAGCAGGCAGCGCATGATATCGCCATGCTGAGCGAGGTAGTCCCGTCGCGAAAGATAAAACTGATGGTTGTTGACCCGGCCTTCGCCGCTGGCGACCACCCGCAGCTCGCCGGTGTGTTCGGCGTCGCTGAGCAGCGGATCCCACATCATCCAGGCGTCAACCGCCAGATAGTCGCTGGCGGTCAGCGGATATTTCGGCGGGGTATAGACCACCCGCACATCGTTCAGACCCAGGCCGGCGTCCTCGAGGATCTGCAGCAGCAGCCAGTGGACATTCGACCCTTTATTGAGGGCGATGCGTTTACCGCGCAGATCGCTGAGCTGGCGAATGTCGCTCTCCTGCGGGACGACCATCGCCACGCTGCGCGGCGCCGGCGGCTCCCACGCCACGTACATCAGTTCGCTATTGCTGGCCTGGGCAAACACCGGCGGCGCTTCTCCGGTGGTGCCGAAGTCGATCTCGTTGCAGGCGAGGGCGTGGAGGAGCTGCGGTCCGGCAGGAAACTCACTCCACAGCACGTTGACGCCGAGGCTGGCGAAGGCGGTTTCCAGGCTCTGACGGGCTTTCAGGATCCCGAGGCTGCCGAAGCGCTGGTAGCCAATGCGCAGTTCGCGATCGGCCCCGGCTGCGTTGGCGAACGCCCGCGGCGGCGCAGGCGGGCGGCGGCGGCTTTTGATCAGCCCGAGGTTAGCGAGCTGGGTGCGCAAGGTATGCCGGCTGATCCCCAACAGCGCGGCCGCCTGGCTCTGGTTATCGTCGCAATGCGCCATGGCGTGGCGAATCAGGGCGCTGGTCACTCGCTGCCACAGCGGCTCGCCGGGAAGCGCCAGCTGGTGGCGAATAAAGTCGTCCAGTTCATGATCGCTCGCCGGCCCCGGGGCGTCGTTGAGCGTCGCCAGGCGCAGCTGGGCAGGACTGATCTCCTCTTCTTTACTGAGCAGCACCGCGTTGTGCAGGGTGTTTTCCAGCTCGCGAATATTGCCCGGCCACGAATAGTCCATCAGCCGGGCCAGTGATTCCGGCGCCAGACGCAGGGTTGGCCGCCCGAGGCGCCGGGCGTAGAGTGATAAAAAGTGGTGCGCCAGCAGCGGGATATCCTGCCGACGCTGGCGCAGCGGCGGCAGCGGCACCACCGCGATATTCAGTCGATAGTAGAGATCCTCGCGAAAGCGGCGCTCGCGGATCGCCTGGGCCAGGTCAACGTGGGTGGCGGCAATCACCCGGACATTCACTTTAATCGCTTTGCGTGAGCCGACGCGGGTAATTTCACGCTCCTGCAGCACTCGCAGCAGCTTGACCTGCAACGGCAGGCTTAATTCGCCGATCTCGTCCAGCAGCAGCGTCCCCCCTTCCGCGGCTTCAAACCAGCCGGGCTGTCCCTGCTGCGCGCCGGTGAAGGCGCCTTTCTCATGGCCGAACAGTTCAGCTTCGGCGAGGCTCTCGGTCAGCGCGCCGCAGTTAACGGCCAGAAACGGCTGCTGGCGACGGGCGCTGTGATGATGGAGATAGCGGGCCACCACCTCCTTGCCGGTGCCGGTTTCGCCCACGATCAGCACGGTCGCCTCCGTTGGCGCGAGTTTGTCCAGCAGGCTCTGGAAGGCCTTCGACGCCGGGTCGATCAGCGCGGGAGCGGTGGAAGGGGATTCTGGGTTCAGCATAGCGGGCCTCCGATCGTTGACGCTCTGAACTTATCCTGCGGCGGCCGCAGAAACCAGAGGGGGAAGGCCCGCGGCTGTTGCAAATGCGCCAGCGGATGCGCGGCGGCTGCGCGATTTGCAACAGCGCGGCGCGGCGAAGCCGTTTTCAGTGCATTGATTTTAAAAGATTAATTTTTTATTCACCATTGGCATGATTATCGCTAACACCCATATAACCAAATTAAAACATCTCTTCGATAAATATCGGATATGGTTATATAGGAAATAGATAATGACGCAGCAAGCTCCCGACAAGATCAATGTCTTCTGGTTCTTACCTACCCACGGCGATGGCCGTTATCTGGGTACCACCGAGGGTGGACGCCCGGTCGATTTACCTTATCTGCAGCAGGTGGCGCTGGCAGCCGACAGCCTGGGCTACTACGGCGTGCTGATCCCCACCGGTAAAAGCTGTGAAGATTCGTGGCTGGTGGCCTCGGCGCTGGCGCCGTTGACCCGCCGTCTGCGCTATCTGGTGGCGGTCAGGCCGGGCCTGCAGCCGCCAACCCTGGCGGCGCGGATGGCGGCCACCCTCGACCGTTTATCGGAAGGTCGGCTGCTGATCAACGTCGTTACCGGCGGCGACCCGGTGGAAAACAAAGGCGACGGTATCTTCCTCAGCCACAGCGAGCGCTATCAGGTGACCCGCGAATTTCTTGATGTTTACACCCGCCTGCTGCGCGGGGAGAAAGTGGATTATCACGGCGAGCATATTCATGTGGAAGGCGCTGAGGTGTTGTTCCCGCCGGTGCAGGAGAATGGCCCGCCGCTCTATTTCGGCGGCTCTTCTGATGCGGCCATTGATGTGGCGGCCGAGCAGATCGACAGCTATCTGACGTGGGGCGAACCCCCGGAACTGGTGGCGGAGAAGCTGGCGGTGGTGCGCGAGCGCGCCGCGGCCCGCGGACGCACCCTGCAGTACGGCATTCGTCTGCATGTCATTGTGCGCGAAACGGAAGAAGAGGCATGGGCCGCCGCCGACCGGCTGATCGCCCATCTTGACGACGATACTATTGCCCAGGCGCAAAAGATCTTCGCCCGCATGGACTCGGCCGGCCAGGCGCGGATGAGCGCCCTGCATCAGGGATCGCGCGATAATCTGCGCATTGCGCCCAATCTGTGGGCCGGCGTCGGACTGGTGCGCGGCGGCGCGGGTACCGCGCTGGTAGGTAATCCGCAGCAGGTAGCGGAACGCATCCGCGAATATCAGGCGCTCGGCATCAGCAACTTTATCTTCTCCGGTTACCCACATCTGGAAGAAGCGCACCGCTTTGCTGAGCTGGTGATGCCTCTGTTGCCGCTGGAAAACGGGGCCTCGTCGAAGGCGCGTAGCGTGAACACCGGTCCGTTTGGCGAAACCATCGGCGGCGATAAGCGCCCGGTGCGCCAGGTCAGCGCCAGCTGATGGCCCGGAGCGCGACCATGAGACAGCATACCGGAGGAGGGCAGCGATGAGTGCAGAACCGCATATCGTGATTATCGGCGGCGGCTTTAGCGGCGCGGCGGTGGCGATTGAGCTGCTGCGCCTGGCGCCGAACGGGGTGCGCGTGACGCTGCTGGAGCCGCGCCAGTCCCCCGGGGCCGGGGTGGCCTACTCCACTGCGGAGCCGACGCACCGGATTAACGTTCCGGCCGCTCGCATGCAGCTGGCCGGCGACGAAGAGGGCGCCTTCGATCATTGGTACCGCCATCAGCCTGCCTTTACCGTCGATGTGCAGGCGCTGCGCCCGGACGGTTCCGTCTACCCTCAGCGCGGCCAGTTTGGTCGCTATGTGGCGCAGCGTTTTGCCGACGCCGCGGCGTCCAGCGGCGGACGGCTTCGCCACCTGCGCGATCGGGCGCTCGCTTTTCATCAGGGGACGGTGACCACCGACGGCGGCCTGCAGCTTAAGGCCGATCTGCTGGTGCTGGCGATCAGTCATCCACCGCCTTCGCTGCCGGCACAGGCCGAAGCCTGGCGTCATCATCCGGCGCTGATTGCCAACCCGTGGCAGCCAGGCGCGCTCGATGCCATCGCCCCGCACGCCCGGGTGGCGGTGATGGGCACCGGATTAACCATGGCCGATACGGTCGCGACGCTGGACCGGCTGGGCCACCGCAGCAGTATCGTCGCCTTTTCGCGCCATGGCCTGCTGTCGCGCGGCAACCTTAGCGGCGCAGGGGCAACCTGGCCTGGCGACTATCAGCAGGGCAGCCTGCGCCAGCGCCTGCGCCAGATCCGCCTCGACGTCGCGTATGCGGCGCAGCAGGGCCTGAGCTGGCAGGTGGTGCTGGATGCGGTTCGTCAGCAGGGGCAGCGGATCTGGCAGGCGCTCAGCGTCGCCGATCGCCAGCGTTTTCTGCGCCATCTGCGCCATTACTGGGATGTCCACCGCTACCGCGTGGCGCCGCAGGTCGCCGAGGTGCTGGAGGCGCGCCAGCGCACGGGCAGTCTGCAGGTGCAGGCGGCCAGGCTACTGTCGATAAGCGGTGAAGGCGAAACGCTGCGTCTGACGCTGGCGCGGCGCGGCGGCGGCGGCGTGCAGACGCTGAGCGTCGATCACCTGATCCTGACCACCGGACCCGCACACCGCGCCCTGACCGACAGCCAGCCATTTTTACAGGACCTCGCCCGCCGCGGCCTGATTCGCGCCGATGCCCTCGGCATGGGCCTGGAGGTGGACAGCCGTTCCCGGGCAGTGGCTGAGCCGCACGTTGAGGCGCTGCCGGTGCTGGTGGCCGGTCCGGCCGCCCGCGGGCGTTTTGGCGAACTGATGGGCCTGCCGCAGGTAGCCGACCATGCCGCTGACGTGGCGGCGCAAGCGTTACTCACGCTCGGGATCCCGCAGGACTCCCGATGTCCTGCGTACTGAATACCTCTCTTTCTTTTCCCTGATTCATTTTGCCGCGTGCGCCCCGGCGACGGGCCGCGCTATGGAGATTGCTATGTCATCACAACGTGAAATTCGTCTTAACGCTTTCGATATGAACTGCGTCGGCCATCAGTCGCCGGGCCTGTGGGCGCATCCCCGGGATCGCTCCTGGCAGTATAAAGATCTGGAGTACTGGGTGGATCTGGCGCGGCTGCTGGAGCGCGGCAAGTTCGACGGGCTGTTTATCGCCGACGTGCTGGGGATCTATGACGTGCTGAACGGCAGCGGCGATGCGGCGATCCGCCAGGCGACGCAGGTTCCGGTCAACGATCCGCTGGCTCTGATCACCCCAATGGCGCTGGTGACGGAGCATCTGGGCTTCGGCCTGACCGCCTCGCTGTCGTTTGAGCATCCTTACCCCTTCGCTCGTCGTCTGTCGACGCTCGATCATCTGACCAAAGGGCGGGTGGGCTGGAATATCGTCACCTCCTATCTGGAGAGCGGGGCGCGCAATATCGGCCAGCAGACCCAGACCGACCATGACACCCGCTATGACTATGCCGATGAGTATTTGCAGGTGATCTACAAACTGCTGGAGGGAAGCTGGGAGGACGGGGCGGTGCTGCGCGACAGAGAGCGGAAGATCTTCAGCGATCCGCGGAAAATCCATCCCATTAACCATCAGGGACAGTTCTTTTCCGTGCCGGGGATCCACCTCTGCGAGCCATCCCCGCAGCGCACGCCGGTGCTGTATCAGGCGGGGGCGTCCAGCCGCGGCAAACAGTTCGCCGCCGGCCATGCCGAATGCGTCTTCGTCGCAGCGCCGTCGAAGGTGCTGCTGAAGAAGACGGTGGCGGATATTCGCCGCCGGGCAGCTGAGGCGGGGCGCGATCCGCACAGCATCCTGATCTTCAACCTGCAGACGGTGATTGTCGGCGACACCGACCGCGAGGCACAGGCGAAGTGGCAGGAATATAAGCAGTACGTCAGCTATGAAGGCGCGCTGGCGCTGCTCTCCGGCTGGACGGGGATCGATTTCGGCCAGTATCAGCCGGATCAGGTGCTGAAGTATCTGCACACCAACGCCATTCAGTCGGCGGTGGAGGCCTTTTCGACCGCTGATCCGAACCGCCAGTGGACGGTGCAGGCCCTGGCCGATTGGGCGGGGATCGGCGGCTTCGGTCCGCTGGTGGTTGGCAGCGCGCAAACCGTGGCGGACGAACTGCAGTCCTGGGTCGAAGAGACGGACGTCGATGGCTTTAACCTCGCCTATGCCGTCACTCACGAAACCTTCCGCGATGTCGTCGAGCTGCTGGTGCCTGAGCTGCAAAAGCGCGGCGTCTTTAAGCAAGAGTACCGCGAGGGGACCCTGCGCGAAAAACTGTTCGGCGGCGGCCCGCGTCTGGCCGCGCCTCACCCGGGCGCCAGCTACCGCCGCGATGCGCGCACGGCGGCATCGGTAGAGGAGAAGGTGACATGATCGCTATTGATGACCTGCATAAAAGTTACCGCACGGCGGATGGCCGGCTCAGCGCGGTGCTGAAAGGGCTGTCGCTGCAGGTGCCTGAGCGCTCCATCACCGCGGTGGTGGGGCCGAGCGGCGCCGGTAAATCAACCCTGGCGCGCTGCATCAGCCTGCTGGAGCAACCGGACAGCGGCAGCATTCGTATCAATGGCAAGGATCTGTCGGCGCTGTCCGGCGAGGCGCTGCGCCGGGAACGGCGGGCGATTGGCACCGTTTTCCAGTCTTCGGCGCTGTTGAGCCGCAGGACCGCCTGGGAGAATGTCGCCCTGCCGCTGGCGTGGCTTGGTGTGGTGGAGCGCGATATCAAGGCGCGGGTTGGCGAGCTGCTGGAGAGCGTCGGCCTGAGCCACAAAGCGGATGCCTGGCCGGCCCAGCTCTCAGGCGGCCAGCGCCAGCGGATCGGCATTGCCCGCGCGCTGGCGCTGCGCCCGTCCGTTCTGCTGGCGGATGAAGCCACCTCCGGCCTCGATCCTCAGGCCACGGCCTCGGTGCTGGCTCTGCTCAAGCGGCTGCGTGATGAGTACCAGCTGGCGATCGTCCTGATTACCCATGAAATGGACGCGGTGCGCACGGCGGCGGATGCGGTGGCGGAGATCCGCGACGGGACGATCGTCCAGTACGGGCGGATCGAAGATCTGCTGGCGCGTCCCGATTCTCTGCTCGGCCAGCAGCTGTTGCCGCTGACGCCGGCGGCAGCTACCCACAGCGATCTGCTGCTGCGTCTGAGCTACCGCTGGGATGTGCCGGTGGCCACCGACTGGATCAGCCGCCTGAGCCAGCAGTGGGCGCTGCAGATCGATCTCCTTGGCGGTCACGTCGAGGTGATTAATGGTCGGCTGGCCGGTCGCCTGCAGGCCGGAGTGCGCTTTCAGGGCGAACGCCTGTCGCCCGCGCGACTGCAGGGCCTGCTGGCGCAGCTCGGCATAACGGCGGAGATCCTCGACAGCGCGCCGTTGCTCAGGGAGGCGGTATGAAACCGACAGTCATCAGTCAGGATACCCCCTGGGGCGAAATCCCTTCGCTGCTGCTCCCCGCCTATGGCGAAACCTGGCTGATGGTGGCCATTGTGATGCTGTTTGTCGTCACGCTGGGGGGGCTGGTGGGGGTGGTGTTGTTTAACGCCTCGCCGCGGGGCTTATTTCCGCACGCACTGCTGTACCGGCTGCTGAACTGGGTGGTCAATATGGGACGTTCGCTGCCGTTTCTGGTGCTGATGGCCGCCATTATCCCGTTCACTTACTGGCTGACCGGCACCACGATTGGCATCCCCGCCGCGGTAGTGCCGATGATCGCCGCCGGCGTCCCGTTCTTTGGCCGTCTGGTGGAGAACGCGCTGCGCGAGTTGCCGGCGGAGGTCACCGCGGTGGGGGTCGTCTGCGGCGGGTCGCGCTGGCAAATCATTGCCAGCGCGCAGCTCAGTGAAGCCATGCCCGCGCTGGCGGCGGCGGTGACGCTAAACCTGGTCTCGATGATCGAGTATTCGGCTATCGCCGGGACCATCGGCGCCGGCGGCATCGGCTACCTGGCCGTGGTGTACGGCTATCAGCGCTTCGACAACCACATCATGATCGCGACGATCGTTGCCCTGATCGCCACGATCCAGTTGATTCAATTTTTGGGTGACCGTCTGGTCAACCGTTTACGCCACACGCAGGGGAACCTTGTATGACAACAGAGCAATTTGAGTTACGTAAAGCGCGGCGCTGGCCCTGGCTGGCGGCGCTGGCGGTGATTATCCTGCTCGCCATCGCCTTCTGGTGGTGGCGGGGACATACCCAAAGCCAGCAGGTGGTCTTCGGCAGCACGTTAAAAATTCACTACGAGCCGGCGATGGCCGGCGAGCAGCGGATCATTGAGTATATTAATCAGCATATTGCGCCCGATTACGGTCTGAAACTGGAGGCGGTGGGGGTGCAGGATCCGGTCCAGGCTGACCGCGCGGTAGCGGAAGGTCAGTATGCCGGGACGATCTATCAGCATCAGTGGTGGCTTAAACAGGTGGTGGACGCTAACGGCTTTGCGCTGTCGACCACGGTGCCGGTGTTCCAGTGGGCGTTTGGCATCTATTCCGACCGCTACTCGTCGGTACAGGCGTTGCCCAACGGCGCGACCATTGTCGTGCCTGACGATGGCGCCAATCAGGGGCAGGCCCTGTGGCTGCTCCAGCGCATTGGGTTGATCTCGCTCGACCCGGCGGTGGAGCCGCGCACGGCGAAGCTGAAAAATATTGTCGGTAACCCGCATCAGTTTGTCTTTAAAGAGCTGGATCTGCTGACCATGCCGCGGGCGTTAAATTCGGTGGATGCCGCCATCGGCTATGTCTCGCAATTTGACGCCGGGAAAGTGCCGCGTGAGAAAGGCATATTATTCCCGCCGGCGCCGCGCACCTTTGCTTCGCAATTAGTGATTGGTACACCGTATTTATCGCAGGAAAATATCGTCAAATTAAAACAGGCTTTTTCTGATCCGCGGATCCAGACGTGGTTAAAAACCACCGATGACCCGCTGGTAAAAGACGTATTAGTTCCAGTGTCCGCGGAATAAGTGTCCTGCACGACGTCTATTTTCGTTGTTATTTATTTCCCTTGAGGATGCGTGAAAGCGCGTCCTTTTTGTGCTGGTGATATTTATTAACTTATTGATTATATTGATTTTTATAGAATGATTTGTTGTTTTGATTCTCGTCGCTCGCGGTCTATAACCGCTGATGACCTGCACAAAATAATAAGGTGAAAAAATGAGTACATTACCAGTGGATAATCCCGGTATCGCTTCGGTACCGGTCAGTAGCGTCGGGGATGTGGCGCGGCTAATTAATTCCGGCAAGGAACATGCGAAATATGCGCGGATGATTGTCTTCCTCGCGCTGGGGGGCGTTTTTCTCGACGCATATGACTTAACCACGCTCTCCTACGGTATTGATGACGTTGTACGTGAATTTCAGCTCTCACCGCTGCTGACCGGCCTGGTGACTTCGTCCATTATGGTCGGGACTATCGTCGGCAATATTATCGGCGGCTGGTTGACCGATAAATATGGTCGCTATTCGGTTTTTATGGCCGATATGTTCTTTTTCGTGATTTCGGCTATCGCCGCCGGGCTGGCGCCGAACGTCTGGGTGTTGATTGGCGCCCGTTTCCTGATGGGCATCGGCGTTGGCATCGACCTGCCGGTAGCGATGTCCTATCTGGCCGAGTTTTCCCGCTTTGCCGGCAAAGGCAACAAAGCGGCTCGCCTCGCGGCGTGGTGCCCGATGTGGTACGCCGCCTCAACCGTCTGCTTTCTCATTATCTTCGGCCTCTATTTCCTGCTGCCGCAGGAGCATCTTGACTGGCTATGGCGCGCCTCCCTGCTGTTCGGCGCCGTGCCGGCACTGCTGATTATTGCCGTCCGCAGTCGATTTATGAATGAATCCCCGCTGTGGGCGGCGAACCAGGGCGATCTGACCTCTGCAGTGCGTATTTTACGCGACTCCTGGGGGATCCATGCCCATGAGGTCCCGGCGGCGAAGCCCGCGCCAGCGCCGAAAGTGAGCTTCCGCGTGCTGTTCGAAAAACCCTACCGCGAGCGGACTATCGTCGCCGGGGTGATGAATATCTGTATCTCCTTCGAGTACACGGCGATTGCCTTTTTCCTGCCGTCAATTCTTGCCCAGTTCCTCGGGGCTGGCGTCTTCGAAACTATTTCGGCATCGCTGGGGCTGAACGCCCTGTTTGCTTTTACCGGTGGGCTGCTCGGTATGCATCTGGCGTGGAAATATCCTTCGCGTCATGTGGCGATAGCCGGCTTCGCCCTGCAGTTTGTGGCGCTGATTGTGCTGGCGCTGGTGGGGCAACCGCACGCGACGGCAGGTATCGTGCTGGCTATCGCGATGCTGGGGCTGTGGCTGTTCGCCGAAGGGTTTGGCCCGGGGGCGCAGCTGATGATCTACCCGGCGCTCTCCTATCCTACTGCCATTCGCGCCACCGGGGTCGGTTTCAGCCGGGCACTCTCCGGGATCGGCAGCGCGCTGGCGTTGTTTATTCTGCCGCTGCTGCAGGCCTCCCTCGGCACGCAGATGTTCTGGGTGGTCTCGCTTGCCGCCATTATTCCCATTTTCTTCCTGCTGGCGGTCCGTCATGAACCGACGCGAGAAGATATCGACGCACTTCATGAATAAGGAACTGACAATGACCCTGCTCTCCACTGGCACCGATTATGACGCGCTGGCGGCCGCCTTCCGCCCGATATTCACCCGTATCGCCCAGGGCGCTGCGGAGCGCGAACAGCAGCGCATTCTGCCCGATGAGCCGATCCGCTGGCTGAAAGAAGCGGGCTTCGGCACGCTGCGTATCCCGCGCGAGAAGGGCGGCTGGGGCGCTTCGCTGCCGCAGCTCAGCGCGCTGCTGATCGAGCTGGCGCAAGCGGACTCTAACCTGCCGCAGGCCCTGCGCGCGCACTTTGCCTTTGTGGAAGATCAGCTGAATCAGCCGGATTCCGCCGGGCGCGACCGCTGGTTTCGTCGCTTCCTCGACGGTGAGCTGGTGGGCAGCGGCTGGACGGAGATCGGCGCGGTTAAGCTGGGAGAGGTGAACACCAGAGTGACGCCGGCAGAGGGCGGCTGGCGACTCGACGGCGAGAAGTTTTACAGCACCGGCGCGCTGTACGCCGACTGGATCGATGTGTTTGCCCGGCGCAGTGATACCGCCAGCGATGTGATAGCCCTGGTCAGCACCCAGCAGACCGGCGTGGTGCGGGAAGATGACTGGGATGGCTTTGGCCAGCGGTTGACCGGCAGCGGGACCACCCGCTTTACCGGCGCTCGGGTGGAAACCGAACATGTCTATGATTTTGCCCAGCGCTTTCGCTATCAGACCGCCTTCTACCAGCATGTGCTGCTGGCGACCCTCGCGGGCATTGGCCTGGCGGTTGAGCGGGATGCCGCGCAGGGCGTCAAACATCGCTCCCGGATGTACAGCCACGGCAACGCCGCCGTGCCGCGCGATGACGCCCAGGTTCTGCAGGTCGTTGGGCAGATCAGCAGCTGGGCATGGGCGACCCGGGCCGCGGTCCTGCAGGCCGCGGAATCGCTGCAGCAGGCCTATGTGGCGCACGTCAGCGACGACGAAGCATTGATTGCCCGGCGTAACCAGCTGGCGGAAGTGGAAGCGGCGCAGGCGCAGGTGATCGCCAGCGACTGGATCCCGCGGGCGGCGACGGAGCTGTTTAATGCCCTCGGGGCGTCGGATACGCGAACTCGCCTTGCGCTGGATCGCCACTGGCGCAATGCGCGGACGGTTGCCTCGCATAATCCGGTGATTTATAAGGCACGTAATATCGGTAACTGGCTGGTGAACGGTGAAGCGCCCACCTTTATCTGGCAGATAGGCAATGGTGAGAAAACGGCGGGGTAAGCCTGTCGGCGACGGGAGGCGTAGTGCTTCCCGTCGTCAGGAAAATCAAGGTTTATCCAGCGACCAGGTGGCGCTGCGCACGTCGACTTTCACCGGCAGCAGGCCGATGCGCGTAAAGGTATCCGCCAGCGCCTGCTGTTCGTTATACACCGCCGGGGTCATGCGTTCGGCACCGTAGGGCAGGCGGGCCAGGGTCTTCAGCCAGATGGCTTTATCCAGTCCGGTTGAGGTCGACAGCAGCCCGGCGGCCTCGTCCTGATGGCTGTTCGCCCACGCGCTGAGTTTACCCAGCTCATCCACCACCTGCTTTGCTGTCTCCGGGTAGGTATCTGCAAACTTGCGGCTGGCGAGATAGAAGGTGTAGTGCGGCACCAGCCCCTCGGCATTGCGGATCTGTCGGGCTTTCGCGTTGGTTTCCACTTCTGCGAGGAACGGATCCCAGATCACCCACGCATCAATCGCCCCGCGCTGGAAAGCGGCGCGGGCGTCCGCCGGCGGCAGATAGACCGGGGTGATGTCTTTATAGCTGAGGCCCGCTTTTTCCAGTGCGGCAACCAGCAGGTAGTTGACGTCAGACCCCTTGTTCAACCCCACGCGCTTGCCCTTCAGGTCGGCCACGCTGTGGATTGCCGACTGTTCAGGCACCACAATCGCTTCCGTTTTCGGGTTAGCGGGGGAGTGGGCAAGGTAGACCAGATCGGCTTGCGCCGCCTGGGCAAAGGCCGGAGGTGCATCGCCGGTCGCGGCCAGATCGATACTACCGACGTTCAGCCCCTCCAGCATTTGCGGCCCGGCGGGGAATTCGACCCAGCGTACGGCAATGCCCTGTTTTTTCAGGCTCTCATCCAGTGTGCCGCGGTACTTCAGCAGCGCGAAGATATTCGCCTTTTGATAGCCGATGTTGACGGTTTCCGGCGCTTTGGCCAGCGCGGAGGTAGAGAGGGCGGCGAGGACCAGCAGCCAGGCGGGGCGGAATCGGTTGGACATTGTCTGTTCTCCTTAGCGGTTTTGCGTAAGGTAACAAACAGCGCTTATAACCATTAAATAACTAAAATTTTATTGATATAACAAAAAGAGTTATGCAGGACGATGGCCCGACACGCCGACGCGTGGCGGGCCAGCAGGTTAATCGCAGGCAACAATCTTCATCGCCAGACCACCGCGGGAGGTTTCCCGGTACTTGGCGTTCATGTCTTTGCCGGTTTCGTACATGGTCTCGATCACTTTATCGAGACACACGCGCGGCTCGCTGGTCCGGCGCAGCGCCATTCGCGCGGCGTTGACCGCTTTCACGGCAGCGATAGCGTTGCGTTCGATGCACGGCACCTGCACCTGGCCGGCGACCGGGTCGCAGGTCAGGCCGAGGTTATGCTCCATAGCGATCTCTGCCGCGATGCACACCTGACCCGGGCTGCCGCCCAGCAGTTCCGCCAGACCGGCCGCCGCCATCGAGCAGGCGACCCCCACTTCACCCTGGCAGCCGACTTCGGCGCCGGAGATGGAGGCGTTCATCTTATACAGCGAACCAATCGCGCTGGCGACCAGCATATAGCGGGCCAGGGAGTTGCTGTTCACCTTGCGGATAAACTTGTCATAGTAGGCCAGCACCGCCGGCACGATACCGCAAGCGCCGTTGGTTGGCGCGGTCACCACCCGGCCGCCGGCGGCGTTCTCTTCGTTCACCGCCAGGGCGAACATATTGATCCAGTCGACCACCGCCATCGGATCGCTGTTGGTGGTGTCCTGGCTCACCAGCATACGGCGCAGCGCGGCGGCGCGGCGCGGGACGCGCAGTTTGCCCGGCAGGACGCCTTCGGTGGTGATGCCGCGCTCGATACCGGCGCTCATCACTTCCCACACCGCGGCGAAGTGTTGCTCAAGGGCTTCTTTGCTGTGCAGCGCCAGTTCGTTCTGCATCATCAGGCCGGAGAGCGACAGCCCGGTTTCACGGCAGTGACGCTGCAGGTCGGCGGCGTTTTTGTAAGGGTAAGGAACGGCAACCGGCGCCTCGGTAGTCTGGCCGAAGTGCTCCTCATCAACGATAAAGCCGCCGCCGATAGAGTAATACGTCTGGCTGTAGAGCACCTTGTCGCCGGCCAGGGCGGTGATACGCATGCCGTTCTCATGCAGCGACAGGTTGTCGGCATGGAAATTCATGCACTGATCCACCGGGAAGTCCACTTCGTGCTGACCGTTGGCCAGCATCAGGCGGCCATGGGTATTAACATCCTGAATAAAGCCCGGAATGGCGTCGATGTCGACGGTGTCCGGCAGGTTGCCGGCGAGTCCCATGATAATCGCGATATCGGTATGGTGGCCTTTACCGGTCAGGGAGAGGGAGCCGTAGACGTCGACGACGACTTTGCTCACCTCGGCCAGCAGGCCGCGCGCGATCAGGTCGTCAGTGAATTGTTTGCCCGCTTTCATCGGTCCAACGGTATGGGAGCTGGAAGGGCCAATGCCGATTTTAAAGATATCGAATACGCTGATCATATGTATTCCCGTGCTGTCGGAAAGCGCGCCGCCGTAAAGCGGCGCGGGGGGAGGCGTTGAATGAATTAGCTGAACAGAGAGTAGAAGATCGCGGAGATGGCAATCAGGCCCATAATCACCACGAAGACGTTGCTGATATGGCCGCTGTATTTACGCATCGCCGGGACTTTCTGAATCGCATACATCGGCATCAGGAACAGGATCATCGCGATAATCGGGCCGCCAAGGGTCTCGATCATACCGAGGATGCTCGGGTTCAGGGTTGCCACAATCCAGGTGGTGATCAGCATGAACAGCGCGGTCAGCTTGTTCAGTTTGTTGATTTCAATCGATTTGCCTTTACTGCGCAGGGATTTAATCACCATGCCGTTAAAGCCTTCGCGAGCGCCCAGATAGTGGCCAAGGAAGGATTTGGTGATGGCGATCATCGCGATGATCGGTGCCATCCAGGCAATGATTGGCGCGTTAAAGTGGTTCGCCAGGTAAGACAGAATCGAGATGTTCTGCTCTTTCGCCGCCGCCAGGTCTGCCGGAGAGAGGCTCAGAACGCAGCTGAAGACGAAGAACATCACGGTCAGCACCATCATGATGTGGGCGCGAGCGAGGATACTGGAGCATTTCTTCTCAGCGCCTTCGCCGTACTCTTCACGTTTGGCTACCGCGAAGGAAGAGATGATCGGCGAGTGGTTGAAGGAGAAGACCATCACCGGGATCGCCAGCCACAGGGTCATCAGCAGGCCGTTGCCGGTAACGGAAGCGCCGCTCAGGGAGAGCGTCTCCAGCGCCGCGCCGTTCCACTGCGGGATCAGATACAGAGCCAGCACCATCAGCGCGATAACGAACGGGAACACCAGCACACTCATTGCCTTAACGATCATCTGCTCGCCGAAACGCACAATGGTCATCATGCCGACGATCAGGATCAGCGACAGAATGGCGCGCGGCGGCGGCGTCATGTGCAGCTGATGCGCCATGAAGGTTTCGACGGTGTTAGTGATCGCCACGCTGTAAACCAGCAGGATCGGGTAGATAGCGAAGAAATAAAGCAGGGTAATCAGCTTACCTGCGCCTACGCCGAAGTGTTCTTCCACTACTTCGGTGATGTCTTCGCCCGGGTTTTTCCCGGAGAGCACGAAGCGGGTCATGCCGCGGTGGGCGAAGAAAGTCATCGGGAAGGCCAGAATCGCCATGATGATCAGGGGGATCATGCCGCCAACGCCGGCGTTGATCGGCAGGAACAAGACGCCCGCGCCAATCGCTGTACCGTACAGGCCCAGCATCCACATGGTGTCGGTTTTACGCCATCCGCTGCGGGTTTCGCCCGAAACGATGGTGCTGGTTTGAGTGGTTTCCATCTGTATCTCCTGGAGGAATCAACAAAATCTAATGAATAAATACAATTGCGTAACATGAAATTCGTTTAATTACGGTTTTTTTAGAAATTTTCTCCGTAATAATTGGGCCGGAAAGATACATTTATATGGTTTATGCATCAGTGATCGCGATCTCAAATGCAATAATCCACTTTCAATGTGCGTATTTTTAGTCCAACAGCCTGTTTCTGGTGATCAGCCAGCGATTTGTGGCGCGAAGGCTACCATTTGCAGCATATGAGATAAAAGCGGAGCGGCGTAATAACGAGGGATTTACTGTAAAAAAGAGAACTAGTCGACGTTTTTGCGCTTAAAACCATTTTTTGCAGTGATAATTGTCGCAGTTTTTACCAACGCAAACGTTTGGCTATGTAGAAATAATTCAGGTGATTGATTAGTAACAGAAAGGTTTTTAGCGCGTTCTGGAAGTCAGAGGAAGAGAGCCCGCCGGGGGCAGGCGTCAGGCGATGCCCCGGCGGGAGAGTGGGAAATCAGGCGATGATTTCGTAGCAAGGAATATAGGCGGTGCCGCCCGGAAGCTTCATGCGGTGCTGGGCGACGAAGCCCTGCAGCAGATCGTCCATACGGCGCATCATCTCCGGATCGCCGTGCAGTTTGTAAGGGCCGTACTGCTCAATGGCCTGGATGCCCACCTCTTTGACGTTCCCCGCGACAATCCCGGAGAAGGCACGACGCAGGTCGGCGGCCAGCACTTCCACCGGCTGATCCGGGGAGAGTTTGAGGTTGGCCATGTTCTCGTGGGTCGGATCAAACGGCATCTGCAGGTCCGGCGAGATGCGAATCGACCAGTTAAAGCTATAGGCGTCATCGGTCTCGCGACGGCTCTCTTTCACCAGCGGCATCGCTTTTTTCATCTGCCGCGCCACTTCCGCGGGGTCGTCAATGATGATCCGGTAGTGGCGACGGGCCGATTCGCCCAGGGTATGGGTGATAAACTCGTCCAGTACACGGAAGTAGTCGGCGCTCTCCTTCGGCCCGGTGAGGATCAGCGGCAGCACCTGCGCTTTGTTGTCGGGATGCATCAGAATACCCAGCAGGTAGAGCAGCTCTTCGGCAGTGCCGACGCCGCCCGGGAAAATAATGATCCCGTGGGCGATACGTACGAAGGCCTCCAGACGCTTTTCGATATCCGGCATGATGATCAGTTCATTGACCAGCGGGTTCGGTGGTTCCGCAGCGATAATGGATGGTTCGGTCATGCCGATAAAGCGGCTGTCTTTGTAGCGCTGCTGCGCATGGCCGACAGCGGCGCCTTTCATCGGCGCCTCCATTGCGCCAGGCCCGCAGCCGGTGCAGATATTCAGTTCCCGCAGGCCCAGCTGCGTACCGACGCGGCGGGCGTAGAGATATTCGTTTTCGTTGATGGAGTGGCCGCCCCAGCAGACGATCATGTTCGGCGCCTCGCCGACGTGCAGCGCGCGGGCGTTGCGCAGGATCGAGAACACCAGGTTAGTGATATGAACCGAACTTTCGAGATCGAGGTTCGGGAAGCGAACGGTATTGTGGATCTGGCCGTAAACAAACAGGATATCGCGCAGCACGGCGAACAGGTTGGCCTGCAGGGAGCGGATAATCCGCCCGTCAACGAAGGCGTCTTCCGGCGGGTTGATCAGTTCCAGCTTCACGCCGCGTTCGCGCCGCAGCACGTTAATCTCGAAATTTTCGAAACGGGACAGGAGCTCCTTGCTGTTATCGGTCAGGCTCCCCGAATTGAGCACAGCAAGCGAGCAGTTGCGAAAGAGTTGGTACAGGTCGCTGCTGGCGGTGCGCTTAAGCATATCCACTTCCAGCTGCGACAGCATATCCATTGAACCAAGCGGGCTAACATGTGTAATCAAGTGAACTCCTTACAGGACGCTTATGGTCTTCCTGTGATTACAATAGCCCTGCGAACGGCGTTTCCACAACCTTGCGCGCGCCTAAACGCACGCAAATTGTGAAATTGTTTATTATTGACGGGCGAGGCGGCCGGTGGCGGGGGAAAAGTCGCCATTGCTGCGCCAGGGGTTGATATCCAGACCGCCGCGTCGCGTATAGCGGGCGTAAACGGAAAGCGATTCCGGCTGGCAGAAACGGAGAATATCGTTAAAGATACGTTCGACGCACTGCTCATGGAATTCGTTATGGTGGCGGAACGAAACCAGATAGCGCAGGAGCTGCTCGCGGTCGATTTTCGCCCCCCGATACTGGATCTGCACCGAGCCCCAGTCCGGCTGATGAGTGATAAGGCAATTAGACTTCAGCAGGTGGCTGACCAGCGTCTCCTCCACGATTTTGCCGCTGGCGGCGCCCTGCAGGTAATCGGCGCTGAACTGATAGTTATCGATCTCGATATCCTGATCGTCGATGCAGGTGCCGTGCAGGCGGGCAATCGGCTGGCCTTCCAGTTCATCCAAGCGGTAGAGCGATACCTTCACCTTCCCCTGCGCGCAGGCGCTGAGATCGCGAGTCAGGGTCTCTGCAACGTCCTGCCAGCTGGCGAAACGGGTCTGGTTAAAGCTGTTGAGATAGAGCTTAAAGCTTTTCGACTCCACCAGATTGAGGCTGGTATCGGGCAGCTCGACGTGGCCGACAGCTACCTGCGGCAGACCTTTGCCGTTCAGCCAGGAGAGTTCGTACAGCGTCCAGATATCGGCGCCGTGAAACGGCAGATTATCGGCATGCAGGCCCAGCGGGTCGCGGTTTAAACTGCGCGGCACGCCCTGCAGCAGCGAGGCGTCATAGGTATCGCGGTAATCGGTTGATTTACCGAGCGTCAGGCCGGCCAGCGCCTGATGATTATCGTAAGAAGACATGTTTCACCATAGTAAAGCGGGTACACTATTGCTCCAGTGTATCCTGTCTAACGTGAAGAGAGAAACCGGTGGACCATCAGACAGCAGAAGCGCTACGCGCTTTTACCCAACGATATTGCGCCGTCTGGCAGCAGCAGCGCCACAGCCTGCCGCGCAGTGAAGAGCTTTACGGCGTCCCGTCGCCTTGCGTTGTCGACACCCAGGGCGAGGCCGTTTTCTGGCAGCCGCAGCCGTTTTCGCTGGCGCAAAATATCAGCGCGGTTGAACGCGCCCTCGACATTGTGGTACAACAGCCGCTTCATTCTTATTATACCACTCAGTTTGCCGGCGATATGTCCGGCCGGTTTGCCGGCGAAACCTTGACGCTGCTGCAGACCTGGAGTGAAGAGGATTTCCAGCGGGTGCAGGAAAATTTAATCGGGCACCTGGTGGTGCAGAAGCGGTTGAAGCTGTCGCCGACGCTGTTCATCGCCACCCTCGAGAGTGAACTGGATGTGATATCCGTCTGTAATCTCAGCGGCGAGGTAGTCAAAGAGACCCTCGGCACCGCCAAACGCATTACGCTTTCTCCCTCACTTGCGGGTTTCCTCAACCACCTTGAGCCAGTTCTGTAATCCAGTCTGCCAGATCGTTTGTGAGAGATCTCTTACAAAACCTGTAAGAGATCGTCATCATTTAAGGTAAATTTAATCCATACTTTTTTATATAAGTTGTTGGTATTAAATCAGATCTTAATTTTTTCGTCCTTTTGAGTGGGGACTAATCTTAAGAGATTGTCTCAAGAAGGGTTGTAAGAAGGGGCAGAATCAGTGATCCTATGTCTGTCGACAGGACGTCGCGAAATGAAGCGAACATCAGGATGATGGCGCTTCTGCAGGACCCGCCAGGACGGCGTTGCAGGGACAGGCTTCAGGATGAAGCAAGGATAACGCAGGATCGCGTAATGGACACCTCCAGGATGGAGAACGAGAGCCGCTCAGGATGAACGGTGGATCAGGAAGATCGGGACAAACTTATGGATAAGTCATTTCGCATCGGGGTGGTGTGAAAGCAGGATGCACGTGTTTATGGATGAACATGGTCAGGAGACCTCAGGAAAAGTTTTCAAGGACGAGCAGGGAGCACCAATGTAGCGGGACTGCTGCAAAACGAACCGGGAGCACTGTTTATACAGTGCTCCCTTTTTTTATTTCTCCTGCGGATTTGCTATCCTGCGCCCGGTTTTTAACTCATCGAGGTTTCCCCATGACTCTTCACGATAGCGTGCGCGATCGCCTGCGCGCCATTGAAGCCCTGCTGCGCGAAACGGAGCACTGGCAGGAGACGGCGCCGGACAGCAGCGCCTTCGCCAGCGATAAGCCGTTTTGCCTGGATACCCTGGAGCCGCTGGAGTGGCTGCAGTGGGTCCTGATCCCGCGTATGCACCAGCTGCTGGAGAGCGGCCAGCCGCTGCCGCAAAATTTTGCCGTTGCGCCTTATTACGAAATGGCTCTGGATCAGGCCCACCCGGTCCGCGAATCCATGCTGGCGGAACTTCTGCTGTTAGACGCGCTGTTTGCCGGTGAGCAGGCCTGATGCTGGAGATTATCTACCAGGACGACTGGCTGGTGGCGGTCAACAAACCCTCGGGCTGGCTGGTGCATCGCAGCTGGCTCGATCGCGACGAGAAAGTGGTGGTGATGCAGACCGTGCGCGACCAGATCGGTCAGCACGTTTTTACCGCTCATCGTCTCGACCGGCCCACCTCCGGCGTGCTGCTGATGGGATTGTCGAGCGAGGCGGGCCGGCTGCTGGCGCAACAGTTCGAGCAGCACCAGATCCGGAAGCGCTACCATGCGATCGTCCGCGGCTGGCTGATGGAAGAGGCGCTGCTGGATTACCCGCTGGTAGAGGAGCTGGATAGAATCGCCGATAAGTTCGCCCGCGAAGATAAAGGGCCGCAGCCAGCGGTAACCCACTACCGCGGTCTGGCGACAGTGGAGATGCCAGTGGCGACTGGGCGCTATCCCACCTCGCGCTATGGGCTGGTGGAACTGGAGCCGAAAACCGGCCGCAAGCACCAGCTGCGCCGTCATCTGGCCCACCTCCGTCATCCGATCCTCGGCGACAGCAAGCACGGCGATCTGCGGCAAAACCGCAGCGCCGCGGAACATTTCGGCTGTCACCGCCTGATGCTGCACGCCAGCGAGCTGTCGTTAACCCATCCTTTTACCGGCGAGCCGCTGACCCTGCGCGCCGGTTTTGACGACGTCTGGATGCGCGCGCTGTCGCAGTTTGGCTGGCGCGGGCTTCTCCCGCTAAATGAAAGGGTTGAGTTTGCCGACGACAGCGGTCAGGATGAAGAGAATAAGGTCAATCCAGGGAGATAATAGCATGGCGGAAGTCGGAATTTTTGTCGGCACCATGTACGGCAACTCGCTGCTGGTCGCGGAAGAAGCGGAAGCGATCCTCAGCGGACTGGGACACAAGGCTACCGTGTATGAGGATCCGCAGGTCAACGACTGGGAATCCTACACGGGTAAGTATGTGCTGGTGGTCACCTCCACCACCGGGCAGGGCGACCTGCCGGACAGCATCGTCCCGCTGTATGAGGGCATCAAAGATATGTATCAGCCTCACCTGCGGTACGGCATTATCGCGCTCGGCGACAGCACCTATGCCAACTTTTGCGGCGGCGGCCTGAAGTTCGATCAGCTGCTGCAGGAGCAGGGCGCGAAGCGCATCGGCGAGATGCTGAAGATTGACGCCAGCGAAGACCCGGAGCCGGAGAGCGTCTCCAATCCGTGGGTTGAGCAGTGGGCCACCCTGCTCGCATAAAAGCGCTGCCCTCTCCCTACGCAGAGGGCGCTCTTTCAATACGTCGCGGCCAGATACGCGGACGTCAAAATAGTAGCGCTTTCCAGGCGCCACGCCTTTAGGCAAACGCCACAATATCCTTAACAATATCATGGCTTAAGCCAGCCAGTTTCACCGGGTCAAGTGAGGTATTTCACACTCCGGCCCTTTTTGCTGCGCTATGCGGCGCCAGCGGCGCTGGCTTTTCATTTCCGTGAACTTCCCCCCATTCTTTCAGGCATTCGCCACAAACCACCTGCAATAGCGGCGTAAAAGCTGTGTGGATGCACGGTGAGCCGCGGTGTGCCTCTTCATATACTGCTCCAGCCAGTGATAAATGCAGTGCCAGATATAACGACAACTATCAAAACACGACCACGTCATTCTGATTACCCTACAGGTTGTGCTGTTCAGAATGAACGTAGCTAAACGCTATGATTCAGGAGTACAACAATGAGTTCATTAAGTCAGGCGGCGACGGCGGCTGAAAAGCGCACCAACGCCCGCTACTGGATAGTGGTGATGCTGTTTATCGTCACCTCTTTTAACTATGGCGACCGGGCGACGCTGTCGATCGCCGGTTCGGAAATGGCCAGGGATATCGGCCTTGATCCGGTGGGGATGGGGTATGTGTTCTCCGCCTTCTCATGGGCTTATGTCATCGGCCAGATCCCGGGCGGCTGGCTGCTCGACCGCTTCGGCTCGAAGCGCGTCTATTTCTGGTCGATCTTCATCTGGTCGATGTTTACCCTGCTGCAGGGCTTCGTCGATATCTTCAGCGGCTTTGGCATTATCGTTGCGCTGTTTACCCTGCGCTTCCTCGTCGGCCTTGCCGAGTCGCCGTCATTCCCCGGCAACAGCCGGATCGTCGCCGCCTGGTTCCCGGCGCAGGAGAGGGGGACAGCGGTATCGATTTTTAACTCCGCCCAGTACTTTGCCACCGTTATTTTCGCGCCGATCATGGGCTGGCTGACGCATGAGGTGGGTTGGTCGCATGTGTTCTTCTTTATGGGCGGGCTGGGGATTGTGATCAGCTTTGTGTGGCTGAAAGTGATCCACGATCCGAACAACCACCCGGGCGTGAACCAGAAAGAGCTGGACTATATCGCCGAAGGCGGGGCGCTGATCAACATGGATCAGAAGAGCAGCGCGCAGAAAGTGCCGTTTAGCGTCAAAATGGGGCAGATCAAGCAACTGATCGGCTCGCGGATGATGATCGGCATCTATATCGGTCAGTACTGCATCAACGCCTTAACCTACTTCTTTATCACCTGGTTCCCGGTTTATCTGGTGCAGGCGCGCGGCATGTCGATCCTCAAAGCCGGCTTTGTCGCCTCCATTCCGGCGGTGTGCGGCTTTGTCGGCGGGGTGCTGGGCGGGGTGATCTCCGACTGGTTAATGCGCCGCACCGGCTCGCTGAACATTGCGCGCAAAACGCCGATTGTGCTGGGGATGCTGCTCTCCATGACCATGCTGATGTGTAACTATGTCAACGTGGAGTGGATGGTGATCGGCTTTATGGCAATGGCCTTCTTCGGCAAAGGGATCGGCGCCCTCGGCTGGGCGGTGATGGCGGATACCGCGCCGAAAGAGATTAGCGGTCTCTCCGGCGGTCTGTTCAATATGTTCGGCAATATCTCCGGCATCGTCACCCCGATCGCCATCGGCTATATCGTCGGCACCACCGGCTCGTTCAACGGCGCGCTGATCTACGTCGGTATCCATGCCCTGGTGGCGGTGCTGAGCTATCTGGTGCTGGTGGGCGATATCAAACGTATCGAACTGAAACCTGTAGCGGGACGTTAATCATGACTACTCAATCCAGCCCGATTATCACAGAGATGAAGGTCATTCCGGTGGCCGGGCACGACAGCATGCTGCTGAACATCGGCGGAGCGCATAACGCCTGGTTTACCCGCAATATCGTGGTGTTAACCGATAACGCCGGCCATACCGGCGTCGGCGAAGCGCCCGGCGGAGAGGTCATCTACCAGACGCTGCTGGCGGCGATCCCGCAGGTGGTGGGCCAGGAGGTCGCCCGACTCAATCGCGTGGTGCAGCAGGTGCACAAAGGCAATCAGGCGGCGGATTTCGACACCTTCGGCAAAGGGGCGTGGACCTTCGAACTGAAGGTTAACGCGGTGGCGGCGCTGGAAGCGGCGCTGCTGGACCTGCTCGGCCAGGTGCTTAATGTGCCGGTCTGCGAGCTGCTGGGCCCGGGTAAGCAGCGTGATGCCGTCACCGTGCTGGGCTACCTGTTCTATATTGGCGATCGGCAGAAAACCGACCTTGGCTATCTGGACCATACGCCGGGCGATCACGAATGGTACCGCCTGCGCCACCAGCAGGCTTTGAGCAGCGAGGCGGTAGTACGTCTGGCGGAAGCCGCCCAGGATCGCTACGGTTTCAAAGACTTTAAGCTCAAAGGCGGCGTGCTGCCCGGCGAGCAGGAGATCGACACCGCGCGGGCGCTGAAAAAGCGTTTCCCGGATGCGCGCATCACCGTCGACCCTAACGGCGCCTGGCTGCTGGATGAGGCCATCGCGCTGTGTAAAGGGCTGCAGGATGTTCTGACCTACGCCGAAGATCCGTGCGGCGCCGAGCAGGGTTTCTCCGGCCGGGAGGTGATGGCCGAGTTCCGCCGCGCCACCGGGCTGCCGGTCGCCACCAATATGATAGCCACTAACTGGCGCGAAATGGGCCATGCGGTGATGCTCAACGCCGTCGATATCCCGCTGGCGGACCCGCACTTCTGGACGCTCTCCGGCGCGGTGCGGGTGGCGCAGCTGTGCGACGACTGGGGGCTCACCTGGGGCTGCCATTCCAACAACCACTTTGATATTTCCCTGGCGATGTTTACCCACGTCGGCGCCGCCGCGCCGGGCAACCCCACCGCCATCGATACCCACTGGATCTGGCAGGAGGGCGACGCGCGCCTGACCAAAAATCCGCTGCAGATTATTAACGGCAGCATTGCCGTGCCAGACGCGCCGGGACTCGGCGTGGAACTTGACTGGGAGCAGGTGCGCAGAGCCCATGAGGCCTATAAAGCGCTGCCGGGCGGCGCGCGCAACGACGCAGGCCCGATGCAGTACCTGATCCCCGGCTGGACATTCGACCGCAAACGTCCCGTTTTCGGCCGCCACTAATTAAAAAGGATGATGCTATGACGACTTTCTCTTCAACGCCCGCTGTCACCACCATGCAGGTGATCCCGGTTGCCGGCCATGACAGCATGCTGATGAACCTGAGCGGCGCGCACGCCCCGTACTTCACCCGCAATATCGTAATTATCAAAGATAACGCCGGCCATACCGGCGTCGGTGAAATCCCGGGCGGTGAAAAAATTCGCCAGACCCTGGAGGATGCCATTCCGCTGGTGGTGGGCAAAACGCTGGGCGAGTATAAAAACGTGCTGGGCGCGGTGCGCAATCAGTTTGCCGACCGCGACGCCGGGGGCCGCGGCCTGCAGACCTTTGACCTGCGCACCACCATTCACGTGGTGACCGGCATCGAAGCGGCACTGCTGGATCTGCTGGGCCAGCACCTTGGGGTCAACGTCGCCTCGCTGCTAGGCGATGGCCAGCAGCGCAGCGAAGTCGAAATGCTGGGCTATCTGTTCTTTGTCGGTAATCGCCATGCGACGCCGCTGGCCTATCAGAGCCAGCCGGATGAGCAGTGCGAGTGGTATCGCCTGCGCCATGAAGAGGCGATGACGCCGGATGCGGTGGTCCGCCTGGCGGAAGCGGCGTATGAAAAATATGGTTTCAACGACTTTAAGCTGAAGGGCGGCGTGCTGGCCGGTTTTGAAGAAGCCGAAGCGATCAGCGCCCTGGCGAAGCGCTTCCCGAATGCTCGCGTCACTCTCGACCCGAATGGCGCCTGGCTGCTTGAGGAGGCCATTCAGATTGGTAAACAGCTGAAGGGCGTGCTGGCCTATGCGGAAGATCCGTGCGGCGCCGAACAGGGCTTCTCCGGCCGCGAAGTGATGGCCGAGTTCCGCCGCGCGACGGGCCTGCCGACCGCCACCAATATGATCGCCACCGACTGGCGGCAGATGGGCCATACGCTGTCGCTACAATCGGTGGATATCCCGCTGGCGGACCCGCACTTCTGGACCATGCAGGGGTCGGTGCGCGTAGCGCAGATGTGCCATGAGTTCGGCCTGACCTGGGGTTCGCACTCTAATAATCACTTCGACGTGTCGCTGGCGATGTTCACCCACGTCGCGGCAGCGGCGCCGGGCAAGATCACCGCTATCGATACCCACTGGATCTGGCAGGAGGGCAACCAGCGTCTGACCAAACAACCTTTTGAAATCAAAGGCGGCATGGTGCAGGTACCGAGTACCCCGGGCCTGGGGGTTGAGCTGGATATGGACCGCGTGATGCAGGCAAATGAGCTATATAAGAAACATGGTCTTGGCGCCCGCGACGATGCGATGGCGATGCAGTATCTGATCCCGGGCTGGACCTTTGACAACAAGCGTCCATGCATGGTGCGCTAAAAGTCCGCCGGCCTCTGCGGGGGCCGGCATTGCGCGACAGCGCCAGGGGTTGGCTCAGAGTAAGGACAGCAGATGAAAATAGTGATCGCACCGGATTCCTGGAAGGAGAGCCTGAGCGCGCTGGAAGTGGCCAGTGCGATAGAGCAAGGCTTTCGCGAGATTTATCCTGACGCCGAGTACGTCAAGCTGCCGGTTGCCGATGGTGGGGAAGGGACGGTGGAAGCCATGGTGGCGGCGACCGGCGGGCTTCTGGTTCCGCTGACGGTCACCGGGCCGCTGGGCGAGCCGGTTGAGGCATTTTACGGGCTGTCCGGCGATCGCCAGTGCGCCTTTATCGAAATGGCGGCGGCCAGCGGCCTGGAGAGCGTCCCGCCGGCGCAGCGTAACCCGCTGCTGACCACTTCCTGGGGTACCGGGGAGCTTATCCGCCATGCGCTGGACGCCGGGGTAAGACAGATCATTATTGGTATTGGCGGCAGTGCGACCAATGACGGCGGCGCCGGGATGGCGCAGGCGCTGGGGGCGAAACTGCTGACCGCCGAGGGCCAGCAAATCGCCTCCGGGGGCGGCGCGCTGGAGACGCTGGCGCGAATCGATCTCAGCGAACTCGATTCGCGGCTGGCAGATTGCCGGATTGACGTTGCCTGCGACGTCACCAACCCGTTGACCGGCCCGCAGGGCGCCAGCGCGGTGTTCGGCCCGCAAAAAGGGGCGACGGCGCAAATGATCGAACGGCTCGACAGCGGCCTGCGGCACTATGCCCGGATTATCGCCCGTGATTTAGATATCGACGTGCTGAGCCTTGAGGGCGGCGGCGCGGCGGGCGGCATGGGTGCGGCGCTGTATGCGTTCTGTGGTGCTCAGTTGCGTCCGGGCATTGAGATTGTCACCGATGCGCTACAGCTGGCTGAGCGGGTGGCGGATGCCGATTTAGTGATCACCGGCGAAGGGCGTATCGATAGCCAGACGATCCACGGCAAAGTGCCGGTGGGGGTGGCGAGGGTGGCGAAGCGTTTTAACGTCCCGGTGATCGGGATTGCCGGCAGTCTTACCGCCGATGTTGGCGTCGTGCATCAGCACGGGCTGGATGCGGTATTCAGCGTGTTGTATACCATCTGTACCCTTGATGAAGCGTTGGCCAATGCCGCCGCCAACCTGCGAATGACGGCGCGTAACGTAGCTGCGGTTTTGCAGATGGGCGACAGGCGGTAACCCGGCTGGCGCAGTGGTATTTGTAGTCCGGATAAGGTGCGTAGCACCGCGATCCGGGAACCATCCCCGGTGGCGCTTACGCTTACCGGGGCTACCAACCGAATACCGGACCGTAGGGCGTAGCCCGGATGAGGCGCGTAGCGCCGCTATCCGGGGTTTACACCCCCATCCGGCACGCTTCGCGGGCCACATTATCCATCTCATCTAACAGCTCAAGCAGCTCCGGCTCCAGATCCTCGGCGGCGGTGCCTGCCCGCAGCTGACTTTCCAGGGTATGGCACAGCTTTTTGAGCCGCGGCACGCCGCTATAGCTGCAGCTGCCGTGCAGTTTATGGATCAGATCCACCAGCCCTTCCGGCTGCTCGCCCACCAGCTGCTCCTCAACTTTGTTACGCACCTCCGGCATAAAGGCGATCAGCATTTGCAGCATCTCCCGCGCCAGGTCCGGCTTCATGGCCGCCTGGCGCAGCGCCAGCTGCCAGTCGAGCGTCTGGTTATGATCGACGATCGGCTCTGCGGGCAGTAGCGACGCCGGAACGACGCTGTGCAGGCCGGGCTGATAGCGCAGCAGCAGTGCGTGCAGTTTCTCTTCTTCGATTGGCTTCGCCAGATAGTCGTTCATGCCGGCGCTCAGTAATTTCTCACGCTGGCCCTCCAGGGCGTGCGCGGTGACCGCAATAACCGGGGTTTGCTGATGATGGGACAGGTGATGGATAAGCTCACAGGCGCGGATGCCGTCCATATCCGGCATCTGAATATCCATCAGGATCAGATCCACCTGCAGCTGCTTGGCCTTGTCCACCGCCTGCTGGCCGCTGTCGCAGAGGATCACCTGCTGCACAAGATCATCCAGCAGGGCGCCAATCAGCTTCAGGTTAGCCGGGTTGTCGTCGACGGCCATTACCGTCATTGGCAACTTATGACTGTCGATCTGCATCAGCGGCGCGGAGGCAAGCGCGTGGCTGGTAGCCACCAGCGCCGGTAGCAGACGGGTGGTGGTGAGCGGCTTTAACAGGCAGGCGGCAACGCCGTCGCGCTTCAGGGCTTCGGCGCTGACCTGGGCATGGCACGGCAGGGCCAGCAGTACGTTATCGGACATCGCGCAGGCTTTGGCTAATTTTTCCCGATGCGGCGACAAATCGCGCATTGAAACCGGGATACCGACCAGCAGAATGTCATACTGCGCTTCCGCCAGCGAGGAGAAGGTAGGGCTATAGATAACCTCCAGCGGCGTAGCGGCCAGCATCTCCAGGGTACACTGCGCCGCCGTCGCGTTGGCTTCCACATAGGCCAGACGTTTGCCGACAAGCCCGTCGGTGTTCAGCGTATCCGGAATGGCGTTCGGGTTGAGATCGAGGCTGATATGGAACCAGAAGGTGGAGCCGCGGTTCGGCTGGCTGTGGAACGAAATATCCCCGCCCATCTCTTTGACCAGACGCTGAGTGATCACCAGCCCGAGCCCGGTGCCGCCGTGGCGGCGTGAAATACTGGCATCGGCCTGACGGAAGGCCTGGAATAGCCGGGACTGGTCGCGCTCGGGGATGCCGATGCCGGTATCGTGGATCTGAATTTCGATCTGTACCCGGGAATTACTGATGGCCCGCTGCTCCACCAGTACGTCGATATTGCCGTGCTCGGTAAATTTGATGGCGTTGCCCACGAGGTTGGTCACAATCTGCTGCAGACGCAGCGGATCGCCGATAACGTTGTCCGGTACATTGTTCTTAATATTCAGCGTCAGCTCCAGCCCTTTATCGTGCGCGGAATGCGCCAGCAGGGTGACCACTTCATCAAGCGAAGTGCGCAGCAGGAACGGAATACTCTCCAGGATCAGCTTCCCGGCTTCCAGCTTGGAAAAGTCGAGCACGTCATTGATGATCGCCAGCAGATTGTTGGCCGAACGTTCGATGGTGGTCAGGTGGTCGCGCTGCGTAGCGTTGAGATCGGTTTTCAGCGTCAGGCGGGTAAAGCCGATCACCCCATTGAGCGGGGTGCGCAGCTCGTGAGACATATTGGCCAGGAACTCAGACTTAATGCGCGCCGCCTCCTGGGCGCGCTTTTTCGCCAGGTCCAGCTCGACGTTCTGGATCTCCATCTGCTCAAGCGTTTCCCGTAGATCGGAGGTCGCCTGGTCGACGTTGTGTTGCATCTCTTCGTGGTATGCCGCCAGCGACATGGCCATCGAGTTAATGCCGTTTTTCAGCATATCCAGTTCGCCGAGCATAAAGCCTTCGACCCGGCTGTCCAGCTGTCCGCGGCGGATGCGGTCGACAGTGTTAACCATATTGCGGATTGGCCCGGTGACGTCGCGCATCAGCCTCCAGCCGAAGATTAACGCGATGCCGATACAGAACAGCATCATTACGCTGGAGATAAAAATCTCTTTGTACTGCTGGAGGCGAACCGATTTTAGATCCAGCTCCAGGGCGACGTAGCCCAGCATATTGCCCGGCATTTTAGCGTCAGATTCGGGTGATTCATCCGGAGAATAGCTTTCCGAGACAATAGGCGTGCGCAGGATCATCATGTCGCCATCGCGGATGACGCTGAGGTGACGGGGGAATGCCTCGCCTTTCGGGATCTGCAGTTCGCTGGGATTGAGCTGGTAATTGGAGGTGACAAATAAGCGGTTATGCGAATCGTACACCGAGATGGCCCGCACGATCTCCGAGTGGCGACGATGCAGAACGCTGATCAGCTGGCCGATGGATTCGCGGTTTTGCAAGTTCATGCCATATTCGCTGGAGACCGCCAGCGGTTCGATAATACTGGCGCCAGCGTCCTCCAGCTGGCGTTGCAGGTCGTTATAACGATGAGCGACAAAGAAAATACTGAGCAACAGTCCTATCAGGACGGTTGGCGCCAGAATCAGAATCATCATGCGAGCACGCAGGCTGTAGTTGGTCATGCGGTTCCATTATGGGAGAATATAGACATCATCGTTCTGTGCAGCGTCGCTGCGCCTCGCGGCGCTGCCGCTCTGAACGAGCTCGTTTTATTTGATTGAGACAACTCTCTACGATGGCGCAATTCTACTCTGCAAAACGGCGTGTGACGACGCGCCAGATCATAACCGTTACAGTCAACGACCTCGATCCCTTTGGTCAGGGTGTTGCCCGCCACCAGGGGAAGGCGCTGTTCGTGAGCGGCGTGCTGCCCCACGAGCAGGCCGAGGTGGTGCTGGTGGAAGATAAAAAACAGTACGCCCGCGCCGAGGTGAAACGCCGACTGACCGACAGCCCGCAGCGCCAGGCGCCGCGCTGCCCCCATTTTGGCGTCTGCGGCGGATGCCAACAACAACATGCCAGCGTTCCGCTTCAGCAGCAAAGTAAACGCGCCGCGCTGGGGCGACTGATGAAGCGCGAGGTAGATGACGTCATCGCCGGCGCGCCGTGGGGCTACCGCCGTCGCGCACGCTTGAGCTTGAATTATCAGCCGAAGACCCAACAATTGCAGATGGGTTTTCGCCAGGCCAACGCCAAAGCGATCGTCGATGTGGTGCAGTGCCCTGTTTTGGTGCCCCAACTTGAGGCATTGCTGCCCGCTGTGCGCGAGTGCTTAAGCGCGCTGAGCGCATTACGCCATCTCGGCCACGTCGAGCTGGTGCAGGCGGACAATGGCCCGCTGATGGTGCTGCGCCATACCGCAGCCCTGCCGGCGACAGACAGGGAAAAACTGGAACGCTTTTCGCAAACTCACGGTCTTTCCCTGTACCTCGCGCCACAAAGCGAGATACTGGAGCATATTCATGGCGAAGCGCCATGGTATACCTCAGACGGACTACGCTTAGTGTTCAGCCCGCGGGATTTTATCCAGGTCAACGACGGCGTAAATCAGCAGATGGTGCGTACCGCACTGGAGTGGCTGGATCTGCGGCCAGAGGACCGGGTGCTGGATCTGTTCTGCGGGATGGGCAACTTTACCCTGCCGCTGGCGACACGCGCCGCCCATGTGGTGGGCGTGGAAGGGGTGCCGGCGCTGGTGGAGAAGGGGCGGGAAAACGCCGCCCGCAATGGTTTATCAAATGTCACTTTCTTCCATGAAAATCTGGAAGAAGACGTCACCCGTCAGGCCTGGGCGAAGCACGGCTTTGATAAAGTGCTGCTGGACCCGGCCCGCGCCGGCGCGCCGGGCGTGATGCTGCATATAATAAAACTGGCACCGCGGCGGGTGGTGTATGTTTCCTGCAACCCGGCGACGCTGGCGCGAGACAGCGAAACCCTGTTGCAGGCTGGATATCAGATTCAACGCCTGGCGATGCTGGATATGTTCCCGCATACCGGCCATCTGGAATCAATGGTGTTGTTTGAGCGCAGGCTTACATAAGGTCATTCACAACGTCGCAGAAGAGCCACCCTGGCCATGAATGCTGACGCGACCTGCAGGATGACATGTAGAAAGTTGAGGCTTGCCGACTTCGGCAGGCCGGTCCCTTAAGGAGAGGACAATGGTTGCGGTAAGAAGTGCACATCTTAATAAAGCTGGTGAATTTGACCCGAAGAAATGGATCGCGAGTCTGGGAATTTCCAGCCAGCAGTCGTGTGAGCGCTTAGCCGAAACCTGGGATTATTGTCGCGAAAAAACGCAAGGACACCCGCAGGCGGACCTGCTGCTGTGGCGGGGCGTCGAAATGGTGGAGATCCTCTCCACCCTAAGTATGGACATCGATACGCTGCGCGCGGCGCTGCTGTTCCCGCTGGCCGACGGCGAAGTTGTCAGCGAAGAGGTGATGCAGGAGAGCGTAGGTAAATCGGTCGTGACCCTGATTCACGGGGTGCGGGACATGGCCGCTATCCGCCAGCTGAAAGCTACCCATACCGACTCGGTCTCTTCCGAGCAGGTGGATAACATTCGCCGTATGCTGCTGGCGATGGTTGACGATTTCCGCTGCGTGGTCATCAAACTTGCTGAGCGGATCGCGCATCTGCGCGAGGTCAAGGACGCGCCGGAAGATGAGCGCGTTCTTGCGGCGAAAGAGTGCACCAATATCTATGCTCCCCTGGCGAACCGCTTAGGTATCGGCCAGCTGAAGTGGGAGCTGGAAGATTACTGCTTCCGCTATCTGCACCCGGCGGAATACAAGCGCATTGCCAAACTGCTCCACGAGCGCCGTATCGACCGCGAGCATTACATCGAAGAGTTTGTCGGCCACCTGCGCTCAGAGATGAAAGCCGAAGGCGTCAAGGCGGAAGTCTATGGCCGGCCGAAGCATATCTACAGTATCTGGCGCAAAATGCAGAAAAAACACCTCGCTTTCGACGAGCTGTTTGACGTTCGCGCGGTGCGTATTGTGGCTGAGCGTTTGCAGGATTGCTATGCCGCGCTGGGGATCGTCCATACTCACTACCGCCATCTGCCGGATGAATTCGACGACTACGTGGCCAACCCGAAACCCAACGGTTACCAGTCTATCCATACCGTGGTGCTGGGGCCGAGCGGCAAGACGGTGGAGATTCAGATCCGCACCCGGCAGATGCATGAAGATGCCGAGCTGGGCGTGGCCGCACACTGGAAGTACAAAGAGGGCGCGGGAGCCGGCACCAGCGGCGGCCGCGGCTATGAAGACCGTATCGCCTGGCTGCGTAAGCTGATTGCCTGGCAGGAAGAGATGGCCGACTCCGGCGAGATGCTCGACGAAGTGCGCAGCCAGGTCTTCGACGACCGGGTGTATGTCTTTACGCCGAAAGGCGACGTGGTGGACCTGCCTGCGGGGTCGACGCCGCTGGACTTTGCCTATCATATTCACAGCGATGTCGGCCATCGCTGCATCGGCGCCAAAATTGGCGGCCGCATCGTGCCGTTCACCTACCAGCTGCAGATGGGCGATCAGATCGAAATTATTACCCAGAAGCAGCCGAACCCGAGCCGTGACTGGCTGAACCCTAACCTCGGCTATGTGACCACCAGCCGCGGACGTTCGAAGATCCACGCCTGGTTCCGTAAGCAGGATCGCGACAAGAACATTCTCGCCGGTCGGCAGATCCTCGACGACGAGCTGGAGCATTTGGGCATCAGCCTGAAGGATGCGGAAAAGCACCTGCTGCCGCGCTATAACTTCAACGAGCTCGATGAACTGCTGGCCGCCATCGGCGGTGGCGATATCCGTCTCAACCAGATGGTCAACTTCCTGCAGGCGCAGTTCAATAAACCTAGCGCCGCCGAGCAGGATGCGGCCGCGCTGAAGCAACTGCAGCAGAAAACCTACACGCCGCAAAATCGCACCAAGGACAATGGCCGGGTAGTGGTGGAAGGGGTAGGCAACCTGATGCACCATATTGCCCGCTGCTGCCAGCCAATCCCGGGCGACGAGATCGTCGGCTTTATCACCCAGGGGCGCGGGATCTCCGTGCATCGCGCGGACTGCGATCAGCTGGCTGAACTGCAGTCGCATGCTCCGGAGCGCATCGTCGATGCGGTATGGGGCGAAAGCTACTCGGCGGGCTACTCGCTGGTGGTCAGGGTGGAGGCGAACGATCGCAGCGGTTTACTGCGCGATATCACTACCATCCTCGCCAATGAGAAGGTGAACGTGCTGGGCGTCGCCAGCCGCAGCGATACCCGTCAGCAGCTGGCAACCATCGATATGACCATCGAGATTTACAACCTGCAGGTGCTGGGCCGGGTGCTCGGTAAGCTCAACCAGGTGCCGGATGTGATCGACGCGCGCCGTCTGCACGGCGGTTAATTCATCTGCAGGCCGGATAAGGCGAAGCCGCCATCCGGCAATTTCGCAACGTCGGATAAGGTCTAAACGCCTTATCCGGCCGACTATTTTTTAAATTTCCAGGATTGTCACATGACTCAAATTGACCGCTTGCTCGGCATCATGCGCCGCCTGCGCGACCCGGAAAACGGCTGCCCATGGGATAAAGAGCAGACCTTTGCCACCATCGCCCCTTACACCCTTGAGGAGACCTACGAGGTCCTCGATGCTATCCAGCGGGAAGATTTTGACGATCTGCGCGGTGAGCTGGGCGATCTGCTGTTCCAGGTGGTGTTCTATGCGCAAATGGCGCAGGAAGAGGGACGCTTTAACTTTGACGATATCTGCGCCGCCATCAGCGACAAGCTGGAGCGTCGCCACCCGCATATCTTCGGCGAGGCATCGGCGGGCAATAGCACGGAAGTCCTGGCCCGCTGGGAGCAAATCAAAAGCGCGGAGCGGGCGGAAAAAGCCCAGCATTCGGCACTGGACGATATTCCCCATAGCCTGCCGGCGCTAATGCGCGCGCATAAAATCCAGCGCCGCTGCTCGGCAGTGGGTTTCGACTGGACCTCGCTGGGCCCGGTGCTCGACAAAGTGCATGAAGAAATTGATGAAGTGATGCATGAAGCGCAGCAGGCGGTGGTGGATGAAGCAAAACTGGAAGAGGAAGTGGGCGATCTGCTGTTTGCCACGGTGAATTTATCCCGTCATTTGGGCGTCAAAGCCGAGGTGGCGCTGCAGAAAGCAAACCTCAAATTTGAGCGTCGTTTCCGCGAGGTCGAGCGTATTGTCGCCGCCCGAGGCCTGGAAATGACCGGCGTCGACCTCGATACCATGGAAGAAGTGTGGCAGGAAGTAAAACGCCAGGAAACTGATCTCTAACGGATTTTCGTGATCAAGCGCGATTTGTGTGATTTTATAAATAACAAGCGCTTGATTTACGTCAAAAACATTTCGCCAAAAGCGTCTATTTTCTCTTTCCGTTATGTCGTTGAAACACCATGTAGCCTGCCTCTTCGAGTTGTTCGAGTCGCAACACAGGTGCAACTTGAAGAACGAAGGGGAGGGGAAGAATGAAAGTTTGTGGCGTCACGCATGTTCGGGTATACTACTTTCCCGTCCTGGTTATTCCATCGTTTTACCCTAACTTCTCAGGTTCAGCATGACAACGAACTATATTTTTGTGACCGGCGGGGTCGTATCCTCTCTGGGTAAAGGCATTGCCGCAGCCTCCCTGGCAGCCATTCTTGAAGCCCGTGGTCTCAACGTGACCATCATGAAACTGGATCCGTATATCAACGTCGATCCGGGCACCATGAGCCCAATCCAGCATGGGGAAGTGTTCGTTACTGAAGACGGCGCAGAAACCGATCTGGACCTGGGCCACTATGAGCGTTTTATCCGCACCAAGATGACGCGCCGCAATAACTTCACCACCGGCCGTATCTACTCCGACGTGCTGCGCAAAGAGCGCCGTGGCGACTACCTGGGCGCGACCGTTCAGGTTATCCCGCACATCACCAACGCTATCAAAGAGCGCGTACTGGCGGGCGGCGAAGGCCATGACGTCGTGCTGGTGGAAATCGGCGGTACCGTAGGCGATATCGAATCCCTGCCGTTCCTCGAAGCGATTCGTCAGATGGCGGTAGAGATCGGCCGCGAGCATACCCTGTTCATGCACCTGACTCTGGTGCCGTACATGGCCGCCGCGGGCGAAGTCAAAACCAAGCCGACCCAGCACTCCGTGAAAGAGCTGCTCTCCATCGGTATTCAGCCTGATATTCTGATCTGCCGCTCCGATCGCGCGGTTCCGGCCAACGAACGAGCCAAAATTGCTTTGTTCTGTAACGTTCCGGAAAAGGCTGTGATTTCTCTGAAAGATGTCGATTCCATTTATAAAATTCCGGGCCTGTTGAAATCTCAGGGGCTGGACGATTATATTTGTAAACGATTCAGCTTAACTTGTCCGGAAGCAAACCTGGCCGAATGGGAACAGGTAATCTATGAAGAAGCTAATCCGGCAGGCGAAGTCACCATCGGTATGGTCGGTAAGTACATTGAACTGCCGGATGCCTACAAGTCGGTGATTGAAGCGCTGAAACACGGCGGTCTGAAAAATCGCGTTACCGTCAACATCAAGCTGATCGATTCGCAGGATGTGGAAACGCGCGGCGTCGAAATCCTCAAGGATTTAGACGCTATCCTGATCCCGGGTGGCTTCGGCTACCGCGGCGTTGAAGGCAAGATCGCCACCGCGCGCTATGCGCGTGAAAACAATATTCCTTATCTGGGCATCTGCCTGGGTATGCAGGTTGCGCTGATTGAGTTCGCGCGTAACGTAGCGGGTATGGAAAACGCCAACTCGACGGAATTTGTGCCAGACTGTAAATACCCGGTCGTGGCCCTGATTACCGAATGGCGTGACGAAGATGGCAACGTTGAAGTCCGCTCTGAGAAGAGCGATCTGGGCGGCACCATGCGCCTGGGCGCGCAGCAGTGCCAGCTGAGTGATGATTCTCTGGTACGCCAGCTTTACGGCGAGCCGACCATCACCGAGCGTCATCGTCACCGCTACGAAGTCAACAACATGTTGTTGAAACCGATTGAAGCTGCCGGTCTGCGCGTTGCGGGCCGTTCCGGGGATGATCAGTTGGTCGAGATCATCGAAGTGCCGAACCATCCGTGGTTTGTGGCCTGCCAGTTCCACCCGGAGTTTACTTCGACGCCGCGTGATGGACACCCGCTGTTTGCCGGCTTTGTGAAAGCCGCGAGCGAGTACCAGAAACGCCAGGCGAAGTAAAAAGAGTTTGAACGGCAATGCACCCATCCGGGTGCATTGTTTGTCTGGAGTTTTAGTTTAACTTGTACTGAGGAAAACCTAATGTCCAAAATCGTTAAAGTCATCGGTCGTGAAATCATCGACTCCCGTGGTAACCCGACTGTTGAAGCCGAAGTACACCTGGAAGGTGGTTTCGTCGGTATGGCAGCTGCTCCGTCAGGTGCTTCTACTGGTTCCCGCGAAGCGCTGGAACTGCGCGATGGCGACAAATCCCGTTTCCTGGGTAAAGGCGTAACCAAAGCTGTTGCTGCGGTAAACGGCCCGATCGCTCAGGCAATCCTGGGCAAAGATGCTAAAGATCAGGCTGGCATCGACAAGATCATGATCGACCTGGACGGTACTGAAAACAAATCTAACTTCGGTGCGAACGCTATCCTGGCCGTTTCTCTGGCGAACGCCAAAGCAGCTGCTGCGTCCAAAGGCCTGCCGCTGTACGCGCACATCGCTGAACTGAACGGCACTCCGGGCAAATACTCCATGCCGGTTCCGATGATGAACATCATCAACGGCGGTGAGCACGCTGACAACAACGTCGACATCCAGGAATTCATGATTCAGCCGGTTGGCGCGCCGACCCTGAAAGAAGCAGTACGCATGGGTTCTGAAGTGTTCCATCACCTGGCGAAAGTGCTGAAGTCCAAAGGCATGAACACTGCCGTTGGTGACGAAGGCGGCTACGCGCCGAACCTGGGTTCCAACGCCGAAGCGCTGGCTGTTATCGCTGAAGCGGTTAAAGCTGCAGGCTACGAGCTGGGCAAAGACATCACCCTGGCGATGGACTGCGCGGCGTCTGAATTCTACAAAGACGGTAAATACGTTCTGGCTGGCGAAGGCAACAAAGCGTTCACCTCTGAAGAGTTCACTCACTTCCTGGAAGAGCTGACCAAACAGTACCCGATCGTCTCCATCGAAGATGGTCTGGACGAATCTGACTGGGAAGGTTTCGCTTACCAGACTAAAGTACTGGGCGACAAAATCCAGCTGGTTGGTGACGACCTGTTCGTAACCAACACCAAGATCCTGAAAGAAGGCATCGAAAAAGGCATCGCTAACTCCATCCTGATCAAGTTCAACCAGATCGGTTCTCTGACCGAAACTCTGGCTGCTATCAAGATGGCGAAAGACGCTGGCTACACCGCTGTTATCTCTCACCGTTCTGGCGAAACTGAAGACGCTACCATTGCCGACCTGGCTGTTGGTACCGCTGCAGGCCAGATCAAAACTGGTTCTATGAGCCGTTCTGACCGCGTTGCTAAATACAACCAGCTGATTCGTATCGAAGAAGCGCTGGGTGAGCAAGCGCCGTTCAACGGTCGTAAAGAGATCAAAGGTCAGGCTTAATCCTGTCCTTGTGAAATAATCATGCCAGCCTTCGGGCTGGCATTTTTTTTACGCCTGCGGCCATTATTTAAAGTCGACGGCCATTTGCTGAGGGATCGACAACCCGCGGGTGGTTTCCACGCAGCGGTCGATGTAATCGGTAAAGCGCGGCGGTTTTGGCATCCCCATGCTCAGCAGCTTGTCGTTACTAAAGCGCACGTTCAGGGTGGCGAACGCGCCGTATAAGCGCATGGCTTTCAGCATCAGCCGCTCATTGCATGGCCCAAATATCCCTTTCAGTTCGCGTCTCATTTTGACCAGCGTTTCATAGCTCACCTGGGCGTACTTATCCCCCACCGGCGCCTGCTCCAGGGCCTGAGCCATCGCCCGGTCGATTTCGGCAAACTTCACGCTGTTCTCTTCGCCAGCAGAGATATGCACCACCTCGCCGTGAGCCAGAGGCTGGTTAAGCAGCATTAGCAGGGCGTCGGCGCAGTAGTCCACCGGGATAACGTCAATTCGGTCCTCCATGGAGCACATGAATTTCTGCAGCATCAGCCCCATGCTGAACACCCAGAAAATACTGCTGGAAGGCCGGCAGCCGTGATGGGTATGACCCACCACGATAGAGGGGCGGGCAATTACCAGCGGTAGCGTAGGGCACTGCTGCTGCATCAGCTGCTCGATGGTCGACTTCGAGTGGGTATATTCCACCAGGTGCTCAGCGCGTTCCCGAAACTCCGCGCTTTCGGCGACCAGTGAATCCGGTTCAGGCGAACATGACATCGCCGTACCGACGTGCAGAAAGCGCTGCAGACCCGTCACCTGCGCCATACGTTGCGCCAGGCGCAGCGTGCCCTCAACGTTAACCTTCCAGATAAGCGGGTTGCTGCCAAATGAGGCGACAGCGGCGCAGTTGAGGACATGGGTGACCTGCTCAAGGCGCGGATCGTTAAGAAAATGCTCCGGAGAGGCGAGATCGCCCAGCAGGATATGCTGCTGGCGCAACATCGCCAGCTTCTCCTCGGCGATGTTGAACTTACGCATGTTCTCTTTGACCCGTTCGAGGCCAGCCTCGGGGCTATCAGCACGTACCAGCAGCAGCAGATCTAACCGGGTTTCCTGATGGAGTATTTTCTCTAACGCGGCACCGCCCAGAAACCCCGTAACGCCGGTAATTAATAATGTGGTCATAAACGCTATCTCATTATGGTTGGTCTGCGGGATTCTAGGCGGGCAAAAGTAAACGACAATTAAATAAAAAAGGGGCCCGATCAGGGCTTTATTAAGACCAGTTTAAGGTTATTATTACCGGGGGATAGAATTGGACTCGCAGATCGGCCAGATAATTCACTCTTTCATGTATCAGTTTGTACATTACTGTATTTTAAGGTTTTTTATTTTGGTTCTTGGACCTTTTATTTTATCCTGAATGACAGGAATAACATTTTCTGTTACATATTTCCCCCCGCGCGTCAGAATGCTATTTATTTTAATTCTTACCATGCTAATAAACTAAGCCAAAAGAAAAGATTGCTTTTTTAATCAATAATATTATTCCCGACACGGATATTGACGGAGGGGTAAAAAAGCGATCGCAGCGCAGGACAAGACCTGGGCAGCGAAATCTGCGATAATGAACGTTTATCACCCTAAACAGAGATGACTATGCAGTACCCGATTAACGAGATGTTCCAGACCCTGCAAGGCGAGGGTTACTTCACCGGCGTGCCTGCCATCTTTATTCGTCTGCAGGGATGCCCGGTAGGATGCGCGTGGTGTGACACCAAGCATACCTGGGACAAGCTGGCCGATCGGGAAGTGTCGTTGTTCAGCATCCTGGCGAAAACCAAAGAGAGCGACAAGTGGGGCCCGGCAAGCAGCGAGGATCTGCTGGCGATTATTGGGCGGCAGGGGTGGACAGCCCGCCACGTGGTTATTACCGGCGGTGAGCCCTGCATTCATGATTTAACGCCGTTAACCTCGCTTCTGGAACAAAACGGCTTTAGCTGTCAGATTGAAACCAGCGGCACCCATGAAGTACGCTGCAGCCCCAATACCTGGGTGACGGTTTCCCCGAAGGTCAACATGCGCGGTGGCTATGACGTGCTGTCTCAGGCCCTGCAGCGGGCGGATGAGATCAAGCATCCGGTAGGGCGCGTCCGCGACATAGAAGCGCTGGACGAACTGCTGGAAACGCTGAGCGATGACAAACCGCGGATCATCGCCCTGCAGCCGATCAGTCAGAAAGAAGATGCGACGCGCCTGTGTATCGACACCTGCATCGCCCGCAACTGGCGCCTGTCTATGCAGACGCACAAGTATCTGAATATTGCCTGATAAAAAAGCCCGGCAGCGTACTGACCGGGCTTTTTTTCGCTTACTCGCCGCGATAGACGCAGCCGGCGGTGCAGGTCTCTTTGACCATCACGGCGCTGAGCAGCGGCACCCGCGGTTTCATCTCATCCCAGATCCATTTGGCCAGCACTTCGCTGGTGGGGTTTTCCAGACCAGGAATATCGTTCAGATAATAGTGGTCGAGGCGATCGTATGTCGGCTTAAAGGCGGCCTTCAGCTCGGCAAAATCCATGATCCACCCGGTATGGGGATCGACTTCACCGGTGATCTCCAGACGCACCATAAAGGAGTGGCCATGCAGGCGACCGCATTTGTGTCCTTCCGGGACGTGCGGCAGGTGGTGGGCGGCTTCGAAGGTGAAATCTTTAAACAGCGTGGTGGACATCATTGACTCTCAACAGGACGAAAAAAACCGCCGTAGGGTACCGGAAAGTACATTTTTTCGCATTAACTAAAACGGCCGTGAACAGAAAATGGACATGTTTATCTGCTTTATTTGATTTAATCTATTATATTTCAATTACTTATTTAATCGATTTTGTTGTTAATAACTACAACTAAAACAGGTTAGTCCATTTGGTTATTTATTATTTCTATCCCTTCTTTAATTGTTACTATGCCCGCCGTTAACCTTCTATTCTCTTCTGTTTTTGTCGCGCTGACAGGGTGCGAATAACAGCTTTGCTTACTGGAACAAACGACGCATGACGACACAGGCCCCACCTTCCAACTTTCTGCCGCTCAACCCGGAGCAACTGGCGCGCCTTCAGGCGGCCACCACTGACTTCACGCCCACTCAGCTCGCCTGGGTATCTGGCTATTTCTGGGGCGTGCTGAATCAGCAGTCCGGTGCGGCGGTAGCCGCCCCCGCCCCGGCCGCCGAGGTACCGACGATCACGCTGATTTCCGCCTCGCAAACCGGCAACGCCCGCCGCGTCGCCGAAGCGCTGCGTGACGATCTGCTGGCGGCGAAGCTGAACGTGAAGCTGGTGAATGCAGGCGATTATAAATTCAAACAAATTGCTGCGGAAAAACTGCTGGTGGTTGTAACGTCCACCCAGGGGGAAGGAGAGCCGCCGGAAGAAGCGGTCGCATTGCATAAGTTCCTGTTCTCTAAGAAAGCGCCGAAGCTGGACGGGACCGCGTTCGCCGTCTTTGGTCTCGGCGATACCTCTTATGAATTTTTCTGTCAGTCCGGCAAAGATTTCGACAACAAGCTGGCCGAGCTCGGCGCGGAACGTCTGCTCGATCGCGTTGATGCCGACGTTGAATATCAGGCCGCGGCCGCTGAATGGCGCGCGCGCGTGGTTGAGGCGCTGAAGGCCCGTGCGCCGGTCGCTGCGCCCGCTCAGCTGGCCACCAGCGGCGCGGTGAACGATATTCACACCAGCCCATATACCAAAGAAGCGCCCCTGACGGCGACCCTGTCGGTCAATCAGAAAATCACCGGCCGCAATTCAGAAAAAGATGTGCGCCATATCGAAATAGACCTCGGTGATTCCGGTCTGCGCTATCAGCCGGGCGACGCCCTGGGCGTCTGGTACCATAACGATCCTCAGCTGGTGAAAGAGCTGGTGGAGCTGCTGTGGCTGAAAGGCGACGAGCCGGTGACCGTTGAGGGCAAAACTCTGCCGCTGTCGGAAGCCCTGCAGTGGCATTTTGAGCTGACGGTTAACACCGCGACTATCGTTGAAAATTACGCCACCCTGACGCGCAGCGAATCGCTGCTGCCGCTGGTGGGCGATAAAGCTCAGTTGCAGCAGTATGCCGCCGCGACGCCGATCGTCGATATGGTCCGTTTCTCTCCAGCGCAGCTGGACGCCGAGGCGTTAATCGGTCTGCTGCGTCCGCTGACGCCGCGCCTGTACTCCATTGCTTCCTCACAGGCGGAAGTGGAGAGCGAGGTGCATGTCACCGTGGGCGTGGTGCGCTATGAAATTGAAGGCCGCGCCCGGGCTGGCGGCGCCTCCAGCTTCCTCGCCGACCGCGTGGAAGAGGATGGCGAAGTCCGTGTCTTTATCGAACACAACGACAACTTCCGTCTGCCAGTCAACCCGGAGACCCCGGTGATCATGATTGGCCCGGGCACCGGTATTGCGCCGTTCCGCGCCTTTATGCAGCAGCGCGCTGCGGACGGAGCGCAAGGCAAGAACTGGTTGTTCTTCGGCAACCCGCACTTCACCGAAGATTTCCTCTATCAGGTGGAGTGGCAGAGCTATGTGAAGGAAGGTCTGCTGACCCGTATCGATCTGGCCTGGTCCCGCGATCAACAACAAAAAATCTATGTGCAGGACAAACTGCGCGAGCAGGGGGCCGAGCTGTGGCGCTGGATCAATGACGGCGCCCACATTTATGTCTGCGGCGACGCCAATCGTATGGCGAAGGACGTGGAAAACACCTTACTGGAAGTGATTGCCGAATACGGCGCGATGGACGCCGAAGCGGCGGACGAATTTTTAAGTGAGCTGCGCGTTGAGCGCCGTTATCAGCGAGATGTCTACTAATGAGCGAAAAACATCCGGGGCCTTTAGTGGTCGAAGGTAAACTGAGCGATGCCGAGCGCATGAAGCTTGAGAGCAACTACCTGCGCGGCACCATTGCGGAAGATTTAAACGACGGTCTGACCGGCGGTTTTAAAGGCGATAACTTCCTGCTGATCCGTTTCCACGGCATGTACCAGCAGGACGATCGCGATATCCGCGCGGAGCGCGCCGCCCAGAAGCTGGAGCCGCGTCATGCGATGCTGCTCCGCTGCCGTCTGCCGGGCGGGGTGATCACCACCACCCAGTGGAAGGCGATCGATAAGTTTGCCGCTGAGAACACCATTTACGGCAGTATTCGCCTGACCAACCGGCAGACCTTTCAGTTCCACGGCATTCTGAAAAAGAACGTCAAGCCGGTGCATCAGATGCTGCACTCGGTGGGGCTGGACGCGCTGGCCACCGCCAACGATATGAACCGTAACGTGCTGTGCACCTCCAACCCGTACGAGTCGCAGCTGCACGCTGAGGCCTACGAGTGGGCGAAAAAGATCTCCGAGCATCTGCTGCCGCGTACCCGCGCTTATGCCGAGATCTGGCTGGATCAGAAAAAGGTCGCCACTACCGACGAAGAGCCGATCCTCGGCCAGACCTATCTGCCGCGTAAGTTTAAAACCACGGTGGTGATCCCGCCGCAGAACGATATCGATCTGCACGCCAACGACATGAACTTCGTGGCGATCGCCGAAAACGGCAAGCTGGTGGGCTTTAACCTGCTGGTGGGCGGCGGTCTCTCTATCGAACATGGTAACAAAAAAACCTACGCCCGCACGGCGAGCGAATTCGGTTATCTGCCGCTGGAGCATACTCTGGCGGTGGCGGAAGCGGTTGTGACCACCCAGCGCGACTGGGGCAACCGTACCGACCGTAAGAATGCGAAAACCAAGTACACCCTTGAGCGCGTCGGTGTCGAAACCTTCAAAGCGGAAGTGGAGCGCCGGGCAGGCATTAAGTTTGAGCCGATCCGCCCGTACGAATTTACCGGCCGCGGCGATCGCATCGGCTGGGTGAAGGGGATTGATGATAAGTGGCACCTGACGCTGTTTATTGAAAACGGCCGCATTCTCGATTATCCGGGTCGTCCGCTGAAGACTGGCCTGCTGGAGATTGCTAAGGTCCATCAAGGCGAATTCCGCATCACCGCTAACCAGAACCTGATTGTCGCCAGCGTACCGGAAGATCAGAAGGCGCGGATCGAGAAGCTCGCGCGGGATCATGGCCTGATGAATGCCGTCACCCCGCAGCGCGAAAACTCGATGGCCTGCGTCTCCTTCCCGACCTGTCCGCTGGCGATGGCGGAAGCCGAGCGTTTCCTGCCGTCGTTTATCGACAAGGTGGAAGGGGTGATGAGCAAGCACGGCGTGAGCGATGAGCATATCGTCACCCGCGTCACCGGCTGCCCGAACGGCTGCGGCCGCGCGATGCTGGCGGAAGTGGGACTGGTGGGCAAAGCGCCGGGCCGCTATAACCTGCACATCGGCGGTAACCGCAACGGCACCCGCATCCCGCGGATGTACCGGGAGAATATTACCGAGTCGGAAATTCTCGACTCGCTAGACGAACTGGTAGGGCGCTGGGCGAAAGAGCGCGAAGCGGGTGAAGGCTTCGGCGATTTTACGGTGCGTGCGGGCATCATTCGCCCGGTGCTCGACCCAGCCCGCGATTTCTGGGAATAACATCCTGGTGCCCGGTGGCGCGTAGCGATCCGGGCCAGCGAAACCCGTAGGCCGGACGAACGCAGTGTCGTCCGGCAAAACAGGCAAACGAGGTTCATATGTCCGTACTCGATCTAAACGCGCTTAATGCATTGCCGAAAGTGGAACGCATTCTGGCACTCGCGGAAACCAACGCCCAACTGGAAAAGCTTGACGCCGAAGGGCGTGTGGCGTGGGCGCTGGAAAATCTGCCGGGAAACTATGTGCTGTCGTCGAGCTTTGGCATTCAGGCGGCGGTCAGTTTGCATCTGGTGAATCAGATCCGCCCGGATATTCCGGTGATCCTCACCGATACCGGCTACCTGTTCCCGGAAACCTATCAATTTATTGACGAGCTGACGGACAAGCTCAAGCTGAACCTGAAGGTCTACCGCGCGGCTGAAAGCGCAGCCTGGCAGGAGGCGCGCTACGGCAAGCTGTGGGAGCAGGGCGTTGAGGGCATTGAGAAATACAATGAGATCAACAAGGTTGAGCCGATGAACCGGGCGCTGAAAGAGCTCAATGCGCAGACGTGGTTTGCCGGTCTGCGCCGCGAGCAGTCGGGCAGCCGGGCAACGCTTCCGGTGCTGGCGGTCCAGCGCGGGGTGTTCAAGGTGCTACCGATTATCGACTGGGATAACCGCACGGTGTATCAGTACCTGCAAAAGCACGGGCTGAAGTACCACCCGCTGTGGGATCAGGGCTATCTGTCGGTAGGCGATACCCACACCACCCGCAAATGGGAGCCGGGCATGGCAGAAGAAGAGACCCGGTTCTTCGGGCTTAAACGCGAGTGCGGATTGCACGAGGGTTAAGCGCGGTTGTCTCCTCTATTATTTAATCCCGGTCATTCCGGGATTTTTTATATTTAAAAACTATATCCTTATTTTATTAATTCAGTGAATGTAGCCCATTATTTTATATGCGTTAATAATAAACAACTATCTTGAGTTATATCATTTTTAAATTGGCTTAAAAGCGTACATTATCAGTTCACTGTCGATTCTGCACTGGACATGCTGTGTCAATTTATAACTACTGGGGTAAAACTCGCCAGGGAGAACCCGGCGGGGGTGATGATTACCATCTGCTGTGCTGGCATTCCCTTGATGTCGCCGCAATGGGCTACTGGATGGTAAAGCGAGATATCTATGGTCTGGCAGGTTATTTCAGGCGTTTAGGGATTAATGATATTGAAAACGCCGCGCAATTCTTTGCCTGGCTATTATGCTGGCATGATATTGGGAAATTCTCCCGTTCATTTCAACAATTATATTCCCATGATAATCTCTGCGTGCAGAAGGATAGTCGAAATACATATGAAAAAATATCCCATGCGTCACTGGGATATTGGCTATGGAATTCCCACTTCAGCGATTGTCCAGAATTATTTCCGAACTCATCGCTTTCCATTCGTAAACTTAAGCGTGTAATTACTCTGTGGATGCCCTTAACCACTGGCCATCACGGGCGTCCGCCGGTGGGGATGCGCGCTCTGGATAATTTCCATCCATCCGATATTAAAGCAGCGCATGACTTTCTGTTAGCTATTAAATCGCTATTCCCGGACATGGAAATCCCGTCCTTTTGGGATGATGATGCAGGTGTGGAGCTGTTCAGTCACCTGTCGTGGTTTATTTCGGCTGCGGTGGTACTGGCTGACTGGACTGGCTCATCGACCCGCTTTTTTCCCCGGGTCTCCCAACGAATGCCGCTTGATGTCTACTGGCGGCAGGCAAACGCGCAGGCAGAGCAGGCAGTGAATGTTTTTCCTCCTGCTGCGGCTGTTGCACCATTTACGGGAATAGAGACATTGTTTCCTTTTATCCAGCATCCTACGCCGCTCCAGAAGGCGGTGCTTGAGCTGGATATCAGCCAGCCTGGACCGCTGCTGTTTATCCTTGAAGATGTTACCGGAGCAGGCAAAACGGAGGCGGCGTTAATCCTGACCCACCGCTTGATGTCTGCCGGAAAGGCGCAGGGGCTGTTTTTCGGTCTGCCGACGATGGCGACGGCCAATGCGATGTTTGACCGGCTGGCACAATCGTGGCTTGCCTTATACCAGTCTGACGCGCGCCCCAGCCTGGTGCTGGCGCACAGCGCTCGCGGGTTGATGGAGGGCTTTAATCAGCGTATCTGGCCCGGCGCTGTCTCCGGTTCGGAAGAGCCTGATGAGGAACAGCCATTCAGCCAGGGCTGCGCGGCATGGTTTGCCGACAGCAATAAAAAAGCGCTTCTGGCCGAGGTGGGGGTGGGCACGCTTGATCAGGCGCTGATGGCAGTCATGCCCTTTAAACATAACAACCTGCGGTTGTTGGGACTCGACAATAAAGTGCTGCTGGCCGATGAGATCCATGCCTACGATGCCTATATGTCGCGGATTCTGGAAAGCCTGATTGAGCAACAGGCGCGCAGCGGCAACTGCGTTATCTTGCTTTCCGCTACGCTCTCGCAGCAGCAGCGCGATAAGTTGGTTGCTTCCTTTAGTCGCGGTAGCGGCTGCGCGCTTGCGGCGCCGCTTCTGGGTGATGACGATTATCCCTGGCTGACGCAGGTGGCGGGGCGAGAGGTGATCTCCCGCTATGTCGCCACCCGCAAAGAGGTCGAGCGCAGCGTGAACATCGGCTGGCTGGATAACGAAGAAGCCTGCCTCACCCGTATCGAACAATCCGCCAGCGAAGGCCGCTGTATCGCCTGGATACGCAATTCCATTGACGACGCCGTGCGTATCTATCGCCAACTGCTGGCCCGAGGCGCGATCCCCGCCGAAAAAATCTCGTTATTCCATAGCCGCTTTGCCTTTTATGACCGTCAGCGAATTGAGACGGAAACCTTATCGCACTTCGGCAAGGACGACAGCACGCAGCGGGCGGGGAGGGTGCTGATTGCCACTCAGGTCATAGAGCAGAGCCTGGATATCGATATGGACGACATGATCTCTGATTTAGCGCCGATCGACTTGCTGATTCAGCGCGCGGGTCGGCTTCAACGCCATATCCGGGATCGTCGCGGTCGGCTGAAAATCGGCGGAGAGGACGAGCGTGCGGCGCCACAGTTGCTGATCCTCGCCCCGGAGTGGGATGAAGCGCCGCAAGAAGAGTGGCTGACCAGCGCGTTGCGTAACAGCGCTTATGTCTATCCCGATCACGGCCGTCTGTGGCTGACGCAGCGCGTTTTGCGACAGCAGGGGGCCATTCGGATGCCACAATCTGCCCGATTATTGATTGAATCCGTCTACGGGGAAGGTATCGCTATTCCCGATGGTTTAGCCAAAGCCGAGCAAGCGCAGTTGGCAAAATATTACTGCGATCGCGCGTTTGCTCACCAAATGCTCCTGAACTTCAAGCCGGGATATAGCCCCGATAGCAGTGATTTCCTGGCTGACAAGCTCTCTACTCGCCTGGCAGAAGAGTCGATCACGCTGTGGCTGGCGAAAAACGTCGATGGACAGTTGCTGCCTTACGCCTGCGGCGCGCATCCGTGGGAAATGAGCATGCTGCGGGTGCGGGAAAGCTGGTGGCGTAAACACAAAGCTGAATTCACGCTCCTGGCTGAAAAGTCGCTGCAGCAGTGGTGTGTACAACAGCATCAAAACCCGGATTTCGCCGTGGTGATTATTGTTACAGACTCGCCGGATTGCGGTTATTCGGCCAGTGAAGGACTCATCGGAACAATGGAGGTCTAGCAGCTAACTACATGAATACTTTCTCTCTTTTAACTACTGCCTGGCTTCCGGTCCGTTACCGCGATGGTACAACGGGTAAGCTGGCGCCGGTCGGTCTGACGGATGAGGACGTGGTGGATATTGCCGCCACGCGAGCAGATTTACAAGGTGCTGCCTGGCAATTTCTGATTGGACTGTTGCAGTGCGCTGTTGCTCCCAAAAACCGCAATGGCTGGGAAGATACCTGGGAAGAGGGGTTAAGCGCAGAGACGCTCGTTGCGGCATTAGCGCCGCTGGAGGCTGCCTTTCAGTTTGGCCCGGATACACCTTCGTTTATGCAGGATTTCGATTCGTTAGGGGGCGATAAGGTGTCGATTGCCTCCCTGTTACCGGAGGTCCCCGGCGCGCAGACCACTAAATTCAATAAAGACCATTTTATCAAACGTGGCGTGACCAACTCTTTTTGCCCGCACTGCGCTGCGCTGGCGTTGTTTTCTTTACAGCTGAATGCGCCAGCAGGCGGCAAAGGCTACCGCACCGGACTGCGCGGCGGTGGGCCGCTGACCACGCTGATTGAACTGCAGGAGTATGAGGGGGAGCGACTCACGCCGCTATGGCGCAAGCTGTGGCTCAACGTGCTGCCGCAGGATGCCGCGGATATGCCGTTACCTGCCGCTTACGATGAGTCCGTTTTCCCGTGGCTTGCTCCGACGCGCACCAGCGAACAAGCCAGCGCCATCACTACCCCGGAGCAGGTAGATAAGCTGCAGGCGTACTGGGGAATGCCCCGCCGTATTCGCCTGGATTTTGCCGCCACTCAGCCAGGGACCTGCGACACCTGCGCCAGCGAAAGCGATGGGCTACTCAGCCAGATGGCGGTCAAAAACTACGGCATAAACTACGACGGCTGGCGCCACCCGCTCACGCCGTATCGTCTGGCGCTGAAAGGTGACGGCGGCTTCTTTTCCGTCAAACCCCAGCCCGGCGGGCTTATCTGGCGCGACTGGCTGGGGTTAAGCCAGGACAATCAGACGGAAAGCAACAGTGAATACCCAGCCCAGGTCGTGAAGGTGTTCAATGCACGCGGTCTCAGGAACATCAAAGCCGGGCTATGGGGATTTGGCGCCGACTTCGACAACATGAAGATTCGCTGCTGGTACGAACATCATTTCCCGCTGTTGACGGATGAAAGCACGATCCCGGATTTACGCAAAGCAGCACAAACCGCCGCACGCCTGCTGAGCCTGCTGCGCAGCGCGCTAAAAGAGGCATGGTTTGACGATCCCAAAGGCGCGCGCGGCGACTTTAGCTTTATTGATATCGATTTCTGGAACCAGACCCAGCCGCTTTTTTTGAACCTCATACACGAACTGGAGAATGGCCAACCCGCGCAGGAGCGGCTGGACAAATGGCAAAGAGAGCTGTGGTTATTCGTTCGTCGCTGCTTTGACGATCGTGTCTTTACCAATCCCTATGAAAACAACGACCTGGCGCGCTGCATGACCGCGCGTAAAAAATATTTCGCCACGTCGGCGGAAAAGCAGAGTGCAAAAGCCGCCAGGGCTAAAAAGCAGGAGGCTGCGCAATGAATGTTGTAAGTGATGAACATAAGGCCACTCTGCGCCAATGGCATGAAGAGCTGCAGGAGAAGCGCGGTCTGCGGGCCAGCCTCCGGCGTAGCGCGACGTTGAACGATGTCTGCCTGTCGGAAGGCTTCCACTCCCTGATGGTGCAAACACATTCTCTGTGGAACACCCAGGGGAAGGCGTGGCGTTTTACCGCGCTGGCGCTGGTGGCGGCGCTGGCGGCGCAGGTCAAAACGATTGATGACCGCCAGACGTTCGCCGCTCAGCTGGGGCAGAAAACGGGCGATACCCCGGTGATGTCGAGACTGAGGTTTGCCCGGCTTTCGGCGGTCAAAACCCCCGATGAGCTGCTGCGCCAGCTGCGTCGCGCGATAAGTCTGCTCCACGGCTCTGTCAATCTCTTGTCGCTGGCGGAAGATATCTTTCGCTGGTGTCGTGAGCAAGACGATTTACTGAATCACCGCCGCCGTCAGCAGCGGCCAATCGAGTTTATCCGTATCCGCTGGGCGCTGGACTATTACCAGGCCGGCGATGCCGAATGATTTTAAAAGGAATTTCAAATGACGACTTTTATTCAGCTTCACTTACTGACTGCTTATCCTGCCGCTAACCTCAACCGCGACGATACCGGCGCGCCGAAAACGGTGATGCTTGGTGGGGCGACCCGTTTGCGCATCTCTTCACAGAGCCTGAAACGCGCATGGCGTACCTCCGAACTTTTTGAGCACGCACTGGCCGGCCATATTGGCATCCGCAGCGGCCGCATCGCCCGCGAAGCCGCGGAAATTCTGGTGAAGAGCGGGATTGAACCCAGGAAAGCGGTGGATTACGTCAAAGCTATTGGTGAATGCTTTGGCAAAGTTAAAACTAAAGCGGATCAAAACGATCCGCTGAAGTGTTCGGAAACGGAACAGCTGGCGCACATTAGCCCCGCAGAGTTTGACGCCGTGAAAGCGCTGGCGCACCGCCTGGCGGAAGAAAAACGTGCGGCCACGAAAGAAGAAGCGGCGCTGCTGCGCCATGACCGCATGGCGGTGGATATCGCGATGTTTGGCCGTATGCTGGCGGACCAACCGACCTATAACGTTGAAGCTGCCTGCCAGGTGGCGCACGCTTTTGGCGTTAGCGAAACCATTGTTGAGGACGATTTCTTTACGGCGGTGGATGACTTACGCGCGGCCTCTGAAGACGCCGGCGCGGGCCACTTAGGGGAGACAGGTTTTGGCTCGGCGCTGTTTTATACCTATATCTGCATTGATAAAGATCTGCTGGTGAACAACCTCAACGGTAATGAAGAACTGGCGAACAAAACGCTGCGCGCCTTCACCGAAGCGGCGCTAAAAGTCTCTCCAACCGGCAAACAGAACAGCTTCGCCAGCCGCGCCTATGCGTCCTGGGCGCTGGCGGAAAAAGGTACCGATCAACCACGCTCACTGGCGGCGGCATTTTATCAGCCCATTAATGGCGGCGATCAGCTGGATGTCGCGGTGCAGCGGATTACTGCGCTGCGGGAAAATATGAATACCGTCTACGGGCAGCAGACGGCATTTCAGCACTTTGACGTGATGAATAAGCAGGGAAGCATGAATGACGTGCTTGATTTCATCTGCGCGTAAGGGGCGGCTAATGAGCCAATATCTGGTTTTTCAGCTTCATGGTCCGATGGCGTCGTGGGGCGTGGACGCCCCCGGCGAGGTCCGTCATAGCCATGAGCTACCCTCCCGTTCAGCATTGCTGGGGCTGCTGGCGGCGGCATTAGGGATCCGCCGTGAAGAAGAACAGCGGTTAAACGCCTTCAACCAGCATTACTCCTTTTTGCTCTGCGCCAGCAGCGAACCGCGCTGGGCGAGGGATTATCATACTGTACAGATGCCGAAAGAAGTGCGTAAGGCGCGCTATTTCAGTCGCCGCGAAGAGTTACAGGATCCTGAGCTACTCAGCGCGCTGATCTCCCGGCGCGATTATTATACCGATGCCTGGTGGATGATTGCGGTGGCGGTCACGCCTGATGCGCCTTACTCGCTGGAGCAGTTGCATGAGGCGCTACGTTACCCGGTATTTCCGCTGTATCTGGGACGCAAAAGTCATCCGCTGGCGCTGCCGTTAATGCCGCTGCTGCTTGAAGGCCACGCCGCAGAGGTACTTCGCCAGGCTTATCGCCAGTATCAGGAAAGATTTAACCTGCTGAGGCTTTCTCTGCGACAGCTGCAGGATCAATGCTGGTGGGAGGGTGAGCATGCTGGTTTAGTCGCCAATAAAATACTGCGGCGCCGCGACTGTCCGCTTAACCGCCAGCATTGGCTGTTTGGCGAGCGCTCCATGAATCAGGGAACCTGGCTCAGTAAGGAGGAAACGTGTACCTCTCAAGAATAACGTTGTATACCGCGCAGCTTTCGCCATTACAGCTCTTGCACCTGGTGGAACGCGGTGAATATGTCATGCATCAGTGGTTGTGGCAGCTTTTTCCAGGCGGGCAACAGCGGCAGTTTCTCTATCGGCGCGAAGCGTTGCAGGGCGCATTTCGCTTTTTCGTTTTGTCACCACAGCTGCCTGCTGAGAGCGAGATTTTTGAGATCCAAAGCCGTTCGTTTAATCCCGAACTGCGGGCTGGCCAGAGATTGTGTTTTAGCTTGCGGGCAAATCCAACGATTTGTAAAGCCGGCAAGCGCCACGATCTGCTGATGGACGCTAAGCGCCAGGTTAAAGAGCAGGTTGAACCTCGGGATATCTGGGCGCATCAGCAACAGGCGGCGCTGGCCTGGTTAACGCGGCAAGGTGAACAAAGCGGGTTTTCTTTAGCGGAGACCGTGGTGGATGCTTATCGTCAGCAGCAGATACGGCGCGAAAAATCGCGCCAGACCATTCAGTTCAGCAGTGTGGATTACACCGGCATGTTGGTGGTGAACGATCCAGCGTTATTTTTGCAGCGTCTGGCGTCGGGATACGGTAAAAGCCGGGCTTTTGGCTGCGGAATGATGATGATTAAACCCGGGGATGGCGAGTGACCTTCGTGCCGTTAAACCCCATCCCGCTGAAAGATCGGACATCGATGATCTTTCTCCAGTACGGGCAGATCGATGTACTTGATGGCGCATTTGTATTAATCGATAAGACCGGGATCCGCACGCATATCCCGGTAGGATCGGTGGCCTGCATTATGCTGGAGCCGGGAACGCGGGTTTCTCATGCGGCAGTGCGTTTGGCCTCGACCGTCGGGACGCTGCTGGTGTGGGTGGGGGAGGCGGGCGTGCGGGTTTACTCTTCCGGCCAGCCCGGCGGCGCGCGGGCCGACAAACTCTTGTACCAGGCTAAGCTGGCGCTGGATGATGATTTGCGCTTGAAGGTGGTGCGCAAAATGTATGAACTGCGTTTTCGTGAAGCGCCACCCGCGCGCCGTTCTGTGGAGCAGCTACGCGGTATTGAAGGATCTCGCGTTCGGCAAACCTACGCTCTGTTGGCGAAACGCTACGGTGTGAAATGGCACGGGCGCAATTATGATCCAAAAGACTGGGCCAGGGGGGATGTTGTAAACCAGTGTATTAGTGCAGCGACGTCGTGTTTATACGGTATATCTGAAGCAGCGATTCTGGCGGCAGGCTATGCGCCTGCCATCGGTTTTATTCACAGCGGTAAGCCGCTTTCGTTTGTTTATGATATTGCTGACATTATTAAATTTGATTCCGTCGTGCCAAAAGCATTTGAGATCGCCGCCAGCCATCCTGCGGAGCCGGATAAAGAAGTCAGGCTGGCCTGTCGCGATATTTTCCGCAGTACAAAGCTGACAGGCAAATTGATTCCGTTGATTGAAGAGGTGCTGTCTGCTGGCGAAATTGAACCGCCTCAACCACCGCCGGATATGCTGCCGCCGGCGATACCCGAGCCCGAGTCGATGGGAGATAAAGGGCATCGAGGGCATGGCTGATGAGTATGCTTATGGTGGTGACGGAAAATGTTCCACCTCGCCTGCGAGGACGGCTCGCAATCTGGCTGCTTGAGATCCGCGCTGGGGTATATGTTGGTGATACCTCAAAACGGATCCGGGAAATGATCTGGCAGCAGGTGATACAGCTAAGTGACGGTGGAAATGTCGTGATGGCCTGGGCGACAAACAGCGAATCAGGTTTTGAGTTTCAAACCTGGGGAGAAAACCGCCGTATACCGGTAGATTTAGATGGCCTACGACTGGTTTCATTCCTTCCCCTTGAAAATCAATGAGTTGGATGTTCTTTAATAATGTGAGATTGTTGTGATAAAGTTGGTAAATTGTTGTGTGCTTAAAAAGCTATTATAAAACAGTAATATATCTTTAGTGTGTTCCCCGCGCCAGCGGGGATAAACCGGAGCAGGCACCCGCCGCAACGACGAAGAGCGCGTGTTCCCCGCGCCAGCGGGGATAAACCGAAATCAGCCAGCACCACGATTCTGGGAAATTTGTGTTCCCCGCGCCAGCGGGGATAAACCGACAGGCTTACCCGTATTGAGACGGTTGCTGAAGTGTTCCCCGCGCCAGCGGGGATAAACCGGAAACCCCATCAGATGACCCTCCCCATGTTGGCGTGTTCCCCGCGCCAGCGGGGATAAACCGTTGCCTGGTCTGCTTGGTGATGATCCGTGGTAGTGTTCCCCGCGCCAGCGGGGATAAACCGTACAGAACGACTGAGGCGGCGTGTATTGCATAGTGTTCCCCGCGCCAGCGGGGATAAACCGGATCTTAACTCTATTGCCAATGGCGCAATTCAGTGTTCCCCGCGCCAGCGGGGATAAACCGGGCGATGCGCGCTCTGCTGGCTATCGGTAAAAGTGTTCCCCGCGCCAGCGGGGATAAACCGGACATGGCGCGCGAGTTTATCGACGCCTGCGCGTGTTCCCCGCGCCAGCGGGGATAAACCGGGGATGAGCGTTTTCCGGTGGATTCTGATGTGGTGTTCCCCGCGCCAGCGGGGATAAACCGGTGATCGTCATGGATATCACTGCCGTTCCGTCGTGTTCCCCGCGCCAGCGGGGATAAACCGCAGACAGACAGCAGGCAGCAAACAGGGAAGACGTGTTCCCCGCGCCAGCGGGGATAAACCGGGGTTCACTTGGGTGAAACTGAACTAACTGTGTTCCCCGCATTCGCGAGGATAAGCCCGTCCACTAACGTTATCGATCCTGAGAGTGGGCACGAAAGCTTGCGGAGAATAAATATCGCTACCTGCCGCTCTAGCGATATCACTGTTTTTTTACCGTCTCCTGGATCGCGCTAAAATCCGGCTCCGGGCAATCCCGACCAAAATTTTCGGCCCATGGGAACGGGGCGCCGTACTTAACATAGCGCTGATACAGGCGTTTGGTTAATTGAGCATCCCGCCCCCATACCCATCCTGTTGCATTACACAGCACGGCAGCATAGGCCTGTGATTTATATGGCAACAGGTCGGCCGCTTTTTCCGCCAGCGTCACCGCCTGCCAGCGATAGTGTAAGAAATGACTGTCCTGTTTTAGCAGGGATCGCTGAACGCGTTGCCGTTCGCCATCACTTATCCACGATGTCACGGCCGAATTATCTTCCGGTCCCTGGTTGTAATAGGGCCATGAATACCCGCCTCCATACAGCGCAAAATCGGGCGCCATCTCATAGCCTGTCAATTCCATCCCTTGATGACGCAGGATTAGCGCCGCTTGCCACCAGCCCTGCGCCTGAGCTGTTTTGTGTCCCTTTTTCGGAAAGGCATCGATAAACGCCCGGGCGGCGTCTCGATCTTCGGCCAGCGCAAAATAGACCAGCGCTTTTTGATACTGGCCCGCGCGCATCAGGCGTCGGGCGAGCAGGTTGCGTAGCCTGGCGTCAGCGCTATCGCGCCCGGCATTTTTCGGCGTAGTAGGGGCTGAAGGAGAAGGTGCCGGGACATATTTATCCACGAAAGCAAGGAGTTCATTGACCGTGAGCACTCGTTCGGCAATGTGCGCGACATCCGGCCAGTAATTTTCTTTCGCCTGATACATCAGCCGCATTGCCTGCAGATAGTCGTCGCGGTTGAGCGCGAGTATCGCCTGCTCGGCATGAATACGGCAGACCGGCGTAACAAACTCCTCGCCGACAATGTCATCACTATAGGACTGGAAACCCCAGGTTTCATTTGGCGGAAATGACGCCGCGGCTTTGGCGTACCATGCCGCTGCCGCGTTGACATCACCGGCCCGCAGCGCCATTTTGGCCCTTACCCAGGCGGTGAGCCCATTTTCTTTGGCGTTTTTCAACATCAGCGTCACCAGCGGATATTGGCCGTTACGATAGGCGAGGGCGATCAGGCGGTCGCTACCGGCCATATCGCGATCGACTTTCTGCGCCAGCTTCGCTATCAGCTCATTATGGTAATTTTTGACCTCTGTCGGATCAAAGGGCCGCGGTTCCGGCTCGTACAACAAATTGGACGAACGAGTAAAAAAACTCGCAATCAGCAGTTGCTGAATAACCGGATCGTCCAGGCCAGGTTGCAGGAACTGTTCGTTTTCCGGGTGGTTGAGGACGTCGACAGTGTAGCGTAAAGAGAGGCTGCCACTGGGGGAACCCTGCGCCGCCTGCCGGGCATAAAGATGAGCCGCGGCAATGGGGTCGCTTTGCCAGTGTTTGATACGTCCCTGCTGGCCAAGACTTGCCAGCGAGAGCAGCTCCGGATCCTGCTGACCTTCACGAACGGCGTCAATGATCTGCTGGTAGAGATCGAAGGCTTCGCGCAATTCCTGCTCACTACCGTGAGAAGAACGACTATCAGTAAGCGGATAATCACGCATCAAATTGCGGGCCAGCGAATAACGCGCCTTGAGCCCCCACTCGCCCTGTTGTTCCACGGGCAAGGCCAAAAGCTGGCGAAAATAGTCACGCGCCCGGCTATCGCGTTCAGCAAACGCCACTGCGCCGAGCACGTACAGGCGGCTGGCGGTCGGGAGATCAGCGGCCATTTTTTCCGCGGCGGCTAACGAACCGCTGGCCCGGATCGTCTTCAGCAGCGTCTCCTCGGCCGTGGGAGAGGTAGGCTTGTCGGCAGATGTATCACGCCATTGCGGAAGTCGCGGATCGGCAAGCACCAGGCGGCTGCTCTCTAAAGCAAAGCTCCCCTCCGGCAGATACAGCAGATTAGCCTGGCGATCTGCTAACAAATAGTTGGGGAAAAACGGCCCACAGGCGTGGCTGCTGGCAGCAACAAGCGTCGCCGCCAGGAAGGCGGCCAGAGGTAATTTACGGGTTAACATGAAACTTTCCTTGTGGTGGCGTTGAGCATCTTGCCCAACCAATGGCTTGCGTCCGCCCGGCGCGCAACAGCGCAGGGGCGGTGAGGGAAAACGTTTGTTCGATAAAGCGGTAGCTTCCGGCGCCGTCGGCGGCCAGACAATCTTCCGTGGTTAGCGTTATTTTCGCCGGGAGTGGGGCATCAATATTGCCTGTGTTTTTAATCGCCAGTTCGTAGAGCGTGGACTCTGCGCTGGCGTTGGCCTTATCGGGAAGCGCCAGCCACTGCCAGCGGGAGGTTAACGGCTGATGGCGGATGACTGCCGCCAGCGTACTAAGCGACCAGGCGCGGGTATCGTTATCCAGAGGCAGACGAAACCAGACGATACCTGAAAAATGATGCGGCGGCTGTTGTTCCAGTTCGCGAGTAAACGTGTCGATTTGCCGCGGTGAAACGCTCAGTTCTTGTTTTTCAGCCGCAATCCACAGCGGCGACTCGCTTTCAACGCTGGCGGGCTGTCCCGGGGCAGCGATGAGCGCGGAACCATAGGCCGGGAGCGCGAGGTAAAAAGGGTGAGGAGCGATAAGCGCATATTGCCTGCTCCAGCGCCGGGCCAGTGTCGGGTCGAACAAGCCGGTCCCCGGGGATTGCACGCTATGAAGTTGCAATACGGAGCTATCTACCGCTTTCAGCAAAGGACGCAGTCCGGGGGAGGTGAGCCAGGTCGGGAGCGCCGTGATGCTGAGCGTAATATCTGAAGGCAGCCCCTGGCGCATGGCCATCAGGAGGCGTTGATAATCGGAGAGCCGCGAAGTGGGAGCATCATAATCGATTTCAATGGCGGTGAGATTAACGCCTGCCTTGCGCCAGTGGGTCACAAGGCGCTTTATCTGCGGCAGCATTGTGGTGGTATCAAGCTGCGTCAGGCTGCCGTCCAGGCGGACGACCAGCCACACCGGGCGGCCATCCTGCTGTAATAATGAAGTGTTAACGCGGGCAAGGCGGACGCCTTCCTGAGGATGAAACTGGATCCCCAGAACGCGCAAAGTGGCAAACAGCGCCTGGCTTTGCTGTAGCGCGGTCTTATGCTGGTCATTCCAGACCCGCTGCCAGATATAGACCTGGCTGTCGGCGAGGGCGCCTGCGCTGGCAGCCAGCAGCAGAAAAAAAACGCCCGAACAGCGTAAATTGATCATGGCGACAATCCTTGTTGCCGGTGATGACTACCCGATTATTTTAATGACGATGGCTTCTCCACCTTCGCCAGCTCTTTCACCAGCGGCAGCATGACTTTCACTACCTCGCGTCCGCGGTGTTCGATGCGCCCCGGCAGCGCGTGGTCGATATACTGCTGATTATCCAGCTGGACGTCATGCCAACTGGTTCCCTGCGGGAAACTGGCCGATTTGCTCCGCTGCTGATAGCCATCTTTTTTGCCGAGTGACCAGTTAGTCGCCTCGACCGACAGCACCGGGATCCCGGCGTTGTCGAAGACGCTGGCGTCATTGCAGCAGCTGGTGCCTTTCGGATAAGCCGGATTAAGTCCCGGGTTGGTGTAGGCGGCGATGCCCTTGCTGCGAGCGATAGCCAGCGCGCGGTCGCGGGTCAGCTTGCGCACCGAGGCCGGCGTGCTGCGGCCGCTGTTGAAGTAAAGCTTATCGCCCACCACCAGATTATCGAGATTGATCACCAGCAGGGTATTTTTCTTTTCCGCTTCGCTCATCCGCTGCAGCAGGTTTTGCGCGCCGAGACGGCCTTCCTCTTCACCGCTGGTGGCGATAAAGCGGATGCCATAGCGGGTAGGGACGTTCTTTAAATGCTCCGCCAGCTCCAGCAATACGCCAAGTCCCATCGCGTTGTCGTCGATGCCCTGCAGCGTCAGGCCGCCGAGGTTGTTCTCCACGTCTTTATCGCTCTGCGGCGCATAGGTGTCGAGGTGTGCCATGATAATAATCTGCTGGCGCACTTTACCTTCATGGGCGGCGATCACCGTACTGCCGGTGGCGTTATGCCAGTTCTTACGCTGATTGCTGTCGGTATAGATATAGCGGGTATTGAAGCTTCGCACGTCGCTCTGATACCCCATCAGGGCGAACTGCTGGCGCAGATAGTCAGCTGAGAGCATTTCCGGCGGCGTTCCGGTCATTCGTCCCGGGAAGACGGTGGCGATATGGCGGGCCTGGCTACTGGCGGTGTCGCCCAGCGCGCTGAATGCGGGGGCGGCGGCAAAAACAAAACCGGTGCCGAGCGCCAGCGGAAGCAGACGGCGGCACAACGCGGAAAACATAAGGGGTCCTTACACGAACAAGACAATTTGACGCGTACAGTATGAAACTGTGACCGCGGTTAAACAATTTCAATTGCTCTTAAATAGCGGAAAAATAGCGCGTTAAGCACTTTTTGATATTTGTATTTCCGCCGCGTTATTCCTTTGTGTCACAACTCATTCCATTTCGTAATTTCATTTGCTCTAAGGCGCACCCTATAGTCGCAGTATCGCTGAATGTAAGAGAGTTGTTGCACCGTGGATTACTTGCCCCTTTTTGCCGAACTGAAACAAAGGCCCGTGCTGGTGATCGGCGGCGGCGAGATTGCTGAACGTAAGATCAAGTTCCTGCTGCGCGCCCAGGCGCAGGTGCAGGTGGTCGCTGAAACGCTGTCACCGGCGCTGGCCGATCTGGCTGCGCGCCAGGCACTCAGCTGGCGGGCGACGGCATTCAGCGACTCGCTGGTGGATGATGTCTTTCTGGTGATTGCGGCCACCGAGGATGAGGCGCTTAACCAGCGGGTGTTTGCGGCAGCTAACGCGCGCTACCGGTTGGTCAACGTGGTGGATAACCAGGCGCTGTGCTCGTTTGTTTTCCCTTCTATCGTCGACCGTTCGCCGCTGCTGGTGGCGATCTCCTCCAGCGGTAAAGCGCCGGTGCTGTCGCGCATTCTGCGTGAAAAAATCGAAGCGCTGCTGCCGACGAATCTCGGTCGGCTGGCGGAATCAGCAAGCTACTGGCGCAACCATCTGAAAACCCGCCTGACGACCACCGAAGCGCGTCGCCGCTTCTGGGAGCGCGTCTTTACCGGCCGCTTCGCCAGCCTGATGGTGGCGGGCAACTCTGCGGAGGCGGAAAAAGCGCTGCAGGATGAGCTGGATAAGCCCGAACGCGAGACGGGAGAAATTATTCTGGTCGGCGCCGGACCGGGCGATGCCGGGCTGCTGACCCTTCGCGGTCTGCAGGCGATCCAGCAGGCGGACGTGGTTTTCCACGACCATCTGGTGACTCAGCCGGTTCTCGAGCTGGTGCGCCGCGATGCCGAACTTATTTGCGTCGGCAAACGCGCCGGCGAGCATTCGGTGCCGCAGCATGAAACCAATCAGCTGCTGGTGGAGGCGGCGAAGGCGGGGAAAACCGTCGTGCGTCTGAAGGGCGGCGATCCGTTTATTTTTGGCCGCGGCGCAGAAGAGCTGCAGGCTGCCGCCGAGGCGGGGATCCCGTTCCAGGTGGTGCCGGGCGTCACCGCCGCCGCCGGAGCGACAGCCTACGCCGGTATTCCGCTGACCCATCGCGATTATGCGCAAAGCGCCGTCTTTGTCACCGGCCACTATAAGCCGGACAGCGCCCCCTTCGACTGGTCGCTGCTGGCGAAGAGCCAACAAACGCTGGCGATCTACATGGGCACCATGAAGGCGGCGGAAATCAGCGCCCAGCTGATCGCCCACGGTCGCGACAGCGACACGCCGGTGGCGGTGATTTCCCGCGGCACCCGTGACGATCAGCAGACGATAACCGGCACATTGCAACAACTCGAACACCTGGCGAAAGACGCCCCGATGCCCTCCCTGCTGGTGGTAGGCGAAGTGGTGCAGCTGCATCAGCAGCTCGCCTGGTTTCAACATACATCATCCGCCGAGGGGTTTAACGCTTCGGTGGTCAATCTGGCTTAAGGAACGGTTATGGACCAAAAACGACTCACTCACCTGCGGCAACTGGAGGCGGAAAGCATCCATATTATTCGTGAGGTGGCCGCCGAATTTTCTAACCCGGTAATGATGTACTCCATCGGGAAAGATTCCAGCGTAATGCTGCATCTGGCGCGCAAAGCGTTTTATCCGGGAACCCTGCCGTTCCCGCTGCTGCACGTCGATACCGGCTGGAAATTCCGTGAGATGTATGAGTTCCGCGACCGGACCGCTAAAGCCTACGGCTGTGAACTGCTGGTGCATAAAAACCCGGAAGGGGTGGCGATGGGCATCAACCCGTTTGTCCACGGCAGCGCCAAGCATACCGATATCATGAAAACCGAAGGGCTGAAGCAGGCGCTGAACAAATACGGCTTTGACGCCGCGTTCGGCGGCGCGCGTCGCGACGAAGAGAAATCCCGCGCGAAAGAGCGCATCTACTCCTTCCGCGACCGCTTCCACCGCTGGGACCCGAAAAATCAGCGTCCGGAGCTGTGGCACAACTACAACGGCCAGATTAACAAAGGCGAAAGCATCCGCGTCTTCCCGCTCTCCAACTGGACCGAGCTGGATATCTGGCAGTACATCTATCTGGAAAATATTGAAATCGTGCCGCTGTATCTGGCCGCTGAGCGTCCGGTGCTGGAGCGCGACGGTATGCTGATGATGATCGATGACGACCGTATCGATCTGCAGCCGGGCGAGGTGATTGAAAAACGGATGGTGCGTTTCCGTACCCTCGGCTGCTGGCCGCTGACCGGCGCGGTGGAGTCTGAAGCGCAGACGCTACCCGAAATTATTGAAGAGATGCTGGTATCGACCACCAGCGAACGTCAGGGGCGCGTCATTGACCGCGACCAGGCCGGCTCGATGGAGCTGAAGAAACGTCAGGGGTATTTCTAAGGAGCCGCCATGAACACGACCATTGCCCAACAAATTGCCAACGAAGGCGGCGTAGAAGCTTACCTGCACGCGCAACAGCACAAGAGCCTGCTGCGTTTTTTGACCTGCGGCAGCGTCGATGACGGCAAAAGCACCTTAATTGGCCGCCTGCTGCACGATACGCGCCAGATCTATGAAGACCAGCTCTCTTCGCTGCACAACGACAGCAAGCGTCACGGCACCCAGGGCGAAAAGCTGGACCTGGCGCTGCTGGTGGACGGCCTGCAGGCCGAGCGCGAGCAGGGCATCACCATCGACGTGGCCTATCGCTACTTCTCGACCGAAAAGCGCAAATTTATCATCGCCGACACCCCGGGGCACGAGCAGTACACGCGCAATATGGCCACCGGCGCGTCCACCTGCGACCTGGCGATCCTGCTGATCGATGCGCGCAAGGGCGTGCTCGACCAGACCCGCCGTCACAGCTTCATCTCGACGCTGCTGGGCATTAAACACCTGGTAGTGGCGATCAACAAAATGGATCTCGTCGAGTTTAGCGAAGCGCGCTTCAACGAGATCCGGGAAGATTATCTGACCTTTGCCGAGCAGCTGCCGGGCAACCTTGATATCCGCTTTGTGCCGTTGTCGGCGCTGGAAGGCGATAATGTCGCCAGCCAGAGCGCGAATATGCCGTGGTACAGTGGCCCGACGCTGCTGGAAGTCCTCGAAACAGTGGAGATCCAGCGGGTGGTCGAGAGCCAGCCGCTGCGCTTCCCGGTGCAGTATGTTAACCGTCCGAACCTTGATTTCCGCGGCTTCTCCGGCACGGTCGCCTCCGGTACCGTGCAGGTTGGCCAGCGTCTGAAGGTGCTGCCGTCGGGCGTCGAATCGAGCGTGGCGCGTATCGTCACCTTCGACGGCGACCTGCAGGAAGCCGCCGCCGGCGAAGCCATTACCCTTGTGCTGAAAGATGAAATCGACATCAGTCGCGGCGACCTGCTGGTTGACGCGCAAGCCTCGCTGCCGGCGGTACAAAGCGCCAGCATCGACGTGGTGTGGATGGCCGAACAGCCGCTGACCCCGGGCCAGAGCTACGACATCAAAATCGCCGGCAAGAAGACCCGCGCTCGCGTCGACGCTATCCGCTACCAGGTCGATATTAACAACCTGACCCAGCGTGAAGTCGAGTCTCTGCCGCTGAACGGCATCGGCCTGGTGGAGCTGACCTTTGACGAACCTTTAGTGCTGGATCCGTATCAGCAAAACCCGGTGACCGGCGGGCTTATCTTTATCGATCGCCTGACCAACGTCACCGTCGGCGCCGGGATGGTCAACGAGCCGCACCTGCAGGCATCGACTTCGGCATCACAGTACAGCGCCTTCGAGCTGGAGCTGAACCAGCTGATCCGTAAACATTTCCCGCACTGGGACGCCCGCGACCTGCTGGGAGGCAAATAATGGCCCAGCATGACGAAAACGTCGTCTGGCATGCCCACCCTGTGACCCAACAGCAGCGGGAACAGCATCACGGCCATCGCGGCGTGGTGCTGTGGTTTACCGGCCTTTCGGGGTCGGGTAAATCCACCGTCGCCGGGGCGCTGGAGGAGGCCCTGCATGAGCGCGGCGTCAGCACCTATCTGCTGGACGGCGATAACGTGCGCCATGGCCTGTGCAGCGACCTGGGATTCAGCGATGAGGATCGCAAAGAGAACATTCGCCGCGTCGGGGAAGTGGCCAGGCTGATGGTCGATGCCGGGCTGGTGGTATTGACGGCATTTATATCTCCGCACCGTGCGGAACGGCAGATGGTGCGCGAGCGCCTCGGGGAAGGACGCTTTATCGAAGTGTTCGTCGATACCCCGCTGGCCATCTGCGAGGCGCGGGATCCGAAAGGATTGTATAAGAAAGCGCGGGCAGGGGAATTACGCAATTTCACCGGTATAGACTCGGTCTATGAGGCACCGGAAAAGGCGGAAATTCATCTGGATGGTGAACAATTGGTAACAAATTTGGTGCACCAACTATTAGACCTGCTGCAACAGAGCGATATTATCAGATCCTGAAACGGCAGCGGCATCGAGGGGTGCCGGTTGCCCGGTCTACAGGATTCGATATGCGCAATACCCAGAACCTCAGTATTATTCGTTCAGAACCGCCTCCGGCGATCGGCGACGAGACCACCTGGTCTTTGTCGGGCGCTGCCGTGGGCTTTATTTCGTGGCTGCTGGCGCTGGGTATTCCCTTCCTTCTCTATGGCAGTAATACACTCTTCTTTCTCCTCTACACCTGGCCATTCTTCCTTGCGTTGATGCCGGTGGCGGTGGTGGTCGGTATTGCGCTGCACTCTCTGCTCAATGGCAAACTGCTCTATAGCGTCAGCGCGACCATCCTGACCGTTGGGCTGATGTTTGCGCTACTCTTCCTCTGGCTGTTGGGATAACCCGTTGCTGGTATGAATCAAGCATGGGTATCGACAGCAAAAATATGGTACAGTCCCCGCGTTACGCGGCATCGTCCGCGCGCCCCGGTAGCGTACCCGGGCGAGTTTTGGGATGATGATGCCGTTTTTCAGGGGGCAGGATGGGTAAACTAACGCTGCTATTATTAGCTTTGCTGGTCTGGCTACAGTATTCGCTGTGGTTCGGTAAAAACGGCCTGCATGACTACACGCGGGTTAACGACGACGTCACCGCCCAGCAGGCGACTAACGCCAAATTAAAAGCACGCAACGATCAGCTGTTTGCCGAAATTGACGACCTCAACGGCGGGCAGGAAGCGATTGAGGAGCGTGCGCGCAATGAACTCAGCATGACCCGCCCGGGCGAAACCTTCTATCGTCTGGTACCGGATGCGTCTAAACGCAATCAGGCATCGGGGCAACAGCAGAACAATCGATAACCAGGCCCAGGATTACAACATGGCAGCCACTTTTCCGGGCGTTTGCGCCGTGGTGCCGGCAGCCGGTTTCGGCCGCCGCATGCAAACGGAATGCCCGAAACAATATCTCTCAATCGGTAACAAAACGATTCTCGAACACGCGGTCGCCGCGCTGCTGGCGGATGCGCGCGTCCAGCGGGTGGTGATTGCCGTCAGCCCCGGCGATCGCCGCTTCAGCCAGCTGCCGCTGGCGCAGCATCCGCAGATTACCGTGGTGGATGGCGGCGCCGAGCGTGCCGATTCGGTGCTCGCCGGCCTGCAGGCGTTGCCGGAGGCGCAGTGGGTGCTGGTGCATGACGCCGCGCGCCCCTGCCTGCATCAGGACGACCTCAGCCGCCTGCTGTCGCTCTGCGAAACCAGCCGCGTCGGCGGGATCCTTGCGGCGCCAGTGCGCGACACCATGAAGCGCGCCGAGCCGGACAAAACCGCTATCGCCCATACCGTCGACCGCAATGACCTGTGGCATGCGCTCACCCCGCAATTTTTCCCTCGCGAGCTGCTGGTGGATTGCCTCACTCGCGCGCTAAACGAGGGAGCCACTATCACCGATGAAGCCTCGGCGCTGGAGTACTGCGGCTTCCATCCGCAGCTGGTCGCCGGACGCGCGGATAATATTAAAGTGACGCGCCCGGAAGACCTGGCGCTGGCTGAATTTTACCTCACCCGTTCCCGACACCAGGAGAAAGCTTAATGCGAATTGGACATGGTTTTGACGTACACGCTTTTGGCGGTGAAGGCCCAATCATCATTGGCGGGGTACGCATTCCTTATGAAAAAGGGCTGCTGGCCCACTCCGACGGCGACGTCGCGCTGCATGCGCTGACCGACGCGCTGCTTGGCGCCGCGGCGCTGGGCGATATCGGCAAGCTGTTCCCCGATACCGATCCGGCGTTTAAAGGCGCCGATAGCCGCGAACTGCTACGCGAAGCATGGCGCCGCATTCAGGCCAAGGGCTATACGCTCGGCAACGTCGACGTCACGATTATTGCCCAGGCGCCGAAAATGCTGCCGCATATTCCGCAGATGCGCGTCTTTATCGCTGAGGATCTCGGCTGCCATATGGACGACGTCAACGTGAAAGCGACCACCACCGAGAAGCTCGGCTTCACCGGCCGCGGGGAAGGGATCGCCTGCGAAGCGGTTGCGCTGCTGCGTAAGGCCGACAAATGATCGCCTTTGACCAACTGACCTGGCTGCACGGCAAGCCGCAGAGCAGTGGGCTGCTGAAAGCCAATCCGGAAGATTTTCTGGTGGTGGAAGATCTGGGCTTTGCCCCGGACGGCGAAGGCGAACACGTGCTGGTGCGGATCCTGAAAAACGGCTGCAATACGCGCTTTGTCGCCGACGCGCTGGCAAAATTCCTTAAGATCCACGCCCGTGAAGTGAGCTTCGCCGGGCAAAAAGATAAGCACGCGGTCACCGAGCAGTGGCTGTGCGCCCGGGTGCCCGGCAAAGAGATGCCGGACCTGAGCAAATTTCAGCTCGAGGGCTGCCAGGTACTGGAATATGCTCGCCATAAGCGTAAGCTGCGTTTAGGCGCGCTGAAAGGCAACCAGTTTACCGTGATCCTGCGCGAGATTAGCGATCGCCAGGACGTGGAGACGCGTCTGCAGGCCATCGCTGAACGGGGAGTGCCGAACTATTTCGGCGCGCAGCGCTTCGGCATTGGCGGCAGTAACCTGCAGGGCGCCCTGCGCTGGGCGGAGAGCGGCGCGCCAGTGCGCGATCGCAATAAGCGCAGTTTTTGGTTGTCGGCAGCCCGCAGCGCGTTGTTTAATCAGCAAGTGAGTATTAGATTAAAAAAAACGGAATTTAATCAGGTCGTTGATGGCGATGCGCTACAATTAGCGGGGCGCGGGAGCTGGTTTGTCGTCACACCGGAAGAACTCGAGGTTTCGCAGGCGCGGGTGCATAACCGCGAACTGATGATTACGGCCACGCTGCCGGGCAGCGGCGACTGGGGAAGCCAGCGCGACGCCCTGGCTTTCGAGCAGGCCGCGATCGCCGAGGAAACCGCGTTGCAGGCGCTGCTGGTACGGGAGAAAGTCGAGGCGGCGCGCCGGGCGATGCTTCTCTATCCACAGCAGCTCAGCTGGAACTGGTGGGATGACGTAACCGTTGAACTGCGTTTCTGGCTGCCGGCGGGCAGCTTCGCCACCAGCGTGGTCAGGGAGCTTATCAATACAACGGGTGACTATGCGAATATTGCTGAGTAACGATGACGGGATCCATGCGCCGGGGATACAGACCCTGGCGAAGGCCTTAAGGGAGTTTGCCGAGGTCCAGGTGGTTGCACCCGATCGTAACCGCAGCGGGGCCTCAAATTCGCTGACGCTGGAATCGTCCCTGCGTACGTTTACCTTTGAAAATGGCGACATCGCCGTCCAGATGGGCACCCCGACCGACTGTGTCTATCTCGGCGTGAACGCGCTGATGCGCCCGCGTCCGGACATCGTGGTTTCCGGCATTAATGCCGGCCCCAACCTGGGCGACGACGTCATCTATTCCGGCACCGTGGCCGCGGCGATGGAAGGCCGTCATCTGGGGTTCCCCGCGCTGGCCGTGTCGCTGAACGGCTATCAGCATTACGATACCGCCGCGGCGGTAACCTGCACCATTCTGCGCGCCTTAAGCCGCGAGCCGCTGCGTACCGGGCGGATCCTTAACATCAACGTGCCGGATCTCCCGCTTGATCAAATCAAGGGCATTCGCGTGACCCGCTGCGGCAACCGCCATCCGGCCGACCAGGTGATCCCGCAAAAAGATCCGCGCGGCAACACCCTGTACTGGATTGGCCCGCCGGGCGATAAGCGCGATGCCGGGCCGGGCACCGATTTTGCGGCAGTGGATGAAGGCTATGTTTCCGTGACGCCATTGCACGTCGATTTAACCGCCCATCAGGCGCATGAGGTGGTCACCGATTGGCTGGAACGTGTCGGGGTTGACAGGCAATGGTAAGTAAACGTGTTGAAAGTTTGTTGAATCAACTGCGCACGCAGGGCATCGTCGATGAACGTGTCCTCGAGGCGATCGCGCTGGTCCCGCGCGAAAAGTTTGTTGATGAAGCCTTTGAACATAAAGCGTGGGAAAACACCGCGCTGCCGATTGGCCAGGGGCAGACCATCTCCCAGCCGTATATGGTGGCGCGGATGACCGAGCTGCTGACGCTGACGCCGGAGTCGCGGGTGCTGGAGATCGGCACCGGTTCCGGCTACCAGACGGCCATCCTGGCGCATCTGGTGCATCACGTATGCTCGGTAGAGCGAATTAAGAGTTTACAGTGGCAGGCGCGTCGTCGCCTGAAACAACTTGATTTACATAATGTTTCAACCCGTCATGGCGATGGGTGGCAAGGTTGGCAGGCGCGGGCGCCGTTTGATGCCATTATTGTGACGGCGGCGCCGCCGGAAATACCGACCGCGCTGCTGGCGCAGCTGGATGATGACGGCGTGCTGGTGCTGCCGGTCGGCGAAGAGCATCAGTTTCTCAAACGGATCCGTCGTCGGGGCAACGAATTTATCATTGATACCGTCGAGGCCGTTCGCTTTGTTCCCCTGGTGAAGGGGGAGCTGGCCTGAGACCCGGATTATTCCAGGTTTTTTTTGCCTGACTTTAGGCGTAGGGTGGACACATTTTTCAGTGTCCTGGCCGGGCGCCGCCCGGTAAGCAAGATATTGGCAGTTAACATATTCCTGGGGGATAAATGAGCGCGGGAAGCACCAAATTTACCGTCAGCCGTATTGCGGCTCTTTCACTGGTTTCACTCTGGCTGGCCGGGTGTACCAACACCAATAATCCGCCTGCGCCGGTTAGCTCTGCCGGCGGCGCCGCCTCTTCCAGCACCAACTCCGGCATGCTGATTACGCCGCCACCCTCCGGCGTCAAGTCCGCTCCTCAGGCGCAGCCGATTCAGCCGATGCAGACCCAGACCATTCAGCCGCAGCCGGCGCCGGTGGCGCAGGAGCCGGTACAGACGGTAAATGGCCGGATCGTTTACAACCGCAAATATGGCGATATTCCGAAAGGTAGCTATACCGGCGGCAGTACCTATACGGTAAAACGCGGCGACACGCTATTCTATATCGCCTGGGTCACCGGCAACGATTTCCGCGACCTGGCGCAACGCAACAATATCCCGGCCCCGTACGCGCTGAACGTGGGGCAGGTACTGCAGGTCGGTAACGCCTCAGGCCAGCCGATCACCGGCGAAAACGCCGTTTCTCAGGCCAGCGCCAGAGCGAGCGGCGGTGCGACGACCAGCACAACTTCTGCACAAAAATCGACCGCGGTGGTTGCTTCACAACCGACTATTACGTATTCTGAATCTTCAGGTGAACAGAGTGCTACCAAGATGTTGCCTAATAATAAACCAGCGACTACAACCACAACGGTTGTCGCGCCGGTGACGGCACCAACAACGGTGAGCACAACCCAGCCGACTGCAAGCAGTACGTCAACCAGTTCGCCGATCTCAGCATGGCGCTGGCCGACTGATGGCAAGGTTATCGAGAACTTTAGCGGCGCGGAAGGCGGCAATAAAGGTATCGATATTGCAGGCAGTAAGGGACAGGCTATTGTCGCGACCGCCGATGGGCGCGTCGTCTATGCCGGTAACGCACTGCGCGGCTACGGTAATCTTATTATCATCAAACACAACGATGATTACCTGAGTGCCTACGCTCATAACGATACCATGCTGGTTCGGGAGCAACAGGAAGTCAAAGCGGGGCAGAAAATCGCTACCATGGGTAGCACCGGAACCAGCTCAACAAGATTACATTTTGAAATTCGTTACAAGGGGAAATCCGTCAACCCGCTGCAGTACTTACCGCAGCGATAATTTGGCAAAGTACGGATAAGCGAAGCATCAGCTAACAGGCGCCAGGGCGGTGTCTACGTTCCTCTCGCAGAGAGGGCAGGGGAAATCGTCCAGGCGTCGTTTGTTGATGTGCCGTGGAAGGTGCTTTGCTCAGGGATCACGGGTAGGAGCCACCTTTATGAGTCAGAATACGCTGAAAGTTCATGATTTAAATGAAGACGCGGAATTTGATGAGAACGGAATTGAGGTTTTCGACGAGAAAGCCTTAGTAGAAGAGGAACCCAGTGATAGCGATCTGGCTGAGGAAGAGCTGCTGTCGCAAGGCGCAACCCAGCGCGTACTTGACGCCACTCAGCTTTATCTTGGAGAGATTGGTTATTCCCCACTGCTGACCGCGGAAGAGGAAGTCTATTTCGCGCGTCGCGCACTGCGTGGTGATGTCGCTTCACGCCGTCGCATGATTGAAAGTAACTTGCGTCTGGTGGTGAAGATTGCCCGTCGTTACAGCAATCGTGGTCTGGCGCTGCTGGATCTGATTGAAGAAGGTAACCTCGGCCTGATCCGCGCCGTTGAGAAGTTTGACCCGGAACGTGGGTTCCGTTTTTCGACCTACGCGACCTGGTGGATCCGCCAGACTATTGAACGGGCGATCATGAACCAAACCCGTACGATCCGTTTGCCGATCCATATTGTTAAAGAGCTGAACGTTTATCTGCGTACCGCGCGCGAGTTGTCCCATAAGCTGGACCACGAGCCTAGCGCGGAAGAGATCGCCGAACAGCTGGACAAACCGGTCGATGACGTCAGCCGTATGCTGCGTCTGAACGAGCGCATCACCTCCGTGGATACTCCGCTGGGTGGCGATTCAGAAAAAGCGCTGCTGGATATTCTGGCCGATGAGAAAGAGAACGGCCCGGAAGACACCACGCAGGACGATGATATGAAGCAAAGTATCGTCAAATGGCTGTTTGAACTGAACGCCAAGCAGCGTGAAGTTCTGGCACGTCGTTTTGGTCTGCTGGGTTATGAAGCTGCCACGCTGGAGGATGTGGGCCGTGAAATTGGCCTGACCCGCGAACGCGTGCGGCAGATCCAGGTGGAAGGTCTGCGTCGCCTGCGGGAAATTCTGCAGGGACAGGGGCTGAATATCGAAGCGCTCTTCCGCGAATAAGACGTTTTCTGTCAAAAAGGCCCCCTCGAAAGTCGGGGCCTTTTTCTTTGGGCTAGCCGAGGCGGGTTTCCTGCAGATGGCGCCAGACGATTTTCCCTTCCGCTTGCTGAAAAATCGCCGTCGACCAGCGAACGTTCTGGCTGCTATCCGCCAGCGTTTGGCTTTCACGATATAGCACTGCGGCGCCGTCGTGCCACTCGCTGATGATTTCCATCTGATCCACTACGATATCTAACCCCGGACGGCTGCCGCCGGCGTGGTGGAAAAAATGGCTCACCGTTGGGTAGTCCATCTTCTCACCGCTCAAGGGGATCATGGTAAAATCGGCGGCAAAACGCTTCATCAGCGCCTCAGCGCTTCCTTCGCCATGGCTTAACCAGCGTTCGATAAGGACATGGGCATCGAGGACTTCCTGCAGATAAGGATTCATGACTTCTCCAGAGTGGTGTGCAGGCGATGGATAATCGCCCGATTATTCAGCCGCAGGCAAAACAGCAGCGGCAACAGGGTAATGACGGCGGCGCTGATAAATACCCCCTGCCAGGCGTAGGCCGGCGGGAATACCCTCAGCAGCAGGGCGAGCAGGGCGCTGCCGGCAAAGAAGCTGAGCTGGCGGTTAAGATTCCATAGCGCGCTGGCGTCAGGCATCTCTTCGGCAGGCGTATGCAGGAAAGCGCTGCTTTGCGCGGTGCTGCTGCATAAGCTGCCTCCGCCGCCCATCAGCGTAAAGGCCAGAATCAACAGCGCCAGCGGGCTGTCCGCATCGATCTTCAGCAGCAGCATGATCCCCATCGCCTGAAGCAGGCAGCCGATGACAACCAGCGGCCGGGGCCCGAAGCGGTTGAAATATCTGCCGGTAAAGGTGATGGCGGCAAACGAGGCCAGCGACCAGGGCACCATCAGGGCACCGATTGCCCCCGGCGCCATCCCGGTGACGCGTTGCAGGTAGTACATCCCCACCACGTTGACGCCAATAAACATCCCCGGCACGCAGAGGTAAATCAGCATCGCGAAGCGCAGCAGGGGATCGGCCAGCAGCGACAGTGGAAGAAAGCGAGTCGGGCGAACCGGACCGTGGGTGTCGTTCAGCCATCGCACCGCCAGCACAAAGGTTAGCAGAGCGACAGGCAGGCTGGCGTAAAAGACCCAGCGCCAACTGAACGCCTCGACTAACAGGCCGCCGATCGCCGGCGAGCAGGCGGGGGCCAGCAGGCCGACCAGCATCACCGCCGCCGACAGCTTCGCGCGCTCATGCGGCTGAAACAGCGGCCACGTCAGCGCCTGGCCGAGGGGGATTAACAGCCCGCCGCCCATCCCCTGCAGCGTCCGCCATAAAATCAGTTCGCTCAGGCTGTTGGCAAGCCCTGCCGCCAGCGCGCCGAGGCTGAACAGCCCCAGCGAGAGTAAAAACAGCCGTTTCGCCCCCCAGCGCTCGCTGAGCCAGGCGCTGAACGGCACAACGACCGTCAGACCGAGAATATAGGCATTACTGACCCACGCCAGTTGCGAGACGGAAACCGCCAGCGCGCGGCTGATTGCCGGAAAGGCGATGCTGGCGATAAACATATTGATCAAATCGAGAAAAAAACCGAACAGAAAAACGGTGGCAACGCGGTGGCGGTAGGTCATGGTTCACTCCCTCAGACAGGCGGCTACTGTAAACCTGCCGCAGTGAGGGATAAACGGGACTAATCGGGATATACTGTCTGAATATTTTTGACAATCATCCGGACGACGATGCTTAATCTTCAGCGCGTGACCATGTTTATCGCCGTGGTAGATGCCGGCAGTTTCACCCTGGCCGCAGCGGCGCTGGGGCAGACCAAGGCGGTGGTCAGCTTTAACGTACGGCAGCTGGAAAATGAGCTGGGGGTGACGCTGCTGCTGCGTTCGACGCGGCGTTTGCGGCTCACTGACGCCGGGGTGCTGTTCTATCAGCGCGGGGTGGCGCTCCTGAACGCGGCGGAAAATCTCCAGGATGAGGTGCGGGCCAGCCATAGCGGCTTAAGCGGGGAGCTACGGATCACCACCACGCCGGAGTATGGCGCGCAGGTTATCATTCCAGCGCTGGCCGCGTTCGCCCGTCGTCATCCGGCGCTGCGGGTGCGCCACGTCTCCTCCTCCCATCATGCCGACCTCATTTCAGAACGATTTGATGTGGCGATACGCCTCGGTACGCTGGCCGATTCCCGCTATCGGGCGACGCGGATAGCCAGTTTCGCGATCCTGCCCGTCGCCTCTCCGGCCTGGCTGGCAAGCCATCCGGTGCAGACGCTGTCCGATCTGGCGCAAGCTGAGTGGATTATTCACGAGCGCCTGCCGACGCCGCTGCGCTGGCAGCTGCGCACGGATCACCAGACAGAGGTGGATTTCGCGATAGCCAGCGCGCCGCGGTTTTCTGCTGATAGCGCTACGGCGCTGATGAGCTTTGCTCTGGCGGGATGCGGCGTCGCCTTGCTGCCCGCATGGCTGGTAGCCAAAAAGGTGGCGCAGCGGGAGCTGGTGCCGCTCCTGCCGGAATACCATTTCCCACAGCAGGGCGTGTATGCCCTTTATCCCGACTCGCAGCATTTGCCGACCCGGGTGCGGGCATTTATTGACTTCCTGCGCGAGAAGGTCGGCTAAGCGCCCGTTCAGGGCGCCATCATTTTGTGCACCAGCCGGGAGAACTGCTCGCGCTCGTCATCGCTCAGACGGCCGAGAAACTCGTCATCGACCTCATTGCCCTGCGGAATGGAACGGTTAAGCAACGCCTCGCCTTCGTCGGTCAGATAGACAAAACGGCGGCGTTTATCGGCCGGATCGTGCTCCCGGCGCACCAGGCCGCGCGCTTCCATTCGGCTGAGCATCTCCGCCAGCGTCGCCTTGGTGCTGACCGCCGCTTCAATCAGCGCCACCTGTTCGATCCCGGGGTGCTCCGCTACCGAGCGCATCACCGCATACTGAGGTTTAGTCAGGTCCGGCAACGCCTGCTGCCAGCGGGCGGTATGCTGTTGAAAAAGCTGGCGCAGCAGGTGGAATGCTTCGTTTCGTAACTCCATGAATACTCCGTAACAAAACTGTCACCTCTATGATAGCCGTTCGTACGCCTTTTTATACCCTTTCTGCGTTTTGATTAAAAATGCGCACGTATACGAACGATCTTGCCAATAAGAGCTGGAGGGGGTAGTTTAAATATAAAGTTCGTACACGAACAAAAGTAATGAGGTCTGGAATGAAACTGATTATTGGGATGACGGGGGCCACCGGGGCACCGCTTGGGGTGGCATTGCTGCAGGCGCTGCGCGATATGCCGGAGGTGGAAACCCATCTGGTGATGTCGAAATGGGCCAAAACCACCATCGAGCTGGAAACGCCCTGGACGGCGCGCGAAGTGGCCGCGCTGGCGGACTTTTCCCACAGCCCGGCAGACCAGGCCGCCACCATCTCATCCGGTTCATTTCGTACCGACGGCATGATCGTTATTCCCTGCAGTATGAAAACGCTTGCAGGCATTCGCGCGGGTTATGCCGAAGGGCTGGTGGGCCGCGCGGCGGACGTGGTGCTCAAAGAGGGGCGCAAGCTGGTGTTGGTCCCGCGGGAAATGCCGCTCAGCACGATCCATCTGGAGAACATGCTGGCGCTGTCCCGCATGGGCGTGGCGATGGTCCCGCCGATGCCAGCTTACTACAACCACCCGGAGACGGTTGACGATATCACCAATCATATCGTCACCCGGGTGCTGGATCAGTTTGGCCTCGACTATCACAAAGCGCGCCGCTGGAACGGCTTGCGCACGGCAGAACAATTTGCACAGGAGATCGAATAATGGCTTTTGATGATTTGCGCAGCTTTTTGCAGGCGCTGGATGACCAGGGACAACTGCTGAAAATCAGTGAAGAGGTGAACGCTGAGCCCGATCTGGCGGCGGCCGCCAATGCGACCGGACGCATCGGCGACGGTGCCCCGGCGCTGTGGTTCGATAATATTCGCGGCTTTAACGACGCTCGCGTGACGATGAACACCATCGGCTCGTGGCAGAACCATGCCATCTCGCTGGGCCTGCCGCCTAACACGCCGGTGAAAAAGCAGATTGATGAGTTCATTCGCCGCTGGGATAACTTCCCGGTGACGCCAGAGCGCCGCGCCAACCCGGCGTGGGCAGAAAATACTGTTGATGGCGATGATATCAACCTGTTCGATATTCTGCCGCTGTTCCGCCTCAACGATGGTGACGGCGGTTTCTACCTCGATAAAGCCTGTGTCGTTTCGCGCGATCCGCTGGATAAAGATAACTTCGGTAAGCAAAACGTCGGTATCTACCGCATGGAAGTGAAAGGCAAGCGCAAGCTCGGCCTGCAGCCGGTACCGATGCACGATATCGCGCTGCATCTGCACAAAGCGGAAGAGCGTGGGGAAGATCTGCCGATCGCCATTACCCTCGGTAACGACCCGATTATTACCCTGATGGGCGCCACGCCGCTGAAATACGATCAGTCTGAATATGAGATGGCTGGCGCGCTGCGCGAGAGCCCGTATCCCATCGCTACCGCGCCGCTGACCGGTTTTGACGTGCCCTGGGGTTCGGAAGTGATCCTCGAAGGGGTCATTGAAGGGCGTAAGCGTGAGATCGAGGGGCCGTTCGGTGAATTTACCGGTCACTACTCCGGCGGTCGTAACATGACGGTAGTGCGTATCGACAAAGTCTCTTATCGCAGCAAACCGATTTTTGAATCGCTCTACCTCGGTATGCCGTGGACCGAGATTGACTATCTGATGGGCCCGGCGACCTGCGTACCGCTGTATCAGCAGCTGAAGGCCGAATTTCCGGAGGTGCAGGCGGTCAACGCCATGTACACCCATGGTCTGCTGGCGATCATCTCCACCAAAAAACGCTACGGCGGTTTTGCCCGCGCGGTGGGCCTGCGGGCGATGACCACTCCCCACGGCCTCGGCTATGTGAAGATGGTGATCATGGTTGATGAAGACGTCGACCCGTTCAACCTGCCGCAGGTGATGTGGGCGCTCTCCTCGAAGGTTAACCCGGCGGGAGACCTGGTGCAGTTGCCGAACATGTCGGTCCTTGAACTTGACCCAGGCTCCAGCCCGGCAGGCATTACCGACAAACTGATTATCGACGCCACCACCCCGGTTGCGCCGGACCTTCGCGGTCACTACAGCCAGCCGGTGCAGGATCTGCCGGAAACCAAAGCCTGGGCTGAAAAACTGACCGCTATGCTGGCCAACCGTAAATAAGGAGAAGAAGATGATTTGTCCACGTTGCGCCGATGAAAAGATTGAAGTCATGGCGACCTCGCCGGTGAAAGGGGTCTGGACCGTGTATCAGTGCCAGCACTGTCTTTACACCTGGCGAGATACCGAGCCGCTGCGCCGCACCAGCCGCGAACACTATCCGGAAGCGTTCCGCATGACGCAGAAAGATATCGATGAGGCGCCGCAGGTGCCGCACGTACCGCCGCTATTGCCGGAAGATAAGCGTTAATGAAAGGGGCCCGCTAAGTCGGGCCTTTTTTATATTTAGTACAATTATGGAAATTATTTTTTCATTAAATTAAAAAATTACGTGAAGGGTTAATATACCGGGATGACTTTGCGAGCCTGCATCCAGATTATTATAAAATTCGTCTGATTAATTCCTTGCAGATAAATTTCACGCCCTGACGAGTGTAGAATTGCGGCGGGTGCTTGAGGCTGTCTGGCCTTGAGCATTACCAGGACCCCAGACAGACGAAAGCCCCAGGAGATATTTCTATCAACTGAGGCTAGCGAATGAACATAGACAATTCAGATGTTAGTCTCTTCTTTGCAGGGAGGCAAGATATGCTGACAAAATATGCCCTTGTGGCAATCATCGTACTCTGTATTACGGTACTGGGATTTACGCTGTTGGTGCACAGCTCACTATGCGAGCTGAGTATTAAAGAGCGTAATATTGAGTTTAAAGCTGTTCTCGCTTACGAATCGAAGAAGTAGCATCCGCGCGGGGGCAACCCCGCGTATGGGTTGTCAGGACGCATCCTCTAGCACCCATTTTTTTGTTTACTAAAACGGCAGCGCTTCACAGCGCTGCCGTTTTTCACCTTAATGGGTGGCTAGACCAGGCTTTTCAGACGGTAGATCCACTCCAGCGCCTGACGCGGGGTCAGGGAGTCCGGATCAAGATTCTCCAGCGCCTCAACCGCAGGCGAGGTCTCTTCCGGGGCGGCGAGTAGCGACATCTGCGTGCCGTCGACCTGGGTCGCCGCCGCGTTGGGCGAGATACTCTCCAGCTCGCGCAGTTTCTGCCGCGCGCGCTTGATCACCTCTTTCGGCACCCCCGCCAGCGCGGCGACCGCCAGGCCATAGCTCTTGCTGGCCGCGCCGTCCTGCACGCTGTGCATAAAGGCGATGGTATCGCCGTGCTCCAGCGCGTCGAGGTGGACGTTGGCGACGCCTTCCATTTTCTCCGGCAGCTGGGTGAGCTCGAAGTAGTGGGTGGCGAACAGCGTCAGCGCCTTGATTTTGTTGGCCAGATTTTCCGCACAGGCCCACGCCAGCGATAGCCCGTCGTAGGTGGACGTGCCGCGGCCAATCTCATCCATCAGCACCAGGCTATGCTCGGTGGCATTGTGCAGGATATTGGCGGTTTCAGTCATCTCCACCATAAAGGTCGAGCGGCCGCTGGCCAGGTCATCCGCCGCGCCGACGCGGGTGAAGATGCGATCGATGGGCCCGATCTCCACCTTCTGCGCCGGGACGTAGCTGCCGATATAGGCCAGTAGCGCAATTAGCGCGGTCTGGCGCATATAGGTACTTTTACCGCCCATGTTCGGCCCGGTAATGATCAGCATCCGCCGCTGCGGCGCCAGCTGCAGCGGGTTAGCGATAAACGGCTCTTTCAGCACCTGCTCGACCACCGGATGGCGGCCTTCGCTAATGCGAATGCCTGGCTTATCGCTAAAGGTCGGGCAGCAGTAGTTCAGGGTTTCCGCGCGTTCCGCCAGGTTGACCAGCACGTCCAGCTCGGCCAGCGCGCTGGCGCTGGTTTGCAGATCGGCGAGATGCGGCAGCAGCAGGTCGAACAGTTCGTCATAAAGCTGTTTTTCCAGCGCCAGCGCTTTGCCCTTGGAGGTCAGCACCTTATCTTCGTATTCCTTCAGCTCAGGAATAATATAGCGTTCGGCGTTTTTCAGCGTCTGGCGGCGCACGTAGTGGATCGGCGCGAGGTGGCTCTGGCCGCGGCTGATCTGGATGTAGTAGCCGTGGACGGCGTTGTAGCCGACTTTCAGGGTATCGAGGCCCAGCCGCTCGCGCTCGCGGATCTCCAGCTTATCGAGATAATCGGTGGCGCCATCGGCCAGCGCCCGCCACTCGTCCAGCTCTTCGCTATAGCCCGGGGCGATGACCCCGCCGTCGCGGACCAACACCGGCGGGGCGTCGATCACCGCACGCTCCAGCAGTTCGCGCAGTTCGGTGAACTCGCCCATTTTCTCGCGCAATTTTTGCACCGGCTGACTGTCAACGTCGGCCAGCAGCTCACGCAGCAGAGGCAGTTGCTGCAGGGCATGACGCATGCGGGCAAGATCGCGCGGCCGCGCGGTACGCAGCGCCAGACGCGCCAGAATACGCTCCAGATCGCCGACCTGGCGCAGCACCGGCTGCAGCTCGGTATAGCGCTCCTGCAGCGCGCCGATGGTCTGCTGGCGCTCCACCAGCACGGCGGTATCGCGGACCGGCATATGCAGCCAGCGCTTGAGCATCCGGCTACCCATCGGCGTCACCGTACAGTCGAGTACCGAGGCCAGGGTGTTGTCGGTGCCGCCGGCCAGATTCTGGGTGATCTCGAGGTTACGGCGGGTGGCGGCATCCATAATGATGCTGTCCTGCTGGCGTTCCATGGTGATGGAGCGGATGTGCGGCAGCGAGGTACGCTGGGTGTCTTTGACATACTGCAGCAGGCAGCCGGCGGCGCACAGGCCGCGCGGGGCGTTTTCGACGCCGAAGCCGACCAGATCGCGGGTGCCGAACTGCAGGTTTAGCTGCTGGCGCGCGGTGTCGATTTCAAATTCCCACAGCGGGCGACGGCGCAGACCGCGGCGGCCCTCGATCAGCGACGATTCGGCAAAATCTTCCGCATACAGCAGTTCCGCCGGGTTGGTGCGTTGCAGCTCTGCCGCCATGGTTTCGCGGTCGGCCGGTTCGCTCAGACGAAAGCGCCCGGAGCTGATATCCAGCGTCGCGTAGCCGAAGCCTTTGCTGTCCTGCCAGATGGCGGCCAGCAGGTTGTCCTGGCGCTCCTGCAGCAGCGCTTCATCGCTAATGGTGCCCGGGGTGACGATACGCACCACTTTACGCTCGACCGGCCCCTTGGTGGTGGCCGGGTCGCCAATCTGCTCGCAAATGGCCACCGACTCGCCCTGATTGACCAGTTTGGCGAGGTAGTTCTCTACGGCGTGGTGGGGGATGCCGGCCATGGGTATCGGTTCGCCCGCGGAGGCGCCGCGCTTGGTCAGCGAGATATCGAGCAGCTGCGAGGCGCGTTTCGCATCGTCATAAAATAGCTCGTAAAAATCCCCCATCCGGTAAAACAGCAGAATGTCAGGATGTTGCGCCTTTAGCTTGAGATACTGCTGCATCATCGGCGTGTGGGCGTCGAGATTGTCAATTGTGCTCATGGGGTGTTATCCAGATCCCTGATTTGAAATGGCTGCGATTTTGTAGTTGTCGTCGTTATCACATGGATGAGACATAATAACGGAGATGGGCAGGTGAGGGAAACCGACGAAAGCACGCGGCGCGATCCGGATTCCAGTTGCAGAGGGGGCGGGGTACCGTCACAGTAATTGAACCGCCGCCACGCGATCGTCTTCATACATTACGTTCGCCGTCGATGTTGTTCTGCCTTCTGGCCGTAGACCTCGTTACGACAACGGCTTGTGGTTGCTAGTCGTAAAGCCATTTACCTGCTTTTGCTGATTCGGCAAACATTTTGATAGTTAAAGGTTTACGCGTTTTTTCTACATCTTCTCGTTTTACTTTAAACCACCGAGTTAGCATTGGAGTATTCTCCCAAGGGAAATAACACGACCATTTAACACTGGAAAGATCAACATTAAATTTTTGTTCAAATTTATTTAAAGCGTCATGCAGATCGTCGCCGGGAGCATCAAATAAGTCATAATCAAGTTCCAATGGGATTTCTTTCCAATTTTTATCTAAACGGGTTGAGATCTCATCTTTAAACAAGTCTAAAACCTGATCTTGAATGCTTTTCATTAAAAGGATGTCCATTGTATACGGTCTTTGGGGCGAGCTATTAGGTTGTATTTTTCCTGAGTTTTTCTTGAAACTTGATAAATTGAGTTTACAAGTCCTATCCAACCTAACCACGGAACATAACGGGCGATAACAGCAGCAAGACTATTCGTTTTTCTCATTCTTACACCAACGGGTGTAGGAACCCTAATACCAAATGGAGTTTTTGCATTTCTCAGAAGCATCCTTCCATATTTAGAAACAACACTTGTTCCTTTTATTGCCTCTCCTGGCTTTGTTCTGGTTTTTAGCCAAGGTTGCCCGGCGAGGATAGCGGCACCAGATTCAATACCAATGCCAAGTTCGTCACAAAATTGTTCAAGAAAAATGACATCAAAAAGTTCACCAGCCGAAAGATTGGATTGTCCGTGATAGAAATAGGTTCCATTTAGTTCTTCTGTCGTATCCATTTGCTCATCTATTATGCTGTTTGTCTTTCATTCCAGGCATCGGTGAAAATTATATTTCCGTCACAATGTTTCCAGGTGATCTTCTCATATCTAAGTTCGACAGATTCAAGATGGTTGTTGTTCTTGTCTTCTGGGGAAGCCATTGTAGGAGATATTGATACGATTCGGACGCCTTCAAGTAGCATATTGAAGTATTCCACTTCTTGACCAGCATCGCTGATTTTATACCATTTGATTTCAGCAGATTTCAGGTTCTGACCAGTAGCTACTGCTTTGTAGAGGTATGGACTGGAATAGTCGAATTCTTTAACGATGATCATTGGTGAGTGCTGACGAGTGCCGGTAGGCTTGCCAGTGGCATGATCAGTGGGAATGGAGAGATTGTGATGAAACCCTTTAAATTCGATGCTGAACTCCCTGTCTGCAACATCACAACCACCTTTGATTAGTGCCCCACCGTCGTCGTATATCCACATATTACCTGGAATAGCCATGCTTCTTCTTCCCTCTATTATCATTAGTAAGAAAACAGTGTATCGAGTTGATTAAGCGCAGTAAATAATCAATGTGTCGTTTTTGGATTAATACGGGAAATATCTTCTCTGTAATGATGGTTTATATTTAAAAATAGCTGTCGTAAATATTTCATTGGGTTATTACGCCATTGGTATAGATTTTAAATATAAATGACCCTCAATAATATAATGCAGGCAATTATTGCCAGAAAGCGTAAGCGCGGCGCGATCCGGATTCCAGTTGCGCCGCGCGGGGATTATGGCGCCAGATAAACCTGGGGGACCGCGTTGTCCGGGTGCTGGACGAGGCGGACATCCGCCCCGTACCAGCGATGGATAACCGGCTGCTGGATCACCTCCTGCGGCGTGCCCTGGGCGACCAGATGTCCCTGGTGGAGCAGCAGGATGCGGTCGGCCCACAGGGCGGCGAGGTTAAGGTCATGCAGCACCACGCAGACGTGCAGTTGCCCGCCGGCGGTGAGCCGTTTGAGCAAACGCAGCAGGTGCTGCTGATAGTAAAGGTCCAGCGCCGAGGTGGGCTCATCGAGAAACAGCCAGCCCTGCGGCGCGCCGTCGCGCCATAGCTGCGCCAGACAGCGGGCCAGCTGTACCCGCTGCTGCTCGCCGCCGGAGAGGCCGGGATAGCGGCGACCGGCAAGGCCATCGCAGCCGGTGACGGCCATCACCGCCGCCAGCACCGCCGGATCCGCCGTCGCGCCCCACGGTGAGCGTCCCATGGCAATGACCGTTTCCACCGTCCAGTCGGCCTGCAGGGCTGTTCGCTGCAGCATGACCGCCCGCCGGCGCGACAGCGCCTCGGGGGACCAGGCCTCCAACGGCTTGCCTGCAAGATGGCGGGTGCCGCTGTCCGGAGTCAGATAGCCGGTCAACAGGCGCAGCAGAGTGGATTTCCCGGCGCCGTTCGGCCCGATAAGCGCCGTCATCTCGCCGCCGCGCAGCGCGACGGAGACGTTGTCGATAATCTGTCGTTTACCAAGGTGAAGTGACAGCCCCTGGGCGCAGTATTCATTAACCATGTCTGGAGTTCTCCCGACGAAAGACCAGCCACAGAAACCAGGGGGCGCCCAGCAGGCTGGTGAGCAGACCGACCGGTATCTCCGCCGGCGCCGCCACGGTGCGGGCCAGGGTGTCGGCCAGCAGAAGCAGGATCGCGCCGGCCAGCAGCGAGCCGGGGATCAGTCCGCGATGGTCCGGTCCCAGCCACAGGCGCATCAGGTGCGGCACCACCAGGCCGATAAAGCCGATGACTCCGCTGATGGCCACCGCGACGGCCACCAGCACCGCGCTGCACAGCAGCAGCCAGCGCTGCAGCGCCTGCACGTTGACCCCAAGATAGTGCGCCTCTTCATCGCCAAGCTGCAGCAGATTGAGGCGGGACGCCATCCACCACACCGCCAGCGCCGCAGGGATAATCAAGGTCGCGGCCACCAGCAGCGTCGGCCATTCGGCCTGGCCCAGACTGCCCATTCCCCACAGCGACAGCTGGCGCAGCTGGGCGTCATTGCTCAGCCAGGACAGGACGCCGACCAGCGCGCCGCACAGCGCGTTGATGGCGATCCCCACCAGCAGCAGGCGCGACAGCGAACCCTCCTCCGCCCGACTGAGGATGAAAATCACCACCATCACCGCCAGGCTGCCAATAAACGCCGCCAGCATCGGCATATACAGAGCGATCAGCCCCGCAGCGGAGAACGGGAGCACCAGCCAGCTGGCCACCGCCAGCGCGGCGCCGCTGCTGATGCCCAGCAGGCCCGGGTCGGCAAGCGGGTTGCGAAACAGCCCCTGCATCACGCAGCCGGAGAGGGCCAGCGCCGCGCCCACCAGCAGGGCCAGCAGCACCCGCGGCAGACGGATGGTCAGCCAGATATGGCGCAGCATGTCATCCCCGGAAGGCAGCAGGTTGACCAGCGGCAAGCGCATGGCGCCGAGGGTGGTGGCAAACAACGTCAGGGAGACCAGCAGCAGCGTCATCAGCAGCAAACGGCGAGCGAGGGCAGGGCGCATCAGGGCAACTGCTCCGCTTTGTTTCGCAGCGCGATTATCGCCTGCGGTGTGCGCGGCCCGAAGCCCAGCAGGGCCATATCGTCGATCGTCAGCAGCTGTTTATGACGCCCCGCCGGGGTCTGCGCCAGGCCGGGCAGTTTCCACAGCCCGGCTTCGCCGCCCATCCCTTTGAGACCATCGGCGGAGATCACCACCAGATCCGCCTGGCTGGCGGCGACCCCTTCCTGCGACATGGCGCGATAGTGGTCGAAGCCCTGCATCGCGTTCTGCAATCCGGCGGCGCGAATGGCGCCATCGGCCGCGGTATGCTGTCCGGCCACCAGGGTATTCATTCCGCCGTGGCTGAGAATAAACAGCACCCGCTTAGCAACCGGCTGCGTTGGAATGGCGGCGATCTGCTGCTGGAGCTGCTGGCGCAGCGCGTCGCCTGCCGCCGTTTTGCCTAACGCTTCGGCAATGACAGCAACTTTGTTATCGATCGCGGACAGACTTTCGCCGCCCGGCACGTTCACCACCTTCACCCCGCTCGCCTGCACTTTGTGTAAGACCAGCGAGGGCTGCGCCTGGGCGCTCGCTAACACCAGCTGCGGGCGTAACGCGAGGATCCCCTCGGCGTTCAGCTGTCGCAGGTAGCCGACGTCCGGCAACTTTTGCGCCGCCGGGGGCCAGCTGCTGGTGCTGTCCCGCGCCACCAGGCTCTCCTCCGCGTGAAGGGCATAAACGATCTCAGTGACATCTCCGCCGAGGGTGACGAACCGCTCAACGGCGGCGTGGCTCAGCAGCGGGAAAGCGATGAAGAGCAGTAACCAGCGCATCATGCGGGCTGCCCTTCACGGGTCAGGCGGTCTACCTGCTGGCGCCATTGCGTCTGCTCGGGATGCCCCTCGCTGCGCTGGCCGTAGAGCTGGGCAATCTGGGTGCCGTCTTTAGCGAACAGTTCGACGCTGGTGACGTGTCCGTCCGAAGTCGGCTTGCGGGTCACCCACACTTCATCGAGGCTCTCTTCGCGCAGATGCAGGGTAAAAGTAGTATTGAAGATATTCAGCCAGCCGCGCATGGGGGCCAGCTTTTCCAGGGCGCCGGTAAAGATCTGCACGCAGCCGCGATTGCCGACGAAAATCATGATTTCATTGCCCTCCTGGCGCACCGTCTCCAGCAGCGACGGCAGCGCATGGCGAGCCACGCGGCAGGCGAGGTCGTCGCTCACCAGACGGAAGGCCTGCTGGCGGGAAAGCTGATATTTACGCAGCAGACCGAAGAACTGGTGAACGTCGGTCATCGCGCGCCAGTCGTTCTCCAGGGCGGCGCCGTCGGCGGTATCGGCATATTTCACCGGCTCCAGCGGGCGCAGGGTCAGCGGTGCCGGCGCCGCCACCCGATATTCCGCGATCAGGGTCTCCCAGGCCGCCATGTCGGTCTGCGTGGTCGCATAGACTTTCAGCAGGGCGTCGCCGTGGTGGTCGAAAAACTGGATGCTCTGACGGCCATTATCGTTCAGATGGAAGGCGCTGGCCCACTGGCTGAGGAACAGACGCAGGTCGAGCGCACGCGGGTTCAGCACCAGCCCGGCGTGGCCGCTGAGGTGCTGGTGCGTGAACTGGCCCACCTGCTCATGCACGGCATACTCGTTGCGGCAGATGCATTTGGTTTCGCCGACGCGCTCCAGGGCGGCAATCAGCGTCCGGGCGTCATCGCTCAGGCGCACGGCATCATGGCCGAGGCGGGCGGCGGTCAGCTCGGCTTCGCTGATCCCCATTTCCGCGGCGATATCGCGGGCATATTTCGCGGTACTGGCCGCTTTGGTGGCCTGGTAGCGCTGCCACAGGTCAGGGTGTGCATTTGGCATAATCATATCCTTCTCGACGATGAATATCCCCGGCCGGCGGGCCGGGGGCAGGTGCGTTATTATTCGGGCAATCAGAAGTCGACGTTGACGCCCAGCTGCCAGGTGCGGCCCGGCATCACCGCCAGCGCTTTATCGTTGGCGTCCTGGTTGGTGCCGGTCTCGATATTGCGGCTGCTCAGGTAATCCCAGTATTTACGATCGGTGAGGTTGTAGACCCCGCCATTGAGGCGCACGTTTTTCGCCACCTGCCAGTACGCGGTCCAGTCCAGCATGCCGTAGCCCGGCACGCGCATATAGTCGCTGCTGGCATCGGTGATGGCGGATCCGCTGTTGCTGTAGCTTTCGCGGTTGGTGGCGGTCGCCTGTTTCCCTTTGACAAAGGTCGCCGTCAGGGCGGTGCCGTAGCGTTTCGCCGGATCGTCCCACGCCACGCCGACGATGGCTTTCATTGGCGCCACGCTGTCGAGGTCGACGTATTTATCGCCGCTGTAGCTGGATTTCGATTTCCCTTCGCTATAGCCGAGGGCGAGGGTGGCGCTCAGGCCGTCCACCTGCTCAAACCAGGTGCCAAAGTTAAATTTAGTGCTAATCTCACCGCCGTAGATATAGGCTTTATCGCGGTTTTCCGCCTGATAAATGGTGTAGATGTTCGACGGCACATTCGTGAACTGGCCCGGATTGTTGGCGCGGGTATAGCGGGTATAGGCGATAAAGTTCTTATAGCTGTTGTAGAACAGCGCCGTGCGCAGGGTGATGCCTTCGGTAACTTCCCCTTTCAGCCCCCACTCGAGATTATCGCTGGTTTCCGTCTTCAGATCGGTATTGCCGATCAGGGCATACTGCTGGCTGCCGGCGTAGCTGGAGCCGAGGTTCCAGGAGCCATACAGCTGGCTGGCGTTGGGGAACTGCGCCCCGCGCTGGTACTGCAGGTAGGTCATCAGGCGCGGGGTGAGGTCGTACTGGAAGGTCAACGACGGCAGAACCTGGGTATCGCTGTTTTTGCCGTACAGATTCGCCACCGACGATTCGCTCAGCACGCTGCTGTTGGCGGCGAGATCGGACAGATTTTCCGGCTTAGTCGATTGATGCACCACGCGCACGCCGGGAATAACGGCGAAGTTGTGGCTGTCGAGATCGAAGTTGATCTTATCCTGGACAAAGCCGCCGAGGGTGTAGCTGCGGCTGTCTGCCTCCGGCTGCATGATCTCGCTGTAAACGCTGGGGATCGGCGACTGGCTGAACGGCCGCTGGGTTTTGCTGGTGCTGGCGTTGAAACCGGCGCTTAGATCGTGGCGGCCCAGGGTTTTCGCCAGCGCAGTCTGCAGGCCCCAGGTGTCGGTATCGTAGTTAGAGTTCACCGTCTGCATTCTGCGGGTGACGCTGTCCGGCATATAAGTCCAGTCATGGGCTTCGGTATGCTGGTAGTAGATTTTTGTGGAGACGCTGTCGAGGTAGTCGTTCATCGGCGTCCAGTCATCCTTCAGGCTCAGGCCCCAGCGCCGGGTCTGGCTGGTCTGGTTGGCGGTGCCGATGGTGCTGTTGCCGCTGGAGTCCCAGGTATCGTAGTGGGTGTGGTTGGTTTTATGGTAATAGTCGAAGGTGCTGGTTAGCTTGTGCTCATCGTTAGGCTGCCAGATCCCGGAGGCCAGAAAAGCATCGGAGTGCCAGTTCGCCGGGTAGGCGTCGACGGTGCCGCTGTTGTTTTCGGTTTCCTGGCCGTCACGGCGGCTATAGACCAAAATCCCGCGCAGGAACTCATCGCCGCCGGCGACGGTCACCCCGTTGTGCCAGCTGCGATCCGCAGAGTCGTAACCGCTGCGGTAGCCGAAGGCACTGGTCTTGCCCGGACGCAGGTAATCATCCGCCGATTTCGGGCGGAAGGAGACATTCCCCCCGATAGCGCTGTTGGCCGTTTCCGTCGAGGTGGCCCCGGACTGGATATCCACGCTGCCGTACATATACGGGTCGATATAATCGCGGCCGATGCCGAAGGTGTTGAGCCCGGCGCGGCCGACGTAGCCGCGGCCAGTGGCGTTGGGTTGCGCGATACCGTCCACGTCGATACCGACGCGGTTGCTCTCCATACCGCGAATGTTGTAGCCGGTGTAACCTCCGCGGTCGAATCCGCTTTTACCGTTGCCGGAGCCGCCGCTGGCCCCGGTGGCGCTAATGAGCGGCTCATAGCGCATGATCGAGCCAAAATCGTTAGCGCCTTTATTCTCCAGCTCCCGGGCGCTGATGCTGTGTTCGCTACCGGCTTTCTGCACCGGCGCGGGGGCGGTGACGGTCATTTGTTCCGAGGTGTCATCCACCGCCTCGCCGCTAACGGCGGAAGTATCTGCTGCGATGGCAGAAGTCTGATAAATTGCTGCAAACAAAGAGGTCACCAGCAGGCGTTTTTTACACCATGCTGCTGACGGAGTCGATTTGTACATAGTCGCCACGCCTTGATCGTTATTAGTATCGGCTCACGCGTTACTTCCAGAGTTGCAGGTTGCTCCGTCTTTTCCGTTGCGGATAGGGTCTTACTCCATTTGTTGATTGCGAATGGTAATGATAGGTATTATCGTTTGCAACAAAATAATCATGTGTTCTTCATTTAAACTGCACTTTGTTTACAATTTGCCCTTTCAGACTTAGCGAGACGACGATGAACTCAAAAGCGGCCATCACCATCACCTACTGTTCCCAGTGCAACTGGATGCTGCGCGCCAGCTGGATGGCGCAGGAGCTGTTACATACCTTCAGCACCGACATCGCCTCGGTGACGCTGGTGCCGGGGACCGGCGGGATCTTCACGATCAATGTCGACGGTCAGCAGATCTGGGAGCGCAAGCAGGATGGCGGTTTTCCGGATGCGGCCGAGCTGAAACGCCGGGTGCGCGATGTCTGCTTCCCGGAGAAGCCGCTGGGCCATGTGGATAAAGGTGACCAGAAGGGGTGACAACCCCCTCCGGACGACAAGCGCCCGGAGGATAAACCGTTAGCGGGCTAACTGCACGTCAACCAGCACGCTTTGTCGGCGGGTGCGTATGAGGGATACCGCTTCTTCCAGCACGCCGGGGAGATCTTCGGCCCGGGAAACTGACAGGGCCGCCGCGCGGCTGGAGGCGGCGATCGCGGCGAAATCCGGCGAGGTGGTAAAGGCGGTGGCCGGAATGGTTTCCGCGCGGGCCGCGTAGCCGTCCGGGTAGAGCGCTTTGGTGCCGCCCGCGACGGCGCCCCACCCGCCGTTATTTCCGACCACGACGAGGACAGGAAGCTTCATTACCTCTGCAATATGGTGGCAGACCGCAGGGTTGGCGAACAGGTACGACCCGTCGCCGACGGCGGCAATAATCAGCTCTTCCCGGCGCGCAAGCTGCAGCCCCAGCGCGATGGGCAGGGCTTCGCCCAGGCCGCCGGCCAGCGCTTCCTGGTAATAGCTCTCGGCTTGGGTCAGTCCGGCAAACTGCGGCAGCGTGGTCAGTTCAGAAACGATCCGGCCGCGGTGTTGATTAGCCAGATGGCCGAGGCAGTAGCTGAGCCAGGGTTTGGTAATGGCCCCGGTCTGGCTGGCATGGAGAAGCGCGTCGCGCTGGTTTTTCTGTTGCTGGATGCGGTTCTGCGTATATGCCGCCCGCTCCGCCACATGCTGCTGGCGGGCGGCCTGCAGCGGGCGCAGCGCCTCTTCCAGCAGGCTGAAGACTTCATCGGTCTCGCCCGCCAGGTTGATGTCCGCGCGATAGCCGCGCACCGGGTAGCGGGAGAAGAGCGGATCGGGGCCCATCTGGATCACGGTGCAGTCCTGGCGACAGTCGCCCTCGGCGATCATCCATGGTGCCTGCGAGTCGACCACCAGAATCACATCGGCGTCAGCGAGCCAGACGCTGGGATCAGCCCCGGCGAGCAGGGGATTATCGGCGCTCAGGGTAACCTCGGTGCCCCAGTATTCCACCAGAGGGATCGCCCATTCGCGCACCAGACTATCGAGGCGCGCAAAGCCTTCCGCCGTTCGGGCGCCGCGCTGGGCGAAGATGACCGGGTGTCTGGCGCAGGCGATTGCCTCGGCTGCGCGGGCGATATCTTCCCGGACTGGCGCATAGCGGACCGGCTGCTGCGAAGGGCCAGCCTGCAGCGCGGCCTCATCGACGGCAAAGGTTTCGCACAGTGGCTCACGCGGTAAGCTCAGGTAGACCGGCCCTTTCGGCAGGGAGCTAGCGATCGCCCAGGCCCGGTCAACATGCTCGCCGATCTGATCGGCCAGCCGCAGTTCAAAATCCCACTTCACGGATTCACGGATCAGCGCCGCCTGGTCGCGCATCTCCTGGCCGTAGCCAATCGGCGTATTGCGGCAGCCGAAGTGGGAATGTTCGCTTATCGGCGTGCGGCCGCCAAAAATCAGCACCGGAATATTGCTGTTCGCCAGATTGATGACGCCGCAGGCGGCGTTGGCTAGCCCGACGTTGGTGTGAACCATCACCGCCTGCACCTTGCCGGTGCCGAGGTAATAGCCATGGGCCATGCCGATGGCGGCGTTTTCATGCGGGCAGATCACTAACTCCGGTACCTTTTGCCCGGTCGCCCGGGCTTTTGCCCAGGCTTCAATGACTGGAGGATAATCGGTGCCCGAGTTGATAAAAATATACGCCACGTCCAGCGCCTGTAGCCGATGCAGTAACAGTTCAGCAGCCGATAATGTGATAGAGGCCATATTCTCTCCGTATTCACGCGGTGTAATCGCGGTAATTAAAAGGTTAAGAAAATAAATCCGCCCATCGTAATGATGGAGGCAATAATACTCAGCGCCATCGTCGAGGCCATTTCCTGCTCGCCGGTTTTATACTGCATAGCAATAATTATCGCGATGGAGCCTACCGGGATAGCCATCGTCAATACGACTTCCTTTATTTGCTCCATGCTGAAGCCCATTTTTAATAAAATGAGATAGCAGGCGCCGGGGACCAGAATATTGCGGGCGATAACGGTGACAATGGTAGCGGTGGTGATAACAATGCTGCGCGTATAGAGCACGATCCCGGCGGCAAACAGCGCCAGCCCGCCAGAGGCTTTGCCCAGCAGACCCAGCGACATCGAGATAGTCTGCGGAATATGGATATCCGCCAGCACGATGATCAGGGCGATCACCGGCGACCAGACCACGGGTTGTTTAATGGCGTTCACCACCCGTGCGCCAAAGGAAATATGCTGGCTCTTATCGCCGGTGGCGACCGACATCAGTATCATCACCAGCGGCAGCTGGAAGACGTTTTGCGTGATGCTGGACACGGTGATCAGCGACGCGCTGACGGTGCCAAATAAAAAGGCCAGCACTGAGGTGCCGATAAACGGGACTGCCGGCGAGCCGATGGCCAGCGCCTGCAGCGTACTGAGGGCGAGGTCGCGTCGAAACAGATAGCGGGCGACCAGTAAGGGAATGACGAAGCTGAGAATCAGCGCCAGGATGATAGCCACGGCGACCGGGCCCATGGTCATGACGATGTGTCGCGGCGTCATCACCATATTGCTGAAAATACTTAGCGGCAATGCGTAGAGCATCACAATTTTATTGATGTCTCCCGCCTGCTGCCAATTAAAGTCTTTTCGTTTACCGCTAATATAGCCGATGATGACGGTAATGATGACCGGTAATATAGCGCCTGAAATTAATAGAATATTGTTCTGTGTCATGGTGATATATTCTCATTATAAATTATCTTCGGTTCAGAAATGTGTTTTGCCGTGGGTGGTGAGATAAATAAATCCTTTTGAAGTATGCGTTCCGGTGATTTTTGAGCGTATTGATAGCGATATTTATTCGCTAAAAAAGGGCGCAGGGGAAATGCAAAAACCGTTTATTCAATGAGTAAATATCATGCCAATGAAATTTAAGCAGATTCAGGCATTTATTACCGTCGCCCGCGAAGGCAATATGACCCTGGCCGCAGAGAAAATGGGGATCACCCAGTCGGGACTGAGCCGACTGCTATTGAGCCTGGAAGCGGACCTGAGCGCATCCTTATTCGAACGACATAAGCACGGCATGGCGTTGAGCGAATATGGCAGCGCCTTTTTACCCTACGCGCTGACGATGCTGAATACCGAACAAAAGGCGCGCGAGGAAATTGAGCTCATCCGCGGCGCCGGGAAAGGCATTCTGCGGATTGGCTGCGTTTCCAGTCTGCTGACCAGCCATTTCATCGATAAGCTGGCGGCTTTCCATCAGCACCATCCCCAGATCCATCTGCGGATCGTCGACCGCATTGACTCCGAGCTGTATAAGCTGTTGCTGATGCACGACATCGATATCGCCCTCTGCGGTCCCTTACCGCATGATGAGAAAATCGTGGTGCGGGGCAAAATTAACTGGCAGGACCGGATCTGCATCGTCGCCAGGCAGCACCACCCGCTGCATCAGGCGGCGGACGTCACCCTGGAGGCGATGCTGGACTATCCGTGGATCATGCCGCCGCCGTCTAGTACGCCAATGAACATCCTGGCGGATATCTTTCGCGCCCGGCAGTTGCCCTGTCCGCAACCGGTTATTGAGTGCGCCTCATCCTCGGCCATTAAGGCCTTTCTGTGCGAGAGCGATCTGTTAACGTCAATGCCGGCCCCGGTTTACCGACACGAAGAAGCGCTTGGCCTGCTGCGCCCGTTTGAGCTCGAGGGCAGCGTTTTTATTCGGGATTTCTATGCCTACAGCCATTTCGGGGTTCTGTCCGGGGCAGCCCTGCAGTTGATTCAGCATCTGAAGCAGTGAGTCTGGTCGGGTATGGATATTAAGGTGTATGATAAATGCATCTTAAAAAAGACGAAAGGCAGGGAGATGGGGAAGCGTATCGAACGGGAAAAAATGACGATTCAGCGGATGATTGCCTTCTACCAGCGGCGCTGTCCCGAGGCGCAGGCCGATAATGCGCACTATCAGGCGCTGAACGCCTACGCTGACAAGCGCCTTGATAAGTGCGTGTTTGGCGAGAACAAACCGGCCTGCAAGCAGTGTCCGGTGCATTGCTACCAGCCGGCGAAGCGCGAGGAGATGAAGCAGATTATGCGCTGGGCCGGGCCGCGGATGCTCTGGCGCCACCCGATCCTCACTATTCGCCATCTGCTGGACGACAGGCGCCCGGTGCCGCCGCTGCCGGAAAAATATCGACCGAAAAAATAGCGGCTTTCCCTGGTCAGCGCTGCGCAGCCGGGCGACAAGTCGTGCTCTTGTAGCCCCGGCAAGGCGTTAGCCGCCACCGGGGATAATTGCTGAAGTTTTCTGTTTCTGACTATCGCGGATCGTGCTTGCGACAAAGGCGACCACAAACAGCGCGGTAAACAGCACCACGATAGTCGGCGCTGGCGCGCTGTCGAGATAAAACGCCAGCCACACCCCTCCCGCCGAGCAGCCGATGGCCACCGCTACCGCCAGCAGCAGGGCGTGGATAAAGCGTCTCACCAGCAGAAGCGCGATCGCCCCGGGGGCAATCAGCAGCGAAATCGACAGAATAATCCCCACCGACTGCAGCGTCGCGACGATGGTCAGGGCGATCATGCACAGCAGGCCGTAGTGCAGCAGTCCGCCGCGCAGGCCGCTGGCTTTAGCCTGCGTTGGATCGAAGGCGTGCAGCAAAAAATCCCGCCATTTGAGACCGATAATCAACGCAATCACCAGCGCGATCGCCGTCGTTTGCCCAATATCGCGGAGGGATATTCCCAGCATATCGCCGAACAGAATATGGTCGAGATGAACATCGGACTGGATCGCTACGTACAGCACCAGTCCGGCGCCAAACATGCCGGAGAAGACAATCCCCATGATGGTATCGCGCTTGAGTCGGCTGTTATCGTCGAGAAAACCGGTCGTCACGGCGCACAGCAGACCGGCGATAAACGCGCCGATGGCGAAGGGGATGCCGATAATGTAGGCCAGCACCACGCCCGGAAAGACCGCGTGGCTCATGGCGTCGCCCATCAGCGCCCAGCCTTTGAGCACCAGAAACACCGACAGCAGCGCGCAGGGAATGGCGACGACGATCGATATCGCTATCGCATTGACCATAAAAGGAAACTGGAACGGGGCCAGGAACAGGTTCAGCATGCGGCCTCCCTGGCGCGGCGGCGGCTGGCCAGCAGGCCGTGCTTCGGCGCGAAGATAAAGGTGATGAGGAACAGCAGCGTTTGCGCGACCACGATAATGCCGCCGGTGGCGCCGTCGAGATAGTAGCTGAGCCAGGCGCCGAAGAAACTGGTCAGGCTGCCGATAGCCACGGCGATGGCCAGCAGGCGCGGGAAGCGATCGGTTAACAGCCACGCGGTGGCCCCGGGAGTGACCACCAGGCAGATGACCAGAAAGGCGCCGACGGTCTGCAGCGCCGCCACGGTGCAGGCGGCCAGCAGGGTAAAGAACAGCAGCTTCAGGCCGCGGGTGTTCAGGCCAATCGAGCGGGCGTGGTGTTCATCAAAGAAGGTCACCATCAGGTCTTTCCACTTCAGCAGCAGAATCGCCATTGAGATAAAGCCGATCGCCGCCAGCTGGATAATATCCTCCGGGGCGATGGCCAGAATATTGCCGAGGATGATGGTCTGGATATTCACCGACGTCGGATTCAGCGACACCATAAACAGCCCGATCCCGAAGAAGGAGGAGAAGATCAGCCCGATAATGGCATCCTCTTTTAGCCGCGAGCGCTGTTGCAAAAACAGCATGCTGCCCGCCGCCAGGCCGCCGGAGAGAAACGCGCCGAGCGCGAAGGGCAGGCCGAGCATATAGGCCCCGGCGACGCCGGGTACAATCGAGTGGGAGAGGGCGTCGCCAATCAGCGACCAGCCTTTGAGCATCAGGTAGCAGGAGAGAAAGGCGCAGACGCCGCCCACCAGCGCCGACACCCACATCGCATTGAGCATATAGTAATAGCCAAACGGCTCCAGCAGCCAGCTCATCGTGGGCCTCCCGCCGCGCGCCGGCTGATAAACGGCCGCTCGTCATCGGTGATAATTTGCGCTTCCGCGCCGGTCAGCGCGACGTGGCGCAGCACGCCGCTGAAAGCCCGCTCCAGATTCTCGGCAGTGAAGGTGGTTTCTGTCGGGCCGCTGGCCAGCACGGTGCCTTTCACCATCACCGTATAATCACAAAATTCACTCACTGACCCGAGGTTATGGGTGGAGACCAGCATGGTACAGCCCTCATCGCGGAGCTCGCGCAGCAGGCTGATGATCCGCGCTTCGGTCTGCACATCGACGCCGGTGAAAGGTTCATCCAGCAGGATCACCTGACCCTGCTGAGCGATGGCGCGGGCCAGAAAGACGCGCTTTTTCTGCCCGCCGGAGAGCTCGCCAATCTGCCGATGGCGGAACTCGCTCATGCCCACGCGGGCCAGCGCGGCATCGACAATCTCGCGATCGCGCGGCTTTGCCCGCCGCAGCCAGCCCATATGGCCGTAGCGGCCCATCATCACCACATCCTCCACCAGCACCGGGAAGGACCAGTCCACCTCTTCCGACTGCGGGACATAGGCGACCAGGTTTTGGCGCAGTGCGCGGTTGACCGGCTGGCCGAGTATGGCGATCTCGCCGTGACCAACGCGGACAAAGCCCATCAGCGCTTTAAACAGCGTGGATTTACCCGAGCCGTTAACCCCCACCAGCGCGGCAATGGAGCCGCGCGGCACGCTGAACGAGGCGTCGCGCAGGGCAGTGTGGCCGTTGCGCCAGGTGACGGTGAGCTGGTCGACATACAGTCCCGCTTGCGCTGCATTCATGGCTGCTTCCTCATCCCGTCCTGGATACCGTTGACGATGGTTTCGGTGGTGACGCGCAGCAGGTCGAGCCAGGTCGGCACCGGGCCGTCGGCGGCGCTCAGCGAATCGACATACAGCACGCCGCCGTAGTGGGCCCCGGCTTCCCGCGCCACCTGACGCGCCGGTTTATCGGAGATGGTGCTTTCGCTGAAGATGGTCGGGATGCGTTCTTTCTTCATGGTGTCGATAACCTTGCGCACCTGTTGCGGGGTGCCCTGCTGGTCGGCATTGATCGGCCACAGATACAGTTCGCGCAGGCCATAGTCGCGGGCCAGATAGGAGAAGGCTCCCTCGCTGGTGACCAGCCAGCGCTTATCCGCCGGCAGCTGCGCCAGTCTGGCCTGCAGCGGCGCCATCGTCTGACGGATCTTCTCTTTGTAGGCCTCGGCGTTACGGCGATAGGTGTCGGCGTGAGGCGGATCGTACTTCACCAGCGCATCGCGAATGTTATCGACATAGATCAGGGCGTTATCTGCCGACATCCAGGCATGGGGATTGGGCTTCCCGCTATAGGGGCCCGCGCTGATGCCCATCGGCTGGATCCCCTCGCTGACCACCACCTCCGGAACGCCCTGTAAGTGCTGATAAAAACGGGCAAACCACCGTTCGAGATTAAGCCCATTGCTGAGGATCAGCTGCGCCCCCTGCGCGCGTTTGATATCGCCGGGCGTGGGCTGGTAATCATGGATCTCCGCGCCCGGTTTAGTAATGGAGCTGACGACGGCGGCGTCGCCGGCCACGTTCTGCGCCATATCGGCGATAACCGTGAAGGTGGTGATAACCCTGAATTTCTCCTGCGCCGAGGCCGGCGTCGCGGCCAGCAGAGCCAGCGCGCTGGCCAGCAGCAATGATTTCAGCGGTGTCAGGTGTAGCATAGGATCCCTCGCAATGGTGTGGTTAATTTCCCAGCGTTTATAGCCATTGCTATGTTATATAGCACAAGCTATTTATAAATGAAAATAATTCTTATTTACATGCGTGGGTAATAATGAGCCCGGAAACGAAAGCGCGAAAAGGGGAGGTAAGTCTGGCCCGGCGCCAACCGGGCGAAGATCAAGAGATATCGGCGACCGACTGGCGCGGGATCAGGCGGCCAGCCAGCGAGCGGCCCTCGGCGGTGAAGGTTGGCCGGTCGTCAATCAGGCTGCGAATACGCTGAATACAGTTATCCAGCAGCGCCTCCAGTGGCCAGGAGATGCAGGTCAGCGGCGGGTAGAGCAGCGAGGCGAGCGGGGAATCCTCAAGGCTCAGCAGGGAGACCTCCTGCGGGACGGCGATGGTGAATTCGCGCAGCAGACGCATCGCCTCAGCCGCGTAGCGGTCGCGTTTAACGATAATGACTGAGTATTTACTGAAGCTGTTAATTAAGGTCAGCAGCGCCTGCTCGACGTCATCGTTGGCCGTCAGCACCAGCTGACGGTTAAAAGGAATGGAGTAGTTCTGCAGGACGTTGCGGTAGCCTTCCAGCATCTGACGGCTGGCATCGTCGCTATCGCTGTCCACCAGCAGGGCGATGTTGCGGTGTCCCTTGCCAATCACATAGCGGCAGGCGCTTTCGGTGGCAAAGGCGAAGTCATAGCCCTGGCTGTTGCTCCCGGCGACGCCGAAGCGGTCAAAGGCGATAACGTTGCGCGGCGCGTCGGCGGCAACGGCGCCCAGCACCACCACCGCCACGCACTGGCGCTGCAGATCGTCGATTACCGCCGCCTGCTCTACCGGGTCGCTGACGTACTGGACCAGCAGGCTTTTATTCAGCCCTTTCAGCGCCTGAGAGAGCAGCGGCAGCAGACGTGCGCCGTGGCTTTCGTCCTGCGCGGAAATCACCAGACCAACGTGGCTGGATGTCTGACTGGCGAGGTTTTGCGCGGCAAAGCTCGGGCGATAGTTGAGTTCTTCAACGGCCCGCAGCACAGCTTCCCGGCTCTCTTCGCGCACGCCCCGGGTGCCGGTCAGCACGCGGGATACCGTCGCTCTTGAGACATTCGCTAATCTTGAAACATCATCAATCGTTGGCATGGCTTTTTCTGTCTGAACATTTTCGCCTAGCTTAACATACCTGCTGAAAAAAGTGTCTACCGCGGCCCTTGCGCGGCGCCGGGAAGCCGGGGCAGCCAGGCCGCGCCGCGCACGCCGCTGGCGTCGCCGAAACGGGCCGGTTTGATCTGCGTGCGGCAGGTGTCGGAGAAGATCCACGGCACGATGGCGGCAGGCAGATCGCGATAGATCTGGCTGACGTTGGACAGACCGCCGCCCAGCACAATCACCTGCGGGTCGAGAATATTGATCACCGACGCCAGGCTGCGGGCAAAGGCATCGATAAAGTGTCGCCAGTGGGCCAGCGCGCGCGGATCGCCGTTTTGCGCCGCGGCGACAATGGCTTCCGCACGGGCTTGTTCCCCATAGCGGCGGGCGAAGCCGGTACCGGAGAGAAAGCTTTCGTTGCAGTTCGTTTTGCCGCAGTAGCAGGGCTGCGGCGGGCCATCGCGCTCAGGAGTATAGCCCGGCAGCGGATTATGCCCCCACTCCCCGGCGATAGCGTTGGGGCCGCTGAGCAGCTGTTGATGAACGGCGATCCCGCCGCCGCAGCCGGTACCGATAATCACCCCGAAGACGGTGGTAGCTCCGGCGCCGGCGCCATCCACCGCCTCCGAAAGGGTGAAGCAGTCGGCATCGTTTGCCATCCACACCGGCTGGCCAAGCTGCTGCATGATATCCCGGCGCAGATCGTGACCGTTGAGCACCAGGCAGTTGCAGTTTTTAATGCGTCCGCTTTGCGGATCGATAGCCCCGGGCAGGCCGATCCCCAGGGTGAACGGCTGCGGGCTGACCGCGCGAATATCGGCAATCAGGGTCAGCAGCTGACGCATAAAGGCGTCATAGCTCTCTTTGTGGGTCGGCCGGCGCAGGCGCTGGACGCATTCGCCCGCCGGGTCCAGCAGTACGGCTTCCATTTTGGTGCCGCCAATATCTATTCCAAGATGTAACATAGTGACCTCGGGGAATCAGGCCCGGCCAGCGCGTCTGGCCGGGCAAGGCGCTAGGCGTGAAGCGGCTGCGCGCGGTAAATCGCAATCAGTTCGGCAATCAGCTCTTTCGCCAGAATGGATGTCATCAGGTGATCCTGAGCATGGACCATTACCAGCGTCATTTTGGTTTTTCCCTCGCCTTCGTCAGCTTCGATAAGCTGGGTCTGTACAAGGTGAGCTTCGCGGGAATAGTGCGCCGCTTCCTGCATTTTGGCGTCGGCGGTGGCGAAATCACCCGCTTTAGCGGCGTGCAGCGCTTCGTAGCACAGGCTACGTGACTGGCCGGCATTGATGATGATCCCCATCACCTGTTCTTCTAATTCCATGATTATCCTCTGAATCGTTAGCGTTAAGCGGTTTGCGCCGCGTTGTCAGCCTGGCCGACGGCGTTTTCACGCTCCTGGGCCAGCAGCTGTTTTTCGTAAGCTTTGAGAAATGGCAGGTACATCACCATGGCGGTGGCCATACAAATGAGGCACAGGATCACCGGGCTAAAGCTCCAGTTCGCCGCCCACGAGGCGCCGATAGGCGCCGGCGTTGTCCATGGCGTCATCGACACTACGCGGCTGACCAGGTCCAGCTTCAGCGCGAAGTACGCCAGGGTCGCGTTCACCATCGGCACCAGCACGAACGGCAGGAAAAACAGCGGGTTCATGATGATCGGCGCGCCGAAGAGGATCGGTTCGTTAATATTGAATACCCCAGGCACGACCCCCATCCGGCCGATCGTCCGCAGATGCACGGCCTTGCTGCGCAGCAACATCAGCGCCAGCGGCAGGGTGGAGCCGACGCCGCCGATCAGCAGATAGTGATCCCAGAAGCCCTGGACATAGATGTGCGGGATAGCGGTGCCAGCGGCCATGGCCGCCTGATTGACCGACAGGTTGGCCATCCAGAACGGGTTCATGATCCCGGTGACGATCAGCGCGCCGTGGATCCCGGCGAACCACAGCACCTGACAGACCAGCACCGACAGCAGGATCGCCGGCAGCGTATCGGAAGCCGCGACCAGCGGCTTCACCAGCGACATGATCGCTTCCGGAATGATCATCCCCAGCTGGGCTTCGATAAACAGGTTCAGCGGATGCAGCGTCAGAATGATCGCCAGCACCGGGATCAGGATTTCAAACGAGCGCGCCACCCCGGCAGGCACTTCCGGCGGCAGGCGAATGGTGATGTTATGCCGTTTGAGGAAGGCGTACAGCTCGGTGGAATAGATGGCCACCAGAATGGCGGTAAAGATCCCCTGACCGGAGAAGTAGGCAGTAGAGATCTGGCCATCTTTCAGCGGCGCGGCTACCAGCAGAAACGACATCAGCGACAGCATCCCGGCGGTCAGCGAGTCCAGATGATGGTGTTTGGCGAGGCTGGCGGCGATCCCGACGGCGATAAACAGGGTCATCACCCCCATGCTGAAGTTGAACGGCAGCATCAGCGCATCGCGATGATCGAGCGAAAATTGCAGCCAGGCGCGGGCGAATCCCCAGGTGGTGTCGGGTGAGAAGGGGGGAAAGATAAACACCAGCAGGAACGAGCCGACGATCATAAAGGGCAGGGCAGTGATAAAGCCATCGCGGATCGAGGTGACATATTTTTGCTGGCCGATCGCGCCGGCCAGCGGCGTGATCTGCCGTTCGATCACGTCGATCAGTTTAGCGTACAGAGAGCTCATGATCTTTCCTTAGTTCTTGTTTTCGATAAGGGAAAGGGCGAAATCAAGGACCGCGGCGCCTTTTTGCATGCCGTAGTCCATCATATTGATGGGTTCGACGCGGATACCGTATTTATCCGCCTGTTTTTGCAGATCCTGCTGCATGTATTTCACCTGCGGCCCCAACAGCACCACCTGATAATGGCCGACCTGTTCGGCGAACTCCGCTACGCCATAGGCGTTGATCTCTACCGGCAGGCCCCGCTGTTCGGCTTCCGCAATCATTTTTTTCATCAGCAGGCTGGTGGACATGCCTGCTGAACAACACAACATAATTTTTTTCATAATTACCGCTCCTGATGAGGTTGGATGAGCGGACTATAGTCAAAATGGATGCATTACGGAAAGCGCTTTCCGTTTGTGGATTTATTAATTGTGACCATGATCACCTATGGCAGGCTTTCACTTTCCGGTGTTGTGGGCGATCATCCCGGCGAGACAACCATTCGCAAAGGTAGGAGTATGAACATTCAGTTAATGAATGTGGCCGTGGACATCATCGAGCAGCGGCTGGCGCCGCTGGCGAACGTTCTGACGCGCAACAACCACATTACGGCGATGCGCGATAGCTTTGCGCTGGCTATGCCCTTTGTGATCGTTGGCAGCCTGTTAGTTCCCATTTTGTTTCCGCCCGTTTCCATCGACGGCGCCTCGCGTTTCGGCCAGGTCTATTTGCTGCTGCGGCCTATCCTGCTGCCGACCTTTCAGCTAACTATTGGCCTGGTGGCGCTGATTGTCGCCTTCGGCGCCAGCGCCAGTCTCGCCAAGCAGTACCGTCTGCCGGAACGGCTCTGCGGTTTAACCGGGTGTCTGGCTTTTCTGCTGTTTATCGGCTTTCGCGAGACTGCGGTGAGCAATGTTTATCTCGGCGGTATGGGGATATTTACCGCCCTGATATCCAGCACCTATTCCATTGAGATAATTCGCTTTTTCTACAAAAAAGGCTGGTGCATTCGCTTGCCTGATGAAGTGCCGCTGATGACCCGCAATGGCTTTCAACTGCTGATCCCGCTGCTGGTGGTGATGCTGTCGATAAGCGTGATGAATGCCATACTGCTGCAGACCACCGGACGCATCGTACCGGAGTTGATCAGCGAAGCGGTGCGGCCGCTGGTGCTGGCGTCCGACACGCTGATGGCGGTACTTATCTCTTTATTTATCTGTAACTTACTCTGGTTTATCGGTATCCACGGCGCGCTGATCATCACCGGGATCATGAACCCCTTCTGGATGACCTATCTGTTTGAAAATCAGCAGGCGCTGGCGGCGGGTTCGCCAACGCTGCCGCATATTTATCTGCAGGGGTTCTGGGATTTTTACCTGCTGATCGGCGGTATTGGCTCCACTTTGCCGCTGGTGCTGATGGCGATGCGCAGCCGCTCGCGGCAGCTGAAAAGCGTGGCCAAGATTGGCCTGCTGCCGTCGCTGTTTAATATCAACGAGCCGATACTGTTTGGTTTTCCGGTGATCATGAACCCGGTTTTTTTACTGCCGTTTCTCTTTGTTCCGCTGATAAATGCCTGTATCGCATGGTATTTAACTCAGCTGGGTATCCTCGACCGCGCGGTGGCGATGCTGCCATGGTCGATGCCTTCCCCGCTGGGGGCAGCATGGTCGGCGAACGGCAGCTGGAAAAATTTGTGCATGAGCCTGTTCGCGATGTTTAACGCCTGGATGCTCTATCGCCCCTTCTTCAAAGTGTACGAACGTCAGCTCGCGGAAACCGAACGCTGATCCTCTCGCCGTCGGCGGCTTATCCTCCGGCGGCACCTGCTCATCTCCTCCTCCTTCCGCTCCACTGCCGGCGCCCGGCGGCATTCTTGTAATTTTATGTGATCAGTCTCACGAATATATTCGCCGCAGAGCTAATTTTGTGAACCAGATAGGCAATTATGGAAAGCGCTTTCCGTAAGTGGATGTACATTTCCGTTTTTGATCCGTAAATTTCCCCTCCGTTATCGGTTCGTGTTAACAAACATAACGTGGGAAAAAAATAATGATAAAGCTGAAACACTCAATACCTCTGGCTCTCCTCTCGCTGGCAGGGGCCAGCAGCCCGGCCTGCGCCGATCCGAAGTATGATTTTGCGCTGCATGGCTATATCCGCTCCGGGATCCTGGCGAACTCCGATGGCAACCGCGCGGACTCCGTCGGCCTGATGCCGGACGGTAAGTGGCGACTGGGCAACGAAGAAGACACCAAGATCGAACTGATCCCCACCGTGACGCTGACGGCGGACAGCGGCGTGGTGGCGAAAGTGCAGGCCAACCTCACTCACCAGTCGAAATGCACCTCCGACTGGAACTGTCAGGATGACGATGGCCATGACGTACAGTTTCGTGAAGGGTTCGCCGAGCTGAGCAATCTGGATTTTGCGCCGGAGATGACCTTCTGGGCCGGTAAGCGCTATAGCAGCTCCAACACCTCCAGCCATCAGTTCGACTGGGAGTACATTCAGTACAACGGCACCGGAGGCGGCTTCGACAACATGGATCTCGGCTTCGCCCGCTTCGACGCCGGGGTGTACGCCTTTTCACCCACCGATGAAACCAAAGCCTACCCGGTGGATAAGGGAGATCAGGGCTACCCGGATGACTATTCTCTCAACCTGTGGCTGAAAAAGATCGCGGGGACAGGCTTCGATCTGGAGCTGATCGGCCACCACATGAACCGTAACGAAAACCATCCGACTTCCGCCGAGAAGGGCTATGGCGTGACCGGTATTTATAACTTTGACGGCTTCTATGGTCTGACCGGAGGCTACTCCCGCCTCGCATTGCAGTACGGGAAAGGGCTGGCGGCGGGTGACTCGCTGGGTAAAAACGGCTGGGGCTGGGCCAATCTGGAAAACACCCAGTCCTGGCGAGTGGTGCTGGATAGCGTGGCCTCGATGGGCGACCTGGAGATCTCGACCTTCGCTTTCTGGCAGAAAGATAAAAACTACCGCTGGTGGACGGAAGATGAAAATGGCTGGGGACGCTCGATGTGGGTCGCTGGTATCCGCCCTTATCATCAGATCACCCGCAACTTTGCCATGCAGTACGAGCTGGGCTACGAATACCTGGATGACAAAAACTACAAAGGAGTAAACGGCAAAGGCAAAGGCGGCCTGACCAAAGTCACCGTTGCGCCAACGCTGACCTTTGACTCCGGTTTCTGGGCGCGTCCGCAGCTGCGCTTCTTCGTCACCTACGCGAAGTGGGATAAAGGTGTCTCCGATGCATTAGACGGTAACTACAACTGGGATACCAATACCATCACCGCCGGCGGGTATTCCCGCAGTGGCTCTACCGACACCGTTAACTTCGGCGTACAGGCCGAGGTCTGGTTCTAAGGAGAGACAACGATGAAGCCGATGAAAAACCTGCTGCTGATGGGGCTGCTGTCCGCGCTGGCGGCCGGCGGGGCGCTGGCCGCCGAGCGCTCGCACTTTACGCACTTTATCACTCGCGACGGCGCCACCCTCAAGGACGGCGACAAGGTGTTTCGTTTCGCCGGGATCCACGCGCCGGAGCTGCACCGCATTGAAGACGACGCCCGCGGCCCCTGCAGGGCAGACCCGCGCGGCTGGGGGCAATACTTTAAATGGCCAACGGCCCAGGAGCAGCAAAACTGGATCCAGGCGATGGTGCAAACCGGGGCGAAAGCCCAGCGCGTCTACGTGCTGTCGGTGCAGCAGGAATTTGATAAGGCCTGCGGGCGCGAGACCCATATTCTGGCGCCGGAAACGGCGGACGGCATGCCGCGGCTGAATGAGAAAGCCATGCGGGTGTATGACAACATGATTGCCGAAGCGGATAAACAGGGATTGCGTCTGATCCTGCCGTTTATCGACCACTGGTGGTGGTGGGGCGGGCGCGAGCAGCTGGCGGCGTTCTATCATGAAAAAGCGGAAGACTTTTATCGGACCGATAGCAAGACCTTCAAAGCCTATCTGGATGTGATCCGCCAGGTTATCATCCGGACAAATACCGTCACCGGCCGCGCCTATTATGATGAAAAGGCGATCATGGCCTGGGAAACCGGTAACGAACTGGAGGATACCAACGCCGATTTCCTGCATCAGACCGCGGCGTGGATTAAAAAGTGGGCCCCTCATCAGCTGGTTGTGGATGGCACCTATAAGAAAATTAATCCGTTTGCGTTGACCGACCCCAATGTGGATATCGTCAGCAATCACTATTACACCAATGCCGATAATAACCATCCCGGGCAGGTGACGCAGGATCTGCGCGCCGTCGGCGGACAAAAAGTCTATCTCGTCGGCGAGTTTGGCCTGCTGCCGGCGGATCAACTGAACGCCATTATGCAGTCGATTGTTCACAGCGAGGTCAACGGGGCGCAAGCCGCCGGCGGGCTTATCTGGGGCTTCCGCGGCCATCGTCACGACGGCGGCTTCTACTGGCATAAGGAGTCGACCGGGCACTACAGCTACCACCTGCCGGGGTTTGCCAAAGAAGGCGAAGCGAACCAGGAGCAGGGGGTGGTCGATCTGGTGCGCACCGCCGCGGCGCAGATGGCCGGGCAGCAGACGATGGCGCCGCTGCCGAAGCCGGACGCGCCTTTGCTGCGCGAGAGCACCTCGCCCTTCGCGATCAACTGGATGGGCGCTGCGGTAGGTCGCAGCTACGATGTCGAACGCGCCGCCTCACCGACCGGGCCGTGGACGGTGGTGGGCCGGGATATCTCCGATGGCGTTAACGAATGGAATCCGGAAACCATGGTTCTGTTCCGCGACGATTATCGTCAGCTTCAGCTCGGGCACACGTATTACTACCGGGTGACGGCGAAAAACGAGAGTGGTCGTTCGGCCCCTTCCAATGTGATTAGCGTGCAGCATAGCGAGGAGAATCAGCCGCCGGTTGTCACGCTGGAACCGGCCCTAACCACCACGCAGGACCAGGGCGTCGAGCTTACGGCCAGCTGGCAGGACGATGGCCTGCCGTCGCGAGAGGTTAAGGTGGGCTGGCAGCACGCCGGCGATGGCCAGGTGCATTTCTGCCATGCCGATCGGGTTCAAACCCGGGCCTGGTTTACGGCGCCAGGTACCTATGCGCTGACGTTCACGGCGGACGATGGGCTGTTGAAAAGCAGCAAAACCGTGACCGTGACGGTGGGCGAGGCGGCGGGGAAAGCGCCAGCGGATTTCTGTCGTTATCACGGCGAAGTTTATGGCGTGGCTGAGGGGCGGCTGACGGTGATGAAGAGTGATAAAGACGCGCTGACAGTTGGTGAGGACGGCTTCCTCGGCCCATTTGCCAACGAGGGGGATAAGGTCAGCTGGCAGGTGCAGGCGCCGTGGAGCGGTCAGTTCCTGCTCAATGTAACCTTCAACGGCAAATGGGGCGGTAAGCAGAACTCGTTTGTCGTCAACGGGGGCGCTCCGCAGACCGTGGCCTTCCCGCAGACGGATGAGCAGGGCCAGCAGCTGCGGATACCGGTGACGCTTAAAGCCGGGAGCAATCAGATTGACTTCGGCCGCTTCGCCGGCGACTGGGGCTATATGTTCATTAAATCGATCGAAGTGGTCGCTGAGTAGTACGTTCAGGCTGCGCCAGACGGGCGCAGCCTTTTTTCGAAGGAGAGGTTATGCAGCAGTATCAGTTTCCGCAAGGGTTCCTGTGGGGGGCGGCGGCGTCCGGCCCGCAAACGGAAGGGGTCGCCAATAAGCGCCATCGTTCCATCTGGGACAGTTGGTTTGCCGAACAGCCGGAGCGATTTTATCAGCAGGTAGGGCCGCAGACCGTGTGTGATACTTATCATCAGTATCCGCAGGACGTGGCGCTGATGAAACAGACCGGCTTCAACTCATTTCGTACCTCGATACAGTGGTCACGACTGATCGCTGATTTGGAAACCGGCGCGCCGGACCCGGACGCGGTGCGTTTTTATCACGCCTATCTGGATGAGATGATCGCTAACGGCATTGAGCCGATGATCAATCTCTACCACTTTGATATGCCGGAAGCGCTGCAGAAACAGTACGGCGGCTTTGAATCGGCGCACGTAGCCGAGCTGTTTGCCCGCTTTGCCCGCACCGCCTTTAGCCTGTTTGGCCATAAGGTTAAATACTGGATAACCTTCAACGAGCCGATTGTGCCGGTTGAGGGAGGCTACCTGTACGACTTCCACTATCCATGTAAGAAAGATGGCCGGCTGGCGGCGCAGGTGGCGTTTAACATTATGCTGGCGCACGCCAAAGCGGTAACGGCTTATCGTGAACTGGCGCTGGCGGGCGAGATCGGCGTGGTGCTCAACCTGACCCCGAGCTATACCCTCACCGACAGCGACGCGGATAAAAAAGCCGCCGGGTATGCCGACCTGTTTTTTAACCGCAGCTTCCTTGACCCGCTGGTAAAACATGAATTCCCCAAAGCGCTGTGCGAGATCCTTGCCGCCCACGACTGCCTGCCGACGACCAGCAAAGACGACGCGGCGTTGATCCTCAGCGCGGATATCGATTTTCTTGGGGTAAACTATTACGTGCCGCGGCGGGTAAAAGCGCGTGAGAGCGAATATGACCTCGATTATTTCACTCCGGAATACTATTTCGAAAACGCGGTGAACCCGCAGGGCCGCTTTAATCCTTATCGTGATAACAACGAGATCCTGCCGCAGGCGATCTATGACATTGCCGCCAATATTCGCGATAACTACGGCAATATTAAGTGGTATCTCGCGGAAATCGGCATCGCGATGGATCGACAATCAGAGGGCGAGCCCGGGGCGGACGGGGTGATAGACGATACTTTCCGCATCCAGCTGATGGAGGAGCATCTGGTGCAGCTGCATCGGGCGATAGCCGACGGCGCGAACTGCTTTGGCGTGCACCAGTGGACGTTTATCGACAACTGGTCGTGGATCAATGCCTTCAAACGACGCTACGGCTTCTGGCGACTGGATCTGGAGACCGGCGAGCGACAGATAAAACGCAATGCGCTGTGGTTTGCCGAACTGGCGACCAGCAACGGTTTTACCAGCGATAAATAGCGCGCTGCGCCAGCGCTCCCTCTCACCGGCGCGGAAAGGGGGAGCGCGCGAGGTTACACCAGTTCGTCTTTATTAATACCCAGCCGCTTCATGCGTGACAGGAGCGTGGTGCGCTTGAGCCCCAGCCGCTGGGCGGCGCCTTTCGGCCCGGCCACCACGCCGTTGCTCTCCTTCAGCACCCGGACGATCAGCTGATATTCATCCTCACCTTCCTCAGGCAGGACCGCCGGCGTCCGCGGGGCTTCCACGATATCCCGCTCCGGCAGGGAGAGCTGCAGTACGTTGCCGCGGGTGAGCAATACCGCCCGTTCGATAACGTTTTCCAGCTCGCGCACGTTGCCCGGCCACTCCATACGCGTCAGAGTGCGCAGGGTTTCCGCCGGAATGCTGTCGATATTGCGCCCCATGCGGCGGGCGATTTTAAAGGTAAACGCCTTCACCAGCAGCGGGATATCGTCGGGACGTTCGCGCAGCGGCGGCAGGTGGATCGGGAACACGTTGAGCCGGTAGTAGAGATCGCTGCGGAATTCCCTGTCGATAACCATCTGCTTGAGATCGCGGTTGGTGGCGGCGATCAATCGAACGTCGGTCTGAATCAGCTTGTTGCTCCCCAGACGTTCGAACTCCTGCTCCTGGAGGACGCGCAGCAGTTTGGGCTGCAGTTCCAGCGGCATATCGCCCACTTCATCGAGGAACAGGGAGCTTTTGTCCGCCAGTTCGAAGCGGCCGATACGCTGGGCGCTGGCCCCGGTGAACGCGCCGCGTTCGTGGCCGAACAGATCGCTCTCCAGCAGCCCGGCGGGCATCGCCGCGCAGTTCATCTTCACCATCCGCCGACCGTTGCGTCCGCTGAGGTTGTGGATAGCGCGGGCGATAAGCTCTTTGCCGGTGCCGGTTTCGCCGAGGATCAGCACGGTGCTGTCGCTCTGCGCCACCATCTCGACCTGCTTGAGCACATTGTTCATCGCCTCGCTGCGGCCGATAATCTCCCCGAATTCGCTCTCGACATTATTGAGCTGCTCGGTGAGCGCGAGGTTCTCATCCACCAGCCGCTCTTTCAGGCGCTGAATTTCGCGGTAGGCGAGGGCGTTATCGATAGCGATCGACACCCGCTCGGCGATCTGCCGCAGCAGCTTGAGATTGGTGGTGGTGAAGACCTGTTCGTCGCACTGCGCCAGCTTAAGCACCCCGAGCAGGGTATTGCCGGACATCAGCGGCAGCAGGCACAGGGTCTGGATCTTATTGCCCCACATCTCGAAGAGCATTTTCTCATACGGCGCGAGAGTGTCATGTTCGTGCAGATTAAGCAGCAGCATCTCTTTGCTTTTGAACACGCGCTCGGTGAGGGTGCCGGCTTCATCCACCTCGCTCTGGTCGTGAACCGGGTGGCTGGCGTCAAGATAATGCGTGGAATAGATGTTGAGCTTCCCCTTGCGGTCGCTGCGCAGCACCACGCTGATGGCGTCGATCCGGAAGTAGCGATGGATCTCTTTCGCCACCTCGCTGACCAGCTCGTCGATATCCAGTCGCGAGAGCACCGCGTTGGTGATCGCCACCAGGATGCGAAAGTTGTCGCGCTCGTGGCACAGCAGATCGTAATCGACGTTATTGCTGACCCGGTTCTGAATCTGTTCGGTGACGACGGCGACGATCTGCGCGAAGGTATGCAGCCGCTGGAACTCTTTCTCGCTCCACGGCCGGTTGTCACGGCGGAGGAATTCGCAGCCGCCGAAGATCCGCCCGTCCGCCGCCAGCGGCAGCAGCGAGTAGTAACCGAACGGACGATACAGTCCGCTGCGGATAAGCTGCGGCCAGGTGTCGGCAAAGGTTTCATGATCGCAATGCAGGGCATCCGGCCGGGAGAGTAAGCGACGCACCGGACCGTGGGCCAGGACGGTTTCATCCTCGTAGCTTACCGGATGGCCGGCCTCATCGCAGGCGTACCTGGCCGCGCGGTGATTACCCGCGTTCCACAGGATGATGGCCGCCTCATCGGCCAGCGCGGACTGTTGCACCAGACGGGTCAGGGTTTCGCTTAGCGCGGCCAGATCGGGCTGCTGTAATAAAAGCCGGGTGATATCGAACAGCCCCTGCTGGCCGAGATCGCTCATCGGTGTATACGACATTGCTTACGTCCAAAACGCGCCGACAACGCGGCGCATAAGAAAATGATGGTACAAATAATAGTATGTTAATAAAGCGGTTATTGCCGCTTTAACCCATCCATGGGCGCCCGCTGGTTTGGGCAAAATAATTACGCTGGCTTTTTCCCGGCTCGCGCTGCGCTTAGCCGGGCTACATGTGCGCGCAGTTTTGTAGCCCGGAAAAGGCGCCAGCCGCTATCCGGGACCCGACGCCGTCGTTAACAAATTCTCGGCAGCGGTTCGGCGTGGGGAAGATCGAGCGTCCGCTTCACGCCGTACAGCCCAACGGAACGTACGCCCGGGCGGGCGACCACTTCGCCGATTATCGCCGCATCGCGTCCTAACGCGTGAGACCGCAAATGCGCCAGCACGTTTTCCGCCTCGTCGCGGGCGACGGCGAGCACCAGCTTGCCTTCATTGGCGAAGTTCAGGGCGTCCAGACCAAGCAGCTCGCAGACGCCGCGCACCGTGTCGTTGACCGGCAGCGTTGCCTCCTGCAGTTCGATGCCGCAGCCGCTGGCGGCGGCGAACTCATGGGCGACCGCGTTAACCCCGCCGCGGGTGGCGTCGCGCAGGGCTTTCACACCGCTCAGCGGGCGCAGGGTCTGGATAAGCGGCGTCAGCACCGCGCAGTCGCTGGACAGCGCGCCGTCCAGCCCCATCTGCTCGCGCAGGTTAAGGATGGTGGCGCCATGATCCCCCAGCGTGCCGCTGACCAGCAGCACATCACCGGCGCTAATCTGCTGCGTCCCCCAGCGAATGTCCGCCGGGATGGCGCCGATGCCGGCGGTGTTAATAAACAGCTTATCCGCCGCGCCGCGCGGCACCACTTTAGTGTCGCCGGTGACGATGGCGATCCCTGCCGCCCGGGCGGTGTCTGCCATGCTGGCGACCACCGCTTCCAGGGTGGCCATCTCCAGCCCCTCTTCGAGAATAAAGCCGCAGGAAAGATAGCGCGGGATGGCGCCGCTGACCGCCACATCGTTGGCGGTACCGCAGACGGCCAGCTTGCCGATATTGCCGCCGGGAAAGAACAGCGGGTCAATCACGTAGCTGTCGGTGGAGAAGGCGAGGCGGTCTCCCTGGGCGGCGAGCGCCGCCAGATCGAGGCGCGCCTGATCCTCCTGCTCCGCCAGCCAGGGGTTGGCGAAGGCCTGCATAAACAGGTCGCCGATCAGCTGCTGCATTGCCTGTCCCCCGCTACCGTGGGCTAACTGGACGCTTTTCATACTTCATTTTCCTGACTGCGATATTGATACCAGGCGGCGCAGGCCCCTTCAGAGGAGACCATTAGCGCGCCAAAGGCGCTTTGCGGATTGCAGGTGCTGGCGAAGAGCGGGCACTGGTGCGGTTTACAGCGGCCGGTCAGCACCTCGCCGCAGCGGGCGCGCGGGTCGTCGCACACGCGCTGCGGCGCCGGGCGAAAATGCGCCTCGGCATCGAAGCGCTGATAGGCTGGCGTAAGCTGCACGCCGGAGTCGCTGATGACCCCCAGGCCGCGCCATTCGCTGTCGCCATCCAGGCGGAAGACGTCGGCCATCGCCGCCTGCGCCAGCGGGTTGCCCTCATCCGGCACCACGCGACGGTACTGATTTTCCACATCGCTGCGCTGCGCTATTGTCTGCTCAACCAGCATCACCGCGCCTTGCAGTAGATCAAGCGGTTCGAAACCGGCGACCACTAAAGGACGGTGATAGTCGCTGGCGATAAAGCCGTAGGCCTCGGTGCCGATCACCATACTGACGTGGCCCGGGGCGAGAAAGGCGTCGATTCCGTTCTCCGGCTGGTCCAGCAGGCTGCGCAGGGTCGGCAGCAGGGTGATGTGCTGGCAGAAAAAGTAGAAGTTATCGACGTTGCGCTCTCGCGCCTGACGCAGGGTCAGGGCGGTAGCGGGCATGGTGGTTTCGAAACCGAGACCAAAAAAGACCACCTCGCGCTGCGGATTTTGCTGCGCCAGCCGCAGAGCGTCCATCGGCGAGTAAACGATGCGGACATCGGCGCCGCGGGCTTTCGCCTGCAGAAGCGAGCCGTTTTTACCCGGCACGCGCATGGCGTCGCCGAAGGTGCAGAAGATCACTCCCGGGCGGCTGGCAATCTCAATGCAGGCGTCGATGCGCCCCATCGGCAGGACGCACACCGGACAGCCGGGACCATGAATAAATTCGATGTTCTCCGGCAACAGTTGGTCGAGCCCGAATTTAAAAATGGCATGGGTATGGCCGCCGCAGACCTCCATGATGCGCAGCGGTCGCGCGGCGGTGTGCGGCAGCAGACGAGCACGCTGCTGAAGATGGGCCACCAGCTGCATCACCTGTTCGGGGGCGCGGTATTCATCTACGTAACGCATTATCGCTCCTCGCCGTACAGCAGCGCGCCGACGTCCGGCTCCACGTCAAACATATTTTGCAGCGCCTCGAGGGTGTCGCGGGCTTCGGCTTCATTAATGACGCTCATGGCGAAGCCGACGTGCACCAGCACCCACTGGCCGAGCCGCGGCTGGCCCTGCTCATCAACGGCGCCGACCAGCGTCAGGTCGACGTCGCGCTGAATACCGCAAACTTCCACCTTCGCCAGCACGCCGTCGATGGCGCAAATTTGTCCCGGAATGCCTATGCACATCGCTGCGTCTCCAGCCAGGTGAGCCATTGCTCCATGCCTTCGCCGCTGGTGGCGGAGACAAGAATAATTTCAATATGCGGATTGACCTCGCGGGCGCAGGCCAGGCACCGCTCAACGTCGAAATTGAGATACGGCAGCAGGTCGACTTTGTTGAGCAGCATCAGGCTGGCGGCGGCGAACATATGCGGATACTTCAGCGGTTTGTCTTCGCCTTCGGTGACCGACAGCACCGCCACCTTATGGCGCTCGCCGAGATCAAAGCTGGCCGGGCAGACCAGGTTGCCGACGTTTTCGATAAACAGAATGCCGCGGTCAGCCAGCGGCAGGCGCGGGGCGGCGTCGGCGATCATCTGGGCGTCGAGATGGCAGCCTTTCCCGGTATTGACCTGAATCGCCGGGGTGCCGGTGGCGCGAATGCGGGCGGCGTCATTGACCGTTTGCTGATCGCCTTCAATCACCGCGCAGTCGGCGCGTCCTTTCAGCCGGGTGAGGGTTTCGGTGAGCAGGGTGGTTTTGCCGGAGCCGGGGCTGGAAACCAGATTCAGCACCAGCTGCTGTTTTGCTGCGAAGCGTGCGCGGTTGCGTGCCGCCAGGCGGTTGTTTTTATCCAGCACGTCGATCTCCACTTCCAGCATCCGCCGCTGGCTCTGCCCCGGGGCGTGGGTACCCGCTTCGCCGTGGCCGTAATGCAGGTCGCCCTCTGGCGTGCGGGTGGGGGCGAAGTGGTCGGTTTTGACACCGGTGATGGTCATCGTCTGGCGTGGGGCGGGCGCGAAGGGGGCGCTGCGGAACGCGGAATGCGGGTTTCGTTCGTCTCCTTCAATATAGAGGTTGCCTTCGCCACAGCCGCATGTTGTACACATAATTTACTCCAATTCTAAACGCTGAATCTGTAAGCCATCATCCGCCACGATCTGCAGCTGGTCGTTATTGCAGTGCGGGCAGCGGCGAACGTGCTGCGAGACAAGATGGACGTACTGCTGACAGCGATCGCACCAGCATTCAGCCTGTTGTTCGGTGATATGCAATTCACACCCCTCCGCCAGCGTGCCGCGGCAGACCAGCTCAAAGCAGAAGGTCAGGGCGCTGGCTTCCACGCAGGAAAATGCGCCGACCTTAAGCCACACGCCGGTAACCCGCCGCGCGCCGGCCTGCTGCGCCTGTTGTTCAATAATTTCCAGCGCCCGCTGGCTGAGGGTGATTTCGTGCATAGTCGCCTCCGTATCGCGATGCGCCTTCTATGCAATAACGATGCCAGAATGAAATCGTCGTGGCAGTCAATGTCGATGTCGACGCCCCGGGGCTGTCATCGACATGTCGCATCGGCAGAGGTCGATAAAAAAACATAGTTAAATCAATTAAATAAAACCTGGCATGAAAAATGCTTGGAGGGTGCATCTCATGCTACGGAGAAACCGATATGACTATTTGGGAAATAAGTGAAAAGGCGGATTACATCGCCGACCGTCACCGGCAGCAGCAGGAGCAGTGGCACATCTACTGTAACTCGCTGGTTCAGGGGATCACCTTGTCGAAGGCCCGCCTGCATCACGCGATGAGCTGCGCGCCGGACAAAGAGCTGTGCTTCGTGCTGTTCGGCCATTTTCAGGTGTTCGTCGCCCTCGCGGAAGGCTTCAACAGCCACACCATCGAGTACTACGTCGAAAACAAAAACGGCGGTGATAAGTATCTGATTGCTCAGGCCACCCTCGCAATGGATGGCACGGTGGACGGCCGCATCAGCAACCGCTCCCGCGACCAGGTGCTGGAGCACTATCTGGCGATTATCGCCACCGTCTATGACCGTCTGTATGACGCCATGGAACAAGACCAACCGGTGGATTTAAGCCATCTGGCGCTGACCCACTGATCGTAAGGTGTCGACACGTGTCGAAAATGACACCTGCGCAACCTGATTTCGTCAAAAATGACTTTCACCCGAGGATGACCCGGTGAACCGTTTTGTAATTGCTGACTCCACTGTCTGTATCGGCTGCCGCACCTGCGAAGCCGCCTGCTCTGAGACGCATCGCCAGCACGGCCTGCAGGCTATGCCGCGGCTGCAGGTGATGCGTAATGAAAAAGAATCGGCACCGCAGATGTGCCACCACTGTGAAGATGCTCCCTGCGCCACCGTCTGCCCGGTTAACGCCATCCAGCGCGTCGATGGCGCGGTCCAGCTCAACGAGAGCCTGTGCGTAAGCTGCAAACTGTGCGGCATTGCCTGCCCGTTCGGCGCCATTGAATTTTCCGGCAGCCGCCCGCTGGATATCCCGGCGAATGCCAATACCCGGCTGGCGCCCCCCGCGCCGCCGGCGCCGGCGCGCGTCAGCTCGCTGCTCGACTGGGTACCGGGCGTGCGCGCTATTGCCGTGAAATGCGACCTCTGCCACTTCGATGACCAGGGCCCGGCCTGCGTGCGGACCTGTCCGACCAACGCGCTGATGCTGGTGGATAGCCGTGATATCGCCCAGGCCAGCAAGCGTAAACGCCAGCTGACCTTTAATACCGACCTTGGCGACTTGTCGCTGTTCCAGGCGCAACAGGGGGAGAGGGAATGAGTGTAATTGGATTAGTGAATCAGGCGGTGGCGTGGTATGCCGCCAGCGCCGTACTGGCCTTTCTGTTTGCCATGCGTAAACCGCTCAGCGGCGCCATTGCCGGGATCGGCGGCGCGGTGGCCAGCGCCATGCTGGTGGTCGCCGGCGGCGCCGCGCTGCTGATGCCGGAGCGGATCCACGGCGGCATGCTGCAGTTTCTCCACCTGACGATACGGGTGGGGGGCGTCAACGCGCTGTGGCTGCTGGCCATCGGCCTGTCGGCGCTGCCGGTGTCATTGTTCAATATTAGCTGGCATCGCCACCCGCAGGTGAAGGCCAACGGCCCGCTGGTCAACCTGCTGCTGGCCGCCGCGACCTGCGCGGTGGTGGTGACCAATATCGGTTCACTGGTGGTGATGGCGGAGATCATGGCGCTCTGCGCGGCGTTTCTCACCGGCTGCGCCGCCTCCGGTAAGCTGTGGTTTGCCCTGGGGCGTCTCGGTACTCTGCTGATGGCCTGGACCTGCTGGCTGGTGTGGTCAACCTACGGCACCCTCGAGCTGGCGCAGATCAACCTTCAGGCGGTGGATATGATGCAGAACCCGCTGCACTGGCTGCCGGGTCTGGTGGGGTTCGCCCTGCTGGCCGGGGCGATCCCGCTGCACGGCTGGGCGCCGCAGGCTCACGCCGGGGCCAGCGCGCCGGCCGCCGCGCTGTTTTCCACGGTGGTAATGAAGGTTGGTCTGTACGGCATGCTGACCGTTTCGCTGGCCGGCGGCGTGCCGCCGCTGTGGTGGGGCGTGATGCTGCTGGCGCTGGGGATGATCACCGCCTTTATCGGCGGACTGTATGCGCTGATGGAGCATAACATTCAGCGCCTGCTGGCCTATCACACCCTGGAGAATATCGGCATTATCCTGCTGGGGCTGGGCGCCTTCGTCACCGGCGTGGCGACCCGCAACAGCACGCTGATGGTGCTGGGCTTTATCGGCGGCATGTATCACCTGATTAACCACAGCCTGTTCAAAACCACGCTGTTCCTCGGTGCCGGAGCGGTGTGGTTCCGCACCGGTCATCGCGATATCGAGAAGCTGGGCGGCATCGGTAAAAAAATGCCGCTGATCTCCCTCGCCATGCTGGTGGGGCTGATGGCAATGGCGGCCCTGCCGCCGCTGAACGGCTTCGCCGGCGAGTGGGTTATCTATCAATCCTTCTTCAAAATGAGCACTGGCGACCTGTTTATCGGCCGTCTGCTGGGGCCGCTACTGGCCGTTGGCCTGGCGATCACTGGCGCACTGGCGGTGATGTGTATGGCGAAAGTCTACGGCGTGACCTTCCTCGGCGCGCCGCGGACGAAAGAGGCGGAAAACGCTACCTGCGCCCCCTGGCTGATGACCCTGAGCGTGGTGCTGGCGGCGGTTTTCTGCCTCGTTGGCGGCATCGCCGCGCCGTGGCTGCTGCCGCTGGTGAGCGGCGCCTTCCCGGTGCAGGCTCAGGTATCGAGCGTGGTGTCGCAGCCGATGATCGCGCTGCTGCTTATTGCCTGCCCGCTGCTGCCGTTCCTGCTGATGATCTTCTTTAAAGGCGATCGCCTGGCGGCGCGCTCGCGCGGCGCGGCGTGGGTCTGCGGTTACGACCACGAGCAGTCGATGGTGGTAACGGCCCACGGCTTTGCCATGCCGGTGAAAGAGGCCTTTGCGCCGTTGCTGAAGCTGCGTCACTGGCTGAACCCGGTGCGTCTGGTGCCGGGCTGGCAATCGGCCTCGGCGCCGGCGCTGCTACGCGGGATCGCGCTGGTTGAGCTGGCGGTGCTGGTGGTGATTGTCATTTCGCGAGGAGCCTGAGAATGAGTCTGTTAATTGCATTGCTACAGGCGCTGGTGCTGTTTGCCGTCGCGCCGCTGTTGTCCGGGATCGTTCGCGTCGCCCGCGCGCGGCTGCATAACCGCCGTGGACCGGGGGTACTGCAGGAGTATCGCGATATCCTGAAACTGCTGGGCCGCCAGAGCGTCGGTCCTGACGCCTCGGGCTGGGTGTTTCGCCTGACGCCGTACGTCATGGTGGGCGTGATGCTGACCATCGCCACCGCGCTGCCGGTGGTGACGGTAGACTCCCCGCTGCCGGTGCTGGGGGATCTCATCACCCTGATCTACCTGTTCGCCATCGCCCGTTTCTTTTTTGCCATTTCCGGTCTGGACACCGGCAGCCCGTTTACCGCGCTGGGCAGCAGTCGCGAAGCGATGCTCGGCGTGCTGGTGGAGCCGATCCTGCTGTTGGGCCTGTGGGTGGCGGCGCAGGTCGCCGGCTCGACCCATATCAGCGCCATCACCGATACCCTTTACCACTGGCCGGCGGCGCGCAGCATTCCACTGATTCTGGCGTTATGCGCCTGCGCCTTCGCCACCTTTATCGAGATGGGCAAACTGCCGTTCGATCTGGCGGAAGCGGAGCAGGAGCTGCAGGAAGGGCCGCTGTCGGAATACAGCGGCAGCGGCTTTGGCATCCTGAAGTGGGGCATCAGCCTCAAACAGCTGGTGGTGCTGCAGATGTTTGTCGGGGTCTTCTTCCCGTGGGGCCAGATGACCAGCTTCAGCGTCGGCGGCCTGCTGCTGGCGCTGGTGGTCGCCATCGTTAAGCTGGTGGTTGGGGTGCTAATTATCGCGCTGTTTGAAAACAGCATGGCGCGTCTGCGTTTTTGTGCCACCTCCCGCGTCACCTGGGCCGGGTTTGGTTTCGCCTTTTTAGCTTTCGTCTCCTTGCTGGTGGCGTGATTAAGAGAGTTTGAGCATGTCTGAAGAAAAAATCGGTCAACACTACCTTGCGGCGCTGCACCAGGCCTTTCCCGGCGTGGTGCTGGACGAAGCCTGGCAGACCAAAGACCAGTTAACCATCACCGTGAAGGTCAACTACCTGCCGGAAGTGGTGGAGTTTCTCTACTACCAGCAGGGCGGCTGGCTGTCGGTGCTGTTCGGCAACGATGAACGTAAGCTCAACGGCCACTACGCGGTCTATTACGTGCTGTCGATGGAGCAGGGCACCAAATGCTGGATCACCGTGCGCGTGGAAGTGGACGCCAACAAACCGGAATACCCGTCGGTGACGCCGCGCGTCCCGGCGGCGGTATGGGGCGAGCGCGAAGTGCGTGATATGTACGGCCTGGTGCCGGTCGGCCTGCCGGACGAACGCCGGCTGGTGCTGCCGGACGACTGGCCGGACGAACTCTATCCGCTGCGCAAAGACAGCATGGATTATCGCCAGCGTCCGGCGCCGACCACCGACGCCGAAACCTACGAGTTTATTAACGAGCTCGGCAGCAAGAAAAACAACGTGGTGCCGATTGGCCCGCTGCACGTCACCTCTGATGAACCAGGCCACTTCCGCCTGTTCGTTGACGGCGAGAACATTATCGACGCCGACTACCGCCTGTTCTACGTCCATCGCGGGATGGAAAAGCTGGCGGAAACCCGCATGGGTTATAACGAAGTGACCTTCCTGTCGGACCGGGTGTGCGGCATCTGCGGCTTCGCCCACAGCACCGCTTACACCACCTCGGTGGAGAACGCGATGGGCATCGTGGTGCCGGAGCGGGCGCAGATGATCCGCGCCATTCTGCTGGAGGTGGAACGCCTGCACTCGCACCTGCTGAACCTCGGTCTGGCCTGCCACTTTACCGGCTTTGACTCCGGCTTTATGCAGTTCTTCCGCGTGCGCGAAACCTCGATGAAGATGGCAGAGATCCTTACCGGCGCGCGTAAAACCTACGGCCTGAACCTGATCGGCGGGATCCGCCGCGACCTGCTGAAAGAGGACATGATCCAGACCCGTCAGCTGGCGCAGCAGATGCGGCGCGACGTGCAGGAGCTGGTGGATATGCTGCTCAGCACGCCGAATATGGAACAGCGTACCGTCGGTATTGGCCGTCTGGACCCGGAAATCGCCCGCGACTTCAGCAACGTCGGCCCGATGGTGCGCGCCAGCGGCCACGCCCGCGACACCCGCGCCGACCACCCGTTTGTCGGTTACGGCCTGCTGCCGATGGAAGTCCACAGCGAGCAGGGCTGCGACGTGATATCTCGCCTCAAGGTGCGGATCAACGAGGTTTACACCGCGCTGAATATGATTGATTTCGGTCTCGATAACCTGCCGGGCGGCCCGCTGATGGTGGAGGGGTTCACCTATATTCCGCACCGCTTCGCGCTGGGCTTCTCCGAGGCGCCGCGCGGCGACGATATCCACTGGAGCATGACCGGCGACAACCAGAAACTGTACCGCTGGCGCTGCCGGGCGGCGACTTACGCCAACTGGCCGACCCTGCGCTATATGCTGCGCGGCAACACCGTTTCCGATGCGCCGCTGATCATCGGCAGCCTCGACCCGTGCTACTCCTGTACTGACCGCATGACCGTGGTCGATGTACGCAAGAAGAAGAGCAAAGTGGTGCCATACAAAGAGCTGGAGCGCTACAGCATCGAGCGTAAAAACTCGCCGCTGAAATAAGGAATCGCCATGTTTACCTTTATTAAAAAAGTTATTAAGACCGGCACCACGACGCACGCCTACCCGCTGGAGCCGATGCCGGTAGACAAAAACTTTCGCGGCAAGCCGGAGCATACGCCACAGCAGTGTATCGGCTGCGCGGCCTGCGTGAACGCCTGCCCGTCGAACGCCCTGACGGTTGAGATCGATCTGGCCACTAACCAGCTGGCGTGGCAGTTCAACCTCGGGCGCTGTATCTTCTGCGGTCGCTGTGAAGAGGTGTGCCCGACGGCGGCGATTAAGCTGTCGCCGGAGTATGAGCTGGCGGTGTGGAAGAAAGAGGATTTCCTCCAGCAGTCGCGCTTCGCTATCTGCCACTGCCGGGAGTGCCAGCGTCCGTTCGCGGTGCAGAAGGAGATCGACTACGCCATCGCGCTGCTCAAGCATAACGGCGATACCCGCGCCGAGCTGCACCGCGAAAGCTTCGAAACCTGCCCGGAATGCAAGCGCCAGAAATGCCTGGTGCCGTCCGATCGTATTGAACTGACCCGCCATATGAGGGAGGCCAGCTGATGAGTACTTTACTTGGCCCGCGCGATGAAAACGGCATTCCCGTGCCGATGACGGTGGATGAATCCATCGCCAGCATGAAGGCCTCGCTACTGAAGAAGATTAAACGTTCGGCCTACGTCTACCGCGTCGACTGTGGCGGCTGCAACGGCTGCGAAATCGAAATTTTCGCCACCCTTTCGCCGCTGTTCGACGCTGAACGCTTCGGGATTAAGGTGGTGCCTTCGCCGCGCCATGCCGATATTCTGTTGTTTACCGGGGCAGTGACTCGCGCGATGCGCTCCCCGGCGCTGCGCGCCTGGCAGTCGGCGCCGGATCCGAAGATCTGTATCTCCTACGGCGCCTGCGGCAACAGCGGCGGCATCTTCCACGACCTGTACTGCGTCTGGGGCGGTACCGATAAAATCGTACCGGTCGACGTCTATATTCCGGGCTGCCCGCCGACGCCAGCCGCCACGCTGTACGGCTTCGCCATGGCGCTTGGCCTGCTGGAGCAGAAAATTCATGCCCGTCTGCCGGGTGAGCTCGACGAACAGCCGACCGAGCTGCTGCATGCCGATATGGTGCAGCCTCTGCGGGTGCGCATCGATCGCGAAGCGCGGCGTCTGGCGGGCTATCGCTATGGACGGCAGATTGCCGATGACTATATGCGTCTGCTTGGCCAGGGCGACAGCCAGGTGCTGCGCTGGCTGGAGGCGGAGAAAGATCCGCGTCTGACCGAGATCGTCACCCATCTCAACCAGGTGGTCGAGGGGGCGCGTATCCGATGAGCGAGACGGTGGTGTTCAGTCAGCTGAGCCGTAAATTTATTGATGAGAACGACGCCACGCCGGATCAGGCGCAGCAGGTGGTCTATTACAGCCTGGCGATTGGCCACCACCTCGGCGTCATCGACTGTCTGGAGGCGGCGCTGAGCTGCCCATGGGACGCGTATCTGGCATGGATCGCCACCCTTGAGGCCGGAAGCGCCGCGCGGCGCAAAATGGAGGGCGTGCCGAAGTATGGCGAAATCGTCATCGACAGCAGTCATGTGGCGATGCTGGCCAACGCCTTTGATAAAGCGCAGTCCGCGCAGACCCCGCAGCAGCAGGCGTGGAGCAAAACCCTGCTCAGCATGCTGCATGATATTCACCAGGAGAGCGCCATCTACCTGATGGTGAGGAGATTACGTGACTGACGTTTTACTCTGTGTCGGCAACAGCATGATGGGCGACGACGGCGCCGGCCCGCTGCTGGCGGAGATGTGCGCGGCGAACCCGGCCGGCCAGTGGGTGGTCATCGACGGCGGCAGCGCGCCGGAAAACGACATCGTGGCGATCCGCGAATTACGACCCGAACGCCTGCTGATTGTCGATGCCACCGATATGGGCCTAAACCCCGGCGACATTCGCATCATCGATCCCGACGACATCGCCGAGATGTTTATGATGACCACCCATAACATGCCGCTCAACTATCTGGTCGATCAGCTGAAAGAAGACGTCGGCGAGGTGATTTTCCTCGGCATTCAGCCGGATATCGTCGGTTTTTATTATCCGATGACCCAGCCGGTGAAAGAGGCCGTTGCCCGGGTGTATCAGCAGCTGGCAGGCTGGCAGGGCAAGGGCGGCTTTACTCAGCTGGAGGCCGCGGACGACTAGCCCTGTGGCGAACCGGGCTCTCCGCCGGCGCACGACTGGCCGGACGGGAGCCCCGTTCCCGGCGCTGCCAGCTCAAGATTCTCTATCACTAATTTACCGGGCGACACCGAGACTCTGACCTGCGTGCCGACCGGAAACCCCGCCTGCTCCAGCCAGTCGCCGTTTAAGCTTAATGCCGCGTGGCGGGTGTAGCGCCGCGTCTCCCGCGTTTTGCGGTCCTCATGGCGTTTTCTGACATATCCCACGGTTAACTGGCGAATGGCCCTGGCTATCCCTCTGGCTGCGGTAGGGTGCTGTGCGCTCATGATGTGCTCCTTGCTGAAGATACCCCGGTAAAAGTACTGGATAAAATACCAGTTATTGTAAACAGGTGGCAAACCAGAAACTGGAATCAGGCTCGAGAAAAAAGCATGTAATGGATGCAACAGATAGCCGACGTCCGTCCCCCGGTTAGCGCGGGGAACGGGCGCTCGTGGGCGAGGGTGCTTAGTCGAGATCGGCGCCGTTACTGGCTATCACCTTCTGGTACCAGAAGAATGACTTTTTACGCTTACGCGCCAGGGTGCCGTTGCCGGCATCGTCGCGATCGACATAGACAAAGCCGTAGCGCTTGCTCATCTCGCCGGTGGACGCCGAGACCAGATCGATGCAGCCCCAGCTGGTGTAACCCATCACCGGAATGCCGTCGCCGATAGCATCGCGCATTGCCCTGATGTGCTCGCGCAGGTAGCTGATGCGATAGTCGTCATTGATGTCCCCATTGGCATCGATCTCATCGCGGGCGCCAAGCCCGTTTTCCACCAGGAACAGCGGTTTCTGATAGCGGTCGTACATCATGTTCATGGTGATGCGCAGGCCCAGCGGGTCGATGCCCCAGCCCCATTCGCTGGCCGGAATGTGCGGGTTCTTCAGCGACTTGACGATGTTGGCGGCATTGGTGTTGCTGGCGTTCATCTCCGCCGAGGCGCAGCGCGACGCGTAGTAGCTAAAGGAGACGAAATCGACGGTGTTTTTGAGGATCTCGTCATCGCCCGGCTGTTTCGCAATCGTGACCCCTTTTTCCCGGAACACCCGCGCGGCCCACACCGGATAGGCGCCGCGGGCCTGGACATCGATAAAGAACAGGTTTTCGCGGTCCTTCTCCAGCGCCATCCATACATCTTCCGGCTTGCAGGAGTAAGGGTAGAAATTACCGCCGGCCAGCATACAGCCGACCTGATTTTGCGGGTTAATCTCATGGGCGATTTTCGTCGCCAGCGCGCTGGCCACCAGCTCGTGATGCGCGGCCTGATACTTCACCTGCTCCTGGTTTTCACCCTCTTCAAACACCAGACCGGCGCCGGAGTAGGGGCTGTGCAGCATGATGTTGATTTCATTGAAGGTGAGCCAGTATTTCACCAGGCCGTCAAAAGCTTCAAAGCAGGTGCGGGCGTAGTGGCTGAAAAAATCCACCATTTTGCGGTTGCGCCAGGAGCCGTACTCCATCACCAGATGCATCGGCACGTCAAAATGACACAGGGTGACCAGCGGCTCGATACCGTGCTTTTTGCACTCCTCGAACAGTGAGCGATAGAAGGCGATGCCCTGCGGATTCGGCTGCTGTTCGTCGCCGCGTGGGAACAGGCGGCTCCAGGCGATGGAGGTGCGAAAGACGCTGAACCCCATCTCGGCCATCAGGGCGATATCTTCTTTATAGCGATGGTAAAAATCGATCGCCTGGTGGCTGGGGTAAAATTCGTCTTCACGCAGCGTAAAGCGCTTCTCCAGGCCTAATTTTACCGGCAGGCGATGGGCGCCGTGGGGAAGGGTATCCACGGTGGTCAGCCCCTTACCGCCTTCAAGATAAGCGCCTTCAGACTGGTTGGCGGCCAGTGCGCCGCCCCATAAAAATCCCTGTGGGAAACTCGCCATGCATTACCTCATTATCAATAGTGTATTCAGGCGTGGGATGCCTGGGCCCGGGCCTGGCGCGCTCTGGCGTCGGCAGCGGCCTGCTCAACGGGAATGTCCTCAAAGCCAAGGATCAGCGTCAGGGCAAACGACAGCACCACCGACAGCGCCATCACGCCAAACACCCAGACGATGGTCATTGGATTGGCCGGATCGAAAAACTGCACGCTGGTAAACAGCCCCGGCGCCGCCATCGAATGGCTGGCCAGTCCGGCAATGCCTGCCACCGCGCCGCAGATAAAGCCGCTGATTAAACTGGCGATCAGCGGGCGCTTCAGGCGCACCGCCACGCCGTACAGCGCCGGTTCGGAAATCCCGGCCAGAATCGCCGATGCCGCGGCGGCCAGCGCCGTCTGGCGCAGCTCCGGGTTTTTGGTTTTCCACGCCACCGCCAGCGAAGAGCCGCCGAGCGACAGGTTGGCGCCGATCTCCGACGGCATCACCATACCCTCTTTGCCGGTTTCGGCGATGGTCTGAATGATGGTCGGCGTAAAGACGCGGTGCATACCGGTCATCACCAACAGCGGCCACAGCCCGCCCATGATCGCCACCGACAACCAGCCCAGATAGCTGTGGATCGTATACACCAGCGCGGAAATGGCGCTGCCGATCCAGATGCCCAGCGGGCCAATCAGCAGGATCGCCAGCGGGGCGGCGATTAGCACGATCAGCATCGGCTTCAGAAAGTTTTTCGTCACCGCCGGGGTAATGCGATCCACCCAGCGCTCGATATACGACAGGCACCAGGTCATCACCAGCGCCGGGATCACCGTGTAGGTGTATTTCACCGCGGTAACCGGAATAAAGGCGAATTCAACGTGTTCTCCCTGGGCGGCTTTGGCCATCAATTCGATAAACCCAGGATGCACCAGCACCCCGGCGATGGCGATAGCCAGCGACATATTAGTTTTGAATTTCACCGCCGCGGAGGCGGCCACCATCAGCGGCAGGAAGAAAAATGCGCCGTCGCCGATAAGCGCCAGCAGGGTCAGCGTCGGCGAGCCTTTCGGCAACGCGCCGCTCATCTCGAGGATCATCGCCAGCAGCTTGACCATCGATCCGCCGATAATCGCCGGGATCAGCGGAGACATGGTGCCGATCAGCGCGTCGAGGATCCCGGCGCCGATGCGTTTCAGGGTCAGCGGCGCTTTGCCCTGCGGCTCAGCCGGGCGCAGGTCGCCTGGCAGCAGATTCACCACCTCGCGGTAGGCCTGGGAGACAGTGTTGCCGATGATCACCTGGCACTGGTTATCGCTGCGCACGACGCCGAGCACCCCGGCCAGGCCTTTCAGGGTAGAGCTATCGACCTGTTCGTCGTCTTTAACCACGAAGCGCAGACGGGTCATACAGTGGGTAACGGCGGCGACGTTGTCGACCCCGCCGATTGCCGCGACTATCTGTTGCGCCAGGGCTGCATAATTTTTCGACATCGGATTTTATCCTGTTTATCAATAGGGTACTGATCTGCCACCGCCCCGCATCGCCGGGCGATACCATGTTTTTATAGGAAACCGGTTCCACAAAATCATGGTGAGTTTCATTTAATTGCACAAGAAATAAAAAAATATGATCTCAATTTTGTGATTTTGATCGCTAAGCGTCGCCGTGAGCAGGATCGCGGTGATGAACAGGGGAGTGCTGTAAAAGCGGGAAACGTGCAGTACACTGCCTGCAACTTTTGCAACAGGAAGAATCACATGGCAACGATGCTGGAGGTCGCAAAGCGCGCGGGGGTATCGAAGGCGACCGTTTCGCGGGTGCTGTCGGGCAACGGCTATGTCAGCCAGGAGACCAAAGACCGGGTGTTTAAGGCGGTGGCGGAGAGCGGCTACCGGCCTAATCTGCTGGCGCGCAACCTGGCGACCAAAACCACGCAAACCCTCGGCCTGGTGGTGACCAATACCCTGTACCACGGCGTCTATTTTAGCGAACTGCTGTATCACGTGGCGCGGATGACGGAGGATAAAGGGCGGCAGCTGATCCTGGCTGACGGCAAGCACAGCGCGCAAGAGGAGCGGGAGGCGATCCAGTACCTGCTGGATCTGCGCTGCGATGCGATCATCATCTACCCGCGCTTTCTCACCGTTGATGAGATGGACGAGATCGTTGAGAACCACTCGCAGCCGATCATGGTGCTTAATCGCCGCCTGCGCCGCCACGCCAGCCACTGCGTCTGGTCCGATCAAAAAGCCTCGGCGATGCGGGTAGTGGAGCGGCTGATTGCGCTTGGCCATCGCGATATCGCCTTTATTACCGGCTCCCTTGACTCGCCCACCGGCGTCGAACGCCTCGCCGGCTACAAAGACGCGCTGGCTGGCCACGGCATCGCCCTGAACGAGGCGCTTATCGCCGAAGGGCGCTGGACGCCGGAAACCGGGGCGGCGGGGGTGGAGAGCCTGCGTCAGCGCGGGGTTACCTACAGCGCGCTGGTGGCGAGCAATGACGATATGGCCATCGGGGCGATGAAGCAGCTTCACCAGCTGGGCGTTAAGGTGCCGGAACAGGTCTCGGTGGTGGGGTTTGACGATATTGCTCTTGCGCCGTATATGGTGCCGTCGCTCGCCAGCGTCCGGGTGCCGGTGACGGAGATGATTAAAGAGAGCATCAATCGGCTGATCTTTATGCTGGATGGCGGGGAATTCAACTTTCAGCAAAGCTTTCCCGGAGCGCTGATTGAACGCGAGTCGCTGGTGGCGGGCCCCTGTGCCTGACGTCGTCAGCTGTCATCGTCACTACTGACGATGACAGCAAACCGCAGCTATAATAGTCTTTATAATCAATATATTAAAAAATTGGAACGTATTATGCATACTCCGGCGCGTAACCTTCTTACTGCTGGAGAAATGGATGAACCGTTTCATTATCGCCGATGCGAGCAAATGTATCGGCTGTCGCACTTGCGAAGTGGCCTGCGTGGTATCCCATCAGGAACATCAGGACTGCGCCTCCCTGACGCCTCACACCTTTCAGCCGCGTATTCACGTGATCAAAGGGGTCAATGTTTCCACGGCGACCGCCTGCCGTCAGTGTGAAGACGCCCCCTGCGCCAATGTCTGCCCGAACGGCGCCATCAGCCGCGATAAAGGCTTTGTCCATGTGATGCAGGAGCGTTGCATCGGCTGCAAAACCTGCGTCGTCGCCTGCCCGTACGGGGCGATGGAGGTGGTGGTGCGCCCGGTGATCCGCCATAGCGGCGCCGGACTGAACGTCGTGGCGGAAAAAGCCGAAGCCAACAAGTGCGATCTCTGCTTCCACCGCGAGAGCGGCCCGGCCTGCATGGAAGTGTGCCCGACGCATGCCCTGGTGTGCGTTGACCGCAACAAACTTGAGCAGATGAATATCGAGAAACGTCGCCGTACGGCGCTGGCCTGGTAAGTCAAGGCATGAACGGGGTGCAAATCCGCATTCGCGGTAAAGTGCAGGGGGTCGGTTTCCGCCCCTTTGTCTGGCAGCTGGCCCGGGCGCAGGCCCGCTGCGGCGATGTCTGTAACGACGGCGACGGCGTACTGGTGCGGCTGGTCGGGGGCGACGACGGTTTTACTGCCGCTCTGGCTGACCACTGCCCGCCGCTGGCGCGGATCGACAGTACCGCCTGCACCCCCTATCGCTGGGCGGCTCTGCCGCAGGATTTCACCATTCGCGAGAGCGGGACGGGACGGATGCGCACTCAGATCGTGCCCGATGCCGCGACCTGCCCGGCGTGCCTCGCGGAGATGAACGATCCCCGGGCGCGCCGCTACCGCTATCCTTTTATCAACTGCACCCACTGCGGGCCGCGGCTGACCATTATTCGCGCCATGCCCTACGACCGGCCCTTCACCGCAATGGCGCCGTTCCCGCTCTGTTCCCCTTGTGAGGCGGAATTCCGCGATCCTGCCGATCGCCGTTTTCACGCCCAGCCGGTGGCCTGTCCCGACTGCGGGCCGCGACTGGAATGGCGGGCAGAGGGGGAAACGCTGGACGGCGAGGCGGCGCTGCAGGCGGCTATCGCCCGGCTGGCGGCGGGCGACATCGTGGCGATAAAAGGCATCGGCGGCTTTCATCTGGCCTGCGACGCCGGTAATTCCGCAGCCGTTGCCACGCTGCGGGCGCGAAAACACCGTCCGGCGAAACCGCTGGCGGTGATGTTGCCGTCAGCGGCGGGCTTACCCGCCGACGCCGCGGCGCTGATGGGCTCCTCTGCGGCCCCCATCGTGCTGATTGCCAAAGCGCAGGTCTCCGGCCTGTGCGACGAGATTGCGCCAGGGCTTGCGGAAGTTGGGGTGATGCTGCCGTCTAATCCGCTGCAGCATTTGCTTCTGCAGGGCCTGGCGCGCCCCATCGTAATGACCTCCGGCAACCTTAGCGGCCGTCCGCCGACGTTAAGCAATGCTCAGGCGCTCAATGAGTTAGCCGACATTGCCGACGGCTTTCTCTTGCATAATCGCGACATCGTACAGCGGATGGATGATTCACTGGTGCGCTCAAGCGGTGAAATGCTGCGCCGCGCCCGGGGCTACGTCCCGGACGCGCTGCCGCTGCCGCCGGGGCTAGGAGACATCCCGCCGCTGCTGGCTCTCGGCGCGGATATGAAAAATACCTTCTGCCTGGCGCGCGGCAGCGAAGCGGTGCTGAGCCAGCACTTTGGCGATCTTGGCGAGGAAGGTGTTGAACAGCAGTGGCGCAGCGCCCTGCAGCTGATGCAGAGCATTTACGCGTTTGTGCCGCAGCGGGTGGTGGTTGATGCCCATCCCGGCTATCGCTCAACGCAGTGGGCGGCCTCCCTGCCCCTGCCGCTGGAGACAGTGCTGCATCACCATGCCCACGCCGCGGCATGCCTGGCGGAGCACCGCTGGCCGCTTGACGGCGGGGACGTTATCGCCCTGACACTCGACGGTATTGGTATGGGGGAGAACGGCGCGCTGTGGGGCGGGGAGTGCCTGCGGGTCAACTATCGCGAATGCGAACATCTTGGCGGGCTGCCGGCCGTCGCGCTGCCAGGGGGGGACCTGGCGGCACGCCAGCCGTGGCGAAATTTGCTGGCCCACTGTCTGGCCTTTGTCCCTGACTGGCAGGATTATCCGCAGGCCGCCACCCTGCGCCAGCGCAACTGGCCGCTGCTGGCGCAGGCCATCGAGCGCGGGATTAACGCGCCGCGCGCCTCATCCTGCGGACGGCTGTTTGATGCCGTTGCCTGCGCCCTGGATTGCGCGCCGGAGAGTCTGAGCTATGAAGGCGAAGCGGCCTGTCGGCTGGAGGCGCTGGCCGCCAGCTGCCCCGGCGTCAGCCACCCGGTTACGCTGCCGTGGCGCGACGACGCGCTGGATTTAGCGACCTTCTGGCGGCAATGGCTGAGCTGGCAGGCGACTCCGGCGCAGAAAGCCTGGGCCTTCCATGACGCCCTGGCCTGTGGACTGGCGGCGATGGCCCGCGACTGCGCCACCGTCCGCGGCATCGACACGATGGTCTGCAGCGGCGGGGTGCTGCATAACCGCCTGCTGGCGGCGCGATTGACCTTTTATCTGGCGGATTTTACTCTGCTGTTTGCACAGCAGTTGCCGGCCGGCGACGGCGCAATCGCCTATGGTCAGGCGGTGATCGCCGCCGCCCGCGGGCAGGCTCAAGGAATACAACCATGATAATGACAGTTTTACGCCAGCAGCCGCGCGCCGCGGGTCTGGTGCTGGGGTTGATCGCGGCGAATTTTCTGGCCTGGTGCTGGGCGCTGCAGGCCTTTGGCGACAGCGGCGCGCTGATGGCCGCCAGCCTGCTGGCCTGGGGTTACGGCCTGCGCCACGCGGTGGACGCCGACCATATTGCGGCGATTGATAACGTGACCCGCAAGATGATGCAGCAGGGGCGGCGGCCTTTCGCCGTCGGGGCGTGGTTTTCGCTGGGCCACTCATCGATTGTGGTGCTGGCCTCGGCGGCGATTGCCGCGACCGCCACCGCCTTCAGCACGCAGATGAGCTGGCTGCATGATACCGGTAGCGTTATCGGCACCGCCGTGTCGGCCCTGTTTTTACTGGCGATGGCCTTTATCAACCTGGTGATTTTACGCAGCGTGTGGCGCAGCTTTCGGGCATGGAAGCGCGGAGAGCCGGTGAGCGACGAAATCGTCAGCGGCGGCGGGGTGATGAGCTGGCTGTTTGGCAAGACCTTCCGTCTGATAAGCCGCAGCTGGCAGATGTACCTGGTCGGTTTCCTGTTTGGTCTCGGTTTTGATACCGCCACCGAAATCGGCGTACTGGGTATCTCCGCCGCCGGTGCGTCGAGCGGGATTTCCGTCTGGTCGATTATGGTCTTCCCGGCGCTGTTCGCCAGTGGTATGGCGCTGGTGGATACCCTCGATAACGTGCTGATGGTCGGCGCCTACGGCTGGGCGTTCAGCAAACCGCAGCGCAAGCTCTATTACAATATGACCATCACCGGCACCTCGGTGGTGGTGGCGCTGTTTATCGGCGGCCTGGAAGCGCTGGGTTTGCTGATGGATAAGTTTGCGCTCAGCGGCGGAATATGGCGCTGGGTAGGGGCGTTAAACGACAACCTCGGCGACGCCGGATTTGTGGTGGTCGGGTTGTTTGTCGCCTGTTGGGCGCTATCGGTGCTTAACTATCGCTGGCGCGGCTACGACAATCTGGCGCGCTAGGCTGGATATGTTCCCGGCTTGCGCTGCGCTTAGCCGGGCTACCAGGACAATACCGTAGCCCGGCTAAGGCGTTTACGCCGCAAGCCGGGAAAACCATCAACTTACCAGTTGTTTGAGCAGCGCAAAGGCTTCCTTCATTTTGTCTTCGCTGACCACAAAGGCGCGCAGCTGGTTTTCGGCATCCACGCCTTTCGCCACCAGCCCCTCTTTGGCGGCTACGATGTTCCACGTCAGATCGTCGCGGCGGGTGTCGCCGGCCAGATGCAGCGGCAGATCCGGGGTTTTCACCTTCACCAGCATTGGCGGCAGCTTGAGTTCTCCCGCCTGCGCCAGCAGATTTTTACTCAGGCACATGGCGCTGAGTAAAATCGGCTGCAGGAACGGCAGTACCACGCCGTTGATTTCCGCACAGTCGCCGAGCGCATAAATCGCCGGGTCGCTGGTTTGCAGCTGGCTATTGACCACAATACCGCGGTTAATCTGCAGTCCGGCGTGGCGCGCCAGCGACGTTTCCGGGCGCAGGCCGGCGGCGGCCACCACCGCATCGACGGTTATCGCGCGCTGGCGATCGAGACTGACGCGAATGCCGTCGGCGGTTTGCTCCAGCCCCTCCAGCTGCGTTTTCAGCATCAGATGTACGCCCATCTCGGTGAGCCGATGCTGCAGGCGGCTGCTGGCCTCCGGCGGCATCAGCGCCGCCAGCACGCTGGCGGAGTTATCGACTACCGTTACCGCTTTACCGGCGCGGCAGAAATCCATCGCCAGTTCGCAGCCAATCAGGCCGCCGCCGACGATCAGCACGCGCTTCGCGTCGTGCAGCCGGCTCTGCGCCGCGCCATATTCGCGCTGGCTATTGAGCGTTAGCATCAGCTCGCGCCCCGGCACCGACGGGATAAACGGCGTCGCGCCGGTGGCCAGCACCAGTTTGTCGTAGCGCCACTGGTTATCGTGGCTCTTCACTAACCGGTTTTCGGCGTCGATATCGCTTACCCAGGTATGGGGAAACAGACGCAGAGTGTACTGCTCGGCGAACTCGCCGGCACTTTGCAGGGTCAGATCGTCGGCCTTCTGTCCGCGGCTGATGACATGGCTGAGGTCCGGTTTGTTGTATTCATCCATGCTATCGGCGGCGATGAGGGTCAGCGGGATTTGCGCATCCTGCTTACGAATATTTTTCACCAGCTGGCGGGCCGCGAAGCCCGAGCCGATGATGACGATGCCATCACTCATTTTGCCTCCGTCGCCAGTACGTCAAAGACATCTTTGCCAAGAGAACACTCAGGGCAGAGGAAATTGTCCGGCACTTCGCTCCACGGCGTACCCGGCTGTACATCCTGATTAGGTTCGCCTTTCGCCGGGTCATAGACCCACTGGCACACGCTGCACTGCATCATGGGACCGAGATCGGCGGCCGCGGCCGCGGCACAGGCGCAGTCCTGTGGTTCCGGCGTTGTCGCTGCTTCAGCAACCGGCAGCGGCGAGAGGGCCCATTGGCGGGCGATGTCGCGACCGTGTTGGCGGCACAGCTCCAGCGCGTCGATATCCGGGCGCCATTTGGCTTTCAGGCTCAGCGACATCTCAAAGCCGGCATCCTGCAGGCGGGTGGACAGGCGGTCTACCGCGCCGCCGCTCCAGCCGTGCGAGCCAAAGGCGCTGGCGCGTTTATTGCGAAAACGCAGCCCGGTCATCTCTTCCACCAGCCCGGCGATTTTCGGCATCATCACGTTGTTCATGGTGGACGTGCCGACAAGTACGCCTTTCGAGCGGAAAACATTGGTGAGGATGTCGTTTTTGTCGCTGCGGGCGACGTTAAAGATTTTCACCGCTACCCGTGGGTCAACCTCGGTGATCCCCTGGGCAATGGCGTCCGCCATCATGCGGGTATTATTGGACATGGTGTCGTAGAAGATGGTGATGCGATCTTCCTGATAATCCGCCGCCCACTCGAGGTATTTCTCGACGATTTGCGTCGGGTTATCGCGCCAGACCACGCCGTGGGAGGTGGCAATCATCTCCACCGGCAGGTTGAAACCGAGGATTTCAGTAATTTTCGGCGTCACCAGGCGGCTGAAGGGCGTCAGGATGTTGGCGTAGTAGCGCTGGCACTGTTCGTACAGTTCAGTCTGGTCCACTTCATCGTTGAACAGATGTTCGTCGCAATAGTGCTGGCCGAAGGCGTCGTTGCTGAACAGCACCGCGTCGCCGGTCAGGTAGGTCATCATGCTGTCCGGCCAGTGCAGCATCGGCGTTTCCACGAAGATCAGCTGTTTACCGTTACCGATGTCGAGAGTATCGCCGGTTTTCACCACGTGGAAGTTCCACTCCGGATGATGATGGTGGCCGTTGATCGAGTCGATGGCGTTGGCAGTGCAGTAGATCGGCGTATCCGGGATCTGCATCATCAGTTCGGTCAGCGCGCCGGCATGGTCCTCTTCGGCGTGGTTAATGACGATATAGTCGAGGTCGGCGAGGTCGATTTCGCGGCGCAGGTTCTGTACGAACTCGCGGCTGAATTTATGATCGACGGTATCGATCAGCACGTTTTTCTCTTCGCGGATGAGATAGCTGTTGTAGCTGCTGCCGCGCAGCGTTTTATATTCGGTGCCGTGGAAATCACGCACTTCCCAGTCACGTTGGCCAACCCAAAGAATGTTATTTTTCACCACAATAGACATAGCAACCTCAATCAATACAGTGTGTTTAAACTCAGTTGACTGGCTTATATCAAGTTGCGTGCCAACTTTTTAATTCATTGATAATTATCTTTTTTTAATTTTTTCTGATTTTGGTTGTTGTCAAAATGACAATGGTTAAAATAGTCGATATGACAATGCGTATTGTCAAAATGACAATGGAGCGGCAATGAGTTTTTCCGTCGACGAGCTGGCGAGAATCGCCATAGATTTACAAAGTGATATTGGTCACACCGACCGCTTTTCGCGCCTGATTACTACCCTGCGGCAAATTCTTGGCTGCGATGCCTCGGCGCTGCTGCGCTATGAGGCGCATCAGTTTGTGCCGCTGGCGATCGATGGCCTGGCGCAGGATGTGCTCGGTCGGCGCTTTGCCCTGGAAGGACACCCGCGGCTGGAGGCGATTGCGCGCGCCGGGGATGTGGTGCGCTTCCCGGCGGATAGCGACCTGCCCGACCCCTATGACGGGCTGATCCCCGGTCATGAGAGCCTCAAAGTCCATGCCTGCGTGGGACTGCCGCTGTTTGCCGGGCAGACGCTGATTGGCGCGCTGACCCTGGACGGCATGGATGCCGATCGTTTCGATAGCTTCAGCGATGAAGAGCTGCGGCTGATTGCCGCGCTGGTGGCCGGGGCGCTGAATAATGCGCTGCTTATCGCCCGCCTTGAAGCGCAAAACGTCCTGCCGGCGCAGGCGGTGAATTACCCGCTGCCGGAGCGCCAGGAGATCATCGGCCTGTCGGGGCCCATGCTGCAGCTGAAAAAAGAGATCGATATCGTCGCCGCCTCGGATTTAAACGTGCTGATCAGCGGCGAAACCGGCACCGGCAAAGAGCTGGTGGCGAAGGCGGTGCATCAGGGGTCGCTGCGAGCCGCCAACCCTCTGGTGTACCTCAACTGCGCGGCGCTGCCGGAAAGCGTAGCGGAGAGCGAGCTGTTCGGCCATGTGAAAGGGGCATTTACCGGGGCTATCAGCAACCGCAGCGGTAAATTTGAGATGGCGGATAACGGCACCCTGTTTCTTGACGAAATCGGCGAACTGTCGCTGGCGCTGCAGGCCAAACTGCTGCGCGTGCTGCAGTATGGCGATATTCAGCGCGTCGGCGATGACCGCAGCCTGCGGGTCGATGTGCGGGTGCTGGCGGCGACGAACCGCGATCTGCGCCAGGAGGTGGTGGAAGGGCGCTTTCGCGCCGATCTGTACCATCGGCTGAGCGTCTTCCCGCTGTCGGTTCCGCCGCTACGCGAGCGGGAAAGTGACGTGGTGCTGCTGGCGGGCTATTTCTGCGAGCAGTGCCGCCTGCGGATGGGGCTGGCGCGGGTCATTTTGGCTGAGGCGGCGCGAAACCGGCTGCAGCAGTGGTCCTGGCCGGGCAACGTGCGCGAACTGGAGCATGCTATCCATCGGGCGGTGGTGCTGGCGCGGGCCACCCAGGCCGGTGATGAAGTGGTCCTGGAGCCGCAGCATTTCCAGTTTGCGGTGGCGGCGCCGATGTTGCCGACTGAGACGGCGGCAGCGGCGCCCGCGACGGGAAACATCAATCTGCGCGAGGCGACCGACTCTTTTCAGCGAGAAGCCATTAGCCGCGCGCTGGAGGCGAACCAGGGCAACTGGGCGGCGACCGCCCGAGCGCTGGAACTGGACGTCGCCAACCTGCATCGGCTGGCGAAACGTCTGGGGCTTAAAGGATCCCCGCCTGGTAAAAGTTCTGCAGGTTAATGGCGCCGACCAGTTGGCCGTTCTCATCCACTACCGGCGCGGCGCTGATTTTGTGTTTCATCAGCCGCTCTTTGGCTTCCACCGCGCGGCTATCCGCCTGCAGCGTTACGCCGTTGCGGGTCATCGCCCGAGTGACGCCATCGTTGAGCGTACCGCCAGCAACCAGCCAGCGGCGCAGGTCGCCGTCGGTGAAAACGCCCTGCACGCGGTTGGCTTCATCGCAGACCGCCACCAGGCCGAGTCCGGTTCGGCTTAGTTCGAGCATGGCGTCCATGACGTTGGCCTCGGTATTGACCCGCGGCACTTCTTCATCACGACGCATCAGGTGATGCACTTTGTTCAGCAGCCGCGCGCCGAGGGCGCCCGCCGGGTGGGAACGGGCGAAATCCTCTTCATTGAAACCGCGCGCCTGCATCACCGCCATCGCCAACGCGTCGCCCAGCATCAGCGTATTGACGGTGCTGGAGGTTGGCGCCAGATGCATCGGGCAGGCCTCGCGCTCCACGGCGATATCCAGCACCGCTTTCGCCGCCAGCGCCAGCGCCAGCGGCGAGGTGGATTTGCCGGTCATCGCCAGCAGCGGAATGCCTTTTTCTTCCAGCCGCGGCACGATGAGATCCAGCTCTTTCGCGCTACCGGAGTAGGAGATAAACAGCATCACGTCGCGGCTATCGAGCATGCCGAGATCGCCGTGCAGGGCTTCCGCCGGATGGACGAAAAAGGCCGGGGTGCCGGTGCTGGCGAAGGTTGCCGCCAGCTTTTTACCGATGTGGCCGGATTTACCGATACCGGAGACAATCAGTTTGCCCTCGCAGTGGATAATGGTTTCCGCCGCGCGGATGAAGTCGTCGCCCAGGCGCTCCGGCAGGCGGCTCGCCTCCTGCAGCTCAAGCATCAGGGTCTGGCGTCCGGCCTCTAACAAAAAGTTACTCATGATGTTCTCCAGTAATAATGACTTCAATACCTTTGGCTTCCAGCGCCCGCTGGAATTCCGGGTCAATATCGGCATCGGTAATCAATTTATCCACGCGTTCAAGGCCGCAGACAATATTGGGGCTTTTACGACCAAACTTGGATGAGTCGGCCATCAGGATCACTTCGCGGGCGGCGTTGCACATCGCTTTGCTGACGGTATAGACCTCATTAAAGGTAGTGACTCCGGCGTTCAGATCGATACCGTCGGTGCCCATAAACAGCTTGTCGAAGCTGAACTGTTCGAAGGCGTTTTCCGCCAGCTGGCCGTGAAAAGAGGCCGATTTTTTACGGAAGGTGCCGCCCGGCATCAGGATGGTCTGCTCGTTATCGAACTCTGATAGCGCGTTGACGATATGCAGGCTGTTGGTCATCACCGTGATGTTATTAAAGTGACTCAGCAATGGCACCATCTGCAGCACGGTGCTGCCGGCGTCGAGGATAATTGAATCGCCATCGTGGATGTATCGCACGGCGGCCTCGGCAATCTGCGCTTTTTTATGGGTGTTGATCAGCGTTTTATGGTCAATCGGCGGATCGGCTTCATCCTTGTTGAGTACCACGCCACCGTAGGTGCGAATGACGGTGCCGGCGTTTTCCAGCGTGACCAGATCCTTGCGGATGGTGGTGCCAGTGGTATCGAAGTGTTGCGCCAGCTCTTCGACCGAGCACTTTCCCTGCGACTGCAGGAACTCGAGAATGGCTGCCTGGCGCTGACGTGGTTTCATAGGCGTCTATCCTGCGTTTAAGTTTCGAAGTGATAATTTCGCAAGATATTTACTTTTACAACGAAATTATCCATGTTTCGGATTAAGCGCTAATGATAGTGCATTCTGACAGCGCGGATCATGGGGAAAGATCACATCAGGCTGCAATTCCGCAATATGTTTGCCTGCCAGAGCCGGGATCTTTTGCGGACTGGCGAAAATGGTGAAGCCTTTCATCAGCAGCGTGTCGCTAATGCGGTCGTTATCATCGACGGCGATGGCGACGATGGCGCGCGGTTGAAAGCGCCCGGCGGAGCGGCCGACGCCCACCCGCCCCTGCTGGCACAGGCTATCAAAGGCGCGATTGAAGCGGCGGATCTGCCAGCCGCCAAAGGCCAGCTGGGTAAGCCAGGCGATGGCGGCGACGATGATTAATGCAGTAACCATAGGTCTCTCCTTAAGGGGGGCGGGAACAGCCCTGGTCACGGCGCGAGCGCCTAACCCGAGCGACCCGCGGTGCCGTTTTTTTGTCGGGTGGCGGCTAACGCCTTACCCGACCTACAGTTTTGTAGCCCGGATAAGCGCAGCGCCATCCGGGAACCTGTTAAAACATCACCTGGCCGCCGGTGACGTTGATCGACTGCCCGGTGCAGTACGACGCCTGTGGGCTAGCGTAAAACATCAATACGTTCAGCACATCCTGATATTCGCAGCCGCGCTTCAGCGGCACCTTGTCGATGTAGTACTGCTCGACTTCGCTCTCATCGATACCGAGCTTGGTGGCATACTGCGGCAGCAGCGACTGGAACATCGGCGACTTCAGCAGATTGCCGAGCATCAGCGAATGCACGGTAATGCCATATTCCGCCAGATCCAGCGCCAGCGACTGGGTCAGCCCGACGCCGCCGAACTTCGCCGCGCTGTAGCCGGAGTTGTGCTTACTGCCGACTTTGCCGGATTTCGAGTTGATCTGAATGATCCGCCCCTTAATGCCGTCGCGGATCATCAACCGCGAGAACTCGCGGGCGCAGAGAAAATAGCCCACCAGATTGACCTGCAGCGAGCGGTCGAAATCCCCCAGCGCGAAGTCGCTAATAAACGCCGCCTTGGCGATCCCGGCGCTGTATACCAGCAGGTCGACGCGCGAAAAAATCTCATCCACCCCGTGGGCCAGGGCGGTGACGCTGGCCTCGCTGGTGGCGTCGGCGCCGAAGCCGTACGCCATACCTTCGCCATATTCAGCGTTAATCTCCTGGGCGACGCGGCTGGCTTTTTCACTTTGAATATCGACCACCGCCACGCGGTAGCCCTCGGCGGCCAGCCCGCGGCACAGAAACTCTCCTAAGGTTTGTCCACCGCCAATGACAACAGCAACCTGATTCATCTCTCTCTCCTTTTAAGCAACAAACTTCAGTACGCAGCCGGGCGCGATGGCGTCCGGCACCGGGCCCGCCACATGGACGGTACCTGGGAACTCCGCTTCACGATGGCCGTCAAAGCGCAGGGTGATGTGGCCCAGCTCGCGCAGGTTTTGTTCAGCGACCTCGCCGACGGCGGTCACCGGGTAGCGCTGTTCGCCAAGCTGCAGCTCTGCCCCCGGCTGCAGCGTGCCAGCAAGCTCGCCGTGGTTGTGAATAAAGCAGTACTCTTCGATATCCGCCGGGGCGCCCTCGCGGAAGGTGATCAGCATTTGCTCTTCCAGCGCCATCGTCGCGCAGGCGCCGATGTGCGTAATGGTGGTCTGGTAAATCACAGTCATCTGCAGGAACCTCTTACTGGTAAATAAATCCGGAAACGAACCACGCGATCAGCACCGTTGGTGCGCCGGTCAGAAAGCGGCTGACCAGCACCGACGGCACGCCGACGCGCACGGTATCCTGGCGGGCTTCGGCTAGCGACAGGCCTACCGGAATAAAATCGCAGGCGGCCTGGGCGTTAATGGCGAATAGGGCGGGCAGGGCGAGGTGCGGCGGAATGTTGCCGAGGCCGATTTGAACGCCGATCAGCACGCCGATCACCTGAGCTATCACCGCGCCGGGGCCGAGAAACGGCGACAGTAGCGGGAAGGAGCAGATCAGCGCCAGGGTCACCAGCCCCAGCGGATGGCTGGCAAGCGGCGCCAGGCCGTGGGCAATCCAGTCGCCGATGCCGGAGGCCATGATGATGCCGATCAGCGCCGAGACGAAGGCCATAAACGGCAGAATGGTTTTCAGCACCGTATCAATGGTGTCGCGCCCGGCCTGGAACAGCACCGCCACCACCGAACCCATGCCCATCCCGACCTTCGCCAGCAGGCCATCGCTCTGTTCAGTAATCTTCTTGCTGGTGTCGTAATCGCGACCCGCGCTCTTGTTTTCCGCCGGCGGCTCGGAAACCCCTGCGCTGTCGGGAGCGATGCACTGGATGTTGTCCTCTTTGACGCCGGAGACATAAATATCTTCCGTGATGTACTGGGCCAGCGGCCCTGATTTGCCGGTGGCATGGATATTCACCGTCGGGATGCGGCGCTTAGGATAGAGCCCGCAGCGCAGGGTGCCCCCGCAGTCGATAATTGCCACGCCTATGTCGCTTTCCGCTGGTTCCCCCTCTTTAAACCCGTCCACCGGCTGCCAGCCGGTCAGGCTGGCGATGCGGTCAACAATCGCCGGGCGGGTGCCGGCGGTGATATAGACGATCTTTTTGCCTTCGACGGCGTCGAGCTCAAGCGGGCCGCCCCAGCCGCCGGTGCCTTTCTCTATACGAATACGGGTCATGATGTCGCTCCTGACAGATGCACTTTCTGGGAAAGCTGAATCGCCATTTTTCTCTCGAAAATCGAGGTGGTCAGGTCGGTGACCCAGCCGCGGAAGAAGTTAGTCACCAGGCCAACCAGCAGGTAGCTCACCGCCAGCGGACCGAGCGGTAGGCCGAGGGTAGTGAGGCCGTTGGCGATGCCGAGATAGACGAACAGCTCGCCGGGGTTGATATGTGGAAACAGCCCGTTCATTGAGTGGCAGCTATACGACGCCGCCGCGTAATAGCTGGGCTTGTACTTCTCTGGCATAAACCGGCCGAGGCTTAACGTCATTGGGTTACAAAACACGAAGGTGCCGATGCAGGGTAGCAGCAGGTAGCGGGAGATTGGGTTTCCGGCGCAGCGCTGCGCCAGCTTCTCGATCCGCTGCTGGCCGATAAAGTTGATCAGCGCGTTCATGATCACCAGCAGGCTGATCAGCAAGGGGAGGATCCCGGTCACCATGCCGGTAAATACCTCGCCGCCTTTCTGAAACAGGCCGATAAACCACTCCGCGCCGTGGGTCACGACGTCAATCATTGTTCTCTCCTTCAGCATGTTATTTTTCTTGCTAATCGCAGGCTGATTTTAATCATTTTGAAAGGTTTAAAAGTGTTAAATGGATCGCAAAATGAAAGATAAATATTTTATTTTGAAAGATGATGCGGGCGAGATGAAATGTTGCAGGGCATAAAAGCACGCAGGGGAGGAGCCGTTGAAGGACTATTTTGTCTACAAACAGATTGTCGCTTTCTTGTTGGTCGTCGCATGCTTTACCATAATTATCCCTTGCTGAATTTGTTAAACGGAATTCCCATGTTGAAGCGTCGCTATCTGGCTTTACTTCCCCTTTGTGTGCTCCTCGCTGCCTGCAGCAGCAAACCCAAGACCCCCGCGGAAACGGAGATGGCGAGTGGAACCGGCGGCTTTTTGCTGGAACCGCAGCATAACGTGATGCAGATGGGCGGCGACTTCGCCAACAACCCGGCGGCGGCGCAGTTTATCGATAAGATGGTGGCGAAGCACGGCTTCGACAGGCAGCAGCTGCAGGAGATCCTGTCGCAGGCAAAGCGCCTGGATTACGTCCTGCGGCTGATGGATCGTCAGGCGCCGACCGGCCTGCCGCCAACCGGGCCGACCGGCGCCTGGCTGCGCTATAAGAAACAGTTCATTACCCCGGATAATGTGCAGAACGGCGTGGTGTTCTGGAATCAGTATCAGGACGCGCTCAACCGCGCTTATCAGGTTTACGGCGTGCCGCCGGAAATCATCGTCGGCATTATCGGCGTGGAGACTCGCTGGGGCCGGGTGATGGGCAAAACCCGGATCCTCGACGCGCTGGCGACGCTGTCGTTTAGCTACCCGCGCCGCGCCGAATACTTCTCGTCGGAGCTGGAAACTTTCCTGCTAATGGCGCGCAGCGAAAGCGACGACCCGCTGGATCTGAAAGGCTCTTTCGCCGGGGCGATGGGCTACGGCCAGTTTATGCCGTCCTCCTATAAGCAGTATGCGGTCGATTTTAACGGTGACGGACATATCAACCTGTGGGACCCGGTGGATGCTATCGGCAGCGTGGCCAACTACTTCAAACAGCATGGCTGGGTGAGCGGCGATCTGGTGGCGGTGCAGGCGCTGGGGCAGGCCCCGGGGCTGGAGAATGGTTTCAAGACTAAATACAGCGTTTCGCAGCTGGCGGCCGCAGGGCTGACCCCGACCCAGCCGCTGGGTAACCATCAGCAGGCCAGCCTGCTGCGGCTGGACGTCGGCACCGGCTATGAGTACTGGTACGGGCTGCCGAACTTCTACACCATCACCCGCTACAACCACAGCACCCACTACGCGATGGCCGTCTGGCAGCTGGGCCTGGCGGTTGCGCAGGCCCGCGGCGGTTATTAATCCTTTCATCCGGCTGACAATTTCCCCAGCCTCCCCGGATAGCGGCGCGTAGCGCCTTATCCGGGCTACGGTCTGGTATCCGGTTGCTAGCCCCGGTAAGCGCAGCGCGACCGGGGGAGAGTTCAATGACAGCTTGTCGCCCATCGGCAACACTGCGGCTACGTTACGCGCCGTCATCCGCACGTTGGCGGCGGAGTTCGCCAGCGCTTTATCCGGGTTACGGTCTGGTATCCGGTTGCTAGCCACGGTAAGCGCAGCGCGACCGGGGGATGACGCCGGGGAGGCCGCGCTTATCCCCCCGTTTTTCCCGTCTCCATGCCTCTTGTTGACCTTTGTTACATTTCCGCTGACTGACGCTGATTTACATTCTTTCTTCGCTTCGTTATTGTTATGTTATAACATTAAATTGAGGCGGGGATATGTTCACATCGATTTTTATGGCATCCGGCGCGGCGCGCGCGGCTATCGCAGGCGTGCTGCTGGCGGCGCTATGGTTAGCAACTTGGTGGGCGGTGACGCTGCCATGATTGAACTGGAGCAGCTGGTCGCCGGCTATGACGGGGTAGCGATCACCCCTCCGCTGAGCGGGATGATATGCCCCGGCAGCCTGACGGCGATTGTTGGCCTCAATGGCTGCGGAAAATCAACGCTGCTGAAAACCCTCGCCGGGTTTCTTCCGCCGGTCAGTGGCCGCCTGCGCTGGCAGGGAAAACGGCCGGTGATCGGCTGGCTGGCGCAGCGCCATGCCCTCGAGTCGCAGTTTCCTCTCAACGTGCAGGATGTGGTAAGCCAGGGCGCATGGCCCGGCGTGTCGCTGCTGCGCGGTCTGGGGGGCGGCACCCGGCGACGCATCGGCGCGGTGCTGGAGCGGGTCGGGCTGGCGGGCCTGGCGAAAACGCCGATCGAAGCGCTCTCCGGCGGCCAGTTTCAGCGCATGCTATTTGCCCGGGTGATGGTGCAGCAGGCGCCGCTGGTGATGCTCGACGAGCCCTTCACCGGTATCGACGAAGCGACCAGTCGCGAACTAATGGATTTGATCCTCGAGATGCACCGGCAGGGACAGACCATCCTGGCGGTGCTGCATGATAACCAGCGGGTGGCCGACTTTTTCCCCGAGACGCTGCTGCTGACTCCCCAGCGCGCCTGCTGGGGCGCTACCCGGGCGGTGCTCCCGGCCTTCAGTCATGTGAGGTCGGCATGATCTGGCACACCTTCTTTCAGCCTTTCATTGAATTCGGCTTTATGCGTCGGGCACTCGTGGTGTGTCTGGCGCTGTCGCTGAGCACCACCATGCTGGGCGTCTTCCTGCTGCTGCGGCGCATGAGCCTGATGGGCGATGCGCTGTCGCACGCCATTCTCCCCGGCGTGGCGGTGGGGTATCTGCTGAGCGGCATGTCGCTGCTGGCCATGACCCTCGGCGGCTTCATCGCCGGCATCGTGGTTGCCCTGGTGGCCGGGTGGGTGAGCCGGCGGACACCGTTAAAAGAGGACGCCAGTTTTGCCGGATTTTATCTGGGCTCGCTGGCCCTGGGCGTCACCCTGGTGTCGCTGCGCGGCTCCAGCGTGGACCTCCTGCATCTGCTGTTTGGCTCCATTCTGGCGGTCGACCGCGATGCGGCGCTGTTTGTCAGCGGCGTCGCCAGCCTGACGCTATTGTGCATTGCGCTGTGCTACCGCGGTCTGGTCAGCGAGGCGTTCGACAGCGCCTGGCTGCAGGTGAATCACCGGCGGCTGCCTGCGCTGCTGCATGGGCTTTTTCTGGCGCTGCTGGTGCTTAATCTGGTGGCCGGGTTTCAGGTGCTCGGCACGCTGATGGCGGTAGGGGTAATGATGCTCCCGGCGGTCGCCGCGCGCTGCTGGGCGCGCACGCTGCCGGGCATTCTGCTGCTGGCGGCGGGAATGGGCGCGCTCTGCGCCTGGCTGGGATTAAGCCTCTCCTGGGCGATTAGTCTTCCCGCCGGGCCCGCTATTGTGCTGACCGCCAGCGCACTGTTTTTTGTTTCGCTATTTTTTGGCACGCGCAGCCGGCTGCTGGTCGGTTGGCGCACATTGATGGGGTAAGGAAATGATGAAACGTAGTGCAATAGTGGTCGCGCTGGCCCTCGGCCTGATGGCGCAGGGGGCCATGGCGAAAACGCTGAATGTGGTAAGCAGTTTTTCGGTGTTGGGTGATATAGCGCAGCAGGTCGGCGGGGAGCATGTCCATGTGGATACCCTGGTCGGCCCGGACGGCGATCCGCACACCTTCGAACCGTCTCCGAAGGATAGCGCGCTGCTCAGCAAGGCCGACGTGGTGGTGGTTAACGGCCTGGGGCTGGAAGGGTGGCTGGATCGCCTGATTAAGGCCTCTGGTTTTAAGGGCGAGCTGGTGGTGGCATCGAAAGGCGTCAAGACCCATGCCCTTGATGAAGAGGGTAAAACGGTGACCGATCCCCACGCCTGGAACAGCGCAGCGAACGGCGCATTGTATGCGCAGAATATCCTCGATGGTCTGGTGAAAGCCGACCCGGAAGATAAAGCGGCGTTGACCAGCAGCGGCAAGCGCTATATCGACCAGCTGACGTCTCTCGACGGCTGGGCGAAAGCGCAATTCAGCGCCATTCCGCTGGCCAAGCGCAAGGTCCTGACCAGCCATGACGCTTTCGGCTATTTTGGCCGGGCTTATCACGTGACCTTCCTCGCGCCACAGGGGCTCTCTTCAGAGAGCGAGGCCAGCGCGGCGCAGGTGGCGGCGCTGATTAAGCAAATCAAAGCGGATGGCGTCCATACCTGGTTTATGGAGAACCAGCTTGACCCGCGGCTGGTGAAGCAGATTGCCAGCGCCACCGGCGCGCAGCCGGGGGGCGAACTCTATCCGGAAGCGCTATCTAAGCCGGGCGGCGTCGCCGATAGTTACGTCAAAATGATGCGTCACAACGTTGAGCTTATCGCTAACAGCATGAAGTAACAGGTTGTCTGGTCGTCCTGGTTATCACAGGACGACCCATTTCTGGATCCCCCCTCGTAAAATCGCCGCTTCATCCCCATATCTCTGTCGAAAGTGCTATCTTTGATGGCCTCTTTATCCAGAGCAAAGCGGGGCGATAATGACCGATTCAGAATTAATGCAGCTAAGCGAGAAGATTGGCCGGGCGCTGAAGGCGCGTGGGGCGACGGTGACCACGGCGGAATCCTGTACCGGCGGCTGGATTGCGAAAGCGATCACCGATATTGCCGGCAGCTCGGCGTGGTTTGAACGCGGCTTTGTCACCTACAGCAACGAAGCTAAATCGCAAATGATCGGCGTCAGCGAAGCGACGCTGCGCGACAACGGCGCGGTAAGCGAACCGGTGGTGGTGGAGATGGCGATTGGCGCGCTGCGCGCGGCGCGTGCGGATTATGCCATCTCCGTTAGCGGCGTCGCCGGGCCGGATGGCGGCAGCGTCGAAAAGCCGGTCGGCACGGTATGGTTCGGCGTCGCCAGCGTGAGCGGGCAAGGGGTGACGCGGCGGGAATGCTTTGCCGGAGACCGCGAAGCGGTGCGTCGTCAGGCGACGGCCTATGCGCTAAATCTGCTCTGGCAACAATTTCTACAAAACACTTGATACTGTATGACCATACAGTATAATTGCCTCAACTGAACAAATATTAACGGCGAAGCGAACACGCTTTACCCTGCATGATTAGGAGTAACAATGGCGATCGACGAAAACAAACAGAAAGCGTTGGCGGCTGCACTGGGCCAGATCGAAAAGCAATTCGGTAAAGGCTCCATCATGCGCCTGGGTGAAGACCGCACCATGGATGTGGAAACCATCTCCACCGGCTCGCTTTCTCTGGATATCGCGCTGGGCGCCGGCGGTCTGCCAATGGGCCGTATCGTCGAGATCTACGGTCCGGAATCCTCCGGTAAAACCACCCTGACGCTACAGGTTATCGCCGCAGCGCAGCGTGAAGGTAAAACCTGTGCGTTCATCGATGCTGAACATGCGCTGGATCCTGTCTATGCACGCAAACTGGGCGTCGATATCGACAACCTGCTGTGTTCTCAGCCGGACACCGGCGAGCAGGCGCTGGAGATCTGTGACGCGCTGGCGCGCTCTGGTGCGGTTGATGTTATCGTCGTCGACTCCGTCGCGGCGTTGACGCCGAAAGCGGAAATCGAAGGCGAAATCGGCGACTCTCACATGGGCCTTGCGGCGCGTATGATGAGCCAGGCGATGCGTAAGCTGGCGGGTAACCTGAAGCAGTCCAACACGCTGCTGATCTTTATCAACCAGATCCGTATGAAAATTGGCGTGATGTTCGGTAACCCGGAAACCACTACCGGTGGTAACGCGCTGAAGTTCTACGCCTCTGTGCGTCTGGACATTCGCCGCATCGGCGCGGTGAAAGAGGGCGACAACGTCGTCGGCAGCGAAACCCGCGTCAAAGTGGTGAAAAACAAGATCGCCGCGCCGTTTAAACAGGCCGAATTCCAGATCCTCTACGGCGAAGGCATCAACTTCTACGGCGAGCTGGTAGACCTCGGCGTGAAAGAGAAGCTGATTGAGAAAGCGGGTGCCTGGTATAGCTACAACGGCGACAAAATCGGTCAGGGTAAAGCGAACGCGATCACCTGGCTGAAAGAGAACCCGGCGGCGGCGAAAGAGATTGAGAAGAAAGTGCGCGAACTGCTGCTCAACAATCAGGATGCGAAGCCAGACTTCGTTGTTGACGGCAACGACGCAGAAGAAACCGAACAGGATTTCTGATATCGTCTGCAAGACTGACAGGGCTGCTTAGGCAGCCCTTTTGCTTTGTGAGATTATCGAGGTGCCTGTGACTGAACCTTCATCACGCCGCTCCGGCTACGCCCGCCTGCTGGACCGTGCTATCCGCATTCTGGCGATGCGCGACCACAGCGAGCAGGAGCTGCGACGCAAGCTGGTCGCTCCGGTGATGAGCAAAAACGGTCCTGAGGCGCTGGACGCCACCCCCGACGAGCTGGAGCAGGTTGTCGCCTGGTGTATCGAAAACCGCTACCTTGACGACAACCGCTTCGTCGGCCAGTTCATCGCCAGCCGGAGCCGCAAAGGCTATGGTCCGGCGCGCATTCGCCAGGAGCTCAGCCAGAAAGGCATTGCGCGCCAGGTCGTTGACCAGGCGATGCGCGAATGCGATATCGACTGGGTGAGCCTTGCCAGGGAGCAGGCACAGCGTAAATACGGCGAACCGTTACCTTCCGCCTTTACTGAAAAAGTGAAAGTTCAGCGATTCCTGCTTTACCGCGGCTACCTGATGGAAGATATCCAGGAAATCTGGCGAAATTTTGCAGATTGACCCATCCGGGATTTTACTTCGCCGTAAAGAAAACTTATCTTATTCCCACTTTATTCCGTCGGGCCGCTGGTTGTGACTGTGCAGGCAGCGGCCTGGGCGATTATTCCTTTACACAAAATCATTCAAGCTGCATCAGGGCGGCAAGAGAGACTCTCTTTCGCAACGTACGTCAGTTCGGTGCCGGAAGAGCAAGCGCAGCCAGGACAGAGGCGACTTGAAGGATGACGTGTAGCTTGATTTCAGGATAATTATGAGCAAGAGCACCGCTGAGATCCGTCAGGCGTTTCTCGACTTTTTCCATAGCAAGGGACATCAGGTAGTTGCCAGCAGCTCCCTGGTGCCGCACAACGATCCGACCCTGCTGTTTACCAATGCAGGGATGAACCAGTTCAAGGATGTCTTCCTTGGTCTCGACAAACGTAATTATTCGCGTGCGACCACCGCACAGCGTTGCGTGCGTGCGGGTGGTAAACACAACGATCTGGAAAACGTCGGTTACACCGCGCGTCACCACACCTTCTTTGAAATGCTGGGCAACTTCAGCTTTGGCGATTACTTCAAGCAGGATGCCATCAAATACGCGTGGGAACTGCTGACCGGTGAGAACTGGTTCGCGCTGCCGAAAGAAAAACTGTGGGTTACCGTTTACGAGACCGATGACGAAGCTTTCGACATCTGGGCCAATGAAGTAGGCGTTCCGCGCGAGCGTATTATCCGCATCGGCGACAACAAAGGCGCGCCGTTTGCTTCTGACAACTTCTGGCAGATGGGCGACACCGGTCCGTGCGGCCCGTGCACCGAAATCTTCTTTGACCACGGCGATCACATCTGGGGCGGCCCTCCGGGAAGCCCGGAAGAAGATGGCGACCGTTACATTGAGATTTGGAACATCGTCTTCATGCAGTTCAACCGTCAGGCTGACGGTACCATGGAGCCGCTGCCGAAGCCGTCCGTCGACACCGGTATGGGTCTGGAGCGTATTGCCGCGGTGCTGCAGCACGTTAACTCCAACTATGACATCGACCTGTTCCGCGATCTGATCGCCAGCGTGGCGAAAGTCACCGGCGCGACCGATCTGACGAACAAGTCGCTGCGCGTTATCGCCGACCACATTCGCTCCTGCGCCTTCCTGGTTGCCGACGGCGTGATCCCGTCGAATGAAAACCGCGGCTACGTGCTGCGTCGTATCATTCGCCGCGCGATCCGTCACGGCAACATGCTGGGCGCGAAGGACACCTTCTTCTGGAAACTGGTTGCCCCGCTGATCGATGTGATGGGCTCCGCCGGCGACGAGCTGAAGCAGCAGCAGGCTCAGGTTGAGCAGGTGCTGAAAACCGAAGAAGAGCAGTTTGCCCGCACCCTCGAGCGCGGCCTGGCGCTGCTGGATGAGGAGCTGTCGAAGCTGAAAGGCGACACCCTGGACGGCGAAACCGCCTTCCGTCTGTACGACACCTACGGCTTCCCGGTCGACCTGACCGCCGATGTGTGCCGCGAGCGCAACATCAAGGTTGACGAAGCTGGTTTTGAAGCCGCGATGGAAGAGCAGCGCCGCCGCGCGCGCGAGTCCAGCGGTTTCGGCGCCGACTATAATGCGATGATCCGCGTTGACGGCGCCTCTGAATTTAAAGGCTACGATCATCTGGAGCTGAACGGCAAGGTTACCGCCCTGTTTATCGACGGCAAAGCGGTGGATAGCGTTAGCGCTGGCCAGGAAGCGGTGGTGATCCTTGACCAGACCCCGTTCTATGCGGAGTCCGGCGGCCAGGTGGGCGATAAAGGCGAATTAAAAGGCGCGGGCTTCTCCTTCGCAGTCAGCGACACGCAGAAGTACGGTCAGGCTATTGGTCATATCGGTAAAGTCGCCAGCGGCTCACTGAAAGTGGGTGACGCGGTGCAGGCCGACGTAGATGAGGCTCGCCGTCAGCGTATCCGTCTCAACCACTCCGCGACGCACCTGATGCACGCGGCGCTGCGCCAGGTGCTCGGCACCCATGTGGCGCAGAAAGGTTCGCTGGTCAATGATAAAGCGCTGCGCTTTGACTTCTCGCATTTTGAAGCGATGAAGCCGGAAGAAATTCGTGCGGTGGAAGACCTGGTCAACGCGCAGATCCGTCGTAACCTGGCTATCGAAACCAACATTATGGATATCGATGCCGCGCGCGCATCCGGCGCCATGGCGCTGTTTGGCGAGAAATACGACGATCGCGTGCGCGTTCTGCGGATGGGCGACTTCTCCACGGAGCTGTGCGGCGGGACTCACGCGGCGCGTACCGGCGATATCGGCCTGTTCCGCATCACGTCAGAGTCCGGCACCGCTGCTGGCGTGCGCCGTATCGAAGCGGTGACTGGCGAAGGCGCGATGGCCATCCTGCATGCGCAGAGCGATCAGCTCAATGATATCGCTCAGCTGCTGAAGGGTGACAGCCACAATCTCGGCGAGAAGGTTCGCGCCGCGCTGGAGCGTACCCGTCAGCTGGAAAAAGAGCTGCAGCAGCTGAAAGAGCAGGCTGCGGCGCAGGAGAGCGCAAACCTCTCCAGCAAAGCGGAAGAGATTAACGGCGTTAAGCTGCTGGTCAGCGAACTGACCGGCGTTGAGCCGAAAATGCTGCGTACCATGGTTGACGATCTGAAGAACCAGCTCGGTTCGACGATCGTTGTATTAGCTACGGTAGCGGATGGTAAGGTTTCTCTGATTGCAGGTGTGTCTAAGGATGTGACAGACCGCGTGAAAGCAGGGGAGCTGGTTGGTATGGTCGCTCAGCAGGTGGGCGGTAAAGGGGGCGGTCGTCCGGATATGGCGCAGGCCGGTGGTACCGATGCGTCTGCTCTCCCTGCAGCGTTAGCCAGTGTGAAAGGCTGGGTCAGCGCAAAACTGTAATAACTATAAACGCATTTACCCTAAATAATTCGAGTTGCAGGAAGGCGGCGACGCAGCGAATCCCCAGGAGCTTACTCAAGTAAGTGACTGGGGTGAGCGAGGAAAGCCAACACACATGCAACTTGAAGTATGACGGGTATAGGTGCCATAACCAGAGGGTTGCGGCACCTTGCGTCAGAAACACTGATAACGATAAAGTCGGGTTGAAATTGTGTATATCGGCTAAACTTAGGTTTAACAGAATGTGATGCCATGACTGCTTATACCCTAAGGTATTTGTCATCGCTTACTTTTTGGCGTTATATGATGGATAATGCCGGGATACGAGAGACCCGACTCTTTTAATCTTTCAAGGAGCAAAGAATGCTGATTCTGACTCGTCGAGTTGGTGAGACCCTCATGATTGGAGATGAGGTCACTGTGACAGTTTTAGGGGTGAAGGGTAACCAGGTTCGTATTGGCGTAAACGCCCCTAAAGAAGTGTCTGTTCACCGTGAAGAGATCTACCAGCGTATTCAGGCTGAAAAATCCCAGCAGTCCAGTTACTAAGGTTTCCGCGCCTCGCTGTGCAGTGAGGCGCATCACTTACCGCCGCTTTTTCCCTTTTTCTGTTTTTTCCCCCTGCGCCATACCGCTTTTCATTACCCTTTGCCGCTTTGGTCGTTTGGCGTTATGCCAGCGTCAGGGCTGATTTCCTGTTGATAAATTGCCCTTTTTGCCGTTTTTGCACGCGAATTGCGTGCGAAGTGTGCAAACGAAAAAAGGTCTCGAAAAAGTGTTTGACTTATAAGTACCAGAAAGTAATATGTGCGCCATCGCAGCGACGAAGAGCAGAAACAAGTTCTTCGAAGCACTCGAAAGAGGCGTGTGTGGTGAGGTGGCCGAGAGGCTGAAGGCGCTCCCCTGCTAAGGGAGTATGCGGTCAAAAGCTGCATCCGGGGTTCGAATCCCCGCCTCACCGCCATTTTGCATCCGTAGCTCAGCTGGATAGAGTACTCGGCTACGAACCGAGCGGTCGGAGGTTCGAATCCTCCCGGATGCACCATCTTCTTTCTGAATTAAGAGAGAAGAGCGCTGTGAAAGCAGCGGCCCGCAGTGCGAGGCATAATCGAGTCACTCTACCGATTAGGCCATCATACTCAGTGTGGCATGTGTTAGTTGTGACACTGACGCGTAGTAAAGCAAGTTTCCCGATGCATCCGTAGCTCAGCTGGATAGAGTACTCGGCTACGAACCGAGCGGTCGGAGGTTCGAATCCTCCCGGATGCACCATTCTTTAATAAGAATGGCAAATCGCGAAATTTGATATCAGAATTACAGCAGTAATCCCGATGCATCCGTAGCTCAGCTGGATAGAGTACTCGGCTACGAACCGAGCGGTCGGAGGTTCGAATCCTCCCGGATGCACCATATTCTCCTTGATAACAGCGACGATGTTGTTTTATGGTCTGCGAAATTATCGCCAGCACCAGGGAGGATAACGTTGCGTAAGCAACGGCCCGTAGGGCGAGGCGCAGCCGAGTAATCCTCCCGGATGCACCATATTCTCCTTAGTAACAGCAACATTGTTGTTATCTGGTTTGCGAAACCATCGTAAGTGCCAGGAGAGTAACCCCGCAGTAAAATAGCTTTCCCGATGCATCCGTAGCTCAGCTGGATAGAGTACTCGGCTACGAACCGAGCGGTCGGAGGTTCGAATCCTCCCGGATGCACCATATTCTCCTTAATAACAGCGACGACGTTGTTTTATGGTCTGCGAAATCATCGCCAGCACCAGGGGGATAACGTTGCGTAAGCAACGGCCCGAAGGGCGAGGCGTAGCCGAGTCATCCTCCCGGATGCACCATATTCTCCTCAGTAACAACGACGATGTTGTTGCATAGGCTGCGAAATTATCGCAGCACCCGTTCTGAATGCATAATCTTCACTCTTCTCTCACCATCCCGATTACCTCGTTTTCCATCACTGGCTTCATCCTGACTTTTTTATTGGCAAGACGCGCTTTCCACTATAATTTATCCTTGTATATCAGCGTTATCAGGCTGAGATAAATGCAAGGAGAGAAATCCATGAAATGGTTCAAAGCAATACCTGCTTTTTGCGCGACGCTGCTGGTAACGACGGCCCTCGCTGGCTGTGCGGGATCGGCTACAAAGGAGAGTACGGGCGGCTATATTGACGATACCGTGGTGACCACCAAGGTGAAAACGGCGCTCTTTAACGATAAAGACATTAAGTCCTCAGAAATTAGCGTCCAGACCTTTAAAGGCCGCGTCCAGCTGAGCGGATTTGTCTCCTCCGCGGAGAGCGCTAAACGAGCCGTAGAAGTCACACGCCGAGTGCAGGGCGTGCGAATGGTCGAGAACGATCTGCGTATTAAATAAGGCTGGTTATCCGGCCTAATGTTTGGGGGCGCCTGAGGGCGCCTTTGTCGTCTGCGCCGCTGGCCGCGACAACGGCGGGCTTTTGCGTTACAGTAATCATTCCCAAACCGGTTGGTGAGAAGACAATGTACGAAGGTTACGCAGGACTGATCTTTGATATGGATGGCACCATTCTCGATACCGAGCCGACCCATCGGCAGGCATGGAACGAGGTGTTGGGCCGCTACGGTATGCGTTTCGACGAACAGGCGATGGTCGCGCTCAATGGCTCACCAACCTGGCGAATCGCCCAGGCGATTATCGAACTCAACCAGGCCGATCTCGATCCACATCGCCTGGCGCAGGAAAAAACCCAGGCCGTCAAAGCGATGCTGCTGGACAGCGTACGCCCGTTGCCGCTGATTGAGGTGGTTAAGGCATGGCACGGCCGTCGCCCGATGTCGGTGGGAACCGGCAGCGAGAGCGCCGTCGCCGAAGCGCTGCTGGCGCACCTGGGGCTGCGTCATTACTTCTCCGCGGTGGTGGCGGCCGATCATGTGGTCAACCATAAACCCGCGCCCGATACCTTCCTGCTGTGCGCCGAGCGCATGGGCGTCGCGCCGGAAAAATGCGTCGTCTTCGAAGATGCCGACTTTGGTCTGCAGGCGGCGAAGCGCGCGGGAATGGACGCAGTTGACGTGCGTTTGCTGTGAGCGACGCGCTGTCACTCACCTCGCTGTTTGCCAGTAGCTTTTTAAGTGCCACGCTGCTCCCCGGCAATTCGGAGGTTGTGCTGGTGGCTATGCTACTTGCGGGGGTCAGTCATCCGTGGTGGTTAGTATTAATAGCAACAATCGGCAATAGCCTTGGAGGGGTAACTAACGTTATTCTGGGGCGCTTGTTTCCGCTGCGCAAAACCTCGCGCTGGCAGGAGCGGGCGGCCGGCTGGCTTAAGCGCTACGGCGCGGTCACGCTCTTACTGAGCTGGGCGCCGGTTGTCGGCGATTTACTGTGTTTGCTGGCGGGATGGATGCGCATTTCCTGGGGACCGGTACTCTTTTTCTTATGCCTTGGTAAGGCGCTGCGCTATATCGCTATTGCGGCAGCGACGCTTCAGGGCATGACGTGGTGGCACTAATTGGACTGACAGTTCATCCATTACAATTATGCTTATTCAAACGATTTCGACAGGCGGGAGGTCAAATTGATCCCGGACGTATCACAGGCGCTGGCCTGGCTGGAAAAACATCCGCAGGCTCTGCAGGGTATTCAACGTGGTCTGGAGCGGGAAACGCTGCGCGTGAACGCAGACGGCACCCTTGCAACGACCGGTCACCCTCCGGCGTTAGGCTCAGCGCTGACGCATAAATGGATTACCACCGATTTTGCCGAAGCTTTACTTGAGTTCATTACGCCAGTAGATGGCGATATTGAGCATATGCTGACCTTTATGCGCGATGTCCATCGCTATACCGCGCGTCAGCTTGGCGACGAGCGGATGTGGCCGCTGAGTATGCCATGCTATATCGCCCCCGGTCAGGATATTGAGCTGGCGCAGTACGGCACCTCTAACGTGGGGCGCCTGAAAACGCTATATCGCGAGGGGCTGAAGAACCGCTATGGCGCGCTGATGCAGACTATCTCCGGCGTGCACTATAACTTCTCCCTACCGATGGCCTTCTGGCAGGCAAAATGTGGTGTGGAGGATGCCGAGAGTGGTAAAGAGGCCATTTCGGCGGGCTATTTCCGCTCAATTCGTAACTACTATCGCTTTGGCTGGGTGATCCCCTATCTGTTTGGCGCCTCGCCGGCGATTTGCTCCTCATTCCTGCAAGGCAAACCGACAACGCTGCCCTTTGAGGAAACGGGCAACGGCATGTATTACCTGCCGTATGCCACCTCGCTGCGCCTCAGCGACCTTGGTTATACCAATAAGTCGCAAAGCAATCTCGGAATTACGTTTAACGATCTGCACGAGTATGTGGCAGGATTGAAGCGGGCGATTAAAACGCCGTCGGAAGAGTACGCCAAAATCGGGCTGCAGAAAGACGGCAAGTATCTGCAGATCAACAGCAACATTCTGCAGATTGAAAATGAACTTTATGCGCCGATCCGCCCGAAACGCGTCACCCGTCGGGGCGAAACCCCGTCCGATGCGCTGTTGCGCGGTGGTATTGAGTATATCGAAGTGCGTTCGCTGGATATCAATCCGTTCTCGCCGATCGGCGTTGACGCCCAGCAGGTGCGTTTCCTCGACCTGTTTATGGTCTGGTGCGCGCTGGCCGACGCGCCGGAGATGAGCAGCGATGAGCTGCTGTGCACCCGCACCAACTGGAATCGGGTGATTCTGGAAGGGCGTAAGCCGGGCTTAACGCTGGGGATTGGCTGCGAAAGCGCGCAGTTCCCGCTGGCTCAGGTGGGCAAAGATCTGTTCCGCGATTTACGCCGCGTGGCGCAGACCCTGGACAGTATCCACGGTGGCCAGGCATATCAGCAGGTCTGCGACGAGCTGCTGGCCTGCTTTGACGATCCGGAATTAACCTTCTCAGCCCGCATTCTGCGTTCTATGATTGAAGAAGGCATTGGCGGTACCGGCCGTGCGCTTGCCGATCGTTACCGGACGCAGCTGCGCGAAGAGCCGCTGGAGATCCTGAGCGAAGACGATTTTATCGCCGAGCGCGACGCGTCGGTGGCGCGACAGAAGAAAGTGGAAGCTGAAGACAGCGAGCCGTTTGAGGCGCTGCTGGCGCGGCACGCGTAGCGCTGGAAAAGAAAAAGGCCACATCACTGTGGCCAAACTTTCATCTCTGATTCAGGGATGATGATGATAATAAATGCGCGTCTTTCATATACTGAGACTCGCGGCTGAACAAAGAGTTCATTTTATTTTAAAAAAATTCACTCCCGGAGGTGACGAATGCCGTTGTTAGATAGTTTCACAGTCGACCATACCCGAATGGAAGCCCCAGCGGTGCGTGTCGCGAAGAAAATGAACACGCCGCATGGCGATGAAATCACCGTTTTCGATCTGCGCTTCTGCGTACCGAACCAGGAAGTGATGCCGGAACGCGGTATCCACACCCTGGAGCATCTGTTCGCGGGCTTTATGCGCGATCATCTGAACGGGAATGGCGTGGAAATTATCGACATTTCGCCAATGGGCTGCCGCACCGGCTTCTATATGAGCCTGATTGGTACGCCGGACGAGCAGCGCGTCGCTGACGCCTGGAAAGCGGCGATGGCCGATGTGCTGAAGGTGAAAGATCAGAACCAGATCCCGGAGCTCAACGTCTACCAGTGCGGGACTTACACCATGCACTCGCTGGAAGAGGCCCAGGACATCGCTCGCCATATCATTGAGCGCGATGTGCGCATCAACAGCAACGACGAACTGGCGTTGCCGAAAGAAAAACTGCAGGAACTGCACATCTAGTGCTTCCGCCACGGCCCGACGCCTGTCGCCGGGCCGCTCTTCTGACGCCGCGATGACGACGACGCTTTCCTTCTCCTTTCAGCACCGCCCACTGGTGCCCTTTGCCCATGATTATGCCCATGGTGACCAGGAAGACTGGCATCAGCATGACTGCGCCCAGCTGCTGCATATACTAAGCGGCGTGGTGCGGGTCGCGACGCCGGTAGGCTACTGGGTGGTGCCGCCCGGGCGCGGCGTCTGGCTGCCGGCGGGAACGCCGCACGCGCTGCGCATGACCGGCAACGTGGCGGCGCGCACCCTGTTTATCGATCCGCTGGCGCGCGCCGATCTTCCGGCGGGCTGCCAGATCGTACAGATCACGCCGCTGCTGCGGGAACTGATCGTGTCATCCCTGGCGCTGGCGGAACGCTATGCCCCCGCCAGCCGCGACGAAAGAATTTATGAACTGATCCTCGATGAGATCCGCGGGATGGCGATCCTGCCGTTTGGCCTGCCGGAGCCGCAAAGCGAAACGCTGCGTCGGCTGTGCCAGCAGGTACGCGAGGCGCCGGGGGAGGCCTGGAGCAGCGGCCAGGCGGCGAAGGCGTGCAGCATGAGCGAGCGAACCCTAAACCGCCATTTTCAGCAGCAGACTAGCCTGACGTGGAGCGAGTGGGTGCGCCGGGCGAAGCTAATGGAAGCGCTGGTGCGCCTGGCGCAGGGCCACTCCGTGCTGCGGGTGGCGCTGGAGCTGGGCTACGGTAGCCACAGCGCCTTCAGCGCCATGTTTCGTCGGGTGATGGGCGTCGCCCCCAGCGACTATTTTCGTCCCCCGGCCTGATCGGCGGCGCTGAGCGCATTGCACAGCGCCTGCAGCGAGGCGCGCGCCACGTCATTATCGATACCCACGCCCCAGTAGCTTTCTCCTTGCGGAAAAACGCAGCGGATATAGGCCACCGACCGGCTGTCGCTGCGCGCGCCGAGCGTATGCTCATGATAGTCCTTGATCATAAACGGCTGCCGAAACAGCGCGCTGAGCCCGCTGGCTGCGGCGGAGAGCAGGCCGTTGCCCTGGCCCTGCAGGCGTCGGGTTTCGCCGTGGTGACGCAGCGTTGCCTGCAGGGAAAGCTGGCCATCCTGCTGGCTGGCGCTCTGATAATCGAGCAGCGTCAGCGCCGGCTGCGCCTGCAGCCCGTAGCGCGTGCGGAACAGTTGCCACAGCGCATGGTGGGTCATCTCTTTGCCGTCGCTATCGGTGGCCTGCTGAACGTGCTGGCTGAAGTCCTGCTGCAGCCCGCGGGGCAGTTTCAGACCATGATTTTGTTCGATAAGCCAGGCGCTGCCGCTCTTCCCCGACTGGCTGTTGACGCGGATCACCGCCTCATAGCTGCAGCCAATATCCTGCGGGTCAATGGGCAGGTAGGGCATCTGCCACGGATCGCCAGGCTGACGGGCATCAAACCCTTTTTTGATCGCATCCTGATGGGAGCCGGAGAAGGCGGTGTAAGCCAGGCTTCCCGCCCACGGGTGGCGCGGGTGAACGGGGATCTGGTTGCAGTTTTCCACCACCTCCACCACCCGGTTCATCTGCTCGAAGCGAAGCTCAGGGTCGATGCCCTGGCTGTAGAGGTTCATCGCCAAAGTCACCAGACAGACGTTGCCGGTGCGTTCGCCGTTGCCAAACAGGCAGCCTTCTACCCGATCGGCGCCGGCCATCACCGCCAGCTCGGCGCTGGCGACGCCGGTGCCGCGATCGTTATGCGGGTGCACGCTGATGCAGACCTCGCCGCGGCGGGAGAAGTGGCGGCAAAAATACTCGATCTGATCGGCATAGACGTTGGGGGTGTTGACTTCCACCGTCGCCGGCAGATTGACGATCATCGGTCGCTCGGCGCAGGGCTGCCAGACATCCGCCACCGCTTCGCAAATCTCAAGCGCAAACTCGGGCTCGGTGAAGCAGAAGGTTTCAGGCGAATATTCATATTGCCAGCGGGTCTCCGGCTGCTGTTCGCACTGCTGACGGATAAGCCGGGTGGCGCGGGTCGCGAGGGCGATCACCTCGGCCTTGTCCATGCCGAAAACCAGCTCGCGGAACAGCGGCGCGGTGGCATTGTAGAGGTGGACGGTAGCCCGGCGGGCGCCGCGCAGCGCCTCAAAGGTGCGCAGGATCAGCGGGTCTCGCGCCTGGGTCAGCACCTGGATGGTGACATCCTCCGGGATGCGCTGTTCGTCAATCAGCTGGCGGACAAAGTTGAAATCGGTTTGTGAGGCGGAAGGGAAGGCGACTTCAATCTCTTTAAAGCCGCACTCCAGCAGCAGATCCCAGAACTGCAGTTTGCGGGCGCTGTCCATGGGCTCCGCCAGCGCCTGGTTGCCGTCGCGCAGGTCAGTCGAGAGCCAGCGCGGGGCGTGACTGATTTGCCGGTCTGGCCAGCGGCGGTCAGGCAGGGCGATCGGCGGATAGGGACGGTACTTTTCAGCAGGATGGCTCAGCATAGTGTTCTCCTTAATGGTCAGCCTTTATCCTGCCCGAGCGCAGGGTGACGGGCTTTCGCAAACGAGACAGAAACTAGCGAGAACTGGACAACCTGACGCCGTAAAAAAGGGACCCGGAGGTCCCTTTATGTGAGGCTTAGTGCGCGCCGCCGCCGCCTCCGCCGGCGCTGAACGGTGGTCTGGCGAACCACACCAGCCCCAACAGCAGGATGAAAATAGCCGCAGAAATCCAGAAGATTTCGTTGGCGGAGATAATCAGCCCCTGGTTGGTTATCTGCTGCGCTATCCAGCCGGACGCCTGCTGCTGCGTCATTCCCATGCCCTGCAGCTGATCGTATATCTGCTGCGCGTTGGGGTTAAAGGGGGTCACCGATTCGGTGAGCTGCGCATGATGCAGCGCCTCGCGGTTGGTCCACAGGGTGGTGGTGATCGAGGTCCCGATTGAGCCGGCAAGGGTACGGGTGAAGTTCGACAGGCTCGACGCCGCCGCCAGCCGCTCCGGCGGCAGGCCGGAGAGGGTGATGGTGGTCAACGGCATGAAGAAGCAGGCCACCGCGAAGCCCTGGATAAACTGTGGCCACGCCGAGGCGCCAAAGTCCATCCCCGGTTCGAAGGTCCAGGCGCGCCAGTAGAAGCAGACCGCGTACATAATAAAGCTGAAGGTGACCAGCCGCCGCATGTCGAGCTTATGCGCGAAGCGGCCGATAATCGGCGACAGAATGACCGGGATCACCCCCACCGGCGCCGACGCCAGGCCGGCCCAGGTCGCGGTGTAGCCGTAGACCTCCTGCAACAGCTGCGGCAGCAGCACGATGGCGCCGAAGTAGAGCATATAGGCCAGACTGATACAGAGGCAGCCGATGGTGAAGTTGCGCGACTTAAATAGCGATAGATCGACAATCGGGTTATCGTCGGTTAGCTCCCAGACGATCAGGAAGCTTATCGCCACCACCGCCACGATGGTCAGAATGATAATCTCATTGGAGGAGAACCAGTCCAGCTCTTTACCCCGGTCCAGCATCACCTGCAGGCTACCGATACCAATGATCAGCAGCGCCAGACCGACGCCGTCGATCCGCCGCTGTTCGGTTTTGGTTTCCCGGTTGCGCAGGGTCTGCAGGGTCATCAGCACCACCGCCACGCCAATGGGCACGTTGATAAAGAAGATCCAGCCCCAGTGATAATTATCGCTGATATAGCCGCCGAGGATCGGACCGCAGATGGGCGCGACAATCACCGTCATTGACCACAGCGCCAGAGCGATAGAGCGCTTCGCCGGGGGATAGTTGCTGAGCAGCAGACTTTGCGACAGCGGGATCAGCGGCCCGGCGACGATCCCCTGAATGACGCGGAAGAAAATCAGCATCGTCAGGCTGTTGGAGACGCCGCAGGCCCAGGAGGCAATGGCGAAGGCGGTGGTTGACCACAGGAACAGCTTCACCTCGCCGACGCGCTTGGCCAGCCAGCCGGTGATCGGGATGGAGATGGCGTTAGCGACCCCGAACGAGGTGATGACCCAGGTCCCCTGGCTCAGCGACGAGCCAAGGTTGCCGGCAATGGTCGGGATCGCCACGTTGGCGATAGTGGAATCCAGCACCTGCATGAACGTCGCGAGCGACAGCGCAATGGTCATAATGACCAGTTGCGCGCCTTCCAGCGGTTTTTGCTGTTGCATTACACTCACCCCGAATTATCCGGCGTTGGCCTGAATGATCTCGTCTATCAGCTTATTAACCGGATCGAGAGCGATTTCGCGGGCATTGCTCTCGTAAACCGGGGAGCTCCGCACCTGGCTGGCCAGCATTTCACCATCGCGATCGGTGGTGTTGACTTCCACCAGCGTCGAGAGACCGATACGCAGCGGGTGTTCCGCTAGTTGTTTTTCATCCAGCTCGATACGAACCGGCAGGCGTTGTACCACTTTGATCCAGTTGCCGGTGGCATTCTGCGCCGGCAGCAGAGAGAAGGCGCTGCCGGTGCCCATATCCAGACCGACCACTTTACCGGTGTATTTCACGTCATCGCCATAGATATCGCTGATCACGGTGGCCGGCTGGCCGATACGCATATGCGCCAGCTGAGTCTCTTTAAAGTTAGCATCGATCCACAGGTTGGTCGCCGGGACCACCGCCATCAGCGGCGTGGTGGTGCCAATCTGCGCGCCAGGCTGTACCGAGCGACGGGAAACGTAGCCGCTAATCGGGCTGACGATCTGCGTACGCTGCAGGGCCAGCCAGGCGTTACGCACTTCAGTGGCCGCCTGGAGCACCGCCGGCTGCTGTTCCAGCCTGGTGCCCAGCACGATCGCCTGGTTGGCGTTGTACTGCTGGATTGCCACGTCGAGTTCGGCCTGTGCGCTGGCGACGGTATCGCGGGCGTGCTGCAGCTCTTCGCGGCCAATGAGGTTCGCGGCGCCCAGCGGGATGCGGCGGTTCAGGTCAGCCTGCGCCTGGGCAAGGGCGGTTTTTTTGACGTCGATATTTGCCTGCAGCTGCTTGCTGTTGATCATCTGCTGGCGGGTCTGACGGACGCTGGCGGCCAGTTGGGTCTTAGCCTTTTCAAACGCCTGTTGGGCATCGGTCCGATCGAGCGTGACCAGCGGATCGCCTTTCTGCACGTAGTCCGTGTTGTCAGCCCAGACTTTGGTCACGCTGCCCGCGACCTGAGCCATAATTTGTACCTGATTCCCTGCTACGTAGGCATCGTCGGTCTCTTCGTAGTGACGCAGTACCAGAAACCAGTAAATCCCATATGCCACGGCAATAATAATGAAGAGCAATGTCAGCAACAGAAGGGCGCCTTTACGCTTTCCTTTTTTGCTGCCTGGTTGCTGCGGGGTTTGGCTCTCCGCATTTGCACTCATGTTATTCTCCACGATCTTATTATTTCACATCGGCTGAGCCGACCTGTTTATCAGAAAGGCCAGCAGAGATCTGCTGGCCTGGCTGTTTTCCTTGCAACGTAAAAATGGGCTGAGCGACGCCGCCCTTAGCGTAGAGAGTCCGCTAGCACGCCTTCTTCTTCCATCTGATCAAGGCGGCTCAGGAGTTTGCGGGTGATGTGTTCGAGCTGATCTTTTTCGCTGGTGCTAAGTGAAGACCACAGCTGATGCAGGCAGTTATGCTGCGGCGGCAGGACTTCACGCAAAAACTGATGGCCCTTTTCGGTCAGTTGCAGATGCAAACAGCGACGATCGTTATCGCTCTCGCGGCGCTCAATCCAGCCGCGTTTTTCCAGTTCATCAGCGATACGGGTGGCGTTGGTACGTGACGAGCCCAGCGCACAGCTCAGCTCGGACGGCTGGATGCTGTGGTTTTCCTGTGACTCCAGCGTAATCAGCGCCATAAATAATGTCTCGTTAATTCCCTGCGCTTTGAGCATTTTATTGCGATTTTCCAGCAGCTTACCTTGCATATGCATGCAAAGACGAGTTAACAGGATCTCCTGAAACGGGAAATCTTCATGGCGGCTGGCGCGAAACTTGAGCATTTGCTCAATGGGAGTAAACGAACTATCCATTTGGGTATGACCTCATTAATTACAGCCGATATAATAACTATTGTGACAAATAAATCAAATGAATTATTGACCAAAATTGATACGTAAAGCTTAGAGCCCGTTGGTGATTTTCCATGCCAGACCATAGGCAAACGCCGACAGCAGGGTCGGGATAATGATGCTGCGGGTTTTCCAGAAGGCGGCCCCCAGCACCAGGAAGCCGGTCAGCGTCGGCGCCAGGCGATGGGCATCGGCGAGGATCTCCGGCACGCTGGAGACCACCAGCAGCGCGCAAATCGAGGCGATGCCAATGGTATCCAGCAGCACGCTGACCGGGCCGCGGCGGGCAGGACGGGCGTGGCCGACGCGCAAACGCAGAGGAAGATAGCGAAAGAGATAGTTGACGCCGCCGACTATCACCCCGAGCAGAAGGACTTCACTGTTCATCCGGCATCCCCTTGAGCATGGCCTGAAGCAGCGCCGTCAGACACCCGCAGACAATTCCGGCGAGGATCGCCGCCGGAATGGAAAATAACAAAATGCCGCCCAGCGCGCCCGCCAGCGCCGCCGTGACGCAGAGTGACTGCTGACGCTGGAAAGAGGCCAGCAGGAAGCTCATAAACAGCGCCGGCAGCATAAAGCCGAGGGCGGCTTCCACCGCCGGATAATCCACCAACAGGCCGTTGCCGGACCAGGCGCCGGCCAGCGTGCCGCACACCCACGATGCCCACGAGGTAAAAGCGAGACCGAGCATCCAGTTTTCGCTCCAGCGGCGGTTATCGCGAACCAGCCTGGCGGTAGCGGCGGCGAAAACCTCATCGGTCAGGCCGAAGGCCCAGAGGGCGGTTTTCTTTTTATCCAGCGCTGAGCGAATGCGGCTGCGCAATGAGGGGCCATACAGCACGTGGCGGACATCCATCGCCATCACCGTCAGGGCGGCGACCCACAGCGAACTGCCGGCGGCCAACATGGCGGTGATCACAAACTGGCTGGCGCCGGCGTAAATAATGCAGGAGAAGAACAGGCTTTCCAGCGGGGTGAAGCCCAGCCGGGTGGCATTGAGTCCGAAGGCGAATGCCACCGGAAGGTAGCTGATGACGATGGGGAGACTGTCTTTGACGCCTTCGCCGACGGTGGCGACGCGTTCAGGTAAGGCACAGGTTAAGGGCGCGGGGTTTTCCATATGAATAACTTATCGCTGGATCCATGTGAAGATGGCAATTTGACCGATGTCTCCACCTTAACAGAGCGCGATGCGCCTTAACACTATGGAAATTCCTGGAATCGCGTTTCTATGACCTGGCCACGAGAAAGGGGGCAAGGGGGCCGGATAAGGCGCTGGGCCTTATCCGTGAGCGGGTTTACTGCTGCGCGGCGAGGGCGGTTTTCACCCAGCTGTCGAACAGCGGCTGGTGGGCTTTGATCCAGCCATCAACGTGGCCGTTAATGTCGGCTTCGGAAGCATGGCCTTCATGCATCATTGCATTCTCGGCGTTGATGTCGGCGATCGGCAGCTTCATGACGCTAAACAGAGTGGCGGCGGCCGGATTTTTCTCCGCCCAGGCTTTGTTGGCGACGATGTGCATGGTGTTCACCGGGAAGCCATAGTTGGCGCCGTTGGCCAGTTTGGTGTCGATGTTTTTCTGCTCGCCCGGTAGGGAGGAGAACGGCACCTGCAGCCAGACGACGTCCTTGCCAGGCTTCAGCACGTCGCTAACCCAGTACGGCGTCCAGGTGTAGTAGAGCACCGGTTTACCCTCTTTATACCGGGCAATGGTGTCGGCCATCATCGCCGCGTAGTTGCCCTGGTTATGGGTGACGGTTTTGCTCAGGCCATAGGCGTCAATCTGATGGTTAATCACTGCTTCGCAGCCCCATCCTGGGGTACAGCCGGTGAGATCCGCTTTACCGTCATTGTTGGTATCAAACAGTTTGGCGATCTGCGGATCTTTGAGCTGATCGATGGAGGTGATGTGGTACTGCTCAGCGGTTTTTTTGTCGATCAAATAGCCCTGGGCGGCGCCTGAGACGTACACTCCTTTGCGATAGAATTTGTTATAACCGCCCGCCGCGGCGTACATGTCATCGTGCAGCGGTTGCCAGTTGGTGGCGATAAAGGTGGTATCTCCGGCGGCAATCGACGTATAGGCAACGTTATAGTCCACTTCGCTGGGTTTCTCGACGGTGTAGCCCAGCTTCTCCAGCGCGCGACTGACCAGCAGGGTCTGGAAGCTCTCTTCGGAGATAGTGCTCTGAGCGGGCTTCACCGTAATCCCTTTACCCGGCAGGTCGGCGGCGAAGGCGCTGGTGGCGAGCAGGGTGGCAAAGGCGGCGGTGGCCAACATCGTACTATGTCGCATGGTGGTTCCTCTTATTGTTTAACGGGAAGGGCCGCTCCCGGGCATCGGCTGGTGTCGGGGAGCGGCGCTGTTATCGACTTATCGACAGAAAGGGCGAGTGATAAGCCCCAGCGGGCCGGTGGTGTACCAGCGGCGGTTGCCGCGACTGCGGGCGTCGCGACCGACGGCCTGGGTGAGGCGGTCAAGAATAATCGCCAGGATCACGATCCCCACCCCGCCGACGGTCGCCAGGCCCATATCCAGGCGGCCGATACCGCGCAGCACCATCTGGCCGAGGCCGCCGACGGCGATCATCGAGGCGATCACTACCATCGACAGGGCCAGCATCAGGGTCTGGTTAACCCCGGCCATAATGGTGGGCATGGCCAGCGGCAGCTGCACCTTAAACAGCAGCTGGCGCGGGCTGGCGCCAAATGAGCGCGACGCTTCGATCAGATCCGCAGGCACCTGGTTTATCCCGAGGATGGTCAGACGGACGATCGGCGGCAGGGCGAAGATAATCGTCACCACCACGCCCGGTACGTTGCCGATGCCGAACAGCATCACGATCGGCACCAGATAGACGAACGCCGGCGTGGTCTGCATGGCATCCAACAGCGGGCGGATGATTTTCGCCGCCCGCGGGCTGCGCGCTAGCCAGATCCCCAGCGGCAAGCCGATAACCATGCAGAACAGCAGGGCGGTGAGGACCAGCGCCAGAGTGACCATGGCTTGCGACCACGCGCCGATGGCGCCGATGGCAATCAGCGATACCAGAGTGGCGACCCCCATGCCGAGGCTGGAGATCTGCCAGGCGATTAGCGCGAAGACGATAATCGCCACCGGCGCCGGCATCCCCAACAGCAGCTGCTGGAAGGCGCTGAGGATGTAGTCGATCGGCACGCGGATCCCCTGGAACAGCGGACGGAAGTGCAGCACGATCCAGTCGATGGCGTGGGTCACCCAGCTGTCGAGCGGGATCAGGGTCTTATGGAACGGATCCATGATATTGAACTGTTCCGGCTGCGGCGCCGGGGCGCTGTGCAGCCAGTCGGCGCCGCCGCCATTAGCCGGCGCGGCAGTAGAGGCGCCACCCCAGGCGTCGGCAGCCTGCGCGGCGCTGTCGGTTGACGGGGCGCTGCCCCACGGGTTGGTCTGATCAGCCATGATTCACCCCCTCGCGATCTAAAGCCTGGAGCAACATCCGTTTGGAAATGATGCCAATATATTGTTGTTCTTCATCCACTACCGGCACGGCGCACGGAGCGTGGCCGACGTGGGAGAGCAGATCGCTGAGCGGGGTTTGCGCTTCCACCGCCAGCGGGGCGTCAATCAGCGCCGCCTCGATCCCCTGCCCGGCGCTGAGGGCTGTTTTCAGAGAATCAATCGAGACAATCCCGACAAAGCGATTACCGCGCTCTATGACATAGCCATATTCCCGGTCTTCATCCTGTAATAATTTCAGCGCCGAACGGGGGCCAAAACCAGGCGTTTTACGAATCAGGCCAACCGGGCTGCGGCGGGCAATATCTTTCGCGCTGAATACCTGGCTAATATCCACGCCGCGGAAGAAGGTGCGCACATAATCATTGGCCGGATTATTTAATATTTCATCCGGAGTGCCGACCTGGACCACTTCGCCATTTTGCATAATGGCGATACGATCGCCAATTCGCATGGCTTCATCAAGGTCATGGGAAATAAAGACGATAGTGCGTTGATGCTTCGCCTGTAATTTGATGAGCTCATCCTGCATTTCGGTACGAATGAGCGGATCGAGCGCAGAGAAGGCTTCATCCATTAACAGAATATCGGGATTAATCGCCAGGGCGCGAGCTAAACCGACGCGCTGGCGCATGCCGCCGGAGAGTTCATCCGGCCAGGCGTGGGCATAATTCTCCAGCCCCACCTGACGCAGCGCCTCCCGGGCTTTTTGCTCTCGTTCGGCGGCGGGAACGCCGGCAAGCGCCATGCCAAACGCCGTGTTGTCGAGCACGCTCATGTGCGGCATCAGCGCAAAGGACTGAAAAACCATCGCAATTTTCTTGCGACGCACCTCGCGCAGCTCGGCATCCGACATTTTGGCGATATCGACCCCGTCAATCAGCACCTGGCCGCGGGTGGGTTCAATCAGGCGATTGAGAAGGCGAACCATGGTGGATTTCCCCGAGCCGGAGAGCCCCATGATGACGAATATCTCGCCTTCTTCAATGGCCAGACTGGCGTCTTTGACGCCAAGCGACAGCCCCGTTTTTTCCAGTATTTGCGCTTTGTTGAGTCCTTTCTCAATATATTTGAAAGCACGGTGTGGATGCTCGCCAAATATCTTATAAAGATTTTTGATTTCTAATTTAATTGCCATGCAATAGAGAAGTTCCTGTTATTTGTTTATTGCGATATGATACCCGATGGTGATTATGATCTTTTTACACCCTAACATACTCAGATTCTGTGACAACCCTCAATGGCAAACTCTCGGCAAAATCAGATGGGGACAACTGTGGCTAAGCCCCCGTGATATAAGGGCTGGGCGGTAATTTGTTGTTGGTAATATTTTTTGATTATCTTTGGATAATTCGACTGAAATGGACCGGTTTTCTGCTAAATATGACGAAGTGATGACGGTTAGGTCATGGAGAGAATATTTGGTGGATTAAACGCTATTTTGTGAAATTAATCACCAGGAATCCGCCTGCGATATTCCTGGTGAAAGTACGGTTAAAAGTCCCAATCGTCGTCGGCGGTCTCTTCCATTTTTCCTATCACGTAGGAGGAGCCGGAACCGGAGAAAAAGTCATGGTTTTCGTCGGCGTTGGGCGACAGCGCTGCGAGGATTGCCGGATTGACCGCCGCCATCTCCGCCGGGAACAGCGCCTCGTAGCCGAGGTTCATCAGCGCTTTGTTGGCGTTGTAGCACAGGAAAGCGCTGACGTCGTCGAACCAGCCGCTCTCGCCGTACAGCTCCCGGCTGTAGGCCAGTTCGTTGTCGTAAAGATCCATCAGCAGATCGAGGGCGAAATTTTTCAATTCTTCGCGCTTGCCGGGGCTGACGATCTCCAGTCCTTTCTGGTACTTGTAGCCGATGTAATAGCCATGCACCGCTTCATCGCGAATGATCAGGCGGATCAGATCCGCAGTGTTGGTCAGCTTTCCCCGGCTGGAGAAGTACATCGGCAGCCAGAAGCCGGAGTAGAAGAGAAAGGATTCGAGGAACACGCTGGCGATTTTTTTCTTCAGCGGCTCGTCGGCCTGATAGTAACCCAGCATCAGCTGCGCCTTGCGCTGCAGGGGATCGCAGCTTTCGCTCCAGGCGAAGGCGGCATCCACTTCCTTGCTGTGGCACAGCGTGGAAAAGATGGAGCTGTAAGAGCGGGCATGAACCGCCTCCATAAAGCTGATGTTCGACAGCACCGCCTCCTCATGCGGGGTTAAGGCGTCCGCCATTAGCGCCGGGGCGCCGACGGTGTTCTGAATGGTGTCAAGCAGGGTCAATCCGGTAAAGACGCGAATGGTCAACTGCTGCTCCGCCGCGCTGAGGGTTTGCCAGGCGGGAATGTCGTTCGACAGCGGCACTTTCTCCGGCAGCCAGAAGTTGCTGGTGAGACGGTTCCAGACCTCAAGATCTTTATCGTCATCAATGCGGTTCCAGTTGATTGCGCTGACGCGCGTTAAATGGGTCATCCTGTTCTCCTTACAGCGCGCAGGACACGCAGCCTTCAATTTCAGTGCCTTCCAGCGCCAGCTGGCGCAGACGGATGTAGTAGAGCGTCTTGATGCCTTTCTTCCAGGCGTAAATTTGCGCCTTGTTGATATCGCGGGTGGTGGCGGTATCGGGGAAGAACAGGGTCAGCGACAGCCCCTGGTCGACGTGGCGCGTCGCCTCGGCGTAAGTGTCAATGATCTTCTCCGGCCCTATCTCATACGCATCCTGGTAGAGGGCCAGATTGTCGTTATTCATAAATGGCGCGGGGTAGTACACCCGCCCGGTTTTCCCCTCTTTGCGGATCTCAATCTTCGAGACGATCGGGTGAATGCTGGAGGTGGCATGGTTGATGTACGAGATCGAGCCGGTGGGCGGCACCGCCTGCAGATAGCGATTGTAGATGCCATAGCGCATGACATCGTCGCGCAGCTGGCGCCAGCTTTCCCGGTCGGGCAGAGAGATGCCGGCGCGGGCGAACAGCGTGCGCACCCGTTCGGTTTTCGGCTGCCACTCCTCCTGCAGATATTTGTCGAAGTACGCCCCGCTGGCGTAGCGCGACTGCTCGAAGCCGGCGAAGCGCTGGCCGCGCTCGCGGGCCAGCTGCATCGAGGTGTGCAGCGCGTGCCAGGTCACGGTGTAGAAGTAGATATTGGTGAAGTCCAGCCCCTCCGGGCTGCCGTAGGCAATGCCCTCCCGCGCCAGGTAACCGTGCAGATTCATCTGCCCCAGGCCGATGGCGTGGGAGGCCGCGTTGCCGGCCGCCACCGAGGGAACCGACTGAATGTCGCTCATGTCGGACACGGCGGTCAGGGCGCGCACCGCGGTGGCGATTGTGCGGCCGAAATCCGGCGAGTCCATGGTATGGGCGATGTTCAGCGAGCCGAGGTTGCAGGAGATATCTTCCCCGATATGCGCATAGCTGAGGTCTTCATTATAGGCGGACGGCGTACTGACCTGCAGGATCTCCGAACACAGATTGCTCATGGTGACCCGCCCGGCCACCGGACTGGCGCGGTTCACGGTGTCTTCAAACATGATGTACGGGTAGCCGGATTCAAACTGGATCTCCGCCAAGCGCTGGAACAGGTCGCGGGCGCGGATCCAGCGCTTGCGGACCCGCTCGTCGGCCACCAGCTGCGGATAGAGGTCGCCGATGGCGCAATCGGCGAAAGGTTTGCCGTACAGCCGTTCGACGTCATAAGGCGAGAACAGGGCCATCTGCGCATCTTCTTTCGCCAGCTGGAAGGTGATATCAGGGATCACCACCCCCAGCGACAAGGTTTTGATGCGGATTTTCTCATCGGCATTTTCACGCCGGGTATCAAGAAAGCGTAAAATATCGGGATGGTGAACATGCAGCCAGACCGCACCCGCCCCCTGGCGGGCGCCGAGCTGATTGGCATAGGAGAAGGCGTCCTCCAGCATCTTCATCACCGGCACCACCCCAGAAGACTGGTTTTCGATGCGCTTGATCGGCGCCCCGGCCTCGCGCAGGTTGGAGAGTAAAAAGGCCACCCCGCCGCCGCGCTTCGACAGCTGTAGCGCCGAGTTCACCGCCCGGCCGATGGACTCCATATTATCCTCAATACGCAGCAGGAAGCAGGAGATCAGCTCCCCGCGCTGCTGTTTGCCAGCGTTAAGGAAGGTCGGTGTGGCGGGCTGAAAGCGGCCGCTGAGTATCTCCTCCGTCAGCTGCCGCGCCTGCTGTTCATCGCCCCGGGCCAGCGTCAGGGCCACCATCACGCTGCGTTCGGCGAAATCCTCGAGGTAGTGCTTGCCGTCAAAGGTTTTCAGCGCATAGCTGGTATAGAACTTCCAGGCGCCGAGGAAGGTCTGAAAGCGAAACGGAGCGCGCCGGGCATGGGCGAACAACGCCAGCACAAACCCGCGGTCATAGCCGGCCAGCACCTGCGGATCGTAATAGCCCTCGCTGACGAGCCAGCTGAGCTTATCCTCCGGGCTGGGGAAGGTGAGGGCGTTGGGCTGAACCTGGGTCGCCATAAAGGCCTCAACCGCCTGGCGATCTTTCTCAAACGGGATGCGGCCCTCGCTGTCGTACAAATTCAGCATCGCGTTGAGGGCGTGAAAATCCACGGCGGCGGTTATACGTTCTGCGGTTGTCGTTGCCAAAATTCGCTGACTCCTTTACGCACGGTGTTGATATCGTCGGGGGTTCCCATCAGCTCGAAGCGGTAGAGATAGGGCACGGCGCATTTTTGCGCGATGACATCTCCGGCACGCCCCCAGCCGTCGCCAAAGTTGCGATTGCCCGCGGCAATCACTCCGCGGATCAGCTGGCGGTTATGCACGTCGTTTAAAAAGCGGATCGCCTGACGCGGTACCGCGCCGGCGGTGCCGCCGCCGCCATAGCTGGGAACGATGAGAATATAGGGCTCGTCTACCCGCAGATGTTCACGCTCGTTCAGCGGGATGCGCACCGCCGGCAGCCCCAGGCGCTGCACAAAGCGATGGGTATTCTCCGAACGGCTGGAGAAGTAGACGATGAGGCTCATGCGCTGGCCGCCGTAAAGGAGGGGCGCAGGCGATTGATCATATCCGGGCGGAAGCCGCTCCAGCGCAGCTCACCGGCGATCACCACCGGCAGCTGGCGAAATCCCTGCTCGCGCAGGGTGTCGGCGGCATCCGGCTGCTGGTCGACGTTGACCATTTCAAAGGCCAGTCCCCGGCTCTCCATGGCTCGCCGGGTGGCATGGCACTGCACGCAGTCATTTCGAGTGTAAATAATAATGCGCATGATTCGTATTTCCATTTAAGATAACAGCACGGCGCTAAACATAGCGTCGAACGTAGTGGGCCATTCGATAAGGAAATACTAGATGTAGTTATTTAAAACTTCAACCACTCAATATATAGCGTTTTTGGCAAGCGAGTCCCCCGCCGGGATAGATCGACGGAGGAGGGAGAGGCTGTGCGGAACTACAGGCGCATGGCCACGGCGAGGCGGTTAAAGGCGTTCATCAGACTGACGGCGAAGGTCAGATCGCTTATCTGACGCGGGGTAAAATGTTCGCGCAGCGGCAGGTAAACCTCATCTTCCGCATGGCTGGTGGCAATGTCGGTGACCGACTCGGCCCATGCCAGCGCCGCGCGTTCGGTCGGAGTAAAGTGGGCGCTTACCCGCCAGCCCGCAAGGGCATCCAGTTTGCTTTGCGCCATGCCGCCTTTGCGCAGCGCCTGGCTATGTTTCTCAAGACAGAAGGCGCAGCCGTTGATCTGCGAGACGCGTAAATAAACCAGCTCTACCAGGGCGTTGCCCAGCTCGCTTTTCTCAAGCGCGATGCTGGCCTGTACCAGCCCTTTATAGACTTCCGGGCTCAGTTCACTGAATGGCTGACGTAATTGGTTCATGGTGTTCTCCTCTCTAAGACGGCAGCCAAAATAGCACTATAATGGACTGCAAAAGATAGCCATATTCTGATGAAAAAAGCAGACCATAATGGAAGCGATTAACCTCCCGCTTTATCAGCGTATCGCCCGCCAGTTGAAATCGGCGATTGAACGTGGCGAACTGACCCCGGGCAGCCGTTTGCCCGCCAGCCGGGTGTACGCTCAGGAGCAGGGCGTTTCCCGGGCGACCATCGAAAACGCCTGGGGAGAGCTGGTCGCCCAGGGATGGCTCGAACGGCGTGGGCAGGCGGGGACCTTTGTCAGCGAGCGGCTCAGCCCGCGCCAGCTGGCGCCGGTACCGCCAGTGCAACCGGCCGCGCCGACGGAGCCGCTGCCGTTTCAGATGGGGCTGCCGGCGCTGGATCTCTTTCCGCGCGGGCAGTGGGCGCGGGTGATGGGGCGTCGGCTGCGGACGCAGTCGCGGTTCGATCTTGCACCCGGCGATCCCGGCGGCGATCCGCTTCTGCGCCAGGCTATCGTCGATTATCTACGCCTGTCGCGCAGTATCGACTGTCAGCCGGATCAGGTGTTGATCACCGGCAGCTATGCCGCCTCCATGAACCTTATCCTGCGTACTCTGGCGCAGCCGGGACAGCATATGTGGATGGAAGATCCGGGGTATCCCTTTATCCGGCCGGTCGTCGAGGCTGGGCAGCTGGCGGTGGATGCGATTCCGGTGGACGACGAAGGGATGGACGTCGGCTGGGGCCAGCGTCATCACCCGCAGGCGCGATTTGCCCTGCTCACACCAGCCCATCAGAGTCCGCTGGGGGTCGCGCTGTCGCTTCCCCGACGCCGCCAGCTGCTGGCGTGGGCCGCGGAGCGCGACGCGTGGATCATTGAGGACGATTACGATAGCGAGTTTCGCTATCACGGCAAACCGCTGCCGCCGCTGAAAAGCCTTGATGCGCCGCAGAGGGTCATCTACGCGGGCACCTTCAGTAAGTCGATGTTCCCGGCGCTGCGCACCGCCTGGCTGGTGGTGCCGACCCCGCTGGTGGCGCGTTTTCACCAGACCGCGGAGCGCCAGTCCTGCACCGTTCCCACCCTGTGGCAGCAGACGCTGGCGGATTTTATCCAGCAGGGACATTTTTGGCGTCATTTGAAGAAAATGCGTGCCAGCTATAGCCAGCGTAGACAGTGGCTGGAGTCGGCTCTGCAGGCGCAGGGCTTTCAGGTCACGCCGCAGCTGGGGGGAATTCAACTGGTTATATCGGTCAGCGGCGACGATCGGCTGCTCGCGCGGCGGGCGGTTGTGGCCGGGCTGGCGGTGCAGGCGCTGAGCGACTGGCGGATTCGCCACGCGGGCGAGGGGGGATTATTGATGAGTTTTACCAATATACGTTCGCCGGCGATGGCTGACGGACTTGCCCGACGGCTGAGAGAGGCGATCGCGATTTGATGGCGCTTAAGTCGGGGAAGCAGAAAAACCCCTGCGGCCAGAGGCGCGCAGGGGCTGACGCGTATTTGTTATCTTCATTGCCTTCCGTAAAGCTCGCGGGCTACCGCGCGCCAATCGCGCGGCGGCAGCCGACGCTTAAGCTATTATCGACGTAAATTGAGCAATACGCCAATAAATACCCCGACGGCGGCGGCGGCGCCCACACTGTGCCACGGTTTATTGCGCACGTAGGTATCGGCACAGCCCAGCGCATCGCACGCTGCCTGGCGCGCATCCAGCGCCGCCTGCTGCACCCGGTTGTGGCCATTAAGGCGGGCACGAGTCTCTTTTAACAGCGACTGCGCTTTGACACGCGCCGCTTCCGCTTCCTCTTTGGCGTCACTGCCCCATGATTTCAGCACCTCTTCCAGCGTATCCGCTAATTGGCTGACATCGTTATGAATATCTTCGGCGTTCTCGTCAAAATTGTTGCGGTTCACATGGTTAGCCATCGTTATCTCCCTTAATTCCATCGAGTGAGTAAGTGTAGGACAAGATTTTGAATTATGCTTACTGTTGTGGTTTCTGGAATTTTCCGAAAGCACTGTCCTTAATGAATAAGGTAAGGTCAATGTGCGGTAAAAGATAACGAGGAATCAGTATGTATTTAAGACCCGATGAGGTGGCGCGTGTTCTTGAAAAAGCCGGCTTCACCATGGATGTTGTGACGCAAAAAGCGTACGGCTATCGCCGCGGCGATAATTATGTTTATGTGAACCGCGAAGCGCGCATGGGGCGAACAGCGTTAGTTATTCATCCGGCGTTAAAAGAGCGCAGCAATATGCTGGCCGAACCGGCTTCAGATATCAAAACCTGTGATCATTATGAACAGTTTCCGCTGTATTTAGCCGGGGATGCGCAACAACATTATGGTATTCCGCATGGATTTAGCTCACGCATGGCGCTTGAGCGTTTTCTGAATGGGCTATTTGGCGAAGCCCAGCCGGCAATGTCGACGAATTAATACGGCGATAGGCATTTAAGGATCCAGGCGAGGCGGGCTGGCGGGAAGAGGCGACTGGCAGAGCCAGTCGCTGCTAACGCGTTGGTCAGGCCTTCGCCTGCTGATAGGGCGCCACGCGGAACAGGCGGCGGCAATAGTCGAGGAAGTAGCCGTAGGCGGCGCCCATCATCATCGATACCGCCAGGTTCGAGCTCACCGCGGCGACAATCTGGTGCCAGTCAGCACCCACGCTCCACAGAATAGCGACATACACCGGCGACTGAAAGGTGACGTAGGCCAGCACGTCGGCCATATTTTTCATCCACCTGGCCGGGCTGATGCGCCGGGCCTGACGCATGGCGAAATCGCGATAAATCCCATAGGGTACGGCAATAATAATGTTGACCGGGATCGCCACCAGACGCGACGATAACGACTGCTCAAACGTCATACCAGAGAGAAAAATTTCGATCATCATGTTGACGACGGTGCAGTAAACCACCATCGCAAAGGTGTCTGCAACCGCATGCCGCAAGCGGGAGTGCGCAGAGAACATCGGAGTGCTCCTCGAAAATGAAGTCATTAACGCCGAAAAATGCGCGTTGGTATAGCGTTTTTGGGCTGCCTGTTTTGATGTGCGTAGAGTATATCTCTGCATTAAAAGTGGCAACTAGCTATAAATTTTTATTTATCGCCTTTTTGTCGATAAAATACTCTGCGCTGGTTTGTTTTTTGTTCGTTACGCTACTTTTATTCCTGTTTTTGCAAATATCAATATTTATCAATGTGTTACTCTTGATTGCGAAATCGAGACTGGCCGAGGGAACGGCGCCTGATAGCCAACCATGGCGCAACATCATGCGAGTGTGTGATTCCGCTCTCTTTTAGGATTTTTTATGCCGTAAGTCGCGTTTTTATGGTGAAAAATTCTGAATTGCGAATTGTTGTTTTATTCCCATTTTCTGATTAACTATTCACTGTGGCCAAAGGTATGTATCAGTGCGGCCACGTATGAACAGCAGGTAACCCGCTGACCATAAAGCTAATATTCCTGGCGAGAACGGTGGTTTTTCCCGTCATTCTGCCTTTTTTATTTATTCACTCTCTTTTTTGCCTGTGCTTATGAAAAAGGCTCAGGTATTTGCCAATATAGTTCCAGGGGATAACCGCTAATATCCACCTTATATATTTATCTGGACAACCGAAGGCTGGAAATAAATAAACGTTTCTATTACACTTGCCGCGTTGTATCTTTTAATTTGCTATTTGGAATTTTTTAATTTTATGTCTTCAATGTTACACAAACTGAATAATATCCGTTCACTGCGTGCCCTGTCCCGTGAATTCTCCATTGACGTGCTTGAAGAGATGCTGGAAAAGCTCAGGATCGTCACTGAAGAAAAACGTACGCAACAGCAGCAGGCAGCTCAGCAGCAGGCTGAATATCAGGAGAAAGTGAATACCTGGCTTGAGCTGATGCGCGCCGACGGTATTTCTCCTGACGAGCTGGTGGCCGATATTCAGCCGCCAAAGGCGGGAGGCAAAAAGCGTCAACCGCGCCCGGCGAAATATCGTTATACCGATCATACTGGCGCAGAGAAAACCTGGACCGGACAGGGAAGAATGCCGAAGCCGATTGCCGAGGCTGTCGCCCAGGGTAAATCGCTGGATAGCTTTTTAATTTAACGCCTTCGGGCCAGCGCCAGCCCGGTGGTGAGAGACCCACCGGCCTGGCCTTACGACTTTAAGCGAGGGGCTTTAGCAGACGCCGAAGTCTCCCTCTTCCTGATACGGCGTGACCTCGTCCGATTTCAGCGAATAGCGCTCTCCCTGCTCCTGTGCGGCCTGAACCACCACCAGTTGCTCCCCTTGCACTTCCACCACTTTCAGTTTTGGTCCGCCCGCTCGGGGTTGTACCAGATCGCCGACAGCAAACATAATTCACTCCTCACTGTTAACACCATGGATAAACCTAAACCATAGCTCAACGCCCGCTCACTGAACACCGGGCGTGCTGTTTTTTGTTAAAACAATTTGGAGTTATATGTATTAACATTGTTAATGTTTTGCTGGCGCCATACCGCTGCTGAGAAAGGGGGACGGCGAGGGTAGGGTTACCACCAATCAGGTCAGGAAAGACACCATGAAGTATATCATTCTGTTGATCATTGTTATTGCTGTACTGTATGTCCATTACCGCGGACGGGTGCGCTATCGTTTCTGGCGGCAGCTCTCCGACCATTCCACATTTACCGCGCCGCTGAATGGATTTATGTATTTATTTTCCCGCGTGCCGAATACGCCTTATCTGCGGCCGGAGATGTTTCCCGAGCTGGCGATATTGCAGCAAAACTGGCAGGTTATTCGCGACGAAGGTCTCCACCTTCAGCAGCTGGAGCAGATTAAAGCGGCCGATAAATATAACGATGCCGGGTTTAACTCATTTTTCAAAACCGGCTGGAAACGCTTTTATCTGAAATGGTATGAGGATGCCCATCCTTCCGCCAGCCAGCTCTGTCCGCAAACTACCGCGCTGCTGCGCGATATCCCGTCGGTGAAAGCGGCCATGTTTGCCACTCTGCCGGACGGTAGCCGTCTGCCGCGCCATCGTGACCCCTACGCCGGCTCGCTACGCTTTCATCTGGGCCTGGCAACGCCGAACGATGACCGCTGCTTTATCGAGGTGGATGGCCAGCGTTACAGTTGGCGCGATGGAGAAGGCGTGCTGTTTGACGAGACCTATATCCACTATGCGGAAAATACCAGTGGTGAGAATCGCCTGATTCTGTTCTGCGATATTGAACGGCCGATGCGCTACCGCTGGGCGCAGAAAGTTAACCACTGGCTGGGACGCCATCTGATGAGCGCCGCTTCGGCGCCCAACGATATCGGCGATCGCACCGGCGGGATTAACCGGGCGTTTCGCTATATTTACCAGATCCGTATTGTTGGTAAGCGGTTGAAAAAATGGAATAAGACGGTCTATTACATCGTCAAATGGCTGCTCTTCGGCGGCATTGCCTGGCTTATCTGGAGCGCGTTTTAACCCCCTGGCGCCGGTTCCACGGCATGGTCGCCAGCAGACGCGCCATGCCGCAAAAGCCGGTTACGCCGGCGAAGGTGAGCCCGGCGCCGACCGCGCCGCTGAGCAGGAAAAAGCCGCCGTTAACGGTATAGCCCAGCAGCACCCCCAGTAAAACCAGGACGCCAGCGGCAATTTGCACCTGGCGCATCAGCGGCAGCGGCTGTGATGAATCTTCCACTACCGGCAACCCCGCGGCTTTCCACGCCTGAATTCCTCCTGCCAGCAGGCAGGCCTGCGCCGGCGCGGCGGCCGCGGCCAGACGAATCGCATTATTCTGCGTCCGGGAACCCGCCTGGCAGTGAAAGATGACCGTCTCTCCGGCCCGGGCATTGAGGGGCGCACCGCTGGTCAGAGTGGCGAGCGGCACCAGCTCGGCATCGGGGATATGTTCGCGCGCATATTCATCCGCATCGCGGATATCAATCAGTCTGGCGCCCTGGGCAATCTGCGCCTGGGCCTCGGCGGGAGTTAAGGTGGCGATGGTCATAGGATCCTCACGGGCAATAGAGCGTTTTCAGCGTATTGATCACCTGCTGTACCGCAGGGTGGGTGATGAAATAGTGGATACGCTGGGCGTCGCGCTCGCTGTCGATCAGCCCCTCGTCACGCATCCGCGCGAGGTGTTGCGAGGTGGCGGAGGGGCTCAGCCCTGTAGCCCGGGCGAGTTCGCCGGCGCTGGCCCTGGGCGCATCGCACAGCATGCACAGGATCAGCAATCGGTGAGGATTGCTCATCGCTTTCATCAGCGCGGCGGCTTCTCCGGCGCGGGCCTGCAGGTCTTCAGGTGTGGTCATTTATTTTAGCTTTGTCTAAATTTAGATAACTCTAAAATAAAAAGGCCGCCAGCGCCAGCACAATTTCTTCACGACTCAGGCCGGAACGGCGAGCCGGGCAATCTGCGCCCGGGCGCTGGCGATCCCGGCGTCGCGACCATGCGGGCGATTGTCCAGCCCTTCGGCATAGATAAATTCCACCTCCTGGATCCCCATCAGCCCCAGTACCGCGCGCAGATAGGGCGTGACGGCATCGGTAGTTTCTCCCTGGTGAATACCGCCGCGGCTGCTGACGACCACCGCCCGGACGCCCTCCACCAGCCCCTGCGGCCAGCTCTCGGTGTAGCGAAAGGTTTCCCGTGCCCGCGCCACGAGGTCGAACCATTTTTTTAGATCGGTCGGGACGTTGAGGTTATACATCGGCGCGCCGATCACCAGCAGGTCGCTGGCCTTTAACTCGGCGATAAGCTGGTCGGAGAGGGCGACCGCCTTGCGGATAGCAGGCTGCGGATCCACTGCCCCGCGCAGGGCGGCGAACAGGGGGCGATCCAGCGTTGGCAGCGCCATGGCGCTGAGATCGTGTTCGATGAGCCGATCGCCGTGTCCCGCCGCCTGGCGCGCCGCGAGAAATTCGTTAATCAACTGATTGGTCAGGGATGTTTCGCCATTAATGCTGGATTTTAAAACCAGAACGTTAGCCATGATGAGTGCCTCAAATGAAAGATAGAAGCAAAGACTAACACTGTCTTTTTTGTCTCAGGAGTGACATTATTTTTCCCTATTGTATCCCGTAAGGAACCAATCTGTGCGCGACGATCTGAATGCGATCCCGGTATTTGTCACCGTGGTCGAGAGCGGCAACTTTGCCAGCGCGGCGGCGATCCTCCATGTGACGCGTTCGGCGGTGGGAAAAACCATTGCCCGGCTGGAAGCGCGTCTCGGCGTGGCGTTATTCCAGCGTACCACCCGACGGCAACTGCTGACGGAAGAGGGGGAGCAATTCTATCTCCAGTGCCGGGAAGCGCTGGAGCGCATCCGCGAGGCCGAAGAGACGCTGCAGCGCGGCAAAGATGAGGTGCAGGGGCGGCTGCGGGTGTCGCTGCCGGTGCTGTTTGGCCAGCGCTGCGTGGCACCGCTGCTGTTCCGCCTCAGCCAGCGCTATCCGTTACTGAAGCTCGAGCTCCACTACAGCGACCGGCAGGTCAATCTGCTGGAGGAGGGGTTTGATCTTGCGGTGCGTATCGGGAGCCTGGCCAATACCGGGTCGCTGCGGGCCCGTGCGCTGGGAGAGCACGGCATGGTGCTGTGCGCGGCGGCGGAGTACCTGCGCCAGCAGCCAGCGCCGCAGACTATTGCCGGGTTGAACGAGCACCGTACCCTCGGCTATCTGCACAACGGCCAGCTGCAAAAATGGCAACTGTATGACCCGCAGCAGGGCGACGTGCGCTTCAGTCCGCAGACGTGGCTGATACAGGATGATTTTGCCGCCATCGCGGCGGCAGTGCAGCAGGGGATGGGCATCGCCTGGCTGCCGGACTGGCTGGTGGCGCAGGCGCTTGCCGATGGGACATTGCAGCAGGTGTTGGCGCCCAGCGCTCAGGTGCGTTTCGCCATCCACGCGGTATGGCCGGAGGGGCCGTGGCTGCCGCAAAAAACGCGGGCGGCGATCGATGCCCTGCGGGAAGGGCTACCTCTTACCGCAACACCTGGTTAGCGCAGAGAGAAATAACCGCCATCTATGGCGGCGGAGGTTTTCCGACAGCGTGCAAGCTACCGGCGCGCTTTACGCCATAGCCTCAGCGACGAGGCCGTCCGGCACGGGCGGCACGGCGGTACAACGTGCTGCGGGCGATACCCAGTATCTGCGCCGCCCGGCTGACGTTGCCGTTGACCCTGGCCAGGGTATCGACAATCAACTGCTCATCATGGGCCTGCAATCCCCCGCGCGGCAACGGCGCAGGCGCGGCGCGATACGCCTCCGGCAGCGCGTCGGTCGTCAGCGTGTCGCCCTCATCGGCGAGAGCCAGCATTACCTTCAGGACGCTCTGCAGCTGGCGTACGTTTCCCGGCCACGGCAGCTGGCTGAGGTGAACCAGCAGCGCGTTTGAAAGCGTCACCCGGCGTGAAGCACCGCCCAGGTCGTGCCACAGGGTGGCGATAAAGGTTTCCAGCGCCGGCCACTCGCGCAGCGGAGGCAGCGCCAGGGCGTATTCCCGCAGGCGCCACAGCAGATCTTCACGGAATTCTCCGGCGCTGACCCGCTGGGTCAGGTTGCGGTGGGTGGCGCAGATCAAGGCGAAATTCACCGGCACGCTGCGGCTGGCGCCCAGCGGAGCGACCTCTTTCTCCTGCAGGACGCGCAGGAGGCGGGTCTGCAGCGCCAGCGGCATATCGCCGATCTCATCAAGAAACAGCACCCCGCCGTCAGCCTCGCGGATTTTACCGATATAGCCATTTTTGCTGGCGCCGGTAAACGCCCCCGGCTGGTAGCCGAAGAGCTCGGATTCGATCAGCGATTCCGGAATGGCGGCGCAGTTAATGGCGACAAATTTACCGCTGCGCCAGCGGCTGTGCCGGTGCAACGTGCGGCTGACATACTCTTTACCGCTGCCGGTTTCTCCTTCAATGCACAGGGCGATGCCGGCGTTGAGCAGCCGCAGCAGCTTTTCGCCTTCGCGCGGACTGGTAAAGGGGAGATGCATGGCCGGCGGGGCGCTTACCGCCACCCGGCGGCGGGTGGGCTCCCGCAGGCGATAATGGTAGCGGCCCTGCGGCGTGGTCAGCGGCAGCGGGACGCTGACCGCCGTTTGCGTCAGTGTCGGAAAAAGCGAGGCAAAGGTGAGCTGGCCAAACTGCGCCGCGCTCAGGCCGAACTCGCGCATCGCCAGCCGGTTGCCGGCGGTGAGGACGTTGTCGGAAAAGACCAGCAGCAGCTCCTCGACGCTGTCGAGTTTGTCCACCTGCCGGTGCAGGCTCATCAGCCACTGCTCAGGATGCAGACTCTGTTTCACCCACAGATATTCAATTTGCTTTGCCGCCGCTTTTACCCAGCCAAAGGTGTGCTGGTGGGGAAAATTCGCCGGACCGGAGATATCCAGCACCCCGGCGATGCTTCCGTCCGGTCGCTGGAGCGGCATCGCCGCGCAGTACAGATTCTGGTTGCGGGTAAGAAAGTGCTGACGGCCATCGATCTCGCAGCCATCGTCAATCGCCAGCGCGGTGCCGATGGCGTTGGTCCCGCGCCCGCTTTCACTCCACAGATTGCCGGGAGCCAGCGCCACGCGCTGGGCCTTTTGCAGCGCCTGGGTATCGCCGAGAGTATGCAGCACCAGGCCGTCGGGGTCGGAAAGGATCACCACCGACTGCAGGTCTGCGACCTGGCGCGACAGGGCTTCCACCACCGGCTGCGCCAGCTGCTGCAGGCCGCGGTGGCTGGCGAGCCGGTCCGCCAGCTCGCCGGCGCCGAGGCGGGGAAAATCCTCGGTGGCGGGATCCAGCCCGTAGCGCTGGCAGCGAGACCACGAATCGCTCAGCAGGGGATTCGCATTAACCTCTGGTGCGAGAAGAAAGGGATTGCCTGCCACAGGGCACCTCTGGGTCGATGTTGCTGTGTTGCAATATTGTAGCCATTTGGTTTATTTGGTGTTGCGATTTGCAACACATAAGTGGAAACCCGTGCGACAGATGGCTGACCATCTGCTCGGTTAGTGAAGGCAACGTATTAATAAATAAAAATATTTAAAGAAAATAAAAAACTGGCATAACCCCTGCACAGTGAGAAGCGTTCGGCGGCAAATTTAAAAAATCAATATGCCGCTGCGTCTCAACCCTACAGAAGGAGATTTGCGATGCGTTATGCACATCCTGGCCAGCCCGGCGCCGTGGTTTCATTTAAATCGGCTTACGGCAACTTTATTGACGGTAGATTTGTCGAGCCGCTGAGCGGTGAATTCTTTATGAATACTTCGCCGGTCGACGGCAGCAACATTGCGCAGTTTCCCCGCTCGGATGCCAGAGACATTGACTTAGCCCTCGACGCCGCCCATCGCGCGGCGCCGGCGTGGGGTAAAACCTCAGTGCAACAGCGCTCCAGGCTGCTGCTGCAGGTCGCCGATCGTATTGAACAGCATCTGGAATATCTGGCGGTGGCGGAGAGCTGGGACAATGGGAAACCGATCCGCGAAACGCTGAACGCCGACCTGCCGCTGGCGGTGGACCATTTTCGCTACTTCGCCGGCTGCCTGCGCGCCCAGGAGGGTAGTACCGCCGAAATTGACGAAACCACGGTGGCCTATCATTTCCATGAACCGCTGGGGGTGGTCGGGCAGATTATCCCGTGGAACTTCCCGCTGCTGATGGCCGCGTGGAAGCTGGCCCCGGCCCTGGCGGCGGGGAACTGCGTGGTGCTCAAACCGGCGGAACAGACGCCGCTAAGCATTACCCTGCTGCTGGAGCTGATCGGCGATCTGTTCCCGGCCGGGGTGCTTAACGTGGTGCAGGGTTTCGGCAAAGAGGCGGGCGAGGCGCTGGCCACCAGCAAGCGTATCGCCAAGCTGGCGTTTACCGGCTCCACGCCGGTCGGGCGGCATATTCTCGCCTGCGCGGCGGAAAATATTATCCCCTGCACCGTCGAGCTGGGGGGGAAATCGCCCAACATCTACTTCGCCGACGTGATGGACGGAGAAGAGGAATTTATTGAGAAGGCGGTGGAGGGGCTGGTGCTCGGCTTCTTCAACCAGGGTGAGGTCTGTACCTGCCCGTCGCGGGCGCTGATCCATGAATCCATCTATGAGCCCTTTATGGCACGGGTCATGGAGAAGGTGGCGCAGATCCGCCGCGGCGATCCGTTAGATACCGACACCATGATCGGCGCTCAGGCTTCCCGCCAGCAGTTCGACAAGATCCTCTCCTATATTCAGATTGCCCGGGAAGAGGGTGGGCAAATTCTGACCGGCGGCGAGCGGGCGGCTATCGCGCCGGCGCTGGATAATGGCTTTTATATTCAGCCTACGCTGATTAAAGGTCGCAACGATATGCGCTCCTTCCAGGAGGAGATCTTTGGGCCGGTGATCGGGGTGACCACCTTTAAGGACGAAGCGGAAGCGCTGGCTATCGCCAATGAGACCCAGTTTGGTCTCGGCGCCGGGGTGTGGACGCGGGATACCAACCTCGCCTATCGCATGGGTCGCGGCATTAAAGCCGGTCGCGTGTGGACCAACTGCTATCATGTCTACCCGGCGCATGCGGCGTTCGGCGGCTATAAACAGTCCGGCGTCGGGCGGGAAACGCACAAGATGGCGCTGGATGCCTATCAGCAAACCAAAAACCTGCTGGTGAGCTACGGCACCGCGCCGCTGGGCCTGTTCTGAAGTCCATCTCATTTCTGACCGATCCTCAGTCCGCAATCCATTCGGGTTGCGGATTTTTTTTAACTTCAAAATAACCATTCGAAGAGGGTGGCTATTTTGCCGGCGGCAGCGCCCATGTATTTATGTCACTTATGTATTGGCTTTCACTTGAAAATAAAAACACTTCCATAATAAGGGATTAGCGGGTGGAGGTGGCGCACCCTGGCGTCGTTTGTGTAGAAATTATGAATATTAATACCAGGAAAATTCCTAATTTTTGTGTACGCTCTGACGAGCGCACAATAAAACAAGACGAATTTTTGAACAATTGTCTTTAAATTTGTTAATTGAATTGATCTGTTGTTGTTTAAAGGTATTTGAATTTCTTTTGTATAGATATGTAAATTAACATTGAAAAGCCATTTCAAAAATTAAATATATGGCGAACATAGCTATTAACTTATAGTTAACATCTTCCCGGGTTGCCTTTTGATACTTCGGGTAATATATTTATTTCGCACATCAAAATAACTCTTTTTTCTTCTGTTTGTTATTCATGGCCATCTATTGGCGAAATAATGCAGAGTAGAGGGGGATGTGCCTAATATCCTGCGGAAGGAACGCAACGTACATTTACAGGGAGGAGCTGACGAGCCGTTTCGCGATAGCTTTGGGGCTATTGTCGATGATGGAAAATATGTTCGTTAACGATGAGATAAATAATGAAAAAACAACCTCGCTTTATAACCATCCTCATAGGAGCGCTGCTTTCTGGCGTAGCCTTGCAGGCTACCGCGGCCAACACTATCAATCCTGACTCGGGCACCAGTTCGGAAGGCGCCGGCGGGCAGGTCATCTTCAATGGGTCAATCACCGACAGCTCTTGCAACGTCGATAGTAGTTCTAATGGCCAGAAGGTTGATCTGGGCAAATGGGCCAGCAACTATTTTACCGGCACTGGTTTTGAAACCACCAAAACCCCCTTCCATATCAAAGTGAAAGATTGCCCGGCCAGCGTGACTACGGTCGCCGTGCTGTTTGACGGCGCGCGCGATCAGTCTGATAACTCCCTGCTGGCCATCAACGGCGGCGCCAGCGGCGTAGCGATTAAGCTGTATGAGCACGATCGGTCGACGGCTGTCAGCCTCGGTAAAACGTCAGCCAAACAGACGGTCACTCCGGGTACCAGCGGCGGCACCGGCTCTGCCGACCTCGAGTTTTACGCCGACTATATCTCCACCGCGGCGACCGTGACGGCAGGTAAAGCCGACGGTACAGCTAATTTCAATATGATTTATAACTGATCTAATTGCGCGTTATTCAGAGTCAGCCCACTGCGTCTTGATTAATTACAGATAGCTAATGTGTTAATTGTCATGAAGTCACGAAATATATTCGTGACGGTATAGTTGTTTTTGCTAATTATCCCGTCGAGTACTGGCTCTGTTATTCACTGCTTTATTTTGTTGTCTGTTCAACTTTTACCTGATGGTAAGTCATGATGAAGAAAATAATTGCCGTTGCGGCTTTTCTGCTGTGCACCACGGCAGCGCAGGCCGGTATTGTCATGGGTGGAACCCGTGTGATTTATCAGGAAGGGAAGCGTGAAGCCGCTATTTCAGTCACCAATGCCGATACCCATACGCCCTATCTGGTGCAGTCGTGGGTGGAAAATTACGCGGAAAACGATAAGGCCAGGGTGCCCTTCATTGTAACGCCGCCCTTGTTCCGTCTCGATCCGGAGCAAAATAACGTTCTGCGGATTAACTTTATTGGCGCCTCGCTGCCCCGCGACCGTGAATCGGTCTTCTGGCTGAACGTCAAAAGTATCGCCCCGACGCCTCAGGGCGAGGTGAATAAGCTGCAGGTGAATATTAAATCGAAATTCAAAATCTTCTATCGCCCCAACGACCTGGCGGGCGACCCGGCAAAGGCCTGGCAGCAGCTGAAGTTTAGCCAGTCCGGCGGTCGGCTGACGGTGATAAATCCCACTCCCTACTTCGTCTCTTTTTACGCCGTCGAGGTGGGCGGGCAAAGCATCGACGATCCCGGCATGGTGGCTCCCTTCGGCGAGAAAACGTGGCCGGTGAGCGGGCACGGCACCGTCAAATGGCGGGCGATTAACGACTACGGCGGCGTCAGCGATTTCGCCCAGCAGTAATTCCCCTTTTTGATGAGCTTACCGGACGGCGCCAGCATGAAAAGAATAACAACAGCCAGGGTGCGGGAGTATGCCTTGTTGCCCGTTACCGCCGGGCGGGCGGTGGCGCTGGCGACGGTGCCGACGATGATGTTTTGTCTCAGTCCGTTGAGCCGGGCGCTGGCCGACGACTATTTTGACCCGGCGGCGCTGGAGTTTGCTGACCCGCAGCAGCAAACCTCCGATCTGCACTACTTCGCCAAACCCGGCGGCCAGCAGCCGGGGACTTATCCTGTCACCGTGGTGGTTAATGACCAGGAGCTGGGTCAGGCTGATATCACGTTTGTTGACGATGGCGGGCAGCTGCGCCCGGTGCTGACGCCCGGTCAGCTGGCGGAGTATGGCGTCAACGTCAGCGCGTTTCCCGCCTTTCAAGCGCTGCATGAAGGCGAAACCTTCACCCGGATCGAGAAGTTTATTCCCGACGCCAGCAGTCGGTTCAGCTTCGCTAACCAGCGCCTGACGCTGAGTATTCCCCAGGCGGCGATGAACGTGCAAAGCCGCGGCTATGTCGATCCGTCGCGCTGGGACGATGGCGTGCCGGCCGCGTTTGTCGATTACTATTTTTCCGGCGCGCAAATAAAGAACGCCGACGAAGGGGAGAGCAGCCGCTCAAACTATCTCAATTTACGCAGCGGCCTCAACCTGGGCGCCTGGCGACTGCGCAACATCTCCTCAATGCAGTATGACCAGCAGCGCCGGCACTGGGATACCCAGAGCACCTGGCTGCAGCGCGATGTCCGCTCGCTGAAGAGCTTGCTGCGGATCGGCGATACCTATACCACCGGCGATGTGTTTGACAGCATACAGTTTCGCGGCGTCCAGCTGATGTCTGACGATGAAATGCTCCCGGACAGCCAGCGCGGCTTTGCCCCCACCATTCGTGGCGTGGCGCACAGCAATGCTAAAGTGACCGTCTCTCAGCACGGGTATGTGATCTACGAGACCTTTGTGTCGCCGGGGGCGTTCGCCATCAGCGATCTCTACCCCACCTCGCAGAGCGGCGATCTGGAGGTGAAGGTGACCGAGAGCAATGGCGCGGTGCGTACCTTTACCCAGCCCTATTCCGCGGTGCCATATATGCTGCGCGAAGGGCGCGGCAAATTCAGTCTCAGCGCCGGCCGCTACCACTCCGGGGGGGAGTCGGTGCGCTCGCCGGAATTTCTGCAGGGCACTTTGTTCTACGGTTTGACGGCGGGATTCACCCTCTACGGTGGTACGCAGCTGGCCCGGGACTATCAGGCGTGGGCGCTGGGCCTGGGCCGCGGTTTTGGCGAGTTCGGATCGCTGGGAGGGGATGTCACCCAGGCCGTCACCCGTACGCCGTCGGGCAAGCGCTATACGGGCCATTCGCTGCGCGCTCAGTATCAGAAAAATTTTGTCAGCTCGGGCACTGCGTTCAGCCTCGCCAGCTATCGCTACTCGTCAAGCGGCTATTACGATTTTGCCGAAGCCAGCGCCCTTGAAAGCGCCCAGGGGCAAGTAGACAACCGGCGTCGCCGGGAAGAGCTGTCGGTGTCGCAAAGCCTTAGTGGCCTGGGCAGTCTGGCGGTTTCCGCCTGGTCGCAGGAGTACTGGCATCGGCAGAGTCGGGATGAGACGGTGCACCTTGGGTTCTACAGCGCCTGGAAAGGGATCTCCTGGGGCGTGGGCTATTACTACACCCGCGCCAGCGGCCAGCAAAAAAATGACCGCTCCTGGTCATTCAATATCAATATTCCGCTGGGTGGTCCGCTGTCCGACAGCGCGGTGAGCTACAACACCACCTCGGACAGCAATGGCTATACCTCGCAGCAGATGTCGCTGTATGGCGCGGTGCCGACGCGGCCAAATCTGTTCTACTCGGTTCAGCAAGGTTATGGCAACCAGGGACGAGGCAGCAACAGCAGCGCCTCCCTGGACTACCACGGCGGCTTCGGCAACGCCCAGATCGGCTATCGCCATGACGCCGCCAGCAACCAGTTGACCTGGGGAGGCGCCGGCTCGGTGGTCGCGCATCCGCACGGCGTCACCTTCGGCCAGACGGTGGGTGAGAGCTTCGCCATCGTCCGGGCGCCGGGGGCCGCCGGCGTGGCGGTGCAAAACGGCAACAATGTGCACACCGACTGGCGCGGCTATGCCGTGGTGCCCTCCCTGACCGCCTACCGGAAAAATGTCATTACCCTCGATACGGAGTCGATGGCCGACGACACCGACGTCGACCAGCAGGGGCAGACCGTGATCCCCGGCGGCGGCGCGGTGGTGATGGCCAACTACCAGACCCACATTGGCAACCGGGTGCTGTTTACCCTGCGCAATGCCCAGGGGCCGCTACCGTTTGGCGCCAGTGCGCGGCTGGTCGAGGAGGAGGAGAGCGGCAATCCGCCGGGCGGCATGGTGGCCGACGGCGGCCAGGTGTATCTCAGCGGTGTGCCGCAGGAGGGAACCCTGGCGGTGAGTTGGATCGTCAACAACCAGTCGCAGAGCTGCACGCTGCATTTTCATCTTCCGGATAACCCACAGCAGAGTCTGAATACGGTGAAAACCGTCTCCGGACTGTGCCAGACACGCTGAGGCGGCTATGAAATCTGTTTTTCGTCTACTTCCTTTCCTCTTTCTGCTGGGGCTGAGCGCCTATCTTCCCGGCGTGCGGGCTGAAACCTGCCGCGCAAATATCGGCCAGACCACGGTCAATATTCCTAATATCAAGTATTTACCCACGCTGCCGGTCAATACACAGATGACCAGCGCGATGGCGGATAACGGCAGCGGGATCCCTTTTTCCTGCGACCTGCAGCTGCCGACGGCGAGCGCCAAACGCATCGTCTATAAGCAGCTGAAAACCGGCGGCTCGCCGATGGTGATTAACGGACAGCATGTCTACCCCAGCGCTATCGACGGCATTGGTTACGCCCTCAGCTTCCAGTGCGCCGGCGGCCCGATGCGTGCCATCGATGGCAGCCACTCCGCCGGCGGCGAGTCGGTGGTGGTATGCGACAGTGCGACGCTCCCGGCGCTGATGACGCAGCAGCAAACCACGGTGAGGATTGCGGTAACCTTCTATAAAACCGGAACGGTGCAACTGGCGGACGGGACGCATACCAACTCGCCGCCGCTGCCGCAGGTGGGGGAGATGACCATTGAACAGCAGACCAGCGCAAGCGCCAGCTTTGTCGCCAGCGCGCCGGTCAGCATCGATATCGCCGCCCTGAATGTGGACATTGGCAGCAGCGGCAGCTGCCAGGTAGCGACATCGACGATCCAGGTCAGTCTGGGTACGGTTAACCGGGGGGAGTTTCATGGCAAAGGGACTACCGGCGGCCAGGCGAAGCGCTTTTCGATTCCGGTCTTCTGTCCGACGCCGACCGACGTGCGCATCGGCTTTTTCGGCGTCAGCGTGGAGAGCGATACCCTGGCCCTGAGCCAGGCCAGCAACAGCGCCAGCGGCGTCGGCGTGAAGCTGACCTACGGCAATAACCCCGGTGCGGCAGTGCCCGACGGCACCAGCGTTAAGATCAATGAGGCCAGCAACTTGCCGATCCTGAAAAGGGTGACCGGCGCCAGCGCCGGTACCGCCGAGGCGATCAATTTCAACGCCCAGTATGTGCAGACTGACGCCACGGTGGCGGCGGGCACGGCCAACAGCATGGTGACCTTCGCCCTGGAGTATAACTAGCCTGGCCCCGTGGGCAGACTGCCCTGCAGCGGGATCGGCACTACCGCGCCGTAGTCGTCGATATAGTTCAACTGGTACAGGCGAGCGCTGTCGGTGGTCATTACGGTATGGCTGCTGTAGGGCCGGAGCATCACGTTTCTTATCGGCGAGAGGTGGCCTTTATTATCGATCAGCGCCCCGTTGACCAGGGTGATATGCAGTGGGCCTGAGTTCGTCAAGCGCAGGTTATTGCCGCTCTGCTGCCACTGCAGCTTTTGCACCTCTTTGACGAGGGTGGTGGCGATGGTGGGTGGACGATAAAACAGCTTCAGACGTGTGCGGACGACAAATTGCAGCGTATGATTGCCGCCGGCGGTCGGCGGCGTCTCCTGGATATTGACCCAGAACAGGCTTTCCCGATCGTCGGGCAGCCCGCTGCCGAGATAGATAAAGCGCAGTTGGGCGGATTGCTGCGGCGATAAATAGACCAGCGGCGGCGTCGCCACCATCGGCAGGCCGACGCGCGAGGCATTGAGCCCGGCATCCAGCCAGATCTGCACTTTATAGGGGGTGCTGCTGCGGTTATTGATATTCAGGCTGGCGACTTTGTCTTTTCCTGAATAGATCACCCGTGAGGCATTAATGGTTATCCCGGCGCAGGCCTGAAAGGCCAATGCGCTGAGCAAAACAGCCACCTGAGTTTTCATGATCGCTTCCTTTACGTCGACGTTTCATCCCTGACCGGAAAGCTATTCCTGCATAATGGTAAACCGGGCCGTCGCGTTGCCGTCGCCAGGATCCATGTGGGCTTTATCCCAGGTGTAATAGAAGGCGTTCAGCCTGAAGGTTCCGGAGCCGCCGTCCACCGAGATCTCTATGCGAGGATCGTGTTGCGGATCAAGGCGTTCATCGAGGCTGAGTGGGGTGCCCGTGCGGTCCGTGAGCAGAATACCTACGTTGCTGGCCGGCTTGCCGCTGCCGTCGAGCGCCAGCACGCGGTTTTCAGGCGTGCCGGCAGGCGAGGGGCCGTCAACCACAATATAGTAAGTGCCTTTCTCACAATCTTTAACGCGAATGTCGATGCCGACCGCCGGCCCGGTCCCAGACTGACTGTTTTTCAGTCTCGACAGCGGAATAGCGCCCATACTGACGCCGATGACCCCGCTGTCGCTCACCCCTTCGAGCTTGCAGGAGGCGTTCACGACCTTGCCGATGAAATTCAGCTTGCCCTCTGCCGCGAGTGCAGAGCCGGCGGCCAGTCCGGCAAAGACCGTCGCCAGACACAGCGTGATTATTTTCATTTTCTTTCCTTCTCTATTGCCCGTAAAGCTGGCGCCAGGGCCGTTATTTTGATGAGTCTTATTTACGCCAGGTATGTTTTTTTATTTATTCATTTAACTGACTAATTTATTAATGCCTGGAAATAAACTGGCTTGTTATTTATGGGCTGCTTTTGTCAGGATAGTAGCGCGGGGGAATTGCGGCGTAAATAAGACGGTTATTGACGCGAATTGAATGCCAAATAACTCTCAATAAAAAAATTTTCTTTTTTATATCAGTGTGTTATAAATAGCTTATTGCTCTTTTTTGCCAAGCGAACGAACCCGCTTCATTGTGTAAAATACGATCGTTCACGTAAGGCTATGCCCGGCGGATGAGGGATCATTCACCGGATGGGGCTGTGTTTTATCGCCAGATTTGCGATCGGCAACCGCGCCGTCGGGTTGTATGTCCCGGTGTTTAAAAATAGGATGAATGCCCTGGCTCGCGCGGCGGATACTGTGACTGATGCGGCCGGTCACTCTGGCATGAAAAACGATAACTTTAAGGATGGCGAAATGAGACTGACGGTGGGGCTGGCGCTGACGCTGGCGATAATGACCTGCGGCGCCCAGGCGCGCGATATGCAATCCATCGAGCACAGCGGTGAACTGAAGGTGGGCGTGCCGGGCGATTACGCGCCGCTGGCGTTTCGCAATGCCGCCGGCGAACTGCAGGGCTATGACGTGGACATGGCCCGCGATCTCGGGCGCACGCTCGGCCTCAAGGTGAGCTTCGTCTACACCAGCTGGCCCGCGCTCGCCGCCGATCTGCAGGCGGACAAGTTTGATATTGCTATGGGTGGGGTTACCGAGACCCCGGCGCGGGCGCAAGCCTTCGCCCTCAGCCATCCGGTGGTGGCGAACGGAAAAATCGCCTTAGCCAACTGCCAGGCCGCCCCGCGGCTCGGTTCGCTGGAAAAAATTGACCGTCCGGACGTGAAAGTGATCGTCAACCCTGGCGGCACAAACCAGAGTTTTGTCGATGAACACATCAAGCAGGCGCAAATTATTCGCGTGCAGAACAATGTCGATAACCTGCAGGCGCTGCGGCAGAAAACGGCCGATATGATGGTGACCGATCTGATTGAAGGCGACTATTACCAGAGCAAAGAGCCCGGCGTGTTCTGCGTTGCTAACGAAACACCGTTCGCCGGTACCGCCAGCAACAAGGTGTATATGATGAGTAAAGATAACCCGGCGCTGCTGAAGAAAGTGAATCAGTGGCTGGATAGCCAGGACAAAGAGGTTCTCAAACGGAAGTGGAAAATTCGCGGTTAACCGCGGCGGCGCGCCACCGCCGGCAGATATGTCCGGCGGTGGCTATCGTCCACGGTTAGCGCTGCGGCGACAGCGCCTGTCGCGCCAGGCCGCGGAAGTAGCAGGCGTAGCCGAGGGTGGCGGTCAGGCACAGCATATAGCCAAACGACTCGCTGCCTTCCTCCACCGTATTTTTCACCACCCGGGCGTAGTTCTCTTCCAGCACGGCGTACCACAGGCCGTGCATGCCAAACAGCCGCGAGAAGACCAGAATCGCCAGCAGGCCGCTAATCATCATCCCGTAATATGGGGTGCGGGTATACTCCGCCAGCTGCGACAGGGTCTGACGCAGATGGCGCAACGGCAACACCAGCGACCCCGCGGTGGCCAGCAGGGCAAACCACACCCAGCTGCCGTGGGAGAGTAAATCAAACAGGCCATCCAGTTCGCGGATCAGCATGGCGAGAAAGAAGCCGCCGATGAGGATATTGCTATAGCGCAAGTGGGCATATTTCCGCGCCAGCAGCAGATGAACCAGCACGATAACGGCCAGCACGCTCTCCTGGACCACTTCGGTGAGCGACACCTCCGGGATGTCGTTGCCAAACACCCGAATATCCACCCACAGGCAGAGTACCGCGAGGGCGGCCGCGACCGCCGCGCCGAAAAAGAAAAGCAAGCTTCGTAACAGAGACATTAACACCACAACTTATGCTTAAAACAAATATCATAAGTTCTGGGAATACATGTTCCTGTTCACTTTGTGCGACTTTGCGGCTGTTTTTTAACATTTTGCGCTTTTTAGCGCCCAAGAAGGCGGCAGGGGAGGGAGCTCCCCTGCATAAAGGGGATTCAGAGAATATCATCCACCACGCCGCCATCGACGCGCAGCGCGGCGCCGGAGGTGGCTGACGCTTGCGGCGAGCAGACGTAGACCACCATATTGGCGACCTCTGCCACCGAGGCCGCCCGCTGGATCACCGAGCTCGGACGATGGGTCATGACAAACGCTTTCGCCAGTTCCTCCAGCGACTGACCGGTTTTCGCCACGTCGTCTTTCAGCATCTCGGCAAAGCCGTCGGAAATCGTTGGCCCTGGCAGAACGCTGTTAACGGTCACTCCGCTGCCGGCGACATATTTCGCCAGGCCGCGGGCCAGCGAGAGCTGCGCGGTCTTGGTGACGCCATAGTGGATCATGTCCGCCGGGATATTGCGCGCCGATTCCGAGGAGATAAACACCACCCGCCCCCAGCCTTTACTGACCATCGCCGGGAGCAGCCCCCGCGACAGGCGTACGCCGGACATGACGTTGGTCTGCCAGTAGTTGTCCCAGGTCGCGTCGTCGGTGGCGTAGAAATCCTGCGGGCCATAGATCCCGGCGTTATTGACCAGAATATCGACACCGGTCACGGCCCGCAGCAGCTGCGCTGCGCCGTCGGCGTCGCTGAGGTCGGCGATGGCGGGGCGCGCCTTCGCGCCCGGCACCTCATTTTGCAGACGAGCGATGGCGGCGTTCACGCTCTGCTCACTGCGCCCGTTAAGGATGATCTCTGCGCCGCTCTCCGCCAGGCCTTTGGCGATGGCGAAGCCAATACCCGCCGTGGAGGCGGTGACCAGCGCGACTTTCCCCGATAAATCAATCTTCATGTTCCTGCCTTCTGGTTGTGGATCTCCTATTAAGCGTAGCAGCGGCGATATAGCCGGGGATCAGTAACCGGCGTGCTTATTGACCAGGTTCTTCAGCGGCAGCCCGCGGCGCTGGCGCTGAATGTTCTCCAGCAGCTGGCGGGCGATCACCTCGGCAGGGGCCGCAGAGGCCATATGCGGGGTGATGACCACCTGCGGATGGCGCCACAGCGGATCGTCCGCCGGCAATGGCTCCTGCGGGAAGACGTCGAGCACCGCCCCGGCGAGCTGGCCGCTCTCCAGCGCCGCCAGCACATCCTCATTGACCATATGCTCCCCGCGGCCGCAGTTGATCAACACCGCCCCGGCGGGTAGCCGGTTGAACAGCGGCGCGGCGAGGATACCCCGGGTCTGCGCGGTGAGCGGCAGGAGGTTAATCAGCCCGTCAAGCGACCCGAGGAAGCTGTCGAGCGCCTCCTCGCCGCGATAGCAGGTGACGCCAGCCAGCTGCTTTTCACTGCGCGACCAGCCGGAGACCCGATAGCCGAGGCGGGCCAGCTGGTCGGCGATATAGCCGCCAATTTCGCCGAGCCCCATAATGCCGATATGGAAGTCGGCGGCGGCGCGCTGGGGATAGAGCTTCCAGGTTTGGGTCCGCTGGTGGGCCAGCGCCCGGTCGAAATGGCGCTGAAACCACAGGACGCTCCACAGGGCATATTCGAACATGCCGTGGCGAAAATCTTCATCGATCACCCGGCACAGCGGGATCTCGCTGGCGAACAGCGCGGGCGGCAGATGATCGACCCCGGCGGACGCGGCCTGGATCAGCTTCAGCCCCGGCGAACGGGTCAACAGCTGCGGGTCCGGGAACCAGCAGCTGGCGTACTGGGCGTCGCGCGCCGCCTGGTGATGGGGCAGAAGCGCCGTGACGTCGGGAAACTGCTGCAGGGCGGCGCAGATATCGCGGGCGAAATCCGCGTCGTTACAATCCACCACGATAGTGATATCAGACATAGGCGTTAGTCTTTGTAAGAGGTATCGAGACGGTCAAGACGGCGCAGCCACGCCTGCCAGACCTGTTGACGTTCATGCTCCACGCCCATCAGCTGCTCGCAGGCGTGCTGGCTAAGGTGCGGAGCGATGGTGTGGATCGGGCTGAGGGCCGCCAGCTGGGCGGCGGCCATCTGGATCTCGCAGGCGCGGTTCAGGTAGTACATGATGTAAAACGCGTCAGCCACGGTGCGGCCCACCGACAGCAGGCCGTGGCTCTGCAGGATCATAGCGATATTATTCCCCAGCGAGCGCTGGATGCGCGCCCGTTCGTCGAGGTCAAAGGCCACCCCTTCATAGGGATGGTAGCCGACGCGCTGGTAAAACTCGGTGCTGATCTGGTTGAGCTGCAGCAGGCCATCCTCGCAGGCGGCCACCGCCATCCCCGGCAGCGTATGGGTGTGGATCACGCAGTGGGCGTCTTCCCGGGCCATATGCACCGCGCTGTGGATGGTAAAGCCCGCCGAGTTAGCCGGCGCGTCGCCCGCTACGACCTTGCCCTGCATATCCACTACGATCAGGTTGCTGGCGGTGACTTCGTCAAACATCATGCCGAAGGGATTAATTAAAAAACGCGGCTCGCCGTCGCCGGGCAGGCGCACGGAGAAGTGGGTGTAGAGGGTATCCTCCCAGCCGAACAGCGCCGCCAGCCGGTAGGCGGCGGCCAACTGCTGGCGCAGGTGTTGCTCAGTTGCCATTTAGCGTACTCCCATAAATTCACGGATTCGTTGCAGAGAAGGGGCCTCTAGCGGGCTGCGGATCACCTGCGGGGCGATATCGGCCTGCACCACGCCGTTCTCCATCAGCACCACGCGGTCGGAAATCGACAGGGCGAAGTCCATCTCGTGAGTGACAATCAGCATGGTCATGCCTTCGCGGGCCAGCGACTGAATGACCTTCAGCACTTCGCCTACCAGCTCGGGATCCAGCGCCGAGGTCGGTTCGTCAAACAGCATAATGTCCGGCTTCAGCGCCAGCGCCCGGGCGATCGCCACGCGCTGCTGCTGGCCGCCGGAGAGCTGCCAGGGGTATTTGTGGGCATGGGCCAGCAGGCCGACGCGGTCGAGCAGCGCCAGGGCCTGCTCGCGGGCGACCGGCTGGTCAAGCAGCTGGTGATAGCGCGGGGCCAGCATCACGTTGTCGAGCACCGTGCGGTGGGGGAACAGGTTGAAGCTCTGGAAGACCATGCCGATGCGCCGCACCCCGGCGCGCATCTGGCGTTTGTCGACGATGGCTCCGCCCTTCAGATAGTCCTCGCCGTAGAGAATGATCTCCCCGCCATCAAGGCTTTCGAGGGCGTTGATGGTGCGGATCAGGGTGGTTTTGCCGGAGCCGGACGGGCCGATGATGCTGATCACCTCCCCGTTCTCCACCTGCAGATCGATGCCTTTCAGCACCTCATGCTGACCCCAGGATTTGCGGATGCCCCGCAGATCGAGCGCTGGCGGCGCGCCGTTGACGGCCGGCGTTTTGATCTCCTCCGTCAGCGCCGGCAGGCTCTGGCGCAGCGCCTGGCATTCCGCCTCGCTGAGGGTTTGCGGACGCTTGCGCTGAATATCGAGACGATTTTCCAGCGCCCGGAACAGCCAGGTGAAGACGGTAACCACCATCACGTAGTACACCGCCACCGCCAGCAGGGTCTCCATCACGAGGAAATTTTGCGCATACAAGCGCTGGCCGGTGAGCAGCAGCTCGGGTAAGGAGACCACCGACAGAATCGAGCTCAGCTTAATGATGGTGATGTATTCATTGATCAGCGTCGGCAGCGAGATGCGAAACGCCTGAGGGATCACGATCAGCCGCTGGATGCCGATAAAGCTGAAGCTCAGCGCATGGCCCGCCTCGCTCTGCCCCTTGGCCACCGACAGCAGGCCGCCGCGGTGGATCTCCGCCATATAGGCCGCTTCGGTGACGGTCATCGACACCAGCCCGGCGATAAACGGCACCCCGAGTAGCGGCTGGGTCACCGGAAACAGCTGCGGCAGGTTGTAGACAAACACCAGCAGCACCATCAGCGGCACGCTGCGAAAAAACCAGATATAGAGTTCGACGGGGATCTTGACCCAGCGCGGCGCGGAGAGCTTCGCGCAGGCTAACAGAAAACCGACCACCAGGCCGATCCCCCAGGACAAGGTGCTGACCACGATCACGGTCACGCACGCCTGCCAGAATGCTCCAATGCTAAACAGTGAAAAAAAGTATCCCCAATCGAACGCCATACCGACTCCTGTTGCGCAGTGCTTATTGTCTTAATCGATGCTTTCTAAGTTGTATTTTTTGATCAGCGCGGCATATTGGCCGTTGGCTTTCAGCGCGGCCAGGGTGGCCTTGATCGCCTCCGCCAGCTCGGTGTTGCCTTTGGCGACGTAGATCCCCAGCGGCAGCGGGTAGACCAGGCGCGTAGAGCTTATCGCCAGGCGGCCGCGGCTCTTGTCGACAATGATCTGCGCCGCCGGGGCAATCTCAAGCTGGGCGCCGATGTTCTTCGACAGCAGCGCCTGGGAGGCTTCCGGCGCCGTCGGGAACTCCTGAATGGTGATGGCCGGTTTGCCGTTTTTCAGGCACCACTCATCGGAGTGTTTTTTCAGGCTGGTCACCCAGGTGGTGCCCGCCTGCAGACCGACCTTCACGCCGCACAGCTCATCTTCGGTTTTCGGCTGCACCGCGCCGCCCTTCAGGGCGATGATCGACGCGCCGGAGAGGGCGTAAGGGATGGCGTCGGCCTGTTTCTGGCGCTCCGGCGTCACGTACATCCCGGAGATCACCGCGTCATATTTCTTGCCGATGCCGAGGATCAGGCTGGTGAACTTGGTGTCGATCAGCTGCGGTTTGGCCTGCAGATGTTGGGCGATCAGTGCGGCAAACTCCGGGTCGAGACCGACGATGTTGTTATTGCTGTCATAAGACTCAAACGGCGGGTAGGTGACCTCCATCCCCACCTTAAAGACGCCCTCGGTCAGCAGTTCCGCCGCCTGGGTGACAGGGGAAAAACAGGCGCTGACGGCGAGGGTAAGCGCAACGCGGCGCGAGATTTTTTTCAGGGTGCTAGTCATCATGGATCCTCACGGGTGGTTAGGGTTTTTTTTGCTGAGCCTGTTTTTTCAAATGGCCAAACGTATTGGTGCCGCGCGCGCGCTCCGGTAGCTGAAGTTCACCGCGATTGACCTTTTCGCGCAGGTAGCGATAGGTTTGCAGGGCCTGGCTCCACATATGCTCCCCGATGCTGAGCTCCTGATATTCACCGGCTTCGCCGGCGGCGAGAAAAGTCGGCAGCGGACGGATCAGCGTGTGGTAATCGCAGGCGAAAAACAGCGGGAAGGAGTACCGCTCCTGCGGCACTTTGCGCACCCGGTGGGCTGTAGCAACAAATGTGCCAGCGCTGAGCACTTCCAGCATGTCGCCGATATTGATCACGAACGCCTCTTCTCCGGCGGCGTTCTTGACGGGAGGTGCATCGATCCACACGCTTTCTTCATTGAGAACTTCAAGGCCGGGTTGGTCGGCGAGCAGCAGGGTGAAGCACTCATAGTCGGTGTGTGCACCAATTCCGGGAACATCTTCGACGCTGGCGTCGAACGGGTAATGGATCAGCCGCAGCTTAGCCGGCGGGCAGGTCACCATCGGTTTGAAATACCCTTCCGGCAGGCCGAGCGCGAGGGCGAAAGCGTCGAACAGACGGTGGCCGAGGGCGAAAACCGCGTCGTAGTAGGCCAGCACCCGCGCGCGGAAATCCGGCAGATCGGGCCACTCGTTGGCGCCGATCAGCGGCGTACCGGCGAGCACCAGCGGATGGTCATCCGCTGCCTGGAAGCCGATATCGAAAGCCTCTTTATGGTCCGGCTTGCCGGAGCCGTAGATCTCTTCTCCTTCCGGAACGTAGCCCTTATGGCTTTTGGAGTGGCCGATGTAATAGTTCATCTTCTCCTCCATCGGCAGGGCGAAGATCTGCTTCGCCGCCTCGCGGACGCCGGCGATCAGCGCCGGGTCGATGCCGTGGCCGGTGATGTAGAAAAAGCCCACCTCGCGCGCCGCGCGGCCGATGGCGTCGGCCACCGCCTGACGCCTGGCGAGGTCATCGCCGGCCAGATCGCGGATATCAATGGTCGGGAGTTCAGTAAAAGCGTGCTTCACGGCGGTCATGGCTGCGGTTCCTGTTCAGTGAGCGATAAAAACTGCTGAAAGTGGGCCTGCTGGCGCGCGGCCATCCAGGCGTTGAGCGACCAGAGATCGGCCACCGGAACGTTGGTGAACGGCAGATGGTGCAGATAGCCGTCGGCGCCAAACTCCGGGGTCAGCGTGGTCTGCGGGTAGCCGCGCTGGCGCTGCGAACGCCAGATTTGTTGCCAGAAGCGCTCGGCAAAGGCCAGCGCCGGCTGATACTCAGGCGCCGCCGGGTGCGGCACCTGCGGCCCCTGGTCGTAGCCCACCCGGGCCTGCACGTGATGCACGCGGTCGATAAAGGCGCTGAAGTCATCGCTGGGGTCATCCAGCAGGCGCTCGCTGACCACCACCCAGTGGCTGATGTCGGCGGTAAAGCGCAGCTGGGGGAGCTGCTGAATGATCTCCAGGGTGAGCCACGGGCTGTACAGCGAGGTGGCGCGATGGGTTTCAAAGCTGCAGGTCAAACCAAACCCGGCGGCCAGCTCGTGCGCCTTGCCGAGAAAATCGACCTGCTGCGCCAGCGGCCAGCGATCGTTGCCCGCCAGCAGATTGACAAAGCGCGGGTTGAGGCCGCTGGCCTCGGCGAAGCGGGACTGCAGGCGCGCCAGATGCTGCTCGGGCGTTTCATGCTGGGCGGGGAGCACCCCGCCGCCGCTGAAAAGAATGGCGATATACTCCAGCCCCGACGCCTGCAGGCGGTCGGCGAGCTGCCGCCGCTCGGCCACCGTTAACGGCACGCGGGCTTCGATACCGCAGCAGCCGACACGCTGCAGTTCATCCAGCGTTTGCGGCCAGGGGGTCGTCACTCCCCAGAGGGTGCGAAAGCATTTCAGCTCCATGGCGGCTTCCTCAGGCGTACTTCACGCCGGGCAGGACGCAGAGCATCTCGTACAGCAGGTTGGCCGCCAGCTGGGAGGTATTACCGCTCACGTCGTAGGGGGGCGAGACCTCGACCAGATCGGCGCCAATCAGATTCAGGCCGCGGCAGCCGCGGACGATCTCCAGCGCCTGAATGGAGGTCAGACCGCCAACCTCCGGCGTCCCGGTTCCTGGAGCCCAGATGGGATCGAGGCTATCGATATCAAAGCTGAGATACACCGGCCCGTCGCCCATCTGCTGGCGGACTTCGGCCATCAGCGGCGCCAGCGAGGTATGCCAGCACTGCTCCGCCTGCACCAGGCGAAAGCCCTGGTCAACGCCCCACTGGAAGTCGCCGGCGGCATAGCCCTGGGCGCGCTGGCCAATCTGCACCACCCGTTTGAGGTCGAGCAGTCCCTCCTCAACGGCGCGGCGGAAGGTGGTGCCGTGGGCGATTTTCTCTCCGAACATCTCATCATTGGTGTCGGTATGGGCGTCGACGTGGATGAGGCCCACCGGACCATGTTTTTTGGTCAGCGCCCGCAGGATCGGCAGGGTAATGGTGTGGTCCCCGCCGAGGGTCAGCGGGATCAGCGGATAACTATTCAAACCGGTGTAGTAATCTTCGATAATTTGCACCGATTTGAGCAGGCTGTAGGTATTGATCGGCACATCGCCGATATCAGCCACCGACAGCGAGTCGAACGGCGCGGCGCCGGTCGCCATATTGTACGGACGGATCATCACCGATTCGGCGCGAATATAGCGTGGTCCGTAGCGCGTGCCCGAGCGCTGCGAGGTGCCGATATCCAGCGGAATGCCGACAAATGCCGCGTCAAGTCCCTGTAAATCTTCGATAAACGGCAGGCGCATCATTGTGGCGCGTCCGGCGAAGCGTGGCATCTCATTGCCACCCTGCGGTTGGTGAAAGAGGTTATCCATGTCTGCTCCTGAATCTGACGGATGAAACGTAACAGGAGAGATAGTGCGCAACCCGCGCTGGACTTTACATCGTCTGGCGTAAATACTCAGTTCATTTATTGGTGAACTAAATACGATGCATCACGACGCCAGCCTCAATATTCGCCAGCTGCAGGTTTTCGAGGCGGTGGCCCGCCTGGAGAGCTACAGCCGGGCCCAGCAGGAACTGGGTATTTCGGTCTCCGCCATCAGCAATGCGATGTCGCAGCTGGAGGGACAGCTCGGCTTCACCCTCTGCCAGCGAGGGCGCGGCGGCTTTTCTCTGACCGAGAAAGGCCAGCAGTTTTTACAGCAGGCGATCCGCGTGCTGAGTGAACTCAATGAGCTGGAGCGGCAGTCGGCGCTGCTCAAAGGGGAGCACAGCGGCACCCTGTGCATCTCGACGCTCGACTCCATCGAGACCGAAACGGCGCTCTCGCTGCCGGTGGTTCTGCGCAGCTTCAGCGACAAATTTCCCCATGTGCATATCAAACTGATTATCCGCACCCCGGCGGAGCAACTGAACGGCGTGCTGAACAACCATATCGACCTGGCCATCGGCAGCTACAACTCGCAGGTGCATAACATCATCAGCGAGCCGCTGTACCGTGAACAGCACTGGCTCTACTGCAGCGATCTGCACCCGATGTTCTTCAGCCGCCAGCTCGATAAAGAGCAGATCAGCCAGTGCCCGCTGGTGACCCGCAGCTACTGGAACACCAGCGATCTCCGCCGTCGGGGCTTCAGCAAAGGGAGCGCCACCGTCGAGACCGTCGACGCCCAGCTGCTGCTGATCCTCTCGGGGAAATATATTGGCTATCTGCCGGAGCATTACGCCTGGCCGTGGATCAAAGAGAACCGCCTGCGGGTGCTGCTGCCCAACGAGTTTGGCTTTCAGTCGCCGTTCTCGGCCATCTGTAAGCGCGGGCGCAGCAATGAACCCTATCTGAAAGCGTTCCGCGATCTGCTGAAGAAAAACACGGTGGCGCGGCCGAAGTGGAATTATTAAGCGGGGCGGGCGCTTCCCTGCGCCGGGGTGGTGATTTTCGCGCTTAGCGCGCTGCCCGGCGGGGGAGTTTTCCCTGTTCAAAAAACGAACGGCAGCCGGTAGCCCGCCCGGGCTGCGGCTGCCAGGCAACTGCCTCCAGGTTATCCACAGGGTTAGGCGCCGCTGGTGTGGACAGGTCGCGGGGCGACAGGGCGCGGCTAGCGGAACAAAGGATGGCGTTTGCGTTAAATAAAACGGTACGAAGGGGAATCTGTGTTTGCCCCGCCTTTGCCCGTGAAATCAGAAAATTTACTTCGCAGGCTAACCGCAGATTGCTTCAAAAAAATTCCCGTATTTGTTATATTGTTGTTCATTGATTATTCACCTCTGCGGTGCCAAAAAGAACAAGATTCACCGCAACCCAGGACACTGCCATGTTAGATTACCGCTTCCCGACAGCTTTGCAGATGGTTCTCAGCGTAGCAATGGCGGAGCAGATGGGTGAACGTTCGACGAGTGCGATTCTGGCCTACGGCCTGGAAGCGAACCCGAGCTTTATCCGTAAACTAATGGTTCCGCTAACTCGTGACGGCATTATCGTCTCCACGCTTGGCCGCAACGGCTCAATTCATCTTGGCCGTCCGGCGGACAAGATCACCCTGCGTGATATCTATCTTTCGGTTATCGAAGATAAAAAACTGTGGGCGTCGCGTCCTGACGTCCCGGCCCGCTGCGTGGTCAGCGCCAACGCCTGCTGGTACTTCAAATCGGTTGCCGATGAAGCAGAGCAGGCTTCGTTAAACGTCCTCGCTCGCCATACCGTGGCCAGCGCGCTGGAGGCGGTCAAAAACGCCGATACCAGCGGCTGCGACCCGGTGCCGGAAATGATCGCCCGCTTTAAAAAAGCGCATTAATCATTTTCTGGTGACGAAAAAAAACCGCCTTCAAATTGTGAAGGCGGTTTTTTTGTTATCTGCTGCAGGCTAGGCGGGCAGATCCTCCTGGACCGGCTTCCTGCGGGTCACCAGTTTTCGCAGCGTCACGTAAAACACCGGCGTCAGGAACAGACCGAAGAGCGTCACGCCCAGCATCCCGGAGAACACCGTGATCCCGGTGACGCCGCGAACTTCCGCTCCTGCGCCGTGGCCAAGGATCAGCGGAATGGTCCCGGCGATAAAGGCGATGGAGGTCATCACAATCGGGCGCAGACGCAGGCGGCACGCCTCCAGCGCGGCCTCCATGATGCCTTTGCCCTGCATCTCCAGCTCACGGGCAAACTCGACGATCAGAATGGCGTTTTTACAGGCCAGGCCCATCAGGACCACCAGCCCCACCTGCACGAAGACGTTGTTATCGCCCCCGGTCAGCCAGACGCCAAATAGCGCGGAGAGCATCGTCATCGGCACGATAAGGATCACCGCCAGCGGCAGGGTCCAGCTTTCATACAGCGCGGCCAGCACGAGGAACGCCAGCAGCACCGCCACCGGGAAGACGATCAGCGCCGTGTTGCCCTGGGTGGCCTGCTGGAAGCTGAGATCCGTCCACTCAATATTCATCCCATTCGGCAGGATCTGCTTTGACAGCTCCTCCAGATGCGTCATCGCCTGCGAAGAAGAGAGGACCCGCGGATCGGCATCGCCAATCAGGTCCGCCGCCGGATAACCGTTGTAGCGGATCACCGGATCCGGCCCGTAGGTGGTACTGATATTCACCATACTGCCGATCGGCACCATTTCGCCCTGATTATTGCGGGTGCGCAGATTGGCGATATCTTCCACGCTCTCGCGGTATGGCCCATCGGCCTGGGCCATCACGCGCCAGGTACGCCCGAACTGGTTAAAGTCATTGACATAAGACGAGCCGAGATAGGTCTGCAGCGTACCGAATAGCTCGGTTAGCGATACCCCCTGCGCTTTCGCCTTATCGCGATCGACCTGCACGTCCAGCTGCGGCACGTTAGCCTGGTAAGTCGAGATCGGGAAGTGCATCCCCGGCGTTTGCATAATCGCCCCGGACATCGCATTCACCGCGCTTTGCAGCGCGCCATAGCCCAGCCCTCCGCGATCCTGGATGTACAGGGAGTAGCCGGAACCCTGACCCAGTCCTAAAATCGGCGGCGGCAGGATGGAGAAGCCAAAGCCCTGCTGGATTTGCGCGATTTTGGCGTTGATCTCCGCGTTAATTTCCGCCGCCGTGTGTTTGCGCTGGTCGAACGGTTTCAGGCCAAAAAAGACCGTCCCGGTATTCGGCGTGTTGGTGAACTGCAGCGCGTTAAGCCCCGGGAAAGCGACCGCATAGTCGACCCCTTCGGTATTCATCCCGATCTCGCTCATTTTGCGGATCACCGCGTCGGTGCGCGCCAGCGACGACCCTTCCGGCATCTTCACGCCGCCAATGAGATACAACTTATCCTGGGTGGGAATAAACCCGCCGGGGACGACTTTAAACATCACCCCAGCGGCGCAGAGCAGCAGCAGGTACACCGCAAACACTGCGCCACGGCGTCCAAGCGTTTTGCCTACCAGTCCCTGATAGCCGTTCGAGCTGCGCAGGAAAAAGCGGTTAAACGGACGGAAAATCCAGCCAAACAGGCGATCGATCAGCCGGGTAGGGAGGTCTTTCTTCGCGCCGTGCGGCTTTAACAGCAGGGCCGCCAGCGCCGGGGAGAGCGTCAGCGAGTTGATGGCCGAGATCACCGTCGAGATGGCGATGGTCACCGCGAACTGTTTGTAGAACTGGCCGGTGACCCCGGAGAGAAACGCCATCGGCACGAACACCGCACACAGCACCAGCGCAATGGCGATAATCGGCCCGGAGACCTCACGCATCGCCTGATGCGCCGCGGCAAGCGGTGCAAGCCCCTCTTCGATATTACGCTCGACGTTCTCCACCACCACGATGGCGTCGTCCACCACGATACCAATCGCCAGTACCAGCCCGAACAGGCTCAGGGTATTCAGCGAGAAGCCCAGCAGATAGAGAATGCTGAAGGTACCCACCACCGATACCGGCACCGCGATCAGCGGGATAATCGACGCGCGCCAGGTCTGCAGGAACAGGATCACTACCAGCACCACCAGCACTACCGCCTCCAGCAGCGTCTGCACCACCGCGGAGATGGAGTCGCGGACGAAAACCGTCGGGTCGTACGGCGCCGCCCATTGCATATCTTCCGGGAAGCGGGTGGCCAGCTCGGCCATTTTGGCGCGTACCGCGTTCGACAGATCGATGGCGTTAGCGCCGGGTGACTGGAAGATACCGATCCCGACCGCATCCTTATTGTTGAGCTGGGAGCGCAGCGCATAGCTACCGGAACCCATCTCGATGCGCGCCACGTCGCGCAGGCGGACCAGCGAGCCATCCTGCGCCGTTTTCAGAATGATATTGCCAAACTCTTCTTCGGTATGCAGACGGCCCTGGGCGTTAATGGAGATCAGGAAATCGCTCTCCTGCGGCAGCGGCTCGGCGCCAAGCTGTCCGGCAGACACCTGGACGTTTTGCTCCTGCATCGCCGTCACCACATCCGAGGCCGTCAGACCGCGGGCCGCGACCTTATTGGGATCCAGCCAGACGCGCATCGCATATTCACCGGAGCCAAAAATCTGGATCTGGCCGACGCCGGGCAGGCGCGCCAGCTCATCCTTCACTTTCAGCGTGGCGTAGTTGCGCATATACAGCGAGTCGTACTTACCGTTTGGCGAAAACAGATGCACCACCAGGGTCAGCGTCGGAGACTGCTTCTGGGTGGTGATCCCCAGACGGCGTACATCCTCCGGCAGACGCGCTTCCGCCTGCGCGACGCGGTTCTGCACCTGAACCTGCGCCTGATCCGGGTCGGTACCCGGGCGGAAGGTGACGGTGGTGACCAGCACGCCGTCGGAGCCGGCGACCGATTTCATGTACATCATGTTTTCAACGCCGTTGATCGCTTCCTCCAGCGGCGTCGCCACGGTCTCGGCAATCACTTTCGGGTTGGCGCCGGGATACTCCGCGCGCACCTGGACGCTCGGCGGGACGACATCCGGATATTCGCTCACCGGCAGCAGCGGGATAGCGATTAACCCGGTGATAAAAATTAAAATCGACAGCACCGCGGCGAAAATCGGCCTGTCGATAAAAAAGCGGGAAAAGTCCATGTCTTGGATTCTCTGATTAGGGATCAGTTAAGGGTGGCGCTGGAGGTCATGGCAACGGTTTTGGCGTTAACCGGCATACCCGGCATAAACACTTTTTGTAAGCCGTCGACGATGACGCTATCCCCAGGATTCAACCCCTTCTGAACGATGCGTAAACCGTCTGCCAGCCGCCCTGGGGTAATGTCGCGGCGCTGTGCTTTACCATCTTTATCAACGATATAGACGTATTTACGATCCTGATCGGTCAGTACCGCTTTGTCGTCGATCAGCGTGGCTTTGAACTCTGCGCTGCCCGGCAGACGCACGCGGGCAAACAGCCCCGGTGTGAACAGACGCTGCGAGTTATCCAGCAGCGCACGCATGCGGATGGTGCCGGTACTCGGCGTTAACTGATTATCGAGAAAATCCACTTTGCCCTGGTGGGGGTAACCCTCCTCGCCAACCAGGCCAATCTCCACCGGGAGCGCCTGATTATCGCTGGACGCGCCTTGCCCGCGGCGGGCGAGGTTTTGATAGTGGAGGTAGGTTGACTCGTCGACGTCAAAGTAGACGTACACCGTCTTCTGCGAGACCAGGGTGGTGAGCACGCTGGCGGTGTCGCCCGCGGTGACCAGGTTACCGCTGGTGATCAGCGCCCGGCTGGCGCGGCCGTCAATAGGGGCGGTCACTTTGGTGAAGTCGAGGTTAAGCTGCGCGGCATCCACCGCCGCCTGCGCGGCGCGAATGTCGGCCTGCGCCTGAACCGCGGCTGACCGGCGCTGCTCCCACTCTTCACGGGAGACGAGGTTGGTATGGACTAATTTATCGGTGCGGTTCGCCTCGCTTTGCGCCAGGCTGGCCTGCGTTTTGGCTCTTGCCAACGCCGCCTGCGCCTGCTCCAGCGCGGCGCGATAGGTTCTGTCATCTATCGTGAACAGCACCTGGCCCTTTTTCACCTCCTGGCCGTCGGTGTAATTCACTTTATCAATGTATCCCGAGACGCGAGGGCGAAGCTGAACGCTCTCCACCGCTTCAATGCGACCGTTAAAACTATCCCACTGACTGATCGACTTCACCAGCACCTTAGCGGCGCTGACCGTCGGGGCGGGAGGCGCAGCATTCTGCGCGACGCTGTCGTCGCAGCCGACGAGCAGAAAGGAGAGCATCATCGCGCCGAGCGCGGTCAGGTGAATGTTTCCCCAGGTTTTTTGCAGGCTCATTATTTTTATTCCGGTAAATGTAGCCGCCGGGCAAGACGCAGCGTGAGAAGCCGCGCCACTTCCTTTGTCCGGGCTGGCTTAAGGCCATTTGTGTCGATCATCGCCACAAAACTGTAACAATTTCGAATACACTATCGCGGCGATTGTAGGAAGGCACTTAACTAAGTGCAAGAATAATTGTTGCACTTTATGTGCGGTCCAGGGGGAGATAAAAAACCGCGATCCCGGCGTGGATTTAAATGTAACAATAAAACTTGCATTTTGTGTAAAAACAGGCCACCTTTAAATGCAACTGACAAAGATGCTTTTAACCGGCCGCGAGGGGGTAACATGATGAACACTGGCGCCATCATTCAGGATCTGATCGACTGGATCGACAACCATCTTGATAGCCGTCTGGATATTGACACCGTTGCCCGACGAGCCGGCTATTCGAAGTGGCACCTGCAGCGGATCTTCAAAGAACATACCGGGCATCCCCTCGGAGAATATATTCGGGCGAAAAAGCTGCAAAAGTCGATCGAACGCTTGGCCCACAGCAACGAGCCGATCCTGAACGTGGCGATTGCCCTCGGCTTTGACTCCCAGCAGTCCTTCAACCGCAGCTTCAAGCGCCAGTACGGCCAGGCGCCCGGCGTCTGGCGCCGGAGTATCAGCCGCTCTGTTGCGCAGACATCTCGTCAGCGATCCGCATGACCGGGGAGGGTCAGTCCTGGCCCGGCCCATGATCGAATTTGCTGCCTTTGCCGATGGCATAGAACTGCCCGCCTGCGACATAGTGAACGGTCCGTAGCTCGTCCGGCGCATCATCAAAAATCCAGTGTCCGTTGCGGAATACCCGGTCATCGCTCCAGGCGGCGACGATATCGCCCATAAACAGATTGTGTTGCTGCTGAATGTCCGGGTAGGGCATCACTTTGCACACCAGCCAGCCCGCACAGCCTGCCACAAGAGGAAGATCAAATTCCGGCTGATAAAAGAAGGGGATGGTGTCATTTTTATCCGGCGCGTCGGCATAGCTGCGCCCGCCAGCGTAGAGGACGGTTGCCATCTGGCTGACTACGGGGATCTGCACCACGAAATAGCCGCTCTTTTCCACCAGCTGACGAGTGAAAGCCTGGGTGCCAATATAGGCCACCACTTTTCGCTCGCCTGCCAGCCCAACCCAGGCGGCTGACATGACATTTTCGACGCCATCATATTTTGCGGAAATCATGGTGGTGGACCCGACCTGCAATAAACGATAGGCCTTACTTATTTCGACAGGCTGAACGGACATGGTTTTTCCTTTGTGCATGCTATTTAACGTAATGATTATCTGGATATTTATTGAGGGCATGTTCATTTTCGGGCCCCCTTTCGTAATCCACCGTGCAACGATACGCCAGGCGATTAAGCGTAAAAAGGTGCGTAAATTGTTTTCATTATTCATAATCCACGAATAATCATGCCGTCTGTCGGTAAGCTGCTCGTTACAGGAGAGAAAGAAGGTGGATCGTATTCAGGCTATGCAGATGTTTATGCGCGTCGCGGAGGCAGGAAGCTTCGTGCGTGCCGCGGAAACCCTTTCCCTGCCGGCCTCCACTGTCACCAGTACCATTAAAAACCTTGAAAAATACCTGAAGGTACGGCTGCTGAACCGGACCACAAGGCGGGTGAGCCTTACCCCGGAAGGGATGCAGTATCTGGCGCAGTGCCGGGAAATTCTCGCCCTCATCGAACATAGTGAATCCACCCTGAGCGAGTCTGTCGCGCGGCCTCAGGGGCGCCTGCGGGTTGATATGCCCGCGGGCATCGCGCATTTCATCGTCATGCCGCATCTGCCGGACTTTTACCGGCGCTATCCCGATATCTACCTGATGATCGGCGTCAGCGATCGCCAGGTCGATCTCATTCAGGAAGGCGTCGACTGCGTGATACGAACGGGAGAGCTGAACAACTCCAGCCTGGTGGCCCGCCCTCTGGGCCGCTTTCGCTGGGTCACCTGCGCGTCACCGGACTATCTCAGGGAATATGGTGTGCCGCCGTCACCGGAGGCGCTCTCTCAGCACCGGGCTGTACATTATTTCTCCGGTCAGGCGAGGCGGGCCGATGAGTTCCGCTTCGTTCGCCATGGCGAGACCTTTTCTGTACCCGTCAGCGGCAACGCCGCGGTGAATGAAACGGGGCTCTATATAAAAATGTGCCTGGCAGGATTTGGGCTGGCGCAGCTGGCGGAGAATATCGTTGCTGACCACCTGCAGGAGGGGAGACTGGTGGAAGTGCTGACGGACTGGCAGCCGCCCCCGGTACCCGTCACATTGCTCTATCCGCACCAGCGCTTTCTCTCTCCCGCCGTGCGGGCGTTTGCTGAGTGGATGAGCGAGGTGGTTTGAGGGGAGTATTGCTTGCATTTAGCGCTTCGCGATGGAGGGTAGGGTTCCAGCAGAAATATCTGGTCTGCTGATGAATCACTCGATATTCTGTAATGCTTTGTCTTTTTTGTGAACAGGAAAAAGTATGCTTAATACGCTACCCGATTTACACAGAAGTTTTGCAGAGCAACTGAAGCTTAAATTACAGTCTGATTCGCGGATCCACTCCCTTCTCGCCGGCGGCTCGTTTATCCATGGCGGGTTTGATCAATACTCCGATCTGGATTTCGTGGTGGTGATCGACCCTCTCTATTATGACGAAATCATGGCTCAGCGTATGGCGTTCGCCGGAACGCTCGGCCATCTGCTACATGCTTTCACCGGGGAACACGTCGGTGAGCCTCGCCTGCTGATCTGCCTGTTTGGCCCGGAACTTCTGCATGTCGATCTGAAATTTATCACCCTGGATATGCTCACTCAGCGCGTTGAGGAGCCTGCCGTGCTATTTACCCGTGATAACGATGCTCTCAAGCGACAGCTGGCAAAATTTAGCGCGCACTGGCCGAACATGACGCCGGAGTGGTTTGAGTCCCGGGCCTGGATCTGGCTGCATTATGCCGTGGTTAAACTGGGCAGGGGGGAACTCTTCGAAGCGCTGGGGATGCTGTCTTTCTTCCGGGAACAAGTGCTGGGACCGATGCTGTTTCGTCGCGCCAATCTACCGCAACGCGGCGTTCGTCGAATAGAAGCCCTCGGCATTGATCCCGATGGACTGCTGACTTCCACTCTGGCAACGCACGATCGTCACTCTGTCGGGATTGCCATTCGAAGGGCTGCTGACGCTTATGTCAACCTGCGGGCTGATGCGCTGCCTGACAATATCGCAGACGATGCGGCGCGTCGGGCGGTCCTTGCCATGCTGGACGCGTATTCTCACAAGGGGTAAATCTATCCCTCCGGCCGCGGACGCGGCCGGAGGGTGAAAGGTGTCGTTGGTGGTCTAATTCTGAGAGGGATGGGCTGCCGGGTAATTGGTAACGCGAAAACAACAGAGCTTTTCGTTTGGTCTATCAATGGGCCTAAAAGGTTCGGATTTAATGAGTTCTCTTCGGACTTCGCGGGATAAATTGAGGGCACAAAAAAGCCCGCAGGGCTTGCGCCGTGCGGGCTCTTAGGACTACATCGGATGACTCTGGTAATCACCGATGGAGAATTTTGGTGGAGCTGGCGGGAGTTGAACCCGCGTCCGAAATTCCTACATCCTCGGCACTACATGCTTAGTCAGTCTTTACATTCGCTTGCCAGCTGCGGACAGACACGCCACTAACAAACTAGCCTGATTAGATTTAACGCTTCAACCCCAGGCAGGGCATCCACGCGATCTCTTTTGGGTTTGACCTCTCTTTGATCCCCGTCTTAAGAGCGGAAGCTAGGGAGAGAGGGCTCAGAGCAGGTTATTAAGCTGCTAAAGCGTAGTTTTCGTCGTTTGCGACTATTTTTTGCGGCTTTTTACGAGGCCAACCGCCCCTCGGCATGCACCTTGGGTTTCGCAAATCCCGTCGAATCCAGAATCAGCCCCAATGTGTAGGTCAAGTATAACAGATTTGTGAATGTCGTTACCAGCCCCATCACGCAGGATTATTTCAGCAGGGTGGACGAAAAAGCAGCATCAACAAGGATATAGCGTAAGGGCCAGCGAGAGCTGGCCCTCGGGGAGGGGAAATTAACGTCCGGCGTGCTTCATAATACGCGCCTTGTCCAGCGCCCATTCACGATCTTTCAGGTCGGTACGCTTGTCGTGCTGTTTCTTACCTTTGGCGACGCCGATTTTCACTTTGCACCAGGCGTTCTTCCAGTACAGCGACAGGGCGACGACGGTGTAACCTTCGCGGTTAATGCGGCCGTACAGCGTGTCCAGCTCACGCTGGTTGAGCAGCAGCTTACGGGTGCGCGTCGGGTCGCAGACATAGTGGGTGGAAGCCACGGCCATAGGCGTAAAGTTGGCGCCGAACAGGAAGGCTTCGCCATCCTTCAGGATGACATAGCTATCGCCGATGTTGGCTTTGCCTGCACGCAGGGATTTGACCTCCCAGCCCTGCAGGGCGAGACCAGCCTCGTATTCATCTTCGATAAAGTATTCGTGACGGGCGCGTTTATTCAGCGCAATGGTGGCTGATCCAGGTTTGTGGGCTTTTTTCTTAGTCATAATGTCCTGAAGTCATCGTCTTATACACAGTTACCTCGATCGCATCCTGCGAGGTGTACTGCGCATCTTAGCACGAGTTGCGGCACAGCGTTTTTTTTAGCAGCAGATAAATGATATTATTTGCACTGTGTTTAAATGTGGAACCTGCTATGCCTCAGATTAGCCGTACTGCGCTGGTGCCTTTCAGCGCGGAACAGATGTATCAACTGGTAAACGATGTGAAGTCCTATCCTGATTTTCTGCCAGGCTGCACCGGTAGCCGCGTGCTGGAATTGGGGCCGACGCAAATGACGGCGGCGGTTGATGTGTCCAAAGCCGGCATCAGTAAGACCTTCACCACACGCAATACACTGACCAGCAACCAGAGCATTTTGATGAGCCTGGTGGATGGCCCGTTCAAGAAGCTGATTGGCGGCTGGAAGTTTATTCCGCTGAGCCCCGAGGCCTGCAAAATAGAATTCCATCTCGATTTTGAGTTTACCAATAAACTGATTGAGATGGCTTTTGGCCGGATCTTCAAAGAGCTGGCCGCTAACATGGTGCAGGCGTTCACTTCGCGCGCCAAAGAGGTTTACAGTGCCGGCTAATATTCGTGTTGAAGTCGCCTACGCGCTGCCTGAAAAGCAGTATCTGCAGCGGGTCACGCTGGACGAGGGGGCGACGGTCGAGCAGGCGATTATCGCCAGCGGTCTGCTGGCGCTGCGTGATGACATTGATCTGGCGAAAAACAAGCTGGGTATCTACAGTCGTCCGGTAAAGCTGCATGACGAAGTTCACGACGGCGACCGGGTCGAAATCTATCGACCGCTGATCGCAGACCCGAAAGAGCTGCGTCGCCAGCGGGCAGAGAAAAGCGCCGCAAAGTAACCTGCAGCAGACCGGCTATCAGCCATAAAAAAAGCGCTCACCGAGCGCTTTTTGCTTTTCCGGGCCTTACTGACTGGTCAGCGCAGGCTTGTTATCAATGTTAGTCAACACACCGCCGCTGTTGAAGGTCAGGGTCAGGGTCTGCTGAGTCACTTTCTGGTGGCCCGGCTCCTGACGGAAGACATAGAACCAGGTATTGGTGCCGAACGGATCCGTCATCATTGGCGTCCCCAGAGCATAAGCTACCTGCTGTTGCGTCATACCGACACGAATTTTTGCTACATCGTTTGGTGCCAGATAGTTACCCTGGTTGATGTCAGGACGGTAAACCACTCGTTCCAGAGTGGAACAGCCTGCGGTCAACATAAGAAGAACCGCTGCGGCAGCAGTCAGCGTTTTACAGCGCATAGTGATTTGATTCCTTTTTGGGCCCGAGCAGTACGTGGCTCATCTGTAATATGCCGATAATAATAGACCTTCGCGCCGTTGGAAACCTCCGGCTGCAGGTCAGCAGGCAATTTGCTGTTCACTATGACCCTGTGAAAATCAAAAAGTTTACGCCGCAAGCAACTCTTTCGCGTTCGCCAGGGTGTTGCGCGTGACTTCGCTGCCGCCCAGCAGACGGGCCAGCTCCTGCAAGCGAGCACGTTTATCCAGCGGCTGCATATGGGTTTCGGTCATCTCGCCATCGGTCTCTTTGCAGACAAAGAAATGATGGTGGCCGCAGCCTGCGACCTGCGGCAGGTGGGTCACGCACATCACCTGCGTGGACTCGCCCAGCTGGCGCAGCAGCTTGCCGACCACGGCGGCGGTCGGGCCGCTGATGCCGACGTCCACTTCGTCGAAGATGAGCGCCGGGGTTTCCATTTTACGCGCGGTGATCACTTGAATCGCCAGCGCAATGCGCGACAGTTCGCCGCCGGAGGCCACTTTGGCGATTGGCTGCAGCGGCTGACCGGGGTTAGTGGTGACGCGGAACTCAATATGGTCGGCGCCGTCGGCGGTGAGATGGCGTTCATCGAACGCGACCTCAATCGCGAAGACCCCGTGCGGCATCGAAAGTGAGTGCATACTTTCGGTGATAAGCTGGGTCAGCTCGTCGGCGCTGCCCTGGCGCAGGGCATGCAGCTGGCGTGCGGTCTCCAGCGCCAGCTGATGATGTTCGACCACCTGCTGGCTGAGGGATTCCAGCGAGCCGGCGCTGTCGTCCAGCAGGCGCTGCTCTTCCAGCATCGCCTGATAAACCGCCGGCAGCTCTTCCGGCATCACCTGATGTTTACGCGCCAGCGCGATTTGTCGGGAAATCCGTTGCTCAAGTTCAAACAGACGGTTCGGATCGAGATCCAGACGGTCATGGTAGTGGCGCAACTCGTCGCTGGCCTCGCTGAGCTGAATGGCCGCCTCTTCCAGCATATCCAGGACGCCGGAAAGCTTGCTGTCCATGCCCACCAGCTCGCTGACCAGCTGCTTCGCGGTATAAAGCTGGCTCTGCAGATTGGCCTCTTCGCCGTCCGCCAGTACCGTAAGGGCGTGCTGGCAGGTGCTGAGCAGCTGGCCGCTGTTGGCCAGGCGCTTGTACTCTTCGTCAATCTGCTCGAATTCTCCCGGCAGCGGGTTAAATTCGTTCAGCTCTTTAAGCTGATACTGCAGCAGATCGGCGCGGGCGGCGCGCTCCTGGCTCTGCTGCTGATGCTGGGCCAACTCGCGGCAGCTCTGGTGCCACTGGCGATAGTGCTCGGCCATACGCTGAGTAAGCGCATACTCACCGGTATAGCCGTCGAGCAGCGTTTTTTGGTGTTCGGGTTTGGTCAGCAGCTGGTGGGCATGCTGGCCGTGGATCTGGATCAGCAGCTGGCCCAGCTCGCGCAGCTGCGAGAGCGGGACGGCGGTGCCGTTGATGAAGCCGCGCGAGCGGCCGTCGGCGCTGATCACCCGGCGAAGTAAACACTCACGCCCGCTCTCCAGCTGATTCTCTTCCAGCCAGCGCTGGGCGGCAGGGGTATCTTTCAGCGCGAAGCGCGCGCACAGGTCGGCACGGGTGGCGCCGCGACGCACCATGTCGGCTTCCGCTCTGCCGCCGAGGCACAGCCCCAGCGCGTCGATGGCAATGGATTTCCCGGCGCCGGTTTCCCCGGTGATGGCGGTCATGCCGCTGTGGAAATCAATTTCCAGTTCACGAACGATAGCAAAATTACTGATGGTGAGTTGCGCCAACATAGCTGCCTTCCTGTATGAAAAACCAATACTGTGTTTTCGTACAGTATAGACTGGTTTTTTATCCAGTAAAGAGGCAGCCGTGAAAATCAGAACAATTTTTTCGACCAGCCGAGCTTGGTGCTTAATGTATTGAAATAGCTGTAATCTTTAGGGTGAATCAGATTGAGGTGATAATCACAGCGGCGAATGAGGACATCTTCGCCATCCTGGATCGGCAGGGCAATCTGGCTGTCGCAGCTGATCTCCAGATCGCTGCAGCGGTGAGAGAAGCGCAGGCGGATGGTGCTGTCGCCGTTGATCACCAGCGGTCGCGCTGAAAGGGTGTGCGGGAACATCGGCACCAGGGTGATGGCGTCCAGCGACGGCGTAAGGATTGGGCCGCCGGCCGACAGCGAATAGGCGGTGGAGCCGGTCGGAGTGGAGATAATCAGGCCATCGGATCGCTGAGAGAACGCAAAGACTTCGTCGATATAGACTTCGAACTCAATCATATGCGCCACTTTGCCGGGGTGCAGCACCACTTCGTTGATGGCGGTGCTGATACGTTTCTGGCAATCCTGCTGACACACCTGGGCCTCCAGCAGAAAGCGTTTCTCGGCGATGTAGTGGCCTTCCAGCACGTCGGCGAGCTGCTGCAGGGCGTTGTCCGGGTCAAGGTCGGTGAGAAAGCCGAGGTTGCCGCGGTTAATGCCGATGACGTTAATGTCGTAACGGGCCAGGGTCCGCGCCGCGCCGAGCATATTGCCGTCGCCGCCCACCACCACCGCGAGATCGGCCTGTTGGCCAATCTCCGCCAGCGTGCCGGTTTTCACGTTGCTGAGCTGAAGTTCATGGGCGATCTGCTGTTCAACCAGCACTTCATACCCTTTGCTGCACAGCCAGCGCCAGAGCATTTCATGTGTGGTCAGGGCGGTGGGGTGACGAGGATGTCCCACAATGCCGATACACTTGAAATGGTTCTTCATGATCTGGATGTCCTTGCGTTAAATGAAATAGTGACAATCTGTCCGCTTCCCTTGAAACCCGGAAACTGATCCCCATAATAAGCGAAGTTAGCGAGATGAATGCGAAAAAAACGCGGAGAAATTCATGAGTAGTAAAGAACAGAAAACGCCTGAGGGGCAAGCCCCGGAAGAAATTATCACGGAGCAGCACGACGACGTTGAGGCGGTAGAGCCTGAAGTTTCGGCTGAGCAGGTGGATCCGCGCGATGAAAAAATTGCGAATCTGGAAGCCCAGCTGGCTGAAGCGCAGAAACGTGAACGTGAAGTGATGCTGCGTGCCAAAGCCGACGAAGATAACCTGCGTCGTCGTACCGAGCAGGATATCGAGAAAGCGCACAAATTCGCGCTGGAAAAATTCGTCAATGAACTGCTGCCGGTGATCGACAGCCTGGACCGCGCGCTGGAAGTGGCTGACAAGGCTAACCCGGAGCTGGCGCCGATGGTGGAGGGGATCGAACTGACCCTGAAATCTATGCTGGACGTAGTGCGTAAGTTCGGCGTGGAAGTGATCGCCGACACCAACGTTCCGCTGGATCCGAACGTCCACCAGGCCATTGCGATGGTCGAGTCTGAAGATGTGGCGGCGGGCAACGTGCTGGCCGTGATGCAGAAAGGTTATACCCTGAACGGCCGTACTATTCGCGCCGCGATGGTGACGGTAGCGAAAGCGAAATAACGCTTGCTGCCTTGCTCAACGGCTGCCTGCGGGCGGCCGTTTTTTGTGTCATCGCTGCTGGCGCGAGATAAAAAAACGGCGGGCCGCAGCCCACCGTGATATTAATTCCTTCGCTCGCGCTACTCCGCGACGCTCTCGCGTAATGATTTCACCGGCATCACTTTCACCTGTTTGATCATGTTGTCCTGCACGTCGAGGATATCTATATCGTACTGCTCAATGCGCACGCGGGTGCCCGGGACCGGGATCTCTTCCAGCGCTTCGAGGATAATACCGTTGACGGTGCGCGCTTCATCTTCCGGCAGGTGCCAGTTAAACGCTTTGTTGATTTCGCGAACGTTGGCGCTGCCGTCGATAATCACCGTGCCGTCGTTAAGCGGGGTCACTTCCTCCGCCAGGGTGGGTGACATGGAGGTGGTGAAGTCGCCGACAATCTCTTCAAGAATATCTTCGACGGTGACCAGCCCCTGAATATCGCCGTATTCATCGACCACCAGACCGACTTTCTTTTTATTGCGCTGAAATTTCACCAGCTGGGTGCTGAGCGGCGTGCCTTCCGGCACAAAGTAGATCTCATCTGCCGCCCGCAGCATGATCTCTTTTGTGAACTCTTTCTTCTCCGTCATCAGACGGTAGGCTTCGCGAACGCGCAGCATGCTGATGGCATCGTCCAGCGAATCGCGGTAGAGCACGATGCGGCCATGCGGGGAGTGGGTCAGCTGGCGGACGATAGATTTCCAGTCATCATTGATGTCGATGCCGACAATCTCATTGCGCGGCACCATGATGTCGTTAACGCTGACCTTCTCCAGGTCCAGCACCGACAGCAGCATATCCTGATTGCGTCGTGAGATTTGTGAACGGGATTCATTCACAATCGTGCGCAGTTCATCTTTGCTCAGGGCGCTGCTGATGACGGTATCGGTGCGGATGCCCATCATGCGCATCAGTATGCGGGTGATGGTATTCAGCAGCCACACCAGCGGCATCATCAGCACCTGCAGGGGCGCCAACAGGAAGCTGCTGGGGTAGGCGACCTTTTCCGGATAGAGGGCGGCGATGGTCTTCGGCAGCACTTCGGCAAATACCAGCACCACAAAGGTAAGTACGCCGGTGGCGATCGCGACGCCGGCGTCGCCGTACAGGCGCATGCCGACGATGGTGCCCAGCGCCGAGGCGAGAATGTTGACAAGGTTATTGCCGATCAGCACAAGGCTAATCAGGCGGTCCGGCTTGCGCAGCAGCTTCTCCACGCGCTTGGCGGGGCGGTTGCCTTGTTTCGCCATGTGGCGCAACCGGTAGCGGTTCAGCGTCATCATGCCGGTTTCGGAACCGGAGAAATAGGCAGAGATAATCACCATGACGATCAGCGTTATGATCAGCGTGGTGGTGGAGATATGTTCCACGTAGGATTCCTTAAAAGACTTAGCTCACGAACTGCTGCAGCACGCGGCTACCAAAATAGGCCAGCGTCAGCAGACCGGCGCCAGCGACGCTGAACCAGACCACACGACGTCCGCGCCACCCTTCATGATAGTGCCCCCACAGCAGGACGATATAGACGAACCACGCAATAATCGACAGCACCGCTTTATCGATATTTTCGCTGCTGAACAGATTGTGCATGTAGAACAGGCCGCTGCACAGCGTCAGGGTCAGCAGCACCACGCCGACCTGGGTGATGTGGAACATTTTGCGCTCAATGCTCATCAGCGGCGGCATTTCGCTGCTGAAGGCCAGCTTTTTATTCTTGAGCTGGTAGTCGATCCACGCCAGCTGCAACGCATACAGCGCGGCAATGATCAGCGTGGCGTACGAGAAGAGCGACAGGCCGATATGCACCAGCATCCCCGGGGTGGTTTCCAGGTGGGTGATATATTCGTTAGGCACGAATGTGGCGAAGGCCAGGTTGATCAGCGCGAAGGCATAGACGATAGGCAGCAGCAGCCAGCCGCGATTGCGCGAGGCCACGATAGTCATCACCGTACAGATCATCAGGCTGACCAGCGACCCGACGTTCAGTAAGCTGAGATTTTGCCCGCTCTCGCCGCCGGGGAATATCCGTGCTTCCAGCGCAAAAGCATGGCAGATTAAGGCGATAGTCGCAGATAAAATCGCCATTCGCCGCCAGCTGCTGTTTTTTTGCAGCAAGCCGGGGATAATCAGCGCGAGGCTGACGGAGTAGGCGACAAGGGCGAGTAGAGCAAAAACAGGCATAGGTGTCGGCTGTTGGCTAAATAAGAAAGAGAAGCAGTATAACGTTAGCAGGCCTCTGCTCCAACCGTTGCAGCACATTCAGATTGATGTCGTGTTATACTCCGCCACATTCGTTTTGTGTGTCGCTGCGGCGACCGACCGTTTCCACCTCAGGCGAGAGACAATGTTTGATAATTTAACCGATCGTTTGTCGCGTACGCTGCGCAACATTAGCGGCCGCGGACGCCTTACAGAAGACAATATTAAAGACACCCTGCGCGAAGTGCGCATGGCGCTGCTGGAAGCGGACGTTGCGCTTCCGGTGGTCCGTGATTTCATCAGCCGCGTCAAAGAGAGCGCGGTCGGCCATGAAGTCAATAAAAGCCTGACCCCGGGTCAGGAGTTCGTCAAAATCGTCCGCAACGAGCTGGTGGCGGCGATGGGCGAAGAGAACCAGACGCTCGACCTGGCCGCGCAGCCGCCGGCCGTGGTGCTGATGGCTGGCCTGCAAGGTGCTGGTAAAACCACCAGCGTCGGTAAGCTGGGGAAATTCCTGCGCGAGAAGCACAAGAAGAAAGTGCTGGTCGTTTCCGCGGACGTTTACCGCCCGGCGGCGATCAAACAGCTGGAAACCCTGGCCGAGCAGGTCGGCGTCGATTTCTTCCCGTCTGATGTCGGGCAGAAGCCGGTTGATATCGTCAACGCGGCGCTGAAAGAAGCGAAACTCAAATTCTACGACGTGCTGCTGGTGGATACCGCCGGTCGTCTGCACGTTGACGAAGCGATGATGGACGAAATCAAGCACGTCCACGCCGCCATTAACCCGGTTGAAACCCTGTTCGTCGTCGATGCGATGACCGGTCAGGATGCGGCGAATACCGCGAAGGCCTTTAACGAAGCGCTGCCGCTGACCGGCGTGGTGCTGACCAAAGTGGACGGCGACGCCCGCGGCGGCGCGGCGCTGTCGATTCGCCATATTACCGGCAAGCCGATTAAATTCCTCGGCGTCGGCGAGAAAACCGAAGCGCTGGAGCCGTTCCATCCGGACCGCGTCGCTTCCCGTATCCTCGGCATGGGCGACGTGCTGTCGCTGATCGAAGATATCGAGAGCAAGGTTGACCGCGCGCAGGCCGAGAAGCTGGCCTCCAAGCTGAAGAAAGGCGACGGTTTCGACCTCACCGACTTCCTTGAGCAGCTGCGCCAGATGAAAAACATGGGCGGCATGGCCAGCCTGATGGGCAAGCTGCCGGGCATGGGGCAGATCCCGGACAACGTGAAAGCGCAGATGGACGACAAAGTGCTGGTGCGTATGGAAGCGATCATCAACTCGATGACCCTGAAAGAGCGCGCTAAGCCGGAAATCATCAAAGGTTCGCGTAAGCGCCGTATCGCCGCCGGCTGCGGCATGCAGGTGCAGGATGTGAACCGTCTGCTCAAGCAGTTCGACGACATGCAGCGCATGATGAAGAAGATGAAGTCGAAAGGCGGCATGATGAAGATGATGCGCGGGATGAAAGGGATGATGCCGCCAGGCTTCCCGGGTCGTTAAAAACAAGGGCATAAGGCTATCTTGTTTGCCATTTTAGCACCGGGGTGTGCTCGCCATCCTCACGTACTACCTGTACGTTACAGTGGTTGCGCACACGCTGGTACTAAACTGGCTGCACCGCCGACGGCCTTTTACAGCAGACTTATCAACTGCTGATTGCATTTTCCCCAGAAATCAGTAAAATTTTCGGGCTTTTAATATGACACCGGGCTCCGTTCCTCGATGGGGCCCGGTTGTTTTATTCACACAAGAGGATGTTATGGTAACTATTCGTTTAGCACGTCACGGCGCTAAAAAGCGTCCGTTCTACCAGGTTGTTGTCACCGACAGCCGTAATGCACGCAACGGTCGCTTCATCGAGCGCGTTGGTTTCTTCAACCCGATCGCTAACGGTGCGGAAGAAGAAACTCGCCTGGATCTGGATCGTATCGCTCACTGGGTTGGCCAGGGCGCTACTGTTTCCGATCGCGTTGCCGCGCTGATCAAAGCCGCTAACAAAGCAGCTTAATCTGTCACGGTGGTCATGATGAGCAAGCAACACACCGCGCAAGCACCTGTTGATCCGATCGTATTGGGGAAAATGGGTTCTTCCTACGGTATCCGTGGTTGGCTCAGAGTGTTTTCCTCCACCGAAGACGCCGAAAGCATTTTTGACTATCAGCCCTGGTTAATCCAGAAGGCGGGTCAGTGGCAGGTCGTTGAGCTGGAAAGCTGGCGCCACCACAATCAGGACATCATCATCAAGCTGAAAGGCGTTGACGATCGTGATGCCGCGAATCTACTGACTAATTGCGAAATTATCGTGGATTCATCGCAGTTGCCGGAGCTGGAAGAGGGTGACTACTACTGGAAAGACCTGATGGGCTGCCAGGTAGTTACGACGGAAGGCTATAGCCTCGGTAAAGTCATCGATATGATGGAAACCGGGTCGAATGACGTGCTCGTCATCAAGGCAAACCTGAAAGATGCATTTGGTATCAAGGAGCGGTTGGTTCCGTTCCTCGATGGGCAGGTTATCAAGAAAGTCGATCTCACTACGCGTACTATCGAAGTAGATTGGGATCCTGGTTTTTAAATTCTCCGGATAAACGGTAAAAGACGGCGCTATGTGGATTGGCATAATTAGCCTGTTTCCTGAAATGTTCCGCGCAATTACCGATTACGGGGTAACTGGCCGGGCAGTAAAAAATGGCCTGCTGAGCATCGAAAGCTGGAGTCCTCGCGACTTCACGCATGACCGGCACCGTACCGTGGACGATCGTCCTTACGGCGGCGGACCGGGGATGCTAATGATGGTGCAACCCTTACGGGATGCCATTCATGCAGCAAAAGCCGCGGCAGGTGAAGGCGCGAAGGTGATTTATCTGTCACCTCAGGGACGCAAGCTTGATCAAGCGGGCGTCAGCGAACTGGCAACGAATCAGAAACTGATTCTGGTGTGCGGTCGCTACGAAGGGATAGACGAGCGCGTAATCCAAACCGAAATTGACGAAGAATGGTCAATCGGCGATTACGTTCTCAGCGGTGGTGAGTTACCGGCAATGACGCTGATTGACTCCGTTTCCCGGTTCATTCCGGGAGTGCTGGGCCATGAAGCATCGGCAACGGAAGATTCCTTTGCTGATGGGTTGCTGGATTGCCCCCACTATACCCGTCCTGAAGTGTTAGAGGAGATGGAAGTACCGCCAGTATTGCTGTCGGGAAACCATGCTGAGATACGTCGCTGGCGTCTGAAGCAGTCGCTGGGCCGCACCTGGCTTAGAAGACCTGAACTTCTGGAAAACCTGGCTCTGACTGAAGAGCAAGCAAAGCTGCTGGCGGAGTTCAAAACTGAACACGCGCAACAGCAGCATAAACATGATGGGCAGGCGTGAGCCCCCAATATCAGTTTACCCAGGATAAGAGATTAAATTATGAGCAACATTATTAAGCAACTTGAACAAGAACAGATGAAGCAGGACGTACCTTCCTTCCGTCCGGGTGATACCGTGGAAGTGAAAGTATGGGTTGTTGAAGGTTCCAAAAAACGTCTGCAGGCATTCGAGGGCGTGGTTATCGCTATTCGTAACCGCGGTCTGCACTCTGCATTCACTGTTCGCAAAATTTCCAACGGCGAAGGCGTTGAGCGTGTCTTCCAGACTCACTCTCCGGTAGTTGACAGCATTGCTGTTAAACGTCGTGGTGCTGTACGTAAAGCTAAACTGTACTACCTGCGTGAGCGCACTGGTAAGTCTGCTCGTATCAAAGAGCGTCTTAACTAAGATTCGCTTTCGCGACATCCTGACAAAAAGGGCTGGCCTCAGGGCCGGCCCTTTTTTTATCTTTGTTGTAACCATCGTGATGTAAATCATTTACAATACGCCCTCTATACGGAGGGGCGGTGGTCAGCAACAGTTTTCAGCAAACGACACCTAAACGGCGAGCCGCCTGGCTGGCGCTGTTGGCGATCCTGCTGATCGTGGTGGCCCCCCTGATCTCCGTCTCCCTGCAAAAAGACCCCATGAGCGCCATGCCCGGCATGCACCACGCCACGATGATGGATAGCTCGTCCGCGAGCATGGCGCAGATGCCCGGGCACAAGATGGCAATGATGCACAGCACAGACGGCGCTACGCATACCGGACACGAAATGCCGCTGGACCATGCCGAAGCGTGTGGCTATTGCGTGCTGTTAGCCCATGTCCCGGGGCTCCTTTTCGCGCTGGCGCTGTTCGTCGCCATGCTCCTGCGGCGCATTCGCCTGCCGGTTTCTCGCCCGGTATTAAAGCACTGGCACTACTTTCCCTGGCTCTACCCCGAAACCCGCGCCCCGCCGCGGCTGTCTGCTTTTTCCCTTTAATAAAAATCAATCTGCGCACCGCGCAACGACCTCTTTTGCTTTAAAAAAGGAAAAGTATGACAACCTGCACCTCGCGCGCGGCATGGCTGAACCTGCTGCGTCGCCTCCATTTCTATATTGGTCTGTTTATCGGACCGTTTATCTTTGTCGCTGCCCTGACCGGTACGTTGTACGTGGCGACGCCGCAGCTGGAAAACTGGCTCTATCACGACGCGCTGCATGGCCTTGCCGAGGGGACTCCGCAGCCGCTCAGCGCCCAGATTGCGGTGGCCGAAGAAGCGACCCAGGGCAATCTGCGGCTGCTGGCGGTGCGTCCGGCGCCTGCGTTGGGCGAGACCACGCGCATTATGTTTGCCGATCCGGGTCTCGGAGAGTCGGAATCCCGGGCTATTTTTGTCGATCCGATCGCGCTGCGGGTGAAGGGCGATATGACGGTCTACGGCACCAGCGGCATCCTGCCGCTGCGCCAGTGGATTGATTATGCGCATCGCTCTCTGCTGCTGGGCGACAGCGGGAGGTTATACAGCGAACTGGCCGCCTCCTGGATGTGGGTGGCCGCGCTCGGAGGCATTGCCCTGTGGGCGATGACGCGTCCAAAACGGCGGCTGAATAACGCCCTGCAGAACCATCGTCGGCTGCACGTGACGCTGGGCTGGGGCTTACTGGTGGGTATGCTGCTCTTCTCCGCCACCGGCCTGACCTGGTCGCAATGGGCCGGCGGCAATGTGGACAAAATGCGGGCAGCGTTCGGCTGGCTGACGCCGCAGGTCAATACCCAGCTGCATGGCGAGATGCCGATGACGCACGATCCCCACGCCGGACATCATATGGATGCGTTGGCCATGGCCCAGCATCAGCCGGCGCTGCAGCTGGCCCAGTTTGACCAGGCGCTGGCGGCGGCCCGTCAGGCGGGGCTGAACGCCAGCCGGCTGGAGATCCGTCCGCCAGTGTCAGACGACCGCGCCTGGACGGTGAATGAGATCGACCGTCGCTGGCCGACGCAGGTGGACGCGGTGGCGATCGATGGCGCCACGATGCAGGTGGTGGATCGCACGCGTTTTGCCGACTTTCCGCTGATGGCGAAGCTCACCCGCTGGGGCGTCGATTTCCATATGGGGATCCTCTTTGGTCTGGCGAATCAGCTGCTGCTGGTGGGATTTGGCTGCGCGCTGTGCGTTACCATCGGGGTGGGGTACCGGTTATGGTGGATCCGCCGTCCGCCTCAGGCGGCCTGGGATCCGGCGCATTCGCTGCTGCAGGCGTGGCTGTCGCTCGCCCGGCCTGCCCGAAGCCTGGTGCTTGGGCTGGCGTTTGCCCTTGGATTGGCCATGCCGTTAATGGGAGCCAGCCTGCTGCTGTTCATTGCCGTTGACTACCTGCGCTGGCGCGCGGCAACGGCAATGAGGATGATGAAGTCCAGCGACTAAGCGAAGATTTACGGCGTGCTGATGACCACCGTTACCCGGCGGTTTTCGGCGCGCCCGGCCGCCGTGTCGTTGCTGGCGATCGGGTATTTTTTGCCAAGGCCGCGGGTGACTAAATTACTGCGTGGGACATGAGCGCCTTCCGCCCAGGCATCGGCCACGCTGTTGGCCCGCTTAAGCGACAGGGCTTCATTGTAGCTATCTTCACCATAATTATCGGTATGGCCTTCAAGGCGGCTATGGGTGATCCCGGTAGCCGCCAGCCGCGAGGCCATCGTGGTGATCTGCTGGCGGCTGTCGGGACGTAGTCGGTAGTCATTCTTGTCAAACAGGATGCTATCGGATAAGCCCAGGGACCAATCGCCATTGCTTTCAGTGAAGCCGTAAGATTTCATCGCCGCCACCTGCTCCGGGGTAAATTTTCCCTGAGGAGCCTGGCAACCTGTCAAAAGCGCCGCCGCCATCAGGGCGGGGACGAAATATTTTCTGATCATAATGAGTCCTTTATTATTTCAGCGTCTGCTGGATACGTTGGTTTTTCATCCGATACATATTCTGATCGGCAAGTTCTTGCAGTGATTCCGCGGTGGCGTGCTCCCACGCCAGGGCATAACCGACGCTCAGCGAGAGCGTGGCGCTATGACCGTTGTGCAGGTTGAATGGCGGAAGAAATTGTTCCGTTAGCGCCTGGCACAGGGCCTGCACTTCTGCTTCCGAGCGCACCTCGCGCAGCAGAACGGCAAACTCATCGCCGCCAAGACGCCACGCCAGATGGCGTTTACCGGCAAAAGTCATCAGGCGGCTGGCGACCTCCATCAGCACTTTATCGCCCGCCGCATGCCCCCAGTTGTCGTTAATCAGTTTGAAATTATCGCCATCAAGAAACAGCAATGCCGAGGTTTGATGATCGACTTCATTCTGCATCAGCTCGGCGAGCGCGTTACGAAAGGCGGCGCGGTTAGCCAGGCCGGTCAACGGATCGTGTAACGAACTGCGCAACAGCTGCGCGTTTTTGGCCTGCAGCTGGCGCTGCCAGTCCTCCATTTCCCCCAGCAGGCTGTTAAAGTCCTGGGCGAAAAGATGGAACTCCTCGATACGCTCCTCCGGCACCCGCCGGGAGAAGTGGCGGTTTTCACGTATATCATGCACGACCTCAGTGATGCTCTGCAGGGCGGCGACGATCCCCCGGTGTAGGGAGTGGGTCAGCAGCAGGGCGATGAACGAGGCGAGCAGAATGCTGCCGGTCAGCACCAGAATCGAGATACCGAGAAAGTGGCTAATCAGTTCATCAAGCGCGGTCAATCTCAGCTCGCCGATTTGTTTGCCCTGGTGCCAGATGGGCTGCACCGTGGGCTCCGGAAACAGCCATTTACTGATAAGCCCGCTCACTTGCTCTTTATTGGCCAGCGGTTCATGGCGCCACGCGGCGAAGTGCTGCATCTGGCCGTTTAGCACGATTGCCTGGGAGATCTGCCCTTGCTTGCCCAACGACGCGAGGGTCTCCTCTGCCGCCGCGCTGTCGCCAAACACCAGGGCGGCTTCGAGGCTGCGCCCCATGGTCGCGGCAGTGAGCTCAAGATTTTTCTGCGCGTACTGCTTGAGCGTGAAGATTGAGGCTGTACTCAGCAGCAGCCAGACCAGCGTCATGGAGATCACCACGCTTATCACGCTAATGCGACGGAGCGCGCGTTTGAAAGTCGGGCGCGGAGTCTGTGAAAAGTCCTTATTCATGTGGTTTCTTCCGGGCAAGCATCAGGACGTCCGGGTTAACCCGAACCCCGCTGTGCGTCAGAACGTCCAGATTAACGGAGAAGCGGACCCGGTCGTCATTGATGATCAGGCAAAACGCGCTACCAATTGAACAATCCGTATTTTGTTCTGCGATGAGTAACAGCGGCCTCGGGCCATAGCGGCGAGTGAGTTCTGACTGTTCAGTCGGCGATTCGCTGCCAAAATAAAAACCATCGCAGGTCGTTTTTAACGCTTCTTCACGATTACGTACTATCACCGGTTGATAGGGTAATGCATCCGGATCTTCATGAGCCAGGCTATGGGTGAAGCGTGATGAGGCAAAAATGCACAGCTTTGGCGCTCCTGTTAATGACGGCCAACGGGTGTAGGTCACGATCCCGGAAACAATAGCGCGAACATGTTCTGAAGGTCCGGCAGCAAAAACAGGAGATACCGCGATGAGAAAAAATACAGTCAATAAAAGACGGTGTAATACTGTCATTAACGCTTCCGTCAAAGTCGCCATAGCGCGGGAAAAGCCGCTGCCGATGCCCGGCGAAGAATACCACTGTTAATAAAACCCGTCATTAGATGCGCCCTTTGCTTTGGGACAATTCTCACCAGGATTTTTCGTAGTACCGATACCGTGGGTGCGCAAGTTTGGCTTGTTTTTTCTATGTGTAAATATTGTTATACGCATCGCGCCATTGTGAGTGGCAATTAATTCGTTTGTGTAAATTAAAATTTACGGAATATGGATTGAATTCTTTACTTTGTGTGGTATCGTTACGTCATGCCCTCTGAGGCAACCCTTATCGCAAACGAGCTACACAGGATCGCAATCATGCAAAAAGACGCGCTGAACAACGTACATATTACCGACGAACATGTATTAATGACCCCGGAGCAACTGAAGGCGGAATTCCCGCTGAGCGTCGAGCAGGAAGCGCAGATCGCGCACGCCCGTCAGACCATTTCGGATATCATCGCCGGTCGCGATCCGCGCCTGCTGGTGGTATGTGGTCCTTGCTCCATTCACGATCCGGAAGCTGCGATTGAATATGCTCGTCGGTTTAAAGCCCTTGCCGCAGAGGTCAGCGATAGCCTCTACCTGGTGATGCGCGTCTATTTTGAAAAACCCCGTACCACCGTCGGCTGGAAGGGGCTGATTAACGATCCGCACATGGATGGTTCGTTTGATGTTGAAGGCGGCCTGAAGATTGCGCGTCGTCTGCTGGTCGAGCTCGTCAATATGGGACTGCCGCTGGCGACGGAAGCGCTGGATCCCAACAGCCCGCAGTACCTCGGGGATCTGTTCAGCTGGTCCGCTATCGGCGCGCGTACCACGGAATCACAAACGCACCGCGAAATGGCCTCTGGCCTGTCGATGCCGGTCGGCTTTAAAAACGGTACCGACGGTAGCCTGGCCACGGCCATCAACGCCATGCGCGCCGCGGCGATGCCGCACCGTTTCGTCGGCATCAACCAGGCCGGGCAGGTCTGCCTGCTGCAAACGCAGGGTAATCCGAACGGCCATGTGATCCTCCGCGGCGGCAAGGCGCCGAACTACGGTCCGGAAGATGTGGCGAAATGCGAAAAAGAGATGGCGCAGGCGGGACTGAAGCCGTCGCTGATGGTAGATTGCAGTCATGGGAACTCCAATAAAGATTTCCGCCGCCAGCCGGCCGTGGCTGAATCCGTGGTCGCGCAGATCAAAGATGGCAACCGCTCCATTATCGGCCTGATGATCGAAAGTAATATCCACGAAGGCAATCAGTCCTCTGAACAGCCGCGTGAGGCGATGAAATACGGCGTCTCGGTGACGGATGCCTGCATCAGCTGGGAGACTACCGAGGCGCTGCTGCGTGAACTGGATAAGGATCTCCGCGGCCACCTGGCGGCCCGTTTGGTTTAAGAGGAAAGTATGGTTGCTGAACTGACCGCGTTACGCGATCAAATTGATGAAGTGGATAAAGCGTTGCTTAGCCTGCTGGCTAAGCGTCTGGAGCTGGTGGCCGAAGTCGGCGAGGTGAAGAGCCAGTATGGCCTGCCGATTTACGTCCCGGAGCGCGAGTCGGCGATGCTCGCCTCCCGACGTAAAGAGGCGGCTGCGCTCGGCGTACCACCGGATCTGATCGAGGATGTTCTGCGTCGCGTGATGCGGGAATCCTATTCCAGCGAAAACGACAAAGGCTTCAAAACCCTGCAGCCGAATCTGCGGCCGGTGGTCATCGTCGGCGGCGGTGGGCAGATGGGGCGTCTGTTTGAGAAGATGTTAACGCTGTCCGGCTACCAGGTGCGTATTCTGGAAAAAAACGATTGGGCCCGGGCGGCGGATATCGTCGCCGATGCCGGCATGGTTATCGTCAGCGTACCGATTCACACCACCGTGGAGACGATCGCCAGGCTGCCGCCCCTTCCGGCGGATTGCATTCTGGTTGACCTTGCCTCGGTGAAAGCGGAGCCGCTGCAGGCGATGCTGGCGGCGCATCAGGGCCCGGTTCTTGGCCTGCACCCGATGTTCGGTCCGGACAGCGGCAGCCTGGCGAAGCAGGTGGTGGTCTATTGTGATGGCCGCCAGCCGGAGGCCTATCAGTGGTTCCTCGAACAAATTCAGGTTTGGGGCGCGCGGCTGCACCGCATCAGCGCCGTTGAGCACGATCAGAACATGGCCTTTATTCAGGCGCTGCGCCACTTTGCCACCTTCGCCTATGGCCTGCATCTGGCGGAAGAGAATGTACGTCTTGAGCAACTGCTGGCGCTCTCGTCACCCATTTACCGACTGGAGCTGGCGATGGTAGGCCGTCTGTTTGCCCAGGATCCGCAGCTGTACGCCGATATTATTATGTCATCGGAAAACAACCTGGCGCTGATTAAGCGCTACTACCAGCGTTTCGGCGAAGCGATCGGCCTGCTGGAGCAGGGCGATAAGCAGGCGTTTATCGACAGCTTCCGTAAAGTCGAACACTGGTTTGGCGATTACGCTCAGCGTTTCCAGAGCGAGAGCCGCACGCTGCTGCGTCAGGCGAACGATAATCGGCAGTAAAGCGAAAAAGATGTATACAATAAAGCCAGCGACCGCTGGCTTTTTTTATAGGGATGACAACGATGGCTGAACCACAACCGCTGTTTGACTACACCGGATACCTGCCGGAATGCCCAACCTGGAGCGAGGCAGAACAGGCCCTCTACTGGGCTGATATCATGGAATGTGAAATTCACCGCTACGATATCCGCAGCGGAGAACACCAGGTGCTGCAGTTTCCGGAGGAGGTCGGCTGTTTTGCCCTGCGCGAGAAGGGCGGGTTTATCGTTGCATTGCGCAGCGGCATCTGGCTGACCGACGCCCACGGCCTGCTGCGGCGGAAAGTCTGCGATAACCCGAGCAACCCGGAGCTGGCGCGGTTTAACGACGGCGGGACCGATCGCGATGGGCGCTTTTATGCCGGTACCTTCTGGGGGCCTGGGGATTACAACGGCGCGCTGCTGATGCGAGTGGATAACGACCTGCAGCCGAAAGTGATCCAGTGTGACATCCATGGCGCCAATGGCCTGGCCTTTAGCGCCGACCGGCGCTGGATGTATACCTCTGATACGCCGAACGCCGTGATCTACCGTACGCCGCTGGATGAGCAGGGTGAGCCTGGCCGACGCGAAGTCTTTCGCCGTTTTCAGCCTGGCGAAGGGATCCCTGACGGGGCGGCGATCGACGTGGAGGGATGTTACTGGAGCGCAATGTTTGACGGCTGGCGGATCGCCCGTTTCTCGCCGCTGGGCGAGGAGCTGGAATCCTACCCGATGCCGGTTCGTTGCCCGACGATGGTCTGCTTCGGCGGGGCGGATATGAAAACGCTCTATATCACCACCACCCGGGAAAACATGGAGGACGATGAGCTGGCGCAGTATCCGCTGTCAGGCGCCATCTTCACCCTGCCGGTAGCGGTGGCAGGGATGAAGAAATTACCGTTCCGCGAATGTTAAACCGGATCCACCGGGACCACGTTTTCGCTAGGGTAGCAGCCGAGGACCTTCATGGAGCGGGTGATATCCGCCAGCTCCTTCAGCGCCTTGCGCATGGGCAGCGAATCCAGGTTGGCCTGAATATCGAGATAAAACATCTCTTCCCAGGGATTGCCGTGGATCGGGCGGGATTCCAGTTTGGTCATGATCAGATTGTGGTTGCGCAGCACCAGCAGGGCTTCCACCAGGGCGCCCGCCTGCTGACCGGTCGCCATTAACAGCGTGGTCTTGGCCGGCACCTGATCGGAGACGTTCACCGCTTTGCGCGCCAGGACGAGGAAGCGCGTGATGTTCTGCGTCTGGTTGGCCTGGCAGTGCTCCAGCACCTGCAGACCATACAGAGCGCCGCCCGCTTCGCTACCCAGGGCCGCGACGGCCGGGGAGTTCGCCTGCGCCACTTTTTCCATTGCCGCCGAGGTGCTCTCGGTATACTCAATCTTCCAGTGCGGGTAGCGGCTCAGGTACTGGCTGCACTGCTGGAACGGCTGCGGATGGCTGTAAACGGTCTGAATTTTATCGGCATCCGTCGAGGTGCTCACCAGTACGCAATGATCGATAGGGATCGTCAGCTCGCCAACGATCGACAGGCTGGTGTGCTGCAGCAGATCGTAGACGTCGTTGATCCCGCCGGAGCTGGTGTTTTCAATCGGCACCACCGCGTAATCGGCTTGGCCGGTTTCTACCTGATTAAAAATATCGGCGAACTTCGCGCAGCCGCTCTCAATAAACTGCTCAAAGTGGCGAGCGGCGTACTGACGCGCCGCCAGATGCGAGTAAGAGCCCTTGGGACCGAGGAACGCCACGCGGGCCGAATGCGGGTTAATTTTATTCAGATGCTGCTGCAGCAGGGTTTGCTGGGTAAGAACAGAGTCTTCGATAATCAGCTGGAACAGGCGGGTGATATAGTGCGCATCCAGATTATGGCGCTTGCCGATAGTCATCAGGCGCTCCAGCAGATCGCGTTCGCGGTCAATATCACGCACCGGACGATGGGAGGCCAGTTTGGCTTTTCCAACCTCAACAGCCAGTCCGCGGCGCTCCGCCAGCAGAGCAAGCAGCTTCTCGTCCAGGGCGCTTATCTTATCGCGCAGCGCCAGTAATGGGTTTTCCTCGGTCATAGATGTTGCCTTTGTTGTTATCAAATAAAAAAGGCCTCCCGGGTGGGAGGCCTTATTGTTCGTCTTCGCATTCTTTCTTATACGACGAATTGCCTCCCGGTCAGGGGAAGGTAAAAAAGAATGCGAAGAAGAACGGGACAAGTTTCATGGTAAATTCCTTTAGGTAGTGGGGATTACAGTACCTGTACTGTTTTCACTCTGTCAATAAAAAACGCGCCCGAAGGCGCGTGGCATGACACAACTTAAGTTAAGGATTACTCTTCTTCTTCCACAAAGCCAGCCTCTTTCACCGACGTCGCGGCGCGGCGGGCTTCCCCTTTGTGTTGCACTTTATTGAGCTGCCGTTCCAGCTTGTTGATCAATTCGTTAATGGCGGCGTACATATCTTCATGACGCGCACTGGCAACCAGATGGCCGTTTGGCGTGTTGATGGTTGCATCAGCGATAAAACCCTGCGGCTCCTTAGACAGAATGATGTGCGGGTTGATTAAATGAGTTTGCCACTTATCCAGTTTGGCGAGACGGTCTGCGACATGCTGGCGGATTGCCGGAGTAATTTCCATTTGTTTACTGGTAATGTTCATTGTCATAAATTTTACCTCTTGTCTTTCCCGTCTTGGTGAATCCAGCATACCTTTCCCAATGTCAAAATGTGTGATCTAAATCACATTTAATTGTCACTTTTTGTCAACAAATTCATTTTGTGAGACAGGGCAGGAAGAAGTGAGATTTTACTTGTCGAACCCGATAAAGCAGGCCATATTTGATGAGTTAACCCGGCGCTAAACCGCTTCAGCTCGTCGGGAAACGTATAAAAAAACGGCAGCCAGTGGCTGCCGTTTGCGATCGATGAGTCAGGCTCAGGTGTTCTTGCTGTTCGCGGCGATAATCTTCGCGACTTTGTCCGCCTGAGCGTTCATTTGCATCTGACGATAGGCGTTTTCCATCTTCGGCAGGGCGTCGCGGGTGGCCTGGGTATCCGGATAATTACGCATCATCCCTTCCACACGGTTAACCACGGCAACCCATGCGCCACGATCGGTGTAGTAATCCACGACCGACAGCTCATATTTGGCCAGACGATCTTTCAGGAACACCATGCGTTTATAGGCGTCAGTGGCGTACTGGCTGTTCGGATAACCACGCACCAGTTTGGAGAAGTCATTGAAGGCATCGCGCGCGTGCTGCGGATCGCGGTCGGAGCGATCAACGCCGAAGAAGCCCTGCAGGGCGCTGTCATCCAGGGCCATGTTGGTCAGGCCGCGCATATAGATGACATAGTCGATGTTCGGATGGGTGGGGTTCAAACGCATGAAGCGATCGATAGCCGCCTGAGCCAGAGGAAGATCGGCGTTTTTATAATACGCATAAATCAGATCCAGCTGTACCTGTTGGGAATAAGGGCCGAATGGATAACGATTATCCAATGCTTCCAGTTGCGTTATCGCCTGTTTCCAGTTACCGTCCTGCAGTTTTTGCTGGGCGGTCGCGTAGATTTCATTCGGCGGATTATCAGGCACCTCTTCCTTAGAGCCGGAGCAACCCACCAAAGCCAGGCTCAGTGTGGCGGCTGCCACCAGGTATTTCATGCGCGTCATGACGTTTTGACTTCCTCAAAATGTTTATGCGGGAGAATCTCTGTTCCTGCTCCCGATTAAGACCAGCTACAATAGCACACTATATTAAACGGCAAAGCCGTAAAACCCAACGTTAAACGAAGAAGCTGTATATGGCACAACGAGTACAACTCACCGCAACGGTGACCGAAAATCAACTCGGTCAACGCTTAGATCAGGCTTTGGCCGAATTGTTCCCTGATTATTCGCGATCGCGGATAAAAGAATGGATCCTCGACCAACGCGTATTAGTCAATGGCACCATTGGCGATAAGCCGAAAGAAAAAGTGCTGGGGGGAGAGCACATCGCTATCGATGTCGAAATCGAAGAAGAGGCGCGCTTCCAGCCGCAGGATATTCCGCTCAATATCGTTTACGAAGATGATGACATCCTCGTGATTAACAAACCGCGCGATCTGGTTGTGCATCCTGGCGCGGGCAACCCTGACGGTACTGTGCTGAATGCGCTGCTGCACTACTATCCGCCGATTGCCGATGTGCCGCGCGCGGGGATCGTGCACCGTCTGGATAAAGACACCACCGGTCTGATGGTGGTGGCGAAAACCATTCCGGCACAAACCCGGCTGGTGGAGTCGCTGCAGCTGCGCGAGATCACTCGCGAGTATGAAGCGGTGGCCATCGGCCACATGACTTCCGGTGGCACAGTGGAAGAGCCGATCAGTCGTCATCCGACAAAACGTACCCATATGGCGGTGCATCCGATGGGCAAACCGGCGGTGACCCACTACCGGATTATGGAACATTTCCGCATCCATACGCGCCTGCGCCTGCGCCTGGAAACCGGTCGTACGCATCAGATCCGTGTGCATATGTCGCATATCACCCATCCGCTGGTGGGTGACCAGGTGTATGGCGGCCGGCCGCGTCCGCCGAAGGGCGCGTCGGAGGAGTTCATCACCGCGCTGCGTAAATTCGACCGTCAGGCGCTGCACGCCACCATGTTGCGTCTGTATCACCCGATCACCGGCATTGAAATGGAGTGGCATGCGCCCATCCCACAGGATATGGTCGAGCTCATCGAGGCGATGCGTGCCGATTTTGAAGCCCATAAGGACGATATTGACTGGTTATGACTAAACTGATTGTACCGCAGTGGCCGATGCCCCGCAGCGTGGCGGCCTGTAGTTCGACCCGCATTGGCGGCGTGAGTCTGCCGCCCTATGACTCGCTCAACCTGGGCGCCCATTGCGGAGACAATCTGCAGCATGTTGAAGAAAACCGGCGGCGGATGTTTGCCGCCGGTGGCTTGCCGTCTTACCCGGTTTGGCTGGAGCAGGTTCATGGCACCGATGTTCTGACGCTGGACGGCGGACCCTATCCATCGAAACGCGCAGATGCTTCTTATAGTCGTACGCCAGGCACCGTCTGTGCGGTGATGACCGCCGACTGCCTGCCGGTCCTGTTCTGTAACCGCGACGGCACCGAAGTCGCCGCGGCGCATGCGGGATGGCGCGGCTTATGCGAAGGGGTTCTGGAAGAGACGGTTGCCCGTTTCGCCGATAAAGCCGAAAACATGATGGCGTGGCTGGGCCCTGCCATTGGTCCGCAGGCATTTGAGGTGGGGCCGGAAGTCCGGGATGCCTTTATGGCGAAAGACGAGAACGCGCACCGGGCTTTTCGTCCGGCAGGCGAGAAATATTTTGCTGATATCTATCAACTGGCTCGGCAGCGTCTGGCAAACGTCGGCGTTGAGCAGATTTTCGGCGGCGATCGCTGCACGCTAAGCGAAAAGGATGATTTTTTCTCTTACCGGCGCGACAAGACCACCGGTCGTATGGCAAGTTTCATTTGGCTGATATAACCTAGAGAATCAAGACGATCCAGAAGGCAAACTTATTTTTCGCATAGTTCAGGTCTTTAACCTTGAATAATTGAGGGATGACCTCATTTAATCTCCAGTAGCAAATTTGACCTGTTTATGGGAGGAGTTATGCGTCTGGATCGTCTTACCAATAAATTCCAGCTTGCTCTTGCCGATGCCCAGTCACTCGCACTCGGGCACGACAACCAATTCATCGAACCTCTTCATTTAATGAGCGCCTTACTGAATCAGGAAGGGGGATCGGTACGTCCTTTATTAACCTCGGCGGGCGTCAATGCCGGGAAACTACGCACTGACATCGAGCAGGCCTTGAGCCGTTTACCGCAGGTGGAAGGCACCGGCGGCGATGTACAACCTTCTCAGGATTTAGTGCGGATCCTGAACCTTTGCGACAAGCTGGCGCAAAAGAAAAAGGACAACTTTATTTCGTCGGAACTGTTCGTTCTGGCGGCGCTTGAATCGCGCGGTACGCTGACCGACCTTTTAAAATCCGCCGGAGCAACAACCGCCAACGTGACTCAGGCGATTGAACAAATGCGCGGAGGTGAAAGCGTGAACGATCAGGGTGCCGAAGACCAACGTCAGGCATTGAAGAAATTTACCGTCGATCTGACCGAGCGAGCCGAGCAGGGCAAGCTGGATCCGGTGATCGGCCGTGATGAAGAGATTCGCCGTACCATCCAGGTACTGCAGCGTCGTACCAAAAACAACCCGGTACTGATTGGTGAACCCGGGGTGGGTAAAACGGCAATCGTCGAAGGACTGGCGCAGCGTATCGTCAACGGCGAAGTACCAGAAGGGTTGAAAGGCCGTCGGGTATTGGCGCTGGATATGGGGGCGCTGGTGGCCGGGGCGAAATACCGCGGTGAGTTTGAAGAGCGTCTGAAAGGCGTGCTGACTGACCTGTCAAAACAGGAAGGCAACGTCATTCTGTTTATCGACGAACTGCATACCATGGTGGGCGCTGGTAAAGCCGACGGCGCGATGGATGCGGGTAACATGCTGAAGCCGGCGCTGGCGCGTGGTGAACTGCACTGCGTCGGGGCGACAACGCTTGATGAATACCGTCAGTACATCGAAAAAGACGCCGCGCTGGAACGTCGCTTCCAGAAAGTGTTCGTCGCCGAGCCGACGGTAGAAGATACCATCGCTATTCTGCGTGGCCTGAAAGAACGTTACGAGCTGCACCACCACGTGCAGATCACTGACCCGGCGATTGTCGCGGCGGCGACCTTGTCGCATCGCTATATTGCCGACCGTCAGCTGCCGGATAAAGCCATCGACCTTATCGATGAGGCGGCGTCCAGCATTCGTATGCAGATCGACTCCAAGCCGGAAGAGCTGGACCGTCTCGATAGACGTATTATCCAGCTGAAACTGGAACAGCAGGCGCTGAAGAAAGAGTCTGATGAAGCGAGCCTGAAACGTCTCGATATGCTCAACGAGGAGCTGGCGGATAAAGAACGGCAGTACTCGGTGCTGGAAGAAGAGTGGAAAGCGGAAAAAGCCTCTCTCTCCGGCACCCAGACTATTAAAGCCGAGCTGGAACAGGCGAAAATCGCTATCGAACAGGCGCGTCGCGTCGGCGATCTGGCGCGGATGTCCGAGCTGCAGTACGGCAAAATTCCGGAACTGGAGAAACAGCTGGCGGCTGCCACTCAGTCCGAAGGGAAAACCATGCGTCTGCTGCGTAATAAAGTGACGGATGCTGAGATCGCCGAAGTGCTGGCCCGCTGGACCGGTATCCCTGTCTCCCGGATGATGGAAAGCGAGCGCGACAAACTGCTGCGTATGGAGCAGGAGCTGCATCATCGGGTGATTGGCCAGGATGAGGCGGTTGAAGCGGTATCGAACGCCATTCGCCGTAGCCGCGCTGGGCTATCCGATCCGAACCGGCCGATTGGTTCGTTCCTGTTCCTCGGTCCAACCGGGGTCGGTAAAACCGAGCTGTGTAAAACGCTGGCTAACTTTATGTTCGACAGCGACGACGCGATGGTGCGTATCGATATGTCCGAGTTTATGGAGAAACACTCCGTCTCGCGTCTGGTCGGTGCGCCTCCGGGATACGTCGGCTATGAAGAGGGCGGTTACCTGACCGAGGCGGTGCGTCGTCGTCCTTATTCCGTCATTCTGCTGGATGAAGTGGAAAAAGCGCACCCGGATGTGTTCAACATTCTGCTGCAGGTACTCGACGACGGGCGTCTGACCGACGGGCAGGGGAGAACGGTCGACTTCCGTAATACGGTGGTCATCATGACCTCGAACCTCGGTTCCGATCTGATTCAGGAACGGTTTGGCGAACTGGACTACGGTCATATGAAGGATCTGGTACTGGGAGTGGTAAGCCAGAACTTCCGTCCGGAGTTTATTAACCGTATCGACGAAGTGGTGGTCTTCCATCCTCTGGGTGAGAAACACATTGCTTCTATTGCCCAGATCCAGCTGCAGCGTTTGTATAAACGCCTGGAAGAGCGTGGGTATGAAGTGCGGATGTCCGATGAGGCGCTGAAGTTGCTGAGCGCCAACGGTTACGATCCGGTATACGGCGCGCGGCCACTGAAACGCGCTATTCAGCAGCAGATTGAGAACCCGTTAGCCCAGCAGATCCTTTCCGGTGAGCTGGTTCCGGGGAAAGCTGTCGAGCTGGTGGTGAAAGACGACCGTATTGTGGCAGTGCAGTAAATCACAAAACGACAAAAACGGGCCCAACGGGCTCGTTTTTGTTTAAAAACCAGGCAAGAATTAAAGCTCAACACCTGGTTTGGTTGAAAAGTGAGCGGTTGAATTCTTTTTTTGAATTTATCCTTGTCACTTCAGAATTACTCCCTATAATGCGCCTCCACTGACACGGAACAACGGCAAACAAGCCGCCGGGTCAGGAGGATTCAACGACGGAAATCGACGTTGAAAGCCGACAGAGAAAAGCAAAATAAGCGCTTGACTCTGAATGAGGAAAACGTATTATACGGGACCTCGCGACAGAGCGCTAAAGCGCGTCGCAACTGCTCTTTAACAATTTATCAGACAATCTGTGTGGGCACTCAAAGTGACATGGATTCTTAACGTCCTCGGACGAAAAATGAATACCAAGTCTCTGAGTGAACATACGTAATTCATTACGAAGTTTAATTCACGAGCATCAAACTTAAATTGAAGAGTTTGATCATGGCTCAGATTGAACGCTGGCGGCAGGCCTAACACATGCAAGTCGAGCGGTAGCACAGAGAGCTTGCTCTCGGGTGACGAGCGGCGGACGGGTGAGTAATGTCTGGGAAACTGCCTGATGGAGGGGGATAACTACTGGAAACGGTAGCTAATACCGCATAACGTCGCAAGACCAAAGTGGGGGACCTTCGGGCCTCATGCCATCAGATGTGCCCAGATGGGATTAGCTAGTAGGTGGGGTAACGGCTCACCTAGGCGACGATCCCTAGCTGGTCTGAGAGGATGACCAGCCACACTGGAACTGAGACACGGTCCAGACTCCTACGGGAGGCAGCAGTGGGGAATATTGCACAATGGGCGCAAGCCTGATGCAGCCATGCCGCGTGTGTGAAGAAGGCCTTCGGGTTGTAAAGCACTTTCAGCGGGGAGGAAGGCGTTAAGGTTAATAACCTTGGCGATTGACGTTACCCGCAGAAGAAGCACCGGCTAACTCCGTGCCAGCAGCCGCGGTAATACGGAGGGTGCAAGCGTTAATCGGAATTACTGGGCGTAAAGCGCACGCAGGCGGTCTGTCAAGTCGGATGTGAAATCCCCGGGCTCAACCTGGGAACTGCATTCGAAACTGGCAGGCTAGAGTCTTGTAGAGGGGGGTAGAATTCCAGGTGTAGCGGTGAAATGCGTAGAGATCTGGAGGAATACCGGTGGCGAAGGCGGCCCCCTGGACAAAGACTGACGCTCAGGTGCGAAAGCGTGGGGAGCAAACAGGATTAGATACCCTGGTAGTCCACGCCGTAAACGATGTCGATTTGGAGGTTGTGCCCTTGAGGCGTGGCTTCCGGAGCTAACGCGTTAAATCGACCGCCTGGGGAGTACGGCCGCAAGGTTAAAACTCAAATGAATTGACGGGGGCCCGCACAAGCGGTGGAGCATGTGGTTTAATTCGATGCAACGCGAAGAACCTTACCTGGTCTTGACATCCACAGAACTTTCCAGAGATGGATTGGTGCCTTCGGGAACTGTGAGACAGGTGCTGCATGGCTGTCGTCAGCTCGTGTTGTGAAATGTTGGGTTAAGTCCCGCAACGAGCGCAACCCTTATCCTTTGTTGCCAGCGGTTCGGCCGGGAACTCAAAGGAGACTGCCAGTGATAAACTGGAGGAAGGTGGGGATGACGTCAAGTCATCATGGCCCTTACGACCAGGGCTACACACGTGCTACAATGGCATATACAAAGAGAAGCGACCTCGCGAGAGCAAGCGGACCTCATAAAGTATGTCGTAGTCCGGATTGGAGTCTGCAACTCGACTCCATGAAGTCGGAATCGCTAGTAATCGTAGATCAGAATGCTACGGTGAATACGTTCCCGGGCCTTGTACACACCGCCCGTCACACCATGGGAGTGGGTTGCAAAAGAAGTAGGTAGCTTAACCTTCGGGAGGGCGCTTACCACTTTGTGATTCATGACTGGGGTGAAGTCGTAACAAGGTAACCGTAGGGGAACCTGCGGTTGGATCACCTCCTTACCTTAAAGAACCTGCCTTTGTAGTGCTCACACAGATTGTCTGATGAAAGTAAAGAAGCAAGGCGTCTTGCGATTGAGACTTCAGTGTCCCCTTCGTCTAGAGGCCCAGGACACCGCCCTTTCACGGCGGTAACAGGGGTTCGAATCCCCTAGGGGACGCCACTTGCTGGTTCGTGAGTGAAAGACGCGTGCCGATGTATCTCAAAACTCATCTTCGGGTGATGTTTGAGATATTTGCTCTTTAAAAATCTGGATCAAGCTGAAAATTGAAACGACACATCTTTAATGGTGTGTTCGAGTCTCTCAAATTTTCGCGACACGATGGTGTTTTACGAAACATCTTCGGGTTGTGAGGTTAAGCGACTAAGCGTACACGGTGGATGCCCTGGCAGTCAGAGGCGATGAAGGACGTGCTAATCTGCGAAAAGCGTCGGTAAGGTGATATGAACCGTTATAACCGGCGATGTCCGAATGGGGAAACCCAGTGCAATTCGTTGCACTATCGTTAACTGAATACATAGGTTAACGAGGCGAACCGGGGGAACTGAAACATCTAAGTACCCCGAGGAAAAGAAATCAACCGAGATTCCCCCAGTAGCGGCGAGCGAACGGGGAGCAGCCCAGAGTCTGAATCAGCTTGTGTGTTAGTGGAACGGTCTGGAAAGTCCGACGGTACAGGGTGATAGTCCCGTACACCAAAATGCACAGGCTGTGAACTCGAAGAGTAGGGCGGGACACGTGGTATCCTGTCTGAATATGGGGGGACCATCCTCCAAGGCTAAATACTCCTGACTGACCGATAGTGAACCAGTACCGTGAGGGAAAGGCGAAAAGAACCCCGGCGAGGGGAGTGAAAAAGAACCTGAAACCGTGTACGTACAAGCAGTGGGAGCACCTTCGGGTGTGACTGCGTACCTTTTGTATAATGGGTCAGCGACTTATATTCTGTAGCAAGGTTAACCGTATAGGGGAGCCGCAGGGAAACCGAGTCTTAACTGGGCGTTAAGTTGCAGGGTATAGACCCGAAACCCGGTGATCTAGCCATGGGCAGGTTGAAGGTTGGGTAACACTAACTGGAGGACCGAACCGACTAATGTTGAAAAATTAGCGGATGACTTGTGGCTGGGGGTGAAAGGCCAATCAAACCGGGAGATAGCTGGTTCTCCCCGAAAGCTATTTAGGTAGCGCCTCGTGAATTCATCTTCGGGGGTAGAGCACTGTTTCGGCTAGGGGGTCATCCCGACTTACCAACCCGATGCAAACTACGAATACCGAAGAATGTTATCACGGGAGACACACGGCGGGTGCTAACGTCCGTCGTGAAGAGGGAAACAACCCAGACCGCCAGCTAAGGTCCCAAAGTCATGGTTAAGTGGGAAACGATGTGGGAAGGCACAGACAGCCAGGATGTTGGCTTAGAAGCAGCCATCATTTAAAGAAAGCGTAATAGCTCACTGGTCGAGTCGGCCTGCGCGGAAGATGTAACGGGGCTAAACCATGCACCGAAGCTGCGGCAGCGACACTATGTGTTGTTGGGTAGGGGAGCGTTCTGTAAGCCTGCGAAGGTGACCTGTGAGGGTTGCTGGAGGTATCAGAAGTGCGAATGCTGACATAAGTAACGATAAAGCGGGTGAAAAGCCCGCTCGCCGGAAGACCAAGGGTTCCTGTCCAACGTTAATCGGGGCAGGGTGAGTCGACCCCTAAGGCGAGGCCGAAAGGCGTAGTCGATGGGAAACAGGTTAATATTCCTGTACTTGGTGTTACTGCGAAGGGGGGACGGAGAAGGCTATGTTAGCCGGGCGACGGTTGTCCCGGTTTAAGCATGTAGGCTGGTTATCCAGGCAAATCCGGATAATCAAGGCTGAGGTGTGATGACGAGGCACTACGGTGCTGAAGTAACAAATGCCCTGCTTCCAGGAAAAGCCTCTAAGCATCAGGTAACATCAAATCGTACCCCAAACCGACACAGGTGGTCAGGTAGAGAATACCAAGGCGCTTGAGAGAACTCGGGTGAAGGAACTAGGCAAAATGGTGCCGTAACTTCGGGAGAAGGCACGCTGGTGTGTAGGTGAAGTCCCTGCGGATGGAGCTGAGACCAGTCGAAGATACCAGCTGGCTGCAACTGTTTATTAAAAACACAGCACTGTGCAAACACGAAAGTGGACGTATACGGTGTGACGCCTGCCCGGTGCCGGAAGGTTAATTGATGGGGTTATCCGTAAGGAGAAGCTCTTGATCGAAGCCCCGGTAAACGGCGGCCGTAACTATAACGGTCCTAAGGTAGCGAAATTCCTTGTCGGGTAAGTTCCGACCTGCACGAATGGCGTAATGATGGCCAGGCTGTCTCCACCCGAGACTCAGTGAAATTGAACTCGCTGTGAAGATGCAGTGTACCCGCGGCAAGACGGAAAGACCCCGTGAACCTTTACTATAGCTTGACACTGAACATTGAGCCTTGATGTGTAGGATAGGTGGGAGGCTTTGAAGCGTGGACGCCAGTCTGCGTGGAGCCAACCTTGAAATACCACCCTTTAATGTTTGATGTTCTAACGTTGGCCCCTTACCGGGGTTGCGGACAGTGTCTGGTGGGTAGTTTGACTGGGGCGGTCTCCTCCCAAAGCGTAACGGAGGAGCACGAAGGTTAGCTAATCCTGGTCGGACATCAGGAGGTTAGTGCAATGGCATAAGCTAGCTTGACTGCGAGCGTGACGGCGCGAGCAGGTGCGAAAGCAGGTCATAGTGATCCGGTGGTTCTGAATGGAAGGGCCATCGCTCAACGGATAAAAGGTACTCCGGGGATAACAGGCTGATACCGCCCAAGAGTTCATATCGACGGCGGTGTTTGGCACCTCGATGTCGGCTCATCACATCCTGGGGCTGAAGTAGGTCCCAAGGGTATGGCTGTTCGCCATTTAAAGTGGTACGCGAGCTGGGTTTAGAACGTCGTGAGACAGTTCGGTCCCTATCTGCCGTGGGCGCTGGAGAATTGAGGGGGGCTGCTCCTAGTACGAGAGGACCGGAGTGGACGCATCACTGGTGTTCGGGTTGTCATGCCAATGGCACTGCCCGGTAGCTAAATGCGGAAGAGATAAGTGCTGAAAGCATCTAAGCACGAAACTTGCCCCGAGATGAGTTCTCCCTGAGACTTTAAGTCTCCTGAAGGAACGTTGAAGACGACGACGTTGATAGGCCGGGTGTGTAAGCGCAGCGATGCGTTGAGCTAACCGGTACTAATGAACCGTGAGGCTTAACCTTACAACGCCGAAGATGTTTTGGCGGATTGAGAGAATTTTCAGCTTAGATTCAGAGTTGAGTACGCAATATAAAGAATTGCATACTGAGCACAAAGAATTTGCCTGGCGGCACTAGCGCGGTGGTCCCACCTGACCCCATGCCGAACTCAGAAGTGAAACGCCGTAGCGCCGATGGTAGTGTGGGGTCTCCCCATGTGAGAGTAGGGAACTGCCAGGCATCAAATAAAGCAGAAAGCCCGGTCAAAAGACCGGGCTTTTTGTTTTTGCGTTTAAAAAGAACCCCGTCCCGAAAGGTGCGGGTTTTTTTGCTGTGTGGGGTATATCTCCCCCGGTGGCGCTGCGCTTACCGGGGCTACAAAAGCGTAGCCCGGACAAAGTGCGCAGCACCGCCTCCGGCGAGAATTACGCCATGTTCGCTCCATTATCTCCTTTCAACGCAAAATAAAACCCCGTCATGGCAATCCCTTCGCCATAATCCACTTTTTCCCTGCCCCTGCGCTGGCGATGATCGCGAAAACCGTGCTTGCGAAAAAAAATGTGAATCCAATCACATATAAAAAAATAACAATTATATAACATTTAGTTTACTAATTAATTTGTCTGCGTGACGTGGTACGCCCGACAAGACAGATTGCAGTCTTTGCTGGAGCAATATAACAATGACAGAAAGTAGCATTACCGAACGGGGCGCGCCGGAACTGGCCGATACCCGTCGTCGTATTTGGGCAATTGTTGGCGCTTCCTCGGGGAATCTGGTTGAATGGTTTGATTTTTACGTTTACTCATTCTGCTCGCTCTATTTCGCGCACATCTTCTTTCCATCCGGAAATACCACCACCCAACTGCTGCAAACGGCAGGCGTATTTGCCGCCGGATTTCTGATGCGTCCTATCGGTGGATGGCTGTTTGGTCGGATCGCTGACCGCCGGGGACGTAAAACGTCCATGCTTATCTCGGTCTGCATGATGTGCTTTGGCTCACTGGTGATTGCCTGTCTGCCGGGTTATGCGGTGATCGGCTCCTGGGCCCCGGCGCTTCTGCTGCTGGCGCGTCTGTTCCAGGGGCTGTCTGTTGGCGGAGAATACGGCACCAGTGCGACCTATATGAGTGAAGTCGCGGTGGAGGGTAAGAAAGGCTTCTATGCCTCCTTCCAGTACGTTACGCTGATTGGTGGTCAACTGCTGGCTGTATTAGTGGTTGTGGCGCTCCAGCAGGTGCTTAACGATGAAGATCTCCATGCCTGGGGATGGCGTATTCCTTTTGCCCTCGGGGCGGTACTGGCTATCGTCGCGCTGTGGCTGCGTCGCCAGCTGGACGAAACCTCGAAGCAAGAGACCCGGGCGCTGAAAGAGGCTGGCTCATTTAAAGGGTTGTGGCGCAATCGCCGGGCCTTTGCGATGGTGTTAGGCTTTACCGCCGCCGGATCGCTGACCTTCTACACCTTCACCACCTATATGCAAAAGTATCTGGTCAACACGGCGGGCATGACGGCCAGCACCGCCAGCGTGATCATGACCGCGGCGCTGTTCGTTTATATGCTGGTTCAGCCGCTATTCGGCGCCTTCTCGGATAAAGTTGGCCGCCGGACCTCCATGCTGTGCTTTGGCGTGCTGGCGACGTTATTTACCGTGCCTATTCTCAGCGCCTTGCAAAAAGTGAGCTCACCCTATGCCGCCTTCGGCCTGGTGATCTGCGCCTTACTGATTGTCAGTTTCTATACCTCGATCAGCGGCATCCTGAAAGCAGAGATGTTCCCGGCTCAGGTTCGCGCGCTTGGGGTCGGGTTGTCCTATGCCGTCGCGAACGCATTGTTCGGCGGCTCTGCGGAGTACGTCGCGCTGTCGCTTAAGTCGGCAGGGATAGAGCACGCGTTCTACTGGTATGTGACGGTGATGGCCGCCATTGCCTTCCTTGTCTCCCTGATGTTGCATCGCAAAGGGAAGGGGTTGCGTCTGTAACGCTTACTGATGAGCCAACTGCCATACAGCGTAGCCGGTGGTCGCGCCGGCGACATCCCAGGCAAAATCCTTCCAGCTCCAGCCGCTCCCAGCCGGGCGGCTGTCCCAAAGCTCTTTTGAGGCGCCAAGGCTGACGGAAAACATCAGGCCGATAGCGGCGCTGCGGTCCCGGCTGTAACCCTGATGTTGCGCATATTCATTGCCAGCGGCAGAGAGCATCGCTGAGGCCAGAAAATGCTGGGCTTTGTCCTGACCGGACCATGCATCATTTGCCATGTGGCTGCAGCCGGTTAACAGCAGCGAAGCAATCACTAATATCGTACGCATAGCGCTTCCAGAAAAAAGCCCCGTCGAGGCGGGGCTGATAGTCAGAGAATACGGCTGATCAGCCGGTCAATGCGGATCCGCCGCAGGCGGCGGATCAGTTTTCGCACTTTCACCGGATAGTCGGCGATACTTTGCAGATCCCGATAATGTTTCACTACCGTGGTGTGGGTGCGGATGAGCTTCAGCTCTTTCTCCCGCATGGCCCCCAGCTGCCGCTTTGGATCGTGGATCAGAATGGCGTTTTCCAGATCGAGCCGCCAGGCGCGCGGGTTCAGGTTGTTGCCAGTGAGCAGCATCCACTCATCGTCAACCCACATGCCTTTCAGGTGGTAGCTGTTATCGTCATCCTTCCACAGGCGGACGATCAGCTGATCGGTATTGACATAATACTGCAGCCGACTGAGGAAACGCCGCAGGTTGATCTCATACAGATAGGGAAGGGCGCCGATGATTTTAAACGGCTGATCTTCAGGAATGTAGAAATCGTTAGCCGTTTTATCGCCGACAATAATCTCCACCTGTTTTCCGTCGCGCAGCAGCTGGATGATATTTCTTACCAGTACGGCAGGGAGGTTGAAGTAGGGGGTGCAGATCGTCAGCTTGTGTTCGGCACAGGGCATCAGGTGAAAGATGGTTTTATTCAGCAGGCTCGATTTACCCAGGCCTACCAGCGGGGTGACGGAGAGTTCTTCGTCACCAGCGGTGCCGACAAAATGGTAGCTGCGGTCGCGGAGCTCCTGACGGTACTGGCGAATGTCGTTTTTGATTTCCGGGCTTCTTGGCCGATCCGGTCTGTCGAGACGGTTAACGCCGCGCCCCTGAACCAGATTGTTGTCGACCCAGTCGAACATGATGTCCGCCATTTTGCCGTTACGGATGCACTGATAGCGATCATAGCGATACTTATCATGCTGATGCAGATAAACATCATTCAGGCTGGCGCCGCTGTAGAGGACGCAGTCATCAATAATAAAGCCTTTGAAATGGAGAACGCCGAGCGCCTCCCGGGTGTTAATCGGCACGCCGTAAACGGGGATATCTACCCCTGGATTTTCATTGGCCATCCGACAATACCAGTCGGCATTGGTATTAGAGGCGGCGGCGCCGATCCGGCCACGCTGAGCGCGGTGCCAGTCCACCAGAACGCGGACATCCAGTTCCGGACGCTGGCGTTTGGCGTCATAAAGGGCCTGCAAAATTCCTTTTCCGCCATCATCTTGCTCCAGATAGAGCGCAATAATGCATATACGCTGAGTGGCGTGGGCAATCCGGGTCAGTAACGCTTCCCTGAATTCCGCAGGGGCGTAAAAGAACTCTACATCATCAACTGACTGAGAAAGCTTAGGGAGTTGGGCAAGGTGTTGTTGATGTTTATTACGCTTAAATTTTGACAACATCACAGTGCGTTTCTTCTCTGTTTATTGAAGGGTCTTCTGTACCATGCAGACGACGTAAGCGGGCAATAATACCATTACTACCCGCTAATGTGGTCAACAATTGCGGTCAGCGTCGCGCGATTATCCCTGATTCAGGGGCAGCGACAGGCTGACAATCCCATCTTCCAGCTGAATATCGACGGTGAATCCCAGCTTTCTGGCGAGGCCTATCATGCCTCGGTTATTTGGCATCGTAATACCATTAAGGCGCTGCAGGCCATGGCTTTGCGTATAGGCGATCAGCTTTTCCAGCAACCTTCGCCCCAGGCCTAACCCTTTTAAATCTGAACGGACCAGAACGGCAAACTCGGCGTCAATATTATCGGGATCGGAGATCGCCCGCGTCACGCCGAGGATCTCGCTCTTCTCTGCGCTGGTCCTGACGGCAACGAACGCCATTTCTCGATCGTAGTCGATCTGGGTCATATTGGCTAAGTCGTCATGGGTAAATTCGTTGATCTCACTAAAATAGCGATAATAGAGATCTTCTTTGGTGACCTGGGCGATAAATGCGAGCAACTGTGGCTCATCTTCCGGGAGGATCGGCCGGAACAGACAGCGATCGCCATTTTTCATCACCACCCACTCCTCCAGTTGGTGCGGATAGGGACGAATAGCGAGACGGCTTTCACTGTCGCCGCTGAAGGGAGCAAGCCCCAGGGTAACGTCCAGCGCCGTAAACTCGTTGCCGGAAGCGAGCAGGGGATGAATATCCAGGCGCTGGATCTCCGGGCAGTCGACGATCAGGTTCGAGACCTGAACCAGCAGCTGGCTTAAGCCAGCGATATCCAGCGGGCGCAAGGCGCTGCGGCCGCGGATCTTCTTATTTTTGATCGCCTGGATCACCAGATAACGCGCCAGGTTCATATTCAGCGGCGGCAGCGCCACGGCGGCCTGGTCCTCGGCCCGCCACTCCACGCCGCCCTCGCCCAGCATAATCAACGGGCCGAAGACGGGATCGTGCTCAACCACTACTCTTAGCTCCTGGGCGCCAGCGCGATTGGCCATGCTTTGCACCAGCAATCCATGGATGCGCGCCTGGGGCCAGGCCAGTTTGACGCGATCGATCATCGCATCTGCAGCCTGCTGCACCTCGGCGGCGGTACGCAAATAGAGCATGACCCCCTGTACTTCCGATTTGTGCGGGATATCCGGAGAACGCAGCTTCAGCGCAACCGGATAGCCTATCTGCTCAGCGATATGCACCGCTTCCGCGCTGTCAGCGGCAATCCAGGTTGGCAGCGTGTGGATGCCATAGGCCCGAAGCACCGGGCTGACCTCGTGAGTATCCAGCGTGGTGGCGCCGTCTTCTATCGCTTGCTGCAGCAGAGCATGCGCCTCGCTGGTATTGGCGGTTAAGGAGTCTGGTAGCACCGGCGTCTCGCGCAGTTGTTTCTGGTTGCGACGGTATTCCACCATATGCATAAAAGCGGTGATCGTGCCCTCCGGCGTACGGTAGGTAGGGAGGCCGGCATCGCTGAATAAACGTCGCGCTTCCTGCGAGGAAAATTCGCCGCACCAGTTGGTCAGCACGGTGACATATTTACCGCGCGGGTGATGCTTCAGAGCGTCAATCAGGGCCAGGGCACTCTCGGTGCCCGGCGCGGCGGCGCTGGGAGAGTGGATCACCAGCAGCGCGTCATAGTCCTGACTGTTGAGCAAAACATTCACCGCCCGCTGATAGTGTTCGCTACTGGCGTCATCGCGTAGATCCAGCGGGTTGGCGATCTCCACGCCAACCGGCAACGCCTGGCGCAGGGCGTCGCGCGTCTCCTCGCTGAGAGTCGCCAGCTTACCGTTTCGCAACCAAAGCTCATCCAGCGCCAGCGCCGCCGGCGCCGCACCGTTGCTGACGATCATCAGTTTTTCACCGCGCAGCGGGCGCATGTGGCTGAGGGTTTCCACCGCAGAGAACAGCTCATGGGTATCCTGCACCCGCAGCAGACCAGCGCGCTGAATGGCCGCATCCCATGCCGGGTCCATCCCGGAATTGGCGTGCAATAGCTTCTGCGCCGCCGGACTACGGCCGCTTTTAATCACCAGGATAGGTTTGTTTCGCGAAGCGCTGCGCGCGGCGGAGACAAAGCGGCGCGCGTCGCTGAGATGCTCGAGGTACAGCAAAATGGCGCTGGTCTTGCTGTCGCGGGCCAGAAAGTCCAGCAGGTCATCGACATCAATATCCAGGCTATCACCCAGGGCGATGAAGTAGGAAAAACCCATCTCGCGCTGTTGCGCCCAGTCAAGGATAGTATTGGAGACGGCGGCCGACTGCGAGATAAAGGCCAGTTTACCGCGATGGATCGGCACCGGTGAAAAGCTGGCGTTCAGCCCTTGCCATGGGGCCAGCAGTCCGAGACTGTTGGGGCCGAGCAGACGCATCTGATAGCGCGCGGCGCATTCGAGCAGCGCCGGGTACTGTTCCGGCTGCGAAGAGAGGATGATGCAGGTCTTGCAGCCTTTTTGCCCTAAGGCTTCGAGCAATTCGAGATTACGCCTGGCGTTAGTACAGAGCACCGCCAGATCCGGGGTAAACGGCAGGCTCTCGATGGTAGGCCATGCCAGTACCCCAAGAACCGCCTTCCAGGCGGGGGTGACCGGCATCACCGGGCCATTGAAGCCGCCGGCTAACAGGTTGCGCATCATGAGATAGCCAGCGCGCTGCGGCTTCATTGATGCGCCAATAACGGCGATGGACTTTGGTCGCAGCAGCGCTTCCAGGCCTCGTTGGCTCATACCGGTCTCCTTTCATCCCAGTGACCGAATGATTTTAAACGTTTTCCACCTGGCCCGCTGTGATACTGCCCTTATGCTGGGTTTTTCCCGCCAGATAGCGGGCCCGGAAGCGGGTGAAGTGCTCGCCAAGCGCAGCGGCGGCCGGGGCATCGCCCGCCAGATCCAGCAGGGCGATGGCCACTTCCGCGGTACAATATTGTCCGTCGGCGTGCGCCTCGCGCAGATGGTAGGCAGAGATGCGCGACAGATCGACGGAGATAATCGGCAGCGCGTCGAGATAAGGACTCTTACGGAACATTTTGCGCGCTTCGGTCCAGGTGCCGTCGAGCATGATAAACAGCGGCGGTTTACCGGACGGCGGCGCGCTCAGGACCTGGCGCTCCGGCCCGGCATAGGAGGCCGGAAATACGACCATGGGCTGATAATCAGGATGGGCGACCAGATCGAGCAGCGCCTGCGGCGGTTCGGTACGCGACCACTGAAACGCTTCGGTATCTGGCAGAATATCGGCGATGAGCCGGCCAGTGTTGCTGGGCTTCATCGGTTCCGTATCAAACATCACCAGGCAGAAGCGGCTGGCGGCCTGCGCTGAGGTTAATGTGGCGCACAGGCACTGCTTGAGCGGCAGCAGACAGCGCTGGCAGCGGCGGATGCGATTGCCGCGCGCAAGGAAAGGGCGGGTAGCTCGCGCGAGACGTTCGGCGCGCAGGCGAAGGACAGCGTTATCAGTCATGGGAGTCGCTAGTGAAAAACGCTATTGTCGCAGAGGTGAAAACGGGGCACAAGCGGTGCCCCGGAAGGGTTATTGTTGGCCGGCTTCGTTAAGCCAGCTATCGAATGGCGCTTTTGGCACTGCGCCATTGAGCATGTCGATCACTTCGCCATTTTTGAACATCATAATGGTCGGGATGCTGCGGATACGAAACCGGGCGCTAAGCTCACGTTCCGCTTCGGTGTTGACTTTCACAAAACGCATCTTCCCGCTACGCTCTTCCGCGACGTCTTCAAAGATCGGCGCGAAGCTACGGCAGGGTCCGCACCATGGCGCCCAGAAATCGACAACGACCGGCAGATCGTCCTTCAAGAGTTTATCCAGCGTTGCCCCGGTCGCGTTGATGACGTCGCCATCAAAAAGATCGTGACCGCAGCGTCCGCACTTTGCGCCATCCGCGCTACGATCGTCCGGGAGGCGGTTCAGAGCCTGACAACTGGCACAAACGGTATTCATAACTAACCTCTGGTTATGGGTTGCAACGTGGCACGTGGCCGATATGTTTCTGTGATGTTACATATTATCGATGAAGTGTTATTTGAGGACAATGCGTTTTGTTCGATGAGTGCAATAGAGGCCGGCTTTTAAACGAAATCATGGCGAAGCGATGGCACATCGGGTAATCTGCGCGCTTCGCGCAGCGCAGGTGGAGAAAATTGATGAGCGACGAACTGAAAAATAAAAGCGGCAAGGTCAAAGTGATGTATGTCCGCAGTGATGATGATTCTGATAAACGCACCCATAACCCACGTACCGGGAAAGGGGGAGGTCGTCCAGGAAAATCTCGTGTTGACGGCCGCAGCCGCCCTGCGCGTGACGAACGAAACAGCCGCGGCGATGATCGCAAACGTGACGACCGTAAGCGTGACGAGCGCAAACGCGATGATTTTCATCGCGACGATGCGTCTCCGTGGCGTACCGTTTCCCGCGCTCCTGGCGATGAGACGCCGGTAAAAGAAGATCACGGCGGGATCAGCGGGAAGAGCTTTATCGATCCGGAAGTGCTGCGTCGTCAGCGTGCGGAAGAGACCCGCGTATATGGCGAAAACGCCTGCCAGGCGCTGTTCCAGAGCCGTCCGGAAGCTATCGTTCGCGCCTGGTTTATTCAGAGCGTGACGCCGCGCTTTAAAGAGGCGCTGCGCTGGATGGCGGCCAACCGTAAGGCCTATCACGTGGTGGACGAAGCCGAGCTGGCGAAAGCCTCCGGCACCGAGCACCACGGCGGCGTCTGCTTCCTGATCAAAAAACGCCACGGCACTTCTGTTGCTCAATGGGTCGCGAAGGCCGGGGAAGAAGATTGCGTTCTGGCGCTGGAAGATGTGGGTAACCCACATAATCTCGGGGCGATCATGCGCAGCTGCGCGCACTTTGGCGTGAAGGGCGTGGTGGTTCAGGATGCCGGCGTGCTGGAGTCCGGGGCGGCGATCCGTACGGCGGAGGGCGGTGCGGAGCATGTTGAACCGATCACCGGCGACAGCTTTATCGATACCCTCGATCAGTTCCGCAAAGCGGGCTACGCGATTGTCTCAACGTCCAGCCATAATGGTACCCCGCTGTTTAAAGCCGAGCTGCCGAAGAAAATGGTGCTGGCGTTAGGCCAGGAACGTGATGGTCTGTCCGATGCGGCGATTTCCAGCGCCGATCTCAGCGTTGCCATCGACGGTACCGGCAACGTTGAAAGCCTGAACGTCTCTGTGGCGACCGGCGTCCTGCTGGCGGAATGGTGGCGTCAGAACAAGGCGTGATTCGCCTGCCTGAATGCAAAAAAGCCAGCTGATGCTGGCTTTTTTTATGGCTGTCAATCACTCGCTTTCAGCGGGAAGGACCGGCATCCAGTCGATCGGCGTTTCGCCGCGGTCAACCAGCCACTGGTTGGTCTGTACGAAATGGTTGCAGCCAAAGAAGCCGCGATGCGCAGAGAGCGGTGATGGATGCGGCGCCTTCAGCACGCAGTGGCGCTGACGATCGATAATCGCGCCTTTCTTCTGCGCATGGGAGCCCCACAGCAGAAAAACTACTCCCTCGCAATGCTCATTGATTAAAGCGATAACCTTATCGGTAAAGGTCTCCCAGCCCAGACTGGCGTGCGAGTGCGCCTGTCCGGCGCGGACGGTCAGGACCGTATTCAGCAGCAGCACGCCCTGTCGTGCCCAGCTTTCGAGATAACCGTGGGTGGGGCGGGTAAAGCCGGGGATCGTGGCCTCCAGCTCTTTATACATATTCAGCAACGAAGGCGGGATCGCGACGCCCGGACGAACTGAGAACGCCAGACCGTGGGCCTGACCCGGGCCGTGATAGGGGTCCTGGCCGAGAATGACGACTTTGACATCGCCCAGTTCAGTAAAGCGAAACGCATTGAAGACGTCTTTTTGCGGTGGATAGATGGTGATCCCCGACTGGCGCTCTTCGGCGACGGTCTTCAGAGTATTGAGAAAATAGGGTTGTTGCTTTTCATCCGCCAGCACGTCATGCCAGGTTAAAGGGGTGGTCATCTTGCTCTCCTGCAAAAGGGTCATCGCTATAGCTTAACGGCTTCTTTCTATAGAACAAAATCGGCACGGCTTGATGCCGGCTTTTATGCAAAAAAAATTGAAAATTTACAAAATTATTTATAGCTCACAATGGCGTAACTTGATGTAAAACAATAAAAACCTCATATACCCACGTTGGGTGAGTGGTTTTTATTGATTTATATCAAGGAATGCCGAGGGTGCGGCTGATATATATACACTCATACAACAATGGTTTTACCAATTGGCCGCGAAGAGGCCAAAATCGAATAAACACTGCCTGGGAGGCATCAAATGATTACTGGTATCCAAATTACTAAAGCGGCAAACGACGACCTGCTCAACTCTTTCTGGCTGCTGGATAGCGAAAAAGGCGAAGCGCGCTGCCTGTGCGCCAAAGGTGGTTTTGCGGAAGATGATGTGGTTGCGGTAAGCAAACTGGGTGAAATCGAATACCGTGAAATCCCGGTGGACGTGAAACCGGAAGTGCGCGTCGAAGGCGGTCAGCACCTGAACGTTAACGTGCTGCGTCGCGAAACCCTGCTGGACGCGGTTGAGCATCCGGAAAAATATCCGCAGCTGACCATTCGTGTTTCCGGCTACGCGGTACGCTTCAACTCTCTGACGCCGGAACAGCAGCGCGACGTTATCGCCCGTACCTTTACCGAAAGCCTGTAAGGTTAACGCCAGATGTGAAAACGCCGGGATATCCCGGCGTTTTTTTTACTCATCGCTGGACGGCGTCCCGGCCGCGCTTGGCTTCCGGCGCTTACCGATATTTTTCGTATCGCGGTGGCGCTTCTTCACCCGCGGTTTCTCTTTTTCATCTTTTTTCTTCTGCGCACGCTTCGCCAGCACTTTCTTCGATGGCTTACCTGTCAGCTTCTCGCTCGGCGCACGGGTCGTCGGGCGCAGTTCATCGATAACCCTGGCTTTCAACGGCTCTTCAATATAGCGACCAATCTTACCCAGCAGCAGGTGGTCATGAGCCTCGACCAGAGAAATGGCGGTCCCTTTTTTACCGGCGCGGCCGGTACGACCGATACGGTGCAGGTAGGTATCCGCGGTACGCGGCATATCGAAGTTAAAGACGTGGCTGACGTCCGGAATATCGATACCGCGGGCAGCGACGTCGGTGGCGATCAGCACGTTGACGCGGCCGTCGGTCAGGCGCTTAATAGCTTCGTTTCGCTTGGCCTGCACCATCTCGCCTTCCAGCCAGCAGGTGTTAATCCCGGCCTCACGCAGCCAGTTAGCCAGCTCATGCACGCGCTCACGCTTACGCACAAACACGATAGCGCGGGTGGCTTCCGGCTGTTGCAGCAGATTCACCAGCAGTTTGGTTTTATGTTCGATATCGTCGGCGCGGTAGTACCACTGATGGATTTTCTTACGCTCGCGGGTTGACGGATTGGCGGAAACTTCAACCGGCTCCTCCAGCAGACGCTCAGCAAAGTCTTTGATCGCATCGCCTTCCAGCGTCGCGGAGAACAGCATAGTCTGCTTGCGCCAGCGAGTTTCACCGGCGATGGTTTCGATATCCTGGGCAAAACCCATATCCAGCATGCGGTCGGCTTCATCGAGGATTAGGGTCTCGACGGCGCGGCAGTCGAAATTCTCTTCTTTAATATATTGCAGCAGGCGACCGGTGGTGGCGACTACGATGTCCTGGTTTTCGCTGAACACTTCCGCGTGGTTCATGTACGCCACGCCGCCGGTAATGGTAGCAATGTCCAGATGGGTATGCTTCGCCAGCTCGCGGGCGTGGTCGGCCACCTGCATCGCCAGCTCACGGGTCGGCGTCAGGATAAGAATGCGCGGCGGGCCGGATTTCTTGCGCGGGAAATCGAGCAGGTGCTGCAACGCTGGCAGCAGATACGCCGCCGTTTTACCGGTGCCGGTCGGCGCTGAACCGAGAATGTCACGGCCATCGAGCGCAGGCGGAATAGCGGCGGCCTGAATGGCTGTCGGGCGAGTGAAACCTTTATCCTGGAGGGCCTCCAGCAGGTTTTCGTCGAGTTCAAGTTCGGAAAAAGTCGTTACAGTCATGTTCTACCTCTGAGTGGGCCGCCGATTATAGACGTTACTGACGTAATGTTCATCTGTTTGTAAGGCTATCTGTTCTCCGGTATTGTGCATAGCCTTAGGTTCAGGAGTTTTTGTCGGCAAGGTTATTGAGGATGTCTCAGTCGAAGTTTGCGCTGCCGCGCAATGGTTTTACCTTCAAACGGTTCTTTGTCGCTCACGATCGCTGCGCCATGAAGGTGGGTACCGACGGCATTTTGCTGGGCGCCTGGGCGCCGATTGCCGGAGTGAAGCATGTGCTGGATATTGGCGCGGGCAGCGGCCTGCTGGCGCTAATGCTCGCGCAGCGTACCGGAGATGATGTGCATGTCGAGGCGGTCGAACTGGACGAAGAGGCCGCCGCTCAGGCGCGGGAAAACGCCCTCGCGTCGCCGTGGGCTTCGCGGATTGAGGTCTGGCAGGCCGATATTCATCAGTGGCAGCCGTCGCAAACTCGACGCTATGAACTGATAATAAGTAATCCGCCCTTTTTTGCCGAAGGCGTGCCATGCGCGACCTCGCAGCGAGAGCAGGCGCGGTACACCACTACGCTCGATCACGCCTCCCTGCTGACCTGTGCCGCAGAGCATATTACCGAAGAAGGTTTTTTTTGCGTGGTGTTGCCAGTGGATATTGGTAATGCGTTCATCGAACGGGCAAGGGCGATGGGCTGGCATCTGCGACTGCGTACTGACGTGGCGGAGACCGAGCTGCGACCGCCGCATCGGGTGCTGCTGGCTTTCTCCCCGACGGCAGGGGAGTGTTTCAGCGACAGGCTGGCGATCCGCGGGCCAGAGCAGCAATATTCGGAAGGCTTTACCGCTCTGACCGAGGACTTTTATCTCTTTATGTGAGCCAGGGGCGAGAGTATCGACGGGCCGCTGTCAGGCAGCGGCTGCGGATAGTCGAGGGTATAATGCAGACCGCGGCTCTCCTTACGCAACATCGCGCAGCGTACGATAAGCTCCGCCACCTGCACCAGATTGCGCAGTTCCAGCAAATTATTCGAGACGCGGAAGCGGGCGTAATACTCATCCAGCTCCTGTTGGAGCATGGTAATGCGCCGCAGGGCGCGCTCCAGCCTGCGGGTGGTGCGCACAATCCCCACGTAATCCCACATCAGCAGGCGCAGTTCGTGCCAGTTGTGCTGGATAACCACCAGTTCATCCGGGATCTCCACCTGACTTTCATCCCAAGCTGGCAGCGTGGCGACCTTCTGGGCGAGCGGCAGGCGCCGGGTAATATCCTCCGCGGCGGACCAGCCATAGACCAGGCACTCCAGCAACGAGTTCGACGCCATACGATTCGCGCCGTGCAGCCCGGTGTAGCTGACTTCGCCGATGGCGTATAAACCATCGACGTCGGTGCGGCCATTATCATCCACCATCACGCCGCCGCAGGTGTAATGCGCGGCGGGGACGACCGGCACCGGATCTTTGGTTAAATCAATTCCCAGGCCGAGCAGCTTTTCATAAATCATCGGGAAATGCTGGCGAACAAACGCCTCGGGTTTATGGCTGATATCAAGGAACATACAGTCTACGCCCAGGCGCTTCATTTCATGGTCGATGGCGCGGGCGACGATATCGCGCGGGGCCAGCTCGCCGCGCTCGTCAAAGTCCGGCATAAAGCGGGTGCCATCCGGGCGTTTAAGGTGGGCGCCTTCGCCGCGCAGCGCTTCAGTAAGCAGGAAATTACGCGCCTGGGGGTGATATAGCGCGGTGGGGTGGAACTGGTTAAACTCCAGATTCGCCACCCGACATCCCGCCCGCCAGGCCATTGCAATCCCGTCTCCGGAAGAGACGTCGGGGTTAGTGGTATATTGATAAACCTTCGCGGCCCCGCCGGTAGCGAGTACTACGGCTTTCGCGCTGCAGGTTTCCACCCGCTCTTTATTACGATTCCAGATCCATGCCCCGACCACCCGGCGGGTGCCCGGCAGGCCAATCTTATCCGATACGATTAAATCGACGGCATTGCTGCGCTCAAGGATGCGGATATTAGGATGGGCAAGCGCTTTATCGACCAGCGTCGTCTCTACCGCTTTGCCGGTGGCGTCGGCGGCGTGAAGAATGCGCCGATGGCTGTGCCCCCCTTCGCGCGTGAGATGATAGCTCTCTTCGCCATTGGCCTGGACCTGGGTGTCAAACAGCACTCCCTGATCGATAAGCCACTGGACGCATGATCGGGCGTTGCTGGCGACGAAGGTGACCGCATGACGATCGCAGAGTCCCGCGCCGGCGATGAGGGTATCTTCGACATGGGATTCAATACTGTCCGTCTCATCGAAGACGGCGGCAATCCCACCCTGGGCGTAGAACGTCGAACCTTCGCTGATCGGCCCTTTACTTAGCACGGTCACCGAACTGTGCTCAGCCAGGCGCAGGGCAAGGGAAAGACCGGCAGCGCCGCTGCCGATAATCAACACATCACAAGAGAAGTCAGGAGTGGTATTCATTGTCTTTGTTTAATTTACTAAACACATTTAGCTCACAATAGCACCGGTCCGCGAGGAATCGTACAATTTTTTTGTCTGCTGTTGTGACGGCTAAACAAAAGGCGAACGGAAACGGCGTCTTGCGCGCTGAAAATGAGACGCGGGGAAGGTTGATGGCATTGGATTTTATAGTGAAATAAACGGCGTGTTACGATACCCTTCAGACGGGCCTGCGCTTTTTCTTATTGACTTACCTATCGTTTAGCAACCTGGGCATATAATGATTGATAACGATCTGCCGCCGTTGCCAGACAAAAAACAAAAAGCGTAACGGAACTTTATTGTTTTCATGCACTCCAACAGTCAGCTTGCTCATAATGCAGATTTTGGGTGGTGTTTTGAAGACGCATGGGAATTGGGTTTGGGGAGACATTACCTCGGATGAGCGAGCAGTTAACGGATCAGGTCCTTGTTGAACGGGTCCAGAAAGGAGATCAGAAAGCGTTTAATTTGCTGGTAGTGCGCTATCAGCATAAGGTCGCGAGCCTGGTTTCCCGCTATGTACCGCCGGGCGATATCGCTGACGTTGTTCAGGAATCGTTCGTTAAGGCATGGCGTGCGCTGGACTCTTTCCGGGGAGATAGCGCTTTTTACACCTGGTTATACCGTATCGCCGTCAACACGGCGAAGAATTATCTGGTTGCTCAGGGGCGCCGTCCGCCGTCCAGCGATGTTGACGCCAACGAGGCGGAAAACTTCGAAAGCGGCGGGGCGTTGAAAGAAATTTCGAACCCTGAGAACTTAATGTTGTCAGAAGAACTGAGACAAATAGTTTTTCGTACCATTGAATCGCTCCCGGAAGATTTACGCATGGCAATTACGTTACGGGAGCTGGATGGCCTGAGCTATGAAGAGATAGCCGCTATCATGGATTGTCCGGTTGGGACGGTGCGTTCGCGTATCTTCCGGGCGCGAGAAGCTATTGATAATAAAGTTCAACCGCTTATCAGGCGTTGACGATAGCGGAATACTGGAAAAGGGTATCAGGCATGCAGAAAGAAAAACTTTCGGCTTTAATGGATGGTGAAACGCTGGATAACGAACTGCTCAACGAGCTGAGTCGTTCTTCTGAGATGCAAAAAACCTGGGAGAGTTATCACCTTATCCGCGATACGCTGCGTGGCGATACCGCTGAGGTGCTGCAATTTGATATCTCCGCCCGGGTGATGGCCGCCATTGAAAATGAGCCCGTTCGTCAGACGGCTCCGCTTATTCCTGAATCTCAGCCCGCACCGCATCAGTGGCGGCAGATGCCGTTCTGGAACAAGGTGCGTCCGTGGGCCAGCTCCCTGACTCAAATGGGCGTTGCCGCCTGTGTATCGCTTGCGGTTATCGTCGGCGTCCAGCACTATAATGGTCAGTCTGATTCCGCTCAGCAGCCAGAAGCGCCGGTGTTCAATACGCTGCCCATGATGGGTAAAGCAAGCCCGGTAAGTCTTGGCGTGCCGGCTGACGCGTCAGCGGGAAGCGGCCAGCAGGCGCAGGTCCAGGAACAGCGCCGCCGAATTAACGCCATGCTGCAGGACTACGAACTGCAGCGCCGCCTGCACGCTGAGCAGCTTCAGTTTGGCCAGGCCCAGACTCAGCAGGCCGCAGTCCAGGTACCGGGCTATCAAACTTTAGGAACACAATCGCAGTAATGAAGCAACTTTGGTGTGCCATGTCGCTCATGGCAGGCAGCCTGTTGTTCTCTGTCAACGCCTCGGCTGATACATCGTCCGGGGCGTTGTTGCAGCAGATGAACCTGGCCAGCCAGTCTCTCAATTATGAGCTGTCTTTTGTTAGCATCAGCAAACAAGGCGTTGAGTCGCTGCGCTATCGTCACGCGCGACTGAACAACCAACCGCTGGCGCAGTTGCTGCAGCTGGACGGTCCGCGCCGGGAAGTGGTCCTGCGCGGCACGGAAATCAGCTATTTTGAACCCGGTCTCGATCCGTTCACCCTGAACGGGGACTATATCGTCGATTCGCTGCCATCGCTGGTATATAGCGATTTCAAACGCCTCTCCGCGGCGTATGATTTTATCTCCGTGGGCCGTACCCGTATCGCTGACCGCCTCTGCGACGTGATCCGCGTCGTGGCTCGCGACGGCACGCGCTACAGCTTTATCGCCTGGCTGGATGCTGAAACTAAGCTGCCGCTGCGCGTCGATTTGCTCGACCGCGACGGGGAAACGCTGGAGCAGTTCCGGGTCGTCTCCTTCAACGTTGGCGATAACGTCAGCGCCAGCATGGAGACGCTGGCAAAAGCGAATTTGCCGCCGCAGCTGTCGGTGCCTGAAGGAGGCGACAAAGCCAACTTCAACTGGGCGCCGACGTGGCTCCCGCAGGGCGTGACTGAGGTTTCCAGCAGCCAGCGCCGTCTTCCCACCTTTGACGGTCCGGTAGAATCACGTCTCTATTCCGACGGCTTGTTTAGCTTCTCGATCAATATCAACCGCGCCACGGCGGCCAGCAGCGACCAGTTGTTGCGCACCGGCCGACGCACCGTCAGCACGACGGTGCGCGATAACGCGGAGATAACCGTAGTGGGCGAGCTGCCGCCGCAGACGGCGAAGCGTATCTCTGACAGTATTAAATTCAAGGCAGTACAATGATTAAAGAGTGGGCTACCGTGGTTTCCTGGCATAACGGCGTGGCGCAGGTGCACTGCGACGTTAAAGCCTCCTGCAGCAGCTGCGCCTCCCGTGCCGGCTGTGGTAGCCGGGTGCTAAACAAGCTGGGGCCGCAGACCAGCCATACCATTAGCGTGCCCTGCGAGCAGCCGTTGGCCGCGGGGCAAAAAGTGGAGCTGGGGATCGCTGAAAGCAGCCTGCTGGGCTCAGCGATGCTGGTGTATATGGCGCCGCTGGCGGGGCTGTTTGTAATGGCGTCTATTTTTCAGGTGCTGTTTGCCAGCGATATTGCGTCACTTTGCGGCGCGCTGCTGGGCGGCGTCGGCGGCTTCCTGGTGGCGCGCGGTCTGTCGCCGCGACTGGCGGCACGTCAGTCCTGGCAGCCGGTGATTTTGAACGTCGCACTGCCGCCGGATCTGCTGCGTGTTGATACGCCTTCCTCCGACATGGGCCAGTGATTTCACTGGCCCTTATCTTTATTTACCTTTCCTGTTACAACGCCACAATTTCTGCGGGTATGCTGGATCTAACAGCATTTCCTGGTTTCGCGGATGTAGTGTAGAATGCGGCGTTTTCGGATTAAAAAACGTCAGGCACAGTACAGCGGCCTCATGATACTCGTAAGGCATAATTAACTCTAAATATGAAGAATATACGTAACTTTTCGATCATCGCTCACATCGACCACGGTAAGTCGACGCTGTCTGACCGTATCATCCAGATTTGCGGTGGCCTTTCTGATCGTGAAATGGAAGCCCAGGTTCTGGACTCCATGGATCTTGAGCGCGAACGCGGGATCACCATCAAGGCGCAGAGCGTCACCCTGGACTATAAGGCCAGCGACGGTGAGACCTACCAGCTGAACTTTATCGACACCCCGGGCCACGTGGACTTCTCTTATGAAGTTTCCCGTTCTCTTGCCGCGTGCGAAGGCGCGCTGCTGGTGGTAGACGCCGGGCAGGGGGTAGAAGCCCAGACCCTGGCCAACTGCTACACCGCCATGGAGATGGATCTCGAAGTGGTTCCGGTACTCAACAAGATCGACCTGCCTGCGGCCGACCCTGAGCGCGTAGCGGACGAGATTGAAGATATCGTCGGGATCGACGCCCACGACGCGGTGCGCTGCTCAGCGAAAACCGGCGTCGGCGTGACCGACGTGCTGGAGCGTCTGGTGCGCGATATCCCGCCGCCGGAAGGCGATCCGGACGCGCCGCTGCAGGCGCTGATTATCGACTCCTGGTTCGATAACTACCTCGGCGTGGTGTCGCTGGTGCGGATTAAAAACGGCACCATGCGCAAGGGCGACAAGATCAAGGTCATGAGCACCGGCCAGGTCTATAACGCTGATCGTCTGGGCATCTTCACCCCGAAACAGGTTGACCGTACCGAGCTGAAATGCGGCGAGGTAGGCTGGCTGGTCTGCGCGATCAAAGACATCCTCGGCGCGCCGGTGGGCGATACCCTGACCGCCGCCCGCAACCCGGCAGACAAAGCACTGCCTGGCTTTAAGAAGGTGAAACCGCAGGTGTATGCCGGCCTGTTCCCGGTGAGCTCCGATGATTATGAAGCTTTCCGCGACGCGCTGGGCAAACTGAGCCTTAACGATGCCTCTCTGTTCTACGAGCCGGAAAGCTCTACCGCGCTGGGCTTCGGCTTCCGCTGCGGCTTCCTCGGCCTGCTGCACATGGAGATCATTCAGGAGCGTCTGGAGCGTGAATACGATCTCGACCTGATCACCACCGCGCCGACGGTAGTCTACGAAGTAGAGACCACCTCCAAAGAAGTTATCTACGTCGACAGCCCGTCCAAGCTGCCGCCGCTGAATAATATTCAGGAGCTGCGCGAGCCGATCGCCGAGTGTCACATGCTGCTGCCGCAGGAGTTCCTCGGCAACGTGATTACCTTGTGTGTCGAGAAGCGTGGGGTGCAGACCAACATGGTTTACCACGGTAAACAGGTGGCGCTGACCTATGAAATTCCGATGGCGGAAGTGGTTCTCGACTTCTTTGACCGCCTGAAGTCCACCTCCCGCGGCTATGCGTCGCTGGACTACAACTTCAAACGCTTCCAGGCGTCGAACATGGTTCGCGTCGATGTGCTGATCAACGGTGAGCGCGTCGATGCGCTGGCGCTGATCACCCACAACGATAACGCGCCGTATCGCGGCCGCGAGCTGGTGGAAAAGATGAAAGATCTGATTCCGCGTCAGCAGTTCGATATCGCGATTCAGGCGGCCATCGGTAACCACATTATCGCGCGCTCTACGGTGAAACAGCTGCGTAAAAACGTCCTGGCGAAATGCTACGGCGGCGACGTCAGCCGTAAGAAAAAGCTGCTGCAGAAGCAGAAAGAAGGTAAGAAGCGTATGAAGCAGGTCGGTAACGTTGAGCTGCCGCAGGAAGCGTTCCTCGCCATTCTGCACGTTGGTAAAGACGGCAAATAACCCTAAGGAGTTGGCATGGCGAACATGTTTGCCCTGATCCTGGTGATTGCAACCCTGGTGACGGGCGTTTTATGGTGCCTGGACAAGTTCATTTTTGCACCGAAACGTCGTGAACGTCAGGCCGCTGCTCAGGCAGCGACCGGCGAGCAACTGGACAAGAAGACGCTGAAGAAAGTCGGCCCGAAACCGGGCTGGCTGGAAACCGGCGCATCGGTTTTCCCGGTGCTGGCGATCGTTCTGGTGGTACGTTCATTTATTTATGAGCCTTTCCAGATCCCTTCAGGTTCGATGATGCCAACGCTGCTCATCGGCGATTTTATTCTGGTGGAGAAATTTGCCTACGGCATTAAAGATCCTATCTACCAGAAAACGCTGATCGAGACCGGCCATCCGAAGCGCGGCGACATCGTGGTGTTTAAATATCCGGAAGACCCGCGTCTGGACTACATTAAGCGCGCGGTGGGGTTACCGGGTGATAAGGTCACCTACGATCCGGTTGCCAAACAGGTCACTATTCAGCCGGGCTGCAGTTCCGGACAGGCCTGCGGCAACGCGCTGCCGGTGACCTATTCCAACGTGGAGCCGAGCGATTTTGTTCAGACCTTCTCCCGCAGCAACGGCGGCGAAGCGAGCAGCGGTTTCTGGCAGTTGCCGAAGGGCGAAACCAAAGCCGACGGCATTCGTCTTACCGAGCGTCAGGAGACATTGGGCGACGTGACGCACCGAATTTTGATGGTGCCGATTGCCCAGGATCAGGTTGGGATGTACTACCATCAGTCCGGTCTGCCGCTGGCCACCTGGATTGTGCCGCCCGGTCAGTACTTCATGATGGGCGACAACCGGGATAACAGCGCCGACAGCCGGTACTGGGGCTTTGTGCCGGAAGCCAACCTGGTCGGAAAAGCAACCGCTATCTGGATGAGTTTTGAAAAGCAGGAAGGTGAATGGCCGACCGGCGTGCGGTTATCGCGCATTGGTGGAATTCATTAATTTCCTCTGCTGAATTCACGTCGCTGCTGTTATCGCAGCGGCGTGAATTATTTAGTATTTAAATCCATTCAAACTAACGACATCCCGTGTCGTTGCGTATAGAATATCCCCCCGAAGTTTTTGGTTGTCGCTCTGCCGGGTGACACTGCACACGAAAGCGTATTGGTCTGTTTCAAATTACTGTTTGAAGCGAATGCTCAGGTCGGTTTCGTGTGCTGCATCTTTGACGCATTCATTTATTGGTAACGCATGAACCCCATCGTAATTAATCGGCTTCAACGAAAGCTGGGCTACACTTTTCATCATCAGGAGCTGTTGCAACAGGCATTAACTCACCGCAGTGCCAGCAGCAAACATAATGAGCGCCTGGAATTTTTAGGTGACTCCATTTTAAGTTTCGTGATCGCGAATGCGCTGTATCATCGCTTTCCTCGTGTAGATGAAGGCGATATGAGCCGTATGCGCGCGACGCTGGTGCGCGGCAACACGCTGGCGGAGATCGCCCGCGAGTTTGAGCTGGGCGAGTGTCTGCGCCTCGGGCCGGGAGAGCTGAAAAGCGGCGGTTTCCGTCGCGAATCGATTCTCGCGGATACCGTTGAAGCGTTAATTGGCGGGGTTTTCCTCGACAGTGATATTCAGAACGTTGAACGCTTAATCCTCTCCTGGTACCAGACCCGTCTGGACGAAATCAGTCCGGGCGATAAGCAAAAGGATCCGAAGACGCGTCTGCAGGAGTATCTGCAGGGACGTCATCTGCCGCTGCCGTCTTACCTGGTGGTCCAGGTTCGCGGCGAAGCGCACGATCAGGAATTTACTATCCACTGCCAGGTCAGTGGCCTGAGTGAACCGGTGGTTGGCACAGGTTCCAGCCGTCGTAAGGCGGAGCAGGCTGCCGCCGAACAGGCGCTGAAAAAGCTGGAGCTGGAATGAGCGAAGAAAAAAGTTATTGTGGGTTTGTCGCCATCGTGGGTCGTCCAAACGTTGGCAAATCCACGCTGTTGAATAAGCTGCTTGGGCAGAAGATCTCGATCACCTCCCGTAAAGCGCAGACCACCCGTCACCGCATCGTCGGTATCCATACCGAAGGGCCGTATCAGGCGATTTACGTTGATACTCCGGGCCTGCATATGGAAGAGAAGCGTGCCATTAACCGCTTAATGAACAAAGCAGCCAGCAGTTCGATTGGCGACGTGGAACTGGTCATCTTCGTGGTGGAAGGCACTCGCTGGACGCAGGACGATGAGATGGTGCTCAACAAGCTGCGCGACGCGAAAGCGCCGGTGATCCTCGCGGTCAACAAGGTGGATAACGTGCAGGAAAAAGCGGATCTGTTACCGCACCTGCAGTTCCTCGCCAGCCAGATGAATTTCCTCGATATCGTACCGATCTCAGCGGAAACCGGCACCAACGTTGATACCATCGCGGCGATCGTGCGTAAGCATCTGCCGGAAGCGATCCATCACTTCCCGGAAGATTATATTACCGATCGCTCACAACGCTTTATGGCCTCCGAAATCATCCGTGAAAAACTGATGCGTTTCCTCGGCGCTGAGCTGCCGTACTCCGTCACCGTGGAAATCGAACGTTTCGTCAGCAACGAGCGCGGCGGTTACGATATCAACGGCCTGATCCTCGTCGAGCGCGAAGGGCAGAAAAAGATGGTGATTGGCAACAAAGGCGCCAAAATTAAAACCATCGGTATCGAAGCGCGTAAGGACATGCAGGAGATGTTTGAAGCGCCGGTGCACCTCGAGCTGTGGGTGAAAGTGAAATCCGGCTGGGCCGATGACGAGCGCGCCCTGCGCAGTCTCGGTTACGTTGACGACCTCTGAGTTAACGCAACGTGGATGGATGGCAGCGCGCCTTTGTCCTGCATAGCCGTCCGTGGAGCGAAACCAGCCTGATGCTGGACGTCTTCACGGAAGAATCCGGTCGTGTGCGCCTGGTTGCCAAGGGCGCACGCTCCAAACGCTCTAATCTCAAAGGCGCTTTACAGCCCTTTACCCCCTTGCTGGTTCGCTTCGGCGGTCGCGGCGAAGTCAAAACCCTGCGCAGCGCGGAAGCCGTTTCGCTGGCGCTGCCGCTCAGCGGCATCACCCTCTACAGCGGTCTCTACGTTAACGAGCTTATCTCCCGCGTGCTGGAGCACGAAACACGCTTCTCCGAACTCTTTTTCGACTACCTGCACTGCATTCAGGCGCTCGCCGGGGCCAGCGGCTCGCCGGAGCCCGCGCTGCGGCGTTTTGAGCTGGCGCTGCTCGGGCACCTGGGCTATGGCGTGGATTTTCTCCACTGCGCCGGGAGCGGCGAGCCGGTAGACGACACCATGACCTACCGCTATCGTGAAGAAAAAGGCTTTATTGCCAGCCTGGTGATTGATAACAACACGTTTACCGGGCACCATTTGAAAGCATTGGCGAGTCGCGAGTTTCCTGATGTTGATACGCTGCGCGCCGCGAAGCGCTTTACCCGTATCGCCCTGAAGCCCTATCTCGGCGGCAAACCGCTCAAGAGCCGGGAGTTGTTTCGCCAGTTTATGCCCGCGCGAAAGGCGCGAGCCGATAATACGAATAATGATTAACGAGGATTGTCATGGCTGAATTATTGTTAGGGGTCAATATTGACCATATCGCGACCTTGCGTAACGCCCGCGGCACCGCTTACCCGGATCCGGTTCAGGCGGCTTTCATTGCCGAACAGGCCGGCGCCGACGGCATTACCGTGCATCTGCGCGAAGACCGTCGCCATATTACCGATCGCGATGTGCGTATCCTGCGCCAGACGCTGCACACCCGCATGAATCTTGAAATGGCGGTCACCGAAGAGATGCTGACGATCGCCTGCGAAACCAAACCGCACTTCTGCTGCCTGGTGCCGGAGAAGCGTCAGGAAGTGACCACCGAAGGCGGGCTGGACGTCGCCGGCCAGCGCGACAAGATGCGCGATGCCTGTCAACGCCTGGCGGATGCCGGCATCCTGGTCTCCCTGTTTATCGATGCGGATGAAGCGCAGATCAAAGCGGCGGCAGACGTTGGCGCGCCCTATATCGAAATCCACACCGGCTGCTATGCCGATGCCAAAACCGACGCCGAGCAGGCCAGGGAGCTGGAACGTATTGCCAAAGCGGCCACCTACGCCGCCAGCCTCGGCCTGAAGGTGAATGCCGGCCACGGTCTGACCTACCACAACGTGAAAGCGATTGCTGCGCTGCCGGAAATGCATGAGCTGAATATCGGTCACGCGATTATTGGCCGTGCGGTGATGAGCGGCCTGAAAGAGGCGGTGGCGGAAATGAAGCGTCTGATGCTGGAAGCGCGCGGCTAATGGCCATTCTCGGGTTGGGTACCGACATCGTCGAGATCGCCCGCATCGAAGCAGTGATCGCCCGCAGCGGCGATCGCCTTGCCCGCCGGGTGCTGAGCGACCATGAATGGAGCATCTGGGAGCAGCACCAGCAGCCGGTGCGTTTCCTGGCGAAACGCTTTGCGGTCAAGGAAGCGGCGGCGAAAGCGCTGGGAACCGGGATCCGTAACGGGCTGGCGTTTAACCAGTTCGAGGTTTACAACGACGAGCTGGGCAAGCCGAAGCTGCGGCTATGGGGTGAAGCAAACCTTTTAGCTGAACGCATGGGAGTAAGCGCTATTCACGTTACTCTCGCTGATGAACGCCACTACGCCTGCGCCACGGTGATTGTCGAAAGCTAGCCAGGAGGGCGGTTAAATTTTATCCGCGTGGTGCATCAGCACGAATTTATCCCACAGCTGTTCTTCACTCTCGACGTGTGCCGGATCTTTCAGGATCGTATTCGGGATCGGGCACACTTTCTGGCAGGTTGGCGTGTCGTAATGACCCACGCACTCGGTGCAGCGGTCGTTGTTAATCTCATAAATGCTCTCACCCATCGAAATGGCCTCATTCGGGCACTCCGGCTCGCACATATCGCAGTTGATGCATTTTTTGGTAATTAACAGCGCCATCAGGAAAGTCTCAGAAACAACACAAACAGGGCGGGCATTATACGCCCATTTTCTGCTCAGACCAGCTTTTTCACCAGCGCTTCGCTATGGCGAATGCGCTCCGGCGCCCGCTCCAGATCCTGCTGCACCAGCCCCATAAACAGCAGATCGGTGAGCATCATTTGCGCGCTGGTGGAGGAGATGGCCGCGCTGCGCGTCGCCTGTTCTTCGGCGATAGTATACAGGCAGTGGGTCGCCTGCTGTTGCAGGGCGTTCGGGCTAAACCCGGTGATCGCCAGGATCTTACAGCCGACGCGCAGCGCTTCACCGGCCGCCATATTGATCTCCCGGCGCTCGCCGGAGTAAGAGATCGCCAGCAGAAGATCGTCGCTGGACATGGCCTGCACCGTCGCCAGCAGGGCATGCATATCCTGCTCAGAAACAGCGTTGATGCCGATCTTCATCAGCTTCCAGCTAAAGTTACGCGCCACCAGGCCGGAGGCGCCAATCCCGGTGACGATCACTCGCCGGGCGTTGCGCAGCAGCGTGACGGCTTCCCGTAGCGTCTCTTCAGTGTTGACGTCCAGCGAGGCATGCATGGCGGCGACATTGTCTTTAATGAGTTTCTCGCCGACCAGACGCAGCGGATCGTCACCGCGAATGTGGTTATGCACCGGGACGGAGTGCGGATCCGGGCTACTCGCCAGCGCTTCACTAAGGGCCAGCTTCAGCGCCGGAAAGCCTTTGAATCCCAGCTTCTGGGCAAATTTAACCACGCTGGACTGACTCACACCGGCTTCCGCCGCCAGCTGCTGCGAGCTGAGGTGCCGGGTCTCATCGGGCTGGCTCAGAATATAATCGGCCAACTTTTTGTCGCTCGCCGCCAGGGTGGGATAGCGCTGACGAATACGCGTTAAACAGTTCATTGGAGCTCCGCTGGAGCCGTCCGGCTCGTGACTGACAGAATTTTTATTCGATTATAAGGGGTATACCATGAATTAAAAATTCTTAAGCCACAATTTTTCCTTCGCCTGCTACTTTAATTCTTTCTTAACGGCAGGGGATGTTTTCCCTCGACATGGCGTCAGGCTGTTAAGCTTACCCTAACGAGAAGCGAGTTCTGAGATAAAGGAGGCAGTTTGCAGCACACTGAACGGAGAGTGGTGTTTTTCGATCTGGACGGAACCTTACACCAACAGGATATGTTCGGCAGTTTTCTGCGCTATCTGCTGCGCCATTTGCCGCTGAACCTGTTGCTGGTGGTGCCGATGGGGCCGGTGATCCTTGCCGGACTGGCAGTGAGCGGACGGGCGGCGCGCTGGCCGATGAGCCTCCTGCTGTGGGCGACAACCTTTGGCCGCCGCGAGGCGGTGCTGAAGCGGCTGGAAGCGGAGTTTGTCGGCTGGTTTCGCCATCATGTGACGGCGTTTCCGGTAGTTCATGCGCGGCTTACCGCCTACCTGACCAGCACCGATGCCGACGTCTGGTTGATCACCGGCTCGCCGCAGTCGCTGGTGGAGCAGGTCTATCGCGATACCCTCTGGTTGCCGCGGGTGAATCTGATAGCCAGCCGCACCGCGCGCCGCTGGGGCGGCTGGGTATTGACCCTGCGCTGCCTGGGGCATGAAAAGGTGGTACAGCTGGAGAAAAAGATTGGCGCCCCGCTGCGGCTGTATAGCGGCTATAGCGATAGTGAGCAGGATAATCCATTGCTCGGCTTTTGCCAGCATCGCTGGCGGGTAACCCCTCAGGGAGAGCTTCAGCAGCTGGAGTAATAGTGTGTAATTGATAGCGCCCATGTATAATGCGCCCCGCTTTTTCTGCTGGAGTGGCCGCTGTGTCTGACCTCGAACTCAATGATGAATACTGGATGCGTCATGCCCTGACGCTGGCGAAACGCGCCTGGGAAGAGGGCGAGGTGCCGGTGGGCGCGGTGCTGGTGCATAACAATCAGGTCATTGGCGAGGGCTGGAACCGGCCGATAGGCCGTCACGACCCCACCGCCCATGCGGAGATTATGGCCTTACGCCAGGGCGGACTGGTGCTGCAAAACTACCGCCTGATCGACGCCACGCTGTACGTGACCCTCGAGCCCTGCGTCATGTGCGCGGGCGCGATGGTGCACAGCCGTATCGCCCGCCTGGTGTTTGGCGCCAGGGATGCCAAGACCGGCGCCGCCGGCTCGCTGATGGATGTTCTGCACCACCCGGGAATGAACCATCGGGTTGAGATTAGCGAAGGCGTGCTGGCAGAGTCCTGCTCTGCCATGCTGAGCGACTTCTTTCGCTGGCGGCGGGAAGAGAAAAAAGCGCTGAAGAAAGCCCGGGAGCAGACCGGGGAAAGTTAATACAGGTGGCCGGGGAGTTTCATCCGGGCATTATCCATCTGCTTATCGGCGCGAAACTTGAAAAAGGGCAGGGTGATCTCCTGCGGCTGTTCGAGCTCATTGGGGAGCACGGCCGGGTAATCCTCCGCCAGGGCCAGCGTTTGCTGCTGCTGGCGCTCCTTCTCTGACAAATAGCCGACAAGGCTTATCTGATATTTGCGGATGTTTTCCACATAGGCGTAGGCCTCATGGCCGCGGGCATAGCCGTATTTTAGTTTGCTGTAATAGGGTTTCTGGCTCAGCAACGGTAAACGCAGCTTAACGTCCGCCCAGCTGTTAGGATTGCCTTTCTGTTTGCGGGTGAGCGCCATGGCGTCCAGCATATGGGCATAGCCCATATTATAAGCGGCCAGCGCAAACCAGATGCGTTCATCTTTCGGGATCGAATCCGGCACTTTATCCATCATATCCTGCAGGTAGCGCATGCCGCCGTCGATACTCTGCGCCGCATCGGTGCGGTCGGTTAGACCCAGGCTTTGCGCCGTATTGCGTGTGAGCATCATCATACCGCGCACGCCGGTGGGGGAGGTGGCCTGCGGATCCCAGTGGGATTCCTGCCAGGCGATGGCGGCCAGCAGGCGCCAGTCAATCTCGCGGGCGTATTTTTCAAACAGCGGCTGCACCTCCGGAAGAATATTTTCCACCGCGCGCAGGAAGGTGCGGGTATCGACATAATCGAAATCGTTGCCGTGGCCGAGGTACTTCTCCTCGAGGCGCGCCAGGGTGCCGTCTTCATTGATGTTGTTGAAGAAATCAAGCATTGCCGCCGACAGCGAATTATCGTCGTCCCGGGCGCTAAACCAGGTGACCGGCTGTTCGTCGGTGATATCGAGGGCCACCGCCAGCTCCGGATGGACGCGCTGAAACAGGCTGACGGCCACCGAGTCGGCGATGGTGTAATCAAGTTTACCGTCAATCACCGCCTGCATCAGCGCCGTGGTACCGCGTTTTTCGTCCACGCGCCAGGCAAGATCCGGGTATTTCTCGGCTTTTAAGGTCTGCAGGTCGTTGATCGCCACGTGGCCCGGAGCGATAGTGAGCTGCTCGGCGGTCAGCGCCGCGAGGGTGCGCGGCCGGGTATTGCCGACGCGGTAGACCAGCTGTTGCGAAACAGAATAGTAGGTGGGGCCGGCCTGATAGTTTTTCACTCGCTCCTGGTTATAGACCAGTCCGGCGGCCAGCATATCGGCCTGACCGTCGTCGAGGTCGTCAAACAGCTGGCTGATGTTTTGCCGGACGGTTATCTTAAGCGTTACGCCAAGGTAGTCGGCAAACTGCTTCGCCAGTTCATAATCCAGACCGAACGCTTTATTGTTCATGGTGGCGAAGGTCATTGGCGAGTTGATAGTGCTGATGCGCAGCTCGCCGCGAGCGATAATGCCCGCCACCCGGTTCTCGGGTTTACCAGACCAGGGGATCGACGGCCACAGGGCCGCCGCCAGCAAAAGGGTGACAATGCCGATCAGCAGATAATTAATCTTTAATTTTTTCAGAGAGTTAATCTTCTGCAGCTTCAGGTTCCTCAGCAGGCGATGTCCGGAAAAAACGCAAGGTTGTCGTCGAATGTGCGGCATTCTGCTTAATAATGCGCCAGTTGGCAACTTATTCGCGATGGTCGTCACATTTATTGATAAACAGCATCAATGATTTTATTTCTACGCAAACGGTTTCGTCGGGGCGCAGGATTCACTATAATGACGCCCGTTTCCCCCCCTGGCTCACCCTGAAAGCTTCGAAGACGAGAGACTTATGATGGAAATTTTGCGTGGTTCACCTGCACTGTCGGCATTCCGTATTAATAAACTGCTGGCACGATTTCAGGCGGCCAACCTTCCGGTAAGCGCCATATATGCCGAATATATTCATTTTGCCGATCTGAACGCCCCGCTGAGCGCTGACGATCGCGAGCGCCTGGCGCGACTGCTTCAGTATGGCCCGAGCTTAAGCAGCCATACCCCGACCGGTAAATTACTGCTCGTGACCCCTCGCCCTGGCACCATCTCTCCCTGGTCTTCTAAAGCTACCGATATCGCTCACAACTGCGGTCTGGCGCAGGTTGTGCGTCTTGAGCGCGGCGTGGCGTATTACGTTGAAGCCTCAACCCTGACCGAAGCGCAGTGGGCCGCGGTGGCGGCGGAGCTGCATGACCGCATGATGGAGAGCGTCTTCGACGAGCTGGAAGCGGGCGAGAAGCTGTTCGCTCACCATCAGCCGACGCCGGTCACCAGCGTCGACCTGCTGGGCGAAGGGCGTCAGGCGCTGATTGACGCCAACCTCCGTCTGGGTCTGGCGCTGGCCGACGACGAAATTGACTACCTGCAGGACGCGTTTACCCGCCTGGGACGCAACCCGAACGATATCGAGCTGTATATGTTCGCCCAGGCGAACTCAGAGCACTGTCGCCACAAGATTTTCAACGCCGACTGGATCATCGACGGCGAACAGCAGCCGAAGTCGCTGTTCAAAATGATCAAAAACACCTTTGAAAAAACGCCGGACTACGTGCTGTCGGCCTATAAAGATAATGCCGCGGTGATGGAAGGGTCTGAAGTCGGGCGCTATTTCGCCGACCATCAGACCGGGCGCTACGACTTCCATCAGGAGCCGGCGCACATTCTGATGAAGGTGGAAACCCATAACCACCCGACGGCCATCTCTCCATGGCCGGGCGCGGCAACCGGCTCCGGCGGCGAAATCCGCGATGAAGGCGCCACCGGCCGCGGCGCGAAGCCGAAAGCGGGCCTGGTGGGCTTCTCGGTTTCCAACCTGCGTATCCCGGGCTTCGAACAGCCGTGGGAAGAAGATTTCGGTAAACCGGATCGCATTGTCACCGCCCTGGACATCATGACCGAAGGCCCGCTGGGCGGCGCGGCGTTTAACAACGAATTTGGTCGTCCGGCGCTGAACGGCTACTTCCGCACCTATGAAGAGAAAGTCACCAGCCACAATGGCGAAGAGCTGCGTGGCTACCACAAACCGATCATGCTGGCCGGCGGTATCGGCAACATCCGCGGTGAGCACGTGCAGAAGGGCGAGATTACCGTCGGCGCGAAGCTGATCGTGCTGGGCGGCCCGGCGATGAACATCGGCCTCGGCGGCGGCGCAGCGTCTTCTATGGCCTCCGGCCAGTCCGATGCCGATCTCGATTTCGCCTCCGTACAGCGTGACAACCCGGAAATGGAGCGCCGCTGTCAGGAAGTGATCGACCGCTGCTGGCAGTTGGGCGACGCCAACCCGATCCTCTTTATCCACGACGTTGGCGCCGGCGGTCTCTCCAACGCCATGCCGGAGCTGGTGAGCGACGGCGGCCGCGGCGGTAAATTCCAGCTGCGCGATATTCTCAGCGATGAGCCAGGGATGAGTCCGCTGGAGATCTGGTGTAACGAATCGCAGGAACGTTATGTTCTGGCGGTCGCCCCGGAGCAGCTGCCGCTGTTCGACGAACTGTGCCGCCGCGAGCGCGCGCCTTATGCCGTTATCGGCGAAGCTACCGCTGAGCAGCATCTGAGCCTGAGCGACAGCCACTTTAACGATCAGCCGATCGACCTGCCGCTGGACGTCCTGCTCGGCAAAACGCCGAAAATGACCCGCGACGTGCAGACTCTGAAAGCTCAGGGTAGTGCACTGGATCGCCAACCGATTACCCTTGCCGATGCGGTTAACCGCGTTCTGCATCTGCCGACGGTGGCCGAGAAAACCTTCCTCGTCACCATCGGCGACCGCACCGTGACCGGTATGGTCGCCCGCGACCAGATGGTTGGCCCGTGGCAGATCCCGGTGGCCAACTGCGCGGTGACCACCGCCAGCCTCGACAGCTACTATGGCGAAGCGATGGCGATGGGCGAGCGCGCCCCGGTCGCCCTGCTGGACTTCGCGGCCTCTGGCCGTCTGGCGGTCGGTGAAGCGCTGACCAACATCGCCGCCACGCAGATTGGCGAGCTGAACCGCGTGAAGCTGTCGGCTAACTGGATGGCCGCCGCCGGCCACCCGGGTGAAGACGCTGGCCTGTATGAGGCGGTGAAAGCGGTAGGCGAAGAGCTGTGCCCGGCGCTGGGCCTGACCATTCCGGTCGGTAAAGACTCTATGTCGATGAAAACCCGCTGGCAGGAAGGCAGCGAGCAGCGCGAGATGACCTCTCCGCTGTCGCTGGTCATCTCTGCCTTCGCCCGTGTCGAAGATGTCCGTCATACCGTCACGCCGCAGCTTTCGACGGAAGATAACGCCCTGCTGCTGATCGACCTCGGTAAAGGGCACAACGCGCTGGGCGCGACGGCGCTGGCGCAGGTCTATCGCCAGCTCGGCGACAAGCCGGCTGACGTGCGCGATGTCGCGCAACTGAAAGGCTTCTGGAATGCGATGCAGGCCCTGGTGGCGCAGCGTAAACTGCTGGCCTACCACGACCGCTCCGACGGCGGTCTGCTGGTCACGCTGGCGGAAATGGCCTTTACCGGCCACTGCGGCATGGAAGCGGATATCGCCGCGCTGGGCGACGACCATCTGGCCGCGCTGTTCAACGAAGAGCTGGGGGCGGTGATTCAGGTCCGCGCCGCAGACCGTGAGGCGGTGGAAGCCATTCTGGCGGTTAACGGCCTGGCGGACTGCGTGCATTACCTCGGTAAAGCGGTTGAGGGCGATCGCTTCGTGCTGACCGCCGGCGGTCAGACGGTGTTCAGCGAAAGCCGCACCACGCTGCGCATGTGGTGGGCGGAAACCACCTGGCAGATGCAGCGTCTGCGCGACAACCCGGCCTGCGCCGATCAGGAGCATGAGGCGAAAGCCAATGATGCCGACCCGGGCCTCAATGTGAAGCTCTCGTTTGATATTAACGACGACGTCGCCGCCCCGTACATTGCCACCGGCGCGCGGCCGAAAGTGGCCGTCCTGCGCGAGCAGGGGGTGAACTCCCACGTTGAAATGGCGGCCGCCTTCCATCGTGCCGGCTTTGACGCCATCGACGTGCATATGAGCGACCTGCTGGCCGGCCGGACCGGTCTGGGCGATTTCCATGCCCTGGTAGCCTGCGGCGGCTTCTCCTACGGCGACGTGTTGGGCGCGGGCGAGGGCTGGGCGAAGTCGATTCTGTTCAACGAGCGCGTGCGCGATGAGTTCGCGACCTTCTTCCATCGTCCGCAGACGCTGGCGCTCGGCGTGTGCAACGGCTGTCAGATGATGTCCAACCTGCGCGAGCTGATCCCGGGCAGCGACCTGTGGCCGCGCTTTGTGCGCAACCAGTCTGACCGCTTTGAAGCGCGCTTTAGCCTGGTGGAAGTGACGCAAAGCCCATCCCTGCTGCTGGAAGGCATGGTTGGCTCACGGATGCCGATTGCGGTCTCCCACGGCGAAGGTCAGGTGGAAGTGCGCGACAGCGCGCATCTGGCTCAGCTTGAGAGCAAAGGTCTGGTGGCGCTGCGCTTCGTGGATAACTTCGGCAAAGTGACCGAAACCTATCCGGCGAACCCGAACGGTTCCCCGAACGGTATCACCGCGGTGACCAGCGAAAGCGGGCGCGCGACCATCATGATGCCGCACCCGGAACGCGTCTTCCGCACCGTAAGCAACTCCTGGCACCCGGAGAACTGGGGCGAGGATAGCCCGTGGATGCGTATCTTCCGTAACGCGCGTAAACAGCTGGGTTAATCTTCCCGCCGCGCTTCACGCGAACGTATCAGCCCCCTGCCTGACAGGGGGCTTTTTTTTATCTGTGATGGTCGGCACGCCAGGGTGTCGGGAATTGCCGACAACTGCGATATTGCAGTGTCGTCAATAGGCGACACTTAAGTTATTGATTTAAATGATGAGTAATCGGTAGCCTATTTGGTGTCGCTAAATAGCGACAACGCGGGTGAAAAATAAACAGAGGTAGTTCGACTGTTCTTGCGGTTAATGTCATATATATCAGTATGTTAATAAAATGTTTTGAGAGCTGGCATAGTTCATGCATAATATTAACCAGTGGCTCATTCACCTTCTTATGTCAGCCCCTTCGGGACGCGCTACATAAACTTCGAATGACGCACAAACAGGTGCCTGCCGTCCAACTCCTGATAACAGCCTGGCTTTATCAGACATCGGGCGAAACGTCGAGTAAGGCACCGCCTCATTCCTGAACAAAGCCAGGCCTTGCGCCTGGCTTTGTTGTTTCTGCGGCGCAGCACTCAGCGGTAGCGCTTTTCTCCGGCGCGCTCCTCAGTTAGCATCGACCAGAGCTAATGATTGAGACAACATCCTTGAAGCGACTCTCTCTTTTCCCCCGTTCGCTGCGTCAGCTGGTGACGCTCTCTTTTGTGCTGATCCTGCTGCCATTGCTGGTGCTGGCCTGGCAGGCTTGGCAGAGCCTGAACGCCCTTAGCGCCCAGGCGGCGCATATTAACCGTACCACCCTGGTCGACGCCCGACGCAGCGAGGCGATGATCAATGCCGCACTGGAGATGGAGCGCAGCTATCGCCAGTACTGCGTGCTGGACGATCCGACGCTGGCGCGCGTCTATCAAAACCAGCGGCAGCGCTACAGCCAGATGCTGGACGCCCACGCCGGCGTGCTGCCGGACGAGAAGCTCTGGCAGGCGCTGCGTCAGGATGTCAGCGATCTGGCGCAGCTGCAGTGTAAAAATAGCGGCCCCGATGCCCAGGCAGCCGCCAGACTGGAAGTTTTCGCCAGTAATAACAGCGATATGGTGCAGGCGACCCGGGCGGTCGTCTATTCTCGTGGCCAACAGCTGCAGCAGGAGATAGCCGAACGCGGCCAGTTTTTTGGCTGGCAGGCGCTGGTGCTGTTTCTGCTGAGCCTGGCGCTGGTGCTACTCTTCACCCGCATGATTATCGGCCCGGTGAAAGGCATCGAAAGAATGATCAATCAGCTGGGGGCAGGGAAGTCGCTGGACGACGCCGCATTGTTTACCGGCCCGCGCGAGCTGCGATCGGTGGGCAAGCGCATCATCTGGCTCAGCGAGCGCCTGGCGTGGCTGGAGTCGCAGCGGCATCAATTTCTTCGCCATCTGTCGCATGAGCTGAAAACCCCGTTGGCCAGTATGCGTGAAGGTACCGAGCTGTTGGCCGACCGGGTCGCGGGGCCCCTGACCCCTGAGCAGCAGGAGATTGTCGAGATCCTCGACAGCAGTAGCCGTAACCTGCAAAAGCTGATTGAACAGCTGCTGGACTATAACCGAAAACAGGCCGACGGCCCGGTGGCTCGCGAAGCGGTGGACCTGGTGGACCTGGTGGAAAACGTCGTGGCGGCGCACAGCCTGCCCGCGCGGGCTAAACTGATGCATACCGAACTGACGCTGCAGGCGCGGCGTTGCCTGGCAGAGCCTGCGCTATTGATAAGCGTAATGGATAATCTCTACTCCAATGCGGTGCACTATGGCGCTGAATCCGGTAACATCCGTATCCATAGCTACCGGCACGGAGAGCAGGTGCGTATTGATGTCGCCAACAGCGGCGAACCGATCCCGGCCGCGGAAAAAAACATGATATTCGAGCCTTTTTACCAGGGGAGTCACCAGCGTAAAGGGGCCGTTAAGGGCAGTGGACTGGGGTTGAGTATCGCCCGCGACTGCGTCCGGCAGATGCAAGGGGAGCTCAGCTTAGTTGATGCGCCCGCCGGGCAGGTCTGTTTTCGCATTACGCTTCCCTCAGCGCCGGAATAATCCAACTTATGAATCGATATCGGGGAACTATGTCCCAATTCCTGGCCTGGCGCCGTTCCCTCAGCGGATGGCTGCTTTCAGGCATTGCTTGTCTGACGCTGGCGGGGTGTTCCGCCGGCTTTTCACCGCATACCGCGGAAGGTACCGCCGCGCCCGGGCAGGCGCAGCATCAGGTGGCCGATTTTGTCGCGGTAGACTGCGCGGATATCTGGGCGCACAGCAGCGATGCCAGCGACAAAAATCCCCTCTACTGGCTGCGGGGCATTGACTGTGCCGATCGCCTCGCGCCGGCGCAGGCGCGGGCGGAGGCGAAACGCCATACCGACGACAGCTGGCAGGACGCGTTTCGTCGCGGCATCCTGCTTGCTGATGCTAAAATTACCCCTGAGGAGCGCCGCGACCTGGTGGCGCGTCTCGATACCTTCAGCCCGCAAATCGCCGTTCAGGTCCGCCCGCTGTATCAGCTCTGGCGCGACGGCCAGACCCGTCAGCTGCAGCTGGTGGAAGAGCGTGCCCGTTACGCTAAGCTTCAGCAGTCCAGCGATAGCGAACTGGAGACACTGCGTCAGCAGGAGCTGGCGCTGCGCGAGCAGCTGGAGCTGACCACCCGCAAGCTGGAGAACCTGACGGATATCGAACGCCAGCTCTCCAGCCGCAAGCCGGGCGGTAATTTTGGCAGCGAAAAAGTGCCGGAGGTGATCCATGACGATCCGTAAACCGGCGCGTTTACTGCTGGTGGATGACGATCCGGGACTGTTGAAGCTACTGGGCATGCGCCTGGTCAGCGAAGGCTACAGCGTGGTCACCGCCGAGAGCGGGCCGGAAGCGCTGCGCGTGCTGGGGCGTGAGAAAGTTGATCTGGTGATTAGCGATCTGCGGATGGATGAAATGGACGGCCTGCAGCTGTTTAGCGAGATCCAGAAGGGCCACCCCGGCATGCCGGTGATCATTCTCACCGCTCACGGTTCGATTCCCGACGCCGTGGCGGCTACCCAGCAGGGGGTGTTCAGCTTCCTGACCAAGCCGGTCGATAAAGATGCCTTATATAAAGCCATTGATGAGGCGCTGGAGCAGCGCTCGCCGGCCACCGACGAAGCCTGGCGCCAGGCGATTGTAACCCGCAGCCCGCTGATGCTGCGCCTGCTTGAGCAGGCCGGGATGGTGGCGCAATCGGATGTCAGCGTACTGATTAATGGCCAGAGCGGGACCGGGAAGGAGATCGTCGCCCAGGCGATCCACAACGCCAGCCCGCGTCATGATAAGCCGTTCGTGGCGATCAACTGCGGCGCGCTGCCGGAACAGCTGCTCGAATCCGAACTGTTTGGCCATGCGCGGGGCGCTTTTACCGGCGCGGTCAGTAACCGTGAAGGATTATTCCAGGCCGCTGAGGGTGGTACGCTGTTTCTCGACGAGATCGGTGATATGCCGGTTGCGTTGCAGGTGAAGCTGCTGCGCGTCCTGCAGGAGCGCAAGGTGCGCCCGCTGGGCAGCAACCGCGATATCGAAATCAACGTGCGGATTATCTCCGCCACCCACCGCGACCTGCCGAAGGCGATGGCCCGCGGCGAGTTTCGTGAAGACCTGTTCTACCGCCTCAACGTAGTGAACCTGAAAATACCGCCGCTCTCCGAACGTACGGAAGACATCCCGCTGTTGGCCAACCATCTGCTGCGTCAGTCTGCCGATCGCCATAAGCCGTTCGTGCGGGCGTTTTCCAGCGATGCGATGAAGCGGCTGATGGCCGCCAAGTGGCCGGGCAACGTGCGCCAGCTGGTGAACGTGATCGAGCAGTGCGTGGCCCTGACTTCGTCGCCAGTGATCGGCGACGCGCTGGTTGAGCAAGCGCTGGAGGGCGAGAACACGGCGCTGCCGACCTTCGTGGAGGCGCGCAATCAGTTTGAGCTGAACTACCTGCGCAAGCTGCTGCAAATTACCAAGGGCAACGTCACTCACGCCGCGCGGATGGCAGGGCGCAACCGCACCGAATTCTATAAGCTGCTGTCGCGCCATGAGCTCGACGCCAACGACTTTAAAGAGTAGCTCCGCACTATAGCGCAAGTTATGATACGGTAAGCAACCGGTTACGCGATTAAGACAGGAACCCCATGAAAAAGATTGATGCGATTATTAAACCTTTCAAACTGGATGACGTGCGTGAAGCGCTGGCCGAAGTCGGCATCACCGGGATGACGGTAACGGAAGTGAAAGGCTTTGGCCGCCAGAAAGGGCACACCGAACTGTACCGTGGTGCCGAGTATATGGTCGATTTTCTGCCGAAAGTAAAAATTGAAATTGTGGTGACCGACGATATCGTCGATACCTGTGTGGATACCATCATCCGTACCGCACAGACCGGTAAAATCGGCGACGGTAAAATCTTTGTCTTCGACGTGGCGCGGGTCATTCGTATTCGTACCGGCGAAGAAGACGACGCGGCGATTTAACGCTCGCCGCTCGCTGCAGTATTGCCGGGTGGCGCTGCGCTTACCCGGCCTACAGATCCCCGCGTCGTCGGGGCTTACAGCACCTTATGCGGGCCGAAGCATTCGTAATGAATGTTTTCTTTGTTGACCCCTAATTCGACCAGCTGCTTCGCTGCAAACTGCATAAACGCTACCGGGCCGCAGAGATAATACTGCATCTGCGGGTCGCGAATATTGTCCGCCACTGCTGCTAAATCCATCAAACCTTCGCTATCAAAACGTCCAGCCTGACGGTCGGCCTCAGTCGGGGTGCGATACCAGACGTGAGAGGTAAACGCCGGCAGCGCCGCGCCGAGCGCCTTCACTTCATCGGCAAAGGCGTGAACGTCGCCATTTTCCGCCGCATGGAACCAGTTCACCTGACCCTGATGACCGCTCTTCGCCAGCGCATCCAGCATCGCCAGCATCGGCGTTTGCCCGACGCCGCCAGAGAGCAGGGTGACCGGCGTCTGTGGCTTAACGTTAAGGAAGAAATCTCCCGCCGGGGCGGCCAGATAGACCACATCGCCTTCGCTGGCATGGTTATGCAGCCAGCTGGAAACCTGACCGCCTTCCTCGCGTTTAACCGCAATGCGGTAGCCTTTGCCGTCCGCTTTGCGGGTCAGGGAATACTGGCGGATTTCCTGATATTCGAAGCCTTCCGGTTTCAGCCAGATGGCCAGGTACTGGCCAGGCTGGTAATCGGCGACCGGCTGGCCATCAACCGGTTCGAGCTCAAAGCTGGTGATAAGCTGGCTGCGCGGGGTTTTCTTCACGATGCGAAACGCGCGGGTCCCTTCCCAGCCGCCGGTTTTACTGGCGTTTTGCTGATAGATCTCGGCTTCACGGCCGATAAAGACGTTCGCCAGCACGCCGTAGGCTTTACCCCAGGCATCGAGCACTTCCTGGCCCGGACTGAACATTTCATCGAGGGTCGCCAGCAGATGGCTGCCAACAATATTGTACTGCTCCGGTTTGATCTGGAAGCTGGTGTGCTTCTGGGCGATCTTTTCCACCGCCGGCAGCAGGGCAGGCAGGTTATCGATATTGCTGGCGTAGGCGGCAATAGCGTTGAATAACGCTTCACGCTGATCGCCGTTGCGCTGGTTGCTCATGTTGAAGATCTCTTTGAGCTCCGGATTATGCGCGAACATACGATCGTAGAAATGGGCGGTTAATTTCGGGCCGGTCTCTACCAGCAGGGGAATGGTGGCTTTTACCGTGGCGATGGTTTGAGCGTCAAGCATAGCGTGCTTCCTTATGTGTTATCTTAATGATGCATTTTAAATGCATCTTAAAGAAATAACCCTGCGTTGTAAATGGTTCTTTAACACATTCCCCCGATCCAGTTACAACATGAAGAATTTGCATCACAAACCTGAAAAGAAATCCGTTGATACTGAGAGAGGCGTTATTGCTCAAAGCCTTGTGTCATGCGGAGCCAATCGTTTGCGTAAAATCCTTTGTCAAGACCTGTTATCACAGAATGATTCGGTTATACTGTGGGCCGTTGTCCAATCGGACCGCCTTTTTAGGCCGAAATTTTATTGTTAGCTGAGTCAGGAGATGCGGATGTTAAAGCGTGAAATGAACATTGCCGATTATGATGCCGAACTGTGGCAGGCTATGGAGCAGGAAAAAGTACGTCAGGAAGAGCACATCGAACTGATCGCCTCCGAAAACTACACCAGTCCGCGCGTTATGCAGGCGCAGGGCTCTCAGCTGACCAACAAATATGCTGAAGGGTATCCGGGCAAGCGTTACTACGGCGGCTGTGAATACGTCGACGTGGTTGAACAGCTGGCAATCGACCGCGCGAAAGAACTGTTCGGCGCTGACTATGCTAACGTCCAGCCGCACTCCGGCTCCCAGGCTAACTTTGCCGTCTACACCGCGCTGCTGCAGCCGGGCGACACCGTGCTCGGTATGAACCTGGCGCAGGGCGGCCACCTGACTCACGGCTCTCCGGTTAACTTCTCCGGCAAACTGTACAACATCATCCCTTACGGTATCGATGAGTCCGGTAAAATTGACTATGACGACATGGCGAAGCAGGCTCAGGAACACAAACCGAAGATGATCATCGGTGGTTTCTCCGCTTACTCCGGTATCGTTGACTGGGCGAAAATGCGTGAAATCGCTGACAGCATCGGCGCTTACCTGTTCGTCGATATGGCGCATGTGGCAGGCCTGATTGCCGCTGGCGTGTACCCGAACCCGGTTCCGCATGCTCACGTTGTGACCACCACCACCCACAAAACCCTGGCGGGTCCGCGCGGCGGCCTGATTCTGGCGAAAGGCGGTAGCGAAGAGCTGTACAAAAAACTGAACTCTGCCGTGTTCCCAAGCGCGCAGGGCGGCCCGCTGATGCACGTTATCGCGGCGAAAGCGGTGGCGCTGAAAGAAGCGATGGAGCCAGAGTTTAAAGTTTACCAGCAGCAGGTTGCGAAAAACGCTAAAGCGATGGTGGAAGTGTTCCTGAACCGCGGCTACAAAGTGGTGTCTGGCGGTACTGAGAACCACCTGTTCCTGCTGGACCTGGTGGATAAAAACCTGACCGGTAAAGAAGCTGACGCTGCCCTGGGCCGCGCCAACATCACCGTCAACAAAAACAGCGTGCCGAACGATCCGAAGAGCCCGTTCGTAACCTCCGGTATCCGTATCGGTTCTCCGGCAGTGACTCGCCGCGGCTTTAAAGAAGCGGAAGTCAAAGAGCTGGCTGGCTGGATGTGTGACGTGCTGGACAATATCAATGACGACGCGGTCATTGAGCGCGTGAAAGGTAAAGTGCTGGATATCTGCGCCCGCTTCCCGGTATATGCGTAAGCGTTAGCGTTGACATCAAAAAGGCCGCGTATGCGGCCTTTTTTGCGTCTGGAGATTAGCGGCGGTCGAGGGAGATCGCCCCGGGGCCGGTTATTGCCAGCAGCAGGAAAGCGCCGGCGATGCTGACGTTTTTCCAGAAGTTAATCATGTTCGGCAATACCGCATCGCCAGTCATATCCCAGTAGTGATGGCCAATCACCGCCGTGCCCAGGGTGTAGAAAATAAAGATGACCGCCAGCGGGCGGGTGAAAAAGCCGAGCACAATCAGAATCGCGGCAGGCACTTCCATAATGACGGCGATAATCGCCGCCAGGGTCGGCATCGGCGCGCCGGAGGCGGCCATGTACTGCACCGTACCGTCAAAGCCCAGCAGTTTGGGGTAGCCAAAAAGAATAAACAGAATCACCACGGCGATGCGGGCGATAAGCAGCAACAGAGAGCGGGAAGCGCCAAAATCAAAATAGCGGAGTGTGTTCATAATCAGCTCGTTATGAGAGACGTGTGATTTAAACGTAATACACAAATTTGCGCTCCGCCACGTTCGTTTATGACTAAACCAGCGTCTGCAATTGCTCCTCAACGTACAGATAACCTATCCCCATCAGCTGCTGGGCGCGTGTCAGCTGGCCAAAGCCAATTTGGGTGGCGTGCGCTCGCGGCGTATCCCGGTGGTCAAAGGGGTTGAAACCCGTTTGTTTGACGATACTTTCCAGCCACTGCTCACCGAAGGCGCAGCTGCGCCCGTAAAGCCAGATTTGATTAATATTTAATATATTCAGGAAATTATAGAGGCTTAAGCCAATCGCGTTGGCAGCGTTATCAACCCATGCGCGAATTTGCACATCTCCCTCTTTCCAGGCCTCAATGAGCGACGCCGTGGTTAACTGCTCGGGGGCGAGCGTTGCTTCAGGCTGCGTTTTGAGCCACATTCGGGCCTGTTTTTTCAGCGCGCTGAGAGAGGCGACGGTTTCGAGGCAACCGTATCTTCCGCAGTCGCAGGCGTTGCCGTCAGGATTGACAATCGTATGCCCAATCTGCCCGCTGCCGTACAGACTGCCGCGATAAATATGATCGTTAATCACAAATGACGAGCCGATACCGTAGTCGACGTTGATCACGCAAAAATCCTGCTGTGTACCCTGATGCTGCCACTTCTCCGCCAGCGCCAGCATCACGCAGTCGTTATCCACCCGAACCTGCACGCCAAGCCGCTCCTCAAGCAGATACTTTATTTCGATCGGTGTTTTCCAGCGTGCCTGGGGCATGGTTTGTGAAACGCCGGTAATCGGATCAACCTGTCCATGCACGCCAAGGGCGAGATTGATGCTGTGCTGCGGGTAGCGGCGGTGGATATGCCGCCAGCATTCAACGATGGCCTCAAGCAGGGCCTGAGGAGTGGGCGCGTTGACCGGCAAATGCTGATGGCCATCCACTGCCAGCAGGCGGGCGTCGGCAAGCTGATATTCAATGCTGGTCGGGGTGATATTCATGCACAGTGTCCAGGCGCCGTGCTCGGGGATCTGGTAGCTGCCGCTGTTCACGCCCCGTTTGCTCAAGTGTTCCGTTGAGTGACCGATCAATCCCTCGCTAAGCAGCTCGGCCAGAATATTGCTCACCGCCGGAATGGAGAGACCGGTGAGTTGAGAGAGCTGTGATTTACTGAGCTGCTTTTCCCGCCACAGATGGGAAAGAAAAATCGACTTATTGGCCTGCCGGACCCGGGCGTTATTAAAGCCAGTACGCTGCATACACTTAACTCCTTTAACTATATTGCGTGAGTATTGCGCATTTTAACAGCGAATTGGCGATATAGACTCCTGTTATTGCAACTTTTACTTCGTTTTGTTTAGTGGAGGCATCATGTACGGTTCGGTTAAGGTCTGGCAGGAAATCATTTCATTACCAACGTGGACGACGGGCGCGGAAGATCCGAACCCTATGTTTCTGGAAAAACGTGTTTATCAAGGTTCTTCCGGCAGCGTCTATCCCTACGGCGTGATTGATACCCTGACCGGCGAACGCGAAATGCGCGATTATCAGGCAGTGTGGATGGAGAATGATTTCCTTCGGGTCATGCTGCTACCGGAGCTTGGCGGCCGTATTCACCGGGCATATGACAAAGTCAAACAACGTGATTTCGTCTATTACAATGAGGTGGTTAAGCCAGCCCTGGTAGGGCTGCTCGGGCCCTGGATCTCCGGCGGAATCGAATTTAACTGGCCGCAACATCACCGGCCGACGACCTTTAAGCCGGTCGATTTTTCTATTCAGCAGGGAGAAAACGGCGCGCAGACCGTATGGATGGGGGAAGCGGAGCCCATGCGCGGTTTGCAGGTTATGGCCGGGTTTACGCTCTATCCTGACCGCGCGCTGATTGAAATCACTGGCAAGATCTTCAATGGTAACGCCACGCCGCGCCATTTCCTGTGGTGGGCCAACCCTGCAGTAAAAGGCGGCGATGCCCACCAGAGTGTATTCCCACCCGATGTCACCGCTGTATTCGACCATGGTAAGCGTGATGTTTCCGCTTTCCCGATTGCCACCGGTACCTACTACAAAGTGGACTATTCTGCGGGGGTTGATATCTCCCGTTATAAAAACGTCCCGGTACCCACTTCGTATATGGCGGAGAAGTCGGATTACGATTTTGTCGGCGCTTATCATCATGACGAGCGAGGCGGGTTACTGCATGTTGCCGATCACCATGTCTCTCCTGGCAAGAAACAGTGGAGCTGGGGGTACGGGGATTTTGGCCAGGCCTGGGATCGAAATCTGACTGATGAAAATGGCCCTTATATTGAGCTGATGACCGGCGTCTTCACCGATAACCAGCCTGACTTTACGTGGCTTGCGCCTTATGAAGAGAAGGTGTTTGTGCAAAATTTCCTTCCCTACAGCGAGTTAGGGATGGTGCAAAATGCCAATACACAGCTGGCACTGAAGCTGGTTCGCGAGTCTGGGCAACTGCAGCTTGGCGTATATGCCATTGCTCCGCTAAATCATATCGTGGTTGAACTCAGCGCTGACCATCAGCCATTGTACGAAACTCAGCTGACGCTGAAGCCCGGTGAGAGCTGGCAGCAGACGCTGCCGGAAAATGGCGTCGGGCGCTTAACCCTCAAAGTGAAAACCGCCGAGAACCAGCCGCTGCTGGATTATCAGGAACATATTACCCAACAGACGCCGCTGCCCGAACCAGCTATAGCGCCCGCGTTACCGGAAGCGATCCACAATGGCGACGAGCTCTATTTTATCGGCCAGCACCTTGAACAATACAACCACGCAAGCCGCTACGCCGGGGATTACTATCGTCGGGCGGTTGAGCTCGATCCGCAGGATTATCGCAATAATGTTGCCCTCGGTACCCTGGCGTTCAACAGTGCCGACTGGGCGCTGGCGGAACAGTGTGCCCGTGCTGCGCTACAGCGCGCGCATCGTTTGAATAAGAACCCGCGAGATGGCGAAGCCAGTATGCTGCTTGCCAGCGTGCTGGAAAGGATGGGGGATGATGCAGGCGCCTGGGATCACTATTACAAAGCCTCCTGGAGCGGTAACTGCCGTGACGCCGCCTGGTGGTCGCTGGCGCGGCTGGCGATGAAGCGCGGTGATGTTGCCGATGCGCTGGAAAAAGTAAACACCAGTCTGCGGTTCAACGCCAGCAATCCTCTGGCGATGGGGTTGAAAGCGCTGGCATTAGCCAACAGTGGGCAGAAGAAAGCAGCGCTGGAGTTTATTTTCGCCTCTCTTGAGCAATACCCATTGAGCTATCCGCTGCACTGCGCGCGCTGGATGATTGAGCGGAGCGACGACGCGCGAGAAACCCTGCTGCGCATCACGGGGCGCAGAGGGGTCAACGCCAGCCTGCTGGCGGGTTGGTTGCTCTCTATCGGACAGACGTCGGCGGTGAAAGAGGTTCTTGCGGTTCTGGACAGTCAGGAAGCGCTGCCGATGCTCTGGCGTGCGTCGCTAAGTGATGATGCCAATGAACGCCAACAGTTTATTGCCGCCGCCGAGCACTGCCATGCGCACAATGTTCGTTTCCCTAACTCGCTCGATGAAGTTCAGATGCTGCAGTCGCTGGGCGACAGCGCTTTTGCCCGCTATCTACTCGGTTGCTTCTGGTACAGCAAACGTCGCTATGACGAGGCGGTGAGCTGCTGGCGCGAGACGCTCGAAAAATCTCCCGATTATGCGCCCGCTCATCGTCTGCTGGGCGTTTACTCCTGGAATAAACAGCAGGATGCAACGCAGGCGCTGGCTTATCTGCAGCGCGCCGTAGCGCTGGAGCCGGACAATGCGCGCTTCCTGTTTGAACTCGATTTTTTGCAAAAATTACTGGCCAGGCCGGTACATGAGCGACTGACGACGCTGGTGGAACGTAAAGCCGTGGTGCTGAAGCGGGACGACCTGACCGCTGAGCTGCTAAGCCTGTGGAACGCGTCCGGTCATTATGCCGATGCCGCCGCGATTCTGGATACGCGCGTATTCCATCCCTGGGAAGGAGGAGAAGGGAAAATCACCGGCCAGTATTTGCTCAATCAGCTCCATCGGGCATTACAGTTCATCGAGCGTGGGGCGTTTAAACAGGCCACGGACTGTCTGAAAGCCGCATTACGCTATCCCGACAATCTGGGGGAGGGGCGACTGCCTGGGCAAACGGATAACGATATCTGGTATTTGCTGGGCTACTGCGCAGAACAGGCTGGGGATGCGCAGCAGGCGGCGGAATATTACCAGCTTGCCCGGCAAGGGGGCTCAACGCTGGACGCCGGGCGGTACTACAACGATCAACCCGCCGATTATCTTTTCTGGCAGGGCATTGCGCTGCGTAAGAGCGGTAACCCAGCGCAGGCCGAGCAGCACTTTCGCCATTTTATCGACTGGGCCGCGCAGCATCGGGATGACGTTCCGCAAGTCGATTTTTTTGCCGTCTCTCTTCCGGACCTGGTGGTTCTCGATGTATCAGCGCAGCAGAGACATCAGCAGCACTGCTTGTTTATTGAAGCTTTGGGCCATCTGGGGCTGGGCAACGTATCCGCCTGCCAGCAGAGGATGCAGCAGCTTCTGCAAATAAATCCGGCTCATGATAAGGCGCATCTGATTCGCCATGCCCTGCAAAGCGGCATTTTTTCCTGAACCTCAATGGGCGGGCTCGGCCCGCCTGAACCCTACTGTTCCCTGCGTTTCCCTTATAGAGGAATCATTATGAACAACGCGCAGACACATCTCAAAATGGGCTACGTCTGGACGATTTGTCTGGTCGCCGCCTGCGGTGGTTTACTGTTTGGCTATGACTGGGTGGTGATTGGCGGCGCTAAGCCATTTTATGAAGCCTGGTTTTCAATTACGGACCCGGCGCAGTCCGGCTGGGCGATGAGCTCAGCGCTGTTGTGCTGTATTTTCGGCGCATTAATTTCGGGATGGTGCGCAGACAAACTGGGGCGCAAGCTGCCATTAATTCTTTCCGCCGTGCTGTTCAGCGCGTCGGCCTGGGGGACGGCGGTCGCCAGTCATTTCGATATGTTTGTGGTTTACCGCATTGTGGGCGGCGTAGGGATTGGTCTGGCTTCCGCTCTCAGCCCGCTTTACATTGCCGAAGTCAGTCCGGCAGAGAAAAGAGGGCGTTTTGTCGCGGTCAATCAGCTCACCATCGTGATTGGCGTACTGGCCGCTCAGTTAATCAATCTGATGATTGCTGAACCGGTGGAGCCGGGGGCGACGCAGCAGATGATTGTGGACAGCTGGAATGGGCAGATGGGCTGGCGCTGGATGTTCGGTGCGGAACTGGTGCCGGCGCTGGCGTTTCTGGTCCTGATGTTTTTTGTCCCCGAGTCGCCGCGCTGGCTCATGAAGGCCGGTAAACCGGAGCGCGCCCGGGCTGCGCTGGAACGCATTGGTTCTGCCGACTATGCCGACAGGATCCTGCGTGAAATCGCGCATACCCTGGAAAAGGATAACAATAAAGTCTCCTATGGCGCGCTGTTGGCTCCCCAGGTGAAACCGATTGTGATCATTGGCATGGTGCTCGCCATATTCCAGCAGTGGTGTGGGATTAACGTCATCTTTAACTACGCGCAGGAGATTTTTGCCTCGGCGGGGTTCGATATTAACAGCACGCTGAAATCGATCGTCGCGACGGGCGTCGTTAATCTGGTCTTTACCATTGCGGCGCTGCCGCTGGTGGATAAAATCGGTCGCCGTAAATTAATGCTGCTTGGCGCTTCGGGATTGACGCTGATCTATGTGCTGATCGCCGGCGCTTACGCCATGGGCATTATGGGGTGGCCGGTACTGTTGCTGGTGCTGGCGGCGATTGCTATTTATGCGTTGACCCTGGCGCCGGTGACCTGGGTGCTGCTGGCGGAGATTTTTCCCAACCGCGTACGTGGACTCGCGATGTCTTTAGGTACCCTGGCGCTGTGGATCGCCTGTTTCCTGTTAACCTATACTTTCCCGCTGCTTAATGCCGGTCTGGGCGCGGCAGGAAGCTTCCTGCTGTATGGTGTCATTTGCGCTGCCGGCTACCTCTATATCCTGCGCAACGTCCCGGAAACGAAAGGTATCACCCTCGAAGCGCTGGAAGAGCAGCTGGCGCAGCGTCATACGGGCGTTAATGCGGCGAAGCAGGAGCAGATGCGCTAATGGCGGAAGAGTGGATTCTGGAGAACGCGCATCTGCGGATGTGCGTCTCTTCTCTGGGCGGCAAAGTGCAAAGTTTATTCTCGCGGCAATATCAAGCGCCGGTGCTATATGAAAATCCCGCCGGCGGCATGTTTCCGATGCTGCCATTGGCCAATCGCGTCGCCGGCAACCGTTTTATTTTTCATGGGCAGGAGATTGTCCTGCCTCGCCACCATGCCGACGAGTATTTCTTTCTTCACGGTGACGGCTGGTTACAGCGCTGGGATATTATTGAGTGCGGCGCCGAGTATTGTGTATTACAGCTGCGTCGGCAGCATGCCTGCGGTTTCGATTATCTGGCGCAGCTCCGCTACCAGTTGCTGCGTAACCAGCTGATAGCGGAGCTAACGCTTACCCACTATGGGGAGGTCCCTGCGCTTTACGGCTGCGGCTTTCATCCCTTTTTCCCTTTCGATGAACGCAGCAAGGTTCAGTTCCAGGTCAGCGGTTACTGGCCGGAAGGGGAGAATCATTTACCTCTCAACTGGCAAGGAAACTTGCCCGACTATGCCAATTTCAGCGTGGCTCAGTTCGGTGAAGATCGTTGGCTGAACGTGGGTTATTCCGGCTGGGGCGGGCGGGCGAAGGTAAGTAATGACGTGATGAATATCACAATTCTATCGCAAACTCCGTGGTTGATGCTGTTCAGAATGCAAGGTGAATCATTCCTTTGCCTCGAGCCGCAAAGCCATCCGGTAAACGCCCACAACATGGACGGGCAGCCGGGGCTGCGAGTTTTAGGCGCGGGAGAGAAGCTGAATTTTTCGCTGAAAATCATCATCGAGGGGGCATAAATAACGAGCTATCAGCAGACAAGAGCATCTTGCGCCCGCCGGGGTTTATCGCCAGACTATCGCCACCATTCGGGAGGAAATCATGGTCTTGCACTCCACGCGCTGGCTGGCGCTCAGTTATTTCACCTACTTTTTTAGCTACGGTATTTTTCTGCCCTTCTGGAGCGTCTGGCTGGCCGGAAACGGGCTGACTCCGGAAACCATCGGCATTTTGCTTGGCGCCGGTCTGGTGGCCCGTTTTCTCGGCAGTCTGCTGATTGCCCCGCGGGTGAGCGATCCCTCCCGGCTGATCGCCGCGCTGCGCGTGCTGGCGCTGTTAACCTTACTCTTCGCGCTGGCCTTCTGGGCCGGCAGCCACGTAGCATGGCTGCTGGCGATCATCATCGGCTTCAACCTGTTCTTTTCGCCGCTGGTGCCGCTGACGGATGCTCTGGCCAATACCTGGCAAAAGCAGATCACCATGGACTATGGCCGGGTGCGGCTATGGGGCTCTATTGCCTTTGTAATTGGTTCGGCGCTGACCGGCAAGCTGGTGAGCCTGTTCGATTACCGGGCGATCCTGCTGATGCTCAGCCTGGGGGTCGCCTCGATGCTGCTCGGCATGCTGCTTAAGCCGTCGGTGATGCCCCAGGGGGAGTCGCGCCAGCAGCAGGGGGCCGGAATGGCGGCCTGGCTGACGCTGGTGCGCCAAAGCTGGCGCTTTCTCGCCTGCGTTTGTCTGCTGCAGGGAGCGCATGCCGCCTACTATGGCTTTAGCGCCATCTACTGGCAGCAGGCCGGCTATTCCGCCTCGGCGGTCGGTTATCTGTGGTCGTTAGGCGTGGTGGCGGAAGTGGTGATCTTCGCGTTGAGTAAAAAGGTGTTCCGCCGCTTCAGCGCCCGCGACCTGCTGTTGCTCTCCGCCGCCTGCGGGCTGATTCGCTGGGGACTGATGGGCTGGACCACGGCGCTGCCGGGACTCATCCTTGCGCAGATCCTTCACTGTGGCACCTTCACGGTGTGTCATCTGGCGGCGATGCGCTATATCGCCGCCCGTCAGGGAAGCGAAGTGATCCGTCTGCAGGCCGTCTACTCCGCGGTGGCGATGGGCGGCAGTATTGCCATCATGACCGTCTTCGCCGGTTTCCTCTATCAGCACCTGCACCAGGGCGTATTCTGGGTGATGGCCCTGCTGACGCTCCCGGCGATGGCTATACGGCCAAAAGCGGTGGCGGCCTAGTCCTCGAGCATGGCGCAGATATGCTGCTGCTGGCGTTCAGTGAAGTAGTTCTCCGCGTGGATCAGCGGCGGCGAAAACAGCGGCAGCGCCGTCGCATAGGGGGTGACGATAAGCGTCACCCCTTTGGGCGCACCTTCCTTCTGAAAGCGCTCTACGCTCTGGTATTTGATATTCAGCGGCAGCAGCGTTAGTTCGCGCAGCTGTTGTTCCAGGGCCTCTTCAATAGCTGGGTTGTCATCGGTTAGCAACAGCACCTGTTTCTCGTGCAGGTCGCTTTTCTGCATCAGCCAGGCGCCAAAGATCACCGCGATTAAACCGGTCTCTTCCTCATTAAAACGGATGTGCCAGGCCTCCTCGAATTCGCTCAATGCCGCCTGGGTGGTACGCAGTAAGCGAGGGTAGAGCCGGGTCACTTCCTCTGTGAGCGTGCTGTCGATGCCGATAGCAAACACGCTGCGGATCAACGCCTGCGACAAATGAATATAGAGTTGATCGCTGAGCCCCTGCTCATCACTGAACGCTCTGCCAGCGAGGATCTGAAAGCGGTGGATCAGGCCGGAGATAGCCAGCCGCAGGCGGCGATCGTGCGGGTGACCGTCGCGGACCGGGTCGGGGGTTTTGAGCAACATAAACAGCAGCGAGAGGAAAAAAGGTTCTCCGACATGGGGCGGAGCGCCGACCCGACGCTGCCAGTGGCGGACAATCTCCTGCGCCAGGGTGAACTCGGCGGCGGTTTGAGCCCAGCGTTGCTGTTCCTCATTGAAGTCCGGAGAGTATCCCCGGTGATGTTCGAGCAGACAGTACTGCAGGTACAAGCGCAGAAACTGCACGTCGCGGCAGTCAAACTGGCGATTGAGCGCCCGCGCGCAGCGGTTCACCAGCGCCTGCAGATTGGTATCATCGTATAAGGTGCGGGCAATGCCTTCCTGTTTAAGCTGCGTTTTCAGCGCCGGGGTAAAATGATGATTAACGAACTGTGGGCAGAGGCGCAGCCCCCGCCGCAGCGCATGCAGCAGACATAAACGTTGGTCGAGCGCGGCGCCTTCAATCCGATAGCTGCCGTCCACCTGTGACTGGAGGGTCAAACGGTGGTAACGCTGAATTTCGCGTCCGGTCTCCTCAATATCCTGCCGGGCCGTGGTCTCATCAACGAGGTTGATCCTGCCAAGCCGTTCAGTCGTCACCGACTGTCCGGGCAGATAAAACATCAGGAGCACCTGGCTACGGCGCTGTGGACTGGAAAGCGCAGATGGTGGTTCAATGACGGTCATCATCTGGTAAGTTCCAGTTAGGGTTTCCGCTAAGGATAGACAATGACCGCGGCGTGGGCAGGGAAGAGCGTCCGCTTTTACTCAGGATTGCTGGCGAAGTTCACAGAATTTTTCACGTGAGGAACAGATGAACAGAGTGAAACAATGCACAAGCGCGGCGTTTTTCATGGTTTTATCATGGTCGGCCGCTGCGCATCCGCATAGCTTCATCAGCCTGCAAAGCGAGCCGGTGGTCAAGGACGGTCTGCTGAGCGCCTTTAAAATGCGCTGGACGATGGATGAAATTACCTCATCGGATCTGCTCTATGATGCCGGAAACGCCAAACCGGGCAGCGAAGTCTGGAAAAAGCTGGCGGCGGAGGTGATGGCCAACGTGCTCGGTCAGCACTATTTCAGCGAGCTGTGGCATAACGGTCAGCGGGTTAAATTTGACAATCGTCCCGACGGTTACGGCCTCGAACGTGACGGACTGCAGGCGGTACTCACCTTTACTCTGCCGCTGGCGACGCCGCAACCCATTGCCGGGCAGACGTTTACCTTTTCCACCTTCGACCCGACCTACTACGTCGATATGTTTTATGACAAGGATAGCGATTTTTCCCTGCCCGCAGGGTTGCGGGCCGCCTGTAAGGCAACGGTGATGACGCCAAAACCGAACGACAAAATGCTCTCATACGCCCAGTCGCTGGATAAAGCGGATGCGCCGCCGGAGGATATGGCGCTGGGCAGCTATTTTGCCCAGAAGGTGACCCTGACATGTCAGTAATTTTTACTCCGCGCGCGCGATCTTCGCGCTGGAAAGCGCTGTGGCCGCTGGCGCTGTTGCTGGCGGTGAGCATCATCGGCGGCATCTGGCTGTGGCGGGCGTGGCCGCAGGTGCTGATGCAGAGCGCAGTCTGGCAGCGTTCGCTCAACCTGGAACTCAGCCGCCTGCTGCAGGCGGTGGCGGAGAACCCGGCGGCGGCAGGGCTGTCGCTGCTGGGGTTTAGCTTTGTTTACGGGGTGCTCCATGCCTTAGGGCCCGGCCACGGTAAAATTGTCATTACGACCTGGCTTGCCACCCATCCCGCGAAGCTGAAATCAAGCATTGGCCTGACGCTGGCCGCCTCTTTATTACAGGGGCTGGTGGCCATCGCGCTGGTGGTCGTGGTGCTGGCGCTGCTGCAGCTGCCGGCGCGCCAGCTGCACCTCAGCAGTTTCTGGCTGGAGAAGGGGAGCTATTTGCTGGTGGGTGCGTTAGGGCTGCTGCTGTGCTGGCGGGCGTTAAAAAAGCTGCGTCTGCTGCTGCGCCGGCCAACGTTTACCGCTTTTACCCCGCATCATGTTCATAACGAACACTGCGGCTGCGGGCATCAGCATCTCCCGGCCCCGGAGCAGCTGCAGGCCGGCGACGACTGGCGGGCTCGCGCCGCGATTGTCCTGTCGATGGGCATGCGTCCCTGCTCGGGGGCGATCATGGTTCTGCTGTTCAGCAAGGTAATCGGCGTTTTTGGCTGGGGGATGGCGGCGGCGCTGGCGATGGCGGCGGGAACCTCGTTGACTATCACGGCGCTGGCGCTGTTGGTGCATGGGTTCCGCCAACTGGCGATCCGCCTCAGTCGCCATCAGGCGCCAGCGTTATGGAAGCAGGTTAGTTGGGCGACGCTGGCGCTGGCCGGCGGCGTCATATTGCTGGCGGCGGCAGGGGTGATGTGGCTCAGCGCCGTCCCTGCCGGCGGTGGGATCCGTCCGTTTTAGACAGACGCCGGGCGCAAATCCTAAAGTGGGCGCCAGCGCTTGCCGCTGGCGAAGCGATGCTCTAGTTTTCCGCTTTTCGGCGGATGACAAGGAGTCGCTATGGCCGCAAATATCGTTTCTCCCGCGCAGAGCGGGCGGTTCTATTATGGCTGCGCCGGCGCCGCCGGGCTGCTGGCGGGCCTGGCGATCATATTCTGGTTTCCAGCCCTGGCCAGCTGGTGGCCGTCAGATCTGGTGCGTGTCTACCACGCCATGCCGTATGTTATGCGATTCGGGGTGGCGAGTGTCGCGGATATTCCGCTGGTGGCCTACGCCACCCTAACGCTGTCGGGCTTCGTGCTGGCCTTTTGTCATCCCGGTCACAGTAAACTGCCCATTGTTGCCTGGGCTGTGCATAACCAGCCCTCGCCGCGGGAGATGGTCGACTGGATCCTGCGCAGCTGGGTGTTGCAGTTCGGTTTTCTGGTGATCATTTTCTGGCGTTTCGCGTTTATGGGTAAGCTAAGCAGCGACAGGCTAATGCAGATCGTGGGCATCTTTAACGACGTATGCTATCTGGCCACGCTGGTGCTGGCTGGAATACTGCTGCGCGACGGCTGGCGCGACTTTCAGGGCGTTGCCGCACCGGCAGGGAATATTCGCATTCCGCTGATCTTTGCCCTGAGCTTTTATCTGCCGTTTCAGCTGGTATGGATTTTACTCAGTGCGCAGCAGTATGAGCTGCCGCTGTGGGGATGGCTGCTGCTGGTTCCGGCGATGGTCGGCGTGCTGTTAGCCCGCCTGGCGACGGTAGGGATAGCGCTGTGTTTCCGGCGCTGGCTGGGGACGCAGGGCTGTCTGCGCTGGCGCGGACCGCTGGCCTTATTTAGCGGCCTGACGGTGCTCTGTATTGGCGGCAATGCGGTGATTCGCCAGATCCTCAACATGATAAAATGACATAAAAAAAGGAAGCCGCGGCTTCCTTTTTGACATCAGTAAGAGATTAACGCTTCAGCGCGTCGCTCAGCTGCTCGCGCATGTTCGCCAGCATCGCTTTCACCACGCGCGGGTTACCGGCAACGATGTTGCCCGTCAGCATATAGTTATGACCGCCGGTGAAGTCGCAGACAATCGCGCCAGCTTCACGGGCGATCAGCTCGCCTGCGGCGAAATCCCATGGTTTCAGGGCGATCTCAAAGTAACCGTCAACGCGGCCGGCGGCCACATAGGCCAGATCCAGCGCGGCAGAGCCGGTGCGACGGAAGTCGGCACATTCGGTAAACATGTTGCCGAGAATATTCATGTAGGTGGTGGCGTGCTGCTTCGCTTTGAACGGGAAGCCGGTCGCGATAATGGTGCCGTCGAGGTCGCGAGCGTTGCTGCCGCGCAGACGGTAGCCGTTCAGCTGCGCGCCCTGGCCGCGGGTCGCGGTAAACAGTTCGTTACGCATCGGATCGTAGACCACCGCGACTTCAGTACGACCTTTGATGCGTACGGCGATGGAAACAGAGAAGTGCGGCAGACGTTTAACGAAGTTGGTGGTGCCATCCAGTGGATCGATAACCCATTGAACATCCTGCTCTTCGCCAGCGTGTTCACCGCTTTCTTCGGTGATAATGGTGTGCTGCGGGTAAGATTTGCGAATGGTTTCGATAATAATCGCTTCGGCGGCTTTATCGACGTTGGTCACAAAATCATTGCTGCCTTTCTGGCTGGTTTCTACGGTGTCTGGCGTTTCGTAGTGTTTGGCAATTAAATTACCCGCCTTGCGCGCGGCGCGCACGGCGATGTTCAGCATCGGATGCATCGGTCTCTCTCACTGGATGTTAAAGAACGGGAAAAAACGGCGCATATAATAGCAGCCAAATCTGCTTATGTCTCCGTTTTATGGTAGCATGCACGAATAATCTTTAGCCGAAGAACCATAATGCTGCAAAATATTCGAATCGTACTGGTAGAAACCTCCCATACCGGCAACATGGGCTCCGTAGCCCGCGCGATGAAAACCATGGGCTTAACTAACCTGTGGCTGGTCAATCCGCTGGTCAAACCTGATTCGCAGGCGATAGCCCTGGCCGCGGGCGCCAGCGACGTGATCGGCAACGCGCAGATTGTCGATACCCTTGATGAAGCGCTGGCAGGCTGTAGCCTGGTGGTTGGCACCAGCGCGCGCTCCCGCACGCTGCCGTGGCCGATGCTCGACCCGCGCGAATGCGGTCTGAAAAGCGTCGCCGAAGGTCAGCATGCGCCGGTGGCGCTGGTCTTTGGCCGCGAGCGCGTTGGTCTGACCAACGATGAACTGCAGAAGTGCCACTATCACGTGGCGATCGCCGCCAACCCGGAGTACAGCTCGCTGAACCTGGCGATGGCGGTGCAGGTTATCGCCTATGAAGTGCGGATGGCCTGGCTGGCGGCGCAGGAGCAAGCGCAGCCGGCGGTTGAGCATGAAGAGGCGCCGTACCCGCTGGTGGACGATCTGGAGCGATTCTACGACCATCTTGAGCAGACGCTGCTGGCGACGGGCTTTATCCGCCCGAATCATCCGGGGCAGGTGATGAACAAGCTGCGTCGTCTGTTCACCCGCGCGCGTCCGGAAAGCCAGGAGTTGAACATCCTGCGCGGCATGCTGGCGTCTATTGAGCAGCAGAATAAAGGTAAGTAACCGCGTTAACGCCGGATGGCGCTTCGCTTATCCGGGCTACGAATCGGGCTCGCCTGGCGGGATGAAGGTATCAGGCTATGCGGAAGTAAAACGGCACGGAAAGCCAAATACCTGACTAAAACAGTCAAGTAAATAGTTGACCAAATTACTCGGGAATGTCAGACTTGGCCCTGCTATGCAATACCCATATTAATAAAAAGCCCGGCCAGGGGCGAGTTTGAGGTTAAGTAAGACATGAGACTGACATCTAAAGGGCGTTATGCCGTGACCGCGATGCTTGACGTTGCGCTCAACTCTGAAACGGGCCCGGTGCCGTTGGCAGATATTTCAGAGCGTCAGGGAATTTCGCTTTCCTATCTGGAACAGCTGTTCTCTCGCCTGCGTAAAAATGGCCTGGTTTCCAGCGTTCGTGGCCCAGGTGGTGGTTATCTGTTAGGTAAAGATGCCGGCAGTATCGCCGTCGGCGAAGTCATTAGCGCCGTGGACGAATCCGTTGACGCCACCCGTTGCCAGGGCAAGGGCGGCTGTCAGGGCGGCGATAAATGCCTGACTCACGCGCTGTGGCGCGACCTGAGCGAGCGCCTGACCGGCTTCCTGAACAATATCACCCTCGGGGAACTGGTGAATAACCAGGAGATCCTCGATGTTTCCGGTCGTCAGCATCAGCACGAAACCCAGCGCAATGCGCGCACCCAGGACGCGATTGACGTTAAACTGCGCGCCTGAGTGACCCGTCCCGTTTCGGGCTGCGGCTGACAGGGCAAGGCGGCGCGAAACGGCGGGACAACGATTATAAAGAGCTTTCAGAATCAGGCCGGGATGCTCCGACATTCCGTGTACTCGGTCGTACATCAAGCCGGTTGCCTGATTCCTTGCATTGAGTGATGTACGGAGTTTAAGAGCAATGAAATTACCGATTTACCTCGATTACTCCGCAACCACGCCGGTGGACCCGCGTGTTGCCGAGAAAATGATGCAGTTCCTGACCATGGACGGGACCTTTGGTAACCCGGCCTCCCGTTCCCACCGTTTTGGCTGGCAGGCTGAAGAGGCGGTTGATATCGCCCGCAATCAGATTGCCGAGCTGGTCGGCGCCGACCCGCGCGAAATCGTCTTTACCTCTGGTGCGACTGAATCCGACAACCTGGCGATCAAGGGTGCAGCCAACTTTTATCAGAAAAAAGGCAAGCACATCATCACCAGCAAAACCGAGCATAAAGCGGTTCTGGATACCTGCCGTCAGCTGGAGCGCGAAGGCTTCGAAGTGACCTACCTGGCGCCGCAGAACAACGGGATTATCGATCTGAAAGAGCTGGAAGCAGCGATGCGTGACGACACCATCCTGGTTTCCATCATGCATGTGAATAACGAAATCGGCGTGGTGCAGGATATCGCTACCATCGGCGAGATGTGTCGCGCCCGCGGTATCATTTACCACGTAGACGCCACCCAGAGCGTGGGCAAGCTGCCTATCGATCTGAGCCAGCTGAAAGTTGACCTGATGTCCTTCTCCGGTCACAAAATCTACGGTCCGAAAGGCATCGGCGCGCTGTACGTGCGTCGTAAGCCGCGTATTCGTATCGAAGCGCAAATCCACGGCGGCGGCCACGAGCGCGGTATGCGTTCCGGTACTCTGCCTGTTCACCAGATCGTCGGCATGGGTGAAGCTTACCGTATCGCCAAAGAAGAGATGGAAAGCGAGATGGCGCGTCTGCGCACGCTGCGCAACCGTCTGTGGAACGGCGTGAAGGATATGGAAGAAGTGTACCTCAACGGCGACCTCGAGCAGGGCGCGCCGAACATTCTTAACGTCAGCTTCAACTATGTTGAAGGCGAGTCGCTGATTATGGCGCTGAAAGACCTGGCGGTTTCCTCCGGTTCAGCCTGTACTTCCGCGAGCCTTGAGCCATCCTACGTGCTGCGCGCGTTAGGCATGACTGATGAACTGGCGCACAGTTCTATTCGTTTCTCTTTAGGTCGTTTCACTACCGAAGAAGAGATTGACTATGCCATCGATCTGATTCGCAAATCCATTGGCCGTCTGCGCGAGCTTTCTCCGCTGTGGGAAATGTTCAAACAGGGCGTGGATCTGAACAGCATTGAATGGTCACATCACTAATTCGGCACCAATAAGGAGAATTCATCATGGCTTACAGCGAAAAAGTTATCGATCATTACGAGAATCCGCGCAACGTCGGCTCTTTTGACAACAGCGACGAGAACGTCGGCAGCGGCATGGTCGGCGCGCCGGCCTGCGGCGACGTGATGAAGCTGCAGATTAAAGTCAACAATGAAGGTATCATTGAAGACGCGCGCTTCAAGACCTACGGCTGCGGTTCCGCTATCGCTTCCAGCTCCCTGGTTACCGAGTGGGTGAAGGGCAAATCGCTGGACGAAGCGCAGGCGATCAAGAACACCGATATCGCCGATGAACTGGAACTGCCGCCGGTGAAAATCCACTGCTCGATCCTGGCGGAAGACGCGATTAAAGCCGCGATTGCGGATTACAAAAGCAAACGCGAAGTAAAATAATTAGTTGAGGTTTTGTTATGTCGATTACTCTTAGCGACAGTGCAGCAGCGCGAGTCAATGCCTTCCTGGCGAACCGCGGTAAAGGGTTTGGCCTGCGCCTGGGCGTAAGAACCTCCGGCTGCTCGGGTATGGCCTATGTACTGGAGTTTGTTGACGAGCCGGCGGCTGAAGACACCGTGTTTGAAGACAAAGGCGTGAAGGTCGTGATCGACGGCAAAAGTCTGCAATTCCTCGACGGCACTCAGCTGGACTTCGTCAAAGAAGGCCTCAACGAAGGGTTCAAATTCACTAACCCTAACGTCAAAGATGAGTGCGGCTGCGGCGAAAGCTTTAACGTATAATCGGTACTCCTCAACCCCACCGCGGTCACGCCGCGCGTGGGGTTTTAATTTAGATGCATGACCCTGAGGTTACTATGGACTATTTCACCCTCTTCGGGTTACCAGCCAGCTATACCCTCTCGCTTGAACAACTGGCTGTCCGGTATCAGGATCTGCAGCGCCAGTACCATCCGGATAAATTTGCCAGCGCGCCTGCGGCGGAACAGCTTGCGGCGGTTCAGCATTCCGCCACTATAAACCAGGCCTGGCAGACGCTGCGCCATCCGCTGACTCGCGCAGAATATCTCCTTTCGCTGCATGGCTTCGATCTGGCCAGCGAGCAGCATACCGTTCGCGATACCGCGTTCCTGATGGAACAGCTGGAATTGCGCGAAGAGCTGGATGAGATCGGCCAGGCGAAAGACGACGCGCGGCTGGAAGGTTTTATCAAACGGGTGAAAGCGCTGTTTGATACCCGTCAGCAGCTGATGGTTGACCAATTGCATAATGAGAGCTGGGAGGCGGCGGCGGACACGGTTCGTAAGCTCCGTTTCCTCGATAAACTGCGCAGCAGTGCTGAAGAACTCGAAGAAAAACTGCTCGATTTTTAATTTTCGGAAGCAATTATGGCCTTATTACAAATTAGTGAGCCCGGCCTGAGCGCCGCGCCGCACCAGCGTCGTCTGGCGGCCGGTATCGACCTGGGCACCACCAATTCTCTGGTGGCTACCGTGCGTAGCGGCCAGGCCGAGACTCTGCCCGATCATCAAGGCCGCTATCTGCTGCCGTCGGTGGTGAACTACCACGCTTCGGGGCTGACCGTCGGCTATGACGCCCGGCTTAACGCCGCTCAGGATCCTGCCAATACCATCAGCTCCGTGAAGCGGATGATGGGGCGCTCCCTCGCCGATATTCAAAACCGTTACCCGCATCTGCCGTATCAGCTGCAGGCCAGTGAAAACGGCCTGCCGATGATCCAGACCGCCGGCGGCCTGCTGAACCCGATTCGCGTCTCCGCCGATATCCTCAAAGCGCTGGCCGCCCGGGCGACCGAAGCGCTGGCCGGCGAACTCGACGGCGTGGTCATTACCGTTCCCGCTTACTTCGATGACGCTCAGCGCCAGGGAACCAAAGACGCGGCGCGTCTGGCGGGCCTGCACGTGCTGCGCCTGCTCAATGAGCCGACCGCGGCGGCTATTGCCTACGGCCTCGACTCCGGCCAGGAAGGGGTGATTGCGGTCTACGATCTCGGCGGCGGCACCTTTGATATCTCCATTCTGCGTTTAAGCCGCGGGGTGTTTGAAGTGCTGGCCACCGGCGGCGACTCGGCTCTCGGCGGCGATGATTTCGATCACCTGCTGGCTGACTACCTGCGCGAGCAGGCGGGCTTCAGCGACCGCAGCGATAACCGTCTGCAGCGTGAGCTGCTGGATGCCGCCATCGCGGCGAAAATCGCCTTGAGCGATGCCGAGGCAGCGCACGTCGAGGTCGGCGGCTGGCAGGGCGATATCACCCGCAGCCAGTTTAACGATCTGATTGCCCCGCTGGTAAAACGTACCCTGATGGCCTGCCGTCGGGCGCTAAAAGACGCTGGCGTTGAAGCGCAAGAAGTGCTGGAAGTGGTGATGGTCGGCGGTTCGACCCGCGTGCCGCTGGTGCGTGAGCGCGTTGGCGAGTTCTTTGGTCGCACTCCGCTGACCTCCATTGACCCGGACAAAGTTGTCGCCATCGGCGCGGCGATCCAGGCCGATATCCTGGTGGGCAACAAGCCGGACAGCGAACTGCTGCTGCTCGACGTTATCCCGCTGTCGTTAGGCCTGGAAACCATGGGCGGCCTGGTGGAGAAAGTGATCCCGCGTAATACCACCATTCCGGTGGCCCGCGCGCAGGAGTTTACCACCTTCAAAGATGGCCAGACGGCGATGTCCATTCACGTGATGCAGGGCGAGCGTGAGCTGGTCCAGGATTGCCGTTCGCTGGCGCGCTTTGCGCTGCGCGGTATCCCGGCGCTGCCGGCGGGCGGGGCGCATATTCGCGTTACCTTCCAGGTGGATGCCGATGGCCTGCTGAGCGTTACGGCGATGGAAAAATCGACCGGCGTGGAAGCCTCCATCCAGGTGAAACCGTCTTACGGTCTGACCGATGGCGAAATCGCCACCATGATTAAAGATTCGATGAGCTACGCCGAACAGGATATTCAGGCGCGCATGCTGGCTGAACAGAAAGTGGAAGCCGCGCGCGTACTGGAGAGCCTGACAAGCGCGCTGGCCGCCGACGCCGCGCTGTTAAGCGCCGCGGAGCGTCAGGCCATCGATGCCGCTGCGGAGCAGGTACGCGCCGCCGCGGCAGGCGACGACGCTGACGCGATTAAAGAAGCGATTAAAAATATCGACACACAAACCCAGGAATTCGCCGCTCGCCGTATGGATCAGTCGGTCCGTATCGCGCTGAAAGGCCAATCCGTGGACGAGGTTTAAAATGCCAAAAATTGTATTTCTGCCCCACCAGGACCTGTGTCCGGATGGCATCGTTGTGGAAGCTGAGACCGGTGAAACCATTCTCGATGCCGCGCTGCGTAGCGGTATCGAAATTGAACACGCCTGCGAAAAATCCTGTGCCTGCACCACCTGCCACTGCATCGTGCGTGAAGGCTTTGACTCGCTGGCGGAAAGTAGCGAAGATGAAGACGACATGCTGGATAAAGCCTGGGGGCTGGAACCTGACAGCCGTCTGAGCTGCCAGGCGCGCGTCACCGACGAAGATCTGGTCGTTGAGATCCCGCGTTACACCATCAACCACGCACGCGAGCACTAATATGGCACTGAAATGGACCGACAGTCGCGAAATCGGCGAAGCCTTGTATGACGCTTACCCGGATCTCGACCCGAAAACCGTTCGCTTTACCGACATGCATCAGTGGATTTGCGATTTGGAAGAGTTTGATGATGATCCAAACGCATCCAATGAAAAAATTCTCGAGGCGATTCTGCTAGTCTGGCTAGACGAGGCCGAATAATTTCGCGTTAAGCGAAAACATTTTAACGGGCTGCCATAGGGTGGCCCGTTTGCTAAGAAGGATAATGATAATGACCGAAGCTATGAAGATTACGCTTTCTACTCAGCCAGCCGATGGACGCTGGGGAGAAAAAGCGACCTGGAGCATCAATAACGACGGCATCGCTCTACATCTCAACGGTAAAGACGACCTCGGGCTTATCCAGCGCGCGGCGCGCAAAATTGACGGCATGGGCATCAAGCACGTCGCCCTGAGCGGCGAAGGCTGGAACACCGATCGCGCCTGGGCCTTTTGGGCCGGCTATAAAGGGCCGAAAGGTCAGCGTCAGGTCGAATGGCCATCCCTTGACGACGCGCAGCGCAGCGAGCTGGATAACCGCCTGACGATCATCGACTGGGTGCGCGACACCATCAATGCGCCGGCGGAAGAGCTGGGTCCGGAGCAGCTGGCGCAGCGCGCTGTCGACCTGCTGTGCGGCGTGGCGGGGGAGAAGATAAGCTATCGCATCACCAAAGGCGAAGATCTGCGCGAGCAGGGCTATCTTGGTCTGCATACCGTGGGCCGCGGCTCCGAGCGCCCGCCGGTTCTGCTGGCGCTGGACTATAACCCGACCGGCGATAAAGAGGCGCCGGTATACGCCTGCCTGGTGGGCAAAGGCATCACCTTTGATTCCGGCGGCTACAGCATCAAGCAAAGCGCCTTTATGGATTCGATGAAATCCGATATGGGCGGTGCGGCGACTATCACCGGCGCGCTGGCTTTTGCCATTACCCGTGGGCTGAACAAACGCGTGAAGCTGTTCCTGTGCTGCGCCGACAACCTGATCAGCGGTAACGCCTTCAAACTGGGCGATATTATTCATTATCGCAACGGCAAAACCGTTGAAGTTATGAACACTGACGCGGAAGGCCGCCTGGTGCTGGCGGATGGCCTGATTGACGCCTCGGCGCAGAAGCCAGAGCTGATCATCGACGCCGCCACCCTGACCGGCGCGGCGAAAACCGCGTTGGGCAATGATTACCACGCGCTGTTCAGCTTTGACGATGCGCTGGCGAATCGCCTGCTGGCGAGCGCTCAGGCGGAAAACGAAGCCTTCTGGCGTCTGCCGCTGGCCGAGTTCCACCGCAACCAGCTGCCGTCCAACTTTGCTGACCTGAACAACACCGGCAGCGCGGCCTATCCGGCCGGCGCCAGCACCGCGGCGGGCTTCCTGTCCCACTTCGTGGAAAACTACCATCAGGGTTGGCTGCATATCGACTGTTCGGCAACCTACCGCAAATCTGCCGTTGAGCAGTGGTCGGCGGGCGCCACCGGGCTTGGCGTGCGTACCATTGCTAACCTGCTGACAGCTGAGTAATGGCCTGGCCGGGTGGCGCCCGCGCTTACCCGGCCAGGAAAACCATATGCCCGCGTGGACGAATGGCCGCCGGGCAATTCATTGTGAAGTAGCCAAACTATGTCAGATACAAAAAATGAATTAGAAACCCTGCTGGAAAAAGCGGCGACTGAGCCCGCCCATCGTCCGGCATTTTTCAGCGCGCTGCTGGAGGCCACCGTCTGGGTGCCGGGCAGGGCAGCCGATGGCGAGCAGATTGTCGAAGATAGCGCGCTGGATCTGCAGCATTGGGAAAAAGACGACGGTACCTCGGTGATCCCATTCTTTACCTCGCTGGAGGCGCTGCAGCAGGCGGTGGCGGATGAACAAGCTTTCGTGATGATGCCGGCCCGCACGCTGATGGCGATGACGCTGGGCGAATCGTTATTCCTCAACCCGAAGCTGCCGAGCGGCAAAGAATTCACCCCACGGGAAATCAGCCATCTGTTAGGCGAAGAGGGCAGCCCACTGAGCACCCAGACGGTACTGGAAGGCGGCGAAGCGCTGCTGCTGTCTGAAGTCGCCGAACCGCCGGCGCAGATGGTCGATTCGCTGACCACGTTGTTCAAAACGCTGAAGACCGTCAAGCGGGCGTTTCTGTGCTCGATTAAAGAGCGCGCCGATGCGCCGGCCAACTTATTGATCGGGATTGAAGCGGAAGGGGATATTGAAGCCATTATCCAGACCACCGGCAGCGTGGCCACCGATACCTTGCCAGGCGACGAACCGATCGATATTTGCCAGGTGGTGGAAGGCGAGAAGGGCATCAGCCATTTTATGATTGCCCATATCACGCCGTTCTATGAAAAGCGCTGGGGCAGCTTCCTGCGCGATTTTAAGCAGAACCGCATCATCTGACAGCGGGGGCGGCAGCCCCCGCTGTTTCTTTCTGCTTCCAGTTCGAGGCACAAAAGCGGGGTGGCAAAAGCTAATGCAGGGCGGCAAAGATTCGCGGATAGGCAGACACCATGTGATAGAGGAGAAATCCCGTCACGCACAGTGTGACAATGCCGTTGAAGAGCGCCATATCCCCGCGCCAGGCCCGGCACCTCTCTTCGCCCAGCAGAGAACGTAGCGCTGCCACCAGCCCGCCGACCAGCATAAACGCCAGTAACACCCCTGCCATTTGCGCGATAACAATGTACCAGCCCAGCGGCGTATTCACGCCCCGGGCGCTCATCAGCGCGATCTGCGCCGGCAAAATCGTCTGGAACCCGAGGGTAAGTATCATGAGAAGACGCAGGTCCGCCAGCTGAGCGTCGAACGTGCGGGCCAGGCGCCGGGCGTCACGCAGGAGCAGCACCCCTGACGCCACCGCCGCGGCAACGCTGATGTGCTGGAGAATAAAAATATATAACGCCAGGGTTCCGGATGGGACCCGGGACAAAAAGAACAGATTGCAAAAGACAATGACCAGCAGGCCAAATTTTGTGACCCAGGCACGGAATACCTCGCCGGGCCAGCGACGGCTTGACGCTGGGTTATGCATCATCCACGCGGCAAGGGTCGACTTACCGTAACCGGGCGCGAGCAGCACCATCAGAAAACCCAGCAGCGCCTGATGGCAATAGGTGACTAACGGAACGTCTTCGAGAGTGACCCCGAGAAAGCGGGTATACACGGAGACTGGCGCAGGCACCAGGCTTAGCCATGTCCGGTTCCATTGCGGCCAAAAATAAAGGATCGCGCCGCCTGCCAGCAGGCCAGCTATACCTCCCAGCCAGGGAAGGCGCGGTGAATAAGCCGAATGTGGGTTAGAGACTAATGCCATTTTCACTCCTTGTGGTGACATCAGATTGGGATGGACTGGATGCGCTATCAGCCCTGAGGAATTCTGTACCAGTGCTCTGCCTCCCCATCAGGCAAAGCGAACTCGGCAGGAACAAGCCCTGCGGCAGCACAGAGTAACCGGTTTAGCGAGAAGCAGAAGAAAGTGGGAGAGAAAATCAGAAATTATTTAGTGACCGCGGAACGGGAGGCCCGCGGTCACGCTGTGTTTACGGAGCGGCAGGGGCCGGTTCAATCGGCAGATCGCTCCGCGCGCCCCATTCGCTCCAGGAGCCGTCATACAGGCAGACGCCGTTCACGCCAAGCGTGGTGAGCGCCAGCACGACCACCGCCGCCGTCACCCCCGAGCCGCAGCTGGCGATGATCGGCCGTTCAAAATCGACACCCTGACGTAAAAAGATATCGTTCAGCTCGTCAACGGTTTTCAGTTCGCCGTTAATCACCAGATCCGTCCACGGTACGTTCAGCGCGCCGGGGATATGCCCGCGGCGCAGGCCCGGGCGCGGTTCGTCGGCCTGGCCGTTAAACCGGGCCGCCGGACGGGCATCGACAATCTGCGCCGATCCTTCATGGCTGACCAACAGGACGTCGGTCAGACGCTTAATTTGTTGAGGATCGAACCGCACGTCGAATTCCCCTTCGGCCACCTCCGGCATCCCTTGTTCCAGCGGCAGTTCGTCGCGCCGCCAGCCCTCCAGTCCGCCGGCCAGAATTGACACCTTCTCTACGCCAAAGGTGCGCAGCATCCACCACGCGCGCGGGGCGGAAAACAGATTGCCTTCGTCATAGACCACCAGATGCTTATCGCTGCAGACGCCCAGTTCGCGCATGGCGACGGCAAACGCTTCGGCCCGCGGCATCATATGCGGCAGCGGACTGGTGTGGTCGGATAGCGCCTCGATATCGAAAAACAGCGCGTTCGGCACATGGCCGGCGCGGTATTCCGCGGCCATATCCCGCAGGGCCTCCTGCCCGGCGGGCGCCATGCGGGCGTCGATAATCTGAATTTCCGGGTCATCAATATGTTCTGCCAGCCAGTCGGCAGCGACAAAAAACGAGGTGGACATAGGTGCCTCCGTTTTATTATTCATGACTGAATTGTCGGCGTTTTAGCTGGCGCTGACAAGTTAAGGACGCCAGAGTGGGGACGGCGTCACGGCACTTTTCTGATTAATCGGCAGAAACCCGCTTCGTCACTGTTGAGAAGCGCCGCCATAACGCATAATAAATGTGACAAATAGCATCAGGCTCATCGGCCGAGGGGTTAGAAGGATGAAACCATTTCGTTTAGCGGCGCTATCACTGGCGCTCCTTACCGCATTTTCATTAACCGGGTGTGATGACAGCGGTACACCGCAGGCCTCGGCCCCGGCGCCAGCCGCGGATAGCAACCCAGGCGCGACGGCAAAACCGGACCGCGCCCAGCTGGCGGCGCTGGCGGAAAAAAGCCAGGGTAAAGCGCTGACGCTCCTCGACGCCTCGGAGGTGCAACTGGATGGCGCCGCGACCCTGGTGCTGACGTTTTCCGTCCCGCTGCAGCCGGACCAGGATTTCTCGCGCAGCGTGCATCTGGTCGACAAGAAAAGCGGTAAGGTGGACGGTGCCTGGGAGCTGGCGCCGAATCTGAAAGAGCTGCGTCTGCGTCACCTTGAGCCAAAGCGCGAGCTGATTGTCTCGGTCGACCCGACGCTGACCGCCCTGAACAAGGCGACGCTCGACAAACCGTTTGAGAAGACCCTGACCACCCGCGATATCGCACCGAGCGTTGGGTTTGCCAGCCGCGGCTCGCTGCTGCCGGGCAACGTGGTCGCCGGGCTGCCGGTGATGGCGCTGAACGTCAATAATGTCGACGTTAATTTCTTCCGCATTAAGCCGGAATCGCTCTCCGCCTTTGTCAGTCAGTGGGAATACCGTAACTCGTTAAGCAACTGGGAATCTGATGAACTGCTGAAGATGGCGGATCTGGTCTACAGCGGCCGCTTCGATCTCAACCCGGCGCGTAATACTCGCGAAAAGCTGCTGCTGCCGCTGAGCGACATCAAGCCGCTCCAGCAGCCTGGCGTCTACGTGGCGGTCATGAACCCGGCGGGCCGTTATAGCTACAGCAACGCGGCGACGCTGTTTACCCTCAGCGATATCGGCGTCTCGGCGCATCGCTACCATAACCGGCTGGACGTTTTTACCCAGAGTCTGGAAAACGGCGCCGCCCAGTCGGGTATTGAGGTGCAGTTGCTCAATGCCAAAGGGCAGACCCTGGCGGAAGCGAAAAGCGACAGCCAGGGCCACGTCACCCTGCAAACCGATAAAGAAGCCGCGCTGCTGCTGGCGCGCAAAGAGGGGCAGACCACGCTCCTCGACCTCAAGCTGCCGGCGCTGGATCTGGCGGAATTCTCTATCGCAGGCGCGCCCGGCTTTAGCAAACAGTTCTTTATGTTTGGCCCGCGCGATCTCTATCGTCCCGGCGAAACGGTGATCCTTAATGCGCTGTTGCGCGATAGCGACGGCAAGCCGCTGGCGGAGCAGCCGGTGAAACTGGAGGTGGTTCAGCCGGACGGCCAGGTGATCCGCTCGGTGATGAGTAAACCAGTGAATGGCCTGTACCAGTTTACTTATCCGCTCGACAGCGGCGCGGCTACCGGCATGTGGCACATTCGCGCCAGCGCCGGCGACAACCAGCCGCGCGAATGGGATTTCCACGTTGAAGACTTTATGCCGGAACGCATGGCCCTGAACCTGACGCCGCAGGCCGCGCCAGTCGCGCCGGATGCCGACGTCACCTTTGGCGTTAGCGGCGCTTATCTCTACGGCGCGCCGGCCAGCGGCAACCAGCTGCAGGGCAAGCTGTTCCTGCGCCCGCTGCGCGACGCCGTCGCTGCGCTGCCGGGCTTCCAGTTCGGCGATATTGCGGAAGAAAACCTCTCCCGTAGTCTGGATGAAGTCCAGCTGACGCTGGACGAAAAAGGCCATGGCGAAGTGACCACCTCAAGCCAGTGGCAGGATAGCCATTCGCCGCTGCAGGTGGTGCTGCAGGCCAGCCTGCTGGAATCCGGCGGTCGCCCGGTGACCCGTACGGTTAAGCAGCCGATCTGGCCCGCCGAGGCGCTGCCGGGGATCCGCCCGCAATTTACGCTGAAGGACGTTTACGATTACCGCACCGATACCACCGTCAAACAGCCGGTGGTGGATGAAAACAGTAACGCCGCGTTTGATATCGTCTATGCCGACGTCAAAGGCGAGAAAAAAGCGATCTCCGGTCTCCAGGTGCGGCTGATCCGCGAGCGGCGCGACTACTACTGGAACTGGTCCGACAGCGAAGGCTGGCAGTCGCAGTTCGATCAAAAAGATCTGCAGGAGGGCGAGGAGTCGCTAGACCTGCAGGCCGGCCAGATCGGCAAAGTGAGCTTCCCGGTGGAGTGGGGATCCTATCGCCTGGAGGTGAAAGGACCGGACGACGTGGTCAGCAGCGTGCGCTTCTGGGCGGGCTACAGCTGGCAGGATAACAGCGAAGGCGCCGGCGCGGCGCGTCCTGATCGCGTAACGATGAAGCTCGACAAACCTGGCTATAAACCGGGCGATACCATCAGGCTGCACATCGCCGCCCCGGCGGCGGGTAAAGGCTACGCGATGGTCGAATCCAGCGAAGGGCCGCTGTGGTGGCAGGAAATTGACGTCCCGGCGGAGGGCATGGATCTGTCTATTCCGGTCGATAAAGCCTGGAATCGCCACGATCTCTACCTCAGCACGCTGGTGGTTCGCCCCGGCGATAAATCGCGCTCGGCGACGCCGAAACGCGCGGTGGGCCTGCTGCATCTGCCGCTGGGCGATGAAAACCGTCGCCTGACGCTGGCGCTGGAGGCCCCGGACAAAATACGCCCCAACCAGCCGCTGACGGTGAAAGTGAAAGCCAGCGTCAAAGAGGGCGAGGCGCCGAAACAGGTCAATGTCCTGCTCTCGGCGGTGGATAGCGGGGTACTGAATATCACCGATTACGCTACCCCGGATCCGTGGAACGCCTTCTTTGGCCAGAAGCGTTACGGCGCAGATATCTATGACATCTACGGCCAGGTGATCGAAGGGCAGGGGCGGGTGGCCAGCCTGCGCTTCGGCGGCGATGGCGACGAGTTAAAACGCGGCGGCAAACCGCCGGTCAACCACGTGACGATCGTCGCCCAGCAGGCGCAGCCGGTGGTATTGAACGATCAGGGCGAAGGCACGGTGACGTTACCCATTGGCGATTTTAACGGCGAGCTGCGGGTGATGGCCCAGGCGTGGACGGCGGATGACTTCGGCAGCAGCGAAGATAAAGTGGTGGTGGCCGCCCCGGTCATCGCCGAACTGAACACCCCGCGCTTCCTCGCCAGCGGCGATACCACACGGCTGGCGCTGGATCTCAGCAATCTGACCGATAAACCGCAAACCCTGCAGGTTCATCTTACCGCCAGCGGGCTGGTGACCTTGACCGAGGGTCAACTGCCGCCGGTGCAACTGGCGCCGGGGGCGCGCAGCACGCTGTTTATACCAGTGAGCGCGCTGGCGGGCTTCGGCGATGGTCAGGTTAATGCCACCATCAGCGGCCTGAGCCTGCCGGGCGAAACCTTCGCCCCGCTGCAAAAACAGTGGAAAATCGGCGTGCGTCCGGCGTACCCGGCACAGACCGTCAACAGCGGCGCAGTGCTGCAGCCAGGTGAAAGCTGGCAGCCGCCGGCGGCGCAGAGCCAGGGCTTTGCCCCGCAAACGCTGCAGGGCCAACTGCTGCTCAGCGGTAAACCACCGTTGAATCTCGCCCGCTATATCCGCGAGCTGAAAGCCTATCCTTACGGCTGCCTTGAGCAGACCGCCAGCGGCCTGTTCCCGTCCCTGTATACCAGCGCGGCGCAGCTAAAGGCGCTGGGCATTAGCGGGGACAGCGACGAAAAACGCCGCGCGGCCATCGATGTCGGTATTTCACGCCTGCTGCAGATGCAGCTGGAAAACGGCGGCTTTGCGCTATGGGATAGAGAGGGGCCGGAAGAGTACTGGCTGACCGCCTACGCCATGGACTTCCTCGTGCGCGCCAGCGAGCAGGGCTATAGCGTACCGGTCAACGCCATTAATAAAGGTAACGAACGCCTGCTGCGCTATCTGCAGGAGCCGGGCCTGATGACCGTGCGCTACAGCGACGACGCCCAGGCCAGCCGCTTTGCCGCTCAGGCCTATGCCGCGCTGGTGCTGGCGCGTCAGCAAAAAGCGCCGCTCGGCGCCTTGCGTGAAATCTGGAGCCGTCACGACCAGGCGCGATCCGGCTTGCCGCTGCTGCAGCTCGGCATTGCGCTGAAAACCATGGGGGATGCGCCGCGCGGCGATGAGGCCATGAAGCTGGCGGTTACCACGCCGCGCCAGGATGAGAATCGCTGGTTGGGCGATTACGGCAGCCAACTTCGCGATGATGCGCTGAAGCTGGCGCTGCTGGAAGAGAACAAGCTGCTGCCAGAGGTACAAAACCAGCTGTTGAGCAGCTTGTCGGAAGAGGCCTTCGGTCAGCGCTGGCTGTCGACGCAGGAAACCAACGCGCTGTTCCTTGCCGGGCGTACGCTTGCCGACCTGCCGGGCAACTGGCAGGCGCAAACGTCGCTGCAGGCGCAGCCGCTTGCCAGCGACAAAGCGCAAACCCGTAATCTCGACGGCGATCGGCTGGCGGCGCTGCAGGTGACGAATACCGGCAATCAGCCGCTGTGGCTGCGCCTCGATAGCAGCGGTTATCCGCAAAGCGCGCCACAGCCGGGAGGCAACGTGTTGGGGATTGAACGCGCTATTTTCGATACCCACGGCCAGCAGAAATCGCTGACCTCGCTGCGCAGCGGCGAACTGGTGCTGGTCAAGCTGGAGGTGACCGCCAAACGTAACGTTCCTGACGCGCTGGTGGTCGATCTGCTGCCGGCGGGACTTGAGCTGGAAAACCAGAACCTGGCCAATAGCAGCGCCAGCCTGCAGGAGAATGGCGAAGCGGTACAAAACCTGCTTAACCAGATGCAGCAGGCGGATATTCAGCATATCGAGTTCCGCGATGACCGCTTTGTCGCCGCAGTCGCCATCAATGAAGGTCAGCCGGTGACGCTGGTCTATCTGGCGCGGGCGGTGACGCCGGGCACCTATCAGGTTCCGCAGCCGCAGGTGGAGTCGATGTATGTACCGCAGTGGCGGGCGACCGGAACGGCCAGCGGCCCGCTTACCGTTACGCCGTAAATGCGCGCATTACCTTGCATAAAACGCCGCTGGCGCTGGCTGGCGGCGTTTATTTTTCTGCTGTGGTTAGCGGTGCTGCTGGCCGATCGTCTGTGGCCGCTGCCGTTGCATGAAGTCACCCCAGCCCGCGTGGTGGTAGCGGAAGACGGCACGCCGCTCTGGCGCTTTGCCGACGCGCAGGGCGTCTGGCGTTATCCGGTCACCATCGCCGACGTTTCGCCGCGCTATCTGCAGGCGCTCATCCAGTATGAAGACCGCTGGTTCTGGCGCCATCCGGGGGTCAATCCCTTCGCGGTGCTGCGCGCCGCCTGGCAGGATCTTACTTCCGGGCGAGTTATCTCGGGCGGCAGCACGCTTACCATGCAGGTGGCACGCCTGCTTGATCCCCATCCACGCACCTTCGGCGGCAAGCTGCGCCAGCTGTGGCGGGCGCTGCAGCTGGAGTGGCATCTGTCAAAAAGCGACATTCTAACCCTCTATTTGAACCGCGCGCCGTTTGGCGGCACCCTGCAGGGGATCGGTGCGGCCAGCTGGGCCTATCTCGGTAAGCCGCCTGCCAGGCTTAGCTACGGCGAGGCGGCGATGCTGGCGGTACTTCCCCAGGCGCCCAGTCGTTTACGTCCGGACCGCTGGCCGCAGCGGGCCCAGGCGGCGCGTGATAAAGTGCTTACGCGAATGGTCAGCCAGGGCGTCTGGCCGGAGCAGGCGGTAAAGGAAGCGATGGAGGAACCAGTATGGCTGTTTCCGCGCCAGATGCCGCAGCTGGCGCCGCTTTTTTCACGCCGCGCGCTGGCGACCAGCCGTGATGAAAAGGTGGTGACGACTCTGGATGCCGGACTGCAGCGGCAACTGGAAGATCTGGCGCTGAACTGGAAATCGCGCCTGCCGCCGCGCAGTTCGCTGGCGATGGTCGTCGTCGACCACACGGATATGAAAGTTCGCGGCTGGGTGGGCTCGGCGGATATCACCGACGACAGCCGCTTCGGCCATATTGATATGGTCTCGGCGGTACGCTCGCCGGGGTCGGTGCTGAAACCCTTTATCTACGCGATGGCGATGGATGAGGGGCTGATTCACCCGGCATCGCTATTACAGGATGTGCCACGGCGTTTTAGCGATTATCGCCCCGGTAATTTCGACAGCGGGTTTCATGGCCCGGTGAGCGCCAGCGAGGCTCTGGTGCGTTCGCTGAATCTGCCGGCGGTGCAGGTGCTCGAAGCCTATGGACCAAAACGCTTTGCGGCTAATTTACGCAACGCCGGGCTGCCCCTGACGCTGCCCGCTGGCGCAGAGCCGAATCTGTCGCTAATCCTCGGCGGCGCCGGGGCGCGGCTGGAAGATATTGTCGCGGCGTACAGCGCCTTCGCCCGCCATGGCAAGGCGGCGCGGCTGCGCCTGAAGCCGAGCGACCCATTGACCGAGCGCGCGCTGATGTCGCCCGGGGCGGCATGGATCGTCCGGCGTATTTTGGCCGGCGAAGCGCAACCGGTTCCCGATGCCTCGCTGCCGCAGGCGGTGCCGCTGGCGTGGAAAACCGGCACCAGCTACGGCTATCGCGACGCGTGGGCGGTCGGCCTCAATGCGCGATATCTGATAGGCATCTGGACCGGGCGCCCGGACGGTACGCCGGTGGTGGGCCAGTTTGGCTTCGCCAGCGCCGTACCGCTGCTCAACCAGGTCAATAATCTGCTGCTGGCCCGCCCGGCGATGAGCCGCGGCGGGCTGCCGAGCGATCCGCGCCCGGCAACGGTCAGCCAGGGGACAATCTGCTGGCCTGGCGGGCAGGATCTGCCGGCGGGCGACAGCAACTGTCGTCGTCGCCTGGCCAGCTGGCTTTTGGATGCCAGCCAGCCGCCGACTCTGCTGCTGCCGGGGCAGGAGAGCATACGCGGGATCCGCTTCCCGGTGTGGCGCAATGAACACGGCGAACGGGTGGCGGCGGATTGTCCCGGCGCTCGGGAAAGCCAGGTCGAAGTCTGGCCGCTGCCGCTGGATCCCTGGCTGCCGGCCAGCGAAAGGCGGCGCGCGCGCCTGGGACCGGCATCGGAGTCATGCCCGCCGTTACAGACTCAGGATACCGCGCCGCTGGTGCTGTCCGGCATCCGTGATGGGGCGGTGATAAAACGTCTCCCGGGTGAGGCGCGGGTGATGTTGCCGCTACAAACCAGCGGTGGGGAGGGGCGGCGCTGGTGGTTTATTAATGGCGAACCGTTAGAGGCCGCCGGCGCAAGAACCACGCTAACGCTGGATAAACCCGGCGAGTGGCAGTTGGTGGTGATGGATGAAGCGGGCCAGACGGCAGCCGCCAGCTTTACCCTGCAATAACCAGGGTAAATTTGTTGTTGGCGGTTTGTGTTTTCAATACTCATCTTATTTTAACAAAATGTTACCTTCATCCGTAGGCAGGGGCGGGGATGCTCATTATAATGCGCGCCAGGCCATACAATCGTATGTGCAACAACAGAACATTTAATTAGAGGTAATCATGGCTATTGAACGTACTTTTTCCATCATCAAACCAAACGCGGTGGCAAAAAACGTTATTGGCAGCATCTTTTCCCGCTTTGAAGCTGCAGGGTTCAAAATCGTCGGCACCAAAATGCTGCACCTGACCGTTGAACAGGCTCGTGGTTTCTATGCTGAGCACGAAGGTCGCCCGTTCTTCGACGGTCTGGTTGAGTTCATGACCTCCGGCCCGATCGTGGTTTCCGTTCTGGAAGGCGAAAATGCGGTACAGCGTCACCGTGACCTGCTGGGCGCCACCAATCCGGCAAACGCCCTGGCGGGTACCCTGCGCGCTGACTACGCTGACAGCTTCACCGAGAACGGCACCCACGGTTCCGACTCTGTAGAATCCGCTGCCCGCGAAATCGCGTTCTTCTTTGCTGAAGGCGAGGTTTGCCCGCGCACTCGCTAATCTCCTGCGTCTTTCACGCCACAGCATTGTTGGCTTCCTTCGCGCACCCCGGTCACATAGTTATCTATGCTCCCGGGGATTTGCGAACTCGCCGTCTCGCTGTGACCTGAAATACTTTGGAGATACAAACCTCGTCTTTTCGACCGTCGCGGCGTTGGCTGCGCGCGTTCACCCCGGTCACATAGTTATCTATGCTCCCGGGGATTAATGAGAGGCTCCTGCCTCTCACCGGAGGCCAGCCTACGGCTGGTCAAATTCGTTCCCGACGAATTTGTCACTTGCTTGCCGCCTTGCGACAATCGAAAAGCCTTAGAGGATTGAGCAGTCAGTTACAGATTTTTTTTCATTGCTTTGTGCAAACGTGGCAATGATGCGCCAGAATTTGTAGAATATAGCGCCCCTGGACGAGCAGTCGCTCTCCGGGGCGTTTCTTTTTCAACCCACCTGGGGCCATAACGTGTAATAACGAGGCCGGAAAATATTATGTCTGAACAAATTGTCACGCCTGATACCGCCGCTCTGACGGTGCCGAACAAAGATGCCAAAATCAACCTGCTGGATTTAAACCGTCAGCAGATGCGCGAGTTTTTCAAAAACATGGGCGAGAAGCCTTTCCGCGCCGATCAGGTGATGAAATGGATGTATCACTACTGCTGCGACGACTTTGATGAGATGACCGACATCAACAAAGTCCTGCGCAGTAAACTGAAAGAAGTGGCGGAGATCCGCGCCCCGGAAGTGGTTGAAGAGCAACGCTCAACCGACGGGACCATTAAATGGGCGATTGCCGTTGGCGATCAGCGCGTCGAGACCGTCTATATCCCGGAAGAAGACCGCGCCACCCTGTGCGTCTCCTCCCAGGTAGGCTGCGCGCTGGAGTGCAAATTCTGCTCCACCGCCCAGCAGGGCTTTAACCGCAACCTGCGGGTATCCGAAATTATCGGCCAGGTCTGGCGCGCGGCGAAGATCGTCGGCGCGGTGAAGACCACCGGCGTGCGTCCCATTACCAACGTAGTAATGATGGGCATGGGCGAGCCGCTGCTGAACCTCAACAACGTCGTTCCGGCGATGGAAATCATGCTCGACGATTTCGGCTTTGGCCTTTCCAAGCGTCGTGTGACCTTGTCTACCTCCGGCGTGGTGCCGGCGCTGGATAAACTCGGCGATATGATCGATGTTGCGCTGGCGATCTCCTTGCACGCGCCGAACGACACCATTCGCGACGAAATCGTCCCGATCAACAAAAAGTACAACATCGAGACGTTCCTCAACTCGGTGCGCGGCTATATTTCGAAGTCCAACGCCAACCAGGGCCGGGTGACCATCGAGTACGTGATGCTGGATCACGTCAACGACGGCACCGAGCACGCCCATGAGCTGGCGGCGCTGCTGAAAGATACGCCGTGCAAGATCAACCTGATCCCATGGAACCCGTTCCCGGGCGCGCCGTATGGCCGCAGCTCCAACAGCCGCATCGACCGTTTCTCCAAAGTCCTGATGGAGTACGGCTTTACGACCATCGTGCGTAAAACGCGCGGCGACGATATCGATGCCGCCTGCGGCCAGCTGGCGGGAGACGTCATTGACCGTACCAAGCGTACGCTGCGTATGCGGATGCAGGGCGAAGCGATTGACGTAAAAGCGGTCTGACAAATGATGACCCGTGCAGCGCAGGCGGCACGGGTCATATTTATGGCCGATAGCCAGGCGAAATACGCTGATTCGGTTAATAATTACGGTGCGTTTTTGTCGACTTTGAGGCAGTATGTAGCGGCACAACAACCGCTTAGCATTCAATTTTGATTCGTCTCTGTGATCGCGCGGCTGACAGTCCTATACTGTGAGGCTGACGTAGCACAGATGTCTCGCGGCGCCGGCTTTTTCCCGCGCTGAACTTTAAATTTCACGTACCAGTAGTTGTAGCGAATGAATACTGAAGCCACTCAAGATCATCAAGAAGCAAACACCACGGGCGCGCGTCTGCGTCACGCCCGCGAACAACTCGGACTTAGCCAGCAAGCGGTGGCCGAACGCTTATGCCTGAAGGTGTCCACGGTTCGTGATATTGAAGACGATAAGGCCCCCGCCGACCTCGCCTCCACCTTCCTGCGCGGGTACATCCGCTCCTACGCTCGCCTCGTACATATTCCAGAAGACGAGCTGCTGCCGATGATGGCCAAGCAGGCGCCCATCCGCGCGGCGAAAGTCGCGCCAATGCAGAGTTTCTCTTTAGGCAAGCGCCGCAAAAAGCGCGACGGCTGGCTGATGAGCTTCACCTGGCTGGTGCTGTTTGTGGTTATCGGTCTGAGCGGCGCCTGGTGGTGGCAAGACCATAAGGCGCAGCAGGAAGAGATTTCGACCATGGCCGATCAGTCTTCCGCTGAGCTGAACGGCGGCGACGCCAACAGCCAGAACGTGCCGCTGGATACCAGCGCCCCTGCAGCCCCGACCGCCGATAGCGCCGCGAACAGCGCGCCAACCGATACCGCCAGCGCACCGACCACCAGCGCGCCGGCCCAGACGCCAGCGGATAATAACGCTGTCGTGGCGCCTTCCCAGGCCAATGTCGATACCGCGGGGACGACGCCGGCAGCTCCGGCTACCACCCCAGCCTCGCCGTTGCCGACCGATCAGGCGAACGTCACGACTCCGGCGGCGTCGGCGCAGGATCTGGTGATGAACTTTTCCGCCGACTGCTGGCTGGAAGTGAGCGATGCCACCGGTAAAAAACTGTTCAGCGGCCTGCAGCGTAAAGGCGGTAACCTGAACCTGAGCGGTCAGGCGCCGTATAAGCTGAAAATTGGCGCCCCGGCCGCGGTACAGATCCAGTATCTGGGCAAGCCTGTCGATTTAAGTCGTTTTATCAGAACTAACCAGGTTGCGCGTCTGACCCTCAATGCCGAATCATCACCGGCGCAGTAACAGACGGGTAACGCGGGAGATTTTTCATGCATAACCAGGCTCCGATTCAACGTAGAAAATCTAAACGTATTTACGTTGGTAATGTGCCAATTGGCGATGGGGCTCCCATCGCCGTTCAGTCAATGACTAATACGCGCACCACCGATGTGGCGGCGACCGTAAATCAAATCAAAGCGTTAGAGCGCGTAGGCGCGGACATTGTCCGTGTCTCTGTTCCGACGATGGACGCTGCTGAGGCGTTCAAACTTATCAAACAGCAGGTTAACGTCCCGCTGGTCGCCGATATCCACTTTGACTACCGTATTGCGCTGAAAGTGGCGGAATATGGCGTCGACTGCCTGCGTATCAACCCGGGCAACATCGGCAACGAAGAGCGCATCCGCATGGTTGTAGATTGCGCTCGCGATAAAAACATCCCGATCCGCATCGGCGTCAACGCCGGCTCGCTGGAAAAAGATCTGCAGGAAAAATATGGCGAGCCGACGCCGCAGGCGCTGCTCGAATCCGCCATGCGTCATGTCGATCATCTCGATCGTCTGAACTTCGATCAGTTTAAAGTCAGCGTTAAAGCCTCCGATGTCTTCCTGGCGGTGGAATCCTATCGTCTGCTGGCGAAACAGATCGATCAGCCGCTGCATCTCGGGATCACCGAAGCGGGCGGCGCGCGCAGCGGCGCGGTAAAATCGGCGATCGGTCTGGGACTACTGCTGTCCGAGGGGATCGGCGATACGCTGCGCGTCTCGCTGGCGGCGGATCCGGTGGAAGAGATCAAGGTCGGCTTCGATATCCTCAAATCTCTGCGTATTCGTTCCCGCGGCATTAACTTTATCGCCTGCCCGACCTGTTCACGCCAGGAGTTTGACGTTATCGGTACGGTGAATGCTCTGGAGCAGCGTCTGGAAGATATCATCACCCCGATGGATGTTTCGATCATCGGTTGCGTGGTGAACGGCCCGGGCGAAGCGCTGGTCTCCACCCTTGGCGTCACCGGCGGCAACAAGAAAAGCGGCCTGTATGAAGACGGCGTGCGTAAAGATCGCCTGGACAACAACGACATGATCGACCAGCTGGAAGCGCGGATCCGCGCCAAAGCCTCGATGCTCGATGAAGCCCGTCGGATTGACGTTCAACAGGTTGAAGCAAAATAACGTGTTGGGAAGCGATACGCTTCCCGTGTATGATTGAACCTGCGGGCGCGAGGCGCCGGGGTTCATTTTTGTATATATAAAGAGAATAAACGTGGCAAAGAACATTCAAGCCATCCGTGGCATGAACGATTATCTGCCGGGCGAAACCGCTCTCTGGCAGCGCATTGAAGGCTCACTGAAGCAGGTGCTCGGTAGCTACGGTTACAGCGAAATCCGTTTGCCGATTGTAGAGCAGACCCCGTTATTCAAACGCGCGATCGGCGAAGTGACCGACGTGGTTGAAAAAGAGATGTATACCTTCGAAGACCGCAATGGCGACAGCCTGACGCTGCGTCCGGAAGGGACGGCGGGCTGCGTACGTGCCGGCATCGAACATGGTCTGCTGTACAATCAAGAACAGCGTCTGTGGTACGTCGGGCCAATGTTCCGTCACGAGCGCCCGCAGAAAGGTCGCTACCGCCAGTTCCATCAGATCGGCGCCGAAGTGTTTGGCCTGCAGGGCCCGGACATCGACGCGGAGCTGATTATGCTGACCGCGCGCTGGTGGCGTGAGCTGGGCATCTCCGAGCACGTCAGCCTGGAGCTGAACTCCATCGGTTCGCTGGAAGCGCGCGCCAACTACCGCGACGCGCTGGTGGCATACCTGGAGCAGTTTACCGATAAACTGGATGAAGACAGTAAACGCCGGATGTATACCAACCCGCTGCGGGTGCTGGACTCCAAAAACCCGGACGTGCAGGCGCTGCTCAACGACGCGCCGGCGCTCGGCGATTATCTTGACGAAGAGTCGAAAGCCCACTTTGCCGGCCTGTGCGCGCTGCTTGACGATGCCGGGATCCGCTACACCGTCAACCAGCGCCTGGTGCGCGGCCTTGATTACTATAACCGCACCGTGTTCGAGTGGGTGACCACCAGCCTTGGTTCCCAGGGCACCGTCTGCGCCGGCGGTCGTTACGACGGCCTGGTTGAGCAGCTGGGCGGTCGCGCTACCCCGGGCGTGGGTTTTGCCATGGGGCTGGAACGTCTTGTTTTACTGGTCCAGGCAGTGAATCCGGAATTTAAAGCCGATCCTGTTGTCGATATATACCTGGTAGCCTCCGGGACCGATACTCAGTCTGCTGCAATGCGTCTCGCTGAGCAGGTTCGCGATGCGCTGCCCGGCGTGAAGCTGATGACCAACCACGGCGGCGGCAACTTTAAGAAGCAGTTCGCCCGCGCTGACAAGTGGGGGGCGCGCGTCGCGCTGGTGGTCGGTGAATCAGAGATCGCTGACGGAAACGTGGTAGTGAAGGATTTACGCTCAGGTGAGCAAACTACCGTAACGCAGGAGAGCGTTGCCGCGCATTTGCGCACACTTCTGGGTTAATCTCCCGGGAATTATTAGTCAGGAGAAGGACTGCGTGGAAACTTTTAACAACGAGAACGATCAGGTCGATGCGCTGAAGCGTTTCTTTGCCGAAAACGGCAAAGCGCTGGCGGTCGGGGTGATTTTAGGGATTGGCGCGCTGGTTGGCTGGCGCTACTGGACCTCCCATCAGCAGGATACCGCCAGAGACGCGTCGCTGGCTTACGAGAAGGCGACTTCCGCGCTGAAATCGAATACGCCAGAAGTGCTGTCAGGGGCAGAGAAATTCGCGGCTGACAATAAAAATACCTACGGCGCCTTCGCCTCTCTCGAGCTGGCACAGCATTTTGTTGAACAGAACGATCTGCCGAACGCTGAAAAGCAGCTGCAGCAGGGGCTGGCGGCCGCATCTGATGATAATCTGAAATCGGTTATCAGTATGCGTCTGGCCCGCGTTCAGCTGCAAATGAAACAGGCTGATGCGGCGCTGAAAACCCTCGACAGCATCAAAGGTGAGGGCTGGACCGCCATTGTGGCCGATTTGCGCGGCGAAATTCTGTTGAGCAAAGGCGATAAGCAAGGGGCCCGTGCGGCGTGGGAAGCTGGCGTGAAAAGCGATGCTTCTCCTGCGCTCAGCGAAATGATGCGTATGAAAATGAATAATTTGTCCATCTGAGAGGGACTCGATGCAATTGCGTAAATTACTGTTGCCAGGGCTGCTTTCCGTTACCTTGCTGAGCGGGTGTTCGCTGTTTAATAGCGAAGAAGATGTGGTGAAAATGTCACCGCTGCCGACGGTAGAAAACCAGTTTACGCCGTCCACGTCCTGGAGCACCTCGGTTGGCGATGGTATCGGCGAATTTTACTCTAACCTTCATCCGGCCTTTGCCGACGGCGTAGTGTATGCTGCTGACCGTAAAGGCACCGTCAAAGCGCTGAACGCCGACGATGGCAAAGAGGTATGGTCGGTGAATCTGGCGGAGAAAGATGGCTGGTTCTCGCGCACGCCAGCGCTGCTTTCCGGCGGGGTGACCGTCTCTGGCGGCCATGTTTATATCGGCAGCGAGAAAGCGCAGCTTTATGCGCTGAATACCAGCGATGGTACCGTGGCCTGGCAAACCCGTGTCGCCGGCGAGGCGCTGTCGCGTCCGGTGGTGAGCGATGGCATGGTGCTGGTGCATACCAGTAACGGCCAGCTGCAGGCGCTAAACGAGACCGATGGGGCCGTGAAGTGGACCGTTAACCTCGATATGCCGGCGCTCTCCCTGCGCGGCGAGTCTGCGCCTGCGACCGCCTACGGCGCGGCGATCGTCGGCGGCGACAACGGCCGCGTCAGTGCAGTATTGATGCAGCAGGGGCAGATGATTTGGCAGCAGCGTATTTCTACGGCCACCGGCCCGACGGAAATTGACCGCCTGAACGACGTCGACACGACGCCGATCATCGTTAACGGTGTGGTTTATGCGCTGGCTTATAACGGTAACCTGACCGCGCTGGACCTGCGTAGCGGCCAGATTATGTGGAAACGCGAGCTGGGTTCGGTGAATGATTTCATCGTCGATGGTAACCGTATCTACCTGGTAGACCAGAACGATCGCCTGCTGGCACTGACCACCGACGGCGGTGTAACCCTGTGGACGCAAAGCGATCTGCTGCACCGTTTGCTGACCGCGCCGGTGTTGTATAATGGCAATCTGGTCGTCGGCGATAGCGAAGGCTACATGCACTGGGTTAATCCGGAAGATGGCCATTTTGTGGCGCAGCAGAAAGTCGATAGTTCCGGCTTCCTGACCGACCCGGTGGTTGCCGATGGTCGACTGCTGATCCAGGCGAAAGACGGTACGCTGTACGCGATTACGCGTTAATTACCGCTGTCGTGAGTGATTAAGAAACGGCCCCTGGCAGACAGGGGCCGTTTTGACTTTTTTAAAAACGTCGTTAAGACGATGTTGCTTAGTGATTGTATGAGGCATTTAACATGATACCTGTGGTCGCGCTTGTCGGGCGCCCTAACGTTGGAAAATCCACGCTCTTTAACCGCCTGACGCGCACTCGTGATGCGCTGGTTGCGGATTTCCCGGGGCTGACTCGTGACCGTAAGTACGGTCGGGCCGAAGTCGAAGGCCGCGAATTCATCTGTATCGATACCGGTGGTATTGATGGTACGGAAGAGGGCGTGGAAACCCGGATGGCGGAGCAGTCGCTGCTGGCAATCGAAGAGGCCGATGTGGTGCTGTTTATGGTCGATGCGCGCGCGGGCCTGATGCCGGCGGACATCGCGATCGCTAAACACCTGCGCTCTCGTGAAAAGCCCACCTTCCTGGTGGCTAACAAAACCGACGGCATCGACGTCGACCAGGCGATGGCGGACTTCTGGTCGCTCGGCCTGGGCGATATCTATCCGATTGCCGCTTCGCACGGCCGCGGCGTGACCAGCCTGCTGGAGCAGGCCCTGCTGCCATGGGTCGATGAGGTTAATCCGCAGGAAGAAGTGGATGAAGACGCCGAATACTGGGCGAAATTCGAAGCCGAGCAGAATGGCGAAGCGGAAGAAGAGCCGGAAGACGACTTCAATCCGCAGGATCTGCCGATCAAGCTGGCGATTGTCGGACGTCCTAATGTCGGTAAATCAACCCTCACCAATCGCATCCTCGGTGAAGATCGCGTGGTGGTTTACGATATGCCGGGCACCACCCGTGACAGCATTTATATCCCGATGCAGCGTGACGAGCGCGAATACGTGCTCATCGATACCGCCGGGGTGCGCAAGCGCGGGAAAATCACCGACGTCGTGGAAAAGTTCTCGGTGATCAAAACGCTGCAGGCGATTGAAGACGCCAACGTCGTGCTGCTGGTGATCGATGCTCGCGAAGGGATCTCCGACCAGGACCTCTCGCTGCTGGGCTTTATTCTTAACAGCGGCCGTTCGCTGGTGATCGTCGTTAACAAGTGGGATGGCCTGAGTCAGGAAGTGAAGGAGCAGGTGAAGGAGACCCTCGACTATCGTCTGGGCTTTATCGACTTTGCCCGGGTGCACTTCATCTCCGCCCTGCACGGCAGCGGCGTCGGCAACCTGTTTGAATCGGTACGCGAAGCCTACGACAGCGCTACGCGCCGCGTAAGCACCGCGATGCTGACCCGGATCATGAACATGGCGGCGGAAGATCATCAGCCACCGCTGGTGCGTGGCCGTCGCGTGAAGCTGAAATACGCCCACGCCGGGGGCTACAACCCGCCTATCGTGGTGATCCACGGTAACCAGGTCAAGGATCTGCCGGATTCCTACAAGCGCTATCTGATGAACTACTTCCGTAAATCCCTGGACGTGATGGGCACGCCGATCCGGATCCAGTTCAAGGAAGGGGAAAACCCGTTCGCTAACAAGCGTAACACCCTGACGCCGAACCAGATGCGTAAACGTAAGCGCTTGATCAAGCACATCAAGAAAAGCAAATAATCATTAAACCCGCTTCGGCGGGTTTTTTGTGGCCGCCATGCCGGTAAATGTCAAAACCTTCCGCCATAATCCCGCGATACTTCGCCGGGAACAGAGCGGCTCAAAGGTGGACTTACTATGCAGATTGGTTTTATCGGCCTCGGCGCGGTGGTGGAAACCGCCTATTTACCGGCGCTGCGTCGCCTGGGGGACGTCATCGACCGCTGCCAGGGCTATGACCTGGACTGCAGCAGAGCGCTGCCGGGGATCCAGCGCTGTAGTTCGCTGTCGGCGCTGCTGGCCGAACCCCTGGATACGCTCTTCATTACCACCTCATCACTTCAGCATCTGCCCGTACTGGAGAGGGCGTTAGCCAGCGGCATTTCCCGCATCGTGGTGGAAAAGCCGATCGTGGCCAACCTTGAGCAGGCCGCCCGGCTGCGGGCGCTGCTGGCGCCGCCTGAGCAGGCCGCGCGGGTGCTGGCTCTTGACCACTGGATGGCGCGAGGCGTTGCGCTGAACGCTCCTGGCCCGCTGTGGCGGGCGGAAGGGGAGGCCAGCGGCTTGCCTCCGCCGCACCTGTCAGCGCAGGATATCGTCTGGCTCGAAGGCTCTTTGCAGGAGCCAAGCGGCTTTAACAGCGCTGGTGAGCCGGTCGCACTCAATTTTGCCACCGGGGAGCTGGATACCCGGCAGCTGCGTCACCCTGATGGGGTGATCCTCGATATCGGCACCCATGTCCTGGCGATGCTCCGCGAAACCCTGCACGCCAGCGGAAGCGATACGGCGCTGAGCCTTTCCCTTCGGGTGGCGAAAGACCGCCTCGGCCATGACATTGCTCCTGGGGATACGAGCACTGCCGAGGGGGAGGCGCATCTGCAGGGAACCCTGGGCACTATCCCGCTCAATATCTGGCTCAACAAATACGCGGGTCCCGCGGGCGGGCAAAAGGGAATGCGGATAGGACTGCGGGACGGGCGAATAATTACCTTCGATCGCGCCCCTGAGGGCGAAGTGGTGACGCTACAGGACGGCGAGCGGGTGCAGCGCTGGACCCGGCCCGGGGCGATCTATACGCACTGTCTTGATGAGCAGATCCTCGGCGCTGATAATCTGTTTATCCGGGCGCCGGACAGCGTGGCCGGGCTAACGCAGCGTAGGCTTGAGGAAGTGGAATGGCTGCTCAGGTTGCAGCAGCAATTACGCGGCCCGCATTAAACCCGGAACATGATAAAATAGGTGCAGATAAACGTTGAAAGGAATGGTTATGGAACTTGATTGCCCTCTGTGCCACGCGCCGTTAGATGTCAAAGGCAGTAGCGCGCATTGCGCCCAGTGCGAAAGGGTATTTACCCTTGAGGCCCGCTGCCCGGAATGCCACCAGCCGCTGGAGGTGCTGAAGGCGTGCGGCGCGGTGGATTACTTTTGCCAGCATGGGCATGGCCTTATCTCGAAAAAACGGGTGGAATTTATTCCGCTGGTTTAGTGGGCGAAGGCTTTCTGGCCCGCGTTTTTTTCACCGGCGCGATCTGCTTCACTTCGCTTTCGACCCAGCCGTCTTTCAGGCGGGTGGTGAGCAGATCGCCGGTTTTGACCTGTTTTGTCTGCTTCAGCACCGTACCGTCGCTCACCGAGGTGACGCTGTAGCCCCGCGCCAGGGTGGCTAAGGGGCTCACCGCCTCCAGATGGGTCACCGCGTTGCCAAACCGTTCACGCCGCTCGCTGAGGCGGCCACGCATAATTTCCGCCAGCCGGTATTCCAGCTGCTGGATCCGCGACTGCGCGCGGTGGATCCGCGGCTGCGGGTTGTAGTGATTCAGACGCTGAACGGTGCGCTTTTGCCGCTGTTCTGCGCGCTTAAGCTGTGACTCCACGGCGATACGCATCCGTTGGCGCAGGCGTTCCAGGGCGGTCTGCTGGCGGGCCAAGCGCAGCTGTGGATGCTGTTGCTGCAGGCGATGGAACAGCTGGGTAAAACGGCGCTGGCGACTGGCGAGGAAATAGTCCATCGCCATTTCCAGCCGCTGCTGTCCGGACTGCAGCTGGCGCAGCAGCTCCTGCTGGTTGCGGCTGACGATTTCCGCGGCGGCTGAGGGAGTCGGTGCCCGCAGGTCGGCAACAAAATCAGCGATCGTGACGTCGGTTTCATGGCCGACGGCGCTGACGATAGGGATCTGGCTGGCGAAAATAGCCCGCGCCACCCGCTCATCGTTAAAACTCCACAGATCCTCCAGCGAACCGCCGCCGCGTCCGACAATCAGTACGTCACACTCCTGGCGCGCGTTGGCCAGCGCGATGGCGCGCACAATCTGCCCGGGGGCGTCGTCACCCTGGACCGCGGTTGGGTAGATGATCACCGGCAGCCCGGGATCGCGGCGCCTGAGGACATGGAGAATATCGTGCAGCGCGGCACCGGTTTTCGAGGTGATGACGCCGACGCAGTGGGCGGGAGAGGGGAGCGCCTGCTTATGTTTTTGCTCGAACAGTCCTTCCGCCGTTAACTGCGCTTTCAGCTGCTCATACTTCTGCTGCAGCAACCCTTCGCCGGCGGGCTGCATGCTTTCGACGATAATCTGGTAGTCGCCGCGCGGCTCATACAGCGTGATGTTGGCGCGAACCAGCACCTGCTGCCCGTGCTGCGGGCGGAACGTGACCCGGCGGTTGCTGTTGCGGAACATCGCGCAGCGCACCTGGGCGTTATCGTCTTTTAAGGTGAAGTACCAGTGGCCGGAGGAGGGCTGGCTGAAGTTAGAGATCTCGCCGCTGATCCAAACCTGGCCCATTTCGCGCTCAAGCAGCAGACGCACCGTCTGATTGAGGCGGCTTACGGTAAAAATTGCGGGGGATTGAGAGGGTAACATGTGAGCAAGATCAAACTTTAAATCAGCAGGTTATTCAGTCGATAGTAACGCGCTCAGAGGGGATGGCAAGTATTATTTGCAAAAAAGGGTAGATGCAATCGGTTACGCTCTGTATAATGCCACGGCAATATTTATCCACCCTGGTCGAGATATTGCCCATGCTACGTATCGCTAAAGAAGCCCTGACGTTTGACGACGTCCTCCTCGTTCCCGCTCATTCTACCGTTCTGCCGAATACTGCCGATCTCAGCACTCAGCTGACGAAAACCATTCGTCTGAATATTCCTATGCTCTCCGCAGCCATGGATACCGTAACGGAAGCGCGTCTGGCTATTGCCCTGGCACAGGAAGGCGGCATCGGCTTTATTCACAAAAACATGTCCATCGAGCGCCAGGCGGAAGAAGTTCGTCGCGTGAAGAAACATGAGTCCGGCGTGGTCACCGACCCGCAGACTGTTCTGCCGACGACCACTCTGCGTGAAGTGAAAGAGCTGACCGAGCGCAACGGTTTCGCCGGCTACCCGGTGGTTACCGAAGAAAACGAGCTGGTTGGCATCATCACCGGCCGCGACGTGCGTTTCGTCACCGATCTGAACCAGCCGGTCAGCGTCTACATGACGCCGAAAGAGCGTCTGGTCACCGTTCGTGAAGGCGAAAGCCGTGAAGTGGTCTTCGCTAAGATGCACGAAAAACGCGTCGAGAAAGCGCTGGTCGTGGATGAGAGCTTCCACCTGCGCGGCATGATCACCGTCAAAGACTTCCAGAAAGCAGAACGTAAACCGAACGCCTGTAAAGATGAGCAGGGCCGTCTGCGCGTAGGCGCGGCGGTCGGCGCCGGTGCCGGCAACGAAGAGCGCGTAGACGCGTTGGTAGCGGCAGGCGTTGACGTTCTGCTGATCGACTCCTCGCACGGTCACTCAGAAGGCGTTCTGCAGCGTATCCGTGAAACGCGCGCGAAATATCCTGACCTGCAGATCATCGGCGGCAACGTCGCCACTGGCGCAGGCGCACGCGCGCTGGCGGAAGCTGGCTGCAGCGCGGTGAAAGTGGGCATCGGCCCGGGCTCCATCTGTACTACCCGTATCGTCACCGGCGTGGGTGTGCCGCAGATCACCGCTGTTTCCGACGCGGTGGAAGCGCTGGAAGGGACCGGTATTCCGGTTATCGCTGACGGCGGTATCCGTTTCTCCGGCGATATCGCCAAAGCGATCGCCGCCGGTGCGGCGGCGGTGATGGTTGGCTCCATGCTGGCGGGTACCGAAGAGTCCCCGGGTGAAATCGAACTCTATCAGGGTCGCTCTTACAAATCCTACCGCGGGATGGGCTCCCTTGGCGCGATGTCCAAAGGCTCCTCTGATCGCTATTTCCAGAGCGATAACGCCGCTGACAAACTGGTGCCGGAAGGTATCGAAGGCCGCGTGGCCTATAAAGGCCGCCTGAAAGAGATCATTCACCAGCAGATGGGCGGTCTGCGTTCCTGTATGGGTCTGACCGGCTGTGGTACCATTGACCTGCTGCGTACCAAAGCTGAATTCGTACGCATCAGCGGTGCGGGCATTCAGGAAAGCCACGTTCACGACGTGACCATCACCAAAGAGTCCCCGAACTACCGTCTGGGCTCCTGATTTCTTCGCCCGACCTTGCGTCGGGCGATTTATTTACTCTGTTTCACTTGCCTCGGAATTAGCGTCAATGACGGAAAACATTCATAAACATCGCATCCTCATCCTCGACTTCGGGTCTCAGTATACTCAGCTGGTGGCGCGTCGCGTGCGTGAGCTGGGCGTCTACTGTGAGCTGTGGGCATGGGATGTCACGGAAGCACAGATCCGCGAATTTAATCCAAGCGGCATCATTCTTTCCGGCGGCCCGGAAAGCACCACCGAAGAGAACAGCCCGCGCGCGCCGCAGTATGTGTTCGAAGCCGGCGTGCCGGTATTTGGCGTCTGCTACGGCATGCAGACCATGGCGATGCAGCTGGGCGGCCATGTAGAAGGTTCTAACGAGCGTGAGTTTGGTTACGCGCAGGTTGAAGTGGTTAACGACAGCGCGCTGGTGCGCGGTATCGAAGATTCCCTGACCGCAGACGGCAAACCGCTGCTGGACGTGTGGATGAGCCACGGCGACAAAGTGACCGCCATCCCAGCGGACTTCGTAACCGTCGCCAGCACCGACAACTGCCCGTTCGCCATTATGGCCAACGAAGAAAAACGCTTCTACGGCGTGCAGTTCCACCCGGAAGTGACCCACACCCGTCAGGGGATGCGTATGCTGGAGCGCTTCGTGCGCGACATCTGCCAGTGCGAAGCGCTGTGGACCCCGGCGAAAATCATCGACGACGCCGTTGAGCGTATCCGTCAGCAGGTTGGCGACGACAAAGTGATCCTCGGCCTCTCCGGCGGTGTGGACTCTTCGGTGACCGCGATGCTGCTGCACCGCGCTATCGGCAAAAACCTGACCTGCGTATTCGTGGACAACGGTCTGCTGCGCCTGAACGAAGCGCAGCAGGTGATGGAGATGTTCGGCGACCACTTTGGCCTGAACATTGTTCACGTTGAAGGCGAGCAGCGTTTCCTCGACGCGCTGGCGGGTGAAAGCGATCCGGAAGCCAAGCGTAAAATTATCGGTCGCGTGTTCGTGGAAGTGTTCGACGAAGAAGCGCTGAAGCTGGACGACGTCAAATGGCTGGCGCAGGGTACCATCTACCCTGACGTTATCGAGTCTGCTGCTTCCGCCACCGGTAAAGCGCACGTCATCAAATCTCACCACAACGTGGGCGGCCTGCCGAAAGAGATGAAGATGGGCCTGGTTGAGCCGCTGCGTGAGCTGTTCAAAGACGAAGTACGTAAGATCGGCCTGGAACTGGGCCTGCCGTACGACATGCTCTACCGTCACCCGTTCCCGGGCCCCGGCCTTGGCGTGCGCGTGCTGGGCGAAGTGAAGAAAGAGTACTGCGACCTGCTGCGTCGTGCGGACGCTATCTTCATCGAAGAGCTGCACAAAGCTGACCTGTATAACAAAGTCAGCCAGGCGTTCACCGTGTTCCTGCCGGTTCGTTCCGTCGGCGTGATGGGCGATGGCCGTAAATACGACTGGGTGGTTTCCCTGCGTGCGGTGGAAACCATCGACTTTATGACCGCGCACTGGGCGCACCTGCCGTACGATTTCCTCGGCCGCGTCTCCAACCGTATCATCAATGAAGTGAACGGTATCTCCCGCGTGGTGTATGACATCAGCGGCAAGCCGCCAGCAACGATTGAGTGGGAATAATCCCCGGCGTTAGCTGAGTAAAACGAAACCCTCTGTGTTTACAGAGGGTTTTTTTATAGCTGCTACATTAAGGTCTCCCACCTGACGGCAAGCGCTAATCGCGCATATATTGATGCATCTGGGCCGCCGTCAGATCCCACTGGCTTCCTTCAAACGGGGGCATATAGCTGCCATCATCTTCGCCAATCTCAGCGGCAGTGAGCTGATTGAGTTTATCGTTCATTGTCATTAACAGATCCCGGTATTTCTCTGGCTCCCGGGCGAGGTTATGATTTTCTTCGGGGTCGTTAACCAGATCGAAAAGTTCAACATCATTATTCTCCAGCAGCTCGGCCAGGGTAGCAGGAATATGATGCTGCTTGAGCGAAAAGTAGCGGGCAAATTTATAGTGTCCATCGTTGATCATACGGATCCCTGAGCGATGGGAAAAATCAGGATGGAGTGACGCGATCGCTTTTTTAAATTGATCGTGCGGGAGTTTTTCTCCAGCCAGCTTTCTGAATTTTGCCGTGTATTGCGCATCCATATACAGGATCATGCCGTAACAATAAAGCGAACCCGGACGCAGCGCATTTAAGCCCGCTTGCTCAGGATGCGCCAGTAATGGGCTCATATCCCGGCCTTTTCTGCCCTCCAGGACTTTCTCTCGCAGCGAGCGATCGCGTCCAGTCAGACCAATCAGGGTCGGTACTAAATCCAGATGATTAGTCAAACTGTTGCAGCGGATGTTTCCCGGATACGCCGGATGGCGAATGATCATCGGCACATGGATCTGCTCTTTGTACACCGAGGAACCTTTACCATGCATCTGGTGGGAGCCACCGAGTTCCCCATGGTCGGCGGTAAAGACGATAATCGTATTTTGCGTCAGCTGCAGGTTATCCAGCTCATTGAGAATCGCCTCAAGATGCTGGTCATTATCGCGAATACAGTTGAAATAATAATCCAGTAATTTGCGCCAGCGCCGGTCTTCATCGGGGAACTGTCCCTCCATCACCGCCCTGGCATTCTGGTACTCTTTATGGGCGGCAGGTCTGCCAGGCTCATCGAGCGGCTGGTGGCGGTTTGCAGGCAGCGGATAGTCTGGCCAGCTTTGCTGATAGATTTGGTTGTGCGGGGGTTGGGTTGGCAGCAGGGTGTGGTTTTCTTTATCCATTGGCCCTTTCCACTGCACCTGCTCACCATGCTCATCGGTGTCGATAAACATGACATCGTGGGGGTTAACCAGGTTTACTGCCGCGAACCAGGGTTTATTTTCATCATTCAGCGGGCGGCCGGTGTTACGTAGCCAACTAATGGTCTGCCCCGTGGTGACTGAATCAAAGAAATAGCCGCCCTTACTTTTCCCGATGACATCGCCAATGCCGTGATAATCAGAGAAACCATACTTTTCCATAATTTCATGCAGTCGCGGCGTCGGGATCTCGCCCAGGTCCATTTCTTCTACCGATTTACCAGCGACCGGCTGATCGATCTCCCGGGTAAGATGCCATTTACCTTTATACGCCGTGTAATAACCCAGTTCACGCATCATATGGCCCACGGTACGTAATTCCGGGTCCAGATCGTAATTCATCCAGGGGAAGCCAAGATTATCAAACATCCGGGTGTGCGGCATATGGAGCCCGGTGTACATGACAGAGCGCGATGGCGTACAAACGTTGGCCGTGTTCTGATGATTGGTAAAAGTGATACCCGTTTTCATCAGGCGTTCCCGGCCCGGCACCGGAAAGGGATACCGCTCGAAATAACGTTCCTGATCGCAGGTTATGAGTAAAATATTGTAGCCTTCGGGCAGTGTGTCAGGGATTTCGCCGGTGAAAGGAATATCCCATGCCGCTTTCGGGGCGGCATTATTTTGCGCGGCGTTTCCCGTCTCTGGTAACAGGCTCACGACAGCGGCAATCCCCAGACCTTTGAGGAGATCGCGGCGATTTCCATCTATTTTATTTGGTTCTTTCATCTTCAGACTCCGTTAATTGTAATATATTTTGCCGAATCTCCGGGATAAGACTCATAATGAGCGCGGGCGGCTGGCAATTTAATAAAAGCCTTCTCATGACGTTCATATAGGGCGTGATATGGCCGAAAAAGGTTAAATAGCCGCTGCACAGGTAATTCTGTGCTTCGTCGTCATGGATGGTAAAACGGTGTTTAGGGCATCCTCCATGGCAGGCAAAGCGCCAGTGGCAGCCCTGACAGCGGGCAGAGAGTTGGCCCTTTTGCTTCCCGAACTGTTGCTGAAATGGCGAGCTCGCCATCGCTGCCATAGCATCTTGCTTCAGATTACCCAGCTTATATTCCGCTGAGACAAAGTGATCGCAGCTGTAGACATCGCCGTTTTGCTCCACCAGTAAACTCTGCCCACAGACAGGCTGCATGGTGCAGAGCGTGGCGGGCTGGCCGGCCCATACGCCGAGCAGATTATCAAAGTACTGGATAAACACCCTGCCAACATCGTTTTCCAGCCAGTCGTCGAAAACACTGCACAAAAATTTGCCCCAGCCCTCAGGGGTAACTGACCAGGGAGCAGGGGAGTCAACGAGAGGAATAAACTGGAGATGGTGAAGGTTTAGCTCGCGGCTCAGGCAGCGATAGAGACTTTTCCCCTGGCTTGCAGACTGGCGGCTGACCACCACCATGGCATTTACCGGAACGTCATGCTGCTGCAGGCAGCGTATGGCCTGCACAACTTTTTCCCAGGTGGGTTTTCCGCAGCCCGTCGTACGCCAGGTGTCGTGGAGTGACGCAGGGCCATCAATGGATAATCCGACCAGAAATCCATGACGACGCAAAAAACGAGCCCATTTATCGTTCAGCAAGATGCCGTTGGTTTGCAGGCTGTTGGCGATGATTTTGTTACCACGGTAACGCTGCTGGAGCTCGACCACCTTTGCAAAAAAATCCAGCCCGCATAAGGTAGGCTCACCGCCCTGCCAGCAAAACTCGACGTTTTGCGAGGGGGTCGATGAAATGGTGTTGTGAATGTATGCTTCCAGCGTGAGGTCGTCCATGGTGGCATACCCTGGACGCGGAACCTCGTTTTCCAGATAGAAACAATACCGACAGGCCAGATTGCATCGATTGCCGCCGGGTTTTGCTACGGTATTAAAATTAGCGCTCATTCTTTGCTATGCTCGAACGGTTTCGATGAGGAAGAGAGTAAGGCTAATTGTGTTACCGGAGGTGTGGCTAATGTTACCGATGGCGACTGGCTTTATTTTTTGGATCATTATGCAAGCGAAAAATACAGGCGGTATCGTTATTTTTCGCAGGTGACAGCATGCCCTGCTATTCTCTTAAAAATTTCATTATTGATTTGGTGAATGTATTTTCATTAAAAATTTATAATATGAATAATGCCTGCCATATGGCTATAAGGGCAGGCGTAAATTATCAAGGGCGTAGTGATCCACGTTTACTCTTCAGCAAGGTTGTTTTTGGCTATCGGTTGGTCAACGGCCGCTGCCGGATATTCTACATTACGTTCATCCTGCGCCTTACCCGCCTCGCGCACCATCGCCAGCGCCAGTCCGGCAACGATCAACGTTAACCCGGTGGACACCCACATTCCGCCGATAATGCCCAGCCGGTGGTTCAGCCATGCGTAGGCAAAGGGTGAAACAGCTGCCATCAGTTGCCCGGGGATCAGCAGGAGACCCGTGCGGCTGGCGTAGCTTTCTGCGCTAAACAGCGCCAGCGGCAGCGTCGCTTTGACAATCGTCACCAGCCCGTTAATCGCGCCATAGCCCAGCACAAACCCGGCTGCGCATCCGGCAAAGGTCGTGCTGCTCAATCCAAGGAGAAAACAGAGCGGCATGGCGAGCGCAGTAAAACGCGTTAGCGTGAGTGAGGTGACCCGGGGACCGGCCAGCACTTCCCCCAGCCGGGCGCCGGTCTGGCCGAATCCCCACAGCATACCGACGGCAACCGGCAGACCAAAGTGGCTGATAAACTCCGGCAGATGGGTAGAGGTACCGTTAGAGATGAAGGTGATCAGCGCAATAAAGATCGCGTAACGCGCCCCGTTACGCCGGTCGCCCTCTGCTGTCGCTGGCGAGGCTGGTGATTTCGCCGCTGAATTGAGCCGCTGGCGAGGCAGTTGATAACTCAGCCATGCGCTCAGCAGGCCAAACAGTGCATAGATCCGCAGGGCATTCTGCCAGGGCATGATGGTTAATAACGCCTCGCCCAGCGGCCAGAAGAGGGCAGAGGCCAGACCGCCAGCGAGAGTGATATGAGAGATAGTTTTCCGCGCCTGCTGACCGTACAGATTCACCACTGCGGCGAACAGCGCATCATACAGTGAGAGCCGCATGCCGATGCCGGTCAGCAGCCAGGCGCCGTACCAGCCGGCCAGCGAAGGGCGCCAGGCCATCATGGCGCAGCTGGCGGCTATCAGTAAGGTACCGCTGGTGACCACCAGTCTTCCGCCAAAGCGAGCCAGCAGCCTGGCAACGAACGGGGAGACAGCGGCCATCATCAGCATCGCAAGCGTCAGGCCGAGATAGATCTGCGGCAAGGACCATCCTTTGTCGGCGGCGATAGCCCCGGCAAAGGTGCCGGGCATATAAAAAGAGATCCCCCAGTTGATGAGTTGCTGACCGCCCGCGGTGAAGGCAAGGCGTCGGGGAATAGCGTTTATTTCCATGGTTTTTCATTCCGTTAAGACAGTTGTCCTGAGCATACCCGGCAGGCTATTGTTCTGGCAGAGCGGCCACCTTATGCGCGGTATAAGAGAAACTTTTATGACAACACTGAACCTGGGAAATCTGGCGACCTTCCGGCTGGTCGTACAGCGCGGCAGCTTTTCTGCCGCCGCCGACGCGCTGGGGATCTCCCAACCTGCCGTCAGCCTGCAGGTACGTCAGCTGGAGCAGTTTTTACAGACCAGGCTGCTGGAGCGAACCGGACGTGGGATCAAGGCGACGGCGGCAGGAATGGCATTGCTGGCCCACAGCGAGCAGATCGATCGGGCGGTGAATAGCGCGGTGCAGTCGGTCAGCGCATTCAGTCAGGAGGTTAATGGATCGTTGACGCTGGGGACCGGCGCGACGGCCTGCATTCATCTTCTTCCACCGCTGCTGCAGCATCTTCGTCAGCAGCACCCGCTGCTGACGGTGGGGGTGACCACCGGCAACACGCTGGATATCGTCCGCGCGGTGGAAGAAAACCGGCTCGATCTCGGGCTGGTCACGCTGCCCGTGCAGGGGCGCAGTCTGGCGGTGACTGCGATGTTAGATGAGGAGTTCGTGACCATCTATGCCAGCCGCGAGACGGAGATGCCGGCGGTTTATACTCCCGCCGAGCTGCAGGCGCAGCCGCTCATTGCCTTCGAGGCGGGTAGCGGCACGCGGGATCTGATTGACCGCTGGTTCCGCTCGGCGGGACTGGCGGTGACGCCGGTAATGCAGTTGGGGAGCATCGAGGCGATTAAGCGCATGGTGCGGGCAGGGCTGGGCTACAGCATCGTGCCCCGCATGGCGGTGGAGCGGGTGGAGGATCGCGACGGATTACGCGTACACTCGCTGGCGCCGCGGCTATACCGACAGCTGGCGGTAGTCATGCGTCAGGACAAAATTGTGACAAAAGGTATCGCTGAAATGCTGCGCCTGCTGCATACCGTGCGCTTATAAATCGCCGACGGCAAAATTACCGCATCAAAGACAGTACTTCAGCAGCGAGCGGCTCTGCCTGCGGAGTGTGGCGCTTGCAGTATTAGAATCAAAGGATTACTCGCGGGGGGAGGGCTCGACGGTGAGCGATGACTCCTGCGACGCTTTTTTATCCTGATGATGGTACCAGGCGCCGATGGAGGAGTAGACAAAGCGTCCAAAGAAGAAGAGAAAGCTGATAAGCAGTACGATACGGGTCATGCGACGGTTAAATCGATGTCGTTTACGCATACTGGGTGCCTGACTCACAAAAGGATCCTTGAAGTATACCCGAAGATGGGCGATGGGGGTATTAAGGCACAGGAACGAGATGGGGTCAATTGATGCAGATGTAAAAGTGCGGCAGTGAAAACATTAATTAATGTTATATAAGATAATCGTCGTATTTACATGCTCACTTTATTAGCCGTGAAATGTCGGGAAAAATAAGATTTATTAATGTTGGCGTCAGCATTTGTTGATTTATATCAATAGTCTCCTTCTCTTGGCCACTAAAATCAGCGGACGTTACCGTATCGTTATTATTTACGCGGTCAGCATGGGTGGTTGGATGCCTGCCTGAATATGCCTCGCGGGAGCAGAGGCACTCTGTAGAGCACCTATGAATTTATTAAAATACTATCAACAATATCGCGACAAGTGGTGGGCTTTACCGCTCGTTCTGCCTGCGCTGTTATTACCGGTCGCCAGATGGGCGAATACCTACACCATGCTCAATGGTCATATGGTATTTTTGTATTATCTTCCCCTGGCGCTGGTGCTCAGCCTGATGATGTTTTTTGGTTGGGCGGCGATCCCTGGCATTATTATTGGCCTGCTGTTAACTCTGGCCCACGGCATGATGCTTGAGCAATCCATCGGTGTACTGTTCCATTTCCTTATCCCCTGCGTGCTCTGCTGGGGCGGCTACCGCATTTTTGTCCCCCAGCGTCAGCAGGTCTCACACGGCAACGTCCGACTGATGCCGCATCGTCTGTTCTGGCAAATGCTGCTCCCCTCGGTCATTTTTCTGATTTTGTCACAGATTGCCGAATATCTTGGACTCCATCCGCGCACAACGGAAATGACCGGCGTTACGCCATTTAGTTTACGTTCATTAATCACCTTTCAGGCGCTAATGGTAGGGTGCCTGACCGGCATGCCGCTGTGTTATTTTGTGTTACGGGTCATTCGTAATCCTTTTCATTTACGCGGCTTTATTTCTCAGGTTCGCTTACAAATTGATCCAAAAATAAAAAAAATTGAAATTATTTGCTGGGCGACGGTATTAATTCTGCTACTGTGGCTATTATTGATGCCGCTTAATGATAGCAGCACCATATTTAGTACGAATTATACGTTGTCATTGCTGATGCCGGTGATGCTCTGGGGTGCCATGCGTTTTGGCTATCGCTTTATCTCACTGATCTGGACGCCGGTGCTGATTGCCGTGATCCATTTTCATTACCGTTACTTACCAATTTACCCAAGCTATAACACCCAGTTGGCGATCACGTCATCAAGCTATCTGGTATTCTCGTTTATTGTCGCCTATACGGCGATGCTGGCGACACAGCAGCGGCTGATCTACGCTCGCGTCCGGCAGATGGCCTTCCTCGACCCGGTGGTTCATATGCCGAACTTGCGGGCGCTGAGCCGGGCGCTCAACGGCACGAGCTGGTCGACGCTCTGTTTTCTGCGCATTCCTGAGCTTGAACTGCTGGGGCGCCACTATGGGGTACTTTTGCGAATCCAGTATAAGCAAATGCTGGCGAACCATCTGAGAACGCTGCTGCAGCCCAACGAAGCGGTATATCATCTTGCCGGTCACGATTTAGTGTTCCGTCTCAATAGCGAAGGGCACCAGGCGCGCATTCACTTAATTGACCGCTCCCTGCGACAGTTCCGTTTCCACTGGGACGGGGTCCCCCTGCAGCCGCGGATCGGCATGAGCTATTGCAGCGTTCGCTCGCCGGTCAAGCATCTGTATTTACTGCTTGGCGAGTTGAACACCATTGCCGACATGTCGTTAGCCAGCGGCCATCCGGAAAATTTACAGCGCCGCGGCGCGGGCCATGTTCAGCAGGATCTGAAAGATAAAGTCGTGATGATGAACCGCATTCTCAAAGCGCTGGAACATGACCATTTTGTCCTGATGGCGCAGCCTATCCAGGGCATTCGCGGCGATCGCTATCATGAAGTGCTGGTGAGGATGGAAGGGGAGTCGGGTGAGCTAACGGGGCCAAACGAGTTCTTGCCGGTGGCGCACGAGTTTGGGCTGTCAACGCGGGTGGACCAGTGGGTTATTGAGCATACGCTGGCCTTTATGGACGCCAACCGGCGGGCGCTGCCCGGTCTGCGGCTGGCGATCAATCTTTCTCCGGTGTCGCTGAGCCGCAGCCAGTTTCCTCAGGAGGTCGAAGCGCTGCTGCAGGCCTACAACATTGAGCCATGGCAGATTATTTTCGAGCTGACCGAGAACTACGCGCTCAGCAATCCCGAGCTGGTCTGTCAGACTTTAGAGCATCTGCGGGCGCTGGGCTGCCGGGTGGCGATCGATGATTTTGGTACCGGCTACGCCAGCTACGCCCGGTTAAAAACAATGAACGTCGACATTCTTAAAATCGACGGCAGTTTTATTCGCAATCTGCTTGCCAGCAGTCTTGATTACCAGGTCGTGGACTCTATTTGTCGTCTGGCGCGTATGAAGAACATGCAGGTGGTGGCCGAATATGTGGAGTCGCCGGAAATACGTCAGGCGGTCATCACGCTGGGGATCGATTATATGCAGGGCTATGATATCGGGGTACCGGTACCTCTGACGCAGTTGGCGGAGGAGATGACCGGCTGAGCAGCAAAAAGCCGGGCGTAAGCGCCCGGCTCGGTTGATAGCCAAAGATACGATCAGGCGTCTGGCTCTTCTTCAGCAATCTTCAGCATCCATTCCGGCACGCCTTCCCAGTACTGTTGCTCTTTTTCCAGATCCAGCAGCACCAGCGCATTCTGGCTAAACCAGTTGTGCGGAAACGTCAGCGTCCAGTGGTGAGCTTCCGTCTGCAGGCGCAGCGTCGGCGGCGTAGTGGTAGCCTGACGCTGGTTATTCAGCAGTACGCCCAGGCGCAGTAGCTGAATTAGCGGCAGAAACTGCTTTTTCCTGAATAGCGTAAAGCGCGGCAGATCGTCGAGCTTGATCGCTTTGCGATGATAGCGTACGAGGGTGGCCATCAGCATCTGCTGCTCCTGATTGAAGCCCGGCAGGTCGCTATTTTGGAGAATGTAGGCCGAGTGACGATGCATGCCGCTGTGGTTGATATTCAGCCCTACCTCATGGAGCATCACCGCCCATTTCAACAGCGCCGCGAGGTGCGGATTGGCCAGCTTGGGATTCTGCTCCTGCCACTGCTCCAGCATCTGGGTGGTAGTTTCCAGTACCCGGCGCGCCTGTTCGCGATCGATGTTGTACTGATTTGCCAGACTCTGTGCCGTGCGGCTACGAATATCCTGGTGGCGGAAGCGGCCTTCCATCTCGTACAGGACACCTTCGCGCAGCGCGCCATCGGACAGACGAAGTTCTTTGATGGCCAGCGCGTCAAACACACCGCAGAGGATCGCCAGCCCAGGCGCAAAGACCGCTTTACGGTCTTCTGAGAGACCGGGCAGACTGAGCGCGTCGAAGTTTTTATGCTTCAACAGCTCATTTACCAGCATCTCGAGGCGCTCCGGCGTAATAAATCCGTCCTTCTCGCCCATCGCCACCAGCACTTCCTGGGCGGCTTTAATGGTGCCGGAGGCGCCCAGCGCTACGGTCCATCCCTGAATACGGAACTGCCAGGCCAGCGTCTCCAGTTTCTGCACCGCCGCCAGGCGCGCGCGCTGGAAGTTCTCTTTATTGATAACGCCGCCAGGGAAATAGGCCTGCGAGAAGCTCACGCAGCCCATGCGGCGGCTTTCCACCAGGCGGGGCTCAAAATCTTCGCCAATGACCAGCTCGGTTGAACCGCCGCCGATATCAATCACCAGCTTGCGGCCGCGCTCCGGCTGCGTGTGCTCAACGCCCATAAAAATCAGGCGCGCTTCTTCATTACCGGAGATGATCTCGATCGGGTAGGGGATCACTTTTTCCGCGCGTTTAAGAAACTCCGCCGCGTTGGTCGCCTGACGCAGCGTATGCGTCCCGACGATACAGACGCTGGAGGGGGAGAACCCCTGCAGGCGTTCGGCAAAAAGCGACAGGCAGTTCAGCCCACGGGTCATGGCTTCTTCGCTCAACACCGAGTTTTCATCAAGGCCATCGGCCAGATGTACGCGCTGTTTCAGGCGTCCGATGATCTGCATGGCGCCGTCGACGACACGGGCGATCACCATATGAAAACTGTTCGAACCAAGGTCAACCGCAGCGAACTCCTGCGGCCGAGGGGTGTTATCGTTTATTGGCATAGGTTAGTCGGGTTGTTCGAGTGATTTGAGATAATCGTAAATCGCCATTTGCGCGCGCACTTTACGGCGATTGCCGCGCGGCACATAGCGGTTACTCAGTTCTTTATCAAGATAGCGCGCTTTTACCGTATCGTTGAACAGGATATCAAAAATATCCAGCACCCGCTGCTTCAGACGCGGATCGAGCAGCGGAGCGGCAACTTCGATGCGATAATCGATGTTACGCGTCATCCAGTCGGCAGAGGAGAGCCAGACCTGTTTATCGCCACCGTTTTCAAAACAGTAGACCCGGTCGTGCTCGAGGAAACGGTCCACAATACTGATGACGCGGATATTTTCGCTGATACCTTCCAGACCCGGGATCAGCGAGCACATGCCGCGGATCAGCAGATTAACCGGCACGCCGGAGCTGGAGGCGGCATACAGTCGGTCCACCAGACCTTTATCCACCAGGTTGTTCAGCTTCAGCGTAATCCCGGACGGTTGCCCGTTTTGCGCATTGGCGATCTCGCGATCGATCATCTCATACAGCAGACGACGCGAGTTCTGCGGCGACACCAACAGGTAGTCGAAGCTAACCGGACGATAGGGGTTCTCGATAAAGTTAAACACGCGGCGGACTTCATTGGTAATGCGCGCATCGGCGGTTAACAGCGAATAGTCGGTGTAGATCCGCGCCGTCTTCTCGTTAAAGTTACCGGTGCCGATGTGGGCGTAGCGCACCACCTCATCGCCTTCTTTACGCGAGATAAGGAACAGCTTGGCGTGGATCTTCAGACCTGGCGCAGAGAAGATAACGTGGACTCCCGCTTCCGTCAGGCGTTTCGCCCAGTGAATGTTAGCCTCTTCATCGAAGCGCGCCTGCAGCTCCACCACTACGGTGACTTTCTTACCGTTGTGGGCGGCGTGGATCATCGCGTCAATAATGCGCGAATCCTTGGCCACGCGGTAAATGTTGATTTTGATCGCCAATACGCTGGGGTCGAAGGAGGCCTGACGCAGCAGCTCCAGCACGTGCTCAAAGGTGTGATAGGGATAGTAGAGCAGCACGTCGCGTTCGCGAATGGCGTCGAAGCCGTTGCGGAATTTATCAAACCACAGATGACGCAGGCGCGGCATGGGTTTATTGACCAGATTGGCCTTACCGACGTTCGGGAAGCCGATAAAGTCTTTAAAGTTGTGATAGCGGCCGCCCGGCAGCATTGAGTCGTAGTTGGAAATGGAGAGCTTATCGCGCAGCATTTCGACCATCGCATCCGGCATATCGCGCTGGTAGACGAAGCGAACCGGCTCGGCGGTCAGGCGCTGCTTGAGGCTGGAGGACATCAGCTCCATCAGGCTCGACTCCATCTCATGCACCAGATCGTACTCGGCGTCACGGGTCATCTTCATCGAGTAAGCGTTCAGCGCATCGTAATCAAAGAAGCCTTTAAAAATATCGTCCAGGCAATAGCGCAGGATGTTATCCAGGAGGATCATTGGCTTGCGGCGACGCGGCGCTTCCGGCGGCAGGTTCACGAAGCGCGGCACTTTATCCGACGGTATTTCCAGCAGAGCATAGTTGATGTTTTTCCCGCGGATAATCTCCACCGCCAGATAGGTGTAATCATCTTTCAGGAACTGCACGAGGTCCGTTTCGCGGTTGATCAGGATCGGCGAGATATGCTGGCGTAAATACTGCTTGAAGTAGTTGCGCAGCCAGGCCTGCTGATTGACGGACAGCTGGCGCTCGTTGATCAGGAAGATCTGGTTACGCGCCATCTCCAGCAACAGTTCATTATACAGACTATCGAATTCCTGATCGGCCTTCAGAACGCGGGCCTGAATTTTGCCTAACAGGTGGCGAGAATGGGCGGTACTGCCTTGTTCTTCACTGATAATAATCCGGCGCTTCAGCTCAGCGAAGCGCACTTTGTAAAACTCATCCAGGTTGTTGGAGTAAATCCCTAAGAAGCGCATGCGCTCAATCAGCGGGTTACTCTTGTCCGCCGCTTCCTGCAGCACGCGTTCGTTAAAAGACAACCAGCTGAGTTCTTTTTCGATGTATAGCTTTTCCTGGCCCATTACCGCTCACACTCCGTTTTACTCACAGGACGTAGACTATTATGACGAATTTTTCTGCATAGCGATTTACTGTGTCACAACAATATGACAGTAAGAAGAATTATTTCTGTGAGATGTTTGATTAGTAAACACTTTTAATTAAAAAAAAGCCCCGCGATGTGCACATGCGGGGCTGGTTGTTCATTCGTCGGCGGCATAGCCCTGCGGGGGAAGCTGTCGCTCATCCAGCCAGGCGTGGTTGCCTGCCATGCGCAGACGTCCATCGACGAACCAGCTGATGACCAGCGGATAAATGGCATGTTCCTGGGCCTGAACCCGCGCCGTGATTTCCTCCTCGCTGTCGCCAGCGAAGACCGGCACCTTGGCCTGCAGAATAACCGGCCCACCGTCCAGCTCATCGGTGACGAAGTGCACCGAGGTGCCGTGCTCCTCGTCACCGTTCTCCAGCACCTGACGATGAGTATGCAGGCCAGGATACTTCGGCAGTAGCGAGGGATGGATGTTCAGCAGACGTCCCTGATAGTGGCTGACGAACGCCGGGCTAAGGATACGCATATAGCCTGCCAGCACCACCAGATCCGGGGCGTAGGCGTCGATTTCATGCATCAGCTGACGATCGAACGCTTCCCGGTCGGCAAACTGACTTTGCGCCAGCGCATGGGCCGGGATGCCGGCCAGGCGCGCGCGCTCAAGGCCGAACGCATCAGCCTTGTTACTGAATACCGCACGCAGGGTGCCGTTTATCTGTTTCCGGCCGCAGGCGTCGATGATCGCCTGCAAATTGCTGCCGCTACCGGAAATCAGCACCACGATGTTTTTCATGCAATGACCACACGCTGTTCGGAATCGGAGGCTTTGATATACCCGATTTTCCACGCGTTTTCACCTTTGTCATTCAGCAGGGCAATCGCTTTGTCCGCTTCCGCTGCCGGCAGGGCGATAATCATCCCTACGCCGCAGTTAAAGGTACGGTACATTTCATGCTGGCTGACGTTACCGGCGGTTTGCAGCCAGTTGAAGACGGATGGCCACTGCCACGAGGACTCATCGATGATCGCCTGGGTGTTATCCGGCAGCACGCGCGGAATGTTTTCCCAGAAGCCGCCGCCGGTCAGGTGGGCAATAGCGTGGACGTCAACGCTGGCGATCAGATCAAGCACCGATTTCACATAGATGCGGGTTGGCGCCAGCAGATGGTCGGCCAGCGGTTTACCGTCAAGGTCGGTAGTTTGTGGGTCAACGCCGCTAACCTCAATGATCTTACGCACCAGCGAATAGCCGTTAGAGTGCGGGCCGCTGGACGCCAGCGCCACCAGCACGTCGCCATCGGTCACTTTGCTGCCGTCGATGATTTCTGATTTTTCCACTACCCCGACGCAGAAACCCGCCACGTCGTAATCTTCGCCGTGGTACATCCCGGGCATCTCTGCGGTTTCACCACCGACCAGCGCGCAACCGGACTGCAGGCAGCCTTCGGCGATGCCGTTGATGACGCTGGCTGCGGTATCGACGTCCAGTTTACCGGTGGCGTAATAATCCAGGAAAAACAGCGGCTCAGCGCCCTGAACCACCAGGTCGTTCACGCACATGGCGACCAGGTCGATACCGATGGTGTCGTGACGCTTCAGATCCATTGCCAGACGCAGCTTGGTACCGACGCCGTCGGTGCCGGAGACCAGTACCGGCTCGCGGTATTTCTGCGGCAGTGCGCACAGCGCGCCGAATCCGCCCAGTCCCCCCATCACTTCCGGGCGACGGGTTTTCTTCACCACGCCCTTAATACGGTCGACGAGAGCGTTGCCTGCATCAATATCCACGCCGGCATCTTTATAGCTGAGAGAGGTTTTATCGGTCACTGCGAAGTCTCCACGCGTTTGCGGTAAGCAAGAAAAATCGGCGCAATTCTAACAGGGAAAGCAAACGTTTGCGAGCCTGCTTTACAGTTGGCGTAAAACCGCTGATGAATGGTTAAATTTGATACTGCTCACGAAAATGAAACCGGGTACAGTCTGGTGCTTGCCTCTACGTAAAGGAATCCTCATTATACGACTGAAACCGGTTTCCGTGTTGGTTTGCCACGCATTTTGTCGGTGATTGACGCGGGTCAGGAGAGGGATGAATGAAGATTGCGGCATTTGATATCGGTGGCACCGCGTTAAAGATGGGCGTGATGGCCCGCGACGGCAGGCTGCTGGAAACCGCCAGGCAGTCAATCAATGACAGCGATGGCGATCGGATCTTACAGGCAATGCTGTCGTGGCTGGCGGCCCATCCGTCGTGTGAAGGAATAGCCATCAGCGCGCCGGGCTATATCGATCCGCACAGCGGTCTTATCACCATGGGCGGCGCTATCCGTCGATTTGATAACTTCGCCATGAAATCGTGGCTCGAGACGCGAACCGGGCTGCCGGTCTCGGTGGAAAACGACGCCAACTGTGTGCTGCTGGCCGAGCGCTGGCAGGGCAAAGCGGCGGAGATGGCCAATTTTCTGGTACTCACTATCGGTACTGGCATCGGTGGGGCGATTTTCTGCCAACACCAGCTGATCAACGGGGCGCGTTTTCGTGCCGGCGAATTCGGCTATATGCTTACCGACCGTCCCGGCGGACGCGATCCTCGTCGCTATTCAATGAATGAGAACTGCACTCTGCGGGTGCTGCGCCATCGCTATGCGCAATATATTGGCGCGCCGCTGGATAGCGTGACAGGCGAACTGATTTTCGACCGCTATGACGCCGGCGACCCGGTTTGTCAGCGTCTGGTCGCCGAGTTCTTCAATGGCCTGGGCCATGGCCTTTATAACCTCGTCCATATCTTCGATCCGCAGACCATTTTTATCGGTGGCGGCGTTGTGGAACGCCCAGGATTTCTGACGCTACTGCGCCAGCATCTGGCCTGGTTCGGCATTGCCGACTATCTCGATACCGTCAGTCACGGTAACGATGCCGGCCTGATTGGCGCGGTTTACCATTTTAATCAGCTGTATCGTTCGCCAGACGACGATCGACATTAGGGAGAGACTATGTCCGGATTTAAAGCAGGTTTTCTGTGGGGCGGCGCGGTCGCAGCGCATCAGTTAGAGGGCGGCTGGCAGGAGGGCGGCAAGGGGATCAGCGTGGCGGATGTGATGACCGCCGGCGCCCACGGCGTGCCGCGGGAAATTACCGACGGCGTGGTGGCCGGGAAAAACTACCCGAACCATGAGGCGATCGATTTTTATCATCGTTATCCACAAGACCTGGCGCTGTTTGCCGAGATGGGCTTCAAATGTTTTCGCACCTCGATTGCCTGGACGCGTATTTTCCCGCAGGGCGATGAGCTGGAGCCCAACGAGGCTGGCCTGCAGTTTTATGATGATCTGTTCGACGAATGCCTGAAACACGGCATTGAGCCAGTCATTACGCTGTCGCATTTTGAAATGCCTTATCACCTGGTCACCGAGTACGGCGGCTGGCGCAACCGCAAGCTAATCGACTTTTTCGTGCGCTTTGCCAGGGTCGTCTTCACCCGCTATCAACATAAAGTGAAGTACTGGATGACCTTTAACGAGATCAACAACCAGGCCAACTTCCATGAGGACTTTGCCCCCTTCACCAACTCCGGTTTGAAATATTTGCCGGATGAAGACCGGGAACCGGTGATGTACCAGGCCGCGCACTATGAGCTGGTGGCCAGCGCCCTGGCGGTGAAAGCGGCGCGCGAGATCAACCCGGCGCTGCAGATTGGCTGCATGATCGCTATGTGCCCCATCTATCCGCTGACCTGCGCCCCGGACGATATGATGATGGCGATGAACGCCATGCACCGCCGTTACTGGTTTACCGACGTCCACGTGCGCGGTCGCTATCCGCAGCATCTGCTCAACTATTTTGCCCGCCGCGGCTTTACTCTGGATATCACCGAAGCCGATCGTCAGGCGTTAACCGAGGGCTGTGTCGACTACATTGGCTTTAGCTACTATATGTCGTTCGCTACCAAAGCCACCGAAGACAACCCCTTGCTTGATTATGATGAAACCACCAGCCTGGTCTCCAACCCGTACGTCAAAAAGTCGGACTGGGGCTGGCAGATTGACCCGGTCGGCCTGCGCTATTCGCTGAACTGGTTCTGGGATCACTACCAGCTGCCGCTGTTTATTGTCGAAAACGGCTTTGGCGCGATTGATGTCCGCGAAGCGGACGGCAGCGTCAATGACCAGTATCGTATCGATTATCTCTCCGCCCATATCGCGGAGATGAAAAAGGCGGTGGTCGAGGATGGCGTCGATCTGATGGGCTACACCCCCTGGGGCTGTATCGATCTGGTTTCCGCCGGCACGGGGGAAATGAAAAAACGCTACGGCTTTATTTATGTCGATAAAGATAATGAAGGCAATGGCACGTTGGCACGCAGCCGGAAAAAGTCCTTTGCCTGGTATCAGCAGGTAATTGCCAGCAACGGGGAGAAGCTGTCGTAGTCGGGTGGCGCTAACGCTTAACCGACCTACAATACACGTAGGCCCGCGTAAGCGTATGGACTGCACCCCGCACCCAAGCCGGAGCCTCGCCTCCGGTTTTTTTGTCTCTAAATCACTTTGCTTGATATACGTCAAGCAAGATGGGTATGGCACAATCCGCAAAAAGCGGTATAATCCCGCGATTTTTTTTGTGGCTGCCCCTCAGAGGAGAAAGAGAATGAAGATTGTGGAAGTCAAACACCCACTCGTCAAACACAAGCTAGGCCTGATGCGCGAGCACGACATCAGCACCAAACGCTTCCGTGAACTCGCCTCAGAAGTGGGCAGCTTACTGACTTATGAAGCCACCGCCGATCTGGAGACTGAGAAAGTCACTATTGAAGGCTGGAACGGTCCGGTGGAAGTCGAGCAGATCAAGGGCAAGAAAATTACCGTTGTGCCTATCCTGCGCGCTGGCCTCGGCATGATGGAAGGGGTGCTGGAGCACGTGCCAAGCGCGCGTATCAGCGTGGTCGGTATCTATCGCAATGAAGAAACCCTCGAGCCGGTGCCTTACTTCCAGAAACTGGTGTCTAACATCGATGAACGTATGGCGCTGGTCGTTGACCCGATGCTGGCCACCGGTGGGTCGATGATCGCCACTATCGATCTGCTGAAAAACGCCGGCTGCACCAGCATCAAGGTGCTGGTGCTGGTGGCGGCGCCGGAAGGGATTGCCGCGCTGGAGAAAGCCCACCCGGACGTTGAGCTGTACACCGCCTCTGTCGATAAGGGACTGAACGAGCACGGGTATATCATTCCCGGTCTCGGCGATGCCGGCGACAAGATTTTTGGAACGAAATAAAATATACCGCGAAAAAAGCCGACTTTGAGAGTCGGCTTTTTTTTGAATAAAAGTAATCCACAGCAAATAACAGACGACTCTCAGAGGAATACACTATGACGCGCCGTGCCATCGGGGTGAGTGAAAGACCGCCGCTTTTACAGACAATCCCGCTTAGTTTGCAACATCTGTTCGCCATGTTTGGCGCAACGGTACTGGTGCCTATTCTGTTCCACATTAACCCGGCCACCGTCCTGCTGTTCAACGGCATCGGTACGCTGTTGTACCTCTTTATCTGTAAAGGCAAAATTCCCGCTTATCTGGGATCAAGCTTCGCTTTTATCTCCCCGGTGCTGCTGCTGTTGCCGCTGGGCTACGAAGTGGCGCTGGGCGGCTTTATTATGTGCGGCGTGCTGTTCTGCCTCGTCTCCTTTATTGTCAAAAAAGCCGGTACCGGCTGGCTGGATGTGATGTTCCCGCCGGCGGCGATGGGCGCCATCGTGGCGGTTATCGGCCTCGAACTGGCGGGCGTGGCGGCTAATATGGCCGGGCTGCTGCCGGCCGACGGCCAGTCACCGGACAGTAAAACCATTATTATCTCGATGGTGACCCTGGCGGTGACGGTGTTCGGATCCGTGCTGTTCCGCGGCTTCCTGGCGATTATTCCGATCCTGATCGGCGTGCTGGTGGGCTATGCGCTGTCGTTTGTGATGGGCGTGGTCGATACCACCCCGATCGCCGAGGCGCACTGGTTCGCGCTGCCGACTTTCTACACTCCGCGCTTTGAGTGGTTTGCTATCTTCACCATACTGCCCGCCGCGCTGGTGGTGATTGCCGAGCACGTGGGGCATCTGGTGGTGACCGCCAATATCGTTAAGCGCGATCTGATCCGCGACCCGGGCCTGCATCGTTCGATGTTTGCCAACGGCCTGTCGACGATCGTTTCCGGCTTCTTCGGTTCGACGCCCAACACTACCTACGGTGAAAATATCGGCGTGATGGCGATTACCCGGGTCTACAGCACCTGGGTAATCGGCGGCGCGGCGATCATTGCGATTCTGCTCTCCTGCGTCGGCAAACTGGCGGCGGCTATCCAGATCATCCCGGTGCCGGTGATGGGCGGCGTTTCCCTGCTGCTGTACGGGGTGATCGGCGCCTCGGGGATCCGCGTACTGATTGAATCGAAGGTGGATTACAGTAAAGCGCAGAATCTGATCCTCACCTCCGTGATCCTGATCATCGGCGTTAGCGGCGCTAAAGTGCACATTGGCGCCGCCGAGCTGAAAGGGATGGCGCTGGCGACTATCGTGGGCATCGCCCTCAGCCTGATTTTCAAGCTTATCAGCGTCCTGCGTCCGGAAGAGGTGGTCCTCGACGCGGCGGATAGCGAAGAGTTTAAATAACGATCGCCTGACCGGGCGGCGATCCCGCCCGGTTCTCTCCTGACCTAAATCTGTGGTAAACTCTTCGCGTTTTTCTGTAAGCCTATGTTGAGGTCCATCTGAACGCACCGGCACAGCTCTCTTTGCCACTGTATCTTCCTGACGACGAAACCTTCGCGAGTTTCTGGCCGGGTGATAATCCTTCCCTACTTGCCGCCCTCCAGAACGTACTGCGCCAGGAACACAGCGGGTACATTTATATCTGGTCACGTGAAGGGGCAGGTCGTAGCCACCTGTTACACGCCGCCTGCGCGGAGCTTTCCCAGCGCGGGGATGCGGTAGGCTACGTGCCGCTGGATAAACGGACGTGGTTTGTGCCCGAGGTGCTGGAGGGGATGGAACAGCTGGCGCTGGTGTGCATCGATAACATCGAGTGCGTCGCCGGCGATGAGCCCTGGGAGATGGCCATCTTTAATCTCTATAACCGGATCCTGGAATCAGGCAAAACCCGGCTGCTGATCACCGGCGATCGGCCGCCGCGGCAGCTGAATCTTGGCCTGCCGGATCTGGCCTCACGGCTGGACTGGGGGCAGATCTATAAGCTGCAGCCGCTGTCGGATGAAGACAAACTGCAGGCGCTGCAGCTGCGCGCCAGACTGCGCGGCTTCGAGATGCCGGAAGATGTGTGCCGCTTCCTGCTGAAGCGGCTGGATCGCGAGATGCGTTCGCTGTTTATGACCCTCGATCAGCTGGATCATGCCTCGATTACCGCTCAGCGCAAGCTGACGATCCCCTTCGTGAAAGAGATCCTTAAGCTTTAGTCCGCCAGGGGAGTCAGCTCCTGCTCCGTCAGCCCGGTCAACCGGGCGACCAGGTCGCGCGGAAGGCCGCTGTGCAGCATAGCGACAGCGATGCGCTGCGCCTCTTCTTTCCGTCCTTCCTGACGGCCTTGCGCCAGGCCCCGCTCCAGCCCCTGTTGTTCCAGATATTCCGCAATCGTCATCAACGTCTCCTTATGCTGCGGCGTACGTAACGCCAGCTCGCGAATGAATTTAATCGGCTCGCGCGTGTTGCCTGCCTGTACCAGATAGTGCATCAGGGCTTGTACCTGCGATTCCGTCGCCAGTCCAGTCAATAATAATTCGCTCAGCTTGTCGAGGAGCTGCGCCAGATCGCGTTGTCGAATATGTTTTTGCAGTAACTCCAGCGTTGCCATGCGCTGGTGGGTGGCAATCTCGTCATCCGGAATGACGGTTATGTCCGCCAGCGGAAACGCCCCGTGATAAAGGTGGCCGGCCAGCTCCGGAGCGACGAATTCATCGAGCCAGCGCAGAGAGAACGGATAGGGGCTCACCAGACCGTGGTAGAAGAGAACAGGGATCACCAGCGGCAGGCGATCGTGGCCGGCATCGAGATGGCGCTGCATGGCGGCGATGGCGTAGCGCATCAGACGAAAGGCCATATGCCGGTCGGGCGTGCTCTGGTGTTCGATAAGCGCATAAATATAACCGTCGCCCGCCGTGGTTTTCAGGGAATACAAAATGTCGGCGTAAAAGGGACGCAGATCGTCTTCGACAAAATGTCCGGACTCGAGATGCAGCGTACGCAGATCGCACACTTTAAGCAGCGTCTCGGGCAGATACAGTTGCAGGAAATCACGGGCGGTATCGGGATGGGAGAGGTAGGTCTTAAACACGGCGTCATGGGGCGTGGAGGTCGGCTTTTTCATGTTCATCCGTCCAGTGGATTGAGCGATGGATGAACAGTAGCACCGTCCGGCGGGCGGGAGATATTGGCGTGAAAGATCTGGAATCGCCCACGTAAAAAAAAGCGCCGCGCAAACGCGGCGCGGGTGAGTTAGCTTACGATCTCAAGAACCTGTTCCGGCGGGCGGCCAATACGCGCCTGGCCGCGGCTGACGACGATAGGGCGCTCGATGAGTTTCGGATTGTCGACCATCGCCTGTATCAGCGCCGCGTTGCTGAGAGCCGGGTCGGCCAGATTGAGCGATTTATACAGATCCTCTTTCTGGCGCATGAGCTCGCGGGGGCTCTCCATACCCAGCAGCTGCAGCAGCTGGCGCAGCGTCCCGGCATCCGGTGGCGTCTCAAGATAAAGCACCACCTCAGGATCGATGCCGCGACTCTGCAGCAGGCTCAGCGTTTCGCGGCTCTTGGAGCAGCGTGGGTTATGGTAAATTTTTACCGCGTCGGTCATGGGGTCTCCTTACATTTTTTGATAGGGACGGAAGCGAGCCTGCAGATCGCGTAGCTGATCGATACGGGCATCGTAACGTGCCTGCTGCAGGCTACCCAGTTTCACCTGCGAGCTGGCGCTGCTGAGCAGGGAAATCGCCTGCTCCAGCTGGCCGACCAGCGCCATGCTTTCAGCCCGCGCCGCCAGCTCCTGATCGCGATTGCCCAGCGCGCCTTCCGCCTGGGCCAGCAGGTCCCAGCCGTTGCCATCCTCTTTATAGGTAAAGGTATACCGGTTCAGAATGGTCGCCGCTTCCCCGGGCTGCCCGCCCTGCAGCAGGGCGTTGGCCAGGTTCAGCTGCAGCACCGGATTAGTACGCAGCTCGCGGGCGTTTTTAAGGCGATTGATGGCGTCGCTGGTTTTCTTCTGTCCGAGGTCGATATCAGTGGCCAGATCGAGATACCAGGCATTTTGCGGGTCGGCGTTGAGCAGCGGCTGCAGCGTTTTGCGTGCCTGGTCAAAGTTGTTGCTTTCCATCGCCAGCAGAGCGCGACCATACTGGGCGGCATGCTGTTGGCGGATATTGCCTTTATCCCAGGCGTTCAGCAGATCGGTGCCCAGCTTGTTGTCGCCGTTGGTGTACATCCCGAGGGTACGCGCCTTCGCCAGATAGAAGTCCGCCGAGGACTGTACCACCACCGGGCGCATCTGGTTGGCGCGGTTACGGGCATCGGCCAGTCGGCTTTCCGGCAGGGGGTGGGTGAGCAGCATTTCTGGCGGTCGCGTCGAGTAGCGCGACTCGTCAAGCAGTTTACCCATAAACATCGGCATAGCCTGCGGGTCGAAACCCGAGCGCTGCAGAACCTGAATGCCAATCCGGTCGGCCTCTTCTTCGTTCTGGCGAGTGAAGCTGATCATACCCTGCTGAGTACCGGCCAGCGTCCCGGTCAGGGCCGCCATTCCGGCCTGCGGGCTGGCCATCGCCAGCAGAATCGAACCCAGGGCACCGACCCAGGTCAGCGGCGCATTGCGTTTCTGATCTTCCATCGCGCGGGCGAGATGCCGCTGCGTCACGTGGGAGATTTCGTGCGCCATGACAGAGGCCAGTTCGCTCTCGTTATCAGAGTAGCGGAACAGGGCGGAGTGGAGGACCACATTGCCGCCGAAGAAGGCGAAGGCGTTGATCTGGTCGTTATTAATCAAATAGAAGTGGAACGGGGTACGCACCGAGTTGGCGTGAGCCACCAGACGCATACCCAGCCCGTTGATATATTGCACCAGCAGAGGGTCGTTGATCAGCGGCGCGCTACCGCGCAGTTGGCGGACGTAGTAATCCCCCATCTGCATTTCCTGACCGATTGACAGCGTGCTTCCTGCGGAGGTTCCCATGTCCGGCAGGGTATCTGCGGAGTCAGCAAAAGCAGGACCTATCGAACCCAGCGTCAGCGACGCGATCGCGGTCGCCACCAGCGTTTTCTTCAACTGCCTGAACATAACCTCTGTCCTGTAATGTGGGTGTGCCAGTTTGACCGATTGTGCGGCGTAATGTTCCCTGGCCGCATCCCAGCGAGTTTAGCTGGCGTTGGCCGCCTTGAAAATATGTTCTTCATGGCGGAGAACGGTTTGACTGCGGCGCATCAAAAAGCGAAGTCTTTTTTGTGACATTTCGATACAATTCCCCGGATTGTCGCCGCTTGGCCCTTCAGGGAAGGTTTTATGCTTGAGATGTTAATGCAGTGGTACCGCCGTCGATTCAGCGACCCTGAGGCGATAGCGCTGCTGGTTATTTTGCTTGCCGGTTTCGGCATTATGTTCTTTTTCAGCGGCCTGCTGGCCCCGTTGCTGGTGGCTATCGTGCTGGCGTATCTGCTGGAGTGGCCGACCGTTCGTCTGGAGCGCATCGGTCTGTCGCGCACCTGGGCCACCTCGCTGGTGCTGATCCTCTTTGTGGGCATCCTGCTGTTGCTGGCCTTTGTGGTGCTGCCGGTAGCCTGGCAGCAAGGGATCTACCTCATCCGCGATATGCCGGGCATGCTAAATAAGCTCTCTGATTTCGCCGCCACGCTGCCGCGGCGCTATCCGGCGTTAATGGATGCCGGCATTATCGATGCGATGGCGGAAAATATGCGCACCCGGATGCTGACGGTGGGCGACTCGGTGGTTAAGTACTCTCTGGCTTCGCTGGTGGGGTTACTCACCCTGGCGGTCTATCTGGTGCTGGTGCCGCTGATGGTCTTCTTCCTGCTGAAGGATAAAGAGCAGATGCTCAACGCGGTGCGCCGCGTTCTGCCGCGCAATCGCGGGCTTGCTGGGCAGGTGTGGAAAGAGATGAACCAGCAGATCACCAACTACATTCGCGGCAAGGTGCTGGAGATGATTGTCGTCAGCGTCGCCACCTGGATAGGCTTTATCCTCTTTGGCCTCAACTACTCGTTGCTGCTGGCGGTGCTGGTCGGCTTCTCGGTGCTGATCCCCTATATCGGCGCGTTTGTGGTGACCATTCCGGTGGTGGGGGTGGCGCTGTTTCAGTTTGGCGCTGGCACCGAGTTCTGGAGCCTGTTTGCGGTCTATCTGATTATTCAGGGGCTGGACGGTAACCTGCTGGTTCCGGTGCTATTCTCGGAAGCGGTCAATTTACACCCGCTGGTAATTATCCTGTCGGTGGTGATCTTTGGCGGACTGTGGGGATTCTGGGGCGTCTTCTTCGCCATTCCGCTGGCCACGCTGATTAAAGCAGTGGTGCATGCCTGGCCGGATGGTTTGGCGGTCGACGACTAAGGCAATGAGAATAAAAAAAGACGCCGGGCGAGGGCTTCCTCTCCCGGCGTCTTGCTTTGCATCAGGCGTTTTCTTTCAGCCAGTTCAGCACCACGTCGTGGTGATTGCTGGTTTTAAAATCATCAAAGACGTGTTCGATTTTGCCATCGGCATCAATGAGGAAACTAATCCGGTGGATCCCGTCGTAGGTTTTCCCCATAAAGGATTTTTCGCCCCAGACGCCAAACTGCTCGCAAACCTGATGGTTTTCATCAGACAGCAGCGTAAAGTTCAGCAGCTCTTTTTCGGCGAAACGGGAGAGTTTTTCCGGTTTATCAGTGCTGATGCCCAGCACTTCAACGCCGGCTTTTTTCAGGTCGTCCATATTATCGCGCAAGCCGCACGCCTGGACGGTGCAGCCCGGGGTCATGGCTTTCGGGTAAAAATAAACCAGGACACGTTGTCCCTGGAAGTCGGTTAAATTTACTTCCTCGCCGTCCTGGTCCGGTAAGCTAAATTTCGGTGCGATATCACCGGCTTTCAGTGGGGTCATGGGTTAAACTCCATCCTGTTCATCATGCTGTGAATAATTAACGATGTTAATACTGCCTTGTGCGTTCAGTTCTGTACATAGGGCTTTGAACGCTTGTTCGATATTTGCTGCATTTTGCGTCGCAGGACTGTGGGCAGTTATCTGGATAAAAAGCTGCGCGGAATCGCCGTCTCCCGGCTGCGTGCGGGACACCAGCTCCGCAATATTCATATTCCATGTATCGCACAGGGCAGTAAAGCGCTCGATGATATGCGGTGAGTCCGGCACCTCAACCTGGACCCAAACGGTGTTTGGCATGGCCTGCGGTGGGCGCGCAGTGGTGCGTTTCATCACGATCAACAGCTCCAGCTCCGCGCCTTTCAGCGGCAGCGTTGATTCGATCAGGTTAATCGCATTCCACGACCCGGAAAGCAGCATGATAAACGTAAACTCATCACCGAGCATGGCCAGCCGGCTGTCTTCGATATTACAACCGCAGCTGCTGACGTGGCGAGTGATCGTATTCACGATGCCGGGACGGTCAGCCCCCAGGGCGGTAATAACCAGATAGTGTTGTAATGAGGCTGTCAAACCTGTTCTTCCTTTAAAAAGGTGAGGTAACATTAGGAAAGCATAAAAAAAACCGCCATACAACATCCCTGATGGCGTCGGGTCTCTTGCTTTTATTACAGCTCCAAACGTAACATTGAGAATCTTGTCGCACTTCTGCTCTGAGGATGGCCCATGTTCACGGGAAGTATTGTAGCGCTTGTCACGCCGATGGATGAAAACGGTAATGTCTGCCGGACAAGCCTGAAAAAACTGATTGATTACCATGTCGCCAACGGAACCTCGGCGATCGTTTCGGTAGGGACTACCGGTGAATCCGCAACGCTGAGCCATGAAGAGCATGGCGACGTGGTGATGATGACGCTGGAGCTGGCCGACGGGCGTATTCCGGTTATCGCTGGAACGGGAGCCAATGCAACCGCAGAGGCGATTAGCCTGACCAAACGTTTTAACGACAGCGGTGTTGTTGGCTGCCTGACGGTCACTCCTTATTATAACCGTCCGACCCAGGAAGGCCTGTTCCAGCACTTTAAAGCTATCGCCGAACATACTGACCTGCCGCAAATTCTGTATAATGTGCCGTCCCGTACCGGTTGCGATATGCTGCCGGAAACCGTTGGCCGTCTGGCGGAAATTAAAAATATTGTCGGTATTAAGGAAGCAACAGGGAACTTAAGTCGCGTTCACCAGATCAAAGAGCTGGTTTCAGACGACTTTATTCTGCTGAGCGGTGACGATGCGACCGGTATGGACTTCATGCAGCTCGGCGGCGTAGGCGTGATTTCTGTTACGGCCAACGTGGCGGCGCGCGAAATGGCCGACATGTGCCGTCTGGCGCTGGCGGGTCAATTTGCCGAAGCTCGTGCGATTAACCAGCGTCTGATGCCACTGCATACAAAATTATTTGTCGAACCCAATCCTATCCCGGTGAAATGGGGATGCAAGGCGTTGGGTCTTGTGGCGACCGATACGCTGCGCTTGCCGATGACGCCTATCACCGATCATGGTCGTGAAGCCGTCACTGCCGCGCTGAAGCATGCCGGTTTGCTGTAAAGTTTAGGGAGATTTGATGGCTTACTCAGTACAGAAGTCGCGCCTGGCGAAGGTTGCGGGTGTTTCGCTGGTTCTACTCCTCGCGGCCTGTAGTTCCGACTCGCGCTATAAGCGTCAGGTGAGCGGTGATGAGGCCTATTTACAGGCATCACCGTTGAGCGAACTTCACGCGCCGGCGGGGATGATCCTGCCGATTCAGGTGGGTGATTACAATATTCCGGTGGCTAACAGCACCGGCGCGGTCGGTAAAGCGCTGGACATTCGTCCGCCGGCGCAGCCGCTGGCGCTGGTGAGCGGTGCGCGGACCCAGTTTAACGGCGATACCGCGACGCTGATGGTCGAGAACGGCCGCAGCGGTTCGCTGTGGGCACAGGTCACCAGTATTCTTCAGGCGAAGAACTACGTTATCGCCAAGCGCGATGATGCGAGCCAGACGCTGAACACCGACTGGGTTGAGTGGAACCGTCTTGATGAAGATCAGCAGTATCGCGGTCGTTATCAAATCTCCGTCAAACCGCAGGGTTATCAGCAAGCGGTGGTCGTTAAGCTGGTGAATCTGGAGCAGGCGGGTAAACCGGTTGCCGATCCGGCGTCTCTGCAGCGCTACAGCACCGCTATGCTGAACGTCATTTCGGAAGGCCTTGACATGAATGCCACCAGCGCCCAGAACGCCGCCCAGCGCAGCGCGGGGGCCACCTTCGACGTGCAGAGCGCCGCCGACGATACCGGCCTGCCGATGCTCGTAGTTCGCGCGCCGTTTAACCTGGTGTGGCAGCGTCTGCCTGGCGCCCTCGAGAAAGTGGGGATGAAAGTGACCGACAGCACGCGCTCTCAGGGCAGCATGGCGCTGACCTATAAGCCGCTGTCTGACAGCAGCTGGCAGGAGCTGGGCGCACGTGACCCGCAGCTGGTCTCCGGCGACTACAAACTGCAGGTCGGCGACCTCGATAACCGCAGTAGCCTGCAGTTTATCGACCCGAAAGGCCACACCCTGACGCAGTCGCAAAATGACGCCCTGGTAGCCGTATTCCAGGCCGCATTTAACAAGTAATCAAAAGGGCTGGAGCAATCCGGCCCTTTTAATATATAGTGACGCAAACGTGTGCGTATATACATCATCCTTCAAATTGCCTCTTTGTTGGCCGCCTTCGTTCACCCCAGTCACTTACTTTTGTAAGCTCCTGGGGATTCGCTCAGTTGCCGCCTCGATGCACTTTGAATGATTTTGTGTATAGGTGGAAACGTATTTTTAGGCTCAATATCACTGGAGTAGTGAAAGATGAAAAAGCAAGCTGAGTTGTATCGTGGTAAGGCGAAGACAGTATACAGCACCGATAATCCGGACCTGCTGGTACTGGAATTCCGTAACGATACGTCAGCAGGTGATGGCGCGCGCATCGAGCAGTTCGATCGTAAGGGCATGGTGAACAACAAATTCAACCATTTCATTATGAGTAAACTGGCAGAAGCGGGCATCCCTACCCAGATGGAAGCGCTGCTCTCCGATACCGAATGTCTGGTGAAAAAACTGGATATGGTGCCGGTAGAGTGCGTGGTGCGTAACCGTGCGGCAGGCTCGCTGGTAAAACGTTTAGGCATTGAAGAAGGTATCGAGCTGAATCCGCCGCTGTTCGACCTGTTCCTGAAAAACGATGCTATGCACGATCCGATGGTCAACGACTCCTACTGCGAAACCTTCGGCTGGGTGAGTAAAGAGAATCTGGCGCGGATGCGCGAGCTGACCTACAAAGCCAACGACGTGCTGAAAAAACTGTTCGATGACGCCGGTCTGATTCTGGTGGACTTTAAGCTGGAGTTTGGTCTGTTCAAAGGCGAAGTGGTGCTGGGCGACGAGTTTTCGCCGGACGGCAGCCGCCTGTGGGATAAAAACACCCTCGATAAAATGGACAAAGACCGCTTCCGCCAGAGCCTTGGCGGCCTGATCGAAGCCTACGAAGAAGTGGCTCACCGCCTGGGCGTTAAGCTCGACTAACCCGCCCGCCGCCAGAAGATGGCCTCATCTTCTGGCGTCTCTTGCTGTTTCCTGTGGTAATCCTGCGCTGAACCGCCTACGATCTCTGCTATTGATACATAACAGGGAATGAGGTGCTTATGCGCTGGCAAGGGCGTCGCGAAAGCGACAATGTTGAAGATCGACGTGGACAATCAGGCTCGCCGTTTGGCGGCGGCGGGGGCGGCGGCTTCCGTCTGCCGAGCGGGAAGGGCGGCATTGTACTGCTGATTATTGTGCTGGTGGCGGGCTACTACGGCGTGGATTTGACCGGCATGTTGACCGGCGAACCGATGCCGCAGCAGCAGACCTCCACGCAGCGCTCCATCAGTCCGAAAGACGATGAAGCGGCGAAGTTTACTTCCGTCATTCTGGCTACCACCGAAGATACCTGGGGGCCGATCTTTGAAAAGATGGGCCGCCAGTACCCGCAGCCAAAGCTGGTGCTCTACCGCGGCGCGACCCGTACCGGCTGCGGCACCGGTCAGTCGGTGATGGGCCCCTTCTATTGTCCTGCCGACAGTACGGTCTATATCGACCTGTCATTCTACGATGAGATGAAAAATAAACTGGGCGCCGACGGCGACTTTGCCCAGGGGTACGTCATTGCTCATGAAGTGGGTCATCACGTACAAAAACTGCTGGGCATTGAGCCGAAGGTCCGCCAGCAACAGCAGCATGCCACGCAGGCCGAAGCCAACCGCCTGTCGGTTAAGATGGAGCTGCAGGCAGACTGCTTCGCCGGCGTCTGGGGTCATAATATGCAGCAGCAGGATATTCTGGAAACTGGCGATCTGCAGGAGGCGCTGAACGCCGCCGAGGCCATCGGCGACGATCGTCTACAGCAGCAGAGCCAGGGACGCGTGGTGCCGGACAGTTTTACCCACGGCACCTCGAAACAGCGCTACACCTGGTTCAAACGCGGTTTCGATAGCGGCGATCCGGCGCAGTGCAATACCTTCGGCAGCGCGCTGTAATCGTCCCCCATGATGGACGCGCTGCTTAACCTCACCGCGCAAATGGCGCGGGAGGGGATCCGTCGCCTGCTGGTGCTCAGCGGCGATGAGAGCTGGACGCTGCAGCAGGCGCAGGCGCTACGGGAGAGGCTCGGCGGCGATGGCCTGTGGGTTGGCCCCGAGCCGGTTTCTGCGCCCTGCGTGGCGCCCGGCGCGCTGAAAACGCTGCTGGGGCGGGAAGTGATGCACGCCTTTTTCGATGCCCGGCGCGGGTTTGATGTGGCCGCCATGGCGGCCCTGAGCGGCACGCTGCGGGCGGGAAGCTGGCTGGTGCTGCTGACGCCCCCCTTCGCCGACTGGCCGACCCGGGCGGATGAGGACTCTCTGCGCTGGAGCGATACGCCTGACCCTATCGTTACCCCTAACTTTGTTCACCGCTGCTGTCGGCAGTTTATCGCCGATCCGGAGGTGTTGCTCTGGCGGCAGTCGGACCGGCCACGTTTCCCGCTGGCCGCCCCGCGTCCCGACTGGCATCCCGCCGATGGCCGCCCGCAGGCCGAGCAGGCGGCAATCCTTGAGCAACTGATACGCCTGCCGCCCGGTATCGCGGCGGTGACGGCGGAGCGTGGACGGGGGAAGTCCGCGCTGGCGGGCATGCTCCTGCGCCAGCTTGGGGGCGAGGCCATCGTCACCGCCCCAACGCGTAGCGCTGTCGAGGTGCTGGCCAGCTTTGCCGGGGAGACGTTGCGCTTTATGGCGCCCGATGCGCTGCTGGCGTCGAAAGAAAAGGCGGCGTGGCTGATAGTCGATGAGGCCGCGGCTATCCCGGCTCCGCTTCTCCGGCAACTGGTGAGCCGTTTTCCCCGCACGCTACTCACCACGACGGTGCAAGGGTACGAGGGCACCGGTCGCGGGTTCCTGCTGAAATTTTGCGCCAGTCTGCCCCATCTGCAATCGTTCACCCTGAACGCCCCGATCCGCTGGGCGGCGGGCTGTCCGCTGGAGTCAGCCATCAGTCAGTTGCTTATCTTTAACGATGAGGCATTTCGCGACGCGCCGATGGGGGAGCTAGCCCTGGAGGCGGTCAATCAGTCCTGCTGGCAAACGCAGCCAGCGCTACCGGAGGCGATGTACCAGCTATTGTCCGGGGCGCATTACCGAACTTCCCCGCTCGATCTGCGGCGCATGATGGATGCTCCGGGCCAGGCTTTCCGCTGCGCTCGCGCCGGCGGCGCGGTAGCGGGCGCCCTGTGGCTGGTGGCCGAGGGGGGACTTTCTCGCGAACTGAGCCGGGCGGTATGGGCGGGTTTTCGCCGGCCGCGCGGGAATCTGGTCGCCCAGTCGCTGGCGGCGCACGGCGGCAGTCCCCTGGCGGCGACGCTGCGCGGGCTGCGGGTCAGTCGGATCGCTGTCCATCCCACCCGCCAGCGGGAAGGCCTGGGGCGGAAGATGATCGCCGATATCGCCGCCGATGCCGCTGGCTATGACTATCTCTCCGTCAGCTTCGGCTATACCGCTGAGCTGTGGCGCTTCTGGCAACGCTGCGGGTTTACCCTCGTACGGCTGGGTACCCATCGCGAGGCCAGCAGCGGCTGCTATACGGCGATGGCCCTCTATCCGTTGACCGCGGCAGGGCGCCAGCTGGCGCAGCGGGAGGCGCAGCGGCTGCAGCGCGATGAATACTGGCTTCGCCCGTGGCGAGAGGAATCCGCGCCGCTGCCGGCCGTCGCAGACGCTATGCTTAGTGATGAGGACTGGCTGGAAGCGGCGAGCTTTGCCTTCGCCCACCGCCCGCTGGCCGCGGCGCTGGGCTGCCTCAACCGCCTACTGATGCAGGCCGACATGCCGTTGCCGGCCCTGCGGGGACGACTGCAGGGCAAAGAGGAGGCCGCACTCTGCGCCGTGCTGCAGCTGACGGGGCGTAAAGCCTTGCAGGCGAGATGGCGTCGGGAGGCCGCTGACGCCTTGCGCTTCCTTGATGCAGCGCGCGCTGATGCGCTGCGTCAGCAGGTGGCGCATCTGCAATTTTTTTAACTAACTCATTCAGTTAAATGGCATGGTCATATCTGGCGAGCGGCGTACACTGCCCGCAAACACTAAGGAGACAGCCATGAAACACGATCATTTTATTGTTCAAAGTCCTGCGACGCCTGCGCAACAGCTGTTGCTGCTGTTTCATGGCGTAGGGGATAACCCGGTCTCCATGGGGCAAATCGGCAGCTGGTTCGCGCCGCAGTTTCCCGATGCGCTGATCGTCAGCATTGGCGGTGTGGAACCTTGCGGCCCCAACGGTCGGCAGTGGTTTTCGCTGCAGGGGGTGACGGAAGAGAATCGTCAGCAGCGCGTCGACGCCATTATGCCGACCTTTATTGAAATTGTACGCTACTGGCAGGAGAAAAGCGGCGTCAGTCCACTGGCCACCGCGCTGATCGGTTTCTCTCAGGGGGCGATTATGTCGCTGGAGAGTATCAAAGCGGCGCCGGATCTGGCTTCGCGGGTCATCGCCTTTAATGGCCGCTATGCGACGCTGCCGGAGACGGCAACGACGGCCACTACCATTCACCTGATCCACGGTGGTGAAGATCGGGTTATCGACCTGGCGTGGGCGGTGTCGGCCGAGGAGGCGTTACAGCAGGCGGGCGGCGACGTGACCTTAGATATTGTCGACGATCTCGGGCATGCCATTGACGATCGCAGTATGCAGTTGGCGATCGAGCGTCTGCGTTATACCGTGCCGAAGCACTATTTTGATGAGGCGCTGAGCGGCAGTACGCCAAAAGGGGATGATATCATCGAAATGCTGTAACCCCGGTGAGCGGGGTTACAGGCGGGCGGTACCGCGATAAAGGCAAACTTACGGTTTCTTCGACTGGTCGTGCTTCGGCCAGTCGTCGTCGTCGTCCCATTTATCGTTAAAATCACGGTGCGGCGGCAGATCGGGTTTGTTGTTGAGGAATTTTTTGTGGTCAACGCGATTCAGATCTTTAATCACGTTGATAATTACCCCCACCAAAAAGACCAGCACCAGAATCCACCAGTGTTTAATAAGCCATTCCATGCGCGCTTCCTCTTTACGTCAATTCGTCAGGCGACCAGCTGTTCCATGACGCGTTGATACATCCGCGCCAGCAGCTGCAGGTCGGCGGCGTTCACACATTCATTAATTTTGTGAATCGTTGCGTTTACGGGGCCCAGCTCAACCACCTGCGCCCCCATGCGCGCGATAAACCGTCCGTCTGAGGTGCCGCCGTTGGTTAACAGCTGCGGTTTGATCTCATTATAGTGCTCAATCGCGTTGACGACCGCATCCACCAGCTTGCCCTGTCCGGTGAGGAACGGCTGGCCGGAGAGCCACCACTCCACGCTGTAACGCAGCTGGTATTTTTCCAGCAGGGCGATCACCCGGGATTTGATCATCTCGTCCGTCAGCTCCGTACTGAAGCGGAAGTTGAACTGGACGAACATATCGCCGGGGATCACGTTATTGCTGCCGGTGCCGGACTGCACGTTGGCGATCTGCATGCTGGTCGGCGGGAAGAACTCATTGCCTTTATCCCACTCGATATTGACCAGTTCCGCCAGCATCGGCGCCGCGCGGTGGACAGGGTTATCGGCAAGGTGCGGATAGGCGACATGGCCCTGCACGCCGTGAATAGTCAGGTTGCAGGTCAGCGAGCCGCGGCGGCCGTTCTTCACCACATCGCCGACCACTTCGGTACTGGAAGGTTCGCCGACCAGACAATAGTCCAGACGCTCGTTACGCGCCATCAGCGTCTCCACCACTTTGACGGTGCCGTTTTTGGCGCTGGCCTCTTCATCAGAGGTGATCAAAAACGCCAGTCGGCCCCTGTGGTTCGGGTACTGCGCGACAAAACGCTCTGCGGCAACCACCATCGCCGCCAGCGAGCCTTTCATATCCGCCGCTCCGCGGCCAAACAGCATCCCGTCACGGATGGTCGGTTCGAACGGGGGATTGATCCAGCGGTCGGCGTCGCCTGCCGGGACTACGTCGGTGTGGCCGGCGAAGGCCAGCGTCTCGCCGTGGCCGCGCCAGGCCCAGAAATTCTGCGTATCGCCGAAATCCATCGGTTCAACGGTAAAGCCGATCGCACGCAGGCGTTCAATCATTAACGCCTGGCATCCCGCATCATCGGGGCTAAGGGAAGGGCGGCGAATAAGCTGCTGAGCCAGCTCAATGACCGGGCAAGACATAGACTATACCTCGTTAAACTGCTGATAACTTGCTTCACTAAAACCCAGCAGCATAGGACGACCGGGCGCGCAGAGCAATGGGCGTTTGATAATTGCCGGCATTTCCAGCATCAATGCGGCAGCGGCGTCGGCATTATCGATGCTGTTGCGCAGCGACTCGTCGAGTTTGCGCCAGGTGGTGCCACGGGTGTTCAGCAGCGCCTGCCAGCCCAGCTCGGCAATAAAGGTATCCAGTTGCGCGCGCTCAAGGCCATCGGCGCGGTAATCATGGAAGCGATACTCAATCTGATGCGCTTCCAGCCAGCGGCGGGCTTTTTTAATGGTATCGCAGTTTTTAATTCCGTACATGGTGAGCATAGATAAACCTTTTACATTCAATTAAGCGGTTAACTCAGATATTTCCGAATATATAAGTCTTACTGAAATAATACGTGATTCAGATGAATAAATATAACTTTTTACCGGGGATCTCATTCGATATATCGGGTGGTTAAATGTTGGCCACCTGTGGGCATGATGTGAGGGCTTTAACATTATTGCAAAAATGTTGTCTGAGGTTGCTCTACGTCACATTATGTTTACATACGAAGCGGCATAGTAGCGACAACCAGAGGTTTTATCTCTGTCAGCGGTCCATAAGACAATCAGAGCAATAGGGGAGCACAACTTCCCATCGGTAATGAAGTTATATAGAATCGACCATAATAATAAGAGAGGCTATTATGATTGAACATGAACTGGGGAACTGGAAAGACTTTATTGAAGGCATGCTTCGTAAATAAATTTCCGCAATGTGAGCAGGGGTATAACGCGAAATAAATAAGCGCGCTAGGGTTCTGAACACATAAAGAAGGCGACCACCGTGGTCGCCTTTTCTGTTATTACGCCTCGCCGCCGAAGCTCGTCGGTTTATTGCGGACGCTCCTTTAGCGGAAAACGGCGACGCACCAGCACAAAGAACAGCGGCACGAAAAAGATCGCCAGCACGGTGGCGGAGATCATCCCGCCCATCACTCCGGTGCCGACCGCATGCTGGCTGCCGGAACCGGCGCCGGTGCTGGTCGCCATCGGCAGCACGCCGAAGATGAACGCCAGCGAGGTCATCAGGATGGGGCGCAGGCGCTGACGGCAAGCCGACAGCGTGGCGCTGAGCAGATCCTGGCCCTTCTCGTTGAGCTCATTGGCGAACTCGACGATCAGAATGGCGTTTTTCGCCGACAGGCCGATCACCGTCAACAGACCCACCTGGAAGTACACGTCATTCTCCAGCCCGCGCATCCAGGTCGCCAGCAGGGCGCCAATCACCCCCAGCGGCACCACCAGCATCACCGAGAACGGCACCGACCAGCTCTCGTACAGCGCCGCCAGGCACAGGAACACCACCAGCAGAGAAATCGCGTACAGGGCCGGCGCCTGAGCGCCAGAGAGGCGTTCCTGGTAGGACATGGCGGTCCATTCGAGGCCAAAGCCGGTGGGTAACTGCGCGGCCAGCTTCTCCATCATGTCCATCGCGGTACCGGTACTGATACCCGGCGCCGCCTCACCGACGATCTCGACCGCTGAGTAGCCATTGTAGCGTTCCAGCCGCGGCGAGCCGGTCTCCCAGCGCGAGGTGGCGAAGGCCGAGAATGGCACCATCGTGCCGCTGCTGTTGCGCACGTACCAAAGATTGATATCGTCAGGCAGCATCCGGTATTTCGCCGCCGCCTGGACGTAGACTTTCTTTACCCGGCCGCGATCCATAAAGTCGTTGACGTAGCTCGACCCCCACGCGGTTTGCAGCGTATCGTTGATGTCGTCAATGGAGACGCCAAGCGCCTGCGCTTTACGCTGATCGATATCGACCTGCAGCTGCGGACTGTCATCGAGCCCGTTATGCCGGACGCGGGTCAACAGCGGATTTTTCCCGGCCAGCTCAAGTAGCGTATCGCGCGCCGCCATCAGCGCATCGTGCCCCTTCCCGGCATGATCCTCCAGCTCCATATCGAAGCCTGCCGAACTGCCGAGGCCGCTGATCGCCGGCGGGCTGCTGGCGATAACCCGCGCTTCGTTAATCTGATTAAACGCTTTGGTGGCGCGTTCAATAATGGCAAAGGAGGTGCCGGTTTGCGGGTCGCGCTGGTCCCAGTCTTTGAGACGAACGAACATACGGGCCACGTTCTGCCCATTGCCGCCGGGGCCGGAGCCAACGGTAGCGAACACCGACTCGACGTTCTGCTTCTCGTTATTGAGGAAGTAATCTTCCGCCTTCTGCACCACCTTCAGCGTCTGCTGCTGGGTGCTGCCGCTCGGCAACTGGACCGAGGTGGTGAACATCCCGCGATCCTCCAGCGGCAGGAACGAGGTCGGCAAATGCAGAAACAGGAACACCATCCCGCCGAGCAGGACGACGTAGATCAGCATCCAGCGCAGCGAGCGGTGCAGTATTTTGCCGACGAAGGTTTCGTAGCGGCTGGCGCTGCGGTTGAAGGTGCGGTTGAACCAGCCGAAGAAGCCTTTTCTTTCATGGGATTCACCTGGCTTAACAGGCTTAAGCAGCGTGGCGCAAAGGGCAGGGGTGAGGATCATGGCCACCAGCACCGAGAGGACCATCGCCGCGACGATAGTGATTGAGAACTGGCGATAGATGGCGCCGGTGGTGCCGCCGAAGAAGGCCATCGGCACGAATACCGCCGACAGCACCATCGCGATCCCCACCAGCGCGCCCTGAATTTGTCCCATCGATTTGCGGGTCGCCTCGCGTGGCGACAGGCCCTCCTCGCTCATGATGCGCTCGACGTTCTCCACCACCACGATGGCGTCATCCACCAGCAGGCCGATCGCCAACACCATCGCGAACATCGTCAGGGTGTTGATGCTGTAGCCACAGGCATACAGCACCGCGAAAGTGCCCATCAGCACCACCGGCACGGCGATGGTCGGGATCAGGGTGGCGCGGAAGTTCTGCAGGAACAGATACATCACGAGGAAGACCAGCAGGATCGCCTCCAGCAGGGTTTTCACCACGTCGGTGATGGAAGCCTTCACGAAGGAGGTGGTCTCGTAGGCGACCTTATATTCCAGACCGTGGGGGAAAAACTGCGCCAGCTCATTGAGGCGATTGATCACGCGCTCCGCGGTGGCCATTTCGTTGGCGCCGGAAGCCAGCTTGATCCCGAGGCCTGAGGCCGGCTGGCGGTTGTAGCGGCTAAGATAGTCGTACTTCTCCGCCCCCATCTCGACGGTGGCGACATCGCCCAGCGTCACCTCTGAACCATCCTGATTGACGCGCAGAGTGATATTGCGGAACTGCTCCGGGGTTTGCAGCAGAGATTGCGAGTTGATGGTGGCGTTCAGCGCTTGCTTATCGACCGAAGGCGTCCCGCCAAGCTGGCCGACGGCAATCTGGGCGTTCTGCGAACTGATGGCGTCGGTAACATCCTTGGTGGTCATCTGGTAGCTGTTGAGCTTCGCCGGGTCGAGCCAGATGCGCATTGAGTATTGCGAACCGTAGGCGTCGATATCCCCCACGCCGTTGACGCGGCTGAGCGGGTCCTGGATGTTACTGGCGACGTAGTCGGCGATATCTTGTTTATCCATACTGCCGTCAGTGGAGACGAAGGCGAGCGTCAGGATATTGGTATCACCGGTCTTGCGCACCGTCACCCCCTGGTTTTGCACCGCCTGCGGCAGCTTACGCATCGCCGACTGTAGCTGGTTCTGAACCTGCTGCACGGCTTCATCCGGGTCGGTACCGGCGGTAAAGCTGAGGGTGATCGTCGCCTGGCCGGTGGCGCTGCTCTGGGAGGACATATACATCAGGTTATCGAGGCCGGTCATATTCTGTTCGATAACCTGAGTGACGGTATTCTCCAGGGTTTGCGCGGAGGCGCCGGGATAGTTGGCGGTGATCCGCACATTCGGCGGGGCGAGGTCGGGATACTGTTCAACCGGCAGCGACAAAATGGCAAGGGTGCCCGTCAGGCATAACAGGATTGCCAGCACCCATGCAAAAATGGGGCGATCGATAAAGAAATTCGCCATCAGAATAAAAACCTCATATGCACATTTTCTTGTTATTGCACAGCCTGTGCCACTTTAGCGCCAGCCTCTCCGACAATCGTGGAGAAATTAAGGAGATAGTGTAATTTATCATGTTGCTTTTGCCGTATCGTAAAGAAACCTCGAGCTTTCCTGCCAGCAGGTAGCGAGTCTGCTTCGTCACCGCAGACCGGCGCATTATCCCTTGCCGGTGTGAAACCTCATTTCATTTAAGTCAAAAAAATTGATCCAAAACGGATTCTCTCCAGAAAAAGTTTATCCTGGGCAATTGGACATTGTTCCGGCGTCATCTTGTCGGGTAATAAATAGGCATGCGCATTGAGGGGTTATTCACCAAGAAGACAAAAGGAAGCCATGAACCACTTTATTTTGAGCGATAGCCGAAAGTGCATCGGCTGCCAGGCCTGCGAAGTGGCCTGCGTGATGGCGCATAACGAGGAGCAACACGTGCTGACCCCGCAGCGCTTTTTGCCACGTATCACCGTGATCAAAGCGGAGGGCCAGCGTAACGCCATCACCTGCCGCCACTGCGAGGACGCCCCCTGCGTCCGCAGTTGTCCCAACGACGCCATCGCCCAGTCCGGCGACAGCGTTCAGGTCCGTCAGGAGAAATGCATTGGCTGTAAATCCTGCATGGTGGCCTGCCCGTTCGGGGTGATGCAGGTGGTGGTGACGCCGCAGGCCGCAGACCTGGTGAAAGCCAGCGCGCACAAGTGCGATCTATGCCAGGGCCGCGAGGCGGGGCCGGCCTGTGTGGAAAACTGTCCCGCGCAGGCGCTGACTCTCGCCGACGATGAGACGTTGATCACCCTGGCGAAGCAGCGGCGACTGCGCTCGGCATGCCAGGAGGTGCAGCCGTGGCAGCGCGCTACGCCGCTCTGCAGCCAGCCCAATGCTGGCGCGAAGGTCAGGCAAATGGCGATGACGCCCCCGCGCGGGGAGCCGGATAAGCTGGCGGCGGAGGTGCGTAAGAGCCACTTTGAGGAGATCTATCAGCCGTTCACCCCGCAGCAGGCGCAGCAGCAGGCCGCCCGCTGTCTCACGTGTGGGGAGCACAGTATTTGCGAATGGACCTGCCCGCTGCATAACCATATCCCGCAGTGGATCGAGCTGGTTAAAGCGGGGAATATCGCCGCCGCGGTCGCGCTTTCCCATCAGACCAACTGCCTGCCGGAGATCACCGGCCGCGTCTGTCCCCAGGACCGGCTGTGTGAAGGCGCCTGCACCCTGCGCGATGAAAGCGGGGCAGTCACCATCGGCAATATTGAGCGCTATATTTCCGACCAGGCGCTGGCCAGCGGCTGGCGTCCGGACCTTTCGCAGGTTAAGCCGAGCGGCAAGCGGGTGGCGATTATCGGCGCCGGGCCTGCCGGGCTGGCCTGCGCCGATATGCTGGTGCGCCACGGCGTCCAGCCGGTGGTCTTCGACCGTCATGCGGAGATTGGCGGTCTGCTGACCTTCGGCATTCCGGCGTTCAAGCTGGATAAATCGCTATTGGCCCGGCGGCGGGCGATCTTCAGCGAGATGGGTATCCGCTTTGAGCTCAATTGCGAGGTGGGGAAAGATATCTCCATGGCGACACTGCTGGCCGATTATGACGCAGTGTTCGTCGGCGCCGGAACCTATCGCTCCATGAAGGCGGGGCTGCCGAACGAAGAGGCCCCCGGGGTCTACGATGCGCTGCCGTTCCTCATCGCCAACACCAAACAGGTGATGGGGCTGGCGGCATCGGCGCAAGAGCCTTATGTCAACACCGCCGGGCTGAACGTGGTGGTGCTGGGCGGCGGCGATACGGCGATGGACTGCGTGCGCACCGCGCTGCGCCACGGTGCCCGCCAGGTGACCTGCGCCTATCGGCGAGATGAAGCCAACATGCCGGGCTCGAAAAAAGAGGTCAAAAACGCCCGCGAAGAGGGGGCGCTCTTTGAGTTTAACGTCCAGCCGGTGACGCTTGAGCTGGACGAGAACGGGCGGGTTAACGGGGTACGCTTTTTGCGCACCGAGCTGGGCGCTCCGGACGCCGGGGGAAGACGCCGTCCGACGCCGATCCCCGGCAGCGAGTTTGTTATGCCGGCAGATGCGGTGATCATGGCCTTTGGCTTCCACCCGCACCGCATGCCCTGGCTGGAAGCGGCGGGGGTGGCGCTGGACAGTCAGGGGCGTATTAAAGCCGGAGTGGAGAGCCGTTACCGTTATCAGACCAGTCAGGAGAAGATCTTTGCCGGCGGCGATGCCGTGCGCGGCGCAGACCTTGTAGTGACGGCGATGGCGGAAGGCCGTCACGCGGCGCAGGGGATCCTGGACTATCTGGCGCGGAAAACGACGCCGCTTCACTGACGACAAACCCGGCTCCGCAGCGTAGTATGAGGGCGTCCTTTTACGCTGTGGGGTCGGTATGTCACTCAATATTCACGTCATTAAAGATAAAATCCTCTCTGAGAACTGGTTCGTACTACGCAACATGACCTATGAGCTGACGCGGGCGGACGGCAGCGTCGTGCGCCACAAGCGCGAGGTCTACGATCGCGGCAATGGCGCCACCGTGCTGCTGTATAACCGCCATAAGCAGACAGTGGTCCTGGTGCGTCAGTTCCGTGTCGCCACCTGGGTCAATGGCAATCATGACGGCATGCTGATTGAAACCTGCGCCGGGCTGCTGGACAACGACGAGCCGGAAGCCTGCATTCGTAAAGAGGCGGTGGAAGAGACCGGCTACGAAGTGGGCGAGGTGAGAAAGCTGTTTGAGCTGTTTATGTCGCCAGGGGGCGTCACCGAGGTAGTGCATTTCTTTATCGCCGAGTACAGCGACGCGCAGCGAACCACCAGCGGCGGCGGGGTGGATGATGAAGCCATCGAGGTGCTGGAGCTGCCTTTTAGCCAGGCGCTGCAGATGGTCGCTGACGGGGAGATCCGCGACGGTAAGGCGGTCATTCTGCTGCAATATCTGCAAACCTCCGGCCTGATGTCGGGGAACTCTGACAAATCCGATTGAGTAACCCGCTGCCGTTGTCCAGGATAGGCGCCGTGGTCGGGTTTATCTGGGGTCGGGCGGTTCATGCTTTTTCGCGTCATCTTTTTCCTTTTTCTGGCGGTGCTGCCTTGCTCGCAGGCATGGTCGGCACCGACGCAGCAGCGCTTCAACGACTGGCTGGTCACCTGTAACAACCAAAATTTCTGCGTCACCCGTAACGTGGGGCTGCATCATGGCCTGGTGATGACCCTCAGCCGCAGCGCTGGGGCAGTCACTGACGCCAGTCTGCGTATCGAGCTGGGCGGCACCGGCAATCCAGTGGCGACGCTCGCGCCGATAGCGCCGCGCCTGCTGCTGGATGGTAAACCGCTGTCCCTGACCGACAAGCGCTGGCACATTGAAGATAAGCTCATTAAAACCGCCGACAGCGTGACGATCGATGCGTTTCTCCAGCAGGTTCAGGAGGGTAAAGCGCTCTCGCTGGCCAATGGCCTGCAGACCATCTCCCTGCAGGGGTTGAAAGCGGCTCTGTTTTTTATCGACGATCGGCAAAAGCGGGTAGGTAGCGAAACGGCCTGGGTCGGCAAAGGGGAAGAGCCGCCGCTCAGCGTACCGCCGGCGCCGGCGCTGCGCGCGGTGGCGAGCGCGGAAACGGCGCAGTCGCCGCTGGGGCGTGAGGAGCTCAACGATCTGATGGACTACGGTAATGAGCGGATGACCAACAGCCACTGCTCCCTCGATCCCTTCCGCCGTGAAATTCGCGTTACTGCGCTGACGGATGACAAAGTGCTGCTGATGACCAGCTGCGAATCCGGCGCCTACAACACCGTCTGGCTGGCCTGGCTGGTCTCCCGCCAGCGCCCCTATGTCGCCCGTCAGGTGCGGCTAACGTTGCCATTCCAGCCGCCGGGCGAGGCGCCGCGTGAGATTGAGCTGATCAACGCCAGCTATGATGACCGCCGCCATGAGCTGGTGACCCTGGATAAAGGCCGCGGGGCCGGCGATTGCGGGATCCAAACCCGCTGGCGTTTTGACGGCCAGCGGTTCAGCCTCTCCCGCTACGCGCAGCAGCCGACGTGCGACAACTGGCAGGGGCCAGATGCCTGGCCCACGCTGTGGATCACCCGTTAAGCACCTGTTCGGCGGTGGCGACGATATGGTCGACCGTAAAGCCAAAGAACGGGAACAACTGCTCTGCCGGGGCGGATTCGCCATAGCCGGTCATGCCGACGATCTTGCCTTTTAAGCCGACATATTTATACCAGTAGTCCGCTATCCCGGCTTCGACCGCCACCCGGGCGCTGACGTCCGACGGCAGCACGGATTCGCGCCAGGCCTCATCCTGGGCGTCAAACACATCAGTGGAAGGGAGCGAGACGACCCGCACATTTACCCCTTTGGCCAACAGTTTTTCCGCGGCCAGGACGGTGATCTCCACTTCCGAGCCGGTGGCGATGAGGATCAGGTCGGGCTTGCCGCCGGCATCCTTAAGCACGTAGCCACCCCGGGCGATATCCTGCACCTGTTCCGGGGTACGCGGCATCTGCGCCAGGTTTTGTCGCGACAGGATCAGCGCCGTCGGCCCGCCCTGTCGCGCGATAGCCGCCTGCCAGGCGACGGCGGTCTCCACCTGGTCGCAGGGGCGCCAGGTGCTGAAGTTGGGCGTCAGCCGCAGACTGGCCAGCTGTTCCACCGCCTGGTGCGTCGGCCCGTCTTCCCCAAGACCGATCGAGTCATGGGTATAGACCATGATCTGCCGGGCCTTCATCAGGGCTGCCATGCGCGCGGCGTTGCGGGCGTACTCCACAAACATCAGGAAGGTCGAGGTATAAGGAATAAAGCCCCCGTGCAGGGCAATGCCGTTGGCCACCGCGGTCATGCCAAACTCGCGCACGCCGTAGTGGATATAATTGCCCGCAGGATCTTCTTTAATCGATGTCGATCCAGACCAGATGGTCAGGTTACTCGGCGCAAGATCCGCAGAACCGCCCAGCAGTTCCGGGAGGTGCGGGCCGTAGGCGTTCAGCGCGTTTTGCGAAGCCTTGCGGCTGGCGATTTTCGCCGGCTCGGCCTGCAGTTTCGCCACGTAGTCGCGGGCGGTCGCGGCAAAGTCTTCCGGCAGGGCGCCATTCATACGTCGGGTTAGCTCAGCGGCCAGCTCCGGGAACTGCTGCTGGTAGGCGGCGAATTTCTCGTTCCAGGCGTGCTCCGCTTTTTCCCCGCGCGGACGCGCATCCCAGCCCGCGTAGATCTCTTTCGGGATCTCGAACGGAGGATATTTCCAGCCAAGCTGCTGGCGGGCCAGCGCTACCTCTTTTTCGCCAAGCGCCGCCCCGTGAGACTCCTCTGAGCCGGCTTTGTTGGGCGAACCGAAGCCGATGATGGTCCGGCAGATAATCAGTGACGGTTTATCTTTCACCGCCTGCGCTTCCGTTATCGCCTGTTTGATAGCCTGCGGATCGTGGCCGTCGATATCGCCTATGACGTGCCAGTGATAGGCGCGGAAGCGTTCCGCCGTATCATCGGAAAACCAGCCTTCGGTTTTGCCGTCGATGGAGATGCCGTTGTGATCGTAAAAACCGATCAGCTTGCCCAGTCCGAGCGTGCCGGCCAGCGAACAGGCCTCATGGGAGATCCCCTCCATCAAACAGCCATCGCCCATGAACACCCAGGTGTGATGGTCAATGATCTCATGGCCGGGGCGATTAAATTGCGCCGCCAGCGTCCGTTCGGCGATGGCCATCCCAACGGCGTTCGCCAGCCCCTGGCCCAGCGGGCCGGTGGTGGTTTCCACCCCAGGGGTATAGCCATGCTCCGGGTGGCCGGGCGTTTTAGAGTGCAGCTGACGGAACTGCTTCAGTTCAGACAGCTGCAGATCGTAGCCGGTCAGGTGCAGCAGACTATAGAGCAGCATCGACGCGTGGCCGTTGGACAAGATGAAACGGTCGCGGTCCACCCAGTCAGGGTTCTGCGGATTGTGCTTGAGAAAATCGTTCCACAGCACTTCGGCAATATCAGCCATCCCCATCGGCGCACCGGGGTGGCCGGAGTTGGCTTTCTGCACGGCGTCCATACTCAGGGCGCGGATGGCGTTGGCAAGCTCTCTTCGGGACATATTTTTCTCCGTGAGACTAAAGTGACAGTTTGGCGGCAAGCAGATCTTCCAGTTTGCGCTGATCGACGGCGAACAGGCGGATCCCCTCCGCTAGCTTTTCGACCGCCATCGGATCCTGATTATGTTCCCAGCGGAACTCCGCTTCACTGAGCGGCACCGGACGCGGCAGGATCTGGCTGGCAGGGATCAGTTTGCGCACCACCGGGGTATCGCTGGCCTGCAGCTCTTTTAATAAAGGCGGGGCGATGGTCAACCGGTCGCAACCGACCAGCGCCAGGATCTGCTCGGTGCGGCGGAAGCTGGCGCCCATCACGATGGTGTTGTATTTATGCTGTTTGAAATAGTCATAGATATTGCGCACCGATTTCACCCCCGGATCTTCCTCCACCACGTAAGGCTCCAGCGGTTTGCGCGCCTGATACCAGTCATAAATACGCCCAACGAACGGGGAGATGAGATAAACCCCGGCCTCGGCGCAGGCCCGGGCCTGGGCGAAGGAAAACAGCAGCGTCAGGTTGCAGTGGATCCCCTCTTTCTCCAGCACCTCCGCGGCGCGGATCCCCTCCCAGGTGGATGCCAGCTTGATCAGGATCCGCGACTTATCAATGCCCATCTCCTGATACAGCGCCACCAGGTGGCGAGCCTTCTCGATACTTTTCTCGCGGTTGAAGGAGAGCCGGGCGTCCACCTCGGTGGAGACCCGCCCGGGAATGCTTTTGAGGATCTCCGCGCCAAAATTGACCGCCAGCTTATCGCAGGCGTGAGCCACCTGCGCTTCGCGGCCGCCACCCTGTTTTTTGGCCCAGGCGATAGCGTCGTCGATGAGGCCGCTATAGGACGCCAGGCCGGCGGCCTTCAGCAGCAGAGAGGGGTTGGTGGTGGCGTCTTCCGGATGGTAGTGGCGGATGGATTCGATGTCTCCGCTGTCGGCGACCACCGTGGTGAACTGCTTGATGCTGTCTAACTGATTCATGGATAAGTCCTCCTGGAACAAGGTGTTACATGAGTGCTTGCCGGTATACGGTATAAACATTGATGAGGTACATAACCAAAAAGCATAGCAGACAGGGCTATTATTGGCGGCGAATCCGGGTAACATAACCGCTATAAATTGATAACAACAAAATCATAACGATGGCCAGAGTTTGGCGGTGTTCAAAGTTTATCGCCCCGCCAGGAGGGATACTGTCTGCCACTGAAAGGTGAACGACAGGATGGTCATCACGCTTTTCCCCTACGAACGATACGTGAAAGAAAGGAATAGAAAATGGATGAGCAGTTAAAACAGAGCGCCCTCGACTTCCACGAATTTCCGGTTCCCGGAAAAATCCAGGTCTCGCCGACCAAACCTCTCGCCACCCAGCGCGATCTGGCGCTGGCCTACTCGCCGGGCGTCGCAGCCCCCTGCCTGGAAATCGAAAAAGATCCGCTGGCCGCCTACAGATACACTGCCCGCGGCAACCTGGTGGCGGTCGTCTCCAACGGCACCGCGGTGCTGGGGCTCGGCAACATCGGCGCGCTGGCCGGTAAGCCGGTAATGGAGGGCAAAGGCGTCCTGTTTAAGAAATTTGCCGGTATCGATGTGTTTGATATCGAAGTCGATGAGCTGGATCCGGACAAATTCATTAACGTCGTTGCCGCCCTCGAACCAACCTTCGGCGGTATCAACCTGGAAGATATTAAAGCGCCGGAGTGTTTCTACATCGAGCAGCAGCTGCGCGAGCGGATGAATATCCCGGTCTTCCATGACGATCAGCACGGCACGGCGATCATCAGCACCGCGGCGATCCTCAACGGTCTGCGCGTCGTCGAGAAGAATCTGTCCGACGTGCGGATGGTGGTCTCCGGCGCGGGCGCGGCGGCGATCGCCTGTATGAATCTGCTGGTGGCGCTGGGGATGCAAAAGCACAACATCGTGGTCTGCGATTCGAAAGGCGTTATCTATAAAGACCGTGAGCCGAACATGGCGGAAACCAAAGCGGCCTATGCGGTGGAAGACGATGGCAAACGCACCCTCGATGACGTGATCGACGGCGCCGACATTTTCCTCGGCTGCTCTGGCCCGAAAGTGCTGACTCAGGAGATGGTGAAGAAGATGGCGCGGGCGCCGCTGATCCTCGCCCTGGCCAACCCGGAGCCGGAAATCCTGCCGCCGCTGGCGAAGCAGGTCCGCGATGACGCCATCATCTGTACCGGCCGCTCCGACTACCCTAACCAGGTCAACAACGTACTTTGCTTCCCGTTCATCTTCCGCGGCGCGCTGGACGTCGGCGCGACGGCGATCAACGAAGAGATGAAGCTGGCGGCGGTGCATGCGATTGCCGAGCTGGCCCATGCCGAGCAGAGCGAAGTGGTGGCCTCCGCCTACGGCGATCAGGATTTAAGCTTTGGTCCGGAGTACATCATTCCGAAACCATTCGACCCGCGGCTGATCGTCAAGATCGCCCCCGCGGTGGCGAAGGCGGCGATGGACTCCGGTGTGGCGACGCGCCCGATCGCTGATTTTGACGCCTATATCGAGAAACTGAGCGAGTTCGTCTATAAAACCAACCTGTTTATGAAGCCTATCTTCTCTCAGGCGCGCAAAGAGCCGAAGCGCGTGGTGCTGGCGGAAGGGGAGGAGACTCGGGTGCTGCACGCCACCCAGGAGCTGGTGTCTCTGGGACTGGCCAAACCGATTCTGGTGGGGCGCCCGAGCGTGATTGAAATGCGCATCCAGAAGCTGGGCCTGCAGATCAAGGCCGGCGTTGACTTTGAGATCGTCAATAATGAATCCGACCCGCGGTTTAAAGAGTACTGGAGCGAGTACTACCAGCTGATGAAGCGCCGCGGCATTACCCAGGAGCAGGCGCAGCGGGCGGTGATTAGCAACACCACGGTGATTGGCGCCATCATGGTGCATCGCGGTGAAGCGGATGCGATGATCTGCGGGACTATTGGCGAGTACCACGATCACTACCGCGTGGTGCAGCCGCTGTTTGGCTATCGCGACGGCGTCAGCACCGCCGGGGCGATGAATGCGCTGCTGCTGCCGAGCGGCAACACCTTTATCGCCGATACCTATGTCAATCACGATCCGTCGCCGGAAGAGCTGGCGGAGATCACCCTGATGGCGGCGGAAAGCGTGCGACGCTTTGGTATTGAACCGCGCGTGGCGTTGCTGTCGCACTCCAACTTTGGCTCTGCCGACTGTCCGTCAGCCAGCAAAATGCGTAAAACCCTGGAGCTGGTGAAGGCCCGCGCCCCGGAGCTGATGATCGATGGCGAAATGCATGGCGACGCCGCGCTGGTGGAAAGCATCCGCAACGATCGCATGCCGGACAGCCCGCTGAAGGGGGCGGCCAATATTCTGGTGATGCCGAATATGGAAGCCGCCCGGATCAGCTATAACCTGCTGCGCGTCTCCAGTTCGGAAGGGGTGACCGTCGGGCCGGTGCTGATGGGGGTGGCGAAGCCGGTGCATATCCTGACGCCGATCGCCTCCGTACGTCGGATCGTTAATATGGTGGCGCTGGCGGTTGTTGAAGCGCAAACCGAACCGCTGTAATTTTCTATTTCCCCCGTTAACGCGCGGATCCGTTTCCGCGCGCAATATCAGGCAGGCCGGTGAGTAAAAAACGTTGAGCCTGCCTTTTTAATTCCACCGCAATATTATTTTCTCTCCTGAGTGATCCACTTCACCTTTTAACCCCACTTGCCGAAATTTGTTATTTGCCGCGCTGAAATGTCGTCACCATGAGGACAGATTTCAGGGGGCAATCAGTCATGGATAAAGAACGCATTATTCAGGAATTCGTACCAGGCAAACAGGTCACGCTGGCGCATCTGATTGCCCACCCGGGAGCGGAGCTGGCGAAAAAGATCGGCGTACCCGAATCCGGCGCGATCGGCATTATGACGCTGACGCCGGGAGAAACAGCGATGATCGCCGGCGATCTGGCGATGAAGGCCGCCGACGTGCACATCGGTTTTCTCGACCGGTTTAGCGGCGCGCTGGTGATCTACGGCTCGGTCGGCGCGGTGGAGGAGGCGCTTCTGCAGACCATCGGCGGATTAGGCCGCTTATTAAATTATACCTTGTGCGAATTAACGAAAAGTTAATTGAGAGCGACCATGAAGCGTATTGCGATTGTCGGCGCCGTCGGTGCAGGAAAAACCACGTTATTTAATGCCCTGCAGGGGAATTATTCCCTCGCCAGAAAAACGCAGGCGCTGGAATTTAACGATCGTGGCGACATCGATACACCCGGGGAATATTTCAGCCATCCGCGCTGGTATCACGCCTTAATTACCACCTTGCAGGATGTGGACACCCTGATTTATGTCCATGCGGCCAATGATACCGAAAGTCGCCTGCCACCCGGGTTGCTGGATATTGGCAGCCGAAAGCACCTTATCGTGGCGATCAGCAAAACGGATCTGCCGGATGCCAACGTCGCCGCGGTGCGGCAGCTGCTGGACGGGATGGGGTTTCAGGCGCCGGTTTTCGCCCTCAACGGTTGCGATCCGCAAAGCGTTGCGCCGCTGGAAAATTACTTGAGTGAGCTCAGCCAAAAGGAGGAAGGGCCAGGTGAAGAAACTCATTACCGCTAACGATATTCGTGCCGCCCACGCGCGCGGCGAACAGGCGATGTCAGTAGTTCTGCGCGCCAGCATTATCACCCCGGAAGCGCGCGAAGTCGCCGAGCTGCTGGGATTCACTATCACCGAAGACGATGGCGCCGCGCCGGCGGCGACAGCGGCGGACAGCGACAAAACGGAAAGCCAGCGGATCCGGGAAACCATCCTGGCGCAGCTGCCGGAAGGCCAGTTTACCGAAAGCCTGGTGGCGCAGCTGATGGAAAAGGTAATGAAGGAGAAGCAGTCCCTGGAGCAGGAGGCGATGCAGCCGGGATTTGACTCCGTGACCGGCAAAGGCGGCATCAAAGTGATCGACGGCAGCAGCGTGAAGTTTGGCCGCTTCGACGGCGCCCAGCCGCACTGCGTTGGCTTAACGGACCTGGTGACTGACCAGGATGGCAGCAGCATGGCGGCCGGATTTATGCAGTGGGAGAACGCCTTCTTCCCGTGGACGCTGAACTACGACGAAATCGATATGGTGCTGGAGGGCGAGCTGCATGTGCGCCATCAGGGGGAAACGCTGGTCGCCAAAGCGGGGGACGTCATGTTCATCCCGAAAGGCTCCAGCATCGAATTCGGTACCCCGTCGACGGTGCGCTTCCTGTACGTCGCCTGGCCGGCAAACTGGCAATCGCTATGAACGATTTCATTACCGAAGCGTGGCTCAGAGCGAATCATACGCTCAGCGAAGGCGGTGAAATCCATCTTCCTGCCGATGCCCGCCTGACGCCCTCGGCGAGGGAACTGCTGGAAAGTCGGCATCTGCGGGTCAAATTTCTCGACCGCCAGGGGCGCCTGTTTGTCGAGGATGACGAACAGACGCCGCAGCCGGTGCATGTCCTGACCAGCAGCGACCATCCGCCCCAGGCCTGCTGCGAGCTTTGTCACCAGCCGGTGGGCAAAAAGCCGGACACCTTAACTCATCTGACGGCCGATACCCTGGTGGCGAAAAACGATCCGCGGCTGGCCTTCCGCGCGGTGCTGGACAGCACCATCGCCCTGACGGTGTGGCTGCAAATTGAACTGGCGGAGCCCTGGCAGCCGTGGCTGACGGATATCCGTTCGCGGCTGGGCAACATCATGCGCGCCGATGCGCTGGAGGAACCGCTGGCGGCGCAGTCGATAGCCGGATTCAGCGAGGCGCAGCTGCATCGTCTGTCCCATCAGCCGCTGCGTTACCTGGGTCACGATCACCTGGTGCCGGAGGCCCGCCATGGGCGCGATGTCGCGCTGCTTAATTTGCTGCGCGGCAAAGTGCGCGAGGCGGAGGTGACCGCGGCGCAGGTGTTTATTACGCCGCAATTTGCGGTCCAGCGTGCCGATATTCTACAGGCGCTCAACCGCCTCTCCAGCGCGGTCTACGTGATGATGATCCTGGGCGTGACGGACGCGCCGCCGGCGCTCAGCCAACTGCAGCAGCTGGGAGGTGAAGATGATCATTGACCAGTGTCGCAAACTGGCGCTGCGCGCCCCCGCCAGGGTGGTGTTCCCGGATGCGCTGGACGTCCGTGTGTTGAAGGCGGCGCATTATCTGCAGCAGCAGGGCCTGGCGCATCCGATCCTCGTCGCCAGCCCCTTCGCGCTGCGGCAGTTCGCCCTTGGCGAACGTCTGCCGCTGACCGGGGTGCAGGTCATCGATCCGCACAGCAACCTGGCGATGCGCAAGGCGTTTGCCGCCGCCTGGCAGGCGCGCGCCGGCGATAAAGCGCCCGCTGACGCGGTCGACAAGCTGGCCGACCCGCTGATGTTCGCCGCGGCGATGGTCAGCGCCGGGCAGGCCGAGGTGTGTATCGCCGGAAATCTCTCGTCAACCGCCAGCGTGCTGCGCGCTGGTCTGCGCCTTATCGGCCTGCAGCCGGGGTGTAAAACGCTCTCTTCGCTGTTTCTGATGCTGCCGCAGTATACCGGACAGCCGCTGGGGTTTGCCGACTGCAGCGTGGTGCCGCAGCCGACCGCGGCGCAGCTGGCGGATATCGCGATTGCCAGCGCCGAGACCTGGCAAGCGATCGCTGGCGAAGCGCCGCGGGTGGCAATGCTGTCCTTCTCGACACACGGCAGCGCCCGGCATCCCTGTGTGGCTAACGTCCAGCAGGCCACGGAGATCGTGCGTCAGCGGGCGCCGCAGCTGATGGTCGATGGCGAGCTGCAGTTTGACGCCGCCTTTGTACCGGACGTCGCTGCGCACAAAGCGCCCGGCAGCCCGCTGCAGGGACGGGCCAATGTGCTGGTCTTCCCGTCGCTGGAGGCGGGCAACATCGGCTACAAAATCGCCCAGCGGCTGGGCGGATATCGCGCCATCGGGCCGCTGATCCAGGGCCTGGCCGCCCCGCTTCACGACCTCTCGCGAGGCTGTAGCGTAGAGGAAATTATCGAACTGGCGCTGGTGGCGTCGGTACCGCGCCAGACGGACGCAAGCCGGATCCCCGACTCGTCCACGCTGGTTGAATGAATGGTCCCCTTCAGGACCCCTTATGAGAGGAAAACACAATGGAAGCATTAGGAATGATTGAAACCCGGGGCCTGGTTGCACTGATTGAGGCCTCCGACGCCATGGTCAAAGCGGCCCGCGTCAAGCTGGTGGGAGTGAAACAGATCGGCGGGGGCCTGGTGACCGCCATGGTGCGCGGCGATGTCGCGGCGTGCAAAGCCGCGACGGATGCCGGGGCGGCGGCGGCTCAGCGTATCGGTGAGCTGGTCTCTGTACATGTCATCCCGCGCCCGCATGGCGATCTGGAAGAGGTCTTCCCGATTAGCTTCAAGGGCGACAGCAACATCTAACGGGGGAGGGGGTGCCGGAAAGTTCTGGCCGGATAAGACGCCAGCGCGTCGCTATCCGGCCATGAAAAGGCATGAATGCCGGATGGCGTTGCGCTTTTCCGGCCTGCACATCACACGCGGAGACGGACATGAAGCTGGCTGTGGTAACCGGATATGTGGTCTGCACCGTACGCCATGAAGGTCTGGCCCACGACAAACTGCTGATGGTGGAGATGCTCAATGCCCGCGGCGAGCCCGACGGGCAATGCGCGGTCGCCATCGACAGCATCGGCGCGGGATGCGGAGAGTGGGTACTGCTGGTCAGCGGCAGCTCGGCGCGACAGGCGCACGCACACGGCGCCTCTCCGGTCGATCTGTGCGTGATTGGTATCGTGGATGAGGCTGCGGCCGATGGTCAGGTGCTCTTCCATAAGTAGGGTGAAAAATCATGAATCAACAGGACATTGAACAGGTAGTGAAAGCGGTACTGCTGAAAATGAAAGACAGCAGCCAGCCTGCCGGCACCGTTCATGATATGGGCGTTTTTGCCTCACTGGATGACGCTGTCGCGGCGGCAACGGTGGCCCAGCAGGGATTAAAGCGGGTGGCGATGCGTCTGCAGGTGATTCAGGCCATTCGTGAGGCGGGTGAAAAGTATGCCCGTGAACTGGCGGAGCTTGCGGTGACGGAGACCGGCATGGGACGCGTTGAAGATAAGTTTGCCAAAAACGTGGCGCAGGCGCGCGGCACGCCGGGCGTGGAGTGTCTGACTCCGCAGGTGCTCACCGGCGATAACGGCCTGACGCTGATTGAAAATGCGCCCTGGGGCGTGGTGGCCTCGGTGACGCCGTCCACCAATCCGGCGGCGACGGTGATCAACAACGCCATTAGCCTGATAGCCGCCGGCAACAGCGTGGTCTTCGCCCCCCATCCGGCGGCGAAAAAGGTCTCGCAAAGGGCAATTACCCTGCTTAACCAGGCGGTAGTGGCCGCCGGCGGCCCGGCCAACCTGCTGGTGACCGTGGCGAACCCGGATATCGACACCGCCCAGCGGCTGTTTAAGTACCCTGGCATCGGCCTGCTGGTGGTGACCGGCGGCGAAGCGGTGGTCGAGGCGGCGCGCAAACATACCAACAAACGCCTGATCGCCGCCGGGGCCGGCAACCCGCCGGTGGTGGTGGATGAGACCGCCGATCTGCCGCGCGCCGCGCAGGCGATCGTCAAAGGCGCCTCGTTTGATAACAACATCATCTGCGCCGACGAGAAGGTGCTGATCGTGGTCGATAGCGTCGCCGACGAACTGATGCGCCTGATGGAAGGCCAGCAGGCGGTGAAACTCACGGCGGCGCAGGCCGAACAGCTCCAGCCGCTGCTGCTGAAAAATATCGACGAGCGCGGCAAAGGCACGGTCAGCCGCGACTGGGTCGGCCGCGACGCGGGCAAAATCGCCGCGGCGATTGGCCTGCAGGTGCCGGCGCAAACCCGTCTGCTGTTCGTGGAAACCCCCGCCAGCCATCCGTTTGCGGTGACTGAACTGATGATGCCGGTGCTGCCGGTGGTGCGGGTGGCGAACGTCGAGGAGGCCATCGCCCTGGCGGTGCAACTGGAAGGCGGCTGCCACCATACGGCGGCGATGCACTCGCGCAATATCGACAACATGAACCAGATGGCGAATGCCATCGACACCAGCATCTTCGTCAAAAACGGGCCGTGCATCGCCGGGCTTGGGCTGGGCGGCGAGGGCTGGACCACCATGACCATCACCACCCCAACCGGGGAAGGGGTAACCAGCGCGCGGACCTTCGTTCGTCTGCGTCGCTGCGTACTGGTGGATGCGTTTCGAATCGTATAAGGGATGAACATGGCGCACGACGAACAACGCTGGCTTTCGCCGAGACTACAAAAAGCCGCTGCCCTGTGTAACCAGGCGCCCGCCGCCAGCGAGTCGCCGCTGTGGCTGGGCATCGATTTGGGCACCTGCGACGTGGTGTCGATGGTGGTTGACCGTGACGGCCAGCCGGTTGCGGTATGCCTTGACTGGGCCGACGTGGTGCGCGACGGCATCGTCTGGGATTTCTTTGGCGCCGTCACCCTCGTGCGCCGACATCTTGCGACTCTCGAGCAGCAGCTGGGCTGCCGCTTCACCCATGCGGCGACCTCGTTTCCGCCCGGTACCGATCCGCGCATTTCGATCAATGTCCTGGAGTCCGCCGGGCTGGAGATCAGTCATGTGCTGGATGAGCCTACCGCGGTGGCCGATCTGCTGCAGCTCGATAACGCCGGGGTGGTGGATATCGGCGGCGGCACCACCGGGATCGCCATCGTTAAACAGGGCAGGGTGACGTATTCGGCGGATGAAGCCACCGGCGGCCACCATATCTCCCTGACTCTGGCCGGGAATCGCGGCATCGGGCTTGAGGAGGCGGAGCAGTACAAGCGCAGCCACGCCGGGGAGATCTGGCCGGTGGTTAAGCCGGTGTACGAGAAGATGGCCGAAATTGTCGCCCGACATATTGCCGGACAAGGGATTGTCGATTTGTGGCTGGCAGGCGGCGCCTGTATGCAGCCGGGCGTGCATGAGCTGTTTCGTCAGCGCTTCCCGGCATTACCGGTGCATTTGCCGCAGCACAGCCTGTTTATGACCCCGCTGGCAATCGCCAACAGCGGGAGGGAAAAAGCGGAGGGGATGTATGCAAGCTGAACTGCAGACGGCGCTGTTCAATGCCTTTGATACGCTGAATCTTCAGCAAATGAAAAGCTTCAACGTTCCGCCGGTGACGCTGCACGGCGTCGGCGCGCTGGCGGCCTGCGGTCCGCAAGCGCAGTCCCGGGGCCTTAGGCATCTGTTTGTCATGGTTGACAGTTTTCTCCATCAGGCGGGAATGACCGCCGGGCTGGAGCGTAGCCTGGCGATGAAAGGGATTGCTATGACTCTCTGGCCCTGTCCCGCCGGCGAACCCTGCGTCACCGATGTCTGCGCCGCCGTCGCCCAGCTGCGGGACGCGCGCTGCGACGGCGTGGTGGCCTTTGGCGGTGGATCGGTACTGGATGCGGCGAAGGCGGTGGCGCTGCTGGTCGCCAATCCTGAGCAGACGCTGGGGGAGATGACGGAGCACAGCGAGTTGCGTCCACGTCTGCCGCTGATCGCGGTGCCGACCACCGCTGGCACCGGGTCTGAAACCACCAATGTAACGGTGATTATCGATGCGGTGAGTGGACGCAAACAGGTGCTGGCGCATGCCTCGCTGATGCCGGATGTGGCGATCCTCGACGCCGCGCTGACCGAGGGCGTCCCGCCGCATATCACGGCAATGACCGGGATTGATGCGCTGACCCACGCCGTCGAGGCCTACAGCGCCCGCCACGCCACGCCGTTTACCGACAGTCTGGCGATGGGGGCGATAGCCATGATCGGCGAGGCGCTGCCGAAAGCGGTGGGCTGCGGTCAGGATCTGGCGGCGCGGGAGAACATGCTGCTGGCTTCCTGCATGGCGGGGATGGCGTTTTCCAGCGCCGGGCTGGGGCTATGCCATGCCATGGCGCATCAGCCGGGGGCGGCGCTGCATATTCCGCACGGTCTGGCCAACGCCATGCTGCTGCCAACGGTGATGGAGTTTAACCGCATGGTGCGCCGGGCGCGCTTCAGCCAGATCAGCCGGGCGTTAACCGGCAAGAAAACCGATGACCGCGAGGCTATCGCCGCCGTGCGCGAGCTGATCGCCGAGGTCGGTCTGACGATGCGGCTGACGGAGGCTGGCGCGACGTCCGCGCACTACGCCGCCTGGGCGCAAGCGGCGCAGGAGGACATCTGTTTGCGCACCAATCCACGCACCGCCAGCCGGGAGCAGATTATCGAGCTGTACGCGGCGGCGCGATAAATGCCGATTTTCCCGGAGGCGTGTGGCTGTGGCTTTCCCGGCTCGTGCTGCGCTTAGCCGGGCTACAGGATCACAGCCGTCTGCTATGCCGTAGCCCGGGTAAGGCGTTCACGCCGCGGCCCGGGAAAGTCGCCTGAGTGCGGCTAATGTCCCGGTATTCACAGTATCTACAAATCATAAATGACAGGGAGTAAGGGCTATGGGAATTAACGAAATCATCATGTACATCATGATGTTCTTTATGCTGATTGCCGCCGTGGACAGGATCCTGTCGCAGTTCGGCGGCTCGGCGCGCTTTCTCGGCAAACTGGGGAAAAGCATTGAGGGATCCGGCGGTCAGTTTGAAGAAGGGTTTATGGCGATGGGCGCGCTGGGCCTGGCGATGGTCGGGATGACCGCCCTGGCGCCAGTGCTGGCTCATCTGCTTGGTCCGGTGATTATTCCGCTGTATGAGATGCTCGGCGCCAACCCGTCGATGTTCGCCGGCACGCTGCTGGCGTGCGACATGGGCGGTTTCTTCCTCGCTAAAGAACTCGCGGGCGGCGACGTGGCGGCCTGGATGTACTCAGGCCTGATCCTCGGCTCTATGATGGGTCCGACCATTGTGTTCTCCATTCCGGTGGCGCTCGGCATTATCGAACCAACCGATCGCCGCTGGCTGGCGCTCGGCGTGCTGGCGGGCATTGTCACCATTCCCATCGGCTGTATCGCCGGCGGTCTGGTGGCGATGTATTCCGGGGTGGAGATCAACGGCCAGCCGGTAGAGTTTACCTTCGCGCTGATCCTGATGAATATGATCCCGGTGATCATCGTCGCCGTGCTGGTGGCGCTGGGGCTGAAGTTTATTCCGGAAAAAATGATCAACGGCTTCCAGATCTTCGCCAAATTCCTCGTGGCGCTGATCACCATCGGCCTGGCGGCGGCGGTGATCAAGTTCCTGCTCGGCTGGGAGCTGATCCCCGGGCTCGATCCGATCTTTATGGCGCCTGGCGACCAGCCCGGCGAAGTGATGCGCGCCATCGAAGTCATTGGCTCTATCTCCTGCGTGCTGCTCGGCGCTTATCCGATGGTGCTCCTGCTGACCCGCTGGTTTGAAAAGCCGCTGATGCGCGTTGGTAATCTGCTAAAAATCAACAATATGGCTGCCGGCGGCATGGTCGCTACCCTGGCGAACAATATTCCGATGTTCGGCATGATGAAGCAGATGGATACCCGCGGAAAAGTGATCAACTGCGCCTTCTCGGTGTCAGCGGCGTTCGCCCTCGGCGACCATCTCGGTTTTGCGGCGGCCAATATGAACGCCATGATCTTTCCGATGATTGTCGGCAAGCTGGTCGGCGGCGTTACCGCGATTGGCGTGGCGATGCTGCTGGTGCCAAAAGATGAAAACGTACCGGCGCCTGCCAACAACGAAGCGGAGGCGCACTCGTGAACACGCGCCAGCTGTTGAGCGTCGGTATTGATATCGGCACCACCACCACGCAGGTGATCTTCTCGCGCCTGGAGCTGGTGAACCGCGCGGCGGTTTCCCAGGTGCCGCGTTATGAATTCATCAAACGCGACATTAGCTGGCAAAGCCCGGTCTTCTTTACGCCGGTTGATAAGCAGGGAGAACTGAAAGAGGCCGAGCTTGAGGCGCTGATTCTGGCTCAGTACCGGGCCGCAGGGATCGCTCCACAAGCGGTGGATTCCGGGGCGATCATCATCACCGGCGAAAGCGCGAAAACCCGCAATGCCCGCCCGGCGGTGATGGCGCTCTCGCAGTCGCTGGGCGATTTTGTCGTCGCCAGCGCCGGGCCGCATCTGGAGTCGGTCATTGCCGGACACGGCGCCGGGGCGCAGACCCTGTCCCGGCAGCGGATGTGCCGGGTGCTCAATATCGATATTGGCGGCGGTACCTCGAACTATGCCCTGTTTGACGCCGGAAACGTCAGCGCCACCGCCTGCCTCAACGTCGGCGGCCGCCTGCTGGAAACCGACGCTCAGGGGCGCGTGGTCCACGCGCACCCGCCGGGGCAGCGGATTGTCGATGCGCTGTTTGGCGCCGGCACTAACGCCCTGGCGCTGACCGCCGGGCAGCTGGCGCAGGTGGCGCGCCGGATGGCGGCGCTGATCGTCGAGGTGATCGACGGCACCCTCTCACCGCTGGCGCAGGGGCTGATGCAAACCGAAGTACTGCCTGCGGGTATTCAGCCGGAGGTGATTACCCTTTCCGGCGGAGTGGGGGAGTGCTACCGCCATCAGCCCGCCGATCCTTTCTGTTTTTCCGATATCGGGCCGCTGCTGGCCACGGCCCTGCACGAGCATCCGCGCCTGCGTGAGATGAACGTGCAGTTCCCGGCGCAAACCGTGCGCGCCACGGTGATTGGCGCCGGGGCGCATACGCTGTCCCTGTCCGGGAGCACCATCTGGCTGGAGGGGGTTCCATTGCCGCTGCGCAATCTGCCGGTGGCTATCCCGCAGGATGCCGCCGATCTGCCGAACGCCTGGCTCCAGGCGCTGACGCAGCTCGATCTGGCTCCCGAGGCGGACGCTTACGTGCTGGCGCTTCCCGCTTCACTTCCGGTGCGCTACGCCACCTTACTGACCGTAATTGACGCCCTGCTGGCGTTTGTCGCCCGCTTTCCCAATCCCCGTCCGCTGCTGCTGGTGGCCGAGCAGGATTTTGGCAAAGCGCTGGGCATGCTGCTGCGGCCACAGCTTCCACACCTTCCGCTGGCGGTCATCGATGAGGTGAGCATCCGGGCGGGAGACTATATCGACATTGGTACGCCTCTTTTTGGCGGATCGGTTGTGCCGGTGACGGTGAAATCACTCGCATTTCCTTCCTGAGGGAACGACTTATGAAACTAAAGACCACATTGTTCGGCAATGTTTATCAGTTTAAGGATGTAAAAGAGGTGCTGGCGAAAGCCAACGAACTGCGTTCGGGGGATGTGCTGGCGGGGGTAGCGGCGGAGAGTTCGCAGCAGCGCGTGGCCGCCAAGCAGGTGCTCTCCGATATGACGGTGGCCGATATCCGTAATAACCCGGTGATCCCGTATGAGGAGGACTGCGTTACGCGCCTGATCCAGGATGACGTGAACGAAACCGCCTATCAGCGGATTAAACACTGGACCATCAGCGACCTGCGGGAATACGTGCTCAACGACGAGGTCACCAGCGACGATATCGCCTTTGTCCGCAAAGGGCTGACCTCCGAGGTGGTGGCTGCGGTGGCCAAGATCTGCTCCAACGCCGATCTGATCTACGGCGGTAAAAAAATGCCGGTGATCAAAAAAGCCAATACCACCATCGGTCTGCCGGGGACCTTTAGCTGCCGCCTGCAGCCGAACGATACCCGCGACGACGTGCAGAGTATTGCCGCGCAAATCTATGAAGGGCTCTCCTTCGGCGCGGGCGACGCGGTGATTGGCGTCAACCCGGTCACTGACGACGTGGAGAACCTGAGCCGGGTGCTGGATACGGTGTACGGGGTGATCGACAAGTTTAACATCCCGACCCAGGGCTGCGTGCTGGCGCACGTCACTACCCAGATTGAAGCCATCCGCCGCGGCGCGCCGGGGGGGCTTATCTTCCAGAGCATCTGCGGCAGTGAAAAAGGGCTTAAAGAGTTCGGCGTCGAGCTGGCGATGCTCGATGAAGCGCGGGCGGTGGGGGCGGAGTTTAACCGCATCGCCGGGGAGAACTGTCTTTACTTTGAAACCGGGCAGGGCTCGGCGCTTTCCGCTGGCGCTAACTTCGGCGCCGACCAGGTGACCATGGAAGCGCGTAACTATGGCCTGGCGCGGCACTACGATCCGTTCCTCGTCAACACCGTGGTGGGCTTTATCGGGCCGGAGTATCTCTATAACGACCGGCAAATCATTCGCGCCGGACTGGAAGACCACTTTATGGGCAAGCTGAGCGGCATCTCAATGGGCTGCGACTGCTGCTATACCAACCATGCCGATGCCGACCAGAACCTCAACGAAAACCTGATGATCCTGCTGGCGACCGCAGGCTGCAACTACATCATGGGCATGCCGCTCGGCGACGACATCATGCTCAACTACCAGACCACCGCCTTCCACGATACCGCGACCGTGCGCCAGCTGCTGGGCCTGCGGCCGTCGCCGGAGTTTGAACGCTGGCTGGAAACGATGGGCATTATGGCAAATGGTCGCCTGACCAAACGGGCGGGCGATCCGTCACTGTTCTTCTGATGACGCGGGGATGACACATCATGGATCAAAAACAGATTGAAGACATTGTACGCAGCGTAATGGCGTCAATGGGACAACCACAGTCGCAGCCGCAGGCCCCCGCAGCGTCGACACCGGCCTGCCATGCCGCCTGCGCCAGCGAAGCGGTGGTGGAAAGCTGCGCGCTGGACCTGGGCTCAGCGGAAGCGAAAGCCTGGATTGGCGTACAACATCCGCACCGCGCCGAAGTACTGACTGAACTGAAACGCAGTACCGCGGCGCGCGTTTGCACCGGCCGCGCCGGCCCGCGTCCGCGCACTCAGGCGCTGCTGCGCTTCCTGGCCGATCACTCGCGCTCGAAAGACACGGTGCTCAAAGAGGTGCCGGAAGCGTGGGTGAAAGCGCAGGGGCTGCTGGAAGTGCGTTCCGAGATTAGCGATAAGAACCTCTACCTGACGCGTCCGGATATGGGCCGTCGCCTCAGTCCGGAAGCGATTGATGCGCTGAAGGCGCAGTGCGTGATGGATCCGGATGTGCAGGTGGTGGTGTCCGATGGCCTGTCGACGGATGCCATCACCGCCAACTACGAAGAGATCCTGCCGCCGCTGCTTGCCGGCCTGAAACAGGCGGGTCTGAAGGTCGGGACGCCGTTCTTCGTGCGCTATGGCCGCGTCAAGATTGAAGATCAGATCGGCGAGATCCTCGGCGCGAAGGTGGTGATCCTGCTGGTTGGCGAGCGCCCGGGGCTCGGCCAGTCGGAGAGCCTCTCCTGCTACGCGGTGTACTCCCCGCGGGTGGCGACCACCGTCGAGGCCGACCGGACCTGTATCTCCAATATCCACCAGGGCGGCACCCCGCCGGTAGAAGCCGCCGCGGTGATCGTGGATTTAGCCAAACGCATGCTGGAGCAGAAAGCCTCCGGCATCAACATGAGCCGTTAAGGAGGCATCATGCCAGCATTAGATTTGATTCGACCCTCGGTTACCGCGATGCGCGTGATTGCCTCGGTGAATGACGGTTTCGCGCGCGAGCTTAAATTACCGTCGCATATACGTAGCCTCGGACTCATCACGGCAGATTCTGACGATGTGACGTATATTGCCGCCGACGAAGCGACAAAGCAGGCGATGGTGGAGGTGGTCTATGGCCGCTCCCTCTACGCCGGCGCGGCCCATGGTCCGTCGCCTACCGCCGGCGAAGTACTGATCATGCTTGGCGGCCCGAACCCGGCGGAAGTTCGCGCCGGGCTGGATGCCATGATGGCGCATATTGAAGGTGGGGCGGCATTCCAGTGGGCTAACGACGCGCAAGATACCGCCTTTCTGGCGCACGTGGTGTCGCGTACCGGCTCTTATCTTTCATCGGCCGCTGGCATCGCGTTGGGCGATCCGATCGCTTATCTGGTGGCGCCGCCGCTGGAGGCGACGTTTGGTATCGATGCGGCGATGAAGTCGGCCGACGTTCAGCTGGTGACCTACGTCCCGCCGCCATCGGAAACCAACTATTCGGCCGCCTTTTTGACGGGAAGCCAGGCCGCCTGTAAAGCCGCCTGCAATGCCTTTACCGATGCCGTTCTCGATATTGCCCGTCATCCTGTACAGCGTGCGTAATGGAGGGAGCGATGATCAATGCGCTGGGATTGCTCGAAGTGGAGGGCATGGTCGCGGCTATAGACGCTGCGGATGCCATGCTTAAGGCGGCCAATGTGCGCCTGCTTAGTCATGAAGTGCTCGACCCGGGCAGGTTAACGCTGGTGGTGGAGGGCGACCTGGCGGCCTGCCGCGCCGCGCTGGATGCCGGGGCCGCCGCTGCCCGGCGGACCGGCTGCGTGATCAGCCGTCGGGAAATTGGCCGCCCGGAAGAGGATACCCAGCGGCTGATCGGCGGTTTTCAGCCACCGCCGCCAGCGCCCATGCCGCCTGCTGACCCGGCTTCATCGGAAGCCTTACTGACGCTGCTGGCTTCAGTTCGTCAGGGCATGACGGCCGGCGAGGTCGCCGCGCATTTTGCCTGGCCGCTGGATAAGGCCCGCCAGGCGCTGGAGCAGCTCTTTTCCGCAGGGACGCTACGAAAACGCAGTAGCCGCTATCGTCTCAAAAATCCATAACCTGTCGGAGGTGCCGGGAGCGGCTTGCCCCCGGCTTTAACGATTATGAAAAAGCGTCGTTCTGCAAATTTGCACCATCTCTGTTGCGAGGCGTTGCCGGAAGACACCAGGCTGACGCCTCAGGTTGAAATTGACAATATTCATCAACGACACACAACCGATGTGTATGAGCACGCCCTGACCATTACCGCCTGGCAACAGATCTACGATCAGCTGCATCCGGGGCAGTTTCGCGGCGAATTTACCGAAATCCTGCTCGATGAGATCCAGGTCTTCCGCGAATATACCGGGCTGGCGCTGCGCCAGTCCTGCCTGGTCTGGCCGAACTCCTTCTGGTTTGGCATTCCGGCGACCCGGGGAGAACAAGGTTTTATCGGCTCGCAGTGTCTGGGCCGGGCAGAAATCGCCACCCGTCCCGGCGGTACGGAGTTCGAGCTCAGCACGCCGGATGATTACACCATTCTCGGGGTAGTGATTTCGCAGGAGGTGATTGCGCGTCACGCCAGTTTCCTGCACCACCCGGAACGGGTGCTACATATGCTACGCAACCAGTCAGCGCTGGCGGTCCGCGAGCCGCATAAGGCCGCGCTGTGGGGGTTTGTCCAGCAGGCGCTGGCCACCTTTAGCGAGCATCCGGATACCCTTCATCAGCCGGCCGTGCGTAAAGTCCTGCGGGATAATCTGTTGCTGGCGATGGGCACGATGCTGGAAGAAGCGCAGCCGATGGTAAGTGCAGAGAGCGTCAGCCACCAGAGCTACCGCCGCCTGCTGGCGCAGGCGCGCGAATATGTGCTGGAAAACAGCGCGGAGCCGTTAACCGTTCTCGATCTGTGCCAGCAGCTGTACGTCAGCCGTCGCACCTTGCAAAACGCCTTCCATGCAATACTGGGGATTGGTCCTAACGCCTGGCTCAAACGGATCCGCCTGAACGCCGTGCGTCGGGAGCTGATAAGCCCCTGGTCAGAGCGCGAGACGGTCAAGGAGGCGGCCATGCAGTGGGGATTCTGGCATTTGGGGCAGTTCGCCACCGACTATCAGCAGCTGTTTGCTGAGAAACCGTCGATGACGCTGCACCATCGCCTGCGCCAGTGGGTGTGAGGGAAGAGACTCCGCTACCGGGTGGCCAGCCGCCATCCGGCCGTTACAGCCAGTCGCGCACCTGAATAAACTCGCTCAGCGCCGCCTCGGGGCTGCCGGGCTCGGGCTGATAATCATATTCCCAGCGCACCAGCGGTGGCATCGACATCAGAATCGACTCCGTACGCCCGCCGGTCTGCAGACCGAACAGGGTGCCGCGGTCCCAGACCAGATTGAACTCGACATAGCGGCCGCGACGGTAGAGTTGAAAGTGGCGCTCGCGTTCGCCGTACGGCGTGGCATTCCGGCGTTCGACGATAGGTAAATAGGCGTCAGCATAGCCGTTCCCGACCGCCTGCATAAAGGCGAAGCAGTGGTCAAAATCCGGGGTGTTCAGGTCGTCAAAGAACAGACCGCCGATGCCGCGCTGCTCCTGGCGGTGCTTGAGATAGAAGTAATCATCGCACCATTTTTTATAGCGCGGATAGACTTCCTCGCCGAACGGCAGACACAGATCGCGGGCGGTACGATGCCAGTGGACGGCATCCTCTTCAAAGCCGTAGTAAGGGGTTAAATCAAAGCCGCCGCCGAACCACCACACCGGGTCGGCGCCAGGCTTTTCGGCAATAAAGAACCGCACGTTGGCATGGCTGGTGGGCACGTAGGGGTTCAGCGGATGAACCACCAGCGAGACGCCCATGGCTTCAAAACTGCGTCCGGCCAGCTCCGGGCGGTGCGCGGTGGCGGAGGCAGGCATGGCGTCGCCATGGACGTGGGAAAAGTTGACCCCCGCCTGCTCGAACACCCGGCCTTCGCGCAGCACCCGGCTGCGTCCGCCGCCACCGCCTTCCCGCTGCCAGGCATCTTCAATAAACGGCGCGCCATCCACGGCGCTCAGCTGCTGACAGAGGTTGTCCTGGAGCTGGAGCAGAAAAGTTTTTACCTGCGCGGCATCGGGTTTCATTAACGTCTCTTCGAATGGGCTTTCTGGTTATCGAACCAGTGGAAATAGCTGATAATGCCGTTGGCAATCGCGGTGGCGATTTTCTGCCGGAAGGCGGTGGTGCCGAGCAGTTTCTCCTCGTTCGGGTTGGTGATAAACGAGGTTTCCACCAGCACAGACGGTATGGATGGTGACTTCAGCACCACGAACGCCGCCTGCTCGGTATTGCGGCTGTGCAGCTTATGTACCGGCTTGATCTTTTTCAGGATATGCGAGCCCAGCGTCAGGCTGTTTTTGATGGTGTCGGTCTGCACCAGATCGAACAGTACCTGCTGCAGCAGATGGTCTTTATCCGTCGCTTTCTTACCGGCGACCTCATCGGCGCGGTTTTCGCGATCGGAGAGGTATTTCGCCATGGCGCTACTGGCGCCGCGGTTTGACAGGGCGAACACCGAGGCGCCGGCGGCGCTCGGGTTGGTAAAACCATCGGCGTGGATTGACATAAACAGATCGGCGCCGTGCTGATGGGCGATCTCCACGCGGTCGTACAGCGGGATAAAGGTATCGCCGGTGCGGGTCAGGCGGGCGTCGATGCCGTTGCTGCGCAAAATGCTGCGCACGTTCTTAGCGATCGCCAACACCACATGCTTCTCTTTCGAGCCGTTATGGCCGATAGCGCCGGTATCGATGCCGCCGTGGCCCGGATCTAACATTACAATCCGGCGACCCCCGGCCTTTTTGGCGGCGGGTTTGCTATGTCCATTTGACGTTTTCAGTGGCTGTTCTTTTGCGCTGACCTGTGAGGCGACGCCGCTCAGCGTCATCGCAGCCAGCCCGGCTTTCAGCACCTGACGGCGCGAAGCAAGTATTTTTAAGGGTTTAAAAGTGCTCATTCGGCCTGAATTGTAAACAAGTGATGTCCAATGTTATATCGTATCGCGTTTGCCGTTACGACCATTCAAAATAAGAATTGTTTTACTTTTCATTTCAATACATGACAAAGTCATATTATGCCATTTTTTGTCGCTGATTTCGCCTGATATTGGCTATCAGTTATATTCGCGCCATAATCACTGTTTTTAACCGTCAATGGTGGGGAATACCATGGAGATTCGCGTTTTTCGCCAGCAGGATTTCGAAGAGGTTGTGACGCTGTGGGAGCGCTGCGATCTGCTGCGCCCGTGGAACGATCCGGAGATGGATATTGAGCGCAAGCTGAATCACGACGTCAGCCTGTTTCTGGTGGCGGAAGTGAATGGCGAAGTGGTCGGCACAGTGATGGGCGGATATGACGGTCATCGCGGATCGGCCTATTATCTCGGCGTCCATCCGGAATATCGCGGCCGGGGTATCGCGAACGCGCTGCTCAACCGTCTGGAGAAAAAGCTGATTGCCCGCGGCTGCCCGAAAATCAACATTATGGTCCGTGAAGACAACGACGTGGTGCAGGGAATGTACGAGCGGTTGGGCTATGAGTACGCCGATGTCCTGACCCTGGGCAAGCGCCTGATCGAAGATGAAGAATACTGAGTTTATCCCCGCCGATTTTGATGCCCATGGCCGTCTGCGCCTGCCTTTGCTTTTCTGGTGCGTGCTGTTGTTGCAGGCCCGCACGTGGGTGCTGTTTTTGATGGCCGGCGCATCGCGCCAGCAGGGCGACGCGATTCTTAATCTGTTCTATCCCGATCACGAGCGCTTCTGGCTTGGTTTACTGCCAGGCGTGCCGGCGGTGCTGGCCTTTCTGCTTAGCGGCTATCGTCAGCGCCTGCCGCGCCTGTGGCGGGCGATGCGCTGGCTGCTGGTGCTATCGCAAGTGCTGCTGTTGCTGTGGCAGCCGATGCTATGGCTGAGCGGCGAATCTCCCTCCTCGTTGACCATTGCGCTGCTGGTCGCGGATGGCTATGCCCTGTGGTGGCTGTTAACCAGCCGTCGCCTGGGCGCCTGTTTTCACCAGACCACCTTTTAATGGCACTTTTTGCCGATCGTGAACTCCAACATGCGTTGAATGACTCAGAAAGGATTGAGATATGAAATCGCTACGTGTAATGCTCTGTGCACTTCCGCTGGCGCTGACCGGCTGCTCCACGATGAGCGCAGTCAACTGGTCGGCGGCCTATCCGTGGAACTGGTTTGGCGCTTCCACCGAGGTGACCGAGCAGGGAGTGGGTAAACTGACGGCTTCCACGCCGCTCAATGAACAGGCGATTAGCGATGCGCTGGGCAGCGACTACCGTTTACGCAGCGGAATGAAGACCGATAAGGGCAATATCGTCCACTACTTTGAAGCGCTGAAAAACAACAGCGTGGCGCTGACCATCAATGGCGACAACGGTGCTATCAGCCGGATTGACGTGCGTGATGCGGATATCAAAACCGCCAGCGGCGTGAAAATCGGCACACCGTTTAGCGACCTGTACAGCAAAGCCTTCGGCAACTGCCAGAAAGGCAGCCATGACAACGGGGCGGTCGTCGAGTGTCAGGCCGAGGGGAGCCAGCATATCAGCTATGCCTTCACTGGCCACTGGAGCGGTCCGGACGAGCTGATGCCCTCCGACGATACGCTGAAAAACTGGAAGGTCAGCAAGATTATCTGGCGTCGCTAAATTGATCTGAAGAGACACGACAGCTCTGAAAAACGGTTACAATGGCGCGTTAGCAACGCGACAGCGTTGTGGTTGCATCATTTCAGGAGGAGCGATGTCTCAGGTTCAGAGCGGCATTTTGCCGGAACATTGCCGCGCGGCGATTTGGATTGAAGCCAATCTCAAAGGGGACGTTAACGCCCTACGCGAAGCGAGCAAAATTTTTGTCGATAACGTGGCCACCTTCCAGGCTAAATTCCCCGACGCCAAACTCGGTGCGGTGGTGGCGTTCGGCAATAACGTCTGGCGTCAGCTGAGCGGCGGCGAAGGGGCGGATGAGTTAAAAGATTTCCCGGTCTATGGCAAAGGGCTGGCGCCGTCCACCCAGTATGACCTGCTGATTCATATTTTATCCGCCCGTCATGAAGTTAACTTCTCGGTGGCGCAGGCCGCGCTGGCCGCCTTTGGCGACGCTATCGACGTGAAAGAAGAGATCCACGGCTTCCGCTGGGTGGAAGAGCGTGACCTCAGCGGCTTCGTCGATGGCACCGAAAACCCGGCGGGGGAAGAAACCCGCCGCGAAGTGGCGGTCATTAAAGACGGCGTGGATGCGGGCGGCAGCTACGTGTTCGTCCAGCGCTGGGAGCATAATCTCAAACAGCTGAACCGCATGAGCGTGCCGGATCAGGAGATGATGATCGGCCGTACTAAAGACGCTAACGAAGAGATCGATGGCGATGAACGTCCGGTCACGTCGCACCTGAGCCGCGTGGACTTAAAAGAAGATGGCAAAGGGTTGAAAATCGTCCGTCAGAGCCTGCCGTACGGCACCGCCAGCGGCACCCATGGCCTCTATTTCTGCGCCTACTGCGCGCGCCTGTATAACATCGAGCAGCAGCTGCTGAGCATGTTTGGCGATACCGACGGTAAACGCGACGCGATGCTGCGCTTCACCAAACCGGTGACCGGCGGGTATTACTTCGCGCCGTCGCTGGAGCGTATCCAGGCGCTGTAATTTTTCCCCTCACCCTAACCCTCTCCCCAAAGGGGAGAGGGGACGGTAAGGTGCGGCTATGGAATCTGCGTGCGGATTCTTTTACTCCCTCTCCCTCAGTCAGAGGGGAGGGGGGAGGCGACTCAGGCGCTTCAAGTATCCCCTCCATCACCGCATCACCATGCTCTTCAAACTCATTATTCCAGAAGCGTAAAACTCGCCATCCCTCGCTCTGTTGCCAGAGGGTGCGGCGTCATCGTGTTGGCCGCCGTCCAGTCCAATCGCCAGCCGTATTGCGCAGCAGGCGAAATCGAGAATATAGGGGCCAACGGGGTGCTGACGGCGAAACGTGTCGCTAGCAAAACGGCGGTTGCCCAGTAAGTACCCTGGTCGACGTTCTGCGGGCGTTAAGCTACGTCTGAGCTGACGAGCAAATATCTGTGTGTTTTTCATATAAACACAGTGCACGCCTGGCTGCCGTTTGTCACAATGACCCGTCTAATCTGCGAGCCGCTTTCAGCTAAGCTTTGCCAGTTGCTTATTCCCTTTTCGACTTCCAAATCGCCAAACGGTATATAAAACCGTTACTCCTTTCGTACCCGTTATAAATATGATGATCATCAGAAAATGTTCAACGTTGATAAGGGTGCGCAATGGCCGTTAAATCACTGAAAAAAGGATATCTGGCGCTGGCGGCTTCCATGCTGCTGGTGGCGCAGGCGCAGGCGACGGAGCTGCTGAACAGCTCCTATGATGTCTCCCGCGAGCTGTTTGCCGCCCTTAACCCGCCTTTTGAGCAGCAGTGGGCGAAAGACAATGGCGGGGACAAGCTGACCATCAAGCAGTCGCATGCCGGTTCATCCAAGCAGGCGCTGGCTATTTTGCAGGGCCTGAAGGCGGACGTGGTCACCTACAACCAGGTGACGGACGTGCAGATCCTGCATGACAAAGGCAACCTGATCCCGGCCGACTGGCAAAGCCGTCTGCCGAACAACAGCTCACCGTTCTATTCGACGATGGGTTTCCTGGTGCGTAAAGGCAATCCGAAAAACATTCATGACTGGAACGACCTGGTTCGCTCTGACGTCAAGCTGATCTTCCCGAACCCGAAAACCTCGGGTAACGCCCGATACACCTACCTGGCGGCATGGGGCGCGGCGGATAAAGCCGATGGCGGCGATAAAGCTAAAACCGAACAGTTTATGACTCAGTTTCTCAAGAACGTCGAAGTCTTTGACACCGGCGGGCGCGGAGCGACCACCACCTTCGCCGAGCGCGGCCTCGGCGATGTGCTGATTAGCTTCGAATCGGAAGTGAACAATATTCGCAAGCAGTATGAGGCGCAGGGATTTGAAGTGGTTATCCCGAAAACCAACATTCTGGCGGAGTTCCCGGTGGCCTGGGTCGATAAAAACGTCAAAGCCAATGGCACGGAAAAGGCGGCGAAAGCCTACCTGAACTGGCTCTATACGCCACAGGCCCAAACTATCATTACCGACTACTACTATCGGGTAAACAACCCGAAAGTGATGGATGCTCTGAAGGATAAATTCCCACAGACCGAGCTGTTCCGCGTGGAAGATAAGTTTGGCTCCTGGCCTGAGGTGATGAAAACCCACTTCGCCAGCGGCGGCGAACTGGACAAACTGCTGGCGGCGGGGCGTAAGTAATGTTTGCTGTGTCGTCCAAGCGCGTGCTGCCGGGTTTTACCCTGAGCCTTGGCACCAGCCTGCTGTTTGTCTGTCTGATTTTGTTATTACCGCTCAGCGCGTTGGTGATGCAGCTGGCGCAGATGAGTTGGGCGCAGTACTGGGATGTGATCACCAACCCGCAGGTGGTGGCTGCCTATAAGGTGACGCTGCTGTCGGCGTTTGTGGCCTCGATTTTTAACGGCGTCTTTGGTCTGCTGATGGCCTGGATCCTGACCCGCTATCGTTTTCCGGGCCGCACGCTGCTGGATGCCTTAATGGACCTGCCGTTTGCGCTGCCGACGGCGGTAGCCGGTCTGACCCTGGCCTCGCTGTTTTCGGTGAACGGTATTTACGGGGAATGGCTGGCGAAGTTCGATATTAAAGTCACCTATACCTGGCTCGGCATCGCCGTGGCGATGGCCTTCACCAGCATCCCGTTTGTGGTACGCACCGTGCAGCCGGTGCTGGAAGAGTTGGGGCCCGAGTATGAGGAAGCGGCGGAAACGCTGGGTGCCACGCGCTGGCAGAGTTTCCGCAAGGTGGTGCTGCCGGAGCTGTCGCCGGCGCTGCTGGCGGGCATTGCTCTGTCGTTTACCCGCAGCCTCGGCGAATTCGGCGCGGTGATTTTTATCGCCGGCAACATCGCGTGGAAGACGGAAGTGACGTCGCTGATGATCTTTATTCGTCTGCAGGAGTTTGACTATCCGGCGGCGAGCGCCATCGCCTCGGTGATCCTGGCCGCCTCACTGCTGCTGCTGTTTTCCATCAATACCCTGCAGAGTCGCTTTGGTCGACGCGTGGTAGGTCACTAATGGCGGAAGTTACTCAATTGAAACGCTACGACGCGCCCCGTATCAACTGGGGAAAATGGTTTCTGATTGGCGTCGGGATGCTGGTCTCCGCCTTCATCCTTGTGGTGCCGATGCTCTACATCTTTATCCAGGCCTTCAGCAAAGGATTGATGCCGGTGCTGGAAAACCTGGCGAACCCGGACATGCTGCATGCCATCTGGCTGACGGTGATGATTGCGTTGATTACCGTACCGGTGAACCTGGTGTTCGGTACCTTGCTGGCCTGGCTGGTGACACGTTTTACCTTTCCGGGGCGCCAGCTGCTGCTGACGTTGCTGGATATCCCGTTCGCCGTCTCGCCGGTGGTGGCCGGTCTGGTGTATCTGCTGTTTTACGGCTCTAACGGTCCGCTGGGCGGCTGGCTTGACGCGCATAATCTGCAAATCATGTTCGCCTGGCCGGGCATGGTGCTGGCGACCATCTTTGTTACCTGTCCGTTTGTGGTGCGTGAGCTGGTGCCGGTGATGATGAGTCAGGGCAGTCATGAAGATGAGGCCGCGGTGCTGCTGGGCGCGTCCGGCTGGCAGATGTTCCGCCGGGTGACGTTGCCCAATATTCGCTGGGCGCTGCTGTACGGCGTGGTGCTGACCAACGCCCGCGCCATCGGCGAGTTTGGCGCGGTGTCGGTGGTTTCCGGCTCGATCCGCGGCGAAACGCTGTCGCTGCCGCTGCAAATTGAACTACTGGAGCAGGATTACAACACCGTCGGCTCGTTTACCGCCGCCGCCCTGCTGACGTTAATGGCTATTCTGACCCTGTTTTTAAAGAGTATGTTGCAATGGCGTCTGGCCAATCAGAAAGAACGCGCGCAACAGGAGGGAAATCATGAGCATTGAGATTGCCAATATTAAGAAATCGTTTGGTCGCACCCAGGTGCTGAATGATATCTCGTTGGATATCCCTTCCGGACAAATGGTTGCGCTGCTGGGGCCCTCGGGCTCCGGAAAAACCACCCTGCTGCGAATTATCGCCGGTCTGGAGCATCAGACCAGCGGTCATATCCGCTTCCACGGTACCGACGTCAGTCGGATGCACGCTCGCGACCGTAAAGTGGGCTTCGTTTTCCAGCACTATGCTCTGTTCCGCCATATGACGGTGTTCGATAACATCGCCTTTGGCCTGACCGTGCTGCCGCGCCGCGAACGCCCCAATGCGGCGGCGATTAAAGCCAAGGTGACCAAACTGCTGGAGATGGTGCAGCTGGCCCATCTGGCGGATCGCTATCCGGCGCAGCTGTCCGGAGGCCAGAAGCAGCGCGTGGCGCTGGCGCGCGCCCTGGCGGTGGAGCCGCAAATTTTGCTGCTGGATGAACCTTTCGGTGCGCTGGATGCGCAGGTGCGTAAAGAGCTGCGCCGCTGGCTGCGTCAGCTGCATGAAGAGCTGAAATTCACCAGCGTGTTCGTCACCCACGATCAGGAAGAGGCGATGGAAGTTGCCGACCGGGTGGTGGTCATGAGCCAGGGCAACATCGAACAGGCCGATGCCCCGGAGCGCGTATGGCGTGAGCCGTCTACCCGTTTCGTGCTGGAGTTTATGGGGGAAGTGAACCGCCTGCAGGGTGTCATCCGCGGTGGACAGTTCCACGTCGGCGCCCACCGCTGGCCGTTAGGCTATACCCCGGCATACCAGGGGCCAGTGGACCTGTTCCTGCGCCCATGGGAAGTGGACATCAGCCGGCGGACCAGCCTGGATTCGCCGCTGCCGGTGCAGGTCCTGGAGGCCAGTCCGAAAGGGCACTACACCCAATTAGTCGTTCAGCCTCTGGGGTGGTATGACGAACCGCTGAGCGTGGTGTTAACGGGCGATGAGGCGCCGTCCCGCGGCGAACGGCTGTTCGTCGGGCTGCAAAACGCGCGGTTGTACAACGGTACCGAGCGTATCGAGCCGCGCGGCGAGCTTGCTCTGGCGGAGTCGGCCTGATAGCTTAAATCAATGTGCTTTTGCCGGGTGAGGCTCTGCTTACCCGGTCTGGAATTATCACGCGTCTGCCAGGCCGGGTAAGCGAAGCGCCGCCCGGCTTTTTTATTGAGTAAAAATCGTGAATACACTCGAACAAACCATCGGCAATACCCCACTGGTCAAACTTCAGCGTCTGGGACCGGACAACGGCAGCGAAGTGTGGGTCAAACTCGAAGGCAATAATCCGGCCGGCTCGGTGAAAGATCGCGCCGCGCTGTCGATGATCGTCGAAGCGGAAAAGCGCGGCGAAATTCAGCCCGGCGACGTGCTGATCGAAGCGACCAGCGGCAACACCGGTATTGCGCTGGCGATGATCGCCGCGCTGAAAGGCTACCGGATGAAGCTGCTGATGCCCGACAACATGAGCCAGGAGCGTCGGGCCGCGATGCGCGCTTACGGCGCCGAGCTTATCCTGGTCAGCAAAGAGCAAGGGATGGAGGGGGCCCGCGACCTGGCTCTGGAAATGGCCCAGCGCGGAGAAGGCAAACTGCTCGATCAGTTTAACAACCCGGATAACCCCTACGCCCACTACACCACCACCGGCCCGGAAATCTGGCAGCAGACCGCGGGGCGTATCACCCACTTTGTCTCCAGTATGGGGACCACCGGCACCATTACCGGCGTGTCACGTTTTCTGCGTGAACAGAGTAAACCGGTGACCATTGTTGGCCTGCAGCCGGAGGAGGGGAGCAGTATTCCCGGGATCCGCCGCTGGCCGGCAGAGTATATGCCGGGGATCTTTAACGCTTCTCTGGTGGATACGGTGCTGGATATTCATCAGCAGGATGCCGAGAACACCATGCGTCAGCTGGCGGTGCGGGAAGGCATTTTCTGCGGCGTCAGTTCGGGCGGTGCGGTAGCGGGCGCGTTACGCATAGCCCGCGAAAATCCTGGCGCGGTGGTGGTGGCGATTGTCTGCGATCGCGGCGATCGTTACCTTTCCACCGGCGTGTTCGGCGAAGAACACTTTAGCCAGGGGGCGGGCATTTAATCATCAAGCAGGTCGGTGCCGTAGGAGTTATCGACGGTGCACAGCCAGCGTTCGCCCTGCTTCTGAAAGACATAGGTGGCGCGTCGCGTAACCTGGGATATCCCGTCCGCCGTCGGGATATCCAGCCGGGTCTCCATAATCACCAGCGCATTGCCGCCGCCTTCAATAACCTCCATTTTCCCCTGAGTCACCACCAGTCGGTGCTGGAAATAGTCGGCAATGGCGATAAAGGCTTTGCGGATATTCTCTTTCCCTCTGACCACCATGCCCGGTTTGACGACCAGCGCGGCGTCTTCTGCGTAATAACTCATCAGGGTATCGTAATCTTCCTGCGAGATAGCGCGATCGCAGGCTTCAATGACCGCTTTCAGTGCCGGGTCAGCGTGATGCATCTCTGGTGCTCCTTGTTGTGAGCGATTTGTCCGCCTCGGCGATCAGGGCATGCAGGTAAGACTAGCCTGCTGTCGTTTATTTTTCATTAATTTGTCGGCAGCTGCCATCACTCCCCGATACGTTCGGTGGACTGCCTGCGTCAGGGGGCGTCTAAGGCCTGCGCAATATCGGCCGCCAGGCGGGAAATCTCAGCGTCACTCAGACGGCCCAGCGACAGGCGTAGCCCGTGGGAGGGCGTCCGGATGCCAAACACCTCTCCCTCCCGGACCAGCCAGCCGGCGCGGGCCAGGCGTAAGGCGTAGGGCTGGCTCGCCGCTGTCAGCGGCAGCCAGAAATTGAGGCCATCCCCTGGCGTAGCATGGCTGAAGCCGTGCCGGGCCAGCGCCGCCGCCAGTTTCTCATTCTGCTGGCGATAGTGACGACGGGTCTCCGTCATCGAGGCGATAAACGCCTCGTCGGTCAGGCAGGCCAGCGTCAGGTCCTGCAGCAGATGGCTGACCCACTGGCTGCCGGCGTTAAGCCGCAGGCGCAGCGCCGCTGAAGTAGCGGCATCGCTGGCGATAAAGGCCAGCCGTAGGTCTGGTCCGAGGGTTTTTGACATCGAGCGCACCAGCGCCCAGCGTTGGGTGCTTGCAGGAAGAGGGGAGTGCCATGGCGTGGCCGACAGCAGGGCAAAATGGTCATCAACAATCGCCAGTACCTGCGGATAGCGGGCTAGCACCTCCCGCAGGGCATGCGCCCGGGTTTCCGTCAGGCTACAGCCGGTAGGATTATGCGCGCGCGGGGTTAAGATCACCGCCCGTGCGCCGTTGCGTAACGCCTCCTCCAGGCCGTCAGGATCCATCCCTTCGGCATCCACCGCCACCGGGCAGGGGGTAAAACCGGCGTAACGCACCATATTGATGCTGCTGAGAAAACAGGGATCTTCCACCACAACGCCGTCGCCGGGGAGCAGCAGAGCGCACAGCAGGCGCTCCAGGGCGTCTATCGCCCCGCTGGCGAGATTCACCGCAAAGGGAACGGCTATCTCTCTGGCAAACCACGCCTCGGCCCATTGGCCAAGCCGCGGCTCGATGGGCGCATCGCCATACAGGCGGGGCGTGCGGGCAATCTGGCCCAGATAGCGGGGTAAATCAGGCAGTCTGGCCGGATCCGGATTGCCGCTGGAGATATCGTTCAGCGGGGTCGTTGGGTCACCACCCTCCAGCGCCGGCAGTGTGTCCCGCGCTTTAATGGCTGTACCGTTGCGTCCCTGACTGACGGCCAGCCCGGAGGTCACCAGCCGTTTATAGGCGGCGGCGACAGTGTTGCGATTCACTGCAAGCTGGCTGGCGAGCTCACGTACCGGCGGCAGAACCTCTCCGGGCTGCAACCCGCCGCTCTGCACCAGATGGCGGATGTTATCGAAGATTTCGCTGGCGGTTTTTCCGGCTAACATTATTGACCTATGACAAAATGGAATTTAGCATAGGACGAATCATAATCAGTGCGTGACCCGCTGTCCAGCGGGGGGAGAAAAGATGGGCCAGCAGGATGATATACAATCAGTGCTCTTTCACGACAAAAGCCGGGCGTCGGAAGTGGATATCGTCGCCGTGCAGTCGCAGGTAGTCTATGGCAGCGTCGGCAACAGCATCGCGGTTCCGGCGATTAAACAGCATGGTCTGCGCGTGCTGGCGGTGCCGACGGTGCTGTTCAGTAATACGCCCCATTATGAGACGTTCTATGGCGGCATTATTCCGGAAGAGTGGTTTGTCGGGTATCTGCAGGCGCTGGAGGAGCGCGACGCGCTGCGCGAACTGCGTGCGGTCACCACCGGCTATATGGGCAGCGCTGTGCAAATCGAACGCCTGGCGCAGTGGCTGACGCGCGTACGGGCCCGCCATCCCGGGTTATGCATTCTGGTGGATCCGGTCATCGGCGATGTCGACAGCGGCATCTATGTCAAGGCTGAGATCCCGGACGCCTATCGTCAGCACCTGCTGCCGCTGGCGCAAGGGATCACCCCCAATCTGTTCGAACTGGAGACGCTGAGCGGCCAGCGCTGTCGCGATCGGCAGGAGGCGGTCGCCGCGGCGCGAAGCCTGCTGTCGGACACCCTCAAATGGGTGGTGATCACCAGCGCGCCGGGAGAGGCCGATTCGACGATCAATGTGCTGGTGGTGACGGCCGATGCAGTGGAAGTGGTGGTTCACCCGCGGGTGGAGACAGACTTAAAAGGAACCGGCGATCTGTTCTGCGCGGAGCTGGTGAGCGGGTTGCTTTCCGGCCTGGCGCTGGGGGCAGCGACGCAGGCTGCTGCCCAGCGCGTGCTGGAGGTGATGAACTGGACTGCCGCCCAGGGTTGTGACGAATTGATCCTACCGCCGCTGGAGCAAAGCAGATGAAAAGCTATCGGTTAGTGATCCGCCAGCAGGGACGCATTGTTGGTCATTTTGATACGACAGGTGAGGCGGCGCTGGAGGATGCCTGCGTGGCGCGGTCGCTGTTCGGCCTGGCCGGTGGATATCAGTGCGAACTGCTGGTCGCTGACAGCGAGCGGCGAATTCTGGAGAGCACCCCGGAGGGATTGCGCGTCTTGTCTCGCGAGAAGTGCTATCGACCGGTAACCTGCGCGGTATAAAAAAAAATGGCGCCTTTCGGCGCCATTTTTATGCAGCAAGCATTACTTCTTGATGCGGATTACCGGGGTTTCACCCACGGTCACGCTACCGGACAGTTTGATCAGCTCTTTGATCTCGTCCATGTTGGAGATAACCACCGGCGTCAGAGTCGACTTGGCTTTCTCTTCCAGCAGCGGCAGATCAAATTCGATAACCGGATCGCCGACTTTCACGCGCTGACCTTCTTCCGCGATACGCTTGAAGCCTTCGCCTTTCAGTTCAACGGTATCAATACCGAAGTGAACGAACAGCTCGATGCCGCTATCAGATTCAATAGAGAACGCGTGGTTGGTTTCGAAAATTTTACCAATGGTACCGTCTACCGGCGCGACCATTTTGTTGCCAGTCGGTTTGATGGCAATCCCATCGCCCACAATTTTTTCCGCAAAAACCACATCCGGCACGTCTTCAATGTTGACGATCTCACCGGAGAGGGGAGCAACAATCTCAATAGTTCCGGTGTCTTTCTTGTCATCAGAAACCAGAGATTTCAATTTATCAAACAAACCCATGATCTTCTCCTAAGCAGTAATTTGGGCCGCGCATCTCGTGGATTAGCAGATTGTTTTTTCTTCAATGAACTTGTTAACCAGCGTCATTAACTCGTCCGTTGTCGGTTGAGCAAGAGCCTGCTCTGCTAATACTTTCGCATCTTCGAAGTTCGTATTACGAATAATCTTCTTGATGCGCGGGATGGAAATGGCGCTCATAGAGAATTCGTCCAGCCCCATACCCAGCAACAGAAGTGTAGCACGTTCATCGCCCGCAAGCTCACCGCACATGCCAGTCCATTTACCTTCAGCGTGAGAAGCATCAATAACTTGCTTAATCAGATTCAGTACAGACGGTGACATCGGCTGGTAAAGATGTGAAATCATATCATTACCACGGTCAACTGCCAGAGTATATTGCGTTAAATCATTGGTGCCGATACTAAAGAAATCAACTTCTTTGGCCAGATGACGAGCAATAGTCGCCGCAGCCGGTGTTTCCACCATCACGCCGATCTCAATGGATTCGTCAAATGCTTTACCTTCGTCACGCAGTTCCTGTTTGTAGATTTCGATCTCTTTCTTCAGCGCACGCACTTCTTCAACAGAGATGATCATCGGGAACATAATGCGCAGCTTACCGAAAGCGGAGGCACGCAGGATGGCGCGAACCTGGTCGCGCAGGATCTCTTTACGATCCATCGCGATACGCACGGCACGCCAGCCGAGGAACGGGTTCTCTTCTTTCGGGAAGTTCATGTACGGCAGCTCTTTGTCGCCGCCGATATCCATGGTACGGACGATAACGGCCTGAGAGCCACAGGCCTCAGCCACCGCTTTATAGGCCGCAAACTGTTCTTCCTCAGTTGGCAGCGCGTCACGGTCCATGAACAGGAATTCGGTACGATACAGACCTACGCCTTCGGCGCCGTTGCGCTCAGCACCTTCGACATCGCGAACGGTACCAATGTTGGCGCAGACTTCAACCTGATGGCCGTCGAGGGTAATCGCCGGCAGATCTTTCAGTTTCGCCAGTTCGGCTTTTTCTTCCGCAACCTGAGCCTGCAGACTACGCAGCGCTTCAATTTGCTCGTTAGACGGGTTGATCAGAACCTGGTTGTTCACCGCGTCGAGAATCAGATAGTCGCCGTTTTTCACCTGCGCCGTGATGCTGCCGGTGCCCACGATGGCCGGCAATTCCAGGGAACGCGCCATGATAGAGGTGTGGGAGGTACGACCGCCCGCATCGGTGATGAAACCCAGCACTTTTTTCAGGTTCAGCTGTGCGGTTTCAGACGGGGTCAGATCGGCGGCGACGAGGATGACTTCATCCTGAATCGCACTCAGATCGATGATTGCCAGACCAAGGATGTTGCGCAGCAGGCGCTTACCGATATCACGTACGTCAGCCGCACGTTCTTTCAGGTATTCATCATCCAGCTCTTCCAGGGCAGTGGCCTGACCGTCGATAACTTCATTGGCTGCCGCGTCGGCAGTCATGTGCTTATCTTTAATCAGGGCTATGATTTCCTGCTCAAGCTCCTCATCTTCCAGCAGCATAATATGCCCTTCGAAGATGGCTTCTTTTTCTTCACCGAAAGTTTCACCAGCTTTGGTTTTGATGACCTCCAGCTGGGCGGAGGCCTTGGCGCGGCCGCTCAGGAAACGTTCGACTTCCTGATCAACCTTATCGGCAGAAATTTTCTTCCGGTCGATGACAATTTCATCTTCCTTCAGCAGCAATGCTTTGCCGAAGGCGATACCCGGGGATGCTAAAATGCCTGAAATCATAACCCTACCTTACTTGTGACTGATATGAAAAAGAACCCGTGAACTTACTCGAGTTCAGCCATCAGTTTAACCAGATGCTCAACAGCTTTCTGCTCATCTTCGCCTTCAGCGGAGAGGGTCACTACGGTGCCCTGGGTCAGGCCCAGAGTCTGCAGTTTGAACAGGCTTTTGGCGCTGGCGCTTTTGCCGTTGGAGGTTACAGTGATCTCAGAAGTGAAGCCTTTAGCTTCTTTAACAAACTGAGCAGCAGGGCGGGTGTGCAGACCGTTCGGAGCGGTAATGGTAACTTCTTGCTGGAACATTATATTTCCCCAACTTATAGGTTTAGTGTTGTGGACCTAAAGTCTAGTCTAACGACTCGACTTTAGCCTGTATTGTTAGCGCCGGCGTTACGTTTCCGGCCTTGGCGTCGGCAGCGCCTGGCGCTGCGAAGACCTGCGGGCCATTGACGTCTAGCACGTCATTAAACATTATGCCGCGAAAGGAAGACTTGAACCAAATCATAAAATCGATTCAGCTGGCGGAAATCCTCTTCTGAATAATTTCGCGCATCAAAATAAATGTGCTGGTTAAATACCAGACCCTACGAGGTGAATCAATGCCAGGAGGGGTAAAACTTTGACGTGTGCCACAAAAAAGCACCCGAAAAGGTGCTTTTTTACACATTATTTACAAGCTGGCACTACTGTTGCAGCTCTTTCTCAGTGAAGAGATCGGCGAACAGCGCGGTGCTTAAATAACGCTCACCTGAGGAAGGCAGGATAACCACAATATTCTTATTGGTAAAGGCCTCATCTTCCTGCAGCTTCAGCGCGGCTGCAACGGCGGCCCCGGAAGAGATACCCGCCAGGATGCCTTCTTCTTCCATCAGGCGGCGCGCCGTGGAGATAGCTTCCTCGTTGGTAATGCCGATCACTTTGTCGACCAGCTTCAGATCCAGGTTGCCAGGAATGAAGCCGGCGCCGATACCCTGAATTTTGTGCGGACCCGGCTTGAGCTCTTCCCCCGCCAGCGCCTGGGCGATCACCGGGGAATCGGTCGGTTCAACAGCGACGGTGATCAGATCTTTTTTACCTTTGGTGTTTTTGATATAGCGGCTGACGCCGGTCAGCGTTCCGCCGGTACCTACGCCGGAGATAAACACATCCACCTGACCATCGGTATCTTCCCAGATTTCCGGGCCGGTAGTCTTCTCGTGGATTTCCGGGTTAGCCGGGTTGCTGAACTGCTGCAGCAGCAGGAATTGTTCCGGGTTGCTGGCGACAATCTCTTCCGCTTTCTGGATAGCGCCTTTCATGCCTTTGGCGCCTTCGGTCAGCACCAGGTTGGCGCCCAGGGCTTTCAGCAGCTTACGACGCTCGATGCTCATGGTTTCCGGCATGGTTAGCGTCAGTTTGTAGCCGCGGGCCGCCGCCACGTAGGCGAGGGCGATACCGGTGTTGCCGCTGGTCGGCTCGACCAGTTCCACGCCAGGTTTCAGAACGCCGCGCTTTTCAGCATCCCAGATCATATTGGCGCCGATACGGCATTTTACGCTAAAGCTCGGGTTACGAGATTCTACCTTTGCCAGGATACGGCCATTACCGATGCGGTTCAGTCGTACCAGCGGCGTATGACCGATAGTCAGGGAGTTGTCTTCAAAAATCTTACTCATGGCCCGTCCTTAACTGTATGAAATTTGGGGGTACGGCATCAGCATACCCGCTTAAAGAATATGCGGAAGTAAGGATTTAGCATATCTATATGCGGAAGGGAAATAATGATAAGCAAGAAGGAATAAGCGCGATATAAGGGAGCGGCCTTTGCCGCCCCCAAGTGAAGGTGTTACCGCTATTTCCAGCTGGCGTGTCTATCGCGATAGCAATCGACCCACATGGCGGTGGCGCCGCAGATAGCCACCGGGAGGATCACCAGGTTTAACACCGGGATCATTGTGAACAGGCTGGTGAGCGCCCCAAACTGCATATTCATCACTTTGCGACTGCGCAGCGCTTCGCGCATGGTTTTGAAGGGAACCTTGTGATTATCAAAGGGATAATCACAGTATTGAATCGCCAGCATCCATGCGCTGAACAGGAACCAGAGTACCGGGGCTACCGTCTGGCCAACGCCGGGAATAAAGTAGAGCAGCAACAGCACGATGGCGCGCGGCAGATACCAGGCCAGCTTCTGCCACTCACGCTTCATAATCCGCGGAATATCTTTCATGATGCCAAAGACGCCGACGTCCGGCGGGGTAGCGCCGGTCAGGCGCGCTTCCAGCTGTTCCGCCAGCAGGCCGCTGAACGGCGCGGCTATCCAGTTGGCGATCGTCGAAAAGAAGTAGCCAAACACCAGCAGGATTGAGAGCACTACCACCGGCCACAGCAGGTAGTTTAGCCACTGCAGCCAGTCCGGCACATGGCTCATCAGCGAGGGGATCCAGCTGCCGAGACGGGTAAACAGCCACCAGAAGGCAGCGCCCATCAGCAGCACGTTAACCAGTAAAGGCAGGAAGACATAACGCCGTATGCCCGGCAGCCCGATGAGTTTCCAGCCCTGCGAAAAATAATAAACGCCGCTGCGCGGGGTCGGTGCGGATGATGAAACCATAGCCAGGCATTGCTCCTTTTTTAACATCCGGTGTGAATGCTCGCTTATTTTATCGGGTCGTCAGACAATAACCAGTTAGGAAATGTTCGAAAAAACAGCAAAAAGCACGATTTAGTTCATCTTTATGTGGTGAAAGCGACCGACGCACTTGCACTTGAGGTAATCGGCAAATACTCTTAGTGAGTAAATGTTTGCCGTGGTGGCAAGGTGTTAGAACAACAGAGAATATAATGATGCAGGATTTGCGTCTGATATTAATCATTGTTGGCGCGATCGCCATAATCGCTTTACTGGTACATGGTTTCTGGACCAGCCGTAAAGAACGTTCTTCGATGTTTCGCGATCGCCCACTGAAACGTATGAAGTCGCGCGACGATGAGTCGGAAAACGACGACTTTGATGATAATGTTGAAGGCGTAGGAGAAGTCCGCGTTCATCCGGTGACTCACGCCCCGCACGGCGCGCATGGGGAGCATGAAGCCCCTCGTCAGGCGCCGCAGCACCAGTACCAGCCGCCTTACGAGCGCCAGATGCAGCAGCCTGCGCGTCCTGAAGAACCGGTTCGCCAGCCGCCGCAGCCGCCGCGCCAGGCCCCGGTTCCACCGCAGCAACAGCCTGCGCCGCATGCGGCTCCGCAGACTGGCTGGCAACAGCCGCAACCTGCGCAGCCGCCCGTACAACCGCAACACCAGCCGCAGCCTGTTGTGCAGCAGCCTGTCGCGCCGCAACCGGTGACGCCGACCGTCGCTCAGCCGCAGCCAGCCGCCCCGCAGCAGCCTGCGCCACAGCCTGTTGCCGCGTCGCAGCCCGCCGTCGCGGAACCGCAGCCGGTAGAGCCGCAGCAGCCCGCCGCGCCGCAGCCGAAAGAGCGCAAAGAGACGGTCATTGTGATGAACGTCGCCGCGCATCATGGCGCCCAGCTTAACGGTGAAGTGCTGATCAACAGTATCCAGCAGGCCGGCTTTAAGTTTGGTGAAATGAATATTTTCCACCGCCACCTAAGTCCGGACGGCAGCGGTCCGGTGTTGTTCAGTCTGGCCAACATGGTGAAACCGGGAACCTTCAATCCGGACAGCATGGCGGATATGATGACCCCTGGGGTGACTATCTTTATGCAGGTCCCTTCCTACGGCGATGAACTGCAGAACTTCAAGCTGATGCTGCAGTCTGCGCAGTATATCGCTGACGAAGTGGGCGGCGTGGTGCTTGACGATCAGCGTCGCATGATGACGCCGCAAAAACTGCGTGAATACCAGGATCGTATTCGCGAAGTGAAAGACGCGAACGCCTGACGTTCCGCGTTAACTCAATCCTTTCTCAACCCCCGCCTGTCGGGGGTTTTTTATCATTGATGGTGTGATATGGAACCAATCGAACAACAACTGACTGAACTGCGAACCACGCTTCGCCATCATGAATATCTGTACCACGTTATGGACGCGCCGGAAGTGCCGGATGCGGAATATGACCGCCTGATGCGCAAGCTGCGCGAGCTGGAGAGCCAGCACCCGGAGCTGATTACCCCGGATTCGCCAACACAGAGGGTGGGGGCGGCGCCACTCACCGCCTTTAGCCAGATCCGCCATGAAGTGCCGATGCTGTCGCTGGATAACGTGTTTGACGAAGAGAGCTTTCTCGCCTTCAACAAGCGGGTACAGGATCGCCTGAAAAGCACAGATCATCTTACCTACTGCTGCGAGCTTAAGCTCGACGGCCTCGCGGTGAGCATTCTCTATGAAAACGGCGTGTTGGTGCAGGCGGCAACCCGCGGCGACGGCACCACCGGCGAAGATATTACCTCTAACGTGCGAACTATTCGCGCCATCCCCCTCAAGCTGCATGGCGAGAATATTCCTGCACGCCTTGAGGTACGTGGGGAAGTGTTCCTCCCGCAGGCCGGGTTTGAAAAAATCAATGAGGAAGCTCGCCGCACCGGCGGGAAAGTGTTTGCTAACCCGCGTAATGCGGCTGCGGGTTCGTTGCGCCAGCTCGATCCGCGCATCACTGCGAAGCGACCGCTTACTTTCTTCTGCTACGGCGTGGGCGTGCTGGAGGGCGGCGAGCTGCCGGCCAGCCACTCGGCTCGGTTGCTGCAGTTCAAAGCATGGGGGCTGCCGGTGAGCGATCGCGTCACCCTGTGCCACACCCCCGAGGAAGTGCTTACTTACTATCGTAAAGTCGAGGAAGAGCGTCCCCACCTGGGCTTTGACATTGATGGCGTGGTGATCAAAGTCGATTCGCTGGCGCTGCAGGAACAGCTGGGTTTCGTCGCCCGCGCGCCGCGCTGGGCCGTGGCCTTTAAGTTCCCGGCACAGGAGCAGATGACCTTCGTCCGGGACGTGGAGTTCCAGGTGGGCCGCACCGGGGCGATTACGCCGGTGGCGCGTCTGGAGCCGGTCCATGTTGCCGGCGTGTTGGTGAGCAATGCCACCCTGCATAATGCCGATGAAATTGAACGCTTAGGCTTGAAAATCGGCGACAAGGTGGTGATTCGCCGGGCAGGCGATGTGATCCCGCAGGTGGTTAACGTGGTGCTTTCCGAGCGTCCGGCGGATGCCCGGGATGTCGTCTTCCCGACCCACTGTCCTGTATGTCAGTCAGACGTTGAACGGGTGGAAGGCGAGGCGGTAGCCCGCTGTACGGGCGGCCTGATCTGCGGCGCGCAGCGCAAAGAGTCGCTCAAGCACTTCGTCTCCCGTCGCGCGCTCGACGTTGACGGCATGGGCGACAAGATCATCGACCAGCTGGTGGAGAAAGAGTACGTCCATACCCCGGCGGATCTGTTCCGGCTGACGGCGGGGAAACTGACCGGGCTGGATCGGATGGGGCCGAAGTCCGCGCAAAACGTAGTCAACGCCCTCGAGAAAGCCAAAGAGACGACCTTCGCACGCTTCCTCTACGCCTTAGGTATTCGCGAGGTAGGAGAAGCGACGGCGGCGGGCCTGGCGGCGCATTTCGGCACTCTCGAAGCCCTGGAGCAGGCTTCCATTGAGGAGCTACAGAAAGTCCCTGATGTCGGCATCGTCGTCGCTACCCATACCTTCAACTTCTTTGCCGAAGAGAGCAACCGCGATGTCATTGCGCAACTGCTGGCGGAGGGGGTTCGCTGGCCTGCGCCAGTGGTGGTGAAGGCGGAAGAGATTGATAGCCCGTTTGCAGGCAAAACCGTGGTCCTTACCGGCAGCCTCAGCCAGCTGTCGCGCGATGACGCCAAAGCGCGTCTGGTGGCGCTGGGGGCGAAGGTGGCAGGCAGCGTGTCGAAGAAAACCGACCTGGTGATTGCCGGCGAAGCGGCGGGGTCTAAGCTGGCGAAAGCGCAGGAGCTGGGCATCGAGGTGATTGACGAAGCCGAAATGATGCGTCTGCTGGGAGAATAACGTGGATAAAGCGCAGCTGGTCGAGATAGCCAATACCGAAATGCCGTTCGGTAAATACAAGGGACGTCGCTTAATCGATGTCCCGGAAGAGTATTTATTGTGGTTCGCGCGTAAGGATCAATTCCCTGCCGGGCATCTTGGCGAGCTGATGGCGTTGACCCTGCTGATTAAAACTGAGGGGCTGAGCGATCTGGTCCAGCCCCTGAAGAAAGCGCGTTAGGCTTTGGCCGCGTTGGCCTTTTCCTCAGCGAGACGCGCATCGGTTTGCTGCTTGTAGCGCCGCGCCAGCACCGCGCAGACCATCAGCTGGATTTGGTGGAAGATCATCAACGGCAGCACCATGATGCCGAGGATGGAGGTCGGGAAGAGAATATTGGCCATCGGAATGCCGTTGGCCAGGCTCTTTTTCGAACCGCAGAAGACGATGGTAATCTCATCGGCTTTGTTAAAGCCGCAGCGGCGGGCGACAAAGACGTTGACCGCGATGACGATGGCCAGCAGCACCAGGCTGACCACCACGATAAACAGCAGCGATCCCAGACCGACTTTATGCCAGATGCCATTCACCACCGCCTCGCTAAAGGCGGAGTAAACCACCAGCAGAATCGAGGTCTGGTCGGTCTTACCAATCCACTTCTTATGCTTCGCCACCCAGTCGCCAATCCACGGCCGCGATAAGTGACCGAGCACGAAAGGCAGCAGCAGCTGCAGCATAATTTTACCGACCTGCTCCAGACTGCCGCCTGCGCCGTGAAGGTTCATCAGGACCCCCACCAGTAGCGGGGAAACAAAGATCCCCAGCAGGCTGGAGGCCGAGGCTGAGCAAACCGCAGCCGCGACGTTGCCCCCGGCCAGCGAAGTAAAGGCGATAGCGGATTGCACGGTGGCCGGCAGAATGCACAGATAGATAAAGCCGCTGTAGAGCATCGGATCGACATTCACCGGCGCCCACCAGGCAAACAGAACCCCGAGTAGCGGGAAGAGAATAAAGGTGCTGCACATCACCCATAGATGCAAACGCCAGTGGCTGCCGCCGGCGATAATCGCCTCCCGGGAGAGTTTAGCGCCATGCATAAAGAACAGCAGCGCGATGGCGGCGGTGGTCAGATGTTCAAAGAAGGGGACGAAAGCGCCACGGGCCGGGAAGAATGAGGCCAGCAGGACAACGGTGATTAGCGTTGCCGTAAACGGATCGAGAATACGGAAAAGTTTCATAAACGCTCCTGAAAAGAGATGCGCTATTGTGCTTTTTTTCATTTGAGAAATAAAATTGATTTATTGCATCTATTCATGAATAAAAAAGATGAATTACTCTCTGCGTCAGTTAAAAGTATTTGTCACCGTCGCCCGGGCCAGAAGCTTCAGCCGGGCAGGGGAGATGATTGGCTTAAGTCAGTCGGCCGTCAGCCATAGCGTCAAGGAGCTGGAGCATCAGACCGGCGTCCGTCTGCTCGACCGTACTACTCGCGAAGTGGTGCTCACCGAGGCGGGTCAGCAGCTGGCGGGCAGGCTGGAACGTTTGCTCGATGAGTTGACGATTACCCTGCGCGACGCCGGGCGGGTTGGCCAGCAACTGAGCGGCACCGTCAAGGTCGCCGCCAGTCAGACGATTTCCGCCCACCTTATTCCGCAGTGTATTGCTCACAGCAATCGTCGTTATCCCGATATCGATTTTGTGCTGCACGATCGGCCCCAGCAGTGGGTGCTGGAGAGTATCCGCCAGGGGGAAGTGGATTTTGGCATCGTGATTGATCCGGGCCCGGCGGCAGACCTTCAGTGTGAAGTGGTTCTGGCGGAACCATTTTTGCTGCTCTGCCGGGAGGATCATCCTTTTGCCAGCCTGACAGAAGTGCCGTGGCAGGCGCTGCAGGATGAAAGGCTAATACTGCAGGATTATGCGTCCGGCAGCCGCCCGCTGATCGATGCGGCCCTCAGCAGGCTGGCTATCCGGGCGAACATCGTCCAGGAGATTGGCCACCCGGCAACGCTGTTTCCGATGGTAGAATCGGGAATTGGCATCAGCGTTCTGCCGGCGCTGGCGCTACCGTTACCGCAGGGGAGCCATCTGACGGTGAAACGGCTGACTCCGGTGATGGAGCGGCAGCTGATGCTGGCATGCAGGAAAAATCGCTCGCTGTCGACCGCCGCTCAGGCGTTATGGGAAATTGTGCGTGAAGAAGGGGAGAATTTAACCGCCGCCAGGGTTGAAGATCCGCTATATCAGCGCTGACAGGGGAGATTGCTGCGGAGGGACTCGTGGCAGGGCCATGTTCCGCGCATAGCAAAAAGGCGCCTTTAGGGCGCCTTTTTACATTGGTGGGTCGTGCAGGATTCGAACCTGCGACCAATTGATTAAAAGTCAACTGCTCTACCAACTGAGCTAACGACCCGAAGTGGTGGGTGATGACGGGATCGAACCGCCGACCCCCTCCTTGTAAGGGAGGTGCTCTCCCAGCTGAGCTAATCACCCACTTCGGTACTTCACATTTTGACAGAAAATCCAGCTGGCGAGAAAGTGGTGGGTGATGACGGGATCGAACCGCCGACCCCCTCCTTGTAAGGGAGGTGCTCTCCCAGCTGAGCTAATCACCCACTTCTCAATTTTCTGTTCTACACGGCGGAGACTACGTTAAGTAGTGGTGGGTGATGACGGGATCGAACCGCCGACCCCCTCCTTGTAAGGGAGGTGCTCTCCCAGCTGAGCTAATCACCCCCGCTGTGTGGAGTCGCATTATAGGGAGAGTTGAAAATGAGTCAACGCCTTTTCTAAAGAATTCGTTCGTTCGTCGTAAAATTAAACAAAGCGATCGCGAAACCGGCGCCATAGCATGATTTATAAACAAAAATGGCAAACCGTGACGTTCCGATGGGAACAACATTGAGGAATCAGCCCACGGTGTTAGAATATTGACCCATAATTTCCACCGGACATTGCCGGCTATCGGCATCTTTATTAAACGTAAGGCCAATTCATGAAAATCAAAACTCGCTTCGCGCCAAGCCCAACCGGCTATCTGCACGTTGGCGGTGCGCGTACTGCTCTCTATTCCTGGCTTTTTGCCCGTAACCACGGCGGTGAGTTTGTGCTGCGTATTGAAGACACCGATCTTGAACGCTCCACCCCGGAAGCAATTGAAGCCATCATGGATGGCATGAACTGGCTGAATCTGCAATGGGACGAAGGCCCCTATTTCCAGACCAAACGTTTCGATCGTTATAACAACGTAATCGATGAGATGCTGGAAGCCGGTACCGCTTACAAATGCTATTGCTCGAAAGAACGTCTGGAAGCGCTGCGCGAAGAGCAGATGGCGAAGGGTGAGAAGCCGCGTTACGATGGCCGCTGCCGCCATAGCCACGAGCACCATGCTGATGATGAGCCGTGCGTCGTGCGTTTCGCCAACCCGCAGGAAGGTTCGGTTATTTTTGACGATCAGATCCGCGGACCTATCGAGTTCAGCAACCAGGAACTGGACGATCTGATCATTCGCCGTACCGATGGTTCCCCGACCTATAACTTCTGCGTGGTGGTAGATGACTGGGATATGGCGATCACTCACGTGATCCGCGGCGAAGATCATATCAACAACACGCCGCGCCAGATCAACATCCTCAAAGCGCTGAATGCGCCGGTGCCGGTTTATGCGCACGTGTCGATGATCAACGGCGATGACGGTAAAAAACTTTCCAAGCGCCACGGCGCAGTGAGCGTGATGCAGTATCGCGACGACGGCTACCTGCCGGAAGCGCTACTCAACTATCTGGTGCGCCTGGGCTGGTCTCATGGCGATCAGGAGATTTTCACTCGCGAAGAGATGATTGAGTTCTTCTCGCTGGGCGCGGTGAGCAAATCCGCCAGTGCCTTTAACACCGATAAACTGCTGTGGTTAAACCATCACTATATCAATACCCTGCCGGCGGAGTATGTGGCAACGCATCTGCAGTGGCATATCGAGCAGGAAAATATCGACACTCGCAACGGCCCGCAGCTGGCTGAGCTGGTGAAACTGCTGGGCGAGCGTTGCAAGACGCTGAAAGAGATGGCCCAGAGCTGCCGCTACTTCTATGAAGAGTTCGCTGAATTCGATGCCGACGCCGCGAAAAAACATCTGCGTCCAGTGGCGCGTCAGCCGCTGGAAGTGGTTCGCGATAAGCTGGCGGCGATTAGCGACTGGACGGCGGAAAACGTCCATCACGCGATTCAGGCAACTGCTGATGAGCTGGAGGTGGGGATGGGTAAAGTCGGTATGCCGCTGCGCGTGGCGGTTACCGGGGCAGGGCAATCTCCTGCGCTAGACGTTACTGTCCATGCTATCGGTAAATCCCGTAGCGTAGATCGTATCAATAAAGCGCTGGCTTTTATCGCTGAACGCGAAGGCCAGGCGTCCTGACGGCGACGCAGCTGAAACAACGGCAGGTTACCCTGCCGTTTTTTTTGTCTGTTATTCCGGACTGGCGATGCCGAGGCGGGCAAGAAAACCGCTAATCCCTTCCCGGGCCAGCAGATCGCGGAGCTGCAGCTGTTCTGCCGGAGTCATCAGCTGTAGGGTTTCCGTGATTTGCCGCCAGATCGCGTCTGCCTCATTGACCAGGTATGCACCTGGTGATTCCGCGAGATGATTGTCGGTAAGCAGATGGCGTCTGGCAGGGATGTTGGTCAGAAACTCGCGTACCGGTTGGTCGATAACCACCAGTCGCGCTCGCCCCCCTTTAACGCCGGGTATTGCTTCGGTGCGCCATTGTTTCTCGCGAACCCAGCGATTGATCGTTTGTCTGGCCAGCCCCAGGCAGTCGGCAAGCTCTGCGGGCGTCATTTTATCTTTCAGTTTCATCATGGTTTACCGATCGCGGATCCCTAACCGAAGCAGTAACCCGGTGATCCCCTCGCGCAGCAACAATGACATAAGCTGCTTCTGCTCGCTGGGGGTGAGTTCTTTACTGAGGGTCAGCAGCAGCGATTCCAGATCGCTATCATGGGGAGAATAGATGCCGGGCGTCTCCGCCACGCGCTGGGCGCTGCGGATAAACTCCCTGACTTGCTCATTGACATGGACCAGGCGCGCTTTGCCGCCCTGGACGCCAGGTCGCGGAGAGGTTTGCCAGCCTTCTTTCCGCACCCACTTATTGATAGTTTGCCGACTGTAGCCGGTTAGATGGGCAATTTCTTCAGGTGTCATTCGTTCCTTGAGCATACTATTTCCTGAGTAAATGTATGGGAATTAGCTGCCCATGTTATAGCATCCTTTTACGTGAAAAGGTGACCTGTTTAACTTCTGACTGCGATAAGGCTCGCAATGTCAGCAAGTTGCCTGCTTTTTCAGCGATTGAATCGGGAAGGATAATTTTGCCGTTGACACCTGAGCGAGGAATTCATATTATGCCGCCCGTCAACACGACACGCTTTACGTTACGGGGCTATAGCTCAGCTGGGAGAGCGCTTGCATGGCATGCAAGAGGTCAGCGGTTCGATCCCGCTTAGCTCCACCAAATTCTGCACCCAGCGGATTTGGTTCGTAAAGAAGTCCTGTGGGGCTATAGCTCAGCTGGGAGAGCGCTTGCATGGCATGCAAGAGGTCAGCGGTTCGATCCCGCTTAGCTCCACCAAAATTCAGAACCCTCGCTTCGGCGGGGGTTTTTGTTTTTAGCGGGTTTCATGTAAAGCACTTTCTGGTTACGTCAGTTAATCTCCAGCAATTAAAATCGAAAGTAATTTCAGACTTTTTCCTGATAATTCGCCTTGCCTGCCCTAAATAAGCAACATAACATTTCCCCCATTAAACGTGATGAGGTTTCTGGAGTTTTAATTAACAATAATGCTTGATAAAATTAACATTAATATCAAAAAAACTCTATTGGCCTTTATCATTTGTTTAGTCGCTATTCCGCTGGCTCGTTTTATTTCACCGCAAACGATAATTGACGGCAACCTTATTTATATTGCCTGGCTGCCAATCAGCGTGATGTTTTCTGTTATTTTTATCTTTGGCCGCTATGCAATTGCGCCATTAATTCTCGCGTTTGCCATCACCAATAGTTTTCTCATTAAATTAACGCTGCCGCAGGCGTTTATCTTACTTTTTTGTCAACTGTTCGCCGTGTTTGTCTCCTGCGCTATTCTGCGACTGTTGGTGGGGAAGCGCTGGCGCTGCGGTCCAACGGCAAAACATATGGGGGCGCGGATCTTCTGGGGCGGCTTCTTCGCGCCGGTGCTCCTGAAAATCACCATGTATCTCGCCGGACAATATTTTGCGTTTCCATTAGCTATTACCAGTTACTTTGGTAGTATGCCGTTGATTTATACTGTAATAGATATCCAAAGTTTAATCAGTGCGGCATTAATTTTTACGACGTTTCTTTATTATCCAATGCGGATGATTATCAGTCCGCGCTACGCCCGACGTTTCTGGCAGCAGGAATGTTTACCGTGGCTGGCACCGCAATATCGCTCCTTTACCCTATATTGGTTTATCGCGTTGGCGGTGATATTAACGCTATTGTGTGCGCCGTATCAGTCTGAATTTATTGCCGGTTATTTAGTTCCGGTTATTTTTATTGTCTACTTTATCGGTATCAGTCGAATAGGCCATGCGCTATTGCGTATTTCATGGTCTGTCTCGGCCTTTTTGCTGGTGGTATATAACAAAAACTTTCTCCAGGGGGTGCAAAGCGAGTATTCACTCTCCTTTGTGCTGTCGGTTCTGATCTCCTTTACTATCTGTTTGTTTTATATGGCCGACATCTATGCCCGCAGCGACCGCAACAAACGCCGCTGGCGTAGCCAGGCGGAAGAGGATCCGCTGACCGGCTTGCCTAACCTGCGCGCGCTGGAGAGCCATTTACAGAGCTGTCCTCAGCAGGCTATCTGCAGCCTGCGTATTGATAATCTCGACTTTCTCAGTCGGCATTATGGTCTGATGATGGGGGTGGACTGTAAACGGCAGATTATTCGGGCGCTGCAACCGCTGCTGGGAGCGGCGGATAAAGTCTTCCAGGTACCGGGCAGCGAACTGATCCTCGTGCTTGATGGGCCGGAGCCGTCGTCCCGCTTGAACCATATGGTCGCGGTCCTCAACCACAAAAAGTTCAGCTGGCACAATCAGCCGCTGGATTTGGAGTTTGGCGCGGCCTGGGGCCGCGATGACGGCCAGGGTGAGGGACTTTACCAGATGCTGGGCCAGCTAAGCTGGCTTTCCGAACAGGCGGGCAGTGAACGTCGGGTGCTGGCGCTGGACGAGGAGCAGGATCTGGTGGTGGATCAAACTACCGAGCAGGTGCGCCTCCTTATGCGCGTCAAGCAAGTGCTCAAAGATCGCGCGCTGATGCTCTATGCGCAACCGATTCAGAATCCGGAGGGGGAGGGTTATCATGAGATCCTCACGCGCATGCGCTGTGGCGATAGCGTCATTATGCCCGACCGATTCATTCCGCTGATTGTGCAGTTTAACCTCAGCCAACGTTTTGACATGCTGGTGCTGGAGACCTTGTTCAGTATGCTCCATAAGCATCCCGGCCAGCGATTCTCGGTCAACCTGCTGCCTGCAACTCTGATGCAAAAGAACAGCGCAGGGCAGATTATCGCGCTGTTTCAACGCTATAGCGTCTCGCCAGAACTTATAACTATTGAGGTGACCGAAGAGCAGGCCTTCTCTAATGCGGACACCAGTCGGCAAAATCTTGAAGCGTTGCGCGCGTTTGGCTGCGCCATCGCTATTGATGACTTTGGCACCGGCTATGCGAACTATGAACGTCTGAAACATCTACAGGCCGATATCATTAAGATTGACGGCTGCTTCGTCCGCGATATCCTCACGGACCCGCTGGACGCCATCATGGTGAAATCGATTGTCGAGATGGCGTGGGCGAAACAGATGAGCGTGGTGGCGGAATATGTCGAAAGCGAACCGCAAAAAGCGCGCTTGCTGGAGCTGGGCGTGAATTATCTGCAGGGTTATCTGATCGGTAAACCACAGCCGCTGGGTGAATGTCGGGCAAAAAAAAGCCGGGCATTGCCCGGCTCAGATGACTGACGTCTGTTACAGAACCAGCGCCGCAATCGAGGCGGACAGCACGCTAACCAGCGTGGAGCCGTACACCAGCTTCAGACCGAAGCGAGAAACTACGTTGCCCTGTTCTTCGTTCAGACCTTTGATCGCCCCGGCAATAATACCGATAGATGAGAAGTTGGCGAAGGAGACCAGGAAGATAGAGATAATGCCTTCCGCGCGCGAGGAGAGCGTCGAGGCAATTTTCTGCAGATCCATCATGGCGACGAATTCATTGGAGACCAGTTTGGTAGCCATAATACTGCCCACCTGCAGCGCTTCGCTTGCCGGCACACCCATCACCCAGGCGACCGGGTAGAAGATATAGCCGAGGATACCCTGGAAGGAAATGCTATAGCCGAACCAACCGGTCACGGTGGCGAACAGGGCATTCAGCGCCGAGATCAGCGCGATGAAGCCGATCAACATCGCCGCCACGATAATCGCGACTTTAAAACCTGCCAGAATATACTCGCCCAGCATCTCGAAGAAGCTCTGACCTTCGTGCAGATTCGACATCTGCAGATTTTCTTCGCTCTCTTCCACGCGGTAAGGGTTAATTAATGACAGAACGATAAAGGTGCTGAACATGTTGAGCACCAGCGCCGCAACGACATACTTTGGCTGCAGCATGGTCATGTAAGCGCCTACGATGGACATGGACACGGTGGACATCGCCGTCGCCGCCATGGTGTACATGCGGTTGCGCGACATTTTGCCGAGAATATCTTTATACGCGATAAAGTTTTCCGACTGGCCGAGGATCAACGAGCTCACGGCGTTGAAGGACTCCAGCTTGCCCATGCCGTTAACTTTCGACAGGACGGTACCGATCGCGCGAATGACAATCGGCAGGATACGAATATGCTGCAAAATGCCGATCAAAGCCGAAATGAAGACTATAGGGCACAAAACTTTGAGGAAGAAGAAGGCCAGGCCTTTATCGTTCATGCCGCCGAACACGAAGTTTGTCCCTTCGTTGGCAAACCCGAGGAGTTTTTCAAACATCTCGGAAAATCCTTTCACAAAACCCAGACCAATATCGGAGTTGAGGAAGAACCAGGCCAGCAGGACTTCAATGACAAGCAGTTGAACAACATAACGAATACGGATCTTTTGGCGGTCATGGCTGACCAACAGGGCCAGTATAGCCACCACAACGATCGCGAGGACAAAATGCAAGACGCGGTCCATAGTTGCTCCAAATATGAGGCAGGTTAAATTTCCGTGCACATTCTATGCAACGGCTTTAAAGAAAACGAGATCAATTGCACACTATTGCAAGGAACTGTGACCAATGGCAAAAATAGTGATCCAACATCCACTTTTGTTATGTTACGTAAAGGTTTTAAAAGTTGCATTCTTGTACTACTCTTAATAGCGGGTTGGATCTCATTTTCTGACGCCCGTATTTCATTTCCGGCCAGCTATTGTTCCCTTCTATCACAGCAATCATTATCTCCATTCTAAATGAACTTGATAATCATTCGCATTTTGATAGCATGAAACATAGCAAAGGCTATATTTCCAGAGGCAGAAGATGACTAGCAGTCGCGTTGAGAATAGCAGTAGTCGCGCCGCGCGCAAGGTGAAGCTCGCCTTAATGGGCCCGGCTTTCGTCGCTGCCATTGGCTATATCGATCCGGGTAATTTCGCCACTAACATTCAGGCCGGCGCCAGCTTTGGCTACCAGCTGCTGTGGGTCGTGGTGTGGGCTAACCTGATGGCGATGCTGATCCAGGTGCTTTCTGCCAAACTGGGCATTGCCACCGGCAAAAACCTGGCCGAGCAGATCCGCGACCATTACCCGCGTCCTGTTGTCTGGTTTTACTGGGTACAGGCGGAAATTATCGCTATGGCCACCGATCTGGCTGAATTTATCGGCGCCGCAATTGGTTTTAAGCTGGTACTCGGCGTATCGCTTCTGCAGGGTGCGGTGCTGACCGGGGTGGCGACTTTTCTGATCCTGATGCTGCAGCGGCGCGGGCAAAAACCACTGGAGAAGGTGATCGGTGGATTGTTGCTGTTTGTCGCCGTGGCCTATGTCGTGGAGTTGATCTTTTCCCAGCCCGCGCTGGCTCCTCTGACGAAAGGGCTGGTGATCCCCACGCTGCCCAACGGGGAGGCGGTATTCTTAGCCGCCGGGGTACTGGGTGCGACAATCATGCCGCACGTCATTTACTTACATTCCTCGCTTACCCAGCATCTGCATGGCGGAACGCGAAAAGAACGCTATAACGCGACCCGCTGGGATGTGGCGATCGCCATGACCATTGCCGGGTTCGTCAATCTGGCGATGATGGCGACCGCTGCGGCGGCATTCCACTTTAATGGCCATACCGGCGTCGCCGATCTCGATCAGGCCTACATGACGCTGGAGCCGCTGCTGAGCCACGCGGCGGCGACCATCTTTGGCCTCAGCCTGATTGCCGCCGGTTTATCGTCGACCGTGGTGGGCACTCTGGCAGGTCAGGTCGTTATGCAGGGGTTTATCCGCTTTCATATTCCGCTGTGGTTTCGCCGGGCGATCACCATGCTGCCGTCGTTTGTCGTCATTCTGCTGGGGCTGGATCCTACGCGCATCCTGGTAATGAGTCAGGTGTTGCTCAGCTTTGGCATTGCGCTTGCCCTGGTGCCGCTGCTGATATTTACCAGCAATGCGAAGCTGATGGGGGACCTGGTGAATACCCGTTGGGTGAGAGGCATCGGCTGGGCGATAGTCGCTATTGTGGTGAGCCTGAACGGCTGGTTAATAGTGGGGTCGCTGCTCGGGGTGGATTAATTGATTCCTGATGCTGAATAAAGTAAAGAGGAGCCGATGGGCTCCCCTTTTCGTTTGTTAGTGATGGCCATGTCCATGACCGTGACCGCGCCCACCCGGGCCGCGTCCCCAGCCGCCGCGGTGGTCATCGCGGTCGTTCCAGCCAGCACGATAGCCGCGCTCCCAGGCTTTATCTCTGCCTTTGTACCAGCCTTTGTGCCAGCCGTTGTCATGACGATGCCAACGGTTATCACGCCATTCATAGTGACGACGCCAGTAATCACGGTCGCGCCAGCTGCCACCGTCCCAGTAGTTACCGTAATTGTCACGATCGCCTATTTGTAATTTTACCGACGGCAGCAGGGTGATTTCACCAGCGTTAGCGACCAGTGGCCCTGCGGCCAGCAGTACTGCTGCCAGAATCAGTGACCTGAACATACTCTTCTCCTTCACGATCGGGGCCGTAAGCGGCCTGTTAACCTGATATTACGGGCCGGTAAAGACCCGCCGCATCGGACGAACTCCGAAAGCGCAGGAAAGAGCACTTTTTGCTAAAGTAACATTTGCTTTACAGCGCAAGGATAGCGTCGATGGCCGCGCACTCCTCGGTGGTGAAATGGCGATTCTGCAGCATGCCGACGGCATCATCCAGTTGCGCGGTTTTGCTGGCGCCGATCAGCACCGAGGTGACTTTCTCTTCGCGCAACACCCAGGCCAGCGCCATCTGCGACAGCTTCTGCCCACGCGCTTCCGCCTGCCTGTTAAGCTGACGAATTTTTTCTAATCGGGCAGGAGTCAGTTGCTCCGGCTGCAGAAAACGACTGCTGCTGGCGGCGCGCGAGTCGGCCGGAATGCCGTTGAGATAGCGGTCGGTAAGTTGCCCGCCGGCCAGCGGTGAAAACGCTATGCTTCCAATCCCTTCCGTCTGCAGAAAATCCAGCAGTCCTTCTTCCACGCCGCGTTCGAACATCGAGTAGCGAGGCTGGTGGATGATGCAGGGGGTGCCGAGGTCGTTAAGGATCTTCACCGCCTCCCGCGCCTGGGCCAGAGGATAGTTGGAGATCCCGACATATAGCGCTTTACCCTGACGAACCAGATGATCGAGCGCACGCATCGTTTCCATCAGCGGCGTCTGTGGATCAGGCCGGTGATGGTAAAAAATATCGACGTATTCCAGCCCCATGCGTTTAAGGCTCTGGTTAAGACTGGCTACCAGATATTTTCGCGATCCCCAGTCGCCGTAAGGGCCGTCCCACATCGTGTAACCTGCTTTAGTGGAGATGATTAACTCATCGCGATAAGGCAGGAGCGACTCTTTCAGGATGCGGCCAAAGTTGCTTTCCGCCGAGCCCGGCGGCGGCCCATAGTTGTTGGCCAAATCGAAATGAGTTATACCGAGGTCAAAAGCGTGCAGGAGCATCTGCCGGCTGGTTTCCACTCGCGTTTCATCGCCAAAGTTATGCCACAGGCCAAGGGAAATGGCCGGTAGCTGCAGACCGCTGCGGCCGCAGCGACGGTACTCCATCGTTTGATATCGCGTGGTGCTTGCCTGGTAAACCATTCTTCCTCCGCCGACAAAACAGGTTGTGTATACGTTTACACTAAACAATGTTCTGCGTGGAGTACACTGCTTTTTCTGCGTAATTATTGCTTTACACTGCCATTATCACCTCCCATCTGGACAGGCGGATCGCTTATTCAATACTCAAATTACACCTGCACCAAAATGAGGATAATGGATATGCAACCGACCTACACTATTGGGGATTATCTGCTGGATCGCCTTGTCGACTGCGGTATTGACCGCTTGTTCGGCGTGCCGGGAGATTACAACTTACAGTTTCTCGATCGCGTCATCGCGCACAGCGCCTTGGGGTGGGTCGGCTGCGCCAACGAGCTGAATGCGGCATATGCCGCTGACGGCTATGCGCGCATCAAAGGGGCCGGTGCGCTGCTGACCACTTACGGCGTCGGCGAATTGAGCGCGCTGAACGGCATTGCGGGTAGCTATGCGGAACATATTCCGGTATTGCATATCGTCGGTGCGCCCTCTACCGGCGCCCAGCAGCGCGGCGAACTGCTGCACCATACCCTCGGCGATGGCGATTTTCGCCATTTCGCCCGCATGAGCGAGCAGATCACCTGTAGCCAGGCGCTGCTGACCGCCGGCAACGCCTGCCATGAAATCGACCGTGTGCTGCGCGATATGTTGACGCATCATCGCCCCGGCTATTTGATGCTGCCAGCCGATGTCGCCAGAGCGGCAGCGATTGCCCCAGCCCAGCGCTTGCTGGTAGAGCCCGCTCCGGCGGATGAAAACCAGCTTGCCGGGTTCTGCGAACATGCCAGCCGCCTGCTGCGGGGCAGCCGACGCATTTCCCTGCTGGCGGACTTCCTGGCGCAACGTTATGGCCTGCAGAAGACGCTCCGGGAGTGGGTGGCGAAAACGCCTGTCGCCCATGCGACGATGCTCATGGGCAAGGGATTGTTTGATGAGCAGCAGAGCGGGTTTGTCGGCACCTACAGCGGGATTGCCAGCGCGCCGCAGACCCGGGAGGCGATTGAAAACGCCGACACCATCATCTGCATTGGCACGCGCTTCACCGACACCATCACCGCAGGATTTACCCAACATCTGGCGCGGGAAAAGACTATTGAGATCCAGCCCTTCGCCGTCAGGGTGGGCGATCACTGGTTCAGCGGGGTGCCGATGGATAAGGCTTTGGCCGCGCTGATGACGCTTTCCGCCCCGCTGGCGGCGGAGTGGGCTACGCCTCAGGTCGTGGCGCCGGAGGCTGAGGAGGGCGCTGAAGGCGAGTTGACCCAGAAAAATTTCTGGGCGACGGTGCAGGGCGCCCTGCGTCCGGGGGATATTATTCTCGCCGATCAGGGGACGGCCGCCTTTGGCATTGCGGCGCTGAAGCTGCCCTCTGAAGCATCGCTGATCGTCCAGCCGCTGTGGGGCTCGATTGGTTTTACTCTCCCGGCCGCCTATGGCGCACAAACCGCGGCGGCGGAGCGGCGGGTGGTGCTAATTGTCGGCGATGGCGCGGCCCAACTGACCATTCAGGAGATGGGCTCCATGCTGCGTGATAAGCAAAAGCCGCTTATTCTGCTGCTGAATAACGAAGGGTATACCGTGGAACGGGCGATTCATGGTCCAGAGCAGCGCTACAATGACATCGCTCTGTGGGACTGGCAGCGGCTGCCGGAAGCCTTCGCCCCTGACGTTGCTTCGCGCTGCCGGCGGGTCACTCAGACGTCTGAACTGCGGGAGGCGATGACGGAGAGCATCACCTCCGATACCCTCACCCTGGTAGAAGTGATGCTGCCGAAAATGGATATCCCCGATTTCCTGCGCGCGGTGACGCAGGCCCTTGAGGAGCGAAACAGCCGCGTTTAATCGGTATGCCGTTTGGCAATCATCAACGGTCTCCCGGCCAGCAACAGCCAGGCCGGGAGCATCACCATACACAACAGCGGCAGCAGAGTCGTATCCGGGACCACCACGGCGGCCATAAACAGGCTCAACCAGCCGTCGCGAGTGACGACCAGCACCATGCCGAGGATCGCGCAGGAAACGGTGATTGCCGCCGGCACCGCGTCAACATGAGCATGCAGCATCAGCCCCAGCGCTACCCCGACGAACACCGCCGGGAAAATTCGCCCGCCGCGAAAGCCGCTGGCTGAGGCAAGAACCAGGGCTGCCAGTTTGACCAGCGCGATAAGCAGAAAATCCGCGGCGGTTAGCGTCTGGCTGAAGGCCAGCTGCTGCATCTCATCCAGCCCTTTAAAGAGCGTTAAGGGCCCGCCTATCGTCCCCACGATCCCCAGCAGCAGCCCGCCGATACCGAGGGTCAGGATTGGATTTTTCAACCGATGCATCAGGGCATGCAGTCGCGGCAGACACCAGACGGCCACCATGCCGACGGCGATAGCGATCAGGGCGACGATAATGCCGCTGAGAATATCAACGAAGCGCATCTGACCATAGTGCGGGATCGGCAGCGAAAAATGGGGATGGAAAAACAGACCCGTCGTCAACGCGCCGGCGGCGGCGGCGAGGAGGGGAGCAAAGAGGCGATCCCACAGTGGCGTATCGTTGCTGCTATTGAGGGTTTGCGAAAAAATCAGCGCGGCGGCAACCGGGGTACCGAAGAGGGCGCCGATGGTGCCTGAGGCCGCGAGGATGGTCCAGTCCAGCGAGCTGACGCGCGGAAACAGTCGGGAGCCGACGGCGACAGCCAGCGCGATATTCACCACCATAATCGGATGCTCCGGGCCGAGGCTGACGCCGCCGGCGAGGCCGAGGATCAGCGCGGCCAGGAGTCCGGGCAGCGCGCCGGTGGCAATGGGAGCGCCGATTAACGACTCGGTCGCTGGATCCGGCCCGGCGTGTCCGGGGCTGTAACGAATGACCAGACCCACCGCGATCCCTGTCGCCGTCAGCATGGCGATGATCCACAGCGGGCTGTCGGCGCTCACCCCTAACTGCGCGGGCAGATTGCTCCACAGCACGCGCTGCAGCAGCGCGGCAACCTTCATCGCCACGATCAGGATCAGGCTGCAGGCGATACCTATCAGGATGGCCGGCACCGACAGGATCAGCATTGTTCTGGCGCGAGGATGGAGCATGGAAATGTCCTTGTAAAAGTGCTGGAGCACTACTTTGCCTTCGTCAGCGGAGACCGTCGATGCAAATGGTGCTGAAACGATAAAGTTAAGGTGACATCTGATATCCGGCGCGTCCTTTACAGGCTACCTTGCATAGATTACAAACTAAATGTGACCTGTGTCGCTAAACAAGGGGCGTCTGCGCGTTGGACGTTGTTGTTAAGCCGCCATGAATTTACAGTGTGCCAAAAGATTTATTTTGACTTTAGCGGAGCCGTAACGGAATGACAAAATTTGCTTTAGTAGGAGATGTCGGGGGGACCAACGCCCGCCTGGCGCTATGTGATCTGGCGAGTGGAGAGATCTCTCGCGCAAAGACCTATTCCGGGCTCGATTACCCCAGTCTGGAGGCAGTGGTGCGCGTCTATCTCGAGGAGCATCAGGTAACGGTCAACGAAGGTTGTATCGCCATCGCATGCCCGATTACCGGCGACTGGGTGGCGATGACCAACCATACCTGGGCTTTCTCTATCGCCGAAATGAAGCGCAACCTCGGCTTTGCCCATCTGGAGATAATTAACGATTTTACCGCTGTTTCAATGGCCATTCCGATGCTGAAAGCTGAGCACCTTATTCAGTTTGGCGGCAGTGCGCCGGTAGCGGGCAAACCGATCGCCGTTTATGGCGCCGGGACCGGGCTCGGCGTGGCGCATCTGGTCCACGTTGATAAGCGTTGGGTCAGCCTGCCGGGCGAAGGCGGTCATGTTGATTTTGCCCCGAACAGCGAAGAAGAAGGGATCATTCTGGAAGAGCTACGCGCCGAGCTGGGGCATGTTTCCGCAGAACGCGTGCTCTCAGGTCCCGGGCTGGTCAACCTGTATCGCGCGATTGTCAAATCGGACGGCCGACTGCCGGAGAACCTGCAGCCGCGTGAGGTGACCGAGCGAGCGCTGGCGGACAGCTGCACCGACTGTCGTCGGGCGCTGTCGCTGTTCTGCGTCATTATGGGACGCTTCGGCGGTAACCTGGCGCTGACCCTCGGGACGTTTGGCGGGGTGTATATCGCCGGCGGCATCGTGCCGCGCTTCCTGGAGTTCTTTAAAGCCTCTGGTTTCCGCGGCGGTTTTGAAGACAAAGGCCGTTTTAAAGCTTATGTTCAGGATATCCCGGTTTACCTGATTGTGCATGATAACCCAGGCCTGCTGGGCTCCGGCGCGCATCTGCGTCAGACGCTGGGCCAGGTGCTTTAAGCATTCTTCTCCCGGGCTACCGTCGTAGCCCGGATGGCGGTGCTTTCCGCTCTCTACAGATTCATCAGCTGGCGAAACTCTTTCACTTTACTGCGACTGACCGGAACCTGAAACTCCAGGTCACGCAGGCGCAGCACATAGGTGTTGTTGAACCACGGCTCAATTTCCCGAATTTTGCTGAGATTTACGCAATACGAGCGGTGGCAGCGGAAGAAATGCGCGGTGGGCAGTTTGCTGCAGAATTCAGTAATGTTCATCGGCATGACGAATGACTCCCGGCGGGTATAGACGAATGTCATCTTTTCATGTGCCTCGGCATAATAAATATCATGAATACTGGTGACGATGATCCGCTCATCTTTGATCAGATTGATGGTGTCGTTTTCCCGTGGCGCTGCGCTGGCTAATCCTGAAGCAGCGTTATTTTGCTGCTGCCAGGCGGTGGTCAGCTTTTGCAGCATATTGATGATGCGCGACTCCTGGTAAGGTTTCAGGATGTAGTCAAAGGCTTCCAGCTCAAAGGCTTCCACCGCATGTTCTTTCCACGCGGTGATAAAGACGATAAAAGGTTTATGGGCAAACTGGCTGATGTTTTGCGCCAGCAGAACCCCGTCGAGCGACGGAATATTGATATCGAGAAAGATGGCGTCGACCTTGTTGTGCTGGAGAAATTTCAGCACGTCCAGGCCGTCGTCAAAGCTGCCGACGATCTCCATCTGGCTATGGGTGTTAATAAGCCAGGAGAGCTCCTGCTGGGCCAGAAACTCATCCTCCACAATGATAACTTTCATCTTTTCTCCGCTCATGACAACAGCGACTCCGTCAGCGCCTGCGGCGTAGAGTTATTGGGGACATAAAAGGCGATTTCGGTTCCCGGCGTCAGATTGCGGATATGCAAACCCTCGCCGTAGAGAAGTTTCACCCGATGATGCACATTGAGCAGGCCGATTTTGTTACCCGGCATCTCATCGGCTTCCACGCGGGCGACCACGGCGGGATCGATACCGTTGCCCGTATCGCGAACGCTGATGCGTACCCGATTGCCGCACTCGTTAATGCCGATCGTCACCACGCCTTTGCCTTTACAGGGTTGAATACCGTGAACGATGGCATTTTCCACCAGCGGCTGGATAAGCAGGCTCGGGATCACGCAGCTGACGTCGTCGTCAATATCGTAGATGACCGTCAGCTTGTCGCCGAATCGCGCCTGTTCAATAGCGATATAATCTTTGATCTGATACAGCTCTCGTTTGATATCAATCTGCTCATCGTCTTTTAATTCGATGTTATAGCGCAGGTAGCGCGACAGATTAAAAATGAGCTGGCGCGCGGTGTCCGGATTAAGGCGAATCGAGGAGGAGATCGCGTTCAGCGCATTAAATAAAAAATGCGGGTTAATTTTGCTTTGCAGGGCGCGCAGCTCCGCTTTGTTGGCCATCTCCCGCAGCTGTTCGGCGCGGGAGACTTCCAGCTGGGTGGAGATTATTTGCGACAGGCCAATCGCCATCTCCTGCAGCGTCGAAGTGATGCGATGGGCGTGGCAGTAATAAATTTTTAGCGTGCCGGTCACCACCCCTTTTTCCCACAGCGGGATCACCATCAAGGAGTGGATCTCCGGGGTGCGGTGGGCTTCGTCATTGTTTTTTATGATGATTTTCCCATAACGAATCGCCTGCCGGGTGGTGGGGCTAATCATATCGTCGTGGCGTTGATAGTTGGCTTCACCGACGCCCACGTAGGCCAGCACGTGCTCGGTATTGGTGATCGCCACCGCGTCGGCGGTAATGTCGCGGCGGATAATCTCGCAAACCTGGCGCAGAGAATCGCTGTTAACGTGTCGAAACAGCGGCAGGGTTTTGTTGGCGATATCGAGCGCCAGTTTCGCCTGCCGCGCCGCGCTGGCCTCCTTTTCCCCTTCAACGCTCTGCACCAGCAGCACGATAAAGCCGATGCAGACGCTGCCGAGGATCATCGGGATACCAATTTTCGAAACAATATCTACGCCGAGACTCAGGGAAGGCGCCCAGACCACCACCAGGATCATGGTCAGAGTTTCACACATCATCCCCGCCAGAATGCCGATTTTCCACCGTTGTTCGCGGGCCACTTTACGATTAATCAACCCCGACAGCAGGCCGGCGACAATGCTGGTGATAAAGCAGGGCACTGCGGTCACGCCGTCGATATCAATCAAATAGCGGTGCACGCCGGCAATCGCCCCGACAATCGCGCCCACCCAGGGACCAAACAGGATCCCACCGGACATCACGGCGATAATGCGGACGTTCACCAGGGACCCCTCAACCGGGACGCCGGACCAGGTACTAAATAGCGCGAACAGCGAGAAAATGGCTGTCACCGCCAGCAGCTCTTTCGGAGTATGGGCCGACTTATGCAACAGTTCGCGGAACAGGCGCAGGCGAATAAGGAAAAAGAGGCAAATAAGCATCAGGGCCGCACGATCATAGACCGCCAGCATCATAGTAAAGATTTCGTGCATGGGTGCGCCGCGTCAGTGGCCAGAAAGGGACATGATAAAAAACCTGACGGCAGAAGACCAGCCGTGGAACCATAAAGCGGAAAAGTCGCACTTTTTAAAGGGGATTAATTAAAAAGCATCGCGATAGCGGCGGTCTTCGCCATTAACGATAATATTCTGTGTTAAGAAAGATATCAGTGTGTTACCACTTTTATACAACCCGGGATTATTCCGCCCATGAACTGCCGCATTTAGCGCAGTCGATACCCGTTTTATATGCCAGGGAATATTTTTTAACGGGCCTCTCGACAACATGAATTTTTTCAGGTTATTTTCTAAACGAGCCGCAACAGCGGCAGCGTCGCTCGGACGGTCCGGGCGCTAACGTTAATTAGAGGAACCTATGGCTGAATCCAGTCCTGAACGCCGTTTTACGCGTATCGATCGTCTCCCTCCGTACGTTTTTAACATTACTGCTGAACTGAAAATGGCTGCGCGTCGGCGCGGCGAAGATATTATCGATTTCAGTATGGGTAATCCCGATGGCGCGACGCCGCCGCATATCGTGGAAAAACTCTGCACCGTTGCTCAACGGCCTGACACCCATGGTTACTCTACCTCGCGGGGGATCCCGCGCCTGCGTCGCGCCATTTCACGCTGGTATGAAGAACGCTATAACGTCGATATCGATCCGGAATCGGAGGCGATCGTCACCATTGGTTCGAAAGAGGGGCTGGCGCACCTGATGCTGGCGACGCTGGATCATGGCGACACCGTACTGGTGCCGAACCCCAGCTATCCGATTCATATCTATGGTGCGGTAATCGCCGGGGCGCAGGTGCGCTCAGTGCCGCTGGTGGAAGGGGTGGATTTCTTCAACGAGCTGGAACGCGCCATCCGCGAGAGCTATCCGAAGCCGAAGATGATGATCCTTGGCTTTCCCTCAAATCCGACCGCGCAGTGCGTCGAACTGGATTTCTTTGAAAAGGTTGTCGCTCTGGCGAAGCAGTATGACATTCTGGTCGTCCACGATCTGGCCTATGCCGATATCGTGTATGACGGCTGGAAAGCGCCCTCCATCATGCAGGTGCCCGGCGCGCGAGATGTCGCCGTCGAGTTCTTTACCCTGTCGAAAAGCTATAACATGGCCGGCTGGCGCATTGGCTTTATGGTGGGTAATAAGACTTTGGTGAATGCCCTCGCTCGTATCAAAAGCTATCATGACTACGGGACTTTTACTCCGCTGCAGGTGGCGGCGATAGCTGCGCTGGAGGGCGATCAGCAGTGCGTGCGCGATATTGCCGAACAGTATAAGCGCCGTCGCGATGTGCTGGTCAAAGGGCTTCATGAGGCCGGCTGGATGGTGGAGTGTCCGAAAGCGTCTATGTACGTGTGGGCGAAAATACCGGAACCTTACGCCGCCATGGGGTCGCTGGAGTTTGCGAAAAAGCTGCTTAATGAAGCGAAGGTTTGCGTCTCGCCGGGGATTGGCTTTGGCGACTATGGTGATACCCACGTCCGCTTCGCGCTGATCGAGAACCGGGACCGTACGCGCCAGGCGATCCGCGGTATCAAGGCGATGTTCCGCGCGGATGGTCTGCTGGCCTCCGCGAGCTAGCGCTGCGGGCAGCACGGCAAAATAAAAACGGGAGCATGAAGGCTCCCGTTTTTTTTGACACCGCTGCAGTCTAGATCATCAGGGCAAAAGTACCGGCCCAAACGATGACCATAAAAGAGAGGCCCATAAAGAAGTATTTCACGACTCATCACTCCACGCGCTTGTGCGACGTTCAAATGAATTAATTGTTCTGTTTTTCAAGGGCTGTCGCCAGTGTAACTTCACCCTGCAGCAGCCCGTAATTCTGTGCGTTTAGTGCTCCAGATGGCGCTAATGTACGCCTAAAAAATCAGGGAAACAAGAGGCATTTTTTTATTAATTTTTAGTTACTTACGAGTGTCGTGATTCGGCGACACATTAATTTCACAGGGTAATAAATTTAGCGCCAGCGACGCGAAGGAAACGGGTTTTAGCGATGGGGCGGGCGGAGAAGGCCAACGAGAGCGCGCGGCATTATCTTTGCCACGCGCCGCCGTCGGTTCAGGGCAGGTCTGAGGCGCGCTGTCGCCACTCGGCCGGGTAGTGTGCCGGGATAAAGCGCAGCGTCAGCGCCATGAGTAGCAGGACGCAGATCGCATGCCAGGACCAGTCAAGCGTGTAGTTCCCGCTCAGGCTACGCAGCAGGCCGGAAAGCCAGGGCGACAGACCGGCGATGATAAATCCGATCCCCTGCATAAAGGCTACCAGCCTGCCGGCCACCGCCGGTTGTCCGGCGTGATCCAGCGCCAGCACCAGGCACAGAGGAAACGCGCCGCCCAATCCCACGCCGCAGGCAATGGCCCAGAGCGCAGAGAAATGCTCTGGCAGCCAGATAAAGCCGCAGAAGCCAATCAGCTGTAGCGCCAGCGCTAGCAGAAGAAGCTGGCGCCGATCCTCCTGGCGAGCCAGCGCCGGGAGCAGCAGCGCGCCGGCGGTTTGCCCGACGGTCAGCAGCGCCAGCAGCGAACCGCTGTACTGGGCGCTATCGCCTAGCTGGATGTAGTAAGGAGGCAGCCAGGCGATCAGGCTGGCGTAACCGGCATTGATCAGTCCGAAATAGAGTCCCAGCGTCCAGGCGCGGCGCTGGCCAATAATCGCGACCCGGGGGGAAGCGCTGGTCTGATGCGGTGCGCGAGGCAAATGCCGACAAATCGCCAGCCAGCTGAGCAGAGCCAGGAGCGCAGGGAGCGCCCACCAGGCTAGCGCATCATGCCAGGCCGCGCTATGTGACGCCAGCCATGGGGTGAACGCGGCGCCTAACCCGCCGCCGCCCATCAGCGCCGCTGACCATAGTCCCATCACCAGCGGCGTCCGTCGGGGAAAGAGGTGCTTAATTACCGCCGGGATGGCGGCCTGAATAATGCCGATGCCAATTCCTCCGGCCAGAGCGCTGGTGAGCAGTAAGCCACTATTCGGGGCGATTTCCCGCAGCAGGGCGCCTGCCGCGATAATCAGCAGGCTCAGCGCAATACTGCGCTTTTGACCGATATAGCGATCGACCCAGCCAGCGGCCAGCGCCAGCACCCCCATCGCGATCACCGGCAGCGCGGTCAGGAGTGCGGCCAGGGTATAGCTCATGCCGCTGGCTGCGCGGATGTCCGGCAGCAAAGGACCAATGGAGGTAAGCAGCGGCCGCATATTGATCCCAGTCAGTACCAGGACTGCCAGCGTCAGGTTCTGTCGCAGCGCTGGTGTCATGACTGCCGTTCCGCCCAGCGCTGATAAAGTTCAGTTCCCTCCGGCTGCGGGCGATGATGGATCGGCAGCGTTTGCTGGGCCAGCGGCTGCTGCAGCTGCTGATAAATCGCGGCGGTCGAGAGCTGAAAAGGCTCCCCGTCCTGATTGCTATTGGCGAAAAACACTTCCCGCACGCCGGTTAAATAGAGCGCGCTCAGGCACATAGGGCAAGGCTGTCCGCTGGCATAGATGACGCATTCGCGCAACACCGCGCTTCCCAGTCTGGCGGCAAGATCGCGTACGGCGTTCAGTTCGGCATGCGCCGTTGGGTCACCGCTCAGATGAAAGGTATTGACGCTTTCAGCGACAATCTCATCATTCCGCACCAGCACGGCGCCGAAGGGGCGCCCACCGTCAGCAATGTTTTGTTTTGCCAGCACTAATGCGCGCTGAAGATAATGATCGTGAGCGGACATAGTCACTCCTGCATAAAACGATGTTAAAGGTGAAATATGTTGAGGGTCGTGCGAAGAGGGTACGTCTCTTATTTCATAAGTTAAAAGACTTATTTATGATAATGCCTATTGGATTTCTTATAGGTGGGCCGATGCTTCTGCGCCAACTTTCCTACTTTATCGCTGTGGCTGAACATTGTGGCTTTTCCCGCGCCGCCGCGGCGCTGCATGTCTCCCAGCCTGCGCTGTCACAGCAGATACGCCAGCTGGAAGCGATGCTGGAGGTTCAGCTTTTCGACCGCTCTGGCCGACGTATTCGCCTGACCGATGCCGGAGATATCTGGCTGGAGTATGCCCGTCGCGCGTTACGCGAGCTTGAGGAAGGTCGGCGCGCCTTGCATGACGCAGAAGATCTCCAGCACGGTAAACTCCGCATTGCTATGACGCCAACTTTCACTACCTATATGCTGGGCCCGCTGATGGAGGCGTACTACCGACGCTATCCTGGAGTAAAAGTGCTTATCCAGGAGATGAACCAGGAGCGGATGGAGGCGATGCTGCTGGAGGATGAACTGGATGTGGGGATTGCCTTTGACGACAGCCGGTCACAGGAAATTGTGGTTCAGCCGCTGCTGACGGAAACGCTTGCGCTGGTGGTGAGCCGTGCGCATCCGCTGGCAGGAGAGCGCGACTTGCAACTTCAGGCTCTCGACGCCCAGCCGCTAATTTTACTGAGCAGCGAGTTTGCTACCCGCGAGCAGATTGATCGTTATTGCCGCCTTCATCGGCTCGAACCAGACGTGCGGATGGAGGCCAACTCCATCGGGGCCGTTCTGTCGGTTATTCGAAGCACAACGTTAGCAACGCTGCTGCCGGCGGCGATCGCCGGACAGTTTGATGATGTGGTGGCGATTGAGCTAAGACCTGCGCTGCTGCAGCGCACGGCTTGTTTATTGCAGCGGCAGGGCGCCTGGCAGAGCGCCGCAGCGCGCGAATTCATCACCCTGGCCCGAGAGAACGCGATAACGATTGAGCAGGAAAACCGCCAGTCCCTTGCCTGAAGGACTGCGTTACTCGCCGGCGAACTGCGACTCACGGCTGGCTTCGCTGCCGATATCGCCTTCATCGGGCTGGGCATTCTCTATAAGCATGCCTTCTTCCTTAAGCCTTTCCAGCACGTGATGAAAGAGCTGAGTCTTGTCTGGCTCAGCCATATTCTGCAACTTCTCATTAAATACAGTATGGGACTGAACAAGATAATGGATAAATTCCAGCAATACCTCACTTTGCGGCAGGACGGTTAATTCCTGCTGGATGTAACGGGTTTGATCCAGTAGCGGATTTTTCGTCACGTCCATAGGCCGGGCGCTAATACTGTGGGCATATATTTTCTCAATGGCCTGGCTGGTGATATAGATGCGGTTCAATGATATCGAGGGGCGTTCGTCTTCCTCTGGAATGAAATGACAATAAACAAATGGTTTATCCGGCAGCATCATGCTGAGGCGGTTTTCGAAAAGAATATCATCTGGCGCCTCCAGCAGCGCCATTAGGTTCCGACAGTGTGGATGCCAGAGTCCTGAAGCAAATACCTTTACGTTGAACTGGGTTACCGTATTTCCGCGCAGGGTTTCCATCGTCGGAATATCGCCTTCAAGCCGCAGAATGCTGCGGATATGGGAGTGATGCGACCAGACTGTTTCTCCTGCCTCGACTGAGGTAAATGGATTAAACGCGCTGGTTACCTCTTTTTCCTGATGGGAGAGGACGGCGATTTTTAATATTCCCGGCGTTGGGTTAAGCTTAAGACATAGATTGATTGCGCCTATATCATGCCAGTGAAGAATGTCTTCCAGTTCGCAGTTTAATAATTTTTGCGCCCGCGCCAGAGAGCAATACTCCATTGGCGGTAAATTATTTAGCTTCCAGATATTCCGTTCTGTAATATTCATAAGAATTGTATGTCGATGAAAAAATAAATCGCCATGGTGAGCAAAAGCATCAATGACAATGATTTATTTTTTCTGCTGACTTCCTTTACCTGATTAACAAAATCCATTCACATTGAGAATAATATATCGATAAATTGGCTGTTTTTATTGTTTTGCTGCCGCATATTTACTCTTTCCCGTTATCTTATCATCTCTTATTCGTAGAGAAAAATAGTTTGCTGAATATAAGCGTTACTTCCTGTTTAGCAGCAATATTTAAGGTGAGTATGAGCGGAGCACGAAAAAAGGGACGGTCAATTTGGCAAACTTTGTGGTCGGCAGGAAGTATCAAACAGACGCCTGCGGCGCCTGTCGAAGCTACCTGTAGTTATTGCGGCATAGACAGGAAGCGGTCACCCGGTTGCGCGATGGCATACCAGGCCATCATTTCGGCAGTGCCTGGCTGGCCTTCAGCAGGCGCCCAGGCCATAGTGTCCATTTCGGCAAGCGGTTGATAAGCACCTTGCTTAACTTCAAAAACCATCCCGCCAGCGTCGAGTGAGAGCACCGTATGCCAGGTACCGGCTTCCATTTCCAGCGCCGTGCAGGTTTCACCCAGCACCACCCGGCGGGTAACCACGCCGTGGTCATCAAAATTCAGTACCACAAATCGGCCTTTCAGCGGCAGTAAAAGTTCGAAGGTATGTCTGTGCCGGTGGGGGCGGATATAGGTGCCGGGTTCCATGGCGATGGCCAGACGCTGTATCGGGTCGCTTAGTTCGGGATGAAAATTGCGATGGGCACGCAGGCGCGGAGCACTGGCTGCCGCTTCGCTCTGCTGCTGCATATCGCTGAGGGTGATCTGTTTCATATCAACGCCTGGCTCCTGTATCGTCCAGAGAAGGTTGTAAAAGGTCGCGGCTAGTGACTGAAAAAGTCAGAAGGTATTGTACGCAGAAATGCGCGTTGCTGTCGGTTTATTGTGTGCGTGATTGACAAGAAGGACTCAGGGCTGACGCCACCGGGATGACTGTGACGCCGGGCCCGGGTTGTGCAGCCACGCACAGAACCCGGCCCGGGCGATATTCAGTACCCATCACATCACACCCATACAGTGCGGTGTTCATTGATAAAGCGGTACTTCAGTCGGGCTCCCTTGCAAAGCACCGCGCGGTCTTTTTCAGCATATCCCGTTCTTCTTCGGCGCGTTTTAGCAGCGCCCGTAGTTTCAGGAACTCGTTTTGACTTTCAGTAAATCCCGGGCATGCTGTTCGCTGTTATCGGGTTAAATAGCCCGTAACCACTAATAGAGACTATGTGCGGAAACGCCCAGACGGTTAGGTGCTTCGGCAACAGAATAACCGCGTTTCGTTGTCTGGCGGACGGCTTCTTCCTTAAATTCAGGTGTAAATGTGGTGTGCCCATACGCTCCTCCCATACGCAAACTATAGGGCAGGATCGTCTACCGTGGTGCAGTCCAGTGACATCCATGATACTGATCACACTAAGCGTGACGCCTTGCAAAAGGCAATTGCTTATACCGCTAAGGTGGATACAGCTGTACGGCTGAGTTTGCTCCAGAGAGCACGTAAATACAGGCGCGGTGAATGCCTTTTACAAACAGGGAAAAAACGAGGGAGGCCAAGACATAACGTATTGTTGTGAGCGTTCAGATCTTTGAAGTCATTGGTAGGGTATGGAGTAACGGTGCATTAGAGGAACATGAAAATAGTCTGAACACCCTGAAACACCAGATCTTTGGCCAGACTGACTTAGAGTTACTTAGGCAACGGATAATGAGTTCTTTGGCTTGAAAGTTTACTCTAAGGTTGCAGAAAACCCTCTTTCACATAGCTAATGACTGACGGGGCCTGTCATCATAATAAATCGCAGCGCGGGGATCCTTTTGTTTGCTTAACCCGCATTATTGCGGATAAAACAAAACTCGTAGAGGATCTTTCTGGCGCCAGATCCTGCGCAAAGCCAGACATGGCAAGGGCTGCAGGCCATCTGAGCATTTTTGGGAGAAATGGGGTTATGCCAGGACAGACAGCTATGTTGAAACTGGCATAAATGAAGACGAGAAACGGCTACCTTCCAGATGCGATCGGCAGGTATGATCTTTAACATGTTCCATCTGTGGTTGAGATTGGTGGATATGACTTGCAGCGTAGAATTAATCAGAATTTAATCATTTGTTAAATATGAATATTATAGATTATTATACAGTTATATGGTCCGATATCTAAGTGAGATAATTAAAATGGAGCAATCTTCAGTAGAATTAATAAAATTAACAACGCCATTTTTTCAAATAATAGTAACAGTAATACTAATTCCTCTTATAAAAAAAGGATATGAATCGCGAAGAACATTTTTTTCTCTTCCTCTACAGAAAAAAATGGACGCTATAGCCTATTTAAAAAGACACCAATCGTCAGATAGTAGATTAGAAAAAGCCAAACATAAGATCATCATGGGAGGATATCGATTATTTAATGATGTGGAATTATCAACGGGAATTATTGAATTTTACTGTGAGAATGAGGAAAAAAACGCCAGGTTTTGTAAAGCAGTCCTTAGTGAGAGATCTTATATTACTTTTGAGAATGGTGTAATTAAAGCAAGTAAGAAGAAATATCATATAAATTTTATGATATATATTATAACAGCGTTACTGTTTGTTAATTATCATTATGTTGATTCTACAACGGTCATTTACAACGCCCAACTTCCGGCTGAGCCTTTTATTATATTAGCTATAATTTTGTATAGCTACCTGTCATTGCTGGTGTTATATAGATACTTATGCATTCAGTTAAATAAGAAAAGATTTTGTAATTTCCTTCGACAGGGTTATAGGTAAAAATACAATTTATAAATTAAAATCATGGTGTTAAATTTTAGTATGTGGATTTATAATTAAATAATAAAAAGAGATTGCGCAGAGTGATGTGAATGATGGACTTCCATACAGTTTCAGAACTAAGCTTATAGCAGGTGACTATGGTATGTACGAATTACACAGAAAATTGAAAAAGTAAAGGATTGAGACCGAAAGTAATTCTGCAAAAACATAAAGATAAAAGCATTATCTATATACACCCCACATGACAAAAATAGTAATTTGTCATGTGAGGTGTATTCACTTTACAATTAGATAAATATTTAAGATAAATGTTTATATTAAAGGCTTTTTAACTTCCACGCCTGAAGAACTTTCAACAAACTGAATCAGCTCATGGAGTACATTCCAGATCTCTTCCTGCCGCGCTGAAACAATAGTCCATCCCAGAATCTCACCTTTTTGCAAGGTATCACCAGGTTTCTTCATAAATTCAAAAGATTGAATATAACTTGCGAGATTTTGTGGTAACGCTCTGGATGTACCGTCCAGTACTTTACCGTATTGTTCCGCTTTAAAGAAAAACGAAACCGCTTTTTGCCCCTGGTAAACGGACTCTGCTTTTGGTTCAGCACGTTGAGAAATATTGATAAGATGTTCAAACATGCTATTACCAGTCGCAAGTTCATAAAGAACCGGAATGGTGCGACCTCCGAGCCTGCCATTAACTTCTACTATTGCAGGGCCGGAATTAGTGTAAATCATTTCGATATGAAAAATACCATTATCGAGTCCTATTTTATCCAGTGCGGATATTGCCAGTTTAAAACATTCCTGCTCCTCCTTATCATTAAGAGAAGAAGGCATAACACTACCCAGTTCAATAACGTTATCACTGGCACAACGAATTCTGCTAGTTACCATAAATGGGTAATAAGAATTACCTATTCTTCCGATCTCAACAGAAACAAGAGGCCCAGTTAAATATTTTTCTACAAGAAAACCACGGTTAAAGAAATCGGTATAGGATGATGGTAACTCATTGATTTCTTCTTCGATATTATTAATAAGTAGGTTAATCTGAGCCCGTTCCTTAATAATGTATGCCAGCCGGCTTGAAGCTGATGTGACAGGTTTGACTATTACCGGCAATTCTACGGACGCCAGAACAGACGGAAGTTTATGATAATCACGTTCATGAATAACCCAAGGGGCATTTTTATCTGTTCCTTCGAGAATCTGGCGTGACAATAACTTATTTTTGGTTGTTTTAACAGCGTTCACACTGCTGAATGGTACATTTATATGCTCGGCTGCACAGGCAGCAGCTTCTAATGAAAAATCATCGATACAAATAAGTGCATCAACCGGTTGACTGTCATTTAAAATACCAACAGCATCTCTGACAATTTCTGGTGTATGTGTATTAGGTAGATCAATAACATTATGAAGACGTCGAAGAACATCGTCCGTTCTGGAGGAGTCCCAGTCCCGTATGTAAGCAAGATTACGAAAGTAGCTGACTTTGTATTTTTCTTTAAGCAATTTATCTAATAACTCAACACCACTGAATTCAGAACTATTGATAACTACAATGTGTTTCATACTTTCCCTCAAATTAGGATAATTGTATTTAGTGATGATTGATATTTAAAATATCTGTAAACATGTACCTTGACATCTGGTGTGAAAATGGTTAAGTCCATGATATTTTTATCACACCCTGATAAAATATATAGACACTGAAACTTATTAATGTCAGAACGGAAAAATATCGAATCGCTATTTTTACTGAATGTCCATCTGTTTCATTCTTTATAAAATTCCCTGAACACAACCAAAAAGCCGATGCTGTAAACAAAACCATGGTAAAACGTATTAAAATCTCAGAGTATAAAAATAAATCATCTGTGATTTTTACAGGGAAAATTATCGTTGCAAAAATGAAAGATTTTGGATTTAGAAAGGTTGTATAAAATATTGTTTTTGAATTAATAATTACCTTTTTTGCATTTTCTATATGTCCCGAAAACCATAGTTTTATCGAAAGAACAAAAAGATACAATGAACATGCAATCTTAGTAATGATATCCACCCACCCATAGGAACTAAAAAACAATCCTGCAGCGATAGACCATAAAGTAATGCTGATGATATAACCAGACCATTCTGATAACATCAAAGATGGGGCTTTATTGAAGCCATTGCTATATCCTGAATTAAAAATCAAAATATTAGTAGGTCCAGGAATGAACAATAACGAAGCACAGGTAAGGAAAAATAAATTATGCATATCTTCTCCAGTCTTTTAAAGCCAGCGCAACGAGAAAAAAACCAGTTATAGCGGCAAAGGCGATGACCATAAATATTGATCCTGAACTGATATTCTCTACAAGCCACCCAGTTGCCGCCGGATTGATAGCAGCTCCCACACCGGTAAGCATCTGTAATGAAAAGAGACTGGCTTTGCTCGTATTTGTCTTTAAAGAATCCAGCATCAAATACTGCACCGGATTAAGGAGAACCTCTCCCAGTGTAAAGAATATCATTCCTGTGACCCACATAGTTAAATGTCCGAAAGATCCTGCGAAGAGCATCACGCCAATAATTAAGCTACAGCTACCAATAAAAGAACTTAAGACAACGTTATCTTTAGATACCCTTGAACCTAATGGGATCTGGAGTAAAATTACAAAAAGCGCATTTGTTACCATCAGCGACGTAATAATTTGGTAGGTGGTTTCCTTGTCAAATATTACAGTAAGCACCTGTGTTATGCTTGATGAAAATCTGCCATAACAAAAAGAATAAATAAATCCAGCAAGAATTATCAAACATAAAGTGTTATTAGAGTGGTTCCGATGATCTGTCTCAACAGGAGCGTACTGAGCATTTTTTGTTAATTGCTTCTCCTCAATTAATCGCACTTTGTATAAAATGAAAAATGAAGCGAGCAAAACACCTATTACTCCTGAGATCCAGAACATTATGCGACCATCGAGTCCAGAGCAAAGGCTCCCTAGTAAAGGCCCAATAACCCATCCAACATTTGTCATGGTGTAATTTATCGAAAATAGCCTTGATTTGTTTATTTTCTCAGCATCAGAAATCACAACTTTAAGTACTACACTGTATAAAGAATATGCTAAATTTAGTAGCGCATAAAAAAATATTATTAAATATTGACTCCTCAATTCAGACATGAAAATGTTACTTGCGCTGAATAGTAGCAGTGCCAGGATAATACACTTTTTGCAGTTCAGTAATTCCATTATTTTTCCACAAAGAGGTGAGAAAAACAGCCCTAAAATTATTCCAGCTGTAATAATATAACCAGTTTCATCTACCCCAAACCCTCTTTGAAAATGTAAAAATACAACAAGAAAAGGTAATGTTATTCCCCTGGCTACAGTCAATATTAACGATGTTAAAAACAGACAGTAGTATGGACGAGTTGGCCCACTGCCTCCAATAATATGAATTAGATTTTTTTTCATTTGCTTTAAGTTAAAATATAATCAGTTTTAATGCTCATCAGGAGACGTTTCGATAACGATTTCCTTGATTCTGACTCTTTCAGGAGAGTTAACAAGCCAGATCATCAACGAGGAAATATCTTCAGGTTGAAGTATTGAGTTGCTTGCTCTCTGGCATCCACCTTCAATAGCCATCGCAGTGTTAATCCATCCCGGACATAATACGGTAAAACGAATTTTATTAAGCGCTGGATCTGACGATAAGGCTGCCATATAGAGCTGTAAACCTGCTTTTGACGCCCCATAAATGCCCTTATCCGCGAAGCCTATTTTTCCCGCTCTTGATGAGAGGCAGATCACCGACGGTGATTCCGCTCTCAATAGGAATGGCAACAAGTCATTTATAACAAAAACAGGCCCAAGCAGATTACTGCTTATTACATTCTGTATTTCTTGTCCTGTTGCCCCTGTGGTTTTATTACAGGTGATCCCTGCTGCAAGTATCAGCAAATCCAAATGGCCAAACTCCGCTATTCGGTCCCGGATACCCCTCACATCTTCAGTAGACTGAATGTCAGCACAGATGGTATGAAGCTTGTTTTTGTAAAGCTCAGTCCTGGCGACGAGCACACCCAGTTTACGGCGATCACGACCAACTGCAATAACCCGAAACCCATTCTGCAGCAAGTCATCAACACTTCTCTGCCCGACTCCCCCCGTCGCACCGATAACCAGTGCGACGCGGTCTGCGGAAGTATTCTGGGTGTCAGTCGTTCTGGTGAAGAACGGCATTAACACCTCCCCATACACTGCTGTCAGTTGTCAGCACTTCAACACTACCAGTCAGGCTGTTACGTCGGAACAGAAGATTATTTTTGCCTGATAAATTACGAGCATAATCGACGGATCCGTCCGGCAGCGTCACTTTCGTCCCTGACGTCACATATAACCCTGCCTCCACAATGCAGGAATCTCCCAGAGAGATCCCTATCCCTGCATTAGCCCCCAGTAATGAGCCTTTACCTATCTGATTTTTCTGTTTACCGCCACCGGACAGGGTTCCCATGATAGAGGCTCCTGCGCCGACGTCACTTCCATCACCGACGGTTACCCCTGGGGTGATCCTCCCCTCTACCATACATTGCCCTAAAGTACCTGCATTAAAGTTGATAAACCCTTCATGCATAACAGTCGTTCCCTGAGAAATGTAGGCTCCCAGACGTACCCGGTCAGCATCGGCAATACGCACACCTGAAGGGACTATGTAGTCAACCATTCTTGGAAATTTATCCACGCTAAATACGGTAAGTTGATGATAATCCTCCGCAATAATATGGCGTAAACGTTGTACATACTCAGGGAATACCGGGCCTGCACTGGTCCAGGCTACATTGGGAAGATGCTGAAAAATGCCTTCCAGATTTATTTCGTTTGGTTTGTATTCACGAGATGAAAGAAGCTGTAAACGAAGATAAGCATCTTCAGTCGACGTGATATCTTTTGAAATATCTGTCTCAATTTCAAATGATTCGCAGCGGATAATTTTGTGCTTGACGGCAAGACAGGAACGCTTATTCATGTCTCCTTTTGGATAATAAGCATCAATTGTCTTACCACTGCTGATATCAATGTATCGATTACCCGTTCTTTTGATGATATACGTAATCATTTTTTTACCTCTGATGTAGTTCTGATAACAGTTCCTTTTTGTATATCAAAGTGATTACCATTACCAGCAATCATCTTGTTAACCAGAACGGAAACATCGCCCCCAGTTTTATCTGAATTCACCTGATTGTAACGAGATTTTACATCAATAAAGCGCATGACAAATGCACGACGTGATAACTGAGGTCCGGGTAAAAATCGATTGCTTTTATGGAAAACATCTTTATCAAATGCAATGGCATCCCCGGGCGCAAGACGGTAACGTACCGATTCACTGTCGAATAAATTACGTGCAAACCCTGAAATATAAAGAGATTCACTGAACAGGTGTGGGATTTTTTCCTGAATAAATGGATAAAGCTCTTTGAATTTTTTTTGTTCCTCAGTTCTGAACCGTGGTCCAAGGACGGTTTTAAATATCGCCGGGATTTTATATTTTCCCTCGGTAAGAGATTTTGTTACTTTTGACTGTAACTTGTAAAACTCATGACCGGAGAATGCCTGTGTGGAAAGAAGACTCATCCCCCCATCCTGCTTTTCCGGATCAACATCATCAAGAGCTATCCAAATAGAGAAGGCTCTGTCTTCAGGATAGATATATTTGAAACTGGTCACACCGATATGCCAGTCGAAACCAACAGAATTGCTGTCCGTTTCAAAAATTATCCCATCAGTGAATACACAATCTTCATAACCAAGTTTTTTAACAAGATCGGCAAACTTTTCTGTGCGTATAAAGGACAGAATTTTTTCATCTTCGATTGCTACATTATATGTATTTCTTTTGAATGAATCGAATGCGCTATTGCTTTTTGTTTGATTATTAATATCACGAAGATATTCTACCATTTCTTTTGAAATTAATTCCCTGACATCTGCAAATCCATGTTCAAGATAATAATTAGCATCCACACTGGTATTTTTACCGAATGATGAGGCTGGTGTGAAATTGTTATTTTTCATAATTAACTCCATTTATGTTAGTTCGAAAGCATGCCGATCAGGTCGGATTTATTTAAATTGAGAGCATTCAGATAGTTATGATAATAATCAAGGCCATCTGTATTCACCTTCAGGGCCTGTAGCATTTGAGTAATCTGGTTGACATAGTCCCGGGTGATCATAAAGTCTTCACCAGAGATTTCGGCAAACCAACTCATCGTTAATAACCCAGGATAGTCCTCCTGAATCATACGGCCTGTTTTAAGTGAGTTGAGTGATTTTTCTGATAATGAACGATAGATACTTTTTGTGCTCTTTGCCATTTCAAAGAAAGTAGGTTGTTGAGGAAGCCCATATTGCTCAGTCAACATAGTGGTAAATAGTCGTGTCTCAGCACCATAAGAACGAGCGAGTGCTACTCGTTCGTGATCAAGTGAATTAATGAGACCGGCATTTTCCTCGTGAACACCATCGCTATAATGAAGGTATTGAGTTCCAGAAGCCGTTTTTGTGAGATTTGTCTTATCCAGAGCAACAGCAAGATGAATAATGTAACCCAGTGGGTCAAACTGCAAGTCCAGAGGTCTTACTCGTTCAAACTGATGTTGATTGTCAGGCACAGATGGCCCGAAAAACAGTTGATTGACACAATCCATTGCTTCATCAGGTTTTTCACTAAGTGTAGCGACTCGAGTGATGTTTTTCCTTTTAAACTCGATGATATTATCAATGCATCTGGTACCGTAAAAACTGTCTTCTACCATCAGCAAATGCAATTTATTCAACCGTGAGCTTTTACGCCATTTGTCCATAAGGACGAGCTGTCCGCCCTGACCTGCGCGAACAAATGCTACAGTCGCTCCTGGATTTACTGGACACGCTTCCAGATATTCAATCAGCACCTTACGTAATAATGGAATATCCGGTACAGTAATAATAATTGCAACGGCACTTTGCATCAGATGTCTGATGTCGTGATTTATTGCATGAACATTTTGAGAAGGGAATACCGTTTCATTGACTTCCCCTGTCATGATATTTTCACATCTGAATGATCTTTTCCCTGAATTTTTCAGAAACAGATGATTTCCGTAGTGCATTAATACCAGATGAGGGTCGAGGTTGGTTTCATTTCTTCTCAGGAACATGTCTACTGCAAGTGTCGAACCCACATGACCGCCACCAATAATAATTACGTTTTCCATCATACAGCCCTGTATGTAATATTGAATTAGTTTCTAATGGATATCATGGTGTTACCAGAAAACGAATCAACGACATTCTGTGACACGACATAGGAACGTAATAAAAGACGCTGGATGTTGTCTGATGTAAAAACATCACGACCATGAACAGCATAATTATTAGGAATGATTAATGCTTCCCCTTTTTGAATGCTGTGTCCATTTTCGCGTCCCACACGAAGCGCCAGCGAAGCTAGTTTCTCCAGTAACTCTTCGGCCTGTTTATACAAGGGCTCGCTCAGGCCTGGTGCCGGTTTTATGTTGGAGAAGTTAAGTTTAATCTTGATTCTTCCATTTATTTCCTTCTCAATTATTTTCATTTTCCTTATTTCTTCATTGGGCCATAATAATTTTCCACCGGCACGCATTTCAAATATTTCACTTTGTAGAATAGAGAGTTCTTCTTTTGTAAAAAATTCCACCAACTGTGCTGATGTAGCCAGTAGGGTTTTAGGTATGTCACCATTCGCTATATGTGGCACCAATACCAGATACTCGGGTCTGCATCTGTCTGATGCAAAGCATAAATCGTTATGCATCGTGAGCAATTCAGAACTGCTGCTCAGCTCTCTGGAGGTCAGGGTAGGACGAATATCTGTGACGTAACTTTGATTATAATCAGAGTATGCAACACATCGGCCGATTGACTCACCTAATGTTAGCAGGAGAATTTTACTTAGTTCTATGTTTTCAAATTCAGGTAGATTGCTGATAAGCAAGGGCTCATGAAAATTGAATTTTTTCACGATTCTACTATTAGTAATTTTATCTTTTATCTCTTTTATTCTGGAAAGATAGCGACTCTGTATTTGACCGGGACATTCGCTATGAATGTCTCTTACCACTGCCGACAGTTCTTCTTTTTCACTTTCATTTAAAGATACAGCTGAATAACTAAAAACATCCATATTGAACTCACGTTTGATTATCTGGGAACACTTAAATTTAAAATGGTTATCGGCATTCTTTTCAAATGGCAAGTTGTAAATAAATATTAATTTTAAAATGGAATAGTCTATGTCAAAAAATAATAAACAAGTAAAGGTGTATGATGAATGTTATTTCTTAGATAGAAATTCTTTAATGTGAGAAAATATTTATTTTTCATATCGCTTTTTTTCTTTTCTCTTGCTTTTCTCTCAATGAATACGTCTGGTAGCAGCACATCAAAAAATTGTCAAAAAAGTTAGTGTTAAGAATAAAATGTAAATAAAATGTAAATCTCAGTGTGATTTTTGTAAACCAATGGCCTTTCTGGCTGTCTTTCGTATGACGCTCGAGAATGATTGCGAAGAGGTTGAAATTTGTCAGGGAAGGGGCCGGCTCATACTTTACTTAAGCTCTTTACCCTGCGGACAATGGGCTGTCCGCACTTCTTTGTGAGTTGCGAGGCGATGGTGAACAAATAGGCAGGAGATAAGCGATGAGCCAGACAGTATGTCTTGATACCGGTGTACGCCAACATGGCAATCAATCATCCTGACTAACTGCCTTCACCAAGGAGTACTGAATAGTTTTCGCGTTCATTACTCGTGCCGAAGAGCAACAGTTGTGTAATCCTGGATGTGGCTCCTTTGTTTCTCAACAAAGGAACAGGACCTGTACAGGGAGTATTAAAGCCCGCCCTGCCATTTACATCCGACCGGATCAGAATCCTTCCTTCATTCGCAGCTGCACTGACTGCCATGTGAGTTCTTCCAGATCGCCCGGAACAATCCTCTCAGGATTGGTGAAGATGGCGCTGGCATCCCCGGTCAGCCACCAGGAGCCTGAGACCAGGATACGTTCAGCCACCGTCAGACCGTCCCAGGTGACAATCAGCCAGGTGTTTACACCGTGATTTTCAGGAGGGCGGAGCCAGAGCTGTTGATGGCCGAGAGCGGTCAGTGCTCGCCAGACTGCTTCAAGAGAAACCGGGATGCGCTCGCTTTCAAAGGAATATGTATTCATACGTAACAGTTATGCTTGGTTATTATTGTGGGTGACATCCCTGATGAAGAACGTCCTCAGCTTACCCTATAGTAATCATTACATGTATTGTAACTAGCAAGCATATAGCCACGACATTAAATTACCGGACGTCCGTTCCGGTTGGATCCTACTTTTCCGTAATAGAGACGTTTCAGGAAGTGTACCACGGTCACGGAACAAGCAAAGTGCGCATTTCCGGTGGTGAGCGGGCGGTAACGGGAAAGGGGAGTGCCACAACATATAGGGTCATTACCAGCTGAGAAAACCGCTACATCTTGTGTTTCCGGGCCGCTGCGCGCCGGCGGGGCTGAAGCAGATCCGGAACCACCAGAAATCGGATCTGCGTGGAAATAAGAAGGGGCGATCGTTGCTGTAGCATTACAACCATCACATTCAGTAATTTAAGAAACATCACAAGTTTTATAAAATAAAACATAGGTATATAGCAAATAATTAAATGCTAGGTTAGCAGTAATAACAAAACAAACATGAAAGGAACGATGATGCTCAGCCAGCTTAACCTGCGTTTTCATAAAAAGCTGATCGAGGCGCTGAAAACGCGCGCCGGTCGGGAAAATACTTCGGTCAACGCCCTGGCCGAACGCTTCATCGATGACGGTCTGAAAACGGTCGCGCCCGGCGACGGGTATTTTCAGCTCATTGCCGATCCGGAAGCCACGGTCCGGCAGCTGTACCGGCATATCATTCTTGGCCAGACCTTCGGCACATCAGTGCTCTCCCGCGACGAGCTGCGCTTTATGCTGGTTCACGCCAGGGAAGCCTTCCTGCGCGGGCATAACAGGCTGGCGACCCTCCCGGCCCTGGATACGCTGCTCGACATCACCGGCGACCTGCTGGCCTGGCAGGTGGAACATGACCGTCCGGTGGATGGCCACTACCTGAAGGGGATCTTCCGCCTGGCCGGGGAAAACTGGACGGAAGAATTTGACGCCTTCCGGGCAGAGCTGCGCCCGGTAGTGGATCAGATGTATGCCGAACACCTCCTGCGTCCGCTCGAAAGCGACTGTTTTGCACTGGCGCAGGTGCCGGACGCAGTGCTGGCAGAAATCTTCACCCAGCCGCGGCTGAAAGCCGTTTTCCCGCTGATGCTGCATGGGCTGGCCTGGAACACAGAACAGGCCAGAGCGCTGGCACAGGAGCTGCGTCCGGCTATCCCGGCCGTAACGGAAACCATCGGGGCAGGCACGCTGCGTCTTGAGATCCGCATTGACGGCCAGCACCCCGGAGAACGCCCGGGGGCCTGGTACAACACGCCCCGTTTGCACCTGCTGATCACCGGCCAGGACTTCGTGGTGCCGTACGGCTGGGAAGAGTTCTCCGACTGCTGGGCCTGTTCAGTCTGTACGCCCGACATCCGGAAGCCCTGGCGCACGGTCACCAGGGGGAGCGCGTGATGTTCTCCCCGCCCGGAAATGTCACGCCGGAGGGTTTCTTCGGGATAGACGGCCTGCGGATTTTTTTGCCGGCGGACGATTTTGAGACGCTGGTTCAGGAATTGGTTACACGCTGCGGCGACGATGTTCTGACCGATGTCCTGAACGGTCTGCGTGGCCTGTATGGGGATCTGTGACCATGACACAAACACCGGAAGTAAAACCGCAGGGAAAACACCTTGATCGCGCCGTTATCAGCAAGGACGAAGACCGCTATGGATACTCGCACATTGCCACCGAATTAGCCCATGCTATTCAGGGTATCGGCCGTAAGGGCAGTGCCGTCATTGGTATTGAAGGTGCCTGGGGGACGGGGAAAACCAGCCTCCTGAATCTGCTGCGCGCGGCGCTGGAGAAACAGAAAGAAGACCGGACTTATGTACTGAGCATTTCCCCGTGGCTTGATGGCAGTGATACGTCTCTGGTGGCGTCTTTACTGCTTCCCGTCGCCGGCATTATTGCGACAGAAGAAGAACGCCTACTTCCTGCCGGTGAACTGGCGGAACTCAAAAAGAAAGAGGCGCTGACCCGTACCGCCCGGACGCTGATGGACTATACCCGGGCCACCGCACGGAACCTGTCACCTCTTGCTAAGTTTGCCGCGATTATCCCCGGGATCCCCGACGCCAGCGGTGCCCTGACCGCTCTGTCGGAATCGCGCTGGCTAAAAGAAAAAGAAAAAACCACGACACAAATGCGCGCCGAAATCTCAGAGAAAATCGCGGAGTTGGATCTGAGCTTCATTGTCATGCTGGACGATCTCGATCGCCTCGAACCAGCACAGGCCGTTGAAGTGATCCGGCTGGTAAAATCGGTCGCGGATTTTCCCCGTTTCCGTTACCTGCTCTGTTATGACAAAGCGGTCCTGTCAGAGGCCATCCGCCAGGGACTTGGTGTGACCGATGGCAGCCTGTATTTACAAAAAATTGTGCAAATTTCATTCGGGCTTCCACGTCCGGAATCCTTTGTACTACGTCGGGAATTCCGCGATGCGGCGGCGGAGTTATACCGCATGGTAAATGACCGGCCACCGGAGGCTGACGTTATGGAAGACCTGACGAGGGTGGCGGATATCTATGGCGGCGCGCTGAAAACTCCAAGAGAGGTGCAGATCGTTTTGAACGCGCTGAGGTTCCGCTACGCCGGTATGCGAGACTACGTGTATTTCCCGGATCTGTGCTTCCTGCTGCTGCTTCGCACCACAAACCCGGGGCTGTATGACTGGGTGGAGGAATACCTGTCTGAACGGGCCGTGGTGGAATCCGGAGATGGACATATCAGTGATAAGGAAATGGAGGTTCTGACAAAGAGTCTGAACGCTCATCTGATGAGGTATTTTCCTGCCAGGGCTTATTCTGCATCGGAACTGAGCGAATGGGTTCCGGGGATTTCCGGTGGACTGGCGCAACTGCCGGTCAGTCTTTTTAACCGAACCGCAGAGGGGGACAGTGCCATGTTGACCGCGGGAAAACGGCTGGGTAGCCTGCCATACTGGCGCTACTACTTCGCCTTCTCTGCCCCTCAGAATGTCCTGGAGCCAAAGATTTTTGAGGAACTCTTTGCGCTCGCCCGCCAGCCTGAACAGCAACAGGCACTTGCGAAACAGCTGCTTGGATATATCCAAAGCAAGAACTTATCCACCCGGACCTGGTTTGAACATATTCTGGCCCAGATGACGAAGCCCCTGATTGAGAGCAGAACGTCGGAAGAATGTTGCGGCCTGCTTCAGTTCTTCTTTGACACCGGCGATAGCATGCTGGAACGCTATCGGGAGAATAACGAGTGGTTTGTCCTGCATGACCTGGATACCTACAGCGTGACTGATCGGCTCATCACGCGGATGTTCCGGGAAAACGCAGACCACACAGCAGAATTCCTGTCTGAAAAGGTCAAAAACGGGCAGGCCTGGTACTGGATCGCGGAATATGTTCGTCACCTTCTGTGGCAGCATGGCATGGCCGGAAACAGAGAAAAACACGAGCTGCAGCCGTGGCTGCCGTTGGAAATATTAGGGGCAGTACAAGAGGCCCTGGCTGAAAGGCTGAACGGCGACGAAGTCACCGACCGGCTGGTAGATTTTCCACTTATGAATTCATACGTCTGGGCCTGGCGTGATATCAGTGGGAATGAAGCCGTACGCAAATGGGTCGACACTCAAACCCAGGACGATGAAGCGTTTCTGAAACTGCTTTTGCAACTGCGCTATCATGGCGTCAGTTCAGTCGCTGGTCGTTACCGCGCCCTGGCACTGTCAAATATGACGGAAATTCTGGGGGATGTTGACGCGATCACTGGACGAATCACCCGCATCAAAGAAGCTGGTCATTGCACAGAACTCGTTGCTCAGATCGAGCAATCAATCGAGAGAAACCGTTTTTAAACCAGCTCTCATCTGGCTGCCGCAAAGGCCCCGCAGGGCCTTTTTGTCATGGTCAGCAGATTAACGTGGTGCGCTGACCATAACTAATTCATCATGAGAATGAGATCTGCCCGGCAGGCGCAGACGACTATCAAGAAAAACAGGTGCGCTAAGCATTACCGGACCGATAGCTACGGCACAGATACCGGAAAACCGTGGCGACTGGACCGCTAACGGCTAGCATGTGCATATCCAGCAGCGCTGTGCAGGATCTCACCTCAAGGCGAGAACTGTCAAAGGCCATCTCCCCTAACCTGCAATACCAGGCTTCATAGATTCGTCTGTACAGGATATTGTCGGTCCTGATCCAGCATTTGAGCGCCGCCTCAGTTTCTGCTGCGACATGACCCGGGTCGTCAAAAGTATTCATCATATTATCTCCCTCGCGCGGACAATCCGCCGTCCAGATATACGATCACGACCTGGCTGCAGCACAGAAAAATCCGGGTTAATGCCAGATAAAAGATGACCATCAGATAAAATGGTCCTTACCAGACTAATGTAACCCCTTGTTCTCTCAAACGTTGTCTGACACGTTTGACATATCCTTCATCCATCATTTCGTCGGGAAGCCGATCGCAAAGAATATTACTCAGGGTGGCGATCGCACTATCAGATAATCTGAAATCCTTCTTGAGCCCATACCTTGAACCGTCAGAAATGTTATGCAGCCGGCCAAAAAAATCCTTAAAAAAATCCGTTAACGATGCACGCCGTGCAGAAACAATCGTTGCAGTCGCCTCGTCCAGGATCTGTACTTCGGTATCTTCACCACCCAGTACCTGCAGCAGGTCGGCAATATCTGGCCAGTATTTCAGATCAAATCCGTTCAGTTCCTCAAGTCGTGGTTGAATATAGCTTCGGTATAAACTATTTTCACGGCCTGCCTCATCAAGGAAATCTGTCAGACGCAGCAGCCTGTCTATGGTGAAACTTCCGCTTCGGTTAAGTATGTCGCTTCTGCGCCGCAGCATCGCTTCCAGCCGCAAAGCCGTGCGGGGGATGTCCTCACTCAGGGATTGAAGCTCGCTGTAGTCCGCGCGTAAGCCTGCATGATTATCGGCCGTTGCAAATGTTCCTGCAAAAATACACTGTTCCAGAAGGATCCAGAGTCGACCTTCAATGACATGCAGTTCCTGCAGTTCGGCATAGACCGGTTTCATTTTATCGTGACGGGCTATCAGTCTCTCAAACACAGGCCACGTTGAACGCCAGGCTATATCCGGGCCATCACGCCAGTCATGGAGTTTTTCTTTCAGTATCTGAAGTGCCTGTGCAGCAACTTCATTTGGTCGAACAGTCATAGTGATGCTCACAGTTTGAACAGGTCAGATTTCATTATTAACCGAAAGATTGATCGTGTCGGTACCTGTAGGCAGGTTATCAGCAAACTTCAAGGTACCTGTTACTCCCGGCTTTGGTGGTATTCGGATCTGCGGTGGAGAAATGAGAAAACAGGATAGGTACAGCATATCCATATGCCACGCATCTGCATAGGCCAGACATACGCATATGTAAGTCATCTGCATATGTGACACCTATACAAACCAATCCAGCAGGCATATACTGCACATATGCACTCATACATGATCAGCCGGAGGAACATCCATGCGCACAGTTTCGATATTTAAAAACGGCAATAACCGCGCCATCCGTCTGCCCCGGGACCTGGATTTTGACGGCGTCAGCGAGCTGGAGATCGTCCGGGAAGGGGACAGCATCATTCTGCGTCCCGTCCGGCCGACCTGGGGCTCGTTCGCGCAGCTGGACAGGGCCGATCCGGACTTTATGGCGGAACGTGAGGATGTGGTCAGCGATGAAGGACGCTTTGAGCCATGAAGAAAACCTGGATGCTCGACACTAACATCTGCTCGTTCATTATGCGCGAGCAGCCGGCAGCGGTGCTGAAGCGCCTGGAGCAGGCGGTGCTGCGCGGTGATCGCATCGTGGTCTCGGCCGTGACGTATGCCGAGATGCGCTTCGGCGCCACCGGCCCGAAGGCCTCGCCGCGCCATATTCAGCTGGTCGACGCGTTCTGCGCGCGCCTCGATGCCATCCTGCCCTGGGACCGGGCCGCGGTGGACGCCACGACCGACATCCGGGTGGCGCTGCACCTCGCCGGGACGCCGATCGGCCCGAACGACACGGCCATTGCCGGCCACGCCATCGCGGCGGGCGCCGTCCTGGTGACGAACAATGTGAGAGAGTTTGCGCGGGTGCCTGGACTGACACTGGAAGACTGGGTTATTTAGTAGCAAATAGACTGTTACAAGATATGCCTGCTGATTAACTACCTCGGGCATTTTTTGTGAATTAATGGTAATGAGTAGTGTATAGCTGTTAGTGATCCGAGAAAACGGAGCCTGCAATGTATTCTGTATAACTAAACAGAGGGAGATTATTACACATGAAATTTAAAGACAGAAATCTCAGGGCTCTCGCGGAATGTATCATCGGAGATAATAAGGCATTTCTGTATCGCTCAAGCAGCCGTATCACTGAGTTTTTCCAGGACTGCGACATGGAAGTTGTGCATGATGGATCAACACGGTGGGCATGGACAGCTATGAGGCTGGAAGAGCTTCTAAATGAGCCGCAGCCCAAAGCCCACTCTTTACCGGAAAGGTTTGTTCATGTGCTCAGGTGTCTAATGTTAAAAGAGGATGCCATGGATGACGATCCCGGGAGATTAAAAGCCCTTGAAGAACTGAATAAGCCATTGTTGCGGGAGGGCTATGAAGCCTTCTATGGAGAAGATAACCTGCTGTATATCCGTCACAATGGCACCAAAACAGTATCAATAAGCAATAATCCTCATCGGCCCCTCACGCCTCACGAAATAAAACGAAGGACATTACTGACAACGTTTCTTGATACCTGCTCTGAAGATGAATTGATAGAGGAGGTACTCCTTCCTTTATTCCGGCAGCTCGGCTTCCACCGGATAACAGCAGCAGGACATAAGGATAAAGCGCTGGAATATGGAAAAGACATCTGGATGAAGTTTATTCTACCAACACAGCATGTTCTTTATTTCGGTATACAGGCAAAAAAAGGCAAGCTGGATGCGTCCGGCGTCAGTAAATCCACAAATTCAAATGTGGCTGAAATTCACAATCAGGTTCTGATGATGCTTGGTCATGAAATATTTGACCCGGAGACAAACAGAAAGGTGCTGGTCGATCATGCCTTTATCGTTGCTGGCGGAGAGATTACTAAACAGGCGAGAAACTGGCTGGGTGGCAAACTTGATGCCAGCAAAAGAAGCCAGATCATGTTTATGGACCGGGAAGACATCCTTAATTTATATATCGTAAGTAATCTTCCTTTACCTAATGCTGCGCTTGACTCTGATGAAGCTGCGTGGGGCGACGATATTCCTTTCTAATCCTTAGCGCGTCCTTTCAAAAAATAATTATCAGCTGACTGAGCGTTTGAGACGCTGGGCAGGGGATTTACAGTAACACCCTGAGCGGGCTGCGCTGCCTGTTCGGGGATATCTGCATGGTGCGTTTATTATACTGTAAAATGTGCTGAATTCGTTTGGCCGCTGGGTAACAGATTTGCTGCCCTGCCTTACCCTCATTCGAGTTCACTAGCTCGTTCAATGATCTCTTGACGTACAGCTGAAATATAGTTATCCCATGCTGTTGAGTATTTGCTGATATAGCTCAGAATGGTATGTTCGATGTTGTGTTTCCGTGCTAGGTTATTCAGTCTGTCGTAATAATCATGCCAGTCAGCTAATCCATTAATTGACATCGAAAACTGCCTTAGTTTGGCATACTCAGCGGCCTCATCCGCCGATACTGTTGCCGGATCGATAGCTTCGAACCAGCATTTATGGTTAAACTCCGGAGCACCTTTTTGATGAACCGTCTGAAGAGTAAATTCAAAGAGTCTGCCCAACACGTCACGTCGTTGCTGTTTTATCACCCTGTCCGTTCCTGTCAGACACTTCTGAATGATTTTAAGTTTTTCCTGAATCGTACGGTGCACATCGCCGTCAAGAACGCACATCACCTTTCCAATATCGCGGTCAGAAAGCAGAAGTCCCGCAAGCACAACAGCAGAGTTTTCTGCAGCACCAAAGAGCTGAACGTCCACCTTATCTGTCAGAGCCTCCCGCTCCAGAAGGACATTGATAGCCGTACGCGCCAGTTCATCTTCAACGAAAACACTTACCATTTCAGGCGGAACATCAGTCAACTGACGTAACGCATCAGCAGATACACCGGGAAATGCCCTAATCCCTGTACCCATATTAAAAATACTAACAATATTGATCGCTCGCTTGAACTGAACGACAGATTCCCTGTGAGTCGAAAAAACAATTTCCAGCAGCGACTCATCCGCTATGTCGATGAGCTCAGTGACCAACTTTTTGAAGGCTTTCTCATGGAGGAGAACATCGAGTTCGTCAATTAGAAGCAATCCATTTGGCATTATAGAGGGGTCATGTGCAGCTTTAAGCACTTCAAATACACGTTTCTCACCGGCTCCCATGGTGTGCTCAGTATAGGAGATACCATTTTTGGTAAATTTATAGAATGTGTAGCCCTTTTGGGTAGTACAGACCATCAAATCGGAGTAATTAGCCTCAAGAATCCGACACATAGAATCAAGTATTTTTTGTTTGAGGGGGGCAGGGCCGAAATCATGGCTAACGTACTTTGCATGTCGGGACGCAGCGAGATCATCAGATAAAGTGCCGAGTGTCTGAAGTCCCAGGTATAGGGATTCCTTGACCGGTCGACGTGCATAAACTGGCTGCCAGCGGGCGACTTTGGAATAAAGCTGTGTGAAGGTGTCATCCGGTGCTGGCGTAGGCTCGAAAATTATTCTATTCCCCTGATTATTCAGGGTTCCTACATAAAAATAGGCAGTAAAACCACTGTCACGCCAGTTGTTATCATCATGAGGAGTAAAAAAATCAGAGAATCGGTTATTTTCTTTCGAAGTAACAGTACGGGGTTTGTAACAGCAGGCAAGGGCGTGGATGATCGTTGACTTCCCAGATCCATTCATCCCCATAATAGCTGTAACTTTCTTATCTGCAGGAAAGTTGATGATACAGTTTGATATCCCTTTCAGGCTCTGAATCTGTATTTCCTTCAAGCGTAATTGTGCTGGAATGTTTTGCCTGGCAGCCATTCTGAACGGTTCCTTCATATGTTAAAAGTCGGATTAATCTCAAGTACATTACCTCAATTCAGGCAAAAAGTCTGGCATCTAAAACTGATATTTCGACATGGAGGAACTGCCAGGTCTGGCTTAGCCAGAAATCGGATCTGCGCGGCGGAAAACCGGTAAGTGATATGATAATTAAGTCAGTCTCACAAAATCATACTTAATATTATATTTCTCATTAATCATATAATAATATCTGATATGATGTTTAAATACCATGTAACAAATCATTTGCGATATGATTTTTAACCTAAACGGACATGTTCAGACGGAGCGCGAAGGATGGATGAGAAAGAAGTGAATTTTTCACTCAGTTATGAGCAGCTGTTGCAGGAAGCCGAAGAGTCGATACAGAAATGTGAGCTCAGCAAGGATGGCCCTTACTACCCTCAGGAGCTGAGTAAAGCAACGGACTTCCTGCAATTCTGGCACAGGCTTGCGAATCGTGACTATTCAGGCGTGGGAAATGATGAGCGCATTGAGGCCGACTGGCAGCGCCAGCACGCTCTCGTCTTTAAAAGAGAGGAATGACATCGTGACAACGGTGAACCACCCCAGGTCGTCACCGCTGCAGCGGCGGGTACTGATTGTGCTGGCCGCCCTCGATGCGAAACGTCCGGGGCCGGTGGCGACGCGGGATATCGAGCGGGTGCTGGAGCAGGGCGGGGACGCCCCGGTGTACGGGCCGAACCTGCGCGCCTCCTGCCGGCGCATGGAAGCCGCGGGCTGGCTGCGCACGCTGCGCGCCCCGAACCTGCAGCTGGCCGTCGAGCTGACGGAGGACGGTCGCTGCATTGCAGAACCGCTCTTCCAGGCAGAACGCGAGGCTGAAACGGCACGACAACGACTGGCAGACGTCCGGCGTCTACCGTTACGCCAGACGGCTGCCGGTGACGCGGTGGAACTGCAGCTGGGTGATGGTCATTACTCCCTGCGGGAAGCGGCCTACGTGATCCGTCTGGACGGTACCACCTGTTTGCAGCTGACGGATGCCGGCGGAATACGCCGGATAAAAGAGGGCGATCCCCTGCAGGTGGCCAGCTGGTATCAGACCTGTTTTGATGCAGGCCTGCCGGTCATCGTCCAGGTGAATGAGAGCCGGGACTGATCGCCACCACACAAGGAATATGAGCATAAAATGAAAGTAACTGAACCCAGACTGAATACGCTGATCGATAACCTGAACACCCTGATCTGTGAGGACAGCCTGCTCACGCGCAAGGAGCGTGAAACGCTGGTACTGGCCGTCGCCGCCATCGGCGCCATGAAAGCGCGCGTCGGCATGAAAAAGCCCGCGATACCGGCATCGTCGAAACCGAAGGAAGAGAAACAGGCACCTGTACCTGACCCACGCTTTCCGAATGCCCGCCAGGCCTGGGTGGCTGAAGAGGAAACTTTATTACTGGATGCGCTCGATGGCGTCCCGAATGATGATATTGGTAAGCATCTTTTCTGGCTTTCCGAGAAACTGGGGAGAACGCCGTTCAGCGTCGCCTGCAAAATCGCGTCACTAAGACGTCTGACAAATGGCTGGAAAGAGCAGTTCAGGGAAGTTTCGGATAAAATTCGCTTGTCCGGCCTGAGCATCAGTGATTATCTTAAGCAGAACGGCACGGTCCATAACGCCTGAATGAAATTTGCGTTAATTATAAAATTTAAAACCCGGAACATCTCAGGATATAAAAACTAATGACGAAACAGGAATGGATTTTACGACTACGACGCTGTACATCGGAGGACACCCTGGAAAGGGTGATAGAAAAAAATAAATATTCCCTGTCGGATGATGAACTTGAGTACTTCAATGCCGCAGTGGATCACCGGCTGGCGGAAATAGCGATGGGAAAATTTTATGATAAAATACCCGCTGGCGTCTGGAAATATGTTAAATAAGGTAACCAGTATCATTCTGCTCGCAGTTATCTTACATGGAGCATAATCTTGAATATTAAATTTGATCTGATTGCATTGCTTGTAGTCGGATGCTCATTCTTCACCACTTTTTTCGTAGCCCCAGTAACAAGCACTATGGAGGTTATTATTACATGGGGTATTTCTATTGTCACCCGACCGTGGCTAGCTGTACTAATGATTGCATCACTACTGTTTTTGATGCCAAACCCTTTGGCTGGCTACTGATTATGCTTTCAGCAACCATGCTGTTCTTTATTGTCATTGGAATCATCAAACGATAAACATTTCTTAGTACATAGCATACGCGCCACACCCGGCAAAGATATAGACGGGAGTTTTTAAGTATTCATTTCATTTTTATCAAAGTTAATGTATGCGTACATTAGCTTTTCTGAATGTTAATATTTGAGTAAGACAGTGAATTTTATTATATAAATCCGTTTTCAATCTGTGTACCATACACCATTATCCATTCCGCATGAACAGTTGTAGTTATGAAGATGCTCAGACTTATAAATAAGAGAGTCATGATGATTAATATCAAAAATACAATTAACTGATTAAAAACTACTAGTAATTAACTCTCAGTAACTATCTGAAAAATATCATAGTCTACAGAAGGTTTCCTCAACGCTATGAGACTGCGATAATACCTCAGGTCCACATATGCACTGGCGTGATCCCCCATCGTAATCCTGAAACTGTGAGCGATGTTGGCTTCTGTCTGGCAGATGCTTGCTTAAGCAAGACTTTAGCAACATGTTGCTAACATGGTGAATGACACACGATGGTGCACTATGTCAGCTAAAGAAGAACTTTATCATAAACTCAATGCCACCTGGCGAACTCCTCTGAGCAGTTTTACCACGCAGGATTGTTTACGCTTTACCTCAGCCAGTCGTAGCGTTATTAGTCTGTATCTAAACCAATTATGTGAGGAAGGTTATCTGCGAAAAGAATCCTCCCGTCCGGTGCGTTTCTGGTTAACAGAACAGAATATGGTGAAACATAAAGAACAGAAGGTATCAGCGACCTTCAGCTCACTTATTGGGGCGACGGGCAGCCTGAAAACAGCAGTTGAATTATGCATTGCCGCGGTAAATTATCCGGATGGTGGCCTTCCAGTGTTAGTCACTGGTGAGAGCGGTGTAGGGAAAAGCTATCTGGCGCAACTTTTGCATCAGTATGCCTGTGATACAGGCACAGTGGCACCCGGAACAAAACTTATAGAACTTAACTGCGCTGATTATGCCAATAATCCTGAACTCCTTTCCGGAGCACTTTTCGGATACGTTAAAGGAGCATTTACCGGCGCCGACCGTAATAAAACAGGTCTGCTTGATGAAGCCGACGGCAGCTTTTTATTTCTTGATGAAGTACACCGCCTTTCGGCTGAAAACCAGGAAAAATTATTCTTGTTTATGGATAAGGGGTATTTTTACCGTCTCGGTGATAATCATCAGCCATGTAGATCCCGTGTGCGTTTTGTATTTGCCACCACGGAAAACACAAGTAATGTACTACTGAAAACATTTAGGCGTCGTATACCAGTTACCGTAATGTTGCCGTCGTGGGAGTCGCGTCCATTTACTGAGCAACTCGCGCTCATTTCGCATTTTTTTTCCAACGAAGCTAAGCGCTTTCATCAGGACATCCATGTTGATAATACCCTTATTTATCAGTTGCTTTCTACGCCGGCGCAGGGGAATATTGGCGAACTGAAGAACCATATTAAAGTCCTCTGCGCCTCCGCATGGGCGCAAAGAAAGAATCACGGAATATATATTGAGAGTGCGACTGGCAGACATAATGAAAAAGACAGAGTGACTTTCTACGCCGATAATGAGGAGCAGGGTACACCATTACTTGCCTCGTACTTCTCGGGGCAGGGCGACAATCTGCTGGAAAACTTTTGCCGCACTGCAAATGTACAATTGTTTATTCGAAAACTCGAAGAACCGTCAGGCAAGTACCAGACCAGTCGCTTTTATCAGGGAACGCTATGGCAGTTAACAATAGAAACATTAGCAGAATTTTATGAACTGACAGGAGTATCTGTCGACCCGATAATGGAGAAAGCTGTATTTCATTGCCTGCAGTTGTCATTAAATGAGCCGGTTGCGATGGATAGAGTCAATTATCTAAACGAGATAACAGCATATTCTCCGTTGCGAGCACGTTTACTGGCACAGGAATGTGTTACGCTTTTCGCTTATCATTTCCCGCCCACGCAAATAACATTGATGGAGCCGTTGCTCACAGCCATATTCTACCATCAGGTCGAACCTGAGCCATTGATTCAGGGAATTATAGTCGCCCACGGTAGCACCACAGCCTCCAGCATTGCTGGCACCGCCAATAAACTGCTTGAAGGTTTTTATCTAAAAGCGTTTGATATGCCCTTGTCGGTTAATACCAAGGGCATTATCGATCGCCTTAAAAAGTGGATTACTTGTCTCGAACGGCAAAACGGAATGATAATCATGGTTGATATGGGATCATTACAGGATATCTACAGCGAGATAAAACTCCACATACAGGGTGATCTGTTGGTAATGAATAATGTTAGCACGGCAATGGCCCTGAATATTGCAGAAAAAATTCAGAAAAACTTACCTATGAAGGAAATTATTGACGGAGTTAAAGGGGCGTGGGAAGTTGAAGCGCGATATTATTCCGGAATTGTTGAGGGTAATAAAATTATAATTTCCTGCATCTCAGGTGAGGGGGTTGCCCGGCAACTCCAGGAAATTATCCGTCGTAACATTATCGATGAGGCTATTGATGTTGTCACGATGGAGTATGATGACCTGAAATGGAAAATTGCAAAAGCTGACAGTGCTTTGTATGGTACACGATTGCTTATCACTACGACTGAAATGGACGCCGGATATATTCCTCAAATAAACACACGAAAACTTATCAGTGAAAAACCTGAACTACTATGGAAGAACTACTTTTCCCAGATTATGCCTGTTCAGGCTATGCAAAAAATGGTAGATGAGATTGTTATTCTATTCACACTGGAGGGCATAGCCAGCCATCTATCCTTTCTTAATCCACGAATTATTATCGATGAGGTCGAGAATGTTGTGAAGTTTTTCGAGTTAGCATACGGCATTCATTTCGAAAGTTATCTTCGCATAAATCTGTTTATGCATCTGTCGGCAATGATCGAACGATTGCTGACACACGAGGGGCTATCGCACCGTGATGAGTTTGAGCTTACGCAACATCAGCAGTCATTTATGGCACTGATCCCAGGGGCATTTCGCTCCCTGATAAATAAATATCGATTTACCCTGACCACAACTGAAGCCTTAATGATTTATGAATTGATTGAACCATGGACTAGCCTCTCTCCGGTTCAATCTGAAGTGTTGAAAATAAGTAATAACAGTGTGCAAGCACAAATAAACTCTACACACAAATTATAACCTATTGATTTTTAACATAAATAAAAACTGGCACGCTATTTGTATTAACCAATAGAGAATCATAAACCGGAGCAATAACACAAATGGCGTCAACACAGTGGATCTCTCTCAATAGAAAAACCATTATTGTCACGGGTGGTAGCTCCGGGATTGGAGAAAAGATAGCGCAGGGTCTTATGCAGAATAATGCGCAGGTCGTAGTTGCAGACCTTCAGATTCCTGCACAGGAGCAGAGAATTGACGGCGTCGACTATCAACTGTGTGACATTACCGATCGCGATGCCGTTCGTGGTCTTATGCAGGGAGTGATACAGCGATATGGTCGTATTGACGGCCTGGTTAATAATGCCGCTGTAAACCGTGCTCGTCTGCTGGTTGATTTTTACGGCAAGGCACCCGGGTATGAGCTTAGCGATGAAGATTTTGAATTTATGGTTTCGATAAATCAAAAAGGTACATTTATCTGCTCGCAAGAAAGCGCACGACAGATGATCCGACAAAAAGCAGGAGTCATTATCAATATTCTTTCCGAGGCGGGTATCGAAGGCTCAAGAGGGCAAAGTTGTTATGCTGCCACCAAAGCGGCAGTTCAGGGTTTTACTCTTTCATGGGCGAAAGAGTTAGGCGCTTTTGGCATAAGAGTAGTCGGCGTTGCACCAGGCATTAACGAACCAACGCCGATGGGAAATATGGAGCATCGAAAAGCACTGGCTTATACACGTGGCATGGCCGAGAAGGATATCGTTGAAGATTACAGACAAAAAATTCCATTAGGCCGTCCGGGACGGTTGACGGAAATCGCGGATCTGGTGATATGGCTGGCTTCGGACAAAGCCAGCTATATTACTGGCACGACGATAAACATTACCGGAGGTAAATCTCGCGGTTAACTTCATTTTTTCAGGATTACTTTATGGAACATAAACTAATGCCACCCTGGCTTGTGGTCATATCTCATGGCAATTTTTGTAAAGAACTGGTAAATAGCTGTGAAATGATTTTAGGTAAAATACAGAACATATATAGCTTTTCGCTGGAACCTGGCATGGCACCTGAACAGTTGCTGGAGAATGTATCCGAACTGCTCACTCATGCACCAGAAAATGTTGTTATTTTTACAGACATTTACGCAGGTACACCATCAAATGTATCTGCGATCTTTGCAAAACAAAAAGGATATCAGGTTATTTGTGGAATGAATCTGCCAATGCTTATTGAAGCCGAAATGCAGCGTCATGACGTCCCATTTGAGGAGCTTATCGAAAAAATCATAATGGCGGGAAATGATAGTATCAAAAACATCACATCGATAACCAATGGTAGAGATTATGAATAATATTAAACTCGTAAGAATAGACTTTCGTTTAATTCACGGCCAGGTCATTACAAAATGGAGAAATATCATCTCGGCTACCGAAATTGTTATCGTAGATGATAAGTTATCGAAAGACAGTTTTCTCGCTGACATCTATGTAATGGCAGCGCCGCCAGGCGTGAGAGTTAACGTTCTTTCTGAGGAAGCATTCATTTCTGGGGTGCGAGCGGGCCAGTACGATAATGGTAAAGATAATGTACTGCTGCTGTTCAAATCGATTGGTAATCTGCGCCACCTGATTGAACAGGACGTGAATTTACCAACGGTACAAATCGGTGGCCTGGGTGGAGGCGTGAATCGCCGCAGCGTGGTAAATGGGATATCCATCGATGATCAGGATTTGCAGGATCTTAAGTTTATTCAAGAGAGGGGGACTGAAGTATATTTCCAGGTTACCCCGGAAGAAGTCAGGTTAACGCTCGACAAAGCAATTTCCCGGCTGGAGGGATGATCATGGTAGAAATCGCAATTTTTACTGGATTCTGGTACTGGATTTGTAAAACGGATATTGGCTACGCGGTAACACATGCATTACGCCAGCCCTTATTCTCATCTGTTCTTATTGGTTTAATAATGGGTGATATAACACAGGCGGTAATAATTGGTTCAGCGATCCAAATTCTCTATATAGGCCTGGTTGCAGCAGGCTCTAATTTACCGGCAGATGACTGCCTGGCAGGGCTTATCGCAATTCCGCTTGCGTTGAATACTGGTTTATCGCCAACGCTGGCCATTGCTATCGCCGTACCTATCGGTGTGATGGGGGTTTTCCTCGATCAATTCAGAAAAACGATTAACGCTATATTTGTGCATATGGCAGATAAGTATGCTGAGGAGGGTAATGTCAGTCAAATTAAACTTTGCGCTGTCGTGTGGCCGACGGTACTAGGTTTCTTTATCCGATTTCCTGTACCGTTTCTTGCCAATATGTACGGTAAGGACAGTATCAATTCCTTCCTGAACAGTGTTCCGGAGTGGCTGATTCACGGATTTAGCGTGGCTGGAGGGTTGCTTCCGGCGCTCGGCTTTGCCCTCACTATTTTTGTTATCGGCAAAAAAGAGCTACTGCCTTGGTTTTTTATCGGTTATTTCCTCGTGCAGTTTAGCGGCATTCCAGTTTTCGGTGCGGCTATTTTCGGTCTTAGCGCTGTGCTGCTTATCTCGTACTACCAGAACAAAAAAGAAGCGTAAGGGGCTGATAATGGAAACAAAACTGATTACTGAAAAAGATGTTAAAAACAGCTGGCTCTACTACTACATTGTTGCGGAAATGGGCATTTCCTATGAACGTTTACAAGCGCTGGGATTTACTACAGCACTGCTGCCAATATTACAAAAGCTGTACCCGGATCAGGAGGATTTAAAACAGGCTATAAAACGTCACCTGGTCTTTTATAACACCGAGGCAGTATACGGCGCACCGATTAACGGCATTGTTATTGCAATGGAAGAGCAAAAGGCACGTGGCGCAGATATTGATGACGACACCATAACTGGTATTAAAACAGGCTTAATGGGGCCGATGGCCGGGATCGGTGATTCTATAGACTGGGCGACGCTGAAACCGATTATTTTTGGTCTGGCGGTTACACTTTCAACTAATGGTAGTGTGCTGGGGGCTTTTTTCCTTCTCCTCCTGCCTTTGATTCAGATTATCGTAGGCCGCAAGCTAGCGGCCTACGGGTACCGGGCAGGACAAGCCTCAATTCGGGAAATATTGCATTCTGGCCATATCCGCACATTAATTACCGGGGCAAGTACGCTCGGTCTGTTTATGATGGGAGCGTTGTCTTCGACGTATGTTCGGTTAAGTACTCCACTTGAAATAAATTTTGGTTCTGAAAATAAACCGTTTGTTCTTCAGCAGGTCATAGACAATATCGTTCCGGGTATTTTACCACTGCTCGCTGTTTTCGGTATTTACTGGTGGTTGCTGAAACGAAATCAAAACTTCACGGTTATTATGCTGGTAATTATTACCGTTTCCATTGCCGGAGCTTTTCTTGGCATATTTTAATGGAGAGTAAATATGCAGGCTTTACATTTTGGTGCCGGGAGTATTGGTCGTGGATTTATCGGTGACCTGCTCAAAGAGTCCGGTTACGACCTAACCTTTGTTGATACTAACATCAAACTTAATGAACAAATGCAACAGCAGGGGGGCTATGACATTTATACAATTGAAAAAGGATATCAACTAAAATTCATACCTATTAAGCTGGCTCTTTCTCCCGTGACACAGCGGGACGAGGTGATTCGCCAGTGCATAACAGCCGATATTATTACTACTGCAGTTTGGGCGGATAACCTTGGTAAAATCGCACCGCTGTTGCTCGCCGGATTGCAGGCGAGACAGCGGGCAGGTAAACCAAAAATTAACGTCATCGTATGTGAGAACGCGCTGTTTAACGGCCATATACTCCGCCAAGAATTACTTAATCTTGGGGAAAAAGAAGTGGATTCACTGGCTTCCTTCCCAAATACCGCTGTCGACCGGATGGTGCTTTCCGCGGAACGTAATGGCAAAAATGTTATTGATGTGGGGGAGGATTTTGAACTGGTTATTGAGCGCCAGGCACTGACCAACCCTGAAAGCAAACCAATTTTAGGGGCAACTTACACAGATAACTTGCAAAAATATCTGGAGCGTAAGCTTTATATTATAAATGGAGGACATGCCTGGGCTGGGTATGTAGGGCATCTTAAAGGTTATGACACGATGCCTCAGATATTCTCTGATAGTCTTCTGGTAGATGAAATTAAAGAAAGTATGCGCGAAACGGCAAGATTGTTGCATGTTAAATATGGTTTCCCTATGGATTCTCTGGAAAAGTATATCCAGTTTGTGGTTAATCGATTCTGTACTCCAGGGGTCGTTGATACAGTAAAGCGTGTTTGTCGCTCCCCTGTACGTAAGCTCGCGCCCGGCGATCGCCTGACTGGTCCTTGCGAACAATGCGAAGCAGCTGGCTTACCGACAGATTATTTAGTTAAAGGAATCGCTGCTGCTTTGCACTACTACGACCCGGCAGATGAACAAAGTAATGAATTAAGAAATTATATTAAAATGCACAATATCTCCCAGGCCATTACGCATTTTACGGGCATCAAAGAAAATACGCGCATCCATGATGAAATAGTGTTTAATTACGCCTCAATGATGAATTGAATTCCAAATTAAACACAAGGGGTTAAATATGTCTTTTTTAAATAAAGATGGAATAACTATTGCCATAAAAATGGTGGAGATTATTCAAAATAACAAGGCCTGGCTCAGCGAAATAGATGGTGCAGCTGGCGATGGAGATCACGGGATCAATATGAGCAAGGGGTTCACTTTTGCACAAAATAAATTTGACCCCACTATGAATATGAGCAAAGCCTTCCAGGTTATCAGTCAGGTCCTCCTGGAGGAGATTGGTGGATCAATGGGGCCGTTATACGGTACCTGGCTCCATTCTCTTGGCTATGAATCGGCCAGTCATGAGGTCATTGATGCATCTGTGCTGAACTCCATGTTCACCGTTGCCCTTGCGGAACTGCAGAAACTTACCTCAGCAACGCCTGGCGATAAAACCATGCTGGATGCCCTGGTCCCGGCGACGCAGGCTTTAAACGCAGCACTGGCGGAAGGTCAAGGCTGCGTGGCCAGCCTGATAAAAATGAAGCAGGGTGCAGAAAATGGATTTAACTCCACCCGGAAGATGTATCCGCGTATGGGGCGGGCCAGCCGTCTCGGTGAGCGCAGCCTGGGTCATCCTGATGCCGGGGCTGGCTCCTGCATGTTGTTGTTATGTGCCTTTGCGGATACAGCGATTTCACTGATAAATAAGGAGGCTAATGATGCAACGGCTCATTAACAATCCCGATAAAGTTGTTGACGACATGCTGAACGGTTTTTTGCGGGTGCACGAAAGTCACGTGGCGTTAAGCATGGCTAACCCACGAGTGATTTTTAGTAAACGTAGCCTGGAAGAACCCGAGCGTGTTGGCCTCGTCAGCGGTGGTGGCAGCGGGCATGAACCGGCCTTTCTTGGCTATCTGGGTAAAGGTCTGCTTGATGCTGTCGCGGTAGGTGAAGTGTTTTCCTCACCGGGACCTACAGCTTTTCTGGAAGCGATTCGCGTAGCTGATCGCGGTAACGGTGTCGCCTGCCTTTTTGGAAACTATGCAGGTGATTCCATGAACGTACAGATGGCACTGCGGCTGGCAGAAGATGAAGGGCGACATGTTGCCATTGTTAAAGCACGTGACGACATTGCCTCTGCACCGAAAAATGCCGCGGACAAACGACATGGTATTGCTGGCGGTGTTCTGATGTGGAAGACCGCTGGGGCGGTTGCTGCAGGTGGAGGGACACTCGAAGAGGTGATCGCCGTCGCTGAACAAACAGCACAGCACACCCGTAGTGTATGCGTCGGCCTGGCACCCTGCACAATTCCGGCAGTGGGAAAGCCGAACTTTATCATCGATGCCGGCACCTATGAGTTCGGCATTGGTCACCATGGTGAGGCAGGGCAATTTGTCGCGCCCCTGGATAACGCTCATAAAATTGCTGAATCCATGGTTGCTGCACTACTGGATGATTTCGACCTTAAAACGGGATCTGAATTTGCCGTAATGCTCTCCGGACTTGGTGCCACACCGCTAATGGAACAGTACCTGATGGCAGCACCAGTAATCGAGGCGTTACAACGACAGGGACATACTGTCTGGCACACTTATGTTGGCGATTACGTTACTTCCCTCGATATGAATGGTCTTTGCCTCACACTTCTACAGCTCGATGAAAATCTGAAATCCCATCTTTCATCTCCGGCCTCTGCGTTGGGCCTGGCATCTTTATAACAGATAAGGAACAGAACATGAAACTACAACTGGCACTGGATGAACTACCGTTAGACGAAGCCCTGGCCCTTACGGAAAAGTTGCGTCAATACGTGGATATCATCGAAATAGGCACACCGTTCGTGATTGCGGAAGGCATGAATGCAGTACGCATTTTCCGCCAGCATTTTCCGGAAAAGGAGATCCTTTCAGATGAGAAAATTATGGATGGTGGCTATTTCGAAAGTAAACTCGCTTTTGATGCTGGAGCAAATTATGTTACCGCGCTTGGCGTCACGGACATACTGACCGTGAAGGCCTGTCTACGCGCTTCGGAAGAGGCGGGGCGTGATCTTGTTATTGATATGATTTGCGTTGATGACCTACCCACACGTATCCGCGAGCTGGAAGCTGCAGGCGTAAAACATCTCGCCGTGCATACCGGGGCCGATCAACAGGCGGCAGGACGTCAGCCGATTGAAGATTTGAAGGTAATGAAACAGCATGTAAGCCACTCGCGTATTTCCGTGGCTGGGGGGATTAACAGCAATACCATCGGGCAGTACGTTGCTCTTAATCCAGATGTGATTATCGTCGGCTCTGCCATCACGCGGGCAAAGGACCCGATTGAAGAAGCTCGTTTAATCAAAACCGCCATGCAGGGCCTCTAAGGATATTATATGTCACATTGTCAAAATCTACAGGCCATTCTGGCTGAACTGATGGCGGATGCTCAACAAATTGACGGAGAGGAAGTCAATGCGCTTGGCGAAGCGATTATGCAAGCCAAACGTGTCTTCGTAGCGGGGGCCGGGCGTTCCGGTTTTGCAGCAAGGGCATTCGCAAATCGACTTATGCACCTGGGTTTTAGTACCTGGTTTGTGGGCGAACCGACCACCCCATCCATTCAGCCGGGGGATTTGCTGATCATAGGATCCGGCTCAGGTGAAACAGCCAGCCTGGTCACAATGGCACAGAAAGCGCATAAGCAGGGAGCGAAGATTGCCACGCTCACAATCTATCCGGAGCATACTATTGGCAACATAGCCGAAACGATCATTCGCATTCCTGGTATCACCGCGAAAAGCGAACATGCCACATCCAAGGCCGAAACTATCCAGCCGACTGGTTCCTCTTTTGAACAGCTTAGCTGGCTTATTTACGACAGCGTAGTGATCGCGTTGAAGGAAAAAACGGCGCAGACTGATGCACAGATGTTCAGTCGACACGCCAACCTTGAATAAATCAACTCTATTTTACGGTCTTGTTGAATCTCCTGATCTTTTATTGGGTCAGGGGATTTAATAAAAAATTTTTATTTTATCATTCCGCTCATTTTCACATAACAGCTAAAGCAAGAAGCCCTATAATCGGCTCTGGTTTCTTGCTGCGTGAACATGCCGTATATCGCACTTAGTGGTTACACTATGATTATATGCAATAGAATCAATGGTTTAACATAAAACGCATTTTCGGCACTTTGAGGTGCATAGCATTTGCTACACGTTCGTGTTGTGTTATTCTTGTATATCAATTGCTATACAAAAGAGGTATGTATGAAATCAGATGTTCAACTCAACCTAAGAGCTAAAGAGTCTCAGAGAGCACTCATCGATGCCGCTGCAGAGATCCTTCATAAATCGCGAACCGACTTTATCTTGGAGATGGCCTGCAAGGCTGCGGAGAATGTGATCCTTGATCGCCGTGTTTTCAATTTTAACGACGAACAGTATGCAGAGTTCATCGATATGCTCGATGCACCAGTCGAGGATGAGCCCGCCATTAATAAACTACTGGCAAGGAAACCTCAGTGGGACGTGTAACCGCGCCCGAGCCGTTATCCAGCTCTCATCAGCTGGCTGAGTTCGTCAGTGGAGAGACAGTCCTTGATGAATGGCTAAAGCACAGAGGTTTAAAAAATCAAGCTCTTGGCGCTGCCCGAACGTTCGTTGTTTGCAAGACGGGGACGAAGCAAGTAGCTGGTTTTTACTCTCTGGCCACCGGTAGCGTTAACCATACGGAAACTACAGGCAGACTTCGGCGTAACATGCCAGATCCTATACCGGTGATTATACTCGCTCGCCTGGCGGTAGATGTCTCATTGCACGGAAAAGGGGTTGGCGCCGATTTACTTCACGATGCCGTTCTACGCTGTTATCGCGTAGCCGAGAATATTGGCGTCCGTGCGATAATGGTTCACGCGCTTACTGAAGAAGCTAAAGGCTTCTATACTCACCATGGATTTACGGCATCGCAAACTCATGAGCGGACTCTGTTCCTTAAACTTCCATGACTGGTTACTGGAATGGGGAAGTGACTGATAGCGACGTAAAATATTGATTATTATATCATTTATTTCAGTATTTAACATAATCTTTGTTGTGCGTACTAATTGTGTAATGGCTCAATAGTAATGTCCGCCTGTGGCTCAATTCAGATGTCCGCGCTATGGTAAGCTTCACTGGTCCGTTTAAACTACCGGGAGGCATATCATGAGCGCAGAAAGCTCAGGAGTGTTTACTTTGAAAGAGATCAACCGGATCAAGATTATACAGGACGTCATTGAACGTCGCATCACAACGCGCCGTGCGGCCGAGCACCTCGGTATCAGCGACAGGCAATGCCGCAGACTTCTTGCCCGTTACCGTGAAGGCGGACCGCTTGGTATGGCCAGCAGACGATGTGGCATGCGTGGTAACCGCCAGTTGCCACCCGGGCTCGCAGATCAGGCTCTGGAACTGATCAAGACGCGTTATGCTGATTTCGGTCCGACTCTGGCGCGTGAAAAGCTCGAAGAACTCCACGGACTGTTTCTTGGCAAAGAAACTGTCCGGCGCATCATGGTGCGGGCTGGCTTATGGGTTCCCCGTAAACAACGTGCCGCAAGGATCCCTCAACCACGGTACCGGCGTCCGTGTACTGGTGAGCTGATACAAATAGATGGCTGTGATCACGACTGGTTTGAAGGCCGTGGCCCGGCCTGCACCGCGCTGGTCTATGTTGATGATGCAACCAGCAAACTGATGGAACTGTTGTTTGTTAAATCGGAGTCCACGTTTTCTTACTTCGAAGCCACGCGGCGCTATATCGATAAGCATGGTAAACCGCTGGCACTGTACAGCGATAAAGCCGGTGTTTTTCGTGTTAACAATAAACACGCCACAGGCGGAGACGGGCATACTCAGTTTGGGCGAGCCATGCATGAACTGAACATCCAGACTATCTGTGCAGAAACCAGTCCCGCCAAAGGGCGTGTAGAACGAGCTCACCTCACTTTACAGGATCGTCTGGTCAAAGAGCTGCGGTTACAGGGCATTTGTTCAATGGAGGCTGCAAATGACTTCGCTGAGGCCTATATGGCTGACTATAACCGCCGTTTTGGCAAAGTACCGCGACATGATTTTGACGTACACCGTGCTGTAGAACATGATGAGGACCTGGGGCTTATTTTCACTGTTCGTGAAAAACGTAAAGTCTCAAAATCGTTGACGATACAATATGATAAAATGTTGTACCTGATTGAAGACAGCGAACTGAGTCGCCGTGCAATAGGTAAATATATCGATGTGTATCACTATCCTGATGGCAGAAAAGAGCTGCGCCTGAACGGTACGCTACTTCCCTACTCTACCTACGACCGACTGTCAGAAATCGACCAGGGCGCGATTGTCGATAACAAGCGTCTTGGCCGAACCCACAGGTTTATCAGTCTGGTGCAGAGCAAGCGGGATAACACGCGCTCTCAGTCAATTCCCGCTGGAGATGGCCCTTCCCGACGACGGCCAAAGCAGGAAGGGAAGAAATCCCAGCGCTCACTGGATAATGATGACATGCTCGAAGCACTCAAACAGCTTCAGTCACGTTCAGAGGACATTTTTGGTAAAAGAGCCCGCTGATGGTACTCACTGGCCGGACAGTGGTTGCTCACCAGTTGATATTGTCCGGCCAGACCCATGATGTATTATTCATTTCGTTGCTTTTCACGGGCATACTTACCCCATAATGAATGAAAAGAACGAACAATACTGATTAACTGCTTTTTTCTTTGCTCCGGAGATAGGCTGATAAAATAGCAGCACCTGCTGTCAATATTATCCTCAATGAAATTAAAATCAGAGTCTGATGCATATTTTACTGTTAGCATAATATCATTCGAATTGTGTAGAGGCTCAATGCTAATGTCTATTTGGGGGCTGCGATGTTTTCCTGGACTGTTATGGGGTAATGCCAGGATAAACCGAAGCAGGTAAACATAGTGGAAAAGAAGTGAAGGAAGAAGACGTGCAACCTCTCGTCTGAGCTGATACAGCTGACTGTGTCGTATGAACCTGGCACCATCGGCTTTAATAAATGCTGCCAGGCATAAGGACGGGTGGTTAATGTAAGACGATACAAGGGGAGTCATACCCAAACGTAACTTAGTGAATGAGTATCCATTTTATTTTTTTAACACCAAGCTTCTTCATAATATTACGCTGATGGGAGTAAATCGTTTTAATTGCAGTGTTGAGCATTCTGGATATATCGGGGACAGTATTACCTTTCAGTGTGTATGCTAATACATATGCTTCGATATCACTCATCCGCTTTGATGAGGGATAATCATTATAACGGTCAGCCGCCATAAAGCAGCTTAGTTCATAGGGAAGAGAGACTCTGTCTTGTTTACCGTATATCACATACCCGCCGGCTAAGCGGGTGAATAAAGAAAGATAATGGTTGTAAATCTCAGAAAACAGAAGAGTGGGTATCCTGGCTTTTTCCACCTGCCGGTATAGTATAATAATCTCAGCAAGCTGGGAGGCGGTTAAGGCTCCTGTTAATACTATCGCAACAGAAAATAATTTTTTGTTTAATGATAGTTTATTGATATCCTGGAGTTGTATGTAGCGAACAGCATAAAAATCAGGGGCGATTAACGATTCCAATCCTGTCAGGATGAAAGGGTTATTGCTGGCAATAATCAACTCTTTTTTATTATTGACAGATGCAATTTTATCAAGGAACTTGCTTCTCATAACAACCTGAAAAAAATAATTAAATAATATTATCCAATATGGTATTCATGGATAAGTACCCGGAAAACAAAATGCGATATAAATTGAATATCGAAAACAGGCACAGGTAAAATTTTTTTACAATGTGTGTCTATCTTCATCTTGGTGAATTATTGCGTATTGTTCTTTAAATGCAGGGCGAATTTTGACAGTGATAATTCACCCTGTATAATTTACTTATAGTTTACCGTAAATATGATATCTGATTCAAACTCGCCTGTTTTTGCTTCACCGTTACTGACAAGAACAGCCTGGTAAGTTTTTGTCTGACTTTTCGAAGTTGTCAGATCAACAAAGTCCGTAAGGTCGTTAAAGACTAGATAATTACCAGTATCAGGATCGTATATTTTCAGCAATGCACCATTGCCCAGGTCAACGCTATCGTTGTTAACGACAGTACCAGTCGGTGTAAAAAGTGCATCAAGCGAAAAAGGCGCATCACAGGTACGCGAAACTGCAAGTGAAAAGTCCTTTCTGGTAATAACAGAGCCCGTGCTGTTCCAGGGTTTTAGCTCACCAAAATCGACATCGGTAACTTCGGGAATATTTGCACTGCATTCAAGAGCAACAAAATTGGTTAACCCTGTAAGCGTATAACGATAGTTAAGCCCGGCATTGTTATTAATGCCACCAACACCATCGAGTTGGAAAACTGCTATTTCATCAGTATCAAAAACAATGCTGCTGGATAAGTTAGCCGTTTTTTTGATATAAATTTGATAGCTCATTGTTAGGGTTTTAGCATACTTGCTCCCTTTTTCGCTTTTGGTAAAGTATAAACTTGTTTGCGTTTTGTCACTATTGGTTCCTAAGTCAACGCCATCATATATAATACCAAACGCAACCCCTTCAGGCATTGCCGCGCTGCCACTGACTTCCGGGTATGTATAAATATATACATACTCATCAGTTTTAGATGTTGTTGACCAACAAACAAAATTGTTAGTTAATACTTCTGAACGCCATACGATAGTGCCATCAGGTACGTCATTGGGGATTTTTACGCTACCAATATTAACCAGTTCGCTGGTACTTCCCGATATGGAATCTTTATGACACTCCAGTGCCAGCGTAGACGTACTGAAAAAAATCATTATTAACAATATAAAATATTTCACGACATCACCAGTTAATAATACTTTAAATGAAAAGTTAATGTTCCCGTTAAAGGCCCGCGGTAATGATCCACTCCCTCACCACGAACAACCTGAGTGCTGAGACGGATGTGATTTCCTCCTTTATCTGTTCGAATCACATGACTGTGTATATCGGGTAAGATCTGATTACTGTCATCATCCAGTATTTTCAGTCCCATATGACTCTCACGTGGGTGTAACATAAACACGGTAGGATCATCAGGAAGCGTTTCGCCATCAAGGGTGATTGTCATCAGCGTACCACCACTCCAGGTCGTCTTCAGTTCATTGGTATCATCAAAGGCATTATTATCACGGCGCTCACAGTTTGTAAGGTGAATGACAAGAGAATTCGGGACTTCATGAAATATTTCACGCGAATTTGATTCTCCAATCATGATGAGTTGTTCATCTGAGTCAAAATCGAGCGTGCAACCGGCTTCCTGTACTATACCCTGGAAATTTATGTTTCCTTTGAAACCCTGATATTCAAGGTCGCTGGCCGCGTGCGCCAGATGCGTTCCGACAAACAGAAGCATCATCAGTGTCAGTCTGCATCTGCCGTAGTTCATATCTTATCCCTCATTACTTTTTTCAAATTTGCAAATATTATTCTCACAGCGATATAACATTGATATCACACCACCGAAATCATTAATGTAAGAAATTGATATGCGTTGCCCGAGACGTAGTCCTGCGACAGAGATGTTCCGATCAGAGTGCGGGGCAACCATCTCACCATCCACCTCTTTAATTTTATTTCCCTGACTATCTTTAACTGCCAGAGCGGTAAAGTAGTAAGGAGTTGGATTCGTTATTGTGAGTTGGTTACCGACAGTCTGAAGGGTAATTTTTTGCTCCGGATTAACGTGGCTGCTACGTTGTATGGACTGTGGGCGATAGAAGAGTTTTATTCGACTCTGAATCGCAACTTGCATAACATTTTTTTTCTCGCTTTTTGGCGGCACTTCTCTCGTATTAAAATAGAAAAGCGACTCACGATCGGTGGGCAGGCTTTCAGCTTTTACACCTTTAACGATCCGAACCTGACTTTTATCGCCTGCTTCAATGCGTTGCAGAGGGGGCAGGGCGATCAGCATCTCATCCGCTTTCTTCCCTTTGTCATCTTCAACCCATGATTGTGCAAGATACGGCAGTGTTTTACTTTCATTAGTCAATGTTATGGCGGTGGATTTATCGGCCGCATTATAAACAAGCCGGGTTCGATCCAGGTTTACAGCTGCCAGTCCTGTAGCCGATATAAAAAGCAGACCTGATGTCAACAATAAAGGTGTTTTTTTTGCAATAGTATTCATTATTTCATCTTTCATTAATTACTGGCACGGCAATAGTAATGTTGTTAATGCTGTACCGGTGAGTTTTGGGAAGTGAATGTTACAGATTTTTCCATTACCCAGATCCACGATGGCGGTTGCATTATCGTCGATACCTGATAAATAGGCCTGTCCACCAGGGCCAACAATACCGAGTTCTCTGCCACTGACAGTATCTGTCACCGGCGAACCAAATCCAGGAGCCGTTCCATCTGCGAGCGTAATCGTCGCCATCACACGGTATCCTTTATTTACCGGAAGAGATTTATAGCCAATCGCCCCTTCCGTCAGGGTACTCTGGAAGATGGATTTTTCCATCTCGACATTTTCCGGAAGTCTGCGAATATCGACGGCATAACTATTACTTTCAAAGCTGCTGCCACCTGGTATTACAGCAATCCCGAAACGGTTTGTTTTTGCATTGCCACCATTGAAGGGCACATCTGACACTCCATGAGCTGAAACCAGCATTCTCGGCGTTTCGCCTCCAAGACTTTCGCTGAAGGCAGCACCATAAGGTGTAATGGTGACAGAGCCGTTCCAGTCTGCGCTGACTGAACGATAGGCACGATTTTTTTGGCTGGCATTCACATTAAACGCACCGCTCTGTGTACGCTGGCGATAACTACCTCGAACGAGAGCGCTACCTGAACTGATGTCTGTATCCCGACCTCCTGCTGAGAGACGATAGGAACGATCACGCTCACTGGAGTTATAGTAGGAAACGGTATGTGAGCGATTGCCTTCACCATATTGGCTGTCATAACTGATTTGTTGACCCGTACCAATTGGCATGCTTATACCAAAGTAAATCTGTCTGTCATCTGATTCCCGGTAACGTGTTTTAGACACGGACAACGTGCCTGTGATGTTGCGGAAATCAAAGGCGTTAAAGTTTCTTGTCATGGAAAGTGACATACTGTTGGAACTATCCCCGTACCAGTAATTACGATGGGTATATGACAGATAGGTATTCACGTCCACCCATGGAATATGTTGATTACCCATGACGGTATAGGTTTCGCGATCTCGCTGATAAAGTTTGTTAATTTTCAGATAGTCAAGATAATCACTCATGGACAGGTAATTACTGTCTGAAAACCGATAGCCCATAAAAGAGATTTGACTACCGGTACTGGCAAACTGACGAGCATAATTAACGCGATAGCTGTATCCGGATTTTGTATTCTGCTGTTCAAGCTTGCTCTGCGCCCGAGTGACATCCATAGAAAGAGCACCGAGCAAGTGTAAATCCTGCCCGATACCTGCAGTCGCAGCCTGGTAGTTTTGATTCGTTGCTATAAAACCGCCATAGAGAGAGGTGTTATTAAATGCGCCCCACGAAATCTCACCACTCATAAATTCAGGACCAATATAGCGGTTGCCCGTGTTGTAAACTGGTTTACCAGAAAATAACTTATAGCGCATAGAACCTTGTCGTGTCAGGAAAGGAATGCTCGCTGTATTGACCTGGAAATATTGTACGCTCCCGTCCTCCTCCTCGACGGCTACATCCAGAAGACCCTGTACTGCCTGATTTAAATCGCTAATGACAAAAGGTCCCGGTGGTACATTCGTTTCATAGAGAGTGCGGCCTTTCTGTGTGATCTTTACACGAGCATTGGTTTTAGCGATACCGCTAACCTGTGGTGCATAACCGCGGAGGGCGGGTGGCAGCATGCGTTCATCACTCTGAACAGATAAACCGTTATATCGAAACGAATCGTACAGACTTGAATTTAGATAGACTTGCCCCGCCTGTAATTTCAGACCTTGTTCATTGAAGGAACGATACAGGTAGAGCTGTGTCCAGTCAAAGTTGGTATCACGCAGGTTGCCTCTTTTATAGTTTGAGTACTGGTAATTACCACGTATACGCCACGGCCCAACATTTACTCCGGCGGTACCATAGCTGGAATAATCTTGTGTATTATCGCTGTGTTTATAATTAATTTTGCTCGCAGCAATGTCATAATCAAGCATAAACCCTGGAATACCATTGTCCCAGCGTGAAGGAGGTGTCCAGTTACTGTCACTATATTGTAAAAATGCCTGAGGTACAGAAACATTCAATGCGGACCTGGATAGGTTAGTTGTCGTGGTAACCGAATCAATGTCTTCTACATATATGCACCCATTATGCGATATTATGTTGTTTAAATGTTCAGGTTTAATGGCCATGGTATCAACCAACTCAACAGGGAGGCATGGTCTCGCATTTTCGTTTCCGTCTACGGAAACGAAAATGATATCAACGTCATCATGTAAGAGGTTGTTATTCAGTGAAACTGATAATCGATACTTACCAGGAGCGATATAACCAGCTCGTTCGAATTTTTTAAGGTTGACTTTGTCGTTATCATCCATATTAAGAATGCCAGTGGCAAACTCTATGGCTCTGGCTGGTTGAGATGCTGTAGACAGAGCCGCAATAATTAAACTGATTTTAACAGGCGAATATCTGAAGTTCAGTAAGGATATGTTATCAGGCATCATGCGCTACTTTATATTCAAAAATAGAGATAAAAGGCATCATGTTTAAAATATGATGTCTTCGAGATTTAATATATTATTTGTAGTTCAGTTTGAAAGTTGCATCAGAACGAATATCACCGGCAGTGACAGTATTACCATTTGCTTCAACATAAGCCTGATAAATAATGGTCGCACCGTTACCTAATGGATATTCAGTTTCAGAACCCAGTTCAATAGCTTTACCATCTTGGTCCAAGAGACGAACACCAACACCCTGAGCGCTGGAATCGTTTGCCAGCAGTGCAGCAACGGTTGCATCCGGAGTACCGGAGAAAGTTACGCCAACTTTAGAATAAGTGGTGGTCTCGTCACCTTCTACTGAAGTCAGAGTACAATCAACCAGTTTGATTTCGCCGGTTGCAGGACGGGAATGTGAACCCGCAGTTTTTAGGGAGCTTAATGCCACAGAACCGAGCTCTACAGTCTGCTCAATACTTTCCGGAGCAATTGAACATGGCGCATCAATAACAGTACCAGTGAAATGAATAGTACCACTGCCACCGTTAACATCTGCGAATGCAGCAGACGAGGCAGTCATGATGAAAGCCAGAGACATTACTTTTAAGGACATGTTTTTCATTTAAATACTCGTTATTTTTAAACTCGAATCCCTTTACGGGATCCGTTCATGGTTTCATCCCCGAGCACCACATAAGCCCAGAGTTCGTATATGTGCCTGACGGCATACATTATTGACAGAAGGTGCTGTCGAACCTGTTGCCCAACACGCACCGTTGCCGCGATTAATAACACCATGTAATAGTGATTTAACGAAGCGAAATGTTGTTTAATTGAAATATCTAGTTAATTATTCTTTTTGGGTGTGTGTTTTTAACTTTTTTGATCACCTGGTGGTGTTGTTTTAAGTGATTTGGAGATGTAGTGATTACGCGCAGTCGCTTGAATGTAAATATTTGATCTTGTTTTTAGCGGTGTTTTTAAAAAAAATGCTGTAAGGCTGCTGAAATGAGGTGATAAGAGGCTGTCAGGTATTGAGAACTTGCTGAAAATCAATCAAGACTGACTACCTGACAAGTTGTAAATTGATCTTCTTTCTGGTTTTTTGTTCAGAATGGTTAGAGCAGAAGGTAAAAGAAGAAGATAAAGTGGAATATATGAACAGCCCCTGCTTTTGAAAGCGGGGGACACACAAACTAAAAAAGGTTCTGATCCACACACCGCCCTGGAGAAGCGCTGGTGAACATGAGTGAGCAACGTACAGCGAAGAAGAGTAAAAAAAGACACTACTATGTAATGTCTTTTGTGTGTTATTGAGGACTAACTCTTTTGTACGCAGTTCAGAAGAGGGGAGACAATAGTACCCAGCGTTAGCAAGTTTTCATTACTTCTGGATATGAAAAGGGATGGTTTGTCAGCAATGTTAAGCTCTGAATAAATAACAGGAACAAAACTGTCAGGAACAGTATCATGGCCCATCTTTTGGATGTTGGCTATTTTCACACTATATCTATTCGATTCCTCATGTTTATACTCAAATTTGATATAGCGTGAAAAATCATACTTTTCAAGTTTATTCCCTGTTGTGCCACTAAGATAAAAATACCCATTTCTGGACTTCTCAAAATCAAATATAATTGTTCCATTAAATAAAAAGTCCTTTCCATGGGAATTGTCAGTAAAATGTACAGTTGACTCGCAGGTGAGATTAAGATACTTTTCACTCTGTAAAATGTATAATCTTATACAGTTGGCTACCAGTAAGAAAAGAATTAACCCAAGGACTAATTTAATTTTCATTATTGTTTCCATTTGTAATGGTAAAAGTTATTACAGTGAGTTATTTTATTTTCACGTAATGGGCAAAATGATAGGAAAACTATTCCATCTTCATTCTGGTAAATACTTTTTTGTAAGCTGACAAATATGGCTGCGTGATATTTTGAACATTGTTCAAGTAATTTCGGTGCTATTTCAGAAATAGCTTTCGTTATTATTTCATTAACATTTTCAGGCATGTTAGCCCAAGCCTGAATCTGGCATTTATCAATCGCATAGAGTTTTTTTGCAGTTTTATATCTTGGATTATCATCAGAATATATAGAAAATATGATGTTTGAAATTAAAGCGATAATAATTGTAAGAAGTAAAAACTTCGTGGATAAAGACGTTTTTTTTATTGCTTTAGTGCTTATTTCATTTGCTAAAATTTTATTTTCTTCTAATTGCAATATTTCGATATCCTGGGAGATTATAAAGCCAACTTTTGGTATAGATACAATGATATCTTCAATATCTGTTAATGATGTTAATGTTTTCCTTAAAATGCTTATATATTGATTTAATGAACCATTAGAGCTGACTAAACCATGAGATTCCCAGACTTGCTCAAGCAGGTGTTCGCGCTCAACCACATGACCATGAGATTCAATTAATAAAGTTAGTATTCTGTTAGCAGTTTTAGTGATTTTTTTCTCTTCATTATTAATATGTCCGGAGCAAGCCAGGCTCCCGGTTTCAGAATCATATATCACTTTACTGGCGATCATGTATTTCATCTGGTTTAATTCTTTTGCTGATGATTTTTTTATGCCTCATTAAGATAACGAGGTTATACGTTGTTGATGATAGAATATGCACTTTTGATATTTGATTTGAGAACATCAAAGACCACTTTTTCGAGCCGGTTATTTTGCACTTCTTCATCAATAATGTCCAGAATTCTTTCTGGTTTCATTCCTTTACGATAGGGCCTGTCTTCTGCCATAGCAGTAAAAACATCAGCGATAGCCAGTATTTTGCTCGGTAAATCAAGTTTGTATGCCACCAGTCCCCTGGGGTATCCGCTGCCATCAAGTCGTTCATGATGATTTGCTGCCCAGTGTTTAATGTTTCGCAGAGGCTCTATTTGAGAAAGCATCTCATCTGTCTTGTAACTGTGTATTCGCATTAGACTATATTCAGACGCAGTCAGTCTGCCTTTTTTTTCCAGTATGTGAATAGGTATATATAATTTACCAATATCATGAAGGTAACCAGCGATCTGAATTTGCTTTTGTGATTCCAACGGGAGTTCCATTTTCTCCGCAATGAAACGCGATATTTTTGCAACTTTAATGCTATGAGACATAGTAAAGTTACTATAGGTGTCGATTATTTTTGCAATTAGCTGACAAACTTCCAGCAGATCGTCAGTTGAGATTATGTTTTTTTTGACTGGACTGATGTCTTCAAGCGTCTGTTCCAGTTGTGTAGAGGCAAGGCGATACCATAAAATATCGTGTTTTATAACTTTATATAAAGCTGTAATCAGTTCAGGCGGGAACTGATTATTTTCTTCAATGAAATCATCAATTTTTATATCTTCATAAGATATATTATTATCAAGCTGGGACTGTGTGAACAGCTCAAAAGCATCTGCCATATGCAAAATATGACATTCCAAAGGGTATTTTTCTGGATTGTTTGCAACCCATGATATATGATGTTGTCCGATAATAGTTAGCGCTGGCTCAAAAATAGATATTTCATTCAGCATCATCACACCATTCGCTTCATGCTCAGTAATATATTCACTCTCAACGATATCCCTGGATGCTGTGACCGACCATTTTTTATCAATAAAGCCTATATCGTGTATATTGGATGCAATGTAAATGTTTTCTATTTCATTTTTATGAAGGTTAAGCTCCTTTGCAATAATTAATGATATATATGCAGTGCGTTGCATATGCATAGCTAAATCAGGAAAAATTGATTTAATGATAATATTTATAAGGCTTAGTGTATTTTGTGTGGATATTTGCATATAATTAAACTCCCGTAAGATAGGTATTTGAATATACTTGCCGGCGTGGACTGGAAGTCGTCTCTATTAGACATAACGAAACCCACGTATTACTCTTCAGAACGGTACTTTCTTTATGGGTGAGTTGGTATATTAAACTATAATATGCGAGAATAGTAAATTATTATGCTGTTAAATTTGTATTTACAGATATAAAATATAGTGATTTGATTTTTTTCAGCTTTTTTTATGTGTGGAAGTTTTCATGAATTGATGTTTTTAATGCTTTCACCTCGATAAAAAATTTAAATCAGGACATCTTTTGGTTTCCGTGTACTTCGCTTTGTTCAGGGCCGCATTGTTATGAGATGAATCGCCGCGGGTTTATAGACACCGCAGTGTCATTTATGGACTGCCCCCACTTCGGTAGACGATCCTGCACTATAGTTTGCATATGGGAGGAGCGTATGGGCACACCACAATTTACACCTGAATTTAAGGAAGAAGCCGTCCGCCAGACAACGAAACACGGTTATTCTGTTGCCGAAGTATCTAACCGTCTGGGCGTTTCCGCACATAGTCTCTATTAGTGGTTACGGGTTATTTAACCCGATAACAGCGAACAGCATGCCCGGGATTTACTGAAAGCCAAAGCGAGTTCCTGAAACTACGGGCGCTGCTAAAACGCGCCGAAGAAGAACGGGATATGCTGAAAAAGACCGCGCGGTGCTTTGCAAGGGAGTCCGACTGAAGTACCGCTTTATCAATGAACACCGCACTGTATGGGGTGTGATGGCGATGTGATGGGTACTGAATGTCGCCCGGGCCGGGTTCTGTGCGTGGCTGCACAACCCGGGCCCGGCGTCACAGTCATCCCGGTGGTATCAGTCCGGAGGCCTTAGAACAGGCCTCGTCGTGAGGACAGCATTTGTCTACTGTCGTGGGGCAGTCCAGTTTCATTCAAGATCTATTGCTTCAAATGCATTGGTATCCGAGAATTTTTTGGCTAACTGCGTGGCCTTTATTGACCTCTCCGGGATCCTTATCATTCGCCAATACCTTTTTTGCCTCATCCAGTTTAGTGCGAGCTTCAGCAAGTGAGATGTCCGGGTAGGTTCCGAATGAGAGCTTATTCTCTTTCCCGGCAAATCGATATTTCATGCGCCAGTACTTTGAACCGTTAGTATTGACCATGAGATAGAGCCCTTCGCCATCAGCGAGCTGATAGGCCTTGTCTCTGGGTTTTGCAGTCTCGGCCCGACGTGTATTTAAGGTCATTTTTGGGGACTTTTTTGTTGAACAGGATAAGCCCGCACTAAGACCCCAAACGTTAATTGATTCACGTTGAAATGGGGAGACATCTGTTGACGTCGCATAGCCAGGATAGGGGGTTTTCACTGATTATAAGGGGGTTTTATTGAGTTCGGTAGATGGCAGGAGAGGTATGTATGGTGTCCCCTGCAGGAATCGAACCTGCAACTAGCCCTTAGGAGGGGCTCGTTATATCCATTTAACTAAGGGGACAAGGCGGCACGAGTATAGCGTTTTTTGCCCGCCTGAGTAAGAGCCATACCGTCTGACTGCTTAAACCCTCGCCACTCAGGGCGCTTTTTTTATGCCCGGTCGGCCTTTTTCCCTTTCTCCGCCGCCTGGGCGCGGGCTTCCGCTTTTCGCTTGCTGCTCATATCGTTACGGATCTGCGCATGGCTCAGCAGTGCGAAGATGAAGGTCCCGCCACAGATATTTCCCGCCAGGGTCGGCAGGGCGAACGGCCAGATAAAGTCGCTCCAGGGCAGATTTCCATTAAACACCAGATAAAGGATCTCGACCGAGCCCACCACAATATGGGTGGTATCCGCCAGGGCGATAAGCCAGGTCATGAGAATAATCACCACGATTTTGGCGGCGCCGGCGACAGGAAACATCCAGACCATGGTGGCGACCAGCCAGCCGGAAATAATCGCATTGGCGAACATCTCTGTCGGACTGTTTTTCATTACGTCTTCGGCGATGCTGACAAAGGCCTGACGGGTTGGCTCATCAAAAATAGGCATATAATTGAAGGCCCATGCGGCCACCGCGGTACCGATGAGATTGCCCGCCAGCACCACCGACCATAGCCGCATCAGCAAACCGACGTTACCGAGGGTGGGATTATGCATCACCGGCAGAACGGCGGTGACCGTATTTTCAGTGAACAGCTGCTGGCGGGCCATAATTACGATAATAAAGCCGAAGGTGTAGCCGAGGTTTTCCAGCAAAAAACCGCCCGGGATCCCCTCCAGTTTGACGTGAAAAATTCCCTTCGCCAGCAGGGAGGCCCCCATCGACAGGCCGGCCGCAATCGCTGACCATAGCAGGGCCAGCGCATCGCGCTCCATCTCTTTTTCCCCTTCCTGGCGAATATGTTCATGGATCGCCATCGCCCGCGAGGGAAGGCGATCTTCATTTACTTCGATCTCTTCACCACGCTGATTTTCCTCACTTTCCACTTCTCTTTCGTCATCCTCTGCCTTTAATTTGTTATTGTCTAGTTCATCCATTTCGTGGCCCTCGCTATCAATCTGTATAGTTATAGCGTAGCGGCTTTCCCTGCCGTCTGGCTGGGCATACTCTGAAATCGCAAAAATGGTAACGTCAGATTTTTGTCGCTCCGGTAGAATAGGAGCCCCGCGATTTCGTTATTCCCAGGCTAAGATCAAATCAACAACTTGGGTGATATAGACATCGTTCAACGTGCTGTTACAATCGCTCACATCTTTACGGGCGGAAGCGTTGTCTTTCCGTCATGGATGGCAACTCGCGATAGCCATAAAAACCAGGGAGACATCTATGAATTATCGCCTGTCGGCGCTTGCGCTTGGCGCCACATTGCTGGTGGGATGTGCCAGTTCCAGCTCTGGCGATCGGCCGCAGGGGCGCTCAGACCCGTTAGAAGGGTTTAACCGCACGATGTTTAACTTCAACTTTAACGTGGTTGATCCTTACGTGCTTCGCCCCGTCGCGGTGGCATGGCGCGACTACGTCCCACAGCCGGCGCGCAACGGGTTAAGCAATTTTACCAGTAACCTGGAAGAGCCGGCAGTGATGGTGAACTACTTCCTGCAGGGCGACCCCTATAAAGGTATGGTGCATTTTACCCGCTTCTTCCTGAACACCATTCTCGGTATGGGTGGGCTTATCGATGTGGCCGGGATGGCGAATCCGCAGCTACAGCGGGTTGAGCCACATCGTTTCGGCAGTACGCTTGGGCATTATGGCGTTGGCTATGGCCCGTATGTTCAGTTGCCGTTCTATGGAAGCTTTACCTTGCGCGACGAAGGCGGCGATATGGCCGATGGCTTGTATCCGGTGCTCTCCTGGCTGACCTGGCCGATGTCGATCGGTAAATGGGCGGTGGAAGGGATTGAGACACGTGCTCAGCTGCTGGATTCCGACGGCCTGCTGCGCCAGTCTTCCGACCCTTACATTCTGATGCGTGAAGCCTACTTCCAGCGTCATGACTTTATCGCCAACGGCGGTAAGCTGACCCCGGCGGACAACCCGAATGCTCAGGCTATTCAGGATGAGCTGAAGGATATCGATTCACAGTGATCGGCGAATGATAAAAAAAGGGTGAACATAATGTTCACCCTTTTTTGTGGCGCGCTGCTTATCAGAAGCGGTAGTTGAAGTTAGCGCCGTACAGCCAGGCGGTTCCTTCGGAACGGAAGGTATACGGGCCTTCCTTAATTTCAACATGCTGCCCGTGCATGTATGAAACGCCGACGTCAACCGAGGCATCTTTATTGAACGCGTAGGTGGTACCCGCGCTCAGCCACAGGCGATCCTGGTCCGGAATAGAGATAGAGCGGTTATTAGCCGGCACCGGGCTGTCATCGAAGGCGATACCGGTACGGAAGGTCCAGTTATCGTCATAATAATAGGTGGTCCCCAGCGCAAGACGATAGGCGTCCTTGAAGCCTTCCTCTTTATAGAACAGCGTCTGGCCGTTGCTGCCGGTGGCTTTCAGCTCCTGGAACTGACTCCAGCTGGTGTAGGTCAGGCTATAGTGGACCGCCCACTGCGGCGCCACGCGGTTATAGCCGGACAGCTCCCACATTTCCGGCAGGTTAAGGGTTAGCGAACCATTTGTCGTCTGGCCGCTGGTGCCCGCCGGCAGGCCGAAGTTGCCGAGGATCTGGTTATAGGCCGCCGGCAGGCTGCTGCGGTAGTTACCGTCGAAGTCGATCTTGACCTCAGAACGGTAGGTTAAACCGTAGCGGTTATTCTTATCCAGCTCATAGAGGATCCCGGCGTTCCAGCCGAAGCCCCACGCGTTGCCATTAAGATGGGCGATCTGCGTGTCGGCCGGGATCTTCGCTACCTGGCCCGCCAGCGCCGGCGGCAGCGCGCCAGAGCCTGCGACAATCTGCCCCAGATCGCCTGCATAGCGCTCGATCTTCGCCTTGGCGTAGACCGCGTCAAAGCCTAAGCCGAAGCTCCAGTTGCTGTCGAGGCGGTAGGCGCCGCTCAGGTTGAAGTTCGCGGTGGTCAGGTCAGTTTTACCGCCCATGCTGCCGGCCGCATAATCATCGTTATACTCTGTTGCCAGACCATAGTTAGAGGTGATAGACGCCCCCCAACCAAATTGGTCGTTAATCGGCGCGACAAAGTGGAAGTTGGGCACCCACGCCGTCGGGGCGATATTGTCTGCTTTCAGGCTCTTGCCGGTGGGAGAGGTGCCCGAAACATTAACGCCCGGGTCGACAAACACGGCGCCCGCCGACATGGTCGGGCGGTCAAACATCATAATTAATGCCGGGTTACGACTGGCATTACCAGCATCGTCAGCGATCGCCCCTTCACCGGAATAGGCACGACCCAGCCCCGATGCAGAGAATTCGTTGAGCTGGAAGCCTGCTGACCAGGCCTGGGTGGAAACAAGTGCGACAGCCACTGCAAGGGCAGATTGGGTAAAGCGGGTTTTCTGGCTCATGCCCATAACCTCATTGAGTTATTTTTTTTTAAACTATGTTACATGCCGTAACAGAAGCGCGGGAGTGTAGGGTCTGCGGTACAACCAAGAAATCAGACCAGTGCGCTGAGTATAGGTCTGACCAGATGATTTGTTGCAAGTATGTTTATGAAGTTTTTCAATTGTGATAACAGAAACGCGATCCAGCTGGCAAAAATCTCGGAGAGAGCAAGGGGGACAGAAGGGGATTTTTGTTTTAGATCATTTTTAAGTGTGATTTCTGTCACTTAACGCCGGCAGAGCGATTCTCGGCTGGAGGCTCACCGGGGACAGGGCGTAAAATAGGCACATCATTTTTCTGGCACCGAAGGTGCATCTCCAGAGGAAATCTACGATGAGTAAATGTAGCGCTGATGAAACCCCGGTTTGCTGCTGTATGGATGTTGGCACGATTGTTGACAACACCGACTGCACCGCCTCCTACAGCCGCGTATTCGCCAACCGCGCTGAAGCCGAGCAAACGCTCGCCGCGTTAAGCGAAAAAGCCCGCAATGTCGAATCTGAGCCGTGCCAAATTAACCCAACCTTCACTGACGTTGACGGCGGTGTGCAGCTGGATATCGATTTTGTTTTCAGCTGCGAAGCAGAATCCCTGATCTTCCAGCTGGGCTTACGTTAATCCTTCCCCCTCGACGCCCCTGATTAGGGGCGTTTCCTTTTCTTTTCACTGTGTTTTGGCTCGCAATTTTGCGCTTCTCCGATTGGCTTAATGTAAAAAATTAGTTAAGAATGTTATCAGGTCAGACCACTTGGTTGTCTTGGTTAACAGGGGAGTGTTATGAGTCAGGCATTACCGCTTATCACCCGTCAGGGCGATCGCATTGCCATTGTCACGGGGTTACGCACGCCATTTGCTCGTCAGGCTACGGCTTTTCATGGCGTTCCAGCCATTGATTTAGGAAAAATGGTGGTTGGCGAGATGCTGGCGCGCAGCGACATTCCTGCCGAAGTCATCGAGCAACTGGTCTTTGGCCAGGTGGTGCAGATGCCGGAAGCGCCGAACATCGCCCGGGAAATTGTGCTGGGTACCGGCATGAGCGTACATACCGACGCCTATAGCGTCAGCCGCGCCTGCGCCACCAGTTTCCAGGCCGTGGCGAACGTCGCTGAAAGCCTGATGGCCGGCACCATCCGCGCCGGTATTGCCGGCGGCGCCGACTCCTCCTCTGTCCTGCCCATTGGGGTCAGTAAAACGCTGGCCCGCACGCTAGTGGATGCCAATAAGGCACGCACGCTGAGCCAAAAGCTGAAGCTGTTTTCCCGTCTGCGGCCACGCGACCTGCTGCCGGTCCCCCCGGCGGTGGCTGAATATTCAACCGGATTGCGGATGGGCGATACCGCCGAGCAGATGGCGAAAAGCTGGGGGATCTCCCGCGAGGAACAGGATGCCCTGGCGCATCGTTCGCACCAGCTGGCAGCGAAAGCCTGGGAAGAGGGTAAACTGTCCGCAGAGGTGATGACCGCCTATGCTCCCCCTTTCCGCGAACCGCTCGAGCAGGACAACAATATTCGTAAAAATTCAACGCTCGCAGATTATCAGAAGTTACGCCCGGCCTTTGACCGCAAACATGGCACCGTCACCGCCGCCAACAGTACGCCGCTGACGGACGGCGCGGCAGCGGTGATCCTGATGACCGAGTCGCGGGCTAAAGAGCTGGGGCTGAGGCCGCTGGGCTATCTGCGCAGCTACGCCTTTACCGCCATCGACGTCTGGCAGGATATGCTGCTGGGGCCCGCGTGGTCCACGCCGCTGGCGCTGGAGCGCGCTGGCCTGACGCTGGCGGATCTCACGCTTATCGATATGCACGAAGCTTTCGCCGCGCAGACGCTGGCCAATCTCCAGTGTCTGGCAAGCGACCGCTTTGCCCGCGAGGTGCTGGGCCGCTCGCAGGCCACCGGTGAGGTAGATGAAAGCAAGTTTAACGTCCTCGGCGGCTCTATCGCCTACGGTCACCCCTTCGCCGCCACCGGCGCGCGGATGATCACCCAGACGCTGCATGAGCTGCGGCGACGGGGCGGGGGATTTGGTTTGGTGACGGCCTGCGCGGCAGGTGGTCTGGGTGCGGCGATGATCGTGGAGGCTGAATAATGGATACTGTTTCCGCTTTTAAGCTTGAGGTCCGTGCGGACAAAATCGCGGTGATCACCATTGATGCCCCGGGTGAAAAAATGAATACCCTGAAAGCCGAATTTGGCAGTCAGGTACGGGGATTGATACGCCAGTTACGTGACGATAAGTCAGTGCGCGGCGTAGTATTTATCTCCGCCAAAGCGGATAACTTTATCGCCGGCGCTGATATCAACATGATTGCCCGCTGCCGCAGCGCGCAGGAGGCGGAAGCGCTGGCGCGCCAGGGACAGCAGATTATGGCTGAGATCCATGGCCTGTCGATCCCGGTGATTGCCGCTATCCACGGCGCCTGCCTTGGCGGCGGTCTGGAGCTGGCGCTGGCCTGTCATGGCCGTATCTGTAGCGATGACGAAAAAACCCGACTCGGCTTGCCGGAGGTACAGCTTGGCCTGCTGCCGGGTTCCGGCGGGACGCAGCGTTTACCGCGGCTGATCGGGGTCAGCACCGCGCTGGATATGATGCTCACCGGCAAGCAGCTGCGGCCGCGGCAGGCGCTGAAGGCCGGTCTGGTGGACGAGGTGGTGCCGCAGGCGATTTTACTGCAGGCGGCGGTGGAGTTGGCGCTGAAGGGGCGACCGACCAGCCGGGAGGTGCCTGTTCGTGAACGCGTACTGGCAGGGCCCCTGGGGCGCCATCTGTTATTCCAGTTTGTCGGTAAACAAACGCAGCGCAAAACGCAGGGAAATTACCCGGCGGTGAAGCGAATCTTGCAGGTCGTCGAGAATGGTCTGGCCCATGGCTGCAGCAGCGGATACGCTGAAGAGGCGCGCGCATTTGGCGAACTGGCAATGAGCCCGCAGTCGCAGGCGCTGCGATCGATCTTCTTTGCCAGTACCGATCTGAAAAAAGACCCTGGCGCCGAGGCGGGCCTCGGCCCGCTGAGAAGCGTTGCAGTACTGGGCGGTGGCTTGATGGGCGGGGGGATCGCCTATGTGACCGCCTGTAAGGGTGGGCTGCCGGTGCGGATTAAAGATATCCAGCCGCGTGGCATCAACCACGCCTTAAAGTACAGCTGGGATCTGCTGAATAAACAGGTTCGTCAGCGTCGACTGCGCCCAGTGGAGCGCGATCGTCAGATGGCGCTGATCTCCGGCACTACCGACTATCAGGGCTTTGCTCATCGCGATGTGGTGATCGAGGCGGTATTTGAAGACCTGGCTCTCAAACAGCGGATGGTCAGCGAAGTGGAACAATACGTCGGGCCGCAGACCATCTTTGCGTCGAATACCTCATCGTTGCCAATCGGCGATATTGCCGCTCACGCCAGCCGCCCGGGGCAGGTAATCGGCCTGCATTTTTTCAGTCCGGTGGAAAAAATGCCGCTGGTTGAGGTGATCCCGCACAAGGGAACCGACCCGCAGACTATCGCCACCGTGGTGCAGCTGGCTAAACGGCAGGGGAAAACGCCGATTGTTGTCGCAGATAAAGCGGGGTTCTATGTGAACCGTATCCTCGCGCCGTATATCAATGAAGCGATGCGCCTGCTGGTGGAAGGCGAACCGATTGAAGTCATTGATAACGCGTTGGTTAAATTCGGTTTCCCGGTGGGGCCAATTCAACTGCTGGATGAGGTGGGTATCGATACCGGCACCAAAATTATCCCCGTGCTGGAGGGCGCGTTTGGAGAACGTTTTAGCCCGCCTGCAAACATCATTGACGCGATTTTGAAGGACGATCGCAAAGGCAGAAAAAATAATCGTGGTTTCTATCTTTATGAGACAAAAGGGCGTAAAAGCAAAAAACGGCCCGACCCGGCAGTCTATCCGCTGCTCGGCATCGGCCGCCCGCAGTCGCGGCTTTCCGCGCAGCAGGTGGCGGAGCGCTGTGTGATGATGATGCTTAACGAAGCGGCGCGCTGCTTTGATGAGCAGATTATCCGGAGCGCGCGCGATGGCGATATCGGCGCCGTCTTTGGTATAGGGTTTCCGCCATTTCTTGGCGGCCCGTTCCGGTATATGGATACTATCGGCGCGGGTGAAGTTGCCGCGATCCTGCAGCGCCTGGCCGCCCAGTTCGGCCCACTTTTTACACCCTGTGACACTTTATTACGCATGGCCGAACAGGGGACCACCTTTTGGCCAGCGGATGAACGGCTGACCTAAGTTGTGGTCAAAGAAGGTAAATCCGGCTGCGGACGACGCTGTTGATTGGCTGTTTTGTAAACAATGATTGACTATACTTACGCCATTGAGGTAAAAAACAGCGTTTCATTCGTGGAATGGATCAGGCACAATGCCCGGCCACCGGGTCACCTGCGTATTGTCTTCGCAGGCCAAACTACGGTGCTTCTGGTTAACAAAAGCGGTGCAATATGCAAGTTTTTATTATGCGTCACGGCGACGCTGCCCTCGATGCAGCCAGTGACTCGGTTCGTCCATTAACCGTATGCGGTTGTGATGAGTCTCGTCAGATGGCAACCTGGCTGAAAGGTCAAAAAGTGGATATTGAGCGCGTTCTTGTCAGTCCCTATCTGCGTGCGGAACAGACGCTGGATATTGTTGGGGAGTGCATGAACCTGCCGAAACATGTCGACGTGATGCCGGAGCTCACGCCGTGCGGTGATGTGGGAATGGTGAGCGCCTATCTGCAGGCGCTGGCGAATGAAGGCGTGGCGACGGCGCTGGTTGTCTCCCACCTGCCGCTGGTGGGGTATCTGGTCTCAGAGCTGTGTCCGGGGGAAACGCCCCCGATGTTCACCACCTCGGCTATCGCCTGCGTGACGCTGGATGCCGACGGCAAAGGTGAGTTCCTCTGGCAGAAAAGCCCCTGCAACCTCAAGATGGCCAACGCCATCTGACGGCCCCCCGGAGCCCGCCGTTACGGCAGCTCCGGCGGTTGCCACTCCTCGACCTCAATCAATATCAGCAGTGCGGCGTCACCGCCGTACTCTTTTGGTGCCTGGTGAAACGCCATAATATGCGGATGTTGCGCCAGCCACAGCGGGGTTTGCTGTTTGAGGATGTGTTTCCCGTGCCCGTGCATCACGCAGGCGCAAAACACATGCTCGCGGCGGCAGGCGGCAATTAGCGCGCCCAGCTCCTGTTTGGCCTGCTGCTGGGTAAGCCCATGCAGATCGAGGAACAGCTCCGGCGAATAATCTCCACGGCGCAGCTTTTTCAGCTCGAAATGGCTGACGTCGGGGCGGACATATTTCGTCGAGCCTTCGGTATTCAGTAGCGGTTGAAACTCATCGGAAAAATAGTGGCTGTTATCGACCTGTTCCTGCAGCAAACGCTTAGGAGCAACCTCGGTAATTTTCTTGCGCTGCGGGCGGTGAACAATAGTGTCCTGTTTGATCTTCCGCGTGCCGGTCATCAGCTGACGGAACAGCGCCTGATCCTCCTCGCTAAGCGATGTCTTCTTTTTCATTGTCCGCTCTCATTCATACTTTGCGCTAGTTTACCCGACTCAATATCCCTTCGGGCAAGGAAAACCTGTTTTTTCCCCCGCCCCTTATCGCAAGAATGCTGATTTATCGCCGTCTTCATGGCACACTAGCCGCCGAATTTATAGCAGAGTGTGCCCTGGAGGATGTCGTGGATAAAATTTTTGTTGATGAGGCAGTCAATGAGCTGCATACCATTCAGGACATGCTGCGCTGGGCGGTAAGCCGTTTCAGCGCTGCTAATATCTGGTACGGTCACGGGACTGATAACCCGTGGGACGAGGCGGTACAGCTGGTGCTGCCTTCACTGTATCTGCCGCTGGATATCCCGGAAGACATGCGCACTGCGCGCCTGACCTCCAGCGAGAAACACCGCATTGTAGAGCGGGTGATTCGCCGCGTGAACGAGCGTATTCCCGTCGCCTATCTGACCAACAAAGCATGGTTCTGCGGGCATGAGTTTTACGTTGATGAGCGGGTGCTGGTGCCGCGCTCCCCGATTGGCGAACTGATCAATAACCAGTTTGCCGGACTGATTAACCATAAGCCGCAGCACATCCTTGATATGTGCACCGGTAGCGGCTGCATCGCCATCGCCTGCGCCTATGCCTTCCCGGAAGCGGAAGTCGATGCGGTAGATATCTCCCCGGACGCGCTGGCCGTCGCCGAGCACAACGTTGAGTCCCACGGCCTGATCCATCACGTTACGCCGATCCGTTCCGATCTGTTCCGCGATCTGCCGAAGCTGCAGTACGATCTGATCGTCACCAATCCGCCGTATGTCGATGAAGAGGACATGGCCGATCTGCCGGAAGAGTATGAGCATGAGCCGGTGCTGGGGCTGGCCTCCGGAAGCGACGGCCTGAAGCTAACGCGCCGTATCCTCGGCAACGCGCCGGATTATCTCAGCGACGACGGGATTCTGATTTGTGAAGTCGGTAACAGCATGGTACATCTGATGGAGCAGTATCCGGACGTGCCGTTTACCTGGCTTGAGTTTGATAACGGCGGCGACGGGGTCTTTATGCTGACCAAACAGCAGCTGATTGACGCCCGTGCGCACTTCGGTATTTATAAAGACTAAAAAAACAACACGCCAACATAACGAAAAAGATTGGAGCCGTGATGGCAGGAAATACAATTGGACAACTCTTTCGCGTCACTACCTTCGGCGAATCGCACGGTCTGGCGCTGGGCTGCATCGTTGACGGCGTGCCGCCGGGCATCCCGCTGACCGAAGCCGACCTGCAGCACGACCTCGATCGTCGTCGCCCGGGTACCTCGCGTTACACCACGCAGCGTCGCGAGCCGGATCAGGTCAAAATCCTCTCCGGCGTCTTCGAAGGCGTTACCACCGGGACCAGTATCGGTCTGCTGATTGAGAACACCGATCAGCGTTCGCAGGATTACGGCGCGATCAAAGATCTGTTCCGTCCGGGCCACGCCGATTACACCTACGAGCAAAAGTATGGTCTGCGCGACTATCGCGGCGGCGGTCGTTCTTCTGCGCGCGAAACCGCGATGCGCGTAGCGGCCGGGGCGATTGCCAAAAAATACCTTGCCGCGAAGTTCGGCATCGTCATTCGCGGCTGCCTGACGCAGATGGGCGATATTCCGCTGGCCATCAAAGATTGGGATCAGGTTGAGCAGAACCCCTTCTTCTGTCCGGACCCGGATAAAATCGACGCCCTGGATGAACTGATGCGCGGCCTGAAAAAAGAGGGCGACTCCATTGGCGCGAAAGTGACGGTAGTGGCTGACGGCGTACCGCCAGGCCTCGGTGAGCCGGTCTTCGACCGCCTGGATGCCGATATCGCCCACGCGCTGATGAGCATCAACGCCGTGAAAGGGGTGGAAATTGGCGACGGCTTCGAGGTGGTGAAGCTGCGCGGCAGCGAAAACCGCGATGAGATCACCAAAGCCGGGTTCCAGAGCAACCACGCCGGCGGCATTCTTGGCGGCATCAGCAGCGGCCAGCAGATCGTTGCCAACATCGCGCTGAAGCCTACCTCCAGTATTACCGTTCCCGGTCATACGATTAACCGCTTTGGCGAAGAAGTGGAGATGATCACCAAAGGGCGTCACGATCCGTGCGTCGGCATCCGCGCCGTACCGATCGCTGAGGCGATGCTGGCGATCGTTCTGATGGATCACTTTATGCGTCAGCGCGCGCAGAATGGCGACGTGACGACGACAATTCCACGCTGGTAACCATGAAAAACACCGTTATCGCACTGCTTGCGCTGTTGGCTAGCGCCGGTAGCCTGGCCGCCACGCCATGGCAGAAAATAACCCAACCGATCGGCGGCAGCGCCCAGTCAATCGGCGCGTTTTCCAATGGCTGTATCGTTGGCGCCGAGGCGCTCCCCCTGAGTGCCCCCGGCTATCAGGTGATGCGTACCGATCAGCGTCGCTACTTCGGTCATCCGGATCTGGTTCAGTTTATTCAGCGCCTGAGTAATCAGGTGCACAATAAAGGTATGGGAACCGTGCTGATTGGCGACATGGGGATGCCGGCGGGCGGGCGCTTTAACGGCGGGCACGCCAGCCACCAGACGGGCCTCGATGTCGATATCTTCCTTCAGCTGCCGCAAACGCGCTGGACATCGTCCCAGCTGTTGAAGCCGCAGGCGCTGGACCTGGTCGCCAGCGATGGCAAGCATGTGGTGCCGTCGCTATGGAGCCCGCAAATCAGCCAGCTTATCAAGCTGGCGGCGGAAGATAGCGAAGTTACCCGCATCTTCGTCAACCCGGCGATTAAACAGCAGCTGTGCCTGGACGCGGGCAGCGACCGCCAGTGGCTGCGTAAAGTCCGTCCCTGGTTCCAGCATCGCGCTCATATGCACGTCCGACTGCGTTGCCCGGCGGGAAGTCTGGAGTGCGAGGATCAGGCGCCGCCGCCGCCCGGCGATGGCTGCGGAGCGGAGCTGCAGAGCTGGTTCGAACCACCTAAACCCGGGTCTACCCCCCCTGTGAAGAAGACGCCGCCGCCGCTGCCGCCTTCCTGCCAGGCGCTACTGGATGAGCATGTGCTGTAATGGATAGTTTTATCGAGTTGTTTGCCGTATCGCCGCTGGTGCTGGTGGTACTCTTCTTTGTCGCCATCCTGGCCGGTTTTATTGACTCACTGGCGGGAGGCGGGGGCTTATTGACTGTCCCTGCGCTGATGGCGGCCGGCATGCCGCCAGCCCAGGCGCTGGCGACCAATAAGCTGCAGGCCTGCGGCGGGTCGCTATCGGCGACCCTCTATTTTGTCCGCCGCAAGGTGGTTAATCTGGCCGATCAGAAGCTGAATATTCTGATGACCTTTATCGGCTCAACCGCCGGAGCGCTGCTGGTGCAGCACGTGCAATCCGATATTCTGAAGCAGATCCTGCCGTTGCTGGTGATTGGCATCGGCCTTTATTTCCTGCTGATGCCGAAACTGGGCGAAGCCGACCGGCAGCGTCGGCTTTACGGTCTGCCGTTTGCGCTGGTCGCCGGCGGTAGCGTAGGGTTTTACGATGGCTTTTTCGGCCCCGGCGCCGGTTCGTTTTACGCCCTGGCTTTTGTCACTCTGGCCGGGTTTAACCTTGCCAAGTCGACGGCCCATGCCAAGCTACTGAACGCCACCTCAAACGTCGGCGGCCTGCTGCTGTTTATCATCGGTGGAAAGGTTATCTGGGCCACCGGCTTTGTGATGATGGCCGGCCAGTTTATTGGCGCCCGTGCCGGGTCCCGGCTGGTGCTGAGTAAAGGGCAGTCGCTGATCCGGCCGATGATCGTTATCGTCTCGGCGGTGATGAGCGCGAAACTTCTTTATGACAGCCACGGGGCTGAGATTTTGCAGTGGTTGGGAATTCATTAATGCAACAGCAACACCATTATCAGCAGCTGATAGACCTTTTCGACAGCTGCTTTGCCGAAGAATTTAATACCCGCCTGATTAAAGGCGACGATGAGCCGATCTACCTTCCGGCTGACGATGAAACGCCCTATCACCGTATCGTGTTTGCGCACGGATTTTTTGCCAGCGCCCTGCACGAGATCTCTCACTGGTGTGTCGCCGGCAAGGCGCGTCGCGAACAAGTAGATTTTGGCTACTGGTACTGCCCGGACGGCCGCGATGCGATGACCCAAAGCCAGTTTGAGGATGTCGAGGTGAAACCGCAGGCCTTTGAGTGGCTGTTCTGCGTGGCGGCGGGATTTCCGTTTAACGTCAGCTGTGACAATCTGGACGGGGACGTTGAGCCCGATCGCATCGCCTTCCAGCGCCGGGTGCATGCTCGGGTGATGACTTTACTTGAACAAGGGATCCCCGAACGTCCGGCGCGCTTTATTCGCGCGTTACAACACTATTATCAAACGCCGCCATTGACGGCGAAACACTTTCCGTGGCCGGAAGACCTGCACTAAGGCCGCACATTACATGACAAGAGGTAAGATGATGATCGCGGAGTTTGAATCACGCATTCTGGCGCTGATTGACAACATGGTAGACCACGCCAGTGATGATGAACTGTTTGCCGGCGGTTATCTGCGCGGCCACCTGACGCTGGCGGTGGCTGAGCTGGAAGGTGAGGGCGAGCATTCTGCTGACGCGGTACACAGCAGAGTTAGCCAGAGCCTGGAGAAAGCCATCAGCGCTGGCGAACTGTCGCCGCCGGACCAAATTCTGGTGCAGGGGATGTGGCATAACCTGTATCAACAGGCGAAAAATCAGGCCTGAGCCATGTTGTAGCCCGGGTCAGGCGTCAGCCGTACCCGGGAAATTGCCTGCCCTCATGGTTTTATTTCACCGCTTTTCCCTTCAGCAGTTTTCTCACCCACAGCCGATTCGGATTCAGCGCCGCCAGGGTGTCGCTATCCAGCGGCAGCGGTTCCGCGCTCATTTGCGCCGCCAGCAGCTCAGCGCTTAACGGCGCGGTGCAAAGTCCGCGCGACCCGAGCGCGCCAAGCATAAACAGGTTACGACAGACCGGCGCGCTATCGGCGATATCCGGTTGTTCGTGGAGGCTGGCGTATTGCGTCAATGTTGCCGCGTAGTCCGGCACGTTGCCGACCATCGGTAGATGATCGCGGGTGGCGCAGCGCACGCCGCAGCGAGCGTCGTTGGCGCTGATATCCACGTCCTGTGGCCACTCCGCGCCCGGGAAGCAGTCGATCAGCCGTTGCCGGTTGTGCTGCTGATCTTCTTCGCTGAAGGTGGTGTCGGTTTTCCCGCGGTGGTAGCTGGCGCCAATGCAGTGCTGCTGATTTTGCGGATTCTGTGGCGTCAGGTAGCCGTCGTAGCACAGCACCTGGCGCAGGGCAGCAAGCCGCGGGGTGGTGGGAATATGGCTGACCTGGCCGCCAACCGGGTAGACCGGCAGTTGGGCGGTTTGCGCAAAACCAGTGATGCGGTGGCCGTTCGCCAGAACCACCGCCTGATGATAGCGCTGCTGATTGAGCAGCCAGCCATCGCCCTCCGCGCTGAGCGTTTCAACGTGATAACCATAGTGCACGTGCAGTCCGCGCGTGGCCGCCAGCGCCAGCAGCTCGGCGGTGAGCTGCTGCGGGCACAGCCAGCCGCCGGCCGGATAGGTGATGCCGCCGCAGCCGGTATCGACGCCGGTCAGCCCGGCAACCTGTTCCGCCGTCACCGCGCAGGCGATGTCCGGGGGTAAATTCAGCGCCAGCATCTGGGCGATTTTATGCGCGCTTTTCTCATCCCAGCCGAGCTGGGTAACACCGCACCATTGGTGATCGAACATCACCGGCAGCGCGTCATACATTCGGCGGGCGAAGGTAAACGCGGCCGGAAAAAAGCGCGCCAGCGCCGGATCGTGCTGACTTAACAGCGGATACAGCGCGCCCTGGCGATTGCCGGAGGCGCCCTGCGCTGGAGCCTCATCGGCGCAGTAAAGGGTCACCTGCCAGCCGCGGCGCAGCAGCGCCAGGGAGAGCAGGGCGCTGGCGATCCCGCCGCCGATGATGGCCGCCTCGCGGGCATCGCTGCTACTGCGAGCGAACCAGGGGGCGCGCGCAGGAAAGCTCAGCGTTTGCGCCATCTCGCCGGTTAGCATCTCCCGCTTGCGGCCGAAGCCTTTGCTTTTACGCATGGTAAAGCCGGCCTCCTGCAGGCCACGGCGAACAAAACCGGCGGAGGTAAAGGTGGCCAGCGTCCCGCCGGGTCGCGCCAGGCGCGCCATGGCGCTGAACAGATCCTGAGTCCACATGTCGGGATTTTTCGCCGGGGCAAAGCCGTCAAGAAACCAGGCGTCCACCTGCTGGTTCAGCGAATCATCCAGCTCCCTGGTCAGCTCATTGATATCGCCAAACCACAGATCGAGCGTCACCCGCCCGCCGTCGAGCAGCAGACGATGGCACCCGCCGAAGGCCGACGGCCATTGCGCCTGCAGCTGCTGCGCCCACGGAGCCAGCTCTGGCCAGCGCTGGTGCGCCAGGCGGAGATCCTCAGCCTTCAGCGGATATTTTTCAAAACTGATGAAATGTAACCTTTGCAAGGTAACGTCCGGGTTATCACGAACAAAAACGTCAAACGCCTGCCAGAGGGTGAGGAAATTGAGCCCGGTGCCGAAGCCGCTCTCCGCGACGATCATCAGCGGGCGAGGGTGGCTGGGGAAGCGCTCCGGCAGGCGATTTCCGCCGAGAAAAACGTAGCGAGTCTCTTCCAGACCGTTGTCATTGGAAAAGTAAACATCGTCGAAATCTCGGGAAACAGGTGTACCCTCAGCGTTGAATTCCAGGTTGGCGGGTTGTATGGCGTTTTGTTTCACGTAAGTTACTCGAATCACAAGGCGTAGCACGATCTTAACGATGTGTGCCTGAGGGCGCAAATTTATACACAAAATGTCTGATCGGACTTGTTCGGCGTACAAGTGTACGCTATTGTGCGACACGAAACTTAAAATAGTGCGACTTACAGAGGTATTTAATGAAACGTGCAGTGATTACTGGCTTGGGCATCGTTTCCAGCATCGGTAATAACCAGCAGGAAGTCCTGGCATCTCTGCGTGAAGGACGTTCAGGGATCACTTTCTCTCAGGAGCTTAAAGATTCAGGGATGCGCAGCCACGTATGGGGCAACGTCAAACTGGATACCACTGGCCTCATTGACCGCAAAGTAGTGCGCTTTATGAGCGACGCCTCCATCTATGCTTACCTGTCCATGGAACAGGCTGTTGCCGACGCAGGTCTGGCGCCTGAAGCATATCAGAATAACCCGCGTGTCGGCCTGATCGCAGGCTCCGGCGGCGGTTCCCCGAAATTCCAGGTCTTCGGCGCCGATGCCATGCGTAGCCCGCGTGGTCTGAAAGCCGTGGGCCCGTATGTGGTCACCAAAGCGATGGCTTCCGGCGTTTCCGCCTGCCTCGCTACGCCGTTCAAAATTCACGGCGTTAACTACTCCATCAGCTCGGCCTGCGCCACTTCCGCCCACTGTATTGGTAACGCGGTAGAGCAGATCCAGCTGGGCAAACAGGACATCGTCTTTGCCGGCGGCGGCGAAGAGCTGTGCTGGGAAATGGCCTGCGAATTCGACGCCATGGGCGCGCTGTCCACTAAATACAATGACACCCCGGAAAAAGCGTCCCGTACCTATGATGCTAACCGTGACGGCTTCGTTATCGCCGGCGGCGGCGGTATGGTCGTGGTGGAAGAGCTGGAACACGCCCTGGCGCGTGGCGCGCACATCTATGCCGAAATCGTCGGCTATGGCGCGACCTCCGATGGCGCGGACATGGTCGCCCCGTCTGGTGAAGGCGCAGTGCGCTGCATGCAGATGGCGATGCATGGCGTTGATACGCCGATCGACTATCTGAACTCCCACGGTACCTCCACTCCGGTCGGCGACGTGAAAGAGCTGGGCGCCATCCGCGAAGTATTCGGCGACAACAGCCCGGCTATTTCGGCAACTAAAGCGATGACCGGCCACTCGCTGGGCGCGGCGGGCGTACAGGAAGCCATTTACTCCCTGCTGATGCTGGAGCACGGCTTTATCGCGCCGAGCATCAACGTTGAAGAGCTGGACGAGCAGGCTGCTGGCCTGAACATCGTCACCAAACCGACGGACGCTAAGCTGACCACCGTAATGTCCAACAGCTTCGGCTTCGGCGGCACCAACGCCACGCTGGTGATGCGTAAATACAACGCCTAATCAGCATGTGATGCGCAAAGGGGAGCCACCGGCTCCCCTTTTTTGTCATCTTGACAGGGTAAGAGCCCGCAGGCACACTGCTCGCAGATCCATTAGTCTCTCCACTAATGCGTAAGCGTTTAACGTCAACCAACGCGCCTTAACCCTGATAATCAGGTGGAGGGGGCGTGTCGTTTTGCTCGCCTTACTCTGCGAATCTGGAGTAATGCATGTCCGCAGTTACTGAAACAACATCCAATTCTTCGGCGAATTTTTCGCTTTTCCGTATTACGTTTGCCGTCTTTTTGACCTATATGACCGTTGGTTTGCCGCTGCCGGTGATCCCGCTCTTTGTCCATCAGGAGCTGGGGTTTGGCAACACCGTGGTTGGCGTGGCGGTAGGGATCCAGTTCCTCGCCACCGTTCTGACCCGGGGGTACGCCGGGCGCCTGGCAGACCAGTACGGCGCCAAACGTTCCGTCCTGCAGGGGATGCTGGCCTGCGCCCTGGCGGGCGCGGCATGGCTGGCCGCTGCGCTGCTGCCGCTGCCGGTGCTCGCCAGGCTCGGCCTGCTGCTGCTGGGCCGCTTGATCCTCGGGTTTGGCGAAAGCCAGCTGCTGACCGGAAACCTGAGCTGGGGGATGGGCCTGGTGGGACCGGCCCGTTCCGGCAAAGTGATGTCATGGAACGGCATGGCGATGTACGGCTCGCTGGCGGTGGGCGCCCCGCTGGGATTATTGATCTATAGCCATTTTGGCGTGGCGGTGCTGGCCTGTGTCACCATGGGACTACCGCTCGTCGCCTGGCTTATTAACGGTACCGTGCGCAAAGTGGCGGCCCACGGAGGCGAGCGGCCTTCACTCTGGAGCGTCATCGGCATGATCTGGCGGCCGGGCATTGGCCTGGGCCTGCAGGGTGTCGGCTTTGCGGTGATCGGCACCTTCGTCTCCCTCTATTTCGCCAGCCATAGCTGGCCAATGGCCGGCTTTACCCTGACGGCGTTTGGTGGCGCCTTTGTGCTGATGCGAGTGCTGTTCGGCTGGATGCCGGATCGGTTTGGCGGCGTTAAGGTGGCGATGGTCTCGCTGCTGATAGAGGCGGTTGGTCTGACGCTGCTGGGACTGGCGCCGAATGCCTGGCTGGCGCTGGCCGGTGCAGCGCTGACCGGGTGCGGCTGTTCGCTTATTTTCCCCTCACTTGGCGTGGAAGTAGTGAAGCGCGTCCCGGCGCAGGTGCGCGGCACCGCGCTCGGCGGCTATGCGGCCTTTCAGGACATCTCCTATGGCCTGACCGGGCCGCTGACCGGCCTGCTGGCGACCTCGCTGGGCTACTCGTCGGTGTTCCTTGCCGGCGCCCTCTGTGCGGCGCTGGGGATCCTCGTCACCCTTATCTCATTTCGCCGCTAGGTTATTGTCCGGTCTGAAATCGCTGTAGGAAACACCGCGGCGTTTGGCATGAAAGGGGGCCGCAAACGCCGCCGGTGGCTGCAGGGCTACAACAGGAGCCACAGCACAAGGAGCAGGACAACCGCGCCCAGCGCCAGCTGCCACGGCTTAGCGCTCCACGTCCGCCTGGCGACAGGCTCCTCCTGCGGGATGGCCAGCGTCTCCTGGGCGCGGGCCACCCGCAGCACAAACACCTTGTTCAGCAGCGCCAGGATCTGCGCCGGGCTCAGCGTGGTCCGCGGCGTGACCTGCCAGCTGCGACGGGCGAAGTCGACAATTGTCTGCCACTCCGCGGCCTCCAGCGGCTGCTTGAGCGCTCCCTGCAGCGAGGTGAGCGTCGGCGCGCTTTGCGCACTCAGCGTTTGCCGCGCCTGCAGCCAGTACGAAAGCGGCAGGAAGTGCGTCGCCGGGATCAGCTCCCCGGACTTGACGCCGCAAAGCTCCAGCATGGATTGCCAAATCAGCTTGCTTGGTTCGCCGGTGGCGGCCGCCAGCTTAGTCACCAGCTGATTGAGCGTATTATGCTCGGCTGGCAACAGCGGGCGCAGGGTCGGCGGGCGCTGCTGCGGCTGCGGGATCGACAGCTGGCCATGCTGCAGCAGATGCAGAATGGTCTCCAGCTGCGTCTGGCTAAGGGCATGCAGCGCCGTTTGCCCATAATGCTGACGAATATAATCGCTCACCGCCTGGCGGTTATTGCCCTGACCGAGCAGATCGCTGAGCTGCGCTAAGGTCTGGCGATGATGATGATTATCCTGAGCGGCGGCTAAGCGCTGGTTGAGACTGGCCTCCGCGGCGCTGAAATGGCAGGCCAGCAGGGGCGAGTCGCCTTTCAGTCCGAGGTCATGTTTGACGCAGGCCCACACTTCCGCGTTCTGCTGCGAGGTCAGCGCCACCAGGCGCGTGATCAGTCGCTCCAGAACGGTGCGTTGCTGCATGGAAAGCGAAGGTTCGCCGGTGGCGGCAGTGCCTGATGGGCCTCGCCCTGGAGGACGGTCTGGCATATCAGCAAGGGGGTGCGTCATGATTCATCCTTTCGATATCGCGGTGCTGGAACCAGGTGATGAGTATGCCTGGCGGCCAGATTATGGCACACTTCCCCAGTTAACTCTCGTTCTCAGACAGGTACTGAACTGTGAAAATCCTCGTTGATGAAAATATGCCCTATGCCCGTGAGCTTTTTAGCCGTTTAGGCGACGTGCAGGCGATCCCAGGCCGTCCGGTCCCGGCCGATGCCCTGACCGATGCGGATGCCCTAATGGTGCGCTCGGTCACCCGGGTCAATGAAGCATTGCTCGCCGGCAAGGCCATTAAGTTCGTCGGCACCGCTACCGCCGGCACCGATCACGTCGATCAGGCGTGGCTGCAGCAGGCGGGGATTGGTTTCTCTGCGGCGCCCGGCTGTAACGCCATTGCGGTGGTAGAGTACGTCTTTTCATCGCTGCTGATGCTGGCTGAACGCGACGGCTTTGCGCTGCGCGATCGCACCGTCGGGATCGTCGGCGTCGGTAACGTTGGCGGGCGACTGCAAAAGCGCCTGGAAGCGTTGGGGATCAAAACTCTGCTCTGCGACCCACCGCGCGCCGATCGCGGCGACGAAGGTGACTTCCGCTCCCTCGAGGCGCTGGTCCAGGAAGCCGATGTCATCACCTTCCATACGCCGCTGTATAAAGAAGGGCAATATAAAACCCTGCATCTGGCGGATGAGGCGCTGATAAGCCGCCTGAAGCCTGGAACGATTTTGATCAACGCCTGCCGCGGGCCGGTGGTCGATAACGCCGCACTGCTAAAGCGGCTGGAAGCTGGTCAGCCGCTGAGTGTGGTATTGGACGTCTGGGAGCCGGAGCCGGATCTAAACGTTGAGCTTCTCAAGCGAGTGGATATCGGTACCGCGCATATCGCCGGCTACACCCTCGAAGGGAAAGCGCGCGGGACGACGCAGGTTTTTGAAGCCTACAGCGCCTTTATCGGCCATCCGCAGCAGGTAGCGCTGGACACTCTGCTGCCGGCGCCGGAATTTGGCCGCATTACCCTGCATGGACCGCTCGATCAGCCGACGCTGAAAAGACTGGTCCACTTGGTGTATGATGTGCGCCGCGATGATGCGCCGCTGCGGAGGGTGGCCGGCGTCGCCGGTGAATTCGACAAGCTGCGTAAAAATTATCAGGAACGTCGCGAATGGTCTTCGCTGTATGTGCAGTGCAGCGATGAGCAGGCGGCGACGCTGTTGCGCCAGCTCGGTTTTAACGCCGTGCATCATCCTGTTCGTTAATGTCTTCTTAATGCCCCTGCCGGATACTCCGGCGGGGCCGCTTTATTTCTGGAGTTAACCACCATGTCTGAAGGCTGGAATATTGCCGTACTGGGCGCAACGGGCGCCGTAGGCGAAGCCCTGCTCGAAACTCTTGCTGAACGCCAGTTCCCGGTAGGAGAGATTTTTGCTCTGGCGCGCAACGACAGCGCGGGCGAACATCTGCGTTTTGGTGGCAAGTCGGTGATCGTCAAAGACGCCGCCGAATTTGACTGGACCCAGGCCCAGCTGGCTTTCTTCGCCGCCGGCGTCGAAGCCAGTGCAGCGTATGTCGAAGAAGCGACCAACGCCGGGTGTCTGGTTATCGATCTCAGCGGCCTGTTTGCGCTGGAGCCGGACGTACCGCTGGTGGTGCCGGACGTGAACCCGTTCGTATTAGGCGATTACCGCAACCGCAACCTGATTGCGGTGCCTAATAGCCTGACCAGTCAGCTGTTGACGGCGCTCAAACCACTGATCGATCAGGGCGGGTTGTCGCGCATTAGCGTCACGAACCTGCTCTCCGCCTCGGGGCAGGGGAAAAAAGCGGTGGATGCGCTGGCGGGGCAGAGCGCTAAGCTGCTGAACGGCATCCCTATCGATGAAGACGATTTCTTTGGTCGCCAGCTGGCGTTCAACATGCTGCCGCTGCTGCCGGATCGTGAAGGTAGCGTGCGCGAAGAGCGCCGGATCGTCGATGAAGCGCGCAAAATTCTTCAGGATGACGGGCTGATGATCTCCGCCAGCGTCGTTCAGTCGCCGGTCTTCTACGGCCATGCGCAGATGGTGAGCTTCGAAGCGATGCGCCCGCTGGCGGCGGAGGAGGCGCGCGACGCTTTTACCCGCGGCGAGGATATCGAACTTTCTGAAGAGGGCGAATTCCCGACTCAGGTTGGTGATGCCTCAGGAAATGCCCGCCTCTCCATCGGCTGCGTGCATAACGATTACGGTATGCCGGAGCAGATCCAGTTCTGGTCGGTAGCGGATAACGTGCGCTTCGGCGGCGCGCTGATGGCGGTGAAGATCGCCGAGAAGCTGATTGAGGAGTACCTGTACTGATGTCTGAGATGGAGCAACAGCCGATCTGTAAAATCGCGCTGGGCATCGAGTACGACGGCAGCAAATATTACGGCTGGCAGCGGCAAAACGAAGTGCGCAGCGTGCAGGAGAAGCTGGAAAAGGCGCTCTCGCAGGTGGCGAACGAACCGATTACCGTCTTTTGCGCCGGCCGCACCGACGCCGGCGTCCATGGCACCGGCCAGGTGGTGCATTTCGAAACCCGGGCGCAGCGGAAAGATGCCGCCTGGACGCTGGGGGTAAATGCGAATTTACCTGGTGACATCGCGGTGCGTTGGGTCAAACATGTACCGGCGGATTTTCACGCCCGGTTCAGCGCCACGGCGCGCCGCTATCGCTACGTCATCTATAATCATCGCCTGCGTCCGGCGGTGTTAAGTCATGGCGTGACGCATTTTCACCAGCCGCTCGACGCCGAGCGTATGCAGCGCGCCGCGCAGTGTCTGCTGGGAGAGAATGACTTTACCTCGTTTCGCGCGGTACAGTGCCAGTCGCGTACCCCGTGGCGCAACGTGATGCATATTAACGTTACCCGCTACGGCGCGTATGTGGTGGTGGATATCAAAGCGAATGCCTTTGTACATCATATGGTCAGGAATATTGTAGGCAGCCTGATGGAGGTCGGGGCCGGAAACCAGCCGGAGAGCTGGATGGCAGAACTGCTGGCAGCAAAAGACAGGACGCTCGCTGCGGCAACGGCAAAAGCGGAAGGGTTGTATCTGGTGTCGGTGGATTACCCGGCCCACTATGATTTACCGGTGCTGCCAATGGGCCCGCTGTTTCTGGCGGACTAATAGGGTCATTAAGGGTAAAGACAAACATGGACTTGATTCACTTTTTAATTGATTTCATCCTGCATATTGATGTGCACCTTGCCGAACTGGTTGCCCAGTATGGCGTCTGGGTTTATGCCATTCTGTTTTTGATTCTGTTCTGCGAAACCGGGCTGGTGGTGACGCCATTCCTGCCGGGCGATTCCCTGCTGTTCGTCGCGGGCGCGCTCTCGGCCTTGCCAACCAACGATCTCAATGTCCACCTGATGGTACTGCTGATGGTCATCGCGGCCATCGTCGGCGATGCGGTCAACTACACCATTGGCCGGCTGTTCGGCGAAAAGCTGTTCAGCAATCCGAACTCAAAGATATTCCGTCGCAGCTATCTGGATAAAACCCACAGCTTTTACGAACGTCACGGCGGGAAAACCATTATCCTGGCGCGCTTTGTGCCGATAGTCCGAACCTTCGCGCCGTTTGTGGCGGGAATGGGGCATATGTCCTATCGTCATTTTGCAGCCTATAACGTGGTTGGGGCGCTGCTGTGGGTGCTGCTGTTCACCTATGCCGGCTATCTGTTTGGCGATTTGCCGGTGGTGCAGGAGAACCTGAAGCTGCTGATCGTGGCGATCATCGTGCTTTCCGTCCTGCCGGGCGTGATTGAGATTATTCGCCACAAGCGGGCGGCGGCGAAGCAGGCGAAGTAGTTTAGCCTGTGTTGCGCGTGGCGGTGCAGAGCGTCACGCGCAGCGGTTTGACCACTTTTTTATCCCATGTTCCGGGATGATATGATTTAATGTGCAACATTCATGGTCTGTAAGAGGCAAAAATGGCATTATGCGCCCCTTACGACAAAACTGGCATCGACCAGGTTCAGGCAGAAAGGTTATCAATGAGCTGGATTGAACGAATTAAAAGCAACATCACTCCCACCCGCAAGGCGAGCATTCCTGAGGGTGTATGGACCAAGTGCGACAGCTGCGGTCAGGTACTCTACCGCGCCGAGCTGGAGCGCAACCTGGAGGTTTGTCCTAAGTGCGATCACCATATGCGCATGTCGGCGCGTAATCGCCTGCATAGCCTGTTGGATGAAGGTTCTCTGGTAGAACTGGGTAGCGAACTTGAGCCAAAAGATGTGCTGAAGTTCCGCGATTCAAAAAAATACAAAGACCGCCTGGCGTCCGCTCAGAAAGAGACGGGCGAGAAAGACGCGCTGGTGGTGATGAAAGGTACGCTCTACGCGATGCCGGTGGTTGCCGCCGCCTTTGAATTCTCCTTTATGGGGGGATCGATGGGTTCCGTCGTCGGCGCACGCTTTGTACGCGCGGTGGAGCAGGCGCTGGAAGATAACTGCCCGCTGATCTGCTTCTCCGCCTCCGGTGGCGCCCGTATGCAGGAAGCGCTGATGTCGCTGATGCAGATGGCGAAAACCTCCGCGGCGCTGGCGAAAATGCAGGAGCGCGGACTGCCGTACATCTCCGTGCTGACCGACCCGACCATGGGCGGCGTATCGGCGAGCTTTGCGATGCTGGGCGATCTGAACATTGCCGAGCCGAAAGCGCTGATCGGCTTTGCCGGTCCTCGCGTTATCGAGCAGACCGTACGCGAGAAGCTGCCGCCGGGATTCCAGCGCAGTGAGTTTCTGATTGAAAAAGGGGCGATCGATATGATCGTTCGCCGTCCGGAAATGCGTCTCAAGCTGGCCAGCATTCTGGCGAAGCTGATGAACCTGCCGGCGCCGGTTGCCGTTTCGGAAGCGCCTCATGAAGGCGTGGTGGTGCCGCCGGCACCGGATCAGGAACCTGAGGCCTGATAAAGCAGAGGGCAGGGCCTGGCGGCGCTGCCCTTTTTTATTCATACGCGTTAACCGTCAATTCTTACGGGCATCATGGAAAAAGATCCTATTCCTCAGGCCACGTCGCCCCTGGCTACGTGGCTTTCTTATCTGGAACATCTGCACAGTAAAACCATCGACCTTGGGCTGGCGCGCGTCAGCGAGGTCGCCGGGCAGATGGATATCGCTAAACCGGCGCCGTTCGTTTTTACCGTCGCGGGCACCAATGGCAAAGGCACCACCTGCCGCACGCTGGAAACCATCCTGATGGCGGCCGGTTATAAAGTGGGGGTCTACAGCTCTCCGCATCTGGTGCGCTACACCGAACGCGTGCGCATTCAGGGGGCTGAACTGCCGGAGGCGGCGCATACGGCTTCGTTTGCTGAAATCGAAGCGGCGCGGGGTGACATCTCGCTGACCTATTTTGAATACGGCACGCTCTCGGCGCTGTGGCTGTTTAAGCAGGCGCAGCTGGATGTGGTGATCCTTGAGGTCGGGCTCGGCGGGCGTCTCGACGCCACCAACATCGTTGATGCCGACGTCGCGGTGGTCACCAGCATCGCCCTCGATCATACCGACTGGCTGGGCCCGGATCGCGAAAGTATCGGCCGGGAAAAAGCGGGCATCTTTCGCGCCGGTAAACCGGCGGTGGTGGGGGAGCCGGATATGCCGCTCACCATCGCGGAAGTGGCTAGCGAGAAGGGCGCGCTGCTCCAGCGCCGCGGCGTCGACTGGCGCTATGAGGTGGAGGGCGAAACGTGGTCCTTCCGCGATACGGCAGGGGCGTTAAGCCACCTGCCTCTGCCTCAGGTGCCGTTGCCGAATGCGGCGACGGCCGTGGCGGCGCTGCGCGCCAGCGGGCTTGCCGTGGATGACGCTATCCTGCGCGCAGGGATCCGCGATGCGATGCTCCCGGGACGCTTTCAGATAATCAGCGACGCCCCGCGAGTGATCCTCGATGTGGCGCACAACCCGCACGCGGCGGCCTATCTCGCCGGGCGTCTCAAAACGTTAGCGAAAACGGGACGCGTGCTGGCGGTTATTGGTATGCTGCATGATAAGGACATCGCCGGCACGTTGGCCAATCTGGCTCCGGAAGTCGATGCCTGGTACTGCGCGCCGCTGGAAGGCCCGCGCGGCGCGACGGCAGAGCAGCTGGTGGAACATTTGCGCTGCGGTACAGTCTATAGCAGCGTGGCGCAGGCGTGGCGTGCGGCCATGGCTGACGCTAAAGTGGAAGATACCGTGCTGGTGTGTGGTTCGTTTCACACCGTAGCGCAGGTTATGGAAGAGATAGACGCGGGGAGAATCGGTGGCGAGTAAGTTTCAGAACCGTTTAGTCGGGACAATCGTGCTGGTGGCGCTGGGGGTGATTATCCTGCCAGGGCTGCTGGACGGGCAGAAAAAGCATTACCAGGATGAGTTTGCCGCGATCCCGCTGGTACCGAAACCAGGCGATCGCGATGAACCGGATATGTTGCCGGCGGCAACCCAGGCGTTGCCTTCGCAACCGCCGGAAGGGGCGGCGGAAGAGGTGCGGGCGGGCGATGCCGCCGCGCCATCGTTAGATCCATCGCGTATTCCGGTGAACAGCAACAGCTTCGATGACGTTCAGGAGCCGGTGGTGGCCGCGAAACCGCAGCCCAAGCCGCAGCCGAAACCGCAGCCGCAACAGCAGGCCTCGACGCCAACGCCGCCGCCGGCTAAGCCACAGCAGCAACAGCCACCGCAGCAGCAGGCGGCCCTGCCGGCGCCGACCGGCAAAGCCTATGTGGTTCAGCTGGGCGCGTTGAAGAACGCCGATAAGGTGAATGAGATTGTCGGTAAACTGCGGGCCTCGGGTTTCAAAGTCTATACGTCGCCTTCGACGCCGGTACAGGGTAAAATTACCCGTATCCTCGTCGGCCCGGATGCGTCAAAAGACAAGCTGAAAGGCCAGCTGGGCGATCTGCAGCAGATCTCCGGGCTTAGCGGGGTGGTGATGGGCTTCACCCCGAACTGATTGTTTTTTCCGCCATGCGGAGAGAACGTGGCGGGGAGAAACGCCCCGCAAACCCTGTCTCAGCCGCCCTGAAGAGGCGAAAGGCAGTCTGGCGTTGAATGTTTTTTCAGCGCCATTTTTATTTCTGTAGGGCATGGAAATCCCTACGCAAACGTTTTCTTTTTCTGTTAGAATGCGCCCCGAACTGGACGACAGGGCGTAAATCGTGGGACGTATATGGTCTGGATTGATTACGCCATTATGGCGGTGCTGGGTCTTTCTTGCCTGGTCAGCCTGATCCGCGGCTTTGTTCGCGAAGCTTTATCGTTAGTCACGTGGGGTTGCGCGTTTTATGTCGCCAGCCATTACTACGCTGACCTGTCTGTCTGGTTTACGGGCTTTGAGGATGAACGGGTTCGAAATGGGATTGCTATTGCGGCGCTGTTTATCGTGACGCTCATCGTTGGCGCTATCGTGAACTATGTGATAGGCCAGCTGGTGGAGAAGACCGGTTTGTCAGGAACCGACAGGGTATTGGGGATCTGCTTCGGCGCGCTACGTGGGGTGCTGATCATCGCCGCTATCCTGTTCTTCCTGGACACCTTTACCGGGATGGCGAAGAGCGATGACTGGCATCAGTCGCAGTTTATTCCCTATTTTACCCCCGTCATCAGATGGTTTTTTGAATACCTGCAAAGCTCGTCAAGTTTCTTGCCTAAAGTATAGACTTTGGGTCGTTGCTGAACGAGGAAAAGACGTATGTGCGGTATTGTCGGTATCGCCGGTGTTATGCCGGTTAACCAGTCGATTTATGATGCGCTAACGGTGCTCCAGCACCGTGGACAGGATGCCGCTGGCATCATCACCATTGATGCCAACAACTGCTTCCGGTTGCGTAAGGCTAACGGGCTGGTAAGCGACGTATTCGAGGCCCGCCACATGCAGCGTATGCAGGGCAATATGGGTATTGGCCACGTGCGTTATCCTACGGCGGGCAGCTCCAGCGCCTCCGAGGCGCAGCCGTTTTACGTTAACTCGCCGTATGGCATCACATTGGCGCATAACGGCAACCTGACCAATGCGCACGAGCTGCGTAAAAAGCTGTTTGAAGAAAAACGCCGCCATATCAATACCACCTCTGATTCCGAAATCCTCCTCAATATTTTCGCCAGTGAGCTGGATAACTTCCGTCACTACCCGCTGGAAGCGGACAACATCTTCGCGGCGATTGCGGCGACCAACCGCCTGATCCGCGGCGCGTACGCGTGCGTGGCGATGATCATCGGGCATGGCATGGTGGCCTTCCGCGACCCTAACGGCATTCGTCCGCTGGTGCTGGGTAAACGTGACGTTGGCGACGGTCGCACCGAGTATATGGTGGCCTCGGAGAGCGTGGCCCTTGATACGCTTGGTTTTGAATTCCTGCGCGATGTCGCGCCGGGCGAAGCGGTCTATATTACCGAGAAGGGCCAGCTCTATACCCGTCAGTGTGCCGATAATCCGGTCAGCAACCCGTGCCTGTTCGAGTATGTCTATTTTGCCCGTCCGGACTCGTTTATTGACAAAATTTCCGTCTACAGCGCCCGCGTCAACATGGGGACTAAGCTGGGCGAAAAGATTGCCCGCGAGTGGGAAGATCTGGATATTGACGTCGTTATTCCGATCCCGGAGACCTCCTGCGACATCGCGCTGGAAATCGCCCGCATTCTCGACAAACCTTATCGTCAGGGCTTCGTGAAGAACCGCTACGTCGGCCGGACGTTTATCATGCCCGGTCAGCAGCTGCGTCGTAAATCTGTTCGCCGTAAGCTCAACGCCAACCGTGCGGAATTCCGCGATAAGAACGTGCTGCTGGTCGATGATTCCATTGTACGCGGCACCACCTCGGAGCAGATCATTGAGATGGCGCGTGAAGCAGGGGCGAAAAAAGTGTATCTCGCCTCCGCTGCGCCGGAAATTCGTTTCCCGAACGTGTACGGTATCGATATGCCGACCGCCAACGAACTGATCGCCCATGGCCGCGAAGTGGATGAGATCCGCCAGATCATTGGCGCCGACGGCCTGATTTTCCAGGATCTCAACGATCTGATCGACGCGGTGCGCGCGGAGAACCCGGATATTCAGCAGTTTGAATGCTCGGTGTTCAACGGCGTATATGTGACCCGGGATGTCGACCAGCAGTACCTCGACTATCTTGACTCCCTGCGTAACGATGATGCCAAAGCGGTCCAGCTGCAGAACGAAGTCGAAAACCTCGAGATGCACAACGAGGGGTAAATCATCTATAGCAGCCAGCGGCGTTCCGTCGCTGGCGTTGCTTAACGGTGTACGACACCAAAACGAATGCCGTATTTCTGTACCTTATAGTTCAGCGTCGTTCGGGAGACGTTGAGACTGCGCGCCGCTGCTGCAATATTTCCCTGGTAAGTATCCAGCGCGGTTTCTATTAGCCCCCTTTCATAGCTTGCTACCCGCGCCTCGAGAGAACTTTCGTTATCCGGTTCTGCTGCCGGGAGAGAGGAGTGCTGTGTTGGGTTTTCCGGGCCGCCTAAACTCAGTTCTTCATTTTCAAAAACGATCTTTTTCAGCATGCCATCTGTCTCCTGCATGATCATGCTGCGGACAATCGCGTTTTCAAGCATCCTGACATTGCCCGGCCAGGTATGGCTCAGTAGCGCAATGCGTGCCGCCTCGCTGAGACCATGGATATCTTGCGGAACTTCACTGCGATATTTATCAATGAAATAATTAGCCAACAGAGGAATATCTTCCGGGCGAGTGCGTAGTGGTGGCAGCATGAGCATTCCGACGTTAAGCCGGTAAAATAGGTCCGGGCGCAGTCGCTCTTGCTGGATTAATCGCGCGGGGGCCTCATTCATCGCGGCAATAATCCGCACATCGGAATGGATGGGTTGCTGACCGCCTAGCCTCCAGAATGTTTTATCTTGCAAGAAGCGAAGCAACTTACTTTGCATCTCGATTGGCATTGCGTTCAGTTCATCAAGGAAAAGTGTTCCCCCGTTCGCCAACTCCAGATAGCCCTGACTGTTCTCTGCGCCAGTGTAAGCGCCGCGCATGGTGCCAAAAAGCGTACTTTCCACCAGGGTTGGCGGCAGTGCTCCACAATTCAGGGCAATGAAAGGTTTGTTAGCGCGCTTACTGCATTGGTGGATAAGACGGGAAAAAAGCTCCTTGCCAGTACCCGTTTCGCCAACAATTGTCACGGGAATATTACTCACCGCCAGACGTTTAGCTTTTGCAATATTGGCAAGCATTCCCGCGTTTTCAGTAATGATTGCATGGTGCTTTTCATGGCCCTGAGCGTAAAGCAGATGGTTGAGCTCAACAACCTGTTCCTGTAATCGCCGGACGCCGGACATATTCCTGCCGATCTCGATGACACCGACCATATTGCCCTTGCTGGAGTAGAGCGGGGCGGTGGTATGCTGATAATCCACCGCCTGGCCCCGGGCATTGTAGTAAATCTGGTAATGGCCAATATACTCAACCCCGTCTTTTAGTGAAGAAAGCATCGTACTTTGGTTTTCTTTCATACTGGGGTAGACATCCAGCATATGTTTACCCATCGCTTGTTCAATACTGTACCCGTCCAGATCCGCGCTTTCCTGGTTGTAATACACGTATTCGCCTCGTTCATTAATCACGGCCAGCGGTTGATGTATCAGATCGAAAAAACGAGAGAACATTTTAAGTGCTGAAGCGAGCTCTTCATTGGTGGATGCCATAACGAAATCAAATCCTTTCTACCAGTTATATCCCTATTTTAAATGTGACAATTTTTCGTCGCTATGATGAATAACAAACCATTTGACGAAAAATATAAAAATATCGATTTTATAACTTATTGAATATTAAGGATAAATATTTGGCACGCTTGTTGCTATATCCATTATGAAACATGTGGTTTTTTGACAGAACAACAAGCAGAGGGTGTTATGACTGACTCCATTATCGAAAATTACAATCAATTACGGCAGAAAGTTGTCGAGGACGATCGACGCTTCCAGCAGAAGGACGGCCACCTGTGTTTTGAAGGTGTGGATCTCGATGCTTTAGCGCGTAAGTATCCGACGCCGTTTTATGTTTTCTCTGAACCCGAAATTATTCGTAATATCAAAGAGATCGAACAGGCATTTGCCGCACATAAAAATACAAAAACTTTTTTTGCATCAAAAACCTGTTCCGTCATGGGGGTACTGAAAGCCATTCGGGATGCTGGAATCTGCGCCGAAGCGAATTCGCAGTATGAAGTCCGTAAATGCCTTGAGATTGGTTTTCGCGGGGATCAGATCGTGTTCAACGGTGTGGTGAAGAAGCCCGCCGACCTGGAGTTTGCAATTGCCAACGATCTGTATTTGATCAACGTCGATAGCCTGTATGAACTGGACCATATCGACGCGATCTCTCGTAAGCTGAAGAAAGTGGCTAACGTTTGTGTGCGCGTAGAACCTAATGTTCCTTCAGCCACACATGCTGAACTGGTCACTGCTTTCCACGCTAAATCCGGTCTCGACCTGGAACAGGCAGAAGAGACCTGTCGTCGGATCCTGGAGATGCCTTATGTCCATCTGCGCGGATTGCATATGCACGTAGGTGATCAGGTACCTGAATCAGAACCCTTTGCCAAAGCCACGAAAGTTCTGGTGGACGAATCTCGTCGTCTGGAAGAAGTGTTAGGCATTAAGTTTGATTTGATCAACGTGGGTGGCGGCATTCCGGTTCCTTATAAATACGATGAAGAAAACGGCGACCCGCTCAAAGACAATATGTATGCCGGGATCACCGCGCAGGATTTCGCGGATGCAGTGATCCGCGAGGTGCATAAATGGCGTACTGACGTTGAAATCTGTATTGAGCCAGGGCGCAAAGTCACTGGCTCCGCTGCGGTATTGCTAACAGAAGTCGCCTGTGAAAAGCGTAAAACAAACTATGACCTTGATGGCAATGTGGAGTGCCACGTTGAATGGAAGTTTGTTGATGCGGGGTACAGCATTCTGTCCGATAGCCAGCATTTCGACTGGTTCTTCTATGTTTACAATGCCTCCCGAATGACCGAGGCTCATGATGCATGGATCAAGCTTGCCGGCCCTCTGTGTGATGGTGGTGACTATTTCCATATGGGCGTTAAAGGAGAAGAATTCCTGATGCCGAAATCCACCGCGCCCGGCGATATTGTCGCGTTTCTTGATGCCGGGGCGTATACCATTGAAAGCCAAACTGTCTATAACAACCGCCCGCGTTCTGCCGTGGTGATGATTGATAAAAACGGACATGACCGTTTAATTCGTCGGGAAGATAGTTACGAAGATATGGTCAAGTACGACCTTTATTAAATCTGTGGTTTGGGCTTCAGATAATGACTGAAGCCTCTGGATAACGCGATTCTGCAGGGGCGGTCACGCCCCTGAGGGATAACAGGAGATAGCCATGAGTAACAATAGTTCTGGCTTACTTGGTATTAAAGACATTGTTTTTATGAATGTCATTGCCATTCTTAGTTTGCGACAAATACCCAACGTTGCGCCTTATGGGGCTTCTGCGATGCTGTTATGGGTAATTGCCGCATTTTGTTTGTTCTTTCCTCTGGCAATGGTATGTGGCGAGCTGTCCACCGGTTGGCCGAAAGACGGTGGTATTTTTGTCTGGATTAAGGAGGCGTTTGGGAAACGTATCGCCTGGATTGTGGTGGTTTGTTTCCTGTTTTCATGTGTGCTGTTTTTCCCGCTGATGCTGCAATTCGGTTTTACCGCTCTGGGATATATGATTGGTAATGGTCTGGCAGAAAATAAGGCATTCATCGGCATTGGTTCGGCAGTCATCTTCTGGCTACTGACGCTAATGAATATTCGCGGTATGGAATGGACGAAAATCATCAACAGCGTCAGCGCCTGGTGTGGTGTGTTTATTCCTTCGGCGATTTTAATTATTCTGGCGATTGTCTGGCTGCTCACCGGTCATCCGATGCAGACGAACTATACGAGCGCATCAAACTGGGTACCCGATCTTGGACACTGGGATACCATTGTATTTCTGTCCAGTATGATGTTCGCTTTTGCCGGTCTGGAGGTCGCACCAATGATTGCCGGGCGCACCCGTAACCCGCAGCGTGATTTCCCGCGGGCGATGGCTGTTTCTGCCGCCGTCATTGTCGGGATATATATGGTTGGCACCTGGGCACTGAATACGCTATTACCAGCAGGAAAAACCGATATTGTTGCTGGTGTCATGCAGGCTATGCACGCTGCAGCCGATACTCTCCATATGCCATGGCTGATTCCGGTGATGGCTATCTGCATGTTTTTCGGCGCGTTGGGCCAGATTAACTCATGGCTGGTTGGCCCTATCTACATGCTTCAGGAAGCTTCTCGTGAGGATAACCTGTTAGGCGATAAAATTGCGCAATTGCATCCTGTCTGGAAAACGCCTGCTTTTGCGCTAATGGTTCAGGCGATTATTGTTACGGTATTGTGCTTCTCAACCTTTATCTCGCCAAGCGTTGCGGCGGCCTACTGGATGCTGACTGCGCTCACCACGATAACCTATTTTATCCCCTACCTGGTGATGTTCCCCGCGTTCTGGCGCCTGCGCAAAACGCAGCCTGACACACCACGAAGTTTCAAAATTCCGGGGAAAGTGCTACCTGCCGTACTACCTGCATTAGGTTTTATTTCTATCGCCTTTGCCGTTGTGTTGCTGTTTATTCCGCCATCACAAATCGATATGGGCGGGTATTTCCAGTATGCCGGCAAGATTATTGGTGGGGCATTACTGGCGATTGTTGTCGCTGAATGGATTTACCATCGCGCTTTAAAACGCAATACACGTCTGGGTATGGTGAAGGGGAAATAATATGTATATGCCAACGCTCAAAATCAATTTACGCAAACTGGAAGAAAATGCGCGAACTGAGAAAGCTTTGTTAGCCAGTAGCGGTATTGACGTTATGGCGGTTAATAAAGTCTTTGATGGCTGTGTGGAAACTGCACAGGCAGTTTTTGATGGCGGAATTCATGTTATTGCCGAATCAAGAACTTATAACTTGAAAAAAATCCGTGAGATCGGTTGCACGACTTGTTTACTTCGTAGCCCTTGCCTGAGTGAAATTGAAGATGTCGTTCGCTATGCAGACATTAGCCTAAATAGCGAGCCAGTGGTATTGCGCGCATTATCAGAAGAGGCTCGTCGCCAGGGGAAAACTCACCAGGTGCTACTGATGATAGACATGGGCGATTTACGGGAAGGCATTTGGTTTAGCGAATATCAAAAAATTCTCGATACTATTAACCTTATCAAAACATTGCCTTGTCTCGATCTGTATGGTCTTGGCACTAATTTCAACTGCTATGGCACCGTTCTGCCAACGGTAAAAAACGGCGAGGATTTCCTGGCTCTGGCTTCTCGACTGGAACGAGACAGCGGATTGACGATTCGTCGCTTATCTGCCGGTAATTGTACCAGCTATCACCTGCTGGATAAGGGCATTTGGCCGAAAGGGCTGAACCATCTGCGCATTGGTGGGTTACATGAATTTGGTATCGAATATGTAGAGATGAAATATCTCAATGAATTTCACCACTCCGCAAAGCCTGTAGATAAAGCGTGCTCGGATATGTATGTGCTGGAGGCCGAGATTATCGAGTTAAACAGCAAACCGACAGTCCCGGTTGGTGAGCTGGGGGTGGATGCATTCTTGCAGAGTAAAACCTTTACCGATAACGGCATCCGTAAGCGCGCATTACTGGCATTTGGTCGCCAGGATGTCCCGTCTGATAACTGTGTGCCATGTCATGACAGTATCACCATTCTGGGGCAGACCAGCGATCATACCCTGGTGGATATTGAGGATTGCCCATTACCACTGCAGGTGGGTGATGTGATTAGCTTTGAACTTGATTACACCGGGCTATTGATGGCTTGCCAGACCAAAGGCGTTGCCATCCGATTTATTCGATAAGAAAAACGCTGCGGGTTTGACCCGCAGCGTCATTCTAACCCCCTATAAAAAACAGGGAGGTATGATGAGTACCCTGCAAGAGCCCCCTCTGACAGAGCAAACGGGTGGATTACGCCGTAACTTAAAAAAGCGCCATTTACTGATGATGTCGCTAGGCGGAACGATAGGAACGGGCTTATTTATCGGGATTGCCGAACCCCTGTACAGCGTTGGGCCTGCTGGCACTCTTCTGGCTTATTTATTAGCCGGTGGGATAATGCTGGCGACGATGATGTGTCTTGGCGAATTATCGTGCGCGTTTCCCCACTCTGGCTCATTTCAGCATTATGCATTGATGTTTATTCCAAACCCGATCTGGAGCTATACCATCGGGTGGCTATACTGGTTTAGTTGGGTATTTTCCCTGGCTGCTGATTTAACCGCTGCAGGTTTTATCGCCCACCATTATTTCACCACCATACCTGTCTATGAATTCTGTCTTTATATTCTCATTGCATTAACGCTCGTTAATCTTTTTTCAGCGAAGAGTTTTGGTGAGTGTGAATACTGGCTATCGGCCATTAAAGTTTTTGCTATCGTGTTATTTATTGCGGCAGGAGGTGTCATGATCTATTCGTTATCAGGACATGCCGGCTGGCACCCGACATTAAAAACGTCGGGGGGCTGGTTTCCTCATGGCTGGTGGCAAATTCTGGTTTGCATGACCATCGTTATCTATTCTTTTCAGGGAGTTGAACTGGTCGGAAATGCGGCTGGGGAAACCGAATCGCCCCATACAATTTTACCGAAAGTTATCCTGGGAATTGGTATTCGGATCATTTTATTTTATGGCTTGGCGATTGCTATTCTCGCGCTGGTTTATCCACGTGAACGACTGCCTGATGGGCAAAGTCCTTTTGTTTGGGTCTTTTCCCATGTGGGCATTCCGGGGGCGGATACCTTGATGACGTTGGTGATCTTTTCTGCGGCGGTGTCGGCTGCGAATTCGGCAATTTATGCCAGTTCGCGAATGTTATGGTCGATGGCGGGCGACCATTTCGCACCAGCACGTTTTAGCCGGGTAAGCCGCAATGGCGTCCCGGTGAATGCGATTTTGCTGACTGCCGTTTTGGCACTGGTATCGATGCTTACCCGTTATATTTCCGCACAGCAGTTATATCTCTATTTGATCGCCAGCACCGGGCAGGTAGGGTGTCTGGCCTGGATTGTGATTGGCTGGTGTCAGTATCGTTTCCGGCGTGCGGTGGACCGGGGCGAATATCCAAGTAGCCTGCTGCGCTATCGCTCCCCTTTGTTTCCGTGGGTGGCGGCAATTGTGATAGTCACCAATATCGCCATCATCATCGGCACCTGGTTCAGTCAATCCGGAATGTTGATTATGCTGATAGAATTGTTATTTATGACCTGCATTATCGCGTCATGGTTTATATTCAGGCCCATCCTGAAATAGGAAAAAGTATCTGGTCTTTGTACTTGTAGGTCCTAACGCATCATGGTTGCGTCTGACAGCGTAATCCGGCAAAGTGGCCCCAATTATAGCAACAGGGTGGTCCCCGTGAAACGACTGATTATTGGCATTTCCGGCGCCAGCGGCGCCATTTACGGCGTGCGGATGCTGCAGGTGCTAAGAGATGTGCCGGATATTGAAACTCATCTCATCCTCAGCCAGGCGGCGCGCCAGACGTTGGCCATGGAGACCGACTACTCCGTACGTGAGGTGCAGGCGCTAGCCGATGTGGTGCATGACGCCCGCGATATCGCCGCCAGTATCTCTTCCGGTTCTTTTAAAACCGCCGGGATGGTGATTTTACCCTGCTCAATGAAGACGCTCTCGGGCATTGTCCATAGCTATACGGATGGCCTGCTGACCCGGGCGGCGGATGTCGTGCTGAAAGAGCGTCGTCCGCTGGTGCTCTGCGTGCGGGAAACGCCGTTCCATTTGGGCCATCTGCGTCTGCTGGTTCAGGCTGCAGAGCTGGGGGCGGTGATAATGCCGCCGGTACCGGCTTTTTACCACCGGCCACAAAGCCTGGACGATGTCATCAACCAGACCGTCAATCGGGTACTCGATCAATTTGATATTAGTCTGGAACACGACTTGTTTACCCGCTGGCAGGGGGCCTAGTGTCGCACTATAGTGGTGCATGAAATGTACGCTTGCGCTGCGGTGGTGCAAATTTGTTGCCGCGATCAAATCCTCGACATTTATTTCGTCTTTTTGCGCTCAGGCGCTGCGGTTTCGCCAGTAATGCTGGTATCTTCCCTTTTAAGACAATCCTGCAACTTTATTTTAACAAATTTAACCCTGTTCCCGGCACGCACCGGGAAGATGGCACAAAAACTGCAGGATTGATCGGCAATCACCATAACAAGCAACGCACCACATCACGACACTTAAGGGTACTGTATGAAGAAGACGATTCTGGCTCTCTCTTTACTCGTGGGAATGAGCAGCACGGCCAGCGTGTTTGCTGCTCTGCCGCAGAGCATTCGCATTGGCACTGACGCGACCTATGCGCCATTTTCGTCGAAAGACGCGAAAGGGGACTTTGTTGGCTTTGATATCGATTTAGGCAATGAGTTGTGCTCCCGAATTAAGGTGAAATGTACCTGGGTCGGCAGCGATTTTGACTCCCTGATCCCCTCCCTGAAGGCGAAGAAGATTGATGCCATCATCTCTTCCCTCTCTATTACCGAGAAGCGCCAGCAAGAGATCGCCTTCTCTGACAAGCTATATGCCGCTGACTCGCGTCTGATCGCCGCCAAAGGGTCGCCGATCCAGCCGACGCTGGAGGCGCTGAAAGGCAAGCACGTCGGCGTGCTGCAGGGTTCTACTCAGGAAGCCTATGCTAACGACCGCTGGCGCAGCCAGGGCGTTGACGTGGTGGCTTACCAGAACCAGGATCTGATCTATTCAGACCTCGCAGCTGGCCGTCTGGATGCGGCGCTGCAGGATGAAGTCGCCGCCAGCGAAGGCTTCCTGAAACAGCCTGCCGGGAAAGATTTCGCCTTCGCCGGCCCGTCCGTTAAAGACAAAAAGTACTTTGGCGACGGCACCGGTATCGGCCTGCGTAAGGACGACGCCGAGCTGAAAGCCGCGTTTGATAAAGCGCTGGGCGAAATGCGTAAAGACGGCACCTACGACAAAATGGCGAAGAAATACTTCGATTTTAACGTGTACGGCGACTAAGACTGCTGCAGGCCCGCACAATGGGGTGGGCCTGCCGCCAGGTTCGTATCCATGCCCCAAAAGGGTGCATCTAAACGCGCTGTGGATCATTTCAGTGCAAAAGCAGCCAGTTTTTTGGCTAAAAAATGCATAGTTAAGCGTTTCTGATGCAAAAAATCGGCCTTTCTGGTGCATAAATCTTTGCCCTTAAGGGGCGAATAATGGCACGATAACTGGCGTAAATAGTTCTAATAAACCCGTTAGAATGACAGTCTGTCGAGGATAGTTATGAAAAAACTGGCGTTGTCTCTCTCTTTAGCGCTGGCCCTTTCCAGCGTTTCCACGGTCTTTGCCGCCATCCCGCAAAAAATTCGTATCGGTACCGATCCGACTTATGCTCCCTTCGAATCGAAGAATGCGCAGGGAGAATTGGTCGGTTTTGATATCGATCTGGCAAAAGAGCTGTGTAAGCGTATTAATACGCAATGTACCTTTGTTGAAAACCCGCTGGATGCGCTGATCCCCTCCTTAAAAGCGAAGAAAATCGACGCGATTATGTCTTCGCTGTCGATTACTGAAAAGCGCCAGCAGGAAATTGCCTTCACTGACAAGCTGTATGCGGCAGATTCGCGTCTGGTGGTGAAAAAGGGCAGCCCGGTAACGCCGGATCTCGCCACCCTCAAGGGTAAGCGCGTGGGCGTGCTGCAGGGGACGACTCAGGAAACCTATGGCAATGAGCACTGGGCGCCGAAAGGTATCGAAATTGTCTCCTATCAGGGGCAGGACAATATCTATTCCGACCTGACCGCCGGCCGGATCGACGCCGCGTTCCAGGATGAGGTCGCGGCCAGCGAAGGGTTCCTGAAACAGCCTATCGGTAAAGATTACCAGTTTGGTGGCCCGTCAATCAAAGACGAGAAACTGTTTGGTGTTGGCACCGGTATGGGGCTGCGTAAGGAAGACAACGAACTGCGTGAAGCGCTGAATAAGGCGTTTGCAGAGATGCGTAAGGACGGCACCTACGACAAGCTGGCGAAAAAATATTTCGATTTTAACGTATACGGCGAATAATTCTCACGCCTCGCCATTGCGCGCGTTTCGCGCGCAATGGTGAATGACAGACAGGGTAGGCAGCATGCTGTATGGGTTTTCACAGGTTATTTTGCAGGGTGCGCTCGTCACCCTGGAGCTTGCGCTCAGCTCGGTCGTTCTCGCCGTCCTGATAGGGCTGGCGGGCGCTGGCGCAAAGTTATCGAGCAATCGTCCACTGGCGCTGGTGTTTGAAGGCTATACCACTCTGATCCGCGGCGTGCCCGATCTGGTGCTGATGCTGCTGATTTTCTACGGCCTGCAGATTGCGCTAAACAGCGTTACCGACGCGCTGGGCATGGCCCAGTTTGATATCGATCCGATGATCGCCGGGATTATTACCCTTGGCTTTATCTATGGCGCCTATTTTACGGAAACCTTCCGCGGCGCCTACCTGGCGGTGCCGAAGGGGCATATCGAAGCGGCTACCGCCTTTGGCTTTAGCGGCGGGCAGACGTTCCGGCGTATTCTCTTCCCGGCGATGATGCGCTACGCGCTGCCGGGGATAGGCAACAACTGGCAGGTTATCCTCAAGGCGACGGCGCTGGTCTCGTTGCTGGGGCTGGAGGATGTGGTCAAAGCCACGCAGCTGGCCGGGAAAAGCACCTGGCAGCCGTTCTACTTCGCCATCGTCTGCGGCCTGATTTATCTGGTGTTTACCACCGTTTCTAATGGCGTACTGCTGCTGCTCGAACGCCGCTATACCGTTGGCGTGAAGAGGGCTGACCTGTGATTGAAATTATTCAGGAGTACTGGAAATCACTACTGTGGACCGACGGCTATCGCTTTACCGGCGTGGCGATTACCTTATGGTTGCTGATCTCTTCAGTGGTAATGGGGGGCATCCTGGCGGTGTTTCTGGCCATCGGCCGCGTCTCGAGCAATAAGTTTATCCAGTTCCCCATCTGGCTGTTCACTTACATATTTCGCGGCACGCCGCTGTATGTGCAACTGCTGGTTTTTTACTCCGGCATGTATACCCTGGAAATCGTCAAAGGCACGGAGCTGTTGAACGCTTTTTTCCGCAGCGGGCTAAACTGCACGGTACTGGCGTTAACCCTGAATACCTGCGCCTATACCACTGAAATTTTCGCCGGCGCGATCCGCTCAGTACCCGCCGGAGAAATTGAAGCGGCGCGGGCCTACGGCTTCTCGTCAGTCAAACTGTATCGCTGCATTATTCTGCCTTCCGCGCTGCGGATTGCACTGCCGGCCTACAGTAACGAAGTGATCCTCATGCTGCACTCTACCGCGCTGGCGTTTACCGCTACGGTACCGGATCTGCTGAAAATCGCCCGCGATATCAACTCGGCCACCTATCAGCCGTTCACCGCGTTTGGCATCGCCGCGGTGCTCTATTTAATTATCTCGTATGTGCTGATTAGCTTGTTCCGTAAAGCGGAAAAGCGCTGGTTGCAGCATATCAAACCTTCTTCGACGCATTGAGAACGCCATGTCCGACAATAAATTAAACGTTATCGATCTGCATAAACGCTATGGGGAACACGAGGTGCTGAAGGGCGTCTCGCTGCAGGCGAAAGCCGGGGACGTTATCAGCATCATCGGTTCATCGGGTTCCGGAAAAAGTACCTTTTTGCGCTGTATTAACTTCCTTGAAAAACCGAGCGAAGGCACGATCGTCGTCAGCGGCCAAAATATTGGTCTGGTACGGGATAAAGACGGCCAGCTGAAGGTGGCCGACAAGAACCAGTTGCGCCTGCTGCGCACCCGGTTGACCATGGTGTTTCAGCATTTCAATCTGTGGAGCCATATGACGGTGCTGGAGAACGTCATGGAGGCGCCGATTCAGGTGCTGGGCTTAAGCAAACAGGAAGCGCGCGAACGGGCGGTAAAATATCTGGCCAAGGTCGGGATAGACGAACGTCAGCAGGCGAAGTATCCGGTGCATCTTTCCGGTGGCCAGCAGCAGCGTGTCTCTATTGCCCGCGCGCTGGCGATGGAACCGGAAGTGCTGCTGTTTGATGAACCGACCTCCGCGCTGGATCCGGAACTGGTGGGCGAAGTGTTACGCATTATGCAGCAGCTGGCAGAAGAGGGAAAAACCATGGTGGTGGTGACCCATGAAATGGGCTTTGCCCGCCACGTCTCTTCACATGTCATTTTTCTGCATCAGGGTAAAATTGAAGAAGAAGGGCATCCGGATGCGCTGTTTGGCGCGCCGAAAAGCCCGCGCCTGCAGCAGTTTCTGAAAGGTTCGCTGAAATAATCGGCTCATCCGGCGTCTGCGGACGCCGGATGAGCTTCCCGCTCCAGCCGATAGATCCAGTCATCGTAATCGACGCCGTTCAGATGATAGGCTTTCTCCAGCACCTGGGTGCGCACAAAGCCTTGCTTCTCCAGCAGGCGCGATGAGCCACGGTTTTCACCCAGCACCCAGGCATTGATGGCCTGCACCCCCAGGGTGGTGAAACCATACTCGCAGACCGCCCGCAGCGCTTCGCTGGCATAGCCTTTTCCCTGAGCCTGAGGCAGCAGCGCGTAGCCGACGTCAGCTTCGTGCGGATTTTTCGGACTGATGCGGAGCCCAATATCGCCCAGCGCCTCGCCGAATTTATCGCGCAATACAAACACCCCGGGATCGGCACAGCGACTGACGAAGACGCTGCGCAGCGCCTCCTCGCTTAACACCTCCCCCATAAAACGCATCACCTGCGGATCCTGGCGCAGGCGCAGAAAAAAGGGCCAGTCATCGGTAACAAAGCGGGTAAGCGAAAGGCGTGGTGTGGTGATGGTCGTCATAAAGCAGTCAATACGCAGAAAGAAAAGCCTACCTTAGCACTTTGCTTTGCCAGGTAACACCGGCGAACCGGCCGGCTGGCGGTGAATTCAGGCGATTAAGGGCGCTGGTTGTCCTGAATATGGCGATGCTGCAGCGCCAGGGTGAGGCCATCCAGGCGTGGAGCATGAGCCAGCAGAATGGAATCAGAGGAGCCAATGCTCCCCTGTGTCAGCCATTAACTCAGCACATCCTTTAGCGCTTCGTCCAGATCGTACCAGCGGAAGGCAAAGCCGGCGGCCTCCAGACGCTTTGGCAGCGCGCGCTGGCCGCCGAGCACCAGGACGGCGGATTCCCCCATCAACAGGCGGATAGCGGCTGCGGGAACGCGGAAAATCGCCGGTCGATGGAGCGCATGACCCAGCGCATGGGCGAACTGCTCGTTATGCACCGGGTAGGGAGAAACCATATTGAACGGACCGCGCAGATCGTTATCCAGCAGCCACAGAATGCCGTTAACCATATCGTCGATATGGATCCAGGCCAGGTACTGTCTGCCATTGCCGATAGGCCCGCCGAGGCCGAGCTTAAAGGCGGGTGTCATTTTGCCGAGAATACCGCCCCGCGGAGCCAGTACCACGCCGGTGCGCAGCAGGCAGACGCGGGTGCGCTCGCTTTGCGCTTCGCAGGCAATTTGCTCCCAGCGGGCGCACAGCTTATGGGTAAACTCATTGTGCGGTGGCTCTTCTTCGGTCACCACCACCTCGCCGAGGTCGCCATAGTAGCCGATGGCAGACCCGCTGATCAGCACGGAGGGAGGGGTGTCGCTGGCGTGGATCAGGCCCACCAGCCGCTGCGTGAGATCCCAGCGGCTATGGCACAAGCGTTGTTTTTGCTCGGCCGTCCAGCGTTTATCAGCGATGGGTTCACCCGCCAGATTGATGACGGCATCAATGTCATTGAGGTGGTGATGGCCCTCGAAATCGCGCCACAGGGTGACGCGCGGATCGAGACGGGCGCGGGCGGTATCCGGATGTCGCGTGGAGACCGTGACGCTATGCCCGAGCTCCAGCAATCTGGGTATCAGATGTCGGCCAATCAGGCCGGTACCACCAGTAAGCAGGATCTTCATACCACCTCCCTGACATGGTTAGCGACGCCAGCTCATGGTCATGGACACCGAGTCGGCATAGCGCAGCGCATGAAGTTTATCAATCTCCACTTCAGCATATGTGACCCAGTGATGTTCGCATGCGATATTCAGCACATCCTGAGTTAATTTTTCCAGCAGCGAAAAACGGCCATTCTCAAGATGGCTGATTATACGCTTGGTAATGGTGCGGTAGTTCAGCGCATCATTGATGTCCTCGCTGTCGCGCGCTTTATCGGCAGGGTAGTGAATGGCTACATTCACTACCACGTCCTGGCGGTTGGCGATCTCTTCCTCTTTAATACCAATAAAAGTCCGCAGGCGCAGGTTCTTAATACGAATAATGGCGTCTGGTTGAGACATTGCAGGCTTCCTCCGTGGTGTAAGTCCTGCAATCATACAACAAAGCGCGACGGGCGAGCAGGGGGTTAATAAAGTTGAATTTTTAACATCGCTTCCGCCGTTGCCGGCCGCTGCTTAATGCGCTCATACCAGTTGTGCACCGCCGGATAGTTCGCCAGATCGATACGCTGTCGGACATGGCAGTTCACCCAGGGCCAGGCGGCGATGTCGGCTATACTGTAGTGGTCGCCGCCAAGCCACGGGCTGCATCCCAGACGCTGATTTAGCACCCCATACAGTCGTTGGGTTTCCACCTGAAAACGTTCAATAGCGTAGGGCACGGTTTGCGGCGCGGAGTGGGAAAAATGTTGATTTTGCCCCAGCATCGGCCCCAGCCCGCCGACCTGCCAGAACAGCCACTGCAGCGTGACGTAGCGTTCCCGCAGCTCGCCGCTCAGCAGCTTACCGCTTTTTTCCGCCAGATAGAGCAGGATGGCGCCGGACTCGAAAACGCTCAATGGCGCCCCGCCGTCAGCAGGCATGTGGTCGACGATAGCCGGAACTTTATTATTCGGCGAAATCGCCAGAAACTGCGGATGAAATTGTTCCCCTTTGCCGATATCGACCCGAATTAGCCGATAGGCTAGCTCCGCCTCTTCGAGGAACAGGGTGATTTTGTGGCCGTTTGGGGTGGGTGCATAGTAAAGATCGATCATAATATTTCCCGCCGTCGTGGGTCGCAAACTGTTCGAGTATAGGTGAAGCTGCGCCACCCGGGAGAAATTCCGCAAGCGACCCGGCAGCCAGGCGACGTGTCGTCCGCGCTCGAGCAGTGACATCGCCTGTAAGACAGGCTATGTTGGCTTATTGTCCTGTCTACCACCCTTGAGGAAGCTATGAGCCAGCCTGTCATTACCCTGTGGTCCGATGCCGATTTTTTCTCACCGTACGTGATGTCTGTCTATGTCGCTCTGCAGGAAAAAAGCCTGCCTTTTACCCTTAAAACCGTCGACCTGAACCGCGGCGAACATCTGCAGGCGGGCTGGACAGGCTATGCCGCCACCCGTCGCGTACCGCTGCTGGAGGTTGATGATTTCGCGCTAAGTGAGTCTTCGGCGATTACTGAGTATCTGGATGAGCGTTTCGCGCCGCCGGAGTGGGAGCGCATCTACCCGCATGATCTGCAAAAACGAGCCCGCGCCCGGCAGATCCAGGCCTGGCTGCGCAGCGATCTGATGCCAATTCGTGAAGAGCGATCCACCGCCGTGGTGTTTGACGGGGCGAAAATGCCGGACCTCAGCGAGGCCGGCAGGCAATCTGCGGAAAAGCTGTTTGCCACCGCCACCACGCTACTGGCCCACGGCGGGAAAAATTTATTTGGCGAATGGTCTATTGCCGACGCAGACCTGGCGCTGATGCTCAATCGCCTGGTTCTCAATGGCGATAAGGTACCGGAGGCGCTGGCTGATTATGCGTCTTTCCAGTGGCAGCGGGCCTCAATCCAGCGTTACGTGGCGCTTTCCGCCAAACGCTGAGGCTGATAACCCGCCGCGCTTCCGCTATCATAGAGGCATCGTAACCAGTGGAGATGGAACCTATGAAGCTGATGTTTGCCTCCGATATTCATGGTTCGCTGCCCGCCACGGAACGCGTGCTTGAACGGTTCGCGCAAAGCGGCGCCAGGTGGCTGATCATACTCGGCGATGTGCTCAATCACGGTCCGCGTAACGCGCTGCCTGAGGGGTATGCGCCGGGTGAGGTGGCGGAGCGGTTGAACAGCGTGGCGGAACGCATTGTTGCCGTTCGCGGCAACTGCGACAGCGAAGTGGATCAGATGCTGCTTCGTTTTCCAATGACCGCGCCCTGGCAGCAGGTGCTTAGCGAACGCTATCGCCTGTTTCTGACCCACGGGCATCTCTATAGTCCGGATAATCTGCCGCCGCTGGCCGCTGGCGATGTCCTGGCATATGGCCATACTCATATACCGGTCGCGGAAAAACGCGGCGCAATTTACCTCTTTAATCCCGGCTCAGTGAGTATCCCGAAAGGGGGATATTCCGCCAGCTATGGGCTGCTGGATCAGGGGCGGCTGCAGGTTTTAGCACTCAATGATAATCAGGTTATTGCAGAGGTTGCAATTTACCCGTAATTTAGCCCTCAATCATAAAGACGCGCCGCGAGAGCGCATTTAAAGTAAGGTTTCCTGATGGCGGAACAGAATCATTTGGCAAGCACAGAATGGGTCGATATTGTTAATGAAAACAATGAGGTGATAGCACAGTCCAGCCGCGAGCAAATGCGCGCGCAGTGCCTGCGCCACCGGGCGACCTATATCGTCGTTCATGACGGAATGGGGAAAATTCTGGTGCAGCGACGCACCGAGACAAAAGACTTTCATCCGGGCATGCTGGATGCCACCGCTGGCGGCGTCGTGCAGGCTGATGAGCAGCTGCTGGAATCGGCCCGTCGCGAGGCGGAAGAGGAGTTAGGCATCGCCGGGGTGCCGTTTGCCGATCACGGCCAGTTTTATTACGAAGACAAATTCTGCCGCGTCTGGGGAAGTCTGTTTAGCTGCGTCTCCCACGGGCCGTTCGCCCTGCAGGAAGAAGAGGTCAGCGAGGTGTGCTGGTTAACGCCGGAAGAGATCACCGCCCGCTGCGATGAGTTCACGCCGGACTCCCTGAAAGCGCTGGCGCTGTGGATGACCCGCAACGCCGGTAATGAGTATGATGATGCGGAAGAGAGCGAGCGCGAATAAAGATCGCAAACGCGCGACAGCAATCGTCGCTCGCCTCCTGACGACAAAAAGGCAGCCATTCGGCTGCCTTTTGCTTTGACCACAGCGGCAGATTACTTCTGCTGCTGAGCCGATTGGATCGCGGTCAGTGCGATGGTATAGACGATATCGTCTACCAGCGCGCCACGGGACAGGTCGTTGACCGGCTTGCGCATACCCTGCAGCATCGGCCCGATGGAGATCAGGTCGGCAGAGCGCTGTACCGCTTTGTACGTGGTGTTACCGGTGTTCAGATCCGGGAAGATGAACACGGTCGCGCGGCCAGCTACCGGTGAGTTCGGCGCTTTGGACTTCGCTACGTCAGCCATCACCGCGGCGTCATACTGCAGCGGGCCGTCGATCATCAGGTCAGGACGTTTTTCCTGGGCCAGACGGGTCGCTTCGCGGACTTTCTCGACATCGCTACCCGCGCCGGAGGTACCGGTGGAGTAGGAGAGCATCGCCACGCGCGGCTCGATGCCGAAGGCAATCGCGGATTCAGCGGACTGAATAGCGATTTCCGCCAGCTGCTCGGCGGTCGGGTCCGGGTTGATCGCGCAGTCGCCGTAAACGTAAACCTGTTCCGGCAGCAGCATGAAGAACACGGAGGAGACCAGCGAGCTGCCCGGCGCGGTTTTGATCAGCTGCAGCGGCGGACGAATGGTGTTGGCAGTGGTGTGAACCGCGCCGGATACCAGACCGTCGACTTCGTCCTGTTCCAGCATCAGGGTGCCGAGAACCACGTTGTCTTCCAGCTGCTCACGCGCGACCGCTTCGGTCATGCCTTTGTTCTTACGCAGTTCGACCAGGCGACCCACATAGCTTTCGCGAACCACTTCCGGATCGACGATTTCAATGCCGGCGCCAAGCTCAACGCCCTGGGCCGCGGCTACGCGGTTGATCTCATCCGGGTTACCCAGCAGGACACAGGTGGCGATCCCGCGTTCGGCGCAAATCGCCGCCGCTTTCACGGTACGCGGTTCGTCGCCTTCCGGCAGAACGACACGTTTGCCGGCTTTGCGCGCCAGCTCGGTCAGCTGGTAGCGGAAGGCTGGCGGAGAGAGACGGCGGCTGCGCTCGGAGGTCGCGGTCAGCGATTCGATCCAGTCGGCGTTGATGTAGTTGGCCACGTATTCCTGAACTTTCTCGATACGCTCGTGATCGTCAACCGGTACTTCGAGGTTAAAGCTCTGCAGGCTCAGGGAGGTCTGCCAGGTGTTGGTGTTGACCATGAATACCGGCAGGCCGGTCGCGAAAGCGCGTTCACACAGCTTGCTGATGCGCGCGTCCATTTCATAGCCGCCGGTCAGCAGAATGGCGCCGATTTCCACGCCGTTCATTGCCGCCAGGCAGGCCGCAACCAGCACGTCAGGACGGTCTGCGGAGGTAACCAGCAGAGAACCAGGGCGGAAGTGTTCCAGCATGTGCGGGATGCTGCGCGCGCAGAAAGTCACGGATTTCACGCGGCGGGTATTGATATCGCCTTCGTTAATGATGGTCGCATTCAGATGATGAGCCATGTCGATCGCGCGGGTCGCGATCAGATCGAAGCTCCATGGCACTGCGCCCAGCACCGGCAGCGTGCTGCCTTTCTGCAGCTGAGCCGGGTCAATCTTCACGATTTTTGCTTTCGACGAGTCGTCGAAAATTTCCGACAGGTCAGGACGGGTACGGCCCTGATCGTCGACAGGGGCATTCAGTTTGTTGACGATAACGCCGGTGATGCTGGTATTTTTGGCGCCGCCAAAGCTGTTACGGGTCAGTTCGATACGCTCGTTCAGCTGTTCTGGCGTGTCGGTGCCCTGAGACATCACGAAGACGATTTCAGCGTTCAGCGTTTTGGCGATTTCAAAGTTCAGCGCCTGGGCGAACTGATGCTTACGGGTCGGTACCAGGCCTTCCACCAGCACCACTTCCGCGTCCTGAGTATTCGCGTGGTAGTTGGCAATGATCTCTTCCATCAGCACATCTTTCTGATTGCTGGAGAGCAGAGACTCAACATGGCTCATCTTCAGCGGTTCAGCGGCGGTGGTGGTGGAGGAGCTGGCGCGAACGATGGTGGTGGTCTGGTCTGGGGCATCGCCACCGGAACGCGGCTGGGCGATAGGTTTAAAGACGCTCAGACGAACGCCTTTGCGTTCCATAGCGCGGATCACACCGAGGCTGACGCTGGTCAGACCTACGCTGGTACCGGTAGGAATTAACATGATAGTACGGGACACGGTATATCCTCTTTCGTTACCGCCAGTATCAGGCGGGATACAAAACAGCACCGCCAGCTATCCGTCATCTTTCAAGTTGCACGTGCGTTGGCTCTACTTGCTCACCCCGGTGGCGTACGCGCTGTACGCGGCCGGGGTTTTGCTGTGTCGCCGCCTTCCTGCAGCTCGAATTATTGCGGGTCAGGGCTGGCGATGTGGAATTATGCGGTCAGACGGCTGGCGTCTTGCGCGATGACCAGCTCTTCGTTGGTCGGGATAACCACGGCAGGACGGGTGCCTTCTTTGTTGATGAAGCCAGACTTGCCGAAGCGGGCAGCAAGGTTACGCTCATGGTCAACTTCAAAGCCCAGTACGCCCAGTTTGCCCAGCGACAGCTCACGCACCATCGCGGCGTTTTCACCGATACCACCGGTGAAAATAACGGCGTCAAGACGGCCGTCCATCAGCGCGGCGTAGGAACCGATGTATTTCGCCAGGCGGTGGCAGTAAACGTCCATTGCGCGTTTAGCGTCGGCTTTTTCCTGATAGTTGTCTTCCACGTAGCGGCAGTCGCTGGTGACTTCGGTCAGACCCAGCAGGCCGGACTCTTTGGTCAGCATTTTGTTGATCGCGTCAACGCTCATGCCCAGGGTGTCGTGCAGATGGAAGATGATGGCCGGATCGATGTCACCGGAGCGGGTACCCATCACCAGGCCTTCCAGCGGGGTCAGACCCATGGAGGTGTCAACGCATTTACCGTTACGGATAGCGGAAACAGAACCACCGTTGCCGAGGTGGCAGGTGATGATGTTCAGCTCTTCCACCGGCTTGTTGAGGATCTTAGCGGCTTCCTGAGTCACGTAGAAGTGGCTGGTGCCGTGCGCGCCGTAACGACGAACGCCGTGCTCTTTGTACAGGCTGTACGGCAGGGCGTAGAGATAGGATTCTTCCGGCATGGTCTGATGGAACGCCGTATCGAATACAGCCACGTTTTTGTCTTTCAGGTGCGGGAAGGATTTCAGCGCTTCAGCGATGCCGATCAGGTGTGCCGGGTTGTGCAGCGGTGCGAAAGACGCGGCGTCTTTAATACCCTGAATTACGGACTCGTCGATCACCACGGAGCTGGTGTATTTTTCACCGCCGTGTACGATACGGTGGCCGATTGCGGTCAGCTGAGCAGACAGTTCTGGTTTTTGTGCCAGAATAGTGTTAACGATAAAGTTCAGCGCTTCACTGTGCGCGGCGCCCGCGCCTAACTCGGCTTCTTGTTTGCTGCCGTCCATTTTCCATTTGATACGGGCTTCCGGCAGGTGGAAGCATTCCGCTAAACCGGACAGATATTCGTCGCCGTTCACGGCGTCAAGGATAGCAAATTTCAGAGAGGAGCTACCGCAGTTCAGAACCAGTACTAACTTACTCGACATGGAAGTACCTTTTTATGATACGTGGCTAAAAAAACGTCAGTGTGTCATTAGCGTAGCGCAGGATGACCTCGACATTTATGATTAACATCATGCCTTGTTCTGTTTTCGGGCACGATGAGAGAAGTACATTTGATTTTATGCCATTTTGCATAATTTTCAGCCAATGGCAGAATATGCGATAATTTGACTAGCCTGGCAAAGAGTCTAACCGCCCTTTCAGGCGGGCACAGGATACCTGATTGCGGCATCCTTTGCCAAAATCTTTTGAACGATGTCATGCATAGTTGGTGTTTTGCACGAATTTTTTTAAGTTTTATATGTAAAGTTGAGGTAAAGCCATGTCGACCCCTGAGAAACGCCCCGTTAGCTTCTTTAGCTTGTTCAACCGCGGGCAGCATTACGCAAAGACCTGGCCTCTCGACAAGCGCCTCGCGCCGGTGTTTATTGAAAACCGCATTATTCGTGCCACCCGCTATGCCATCCGCATCATGCCGCCAATCGCCATTTTTACCCTCTGCTGGCAGATAGCTCTTGGCGGCCAGCTGGGCCCCGCCGTCGCTACCGCGCTGTTTGCGCTGAGCCTGCCGATGCAGGGACTCTGGTGGTTGGGTAAGCGTTCGGTGACGCCGCTGCCGCCCTCCATTCTTAACTGGTTCTATGAAGTGCGCGGTAAACTGCAGGAGGCGGGGCAGGCGCTGGCACCGGTCGAAGGCAAGCCCGATTATCAGGCGCTGGCTGACACGCTTAAGCGCGCCTTCAAACAACTGGATAAAACTTTCCTTGATGATTTGTAATTCACTACGGAAAACGCATATAAAAGAAGGCGCATGATTTATGCGCCTTCTTTATTTCACGCCCTACCGTGCTACAGGAGTCACAACATGGAAATGACCAATGCGCAGCGTCTGATTTTATCCAATCAGTACAAAATGATGACGATGCTCGACCCGGATAATGCGGAACGCTACCGTCGTCTGCAAACCATCATAGAGCGAGGGTATGGGCTACAGATGCGTGAACTGGACCGCGAGTTTGGCCAGCTGACGGAAGAAACCTGCCGTACCGTTATTGATATCATGGAGATGTACCACGCGCTGCACGTCTCCTGGACCAACCTGAAAGACGCGGCGGGTATCGATGAACGCCGGGTCACCTTCCTCGGATTTGATGCCGCCACCGAAGCGCGTTATCTCGGTTATGTGCGTTTTATGGTCAACGTTGAAGGCCGCTACAGCCATTTTGACGCCGGTACCCATGGCTTTAACTCGCAGACTCCGATGTGGGAGAAATATCAGCGGATGCTGAGCGTCTGGCACGCTTGCCCGCGCCAGTATCATCTGAGCAGTAATGAAATTAATCAAATTATCAACGCCTGAGGGAGGTGCCCGTGCAGTGTAAAGGTTTCCTGTTCGATTTAGACGGGACGCTGGTGGATTCCTTGCCGGTGGTGGAGCGTTCATGGTGCAAGTGGGGGGATCGTTTCGCCATTGACCATGATGAAATTCTCAGTTTTATTCACGGCAAGCAGGCCATTACCTCCATTCGCCATTTTATGCCGGGGCGCAGCGAGGAGGATATCCAGGCCGAATTTCGCTACCTCGAGCAGATAGAAGCCACTGATATTGAGGGTATCGTCGCGCTGCCGGGGGCATTAGCCCTGCTGAATACGCTCAATGAGGCCGGGATCCCGTGGGCGATTGTCACCTCCGGCTCGATTCCGGTTGCCCACGCGCGTCACCGCGCGGCGGGCCTGCCGATGCCTGAGGTGTTCGTCACCGCCGAGCAGGTGAAACACGGCAAACCGGCGCCGGACGCCTATCTGCTGGGCGCCGAGCGGCTGGGTCTGCCTGCCGGGGAGTGCGCGGTGGTGGAAGATGCGCCGGCGGGGCTCCTCTCCGGACTGGCGGCCGGCTGTCGCACTATCGCGGTCAACGTGCCCGCCGATGCCCCTCGCCTGGATGAAGCCGACCTCGTGCTGAGCAGCCTGGAAGATCTGGTGGTTGAACGCCAGACTGACGGCGTGGTAAATGTGCGTCTTAAAGCGTAAACCCATGATTTCGCCCCGCGTCGTCGGGGCTTTTTTATGCCACTATGTCGACTCCCACTTGTGACAAGGAAACGTTGTGAACGGTGAATTGATTTGGGTTTTATCCCTCCTGGCCATCGCGGTTGTGCTGTTTGCTACCGGCAAGGTGCGCATGGATGCTATCGCCCTGATGGTCATTGTCGCCTTTGTCCTCAGCGGAACGCTGACGTTAAATGAAGCTTTTTCCGGATTCAGCGATCCTAACGTGATCCTGATTGCCGCCCTGTTTATTATCGGCGATGGCCTGGTGCGCACCGGAGTCGCCACCAAAATGGGGGCATGGCTGGTGAGCGTGGCGGGGAACAGCGAAACCAAAATGCTGATCTACCTGATGCTCACCGTCGCCGGTCTGGGCGCGTTTATGAGCTCCACCGGGGTGGTCGCCATTTTCATCCCGGTGGTACTTAGCGTCTCGGCGCGGATGAATACCTCGCCATCGCGGCTGATGATGCCGCTGAGCTTCGCCGGGCTTATCAGCGGGATGATGACCCTGGTGGCGACGCCGCCCAACCTGGTGGTCAACAGTGAATTGCTGCGCGAGGGACTGCACGGCTTCAGCTTTTTCAGCGTCACGCCGATTGGCCTGGTGGTGCTGATCCTGGGCATCGTCTATATGCTGGCGGTGCGCTTTATGCTGAAGACGGATAATGGCGACTCCGCACGCGATGGGCGAAAAAGAAGCACCTTCCGCGATTTGATCCGCGAGTATCACCTCACCGGCCGCGCTCGCCGGCTGGCCATCCGCCCGGGTTCGCCGATGATCGGTCAGCGGCTGGATGATTTAAAGCTGCGTGAGCGCTACTGCGCCAACGTGATCGGCGTTGAACGCTGGCGGCGGTTCCGCCGGGTAATTGTCAACGTCAACGGGGTATCGGAATTTCGCGCCCGCGACGTCCTGCTGATCGATATGTCCGCCTCCGATGTCGATTTACGCCAGTTCTGCGGCGAGCAAATGCTTGAGCCGATGGTATTGCGCGGCGAGTATTTTGCCGATCAGGCGCTGGATGTGGGGATGGCGGAGGTGGCGCTGATCCCGGATTCAGAGATGATTGGCAAAACGGTGCGTGAGATAGCCTTCCGCACCCGGTTTGGTCTCAATATCGTCGGCATGAAGCGCGATGGCAAAGCGATGGATGGTTCGGTGGTCGACGAGCCGCTGCAGCTCGGCGATATCCTGCTGGTGGTCGGCAACTGGCGGCAAATTGCCCTGCTGGCGAAGCGCGGCCGGGATTTCGTGGTGCTCAATATGCCGGTTGAGGTCGATGACGCTTCGCCCGCCCACAGCCAGGCTCCGCATGCGATTTTCTGCCTGGTGCTGATGGTAGCCCTGATGCTCACCGATGAAATTCCCAACCCGATTGCCGCGATTATCGCCTGTCTGCTGATGGGCAAATTCCGCTGCATCAATGCCGAGAGCGCCTACAAGGCGATCCACTGGCCGAGCATTATTTTGATTGTTGGGATGATGCCGTTTGCCCTGGCGCTGCAAAAAACCGGCGGGGTGGATCTGGTGGTGAAGGGACTGATGGATGTCGCCGGAGGCGAGGGGCCTTATCTGATGCTCGGCTGCCTGTTCATGATGTGCGCGGCGATTGGGCTGTTTATCTCAAACACCGCCACGGCGGTGCTGATGGCGCCTATTGCCTTAGCGGCGGCGAAGTCAATGGGCGTCTCTCCCTATCCTTTTGCCATGGTGGTGGCGATGGCGGCTTCGGCGGCGTTTATGACCCCGGTCTCCTCGCCGGTTAACACCCTGGTGCTTGGCCCTGGCAAGTACTCATTTAGCGATTTTGTCAAAATAGGCGTGCCCTTTACCATACTGGTGATGGTGGTCTGCGTCCTGCTGATCCCGGTACTGTTTCCGTTTTAAGATATTCTGGCCGGGTAGAGCACAACCGCCGCCCGGCCAGAACCTTACAGCGGCGAATCCTGGCTAATTTCGTCCAGCGACAGCTGGAAGCTTGGGACGAACACTTGCATAAAGTAATCCATCTCCGCGCTGCGCCGCGATGCCAGGGTCTTTTCCAGCCGACCTTTGGCCAGCAGAAATTCGTTATTGCCTGCAGACAGCTCTTCGAGGCACTTCAGGTAAGCGCAGAGGGCGTCAGCCTGTTTAACGATCGACTGCTCTTCCTCACTGTAGTGATGCTCATCAATCAGCGGCTCGAAAATATCGCGCAGCTCGTCAGGGACCATATCCACCAGCTTTTGCTGAGCAATTTTCTCAATCGCCTTATATTCCTGGGCAATCTGCGAATTGAAATATTTCACCGGGGTAGGGAGGTCGCCAGTTAATACTTCGGAGGCGTCATGGTACATCGCCAGCAGGGCGATACGTTCGGCGTTGACCTGGCCGCCAAATTTGCGGTTTTTAATCGCCGCCAGCGCGTGGGCGACCATCGCCACCTGCAGGCTGTGTTCGGAGACATTTTCGGTGCGCACGTTGCGCATCAGCGGCCAGCGGTTAATCAGTTTCAGGCGGGAGAGGTGGGCAAAGAAATGACTCTGACTCATAGGGACCCTTAATCAGTGACAACATCGGGTTCCATTGTGCGCAGGGATCGCCGCCGGATGCAAATGCCGGCGGCGGCGCGATTAAAGCTGATGGTAGCCGGAGAGGAAGCGGCCAAAGCGGGAGATAGCCATCTCCAGGTCGTCTTCGCGCGGCAGGGTCACGATGCGTACGTGATCCGGCCACGGCCAGTTAAAGGCGGTGCCTTGCACCAGCAGGACTTTCTCCTGCAGCAGGAAGTCGAGCACCATTTTCTGGTCGTCATGAATATTGAAGCGTTTGGCGTCGATTTTCGGGAACATATACAGCGCGCCTTTTGGCTTCACGCAGGAGACGCCCGGAATATCGTTGATAAGCTCCCAGGCGCGGTTGCGTTGTTCATACAGGCGTCCGCCGGGGATGATGAATTCGCTGATGCTCTGATAGCCGCCCAGCGCCGTCTGGATAGCATGCTGGGCCGGCACGTTGGCGCACAGACGCATTGAAGCCAGCATCTCCAGCCCTTCGATATAGCCCTTCGCGTGTTTTTTCGGGCCATTCAGCACCATCCAGCCCTGACGGAAGCCGGCAACGCGATAGGTTTTCGACAATCCGTTAAAGGTCACCGTCAGCAGGTCCGGCGCCAGGGCGGCAATAGAGTGATGCTGGGCTTCGTCGTAGAGGATCTTGTCGTAAATTTCATCGGCGAAAATGATCAGATTATGCTGACGAGCGATCTCCACGATCTCTTGCAGCAATTCTTTGGAATAGACCGCGCCGGTGGGGTTGTTAGGGTTAATGATCACGATCCCGCGGGTGCGCGGTGTGATTTTTGCGCGGATGTCGTCCAGATCCGGGAACCAGTCAGAGGATTCGTCACACAGATAGTGCACCGCTTTGCCGCTGGAAAGCGACACCGCCGCCGTCCACAGCGGGTAGTCCGGGGCGGGAACCAGCATCTCATCGCCGCTGTTTAACAGCGCCTGCATCGCCTGCACAATCAGTTCGGACACGCCGTTGCCGATATAGATGTCTTCCACCGTGACATCGCGCATACCCCGGGCCTGGTAATGCTGCATGATAGCTTTACGCGCCGAGTACAATCCTTTCGAATCGCAGTAACCCTGGGCGGTAGGCAAATTGCGGATGACGTCGACGAGGATCTCGTCAGGGGCCTCGAAGCCGAATGGCGCCGGGTTGCCGATGTTCAGTTTCAGAACCTTATTGCCTTCTTCTTCAAGACGTTTGGCTTCTTTCAGAACCGGGCCGCGGATGTCATAACAGACGTTCTCTAACTTGCTGGATTTTTCGATGGGGGACATGAATCTTGACCTTTTAGCTGTTATCGCCACTCCCTGCCGTGGAAGTCAGCACGGAACAATGTACTCCCCCTCCCCGCTGTTTTGAAGGCTTTGCAGGAGAAGATTTTGCTAACGCCGGATTTTAAGTGCAATTGATTTATCTACCGATTGCGGATTTGGTCTGTAGCTTATGCCTTTTTATGTCGATTTTTTGGTCTTAAATATAGATTTAATAGCGATTTTGCCATCATTTATCTCGTTTGTTTGCCCGGTAATATGGGAGGGAGAAGGGGGAGTCGCTAAAAAACGCTATCCTGCATACAAGCGCGATTGGCTTGTAATTTTGATGTTAAATAATTTTAATAAAAAACAGCGTGCGACCACATTATTATTATTTTTAGCGGGTAATAATCTGAGGTTTGTTAATTAATATAAAATGTTGAAAAAAATTTAAAATTGTCTCAGTTAATCCTTATTAAGGCTTATAAAAAGGAGGGGGATAGGTTAGAATATCACCGTTAATATCCGTGTTAACCGCCAAGAACTGCGGTTGCATTGAGAATTAATATATTGTTATTACAGGGTTTTATTGTTCCTTTTCTGCCGGGAAGTTACGCCAGAAGAGCGATTTTCTCAGCATCACTGACCGGGTTCCCGCGGCGACGTATGGCGCCTGGCTGGTCGTGGTAATAAATAATAATGAGAAATACGAACAATATATTACTCCGCAGTTCTGCGCATTTGCCCAGACGAGTACTTTGGCATGTAATAACGTTCGTCCAGTTGTTTATCCGCCGTCAGACGGTGAGCACGAGGCTCAGGGAATAGCCGGAAACCTGGCGTAAAGCATCAACAAGGCAGGTCAGCGTTAGCCACCTGTAAGTGAAGAAAGATGATTAATACAACACGTCCCATACTCAACCTCGATCTCGATCTGCTGCGTACCTTTGTCGCGGTCGCTGATTTGAACACTTTTGCCGCCGCCGCCGCCGCAGTGTGTCGTACTCAGTCCGCGGTCAGTCAGCAAATGCAACGCCTGGAACAGCTGGTGGGCAAAGAGCTTTTCGCCCGCCACGGCCGCAATAAGCTGCTGACCGAGCAGGGGATCCAGCTGCTGGGCTATGCCCGCAAAATTCTCCGTTTTAACGATGAAGCCTGTATGTCGCTGATGTATGGCAGCCTGCAGGGGGCTCTGAGCATCGGTGCGTCAGAAGAAACGGCTGACACCATCCTGCCGTTTTTGTTAAACCGCATCGGCTGTTTCTATCCCAGAATGACGTTGGAGATCAAAGTTCACCCCCATGCCGCCATCATGGAGATGTTGGCCGAGGGGCTGGTCGATCTGGCGTTGACCACCCATCAGCCTCCCGGCTTTACCTCTTTTACCCTGAGAACATCACCTACTCTCTGGTATTGTGCAGCGGAATATGTGCTGGCGAGGGGGGAATCTATCCCCCTGATCCTGCTCGAAGAGCCAAGCCCATTCCGCCAGGATATTATCGCCGCGCTGGAAACTGCTCGCGTCAGTTGGCATCTGGCCCACGGAGCTTCCTCGCTATCGGGCGTGAAAGCGGCGGTGAAGGCCGGGCTGGGCGTGACGGCGCGCCCGGTCGAAATGATGAGCCCGGATCTACGCGTGGCTGGCATCAGTGAGGGGTTACCGGCGTTGCCGGACACCCGGTACGTCGTCAGCTGCAATCCGCGGACGGTGAGCGAACTGCCGCAGGCGATTTTTCAGTCTCTGAGCCAGGAGATCCATCCCTGGGAAACGGGCACAGCACTTACTCCGGAAGAGGGAGGGAATACCTTGGTTTTGTAAGGGTATTCTTGCTAACAAAGATCACAAAAACTGGTAACAGAATGTAAGTGCCCAAAAAGAGCCTCAGGAGTTGGTTTCCCGCCTGGCGGCTCTTTTTTTTGCACTCTTATTGATGTTTTGAATCTTTTTTGTATTTCTTTGCAGAAAAATCAGCGTATTGGCGTGACAAGGCGCCCAGCTTGTCGACTTTTCCCTGCACTTTCAACACTTCCTGCTAATGTTAAAAAACCGGATGGATTGTTGCCGATTTCCTGGGGTAATTAACAAAACCGTGTCGCAGATCAAGAAAATACCCCTCTTTGGGGGGAGGAATCGAGGCTAAATCCTGTCAAAATAGAAGGGATTTTTGATTTACGACGGAAACGGACACGATTCAACAACACTAAAACCGAACAGTATGCAAGGTTATTTCGCAGAAAAGGGCATTTAATGTTAATGAAAAGATTCCAATGTAAATTAATGTTATGAAAACTTTTGTTAAAGTTGACAAAAGGTTAAAGAAAGGGGTAAAAAGCCACGGCATCTGGGCTTCTCACATCGACCAGGGACGCTTTTTTGCACGGTTATTTTTTATTCCTCCCGTGAAACGCTGTGGCGTTCATCTGCCAGTAAGAGCAGAGGGTTTTGGCGCTACACTTTTTTGGTTAAGCAATGCGTATGTCAACATCCACTGAAGTCATCGCTCATCATTGGGCATTCGCTATATTTCTCATCATCGCTATCGGCCTGTGCTGCCTCATGCTCGTCGGCGGCTGGTACCTTGGCGGTCGCGCGCGCGCGCGTAGTAAAAACACGCCGTTTGAATCGGGGATCGACTCCGTCGGTTCGGCCCGCTTACGTCTTTCTGCGAAGTTTTATCTGGTTGCCATGTTCTTCGTTATCTTCGACGTGGAAGCCCTGTATCTCTACGCATGGTCGACCTCTATCCGCGAGAGCGGCTGGGTCGGCTTTGTGGAAGCCGCAATTTTCATTTTAGTGCTACTGGCTGGTCTGGTTTATCTCGTTCGCATCGGCGCACTGGACTGGACGCCTGCGCGTTCCCGTCGCACGCTGGTTAACCCGGAAACAGACAGTCCCACTAACCGTCATATGCAGTAAAAGCGAGGCAATAAGATGGATTATACGCTCACCCGCATAGATCCTAACGGTGAGAACGACCGTTACCCCCTGCAGAAACAGGAGATCGTTACCGATCCTCTGGAGCAGGAAGTCAATAAAAGCGTGTATATGGGGAAACTCGAACACGCGCTGCATGACATGGTGAACTGGGGCCGTAAGAACTCAATTTGGCCGTACAACTTCGGCCTTTCTTGCTGTTATGTGGAAATGGTGACGTCATTCACTGCGGTGCATGACGTTGCGCGTTTTGGGGCAGAAGTTCTGCGCGCCTCTCCGCGTCAGGCGGACCTGATGGTGGTCGCGGGAACCTGCTTTACCAAAATGGCGCCGGTTATTCAGCGTCTCTACGATCAGATGCTGGAGCCGAAGTGGGTGATCTCCATGGGCGCCTGCGCCAACTCAGGCGGGATGTACGACATCTATTCCGTCGTCCAGGGCGTGGATAAATTCATTCCGGTCGATGTGTACATCCCGGGCTGCCCGCCGCGTCCGGAGGCCTATATGCAGGCGCTGATGCTGCTGCAGGAGTCCATTGGTAAAGAACGTCGTCCGCTCTCATGGGTGGTTGGCGATCAGGGCGTTTATCGCGCCAATATGCAGTCGGAACGCGAGCGTAAACGCGGCGAACGTATTGCAGTGACCAATCTGCGGACGCCGGACGAGATTTAATTTGCGCCTGCGGGCGGGAGAACCACTTCGCAAATCAATCTACAACAGCGCGAAGTCTCGCCGGCAGTCACCACGGACCTTTTGCAATGGTGAACAATATGACCGATTTAACCGCGCATGACGCCGCACCAGCCTGGCAAACCCGCGATCACCTTGATGACCCGGTGATTGGCGAACTGCGCAACCGCTTTGGGCCGGATGCCTTTACCGTTCAGCCAACCCGTACCGGCGTACCGGTGGTATGGGTGAAGCGTGAACAGCTGCTGGAGGTGGGTGATTTCCTGAAGAAATTGCCGAAGCCTTACGTGATGCTGTTTGACCTGCACGGCATGGACGAACGTCTGCGCACGCACCGCGATGGCCTGCCCGCCGCGGATTTTTCCGTTTTCTATCACCTGATCTCTATCGATCGCAACCGCGACATCATGCTCAAGGTGGCGCTGTCGGAAAACGATCTGCATCTGCCGACCTTCACCAAACTGTTCCCCAACGCCAACTGGTATGAGCGTGAAACCTGGGAAATGTTTGGCATTACCTTCGATGGTCACCCGAACCTGCGTCGCATCATGATGCCGCCGACCTGGGAAGGTCACCCGCTGCGTAAAGATTATCCGGCGCGTGCCACCGAGTTCGACCCGTTTGAGCTGACCAAAGCCAAACAGGATCTGGAGATGGAGGCGCTGACCTTTAAACCGGAAGAGTGGGGCATGAAGCGCGGCACCGACAACGAGGACTTCATGTTCCTCAACCTCGGTCCGAACCACCCATCGGCGCATGGTGCGTTCCGCATTATTCTGCAACTGGACGGCGAAGAGATCGTCGACTGCGTACCGGATATCGGTTATCACCACCGCGGCGCCGAGAAGATGGGCGAGCGTCAGTCCTGGCACAGCTACATCCCGTATACCGACCGTATTGAATATCTCGGCGGCTGCGTCAACGAGATGCCGTACGTGCTGGCGGTGGAAAAACTGGCTGGGATCACCGTACCGGATCGCGTGAACGTGATCCGCGTGATGCTCTCCGAGCTGTTCCGCATCAACAGCCACCTGCTGTATATCTCGACCTTTATTCAGGACGTCGGCGCGATGACGCCGGTCTTCTTCGCCTTTACCGATCGGCAGAAAATTTACGATCTGGTGGAAGCGATTACCGGGTTCCGTATGCACCCGGCGTGGTTCCGCATCGGCGGCGTCGCGCACGATCTGCCGCGTGGCTGGGATCGCCTGCTGCGTGAGTTCCTCGAGTGGATGCCGAAGCGTCTGGACTCCTATGAGAAGGCCGCCCTGCGCAACACCATTCTGAAAGGCCGTTCCGTCGGCGTGGCAGCCTATACCGCCAAAGAGGCGCTGGAGTGGGGCACCACCGGCGCAGGCCTGCGCGCCACCGGTATCGACTTCGACGTGCGTAAATGGCGTCCTTACTCTGGCTATGAAAACTTCGACTTCGAAGTACCGACCGGGGGGGGCGTCTCAGACTGCTACACCCGCGTGATGCTGAAAGTAGAAGAGCTGCGCCAGAGTCTGCGCATTCTTCAGCAGTGCCTCGATAACATGCCGGAAGGCCCGTTCAAAGCGGATCACCCGCTGACCACGCCGCCGCCGAAAGAGCGCACGCTGCAGCATATCGAAACCCTGATCACCCACTTCCTGCAGGTATCATGGGGCCCGGTGATGCCGGCCAACGAATCTTTCCAGATGATTGAGGCGACCAAAGGGATCAACAGTTACTACCTGACCAGCGACGGCAGCACCATGAGCTACCGCACCCGCGTCCGTACGCCGAGCTTTGCGCACCTGCAGCAGATCCCGTCGGCGATCCGCGGCAGCCTGGTATCCGACCTGATCGTCTATCTGGGTAGTATCGATTTTGTTATGTCAGACGTGGACCGCTAATTATGCACGAGAATCAACAACCACAAACCGAGGCTTTTGAGCTGAGTGCGGCAGAGCGTGAGGCTATTGAGCACGAGAAGCACCACTACGAAGACCCGCGTGCGGCGTCCATCGAAGCGCTGAAAATCGTTCAGAAACAGCGCGGCTGGGTGCCGGATGGCGCGATCTACGCCATCGCCGATGTGCTGGGGATCCCGGCCAGCGACGTGGAAGGCGTGGCGACGTTCTACAGCCAGATTTTCCGCCAGCCGGTTGGCCGTCACGTGATCCGCTACTGCGACAGCGTGGTATGCCACATCACCGGCTATCAGGGTATTCAGGCCGCCATTGAGAAGAAACTGAATATCAAGCCGGGGCAGACCACCTTTGATGGCCGCTTTACCCTGCTGCCGACCTGCTGCCTGGGTAACTGCGACAAGGGACCGACCATGATGATTGATGAGGATACTCACAGCCATCTGACGCCGGAGGCAATTCCTGACCTGCTGGAGCAGTACAAATGAAAACCGTAATTCGTACTGCGGAAACGCATCCGCTCACCTGGCGCCTGCGCGACGACAAGCAGCCGGTGTGGCTGGACGAGTATCGCAGTAAAAATGGCTATGAAGGGGCGCGTAAAGCCCTGACCGGGATGGCCCCGGATGAGATTGTCACGGCGGTAAAAGACGCTGGCCTGAAAGGGCGCGGCGGCGCGGGCTTCTCCACTGGTCTGAAGTGGAGCCTGATGCCGAAAGACGAATCCATGAACATCCGTTACCTGCTGTGTAACGCCGATGAAATGGAGCCGGGCACCTATAAAGACCGCCTGCTGATGGAGCAGCTGCCGCACCTGCTGGTGGAAGGCATGCTGATCTCCGCGTTTGCGCTGAAAGCGTACCGCGGCTACATCTTCCTGCGCGGGGAATATATTGAAGCGGCCCAGCATCTGCGTCGCGCGATTGCTGAAGCCACCGAAGCGGGTCTGTTGGGGAAAAACATCCTCGGCACCGGGTTTGACTTCGAGCTGTTCGTGCACACCGGGGCAGGGCGCTATATCTGCGGCGAAGAGACGGCGCTGATCAACTCTCTGGAAGGCCGCCGCGCCAACCCGCGATCCAAGCCGCCGTTCCCGGCGAGCTCCGGCGTCTGGGGCAAGCCGACCTGCGTCAACAACGTAGAAACCCTGTGCAACGTGCCAGCGATCCTCGCCAACGGCGTCGAGTGGTACCAGAACATTTCCACCAGCAAAGATGCTGGCACCAAGCTGATGGGCTTCTCCGGCCGGGTGAAGAATCCGGGCGTCTGGGAGCTGCCGTTCGGCACCACTGCCCGCGAGATCCTCGAAGATTACGCCGGCGGTATGCGCGATGGCCTGAAGTTTAAAGCCTGGCAACCGGGCGGAGCAGGGACCGACTTCCTCACCGAAGCGCACCTCGATCTGCCGATGGAATTCGAAAGCATTGGTAAAGCGGGCAGCCGTCTGGGCACCTCGCTGGCGATGGCCGTTGACCACGAGATCAACATGGTCTCGCTGGTGCGCAACCTTGAAGAGTTCTTTGCCCGCGAGTCCTGCGGCTGGTGTACGCCGTGCCGCGATGGTCTGCCGTGGAGCGTGAAGATCCTGCGCGCCCTGGAGCGCGGCGAAGGCCAGCCTGGCGATATCGAAACCCTTGAGCAACTGTGTCGATTCCTGGGCCCGGGTAAAACCTTCTGCGCGCACGCGCCGGGCGCGGTCGAGCCGCTACAGAGCGCGATTAAATATTTCCGCGAAGAATTCGAGGCTGGCATTAAGCAGCAGTTCAGCAATACCCATGCAATCAACGGGATTCAGCCGAACCTGCTTAAGACGCGCTGGTAATCTAAAGGTTTTTTATTTTTGGAAGCACGCAAATGGCTACGATTCATGTAGACGGCAAAGAATACGAGGTCAACGGGGCGGACAACCTGCTAGAGGCTTGTCTCTCTCTTGGTCTTGATATTCCCTACTTTTGCTGGCACCCGGCGCTAGGGAGCGTCGGTGCTTGCCGCCAGTGTGCGGTGAAGCAATATCAGAACGCGGAAGACACGCGTGGTCGCCTGGTGATGTCCTGTATGACTCCGGCATCCGACGGCACCTTTATTTCTATCGACGACAGCGAAGCGAAGCAGTTCCGCGAAAGCGTGGTGGAGTGGTTGATGACTAACCACCCGCACGACTGCCCGGTCTGCGAAGAGGGCGGCAACTGCCACCTGCAGGATATGACGGTGATGACCGGTCATAGCTTCCGCCGCTATCGTTTCACCAAGCGTACCCACCGCAATCAGGATCTGGGGCCGTTTATTTCGCACGAAATGAACCGCTGCATCGCCTGCTACCGCTGCGTGCGCTACTACAAAGATTATGCCGACGGCACCGATCTGGGCGTCTATGGCGCGCACGACAACGTCTACTTCGGCCGCCCGGAAGATGGCACCCTGGAGAGCGAGTTCTCCGGCAACCTGGTGGAAGTCTGCCCGACCGGCGTTTTCACCGACAAAACCCACTCCGAGCGCTATAACCGTAAGTGGGACATGCAGTTTGCGCCGAGCATCTGCCAGCAGTGTTCCATCGGCTGTAACATCAGCCCGGGCGAACGCTATGGCGAGTTGCGTCGTATCGAAAACCGCTATAACGGTACCGTGAACCGCTACTTCCTCTGCGACCGCGGTCGTTTCGGCTATGGCTACGTGAACCTGAAAGACCGTCCGCGTCAGCCGGTGCAGCGCCGCGGCGACGATCTGATCACCCTTAACGCCGAGCAGGCGATGCAGGGGGCGGCGGATATCCTGCGCCAGTCGAAGAAAGTGATCGGCATCGGCTCCCCGCGCGCCAGCATTGAAAGCAACTTCGCGCTGCGCGAGCTGGTGGGCGCCGACAACTTCTATACCGGCATCGCCAAAGGCGAACAAGCGCGCCTGCAGATGATGCTGAAAGTGCTGCGCGAGGGCGGGATCCACACGCCAAGCCTGCGCGATATCGAATCCTACGATGCGGTACTGGTGCTGGGCGAAGACATTACCCAGACCGGCGCGCGCGTGGCCCTGGCGGTACGCCAGGCAGTGAAAGGGAAAGCACGCGAAATGGCGGCGGCGCAGAAAGTGGCCGACTGGCAGATCGCCGCGATCCTCAACATCGGCCAGCGCGCCAAGCACCCGCTATTCGTCACCAACGTCGATGACACCCGCCTGGATGACATCGCGGCGTGGACCTACCGCGCGCCGGTAGAAGATCAGGCGCGTCTCGGCTTTGCTATTGCCCATGCGCTGGACGACAGCGCGCCGGCGGTTGACGGCCTGAGCCAGGACCTGCAGGGTAAAGTCGACGTTATCGTTCAGGCGCTGGCCGGGGCGAAAAAACCGCTGATCATCTCCGGGACCAACGCCGGCAGCATGGAGATCATCCAGGCCGCCGCTAACGTGGCGAAAGCTCTGAAAGGCCGCGGCGCCGATGTCGGGGTGACCATGGTCGCCCGGGCGGTTAACAGCGTCGGACTGGGCATGATCGGCGGCGGCTCGCTTGAAGAGGCGCTGGACGAACTGGAAAGCGGCGCCGCAGACGCGGTTATCGTGCTGGAAAACGACCTTCACCGTCATGCTTCCGCCGCGCGCGTTGACGCTGCGCTGGCGAAAGCGCCGCTGGTGATGGTGGTGGATCATCAGCGCACCGCGATTATGGACAAAGCGCACCTGGTGCTCTCCGCGGCAAGCTTTGCGGAAAGCGACGGTACCGTGGTGAACAACGAAGGTCGCGCCCAGCGTTTCTTCCAGGTTTACGATCCGGCTTACTACGACGCGAAAACCGTAATGCTGGAAAGCTGGCGCTGGCTGCATTCGCTGCACAGCACCGTCAACAACCGTCAGGTTGACTGGACTCAGCTGGACCACGTCATTGATGCGGCGATTGCCGCGCTGCCGCAGCTGGCGGGCATTAAAGACGCCGCGCCGGATGCGACCTTCCGCATTCGCGGCCAGAAGCTGGCGCGTGAACCGCACCGCTACAGCGGCCGCACGGCGATGCGCGCTAACATCAGCGTGCACGAGCCGCGTCAGCCGCAGGATAAAGACACGATGTTCGCCTTCTCCATGGAAGGGAACAACCAGCCGTCCGCCCCGCGTTCGCAGATCCCGTTCGCCTGGGCGCCGGGCTGGAACTCCCCGCAGGCATGGAACAAGTTCCAGGATGAAGTGGGCGGGAAACTGCGCCACGGCGATCCGGGCGTTCGTCTGTTTGAAGCGTCCGCCAGCGGACTGGAGTACTTCACGGCGGTGCCGGCCAGCTTCCAGGCGGAAGAGGGCAAATGGCGAATTGCGCCGTACTACCATCTGTTCGGCAGCGATGAGCTGTCTCAGCGCGCGCCGGTGTTCCAGAGCCGGATGCCTGAGCCGTACATCAAGCTGAACCCGGCGGATGCCGCGAAGCTTGGCGTCAACCCAGGCGCAATGCTCTCCTTTAGCGTGGAAGGCCAGACCCTGCGTCTGCCGCTGGTTATCTCTGAAGGCCTGACCGCGGGACAGGTTGGCTTACCGATGGGCATGCCGGGCATTGCGCCGGTGCTGACCGGATCGCGTATTGATTCACTGCAGGAGGCGAAAGCATGAGCTGGTTAACGCCGGATCTTATCGACATTCTGTTAAGCATCCTGAAGGCCGTGGTCATTCTGCTGGTGGTTGTCACCTGCGGCGCGTTCATGAGCTTCGGCGAGCGTCGTCTGCTCGGCTTGTTCCAGAACCGCTACGGACCTAACCGCGTCGGCTGGGGCGGTTCGCTGCAGCTGGTCGCCGACATGATCAAGATGTTCTTTAAAGAGGACTGGATCCCGCGCTTCTCCGATCGCGTGATCTTTACTCTGGCGCCGGTTATCGCCTTTACCTCGCTGCTGCTGGCCTTCGCTATCGTGCCGGTTAGCCCGACGTGGGTGGTGGCCGACCTGAACATCGGCATCCTCTTCTTCCTGATGATGGCAGGCCTGGCGGTCTACGCGGTGCTATTCGCCGGTTGGTCGAGCAATAACAAATACTCGCTGCTGGGGGCGATGCGTGCTTCCGCGCAGACCCTGAGCTACGAAGTGTTTCTCGGTCTCTCCCTGATGGGCGTGGTGGCGCAGGCGGGGTCATTCAATATGACCGATATCGTTAACAACCAGGCGCATCTGTGGAACGTTATCCCGCAGTTCTTCGGCTTCGTGACTTTCGCCATCGCCGGCGTGGCGGTGTGTCACCGTCACCCGTTCGACCAGCCGGAAGCGGAGCAGGAACTGGCCGATGGTTACCACATTGAATATTCCGGCATGAAATTCGGTCTGTTCTTCGTCGGGGAATACATCGGTATCGTCACCGTTTCAGCGCTGATCGTCACGCTGTTCTTCGGCGGCTGGAATGGCCCGTGGTTACCTCCTTTCATCTGGTTCGCGCTGAAAACCGCGTTCTTCATGATGATGTTCATTTTGATCCGCGCATCATTACCGCGTCCGCGCTATGACCAGGTAATGTCCTTTGGCTGGAAGGTATGCCTGCCGTTAACGCTGGTCAACTTGTTGGTAACGGCGGCTGTCATTCTCTGGCAGGCGCAATAAGGGGTGAATTGAACATGACCTTAAAAGAATTATTGGTGGGGTTCGGCACCCAGGTCCGTAGTATCTGGATGATTGGCCTGCATGCCTTCGCCAAACGTGAAACCCGGATGTATCCGGAAGAGCCGGTCTACCTGCCGCCGCGCTATCGCGGCCGCATCGTGCTGACCCGCGATCCGGACGGTGCAGAGCGCTGCGTCGCCTGTAACCTGTGTGCGGTAGCCTGCCCGGTGGGCTGTATCTCGCTGCAGAAAGCAGAGACGGTAGACGGCCGCTGGTATCCGGAGTTCTTCCGCATCAACTTCTCACGCTGCATCTTCTGCGGCCTGTGCGAAGAAGCGTGCCCGACCACGGCGATCCAGTTGACCCCGGACTTCGAGCTGGGTGAATACAAGCGTCAGGATCTGGTGTACGAAAAAGAGGATCTGCTGATTTCCGGTCCGGGCAAATACCCGGAATATAACTTCTACCGGATGGCGGGTATGGCAATCGACGGCAAAGATAAGGGCGAAGCGGAAAATGAAGCTAAGCCAATCGACGTCAAGAGCCTGTTACCGTAAGGAGAGGGGCAATGGAATTCGCTTTTTATATCTGTGGCCTGATAGCCATCCTCGCAACCTTGCGGGTCGTCACCCACACCAATCCGGTGCATGCGCTGCTGTACCTGATTATTTCGCTGCTGGCGATTGCCGGGGTGTTCTTCTCGCTGGGCGCGTACTTCGCCGGAGCGCTGGAAATCATCGTCTACGCCGGGGCCATTATGGTGCTGTTCGTCTTCGTGGTGATGATGCTCAACCTGGGCGGCACCGAGATCGAACAGGAGCGCAAGTGGCTGCAGCCGGGGATCTGGATTGGCCCGGCCATCCTCTCCGCGGTGCTGCTGGTGGTTATCGTTTACGCCATCCTGGGCATTAACGACCAGGGTATCGACGGTGCGGCGATTAACGCCAAAGAAGTGGGCATTGCGCTGTTTGGGCCGTACGTCCTGGCGGTGGAGCTGGCCTCCATGCTGCTGCTGGCGGGCCTGGTGGTTGCCTTCCACATTGGCCGCGAAGAGCGCGCCGGCGAGGTGCTGAGCAACCGTCTGAACGACAGCGACAAACGAAAAACGGAGGAACACGCATGATCCCCTTAACACATGGACTGATCCTCGCGGCCATCCTGTTTGTGCTTGGTCTGACGGGGCTGGTGATCCGCCGCAATCTGCTGTTTATGTTGATTAGCCTGGAAATCATGATTAACGCCGCCGCGCTGGCCTTTGTGGTGGCGGGTAGCTACTGGGGTCAGGCAGATGGTCAGATAATGTATATCCTCGCCATCAGCCTCGCGGCTGCGGAAGCGAGTATCGGCCTGGCGCTGCTGCTGCAGCTCCATCGTCGCCGCCAGAACCTGAACATCGATTCAGTAAGTGAGTTGCGTGGATGAACATGCTTGCCTTAACCATTCTTTTGCCATTGATTGGCTTTGTGCTGCTGGCCTTCTCCCGCGGGCGCTGGTCGGAAAATCTTTCCGCCGCCGTTGGCATGGGCTCGGTAGGCCTGGCGGCGCTGGTCACCGCGTACGTTGGCGTCGACTTTTTCGCTAACGGCAAACAGGCGGTCAGCGTGCCGCTGTGGACCTGGATGTCGGTCGGTGATTTCAACATCGGCTTCAACCTGGTGTTGGACGGCCTGTCGCTGACCATGCTCTCCGTAGTTACCGGCGTCGGCTTCCTGATCCACATGTTCGCCTCCTGGTACATGCGCGGTGAAGAGGGATATTCCCGCTTCTTCGCCTATACCAACCTGTTTATCGCCAGCATGGTGGTTCTGGTACTGGCCGATAACCTGCTGCTGATGTACCTCGGTTGGGAAGGCGTGGGCCTCTGTTCTTACCTGCTGATCGGTTTCTACTACACCGATCCGAAGAACGGCGCCGCAGCGATGAAAGCGTTTGTGGTGACCCGCGTCGGCGACGTGTTCCTCGCCTTCGCGCTGTTCATTCTTTATAACGAACTGGGCACCCTGAACTTCCGCGAAATGGTGGAGCTGGCGCCGCAGCACTTCGCTAACGGCAGCACCACGCTGCAGTGGGCGACGCTGATGCTGCTTGGCGGCGCGGTCGGTAAATCCGCCCAGCTGCCGCTGCAAACGTGGCTTGCCGATGCGATGGCGGGTCCGACGCCGGTCTCTGCGCTGATCCACGCCGCGACCATGGTCACCGCGGGCGTCTATCTGATCGCCCGTACCCACGGCCTGTTCCTGATGACGCCGGAAGTGCTGCATCTGGTCGGTATCGTCGGGGCGGTCACCCTGGTGTTGGCGGGCTTCGCCGCGCTGGTGCAGACCGATATCAAACGCGTTCTCGCCTACTCTACCATGAGCCAGATTGGCTACATGTTCCTCGCGCTGGGCGTGCAGGCATGGGACGCGGCGATTTTCCACCTGATGACTCACGCGTTCTTTAAAGCGCTGCTGTTCCTGTCGTCTGGTTCGGTCATTCTGGCCTGCCATCACGAACAGAACATCTTCAAGATGGGCGGCCTGCGCAAATCGATTCCGCTGGTATACGTCTGCTTCCTGGTGGGGGGCGCGGCGCTGTCCGCACTGCCGCTTATCACCGCAGGCTTCTTCAGTAAGGATGAGATTCTGGCAGGCGCGATGGCCAATGGCCATATCAATCTGATGGTGGCAGGCCTGGTCGGCGCCTTTATGACCTCGCTGTACACCTTCCGGATGATTTTCATCGTATTCCACGGTAAAGAGCAAATTCACGCGCACGCAGGGAAGGGGATTACCCATCATCTGCCGCTGATTGTGCTGCTGGTACTATCCACCTTCGTTGGCGCGCTGATTGTGCCGCCGCTGGAAGGCGTACTGCCGCAGACCACTGAGCTCGCCCACGGTAGCGTGATGACGCTGGAGATTGCCTCCGGGATCATCGCCATTGCCGGGATTCTGATCGCTGCATGGCTGTGGCTGGGCAAACGCACGCTGGTGACCTCCATCGCCAACAGTGCGCCTGGCCGCTTCTTCGGTACCTGGTGGTTCCATGCCTGGGGCTTCGACTGGTTATACGACAAGGTGTTCGTAAAACCATTCCTTGGTATTGCCTGGCTGCTGAAACGCGATCCGCTGAACTCGTTGATGAATATCCCGGCGATCCTTTCCCGCTTCGCAGGCAAAGGCCTGCTGGTGAGCGAGAACGGTTATCTGCGCTGGTATGTGGCTTCAATGAGCATCGGCGCGGTGGTGGTGCTGGCGCTGCTGATGGTATTGCGTTGATTTGATCGCGCGGTTTTGCCCGGTGGCGCTTCGCTTACCGGGCCTACGAGACCGTAGGTCGGGTAAGCGAAGCGCCACCCGACACAACAAACCGCACTCAAACGTGAATGTAGTCGAATTCGTTGAAAATCGGTCCTGAACGGGACTTTAACAAGGAATAAAAATCGCCATGTTACTACCCTGGCTAATATTAATTCCCTTTATCGGCGGCTTCCTGTGCTGGCAGACCGAACGCTTTGGCGTGAAAGTGCCGCGCTGGATTGCGCTGATTACCATGGGACTGACGCTGGTGCTTGGCCTGCAGCTGTGGATGCAGGGCGGCTATTCTCTGACGCAATCCGCGGGTATTCCGCAATGGCAGTCGGAATTCGTGCTGCCGTGGATCCCACGCTTCGGCATTAGCATCCATCTGGCGATCGACGGCCTGTCGCTGCTGATGGTGGTGCTGACCGGTCTCCTCGGCGTGCTGGCGGTGCTCTGTTCGTGGCGTGAAATCGAAAAATACCAGGGCTTCTTCCACCTCAACCTGATGTGGATCCTGGGCGGCGTTATCGGCGTGTTCCTCGCCATCGACATGTTCCTGTTCTTCTTCTTCTGGGAAATGATGTTGGTGCCGATGTACTTCCTGATCGCGCTGTGGGGCCACAAAGCCTCGGACGGTAAAACGCGTATCACAGCGGCGACCAAGTTCTTCATCTATACCCAGGCGAGCGGTCTGGTGATGCTGATTGCCATTCTGGCGCTGGCCTTCGTCCACTTCAACGCCACCGGCGTGTGGACCTTCAACTATGAAGAGCTGCTGAAAACCCCGATGTCTCACGGCGTGGAATACCTGCTGATGCTCGGCTTCTTCATCGCCTTCGCGGTGAAAATGCCGGTGGTGCCGCTGCACGGCTGGCTGCCGGACGCTCACTCCCAGGCGCCGACCGCCGGCTCTGTCGACCTCGCGGGGATCCTGCTGAAAACCGCCGCCTACGGTCTGCTGCGCTTTGCGCTGCCGCTGTTCCCGAATGCCTCCGCCGAGTTTGCACCCATCGCCATGTGGCTGGGCGTGATTGGTATCTTCTACGGCGCGTGGATGGCCTTCGCCCAGACCGATATTAAACGCCTGATCGCCTACACCTCCGTGTCCCACATGGGCTTCGTGCTGATTGCTATCTACACCGGCAGCCAGCTGGCCTATCAGGGAGCGGTGATCCAGATGATTGCTCACGGTCTGTCCGCGGCGGGTCTGTTTATTCTCTGCGGCCAGCTGTACGAACGTCTGCACACCCGCGATATGCGCCAGATGGGCGGCTTGTGGAGCAAAATTAAATGGCTGCCGGCGATGTCGATGTTCTTCGCGGTCGCCACTCTGGGGATGCCGGGCACCGGTAACTTCGTCGGCGAATTTATGATCCTGTTCGGCAGCTATAAAGTGGTGCCGACGATCACCGTCATCTCCACCTTTGGTCTGGTATTCGCGTCCGTTTACTCGCTGTCGATGTTACATCGCGCTTACTTCGGTAAAGTGAAGAGCGAAGTGGCGGCGAAAGAGTTGCCGGGGATGTCCCTGCGTGAACTGTCTATCATCCTGCTGCTGGTGGTGCTGCTGGTGCTGTTGGGCTTCTTCCCGCAGCCGATCCTCGACACCTCGCATGCTGCGATGAGCAACATTCAGCAGTGGTTTGTTAATTCTGTTTCTACTACAAGGCCGTAATTCGCCATGACAATAACTCCACAACAACTGATCGCACTGCTACCGCTGCTGATCGTCGGCTTGACGGTGGTGGTTGTGATGCTCTCCATTGCGTGGCGACGCAATCATTTTCTCAATGCCACGCTGTCGGTTCTTGGACTTAACGCCGCGCTGGTCTCGCTCTGGTTCGTCGGCCAGAACGGGGCGATGGACGTCACGCCGCTGATCCGCGTTGACGGCTACGCCATGCTTTACACCGGTCTGGTGCTGCTGGCGAGCCTCGCGACCTGTACTTTCGCCTACCCGTGGCTTGAGGGTTACAAGGACAACAAAGAAGAGTTCTACCTGCTGGTGCTGATCGCCGCCCTGGGCGGCATTCTGCTGGCCGGTGCGAATCATCTGGCGGCGCTGTTCCTCGGTATTGAGCTGATTTCGCTGCCGCTGTTCGGCCTGGTTGGTTACGCCTTCCGCCAGAAGCGTTCGCTGGAAGCGAGCATCAAATACACCATCCTCTCCGCGGCAGCTTCGTCCTTCCTGCTGTTCGGTATGGCGCTGGTGTATGCGAACTCCGGCAACCTGTCCTTCCTCGCGCTGGGCAAAAGCCTGGCGGACAACATGCTGCACGAGCCGCTGCTGCTGGCGGGTCTTGGCCTGATGATTGTCGGTCTTGGCTTTAAACTGTCGCTGGTGCCGTTCCACCTGTGGACGCCGGACGTTTACCAGGGGGCGCCTGCGCCGGTCTCCACCTTCCTGGCGACCGCCAGCAAGATCGCTATCTTCGGCGTAGTGATGCGTCTGTTCCTGTACATGCCGGTGGGCAACAGCGAAGCGGTACGCGTGGTGCTGGGCCTGATCGCCTTCGCCTCTATCATCTTCGGTAACCTGATGGCGCTGAGCCAGACCAACATTAAGCGCCTGCTCGGTTACTCTTCTATCTCCCATCTCGGCTATCTGCTGGTGGCGCTGATTGCCCTGCAGAGCGGTGAAATGTCGATGGAAGCCGTGGGCGTTTACCTGGCCGGTTACCTGTTCAGCAGCCTCGGCGCGTTCGGCGTGGTCAGCCTGATGTCCAGCCCGTACCGCGGTCCGGATGCTGACTCGCTGTTCTCCTACCGCGGCCTGTTCTGGCACCGTCCGATCCTGTCGGCTGTGATGACGGTGATGATGCTCTCCCTGGCCGGTATCCCGATGACCCTCGGCTTTATCGGTAAGTTCTACGTGCTGGCCGTCGGTGTGCATGCGCATCTGTGGTGGCTGGTTGCCGCGGTGGTTGTCGGCTCGGCGATCGGTCTCTACTACTACCTGCGCGTGGCAGTGAGCCTGTATCTGAGCGCGCCGGAGCAGCTGAATCGCGATGCGCCGTCAAACTGGCAGTACAGCGCCGGCGGTATCGTGGTGCTGATCTCCGCGCTGCTGGTGCTGGTGCTCGGTATCTGGCCGCAGCCGCTGATTAGCATCGTGCAGCTGGCGACGCCGCTGATGTAAGTTGATTGACTCAATAAAAAACCGCCGGGATGGCGGTTTTTTTATGCCCGGATTTTACGCCATCTTGTAGACCATAAAGTCTTCCGCCAGCAGCGTGTTAGGGAAAATCTCCCGGCATTCCGCCAGCATACGCAGACAGCCTTCGGCATCGTAGCGCGAGCTAAAGTGGGTGGCGATCAGCGTACCGACCCCCGCTTCTTTGGCAAGCGCCGCGGTCTGCTGACTGGAAGAGTGGCCGCGGCTATTGGCTTTCTCCGCCATCGCCTGCTCAAGGGTGGTTTCGTGGACCATTACATCCGCCCCGCGAGCCATCTCCAGCGCCTGCGGGCAGGGGGCGGTATCGCCGAAGATGGCCAGCGTTTTACCCGGCGTCGATGGTCCCAGATAACGGCTACCGTCGATGACCCGGCCATCTTCCAGTTCAACGCGCTGGCCGAGCTTGAGCTTATGGAACAGCGGCCCCGGACGCACGCCATCGGCAATCAGTTGGGCGGCATCGAGCGTTCCGGGCTTGTCATGCTGTTCGATGCGGTAGCCGTAGCACTCCACCGGATGACTGAGCGGGTACGCGGTGACCCGATAGCCCTCTTCGTCGAACACCAGACCAGGGCCGACTTCGATGATGGTGAGCGGATAGTCGGTCCACGAACCGCTCAGGCGCAGCGCGGTCTCAACAAACTCTTTGAGTCCTTTTGGCCCGTAGAGGGTGAGGGGCAGGGAGTTTCCCTGCATCGAGCGGCTGCACAGCAGGCCGGGCAGGCCGAACAGGTGGTCGCCGTGCAGATGGGTAATAAAAATCTTATTCAGTTTGCCGGGATGGTAGGGCGTGTGAAGAAACTGATGCTGGGTCCCTTCGCCGCAGTCAAACAACCACATTTCGGCGCGGGTCGGCTGTTGCAAATTGAGTATTATCGACGTCATATTACGCGTGCGGGTCGGCACCCCGGCGGATGTCCCCAAAAAAGTTAATTCCATCGTCCAGTGTCCTCAGGGCGAGTCGCAAAGTATCAGTATATCAATAAGGAGCAGCAGATGATGACCTGGCAGGATCTCCACCATAGTGAACTCACCGTTCCCCAGCTGTATGCGCTGCTGAAATTGCGCAGTGAAGTCTTTGTCGTAGAGCAGCAGTGCGTCTATCAGGATGTCGACGGCGATGATTTGGTTGGTGAAAATCGCCATCTGCTCGGCTGGCGCGATGGCGAACTGGTGGCCTACGCGCGGATCCTCAAAAGCGAAGAGGAGTTTGCGCCGGTGGTGATTGGCCGGGTCATCGTCAGCCCCGCCGCCCGTGGTGCGAAGCTCGGCTATCAGCTGATGGAGCAGGCGCTGGCCAGCTGTCAGCAGCACTGGCCGCAAAAGGCGATTTACCTCGGGGCGCAGGCGCACCTGCAATCCTTTTACGCCCACTTCGGTTTTACGCCGGTGACCGAGGTCTATGATGAGGATGGCATCCCCCACATTGGCATGGCGCGAGAAAAGCGCGCTGTCTGACTCCTCTGCACCCTCGTCCACGCGCAGCTCTGGCCCGGCGAGCGGGTAAGATAAAACCCGCTCCCTCATCATGGGTACTGCTATTCCGTCGTCGAACCCCTTATAATGTGGGGTTTTACTACCGTGGAGGTTTGCGTGCTGTCTGTTTCCACTGCGCTGGCCCGTTTGCAAGACGGCCTGGGCGAGTCATTTCCAGACTCGCCCGGCACGCGAATTATCGATGTTGCCTTTCCGCTGAATGATGCCTTCGATCCGCTACTATGGTGCGGCCAGCAGGCGCAATGGCCGCAGTTTTACTGGCAGCAGCGCAATGGCGATGAGGAACTGGCGACGCTGGGGGCGGTAAAAACCTTTACCTCGCTCGACGCGGCGAACCGCTTTTTACGCCAGTCCGGCCGGCAGGATCTGCGTATCTGCGGCCTGAATGCGTTTGAACCGCAGCAGGGCAGCCTGGCGCTGCCGCGTCTGGAGTGGCGCCGGTGCGGCGGCAGGGCCGTGCTGCGGCTGGTGCTGCATAGTGATATCTCCCTGCGTGAGGATGCCGCGACGGCCCGCGCGTTTCTCGCCAGCCTGACAACCACTCAGGCGACTCCCGGCGCCATACCGCCGTTGCTGAGCGAGCGCCACTCATCCGACTATCCTCAATGGCAGGCAATGATTGCGCGGGCGGCTAAGGCGATCAGCGCCGGTGAAATGGATAAAGTAGTGCTGGCGCGGGCAACCGACCTGCAGTTTGCCGCCCCGCTGGACGCCGTGAGCATCATGGCGGCTAGCCGGCGCAGCAATCTTAACTGTTTTCATTTCCTGATGGCGTTCAATGCCCGGCAGGCATTTTTCGGCTCCACGCCGGAACGGCTGTGGCGCCGGCGCGGCGCGCTGCTGCGCACCGAAGCGCTGGCGGGGACCGTCGCGAACCATCAGGAAGACGCGAAGGCGCAGCAACTGGCCGACTGGTTGATGAAAGACGACAAAAACCAGCGGGAAAACATGCTGGTGGTAGAGGATATCTGCCAGCGCCTGCAGAGTGAGGCCTCGACGCTGGACGTCCTGCCGCCGCAGGTGGTGAGGCTGCGTAAGGTGCAGCATCTCCGACGCTGCATCTGGACCGAGCTGGCGGCGCCTGACGACAGCCGCTGTCTGCTGCAGCTGCAGCCCACCGCCGCGGTGGCCGGCCTGCCGCGCCGGGCGGCGCTGGCGTTCATTCAGCGTCATGAACCGTTTTCCCGCGAATGGTACGCCGGGTCCGCCGGGTATCTGTCACTGGCGCAAAGCGAGTTTTGCGTGGCGCTGCGTTCGGCGAAAGTGGACCACGACATCCTGCGGCTGTATGCCGGGGCGGGGATCGTCAGCGGCTCTGATGCACAGCAGGAGTGGCAGGAGATTGACAACAAAGCGGCCGGGCTGCGCTCGCTGCTGTGTCCATAAAGCTTGAATGACGATGCATATCAAAACGACGTCACTTTGCCTTATCTATACTTAGCATCAATATTTGATACCGGACAATTTCATGTCAGTAAGCGCATTTAACCGACGCTGGGCGGCGGTGATCCTGGAAGCTTTAACGCGCCATGGCGTGCAGCATATCTGCATCGCGCCGGGCTCGCGCTCGACACCCTTAACCCTGGCGGCGGCGGAAAACCGCGCCTTTATCCATCATACCCATTTCGACGAACGCGGCCTCGGCCACCTGGCGCTCGGACTGGCGAAGGCCAGCCGGCAGCCGGTGGCGGTGATAGTCACCTCCGGGACCGCCACCGCAAACCTCTATCCGGCGCTGATTGAGGCAGGGCTCACCGGTGAAAAGCTGATCCTGTTGACCGCCGACCGTCCGCCGGAGCTGATCGACTGCGGCGCGAACCAGGCTATCCGCCAGCCGGGGATGTTTGCCTCCCATCCTGCGCAGACGATTTCTTTGCCGCGTCCCTCGCAGGATATTCCTGCCCGCTGGCTGGTCTCAACCATCGACCAGGCGCTGGGGGCGCTGCACGCCGGCGGGGTACATATTAACTGTCCGTTCGCTGAACCGCTGTATGGTGATATGGATGAGACCGGCGTGGAGTGGCAGCAGCAGCTCGGCAACTGGTGGCAGAGCGACAAACCCTGGCTGCGCCAGGCGCTGCAGTTAGAGAGCGAGAAGCAGCGCGACTGGTTCTTCTGGCGACAAAAACGCGGCGTCGTCGTGGCGGGCAGAATGAGTGCCGCGGAAGGGAAAAAGGTCGCTGAGTGGGCGCAGACCCTCGGCTGGCCGCTGATCGGCGATGTCCTGTCGCAGACCGGGCAGCCGCTGCCGTGCGCCGACCTGTGGCTGGGCAACGGCAAAGCGGTCAGCGAGCTGGCGCAGGCGCAGATCGTCGTGCAACTCGGCAGCAGCCTGACCGGCAAACGCGTGCTCCAGTGGCAGGCGACCTGCGAGCCGGATGAATACTGGCTGGTGGATAATCTGCCCGGTCGCCTCGACCCGGCGCAGCACCGCGGTCGCCGTCTGCTCTCAAGCGTTGAGCGCTGGCTCGAATTACATCCGGCGGAGAAACGCCAGCCGTGGGCGACGGTGATCCCACAGCTTGCCGGGCAGGCGTGGCAGGCTGCGGTCGCCAGCAACGAGCCTTTTGGCGAAGCGCAGCTGGCGCAGCGTATTCGGGGCTATCTGCCGGAGCAGGGCCAATTGTTTGTTGGCAACAGCCTGGTGGTGCGCCTGATCGACGCCCTGGCGCAGCTACCGGCCGGGTATCCGGTCTACAGCAACCGCGGCGCCAGCGGTATCGATGGCCTGATCGCCACTGCGGCCGGCGTGCAGCGCGCCAGCGCCCGACCGACGCTGGCCATCGTTGGCGATCTCTCCGCGCTCTACGATCTCAACTCGCTGGCCCTGCTGCGCCAGGCGTCGGCGCCGCTGGTGCTGATCGTGGTGAATAACAACGGCGGGCAGATTTTTTCTATGCTGCCGACGCCGCAGGACGAACGCCGTCAGTTCTATTTAATGCCGCAGGACGTGGATTTCAGCCACGCGGCGGCGATGTTCGGCCTGGCCTATCATCGCCCTGATGACTGGCCGTCGCTGGATGAGGCGCTGGCCGGCGCCTGGCGCAGGGCGGGGGCGACGGTGATTGAGCTGGCGGTCAATGAGACCGACGGCGCGCAGACCCTCCAGCAGCTGCTGGCGCAGGTAAGTCGCCTGTGATCCTCAGCGCTGCTGTCGACAACGGCCAGCCGGGCTATCCCTGGCTGGTGTTTCTGCACGGTTTTTCCGGCGACCGCAACGAGTGGCGGAAAGTGGGCGACGCCTTTCCCGCCTGGCCGCGGCTGTACCTCGATCTGCCGGGGCACGGCGGCTCCGCGGATATCGCGGTGCAGGACTTTGCCGGGGTCAATACTCTGCTGCAGTCTACGCTTAATAGTTACAACATACATAAGTATTGGCTGATCGGCTACTCGCTGGGCGGCCGGGTGGCAATGAACTTCGCCAGCCAGCCGCGCGCAGGCATGCGCGGGCTGATCGTTGAAGGCGGCCATCCGGGCCTGCAGGATGCAGAGGCGCGGCAGGCGCGGCGCAGCAATGACCGCGCCTGGGCGGAACGTTTTCGCCGCGAGCCGCTTGAGCAGGTCTTTGCCGACTGGTATCAGCAGCCGGTCTTCGCTTCGCTGAATGCCGCGCAGCGTGAGTCATTGGTCGCCTTACGCAGCCGGAACAACGGCGCGACGCTGGCGGCGATGCTGCAGGCAACCTCCCTTGCCGCGCAGGCCGATCTGCGCGCGTCTCTGCAGGCGCGCGATTTTCCTTTTCACTACCTGTGCGGCGAGCGCGACGCGAAGTTTCGCGCCATCGCGCAGACGCTCGCGGCGGATCTCCATCTTATTCACCATGCCGGACACAACGCGCACCGGGACAACCCGGCGGCGGTGATTGCCTGTCTGGCGCAGATTCTGGCAAGTTAACTGAAGGACATTCTATGATCTCTCTTGATGAAGCAATGCTCTACGCCCCCGTTGAATGGCACGATTGCTCCGAAGGCTATACCGATATTCGCTATCACAAATCGACTGACGGGATTGCCAAAATCACCATTAATCGTCCGCAGGTGCGCAACGCCTTCCGCCCGCTGACCGTCAAAGAGATGATCCAGGCGCTGGCGGATGCCCGCTATGACGACAATATCGGCGTCATCGTGCTGACCGGTGAAGGTGAGAAAGCCTTCTGCGCCGGCGGCGACCAGAAAGTCCGCGGCGACTACGGCGGCTATCAGGACGACTCCGGCGTTCATCATCTTAACGTGCTCGACTTCCAGCGTCAGATCCGCACCTGCCCGAAACCGGTGGTCGCGATGGTGGCCGGCTACTCTATCGGCGGCGGTCACGTGCTGCATATGATGTGCGATCTGACTATCGCGGCGGAAAACGCCATCTTCGGCCAGACCGGGCCAAAAGTCGGCTCATTCGACGGCGGCTGGGGCGCCTCCTATATGGCGCGGATCGTCGGGCAGAAAAAAGCGCGCGAAATCTGGTTCCTGTGCCGCCAGTATGACGCTCAGCAGGCGCTGGACATGGGGCTGGTGAATACCGTGGTACCGCTGGCGGATCTGGAAAAAGAGACCGTGCGCTGGTGTCGTGAAATGCTGCAGAACAGCCCGATGGCCTTGCGCTGCCTGAAAGCGGCGCTGAACGCCGACTGCGACGGCCAGGCTGGTCTGCAGGAGCTGGCGGGCAACGCCACCATGCTGTTCTATATGACGGAAGAGGGGCAGGAAGGACGCAACGCCTTCAACCAGAAACGTCAGCCGGACTTCAGCAAATTTAAACGGAATCCATAATGCGCGTTTCGCAGGTTTACCGCTGGCAGATACCGATGGACGCGGGCGTGGTGCTGCGCGAGCGGCGGTTAAAAACCCGCGACGGGCTGTTCATCCGCCTGCAGGAGGGGGAACGCGAAGGCTGGGGCGAAATTTCTCCCCTGCCGGGATTCAGTGTCGAGACGCTGGAAGAGGCGCAAATGGCGCTGTTAGCGTGGGCACAGGCCTGGCGCGACGGCGCCGAGCCGCCGCTTCCCACGCAGCCCTCCGTCGCGTTTGGCATCAGCTGCGCGCAGGCGGAGCTTGGCGGCGAACTACCGCAGGCCGCGGATTATCGCGCGGCGCCGCTCTGCTCCGGCGATCCGGATGAGCTATTCGCCAGACTGGCGGCGATGCCCGGCGAGAAGGTCGCTAAGGTCAAAGTTGGCCTCTGGGAGGCGGTCCGCGACGGTATGGTGGTCAATCTGCTGCTGGAGGCGATCCCCGACCTGCAGCTGCGGCTCGATGCCAACCGCGCCTGGACGCCGCTCAAAGCGCAACAGTTCGCCAAATACGTTAATCCGGCGTACCGCCAGCGCATTGCTTTTCTTGAAGAACCTTGCAAAACGCGGGAGGATTCTCGGGCCTTTAGCCGCGAGACAGGGATCGCTATCGCCTGGGATGAAAGCCTGCGCGAGGCGGATTTCTGCTTTGTCGCCGAGCCGGGGGTGCGTGCGGTGGTGATCAAACCGACGCTAACCGGCAGTTTGCAGAAGGTGCAGCAACAGGTCGCCGCGGCGCATGCGCTGGGGTTGAGCGTAGTGATCAGTTCGTCGATCGAGTCCAGTCTCGGCTTAACCCAGCTGGCGCGGATTGCCGCCTGGCTGACGCCGCAGACTATTCCTGGGCTGGATACGCTGGCGCTGATGGGCGCCCAGCTGGTACGGCCGTGGCCCGAAAGTGCGCTGCCGGTGCTCAACATTGATGCGCTGGAGCCGCTGCTGTGACCTTTAACGACTGGCCCTGGCGGCACTGGCGTCAGCGGCGCGGAGAGGCCCTCGCCTTACGTCTGAATAACCAGCCGCTGACCTGGCGGGAGCTATGCGCGCGGGTTGACGCGCTGGCGTCTGGTTTTGCCGCGCAGGGCGTAATGGAAGGGCAGGGAGTGGCGCTCCGGGCCTATAACCAGCCGGAAACTCTGCTGGCATGGCTGGCGCTGCTACAGTGCGGGGCGCGGGTGCTGCCGCTGAATCCGCAGCTGCCAGCGGTGTTGCTGCAGGCGTTGTTACCCGCGTTAACCATGCAGCATCAGCTGGTGCTTAACGGTGATACGCTGCCGGGGAATTTACCGGCGTTAACTCTGCAGGCGGCAGAAGGCGCTTGTGCCGTTTGTTGGCATGGCGATCGGTTGGTGTCGATGACGTTGACCTCCGGTTCAACCGGCCTGCCGAAAGCGGCGGTACATAGCGCCAACGCCCATCTGGCCAGCGCGGCTGGCGTGCTGGCGCTGATGCCGTTTGCCGCAGGAGATGACTGGCTGCTGTCGCTGCCGTTGTTCCATGTCTCCGGTCAGGGGATCGTCTGGCGCTGGCTGCTGGCCGGCGCGCGACTCACGGTACGTGACAAACAGCCGCTGGCGCAGATGCTGCACGGCTGTACCCATGCTTCGCTGGTGCCGACTCAGCTATGGCGCCTGCTGAATGATGATGCTGCGGTTTCCCTCAAGGCGGTGCTGCTCGGCGGCGCGTCGATCCCGGTCGAATTGACTGAACGGGCGCGAAAGCAGGGCATACGCAGCTTCTGCGGCTATGGCCTCACCGAATTCGCCTCCACCGTGTGTGCCAAAGAGGCCGACGGCGCTGCGGATGTTGGCGAAGCGCTGCCGGGGCGAGAGGTGAAAATTGTCGCCGGAGAGATCTGGCTGCGGGCGTCGAGTATGGCCGCAGGCTACTGGCGGGATGGTCAATTGTTGTCATTAACCAACAATGAAGGTTGGTTTGCGACGCGCGATCGCGGAGCATTGCATAACGGTCGGCTGACGGTTGTTGGGCGACTGGATAACCTCTTTTTTAGCGGTGGAGAAGGTATTCAACCGGAAGAGGTCGAGCGTGTGATACTCGCCCATCCACAGGTACAGCAGGTGTTTATCGTGCCGCTGGATGATGCGGAATACGGCCAGCGCCCGGTAGCGGTGGTGGAATGCGATGACGGCTGCGAGTTGAGCGCGCTGGCGGCATGGAGCGCTGAGCGGTTAGCGCGTTTTCAGCAGCCGGTGCGTTGGCTGCGGTTGCCGGAAACGTTAAAAAACGGCGGGATTAAGATTTCGCGCCGGGCGCTGTGCGAGTGGGTCAGGCAGCAGACGCATGCGACCGTATCGTAGCCACCCGCATTATCCCGCGGCATAACGCCGGGTGGGTTGAACGCGGTATGCTGGACTAAAGTAGCCCTTTCAGGCTGAGAGTAACGCGGGTGGCGGCATTAAGATCGTAGTTTTTGAGATCTTCGGCTTTGACCCAGGCGTAATCGTCAAACTCCTCGTTGATCGTCACATCGCGATTGGCGCTCACGCAGTCGAAGATGAGATAGATCATGTAGATCGTTTCCTGATGCCCGTCGGGGTAGGTTTTGACGCGGGTATCGTCGCGAAAGCACCATGGCGCGATATGGGTAAGGATGAGTTTTTCGCCGAGCTCTTCGCGTATTTCCCGCCGCAGCGCCTCTTCAATACGTTCCCCTGGCTCCACGCCGCCGCCGGATAAGGCCCATTGCCCGGGAAAAACCCCGCGGTCGGCGGCCATTTTGCAAAGCAGATAATGGCCTTCATTCTCGATCAGCGGGCAAACAATCGTCCTGTGGCGCATGGGTTTTCTCCTGCAGAGGGATGGGGCGGTATGCTGGTGAAATAGTTTGCGAGCCGCCTCGGTAAACTGCAAGCGAAATACAGTTCAGGTCTTGTTGAGTGCTACGTTAAGCGAAAATGATTGTATGGAGCACCGCCATGGAAAGGGCGACGAATTCCCCCCACGATGCTGTATTTAAACACCTGCTGTCGCATCGGGCGACGGCCAGGGATTTTCTGGACATTCACCTTCCCGCACCGCTGCGCGCGTTATGTAATCTGAACACGCTGCGGCTGGAGTCCGGGAGCTTTATTGACGACGAACTGCGGGCGAGTCATTCCGATATCCTTTACTCGCTGCAAACGCAGGCGGGGGAGGGCTATATCTATCTGTTGATAGAGCACCAAAGCTCGGCGGACCGCCATATGGCATTTCGCCTGATGCGCTATGCGATAGCCGCGATGCAGCGTCATCTGGATAAAGGGCATACGCAGCTGCCGCTGGTGATCCCGCTGCTGTTTTATCATGGTCGCGTTTCTCCCTGGCCTTACCCGATGTGCTGGCTGGCAGGCTTTGCCGATCCGGACATCGCGCGGCGGATCTATGGTGAAGATTTTCCCTTAATTGATATCACTAGCACCCCGGACGATGAAATCATGCGCCATCGGCGCGTGGCGATGCTGGAGCTGCTACAGAAGCATATTCGCCAGCGGGATTTGATGGACCTGCATGAGCAGCTGGTCAGGCTCCTGGCGCTGGGATACACTAGCCGCAGGCAGCTTAAAACGCTGTTGCACTATTTATTACAGGCAGGAAACGCCGCCGATCCGGTTGCTTTTTTGCGCCATCTTGCGCAAAACGTCCCCCGGCGGCCGCATAAGGAGACGCTAATGAATATTGCCCAGTTTCTGGAACAACGCGGCCATCAGCAAGGATTAAAGCAAGGTCTTGAACAAGGTCTACAGCAAGGTATCGAACAAGGTATCGAGCAAGGTGAGCAGCAGACCGCGGAGCGTATCGCCCGGGCGATGCTTGCTAACGGACTCGACCTGTCGCTGGTGGCGGAACTGACCGGCCTCGCCCCGGAATGTCTGGCCCGGCTGCAGCATTAATTATTCCCTTATCCACCCGCGCCGCGCCGATCGTGCGGCGCCAGCTCTCTGTTTTCGTCAATGTGTCAGCGTTAATCATAATAAACATGAATATTACTGGCGTTGAATAGGCTGTTCGTGGTTCTGGCAACGCTCGATGCCGTAAAAATACGCAACTGGTTACACTCTTGTGAAAATTCATTTCGCCAGGTCATTGATTCCTGATGGGTGCGCAGTAGAATTTTCAGGTTTTTTCGGGACTTCTTTGATTTTAATTTTCTGGATAGAGTAAATAATGAAAAAAAGCATTTTTATGGCGCTGGCGGGCGTGATGATGGTTTCTTCGGCGGCCCATGCGATTAGCGTTACCGGTGAAGCCGGCGAGCATTACACCAACCTTGGCGTCGGCTTCGGCACCGAGTCCACCGGCCTGGCCGTTTCGGGTAACTGGCTGCACAGCGATAACGACGGCGACGCCGCGGGTTTAGGCCTGGGACTCAATATTCCGCTGGGGCCGTTCCTCGCGACCGTGGGTGGTAAAGGTATTTACACCAATCCGAAACAGGGCGATGAAGGTTATGCGGCCGCGGTCGGCGGCGGCCTGCAGTGGAAAATCGGCGACAGCTTCCGCCTGTACGGCGATTATTACTACTCTCCGGATTCGCTCTCCAGCGGCATTGATAGCTACCAGGAAGCCAACGTCGGCGCCAGCTGGACCATTATGCGTCCGCTTAGCATCCAGGCCGGCTACCGTTACCTGAACCTGGCGGGCAAAGATGGCAACCGCGATAACACCATCGCCGACGGCCCATACATCGGCGCCAGCGCCAGCTTCTAATCTCTTCCGGCGCGGCATCTTCTTGCTGCGCCAGATTTTCCTCCTCGTCAGCATCCCGCTTTGCGTTATAGTATTTCTCACCTGGCAGGCAAGGAGTGAGCAATGTTGAATGTGGAAATGCTGTCCACCGGCGATGAAGTGTTGCATGGTCAAATCGTTGATACCAATGCGGCATGGCTGGCGGATTTCTTTTTTAATCAGGGTTTACCGTTAACGCGCCGCAATACCGTTGGCGACGATCTCGATGCGCTGGTGGCGATTCTGCGCGAACGCAGCGAACAGGCGGATGTGCTGATCGTCAACGGCGGCCTCGGCCCAACCAGCGACGACCTGAGCGCGCTGGCCGCCGCCACTGCGAAAGGCGAAGGGCTTATTTTGCATCCGGAGTGGCTGGAAACCATGACCCGCTTTTTTGCCGAGCGCGGCAGGCCGATGGCGGAAAGCAACCGTAAGCAGGCGGAAATCCCGGCCAGCGCTGAGATGATCAACAACCCGGTCGGTACGGCCTGTGGCTTTGCCATCCAGCTCAACCGCTGCCTGATGTTTTTCACTCCCGGGGTCCCCTCTGAATTTAAGGTGATGGTCGAGCAGGAAATTTTACCGCGCCTGCGCCAGCGCTTTACGCTGCCGGACCCGCCGGTATGCCTGCGTATGACCACCTTTGGCCGCTCGGAGAGCGAGCTGGCGCAAAGTCTTAATCCGCTGACGCTGCCTCCGGGCGTGGTGATGGGTTACCGCTCGTCGATGCCGATCATTGAACTCAAGCTAACCGGACCGGCCAACCAGCTCGATGCCATGCTGGCCCTGTGGCCGGAGGTGCGTAAGGTGGCTGGCGACAGCCTGATTTTCGAAGGCACGGAAGGGTTACCGGCGCAGATCGCCCGCTGTCTGCAGGAGCGGCAGCTGAGCCTGACGCTCAGCGAGCAGTTTACCGGCGGCCTGCTGGCGCTCCAGCTGTCCCGCGCCGGCGCGCCGCTGCTGGCCAGCGAAGTCGTTCCGGCGCAGGAGGAGACGCTGGCGCAGGCGGCCCGCTGGGCGGCCGAGCGGCGCATAAACCATTTTGCCGGCCTGGCTCTGGCGGTGAGCGGTCAGGAAAACGATCATCTTAACGTGGCCCTGGCCACCCCGGACGGCACCTTCGCACTGCGGGTGAAGTTTAGCGCCACCCGCCACAGCCTGGCGGTACGCCAGGAAGTCTGCGCTATGATGGCGTTAAACATGCTGCGTCGCTGGCTGAATGGCCAACCGCTGGCCAGCGAACATGGCTGGATTAACGTGGTGGATTCCCTCTCGCTGTAAGTCATTCCCCCCGGCGCACCGTATCCTCGGGGCGCCGGTCGTCCAACCTGTTGTACTCTTCTGAAAAAATTCTGTGCGTTAAGTCGCAATTTTCTGCTGCGAACGGTCCAGTATACGGGAAAACGATTGCCCCGCGATGTCGCTCACACTTTACCGCCCGGACAATCGCAACACTGATTCCAGTATTCAGGATTGGAGTCCAGTATGTTGGAATCAACGAAAGTCCCGGCGCTGACCCGCGCGATTGAGATCCTCAATTTAATTGGCCGCATCGGCCCCGGCAGCGCGGCGACGATAATAGCGGAGCTGGGGATCCCGAAAAGCACGGTGTATCTGCTGCTGGGCGAGCTGAAAAAGCAGCGCTTCATCAGTATGGATAATCAGGATAACTACTGCCTGTGGACCAAGCTGGTGGAGCTGGCCGGGCAGGCGCTGAGCAAAATGGACCTGCGCGAGCTGGCGCGGCCGCGCCTCACCCGGCTGATGGATGAGTGCGGCCTGCTTTGTCACTTGGGCATTATCGATCAGGGTAACGCCTACTACATTCTGAAAATTGAGTCTCCCGCCACCATCAGCGTGCGCTCGCATGAGGGTAAGAGCCTGTCTCTTTACCGCTCCGGGATCGGCAAATGTTTGCTGGCCTGGCAGCCCGCCAGCGTTCAGGCGTCGATTATCGAAGACCTACAGTGGGAGCGGGCCACGCCAACGACCATCACCGATGCTCAACAGCTGCGGGAGGAGCTGGGGCGGATCCGCGCCCGGGGCTGGAGCTTTGATAATGGCGAGGACTATCCGGATGTGCGCTGCGTGGCTGCCCCGGTATTTAACGCCAATAACGACCTGACCGCCGCCATCTCGGTGGTGGGTACCCGTCTGCAAATCAATGAAGACAATCGCGATTACCTGGCTGGTAAGGCGATTGCCTGCGCGAAAGATATTTCACGTCTGCTGGGGTGGAAAAGCCCCTTCGAACAACTCGCCTCATCATAAGGAGAACATCATGACCCTACCGAAAATTAAACACGTCCGCGCCTGGTTCATCGGCGGCGCCACAGCAGAGCAGGGCGCCGGCGGCGGCGATTACCATGACCAGGGGGCTAACCACTGGATTGACGATCATATCGCCACCCCGATGAGCAAATATAAACAGTATGAGCAGTCCCGGCAGTCGTTTGGCATCAACGTGCTGGGCACGCTGATTGTGGAAGTGGAAGCCGACAACGGACAGACCGGCTTTGCGGTGTCGACGGCCGGGGAGATGGGCTGCTTTATCGTCGAAAAACATCTCAACCGCTTTATCGAAGGCAAATGCGTCAGCGATATCAAACTGATCCATGACCAGATGCTTAACGCCACCCTTTACTACGCGGGATCCGGCGGCCTGGTGATGAATACCATCTCCTGTGTCGACCTGGCGCTGTGGGACCTGTTCGGGAAAGTGGTTGGCCTGCCGGTCTACAAACTGTTGGGTGGGGCGGTGCGCGACGAAATCCAGTTCTATGCCACCGGCGCACGTCCGGACCTGGCGCAGGAGATGGGCTTTATCGGCGGCAAAATGCCTACCCACTGGGGGCCGCACGATGGCGACGCCGGGATCCGCAAAGACGTCGCCATGGTGGCGGATATGCGCGAAAAATGCGGCCCGGATTTCTGGTTAATGCTGGACTGCTGGATGAGCCAGGACGTTAACTATGCCACCAAACTTGCCCATGCCTGCGCCCCTTATAACCTCAAGTGGATCGAAGAGTGCCTGCCGCCGCAGCAGTATGAAGGCTATCGCGAGCTGAAGCGCCAGGCGCCTGCCGGGATGATGGTGACCAGCGGCGAGCACCACGGCACGCTGCAGTCCTTCCGCACCCTGTCGGAAACCGGCATCGATATTATGCAGCCCGACGTCGGCTGGTGCGGCGGCTTAACCACCCTGGTGGAGATCGCGGCCATCGCCAAAGCGCGCGGGCAGCTGGTAGTGCCCCACGGCTCGTCGGTTTACTCACATCATGCGGTGATCACCTTCACCAACACGCCGTTCAGTGAGTTTCTGATGACCAGTCCGGACTGCGCCACGCTGCGCCCGCAGTTCGACCCGATCCTGCTCGGCGAGCCGGTGCCGGAGAGAGGGCGCATTCATAAATCGGTCCTGGATAAACCCGGCTTTGGCGTCGAGCTCAATCGCGACTGCAACCTGAAGCGTCCTTATCAACACTGATTGCGTCGGGCCGCCCGGCGGCCCGCGCCTGAGGATATTATGATGAGCAACACTCTGCTGGAGAGCGTGGTGAAGAAAAACCGCGCCCGCTTAATCCCCTTTATGCTGGCGCTGTACGTGCTGGCGTTTCTTGACCGTTCTAATATCGGTTTCGCCAAAGAGACCTACCAGCTGGATACCGGACTCAGCAATGAGGCCTACGCGCTGGGGGCCGGTATCTTCTTTGTGGTCTATGCCTTCCTCGGGGTGCCGGCCAATCTGCTGATGCGCACATTTGGCGCCAGGCGATGGATCGGCTGCACCACGCTGCTGTGGGGCGTGCTGTCGGCGGCGATGGCGTGGGCGGATACGGAAGCGAAATTCCTGCTGGTACGTACCCTGCTGGGCGCGGCGGAGGCGGGCTTCTTTCCCGGAATGATCTACCTCACTTCACAGTGGTTTCCCCAGCAAAACCGCGCCAGCATTATGGGGCTGTTTTATATGGGCGCGCCGGTGGCCCTGACGCTGGGATCGCCTTTATCCGGTGCGCTGCTGGAGATGCATGGATTTATGGGCCATCCCGGCTGGTTCTGGATGTTTGTCATTGAAGGCCTGCTCGCCGTCGCCGCGGGAGCGTTCACCTTCTTCTGGCTGGACGATTCGCCGCAGCATGCCCGCTTCCTGAGCGCAGCGGAGAAACAGGCGCTGATAAGCGAGCTGGCGCGCGAGGAGGAGAAAAAGATTGCCTCGCGCCTGTCCGATGCGCTGCGTAACGGGCGGGTCTGGCAGCTGGCGCTGATTTATCTGACCATTCAGGTGGCGGTCTATGGTCTGATTTTCTTCCTGCCCACCCAGGTTGCTGCGCTGCTGGGCACCAAAGTCGGCTTCGTTGCCTCGGTGGTGACGGCCATCCCGTGGGTGGCGGCGCTGTTTGGCACCTGGCTTATCCCTCGCTACTCCGATCGCACCGGCGAGCGACGCAATATTGCCGCCCTGACGCTGCTGGCGGCGGCGGTCGGGATTGCAGTGTCCGGACTGGTGGCGCCGGTGCTGGCTATCATCGCGCTGTGCGTGGCGGCGGTCGGGGTGATCGCCGTGCAGCCGGTCTTCTGGACGATGCCGACGCAGCTGCTGTCCGGCACGGCGCTGGCCGCAGGGATTGGCTTTGTTAACCTGTTTGGCGCCATCGGTGGTTTTCTGGCGCCGATCGTGCGCGTGCAGGCCGAAACGTTGTTCGCCAGCAGCGCCGCCGGACTGTTAACCCTGGCCGGCGTCGCCATTGTCGGGGTGGTCATTATCTTTTCATTGAGCCTTACCCGCGCGGTACCCCAGCGCGGCAGCGTACAGCATTGAATAAAGGAATCGCTATGAACGCACTGTTATCTAACCCCTTCAAACGGGGATTATTACGCGGTGAGACGCAAATCGGCCTGTGGCTGAGCTCCACCTCATCCTACATGGCGGAGATCGCTGCGACGTCGGGATACGACTGGCTGCTGATCGACGGCGAGCATGCCCCGAACACTATTCAGGACCTTTATCATCAGCTGCAGGCGATTGCCCCCTATGCCAGCCAGCCGGTCATTCGCCCGGTCGAGGGCAACCGCAGCCTGATAAAACAGGTGCTGGATATTGGCGCCAGAACCTTGCTGGTGCCGATGGTCGATACCGCCGAGCAGGCTCGGGAGGTGGTCTCAGCGACCCGTTATCCCCCCATCGGGAGCCGCGGCGTTGGCGCCGGCGTGGCGAGAGCGGCGCGCTGGGGAAGGGTGGAGAATTATATGGCGGAGGCAAATGACGAACTTTGTCTGCTGATTCAGGTCGAGAGCCGAACCGCGCTGGAGAACCTGGACGCTATTCTCGAGGTGGACGGCATTGACGGGGTGTTCATCGGTCCGGCGGATCTCTCCGCCTCGCTGGGCTACCCGGACGATGCCGGTCACCCTGACGTGCAGCGGGTGATCGAGCAGAGCATCCGGCGCATTCGCGCGGCGGGGAAAGCGGCCGGATTTCTGGCGGTCGACCCGGCGATGGCGGAAAAATGTCTTGCCTGGGGGGCCAACTTTGTCGCCGTCGGGGTGGATACCATGCTGTATACCCAGGCGCTGGACCGCCGGCTGGCGATGTTTAAATCTGCCAGCGCCCAGCCGCAAGAGAAAACGAGCTATTGACGGCACAGGCTGGCGCTGGGCTCAGACGAGCGCCTGCGCCAGCACCGTCAGCGGATGCTCGCAGCGTTTGCTGGTGGACATCTCAATCTGCCATTTGCAGGTCTCGCAGTCGGTGACGACGAGGTCGGCCCCGCTCTCCTCAATCTGACGGAACAGCGGGGCGCCGATAGCCTGTGATACCGCGTAATTCTCAGTTTTAAACCCGTAGGTGCCTGCGATGCCGCAGCACTGTGAATCCAGCACCTCCAGCTGCAGGCCGGGGATCAGCCGCAGCAGCTCGAGGGTATACAGCGACCAGCCCATCTTTTCCATATGACACGGGGTGTGATAGACCACCTTCAGCGGCAGCGGGCGCAGCGGTAGCGTCCTGCCGGCAGCCAGCTGTTTCCAGATCCAGCGGGTGGCAAGCTCGACGCGATCGCGAAGATCGCTGTTATCGACATCGAGGAGATGGGGGTATTCATCACGTAGCGTAAAGGCGCAGGTCGAGGAGGTGGCAATGATCGGTAGCGTGTTTTCCCGCATCGCGGCGACGTTGCTCTGCGCCTGCTTACGCGCCTTGTCGAAAAAACCGTTGGCGATCAGCGGTACGCCGCAGCATTTTTCTTTTGATAACAACTGCACCCCGGTACCCAGCGCGTTGACGACGCGAATCAGATCTTTACCCAACTGTGGATGGTTATAGTTGACGTAGCAGCCATGAAAGAAAGCCACCTGTTCGCTGTACTGCTTCTGACGGGCGGCGAGCTGGCGGTAAGCGCGGCGGAAGGTGCCGAAACCATATTTCGGCAGCGTACGCCGGTGATCGATGTTGAGCGTCGCGTCGAGCAGACGGCGCACCGGTTTTAAGCCGGTGGCGGCGTTGACCAGGGGGGCAAAGGGGGTGGAAAGGGTACCCATCAGGTCGGTATGGCTGAGGATGGCGTCGCGCAGGGTCGGCTTTTGCTGGCCGTACTGTGCCCGGGCGCGTTGAATGATATCGCCAATTTTCACATCCGACGGGCAGGCGACCTCGCAGCGCTTGCAGTTAATGCAGTACTTCAGCGCCTCGTCGTACAGCGCGCCATCCTTCAGACGCAGGCGTTCGCCGTCCGGCCCCGCTTGTTTCGGGCCGGGATAGCGCGGATTGACCCGACTTACCGGGCAGGTGGTGGTACAGACCGTGCACTTAATGCAGCTTTCAAAACGGGTATCGTTCATGGCCGGCCTCCGGCAAGGGCGTGGATCTGTCTGGCGGCGTGCAGCGCGGTAACGGCGCAGACGCCGCCGCCACAGCCGAGCTGAATGGCATCGAACCCGCCGAGCAATGAGCCGATGGCGAACAGATTATGGAACGGCTGCCCGCCCAGCAGGGGGCGCAGCAGGGCATCGGTTTTCACGCCGAAGCGCTGCCACGGTTGTGAGGCGAAGAAATCGCGCTGGTACCAGCTTTCCCGTGGCAGGGTCTGGTGAAGGTCGAGGCCGAGGATCGGCTCGCGCACGCTATCGCGAGTGGCGACAAGACCGTTGCTGAAAAAGCTGCCGCTGGCCAGCACGGTAAAGCGCGGACGCAGCGCAATATCGCCGTGATTGCGCGTCCAGACCGCCTCGACGGCGTCCTGTCGATGGCTGATTTTCACCACCTCATCGCCTGCGAGCCAGGCGCCGCCCTCGCGAATGAACTGGCGTTGCAGCTGAGAATGCAAACGCATCCCGGGAACCGAAGGCGGCAGCGTCGGCAGCAGACGCAGCGGGCAGGGTAGACGCGCCTGCAGCCAGTGGTACAGGCGATCGTCGGCGAGGCCAAAACAGGCGGGCATGATCAGCAGGTCATACTGCTGCGCCAGCGGTAGCAGCGCTGCATGCAGGGCCGGCCACATATTCTCATCATCCAGGACGCGGGCGATATTGGCGGCGCGAAACTCGGTCGGGTTGTCACGCAGCACATCCAGCAGCGGTAACTCGATTTCCACCGCCGCGGCGGTAACTCCGTGTTGACCGAGCGCGGCGGCGGCGAGATGCGGCTGAAAATCAGCAAAGCCGCTGATCCCCACCAGACAGGCGCCCTGCGACGGCAGGGGCGCGACAGGCACCTCAAGGGGCGACAGCCATGCCGGGCGCAACGTCCCCAGCGGCGTTACCCGCCGGTGCGGCCGGCGCGCATCGCCCTGCATCACCGCGCCGCAGGCGGCCAGCAGGGCTTCGGTCTGCGTCGCGTATTCGAGCACCGCCTCGGCGCCGAGACGGGAATAAGGGTGTTCAGGAAGCTGTTCAGCGAGCTGCTGCAGACCTTGTGCGACGTCAGTGACGTTATCGCCGTTGGGCAGCGCCGAGAGCAGGTCTAACGACGCGGAGGAAAAATGCAGCGCGCTCTGCCCGCGGCTGATGATGACGCTGCGCAGGCCGTGCTGATTCAGGGCCAGCCCGCACAGCAGGCCGGCGAGCCCGCCGCCGATAATCGCGCAATCAAACTTCATCCCGGTGCTCCTGTGGCAATCCGCACAGGCCGAGGTAGACCCAGCGGGTGAATTCGCTTTCGCGCAGCGCATCGCCCCAGGCGATGGGCTGCACGCCCTTCCAGCGTTCATTGAGAAATTCCGATAGCTGGGTTAACGACTGCGCGGGCGTGGTGACGTTAAAGCGCTGCAGCAGTCCGGCAGCGCGGCAGGCGCAGAGTTCCCCCTGACAGGTCCCCATGCCAATCCGGGTGCGGCGGCGCAGGTCGAGCAGGGTGTTGACCGCCAGGTTTTCCACCGCGTATTCCACTTCACCGGCAGTGACGGCTTCACATTCGCAGACCAGGCTACGGTGCTGGCGGCTGTCGCCAAGCCAGGACGGGGTGCGATCGCCGTGACGGTAGACGGCCGAGCCGCGCAGCGGGGTGGGGAGGGAGATTATCTTTTGCAGGGTACTTTCCGTTGGCTCCTGTGAACCGGGCAGCGGGGCTTCGGCCGTGGTACAGGGGGTGGTGTTTCCCAGCTTACGACAGACGGCGTCGGTGGCCCACTCGGCCATCAGGCGATAGGTCATCAGCTTGCCGCCGGTGATGGTAATGAAGCCTTCCATACCGTCACGCTGGGCATGGTCGAGCAGGACGATGCCGCGGCTGACGCTGCGCCCGCTGGGTTCGTTATCGCTGGCCACCAGCGGGCGGACGCCGGAGTAGGCGCGGAGGATCCGGGTGCGGCCCATGACCGGCGCCAGCTTTTCCCCTTCGCGCAGCAGGGTATCGACCTCCGCCGCTGTTACCCGGTTGTCGTCAATTTCGTCATAAGGAATATGCATTGAGGTAGTGCCGATCAGCGAGATGGTATCGCCGGGCACCAGAATATCGGCGTCGGCCGGCTTACGGCAGCGGTTGATCACCAGGTTGTTAATCCGATGATCGAGGATCAGCAGCGATCCCTTCGCCGGGAACATGGTGATGCGCAGGTCGGCATATTCCGCAATACGCTGCCCCCAGATCCCGGCGGCGTTAACCACCATCCCGGCGTACAGAGTGCGGGCCTGGTGAAGTTGGCGGTCGTATACCTGGACGCCGCAGACGCGATCGCCCCGGCGCAGCAGGCCTGTTACTTCGCAGCCGGTAAGGATCTGCGCGCCGTGTTCGCGGGCGTCGAGCATATTGGCCGCGGTGAGGCGAAACGGGTCGATGGTACCGTCCGGGACCTGCACCGCGCCCAGCAGCGTCGGGTTGACGGCGGGCTCCCGGCGCAGCGCTTCCTGCGGCGAGAGCGGCGTGGCCTCTATGCCAGCCTGCTGACAGGCGTCGATAAAGGTTTGCTGCCATGCCAGGTCATCTTCAGGCAGGGTGATAAACAGCCCATTGGTCGGTTCAATACAGTGGCGGGCGATGCGGCGCAGGATGCGGTTCTCACTGATGCATTCGCGGGCGGATTCGTTGTCGGTCGCCGCGTAGCGGGCGCCGCTGTGCAGCAGTCCATGATTCCGGCCGGTCGCCCCGGTGGCGATATCATGGCGCTCAATGAGCAGCGTTCGTAATCCGCGCCGGGCGCAGTCGCGGACGATACCGGCGCCGGTTGCTCCGCCGCCGATGATAATGACCTCGCTATCAAGACGTCCCGTCATCTTCAACTCCTCTGCTTTCGTTTAACGCCATTTAGCCACAATTAGTAAGGTTATTGTTTGATTTCGAGCATATTCGCGCGTTATTTGAGCGTGTTATGTGATTTCGTGCTCACATTGGAACGTTTTGTCATATTTCTGTAACAAATTGTGCGATGTTTCACAGTATCAACTCTACGTATTGCCTACCATCGCGACCATATTTGAAGTTGGTGATTAATCTGGGATTTTGTCGTGACGTCAGTAGAAAACAGCAAGGGCCACGGAGGCTGATATGTTAAGTATTTTTAAACCCGCCGCGCATAAAGCGCGTTTGCCAGCTGCGGAGATTGACCCGCTATATCGCCGATTACGCTGGCAGATTTTTATTGGCATCTTTTTTGGTTATGCCGCCTACTATTTGGTTCGTAAGAACTTTGCCCTGGCGATGCCTTATCTTATCGAGCAGGGGTTCTCTCGTGGCGACCTCGGCTTCGCCCTTTCCGGTATCTCCATCGCCTATGGATTTTCGAAATTCATCATGGGATCGGTCTCTGACCGCTCGAATCCGCGCATTTTCCTGCCGGCTGGCTTGATCCTCGCCGCGCTGGTGATGCTGGTGATGGGCTTCGTGCCGTGGGCGACGTCCAGCATCATGATAATGTTCGTGCTGCTGTTCCTCTGCGGCTGGTTCCAGGGGATGGGCTGGCCGCCGTGCGGCCGGACCATGGTGCACTGGTGGTCGCAGAAAGAGCGCGGCGGGATTGTCTCGGTGTGGAACTGCGCGCATAACGTCGGCGGCGGCATTCCGCCGCTGCTGTTCCTGTTAGGGATGGCGTGGTTTAACGACTGGCACGCGGCGCTGTATATGCCGGCATTCGGCGCCATTCTGCTGGCGATTTTCGCCTTTGCGATGATGCGCGACACCCCGCAGTCCTGCGGTCTGCCGCCGATTGAAGAATATAAAAACGACTACCCGGACGATTACAGCGAAAAGCACGAAGAAGAGCTGACGGCGAAGCAGATCTTTATGCAATACATTCTGCCGAACAAGCTGCTGTGGTACATCGCTATCGCTAACGTCTTCGTTTATCTGCTGCGCTACGGCATTCTCGACTGGTCGCCGACCTACCTGAAAGAAGTTAAACACTTCGCGCTGGATAAATCCTCCTGGGCCTATTTCCTGTACGAGTACGCGGGGATCCCGGGCACGCTGCTGTGCGGCTGGATGTCGGACAAAGTGTTTAAAGGCAACCGCGGCGCCACCGGCGTGTTCTTTATGACCCTGGTGACCATCGCCACTGTCGTTTATTGGCTGAACCCGCCGGGTAATCCGGGCGTCGATATGGCCTGTATGATCATCATTGGCTTCCTGATCTACGGCCCGGTGATGCTGATTGGTCTGCATGCCCTCGAGCTGGCGCCGAAAAAAGCCGCCGGGACCGCCGCGGGCTTCACCGGCCTGTTCGGCTATCTTGGCGGTTCCGTGGCCGCGAGCGCTATCGTCGGCTACACCGTCGATTTCTTCGGCTGGGACGGCGGCTTTATGGTGATGATCGGCGGTAGCGTGCTGGCGGTTATCCTGCTGGTTATCGTGATGCTCGGTGAACGTCGCCATCACCAACAGCTGAAACAAGCCTAAGGAGCGGCGATGAAAATGAAACTTACCGCGCTGATGAGCGGAATGATTCTGTCCAGTTCGGCGCTGTGCTTCAGTGCGACAGCGGCTGATAAAATGGTCATCGCCCACCGCGGCGCCAGCGGGTATCTGCCGGAACATACCCTGCCGGCGAAAGCGATGGCTTACGCTCAGGGGGCGGATTACCTTGAGCAAGACCTGGTGATGACCAAAGACGACCGGCTGGTGGTGTTACACGACCACTATCTCGATCGGGTGACTGACGTTGCGCAGCGTTTCCCGCAGCGGGCGCGTAAAGATGGCCGTTTCTACGCCATCGACTTTACCCTGGACGAGATTAAGTCGCTGAAGTTTACCGAAGGTTTTGAGCCGAAAAATGGTAAGAACGTGCAAACCTATCCCGGGCGATTCCCGATGGGCAAATCCGATTTCCGTATTCATACCTTTGAAGAGGAGATTGAGTTTGTCCAGGGGCTGAACCATTCAACCGGCAAAAACATCGGTATCTACCCGGAAATCAAAGCGCCGTGGTTCCACCACCAGGAAGGCAAAGATATTGCCGCCAGCACATTGAAGGTGCTGAAGGAATATGGCTATACCAGCAAGCAGGATAAGGTTTATCTGCAGTGCTTTGACGCCAACGAGCTCAAACGCATTAAAAATGAGCTGGAGCCGAAGATGGGGATGGATCTCAATCTGGTGCAGCTCATCGCCTATACCGACTGGAATGAAACCCAGCAGAAACAGGCCGATGGTAAGTGGGTGAACTACAGATATGACTGGATGTTCAAGCCAGGGGCGATGGCGCAGATTGCGCAGTACGCGGACGGTATCGGCCCGGATTACCATATGCTGGTAGCGGAAGGCTCGAAGCCGGGGGCGGTGAAGCTGACGGCAATGGTGAAAGAGGCGCATGCCAGCCATCTGCAGGTGCATCCGTACACCGTGCGCGCGGATCAGTTGCCGGAGTACGCGACTAACGTTAATCAGCTCTATGACGTACTGTATAACCAGGCGGGCGTCGACGGCTTATTTACCGATTTCCCGGATAAAGCGGTGCAGTTCCTGGACGCGAAACGCTAAAAAGCCGGGTGGCGGCTACGCCTTACCCGGCGTACGAACTGCGGTTTTGTTGACACTGTTCTCGGCGTGCAACGATTTCGACCCGGGAATAACGTTTGTTCTATGTTATTTCCTGGAAGATTGCGCTCCCGATATTTCTTCTGCGTTATGCCTTTCATAGCGCAGGGAGCACACAGGGGGAGGCCAGTCGCCGCCTCCCCCTGTACCCCCGGGCTCCGGCCAGCAAAATCGCCGCTGCGCGGTCCCTTCGACTTATCCCTGCAGGCTTCGGGTCGGGCCGAGGTAGCGTCCATGCAAAACACGGCCCTCAGCCCGCATCCATGCGGGCTGCCCCGGCCTTCCGGGAACGTGTCAGCGATTTTGAGGCCGTCAACACCGGCAGTTTCAGCAGCCCAGGGCGGCAGTGCGTAAACGGCCGGTCCTGGAACAGTAGGTCAGGTAAGCGTAGCGCCACCTGACAAGACTACATCTCGATCTCAATATCGCCTTTCGCCCGGCAGCAGCAGGGCAAAATTTCTCCCGGCTGGATAAAGGCCAGCGGCTCGGTCAGCCAGTCAACCTGGCCGGAGACCAGGCGAGTGCGGCAGGAGCCGCAGTAGCCTTCGCGGCACTGATATTCGACGTCGATATTATGCGACTCCAGCGCCGCCAGCAGGGAAGGGTGTTCATCCTGACACTCAAGGCGAGTGTCAGAGATTTTCAGGAAGATCCGCTTCATTACAGCTGGAAGTTACTCAGATCGTCGGCATCGACTTCAGAATCGATCTGGCCGACGAGATAAGAACTGACTTCCACTTCCTGCGGCGCCACCTGAACGTTGTCGGAGACCAGCCAGGTGTTGATCCATGGGATCGGGTTGGAGCGGGTCTGGAACGGCAGATCGAGGCCCACCGCCTGCATGCGGATATTGGTGATGTACTCGACGTACTGGCAGAGAATATCTTTATTCAGGCCGATCATCGAGCCGTCGCGGAACAGGTAGTCCGCCCACTCTTTCTCCTGCTGCGCCGCCAGCACGAACAGGTCATAGCACTCCTGCTTGCACTCTTCGGCGATTTCCGCCATTTCCGGATCGTCGCTGCCGGAGCGCAGCAGGTTCAGCATATGCTGGGTGCCGGTCAGGTGCAGCGCTTCATCGCGGGCGATCAGGCGGATAATTTTGGCGTTGCCTTCCATCAGTTTGCGTTCGGCAAAGGCGAAGGAGCAGGCGAAGCTGACGTAGAAGCGGATCGCTTCCAGGGCATTAACGCTCATCAGGCACAGATAGAGTTTCTTTTTCAGCTCGCGCAGATTCACGGTCACGGTTTTGCCGTTGACGGTGTGGGTGCCTTCGCCCAGCAGATGCCAGTAGCTGGTCATCTCGATCAGCGAATCGTAATAGTGAGAGATGCCTTCCGCACGTTTCTGGATCTGCTCGTTGGTGACGATGTCGTCGAACACGGTCGCCGGGTCGTTGACGATGTTGCGGATGATGTGAGTGTACGAACGCGAGTGAATGGTCTCGGAGAAGGCCCAGGTTTCTACCCAGGTCTCCAGCTCCGGGATGGAGATCAGCGGCAGCAACGCCACATTCGGGCTACGGCCCTGGATGGAGTCGAGCAGCGTCTGGTACTTCAGGTTGCTGATGAAAATATGTTTTTCATGTTCCGGCAGCGCCTGGTAGTCGATGCGATCGCGGGAAACGTCAACCTCTTCCGGGCGCCAGAAGAAGGAGAGCTGCTTTTCAATCAGCTTTTCAAAGATGTCGTATTTTTGCTGATCGTAGCGGGCCACGTTAACCGGCTGGCCAAAAAACATAGGTTCCAGCAGCTGATCGTTTTTCGTCTGTGAAAAAGTGGTGTATGCCATTGAAGTGAGTCCTGTTGAACTGTATTGCCCGGCGGGAATGGGTTGGCCGGGCCTACACAAACGTAGGCCGGGTAAGCGTAGCGTTACCCGGCAAAAATACCTTAGATCTTACAAGCGCCGCTTTCGCAGCCGTCGTCCTGGATGGACGGGGCCAGGTCATCCTGGGCGTCTTCAGCGCCATCACGGGTGTTGTGATAGTACAGCGTTTTGACGCCGAATTTATAGGCGTTGAGCAGGTCTTTGAGCAACTGCTGCATCGGCACTTTTCCGGACGGGAAGCGCGTCGGATCGTAGTTAGTGTTGGCAGAGATCGACTGGTCGATAAACTTCTGCATGATACCCACCAGCTGCAGATAACCGTCGTTGTTCGGCATCTCCCACAGCAGCTCGTAGGCGTTCTGCAGGTTTTCGTAATCCGGCACCACCTGGCGCAGGATACCGTCCTTGGACGCTTTGATACTCACGTGGCCGCGCGGCGGCTCAATGCCGTTGGTGGCGTTGGAGATCTGCGACGAGGTCTCGGACGGCATCAGCGCGGAGAGCGTGGAGTTGCGCAGGCCGTGGGTTTTAATGGATTCGCGCAATGCTTCCCAGTCGTAGTGCAGGGGTTCGCTGACGATGCCGTCCAGATCTTTCTTATAGGTATCGATCGGCAGGATGCCCTGCGCATAGGTGGTTTCGTTGAACCACGGGCAGGCGCCTTGCTCGATAGCCAGCTCGTTAGAGGCCTTCAGCAGATAGTACTGAATCGCTTCGAACGTTTTGTGCGTCAGGTTGTTGGCGCTGCCGTCGGAGTAGCGTTTGCCATGCTTCGCCAGATAGTAAGCGAAGTTGATCACGCCGATACCCAGCGTACGACGCCCCATCGCACCGCGTTTAGCCGCCGGGATGGGGTAATCCTGATAGTCGAGCAGCGCATCCAGAGCACGCACCGCCAGCACCGCCAGCTCTTCCAGCTCGTCGAGGCTGTCGATAGCCCCGAGGTTGAAGGCCGACAGGGTGCACAGCGCGATTTCGCCGTTTTCGTCGTTGACATCTTCCAGCGGTTTGGTCGGCAGAGCAATCTCCAGGCACAGGTTAGACTGACGCACCGGGGCGACTACCGGATCGAACGGGCTGTGGGTGTTACAGTGGTCGACGTTCTGGATATAGATGCGGCCGGTAGAGGCGCGCTCCTGCATCATCAGCGAGAACAGCTCAACGGCTTTAATACGCTGCTTGCGAATGCTGTCGTCCTGCTCGTACTGGGTGTACAGGCGCTCAAACTCGTCCTGATCGGCGAAGAAGGCGTCATACAGGCCCGGGACGTCGGAAGGGCTGAACAGGGTAATATCGCCGCCCTTCAGCAGACGGGTGTACATCAGCTTGTTGATCTGTACCCCGTAGTCCATGTGACGAACGCGGTTGGCGTCGGTACCACGGTTGTTTTTCAGCACCAGCAGGCTTTCCACTTCCAGATGCCACATTGGGTAGAAGAGGGTTGCCGCGCCGCCGCGCACGCCGCCCTGCGAGCAGGATTTCACCGCGGTCTGGAAATGCTTGTAGAATGGAATGCAGCCGGTGTGGAAGGCTTCGCCGCCGCGGATCGGGCTGCCCAGCGCGCGAATGCGCCCGGCGTTGATGCCGATGCCGGCGCGCTGGGAAACGTATTTCACAATCGCGCTGGAGGTGGCGTTGATGGAATCCAGGCTGTCGCCGCACTCGATCAGCACGCAGGAGCTGAACTGACGGGTTGGGGTACGCACGCCGGACATGATCGGCGTCGGCAGCGAGATTTTAAAGGTGGACACCGCGTCGTAGAAACGCTTGATATAGTCCAGACGCGTTTCGCGCGGATAGTTCGAGAACAGGCAAGCGGCGACGAGAATATAGAGGAACTGCGCGCTCTCATAAATTTCGCCGGTGACGCGGTTTTGTACCAGATACTTGCCTTCCAGCTGCTTAACGGCTGCGTAGGAGAAGTTCATGTCGCGCCAGTGGTCGAGGAAACCGTCCATCTGCTGGAACTCTTCTTCCGTGTAGTCTTCCAGCAGATGATGATCGTATTTACCTTTCTCGACCATCTTCACCACGTGATCGTAGAGCGCCGGCGGCTCAAACTGACCGAAGGCTTTTTTACGCAAATGGAAAATCGCCAGACGCGCGGCGAGGTACTGGTAATCCGGTGCGTCGCGGGAGATCAGATCCGCAGCGGCTTTAATAATGGTTTCGTGGATGTCCGCGGTTTTGATGCCGTCATAGAACTGGATATGGGAGCGCAGCTCTACCTGGGAAATCGAAACGTTATTCAGTCCTTCTGCCGCCCAATCCAGTACGCGATGGATTTTGTCGAGATTGATGCGCTCGGTGGTCCCGTCGCGCTTTGTCACCAGCAGACTCTGATTCATGTGGATTTTACCTGTCCGTGAAAGAAAATATCCCCCGTTTATCCACAGAAGGCCGTTGTGACTAACTCTGTGGATAAATACTATATGTAGGGGGTTGTCGATAAAAGAAACGCTATATGGTGAGTATTTTAGTAAGGAATCTTTTGAGTACAAGGGTTGATTTTGACGTTAAATTGAGGTTGCGGAAGGGTAATAATCCGCAAGTCCACGTCGCATAAGGCCTGGAGAAGAAGTCAATAAAACAGAAAAAAAAATGAAAATTTGATCGAGTGCTGATTTCTTCATCGGAAGAAATAATCACGCGGCTTGATGCCGCGCAATCATCATAAGCGGAGGTGCTGACCTCAGTCCTGTTTGGCGGTGGTATGTAACATATAGTTAACATCAACCCCCGGCGCTAACTTGAAGGTATTGGTCAGCGGATTGTAATGCAGACCGATGATATGCTGCTCTTTCAGAGTAGTCTGATCTACCCAGCCCAGCAGCTCGGCCGGCTTGATAAACTTCTTCACATCATGAGTGCCTTTGGGCACCATCTTCATGACATATTCCGCCCCGACTACCGCCATCAGCCAGGCCTTGCCGTTGCGGTTGATGGTGGAGAAGAAGACCTGGCCGCCGGGCTTCACTAACCGCGCGCAGGCGTGCACCACCGACTGCGGGTCGGGGACGTGCTCCAGCATCTCCATGCAGGTCACGACGTCATACTGCTGCGGGTGCTTCGCGGCATGTTCCTCAACTGTTTCCTGAACATAGTCTACCTGAATACCGCTCTCCAGGGCGTGCAGCCTGGCGACCTGCAGCGGTTCGGCCCCCATGTCCAGCCCGGTGACCGTCGCGCCTTCGCGCGCCATGCTCTCGGCGAGGATGCCGCCGCCGCAGCCGACATCGAGGACTTTTTTACCGAACAGGCCGCCGGAGCGTTCGGCAATATAGCCCAGCCGCAGCGGGTTGATGCGGTGGAGCGGTTTGAACTCGCCCTCCAGATCCCACCAGCGCGAGGCGACGGCTTCGAATTTGGCGATTTCAGCATGATCGACGTTAGGGGCTACCGACGTTTTTTCGGCATTCATGGGCGCTTTTACTCCTTTTCTGTTCAGACCTGCGAGTATATCAGCAGCGCGCCATGAATAAACCGTATTGCTTTACCTCTATTAGCGCGGCTGTGTTATAATTTGCGACCTTTGAATCCGGGATACAGTAGAGGGATAGCGGTTAGATGAGCGACCTTGCGAGAGAAATTACACCGGTCAACATTGAGGAAGAGCTTAAGAACTCTTATCTGGATTATGCGATGTCGGTCATTGTTGGCCGTGCGCTGCCGGATGTCCGAGATGGCCTGAAGCCGGTACACCGTCGCGTACTTTACGCCATGAACGTATTGGGCAATGACTGGAACAAAGCCTATAAAAAATCAGCCCGTGTCGTTGGTGACGTAATCGGTAAATACCACCCGCACGGCGACATCGCGGTATACGACACCATCGTGCGTATGGCGCAGCCGTTCTCGCTGCGTTACATGCTGGTGGACGGCCAGGGTAACTTTGGTTCCATCGACGGCGACTCCGCCGCGGCGATGCGTTATACCGAAATTCGTCTGGCGAAAATCGCTCATGAGCTGATGGCCGATCTTGAAAAAGAGACGGTCGATTTCGTCGACAACTATGACGGTACGGAGCGTATTCCGGACGTCATGCCGACCAAAATTCCTAACCTGCTGGTGAACGGCGCCTCCGGGATCGCCGTAGGGATGGCCACCAACATACCGCCGCATAACCTGACGGAAGTGATTAACGGCTGTCTGGCGTATGTTGACGATGAAGACATCAGCATTGAAGGGCTGATGGCGCATATTCCTGGCCCTGATTTCCCGACCGCCGCCATTATCAATGGCCGTCGCGGCATCGAAGAGGCCTACCGCACCGGTCGCGGTAAAGTGTACATCCGCGCGCGCGCGGAAGTGGAAGTGGACGCGAAATCCGGCCGCGAAACCATCATCGTGCACGAAATTCCGTATCAGGTGAACAAAGCGCGCCTGATCGAGAAAATCGCCGAGCTGGTCAAAGAAAAACGCGTGGAAGGCATCAGCGCGCTGCGTGACGAGTCTGATAAAGACGGGATGCGCATCGTGATTGAAGTGAAGCGCGATGCGGTAGGGGAAGTGGTGCTTAACAACCTCTATTCCCAGACCCAGCTGCAGGTCTCCTTCGGCATCAACATGGTAGCTCTGCACCATGGTCAGCCGAAGATCATGAACCTGAAGGACATCATCGCCGCGTTTGTACGCCACCGCCGTGAAGTGGTGACCCGTCGTACGATTTTCGAACTGCGCAAAGCGCGCGACCGGGCGCATATCCTCGAAGCGCTGGCCGTTGCGCTGGCCAACATCGACCCGATTATCGAACTGATCCGTCGCGCGCCGACCCCGGCAGAAGCGAAAACGGCGCTGGTTGCCCAGGCGTGGGATCTTGGTAACGTCGCGGCGATGCTGGAGCGCGCCGGGGATGACGCCGCGCGTCCGGAATGGCTGGAGCCAGAGTTCGGCGTACGCGACGGTAAATACTATCTGACCGAGCAGCAGGCTCAGGCGATTCTGGATCTGCGTCTGCAGAAACTGACCGGCCTTGAGCATGAAAAACTGCTCGACGAATATAAAGAGCTGCTGGAGCAGATCGCGGAGCTGCTGCACATTCTCGGCAGCGCCGACCGTCTGATGGAAGTGATTCGCGAAGAGCTGGAGCTGATCCGCGACCAGTTCGGCGACGAACGTCGTACCGAAATCACCGCCAACAGCGCTGATATTAACATCGAAGATCTGATCAACCAGGAAGATGTGGTGGTCACCCTGTCGCATCAGGGGTATGTGAAGTATCAGCCGCTGACCGACTACGAAGCACAGCGTCGTGGCGGTAAAGGCAAATCGGCAGCGCGCATTAAAGAAGAAGACTTTATCGACCGCCTGCTGGTGGCCAACACCCATGACACCATCCTCTGCTTCTCAAGCCGCGGCCGTCTGTACTGGATGAAGGTCTATCAGCTGCCGGAAGCCAGCCGCGGCGCGCGCGGTCGGCCGATCGTCAACCTGCTGCCGCTGGAAGCCGATGAGCGCATCACCGCCATCCTGCCGGTCCGCGAGTACGAAGAGGGCGTCAACGTCTTTATGGCGACCGCCAGCGGTACCGTGAAGAAAACCGCGCTGACCGAGTTCAGCCGTCCGCGTTCCGCCGGTATCATCGCGGTCAACCTGAACGAAGGCGATGAGCTGATCGGCGTCGATCTGACCTCTGGTCAGGATGAAGTGATGCTGTTCTCCGCGGCCGGTAAGGTTGTACGCTTCAAGGAAGACGCCGTTCGCGCCATGGGCCGTACCGCCACCGGCGTACGCGGTATTAAGCTTGCGGAAAACGACAGCGTCGTCTCGCTGATTATTCCACGCGGCGAAGGCGCGATCCTGACGGTGACGCAAAACGGTTACGGTAAACGTACCGCGGCGGCGGAGTATCCGACCAAGTCGCGCGCCACCCAGGGCGTTATTTCGATCAAAGTCACCGAGCGTAACGGTTCCGTGGTCGGCGCCGTGCAGGTGGATGACTGCGATCAGATCATGATGATCACCGACGCCGGGACGCTGGTGCGTACCCGCGTTTCCGAGGTGAGCATCGTGGGCCGTAACACCCAGGGCGTGATCCTCATCCGCACCGCGGAAGATGAAAACGTGGTGGGTCTGCAGCGCGTGGCTGAGCCGGTGGATGATGAAGAGCTGGATGCCATCGACGGTAGCGCGGCGGAAGGCGATGACGATATCGCCCCGGAAGCGGATACCGATGACGACATCGCCGAAGACGAAGAATAATCGTCCGAGGTAAATGTTCTGGAAGGGCCGGGTATTTTCCCGGCCCTTTTTGCATTAACATTGCGGCAAAGCCGGTTTACCGCTACCTTAACCGGATTCTGTTGAGTCCCTGACGGCCGAGCATCGCCACATTGAAATATCTTGCCTCTTTTCATACAACCCTGAAGGTTTCACGTTATCTGTTCAGAGCGCTGGCGGTATTGCTGTGGCTGCTTATTGCGTTTGTCTCTGTGTTTTATATCGTCAACGCGCTGCACGAGCGGGAAGCCGAAATCCATCAGGAGCTTAATCTCAACGCCGATCAGGCCCAGCGCTATATCCAGCGTACCGCGGATGTAATGAAAGAGCTGAAGTATGTCGCCGGTAATCGCTTGTCGGCAGGGGACGCGGTAGCGCAAGGGCAAAACGGCGATATGGCGGTGCCCAACTTTGAACCCCTGTACCCCGATTCCGACTGCAGCGCGATGAGCGCCACCTGGCGTAATTCGCTGCAGTCGCTGGCATGGTTTATGCGCTACTGGCGGGATAATTTTACTGCCGCCTACGACCTTAACCGCATCTTTCTCATCGGCAGCGATAACCTCTGCATGGCCAACTTTGGCCTGCGGGACGTGCCGATTGAGCGCGATCAGGCGCTGAAAGTCCTGCATCAGCGCATAGAGCAATATCGCAACGCGCCGCAAAACGAGCGCGGCAACAACCTGTTCTGGATAAGCCAGGGCGTTCGCCCCGGGGTGGGCTATTTTTACGCCCTGACGCCGGTCTATATGGCCAATCGCCTGCAGGCGATGCTGGGCGTGGAGCAGACCATCCGCATGGAAAGCTTCTTTACGCCGGGCAGCCTGCCGATGAGCGTGACGATCTTTGACGATAACGGGCAGCCGCTGATTTCGCTGGCCGGTGCGGAAGGTAAAATCCAGAGCGAAGCGAAGTGGATGCAGGAGCGGATGTGGTTTGGCTACAGTTCGGGTTTCCGCGAGCTGGTGCTGAAAAAAAGCCTCTCGCCGTCCTCCCTGAGCATCGTCTATTCCGTCTCGGTAGATCAGGTGCTGGAGCGGATCCGTATGCTGATCATCAATGCTATCGTTCTTAATATCCTCAGCGGCGCGATGCTGTTCGCGCTGGCGCGGATGTATGAGCGGCGCATTTTTATCCCCGCGGAGAATGACGCCCAGCGCCTGGAAGAGCACGAGCAGTTCAACCGCAAAATTGTGGCTTCTGCCCCGGTAGGGATCTGTATTCTGCGCACTGCCGACGGGACCAATATTCTCAGTAATGAACTGGCGCACAACTACCTGAACATGCTGACCCACGAGGACCGCCAGCGGCTGACGCAGATCATCTGCGGCCAGCAGGTCAATTTTGTCGACGTGCTGACCAGCAACCATACCAACCTGCAGATTAGCTTTGTTCATTCACGCTATCGCAATGAAAACGTCGCCATTTGCGTGCTGGTGGACGTTTCCGCCCGCGTGAAAATGGAGGAGTCGCTGCAGGAGATGGCCCAGGCGGCGGAGCAGGCCAGCCAGTCGAAATCGATGTTCCTGGCGACGGTTAGCCATGAGCTGCGTACCCCGCTGTATGGCATCATCGGTAACCTCGATCTGCTGCAGACCAAAGCGTTGCCAAAAGGCGTCGATCGCCTTGTGACGGCGATGAACAACTCCTCCAGCCTGCTGCTGAAAATCATCAGCGATATTCTTGATTTCTCGAAAATCGAGTCCGAGCAGTTGAAGATCGAGCCGCGGGAGTTCTCTCCGCGCGAAGTCATGAACCATATCTCCGCTAACTATCTGCCGTTGGTGGTGCGCAAGCAGCTGGGCCTGTACTGCTTTATCGAGCCGGACGTTCCGGAACAAATGTCCGGCGACCCGATGCGCCTGCAGCAGGTGATCTCAAATCTGCTCAGCAATGCGATAAAGTTCACCGATACCGGCTGTATTGTCCTGCACGTCCAGTGCGCGGGGGATTATCTGCAGATTAGCGTTCGCGACACCGGAGAGGGGATCCCGGCGAAAGAGGTATTGCGCCTCTTCGATCCTTTCTTCCAGGTGGGGACCGGCGTGCAGCGCAATTTTCAGGGCACCGGCCTTGGCCTGGCGATCTGTGAAAAACTGATCAGCATGATGGATGGCGATATTGCTGTCGAAACCGAGCCGGGGATGGGTAGCCGCTTTACCATCCGTATTCCTCTGTATGGCGTGCAGAATACCTCACCGGTGAGCAGAGACGGTTTCGCTGGCAAGACCTGCTGGCTGGCGATTCATAACACTTCGCTGGCGATGTTCGTCACCTCGCTGCTCAGCTACCACGGCCTGACGGTCCGCCGCCATGCCGGCGAAACGCCGGACGCCGAGGATGTCTTACTCACTGACGATGAGGCGCTGAACGGATGGCAGGGAAGGGCCATGGTCATCTTCTGTCGCCGTCATATCGGTATTCCGCAGGAGCGGTCCGCCGGCGAATGGCTGCACAGCGTGACGACTCCCCACGAACTGCTGCCGCTGCTGGGGCGTATTTTCCATGTTGCGCTCGCCAGTGCGGAAAATAGCCCGGCGCTGATGGCCCCGGAGGCGCAGGCCGGCAATAACGACGACATGATGATCCTCGTGGTCGACGATCACCCGATCAACCGCCGCCTGCTGGCGGATCAGCTGGGTTCGCTCGGCTACCAGTGCGTGACCGCGAACGACGGGATCGACGCGCTCAACGTCCTCAGCAAGCAGCACATCGATATCGTGCTCAGCGACGTCAACATGCCTAATATGGATGGTTATCGCCTGACGCAGCGCATTCGTCAGCTTGGCCTGACGCTGCCGGTGATTGGCGTAACGGCCAATGCCCTGGCGGAAGAGAAGCAGCGCTGTCTGGAATCGGGGATGGACAGTTGTCTGTCCAAGCCGGTCACCCTCGACGTACTGAAGCAAACGCTGACGGTATATGCGGCGCGGGTGCGTAAAGGGCGGGAATAATGGGGAGCTCCGTCTCGCCGGGGCGAGACGGAGAGGGCGAAGAGATTACTCTTTGTCCGTCGCGCTCAGCGAGACGGAAGAGAGGTAGTTCAGCAAGGCGATGTCGTTTTCGACGCCCAGCTTCATCATCGCCGATTTCTTCTGGCTGCTGATGGTTTTAATGCTGCGATTAAGCTTTTTGGCGATCTCGGTTACCAGGAAACCTTCGGCGAACAGGCGCAGTACTTCGCTCTCTTTCGGCGACAGGCGTTTATCGCCATAGCCGCTGGCGCTGATTTTTTCCAGCAGGCGAGAGACGCTTTCCGGGGTGAATTTCTTCCCTTTCTGCAGCGCGGCCAGCGCTTTTGGCAGGTCGGTCGGCGCCCCCTGCTTGAGGACGATCCCTTCGATATCCAGATCCAGCACCGCGCTGAGGATCGCCGGATTGTTGTTCATGGTCAGAACAATGATCGACAGATCCGGGAAGTGGCGCTTGATGTATTTAATCAGCGTGATCCCGTCGCCGTATTTGTCACCGGGCATGGACAGATCGGTGATCAGCACATGGGCGTCCAGCTTCGGAAGATTGTTGATAAGGGCCGTGGAGTCTTCAAACTCGCCAACGACGTTCACCCACTCAATTTGCTCAAGTGACTTACGAATACCGAACAGTACGATCGGATGGTCATCGGCAATAATTACGTTCATAGTGTTCATGTATAAGGCTACCTTCTACAGCAAGCTCTTGACGTAAGCGTCAATGTCGCTGATATATTTTTCTATGCCTTGCGCATCCTTTTCGCGAATCAGATGCTCAAGCGTTTCACATAACTGCTTGCCGGGTATCAGATTAAGCATAGCAAATGCCCCTTTGAGGCGGTGGGCGGTTTGCGCCAGAGCAGCAAAATCGCCCGCTTCGATTTCAGTATACAATCTCTGAACATCATCCGGTACCGTATCGGCAAACAGTGCGTAATAGCCGCTGGCATGGAGTTCGGCGTTACTCTCGTTTCCTGAGGTGACGGGCTGAACCGCCTCCTCCGCCAGCTGCTGCTCAATAAGCTGCAGGATAGCCTCCTGCATCGCCGTGCTAATATTAAAGTTGACCCGCAGTTGGCCCGGGCCGATCTTGCGTATCCCGACCTCATCATCGCTTAAAAGCAAGCCTGAAGCAGTAAGATTAGACGGATTATCCGTTAAATAAAGATCAAAGGCTTGACTGGTCGCCCGATCGTCCGGTGTGATGCAGGACGCTCCCCAGCTCTCCAGCTGGCGAGTGACAATCCGCCGCACTTCGCTGGAAGTCACATCCAGCAGGACGATAACGTCATCCAGCAAATGCTCTCCCGCCTCTGGCGCCTCTTCGCTAGCCGGCATTTTCAGATGCAGGGTATAGCGCGTCCCCAGCGACTCCCGGGCTTTAATGGTCAATTGCCCGCCCAGCTTGCGCGTCATGCGGTCGCATAGCCAGAAGGTAAGGGCGTTTGCTTTGCCGTACAGGTCGCTCTGGGTCTCGTTGAGATACGGGAAGTGCATATTGTCGATCTCGTTTGCCGAGACGCCGTTGCCGGTATCCAGAATGCGGAAGGTCAGGCGATCGCTGGCCGACTCATCCTGACAGACGTCGAGGGTGATCTTGCCGATAGGCGTGGTGGTCACTGAATACTGGATTAACAGCACCAGCGTGCGCCGCAGAGCTTCACGGTCGCCATAGCGCTGCTCGCCGGCCGGGAGCGCATTGTTGATGAGCAGCTGCAGACCCTTGCGTTTCATCGCCGGCAGCACTTCCGGCACGACGTCGTCAATAAGCTCCTGCACCGAGAACAACGTCTGGTTGGTTTTCCAGGCATCGCTTTCCAGCAGATTGGCGAGCTGAATGTCATCGATGAGTTTGACCAGCTCATCGGCATGCTGGGCCAGCGTCCGATTCTCTGTACTACTGAGCGCCGCCGCCTCTGCCGCCAGCGTCAGCGCGGGCTGCTTCAGGGCGCTGCCGATGTGCTGCATAAAGGCGGCCCGTCCCTGCTGGTTTTTCTCATACAAGCGCTGGGCCTGCTTGAGCTTTTTATTGACCAGCACTTCGCGGTCCTGATCACGGATGATCAGGATCTGGGTGCGCGGCGCTACCTGGCTGCGATACTGGCGGATTTCATACTGCTCATTATTGACGGTGGCCTGAATTACCCCCTGATGCTGGTCCGCCATATTGGTGATGTTCTGCAGATTCAGGTGCGGAAGCAGATGGTCGGCAATTGGATTGCTGATAACCGTTCGGTTGGCTTCCTGATCGTGAACGAGCAGCCCCAGCGGCAGCAGAGAAACAATCTCTTCGTTAATGGCGCGCAGCAGACGCAGTTCGCTGTTGGCGGCGGAGGGGAGCCCGGCGCCAGACGAATGGCTGCGTCCTTTATAGTGGCGAAAGGTGGTAAAACCAAACAGCGCCAGCGCCAGCAGACCAATGTTGAGCAGCAGCGGCAGAAGAATGTTCTGCATGGACTCCAGCAGCATGGTGCTCATTGGTACCGTCCACAGCAACTGCATACCGGTAGTGCTGATGTCGGTGGCGATGTCAATCTGCATGCCGTTAAAGGTGATCCCGATATGATCGGCGCTCTCTTTATCCGGCGTGGTGGCGAGATTTTGCGACGGGTCAGGCTCGATACGGAAGCTGTCGATGGTCATGCCGGGCGGGATCAGATCGTTAATCGGCAGGTCGAAGGCAACCACCGTGGCAAGGTGTCCGGGCTGGTTGAAGGTGGTGCGTAACGTAAAATAGTGCGCGTTCTGCCAGGCGAGATGGCGCAACGGCGAGAACGTCTCGCGCTCATCAAGGGTATTAGCCTGCAGCAGCATTTCCGCGCGCCGCGACTCCACGACGCTGCTGATCGTTGACTCTTTGAAGCTCGAAGAGAGGTCCTTCAACGGCAGGGTGGAGACCAGGATCAGACTATTGTCCAGGCCGTTGAGATAGTACATCGACCACGGAATGGTCTCCGCGCCCCACAAAATATCGAGATAATCGGACATTTTCTGCGTCATTTCGAGGGTGGAGCTGTCATGGGAGCCAAAGATCAGGGCTTCGGTTTTACGCCGGGGTTTCTCCAGGTAGTAAACGTCCTGTTTTAAACGCGTCTCCTGCAGACCGCCGCTTGCGGTGTTGACTGAGGTGGCGGCGATATTGTCGTAGATCTGCCAGGTGGCATAGCGCCAGGCGTCAATGCGCTGGTGCAGAGCGTGGGAGACATCAACCACCTGATAGCTTTTCTCCTTCAGCCAGGCATTGACGGCGCTTTGAATCATCACCCCCATTGTCGCCAGCAGGACAATAACCATCAAAATGAAGAAGCGGCTGATGTTGCCGGGGATCAGGGAGAATTTTTTCGGGGTCATCTTGTGGCTGAACGACTCATCATTGTTTGTAAACAGGATGTAGCGCCAGAGTAACTGGCAACAAAGCAGATGCTGCTGGCAGTATAAAGGCTAATGGCGTAAATCCATACTACAGATTGGTGCCAGCGGTGCGATGCCGTCCAGGAATTATCTTAGAAACGAAGCGTAAATGAAACCGCGCCGGGAAGGTTAACCAGCGACGATATTGACGGAAACAAAAGGGAAGAATCGCACGAAATAACAAGACATTGGCAGAATATGCACCACTGATGGCCTAATTGATTGATTAATAGTCGTTAGGGAATCATTAGCCGTAGCACAGATAAATTAAAGTTGTGTAAAGAAGGGTAAAAAAAACCGGATGCGAGGCATCCGGTTGAAATAGGGGTAAACAGACATTCAGAACTGAATGACGGTAATAAATAAAGTTAATGATGATAGCGACTCTTATTTTAGCCACCAATGATCATTTTGTTTTACCATTCAGTGCTATAGATATGTTGTTGTCTATCAATTTGATTATAAAAGGTTAAATATTTTTTTTGATGATTAGTGCGTATTTCCCTGACCATTTTGCGGTGAAAAAAGTTCCGCTGAATTTACAAATTGAAACATCTTGTGGGAACTTTGAAACATCTTAGAAGTTTTAGTATCATATTCTTGTTGGATTATTCTGCATTTTGCAGCACAATGAAATAGCCGACTGATTAGAAGGGTAATCAGTAAGCAGTGGCATAATAAAAGGCATATAACAAACAGAGGGTTAATAACATGAAAGTTAAAGTACTGTCCCTCCTGGTACCGGCTCTGCTGGTAGCAGGCGCAGCAAATGCGGCTGAAATTTATAACAAAGACGGCAACAAATTAGACCTGTACGGTAAAATTGACGGTCTGCACTACTTCTCTGACGACAAGAGCGTCGACGGCGACCAGACCTACATGCGTGTAGGCGTGAAAGGCGAAACCCAGATCAACGACCAGCTGACCGGTTACGGCCAGTGGGAATACAACGTTCAGGCGAACAACACTGAAAGCTCCAGCGATCAGGCATGGACTCGTCTGGCATTCGCAGGCCTGAAATTTGGCGACGCGGGCTCTTTCGACTACGGTCGTAACTACGGCGTAGTATACGACGTAACGTCCTGGACCGACGTTCTGCCGGAATTCGGCGGCGACACCTACGGTTCTGACAACTTCCTGCAGTCCCGTGCTAACGGCGTTGCAACGATCTCCCGCTATCTGGTGTCGGTGGGCGGGGCGCTGGTCAGCCGCGGGATGAACGGCGAAGGCAAGCCCTGGCGGGTAGCGATCCAGAAACCGACCGACCGCGAAAACGCCGTTCAGGCGATTGTCGACATCAATGGTCACGGCATCAGCACCTCCGGCAGCTATCGCAACTACTATGAACTCGATGGCAAACGCATCTCGCACGTTATCGATCCGCAGACCGGGCAGCCGATAACCCATAAGCTGGTCTCCGTGACCGTCATTGCGCCAACGGCGCTGGAGGCGGACGGCTGGGATACCGGACTGATGGTGCTGGGGCCGGAAAAAGCGCAGCAGGTGGTGCGCGAGGAGGGGCTGGCGGTCTACATGATCGTTAAAGAAGGAGAGGGTTTTAAAACCTGGATGTCGCCGCAGTTCCGCACTTTCCTTGTCGGCGAGAAAAATTAAAAAGCAAGATTGCGGGTTTTTTACTGCGGGCTTTACCACAGACTGAGGGTACACTTACAGCTGGAGACCCGTCATGAAACCGATAGTTGCCGATACCGATGATCGCCGCTGGCAGGCGGTCTGCGAACGTGATACCCGGGCCGATGGTCAGTTCGTCTTTGCGGTACTGACCACCGGCATCTGCTGTCGTCCCTCCTGCCGCTCGCGGCGCGCACGGCGGGAAAACGTACGCTTTTTTGCCGACGTCGCCGCCGCCGTGGCGGCGGGATTCCGCCCCTGCAAACGCTGCCAACCGGATAAAGACTACCCGCAGCAGCAAAGGGTCGACAAAGTGGCGCAGGCCTGTCGGCTGCTGGAGCAGGACGCGCCCCTGACCCTCGAGGCGCTGGCAGGCCAGCTGGCGATGAGCCCGTTTCATTTCCACCGTTTATTTAAATCCGTCACCGGCATGACCCCTAAAGCCTGGCAACAAGCGTGGCGGGCGCAGCGCCTGCGGGAAGCGCTGGAGCAGGGGATACCGGTGACCCGCGCCGCGCTGGCGGCTGGTTTTCCCGACAGCAGCAGCTATTATCGCCAGGCCGACGCAGCGTTAGGGATGACCGCCAGCCAGTTTCGCCGCGGCGGCGCCGCCACCGTGGTAACCTGGACCACGGGCGACTGCGCGCTGGGTCGTTGCCTGGTGGCGCAGAGCGAGCGCGGCGTCTGCGCGGTGCTGCCGGGTGATAACGATGCGGCATTGCTCGACGACCTGCGCCGGCGCTTTCCCAATGCCGAGCTGCGTGAAGGCGACCCCGATTTTTGTCAGCAGATGGCCGAGATTTTCGCCCACCTCGACGACAGCCGGCGGCCGGTATCGCTGCCGCTGGATCTGCAGGGCACCGCGTTTCAGCTGCAGGTCTGGCAGGCGCTGCGGCAGATCCCGGCGGGCGAGACCCGCAGCTACCGCCAGGTGGCAGAGCATATTGGCCAGCCGCGGGCGGTAAGAGCCGTGGCCGGCGCCTGCGCGGCGAATTCGCTGGCGGTGATTGTTCCCTGCCACCGGGTGGTGCGTGAAGATGGCGCCCTGTCCGGTTATCGCTGGGGAACGGCGCGAAAAGCGCAGCTGCTGGCGCGCGAGGCCCAACATGAGGAGGAGTAATGCTCGATCTGTTTAGCGATACCTCACCGTGGCAGGAGCCGCTGGCCCCCGGCGCGGTGGTGCTGCGGCGATTTGCCCGCGAACGCGCCCCGGCGCTGCTGCAGGCGATAGCCGACGTCGCCAGTCAGTCGCCGTTTCGCCAGATGGTCACGCCGGGCGGGTACACCATGTCGGTCGCCATGACCAACTGCGGCGCGCTGGGCTGGACTACCGATCGCCACGGCTATTTGTACGCCCCGGTCGACCCGGTAACCGATCAAACCTGGCCGCCGATGCCTGCCGTATTTCATGAACTGGCGCTGGCGGCGGCCGCCGCCGGCGGCTATCCCGAGTTTTCCCCCGACGCCTGTTTGATTAACCGCTATTGTCCTGGCGCAAAACTGTCGTTGCATCAGGATAAAGATGAACAGGATCTGCGGGCGCCGATTGTCTCGGTCTCGCTGGGCTTGCCGGCCATCTTTCAGTTTGGCGGCTTGCAACGCAGCGACCCGCTGCAGCGGCTGCTGCTGGAGCATGGCGATGTGGTGGTCTGGGGCGGCGAGTCGCGCCTGTTTTATCATGGCATTCAGCCGCTGAAAGCGGGGCATCATCCGGAAACGGGCGACTGTCGTTACAATCTCACCTTCCGACAGGCGGGCGGTCGCCAGTATTAAAATAAGAATTATTCTTGATGTCATCGGCGAGCCGTTTAAACTGCTGGCTGTTTTGCTTTTGCGGATAGCCTGTTATGGAACTTCTCTCTCTCGTCTGGCGCCAGTACCGCTGGCCGTTTCTGGGCGTTATTGCTCTCAGCCTGCTCAGCGCTGCGCTGGGTATCGGCTTAATCGCTTTCATTAACCTGCGTCTGATCACCTCTGTCGATACCTCTCTGCGGGTCCTGCCGGAGTTTCTTGGTCTGCTGGGGCTGCTGATGGCGGTGACCCTGGGTTCGCAGCTGGCGCTAACCACCCTCGGCCACCATTTTGTCTATCGTCTGCGCGGTGAGTTTGTTAAACGCATCCTCGATACCCAGATTGAACAAGTAGAGAAGATCGGCAGCGCGTCGCTGCTTGCCGGGCTGACCAGCGATATCCGCAATATCACCATCGCCTTTGTGCGCCTGCCGGAGCTGGTGCAGGGGATCATTCTCACGTTCGGCTCCGCGGCCTACCTCGCCTGGCTGTCAGGAAAAATGATGCTGGTGACGGCGCTGTGGATGGCGCTCACCATCTGGGGCGGCTTTGTGCTGGTCTCGCGGGTGTACAAACATATGGCCAGCCTGCGCGAAACGGAAGATAAACTGTATCACGACTATCAGACGGTGCTGGAGGGGCGTAAAGAGCTGACCCTCAACCGCGAGCGCGCGGAGTATGTGTTTAACCAGCTCTACCTCCCGGACGCCCGGGAGTACCGGCACCATATCGTTCGCGCCGATACCTTCCACCTCAGCGCGGTCAACTGGTCGAATATTATGATGCTTGGCGCCATCGGGCTGGTGTTCTGGATGGCCAACAGCCTCGGCTGGGCCGATACCGCCGTGGCGGCGACCTATTCCCTGACGCTGCTGTTTCTGCGCACGCCGCTGCTCTCCGCCGTCGGCGCGCTGCCCACGCTGCTCAGCGCCCAGGTGGCGTTTAACAAGCTGCGTCAGTTCTCCCTCGCCCCGTACCGGGCCGACTTTCCCCGGCCGCAGGCGCATCCTGACTGGCAGACGCTGGAGCTGCGCGATGTCACCTTCCATTATCCGGACCAGCGCTTTGCGGTAGGGCCGCTTAATCTGACGCTGAAGCGCGGCGAGCTGGTGTTTCTGATAGGCGGCAACGGCAGCGGCAAGTCAACGCTGGCGATGCTCCTGACCGGCCTGTACCAGCCAATATCCGGTCAGATCCTCGTCGACGGCCAGCCGCTGGCGGCGGAGAGGCCAGAGGAGTACCGCAAACTGTTTTCCGCAGTGTTTACCGACGTCTGGCTGTTTGACCGCCTGCTCGGGCCGCAGGGCGAGGAGGCCGATCCGGCGCTGGTGGCGACATGGCTGGAGCGTCTGCAAATGGCCCACAAGCTGCAGCTGGAGAACGGAAAAATCGCCGACCTGCGGCTGTCGAAAGGGCAGAAGAAGCGCGTGGCGCTCCTGCTGGCGCTGGCCGAGTCCCGGGACATCATTCTGCTGGATGAATGGGCGGCGGATCAGGATCCGCATTTCCGCCGCGAGTTCTACCAGGTCCTGCTGCCGCTGATGCAGCAGATGGGCAAAACCGTGTTCGCCATCAGCCATGACGATCACTACTTCCAGCACGCCGATCGTCTGCTGGAGATGCGCGCCGGCCAGCTCGCCGAACTTACCGGCGAAGAGCGGGAACAGGCTTCCCGCGATGCGGTGGCCCGTACGGCCTGACAATCGCCACGCGCCCGGGAAAAGCCCGGGCGCCGCTGAAATTTTCAGCGTCTACATCGCTGACGGTTATTATTTCCCCCTCCTCGCGCTATGCTTAAGGCTTCCGGCCCGCAGGCCGGCTCACCATTCTCAAAAGGATTGCCCGATCGATGTCCGTTTTGCATAAAAAAAGCGCCCGCTTGCGTGACGAAGAGCGCGCCCGTCTGATTTGGCTCTTGAGCACCGATAAAGCGGTGACTTCCGCGCTGCTGGGCAAACTGACGCTGGCTGAACGATATGATGAAGGGACGCTGGCCGATGACCTGGCCGAAGTGGAAATGCTGGTCTCGCATCTGCCGCCGCCGGATCTCGCCGATGCGCTGGAAGCGCTCCCCTATGACGCCCGCACCGCGCTATGGTGTCTGGTGCCCGACGATAAACGCGGCGAAGTGCTGCTGGAGGCCTCAGAGAACGTCTGGGGCGACCTGATCGACAAGATGAGCGACCCCGAGCTGCTGCAGGCCATGCAGCCGCTGGATATCGATGAACAGGTTTACCTGCTGCAGCATCTGCCGCGCAACCTGACCGGACGGCTGCTGGCGACCCTGCCGGCCGAGAAGCGCGCCCGTATTCGCCAGATTATGCGCTACGCCGACAACAGCGTCGGGTCGATCATGGAGTTTGAGGTCATTACGGTGCGACCGGAGGCCACCCTGGCGGCGGTGCAGCGCTATCTGCGGCGTCTCGGTAAAATGCCGGAAAACACCGATAAGCTGTTCGTTACCACCCGTAACAAGCTGCTGCTCGGCGAGCTGGAGCTGCAGACCATTCTGCTCAATGATGCGCAGAAGCGGGTGGGGGAGGTGATGGAGGGCGACCCGGTCACCTTTCAGCCGCACGAAGAGGCGGAGAAGGTGGCGCGCACCTTCGAACGTGATGACTTGCTCAGCGCCGCCGTCATTGATGCCGACGGCAAGCTGATCGGGCGCCTGACCATCGATGAGATCGTCGATGTGGTTTATGAAGAAACCGATAACGATCTGCGGCGGATGGGCGGCCTGAGCGATGAAGAGGATGTCTTCGCCCCGGTCAGCAAAGCGGTGAAAACCCGCTGGGCGTGGCTGGCGGTCAATCTGTGTACGGCGTTTATTGCTTCCCGGGTCATCGACGGCTTCGAACACACCATTTCACAGCTGGTGGCGCTGGCCTCGCTGATGCCGATCGTCGCCGGGATCGGCGGCAACACCGGCAACCAGACGATCACCATGATCGTCCGGGCGATGGCGCTGCAGCAGATCCAGCCCGGCAGCTTTACCTTCCTGATCCTGCGTGAAATGGGGGTCGCCCTGATTAACGGTCTGGTGTGGGGCGGGATTATGGGGGCCATCACCTGGTGGCTGTATGACGATCCGCAGCTCGGCGGGGTGATGACGCTGGCCATGATGCTCAACCTGCTGATGGCGGCGATGATGGGCGTGATAATCCCGATGGTCATGGTGAAGCTGGGGCGCGACCCGGCGGTCGGCTCTAGCGTGATGATCACCGCCATCACCGACACCGGCGGCTTCTTTATTTTTCTGGGTCTGGCGACGCTGTTTCTAATGTAGCCTGCGCTTTTGCCCGCAGGCGGCGGGGGATGATCGCCATCGCGACAATCCCCGCCAGCACACCGATCGCCAGATTGCTGGTTCCCACCGTCGCGGCGACGGTCACCAGCATCACCAGCGTTTCCGGCCACGGATTACGCGCCAGCTCGCCCGGGCGAATGCTATGCCAGCTAAAGGTTTTCACCGCCACGATCACCATCACCCCGGCGAGAACCGCCATCGGGATCTTCGCCATCACCTGGCTGAGCGCTGTCACCAGCAGGAGCAGCACCAGGCCGGCGATTACCGTTGAGAGGCGGCTGCGGGCCCGGCCCATTTCCACGTTCACGATAGTCTGGCCGATCATCGCGCAGCCGGCGATGCCGCCATAGCAGCCGGCAAGGATATTGGCGATACCCAGCCCGGCGCTTTCCCGCGATTTGTTCGACGGGGTATGAGTGAGATCATCCACCAGCTTAGCCGTCAGCAAGGACTCCATCAGGCCGACAAAGGCGATGCTGAGGGCGCACGGCCAGATTATCTGCAGGGTGGTCAGGTTCAGGGGAACGGTCAGGGCGGTGAACCCCGGCAGGCCGCCGCTCATTGACCCTTCATCGCCGACGGTCGGCAGCTGCTGGCCGGTGGTCGCGGTATAGAGGGTGAGCGCGACGATGGCGATCAGCGGCGCCGGGATAGTCTTAATAACGCGCGGCGCCCACAGGACGATAAGCAGCGTCAGGACGAACAGGCCAACGATTAGCGGTTGTCGACTCCAGAAATGCGGCACCTGAGCAAAGAAAATCAGGATCCCAAGGGCGTTGACGAAGCCGGTCATCACCGCCGGGGGAATAAAGCGCATCAGGCGCGCCATGCCGCACAGACCAAACAAAATTTGAATAATACCCGCCAGAATGACAGCCGGTAAAATGTACCCCACGCCGTGCTGATGCACCATCGGGCCAATCACCAGCGCCACCGAGCCCGCGGCGGCGGTGACCATCGCCGGGCGTCCGCCGAAGACTGACATCGCCAGGCAGAGCACCACCGAAGCAATCAGGCTTACCTGCGGGTCAACGCCGGCAATGACTGAAAACGAAATCACTTCAGGGATGAGCGCCAGGGCGGTGAGCACGCCGGCCAGCACTTCGCGCGTCAGTAAAGACGGGGAGCGGAGGATGGGACGGAGGTTGCCGGAAGCGGCGGGGTCAGAAACTGGAGGCATAAAAAAAGTTCGCAGCTTATAAAAAAAGAGGGAGCGGTGTCAGGCCCTGCTTCCGTGCGGTCTGTCACAAAACCAGGGATGATAGCGCGGAATCTGTCAGCGCACCAGTACAAAAAGTGATTTGGTGTATACATTTATTAAACATTTTTATAACGGATCTCAAAACAGAACTTAAAATTTAAACAATATTTAAATTTTTGAGCTTCGGTGGTAACGTGAGGGGTGAGAATCGTATCACCTGCGCTAAATAAAAACAGCGAGTAAAGTAAGGCTCAAATCCGATGAATAAAAAGATGGCCGTACCACGCTCACAGGCGGTTGGTCCCAACAGCACTCGGACCAACACCCGCCATGAGCAAGAGACGGATGTATTGTTGATTGGCGGCGGCATTATGAGCGCCACACTGGGAACCTGGCTGCAGGAGCTTGAGCCAGACTGGTCTATTACCATGGTTGAGCAGATGTCCAGCGTGGCGGAAGAGAGCTCAAACGGGTGGAATAATGCGGGTACCGGCCACGCGGCGCTGATGGAGCTGAACTACACGCCGCAGACCGCCAACGGCATCAATATCGACAAAGCGGTCGACATCAACGAAGCCTTCCATATCTCGCGTCAGTTCTGGGCGCATCAGGTGACGCGCGGCGTCCTGAACAAACCAAAATCTTTCATTAACAGCGTGCCGCACATGAGCTTTGTGTGGGGCGAAGATAACGTCAACTTCCTGCGTGCGCGCTACGCGGCGCTGCAGCAAAGTGAACTGTTCCGCGGTATTCGCTATTCTGAAGACCATCAGCAGATCAAAGCCTGGGCGCCGCTGGTGATGGAAGGCCGCGACCCGCTGCAAAAGGTCGCCGCCACTCGCTCAGAAGTGGGAACCGACGTCAACTATGGTGAAATTACCCGCCAGCTGATCGCCGGTCTGCAAAAGCATGATAATTTCTCCCTACAGCTGGGCACCGTGGTGCGTCGCTTCAAGCGCAACGCCGACAAGAGCTGGACGGTCACCCTGGCGGATGCCGACAATCGTCGTCAGAAGCGGGTCATTAAAGCTAAATTTATCTTTATCGGCGCCGGCGGCGCAGCGCTGACCCTGCTGCAGGAGACCGGCATTCCGCAGGCCAAAGAGTATGCGGGCTTCCCGGTCGGCGGCCAGTTCCTGGTCTGCGAAAATCCGGAGGTGGTGAACCACCATCTGGCGAAGGTCTACGGTCAGGCCGAAGTGGGCGCGCCGCCGATGTCGGTGCCGCACATCGATACCCGTATTATCGACGGTAAACGCGTGGTGCTGTTCGGACCATTCGCCACCTTCTCGACCCGTTTCCTGAAGAACGGTTCGCTGTGGGATCTGCTGGCCTCGACGAATACCTCAAATATTTTGCCAATGCTCAACGTCGGCCTGGACAACTTCGATCTGGTAAAATATCTGATTAGCCAGGTGATGCAGAAAGATAAAGATCGTCTGGCCGCGCTGTGCGAATATTATCCGGAAGCGCGGAAAGAGGACTGGCGGTTGTGGCAGGCCGGTCAGCGCGTGCAGATCATTAAGCGCGACGCGAAGAAGGGCGGGGTACTGCGCCTGGGCACCGAAGTGGTCAGCGATGATGAAGGCACCGTCGCGGCGCTTCTCGGCGCGTCGCCAGGGGCCTCCACCGCGGCGCCTATCATGCTGCAGCTAATGGAAAAAGTGTTTAAAGATAAAGTCAATTCGCCGGAATGGCAGGCCAAGCTGAAGGCGATCATCCCAACCTACGGTATTCGTCTTGACGGCAATCCGGCGGAGATCGAGAAAGCGCTGGCGTGGACCAGTGAAGTGCTGGAGCTGAAATATCAGCCAGCTGGGGCGGTGGATGAGGTACCGCAGGCGGAGCTGAAGCCGCTGAGCGGCGGCAAGCCGATGGCGGATATCGCGCTCTGATAAACGCTCTGACAAAAACGGCAGCCTGCGGGCTGCCGTTTTTTATTGCCGTTTGCGCTGTTCGCCTTAGCGGACGACGGCGTTGCCGATAGTCTCGTCGGCGCGCCAGATGCGATATTTCACATCGACATTGCTCGGCGTGTATACCACGATCGGCAGTTTGCTGTTGTAGCGCAGCATGGCGTCATCCCCGAGGCCGGCAGTGACAAATTTCTTCTCTTTTTTGCCGTCCGGGCAGGCCATCATAGTGGATACCGGGCCGCTCAGCTTCTCAAAGACATAGTAATCATAGCCCCAGCCTTCCAGGGTTTTACTTTCCAGTTCCCCGCCGAGACGATGATGGTTGCAGTCGACTTCCAGCGTCTGGCCGATCATCAGCTCAACCTTGAGCGCCGACTCATCCTGCTGCTGCGGCAGCTGAATAACCTGACGCTTCATGCCTTTTTCCGCTTTCGGGAACGGCGCGACTTTTTCCAGCGGCTGGTCTGCGGCCAATGCGCCAGCGGACATGCAGGCGGCGGTCAGCAGAGAAACGGCTAGCGTAGTGATTTTTTTCACGGTTGATCATCCTTTATTTTCGTTCCTGACAGAGATAGCCTATCATCACTCAGCTGAATGTTAAGATTTATTTACCAATTTTTGCAAAATGAATAGTGTTATCTACTGGTAAGACATCGGCCGCGCAGAGCGCAAGAGAGGCGCTGGCGGGCCGCCAGCCCCCTGCCGGGAAAGCTATTCATTACGGCTATTTTTCGCTTCCTCAATAAACTCTTCATCGATTTCATCGGTATTGCCGGCATGTTCTCGTCCCGACAGCAGGTTCCAGCAGGCGATAAACAGGGCGGCGATCAGCGGCCCGATCACGAAGCCGTTGATACCGTAGATCTCCATGCCGCCCAGAGTGGCGATAAGGATCAGATAGTCCGGCATCCTGGTATCCTTGCCCACCAGCAGTGGACGCAGAATGTTATCCACCAGGCCAATCACAATCACAAAGAAGCCGACGATAAAGGCGCCCTGCCACAGTTGGCCGGTGGCGAAGAGGTAGATGGCCGCTGGCACCCAGATAATGGCCGAGCCCACCGCCGGGATAAGCGACAGAAACGCCATCAGCGCTCCCCAGAGAATGCTGCCGTCCAGACCGGCGATCCAGAAGGCAAAGCCACCCAGCGCCCCCTGCGCCAGCGCCACGGCGACGGTACCTTTTACCGTGGCGCGGGCCACAGCGGCGAATTTAGCGAACAAATGCTGCTTCACATAGCTTGATAACGGTAGAGACTCGAGGATCAACAGCACCAGATAAGGTCCATCCTTCAGCAGGAAAAACAGCAGATACAGCATGATGCCGAAGCTGACGGTGAAGCCAAAAGTCCCTTTGCCAATCAGAAACGCGCTGCCAGCCAGATACTGACCGCCTTTCAGAGCGGCATCAGAGAGCTGCTGCTGGATCTGCTGCGCGCTATCAAGGTTATGATCGGCGAGGAAGCTTCTGGCCCAGCCGGGAAGATGGGCGAACAGGCTGGCGACCACCGTCGGAAACTGGGTGTCGTTATGCTGCAGTTTGCTGTACACCAGGTTGAGCTCGTAGGCCAGCGAGGAGAGAATGATAGCCAGCGGCGTAAAAACGATAAGACAGATAATGACGATGGTCATCAGCGCCGCGAGGCCATTGCGCTCGCCGAGGCGGGTACGGATCTTGTTTTTGACCGGATTAAAAATCACCGCGAGGATCGCAGCCCAAAGGATGGCGGAATAATAGGGTGAGAGAACATCAAAAAAGGCCAAGGTTACAATGAAGACGATAAGGATGAAAAATCCTTTGGTAAGTCCATTAACTCTCATGTTATCCGCTCCTGCTTATGAGTCATACGGTCGAATAATAGATGCTACGACGTAATTTACCATCAGGATAGTCGTACATCTTCACGATACATTGAAGAAAGGGCACAAATTAAGCGAGCGGGCGGCAACAGGGGAAACAGGCATAAAAAAACCAGCCTTAAAAGGCTGGTTTCTGTGGAGTTTTTGGTCGGCACGAGAGGATTTGAACCTCCGACCCCCGACACCCCATGACGGTGCGCTACCAGGCTGCGCTACGTGCCGACGCGTGGGGAACAATATTACCCGTTCCCCAGGCGAATGCAAGCGGGTCACGCGCGATTGATTCATAATTAATCAATCAGTTAGCGATAAAGCGTTTTTCGTCAGTCAGGACCTGCAGCAACAGGCTGAGCTGCGGTTTCTGATCTTTAATTTTCTCGCCGTCGCGGCTCCAGGTGGTATAGGTGCCGTTATGGTTGAGGACCACGGTGATGGTCGGGGTGGTGATGGCCAGCGTATCGCCGTTGGCCGCGGTGACCCAGTTACGACGCCGCGCGGCGCTGAACAGATCTTCTCCCTGCGAGTACTCATTGGCCGGCGTCGAAACGTGAAGCAGGCGCTGCATCAGCGTAGTCATCACATCTTTGTTATCGGTCAGGGTGGCAATCTCCTGCGCCGGCGTGCCCGGCCAGTGAATAACCAGCGGCACCTGCAGCTGCTCGCGCGACCAGTCGAACGCGTCGTGTTTCGCATTCAGCGGCTTGCCGTGGCCGCCGGTAATAATTACCACCGTATTATCGAGTTTGCCGGCTTCGCGCAGCGCAGTCAGCACCCGATCGATCTGGGCATCAACGTCGCCTGCCGCCTTGCTGTAGCGGCGGACAAAGCCCTGCTGCTGCGTGTCGTCGAGAGTGGTGCCATTGAGCGAGATCCACGAGAACCAGCGATTCTCATCCTGCGCGTAACGGTCCAGCCAGCCGATCCACTGATTGGCCGTCTGCTCGTCGCTCTGGGTCTTCGCGCTCGGCAGCGAGAAATCGGAGAGCAGCGCCTGGCGATACAGCGGGCTGCTAAACCCATCGGAGGAGAAGAGGCCCAGCTGGTAGCCTTGCTGGTTGAGGGCAGTAATCAGCGCGGCGGGAATACGCGCCGAGAGGACACCGTCCATATAGCCAGGCGAAATACCGTAGAACAAGCCAAACAGGCCGCTGTCGGCGGTATTGCCCGAGCTCATATGCTGGGTAAAGTTAACGTTTTCTTTGGCAAATGCCGCCAGCGCCGGCATGGTCTTTTCAAACCGCGAGTAGTTCAGGTTGTCGACGGTGATCAGCAGCACGTTGTAGCCCGCGCCGAGGTCACGGTAGCGCAGGTTGCTAAGCGGATACTGGACCGATACCGCCTCCGGCGCCCCTTGCTCCACCAGACGACGCTGATAATCCTGGGCGTCGAGCAGGCCATGTTTCTCAAGGAAACGACGGGCGGTCATCGGATAGGAGAGCGGCAGATTCGCCCGCTGCATAGTGATCGGGCGATAGAAATTGGCGTCCGCCCAGATATAGACCAGGTGGCTGCTGACGAACGACAAAAAGAAGAACCAGGCGACCGGGCGGGCGTAGTGGCGGCGGCGCGTCAGGCTGCGCAGCTTTTGCCAGCTCCAGGTGGCGAAGAGCATTTCAATCAAGAAGATGACCGGGACGCTGATAAACATCAGCTGCCAGTCGCGCGCCATCTCATTCTGGTCAGGGTTGATGACCAGCTCCCAGACGACCGGGTTTAAGTGCAGATGGAAGCGGGTAAAAACCTCGCTGTCTATCAGCAGCAGCGTCATCCCGGCGGTGGCAAGGATCACCGACAGGAAGCGCATCAGGCGCTGCGAGACCACGATAAAGGTCAACGGAAAGAGGATCAGCACATAGCTGGTAAACACCAGAAAGCTGAAATGCCCGACGAGACTGACGTACGAAAACAGTCGTCCGGCAAGCGTCGTCGGCCAGTCGGCGACAAAAAGGTAGCGGCTGCCGAGCACCATGGCCAACAACATGTTGAACAGGGCGAACCAGTGCCCCCAGCTAACCATCTGGGAGACTTTTTCTCGGTAGGGCTGACGTAGAGTCACCATATACTGTTGCTGTTATCCTTAATGCGCTGGATCGTCGTTAATCGAAGATTGCAAAGCCTGCGCGAAAGAACGGGCGATGGCCTGACGCTGCGCCGGCGCGACGCTACTGTTGATCAGGTTGGTCACCATATTGCCTAACACCATCAGTGAAAGGTCCACCGGGGCTTTGTGTGATTCCAGGACGTTCGTCAGCTCGCTGAGCAACTGTTCGACCTGTTGATCGCTATAGCGGGAAATTTGCGGCATAAACTCAAAATCTGTTTGTTCGTGAAAGGGCAACATATTACCGTAGCAGCAGCTTTTTTTCCGCATTTTTTCGCCGCGGCGCAAAAGCGCATCAATCGACGGTAACGACGTCGAAATGTGTGGCGCCAGTTGCGTCGGCCACCCGGCGGTGGTTGAATACCGCCCGGTCTAAAAGGAGAGTTTAACATGAGTCTGGATATCGACCAGATTGCCCTGCATCAGTTAATCAAACGTGATGAACAAAATCTGGAGCTGGTGCTGCGCGAGTCACTGCTGGAGCCGAACGCGACGGTCGTCGAGATGATGGCTGAACTGCACCGGGTCTATAGCGCCAAAAGCAAAGCCTATGGCTTGTTCAATGAAGAGAGCGAACTGGCCCAGGCGCTGCGCCTGCAGCGTCAGGGGGAAGAAGAGTTTCTGGCGTTTAGCCGCGCGGCGACCGGTCGCCTGCGCGATGAGCTGGCGAAATACCCGTTCGCCGAAGGAGGCATTGTCCTCTTCTGCCAGTATCGTTACCTTGCGGTCGAGTATCTGCTGGTGGCGGTACTCAATAACCTGAGCAGTATGCGCGTCAACGAAGAGCTGGATATCCGCTCGACCCATTATCTGGATATTAACCATGCCGATATCGTCGCGCGCATCGATCTCACCGAGTGGGAAACCAACCCGGAGTCGACCCGCTATCTGACCTTCCTGAAAGGGCGGGTAGGGCGCAAAGTGGCCGATTTCTTTATGGATTTCCTCGGCGCCAGCGAAGGGCTTAACGCCAAAGCGCAGAACCGCGGCCTGCTGCAGGCGGTGGATGACTTCGCCGCCGATGCCCAGCTTGATAAATCCGAGCGACAGAACGTGCGCCAGCAGGTCTACGCCTACTGCAACGAACAGCTGCAGGCTGGGGAAGAGATTGAGCTGGAGTCGCTGTCCAAAGAGCTCGCCGGCGTCAGCGAAAAGAGCTTCCAGGAATTCACCGCTGAGCAGGGCTATGAACTGGAAGAGAGCTTCCCGGCGGATCGCAGCACCTTACGTCAGCTGACCAAGTTTGCCGGCAGCGGCGGCGGATTGACCATTAACTTCGACGCCATGCTGCTGGGCGAACGCGTATTCTGGGATCCCGCCACTGATACCCTGACCATTAAGGGTACCCCGCCGAACCTGCGCGACCAGCTGCAGCGCCGGACGTCAGGCGGCAATTAAGCCCTGCGCCCCGGCGGCGCTACCGCTGAACGGGGACGATCTCCACGCCGCTCTGCACCAACTGTTGGCGTAGCGCGGCGTCGGGTTCTCCATCGACAATCAGCGTACTGGCGAGGCTCAGCTCGCCGATGGCAAAGGCCGACGCGGCGTTGAGCTTTTCCCGGGAGGCCATTACCACGGTTTCTGCCGCCCTGGCCGTCAGCGCGCGCTTGATGCCTGCCTCTTCGTAATCACCGGTGGTGAAACCCGCCCGCGGGTGGACGCCGGTCACCCCCATAAAGAACAGATCGGCGTTGATCCGCGCCATTCCCGCCAGCGTCTCGGCGCCGACGGCGACAACCGAATGTTTAAATACTCTGCCGCCGAGCAGGATCACCTCGATTCGCGGGTGGTCCACCAGCGCCACGGCGATGCCCGGGCTGTGGGTGACCACCGTGCAGCTGAGGTCGGCGGGTAAAAAGCCGATCATCGCCGCGGTGGTGGTGCCGCCATCGACAATCACCACCTGTCCCGGCTGGATCAGGGCTGCGGCGGCGCGGGCGACCGCCTGCTTGGAGGCGATCTGCACGCTTTTGCGCGTTTCAATTGGCGCAATGGCGGCGGATACCGGCAATGCCCCGCCATGGACACGCTGCAGTTTTCCCTCCGCCGCCAGCTCGCGCAGATCGCGGCGAATGGAGTCCTCGGAGACGTTAAACCGCTGGCTTAGCTCCCCGGACATCACCTGTTTTTCCTCGGTGAGGATCTGGAGGATCTGCTGTTTTCTCTGACTGGCGAGCATCGGTTTTCCTTCATCGAATGATCTTGTTTGTGCACGATTATGCATGTTATGGTGCCTGCTGTCACCTCAAAGGGGAAATAACATGCAAACACATGCACCGCACGTCCGCCACGTTCGCGAGACGCTGCTCTCGGATAACTGGTACACGTTGAAAAAATATACCTTCGAACTGCTGCGTCGGGACGGTCGCTGGCAGGAGCAGAGCCGCGAGGCTTATGACCGGGGCAACGGCGCAGTCATTTTACTCTACAACCGGGAAAAGCGGACGGTGGTCCTGACCCGTCAGTTCCGTTTTCCGGTATTTACTCATGGCCACGACGGATATCTCATTGAGGCGGCCGCCGGGCTGTTGGATAACGCCTCGCCGGAGGCGCGGATCGTTGCCGAAGCGGAAGAGGAGACCGGCTTTCGCGTGACCCGTGTCGAACCCGTCTTCACCGTCTTTATGAGCCCCGGCTCCGTCACCGAAAAACTCTACTTTTTTATCGCCGAATATCAGGCCGATGACCGTCGGGGCGACGGCGGCGGACTGGCGGCGGAAGGTGAGGACATTGAAGTACTGGAGTGGCCGCTGACGCGGGCGCTGCAGGCCATTCGCGATGGCGAGATCATGGATGCTAAAACCATTATCCTGCTGCAACACCTGGCGCTGAATGCCGACACGCTCCTCGCCGGCTGAGCGGCAAGGAGCGGGGAGTTAACGCAGCTCGCGGGCAATGGCGCTGTACATCAGCGCCGCTTCCAATGGCTGAGCGTTGAAGGAAGGTTCCGCCTGCGGCCAGGTCGACCACTGGACGATCACCAGGTGTTCCGCGCGGTTCACCATGATCACCTGGCCGTAGATCCCCAGCGCCCACAGCGACCCTTTAAGCCCTTCCTGCGGCGTCGGCTGGACGTTTTGCGCATTCGCCGGAATCGCGTTATTCCACCACTGATAGCCGTAAATACCCTCCGGATGCGCTGCCGAGACCGAGTTTAGCGCCTTGGTCCAGCTGGCGGCTTGATCGAACCAGCCAGTCGGCACCAGCTGTTTGCCATTGCTTAACCGACCGTCACGGGCGACGAATTCACCAAAGCGGCCCCAGTCTTCAAGGGTGGCGTTAAAGCCGTGGGCGCCGACGTCGTGCTTCCCTTGCTGATAAGCATGCCACACGCCGTCGTGGGCCATCCCGGCCGGCTGCCATAGAGCCTGTTCAAGCCAGGCGGCCAGCGACATGCCGGTGGCGCGCTCCAGGATATCCCCAAGCAGCCAGGCGCCGCCGGAAGAGTAGGACCACTGCTCGCCCGCCGGGTGTTGACGCGCCAGGCCGGTGACGATCTTACGCACGCAGGCATAGGCGCCGGGCTGCGCTTCACACTGGGTCAGGCGGGCGAAATGCGACTGCGGGTCGGTGTAGTCTTCATTCCATTCCACCCCGCTGGTGTGTTGAATCAACTGCTTCAGCGTTACGCCGTCCCAGGCGGTGCCTTTCAGTTCGGGTTCATAAACGGTAATCAAGTCATCAAGGGAGTGGATTTTATCCTGTTGAATGGCGATACCGACCAGCGTCGAGACCACCGATTTGCCCACCGAGCGCGAGGTCCACAGGGTGGTGTCGGTATTACCTTCGGCGAGATATTTCCAGGCGACTTTACCATCTTTCAGCACCAGCATACCGCTGACGTTCTCGCGCTTCAGGTAATCCTGCAAATTCCAGGTGTGGCCGTTGAGCGTATAGCGGGCATCGGTCAGTTGTTTTTCAGCGCGCTCCAGCGGCGTCGAGGCGCCGTGGCGGAAGACATCGCCGGCATAGTTGCGATAGTCATTGCGAAAGCCAATCACGCGTGAAGTCTGATCCCAGCTGAGCATGTCTTTGGCCGCGGGTAGCGTTTGATCGTAAGGGGTGGGGCAGACATCCAGCGTCAGGCTGCCGCAGTGTTGCGCCATTGCCGCCGCCGGCAGCGCCGCCAATATTAACGCCAGGGCCAGTGATTTTCTTATCATTGTCATTTCCTCGTTTGCCATAGATTCGCTGCGCAGTATATAAATCGGCGCGCGCCGGCTAAAATCAGCACATGGGGGATTTTCCCCCTTAAGGGAGAAAAAGGATGAAAACCCTACAGTACTCATTCGCACAGATTGAAGCCTTCGCGACGATTGCTGAGACCGGCAGCCTGTCGCAGGCGGCCATTCGTTTAGCTAAAGACCGGACCACGCTGCGCGATCTGCTGGACTATCTGGAAGATGCGCTGGGCTACCGGCTGTTCAGCCGTGAAGGACGTAGCCTGACGCTAACTGCCGAGGGCGAGCAGCTGTTTCGCCAGGCGCATCTGCTGTTGCGTCAGGCGCAGGCTTTCGAGTCTTTTGCGCAAACGCTGCCGCAAACCGCCGGGCAGGCGCTGCGTCTGGTGTACGATCCCTTCGTGCCGCGTGAATTTCTCTGTGCGCTGGCCGATAACCTGGCCCGACGGCAGATCCGCCTGAGCTGCTGGAGCGCCTCGCGTCGCGAAGCCGAGCAGGCGCTGAGCGATGGCGTGGCGGAGATGGCGATTTGTCAGGCTAACAACCGCACGCTGGGGAGCGAAATGGAGTGGCGGGCGCTCGGCACCGTGGATCTGCGTTTCTACGCGGCGGACAGCCTGTTCCACGACGCTCCGCGGCCGCTGACGTTATTGAATCTTTCGTTGACGCCGCAGTTAGTGATGCACCGGCGCAGTGACGATCAAATCGCCCGCCGGCTGCAGATTTCCGGCCATACGCTGTATATGAATGAAATTACCCTGTTGCGCCATGCGCTGGAGCAGGGGAGGGGCTGGGGGTTTTTACCGGACCATTTGCGGCCAGGCGAGTGGCAGGGAGTCAGTGAAATCGCGACGGAGGTCGGCAGTCAGGGGCTGAACGTCACCATGGTGATGCTCTGGCTGCCCGGAATGAATAAGCATCGGATGCTTAGCGACATCGTGCACGAGGCGCCGGAGCTTTGGCTGCGCAGATAACAAAACGCCCCGGAGCCTGAGACCCCGGGGCGCTTGCCATACAACTTGCTATCGGCGATTACGCGCGAACGAAGTCGATGTGAGTCAGTTTCGGCTTGAACGCGTGGCGCTGAACAGCCTGAACTTTGACTTTTTCTTCTTTGCCATCAACAACGACGGTCAGAACTTCGCTGTAAAACTCAGCTTTGTCCTGCATGTTCCATACTTTGTCGTGGTCCAGTTCGATAGCAACCGGAGCAGCTGCGCCACCGTAGATGATTGCCGGGAACTTGTTAGCTGCGCGCAGGCGGCGGCTCGCACCCTTACCCTGCTCTTTACGTACTTCTGCGTTGATAGTAAACATTGATGTCTCTCTATATATAAAGCCTGCTACAGGCGACCCAGCAACAGGCGGATTATCTGCTTTGCGAATGCAAAAGCGGGCGGCATTATAGCCGCCAAACGACACCCGGGCAATCAAAACCTCAGCTTTCCGGTAATTAACGCAGCTCGTTGGCGCGACGAAAACGCCCCTGATAATCGAACACTTTTTCCCGCACCTGCCAGTACTGCCCCTTCATGCGGGCGACGACAAAGTCCGGATGGCGCAGCAGCGCCTGCTGGGTCACGATATCCGCCGGCGTTATCCAGCGCAGCGGCACCCCGGGGGTGCGGGTATGCGGGCGAATAAACAGTTGTTCGAAGGCGGTGCGCTGGGCGGGGGTCTGCAGACGGAAGCGCTCACTGACATCCGCCCCGTCTTCATCGTAGTAGGTGATTTTCAGCCACGGGCCCTTCTCGTCGCCGCCGTGCTGCAGGGCCATGCCGCTGCAGCGCAGCACCAGCGCGTCCTTCAGTTTCAGCGCCGCCTTCAGCATATCGTCCGGGTCAACCAGTATAGTGTCGCACTCCCGGCAACGGCGGGCGGCGATGTCGTTTTCCGCATTACACTGCGGGCAGTTTTTAAAGCGAAAGCGGAAGTCGCACTGTTCGCGGTGGCCGTCGTCATCTTCGAACCACCCCTGGCAGCGGCGGCCAAAGTGTTCAATCAAGGTGCCGTCGGCGGTGGTTTTGCCCCAGAAGGTATTGGCGAAGCCGCAGGCCGGGCAGAAGACCTGCACCGGCACGTTGTCGCTTTTGCCCTTCGGCGTCCCCACTTCCGGGGCATACAGGTCATGCGGATTGCCGGCGTAGTCGAGGATCAGACAGTCGGTTTTCCCCGGCGCCAGGCGCAGACCGCGGCCAACGATCTGTTGGTAAAGACTCACCGACTCGGTGGGGCGGAGGATGGCGATCAGGTCGACGTGCGGGGCGTCGAAGCCGGTGGTCAGCACCGCGACGTTCACCAGATAGCGATACGCCTGCGCTTTAAAGGCCTCGATGATGCGATCCCGCTCCGGCCCAGGCGTTTCGCCGGTGATCAGCGCCGCCTGGCCTACCGGCAGCAGGCCGGTCACTTCCCGGGCGTGTTCCACGGTGGCGGCAAAGATCATCACCCCTTTGCGGTTTTCGGCGAACTCCACGATCTGGCTGACAATATGCGGCGTGATACGCTGTTGTTTTTTCAGCTCATGGTTAAGATCGGCTTCGCTGAACAGGCCGTTGCTTTGCGCCTGCAGGCGACTGAAATCGTACTGCACCACCGGCATATCGAGGCGCTCCGGCGGCGTCAGATAGCCGTGTTTAATCATATAGCGCAGCGGTAGCTCATAGATGCAGTCGCGGAACAGGGCCTTTTCATCGCCGCGCACCATCCCATGATAATGGAACTGATAGATCCAGCCCTTGCCAAGGCGGAACGGCGTGGCCGTCAGGCCGAGCAGCCGGATCTGCGGATTGACCTGCCGCAGGTGACCGATGATCTGCTGATACTGGCTGTCGTCATCATCGCTGATGCGGTGGCATTCATCGACGATGAGTAGTGAAAATTCGCTGCGAAACTGGTCGAGATTGCGCGCCACCGACTGCACGCTGCCGAACACCACTTTGCCGTGGCTCTCTTTTCGCTGCAGACCGGCGGCGAAGATATCCGCCTCGAGGCCAAGGGCGCAGTATTTGGCATGGTTCTGCGCCACCAGCTCTTTGACATGGGCCAGCACCAGCACGCGGCCGCGCGCCAGCCTGGCAAGCTCGGCGATCACCAGACTTTTGCCCGCGCCGGTGGGCAGGACAATCGCCGCCGGCTCGGTATGGCGACGGAACCAGGCGAGGGTGGCATCGACGGCTTCTTGTTGGTAAGGACGTAATGTAAAAGTCATGAATTCACGGGGCTAATTAACTGGCGAATAGTATGCCATGAATCTTTTCCCTTGAGTGGTGTTAAGAGCCCGTTATACTAGCCGGTGAAATTCTTCTTTTTCGGGCGATTTGCCCGCTCCAGCACTATGACAGGCTAAAAAAATCTCATGCGACTTGATAAGTTTATCGCTCAGCAGCTCGGCGTCAGCCGGGCTATTGCCGGGCGTGAAATTCGCGGCAGCCGCGTTACCGTGGACGGCGACATTGTGAAAGATGCCTCTTTTAAGCTCCAGCCGGAGCACGAGGTGGAGTATGACGGAAATACGCTGACCCAGCAGAATGGCCCGCGTTACTTTATGCTCAACAAGCCGCAAGGGTACGTCTGTTCCACCGACGATCCCGATCATCCGACTATCCTTTATTTCCTCGACGAGCCGGTGGCGCATAAGCTGCACGCCGCCGGACGGCTGGATATCGACACCACCGGGCTGGTGCTGATGACCGATGACGGCCAGTGGTCGCATCGCATTACCTCGCCGCGCCACCACTGTGAAAAAACCTATCTGGTGGCGCTGGAAAGCCCGCTGGCGGAAGGGACCGCTGAGCTGTTCGCCAAAGGCGTCCAGCTGCATAACGAAAAAGATCTCACCAAACCGGCGTTGCTGGAAGTTATCACTCCGACCGAAGTGCGCCTCACCATCAGCGAAGGCCGCTACCATCAGGTGAAACGCATGTTCGCCGCCGTGGGCAACCACGTGGTTGGCCTGCATCGGGAACGCATCGGCGACATCCTGCTGGATGAATCGCTGGCGCCGGGTGAATATCGTCCGCTGACGGAAGCGGAAATCGCCAGCGTGGGCGCCCCGCAGCCACGGAGTAAAACGTGACGCTGAAGCAGAATTCTTCACTGGGGATTGTGTTTATCCTTGGCCTGCTGGCCATGCTGATGCCGCTGTCTATTGATATGTATCTTCCGGCCCTGCCGGTGATCGCCGCCCAGTATAACGTCCCGGACGGCAGCGCGCAGATGACGCTCAGCACCTATATCCTCGGCTTTGCGCTGGGTCAGCTGCTGTACGGCCCGATGGCGGACAGCCTTGGCCGCAAGCCGGTGATCCTCGGCGGGACGCTGGTCTTCGCGGCGGCGGCGGTAGCCTGCGCCCTGTCGCAAACCGTCGATATGCTGATTGTCATGCGTTTCTTCCACGGTCTGGCAGCCGCGGCGGCCAGCGTGGTGATTAACGCCCTGATGCGCGACATCTATCCGAAAGATGAGTTTTCGCGCATGATGTCGTTTGTCATGCTGGTCACGACCATTGCGCCGCTGGTGGCGCCGATGGTCGGCGGGGCGGTGTTGGTCTGGTTCAGCTGGCATGCCATCTTTTGGATCCTCGCCCTGGTGGCCCTGCTGGCCTCGCTGATGATCGGCCTGTTTGTCCGCGAAACGCTGCCGGCTGAAAGGCGTCAGCCGTTCCATCTGCGCACCACGCTGGGTAACTTTGCCACGCTGTTCCGCCACAAGCGGGTACTGAGCTATATGCTGGCGAGCGGCTTTAGCTTCGCGGGCATGTTCTCTTTCCTTAGCGCCGGTCCCTTTGTCTACATCAATATAAACCACGTCGCGCCTCAGCACTTTGGCTACTATTTTGCGCTGAACATCGTTTTTCTGTTTCTGATGACCATGTTCAACAGCCGGTTTGTGCGGCGGGTAGGGGCGTTGCGTATGTTCCGCGCCGGGCTGTGGATCCAGTTTGCCATGGCGGTGTGGATGGTGGTCTGCGCGCTGCTGGATGTCGGCTTCTGGTCACTAGTGATCGGCGTAGCGGCCTTTGTCGGCTGCGTATCCATGGTGTCGTCTAACGCCATGGCGGTGATCCTCGATGAGTTTCCGCATATGGCGGGCACTGCTTCGTCGCTGGCGGGGACTTTCCGTTTCGGTATCGGGGCGATTATCGGCGCGCTGCTGTCGATGGCGACGTTTACCACCGCCTGGCCGATGCTGATCTCTATTGCCTTCTGCGCAACCTGCTCTATTTTCTTCTCGCTTTACGCATCCCGGCGGCGAAAAATCGCACGCTAGGTCACATTTTCAGGGGCGAAATCGCCCCTTTCTTGATGCATGTCAACCGCAATGGGCTTCAGGGTTCTGCGATTTGTTTCCTTTATGTAAAATCAATTAGTGTAAAAAGTCGCATTGTTGCGATAAAAAAGTTGTTTTGGATCACAGAAACGGGTACATATAGCGCCAATCGGCTCGCCGGGTATAAAAAATAAAGCGCTGGATTATAAGCGCTTAACCCTGGTCCGCCGCCGCTGTAAACGTTTTCTGCCTCAAGGCAGGACTATTTGTCAACAGTGTGTTAATATTGATGTAAATTTATTGTGAAGCCTTTTGCTTCCGGGGAAACTAAGTGAATACACAACAACTCTCTATCGTACACCGTCTGCCGCAGAGCTATCGCTGGCTGGCCGGTTTTGCGGGTTCCAGAGTTGAACCGATTCCGCAAAACGGCGCGCAGAACGAGAACAGTCTCGTTGCCCTGAAATTGCTGAGCCCGGACGGTGAGAAAGCCTGGCCGGTGATGCATAAGCTCAGCCAGGCGTTAAGCGACATCGAAGTCGACTGTTCCGTGCTGGAGTGCGAAGGTGAACCCTGCCTGTTCGTTAACCTGCAGGATGAGTTTGCCGCCACCTGTCGTCTGAAAAACTTTGGCGTGGCCATCGCCGAGCCCTTCTCCGGCAATAACCCTTTCTGACCGTCAGCTTAGCGCCAGCAGCTGGCGGGTATACTCATGCCGGGGTGCGCTGAAGACGGACTTGCACTCGCCCTGTTCGACCACCTCTCCCTGACGCAGCACCATCACCTGGTGACACAGCGCCCGCACCACGCCTAAATCATGGCTGATAAAAATATAGGCCAGCTGATGCTTTCGCTGTAAGGCTTTCAGCAGGTTCAGGATCTGCGCCTGAACGGTTTTGTCCAGCGATGAGGTCGGTTCATCGAGGACGATCAGCTGCGGTTTGACGATCAACGCTCTGGCGATGGCGATACGCTGTCGCTGGCCACCGGAGAACGCCGCCGGATAGCGCTGGCGGCTGGCCGGGTCGAGGCCGACCTCTTGCATGGCAAGGATCACCGCCTGTTCGCGTTCGGCCGCCGTCAGCGTCGGCTGGTGGACGCGCAAGCCTTCCTCAATGATCTGCTGCGCCGTGAGGCGCGGATTGAGCGACGAGTTCGGATCCTGAAAAACCACCTGCATCTGTCGGCGCAGCGGTAGCAGCTGTCGGCGGTTACGGCCCTGAATCGGCTGGCCGGCGAAGGTTATCTTGCCCCCGGACGGGATCAGGCGCAGCAGGGCCAGGCCGGTGGTACTTTTACCGGAACCCGATTCCCCCACCAGGCCCAGCGTCTCGCCGGCGCGCAGCTGAAAGCTAAGGCTGTTGACCACCCGATGATGATCGACCACCCGACGCAGGATCCCTTTGCGAACGGGAAACGCCACCTTTAAATCGTCCGCCTGCAGCAGCACCGGGGCATCGGCGGCCAGCGGCACAGGCTCCCCGTCCGGCTCGCTATCCAGCAGGCGTTGGGTGTAGGGATGCCCTGGCGCGCTGAACAGCGCCCGACAGTCATTGTGTTCCACGCAGCGGCCGTTCTGCATTACCGCCACCCGGTCAGCCAGCTGGCGGACGATGCTCAGGTTATGAGTGATAAACAGCAGCCCCATGTTCAGCTCCTGCTTCAGCTCGCGCAGCAGTTGCAGAATTTGCGCCTGCACCGATACGTCCAGGGCGGTAGTCGGCTCGTCGGCGATCAGCAACTCCGGGCGCGTCAGCAGCGCCATGGCGATCATCACCCGCTGGCGCTCACCGCCGGAGAGCTGATGCGGATAGTCCGCCAGCCGCCGCGGCGCCTGACGGATCCCGACGCGCTCCAGGCAGTCGAGGATCTCCCCGCGCGCCGCCTGTTTGCGCATTCCCCGGTGTAACGACAGCACCTCGTAGAGCTGTTTTTCCAGGGTGTGCAGGGGATTGAGCGATACCATCGGCTCCTGAAAGATCATCGCGATCCGGTTGCCGCGCACGCCGCGCAGGGTCGCCTCATCCGCATGCAGCAGCGACTGGCCATGAAAACGGATGTCACCGCTGGGGTAGCTGGCCGGCGGGGTAGGGAGCAGCCGCAGCACCGACAGGGCGGAGATGCTCTTACCGGAGCCGGATTCGCCCACCAGGGCCAGCGTTTCGCCGACCGCCACCTCGAGCGACAGATTGTGCACCACGGTCTGCGTCTCACCCTGCTGGCGAAAGGCAATAGAGAGATTGTCGATAGCTAACAGCGGGTGGGTCATATTACACCGCCTTACTGGGATCAAAGGCGTCGCGAACCGCTTCACCAATAAAAATCAGTAGCGTCAGCAGCACGGCGACGGAGAGAAACGCGGCAATGCCCAGCCAGGGCGCCTGCAGGTTGTTTTTGCCCTGCAGCAGCAGCTCGCCGAGGGAGGGCGAGCCGAGCGGCAGGCCGAAGCCGAGAAAATCCAGCGACGTCAGGGTGGTAATGGAGCTGCACAGGATAAAGGGCAGGAAGGTGAGGGTCGCCACCATCGCGTTGGGCAACATATGCCGCAGGATGATCTGCCGGTCGCTAACCCCTAACGCCTGCGCCGCCCGAACATAGTCGTAGTTGCGGGTGCGGAGAAATTCCGCGCGCACCACGCCCACCAGCGTCATCCAGCCAAAGAGAACGGTGATTGCCAGCAGCCACCAGAAGCCCGGCTGCACGACGCTGGAGAGCAGGATGATCAGGAACAGCGTTGGCATGCCGGACCAGACTTCGATAAAGCGCTGTCCCCACAGGTCGATTTTACCGCCGTAGTAACCCTGTATCGCCCCGGCCAGCACCCCCAGCACGCTGGAGAACAGCGTCAGCAGCAGACCGAAGAGCACCGAGATGCGTGTCCCATAGAGGATCCGCGCCAGCACATCGCCGCCGTTGGCGTCGGTGCCGAGCCAGTTGCTGGCCGAGGGCGGCGATGGAAAGGGAACCGTGCTGGCAAAATTAATTGTCGTCGCGCCGAAGCGCACTGGCGGCCATAGCGCCCAGCCGTGAGTCGCCAGCTGGTGCTGCAGCCAGGGATCCTGATAGTCGGCGGCGGTGGCGAACGCGCCGCCGAAGGTTTGCTCAGTGTAGTTTTTTAACACCGGGACGTACAGCTGGCCCCGGTACTGCACCAGCAGCGGGCGGTCGTTGGCCAGCAGCTCGGCGCCCAGGCTGCATAGGAAGAGAATTAAAAACAGCCACAGCGACCAGTAGCCGCGACGGTTGTGGCGAAAGCGCGCCCAGCGGGCCTGATTAACGGGACTGAAGAAAGACATTAGCGGCCCTCAAAATCAATGCGCGGGTCGACCAGCGTATAGCTGATATCGCTGACGATATTCAGCAGCAGGCCAATCAGAGTGAAAATATAGAGCGTGCCGAACATCACCGGATAGTCGCGGGAGACCGTCGCTTCATAGCCCAGCAGACCCAGGCCGTTTAGCGAGAACATCACTTCGATCAGCAACGAGCCGGTAAAGAACATACTGATAAAGGTGGCCGGGAAGCCGGCAATCACCAGCAGCATGGCGTTACGGAACACGTGTCCCCAGAGGATCTGTTTCTCACCAACGCCTTTGGCGCGGGCGGTGACCACATACTGTTTGCGGATCTCGTCGAGGAAGCTGTTTTTGGTCAGCATAGTCAGCGCGGCAAAGCCGCCAATTACCGTCGCCAGCACCGGCAGGGTGATGTGCCACAGGTAGTCGAGGATCTTTTGATACCAGGGGAGGGTGTCGAAATTTGGCGAGACCAGACCGCGCAGCGGGAAGAGGTCGAAATAGCTGCCGCCGGCAAAAATCACGATCAGCAGGATGGCGAACAGAAAGGCAGGGATCGCATAGCCAATGATAATCAGCGTACTGCTCCAGATATCAAAGCGGCTGCCGTTGCTGACCGCTTTGCGGATGCCCAGCGGAATGGAGACCAGATAGATAATCAGCGTGCTCCACAGCCCGAGGCTCACCGAGACCGGCAGGCTGTCTTTAATCAGCTGCAGCACGGAGGCGCTGCGAAACAGGCTGTCGCCGAAATCAAAGCGCAGATAATCGCCCAGCATCTTCAGATAGCGTTCGTGCAGCGGTTTATCGAAGCCGTAGCGGTGGGTGATCTCGGCGATGACTTCCGGGTCGAGGCCGCGCCCGCCGCGATAGTGACCCTCGCTGATATTGCCTGCGCCGGTGCGGGCATGGCTGGCGCCCATGCCGCCGTCGCCAGCCCCCGGCATCCCGCCGCGCTGATTAAACTCGATGGCGGCGATGGCCTGATCGACCGGGCCGCCAGGCGCGATCTGGACAATAAAAAAGTTAATGGTGATGATGGCCCACAGGGTGGGGATGACTAACAGCAAACGGCGGATCAGGTAGCTGCCCATGGGATGTCCTTAGCGTCTGTCCGCAGGGAGGGTGGCCGCTTTGTTCACGTCGTACCACCAGGTATCGAGGCCGGACGAATAGATGGGGCGGGTCGCGGGGAAAGAGAACTTATTCCACCACGCGGTGCGGTCCTGCGCCATATACCACATCGGCAACATGTAGTTATTCCAGGTCAGCACACGATCCAGCGCCCGACCGAGAGGGATCAGTTTCTGCTTATTGCCCTGCCACTGCAGGATCTGCGCAATCAGCTTATCCACTACCGGGCTTTGCACCCCGGGCGCGTTGTAGCTGGAGTGAATATAGTCGGACGCCCAGGAGATTTGCAGGTCGGTCCCCGGCCAGGGCATGGCGCGCCACAGGCTTGGCATCATGTCGTAATCCCGGCTGCGGCGGCGGTTGCTGTACTGCGAATTATCAACCTGACGAATATCCATGACGATCCCAAGACGCTGCAGGTTGTGCTGAAACGGCAGCACCCAGCGGTCATTGCCCCCGGCCGGCAGCAGTAGCTCAAAGCGCAGCGGCTTGCCGGTGGCGGCGTTGACCCGGCGCTGGTTCTTCACCGTCCAGCCCGCCGCATTGAGCAGGGCGTCGGCTTTGAGTAAGTTGGCGCGATCGAAGCCATCGCCGCGGGAGACCGGCGGCTGGTAAACCTGGCTGAAGAGCTCCGGGGGCAGTTCGTTTTTCATCGGCGTCAGCAGGGCCAGCTCGGCTGCGTCGGGCAGGCTGCGGGCGGCATATTCGGTGTTCTGGAAATAGCTGTTGGCGCGCTGATAGGCGCTGTAAAACAGCGCCTTGTTCATCCATTCGAAATCGAACGCCAGGGTAATGGCCTGCCGCACCCGGCGATCGGCAAAAATCGGGCGCTGAATATTGAACGCCAGCCACTGGGTATCCTGCGCCGAGGTATTGGTATGCTCATCTTTAATGATGTAGCCGCGGCTGAAGTTGCGACCGACGTAGCGGGTAGCCCAGTTTTTGGCGACGGTCTCTTCCCGGCGATCGACGGCTCCCGCTTTAAAGGCTTCGAAAGCGACATTGTCGTCGAGATAATAGTCATAGCGCAGCGTATCGAAATTCCAGCGACCGCGGTTGACCGGCAGGTCGGCCGCCCAGTAGTCGGCGACCCGGGAATAGGTAATATATTGCCCCATTCGCCAGGCGCTGATGCGGTATGGCCCGCTGGCCAGCGGCGGCTTCGACAGCGGGTCGCTGAGTTTGTGCTGGCGCCAGAACGCCTCGGGCATCACCGGCAGGCTCAGCAGACTCAGCATGTTCTCTTTGCCGGGCTGGCCGAGGTCAATACGCACGGTCAACGGCGCGATGGCCTTCACGGTGGTGCCTTTATAAAACAGGCGAAACTGCGGCACCCCTTCTGTCATAAACTTGTTGAAGGTAAACGCCACATCGCGGGCGGTGATCGGCGTGCCGTCATGGAAGCGGGCGCGCGGGTTGAGCGCGATCTCCATCCAGGAATAGTCCTCGGCATAGCGCGCCCGCTCGGCAATCAGCGGGTAGTAGCTGCCGGGCTCATCATCCGAGGTGGTGAACAGGGTATCGTAGAGCGCCTCCGTGCGTACCGCGGGGTTGCCGCGCAGCGCATAACGGTTGAAGTTATCAAAGGTGCCGATCGCCGCCAGGGTGAGGGTGCCGCCTTTCGGCGCCCTGGGATTGACGTAATCAAAATGACTGAAACCGGCGGCGTATTTCGGTTCGCCGATAATCGCGAAGGCTACGCTTTCCTGAATGGTTTGCGCCTTAGCGTCCAGGCTAAACAGAGCCAGCAGAATCAGAAAGAGGCGCGCATACATAGGCGGCAGAATACCCTGTCATGGCCGGCCCCCATGGCCGACATCCGTTCCCGCATCATAAGTGAGACTTAGCGCGTTGTGAAATAGTTCGCGGGTTCATCGTGCGCAGCCACCAGCCCGGCCAGCGACAGCGGTCGGCTGATCCAGTACCCCTGCAGGAAATGAACGCCCTGGCCGCGAAGCCACTCCGCCTGTTCCTGGGTCTCCACCCCTTCGGCGACGGTCATTAATTTCAGCCGGCGGCTGAGGGTCAGTACCGCATCCAGCACCGGCGAGGTTACTGTTTCAGTACCAATCGCCTGCACAAAACCGCGATCGATCTTCAGATAATCGAAGTTATAGCGTTCGAGATAGATCAGCGCGCTATGCCCGGTGCCGAAATCATCAATCGCGATTTCGAATCCCTGGCGGTGGAGCCAGGCGAAGTTAGCCATCGATTTTTCTTTATCAATCATCGCCCGCTCGGTTACCTCCAGCACCACGTGAAAGTGGTCGGCGGGCAGCGCGGCGGCGAAGCGCAGCATATCGTCACGGAAGCTGTCGGCCTGCAGATGGGCAGGGGAAATATTCAGCCCCAGCTTCACGCCGCGCGGCAGAATACGCTTCAACACCGCAGCGTCGCTGGCGATCAGCGCGAGCAGGTGATGGGTTAGCGGCACGATCATCTGCTGGGTTTCGGCCAGGTTAATAAAAACGTCGGGCGGAATTTCACCAACCACCGGATGGCGCCAGCGCATTAGGACCTCCACGCCGCTGATACGTAGAGTCTGTGCATTAACCACCGGCTGATAAACGATGTAGAACTGGTTATTTTTGATCCCCAACAGAATAGATTTTCGCGGATCCGATTTGATCGTCAGCACGTAATAGCAGAGCAGCCCCGCCAGCAGGCCGCAGACGACCCCGAGCAGCAGAGCAAACTGCGTATTTTCCGCCAGCCAGCTGTTGGCATACAGGTAGACCTTCAGCGGTAAGCCCTCGATCTGTGCCTGGCGGATCGGCGCGTTATGCAGCGTTTGCGGATCCACCAGCCGATTACTGAAGGTGGAGATAGCGGTGTGATCGATGGCCAGCGCAATGCCGCTGAAATCGTTTTGCCGTGCGGAATAGAGGATATACGGTGTGAGATTAGCGTTAATCGACACGAAAATGCCGCTGTTTTGATCGCCGGGTTTACCTACCCACAGCGCAAGCGCCGCGCTCTTCGGCATCATCGGCGTGCCTGGTAAAATCGCCATAGCAACGGGTTTGCTGATATCGATGGCCGGGATCAGCTGGCTGAGGGGCGTATTCATGGCTCCCGTAGCCGATGAGCAAAAGGCGATGCCGTTTTTGACCAGCAGGAAAGCGCGGACGTTGGGGCTGAACGCGGCGTGGGAGGTAAGCCCGGAGTCAATATTCTCGCAGGGCTGGTCCACCAGCGGCTGCAGGCCGTCAATGGTCTGGCGCAGGTCGTGAAAATAGCTTTTCAGATAGGTATTAACATTGTTGATAATGGCGTCGAAACGCTCGGCCCGGTTATGGTAGATCACCATAAACTGAATGCTCCCGGCCAACAGCGCGACGATGATCCCCACGCTCAGGCTGGTTAACCAGGTTTTACGCTGGGGCGAAAAGTAGCGAGTAAGCATAGCCAGATTCTTTCCGTATTATTGAAGCGCATCAACGGAGTGTCGGTCGTCGTTTTTCTCATTCCCACTTAAAAGACATAGCTTATTTTGCGACGTTGAGAACCAGGTGGCAAAAAAAAACACTGCCTGGGGCAGTGTTTTTTATCCCGCAGCCAGCCAAGGGATAACCGGCGGCGGTAGAGGACAGTTTACGAGCGGCTCAGGACTCGACGCGCTTCATTGTAGCGCTTTTTCCAGTATGGCTCATCCATGCTGGAGATAGTCACCCCGCTGCTGGTGGAGGCGTGAACAAACTGGTTGTTGCCGAGGTAGATCCCGACATGGCGGCCGGTAGAGCCGGCGCGAAACAGAACCAGATCGCCTGTACGCAGTTGGGCACGGGAAATCGATTTTCCGGTTTCCTGCTGTTCAGAAGTTGAACGCGGCAGTTCCAGACCAAATTGTTCGCGGAAGGTGCGCTGCACAAACGCTGAGCAGTCGATACCCTTGCGGGTGCTGCCGCCGAGGCGGTAACGCACGCCTTTCCAGCTGGCATACTGATCCATTAAACGGGACTTTACGTCCAGGTTACGGACCATCGTTTCAAATTCATCCTGAGAGGCTTGCAGTGATGATAAATCGCCACTACCCACAGCATGCGTCTCAGAATGCATATTCCTGGCGGTACTTGTTGAACTACACGCGGAAAGCAGAACCGCTACTGCAATCGCGGGGGCTACCCGCAAGATATATCTCAAAATCGGCTGAGATTTGACCATGCTGTTTATTTTCCCTTGTTGTCCTTAACGACAATGTCGTTATAAAAAATGCCAAACGTGTTAGAGCCTAAATACCCATCCGCAATGAGACAATTCCTTAAGCTTAAATTTGTGCAGTCACGCACAATTTTATTCATGCCCTGAATTAATGCTGCGGAAAAGGCAAAACGAGAACGAGATTACCCTATCAAACGCCGCATGGCGAGCGGTTTTGCGCGATTTCTTATAAGTATTTTGGTGACAAAAAGTGAATCATCGGGAAAGGCCAAAATTACGGCAATATCGGGCAAAAAACAGACAATTCCTTCATTTGTCACGGGATTAATGTGACAAGAAGATGAACGTCATGTTGAAAAAAAGGGAAAATGTAAAAAGGGACCCAAAAGGTCCCCTTATAGTTAATGACTTTGGCGGCTGCCGGAGACATTATTTGGCCGATATTCTGCTGGGTAAGTAGCGATCGAAAAAGGCGATCAATTTATCGCTCAGCGGGGTCATCAATACCCAGGGCGCGCCGATCAGCACGGCGGTCAGGGAGCCGACGGCAATATCGCTAAACCAGTGGGCGCCAATCATTACCCGCGGGAAAGCAAAGACCACAAAGATAATCAGCGCGACGCCCAGCGCGCGACGGCCAAAATAGCGCCACATAAAGCTGGCGAAGATCAGCAGCATCATCCCATGATCGCCAGGGAAGCTGTCCTTCGACGCATCCTTAGTGGGGAAGTTAACGACGTCGCTGACGCGGGTAATATCGCTAAAAAACAGCGACGGGCTGGCGCGCTGTACCGGCATCAGGTGTTGTGCGAGCTGGTTGATGATCACCGCCGCCAGCAGCATCACCAGGCCCATGATGGCGATCTGACGACGGCCTGCAGTCGGCGCCTTTAGCCAATAGCTCAGCATCAGGCAGCCCATCGCCAGCAGCGAACAGGCGTCGAAGGCGCGATTGTTGATGATCGCCAGCAGCCAGGCATAAGCATGGCTGACGCTGACGCCATGGTTAAAGAAATGGAAGATCGCGGAGTCGACCGGCAACCACGCGCCATGGTTGGCTGGCAGATACCAGGAGCAAAATAGCGCTACACCCGCGATGTTAAGCAGCAGGATTAAAGGAATTCGGTTTTTCATCATAGCCATTGCGATTTTGTGACAGTCGGCGGCAACCTTAGCCGCCTTAACTTAAACGAAGCCTCAACAACGAGGTCTGGAGTGCGTTCCAGTCGGCTTCATTCGCGGAAATAAGCTCGATCCGGCTATCGGGCGGAGCGACGCTGAGGGTCTCGATATGGAGATCCTCCCCCTGACGGTTGATTCGCACCGCCCCCTCGGCAATGCGCATCACGCCTTTAACGCGCCCCACTGGCGCCAGCCTGGCCCATTCGAGCAGGCCGATGGTGTCAAAAACCGTCTCCGCGTCGAAGATCCAGCCGCAGCCCTGATAGCCCTGGCCATTGTTGAGATGTCGGCGCCAGCGCTGGTGTTCCGCCAGGCTGAGCGCGGCGAGGCCGGAAGTGGGGGGATGGCGGTGGGCGTGCTCCGCGCTCGCCGGCAGCGGGGCGGTGTTCCGTCGTGGCTCATCGAGCAGGGTCAGATCGATATTGCCCTGGATTGCCGACACCTTGCGACGCTCGCCGCCCCAGCGCTGCCACCAGTCGGCCAGCGCCCGGGCGCTTTCGGGGGTTTCCCGATCACTTTTATTAGCCACAATGATGTCCGCCGCGGCCAGCTGATCGCGGAAGTTGTCGTTGCTGACGGCTCTTTCATCCAGCAGCTGGCGGGGATCGAGGATGCACAGCGTGGCGCGCAGATCGATCCAGGGCTCATACACCGCCGCGGTGAGGATATCGAGGATCTGCTTTGGGTGGCCCAAACCGGTGGGTTCGATCAGCAGGCGATCGGGTTTGCCCTGGCGCAGCAGGGTGTTCAGCCCAACCTGCATCGGCAGGCCATTGACGCAGCACATGCAGCCGCCGGGGATCTCTTTGAGCAGGGCGCCGCTGTCGGCCAGCAGCGCGCCGTCTATCCCGACTTCGCCAAACTCGTTAACCAGTACGGCCCATTTTTCATCCGCAGGCTTCTGCGCCAGCAGATGAAGAATCGAGGTCGTCTTACCGCTGCCGAGAAAGCCGGTGATCAAATTGGTTCTGGTCACTCTTTTCTCCAGGATAAATGTAATGTTGTAACAGTTACGCCTATCCTGACGAAAAAAGGGGGAAAAGAGAAGTCCTGAGGCAGACAGAAGAGAATTCTGTCCGCATAAGCGCAAATATTGTTAAGAATTCAGCGCGCGGGCGACGGCCTCGCGGGCGCCGTGCGTCGCCAGCTGTTGCCAGGCGGCGCGGATCCCGGCGACAAACTGGGCGTTGTGCGGCAGGTCGCGGCCAAATATTTCCTCCAGCCCCAGCAGGGCGTCGACGCGCTGCTGCTCATCGCTCTGGGCCACCCGCTGCCGGATCTTGTCGACCAGCGGATCGCGCACGTCGATCGTCTGACCGGCGTCGTCCGTGCCGCTGACGTAGCGCATCCAGCCGGCCACGCCGAGAGCCAGCAGCGGCCAACGGCTGTCGCGCGCCAGATGTACGCGGATGCCATCGAGCATGCGCTGGGGCAGCTTCTGGCTACCGTCCATGGCGATTTGCCAGGTGCGGTGTTTGAGCGCCGGATTGCTGAAGCGGGCGATGAGACTGTCGGCATAGGCCAGCAGATCAACGCCGGTAATGGTCAGCGTCGGAGCCTGTTCGTCAAGCATCAGCTGGCGGGCGGCGCGGCGGAAGACGTCATCCCGCATGCAGTCGCTAATGTGCGCATGCCCTGCCAGATAGCCAAGCCAGGCGAGGAAAGAGTGGCTGCCGTTGAGCATCCGCAGCTTCATTTGCTCCCAGGGCAACACGTCGTCGGTCATCTGCACGCCCGCCGTCTCCCAGGCGGGTCGCCCGGCGACAAAGTGATCTTCGACCACCCACTGAATGAAGGGTTCGCAACTGATGGCGCAGGGATCGTCGACCCCCAGCACGGTGGCGATTTCCGCCAGCGACTCCGGTGTGGCCGCGGGAACAATACGATCCACCATGGTGCCCGGGAAGCTGACGTTGTCGGCGATCCAGTCCGCCAGCGCCGGGCTGCGTTTTTCCGCCATGCCGAGGACGGCATTTTTTACCACGTGACCGTTGTCGGGGATATTATCGCAGGAGAGCACGGTAAAGGGCGGAAGGCCTCGTTCCCGGCGGCGGGCCAGCGCTTCAACTAAAATACCGGGAGCCGACTGCGGCAGCGTCGGATTCTCCAGATCGTGAATAATGCGCGGATGCGTCGGATCCAGTTTCCCGGTCGCCGGATCGATGCAGTAGCCTTTTTCCGTGATGGTCAGCGAGACAATCGCTACCTGCGGCTCGCAAAATTTTTCGATAATCGCCGCCAGCGAATCGAGCCTGGCGTTCAGACATTCGTGCACCGCGCCGATCACAATGGGCTGGTTGCCGTCGGCGCCTTTTTCCAGCACGGTAAACAGATGGCCCTGTTCGCGAAGTTGGCTCATCAGCGTGTCGCCGCTGAACAGACTGATTTCACAGATCCCCCAGTCGCCGCCGACGTTATTCAGCACGCGATCGGTGAGCAGCGCCTGGTGCGCGCGGTGAAACGCGCCAAAGCCGAAATGGACAATACGCGAGCGGAGCTGGCTGCGATCGTATTGAGGGTATTGCACGTTCTTCGGTAGCGTAGCGGTTGCAATTGTTGTCATTCTTCCCACACCTGTTTAACTGCTTATTAACAATGCCAGTCTAAAGTTATATGACAGGAAGTTAAATTGGTAAGCCGAAATTATCCGCTGACTGTGAGCTGGATCAATCAATAGGCCAGCACTGTTTGCAGCCAGGTGAGAAACATGTATGGTAGTCGTCATGAGTGTCGCCATTATTGGTATAACAACTTTTGTGAGGACATAGCGATGGAGCAAACCTGGCGGTGGTATGGGCCGAACGATCCGGTATCGCTTGATGATGTACGGCAGGCGGGGGCGACCGGCGTCGTCACTGCGCTGCACCATATTGCAAACGGTCAGGTATGGCCGGTCGACGAGATTAAAGCGCGTCAGGCGCTGTTAGCGGCAAAAGGGTTGACCTGGTCGGTCGTCGAAAGCATTCCCGTCCACGAGGATATTAAAACCCACAGCGGGCAGTATGCGACCTGGATTGCCAACTATCAGCAGAGCATCCGCAACCTCGCGGCCTGCGGCATCGATACCGTGTGCTACAACTTTATGCCGATCCTCGACTGGACGCGCACCGATCTGGAATATGAGCTGCCGGACGGCTCCCGGGCGCTGCGTTTCGATCAGATCGCTTTCGCCGCCTTTGAGCTGCATATCCTTAAACGCCCGGGAGCGGAAGCGGATTACAGTGAAGAAGAGCAGCGTCAGGCTGAGGTCTATTTCAAGGCGATGAGCGAAGCAGATATCGATAAACTGACTCGCAATATCATCGCCGGCCTGCCGGGAGCGGAAGAGGGCTACACCCTTGACCAGTTCCGCGCGCGTCTGGCGGAGTACGACCACATTGATAAAGCGCAGCTGCGTGAAAATATGGCCTATTTCCTGCGCGCCATCGTGCCGGTATGCGAAGAGGTAGGGATCCGCCTGGCTGTGCATCCGGACGATCCGCCGCGGCCGATCCTTGGCCTGCCGCGTATCGTGTCGACCATCGAAGATATGCAGTGGCTGAAGGAGACGGTGGACAGCATTAATAATGGCTTCACCATGTGTACCGGATCGTATGGCGTTCGCGCCGATAACGATCTGGTGAAGATGGTGGAGACCTTTGGCGATCGCATCCATTTTACCCATCTGCGCTCTACCTGCCGTGAAGCAAACCCAAAAACCTTCCACGAGGCGGCGCACCTTAGCGGCGACGTCAATATGGTGGCGGTGGTGGATGCTATCCTGCGTGAAGAGCAGCGGCGTAAACAGGCCGGCGATCTGCGCCCGATCCCATTTCGTCCGGATCATGGTCATCAGATGCTCGACGATCTGCGCAAGAAAACCAACCCAGGCTATTCGGCGATTGGCCGTCTCAAGGGGATGGCGGAAGTGCGCGGCGTCGAGCTGGCGCTGAAAATGACCAAATACCCTGAACTGCTGTAATCGCGGCAATGGGGATAATAAAAAGGACAGCCAGCGCTGTCCTTTTTTACTGTCGGGGCGTTACCGATGATTAATCCGCGCGGCCCATATAGCGGCACTCTTCGATATGAATGCGGATTTTCTCACCGGTGGTCAGGTATTCCGGCACCTGAATCACCAGGCCGGTGCTCATGGTGGCTGGCTTGGTGCGGGAGCTGGCGGACGCGCCTTTAATACCCGGCGCGGTTTCGATAATTTCCAGGTCAACGGTCTGCGGCAGCTCCAGCGCCAGCAGCTGGCCGTCCCAGGTCAGCACCTGCATGTCCGGCATCCCACCTTCCGGAATAAACTGCAGCTCTTCTTCAATCTGCTCTTTGGTAAAGGTGTAAGGGGTATAGTCTTCTTTATCCATGAACACGTATTCGTTGCCATCGACGTAGAAGAAGTCGACGAAACGGCGGGTCAGGGTGACGGTATCGACGATATCGTCGCCTTTGAAGCGCTCTTCTACTTTCAGGCCGGTGCGCACATCGGAGAAACGCATTTTATACAGTGTCGCAGCACCGCGGGCGCTGGGTGACTGAATATCAATATTTTTCACAATCAGCAGCTTGCCGTTGTAATTCAGCACCATACCTTTTTTAATTTCATTCGCTCTTGGCATTGCAGTAATCCTGTCACTTAACGAGTCAAAAATATCGCGTAAAACTACTCGCGCCCGGGCGTTCAGGCAAGCGGATTTCGCGAGTTTTGCTATCTTCTGGCAAAACGTTTAGGCTGTGGCGCAAAATGAGCGTTTGGGAGTCGGGTTGTGGAATGTCGTACTGATTGTGGCGCATGTTGCATCGCCCCCTCTATATCATCGCCGATCCCCGGCATGCCGCAGGGCAAGCCGGCTAATGTCAGGTGTGTTCAATTATCTAATGACAACCTATGTAACATTTTCGGTTCGGAACTGCGACCAAAAGTGTGCGGCAATCTTCAACCTTCGCCAGATATGTGTTCGACGGATCGTGACGCCGCTATAACTTACCTGCTTCACCTGGAGTCCAGCACGGCACCATAGGTATTTGTAGAACATTGCTTGTAAGTATATAACCTATGGCGGTGTTTATTTTGTTTTATATCAACAGGATAGGTGGCTCATCTGAGAGGATAGCTATCACGCAGCCATTTAATCTACCAACACGTCTTCCAGGTTTTGTTGTTGAAATCTATCAGTGGCATCGACATTGAGGTCTGGCTTCAACTGCTCAATATCAAATTGAACACGAAAGCCTGTTTTCTCTGCAATATAGTCACTAAACATATTTGTACCATCAATATCCCGTCCTCTGCAGACTCGCGCTCGGGAGGAAGGGGGATAAATATCGACTTGATGAGGATAATGTTATCTGAGCGTGACAGCAGTAGGCAGTGTGAATTTTTGTATTGCTTACAAATTGTCAATCTACAGCTGAAAGTATAACGTATACACCAGTAATCAAGTGATAGGTGTTGTGATATGGATATTAATGAGTTCCCTCCGGGAGTTATCGAACATCTCGGTTGGTATGTATATCGACTGATTGATCCACGAGATGGAAGCACTTTTTACGTGGGTAAGGGAAAAGGCAATCGCGTTTTTGCTCACATGCGCGGCGAAGTGGCAGCCGCTGATGATGATGAACTGCTCAGTAATAAACTCAAGCAACTTCGTGAGATTAGATTAGCTGGTCTGGAGGTCATCCATGTAATCCATCGGCATGGTATTGCCGATGAAAAGACTGCTTATGAGGTGGAGGCTGCTCTAATCGATGCCTACCCAGGTTTGACCAATATCATGAACGGTGCTGGCAGTAACGAGTATGGCGCTGCACATATTAAAGAATTAATTGCAACGTACCAGCCTGAGACAGTGGAGTTTAAGCACAAAGCGCTGATGATATCTGTTAACAGAAGTTCAAAGGATGTTGATCTCTATGACGCAGTACGCTTCAGTTGGCGTGTAAGCCTCGAACGTGCAAGCAAAGCTGAAGTTATCCTGGCTACAGTAAAAGGAATTGTCAGAGGGGTATATGTTGCTGATGAGTGGTTAAAATCTACCCGTGACAACTTTCCTGAAATGCGCCAATGGGATGAAGATGATGAGTTTGAAGCTACTCAAAGTTCACGCTTTGGTTTTCGAGGTCGCGCGGCATCTCCTGAAATTACACAGCTCTATCTTGGTAAGAAGATCCCTGATGACCTCAGAAAGAAAGGGTCAATGTCTCCTGTGAAGTATTCACCAAATTTTGATTCCTGAACGCTAATATTTCAGTATAACTGCTTAAAGGGCGATCCGGCGTTGAATATGGGTCGCCTCCAAAACATCGAATAACTTATTGTATTTTAAATACATTTGTTTTATCTCCCGGCATTTTTTTGAGCCCCGGACCAAATAATGGTGCTGTCGATATTACTCTGGTGTCATATTGTTCAGTTATTAATGCGGAAATCAAAAATTATATTAAGATCAATAAGTTAATCATAAAGGGCAACTGCACTATAGCACTGACGACACGGATGCCTGCGCATGGCTGAAACATCTGCAGGCCGAGCTGGCTGCATTGACTCTATCATGATCATTAATCTGCATTGCCCGGCTCTGGCCGGGCAATGTGCTTACACGTCTCTTATCCGCCACAGGCAGGCCTGAGTGACAACGCCCATCGCCAGCGCAATCCAGAACACCGCGTGATAGCTCCAGATCTCCGCCACTACCCCCGCCAGTGAACCGGCGATGATCCAGCCGACGCGGGTAGTATTGGTATAGAGGGTGGTGGCCGCGCCCGCCTGCCCCGGCATCAGGTCCTGGAAATAGAGCATGCCGATCCCGGCGAGGATCCCGATATAGATGGCGTTCAGCACCTGCATCGCCAGCAGCAGCGCTGGCGTATGCACCGTCAGCATGCCGACGTAAAACAGCACCCCGGCCACTGCAGAAAGACGCATCAGAAAGCGTTTGCCGAAACGCCGGGCGTAGTAACCGGCAATCAGCATGGTCGGAATTTCCAGTCCGGCGGCGGTGCCCATCATCAGCCCCGCCAGCTTCTCCGGCAGATGCAGCTCGTTAATGATAAACAGCGGCATGTTAATGATGTACAGGCTGTTAGTACCCCACATCAGGGTGCAGATGCTGAACAGCAGCAGCGCATCGCGGCGGTGCGTGCGCGGAGCTTCCAGCCGGCCGGTCGCTACCGGCTTTGCTTTGCGCATGCTGGGCAAGAATAGCCAGACCATGATCCCGCAGACGATAAACGCCGCCGCGGCGCTGAGATACATCGCGGTAAAACCAAACCCCATCGCCAGGGCGTAGGCCAGCGGGGGACCAATCACCCATGCCAGGGAGACCTGGGCACGTAAAATGGAGCTGAACATCACCGCTTCGCGGCCGGTCCTGTCGGCATGCTCCCGCGCGAGGGCAAACATCTGCGGGTTGGCGGTCGATCCAAAGCTGCTGAGAAAAACGCCGATGAACAGCAAAATGAAATAGTTGCGGTTCCAGGCAAAGAGTACGCAGGCCAGCACCCCCAGCAGACAGCAGACGACAATCAGCTGCTTGCGATCGCCCTGACGGTCGGAGCGGCCGGCGAGGAACTGACTGACCAGAATGCCAATAACCGCGCTGCCGGTAAAAAAGAAACCGACCATCGCCGGGCGGACGTGCACTTCGTTGGTCAGAAACAGGCTCAGGGTCGGGGTTTGCAGCGCCCCGGCAATGCCCGTCAGAAAGGCGACGATTAAGAAGGCGGAAGAGGTGACATCGAACCCGCGTCGGGGGAGAGCGGCGCTACGGTTTTCCATGGGTTTGGTTTTCTGTAGTTTCAGGAGACGGCGCGGAGTTTACGCCTGCTGGCTAAAAATAAACAGTAGTATGGCACGAATAATTAAAAAGGCGTTTCAAAATATAGGGTTCAGCAAAAAGCTGACGTTCGAGGCGGTCGATAGCTAAGGCTTCAGCAAAAGTGTGCAGTACCTCTAAGTTCTGCGATCAAGTCGCTGACGTACCTTGCGCGTTGAGCAAGAAAGGTACAAAATTCTTGAAACGTTTCAGCGTCATTCGGCAATCCGTTCCCCGTCAGATGGCGCCTTTTTTCTCAAGTTAGCTGAAACGATTCAATTCAGCAGGAGAGGAGAACCATGTTCCAGTTATCTGTGCAGGATATTCATCCCGGCCAGCAGGCCGGTAATAAAGAAGAGGCCATCCGGCAGGTCGCCGCCGCGCTGGTCAGCGCCGGCAACGTGGCCGATGGCTACGTGAACGGCATGCTGGCGCGCGAGCAGCAGACCTCGACCTTCCTCGGCAACGGGATTGCGATCCCGCACGGCACGACGGATACGCGTGACCAGGTGCTGAAGACCGGCGTTCAGGTGTTTCAGTTCCCGCAGGGCGTCACCTGGGGCGAAGGGCAGACCGCCTATGTGGCGATCGGGATTGCCGCCAGCTCAGATGAACACCTCGGCCTGCTGCGTCAGCTGACCCACGTGCTGAGCGATGACGCGGTCGCCGCGCAGCTGCAGTCCGCCACTACCGCGGAAGAGCTGCGCGCGCTGCTGATGGGAGAGAAGCAGAGCGAAGCGCTGAAGCTGGATAACGAGACCCTCAGTCTCGACGTCGCGGCCAGCGATCTGCTGACCCTGCAGGCGCTGAACGCGGCGCGTCTGAAAGAAGTTGGCGCTGTCGATGCCGCCTTCGTTAGCCACGTCATTAACGATACGCCGCTGAACCTCGGTCAGGGCGTCTGGCTGAACGACAGTGCGGAAGGCAATTTGCGCAGCGCCGTGGCGGTCAGCCGCGCGGCTAACGCCTTTACCCGCGACGAGCAGCCGGTTTCCCTGCTGGTCACGGTGGCGATGGCCGACGAGCAGCCGACCGCAGTGCTGAACCGTCTGAGCAAGCTGCTGCTGGACAAGAAAGCTGAACATTTGCTGAAAGCCGATGCCGCCACCGTGCTGGCGCTGCTGACCAGCGACGACGCCATTGCCGAAGATGTGCTGAGCGCCGAATTCGTGGTGCGCAATGAACACGGCCTGCATGCCCGTCCGGGCACCATGCTGGTCAACACCATTAAACAATTTTCCAGCGACATCACCGTCACCAATCTCGACGGTTCCGGCAAGCCGGCTAACGGTCGCAGCCTGATGAAGGTTGTGGCGCTGGGTGTGAAAAAAGGTCACCGTCTGCGTTTTACCGCGCAGGGTGAGGATGCGCAACAAGCGCTGGATGCGATTGGCGAAGCGATCGCCGCAGGCCTTGGGGAGGGCGCATAAATGAGCAGACGTGTAGCAACGATTACGTTAAACCCGGCATACGACCTGGTGGGATTCACCCCGGAGATTGAACGCGGCGAAGTAAACCTGGTGCGCACCACCGGCCTGCACGCCGCCGGGAAAGGCATTAATGTGGCGAAAGTGCTGAAAGATCTCGGCATTGACGTCACCGTCGGCGGTTTCCTGGGTAAAGACAACCAGGACGGCTTTCAGCAGCTGTTCAGCGAGCTGGGGATCGCCAACCGTTTCCAGGTGGTGCAGGGCCGGACCCGTATCAACGTTAAGCTGACGGAAAAAGATGGCGAAGTGACCGATTTCAACTTCTCCGGCTTTGAAGTCACCCCGGGCGACTGGGAACGCTTCGTCAACGACTCCCTGAGCTGGCTCGGGCAGTTCGATATGGTCTGCGTCAGCGGCAGCCTGCCGTCCGGCGTTAGCCCGGAAGCCTTCACCGACTGGATGACCCGTCTGCGCAGTCAGTGCCCATGCATCATTTTCGACAGCAGCCGCGAAGCGTTGGTTGCCGGACTAAAAGCGGCGCCGTGGCTGGTGAAACCGAACCGTCGCGAACTGGAAATCTGGGCTGGCCGCAAGCTGCCGGAGATGAAAGATGTTATCGACGCCGCCCATGCGCTGCGCGAGCAGGGTATCGCCCACGTGGTGATCTCCCTGGGCGAAGAGGGCGCGCTGTGGGTCAACGCCTCTGGGGAGTGGATTGCTAAACCACCTTCAGTGGAAGTAGTCAGCACCGTTGGCGCCGGCGATTCGATGGTCGGCGGCCTGATTTACGGCCTGCTGATGCGTGAATCCAGCGAGCATACCCTGCGCCTGGCGACCGCCGTCGCTGCCCTGGCCGTCAGCCAGAGCAATGTAGGAATTACCGACCGTACCCAGTTGGCCGCGATGATGGCGCGCGTCGACTTACAACCCTTTAATTGACAGCAGGAGAGGCATAATGAAAACGCTGCTGATTATTGATGCCGGACTCGGACAGGCGCGCGCCTACATGGCGAAAACCCTGCTGGGTGCCGCGGCGCCGAAAGCGCACCTTGAGCTGATTGATAACCCGAATGACGCCGAACTGGCCATCGTGCTGGGAACCGCGCTGCCGGCCGATAGCGCGCTGAATGGTAAAAACGTTTACCTGGGCGATATTAACCGTGCTGTCGCCCATCCGGAGCTGTTCCTGGGAGAAGCGAAAGACCACGCTAAGCCCTACGTTGCGCCAGCGGCGGTAGCCGTTCCGGCCGCCGCTCAGGGGCAGAAACGCATTGTCGCGGTCACCGCCTGTCCGACCGGCGTCGCCCACACCTTTATGGCGGCAGAAGCCATCGAAACCGAAGCCAAAAAACGCGGCTGGTGGGTGAAGGTGGAGACCCGCGGCTCCGTTGGGGCGGGCAATGCCATCACCCCGGAAGAGGTGGCCGAGGCGGATCTGGTGATCGTCGCTGCCGATATCGAGGTGGACCTGGCGAAATTCGCCGGCAAGCCGATGTACCGCACCACCACCGGTCTGGCGCTGAAGAAAACCGCCCAGGAGCTGGATAAAGCGGTGGCGGAAGCCAAACCGTACCAGCCATCCGGCAAACCTCAGGCGGCTGCTGAAGGGAAAAAAGAGTCGGCGGGCGCCTATCGCCACCTGCTGACCGGCGTTTCCTATATGCTGCCGATGGTTGTGGCCGGGGGCCTGTGTATCGCGCTCTCCTTTGCCTTCGGGATCAAAGCGTTTGAAGTGAAAGACACCCTGGCGGCGGCGCTGATGCAGATCGGCGGCGGCTCGGCCTTCGCGCTGATGGTGCCGGTACTGGCAGGCTTTATCGCCTTCTCCATTGCCGACCGTCCGGGTCTGACCCCGGGCCTTATCGGCGGTATGCTGGCGGTTAGCGGCGGCTCCGGCTTTATCGGCGGGATCATCGCTGGTTTCCTTGCCGGTTATGTGGCGAAAGCCATCAGCACGAAGCTGAAATTGCCGCAGAGTATGGAAGCCCTGAAGCCAATCCTGATCATTCCGCTGGTCTCCAGCCTGATCGTGGGTTTGGCAATGATCTATCTGATCGGTAAACCGGTAGCCGGTATCCTCGCCTGGCTGACCCATTGGCTGCAAACCATGGGCACCGCCAACGCGGTTCTGCTGGGCGCGATCCTCGGCGCGATGATGTGTACCGACATGGGCGGGCCGGTAAACAAAGCGGCCTATGCCTTTGGCGTTGGCCTGCTGAGTACCCAGACCTATGCGCCGATGGCGGCGATCATGGCGGCCGGTATGGTGCCACCGCTGGCGATGGGTATCGCGACGCTGGTAGCGCGCAATAAGTTCGACAAAGGGCAGCGGGAAGGGGGCAAAGCCGCGCTGGTTCTTGGCCTGTGCTTTATCTCGGAAGGGGCGATTCCTTTTGCCGCCCGTGACCCGATGCGCGTTCTGCCGTGCTGTATCGTCGGCGGCGCGGTAACCGGCGCTATCTCCATGGCGGTCGGCGCGAAACTGATGGCGCCGCACGGCGGGCTGTTTGTTCTGCTGATCCCGGGGGCGATTACGCCGGTGCTGGGCTACCTGCTGGCGATTGTTGCCGGAACGCTGGTGGCGGGCCTTGCCTACGCGGTGCTGAAACGCCCTGAGGCGCAAACAGCGGAAGTTGAAAAAGCGGCATAATCTTACCGTAATAAAAAAGGGCCGATTGTTCGGCCCTTTTTTTGTCTCTATTTACGCCACTTCGGCGATCTGCTGCGCCCGCAGCCAGGCAATCTCTTCCGCCCAGATATCCGGGTTGATGGTTTCCAGAATCAGCGGAATACCGTCGAAGCGGCTGTCCTGCATGATCCAGCTGAAGCAATCGTGGCCGATGTTGCCTTCCCCCAGGCTGTGGTGACGGTCGACCCGGCTGCCGAAGGCGCTCTTGGCATCGTTGAGATGCATGCCGCGCAGATACTGAAAACCGACGATGCGTTCGAAGGCGGCGAAGGTTTTTTCGCAGGCTTCGGCGCTGCGCAGGTCGTAGCCGGCGGCGAAAGCATGGCAGGTATCGATGCAGACGCCGACGCGGGATTTATCTTCCACGCCGTCGATGATGGCCGCGAGGTGCTCGAACTTAAAGCCGAGGTTGCTGCCCTGGCCAGCGGTGTTTTCGATCACCGCAGTAACGCCTTCGGTCTTCGCCAGCGCGATATTGATCGATTCGGCGATGCGCGCCAGGCACTCCTCCTCCGGGATCTGCTGCAGATGGCTGCCGGGGTGGAAGTTGAGCAGCGTCAGTCCCAGCTGCTGGCAGCGGGTCATTTCATCAATGAAAGCATCACGGGATTTTTCCAGCGCTTCTTCCACCGGGTGGCCAAGGTTAATCAGGTAGCTGTCGTGCGGCAGGATCTGCCCCGGGCCAAAGTGATACTTTTCACAGGCGGCTTTGAATTCGGCGATGGTCTCGTCGCTGAGCGGCGCGGCGCGCCACTGGCGCTGGTTCTTGGTGAAGAGGGCGAAGGCGGTTGCTTCGATTTCGGCGGCGCGAATGGCGGCATTGGCCAGTCCACCTGAGGCGCTTACGTGCGCTCCTACGTATTTCATAAAAAAAACTCCAGTTAAAGCCGCTGGGGGGTGGGTAATGATAGCGGCTTAACTGGAGAAAGATGTAGTGCTTTATGCCATCAGGCTGTGGATAGCGACGTTAATGACCCCGCCGCCGACAATCAACCAGACGAACAGCATCAGCGCCATCAGCAGCGGTTTCGCCCCGGCTTTTTTCAGCGCGCTGACGTGGGTGGTGACCCCGAGGGCGGCCATTGCCATCGCCAGCAGGACGGTATCCAGCGTCACCAGCATATCCACCACGGCTTTCGGCAGCAGATGGAAGGAGTTAAACACCGCCACCAGGATGAACATAATGGCGAACCACGGAATGGTGATTTTGCTTTTCTCGCCGTTGCCTGCCGGGGTCAGCTGTTTAACACGCGCCGCCAGGAACAGCAGGAACGGAGCCAGCATCATGACGCGCAGCATTTTGGCGATAACCGCCGCGTTCTCCGCGTCCGGGCTGACCGCATGGCCGGCGGCAACAACCTGCGCCACTTCATGCATGGTGGAGCCCATATAGATCCCGTAGGTCTCCGGGGTAAACCAGTGCGCCAGCAGCGGGTACATCGCCGGATAGAGGAAGATGGCGATGGTACCGAAGATAACCACTGTAGCGACGGCAACCGTCACTTTACTGGCTTCGGCTTTGACCACCGGCTCGGTGGCGAGCACGGCCGCCGCGCCGCAGATGCTGCTGCCGGCGCCGATCAGCCAGCTGGTGTGTTTATCGAGACCAAACACTTTCTGGCCAAGGAAGCAGGCGATGAAAAAGGTACTGGAGAGCGTCAGAACGTCAATCAAAATACCGCTCACGCCGACGTCGGCAATCTGGGCGAACGTCAGGCGAAAGCCGTAGAGGATGATCCCCAGGCGCAGCAGATGCTGCTTGGCGAAGATCACCCCGCCGTCGCAGGGCTGCCAGATTTTCGGGTAGACCGTGTTGCCGACGACCATCCCGAACAGGATAGCGAGGGTCAGGGCGCTAAAGCCCGCGCCGGCGATGGCCGGGAAACTACCGGCCCACAGGGCGGCGCCGGTCAGAGCGGCGGTCAGCGCCAGGCCTGGGACAAAATGCCACAGGGAACGATGTTTGGTGGGTAAAGTGAGTGCTGTCATAACCTTCTCCTTTGTCTGCCTAAAGGTTACGCCGCGCGGGATTAAATATAAAATTGATTATATGTTTATAATCAATCGTAATAAGTGGTTAATGGCCGCTTCGCCGGTTACAACGGTGCGAGAGCGGGTTAGGCAGAAGCGGGGCGGTCTCGCCGGCAAGACGATGATTTTGTGATATAAGCGGATTTTCCTTCCGTCAGCCGCCTCGATTTGTGTCACCATAGTAAGGAAGGTTATTCAGGTTGGATTACTAAACGGGTGGGTTATGCATATTACGCTGCGGCAGCTGGAAGTGTTCGCCGAAGTCCACAAGAGTGGGTCGACCACTCAGGCGTCACAGATGCTGGCGCTTTCGCAATCCGCGGTCAGCGCCGCGCTGACCGATCTGGAAGGGCAGCTCGGCGTGCAGCTGTTTGACCGCGTCGGTAAACGACTGGTGGTGAATGAGCATGGACGGCTGCTGTACCCGCGTGCGCTGGCGCTGCTGGAGCGGGCCCTGGAGATCGAGCAGCTGTTTCGCGGCGATAACGGGGCGATCCGAGTCTACGCCAGCAGCACCATCGGCAACTATATTATGCCGGAGATTATTGCCCGCTATCGTCATGACTTCCCGGATCTGCCGGTCGAGCTGAGCGTCGGCAACAGCCTGGACGTCATCAACGCCGTCGCCGACCTGCGGGTGGATTTCGGCCTGATTGAGGGGCCGTGCCATGCCGCCGATATTATTGCCGAGCCGTGGCTGGAGGATGAGCTGGTGGTGTTTGCCGCGCCCAACTCACCGCTGCTGGCGGGGGAGGTGACCCTGCAGCAACTGGCTGAGGCGCCGTGGATCCTGCGCGAGCATGGCTCCGGCACCCGGGAGATTGTCGATTACGTTCTGCTGTCGCATCTGCCGGCGTTTCATCTGGGCATGGAGCTGGGTAATTCAGAGGCGATCAAGCACGCGGTCAGGCATGGCCTGGGCATCAGCTGTCTATCGCGGCGGGTGATTGCCGAACAGCTTGCCTCGGGCACGCTGGCGGAGCTGAAAGTGCCATTGCCCCGGCTGACGCGCACGCTGTGGCGGATCCATCACCGGCAGAAGCATATTTCTAAAGCATTACAACGTTTTCTGCACTATTGCCAGGTGTAGCAGCCCGGTTTTATCGCCTGATTACGGGGGGAATTCGCTGGCAATTCCGCAGGTTAGTGCTTTACTAATAATTTGCGGGCGATCATGAAGCTCTCTTATAACTTTGCATTTGTACCGGATGGAACCCCGATCGTCTGCTACAATCGCGCCTCATTTTTTGGATGGATAGCATTATCACATGGTTTCGGAAACTAAAACCACAGAAGCGCCCACGCTACGTCGTGAACTGAAGGCGCGCCACTTGACCATGATCGCCATCGGCGGTTCCATCGGTACGGGTCTTTTTGTTGCCTCTGGCGCAACCATTTCGCAAGCAGGTCCCGGCGGGGCGCTGCTGTCTTATATTCTGATCGGTTTGATGGTCTATTTCCTGATGACCAGTCTCGGCGAGCTGGCGGCGTTTATGCCGGTATCCGGTTCCTTCGCCACCTACGGGCAGAATTATGTTGAAGAAGGCTTCGGCTTCGCGCTGGGCTGGAACTACTGGTACAACTGGGCGGTAACGATCGCCGTTGACCTCGTGGCCTCACAGCTGGTGATGAGCTACTGGTTCCCTGACACTCCGGGCTGGATCTGGAGCGCCTTGTTCCTCGGCATCATGTTCCTGCTGAACTGGATCTCGGTGCGCGGCTTTGGCGAGGCGGAATACTGGTTCTCGCTGATAAAAGTGGCCACCGTCATTATCTTTATCATCGTCGGCGTGATGATGATTGTCGGCATCTTCAAAGGGGCGCAGCCAGCCGGCTGGAGCAACTGGGGGATCGCGGATGCGCCGTTCGCCGGCGGTTTCTCGGCGATGATTGGCGTGGCGATGATTGTCGGCTTCTCGTTCCAGGGCACCGAGCTTATCGGCATCGCTGCCGGTGAATCTGAAAATCCGGAGAAGAACATTCCGCGCGCGGTGCGCCAGGTCTTCTGGCGTATCCTGCTGTTTTACGTCTTCGCGATCCTGATTATCAGCCTGATCATTCCGTATACCGATCCGAGTCTGCTGCGCAACGATGTGAAGGATATCTCCGTCAGCCCGTTCACCCTGGTGTTCCAGCATGCTGGTTTGCTGTCGGCGGCGGCAATCATGAACGCCGTTATCCTGACTGCCGTGCTGTCGGCGGGTAACTCCGGGATGTACGCCTCCACGCGTATGCTGTACACCCTGGCCTGCGACGGTAAAGCGCCGCGCATTTTCTCGAAGCTGTCGCGTGGCGGCGTGCCGCGTAACGCGCTGTACGCGACCACCGTGATCGCGGCGCTGTGCTTCCTGACTTCCATGTTTGGCAACCAGACGGTGTACCTGTGGCTGCTGAACACCTCCGGGATGACGGGCTTTATCGCCTGGCTGGGTATTGCGATCAGCCACTATCGTTTCCGTCGCGGCTACGTCCTGCAGGGTAACGATATTAATAATCTGCCGTATCGTTCCGGGTTCTTCCCGCTGGGGCCGATCTTCGCCTTCGTGCTGTGCCTGATCATCACCCTCGGACAGAACTACGAAGCGTTCCTCAAGGACACTATTGACTGGGGCGGCGTGGCGGCGACCTACATTGGTATTCCGCTGTTCCTCGTCATCTGGTTTGGTTACAAGCTGGCGAAAGGCACCCGCTTTGTTCGCTACAGCGAAATGACCTTCCCGGACCGCTTTAAGCGTTAATCTTCGCGATTGTGCGATAAAAGCCCTCTGTGAAGAGGGCTTTATATTGCTGGCAAAGTGCAATCTTCAGGGATTGCCCGGCGGCGCTGCGCTTGCGTAGGCCTACAGATAACCTCGTAACTGATTGATATTGCGATGTTTCGTAGGCCTGGTAAGGCGGAAGCCGCCACCCGGCAGACATGTGAGCACAATAACGAAGACAGATTTGTCATCACCCGGAAGCCCTCTGAACAGAGGGCTTTTTTTATGTTTGTGCGGTTACAGCTTGTCACAATTCTTCATAATTATATTGATAATCGTAATCATTATCTTTATCATTTTCGCCCATTACGGATGAAGCCACTCCCCGTCTCTGCCGCTTGTACAGACTGACACCGGGCGACCAGCCACATCGACGAGAAAACAGCGCGAGCATGCCGCCGACAGAGCGGCAAGCCGCCAGCGCGTGTGAGCAGCACCTTGTTGTTTGTTTGGTTGTACACCTCATGGAGATTTGGAATGTTCAGGTTAAACCCTTTTATCCGGGCGGGATTGTCTGCGTCCGTCGTATCGTTGGCGTTTCCGGCTCTGGCCGATGTGAATGAAGAAACGCTGGTGGTGACCGCCTCGGCCACTGAACAGAATGTCAAAGACGCGCCGGCGAGCATCAGCGTCATCACCCAACAGGATTTACAACGCAAGCCTGTTCAGAACCTGAAAGACGTGCTGCGCGATGTGCCTGGGGTCCAGCTCACCAACGAAGGGGATAACCGCAAGGGCGTTAGCATCCGCGGTCTGAGCAGCAGCTATACCCTGATCCTGGTCGACGGCAAGCGCGTTAACTCGCGGAACGCCGTCTTCCGCCACAATGACTTCGACCTTAACTGGATCCCGGTGGATGCTATTGAGCGTATCGAAGTGGTGCGCGGCCCGATGTCCTCCCTTTACGGCTCCGATGCGCTCGGTGGGGTGGTCAACATTATTACCAAAAAAATCGGCCAGAAATGGACCGGGACGCTGAGTGCTGATACCACTATTCAGGAGCACCGCGATCGCGGGGATACCTATAACGGCCAGTTCTTCACCAGCGGCCCGCTGATCGACGGCGTACTTGGAATGAAGGCCTACGGCAGCCTGGCAAAACGCGCCAAGGACGATCCGCAGTCATCCAGTAATGCCACCGGCGAGACGCCGCGCATCGAGGGCTTCACCAGCCGCGATGGCAATGTTGAATTCGCCTGGACGCCGAACGAAAACCACGATTTTACCGCAGGCTACGGCTTTGACCGTCAGGATCGCGATTCCGATTCCCTTGACCGCAACCGCCTTGAGCGGGAGAACTACTCTCTGAGCCATAACGGCCGCTGGGATATCGGCAACAGCGAGCTCAAGTTCTACGGCGAAAAGGTGGATAACAAAAATCCAGGGCAGAGCGGGACTATTACCTCGGAAAGCAATGCCATCGACGGCAAGTATGTCCTGCCGCTGGGCATGATTAACCAGCTGGTGACCTTCGGCGGCGAATGGCGCCACGACAAACTGAAAGATCCGGTCAACCTGAGCAGCGGCGGCCAGTCGACGTCGGCCAGCCAGTACGCCCTGTTTATCGAAGACGAATGGCGCATCATCGAGCCGCTGGCGCTGACCACCGGCATTCGTATGGACGACCATCAGACCTATGGCGATCACTGGAGCCCGCGCGCCTATCTGGTGTATAACGCCACCGATACCGTCACCGTCAAAGGCGGCTGGGCGACGGCGTTTAAAGCCCCGTCGCTGCTGCAGCTTAACCCCGACTGGACCACCAACTCCTGTCGCGGCTCGTGCAGCATCGTCGGTAACCCGGATCTGAAACCGGAAACCAGCGAAAGCTTCGAGCTCGGTCTCTACTACCGCGGGGAAGAGGGCTGGCTTGAAAATGTCGAAGGCAGCATCACCACCTTCCAGAATAATGTCGACGACATGATCGACGTTCTGCGCACCTCCAGCGCCAGCGAAGCGCCGGGCTACCCGAACTTTGTCGGCTGGAAAACCGTCAACGGCAAGCGCGTGCCGATCTTCCGCTATTTCAACGTCAACAAAGCCCGCATCAAAGGGGTGGAGACGGAGGTGAAGATCCCGTTTGGCGATGAGTGGAAGCTGACGGTGAACTACACCTACAACGATGGTCGCGATCTGAGCAATGGCGGCGACAAACCGCTGCAGACGCTGCCGTTCCATACCGCCAACGGCACGCTCGACTGGAAACCGCTGGACGACTGGTCCTTTTACGTGACGGCCAACTATACCGGCCAGCAGCGCGCGGTGAGCGCCACCGGCAAAACGCCGGGCGGCTACACCCTGTTTGACGTTGGCGCGGCATGGCAGGTGACCAAAAACGTGAAACTGCGCTCAGGGGTGCAGAACGTGGGTGATAAAGATCTGAGCCGGGACGACTACAGCTATACCGAAGAAGGCCGTCGCTACTTTATGGCGGTGGATTATCGCTTCTGATTGCCGGCGCTAAAACGCGTCCTGTAGGCCTGAACATGCGCCGCGAAGCAGCTTCGCGGCGCATTGGCGTTTAGCCAAAGAGATGCTGCGCATGGAAGCGCAGATGGTCTTCAATAAACGAGGCAATAAAGTAATAGCTGTGGTCGTAACCGGGCTGGATGCGCAGCGTTAACGGCCAGGCCTTCTGCCGCGCGACCTCCGCCAGTACCGCCGGCTGCAGCTGTCCGGCAAGGAATGGATCGTTGTCGCCCTGATCGATAAGCGTCGGCACGGCGTCCTCCGGCCGGCTGGCCTGCATCAGCGCGCAGCTGTCCCAGGAGTGCCATGCCGATTCATCCGCGCCGAGATAGGCGGTAAACGCTTTCTTGCCCCACGGGACCTGGGAGGGATTGACTATCGGCGCGAAGGCGGAGACGCTGGCGTAGCGGCCGGGATTTTTGAGCGCCATAATGAGCGCGCCGTGGCCGCCCATCGAGTGGCCGCTGACGGCGCAGCGTTCGCCGACGCTAAACTCGCTACGAATAAGCGCGGGCAGTTCGTCACGCAGGTAATCGTACATTCGGTAGTGCGCCGCCCAGGGCGCCTCGGTGGCGTTCAGGTAGAAGCCGGCGCCTTGTCCGAGATCGTAACCGTCGTCGTTGGCCGCCTCGTCACCGCGCGGGCTGGTATCCGGCATCACCAGCGCGATGCCCAGCTCGGCGGCAATGCGCTGGGCGCCCGCCTTGGTGGTAAAGTTCTCATCGTTACAGGTCAGCCCCGACAGCCAGTACAGCACCGGCGGCGGCGTTTCGCGCTCAGGCGGTAAAAAAATGCTGAACGTCATGGCGCAGTTCAGGACAGGGGAGTGATGACGCCAGCGTTGTTGCTGGCCGTCAAAACAGCGATGCTCTTCAAGCAGTTCCATGCAAGGCTCCTCGGAAGGGATGTGCGCGTAAACGTTCATAATACAGATATTTCATTAGCCGGTGAGCAACTTTCACTTTCTCCTTTTGAGAACTTACTGCATCATTAATGCAACTTATAGCCAACATGCCGGTGTAGCGACGGCGCTTATGAATGCGTACAGCGGTTGGAACATTCCGGATACGGCGATAAGGATTTGGCGTTGCGCCTGAGGCATGGCTTCGCTCCCTAATAAAAGGCAGCGCCAATTTCAATAATTATCGTTACGGCTACTGGATTCTGTGCGCCACCTCACGCACAATGAATACAAACTTTGCCCCCAGAAAAAGCAAAGAGCGCCACACCTGCAGGAGAAACATAAATGTCATCACTGAGTAAAGAAGCCGTCCTCGTTCATGAAGCGCTGGTCGCTCGTGGGCTGGAGACGCCGATGCGTGCGCCAGTACAAGAAATTGATAACGAAACACGCAAGCGTTTGATTACCGGTCATATGACCGAGATTATGCAACTGCTGAATCTGGATCTGAGTGATGACAGTCTGATGGAGACCCCGCATCGCATCGCCAAAATGTATGTCGATGAGATCTTCTCCGGGCTGGATTATTCTCGCTTCCCGAAAATCACCGTCATTGAAAACAAAATGAAGGTCGATGAAATGGTCACCGTGCGCGATATCACCCTGACCAGCACCTGCGAACACCATTTCGTTACCATCGATGGTAAAGCGACGGTAGCCTATATCCCGAAAGATTCGGTGATCGGCCTGTCGAAAATCAACCGCATCGTGCAGTTTTTCGCCCAACGTCCGCAGGTCCAGGAGCGTCTGACGCAGCAGATCCTGATCGCGCTGCAGACGCTGCTCGGCACCAACAACGTGGCGGTATCCATTGACGCGGTGCATTATTGCGTGAAGGCGCGCGGCATTCGCGACGCGACCAGCGCCACCACCACCACCTCTCTCGGCGGCCTGTTTAAATCCAGCCAGAATACCCGCCAGGAATTCCTGCGCGCAGTACGTCACCACAACTAAAACGGAGCAGGGTGCATGGAGAGAAATGTCACGCTGGACTTTGTCCGCGGCGTCGCCATCCTCGGTATCCTGCTTCTCAATATCAGCGCCTTCGGCTTGCCGAAGGCCGCTTATCTCAATCCCGCCTGGTCAGGAAGCGCGTCCCTTAGCGATGCCTGGACCTGGGCGCTCCTCGACCTGCTGGCGCAGGTGAAGTTTCTCACCCTGTTCGCGCTGCTGTTTGGCGCCGGTCTTCAGCTATTGCTTCCGCGAGGGAAGCGCTGGATCCAGTCGCGGCTGACGCTGCTGGCGCTGCTCGGTTTCATTCACGGTCTTTTTTTCTGGGATGGCGATATTCTGCTGGCCTATGCCCTGGTGGGGCTGGTGAGCTGGCGCATGGTGCGTGAGGCGCACCATGTCAAATCGCTGTTCAACACCGGGGTGGTGCTCTACCTCACCGGCATTGCGGTGCTGGTCCTGTTGGGGATGATCTCCGGGACCGCGGCGAATCGCTCGTGGGCGCCGGACGCGGCGAACCTGCAGTATGAGCAGTACTGGAAGCTGCATGGTGGCATGGAGGCGGTCAGCAACCGGGCGGATATGCTATCTGACAATCTGCTGGCGCTGGGCGCGCAGTATGGCTGGCAGCTGGCGGGGATGATGCTGATGGGCGCGGCGTTGATGCGCAGCGGCTGGCTGAAGGGACAGTTTAGCCTGCGTCACTACCGGCGTACCGGCGCGCTGCTGGTGGCGGCCGGCATGGCGGTCAATCTGCCGGCAATATTCGCCCAGTGGTATCTGGCCTGGGACTATCGCTGGTGCGCGTTTTTACTGCAGGCGCCGCGCGAACTTAGCGCCCCGCTGCAGGCTATCGGCTATGCCGCGCTGGCCTGGGGCTACTGGCCGCAGCTCTGCCGTTTCCGCCTGGTGGGCGCTATCGCCTGCGTCGGACGCATGGCGCTGACCAACTACCTGCTGCAGACCCTGATCTGCACCACCCTGTTTTATCATCTTGGGCTGTTTATGCGCTTCGATCGTCTGCAGCTGCTGGCCTTTGTCCCCCCCATCTGGGCCGTTAACCTCCTTGTCTCATCGCTCTGGCTGCGCCGCTTCCGCCAGGGGCCGGTGGAATGGCTGTGGCGTCAGTTAACCCTGCGTGCGTCAGGCACATCATTGAAAGACACATCCAGATAACGATCTCGATCACAATCATTAACAAAACGGATGTAAACGTTTCCAGTCGTGTGACCTCACTCACGCAGCGGACCGCGGGTCACTGCCAGAATAGCCTCCTTGCTAAGCACAGGAGGTGAATGTGACGTGCTGTAATTCTCTTAAGGTCGCTGAGTATGATCACCATTCGTGATGTCGCCCGCCAGGCGGGCGTTTCCGTGGCCACCGTGTCGCGGGTGCTGAATAACAGCGCGCTGGTGAGTCCGGATACGCGCGACGTGGTGATGAAAGCGGTGACCCAACTGGGCTACCGGCCCAACGCCAACGCCCAGGCGCTGGCCACCCAGGTCAGCGATACCATCGGCGTAGTGGTGATGGACGTCTCCGATGCCTTCTTCGGCGCGCTGGTGAAAGCAGTGGATACCGTTGCTCAGCAGCATCAGAAATATGTGCTGATCGGCAACAGCTATCACGAGGCGGAAAAAGAGCGTCACGCCATCGAGGTGCTGATCCGTCAGCGCTGCTCGGCGCTGATCGTCCATTCGAAAGCGCTGAGCGATGATGAACTGAGCGACTTTATGCAACATATCCCGGGGATGGTGCTGATCAACCGCATCGTGCCGGGGTATGCCCATCGCTGCGTCGGACTCGACAACGTCAGCGGCGCGCTGATGGCCACCCGTATGCTGCTCAATCATGGTCACCAGCGCATCGGCTATCTCTCCTCAAACCACGGCATTGAAGATGACGATATGCGCCGGGAAGGGTGGAGCAAAGCGCTGCAGGAGCAAGGCATCATCGCCCCGGACAGCTGGATCGGTTCCGGCTCCCCGGATATGCAGGGCGGTGAAGCGGCGATGGTCGAACTGCTGGGGCGCAATCTCGGCCTCACCGCGGTGTTTGCCTATAACGACAGCATGGCGGCCGGCGCGCTGACGACGCTGAAGGACAACGGCATTGTCGTGCCGCAGCATCTGTCGCTGATTGGCTTTGATGATATTCCTATTTCCCGTTACACCGATCCTCAGCTCACCACCGTGCGCTATCCGGTAATGTCGATGGCAAAGCTGGCCACCGAGCTGGCGCTGCTGGGGGCGGCCGGCAAGCTGGATCGCGAGGCGACGCACTGCTTTATGCCGACGCTGGTGCGCCGTCATTCCGTTGCCCAGCGGCAAACTGTGGGGCCGATCACTAACTGACGCGATCGTGGGATGTAACCGCTTTCAATTTGTGAGTAAATTCACAGTATATTAACATTCGCCTGATTATGATGGCAGCGTTTACCAGTCTGAACCACGAGGTGATGGATATTCCTCACTTTATTTAGTAGGAACAAGGCGTTAAACGAGTTTTACAGTCGTATTTTTCTGGAGCGTTACCCGACACGGAAGACCGAATTTTCGTCGTGAAATGCGTTGTGCGGTAACACTAATGCAACAAATCCCGCCTGCATTTTCTCACAATAATGACCCTGCATAATAAAACCGGAGATTCCATGAATAAGAAGGTGTTTACCCTGTCTGCTGTAATGGCTGGTCTGTTATTTGGCGCCGCCGCACACGCAGCAGATACCCGTATCGGCGTGACGATTTATAAATATGACGACAACTTTATGTCGGTAGTGCGTAAGGCGATTGAAAAAGATGGCAAATCCGCGCCAGACGTCCAGCTATTGATGAATGATTCGCAGAACGACCAGTCGAAACAAAACGATCAGATTGACGTGCTGCTGGCGAAAGGCGTGAAGGCGCTGGCGATTAACCTGGTTGACCCGGCCGCCGCAGGTACGGTGATTGAAAAGGCGCGCGGGCAGAATATTCCGGTGGTGTTCTTCAACAAAGAGCCTTCCCGCAAAGCGCTGGATAGTTATGACAAGGCTTATTACGTCGGTACCGATTCGAAAGAGTCCGGGATTATTCAGGGCGATCTGATCGCCAAGCACTGGAAAGCCAACCCGAACTGGGATCTGAATAAAGACGGTCAGATCCAGTACGTCCTGCTGAAAGGCGAGCCGGGCCATCCGGATGCGGAAGCGCGTACCACTTACGTTATTAAAGAGCTGAATGATAAAGGTCTGAAGACCCAGCAGCTGCAGCTGGATACCGCGATGTGGGATACCGCCCAGGCGAAAGACAAAATGGACGCCTGGCTCTCCGGCCCGAATGCCAACAAGATTGAAGTGGTGATCGCTAACAACGACGCCATGGCGATGGGCGCGGTTGAAGCGCTGAAAGCGCACAATAAGAGCAGCATTCCGGTGTTCGGCGTTGATGCCCTGCCGGAAGCCCTGGCGCTGGTGAAATCCGGCGCGATGGCCGGTACTGTGCTGAACGATGCCAACAACCAGGCAAAAGCGACCTTCGAGCTGGCGAAAAACCTTGCCGACGGGAAAGACGCCGCGGCAGGCACCAACTGGAAAATTGACAACAAGATTGTTCGCGTCCCCTACGTGGGCGTCGATAAAGACAACCTGAGCCAGTTTACCGGCAAATAATCGTGATGTGAGTTGCGGGCGTGGGTTATCCACGCCCGATTATTCCTGATACAGAACCAGACTCCTGCTGGCGCTAGTGCGCCGGACGGGGCTTGCATGAACGCAGCCAGGTATAACTATGGTCAGCAATAATAGCGAACGGTCAGGCGAATATTTGTTGGAGATGAGCAACATCAACAAATCGTTTCCTGGCGTCAAGGCTCTTGATAATGTCAACCTGAAGGTTCGTCCGCACTCCATTCATGCGTTAATGGGTGAGAACGGCGCCGGTAAATCGACATTATTAAAATGCCTTTTTGGGATCTATCAAAAAGATTCCGGTAGCATTCTTTTTCAGGGAAAAGAGATCGATTTCCATTCGGCGAAAGAAGCCCTGGAAAACGGTATTTCGATGGTGCATCAGGAATTAAACCTGGTATTACAGCGTTCGGTCATGGATAACATGTGGCTCGGGCGCTATCCAACTAAAGGCATGTTTGTCGATCAGGACAAAATGTACCGGGATACCAAGGCCATTTTTGATGAGCTGGATATTGATATCGATCCGCGCGCCCGCGTCGGTACCTTATCGGTATCTCAGATGCAGATGATTGAGATCGCGAAGGCGTTTTCCTATGACGCCAAAATCGTCATCATGGATGAGCCGACGTCATCGCTGACGGAAAAAGAGGTCAACCATCTGTTTAAGATCATCCGTAAGCTGAAAGATCGCGGCTGCGGTATCGTCTATATCTCGCATAAAATGGAAGAAATTTTCCAGTTGTGCGATGAAATAACCATCCTGCGCGACGGCCAGTGGATCGCCACCCAGCCGCTGGAAGGGCTGGATATGGATAAGATCATCGCCATGATGGTCGGGCGTTCGCTTAACCAGCGTTTTCCGGATCGCGAAAACACTCCGGGCGAAGTGATCCTCCAGGTGCGCAATCTCACCTCGCTGCGCCAGCCCTCCATTCGCGATGTCTCCTTTGACCTGCATAAGGGCGAAATTCTCGGTATCGCCGGCCTGGTGGGCGCTAAACGCACCGACATCGTGGAGACCCTGTTCGGCATCCGTGAGAAGGCCAGCGGCACCATCACGCTGCACGGCAAGAAGATCAACAACCACAGCGCCAACGAGGCGATTAACCACGGTTTTGCGCTGGTGACCGAGGAGCGGCGCTCTACCGGGATTTACGCCTATCTGGATATCGGATTTAACTCGCTGATCTCCAATATTAAGAAATATAAAAACAGCATCGGCTTGCTGGATAACTCGCGAATGAAGAGCGATACCCAATGGGTTATTGACTCGATGCGCGTCAAAACCCCCGGTCAGCATACGCAGATTGGCTCGCTTTCCGGTGGTAACCAGCAAAAGGTCATTATAGGCCGCTGGCTGCTGACCCAGCCGGAGATCCTGATGCTGGATGAGCCAACGCGCGGTATCGACGTCGGCGCCAAGTTTGAAATCTATCAGCTGATTGCCGAACTGGCTAAAAAAGACAAAGGGATCATTATTATTTCTTCCGAAATGCCGGAACTGCTGGGGATTACCGACCGCATTCTGGTGATGAGCAACGGCCTGGTCGCGGGCATTGTTGAGACTAAAACCACTACGCAAAACGAAATACTGCGTCTTGCGTCATTGCACCTTTAAGATCAGGGGCTTCACATGAGTGCGTTAAATAAAAAGAGTTTTCTCACTTACCTGAAAGAGGGTGGGATATATGTTGTCCTTCTGGTCCTGCTGGCCATTATTATTTTCCAGGATCCGACATTTTTAAGTCTGCTCAACCTGAGTAATATTCTGACCCAGTCCTCGGTGCGTATTATTATTGCCCTCGGCGTGGCCGGACTTATCGTCACGCAGGGGACCGACCTCTCCGCCGGCCGTCAGGTGGGTCTGGCGGCGGTGATTGCCGCCACCATGCTGCAGGCGGTGGATAATGCCAATAAGGTATTCCCGGATATGGCGACCATGCCGATCCCGCTGGTGATCCTGCTGGTGTGCGCCATCGGGGCGGTCATCGGCCTGATTAACGGGATCGTCATTGCCTACCTGAACGTGACGCCGTTTATTACCACTCTCGGCACCATGATCATCGTGTACGGCATTAACTCGCTGTACTACGACTTCGTGGGCGCGTCGCCGATCTCCGGCTTCGACAGCCACTTCTCCCATTTCGCGCAGGGGTTTGTGGCGCTGGGCTCCTTCCGCCTGTCCTACATTACCTTCTATGCGCTGATTGCCGTCTTCTTTGTCTGGATCCTGTGGAACAAGACGCGCTTTGGCAAAAACATTTTCGCTATCGGCGGTAACCCGGAAGCGGCGAAGGTCTCCGGGGTTAACGTAGCGTTAAACCTGCTGATGATCTATGCCCTCTCCGGCGTGTTCTACGCCTTCGGCGGCCTGCTGGAAGCCGGTCGTATCGGTTCGGCGACCAATAACCTCGGCTTTATGTACGAACTGGACGCCATCGCCGCCTGTGTGGTGGGCGGCGTATCGTTCAGCGGCGGGGTAGGGACCGTATTCGGCGTGGTGACCGGGGTGATTATCTTCACCGTCATCAACTACGGCCTGACCTATATCGGCGTCAACCCTTACTGGCAGTACATTATTAAGGGGGCGATTATTATCTTCGCCGTGGCGCTGGACTCCCTGAAATACGCCCGTAAGAAATAAGGTTGAACGCATCAAAAACCCGCGCCTGGCGCGGGTTTTTTTATATCTGAAACGAATGCGTTGATGGAGGCTACTTTTCTTTCTGCAGCTCCAGCAGCTGCTCCGGGGTCACGGCCGGGTAGGACTGGGCGTCATCCGGCACGTCATGCTGCTGCGCCGGAATCGGGATGAGAGGGCCGAGAAAGCGCGGTTCCCGTTTGAAGATATAGAGGTCCGCCAGCGCGCCAAAGCGGGCGCCGAACTCGCGCAGCCGCACGCTCCACATATCCTTCGGCGACGGCACCGCGTAGCACTGGGCCTGGATCCCCATATGCAGGGCGATAAACAGCGCCCGTTCGCAGTGGAAGCGCTGGGTGATGATAATGAAGTCGTTGGTGTCGAACACTTTCCGGGTACGGACGATCGAGTCGAGGGTACGGAAACCGGCATAGTCCAGTACGATATCCGCGGGATCGACGCCGCCTTTAATCAGGTCCCGACGCATGGTCATCGGTTCATTGTAGCTTTGCAGAGCATTATCGCCGCTCAGCAGGAGATAGTTGACCTTGCCGCTGTTGTAGGCGTTCAGCGCACCCTGGATGCGGTAACGGTAATACTGATTGATGACGCCGGTGCGGTAATATTTGGCGGTGCCCAGCACCACACCGACCTGACGGTAGGGCAGGTCCTGCAGTTCATCATAGATATAGGGTGCGGTTTTCCAGCTCATCCAGCGGTCAAGACCCAGCACGGTCAACAGCAGCAGGCCGAGCAGGACTAACAGGCTGTAGAACGCACGCTTTAACATGAACTTGGCTCAATAATAGACAACGGAGTCTTCAGGCTACTTTACCCGCCGGGTAAGCGCAAGAAACCCGCGTTTGATTGCGGGGATTTTCAGCAATATAGACAGATCGCCGAATGCAGGCCGGGTAAGGCGTGAGCCGACACCCGGCATAGGGATCTTCAGCTCGCCATGGCGCGAACCGTAGGTCGGGTAAGCGTAGCGCCACCCGACACCTAACGGTATAAAAAGTCAGCCGGATAAGCCGAAGACGCCGTCCGGCAATCTGCTCAGGCTGATCAACCTAACAGGACGCGCTCAATATTGTGGCAGCCCAGCGCCTTCAGGGTGGCGACGGTGGCATCCCACTGGATCAGCGCCGCGTCGGCTTTCTCCGCCAGGATTGCCCGCTGGATAGCGGGATAATCATAGCCGTTGAGGCTAAGGAGATTCAGCGCCCCCTGCAGCGGCGGCAGCGTCGGGTTGAACGCTGCGTTTTCCGCATAGCTACCGCTGAAAATGGTACCGTCTTTCAGCTCCAGCGCCACGCCGGAAGGCGAGTGGCTATAGGGCGCATGGCAGCGGTTGGCGGCCTGAATAGCTGCCTGGGTCAGGGCATCGCCGCTCACCGGGTAGCCATGGTCCTGTTCATCCATCAGCAGGGTTTTGATCTCCAGGTCTTTCGGGCCAAAGGCGTCCGGCAGATAGTGCTCCAGAGCATGCGCTTCGCGACCCGGCAGATGAATGCGCAGCGCCAGCCCGCTGTTCAGTTCGTTCATAAACTGACGGCAATGACCGCACGGCGTGTAGTTCACCGTGATAGCGCGCAGGGAGGTCTCGCCGCGCAGCCAGGCGTGGCTGATGGCGCTCTGTTCCGCGTGAACGGTCTGCTGCATGGTAGCGCCGAGAAACTCCATATTGCCGCCAAAGTACCAGCGGCCGCTGACGCCGCGGGCGATAGCCCCGACGTTAAAATGAGAAAGGTCGGGGCGCGCGCAGGCAGCGGCAAGCGGCAGTAGCGCAAAAGCCAGCGCGTCTTCGTCCAGACCTGTCGCATGCTGCAGCGTCGCCACCTGATCGGCTTCGAGCAGCGCCGGGAAATGCGGGTCGGCGAGCATCGGGGCGATGGCCGCCTGCAGATCTGCTGCCAGAGTCGTCAAAGCAGCTTGAAAACGTGAGTGCATAGCGTTGCCTCATAACAGTGTAATGGGAAGCCAGTGTACGGGCGGCCAGCGGTTCCATATGTGATGAATATCTCATTCTTTATGCAACTCCGATTTGTTGCATTAAAAAATGTGATTTAAATCACTATTAACCTACCACTGCGAGGATCAGCGGAAATAAGAACGGCGCCATCAACGAGGTGATGATCCCGCATAGCACCAGCGCCAGTGAGCTAAACGCGCCTTCCTGATAGTCCAGCTCGGCGCAGCGGGCGGTGCCGAGGGCGTGCGAGGCGGTGCCCATTGACAGGCCGCGCGACGCTTTGGTGCGAATGCGCATCAGGTTAAGCAACGTATGCCCAAATACCGCGCCGAGGATGCCGACAAAAATTACGCACACGGCGCTGATGGCCGGAATGCCGCCGATGCTGCCGCTAACCGCCATAGCAATCGGCGTAGTGACTGACTTAGGCAGAATAGAGGCGGCGATTTGCGGCGTGGCGCCCATCAGCAGAGCGACGGTGGTGCCGGTGATCATCGCCACGCAGCTGCCAATAAAGCAGATGGTAATGATAGATTTCCAGCGGGCGCGGATCTGGTGCAGCTGTTCATACAGCGGGAACGCAAGGGCCACTACCGCCGGCTGCAGCAGATCGTTCAGGACTTTGCTGCCGGCAAAATAACGCTCATAGGAGATCCCGGTCAGCAGAAGAAATGGAATAATCACCACCATCGCCACCAGCAGCGGGTTGAGCAGCGGGAACTTAAAGCGGGCCGCCAGTTTGCGGGCGAGAAAAAAGACGATCAGGGTTAGCGGTAGCGACCACCAGATTTCATGCATCATTCTTCTTTTCCTTTTTGGCCAATCACTTTACGTTCGCCATGCACCAAATGGGAGCTCCAGCTCACCACTACAAACACCACCAGCGTACTGATGGCGCAGGAGATAACGACAGGCCCCAGCTGGGCGCGCAGCAGATCCCAGTACTGCATCACCCCAACGCCGATCGGCACGAACAGCAGCGCCATATAGCGGATCAGGATATTGCAGCCGGGGTTGACCCATTGCGGCGGCATAATTTGCAGCGCCAGCAGCACGAAGAGGATCAGCATGCCGATGATGCTGCCGGGGATAGTGATAGGCAGCAGCCCGGCGATAAAAATTCCGGCGTACAGGCAGGCGTAAATCAGGACGAAAGCCCGCAGGTACTGCCAGATAATAGTCAGCGATTTACTCATGGTAATAACCCTTGATGAAGTGCATTCATCATACAATTAATCCCTAAAATGTGCTACCGATCACATCATGAATTCTATGCATAGCGCTGATAGCTTACGGGAACCATAGTCTCACCCGTCAGGGCCCGACACCTTGCGGCTCAGGCGGGATCGCTCCCCACGCTACCTTGCTGGATGAGGCGCGGCAAATAAAGGCGAATGGGACGCCACAGACCTCTGTAAAGCATAGAGATTATCTCGCCGCTTTGCCGCATCGAGCGTGCGGGGAACGGCGTGCGTCTGGTCCGACGCATTGAGCGCTTTCAACCAGCGCCCGGAGGCGCTACCATAGCGCCTCTTTTTTTTTCGGGTAACGATATGCGTGTTCTACTGGCGCCGATGGAAGGCGTGCTCGATTCGCTGGTGCGCGAGCTGCTGACCGAGGTTAACGATTACGATCTCTGCATCACCGAATTTCTGCGCGTGGTGGATCAACTGCTGCCGGTAAAATCGTTCTACAGGCTATGCCCGGAACTGCATCACCAGAGCCGCACGCCGTCCGGCACCCGCGTACGCGTCCAGCTGCTGGGACAATATCCCGAGTGGCTGGCGGAAAATGCCGCCCGCGCGGTGGCGCTGGGTTCATGGGGGGTGGATTTAAACTGCGGCTGTCCGTCGAAGCTGGTAAACGGCAGCGGCGGCGGGGCAACGCTGCTGAAAGATCCAGAGTTGATCTATCGCGGCGCGAAAGCCATGCGAGAGGCGGTTCCCGAGCATCTGCCGGTGACGGTGAAAGTTCGTCTTGGCTGGGACAGCGGTGAACGGCGCTTTGAAATCGCCGACGCGGTGCAGCAGGCGGGGGCCAGCGAACTGGTGGTTCACGGCCGTACCAAAGAAGATGGCTACAAAGCCGAACGCATCAACTGGCAGGCGATCGGCGAGATCCGCCAGCGCCTGACTATCCCGGTGGTCGCCAACGGTGAAATCTGGGACTGGCAAAGCGCCCAGGATTGTATGGCTGTCACCGGCTGCGATTCGGTGATGATTGGCCGCGGGGCGCTCAATGTGCCGAACCTCAGCCGGGTGATCAAATACAACGAACCGCGCATGCCGTGGCCGCAGGTGGTCCAGCTGTTGCAAAAATATACCCGCCTGGAAAAGCAGGGTGATACCGGCCTGTATCATGTGGCAAGAATTAAGCAGTGGTTAGGCTATTTACGCAAGGAATATACCGAGGCGCTGACCCTGTTTAATGAAATTCGCGCCCTGCAAACGTCTGCTGAAATAGCGGCGGCGATCGGCCGCTATTAACCGCCATACTGTTATTCGCTTCACATATTATTACTTGCATGCCTGTTGATGATAGGCATGGGTTGAATAAAGTGATAATGTGCGGTCAATCAATTCAGGATTGCTACTGAACTCAGGCAAAACCTAAGCACTTTCGTCATTCGTGGCGCAAAGTGCTTAGGTTTTTTTTTGGTAAAAATTCAGGGTGGATAAAATGATGGTGTAAAACAATGAGATGTGAATAACGATTTCTCTGGCATTGTCGCGGTTTTATTACCGACGGACGCTTTTTGCCATTCATTTTTAAAAAAAGAAAACGGGTAAATAAATAGCCTGGGGATCCCCTTTGTTTTTATTCAGTCACGGTGGATATCACAATGCATAACAAAAAAATAAATCAGCTTTTGATCGGCGCTATGCTGGCGGCCATGGCGCCTGCCGTGAGCGCCGCGGACATCCCGGCGTGGAACGGCAGCGCGCTGGGGTTTGAAGCCGGGCAGCAAGGGCTGCTGGGCGATATGCTAGGCATTCGTCCGATCCTTGAAGAAAACGGCTTTCATTATAATCTCGGCTATCTTAACGAGATGGCCTACAACGCCGGCGGCGGTTATGACCATGATAAACACCTGGCCTATATTGACCAGGTGGCGCTGACCTTTACCCAGGATCTGGAGCGCTGGACCGGCATACCGGATGCGCGTCTCGAAGGCAACATCGTCAACCGCAACCACGATGATAATCTCACCACGAAACGGCTGCAGGATCCGCGGGTGAGTTTCAACGATCTATCGCAGGAGAGCTGGGGCGGCGGGTCGATTACCCGCCTTGGCTGGCTCACCTTTGCCCGCAGCTTTGACGACCGCCGCCTGACCTGGCGCATCGGCATGATGAACAAGGTGCAAACCTTCGACCAGATCATACCCTGCGATTTTCAGCTGCTGACCCAGTGCGGTGGGAAATCGGCCAACTCGCTGACCTGGAATAACTGGAACATTCATACCTGGGGCACCACCCTGGAGTACAAGCTGACGCCGACCGTCACCCTGAAAGGCGGAGTGATGGAGCAAAACCCGCAGGCTACCGCGCGCAGCCACGCGTGGAGCTGGTCGACGAAGGGTAGCAAAGGCATCTTACTGCCGATGGAGATCGAAACCCGTCCGCTGATTAATGGCCTGCCGGGAGCCTATAACCTTGGCGTGGTCTGGACTAACGCGCCGCAGAGCGACCTCTACAGCGGTAAATCCGGCGGCGCCGGGGCGACCGATCCGCAAGGTTACGCCGAGCACGACAGCACCTGGTTTATGTACGCCGGCCTGAACCAGCAGATCACCCGCCACGCCGACGACCCGCTGCGGGGGATGAGCGTCTCACTGAGCGGCAGCCTCAGCGACCAGCGCAGCAACTATATCCACTCCGCCGTCGCCGCCTCCATGCGCTACCGCGGTCTGTTTGACGCCCGCCCGGAGGACTGGATTGGCTTCGGCCTGACGTGGATCGACATGAGCAGCCACTACGCACGTAATCAGCGCTATATGAATCAGATAAGCGGCGCCACCGACTATAACGATCCGGCTTACCAGCCGGTGGCCGGTCATTCGCTGAACGGTGAGCTCTATTATCGCTTCCGCCCGGTCTCCTGGCTGGAGCTGCAGCCGGGCCTGCAGTACTGGCACCGTCCGGGCGGCGTCGCTCAGACCCAGGACGCGTGGGTAGTGGAGTGGAAAACCGTCGTGACCTTCTGATAGTCGCGATCTTAATCACGTTTTTTCACTTGTCAGGTTGAGCGCGCAGCAGAAGTTGTTACAGTGCGGGTGTTGGATTGCAACTGCTGCGGCAGGCAAAACCTGATCACCTGGCGTTTCGTCGGGGGTCAGGTTTTTTTGTTTCTGGGGTCTATATGCAAATCGCCAAAGTACTCAATAACAATGTGGTGGTGGTTCTCGACGAGCACCGGCGCGAACAGGTGGTGATGGGGCGAGGGCTGGCCTTTCAGAAACGCCCGGGCGACGTGCTGGACGACAGTAAAATTGAAAAAGTTTTCGCCTTACAAAGCGATGAGCTGGTCGGCCGCTTAGGCGAGCTTCTCAGTCAGATACCGTTAGAAGTGATGACCACCTGCGATCGCATTATCGACCTGGCACGCGGACGGCTGGGCAAGTTACAGGAAAGTTTGTACATCACGTTAACGGATCACTGTCATTTTGCTATCGAGCGGCAGAAAAAGGGCATCGCACTGCGTAACGTGCTGCTGTGGGAGATTAAGCGGCTGTATCCGAAGGAGTTCGCGCTGGGCCAGGAGGCAAGGGCCATCATTGCCAAAAGGCTCGGCGTGGAGTTGGCGGAGGACGAAGCCGGATTTATCGCCCTGCATCTGGTGACGGCGCAGCTCAACAGCGAAATGCCGGAGGTCATGCACGTGACCCGGGTGATGCAGGAGATCCTGCAGCTGGTGAAGTATCAGCTGCAGCTTAACTACGATGAAGAGTCGCTGAGCTATCAGCGTTTCGTCACCCACCTGAAGTTTTTCGCCCAGCGGATGCTGACGCGCACGGTGGTGGAAGATGACGACGTCTCGCTGCACAGCGCGGTGAAAGATAACTACGCCAAAGCGTGGAAGTGTGCGGAAACGGTGGCGACGCATCTGCAAAAGCAGTATCAGCGGTCGCTGACCACCGAAGAAATTATGTTTCTTGCCATTCATATCGAACGGGTAAGAAAAGAGGGGCGTTAATTCTCCCCAACAAAACTGGATTGTTACTGCATGATGCAGGCAAAACCTGAGCGCGACGCCCACCGGCGTGGTTCTCGGGTTTTTTTATTTTTTACTACTCAGTCGCCGGTTGTCTGCGGGCAGCGGCAGTAAGGAAAAGAGCATGGAATATAAAGCACTCGCGCAGGATATTCTCAACCGCGTCGGCGGCAAAGAGAACATTGTGAGTCTGGTTCACTGTGCGACACGTCTGCGTTTTAAACTGAAGGATAACGGCAAAGCCGATGCCGAAGGGCTGAAGGCCAATCCGGGCGTGATTATGGTGGTGGAGAGCGGCGGCCAGTTTCAGGTGGTGATTGGCAACCACGTTCACGACGTCTGGCTGGCGGTGCGCCAGGAGGCGGGGTTAAGCGATGACAGCGAACCGGTTGCCGAGGAAAAAGCGGCCAAAGGATCGGTGTTAAGCCAGCTTATCGACATCATCTCCGGCATTTTTACACCGTTTATCGGCGTGATGGCGGCAACCGGTCTGCTGAAAGGCCTGCTGGCGCTGGCGGTGACCTGCGGCTGGCTTACGCCGGAGCAGGGGACTTATAAAATCTGGTTTGCCGCCAGCGACGCGCTGTTCTTTTTCTTCCCGCTGTTTCTTGGCTATACCGCCGGGAAGAAGTTTGGCGGCAACCCGTTTATCTCGATGGTGATTGGCGGGGCGTTAACCCACCCGCTGATGATTCAGGCCTTTGAGGCCAGCCAGGCGCCGGGCGCGGCGGTGGAGCACTTTCTCGGCATTCCGGTGACCTTTATCAACTACAGCTCGTCAGTGATCCCGATTATTCTCGCCTCATGGGTCTGCTGCTGGCTGGAGCGCAAGAGCAACGCGCTGTTGCCGTCATCGATGAAAAACTTCTTCAGCCCGGCCATCTGCCTGGCGGTGGTGGTCCCGCTCACCTTCCTGGTGATTGGCCCGGTCGCCACCTGGCTGAGCCATCTGCTGGCCAACGGCTACCAGTTCATTTATGCGTTTGCCCCATGGCTGGCGGGCGCGGTACTGGGCGCCATGTGGCAGGTGTGCGTTATTTTCGGCCTGCACTGGGGGCTGGTGCCGTTGATGATCAACAACATGACGGTACTTGGTCACGACTCCATGCTGCCGATTATTCTTCCGGCGGTGATTGCCCAGGTGGGCGCCGTGCTCGGTATTTTCCTCGCCACCCGCGATGCGCGTCAGCGGGTGCTGGCCGGTTCCGCCTTCTCCGCCGGGCTGTTCGGCATCACCGAGCCGGCTATCTATGGCCTGACTCTGCCGCTGCGCCGTCCGTTTATCTTCGGCTGTGTCGCCGGGGCGATTGGCGGGGCGATCACTGCCTTTAGCAACAGTTATGCCTACTCGTTTGGCCTGCCAAACATCTTTTTCCCGGCGCAAATGATCCCGCCCGGCGGGATTGACGCCAGCGTCTGGGGCGGGCTTATCGGCACCGGCGTGGCTTTCGTGCTCGCCTGCGTGCTGACCTTCTTCGCCGGCCTGCCGCGCGGTAGCGCCGCACCAGGCGCCGTGACGGTAGCCCCGGTCTCGGCAAACGATATTCTGGCGCCGATGAGCGGCAGCGTTATCGCCCTCGAGCAGGTGCCGGATAGCACCTTCGCCAGCGGCCTGCTGGGTAAAGGGGTCGCCATTATCCCGGCGGTGGGCCAAGTGATTGCCCCGTTCCCGGGCGAAGTGGCCTCCCTGTTTCAGACTAAACACGCCATCGGCCTGCAAAGCGACAGCGGCATTGAGCTGCTGATCCACGTCGGCATTGACACGGTCAAACTCGACGGCGTGCCCTTTACCGCGCATGTGAAAGAGGGCGACAGGGTACAGGCCGGCGATCTGCTGATTGAGTTTGATCGCCAGGCGATTCTGGACGCCGGCTACGACCTGGTGACCCCGATCATTATCAGCAACAGCGACGACTACCGGGAGATTGATACGGTGGCGTCCAGCACCGTCGAAGCCGGTCAGCCGCTGTTGTCAGTCAGCCATTAATCACAGGAGAAAAAGATGAAAACATTCCCGACGGATTTTTTATGGGGCGGCGCGACCGCGGCCAATCAGGTGGAAGGTGCTTATCTGGAAGATGGCAAAGGCTTATCCACCTCCGATGTGCAGCCGCACGGCGTGTTCGGCGAAGTGGTCGAGCGCGTACCCGGCGACAGCGGCATAAAAGATGTGGCGATCGATTTTTACCATCGCTATCCGGAAGATATTGCCCTGTTTGCCGAGATGGGCTTTAACTGCCTGCGAGTCTCCATCGCCTGGACCCGCATCTACCCCAACGGCGACGACGCCGAGCCGAACGAAGCCGGCCTCGCGTTCTACGACAAGCTGTTCGACGAGATGGCGAAGCACAGCATCACCCCGCTGGTGACGCTGTCGCATTATGAAATGCCATGGGCGCTGGTAAAAAACTACGGCGGCTGGGGCAGCCGGGAGGTGATTGGCTTCTTTGAGCGCTACGCCCGGACGGTGTTCAGCCGCTATAAAAATAAGGTCAAACTGTGGCTGACCTTTAACGAAATCAATATGTCGCTGCATGCCCCGATGACCGGCGTCGGCCTGCCGGCCGGCAGCAGCAAAGGCGAGGTGTATCAGGCGATTCACCACCAGCTGGTGGCCAGCGCGCTGGCGGTCAAAGCCTGTCATGAGCTGGTGCCTGAGGGCAAAATCGGCAATATGCTGCTCGGCGGGCTGATGTATCCCCTGAGCTGCAAACCGGAGGATGTGTTTGAGACGCTGCAGGAGAACCGCAGCTGGCAGTTCTTCGGCGACGTACAGGCGCGCGGCGCGTACCCGGGCTATATGCAGCGCTATTTCCGTGACAACGGCATCACGCTCACCATCACCGACGCCGATCGTGAAGCGCTAAAAACCACCGTCGACTTTATCTCCTTCAGCTACTACATGACCGGCTGCGTCACCGCCGACGAGGCGCTGAACCAGCAGGCGCGCGGCAATATTCTCAGCATGGTGCCGAACCCGCACCTGGCGAGCTCGGAGTGGGGCTGGCAGATAGACCCGCTGGGCCTGCGCACGCTGCTGAACGTGCTGTGGGATCGCTACCAGAAGCCGCTGTTTATCGTGGAAAACGGTCTGGGCGCCAAAGATAAGGTGGAAGCCGACGGCAGCATTAACGATGACTACCGCATCAGTTACCTGAACGACCACCTGGTGCAGGCGCGGGAAGCCATTGACGATGGCGTTGAGCTGATGGGCTTTACCAGCTGGGGACCGATTGACCTGGTGAGCGCCTCAAAGGCGGAGCTGTCGAAGCGCTACGGCTTTATCTATGTCGACCGCCATGATGACGGTACCGGCACCCTGGCGCGCAGTAAGAAGAAGAGCTTTGGCTGGTATAAAGAGGTGATTGCCAGCCGCGGCGCCAGCCTGAAAGCCTAAAGAATGCCCGCCCGGCCATCGCCGGGCGGGAGATTAGCCGGTTTACGCGCGCGCAGTAAAAAGGTCATCGGAGGTTCTTTCTCTTCATCCAGAGCGGGCAGGATGGAAAAGAGGTGCGGCTCGTTAAAAGATGCCGGCTTATATTCATCCCTTGAATTGATAAGGTTGTTTATTTTTAGCAAACTAATAATTTAGTCACACGCTTTACTAAACGCGTTTAATTCAATTAACTTATGATAACCAACCTGATTAAGTTATCTGACCTGTCCAATGAAATTGATATTAAATAAAAGCGTGCTGGCGGCATTGCCCCTGGCCATCGCGCTGGCTGGCTGCGCGCCATCTCATGAGGTTGCTAATCCGCCGCAGCAGCAAATTCCAGCCTCCCATGTTTCCATGGATCTCCCTGCCGCCGTGAAAAATGGCTGGCCGCAGACTGACTGGTGGAAAGATTACCATGACCCACAGCTTAATAATCTGATTCAGCGAGCGTTGGCCAACGCGCCGGATATGCAGATTGCCGAACAGCGCATCAGGCTTGCCGAAGCGCAGGCGCGAATGTCGCAGGCGAATCTTGGCCCGGAGATGGATTTCTCCGCCGATATTGAACGCCAGCGCATGTCGGCCGAAGGCCTGATGGGACCGTTTGCTACCGACACCGACGGCAATACCGGCCCGTGGTACACCAACGGTACCTTTGGCCTGACCGCCGGTTGGGATCTCGATCTGTGGGGCAAAAACCGTGCGCTGGTGAAAGCGCGTATCGGCGAGCTGAAAGCCCAGGTTGCTGAACAGGCCCAGACCCGTGAGCTGCTCTCCGGCAGCGTGGCGCGTCTGTACTGGCAGTGGCAGACGGAAGCGGCGATCAAAGCGGTGCTGCAGCAGGTGAAAAACGAGCAAAATAATATTGTGACGGTCGACAAGGCCCTGTATCAGCGCGGGATCACTAACTCCGCCGAAGGGGCGGAGAACGATATTAACGTCAGCAAAACCGACCAGCAGCTGGCGGACGTGACGGGCACGATGAAAGAGATTGAAGCGCGGCTGATGGCCCTGACCAACAGCCAGAGCCAGTCGCTAAACCTCAAACCCGCCAGCCTGCCAACGGTCAGCGCGCAGCTGCCAGATACCCTCGGCTATGAGCTGCTGGCGCGCCGCCCGGATCTGCAGGTCGCCCACTGGTATATTGAGGCGTCCCTGAGCGAAGTGGACGCGGCGAAAGCGGCATTTTATCCGGACATCAATCTGATGGCGTTCCTGCAGCAGGATGCCCTGCACTTAAGCGATCTTTTCCGCCATTCGGCGCAGCAGATGGGCGTTACTGCCGGGTTGACGCTGCCGATCTTTGACAGCGGCCGCCTTAACGCCAACCTGGATATCGCCAGCGCGCAGAATAGCCTGTCGATCGCCCAGTACAACAAAGCGGTGGTGGATGCCGTTAACCAGGTGGCGAAAACCGCCAGCCAGGTCGAAACATTAATGGCCAAAAGCCAGCAGCAGCAGCAGGTTGAAAAAGACGCTCAGCGGGTAGTAGATCTGGCGCAGGCCCGAATGGCGGCGGGGATCTTACCTGGCTCCAGAGTCAGTATGGCGAAGCTCCCGGCGCTGCAGGAACGGATCACCGCATTGCGCCTGCACGGCCAGTGGATTGACGCCAGCATTCAGCTGACCTCGGCCCTCGGCGGCGGCTACCACCAGACGGTGAAGTAACCGCCAACCACGGTGCGCCCGCGGGCGCGCCGCTTAGTCTTTCTTCTTACTCTCGCGCCGCCTGAGCCACCAGTGGGCGGCCACCACCACCACCACCGCGAGGATCAGCCAGATCCAGTGCTTCAGATGGGCGTCCAGATGATGCAGCCACGGGCCAACCACCTCGCCGCCGAGATAGCCAATGGTGGTAAACAGCAGGGCCCACACCAGCGCTCCGACAATATTCAGCGGCAGGAAAATGCGCGGCGGCAGGCGGCTGGCGCCGATCAGCAGGGGGCCGATTACCCGGAAGCCATACATAAAGCGGGTGCCGATGACAAACAGCCACGGCCGGTGCTGGATCATACGCTGCGCTTTACGGATCCGCGCTTTCTGACTGGCGAAACGGCGCAGGATGCGTCCCCCGAAGCGGCGACCGACCAGATAGAGCAGCTGATCGCCAATCATCCCGCCGAGGGCGACGGCGATCACCACCAGGGGAAATTTCAGTAGCCCCTGATGCGCCGCGACGCCGCCCAGCAGGGTAATGGTCTCACCTTCCGCCATGCTGCCGACGATCAGCGCCGCGTAGCCATACTGGGAAATCAGGTGATTGATATCCATAAAAAGCTTTTCTCCTTACCTCATCACCTCTTAATCATACACCCTGCTGACCAAAACGCGGCGACGCAGAATTTTCTGTGCTGTACATAAAATAATCTACAGGGTGAATTATACTTGGATCAGTGCAGTACGAAGCCGTGACAAGGGGGACGCTATGAACCATGTCTGGGGGCTCTTCGCTCATCCCAACCGGGAAATGAGCGTGATTAAGAGCGAGAATGAAACCATTTCTCATCACTATACGCATCATGTGCTGCTGATGGCGGCGGTTCCGGTAATCTGCGCCTTTATCGGCACCACGCAGCTGGGCTGGAACTTCGGCGATGGCACCGTGATTAAACTGTCGATGCTGACCGGACTGGCGCTGGCGGTGCTGTTTTACGCCGTGATGCTCGCCGGGGTGGCGATCATGGGGCGGGTCATCTGGTGGATGGCGAGGCAGTATCCGCAGCAGCCTTCCCTGAAACGCTGCATGGTGTTTGCCGGCTACGTCGCCACCCCGCTGTTTCTGAGCGGGATTGTGGCGCTCTATCCGCTGGTCTGGCTGTGCGCGCTGGTCGGTACTATTGCGCTGTTCTATACCGGGTATCTGCTGTATCTCGGCATTCCGACCTTCCTGAGCATTAATCGGGAAGAGGGGTTAAGCTTTGCCAGCTCGACGCTAGCTATTGGGGTACTGGTGCTGGAAGTGCTGCTGGCCATCACCGTGGTGCTCTGGGGGTATGGCTACCGACTCTTCTGATCGGGCGACACGGGTAAATATGCATTGCCGGCAAATATGTATTTTATGTCGGCAATGCAGCATTTCTTCACGATTCTTATTAGGCACAGGGCCTTACGGCGCGGTATGATGGCGTTTGCCAGCGAAGTTGCCCACTTAACCTCGCGGCGTACGTTCCATAACGTGCAAAAATACTTTTCAGAATGCCCATGATGCCGAAATTTCGAGTCTCTTTGCTCAGCCTGACCTTGCTGCTGGCTGTGCCTTTTGCGCCCCAGGCGTTAGCAAAAACCCCGACGGCGGTGACCGCCTCGCAGCCGGAAATTGCCTCCGGCAGCGCCATGATCGTCGATCTGGCCACGAAAAAAATCATTTATGCCAGCCAGCCGGATCTGGTGCGCCCGATGGCGTCGATCACCAAAGTGATGACGGCCATGGTGGTGCTCGATGCCCATCTGCCGCTGGATGAGATGCTGACGGTGGATATCAGCCATACGCCGGAAATGAAGGGGATCTACTCCCGCGTGCGCCTCAACAGCCAGATTAGTCGCCGCGATATGCTGCTGCTGGCGCTGATGTCTTCCGAGAACCGCGCGGCCGCCAGCCTGGCGCATCACTATCCGGGCGGCTACGACGCTTTTATTCGCGCGATGAACGCCAAAGCCCAGGCGCTGGGCATGACCCATACCCGCTACGTGGAGCCCACCGGCCTGTCGGTGCATAACGTCTCCACCGCCCGCGATCTGACCAAACTGCTGATCGCCAGCGAGCAGTATCCGCTGATCGGCCAGCTGAGCACCACCAAAGAAGAGACCGCCACCTTCGCCCATCCGGCCTACAGCCTGCCGTTCCGCAACACCAACCATCTGGTGTATCGCGATAACTGGAACATTCAGCTGACCAAAACCGGCTTCACCAACGCTGCCGGCCACTGCCTGATTATGCGCACGGTGATTAACCAACGTCCGGTGGCGCTGGTGGTGATGGATGCCTTCGGCAAATATACCCACTTCGCTGACGCCAGCCGCTTGCGGACCTGGATTGAAACCGGGAAGGTAATGCCGGTACCCGCCTCGGCGCTGAGCTATAAAAAGCAGCGCGAAGCGCAGATGGCGGAGGCGATGCTGAAAGGCGGCGCGCAGACCGCGCAGAACGATTAATCTGCATGTCTCCCGGATGGCGGCGCATTGCGCCTTATCCGGGCTACGTGATTTGGCGCCGGGTTCGCCCCTTTCGTAGGCCCGGCAAGCGCAGCGCCGCCGGGCAATATAGCCGACACCGTGCCGCGTGTGTGCCGGATGGCGTCTCGCGCCTTATCCGGCCTACGTGATTTGGCGCCGGGTTTGCCCCTTTCGTAGGCCCGGCAAGCGCAGCGCCGCCGGGCAATCAGGTCGAGTGCCGGTGTTTGTGGCGGATGGCGGCTGACGCCTCTCCGGAACCGCGCTGAACGGTAGCCCGGCTAAGGCGTTTACGCCGCGAGCCGGGGATTTGACGCCGGATATCACTCCGGCAGCGTCCAGTCGCCGTCACCCAGCGCGCGCTGCATAATCAACGTATCCCGCCAGTCGCCCATCTTGTAGCCGACGCTGCGCAGCTGACCCGCCACGGTAAAGCCGAACTTTTTATGGATCGCCAGCGAGCCGGCATTGTTATGGCCATCGCCGATGATCGCCAGCATCTGCCGCCACGGGCCTTTCTCGCACTCAGCGATTAGCCTGGACAGCAGCGCGCTGCCGATGCCGCGTCCGCCCATTCCGGATTCCACGTATATCGATTCCTCGAGGGTGTAGCGATAGGCCGGACGCGGGCGATAGAAGGTGGCATAGCAGTAGCCGACGATAGCCCCGCGCCACAGCGCTACCAGCCACGGCAGCCCGTTGTCGCGCACGGTCTGGATCCGTTTACGCATTTCGTCAACGGTGGGGGGGATCTCTTCGAAGGAGGCGCGGCCATTAAGTACGTGCCAGACATACAGCGCGGCGATGGCGTGCGCATCGTCGGGCAGCGCTTCGCGAATTTCTAAATCACTGTCGAGTAACGGGGCCTCTGCGGGCATGGCGGCGCTCCTGAATCTGCCGGAGAAACATTCTCCGGCGTGCAGCGTAATACAGAAGCGCCAGGCTGAATAGTCCTGCCGTCGATTATTGCGGATCCGCCGGAGAGGCTGGCGTCGGGGCCGCTTCACCCCAGTATTTCTGCTTGCTGGTTTTACCAATCCCCGGGTTCATGCTGTTGGTGGGATCGTTCTGGCGATAGAACTGCTGCAGGCTCTCCGGGGCCTCATACAGATGACCCACGTTATGCTCCGCCGGATACTGGGCGCCGCGCGCTTTCAGTAACTCCAGCATTTTTTCCTTCAGCGCGTGGGCGTCGACCCCTTTCCTGACGATGTAATCCTGATGGAACACATGGCACATAAAGTGGCCATAGTAGAGCTTATGCACCAGCTGGCTGTCGATTTCGGGCGGCAGATGTTCGAACCACTCGGTATCGTTACGGCGCAGGGCGATATCCAGCGCCAGAATATCTTCGACTTCGTCGGCATGCACCGCCTGATAGCGGATCGCCGCGCCGGCGGCGGCAAAGCGATGGAGGAACGCCTTGCTGCCTTCCTCCGGCGTACAGGCGAAGAAATCCCCCTCGGCCTGCTGGAAGTACTCCGTCAACCAACGCTGCGCTTCTTCGATGCCGTCGCCAGCCATCTTCAGCAGCAGATGATGTTCATATTTATCGCGCCAGGTTTTCATCCGCTCCGGTAAATGCGCCGGGAAGACGTGGCCGAGCTTCTGCATAAAGCGGTCGGTAAAGTGCGGCTTAAACAGCGAGACTTTCTCCAGCATCGCGTCGGTGCGCCCCTTCATGGTGAAGAAGAACGGCATTTTGTCGGTGCCGAGCTTGTCGATCATCAGGAAGGTGTCTTTGCCATACTTCTCGGCGATATCGTAAATATCGCGGTGCATATATTCCCCCGCCACCGGCAGATGCTGGAACTCGGCGAGGATATGGCGGCGGATCTCGGTCAATACCTGCGGCTGGTTGGTGCCAATGTAAAACACCTGCTGGCGCTTTTCCGCCGGGAAAGTATCGAGACGCACGGCGAAAACCGCCAGCTTGCCGGCGCAGCCGGAGGATTCGAACAGGCGGTCCGGGTCGGCGTTATAGCGCGCCGGGGTGTCGGCATCGACATCGCGCACGCGGGTGACATAGTCGTGATCGTGGGCGTGGCGGCCGTCGTGCAGGACATCGCTATCGCTAATCCGTTCGTCGTCGAGGCGGCTGAGGATCTGCTCCGGCGTGCTGCCGAGATCGATACCCAGATGATTGACCAGCTTCAGCTTGCCGTCGGCGTCAATCTGCGCGAACAGCGACATCTCAGTGTAGGCCGGCCCGCGCTGCACCAGCGAGCCGCCGGAGTTGTTGCAGATCCCGCCGATGACCGATGCGCCGATGCATGACGAACCGATCACCGAGTGCGGTTCGCGTCCCAGCGGTTTGAGCGCTTTTTCCAGCGAATAGAGGGTGGTGCCGGGCCAGGCCAGCACCTGCTCGCCTTTGTCCAGCAGATGCAGTTTGTCCAGGCGCAGGGTGCTGATAATCACGATCTCGCGATCGTAATCATTGCCGTTGGGGGTCGAACCTTCGGTCAGGCCGGTGTTGGCCGCCTGCATCAGAATTATTTTATCGGCGTCTACGCAGGCGTTGAGCACGCGCCAGAGCTCCAGCAGGGTACCGGGAAAGACAACCGCCAGGGCCTCGCCCTGACCGGAGCGGAAGCCCTTGCGGTAGCGCTGGGTTTTTGCCGGGTCGGTCAGCAGATGCGAAGGGCCAACCAGGCGCGCCAGGTCAGCCAGAAACGTTTTATGGGTGTCAGTGGGTGCAGATGACATGTTCCACTCCTTGTGGTGGTGCGCGAAATATCGAGGATAAGCATAGCGCTTTGTATGACAATTTGATGCATGAATGTTTCGCAAAAATCAGAGAAGAACCTTAGCATTCTGCGGGCGCGTTGTTTATATATATGGCAAACTGCGGTTTTTATTATGTTTTACCGAGTCCCCGTCTGAGATAAAGCGAGATAACAATGAAATGGCTCTGCACTGTAGGCGTCGCCGTGAGTCTGGCGCTGCAACCCGCGCTGGCGGATGAACTGTTTGGTAACCACCCCCTGACCCCGCAGGCGCGGGATGCCTTTGTCACCGACCTGCTGAAAAAAATGACGGTGGACGAGAAAATCGGCCAGCTGCGTCTGATAAGCGTTGGCCCGGATAACCCGAAAGAGGCGATCCGTGAAATGATCAAGAACGGTCAGGTGGGGGCGATTTTTAACACCGTTACCCGCCCGGATATCCGTGTAATGCAGGATCAGGTGATGCAGCTTAGCCGCCTGAAGATCCCGCTGTTCTTTGCCTACGATGTGCTGCACGGTCAGCGTACCGTGTTTCCGATAAGCCTCGGCCTGGCCTCGTCGTTTAACCTTGATGCGGTGAAGACCGTGGGCCGCGTGTCAGCTTATGAAGCCGCCGATGACGGCTTGAACATGACCTGGGCGCCGATGGTCGACGTCTCCCGCGACCCGCGCTGGGGACGCGCTTCCGAAGGGTTCGGGGAAGACACCTATCTGACCACGATGATGGGCCAGGCGATGGTGGAGTCGATGCAGGGCAAGAGCCCGGCGGACCGCTATTCGGTGATGACCAGCGTCAAGCATTTCGCCGCCTACGGCGCGGTGGAGGGCGGGAAAGAGTACAATACGGTCGACATGAGCCCGCAGCGCCTGTTCAACGACTATATGCCGCCGTATAAAGCCGGGCTTGATGCCGGCAGCGGCGCGGTGATGGTAGCCCTGAACTCGCTGAACGGCACCCCGGCGACCTCTGATTCCTGGCTGCTGAAAGACGTCCTGCGCGACCAGTGGGGCTTTAAAGGCATCACCGTTTCCGACCACGGCGCCATCAAAGAGTTGATTAAGCACGGCGTGGCCTCCGACCCGGAAGACGCGGTGCGCGTAGCGCTGAAGTCCGGCATCAACATGAGCATGAGCGACGAGTATTACAGCAAGTACCTGCCGGGGCTGGTGAAGTCCGGCAAGGTGACCATGGCCGAGCTGGATGATGCCACCCGACACGTGCTCAACGTGAAATATGATATGGGACTGTTCAACGATCCCTACAGCCACCTGGGACCGAAAGATTCTGACCCGCAGGACACCAATGCGGAAAGTCGTCTGCATCGTAAAGAGGCGCGCGAAGTGGCTCGCGAGAGCCTGGTGCTGCTGAAGAACCGTCTTGATACGCTGCCGCTGAAAAAATCCGGCACTATCGCGGTGGTGGGCGCGCTGGCGGACAGCAAGCGCGACATGATGGGCAGCTGGTCCGCGGCCGGGGTGGCCGACCAGTCGGTGACCGTCCTGACCGGCATCAAAGAAGCGCTGGGCGATAACGGCAAAGTGATTTACGCCAAAGGGGCGAACGTTACCGATGACAAAGGCATTGTCGATTTCCTCAATTTGTATGAGAACGCGGTGCAGGTTGACCCACGCTCGCCGCAGGAAATGATCGACGAAGCGGTCGCGGCGGCGAAGCAATCCGATGTGGTGGTCGCCGTGGTGGGCGAGGCGCAGGGCATGGCGCATGAGGCCTCCAGCCGGACCGATATCACCCTGCCGCAGAGCCAGCGCAATCTGATTGCCGCTCTTAAAGCCACCGGCAAACCGCTGGTGCTGGTGCTGATGAACGGGCGTCCGCTGGCGCTGGTGAAAGAGGATCAGCAAGCCGATGCGCTGCTGGAGACCTGGTTTGCTGGCACCGAAGGCGGCCACGCCATCGCCGACGTGCTGTTTGGCGACTACAACCCGTCGGGCAAGCTGCCGATGTCTTTCCCGCGCTCGGTGGGGCAGATCCCAACCTACTACAGCCACCTGAATACCGGCCGGCCGTATAATCCGGAGAAGCCGAACAAGTACACCTCGCGTTACTTCGATGAAGCCAATGGCCCGCTGTATCCGTTTGGTTACGGCCTGAGCTACACCACCTTTAGCGTCTCCGATGTCAACATGTCGTCGGCCACCATGCCGCGCGATGGCAGCGTGACCGCCAGCGTGCAGGTGACCAACACCGGCAATCGCGAAGGGGCGACGGTGATCCAGCTCTACCTGCAGGACGTCACCGCCTCCATGAGCCGGCCGGTGAAAATGCTGCGCGGCTTTAAAAAGGTCACCCTCAAACCGGGCGAAACGCAAACCGTTAGCTTCCCAATCGACGTCGGCGCGCTGAAGTTCTGGAATCAGCAAATGAAATACGTTGCTGAGCCGGGCAAATTCAATGTCTTTATCGGCGTGGACTCCGCCCGCGTGAAGCAGAGCGAGTTTGAGCTGCTGTAAGGCATCGCTCTTAAGTCCAACGTCACGCTTTAAAGGCCGATTAATCGGCCTTTTCTTTTTCGCATCGCTGGCAAATGGGCTACGCTTTTCTCTTAAGCTTCTGTAAGCGAAGCGCAAAAGAACTGAGGGATGCGGGATGAAGATGGCAACGACATGGTCCGGCGCGCTGGCGCTGGCCGCCCTGATAAGTTTACCGCTGCAGGCGGCGGAGCCGGTGAAGGTCGGCTCGAAAATTGATACCGAAGGCGCGCTGCTGGGCAATATGATCCAGCAGGTGCTGGAAAGCCACGGCGTAAAAACGATTAATAAAATCCAGCTCGGCACCACGCCGGTGGTGCGCGGGGCGATTGTCGCCGGCGAGCTGGATATCTACCCGGAATATACCGGCAATGGCGCCTTCTTCTTCAAAGATGAAAACGACCCGGCGTGGAAGAATGCCCAACAGGGCTATGAGAAGGTGAAGCGCCTCGATCAGGAGAAACATCAGCTGGTATGGCTCACCCCGGCGCCGGCCAACAACACCTGGACTATCGCCGTGCGCCAGGACCTGGCGGAGAAAAATAAGCTGACCTCGCTGGCCGACCTCAGTCGCTACCTGAAGCAGGGCGGCGAATTTAAGCTGGCGGCTTCGGCGGAGTTTATTGAGCGCCCGGACGCGCTGCCGGCGTTTGAAAAAGCGTATGGCTTCAACCTCAACCAGAACCAGCTGCTGTCGCTGGCCGGGGGCGATACGGCGGTGACCATCAAAGCGGCGGCGCAGCAGACCTCCGGTGTCAACGCGGCGATGGCCTACGGCACCGACGGCCCGGTGGCGGCTCTGGGATTACAGACGCTGAGCGACCCGCAGGGCGTGCAGCCGATTTACGCCCCAACGCCGGTGGTGCGCGAGACGGTGCTGAAAGCCTACCCGCAGATCGCCGACTGGCTGCAGCCGGTCTTCGCCAGCCTCGATGAAAAGACCCTGCAGCAGCTCAACGCCCGCATCGCGGTGGAAGGCCAGGATGCGAAGCGCGTGGCGGCAGATTATCTGCAGCAGAAAGGCCTGCTGAAGTAAGCCACCGGTGACCATTCGCTGTACTCACCGCGTCGGCCTGCTGCTGACAGGTCTGCTGCTGGTTACGCTGGCGCTGCCGTTTATTACTTACGCGCCGAATCGCTTACTCTCCGGCGAAGGGCGCGGGCTGTGGCAGGTAATGCCCTGGCTCGCCGGCGTTCAGCTGGCGGCGGCCCTTGCCGGGATGCTGCTTTGCTGGCTGCCAGGCAGGGCCGCGCCGCTTCTCCACCTGCTGCTGGCCGAACTGCTCTTCCCGCTGCTTATCTGGGGCAGCGGCCAGGCGGCGCTTGAGCTCTCCCGCCATGGCTCGCCGCTGGCGCGCACCTCGCCCGGCAGCGGCCTTTGGCTGTCGCTGGCGCTTTGTCTGCTGCTGGCCAGCGAGGCCATCCGTCATCTTACCGTCCGGCCGCTCTGGCGCTGGCTGCTCAATGCGCAAGTCTGGCTGTTGCCCATCATCCTGCTCGCTATCGGGGCGCTCGATCAGCTCTCCTTGCTGAAGGAGTATGCCAACCGTCAGGAGGTATTTGATGACGCCCTGCGCCAGCATCTGCTTCTGCTGTTCGGCACCCTGCTGCCGGGCCTGCTGATTGGCCTGCCGCTGGGGGTATGGCTGTGGCGGCGTCCGCGCTGGCAGGCGCCGGCTTTCACCGCGCTCAATGTGATCCAGACTATTCCGTCGGTAGCGCTTTTTGGCCTGCTGATTGCGCCGCTTGCCGGTCTGGCGCGTTATTTCCCGACGCTGGGCGAGCTGGGCGTCTCCGGGACCGGCGTGGCGCCAGCCCTGATCGCTCTCACTCTCTATGCGCTACTGCCGCTGGTGCGCGGGGTGGTGACCGGCCTGCAGCAGGTACCGCAGGATGCCCTGGAAAGCGCGACGGCAATGGGCATGAGCGCCGGGCAGCGCTTTCGTCAGGTGCAGCTTCCGCTGGCGATGCCGGTACTGCTGCGCAGCCTGCGGGTGGTCAGCGTGCAAACCGTCGGCATGGCGGTAGTGGCCGCGCTGATCGGCGCCGGCGGCTTTGGCGCGCTGGTTTTTCAGGGGCTGCTGAGCAGTGCGCTGGATCTGGTGCTGCTGGGCGTGGTGCCGACCATTGCCCTGGCGGTGGTGGTGGATGCCCTGTTCGCCCTGTGGGGCGCCTGGCTAAAAGGAGAGGCCAATGATTGAATTTCAAGGGGTCAGCAAAGTGTTTGCCGGCCACCCGGCGGTGAAGGACCTGACCCTGGAGCTGCGCGAAGGCGCTTTCTCGGTGCTGGTGGGGACTTCCGGCTCGGGCAAGTCGACGACGCTGAAGATGATCAACCGTCTGCTGGAGCCGGACCGGGGCACTATTCGCTTTGCCGGCGAGGACATTCGCCAGCAGCCGGTCCTGACCCTGCGGCGGCGGATGGGCTATGCCATCCAGTCCATCGGCCTGTTTCCCCACTGGACGGTGGCGCAGAATATCGCCACCGTGCCGCAGTTGCAAAGATGGCCGCGGGCAAGGATCGCCGACCGGATCGACGAGCTGATGGCGCTGCTGGGGCTGGAGGCGACGCTGCGCGACCGTTACCCGCATCAGCTCTCCGGCGGCCAGCAGCAGCGGGTGGGGGTGGCGCGGGCGCTGGCGGCAGATCCGGAGGTGCTGTTGATGGATGAGCCCTTCGGCGCCCTCGACCCGGTGACCCGCGAGGCGCTGCAGCAGGAGATGCTGCGCATCCACCGTCTGCTGGGACGGACGATTGTGCTGGTGACCCATGATATTGACGAAGCGCTGCGTCTGGCGGACCACCTGGTGCTGATGGACGGGGGCGAGGTGGTCCAGCAGGGGGCGCCGCTGGAGATGCTCCTGCGACCGAAAAATAGCTTTGTACAGACCTTTTTTGGCCGTAGCGAGCTGGGCGTGCGCCTGCTGTCGCTGCGCGAGGTGGGGGACTATTTGCGTCCCGACGAACGGCTGGCGGGCGAGGGGCTGACCGTCACCATGACCCTGCGGGAAGCGCTGTCGCAGTTTGTCGCCCGGCGCTGCGAGACGCTGCCGGTGGTCGATGCCGAAGGCAGGCCCTGCGGTACGCTGCATTTTGCCGATCTGCTGCGCCAGGAGATGAGCCATGAAGGCGCTTCGTGAGCCGCTGTGGTGGCTTATCGCGCTGTTTATCGGCCTGCTGGCAGGGCTGCCCTACAGCGCGCCGCTGTTCAGTCGGCTGTTCCCGGAACTGCCGCGGCCGGTCTACCAGCAGGAGAGCTTCTGGGCGCTCACTCTCGATCACGGCTGGCTGGTGGTGGCGTCCAGCCTCGCGGCAACGGCAATCGGGCTGGGGGCAGGGGTGGCGGTCACCCGGCCCGCCGGCAGCGCGTTTCGTCCGCTGGTGGAGACCATCGCCGCTATCGGTCAGACCTTTCCGCCGGTGGCGGTGCTGGCGATGGCGGTGCCGGTGCTGGGCTTTGGCTGGCTGCCCGCGCTTATAGCCCTCGCGCTGTATGGCATACTGCCGGTGCTGCAGGGGACACTGGCCGGGCTGGGTTCGATACCGCCTGGGGTGTCAGGCGTGGCTGAAGGGATGGGAATGACCGGCTGGCAGCGTCTGTATAAGGTGGAACTACCGCTGGCGGCCCCGGTGATCCTGGCGGGGATCCGCACCTCGGTCATCGTCAATATTGGTACCGCGACCATTGCCTCGACGGTGGGGGCCAGTACGCTCGGGACGCCGATCATCATCGGCCTGAGCGGCTTTAATACCGCCTATATTGTTCAGGGGGCGCTGCTGGTGGCCCTGGCGGCGATTATCGTCGACCGCGCGTTTGAGCGTCTGACCCGCTGGATCAGCCGACACCGCCACGCACAATAAAGGAATAGCCGGCCAGCATTACGCCGCTGATCCCGCCGATGGCCATAAGTAAGAAGAGAGTGACGACCGCGATTTTCGCTGGCTTCATAATAGGCTCCTGATGTTAACAGGGGGATTATACGGTGAAGCGCAGGTGTTAATGAAACATTAATTGCGGTTTAGCGCGCCGCGCCGGGCTTTTTGCCGCGTTTGCTGCGCAACGCGCCGCAAAAAGTGTGATCCTGGCCGTCATTTTTCATTTTTATGCAGGGCTTCAAAGAAAGTTTTCGCCAGGCAGGGTATGGTACGCGCTTTCAGGCATGTGTGGTTTGCGGGTATGTACGAGTTTGATCTGGTGTTGCTGCTGCTTCAGCAGATGTGCGTATTTTTGGTCATCGCGTGGTTGATGAGCAAAACCCGACTGTTTATCCCCCTGATGCAAGTCACCGTTCGCCTGCCGCACAAGCTGCTGTGCTACGTCACCTTCTCCATTTTCTGCATTATGGGGACCTATTTCGGTCTGCATATCGAAGACTCCATCGCCAACACCCGCGCCATCGGCGCCGTGATGGGCGGCCTGCTCGGCGGCCCGGTGGTCGGCGGGCTGGTGGGGCTCACCGGCGGCCTGCACCGCTACTCGCTGGGGGGAATGACCGCCTTAAGCTGCATGGTCTCCACCATCGTCGAGGGGCTGCTGGGCGGGCTGGTGCACAGCGTGCTGGTCAAACGCGGCCGGCCGGACAAAGTCTTTAGCCCGCTGACCGCCGGGGCGATCACCTTCGTGGCCGAGCTGGTGCAGATGATGATCATTCTGCTGATTGCCCGCCCGTTCCAGGACGCCCTGCATCTGGTGCAGAGCATTGCCGCGCCGATGATGGTCACCAATACCGTCGGTGCGGCGCTGTTTATGCGCATTCTGCTGGATAAACGGGCGATGTTTGAGAAGTACACCTCCGCCTTTTCCGCCACGGCGCTGAAGGTGGCGGCGTCCACCGAGGGGATCCTGCGTCAGGGATTCAACGAAGAGAACAGCATGAAGGTGGCCCAGGTGCTGATCCAGGAGCTGGACATCGGCGCGGTGGCGATCACCGATCGCGACAAGCTGCTGGCGTTTACCGGCATCGGCGACGACCACCATCTGCCGGGCAAGCCTATTTCCTCCTCATATACGCAACGGGCGATTGAGACCGGGGAGGTGGTCTACGCCGACGGCAACGAGGTGCCTTACCGCTGCTCGATTCATCCGCACTGTAAGCTGGGGTCGACGCTGGTGATCCCCCTGCGCGGCGAGAATCAACGGGTGATAGGCACCATTAAACTGTATGAGGCGAAAAATCGCCTGTTCAGTTCGATCAACCGCACCCTCGGGGAGGGGATTGCCCAGCTGCTGTCGGCGCAGATCCTCGCCGGACAGTACGAGCGGCAGAAGGCGCTGCTGACGCAATCCGAAATCAAGCTCCTGCACGCCCAGGTCAACCCGCACTTCCTGTTTAACGCGCTTAACACGCTGAAGGCGGTGATCCGCCGCGACAGCGATCAGGCCGGCCAGCTGGTGCAGTATCTGTCGACCTTCTTTCGCAAGAACCTGAAACGGCCGACGGAAATTGTCACTCTTGCCGATGAGATCGAGCATGTTAACGCCTATCTGCAGATTGAGAAGGCTCGCTTTCAGGCTAACCTGCAGATCCAGATGGCGGTGCCGGAAGGGCTGGCGCATCACCAGCTGCCGGCTTTTACCCTGCAGCCGATCGTGGAGAACGCCATTAAGCATGGTACATCGCAACATCTTGGCGTCGGCGAAATTACCATCCGCGCCAGCCAGGACGATCGCTGGCTGCAGCTGGATATCGAAGATAACGCCGGGCTGTACCGGGCCAACCCCCAGGCCAGCGGGCTGGGGATGAATCTGGTGGACAGGCGGCTGCGGGCGCGTTTTGGCGCCGACTGCGGCATCAGCGTCACCTGCGAGCCGGAGCGCTTTACCCGTGTCACCCTACGTCTGCCCCTGGAGGAGAATGCATGCTGAGAGTATTGATCGTCGATGATGAGCCGCTGGCGCGGGAAAACCTGCGCATTTTGCTGGAGACACAGCGCGATATCGAGATTGTCGGCGAGTGCGGCAACGCGGTGGAGGCCATTGGTGCGGTGCATAAGCTGCGTCCCGACGTGCTGTTTCTCGACATCCAGATGCCGCGCATCAGCGGTCTGGAGATGGTCGGAATGCTCGACCCGGAGCACCGCCCCTATATCGTGTTTCTCACCGCCTTTGATGAATACGCGGTGAAAGCCTTTGAGGAGCATGCCTTTGACTATCTGCTGAAGCCGATTGAAGCTGCCCGGCTGGAGAAAACCCTCGCCCGCCTGCGCCAGGAGCGTAATCTGCAGGATGTGTCGCTGCTGGATGATGCTCAGCAGACGCTGAAATACATTCCCTGTACCGGCCACAGTCGTATCTGGCTGCTGCAGATGGAGGATGTGGCCTTCGTCAGCAGCCGGATGAGCGGCATCTACGTGACCGACCGCGAGGGAAAAGAGGGCTTTACCGAACTGACCCTGCGCACCCTTGAGAGCCGCACGCCGTTGCTGCGCTGCCATCGCCAGTATCTGGTGAATATGGCGCACCTGAAGGAGATTCGCCTGGAGGAGAATGGTCAGGCGGAGCTGCTGATGCGCGCCGGGCAAACGGTGCCGGTGAGCCGGCGCTATTTAAAAAGCCTGAAAGAGGCGATTGGCCTGTAAAGCTGGTACACTGCGCCCCATTGCATCATCGACAGTAAAAGGCCCTCATGCTCAGTAATGATATTCTTCGTAGCCTGCGCTACACCCTGAAAGTCAATAATAACGATATGGTGCGCATTCTCGCGCTCTCCGCTATGGAATCCACCGCCGCCAGCTTCGACACCTGGACGACGAAAGAGGATGAAGAGGGCTTTGTTCGCTGCCCGGACATTATCCTGTCGGGTTTCCTTAACGGCCTTATCTATGACAAGCGCGGCAAAGATGATTCGGCCCCGGAGCTGGCGCTGGAGCGTCGGGTGAATAACAACACGGTGCTGAAAAAGCTGCGGATCGCCTTCTCGCTGAAAACGGACGATATCCAGGCGATTATGAGCGAGCAGAAATACCGGGTGTCGGTGCCGGAGATCACCGCCATGATGCGCTCGCCTGACCACAAAAACTACCGCGAGTGCGGCGACCAGTTTCTGCGCAATTTCCTGCGCGGACTGACCCAGCGGGTGCATAACCCGAAGGCATGATTTTTTGCCGGGTGGCGGCTTCGCCTGACCCGGCCTACAACGACTGCCCCCGGGCGCGTGCTAGCATAGCGCCGCCGGGCAAAAAAAAGCCGGAGATACTCTCCGGCTTTTTTGTTATTTCACCTGCTGACCCGGCTTGGCGCCGTCGTCAGGGCTTAAGAGGAAGATATCCTTCCCGCCAGGGCCGGCGGCCATCACCATGCCCTCGGAGATGCCGAAACGCATTTTGCGCGGCGCCAGGTTGGCGACCATCACCGTCAGGCGGCCAATCAGCGGCTGCGGATCCGGGTAAGCGGAGCGGATGCCGGAGAAGACATTGCGTTTTTCGCCGCCGAGATCCAGCGTCAGGCGCAGCAGCTTGTCGGAGCCCTCGACGAATTCCGCGTTTTCAATCAGCGCCACGCGCAGATCGACTTTGGCGAAATCGTCAAAGGTGATGGTCTCCTGAATCGGATCGTCCGCCAGCGGACCGGTGACCGGCGCCGCGGTGGCTTTCACCTCTTCTTTAGAGGCTTCTACCAGGGCTTCCACCTGCTTCATCTCGATACGGTTGTACAGCGCCTTGAACGGATTGACCTTATGCGCCAGCAGCGGCTGCTGAATGGCATCCCAGCTCAGTTCGCTGTTGAGGAACGCTTCCGCACGCGCGGCCAGCTGCGGCAGGACCGGCTTCAGCCAGGTCATCAGCACGCGGAACATATTCAGGCCCATGGTGCAGATGGCCTGCAGGTCGGCGTCGCGGCCTTCCTGTTTCGCCACCACCCACGGCGCCTGCTCGTCGACGTAGCGGTTAGCCACGTCGGCGAGGGCCATGATTTCGCGGATGGCCTTACCGAACTCGCGGCTGTCCCATGCTTCGCCGATGCTTTCCGCCGCGTCGGTGAAGGTTTTGTACAGCGCCGGGTCGGCCAGCTCCGCGGCCAGCACGCCGTCGAAACGCTTGCTGATAAAGCCGGCGTTGCGTGAGGCGAGGTTAACCACCTTGTTGACGATGTCGGCGTTCACGCGCTGCACGAAATCTTCCAGGTTCAGGTCGATGTCATCGATGCGTGAAGAGAGCTTGGCGGTGTAGTAGTAGCGCAGGCTGTCGGCATCGAAATGATTTAACCAGGTGCTGGCCTTGATAAAGGTGCCGCGCGACTTGGACATCTTGGCGCCGTTAACCGTCACGTAGCCGTGCACGAACAGGTTAGTCGGCTTACGGAAGTTGCTGCCTTCCAGCATCGCCGGCCAGAACAGGCTGTGGAAGTAGACAATGTCTTTGCCGATAAAGTGATACAGCTCGGCCGTAGAATCTTTCTTCCAGTATTCGTCGAAGCTGGTGGTGTCGCCGCGCTTGTCGCACAGGTTCTTGAAGGAGCCCATGTAGCCGATCGGCGCGTCCAGCCAGACGTAGAAATATTTGCCCGGCGCGTTGGGAATTTCGAAGCCGAAGTACGGCGCATCGCGGGAGATGTCCCACTGCTGCAGGCCGGATTCGAACCACTCCTGCATCTTGTTCGCGACCTGCTCCTGCAGGGCGCCGCTGCGGGTCCACGCCTGCAGCATTTCGCTGAACGACGGCAGGTCGAAGAAGAAGTGCTCGGAGTCACGCATCACCGGCGTGGCGCCGGAGACCACCGATTTCGGGTCGATAAGCTCGGTAGGGCTGTAGGTCGCGCCGCACACTTCGCAGTTATCGCCATACTGGTCCGGAGATTTGCACTTCGGACAGGTGCCTTTCACAAAACGGTCCGGCAGGAACATGCCTTTTTCCGGATCGTAGAGCTGAGAGATGGTGCGGTTTTTAATAAAACCGTTCTCTTTCAGGCGGGTGTAGATAAGCTCCGACAGCTCGCGGTTCTCGTCGCTGTGCGTCGAGTGATAGTTATCATAGCTGATGTCGAAGCCGGCGAAATCGGTCTGATGCTCCTGACTCATTTCGCCAATCATCTGCTCCGGAGTGATACCGAGCTGCTGCGCTTTGAGCATAATCGGCGTGCCGTGGGCGTCGTCGGCGCAGATGAAGTTGACCTCGTGGCCGCGCATTCGCTGGTAACGGACCCAGACATCAGCCTGGATGTGCTCCAGCATGTGGCCGAGGTGGATGGAGCCGTTGGCGTACGGCAGGGCGCACGTTACCAGAATTTTCTTCGCGACTTGAGTCATAGTGAGCATTACATCTTCTGTTGTAAAAAGGGCTTCCGATATTACCAAAAGGGCTGTGGGTGCGCCATAAATGGCTGCCCATATATGGATAATCGTTACCTGTGATAAACTCTGTGATTACTGAAAGCATCTCAAAACAACAAAGGAGTCGGGATGAATTCGCAATCCCAGGCCAAATCCCCTGAGCGCCTACGTGCGATGGTCGCCGGGACGCTGGCCAATTTCCAGCACCCAACCCTGAAGCATAATCTCACCGCCCTTAAGGCGCTGCACCATGTCGCCTGGCTGGACGATACCGTCCATATTGAACTGCAAATGCCGTTCGTCTGGAGCAGCGCTTTCGAAGCGCTGAAAGAGCAGTGCAGCGCCGAACTGCTGCGCATCACCGGCGCGAAGGCCATCGACTGGAAGCTGACCCACAGCATCGCGACCCTCAAACGGGTGAAAAACCAGCCCGGGGTCAACGGCGTGAAAAACATTATCGCCATCAGCTCCGGCAAAGGCGGCGTCGGTAAATCTTCTACTGCCGTAAACCTGGCGCTGGCCCTGGCGGCGGAAGGGGCGAAGGTGGGCATTCTGGATGCCGATATCTATGGTCCGTCGATTCCGACCATGCTGGGTGCGGAAGACAGCCGCCCGACCTCGCCGGACGGCACTCATATGGCGCCGATCATGAAATATGGTCTGGCAACCAACTCCATCGGCTACCTGGTGACCGACGACAACGCCATGGTCTGGCGTGGGCCGATGGCCAGCAAGGCGCTGATGCAGATGCTGCAGGAGACCCTGTGGCCGGATCTTGATTACCTGGTGCTGGATATGCCGCCGGGCACCGGCGACATCCAGCTGACCCTGGCGCAGAACATTCCGGTGACCGGCGCGGTGGTGGTCACCACGCCGCAGGACATCGCGCTGATCGACGCCAAAAAAGGCATCGTGATGTTCGAGAAAGTGGAAGTGCCGGTGCTGGGGATCGTGGAAAACATGAGCATGCATATCTGCAGCAACTGCGGGCACCACGAGCCTATCTTCGGCACCGGCGGCGCGCAAAAACTGGCCGAGAAATACCACACCCAGCTGCTGGGCCAGCTGCCGCTGCATATTACGCTGCGGGAAGATCTGGATAACGGCACGCCGACGGTGGTGGCGCGTCCGGACAGCGAATTTACCGACATCTACCGCCAGCTGGCGGGCCGGGTGGCGGCCCAGATGTACTGGCAGGGAGAAGTGATCCCCGGTGAGATTGCCTTCCGCGCCGTTTAAGGCCGCGGCGAGCGCATCAGCCAGTATCTGCCCTCGGGCGACGCGCCCTGTGCTTCAATGGTCCAGCCATGACGCTGGTAGAAGCGCAGGGCGTTTTTATTTTCCATCAGGCACTTCAGCGTTCCGCTGGCGGTAAAGGTCCGTTCGACCTGCGCCAGCAGCGCGCTGCCGATATGTTTGCCCTGCCAGTCGGGGTCGACAAACAGATGGTGAAGGAAATTATCGGCGGTCCATACGGCGGCAAAGCCCACCGGCTGGCCGTCGCATTCCGCGACCCACAGCTGTTCATCCGCGGTGGCGGCATCGAAATCTTCCAGCCGCCACGCCGCGGCGGGAAGCCAGGTCCACGATAAACTGCGCGCCCGCAGGAAGATCTGGCGCAGCGCCGGAGAGTCCGCTGGCTCGCCGGGGCGGACGTGGAGATTGCGCGGATCAGCGATGGTAGAAGATCTCGCCATCATACACTTTGAGGATTTTGCCTTCGGTATCGGTAATCAGCACGTAGTTACCGCCCATATAGGTCCAGTGGCTGCCGGCGTCCGGCGCAGGCAGGTTACGCTGCTGCCACTGTTTAATGTTGTATTCCGGGGTGAGATACATCGCCGGAACGGTGTCGCCGATGTGAAACTGGGTGAAATCGGCGGTGAACTCTTTCAGCGCATACTGATCGATCCCCGCGGCAGTAGCCGTCCAGCTGGCGCCAGCGGTGGCAAGAAGTACGCCCAGAAGCATCATTTTTGTTTTACGCATAGTTTCCTCAATATTACCTGGACTCAAAATAGCAGCCTCGTATCATTCCTGATGCGTTGCTGAAATGGCAAGCACTGGATTTTTAAAAAGTGTAAGCAAAACGCGGCGCAAGTCTTGTGCCGCTTGCGTTGCAGCGACGGTGATGCGTATTTTGGGAGCAATCTGAAGCAGGGGAGAATCGGCATGTTCAGGCTGGAAGATCTGACCTTATTTGTCCGCGCCGCGGCGCTGGGCAGTTTTAGCGACGCGGCGCGCGAGGCCGGGCAGCAGCCGGCGCAGGTCAGCGCGGCAATTAAGCGTCTGGAGACGATCCTCAATATTCGCCTGTTTGCCCGTTCGACCCGCAGCCTGCGCCTGACGCCGGAGGGGGAGACCTGGCTGCCCTACGCCACCCAGATGCTCGATACCCTCGAGGCCGGTCTGCAGAAGATCCAGACCCCGGATGATGAAGTTCGCGGCATGTTGCAGATTGCCGTGCCGTCGGACCTCGGGCGTAACCTGCTCCTGACCCTGTTCCGCGATTTCCGCCAACGCCACCCGGCGCTGCGCCTGCGGCTGCTCTTTTCCGATCAGCTGACCGACGTGTTTAAAGATCCGGTGGACGTTGCGTTTCGCTATGGCAATAACGACGATGCCTCGTTTATCTCGCTGCCGGTGGCGCCGGAAAATCGTCGGGTGCTGGTGGCCTCGCCTGAGTGGATAGCCCGCCATGGCGAACCGCAGACCCTCGAGGAACTCAGCCAGCACAATGCGTTGATCTACATTTTGCGCGGCCGTCCGTTCGACCGCTGGTCGCTGAGCCTCGACGGCGTGGTTCAGCAGCAGAAGGTTTCCGGCACGGTGATGAGCGACGACGCCGAGGTGATCCGTCGGCTGGCGATCGCCGGGGAGGGCATTGCCTATAAATCGATGCTCGACGTCAGCGACGATCTGCGGGCGGGGCGCCTGCGGCGACTGCTGCCGCGTTATCAGGGGGATGTGGTGCCGTTGAATCTGATTTGTCCGCACCGCAAACAGCTCTCTGCCGCGGTGCGTTTGTTATATGAAGAGGTGAAATCACATTGTGAAGGGCTTAATGCCTGACTAAGGTCGCGAAGTAATACACTAGCGGGACGGCCAATACCCACAGGCCAATCGGGATCTCCCGCCACTTACCGGCGATAGCCTTGATCACAATGTAAAACAGCAGCCCGCCGGCAATCCCGGTGCCAAAGCTGTTGGCGATAAGGGTGATCATCACCATCATCAACACCGGCAGCCCGTCGGTGAAGTTGGCAAGATCCACTTTGCGCAGGCCGCTGAACATGTTCAGGCCAATCAGGATCAGCGCCGGGGCGGTGGCTTCTTTCGGGATCATCAACGCCACCGGCGTGAACAGCAGCATCAGCAGGAACATTACCGCCGCTGACAGCGCGGTGAGGCCGGTTTTGCCGCCCGCTTCCGCTGCCGCCGAAGATTCAATCAGCGCCGTCGCCGCCGGAATGCCCACCCACGGGCCGAGCGCGGCGGCAATCGAATCGACCATGAACGGGCGATTAATCTGCGGCATGTTGCCTTCTTCATCCAGCAGACCCGCCTCGCCGCCCACCGCCAGCGTTGTCCCCATGGTGGAGAAAAACTCAGATGCGAAAAAGACGAACAGGAACGGCAGGAAGGCGATGTTTAACGCCCCCAGCAGGTCAACCTGTCCCAGCACCGGCGCCAGCGAGTGGGGGGCATCGATAAAATGCGTCGGCAGTTTAGTCACGCCGAACGGGATACCCACCAGCGTGGCGCACAGAATGGCCCACAAAATCGCGCCCGGTACCTTACGCGCCTGCAGGGCTATCGCCAGGAACAGGCCGCACAGCGCCACCAGCGCGCCGGGGGCGAGAAAGTCGCCGAGCATCAGGGCGTTGGTTTTCGCATTGGCCAGCACCAGCCCGGCATTGCGAAAACCGAGGACGGCGACAAACAGGCCGATGGAGGCCGTCAATCCCAGCTTGATCGACTGCGGCACCGAGCGGGTGACCACTTCGCGCAGGCCAAAGCGGGTCAGCAGGAAGAAGAGGATCCCCGACCAGCAGGCAATTCCGAGGCCAGTCTGCCAGCCAATCCTTTCGCTACCGGCCAGCGTCACCCCCACCAGCACCGAGCCGCCAATGCCCGGGCCGACGATAAACGGCAGGTTGGCATAAAACGCCATCAGCAGCGAGCCGACGACGAAGACCAGAATGGTGCCGGTGGTGGCGGCGCCTTTATCCATCCCGCCGATCGCCAGCAGCCCCGGGATAACCACCAGTAAATAGGCGGCGGCGAGAAAGCCGGTGATCCCGGCCAGGCATTCGGTGCGTAGCGTGCCGCCGCGCGAGCGCAGCGCAAAGCGGCGCTCCAGCCAGTTAGCGCGGGCGGAAGAGTGAAGTGTGTTATCGGCCATGCTCAGGCTCCCTGAGGATTATTGTTGTGATCGGTTGGCTCCGGGATCTCCCGGCAGGCTATCAACGGGTCGACTATCTGGCGGCTGCCGCCGTCGGTCAGACCCAAATCGGTTAAATGCGGCCCGGCGTTACAGGCAAGGCAGGTGCCTTCAATGGCCTTGAAGACCCGGTACGGCGGCTCCCAGTCGGCGACTTGGCTGCTCAGATCGCGCAGCTCGCGGAACTGACGCGCCAGTTCCGCGGCCGGGAGATCCGACAGCATGCCGGCAATCGGCATCGCCACATGGGCGAGGATCTCGCCCTGTTGCGCCAGCGCCATCCCGCCGCCGGAGGCGATAAGCTGGTTGGCCGCCAGCGCCATATCATTAGCGTCGCGCCCGAGCACCACCAGATTATGCGAGTCGTGGGAGTAGCTGGTGGCGATGGCGCCGCGCAGCTCACCCCAGCCTTCAAGCAGGGCGATTTGCGGCGTCGCCTGATGGCGGCCGTGGCGGTGCTTGACCCAGATCAGACTGAAGCCGGCGGGCAGCTGGACTTTCCCGTCACGAACCTGCACTTCCACTTCGCCCCACCGGGTGAAGCGCGCGCCGCGGATATGGCGCAGGCGGGCGATGCCGTGACGAATGCCCTGGACGCGCAGAATAAAGTCATCGGCGCGGAGGGGGGCGATCTGCAAAGTATCGCGCGGCGGCGTGACGCCCGCGGCGGGCGCGATCGGTGTCAGCAGGTTGCCCGCGCGGGCCAGCAGCTTACCGCCTACGTAGACTTCGCGGGCCACCAGTTTCTCCAGGGAATCAAACACCACCAGATCCGCGCGCCGCCCGGCGGCAATCAGCCCGAGATCGTGGCGCTGCAGGCGAAGAGCGGCGTTGAGGGTGGCGAATCGCAGCGCATCGACCGCCGGTAAACCGTGCTCGATCAGCAGATTAAGCAGGGCGATGATGCCGCCTTTCTCCAGCAGCATATCCGGCGGCACGTCATCGGTGCAGACGGTGATTTGCGAGGAGAGGTGCGGCAGCGTTTTTAACGCCGCGACGATATCTGGCAGCAGATAGGGGTGCGAGCCGCGGATCTCGATCGTCAGCCCGGCGCGCAGTTTTTCCAGCGCGTCGTCCGCCGAGGTAAGTTCGTGATCGGAGGTGACGCCGGCGGCGAGGTAGGCCTGCAGGTCAGCGCCGCTCAGGCCGCGGGCGTGGCCTTCAATCAGTTTGCCGCTGTTGAGACCGGCCTGGACAATCTCCTGCATCCGCTCGCTACCGTGCAGCACGCCGTGCATATCCATCACCTCCGCCACGCCGCGCACTTCCGGCCAGCCGAGCATGGTCTCCATCTCCGCGCCGGCAAAATCGGCGCCGGACATTTCGAGACCCGGCGTGGAGGGAACGCTGGACGGCGCGGCGACCATCACCTGCAGCGGCAGATGGCGGCTGGCGTCCACCGCATAGCGCACGCCAGCGACGCCGAGGACGTTGGCCAGCTCATGCGGATCCCAGAACACCGCGGTGGTGCCCTGGGTGAGGACGATTTCCGCATAGCGCTCCGGCGGCAGGTGCGAGCTTTCGAGATGCACGTGGGTGTCCATCAGGCCGGGGGACAGGTAGCCACCGGCCAGGGAACGCACTTCATGGGCGTCTTCGCGACTGCCGCGCGGATGGACGCTGGCGATCATCTCGCCGACGATACCGACGTCAGCGGGGCGAATTTCGCCCGTGGCCATATCGACGATCTGCGCATCGATCAGTAGCAGATCAAACGGGGATTCACCGCGCGCGGCCTGCACGGCGCGACGGCGGACTTGAGCATTGCTGGACATAACCACTCCGGCACAAGGATAATGCGGATACTCTAGGGGCACAGCAAACGTTTGCCCAGATGAATAAATTTATCACCCGATAAGCTCGGGTTATTGTGCAGGACCACCGTAGCGAACCCGATGATGAACGAACCCTGGCAGCGGCTGCCCGCGCTCTCTCTTAAACAGCTTCAGTATTTCGTCACCCTGGCCCAGCTGCGCCATTTTACCGATACCGCCAGTCGGCTGGCGATTAGCCAGCCGGCGCTGAGCAGCGCCCTGCGGCAGATTGAAACGGTACTCGGCGGCAAACTGGTCAACCGTACCGCTGCGACGGTCACTCTGACTGAACTGGGGGCGGCGATTTTACCCCACGCCCAGCGGATCCTCAGCGTGGCGCAGGCGGCCTTTTCCGATATGCAGCAGATTGTCGAGGCGGGCGGCGACGGGACGGTGCGGATCGGTCTGGTGCCGTCGGTCAGTTCGCTGCTGTTTCCGCTGCTGCCGCAGACCCTGGCTGAGGCCTTTCCGCGTCTGCGCATTGAATTTCACGATCAGACCAACGATGCGCTTATCCAGGCGCTGCAGCGCGGCGAGATTGATTTCGGCATCGGGGCGATCGACAGCTCACTGCCCGCAGAACTGCTGGTCTATCCGCTGCGCGAAGATCCCTTCGTGGCGGTGCTGCACCGCGACGATCCGCTGGCCGCGCAGGCGCATCTGCCGTGGAAACAGCTGGTGGGGCGGGATATTGCTGTGTTCTCGAAGGGCAATATCCAGCGGCTGGTGGCGGCATTAGTGGAGAGCCATCGCCTGACGCTGACCACGCGCTACCAGGTGGACTATATCGAAACCCTGTATGGTCTGGTGCGCTCGCGCTTAGCGGTGGCGATTCTGCCGGCGCTGTACACCACCCATCTGCAGGACCCGGCGCTCAGGGTCGCCCACCTGCAGCAGCCGGCGCTTGCCCGCACAGTGGCCCTGATGCGCGGCCCGCAGGCGCTGCCCCCGCTTATTGAAGACTGTTTTTCCCTGCTGCAGGCCGCCTTGCGCTAGGGCAGGTGCTTGATCAGCACGTCTACGGTTAAGTGGTTGATGTACTCCAGCGAGTGTGAGGAGAGGACGCCCAGCAGCCGGTTATGGTGCCCGGCAATAATTAAATCGATCTGCCGCTGCCGAACGCAGGTTTCCACGTCTTCAAACCGGCGGGTGGTCACCAGCGAGAGGGTATCCACCGGCAGGGAGACGGTGCAGGCCAGCTCGTTGAGCAGGGCTTTGGCCTGGATCACCTCCTGCGAGACCCGATCGTCGCGCAGGCTGTCGGAAACATAGTTCAGCGCCCGGTAATCGGTGCTGATGTGGGCGATGGTGATGCGCATGCCGTTCTCTTCTGCCATTCTGGCGGCATGCTGGAGCAGCGGGACGCCGTCCTGACTGCTGTTAATCAGTACCAGCGCATGGTGATAAACGGCCATGGCGTATATCCTCGGTAGGCTAAATAGCGCATGATGTCATTATTTTCCGCCCGCCAGCAGCGGAATGCAATCCCGTCCGGTCGCCTGATGAGCATGATGGCCGCGATGGTGTCGTATCCAGGGCTAAAGGCTTGTTGTATGAACCGGTGAGTTGCGGTAAATTCCACAACGCTTAACAATTTCACTATTTTGACTCGGGGTGCCCTTCTTCGTTGAAGGCTGAGAAATACCCGTACCACCTGATCTGGATAATGCCAGCGTAGGGAAGTCAGAGACCGCAGGGTCATTGCTTCTACCTCGTCTGGCGGGAGCAAACTATGCCTGAGCTGTTGAATCCCGCGCCTGTCGCGCACCTGCGCCATCTGCTGCGCGCCCATTCCCCCCTTGTGCACTGCATGACCAATGACGTGGTGCAGACCTTTACCGCCAATGTTCTGCTGGCCGTCGGCGCCTCGCCGGCGATGGTGATCGATCCCCGCGAAGCGGCGCAATTTGCCGCTATCGCCGATGCGCTGTTAATTAACGTCGGTACCCTGACCGAAGATCGCGCCGTGGCGATGCGCGCCGCGGTGGAGCACGCCCGGCAGGCCGGCAAGCCCTGGACGCTGGATCCGGTGGCGGTCGGCGCCCTGACCGTGCGCACTGCCTTTTGTCACGAGCTACTGGCCCTCCAGCCGGCGACCATTCGCGGCAATGCCTCTGAAATTCTGGCGCTGGCCGGGATGAGCGCCGGTGGGCGCGGGGTGGATACCACCGATACGGCCGCCGCGGCGCTGCCGGCGGCCCAGGCGCTGGCTCGTCGGCTGGCTACCGTGGTGGCGGTCACTGGCGAGGTGGATTACGTCACCGACGGCGAGCGGGTGCTCAGCGTGGCGGGGGGCAATCCGCTGATGACCCGGGTGGTGGGCACCGGCTGCGCGCTGTCGGCGGTGGTGGCGGCGAGCGCGGCGCTGCCGGGAGACCGGCTGGAAAACGTGGCCGCCGCCTGCGGGCTGATGAAGCAGGCCGGGGAGATCGCCGCCCGTCAGGGAGGCCCAGGCAGCTTTATTCCGGCGTTTCTCGACGCGCTGTATCAGGAGGTGCAGGGATGAAACGCATCAACGCCCTGACCATCGCCGGCACCGATCCCAGCGGCGGGGCCGGTATCCAGGCCGATCTGAAAACCTTCTCCGCGCTGGGGGCCTATGGCTGCTCGGCGATCACCGCCCTGGTAGCGCAGAATACCCGCGGCGTACAGTCGGTCTATCGCATCGAACCGGATTTTGTGGCCGCGCAGCTCGACTCGGTGTTCAGCGATGTGCGTATCGATACCACCAAAATCGGCATGCTGGCGGAGACCGATATTGTGGAAGCCGTGGCCGAGCGGCTGGCGCGCTACCGGGTGGCCAACGTGGTGCTGGATACCGTCATGCTGGCGAAAAGCGGCGATCCGCTGCTGTCGGCCTCGGCGGTGGAGACCCTGCGTCAACGATTGTTGCCGCAGGTGTCATTGATCACCCCGAACCTGCCGGAAGCGGCCGCGCTACTCGATGCCCCCCATGCGCGTAACGAACGGGAAATGCTGGAGCAGGGGCGGGCGCTGCTGGCGCTGGGCTGCGGCGCGGTATTGATGAAGGGCGGCCATCTCGACGATGCCGAAAGCCCGGACTGGCTCTTCACCCGCGAAGGGGAACAGCGGTTCACCGCGCCGCGAGTGCAAACCAAAAATACCCACGGCACCGGCTGTACGCTCTCCGCCGCGCTGGCGGCGCTGCGCCCGCGTCACGCGGACTGGGCGGCCACCGTTATCGAGGCGAAGGCCTGGCTGTCGGCGGCTCTGGCACAGGCCGACTCTCTGGAGGTAGGCCACGGTATCGGGCCGGTGCACCATTTCCACGCCTGGTGGTAAATGGCAGCGCAACGGGACAGCAGAATCTCCTGAAAAAATGGCCCCCCGGCTGGAAAATAGGCTAAGTCGGTACCAGGCTTAACCTGCCCAAAAAAATTGGGTTGGGATAATGCATGCCGGCTTCGGCCGGCCTTACGGGAGATTGCTATGACTGATATTACGCAGTTGCTGGGCAAAGATGCCGAGAGCCTGTTGCAGCACCGTTGTATAACCATTCCGTCCGACCAGCTGTATCTGCCTGGCGCAGATTATGTTGATCGGGTGATGGTGGATAACAACCGACCACCGGCGGTGCTACGCAATATGCAGACCCTGTACAATACCGGACGCCTGGGGGGAACCGGCTACCTTTCCATTCTGCCGGTTGACCAGGGCGTGGAGCACTCGGCGGGCGCCTCCTTTGCCGCCAACCCGCTGTACTTTGATCCGAAAAATATCGTCGAGCTGGCGATCGAAGCCGGCTGTAACTGCGTGGCGTCGACCTACGGCGTGCTGGCCTCGGTGTCGCGCCGCTACGCGCATCGCATCCCTTTCCTGGTGAAGCTCAACCATAACGAAACGCTGAGCTACCCCACCGAATACGACCAGACCCTCTACGCCAGCGTTGAGCAGGCGTTCAATATGGGGGCGGTGGCCGTGGGAGCGACGATCTATTTCGGCTCAGAACAATCGCGTCGTCAGATAGAAGAGATTTCCGCCGCCTTTGAGCGGGCCCATGAGCTGGGCCTGGTCACCGTGCTGTGGGCCTATCTGCGCAATTCGGCGTTCAAGAAAGACGGCGTCGACTATCATGTTTCCGCTGACCTGACCGGTCAGGCCAACCACCTGGCGGCCACCATCGGCGCCGATATCGTTAAGCAAAAGATGGCGGAGAATAACGGCGGCTACAAAGCGGTTAACTTCGGCTATACCGACGACCGGGTGTACAGCAAACTGACCAGCGATAACCCCATCGATCTGGTGCGCTACCAGCTGGCCAACTGCTATATGGGCCGCGCCGGGCTGATCAACTCCGGCGGCGCGGCGGGCGGGGAGACCGACCTTGCCGACGCGGTGCGCACGGCGGTGATCAATAAACGCGCCGGCGGCATGGGGCTGATCCTTGGCCGCAAAGCGTTTAAGAAATCGATGGCCGACGGCGTGAAGCTGATCAATGCCGTGCAGGATGTTTATCTGGATGGCAAAGTGACTATTGCATAAGGCAAAAATCCGGGCGTCACCGCCCGGATTGCGCATTGTTTGTACCAGATGCGGTTTATTAAGACTCTGCCGCGTTGGCGGTAAACGGTTTCGCATGCTGATCGCTGGTAAAGCCAGGCTGTTCAACGCGGATTAACGGGCACAGGAAGAAGGCCAGAATATATAAGGTGGTATAGGCTATTACCACGCCGATAGTGCTGAAATAGGGCAGCAGTACCACGGCAATCGCCGGAGCCAGAAAGTTCGACAGCCCGGCTGACAGGTTATAGACCGAAATGGCCGCGCCTTTATGGTTCGGCTCCAGCGCCGGGAACACCGCCGCCATCGGCACAAACGCGGCGACAAAAATCCCCAGGGCAATAGCCGGTACCAGCGCCATGGCAAAATTATGGCCGAAGTGCTGGGGCAGGTAATAGAACGCCAGGCTGGAAAGCGCCATCCCGATGCAGCCGAACCAGCGGATAACCTTCATCCAGCCCATTTTCTCCGCCACAATCCCCCAGAAAACGTTCGAAAAGATCGTGGTGAAGAAGAATGCCGCCCATACCTGCAGCCATTCCGAGGTGGTAAATCCCAGCTCATCAACAAACATCATCGGCATGATCACCGCAAAACCAAACAGCGACAGGGTGTTGATAATGCGCACAATGCTCGAGAACAGAATGCTGCGGTTGGTATAGAGTAGCGTCGCCGCGCGCCCCAGTTCGGCGAATTTTTCACGAGTGGTCAGGTTCTGCATATGGCGCGGCGTTTCGGTATGACGCATCGACACCAGCGCAATAATGCCGCCGGTGGCGCAAAAGAGCAGCGCCAGCCACAGGGTGCCCATTTCGCCAATGTGGGGAATGGTAAAGCTCGGAATATAGCTGCCGAACACGCCGATACCCACCGAGTAGACCGCCCAGAACCAGCCCAGCGCGGAGCTGGAACTGTCGCTGCGGACGTTGTGGATAATGGCGACGATAAAGGAGTAGAGGAACAGCGGGTAGGCCAGGCCGCGGATGCCATAAAACAGCAGGATCAGCGCATAGTTGGCGCGACCGAGGCCGAAGACGAGGAACAGTACGTGGAACACACACCACAGCACGAAGCCAATCAGCATGGCTTTACGTGGGGTAATGATTTCCGCCACCACGCCGGAGACCCACGCCGACAGGGCGGCAGCCAGACCGTAGAGAGTAAAGGCAAAGGAAGCCTGCGCCGGGGTGAATCCGAGTGCTTTGATGTAGTGCGACAGAAAAGCCAGCTCAAAGCCGTCGCCGGTCATAAACACGGCGATGGCGACATATCCCCAGATGAGGTTGAGCGGTAGACCGTACCACTGTTTGTTATTAACGGACATGTTGACCTCGATTTCAGAGTGCAGATGAGTGTCTCCGCTGCATAGCAGCGGAGCATTATTGTTATAAAATAAGGAGGTATGTTATTCGCGAATCAGCCTGCCGGCCTGTTGTAGCGCCTTATAGGCCGCATACCTGCGCTGATGAAGCGGGCTAAACGCCGTCTCGCTGTGATAGGTGGCATCCACCTGAGTAAACTGCTTCATGGCCTCCGGCAGCGAAGCCGCGACTCTGCCCGCCACCGCGCCGAGGATGGCGGAACCTAACAGCACCGGCTCGCGGCTGGCGGTGCTCACGATGCTAACGCCGCAAGCGTCGGCCAACAGCTGACGCACCAGCGGATGCTGCCCGGCTCCGCCGCTGATGACGATATTTTCACTCTCAATTCCGCAGGCGCGCTGGGCGTCAATGATCTGTCGCAGACCATAGCCAATCCCGCATAGCCCGGCAACGTACAGCGCGGTCAGGTTATCCAGGTCCCGCTCCATCCCCAGCCCGGCAATCAGCGCTTTCGCGTGGGGATCGGCAAGCGGCGCGCGATTACCGAGAAACTCCGGAACGACGTGCAGACCGGCGGCCAGCGTTACCGCTTCAGAAGGGGAAGCAACTTGCGTCAGAACGCGATCCGCCAGCCAGACCGGCAGAGGGACGCCTGCGGCTTTCGCTTGCTCGCGCGCTTCCGCCGCCGCCGGATGGAAGCTCAGCAGCTGGTCGATAGCCGCGCCGGCGGCGCTTTGCCCGCCTTCACTTAGCCAGTAGCCCGGCACCATCGCCGAATAGTAAGGGCCCCAGACGCCCGGGACGAATACCGCTTCCTGAGTGGTGGTCATGGTGCAGGAAGAAGTGCCGAAGACATAGGCCATATTGTTGACCGCGCCGTTAAGCACGCCGACGGTACCGATGCCGCCCGCGTGGGCGTCAATCATCCCCACCGCCACCGGCGTACCGATCGGCAGGCCCATCTCCTCTGCCGCCGTGGCGCAAAGGCCCTCGCCGCAGGGGGTGCCTGGATCGACAATCCGCTGGCCGATGCGGACAAAATCTTCATCCGCCAGCTCTTCGAGGCCAATCTGGCGGAAGTAACCGGCATCCCAGCGTTGTTCATGCGCCAGGTAGGTCCATTTACAGGTCACCGTGCAGACCGAGCGGGCTTCATCGCCGGTTGAGCGCCAGGTGAGGTAATCGGCGAGGTCGAAGAAGTGGCGCGCCTGCTGATAGATGTGCGGGCGATTCTCCTTCAGCCACAAAATTTTCGGCGTTTGCATCTCCGGCGAGATTTTGCCGCCAACGTACCGCAGTACCGGGTGGCCCGTGGCATTGATCTTTTCCGCCTGCCCGGTGGCGCGATGATCCATCCAGACAATAATGTTGCGGTCCGCATCGTCCGAAGGCCCGACCGCCAGCGGCGCATCGTTATCGCCAATCACCACCAGCGAGCAGGTGGCATCGAAGCCGATCCCGGCTATCGACGACGGCGAAACGCCGGCGCTGGCCACCGCCGTTTTAATGCAGTAGCACACCGCCTGCCAGATCTCACGGCTCGACTGCTCGACCTTGTTTCCGGCGCTGCGAAACAGGGTTATTTCCCGGGTCGCGTGGGCGAGGAGCTCGCCCCGCAGATTGAATACCCCGGCGCGCACGCTGCCCGAGCCGACATCCACGCCAATAATGTTTTGCGTATCGTTTTGCATCACATCCTCTCACAGGCTGGCCAGGGTCAGAGATCCACGCTGTTCGGCAGGATCACAATGTCGCGTACGGTGACGTTTTTCGAACGCGTCACCATAAACAGCACCGACTCCGCCACTTCAATCGGCTGCATCAGGCTGCCGTTGGCCAGCGCTTCGTCCATTTTGGCTTTTGGCCAGTCGTCCAGCAGAGCGGTAACCACCGGGCCCGGCAGTACGGCGCCGACGCGCACGCCATACTGCGCCACCTGGCGACGAGTGGTGTGCACAAATGCCTGCACCGCGAATTTCGACGCGGTATAGACAGGCTCCCAGATCACCGGCACCACGCCCGCGATCGAGCTGGTGAAGATAATATCCCCGGATTTTTGCGCGATCAGATGCGGCAGGACGCTGCGCACGCAGCGGAAGGCGGCGTTGATATTGAGGTGCAGCACGCGGTCCCAGACGTCCGGGTCGCCCTCGGCCACCGGCCCGCCGATATAGGCGCCGGCGTTGGCGTGGAAGATATCGAGACGCCCGGTAAGCTGCAAAATGCCCTGCAGTAGGTTATCGACCTGGTCCGCCTGCATCAGGTCGACCTGCAGGGCGAAGGCGTTTTCGCCAAGTTCGGCGACCAGTTTGTTGAGCTTTTCGCCTTCGCGGTCGATCAGTACCACTTTTGCGCCAGCTCCCAGCAGGGTCCTCGCGCACTCGAGGCCGATACCGGACGCCGCGCCGGTGATCGCGGCGACTTTACCGCTGAGGGAAGTATTCATAGAGGAGACAGAGTGCTTCATTTTATAATCCTTTGCCGTGTCTGGTTAAAACTATCGAACGCGAGGGCATCACGTTCGAGGTGATAGACTAAACCTGGTAACATATTGAATATCAGCATCTTAATTCAGGCTTGCTGGCATGTTGAGGCGGTATGCGCGCGTACTTCCTGGCGTGAAAAGGATGCTCAATCGATGAAGCTATGTTGCTCTCGCTTCATCGATTGAGCAAGTGGGGAAATTAACAGCGACATGATTTTGTGACGCAAGTTGGAAAAATGAAGAAGATAACGATTTACGACCTGGCGGAACTTTCCGGCGTTTCGGCGAGCGCGGTGAGCGCTATCCTCAACGGTAACTGGAAAAAGCGCCGCATCAGCGCCAAGCTTGCGGAAAAGGTGACGCGGATTGCCGAGGAGCAGGGCTATGCGATTAACCGTCAGGCCAGCATGCTGCGCAGTAAAAAATCACACGTCATCGGTATGATTATCCCCAAATATGATAACCGCTACTTCGGTTCCATCGCCGAACGCTTTGAGGAGATGGCCCGCGAGCGCGGCCTGCTGCCGATTATCACCTGTACGCGCCGGCGTCCGGAACTGGAGATCGAAGCGGTAAAGGCGATGCTCTCCTGGCAGGTTGACTGGGTGGTCGCGACCGGGGCGACCAATCCGGATAAAATTTCCGCGCTATGCCAGCAGGCGGGCGTGCCAACGGTCAATCTCGACCTGCCGGGCTCTCTCTCGCCGTCGGTGATTTCGGATAACTACGGCGGCGCGAAAGCGTTGACTCATAAGATCCTGGCTAATAGCGCCCGCCGCCGCGGAGAGCTGGCGCCGCTGACCTTTATCGGCGGGCGCAGCAGCGACCATAACACCAGCGAGCGTTTACGCGGCTTCCACGATGCGCATCGCGAGCTGGGGCTTAGCGTGCCGCAGGCGAATATTCTGGCTCCCGGCTATTCGAAAGGCCACGTTGAGGACTGCCTGCAGGAGCGGTTTGGCAGCGAGAAGACGCTGTTGCAGGGGATATTTGTTAACTCGACGATATCCCTGGAAGGGGTTGTGCGCTGGCTGTCGCAGGTGGGGCTAACCGGCAGCGAGCAGCCGCCGATGGGCTGCTTCGACTGGGATCCTTTTGTCTACCTGCTGGGGCACGATATCGACATGGTGCAGCAGGACGTGCCGGCGATGCTGGACGCGGTTTTTTCGATTATTGACGCCGGCGAAGCCAGCCAGCAGCGGATTGAAATTCCCCCGCGACTGATGAGCAGCAGCTGAGTCGCTGTCTGGCTGTTAAACGTTACCGCGTCAGCAGCCAGCGGGCGGTATGCTCATCGGTCACCAGGCCATTGATCCAGCCGCCTTTAAGGGCGGCCAGGATCGCCGGTCGTTTATGTTCTCCACAGGCAGCGGCAATCCGCGGGCAGTGGCTCTGGCGGATATCATAGCTGGTGATCATGCGGTTGATCTCGCTGTCTACCACGTCGCCTTGCGCATCAATAAACCGCCCGAGGATCTCCCCGATGCCGCCGCGGGCAGTCAGCTCATCCATCTGCGCCTGATTGATAAAGCCGTCTTTAAAGATCGGACTTTGCGTGCCCAGCGGACCAATGCCGACAAAAATCACGTCCGCCTCGCGGGCGACGCCGGAGACGCTGCGGAATAAGCGATTGGTGCACCACATTTCATACTCATCCGCGCTTTGGGCGTAGCGCGGTGCCGGCCACTGATAGTACTTGGCCTTAATTTTGCGGGTCAGCAGCAGGGGCACGTCATCGTAATAATTGCACTGCCCGTCGGCGTTCATGGCGCTGATCAGCGCCACGCAGCGGGTATTCAGGCTGTCAAAATCGATGCGCTGCAGCGCTTTTTTCAGGGTCAGGCCCGAGCCCAGACCGATAATTTTCTCTTTATCATCCTGCAGATAGCGAGCCATCAGCTGATAGCAGCCAAATGACACACTGTCGAGGGTACTTTCTTCGCTAAAGGCGGGGACCACATTGCACTCGATCAAGCGGTATTTTTCCTGCAGCAACTGCGCATAATCGAGGCAGTTCGCTACCGGATGGTGCAGATTAATCGACACAATCCCTTCTTCTTTCGCGGCGGCGATCAGCCGTTGCACCACCGGTCTGGAGGTGCCCAGCTGGCTGGCAATCTCGCTCTGATTCTGGCCGGCGATGTAGTACATCCATGCGGCACGCACCTTCTGATCCAACCGGATATCGTCTTCTTTACTCATGGTTTCCCGCCCTAAGTTGCTGGCCAGGGCACGCAATTGGCCCGGCGAATACCCGCATTCTCGCCGTGGTTGGCATAACTGGCAAGCTTTTGCTCTTTGCTGGTCATTTGTAATTTAATTGGGTAATTGATCTTTTGTGATCCATGGCTCTTATTTTGGTCAAATGATCAATTACAGTGGCGCAATCAACTCAAGGAGAGCAGAACATGAACAATCAATTCACATGGCTTCATATCGGTCTGGGTTCTTTTCATCGCGCGCATCAGGCGTGGTATCTGCATCGTCTGATTGCTTCCGGGGATAATCGCTGGCGCATCGCGGCGGGGAATATTCGCAACGACGCCGAGCAGGTGGTCCAGGCGCTGGCGGCGCAGGGAGGACGTTACGTCCTCGAGACCGTCAGCCCGGAAGGGGAGCGCGAATATGAAGAGATCACCTCAATCCAGAAACTGCTACCGTGGCAGGCCGGGCTACAGCCGCTGATTAACGAAGGGGCAAACCCGCAGACCAAAGTTATCGCCTTTACCGTGACGGAAGGGGGGTACTACCTGAACACTCGCCATCAGCTGGAAACCAGCAACCCCGATCTGCAGGCCGACCTGCAAGGCGAGTGCAAAACCATTTACGGCACCCTCGCGCGGATCCTGGAAAAGCGCATGGCCGACAACGCCGGGCCGCTGACCCTGCTCAACTGCGATAACGTGCGTCATAACGGCGAGCGTTTCCACGACGGTATGGTCGAGTTCCTGCAGCTCACCGGCAAACAGGCGGTGATTGACTGGATGGCGGCCAATACCACCTGTCCGAACACCATGGTGGACCGCATCACCCCGCGTCCGGCGGCCGATCTGCCGGCCCGCATCAAAGCGCAAACCGGAATTGATGACAAAGCGCCGGTGATGGGGGAGACCTTTATCCAGTGGGTAGTGGAGAACAACTTCCGCGATGTCCACCCGAATCTGGAGGCAGTCGGCGTGGAGATGGTGGAGTCGGTCATCCCGTATGAAGAGGCGAAAATCCGTATTTTGAACTCGTCGCACAGCTGCATTGCCTGGGCGGGAACCTTAATCGGCCAGCAGTATATTCATGAAAGCACGCTGACCGATGTTATCTACGCCATTGCCGACCGCTACGTTACGGAGGACGTTATTCCGTGTCTCGGCGACAACGGCATTGATCTGCCGACCTACCGGGATGTGGTGCTTAAGCGCTTTACCAACCCCTATATCCAGGACACCAACCAGCGCGTCGCCGCCGACGGCTTCTCGAAAATTCCGGCGATGATCGCGCCAACCTTGCAGGAGTGCTACCAGCGCGGCGTCCGCCCGGAAGCGACCGCCATGCTGCCGGCGCTGTTCTTCGTCTTTATGGAGCAGTGGCACAAGGGAACTCTGCCGTATCAGTACCAGGACGGCATCCTGGATGCGCAGGCGGTGCATGAGATGTTCGAGGCTCAGGATCCGGTGGCTGTCTACGCCCGTGATAAAGCCCTGTTTGGTGATCTCGCCAACAACGCGGATTTCCTGGCGCTGATGCGCAAGAAAGTCGCCGCCGTTTACACGCTGATTAACTAAGAGGTGGCTATGTATCTGGGTATCGATCTCGGCACATCGGAAGTCAAAGCGCTGGTCATTGATGAGAACCATGAGGTTATCGCCAGCCATAGCGCGCCGCTGAGTATTCAGCGGCCTCATCCGCACTGGTCAGAACAAGCGCCGGAGCTATGGTGGGAGGCGACGGAGTACCTGATGGCCACGCTACGGGAAAAATGCGCGCAGCATTGGCCGGCCATTAAGGCGATTGGCCTCTCCGGGCAGATGCACGGCGCGGTGTTGCTGGATGCAGAGGGGCAGGCGATCCGTCCGGCCATTCTGTGGAACGACACCCGCTGCGCCGCAGAGTGCGCCGAGCTGGAGGCGATGGCGCCGGAGTTGCATCAGGTGGCGGGCAACCTGGCGATGCCGGGCTTTACCGCGCCGAAGCTGTTGTGGGTGCGCCGTCATGAGCCGGAACACTTTCAGCGCACCGCCACGGTGCTGCTGCCCAAGGATTATCTGCGCTACCGGATTACCGGGAAGAAAGTCTCCGATATGTCGGACGCCGCCGGGACGCTGTGGCTGGACGTGGCGAAGCGCGACTGGTCCGACGCTCTGCTGGACAAGTGCGGCCTGTCGCGTAGCCAAATGCCGACGCTGGTCGAAGGCTGCGAGATTTCCGCCACCCTTGACCCGCAGGTGGCTGCCCGCTGGGGGCTGAACGCCTCGGTGGTGGTGGCCGGGGGCGGGGGGGATAACGCGGTCAGCGCCATTGGCGTCGGCGCGGTCTCGCCGGGGGATGCGTTTATTTCGCTCGGCACCTCCGGGGTGCTGTTTGTGGTGACCGATGCCTATCGTCCGGCGCCGCAGTCGGCGGTACATGCGTTTTGTCACGTGCTGCCGAACCTGTGGCACCAGATGAGCGTCATGCTGAGCGCCGCCAGCTGTTTGCAGTGGTTCTGCCGTCTGACCGGCACCACGGAGGTGGCGCTGCTGGCGGAGATTGCCGAGCTAAGCGAGGAGGATAAAGCCAACGCGCCGTTCTTCCTGCCCTATCTCTCCGGGGAACGAACCCCGCATAACGATCCTGACGCCCGCGGCATCTTCTGGGGCATGACCCATGCCAGCCTGCGCGCGCAGCTCGGCTACGCGGTGCTGGAGGGGGTGAGCTTTGGGATCAACGACGGCCTGCAGGCATTGAAAGAGAGCGGGACGCCGATCGCGCAGTGCTCGCTGGTGGGCGGCGGCGCCCGCAGTCCGTTCTGGGCCCAGCTGCTGGCCGATATTCTCGCTATGCCGGTGGTGACCCACAAAGGCGGAGAGACCGGCGGCGCGCTGGGCGCGGCGCGGCTGGCCTGCCTGGCTGCGGGCAAACCGGTTGCCGCGGTGTGTGAAAAACCGGAAGTCTGGCAGACCTGGCGTGCGGATCCCATTCGCCACCACACCCTGATGCAACGCTACGCGCAGTTTAAGTCCCTGTATTTAAACGATCTGCACTATCGACAGCACTGATTTTCATCATAACCGCCGCTTCGTTGCACGTCGCGGAGCGGCCACCCTGTACCCTGAAAACGAGGTCATTATGTCTATCAATAATAAACAGTGGCTCGGTTTACCCCTGAACCTGCTCTGGGGATACATCGCCATTGCCGTATTTATGACCGGCGACGGTTTTGAATTAGCCTTTCTGTCGCACTATATCAAAGCGCTCGGCTTCTCTCCGGCGGAGGCCTCCTTTGCCTTTACCCTCTACGGCCTGGCCGCTGCGCTGTCGGCGTGGATTTCCGGGGTGGTGGCGGAAATTATCACCCCGCTGAAAACGATGATGATTGGCTTCGTGCTGTGGTGCGTATTCCACGTGCTGTTCCTCGTTTTCGGCCTCGGTCACGCCAACTATGCGCTGATCCTGCTTTTCTACGGCATCCGCGGCTTCGCCTATCCGCTGTTCCTCTACTCGTTTATCGTGGCGATTGTCCATAACGTCAAAAGCGACAACGCCAGCTCGGCCATCGGCTGGTTCTGGGCGGTGTATTCCATCGGCATCGGGGTCTTCGGCAGCTATATTCCGAGCTTTACCATTCCGCACATTGGCGAAATGGGCACCCTGTGGCTGGCGCTGGCCTTCTGCCTTACCGGGGGCGTGATTGCCCTGGTTTCCCTGCGCCATATTCAAACGCCGCAGCATATGCAGAATCTCACCACCCGTGAGAAGTTTTCCGAGCTGGGACGCGCCGCGACGCTGCTCTATACCAACCGCAATATTCTGCTGTCGAGCATGGTGAGGATTATCAATACCCTCTCGCTGTTCGGCTTTGCGGTCATTATGCCGATGATGTTTGTCGATGAGCTGGGCTTCAGCACTTCAGAATGGCTCCAGGTATGGGCAGTCTTCTTCTTCACCACCATTTTCTCTAACGTGCTGTGGGGGATCCTCGGGGAAAAACTGGGCTGGATGAAGGTGGTGCGCTGGTTCGGCTGCATCGGGATGGCGCTCTCCAGCCTGGCGTTTTACTACATACCTCAGCACTTTGGCCATAGCTTTGCGATGGCGCTGATCCCCGCCATCGCCCTCGGGATCTTTGTCGCCGCCTTCGTGCCGCTGGCGGCCGTGTTCCCGGCGCTGGAGCCGAAGCATAAAGGTGCGGCCATTTCGGTCTATAACCTGTCGGCGGGGATGTCGAACTTTCTCGCGCCGGCGATTGCCGTGGTGCTGCTGCCGTTCTTCAGCACCATCGGGGTGGTGATCGCCTATACCGCATTGTACGTGGTGGCCTTTTTCCTCTGCGCCTTTATCCGCGTGGAGCAGCCGGGGTTCTCCCACAAGGAAGCAACCGCCCGCGAGCAGGTTGAATTCTCGTAGGTACTGCGGCTGGCATGCGCTTCATGCCAGCCTTAATGAGGTGAACGAATGAGCATGCAGGCGGTTATTTTTGACATGGATGGCGTGATTATTGATTCCGAGGCGCTGTGGCGTCAGGCGCAGATTGACGCCCTCGCGCAGTGGGGGGCAACGGCGAGCGTTGCTGAATGTGAAACCCTGACCAAGGGCAAGCGCCTCGACGACATTGCCGGCACCTGGTGCCGCTATTTTCAGCTTGATCTCGCTCCGCAGCGGCTTGAAGACGCCATCCTGCAGCGCATCACCCGTCTGATTGCCGCGAAAGGCGAACCGATGCGCGGGGTGCAGGAGGCGTTACGCTATTTTCGCGAAGCGGGTTATAAGATTGCGCTCGCCACGTCATCATCTCGTCAGGTTATTGCCGCTGTGCTGAACAAGCTTTCGCTCTGGCACTTTTTTGACGCGATCTCCAGCGCGGATGATGAACCATGCGGCAAACCGCACCCGGCGGTGTACCTCACGACGCTGCGGAAGCTCAATCTCAACGCCAGCCAGTGTCTGGTGATTGAGGATAGCTTTACCGGCTTTTGCGCGGCCCAGTCGGCGGGGATTGCCACGATAGTGATTGCAGAAGATAGCCAGCACGCGCGTTTTCAGGCCGCCGCTGGCCGCTATCAAACCTTACCTGAACTGCTGGAAGCGCTTAGCGCGGAGCCAGCGGCGGCGGTTTAAGTCAGCCATTTGTGGGCGCAGACATTCCCGGGATGTAGCTGGTCGGTTAATCTCTTCTCTGCGCTCACGCCCTTTTTTCTCCTGGTCGATCTGCCTCACATTTCGCTCATCTTTTGTGAAAACAGTCACGTCTTGTTGTGCCAATGCCCAAATTTATGGCCTTGCTTAGCGGTGTTTGTCCGAGGCACTGCTACGAAGTTGTGCTTAGATTATATATTGAAACGTATTTTCAATAATGTGAAACCGCTTTGCCGATCTGCTTATGTCGATCGGATTTGGCCGTGATAAGGACCGAGCATGAAAATTGAATCTGTGAATGTCACCGTTTTCCAATATCCCACTCGTCGGGTTTCCGACAGCGCCGGGCACTCCCATCCGGGGGTTGAAAGCATGGCCAAAATGGCGATGCTGACCATCACCGCTGATGATGGGGCGCAGGGCTTTTCGTTTACGCCTCCGGAAGTCGTGCGCCCGTTCGTGGTGAATACTTTTTTTCGCAAAGTGCTGGTGGGACAGGACCCGTTTAACCGTGAGCGTATCTGGCAGGATCTTAACCACTGGCAGCGCGGCAGCGCACATCAGCTAACGGAGCGCGCGCTGTCGTTTGTTGAACAGGCGCTGTGGGACCTGATCGGCCGCAGCCTTAAGATGCCGGTTTATAAGCTGCTCGGCGGCTATCGCGACACTGTCCCGGCTTACGGTAGCACCATGTGCGGCGACGATCTGCCGGGCGGCCTGTCGACCCCGGAAGAGTATGCCGCTTTTGCTGAGAAGCTGGTCGCCCGCGGCTACAAGGCCATCAAACTGCACACCTGGATGCCGCCAATCTCTTTTGCGCCCAATCCCAAAATGGACATTAAAGCCTGCGCGGCGGTGCGCGAAGCCGTAGGGCCGGATATTGACCTGATGATTGATGGCTATCACTGGTACAGCCGCGCCGAGGCGCTGTGGATCGGCAAAGAGCTGGAAAAACTCAATTTCGCCTGGTTTGAAGAGCCGATGGAGGAGGATTCGATGTCTTCCTATGCGTGGCTGGCGGAAAACCTGTCGATTCCCATCGTCGGGCCGGAGAGCTTCGGCGGCAAGCACCACATGCGCGCCGAATGGGTGAAAGCCGGTGCCTGCGACATTCTGCGCGCCGGCGCTAACGGCGTGGGGGGGATTACACCGACCATGAAGGTGGCGGCGCTGGCGGAATCTTTCGGCATGGATTGCGAAGTCCACGGCAACGGAGCGGCAAGCCTGGCGGTGGTGGGCGCGATCCGCAACTGCCGCTGGTACGAGCGCGGCCTGCTGCATCCGTTCCTCGACTACGATGAACCGGCGGCCTATCTCAACAGCATTATCGACCCGATGGATGACCAGGGATTTGTGCATTTGTCACAACGTCCGGGTCTCGGTGAAGACATTAATTTTGCGTATATCGAAGCCAATACCGTTAGCCACGACTGATTTAAAAAAATAAATACCCGATGGCGCTGCGCTTATCGAGCCTGCGGCCCGGTAGACCGGATAAGCCGAAAATGCCGCCATCCGGCAACATGTACCCTACAGTACAGGCAAACAGAGATATGAAAAAAACCTCCTTACTGGGAGCGTGTATTCTCGCGCTCGCCATGTCGATGGGGAGCGGGGAGGCGGTGGCGAAAACGCCGCCCGACCAGCTGATCATCGGCATGAATATGAATAACCTGCTCACCCTTGACCCGGCGGCGATGACCGGTAACGAAGTGGTGGGGATCGTGGTCAACCTCTACGACTCGCTGGTGGAGCTTGACCCTGAGCAGCTCACCACCGTCAGGCCCGCGCTGGCGAAATCCTGGGATATCAGCCCCGACGGCAAAACCCTGACCTTTCATCTGCGCGATGACGTTAAGTTTCACTCCGGCAACCCGCTGACCGCCGCCGACGTCGTGTGGTCAATGCGGCGCATCCTGCACCTCAACCTGGCCCAGGCCTCAGTATGGAAATCCTATGGCTTCAGTAAGAAAAATATCGACAGCCAGGTCAGCGCGCCGGACCGCTTCACGGTGCAAATCGTATTACCCAAAGATAACGATCCGCAGCTGGTGATTTACTCGCTGGCGGCGCTGGGCAACCTCGGAGTGCTGGACAGTAAAACGGTGCAAAGCCATCAGCAGGATAACGACTGGGGTAACCGCTGGCTAACCACCCATGAAGCCGGTTCCGGGCCGTTTATCCTCGAAACCTGGCAGGCGAAAGATGTGCTGCGCATGAAGCGCAACCCTGACTACTGGCGCGGCGAGGCGAAAATGAGCCGCGTGGTACTGCGTCATTTCCAGGAGTCGCAAACTCTGCGCCTGATGATCGAAAAAGGCGACCTTGATATTGCCAACAATATGGCGGTTTCCGATATCAACGCCCTGCGCAGCGATCCGCAGCTGACCGTCGATGCGGTGCAGCGCGGCACCATGTACTACGTGGCGATGAGCATGAAAGAGGCGCACTTCGCCAATCCGAAAGTGCGCGAGGCGGTGCGCTATCTGATTGATTACCAGGGTATCAATAAAGCGCTGATGCCGGGCTACGGCGTGCTGCACCAGCGGCCTATCAAAGCGGGAATGCCGTCCACGCTACCCGATCCCGGCTACAGGCTGGATGTGGCGCGGGCGAAAAAGCTGCTGGCGGAAGCGGGATATCCCAACGGCTTTGATACCACGCTGCGGGTACTCTCCGATCAGCCATTTCTTAACATCGCTATCGCCGTGCAGTCGACGCTGATGCAGGCGGGGATTAACGCCAAAATCATCACCGGCACTGGTAACCAGATCTACGGCGCAATGCGCGAGCGTAAATTTGACCTGCTGGTAGGTCGCGGCGGCAGCGGGATGGAGCCGCATCCGCATTCCAGCCTGCGCGCGCTGGTCTATAACCCGGATAACAGCGATAAGGCGCGCCTGACCAACTTCCAGGGCTGGCGTACCGGTTTTTACGACCCGCAACTGAATACGATGATTGACCAGGCCCTGCTGGAACGCGATCCGCAAAAACAGGTGGCTGACTACCAGGCCATCCAGACACGCTACGACCAGCTGGTTCCGGCTTTAATTCCGCTTTCGCAGATGGTTGATTCGGTCGTCGTGCGCAACGAGGTACGGGAGTATCAGCCGCACCCCTCCGCCACCACTTTTCTGCGTGACGTCTATAAAGTCCGCGAAGGAGAGAAAGGATGAGTACCGCAATCCTTGCGCCCGGCTCACGCGGCCGGCGCTTATCAAAACGGCTACTGCAGGTGGTGATTACACTGTTCGGCCTGCTGCTGCTGACCTTTACCATTGGCCGCGTCATGCCCATCGACCCGGTGCTGGCGATTGTCGGCCCGGATGCTGACCAGAGTACCTATCAGCAGGTTTACCAGCAGCTGGGGTTTGATAAATCGCTGACCACCCAGTTTGGCATCTATTTCGTCAACCTTTTGCACGGCGATCTGGGCAACGCGCTGCTGACCGGGAAACCGGTGGTGGACGATATTATCCGCGTCTTCCCGGCCACCATGGAGCTGGCAACGATGGCGATTATTGTCGGCGCGGGTCTTGGTATTCCGCTGGGCGTGTTGGCGGCGGCGCGGCGCAATAGCGTCTCCGATTATGTGGTACGCATTATCAGCCTGGCGGGCTACTCGACGCCGATCTTTTGGGTCGGGATGATGGGGCTGCTGGTGTTCTATGCCTGGCTTGGCTGGGTAGGCGGCGCCGGGAGGGTAGATCTCGGGCTGGATGGTGTGGTGCCGCGCCGCACCGGGCTGATGACCGTTGATGCGCTGCTGGCCGGCAACGGCCAGGTGTTCTGGAACGCCATTAATCATCTGATTCTTCCCGCCTCGCTGCTGGGTTTTCACTCGCTGGCTTATATCAGCCGTATGACCCGCAGCTTTATGCTGGCCCAGCTGTCGCAGGAGTTCATTATTACCGCCCGGGTGAAAGGGCTGACCGAGCGCCAGGTTATCTGGAACCATGCGTTTCGTAACATCCTCGTGCAACTGCTGACGGTGGTGGCGCTGGCCTACGGCGCGCTGCTGGAAGGCGCGGTGCTGATTGAAACCGTCTTCTCATGGCCGGGGTTTGGCTCCTACCTTACCGGAAGCTTGCTGCTGGGCGATATGAATGCGGTGATGGGCTGCGTGCTGCTGGTGGGGGTGATCTTCGTGATGCTCAACCTGCTCTCCGACATGCTGTATCAATTCTTTGACCCGAGGACAAAATCATGACCGTTTCTCTGGATTCGCCGCTTTCGGGTGGTGCGGGCGAAGGCCGTCAGCGGCTGCAACGCGCGGCGGCGCGGGCCGTCGGGTTTGTCGGCAAAATGGCGCGCAATCCGCTCACGGCCATCGGCGGAGGAATTATCTTTCTGCTGCTGGTGGTGGCGATTTTCGCGCCGCTGATTGCGCCTTATAACCCGCTGGTACAGGACCTGAATAGTGCGCTGGTCGCGCCGAATGCGCAGCACTGGTTCGGCACCGATGAGTTTGGCCGGGATATCTTTAGTCGCCTGGTGTACGGCTCCCGCATCACGCTCTATATCGTGCTGCTGGTCTCGGTGACTGTCGGTCCGCTCGGACTGCTGCTGGGCGTCAGTGCCGGCTATTTCGGCGGTAAAGTCGATATGGTGCTGATGCGCGTCACCGATATTTTCATCTCCTTCCCGAGTCTGGTCCTGGCGCTGGCGTTTGTCGCCGCTTTAGGACCGGGGCTGGAGCACGTGGTTATCGCCATCACGCTGACCGCCTGGCCGCCGATTGCCCGTCTGGCGCGCGCCGAAACGCTCTCTCTGCGCCAGGCTGATTTTATCTCCGCCGTGCGTCTGCAGGGCGCTTCATCGGCCCGCGTCCTCTGGCGCCATATCGTGCCGCTGTGTCTGCCCTCGGTCATTATCCGTATCACCATGAATATGGCCGGGATCATTCTGACCGCGGCCGGCCTCGGCTTTCTCGGCCTCGGCGCGCAGCCGCCAGAGCCGGAGTGGGGAGCGATGATCTCCAGCGGGCGCACTTATATGATGGAGTGCTGGTGGGTCGTAACCATTCCGGGGCTGGCGATTTTGATCAATAGCTTAGCGTTCAACTTCTTAGGAGATGGCCTACGTGACATCCTCGATCCCCGTAGTGAATAATGCACCGCTGCTCGACGTGCGCGATTTGTGCGTCGACTTTGTTAACGGTAGCGCGGTGACCCACGCCGTGCGCGGCGTCTCCTTCCAGCTGGGGCATGAGAAGCTGGCTATTGTCGGCGAGTCCGGTTCGGGTAAGTCCACCGTTGGGCGCGCGCTGCTTCAGCTGCATCCGAAAAAGGCCCGCGTCAGCGCCAGCCGGATGCAGTTTGCCGACCTCGATCTGCAGCATCTTAGCGAAGCGCAGATGCGCGGCGTACGAGGCAAACGTATCTCGATGATTATGCAGGATCCGAAATATTCGCTGAATCCGGTGGTCTGCGTGGGTAAGCAAATCGCCGAGGCCTGGCTTACTCATCATCCCGGGCGCAAAGATGAGGCGAAAGCCAGGGCGCTGGAGATGCTGGAGGTGGTGCGTATTCGCCAACCGGAGCGCGTTTATCAGCTTTATCCGCATGAAATATCCGGCGGACAGGGACAGCGCATCATGATCGCCATGATGCTGATTACCGACCCGGAGCTGATCATTGCCGATGAGCCCACCTCCGCGCTGGACGTGTCGGTGCGCCTGCAGGTGCTGGGCCTGCTGGATGACCTGGTTCAGTCGCGCGGGCTGGGGCTGATTTTTATCAGCCACGATATCAACCTGGTGCGCAGCTTCTGCGACCGGGTGCTGGTGATGTACGCCGGACGGGTAGTGGAGTCCATCGCCGCTAAAGATCTCGATAACGCCCGTCACCCCTACACTCAGGGATTGATTAACTCGCTGCCGGATATGCAGCATCGTCGCCCGATACTGCCGGTGCTGCAGCGTCAGGCCAGCTGGTTAACGGATTAAGGAGCGGATAATGATTGAAGTTCAACATCTCAACCTCGCGTTTGGCGAGGGGGAGAAGCGTAACCAGGTGCTGTATGACGTCAGTTTCCACGTTAAGCCCGGCGAGATCTACGGTCTGGTAGGAGAGTCCGGTTCCGGTAAAACGACGGTGCTCAAGTGCCTGGCGGGGCTGTTTACCCACTGGCAGGGGGAACTGACCATCGATGCTCAGCCCTTAGGGCATGAAATTAGCCGCGAGCGCTGCCGTCAGGTGCAGATGGTATTTCAGGACCCCTACGGATCGCTGCATCCCCGTCACACCATTGGCGATATCCTCGAAGAGCCGCTGCAGATCCATCGTATCAACGACCGCGACCGGCGGATCAATGTGCTGCTGGATAAAGTAGGCCTCAACCGCGCCTTTCGCGAGCGCTATCCGCATCAGCTCTCCGGCGGGCAGCGGCAGCGCGTGGCGATAGCCAGAGCGCTGATTCTTGAGCCTCAGGTGCTGCTGCTGGATGAGCCGACGTCGGCGCTGGATGTGTCGGTGCAGGCTGAGATCCTTAACCTGCTGGCGGAACTGCAGCGGGAGGCTAAGCTCACTTACCTGATGGTCACCCACGATCTTGGGGTTATTGCCCACTTATGCCAGAAAGTGGCGGTGATGCAGTACGGGAAGATCCTCGAAACCCTGACGGTCGATGCGCTGGTCAGCGGCCAGGCGCAGATGGCCTATACGCAGATGCTGGTTAACGCCAGTCGGCAATATACGCGCGAAATGGCGCGCGAGGTGGCGGAATACTAAGCTTTATGGCGCATTGTCTCACGGCAGATGCGCCCATTTTAATAGGTAACCATTTGATGTTATAGGTTTTTTGTGGTTGTGGTATCGTCTATTAATGTAAGCGCGGTGTTTGGACCGATATCCTGCCCAGGTTTTTCCTGCAGCCGCAGGTGCCGTTTTACCTTAACATTCAGAGGCTCAATCAACGAACCCGGCTGCTGTATACCAGCCGGGCGCCGTCTTTGTTTTGCGAAGCCTGATCAGCGTAGCAGCGGGCAGTCGGGCGGCAGCCGGCAGCGCAGGGCCGCCGGTAACAGCTCCATGCGGAAGGTTTTGCCGCTGAGCGGCTCGCCGTCGAGGTTAAAGGTCATCTCATGGGGGGCGGTGATCTCAAACCACGAGGAGACACCGTCAACAATATTCGGCGAGTTTTCCGGATTCGCCAGGGTGCTGAACAGGGCAGGGATCAGCTCTTCGCCGGTGAAAATGCGCAGATGCAGCAGACCATCGTTAATCAACGCCTCCGGGCACAGCTGCTGGCCGCCGCCGGCCTGGCGACCGTTGCCGATGCCGATGACCAGCGCATCGCCCTGCCAGTGAAAGTTCTCCCCGCGGATCTCGCAGCGGTCCGGCTTCAGGGTATCCATGCGCATCAGACCGTGGATTAAATAAGAGACACCGCCGAGCGCGGCCTTGAGTTTTTCCGGCGTTTCGGTGGTGATCCGGGTGCCGAACCCGCCGGTCGCCATATTAATAAAGCCGGTTTTATCATTCACCCGGGCGATATCTATCGGCACATCGCGGCCGACGATCGCCAGCTTGAGGGCGCTGGCCAGATCCTGCGGGATACCGACGCTGGTGGCGAAGTCGTTAGCCGTTCCCAGCGGTAAAATCCCCAGCGCCATCTTGCCGCCGCGCTCCACCAGCGCGGTCGCCACTTCATTAATGGTGCCATCGCCACCGCCGGCGATCACCGTTTCAACGTTCAGCTGCAGGGCTTCATCGATAAACCGAGCGGCATCGCCCTTTTCCCAGGTCACGCGGACGTGAATATCAATCCCTTCATCGCGTAACAGGTTAACCGCTTCGCGTAGCTGCGGTTCATTGGCACCTTTGCCGTTAAGGATCAGTAAGCTGGCAGGAAACGTAGACATCATCAAGGGAACCTTTATTGCTCAATGTTGCATAAAGTGTACCGCATGACGAAAGCGAAGACCGGAGGAGAGGCAAAAAAATAAGCCCGCGTAAGGGAGATTACGCAGGCTAAGGAGGTGGTTCCTGGTACAACTAGCATTTATGGGTTATGTTTTTCAGCGAAATGGATGATACCTGTTTCGATCGAAACGGTATGTGATCCGATTCTAATATCCTTACATCGTGAAAAAATAACGCAAATTAACTAGTTACCGTGCGGATTTCTGGTTGTTTGACCAGTAAAGTTGCGCATCAGCAGGGCATACTGCAGGGGCAGGTCGTCCGGCACAGGCAACCAGACGGTATAGCCATCGCCCGGGGCCACCGGCATGGTTTCGCCTTTGCCATTCTCCATATGCTCAAGGGTGAAATTGACGTTACCCTGCGGGGTCATCAGCTCAAGGCTGTCGCCGACGCTGAACTTATTTTTGACCGCCACGGCCGCCAGCGGGCCGTTACGCTCTCCGGTGAATTCGCCGACAAACTGCTGGCGCTCGGAGACGGAGTAGCCGTACTCGTAGTTCTGATAATCGTCATGGGTATGGCGGCGCAGGAAGCCTTCGGTGTACCCGCGGTGGGCCAGCCCCTCCAGGGTCTCCAGCAGGCTGGTGTCGAACGGTTTGCCGGCGGCGGCATCGTCGATCGCCTTGCGGTAAACCTGAGCGGTGCGCGCGCAGTAGTAGAAAGATTTGGTGCGGCCTTCGATCTTCAGCGAGTGAACGCCCATCTGGGTCAGACGCTCAACGTGGGCGATAGCCCGCAGATCTTTCGAGTTCATGATGTAGGTGCCGTGCTCGTCCTCAAAGGCGGTCATGTACTCGCCCGGACGTTTGGCTTCCTCAATCATAAAGACTTTATCGGTCGGCGCGCCGATGCCGAGGGTTGGCTCCACGGTCTGCACCGGGATCGGCTCATATTTGTGGACGATGTTGCCGACGTCGTCCTCTTTGCCTTCCGCCACGTTGTATTCCCAGCGGCAGGCGTTGGTGCAGGTCCCCTGGTTCGGGTCGCGCTTGTTGATATACCCGGAGAGCAGGCAGCGGCCGGAGTAGGCCATGCACAGCGCGCCGTGGACGAAAATCTCAATCTCCATCTCCGGCACCTGGCGGCGAATCTCTTCGATTTCATCCAGCGACAGTTCACGCGACAGGATCACGCGGGTGAGCCCCATCTGCTGCCAGAATTTGACCGTCGCCCAGTTGACGGCGTTGGCCTGCACTGAAAGATGGATCGGCATCTCCGGGAAGTGTTCCCGCACCAGCATGATTAAACCCGGATCGGACATGATCAGCGCGTCCGGACCCATCTCCACCACCGGCTTCAGATCGCGAATAAACGTTTTCAGCTTGGCGTTATGCGGGGCGATGTTGACCACCACATAGAATTTTTTACCCAGCGCGTGGGCTTCATTGATGCCAAGCTGCAGATTTTCGTGATTGAATTCGTTGTTACGCACGCGCAGCGAGTAGCGCGGCTGGCCGGCATAAACGGCATCGGCGCCATAGGCGAAAGCGTAACGCATATTCTTCAGCGTTCCCGCCGGGGAGAGGAGTTCTGGTTTAAACATGGTGTTCTCGTTCTGATGACAGGTCAGATTCGCCGCACCTGGTGCGGCGAGTTGGGGAGTGTCCCCACATTAAGGGCGGGCATTGTAGCGCCGCGGCGAAGGGGAGTAAATATCAGATAGGTATCTTTCAGTATGGCTAATTTGTTTGCCATTTTGAACCTGGGCAGTGCTCACACTGACAGCGTTAATAACGCCTGGTGGGATAGGCTCTAGGGAGTTCCCCGGGTTGCGGCGTAAACGCCTTACCCGGGCTACGGATTGCAGATGGCGGTGAACGTGTAGCCCGGCGAAGCGCAGCGCGAGCCGGGAAAAGGCTAACTACGCCAGCCGGCAGGCGTCCGCTTCCCAGCGGTAGCCAACGCCATACACCGCGCGGATAAACGACAGCTCGGCGTCCAGCGCCTCCAGCTTGCGCCGCAGGTTCTTGATGTGGCTGTCGATGGTGCGATCGGTGACTACCCGATAATCGTCATACAGATGGTTGAGTAGCTGTTCGCGGGAGAACACTTTGCCCGGCTCCTGGGAGAGGGTTTTCAGCAGCCGGAACTCGGCAGGAGTGAGGTCCAGCAGCTTGTCGCGCCAGGAGGCCTGAAAACGACCTTCGTCGACAATCAGCGGGCTCTGGGCGTCCAGCGCCTGCAGATCGCGCTGCGGCTTGCAGCGGCGGAGGATGGTTTTTACCCGGGCGACCACTTCCCGCGGGCTGTAGGGCTTGCAGATATAGTCGTCGGCGCCTATTTCCAGCCCCAGCAAACGGTCGATCTCTTCGATTTTCGCCGTCACCATCACCACCGGAACATCGGAGAAGCGGCGAATTTCCCGGCACAGCGTCAGACCGTCGGTACCGGGCAGCATCAGATCCAGCAGGATCAGATGCGGCGGCGTCTGGCGGACGTAGGGCAGGACCTTGTCGCCGTGGTTAATCAAGGCAGGCGCATAGCCGGCGGCCTGCAGATAATCAATCAGCAGCTGGCCGAGCTTCGGTTCATCTTCCACGATAAGGATGCGTGGGGTGTTTTCATCTACAGGCAATTCAGTCATACGTCTCTCGGTAAATCATGTTCCAGAGGTAACTCAACTTTAATGCTAACCCCGCCAAAAGGCGAATGGTCGGCACGCAGGGTGCCGCCGTGGGCCGCTACGATATTGAGGCAAATCGCCAGTCCGAGGCCGGAGCCGCCGCTGGCGCGGTTGCGCGATCCTTCCGCCCGGTAAAAGCGTTCGCACAGGCGGGCCAGCTGCTCATCGCTGACGCCGGGGGCGCTGTCGGCGAAGTCAATCACCAGCATGCGACCGCTGCGGCGGGCGGTAATGTGCAGGCTGCCGCCGCTGTCGGTATAGCGCAGGCTGTTCTCCAGCAGATTGTTGAAGAGCTGCATCAGGCGGTCGCGGTCGCCGAAGATCATCGCCTGCTCCGGGAGCGACACCTGAATGCTTAGCTGCCGGCTGGCGAAGCGCTCGCGAAAAGCGCCCGCCGCCACTTCCAGCAGGGTGATGATATCCAGTGAGGTTTTCTGGTAGGCCAGCGCCCCCTCGTCGGACATCGACAGCTGATGGAGGTCGTCCACCAGCTTGGTGAGGGTAGCCACCTCGGCCTGCAGAGAAGGAATCGACTCGGGGGTAAAGCGCCGGACCCCGTCCTGAATCGCCTCCAGCTCGCCGCGCAGCACCGCCAGCGGGGTGCGCAGCTCATGGGAGATATCGGCCATCAGATCGCGACGCATCTGCTGGTTGCGCTCCAGGGTGCTGGCGAGCTGGTTAAAATCCTGCGCCAGGCGGCCGAGCTCATCGCCGCCGGTCACCGTCACGCGGGTGGAAAAGTCGCCCGCCGCCAGCTTATGGGTGCCTTCCACCAGCCGCTTCACCGGCGCCAGCAGACCGCGGGCCAACGGGAAAGTGGCCAGCGCGGCAAGCAGGGTGGCAAGGGCGACGATCAGCCAGCTGGTGCGCTTTTGCTGCCGGTCGAAGTTAATGTCGGTATTGCGCGTCAGCCGCTCTACCGGCGAGGCGATAACTTTGCCCACCTCCGCGCCGTTGACCACGATGCTGCGCTGGGTGCCGTCCTCCGGGACGCGCTCACGCGGCCCCACCAGCACGCGCCCCGACTGATCCACCACCCAGAACATGGTGCGCCAGCCGTGGGGCGGCATTTCCGGCCTCGGGCGCGGGCCGTCAGGGGGGGCATCCGGCGGCGGCCCGTCCGGGGCGGCGTCCGGCTTCATGGCGTGCCCCGGCGGCGAGCGGTCGTCATTATCCCGTTCGAAGGTGCGCAGCAGCTGGAAGATAAAGCGGTCATTGTTGCGCAGAAACGCCCAGCTGCCATGCTGGGCATACTGCTCGCTCAGCGCGTCGCTGAGCATGGTTAAGCGCTGCTCATTGCCGCGCTTGATATAGTCGATAAACCCGCGTTCAAAACTGATACGCACCGCCCAGTGCATGCTGATCAGCAGCACGATGCAGGTGGCGAATATAGCGAGGAACAGCTTGCCGGTAATACCCGGGCGCCAAAATTTCACGATCCACTCCTGTTGCGTCGACGGAGGACGGTATTGCTGCCGACGTCATCCGGTACCCGGGAAAAGATGAGCGCCGGCAGGGCGATGATCGCCGCCATGCTCAGATAGGTGTAGAGAAAGACCTGATGGGTGCTGGCGGCGTCGAGGCTCATATGCTGCTGGCCATACAGCCCCAGCAGCAGCCCGGCGATGGTCACGCCGATACTCATCGACAGCTGCATCACCATCGACAGCAGGCTGTTGCCGCTGCTGGCCAGATCGTCCGGGAGATCTTTCAGCGTCAGGGTATTCATCGAGGAGAAGCGGCTGGCGTTGATCATTCCCTGCAGAAACAGGACCAGCGGCAGCGCGTAATACCAGCCGGCCAGGGCGCTAAACATAAACAGCAGACTGACCGCCGCCAGGCCCAGGGTGCTGGTGACCAGCACCCGACGGTAGCCGAAGCGGTTGACCACTTGGACCACGATCCGCTTCATGCCCATGCTGCCGAGCACCATCGGGATCATCATCAGCCCGGCGTGAAAGGGGGAGAAGCCGAGGCCGATCTGCAGAAACACCGGGGTCATAAACGGCAGCATGCCGCTGCCGATGCGTCCCGCGAAGCTGCCGCCGAGGCCGAGAGAGAAAGTGCGGTTGCGAAACAGCTTAAGGCTAAACAGCGCCCGGGCGTTGCCGCGGGCGTGCCACAGGTAGAGCAGCAGGGCGCAGAGGCCGACGGCCACCAGCCCCGCCAGCCAGGCAGGGGAAATGCCGAGCCCTTTCTGGCCGTCGAGCGCCAGGGTCAGGGTCGCCATTCCGGCGGCCAGCAGCAGAAAGCCGGAGAGATCGAAGCGCCGGGTCTGCATGGTGTAGTTGGGCATCAGACAGAGGGTGGCGATTGCGCCGACGATCCCCACCGGGATGTTGATGAGGAAGATCCAGTGCCATGAGGCGTACTCCACCAGCACCCCGCCCAGCGCCGGGCCGAGCAGCGGGCCGACCTGGCCCGGCAGGGTAACGAAGGTCATCGCCGCCATATACTGATCGCGCGGGACGATCTTCATCACCGTCAGGCGGCCGACCGGCACCATCATCGCGCCGCCGACCCCCTGCAGCACCCGCGCCATCACCAGCTGGTCGAGGGTGCTGGCCTGGGCGCAAAACAGCGATCCGGCGGTAAACAGCACGATGGCGGTGAAGAAGATATTGCGCACCCCGACCCGGTCGGCCAGCCAGCCGCTGGCCGGCAGCATCACCGCCACCGTTAACACATAGGAGACGATAATCATATGCATATGCAGCGGACTCTCCCCGAGGCTTTTGGCCATCGAGGGGAGGGCGGTGTTAACGATGGTGGTGTCCAGCGACTGCATAAAGAAGCCGAACGCCACTATCCATAGCTGCCAGCGCACGCTGGCCGGGAGGTCTGTCATGTTATTCGCTTACCGGTTGAGAGGAGTGACGCGAAAAACGCAGCCGCAGACGGTCAAAGAAAAGATAGACCACCGGCGTGGTGTAGAGCGTTAACAGCTGGCTCATCACCAGACCGCCGACGATGGTGATCCCCAGCGGCTGGCGCAGCTCAGAGCCATCGCCCCCGGAGAGCACCAGCGGGAGGGCGCCGAACAGCGCGGCGAGGGTGGTCATCATAATCGGCCGGAAACGCAGCAGGCAGGCCTGGAAAATCGCCTCTTCCGGCGTCAGGTTGCCGTTACGCTGCGCCTCCAGGGCAAAATCAACCATCATGATGGCGTTTTTCTTAACGATGCCAATTAATAACATAATCCCAATCAGGGCGATTAGGCTGAACGGGGCATCGAAGATCTCCAGCGCCAGCAGAGCGCCCACCCCGGCGGAGGGCAGCGTCGAGAGGATGGTCAACGGATGCACATAGCTCTCATATAGCACCCCCAGCACGATATAGACCGTGGCGATAGCCGCGAGGATCAGGATCACCTGCGCGTTCATGGTCTGCTGGAACACCTGAGCGGTACCGGCAAAGGAGCCGCGCACGCTCGACGGCACCCCGAGCTGGGTCATCGCGCGGTCAATGGCCTCGCTGGCTTCCGACAGCGAGCGGCCGGTGGGCAGGTTAAAGGAGATAGTGGATGCCGCCGACAGCCCCTGGTGGTTCACCGACAGCGGGGCATTGGCCGGCTGCCATTTGGCGAAGTAGGCCAGCGGGATCGGCTTGCCGTCGCTGTTAATGACGAACATCTTATCCAGGGCGCTGACGTCCTGGGTGTAGGCCGGATCCACCTCCATCACCACCTTATACTGGTTGAGCGGCTGGTAGATGGTAGAGATCTGCCGCTGGCCAAAGGCGTTGTTCAGCAGGTTGTTGGCGTCCTGGACGCTGATGCCGAGGCGCGACATGGTATCCCGGTCATAGACCAGGTCCATTTCGGCGCCATTGTCCTGCTGATCCGAGTTGACGTCCGCCAGCTCCGGCAGCGCCGCCAGCGCTTTGCGGATCTTCGGCTCCCACTCGCGCAGCGCCGACAGGTCGTCGGACAGCAGGGTGTACTGATAGCTGGCGTTCGACTGCCGGCCGCCGACGCGGATATCCTGCACCGCCATCAGGAACAGGTTGGCCCCGGGCTCGTTGGCCAGCTTTTTGCGCAGCCGGTCGATCACCTGCTGCGCCGTCTCGTGGCGCTGGTCGCGCGGCTTGAGGGTGATAAACATCATCCCGCTGTTGACCCGCGAGCCGCCGGTAAAGCCGGTGACGTTATCCACCGCCGGATCTTCGCGAATGATCTTCATAAAGTCCTGCAGCTTGCCGCGCATCGCCTGGAAGGAGATGCTCTGGTCGGCCTGAATGCCGCCCATCAGCACCCCGGTGTCCTGCTCCGGGAAGAAGGTTTTCGGGATCGAAATGTAGAGCCAGACGCTGAGGGCGATGGTGCCCAGCACCACCAGGCCGGTCAGCCGGCTATGCTTCAGCACCCATTTTAACGATTTACCATAGCCGCCCTGCACGGCCACCAGCAGGCGGCCAAAGCCGCGGTTGCGCGTCGGCTGGTGGGGCTTGCCGCTTTTCAGCAGCCAGCCGCACATCATCGGCGTCAGGGTGAGGGAGACCGCCAGCGAGATGCCGATCGCCACCGACAGGGTGACGGCGAACTCGCGCAGCAGGCGGCCGGGCAGGCCGCCCATCAGCAGCAGCGGCAGGAACACCGCCACCAGCGACAGGCTCATCGACAGCACGGTAAAGCCGACCTCGCGGCTCCCCTGCAGCGCCGCCTGCAGCGGTTTCATCCCCGCCTCCAGATGGCGGGAGATATTCTCCAGCACCACGATAGCGTCATCCACCACGAAGCCGGTGGCGATGGTCAGGGCCATCAGCGACAGGTTATTGAGGCTGAAGCCGCACAAATACATCGCGGCGAAGGTGCCGATTAAGGATACCGGGACGGCGACGGCCGGGATCAGCGTGGCGCGCCCCGAGCGCAGGAACAGGAACACCACGAGGATCACCAGCGCCACCGAAATCACCAGCGTCTGCTCCACCTCCTCCAGCGAGGCGCGGATGGTCGGCGAGCGGTCCTGGGCGATCTGCAGGTCGATAGCCGCCGGAATGGTCTGCTGCAGCTCCGGCAGGCGGGCGCGGATGCTGTCCACCGTCTGGATAATATTGGCTTCCGGCAGTTTGCGGATCATCAGCAGGATCGCCGGTTTGGCGTTGGTCATCCCGGCGTTGCGTACGTCCTGCACCGAATCCGAGACGGTGGCGACATCTCCCAGCCGCACCGCGGCGCCATTTTGAAAGTGGACGATCAGCGGCTGATAGTCGGCGGCGGTCTTCAGCTCATCGTTGGTCTGCACCTGCCAGCGGTGCGCGCTGTCCTCCAGCGCCCCCTGCGGTTTGCGCACGTTGGCGTCGCTGATGGCGGTGCGCACCGCGTCCAGCGACACGCCCTGGTTGAACAGCGCCTGCGGGTTGAGGTCGACGCGCACCGCCGGCAGGGAGCTGCCGCCGACGTCGACATCGCCCACGCCGTCGATCTGCGCGATGGTCTGCGCCAGCTGGGTGGAGGCGAAATCATACAGCTCACCCTGGGAGTAGGTGTCCGAGGTCAGCGTCAGGATCATGATCGGCGCATCCGACGGATTGGCTTTGCGATAGGTCGGCCGGCTGGGCATTCCGCTCGGCAGCAGGCTTTGCGCGGCGTTGATCGCCGCCTGAACGTCGCGCGCCGCGCCGTTGATATCGCGGTCGAAGTTAAACTCAAGAATGATGCGCGTACTGCCCAGCGAGCTGGAGGAGGTCATCTCATTGACCCCGGCAATCCGCCCCAGGGAGCGCTCCAGCGGGGTGGCCACCGACGAGGCCATGGTCTCCGGCGAGGCTCCCGGCAGCGAGGCGCTAACCATGATCACCGGGAAGTCCACCTGCGGCAGCGGGGCCACCGGCAGCAGCCGGAAGCCGAGAATGCCGCACAGGGTGATGGCCAGCGAGATGAGGATCGTCGCCACCGGGCGGTAAATGAAGAGGGCGAAAAACTTCACTTACGCCTCCTCTTCCTGACGCGGGAAGCGGCGCTTCAGGTGCAGCGACAGGCGGTCGAACAGCAGATAGATCACCGGGGTGGTGAACAGGGTCAGCACCTGGCTGAGCATCAGACCGCCGACCATGCCGATCCCCAGCGGACGCCGCAGCTCGGCGCCGACGCCGGTGCTCAGCATCAGCGGCAGGGCGCCGAGCAGGGCGGCGAGGGTAGTCATCAGGATCGGCCGAAAACGCAGCAGACAGGCCTGGTAGATCGCTTCCCGCGGCGGCATGCCCTGCTCGCGCTCAGCGGCCAGCGCGAAGTCGATCATCATGATGGCGTTCTTCTTCACGATGCCGATCAGCAGAATGATGCCGATGATGGCGATCACGTCCAGCTCGCTGCCCGCCAGCCACAGCGCCAGCAGCGCCCCGACCCCGGCGGTGGGCAGGGTGGAGAGAATCGTGATCGGATGGATAAAGCTCTCGTACAGCACCCCCAGCACGATATACATCGCCACCACCGCGGCGACCACCAGCCAGACGGTGCTACCGAGCGCCGACTGGAAGGCCAGCGAGCTGCCCTGGAACTGGGTGCGAATATCGGTCGGGAAATCCAGCGACTGTTCGGCGGCGAGGATCGCCTCCACCGCTTCGCCCAGCGAGTAGTTGTCCGGGACGTTAAACGAGATGGTGGTCACCGGGAACTGATCGAGGTGGTTCACCGACAGCGGGGTAAAGCGCTGCTCCACCGTGGCGATGGCGGTCAACGGCACGATGCCGCCGTCGCTGCTGGTGAGGCGGATATTCTCCAGCGCCGCCAGGCCCGGCGTCGCCTCGGTATCCTGCTCGAGCACCACGCGATACTGATTCGCCTGAGTGTAAATAGTGGAGATCAGCCGCTGGCCGAAGGCGTTGTACAGCGCGTTATCGACATCGGCCATTGAGATGCCGAGGCGGCTGGCGCTGTCGCGATCCACCTTGATATAGGCGGCCAGGCCTTTGTCCTGCCAGTCGCTGCTGACGTCGGCCAGCTGCGGCTGGGCCTGCAGGCGGCTGAGCAGCGGCGGCACCCAGGTGCTCAGCGCCTCGAGGGAGTTTGCCTGCAGGGTGAACTGATACTGGGTGCGGCTCACCGTGGTGTCGATGGTCAGGTCCTGGGTCGGCTGCAGGTAGAGCGCCACGCCGGGGACGCCGTCCACCGCCTGCTGCAGGCGGCTTATCACCGTCTGGACGCGGTCGTCGCGTTCATCCAGCGGCTTGAGGTTGATCTGCAGACGGGCGCTGTTCAGCGCCGGGTTGGTGCCGTCGACGCCGACGAAGGAGGTCAGACTCTCCACCGCCGGATCCTTAAGGATAATGCTGGCCACCTGCCGCTGGCGCTCGGCCATGCTGGCGAAGGAGACCGACTGCGGCGCCTGGAGGGTACCCTGGATAATGCCGTTATCCTGGATCGGGAAAAAGCCTTTCGGGATAAAGACCCACAGGATAATCGACAGCGCCAGGGTGCTCAGGGCGACGCCGAGCGTCAGCCACGGATGGTTCAGCACCCGGCTCAGCCAGCGGCCATAGACGGCGATCACCCGTTCGAAGAAACGCTCGCTGGCCCGCGAGAATCGGTTCTGCTTACGCAGCGATTCGTGGCTTAACATGCGGGCGCACATCATCGGCGTCAGGGTCAGGGAGACCACCGCCGAGATAAGAATAGCGACGGCAAGGGTGACGGCGAATTCGCGGAACAGGCGGCCGACGATATCGCCCATAAACAGCAGCGGGATCAGCACCGCGATCAGCGAGAAGGTGAGGGAGATGATGGTGAAGCCGATCTCCCCCGCACCCTTCAGCGCGGCGGCCAGCGGCTTCTCGCCTTTTTCGATATAGCGCGAGATGTTCTCGATCACCACGATGGCGTCATCCACCACGAAGCCGGTGGCGATGGTCAGGGCCATCAGCGTCAGGTTGTTGATCGAGAAGTCGAGGAACACCATCACCGCGAAAGTGCCCACCAGCGACAGCGGCACCGCGACGCCGGGAATAATGGTCGCCGGCACGTTGCGCAGAAACAGGTAGATGATCATCACCACCAGGGCGATGGCCAGCATCAGCTCAAACTGGGTGTCGCGCACCGAGGCGCGGATGTTAGTGGTCCGGTCGGAGAGGACCTGCACCTTCACCGATTTCGGCAGGCTCTCGGTGAGCTGCGGCAGCATCTGGCGAATGCTGTCGGCGGTGTCGATGATGTTGGCCCCCGGCTGGCGCTGGACGTTCATCACGATGGCCCGCTGCTGGTTGGCCCACGCCCCGAGCCAGCTGTTTTCGGCCCCTTGTTCGACGCTGGCGACATCGCCGAGCCGGATCGGCGCCCCGTTCTGATAAGCGATAATCAGCCGGCGATAATCCTCAGCGGACTGCATCTGATCGTTAGCGGAAAGCGTCACCGCTCGGGCCGGACCGTCGAGGCTGCCTTTCGCGGAGTTAACGTTGGCGCTGGTGATAGCGGTGCGCACGGTTTCGCTGGTCAGGCCGAGGGCGGCGATGGCCTGGGCGTTAAGCTTCACCCGCACCGCCGGGCGCTGGCCGCCGGCGAGGGTCACCAGACCGACGCCGGAAACCTGGGAGATCTTCTGCGCCACCCGGGTCTCCACCATGTCCTCAACCTGGGTCATCGGGATGGCGGAGGAGGTGACGGCGAGAGTCATGATCGGCGGATCCGCCGGGTTCACCTTGCTGTAGACCGGCGGGTTGGGCAGATCGCTCGGCAGCAGGTTGGTGGCGGCGTTAATGGCCGCCTGCACTTCCTGCTCGGCGACGTCCAGCGGCAGGGTCAGCTGGAACTGCAGCGTGACTACCGAGGCGCCGCCGGAGCTTTGCGACGACATCTGCTTGAGGCCTGACATCTGGCCGAACTGGCGCTCCAGCGGGGCGGTGATGGCGGAGGTCACCACGTCCGGGCTGGCGCCCGGATAGAGGGTGACTACCTGAATGGTCGGGTAATCGACCTCCGGCAGGGCGGAGACCGGCAGAAAGCGGTAGCCGATGATCCCGGCCAGCAGGATAGCCACCATCAGCAGAGTGGTGGCCACCGGACGCATAATAAACAGCCGGGACGGGCCGCCGGTGCGGCCTGGAGGTAACACCTGCATCAGGAACGCGCTCCGTGTTTACCGCTCTGGCGCGGGGCGGGCTGCGCCTGCTCGCCGCTGCTGGCGGTGACAACTTCTACCTTCGCCCCCTCGGTCAGGCGGTCAATCCCGTCGGTGACCACGCGATCTCCGGCGGAAAGCCCGGCGCTGATGACTACTTTCTGGCTGTCCTGGATGCCGGGCGTCACGCTGTGTTTGCTGACCTTATTCTCATCGTTCAGCACCCATACGAAATGCCCTTCGTTGTCCATCTGCAGCGCGGCGGCAGGGATCACCACCGCGTTCTGCTGGGTGTCCACCAGCAGGCGGGCGTTAACGAACTGATTGGGGAACAGCGCGTCGTCCAGATTGCTAAAGCGCGCCTTCAGCTTGATGGTTCCGGTGGTCGCATCGATCTGGTTGTCGAGGCTCAGCAGCTCGCCGACGCTGATTTTCTGCTTATTGGTGCGATCCCAGGCTTCGACGCTAAGCGCTTTGCCCGCTTTCTGCGCCTGCACCACCGTGGCGATGCTGCTTTCCGGCAGGGTAAAGACCACGTCGATCGGGTGCGTCTGGGTAAGGACCACGATCCCGGTGGTATCCCCGCTGGAGATCTGGTTGCCGATATCGACCTGCTTTAAGCCGACGCGGCCGTCAATTGGCGCGGTAATGCGGGTCCAGTCGAGCTGCAGCTGGGCGCTGGCGACGGCCGCTTCATCAGCTTTCACCGTGCCGGCGGATTCCACCACCAGCGACTGCTGAGTGTCGAGCTCCTGGCGGGAGACGAGGTTGGTCTTCACCAGCTGCTGGTAACGAGCGAGATCGCGGCGGGCGTTGGCGAGGGTGGCCTGATCTTTCGCCAGCTGACCCTGCGCCTGGGCGAGGGCGACTTTAAACTGGCTGGGGTCGATCTGCGCCAGCAGGTCGCCGGCTTTGACCTGCTGTCCCTCCTGGAAGTGAAGGCTCAGCAGTTGGCCGTCGACCCGGCTGCGGACGGTGACGGTATTGGCCGCCGTCACCGTACCCAGCCCGGTGAGATAGCGCGGGACCGCTTCTTCGGTGGCGGTGGCCGCCTGCACCGGCGCCAGCGCGGCGCCAAAGCGGCCATGGCGTGCGCCGCCCGGCCCCTGCGGGCCCTGCCCGGCGGCGGGAGCCCCGCTGCCGCTCGTCCCGCGATCGTGCCAGAACCAGTAGGCGGCCCCGGCGATAATCACTACCGCCAGCGCGGCGCCCCAACGACGTATGTTACTGCCTTTCATTAGTTTACGGTCTCATCCTGAAGCGTTTCGCTGAATGATACTAGTTTAGTGAGGGAAGGGGCCGTAAAAATGGAGGAATTATGAAAAGAAGGTTGAGAAATGTCTGGATAACCGCCGCGACGCCGGGCGCTCCCGCGGCCGATATCCGGGGTGATATCAACTTTTAGTTTAAAAAAGCAAAAAATAGTTGTATCCGCGGGGGCTTTAATTAGATTTATGCGGTGAATAAATCAGTGCATTCTCATAATAATAAAATATGCACTTAAAAATCAACGTGTTAAATAATCAGGGGTCATTGCTGTGGCAAACGCAAACAAACTCACGCTCTTCATCGTCATTTTTATGCTGATGGGGATCCTCTCCGGCGCGGCTATCCATGCCTACGCGACGCCAACCACCGTCTCCGCCTGGGCGGACAATATTACGCTGCTCACCGATCTGTTTCTGCGGTTGATCAAAATGGTCATCGCGCCGTTGGTGTTCAGCACCCTGACGGTCGGCATTATGCGCCTCGGCGAGACGGCGACCATCGGCCGGGTAGGCGGGAAGGCGATGGTCTGGTTCATCACCTCCTCGGTATTATCCATTCTCGTCGGGCTGGTGATCGTCACCTTCCAGCACCCGGGCGCCGGGTTAAACCTGGCGGTGCCGAAAGAGGCGGTGGATACCGGCCTGGCGGTCAGCGGCATGAGCCTGAAAGGATTCCTGTCGCACACCATCCCCACCAGCATCACCGAGGCGATGGCCAACAACGAGATCCTGCAGATCGTGGTGTTCTCGATGTTCTTCGGCATCGCCGGCGCGTCGCTGGGGGAGAAGTTTAATGCTCCGCTGGTGGCGGCCCTTAACGTGGTGTCGCACATTATGCTGAAGGTGACGGGCTATGTGATGTACGTTGCGCCGCTGGCCATCTTCGCCGCCATCTCGTCGGTGATTGCCTCCCAGGGGCTGGGGATCCTGCTCAACTATGCTTCGTTCATCGGCGGCTACTACCTGGCGGTGCTGTTGACCAGCGCGGTGCTGATTGCCGTCGGCTATATGGTGCTGAAAAAAGAGGTTTTCCGCCTGCTGAACATGCTGAAAGATCCGGTGCTGGTGGCCTTTACCACCAGCAGCTCGGAAGCGGCCTATCCGAAGACCCTTGAGCGACTGGTGAAGTTTGGCTGTTCGCGCAATATCGTCTCGTTCGTCCTGCCGATTGGCTACTCGTTCAACCTCGTTGGCTCAATGGTCTACTGCTCCTTCGCCGCGATGTTTATCGCCCAGGCCTATAACGTGCGGCTGAGCTTTAGCGAGATTACGGTCATGATGCTGACCCTGATGCTGGCCTCGAAAGGTATCGCCGGGGTGCCGCGTTCGGCGCTGGTGGTGCTGGCGGCGACGATCCCCAGCTTCAATATACCGGTCGCCGGGATCCTGCTGCTGATGGGTATCGACCATTTCCTCGACATGGGGCGCTCTGCCATCAACGTGCTGGGTAATGGCATCGCCACCGCGATGCTGTCGAAAAATGAAGGGTTGCTGACTGACGAGGAAGCGCAGCCGGACTGGGAAGTGGAGAAAGCGGAAGCCTGATCCTGCCGCGCCCTTTCACTGAGGGCGCTATTCCACAAGGAAAAAAGGACCCCTGACAGGCACGTCAGGGGCAATGTGACGAAGTATCAGTTTTCCTCGTGTAGCGTGTTTTTTATTATATGAAGACGCGCGGTAACGTCTTTATACCGAGGAAGCGTCAGAGTTTAACGTTATGTCCGCCAGCGCTGGATATTTTTTAGCATCCTGCGACTATTTTCGGATTTCCGACAATATAGCCAGGTCAATATCTTATTTTTTTGTGCTGCTGTTTGCCTACCAGCGCTCTCGTAAAAGATTCATAAACTGGAAAAATTCATGATTATTATTCAGGATGTATTTTTCCATGATCTTATTCTTATGATAGGCGGCGATGCGGGGACTCACACGCTGCAGGGCGGCGATTTTACTCATATCCAGCCCTTCGAGAATACCGTGCACTACGGCGGTCTGCGATCGCGATAACACGCGATGCGGACAGCTGGCGCAACTGAGTTCCCGGCCTGCGGCGTCGGTAGCCGTGGGGGTCATACAATGCTGGAGCTCGCTTTTAATGATCGTCAGCAATTGCGGAATACTGGCCGTTTTTAGCGAAACAAAAATGACCCCTTTCAGGCAGTTAATCATGAACTCATCTTCCGGCAGCTGGTCATAGCTATGGAGAATAATCAGCGAGCTTCCTCTTTTTCTGTTCTTAATCAGGGTATTACACAGGTATATTTCCCCGGGGATCACCTCGCAGATAATGATATCTTCAGCTGACAGATCGGTGTTACGCCAGGAAAAACGCGCCCGCAGATCGCCCCGGGTGAGGTCATTGACCATGGCCACCAGCGATTCACGGACAAAGGTGTTGCGGGTGTTGATGGTGACATTAATGTTTCTCATGGCGTTATTTCCTTACGCAAAACATAACGCCATGCTGTGACAAATCCTCCGGGCGTATGCGGTGTGTTGAAGATATAAAAGTACCTACAATAATTTTTTATTATTTTAAAGTGAATTATTTACGACGCATCGAACGCTTATCGTTAAAAGTAAATTTCTGCCGCCTCCTGTCTTTCAGATAGGAAATAAAACTGTATACAGAGATGCTGAAGAAAAAAATGCATAGCAATAAAACTAACCACGTTTGCATGGCCATCGTTTTTACCCTGATTGTGTTGCATGGTGTCAGAATTTGCCGCGAACGGCTAATACGTTTTGTTATATGCTTTTCTGTCCCGTGAAAATCTTACGCCATCATCCTGATGTGCTAGCACTATAAGAAAGTTCTTAAGGTCATCGTCAGTCTCATTCCTCTCATTTCTCTCAGAAAATGAGAAAAATTAACACTTACGAGTTTTTTATATCCCGCGCGGCCGCCGACGCGCCCCGTCGTTCAGGAAATAAAGGCCAGTCCCTTACCAAAGATTGCGCGAACGGGCAGGTGGATCCCCTGCTGGCGTGCCTTGTGACGCAGGCGGCTAACCACCACGTCGATCCGGTGCAGGTCAGGCTCGCTTTCATGGGAAAACAGGCAGGCATGGAGATCCAGTTTGCTGCACACTTCGTTGCGATTGCGCATCAGGAGCTCCACCAGGCGATATTCCTGCTGGGTTAACTCCAGCGTCCGGGCGTCGGGTGAAATCAGTTTATCCTCTTGCAGACGCCAGCTGCCGGGGGAGACGGCCGGCGGCGTGCCGATCGCCTCCGCAGGCGGAGCCGCCGGACGGTCCTGGCGCAGGCGCGCGCCGAGGGCGGTGAGGGTCTCGGCAAGATGGGCGAAGTTTACCGGTTTGATCAGATAGGCATCGGCTCCAAGGCTCAGCGCCTGCAGTTTATCCTGCTGCTGGCCGCGGGCGCTGACCACCACCAGACCGTAGTGCCCCAGCTCATGCAGATAGTTCAGTACGCTGAAGCCATCCTCGCCGGGCAGGCCGATATCAACCAGCACGATATCCACCGGATGGCTGTGCAGTTGCCGCCAGAAGGCTTCGGCGCTGCGCGTCCCCCACACCTCGAAGCCGCGATAGCCCAGCCAGGCCAGCAGTTCATCCAGCAGATCGGCGTTATCTTCAATTATCGCCAGCCGTAAAGCCATACGTCGTTCTCCTCTTAAGCAACCGTGGGGAGGGTGAGAATAAAGGTGCAGCCGTCCGGGCCATGCTCGGCCAGCCACAGTTTGCCATCATGAGCCTGCACTATCTGACGCGCAACATACAGTCCGAGACCGGTGCCGCCTGGCACCGGCGATGTGTGCTCGCCGCGGCGGTAGCGCTCAAAGATCAGTTCCGCCTGTCCGGCGGGGAGTCCCGGGCCGTGGTCGCGAATGCGTAGCTCCGTTTGCCCGGCATCGGAATGAATATCGATGGCGATTTCACCGGGGGGCGAATACTTGACGGCGTTATCCAGCAGATTAGCGATGGCGATGCACAGCAGGCCGGCATCGGCCTGCAGCTGCGGGCTTTCCACCGCGCCGTGCTGGCGGATGTTCAGGTAGTGATCATGGGAGATAGCCACCACCGAGGCGGCCATGTTGATTACCGTCAGCAGGGCGGTCTGCTGGCGCTCGACGTGCAGATCGTGGGAGGCGAGCCGGGCGTCGGCAAGGCAGTTATCGGTGAGCTGCACCAGGCGGGTGGCGGCGCGGCCGATGCGATCGAAGCGCGCCTCCTGGCTGGTCGAGGCCGCCGAGAGGCGAAGATTCTCCAGCGCCGCCTGGATCACCGCCAGCGGGGTGCGGAATTCGTGCGCCACCATGCCCATAAACTGCCGCTGGTGGAAGCTGGCTTCACGCTCAATCTGCAGTTCGCGCGCCAGGCGCTGCTTCTGCTCCAGCTGGCGGTTTTCAGCACGCACCCGCAGGATGGCAATGATCAGCACCGTAATGATGTGGACGATCAGCGCGTACTGCCAGAGGGAATAGATCGCCATATGGAACGGGATAATCCCATGGATCGACAACTGCACCAGCACCGCGGCGACGACATAGAACGGCGGCAGCAGACCCAGCAGCAGGGTGGTACGGTCGATAGCTTTTTTGCGCCACAGCCACCAGGAGGTGAACAGCAGCACCGGGGTGATAATGATGAATACTACCCCTTCAATCTGCATCGCGAAGCCGTAAAACCCGAGCGGAATACTGACCTGCAGCACCAGGTTGAGTATCACGGCGGCGATCAGCAGCTGATGAAGTCGCGGCATATTCTTCTTCAGATCAAAAATCTCGCTGTGCAGCCAGAGGGCGGTAGCATAGCTGAACAGCGAGAGGCTACTGATCATAAAATCCTGGAAGGGCAGCGCGGCGTGGCCGAAGAACCACTCCGGGAAGCCGTGCAGAGCGGCCACCAGCGGATAATTGAGCGAGAAAAGACAGATGCCCCATAGCAGACGCCGGCGCAGGGCCAGCGCCAGCCAAAGCGCCACACCGCTGGCGACAGCGGCCAGGCCGAAGTAGAAGCTCCAGAAAGCGGTGTCAGCGGTGGCCCGCTGCACAAACGCCTGCGCAGAGGAGAGCGAGGCCAGCAGGATCAGGGTGCTGGTGCTCTGCAGGCGAAAGACCAGCTCATAGCCGGCGGCGGTTGGCGGCGGGGGCAGTATCAGCACCCTTTCCCGATAATGCAGATCGCTTCCGCGGGCGCCGTCGCGATCGCCAAAGATGCGCTGCGTCCACGGGCCATCGCTGCCCAGTGGCCGGTAGTAAATGGTCAGATGGTCGACGAAAGTGGGGCCCAGCTGCAGCCAACGCGGCTCCCCGGCAAACCACGTGCCCGGCAGCTCGCTGCGCAGCCACCAGGTTTTTCGCGAATAACCAAAGGAGGGGATCTGCCGGGTGGTGGCGAGCTGGTCTGCGGGCAGGGCGGCAAAACGATCGAGGGTCATCTGGCCGCTGTCGTCGGCGTACCACTGGACCGGAATATCAATGCCCACCTGGCGCGTCGCCGCCTGCGCCTGCGGGGCGACCAGCAGCAAGAGTAATCCACAGCTGAGCAGCCAGCCTGCCAGGAGCCGCGGCCGGCAACGCCGGACCGCCGCGAAGATCGCAGACACCCTTTTCAATCACGCCCCCTTGCGGCATGCAAAGATTACTGACCGCAGACGTCTGGCTACGGTATGGATAATACGCCCCCGGAAGCGGGCGAGAGTGGACAGGCCTGTCCGGACGAACAGGCCATTTTGCGTGGGAGACCAGGAATATTCCAGCGTAATCTGCAGCGCCAGGATCAGGACAGACCTGCTGCGCGGCGGCGGTGGGCTGGGGTTAGCGGAAAACCACCTGCGCCCAGCGGGCCAGCCCGGCGGTTACCGAGCCAAAATCATCGCCACCGGCCAGCGGAATCCCCGGCAACTGGGCGGTCAGCGCCTTTTTGATCAGCGGCGAGCGGGCACTGCCGCCGGTAAGATAGATCACGTCCGGGGTGGTCTGGCTGCTGTCGAGCGCGAGCTGCACCTGTTCCATAATGCGGGTCAACGGTTGATCCAGCGCGGCTTCCAGACCCTGCTGGGCGATGGCGGTGGCCAGCTCGTCCTGAATAAACGGCAGCGCGGTTTCGACGCTGGCGGCGCTGGAGAGGGCGATTTTGCTCTCTTCGGCGCTGCGCACCAGACGATAGCTGAGACGCTGGCGCCAGACCTTCAGCAGCAGAGCCACCTTGTCGGCATCCCGGGCGCTGCGCAGCAGATCGTTAAGCAGACGGCCGTTGGCGGTGCTGTAGAAATCGCTCTGCGCCGGCACGTCGTTGATGGCCACCGCGTTCCACCACGGAAGGATCGGCAGCGCGGTGCCTTTCTCCGTTTCGCCGCCCATGCCGAGGAGGGGCATCAGGCATTTGAAGGCCAGGGCAATGTCGAGGTCGTTACCGCCGATGCGGCAGCCGCTGTGGCCGAGCAGGCTCTGCTGGCGGTCGGCGCGCTCCCGCCACTGCGGGCCCATCAATAGCAAGGAACAGTCGGTGGTCCCACCGCCGATATCGACGACCAGCACCCGCTTTTCTTCATTGAGGGTCGCTTCAAAATCGAGCCCGGCGGCAACCGGTTCAAACTGGAAAACCACATCGCGGAAACCGGCGCGGAGAGCCGCCCGCTCAAGGATCCCCTGCGCCTGGGCGTTCGCGTCGTCGCCGCCGAGGCCCTGGAAGTTAATCGGTCGGCCAATCACCGCCTGGTCGATCTGCTCGGGAAGCTGGCTTTCGGCCTGCAGTTTGATGTGCAGCATCATGGCGCAGACCAGGTCTTCAAACAGGGCCACCTGCTGCGGCTTCAGCCCGCTGGCGCCGAGGAAGGATTTTGGCGATTTAACGAAGTAGACCTCTTCCGGATCTTCAACATACTGCTGCAGCGAGGCGAGACCGAACTGCACGCTGTTGCGCAGCACCTCGATGTCTTCGTCGCGGTTGGCGGCGATGGCCCGACGCAGCAGCGCCTGGTTTTCGTCGCTGTGGGTGGGGACATCATGATGGCGATAGAGCCACTCGCTGACCGCTTCGCGCGTTGGCGCGCAGAGCATCGAGGGCAGCAGGGCGCTGCCGTTTTCCAGTGTCAACAGCTGAGGGGTGTTTTCCCGCATCACGGCCACCGAACAGTTGGCGGTGCCGTAGTCAAAACCAATAAACATCGTCTGCAAAATCCCCATGCCGGTGAAGAAGGGGGGCGACTTTAGCGGATCGTCGCCAAGCCGACAACTGGAATTTAAAAGCAAGGCGCTGACGGTCAAGGGCGACTATCATTGTAACGCTATATAAAGGAGAGCTTATGGTGCTGTTACCCTGGACCCCGCCTTACGACTGGGCGTGGATGGTTGGTTTTCTGCAGGCGCGTGCCGTCGCCGGCGTCGAGCGCTTTGATGAAGGAGGCTATAGTCGCAGCTTTGGCGTTGAAGGGCATCGCGGGCTGATTCATCTGGCACCGGACGAGGAGGCGCAGGGCCTGCGGGTGAGCCTTTCCCCGGGACTGCAGCCGGTAGCGGAGATCTGCTATGCGCGAATTGGCCAGCTGTTTGATTTAGCCTGCGACCCGCGGCAGGTCGCCGGGGCGTTGGGCCCTCTGGCCGAGGCGCGGCCGGGGCTGCGCCTGCCGGGGGCGCTGGATGCCTTCGAGCAGGCGGTGCGCGCGGTGCTGGGCCAGCTGGTGAGCGTGGCGATGGCCGCACGGCTCACCGCCAAAGTGGCGGCTGGCTGGGGCGAACCGCTGGCGGAGGCGCCTGGATATGTCTTGTTCCCGACGCCAAAGGCCCTGTCCCGGGCCGATCCGCAGGCGCTGAAGGCGCTGGGGATGCCGCTGCGACGCGCGGAGGCGCTGATCCACCTCGCCCGGGCGGCGCTCAGCGGCGAGCTGCCCCTGACGGCGCCGGCGGATATCGACGCCGGGCTGCGTCAACTGCAAACCCTGCCCGGGATTGGCCGCTGGACGGCAAACTACTTTGCCCTGCGCGGCTGGCAGGCGAAAGATGTCTTTTTGCCGGATGATTACCTGATTAAACAGCGCTTTCCGGGTATGACCCCGGCCGCCATCGCCCGCTATGCCCGCCGCTGGCAGCCGATGCGATCCTACGCGCTGTTGCATATCTGGTATACCGATGACTGGGCGCCGGCGGCGGAATAGCCGCCCGGGGCGCATACCACTGGTATCGGGACGCTGAAATCCCTATAATTGCCGCGTTTGGCGGTCCGCCGCCACCCTCCATCTCTATCCAGGTTAATCAGGTCGCAAAAATTTATGACTGATATGTCCCATCAGTGCGTCATTGTAGGCATCGCCGGCGCATCGGCTTCTGGCAAAAGTCTTATCGCCAGTACTCTCTATCGCGAATTGCGTGAACAAGTTGGCGACGAACATATTGGCGTCATTCCGGAAGACAGCTATTACAAAGATCAAAGCCATCTGTCGATGGAAGAGCGCGTCAAAACCAACTATGACCACCCGAGCTCAATGGACCACAGTCTGTTGTTCCAGCATTTGCAGATGCTGAAAAGCGGCCAGCCGATTGAACTGCCGGTCTATAGCTACGTCGAGCATACCCGCACGCCGAACACCATTCACGTCGAGCCGAAGAAGGTGATTATCCTTGAAGGGATCCTGCTGCTGACCGATGCGCGTCTGCGTAACGAGCTCAACTTCTCTATTTTCGTCGACACCCCTCTCGATATTTGCCTGATGCGCCGTATTAAGCGCGACGTTAACGAGCGCGGCCGCTCCATGGACTCGGTGATGGCCCAGTATCAGAAAACCGTGCGCCCGATGTTCCTGCAGTTTATTGAACCGTCGAAGCAGTATGCCGATATCATCGTGCCGCGCGGCGGCAAAAACCGCATCGCTATTGATATTCTGAAGGCCAAAATCAGTCAGTTCTTTGAATAACCTGGCCGAATTGTGTAACGTGCAAAGAGTAGCCCTGTTGCCCTCTCCGCCGCGAAGCGTGCGGGAAGCAGCCTTATAAGGAGAAAGCCCATGCGTCTGTGTGACCGAGATATCGAAGCCTGGTTGGATGAAGGGCGACTCGCCATCAATCCGCGTCCGCCCGTTGAGCGTATTAATGGCGCGACGGTTGATGTACGGCTGGGTAATAAATTCCGCACCTTCCGTGGCCACACGGCGCCGTTTATCGATTTAAGCGGCCCGAAGGCCGAGGTCAGCGCCGCGTTGGACCGCGTGATGAGCGAAGAGATCGTCCTGCCGGAAGGGGAGGCCTTTTTCCTGCATCCGGGCGAACTGGCGCTGGCGGTGACCTACGAGTCTGTCACCCTGCCTGCCGACCTGGTAGGCTGGCTGGACGGACGCTCCTCGCTGGCGCGCCTGGGGCTGATGGTGCACGTTACCGCGCACCGTATCGATCCAGGCTGGTCCGGCTGCATCGTGCTTGAGTTCTACAACTCCGGTAAGCTGCCGCTGGCGCTGCGCCCGGGGATGCCCATCGGCGCGCTGAGCTTTGAACCGTTATCGGGCCCGGCGGCCCGGCCGTATAACCGCCGTGAAGACGCCAAATATCGCGACCAGCAGGGCGCGGTGGCGAGCCGAATCGACAAGGATTGATAACGTCAACGGGGTGTTGCTGAGGGTGCCATGAGACGAATACTGACAACGCTGATGATCCTGCTGGCGGTCATTGTCGCCGGGCTTACCTCGTTGGTATTGCTGGTCAATCCCAACGATTTTCGCGCCTATATGGTGCATGAGGTGGCAGAGCGCAGCGGTTATCAGCTTGACCTTGATGGCCCGCTGCGCTGGCACGTCTGGCCGCAGCTCAGCATTCTCAGCGGACGGATGACGCTGACCGCCAGAGGCGCCGAAGAGCCGGTGATCCGCGCCGACAATATGCGCCTCGACGTGGCGCTGCTGCCGCTGCTCTCGCATCAGCTGCAGGTGAAGCAGGTCATGCTCAAGGGCGCGGTGATCCAGCTGACCCCGAAAACCGAGGCGGTTCGCGACAGCTCAGCGCCAGTGGTGCCGCATGATAACACCCTGCCGCTGGCCCCGGAGGATCGCGGATGGTCCTACGATGTGCGTCAGCTGCAGGTGGCCGACAGCGTGCTCTTCTTCCAGCATGAGAACGGCGAGCAGGTGACCGTGCGCGATATCCGTCTGCAGATGGAGCAGGATGAGAATCACCGGGCCACCGTGGATTTCTCCGGCCGGGTGAACCGCGACCAGCGCGACCTGGAGCTGAACTTCTCCGCCACCGTGCAGGGCGGCGATTATCCGCACTCCTTAAAAGCCGACTTTACCCAGCTTAGCTGGCAGCTGCGCGGCGCCGAGCTCCCACCGGACGGCATTAATGGTCAGGGGAGTCTGCAGGCCAGCTGGCAGGAAGATGACAAGACCCTGCGTTTTGACAACCTGAATCTGATGGCTAACCGCAGCACCGTTACCGGCAGCGGCAGCGTGGTGCTGGGGGATCGCCCGGACTGGTCATTGGATCTGCACGCCACCACTCTCGATCTCGATAGTCTGCTGGCGCAAAGGTCGCCGGCGACGGACAGTAGCGCCAGTCAGCAGGGCCAGAGTCAGACGCGACCGCTGCGCCCGGTGATCGCCGACAGCGATGAGCGCGAAGATTACCAGAGCCTGCGCGGCTTCAACGGCCGAATGGCCCTGAGCGCCGACCAGCTGCAGTGGCGCGGTCTGAACTTCACCCAGGTGCAGAGCGAAATCAGCAACCAACAGGGGCTGCTGACGGTCAGCAAAATGCAGGGCAATCTTGACGGCGGGCAGCTCTCTCTCCCTGGCACCCTGGATGCCCGCGGCGACACGCCGCTGGCGACGTTCCAGCCGGCGCTGCAGAATGTTGAGATCGGTTCGCTGATCAAAGCCTTTAACTATTCCTTAAACCTGACCGGCAAGCTGTCGCTGAGCGGCGAATTTTCCGGAACGCGCATTGACGCTGATGATTTCCGTCGCCACTGGCAGGGACAGGCTCAGCTCCAGATGGCCGATACCCGCACCGAAGGGCTGAACTTCCAGCAGCTGGTGCAGCAGGCCGTGGAGCGCAGCACCAACGTGCGGGCGCAGGAAAATTACGACAATGCAACCCGCCTGGATTCCGTGAGCAGCCGGCTGACGCTGGATAACGGGCTGGTGACGCTGAACCGCCTGCAGGGGCAGTCCGACGTGATGGCGATGACCGGCGAAGGACAGCTCGATCTGCAGAAAGAGAACTGCGATATGCGCTTCAACGTGCGCGTGCTCGGCGGCTGGAAAGGGGAGGGCAAGCTTATCGACCGCCTGAAACAGACCGCTATCCCGCTGCGCATCTACGGCGAGTGGCAGTCGCTGAGCTACAGTCTGCAGGTCGATCAGATCCTGCGCAAACAGCTGCAGGATGAAGCGAAGCAGCGCCTCAACGACTGGGTTGAGCGTAATAAAGGCAGCAAAGACGGCAACGATGCCAAAAAGCTGCTTGATAAGCTGTAATTCCTACCACCGCGGCCCGGAAGTTTCCGGGCTGTGTTTATCGTCAAAGCTTAATGTCACAATGATGCCGGGTGGCGGCTGCGTCTGACCCGGCCTGGGATGTACGCAATATCATTCGTTAGCGTCGCCACTTAATGTAGGCCTGATAAGCGCAGCGCCATCAGGCAGTGTGGCAGCTACGCCTGGCCCGGTCTGGATTATACGGTGGGTGTCATCCCCCGATTAGTTCGCCATCCCGTAGGCCTGATAGGCGCAGCGCCATCAGGCAGTGTGGCGGCTACGCCTGACCCGGCCTGGATTATACGGTGGGTGTCATACCCCGATTAGTTAGCCATCCCGTAGGCCTGATAAGCGAAGCGCCATCAGGCAGTGTGGCAGCTAAGCCTGACCCGGCCTGGATTATACGGTGGGTGTCATACCCCGATTAGTTCGCCATCCCGTAGGCCTGGTAAGCGCAGCGCCATCAGGCAGTGTGGCAGCTACGCCTGACCCGGTCTGGATTATACGGTGGGTGTCATCCCCCGATTAGTTCGCCATCCCGTAGGCCTGATAAGCGCAGCGCCATCAGGCATTAAACAGGATACCTGGCTATCAATTTTACGGCCCGGGGTACCCCGGGCCGTTTTATGCCTGACGATTACACCTCATAATCCAGCTCATCCTGCTTTACCGGCGGGACGATCTGCACCTTCTGCACCCGATGGCTGTCGACCTGCAGCGTGCGCAGCGTATAACCGTCAATCTCAATGGTTTCCCCCACCTGCGGCACATGCTGCAAATACTCCATCAACAGACCGGCAACGGTGTGATACTCACGTTTATCATCCAGCGGCAGCGGAACGTACTGCACAAGGTCCTCCAGCGGCATATGGCCATTGACCGTCCACGAACCGTCCTGATGATGCTGAATATCGTGCCGGGCATCGATCTCCTCCACCTCATTGGGCAGATTACCGGCGATGGTCTCCATCACGTCGCTGAGGGTCACAATCCCCTCGACGGAGCCAAACTCATCGACCACAAAGGCAAAATGGGTGCGGGCCTGGCGGAACTGCTCGAGCGCCGAGAGGAGCGGCAGCCCCTCCGGGAAGACCAGCGGTTGACGCACCAGCGCCTGCAGATCCAGCGGCTCCTGGCGCAGGGACTGCTGGAGCAGGTCAATAACATGCACCACCCCCAGCAGATCTTCATTATCTTTCCCGCCGGTGACCACCAGACGGGTATGCTGATTTTTCTCCACCAGGCTGCGGATCTCTTCCTCCGGCGCGCTGAGGTTGATGCGCTCGATATCATGGCGCGACGTCATAATACTGCTGACGCTGCGCTGATTAAGGTTCAGCACCCGCTCAATCATCAGTCTTTCCTGCGGATTAAACAGTGGATGTTGATCCTGATCGGCGACCAGCGACGCCGTGTCAGCATCCAGTTCAGCTTTTTCTTTCTGCCCGCTCAGCAGATTCATCACCGCCTCGGTAGTGCGCTGACGCAGCGTCATATTGGCGGAGAGGAAGCGACGGCGGTTAAATTGCGCCAGCTGGTTAAGGGCTTCAATCATGACCGAGAAGCCAATGGCCGCATATAAATAGCCTTTCGGAATGATAAAGCTGAAGCCTTCAGCAATCAGGCTGAAGCCGATCATCAGCAGGAAGCTCAGACAGAGGATCACGATGGTCGGGTGGCTGTTAACGAAGCGCGTCAGCGCCTTGCTGGCCATCAGCATCAGGCTGATGGCGATAACCACCGCGGCCATCATCACCGCCAGGTGATCAACCATGCCGACGGCGGTGATCACCGAGTCGAGCGAGAAGATGGCGTCGAGCACCACGATCTGCGCCACGACGGCCCAGAATTTCGCCCCTTTGCGCTGGGTGGGGTTATCGCTGTCTTTCCCCTCCAGCCGCTCATTAAGCTCGACGGTCGCTTTAAACAGCAGAAACAGGCCGCCAAACAGCATAATTAAATCGCGGGCGCTAAAGCTGAAGTCGTGAAAAACAATCAGCGGTTTGGTCAGGGTGACCAGCCAGGAGATAGAGGCCAGCAGCAGAAGACGCATGACCATCGCCAGCATCAGGCCAGTGATCCGCGCGCGGTCGCGCTGGGCGGGAGGGAGCTTCTCGGCGAGGATAGCGATAAAGACCAGGTTATCGATACCCAACACCAGTTCGATAACCACCAGCGTGACGAGACCTGCCCAGATTGACGGATCGGCAATCCATTCCATATGTATTAAAACCTGTACGACTGCGGTATGTGTTACCACGATCTTGGATAAGATGAGTCTAAAATGCAATAACGACGCGGATATCGCCCTGCCGTGGATGGATATATTTCCAGGGGATTAAGCGAACCGATAAGAATTATGTTCCGGAAAAGAACAGTGAAAAAATAACACCATGGCGGCGACCATGGAATAAGCTTGCCGATATCAGAACTTTTTCCGCTGCGTTTCAGCGAGGGCGGCAAAAAGGCTTCCTCCCGCGGTTCGTCACGGCGAGCGCGGATGCGCAGAGCAGAAGCGAAGCGCGAAGCCCGCTCACAAAACCAGCATAATTCATATTATGAAGTGAGTGCAGAATAGGGCGGATCGCAGTTCACCGCCGCGGATTCAGGCTAATATGTCGTCATATCCGGCTGTTTATGCTGAAATATATTGCCTGGCGAAATTTATTATCTATATCTATTCTTTCCAGGCATACGCGCGGCGCGGCGCGGCGGGGCCGGCGGCCAACAGACCCCGATAGACGGGCCTCTCAGCCACATCGCGCGGCGCAAAGGAACGAGCCGCTGAATAACCTGAACGAAAATAAGATTATTCTCACTTCTGACTGTTGGTAAAAGGGAGTTGTGTGTATTCTTTTACGTGACAGTGAATTTAAGAATTTGGCGAGCAGATGCCCGGGCAGTATCCGTGTATTATCAGTTCCAATGGATTTGTGACATGTACAATTTTGCAAAACCGCGTGTTTTGCAACCAAACAGGTGAAGATGAATATGGCGAATTTGAAAGCGGTTATTCCGGTCGCAGGACTAGGCATGCATATGCTGCCGGCCACAAAGGCAATTCCAAAGGAGATGCTGCCGATCGTTGATAAGCCAATGATTCAGTACATCGTTGACGAAATCGTCGCCGCCGGGATCAAAGAGATTGTTCTGGTGACGCACTCCTCGAAGAACGCGGTGGAAAACCACTTCGACACCTCCTACGAGCTGGAAGCCCTGCTGGAACAGCGCGTGAAGCGCCAGCTGCTGGCGGAAGTGCAGGCCATTTGCCCGCCGGGCGTGACCATCATGAACGTGCGTCAGGCGCAGCCGCTGGGCCTGGGCCACTCCATCCTCTGCGCCCGCCCGGTAGTCGGCGACAACCCGTTTGTGGTGGTCCTGCCGGATATCATCCTTGACGGCGGCACCGCTGACCCGCTGCGCTATAACCTCGCCGCTATGATCGCCCGCTTTAACGAGACCGGCCGCAGCCAGGTGCTGGCGAAACGTATGCCGGGCGATCTCTCCGAATACTCCGTCATCCAGACCAAAGAGCCGATGGTGGCTGAAGGCCAGGTGGCGCGTATCGTCGAGTTTATTGAAAAACCGGACGAGCCGCAGACTCTGGACTCCGATCTGATGGCGGTGGGGCGCTACGTGCTGTCGGCGGATATCTGGGCCGAACTGGAACGTACCGAGCCGGGCGCATGGGGCCGTATCCAGCTGACCGACGCCATTGCCGAACTGGCGAAGAAGCAGTCCGTCGACGCGATGCTGATGACCGGCGAAAGCTACGACTGCGGGAAGAAAATGGGCTACATGCAGGCCTTCGTCACCTACGGGATGCGTAACCTGAAAGAAGGCGCCAAATTCCGCGAAAGCATTAAAAAACTGCTGGCCTGAGCGCCAGCCTGAAACCGAGCGGCAAGGCTGAAGCATTCGTCCTGCCGCTCATAACGTTATGCAGAAATTATTCATAACGCGAATGTTATAACGATTGTAAAGAAACGTATGGCTTCGGAGACTTCTGGTAGTTTGTCTCTGGCCTCTGTGGTGCAATGGTCGGAGTAGCGGCAATAATGCTTTATGAATAGTCACTTAGTGCGACAATTCCTAAAGCGCAGGAAAAGCGGTCAACGACAGCCAAAAATAAAACTTGACTGCGATCATGTTTCCGCTTTAAACATCTCACTTGCATGCATAAAAATGTGAAATGAATTGGCATGCGAGCTGGTACAGACATTACGGATAATCCCTGAGCACGGCAGTGGACATCATCGAAGGATCACAGGTATATGAACTGGCAACTCATCTCATTTTTTGGCGATAGCACCGTTTTGCTGCCCAGCGCAGCGGCGCTGTTTATTGTTCTGATGCTGCGTAAAACGTCGCGGTTGCTGGCGTGGCAGTGGAGTTTGCTGTTCGGCATCACCGGCGCTATCGTCTGCGCCTCCAAACTGGCCTTTATGGGCTGGGGTCTGGGTATTCGCGAGCTGGATTACACCGGCTTCAGCGGCCACTCCGCGCTCTCCGCGGCCTTCTGGCCTATCTTCCTGTGGCTGCTCAGCGCCCGTTTCTCCGCCGGTCTGCGTAAAGCGGCCGTTATTACCGGCTATGTTCTGGCCGCCGTGGTGGGCTATTCGCGGCTGGTCATCCATGCGCATTCCGTCTCGGAAGTGATTGCCGGCCTGCTGCTGGGCGCTGCTGGCAGCGCTTTGTTCCTGGTGTTGCAAAAACGTACCCCTGATCCGGAAAGCGTGAATATCTCATGGGGCGGTGTTGCATGCCTGGTGATGGTTCCGCTTATCCTGTTACATAGCGGCAGCAAAGCGCCGACTCAGTCCCTGCTGGGACAAATCGCCACCGCGGTGGGGCCGCTGGATAAACCCTTTACGCGTACCGATCTGCACAAGCAGGCCTGGTAATCGCCATTTGTTTTACAGGGGAAATTAAGTTTTCGCCGGTTAATTAGACAAATAAGAAAATAATCTACTATATACCCGGTAATTGATAATTCATATTTATGAAATAATGAAGTGCTACTACATTGTTATTGAATATTTGCCTGGATATAGCTTTGATCAGACGTTTCTTAAATGCGCTGAGACGTTACCTGATGCACATTCAATGAATATCCAGACACAGGAAACTATTAGAAATTGTAGTTGACTATAACGCCATCATCTGATTTTTGCATGATGATGAGCTATGTAAAAAGACGTTTTTTTACAGTCAGTTAGCTGCATGTGTGATGATGTAGCAGTACCGGGAAGATCTCTAACCCTGGAAATCAGTGAATAATCTTAATTGGTGACCCGCTTATTTTTTGTCAGTAGAACGACAGGTGGCATTAATTGGCAGATATTCGGTAACAACACTCCCAATTGTGACCGAAATCCCGTAAACTTAACGCCGCCAAAAATAATGGCCTGACCAATTATTCATCCACAGGTCGATAAAAATTAAGTCGTTCAGGTAGTCAGTGCGCTGGTAGCTGTTAAGCCAGGGGCGGTAGCGTCGCTGAAGCCGCTTGCTGCTGCACAGAGGTTCTCTTCAACGGCTGTAAATATCGACCCGGTCAGGATGATCATCATCAATAGATATCTATCAATTTTCTACGGATATCCTCAGAAGTTGGCCAGGAGCGGCTGCTGTTATCGCCTGGACATTAACTTTCCTGTCTCATCCATAGCCTGTAGGGTAAAATTCGCCTACATTGTGAGCTGAGTGGATGTTATAAGGCTAACAAGCAGCTTAGGGTAAATGTACTTGCCTCGCCGGTGTTGCACAGCGAAGTCAGCTGGTGCCGCGAGCGCTTTCTATCTTGGTATTCCCCTCATTCTCATTGAGATACGACAGCGGGGCTGAAAATGGATCTTGTACAATGATAAAAATTGCGCGCATTGCCGTGACGTTGGGTTTGCTTTCCTCCCTGGGAGCCCAGGCTTACGCGGCCGGGTTAGTAGTAAATGACAACGACTTGCGTAACGACCTGGCCTGGCTTTCCGATCGTGGGGTCATTCATCTGAGCCTGTCGACGTGGCCGCTAAGCCAGGAAGAGATCGCCCGGGCGCTGAAAAAGGCCAAGCCTTCCTATTCTTCTGAGCAAGTGGTCCTTGCTCGTATTAACCAGCGACTGTCTGCCTTAAAAGCCGATTTCCGGGTCACCGGTTACACTTCAACCGACCAGCCGGGCACTCCGCAGGGGTTTGGTCAGACACAGCCGGCAGATAACTCGTTAGGCCTGGCGTTCAACAACAGCGGCGAGTGGTGGGATGTCCACCTCCAGGGCAACGTCGAAGGAGGGGAGCGGATCAGCAACGGCTCGCGCTTCAACGCCAATGGCGCCTACGGCGCGGTGAAATTCTGGAACCAGTGGCTCTCCTTTGGTCAGGTTCCGCAGTGGTGGGGACCGGGCTATGAAGGCAGCCTGATCCGCGGGGATGCCATGCGGCCAATGACCGGCTTCCTGATGCAGCGGGCAGAGCAGGCGGCGCCGGAAACCTGGTGGCTGCGCTGGGTGGGGCCATGGCAGTATCAGATCTCTGCCAGCCAGATGAATCAATATACTGCGGTGCCCCATGCCAAAATTATCGGCGGACGCTTCACCTTTACACCGTTTCAGTCATTAGAATTAGGTGCATCGCGCATTATGCAGTGGGGTGGGGAAGGGCGGCCTGAGTCATTTAGCAGCTTCTGGGATGGCTTCACTGGCCATGATAATACCGGGACGGATAACGAACCGGGTAACCAGCTGGCCGGATTTGACTTTAAATTCAAACTCGAGCCGACTCTAGGGTGGCCGGTGAGTTTCTATGGGCAAATGGTCGGCGAGGATGAGTCTGGCTACCTGCCTTCCGCGAATATGTTCCTTGGTGGAGTGGAAGGGCACCACGGTTGGGGTAAAGATGCGGTGAACTGGTACGTGGAAGCGCATGATACTCGTACCAATATGAGCCGGACGAATTACAGCTATACCCACCACATCTATAAAGATGGTTATTACCAACAAGGGTATCCACTGGGGGATGCGATGGGTGGGGATGGTCAACTCATTGCCGGGAAGGTTGAGCTGATTACTGAAGATAACCAGCGCTGGAGTACGCGCATCGTTTACGCCAAGGTTAACCCGGAGAACCAGTCGATCAACAAAGCATTCCCGCATGCCGATACCTTGAAAGGTGTACAGCTAGGCTGGAGCGGGGATGTTTATCAGTCTGTTCGTCTGAATACCTCTTTGTGGTACACAAACGCTAACAACAGCGACAGCGATGACGTTGGGGCCAGCGCAGGGATAGAGATACCGTTTAGTTTATAAGGCTGAATGCTGAAAATAAGGGGAGAGCGGTGGTAGCGCTGCAGGATGCAGTCAGCTTTTCTCTCTCCGCAGGCTGGTAAGGAAGCAACGGCCATGACAGCTGCTCAGGAATTGGCAAATTTTGATTTACTGATGATGTGACATTATGAAGAAAAAAATTGTTAGATTTTCGGCATTAGCATTGGCAATTGGGTTTTTATCGGGGTGTACGATTATTCCGGGCCAGGGGTTAAACAGCCTGCGTAAGAACGTGGTGGAACTCCCGGATAGTGACTACGATCTGGATAAGCTGGTTAACGTTTACCCGATGACGCCGGGGCTGATCGATCAGTTGCGTCCGGAAGCGGTTTTAGCGCGCCCTAACCCGGAACTGGATAAGCTGCTTAGCAGCTATGAATACCGGATTGGGGTAGGTGATGTATTAATGGTCACTGTATGGGATCATCCAGAACTAACTACCCCGGCAGGCCAATACCGTAGCGCAAGTGATACGGGCAACTGGGTCAATTCAGATGGTACTATTTTCTACCCTTATATAGGTAAAGTGCAGGTGGCGGGCAAAACTTTAAGCCAAGTGCGTCAGGAGATCACTAACCGTTTGACGACCTATATTGAGAGCCCCCAGGTTGACGTCAGCATTGCAGCATTCAGATCACAGAAAGTATATGTTACGGGTGAAGTTGCAAACTCTGGAAAACAAGCAATTACGAATATCCCGTTAACGGTGATGGATGCAATCAATGCCGCAGGAGGCCTGGCTGCTGATGCAGACTGGAGAAATGTGGTTTTAACACATGATGGTAAGGATAGGAATATTTCACTTTATGCTTTAATGCAGAAAGGTGATTTGACACAGAATCATCTTTTATATCCTGGTGATATATTATTTGTACCGCGTAACGATGATCTTAAAGTTTTCGTTATGGGTGAGGTTGGTAAGCAAAGTACGCTTAAGATGGATCGTAGCGGAATGACGCTCGCTGAAGCAATTGGTAACTCAGATGGTATATCCCAGACCGTTAGCGATGCGACAGGAGTTTTTGTGATTCGCCAACTGAAAGGGGATAAACAAGGTAAGATCGCGAATATTTATCAATTAAATGCTCAAGATGCTTCAGCAATGGTTTTGGGCACCGAATTCCAGCTTCAGCCATACGATATTGTCTATGTAACCACGGCTCCGCTGGTTCGCTGGAACAGAGTTATATCACAATTGGTACCGACTATAGCTGGGGTACATGATATGACTGAAACTATTCGTTATATTAAGAGATGGCCAAACTAATGTTTGAAACAATATTAGTTGTTTGTACCGGAAATATCTGTCGTTCACCGATTGGCGAGCGTTTCTTACGGCGTACATTGCCCAATAAAAAAATTGATTCAGCGGGGACCGGGGCTTTAGTTGGGCATAGTGCTGATGATAGTGCTATAAGGGTTGCTGAAAAGTACGGTCTTTCATTAGCTGGGCATAAAGGTCGCCAATTTACCTCTTCACTTGGCCGACAGTATGATCTGATTTTGGTAATGGAGAAATCCCATCTTGAACAAATTGGACGGATTGCTCCTGAAGTCAGAGGCAAAACAATGCTGTTCGGTCAATGGCTAAACCAAAAGGAAATCCCTGATCCATACCGAAAAAGTGATGAAGCGTTTGTTTCGGTATATCAGTTAATTGAACAAGCTGGCTTACGTTGGACCGAGAAGTTGGGCTCATAATTATCAGGAATCATTGCATGTCTTCAGTTAAAAACAGAGCCGTTATTAAAGAGGCGGATGAAATCGATTTAGCACGCCTGCTAGGAGAGCTTATCGACCATAGGAAACTCATTATTTCCATTACCGCATTATTTACGCTATTTGCTCTTTTATATGCACTATTTTCCACCCCTGTATATCAGGCTGATGCACTATTGCAAGTGGAACAAAAACAAGGAAATGCAATTCTTAATGGCCTGAGTCAGATGTTACCTGACAGCCAGCCACAATCGGCACCAGAAATAGCGCTACTGCAGTCCCGTATGATTTTGGGAAAAACTGTTGATGATCTGGGGGGCTTTGTTGAATAAATCAGATTTCGGGTAAGTCTCCCCCGTAGCGGGTTGTGTTTTCAGGCAATACGCACGCTTTCAGGCATACCTGCTTTCGTCATTTTGTTCAGCGCTCGTACCAGGGCCATAGCCTCCGCAACCTGACCATCGTAGTCACGCAGTGTCAGTGAACCTCCGAACAGCTGTTTTACCCGGTACATCGCCGTTTCCGCTATCGAGCGACGGTTATAATCTGTTGTCCATTTCCACCGCGCATTACTCCCGGTCAGCCGCTGATTAGCCACTGCACGGTTACGGTCTGCATATTCACCGGGCCAGTAACCCGCGCCTTTTCGGGGCGGGATAAGCGCGCTGATTTTCTTACGCCGCAGTTCATCGTGACAGAGCCGGGTGTCGTAAGCGCCGTCTGCCGATGCTGCCCTGATTTTTCTGTGAGTCTGCCGGATAAGACCCGGGAAGGCTTCTGAGTCCGTCACATTGTTCAGCGACAGGTCTGCACAGATGATTTCATGTGTGTTGCTGTCAACTGCCAGATGCAACTTTCGCCATATACGACGGCGTTCTTTGCCGTGTTTTTTGACTTTCCATTCGCCTTCACCAAAGACCTTCAGCCCGGTGGAATCAATCACCAGATGCGCGATTTCACCTCGGGTGAACGTTTTGAAACTGACATTAACCGACTTTGCCCGCTTACTGACACTGGTGTAATCCGGGCAGCGCAACGGAACATTCATCAGTGTAAAAATGGAATCAATAAAACCCTGTGCAGCCCGCAGGGTCAGCCTGAACACGCGTTTAATGACCAGAACGGTGGTGATGGCGAGATCAGAATAGCGCTGAGGTCTTCCCCGTGATGAAGGCGTTGCCGACTCATACCAGGCCTGAATAGCTTCATCATCCAGCCAGAAAGTTATGGAGCCACGGTTGATGAGGGCTTTATTGTAGGTGGGCCAGTTGGTGATTTTGAACTTTTGCTTTGCCACGGAACGGTCTGCGTTGTCGGGAAGATGCGTGATCGGATCCTTCAACTCAGCAAAAGTTCGATTTATTCAACAAAGCCGATCTGGGGTTGCAGGCTCGAGTAGAACAGGATTATTTTCCTTTATTTGGAAAGGGCTGGGCGCGATTAACCGGTAAGCAGATAGGTAATGTGACCGTAAGCAGACTCTATTTACCTTCTGATAGTGAATTAGATATTCCGAAGCTAGAGTTAACTGTAAAGGATAAAATGCATTATAGTGTGACTTTTAACGATAAGAAGATGTCGGGAGAAGTTGGTGTTTTGTTAAATACTCATGGTATTTCTCTTAAGGTTGATAATATTGAGGCAGATTCTGGTTCGGTATTTACCATTACTTATGTGAGTAAGCTTAAGGCGATTACAGACTTGCAAGAAGTTTTCTCAGTAACTGATCAGGGAAAGGATACAGGGATGCTGAATCTGTCATTAACAGGGCCCGATCCTCGATTACTTGAGAAAATACTCACAAGCATTAGTAATAATTATTTGGCTCAAAATGTAGACCGCCAAGCTGCACAGGATGCAAAAAGTCTAGAGTTTCTTAGTGAACAGCTACCTAAAGTGCGCAACGATTTAGATATTGCAGAGGATAAACTTAATCAGTATCGACAACAAAAAGATTCAGTTGATCTCTCTTTAGAGGCAAAATCAGTACTTGAGCAGATAGTGAATGTCGATAATCAATTAAATGGATTGACCTTTAGAGAAGCAGAAATATCCCAGCTTTACACCAAGGAGCACCCTACCTATAAGGCATTACAGGAGAAACGCAAGACTTTGCAAGATGAAAAAGAAAAGCTTAATCAACGGGTCTCAGCAATGCCAAAAACGCAGCAAGAGATATTACAGTTAAGCCGTGATGTTGATTCAGGACAAGCAGTTTATATGCAGCTTTTAAACCGCCAGCAGGAGCTTAATATAGCCAAATCAAGTGCTATTGGTAATGTGAGAATTATTGATGATGCTGTTTCCCAACCGAAGCCTATAAAGCCGAAAAAGATAATAATATTATTGGGTGGTATTCTTTTAGGTGGGGTAATCTCAGTAGGGATGGTATTACTAAGAATATTTTTGCGCCAAGGGATTGAAAGCCCTGAACAGTTGGAAGAAGTAGGTATTAATGTTTATGCCAGCGTACCCATTTCGGAAGCTATCGCTAAAAGAAACGTACAATCCTTTAGGCGGAAGAAAAAAATGGAGAACGGGAACGGACATTTTTTAATTGCTGAAAACCCAGCAGATTTAGCAATCGAGGCTATCCGTGGTTTGCGTACCAGTTTACATTTTGCCATGATGGAAGCTAGAAACAATGTATTGATGATTTCCGGTGCTAGCCCGAATGCGGGGAAAACATTTATTAGTTCTAACCTCGCTGCAATAATAGCTCAAGCCGGACAGAAGGTTCTTTTGATTGATATGGATATGCGTAAAGGATACACACATAAATTATTTAATTTAAATAATGATAATGGATTGTCCGATATTTTATCCGGTAGGACCGAAATTCAAAATGCGATAAAGAATGTTTCAGTAGCGGGTATTGACTATATTTCACGAGGCATCTCTCCTCCTAATCCAGCAGAATTATTAATGCACCACCGTTTGGGTGGACTTATTGATTGGGCCAGTCAGAACTATGATATTGTTATATTAGATACCCCCCCAATTTTAGCTGTTACTGATGCTGCTATTATTGGTCATTACGCTGGTACTACGTTGCTTATTGCTAGGTTTGAGGAGAATACGGTTAAAGAAATTGAGGTTAGCTTTAAACGCTTTGAACAAAGTGGTGTTATTGTTAAAGGATGCATCCTTAATGGTGTGGTGAGAAAGGCCAGCAGCTATTATGGTTATGGCTATAATCACTATGGATATTCTTATACGGACGATAAATGAATGTGATAAGCCGGCTCATTAATGAGTTGGCTTATAATTTTTATATTTAATAAGCTCATGGCTTCTAGTATTAATTATAACATCTACAGAACATTGTATATATCGAGAGGGAAATATGATGCTCCTTGGCAGGAATTTTTTGGTCAGTGTAGCGCTTGCAATATCTGACTTTGTCAGTTTTATTATATCTATTTATCTGGCCATGGGGTTATTATCCGTTACACACGACCACAATTACCAGCTAATTGATTTTGGACAAACCCGTAGTTGGATTGCCTTACATTGGTTACTAGCTTTTTTCTGTGTTGGATGGTATTCAATGCGGTTGCGCCATTATTATTACAGGAAAACATTTTGGTTTGAATTAAAAGAAATTCTTAGAACCTTGGTAATATTTGCAATTATTGAAATTGCTGTTATTGCTTTCACTACTTGGTCATTTTCACGTTCTTTATGGGGAGTGACTTGGGTATTTATTATGTTCCTTGTACCTCTTAGTCGGATGGGAACTAAGCGAATTCTCAATATACTGGGTTATTGGGAACGTGATACTTGGATTATTGGAAGTGGGGATAATGCTCATGAGGCTTATAAAGCGATTAGCAGTGAACGAAACCTGGGACTGAATATCGTTGGTTTTATCGCTAGCGATGGAGGAGTCCCTGCAGGGAAGAGCATCGATGGCATCAGAGTTTTGGCCAATAATCAAGACTGGTTACTGACAAAAGATAGTAAAACTCAATTTATTGTGGCGGTTGAGTCTCACCAAAGTGAAATGCGTAATGCTTGGTTAAGAAATTTTATGATCAAGGGTTTTCGTTATGTATCAGTAATTCCTACTTTGCGTGGAATGCCATTAGATAGTACAGATATGTCGTTTATCTTTAGTCATGAAGTGATGATCTTTCGCGTACAGCAGAATCTGGCCAAGTTATCATCGCGTATATTAAAACGCTTATTTGATATAGCGGGCTCCATCACGATCATTATTATCTTATCACCTGCATTATTCTATATAAGTCGAAAAGTTAAACAAGATGGTGGGCCCGCTATTTATGGCCATGAGCGGATAGGTAAAGGAGGAATAACGTTCAAATGTCTCAAATTTCGCTCGATGGTAATAAACTCAAAAGAAGTACTTGAGAACTTATTAGAAAATAATGTAGAGGCAAAACAAGAATGGGATGCAACTTTTAAATTAAAAAATGATCCTCGAATCACAAAAATAGGTGGATTTTTGCGTAGGACTAGTCTCGATGAATTACCTCAGTTATTTAATGTATTAAAAGGTGAAATGAGTTTGGTAGGGCCGAGACCTATTATAACGGCTGAGCTAGAAAGATATAATGATGAAGTTGACTATTATCTTTTAAGTAAACCTGGTATGACAGGCCTCTGGCAAGTAAGTGGTCGAAGTGATGTTGATTATGAAACACGTGTGTATCTTGATGCTTGGTATGTAAAAAATTGGTCTATGTGGAACGATATTGCCATACTTTTTAAAACCATAGGTGTGGTTTTAAAGAAGGATGGTGCATACTAAAAATATATCAAATTAAATAATATGAAGAGAGCTTTCAACATGAAATATTATATAGCCATACCAACATACAACGGTGGAGAAATATGGAAATCGGCAGCATCTAGTATAAAAAAAAACGCACCAGATAACTGTTTTGTCCAAGTTATAGATTCAAGTAGTAAAGATGATACCGTATCTGTAGCTCAAAATGCTGGATTCGATGTGTTTACTATTTCTAGTGCTGACTTTAATCATGGAGGTACACGAAATTTAGCGGTTGAAAAGAATATTGCACACTACGATATTGTTATTTTCCTGACTCAAGATGCTGTTCCCCAAGCGGGTTTTGTTGAGAGAATTGTTAGGGTTTTTCAAGATGAGCGAATCGCATGTGCATATGGCCGACAGTTACCACATGAGGATGCCAATCCTCTTGCACAGCATGCAAGAAATTTTAGCTATAAAGAAGAGGATTATATTACTGGCATAGAAAATATATCGGAGATGGGGATAAAAACAGTTTTTATGTCTAATTCTTTTTCTGCATATAGGCTCTCTATCTTTAAAGAATTAGGAGGGTTTCCTTCAAATACTATTTTATGTGAAGACATGTTTTATGCGGCAAAAGTAGTTCTGGCAGGATATAAAGTCGCTTATGTATCCGATGCAATGGTTAGACATTCGCATAACTATTCACCTGTAGAGGAGTTTAAACGATATTTTGATATTGGTGTATTTCATGCGGATGAACCATGGATTCGAAATAAATTCGGAGGGGCTGGTGGAGAAGGTAGAAAATATATTATTTCTGAAATTTCATATTTAATGAAAGGAAACATAAAATATATTCCATTAGCTTTTATCAATAATTTCATGAAAATATCTGGGTATAAGTTGGGGGCGAAATATAAAATGCTTCCCCCAAGTTTAATTAAGTGTTTTAGTATGCATAAGGTGTTCTGGAAAAAATAGGTTGATTAATCAGTTTCCTATCGGACCAGATTTCGCTTGTATTAGGAAGTTATAGCTAATCTTATATTAATAAAATCATAAAAAAGAGGACGTTGCTTTGTTTTATTTAATATATGGTGATTTATGAACAAAGATATTCGAAATCGTAAGCTTTTTGTTTTAACGCTGTTTGGCTTTGGCGTTATATATTATCTCATTTTCCCTGTAATGCTTTCTTCCATTTATATGAGTGATGATCTTCCTTTAAGTAAATATCTTGGAGGATTGTTATTCAATTTTGATTACAATTCATATTATGGTTATATTGTAGCTTTCCTTATCATATTTATTTTGGGGTTAAATAGTTACCTAGGTAGGGTAAAGATTGAAGAGGAATACGCAGAAAGGGAAGCTAGGAATGATTTATTTATAGGTTTTGTATTGTTTGCAATATTCATCATACTATTAATAAATTACTATTTATTAAAGGATCAGTTATTTAAAGGTTACGCAGGTCTTAACTGGAATGAAAAAAATGAACAAAAATCTTTTATTTCTGGATTCAATGTTTTTCTTGGCGTGTTTAGTACATATTTATGGAAGTGTGACTCGAAGTTAAAATGGTTTTCTTCATTTATTACATTAACTAATTCAGTTATATTACTTGGACTTGGCGGTAGGATGTATGTTTTAGTTGTATTAATATGTATTCTTACTTATTTGATTCTTCATTTAAAGGTTAGCATCAAAAAGATACTAATTCTTTCAGCTATATCATTTGTACTTCTACTTGTTATGGGGATAGTAAGGCAAGGAGGAGAGATTAATAGAAAAGGATTGTTTTTTATTTTTATTGCTGAACCTATGTTTAATTGGCTAAGTACAGGGAGCCTATTGAAATACAATCAATTAAATTATTTTGAAATCCCTAATATTCTATTATCATCTATAGTATCTATGATACCAACTGTAGTGTGGAATGGAAAAAATGAATTTATTTCCCAACTGTCTGGGAAAGGCTCTTATTTAATTGAGAGTCCTGTAGGAGGCACAAATATTATAGCGAGTTTGATATCATCATTTGGTGTTATAGGGTCACTTATATCGATTTATGTTTTTGGTTTTTTTGGAGGGTTTCTGATAAAGAAATCATACAAAAATAGTTTTTGTTTTATGTCTCTTTGTGCATTTTGTGCCTTAATGCCATTCATGTTTTTTAGGGATAATATTATTATCTTTCAAAAAAATTTGCTTTTTAATGGGATTTTACTTCCATTTTTCATTATAAAGTGTAATAAAGTTTTTTCTCGACTTGTATAAGTTCAATGGTGACAAAATGATTATTAATTGTAGAAATTTACTAGGACATACGACAGGTGTTCAGCGTTACACTCAGAGAATTATTGATGAGTTAAAAAAAAATAATAATAAAATTATTGAAATTAGACCAAAGCAGGGAATGTCGGGTATTAAAGGTCACTTGTGGGAGCAACTAATTCTGCCACTTGAAATTATGAAGGAAAAAGAAAAAAGCTCTTTGTGGTCACCAAGCAATACAGGGCCTTTATTAATCAAAGACCAAGTAATCACTATTCATGATACAGTACCATTTGATCATCCTGAGTGGCTGAACAAGAGGTTTGTCGAATGGTATAAATATATTCAACCTAAATTAGTAAAAAAAGTTCGGCATATCATAACAATATCTGAGTTTTCTAAAGAGCGAATAATCGAACATTTAGGTGTCCCTGAGCATAAAATATCTGTTGTTTATAATGGCGTTGATCTTAATAAAAATATTACCTTTGAAAAATCGGCTCATAATAACTTCGGTAGTCTTAGTAATTATATCTTATCTGTAGGTTCTCTTGAGCCGAGAAAGAATATAGCAAATTTAATTAAGGCTTTTATCCAATTTAAGAAAGAAACAAAATCTGATATTAAGCTTGTCATCGTCGGTAAAGAGGGGGTTGGGAGAGTATTCAATACTTCAGCCTCACATACAAAAGATGTTAACAAAGATATTATTTATACTGGCCATGTCTCTGATTTTGAACTTGATTTTTTATATAAAAATGCTAAAGGGTTTTGTTATCCATCCCTTTATGAAGGTTTTGGCCTTCCGCCTTTAGAAGCGATGCTTTATGGGACACCAGTATTAACTAGTAATAATACTGCAATGAAAGAACTATGCACTGGTAGAGCCATTTTGATTGATCCTTTTTCTGTTACTGAGATTGCTGAAGGCATTGAGAGACTAATCACTAAGCCCGTAACTGAACAGCAGATATCTAGCAATATAGAATTTGCTCATTCATTGTCATGGGCTAAATGTGCAAAAGAAACGAGTAATATTTTAAATTATTGTAGATGATTCATGAAAGTATTTGGCGAGAGTGGTTTCATGTTTTTTTTATAAAAATCGCACCTCAATAAATATCGAGATATCTATGTATAAGAAAATGTATTTTTTACTTCTCTTCTTTTCTTTTTCATCATTAGCATCCGTGAAAAGCTATTCATACTGGTTTGCTCCAAATCATTACGAATTTTTACTCGATGAAAAAAGATCAAAATATTTAGGAGATTATGACATATCAGTTTTTCAGTTTTATGCTGGGTATCTTGAACGTCTAGACGATAAAATGATGAGAAATGAATTTGCCACACTAAAGAAGCACAATATAGCTATTTCTATTGAGGCACCTCCATTAGTTGTTCCAAATCTCGGTCGTGCTTCGGAAGGGTTTGGTCATAAAGATAGCATCAAAAATTTGTTGGTTAGAATCAAAAGTAATGGTGGAGATATTAAATTCATTACGATGGATGAACCTATCATGGCATGGTATAAAATGCATAATCATTCATTGAGTGACTCTGATATAAGGAAATTAGTTGAAGAATTATCTGAAGTGACTAATGATATTTATTCTATTTTCCCAAATGTTAAAATTGGAGATGTAGAACCTCTCAACCAGTTTGATGGAGATGAGGAAATGATTTTTTCATCCTTCATCGATTATTATAATAAAAGATTTGAGAATAAGCTGAGTTTTCTCCATTATGATGTTTCGTGGGGGGGGGGATGGAAATCAAAAATAAGTTCGCTCATAGGATTAGCTGATAATAAATCTATAAATACTGGGGTCATTTTTAATTCGCAAAATACTGGCGGCACTACTACATCTTGGATGCATAATGCCGAAGATAATATTGAAAGTTATAAATCGTTGAATATCCCATCACTGCAGCATATTATTGTTCAAAGTTGGAGTAAATATCCTTTGGCAATAACACCAAACGATTCTAAAACAAATTCGTATCATATGTATTTATTAGAAATTTTAGGTGCAAAAGTCACACATTAAAAGTCGATTTATGAGGTGTTTAATTGAAAATAATGGTTGTAAATACATTATATTATCCTGCACATGTTGGTGGAGCAGAAGTATCAGTACAGATTCTTTGTGAGACTCTTCTAGAACGTGGTCATGATGTGCAAGTAGTATGCCTGCATCAAGGTAAAGATCGAAAGATTGATGTTGTCAATGGCGTAAAGGTTGTTTACCTTCCATTAGATAATTTATATTGGCCTTATGATGGCAAAGAGCGAAGTAGTTTAGAAAGACTTCGCTGGCATTTGCAGGATATATATAATTATAATATGAGAGCTAGGTTGAGTAATGAAATAAAAAAATTTAGACCGGATGTCGTACATACAAATAATATTGCAGGATTCTCTGTATCTATATTTGATGCAGTAAAGTTTAGTGGTGTAAAATTGGTTCATACGGCAAGGGATTATTATTTATTGCACCCAAATTCGACTTTATTTAAGAAAGGCAAGAATCTGAAACCAACTTCTTTATCATGTAGGATTTGGGGTTTTATTAAAAAAATTAAGTCAAGGAAAGTTGATTGTTTTGTTGGTATTAGTAATTATGTTGCTAATTTACACAAAGATAATGGCTTTGCTCGAAATGCATATTTTAACACGATTTATAATCCAATCGAACCGATTAATAGATTGAAAATATTTAATCCAGATAATGTTACAATTGGATTCATAGGTAAGCTTTCAGAAGATAAAGGTTATTTTGATTTTTGCTTGTTGGCTGAAAAATTTAAAAATAAAAGTAATCTCAGTTTTTGTGCGGCAGGAAGACCCTCGGATCGAGATGAAAAACTTGTTAATTTATCCGCTAGTAAAAGCAATATAGATCTTCTTGGTTTTATTGATGTGGGTTCTTTCTTGAAACAGGTTGATGTGGTCATTTTACCTATAAAGTGGAATGAGCCTTTTGGAAGGACTGTTGCTGAGTGCGCAATTTCTGGGACTCTTGTTTTTACGAATATGCTGGGGGGAGTATCTGAAATTGCTAATTTATGCAAAAATATCAAACCAATAAGCAGCTTTAATGTCGAATTAATTAATAAACTCGACATGGGGGAGCATAGTCCTCAATATAACCCATTCAACAAGGATAAATTAGTTTCTGAGTATGAGAAAGTATATATGGGGAATTGAAATTTTTTATATATTCTATATATGTATGATTTATATAATATGCTGCCTTTAAGTTTCATTTCAACTGTCGCTGATTTGATTGTAATATAATATGTATTTATTAGTGGGAACCATAAGGATAAATTTGAAAATTTATCCTATGATACTGAAAATATTCATCTTAACACGAATTGAGTTAATAATACTTTTGCCATTGAACTATGTGAATTTAAAATCATTAGGGCTGAAATACTCTGATGAGATTGTATATAAAATGGCTGCAATATTTGAAACACACCTCATACAGGCAAAAGTAAAAATATGTGCGCGGATATTATCTATATATAACGGATATTCCGTGTCTTTATAGCTTAATGAATATAGAATCATTCAAGGGTTAGATATGAAAGTTGCTATTTTAGTTGTTATATATGATAAGCAGTTGGATGGTTCCAATACTTTAAAGTCATTACTCAACGTACGCTCAGGTAATTTATTTTTAACTATTGTTAATAATGGCCCGAATATATTGAGTCCTGATTCTGAAATTCATTTTAAGTTAAACGAAAAATTTAAAGTGGTTGAGGTGATAGAACATACTAATAATAAGCCTCTTAGTATCCTCTATAATGATTTTATAGCATCAATGGATGATGCTGATTACTATATTTTAATGGATGATGATTCTATTCTTACCGATGAATATATTTCAATGATTTCCTCTCTGGGAAAAAATGATTTTGATATACTAGTGCCAAGAATAAAATCTATCAAAGATGATTGTATATATTATCCCGTAGAGCATGGTTCGGTTATTGTAGAAGATCGAATATTAGATTCTATGAAAGTTTTTTCCATAGGTTCAGGGATGATCATTTCAAAATGCTGTGTGGAAAAAATTTTGGCATTTTTCTCAAACGTTTTTGATGAGAGATATGCTTTTTATGGTGTTGATATGAGCATTTTTCGAAGAATTCGGATAATATCAAGGAAGATAAAAGGCAATGATTTTTTGATTGTATCAAAGTCTATGGTATTACATTCTCTTTCTCGTGTAGATTCTCCTCTTACTTTCTTCAGGGCAAGTGAGAGATTAATTGATGCAGCTTTAACATTTAGAAATTATTTTAGTGTCCTAAATGCAATTGATTTTTTTAGAATTTTATTAAAATGTTTTCCTACCTTAGGACTGAATAATTCATTGAAGATTTCTTTGACAACTTTTTTTAATGGTTGCCATTTTAGAATAAAAAAATGGAATTCGAGATAGCTTTTCATAATGTCACCCCAAGACGACTAATTTGGCTTGAATGCTTTCTCACTTATAATGTTTTATGATCATTTTATAGTTTATGGATTGTATTGTCTTGAAAATAACTATGATTTTTATGATGTCAGGATATTAGGATGAATAAAAAAGCGCTGTCTAATTCAATATGGATGATGTCAGAAAAAATAATCTCAATTTTCGGATTAATCTTTGTTACTTCGTATGTTGCTAAATATGTTGGCCCGTCTATCTATGGCGAAATAATGTATGCAACTACTATTTTTCAAATTGCTCAAGTTGCATCGCAACTCGGTAGCGATGTCGTTATTTTTAAGCGTATAAGCAAAAATCACATCTCCGGTATAAAGTTAATTAATGCGACGTTACCTATTCGAGTGATAATCTATTTGATTATTGCTGTTCCTACATTGCTAATGATGGATTTGAATAATTTTGGTCGTGGTTTTTATTTCTCGATAGCTTGTTTTATTGCAGGTTTTTTCTCTTCATTAGATATCTTTTCAACTTATTTTAATGCTTTGCTTAAAGCTAAAATAAATACTTATGTTAATATTGTTTCGATTTCTATTGCTCTTCTTGTTAGATGGTTGATATCATTTTTCAAGTTAGATCCAGTACTTCTCTCATTTCCTATTGTGTTAAGCTCATTTTTGCCTTTTATTTTTAGATGCTATATTTATAGACATAATTTTAATATTAGGTCATCACTTTCAAGTCATAAAAAGAAGTATACAGTTTATTTGTTAAAAGTTGGCTCAACGTTCGTAGTAGCTACTATTGCGGTATCTATATATTTAAGATTATCATTCATCTCTATAAATTATTTTTATGGAAAGGAGATGTTAGGTGTTTTTTCTGTAGCAAATAATCTTGGAACGGCATGGATTTTTATATGTACTTCTTTCATAAACTCATATATGCCTGCAATATTTAAAGAAACTAATGACACAGAAGTGATAACTAAGGTGGTGAAATTAAAATATATCATTGTCTTTATATCATTACTTATTATTTCTTTTGTCGCTATAATTGGTCATTGGTTTATTGACGTCTTTTATGGTAAGCATTTTATAGATGCTTACATTCCCATGCTAATAATCTGTTTTGCTACTATGATATCGTCTTTGTCAACGATAACATCGAGGTATATTGCTCGCTACTCTGGTTATTTATATTTATCAAAAAAATCTTTTGCATTGTTGTTTATTAGTGCCATTTTAAATTTTTGTTTGGTGAAATATAATGGCGTGAATGGTGCTGCAATAGCAATCGTTATAACAGAGATCATATCGCTTACTATTAGCAACTATTTTTTCAATAAAGGAATGGTATTGAAATTGCACAAAAGTATTTTTATGATGCCATTTTTAATACTGTTTAAAACTAAGGGAAAATAATGGAAGATATTACAGTTTCTGCCGTTATCCCGACAATCGGTCGGGACAGTGTATTTAAAACTATTGAGTCAGTACTCAAACAAGAGATTCCGGTTAATGAGATTGTTCTTTGCTATGATGGTGATGATTTTGACGTTTTCGAAAGAAAAGTAAGTGAGCGTCTCCCCGGGCGAGAAAACATTAAAATAATAAATTGTGGTCCATTCAATGGAGGGAATAATGCAAGGCAAACTGGAATTGAAAATTCAAATTCATCATACATTGCTTTATTGGATGACGATGATGAGTGGTTATCTCATCACACTCAGGAATTTATCCATGCAATAAAAGATAAAATCACATTTGCAGATTTTATCTTTTACTCATCTGGTGTTTTTTTGATCGAAGATGGTCTTAAGATAGGTGAGCGACCGGGTAGGATGAAAATAAACAATGAATCATTTTCGGAATACATATTTGTTAAAAAATCATTTAATTGGGAAAGCGGTTTTATCCAGTCGTCTATAATGATATTTTCAAGAGCATTGGCTGAAGCTATACCGTTTGATAAATCATTGCGTTTTCATCAAGATATAGACTGGATACTTAAGGTGCAAAGATCTGGTCTGGATTATTTATATATACAAAATCCAATGAAAACTGTTTTATATTATTCCACTGCAGATAGTGTATCCAAAAAAATAACTGCAGATGATTCCTTCTCTTGGGCTTTAAGGTCTTTTGACCCTATGGATAAACGGCCTCTGGGTGATTTCTTGCTTACGCAAACATTCAGATTCGCTAAAAGCAACGGCGGATATATAAAGTCATGGGAGGTTTTTTTTAACGGTATCAAGTGGGGGCAGCCTTCTATATATTCAATCACCTTGGCTTTGTCAGCTTTATTATTGCCAAAGAGTGTGAAAAGTGTATTAAAGAAAATTTTGAAAAGATAATGCCTTAATATGATTTATTCTTGAACATACTATAAATTTACTTACTTGTGCACATTAGTGCGCTTTTTTAGATGTTATTTTTCAGTTAGTGTATGTTAAAGTATGTGGCAGTTCATCGTCTGCGAACTTGTCGCAGTGACCACACCTGACAGGAGTATGTAATGTCCAAGCAACAGATCGGGGTTGTCGGTATGGCAGTGATGGGGCGTAACCTTGCGCTCAACATCGAAAGCCGTGGTTATACCGTCTCCGTTTTCAACCGCTCCCGTGAAAAGACCGAAGAAGTGATTGCCGAGAATCCCGGTAAGAAGCTAGTCCCACACTATACCTTGCAGGAGTTCGTTGAATCGCTCGAAACTCCGCGCCGTATCCTGTTAATGGTGAAGGCGGGCGCAGGCACTGATAGTGCCATCGATTCGCTGAAGCCTTACCTTGATAAAGGCGACATCATCATTGATGGCGGCAACACCTTCTTCCAGGACACCATCCGTCGTAACCGTGAACTGTCTGCCGAAGGTTTTAACTTTATCGGTACCGGTGTTTCTGGTGGCGAAGAGGGGGCTCTGAAAGGTCCTTCGATCATGCCTGGCGGTCAGAAAGAAGCTTATGAACTGGTTGCTCCGATCCTGAAGCAAATCGCAGCTGTCGCAGAAGACGGTGAGCCGTGCGTAACCTATATTGGTGCGGATGGTGCGGGTCATTATGTCAAAATGGTGCATAACGGTATTGAATACGGTGATATGCAGCTGATTGCTGAAGCCTATGCGTTACTGAAAGGTGGCCTGGCGCTTTCTAATGAAGAGCTGGCGCAAACCTTTACCGAATGGAATGAAGGTGAACTGAGCAGCTATCTGATTGACATCACCAAAGATATCTTCACCAAAAAAGATGAAGAGGGTAAATACCTCGTCGATGTCATTCTTGATGAAGCAGCTAATAAAGGCACCGGTAAGTGGACCAGCCAGAGCTCATTGGATCTCGGCGAGCCACTGTCCCTGATCACCGAGTCGGTGTTTGCTCGCTATATCTCTTCTCTTAAAGAGCAGCGCGTAGCGGCATCTAAAGTGTTGACTGGCCCGCAGGCCAAACCTGCTGGTGATAAAGCAGAGTTTATCGAAAAAGTACGCCGCGCACTGTACCTCGGTAAAATCGTTTCTTATGCACAAGGCTTCTCCCAGTTGCGTGCTGCTTCTGACGAGCATCACTGGGATCTGAACTACGGTGAGATCGCGAAGATTTTCCGTGCAGGCTGCATTATTCGCGCACAGTTCCTGCAGAAGATCACCGATGCTTATGCGCAAAATGCGGGCATTGCTAACCTGCTGTTGGCACCCTACTTCAAACAGATTGCTGATGACTATCAGCAAGCGTTGCGTGATGTGGTGGCCTATGCTGTTCAGAATGGTATTCCGGTGCCGACGTTCTCTGCAGCCATTGCCTACTACGATAGCTACCGTTCCGCGGTTCTGCCGGCGAACCTGATCCAGGCGCAGCGTGACTATTTCGGCGCGCATACCTATAAACGTACTGATAAAGACGGTGTATTCCATACTGAGTGGATGGAATAAATTTTTGACCAGTCAGGCCATCTGGCCTGACTGTTGTTAACGTTGTATTTTATTTTATAAACTGACCAAAAATTTTCCTTTCTGAAAATTCTTCTAATACTTAATTTTTATTTTTTAAGAATTTATCATATTTATTATCATGTACTCCTATATTAGTCTGCTTCTGGCCCCAGTAATTTACTGGGTGTTAAATAACAGGGTTTTAATTAAAGGATATTAATATGTTGCTTCCTGTAATCATGGCTGGCGGTACTGGCAGCCGTCTCTGGCCGATGTCTCGCGAGCTTTACCCGAAACAGTTCCTCCGGCTGTACGGGCAAAACTCCATGCTGCAGGAAACCATCTCGCGCCTTTCCGGTCTGGATACCCATGAACCCATGGTTATCTGCAATGAAGAGCACCGTTTCCTGGTGGCCGAACAGTTAAGGCAACTCAATAAGCTGTCGAAAAATATTATCCTTGAGCCTGTGGGCCGCAACACAGCGCCTGCTATCGCCCTCGCGGCGTTGCAGGCAACGTTGAACGGCGACGACCCGCTGATGCTGGTTCTGGCCGCAGACCACATTATCAACAATCGGCAGGTCTTCCACGATGCTATCCGCGTGGCGGAGCAGTATGCTGATGAAGGGCATCTGGTCACCTTCGGGATTGTGCCGAACGCCCCGGAAACCGGCTACGGCTATATCCAGCGCGGCGTGGCGCTCACCGACAGCGCACACACCCCTTACCAGGTGGCCCGCTTCGTTGAGAAGCCGGACCGGGAGCGCGCCGAGGCCTACCTCGCCTCCGGAGAATACTACTGGAACAGCGGCATGTTTATGTTCCGGGCGACAAAATACCTCGCCGAACTGGCCAAATTCCGCCCGGATATCCTTGAAGCTTGCCAGGCGGCGGTCAACGCCGCCGATAACGGCAGCGATTTTATCAGCATTCCGCATGACATTTTCTGCGAGTGCCCCGATGAGTCCGTCGACTATGCGGTGATGGAAAAAACCGCCGATGCGGTGGTGGTTGGCCTCGATGCCGACTGGAGCGATGTCGGCTCCTGGTCCGCCCTGTGGGACGTCAGCCCGAAAGATGAGCTGGGTAATGTTCTGACCGGCGATGCCTGGGTACACAACAGTCAGAATTGCTACATCAACAGCGATGAAAAGCTGGTGGCGGCCATCGGCGTTGAGGATCTGGTGATTGTCAGCACCAAGGATGCGGTTCTGGTGATGAATAAAAACCGCGCCCAGGACGTAAAAAAGGTCGTGGAGTACCTGAAAAATAACCAGCGCAGCGAATATAAACGTCACCGCGAAATTTACCGTCCGTGGGGACGCTGCGACGTGGTGGTGCAGACTCCGCGTTTTAATGTGAACCGCATCACCGTCAAGCCGGGTGGTGCGTTCTCCATGCAGATGCACCACCACCGCGCCGAGCACTGGGTGATCCTCGCGGGCACAGGACAGATAACGGTCAACGGCAAGCAGTTTCTGTTGACTGAGAATCAGTCAACCTTTATTCCCATTGGTGCCGAACACTGCCTCGAGAACCCGGGACGTATCCCGCTGGAGGTGCTGGAGATCCAGTCCGGCTCCTATCTGGGTGAAGACGACATTATCCGTATTAAAGACCAGTATGGTCGTTGCTAACTTTTGCAGGACATTGATTCAGAATGACACAGTTAACCTGTTTTAAAGCCTACGATATTCGCGGTGAACTGGGCGAAGAATTAAACGAAGATATCGCCTACCGCATCGGACGCGCCTATGGTGAGTTCCTAAAGCCAAAAACGATAGTGGTGGGTGGCGATGTCCGCCTGACCAGCGAGTCCCTGAAGCTGGCGCTGGCCAATGGCCTGATGGACGCGGGCACGGATGTGCTGGATATCGGCCTGAGCGGCACCGAAGAGATTTACTTTGCCACCTTCCACCTGGGTGTGGATGGGGGAATTGAAGTGACGGCCAGCCACAACCCGATGAACTACAACGGCATGAAGCTGGTGCGCGAGAACGCGAAACCCATCAGTGGTGACACCGGCCTGCGCGACATCCAGCGTCTGGCGGAAGCGAACCAGTTCCCGGCGGTAGACCCGGCGCGAAGCGGCAGCCTGCGCCAGATTTCGCTGCTGAAGGAGTACGTCGACCACCTGATGGGGTACGTAGACCTGGCGAACTTCACACGCCCGCTGAAGCTGGTGGTGAACTCTGGCAATGGTGCAGCCGGTCATGTGATCGATGAATTGGAAAAACGTTTTGTTGCCGCCGGTGTGCCGGTGACCTTTATTAAGGTGCATCACCAGGCGGATGGCAACTTCCCTAACGGTATTCCAAACCCGCTGCTGCCGGAGTGCCGTCAGGACACCGCTGACGCGGTGCGCAAGCACGGTGCGGATATGGGGATTGCCTTTGACGGTGACTTCGACCGCTGCTTTATGTTCGATAACGATGCTGAATTTATCGAAGGCTATTATATTGTTGGCCTGCTGGCGGAAGCGTTCCTGCAGAAGCAGCCGGGGGCGAAAATCATTCACGACCCGCGTTTGACGTGGAACACGGTGGACATCGTAACCCGCAGCGGCGGTCAGCCGGTGATGTCGAAGACCGGGCATGCATTCATCAAGGAACGGATGCGCCAGGAAGATGCCATCTACGGCGGTGAAATGAGTGCGCACCATTATTTCCGTGATTTTGCCTACTGCGACAGTGGAATGATCCCGTGGCTGCTGGTAGCGGAGCTGCTGTGCCTGAAGAACAGCTCGCTAAAATCGCTGGTGGCAGACCGCCAGGCGGCGTTCCCGGCTTCAGGGGAGATTAACCGCAAGCTGGAGAATGCGGCAGCGGCGATTGCCCGCATCCGTGAACGTTATGAACCTGATGCGACCAGTGTGGACACCACCGACGGTATCAGTATTGAATACCCGGAGTGGCGCTTTAATCTGCGCAGTTCGAATACCGAGCCGGTCGTGCGTTTGAATGTTGAATCTAAATCAAATACCGAATTAATGAAAATGATGACGTTGGAGTTACTGACGTATTTGGTTTAAATTAAATGGTAGTCAACTTACCTTAAAAGAAATTTCATTAGTACTATTCCGATTTTGAGAATTGATTTTATTTTTAATATTTACAATCTAAGATTTTATCAAATATTGTAAGTGTTAAGTAATTAAATGACTTTACTATCAGAAAGAGATAAAATATGAAGATCCTTGTCACCGGCGGTGCAGGTTTTATTGGTTCTGCAGTTGTTCGTCATATCATTGAAAATACCTCCGACGATGTACGCGTAATAGATTGCCTGACCTACGCTGGCAACCTTGAATCCCTGGCACCGGTGGCCGGCAATGAACGCTACTCGTTTTCTCAGACCGATATCACCGATGCTGCTGCTGTGGCAGCCCAGTTCAGCGATTTTCGCCCGGATATCGTCATGCACCTCGCCGCAGAAAGTCATGTGGACCGCTCCATTGATGGCCCGGCTGCCTTTATTCAGACCAACCTGATCGGCACCTTTACTCTGCTGGAGGCGGCACGTCACTACTGGTCTGCTCTCGATACGGCGCACAAGCAAGCTTTCCGCTTCCACCATATCTCCACCGATGAAGTCTACGGCGACCTGCACGGTACCGATGACCTGTTCACCGAAGAGACGCCGTACGCGCCAAGCAGCCCGTACTCCGCCTCTAAAGCGGGCAGCGACCATCTGGTTCGCGCCTGGAACCGTACCTATGGCCTGCCGGTGGTGGTGACCAACTGCTCCAACAACTACGGCCCGTATCACTTCCCGGAAAAACTCATTCCGCTGACTATCCTCAATGCCCTCGCCGGGAAACCGCTGCCGGTCTACGGCAACGGCGAACAGATCCGCGACTGGCTGTATGTCGAAGATCACGCCCGCGCGCTCTATAAAGTGGCGACCGAAGGTCAGAGCGGTGAGACCTACAATATCGGTGGCCACAACGAGCGCAAAAATATTGATGTCGTGCGCACCATCTGCGCCATTCTCGATAAAGTGGTTAAACAGAAGCCGGGCAATATCAGCCAGTTTGCCGACCTGATTACCTTTGTGAAAGACCGTCCGGGCCATGACCTGCGTTATGCCATTGATGCGGCGAAAATTCAGCGCGACCTGGGCTGGGTGCCGGAAGAGACATTTGAAAGCGGAATAGAAAAAACGGTCCACTGGTACCTGAACAACCAGACCTGGTGGCAGCGCGTGCTGGATGGCTCCTATGCTGGCGAGCGTCTTGGCCTGAATAACTGATATCGGACTGATAAAGGAAAACATTATGAAAGGTATTGTACTGGCCGGCGGCTCCGGCACGCGTTTATATCCGATAACCCAGGGCGTCTCCAAGCAGCTGCTGCCGATCTATGACAAACCGATGATTTTTTACCCGGTTTCTGTCCTCATGCTGGCGGGCATTCGCGATATCCTGATCATCTCCACCCCGGACGATATGCCATCCTTTCAGCGTCTGCTGGGGGATGGCTCTCAGTTTGGGGTGAACTTCAGCTACGCGATCCAACCCTCGCCGGACGGTCTGGCGCAGGCCTTTATTATTGGCGAGAAGTTTATCGGCAACGATGCCTGTGCATTAGTCCTGGGCGATAACATCTACTTTGGCCAGAGCTTTGGCCGCAAACTGGATGCAGCGGCCAGCAAAACATCAGGTGCGACGGTATTCGGCTACCAGGTGCTCGATCCGGAACGTTTTGGTGTGGTGGAGTTTGATGAGAACTTTAAGGCGCTGTCGATTGAAGAGAAGCCGCTGAAGCCGAAATCCGACTGGGCGGTGACCGGGCTCTATTTCTACGACAACAATGTTGTGGACATGGCGAAAGAGGTGAAGCCGTCTGAGCGTGGGGAGCTGGAAATCACCACCCTGAACCAGATGTATCTGGAGCGCGGTGACCTGCAGGTGGAATTGCTGGGGCGTGGTTTTGCCTGGCTGGATACGGGAACTCACGACAGCCTGATGGAAGCTTCCCAGTTTATCCATACCATCGAGAAGCGTCAGGGGATGAAAGTCGCCTGTCTGGAAGAAATTGCGTACCGCAAGCAGTGGCTGAGTGCGGAAGGGGTGGCGGCACAGGCCGAACGCCTGAAGAAAACCGAGTACGGTGCTTATCTGAAGCGCCTGCTGAACGAGCGTTAATAGCTTCGCCGTCAACGACAGGATATAAAGCATGAAGATTTTACTGATTGGCAAGAATGGTCAGGTGGGCTGGGAATTACAGCGCTCGCTGTCCACGCTCGGTGAGGTGGTCGCCGTTGATTATTTTGATAAAGAATTATGCGGTGATTTAACGGATCTGGAAGGCATTGCACAAACTGTTCGTCAGGTAAAACCTGACGTTATTGTTAATGCGGCGGCCCACACCGCGGTAGATAAAGCAGAAAGTGAGCGTGAACTCTCCGACCTGCTGAACGACAAGGGCGTGGCGGTGCTGGCCGCAGAGTCAGCGAAGCTCGGTGCGCTGATGGTGCACTACTCCACGGACTATGTGTTTGACGGTCAGGGAAGCCACTATCGCCTGGAAGATGAAGCGACCGGTCCGCTGAACGTCTACGGCGAAACCAAGCGTGCCGGGGAATTAGCGCTGGCGCAGGGCAACCCGCGGCACCTGATTTTTCGTACCAGCTGGGTGTATGCCACCCGTGGGGCCAACTTCGCTAAAACGATGCTGCGTCTGGCCGGTGAGAAAGAGTCGCTGTCGATTATTAATGACCAGCACGGAGCGCCAACCGGTGCCGAGCTGCTGGCGGACTGCACGGCAATCGCCATTCGTGAAGAGCAGCGCAATCGCGCGGTAGCCGGAACCTATCATCTGGTGGCCAGCGGGGAAACCAGCTGGGCGGAGTACGCGGAATTTGTGTTTGAGGTGGCGCGGTCGCAGGGGGCAGCGCTGGCGATTAACGCGGTGAGCGGTATCCCGACCACGGCTTATCCAACGCCGGCGAAACGTCCGCTGAACTCGCGGCTGTCGAATGAGAAATTCCAGCGGGTATTTGGCGTGACATTACCGGACTGGCGTCAGGGTGTGGCACGGGTGGTAACAGAAGTTCTGGGCAAGTAAACGGGTAGCGAAAGATGAACATTATTAAAACAGATATTCCAGAGGTGCTGATTTTTGAACCTCGCGTGTTTGGTGATGCGCGGGGCTTCTTCTTTGAGAGCTTCAGCAGCAAAGTCTTTGATGAAGCGGTAGGGCGGAAAGTGGCGTTTGTCCAGGATAACCACTCTCAGTCGCAGAAGGGTGTGCTGCGCGGATTGCACTACCAGCTTGACCCGCATGCTCAGGGGAAACTGGTTCGCTGCATTGAAGGCGAAGTGTTTGATGTGGCGGTGGATATCCGTCGTTCGTCGCCGACCTTTGGCAAATGGGTGGGGGCGGTGCTGAGCGCAGAGAATAAACGTCAGTTGTGGATCCCGGAAGGGTTCGCCCACGGATTTATGGCGCTGAGCGAGACGGTGCAGTTTGTCTACAAGGCGACGAACTACTATGCGCCGCAGTCTGAGCGCAGCATCATCTGGAACGATCCGCAGATTAATATCCAGTGGCCGGAGATTGCAGACTGTACGCTCTCTTTATCTGATAAGGATTTGCAGGCTCATACTTTAGAGACTGCAGAAGTATATAAATAATTATTTAGTATGGCTTCGTTTACTGTATAGGTGCTCTGTGGGCTTATACAGTATTTCAGAAACCAATTAAGGTTTTGTTGTATTCCATTTCGTCTCTTGCTTGACTTACATTGTTCCTGAGAGTAGAAACATTAACAGTTTTGCTTAATTTGCGGCCATCCGCCGCCTTCCAGTTAACTGATTAAAGTGTGATCAAATGAAAATTACTATTTCCGGTACCGGTTATGTTGGTTTATCGAATGGCATCCTGATTGCGCAAAACCACGAAGTGGTGGCGCTGGATATCATTCAATCCAAAGTCGATATGATTAACCAAAAGATTTCTCCGATTGTCGATAAGGAGATCCAGGAATATCTGGCGGAAAAGCCGTTGAATTTTCGCGCGACAACTGACAAGCATGATGCTTATCGTAATGCCGATTATGTCATTATCGCTACGCCGACAGATTACGATCCGAAAACCAACTACTTCAATACCTCGACCGTTGAAGCCGTTATTCGTGATGTCACTGAAATTAACCCTGACGCGGTAATGATCATTAAATCAACGATCCCCGTTGGTTTTACCCGCGATATCAAAGAACGTTTAGGGATTGATAATGTTATTTTCTCTCCTGAGTTCCTGCGTGAAGGCCGTGCGCTGTACGACAACCTGCACCCATCGCGCATTGTCATCGGTGAGCGCTCTGCGCGTGCCGAACGTTTTGCTGATCTGCTGAAAGAAGGCGCGATCAAGCAGGATATCCCAACCCTGTTTACCGACTCTACCGAAGCGGAAGCGATCAAACTGTTCGCTAACACCTATCTGGCGCTGCGCGTTGCCTATTTCAACGAGCTCGACAGCTATGCTGAAAGCCAGGGGCTGAACAGCAAGCAGATTATCGAAGGGGTATGCCTGGATCCGCGTATCGGCAACCATTATAACAACCCGTCCTTTGGCTACGGCGGCTACTGCCTGCCGAAAGATACCAAGCAGCTGCTGGCGAACTACGAATCGGTCCCGAACAATATCATCGCGGCTATCGTCGATGCCAACCGTACCCGTAAAGACTTTATCGCGGATTCTATTCTCGCTCGTAAGCCGAAAGTGGTGGGTGTGTATCGCCTGATCATGAAGAGTGGTTCGGACAACTTCCGCGCCTCTTCTATTCAGGGCATTATGAAGCGCATCAAGGCGAAAGGTATTCCGGTTATTATCTATGAACCGGTGATGCAGGAAGATGAGTTCTTCAATTCCCGCGTCGTGCGCGACCTGAATGCCTTCAAACAAGAGGCGGATGTGATCATCTCTAACCGTATGGCGGAAGAGCTGGCGGATGTGGCGGACAAGGTTTACACCCGCGATCTGTTTGGTAACGATTAATTCTGCCTGTCTGACACTGGCGGTTCCCTGCCGCCAGTGTTCTTCTTTCTCTCCCCCGTTATATCCCTCACTACGCGTATTTCTCGCACATTCAGATTAACCTCAATAAATTGTGATGGACATTACGATCCTGCTCAAAAGCCGTTGCGGGTTGAAAACAGGTCCGATAAGTTAAACTTACCTTGTGAAGAGCTACCGTCACTGTGATGTAGATGCCGGAGATAAGCGCCGGGAGGTAAAACAAAGCCTGCAACGCAGGCTTTTGTTATTTATGTCCTATGAAAAAACGCGGGACAGGGCGCGAGTAGCGTTATTTTTTCTTGCCTTAAGGCCATGCCAAAACGCAGAATGAATAGTCATTCTGTCATATCATTTTTTTTATCTCTTAATATTATCTTAATCTAATTGCAATATGGAGCAGGCCTTACCACTTGCGTTTATTAAACGTCAGTTTCGTTTTCTTTCTGTCTTTTAAATAAGAAATTAAGAAATAAACGGAAACAGCGAGTAGTATGGCAGCGACCACTAAGAAAAATAGGTTTTCCATAATATCTACCACAGGGCGTATGTTGATTGAATTATTAGTTTGATAAGCAATACACCAGTTTTGTGCTGTTGCATGGCTTGCTCTAACATATCCTGGATTTAGGAAAATTCCTACAGGGAGTAATATTTTTTATCAATCAGCATATAATGCTGTTTCCGCTAACCAAATTGGTCTGGATACCAGAAAAGTTTCAGTGCCTGGCGCGCGGATAGTTGCTTTTCTGAAAAAGGCTGGATGAAACTGGTTTCAGGCGGGCGAGTAAAAAGGCAAAAATACCGTCTATAGCACAAAATATTATATAAAAAATAATGAATGTGCATTCCGTCGACACATAGTCAGGACAACGGAGGTTACATAGAAGGGGTTGCCGCAATCAGATGATTGCGGCAGGGCAGGGGGATTAGATCTGATAGTAATCCTTGTACCACTCCACGAAGTTCTTCACGCCTTCCTTCACTGACGTTTGCGGCTTAAAACCCACCAGGTCATACAGCGCTTGGGTGTCTGCGCTGGTGTCCAGCACATCGCCCGGCTGGATCGGCATCATATTCTTCTGCGCTTCCATTCCCAGCGCTTCTTCCAGCGCGGTGATGTAGTCCATCAGTTCCACTGGTGAGCTGTTGCCAATGTTATATACCCGATACGGCGCGGAACTGGTGGCCGGGGAACCGCTCTCAACGGTCCAGTCGGCATTGGCCTGCGGGATCACATCCTGCACCCGAACCACCGCCTCGACGATGTCGTCGATATAGGTGAAGTCGCGCTTCATTTTGCCGTAGTTGTAAACGTCGATACTTTTTCCTTCCAGCATCGCTTTCGTGAACTTGAACAGCGCCATATCCGGGCGACCCCACGGACCATAAACCGTAAAGAAGCGCAGCCCGGTGGTCGGGATGCCGTACAGATGGGAATAGGTATGCGCCATCAGCTCATTGGCTTTCTTGGTGGCGGCATACAGGGAGACCGGATGGTCGACGGAATCTTCGGTGGAGAACGGCATTTTACGGTTAAGGCCGTAAACCGAGCTGGAGGAGGCGTACACCAGGTGTTTCACCTTGGTATGACGGCAGCCTTCCAGAATGTTCAGATACCCCATCAGGTTAGCGTCTGCGTAGGCATACGGGTTTTCCAGCGAGTAGCGCACACCGGCCTGGGCGGCCAGGTGGATCACGCGATCAAATTGCTCTGTGGCGAACAGCTTTGCCATACCTTCACGGTCGGCCAGATCCAGCTGTTGGAAATGGAATGCCGGAGATGCCAGGCGATCCAGACGGGCCTGCTTCAGGCTGACGTCATAATAGTCGTTCATGTTGTCGATTCCGACAACATCATGCCCTTCATTCAGCAGGCGCTGCGCGATATGGAAGCCGATAAAACCTGCGGCACCAGTGACCAAAAACTTCATATTTTTCCTCCGGGGTGTGGATATCCCGTTCTACATAAGTGCCGATTTTACACTGGCTTGCGGTTGGGATCACTTGCTTTGCCGCGTCTTACCCGCCAGGCGAGAGGTGAAGGACGTTTTTTCTGGCAAAACTGCGGTGGCAAAGGCTGATAAATAACAACATTTCTCATTTGACTGTTAGCCTCCGAATAATAACCTTGTGACCGGTCGGTGGTTTAGCGATTCGTGGCGATACCCTAAAGGCAGCCAATACCCTCCGGGACGGCATAATTTTGCTTAAAGTTATATTTTCGTCAGCTGAACATTTAGTAAATGGGCAAAAATCGCGCCATGCTTTCCTCCGTTTTGTCTTTTATATCATTGGTTTATTGTTGTTTTGTTTGTTTAATGAATGTTTAAGATGTGTATTATTTGAGTAATCCATTAATCAGTAGGCTTTTTTATTTTTATTCCCGGCGTCCAGCGCTATAATCAGCGGACGATTTTCTTTGTGGAATGTGCATTGTAGAGCATGAGTCGTTTATCCCACCTGTCGGAACATAGCGCCGCCGCCGTGTGCAAAGGGCCATCAAGCCTGAGCGCGCGCTGTCTCCCAGGCGGCGAAGACGATGTCTCTTCTTCTCTTTCCCCGCATCGTGAACGCTCCCTTTTGCTGCTGGCTCACATCGGCAGGTCGCCCGTTTCTCTTTCATCGATGGCGAAAAGCGCAGACGTTATACCCTGCGTAAATGAGAAAGTCCTGATGGTTAATTCGGCGGCAAATGAGGAAAGTTTGGTGCGTTTGGCGGCCAGGTGAGGAACAGATGCATATTAAAAGCAGAGATATGTCTCAAGGCATATCTCTGCTTTTAGGTTTTCAGGCTCCCCGTTCTGTCAGACTGGCTTTTCAGGCCGCTGAGTGAACGATCTGCCGACAGCCTGAAGCGAAAGCGGGTGGCGTTTAGCCTGGAGCACGGGAGCAGTACGCATTTTGGTTGCGACAGCCAATGGCGGTAGCGTGCCTGAAAAAGGCCGTTCCACCCGACGGTCGATTGATTGATAGTAAAATAAAGCAATTATTTATTTAAGGATTTCATTATGTTACTTCCTGTAATTATGGCTGGTGGTACCGGCAGTCGTCTCTGGCCGATGTCTCGCGAGCTTTACCCGAAACAGTTCCTCCGCCTGTTCGGGCAGAACTCCATGCTGCAGGAAACCATCACCCGACTCTCGGGCCTTGAAATCCATGAACCGATGGTCATCTGTAACGAAGAGCACCGCTTCCTGGTGGCCGAACAGCTGCGCCAGCTCAACAAGCTGTCGAACAACATTATTCTTGAGCCGGTCGGGCGCAACACCGCCCCGGCCATCGCCCTGGCGGCCCTTCAGGCAACCCGTCACGGCGATGACCCGCTGATGCTGGTCCTCGCCGCCGACCATATCATCAATAACCAGCCGGTCTTCCACGACGCCATCCGCGTCGCCGAGCAGTATGCTGAAGAAGGCCATCTGGTCACCTTCGGTATCGTGCCGAACGCCCCGGAAACCGGCTACGGCTACATCCAGCGCGGCGTGGCCCTCACCGACAGCGCCCACACCCCGTACCAGGTGGCCCGTTTCGTGGAGAAGCCGGACCGCGAGCGCGCCGAGGCCTACCTCGCCTCCGGGGAGTACTACTGGAACAGCGGCATGTTTATGTTCCGCGCCAAAAAATACCTTTCCGAGCTGGCCAAATTCCGCCCGGATATCCTCGAAGCCTGCCAGGCCGCGGTCAATGCCGCCGACAACGGCAGCGACTTCATCAGCATTCCGCATGACATTTTCTGCGAGTGCCCGGACGAGTCCGTGGACTACGCGGTGATGGAGAAAACCGCCGACGCGGTGGTGGTCGGTCTCGATGCCGACTGGAGCGACGTCGGCTCCTGGTCCGCCCTGTGGGAGGTCAGCCCGAAAGATGAGCAGGGTAACGTCCTCAGCGGCGACGCGTGGGTGCACAACAGCGAAAACTGCTACATCAACAGCGACGAGAAGCTGGTGGCGGCCATCGGCGTGGAGAATCTGGTGATTGTCAGCACCAAGGACGCCGTGCTGGTGATGAACCGCGAGCGTTCCCAGGACGTGAAGAAGGCGGTCGAGTTCCTCAAGCAGAACCAGCGCAGCGAGTACAAGCGTCACCGCGAGATTTACCGTCCCTGGGGCCGCTGCGACGTGGTGGTCCAGACCCCGCGCTTCAACGTCAACCGCATCACCGTGAAACCGGGCGGCGCCTTCTCGATGCAGATGCACCACCACCGCGCCGAGCACTGGGTCATTCTCGCCGGCACCGGCCAGGTGACGGTGAACGGCAAGCAGTTCCTGCTGACCGAGAACCAGTCCACCTTTATTCCGATTGGCGCCGAGCACAGCCTGGAAAACCCGGGCCGTATTCCGCTGGAAGTGCTGGAGATCCAGTCGGGGTCGTACCTCGGCGAGGACGACATTATTCGTATTAAAGACCAGTATGGTCGTTGCTAATTTTTTCGGGACAAAACGCAGAATGACACAGTTAACATGCTTTAAGGCTTATGACATCCGTGGTGAACTGGGCGAGGAGCTGAACGAGGACATCGCCTACCGTATCGGCCGCGCCTATGGCGAATTTCTGAAACCCGGGAAGATAGTGGTGGGGGGCGATGTGCGCCTCACCAGCGAGTCGCTGAAGCTGGCGCTGGCCCGCGGGCTGATGGACGCCGGCACCGACGTGCTGGATATCGGCCTGAGCGGCACGGAAGAGATTTACTTCGCCACTTTCCACCTCGGGGTGGACGGCGGTATCGAGGTGACGGCGAGCCATAACCCGATGAACTACAACGGCATGAAGCTGGTGCGCGAGAACGCGAAGCCCATCAGCGGCGACACCGGGCTGCGGGATATCCAGCGCCTGGCGGAGGAGAACCAGTTCCCGCCGGTGGACCCGGCGCGTCGCGGGACCCTGCGCCAGATTTCGGTGCTGAAGGAGTACGTCGACCACCTGATGGGCTACGTGGACCTGGCGAACTTCACCCGTCCGCTGAAGCTGGTGGTGAACTCCGGCAACGGGGCGGCGGGGCACGTGATTGATGAAGTGGAGAAACGCTTCGCGGCGGCCGGGGCGCCGGTGACCTTTATCAAGGTGCATCACCAGCCGGACGGCCATTTCCCGAACGGTATCCCGAACCCGCTGCTGCCGGAGTGCCGCCAGGACACCGCCGACGCGGTGCGTGCGCATCAGGCGGACATGGGGATCGCCTTTGACGGCGACTTCGACCGCTGCTTCCTGTTCGATGACGAGGCGTCGTTTATCGAGGGGTACTACATTGTCGGCCTGCTGGCGGAAGCGTTCCTGCAGAAACAGCCGGGGGCGAAAATCATCCACGACCCGCGTCTGACATGGAACACGGTGGACATCGTGACCCGCAGCGGCGGCCAGCCGGTGATGTCGAAGACGGGGCATGCGTTCATCAAGGAGCGGATGCGCCAGGAAGACGCTATCTACGGCGGGGAGATGAGTGCGCACCATTACTTCCGCGACTTCGCCTACTGCGACAGCGGGATGATCCCGTGGCTGCTGGTGGCGGAGCTGCTGTGCCTGAAGAACAGCTCGCTGAAATCGCTGGTGGCGGACCGCCAGGCGGCGTTCCCGGCGTCGGGGGAGATCAACCGCAAGCTGGGGAATGCGGCGGAGGCGATAGCGCGCATCCGGGCGCAGTATGAACCGGCGGCCGCACACATCGACACAACGGACGGTATCAGTATTGAATACCCTGAGTGGCGCTTTAACCTGCGCACGTCCAACACGGAGCCGGTGGTGCGTCTGAACGTTGAGTCCAGAGCGGATACTGCGTTAATGAATGAGAAAACCGCCGAGCTGCTCAACCTGTTAAAAGAGGAATCGCTTTGAGTCCTATGTTTTCAGCGATCTATCGCTACCGTGGCTTTATTATTGACAGCGTTAAACGGGACTTTCAGTCCCGTTACCAGACTAGCTTCTTAGGCGCGGCATGGCTGATCTTACAGCCGATCGCCATGATTTCCGTATATACATTAATCTTTTCTGAGTTAATGCGTGCCCGCCTGGCGGGCATGGACGGCCCTTTTGCCTACAGTATCTACCTCTGTTCCGGGGTGTTAACCTGGGGGCTGTTTACGGAAACGCTCAATAGTCTGGTCAACGTTTTTCTGACCAACGCCAACATTCTTAAAAAGCTTAGCTTTCCGCGGATCTGTTTACCGATCATTGTCACCGCCTCGGCGTTCATTAACTTCCTGATCATTTTTGGTCTGTTTGTACTGTTTCTGATCGTCACGGGCAATTTCCCGGGCATGATTTTCTTTGAAATCATTCCGGTGCTGATCGTTCAGATGCTGTTCACCCTCGGCCTCGGGATCATCCTCGGGGTGCTGAACGTTTTTGTCCGCGACGTCGGGCAGTTCGTGAATATCCTGCTGCAGTTTTGGTTCTGGTTTACGCCCATTGTCTACGTGTCCAAAACGCTGCCGGAGTGGGTCTCTGGTCTGCTGGCGTATAACCCGATGGCGACCATTATCGGTTCATACCAGAACGTGATGCTCTATCACCAGAGCCCTAACTGGCTGGCGCTGCTTCCGGTCACGGTGCTGTCCGTCATTCTGTTTTTATTTGCCTGGCGTTTATTTAAAAAACATGCCGCTGATATTGTGGACGAGATTTAATCATGAGTATCAAAGTTCAGCACGTCGGCAAGGCGTATAAATATTATCCCTCCAAATGGAACCGGGTCATTGAGAAACTTCTGCCGGGCGATAAGCCGCGGCACAGCAAGAAATGGGTATTGAAAGATATCAATTTCAGTATTGAACCCGGTGAAGCGGTCGGCATTGTTGGGGTGAACGGCGCAGGTAAAAGTACGTTACTGAAGCTGCTGACCGGCACCACTCAGCCGACCAAAGGCAGCATTGAGATCCAGGGGCGTGTCGCTGCGCTGCTGGAGCTGGGCATGGGCTTCCATCCTGACTTTACCGGTCGGCAGAACGTGTATATGTCCGGGCTGATGATGGGCCTGAGCCGGGAAGAGATTGAGCGCTTAATGCCGGAGATCGAAGCCTTTGCGGATATCGGTGACTACATTGAAGAGCCCGTGCGCATCTACTCCAGCGGGATGCAAATGCGCCTGGCGTTCGCCGTGGCCACGGCCTCACGCCCGGATATTCTGATCGTCGATGAAGCGCTTTCCGTTGGTGACTCCCGCTTTCAGGCGAAGTGCTATGCCCGTATTGCGGACTTCAAAAAGCAGGGCACCACGCTGCTGCTGGTCTCCCACAGCGCCGGGGATATCGTCAAACACTGTGACCGCGCCATTTTCCTCAAAAATGGTGATATCTGTATGGACGGCACCGCCCGTGACGTGACCAACCGTTATCTGGATGAGCTGTTTGGCAAAGCCGACAAAAACAGCGCGCCAAAAAGCGAAACGGCAACCTCGTCAGCCAGCGGCGAAAGTCAGATGTCTCTCGATGAGATTGAAGATGTGTACCACACGCGCCCAGGCTACCGTCCGGAAGAGTACCGTTGGGGGCAGGGGGGGGCAAAAATCATTGATTATCACATCCAAAGCGCCGGGGTTGATTTTCCGCCTTCACTGACGGGCAATCAGCAGACCGATTTCCTGATGAAAGTCGTATTTGAATATGACTTTGATTGCGTGGTACCGGGTTTGTTAATCAAAACTCTGGATGGCTTATTTCTATATGGTACCAACTCTTTCCTGGCCTCGGAAGGCCGGGAAAACATTTCGGTATCACGTGGGGACGTTAGAGTATTTAAATTCAGTTTTCCGGTTGATTTAAATAGCGGTGACTATCTTCTGTCGTTTGGTATTTCAGAGGGAAGCCCGCAAACCGAAATGACGCCGCTCGATCGTCGCTATGACTCCATCATTTTGCATGTAACTAAGAGCATGGATTTCTGGGGAGTGATTGACCTGAAGTCGACTTTCAATAGTTACAAATGAAGATGAGAAAAAATCATTCCATGACTACTAATACACATAAATTGGTTAGCGAATTACCTGAAATTTATCAGACTATTTTTGGGCATCCTGAGTGGGATGGCGATGCTGCACGAGACTGTAATGAACGGCTCGCGCTAATTAGTGAACAATATGACAGCTTGTCCAGAGAGTTAGGAAGGCCACTACGGGTTCTCGACCTGGGCTGTGCTCAGGGGTTCTTCAGTTTAAGTTTGGCAAGCAAGGGTGCCAGCGTATTAGGTATCGACTTTTTGCAGCAGAACATTGATGTTTGTCAGGCGCTTGCTGAAGAAAATCCACATTGTGATGTCAAATTTCAAGTCGGGCGGATAGAAGACATTGTCAGCACTCTGGAAGAAAACCAATTTGATCTCGCCATTGGACTAAGTGTTTTTCACCACATTGTTCATCTGCATGGGGTTGCTGAAGTCAGATCGCTGTTAGAGCGTTTGGCAAATCTGACGCAGGCGATGATTCTCGAGCTCGCTGTCAAGGAGGAACCACTCTATTGGGGGAAATCTCAGCCTGAAGATCCGCGTGAACTTATTGACCAATGTGCTTTCTATCGATTGATTGGAAGATTTGACACTCATCTGTCTAATATTTCACGTCCGATGTATATTATCAGTAACCACAGGGTTATTCTTCCGGAATTTAATCAGCCTTTTACTTCATGGCGCGACAGTCCTTACACCGGAGCAGGCTTTGCGCATAAACAGAGCCGTCGCTATTATTTCTCTTCGGAGTTCATATGTAAGTTCTATCGTTTTAGTACAGTAAGTTGCTTACTAACTGATAAGGAGAGCGAGCGTAATCGTACTGAACTCGCCCATGAAGAAGCTTTTCTTAAATCTCCACCATCTGGCTTAAAAGTGCCGGCGTTGTTTACTGCAGGGGGGAATGGAGAAGCGGGATGGTTGGTAATGGAAAAAATTCCCGGAGAGCTGTTAAACGACGTTCTGGCCAGTGAACGGCATATTGATCGGGAAAAAGTTATTTCCGATCTCCTCGACCAATTAGTTATTTTGGAAGAACATGGTCTATATCATGATGATTTCAGAACATGGAATGTTTTAATTGACGATAATGACAGCGCTCGTTTAATAGATTTTGGTTCGATTGGCGATGTACAACAAGACTGCAGCTGGCCAGTTAATATTTTCCAGTCGTTCATTATTTTTGTAAATGAAATATTTTGTGAAAATAAATCCTGGAGGGGCTTCTGGCGTTCCGCACCATTAAGTCCTTTCCAGTTGCCTGAACCGTATTCAAATTGGTTGACAGCATTCTGGAAACATCCTGTTGGTGAGTGGAGTTTTGCTTTACTCCAACAACTCTTTTCAACCAAAGATGCTCTACCGGCTGCGAGTTCCATTATGGACGCTTCTGATCTATGGGTCCGGGCTCAGGAGCCCGTATTGTTGGAAAGTCAAACGCAAATACGCAATACGGATGCGCGGGTAGTCCGTCTCGAGTCGCAAATCAATGAACTCACCTCCCTGATTAATATTATGGGTGAGAGCATTCAGACGTTTGAGAAGCGTGAGTATCCGCCACAAGACGTTACTACTAATGTACAGCCGCGTATCGAGATTGAGCAGAGTAAAGCCGTTGATTCAGAAGAGATTATGCGACTTCATACGCAGCTCAATGATGCTCAGCAAGAAATAGAGAATCTACGTCATGAGATTGCTAAAATTCATTATAGTCGCTCATGGAAAATGACCAAGTGGTATCGGTACGCTGGCTTACAGTACTATCTGCTTCGTCAGTACGGCTTCAAACAGCGTTTTAAGCATTTACTCAAACGAGTGCTTAGCAACGTATTTTATTTTTTGCGTGCACATCCACGACTAAAGCAGAAGGTGATCAATCTACTGCGTACAATTGGAATTTATGACTTTGCTTATCGTATGCATCGTCGTATGAATCCTGGTTCACATAACCCTTATCCAAACGACCCACAATACCAGTCGCAGACTGAAAAGCAGATCTTACATCCAGAGTTATTGCCTCCGGAAGTTAACTCAATTTTTAGCGAGCTTAAAAACAAAAGATAAGGTGAGTCACTTGCATATTTTGATTGACGTACAAGGATATCAATCGGAAAGTAAATTCCGTGGAGTTGGTCGCAGCACCTATGAAATGAGTCGTGCGATCATAAAAAATGCGGGCCAGCATCGAGTAAGCATTTTAATGAATGGCATGTATTCGATTGATAGTATAAATGAAATTAAAAAAAGCTGGGGTGATATATTACCGCAGGAAGAAATGTTTATTTTTTCAGCTGCTGGCCCTACAGCTCTTCGCGACTGTGAAAACCATCCCCGGAGTGTTGCCGCCACACTAGCTCGTGAACATGCTATTGCTAATATCAATCCCGACGTTGTTTTTATTATTAATTTCTACGAAGGTTTTGACGATAGTTATACCGTCTCAATTCCTCAAACTACAGTACCATGGAAAACAGTTTGTGTTTGTCACGATCTAATTCCGTTACTGAATAAAGAACGCTATCTGGGCGAACCAAACTTCCGTCAGTATTATTATGATAAACTAGCTCAATACGAAAGGGCGGACGCTATTTTTGCTATTTCCAGATCATCCATGCAGGAAGTTATCGATTACACATCGATTCCGGCAGAAAAAATTATTAATATTTCATCTGGAGTAAGCGATTCATTTAAAATTAAAGATTATACTCACGATGAAATCAAAGACTTACGTAATAAATATCATCTTCCTCAAGAGTTTATTCTTTCTTTGGCAATGATAGAGCCACGTAAAAATATTGAAGCGCTGATTCATGCATATAGTTTATTACCGCATGCCCTGCAACAGAGTTATCCCTTAGTTTTGGCCTATAAAATTAGCACCGATGAAAAGGAAAGGCTGTACCGAGTTGCAGAGAACTATGGTTTATCTCGTAATCAGCTTATTTTTACAGGCTTCTTAAACGATAGTGACCTTATCGCACTTTACAATTTGTGCAAAATTTTCGTTTTCCCCTCTATACATGAAGGGTTTGGCCTGCCGCCACTAGAAGCTATGCGTTGTGGTGCAGCTACGCTGGGTTCAAATGTGACCAGCTTACCCGAGGTCATTGGTATGGAAGAGGCTTTATTTAATCCTCTGGATGTCCCCGACATTTGCCGTGTTATGCAAAGGGCCTTGACTGACAGTGAGTTCTACTCAGCATTAAAAGCTCATGCTCCGGCGCAGGCGGCAAAGTTCACATGGGATCACACCGCGCAGCTCGCGTTAAAGGGATTTGAGAGGCTTGTAGATAAGGCTTCCGCATCAGAACCTCTGGATATCACAAGCTTCACCGCACACACCATTAATAGAATTAAAAATATTGCAGAATTAAGTGAAACCGAACGCTTACAGACAGCCTGGGCGATTGCTCGTAATAGCTTTGCTACACATCAGCGCAAGCTGCTGGTTGATATTTCTGTTCTTGTTGAGCATGATGCGAAAACGGGAATTCAACGGGTTTCTCGCAGTATACTTAGTGAATTACTGAAATCTGGCGTTGCTGGTTATACTGTCAGTGCGGTTTATTATCGACCGGGTGAATGCTATCGCTATGCCAACGAATACCTGAATACCCATTTTAACGGGGCGTTCGGGCCTGATGTACCTGTACTGTTTACCAAAGATGATATTCTGGTTGCTACCGATCTAACTGCCCATCTGTTTCCTGAGCTTACTGTCCAGCTGGATTTTATTCGTCTATCCGGTGCCAAGGTTTGTTTTGTTGTGCATGACATTCTGCCTCTGAGAAGACCGGAGTGGAGCGATGAGGGAATGCAACGCGTGTTCCCCATTTGGTTATCTTGCATTGCGCAGCACGCTGACCGCTTGATTTGTGTATCAGCAAGCGTTGCAGAGGATGTAAAAGCCTGGATTGCGGAAAACAGCCATTGGGTGAAACCGAACCCGCTGCTGACCGTCAGCAACTTCCATCTGGGAGCCGACCTCGATGCCAGCGTACCGTCCACTGGCATGCCGGATAATGCCCAGGCGCTGTTAGCAGCGATGGCCGCGGCTCCATCATTTATCATGGTGGGCACGATGGAACCACGCAAAGGACATGCGCAGACGCTAGCGGCATTTGAAGAATTGTGGTTACAGGGCAAGAACTACAATCTGTTTATCATTGGTAAACAGGGGTGGCATGTTGATGATTTATGTGAACGTTTACGTCACCATCCACAGCTAAATAAAAAACTATTTTGGCTACAAAACATTAGCGATGAGTTCCTTACGAAGTTGTATTCTCAGTCTAGTGCGTTAATCTTCGCATCTCTCGGAGAAGGCTTTGGCCTGCCGTTGATTGAAGCGGCGCAGAAAAAGCTGCCGGTGATTATCCGTGACATTCCGGTGTTTAAAGAGATTGCTCAGGAACATGCGTGGTATTTCTCCGGGGAAGCGCCGGCCGACATCGCGAAGGCCGTCGAAGACTGGTTAGCCCTGTATGAGCAAAACGCGCATCCTCGTTCCGAGAATATCAACTGGTTAACCTGGAAGCAGAGCGCGGAATTTCTCCTGAAAAACCTGCCGATTATCGCGCCAGCCGCGAAGCAATAATCGCTATCAACAGGGCCACCCCGGTGGCCCTTGTGATGAGTTCGTTATGAAAATTATTTTTGCTACTGAGCCAATTAAATACCCGTTAACGGGCATCGGTCGGTATTCCCTGGAGCTGGTTAAGCGGCTGGCGGTCGCCCGCGAAATCGAAGAGCTGAAGCTGTTTCACGGCGCGTCGTTTATCGATCAGATCCCCCAGGTGGAGAATAAAAGCGATACCAAAGCCAGCAATCATGGTCGTTTGTCGGCGTTTCTGCGCCGCCAGCCGCTGCTGATTGAGGCGTATCGCCTGCTGCACCCGCGGCGCCAGGCGTGGGCATTGCGCGACTATAAAGATTATATCTACCATGGTCCCAATTTTTACCTGCCGCATCGCCTGGAACGCGCGGTGACCACGTTTCATGACATCTCCATTTTTACCTGCCCGGAATATCATCCAAAAGATCGGGTTCGCTATATGGAGAAGTCCCTGCATGAGAGCCTGGATTCGGCAAAGCTGATCCTGACCGTCTCTGACTTCTCGCGCAGTGAAATCATCCGCCTGTTCAACTATCCGGCGGAGCGGATCGTCACCACCAAGCTGGCCTGCAGCAGCGACTATATTCCGCGCAGCCCGGCGGAGTGCCTGCCGGTCCTGCAGAAATATCAGCTGGCGTGGCAGGGGTATGCGTTATATATCGGCACCATGGAGCCGCGTAAAAATATCCGCGGTCTGCTGCAGGCCTATCAGCTGCTGCCGATGGAGACCCGCACGCGCTACCCGCTGATCCTCAGCGGCTATCGGGGCTGGGAAGACGATGTGCTGTGGCAGTTAGTCGAGCGCGGTACGCGTGAAGGGTGGATCCGTTACCTGGGCTATGTCCCGGATGAGGACCTGCCTTATCTGTACGCGGCGGCCAGAACCTTTGTTTATCCCTCCTTCTATGAGGGATTCGGTTTACCTATTCTTGAAGCGATGTCTTGCGGTGTGCCGGTAGTATGTTCCAATGTCACTTCTTTGCCTGAGGTGGTTGGCGATGCCGGCCTCGTTGCCGATCCTAATGATGTAGACGCGATTAGCGCGCATATTTTGCAGAGCCTGCAGGATGATAGCTGGCGGGAAATCGCCACCGCGCGCGGTCTTGCCCAGGCGAAACAGTTTTCGTGGGAGAACTGTACGACCCAGACCATTAACGCCTATAAATTACTCTAAGGGTGTCAGTTGAGAGTTCTACACGTCTATAAGACCTACTATCCCGATACCTACGGCGGTATTGAGCAGGTCATTTATCAGCTCAGTCAGGGTTGCGCCCGCCGGGGGATCGCAGCCGATGTTTTTACTTTTAGCCCGGACAAAGAGACAGGTCCTGTCGCCTACGAAGACCATCGGGTCATTTATAATAAGCAGCTTTTTGAAATTGCCTCCACGCCGTTTTCGTTGAAAGCGTTAAAGCGTTTTAAGCAGATTAAAGATGACTACGACATCATCAACTACCATTTTCCGTTTCCCTTTATGGATATGCTGCATCTCTCGGCGCGGCCTGACGCCAGAACGGTGGTGACATATCACTCGGACATTGTGAAACAAAAACGGTTGATGAAGTTGTACCAGCCGCTGCAGGAGCGATTCCTCGCCAGCGTAGACTGCATTGTTGCCTCGTCGCCCAACTACGTGGCCTCCAGCCAGACCCTGAAAAAATATCAGGATAAAACGGTGGTGATACCTTTTGGTCTGGAGCAGCATGACGTGCAGCACGATCCGCAGCGGGTGGCACACTGGCGGGAAACCGTCGGCGATAACTTCTTCCTCTTCGTCGGCGCTTTCCGCTACTACAAAGGGCTGCACATTCTGCTGGATGCCGCCGAGCGTAGCCGGCTGCCGGTGGTGATCGTCGGGGGCGGGCCGCTGGAGGCGGAGGTGCGGCGTGAGGCGCAGCAGCGCGGACTGAGCAATGTGGTGTTTACCGGCATGCTCAACGACGAAGATAAATACATTCTCTTCCAGCTCTGCCGGGGCGTGGTCTTCCCCTCGCATCTACGCTCAGAGGCGTTTGGCATTACGTTACTGGAAGGCGCGCGCTTTGCCAGGCCGCTGATCTCCTGCGAGATCGGCACCGGGACCTCGTTCATTAACCAGGACAAAGTAAATGGCTGCGTGATCCCGCCGAATGACAGTCAGGCGCTGGTGGAGGCGATGAATGAGCTCTGGCATAACGATGAAACCGCCAGCCGCTATGGCGAAAACTCGCGTCGTCGTTTTGAAGAGATGTTTACAGCCGACCATATGATTGACGCTTACGTCAATCTCTACACTACGCTGCTGGAAAGCAAATCCTGAGGCCAGCTACCCCCGCCGTTGCGGCGGGGGTCAACGCGTTAGTGTCGACTCTTCAGATTATCAATCACTTCCCCGAGATCCAGCCCCTGGTCCTGCAGCAGCACCAGCAGGTGATACATCAGGTCCGACGCCTCATTCTTCAGCTCGAAGCGGTCGTTCACGGTGGCGGCCAGCGCGGTCTCCACGCCTTCTTCTCCCACTTTCTGCGCAATACGCTTGGTGCCGCTGGCATACAGCTTCGCCGTGTAGGAGCTCTCCGGGTCGGCGTGTTTACGCTCGGCCAGCAGCTGCTCCAGCTGATAGAGGAACAGCCACTGGTGGCCGGTTTCGCCGAAGCAGCTGGTGGTGCCTTTGTGGCAGGTCGGTCCGATCGGGTTTACCAGCACCAGCAGCGTATCGTTGTCACAGTCCGGCGTGATGCTCACTACATTGAGGACATGGCCCGAGGTTTCACCCTTGGTCCACAGCCGCTGCTTGGTGCGCGAGTAAAAGGTGACCTTGCCGGTGGCTTCGGTTTTCTCCAGCGCCTCCTTGTTCATGTAGCCGAGCATCAGCACTTCGCCGGATACGGCGTGCTGCACGATGGCCGGCATCATGCCGTCCGTTTTTTCCCAGTCCAGCTGTTCAGTCAACATACCCTTATCTCCACGCCCTGTGCCGCCAGGTACGCTTTCAGTTCGCCAATATTAATAATCTGTTTGTGGAATACCGAGGCCGCCAGCGCGCCGTCAACGTCGGCGTCGCGGAAGGCTTCGAGGAAGTGTTCCATAGTGCCCGCGCCGCCGGAGGCGATCAGCGGGACGTGGCACACCGCGCGAACCTTCGCCAGCTGCTGCAGGTCGTAACCGTTGCGCACCCCGTCCTGGTTCATCATATTGAGAACGATCTCGCCTGCGCCGCGCTTCTGCACTTCCTCCACCCAGTCGAGGGTTTCCCACTGCGTCACCCGGGTGCGGCTCTCGTCGCCGGTATACTGGTTGACGTGATACTTGCCGGTCTCTGCGTCAAACCAGGTATCAATCCCCACCACGATACACTGCACGCCAAAGCGGTCGGCAAGGCGGGTGATCAGCGTCGGGTCGGCGAGAGCAGGGGAGTTAATCGAGATCTTATCGGCGCCGAAGGAGAGGATCTGCGCCGCGTCTTCCAGCGACTTGATCCCTCCCGCCACGCAGAAAGGAATATCAATCACTTCCGCTACCCGCGACACCCAGCTCTTGTCGACCACCCGACCGTCGCTGGAGGCGGTGATATCATAGAACACCAGTTCGTCGGCCCCTTCGTCGGCATAGCGCTTGGCCAGCGGGACGATATCGCCGATGATTTCGTGATTACGGAACTGCACGCCTTTCACTACCTGGCCGTCACGAACGTCGAGGCAGGGGATTATCCGTTTTGCCAGCATTGAATGGCCTCCGTTACATTAAATTTACCTTCCAGTAGCGCGCGACCGACAATCACGCCGCGCACACCGGTGCCGCGCAGGGCGGCAATATCATTGAGATCGCCGATGCCGCCGGATGACTGAAACGCCACCTGCGGATAGCGGGCGCAGACTTCCTCGTACAGCGAGACGTTAGAACCCGCCAGGGTGCCGTCGCGGGAGATATCGGTGCACAGCACATGCTGCAGGCCGACCGGCAGATAGCTCTCCACCAGCTCCTCCAGCGTCACGCCGGAGTTCTCCTGCCAGCCGCTGACCGCCACCTGCTTATTGCCGTCGGCGTCGATACGCACGTCGAGGGCGAGCACCAGCCGTTCTGGGCCAAAGCGTTTGAACCAGCCTTTCACTTCCTCCGGGGATTTCACCGCGGTGGAGCCGACCACCACGCGGGCGACGCCGGCCTCAAGCAGGGCCGCGACATCCGCTTCGGTCCGCACGCCGCCGCCGACCTGCACCGGGACGTCAACCCCGGCGACCAGCGATTTCAGCAGCGGGATCTGGCGCTTCGCCGGATCCTTCGCCCCGGTCAGATCGACCAGGTGCAGGACTTCCGCTCCCTGAGCGGCATAGGCCTGCAGGCGCGGCAGCGGATCGCTGCCATAGTCGCGCTGCTGGCCGTAATCGCCCTGATGGAGACGAACGACGGTGCCGTCGATTAAATCTAAAGCAGGAATAATCATCACATCTCCAGGAAGTTTTTCAGCAGCTGCGCCCCGGCGCTCCCGGAGCGCTCCGGGTGAAACTGCACGCCAAAGAAGTTATCTTTCTGCACCGCGGCGGTGAACGCCTCGCCGTAATTGCACTGGGCGATGGTATACGGGTTGACCGGCATGGCGTAGCTGTGCACGAAGTAGAAATACGCGCCTTCTTCAATGCCGCGGAACAGACGATCGCCTGCTTTGGCATACACCCGGTTCCAGCCCATGTGCGGCAGCGGCAGACCGTGGTCGGTCATCTTCGGCACCTCTTCTTCGATAATGCCCAGCAGATCGACGCCGTTGTTCTCCTCGCTGCGCTTGCCGAGCAGCTGCATGCCCAGGCAAATCCCCAGCACCGGCTGGGTACAGGCTTTGATCAGGTCGATCAGATCCCGGTCGCGCAGCTGATCCATCGCCGCCTGGGCGGTGCCGACGCCGGGAAGAAACAGTTTATCGGCACGCAATACCACTTCCGGATCGCGGCTGACCACCGGCTCATAGCCGTGGCGGCCAATCGCCGATTTCACCGAATTGAGGTTGGCGCAGCCGGTATCAAGGATCACCACATTCATTACAGCACCCCTTTGGAAGACGGCAGGGCATCGCCCTGGACGCGGATCGCCTGGCGCAGCGTACGGCCAAAGGCTTTGAACAGGCTCTCCACGCGGTGGTGATCGTTCTTGCCCTTGGTTTTCAGGTGCAGGGTCACCGCCATGGTGTAGGAGAGCGAGCGGAAGAAGTGTTCCACCATCTCGGTGCTCAGATCGCCGACGCGCTGATAGGTGAAGTCCGCCTTATACTCCAGGTGCGGACGGCCGGAGATATCCAGCGCGCAGCGGGCGAGACACTCGTCCATCGGCAGCACGAAGCCGAAGCGGTTGATGCCGCGCTTGTCGCCAAGGGCCAGCTTCAGGGCTTCGCCGAGGGCCAGGCCGGTATCCTCCACCGTGTGGTGGTCGTCGATGTACAGATCGCCGCCGACGTTAACCTCCATGCGGAAGCCGCCGTGGGTGGCGATTTGGTCGAGCATATGGTCAAAAAAGCCGACGCCGGTATGGATCTTGCTGCCGCCTTCGCGGTCCAGCCACACTTTCACATCCACCTGGGTCTCTTTGGTGATGCGCTCGACGTGGGCATAGCGGTCGCGGCGGGTCAGCTGCTCGCAGATGGTCGGCCAGTCGAGCGTCTCGCGGTCATAGCGCAGACCGGTAATTCCCATGTTATCCGCCAGCTCAAGGTCGGTGGCCCGGTCGCCAATCACATAGCTGTGGGCTTTATCCAGCACGCCCTCTTCCAGCCACGGCAGCACCAGCTGCGTTTTTGGCTTGCGGCAGGCGCAGTTGTCGCCCGGGAAGTGCGGACAAATCAGCACCTCTTCAAAGTTAACGCCCTGCGAGGCGAAGATCTGCATCATCAGGTTGTGCGGGCCATCAAACGCTTCCTGCGGCAGACTGTCGGTTCCCAGGCCATCCTGATTGGTGATCATCACCAGCTTATAGCCTTCCTGCTGCAGCTTCAGCAGCGCCGGGATCACCTGCGGCTCAAACGCCAGCTTGTCGAACCGGTCCACCTGGAAATCCTCCGGCGGTTCGGAAATCAGTGTGCCGTCACGGTCAATAAAGAGATACTTCTGGGTCATACATTCTCCGCAGTCAAGGCGTCAATCACGCGCTGGCTCTCGGCACGGGTACCGATAGTGATACGCAAACAGCCGCTTAATGAAGGTTGTTTATTCTGGTCACGTAAGATAATGCCCTGATCCCACAAAGATTTAAACACCGCGCTGGAGGCGGTTATCCGCGCCAGGATATAGTTCGTCTCGGAATCGAAGACCTGCTCTACGCAGGCGATGCCGCGCAGCTGTTCCACCAGGTAGCGGCGCTCGTCAAGGATCTGCGCCACGCGCTGGCGCATTGCCGCAATCCCTTCCGCGCTCAGGGCCTGGGCGGCGATATCGGCCACCGGCGTGGAGAGCGGGTACGGGGCGATCACTTTCAGCAGCACGTTAATCACCTCGGCATTGGCGAGGGTGAAGCCGCAGCGCAGGCCGGCGAGGGCGAAGGCTTTGGACAGCGTGCGCAGCACCACCAGGTGTGGATATTCGCTGAACCAGCCGGCCAGCGTCGCCTGCGGGCAGAATTCAATATAGGCTTCGTCGGCCACCACGATGGCTTTGCCGCGGGTCATCTCCAGCAGGTCGCGCATCGACTGCGGGTCGATAATCTGCCCGGTCGGGTTGTTCGGGCTGCAGACGAAGACCACCTTCACGCCGTCCAGCCGCGCTTCGATGCCCGGCAGGTCGAGCTGCCAGTCGGCCAGCGTCGGCACAGTGCGGCACTCGACGCCGATGGTCTCGGCGCTGACGCTGTACATGCCGTAGGTCGGCGGGCAGTAGAGCACCGCGTCTTCGCCGGGCTCACAGAAGGCGCGGATCAGCAGCTCGATGCCTTCGTCGGCGCCGCGGCTGACCAGCACCTGCTCCGGTTTAACCTCGGCGTAGCGGGCGTAGCTCTCAATCACGGCCTTCGGCTGCGGCTCCGGATAGCGGTTCAGCGTCTGTTCGGTAAGCTGGAAGGCTACGGCGGTAGGGAATTCGTTGGCGTTGAGCCAGACGTCGCCTTTGCCGCCCAGCCGGCGAGCGGATTGATACGGGGTCAGCGCGCGGACGTTGGCGCGGGCTAAATCTTCAATGCTCATGCTTGCTCCTTCAGGGCGGCAACGCGCAGCGTTACGGCGTTTTTGTGGGCGTCAAGGCGCTCGGCGGCGGCCAGGATTTCAATCGTTGAGGCAAGGGCGGCAAAGCCGTCGCGCGACAGCTCCTGCACGGTCATCCGCTTCTGGAAGTCGGCCAGACCGAGGCTTGAGCAGGTGGCGGTGTAACCATAGGTCGGCAGGACGTGGTTGGTGCCCGAGGCGTAGTCGCCCGCGGATTCCGGTGACCAGTCGCCAAGGAAAACGGAACCGGCGCTGGTGATGCTATCCACCAGCTCGCGGGCCTGACGGGTCTGAATGATCAGGTGCTCCGGGCCGTACTGGTTGGAGATAGCCACGCACTGCGCCAGATCGCGGGCCACGATGATCCGGCTGGCGGAGAGCGCCACGCGGGCGGTTTCCGCGCGCGGCAGGGCGGACAGCTGGCGCTCCACGGCTTCGGCGACGCGGCTGCCCATGTCGGCGTCCGGGGTCAGGAGGATCACCTGCGAGTCCGGGCCGTGTTCCGCCTGCGACAGCAGGTCAGAGGCGACAAAGTCCGGGTTGGCGCCGCTGTCGGCGATGACCAGCACTTCCGACGGGCCGGCCGGCATGTCGATGGCTGCGCCGTCCAGACGCTGGCTGACCTGGCGTTTGGCTTCCGTGACGTAAGCGTTGCCCGGGCCAAAGATTTTATCCACCTTCGGCACCGACTCCGTACCGAGGGCGAGGGCGGCGATGGCCTGGGCGCCGCCGACGTTAAAGATGGTTTTTACGCCGCACAGCTGTGCGGCATAGAGGATCTCATCGGCAATCGGCGGCGGCGAGCAGAGCACCACCTGCTGACAGCCGGCGATGCGCGCCGGCGTCGCCAGCATCAGCACCGTGGAGAACAGCGGCGCTGAGCCGCCGGGAATGTACAGTCCGACGGAGGCGATAGGGCGGGTGACCTGCTGGCAGCGCACCCCCGGCAGCGTTTCGACATCCACCGCCTGCAGCTGTTGCGCGTTGTGGAAGGTCTCGATGTTTTTCACCGCCACCGCCATCGCCTGCTTCAGCTCATCGCTGAGGCGCTCGCCGGCGGCGGCGATCTCCGCCTCGCTCACCTGCAGCGCGGCGACGGTGGTTTTATCAAACTTCGCGCTGTATTCGCGCAGCGCCGCGTCGCCGTTGGCTTTGACGTTATTCAGGATCTCCGTCACCGTTTTACTGATGCTGTCGGAGGCAGAAATCGCCGGGCGCGTTAAGAGTTGCTGTTGTTGGTCTGCGCTACAGCCGTTCCAGTCGATGATTGTGTTGAAGCTCATGATTGTATTCCCCTGTGTGTCCTGTGACCGGCTGGCCGATTACTCCATCATTTTCTCAATCGGCAGCACCAGAATGGAGCTGGCGCCCAGCGCCTTCAGTTTTTCCATGGTCTCCCAGAACAGGGTTTCGCTGCTGACCATGTGCATCGCCACGCGCTGCTTGTCGCCTGCCAGCGGCAGAATAGTCGGCCGCTCGGCGCCCGGCAGCAGGGCAACCACTTCTTCCAGGCGTTCGGTCGGGGCGTGCATCATGATGTATTTCGACTCGCGGGCCTGAATCACGCCCTGAATACGGGTCAGCAGGCGGTCAATCAGCTGCTGTTTGGCGTCGGCCATTTCGCCGTCGCGCTGGATCAGACAGGCTTTGGAGCGGTAGATCACTTCCACTTCGCGCAGGCCGTTAGCTTCCAGAGTGGCGCCGGTGGAGACGAGGTCGCAGATAGCGTCGGCGAGGCCGGCGCGCGGCGCCACTTCCACGGAGCCGTTCAGCAGACAGGATTTAAAGGAGATACCTTTTTGATCGAGGTAGCGCTTCAGCAGGTGAGGGTAAGAGGTGGCGATGCGTTTGCCGTCCAGCGCCGCCGGGCCGTTCCAGGCTTCATCCACCGGAGTCGCCAGCGACAGGCGGCAGCCGCCGAAGTCCAGACGGCGCAGGGTGAAGTAGCGCGGGTCTTCGCCCTGAGCGCGGCGGCTGAGCAGCTCTTCTTCCAGCACGTTTTCGCCGATAATGCCGAGGTCGACAACACCGTCCATCACCAGGCCCGGGATATCGTCATCACGCACGCGCAGAATATCGATTGGCATATTTTCCGCCAGCGCAATCAGACGCTGGGTGTGCAAATTGACTTTAATGCCGCAGCGGCTGAGTAATTCGCGTGAATCTTCGCTTAAACGGCCTGATTTCTGAATAGCTATGCGTAAACGAGTGTTGTCTAACATTGTTCTTTTCCTCTGAATACCTGTCTGAATCTGTCCGAATTTGGTCCAAAAAAAAGCCCCCGGAAGTGAATCTTCCGGGGGCTCTCTGCGCGTTCATGCACCACTGGAAGATCCAAACGTCTTCCAGCACACATCGCCTGAAAGACTAGTCAGGATGATGGTGATGATGGTGGTGTTTAAATTGAACGCGGTTCATAAAAATTCTCTGTGAATGACTATGCATTTGATGTCCTTTAACCTAAACCACTTCCGCCGCAGAAAGCAAGGGCTTTTTTCTATCATTAATTCATTTCATATTGAGCGAAGAAATTGTCAGTTGCCGCTGGCTGGCGTAGCCTGTAATCAGCACAGCGAAAGAGTCAGGAGCCTGGGATGAAAAAGGTCGCGATAGTCGGTTTGGGATGGCTGGGGATGCCGCTGGCGCTGTCGTTGACGGCGCGAGGCTGGCAGGTTACCGGCAGTAAAACTACGCAGGATGGCGTGGAGGCGGCGCGGATGTGCGGGATCGACAGCTATCCGCTGCGCCTGGAGCCGCAGCTGGTCTGTGATACCGAGGACCTCGACGCGCTGATGAACGTCGATGCGCTGGTGATCACCCTGCCGGCCCGGCGTACCGGGGCAGGGGAAGGGTTTTATCTGCAGGCGGTGCAGGAGATCGTCGATACCGCGCTGGCTTACCATATTCCGCGGATCGTCTTCACCAGCTCCACCTCGGTGTATGGCAACGTCAACGGTACGGTGAAGGAGAATTCCCCGCGTCTGCCGCAAACCGCCAGCGGACAGGTGCTCAAGGAGCTGGAGGACTGGCTGCACAACCTGCCGGGGACGTCGGTGGATATTCTGCGCCTGGCCGGGCTGGTGGGGCCTTCCCGCCATCCGGGACGTTTTTTCGCCGGCAAGTCGGCGCCGGATGGCCAGCACGTGGTCAATCTGGTGCATTTGCAGGATGTGGTGGCCGCCATCGAACTGCTGCTGCAGGCCCCGAAGGGCGGGCACATCTATAATCTATGTGCGCCCCGCCATCCGGCGCGCGGCCTCTTTTATCCGCAGATGGCCCGCGAGCTCGGTCTGCCGCCGCCGGTGTTCAGCGACAGCCCGGACGGCGGCCAGGGCAAGATTGTGGATGGCAATCGTATCTGCAATGAGCTGGGGTTTGAGTACCAGTACCCCGATCCGCTGGTGATGCCGATGGAGTGATCCGCCAGCGGTGATTCGCATACCGTAAGGGGGTAGCGATGAAACTACTGCTGGATGTCCTCGTGATCCTGGATGCCCTGGAAAAAGAGGGGAGCTTTGCCGCGGCGTCGGCAAAGCTCTTTAAAACGCCCTCGGCGCTGAGCTACACCATTCACCGCCTGGAAAGCGATCTCAATATTCAGCTGCTCGACCGCAGCGGCCATCGCGCGCGCTTTACCCCCAGCGGACAGATGCTGCTGGAGAAAGGGCGGGAGGTGCTGCATATCGCCCGCGAACTGGAGATCCGGGCGGTTAAGCTGCAGCAGGGGTGGGAGAATAGCCTTCGTCTGGCGGTGGACAGCACCTTTCCCGTGGCGCTGCTCTCGCCGCCAATCGCTGCATTTTATCAACAACAGCCGCTGACCCGGCTGCACTTCACGCTGAACCCCTCCCTGCTGGACTGGCGGCCGCTGACTGACGGGCAGGCCGATCTGCTGCTGGGGGCGCTCGGCGAGCCGCCGCCGCTGAGCGGTTATGACTATCTCCCCCTCGGCGAGCTGGAGCTGCTGCTGGTCGTTGCCCCACAGCATCCGCTGGCGCGACACCGCGCACCGTTGAGCTGGCGAACCCTGCGCCGTTATCGGGCGGTGGCCACCGGCGAGGGCGGGGCGCTACTCAGCGATCAGGAGACCCTGACGGTGTGTGACGCCGCGGGGCAGCTGGCGCTGCTGCGCCTGGGGCTGGGCTGGGGGTGCCTGCCGCGCTATCAGGTGCAGGGTCTACTGGACAGCGGCGAGCTGGTCTGCATGACCGTGCGCGGGCTATCGTCTCGTCAACGCGCGTGGATCGCCTGGAATGACGCCACCTGCGGTTTGGCTGGCAAATGGTGGCGGGAAACGCTATTAGCAAATAGTGCTATTTTTACAATTTATCATACGGAAACCGTATAGATATTAGCACGTTAAAAATTATGCTTACGCAATGAACTTCATAACATCTTGTCAACGCCGTTGAATTTGTTGCAAAATATGCGGCCTGAAAACCAGAGACTAGCCGACGCTTTTTTTTAAAGTGTCGGTTATTTTTTTGGTCGAAAGACACATCATTCAATACCAAGAGGCCGGGCTTCGTACCGGATAGATATTTACTAAAAACCGACAGTCGTTGTCGCTGAGGAATAGAAAGAAATGGGGCAATTTTTTGCTTACGCGCTGGCGTTCACCGTAAAAGGGGATAACTATGTCGCATAACGCTACTCCAAATACCTCTCGCGTGGAATTACGTAAAACGCTTACGTTAGTTCCGGTTGTAATGATGGGCCTGGCCTATATGCAGCCGATGACGCTGTTCGATACGTTTGGTATCGTCTCTGGTATGACCGACGGTCACGTGCCGACGGCCTACGCCTTTGCGTTAATCGCTATCCTGTTTACTGCCCTGAGCTATGGCAAGCTGGTACGTCGTTACCCTTCTGCCGGCTCGGCGTATACCTATGCGCAGAAATCCATCAGCCCGACCGTTGGCTTTATGGTGGGTTGGTCCTCGCTGCTCGACTACCTGTTCGCGCCGATGATCAACATTCTGCTGGCGAAAATCTATTTTGAAGCGCTGGTGCCTTCGATTCCGTCGTGGGTGTTTGTTATCGCGCTGGTCGCCTTTATGACCGCCTTTAACCTGCGCAGCATTAAATCCGTGGCCAACTTCAACACCGTGATCGTGGTGCTGCAGGTGGTGCTGATTGCCGTTATCCTCGGCATGGTGATTTATGGCGTGTTTGAAGGCGAGGGCGCCGGTACGCTGGCCAGCAGCCGTCCGTTCTGGTCCGGTGACGCGCACGTGATCCCGATGATTACCGGGGCGACGATCCTGTGCTTCTCGTTTACCGGTTTCGACGGCATCAGCAACCTGTCTGAAGAGACCAAAGATGCAGAGCGCGTCATTCCGCGCGCGATCTTCCTGACCGCGCTGATCGGCGGCCTGATCTTCATCTTTGCCACCTACTTCCTGCAGCTGTACTTCCCGGATATCTCGCGCTTTAAAGATCCGGATGCGTCACAGCCGGAAATTATGCTCTACGTGGCAGGTAAAGCCTTCCAGGTTGGCGCGCTGATCTTCTCCACCATCACCGTACTGGCGTCCGGTATGGCGGCGCACGCTGGCGTGGCGCGTCTGATGTACGTTATGGGCCGCGACGGCGTGTTCCCGAAAAGCTTCTTCGGCTACGTGCACCCGACCTGGCGCACTCCGGCGATGAACATCATCCTGGTCGGCGCGATTGCGCTGCTGGCGATTAACTTCGACCTGGTGATGGCGACGGCGCTGATTAACTTTGGTGCGCTGGTGGCGTTTACCTTCGTTAACCTGTCGGTGATTTCCCAGTTCTGGATCCGTGAGAAACGCAACAAGACGCTGAAAGACCACTTCCAGTATCTGTTCCTGCCGATGTGCGGCGCCCTGACCGTCGGCGCGCTGTGGGTCAACCTGGAAGAGAGCTCGATGATTCTGGGCCTGATCTGGGCCGGTATCGGTCTTGTCTACCTGGCCTGCGTGACCAAAAGCTTCCGCAACCCGGTGCCGCAGTACGAAGATGTGGCCTAAGGCATAGCGTGATGTAAATAAGAAAAGCCGGAGGGAAATCTCCGGCTTTTTTTTCGCTTGGCTCGGTGCGATATCTTTTGCCCGGCGGCGCTGCGCTTGCGCGGGCCTACGGTGATGGTTAACCTTCTGAAATTTAATGGTTATGTAGGCCGGGTAAGCGAAGCGCCACCCGGCAGAAGAGCTTATCCTGCCTGCACCATAACTTTCAGCAGCGTATCCAGCAGGCCGGGAAAACGGGCGTCCAGATCTTCCCGGCGCAGCGAAATCATGTTCTCCCGTCCCTGAGGCCGTTGCCATATCACACCGCTGTCGCGCAGGACGCGCCAGTGGTGGGTCATGGTGGACTTGGCCACCTCTTCCTGGCGCAGGGCGTTGCAGCTCAGCTCGCTGCCGTCGGCCAGCGTACGAATGATCTCCAGTCGCAGTGGGTTACCGAGCGCGGAAAGGACATTTTCCAGGCGAATTTGTTCTCGTTCGGGGTGATTGGCGATCATAATAATCCTGTGTCGGCGGTGGCGCGGCGCATGGCAGCCGCAGCCCATATCGGCGGCTGGCGGCTACTATACCCAAACTCCGGTTCAGATACCACGCGCGCCGCCGCAACCTGCCCAATCGTAATGATAGCAAAAATAGTTCGAATATACTCGTACAGTTGTACTAAGATAGACGCAGTTAAATGAACTGCGGATCATTCCGACCGCAGACTGACCGTCAAAACGACTAAGGACGCATCATGCCCCGACCCATCCCTCTCGAACGTTATCGCAACATCGGTATCTCCGCGCATATCGATGCCGGTAAAACCACCACCACCGAGCGCATCCTGTTTTACACCGGGATGAGCCATAAGCTGGGTGAAGTACACGATGGCGCGGCAACCACCGACTGGATGGCCCAGGAGCAAGAGCGCGGGATCACCATTACCTCGGCGGCGGTAAGCTGCTTCTGGCCGGGTATGGACCGCAGCTTCGAGCCGCACCGGATCAATATCATCGACACCCCGGGGCACGTGGATTTCACCATTGAGGTGGAGCGTTCCATGCGCGTGCTCGACGGCGCGGTGATGGTGTATGACTCCGTCGGCGGGGTGCAGCCCCAGTCGGAAACCGTCTGGCGCCAGGCGAATAAATACCACGTTCCGCGGCTGGCCTTCGTCAACAAGATGGACCGCCCGGGGGCGGACTTCTTCCGCGTGGTGCAGATGATGATCGACCGCCTGAAGGCTAACCCGGTGCCGATTGTGATCCCCATTGGCGCTGAAGAGCATTTCACCGGCGTCGTCGACCTGGTGAAAATGCGCGCCATCCTGTGGGATGACGCCACCCAGGGCATGACCTTTAGCTATGGGCCAGTCCCTGACGATCTGTTGGCGACGGCGCAGCAGTGGCGGGAGAAAATGGTCTCGGCGGCGGCGGAAGCCAGCGATGAGCTGATGGATAAATACCTGGAAACCGGTGAGCTGGACGAGGCGGAGATCGTCGCCGGTCTGCGCCAGCGCACGGTGAAGGGAGAGATCCAGGCGGTGCTCTGCGGGAGCGCCTTTAAAAACAAAGGCGTGCAGCGCATGCTCGATGCGGTGGTGGAGCTGATGCCGTCGCCGCTGGATATTCCGGCGATACAGGGCGTTGATGAGCAAGGCCAGCCGGCGGAACGCCATCCGAGCGACGATGAGCCGCTGTCGGCGCTGGCGTTCAAACTGATGACCGACCCCTACGTCGGCCAGTTGACCTTTATCCGCGTCTACTCCGGGACGCTGAAGAAAGGCGATGCGGTGTGGAACCCGGTGAAGGGCAAGAAAGAGCGCATCGGGCGTATCGTGCTGATGCAGGCCAACGACCGTCACGAAGTTGACGAACTGCACGCCGGGGATATCGCGGCCTGCGTCGGTCTGAAGGATGTGACCACCGGCGATACGTTATGCGATCCGGATGCGGTGATTACCCTCGAACGGATGGAGTTTCCGGAGCCGGTGATTTCGCTGGCGATTGAGCCGAAGACCAAAGCGGACCAGGAGAAAATGGGCATCGCGCTGCAGCGGCTGGCGGCGGAAGATCCGTCGTTCCGTCTGCATACCGATGAAGAGTCCGGCCAGACGATTATCTCCGGCATGGGTGAGCTGCATCTGGAGATCATTGTCGACCGGATGAAGCGCGAGTTTGGCGTCGAGGCCAACATTGGCCGTCCGCAGGTCACCTACCGCGAAACCCTGCGCAAGAAAGTGACGGACGTGGAAGGCAAATTTGTGCGCCAGTCCGGCGGCAAAGGGCAGTACGGGCACGTTGTGCTGACCCTGGAGCCGCTGGAGCCGGGCAGCGGATTCGTCTTCGAGGACGCCACCAAAGGCGGCGTGGTGCCGCGCGAGTACATCCCTTCCGTGGAGAAAGGGCTGCGCGAAGCGATGGGCACCGGCGTGCTGGCGGGTTATCCGGTGATTGACGTGAAAGCGACCCTGACCTTTGGGTCGTACCACGACGTGGACTCCTCGGAGATGGCGTTCCGCATGGCGGCGATCTTTGGCTTCCGGGAAGGCGCGCGCAAAGCGGATCCGGTGATCCTTGAGCCGGTGATGCACGTCGAGGTGGAGACGCCGGAAGAGTACGCCGGGAATATTATGGGCGATCTCTCTTCCCGTCGCGGGATGGTGCAGGGGATGGAAGAGCGCTTCGGCAGCCAGATCATCCGCGCCGACGTGCCGCTGGCGGAGATGTTTGGTTATTCCACCACGCTGCGCTCGATGTCGCAGGGACGGGCAACCTACAGCATGGAGTTCCACCATTACGCGGAAGCGCCGCGTAATGTGGCGGATGAAATCATCGCCAGCCGCGCGAAAAGCTAAGCAACGTTCCCGGGTGCGACGCGAGGCGTCTTACCCGGGCTACTCTGGTACCAGCGCCCAGGCCCGGTAAGGCGAAGCCGCCACCGGGCAAAAAGGTAAGCACGAACTGGGGACGCAATACCCGGCGGCGCTGCTGGACTGCCCCCAAAAGTTGGACACCCAACTGAGTTTGTAGCCCGGGTAAGGCGTTAGCCGCAACCCGGGAATTTCAGCCAATCAGACAATATCCTGCACGTACTGCCACAGCGCCTTCAGCTGCGCCAGCTTCTCTTTATCATCCGCATACTGCTGATACAGCATTTGCAGCTCATCGGCATAGGCCTGCAAAAACGCCGGCGTAAACACCTGACGACGATGCTCTAACCAGCGCTGCTGCTCATGTTCATCGAGCGTGCCGGGGAAGTTGCGCGCCCGGTAGTTAAACAGCAGGCGTTCGATGCGCTTGTCGGCGAAGGTGATATCCAGCGCCGGCAGATTGCGCGGTTCGGTTTCCAGCACGATTTTCATCGCCGCGCGGTCGGCATCGCTAAAGAACCCATTGTACAGCTGGGCGTCGACGTTTTCGGACGGCACGAAGGGTTCGGCTTCGGCATAGACCGCCACTACCTTCTCGCGCACCTGCGGATTCGCCCGCAGCAGCTGGGCGTTCTCCAGACAGCGCTCAATAGAGATCCCCAGCCGGTCGGCATCCTGCGGGCGCAGGGTATTGGCCTGGGCCAGTACCGGACATTTATTAAGATGCACCAGCTTAATCGGCGCCGCCGGCAGATCGCCAAGCTCGGCGCGCGGGGTGTAAAGCCGCTCGCGCAGGGCATCGGCATCCAGTTCCAGCAGCGGCGCCATATCGCCCGCCAGATCGACCATAATCACCGCATTGCGGTTTTCCGGATGCCAGGCCAGGGGCGCCACCAGGCTGGTGTTGCCGCGCGCGGCGCCAAACATGCCGGAGACATGCACCAGCGGTTTCATCTGCGGCACGTCGATGAGCGTCGCCAGCTTGCGCTTATTGCGGTGGCTGTAGAGATAATCAAACAGCCGCGGCTGCCGGGTTTTCACCAGCTTCGCCATGGCGATGGTGGCGTACACATCGGCCATCGCGTCATGGGCGTTCTGGTGTTCAATACCGTTGGCGACGGTCAGATGTTCAAGCCGGAAGCTGGGCAAACCCTCGTCATTCTCCGGCCAGGCGATCCCTTCCGGACGCAGGGCATAGCAGGCGCGCATCACGTCGAGCAGATCCCAGCGCGAGTTATCGTGCTGCCAGCTCCAGGCATAAGGGTCATAGAAGTTGCGATAGAAGATATTCCGCGTCACTTCGTCATCAAAGCGCACGTTGTTATAGCCGACGATACAGGTTTGCGGCACCGTGAATAGATCGTGGATGCGGCGGGCAAATGTGGCCTCATTATCCCCTTTGGCCAGCGCTTCCTGCGGCGTGATCCCGGTGATCATCACCGCCTGCGGCTGCGGCAGGTAATCGTCAGCGGGTTTGCAGTAAAACACTTCGGGCTCGCCGAGCACATTCAGCTCCGCGTCGGTGCGGATGGCGGCGAACTGCGCCGGCCGGTCGAGGGAAGGGCTGGTGCCGAAGGTTTCATAATCGTGGAATAAAAATCCGGGCTGGTTGACGCTATCTTGCATAGTCTGTTCATTATCCGTGGTGGCGTGCGACCGGTATGGTAAACGATTTGCCCGGTCATCAGAAGGGTCGTGGCAAGCAACTTCCTCTGCTATGTCATATTTTCTTGCAATTAAACCCTGATATGAAACGCGAAGTTCCGTAAAAAGGACGGCGGATCTGTAAATCTAGAGGATATGCCGTTGAAAGGCCGTTTGTTTATTGCTGTATCTTTGCTCGCTTCGAGCGTTTCCTGCGCATTTGCCGTCGACTTACCTGCTACGGTCGCGCCGCCTTCCATTCAGGCTGGCTCCTGGGTGCTGATGGATTACACCACCGGTCAGGTGCTGACCGCGGGTAACGAACATCAGCAGCGCAATCCTGCCAGTCTGACCAAACTGATGACCGGCTACGTGGTCGATCGCGCCATCGACAGCCATCGTATCACCTTTGACGATATCGTCACCGTGGGTAAAGACGCCTGGGCGAAGGGCAACCCGGTGTTCGACGGGTCATCGCTGATGTTCTTAAAGCCAGGGGATCGCGTCAGCGTCCGCGACCTCAGCCGTGGGCTGATTGTCGACTCCGGTAACGACGCCTGCGTCGCGCTGGCCGACTATGTCGCCGGCGGCCAGCCGCAGTTTGTCGCCCTGATGAATCAGTATGTCGAAAAACTGCACCTGCGGGACACCCATTTCGAAACCGTCCACGGCCTCGACGCCCCGGGCCAGCACAGTTCGGCCTATGACCTCGCGGTGCTCTCGCGGGCGATTATTCATGGCGAACCAGACGTCTACCACATGTACAGCCAGAAAAGCCTGACGTGGAACGGGATCACCCAGCAAAACCGTAACGGTCTGCTGTGGGATAAAACCATGAACGTTGATGGCCTGAAAACCGGCCACACCTCGGGCGCCGGGTTCAACCTGATCGCCTCGGCGGTGGATGGCCAGCGCCGGCTGATCGCCGTGGTGATGGGGGCGGACAGTCCGAAAGGCCGCGAGCAGCAGGCCGCTAAACTACTGCACTGGGGGCAGCAGAACTTCGACACCGTGCAGGTGCTGCAGAAGGGGCAGAAGGTCGGCACCGAGCGTATCTGGTACGGCGATAAAGAGCAGATTAAGCTCGGCACCGATCAGGATTTCTGGTTAGCCCTGCCGAAGGCGGAAGTGTCGCGCATTAAAGCGAAATATGTGCTGGATAAGAAGGACCTTGAGGCGCCGATCGCTGCCAATCAGCGGGTTGGCGAGATTTCACTGTATGACGGCGACAAGGTGGTGGGGCACTATCCGCTGGTCACCCTCGAAAGCATCAATAAAGGCGGAGTGTTCTCGCGAATGAGCGATTACCTGCATCACGAGCTGTAACCACGCCAACCGCCTCTTTGCAGGCGGTTTTTTTTCGTCTGTCGCTCGTGCTGGCGGGGCGCCTGTTTTTACAGCAGTGTGGTGGCGACTCTGTGAATTCGCGCACATACTGAGGGGGGGATCTCCTGTTAAATTAACTGTATATTTATACAGCGTGCGCCGGGAGACCGGTAGAGATCAAGGGGTGAAAGTCCCCGACCATTGAAGGACCAGCAATCCACAAGGTCCCCGAGTCATGCGTTGCATACCGCGAGGTATGGGGCGAAGCGTTGACAGGGGTGTTGACAGGCCAGCCATTGAGCCACGAAATGTATATTAAATTACCGGGTGCCGACGTTGTACTGTTAACGGAAGGCAACATCATAGGGTGCGATACTGCGAGTGCCACATGGACCCGGCGGGGTCTGAGACCCTGGCATGTCAATACGATCTCTACGCGGGAACCGGGAGATCTCCCCTCTGACCATCTGCCAGTGTCGGAGATGGCCCGCACCGGGAAGACGAGGAGTCATAGCCGGTGATGTACGGAGAGGAGAAGTCGGACTCGCTCATAGTAGCGGCGAAGCAGGCGAACAACCCGAAAGGAGCGGAGTCAGTGGAGCGAAGGAGCGGGGCCAAGGGGAACGTGGAACAGCCACACATGCGCCGGACACAGAGCCGGGAAAGCATGTCACAGAGGCTGTCACGCGTGCGGGAAGCTGCGAAGCAGCGGAAGAAAGAACGGTTTACAGCATTGTTCCACCTGCTGACAGTCGAAGCACTGGAAGCCGCATTCCTCTCCCTGAGCAGGAAAGCGGCCGCCGGAGTGGATGGCATCAGGTGGATGGACTACGCCGGAAACATGAAGAACAACATAACAGATCTGCACCGGAGGCTACATCAGGGCAGCTACAGGGCGCAGCCCGGCAGGCGTCACTACATCCCAAAAGCGGATGGAAAACAACGCCCGCTCGGCATCGCCTCGCTGGAGGACAAGATCGTCCAGTATGCGCTGGTGAAAATCCTGAACGCAGTCTATGAAAACGACTTTATGGGGTTCTCATACGGGTTCAGACCCGGGCGAAGCCAGCACGATGCACTGGACGCACTGGCCACAGGGCTGGTACGCACTAACGTAAACTGGGTACTGGATGCCGACATCAGTCAGTTCTTTGACAGGGTGAGCCACGAATGGCTGATCAGGTTCACAGAGCATCGGATCGGCGACCGGAGGGTAATCAGGCTCATACGTAAGTGGCTCACAGCCGGGACGTCGGAGGAGGGTCAATGGCGAGCAACGGAGGAAGGCACCCCACAGGGTGCGGTCATCTCACCGCTGCTGGCAAACATATACCTCCACTACGTCTTCGATCTGTGGGCGCATCAGTGGCGACGTCGCTATGCCACAGGCAATGTGGTAATGGTCAGATACGCCGATGACATCGTCATCGGGTTCGACAAACGATACGATGCCCGGCGCTTCCGTATAGCCATGCAGCGCAGACTGAGGGAGTTCGGACTCACGGTTCACCCGGAGAAAACCCGTCTGATGGAGTTCGGCCGCTTCGCTGCCGAAAACCGTGCCATCAGGGGAAAAGGCAAACCAGAAACGTTCAACTTCCTCGGGTTCACGCACATCAGCGGGAAAGATCGCAACGGCAGGTTCATGCTGATACGAAAGACCCGCCGGGATCGGATGACGGCAACTCTGAAAGCCATCAAAGACGGTCTGCGAAGGCGCTGGCATTACTCAATCCCCGAACAGGGAAAATGGCTCAGGAGAGTGGTTCAGGGATACCTGAACTATCACTCGGTACCGGGCAACTTCCCCACCATGCAGAAGTTCAGGACACACGTAACAAACCTCTGGCGCCGGGCGCTCAGGCGCAGGAGCCAGAAGGATGATACGACCTGGACGAAAGCAAACAAACTGGCAGCCGCATGGCTACCAAGGGTTCGGGTTCTTCATCCATGGCCTGTGGAGCGGTTCACCGCCAGACACCCGAGGCAGGAGCCCGGTGCGTAAATCGCGCACGCCGGGATCTGTGCGGGGGGTATCCGGTAACGGGTATCCCTACCGCGACAATTTATCTCCAAAGGAGGCAAGATGAACTACAGCATCACCACCCTCGGCAAGAAAACCATCGCCGGTTTCCATCTGGTCGGGCCCTGGGATCACACGGTCAAGCAGGGGTTTGAGCAACTGATGATGTGGGTTGAGAACCACCAGGTACCCGCCCGCGAATGGGTGGCCGTCTACTACGATAACCCGGAGGAAGTGCCGGCGGAAAAACTGCGCTGCGCGACAGCGGTCGCCGTGGATGAGGATTATGTCATTCCCGCCAACAGCGAAGGGGTGATCCTGGCGGCGATTGCCGGCGGGGATTACGCCTGCGCCCGCGCGCGGGTGGTGGAGTACGACTTCGCCACTCCGTGGATGCAGTTTTTCGACAGCCTGCAGCAGAGCACGGCGTATCGCATCGCCCCCCAGCCCTGCTTTGAGGTCTATCTTAACGACGGCAACCACGACGGCTACTGGGATATCGACATGTATGTTCCCGTTGAGCGCGTCGCGTCGTAGCGGTTTACCCCTGTTCCGGACAAGGTTTTTTACATTCCCGGCATGCTCCGGGCGAAAAAGCAGTTACAATTGGCCTTTTCGTTTTGCCGGAGAGGGTTGTGCGCGCTGATAAATCACTCAAGCCATTTGAGATCCGCTTGTATCGCCATTATCGGGTGGTGCATGGTGTGCGGATTGCGCTGGCCTTTGTGCTCACTTTTTTGCTGGTGCGGCTGCTGAACGTGCCTGAGGGAACCTGGCCTCTCATCACTCTGGTGGTGGTGATGGGGCCGATCTCCTTCTGGGGTAACGTCGTGCCGCGGGCGTTTCAGCGTATCGGCGGCACGATCCTCGGTTCGGCGCTGGGGCTGGTGGCGCTGAAGCTTGAGCTAATCTCCCTGCCGCTGATGGTCCTCTGGTGCGCGGCGGCGATGTTCCTCTGCGGCTGGCTGGCGCTGGGCAAGAAACCCTATCAGGCGCTGCTGATCGGCATTACTCTGTCGGTGGTGGTCGGGGCGCCGCCCGGCGATATGCATACCGCGCTGTGGCGAAGCGGCGACGTGATCTTCGGCTCGCTGCTGGCGATGCTGTTTACCGGCATCTGGCCGCAGCGGGCGTTCATCCACTGGCGCATCCAGATGGCCAGCTATGTCACCAACTTTAACCGCCTCTACCAGGCCGGCTTCTCGCCAAATCTGGTGGATCGACCGCGGCTGGAAAAGCATCTCCAGCAGGCGCTGAACGACGTGGTGAAAATGCGCGGGCTGATCACCCCCGCCAGCAAAGAGACGCACATCCAGAAGGCGATCTTCGAGGCTATCCAGACCGTCAGCCGCAACCTCGTCTGCATGCTGGAGCTGCAGATCAACGCCTGGTGGGCAACGCGTCCGGGTCACTTCGTGATGCTCAATGCGCACACCCTGCGGGAGACGCAGCAGATGACCCAGCAGACGCTGTTGTCCATCGCCCACGCGCTGTACGAAGGGAACCCTCAGCCTGTGCGCGCCAACAATGAAAAGCTGACTGAGATCGTCCTCGAACTGCGCCAGCTGCTGAAAGAGCAGGGTGATGACGGCCTGGCGGAAACCCCGGTCCATGGCTATGTTTGGCTCTCAATCGAACTGGCGCGCCAGCTGGAGCTGCTCTCGCATCTGATCTGCCGCGCGTTGCGCAAATAAACATCAGATGCACCGGGTAACCACATGGGTTGTTTCGATTCAGCAGCGTTTAGGGTTATGATAAACGCAAAGGAAAAAACATTGTCATCAGCGGCTGCTAGCAGTTATGTTAGCCCTATAACGCAGTCGCTTTACGAATCCGAATCTCAATTATTAGGGGTGTAAAAATGGAAACAACTAAGCCTTCTTTCCAGGACGTACTGGAGTTTGTTCGTCTGTACCGTCGTAAGAACAAACTGCAGCGTGAAATTCAGGACGTTGAGAAAAAGATCCGTGATAACCAGAAGCGCGTTCTGCTGCTGGACAACCTCAGCGACTACATCAAACCGGGCATGAGCGTGGAAGCCATCCAGGGCATCATCGCCAGCATGAAGAGCGATTACGAAGATCGCGTTGATGATTACATCATCAAAAATGCCGAGCTGTCCAAAGAGCGCCGCGACATCTCGAAAAAACTGAAAGTGATGGGCGAAGCCAAAGTCGAAGGCTAAACCCTGCCGGTCCGGCGGCAGTCAGCGTCGCCGGGCTGTTCCGCGTTTCCCTCTCTTCCCTGCTTTTTTCTGCGAAAACTTTGTTCCGGCAACTGCCTCTCCTCACCGACACTTTGCTATACTGGCCCGCGAAAAACGTATTGATATCGGAAAGGTTTCTCTCATCCTGGCCGGGCATCTGACGCAGCGGCGTCAGGGCGATATCTCAACACCTCTCACCTCTCCGACGATCGATTCGCCAGAAGACAAACTCAGGTGCTGACCGGGCGCGACAGAACTCTTCCGCTGCTTTCGCCGACAGGAGTCAACCTCACGTGATTAAGTCATTCTTTGCTGCACTCTCGTTTATCAGCCGCCTGCCGGTCCCGGCGCGGTTATCTCAGGGCCTGGAGATCGAACAGTACCAGCGCAGTATCGTCACCTTTCCGCTGGTCGGTTTACTGCTCGGCGCCATCGCCGGCGCGGTGGCGCTCCTCCTGCAGCCGTGGTGCGGCGTCCCGCTGGCGGCGCTGTTCGGCGTGCTGGCGCTGGCGCTGCTCACCGGCGGATTCCACCTTGACGGGCTGGCTGATACCTGCGACGGCATTTTCTCCGCCCGCACCCGCGATCGGATGCTGGAGATCATGCGCGACAGCCGGCTGGGCACCCACGGCGGGCTGGCGCTGATCTTCGTGCTGGTGGCGAAAGTGCTGGTGGTTGGCGAGCTGCTGCTGCGTGATATCCACCCCATCGCAGCCCTGGCGGCGGCCTGCGCCGTTGGTCGCGGGATGGCGGTGCTGCTGATGTATCGTCATCGCTATGCGCGGGAAAAGGGGCTGGGCAATCTGTTTATCGGCAAAATTAGCCTGCAGCAGACGCTGGTGACGATGGCGATGGCGATCGCGCTGGCCACCGCCCTGCTGGGGCTGCAGGGGCTGCGCGCCGCGCTGATCACCCTGGTGCTGATTTGGGGTCTGGGATGGGCGCTGAAGCGAACCCTCGGCGGGCAGACCGGGGATACCCTCGGGGCGGCGATTGAGCTGGGCGAATTACTCTTTTTACTGGCGCTGCTGTAAGGCCTGACGCCAACGGTGAGGAACAGAATGGAAACACTTTCGGCGTTACTGGCTGCCATTCCGCAGCCCGATGTGGCGGCCATGGCGCGCGCTCAGCAGCATATTGATGGCCTGTTAAAGCCGCCCGGCAGCCTTGGCCGTCTGGAGACGCTGGCGGTGCAGCTGGCCGGTCTGCCTGGCTTGCAGGGGCAGCTGGCGCTGGCGGAGAAAGCGATTGTGGTCATGTGCGCCGACCATGGCGTCTGGCATGAAGGCGTGACCCCTTCGCCGCAGGTGGTGACGGCCATTCATGCCGGCAATATGGTGCGGGGCAACACCGGCGTCTGCGTGCTGGCGGCGCAGGCCGGGGCCAGGGTGCAGGTGGTGGATGTCGGCATCGATGCCGACCCGCTGCCGGGCCTGATTAACCTCAAGGTGGCCTGCGGTAGCGGGAATATCGCCCGGACGGCGGCGATGAGCCGCCAGCAGGCGGAGACGGTGCTGCTGGCCAGCATGCATCTCACCCGCCAGCTCGCTGCCGACGGGGTGAAAGCCTTCGGCGTCGGCGAATTGGGAATGGCCAATACCACCCCGGCCGCAGCGACGATCAGTGTCCTGACGGGCAGCAACCCTGACGCGGTGGTGGGCTGTGGGGCCAATCTGCCGCTGGCGCAGCGTGGCCATAAGGTGGCGGTGGTGCGCCAGGCGATAGCCCATAATCAGCCGAACCCGGCCGACGGGCTGGATGTCCTGGCGAAGGTGGGGGGTTACGATCTGGTGGGCATGACCGGGGTGATCCTCGGGGCGGCCTCCTGTGGCCTGCCGGTGGTGCTGGATGGCTTCCTCTCCTATGCCTCTGCCCTGGCCGCCTGCCGCATGGCCCCGTCGGCGCACCCTTATCTTATTCCTTCACACCTGTCGGCGGAGAAAGGGGCGCAGATCGCCCTCGACGCGCTGGGTCTGCGGCCGTATCTCGATATGGACATGCGCCTGGGAGAGGGCAGCGGCGCCGCGCTGGCGATGCACCTGTTGGATGCCGCCAGCGTGATGTACAACCAGATGGGAACGCTGGCGCAGAGCAATATTGTGTTGCCCGATAGCGCGCCGTCGTCCTGATGGTAAAGCGCATCGTCCCGCGATGGGGGCGATGCGCCGGGTTTACAGGGCCTGCTGCCAGACCGCCTGGGGCAGGAGATAAACCTTCGCCGGGGCGCGCATGCCGTCGGTGACAATATGGCGGATGCCGCTGGCCATCACCGCGAGGGTGACGTCAAAGGCGTTCAGGCTATCGCCGAAGCCAGCGGTCAGATTGAGCATCGAACCATTGGCCAGCAGATAGACGGTTTTGTCGGCCATGCGGTAGGCGTTGATATACGGCATCACCTCTTCCTGGGGGTACTGGCGCAGGTAATCGCCGTCGATCTCTTCCGCCACGTGGCCGACGTTAAGGATAAATACTCCCGCTTTCGCGCGGTCCAGCGCCTGGCGATTAACCACGTTTTTACCGCCTGTCGCCGTGGCCACCACGTCCGCCGAGGCGATAGCCTCCTGGAGGTCCACCACGTGCCAGCCGTCGTAGGCCGCCTGCAGACGGCGGGCAGGATCGATCTCCGCCACCATCACCTGACCGCCAAAAGCTTTTGCCGCCGCCGCGACGCCCTGGCCGACCAGGCCGTAGCCGATCACCAGCACTTTTTTCTCATGCAGGGTGAGGTGAGTGGTCTGGAAGAAGGTGTGCCAGGCGGTGAGACCGACCATATGGCGGTTGTGCAGCCCCTCTTTGACCGGCAGATCGTCCCAGTTAAAGATCGGATAGCCTGGCTGAATATCCCCCAGCCGATTGACGCCCGAGCCGGTGGCTTCCAGACCCGCCACGATGTTCCCAAACTCGCCGCGCTGGTGGAGCAGGGTGGTGATATCGGCGCCCATCTCGCACAGGTGAGTGGGCTGCCAGGCAATCGCTTTTTCCCATGACTGTTGCCAGTCGGCATCGCTCATATTGCGCCACGCGCAGGCCTCGGCGCCGCGCTCCACCAGCCAGGCCACCACGTCGTCCTGCACGGTGGTGGGGTTACAGGTGGTTAAAAAGACCTGAGCGCCCTTGTCGAGGATCCCCTGCACCAGCGGGATCATTTTCATGTCGAGGTGCATACAGCAGGCCAGACGCACGCCGCTGAGGTCGGGCAGCGCGGCGACCTGACGCAGGGTACGCGGCATATTCTGGCTGGCCCATGCCACTTCTTTCGCTAAAGAGATTTTATTATTCACTGGGTTATGACCTTCAATTCGCAAAAGGGGTATCCCCCTGACCGAAAAGGGATTCTATCAGCCCCCGCGAGAATTCACAGCACAATGCCGTCGGACATCGCCGCGCGCGCTATCCCCTGCGAAAGACAGGGTTGTTAATTTAAGGTTAAAAAAAGAAAATAAAATATAAGTAATTCCTATGATTTGAGCGATGAAGCGATGTTGAGTGTTATTCCTGCGGGGATATTTTCACGGCTGCGGATTTTCCTTGGCCGCCTGAAGCCGCACGCGCTGCCGGTGGCCCGCCGGCATATCGTGCTGGGATCCATTGGCGCCGGCACCGGACTGGCGGTGACCAGCATGTTCAGCCACTGGCTGCTCGGCGAAGTCAATCTGTGGTTTATTGCCCCGATGGGGGCCTCGGCGGTACTCCTGTTTGGCGTACCGAGCAGCCCGCTGGCGCAGCCGTGGTCGATTGTCGGCGGCAACGTGCTGTCGGCGCTGATCGGCGTCACGGTGGGTATGCTGGTCCCCGATGCGGCGCTGGCCTGCGGTCTGGCGGCGGCTCTGGCCATCGCCGGGATGTATTTTCTGCGCTGTCTGCATCCCCCCGGCGGCGCGGTGGCCCTGACGGCGATCCTCGGCGGCGCCGGGGTGCACAGCGAAGGCTATCACTTTGTGCTGACCCCGGTGCTCCTCAACTCGCTGATGCTGGCGCTGCTGGCTATTGTGTTTAATAACCTGGTTGGCCGCCGTTATCCGCATCCGCTGGCGGCGGAGGAGGTCAAATCCAGGGCGGTGCCGCTGGGTATTTCGGTCACCCGGGAAGATATTCACGCCGCGCTGCTGGAAGGCCAGTTCCTCGACATTGATGAAGACGATGTCCAGGAGTTGCTGGAGAATATCGAGCAGCAGGCGCGGCAGCGTATCGCGACGGCAGCCCGCCGCTAAGGGGGTACTGCGGGCTGCGGGTTACAGATCGCCGGTAAGATACTGCGCGACCCCGCGGCCAAAGCTCCAGTCGCCTTTCTGGTTACTGATAATCGACACCATCAGATCATCGCCGCTCAGGCCGCAGTGTTCCGCCAGCTCCTCCTGCAAAATGGCGAAGAAGCGCTGCTTCTGCGCCTCGCTGCGCGGGCTGGTATAGACCCGCACCACCACCAGATCCCGCGTGCGGGTCAGTCCGAGGCCGGTATCTTCAATCACCATATGATGGGCTTTGTTTTCATGAACAATCTGGTAACGGTCGCGTTCTGGTACCTCGAAGGCGCGCAGCACGGCGCGATGGGCGGCATCCAGCAGGGTTTTGACCTCCTGTTCCGTACGGCCTTCAATCAGGTCAAATGTCAGTAATGGCATGCAGGTGCTCCTTATCGTTAGGGAATAATGATGGGCTCAACAAGATGCTAGCCGATGCCGCCGCCGGCAAAAACCGCTATAGTTGAATACATTGTTTTTACTGGTGAACAATCACATGAGCGAGAGTCGTCCGGAGAGTTACTGGCTCCATCTGTACTGGCTGACGGTGCTGGAAGAACAAAAAAGCTATACCCGGGCCGCGGAAAAGCTGGGGATCAGCAAGTCGGCTATCAGCCAGAAAATCAGCGAGCTGGAGCGGGTGACCGGTAAAACCCTCGTCCATCGCACCACCCGCAGCGTGAGCCTCAGCGACGACGGACTGCGGCTGGTGGCGGAGCTCAACGAGCCGTTTGGTCTGCTGCGGGATATTTTCACCGGCGCCTGCGATGAGGGCGGGCCGCTGCGGGGAACGCTGCGCCTGACCGCGCCGGTGGCCTTTTCCCGCCAGCAGCTGGTCCCGGCAATCGCGCCGTTTTTGCATCAGCATCCCCAGCTGCATCTGCAGCTTGAGGTCACCGACCGGCTGGTCTCTCTGGCCAGCGAAGGGTTCGATCTCGCCATCCGCCACTGTCGGCGCGAGGCGCTCCCCGATACCCACGTCGCCTGGCCGCTGTGTCACACCGCGACGCTTACCGTCGCGTCCGCCGATTATATTCGCCGCCATGGCCGCCCGGAGACCCCCGAAGATCTGCGCCACCACCAGTGCCTGACCTATCCCCGTGGTCCACAGCGCCCGCAGTGGACGTTCGCCTCCCGTCAGTCGCCCGATGCTCGGGTGACCATCAACGTGCAGGGGCCATTCGCCACCAATAACAGCGAGTCGCTACGTGATGCGGTGCTGGCGGGGCTTGGGGTGGCGCTGTTGCCGGATTTCAGCGCCCGGGAGGCCATTGGCCGCGGGCTGGTGCAGGAGCTGCTGCCGGCGTGGCAGCCGGTGGAGGTGTTTGCCGACCGGCTGTACGTCATCCGGCCCTATACCCCGCGCGTGTCACGCGCGGTGGAAACCTTCAGCCGCTATCTGAAAGCGACCTTCAGCGAGCCGCGTCCAGCTCCTGCGCCAGCGCCTCGCTAAAGCGGGGCAGCAGATGGCGCTCGCCGGGAAGCAGTTGCGCGAGAGTAACGGTCTTGTCAGCGCAATAGACCCGCTCGCTGCCGAGCTGCGCTTCGAAGGCGTTCGCCGCCTGATGCGCCGCGCTCAGATCGGCGTCAATAAGGATCACCGCATGGGCCAGCACCACGTGGCCGCCGCCCGCCGCCAGCGGCCGCCAGTACTGGGCGGTACCGACAATCTTGCGCGCCTCCGCGCCTTCTCCGCAGGCAAGATTATACCGTCCATCGCAAAAGGAACCGCTCACCGCCCGGGGGTGGCTGGCAACGCCGAAGCGCGCGAGGGTGCGCTGCAGCACAGCGCACAGCGAATGATAGATCGGTTCGGCGGCTTCGCCGAGCGGCTGCTGCACCGGCCAGGCGAGGCTAAGGTTGATAATGCCCGGCCCCTGGGGCACCAGACCGCCGCCGGAGCGGCGAAGCCATACCGGCCAGCCGCGCGCGGCAAAATGCGCGCTGACCGCCGGCAGATCCGTAAACTGACGATAGCTCCCCGGCACCACCAATCCCTGCGGCGCCTGCCAGAGCTGGGCGACGGCCTCGCCGGCGCTGGCTTTAGCAAACAGCGGCTGTTCGGCCTGGGTGGGATCCTCGCAAAACTGCAGCGCCAGCGAGGAGGGGGAAAAACGGCGAGGCCAGCAGTCGGCCAGGGTTAACTGAGACATGCATTCTCCTTACCGGAGGGCGCGGGTTACGCCCTCCGCTGGTGGGTCAGTCGACGGGGTGCTTTTTCATCATCAGCGCGGTGAGCGCTGACAGCAGGCATCCTGCGGTCAGATAGAGGGCCACGCTGTGCCACGATCCGCCGGAGAAGGTGACCAGCGCCGCGGCAATAAACGGGGTAAAGCCGCCGCCGACCACGCTCGCCACCTGGTAGCCGACGCCGGCGCCGCTATAGCGATAGCTGGCGCCGAACAGCTCGGTAAACATCGGCTGCTGGACGCAGACCACCATATCATGGGCGATATTGGCCAGCATCAGGGCGAAGAACAGGATCCAGAAAACGGACTGACTCTCCAGCGCCATAAAGAACGGGAAACCGCTCAAAGTGCCGATCAGCGCCCCGGTGATATAGATCCGCCGACGGCCAAAGCGGTCTGCCAGCCAGGCGAAGCAGGGGATAGTCAGGCAGCTAAGACCGCCCACCAGCAGGCCAATGTTGAGAAACAGCTCGCGCGGCAGGCCGAGGTTTTGCGTGGAGTAGTTGAGGGCGAAGGCGGTGACGATATACATCGTCAGCAGCTCACACAGACGCAGGGCGATAATCAGTAAAAACGCTCCCGGATGGCGAAGCAGCGCTTCCACTACCGGTAGCCGCTTTTTCTTCTGCGGCGCGTTGTCCTGGCTCTGCTGCGCTTCAAACTCCTGCGATTCCGCCATGCCGTTACGGATCCACAGCGCAATAAGGACCAGCACCACGCTGAACAGGAACGGTAAGCGCCAGCCCCAGCTGAGGAACTGCTGGTCGCTGGTCAGGCTGCTAATCAGCGATACCAGACCGGTAGAGAGCAGGAGGCCGACGCCGTAACCCACCTGCACCCCGCTGCTGTAAAAGGCTTTTTTCCCCTGCGGGGCATTCTCCACCGAGAGCAGCGCCGCGCCGCCCCATTCGCCGCCGACGGCGAATCCCTGAACCGCACGCAGGAACACCAGCAGCACCGGCGCCCACCAGCCGATCTGGTTGAACGAGGGGAGCAGGCCGATGCAGGCAGTGGCGATACCCATCATCCAGACGGTCATCATCAGCATCCGTTTCCGCCCGAGGCGATCGCCGAAGTGGCCAAAAATAATTCCGCCGAGCGGGCGAAAAAGAAACCCAACGCCAAAGGTGGCAAAGGCGGCAAGCGTTCCCATCGCCGGGCCGATTTGCGGGAAAAATTCGCGGTTGAACACCAGCGCGGCGGTAATGCCATAGAGAAGAAAATCGTACCAGTCGACCACCGCGCCGGCAAAACTACCCCAGGCCGCCCGCCGGGCCCGATGTAGTGAATCTGGCGCCTCGCCGGGCTGCACGCTTATTGTTGAATCCATACCCTGTCCTGTCAGTCACGTACTTCATTGTTATTGGAATGAGACGCTTTTACCGTTGCGTCTGCTCTGAGACTACCGCGCAGCGGCCGTGGAGGAAAGTAGTTTGCCTGCTAAGCGGGGGAGATGGCGCAAAAAAGAATCGATGGGAAAGACGGTCGAAATCACACCCTGGACTTAACATTCTGGCAATTTGCCATCCAGCTTATACTTTTAATTAAATCAACGGATAACAAAGATGGACACCTTTTAAGAATCGACGTAAATGGTTTACACTTAACGTGTCTCCCTCTCTGGAATGGTGAGTAAAATGCGTCTACTTCTTGCAGTTTTATTTTGTTCTGTCATGTTGCCTTCTGCTTATGCTGAAAAACTGCCTGCGCCGACAGGAAAACCTGTACTGACCATTTCCGGAAAAATCGGAAATATGAATGTCGGCGACAAGGCCGTTTTTGATCTCGCAATGCTGGAAAAACTGGGGATGAAGACGATAGAAACCACCACCCCCTGGTACACCGGCAAGGTTCGTTTTGACGGTATTCCCCTTAGTAAACTCATGGATTTAGTCGGCGCGAAAGGCACATCGGCCCGCGTGCTGGCGCTGAACGACTACACCACCATTATCCCGATTGATGATTTTTATAAATTCCCGGTCATTATGGCGTTAAAAATGAACGGTCAATATATGCGCATTCGTGATAAAGGCCCGTTATTTATTGTCTACCCTTACGACAGCAGTGCTGAATTACAGAACCAGATCTATTATTCCCGATCGGCCTGGCAAGTTTCAAAGATGATTATAGAATAAGGGTTGGATCTTGAATCGAATACTCACGGCTATTATTTTGTCGTTATTTGTTGTCACCGGATATATTACTTATCTGGTGCATGAGCGACAAAGTGAGTTGCAAAAATTTACCCGCTATACGGACTCGTGGTCAATGTCGCAAATGGTGTCGGAATATATGCGGCTGGAGTCTCGTCTGGCGGGAATGGCGATTGGGGCCGAAGGGGCGGACCACGATGAGGTGCGCCTGCGTCTTGAGATCATGATGAGCCAGATCGAGCTTCTGCAGGAGGGCGATCTGGGTAAATTTATCAATAAAAGCGAGCAGCGGAAGACGGTGGTTGCGACGCTGATTCGTAATCTTCATCTGCTCGATAAACAAGTTGATACCATGACGCCGGAGCAGGTCAGACAGATCCTACCGGTGTTAAGCGAGCTGGATGGTCCACTGACCTCAATGGCCGCTGCCACCCTGACGCAAGATATCAATATCGTTAATATCACCCATGATAAAATCCAGCATCTCTATTATATCTACTCGGTGATCTCCATTCTGCTTATCGCCATGTGTATAACTCTCGGTCTGCTGATGCTCCGACAGAATAATAATCTGCGTCGCGCCCATGTTCGTATGAAAACGCTGGCCAACGATCTGCAGGCCTCGAAAGAGAAGCTGCAGGTGCAGAACCGCCGGCTGCAGTACGATGCCTACCATGATTCGCTGACCGGTATGCCCAACCGTCTCTCTTTCTGGCAGCGGCTGCAGGAGATCGTCAACCAGGTGCGTCCCTATAAGGGATGCGCCGTGGTGATGCTTTTCGACCTCGACAGCTTTAAGGATGTGAACGATACCCTTGGCCATGATGCTGGCGATAAGCTGCTGCAGGATCTGGCCAGTCGCCTCTCTTTTTTCCGCAAAACCTCCGAGACGCTGTATCGCCTTGGCGGTGATGAGTTTGCAATGCTCTCCTACGATCTCACTGAAGAGATGGCCCTTGAGCGGGCCAATGTTATCCGGGAGAAGATCAGCCAGCCCTATCAGATCTACGATGCGCAGATTAATATCGACGCCTGCATTGGGATCGTGATCTCGGACGGTGAAAGTCGTACCGATTACCTGTACAAGTGCGCCGACCTCGCGCTGTATGAGGCGAAAAAAGAGGGTAGCGGCCATGTGCAAATCTTCCGGCCGGGGATGCTGCAGCGCCTGCAGGAGAACAAATCGTTTGAAGACGATCTGCTGCAGGCCCTGGCCCATGACGAATTCAAAGTTTACTATCAGCCGATCGCCGATACCGTCACGCGCGAAATCTACGGCTATGAAGCGCTGGTTCGCTGGTTCCATCCGGTGCGCGGCGCCGTGCCGCCGACGGTGTTTATTCCGGTGGCAGAGAAAATCGGTCTTATTAATGCCCTTGGCGAATGGGTGCTGAAAACCGCCTGTGCCGAAGCGGCCAGCTGGGCGACGCCGCTGAAGGTCTCGGTCAACGTTTCACCAATTCAGTTGATGAATACATCGCTGACCGACACCATTATCGAGGTGCTGCATCAGACCGGCCTCGATCCGCGACGTCTTGATCTGGAGATCACCGAGTCGGACGTATTCAATGAGAACACCCGTTCGCTGGAAATTCTCAGCCAGCTGCGCGAGCAGGGCATTCAGATCTCCATCGATGACTTTGGTACCGGCTATTCTTCCCTGTCCCGTTTAAGCTATTTCCCGTTCGATAAAATTAAAATCGACCGCTCGTTTGTCATCAATATTCCGGAGCAAAAAGACGATCTGGATATCGTCCGCCTGATTATCAGCATGGGAAAGAGCCTGCATATGCGCATTGTGGCGGAAGGTGTAGAGACCGAAGAGCAGTTGGCTTCGCTGCAGGCGCTGGGCTGTGACCTGGTTCAGGGATATTTAATCGGCAAACCGAGTCCGCTGCGCTAACAAATTTTTAACGCGTTTATTTTTATTCTCCCGGGCGATTTCAGGATCCTGAAATCGCCTTTTTTATTTTCTCTTAGCGCTAATCCCTGCGAGGTATAAAAAGGAGTAGGCGTAAAATTCCACAACAAAATAATATCCTTAACGTTTAAAAGGGGTATATGATATGCATCATATAGGCTATTTCTGAACGTCGCGTTTGAGACGGTAAAGTGAGGCACAATTATGCAGCGAATCATTATTCCCACCCATTACGTTCACACCCGCAGCACGCCGCTGTGGACCAAAGAGACCGCCCCGGCCTCTATCTGGCGCCGCCATCTGGATGCCGGCACCCGGCAGGGCGTCTACCCTCGTCTCTCGGTGATGCAGGGGGCGATCCGCTATCTCGGCTATGCCGATGAAACCAGCCCCGAGCCCGTTGAAACCCTGACTATTGAAGCCGGCCAGTTTGGCGTCTTTCCGCCGGAGAAGTGGCACTGTATTGAGGCCCTCTCAGAGGACACGGTTTTTAATGTCGACTTTTATGTTGATCCAAAAATTCTCATCGAGGGATAACAAGAGATGACCAGTGAAAATAAAGGTTATACCTTAGCGCTAGAGAATGGCCGACTTCACCAGAAGCAGGAAAAAATATTTCTTAAACCAATGGTGTTGTATATTCCACAGCAGGCGGTGGAGGCCGTTAATGACCTGCTGAGCAAGTTGCCGGACGACAGGGAAGAGGGGGAGTTTCTGTTGACGGTCACCAATAATAATAACGGCGTCTCGGTTGATAAAACCTTTTCCTCGCTGGCGGCGCTGCGCGACCCACTCACCGCGGCTGATGCGGTGAAGGATCTGATCAATATCGTTCGCGGCTACGAGTCCGATGAAGAGACCAACGTCTGCGGCTGGTAAGCCCGCTATCCCGCAGTCGGATGGCCGCCGTCGCCCGACGCCATCTGGCTGAGCAGCCACTCCCGCAGAGCGATAATATCCGCCCGCTGCGCTACCGCTTCGGTAGTGACCAGGTAGTAGCGGGCGCCAGGCAATGCGTTGCTGAACGGCGCGGACAATACGCCGCGCTGCAGCAGATCCCGCGCCAGCAGTTCGCTGGCGATCACCACTCCCTGACCGGCCACCGCCGCCTGCAGGGCATGGGTCTCATCGCTAAAGGTTAACCCCGCATCAATATTCAGCGTCGGCGGTCCATAGCGCCGACGCCAGTTCTCCCAGCTAGGCGAATCAGCTGGCACGCGCCGGTTGGCAACGTGAAACAGCGTCACCCGCTGCAGATCTTCAGGCCGGCTGAGGCCCAGAGTCGGGCTGGCGACCACGATAAAGCGATCCTCATACAGCAGCGTGCAGTACAGGTCCGGCTCCGGCGTTTCACGATAGCGAATCGCGGCGTCTACCGTGCCCAGATGCAGATCCACTCGTTCGACGCTGGTGTGTAGCCGCAGGTCGATAGCCGGAAAGCGGGCGGTGAAATCCGCCAGCCGCGGCACCAGCCAGTGGGTGAGAAAATTGGAGGTGGTGGTGACGGTTAAGGATGGCGGCTGACGGGCATGAGCGATCTGGACGACGGCCTGTTCCAGGGCGCTAAAGGCGCGTTGGGTGGCGGCGTAAAGGATCTCGCCATCAGCGGTCAGACTGACGCCCTGCGCGCTGCGTTCGCAGACCCGGCACTCCAGCACCGACTCCAGCAGTTTAATCTGATGGCTGACCGCCGTCGCGCTGACGTCGAGCGCCTCGGCGGCCTGTTTAAAACTGCGGTGGCGGGCGACGGCATGAAAAGCGCGTAGCGCCCCCAGCGGCGGCAGACGGGGCGGTCTCATGGCTGAGTTTTTCTCATCTATGGCTGAAAACTATGCGTTTGTGTAAAGCGATATTGTGGCGATAGGCTACGGGCATGTAAAGACAATGACATGAATTAAATTCATGCAGCTTCGCCTGTCAGGAGTCAACTATGCACGTTGTAAGCCGCTACACCGCCGCGGAAGCCGCGGCAACGATCGACCCCCGCGGCCGCGCTATCGCCCTTAGCGTGGTCATCGCCGCCGGGGCCTTGCTGTTAATCATGCCCCCGGTTATCGGGGTGACCGGCACGCTGAGTCTGCTGACGGCGCTGATTGCGGCCTTTGGCGTCGGGTGGGGATTCACTCGCGGACAATCCTGGCTTTATCGCTCACCCCTGGCGGCGACGCGCTGGGCCTTTCTGCTGTCAGCGGCCGGCTGGCTGCTGGCGCTGGTGGCCTGGTATGGCGGGCAGGACTGGCCGGCACTGCTGCCGGGCGTGGCGTGCGGTGGGGCGGGAGCGGCTGTCGCCTGGCGCATTGCGGCGGGTAGGACGGCGCTGCCGGGGATGCGGGTCAGCGGCGCCACGGTGCTGAGCGTAGCTATCGCCATCGCGGCGACGCTGCTGACCTGGCATACTGCGGGAGGAGGACGCCATGGCGTCTGCTTTGCCTTCGCCGTGCTGCTTGACTGGGCGCTGCTCGGCGCGCTGATGGTGCGGATCCGCCAGCAGGAGAGTGCGGCCTGATACCAGACGCGGTCTGGTCCAGGATCGGCGAATCAAGCGAGACAGGGTAAGTTGTCCCGCCCGGCGTTAAATATCTTCTACACTGTTACAGGCATCACATTCCTGTGCGGTCGGCACTCCTGCCGGCCGCCGTCGGCGTTCAGCCCAGGCACGGGCCTGCAGGCTGGTTATCCTGAAAGAGGAGTCTGTAATATGGCATTTGTCACCACCCAAGACGGCGTCAACATTTACTTTAAAGACTGGGGACCAAAGGAAGCTCAGCCGATTGTCTTTCATCACGGCTGGCCGTTAAGCGCTGACGACTGGGATAACCAGATGTTATTTTTCCTTGCCGAAGGGTTCCGGGTCATCGCTATCGATCGTCGGGGTCATGGCCGCTCCGATCAGGTTAGCGAGGGGCACGATATGGACCATTACGCGGCGGACGTTTCGGCGGTGGTGGAACATCTGGATCTGCACAATGCGGTCCACGTCGGGCACTCCACTGGCGGCGGCCAGGTCGCCCGCTACGTCGCCCGCTACGGCCAGCCGCAGGGGCGGGTGGCGAAGGCGGTGTTAATTAGCGCCGTCCCGCCGCTAATGGTGAAAACCGAGCAGAATCCGGGCGGGACGCCGATCGAGGTGTTTGACGGTTTCCGCAAAGCGCTGGCGGCGAACCGCGCCCAGTTCTATCTCGACGTCGCCTCTGGCCCGTTCTATGGCTTCAATCGTGATGGAGCAGAGATATCCCAGGGGACGATCCAGAACTGGTGGCGACAGGGGATGATCGGCAGCGCTAAAGCCCATTATGAAGGCATTAAGGCGTTTTCAGAGACCGACCAGACGGAAGACCTTAAGTCGATCACTTTGCCGGTGCTGGTGATGCAGGGAGATGACGACCAGGTGGTGCCCTATAAAAATGCGGCCATCCTGCAGGACAAGCTGCTGCCGAACAGCCAGCTGAAAATTTATCCTGGCTTCCCGCACGGGATGCATACCTCCCACGCCGATACTATCAACGCCGATCTGCTGGCGTTTATCCGCGCCTGATCTGCCCTATTTGCCGGGCAGAGTGCCGTTAATGGCATTCCGCCAGCGCCCTGGGCGCCAGTCGCCTGGGGCGCGCCGGTTGACGTGCAGAGGAAATCTGCTTAACTCATGGGGTACCTGACGACTATTTTCCCCTCGCAGGATAAAACGCCGGGTTTCTCTGCGGAAACCCGGCGGAATTCTGCGCAAGAGACAAGTGAGAGACAATGAAATTAGCCGGACTTCATCCCGACGAGCAGCGTCGCCTGCAATCGCTACGCTCTTCCGGGCTGTTGAATAGCGGAAAAGAAGAACGCTTCGATCGCCTGACCAGGCTTGCCCGTTCGCTGTATAACCTGCCGGTGGCGTCCATCAGTCTGGTGGGGGAAGATCTCCTGCATATCAAGTCCTGTGCCGGTCTCGATGTGGACACGGTGCCGAGAGATATTTCATTTTGCGCCCATACCATTCTGCAAACCGACCCGCTTATCGTCAACGACATGCAGCAGGACGAGCGCTTTCACGATAACCCGCTGGTCATTGAGGCGCCGTTTATCCGCTTTTACGCCGGGTATCCGGTGCAACTGCCGGATGGCGCGACCGTCGGGTCGTTCTGCCTGATGGATCACCAGCCGCGATCGTTTTCCGCCCATGAAATGCAGATCTTAAGCGATCTGGCGGCGATCGTGGAGGATGAGTTCAAGGTGCTGGATGCGGCAACCTCGGATGAGCTGACGGGACTGTTTAATCGCCGGGGGTTCCTCACCCTGGCAGAGTATGCCCTGCTGACGGCCCAGCGCCGCCATGAGCCGGTGAGCCTGGCGTTTGTCGACCTCGATCGCTTCAAGCACATCAATGATACCTGGGGGCATGAAGAGGGCGATCGCGCGCTGATCGCCATCGCCGACTTGATGAAAGCGGCCTTCCGCGAGTCCGATATCCTCGCGAGGCAGGGTGGGGACGAATTTATCATTCTGTTCGCCAATACCAGCCGCCACGATGCCGCGACGGCGATGGAGACGCTCAGCCACAACGTGGCGCGTTTCAACCAGCAGGCGGCCAATCCCTGGCAGCTGGCGTTCTCCTGGGGCTGCGTCGAATACGATCCCGCCAGCCATCCCAGTCTCAACGCGCTGGTGGCCACCGCTGACCGCCTGATGTACCAGGCGAAGCAGAAGCAGGGACGCGAGCGCCGTTAATCCTTCGCGGCGGTGGCCTTCAGCAGGTACTGCTGCGCCTGCTGCCGCTTCTGCGCATAGCTGCTGAGCAGCGCCTGCTGCGATTTCCCAACATTGTCGTAAAACAGGCCGCCTTCGTCGGCGATAAAGCGATAATGCTGTTCCAGCTGGTTTATCACCCAGTCAATGCGTTGCAGGGTGAGTAAGGTACAGGACTGACCATGCAGGTCGTCTTCAATATCCAGCACATGTGAGCGAAAGGCCTCTACGGCAAACAGCCGGCTCAGCGCGGCAGGGTCCGCCAGCGCCGACTCCCAGCGCGCCGTCAACTGCTGAAAGTGAGCCAGCACCAGCGGGTCAGCGCGCCGGGCGCGAAGCCAGACCAGCTTCCGGCGGTAGCTTTCGACCGCCAGCCGCTTCAGATCGCGATAGTGCGCCAGCTGCTGTTCGGCGTCAGGGATCCGGGTCATCAGCCAGCTAAAAAAGAAGCGAGTCTCAAAACGTTCGACAAAGTGGAACAGCGGGTCGGCCAGACCATTGCTGTTGAATTCTCTCAGCGGGTCGAAGGGATACATATAGCCAAAATCGAACAGCCACAGCTGCTCCTGCCGATCCACCAGCAGATTCCCGCTACAGAGATCCCACTCCATCAGCCCCTGTTCTTCGCAGGCTTCCAGAGTAGTAAATAGCTGGGCGATCAGCGGCGGGGTTAACTGGTGTATCGGCTCGCCGTCGATCCAGGGGGAGAGCAGGATGCCGAGGCGATAATCGGCATACAGCGTTGGGACGATGTGGGTGAAGCGCGGCGCGGTGACCGGGTCATCCTTCAGCTGTTGCAATGCCTGCCGACGCTGTACCTCATTTAAAAACGACAGCTGGCCGTTGAGGTTGGCAACGCCGGCGACGGCGCGACGTTTCTTTAAATTGTACTCCTTGCCGGCGATGCGCAGACGATAAACCTCGCCGGTCAGGCCTGAGCCGTATACCTGCACCACATAGGGGGAATCGGGGCCCAGTGCGGCGAGGGTCTCCGGCGGCAGCGGGCAGTGGCTGACGTTGCCGACGATAAGAGGTTCTCCGCTGCGATCGAACGCCTGCTGTTGCTGTTGTCTGAGGTTCATGATGCCTCCGGGTAAAACGTTAGACAGAGTGGATAATCCACGCTATCTCACCCGCAAACGGTAGTGAATTCATCCTACTGGCAGGCGCTTTTTCAGGCTGAGCTGGGGTGCGTTCACGGAGGACACGCGGGGCGTAGGGAGGCGGTAGGGAAAGGCAAGCGTCTGGAACGCATACCTGACGTCGTTGTCAACGAGGTGCTTGCCAGGCTGGATGCGATGCTGAGTTAACGTCAGCGACGCAAAAAAGCAAAAAGCCTGCTCGAAAGCAGGCTTCTTAAATTTGGCTCCTCTGACTGGACTCGAACCAGTGACATACGGATTAACAGTCCGCCGTTCTACCGACTGAACTACAGAGGAATCGTGTGGAGTCGTATCTTAGCGGCGAAAAAACTTTTGTCAAACATCAATTCGCCTGTTCAGGTGCAACTGCCGCTTACATCGACAATTTGTTGTCATTTCCGACAATTATTACGGAAAATACTTTGCAGGATATCCATTTCTCAATCATCATTTGAAATGTTGTTTCAACATTTCTCACTAAGGTCTCTCTTGAACGTCACCTCCGCCGTACGCCAGGCCGTCGAACGGACATCCTGGTTTAAAAAACGTCAGCGTTATCGTGTGCTGTACTGGCGCGAAATCAGCCCTCTCGCTGTGCCCATTCTGCTGGAAAATGCCTGTGTGCTGCTGATGGGGGTGTTGAGCACCTTCCTTGTCAGCTGGCTGGGAAAAGAGGCCATGGCCGGTGTGGGGCTGGCCGATAGCTTTAACATGGTCATCATGTCCTTCTTTGCCGCCATCGATCTGGGTACCACGGTGGTGGTGGCCTTTAGCCTCGGCAAGCGCGATCGGCGGCGGGCGAGGGCGGCCGCGCGCCAGTCGCTGGCCATTATGACCCTGTTTTCCATTTTGCTGGCGGGGGTGATCCATGCCTTTGGCCAGGAGATTATTGATTTTGTCGCCGGCGATGCCACCGCCCAGGTCAAGGACCTGGCGCTGACCTATCTGGAACTGACGGCGCTGAGCTACCCGGCGGCGGCGATTGCGCTGATCGGCAGCGGGGCGCTGCGCGGCGCCGGCACCACCAAAATCCCGCTGCTGATCAACGGCGGGATGAATATCCTCAATATCTTAATCAGCAGCGTGCTCATCTACGGCATCTTCTCCTGGCCGGGGCTGGGGTTTGTCGGCGCCGGGCTTGGGCTGACCATTGCCCGCTATATTGGCGCGATAGCCACGATCTGGGTGCTGATGGTGGGCCTCAATCCGGCGCTGCGGCTGTCGCTGAAGGGTTACTTCAAACCCTTTAACTTCGCCATTATCTGGGAGGTGATGGGGATCGGCATCCCGGCCAGTATCGAATCTGTCCTGTTCAATGGCGGCAAGCTGCTGACCCAGATGTTTGTCGCCGGGATGGGCACCAACGTTATCGCCGGCAACTTCATCGCCTTTTCGGTGGCTTCGCTAATTAACCTGCCGGGCAACGCCCTCGGCTCCGCCTCGACGATCATTACCGGCAAGCGGCTGGGAAAAGGGCAGATTGGTCAGGCTGAATTCCAGGCCTGGCACGTATTTTGGCTGTCGACGATCATTCTGACGCTGATCGCCTGGGGCAGCGCCCCCTTCGCCGGCTTTATCGCCTCGTTCTACACCCATGAAGAAGATGTAAAAGAAGTGGTTAAACAGCTGCTGTGGCTCAACGCCCTGTTTATGCCGATCTGGTCGCTGTCGTGGACTTTACCCTGCGCTTTTAAAGGCGCCCGTGACGTACGCTACACCATGTGGGTGTCGATGCTCGGCATGTGGGGCTGCCGGGTGGTGGCGGGCTATACCCTGGGCATCGTGTTGGGGATGGGGGTGATTGGCGTCTGGTTAGGGATGGTGCTCGACTGGGCGGTGCGCGGCGTGCTGTTTTATTTCCGCATGGTGAGCGGCCGCTGGCTGTGGAAATATCCGCGCGTGAAGGCTTCATCGGAGGAAAGCTGAGCCGTTTGCGAGGCTAAACGCCATTTTTTGCGCAAAGTGAAGAATAATTCGGCAAACGATTCATTTTATTGAAAACAGGCTTTGACAGCGCCGGGCGTCATCGATAATATGCGCCCCGTTCACACGATTCCTCTGTAGTTCAGTCGGTAGAACGGCGGACTGTTAATCCGTATGTCACTGGTTCGAGTCCAGTCAGAGGAGCCAAATTTAAGAAGCCTGCTTTCGAGCAGGCTTTTTGCTTTTCTGTCTACCACCTTTCTTCCGTGGACAAACACCGCCGGGTCGTTTGTTTCGCTTATCCGGACGCTGACGCTCCCCAGCGGGTAACGTCAGCGTTTATCTCACGATTCCCACGTCATCGACGATTAACGGAACGGCGGCTCGTTGAAGGTGCGCAGCTTACGCGAGTGCATGTGATCTCCCTCGGCGCGCAGCAGGTCAATCGCCCGGATGCCTATCTGCAGATGCTCGGAGATAGCGCCCTCGTAAAAGCGGTTAGCCTGGCCCGGTAGCTTGATCTCACCGTGCAGCGGCTTGTCCGAGACGCAGAGCAGCGTGCCGTAGGGGACGCGGAAGCGATAGCCCTGGGCGGCGATGGTCGCGCTCTCCATATCGATAGCTACCGCGCGGCTGAGATTAAAGCGCAGCGCCGAAGCGGAATAGCGCAGCTCCCAGTTACGGTCGTCGGTGGTGACCACCGTCCCGGTACGCAGCCGCTGCTTAACCTCTTCGCCGGGCATCCCGCTCACCTGCTTGGTGGCGTCGTAGAGGGCGCGCTGCACTTCGGCAATGCTGGGGATCGGAATATCTGGCGGCAGCACCGCATCCAGTACATGATCGTCACGCAGATAGGCGTGGGCCAGCACATAGTCGCCGATGGCCTGGCTTTCGCGCAGGCCGCCGCAGTGGCCGATCATTAACCAGACGTCCGGCCGCAGTACCGCGAGATGATCGCAGATGGTTTTGGCGTTAGCCGGGCCGACGCCAATGTTAATCAGGGTGATCCCTTTGCCGTCGTGGGTGATCAGATGCCAGGCCGGCATCTGGTGCTTCTTCCACGCCAGATCGGAAATGGCCTGTTCCGGCGCTTCGGTCTCGGCGGTGATCCAGATCCCGCCGGCGCAGGAGAGAGCGATATAGGGGCTGTCGGGATCGAGGATCTGGCTGCAGCCCCAGCTGACGAACTCATCCACGTAGCGGGTATAGTTGGTGAACAGCACGTAGGGCTGGAAGTGTTCCGCCGGCGTGCCGGTGTAGTGACGCAGACGCGCCAGCGAAAAATCGACGCGGCGGGCGTCAAAGTGCGACAGCGGATAGAACTCGGTGGGATGGAACAGGCCATCCGCGGTCTCATCGCCAATTTGTGACAGCTCGGTGGTAGGGAAATAGCGCGTCAGACCGGCGCTCATCGAGCGGTCGAGTGTCAGGGTGGAACCATCGATCACGTAAGGATAGGGGATCTCATGCTGCGACAGCTCGACGCTGATATGCGCGCCATAGTCCTGATACAGCAGGGTCAGCTGTTCCAGCAAATAGTTGCGGAACAGTTTCGGATTCGTAATGGTGGTGGTATAGCAACCGGCATGGGTGAAACGTCCCCAGGCGCGCGTTTTGAGGGCTTTATGATCGGCGCCGTCCCAGGAGACCGACAGCTGCGGATAGACAAAAAGACCTTCCGCGCGGGCTTCGGTATCGGGGAGCGTATTATGGTCGATATAGTCGCCGATGGCTTTGCGTAACGCCGTGACCGAGGCTTCATAGCGCGCTTCCAGCTCGGCAAGCGCTTGTTCCGGGGTCAGACTGGCGGCCTTGATATTCATGATTCGCTCCTTGTTTCAGGTCTGCTGACATTCCCGATAGTATGTCACAGCGGGAAAAGGGCGAAGGAGAATTTATCTGTCAAATGCGACGATACTCAGACCATAACCAGTAAAGGGAGCGGGCTCGTGTTATTTGCCGGCGTTTGTCCAACGCTCGCTGCTATAATGAGTGGCGTTGCGGATCTTCAAAGTTTGCATCGGATTATTATTCAGACAATAGCGCGCATCGGCCAGCGGAGTGAGTTTATCCCCTTCCCGCAGGCGGAGGCGACAGGCTTCAATCTCTGCGATCATCTCTAGCGCACCGCTCTGAAGCACGACGCGGCAGAGGCTGGCCGAAGCGTTGTCCTGTACTTTTTTTACCCACCACTCCATCTGTTTTTTATCCTCTCATAGCGACATGTGCGTCGATAATTCATGTTTCTTAAAAATCTGACAATAAGATGATCCCCTTGGTTTATGCAGTGTTTAAAAATACGCAACCGATTGTTGATCTGTGCGCTAGGTTTTTTTATGCCGGGGGGCAATGATCTGCCGGGTTTAATTTGCAGGAAGCGATGACTATGCTGAAAAGCAGTCCGTGAGAATAGCCTGTCAGGAAGAGGGCTGATAAGTCCGGCTACGCAATAAATATAAGAGAGAGCGTCATGAAGCATCTATTTCGACACTGGCGAACGTCGGGCGCCGTTATCGGCTCACTGCTGAAAAAAGGGAGCATTGCGGTACTGGCGCTGCTGGTGGTCTTTCTCGCCGGGCGGATCTATGAGTCCCAGCGCGGCCCGGCCCTGCATCGCTGGCATACCTGGAGTGGCAACGAGATGTCGGCCGAAGAGATAGACCAGGCGACCTTTGCCCAGTATCTGGCGCGGGAGAAGACGATTTTCGCCGATCTCCAGCGTGAGGTGACAGAGGCTTTGCCGGAGGAAGATAAAACCCCGGTCAACCGCTTTTATCGTCACAGCCGGGTCTGGCCGGGGCAGTTTCAGCAGGACTGGAACCGTTCTTTTGTGTTGATGCCGCTGGGCAAGCCGCGCGGCAGCGTGGTGCTCCTCCATGGCCTGACCGATTCGCCCTACAGCGTGCGCTATCTGGCGCAACTCTGGCAGCAGCGGGGTTATGTGGCGGTGGTGCCGCGTTTGCCGGGACACGGCACCGCGCCGGGGGCGTTAACGGCGGTTGACTGGGAGACCTGGCTGGCGGCGACGCGTCTGGCGGTACGCGAAGCGACCCGCCTTGCCGGGGCGGACGTGCCGCTGCATCTGGTCGGCTACTCTAACGGCGGCGCGCTGGCGCTCAAGTATGCCCTCGATAGCCTGGAGGATAGCCACCTGCGTCAGCCGCAGCAGATTATTCTGCTGTCGCCGATGATCGGCGTGACCGCGTTTGCCCGTTTCGCCGGCCTCGCCGGGCTACCGTCCGTCTTCCCGGCGTTCGCCCGCGCGGCCTGGCTGAACGTGGCGCCTGAGTTTAATCCGTTCAAGTACAACTCCTTTCCGGTCAAGGCGGCGAGACAATCGTGGTTATTGAGCCAGGCGCTGCAGCAGCAGATTATCCGCGCGGCCCGGCAGGGCGAGCTGAAAGCGCTGCCGCCGATCCTCACCTTTCAGTCGGTGATGGATTCCACGGTCAGCACCCGCGCGGTGGTGGAGTCCCTGTATCGCTATCTGCCGGATAACGGCAGCGAGCTGGTGGTGTTCGATATTAACCAGGCGGCGGATCTCCGGGTCCTGTTTCGCCCTGCGCTCTATGCGGCGGTGAATACGCTGCTGCCCCCGGCGCCGCGGGCCTATACCACCACGGTGGTGACCAACGCGACGGCGCACACGCTGCAGACCGTCGCCCGGACCACGCTGGCCCAGGAACGGGAAGAGCATCGTTATCCTTTACACCTGGCCTGGCCGGCGGATATGTACTCTTTGTCGCATGTGGCGGTGCCGTTTCCCCTGAGCGACTCGCTGTATGGTCGCGAGCCGGACGAGAAGAACCGCTACGGCATTAGCCTGGGCACCATTTCACTGCGCGGAGAGACCGGGACGCTGAGCGTGGGGCTGGAGACGTTAATGCGCGTCACCTCCAATCCATTCTTTCCATGGATGATGACGCGCGTCGATGAGCGCATCGCCTGCGGCGAACAGCCGGCGGTGGCGGCCTGCCTGAAAGCGCAGACCAGAGCAGAGGCATTAAAACAGGATCAGGTGCAGAACGGTACGCAGCAGGATACCGACGATTGCCGCGGGAGCCACGAAGCGGAACAGGCGGACAAACCGTGAGCTGATGCCAAGAAAAATGCCGATACCGGGAAGATCAAAGGTCTGGATCAGTAGACCTGCCGAGGCGTTGACCTGGTCCACGGTGACTTTGCCCTGCTGGATCAGCTCGGAAATGACGCCAAAGTAGGCGGTGCCCCCGGCAACGCACTTCACCAGCGCCGGCAGCACAAAGTTCTGCGGGATGTGCAGCCAGCTGAGAAGCGGCTTCAGCAGCTGCTGCAGCAGGTCGATAGCCCCGGCGCCCTGCAGCAGCCCGACGATGGTTAACGACAGGATCAGCATTGGCACCGCGCCGAGCGCCAGGCGGATGGCGTCGGAGCCGGCGCTGTTAATCACGGCCAGAATTCCCTGGCTGTTCTGCTCGGCGTTCGGCAGCGCTTCCGCGCGGGGGCTCTCGGCGACCGATAAGCGCCGTCCGGTGACGTGCCAGGCGACGGCGGCCGCGCACAGGCCGCCGACCACCGAGATAACGATCGAGGCCAGCCAGTGCAGACCAAAAGGGGTAAGAGGATAGAAGACGTTGCCTTGCCCCATGGCGAACACCATGGCCAGCGTGGCGGCCATTTGTCGGTCCGAGACGCCGCGTTTATCCATAATCGACAGCGTGGCGAGCGGGGCGGCAAAGCTGACAAAATTAATCTGGATCAGGGCGAAGGCGCTCATCCCGGTTAAGCCGAAGGGCTTCACCAGCGGGGCCACCCAGCGAACAATCACATCGAGGATACCGCGGACCTCAAGGTATTTCATGATGATCAGCATGATCACCATGATCGGCAACAGCGTATACAGCGCGACGTCAACGGACGACTTGCCCGCCGCCATAATGATGCTTATGACATCCATTTACTTTTTTTACCACTCGCAGAGCTATTTGTTCGCGTCATCATAATCCCGTGGGGAAGGAAATGATATGCCTTGATCCCTCTCGGGATCCGGCGCCGCACGGGCGCCGGGAGAAGAGGATTACTGGCCGATATTGACCAGCGTCCGACCATGAATATTATTGCTGAGGAAATCTGCGGCATACGCTGGCGCCTGCTCCAGCGTGATTTCTGTGGCCGCCTGCTGGTAGTAGCTCTCCGGCAGAAGCTGGGCCAGACGCTGCCAGACGGCGTCGCGTTCAGCGGTCGGCACCATCACCGAATCCACCCCCTGCAGACGCACATTGCGCAAAATAAACGGCATCACGGTGGTCGGCAGATCGAAGCCCCCGGCCAGACCGCAGGCGGCGACGCAGCCGCGATATTGCGTTTGCGCCAGCACTTTGGCCAACACCGGGCCGCCAACGGTATCCACCGCGCCCGCCCACAGCTGTTTCTCCAGCGGACGGGTCTCCGCGAAGTCGCTGCGCGGCAGGATCGTATCGGCGCCCAGCTGGCGAAGGTAATCGTGTGTCGATTCCCGGCCCGATACGGCCGTCACCCGGTAGCCAAGGGCTTTCAGCAACACCACGGCGGTGCTGCCGACCCCGCCGCTGGCGCCGGTGACCAGGATATCACCGCTATCAGGGGTGACACCCGCACTAACGAGAGCATCAACGCATAGCATCGCGGTAAAGCCGGCGGTGCCGATGATCATTGCCTGGCGCGCGCTGAGCGTCTCCGGCAGAGCAACCAGCCAGTCGCCTTTAACGCAGGCTTCGGTGGCCAGGCCACCCCAGTGGTTTTCGCCCACCCCCCAGCCGGTGAGGATCACGGCCTGGCCGGGAACAAAGCGCGGATCGCGGCTTTCTTTCACCTGACCGGCAAAATCAATGCCCGGCACCATCGGAAACTGACGGATAATTTTGCCTTTGCCGGTGATCGCCAGGGCGTCTTTATAATTGAGACTCGACCAGTCGATGGCGACCCGGACGTCGCCTTCGGCAAGAGCGGGCAGGTCGATATCTTTGACGGTGGCGACGGTGCGGTTGTCGATCTGGTCCAGAACTAATGCTTTCATGACAGAGTATTCCTCGTCGGAAGGGGGTTATCGGCGCTAGCGCCGTCCTGTGCAGGTGTTTTTGTTGTCATACTGTGCGCAAAAAAATCCCAGTACTGGTTAAGCGGTGCGGCAGACTGGACCAGCCTGGCGCGCATCACCGCGCCTTCCCAGCCGATCCAGAACACCTGGGCCAGCGCCTGCGGTGAGGCGTCGCTGGCGATGGCCCCGGCTGCCTGCGCTTCGCGCAGGCAGCGCGCCACGCGCGACTCCCATGCCGCCAGGATAGCCATCAACCGTTGGGGAAACGTCTCGGGTAACAACGGGGCTTCCTGCAGCAGGTTGCCCACCAGGCAGCCGCGGCGAAACTGGAATTTCTCCATTCCCTGACCGGCATGACGCACAAAGGCCGCCATCCGTTCCAGCGGCGGCACGGCGTCGTCCAGCAGGAATTTATCTAATTTATGCGCAAAGAAGTCGCCATAGGCGGCAAGCACGGCGAGGCCAAAAGCCTCTTTGCTTTTAAAGCAGTGATAAAACGACCCCTTTGGCACGGCGATATTCTTAATCACCGCATCAATACCCGCCGCGAGATAGCCCGTTTCGGTCAGCACTTCAAGGCCTGAGCGAATCAGCGCCTGACGCGTATCGTCAAACTGGCGATCGACCTTGGGTGGACGGCCGCGGCGGGGCTTCAGGACGGTGGAGGTATTGGGATTCATGATTTAGACCGTGTGGTTTAATTGTTTGTCAGGGTACGCCCAATTTAGGGGTAGGGCAAGCATTGCGCGTAGCGTAAGGCTGGCTGACCAATCATCCTGAACTGGGGGGCGTTAAGAATTATTTATCGCAAATACGTGGTTCGCACTGCCGGCGGGGGCACGAAATATAACTCTGCCGGGTATATTAGACTGGTCATTAATATCCATATTCACAATGCATAATACGAATTAATAATATTGGGAATATATAAACAGCGGGGGGCTGGAGCGGTTGAGTGGTTTTGTCCATGTGAAGAGGCCAATTTGCGAAGTCCCCGGTCGACAGTCCTGTGAGGACTTCTCCCCGGAATGCCGGCCGGCGATGATTTGCAGACGATAGCGGATTGACAAACGCGGCTTGATAAAAGACATTGTCACCCCTGATCCGGCACCGGTTGCCACCTCAGTTTAAATATTATCGCCGGCAGACAATGACGTCTGTCTTAAATTATCGGTGACTGGGTAAATAATCTGTTACCGAAACAACACCTGCGAAAAAGGATTAACAGCCTGATGTACAGAATGAATATTGCCGTCAGAGGAGGGGATGAATGTCGCTAATTGCTATCGTGCTGGTCTTTATCATGGCCATCGTGGTGACCGTGTTCCTGTCCCATCTTCTGCCCGTTAAAGTGCCGCTACCGCTGATCCAAATCGCCGCGGGCGCCGCGCTGGCCGCCAGTGGCTTTCAGGTCGATTTTGACCCGCATATTTTTTTACTGCTGTTTATCCCGCCGCTGCTGTTCCTCGATGGCTGGCGCATCCCCAAAGACGCTTTTTTCCGCGATATGAAGCCGATTTTATCGCTGGCGATAGGCCTGGTGATGGTGACTATTCTCGGTATTGGCCTGTTTATTCACTGGCTGATCCCGGCTATCACCGTGGCGGCAGGGTTCGCCCTCGCGGCTATTCTGTCGCCTACCGATCCGGTGGCGGTATCGGCAATGACCGCCAGCTCGCCGCTTCCCTCAAGGATGGCGCATATTCTCGAAGGGGAGTCGTTGTTAAACGATGCTTCAGGGCTCGTTGCCTTTAACTTCGCCATCGCCGCGGTGCTGACCGGCAGCTTCTCCCCGGGAGACGCGGTGGTGAAATTTTTCCTGATGGCCTTCGGGGGCATCCTCAGTGGCCTCGTGGTGGTGTGGGTCACCGGCAAATGTAATAACTTTCTGGTTCGGCGCACCCGCGAGGAGCCAGCCATCCAGATCCTGATCAGCCTGCTTATCCCTTTCGCCGCCTACCTGCTGGCCGAGGCGTTCCATGTCTCGGGCATTCTTGCCGCCGTCGCCGCCGGCATTGCGATGCATTATGAGCAGCTGTCGGGGCCCCGGCTTCCGGCGACGCGCATGAAAAGCAGCGCGGTATGGTCCATGCTGCAGACCACCCTCAACGGGATGATCTTTCTGATGCTGGGGGAGCAGCTGCCGCGCATGCTCAGGACGCTGCCGGCGGTAGCCAGCCAGGCCGGCGTCTCTTCGCCCTGGTATCTGCTGCTGTACGCCGTGGCCATCACCCTGGCGCTCGGTCTGATGCGCTTCGCCTGGGTATGGCTGTCGATGAAGCTGACAATTTTTCGCCGTAAACGTCGGGGCAAGGCCATCACCGTCCGTCCACGCTTCAGTATCCTCGCCGTCATGGCGCTGGCGGGAGTGAAGGGCTCTGTGACCCTCGCCGGTATTCTGACGCTGCCGGTGGTGCTGGCAGATGGTTCGCCGTTCCCGGGCCGTGAACTACTGATCTTTCTTTCGATGGCGGTGATCCTGATGTCGCTGGTGGTGGCGGCTATCGGTCTGCCGTTTATGACCCGTTATCTTGCCGATGATCTACCGCATGACACCGGTAAGGACGACATTGGCGCCGTGATGACCGAGGTGGCCATTAACCGTCTTAACGCGCTACTGGACGAGCCGGTGGAGGATCCCAGTGAGCAGGCCCTGCGGGCCGATGCCGGCAATATGCTGCTCGAGACCTATCAGCGGCGGCTTCACTATAACGACAATGACGAGGGGCAGGATGTCGGGCTGGAGCTGGCTAAGCGCGCCAGGCTGGAGAAATATATGCAACGAGAGGTCATTATCGCCCAGCGTCAGGAGCTGTTCCGGCTGCGCCGCGCCCATAACATCAGCGATATCACTTTTTATGAGGTGCTGCGGGAGATAGATCTGAAGGAAGAGAGTTTACGCTAAAGCCGCAATCGCCGGAGGGTGGCCATTCGCCTTCCGGCAGAAGTACCGGCGCTGAAAAGCAAAAAGCCTGCTCGAAAGCAGGCTTTTTAAATTTGGCTCCTCTGACTGGACTCGAACCAGTGACATACGGATTAACAGTCCGCCGTTCTACCGACTGAACTACAGAGGAATCGTGTGAACGGGGCGCATATTAACGATGCCATCCGGCCTTGTCAAAGCCTGATTCAAAGAATTGCGTTCGACTGCTGACAATTTCAGCAATCGTCACCCATGCGCTGTTTTTTTCACCATGTTGCACCGTTGTAGTGCGAATGTACCCCTAATGGGGCATACCACAATCTGCTTACCGGGCAAATAAAAACCGAATTGCTATCACTATCCCTTATAACACTGCCTGCGGCGGGCGACAGCCGAGGAAATGCAAAGCTGGCAAGCAAATTGCAAAAGCCAGTGCATCATACTCCCAGCGTTGACGCTGGCGTTCCTTACAGGAGGCAAAATGAACTTAAGACGACTGAAATATTTTGTGAAAATCGTCGATATCGGCAGTCTGACCCAGGCCGCTGAAGTCTTGCATATCGCCCAACCGGCCCTCAGCCAACAGGTCGCGACCCTGGAAGGTGAAATGGACCAGCAGTTGCTGATACGCACCAAGCGAGGGGTCACGCCAACGGAAGCCGGTAAAATTCTCTACACCCATGCGCGCACTATCCTGCGCCAGTGCGAGCAGGCGCAGCTGGCGGTCAATAACGTCGGCCAGACGCTGCGTGGTCAGGTGTCGATCGGCCTGGCGCCGGGCACCGCGGCCTCCGCCATTACCATGCCGTTGCTGCAAACGGTGCGCAATGAGTTGCCTGAGGTGATGGTCTATCTGCAGGAGAGCAGCGGCACAGCGCTGAATGACAAGCTGCTGGCGGGCCAGCTGGATATGGCGGTGCTCTATGAGCGTTCGCCGGTGGCAGGCATCGTCAGCCAGCCGCTGCTGAAAGAAGACCTTTACCTGGTCGGCACCCGCGACTGCCCGGGGCAGAGCGTGGATCTCACGGCGGTGGCGGAGATGAACCTGTTCCTGCCGCGCGATTACAGCGCAGTGCGGGCGCGGGTCACCGAGGCATTCACCCTGCGTCGTCTGTCGGCGAAAATTATCGGCGAGATCGAATCCATTACCACCCTGACCGCGGCCATCGCCAGCGGCATGGGGGCGACGGTGTTACCGGAATCCGCTGCCCGTTCCCTGTGCGGGGCGGCGAACGGCTGGATGGCACGGATCAGCACGCCTTCAATGAGCTTGTCGCTGTCGCTGAACATGTCGGCTCGCGGCAGTCTGTCGCCGCAGGCGCAGGCGGTGAAAGAGATCCTGCTGTCTCTGGTGAGCCGCCCATCGCTGGAAAACCGTGAGCTGCAGCTGGTCAGTTAGGGTATATTCTCTTAAGGAATAAGTTGCTGGTTTTTATTATTTGTTACCTGGGACAACAGACTTTAACAATAGCAGATACGTTAAGTCCATTGGCCCGGAGGAAAGGGTGAACTTCCAGCAGCTGAAAATTATCCGTGAGGCGGCCCGTCAGGATTACAACCTGACGGAAGTCGCGAATATGCTCTATACCTCGCAGTCAGGCGTCAGTCGCCATATCCGGGAACTGGAAGAGGAGCTGGGGATTGAGATCTTTATCCGCCGCGGCAAACGCCTGTTAGGCATGACCGAGCCGGGTAAAGCGCTGTTATCGATTGCCGAGCGGATCCTCAATGAAGCCAGTAACGTTCGGCGGCTGGCGGATCTCTTCACTAACGATGCGTCAGGCGTCTTAACTATCGCCACCACCCATACTCAGGCGCGCTACAGCCTGCCGCCGGTCATTAAAGCTTTCCGCGAGCTGTTCTCAGATGTTCGCGTCGAGCTGGTGCAGGGTACCCCGCAGGAAATCGAAGCGCTGCTGCATAACGGCGGAGCGGATATCGGCATCGCCAGCGAGCGCCTGAGCAACGATCCGACGCTGGCGGCTTTCCCCTGGTTCCGCTGGCATCACAGCCTGCTGGTGCCGAAGGATCATCCTTTGACGCAGGTTTCTCCCCTGACGCTGGAGGCGATCGCCCGCTGGCCGTTAATCACCTACCGCCAGGGGATCACTGGCCGTTCGCGCATAGATGAGGCGTTCAACCGCAAGGGGTTGATGCCGGATATCGTGCTGAGCGCGCAGGATTCCGATGTGATCAAGACCTATGTGGAGCTGGGGCTGGGCGTCGGGCTGGTCGCCGAGCAGTCCGGTGATGCCCGGGAAGCGGACACCTTTACGCGTCTTGATACCCGCCATCTGTTCGATGCCAATACCGTGTGGTTGGGACTGAAGCGGGGCCAGCTGCAGCGGAATTACGTTTGGCGCTTTATCGAATTGTGCAATGCCGGACTGTCGCTGGATGAGATTAAGCGTCAGGCGATGGAGCCGGAAGAGGCCGCAATCGACTATCAGATTTAAGGAAATGCTGGCCAGCGGGTCGGGGAGTGGAAATAACGCTATAATTCACACACGTGAGTCGCGACTGAGGAAGGGAAAATGACGATGCGGCGTGTGAAATTACTCTGTACGGCGCTGATGCTGCTTGCCAGCCACGGCGCGCTGGCCGTCAGCTATCCGCTGCCGCCGGAGGGGAGCCGTTTGGTGGGCAGCGCATTTACCATTGCCGTTCCGGACAATAACACCCAGCCGCTGGAAAGTTTTGCCGCCCAGTACGGCCAGGGGTTAAGCAATATGCTGGAAGCCAACCCCGGGGTCGATGTCTATTTGCCACGCTCCGGTTCGACGCTGACCATTCCGCAACAGCTGATCCTGCCCGACACCGTGCGCGAAGGGATCGTGATCAACGTCGCCGAAATGCGTCTCTATTATTACCCGCCGCTGGGCAACAGCGTCGAAGTGCTGCCAATCGGCATTGGCCAGGCGGGACGCGAAACGCCGCGTAACTGGGTGACGGCAGTAGAGCGTAAGCAGGAAGGCCCCACCTGGGTGCCAACCGCCAATACCCGCCGCGAGTATGCGAAAGAGGGCAAAACGCTGCCGGCGATGGTGCCCCCCGGGCCCGATAATCCGATGGGGCTGTATGCGATCTACATTGGCAGGCTCTACGCCATCCACGGCACCAACGCCAACTTCGGTATCGGGCTGCGTGTCAGCCAGGGGTGCATCCGCCTGCGCAACGACGATATTAAATTCCTGTTTGATAACGTGCCGGTGGGGACGCGGGTTCAGCTGATCGATCAGCCGGTGAAGTACAGCGTGGAGCCGGACGGCAGTCACTGGCTGGAGGTGCACGAGCCGCTGTCGCGCAACCGCGCGGAGTTTGAATCCGACAGAAAAGTCCCCTTGCCGATGACCTCGGCGCTGCGCGACTTTACCCAGGGGCCGGGAGTGAGCCCTGCCCAGGTCGAGCAGACCCTGCAGCGCCGCTCCGGCATGCCGGTGAATATCAGCGCCACAGCGGCGCAGGGAAGTTTGTAGCGGGTCGTTTAGTCTGATTAACGGCTATTGTAAGAAGGCTCTTTTGCTGACGATGCATTCAACGTTGTTGGGAATAAGGATCGGGAAACCGATCCTTAACTTATCAACAGTGGCGGTGATGGCGTTTTAATGAGGGCGCCAGGAGATGCTCAGGAGGGGATGATAAAGTCTGCAAATATATCTATGGACTTAATCTTGTTACTGAGGATTTTTTTTGGGCTGCCATTGTCCATGAAAGCGAAGATCCCCTTTATGATAGCCATTATCCAGAATATAAGACGGATGAGTTCTGCTGAATCCCTATTGTCAAAACACGCCTGACCACAGTCACTACCGCTGAACCCCATCGCCGCTGATAAGCGAATCAGGGGATGGCGTCACTGATTGTTGGCAATGGGGACATGCTGCTCCATCAATTCAACGATCCAGTCAATAAAAACGCGCAGCTTGGCGTTGACATGGCGGTTCGGTGGAAACGCCAGGTACAGAGGCATTGGGCTAATCCGCCATTGTGTAAATAATGGAATCAAAGCGCCAACGGCCTGATGCGCTGCCGCCATATAGTTGGGCAGCGCAATCACGCCTAAGCCAACTAACCCAGCTTCGAGGTAAGCATTGCCATCATCCACGGCAAGTACGTAGTTGCCCGTGATTTCAATACGTTCATTCTCACTGCACAGTACCAAAGGATCAATCTTACTGGTGCGTGAGGACAAGAATCCCACTATGCAATGGTCAGTATTTTGCAGCTCGCGCGGGTGTGCGGGAGCGCCAAGGCGTTCCACATAGCTGGGGGCGACGTAGACGCCGATTTGCAAATCGCCGACATGGCGTGCGATTAGGGACTGGTCGGTGATTTGACCACCGCGCAGAACGCAATCCACGTTGTCGCCGATCAGATCCACTCCCCGGTCGCTCACACCCATGTCGATCTGGATATCAGGGTAGCGGGCGTGGAAAGCCGGTAGCGCCGGCACCAGAATAAGGCGGGCCAGCGGACTCGGTACATCCACCCGTAGCCGTCCCCTGGGCGTCATCGCCGCACTGGACAGGCTGTTTTCAGCATCCTCCATGTCCGCCAGCAGACGAATGACGCGTTCGTAGTAGACCGCGCCATCGGGAGTCACACCGAGCTTGCGGGTGGTGCGATGGAGCAATCTGACGCGCAGGCGCGATTCCAGCTGCTGAATGAGTTGCGTCACCGTGGTTTTGCTCATATGAAGCGTTTGGGCAGCCTTCGTGAAGCTCCCTGCCTCTACCACTCGAGCAAAGGCGCGCATTGCATCGAAACGATCCATTTCTTATCCTGTCTTTCATCGATTGTTTGGATATTACAAACAATGAGGGACAAAGTCGCTTGTTTATCCGCCCGATCTCGTCGTTGTACAGTGTCTTTACATTCACCGGGCTGATTTCGCCCCACCATAAAGGTACAAACATGACAGCACGCGAAGCCGTTTTTCCCTTCGGTCGTCAGGCGCTCTATGAGCGCAATCGTTATTCACCGGCCATCAAATCCAATGGTTTCTTGTTTGTTTCGGGGCAGGTGGGTAGCCACGAGGATGGTTCGCCTGAGCACGATCTGAAAGCACAGGTCAGGCTGGCGTTCAAGAATCTTAATGCTGTGCTCGCAGCGGCGGGCTGCACGTTTGAGGACGTGGTTGATGTTACCCTCTTTGTCGTCGATCCTGAGTCAAATCTCGACGCTATCTGGAGTATCCTGCCAGAATATTGGGGAGAAGCGCCTTACCCTACGCTGACCGGGATCGGCGTGACGTGGCTTTATGGATTTAAGTTCGAGATTAAGGTTATTGCCAGGCTACCCTAAGCGTTACGGGTCTTTCCGCCAGTGGAAAATGCATTTGGGCAGCCCGCGCTGTCTGTAATGGTAACTGCCGGATCGGGATCGTCTGCTACGCAGCGGCAGACCCAGCGGTTACCGCCGGATCGAAAGTCTGTAGCCATAAGGTTGGGAGCAGCATCGCTGATTTTCACCTGCGGGGATCACATACGGAACCTTGGACGGTACCTACGGTACGATGCTGCTTATACCCGCTGGCGGAGAGATATCAGAAGCGGCGGTGTTGCCAATCTTTTTTGGAACCGCGCATTATCGCCTTACACCCAGGTATGGTCCGGCACGGTTAAACCGCCTTTATTTAAGCCTTTGCGGGAGCGTGGGGCTCACGGCCGTTCAGCTTGCCTCATAGCAAGAAAATAGCACCTACACCAGGATAAGATTGCATGCTTGGGGAGCGGAGAGGATCACGGAAAGCAAAAATCCCGCTCAGGTTTCCCTGAGCGGGATTTTTAAATTTGGCTCCTCTGACTGGACTCGAACCAGTGACATACGGATTAACAGTCCGCCGTTCTACCGACTGAACTACAGAGGAATCGTGTGAACGAGGCGCATACTACTGGCCTCGCATTTTTGTGTCAACACTAAAATTAACCTGCTGATTCAAATGGCTAAATTTAGCTCAACACGTTGTTTTAGTGAACAATGCGCCGATCGCCTTCGTCCTGCAGGCCATTCTCACGTCTACGCGCCAGCGGATCCTGGCGGTAAAAGTGGCAAAAACGCTGCCACAGGGCCGGGAAGCGAGGCGCGAACAGTTCAGGCGCACTGAAAAAATATTCCGAGAGGACAGCAAAGCATTCTGCGGGATCGGTGGCGGCATAGGCGTCAATACTGGCGGCGCTTTCGCCTACCAGATCTATCTCATCCTGAATGTTGTTCATCGCGGCGTGGAGATCGTGCTCCCAGCCGGCAACTTCACGCAACGGGATAAGCGGCACGCCGCTGGCCCGGTCGCCGTTCCGCGTATCAAGCTTATGCGCCACTTCATGCACCACAAGGTTAAAGCCTGACGCATCAAAAGAGTCTTGAATATCCAGCCAGTTCAGCACTACAGGACCCTGTTGCCAGCTTTGTCCCGACTGTACCACCCGCTGGTTGTGGACCAGACCAATATCATCCTCCCATTCATCATCGACGATGAAAGGGGCAGGGTAGATCAGCACTTCATGGAAGCCATCCAGCCACTCAATGCCCAGCTCTAGCACCGGCAGACAAAAGAGCATAGCAATGCGCGCCTGATGCAGCGGGGTCAGCTCCAGCCCCTGCAATGCCACCAGCCGCTTTTGCTGTAAAAAACGGGCAGCCATCTGCGTGAGCTTGTGCTGCTCAGTGGACGAAAGATGGGCTAAAACCGGAATGGCAAGCGCTTGCTCCCAGGGCATCTCTGCGTTGCCGGACTCATCATCTGCTTTCCAGGGCCATTTAAACATCATATTGCTCGCAAAGTCGTCACTTGAACACAATTACCGAAAGGGGAGCTATTAAAATGCCAAAGATCCTGGCATTATAGCAACCATCACAGCGGAGAGATGCCGGAGCGGCTGAACGGACCGGTCTCGAAAACCGGAGTAGGGGCAACTCTACCGGGGGTTCAAATCCCCCTCTCTCCGCCACTTTTCTTGCTCTAACCTTCCCTTCAATAACACCGTTAGCTTCAGGTATAACGCCTGCGCTGGGGTATCACCATCATCATCGTCCTGGTTTCAGCGTAGAGTCGCGGTAGCGCGCTTTATCCTTTTGGCACCTTATCGCCGCTTTTAGCCCGAACGAGCTTAAACGCATCATAAAGAGGGAAGGTACGCCTGGAAAGCGGCAATGTCGAAAAGAGTGATCTCAACGGAGCGGGAACATAAAAAAGCCCGCTGAACGCGGGCTTTGACGGGGATCAGAACTGATAGACCAGGCCGAGGGCGACGATATCATCGGTCGCGATACCGCTGTTTTTGTAGAAGCGGTCGTCTTCATCCAGCAGGTTGATTTTATAATCCACATAGGTGGACATATTTTTGTTGAAGTAGTAGGTCATGCCCACGTCGACATACTTGACCAGATCCTTGTCGCCGTAGCGAGAATAGGCGTAGAGATCTTTACCCTTCGACTGCAGATAGGCCACGGACGGACGCAGCGGTAAATTAAAGTCGTCGAACTGATACTGCGCGACCACTTCGAAGTTCTGCGTTTTGTTGGCAATTCCGCCAAAACTATCGTTGCCATAGAAGGTCATGTTGCGGGTCTCAGCATACATGGCGGCCAGATAGATGTTATTGGCGTCATATTTCGCGCCGACGGTCCAGGCATCGGCTTTATCGCCGTTGGCATAACGCTGGCTGCTACGCGCGGCCGCCAGCTGGTTATGGGTACGGTCAGAAGACGAATACGCTGCCCCGAAGCTGATGCCCATATCGAGATCGTAGTAGCTGGAGATACCAAAACCGTCGCCATTTTCCCGCGCCAGCTTACGTTTCCCACCGTTATTAGTGCCTTCGCCAGAACCGGCGTTTTCATTATTACCCTGATACTGCAGGGCGAAATGCAGGCCGTCGACGAGGCCGAAGAAATCGCTGTTACGGTAGGTGGCCACGCCGTTAGTACGGCCGGTCATGTAAACGTCGGTCTGGGTGTAGGTATCGCCGCCGAATTCCGGCAGCATATCGGTCCAGGATTCAATGTCGTAGACCACGCCGTAGTTACGGCCATAGTCCAGCGACCCGCAGTCGGCAAACTTCAGGCCGGCAAAGCCGAGACGGGTCCAGGAATTCGCGCCTTCTTTTTCGCTGGTGTTCGCCTGAATGTTGTATTCCCACTGACCGTAGCCGGTTAACTCGGAAGTAATCTGCGTTTCGCCTTTCAGACCAAAGCGAACATAGGTCTGGTCGCCGTCCTCTGAAGCGTCGTCAGAGAAGTAATGCAGGCCGTCAACTTTCCCGTAGAGGTCCAGTTTATTACCGTTTTTGTTATAGATTTCGGCGGCATTAGCGGCGCTAGCCATTAATAATGCCGGAACCATGAGTGCCAGTACTTTTCTTTTCATTATATATTCCCTTTTAATAATAATTACTATGAATTATGACAATCCCTCCGGAATGACGATCCGATACTAACGACTAAGTTCATCTTTATTTAAAATAAAATATGTAAATAAATAATGTTAAACATTTCAAAATATTTCTAAGTGGTTCTTTATATTAAATTTGGATGTTTGTGCAAAACTTATTATTTTCTTATATAGCAATGCGTTATTGTATATTTGGTTGGTCGTTGTGAATTTTATGAAATAAATTGCATAAATAATAATCAAGCACATTATTCATTATGGAAATTTATTTTGTGTGAATGTAAATATCCAGGGAATTATCAACCCAGCTTGCGATATTTAAGGAATTAATAGCTTTCAGCGTACGGGAGATAATAAGGACATCTCTTCAGCCTGTGCGCATTGGCAGCATAAGTCGCGAGAAGGCGCAGAAGACAAAGATGAAACTGCTGCCTGTGACGCAGGTTAGCGGTATAATGTGATGCGTGTCACGTTTTGAGTGACAATAGTCTGTTGTGTCACGGAGAGGAATGAGATGGAAGAGCAGGCAAAACGCAGCCCGGGAGGGAAACTTGCGCTCTGGGCGTTGTATGCTTTTTGCGGATATTGTGTCTGGGTCATTGTGCGTTACTGGTGGGTAGTGGGAAAAATTCACAGCGTTCCCGGCGCCAGCGTGGAGGGTGATTTTGGAACAACGGCCGGGAAATGGCTTGGCGCCCTGTTGGGCATGCTGGTCCTCGGCGGCATTGGCTCTATTCTCGGCGCGGTCGTCTGGTATACGCGTCCATCCCGCGGCGAGCAGGATCATCAGCGCTAAAATTGCTATGCTCGAGGCTGACCCTCAGATAAAGGAAAGCCTATGGACCTGGTTGACTGGCAGCAACGATTTGAGCGCTGGATACTGACGCACCATGCGCAGGATGACGCCGCACACGATCTGTCCCATTTTCGTCGCGTCTGGGCGACCGCCACTCAGCTGGCCGCGGGGGAGGAAGTCGACCGGCTGGTACTCCTCACGGCCTGCTATTTTCATGACATCGTCAGCTTGCCAAAAAATCATCCGGAGCGAAGTCGATCCTCGATGATGGCCGCCGAGAAAACCCTCGCCATTCTGCAGTCGGCCTTTGCTGATTTTCCTGCGGATCGTTACCCGGCGGTCAGCCATGCCATCGAGGCGCACAGCTTCAGCGCGGCGATCCCACCGCGCACGCTGGAGGCGAAAATAGTTCAGGATGCCGATCGACTCGAGTCGCTGGGAGCCATTGGTCTGGCGAGGGTCTTCGCTGTCGCCGGCGCCCTGAATACCATCTTGTTTGATGCCGAAGATCCTTTTGCTGATCGGCGGGCGCTGGATGACCGCAAATATGCCCTCGACCATTTCCAGTGCAAACTTCTGCGCCTGCCGGAAACCATGCAAACTGACAAGGGGAAAGCGATGGCGCAGCATAATGCCCGTTTTCTCGTCGAATTTATGGCTAAGCTCAGCGCGGAGCTGCAGGGGGAGCCGCTGGCGCTGGATGAAGCGGTTTTGCGCCGCTTTGCACCGCAGGCGTCAACCGACCGGTGATTTATGGTACTCTCTGCCAAAATCGTCCGCGTTGGTTGAGGATATGCCGCAAAAGTTAAGCAAGGAACACAGGTCGTTGTCGTTGGCTGAACAGGCCGGGGAAGACGCTGAGGCGCTGCTGCGTCAGCTGATGACGATCTACGATGTAAAAACGCTGGTTGCCGAACTGGTGAGCGTCGGCGAACAGCACTGGAGCGCGGCGATCCTCAAGCGCGTGGTGGCGCTTGGCCGCGTGGCGGAGCGTTTGCGCCCGCAGGAAGTTGCTCATCTGGCGACGCTCCTGCCTTCGCCGCCGGCCCATCATCCGCACTATGGGTTCCGTTTTATCGATCTGTTTGCCGGTATTGGCGGGATCCGCAGTGGTTTTGAAGCCATCGGCGGGCAGTGCGTTTTCACCAGCGAGTGGAACAAGCACGCGGTACGCACCTATAAGGCCAACTGGTACTGTGATCCGCAGCAGCACCGTTTTAATGAAGATATCCGTGATATTACCCTCAGCCAACGTTCTGACGTTAGCGACGAGGAGGCGGCGCGGCATATTCGCGAATCTATCCCTCAGCATGATGTGCTGCTGGCTGGCTTCCCCTGCCAGCCTTTCTCGCTTGCCGGCGTCTCTAAGAAAAATGCGATGGGCCGTGCGCATGGCTTTGCCTGCGAAACCCAGGGAACGCTGTTTTTTGACGTGGTGAGAATTATCGCGGCTCGTCAGCCAGCGATTTTTGTGCTGGAGAATGTCAAAAACCTCAAAAGCCACGATCAGGGGCGCACCTTCCGTATCATCATGCAGACGCTGGATGAGCTGGGATATGAAGTAGCTGACGCGGGGCATACCGGGCCGGATGACCCGAAGGTGATTGACGGGCGCCATTTCTTGCCTCAGCACCGGGAGCGCATCGTGCTGGTGGGTTTCCGTCGCGATCTGCAGCTGCATGCTGGATTTACGCTGCGCGACATCGCGGCGCAGTACCCGGCGGTGCGGCCAACATTTGGCGAGCTACTGGAGCCGACGGTCGATGCGAAATTTATTCTTACGCCGGTGCTGTGGAAATATCTTTATCGTTATGCCCGCAAGCATCAGGCGCGGGGCAATGGCTTTGGTTATGGCCTGGTTGACCCCGCCAATCCCCACAGCGTGGCCCGGACGCTTTCTGCCCGCTACTATAAAGATGGTGCCGAAATTCTCGTCGATCGCGGCTGGGACCGGCCGCTCGGTGAGAAGCATTTTGACGATCCGCTGAATCAACAGCGGCGCCCTCGCCGGTTAACGCCGCGCGAATGCGCCCGGCTGATGGGCTTTGAATCCCCGCAGGGGGCGCGTTTTCGCATCCCGGTATCGGATACGCAGGCCTATCGTCAGTTTGGCAACTCGGTGGTGGTTCCGGTCTTCGCCGCGGTGGCGAAACTCCTGGCGCCGCGCATCGCTCAGGCGGTGGCGCGCCGCGAAGCGGATGATAATGATGGCGGATGTTCACGATAAAGCGACGCGCAGTAAAAATATGCGGGCGATCGCCACGCGCGATACGGCGATTGAAAAGCGGATAGCGGCGCTGCTGACCGGGGCGGGATTCACCTTTGTCGCCCAGGATCGCGCGCTGCCGGGACGCCCCGATTTCGCCTTACCCGACTACCGCTGCGTTATCTTTACTCACGGCTGTTTCTGGCATCACCATGACTGTTATCTGTTTAAGGTGCCGGCCACCCGCACGGCATTCTGGCTGGACAAAATCGCCGGTAACGTGGCGCGCGACGCCCGCGACCGGCAAAAGCTGGCCGAAGAGGGCTGGCGGGTATTAATCATCTGGGAATGCGCCCTGCGCGGGCGCCTCAGGCTGAGTGATGCGGCGCTCACCGAACGTCTGGAAGAGTGGATCTGCGGCGCCGGACACGACGCGCAGATCGATACGCAGGGGATCCGCGAACTGACGACTACTTCGACGCCTTACAAGGAGTAGCCTCGCTGCGGACGGGGAAGAGATATTTCCCCAGCGTCACCAGCACTACGGCGAAAATAATCACCGCCAGCGCCAGCCACTCAATGAGCGACAGGCTCTCGCCGCCGAACCCAGTACCGAGGAGCACCGCGACCACCGGATTAACATAGGCGTAGCTGGTGGCGACCGCCGGGGTGACATTGCGGATTAAAAACATGTAGGCGTTAATGGCGATCAGCGAGCCAAAGATGGCCAGATAGGCCAGGGCGGCGATCCCGGACCAGGAAGGGACGCGGGTTAAGGTTTCACCGCTCAGCCATGAGGCCGCCAGCAGGACGATCCCGGCGGCGAGCATCTCGATTGCCCCCGCCATCATGCCGGTCGGCAGTACGATTCGCGAACCGTAAACCGAGCCGAAGGCCCAGCTTAGGGAACCAATCAGGATCAGCAGTGCGCCCCAGGGGTTGCCGTTCAGGTTGCCTCCGCTGTTGAGCATCACGATACCCGCAAGGCCAATGGCAATGCCCAGCCACTCCAGTTTACGGGTGGCGATGCCGAAAAAGCGGCTGAAGCATAAGGTGAACAGCGGTACGGTGGCGACCATCACCGCCGCGATGCCGGAGGGGACGTGCTGATGTTCAGCCAGCGTCACGAAGCCGTTGCCAACCGCAAGCAGCAACACGCCGATCAGCGCAGCGTTAAGCAGCGGACGACGCGCCGGTAGCTTATGGCCGGTGGCCAGTAGCCACCCCAGCAACAGCACGCCGGCAGCGAGAAAACGAATGCCGGCCATCATTAGCGGCGGCCAGCTGGCGACCCCGACGGCGATAGCGAAATAGGTAGAGCCCCAGATGATATACAGCGCAAACAGCGCCCCGATAAGCGGTAAAAGCTGACGGGTAGACATACTTCCTCACGACGGTGCAGAGATAGAAAGGGGACATATAGTAAACGTGAAAACTATCGTGCTGGCGAGTGGTTAATTTGCGTCAGGTTGTTAAATTTATATTGACTAATTGTACCTTGGGCACCGGCCGTTTTTTAACGCATACTCGAGGGAGACATTGATGAAAAGAGAAGGAAAATCATTTTGGCAGGAAGTAGTCTTTTAACATTACTTGATGATATCGCCACGCTGCTGGACGATATTTCCGTGATGGGCAAGGTAGCGGCGAAAAAAACGGCGGGGGTGCTGGGCGACGATTTGTCTCTCAATGCCCAACAGGTTACCGGCGTGCGGGCGAATCGCGAGTTGCCCGTGGTCTGGGGAGTGGCGAAAGGGTCGTTCGTTAACAAAGTGATCCTCGTGCCACTGGCTTTGTTGATCAGCGCCTTCATCCCCTGGGCGATTACGCCATTGTTGATGCTGGGCGGCGCGTTTCTCTGTTTCGAAGGGGTGGAGAAGGTACTGCACAGTCTGGAAGCGCGGAAACACAAAGAGGATCCTGAACGGCGGCAGCAGCGTCTCGCCGCGCTGGCGGAGCGCGATCCGCAGGCCTTTGAGCGTGACAAAGTAAAAGGCGCGATTCGCACCGATTTTATTTTGTCCGCGGAAATTGTCGCCATTACCCTCGGCATCGTGGCGGAAGCTCCGCTGCTTAACCAAATCCTTATTCTTTCGGGGATTGCGATTCTGGTCACTATCGGGGTGTATGGCCTGGTGGGGGTGATCGTCAAGCTGGACGACATGGGTTACTGGCTGGCGGAAAAACGTAGTGCGCTGGCGCAGTGGCTGGGTAAAGGGCTCCTGGCCGTCGCTCCCCGCCTGATGAAGGTGTTGTCCATCGTCGGGACGCTGGCCATGTTCCTCGTCGGCGGGGGGATTGTCGTTCACGGTATTGCGCCGCTGCATCATGCCATCGAGCACTGGAGCGCGGGGTTGGGTGGGGTGATGGCCTCCACGCTGCCGGTCGTCGCCAACCTGGTGCTGGGTTTTATCATCGGCGCGGTGGTGCTGGCGGGCGTTAAGGCGGTGAGCAGCCTGCGTGGCGCTGGAAAGTAGCATGGCGAAACGCAGCGTAACGGCGCCGCGTGTTCTACTCTGAAAACGCCCCGGGTATCGACAGAGACCGGGGCGCTGACGCCGCGAGGTTTGCGCAACGTACTGCGAGAGAAAGATGGATAAGCCACTGCGGTTGAAGTTAAAAAAGTGCTACCACCTGGCTCGCCCGGGGCATGTGGTTAACGCTTGTTTTATCGCAGTGCTGTTTTTCTCCACGCTGCTGATCTGGCGTGAAATCAATGTCCTGGAAGAGGCCTACGTGGCCAACCAGCGTAACAATCTGGCTAACGTCGCTCATGAAATGGATGGACTGTTGCAGTTCAACATCGACAGAATGATGTTTTTTCGCCATGGGATGCAGGCGGCGCTCGAACAGCCGCTTGATATCGATGTATTGCGTAAGGCCAGCCAACGCTATCTGAGCCAGCGCCATCAGCAGGCCTGGCGGGTGGCGCTACCGAATCGGCGTACGCTGCCGGTGTTTGGCATCTCGGGCAGCGTCGCTGGCGACAACCCTATCCTGCTGGTGGACGATCCGCTGGCGGCTGATGAACTAATGGCGACGCTCGAGCTGGGCTATCTGCTAAATCTGACGCAGCACGACCGCGATTTCGCCGAGCGGATGCAGTATATCTCTCGTAGCGGCTTTTTTACCTCGACCCTGCCGCTGCGGGATGAGTCGCAGGTGATAACGCACTATTCCCAAGCCCTCAGCGCTCCGTGGTTTACCCGCCAGACCCAGCGAAATAATCCGGGGCGAGGCGTTATCTGGCAAACCTTTCCTGACGATGACCCGCAGCTGGAAGAGCAGGTGGTCACCGCTTCGATACCGTTGGATTTTGCCGGTTACTGGCGCGGCGTGCTGGCGATGGATTTCTCAGTCAGTGAAATCAAAGCGTTTTTGGTTAGCGCCATGCAGGGGGGACAAGAGGGAGAGTACCAACTTTATGATAGCCATTTGAACCTGCTGGCTTCTTCCGCGCCGGGGAATGTCCTGACCCTGCTGTCGCCGCGCGAGCAGGAGCTGCTGAGCCGCGCGTTTGTCCATGATAACCAGGGAGGGCTGCGTCTGCTGACGCGCTATATCAGCTGGGCCAAACTGCGCAATTTTGACGGCGTGCTGCTGCGGATCCACACTCTGCGGGAAGGCGTCCGCGGGAACTTTGGCACCATCACCATCGCCCTGACCCTGATGTGGGTCCTCTTCACCTTGATGCTGTTGCTCTCCTGGCTGGTGATCCGCCGCATGGTCCGCAACATGAGCGTTCTGCAAACCTCTCTGGAGTGGCAGGCATGGCACGATGCCTTGACCCGCCTGCTCAATCGCGGGGCGCTGTTTGAACAGGCGATGGCGGTAGCCAGCGACTGCCAGCGCAGCGGACGGCCGCTGGCGGTGATCCAGCTCGATCTGGATCATTTTAAGCACATCAACGATCGCTATGGTCATCAGGCGGGGGACAGGGTGCTGTCGATGGTGGCCAGTACGCTGTCCAGCGCGGTTCGGCAGGGCGATCTGCTGGGCAGAGTGGGCGGAGAAGAGTTTTGTATCGTGATGCCGAATACCACCCTGCAGGAAGCGGCGGCGGTGGCGGAGCGATTGCGCCAGCGTATCCAGGGACGGGAAGTCTTTTTGCATAACAACGTGACGCTGCGGGTTAGCGCCTCGTTAGGGGTGAGCGCCAGCGAAGAGCGGGGGGAGTATCAGTTTGAAGCGCTGCAGTCGGTGGCCGATGGGCGACTCTATCTGGCCAAGCAAAATGGGCGTAACCAGGTCTGTTTTCGCAGCGCAGCGTGAGTAAAACGTTTCGATGCCGATTGGCAAAATGAGAATTATCTTAAAGTGATCGCAGGCGATCGCGCTATCGAATGAAACCGGTTTGCGGCTAAGCCTTCTCACATCAGCCTTGCAGCCCGATAAGTCATCAAGCGCCAACATTCTCAATATTTTGCGTCATGAATATCTCTTGTCATGCAAAATAATTGAGGATAATGTTTCAACGCATCGGATTTCCCGGTGTAACGAATTTTCAAGTGCTTCTTGCATTAGCAAGTTTGATCCCGACTCCTGCGAGTCGGGATTTTTTTCGCCTGCCGCTAACGGTTGGCTTCACTGGCGCTGAAATCGTGAATATCGAGTTCGAATGCCTCCGCCAGCTCACGCCAGGTATGTGACCCGCGGCCATCGATGCTGGCGCGCTGCGGGTCGTCCAGCGTGCGATGGACTTCGCTTTCGCTGATCTCATTAATTGCCGCCAGCAGGGCATCTACGTTGACGTCAAGGTCGTCCCCGGTCTGGCCTGTTAATTGGTGCTTCATCATTACCCCCCTCGCTGAGCGTTGCTCAAGCCTCTCTAAGTATAGTCGGTCTAAAAAAGCGCCAGTCACGTGCCGCGACGCTGCGAGTTGCGTGGTTTTGTTCTACACTGGCTGAAAATATAGAGGAGATGATTATGCAGGTGAACGATCGTGTCACGGTGAAGACCGACGGTGGCCCACGTCGATCGGGGGTAGTGCTGGCGATTGAGTCGTTTAGTGAAGGAACGATGTATCTGGTTTCACTGGAAGACTATCCTCTGGGGATCTGGTTTTTTAATGAAATAGGCCACCCGGATGGGATTTTCGTGGAAAAAGAGGTCTCGTAAAACTGAACTGGCGGGAGCGCCGCCAGTTTGTTTCAGCGCATATTTACCTGAATACCGGAGGTGATGTTTTCGGTCAGCCGAACGATATGATAAATCACCTGCTTATTATGCGTTTGTATTTTCTTTTTAATATTGCCTTTATGCGACGATACCGTCTTCGCTTTGATGTTCATTTGCGTTGAGATTTGCGAAGTACCATGCCCGGCCATCCACATTTGCAGCATATTTGATTCTGTTTTACTCAGTGACAATGTCGGTAAAGTTAACTGCCCTACACTGGTGTTTTTGTATTTAAGATAATTAACCAGAATAACATCAAGGTCTTTTGGGGTTATCGATTTTGAACTGATTAGCAGATTCTTCCGTACCCGCAAATAGCGGTCAAAATGGATGTTCGCCAGCGACATAAAGATAACAAACAGCGTCGCCGGGTTTTGCGTAATGATCTGGCGAATAATGCCATTACTTTCATCATCATGCACGAAACAGTCTTCATTCAGAAACACCACCGCCGGGCAACACGACGTACAGTGTTTCTGCAGATCCGCAGCACTGTTGACCTCAACGATTTCCTGTTTTTTAATTCCCCGACTGGTCAGATATCCCGTCAATCCCAACCGGGTATAGCTGCACAAATCCATAATCATCGTTGACATGACCCATCCTCAATCAACACGTAACGATATACACTTCGCACTGGCTGTGCGAAGCAGTCCTTGCGGGCGATAATAATAGTAGGTTTAGAAAGAACCCATTAGCTCCATTAAACTATTCCGCATCTATGCATATAATTTGCCAGGAAAACTCTTAAAGTAAAGTCAAGAACCGGTAGTGTGACCGAATTAAAAACAAAAAGTGCCCATAGATGCTATGGTTACGCGCCCAGTATTCTTTTACTTTCAGAATTTCCTTACTTCAAATGAAACCCACGTTAGCGGTTGCTGGCTTGCTCGCTTATCCCTTTGCGGTGGGGGTGGAAGGCTTAACGCTTTAATGCCACAATACTTTTTTATCGGCTTGTGGGATGAATGATGAAAAAGTTATTTTTTGCTGGCATGGTGGTGGCGCTGGCCGGTTGCGTACAGGTTGATCGTTATGAGGACGTCGTTAAAGCGCCGGCGCCGGCTGGCCTTGCAGGTTTCTGGCAAACGAAAGGGCCGCAGAGCGCGATGATGAGTCCTGACGCCATTGCCAGCCTGATTGTCACCAAAGAAGGGGACACCTTCGACTGCCGCCAGTGGCAGCGCGTGATTGCGCAGCCGGGGAAACTGATGAATCGTGACAGTGAGATCTACAACGTGACCGCTTCCCTGGACATCTATCCTGTCGAGCGCGAGGGCAACACAATCTCCTACGATCGGATGACGTTGTCCCGTGTTGAACGTCTCACTCCGGAGTGCGAGAAGGCGTGGGCCAAAGCGCGAGCGACGGGGCCCGTCAGCGCGCCGGCCTCCACGCGCTGAGATTTTGGCGGGCCATAGCTGGCCCGCCCGGCGTCAGGGAACTACAGCACCTCCTCTAACACCCACACGCTCACGCTCCCCCCGTTACATGTAAAGGTCGCGCAGCCTTCGCCATCGGTTTCGACAATCTCTTCCCGGTTACCGAGAAAATCCCGCCAGCGTTTGTTGCCATAGTTTTCGCCCAGCGTCAGCGTCTTTTCGCCCTCATCGCCATTGGACATGATCACCACGCAGCCTGGATCGTCGTCAGTACCGCTACGACTAAAGGCGATGCAGTTAGGATGATCGAACCAAAGGGTTTGCACGCCATGGGCAAAACGCTGACGAGCGTCGATCAGCTCGTGGAGTTGTTCGATAACGGGCATCTCAATGGCATAGGTCTCTCCGTCGCCGCCGGTATCCTCATAGGAAGCGCCGAAGAGATCGGCATAAAAGACCGAGGGCACGCCATTCTCCCGCAGCAGGATCAGCGCATAGGCGAGGGGCTTGAACCAGGGTTCAACCGGCGCCTCGAGGGCCTGCAGCGGCTGCGTATCATGATTGGTGACCAGAGTGACGGCATGGAAAGGGTCGGCTTCCACCAGCGTCCCGCTGAAAATCTGGCTCATGTCATAATCGCGGCCCTGGCGCGACGCTTCATGAAATTTCATCTGCAGTGGGGCATCAAACAGCATCGTTTTGCCCTCGACCAGGTCGATATACTGCTGGAGCTTCTCCACTTCATGGGACCAGTATTCCGCTACAATAAACAGCGGCTGCGGGGCCACCTCCTGAACATGCTCGATCCACGCTTTATAAAACCAGGCGGGGATATGCTTGACCGCGTCAAGACGAAAACCGTCGCAGCCGGTCTGCTCCATTACCCAGCGCGCCCAGTATTTGATCTCCTCGGTCACTGCATGATTGCGGAAATCGATATTGGCGCCCATCAGATAGTCAAAGTTGCCGAGCTCATCATCGACCTGTTCATTCCAGCCTTCGCCGGTGTAATCGTTGACGATTTTAAACACACCGTCTTCCGTCGGGTTCTCGATGTGGTCAATGCCGCTAAAACATTTGTAGTCCCAGACAAACTGCGAATACTGTCCGGCGCGCACCGGGAAGGTGTAGCGCGTCCATGCCTCGCACTCAATGATCTCCTCGTCAATTTGCGTACGATCCTGCTCATCGACGCGCTGAACGCGCAGAGCCTCTTTTTCATCAGCGCCCATTTTATGGTTGACCACCACATCCAGCAGTACGGCGATATTGTGCTCCTTCAGGGCGTTGATCGCCGCCAGCAACTGCGCTTTGTCGCCATATTTGGTGGCGACAGACCCTTTTTGATCAAACTCGCCGAGGTCAAAGAGATCGTAGGTATCATAGCCGACGGAGTAACCGCCCGAGGCGCCTTTGTAGGCGGGTGGCAACCAGACCATATTGATGCCGATTTCATTCAGGCTGGGCGCCAGCGCTTCGACCTCAGGCCACAGCTCGCCGCCGGTGGGGTAGTACCAGTGAAAACATTGCAATAAGGTGGGGTTTTTCATCTTCCATGCTCCAGACGTCAACAGGCTGACCTTTGCAGTATGGGAGATATCCAGCAAAAAGGGTGAGGAAAGCCCTGATTTTCGCTATACCCTAAAGCGGATCATATATAATAAATTTGCATAAGATGTAGCGTAACGATGTTGGTGTCAGGGCATTAAGCGCCTTACACTACAGGAAAATCCTAACCTTCGGGGTATCTATGAAATTAGCACTTCTGGGTCGTCAGGCGATGATGGGCGCGATGGCCGTTGTTTTGATGGCTGGCGTCAGCGTGAAAACTTTTGCGGCGGAAAACCTGCTCAATCAGATTAAAGAGCGCGGCACCCTACGCGTGGGCCTCGAAGGCACCTACCCTCCCTTTAGTTTCCAGGGGGATGACGGCAAGCTGACCGGGTTTGAAGTGGAATTCGCTAACGAACTGGCGAAACATCTTGGCGTGAAGGCCGATCTCAAACCGACCAAGTGGGACGGTATGCTGGCCTCGCTGGACTCCAAGCGTATCGACGTGGTGATTAACCAGGTCACTATCTCTGACGAACGTAAGAAGAAATACGATTTCTCCACCCCATATACCGTCTCCGGCGTGCAGGCGCTGGTGAAGAAGGGTAACGAAGGCGTGATTAAAACCGCGGCGGATCTGAAAGGCAAGAAAGTGGGCGTCGGACTGGGCACTAACTATGAAGAGTGGCTGCGTCAGAATGTCCAGGGCGTGGATGTCCGTACCTATGATGACGATCCCACCAAATACCAGGATCTGCGTGTAGGCCGTATTGACGCCATTCTGGTAGACCGTCTGGCGGCGTTGGATCTGGTGAAGAAAACCAACAATACGCTGGCGGTAACCGGCGAAGCCTTCTCTCGTCAGGAAGCTGGCGTTGCGCTGCGTAAAGGCAACGACGACCTGCTGAAAGCGGTAGATGGCGCGATTGCAGACATGCAGAAAGATGGCAGCCTGAAGGCGCTGTCCGAGAAATGGTTTGGCGCTGACGTGACGAAATAACGGACAGCGGTGAAAAAAGGCGCTCCTGGAAGCGCCTTTTTTTATTTAGCGCGTAACTGTGTGCATAATGAAGCATAACTGAGTCAGGAGGGGCCATGTCACTGCAAAACTTAACCCGCTTTCCGCGCCTGGAATTGATCGGCGCGCCGACGCCGCTGGAGTATCTCCCGCGTCTGTCCGATCACCTTGGGCGCGAAATTTTTATTAAACGTGATGATACGACGCCGCTGGCGATGGGGGGCAACAAACTGCGTAAGCTGGAGTTTCTCGCCGCCGATGCGCTGCGCGAGGGCGCGGATACCTTAATCACCGCCGGCGCGATCCAGTCTAACCATGTGCGTCAGACGGCGGCAGTCGCTGCGAAACTGGGACTGCATTGCGTGGCGCTACTGGAAAATCCCATCGGCACCCGGGCGGAGAACTATCTGAGCAATGGCAACCGTCTGCTGCTGGATCTCTTTAACACCCAGGTTGAGATGTGTGATGCCCTGACCGATCCCTCCGCCCAGCTCGATGAGCTGGCGACCCGCATTGAGGCGCAGGGGTATCGTCCGTATGTTATTCCGGTCGGCGGCTCCAATGCCCTCGGCGCGTTAGGCTATGTGGAAAGCGCACTGGAAATCAGCCAGCAGTGCGAAGACGCGGTGGCGATCTCGTCAGTCGTGGTCGCCTCCGGCAGCGCCGGCACCCATGCCGGATTGGCGGTCGGCCTTGAACAGCTGATGCCGCAGGCGGAACTGATTGGGGTGACCGTGTCGCGCTCGGTCGCTGACCAGTTGCCGAAAGTGGTGGCGCTGCAGCAGGCCGTGGCCAACAGTCTCGAGCTACAGGCGAAGGCTGAAATTATACTGTGGGATGACTACTTTGCCCCAGGATACGGTACGCCAAACGAAGATGGGATGGCCGCTGTGAAGCTGCTGGCGCAGCTGGAAGGTATTTTGCTCGACCCGGTCTATACCGGCAAAGCGATGGCCGGGCTTATCGACGGCATCACGCAGAAGCGCTTTAAGGATGAAGGGCCGATACTGTTCGTCCACACCGGCGGAGCGCCGGCGCTGTTTGCCTATCATCCTCACCTCTAATACAGAAACGACAGCATGCAAGAAAGTATCCAACTGGTCATTGATTCCGCCCCTTTTCTGCTGAAAGGGGCCGTCTTTACGCTGCAGCTGAGCATTGGCGGGATGTTTTTCGGCCTGGTGCTGGGCTTTATCCTGGCGCTGATGCGCATGTCGCCAGTCTGGCCGGTAAAATGGCTGGCGCGCATGTATATCTCCATTTTCCGCGGCACGCCGCTTATCGCCCAGCTGTTTATGATCTACTACGGCTTGCCGCAGTTCGGCATTGAGCTTGACCCGATCCCGGCGGCGATGATCGGCCTGTCGTTGAATACTGCGGCCTATGCGGCGGAAACGCTGCGCGCGGCCATCGCCTCGATTGATAAAGGGCAATGGGAAGCGGCGGCCAGTATCGGTATGACGCCCTGGCAGACGATGCGTCGGGCCATTTTACCCCAGGCGGCGCGGGTCGCTTTGCCGCCGCTGTCGAACAGTTTTATCAGCCTGGTAAAAGATACCTCGCTGGCGGCAACGATCCAGGTGCCGGAGCTGTTTCGTCAGGCGCAGCTAATCACCTCGCGAACCCTGGAGGTCTTCACCATGTATCTGGCGGCCTCCCTGATCTACTGGGTAATGGCGACAGTGCTCTCCTCGCTGCAGAATTATTTTGAAAACCAGCTGAACCGCCAGGAGCGTGATCCGAAATGAGTGCGATAGAAGTGAAAAGCCTGGTAAAAAAATTCCATGGCCAGACGGTGCTCCATGGTATCGACCTGGAGGTACAGAAAGGGGAAGTGGTGGCGATCATCGGGCCCAGCGGCTCGGGCAAAACCACCCTGCTGCGTAGCATCAACCTGCTGGAGCAACCGGAGAGCGGCACTATCCGCGTCGGTGATGTGACGATCGACGCCGGTCGCAGCCTCGGGCCGCAGAAAGGGCTCATTCGCCAGCTGCGCCAGCACGTCGGCTTTGTCTTCCAGAACTTTAATCTGTTTCCCCACCGTACGGTGCTGGAGAACATTATTGAAGGGCCGGTCATCGTAAAAGGTGAAGATAAGCAGGAGTCCATGGCGCGGGCGCGCGAACTGCTGGCGAAGGTGGGGCTCAGCGGAAAAGAGAATAGCTATCCGCGCCGTCTCTCCGGCGGGCAGCAGCAGCGAGTGGCTATTGCCCGCGCGCTGGCTATGCGTCCGGACGTGATCCTGTTTGATGAACCCACCTCGGCCCTCGATCCTGAGCTGGTGGGGGAGGTGCTCAACACCATCCGTCAGCTGGCGCAGGAAAAACGCACCATGGTGATCGTGACCCATGAAATGAGTTTCGCCCGCGACGTAGCCGATCGGGCGATATTTATGGATCAGGGACGCATTGTCGAACAAGGCGAGGCAAAAGCGTTGTTCGCTTCGCCCCAGCAGCCGCGTACCCGTCAGTTCCTTGAAAAATTCCTGATGCAGTAAAGCATGGGCTGGCGCGGCGGCTCAAATTCGCGGGAGCCGCCGCGTTTAGCCCACTCTCGCGGCGGGGTAACGCCCCCGCGACACGTCTTTGCGCTATTGACTCCCACGGCCGTATACACCGCTTCCCATCGCCCTTGGCAGGGTGTAGAACATGATGGGAGAAAAACGCTATGTTTCTGTGCGGCGAGCGGGAAAATGGCAAGCCTTCAGACTAATAAATGCGACAGCTACGATATTTTATACATATAAATAAGATTTATGTGTTAGTTTTCTGTATTTATAATAATGATTATCAATCAGGAGTTATTTGCACAGCTATGAGGGACAATGATTTTTTCAGCTGGCGGCGGGATATGCTGCACCAATTTCAGTCCATGGCCACCGGCGAGGAGGTTTATAATCTCCTGCAACGTGAAACCGAAGCGCTGGAATATGATTACTACACGCTTTGTGTGCGCCACCCGGTGCCTTTCACCCGCCCCCGCGTTACGTTCCAGTCGACTTACCCCCGCGCATGGATGTCGCACTATCAGGCAGAAAATTATTTCGCGATAGATCCTGTGTTACGGCCGGAGAATTTTATGCGTGGCCATCTGCCATGGAACGACAGCCTGTTTCGTGATGCGCCGGCACTGTGGGACGGGGCGCGTGACCATGGTCTGCAAAAGGGCGTGACGCAGTGCCTGACGTTGCCAAACCATGCTCAGGGATTTCTCTCTGTCTCAGCGAACAATCGTCTGCCGGGCGGTTACCCTGAAGATGAGCTTGAGCTGCGTCTGCGAACGCTGACTGAACTAAGCTTGCTGACGCTGCTGCGTCTGGAAGATGAGATGGTGATGCCGCCGGAGATGAAGTTCAGCCGCCGCGAACTGGAAATCCTCAAATGGACGGCGGAAGGAAAGACTTCGGCGGAGGTGGCGATGATTCTCTCGATTTCGGAAAATACGGTGAATTTCCATCAGAAGAATATGCAGCGGAAATTTAATGCGCCGAATAAAACGCAAATTGCCTGCTACGCCGTGGCGACTGGGCTAATCTGAATGCGCCTGCCGTTCTGCGTGTCAGACGTGATACCGGCTGTCAGTGATACTTTCAGCCGGCACAGGATTACTGCCGATAGGCTTGTTTAATCTGCTTAACGGTGCTGGAGAATACGGCGGCCTGAGCCTCATCTTCCATCTGTGAAATCTGCTTTTCCATTTTAATAATCACGCGCCCCGCATCCGCCTGGCCCATCGCCTGCAGCATCAGCGTAATCATCGCTTTCAGGCAGGAGACTTCCTGCGCCAGTTCCTGCTTATTTTCTGCAGTGGAAAAATCTGGTGTGCTCATCGATATCCTCGTTTACTCGCTGCGCTATTGCGCTCTACTCAATGTGAAGGCCGCGCAGTATACCACAAGCGACAGAAAAAAAAGGTGTGCTTAATTTCTGTTCTCTCATCTGAGCTGTGAATGTTTTGATGCTTCGGATAATACGTAATAGCCGTCGGCAAGCCAATAATTTCCCCCATCTATTTAGCTCGTTAATAATTGTTACATATTTTGCTTCGTATTTATGCGCTACGTAATCTGTTGTGTTTTTTGTGCCTTCTGTATGAGTATTGTTAAAAAATAAGAGCCGGGCAACTGTCTGTTCTCAATGACTTTCCACTTAGTGTGCACAGACATTGCCATAAATGAGAGCCAAATCGAGGCGAGGGCATTTTTTTGCCTTTTAAAATAGCAATAAAACCCGGTAATATGTGGGAGATAAAGTATCAGTAGCGTTATCCCTCATTCTGGAGATTATTCCTTTGATCAACGTTCTTCTTGTTGATGACCACGAACTGGTGCGCGCAGGGATACGACGCATTCTGGAAGATATAAAAGGGATTAAAGTCGCTGGCGAAGCCTGCTGCGGCGAGGACGCCGTCAAGTGGTGCCGGGCTAATTCCGCAGATGTCGTCCTGATGGACATGAACATGCCTGGGATCGGTGGTCTTGAAGCGACGCGCAAAATCGCGCGCTCCGTGGCGGGCACCAAAGTGATCATGTTGACCGTGCATACCGAGAATCCTTTACCTGCCAAGGTCATGCAGGCGGGCGCGGCAGGCTATCTCAGTAAAGGCGCCGCGCCGCAGGAAGTGGTGAATGCCATCCGCTGCGTCGCGTCCGGGCAGCGCTATATTGCCTCCGATATTGCCCAGCAAATGGCGTTAAGTCAGATTGAACCCGAAAAGACAGAATCGCCGTTTGCCAGTTTGTCTGAACGCGAATTGCAGATTATGCTGATGATCACCAAAGGTCAGAAGGTGAATGAGATCTCAGAGCAGCTAAATCTGAGTCCTAAAACGGTTAACAGCTACCGCTATCGGATGTTCAGTAAATTAAACATTCATGGCGATGTCGAGCTGACCCACCTGGCAATTCGCCATGGCCTGTGTAATGCGGAGTCGTTAGCAAGCCAGTGAGTGATGTTTTTGACGCAAAAGCTTTCCTGAAAACGGTGACCAGCCAGCCCGGTGTGTATCGGATGTATGATGCTGGCGGAACCGTCATCTATGTTGGCAAAGCCAAAGATCTGAAAAAGCGGCTCAGTAGCTACTTCCGCAGCAACCTTGCGTCGCGTAAAACGGAAGCGCTGGTAGCGCTGATCGCGCAAATCGACGTGACCGTCACCCACACCGAGACGGAAGCGCTGCTGCTTGAGCACAACTATATTAAGCTGTACCAGCCACGTTACAACGTGCTGTTACGCGACGATAAATCGTATCCTTTTATTTTTCTCAGCGGCGATACTCATCCGCGTCTGGCGATGCATCGCGGCGCCAAACATGCGAAGGGCGAATATTTTGGTCCTTTTCCCAACGGCTATGCCGTGCGCGAGACCCTGGCGCTGCTGCAGAAAATCTTTCCCATCCGTCAGTGTGAAAACAGCGTCTACCGCAATCGCTCCCGCCCCTGTCTGCAGTATCAGATTGGTCGCTGCCTGGGGCCGTGCGTGGCCGGGCTGGTCAGCGAAGAAGAGTATGCTCAGCAGGTAGAGTATGTGCGGCTGTTTCTCGCCGGCAAGGATGACCAGGTGCTGACCCAGCTCATCGCGCGGATGGAGAAGGCGAGCCAGAACCTGGAGTTCGAAGAGGCCGCGCGCATCCGCGACCAGATTCAGGCCGTCCGCCGCGTGACGGAGAAACAGTTTGTCTCCAACACCGGTGACGACCTCGACGTGATCGGCGTCGCCTTCGATGCCGGCATGGCCTGCGTGCATGTGCTGTTTATCCGTCAGGGCAAAGTGCTGGGCAGCCGAAGCTACTTCCCGAAAGTGCCGGGCGGCACCGTGCTGGGAGAGGTCGTGGAGACCTTTGTCGGCCAGTTCTACCTGCAGGGCAGCCAAATGCGCACGCTGCCGGGGGAGATTTTGCTCGACTTTAACCTTGGGGATAAGACGCTGCTGGCCGACTCGCTGTCGGAGCTGGCGGGTCGTCGAATCAATGTGCAGACTAAGCCGCGCGGCGACAGAGCGCGTTATCTTAAGCTGGCGCGGACCAACGCCGCGACAGCGTTAACGACCAAATTGTCTCAGCAATCGACCATTCATCAGCGTTTGCAGGCGCTGGCCAGCGTACTGGAGCTGCCGGCCGTCAAGCGAATGGAGTGTTTTGACATCAGCCACACCATGGGCGAACAGACCGTAGCATCCTGTGTGGTGTTTGACAGCAATGGCCCACTGCGCGCGGAGTATCGGCGCTACAACATCACCGGCATTACCCCTGGCGATGACTATGCGGCGATGAATCAGGTCCTGCGCCGTCGCTATGGTAAAGCGATTGATGACAACAAGATCCCGGATGTGATCCTGATAGACGGCGGCAAGGGACAGCTGGCCCAGGCGAAAGCCGTGTTTGCTGAACTGGACGTCCCCTGGGATAAACATCATCCGCTGCTGCTGGGCGTGGCGAAAGGTAGCGATCGAAAAGCGGGTCTGGAAACGTTATTCTTTGAGCCGGAAGGGGAAGGGTTTAGCCTGCCGCCGGATTCGCCGGCCCTGCATGTGATCCAGCATATTCGCGATGAATCGCACGATCATGCGATCTCCGGGCATCGCAAAAAACGGGCGAAAGTGAAGAGCACCAGCTCGCTTGAGACTATCGAGGGGGTGGGGCCGAAGCGTCGTCAGATGCTGCTGAAGTATATGGGTGGGCTGCAGGGGCTACAGCAGGCCAGCGTCGAAGAAATTGCTAAAGTACCGGGCATCTCTCACGCTCTGGCAGAAAAGATCTTCTACTCGTTGAAACATTAGGGGCTCTGTAGCAACATAGGGCTAATTTTTACTTACAACAGATAGTTACCCGTCACTATGCAATTTAATATCCCTACGTTGCTTACTCTGTTTCGCGTCATCCTGATCCCGTTTTTTGTGCTGGCGTTTTATCTGCCCTTTAGCTGGGCGCCGTTTGCCTGCGCGCTGATCTTCTTTGTTGCCGCGGTAACCGACTGGTTTGATGGTTTCCTCGCTCGTCGCTGGAATCAGAGCACCCGTTTTGGCGCCTTCCTCGACCCGGTTGCCGATAAAGTCATGGTGGCTATCGCCATGGTGCTGGTTGCCGAACACTATCACACCTGGTGGGTCACGCTACCGGCGGCGACCATGATTGCCCGTGAGATCATTATCTCCGCGCTGCGTGAGTGGATGGCGGAGCTGGGGAAACGCAGCAGCGTGGCGGTCTCGTGGATTGGCAAAGTGAAAACGACCGCCCAGATGACCGCCCTGGTATGGATGCTGTGGCGTCCTTATCCGTGGGTGGAGTGGGCCGGGATCGCGCTTTTCCTCGTGGCGGCGGTGCTGACGCTGTGGTCGATGCTGCAGTATTTGAACGCGGCGCGCGGCGATTTGCTTGATCAGTGATCGTTTCGCCGTTATTTTCAGCAAACGATACAAAGTTGCGAAAAATACCGTTGACTCACCGCGAGAGATAAGTAGAATGCAACGCATCGAACGGCGGCACAGTCTTCCAGACGATAACAAAATCAAGTGATTAGCAAATAACTTGATGATGCGGGAATAGCTCAGTTGGTAGAGCACGACCTTGCCAAGGTCGGGGTCGCGAGTTCGAGTCTCGTTTCCCGCTCCAGATTAACAGCATCGGCAGTTGCGGGTGCTTCAGTATTAAAGGCGCGTTAGCAAAGCGGTTATGTAGCGGATTGCAAATCCGTCTAGTCCGGTTCGACTCCGGAACGCGCCTCCACTTTATATCCCGAGCCCGGATGGTGGAATCGGTAGACACAAGGGATTTAAAATCCCTCGGCGTTCGCGCTGTGCGGGTTCAAGTCCCGCTCCGGGTACCATTGGGAAATACAGAATAATCAAAGCAATAAGCAGTGTCGTGAAACCACCTACGGGTGGTTTTTTTGTTTCTGTACTTTCGCTTTCTGATACCATTCCCGCCAGCCTGACGCCACGGCGTTTTTCGGTTAACTCTAGCCTTACAGTCAATTTCTCATTTGTCCCAGGACAAAACGATCGCGCCTTGCTACTATCAAACGGACTCTCAGCCCAGCCTGCCGGAGGCATCATGTTCACTGGACTTTGCGCATTTCCTTTGACACCTTTGCATCAGCAAGATTTTGATGAAAAAGCGTTTATTCGTATTCTCGCCCGTCTTACCGATGCCGGAGTCGACTCTCTGGGCATCTTAGGTTCAACCGGCAGCTACGCTTATCTCAGCCGTGAGCAGCGCAGACGAGTGGTGCAGGTGGCGAAGGCGCATGCGGGGTCGATCCCGATGATGGTCGGCGTCGGCGCCATTGCGACTAACGAGGTGCTACGCCTGGTGGAGGATGCTCAGGAGGCAGGGGCGGATGCGTTATTACTGCCGATGATGTCCTATCAGCCGCTTTCCGCGGAGGAGATCTTTGCCTTTTACGAAGAAGTCTGTCGGCATGTCTCGGTGCCGGTTTGCCTGTATGACAATCCCCGCACTACCCACGTAATGCTGGCGGATGAGCTGCAGGGGCGCATCGCCGCCTTGCCGGCCATTGCCTCGATTAAAATTCCCGGCCTGCCCGCGCCACAGGCGAGCGAACGTGTAGCGGCCCTGCGTCAGCATCTTCCCTCTCGCGTTACGCTTGGCGTTAGCGGCGATGCGTGGGCCACTGCCGGGTTGCAGGCCGGCTGCGAAGCCTGGTATTCGGTCTGCGGCGGACTCTTTCCCCGCTGCTCACTGGCGCTGGTAAGAGCGATACGTAGCGGCGATGTGGCGCAGACTGCGGCACTGAATGAGCAGCTGGCCCCCCTATGGCGATGCTTTGATCGCTATGGTGGTAGCCTGCGAGTGATAGCCAGCGCCGCAGCGATGCTCGGACTGTGCGATCCAGACTCGCTTCCCCGTCCTTTGCTTTCGTTAGGGGAGGAGGCCTGTCGTGAGGTGGCGTCGGCGCTGCGCGGCCTGGCCTGATCGCGTATCGTTGACACCGGCGCAATAGGTATCGCCGGGTGGCTTTCTGTCGGCAATTCGGCTACTGTAGGCCCGATTTTTACCATGCGAGCCTGTGAATGAATACCGGACCTTTGAACGAAAACGAACTGGAATGGCTGGATGACACTCTGGCGAAATACGCCGCCGAAGGCGCCATTCTGGATGTCTCTGAACTGGATGGCCTGCTGACGGCGATCCTCTCTGCGCCGACCGACATCGAACCCGCTCAGTGGCTGCTGGCGATTTGGGGCGGGGCGGATAATGTCCCGCGCTGGGCCAACGATCGCGAGCGCGATCGCTTTGTCAATCTGACGCTGCAGCATATGAGCGATATCGCCGAACGGCTGGAGTCTTATCCCGATCAGTTCGAACCGCTGTTCGGCACCCGCGAAGCGGAAGGTCAGGAGCTGACCATAGTTGAGGAGTGGTGCTTTGGCTATCTGCGCGGCGTGGCGCTGAGCGACTGGTCGACGTTGCCCGCTGAACTCCAGCCGGAGCTGGACGCTATCGCGCTCCACGGCAGCGAAGAACAGTTTAGCGCGCTGGATAATCTGACGGCGGATGAATTTATCGCCAGCATCGAGCGTATCACGCCGGCGGCGCTGGCGCTTTACCAGTACTGGATAGCGAATCCGCAGCCGGTGGAGGCCCCGCAGCCAATAAGAAATGAAGCGAAAGTCGGACGCAACGATCCCTGCCCATGCGGCAGCGGTAAAAAGTATAAGCAGTGTTGCTTAGCGAAATGAACAAGGGGCCAGCAGGCCCCTTTTTTATCCCACCGCGGGCAACAACCCGGCAGCGATGCTGAACTGAATAGCCACGATGCCGATCCCGCACAGCAGAACCAGCCATAGCGTCGGTGCGCCGCCGGCGACCCGCCAGGTAGCCTGCGGATGCTCTCGGCGACTCTTCATGACCAGCAGGGCCGGCATTATCAGCGCCAGCACGGCTAATGCCACCCCGGCGTAGCCGAGGGCCATGACGAAACCGCGGGGATAGAACAGGGCGAACGCCAGCGGCGGCAGGAAGGTGATTATCCCGCTCTGCAGACGCCCGCCGACGCTGTTTTTACGCTGAAACATATCCGCCAGATAATCAAACAGGCCGAGCGAGACGCCGAGGAATGACGTCGCCAGCGCAAGGTCGGCAAACAGGTGAACGGCCAGCTCCACATGCGGTGACGCCACCACTTCGCGGATCGCCTCCAGCAGGCCGTTCAGACCAGCGTTATTTGCCAGCATGGCGGTAAAGGCCGGGGCGTCGATACTGCCCAGCGTCGCCAGCTGCCAGAAAATATAGGCCACCAGAGGAATAAAGCTGCCGATGATAAATACCCGGCGCAATTTGCGAATATCCCCCCCCAGATAGCTGACGATGCTCGGGACGCTGCCGTGAAAACCAAAGGAGGTGAAAATCACCGGAATGGCCGACAGGGCCAGGCCTTGCTCAACCGGCAGCGTCAGCAGGTTCACCTGATGAATGTGCGGCATCAGCAGGGCCAGCATAATCACCAGGAAGACGATTTTGGCGCTAAACAGGAAGCGATTGAACAGATCCACCAGCGCGGTGCCAATGCACACTACCGCCCCGCCGAGGAGGGTGAAGATCAGTACGCCTGCGGCCGGCGGTAGCTGCCAGTCCAGCCACTGGTTGAGGCTGGAAGCGAGTAATTCACCGGCGCCACTGATATAGGCTGCCGTGAGGGCGTACAGCAGAAACAGCATGCAGAATCCGGTAACCCACTGCCCATAACGGCCCAGATAGCGCGCCGCCAGAGAACCGAGCCCCATATCGGCAGGGACATGCTGGTAGACTTCCAGCAGCAAAAGGGCGGTATAGCACATCAATGCCCACAGGGTGAAAAGTAAACCCAACGTGACGGTAAAGCCGACGCCTGCGGCGGCCAATGGCATTGCCAACATTCCTGCACCGATGGTGGTGCCAGCTACGATTAAAATACTGCCCAGAGTGCGGTTTTTCACGCTTTTCGCTATCCCTACAGCAAATAACAATAAATTATGCCGCGCAGAGTAGGGGATATTACGGCTTTCGTCAAATCGGGATTACAAGTTGTGTAATGAAATGTTTACATAATAAGAGGGCGAAAGCCTGCGCTGGCGCAAGGCGCGGGTTGACGGTCTGGCCTAAGCTGGCGGTTTTTGCAGGAGGGGTTATGTCTTCTATTCATGGTCATGAAGTTTTACAGATGATGCTCGCCTCGGGTGAGTCCTGGACGGTCGCCTCGCTGGAGGCCGCCATTCGCCGCCGCTTTGGCGAAGAGGCGCGGTTTCACACCTGTTCAGCAGAGAATCTAAGCGCCGCACAGTTGGTGGCGTTTTTAGAGAAAAAAGGCAAATTTATTGCCAGAGAGGAAGGTTTTACTACCGCAGAAAATAAGATCTGCCGACATTAAGAGGGCCGCGACACGGACTGTCGCGGCGCGGGGGATTAATTCTGCGCGTCGAGGGTAGCCAGCTCTTTATCGATAAAGTACAGACCTTCGCCGCTTTTCCCAGCGAGGGTCAGTTTATCGATCACCGATTTAAATAATTTCTCTTCTTCATGCTGTTCAGCAACATACCACTGCAGGAAATTAAAGGTCGGGTAATCCTGGCTGGTCATGGCCGCGTGCGCCAGTTCATTTATTTTTTGCGTGATCAGCTGCTCATGCTCGTAGGTCTGGCGGAACAGCTCGTCGAGTGAGGCATATTCGGCAAACGGGGAGGCGATAGCGTTGATCCGCGGCAGGCTGCCGGTGTCGGTTAGATAGTCGAACAGGCGCTGCATATGGGTCATCTCTTCCTGAGCATGGCGACGCAGGAAGGCCGCGGCGCCTTCAAAACTGTGGTAACTGCACCAGGCGCTCATCTGCTGATAAAGAAGAGAAGAATAGAGTTCAAGATTCATCTGTTCATTGAGTTTGTCAATCATGTCCGTTTTCAGCATCGTTGCACTCCTGGAATTAAATAATAGATGTTATTGGCTGCCACTATAATTTGTTATTTAATTATTTGCAAAAAGTAAATTTAAAAATGTTTTATTTAAAATGCTAATGGGAATAACACGCATTGGCAGTTTAATAATAAATGAGAATGCTTTTAATTTATTATTCATTATTGCCTGGGCGGTCAGGACTTTGTCGCCGGCGGGTGGTAAGGGAGGACGAAGCGGATTCGCCAGCATGCAGAGGGCTGAGGTCAATAGACAGGGGGAGCCTGCGAAAGTGTGAAGCACTGCGTAAATTTTAAAACAACTTTTCATAAAATTTGAAAGTTTGTTTTCAAGGTAGTAAAGTGCAGTCAACGCCAATGACATTCTGCGGGCAGGCCCGCACAGCATTCAGGAGAATAACCATGAAGATTGCACTGATGATGGAGAACAGCCAGGCGAACAAAAACGCCATCATCCTCAAGGAGCTTAACGCGGTTGCCGACGAAAAAGGATTCCCGGTCTATAACGTCGGCATGAGCGATGAGAACGATCATCATCTGACCTACATCCATCTTGGGATCATGGCCAGTATTCTGCTGAATTCGAAAGCAGTTGACTTCGTGGTCACCGGCTGCGGTACCGGTCAGGGGGCGCTGATGTCGCTGAACATCCATCCGGGCGTGGTCTGCGGCTACTGTATCGATCCGGCGGATGCGTTCCTGTTTGCCCAGATCAACAACGGTAATGCGCTGTCGCTGCCGTTTGCCAAAGGCTTCGGCTGGGGCGCCGAACTGAATGTGCGGTTTATCTTTGAAAAAGCCTTTACCGGCCGCAACGGCGAAGGCTATCCGCCGGAGCGCAAAGAACCGCAGGTGCGCAATGCCGGGATCCTCAACCAGGTCAAAGCAGCAGTAGTAAAAGAGAACTACCTCGATACCCTGCGCGCCATCGATCCGCAGCTGGTGAAAACCGCAGTCTCCGGCCCACGCTTCCAGCAGTGCTTCTTCGAAAACTGCCAGGATAAAGCAATCGAAGACTTTGTTCGCCAGATCGTCGCTTAACCGTCATCAGGGCCAGCGCCGCTGGCCCTTCCGTCGTTTATTTTTTCTTCTATTTCTTCTTCTCCGACACGCTGCTGCCGGCCGTTTTGGCCAGATGCAGGCTGTCGATCATCCCTACCAGACAGATCAAGGCGATAAACACAAACGACAGGCGGAAGCTGATCCCCGGTAGTTCAGTAAGATGCAGCCAGTCGCCGACCTGCTCGCCCAGGCGAATGCCAATCGCCCCGAGCGTGATCCCCAGCCCTACCGCCAGCTGCGACGCGGTACTGAACAGCGTATTAGCATCACTCATCTGCGCGGCGGGGACATCGGCGAAGGCCAGCGTGCTTACACCGGTAAACTGGATTGAGCGAAACACCCCGCCGAGATAAAGGATCAGCATGATGGCCCAGACCGGCGTCTGCGGCGTAAGCAGCGCGCAAGCCAGCAGCGAACAGACGTTCAACGCGCCATTGATCAGCAGTAGCCGACGAAAGCCCAGCCAGCGAATGAGCGGTGTGGTGGCGGGTTTAATGGTTAAATTACCGACAAACACCGCCAGCACCAGCAGGCCGGAATGAAAAGGATCCATACCGAATCCCACCTGGAACAGCAGGGGGAGCAGAAAAGGCACCGCGCTGATGGAGGCCCGGAACAACGAGCCGCCGTACATTGTCACCCGGAACGTCGGCACCTGCAGGGCGTCGAGACGAACCATAGGCGCCGCCGCCCGGCGGAAATGACGAATGGAATATAACAGACAGCCGAAGCCAAGCGCGGCGAGAGCCAGCGTCGGCCAGATCTGCGGCTGGCGATCGCCGAGCCGCTCCATCGCGGTCACCAGACTGACCATCGCGACCGAGGTAGTGATAAATCCGCTGAGATCGAAGGAGCGCCGTTCCGTTTCGCGAATATCAGGGATAATGCGCAGCGAAAGGATGATGGCGGCAAGGCCCAGCGGGACATTGATAAAGAAGATCCAGTGCCAGCTGGCGTAGCGGGTTATAAAGCCGCCCAAAGGCGGGCCGATAATGGGGGCCACCAGCGCCGGCCAGGTCAGGGTGGCGATGGCCTTGATCAGCTGGTGTTTCGGCGTGGTGCGTAGCACCGCAAGGCGACCAACGGGGACCATCAGCGCGCCGCCGACTCCCTGAAGGATACGCATGGCGACAAAGATATGCACCTCGGTGGAGAGGCCGCAGAAGACCGAGGCAAGGGTAAAGATCGCCAGGGCGAGAGTAAAAATAGCCCGGGCGCCGAAGCGATCGGCGATCCAGCCGCTGGCCGGGATCAGGACCGCCAGGGTAATCAGATAGGCGCTGATGCCGATATTCAGTTCGACCGCGGTGACGCCAAAATCCCTCGCCATATCGGGCAGGGCGGTGGCGATCACCGTCCCGTCGAGAAACTCCATAAAAAAGGCACCGGCCACCAGCAGCGCCGGCGCTGAAAAAGCACGTTCATCGCGGGAAGAGATCGCGGTATTCATGTTGTCACTGCCATCAAGAGTGTGATCCTGTGCAAAGCGGCAGGAGACGACCCGCCAGCCAGTAGGGTAGATAAAAAAACCTGCGACGGCAGGTTTTATTATCGTTAACGATTTAGGGTACTATTACGCTCCTGAAAAAAGGAGTAATTAATGTCTCAACATCTTACCGAACACGACGAGCTGGTATCCGATGTGGTTGCCTGCCAGCTGGTTATCAAACAGATCCTCGATGTCATTGACGTCATTGCGCCGGTGGAAGTGCGTGAAAAAATGACCACTCAGCTGAAAGCTATCGACTTCGCCAGCCATCCGGCTTCTGCCGATCCGGTGACCCTTCGCGCGGTGCAAAAAGCGATCGCGTTGATTGAGCTGAAGTTTACTCCACAGGAAGAAACGCATTAATACCAGGCCTCGCCGGATACCGGCGGGGCCTTCTTCTTTAATGGGAAACGACGGTCTGCGCAGGCGCAGGGGCAGCATCTTTGAACAATTTGCTGTTGCCCCAGCACTCTTCGTAGCGATGGCCGACCAGATCCTCCACGATAACCCGCACGTCCGGCGCAATATCGCTAATTTTGCCGCCCGCTTTTATCCGCGCGACTTCCTGCAGCACCACCAGATGGGCCTTCCGGTCCAGCTTCATCTGCTTGCTGAAGACGATGGCGGCCAGGGCTAATGCGATCACCCCGACGCAGAATACCACTGCGATAGCGGTCACCGCGCTTTCCGGTTGGCTGTGCGCTTTTGACTGGAAACCGTAGAAGCTCAGGATCGCCCCCATCGAGAACACCACAATCGAGCGCAGAATTTTTCCTGAGAAGGTCATGGCGCCGGCATAGATCCCTTCCCGCCGGCGTCCGGTGTAGATCTCATCGACATCGGCCAGGAAGGTGTAAACGGTCCAGGGTATATAGTAAACCCCGCCGGTACCCAGGCCGAACAGCACGGTAATGCCGAACATCAGCACTGTCGCCAGGCCGGACGGTAGATGGAAAAACCACAGCGAGGTATACAGCAGAACCGCGAAAATCACGATCCCCAGCGCCAGGATATAGGGTTTGCTGAAGCCCTTTTTCACGCACAGGCCGATAAACAGCGCCGTAGAGATCAGCTGCAGAATCGAGTTCAGGCTGTTCAGCCCGGCCACCATCGCTGGATCGTGTTGTAGAACGAAGATCACGAAATAGGTGAAGATGGAGGCAAACAGCCATTCCGCGCCAAAGCCGCACAGGTACATACCAAGATGTTTGCGGAATACGCGTAGATAAAAAGTCGAACGCATATCTTTCGCCAGCGACAGCAGGGTGCTCAGCAGTCCTTTTTTCGCGCTGGTTTCCACCTCTTCCCCGCGCTCACGCTCCCAGCTGCACAACCACAGGCAGGAAATAGCGACGATCAGGATCGCGCCATAGGTCAGACCGGTGAGGAAGAAAGGGGTGGCAGAATCTTTGCCATACAGCAGAATGAACTGGCCGGGAATAAACGCCGCGAGGAAGTTGGCCAGCTTACCAAAGATAGCTTTATAGCCGGTCAGTTTTGAACGCAGTGAGAAATCATCGGTCATCTCTGTCGCCAGCGTTTCATAAGGCACCATGATAGAGGTGTAGATGATCTCAAACACCACATAGGTGCTAAGGTAGTACCAGAAACTCAGGCCTTCCACCCACAGCAGCGGGTAGAACATCATCAGCGGAATACCGATTAGCAGAAAGAAACGCCGGCGGCCGAAGCGCTTGCCCAGGCGCGTTTTGCCAAAATTATCCGTCAGATAGCCCATCAACGGGTTGCTGATAGCGTCAATGATGCTGGCGACGGAGAAGATAAATGAGGCCTCGATCAGCGTCAGGCCGCAAAAGGTCGTATAAAAATAGAGTAGCCATGCGCCGCTTATCGCCAGTGCGCCGCTCCCTAACAGATTTCCGCCGCCGTAGGCTAACTGATGGCGTAACAAGATCGGTCTTCCCTGCAGCCCTTCAGAGGCTGAAGCCGTGTATCTAGCCATAAAAAATAAACCTCGTGTTTTATATTTTTGAAACACTGTTTTTATATTTCTTTATGGTCCGTCAAAAAGTGACCGCGCTCACTAATCCCCCTTATGGGGTAACGGTGATGAGGGAATGGGATCGAGTTAAAACTTTTTTATTCTTGAAAGGAATAATAGGGGAGAAAAAATAGACGTAATGGATTAATAAACCGGGCGGGGCAGCGCAGACGCGCTCCCCCTGGCAGAGCGATAAAGGCTTGATTAATGCGCTTTCTGCGCTTCTCCAACGATAGCCATCAGACGCCGATCGGTCTGCTCCATCCCGAGACCGGCTTTATCGGCATTACGAATTTCCTCAAGCACGCTTTGCAATAGCAGGCCATCCTGCTGCTGCTCTTCCGCCAACAGCGTGAGAAACCGCCAGGTACTGTCATCGCTTTGCGCTTTGGCTTCCTGAGCGAGACCGCTCAGCAGACGACTGCGCTGTTGGTAATCGCTCAGGGTTTGGGTAAACAGATCTTCCAGCGAGGTGCACTCAGGGTTACAGGCGTGGTCGGGATTGACGATCGGCCAGCTGCCGGCTTTTTTCAGGTAGTCAAATACGCGCATGGTGAGGGTGATGCTGCTTTGCGCGCGGGTGCGCAGAAACGTCGCGGCGCCGTCGAAGCGATGCCGGGCGCACCACTCACTTAAGTTTAGGTAAACGTTAGAGGCGTGAAACTCAAGATTCATTTGGGTGTTTAGCTTTTGTGCCATTCCTGGAACTGCCATAAAAAATATCCTTATTAACCGGGAAGGGGTTACTGGTGCGCGTCAGCGGATCCTGCGGATAACTACAAGATAAAATAGTGACACGCGGCACTGTTGCAGAATAATAAAACTCTACACATTCCGTATGAGTCGGGTATTTTTTCCATTTGCCGACGATTTAAGAATACTCGCTCAACGAAATTAAGAAAACTCTCAAGCGCGGTAATTTACGTTTTGTTACACCATTATTTGTGCAAACTACCAGGGCTGAGATTGTGCGCCGTTGGCAGGGGCTCGCTGGTTTCAGATTGGTTATAAGATATAAGTATTTGACTACGAGATTCGTCGTAGAAGAGAACGGAATAAGTTATTTCATTAGTAATGTTTCAGGTTGATGATCATTATTTTTATTTTTTGTTGCAGGCGCTTTTATCAAGAGGAATATATTTTTTCTTTTCGGAATAAATTACGCCAAAGATCCGTTTTTTCGCGATATTAAGCGGGCCATGTGGCTCAGCGGTGCGAGGTGGGTTGCCATTTGAGTGGCGCACAGGCGATCGCCCGTAGCAACGCCGTCAATCGCTGATGATAACAGTGCTGTAACCCACCGTTAAACATCCTCTGACAACACAAGGATAAGCCTGCTGATGGTATAGATGATCCTGCTATGCCCCGGTAAAATTGTATGACAATTGTGTCATTTTTTATGTCATTTTTTGCTAAATGTATGTACGCAATTACTGTAATTCCGCGATGTGATAATGCTCTCGTATGGAGAAATAATTTCCGGGTATTACTACTCTAACAACGGCAGTGGGGAATGCGATTTTTCTAATGCCTTGTTTTGATGCCGATTAAATTGTTAATTCCGATTTTTCCCTACATGAAAGCGAATTAAAGCTGGAGTTTACCATGCACAAATTTACTAAAGCGCTGGCGGCCATTGGTCTCGCTGCGGTTATGTCACAATCAGCTATGGCGGAAAATCTTAAACTGGGTTTTCTGGTGAAACAGCCGGAAGAGCCATGGTTTCAGACTGAGTGGAAATTTGCTGATAAAGCAGGAAAAGATTTAGGCTTTGACGTTATTAAAATTGCGGTCCCGGATGGGGAGAAAACCCTGAATGCCATTGACAGCCTGGCGGCCAGCGGCGCGAAGGGCTTTGTCATCTGTACCCCCGATCCCAAGCTCGGGTCGGCGATTGTCGCCAAAGCGCGTGGCTATGACATGAAGGTGATTACCGTCGATGACCAGTTCGTCAATGCGAAGGGCAAACCGATGGAGAGCGTACCGCTGGTGATGATGGCGGCGAGCGAAATTGGCGCCCGTCAGGGGCAGGAACTCTATAAAGAGATGCAAAAGCGCGGCTGGGATGTCAAAGACACCGCCGTAATGGCGATCACCGCCGATGAGCTGGATACCGCGCGCCGTCGCACCACCGGCTCCATCGATGCCCTGAAGGCGGCCGGCTTCCCGGACGCGCAAATCTACCGCGTGCCGACAAAATCCAACGATATCCCGGGAGCGTTCGACGCCGGTAACTCGATGCTGGTCCAGCATCCGCAGGTTAAACACTGGCTGATCGTCGGGATGAACGACAACACCGTCCTCGGCGGCGTGCGCGCGACCGAAGGTCAGGGCTTTAAAGCTCCCGATGTGATTGGCATCGGCATCAACGGCGTGGATGCCGTCAACGAACTGTCGAAGGCGCAGCCGACCGGCTTCTATGGCTCTCTGCTGCCAAGCCCGGATATCCACGGCTACAAAACCAGCGAAATGCTCTACAACTGGGTCACCAAGGGCGTCGAGCCGCCGAAGTTCACGGCGGTGACCGATGTGGTGCTGATTACCCGCGATAACTTCAAAGAAGAGCTGGCGAAAAAAGGGCTGTAACAGCCTGATTAAACTGGCCCCCGCCGCGGCGCGGGGGCTGAGTGCAGAAGAGCGGAGTCGTTATGCAACAGTCTACCCCTTATCTCTCATTTCGCGGCATCACCATGACGTTCCCTGGCGTAAAGGCCTTGTCCGATATCAGTTTTGACTGCTACCCGGGACAGATCCACGCGCTGATGGGCGAAAATGGCGCAGGCAAATCGACGCTGTTGAAAATTCTCAGCGGCAACTATATCCCGACCGCGGGCCATTTGCAGATCGGCGGCCAGCAGATGGCATTCGCCAATACCATGGAGGCGCTGAACGCCGGCGTGGCAATTATCTACCAGGAGCTGCATCTGATCCCGGAGATGACCGTCGCCGAAAATATCTATCTCGGTCAGCTGCCGCACAGAGGCGGCATCGTCAATCGCTCGCTGCTCAACTATGAGGCCCGCCTGCAGCTGGAGCATCTGGGTCTGGATATCGACCCGGAGACGCCGCTGAAATATCTCTCCATTGGTCAATGGCAGATGGTGGAGATTGCCAAAGCGCTGGCGCGTAACGCCAAGATTATCGCGTTCGATGAGCCGACCAGCTCGCTCTCCGCCAGAGAGATCGACAACCTGTTTCGCGTCATCCGCGAGTTGCGGGAGGAGGGAAGGGTCATCATCTATGTTTCACACCGGATGGAAGAGATTTTTGCCCTCAGCGATGCCATCACCGTCTTTAAAGATGGCCGCTACGTTTGCACCTTTGACGATATGCCGAGCGTCAGCCACGACGCCCTGGTCCAGGCAATGGTAGGCCGCAATCTGGGCGATATTTATGGCTGGAAGCCTCGCCCCTATGGCGAGGAGCGGCTGCGCCTGGAGGAGGTCAAAGCGCCGGGCGTGCGCACGCCGGTTAGTCTCTCGGTGCGCAGCGGTGAAATTGTCGGTTTGTTCGGACTGGTGGGTGCCGGGCGCAGCGAACTAATGAAAGGCCTGTTTGGCGGCACGCAGATAACCGGCGGTCAGGTGTATATCGATGGCCAGCCCGTCTCCATTCGCAAACCGGCCCAGGCCATCCAGGCCGGGATGATGCTGTGCCCGGAGGATCGTAAAGCGGAGGGGATTATTCCGGTGCATTCCGTGCGCGATAACATCAATATCAGCGCCCGGCGCAAGCATATTCACGCTGGCTGCCTGATCAACAACGCCTGGGAGGCGGACAACGCCGATCAACATATCCAGTCGCTGAATATTAAAACGCCGGGCCCGGAACAGCTGATTATGAACCTGTCGGGCGGCAACCAGCAGAAAGCGATCCTTGGCCGCTGGCTGTCGGAAGAGATGAAGGTGATCCTGCTTGATGAGCCAACCCGCGGCATCGACGTCGGCGCCAAACATGAAATTTACAATGTGATCTATGGCCTCGCCGCCTCCGGTGTCGCCGTGGTGTTTGCCTCCAGCGACCTGCCGGAAGTGCTGGGCGTCGCTGACCGCATCGTGGTGATGCGCGAAGGACAAATCGCCGGCGAACTGCTGCATGAAGAAGCCAATGAACAGCAGGCGTTAAGCCTTGCGATGCCAACAGTGAGCCAGGCTGTCGCCTGAGTAAGGAGTAAATGATGTCATCAGTGACTACGTCCGGGGCTACCCGCTCAACCTTTAGCTTTGCCCGCATCTGGGATCAGTTTGGCATGCTGGTGGTGTTTGCGGTGCTGTTTATCGGCTGTGTGATTTTTGTGCCCAACTTTGCTTCATTCGTCAATATGAAAGGGCTGGGGCTGGCGATCTCGATGTCCGGGATGGTGGCCTGCGGCATGCTGTTTTGCCTGGCCTCCGGCGATTTTGACCTGTCGGTGGCGTCGGTTATCGCCTGCGCCGGGGTCACCACCGCGGTGGTGATTAATCTCAGCGAAAGCCTGTGGCTGGGGATCGCCGCAGGCCTGTTGCTGGGGGCGCTTAGTGGCCTGGTTAACGGCTTTGTCATTGCGCGCCTTAAGATCAACGCGCTGATCACCACGCTGGCCACCATGCAGATTGTCCGCGGCCTGGCCTATATTATCTCCGACGGCAAAGCGGTGGGGATCGAAGATGAACGTTTCTTCACCCTCGGCTACGCCAATTGGTTTGGTTTGCCGGCGCCGATCTGGCTGACCGTCGCCTGCCTGGTGGTTTTCGGATTATTACTAAACAAAACCACCTTTGGCCGTAATACGCTGGCTATTGGCGGCAATGAAGAGGCGGCGCGCCTGGCCGGCGTCCCGGTGGTGCGCACCAAGATTATTATCTTTGTGCTCTCCGGTCTGGTATCTGCCGCAGCGGGGATCATTCTGGCGTCGCGCATGACCAGCGGCCAGCCGATGACCTCGATTGGCTATGAGCTGATTGTTATTTCGGCCTGCGTGCTGGGCGGGGTGTCGCTGAAGGGCGGGATCGGCAAGATCTCCTACGTGGTGGCCGGGATCCTGATCCTCGGAACCGTGGAAAATGCGATGAACCTGCTGAATATCTCGCCATTCTCACAATACGTCGTGCGCGGGGTGATCCTGCTGGCGGCGGTGATCTTCGACCGCTACAAACAAAAAGCCAAACGTGCGGCCTGAATTTAAACCGAACTTTTTAGTTTACAGAGTAATTGCCGCCAGCGCCCGTTTCGCTGGCGGTAACTATCAAAAATGGCGAGGTTGGTCACACTGTCTATACTTACATGGCTCACATATAATTAACAACCAGCTTCGGCTGGCCATGATAAGGAGGAAACAGGGTGGATAACCAGATATCTGTACCGCCTGCGCTAACCGGAAACTACGCTTTTTTCTTTGACCTCGACGGTACTCTTGCCGATATCCAGCCGCACCCCGATCAGGTGGTGATACCCGACAGCACGCTGCAGGCGCTCAATGCGCTGGCTCAGCAGCAGGGGGGCGCGGTGGCATTGATTTCAGGGCGCTCAATGGCTGAACTTGACGCGCTAACCCATCCCTGGCGGCTACCGCTGGCCGGCGTTCACGGGGCCGAGCGCCGTGATATCAATGGTAAAACCTACATCGTCTCTCTGCCGACAGCGCTGCGCGATGAGATCGCGGCTGAGCTGACGTCGGCGCTGGAAGCGCTCCCGGGATGTGAGCTGGAGAGTAAAGAGATGGCTTTCGCGCTCCACTATCGCCAGGCCCCGCAGCAGCAGAGCGCCGTGCTGGAGCTGGCGCAGCGGATTGTTCAGCGCTATCCGCTGCTGGCGTTACAGCTTGGCAAGTGCGTGGTGGAGATTAAACCCCGCGGCGTCAACAAAGGGGAGGCGATTACCGCGTTCATGCAGGAGGCGCCATTCGCCGGCCGCGAACCGGTTTTTGTCGGCGATGATTTGACCGACGAGGCGGGATTCAGCGTCGTTAATCAACTGCAGGGAATGTCGGTAAAAGTTGGCGCCGGGGAAACTCAGGCGCACTGGCGGTTGGCGGATGCCGCCGCTGTAAGGACGTGGTTGCAACATCTGGCGTATGACGCGCAAACCGAAAGGAGGGATGACCATGAGTCGTTTAGTCGTAGTCTCTAACCGTATCGCCTTACCGGACGATAAAAAATCGAGCGCTGGCGGTCTGGCCGTCGGCATCCTGGGGGCACTGAGAGCGGCGGGGGGTCTGTGGTTTGGCTGGAGCGGCGAGATTGGCGATGACCAGCAGCCGCTCAAGCAGGTCTCCCGCGGGAATATTTCCTGGGCGTCGTTCAACCTTAATGAACGGGACCATGATGAATACTACAACCAGTTCTCTAACGCCGTGCTGTGGCCGGCTTTCCACTATCGCCTTGATCTGGTCAGCTTTCAGCGCGAAGCCTGGGAGGGATATCTGCGGGTTAACGCCATGCTGGCGGACAAGCTTCTGCCGCTGATTGAGCCAGACGATACGCTGTGGATCCATGATTACCATCTTCTGCCCTTCGCCAGCGAGCTGCGCAAGCGCGGGGTGAACAATCGCATCGGGTTTTTCTTACATATTCCGTTCCCGACGCCGGAGATTTTTAACGCTCTGCCGCCGCACGCTGAGCTGCTGGAGCAACTGTGCGATTACGATCTGCTGGGCTTCCAGACCGAAAGCGACAGAACCGCTTTTCTCGACAGCATTGCTATGCAGACTCGCCTATCCGACCTCGGCGATAAACGCTATCAGGCATGGGGTAAGGCGTTCAGTACCGAGGTTTATCCGATAGGGATCGATCCGGACGAAATTACGCGCAACGCTAAAGGTCCGCTGCCGCCGAAGCTGGCCCAGCTGAAGAACGAGCTGAAAAATGTGAAGAATATCTTCTCCGTGGAGCGTCTTGACTATTCGAAAGGGTTGCCGGAGCGATTCCTCGCCTACGAGACGCTGCTCGAGAAGTACCCTCAGCACCACGGCAAAATCCGTTATACCCAGATCGCGCCGACCTCCCGCGGCGATGTGCAGGCCTATCAGGATATCCGCCACCAGCTGGAAACCGCAGCCGGACGCATCAACGGACAGTTTGGTCAGCTTGGCTGGACACCGCTCTACTATCTGAATCAGCATTTTGATCGTAAGCTGCTGATGAAGGTCTTCCGCTACTCTGACGTCGGGCTGGTGACGCCGCTACGCGATGGTATGAATCTGGTGGCGAAGGAGTACGTCGCGGCGCAGGATCCGGATAACCCTGGCGTACTGGTCCTGTCGCAGTTTGCCGGGGCGGCGCAGGAGCTGACCAGCGCCCTGATCGTCAATCCTTACGATCGCGACGAGGTTGCCGCCGCGCTGGATCGCGCGCTCAGCATGCCGCTGGCGGAACGTATCGCCCGTCATTCAGCGATGCTGGACGTGATCAGAGAAAATGATATTCATAACTGGCAGGCGCGCTTTGTCGAGGATCTGCAGCATATTTCACCGCGCAGCGAGGAGAGCCGTCTGCGGGGGAAGATAGCCACCTTCCCTAAACTGGCCTAGTTCAGGAAAAGGGCTAACCGGCGTTAGCCCTTTTCAAGGGAAACCAACAGGACATCAACGCCGCAGCTGCCGACGATATTTTTCGCCGAGCAGGTGGCGCGTGAGAAGAGGGAATGGTTGTGATTGCCGCAGATCACCAGATCAACACGGTGTGACCGGCAGAAGTCCTTAATATGATGGCCTAGCTCGCCGCAGGCGATGGTCATTCTTTCTATTGGGTAGTCCGCGTGGCGAGCCAGCTCATTGAGAAACTCCCGCGTCTCTTCCTGCATCACTTCGCGCAGATTTTCCATCATCGGTGCGGCGAACTGGTTATACAGCTCCGGATCCGTAGCGAGAGTGATTAAGCTCACTTTCGCGTTAACGGGGCGGGCTATCGACACCGCTTTTTTAATTAATACCTGACTCTCCGGCGTTGGCGCGACGGCAACCAGCAGATGGGTATAAGGCATCTGGCCTCCTTGAGATACGCGGAATAACCCTTTCTTCCATTCTTTACTCCTGTTTCCCCGACTGCGCAAGGGCCGATCCCGGGATTTGCGAGCCTGTTCGTCAGTCGGCGACCTTCCAGCCAGATCACATCAATGAACCTGTCTTTTGATTAAAAAGAAATGCTGTTTTATAAATGAGTGAAGTGGCGACGTCATCTCTTTGTCATTTTGCCACCGGCGACTGTTCCGTGGCAAAAGTACAAAGGTAACCTCCTTTCACAGCTTTTAGTGTAGCCAGGTACCCACTCCCTTCCGGTGGCAAATCCGGAACGATTGTCGGCGTTCTTTTAAAAAAAGACACAGGATCACGGCGATGAAAACACGAAAAATTGGACTGGCTAACTATCTGGCCTACGGCGCGGGCGATTTTCTCGGCGCCGGCACGACGGCGCTAACCGCCGCATGGCTGCTCTACTTTTACACGACCTTTTGCGGACTGACCCCGATTGAGGCCACGCTTATTTTTGCTGCCGCCCGCGTGCTGGACGCGGTGGTAAGCCCGCTGATGGGCTTTCTCACCGATAACTTTGGCACCACCTGGCTTGGTAAGCGCTTCGGCCGCAGAAAATTCTTTATTCTGCTCGGCATCCCCTGCGTATTCAGCTATTCAGCGATGTGGGTCGGCGAGATGGGCTTCTGGTACTACCTGGCGACCTATCTGCTGTTTGATATGGTCTATACCATGATTCTGGTGCCCTATGAGACGCTGGTGCCGGAGATGACCGATGACTTTAAACAGAAAACCAAATTCTCCGGCGCGCGCATTTCGATGGCGCAGATGTCGGCGATTTTAGCCTCCTTCCTGCCGGGGATCCTCCTCTCCTGGCTCGGCAAAGATAATGCCAGCTCGTTCTTCTATGCCAGCCTGGTGTTCTCGGTGCTGTGCGCGGTGATGCTGACTCTGGTCTGGTGTTTCACCTGGGAACGACCGCGGGAGGCGTGGTCGGAAGCGGCCCTGCGGGCGGAAGCGGAAAAACAAAACTTAACCCTTGCTCAGAGCCTCAATCGCCTGGTGATTGAGCTGAGTTCTACGCTGCGGATAAAAATTTTCCGCCAGCACCTCGGCATGTATCTGGGGGGCTATATCGCCCAGGACGTCTTCAATGCCGTGTTTACCTATTACGTGGTCTTTGTTTTGATGCAGGAAGCCGCCGTCGCCTCGAACCTGCTGGGGACGATGGCCATCTTCCAGTTTATTGCGGTAATCGCCATGATCCCGCTGTGCATTCGTTTTGGCCCCGCGCCGTCGTACCGCATGGTGGTGGTCCTGTTTGGCCTGAGCTCACTCTCCTACGCGCTGCTCTATTACGCCGGACTGAGCGACGTCTATTCCTTATTGCTGCTCATCTCTGCTGTCGCCGGACTGGGACGCGGCGGGATAAATTACGTACCGTGGAATACCTACACCTATATTGCCGACGTCGACGAAGCGATCACCGGCCAGCGCCGGGAGGGGATTTTTGCCGGCATCATGACTCTGACCCGCAAAGCCTCGCAGGCGGGGGCGGTGATGCTGGTGGGGATCATTATGCAGTTGTCGGGGTTTGTTTCCGGGCAAAAAATACAGCCTGAAGGGGTCAGCCATACCATTCTGCTGATCCTCAGCGTCGGCACTCTGGTGGTGTTAGCCTGCGGCTTCCTCGTCTCGCTGCGCTTCAAACTCAACCTGCACACCCACAGCGTCCTGCGCAGCGAGACCCTCAGAATGCGCGAGCTCGGCTACGCTCAGTCGGAACAGACCAGTGCGGAACACCGTGCGGTGGTCGAGCTGCTGGCGGGGATGCCTTACGACTGTCTGTGGGGCAATAACAATATTGGCTATCTGAATCGTCATAAACCTGCTGCCCCGGCGCTCATTAAGGGCGGCGCTTTGAATTCGACATATACCCGAGGTTAACAACATGAAAGTTTGGCCGGTCAAACATAGCCCATTACTGCGTCAGCCTGAACGTTTTATCGCCCGCAGCGAACTGCAGGCGCTGATCCGCAACGTGACGCAAAACCTGGTGAATATTAAGGATGAGAGCGGGCAATTTTTACTACGCCTGGATGACGGGCGCGTGATCGATACCAAAGGCTGGGCCGGCTGGGAGTGGACCCACGGCGTTGGGCTGTACGGCATCTATCAGTATTACCAGCAAACCGGCGATATCGAGATGCGTGATATCATCGATCGCTGGTTTGCCGACCGCTTCGCCGAGGGGGCAACGACCAAAAACGTCAATACTATGGCCCCGTTTCTGACCCTGGCTTACCGCTTTGAAGAGACCGGCCGTATGGCGTATCTGCCGTGGCTGGAGAGCTGGGCGGAGTGGGCGATGCACGAGATGCCGCGCACCGAGCAGGGCGGTATGCAGCACATGACTCTGGCGGAGGAGAACCATCAGCAAATGTGGGATGACACGCTGATGATGACCGTGTTGCCGTTAGCCAAAATTGGCAAGCTGCTTAACCGCCCGCAGTATGTGGAGGAGGCAACCTACCAGTTCCTGCTCCATGTGCAGAACCTGATGGACCGGGAGACCGGGCTGTGGTTTCACGGCTGGAACTATGAGGGGCGGCATAACTTTGCCCGGGCGCGTTGGGCGCGGGGCAACAGCTGGCTCACCATGGTGATCCCGGATTTTCTGGAACTGGTGGATCTCCCCGAGGGGAACGCGGTACGGCGCTATCTGATTACAGTCCTCGACGCACAGATTGCCGCCTTGGCAAAATGCCAGGACGACAGCGGCCTGTGGCATACCTTGCTGGACGACCCGCACTCTTATCTTGAGGCCTCGGCGACCGCCGGCTTTGCCTACGGCATTCTCAAAGCGGTGCGCAAGCGTTACGTCGGGCAGCACTACGCCGGGGTGGCTGAAAAAGCGATTCGCGGGATTGTGCAGAATATTTCGCCGCAGGGGGAGCTGCTGCAGACCTCATTTGGCACCGGGATGGGGTCAGACCTCGACTTTTATCGCCAGATCCCGCTTACCTCGATGCCCTACGGTCAGGCGATGGCGATCCTTTGTCTGACGGAGTATCTACGCAAGTACTTCTGAGCAGGGCGCCCCGCTGGCGAGGCGCCGAATAAAACTAACCCGGCTTTCGCCGGGTTGCTTGTTACATACGCTCGACGGTTTCGATACCGAGGGTATCAAGACCCAGCTTGAGGGTTTTCGCCGTGAGCAGCGCCAGCTTCAGACGGCTGTTGCGGGTCTCTTCGCTTTCCGCGCTGAGGATCGGGCAGTGCTCGTAGAAGCCGGAGAACAGGCCCGCCAGATCGTAGAGGTAGGCGCACATCACGTGCGGCGTCCCTTCGCGAGCGACCACGGAGAGGGTCTCTTCAAACTGCAGCAGGCGCGCGGCCAGCTGAGCTTCGCGATCTTCGGCGATGACCACCGGCGCGTCGATCATCGCGTTTTCGTTGATGCCGGCTTTGCGGAACACGGAGAGCACGCGGGTATAGGCATACTGCATATACGGCGCGGTGTTGCCTTCGAACGCCAGCATATTATCCCAGTCGAAGACGTAGTCGGTGGTGCGGTTTTTCGACAGGTCGGCATATTTAACCGCGCCGATACCCACCACTTTCGCCAGATTTTCCAGCTCGTCAGCCGACATATCCGGGTTCTTCTCGGCCACCAGGCGACGGGCGCGCTCCAGCGCTTCGTCCAGCAGATCCGCCAGCTTCACGGTACCGCCGGCGCGGGTTTTAAACGGCTTGCCGTCTTTCCCCAGCATCATACCGAACATATGGTGCTCCAGCGGCACGGAGTCCGGCACGTAGCCTGCCTTGCGCACGATGGTCCACGCCTGCATCAGGTGCTGGTGCTGACGAGAGTCGATGTAGTAGAGCACGCGGTCGGCGTGCAGCGTTTCATAGCGATACTTCGCACAGGCGATATCGGTGGTGGTATAGAGGTAGCCGCCATCCTTTTTCTGGATGATGACGCCCATCGGTTCGCCTTCCTTGTTTTTGTACTCATCAAGGAAGACCACGGTAGCGCCTTCGCTCTCAACCGCCAGCCCTTTGGCTTTCAGATCGGCGACGATCCCCGGCAGCATCGGGTTGTACAGGCTCTCACCCATCACGTCATCGCGGGTCAGGGTGACGTTCAGGCGATCGTAGGTGATCTGGTTCTGCGACATGGTGATGTCGACCAGCTTACGCCACATCTGCAGGAAGTACTCATCACCGCCCTGCAGCTTAACCACGTAGCTGCGCGCGCGCTCGGCGAAGGCTTCGTCTTCGTCATAGTGCTTTTTCGCTTCGCGATAGAAACCTTCGAGGTCGGCCAGGGCCATTTCGCCGGCGTTTTCCTGCTGCTGTTTTTCCAGATACGCGATCAGCATCCCGAACTGGGTGCCCCAGTCGCCGACGTGGTTGGCGCGGATCACCTTATGACCCAGGAACTCCAGGGTACGGACTGAAGCATCGCCAATGATGGTCGAACGCAGATGGCCGACGTGCATCTCTTTCGCTACGTTGGGTGCCGAGTAGTCGACGACGATAGTCTGCGCCTGCGGTTTCGTGACGCCCAGGCGCTCAGACTGCAGCGCGCGGTTGACGTTGTCCGCCAGAAACGCGGGGTCGAGGAAAATATTGATAAAGCCCGGCCCGGCGATTTCAACCTTGTTGGCAATGCCGTTGAGGTCAAGATGAGACAGTACCTGCTCTGCAAGTTGTCGCGGCGCCATACCCAGCTTTTTGGCGACAGCCATCACGCCGTTGGCCTGATAGTCGCCGAACTGAACTTTTGCTGACTGGCGGACCTGGGGTTCGCAATCGGCAGGCGCGCCTGCCGCGATCAGGGCCTGGCTGACTTTTTCTGAGAGAAGAGCCTGAATATTCACCGGAATACCTTACGTGTAATGCGCCTGCCCCCGAGGGAGGCGGCGCCATAATGTGGACAAATTAGGGCGGGAGTATACTGCATTTGTCCCCGTCCGTCAGCATTGCGCGCGGCGCGGCGGCGTGCGCAATCCATCGCCGGTCAGTTGCCCATCAGCGGGGCGGCGGTTGGTCCGCAGGCCGAAACACGGTAAATTACCTTTTCATTACTGACGAGCATTATTGACGAGCAAACCCATGGCAAACTGGCAGCAAAATGAACAACTGGCCGATATTACGGCGGATCTCCCGCGATTTTCCGATGCGCTTCAGCGCTTCACTGCGCGACTGGGACTGGAGATCGCCGGGCTCGACGCCGACCATATCTCCCTGCGCTGTCATCAGAATACCACTGCGGAACGCTGGCGCCGCGGTCTGGAGCAGTGCGGCACCCTGCTGTCGGAGAATATGATCAACGGCCGGCCCATTTGCCTGTTCAAACTGGCGGAGCCGGTCTGCGTGGCGCACTGGCGCTTCCATATCGTTGAGCTGCCGTGGCCGGGTGAAAAGCGTTATCCCCATGAAGGCTGGGAGCATATCGAAATCGTCCTGCCCGGCGATCCGGCAACCTTAAATGCCCGCGCGCTGGCGCTGCTGGCCGATGACGGACTCAGCCAGCCGGGGATCGTGGTCAAAACCAGCTCGCCGAAAGGGGAGCATGAGCGCCTGCCGAACCCCACCCTGGCGGTGACCGACGGCAGCGTGACGGTCAAATTTCATCCGTGGTCTATTGAACAAATCGTCGCCAGCGAGCAAGCCGATACGTAACAGTGTGAAGCCGCGCGGCGTCTGCCGCGTGAAATCGTGCCATGCTGCAAAGGTTGTCTGGATCAGGGAGAGAGGAATGGCGGTACTGGAAGTGTGTTGCTACAGCGTGGCGTGCGCCCGGGAGGCTGAGCGCTGCGGCGCCGATCGTATTGAACTCTGCGCCGCGCCGCAGGAAGGGGGATTAACCCCCTCTTATGGGGTGCTGGTCTCGGCCCGCGAGGCGATTACCCTCCCGGTGCATCCGATCGTTCGCCCGCGCGGCGGCGATTTCTGCTACACCGAGGAAGAGTTCGCCGCGATGCTTAACGATATTCGCATGGTGCGGGATCTGGGCTTTCCCGGGCTGGTGACCGGCGTGCTGGATGCTGATGGCCAGGTCGATATCCCGCGGATGAAAAAAATAATGGCCGCGGCCGGGCCGCTGGCGGTGACCTTTCATCGCGCGTTCGATCTGTGCGCTGACCCGCGTCAGGCCTGGAAAACGCTGGGGACGCTGGGGGTCAAACGTATCCTGACTTCCGGTCAGCAATCCTCGGCGGAGAAAGGTATTTCATTAATTACGGAACTTATTGCCGCAGGGGATACTCCAATCATTATGGCCGGTGCGGGAGTCCGCGCCGCGAACCTGCCGCTGTTTCTGCAGGCGGGGGTGAAAGAGGTCCATAGCTCGGCTGGTCACTGGTTGCCGTCGGAAATGCGCTTTCGTCATCCGGGCGTTTCGATGTCAGCCGATCCCGATGCCGATGAATACAGACGCTACGCCGTGAATGGCGCAGCGGTGGCGGAGATGAAAAGGATTATCTCCGCCAGGAGAAGTTAAACGGTTTTTTGCTGCACATCATGTCGCCCAATATGATGATTGCCCGTACCAGGCCCCTGCCCATTAAACAGGGGCCTTTTTTTATCTCGCCTTTTTCGCCAGCGACTGCTGGGTTTCCGGTTTGGTGGCAATGATCACAGCTCGTAATGGCGCCGGATGGCCTTCCACCGTTTTGCGCTGATCCTGTGGGTCGAGGAAATCGGCCAGCGATTCGGTCGTCATCCATTCGGTGCGTCGCTGCTCCTCTGTCGAGGTGACGCAGGCGTCGACGATGCGCACGTCAATAAACCCGCACTTCTCCAGCCACATTTTCAGGGCCGCCGCCGAGGGGATAAAATAGACGTTGCGCATTTGCGCATAGCGGTCGCCCGGTACCAGGACCGTATTTTCATCTCCTTCAACCACCAGCGTCTCCAGCACCAGCTCGCCCCCTGGCGCCAGCTGATCTTTCAGCTGCCACAGATGGTCCAGCGGCGAGCGGCGGTGGTAGAGCACCCCCATCGAGAACACGGTGTCGAAGGCCTCCAGCGCCGGCAGCTGCTCGATGCCCAGCGGCAGCAAATGCGCCCGCTGGTCGTTACCGAGCAGCTTACGCACCGCTTCAAACTGGCACAGGAACAGCTGGGTGGGATCGATACCGACCGCCAGATGTGCGCCGGCGCCGATCATCCGCCACATGTGATAGCCGCTGCCGCAGCCCACGTCGAGGATAGTCCGGCCAGTGAGATCGGACAGGTGCGGCAGAACGCGCTCCCATTTCCAGTCGGATCGCCATTCGGTATCGATATTGATGCCGTACAGCGAATAAGGGCCTTTGCGCCACGGCATCAGGTTTTTAAGCAGATTTTCGATCCGCCGCTGATGGCCTTCGCTGAGCGGCGTTTCGCTCTCGGCGGTGACGCTGTGCAGAAGATCCAGACGCCAGGGCGTTAGCTCCGGCAGAAATTCTACGGCGCGCTCCCATTCACGAAACTTGCCGTGCAGGGCATCGCGCTGCCAGGCGGCTACCTGGGCAGGCAGCGTCTCCAGCCAGTGAGACTGCGGGCTTTTGGCGATCAGCTGATAGAAGTTACTGAAGTCGATCATGCCTGCTCCCCGGCTTTCACGGCCACCAGCGAGCCAAAGTTAAAGCACTGGAACCACAGTTCGGCATGTTCAAACCCAGCCTGACGCAGGCGGGCTTTATGGGTTTCGACAGAGTCCGTCAGCATCACATTTTCCAGCATGCTGCGTTTCTGGCTGATCTCCAGTTCGCTGTAGCCGTTGGCGCGCTTAAAGTCATGATGCATATTGAACAACAGTTCGCCAACGTGGGCGTCTTCGAAGCTGAATTTTTCCGAGAGCACCAGCGCGCCGCCCGGATTCAGCCCCTGATAGACTTTATTGAGGATCGCCTGGCGATCGCCCGGCTCAAGGAACTGAATAGTAAAGTTCAGGATCACCAGCGAGGCGTTTTCAATGGTCACGTCGCGGATATCCCCTTCAATCACTTCGACCGGCGTCGGCGCTTTATAAGCGTCAATATGGCGACGGCAGCGCTCCACCATCGCGGGCGAGTTATCGATGGCGATAATGCGACAGTCCGGATGGCTAATATTGCGGCGCACGGAGAGGGTGGCGGCGCCCAGCGAACAGCCAAGATCGTAAACCTGAGTGTTGGGCTGAACGAAGCGCTCGGCCAGCATGCCGATCATCGAGATGATATTGGAGTAGCCGGGCACAGAACGCTGGATCATATCGGGGAAGACTTCAGCAACCCGTTCATCAAAGGTCCAGTCGCCGAGGCTGGCAATCGGCGCGGAAAAAAGCGTATCGCGGTGAGACATAACGTTAAACCCGAAAAAACGAAAACGGCGTATTGTGCGCTAACGGAGGGAGAAAACCAACTCCCAGGGCATATACCAGAGATTGGCCAGCACCATTAGCAACAACGCGCACCAGGTGGCGCTCATGCCGGAGCGGCGCCAGTAGTAGACGCGGTGATGAAAGCCCCAGGAGTGCATCAGTCGCCCGACAATCAATAAAATCCCGCAAACGTGCACCATCCAGGTCTGAGCGCCGTTCATCTCCATAAATAACAGCAAAATGAGGCCAATCGGCACATATTCGACGGCATTGCCGTGAACGCGGATGGCAACCTGCAGCTCGCTAAAGCCGCCGTCACCGTAGCCTACATGGTATTGGGTGCGCAGACGCACCACGTCAAATGAGAACTTCACTAACAATAACGCACCTAAAACGGCATACAGCGCGCTGACCATACGAAAACTCCCTTTAACTCTGGCAGATGGCTCCGGATATGATAGCAGGATATCAGAAAAGAGAAGATTGCTGCGGAATCGACGGCGCATTTCCTGCCGCCGGCAGGGCAGCGCGCAGGTCACCCCACAGGGTATCCACCAGCGCCGGGGCGAAAGCAATGTCCGGGGTATGCAGGAACAACCACGGGGTCCCCGACTGATGCCACTTCGCCAGGGTCTGCAGCCAGACGCGAAACAGTTCCCGGTTATGGGCCATATCGTCACCGCCGATAAAGCGCACCATTGGCTGCCGGGCGGTCATCACCGCATGTACCGGCACCTTCGGTTTCTTTTGTTGGGCATCGATCATCGCCGGACTGGTGGCCGCAGCGCTATGGACCGGGCGGCTGTCGAGGATCACGCGGTTGACGTTACGCTCGTGCAGCCCGCGGTTGAGCTGCTGTTCCGCTTCCCCTTTGGCGAAAAACTCGGGATGACGAACTTCGACGCCGTAGGTGAAATCCTTCGGCAGTCCGTCGAGAAAATGCCATAGCGCGGGGAGATCGCGAGGACCGAACGTCGCCGGCAGCTGCAGCCAGTACTGGCCGATGCGCGAGGCCAGCGGCGCCAGGCGGGCAAAAAATTCACTGCTTAACTCGTCGCAATGGCGCAGGGCGGCCTGGTGCGAGATGGTGGCCGGAAATTTGAAGCAGAAGCGGAAGTCATCGTGAGTCTGTTCGTACCAGCGGGCGACAATCTCCGGCTTTGGTAGCGCATACAGGGTGGTGTTGCCCTCCACACAGTTAAAGTGGCGGGCGTACTCTTCAAGGCTGGTGATGCCAAGGCGCACCCATTTCGGGTGCGACCACTGGGGAAGCCCAATATAAATCATAGCGCCGTGAGGATCTCCTCGGTACTGCGCACCCGGCCGATGCGCGGGAAAATATGCGTCATACTGCCCTGATGCTGCTCGGCGGAGGCGGCGCTGCAGGCATCTTCGGCGATGACCAGGTTAAAACCCAGCTCCCAGGCATTGCGGGCGGTGGATTCGACGCCGATGTTGGTGGAGATGCCGCAGAGAATAATGGTGTCGATCCCGCGGCGGCGCAGCTGAAGCTCAAGGTCGGTGCCATAGAACGCGCCCCACTGGCGTTTGGTCACTTCGATATCGCTCTCCTGCTTACCCAGCGTGGCCGGGTAGGTCCACCAGTTTTCGGGCAGCGTATGCGCCCCGGCCTGAGCGTCGACAGGCTGTTTCAGCGCTTCGGCGAAATCGGCCGACCAGCCAACGCGGACCATGATGACCGGCGAACCCTGTTGCCGGCACTTGTCTGCCAGGCGAGCGGCGCGCGCCACCACCTCGTCAGCCCGATGCGGGCCGCCGGCGAAAGGCAGAATGCCTTCCTGCAGATCGATTACCACCAGCGCCGTGTTTTTTGCATTGAGTTCTAACATGGTATCCCCGTATCTTCATCTGTTGTCAGGCGGCTACAATACCTTTGCGGCTTCAGCAAAAGAGTAACAAATTTTGTTAATTTATGTGAGTGTGGACGTTAAGCGCGCAGCAAAGCAGCGTACATCGTGCGTCGGACTTATCGAACGACAGAATTTCCAGTATAATAGCCGCCTTTTTTCATTCAGTTGTGACATCAGCTAAAGCTGCGACCTCGTCGCCTGCAGGGCAGACGACAATCCGCCGACGGCTAAGTTAAGGGATATCTCATGCGTACAGAATATTGCGGACAGCTTCGACAGTCCCACGTTGGGCAGCAGGTGACTCTGTGTGGTTGGGTCAACCGCCGTCGCGATCTCGGTAGCCTCATTTTTATCGATATGCGCGACCGCGAAGGCATCGTTCAGGTGTTTTTCGATCCGGATCGTGCGGATGCGTTGAAGTTAGCCTCTGAACTGCGTAATGAGTTCTGCATTCAGGTCACTGGCACCGTTCGCGCGCGTGAAGAGAAAAACATCAACGCGGACATGGCCACCGGCGCTATCGAAGTGCTGGCTTCCGATCTGACGATCATTAACCGCTCAGAATCGCTGCCGCTGGACTCCAATCACGTCAACACCGAAGAAGCGCGTCTGAAATACCGCTACCTCGACCTGCGTCGTCCGGAGATGGCGCAGCGCCTGAAAACCCGCGCGAAAATTACCAGCTTTGTGCGCCGCTTTATGGACGACCATGGCTTCCTCGACATCGAAACCCCGATGCTGACTAAAGCCACCCCGGAAGGCGCCCGCGATTACCTCGTGCCTTCCCGCGTGCACAAAGGCAAATTCTACGCGTTGCCGCAGTCGCCGCAGCTGTTCAAACAGCTGCTGATGATGTCCGGCTTCGATCGCTACTATCAGATCGTCAAATGCTTCCGCGATGAAGACCTGCGTGCCGACCGTCAGCCTGAATTCACCCAGATCGACGTGGAAACCTCCTTTATGACCGCGCCGCAGGTGCGTGAGATCATGGAGGCGATGGTGCGTCAGCTGTGGCTGGAAGTGAAAGGCGTCGACCTGGGCGAGTTCCCGATCATGACCTTCGCCGAAGCCGAACGTCGCTATGGCTCCGATAAACCGGATCTGCGTAACCCGATGGAGCTGGTGGACGTCGCCGACCTGCTGAAGTCTGTGGAATTCGCGGTCTTTGCCGGCCCGGCCAACGATCCGAAAGGGCGCGTGGCGGCCCTGCGCGTCCCGGGCGGGGCCTCTCTGACCCGCAAGCTGATTGACGAATACGGCAACTTTGTGAAGATCTACGGCGCGAAAGGGCTGGCCTATATTAAAGTGACCGAGCGTGCCAAAGGCATGGACGGGATCAACAGCCCGGTGGCCAAATTCCTGACCGCTGAAATCGTGGAAGCGATCCTTGACCGCACCGGCGCGCAGGATGGAGACATGATCTTCTTCGGCGCCGACAACAAGAAAGTAGTGGCCGACGCGCTGGGCGCGCTGCGTCTGAAGCTGGGTAAAGACCTGAGCCTGACTGACGAGAGCAAATGGGCGCCGCTGTGGGTGATCGACTTCCCGATGTTCGAAGACGACGGCGAAGGCGGCCTGACGGCGATGCACCATCCGTTCACCTCGCCGAAAGATATGACCGCGGATGAGCTGAAAGCCGCCCCGGAAGAGGCCGTGGCCAACGCCTACGATATGGTCATTAACGGTTATGAAGTCGGCGGCGGTTCGGTGCGTATCCACCGCGGCGAGATGCAGCAGACCGTATTTGGTATTCTGGGCATTAACGAACAGGAACAGCGTGAGAAATTCGGCTTCCTGCTGGATGCGCTGAAGTACGGTACGCCGCCGCATGCAGGTCTGGCCTTCGGTCTTGACCGTCTGACCATGCTGCTGACCGGTACCGATAACATCCGCGACGTTATCGCTTTCCCGAAAACCACCGCGGCCGCCTGCCTGATGACCGAAGCGCCAAGCTTCGCCAATCCTGCGGCGCTCGGTGAACTGGGTATTCAGGTTGTGGAGAAAGAGGCAAAAGCGTCTCTGGAGAACAAGTAATATGTCATTTAAGCTGCCCGTTTCGGTGCTGGTGGTGATTTACGCCGAAGATACGAAACGGGTGCTGATGTTGCAGCGGCGCGACGATCCCGCGTTCTGGCAGTCGGTCACCGGCAGCCTGGAAGCTGGAGAGACCGCGCTGCAGGCCGCCGCGCGTGAAGTAAAGGAAGAGGTCGCCATTGACGTTGCCTGCGAGCAACTGACCTTAATCGACTGTCAGCGCACGGTGGAGTTCGAGATATTTTCTCATTTGCGTCATCGCTATGCGCCGGGTGTAGAGCGCAATACGGAATTCTGGTTCTGTCTTGCGCTGCCTCATGAGCGGGAGATTACTTTCACCGAACATCTGGCCTATCGCTGGGTCAGCGCGACGGAAGCCGCTGCGCTGACCAAGTCGTGGAGCAACCGGCAGGCGATTGAAGAATTTGTAATTAACGCCGCCTGAAAGGGCGCGCTTTTTGGAGAGTTTTTTATGGCAGGTCATAGTAAATGGGCCAACACCAAACACCGCAAAGCGGCACAGGATGCCAAACGCGGTAAAATCTTTACGAAAATCATTCGCGAGCTGGTCACCGCCGCGCGTCTGGGCGGCGGCGATCCGGCTTCCAACCCGCGTCTGCGTGCGGCCGTTGATAAAGCGCTGTCTAACAACATGACTCGCGACACCCTGAACCGCGCCATCGCGCGCGGCGTCGGCGGCGATGAAGACGCGAACATGGAAACCATCATTTATGAAGGCTACGGTCCTGGCGGCACCGCGGTGATGGTGGAATGTCTGTCCGACAACCGTAACCGTACCGTTGCGGAAGTGCGTCACGCCTTCACCAAAACCGGGGGTAACCTCGGCACCGATGGTTCCGTCTCCTACCTGTTCAGCAAGAAAGGCGTTATCTCCTTCGAGAAAGGCGATGAAGACACTATCATGGAAGCGGCGCTGGAAGCAGGCGCAGAAGACGTGGTGACCTATGACGACGGCGCCATCGACGTCTACACCGCCTGGGAAGAGATGGGCGCTGTGCGCGACGCGCTGGAAGCCGCCGGCCTGAAAGCCGACGCTGCCGAAGTCTCAATGATTCCGTCCACCAAAGCGGATATGGATGCCGAGACGGCGCCGAAGCTGCTGCGTCTGATCGATATGCTCGAAGACTGCGACGACGTGCAGGAAGTGTACCATAACGGCGAGATCTCCGACGAGGTCGCAGCCACCCTGTGATGCAGCCGCATCCACGGTTAACCGGAGGCGCGTGATGGCTATTATTCTCGGCATTGACCCGGGGTCGCGCGTTACCGGTTATGGCGTGATCCGCCAGGTTGGGCGGCAGCTGAGCTACCTGGGCAGCGGATGCATCCGCACCAAAGTGGACGATCTGCCGTCGCGGCTGAAGCTGATCTACGCCGGGGTGACGGAGATCATCACCCAGTTCCAGCCCGACTATTTCGCCATTGAGCAGGTCTTTATGGCCAAGAATGCCGACTCGGCGTTAAAGCTCGGGCAGGCGCGCGGGGTGGCGATCGTCGCAGCGACCAATCAGGCGCTGCCGGTGTTTGAATACGCCGCCCGTCAGGTCAAGCAGACCGTGGTCGGGATTGGCAGCGCCGAAAAGAGCCAGGTCCAGCATATGGTGCGCACCTTGCTCAAGCTGCCCGCCAATCCGCAGGCGGATGCGGCGGATGCGCTGGCGATTGCCATCACCCATTGCCATGTCAGCCAGAATGCCGCTCAGATCAGCGAGACCCGGCTCAATCTGGCGCGGGGGCGCTTACGATAATCGCAAATCAGGCTGGATATCTATCCAGCCTTTTTTTATGATACCGCCAGATACTTAGACCATAACGCAGGAGCCCCACGTGATAGGCAGACTCAGAGGCATCATTCTCGAAAAACAACCCCCGCTGGTGTTGCTGGAAACGGCGGGCGTCGGCTATGAAGTGCATATGCCAATGACCTGCTTCTATGAGCTGCCGGAGGCCGGGCAGGAGGCGATCGTCTTCACCCACTTTGTGGTGCGTGAAGATGCCCAGCTGCTGTATGGGTTTAACAACAAACAGGAACGTACCCTGTTTAAAGAGTTGATTAAAACCAACGGCGTGGGGCCCAAGCTGGCGCTGGCGATCCTCTCCGGCATGTCGGCGCAGCAGTTCGTCAACGCCGTTGAACGGGAAGAGGTCGCCTCGCTGGTGAAGCTGCCGGGGATTGGCAAAAAAACCGCTGAACGTCTGATCGTTGAGATGAAAGATCGCTTCAAAGGGCTGCACGGCGACCTGTTCACCCCGGCGGCCGATCTGGTGCTGACCTCGCCGGCAGGCCCAACGGCGGACGATGCCGAGCAGGAAGCGGTTGCCGCGCTGGTCGCGCTGGGCTATAAACCGCAGGAGGCCAGCCGGATGGTCAGCAAGATCGCGCGTCCGGACGCCAACAGTGAAACGCTAATTCGCGAAGCGCTGCGCGCTGCGTTGTGAGGTAAGGGATGATTGAAGCAGACCGGCTGGTATCGGCAGACAGCAGCGGCTTTGAAGAGGCCGCTGACCGCGCCATCCGCCCAAAATTGCTGGCAGAGTATGTCGGCCAGCCGCAGGTGCGTTCGCAGATGGAGATCTTTATCCAGGCGGCGAAGCTGCGCGGCGACGCCCTCGATCACCTGCTGATTTTTGGCCCGCCAGGGTTGGGGAAAACCACCCTGGCCAATATCGTCGCCAATGAAATGGGGGTGAATCTGCGTACCACCTCCGGCCCGGTGCTGGAGAAGGCGGGCGATCTCGCCGCGATGCTCACCAACCTCGAACCGCACGATGTTCTGTTTATCGATGAGATCCATCGCCTCTCGCCGGTGGTGGAAGAGGTGCTCTATCCGGCAATGGAAGATTACCAGCTGGATATTATGATTGGCGAAGGTCCCGCGGCGCGTTCCATCAAGATCGATCTGCCGCCGTTTACCCTGATCGGCGCCACCACCCGCGCCGGTTCGTTGACCTCGCCGCTGCGCGACCGCTTTGGCATCGTGCAGCGTCTGGAGTTCTATCAGATCCCCGATCTGCAGCATATTGTCAGCCGCAGCGCCCGCCATATGGGGCTGGAGATGAGCGACGAGGGCGCGCTGGAAGTAGCCCGCCGTTCACGCGGCACGCCGCGTATTGCCAACCGTCTGCTGCGCCGGGTGCGTGACTTTGCGGAAGTGCGCCACGACGGCACCATCTCCGCCGATATTGCCGCCCAGGCGCTGGATATGCTTAACGTCGATGCGGAAGGGTTCGACTATATGGACCGTAAGCTGCTGCTGGCGGTGATAGATAAGTTCTTTGGCGGCCCGGTGGGGCTGGATAACCTCGCCGCCGCGATTGGCGAAGAGCGGGAAACCATTGAAGATGTACTGGAGCCCTACTTAATTCAGCAGGGCTTTCTGCAGCGTACGCCGCGGGGAAGAATGGCGACGGTGCGCGCCTGGAATCATTTCGGGATTACGCCGCCGGAAATGCCGTAGCGCGTTGCGGTTGAGCAGTTCATGGTGAAGCCCGGTCAGCAGCGTGACCGGGCTTTTTCATTTTCAGCTGGCGGCTTTTTTCGTCATGCTGAGAATAAACAGCACCGCGGCGCAGAGCACCACCGACGGCCCGGCCGGGGTATCATAGAAAGCCGAGAAGGTTAACCCGCCGGTAACGGCCAGCATGCCCACGCCCACCGCCACGGCGGCCATCTGCTCCGGCGTACGGGCAAAACGGCGGGCGGTGGCGGCCGGGATAATCAGCAGGGAAGTAATGATCAGCGCCCCGACGAACTTCATCGCCACGCCGATAGTCAGGGCGGTGACCAGCATCAACAGCAGCTTGACCCGCTGCAGCTTCACGCCGTCGACAAACGCCAGGTCCGGACTGATGGTCATCGCCAGCAGATTCCGCCACTGCCAGAGCAGAATGCCAATCACAATCACCACGCCAGTGGCAATGGCGATCAGGTCCTGCGGCGTAACCGCCAGCAGATCGCCGAACAGATACGCCATCAGATCGACGCGGACGTTAGACATCAGACTGACCACCACCAGCCCCAGGGACAGCGCGCTGTGCGCCATGATGCCCAGCAGGGTATCGATCGCCAGATGCGGTCGTTTTTCCAGCCACACCAGCCCGCCAGCCAGCAGCAGGGTCACGGCGATCACCGCATAGAACGGATTGACGTTAAGCAATAAACCGAAAGCGACGCCGAGCAGAGACGCATGCGCCAGCGTGTCGCCGAAATAAGACATGCGGCGCCAGACCACAAAGGAGCCCAGCGGACCAGCGGCGCAGGCCAGCATCATCCCGGCAAGCCAGCCAGGTAACAGAAGTTCAATCATTAGCGGCTGTTTCCCCGACGCAGTACAATTCGCCCCTGAAGGTCGTGGCGGTGATTATGGTGGTGGCGGTATATCCCCAGCTGTTCCGCGCCGCGCGGGCCGAACATGGAGATAAACTCCGGGTGCATGGAGACCACCTCCGGTGCGCCAGAGCAGCAGATATGCTGGTTCAGGCACAAAACTTCGTCGGTTTTGGCCATCACCAGATGCAGATCGTGGGATACCATTAGCACCGCGCAGTCCAGTTCATGGCGCAGCTGGTTGATAAGATCGTAGAGCGCCACCTGGCCGTTGACGTCAACACCCTGGGTCGGTTCATCCAGCACCAGCAGCTGCGGACGGTTGAGCAGGGCGCGGGCCAGCAGTACGCGCTGCGTTTCGCCGCCGGAGAGCTTTTGCATCGGCGCATCGATCAGATGCCCCGCCTGCACGCGCTTCAGCGCCGGCAGGATGTCGTCTTTACGGGTGCCCGGGCGCAAACGCAGGAAGCGGCTAACGGTCAGCGGCAGCGTGGCGTCCAGATGCAGTTTCTGCGGCACATAGCCGATGCGCAGGCGTGCGTCACGCTTGATAACACCCTCTGTCGGTGCTACCAGCCCGAGAACCACCCGCACAAGGGTCGATTTGCCGGCGCCGTTGGGGCCCAGCAGGGTTAAGATTTTGCCTGGCGTGAGAGCCAGCGAGATGTCAGACAACACGCGGCGTTGGCCAAAGGCCACCGAGACATTTTCCAGCGTTACAAGGTTTGTCATAGTAATTTAGGGGTTGCACAAGCTAGTGAATGTTATAATATCACATCACACTCACTTATTTCGATGACTAGACGCATTATGTTACATAAAAATACGCTTCTTTGCGCTGGACTTGGCGCTGTTTTTTTGTTCGCGCAGGTACCGCTGGCCAGCGCCGCCGTGGTGACTTCTATGAAACCGCTGGGCTTTATCGCGGCGGCCATCGCCGATGGGGTGACCGAGACCCAGGTGCTGCTGCCCGATGGCGCCTCCGAGCATGATTATTCCCTCCGTCCTTCTGATGTAAAACGCTTACAGAACGCAGACTTAGTGGTGTGGATTGGTCCGGAAATGGAAGCCTTTATGGATAAGTCGACGCAAAGCATTGCGGCGAATAAAAAGGTGACGATTGCCGAGCTGGATGGGGTCAAACCGCTGCTCATCACCGGGGCGGACGACGATGACGATCACCATGGTCATGACCATGGCGCAGCAGAAAAAGGTGACGGCGATCACCATCACGGTATTTACAATATGCATCTGTGGTTATCCCCAGAGATAGCGCGGCTTTCGGCGGTTGCAATCCACGATAAATTATTGGAACTTATGCCGCAGAGTCGAGCCAAACTCGACAGCAACCTGCAGCAGTTCGAGACCGCGCTGGCGGCGACCGACAAGCAGGTGAGCAATGAGCTGGCACCGCTGAAAGGGAAGGGCTATTTCGTTTTTCATGACGCCTACGGTTACTTTGAAAAACACTACGGTTTGACCTCGCTGGGGCACTTTACCGTCAACCCTGAAATACAGCCCGGTGCGCAGCGTTTACACGAAATCAGAACACAACTGGTTGAGCAGAAAGCCACTTGCGTTTTTGCTGAGCCACAGTTCAGGCCAGCGGTTATCGAAGCTGTTGCCCGGGGCACGTCTGTGCGCATGGGGACCCTGGATCCACTGGGGACAGGAATTACGCTGGGTAAAACGAGTTACCCGCAATTCCTCACCCAACTGGCGAATCAGTATTCGAGCTGCCTGAAAGGAGATTAACGAGGAAGTGAATACGTGCAACAGATAGCCCGCGCTGTCACTCAGGCATTCAACAATTTGCCACGACCTCATCGCGTCATGCTGGGGTCGCTTAGCGTTCTTACCTTAGCGGTCGCCGTCTGGCGACCCTACATTTACCACCCGGAATCCGCCCCCATCGTCAGAACCATTGAACTGGAAAAAAGCGAGATCCGCTCCCTGCTGCCGGAAGCCTCCGAGCCGATCGATCAGGCCCCACAGGAAGAAGAAGCCATTCCTCAGGATGAGCTCGACGAAAAAGCCGATAGCGATGCCGGCGGGCACGAATACGTGGTGTCGACCGGCGATACGCTCAGCAGCATCCTGAACCAGTACGGTATCGATATGGGCGATATCGCCCAGCTTTCCTCCGCCGATAAAGAGTTGCGCAACCTGAAGATTGGCCAGCAGCTCTCCTGGACCCTGACCGCCGACGGCGATCTGCAGAGCCTGACCTGGGAGATGTCCCGCCGCGAGACCCGCACCTATACCCGTGTGGATAACGGTTTTAAAATGAGCAGCGAGCTGCAGAAAGGCGATTGGGTCAACAGCGTGCTGAAGGGCACCGTCGGCGCCAGCTTTGTCTCCAGCGCGCGTGATGCCGGGCTGACCAGCACGGAAATCAGCGCGGTGATCAAGGCCATGCAGTGGCAGATGGATTTCCGTAAGCTGAAGAAAGGCGACGAATTCTCGGTATTGATGTCGCGCGAAATGCTCGACGGCAAACGTGAGCAAAGCCAGTTACTCGGCGTGCGTCTTCGCTCTGACGGTAAGGATTACTATGCCATCCGCGCCGAAGACGGCAAATTCTACGACCGCAACGGGACGGGTCTGGCGAAGGGCTTTATGCGCTTCCCAACGGCGCGTCAGTTCCGCGTCTCCTCTAACTTTAATCCGCGTCGTCTGAACCCGGTCACCGGCCGCGTCGCGCCGCACCGTGGCGTCGATTTCGCGATGCCGCAGGGAACGCCAGTGCTGGCGGTGGGCGATGGTGAAGTAGTCGTGGCCAAACGCAGCGGCGCTGCCGGGTATTACGTCGCGATCCGCCACGGCCGCACCTATACCACTCGCTACATGCACCTGCGTAAGCTGTTAGTGAAGCCGGGGCAGAAAGTGAAGCGCGGGGATCGCATTGCGCTGTCGGGGAATACCGGACGCTCTACCGGGCCACACCTGCACTACGAAGTGTGGATCAACCAGCAGGCGGTCAACCCGCTGACGGCTAAGCTGCCGCGTACCGAAGGGCTGAGCGGTTCTGACCGGACCGACTATCTGGCGCAGGTCAAAGAGGTCGTTCCGCAGCTGCGGTTTGACTAACCACCGGTCAGTGGAAAGCCGGTGCCCCAGGGCGCCGGCTTTTTCTTTTGTAGGATACCCGACGTCTCGCTACACTATCCCATTATCTTGATTAAGCAGTCGATCTGCGGATTGGGCATGGAAACGAAAAAAAATAATATTGAGTTTATCCCTAAGTTTGAAAAATCCTTTTTACTGCCGCGCTACTGGGGCGCCTGGCTGGGGGTCTTTGCCTTCGCCGGTATTGCGCTGACGCCGCCATCCTTTCGCGATCCGCTCCTCGGCAAACTCGGTCGTCTGGTAGGGCGTCTGGCGAAAAGCTCGCGCCGCCGGGCGCAGATTAATTTGCTGTACTGCTTCCCGGAAAAAAGCGAGTACGAGCGGGAAGCGATTATCGACGCCATGTATGCCTCGGCGCCGCAGGCGATGGTGATGATGGCCGAGCTGGGCCTGCGCGATCCGCAGAAAATCCTTGCCCGCGTCGACTGGCAGGGGAAAGCGATCATCGACGAGATGCAGCGCAATAATGAGAAGGTGATTTTTCTCGTTCCGCATGCATGGGGTGTGGATATCCCGGCGATGCTGATGGCCTCCGGCGGGCAGAAGATGGCGGCGATGTTCCATAACCAGGGTAACCCGGTGTTCGATTACGTGTGGAATACCGTGCGTCGTCGTTTTGGCGGGCGTATGCACGCGCGCAACGATGGGATCAAACCGTTTATTCAGTCGGTGCGCCAGGGCTACTGGGGCTACTATCTGCCCGATCAGGATCACGGCGCCGAACACAGCGAGTTTGTGGATTTCTTTGCTACCTACAAGGCCACGCTGCCGGCGATTGGCCGCTTAATGAAAGTGTGCCGCGCCCGCGTCGTACCGCTGTTCCCGGTCTACGATGGTAAGACGCACCGCCTGACGGTGCTGGTGCGCCCGCCGATGGACGATCTGCTGGACGCTGACGATACGACCATCGCCCGGCGGATGAACGAAGAAGTGGAAGTGTTTGTTAAGCCGCACACCGAGCAGTATACCTGGATCCTGAAGCTGCTGAAAACGCGCAAGCCGGGTGAAATTGAGCCCTACAAACGCAAAGAGCTGTTCCCGAAAAAGAAATAAAAAAAGCCTCCGTCAGGAGGCTTTTTTATCTCTACCGTGCTTACTCGACGGTGAGGATACGGGTGGTGTTGGTGCTGCCGATGGTGCTCATCACGTCACCCTGGGTCACGACCACGAGGTCGCCGGAGACCAGATAGCCTTTGTCCCGCAGCAGATTGACGGCGTCGTGCGCGGCGGCCACCCCGTCATTCTGGCTGTCGAAGAACACCGGCGTCACCCCGCGGTAGAGGGCGGTCAGGTTCAGGGTGCGCTCGTGGCGGGAGAGGGCGAAAATCGGCAGACCGGAGCTAATGCGCGAAGTCATCAGCGCGGTACGGCCCGATTCGGTCATGGTGATGATGGCGGTGATGCCTTTCAGGTGGTTGGCGGCATACATCGCCGACATGGCAATCGCTTCTTCCACGTTGTCGAACTGGACGTCCAGACGGTGTTTGGAGACGTTGAGGCTAGGGATTTTTTCCGCGCCCAGACACACGCGCGCCATCGCGGCCACGGTTTCCGAAGGATACTGACCGGCAGCGGTCTCCGCGGAGAGCATCACCGCATCGGTACCATCCAGCACGGCGTTGGCCACGTCCATCACTTCCGCGCGAGTCGGCATCGGGTTGGTGATCATCGACTCCATCATCTGGGTGGCGGTAATGACGGAACGGTTCAGCTGACGGGCACGACGGATCAGCGCTTTCTGGATGCCCACCAGCTCAGGATCGCCGATCTCGACGCCGAGGTCGCCACGGGCAACCATTACCACATCGGAGGCGAGGATCACGTCGTCCATCGCATCCTGATCGCAAACCGCTTCGGCACGCTCAACTTTGGCGACGATTTTCGCATCGCAGCCGGCATCGCGCGCCAGGCGACGGGCGTAGTTCAGGTCTTCGCCGCAGCGCGGGAAAGAGACGGCCAGGTAGTCGACGCCGATTTTAGCGGCGGTGACGATATCAGCTTTATCTTTGTCGGTCAGCGCTTCGGCAGACAGGCCGCCGCCCAGCTTGTTGATCCCTTTGTTGTTGGACAACGGGCCGCCGACGGTCACTTCAGTGAACACTTTCATCCCCTGAACTTCGAGGACTTTCAGCTGCACGCGACCATCGTCGAGCAATAAGATATCGCCCGGCACGACGTCCGCCGGCAGGCCTTTATAGTCGATCCCGACTTTCTCTTTGTCGCCTTCGCCTTTGCCAAGGTTTGCGTCGAGCAGGAATTTATCGCCGACGTTGAGGAAAATTTTGCCTTCTTTGAAGGTCGATACGCGAATTTTTGGTCCCTGGAGGTCGCCGAGGATGGCCACATGACGGCCCAGTTTTGCCGCAATCTCACGCACTTTGTCGGCACGGAGCTGATGATCTTCCGGGGTGCCGTGAGAGAAGTTCATACGTACTACGTTTGCGCCCGCGGCGATAACCTTTTCCAGGTTGTTATCGCGGTCAGTTGCCGGGCCTAAGGTAGTAACGATTTTGGTTCTGCGAAGCCTTCTGGACATGTAATACTCCGTTGACTGATACAACTTTGGTGTTGCGTGAACATGGATTCGGTAGCGCCAGCCTGCAACGTCGCACAGCCGGATCGTTATCGAAGGTGTAATGGGGTACTGCTTGTTATCAACTTTTATTGATTATCACTGGGTACGAATGGTTCTTTATCAAAACGCGATTCCTTCAGCGCTTCCTTGACCCTCTTCAAGTTATCTCTGAATTTTGCCCCCCGACGCAAGGTAAAGCCAGTCGCCAACACGTCAATGACGGTCAACTGGGCCAAACGGGAGACCATCGGCATATAGATGTCGGTATCTTCCGGCACATCAAGGGTAATGGCGAGCGTGGCTTCCCTGGCTAGCGGCGTACCGGCGGAGGTGAGCGCGATCACCATGGCATCGTTTTCACGAGCCAGCTGCGCCAGCTCCACCAGGCTCTTGGTTCTTCCGGTATGCGAGATAATCACCACCACATCATCGTCATCGCAATTCATACAGCTCATCCGTTGCAGGACAATGTCGTCGGAATAGATGACCGGCACGTTAAAGCGGAAAAATTTGTTCATCGCGTCGTGAGCGACCGCCGCTGAGGAGCCGAGGCCGAAAAAGGCGATTTTTTTGGCCTGAGTCAGCAGATCCACCGCGCGATTTACCGCCGACATGTCGAGAGAATGGTGCACCTGATCTAAACTCGCCATGGCCGATTCGAATATTTTTCCCGTGTATGACTCAACGCTGTCGTCTTCATCGACATTCCGGTTAACATAGAGCGTGCCGTGCGCAAGGCTCTGGGCCAGATGCAGTTTGAAGTCAGGGAATCCGCGGGTTTCGAGACTACGGCAGAAGCGATTGACGGTCGGTTCGCTAACCCCGGCCTCAAGGGCGAGGGCGGCGATGCTCGAATGAATGGCCTGCTCGGGGGTGGCGAGGATCACTTCCGCCACTTTGCGTTCAGATTTGCTAAGGTGTTCCAGTCGGGACTGGATTTTTTCCAGCATGTTCATTAGTAACAGGGCGCTCATCAATGGAAACGATTTCATTAATGGGTGAAATCATTGGGCGTTTTAGCAAGAATATACCCCTCCGCAAGCGCAAGCGGTGAGGAATGACGTGAAATGATGTTGTTTTTTTTCATTACATGATCAGGGTCGTATTTTACTGACCTGAACCAGGTACAAACAACGAACAATAACGGCCGAATGCCCAAATCATCGCCGAATGTTTTCACCCTGTGCGGTTTTACCGCCGCAAACGAAGGGGAAGGCTTTCGGGAAATACGTAAACACAGTACAGTGCAGTGTAAGAAAATTACAAATATAGCCTGGCAAAAGCACCAGACTATCAACTGAGGAGAATGACATGGCGGTAACGCAAACGGCCCAGGCATGCGACCTGGTCATTTTCGGCGCGAAGGGCGACCTGGCGCGGCGTAAATTGTTGCCTTCCCTGTATCAGCTTGAAAAGGCGGGCCAGATCCACGCTGACACCAGAATCATTGGCGTCGGCCGTGCGGACTGGGATAAAGCGGCTTATACCAAAGTCGTGCGCGAAGCGCTGGAAACCTTCATGAAGGAAAAAATTGATGAAGGTTTGTGGGATACCCTGAGCGGACGCCTGGAGTTCTGTAATCTTGACGTCAATGACACCAGCGGCTTCACCCGCCTGGGTGAGATGCTGGATCAAAAGAACCGTGTCACCATCAACTATTTCGCTATGCCGCCGAGCACCTTTGGCGCGATCTGTAAAGGGCTGGGCGAAGCGAAGCTTAATGCCAAGCCTGCGCGCGTAGTCATGGAAAAACCGCTCGGCACCTCGCTGGAAACCTCCCGTGAAATCAACGACCAGGTCGGCGAGTTTTTTGAAGAGTGTCAGGTCTACCGTATCGACCACTATCTCGGTAAAGAGACGGTCCTCAACCTGCTGGCGCTGCGCTTCGCCAACTCCCTGTTCGTCAATAACTGGGACTGCCGCACCATCGATCACGTCGAAATCACCGTCGCGGAAGAGGTGGGTATTGAAGGGCGCTGGGGTTACTTCGACCAGGCCGGGCAGATGCGCGACATGATCCAGAACCACCTGCTGCAGATCCTGTGCATGATTGCCATGTCACCGCCGTCCGATCTCAGCGCCGACAGCATCCGTGATGAAAAGGTCAAGGTGCTGAAATCCCTGCGCCGTATTGACCGCTCCAACGTGCGCGAGAAAACCGTTCGCGGCCAGTATACCGCCGGCTTTGCCCAGGGCAAAAAAGTGCCTGGCTATCTCGAAGAGGAGGGGGCCAACAAGACCAGCAACACCGAAACCTTCGTGGCGATCCGCGTCGATATCGATAACTGGCGCTGGGCTGGCGTACCGTTCTATCTGCGCACCGGCAAACGTCTGCCGACCAAATGCTCAGAGGTAGTGGTTTACTTCAAAACCCCGGAACTGAATCTGTTTAAAGAGACCTGGCAGGAGCTGCCGCAGAACAAGCTGACCATTCGCCTGCAGCCGGACGAAGGGGTAGATATCCAGGTACTGAACAAAGTGCCGGGCCTCGATCATAAACATAACCTGCAGATCACTAAACTGGATCTGAGCTACTCCGAAACCTTCAACCAGACGCATCTGGCCGATGCCTATGAACGTCTGCTGCTGGAGACCATGCGTGGCATCCAGGCGCTGTTCGTTCGCCGCGACGAAGTAGAAGAGGCGTGGAAATGGGTTGACTCCATTACCGAAGCCTGGGCAGCCGACCGCGATGCGCCGAAACCGTATCAGGCCGGGACCTGGGGACCGGTTGCGTCGGTGGCCATGATCACTCGCGACGGTCGTTCATGGAACGAGTTCGAGTAAGGCTGGAGGCTAATCCGTCAGGGTTATTTTACCGGTAACATGATCTGACGCAGAAAGTCGCACGCTTTTTAATCTTTTAAGCCCCGTGAGGATTCACCCACGGGGCTTTTTTTATTACACTGCCTGCAGACATTTTGCCCCTGAGCGCTGGTGTTTGTGGCCTTTACCACGTCAACACGTCATCACGCAGCGGCCGGACAGATAAAAATTTGAGGAGCCTTTATGAATTCGACAATGTTACGGGTAACAAATCGCATTATCGAACGGTCGCGTGACACCCGCGCGGCTTACCTCGCAAGGATTAACCAGGCCAAAACCGACACCGTGCATCGTGCGCAACTGGCCTGCGGCAATCTGGCTCACGGATTCGCGGCCTGCCAGGCTGACGACAAAGCCTCCCTGAAGAGCATGTTGCGCAACAACATTGCCATCATCACCTCCTACAACGACATGTTGTCCGCTCACCAGCCCTATGAACACTACCCGGAGATCATCCGCAAAGCGCTGCACAGCGCCAATGCGGTCGGCCAGGTCGCCGGCGGCGTGCCGGCGATGTGCGACGGCGTAACGCAGGGGCAGGACGGGATGGAGCTTTCACTCCTGAGCCGCGAGGTGATCGCTATGTCCGCCGCCATCGGCCTGTCGCATAACATGTTCGACGGGGCCCTGTATCTCGGGGTCTGCGATAAAATTGTTCCCGGTCTGACCATGGCGGCGCTCTCATTTGGCCATCTGCCGTCGGTCTTTATTCCCTCCGGTCCGATGGCCAGCGGCCTGCCGAATAAAGAGAAGGTTCGCATTCGCCAGCTGTATGCAGAAGGGAAAGTTGACCGTATGGCGCTCCTGGAGTCCGAAGCCGCCTCTTATCACGCGCCGGGGACCTGTACTTTCTACGGAACGGCAAACACCAACCAGATGGTGGTCGAATTTATGGGCATGCAGCTGCCGGGCTCGTCCTTTGTCCATCCGGATGCTCCGCTGCGGGAAGCGCTGACCGCCGCCGCCGCGCGCCAGGTCACCCGCATGACCGGCAACGGCAATGAGTGGATGCCGCTGGGCAAAATGTTTGACGAAAAAGTGGTGGTCAACGGCATCGTGGCGCTGCTGGCGACCGGTGGCTCCACCAACCACACTATGCACCTGGTGGCGATGGCCCGCGCGGCGGGAATTATCATTAACTGGGACGATTTCTCCGACCTGTCAGACGTGGTGCCGCTGCTGGCGCGCCTCTATCCCAACGGCCCGGCGGATATCAACCACTTCCAGGCGGCAGGCGGCGTTCCGGTACTGGTGCGCGAGCTGCTGAAAGGCGGCCTGCTGCATGAGGATGTTCACACCGTGGCCGGCTTTGGCCTGTCGCGCTACACCCTGGAGCCATGGCTGAATAACGGCGAGCTGGACTGGCGCGAAGGGGCGACAGCGCCATTGGACGACCAGGTCATCGCGACCTTTGAAAAACCATTCTCCCGCCACGGCGGCACCAAGGTGCTGAGCGGCAACCTGGGACGCGCGGTAATGAAAACTTCGGCGGTCCCGGTGGAGAACCAGGTGATTGAAGCGCCGGCGGTGGTATTCGAGAGCCAGCACGACGTGTTGCCGGCCTTTGAAGCGGGGCTGCTGGACAAAGACTGCGTGGTGGTGGTCCGTCATCAGGGGCCAAAAGCGAACGGGATGCCAGAATTACATAAACTTATGCCGCCACTTGGTGTATTATTGGACCGCCGTTTCAAAATAGCGCTGGTGACCGATGGCCGACTCTCTGGCGCCTCCGGTAAAGTCCCGTCAGCCATTCACGTCACGCCTGAAGCGTATGATGGCGGCTTGCTGGCGAAAGTGCGCGATGGCGATCTTATTCGCGTGAACGGACAGACGGGGGAACTGACGCTGCTGGTGGATGAGGCCGAACTGGCGGCGCGTCAGCCGCATATCCCTGACCTCAGCGCATCGCGCGTGGGAACCGGTCGGGAGATGTTTGGGGCGCTGCGTGAGAAGCTCTCTGGCGCGGAGCAGGGCGCAACCTGCATCACTTTTTAAGACGATTTAATTTCTAGATCTGGCGAGAGAAAATCCTGATGAAAAACTGGAAAACAACAGCAGAAGCAATCCTCACCTCCGGTCCGGTTGTCCCGGTTATCGTAGTGAAAAAGCTGGAACACGCGGTACCGATGGCGAAAGCGCTGGTGGCGGGCGGCGTTCGCGTGCTGGAAGTTACCCTGCGCACCGAGTGCGCCCTGGAGGCGATCCGCGCGATTGCCAAAGAAGTTCCGGACGCGATTGTCGGCGCGGGCACGGTTACCAACGTTGAGCAGTTGAAAGCGGTAACGGAAGCCGGCGCGCAGTTCGCTATCAGCCCGGGTCTGACCGAATCCCTGCTGAAAGCGGCGACCGAAGACGGCACCATCCCGCTGATCCCGGGGATCAGCACGGTATCTGAGCTGATGCTGGGTATGCAGTATGGCCTGAAAGAGTTTAAATTCTTCCCGGCGGAAGCCAACGGCGGCGTGAAAGCCTTGCAGGCGATTGCGGGTCCGTTCGGCCACATTCGTTTCTGCCCGACCGGCGGTATCTCTCCGGCCAACTACCGTGACTACCTGGCACTGAACAGCGTACTGTGCATCGGCGGTTCCTGGCTGGTGCCAGCCGACGCCCTCGAAGCCGGCGACTACGATCGCATCACCACCCTCGCGCGAGAAGCGGTGGAAGGCGCGAAATAAACCACGCCTCCAGGTCAACAACCCGGTCTGCGGCAACGCGACCGGGTTTTTTGTCTTTACCCTTCGACGATGACCGCCGCGGCGGCGGCTTTAGCGCGCGCCACGGCCTCCTCAACCGAATCGGCGACGGCGAGGGTTACCCCCAGGCGGCGGGTACCGTCAATCTCCGGCTTGCCGAACAGACGCAGCTGCAGGCCAGCCCCGACGGCCGACTGCAGCTGGCCAAAGCTGACGTTCTGGCTGGACAACTGCGGAAGGATCACCGCGGAGGCGGCCGGACCATACTGGCGGATAGCGCCGACGGGTAGCCCGAGGAAGGCGCGAACGTGCAGGGCGAATTCCGAGAGATCCTGGGAGATAAGCGTCACCATCCCGGTGTCGTGTGGTCGCGGGGAGACTTCGCTGAAGATCACCTCGTCGCCGCATACGAACAGCTCCACGCCAAACAGACCATAACCTCCCAGCGCCAGCACCACCTCGCGGGCGATGGCCTGGGCACGCTCGAGGGCCAGGTCGCTCATCTGCTGCGGCTGCCAGGACTCGCGGTAATCGCCGTCTTCCTGACGATGGCCAACCGGAGCGCAGAAATGCACGCCATCGACAGCGCTGACGGTGAGCAGGGTGATTTCGAAATCGAAGTTCACCACCCCCTCGACGATCACCCGTCCGGCGCCAGCGCGGCCGCCCTGCTGCGCATAGCGCCAGGCTTCGCTGAGCTGGTCAGCCGAGCGGATAAAGCTCTGGCCTTTGCCGGAGGAGCTCATCACCGGTTTAACGATGCATGGCAAACCGATCTCGGTAACCGCCGCGCGGAAGCCTTCTTCGCTGTCGGCAAAACGATAGCGGGAGGTGGGAAGCTGCAGCTCTTCCGCCGCCAGGCGGCGAATGCCTTCGCGGTTCATGGTGAGCTTTGCCGCCCGCGCCGTGGGGACCACTTTCTGCCCGGCCTGTTCCAGTTCGACCAGGGTGTCGGTAGCGATAGCTTCGATCTCCGGCACGATATAATCAGGTTTTTCCTGTTCAATCAGGGCGCGCAGGCTCTCGCCGTGCAGCATATTGATGACGTGGGCGCGGTGGGCGACCTGCATCGCCGGGGCATCGGGGTAGCGGTCTACGGCGATGGTTTCAATGCCCAGACGCTGACATTCAATAGCGACTTCTTTACCCAACTCGCCGGAACCTAACAGCATAACTTTGGTGGCTGCCGGGCGCAGCGCGGTGCCTAATACAGTCATAACTCTCATCCGCAGTAAAAAAAGATGGCAGCGATTATAAACGAAAACGTTTGCGTATGTCTTTACGCGCGTAACGCGCGTGAGTTGAGTCCGGGAGGGAAATTTGCTATACTGTATAAAAATACAGTGTTGAGAGGCTGCAGTATGGCGGTTGAAATTAAATATGTGGTGATCCGCGAAGGTGAGGAAAAAATGTCTTTTGCCAGCAAAAAAGAGGCCGACGCTTACGACAAAATGCTCGATCTGGCAGAGGTGCTGAATGACTGGCTGGTGGCATCGCCGCTGGAGATGGATGACGTCCAGCGCGATACCATGGCGATGTGGCTGGCGGAGCGTAAAGAAGCGCTGCAGCATATCCTGCGAGTTGGCCGACTGCCGGAGCAAGAGACGCCCGCACAGGACGCCTCCGCGCCGTCGGCTACCGCCGAGACTTCTCCGGCGGGTGATGACGCCGTGCCGGCGGCCAAAGCGCGCAAAGCCAGGGCAGCCTGAACGCTGGCGGTCAGTCACTGGTCGGTCGGCTCCGATGCTGCCGTCGCACGTACCTTTGCGCATCTTTAGCCATATCTAACATTTCCTGACATCGCGTCGTTTAGGCTGATAACAGTGTTTGTCACCTGAGAGGAAAACCATGGCTAACTGGCTACATCAACTGCAGTCGCTGCTCGGGCAGCAGGGTGCGTCACCGTCCGGCGAGTCGTCAAAAGGGAGCGGCCTGCTGCCCGGCGCCATCGGTGGGCTGGCCGGATTGCTGGTGGCCAGCAAATCGTCACGCAAATTGTTGGCGAAATATGGCACTAGCGCGCTGCTGGCAGGCGGCGGGGCGGTGGCGGGCACGGTGTTATGGAACAAGTATCAGCAGAAAATGCGCGCGCAGAATACGTCCGCCCAGGCGCCTGAGACGGCAGCGGCGCCGACGGATGTCGATCCGCGCAGCGTGCGGCTGATCACGGCCCTGGTATTTGCCGCGAAAAGCGACGGTCATATTGATGACCACGAGCGGGCAAATATTGAAACTCAGCTGCGGGCGGCCAATATTGACGTTCAGGCCCGGGTGCTAATTGACCAGGCGCTAGCCCAGCCGCTGGATCCGCAGCGTCTCGCCGAGGGCATCATCGACCCGCAGGAGGCGCTGGAGATCTACTACGTCAGCTGCGCGGTGATTGATATCGACCATTTTATGGAGCGTAGCTACCTTAATGCGCTGGGAGACGCCCTGGCGCTGCCGAAAGATGTCCGGGCCGATATAGAACAGGATATCCAGTCACAAAAACAAGCGCTAAGCGTCTAAATCATCACGTTTCGCTTGCATCGCTCGCGTCTTTTGCCACCCTTATAGACACGTCATCATTCAGGCGCCACCCTGCGGCCTGAATGCTCTTGTGTCACGATTAAGCAGCAGAAGAATAACATGCCACCTAAAGCTAAACGGATCCCTCACGCCATGACCTTGCATGGCGATACACGCATCGATAATTATTACTGGCTGCGCGACGATGAGCGCGCGCGACCTGACGTGCTGGAGTATCTGCACGCGGAGAACGCTTACGGCAAGCAAGTGATGGATTCGCAGCTCAGCCTGCAGGAGCGTCTGCTGAAGGAGATTATCGACCGCATTCCGCAGCGGGAAGTCTCTGCCCCCTACAGTAAAAACGGCTTTCGCTACCGTCAGGTGTATGAGCCGGGCTGCGAATACGCTATCTACCAGCGGCAGTCGGTGCTGAAAGAAGAGTGGGATGAGTGGGAGATCCTGCTCGATGCCAACCAGCGGGCGGCGAAGAGCGAGTTCTACACCCTGGGCGGACTGGGCATTGCGCCCAACAACCAGCTAATGGCGGTGGCGGAAGATTACCTTTCCCGCCGCCAGTACGGCCTGCGCTTTTGCGACCTCAGCAACGGCGAGTGGTACCCGGAAATCCTCGAAAATGTCACCTCCGGCTTTGCCTGGAGCAACGATTCACGCTTTGTTTGGTATGTGCGTAAACATCCCACCACGCTGCTCCCTTATCAGGTCTGGCGCCACACCGTCGGGACACCGGCGCAGAGCGACGCGCTGGTCTACGAGGAAAAAGATGAGACCTTCTACGTCAGCGTGCATAAAACCACCTCCCAGCAGTTCGTGGTAATTTATCTCTCCAGCGCCACCACCAGCGAAGTGCTGCTGCTCAACGCCGAACTGCCAGACGCCGAGCCGGTCTGCTTTCTGCCACGGCGTAAAGATCATGAATACAGTCTTGATCACTATCAGCACGCTTTCTATCTTCGTTCCAACCGGGAGGGGAAGAATTTCGGCCTCTACCGTACCGTGCTGCGTGATGAAGAACAGTGGACCACGCTGATCCCGCCGCGTCACGACGTGATGCTCGAAGGATTTACCCTGTTTACCGACTGGCTGGTTGTGGAAGAGCGCCAGCGTGGCCTGACCAGTCTGCGGCAAATTAACCGCAAGACCCGGGAGGTGGTGGGGATCGCTTTTGACGATCCGGCCTATGTCACCTGGCTTGCCTATAATCCGGAGCCCGAAACGTCGCGACTGCGCTACGGCTATTCCTCCATGACTACGCCGGATACGCTGTTTGAACTGGATATGGATACCGGCGAACGAAGAGTGATCAAACAGCAGGAGGTAAAGGGGCTGGATACGAGCTGCTACCAGAGCGAACACCTGTGGGTGACTGCCCGCGATGGCGTCGAAGTCCCGGTCTCTCTGGTCTACCATCGCGAACATTTTCGCAAAGGGAGCAACCCGCTGCTGGTCTATGGCTATGGCTCATATGGCGAGAGTATCGATGCCGATTTCAGCGCCAGCCGGCTGAGCCTGCTCAACCGCGGCTTTGTCTACGCCATCGCCCACGTCCGCGGCGGCGGCGAGCTGGGTCAGCAATGGTATGAAGACGGTAAATTCCTGTGTAAGAAAAATACCTTCAACGACTATCTGGACGTCTGTGACGCGCTGCTTGCCCAGGGGTACGGCGATCCGCGGCTTTGCTACGGCATGGGGGGCAGCGCCGGCGGAATGCTGATGGGCGTGGCCGTGAATGAACGGCCAGAGCTGTTCCATGGCGTGATAGCCCAGGTGCCGTTCGTCGATGTGGTGACCACCATGCTGGATGAAACTATTCCGCTGACCACCGGTGAATTTGAAGAGTGGGGAAATCCGCAGGATGAAACCTATTATCATTATATGAAAAGCTACAGTCCCTATGACGGCGTGAGGGCGCAGGCGTATCCCCACATGCTGGTGACTACCGGTCTGCATGATTCCCAGGTGCAATACTGGGAGCCGGCTAAATGGGTGGCGAAACTGCGGGAACTAAAAACCGACGATAACCTGCTGCTGCTCTGCACCGATATGGATTCCGGACATGGCGGAAAATCCGGGCGCTTCAAAAGCTATGAAGGGGTGGCGCTGGAGTACGCCTTTTTCATCGCCCTGGCGCAGGGGACACTGCCGGGAAAAGCGGCAGTGTAGGGGCTATTCCCCGAGGTAATGCCTGAGCGTCAGGCGCAGTTCGGGGCTCATGCGGTCGAGATTGTTGAATAACCAGCGCAGATAGCCTGGATCGTTTTCAGCAATCTCGGCGACGGCCTTACCCCGGTATTTGCCGAAGGTAAAAGTAGTCAGCAGCGCCGGCCGACCGGTGATATCGGCCATTTCGTCAGGGGTCCAGCCGGAAACATTGATGATATCCAGCAGTAGCGCGGCGGTGATATAGCAGTCATACAGCGCCCGGTGGTGATGCAGTCCCGGCGGCGTAGTCACGTTCAGCTTACGTGATTTATATAACCCCATATTGCTGTATTTGATTCCCGGCCACAGGCGTCGGGCCAGCTTCATCGTACAGATCCACTCGCCGTGCATCTCCGGCAACACCCGGCGATCGAAGCTGGCGTTATGCGCGACGTACCACGGGCTGCCATGATAGTGCGGAATAATCTCCTCAATCCACGGCTTATCGGCGACCATCTCTTCCGTGATCCGGTGGATAGCCATTGCCTGCGGGCTGATGGGCCGATCGGGACGCACCAGATGGCTCATGGGATTGGTAATTTGCCCGTCGACTATATCGACCGAGGCGATTTCAACGATGCCCCCCTGCAGGCCGCAGGTTTCGGTATCAATGACGCGCAGCATGGCTCGCTCCAGAGCAAAACAATAAGCGTAATGGAATTGGCCGGGCTTGCCAACCGACGGGGAGGAGGCGAGCGCGCATTATTTCTGTTTCGGCTCCCACGGTAGTCGCGAAAGGGAGACGGAGGCCAGCCGATGGGCGATCAGTCGTTCACGGAACCAGTCGCGCAGATGTGCAGGCTGTTCACGCTCGACTAAATCAGCGACCACCGGCATATTGTACCGCTCCTTAAAAGCAACGCCGGCGGCGGCGAGATCGACATTGACTTTATCCATCTCATCTTGCGAAATTTTGGCCAGATTTCTTTCCATCATCCACTCCACTCTGCTTATAAATCCGGTCAGGGCCAGATGCCTGGCTCGACTCTGGCATTATACAGGGTTATTCTCTGTGCTACAGACATAACAAAAGGGAATGACGAATATGCGACTTCTTGCTGGACGCGCGTTGCGTCTCTCCGTTGCGCTTGCCGGGATGTTAACCGCGGCGGGCGCCTTCGCCCACGCTCACCTGCAGCAGCAGATCCCGACCGCCGGGGCGCAGCTTTCAGCTTCCCCACAGACGTTGACGCTCAGTTTTTCCGAAGGTATTGAACTCGCATTCAGCGGCGTGACCGTCACCGGTCCGCAGCAGCATGCGGTGGCTACCGGAAAACTGACCCGCAGCGCCGATAATCCGGCCGAGGTCACGTTACCTTTGGCGGAAGCCTTGCCGCCGGGAGAGTACACCGTGGCATGGCATGTGGTCTCGGTGGATGGTCATAAAACCAAAGGGCAATATACCTTTAGCGTGAAGTAAGCGATGCTGACCGGGCTCTATATTACCCTGCGCTTTGGGCACTTTATCTCCCTGATGCTGGCTTTTGGCTGCGTGCTGTATGGCGCCTGGTGGGCGCCGGTACCGCTGAGACGCGTGCTGATGCTGCGCTTTTATCCACTACTGCGCCCGCTGCTGCTGATCGGCGCGATCTCTACGCTGGCGCTGTATCTCCTGCAGGGAGGAATGATGGGCGAGGGCTGGACGGATGTCTGGCGACCCGCCGTGTGGCAGGCGGTGGCCGGGACCCGCTTTGGTGGAGTGTGGATCTGGCAGATCCTACTGGCGTGGATCGCACTCGCGGTAGTGTGGATCCGTCCCCGTCACGGCGCCCGCCAGCTGGTGGCCCTGCTGGCGGCACAGCTGCTGCTTTCCGCCGGGGTAGGGCACGCCGCTATGCACGATGGTCTCACCGGCGTACTGCAGCGGACAAACCACGCTGTGCATCTCTTCTGCGTCGCCAGCTGGTTCGGCGGTCTGTTGCCCTTTATCTATTGCCTGCGCCTGGCGCAGGGGCGCTGGCGGCCGGCCGCGGTCTATACCATGGCGCGCTTTTCACGTTACGGGCATCTGGCCGTCGCCGGCACGATTGCCAGCGGAGCGCTCAATGCGCTGTTGATCCAGGGAGGATTGATTGGCGCATCGCCGTGGGGACGCATGTTGTTGATCAAATGTGCGCTGGTCGCCGGGATGGTGGTAATTGCGTTAGTGAACAGGTATGTTCTGGTACCGCGCATGTCGGCAAGCGGTTCGCGGGCGGAAAGCCTGATCCTGCGAACCACGCAGGCTGAAATAGGGCTGGGCGCGCTGGCGCTGCTGGCCGTCAGTCTGTTTGCCACCTGGGAACCTTATTGAATTAACTGGCAAAATCATGAAAAAAATTGTTCTGACCATGTTGTTACTGGCAAGCTCCGGGGCTGCTCTGGCAGCGCCGCAAATTATCACCGTGAGCCGTTTTGAGGTGGGGAAGGAGAGCTGGGCGTTCAACCGGGAAGAGGTTATGTTGACCTGTCGACCGGGTAACGCGCTTTACGCCATCAACCCGAGCACGCTGGTTCAGTATCCGCTCAATGAGGTGGCTGAGCAGCAGGTCAAAGCCGGCAAAACCACCGCGCAGCCGATCTCAGTGATCCAGATCGACGATCCGCAGCATCCGGGACAAAAAATGAGCCTCGCGCCCTTTATCGAGCGAGCGCAGAAGCTCTGCTAAACTTTCTCGCTATCCTGCTGTAATAACATTAAAAAAACCGCCCTTGCCGGACAACGGCAGTGGCGGTTTTTTCGCTGGCAGGGGCCCCCTTTCCAGGAATTATGCAGCCACTTTGGCCGCGGACTGGAAAAGCTGACGCGTTAAACTATTCTTATAGTGCAAGGCGACTTAGCCTGCATTAATGCCAACTTTTAGCGCACGGCTCTCTCCCAAGAGCCATTTCCCTGGACCGAATACAGGAATCGTATTCGGTCTCTTTTTATCTTTATCTGTCTTCTTTCCCAAGAGCCAGCGACATCCTGTCAGTCAAACACCCGCTGGCCTCTGGATGTCCCGTTATAGCACACCGTTTTTAGCATACACAATTCATTTACACATAAATCGCATCCTGTGGAAGGGGGAGGTGGCAAAGGTGGAACCGTAAACGAGGGCGGAGAAAAGAAAAAACCTGCACCTAAACAGGCCCGGCGTGCAGGTTAACTGGCGGGCCAACATCGGAAGCCTGCTAGTATACATATTTGTATGATAAATAAAATAAGCAAAATCTAAACGATTTGGCAATTCATGCGATTACACCTCGCCGGCTGACGAGGTGGCATAAATAATAAGCACGAGCACTTTTGCGGGCGGCAAATATTATTGCGGAACGCTGAATGTAGGGTATATCTGTCTTTCCAGATAGCAGAGCAATAGCCAAATTTCATCGCTGAAAATAAACCATATGCTCCCGAGCAGAATGACCGCCAGAATAATCAGCAGAAAAATTTCGGTTTTACTCATTATGCAAGCGACTATCCGGTGGCCTTCAGGGACCCTGATAGTAGCGAAATATTGACATAATAAGCAAACGCCATGTTGTAATTCGGCTTCACCGACAGCGCAATTTAGTCACCGGCATGCCGCTGCGTCAATATTGCCACCTGCTCCGTCAGCTGATCCAGCAGCTGGAATCGCCGCCGATATTCAGCCCGTTTTTTACTGGCGATACTCTCCAGCGATTTTCTTTCCAGGCATAGCGGTAGCCGCCAGCGCCAGGGGCTTTCCGGGTGGCCGTCGATAGACTGCCAGAACTCGTCGTAGCTGGCGTGGAAATGGCGGCCTTTGCTCAGGCGATAGCGCAGGGCGCGGAACACGTGACCATTATCGCTGACGCCGTAAATAGCCGCGATTTGGCTGCGCGCGGCCAGCTGCCAGATAAACTCCAGCAGCAGGCGCTTCGGAAACAGGCCGTAGCAGGCGCGAGTCGCCTGCTTAATCACCTCATGAGAAACGTGACGTCGTGGCCCCTGCAGACCGCCGATAACCAGCTGCCAGGCATCGTGATCACGGGTTACGCTGAAGGTGGCGCTGGCCAGCAGGGTGTGGTCGCTGTCGCGCAGCCACAGAGTGGTTTCACCCTCACGTTCGGCTTTGCCTGCCGAGGAGGCATAAAGAGTAAACCGGCGGTCCTCTTTTCCGTTTAACGTCAGCAGCGGGACCTCAGACACCGCGGTCATAGCGTGCGCCAGCCGCGATCCGCGTAGGGTGTCGATATAGCGATAATGGTTGATTACCGCCACCGCCCGCTGCCAGGCGTTGAGATCGCGGGTCAGATATTGACGGTGTACTTTGCCCGGCAGCGTAGCCTGCGCGGCCAGCAGCTGATTAAAATCATCCCGAGCGCTGAGCGCTTCCAGCATCGCTCTGGTGGCGTTATAAAATAGGGCCGTGCGCAGCAAAAACTTAAAGCGGTAATTTTTTTGCCGCCAGATGGGGGCAGGTGTCAATCTGCCCATCACCAGATCGGCAATAAGATGCGAGCGCGGCGCTAGCACGCCGGATGAATGCAGGCTATTGTCTGTCACGATAAACACCTCGTTGTGATTTCCCCCTATTTTAAAGCGAGCCACTGACAAGCTTAATCCTCTGGCGGACTATATTTGCCGTCTGTTTAAAATTGATTGAGGTGTAAATTAAATTCCGTGGACCTTTGCTGGAATTACCTATAATTACCGCTGAGAGGTAATTATATGTATCAACGTATTAACGGCAGCGACTGGCGTAATATCTGGCTGATGGGCGATCTGCATGGCTGCTTTGCGCTGCTGATGAATCGCCTGCGTCAGCTGCGTTTTGATCCCTGGGCCGATCTGCTGATCTCGGTGGGCGATCTGATCGATCGCGGGCCGCAGAGCGCCGATTGTCTTGGCCTGTTGCGCTGTCGCTGGTTCAGGGCCGTTCGGGGGAATCATGAGCAGATGGCGCTGGAGGCGCTGGAGAGCGGAGATATGCGGCTCTGGCAGATGAACGGTGGCGACTGGTACGTCAAGGGCGATGCGCGGCAGCGGGCCGACGTCGATCGGCTGCTGGCGCACTGTCGGCGGCTACCGTTGATTATTGAAGTGGAATGCGGGAAAGCGCGGCATGTGATCGCCCACGCCGATTACCCGGCGCCGGTCTATCGCTGGCAGCAGCCGGTGGATCCCCAACGGGTACTATGGAGCCGCCATCGTCTGAGTGAACACCTGGCGGGGCGCCATGGCGCTATTGGCGGCGCAGACCATTTCTGGTTTGGCCATACGCCGCTTCAGGCGCGTTATGACCACGATAATCAACACTATATTGATACGGGCGCTGTGTTTGGTGGGACGCTGACGCTGGTGGCGCTGCAGTCGGCAGGCTAAAAGTCGCTGTATTCGCTGGCGGGTTGCCAGAAGCCATCAATAAAATCTTCTATCGGGTAGCAGCCACCGTGGCGGATCCGCTGATCCTCCATCGCCACTAAGCACTGCGTTTCCTCGCGGTAGACGTCAACCACAATGTCCTCGCAGCCGCCATCCAGATAGCAAATAAACAACACTAAGGCAAACATCCTGGCCTCATGCTCGGGTTCACATACTATTTAGTGTAGGGGATGACGGCGGGACGGGGAAATAAATAACCCGTCTCAGGCGACGGGTTCATTGGTGTCAGGCAAGGCGCATGACCCAGGCATCGGACTGGCGGTCGTAATGTTTACGGTAGAGAACGGAATGTTCGCCATTGAGAATCGCGGGCACGCTGGTGTCGGCATCCCAGGCGTCAAGCTGCATACATAAGTCTGGATCGGATTTGCAGGGTATGCTTAACGTTCGCTCACCCTGATGCTCACCGTGCAGTTCGGCATCGTCTATTTCGAACGCGCCGATGCGGACATTGGTTTTACTCATCGCTTCACCCCATTTTTCAGCTGAGTTGTGGTACGACCAGTTATGGCCGTCATTTTTCAGCGTAGTCAATGGGGCGAAAAGCGCCAGTCAAAAAGTGCGCATTTTTTGCGCGGCCTCACACCTTGCCGGCAAAAAGTTTTCCATCGCGCACCAGTTCGCGCGGATAGCTGTTCTTCAGTCGGGAGCCGACGCGCTTCGCCAGGCCCAGCGGAACGCCCTGGAAGGTCACAATGGTTTCATCCTGCCCAGGCGCGGTTTGCGGATAGACGTCGCGCCCGCGATACCATTCCTCCGCTTCCTCCTGCGACAGCTCGAAGGCGCGCTGCGGCGCGGCAAAGGCGATAACCGCCTCATGCTGCCAGCGGTACCCCTTATTGTGCAGTTCCGCCAGGCGCACGCCGATGCGAGAAAAGCGCACCTTGCCGAACAGGGGCTCCAAAGCCAGCGGAAACAGCCACAGCTCTTTATCCCGCTGCCACAGCGTATGGCCTGCGTCCCACTCCAGGCCAACAGCCCTGGCGGCGGCAGTTACCGCGGCGGCCTCCCGGTCCTTCAGCGGCGTAAACGGGAATTTACCGACCTTATAGCCTGGCGCCGGGAGCGGATCGATCGCCGCAGTTTTGCGCAACCTCGCGACAAAGAAGCCTTCGCAATCGTAAATTTGCGGAAAAACGTGCAGAAAACCTTCCGCGGTTAGGGCGTCGGCTGCGCCGGGAAACAACTCTCCCAGCGGCAGGATCTCCACCGCTTGCGGATAGCGGGACAGCAGCCACTCAATGACCGATTGATTTTCTTCACGATTCAGGGTGCAGGTGGAATACACCAGCGTCCCGCCAGGGCGCAGAGCATGGAAGGCGCTGTCGATAAGCTCGCGCTGAGTGGCGGCGATGTCGAGGTTGCTCTCCGGCGACCAGTTTTTCAGCGCGTCGGCGTCTTTACGTACAACCCCTTCGCCGGAGCAAGGGGCGTCAAGCAGGATGGCATCGAAGGTTTCGGGCAAGGCCGCGCCAAAAACCCGGCCGTCGAAGTGGGTCAGAGCGACGTTGCTGATGCCGCAGCGGCTGATGTTAGCATGCAGCACCTTCACCCGGCTGGCGGAGAATTCATTGGCGAGAATGCCGCCCGCGTTGCCCATTCGGGCTGCAATTTGGGTGGTTTTCGATCCCGGGGCGGCGGCAACGTCCATCACCCGTTCGGGCTGCCGGTTATCGGCGAACAGGGCGGCGACCGGCAGCATCGAACTGGCTTCCTGAATATAGAACAGTCCGCTGAGATGTTCGGCGGTACTGCCCAGCGGCAGCGCGTCGTCATCCTCTCGCTCGATCCAGAATCCCTCTGCGCACCAGGGCACCGGCGCGAGCTGCCAGCCGTAGGGGGCAACCAGAGAGAGGAAATCATCGACGCTAATCTTCAGCGTATTGACGCGAATACTGCGGCGTAGCGGGCGCTGACAGGCGGCGATAAAGTCGTCGAAAGAGAGATGCGCTGGCATCGCCGCGCGCATTTGAGCGAGAAACGCTTCAGGGAAATAGACAGTATTTTCAGCCACGGGCAGCGCACCACAGAAAAAAAGGGTGCGCAGTTTAGCACAAACGCCCCGGCGCGTGACACCGGGGCGTGCGGTTTACCCTCTCCCCGCGCCCGGCGTTGCCCGGGGCGGGAGAAGGGGGCATTACTGCGGCAGAGCGGTGCCCCACTCCCGCCACTCTTTCGGCTCGCTCTCCTGCAGCAGGAAGTGCTTGCCATCCTGGGCCTTCGGCGCCAGCGGCGTGCCCGGCGGCGTGGCAAAGGCGATCCCGCCGCGGATAAACTGATTGAAGGTACCGGTTTTCACCACCCCGCCAATCAGGCCGAAGTCGAGGCTGTAACCCGAGGCCAGCCAGAACACCGAGTTATTACGTACCAGGTACTGGTAGCGCTTACTGATGCGCAGCTTAACCATCACCCGGTCAGACATCGACCCCAGCGACAGTCCGGTAACCGTCCCGACTTCCAGTCCGCGGAACAGGACCGGCGTACCGATGCCAAGCGACCCCGCCTCCGGCGCTTCCACCACGATGTTCAGGCCGTCGATATAACGCGAATCGCTGATCGTCGTATCCTGGATCTCAAAATCGCGTCGTGCCGGGCCGCGGCCGGGCTCAACGTTGATGTAGGCCTGGAACAGGGTGTCGAGATGTTCCACGCCCGCGGCGGAGATTTGCGGGGTGATCACCGAGAAGCGGGTCCCGGCGCGGGCGAAAGTGCCGACGTATTCCGGATAGAGCACCGCTTTCGCCTGCACTTCGTTTTTGGCGGTGATTAGCTCCAGCGACTGGATTTGACCGATGTCGATGCCGAGATAACGAATCGGCATCCCGGCCGCCATCTTCCCGGCGTCGTACGCGTGCAGGGTGATTTGGCCGCCCACGGCGCGCGCCGCCGTTTCAGATGCATAAAGGATACGTTTGTTATTCAGCCGTGCTCCGGCGCTGCTGCCATTGAGGTTATCGAAACTGATCGCCCCTTTGATCGCGCGCGCCAGCGGCGAGGCCTGCACGGTGAGTCCGTTACCGTCAAGCTTGACCTTCGCACCGCCTTCCGCCCAGAAGACGCTGTTGTTGGTCAGCAGGTAGCGGTACTCCGGCTTGATATGCAGATCGATATCGAATGCATCCTTGCGCGGTTTGACGGCGATGATCTCGCCGACGGCGAATTTACGATACAGCACCACCGAGCCGGCCTGAACGTCAGGCAGCGTCTCAGCAGACAGGCTCAGGGTAGTGGTCGGCACTTCGCTCAGGCTATTTTCCTGCGCCTTTTCAAGGTTAGCGTACAGCGGATAGCTGCTTTGCATTTTGCCTTTTTCGCCCGGGATCACCCTGATCCCGCCGTTCACCCATTCGCTGGCGCTGGCGCCCAGCACCTGCACGCCGTCGAGCCCCACTTTGACGTCCAGACGACTGTTAACCACAAATTTGCTGTCGCCGTGAATTAGATCGCGGTATTCAGGGTCAATGGCAACCTGAAAGGTTACCCCTTTGGCCGTCAGTTTACGCTCCAGCACCTGGCCGACTTTTACTCCGTGCAGCACCAGCGGCTGACCGCCGTCGATGCCGTAGCTCTCCGGCGCCGAGAGGGTAACGGTGGCGACGTTGGGCTCATCCAGCAGCGCTTTATCCGCCGGCATTACCGAGAAGTGATTGCGTGGCTCGCCTTCGCCGGGCACCAGCTCAAAGGTATTGCCGGTGAGCAGGGTGCTAATGCTGGGGTTATCGAGGGAGAGCTTCGGCTTCTTCATCTGAATCAGCGTTTTCTCCCGCAGCAGCGTCACCACGCTCGGGTCGACGGTCATCTCGCCAGTAACTTTGCCGCCGGGGTTTAGATTCAGTTTGCTTAACTGGCCCACCTCCAGCCCCTGATACATGAGCGGCGTCGAGCCCGCTTTCAGTCCATCGCCATCAGGCAGATCGAGGGTCACTACCACGCCGCGCTGGCTATGCGCCAGATCTTCATACAGGTGATATTCATCGTTTTGCGAGGCGACATGCGAATCGGCGGGGGAGTCAAAGGCGATGGCGCCGTTCACCAGCGCGGACAGGTTCTCCAGTTGCACTTTGGCCCCGCTCAGGCCGACGTCGGCCTTGACGCCTGAGACGTTCCAGAAGCGGCTGCCTTTTTTCACCAGATTGGTAAACCGGCGCTCAATTAGCACATCGATGGTCACCCCCTGATTATTGGCATTCAGGGAATAGTCATACACCCGCCCGACCGGGATTTTTCGGAAGTAGACCAGCGAGCCGCTGTTCAGAGAGCCAAGATCCGGCGCCTGCAGGTGGATCATTAGCTCGCCGTTGTTGATGCGGTATTTAGGTTGGGTGTCGAGGGCGACAAAGTGATCTTCGGGTTCACCCTTGCCCGGCATCATGCCGATGTAGTTCCCGCCCACCAGCGCATCGAGGCCCGATACGCCGGCCAGAGAGGCTTTCGGCGTGACCAGCCAGAACTGGGTCTCTTTGCGCAGCGCATCTTTCATATCGCGTTTGATGCTGGCTGAAACCTCAATCTTACTCAGATCTTTACTGAGGCTAATATCCTGGACGGTGCCGACTTCAACCCCCTGATAGCGGATCGGCGTCCGTCCCGGCACGATGCCGTTCGCGGACTGGAAATCAATCGTAATCGTCGATCCGCGGTCGTCAAAGCTGGTCCAGATTAGCCAGGCGGCAATCAGCAACGCGATGACCGGCAGCAGCCAGAATGGCGAAATACGGCGTTTAGTTTTTATTCTGGCTTCAGTCTGCGAAGCGGGCGTTTCCTGACTCATGTGCGTCCCAAAGTAAGCGGCTGTCCAGCCATTCAACTGCAAGAATAGTTAAAATTACCGCGCCGCCAAAGTAAACCGCAGCCGGCCCCATGGTGAAGGCGAGGAGCTGATCGCGATTTATTAGCGACATGGTGAGTGAGATAACAAACAGATCCAGCATCGACCAACGGCCAATCCAGGTGATTAGCCGCAGCAGCAGGATGCGGGTGCGCAATCCCTGCTCGCACTTGAATTGTATGCTGAGCAGCAGGGTAAATAACACTATAACTTTGGTGAATGGCACCAAAATACTGGCGATAAACACGACCCCGGCAATGGCGATATTGCTGCTGGCCAGGGAGATGATCCCCGAGAGGATCGTGTCGTCCTGGCGCGCGCCGTTGACGTAGATGATGGAGATTGGCAACAGGTTGGCCGGAAAGAGGAAAACCAGCGAGGCAATCAGCGCCGCCCAGCTGCGCTGCAGGCTCTGCGGTCGGCGATGATGCAGCGGCGTGTGGCAGCGTCGGCAGCGGCCGCGCGCGTCGCGATAGCCGGTGTAATGGCAGCCGGTGCACACCTGCAGATTATTATCGGCGCGGGTCGCCGGACGCTCGGGATAGAAACGCTCCCATAGCTCTTCGACGTTCATATGAATAAGCGTCAGGATGCTCAACAACGTCAGGGAGATAAACGCCACCAGACCGATGCCCGGCTGCAGGAAGGCGTAATCCTGCACCTTGATGGAGGCGACGCCGATGCCCACCAGATAGATATCCAGCATCACCCACTCTTTAAGCTTGCCGAGCATCAGCAGCACCGGCCGCAGGTTCATCCCCAGCACATTGCCCAGCCAGAGATAGCTGATGGAGACCACCAGCAGCACCGGGGCGACCACCGCGCAAAACAGTACCATGGCGGCGGTAATCGGATCGCCCTGCGCGGTCATCTGCCAGATCCCCTGCAGGACGTTGGCGTCGATGCGTACGCCCAACAGATGCAGGCGCAGCAGAGGTTCAGACCAGGCGAAAGGCATGAGCAATAGCATCGCGAGGGCCATGCTGCCCAGGCGGGTCAGCGACCAGTCGCGACCATCGCGCACCTTCGCGTTACAGCGCGGACACCAGGCGCTTTGGTTGCGTTTGAGCACCGGTAAGCGGAAGAGCATGTCACACTGCGTACAGCGCTGATAATGCGCATAGGGAAGCGGCGTGCTGACGGTATGCACGACCATCTTTTTCGCAGGTTTGAGGGTGGGTGTTTTTATCGGCATTTATTACGTACAGGAATGAATGTATCTCACTATCTTAACCTATGAATGAATTCATCTTGAGCCCAAGCGCATTTAATGCTTATTTTAGTAGGCTGTACGTATCAGGCAGTAAGACAACAAAGTGAAGATATAATGAGCAAAACAGAATTTTACGCGGATCTGAACCGCGATTTCCAGGCATTAATGGCAGGTGAAACCAGTTTTCTGGCGATGATCGCCAATACCAGCGCGCTGCTGTTCGAGCGGCTGAGCGAGGTCAACTGGGCCGGTTTCTACCTTCTGGAAGGCGATACCCTGGTGTTGGGACCGTTCCAGGGCAAACTGGCCTGCGTGCGGATCCCGGTCGGGCGAGGCGTATGCGGCGCGGCGGTGGCGCAGGCTCAGGTCCAGCGTGTCGAGGACGTCCACGCCTTTGACGGCCACATTGCCTGCGATGCCGCCAGTAATTCGGAAATTGTCTTCCCTCTGCGCGTGAATGGCCAGATTATCGGCGTGCTGGATATCGATAGTCCGGCTTACGGGCGCTTCACCGCTGAAGATGAGCAGGGGTTGCGCACGCTGGTCGAGCATCTGGAAAAACTCATTGCGGCCACGGATTATCAAAAAATCTTTACCCGTGTCGTGGGATAATCAACGGATAACGTAGCATTTAGCGAGGACGTCATTATAATGTCGCCTGTTCATGCCTGCGGCTTGTTGGCTACGTCCGTTGTAATCAGGAAATTTCATGGAAAATCAACCTAAGTTGAATAGCAGTAAAGAAGTTATCGCCTTTCTGGCCGAACGTTTCCCGCAGTGCTTTAGCGCTGAAGGTGAAGCGCGCCCCCTGAAAATCGGAATTTTTCAGGATCTCGTTGAGCGAGTGGGTGGTGAGATGAATCTCAGCAAGACCCAGCTTCGCGCTGCATTACGTCTCTACACGTCCAGCTGGCGTTATCTGTACGGCGTAAAAGCCGGCGCTATTCGCGTTGACCTGGATGGCAATCCGTGCGGCGAACTGGAAGAGCAGCACATTGCCCATGCGCGTCAGCAGCTGGAAGAAGCGAAAGCTCGCGTTCAGGCGCAGCGCGCAGCCCAGCAGGCGAAAAAACGCGAAGCCGCTGCGGCCGCAGGCCAGCAGGATGAAGGCGTTCGCCGCGAGCGTAAACCGCGTCCTCAGCAGCCGCGTCGTAAAGAAGGCGCTGAACAGCGTAAACCGCGTCCTGTTGCGGCCAAAGCCCCGCGTGAAGAGCGTCTTACTCCGGTATCGGATGTTTCCGTTCTGACCGTCGGCCAGGCGCTGAAGGTAAAAGCAGGCAATAACGCCATGGACGCCACCGTTCTGGAAATCACCAAAGATGGCGTTCGTGTACAGCTGACTTCTGGTATGTCAATGATTGTACGCGCAGAACACCTGGTGTTCTGAAACGGAGGCCGGGCCAGGCATGAACACATTTTTTAAAATCACCGCGCTTGCGGGCCTGCTGGCAATAGCAGGCCATGCATTCGCTGTTGATGACATAACCCGCGCAGATCAAATCCCCGTGCTGAAAGAAGAGCCGCAGCACGCGACGGTAAGCGAGCGCGTGACGTCGCGCTTTACCCGCTCTCATTACCGTCAGTTTGATCTCGACAACGCCTTCTCGGCAAAGATTTTTGACCGTTACCTGAACCTGCTGGACTACAGCCACAATGTGCTGCTGGCCAGCGATGTGGCGAAGTTCGCGGCTAAAAAAGACCAAATTGGCGATGAGCTGCGCAGCGGGAAACTGGACGTCTTTTACGACCTCTACAACCTGGGGCAGCAGCGCCGCTTCGAGCGCTATCAGTATGCGCTGAAGGTGCTTGAACGTCCGATGGACTTTACCGGCAATGATAATTTCAACCTTGACCGCTCCAAAGCGCCGTGGCCAAAAGACGAGGCCGAGCTGAACAAGCTGTGGGACGCTAAGGTTAAGTTTGACCAGTTAAGCCTGAAGCTGGCGGGTAAAGACGATAAAGAGATCCGCGACACCTTAACCCGTCGCTATAAGTTTGCTATCCGTCGCCTGGCGCAAACCAACAGCGAAGATGTCTTCTCGCTGGCGATGACCGCCTTCGCTCGCGAAATCGATCCGCACACAAATTATCTGTCGCCGCGTAATACCGAGCAGTTCAACACCGAAATGAGCCTCTCACTCGAGGGGATCGGCGCCGTGCTGCAGATGGATGATGACTATACCGTCATTAATTCGCTGGTGGCGGGCGGTCCAGCCGCGAAAAGCAAAGCGATCAGCGTCGGCGATCGCATCGTTGGCGTTGGCCAGACCGGGAAGTCGATGGTTGATGTCATCGGCTGGCGTCTGGATGACGTCGTGGCGCTGATTAAAGGGCCGAAGGGCAGCAAGGTTCGTCTTGAAATCCTGCCGGCCGGTAAAGGAGCCAAGACGCGTATTGTAACGCTGACCCGCGAGCGCATTCGTCTGGAAGACCGTGCGGTGAAGATGTCGGTGAAAACCGTCGGGAAAGAAAAAGTCGGCGTGCTGGATATTCCAGGCTTTTACGTTGGCCTGACCGATGACGTGAAAGTGCAGCTGCAGAAGCTGGAAAAACAGAACGTCAGCAGCATCATCATTGACCTGCGCAGCAACGGCGGCGGAGCGCTGACAGAGGCGGTATCGCTCTCGGGTCTGTTTATTCCGTCCGGTCCGGTGGTGCAGGTGCGGGATAATAATGGCAAAGTGCGCGAAGACAGCGACAACGATGGCGTGGTTTATTACAAAGGGCCGCTGGTGGTGCTGGTTGACCGCTTTAGCGCCTCGGCGTCTGAGATCTTCGCCGCAGCGATGCAGGACTATGGCCGCGCGCTGATCGTTGGCGAACCGACCTTCGGTAAAGGGACGGTACAGCAGTATCGCTCGTTGAATCGTATTTACGATCAAATGCTGCGTCCGGAGTGGCCGGCGTTGGGTTCCGTCCAGTACACCATCCAGAAGTTCTATCGTATTAACGGCGGCAGTACGCAGCGCAAAGGCGTGACGCCGGATATCATGATGCCAACCGGCAATGAAGATCGCGAAACCGGCGAGCAGTATGAAGACAACGCGCTGCCGTGGGATAGCATCAACGCGGCCACCTATGTGAAGTCCGGGGATCTGACCCCGTTTGGACCGGAGCTGCTCAAGCGCCACGACGAGCGTATTGCGCAGGATCCTGAATTCCAGTACATCATGAAGGATATTGCCCGTTATAACGCGATGAAGGACAAACGTAACATCGTCTCTCTGAACTACGCCCAGCGTGAGAAAGAGAACGAAGAAGATGATGCGATTCGTCTGGCGCGGATTAACGATCGCCTGAAACGCGAAGGCAAGCCGCCGCTGAAAAAACTGGACGATCTGCCGAAGGATTACCAGGAGCCGGATCCGTATCTTGATGAAACGGTCCATATCGCGGTAGACCTGGCGCATCTGGAGAAAGCGCGCCCGGCGGTGGAACCGCCGGCCAGCAAATAAGTTGCTAACGGGCACCCTGAGAGGTGCCCGTTTTTTTTGTGCGCGTTGTCATCGCCATTCAGCTTATCTAACAAAATGTCAACCTGCGCTGCCGCTGTCAGCAAGATGCTACAAAATGTAAAGTTGTGTTTTTATCGTGACTTAGCGGGGGCTGATGGTTGAAAATTGCAGCCTGACCCATACGATGTGGGTAATCGCATAGTGCGTTTTGTTAAATTGAGGTAAAAAGAAAATTATGATGCGAATCGCGCTTTTCCTGCTGACGAACCTGGCAGTGATGGTCGTGTTCGGGCTGGTGTTAAGCCTCACGGGGATCCAATCCAGCAGCATGACCGGTCTTCTGATTATGGCCCTGCTGTTCGGCTTCGGTGGTTCTATCGTTTCGCTGATGATGTCGAAGTGGATGGCGCTGAAGTCAGTGGGTGGGGAAGTGATCGAGCAGCCGCGCAACGAAACGGAACGCTGGCTGATGAATACCGTTGCCCAGCAGGCGCAGCAGGTAGGTATTGCCATGCCGCAGGTAGCTATCTATCACGCGCCTGACATTAACGCCTTCGCCACCGGCGCGCGTCGTGACGCCTCGCTGGTCGCCGTCAGCACCGGGCTGTTGCAAAACATGAGCCGTGATGAAGCGGAAGCGGTCATTGCCCATGAAATCAGCCACATCGCCAATGGCGATATGGTTACCATGACCCTGATCCAGGGGGTGGTGAACACCTTCGTTATCTTTATCTCCCGCGTTATCGCGCAGATTGCGGCCGGTTTCCTCGGCGGCAACCGGGAAGATGAAGGGGAGAGCAGCAATGGCAACCCGCTGATCTACTTCGCCGTCGCCACGGTGCTTGAGCTGGTGTTCGGTATTCTGGCCAGCATAATCACCATGTGGTTCTCGCGTTACCGTGAGTTCCATGCTGACGCCGGCTCGGCGCGTCTGGTAGGCCGCGAGAAGATGATTGCAGCCCTGCAGCGTCTGAAAACCAGCTATGAGCCGCAGGAAGCCAGCAGCATGATGGCGTTCTGCATTAACGGTAAAGCGAAATCCATGAGCGAACTGTTTATGACTCACCCGCCGCTGGATAAGCGTATTGAAGCCCTGCGTAGCGGTGAATATCTGAAATAATCTATCTTCTGACGCTGAAAACGAAAATCCGCAGCCCGCAAGCTGCGGATTTTTTTTACCGTCCGTCAGGCTGCGCGCGGCTGAGTGACCCGCAGACCGCTAATTAGCGCGGCGACGATAGCCAGGGTGCCGGCCAGCAGCAGGGCGGTGTGGGTGCCGTTGTTACCGAGCAAATTGAATAGCAGCGCCACCAGCGCCGCGCCGGTGCTCTGTCCGAGCAGGCGAGCGGTGCCCAGCATGCCGCTGGCGCCGCCGCTACGATGGCTCGGAGCCGAGGCGACGATGGTATGGTTGTTCGGCGACTGAAACAGCCCGAAGCCGGCGCCGCACAGCGCCATGCGCCAGATGATATCCAGATCGGAGGGCGACGAGGGCAGCAGCGCCAGGCCGAACAGGCCGCAGGCCATAATCAGCAGGCCGATAGCCCCCAGCAGCCCGGCATGACATTTCTCGATCAAATAGCCGGCCAGCGGCGCCATCACCATGGTCGCTAACGGCCACGGCGTTAGCAGCAGACCGGTCTCCACTTCGCTGCGCCCCATCATCGACTGCAGAAAAAAGGGCAGGGAGACCATCGCCAGCATCTGCGCGCAGAAGGAGCAGATGGAAGTGCAGATAGAGAGAGAGAAGAGTGGGATACGCAGCAGGTCGACCGGCAGCAGGGGGACGGGCATCGTGAGCTGGCGGCGAACGAAGAAGAACCCCACCACCAGCATAGCGGCGACCTCCGCCAGCACCAGCTGAGTGGACTGCCCCTGGGCGAAACCGCTCAGGGCGGTGATTAGCAGCCCGAAGGTAAGGGCGTTCATAATGGCGCTCGGCAGATCGAAGCGGATGATTTTGCTGCGCGCGCTGTTGGGCGGCAGAAAGCGCATGGCCAGAACAAAGGCGACGATGCCGAGAGGCACGTTAATTAAAAACAGCCATTGCCATGAGGCGAGGGAGAGGATCGCTGCGGCGATAGTCGGGCCGGCCGCCGAAGAGACGGCAACGACAAAGGAGTTAATGCCCATGCCGCGACCAAGAAAGCGCTGCGGATAAATCAGACGGATCAGCGCGGTGTTGACGCTCATCAGCGCGGCGCCGCCCAATCCCTGCGCGACGCGAGCGAAGGTTAGCATTTCGAGGCTACGCGACAGCGCGCAGGCCAGCGAGGTAAAGATAAACACCACCAGGCCTATCTTATAGATACGCCGATAGCCGACCATGTCGCCGAGGAAGGAGAGCGGCAGCAGGGCGATGACAATGGCGATTTGGTAGGCGTTAACGATCCAGATTGAAGCCGCCGGTGAGGCGTTGAGATCGCTGGCGATAGTCGGCAGCGCGACGTTGGCGATAGCCCCGTCGAGCACGGCCATGGTCAGCCCAAGCACGATGGTCAGAATGGCGCCATAGCGTTGCGGCAACGGCACGCCATCAGAAGAATTTTTATCCATGGTGAATATGAGTCTTAAATGAAACGGTTTTTTGAATGATGAGTTTAGCATTGATTAATTCGCAGTATGTCGCAGATTTGTAACGAAGTGGCAGAAGAATGATTGCGGCTCAGAGGCGGCGAATTTATAATAAAAACCGGTTCTAATTTTTATAAAACAGTTACGACGAGGTGATAAATGGCAGGTGCAGATTTGGATAAACAGCCAGATTCTGTCTCTTCGGTATTGAAGGTTTTCGGCATCCTACAGGCGCTGGGTGAAGAGCGTGAAATTGGCATTACCGAACTGTCCCAGCGCGTCATGATGTCGAAAAGCACCGTTTATCGCTTTTTACAGACCATGAAATCACTGGGCTATGTGGCACAGGAAGGAGAGTCTGAGAAATACTCTCTCACCCTCAAGCTGTTCGAACTGGGCGCGCGCGCGCTGCAGAACGTCGACCTGGTGCGCAGCGCCGATATTCAGATGCGCGAACTTTCGCGACTGACGAAAGAGACCATCCATCTTGGGGCGCTGGATGAAGACAGTATCGTCTACATCCATAAAATTGACTCGATGTATAACCTGCGGATGTACTCGCGTATTGGCCGCCGCAACCCGCTGTACAGTACCGCGATTGGCAAGGTGCTGCTGGCATGGCGCGATCGCAGCGAAGTGGAGCAGATCCTCGACGGCGTGGAGTATAAGCGCAGCACCGAGCGGACCATTACCAGCACCGAGGAGTTGCTAAAAGTGCTGGATGGCGTTCGCGAGCAGGGCTATGGCGAGGATAATGAGGAACAGGAAGAGGGGCTGCGCTGCATTGGCGTGCCGGTGTTTGACCGTTTCGGCGTGGTCATCGCCGGGCTGAGCATCTCTTTCCCAACGCTACGTTTCTCTGAAGAACGCTTGCATGAATACGTGGCGATGCTCCACCAGGCGGCGCGTAAGATTTCTGAACAAATGGGATACAACGACTATCCGTTCTGAGGCGGCGGATAACGGGGTTGGCGACCGCGGCGCTACGTCGCGATCGCCGGTTCGATGTTAGCCGTTATCAACCACGGTTGTGCTTTTACGCAGCAGAGGGCAACTGCTGACGCCGATCACTCCGCTGTCGGAATGAACATAAAGTGCGGTGCTGACTCCGCGGGCGGTGAGATATTGGCACTTAAGACCCAGACCGCCGACGTTTTCCTCACTGTGGAATAACACCCCATAACCGCTCAATAATACGCCAATCCATAAGATAGCCACCAAGATAATAGTACGAATGATTAATCGCATTGATGCCTCATTATTTGTATGATCCCTGGCTTGATTTTGACACGAACACGTTTTGAAACAAGTCGATGATTCCTAAACTTACCTTTCGTAATACAGTTAGCCGCGGTTTAAGAAGGCCGTGCTATCCTGGCGACATTGCGTACTGATGCGGAGAGTGGAGTGAAAAAATTACGGTGGGTTTTACTGATAGTCATCATAGCAGGCTGCCTGTTGCTGTGGACTCAGATGCTTAACGTAATGTGCGACCAGGATGTTCAGTTTTTCAGCGGCATTTGCACTATTAATAAATTTATTCCGTGGTAAGACATTTTTCTGCCGACTGATTTCCTTCTGCGCCGCGGGTGGTAGAATGAACGCCTTCTCTTTGAGGTGGTGAAATGAGTGAGTTACTAAATCCTGGGATTTTAAATCTGGCATCGCTGGCTGTGTCCGTGGCGCTGCTGCTTGTTGGTCTGTTGTTATGGTTCTTCGTCAACCGCGCCAGTTCGCGGGCGAATGAGCAGATAGAGCTGCTGCAAGCGCTGCTGGATCAGCAAAAGCGGCAGAATGCGCTGTTACGTCGCCTGTGCGAAGCTAATGCGCCAGAGAAAGAGGATGTGGCTGAGCCGACCGTCGCCGGCAAGGCGAAAGGGGAGGATGAGTTTATCCGCCTGGTAGCTGAACGTTAAGGCGCCCGACAGGTGTGCATCATAAGATGCGCACCTGCATGATAGCGGGCGGTAATATCTTATTCTTATTCCATTATTCCTTTCTTAGTGCAATATCCTCTTTATTACACGCTGTAAATAAAGTCATTCTCGCCGCGTTTATTGTTGGGTAACGTGACACTGTCATCTTTTTTTCATTATTAAGGTGCAGAATTAGCACTATTTTTAGCGTGACGACTAACAGGTTTTATTATCACTACACTGGCACGGCTTAGCGATTTTTAGCCTGGAGTTATAACGAATTATGCGCATCAATATTCACCGTTGCCCACCAGACGCTTACATCACAGCAGTTCGTGTACGGACATACCTGGACGAAGCGAAGTTGTTGAGCTATGGTAAAAAAGTTGCAGTAATGAGGCAGCGAATGGGCGATATTGGCTTATGCTGTAGCGCCTTGCCAGGGGCGGCAAAGACGCATAAATGTGCAGGCGATCAAATGATTACCTTATAATTTGTGCGAACGATCGAGACACGTTTAAAAATGGCTTGCCATTATTTACGTAGTGTGTGATAACACGTTTCGGGTTAAACGAGGTACAGTTCTGTTTATGTGTGGCATTTTCAGTAAAGAAGTCCTGAGTAAACACGTTGTCGTTGAATACCGCTTCTCTGCCGAACCTTAAATTAGTGCCTCATGCAGTTATGTGTCAGTTTTATCTAGGTAAACGCCAGCAGGCGAAGAAAACAGTCTAAGGAATTTTGCAAATGGCAAAGATTAAAGGTCAAGTTAAGTGGTTCAACGAGTCTAAAGGTTTTGGTTTCATTACTCCGGCTGATGGCAGCAAAGACGTGTTCGTACACTTCTCCGCTATCCAGGGTAACGGCTTCAAAACTCTGGCTGAAGGCCAGAACGTTGAGTTCGAAATTCAGGACGGCCAGAAAGGTCCGGCTGCAGTTAACGTAACTGCTATCTGATACAAGACCACTCTTCTTGTATAAAAGCCTCGCCTGCGCGGGGCTTTTGCATTTTTATTGCAAAGCATGTCATTTTTCCCCCTCCCGTCGCGTCTTGTTGCAAATACTCATCTTTATTAGCATTGTGTAGCAGTCTGTTTTGCTAATTTTCTGTTAAATCAGTTGGTTGCAAAACAATGCCGGAGCTATGGTGCTAAAGAAAAAAACGAAGTCCGCCGCCAGTTTCACCCCGATTCGCTTCGGGTTACTGTGTGTGGCCATTCTCGGTTGTCTGGGGCTGCTGCTGGTCCGCGTGGGCTGGCTACAAATTATCTCCCCCGATAACCTGGTAAAACAAGAAGATATGCGCTCCCTGCGCGAAGAACCCGTAGCGGTTGAGCGGGGGATGATCAGCGACCGGGAAGGACGGCCGCTGGCGGTGAGCGTTCCGGTCAGTGCTATCTGGATCGACCCGCAGACCACTATGGAGAAGGGCGGTGTGGGCTATGGACCCCGCTGGCAGGCGATGGCCGAAGCGCTGCACCTCAACCTCGGAGAGCTGGCCCAGCGGGTACAGAGTCATCCCCACGCTCGCTTTCTCTATCTGGCGCGTCAGATCAATCCCGAGCAGGCAGAGTGGATTGATAAACTGCATCTGCCGGGCGTCTACCTGCGCGATGAATCGCGACGGTTCTACCCGGCGGGCCACGTGGCTGCCAATCTGCTGGGCTTTACCAATGTTGATAATCAGGGCATCGAAGGGGTGGAGAAAAGCTTTAACGCCCAGTTGACCGGTAAACCCGGGCGACGTCTGGTGCGTAAAGATAAACATGGCAATGTCATTGAGAACATTACCGAAGTGCCGCCGGTTCCGGCGCATAATCTGCAGCTGAGTATTGATGAACGCCTGCAGACGGTGACGGAAGACGCCCTCGACAACGCCGTCCGCTGGAACAAAGCAGAGTCCGGGGCGGCGGTATTGATCAAAATTGATACCGGCGAGATCCTGGCGATGGCCAGCTATCCGGACTTCAATCCGAACAATCGCGATAGCGCGACGCTGGATGATTTTCGCAACCGGGCCATCAGCGACACCTTCGAGCCCGGGTCGACGGTCAAACCGCTGGTGATCATGACTGCGCTACAGCAGGGGATTGTCCAGCCAGACAGCGTGGTGGATACCCATCCGTTCGTCCTCGATGGCCATCGTATTCGCGATGTGGGCTATTATCCGGAGCTGAGCCTGACCGGGATCCTGCAGAAATCCAGCGATACCGGCGTGTCCCACCTCTCGCTCGCCATGCCGGTGCAGCATCTGATCGATACCTATAAAGCTTTCGGCTTTGGCGAACCGACGGGGCTGGGGTTGACCGGCGAAAGCGCCGGGCTGATGCCGCATCGCCGCTACTGGGGGCAACTGGATCGCGCCACCTTCGCCTTCGGCTATGGTTTGATGGTCACCCCGCTCCAGCTCGCCCACGTCTACGCCACCATCGGCGGCTTCGGCATTGCGCGACCACTGTCGATTACCCGCATCGATCCGCCGGTGATGGGCACGCGGGTGATGCCGGAGAGTATTGTGCATAGCGTGGAACATATGATGGAGAGCGTGGCGCTCCCGGGCGGGGGCGGTACCAAAGCGGCGGTACGCGACTACCGGGTGGCGGTAAAAACCGGCACGGCGAAGAAAATCGGCCCGGACGGCAAATATATCGATAAGTATGTGGCCTATACCGCCGGCGTGGCGCCCGCCAGTCGACCACAGTTCGCGCTGGTGGTGGTGATGAACGATCCGAGCAATGGTTCCTATTACGGCGGCGCTGTGTCCGCGCCGGTCTTCAGCCAGATCATGGGCGATGTCCTGCGGCTGGAGAACGTCATGCCGGACGGCATGCCGCAAGGGGCGGAGAATCTGATCGTAATGCACGATAGCCACCCACAGGGGCCGGCGCTGTAACAGTGGTCTGCAGGGGCGAATAGCGCTACACTTTCGCCCTTTCAGCAACACCGGAGCCGTCATGTCATACAGTTGCCCCCTTTGTCACGCGCCGCTCAGCCGTAGCGACAACCACTATTCCTGCCCGCAGCGGCACCAGTTCGATCTGGCGAAAGAGGGGTACGTCAATCTGCTACCGGTGCAGTTCAAGCGGTCGCGCGATCCCGGCGATAGCGCCGAAATGATGCAGGCCCGGCGGGCGTTCCTCGACGCCGGACATTATCAGCCGCTACGGGATGCTATCGCTGAGCGGCTGCGACATTACGCCCCTACGGATTTACTGGATATCGGCTGTGGCGAGGGGTATTACACCCACGCGTTTGCCGCCATCGCCAGCTGCAGCTGGGGGCTGGACGTGTCGAAGCCGGCGATCCGCGCGGCGGCAAAACGCTACCCGCAGGTGAATTTTTGCGTGGCCTCCAGCCAGCGCCTGCCATTTTCCGACGCTAGCTTCGACGCGGTAGTGCGCATTTACGCGCCCTGCAACGCCGAAGAGCTGGCGCGGGTGGTGCGTCCCGGTGGTTGGGTGATCACCGCCACGCCGGGTCCCCGTCACCTACTGGAGCTGAAAGGGCTGATTTACGATGAAGTTCGCCTGCATGAGCTGAAGACGGAAGCGATGCCGGGGTTCCGCCTGGAGGCTCAGCAGCAGCTGGCTTATCCGATGATCCTGACGGGAAGTGAAGCGCAGGCCCTGCTGCAGATGACGCCGTTCGCATGGCGGGCTAAAGCCGAAGTGCACGCCGCGCTGCGTCAGCAGCCGACCTTTGGTTGCCAGACCGATTTTATGATCCACTGCTGGCAGCGCGAAGCGTAAAGCTTAACCGGCGAAATGGCTCCAGAGGATTTCGCTGCCGATGCCAATCAGCACGATACCGCCGAGAATTTCGGCTCGTTTGCCAAGCAGCGGGCCGATAAAGCGACCGACCATCATCCCCAGCGTCGACATGATAAAGGTGGCGCAGCCGATCGCCAGCGCGGTGGTCACAATGCTGACCTGCAGGAAGGCCAGACCGACGCCGACGGCCATCGCGTCAAGGCTGGTGGCGAAGGCGGTGGTGACCAGAAGCCAGAAACCATGTCGGTGAGGCGCCTCGCACGCCTCGTCGCTGTCGCCGCGAAAACCTTCGACGATCATTCGCCCGCCGAGAAACACCAGTAAAATAAAGGCAATCCAGTGATTCCACTCGAGGATAAACTGGCTGGCCAGCATGCCAAGCCCCCAGCCGACCAGCGGCGTCAGGGTTTCAATGGCGCCAAAAATCAGCCCGGTGCGTACTGCCTCTGAAAATTTGGGTTTATGCAGGGTGGCGCCTTTGCCGATGGAGGCTGCGAAGGCGTCCATGGACATGCCGAAAGCGAGAAGAATGGTAGCGGATAAATTCATGTGCGTGTCCTGACCGGGGATAATCCATATGACACATCGCTGCCCCCAGTAAACATACGCGGAGCCGCTCAATGGCTGAGCAATACGTACAGCAGTGATGTATCTATGGTCTCGCCTGATTGAATCTCTTCAACCCGTACGTGCCACGTTTTGCAACGAGTATGTTGACACGTACATTTCCTGGCGGGCAGGAAATCGGCTACTCCCCAACGACGGGCGCAACCTTAACATATTTTTAGAATATAAAACAATAACAGAAGAGGGCTATTTTAATAACCAAATGATAACGATTTTCATTTAAATTTATAAGTGAAAAAATAGTTAATAAAAAAGATAAGGTTAGGCGGGAAATATAGCCGTGGCTATAATATTTCTCCGCTGCTAACGGGAATAATATAGCGCTGGCTATATTTTTAAGTCATTGAGTTGTAATGAGAAGTTTGTATATCTTCTCCAGATCGTCGATATTTCGTACGCGTATCAGCAGCCGCCGTTGCTCTAATTGCATCACCAGCACACCGTCCTCGGATAAATTCATCTCTTTAATCCGCTGATATTCTATCCACACGTTGGCGAAGAAAAAGCCGTGCGGTTTAAAAATGATTTTCGGCGTACGGATCCAGAATAAATAGAGCCCCATCAGCGCCAGCGCAGATAATAGCCAGGTGGTGATCGCCGTGCCGTGCTGGGTGATGTTGTTATAGATCAGAATGGCGGTGAGGCCGACAAAGATCATGCCGTCAACGCGACTGCGGCGAAGCAGGGGGATGGCCAGCAGTACCGGGCCGTTTCGCCTCGGCATAATAAACTGGTCATATATCGCGTAGGCCAGTAGCGCAAGGATAAACAGGATGATCACCAGGTCCGTGAAGGTCATTGCTTTGCGTTTCTCCTGATAAAAAAAAGCCGGGGGCAAGCCCCCGGCGTACAGCCTGGAAATTACAGACCCAGCAGGCCGACCGCGTAGCCGGCGATACCGATGACGAAGAAGCCAACGATGATCCACAGCGGGTTAACTTTCTTACGCAGCAGCCACATACAGGCGAAGGTCAACAGCAGCGGCACCAGACCCGGCATCAGCTGATCAAGGATAGTCTGCACCGTGGTGACGTGAACCTGTCCGTCAGAGCCGGTGATTTTTGACACCACCATCGGAATGTTCACATGCGTCCACTTGTTAACCAGCGCCCCCATGACAAACAGGCCGAGGATTGACGCCCCCTCAGTCAGTTTCTGCAGGAAGCCGCCGCCCATATCTTTAACGATATCCACGCCTTTGCGATAACCATAGGCGACGCCGTAGTAACGGGTCAGCAGACGCACCGCGTTGAACAGGATAAAGAACAGCAAAGGACCGAGCAGGCTACCGCTCATCGCGATCCCGGCGCCTAAGGCTGCAAACACCGGACGCACGGTACCCCAGAAGATCGGGTCGCCAACGCCGGCCAGCGGTCCCATCAGACCGACTTTGATGCCGTTGATAGCGCCATCGTCAATCTCTGCGCCATTGGCGCGCTGCTCTTCCATCGCCAGCGTTACGCCCAGTACCGGAGCGGCAACGTAAGGGTGGGTGTTGAAAAACTCAAGGTGACGCTTAATCGCCTGCTTACGCGCATCGTTGTTCTCCGGGTACAGACGACGAATCGCCGGAACCATAGAGAAGCAGAACCCCAGCGCCTGCATACGTTCGAAGTTCCATGAACCCTGGAACAGGTTAGAACGAATGAACACGCCACGAATATCACTCTGTGTGAGTTTTTTCTCGGTGGTATTTTTAGTCATATCAACCATTTCGCTCACCTGTTAGTCCAGTTCGTTATCGAGATCGTTGTTACCAGCCGCCTGAGCCGGCGCACCGGCGACGCGGTTATATTTCGGGCTCAGCTGGATGTAGAGGATTGCCATGACCGCACCAATCACACCCAGGGCCACCAGGTTGAAGTTGGTGAAGGCGGCGGTGACGAAGCCGAGGTAGAAGAACGGCATCAGATAGCCTGCGCGCATCATGTTGATGACCATTGCATAACCGACAACCACGATCATACCGCCGGCGATGTTCAGACCGCTGGTGACCACTTCCGGGATAGCATTCAGCAGGCCCTGAACTTCGCTGGTGCCGACGGAAATCGCCACGATAACGGCCGGGATAGCGATACGCATCGCCTGCAGGAACAGGGACGAGACGTGCAGCCACGACAGGGCGGTCAGGTTGCCATTCTCCGCCGCTTTATCCGCCGCGTGCTGGAAGGCCACGGTGATGGTGCGCACGATGATGGTCAGCACCTGGCCTGCCGCCGCCAGCGGGATAGCCAGCGCGATACCGGCGCCGATGCTCTGATGGCCGGCAATAACCAGGACGGTGGAAATAATGGACGCCAGCGCGGCATCAGGGGCTACCGCCGCACCGATGTTCATCCAGCCCAGGGCTATCATCTCCAGCGTACCGCCGATGATAATACCGGTTTTCATATCGCCGAGAACGGCGCCGATCAGCGTACAGGCGATCAGAGGACGGTGGAACTGAAATTCATCAAGTACCGACTCCATACCCGCAATACACGCGACGATGAACACCAGCACAATCTGAAGAAGGGTAATCTCCATTGTACTTCTCCTGTTGATTAAGTCTTAAAGTGAAAACTGGGGCGCGATCCGCCGGGTTATTTATCAACCTTAGCGATCAGATCCATCATTTTCAGTTTCGGGTCGGTGGACACTTTACGTGCCTCCAGCTCGATACCGCGGGCGTTCAGCTTTTTAAACGCCTCAATATCTTTGGCATCGACTGAAATCGCGTTGTTAACCTGGGTTTTACCCTGGCGGAACGCCATACCGCCGATGTTGACGCTGGTGATTTTCACGCCGCCCTCGACGATACGTTCAACGTCGGTCGGGTTAGTAAACAGCAGCATAACGCGCTGTCCGGCATACTTGGGGTTGTTGTAGACGCGGATCATTTTGGCCACATCCACCACGTGAGCGGTGACGCCCGGCGGCGCAACCTGGGTCAGCAGAGTTTTACGCACGGTATCCGCGGCCACTTCATCACTGACAACGATGATGCGGGTAACGTTGGTCTCTTTGGTCCAGCGGGTGGCGACCTGACCATGGATCAGACGGTCGTCTATACGCGCAAGGCCAATTACCATGTAGTCGTTCGGGCCCATGGGTTTGGCCGGTGCGGCGGCTTTTGGCGCTGCGGCAGGCGCGGGCGCAGGGGCCGCTTTTTCCACCGGTTTGGCTTTAAGCGCTTTCACGCCTTCGCTGCCGGTTTCAACCGCTAAGGCGACCAGTTCATCAAAGGAAGGATCGTCGTCGCGGGCCATGAAGGTTTCTACCAGCATCGGGATATTGACGCCGGCGATAACTTCGTAATGCTCTTTATCGACGACAATGCGGCTCGCAGCGTTGAAAGGGCTGCCTCCCCATGTATCGACGAGAAATAGCACGCCTTTACTGGTATCCAGTTTTGCCAACTGGGCGTTGTATTTCTCGATCAACGTTTCGGCATTTTCACCCGGAACGAAATCGATCCAGCCAACGTTTTCCTGCTCGCCCAACAGCATTTCTGCTGTTTTCAGCAGCTGTTCTGCAGCCCAACCATGTGTGCCTATTACAATAGCAATCGTCACTTGCTACCTCCTTTATTATCGTGAATGCATCATCTGCTTTGATACATCCTGAATCACTCTTGAGGACAAAATCGATTCAGTTAGGGTGTAAGATAGAAAATAGTTACTACCGCGAATTATTTTAGACAGTGAAAAAATAATTAATGTGATGAAGATCCGTTAATCACGTATCGTCTGCGAATAATTTTGCAGCGCAAAAAATAGCCTTAGTTATTGCAAATTCAGGTAAATTATTTCCAATTTCGATCTATATTTTGCTATGTTTAACTTCCGTTTAATTACTCAGGAGTATAGGGCATAGCCCGCAGTATGGACCGTCATCGACGTCTTTTCACTTTCTGGCATCTGATTGCCACCTCTACGTATCCCGCATTTCTTTCAGCACCTGGTGTCGCGCCCCTGCATGGCATGGCGATGACTGACCTTGCCGCAAACCGGAGTCGTACATGGAATTGTTAATGGATCCCTCAATCTGGGCCGGCCTGTTGACGCTTATCGTTCTGGAAATTGTGCTCGGTATCGACAACCTGGTGTTTATTGCCATCCTGGCGGACAAACTGCCGCCGAAGCAGCGCGATAAAGCGCGTCTGATCGGCCTGTCACTGGCGCTGGTGATGCGCCTGGGGCTGCTGTCGGTCATCTCCTGGATGGTGACGCTGACGAAACCACTGATTACCATCGCCGATTTCTCCTTTTCCGGGCGCGATCTCATCATGCTGCTTGGCGGGATCTTCTTGTTGTTTAAGGCGACAACCGAGCTGCATGAACGGCTGGAAAACCGCCAGCACGATGCCGGTCACGGTAAAGGCTATGCCAGTTTCTGGGTAGTAGTATTGCAGATAGTGGTGCTGGATGCCGTCTTCTCCCTGGACGCCGTGATCACGGCGGTCGGGATGGTTAACCATCTGCCGGTGATGATGGCGGCGGTGGTGATCGCGATGATCTTGATGCTGCTGGCCTCCAAGCCGTTGACGCGCTTTGTCAACCAGCACCCGACGGTGGTCGTGCTCTGTCTGAGCTTCCTGTTGATGATTGGCCTTAGCCTGGTGGCGGAAGGGTTTGGCTTCCATATTCCGAAAGGGTATCTGTACGCGGCGATCGGTTTCTCGATCATTATCGAGTTCTTTAACCAGGTGGCGCGCCGTAACTTTGTTCGCCACCAGTCGACGCTGCCGCTGCGCGCTCGTACCGCGGATGCCATCCTGCGCCTGATGGGCGGCCGCAAACAGGCCTCCGTCAGCCATGACGCAGACAGTCCAGCCGCGGTGCCCGTTCCTGAGGGCGCCTTTGCGGAAGAAGAGCGCTACATGATTAACGGCGTGCTGACCCTGGCCCAGCGCTCCCTGCGCAGCATCATGACCCCGCGCGGAGAAATCAGCTGGGTCGACGCTGAGCAGAGTGAAGATGAAATTCGTCGTCAGCTGCTGTCGTCGCCGCACAGCCTCTTCCCGGTCTGCCGCGGAGAGCTGGATGAAATCATTGGTATCGTGCGGGCGAAAGAGATGCTGGTGGCCCTGGAGTCGGGGGAAAACGTCGCGGCGCTGGCTTCTGCCTCCCCGGCAATTGTCGTTCCGGAAACGCTGGACCCGATAAATCTGCTCGGGGTCCTGCGTCGGGCGCGCGGCAGCTTCGTCATCGTAACTAATGAATTTGGCGTGGTGCAGGGGCTGGTCACGCCGCTGGACGTCCTTGAAGCCATCGCCGGTGAATTCCCGGACGCTGATGAGACACCAGAGATTGTCATTGATGGCGATGGCTGGCTTATTAAGGGGTCGACCGACCTGCATGCGCTGCAGCAGGCGCTGGGGCTGGATCCACTGATCAATGACGATGAGGATATTGCCACCGTTGCCGGGCTGGTGATCTCCGCCAATGGTCATATCCCGCGCATTGGCGACGTCGTGTCGCTTCCGCCGCTGCATTTTACCGTAGTGGAAGCGAATGATTACCGGGTCGATCTGGTGCGCGCGGTGGTCACTCGTCCGCCGAGCGACGAAGAAGAGTAATCGCCAGGCTCGCCGGCCGCTGCGGCCGGCGAGTTATTCTGTCGTCTCGCTCTCATTTTCACTCTCCTCCCTGCTGGACAGCCACGCCGGGAACGCCTCCACCGGCATCGGCCGCGCATAATAAAACCCCTGCAGCACATCGACGCCGTGGCTACGCAGGTAGTTTTCCTGCTCCAGCGTCTCCACCCCTTCGGCAACGGTAACAATATGCAGGCGGTTGGCGAGGGCGATAATAATATCTGTCACCGTCGCGTTCACGCTATCTATGCCGACCGAGCTGGTGAACGAGCGGTCGATCTTCAAAACATCCGGGCGCAGCTTTTCCAGCCATGAGAGCGAAGTATTGCCGGTACCAAAATCATCGATCGCCAGCTGTACGCCCTTAAAGTGCAGATGTTCGGCCATATGCTGGTCGCCATCCTGCAGGACATCGCGTTCGGTTAGCTCGACCACCAGCTGCTGCACCGGATCCACGCTGAACCAGTAATTGTGCAGGTCGCGCAGCAGGAGTCCGTTAGCGAAATGGCGCGCGGCGACATTGATCGCGATGTGAAAATGGCGGTCGCGAGGAAAAGCGTCCAGGCGGCGAGCGGTTTCGGCAATCACATAGCGGGTGAGAGGGATGATCAGATTATTGCCTTCGGCGATGGGAATAAATACCTCCGGCGAAATCGTCCCACGGCGGGGATTATTCCAGCGCAGCAGGATCTCCACCCCGCAGCAGCGGCCGCTGCGCGCATCCTGCAGCGGCTGGCACCAGAGGGCAAACTCCCGGGCCGAAATGCCAAGGCTTATTTCCCGCGAGAAACTCATTCTGCCGGCGGTGGCCAGCCAGGCGATGCCGGTCATTAGCAGGCTAAAAATCAGCGCCAGCGGCAGCTCGCCGGGCAGCTCCTCAAGCGCAATCGCCGAGGCGCCAGGGCCGTTAATATTGACAGTAAACGGAAACTCCGTAGAGCGCTGGCGATAAATCACCGTGCCCTGCGGGACATGCGCTTTTTCGAGAAGCCCATGGCGGCTGCTAAAATAACGATCGCCAACCTGCAGGCTGACGTCGCTGATCAGGGCCGATTTTTCATTAAGAATTAAGGTTCCCAGCAGCTCAATATTCACCACCAGCATCACGCCGTCCAGGCCGTTCTCCGCGGCTGGATACCATTGGATCAGTACCGGCGAGCCTTTGAGCAAGGAGCTGTCGTTCGAGAAGAGCAGCAGAGGGCGGGGCGCAGGAAGCGCGGGCTGCAGGCGATGTAAGTCTGCCTGTCGCGGGCCAAAAATACTGGAACAGTAAACGATACCTGACGTGACGAGGGCGACGGAACGAATGGTTTGCAACGAGGCCGCCATTTTGCGCAGCGTCAGATGGATATCAGGGCAGGGTTTGCCCACCAGAGGGAGCAGGGTGGCTCGCTGCGCGCTTAGCGGGCGCAAGATGTCATTGAGCGCCGCCACCCGTTGGCTGGCGGCCGTGCGAATATAATCTTCATTTACGCTGCGCTGCGAAATAAATCGGATGGCTAATGTGGCGCCCAGGGTCGCCAGGGCTACCAGCAGGCAGACAATAATGCGTTTGTGACGATAGGCCGTAATGACTTTTTGTGCAGTCTGCATGTGCGACACCCTGTCGACAGGACGAGTGGTTAAGCGTGGCTTATTTGATAGAGCAAGTGTAGTGGCAGAATATCGCCAGGTATAGAAAAAAGAAAATGCGCCGTTGAAGGCGCATCAGGGAGATTTCAGTCACCAGGGTTATCCCCCTGCGCGCTTTGCGGGCGCAGAGGGGCACGAAAAGTTTAGTCACACTGAACTTTAATCGCCAGGCCGCCGCGCGAGGTTTCGCGGTACTTGGCGTTCATGTCTTTACCGGTTTCATACATGGTCTCGATCACCTTATCGAGCGAGACGCGCGGTTCGCTGGTGCGGCGCATCGCCATTCGCGCGGCGTTGATCGCCTTGACGGAGGCGATGGCGTTACGTTCAATGCATGGCACCTGCACCTGACCGGCGACCGGATCACAGGTCAGGCCGAGGTTGTGTTCCATGCCGATCTCCGCTGCCACGCAAACCTGTTCCGGGCTGGCGCCGAGCAGTTCAGCCAGTCCCGCCGCCGCCATCGAGCAGGCGACGCCCACCTCGCCCTGACAGCCGACTTCCGCGCCGGAAATGGACGCATTCATCTTATACAGCGCGCCGATCGCCCCGCAGGCCATAAAGTAGCGAATATAGATCTCCGGGCTGACGGACTCGATAAAGTGATCGTAATAGGCGAGTACCGCCGGAACGATGCCGCAGGCGCCGTTGGTCGGCGCGGTTACCACGCGACCGCCGGCGGCGTTCTCTTCATTGACCGCCAGCGCGAACATATTGACCCAGTCAACAACGTTCATTGGATCGCTGGAGAGCTTATCGCTGGCCACCAGCAGACGACGCAGCGCCGAGGCGCGACGCGGTACGCGCAGCGGGCCAGGCAGCACGCCCTCGGTGTTCATCCCGCGGTCGATACAGGCGCGCATGGTCTGCCAGACGTTGGCGAAATAATCCTCGATCTCTTTTTTGCTGTGCAGAGCCAACTCGTTCTGCATCACCATCCCGGAGAGCGACAGGCCAGTCTCTTTGCAGTAGGCCAGCATTTCCTGCGCCGATTTAAATGGGTAGGGCACCTGCAGTTCGTTGGCGTTTTCCTTGCCGAAGTGCTCTTCGTCGACAATAAAGCCGCCGCCGATCGAGTAGTAGGTCTTGCAGTAGATCTCTTTCTCGCCGGCCCAGGCGTGAATGGTCATGCCGTTTTCGTGCAGCGGCAGGTTGTCGCTACGAAAACGCATGCCGTCATCCGCCGGGAAGTCGACCTCGTGCTGGCCGTTGGCCAGCAGCAGACGACCGCGCGCTTCGACGTCACGGATAAAAGCCGGGATCGCGTCAATATCGACCGTATCGGGCTGATTGCCCGCCAGTCCCATGATAATGGCGATGTCCGTATGGTGGCCTTTGCCGGTTAATGACAGTGAACCGTAGACGTCAACCGCCACACGAGTCACTGCATTAAGCAATCCTTTTTCGACCAGGTCATCGACGAACTGTTTTCCGGCCTTCATCGGGCCAACAGTGTGGGAAGATGAGGGACCAATCCCCACCTTGAACATGTCGAATAGACTAATCACGATAATACTCCTGACAGGGTTACCGCGGGTGCGGTAACGATGTAATAACTGCGCATAGTGTAAGAGGGAAGCGCCCTGTCAGTTCAACTATTCACATGAATTAAACTAATGGCTAACCGCGATTTTACTAATAATGAGAGCGCCCTCTCATTATCAGTATAGCTAAGGACGTGCGCCAATTTGCAGCGCCAGCTCGCGAATGATCCCGGCGGTCATTCCCCAGACAAAATAATGCTGGTACCAGGAGAGCCAGACGCGGTGGTCGTTGCCCCGGCGGTGGATATCGAGCGGATGGTAGCGCCCAAGGCGCAGGGCTACGGCGAGCGGCATTTCAAATACCGCGGAGACTTCGTCCTGGCTGGCGTGATAGTGCAGATCCGGGGGAATAATGCCCACCACCGGCGTCACCTGAAAGCCGGTGACGCTGTCCACCGGCGGCAGGACGCCGATTACCTCGACCGCCTCCGGCGGGATCGCCACCTCTTCCTGAGCTTCGCGCAGGGCGGCGGCGATAAGCGTCGCGTCGGTATTATCTACTGCGCCGCCGGGAAAGGCGACCTGGCCGGCGTGCTTGCGTAGCAGCGGCGAACGCTGGGTCAGCAGCAGGCCGGGCTGCGGCCGACGCACGATCGGCACCAGCACCGCCGCCTGCCGCTGATTGAGCGCATGGCGCGAAGGCTGCGGGCGCAGAAGCTGAAAGCGGGACAGAAAATCATCCAGATTAAGGGCGCGATCCGCCATGGTCTAGTTCTCCAGTTGCTGCAGGATACGATTAACTTTATCAAAAGTTTCCTGATATTCCGCCGCTTCCTCGCTATCCGCCACAATTCCGCCGCCGGCGGAGCAGTACAGCTGTCCCTGCCATGCCGTCAGGGTGCGAATGGTGATGCTGGTATCCATATTGCCGCAATAGCTCAGGTAGCCAATGCTCCCACACCAGGCGTTGCGACGCTGGGGCTCCAGTTCATCGATAATCTCCATCGCCCGCACTTTCGGCGCGCCGGTGATCGAGCCGCCGGGAAAGGCGGCGCGCAGCAGGTCGCTGGCGTGCAGCGTCATTGGCAGGCGGGCGGTGATGGTGCTGACCAGATGATGGACCGCCGGGAACGGCTCCACCACGAACAGCTCGGGGACCCGGACGCTGCCCGGGACGGCGACGCGGCCGATGTCGTTGCGCATCAGGTCAACAATCATTAAATTCTCGGCGCGATCTTTCGGCGAATTCGCCAGCTTCTCAGCCTGCTGCGCATCTTCCGGCGGTGAATCGAGCCGCGGTAGGGTGCCTTTTATCGGCCGCGTCTGGATCTCCCCCTGGCGCAGCTGGATAAAGCGCTCCGGCGACAGGCTTAAAATCGCCCCTTCATCGAGGCGAATAAAGGCGCTAAAGGGGGCGCGGTTGACGGCGTTCAGCTGGCGGAAGGCCTGCCATTCATCACCGACGTAGCTGGCCTGAAAACGCTGGGCGAGGTTGACCTGATAGCAGTCGCCGCTGTGCAGATAGGCCTGTACCTGGCGAAATTTTTCGCCGTACTGCTGGCGGCTCATATTTGACTGCCAGGCAGAGGTCAGGGCGAAGGTTTCACCCGGCGTCGGCGTTTGCGCCTCCAGCCACTGTAGACGCTGCTGCGGGTCGTCATAGCTGAGCAGCGATATCTGTTGGCGCTGGTGGTCGACGATAAGCGCCCAGTCATAGATCCCCACCGCCATATCCGCCAGCGCGATATCGGCCTGCGCGTGGGAAGGGAGACGCTCAAAGCGACGGCCCAGGTCGTAACCGAATAATCCCAGCGCGCCGCCGAGAAACGGCAGATCGTCATGGGGTTGCGGCGTGAACGGCTGACGATCCAACTGCTGCTGCAGGAGCTGCAGCGGATCTTCCGCTGAGACAACAACGGCTTCGCCGTCGTCGACCCACGTCTGTTCATCGCGCGTCAGTAGCGTGGCGCGCGGGGCAGCCACCAGAATATCAAAGCGGTTATGCGGATGGTCGGCAAAGCCGGAATGCAGCAGCATCGCCCAGGGCAGGGCGCTTAACGGCGCAAAATAGTGTTCGGCCGCATCCGGGCGCCAGGGCAGGGTAATAATCGCGGGGGACAACATCTTTCTCGATCCTGAACGTTGCCGCCCCTCTGGCGTAGTCGGGGACGGCGTGAAATAATTACGCCCCACAATGTAGCAGGAGTAAAAGATGTTTGCAGGTTTACCTTCGCTGAGCCACGAGCAACAGCAAAAAGCGGTCGAACGTATCCATGAGCTAATGGCTCAGGGGATAAGCAGCGGCCAGGCGATTGCCCTGGTGGCGGAAGAGCTGCGCGCAACGCATACCGGCGAGCAGATCGTCGCGCGCTTTGAAGATGAGGATGAGGACGAGTAATTACACCGCGGCGATAATTTTGATCTCAACTTTATACTGCGGGTTCATCAGCGTCGCTTCCACCGTGCAGCGCACCGGGGCGTGACCAGCCACCACCCACGCGTCCCAGGCTTTATTCATCGCCGCAAAGTCGCTTTTATCGGCGAGGAAGATGGTGGCGTCAAGAATACGCGACTTGTCGCTGCCCTGTTTTTCCAGCACCGCGTCAATCTGCGCCAGGGTATTGGCGGTCTGCTCGAAAGCGTCGGCATCGAGATTTGCCGGCACGCCGGTGTAGTACAGGGTCTGGTTGTGGATCACCACGTCTGACCAACGGGCTTCGGCATCAATACGCGTAATTGTCATTGCTTTTTCCTCTTTAAGCATTCCATTCGGCTGCGGCAAGACTGCCATAATGTGCCGCTCGCGTCACTACCCGGACTGGCGAAACGCCGTCCTCCCTGACATAATCACTGTCCAAATAACCAGGGGGCAATGTGATCGACGATTTTGCAGCAGACGGCCAGCTAGCCAAAGCCATACCGGGATTTAAACCGCGCGAGCCGCAGCGCCAGATGGCGGTGGCGGTCAGCGAAGCGATTGAGGCCTCCCGGCCGCTGGTGGTGGAAGCGGGGACCGGAACCGGTAAAACCTACGCTTACCTGGCGCCTGCGCTGCGGGCGAAAAAAAAGGTGATTATCTCCACCGGCTCGAAAGCGCTGCAGGATCAGCTTTACAGCCGCGATCTGCCCACCGTCGCCAAAGCGCTCAAATTCACCGGGAAACTGGCGCTGCTCAAAGGGCGCTCCAACTACCTGTGTCTCGAACGTCTTGAGCAGCAGGCGCTGGCGGGCGGCGATCTGCCGGTGCAAACCCTCAGCGATGTGATCCTCCTGCGCTCCTGGTCGAATCAAACCCAGGATGGCGATATCAGCACCTGCGCCAGCGTCGCGGAAGACTCTCAGGCCTGGCCGCTGGTCACCAGCACCAACGATAACTGTCTCGGTAGCGACTGCCCACTGTATAAAGATTGCTTCGTGGTGAAGGCGCGTAAAAAAGCGATGGACGCCGACGTGGTGGTGGTCAACCATCACCTGTTCCTGGCCGATATGGTGGTCAAAGAGAGCGGCTTTGCCGAGCTGATCCCCGAGGCGGAAGTGATGATCTTCGATGAAGCCCATCAGCTGCCGGATATCGCCAGTCAGTACTTTGGCCAGTCGCTCTCCAGCCGCCAGCTGCTGGACCTGGCGAAAGACATCACCATTGCCTACCGCACCGAACTGAAAGACACTCAGCAGCTGCAAAAATGCGCCGACCGCCTGGCGCAAAGCGCGCAGGATTTCCGCCTGCAGCTGGGAGACCCGGGCTACCGCGGCAATCTGCGCGAGCTGCTGGCGGACAGCCACATTCAGCGAGCGCTGCTGCTGCTCGATGACGCGCTTGAGCTATGCTATGACGTCGCCAAACTTTCGCTGGGCCGCTCGGCGCTGCTCGACGCCGCTTTTGAGCGCGCCACCCTCTATCGCGGGCGCCTGAAGCGGTTGAAAGAGATCAACCAGCCGGGCTACAGCTACTGGTATGAGTGTACCTCGCGCCACTTTACTCTCGCGCTGACGCCGCTGACCGTGGCCGAGAAGTTTAAAGAGGTGATGGCGCAGAAGTCGGGGAGTTGGATCTTTACCTCGGCGACGCTGTCGGTGAACGACGATCTGCATCACTTTACCGCCCGGCTGGGGATCGACGAGGCGCAGACTCTGCTGCTGCCGAGTCCCTTTGACTATCAGCACCAGGCGCTGCTCTGCGTGCCGCGCAACCTACCCCTGCCGAACCAGCCCGGCGCGGCGCGACACCTGGCGGCGATGCTCAAGCCGCTGATCGAGGCCAACGATGGTCGCTGCTTTATGTTGTGCACCTCGCACGCCATGATGCGCGATCTGGCGGAGCAGTTCCGCGCCACCATGACGCTACCGGTGCTGCTGCAGGGCGAGACCAGCAAAGGCCAACTGCTGCAGCAGTTCGTCAGCGCCGGCAACGCGCTGCTGGTGGCTACCAGCAGCTTCTGGGAGGGAGTCGATGTGCGCGGCGACGCGCTGTCGCTGGTGATTATCGATAAGCTACCGTTCACCTCGCCGGACGATCCGCTGCTAAAAGCGCGAATGGAAGATTGCCGGCTGCGCGGCGGCGATCCCTTCGATGAAGTGCAGCTCCCGGATGCGGTGATCACCCTCAAGCAGGGGGTGGGTCGCCTGATCCGCGATATCGACGACCGCGGGGTGCTGGTGATCTGCGACAACCGGCTGGTGATGCGCCCCTACGGCGCGGTGTTCCTGGCCAGTCTGCCGCCGGCGCCGCGAACCCGCGATATCCGTCGGGCGGTGCGCTTTCTCGCCGTACCGCCGGCAAGGTAATCCGCACTAAAATGTGTTAAGCTGCGCGCCATTTTGTTAATTAGCGGTTCCCAATAGACTTCGGGCGGCATGGCGGCGGGTTGGCCGTTTGCCGGAAATCAGGCTGCCTGAAGGCCTGAACTATGTAACGAGAGCGTGACCACCCATGCGAATTTTGGCTATCGATACCGCCACAGAGGCCTGCTCCGCGGCTCTGTGGAATGATGGCACCCTTAGTGCTCATTTCGAAATTTGTCCCCGCGAACATACCCAACGTATCCTGCCGCTGGTGCAGGAGGTCCTCACCGAGAGCGGCACCACGCTGAGCGAGCTGGACGCGCTGGCCTTTGGTCGCGGTCCGGGCAGCTTTACCGGCGTGCGCATCGGCATCGGTATCGCCCAGGGGCTGGCGCTGGGCGCCGAACTGCCAATGATTGGCGTTTCCACGCTGGCCACCATGGCGCAGGGCGCCTGGCGCAAAACCGGCGCCACCCGTGTGCTGGCGGCCATTGATGCGCGTATGGGCGAAGTCTACTGGGCCGAGTACCAGCGCGACGAGCAGGGCGTCTGGCATGGCGAAGAGACGGAAGCGGTGCTCAAACCGGACGCGGTAGCCGAACGACTGGCACAGCTTTCCGGCGAATGGGCCACCGTCGGCACCGGATGGCAGGCGTGGCCGGATCTGGCGAAAGCGAGCGGACTGACCTTAAGCAGCGGCGAAATTGAATTGCCGGCGGCGGAGGATATGCTGCCGTTAGCCTGTTACCTGCTGGCGGCGGGGAAAACCGTGGCCGTGGAGAAAGCGGAGCCGGTTTATTTGCGAAACGAGGTGGCGTGGAAGAAACTTCCAGGCCGCGAGTGAATCTCAGTAACAAGAAGACTGAGAAAAGGAGTCGCATCATGGCGGGTCAAAAACAGGGCGTTCGCTGGCTGCTGGCCGCAGCGGTTGCCGTTGCGCTAAGCGGCTGCGTATCGGTGCCGGATGCCATCAAAGGCACCAGCCCGACGCCGCAGCAGGATTTGGTGCGGGTGATGAACGCCCCGCAGCTGTACGTTGGCCAGGAAGCGCGCTTTGGCGGTAAGGTGGTCAATGTGCAAAACCAGCAGGGGAAAACCCGCTTAGAAATCGCCACCGTACCGCTGGACAGCGGCGCGCGGCCAGTGCTGGGCGAGCCGTCCCGCGGAAGGATTTTTGCTGACGTCAATGGCTTCCTCGATCCGGTGGATTTCCGCGGTCAACTAGTGACCGTGGTCGGACCGATCGCCGGGGTGGTTGACGGCAAGGTGGGCAGCACGCCGTATAAATTTATGCTGATGAACGCCACCGGCTACAAGCGCTGGAACGTAGTGCAGCAGGTGGTGATGCCTCCGCAACCTATCGACCCGTGGATGCTGGGTCCGCGCCCCTGGGGCTACGGCTATGGCGGCTGGGGCTGGTACAATCCCGGCCCTGCTGAGGTGAGAAACGTTGTAACCGAATGATTTTGTTGTTTATGTTAGTTCAAAGAAACAGCGGCCGGTCCGCTGTTTCTTTGTTTTCAGTCGAATAAGAAAAAAAATAGTGACGCGCTTCGCAACCTGCTCATTGCCTAATTAATAAACTGGTACGCTGAGTTAATATAATGTTAACAAAATGTATTATCCAGGGGCTGTGATGACGACGAATAACTATTTCAGAGGTGATGCAGTGAAAAAGGTTTGGCTAAACCGTTATCCCGCAGATGTTCCGGCGGAGATAAATCCTGACCGCTATCAATCCCTGGTTGAACTGTTTGAACATGCCACCACCCGTTACGCCGACCAACCGGCGTTTATCAATATGGGTGAAGTGATGACCTACCGTAAGCTGGAGGAGCGTAGTCGCGCCTTCGCCGCTTATCTTCAGGAGGGGTTGGGGTTACAGAAGGGCGATCGCGTGGCCCTGATGATGCCTAACCTGCTGCAGTATCCGGTGGCTCTGTTTGGCATCCTGCGCGCCGGGATGATCGTGGTTAACGTCAACCCCTTATATACCCCGCGCGAACTGGAGCATCAGCTCAACGACAGCGGCGCGGCGGCGATCGTCATAGTCTCCAACTTTGCCCATACCCTGGAAAAAGTGGTGGCGAAAACTCAGGTCCAGCATGTGATCCTGACGCGCATGGGCGACCAGCTTTCCACCGCCAAAGGCACGCTGGTGAACTTTGTGGTCAAGTACATTAAGCGCCTGGTGCCGAAGTACCATCTGCCGGACGCCATCTCGTTTCGCAGCGCGTTGCAGCACGGCTATCGCATGCAGTACGTCAAGCCGGAGATCGTTGCGGAAGATCTGGCGTTTCTGCAGTACACCGGGGGCACCACCGGCGTGGCCAAAGGTGCGATGCTCACCCACCGCAATATGCTGGCTAACCTCGAGCAGGTCAATGCCACCTACGGCCCGCTGCTGCATCGCGGCAAAGAGTTCGTGGTGACCGCGCTGCCGCTGTATCACATTTTCGCCCTGACCATGAACTGCCTGCTGTTTATCGAACTGGGCGGGCAAAATTTGCTGATCACCAACCCACGCGATATCCCCGGGCTGGTGAAGGAGCTGGCGAAGTATCCTTTTACCGCCATGACCGGGGTCAATACCCTGTTCAACGCCTTGCTGAACAACAAAGAGTTCCAGCAGCTTGATTTCTCCTCGCTGCATTTGTCCGCCGGCGGTGGGATGCCGGTGCAGCAGGCGGTGGCCGAGCGCTGGGTAAAACTGACCGGGCAATATCTGCTGGAGGGCTACGGCCTGACAGAGTGTTCCCCGCTGGTCAGCGTTAACCCGCACGATATTGACTACCACAGCGGCAGCATTGGCCTGCCGGTGCCCTCCACCGAAGCCAAACTGGTGGATGATGATGATAACGAAGTGGCGCCGGGTCAGCCGGGCGAGCTCTGTATTAAAGGGCCGCAGGTGATGCTGGGCTACTGGCAGCGCCCTGACGCGACGGATGAGATTATCAAAGACGGCTGGCTGCACACCGGGGATATCGCGGTGATGGATGAAGAGGGGTTCCTGCGCATCGTCGATCGCAAAAAAGATATGATCCTGGTGTCGGGTTTTAACGTCTATCCGAACGAAATCGAAGATGTGGTCATGCAGCATAGCGGGGTGCTGGAAGTGGCGGCCATCGGCGTGCCGTCCGGCAGCAGCGGCGAAGCGGTGAAGATTTTCGTAGTCAAGAAAGATGCTGCGTTAACCGAAGAGGCGCTGATTACGTTCTGCCGTCGCCATTTGACCGGATACAAGGTGCCGAAGCTGGTGGAATTCCGTGACGAACTGCCGAAATCCAACGTCGGGAAAATTTTGCGGCGAGAACTGCGTGACGAAGCGCGCGCTAAAGTGGACAATAAAGGCTAAGTAACGAATGAGTCGCCTGACGCCGGCTACGCCGGCGTTTTTTATGGGCGCAAGTTAAGAGAGTATGCTTTGAACTATCAGATGATCACCACCGACAATGGCCTGCGCGCTGTCTGCGAAGCGGCAAGCACGGCCTCCGCCGTCGCTCTGGATACGGAATTTGTCCGCACCCGCACCTATTACCCGCAGCTGGGCCTGCTGCAGCTGTTCGACGGCCAGCAGGTCTCTCTGATCGACCCCTTGACGATTAACGACTGGGCGCCGATGCGCGACCTGCTGCTCAACCAGGATGTGACTAAATACCTGCATGCCGGCAGCGAAGATTTAGAAGTCTTCCTTAATGCATTTAACCTGATGCCGCAGCCGCTGATTGACACCCAGATCCTGGCGGCCTTCTGCGGCCGCCCAATGTCCTGGGGCTTCGCCTCGATGGTGGAAGAGTATTCCGGGGTAGCGCTGGATAAAAGCGAATCCCGCACCGACTGGCTGGCGCGCCCGCTGACTGAGCGTCAGTGTGAATATGCCGCGGCCGACGTCTGGTATCTGCTGCCGATCGCCAGCCAGTTAATGGCGGAGACCGATCGCGCTGGCTGGCTGCCGGCGGCGCTCGACGAGTGCCGCGTGATGCAGCAGCGTCGTCAGGAGGTGGTCGACCCGGCCGAGGCCTGGCGCGATATCGGCAACGCCTGGCAGCTGCGTACCCGCCAGCTGGGTTGTCTGCAGCTGTTGGCGGAGTGGCGCCTGCGCAAAGCGCGCGAGCGCGACCTGGCGGTAAACTTTGTGGTGCGGGAAGAGCATCTGTGGAGCGTGGCGCGCTATATGCCCACCAGCCTGGGCGAGCTCGACAGCCTCGGGTTGTCCGGTAGCGAAATTCGCTTCCACGGCAAAACGCTGATTAGCCTGGTCGAAAAAGCGCAGGCGCTGCCGGAGTCGGCCCTGCCGGCGCCGCTGCAGAACCTGATCGACATGCCGGGCTACCGCAAAGTCTTTAAAGATATTAAAGCGCTGGTGCAGGAAGTGAGCACGGAGAAGGGCGTAAGCGCGGAGCTGCTGGCGTCGCGTCGGCAGATCAACCAGTTGCTGAACTGGCACTGGCAGCTGAAAACGCAAGCCGGTGAACCTGAGCTGATTTCCGGTTGGCGCGGGGAGCTGATGGCCGAGCGGCTGAAGAGGCTGTTAAACGACTATCCGCGCTAGTTCGCGGCCAGGTTCAGAGCATTAAAAAACCGGCGGCGCGTGGCGTAGCCGGTTTTTTTTCGCGATAGCGCGACAGGTCAGGATTTCGACTCTTCCGTTTCGGGTAGGGTCACGTTCAGCTCAAGAATGGATATATCCCCGTCCCGCTGCTCCAGCTGCACGCTGACCATCTCCGGGTCGATCTGTACGTATTTACAGATCACTTCCAGGATATCTTTGCGTAACTGCGGCAGGTAATGCGGCTCCGCGTCTCCGCGGCGGCGCTCGGCGACGATGATTTGCAGGCGTTCTTTCGCAATATTAGCCGTGTTCTTTTTTCGCGAGAGAAAAAAGTCGAGTAAAGCCATAATTTATCCTCCGAACAGGCGTTTGAGGAATCCTTTCTTCTCTTCTTCAATGAAGCGGAAAGGGCGTTCTTCTCCGAGCAGACGTTCAACGGTATCGGCATAGGCTTTGCCTGCGTCCGAGGCGGCATCGAGGATCACCGGCTCACCCTGGTTGGATGCGCGCAGGACTGACTGGTCTTCCGGGATCACGCCTACCAGGTTGATGCGCAGAATTTCCAGCACGTCTTCCATGCTCAGCATATCGCCTTTATTAACGCGGCCTGGATTGTAGCGGGTCAGCAGCAGATGCTCTTTGATTGGCTCTTCGCCATTTTCCGCGCGGCGGGATTTAGAGGCGAGAATGCCAAGGATACGGTCGGAGTCGCGAACGGAGGAGACTTCCGGGTTAGTGGTGATGATGGCTTCATCAGCAAAGTAAAGCGCCATCAGCGCACCGGTTTCAATGCCTGCCGGGGAATCACAGACGATGAAATCGAATTCCATTTTCTTCAGTTCTTCGAGAACCTTGTCGACGCCTTCGCGAGTCAGAGCGTCTTTATCCCGGGTCTGGGAAGCCGGGAGAATGTAGAGATTTTCCGTGCGCTTATCTTTAATCAGCGCCTGGTTCAGTGTGGCATCGCCCTGAATGACGTTGACGAAATCATAAACGACGCGACGTTCGCAGCCCATAATCAGGTCGAGGTTACGCAGGCCGATGTCGAAGTCGATAACGACGGTTTTCTTTCCCTTCTGGGCCAAACCTGTAGCGATGGCCGCGCTGGAGGTGGTCTTGCCAACGCCCCCTTTACCCGAAGTCACAACAATAATGCGTGCCATAGAAATTCCTTGTTAAAAAGGGATTAATTTAACGGTTGAATTGCCAAAGCGCTTTCACCTAAACGCAGGCGCGCCGCTTTGCCATAAAATTCGGCCGGGATGTTATCGCTCAGCCAATATTCCCCGGCGATGGAGACCAGCTCCGCCGCAAGGTGGGTACAAAATATCTGGGCGTCTCTGTCGCCACCGGCGCCTGCCAGCGCGCGTCCTCGCATCATGCCATATACATGGATATTTCCGTCAGCGATAAGTTCCGCACCGGCACTCACATGATTTGTAACAATAAGATCACAGTGTGGCGCATAAATGCGCTGACCGGAACGTACCGGCTGATCAATCAAACGCGTTTTTGTGATCTGACTAGCAACTGGCGGCGGCGGGGTGGGTTCGGACGGTGCCGGACGAGAGGCTTTTTCTTTCCCTTCGGTTAATAACGGGATGCCGGCGCGGTCGATTTCGGTTTTCAGGCGCGGAATTTTGCATCCGCTAACGCCCATAATACGTAAACCGGTCGCGGCGATAGCCTCGTTGATGGCGCGCCATTCTACCTCCTCCTCGATGCTGGCGATATTCACCACCACCGGAGCATGACGTAAAAAGGCGGGAGCCTGGGCGATTTTGTCTTCTAACGCCTGACGAATAACCTCGGGATTTGCATCGTGCAAATGAACGACAGATAACGTGAAGCTACTGCCTTTAAGTTCGATTGGCGTATTTGACATCCTGGCCTTACTCAATTTGCTGTTTATCAACCGCCAAGTGCGGTGATATTCCGAAGACTAAAAGGCATGTTATAGTCACTCATATATTGAGGCAAGTGACCACGGGTCTAATTCCGAGTAAAACTATGTTTTGTGTGATCTATCGAAGTACTAAACGTGAACAAACCTATTTATACGTCGAAAAAAAGGACGATTTCTCGCGCGTTCCTGACGAGCTAATGCGCAGCTTTGGCACGCCGCAAATGGCGATGCTGCTGCCGCTGGATGGGCGCAAAAAACTGGTTAACGCCGATCTGGAAAAAGTGAAACAGGCGTTAAGCGAACAGGGCTATTACCTGCAACTGCCTCCGCCGTCTGAAAATCTACTAAAGAAACACCTGGCGGAACAGGGGAAACAATCCGATTAACCCACGAGGGAAAATAATGTACCAACATCATAACTGGCAGGGTGCGCTTCTGGATTATCCAGTAAGCAAAGTAGTGTGCGTCGGCAGTAATTATGCGAAACACATCAAGGAAATGGGCAGTGCGACGCCGGAAGAGCCGGTGCTGTTTATTAAACCTGAGACTGCGCTGTGCGATCTTCGTCAGCCGTTGGTGCTTCCTGAGGGGCTGGGCTCGGTGCATCACGAAGTCGAGCTGGCGGTGCTTATCGGCAGCACGCTGCGTCAGGCGACGGAAGAGCATGTGCTGAAAGGGATTGCCGGCTATGGCGTCGCGCTGGATCTCACGCTGCGCGACCTGCAGGCGAAAATGAAAAAAGCGGGACAACCCTGGGAGAAGGCCAAAGGCTTCGATAACGCCTGTCCGATCTCCGGCTTTATCCCGGCCGCTGAGTTCCACGGCGACCCGCAGAATACGTCGTTAAGCCTGAAGATTAATGGCGAAGTGCGCCAGCAGGGCACCACTGCCGACATGATCCATAAGATTGTGCCGCTGATCGCCTATATGTCGCGCTTCTTTACCCTCAAAGCCGGGGATGTGATCCTCACCGGCACCCCGGAAGGCGTGGGGCCGCTGCACAGCGGTGACGAGCTGGAGGTCGGCTTCAACGGCCTGGCGCTCACTACCCGCGTGCTGTAAGCGCTATTTGCCGCCTTTTGGGGCGGCAAAACTTGCATCGGCGTGCCAGACTGGTTATAAGGTGCACCCTTAACTGGCAACGACGGACACTCCGATGAGCGAACAACCTTTCTGGCAACAAAAAACACTGGATGACATGAGCGACGCGGAGTGGGAATCGCTGTGTGACGGCTGCGGCCAGTGCTGCCTGCACAAGCTGATGGATGAAGACACTGACGAGATCTACTTCACCAACGTCGCCTGTCGTCAGCTCAATATCAAAACCTGCCAGTGTCGTAACTACGCGCGTCGTTTTGAGTATGAGCCGGACTGCATCAAGCTTACCCGCGAAAATCTGCCGACCTTCGAATGGCTGCCGCCGACCTGTGCCTATCGCCTGCTGGCGGAAGGCAAGCCTCTGCCGGCCTGGCACCCGCTGCTGACTGGCTCAAAAGCGGCGATGCACGGCGAACGCATCTCCGTTCGCCATATTGCGGTGCCTGAGTCCACGGTGGTCGACTGGCAGGACCATATCCTTAATCTGCCTGACAGGGCGCGCTAAACGCCGTCACGCTTTCTTCGCGTGGAACAGCCCGTTTTCACCGTCGGTTTCTTCCGCCACCCAGAAGTGAATATTGAAGCGGGCGTCGTCACTGAGTTCGACGCGGTGCCAGTACTGCGGCGGACTGGTAGCAAACTGCCCGGCATGAATCACGACTTTTTTCTCCGGCTCCGTCGCTTGTTCATTGGCAAAACCGTAATAGGTGACCGTGCCCTCCATGACGCACAGCTGGCCGAAGACGCCAGCCGCGGTGTTGTGGTGGCTCAGCAGGGCGGCAGGGACATTCTCTTTGGTAAAGAATGGGGTGGAGCGTTTAACTTTCCAGTCTGCGGGGATCAGTAAAGATGACATGTGAGCTCCTGTGGGGTTTTAAAAGATGTATTTAATATGCACTTTTTGGCGGCTGTGGTCAACCATAGACATGAAACGATTCAGTGATGCGCAGGAGGCATAAAAAAACGCCCCGCAGGGCGTTTCATTGTGGGCTGTACTCGCCGCGGCTTAACGACCAAACAGATCGAGTTTTTTCGCTTTGAAAGGCTGGGCAACGATCACCAGAATAGCGACCAGCAGATAGGCGGCGAAAATCCCCACCAGCCATTGCGGCATCTCCAGCGACAGGAACTGCCACTGACGTACTGAACAGTCTCCGGACGCAACGAAAACCTGCGGCAGCCATTTATCCAGCGGCAGCCAGGTTGGGAAGCGGGCGGCGAAATCGCAGGTCTGGAACGGTGAAGGGTGCAGCTGGATCATCGTATGCTCCCACGCCAGCTGTAGTCCGCGTATCGCGCTGTACAACCAGATTGCCATGGCGACATAGCGCAGCGGCGTTTTGGGGGCGATAGCGCCCACCAGTCCCGCGCCCATGATGCCGAACAGCGCGCAGCGTTCGTAAATACACATGACACACGGCTGCAGCAGCATCACGTGCTGGAACCACAGCGCGACTAGTTCGAGAATAAAAGCGGTCAACGCCATCAGGAGCCAGGCACCGCGTCCTCTTGAGCACTGGTTTAAATATTGCAACATAATCATTTCCCTGGAAGATGCTAAATCATGGCAGTGTAAACGAAAACCGAACCGACGCCAGAGGCGCGGCGGAAAATATTCCGTAACGGGTTATTGATGCGCCCGGGCGAACCCGGGCAAAAACTGACTCAGGGCAGGGTGGGCGTCACCAGCCAGCCGTGCGCCAGCAGCCAGTCGGTGACTGGCATCAGGGTGAACTCGACGCATAACAGGCCGACCAGCGTCAGTACGATGGTGTAGGGCAGCGCCATCCACACCATACGGCCATAGGAGAGCCTAATAAGCGGCGCCAGGGCGGAAGTCAGCAGGAAGAGAAACGCCGCCTGGCCGTTTGGGGTGGCCACCGAGGGCAGGTTGGTGCCGGTGTTGATCGCTACCGCCAGCATCTCAAACTGGGGCAGGCTGATGGCGCCATGTTCGAGCGCCGCTTTCGCTTCGTTGATGTAGACCGTGCCGACAAACACGTTATCCGAAATGGACGACAGCAGGCCGTTGAACAGATAAAACAGCGACAGCTGCGCGTGCGGCGAGGCCTGCAGGACAAACTCGATCACCGGCGTGAACAGCTGCTGATCGATGATAACCGCGACGATGGAGAAGAAGACCGTCAGCAGCGCGGTAAAGGGCAGCGCCTCGGTGAACGCCTTGCCAATGGCGTGCTCATCGGTAACGCCGGTAAAGGTGGTGGCGAGGATGATCACCGACAGGCCAATCAGGCCGACCTCAGCCAGGTGAAAAGCCAGGGCCACGATCAGCCAAACGCCAATGAGCGCCTGGGCAATCAGCCGCAGTCGCTCCTGACGGCTGCGCTGGGCGCGGCTGCGATCGTCAAACTCCTGCAGCACCTTGCGCACCGTCGGCGGTAGCGGTTCGCCGTAGCCAAACAGGCGATACTTTTCGACCAGCAGACAGGTTAATAGACCGCAGACCATCACCGGCAGGGTCACGGGCGCCATGCGAAGAAAGAACTCGCCAAAATGCCAGCCCGCGGCTTTGGCGATAATCAGGTTTTGCGGCTCGCCGACCATGGTCATGACGCCGCCGAGCGCGGTCCCGACGCCGGCGTGCATCATCAGGCTGCGCAGAAAGCCGCGGAACTGCTCCAGCACCTCACGGTAGTGCTGCTCGATATGGCTGTCATCGAGCAGGTCGCTATCGTCCGGGCGCGCCGAGGCGACGCGGTGATAGATGCCGTAGAACCCGACGGCGACGCTGATCACTACCGCCACCACCGTCAGCGCATCGAGAAAGGCCGAGAGGAAGGCGGCCGCCAGGCAGAACGCCAGCGATAGCAGCATTTTGCTGCGGATCCCCAGCAGCAGGCGCGTAAACACGAACAGCAAAAGCTGTTTCATAAAGTAGATACCCGCCACCATGAACATCAGCAGGAGCAGCACCTCCAGATTGCCGGCGATCTCGTCCCGGACGTGCGCCGGGCTGGTCATGCCGATCAGCAGCGCCTCGATAGCCAGCAGACCCCCCGGCAGCAGCGGATAGCACTTCAGCGCCATGGCGAGGGTAAAGATAAACTCGACCACCAGCAGCCAGCCGGCGACAAACGGCGCCACGGCGAACACCAGCGGATTTACGATTAAGAAAATGATTAATGCCAGCTTGTACCAGTCCGGCGACTGGCCAAGAAAATTGCGCCACAGCGCGCGGCCATAAGAAATTTCCACGACAGAATCCTTCCCCGTCAATGAGTGCATGGTTTTGTGCATAACGATTGGCAAGAGTACCAGTTGAGCAAAATGAGAAGCAACTTTCTTCGCGCCGCGCTGGCGGTTTGTGAAGATAAGGAAAAGCGCAAAGTAAAAGCGGAAAATGAAACGGCGATCCCTTTTTAATTCACTTGCCATGCTATCTGCGCTATAGCGGCTCTGGTATGATGAGTGCAATTGTAACGCTGTGTAATGGAAATCTTATTATGGTCATTAAGGCGCAGAGCCCTGCGGGTTTCGCGGAAGAGTACATCATTGAGAGTATCTGGAATAACCGCTTCCCTCCCGGATCGATTCTCCCCGCTGAACGCGAGCTTTCTGAGCTGATCGGTGTCACCCGCACAACCCTGCGCGAAGTATTGCAGCGTCTGGCCCGTGACGGCTGGCTGACCATTCAGCATGGTAAGCCCACTAAAGTGAATAACTTTTGGGAAACCTCCGGCCTGAATATCCTCGAAACGCTGGCGCGCCTCGATCACGACAGCGTACCGCAGTTGATTGATAATCTGCTCTCCGTGCGCACCAACATTTCCACGATTTTTATCCGCACCGCGTTTCGCCAGCATCCGGATAAAGCACTGGCGGTCCTGGACAGCGCCCGGGAGGTGGAGGATCACGCCGACGCCTTCGCCGAGCTTGATTATAATATTTTCCGTGGTCTGGCGTTCGCCTCCGGCAACCCGATCTACGGTCTGATCCTCAACGGCATGAAGGGGTTGTATACCCGCATCGGCCGCCACTATTTCTCCAGCCCGGAAGCGCGCAGCCTGGCGCTCGGTTTCTATCATCAGCTGGCAAAAGTGTGTGAGGCCGGTCTGCATGACCAGGTTTACGAGCTGGTTCGTCGCTACGGCCATGACAGCGGCGAGATCTGGCACCGGATGCAGAAATCGCTGCCCGGTGATTTAGCCATGAATATGCGTTAAGCAGGCTTTTCGCGATCGATAAACAGAACAAGGGGGCCAATGGCCCCCTTGTTATTTTACTCGCCCCGCAATGCTATAGCGCGTTCGGCCGCGCCGGGCAGCGGTCCAACAGCTCAATGCTGCCGTCGGCGTTCTGCTGCTCCAGCAGCACATCGAACCCCCACAGACGATGCACATGCTTCAGCACTTCGCGCCGGCCTTTGTCCAGCGGGACGCGGTTGTGCGGCACATAGCGCAAGGTCAGCGATCGGTCGCCGCGCAGGTCAACGTTCCACACCTGGATGTTCGGCTCAAGATTGCTGAGGTTATACTGCGCGGAGAGCTTATTGCGGATCTCGCGATAACCCTCTTCGTTGTGAATCGCCGAGATCTCCAGATAATTGTTGTGATCGTCGTCGAGCACGGTAAAGAAGCGGAAATCGCGCATGATCTTCGGCGACAGGAACTGACTGATAAAGCTTTCATCCTTAAAGTCGCGCATGGCGAAATGCAGCGTTTCCAGCCAGTCAGAACCGGCGATATCGGGGAACCAGTACTTATCCTCTTCCGTGGGCGACTGACAGATGCGCTTGATGTCCTGGAACATGGCGAAGCCCAGCGCGTAGGGGTTAATCCCGCTGTACCACGGACTGTTGTACGGCGGCTGGAACACCACGTTGGTATGGCTGTGGAGAAACTCCAGCATAAAGCGCTCAGTCACTTTCCCTTCATCGTAGAGATGGTTGAGGATGGTGTAGTGCCAGAAGGTGGCCCACCCCTCGTTCATCACCTGGGTCTGTTTCTGCGGGTAGAAATACTGGCTGACTTTACGCACGATGCGCAGGATCTCGCGCTGCCACGGTTCGAGCAGCGGGGCGTTCTTCTCCATAAAGTACAGCAGGTTCTCCTGCGGTTCGGAAGGGTAGCGACGAGCGGATTCAATCGCTTTTTCTTCCTCGCGCTTCGGCAGGGTGCGCCACAGCATATTCACCTGGCTTTGCAGATACTCTTCCCGGCTTTTCTGCCGCGCTTTCTCCTCCTGCAGAGAGATTTTTTGCGGACGTTTATAGCGGTCGACGCCGTAGTTCATCAGCGCGTGGCAGGAGTCGAGCAGTTTCTCTACTTCGTCGACGCCATAGCGCTCTTCGCACTCGGTGATGTACTTACGGGCAAAGATCAGATAGTCGATGATCGAGCTGGCGTCGGTCCAGCTGCGAAACAGATAGTTATTTTTAAAAAACGAGTTATGCCCGTAGCAGGCATGGGCCATCACCAGCGCCTGCATGGTGATGGTGTTTTCCTCCATCAGGTAGGCGATACAGGGGTTGGAGTTGATGACTATCTCATACGCCAGACCCTGCTGACCGTGCTTATAGGCCTGCTCGGTCTCAATAAATTTTTTGCCAAACGACCAGTGCGGATAGTTGATGGGCATGCCGACGCTGGAGTAGGCGTCCATCATCTGCTCGGAAGTAATGACTTCGATCTGGTGCGGGTAGGTGTCAAGACGATAGAGCTTGGCGACCCGGTCCACTTCGGCCAGGTAGGTTTCCAGTAACTCGAACGTCCAGTCGGGTCCATCGCTTAAACGGGTGGTGTCCCTGTTCATGGAGTCAATCGTAGCCATTAGCGCGCCCTCGTTGTTGTTGGTTTTCTCTGAACGGAAAACCTCTAAACAAGCATAGAACACGGTGCAGCAAACTGTGCTGTACGCCAATCGCTTTTCTTCGCGATTTCCCCATCTAAAAGCCGTTTTTTTTGCCTTGTTTGCAGAATTTAATGCTGGGTAAAAATAAAGCGCAGCATGAGATCGTAAATCTCACAGCGCAGGGCTGGTGCGGTTTGCTGTGAGTTAAGTCACCATAAATAAAGCGTATGTTGAATAATATTTTCAACTGAGTTATCAATTTGTAATTAGATGATTGTTCTTTAACTGTTACGGAGTCACTATGCGTGTCGTCATACTGGGAAGTGGGGTGGTTGGGGTAGCCAGCGCGTGGTATTTGAGTCAGGCGGGTCATGACGTGACGGTCATCGACCGTCAGCCCGGTCCGGCAGAGGAGACCAGCGCGGCCAACGCCGGGCAGATTTCTCCCGGCTATGCGGCGCCCTGGGCGGCGCCGGGGGTGCCGCTGAAGGCGATCAAATGGATGTTTCAGCGCCATGCGCCGCTGGCGATCGGTCTTGACGGCACCTCGTTCCAGTTGAAGTGGATGTGGCAGATGCTGCGCAACTGCGACACCCGCCACTATATGGAGAACAAAGGCCGTATGGTGCGCCTGGCGGAGTACAGCCGCGACTGCCTGAAGGCGCTGCGCGACACCACCGGCATTCAGTATGAAGGGCGCCAGGGCGGGACGCTGCAGCTGTTCCGTACCGCCAAACAGTATGAAAATGCCACCCGCGACATCGCGGTGCTGGAGGACGCCGGCGTGCCATATCAGCTGCTGGAAGCGAAGCGGTTGGCGGAAGTGGAGCCGGCGCTGGCGGAGGTCAGCCACAAACTGACCGGCGGCCTGCGTCTGCCAAATGATGAAACCGGCGACTGCCAGCTGTTTACCACCCGTCTGGCGGCGATGGCGGAGCAGGCCGGCGTGACCTTCCGCTTCAACACCGCAGTGGATGCGCTGCTGCACGAGGGCGATCGCATTGCCGGGGTGAAATGCGGCGATGAGATTATCAAGGGCGATGCCTATGTGATGGCCTTCGGCTCCTACTCGACGGCGATGCTTAAAGGGCTGGTGGATATACCGGTCTACCCGCTGAAAGGCTACTCATTAACTATTCCGATCGCTCAGGAGGACGGCGCGCCGGTTTCAACTATCCTTGATGAGACTTACAAAATCGCCATCACCCGCTTCGATCAGCGCATTCGGGTCGGCGGCATGGCGGAGATCGTCGGTTTTAACAAAGCGCTGCTGCAGCCGCGTCGCGAAACCCTGGAGATGGTGGTGCGCGATCTGTTCCCGCGCGGCGGCCACGTGGAGCAGGCGACGTTCTGGACGGGCCTGCGGCCGATGACGCCGGACGGCACGCCGGTGGTCGGCCGCACAGCGTATAAAAATCTGTGGCTCAACACCGGCCACGGCACGCTTGGCTGGACCATGGCCTGCGGCTCCGGGCAGCTTATCAGCGATCTGATCTCCGGCCGCACGCCGGCGATCCCTTACGACGATCTGGCGGTTGCCCGCTACAGCCCCGGTTTTACCCCGGCGCGCCCGCAGCACCTGCACGGCGCACACAACTAAGGAGCTTGCATGACCCGTCCGGTAGTGGCCAGCATCGACCTGCTGGCCTTGCGGCAGAATTTACAGATAGTGCGTCGCGCGGCCCCCGGGTCGCGCCTGTGGGCGGTGGTCAAGGCCAACGCCTACGGCCACGGCGTGGGGCGCGTATGGAGTGCGTTAAGCGCGGCGGATGGTTTCGCCTTGCTCAACCTGGAAGAGGCGATCCTGCTGCGCGAGCAGGGCTGGAAAGGCCCGATCCTGCTGCTGGAGGGCTTCTTCCATGCCGATGAGCTGGCGGTGCTGGATCAATATCGTTTAACCACCAGCGTCCACAGCAACTGGCAGATTAAGGCCCTGCAGCAGGCGAAGCTGCGCGCGCCGCTGGATATCTATCTCAAGGTGAACAGCGGCATGAACCGGCTGGGCTTTATGCCTGAGCGGGTCCACACCGTCTGGCAGCAGCTGCGGGCGATAAGCAACGTCGGCGAGATGACGCTGATGTCGCACTTCGCGGAGGCGGAGAACCCGCAGGGAATTGTCGAGCCGATGCGCCGTATCGAACAGGCGGCGGAGGGGCTGGATTGCCCGCGCTCGCTGGCCAACTCGGCGGCGACCCTCTGGCATCCGGAAGCGCATTTTGACTGGGTTCGTCCAGGCATCGTGCTGTATGGCGCGTCGCCTTCCGGGCAGTGGCAGGACATCGCCAACACCGGGCTGAAGCCGGTCATGACGCTGCGCAGCGAGATTATCGGCGTGCAGAACCTGCGCCCCGGCGAGGCGATTGGCTATGGCGGCCTGTACCGCACCACCCAGGAGCAGCGGATCGGCATCGTCGCCTGCGGCTATGCCGATGGCTATCCGCGGGTGGCGCCGAGCGGCACGCCGGTGCTGGTGGATGGCGTACGCACCACCACCGTTGGACGCGTATCGATGGATATGCTGGCGGTCGATTTAACGCCTTGTCCGCAGGCCGGGATCGGCGCGCCGGTCGAGCTGTGGGGCAAAGAGATTAAAATCGACGACGTGGCGGCCAGCAGCGGCACCGTCGGCTATGAGCTGATGTGCGCCCTGGCGCCGCGGGTGCCAGTTGTGACCCTGTAACCTATTCCGGGGCGGATCACTCCGCCTCGTCTTCCGCGACCCGCACCCCAACCTTCAGCACGTGATCGTTCTCTTTTTCAGCTACCGTCCACACCATCCCGGCGAACTCCACCTGGTCGCCCACCACCGGCGCCGCGCCCAGCAGCTGCTGCACCACTTCCCCGAGCGACTGCTGATGCTCGCGGAACTCCTCACCGCCGTCGAGACCGTAGATTTGCGCCACATCGGCGAAGCGGGCCTCAGCATCAAGAATGAAGTCGCCGAAAAAGCGCTGATCGAGCGCCACCGGCGGCGACTGGCTGAACATTTTGCCCAGCGCCGGCAGGTCGTGCTCTCGACCAATAACGCACAGGATATCGCCTTCCCGCAGGCGGGTGCTGCCGGTGGGGTGCAGCAGGACATTGTTGCGAAACAGCGCGGCAATCCGCGTCTCCGGTGGCATGTGCAAGTCGCGCAGCGCCGCGCCGATGCACCACTTATCGGCCCCCAGCTGGTAGACAAACTGCTCCCACGGGTTTTCCGGGTGAATATCCAGCCCGACGCGGGAGATGGGCCAGCTGATGGGCGGAACCACCACTTTGGCTTTTTTCGCCGCCCACGACAGCGAAGTGCCCTGCAGCAGCAGCGACACCAGCACCACGAAGAAGGCGACATTGAAGAACAGGCGGGCGTTGTCCAGGCCGGCCATCATCGGGAACACCGCGAGAATAATGGGCACCGCGCCGCGCAGGCCAACCCAGCTGATAAACACCCGTTCGCGCAGGTTAAAGCCGCGAAACGGCAGCAGGCCGGCAAACACCGACAGGGGCCGGGCAATGAATATCATCCACATCGACAGCAGCAGCGCCGGGATAGCGATCGGCAGCAGGTCGGAGGGCGTCACCAGCAGGCCCAGCACCAGGAACATGGCGATCTGCGCCAGCCACGCCAGGCCGTCGAAGTTCTGCAGGATGCCGTGCCGGTTGCGGATCGGCCGGTTGCCCAGCAGAAAGCCGCAGAGATAGACGGCGAGGATACCGCTGCCGTCGAGGGAGGTGGTGACGGCAAAAATCATGATCCCGCCGCTCAGCGCCAGCAGCGGATAGAGGCCGGCGGGCAGCACGATGCGGTTAATCATCTGCAGCAGCAGGTAGCCGCCGCCGAGGCCGATGGCGATCCCGAGGCCGAACTGCTGAATGATATGCACGGCGAACATCCAGCTGAGGCCGGTTTGGTGCTGCTGGATCATTTCGATCAGGGTGATGGTCAGGAAGACCGCCATCGGGTCGTTACTGCCTGACTCTATCTCCAGCGTCGAGCCGACGCGCTCGTTGAGCCCCTTGCCGCCGAGCAGCGAGAAGACCGCCGCGGCGTCGGTGGAGCCGACAATGGCGCCGATCAGCAGGCCTTCGATCAGATCCAGCTTGAACAACCAGGCCGCCATCATCCCGGTCAGCGCCGAGGTGATCAGCACCCCAACCGTCGCCAGCGACAGCGCGGGCCACAGCGCGACGCGAAAGGAGCTGGCCTGGGTGCGCATCCCGCCATCCAGCAGGATCACCGCCAGCGCCAGGTTACTCACCATATAGGCGAAGGGGTAGTTGTCGAAGGGGATGCCGCCGATGCCGTCAATGCCTGCCAGCATCCCGATGGCCAGAAAGATGACCAGAATCGGGATGCCAAGGCGCGAAGAAAAGGAGCTCAATAAGATACTGCAGGTTACTAAAACAGAACCCAGAATAAACAGACTAATGACCGCAGCGGCGTCCAATGTTCACGTACTCCCTGACTGGCGTGAAAAAATGGCTAAAAGTGACACTATTTTAACAATTCGCAGGGGATCCGCCTATGCGTTCGGGAAATTTATTCTGTCAGCACCGGATGGCCGCCGATCGTCAGGGTGGTGGCCGCCGCCTGATTCACCAGGCGCGCGCGGGCGCCCAGCGGCAGGGTCACCGTGCGCTGCTCGTGGCCAAACTCCAGTCCGCTAATCAGCGGCAGGGATAGCTGCTGGCGCAGATAATCAAAGACCTGCGGCAAATCGTATCCCGCGTCATAGTCGTTCGGCGCGCTGCCGGTGAAGCTGCCGAAGATCACCGCTTTCTGCGCCGCCAGCACGCCGCTGTGCAACAGCTGAAGCAGCATGCGCTCGACGCGGAACGGGTGCTCATTGATATCCTCCACCACCAGGATGCCGTCGCGGATCGCCGGCAGCCACGGCGTGCCGATAAGCGAGGTCAGCATCGCCAGATTTCCCCCCCACAGGGTGCCTTCCACCCGGCAGTTCGGCCCTTCGCCCGGCCATTCGAGGGTGAATTCCGGCTGGCGTAGCGCCTGCCAGAAATGGTGCTCGGTAAACGGGTCGAGGGTCTCCGCGCCGAAGTTGCCGGCGAGCATTGGCCCGCTGAAGGTGATGACGTTGCCCATGGCCAGCAGGCCCGACTGGATAGCGGTGAAATCGCTGTGGCCGCAAATCAGCAGCGGGTCGCGCTGCTGGCGGGCAACCAGCCCCTGCCAGTCGATATGCGGCAGCAGGCGACTGGCGCCGTAGCCGCCGCGTACGGCGAGGACGATCCGGTTGCGGCCGGGCAACTGGGCCAGCTGGTTAATATCGGCCAGCCGTTCATGTTCAGTCCCGGCGAAACGCTGCTGCCGGCGGGGAATGACCTGCTGGTGGGCCACCTCGTGTCCGGCCTGCTGCAGACGCTCGACGCCGCGGGCTGCCGCCTGCTGGTTGATGCAATACCCGGATGGCGCGACCAGATAAAACTGAGACATGATAATTCCTTGCTATGAATGAAAGGGTTATGATGCCGCCTGGAATGGCGATTGTCATCTCCAGGTGGCTAACTTCAGTCCGCACCCGTCATCCTTCAGGTTGTCGGCAGGCGGGAGACGTACCGCGGCCGTCGTTCTGTAGCATGATGGCGTTTGGGTAGATAAGGATAGATGTGTGAAATTGAGATGGTTGCTTATTTTAGTCGTTTTTCTGGCCGGTTGTAGTTCGAAACATGATTACACTAACCCGCCGTGGAACCCCGAGGTCCCGGTGAAGCGGGCGATGCAGTGGATGCCGATCAGTGAAAAAGCCGGCGCCGCCTGGGGCGTGGATCCGCAGCTGATCACGGCGATCATCGCCATCGAGTCGGGTGGTAATCCTGCGGTGGTGAGTAAATCCGGCGCCGTCGGGCTGATGCAGCTCAAGCCGTCGACCTCCGGACGCGATGTCTATCGGCGGATGGGGTGGCGCGGCGAGCCGTCGGTCAGTGAGCTGAAAAACCCGGAACGTAATATCTCGATGGGGGCCGCCTATCTGAGCATTCTGGAGAACGGTCCGCTGGCGGGGATCAAAGACCCGCAGGTGATGCGCTATGCGGTGGTGGTCTCCTATGCCAACGGCGCTGGCGCGCTGCTGCGTACCTTCTCCTCGAACCGCCAGGACGCCATCGAGGAGATTAACGATCTCGACGCCGATGAGTTCTTCGAACATGTGGTGAAAAAACACCCGGCACCGCAGGCGCCGCGCTATATCTGGAAACTCCAGAAAGCGCTGGACGCCATGTAATCCCTCGTTTGGCCTCCGGTAGTCTCCCGGAGGCCACGTCCTCAGAAATCGTAGCCCACGGTGGCTATAACGCTGCGCTCTGCTCCCCAGTAACAGTTGCCGGTGCCATAGCAGCCGGAAATATACTCGCGGTCGCCGATATTGTTGGCGTTAACCTGCACATAAGCGCCTTTCAGCGTTGGCGACCAGACGCCGAGGTCGGCCCGCATCATGGCGTCCATCAGCGTGACCGACGGCAGCCGCGCGGTGTTGGCATCATCCGCCCACTGTTTACCGATGTAGCGGACGCCGGCGCCAACGGAGATCCCCGCCGGGAACTGATAGCGCGCCCAGAAGGAGGCCATCTGATCCGGGGTCAGCTGCGGCGTGTTATTGTCGGTCCCGTCTTTGGTGTCCTGGAAACGCAGACGATTCCAGGTATACGAGGCGATAGTACTCAGCTGCGGGGTGATCTGGTGGTGCGCTTCCAGCTCAACGCCCTGGGAATGGACCTTACCCGCCGGAATATAGGTGGCGGTGGCGATGTTCGGGTCGCGAGTGGCGACATCCTTTTGCGTCAGGTCGTAAATCGCGATGCTATAGAGATCGCTGCTGCCCGGCGGCTGGAACTTCAGGCCGGCTTCAACCTGTTCGGCGGTGGTCGGTTTCAACGGTTTGCCGTCCGCGCCCGGCAGCATCGCCGGGGTGATCGCCTGGCTGTAGCTCAGGTAGGGCGACAGACCGTTGTCCAGGGCGTACAACAGCGAGGCGCGGCCGCTGATATGGTCGTCTGAACGGCGGTTTGAGGTCCCCTGGGTATCGCTGACCTGCTGGGAAACGATGCGGTCGTAGCGGGCGGAAACATCCACATGCCAGCGGTTCCAGACCATCTCATCCTGCAGATACAGCCCGGTCTGGTAATAGCGGCGATTATTGTCGTCGCTGTAGGTAACGGTATGTCCGGTCTGCGCGGTATAGCCGCTAAACGGGTTAAGGGGCGCCGCGCCGCCGGCGCCGGTCCACAGGTCGTTACGGAAGCGATGATATTCGGCGCCGAGGATCAGGGTGTGCGCCAGGTCGCCTGTATTGAAATCGGCGCGCAGGCGGTTATCGGTTGACCAGCCGTCCAGCGAACCGCGCGAACCGCTGTAGCCGCGGGCCAGCATGTCGCTGTCATCTATCCAGCCGACCTGGTAGACCTGATCGAGGGAGACGTTGGTATGGGTGTAGCTCCCGGCGGAATAGACCGACCAGACGTCGGTGAACTGGTGGTCAAACTCATAGCTGTAGATCTGCTGGCGGCGTTGATAGCCATCTCCCGGATCGCCTTCGTTGGTGCTGGGGGAGAGCTTACGGCCATTGTGCGCGTAGCGGGTGCCGTCCAGCGGCAAAGAGCCGTGGTAGCCGCCGGAAGGATCTTTTTGCAGATAGGCGCGCAGCAGCAGCGAGGTGTCGCTGTCCGGCTGCCACAGCAGGGAAGGCGAAATCGCGTAGCGCTCTTCGCGGGTATGGTCATACTGCGTGTCGCTGCTGCGGGTCATCCCGATCAGCCGCCATGCCCACTGGTCATTGATGGCGTCGGTGTAATCGAAGGCCGCGCCTTTGGTATTTTGCGTGCCGCCGGTCAGGCGGATGTGGCCCTGCTGACTGAACTGCGGACGTTTGGAAGTCAGGTTGACCACGCCGCCCGGCACGCTCTGCCCGTAGAGCGCGGAGGAGGGGCCGCGGATCACATCCACGCGTTCGATAAACCACGGGTCGATTTGCAATACGTTATGGCTGCCGCCGTCGCTCATCAGGCGCATGCCGTCGAGGAACAGGTTATCGACGTCGCCGCCGTGGTAGCCGCGCAGGGAGATGGCGTCGAACCGGGTGGCGCCGCCGCCGAAGCTGGAGTAGACCCCCGGGGTATATTCCAGCGCCTGGCTGATGGTATTCGCCCCCTGATCCGCCATCTGCTGGCGGGTGACCACCGACACCGACTGGGCGGTAGTGATTAACGGTTGGTCGGTTTTCGTCGCCCCGAGCGAGGTGCTGGCGCTGTAGCCCTCCGTCGGCGCGCTGGCGGACGCCGGCGGGGTGGCAGTGACCACCACCGTCTCTTCGGCTTGCGCGGTGAAGGGGAGTGCGACCGCAAGGGCATACAGCAGCCCCGGGCGTTTTCGAGAAATAGCCACGTTCATAAGATCATCCTGAACCAACGCGGTCTGGTACTCCTGTACGCCGCCGCGTGAAAAACGAATCTGTCATTATTCGTTAAAAAGTAATGCGAATTATTATTGTTTGTATTTGTGCGATCAAGCGAAAAGGTGACCTGTTCAACGCGAGGGGGTGGGGATGTGTTTCCCGCGAGCCGCAGAATGGGTCTGCGCGGGACGGTAGTGACCAGGGAGACCGCTTCCCCCTACCGATTTTGGTAGGGGGCGGCGAAGCGTCAGGAGCCGGTCTTTTGCGGTTCCGCAGGGGCGGGGTCGTTAGCCGCGGGCGCCGCAACAGGTTTGTCCTGCGGTGAAGGGGTTGTCGCCGGACGGGTAGCGGGCAGCGCATCGCAGGGTTTCTCCTGCGGGCAGATCAGATCCAACATCTTCAGGGTGACGCCGTTGGTCCAGCCAAAGCCGTCCTGCAGCGGATATTCCCCGCCGCCGCCGCCGGTGCCGGTCGAGCTCACGTCATACTTCTCCACCAGCTTTTGCTTACTGTCATAGGTATGCTGCACGTTGGTCAGGAAGCGCCAGGTGACCTCCATGGCGATCTTCTGCTGACCATAGTTTTGCAGCCCCTCGACCGCCACCCACTGCAGCGGCGCCCAGCCGTTGGGGGCGTCCCACTGCTGGCCGCTGTTGACGGTGGTGGTGGTCAGCCCGCCGGGTTTAAGCAGGCGCGACTCGGCGGCGGCGGCCACTTTCGTCGCCCGCTCGCGTGACGCGGCATTGACGTACAGCGGGAACAGCGCCGCCGCGGTCAGCTGATTGCGCACCTTGTGGCTTTTCAGATCGTAGTCGGCGTACCATCCCTCTTTATCATTCCACAGGTATTTCTCGATGGCCTGCTGGCGGGCGTTAGCCAGCGCATCGTACTGCGTAGCGCCAGCGCTGTCCCCGGATGCCTTGCTGGCGCGGGCGAGGGTTTTCTCCAGATGGAACATCAGGGCATTGAGATCGACCGGGACAATCGAGGTGGTGCGAATGGTGGCGAGCTGCTGCGGATTGTCCATCCAGCGGGAGCTGAAATCCCAGCCGGAGGCGGCGGCGGAGCGCAGGTCGCGATAGATCTCGGTTGCCGGACGATTCGGGTTGCTTTTGGCGGTTTTGACGTCGTCAAGCCAGGACTCGGGACGCGGGGTGTCGCTATCGTCCCAGTAGCGGTTGAGCAGCGCGCCGTCCGCCATCCGCACCGCCCGTTTGTCGGCGCTGCCGGGAGCCAGCGCGTCCGCTCCGGCCATCCAGTAGCGATACTCTTTCTCCAGCTGCGGCTGGTAGGTTTTCAGCACCTGGTCGCCATCATGCGTCGCCAGCAGGCTCACCATAAAGGAGAAGAAGGGGGGCTGCGAACGGCTGAGATAATAGGTGCGGTTGCCGTTGGGGATATGGCCCCAGGCGTCAATTTCTGCGGCGAAGTTGGCGACCATATCCTCGACTTTATCCCAGTGACCGCTTTCGGCAAGACCCAGCATCGTGAAATAGCTGTCCCAGTAATAGACTTCGCGGAAACGTCCTCCGGGCACCACGTAGGGCTTAGGCAGCGGCAGCAGCGAGTCCCATTTTTCCACCTCGACGGTGCTGCGGGTCAGGACCGGCCACAGGCCATCGATATGTTGACGCAGAGTTTGCCCTTTGGGCGGCACATAGGTGTCGTTCTCTTTCGGCAGCGTGAAGTTCAGTTCGACGAAGTGGCGCAGGTCGAAGCTGGCCTGGTTTTTTTGCATCCGGTAATCGGCAAGGATCATCAGCGGATCGCTGTTAGGGATAGCGTCGGCGAAGGTTTTCTGATCAGAAAACAGTTTCGCGCTTTGCACATCATTAAACAGCGGGCCCAGCAGAATATCCGGCGAGGGGGGCGGCGCGGTTTTGCCGTCTTCCGCCTGAGCGTTCAGGCTCATCAGGGCGATCAGAGCGCCGCCGATCGCCAGGCGCAGGGAACAGGGCAAAGCAGCGGGACGACGTGCATCAGTACTCGTCATGGGGAGTTCTCCTTATCATTATCGACTGCGGGCCACGACGTTTGGCCATCCAAAAACCTTAGACGAATATCTGCCGCTGCGCGTGTCAGGGGTAACATTTTGCGCGAAAACAGAGGATTTACCTGCCAGGTCTCCTGAGACCGCCGCGGGCTGGGACGCCTGGCTGAGGGCGCTGGCGTCCACGATGGCGCAAAAAACGTCGCCCTGCCTCACGACGGTGCAGCCGCCGCCGGGCGCGGGCGGCTGTTTTGGCGATTTTTTGCACAACCAGACGGCGGGGCTGAACCGATTTGCACAACGCCGCGGCGGCAGAGGACCTGGCATAATTAATGCTTATCTCTTAGCGGGATTACCACAAAGTGAGTACAACCGGAGGGGATAGCCATGATTAAAATTACGCTACCTGACGGGCATTATTATGACGAGATGCTGACCGCGCAGGGTGAACAGCGGCCGCACTATAATGCCTGGTGGCAATGGTTTCGCAACACCGATCAATTCTCTATCCGGCAGAAAAAAGCGCAAGCGGAACTGCTTTTTCACCGTATCGGCATCACCTTTAACGTGTACGGCGAGGATGAGGGGACCGAGCGGCTGATCCCGTTTGACAGCGTGCCGCGGATCATACCCGCCGGGGAGTGGCAGCGCATTGACCGCGGCATACGCCAGCGGGTGAAAGCGCTGAACGCCTTCCTCTATGACATCTATCATGAGCAGAATATCCTGCGCGCGGGGCTGATCCCGGCCGAGCAGGTGCTGGCCAACGAGCAGTATCAGCCGTGCATGCAGGGCATCAACCTGCCAAACAACACCTATGCCCATATCACCGGCGTCGATATGGTGCGCAATAACGACGGTCAGTACTACGTGCTGGAGGATAATCTGCGCACGCCGTCCGGCGTCTCCTACATGCTCGAAAACCGTAAGATGATGATGCGCCTCTATCCGGAGATGTTCGAGCAGCATCACATTGCGCCGGTGGAGCGCTACCCGAGCTACCTCCTGCAGACCCTGCGCGAAAGCTCGCTGGTGGATGATCCCTGCGTCGTGGTGATGACCCCGGGTCGCTTCAACAGCGCCTACTTCGAGCACAGCTTCCTGGCGCAGCAGATGGGGGTCGAGCTGGTGGAGAGCGCCGATCTGTTTATTAAAAACGGCGCGGTGTATATGCGCACCACCGAGGGGCCGCGGCGGGTGGATGTGATTTATCGCCGCATCGATGACGCCTGGCTCGACCCGCTGGCCTTCCGCGCCGATTCGATGCTCGGCGTCCCGGGGCTGCTGTCCGTCTATCGCGCCGGCGGCGTAGTGCTGGCCAACGCCATCGGCACCGGGGTGGCTGACGACAAATCGATCTATCCGTACGTCCCGGAGATGATCCGCTTTTACCTCGGCGAACAGCCGATCCTCAGCAATATCCCCACCTGGCAGTGCCGGAAAGCGGAGGACCTGCGCTACGTGCTGAGCAATCTCGAGCTGATGGTGGTCAAGGAGGTCCATGGCGCCGGGGGCTACGGCATGCTGGTCGGCCCGCGTTCCACCAAAGAGGAGCGGGAGGCCTTCCGCCAGCGCCTGCTGGCCAATCCGGCCAACTATATCGCCCAGGACACCCTCGCGCTGTCGACCTGCCCCACCTTCGTTGATGAAGGGCTGTCGCCGCGGCATATCGATTTACGGCCCTACGTGCTGTCCGGGCAGGAGATGCGGCTGGTGCCCGGCGGCCTGACCCGCGTGGCCCTCACCGAAGGGTCGCTGGTGGTCAACTCGTCGCAGGGCGGCGGAACCAAGGATACCTGGGTGATGGAGGATGACGCATCATGCTAAGTCGTACGGCGAGTGAACTGTTCTGGATGGCCCGCTATCTCGAGCGGGCGGAGAGCTACGCCCGGGTGCTGGACGTGACCTGGAAATTATCGATGATCCCCCGTCACAGCCAGCAGTCGCGGGATCTGGCGCTGCCGCTGAATTTGTCGATGACCCACGAGTTGTTTCAGGCGCGCCATGCCCGCTTTACCATGAGCAATCTGCTCAACTTTTTTGCCCTTGATGGCAACAACCCCTGCAGTATTTACAGCTGCGTGGAGATGGCGTGGAACAATGCGCACGCCGTGCGCGGCAGTCTGTCGGCCGAAGTGTGGGAGAGCATCAATGCCACCCGCATTGAGCTGCGAAGCCTGCGCCAGCAGGGGCTGGGCGAGCTGGGGAGCGACGGCTTTTTTGAGTGGGTGAAAGAGCGGGTGCATCTGTTTCGCGGGGCAGTGATCGGCACGCTGCTGCGTAACGACGCCCTGAGTTTTATCGGTATCGGCACCCTGATTGAGCGCGCCTTCGCCACCACCCAGCTGCTGCTGATTAAGGATCAACAGCTGACCAACGACCCGGATCCGGTGCGGGAATACTACCGGCTGGATACCCTGCTCAATGCGGTCAGCGCCCGCGAAGCCTACAACAGCCTCTACCGCCAGCCGGTCAGTCGTGAAACGGTGATGGAGCTGCTGATCCTGCGCAACGATATTCCGCGTTCGCTGCGCGCCAGCATTGCCGACCTGGTGGGCGAGCTGGAGAAGATCGCTAACGACCGCTCCTATCAACCGCTGCGCCTCGCCCATCAGCTTAACGTTGATCTGCGCTTCAGCACCCGTGACGACCTGGCGCAGGCGGACCTGCAGACCACCCTTAACGGGCTGCTGGCGAGAATTAACGCGCTGTCCGACAGCATCAGACAAACCTACCTGGAGGCCTTATGAAACTGGTCATCGATCATCTCACCCGCTATGGCTACGATGAAGAAGTGAAGTTTTCCACCCAGTATCTGCGCCTGACGCCGCGCAGTACCGCCCGGCAGACGATCACCGCCTGGACGCTGACCCTGCCGGACGGCGCGGCGGTGACCACTACCGACGGCTGGGGCAATGTGCTACATGTGCTGACGCTGGATAACCCGCACAAGGAGATCACCATCCGCGCCAGCGGGATTGTCGATATCGCCGACGAAGGGGAGGAGACGCGTGATGAAGAGGCCGAGCTGCTGTCGCCGCTGGTTTTTCTGCGCTGTACGCCGCTAACCCGCGCCGATACGGCGATCCGTGAGTTTGCCCAGCGCCTCTATCGTCCCGATGCGGCGGAAGAGAGTCTGAATCAACTGATGGCGGATCTGCTGTTAAGAATGCCATACTCCCCCGGCGCGACCCAGGTGCAGGACTCCGCCGCCGACGCCTTCGCCCGCGCGAAGGGGGTGTGCCAGGATCATACCCATGTTTTTCTCGCCTGCTGCCGCGCGCTGGAGATCCCGGCGCGCTACGTCAGCGGCTATGTCTACAGCGATAACGCCCAGCATGTGGCGATGCATGCCTGGGCGGAAGTCTGGCTCGACGGCCGCTGGCTGTCGTTTGATATCACCAATAATACCCGTCGCCTGAATCAGCATTTACGGCTGGCGACCGGGCTGGATTATCTCGATGCCTGCCCGGTACGGGGCACCCGGCTGGGCGGCGGCGGGGAGATTATGTTAACTAACGCTGAAGTGCGCGAACACAGCCAGCAGGCGCAGCAGCAATAATACGGGAATAACCGCAATGACCTACTGTGTGGCCATGTGCCTGGCGGATGGACTGGTGTTTGCTTCCGACTCCCGCACCAATGCGGGCGTCGACCATATTGCCACTTTTAAAAAGCTGCACGTTTTCCATCAGGAGGGGGAACGGGTGCTGGTGCTGCAATCCGCCGGCAATCTGGCCACCACCCAGAGCGTGATAAGCCTGCTCAGCGCGCGCATCCGTACCCAGCAGGAGCCGAATCTGATGCAGGTCACTTCCCTCTACGACGCCGCGATGCTGATCGGTAAAACGCTGCTGGAGGTGATCCAGCGCGACAGCAGCAACCAGCAGACCTGCAGTAACACCAACTTCAACTGCAACCTGCTGCTTGGCGGCCAGATCGCCGGCGAAACCCATCGTCTGTTCCATATTTATCCGGAGGGCAACTTTATTGAAGCCACCCGCGACACGCCTTATTTCCAGATTGGCGAAAGCAAATACGGCAAACCGATCATCGATCGGGTGCTGACCATCGACACGCCGCTGGAGCAGGCGATGTGCTGCGCGTTGATCTCCATTGACTCGACGCTGCGCAGTAACCTGTCCGTCGGCCTGCCGCTGGATACGCTGCTCTACCGCAGCGGCAGCTTCAGCAGTGCCGGGCAGCATCGCATCACCGACAGCGATCCCTACTTCAACCGCATTCGCAAGGCGTGGTCCGAAGGGCTGTTGCACACCTTCCAGACTCTGCCGACCTGGACGCCAGCGGAGCGGGAAGAGGAGTAGCCTCTGTGACGCTCCGCCGATATCGTCGGCAAGAAGGCGGGTAAGGCGCTGGAGTCCTTAAGTATCCTCGACCTGGCGGTAAAATTTCAGCAACAGCGGTAAATAAATTAACGACAGGCCGCACGGATCGTAGGCCGGGCAAGGCGTCGCCGCCGCCCGGCACAAAAGCGGCGCCGCTGTTCTTGTCCGGCGGCGCTGCGCCTGCACCGGCCTGGATGGCCCGGGGAGGGGTTATCCCGTAGGCCCGGCAAGCGCAGCGCCGCCGGGCGATGGACCGGTTTAAACACCGCCAACCTGTTGCGCCATGGACGGTATTCTCTTTGCCCTGTTGAACACAAACGCGCTTTTTGGCAAAGCTAAGTCAATTAAATACTTTGTTATTTAACGTGTTATCTCACATCTTCGGAGGGAATGAGGCAACACGGCAAGGTATCGGAAGTGACGGAAAAGAAGACGGCTGTCTATGTGGATGACCAACAGCGCATCCTGATCCGCCAGCTGGCGCGCGGCTGGCTGTGGCGCAGCGAGCTGCCGACCTGGCTGCTGATTGTGACGGTTTACGGCGGCTGGTTTGCCTGCGTGGCGGGCTGGCGGACGCTGGGACTGTTTCCGGCCACGCTGCTGTTGATCTGGTTTACCGCCTGGTATATGTCCTTACAGCATGAGCTGATCCATGGGCATCCCACCCGGCTGGCATGGTTTAACCAGCTGTTGGGGACGCTGCCGCTGGCGGTCTGGTATCCCTATGGCGTCTACCGCGACAGCCACCTGGCGCACCATCGCAACCATCTGCTGACGCACCCTGAGGATGACCCCGAATCGTACTACGTAACGGCGGAAAGCTGGCAGCGCTTCTCAGCCTGGCAGCGCCGCCTTATCCACCTGCGCAACACCTTCTGGGGGCGTCTGCTGCTGGCGCCGATGATGGATATTATTCACACCCTGAACAGCGCGCTGCGGGCTTTCCGCGAGGGCGACCGCCGCGCTATCGCCATGTGGAGTCTGCATCTGTTGCTGCTGACGGGTCTGCTGACCTGGATGGCGGCGCAGGGTTTTTCTCCGCTGTGGTTTGTGCTGGCGGTGAGCTACCCGGCGCTGGCCCTGACCAAAGTACGCTCTTTTCTCGAACACCGCGCCGCGGATGACCCGCTGGCCCGCTCGGTGATCAACGAGGCCGGGCTCCCCTGGCGGGCGCTGTTCCTCAATCTCAACTACCATGCGGTGCATCATGATCTGCCAGGGGTCCCCTGGTACGCTTTACGTCAACTGTATCTGCATCGCCAGGCGGCGTATCTGCAGCGTAATCAGGGGTTCCTGGTGCGCGGGTACGGCGAGTGGCGACGCCATTTTAGCCGCCGGGCGGTAGCGGTGAACGCCCATCCGGGCTTTGGCGAGCAGGCGCAGGCGGGAGGAGAACATGGCTGAACGCATGACCTTTCCGATGTATGCCATCCACCGTCAACAGACCCAGGCCCTGTGGCAGACGGTGCAGTCGCTGCTGGACGAACGCGGCGTGATGGTGGCGGGGGACCCTCCGGCGGCTGACCCCGGGGATCTGCTGGCTCACTGGCGCCAGCCGACGCTGTTGCTGAGCCAGACCTGTGGCTACCCGCTGGTGACCCAATTGCCGGAGGTGCAGACGGTGGGCTGCTTCCACTACGCTGCGCCCGGTTGCGAAGGGCGCCGCTATCGCAGCCTGCTGGTGGTCCGCGAAGCGGATAGTCACCGGATGCTGGGGGACTTTTTTGGCCGTCGGGCGGTGTGCAATGCCGAGCACTCGCAGTCCGGCTACAACGTACTGCGTAAAATGGTCGCGCCGCTCTCCCGGGAGGGGCGTTTTTTTTCAGCGGTGATGTTCAGCGGCAGCCATCGGCAGTCGCTGCGTGAGCTGCAGCAGGAAAACGCCGATATCGCCGCCATCGACTGCGTGACCTACGCGCTGCTGCAGCGCCATCAGCCGCAGGCTCTGGCTGGCCTGGTGGCGATCGGCTGGAGCCCGGCCGCGCCAGGGCTGCCGCTGATCACCGCCGGCGCCACCCCGGCGGCGACGCTGAATAGCCTGCGCGAGGCGCTCCAGCAGTTAGTGAGCGATGCGCGCTATCGTTCCCTGTGCGACGCCTTGCTGATCTGCGGCTATAGCGATATGTCGCGGGAGGCCTATGCGCCGCTGCTGGCGTGGCGGGATGAGGCTGCGGCGCTGGGGGTCAGCCAGCTATAGGCGAAATGCCCGGGCCAGCTATCTGCGCCGGGGCGGGCTATAGCGGCTGGTCCCACGGCTGGGCGCTGAGATCCATTCGCAGATAGGAAGAGAGCAGGTCGACAGCCATCTGGTCGCTCATCAGCTGCTCGTTAAGCTGCTGGCGCAGCCGCGGGATCATCTCTTCACGATAGGCCGGGTCGTTGTTTTATGGATTTGTGATCGGCAACACAAATGACTCTCCAATGGCCGTCGTAAAAGATAAATTACCAGGGTTGATTTTAATCAAAGTATGACCAACTGCGCTATGGCGGAAAAAAGATCGCTGCCTATCGCGACCCAAAAGAAAAATTGTGAATTTAATGTTTCTTTGGTGTAAATAATGACCGTGCATTTTCCCCAACCGCCGGGGATAAAATGTGATGCCCGACCGGCTTGTCGTTAAATAATGGCGTTTATTACGTCTGCTTTTTATTCTTTACAGCATTAATTTAATTTTCGGCTTTCTTCTCACCCTGATAGCGCGGGTCGAATAACGTACAAAAGGCGTATTTTTTATCGCCATTTCGCCGTCGATGTTATCGCCATCAATTATTTTTATCCCCGCATTCGGCCACGGCAAAAGGCGCGCAAATAGCGGTCATGATGCTTTTAATATATTGATTTTACTTTACTTATTCTGGCTCGTGGATCCTGCTTATCCGCCGCGGCGGAGCCTTTGTGAGAGCTCTCACATAACCCGGCAATTGCGATTTGTTACACTTTCCGCCGTCAACAAAGGAATGAAAGTGAGACGTGATGAATACTTTTTCTCTGCCTAAAACACAGCATCTGATAGTTTTCCAGGAAGTGATCCGCAGCGGGTCAATCGGGGCCGGAGCAAAAGCGTTAGGACTCACTCAGCCGGCGGTCAGTAAAATTATTGGCGACATGGAGAGTTATTTTGGCAGCGAATTAATCGTCCGGCGAAATACCGGCGTCTCGCTCACCGAGGCCGGGCAGGTATTTCTCAACTGGTCAGAAGCGATCACCCGTGAAATGAAAAATATGGTCAATGAAATGAATGCTCTGACCAACAGCGCGGTGGTGGATGTCTCCTTTGGTTTCCCTTCGCTGGTCGGGTTTACCTTTATGTCGGAGATGGTGCATCAGTTTAAAATGACTTTCCCCAAGGCGCGGGTCTCGATGTATGAGGCGCAGCTCTCCGCCTTTTTGCCGGCAATCCGCGACGGGCGCCTCGACTTCGCCATCGGGACGCTGAGCGATGAGATGAAACTGCAGGACCTGCACGTCGAGCCGCTGTTTGAGTCTGAGTTTGTGCTGGTGGCGAACCGGGCGCGGATCGGCAACGGCACCGTCCGCCTGGCCTCGCTCCAGCACGAGCAGTGGGTGCTGCCGGAGACCAATATGGGCTACTACAGCGAACTGCTGACCACCCTGCAGCGCAGCGGTATCCGCCGTGAAAATATCGTTAATACCGATTCGGTGGTGACGATCTATAACCTGGTGCTCAATGCCGATTTTCTGACGGTGATCCCCTGCGACATGACCACGCCGTTTGGCTCGAGCCAGTTTGTCACCATCCCCATTAAAGAGGCCTTGCCGGTGGCGCGCTATGCGGCGGTATGGTCGAAAAATTACCGGTTAAAAACCGCCGCGGCGTCGCTGGTGGAGATGGCGAAACACTATTCCTCGGGGCAGGGCAACCGCCACTGGCAGCCATTACAAATTATTGCGTAACTGAAAGTCGTTAAATAATCCAACACACGTCCTCGCTGTTATCAGCAGGATGACGCCCGGTCATTGACTTTATATTAAGATACAGAGGCCATAATGCATATTACCTACGATCTTCCGGTATCTATTGACGATATTCTCGAAGCGAAACAACGCCTCGCGGGAAAAATATATAAAACAGGCATGCCCCGTTCGAATTATTTTAGCGAGCGCTGCCAGGGCGAAATATTTCTTAAATTCGAAAATATGCAGCGCACGGGTTCATTTAAAATTCGCGGCGCCTTTAATAAACTGTGCGGTTTAACCGCGGCGGAAAAACGCAAAGGGGTGGTGGCCTGCTCAGCGGGCAACCACGCCCAGGGCGTCTCGCTCTCCTGCGCCATGCTCGGCATTGACGGGAAAGTGGTGATGCCGAAAGGGGCGCCGAAATCGAAAGTTGCCGCCACCTGTGATTATTCGGCGGAAGTGGTGCTACATGGCGATAACTTTAACGATACCCTCGCCAAAGCCAGCGATATTGTTGAACTTGAGGGCCGCATTTTTATTCCCCCCTATGACGACCCGCAGGTTATCGCCGGGCAGGGGACTATTGGACTCGAAATATTAGAAGATCTGTATGACGTGGATAATGTCATCGTGCCCATTGGCGGCGGCGGCTTAATTGCCGGTATCGCAATCGCGATTAAATCCATTAACCCGACAATCCGCATTATCGGCGTGCAGTCGGAGAATGTTCACGGCATGGCCGCCTCCTGGTATGCCGGGGAAATCACCAGCCATCGCCACGCCGGCACCTTAGCCGATGGTTGCGACGTCGCCCGCCCGGGGAAACTGACCTATGAAATCGCCCGCCAGCTGGTGGATGACATCGTCCTGGTGAGTGAGGATGACATTCGCCAGAGCATGGTCGCCTTAATTCAGCGCAATAAAGTGATCACCGAAGGGGCCGGGGCGTTGGCCTGCGCCGCGTTATTAAGCGGCAAACTCGACAGCTATATCCAGAACCGCAAAACGGTCAGTCTGATTTCTGGGGGCAATATCGATCTCTCCCGGGTATCGCAAATTACCGGTTTTGTTGACGCTTAATTCAATACATAAGTGAGGACAGGATATGAGTACGACTGAGAGCATTGCATCCAGCCAGACAAGCCTTTCGTCCTGGCGTAAATCTGACACCACCTGGACCCTGGGCCTGTTTGGCACCGCTATCGGCGCCGGGGTGCTGTTTTTCCCGATCCGCGCCGGCTTCGGCGGGCTGATCCCGATCCTGGTGATGCTGGTGCTGGCCTATCCCATCGCCTTTTATTGCCATCGGGCCCTGGCCCGGCTATGCCTGTCGGGGGCTAACCCCTCCGGCAATATCACCGAAACGGTGGAAGAGCATTTTGGCAAAACCGGCGGGGTGGTGATCACCTTTCTGTACTTCTTCGCCATCTGCCCACTGCTGTGGATTTATGGCGTCACGATCACCAATACCTTTATGACTTTCTGGGAGAACCAGCTGCAGATGCCGGCTCTCAACCGCGGGGTGGTGGCGCTGCTCCTGCTGCTGCTGATGGCGTTTGTCATCTGGTTTGGTAAAGACCTGATGGTCAAGGTGATGAGCTATCTGGTGTGGCCGTTTATCGCCAGCCTGGTGGTGATCTCCCTGTCCCTGATCCCCTACTGGAATAGCGCAGTGATTGACCAGGTCAACCTCAGCGATATCGCCTTAACCGGTCACGACGGCATTCTGGTGACGGTATGGCTGGGCATCTCCATCATGGTGTTCTCCTTCAACTTCTCGCCGATCGTCTCCTCGTTTGTGGTCTCCAAACGCGAAGAGTATGAAGCGCAGTTTGGCCGCGAGTATACCGAACGCAAATGCTCACAGATCATCTCCCGGGCCAGCATGCTGATGGTGGCGGTGGTGATGTTCTTCGCCTTCAGCTGCCTGTTTACCCTCTCACCGCAGAACATGGCGGACGCCAAGGCGCAGAATATCCCGGTGCTCTCCTATCTGGCGAACCACTTTGCCTCGATGTCGGGCACCAAATCCACCTTTGCCACCCTGCTGGAGTATGGCGCGTCGATCATCGCCCTGGTGGCCATCTTCAAATCGTTTTTCGGCCACTATCTCGGCACGCTCGAAGGGCTGAACGGTCTGATCCTGCGCTTTGGCTATAAAGGGGATAAAACCCGGGTCTCCAGCGGCAAGCTCAATACCCTGAGCATGGTGTTCATCATGGGATCGACCTGGGTGGTGGCGTATGCCAACCCCAATATCCTCGACCTGATTGAGGCCATGGGCGCGCCGATTATCGCCTCGCTGCTGTGCCTGCTGCCGATGTACGCCATTCGTAAAGCGCCTTCGCTGGCCAAATACCGTGGCCGTCTCGATAACCTCTTTGTGACCGCTATCGGTCTGCTGACCATCCTCAACATCGTTTACAAACTGTTCTAATCCGGCTCAGGCCACGCGGAGTACAACATGACTGAATTTCCGGTAGTACTGGTGATTAACTGCGGCTCGTCGTCAATCAAATTTTCCGTCCTGGACGCCGCCAGCTGCGACTGCCTGCTCAACGGCGTGGCCGAGGGCATCAACGCGGAACGGGCGTTTCTCTCGCTCAACGGCGGCGAGCCGGTGGCGCTGGCGCAGCGCGGCTACGAAGGCGCCCTGCAGGCGATTGCCGGGGCATTAGCCCAACGCGACCTCATCGACAGCGTGGCCCTGATTGGCCACCGCGTCGCCCACGGCGGCGACCTGTTCACCGAGTCGGTCATTATTAGCGAGGAGGTTATCAATAACATTCGCCAGGTATCGTCCCTGGCCCCGCTGCATAACTACGCCAGTCTCAGCGGCATTGCTTCGGCGCAGCGGCTGTTCCCGGAGGTGATGCAGGTGGCGGTCTTTGATACCAGCTTTCACCAGACCCTGGCCCCGGAAGCTTTTCTCTATGGTCTGCCGTGGGAGTATTACCAGAATCTCGGGGTACGCCGCTACGGTTTCCACGGCACCTCGCACCGCTATGTGTCCCAGCGCGCCCTGGCGCTGCTCGGGTTGCCGGAGCAGGAGAGCGGCCTGGTGATCGCCCACCTGGGCAATGGCGCCTCGATCTGCGCGGTGCGTAACGGCCGCAGCGTGGACACCTCGATGGGGATGACGCCGCTGGAGGGGCTGATGATGGGCACCCGCAGCGGCGATGTCGACTTCGGCGCCATGGCGTGGATTGCCGGGGAAACCCGGCAGACCCTCAGCGACCTGGAGCGGGTAGCCAACACCGCCTCCGGCCTGCTGGGGATCTCCGGTCTTTCCTCCGACCTGCGGGTGCTGGAGCAGGCGTGGCATGAGGGCCATGCCCGCGCCCGCCTGGCGATTAAAACCTTTGTCCATCGTATCGCCCGCCATATTGCCGGCCACGCCGCGGCGCTGCAGCGTCTCGACGGCATTATTTTCACCGGCGGGATTGGCGAGAACTCGGTGCTGATCCGTCGGCTGGTGAGCGAACGGCTGACGGTCTTTGGCCTTGCGATGGACGCCGCCCGCAATCAGCAGCCCAATTCGGCCGGCGAGCGCCTGATCTCCGCCGACGGCAGCCGGGTGCGCTGCGCGGTTATTCCTACCAATGAAGAGCGCATGATTGCCCTCGATGCGATCCGCTTAGGCCGGATCCACACCGCGGCGGCGCTGGCCTGACTTTTTATTCTGTAGAGAGACGATGTTCATGAAAGTAGATATCGATACCCAGGATGTACGATACGCTGACGCCTGGCTGGGCTTTCGCGGTACGGCGTGGCAAACGCAGATCGACGTTCGCGACTTTATTCAGCATAACTACACCCCTTACGAGGGCGATGAGTCTTTCCTCGCCGACGCGACGCCAGCGACCACCGCCCTCTGGGAGCAGGTGATGGCCGGGATCCGCGTCGAGAACGCCACCCATGCGCCGGTGGATTTCGACACCAATGTCGCCACCTCCATCACCGCCCACGCGGCGGGCTATATCAACCAGCCGCTGGAAAAGATCGTCGGCCTGCAAACGGACCAGCCGCTGAAGCGCGCCCTGCATCCTTTTGGCGGCATCAAGATGATCAAAAGCGCCTTCGAGGCCTATGGTCGCGAAATGGATCCTGACTTTGAGTATCAGTTTACGGCGCTGCGTAAGACCCACAATCAGGGCGTTTTTGACGTCTATTCCCCGGATATGCTGCGCTGCCGCAAATCCGGGGTGCTGACCGGGCTACCGGACGGCTATGGCCGCGGACGGATCATCGGCGATTACCGCCGCGTGGCGCTGTACGGCATTCGCTACCTGGTCCGCGAACGTGAGCTGCAGTTTGCCGACCTGCAGCCGGCCCTTGAGCGCGGCGAGGCGCTGGAGGCCACCCTGCGCCTGCGCGAGGAGCTGGCCGAACAGCGGCGCGCGCTGCTGCAGATGCAGGAGATGGCGGCCCGCTACGGCTGCGATATCTCTCACCCGGCGCGCACTGCCCGGGAGGCGGTGCAGTGGCTCTACTTCGCCTACCTGGCGGCGGTGAAGTCGCAGAACGGCGGCGCCATGTCGCTGGGGCGCACGGCCACCTTCCTCGACATCTATATCGAACGCGATCTGCGCGCCGGTTTATTGAATGAGGAGCAGGCCCAGGAGCTCATTGATCACTTCATCATGAAGATCCGCATGGTGCGTTTCCTGCGCACCCCGGAATTTGATTCGCTGTTCTCCGGGGATCCCATCTGGGCGACGGAGGTGCTGGGCGGCATGGGGCTGGATGGTCGCACCCTGGTCAGCAAAACCACCTTCCGCTATCTGCATACTCTGCACACCATGGGCCCGGCGCCGGAGCCGAACCTGACCGTGCTCTGGTCGCAAGCGCTGCCGGCGGCGTTTAAAAAATATGCCGCCCGGGTCTCTATCGCCACCTCGTCGCTGCAGTATGAGAACGACGATCTGATGCGCAGCGATTTTCACAGCGACGACTACGCCATCGCCTGCTGCGTCAGCCCGATGGTGATCGGCAAGCAGATGCAGTTCTTCGGCGCCCGCGCCAATCTCGCCAAAACGCTGCTCTACGCGATTAACGGCGGGGTGGATGAGAAACTGAAGATCCAGGTGGGGCCGAAAACCGACCCTCTGCGTGATGAGGTGCTGGACTACGACACCGTGATGGCCAGCCTCGACCACTTTATGGACTGGCTGGCGGTGCAGTACATCAGCGCGCTGAACATCATCCATTGCATGCATGATAAGTACAGCTACGAGGCGGCGCTGATGGCCCTGCACGACCGCGACGTCTACCGCACGATGGCCTGCGGCATCGCCGGCCTGTCGGTGGCAGCGGATTCGTTGTCGGCGATAAAGTACGCCCGGGTGAAGCCGGTGCGCGATCACCACGGGCTGGCGGTGGACTTTGTCATTGAAGGCGACTATCCGCAGTACGGCAACAACGACGATCGGGTTGATGCCATCGCCTGCGACCTGGTGGAGCGCTTTATGCGCAAAATTCAGGCGCTCCCCACCTGGCGTCAGGCGGTGCCGACCCAGTCGATCCTGACCATCACCTCCAACGTGGTATACGGCCAGAAAACCGGCAACACCCCGGACGGACGTCGGGCGGGGACGCCGTTCGCTCCGGGGGCCAATCCGATGCATGGCCGCGACCGGAAAGGGGCGGTGGCGTCGCTGACCTCGGTGGCGAAACTGCCGTTTACCTACGCCAAAGATGGCATCTCGTATACCTTCTCCATCGTGCCGGCGGCGCTCGGCAAAGCCCCGTCAGCGCAGGAAAACAACCTGGTGGGCCTGCTGGACGGCTACTTCCACCACGAGGAGACGGTGGAGGGGGGACAGCATCTCAACGTCAATGTGCTGAACCGGGAAAAGCTGCTCGATGCGATAGAACACCCGGAGCAGTATCCGAATCTGACGATCCGCGTCTCCGGCTATGCGGTCCGCTTTAACGCGCTGACCCGCGAACAGCAGCAGGATGTGATCTCCCGAACGTTCACCAGTCAACTCTGAGCGGCCACCGGGTCACAGGAGAGCCTTTAACGGGCTCTCCTGTTATCATCTTCACATTACCGCAACAAAATAATCACTACTGTTGATCATATTCGCATTTTTGCACCACGCTGGCGCGCAGCGACCGCTAACTGCATCTATGTTTAGCTCACGGGCCGGTACGGATACCGCGTTGTCCGGCTCGCCACGTGATGGCAACCGATCTCCTGACCTGAAAGGGAATGCGCCCTTGCCGGATGCGGCACGGGTTGCCGTCGCGTGCGTACCGACCGGGGCGACTGTTCTCCGGTGTTCCACTCCTTCCTGGCGGGATTTTTGCTTCTTCCACCCTGGCCGTCCTGGCGCTGCGCCAACGTCGGCACCACACGGTAAGTGATATTTTCTGCGTCATTCCATGACGCCAGGCTTTACATCGCTGAGGAATATCCGAATGTCTTTGAAACTGAAAACAATGACGCTTCATGTTGTGATAGCAGGTTGTATGAGCATGGCCTTTTACGCCCAGGCAGACGTGAAGATCGGCGTCGCCGGGCCCTTTACCGGCCCCAACGCCACCTACGGCGCCCAGTACTGGAAGGGGGCCTCGCAGGCGGTGGCCGATATCAATGCCGCCGGCGGCATCAAAGGCGAAAAGATTGTGCTGGTGCAGGGGGATGACGCGTGCGAACCGAAGCAGGCGGTGGCGGTGGCCAACCGGCTGGTGGATGAAGCGAAAGTCTCCGCCGTGGTGGGGCACTTTTGCTCTTCCTCAACGATGCCGGCCTCCGAGGTATATGACGAAGCCGGGATCCTGACCATTACCCCCGGCTCGACCAACCCGCAGATCACCGAGCGCGGCATGAAAGATCTCTTCCGCATGTGTGGTCGTGACGATCAGCAGGGGGCGATCGCCGCCAACTATATGCTGGACGTGCTGAAGGCGAAGAAAATCGCCGTCATCCACGATAAAGACACCTATGGTCAGGGGCTGGCCGATGCCACCCGCGCGGCGCTGGCGAAGCGGGGTACCAAAGAAGTGTTGTACGAAGGCCTTTCCCGCGGTGAAAAAGACTTTAACGCCCTGGTGACCAAGATCGGCGCCCTCAAGCCGGACGTGGTCTACTTTGGCGGCTGCCATCCTGAAGCGGGCCCGCTGGTGCGCCAGATGCGCGAGCAGGGGGTGCAGGCCAAATTCTTCTCCGGCGACTGTATCGTCACCGAGGAGCTGGTCACGGCCGCCGGCGGGCCGCAGTTCACTAACGGCGTGCTGATGACCTTTGGTCAGGATCCGCGCACCCTCCCCGACGGCAAAGCGGTGATCGAGAAGTTCCGCGCCAGCGGCTTTGAGCCGGAAGGTTATACCCTCTACGCCTACGCCTCCATTCAGGCTATCGCCGCGGCCTGGAACGCCGTCGGTACCGATAACGCCAAAGCCAGCGACTGGCTGAAGAGCCACGACGTCGAGACGGTGATGGGCAAGAAAGCCTGGGATGGCAAAGGCGACCTCAAGGTGTCCGACTACGTGGTCTATCAGTGGGACGACAAGGGCAAATATCACCAGCTCTGATCGGCCACGACCTGAGGACGCTCTGTCCTTTTGACTTGCGAATTGTCACATGACGGCGGTTGACCGGGAACGGAACCCGGCGGCCGTCTGCCTGGCGGCTGGAGGGGCTATGACGGCGTTTTTTCTGCAACAACTGATCAATGGGCTGACGCTGGGCGCGGTGTACGGCTTAATCGCCATCGGCTACACCATGGTGTATGGGATCATCGGCATGATCAACTTCGCCCACGGCGAGGTGTATATGGTCTCCGCCTACCTGTGCGCCATCGGCCTGGCGCTGCTCTCTTTCTTCGGGATCCACTCCTTTCCGCTGCTGATTTTCGCCACTCTGGTGTTCACCATCGTGGTCACCGGCGTATACGGCTGGGCGATCGAGCGCATCGCCTACCGGCCGCTGCGCAACTCGACGCGGCTGGCGCCGCTGATCTCGGCTATCGGGATGTCGCTTATCCTGCAGAACTATGTCCAGCTGAGCCAGGGGCCGAACCAGCAGGGGATCCCGACGCTGCTTAGCGGCGCGTTGCGCATGACGGTGGGCGATGGGGTGGTGCAGATCACCTGGACCAAGGTGTTTATTCTCGTCGCGGCGCTGGTGGGGATGCTTATCCTGACCTGGATTATTCAGTATACCCGGCTGGGGCGCATCTGCCGCGCCACCCAGCAGGACCGGCGCATGGCGGCGATCCTTGGCATCAATACCGACCGGGTGATCTCCCTGGTGTTTGTCATCGGCGCGGCGATGGCCGGTCTGGCCGGCGTGCTGGTGACCATGAACTACGGCACCTTCGACTTCTATATCGGATTTATTATCGGCATCAAAGCCTTCACCGCCGCGGTGCTGGGCGGGATCGGCTCGCTGCCTGGCGCGATGCTGGGTGGTCTGCTGCTTGGGGTGGCCGAAGCCCAGTTCGCCGGGCTGGTGAATTCGGATTACAAAGATGTCTTTTCCTTTGCGCTGCTGGTGGCGATCCTGATTTTTCGCCCGCAGGGGCTGCTGGGACGTCCGCTGGTGGCCAAGGTCTAAGGAGGCTTTATGGGTGAAATTACGCGCCAGCCTGCGCGGGCTATCCAAAACGCGCTGATCGACAGCGTACTGGCCGGCCTTTGCGCGTTAATTGTCTTTGGCCCGATCGTCGGCGTGGTGCTCAAAGGGTATGGTTTTACCCTCGCGCCTGCGCGGGTGGCGATTCTGGTGGCGGTGGTGATGGCCGGCAGGCTGGCGCTCAGTCTGCTGCTGCAGAGCCACAGGGGAAAAGCCTTTATTGCCCGCTTTGAGGGGGCGGATGACGGGGTGTACGTCCGGCCGCCGGGCTACCGCTCGCGGCTGCGCTGGATAATACCGCTGCTGGTGGGGCTGGCCATTGTCTTTCCGTTTCTCGCCACAAAATATCTGCTGACCGTGGCCATTCTTGGGCTGATCTACGTTCTGCTTGGCCTGGGGTTGAATATTGTGGTGGGCCTCGCGGGCCTGCTCGATCTGGGCTATGTGGCGTTTTACGCCATCGGCGCCTACGGCCTGGCGCTGGGCTACCAGTACCTGGGACTTGGCTTCTGGGCGATGCTGCCGCTGGGGGCGGTGATGGCGGCTCTCGCCGGGGCGTTGCTGGGCTTTCCGGTGCTGCGTATGCATGGCGACTATCTGGCCATCGTCACCCTCGGCTTTGGCGAAATTATCCGCCTGGTGCTCAACAACTGGGTGAGCTTCACCGGCGGCCCTAACGGCGTACCGGTGCCATCCCCCACGCTGTTTGGCCTCGAGTTTACCCGCCGGGCCAAGGATGGCGGCATCCCCATCCATGAGTTTTTCCACGTCAGCTACAACCCCAACCTGAAATTCATCTTTCTCTACGCCGTGCTGTGCCTGGTGGTGATGCTGGTGCTGCTGGTGAAGCATCGCCTGACGCGGATGCCCATCGGCCGCGCCTGGGAGGCGCTGCGAGAGGATGAGATCGCCTGTCGGGCGATGGGGCTCAACCACGTGCTGGTGAAGCTCTCGGCGTTTATGCTCGGCGCGTCGACGGCCGGCATCGCCGGGGTGTTCTTCGCCAGCTATCAGGGGTTTGTTAACCCGACGTCGTTCACCTTTTTTGAGTCGGCGCTGATCCTGGCGATTGTGGTGCTCGGGGGAATGGGCTCCACCCTGGGAGTGGTACTGGCGGCGTTTGTTCTGACGGTCACCCCGGAACTGCTGCGCGGTTTTGACGAATATCGGGTGCTGCTGTTCGGCGTGCTGATGGTGATGATGATGATCTGGCGGCCGCGCGGCCTGGTGCGCACCAGCCGCAGCGGGGTTGCGTTGCGAAAAGGAGTCGCGCCATGACCGACAGCATCTTACGCGTTGAGCATCTGATGATGCATTTCGGCGGCATCAAAGCGCTGAATGATGTCAATCTGGAGGTGGAGCGGGGGTCGATCACCGCCCTGATCGGCCCCAACGGCGCGGGCAAGACCACGGTGTTTAACTGCCTGACCGGTTTTTATCGGGCGACGGGGGGCAGTATCGTGCTGCGGGCGCGGGAAAAGGTCACCGATGTTATTCAGGTGCTGGGGCAGAAGCTTCACCCGGACGATTTTCTCCACCCGGCGCAGCTGGGGAGGCGGATCTATTACAAGATGTTCGGTGGCACCCATCTGGTGAACCGCGCTGGCCTGGCGCGCACCTTCCAGAATATACGTTTATTCCGCGAGATGTCGGTGATCGAGAACCTGCTGGTGGCCCAGCATACCCAGGTCAACCGCCATCTGCTGGCCGGGATCCTCAATACCCGTGGGTATCGGCAGGCGGAGAGTCAGGCGCTGGATCGCGCTTTTTACTGGCTGGAGGTGGTGGAGATGGTGGACTGCGCCAACCGTCTGGCGGGGACCCTCTCCTACGGACAGCAGCGGCGGCTGGAGATCGCCCGCGCCATGTGCACCCGTCCGGAGATGATCTGTCTGGACGAGCCGGCCGCCGGCCTCAACCCGGTGGAAACCCAGGCGCTGAGCCGGATTATTCGCTTTCTGCGCCAGCAGCACGGCATTACGGTGCTACTGATCGAGCATGATATGGGGATGGTGATGGAGATTTCGGATCATATCATCGTCCTCGATCACGGGGACGTCATCGCCCGCGGCGCGCCGCAGGCGATCCAGGCCAACGCCAGTGTGATTGCCGCCTATCTTGGCGCTGAGGAAGAGGAGACGCGCCGATGAGCCAGCCTTTGCTTGCCTTTAATGAGGTGGATGTCTTCTACGGGCCGATCCAGGCCCTGAAGCAGGTCTCCCTCACCGTCAACGAGGGGGAGACGGTGGCGCTGATCGGCGCCAACGGCGCCGGTAAATCAACGCTGCTGATGTCGGTCTTCGGCCAGCCGCGCATTGCCGGCGGGGAGATTTTCTATCGCGGGGAGGCGATCAGCCGGAAGTCGACCCACTTTATCGCCAGCAACGGCATCGCCCAGGCCCCGGAAGGGCGGCGCATCTTTCCCGATATGACCGTCGAGGAAAATCTGCTAATGGGGACCATTGCCATTGGCAACCGCTATCAGGCCGAGGACAAGGCGCGAATGTACCAGCTGTTCCCCCGGCTGGAAGAGCGGCGGGGACAGCGGGCGATGACCCTCTCCGGCGGCGAGCAGCAGATGCTGGCCATCGCCCGGGCGCTGATGAGCCGACCGCGCCTGCTGCTGCTGGATGAGCCGAGCCTGGGGCTGGCGCCGCTGGTGGTGAAGCAGATTTTTCAGATCCTGCGCGAGCTGACGGCTCAGGGGATGACGCTGTTTCTGGTGGAGCAGAATGCCCGCCATGCCCTCAACCTGTCGGACCGCGCCTACGTGATGGTGAACGGCCAGATCCGCCTGAGCGGTAGCGGCCAGACGCTGCTCAACGACCCGGAGGTGCGTAAGGCATATCTGGGGATCAGCGGCTGAGGGGGTTATTCCCGCGGTTCGTTACGGGTTTTAATGTGCTGCCAGAAACGTTCGGCGGCCTGGTTAAGCCGCGAGCCGGAGCGGTAGAGCCAGGCGCCGATCGGCAGCGACAGGCTCTCATCGAGGATCGTCAGCCGGCCTTCGTCCAGCTCGCGCTGAATAGAGTATTGCGGCAGCCAGCCCACGCCGTCGCCATTGAGGATCATGCGCTTGAGCAGCTCGCTCATGGAAGAGACAAAGGTGAGAGAGAAGGTGATCTCCGGCGTGCGGTCGATCACCTGGTTCACCTGGCGCCCCATATAGCTGTCGTTGGCGTATTTCATCAGCGGCAGCACGCCGCGATGTAAATGAAACAGCGGGCGGCCATGTTCGTCGCAGGGGGAGACCAGGTGCAGGTAAGAATCAAAAATTTTATGATTAATAAACGGATAGTTCATTAATTCTTCATTATAGAAGGAGAGGATAAAATCGCTTTTTCCCTCTTTCAGGTTAAATACGGCGTCGTTGACGTTAATCGATTCAACATGAAAAGTCTTATTTTTACGGTCGGTGTAACCGGCGATGATCTCCGGCAGTAATAACACCGACAGCGAAGGGGCGGCGTCGATTCTTATTTTCTGGGTAGTGTTATTTAAGCCTTTAATACGGCTGATCTGAAAATCCATGTCATCGAGCATATTTCGCGCATAGCCGACAAAAATTTTCCCGCGGTTGGTCAGCTGCAGAGGGTTGGCGCTACGATCGAAGATGCTGAATCCGAGGGAAGCCTCCAGCGACTGGATGCGTCGACTGAACGAAGACTGAGAGATGTTGCGGGCTTTGGCCGCCAGGGTAAAGCTGCGCGACTCCTCAAGGGCAATCACATCATACAGCCATTTTACTTCCAGATTTGCCAACACCGATCCAGTCCTCAAAAACGCAATAAAGGCTATGCAATTTTAGCATAGCGCATAGAAACTATGCAATTAACATAATTATCGACAGGTGTTAACATTTTTTGGAAAGTTGAGATTTATGAATGCATATCGGCGACCCTACATGAGCACGATATGAAATCGCGACTCGCGGTTATTTATTGCTTTATTTCATTGTCCAGGACTTATCTTATTAAATAGCCGGCGACGATGACGAAAGCAATGAATAACCCAGGCCTCTTACCTTAAATAGTTTGTCAGGAGTTCCATGTCACAACAAATTGAATCAGTAAAAATGGCTCTGCAGGAGCTGGGGATTAATGCAAGCGGCGAATTCTTTTACAACCCTGATTACGATTTGCTTATTGCACATGAAACCTCTCCTGAGCTGACCGGCGCGGCCCGCGGCGTGATGACCGACTCTGGCGCTGTGGCTGTTGATACCGGGATCTTCACCGGCCGTTCGCCGCGCGATAAATACATCGTCCGCGACGAACAGACTCGCGACACCGTCTGGTGGGCAGACTCCGGCCTCGGCCGTAATGACAATAAGCCGTTATCGCCAGACGTGTGGCGCAGCCTGAAAAGCCTGGTCGCGGGCCAGCTGAGCGGCAAAAAACTGTACGTCATCGACGCCTGGTGCGGCGCCAGCCCGGACACCCGTCTTGGCGTACGCTTCGTCACCGAGGTGGCGTGGCAGGCCCACTTTGTCAAAAACATGTTTATCGTGCCAAGCGCCGACGAGCTGGCCAGCTTTACGCCAGACTTCGTGGTGCTCAACGGCGCGGGCTGCACCAATGCCAACTGGCAGGCGCAGGGGATGAACTCCGAGAACTTTGTCGCCTTTAATCTCAGCGAGCGTATTCAGCTCATCGGCGGTACCTGGTACGGCGGCGAAATGAAGAAAGGGCTGTTCTCGGTCATGAACTACCTGCTGCCGCAGAAAGGCATCGCGTCGATGCACTGCTCGGCCAACCGTGGCGAAGCAGGGGACGTGGCGCTGTTCTTCGGCCTCTCCGGGACCGGGAAAACCACCCTGTCGACCGATCCGCATCGTCAGCTGATTGGCGATGACGAGCACGGTTGGGACGATGACGGCGTGTTTAACTTCGAAGGCGGCTGCTACGCTAAGACCATCAATCTCGATCCGCAGGCGGAGCCGGAGATTTATGGCGCCATCCGCCGCAATGCGCTGCTGGAAAACGTGGTGGTGCGCGCTGACGGCAGCGTGGATTATGCCGACGGCAGCAAAACCGAAAACACCCGCGTCTCCTATCCGCTGTCGCATATCGACAATATCGTCAAGCCGGTGTCCCGCGCGGGCCATCCGTCGAAGGTGATTTTCCTTGCCGCCGATGCGTTTGGCGTTCTGCCGCCGGTCTCCCGTCTGACCACCGAGCAGATGCAGTACCATTTCCTGTCGGGTTTCACCTCGAAGCTGGCGGGCACCGAGCGCGGCATTACCCAGCCGACGCCGACCTTCTCCGCCTGCTATGGCGCGGCGTTCCTGCTGCTTCACCCGACCCAGTACGCCAGCGTCCTGGCGGCGAAGATGGCGGAATCCGGTGCCGAAGCCTGGCTGGTCAACACCGGCTGGAACGGCGAGGGCAAACGCCTGTCGCTGCGCGATACCCGCAGCATCATTAGCGCGATCCTCAACGGCACTACCGGCCCGCTGCGCGAGGAGACCATCCCGGTGTTCGGTCTTGCGATCCCGCAGAGCATTCCAGGGGTAGACAGCGCGGTGCTGGATCCGCGTAATGGCTGGAGTTCAGCGGATAAATGGCAGGAGAAGGCCGAGAGCCTGGCTCAGCTGTTTATGGATAACTTCAAGCAGTACAGCGATACCGAAGCGGGCGCGCGTCTGGCGCTGGCCGGTCCGCAGCTGCAGAAGAGCGCGGTCGAAGCCTGATCCGCGGCCAGCAGGTCGACGCCTGGCGCCGACCTGCTGGCGAGCCGCTTTACTCCGCAAAGGCCCGCAGCGCATCGCCAGTGAGGCGATAACGCACCCACTCATCCTGCGGCTGCGCGCCAATGCTCAGATAGAAATCAATCGCCGGCTGGTTCCAGTCGAGCACGCTCCACTCCAGACGCCCGTACTGACGTTGTACAGCATATTGCGCGATGGTTTTCAGCAGCGCTTTTCCGGCGCCGATCCCGCGATAGTCGGGGGTGACGTACAGATCCTCCATATAGATACCATTGCGTCCAAGCCAGGTGGAGTAGCTGGTGAAGAACACCGCGTAGCCCACCGCTTTGCCCGCCACCTCGCAGATCAGCGCTTCGGTTTTGCTGCCGCTGGCAAACAGCGTCTCTCTGATCTCCTCTGGCGTCGTCACTACCTCTTGGGGGGCTTTCTCGTAGACCGCGAGTTCATAAATCATGTCGTAGATAGCGGTGGCGTCGTCCGGGGTGGCCTGGCGGATTGTGATGCTCATGGGTTGTCCTGTATCCATAGTCAAAAGAGAGCAAAATTGCTGACCCTGAGGATAAGCGGTATTGTGAAAAGAATTAAGTGCAATGAAATCAGCAAACGATGAATATTATGCATCCTGTCCTGCGCCGGATTGACCTCAACCTGTTGCCGGTCTTTGACGCGGTCTATCGCTCCCGCTCGGTACGCCTGGCGGCGGAAGAGCTGGCGATGAGCACCTCGGCGCTGAGCCATGCGCTTTCCCGGCTGCGCAGCGCCCTCAACGATCCGCTGTTCTACCGCGAAGGCCACCGGATGTGCCCCAGCGTCTATGCCAGCCAGCTGGCGCCCTCTATCGCTTCGGCGCTGAAGTTTCTCAACCAGGAGCTGACGCCGCCGGCGGCGTTTGTGCCGGCCGCCAGCACCGACTGCATGCAGATTGCGATCACCGATTTCACCGCGTTCTGCGTCTTTCCGACGCTGATGCATCACCTGCAGCGTGAGGCGCCCGGGCTGCGGTTTGAGCTCCGTTATCTGCCCCACAGCCCGGCGCTGACCGAGCTGCTGGCGGGCGAGGTCGACCTGGCCCTCGGGTTCAATACCCCTGACGAGCCAGCCCATCCCGATCTTGAGGAGATTAACTGGCTGCGGGACGAATATGTGGTCATCAGCCAGGCCAACCGGACGGCGCTGACCCTGGACGCCTACCTTGCGGCCCGTCATCTGGTGGTGACCCCGTGGAATGAGCGGCAGGGGGTGCTGGACTGTGAGCTGGAGCGACAGGGCTATTCGCGGCAGGTGGCGATGAAAACCCCCTCGATGCTGAGCGCGCCCTTTATTATTGAGCAGAGCGACCTGTTGATGGCGCTGCCCCGGCGGGCGGCGGAGACGATGGCCCGCGCCGCCCGGCTGACCATTTTCCCGCTGCCGTTTCCGGTTCCGCCGTTTGACGTCAAGATTTACGCCCACCAACGCAGCGGGAAACGCGAGGCTACCCGCTGGCTTATCTCCCTGTTGCAGACGCTGGTGGGGGAGTCCACCGCTTCCTGACGCGCTTTCCAGCCGGCAGGGTATTTCGTTACCCCAGGCCAGGTTTTATGCCTTCAACCCACGGCGACATATCCTGGCCCCGGTCACAAAACGGAAAACTGACTTTTTCGCCGTCACCCGCGGCGTGGTTAGGACGGTGTGTGTTAAATGATTGTATGTAAAAGTAATGTTAATTAGTTAAATGTTATTCATGCGTAAAATTCATTAGTGGATGCGTTTATTACGCTTATTTCGTTCCCGGTTCTGTTTCAGTCTTCAGCGACAGGCGCGCGACAACGCGTGGATAACAAACTGGAGACCTGCATGCATTCAACAACCTCACAGATGAGTACCCGTGACCGGATCGGCGCCATTCTGCGCGTCACGTCCGGTAACTTTCTCGAACAGTTCGACTTTTTTCTGTTCGGGTTTTATGCCACCTACATCGCCCATACCTTTTTTCCGGCGAGCAGTGAATTCGCCTCGCTGATGATGACCTTCGCGGTCTTCGGCGCCGGCTTTTTGATGCGCCCCATCGGCGCTATCGTACTTGGCGCCTATATCGACAAGGTGGGGCGGCGCAAGGGGCTGATCGTCACCCTGTCGATCATGGCCACCGGCACCTTCCTGATCGTGCTGATCCCCTCTTATCAGACCATTGGCCTGTGGGCGCCGCTGCTGGTGCTGATCGGCCGTCTGCTGCAGGGCTTTTCCGCCGGCGCCGAGCTGGGCGGGGTGTCGGTCTATCTGGCCGAGATCGCCACCTCGGGCCGCAAAGGCTTTTACACCAGCTGGCAGTCGGGCAGTCAGCAGGTTGCCATCATGGTGGCAGCCGCGATGGGCTTTGCCCTCAACGCGGTACTGGAGCCGAGCGCTATCAGCGACTGGGGCTGGCGTATTCCGTTCCTTTTCGGCTGCCTGATTGTTCCGTTCATTTTTATCCTGCGCCGTAAGCTGGAGGAGACCCAGGAGTTTACTGCCCGCCGCCATCATCTGGCGATGCGCCAGGTATTCGCCACCCTGCTGGCGAACTGGCAGGTGGTTATCGCCGGGATGATGATGGTGGCGATGACCACCACCGCGTTCTACCTGATCACCGTCTATGCCCCGACCTTTGGTAAAAAGGTGCTGATGCTCAGCGCCTCTGACAGCCTGCTGGTCACGCTGCTGGTGGCGATTTCCAACTTCTTCTGGCTGCCGGTGGGCGGGGCGCTGTCCGACCGCTTTGGCCGCCGATCGGTGCTGATCGCCATGACCCTGCTGGCGCTGGCTACCGCCTGGCCTGCGCTGACCATGCTGGCGAACGCCCCGAGCTTTTTGATGATGCTGAGCGTGCTGCTGTGGCTGTCGTTTATCTACGGCATGTACAACGGGGCGATGATCCCGGCGCTGACCGAAATTATGCCCGCCGAAGTGCGCGTGGCAGGTTTCTCGCTGGCCTACAGCCTGGCGACCGCGGTGTTTGGCGGCTTCACGCCGGTGATTTCCACGGCGCTGATTGAGTATACCGGTGATAAAGCGTCTCCCGGCTACTGGATGAGCTTTGCCGCCATCTGCGGTCTGCTGGCCACTTGCTACCTCTATCGCCGTAGCGCCGTTGCGCTGCAGACGGCACGTTAATCAGGGAGAAGATGATGCGTAAAACGACAGGAACCCTGCTCGCCACGCTGCTGCTGGCCGCCACCGGCGGCAGCGCGTTGTCCGCTGAGGTCACCGTGATGATCTCCGGCGGCTTCAAAGCGGCGCTGGAAAAGCTGGCCCCGGCGTGGGAAAAACAAACCGGCAACCACCTCGTGGTGATCCCTGGCCCGTCGATGGGAAAAACGCCGCAGGCGATCCCTAACCGTCTGGCGCGCGGCGAACACGCGGACGTGGTGATCATGGTCGGGGACGCGCTGACCAGCCTCGAGAAAGCGGGCCGTACGCAACCGGATTCGCGCCGGGAGCTGGCCGACTCGCCGATCGGCGTGGTGGTGAAGGCGGGGGCGCCGCTGCCGGCTATCCACAACGCAGACCAGCTGCGGGCGACGCTGCTGGCGGCGCCATCGGTCGCGTACTCCGACAGCGCCAGCGGACGCTATGTCAGCTCGACGCTGTTCCACACCCTGGGCATTGATGACGCGATGCAGAGTAAAGCGCAGATGGTGGAGCGCATTCCGGTGGCCTCGGAAGTGGCCAAGGGACGGTATGCAATCGGTTTTCAGCAGGTGAGCGAACTGCTGCCGGTGCCCGGCGTAACCTTCGTCGGCGAACTGCCGGATAACCTGCAGTACATCACCCGCTTTGCCGGGGCGGTGACCATCAGCGCCGACCACCCGCAGGAAGGCAAGGCGCTGCTGACGTATCTGGCGTCACCGGCGGCGCAGGAGACCATCCACGCCACCGGTATGCGAAGCGTAGCCGCCGCCGCGCCGGTCAGCCAGAAGGATACTGTTCAATAATCAGCTTCTCCAGCTCTGCCGCCACGTAGGACTGAATACGGCCGCTGAGGCGGATCAGGCCTACCGTACGCGTGACCACCGGGTCGGTGAGCGGCACAGCGCGGAGAACGGAATGCTCCCCGGCGGGCATCGACATCGCGGGCACGGCGGCAATGCCGATGCCCGCTTCCACCATCCCCAGCATCGTGGTGACGTGGCGGGTTTCGCAGATACTTGGCCGCGCCGGCGTCAGATGCGCCAGCTCCCGGTCAAGCAGCGTCCGGTTGCCGGAGACCCGATCCAGGCCAATATAATCCTGTTCAAAATACGCCTGCCAGCTTAGGTGCGTCTTGCGCGCCAGCGGATGATCGTGCCGACAGGCGGCCACATAGCGGTCGTCGGCAAGAGGGGTGAATTCGATACTGGCTGGCAGGTTTTTGGCAAAGCAGAGGCCAAAGTCAGCCTGTCCGCTGCTGACCGCCTCGATCACATTCCCGACGCTGCTGTCAATCAACCGGATGCGCACCTGGGGATAACGCGCCTGAAAGCTGCGGATGATTTCCGGCATAAAGTAGTAGGCGGCGGAAGGCACCGTCGCCACCGTCACCAGCCCGGTACGCGCCTTGCTGACCTGGCTGATATCCGCCAGCACCGTCTCGACATGGGCCAGCAGCTGCTCCGAACGTTCGGCAAAATTTTGCCCATACAGCGTGAGGGTCACCCGCCGGGTGGTGCGATCGAACAGCCGGTTGCCCAGCGCCGTCTCCAGCTTTTCGATGCGTCGGCTAAGGGCCGACTGCGACAGGCAGATGGATTCGGCCGCCAGCCGAAAACTGCCATATTCCATCAGGGCGCGAAAGGCGTAGAGATCGTTGAAGTCAAAATTTACGGGCATGGCGGCATCCTTATCGGCTCTCTGGCGCCATCGCCCCGTCCGGCGAGGGGCGATGGCGGGTAGCATATCGGGCAGGACTTCGGGCGCGCGGGAAACCGCGCGCCAGGGCTTACACCTTAAGCAGTTTTACCGTGGCATCGATATCGATTTCGTCTTCCGAAAAAATCAGGGTTGTCCCCTGAAAGGTGGTGATCGCCAGCTTTTTCACCGAGCGCATCTCTCCCGGCTGCACCGTGGCTTTTGGCCGGATGCTGTTCATCAGCAGCCCGACCGACAGCACGGCGTTTTCTTTATCGACGCGGGTCTCGACCGGCTCTTCTTCCCGGTACACCACATAGGATTTGATGGAGGTCAGCTTCAACCGCTCGCCGGCAATATAGATATATTTGCTTTCCGGAATGACCTTCACCGCGTAGGCCGACAGCCCTTTATTGTTGGTGGTAGGTTCGAAAGTCACCGCCGCGTCTTTCTTGATAAGATCAGGATTGGCGACCTTAATCACGTGAAAATAACGATTTTCGCCGTTTTCATCTTTGATAAATCCAAAACCTTTATCTTTAAACCACGTTGTGATTGTTCCGTTCATCGCCATTACCGTATTACTCGTTGGTTAACACAAATTTTGCAGCGCGCAGTGTAAAGCACATTGCCTGTACAGGCCATGCCTTTGCGATAAGTGTGGGTGATAAATGACGCCGCCGCGAGGGCGGATTGTGCGCCAGCATCGTGCCGCTGGGCAAAATGAGGTACTATCGCCAGCCACTCCTTCTTCGGGCCGCCTGATGTCCACCATTATCGATACCTTTGTCGCGCCGCCGTGTCGCGAACAGATCACCCTCTTGTATCAGGACGAACACCTGGTGCTGATCAATAAGCCCGCCGGGCTGCTGAGCCTGTCGGGCAAAGATCCGCGCAACCTCGACTCCGTGCATCACCGGCTGGTACAGCGCTTTCCGGGCTGCACCCTGGTGCACCGCCTGGACTTCGGCACCTCCGGCCTGATGGTGATCGCCCGCAACAAGGGCATTAACGCCTTGCTGTGCCAACAGTTCAGCCAGCGCACGGTGGACAAGGTCTATACGGCGCTGTTGTGCGGCCATCTGGCGGAAGATGAGGGGATAGTGGAGGCGGCAATCGCCAAAGATCCGGCCCGTTTCCCGCGCATGGCGCTCTGCGCCCGCCACGGCAAACCGGCGCGTTCGCGCTATCGGGTCATAGACCGCCTGTATCAGGCGCGAGAAGGCGAGAGGGCGCTGGCGTTAACCCGGGTAACGCTCACCCCGGAGACCGGACGGACCCATCAGCTGCGTATTCACTGCCAGCTGCTGGGCTATCCGATCCTTGGCTGCGATCTGTACGGTGGCCGGGAGCTGCCCGGCACGGAATGCGCTCCGCGGCTGATGCTGCACGCCAGCGAACTGCGTTTTGTCCACCCCGTCAGCCATGAGCCGATGCATATCCAGCAGGCGAGCCCGTTTTGATCGCCCGCGGCGGGAAAGCCCGGGGTTACCACATCAGATCGTCGGGCACCTTAAAGTCGGCGTACGGATCGTCTTCATCCTGCTCATCCTGACTCAGGGCGCTGTGCAACACGATGCTGCTGGCGTCGCGCTGGGCAATTTTCTCAGCCACTACCGCCGGAATAATCGCATATTCACCTTCGGGCTTGTTATCCACCGCCAGGCGGGCAATCGCCAGACGGCCGTTAATCAGCTGGGTCTGGGTGGGCTTGTCGACCATGATTTTTTTGATCAGATTATTATCGGTAAAGTTAAAGCCGATATCGCCCCGGGCGACCGTAATGCGGTTCATCTCGATCAGCTGCTTCACCTGGGCTTTATACTCTTTCGCCAGCACCGCCTGCTTTTGCTGCTCGCTAAGCTGTTTATCACGCTCCAGCTGGGCTTTTTTATTTTCTTCCACCGCTTCCCGGGCCTCACGGGCCTGAACGCGGGATTTTTTCGCCGTCCTCTGGACTTTAGCCATTTTTTTGCTGCTGACCAGGCCGGCTTTGAGCATCTGCTCTTGTAAGGTGAGTTTTGTCATCTGCGTGTCTGAAACTGAGGAAACATCTGGCAAGTATACCTGCATTGGCAGAAACGACGCCAGACTCGCGATCGCGCTGGGCTGCTGTACCATGCCGCGCAGCGCGGCGGGGGATTACCCCCGGGGCTGAAGCTGATAAATCCAGGCGCTGATCTGCTGTCCATCGTCGGTGGTCACTTCCACCGGCACCCGATCGTACCCTTCCTCAAAGTCGTCCAGCATCGGCCAGTGCGCCGCCAGCCGATCGGACAGGAACAGATAGCCGTTGACCCGTGGGCCGTGAGCGTCGAGGACGATCCCCGGGAAATCGGCGGCTGCGCCCCAGCCGCGCGCGTAAAAGGTGCCGGTGACGTAGCCGGGACGCCACTCGCCCCCGATCGCCTCCAGAATATGCGCATTGCTGCGACCGGGACAGAGCGTCCCATAGACAAATAGTGGTTTCATTTTCTCTCTCTCGTTCGCCCTGACACCCGCCCACAGCGGAGCGGGAAACCAAAATACGGGGTAATGCAGCGCCTGGCAATGGCCGGGTGGGGCGGGGCGCTCCTCCGGGTATCTGGCAGTTGCCGGGGGAGATTCTGGACTCAGCGCTACTGAGGGTATATCGATTGCGGTGATATTTTTATTATTATTTATATTTAAGGTAAATATAAATGTTCCTGACGGAGGGATTAATTCGCTAATTAATATTCAACAGGAAAATAATAAAAGGGTCGCTTATGGAATATTCCTTCTACATGTGATGACCGAGAGCAATAAAGCTACCTTGGGTTGAATTCAGATATTATTTAGGGCCAGGCGTTACCTCCCCCTGACTCTTTCGCTTTATGATAAACATCCCTTGACCAAAAATATCATCTGACTTCGAAACTCTCGCGGGCAGGGGAGATATTTCCTTTCCCTGAAGCGGCAGGTAATAAATCCAGCCGAACACACGGCGGATGAGGGATATCCGTCCGGGCATTTGGTCCTGTCTGCAGACCAATGAAAGCGAAAGGCACAGGAGGTGCAATGAAGATTTTCCGCCCATTATGGCGCGACGGGGCTTTTCTGGTCCCGCAGCAGTTTCAGCAACAGGCCCGCTGGGACGCGCACGTCGCCGATACGGTCTCCCGCATGGCGCTCGCCCAACCGTGGGGGGTATTGCGCGCGGAGTTTGACGCGAGCGCGCTCACCCTTTCCCGGCTCAACGCTACCCGGCTGATCGTGCGTTTCGCCGACGGAACGCTGATTGACACCGAGCTGGCGGATATTTTGCCACCGGTCCGCGATGTATCGGACGTGATGCAGGACAGCGTGGAGGTTCTGCTCGCTCTGCCGCTGCTCAGCGCCAGCGGCGGCAATCTTGATGACGGCCAGGAGAGCGCCCGCCCGCGCCGCTGGCGCGCCGAGCAGGTGACCGTCCAGGAGCTGGCCGGCCATGAACGCAGCGAGCTGGCCGTTCTGCGGCACGCGCTAACGCTGCGTCTCTCCACCGAGGAAAATGCAGCCTTCCTCACCTGCCCGGTAGCGCGTCTGGTGCGCGACGCCCAGGGGCAGTGGATCGTTGACCCGGAATTCATCCCGCCGCTGCTGTCGCTGGCGGCAAGCCCGACGCTGGTTAGCGAGCTGGGTGAGCTGTTACATCGCCTGCAGGCCCGACGCAGACGCCTGATGGCCATGCGCCGTGAAAGCAATGCGCGGATGGCTGATTTTGCCGTGGCGGATGTCTCCTTGTTCTGGCTGCTCAATGCGCTGAACAGCGCTGAACCGGTGCTCAGCGAGCTGCATCAGTACCCTTCGCGCCATCCGGAGCTGCTCTATCGCGAACTGGCCAGGCTGGCCGGCAGTCTGCTGACTTTCTCCCTTGAACATCATCTGGAAGCAATCCCCCGCTACCGACATGCCTCGCCAGAGCAGGTATTCCCGCCGCTGTTTGCCCTGCTGGATATGCTGCTCGAAGTCAGCCTGCCCTCAAGGGTGATCGCCATCGCTCTGGAGCAGGGCGCCGACCGGGAGATCTGGCGGGGCAGGCTACACGATGCGCGGCTGCGCGAGGGGGCGGATTTTTATCTGTCGGTGCGCTCTTCACTCCCCCCTCACCAGCTACAGAGCCGCTTTCCGCAGCTCTGTAAGGCGGGTAGCCATGATGATGTCGCCGAGGTCGTCAATATTGCCCTCAGCGGCATCGCGATCAAACCGCTGAGCCATGTGCCGGCGGCCATTCCGCTACGTCTGGAAAACCAATATTTCGCTCTGGATCTCTCCACCGATGCCGCCCGCGCGATGCTGGAGGCCGGCAACTGCACCTTCTATACCCCGGAATCGCTTGGCGACGTGAAACTTGAACTCTTTGCGGTACTGCGCTCATGAATACCTCTGAAAGCGATCTGATCAACAAAACCTTTTACCCGGGCTGGCTGATGGTCAGCCAGTTACGCTGCGGCCAGCCGGTGACCGATGGCGAGGCGCTCTATCGCCAGGCCTGTCGATGGGTGACCGAAGCGCGCGAGGCGCTGACGGCGGGGGGAGTCAGTGAAGCCAGCGCTGAGCAGATGCTCTATGCCTACTGCGCGCTGCTCGATGAGAGCGTCCTCAACCGCGCCAGTCAGGATGATGGCTACCGCAGGTGGCGCAAGGATCCGCTGCAGGCGCGCTTTTTCAGCACTCTCAACGCCGGGGAAGAGCTCTGGGAACGGATCCGCCAGCTGCTGCGAGAGCCCACGGCGGATGCGGCAGTGCTGACCTGCTTCTTTCGTACTTTACAGCTGGGATTTGTCGGACAGTACCGCGCCGAGGATGACGAACGGCGTGAGGACGTGGCGCAAGCGCTTGGCGCGCGGGTCCCGCCGTTCAGCCTGACCCAGGAGGCGCCGGTGGTGGTTCGTGCCTCCCGGCTGCGCAGCGGACGGCAGATGTACTGGTGCGGCTGGGCGGCTGGCATTGTGGCGCTGGCGGCGCTGTGGTTGACCTTCTCCTCCGTGCTGTCACAGATGGTGGCGCAGATAGCAGGGCAGGGATAAGAGATGCGTGATAACGCCCGTCGTCTGCTTACGATACTGACCGTCATCCTGGCCCTGTGGCTGGTGCTGGGCTTCTGGCCGCTGTCCATCGGCAACCAGGTGATCTTCAGTCTGTGCATCCTGCTGGCGGGCGGCGCGGCGCTCTGGCGTCAGCGTCGCCGGGCAGTCAGCCGTCAGCGATCGGAAATCGTCCTGCCGCCCGAGGATTTTCAGGGGGCGGTGGTTCTGGTCTGCGGGGATACCGACGGTCTGTTTCCCGGGCGTTCGGCGCACGGCGAAACCCGTCACGGCTGGTATCTCCGGGGTGACAGCGCGGAGCAGTTGCCGCGGCTGGCGCAGTACCTGGCGGCGGCGCGTCCGGCGCTGGTATCGCAGGTTTCCGTGCTGCTGGCGGTGGTACCGGAGCACCACCCCTCCGGGGAGCATCTGGCGCAGTCGCTGCGCGACTGGCGGCGGAGTATCGTTCAGTGCCGAACCTGGCTAAACGGTCTGCCGCCGGTGTGGAGCGTGTTCTGGGTGACGCCGTCAGGCGGCCAGGCAGGGGAAAGCCGCTGGTTTACCATCACGCCGGAGAGGCCTGGGCTCCAGGCGCAGCAGAAGGGACAAGCGCCCCAGTCGGTTGCCGGGTGGCAGCGGGAGGGCAGCTCTGCCTCACGCCTGCATCAGACGCTGTGGCTGGAGAGCATTCTGACCTTGGCCGAAAACGCTCTTTTCCGGCCATTCCGCGCCCGGCAGGCGGAACTTCCTCCGCTGAACCTGTGTGCCGCGGGCATCTGCCTTACGCCGGTGGCGGCGGTGGCGAATAACCTCTGGCAACAGCAAATCGCCGGGATCACCACGCTCTCCCCGGGCAACGACGCGGCGCCAGGTCCTCACCCGCTGCCGGATCTTCTTCTGTCGTCACTGCCGCACCGCCACGGGGTCAGCCGCCGGATGCGCGATGTTGGTCTTGCCGCTGGCGTGGGCTTCCTCTTTCTGGCGCTGGCGATGCTGGCTTCCTTTATCAACAACCAGCGCCTGGTGCGCAGCGTCGGCGATCATCTGGCGGTGTATCACCGCCTAAGCGGCACGCCGCCGACGCCGAAGCTGCAGGCGCAGCAGCGTCTGCGTGCCGACAGCCGCCTGCTGGATGACTGGTTGCGCCGGGGGGAGCCGCTGCGTTATCGGCTGGGGCTGTATCAGGGGGGGCGGCTGATCCCCTTCGTGGAAGCCGCTATCAATGACTGGGCGCCGCCCCCGCCGCCACGTCCGGTCATTAAGCAGGTTGTGCAGGGGCCGCAGACGATCCGCCTCGATAGCATGGCGCTGTTCGATACCGGCAAATCGACGCTGAAACCGGGTTCGACAAAGCTGCTGGTGAACTCGCTGCTGGGCATTAAGGCGAAACCCGGCTGGCTGATCGTGGTGGCAGGCCATACCGACAGCATCGGCAACGATAAATCCAATCAACAACTCTCCCTGAAGCGTGCCGAGGCGGTCCGCGACTGGATGCGCGATACCGGCGATGTGCCGGAGAGCTGTTTTGCGGTGCAGGGCTACGGCGCAAGTCGTCCTGTCGCCAGCAACGAGACGCCAGAGGGGCGGGCGCAAAATCGCCGGGTGGAGATCAGTCTGGTCCCGCAGAAGGACGCCTGTCTGACGCCGGGCACGGCCAATACCTCAGGAGCAGAGACTAACGGATTAAAAAGCGAAACCGAGTAATCAGCGACCCCGATCGCGGAGGTTGAACAACAATCTGCCTGCCTGACCTTGTGCGCTACGGGTCCCTGATAAACAGGAAACAGCGATGGGCGGTAGCGTGCCTGCAGCCAGTCAAACTTGTCGGCAAAGCGCGGTCTCTGCGGGGATGAAGCGCAGGAAAGGGGATGGATAAAGGAGATCAGTATGGATAGCGCTAAGGACAGTGGCAGAGAAATGCTGGCGGCGATAAACGTTGAAGGCTCCGGTTTCTGGCTGCTTTTTTTATTTCTCAGTCTGTGAATATAAATATCCCTGGGGTTACCTTTTAGTTACGAAACTCCTGGTGGGGTATCTGATATATCGATATGCACATAAATATATTTATGATGAATGAGATGATTATCATTAAACAAAATTAAACAGGGCGTCCTGTGAATTGATTTTTGATGGTCATTACAGCGGAGTAAAACAGGAATATAATGGATACTTCTTCAATAATTACCGGCACCACCCTTAACCGTTACCAGCTGGATATTCCTTCATGTACCGCATCGCTGGATGTGGAAGAATTCAGTGGGGCAGAAAAACTGAGTGAACTTTATTATTACACTATTACGTTTACCAGCGCAGAGAAAAATATTGATGCCGCACAGCTCCTGAGCAAACCCGCCATGCTGACGATGGGCGGCGGCGCACTGCAGCAGTTGGCGGACTGCAAACGCGTCCATGGCGTGGTGACTGCCTTCCGGCGTATCAGCAGTTCAGAAGATCAGTCGACCTATCAGATAACTCTCCAGCCGTTTCTCTCCCTGCTGGATAAACAGTTTCGCAGCCACCGTTTTTTCGTCAACAAATCGGTGCCGGAGGTGGTGGAGCAGGTATTGCAGGAACATCACCTGCATGACTGGGAGTATGAGTTTAATCTCAAGCAACACTATCCGCGGCGCGAGCAAATTAATCAGTATCAGGAGAGCGACCTGGCATTTATCCAGCGCCTGCTGGCAGAGGTGGGGATATTTTATTTCTTCACCCTGCAGGAAGAGGCCCAGAGCGAAGTGGTCCACTTCGCCGACGCGCAGCGGGCGCTGATGTTCGATAAAACACTTCCTGTAAACAGCCCGTCCGGGATGAGCGACAGCGGTGCGGAATCGATATGGGGTCTGAGCATCACCCACAACGTCGTAGAGGCGAACGTTACTACCCGGGATTATAACCCCCGCGATGCGCAGAGCGTTCTCCAGTCGGCAACAGCGGATATGACCCGGGGAAATGGTGAAGGCATCACTTACGGTGAGGTATACCACTATAAGCTTCGCCACCGGGAGCGTGGCGATAAAATCGACCCGCAGACGGAGACCGCCAACTTCTATGCCCGCCTCGACCATGAGCGTTTTCTGGCTCACCAGACGCTTATTACCGCGATCAGTACTGCAGCCTGGCTGGCGCCGGCCCAGGTGCTGACCGTTACCGACAGCCTGCCGTCGACCCTGCCTGCGCCCGTACAGGATCCGCTGTTAATCACCGGCACCGGTTTTACCGCCAGCCGCCGGGAGGCGCTGCGGGTGTCCCTGCTGGCGGTGCCCTACAGCGAAACATTGTGCTGGCGTCCGCCGCTGCCGCCGCGCCCGAAGGTGACTGGCACCATGACGGCGCGGGTGACCAGCGCGAAAGCGAATGATATCTACGCCTGGCAGGATGCGTCCGGCCTGTACCGGGTGAAATTTGACCCTGACAGAGATGAGAAAGGGCAGGGGCAGGAAAGCATGCCGGTGCGTCTCGCCAAACCCTACGGCGGCGACGTGTACGGCTTTCACTTCCCGCTGATCCAGGGCACGGAGGTGGCGATTGCTTTCCACGAAGGCGACCCTGACCGGCCGTATATTGCGCATGCGCTGCACGACTCGCGGCATGTCGACCCTGTGACGGAGAAAAACAGCACCCGCAATGTGATTCGTACTCCGACCAACAATAAGCTGCGAATGGAGGATAAGCGCGGCGAGGAGCATATCAAGCTCAGCACCGAGTACGGCGGCAAGACGCAGCTGAACCTGGGGCATAACGTGAATGCGCAAAGGGAGTTGCGGGGCGAGGGTGCGGAACTGCGTACGGATAAATGGGTGAGCATCCGGGGCGGTGCGGGAGTGTTTATCAGTGCGGATAAACAGCCTTCGGCAGGCGACAGGATGCTGGCAATGGAGGAGGCGATTGCGCAGCTTGAAAATGCCCTGGGTATTGCGAAAAGCCTGGCGTCGGCAGCGGAATCGGCTCAGGCCCTGCCATCGGATACCGGCAACCAGCAGACGCTGAACGATGCGCTGAAAGAGCTGGCGCAGCCGGGGATAGTGCTGAATGCGCCGCAGGGCGTGAGCATCAGCAGTCCGCAGGCGGTACGGTTGTCTTCGGGTAGCGCCAGCGTGGGGATTGTGTCACAGCAGAATACGGACATCAGTGCGCTGAAACGTTTTACGGTGTCGGCGGGAGAAGCCGTCAGCCTGCTGGCGCGAAAGGCGGAGATGAAGTTGTTTGCGGCGAAGGGAAAGATTGAAATCCAGGCGCAGGATGATGCGCTGGAGGCGACGGCGAAAAAGGATATCACCGTGACCAGCGTGGAAGGGCGAGTGGAAATCACGGCGGCGAAGGAACTGGTGGTGAACTGTGCGGGAGCGTATATCAGGCTAAGTGGTGGCAATATCGAACTGGGCTGCCCGGGGAATATTCTGCTGAAATCGGCCAATGTGCAGAAAATGCGTAAGGCAGATTTTCGTGTACCTCCGCTGGAACTGCCTGAAGGGGTCGAAGAGCGTTTTACTGTCAAAGATCAGAAGACCGGTGAAATTGTTCCGTTTGCCCGTTACCGCATCACCACTGAAAAAGGCCAGGTATTCGAAGGCCGGGCAGATGCTGATGGGAAAACGGCCAGCGTTTATACCGCATTGCCTGAATCAATAAAAATAGAGCTACTGTGAGCCATGGACAGGAGAAAGCCGGGATGACACAAATACTGGGAACCGGAGAGGGAAAAACATCATCAGCCGCAAAAGAGCCGGTTGTTGAACGTAAACCCGCACAGGTATTTTTTGAATCAATGGCGCTGGCTGCCTCAATGAGTGGTTATTATGCAGGGCCAACAGCCACAACGCTGGGAAATTCGCTTTCATTAGGGGCGGGGACTGCGGCAGGTGTCGGAGAAGGCGTCGCGGGCGCACGGGTGCTGGCTGCGCCTAATCCCCTCACCGTTGCTCTGCTGGCTATCTTCTATTCTCCGTCACTGAATGAAGGTGAGACGGAAACGCTACAAAATATACGTGGCGACCAGCTCTATCAGAATCTGATCCATGGCCAGATGATGGTGGGCGCTTTTACCCGTGTAAATTCAACGGTCATTGAGGGGGATTATGTCCCGGAATATGAACTCCGGGAAATAGCCCGACAAAACGGCACAGTGCGCACGAGGGTACGCTTTCGTATTGAAGAAGATCCTGAGTCAGGGGAACTGGTTTCCCGCAGCTATGAGGTGGGGGAAAAAAGCGGGTTGGATCGGGTCCGGGTGCGGTTTGCAAAACAGCTGGATAAAGAGACATGGGGTTTTGAAGATCCTTCAATTAAAGGCACATTTGTCTGGTCCCGGTCTGCCGGGCAGGGAAAATTTGAGTGGGGTTCCAGCCAGACGACTGTTCATGACGGGAGCGCTGGCGGCTCTACCACACCGCCTACACCCATTCCGGAACCGCGGAGCATCTGGGGGTTGCCTAACCCGGCCCCGGAATCGTTACCGCCCGTACCGGGAACGCCGATCCCGGAGGAACAGGAACCAAATATTGAAACATTGCCCATCGAAGACCGGGATTTCGATGACTTTATTATTGTTGACCCGATGGGGGTTGTCCCGGCAATCTATGTGTATTTTAAGAAAGCCCCTGTGGAAGAGTATGAGGTTGACTATTATGAAAATTTTGAAGGCCGTTCAAGGCAGGGAAAATATCAAGTCGATCATATTCCATCTAGAGATGCGGTTCGTGTATATTTAGAGGATTTATATCCTGATGAGGGAAGTAAATATATAGATAAGATGGTTGATAAGGTTGCTTCAGTTGCTATTCCAATAGCTGTTCATCAAAAATGTAGTGAAACCTATGGCGGGCGTAATAATCGTAAGGTAGAGACAGAAAGCGGCGAGATGATAACTAAAAAAGAGCTAGATGCTCGTGACTTAGAAGCTGCCGTCAATGCCAACTGGGATGCGAATGCTGAATGCCTTAAGAATGAATATGGTATGAGTAACGAGAAAATCGAAGAGATCAGAGCAAAACTACATAAGTTAAACCGAAATGTGGGGTTATATTAAATGAATGTTAATGTCGAAACACTGATAAAGCAATTAGGAAAGCCATACCAAGAAATTTACAATAAAGGTTTGATTAATTATAAAACAAAACCTTATGGCTCGGTTAGTGATAATACTGCCAGGCTGGATATGAAGCATGAGGGTATATATTTAGCATTTGTTAATGATCTTGAAAAAAAAATGAAAGAAGTAACATTAACGTTAGAGGATGAAAGCAAGAGTGACTGGTTGTTTCCTAATCCGATGCCTTTTGGTCTGGAGCCTGTGATGACGCAGCCGTGGGTACGGGCGCGTTTTGGGTTGCCGATGATTTATGTTGATGCGAAAGTGGTTATGACGCTCTATAGAGGAGTAAAGGAGTTTTATCCGCTATTAGCTCCTGATCAAAATATAGTTGCGTCATTTAGCTATAATAAAGATTTTTTTGTTGAAAGTGTGACTTTTTATCCGCTGGAGCGAGCCAAAGAAATTCAGGTTGCGCTGGAGAAAAAGCGACTTGGTCGCAAATGAATATTGATGTCGAAACACTTGTGAAGCAATTAGGTAAACCTTATCAGGATATTTATGATCAAGGTTTAATTCCCTACAAAACAAAACCAACGGGTACTATTAGTGATGATATTTCCAGGTTGAATATGAGGCGAGAAGGAATATTTTTATCTTTTATCAATAACCAAGAAAAAAATCTTGAAGAAGTGACTTTGCGGTTAGAAGATGAAAATAAAATGGATTGGTTATTTCCTAATCCGCTGCCATTTGGTCTTGAACCAGTAATGACCCAGAAATGGGTAAGGGCCAAACTTGGTCATCCAATGATTTACACTGATGCGCAGATAATCATGACTATTTATGTTGGTGTGAAGGAATTTTATACTTTGCCTGTCCCTCATCAATATATCGTTGCTGCATTTACCTATAACAAAGATTTTTTTGTACAAAAAGTCACATTTTACTCAATTGAGCGAGCCAAAGAAATACAAGCCGCGTTAGAGATAAAAAGGTTGGGTGGGTAATTGTTCTGCAATGGTTCGCTCATAGCTGGACCATTTCCTTGCGCAATGAAGATAGTACTAGCAGGATACAAGGACGTGTGGTGTATTTATCAAATGAGTATTGATGTCGAAACACTTGTGAAACAATTAGGTAAACCTTATCAGGATATTTATGAGCAAGGGTTAGTCCCCTACGAAACAAAACCAAGTGTTACGGTTAGTGATGATATTTATAGATTAGATATGAAACGTGAGGGAATATATCTAGCGTTTATTAATGATCTGGAAAAAACTTAAAGAAGTGACGCTGACATTCGAGGATGAAAGTAAAACCAACGGGCTATTTCCTAATCCATCAGTATATTGACATTAGCGCACTGGCCCAACTGATGCGTTACAGCCATGGAGCGGGTGCATCAGCGGAATATAATCCGTCAGAAAAAACTGGAGGGAAAAATTGAAGGTCATGCCAGTTTTGCACTGGGGGAGGCGAAGGCCGAAACGGCCCTGTACCTGCCGGACAGGTTAGGTGTCAGCCTTTTATTTCCGGCGAAAAAAGTGACTCCACAGACACCGGATGGTGTCTGTAATATGGGAGCGCTGCGTTTTGCCATGAAACTGGTATTGTCAGGTAGCGTTGGTGCCAGTGCTGCAATTGAATTAGGGGTGACAGCAGACTGGAGTGGAGAAATGGGAAAGGGCTATGGCATTAAAGGCCGTCCTGCAACCCTGACTGCTCCACCGTTGCCAGGACAGCAGCAGGTGAATTTAAAGACCTCAACAATACCTGAAGCACAGGGGGGAGGTGAAATTGGTGTTTTTGTTGGTGCTCAGGCGGGAGGTAATATCAGTGGTGCCATTGAGTGGTTTGACCCGCATCCTGATGATACGCCAGTAGCTATAGGTGTTGAGAAAGATAACAAACCCCTTGTCAATAAAGAGAAGAAGTTTGCCGCGATAGCCAAACTGGAAGCGGGGATGACGGTGCAGGCAGGCGCTGGGGGAAGTGGGGTTTTTTATATCACCTATATTCAGGGACGTTTTCGTATTTACTGTAAAGCGGCTTTATGTTGGGGAGTGGGAGCCAAAGGGGAAGTCGGTTTTGAAGTTGATGGCAGCAGTTTTGCGGCTTTTATGAAGAGTTTTATGTTTATGCTGAGGAATGTGGATTATCAGAAGATTGAGCTGATGATGGAGGGAGATGCCTTCCGTTCTTTATGTGCAATTCCTATTATTATGGCGGCACAAGGGATACAGGCAATTGATGCGATGTACATCGATGTAACTAGAGTGTTAGTTAACTTGAGTAATCAGATTAGTGATGAGGGAAAACGAATTGATTTAATGTATAGTATTTTGTCTAATCCGGATCAGCTAAAATATACTCCTCCAGAAACAAAAGGGGCAGTGATTGCCACATTAATTGATCAGAATTGGGTAGACTGGCTTGACCCTCGCAATCAAAATAATGATTTTTTTTCCGTTAACAGCTGGAAGCTCGGTCCTCTCAAGAGGCGAAAGCAAGCGGTGTTTATGGCGCTGAAGTGGGTACAAAGTCAGGCAGATTATAACAATGTTATGCAGCATTTGACGTTGTCGCCAGGGGAGAAGAAAGGTAATAAAGAACTGAATGAAAAGGATGTGATTAACTTTTTAGGTATCGGGGAACACAAATTTTTTTTCTACACCAATTATGGTGAAAAGCTCACCTTATTGCATAATAACCTCCCGGTTTTTGTTGACCCGGATGAGCCATTTAAACCCATTCCTGACATCCTTATGTCAGAATATCTTGCCATGATCGACGACCAGCACCCGACGGGGACAATGACTGCCTGATGCAATGGCTGAGGTGATAAGATGAGAAAATTAATCGTAGTTGCTTCAGTTGCCGCCAGTTTACTGCTCGGGTGCGACCAGAAGAGTACTGGCAAGCGTGAAACCTTGTCTGAAGCGCTTGTTGCTAAGTCGCTTTCTAACATGGTTCCCGTTCAGGGCGGCGAGTTCTTAATGGGGGATTTCGGCCCATTAGTCGGTGAAAAACTGCCTTTCAGCATAAACCAGGATGATAAGGTATTACATAAGGTTGTATTAAGTGATTTTTCGATATCAAAGTTTAAAGTTACCAACGATGATTATAATAAATATCTGCAGATAACAGGAATAAAAAAACCTCCCATTAATATTCTGGTAAAAGAGTACCCATCCTTGCAAAAAGGTGATTACTCTGTTGGTGTGACCTGGCAACAGGCAAAAGACTATTGTCAGTGGTTAGGTAAGGAGTCTGGTAAAAAATTTGATTTACCAACAGAGGCGCAATGGGAATATGCAGCAAGATCCAGAGGGCAATACATTCCGTTTGCAACGAATAATGGTGAGTTCCTGCCCGGTAAAAACATCCCCAGCCAGGATGAGCTGAGTGAATATACTGATGGAGCAGGTATTCCTATTTATCCAGTGGGGAAATATCCCCCAAACCCCCTGGGTCTGTATGATATGGGACTTAGTGGCTCAGAATGGACCAATGACTGGTATGCGTCAGATTATTACTCTCATTCTCCGGTAAACGATCCTCAGGGACCCGTAAAGGGGACCGAAAAAGTCCTCCGCGGGAATGTTGGCGGTGACAGACAATACGCTTTAACCGTGTTCAGACAATCAGATTTGCCAGTTCCAAAGATCAATAAAGACGATGATTATGAAAAATATGGTGTTGGTCCGCAGTATGTTTTCCGTTGCGTCATCAATAAATAATGTCGTTTGGTGGTGACATATATCATTTTAACCGGAGCAACAACGTTGAATGAATGTTCCAATAAACCGGAGAGACTATTTAAACCTGTCCCGGATAGCCTGATGTCAGAATATCTTGCCATGATCGACGACCAGCACCCGACGGGTACAATGACTGCCTGATGCAATGGCTGAGGTGATAAGATGAGAAAATTAATCGTAGTTGCTTCCGTTGCAGCCGGTTTACTGACCGGGTGCGACCAGAAGAGTACTGGCAAGCGTGAAACCTTGTCTGAAGCGCTTGTTGCTAAGTCGCTTTCTAACATGGTTCCCGTTAAGGGCGGCGAGTTCTTAATGGGGGATTTTGGCCCATTAGTCGGTCAAAAACTACCTTTCAGCATAAACCAGGATGATAAGGTATTACATAAGGTTGTATTAAGTGATTTTTCGATATCAAAGTTTAAAGTTACCAACGATGATTATAATAAATATCTGCAGATAACAGGAATAAAAAAACCTCCCATTAATATTCTGGTAAAAGAGTACCCATCCTTGCAAAAAGATGATTACTCTGTTGGTGTGACCTGGCAACAGGCAAAAGATTATTGTCAGTGGCTAGGTAAGGAGTCCGATAAAAATATTGATTTACCGACAGAAGCACAATGGGAATATGCGGCAAGGTCAAGAGGGCAGTATCTTCCTTTTTCGACTAATAATGGAAATTTCGAGCTTGGTTCTAATATACCTGAACAAAAGAAATTAGATGAATACACAGATGGTTATGGTTTTCCTATTTATCCAATTGGGAAATATCCTCCGAATCCGCTAGGTTTATACGATATGGGGCTAAGTGGAGCCGAATGGAGTAATGATTGGTATTCAACTGATTATTATTCCCACTCCCCTGTTTATGATCCTCAAGGTCCAGTTAAGGGTAATGAAAAAGTTTTAAGGGGGTATGTTGGCGGAGATCGTCAGTATGCCTTGACTATATTCAGGCAATCGTCACAACCTGTGCCAAAATTTGCTGGGCGTGATGATTATCAAAAGTTTGGAGTTAGTCCTCTTTTTGTATTTCGTTGCGTTATTAATAAATAATATCGTTTGACTGTAATACTATATTATAGTCGGAACGCTCTATGAATATAATATTCCGCTGGACAGCCTGTTTAAACCTGTCCCGGATAGCCTGATGTCAGAATATCTTGCCATGATCGACGACCAGCACCCGACGGGGACAATGACTGCCTGATGCAAAGGCTTAGGTGATAAGATGAGAAAATTAATCGTAGTTGCTTCTGTTGCTGCCAGTTTACTGCTCGGGTGTGACCAGAAGAGTACTGACAAGCGTGAAACCCTGTCTGAAGCGCTTGTTGCTAAGTCACTCTCTAACATGGTTCCCGTTCAGGGCGGCGAGTTTTTAATGGGGGATTTTGGACCATTAGTCGGTCAAAAACTACCTTTCAGCATAAACCAGGATGATAAGGTATTACATAAAGTTGTATTAAGTGATTTTTCGATATCAAAGTTTAAAGTTACCAACGATGATTATAATAAATATCTGCAAATAACAGGGGTAAAAAAAGCACCCATCCATATTTTTTTAAAAAATTATCCATCCTTGCAAAAAGGAGATTATTCTGTTGGTGTTACCTGGCAACAGGCAAAAGACTATTGTCAGTGGTTAGGTAAGGAGTCTGGTAACAAGATTGATTTACCAACAGAGGCGCAATGGGAATATGCAGCAAGATCCAGAGGTCAATATTTTCAGTTTCCAACAAATAATGGTGAGTATTTACCTGGAAAAAATGTTCCGGGTAAAGATGAATTAGATAAATATACAGATGGTTTTGGTTTCCCATTTTACCCAGTAGGCAAATATCCCCCAAATCCCCTGGGTCTGTATGACATGGGACTTAGTGGCTCAGAATGGACCAATGACTGGTATGCGTCAGATTATTACTCTCATTCTCCGGTAAACGATCCCCAGGGACCTGCGCAGGGTACTAAAAAAGTCCTGCGTGGATATATTGGCGGCGACAGACAGTACGCTTTAACCATGTTCAGGCAATCAAAATTGCCAGTTCCGAAGATCGATAAAGACGATGACTATGAAAAATATGGTGTTGGCCCGCAGTATGTCTTTCGTTGTGTCGTTAATAAATAATGTATGATGCTATCTCTTATTTTAACCGAATCAGAATGCTCAACGAATATTCGGCTGAACCGGATAGGATATTTAATCTACGCCGGATTTCCTGATGTCAGAATATCTTGCCATGATTGATGACCAGCACCCGACGGGGATAATGACTGCCTGATGCAATGGCTGAGGTGATAAGATGAGAAAATTAATCGTAGTTGCTTCTGTTGCCGCCAGTTTACTGCTCGGGTGCGATCAGGGAAATACCACCGGGAGTGAAAAAGCAGCTAAAGCACTTGTGGATAAATCGGTCTCTAATATGGTCCCTGTTCAGGGTGGTGAGTTTTTAATGGGTGATTTTGGTCCATTAGTTGGTGAAAAATTACTTTTCAGCATACAACAGGATGATAAAACTTTACATAAGGTTATTTTAAGTGATTTTTCGATATCAAAATATAAAGTCACCAACGATGATTTTAATGTTTATTTGAAAGTAACAGATAAAAAAAATCCACCTGTGGATATACTGGCAAAACGTCATCCTTCTCTGCTAAAGGGGGATTATCCTGCAGGTGTTATCTGGCAACAGGCAAAAGATTATTGTCAGTGGTTAGGTAAAAAATCCGGTAAAAAAATTGATTTGCCGACAGAGGCACAATGGGAGTTTGCAGCAAGATCCAGAGGTCAGTATCTTCCGTTTGCTACTAACAATGGTGAGTTTTCACCAGGAAAAAATGTCCCCAGCCAGGATGAACTGAATAAATACACTGATGGGATGGGGCTTCCCATTTATCCAGTAGGTAAATACCCATCAAATCCCTTAGGCCTGTATGATATGGGACTGAGTGGTTCAGAATGGACCAATGACTGGTATGCAGAAGATTATTACTCCCACTCTCCGGTAAAGAATCCTCAGGGACCAGAGCAAGGGACCAAGAAAGTGTTGCGTGGGAATGTTGGCGGCGACAGACAGTACGCATTGACTATGTTTAGACAATCTGCTTCACCACTCCCAGAAGAAGTTGATGGTGACTATGAAAAATATGGTGTTGGTCCGCAGTATGTATTTCGTTGTGTCGTTAATAAATAATGTGTGATGCTATATCTTATTTTAAAAAATCGGTGGCGTTCAACATATAAGGTTTTTTTCTAATGGATGGTAAAATCATGTACAGTAGTGAAATTATTTCATCGTCATCAACGATGATTGTCAACGGAAAAGGTGGTGCTCATTAAAAATCTGAAAGAAGAAATGTTAAGGTTTGAAGATGAAGCCAAAACTGACTGGCTGTTTCCTAATCCTATGCCGTTTGGTCTGGAACGAGTTATGATTCACCAGTGGGTGCGGGCTTATCTAGGATTTCCGATGGTTTACGTTGAAGCAAAAATTGTTATGACTGCTTATAGGGGGGAAAAGATATATACCTTACCTATACCTCATCAAAATAGTTCTGTCGGATTTACCTATAACAAGGATTTATTTTCAGAAACCGTGACTTTTTATCCACTGGAGCGAGCAAAGGAGATTCATATTGCGCTGGAGAAAAAGCGACTTGGTGGCAAATGAATATTGATATCGAACACTTGTGAAGCAATTAGGTAAACCTTATCAGGATATTTATGAACAAGGTTTAATTCCCTACAAAACAAAACCAACGATTACTGTTAGTGATGATATTTTCAGGCTGGATATGAGGCGAGAAAGAATATTTTCATCTTTTATAAATAACCAGAAAAAATCTTGAGGAAGTGACTTTGCGGTTAGAAGATGAAAATAAAACGGCTTGGTTATTTCCTAATCCGCTGCCTTTTAGTCTTGAACCAGTAATGACGCAGCGATGGATGAGCGAACGCTTTGGATTTCCCATAGGTTATGGCGAACGCAAAATGATAGGGAGCAATAGTCGTCATATTAGCGAGGTATACCCACTGTTGCCACCTAATCAGAAAATGTCTGTTTTATTTGCTTATAATTCTGATTATTTTGTTGTTAGTGTATTTTTTTATTGTATAGAGCATGCAATAGTAATTAAGGCGATTTTCGCGAGTATAAGGTCGTCTGGCAATTGGCGTTCGAAGTGAAAAATTATTAATGTAGGGGATATCACCTGGGGGAAGAAGTATGTATTAAGTAAAGAGAGGCGTGCAGATATTCCAGATATTATTTTATGTTTATTATTCTTCCTTTGATAGGAGTGGCCGTTTTTTGTCTGTTATTAAATGTTATTGCCTCACTCTTTAGGTTGAAATAGATGCGATTGAGTATTCTAATTAATAATTACTGTATCGCTGATATATAAAAGGAAATTCAATGTCCAAAGGTTTTGTATTACTCGGCGATAAAACCACGCACGGCGGTGCTGTTATTTCCGCATCCTCCACCATGATTGTAAATGGAAAGCCCGTAGCGCTGGTGGGGGATAAAGTCAGCTGCCCGATTCCGGGACATGGCACTAATGCCATTATTGAGGGAGCGCCGGAATGGTCTTCCGATGGTAAAGCCATCGTGGTCGATGGCTGCAAATGTCAGTGCGGTTGCCAGGTGATTTCCGGCGCGCCGGAATGCGCGATAGGATAAAAAATGGGCTGGGTACGAACAAAAGCATTGACCATGGAGCAGCCATCGGCTCCTTCACTGACCCGATGGCTGTTTGCCGGTGTACTGATGGCGATTATCGGTGTCCTGTTCTTTATCCTCCATGCCTCCGGCACCGTAAAAATTATCTCAGTGATAAATATCTGGTGGGTATCCCTGATGCCTGCAGGATGCTGGTTGCTGATTTTTTGCCTGCGTTGCTACCTGTGGGACAGGGATCTGAAAGCGCATCAGTTCTTGCTGAAAGAGGCGGAATACGGACAGCAGAGGTGGGAAGACTGGGCCGGGCGCTGGCTGGCCGTTCTGAGCAGTGCAGTGCTGTTGCCGGATCATATTTCTGCGGCGCATTGGGGGAGTGAGCGGCCTCAGCAATACGGACTTGCCCGCAGGATTAATTACCTTCCGGCAGAAGAGCCCGTGCAGTTGAGTGCGATGCATGCGCTGCTGACCAGTATAGAAGAGCGCGTGCAGTGCCTGCCGGAAGAGCTACCGCTGTATGTCACCCTGATCACGGATAATCCCTCGCCTGAGCTGACCAGCAGTTTCAGTAATCTCTGGAAAGAACACATTCCTGGCCGCGCCGTGCCTGATGATATTACCGTTACCGGCTCATTCTCACTGTCGGAAGTGGAGGAGCGCCTGAAGCAGCCTGTACTGACGGTCAATTTACTCCTGGTCATCCAGCTCAACGGTGGTACAGCATACTCCGACGGGCTGGCCGTGCTGCTGCTGACCAGCGATGATGTGGCGCAAAAATACCATCTGCCGCACTCATCACGGCTGTTACGTCCTATGCCCTTAGATATGACGAACTTTGAAGACGATATCACCCTGTTTCTGGAAACCCAGACTGTCGCCTGCCATACGCCCTCCGTTATCGGGGACGCAAAAAAATGGACGGAAAGAAGCGCCGCGCTTATCACGCAGGGCGGCAAAATGCATACCCCATGGAAAGCTGAAGATATCGCGCTGCTGGAAAAATGGTGCGGTATTCCGGGACCCGCAGCGCCCTGGCTCCTGACCGCGCTGGCAGCCGATCTGGTCAGCCTCCGTAAACAGCCCCTGCTGGCGTTATTTTCCAGCGAACAGGAACATTTTATCAGTACCATCACCCCAGGGAGTGAAGATGAATATACCGGGTAATGGCCTGGGCCGGTTTTGCCTGGCCGGGCTTACGTTGGCCGGGATGGCTGCAATATGGTGGGGGATCACCCGCTATGGCGGCATGCTGAATATCAATACGCGGGGCGAGCAGGTACTGGCGTTTGTCCTGGTCTGTCTGGCGTTGGTATTTGTTTTTTACCTTCCTGCAATGTCCCGCCGTGTGAAGGAGAGTTTATATCGCCGGCAGTCGCAGCAGGACAGCGTCTTACCCGGCGAAGAAGGGCGCGTGGCGCTGACACCTCCCCATCATATTACGGTGGGGGAAATTCGCCAGACTCTACGCTATCAGTATGGACGCGCCTGGTCCCGCAAAGTCCGTATTCTGCTGATAATTGGCTCAGTCAGAGACGTAGAACAACTGACCCCAAAGCTCACGCAGGAACTCTGGCAGGAAGATCAGGGTACATTATTGCTGTGGGGTGGAGACCCTGGGGCAGCGGTAGATAACGCCTGGTTCACAGCGCTGCGTAAACTGCGTTATCGCCCGGCTGATGGTATGGTGTGGGTAACATCGGGCTTTGACGGCGTTTTGACAACGATGAACAGAACGAAGCCCAGGCTCACGCCAGATGAAATGGACAGTGTGTCTCACTCTCTAAAGCTACGCTACGAAGCTCTTGGCTGGAAACTCCCCCTATACGTCTGGTCGCTGTATGAGGGGGGCAACGAAAAAAATGGACGTATCACTCAGCCTGTAGGCTGCCTGTTACCTGCAGGTTGTACGCCGCAAATAGTTGCCGAACAGTTCACTGCCCTGGCGTCGTTACTGTTAGAGCAGGGCATCCAGCAGATATGCGGGCAACCACAGCACAATTTTTTACTCGCGCTGGCCGACCAGTTGACTCGGGAAGCGGAAGCGGTGGTGGAACCGTTATCGATACTGCTTAATCCATACCGACCATTGCCGCTGGCCGGGGTGGTATTTAGTGAGGCGTCAGTAGAGGCTGGTCGCAGTGTCCGTCATCACTGGGGACGGGATAACCGCTGGGAAACGATACCAGACTCAGTGCTGTGGTTGCCAGCCGGTCTACGTCCGCGCAAACAGGAAGTCAACTGGATGCGTGGGATGAGCGTGGCCGCCGCCGCCCTGATGTTACTCTGGGCCGCCTCAATGACAGTCTCTTTTATCGCCAACCGCCACCTGGTGGCGATCGCACAGGAGCAGGTGCGGCTGGCCTCAGCGGAGAAACAGCCGCTGGCCGTACGCCTGCATGCGCTCTCCGCGTTACAGAAAACGCTTTCTCAACTGGAATACCGCTCACAGCACGGCGCGCCGTGGTACCTCCGCGCTGGCCTCAGTCAGAACGATGACCTGCTGGCGGCGCTGTTCCCGCACTACGGAGAGAGGGCGCAGCCGCTGCTGCGCGATGCGGCGGCGCATCATCTGGAAGAGCAGCTCACCGCCTTCGTGCAGCTGCCGCCGGACAGCCCACTGCGTGAGAAGATGACGAAGACCGCTTACGGACAACTGAAACAATATCTGATGTTGACCCGCCCGGAAAAAATGGACGCCGCGTGGTTCGCCACCACGCTAATGCAGGACTGGTCGCAGCGCTCAGGCATCGCCGACGCCGTCTGGCAGGGCAGCGGCCCTTCGCTGCTGGCATTTTATGCCGCCAGTCTGGTGTCGCATCCGCAGTGGCGTCTGCCTGTCGATGATGGTCTGGTCAGCCAGGTGCGCACACGGTTAATTCGACAGATGGGCCAGCGCAACAGTGAGTCCACGCTTTACCAGAAGATGCTCGCGCAGGTGGCGAATCAGTATGCCGATATGCGCCTGGCGGATATGACTGCCGACACCGATGCTTCGCGTCTGTTCAGCACTGATGAGGTGGTGCCGGGCATGTTTACCCGTCAGGCCTGGGAGCAGGCCGTGCAGCCGGCCATTGAGAAAGTGGTCGCGGAACGCCGCGATGAAATGGACTGGGTGTTGAGCGATACGAAGCAGACTGCCGCGCAGTCGACGTCGCCGGAAGCTCTGCGAGCCAGGCTGGCGGAGCGTTATTTCGCTGATTTTAGCGGCGCCTGGCTGGATTTCCTCAACAGTCTGCGCTGGCAGCGCGCGGCGACCCTCTCCGATGCTATCGACCAGCTGACCCTGATGGCCGATGTGCGCCAGTCGCCGCTGGTGGCGCTGATGAACACCCTGAGCGTGCAGGGGCGAACCGGCCAGACCGGGGAAGCCATCGCCGATTCGCTGGTCAAATCGGCCAGGCAGCTGTTTAACCGTGATAACTCGCCCGTCATCGATCAACGGTCCGGCGCGCGCGGTCCTCTGGATGCCACCTTCGGACCCGTGCTGGCGCTGCTGGACAATCGCGACGGCGGGACGCCCACCAGCCGTCTTAGCCTGCAGACCTTCCTGACCCGCGTCACCCAGGTGCGTCTGCGCCTGCAGCAGGTCACCAACGCCACCGACCCGCAGGCGATGACCCGCCTGCTTGCGCAGACGGTATTCCAGGGCAAGGCCGTGGATTTAACCGAAACGCGCGACTACGGCAGCCTGGTGGCGGCGGGGCTGGGCCAGGAGTGGAGTGGATTTGGGCAAACGCTTTTTGTTCGCCCGATGGAACAGGCCTGGCAGCAGGTGCTGACCCCGGCGGCGGAAAGTCTCAACGCCCAGTGGCGCAGCGCGGTGGTGGAGGACTGGAATAGCGCCTTTGGCGGCCGCTACCCCTTTAAAAATACCAGCAGTGAAGTCTCTCTGCCGCTGCTGGCAAAATACCTCGACAGCGAGACCGGGCGCATCGCCCGCTTTCTGCAGACCCGGCTGAACGGCGTGCTGCATAAAGAGGGGAGCCGCTGGATGGCGGACAGTATCAATGCTCAGGGGCTGACGTTTAACCCGGCCTTTCTGCAGGCGATGAATACCCTGAGCCATCTCTCCGACGTCGCGTTCGCCAACGGCGAAGCGGGATTGCATTTTGCGCTTCGCCCCGGCACGGCGGACGGCGTGATGCAGACGGAGCTGGTCATTGACAGTCAGAAACTTGTCTATATGAACCAGATGCCGGTCTGGCGGCGGTTCAGCTGGCCCGCTGACACCGAAGCGCCGGGCGCCAGTCTGAGCTGGATCAGTACCCGGGCGGGCACCCGCCAGTATGGCGATTTCCCGGGCGCCTGGGGGTGGATCCGTCTGCTGGATAAGGCGGTGGTCAGCGCTTATCCCGGAACGAGCAGCAGCTGGAGCCTGAGCTGGAAAGCGCCGGATGGTCTGTTGCTGAACTACACGCTGCGTACCGAGGCGGGGGAAGGACCGCTGGCGCTGCTGGCGCTGCGAAACTTTACGCTACCGGAGACGATATTCAGCGTGCGCGCGTCTGCGGAACGTGTTCCGCTGACCGACGATATACCCGGCGAAGAGGGATATTGAACCTTCTCCCTCACTGATTGGCGTTAACCTGCAACGCCAGGCCTCCTTCGCTCATGGCCGCCCGACGGCCAACTAATCTGACCGCGCAGCCATGCTGCGTGTCTCCCTGTAGACGAATAAGGGAATATTCATAATGGACGATTTAACCCTGCGATATTTTGATGCTGAAATGCGCTACCTGCGCGAGGCGGCAAAAGCGTTCGCGCAGGCTCACCCCGATCGGGCGGCGATGCTGGATCTCGATAAAGCCGGTACGCCGGACCCTTACGTTGAGCGCCTGTTTGAAGGCTTTGCCTTTTCCGTAGGTCGCTTGCGCGAAAAAATTGATGATGATCTGCCGGAGCTGACCGAGGGGCTGGTCAGCATGCTGTGGCCGCACTATTTGCGCACTATTCCATCGCTATCGATCGTGGCGCTGACCCCAACGCTGCCGGCGATGAAGATGGCGGAAACGGTGCCCGCCGGGTTTGAGATTAGCTCCCGCCCACTGGGGCCGAAAAATACCGTGTGCCGGTACCGAACCACCCGCGATCTGACGCTTAACCCGCTGGCGATAGAGGAGGCGGTGATGACGGCGGAGCCGGACGGACGTTCGGCCCTGCGACTACGATTCGCCTGTAGCGAGCTGGCTGACTGGTCGCAGACCGATCTCCGCCGCCTGGCGCTGTACCTGGGGGAAGACGCTGTTACCGGCAGCGCCCTCCATCTGTGGCTGACCCGACGCCAGGCCGCGCTGTACCTGCGTCTGCCGGGTCAGACAGAGCGGGTAAGCCTCGACGGCTATTTTTCCCCGGGGGGATTCAGCGAGGAGGATCGTTTATGGCCGAAGGGGGAGAGCGCTTTCAGCGGCTATCAGCTGCTGCTCGAGTATTTCACCTTTCGCGAAAAATTTATGTTCGTGCAGCTAAATGGCCTGGAAAACATCACCCTGCCGGCGGGGATATCGCATTTCACGCTTGAGGTGGTGTTCAGCGAGGTCTGGCAAAGTGATTTACCCGTCAGCGCAAGCAGCCTACGCCTGCACTGTGTGCCGGTGATTAACCTGTTTACCCTTGAGGCCGATCCGTTGACCATCAGCGGCCTGGAGAGCGAATACCTCCTGCGTCCGAAGCGCCTGCAGGACGGGCATACCGAAATCTATTCTGTTGACAGCGTGACCGGCTCCGGGCGCACCGGGGAGGCACGCTATGTGCCTTTCACCCGCTTTCGTCACCAGGGGGGAATGATGCGTCGCCATGCGCCGGAGCGCTACTACCACACCCGCGTAAAACGGGGCGTAACCGGCATGCACGATACCTGGCTTATCCTCGGCGGACAGCAATGGGAGGCTGACCGGGAGCTGGCGCGGGAAACGGTCTCCTTGCGCATCACCGGCACTAACGGCCAGCTGCCGCGCCGGGCGCTACAGAGCACGCTGCTGGATCGCTGTGAGTCGATATCAGCCACGCCGCTTACCGTCCGCAATCTCTGTAAGCCCACGCTGCCGGCCTATCCCCCGGCGGAAGACCGCTACCACTGGCGGGTCATGAGCCATCTGGGCACCCGTTTTCTCAACATGATGAGCAGCGCCGAGGTGCTGCGCGGCACGCTGTCGCTCTACAACTGGCGGGAGGATGAGCTCAATAATCGCCGTCTGGACGCCATTCTGGCGGTCAGCCATCACCGAATTCAGCGTTTCGAGCAGGGCTTCCTGCTGCGCGGGCTGGATATCGAAGTGACGCTCGACGGTAGCGGATTTACCGGTGCGGGCGATGTCCACTTGTTTGGCGATATGCTCAACCGCTTTTTCGCACTGTATGCCGATATGAATCAGTTCAACCAGCTGACGCTCATTGTTCAACCTGAAGGGAAATGTATCCGGTGGAAAGAGAATCACAGTCTGCGCCTGCCCGGCTGATGGCGCAGCTCCGGCCTCAGTTGCCGTACATGAATTTTTACCGCTTCTGCCAGTTGCTGGAGAAGAACCATCCGAAGGCGCCGATCATCGGCAGCGGCTGGCTATTAGGTGATGAACCCATACGCTTTCGCCCGCATCCGGGGATGGGCTTTCCGGCTGGCGAAATCCGTGGAATGGACGATCCTGAACCGCCCCGTCCGCCGGCGGTTCGCGTGACTTTTATGGGACTCTACGGCGTGGAATCCCCGCTGCCGACCCACTATAGCGATGACATTGCGCAACGGCGGGAAGGCGTCGAGGCCACCGAGGATTTCCTCGATATCTTTAACCATCGGCTGATCGCCCAGTATTACCGTATCTGGCGCAAATATTCCTACCCGGCAACCTTTCGGGCGGGCGGCACGGACAACATCTCGCAGTATCTGCTGGGCCTGGCGGGGCTGGGCATACCGGGATGTGCCGCCGTTGCCGCAGCGCCGCTGTCGCGATTTCTGGCGCTGCTGCCGGTGATGATGCTGCCGGGGAGATCCGGGGAAGGCATGGAGGCGCTGGTGGCGCTCCTGGCCCCGGGGACCCGGGCGACGGTGCACCACCACGATCCCTGCCGGATCCCCTTGTCGCAGCCGTTAACGATGAGCGTCCGTCAGCCGGTTAGCCTGCAACATAGGCCAGTGATGGGAACCCACGCCACGGATGTGAACGGTCAGGTATTGCTGCAGCTGGCCACGGAAAAGCCTGATGAGGTTCGCGGCTGGCTGCCCGGCGGCGAACTGTTCAGCGACCTGATGGCGCTTCTGCACGTCTGGCTCGGATCTCATCTTGACGTGCGGCTGCAGCTTTGCGTCGCCCGCCATTTACTGCCGGATGCGCAACTTTGCTGCCAGCAGGAGCATGCCGTCCAGCTCGGCCGTACCGCTGTGCTGCGTCCGCTGGATGCGCAGAAACAGGCTGACGACAGAGTCACGATTTATCTGGGGCGCTATCAGCGCGTCCGGGAAAATATCCACCGCAGGGAGAGCGATGAAGATGGCGATTACCGCAGTTAAACCCTCCGCCAGGTTGCTGGCATTCCTCATGGTTACCGTCTTAACCGGCTGCGGACTGACGCAGACCGTGAAAGACGGCGCCGTTTCCGTGACCCAGTCCATTTTTTACCCCCAGGTGAAAACCCTGCATCTGGATCTTCGCGCCCGGGAAGGCGTGAATAACAACGCCAAAGGCGCCTCCCTGGCGACGGTGGTGCGTATTTATCAGCTGAAGGAGCGGCAAGCGTTCGACAATACTGACTACCCGTCGCTGTTTGCCGGCGATGGCCAGGCGCTGCAGGCGGACCGGGTGGCGGAAAAAGATGTTCGCCTGCGTCCGGGCGAATCGGTGACCGTCGATATGCCCATGGAAACCAGCGCGCAGTTTGTGGCGGTGGCGGCCATGTTTATCGATCCAGACCTGACGCAAAACAGCTGGCGGCTGGTACTCACCCGGGACGAACTTGATCCGGCGAGGCCGCGCATTATCGAAGCCAGCCAAAATCAACTGACGCTGCACCCGTTTAAGGAGAAGTGAAAATGCCTCGTCCCTCCCTGTATGACATCCTGTACGGCAATTTCGCCGGCGGGCTTGACCTGAATACTGTCAGCGAAACGGATCAGGTCATCCTGTCGGTGCTCGATAACATGCAGCGCATCCTCAACTGTCGGGCCGGAACGCTGGCGCATCTGCCGGACTACGGCCTGCCGGATATGACCGCTGTCCTCCAGGGGATGCCAGCGTCGGCGCATCAGCTGATGAGCACATTGTCGGCGGTGTTGTTGAAATACGAACCGCGCCTGCAGCGGATCGCGGTGGTGATGCTCGATCAGCATGCGCCCGGCGAACTGCGCTATGCCATTGATGCGGAGCTGAAGGATATTGGCCTGGTGCGTTACGGCACGGAGTTTATGCCCGAGGGCAGGGTGTTGATCCGCCACCTCAAACGCCAGCAGTACCTTGACGCCCGCTCCGCCCTCTAATCTCTCGCTGAAAGACATCATGATGACAACACACCACGACCGTCACTATAAAGCCGGTGGCGACCCGCGCACGCTGGCTGATTTTATGGCCCTGCGTGCGGAAATGAACAAGCTCAGCCACCCGGCGCGGCCGGATATTAACTGGCCGTATGCCGAGCAGCTTGCCCGCGGGCTGTTGGAGCATCACGGCGCGGACCTGCAGACTGTCGCCTGGTATACCCTGGCCCGCGCCCGGCTGGGCGGGGTGGCAGGGATCAATGAGGGGCTGACGCTGATGGAGTCGCTGCTGGTTCGTCAGGGGAAAAACCTGTGGCCACAGGCGCTCCCGGCCCGGACAGAGATCTTCCGCACCCTGAGCAAGCGGCTGCGGCAGGTGATCCGTACCCTGAATCTTACCCCAGAGGATGTTGAGTCGCTTGAGCAGGCTGAACGTTCGCTGCAAAGCTTCGACGCAGTGCTCCAGCGCCTTGAGATCGCCCCTGAAAACCAGCTGAGCGACCTGCGGGCGCTACTGCACAGCACGGCAACTCGCTTCGAGAGCCTCGACCCTGCGCCAGCGCTTCCCACCGCGCCGCCGGTGGCGGTGTCTGACGCGGAACTTCCCGGCACTCTGGTCAGCGAAGAGGATGCGGCGAAGGTTGAGCCAGTGCCAGACCTAAAACGTAGACCAAAAGCTGAGCCGCTGGCGCCGCCTTCACCTGCAAAGCGGCCCGCGCCGGTGGCGGCGTCTACTCCGGCAGCCGCGCCGCGCTGGAAGCCGTTTATCGCCGGGATGGTTACCATGCTGGCGGTAACGGGTATCGCCGTCGGCGGATGGCTGGCGCTGCGTCAGTCCGACTTGCCGCCCATTTCGGTCACCCAAAATGCCGGACCGATACCGGGCCTGCCGGCGACAACGCCCCCGGGGACGGTTGATCTGCCACAGACGCAGCGCCAGCTTGGCGAGCTTGCCCGCCTGGCGCCGGACTGGGCGGTCAGCTACGGCGACCAGCTGGTCCACCAGGCCCTGATCCGCTGGCCGGATCAGGCGCAACCGCTGGCGCAGCAGTGGCGGCAGCAGCTGAGTGCTGGCGCATTGCCCGCGGAAAACCTTACCGGCTGGTCGGAGGGCATGCAGCAACTGCAGCGGCTCGCCGACCAGCTCAATGCCCTCGACGAGCAGAAGGGGAAGTACCTGACGGTGAGCGAACTGAAAACCGCAGTATTTGCCATCACGCAGTCGTTTAACCGCGCTGTTCCGCTGGAGGAGCAGCTGCGCCAGCTGGCCGCGCTTCCCGTTGATCAACCCTGGCCAGCCGCGCGGGGAAGCCTCGCGGAGCTGCATCTGCAACAGCTGATAGTGGAGTATGCCCTGCTGAAGCGAAAACAGCCGGCGTCGCCGACCGCTGCGCTCCCCGCAACCGGTGAGCCCTCGGTGAGTGAGGCGGTGAAATAAAGTGTGCGCATGGCAACATTTTCTTTACATCAATATTGCAAGAACCGAACGCCCTTCGTAGTCTGAAAATGATTTAAATATACCGTTTGTAGTTGTATTGAAAATTTTATTTCGATCTCTGAGGGCATACTATGAAGCACTGTAAAATCATCCTGTTAGTAGGCCTTCTGGCCAGTTCCGCTTCGGCATTAGCAGAGAAGATCGGCGTCTCAATGGCCTACTTCGATCAAAACTTTCTCACTATTATCCGCCAGTCCATTGAGAAAGAAGCTCAAGCCCGCCACGTCGACGTACAGTTTGAAGACGCCCGCGGCGACACCGGACGCCAGGCCGATCAGGTGCAGAGCTTCATTGCCTCCGGCGTGGACGCGATCATCGTCGACCCGGTGGACTCCGCCAGCACCCCGCAGCTGACGAAGATGGCGCAGCAGGCCAAAATGCCGCTGGTGTATGTGAACCGGACGCCGGGGGATAAAACGTTACCGCCCGGCGTGGTGTTTGTCGGTTCGGACGAGCGGGAGTCTGGCACATTGCAGATGGAGGCGCTGGCGAAGCTGGCGAACTACAAAGGCAACGTCGCCATCATGATCGGCAATCTCACCGACGCCGGCGCGCTGCAGCGCACCAAAGATGTGGAGCAGGTGGTGGCCAAGTATCCGGCAATGAAAGTGGTGCAGAAACAGCCGGCCAACTATTCCCGTAGCGAGGGCATGGATCTGATGCAGAACTGGACGGGCAACGGAGAAGCGATTGATATTGTGGCGGCGAACAACGATGAGATGGCGATTGGCGCGGCGATGGCGCTGGAGAAAAGCCAGAAGAAGCTGCTGATCGGCGGGATCGACGCCACCCCGGACGGGCTGAAAGCCCTGGCCAGCGATAAGATTCAGGTGACGGTTTTCCAGGACGCCGTCGGTCAGGGCAAAACGGCCTTAGCGGTAGCGCTGAAGCTGATTAAAGGAGAAAAGGTCGAGTCTCATGTCTGGATCCCGTTTGAGTTAGTGACCAAAGAAAACATGCAGACCTATGTGGAAAAGAGTCATTAACGGCAAGGCGCAGGTGCGCGAACCTGGCTGATAAAACCGGGCTGATAATGCGACGCCCGGGCAACTAAATCGGAGGAAAAGGCATGGCAACGGCAAGAAGCGGCTATACGCTGCAGATGATAAAGGCAGGGCAGCAGGGACATGTTGAAATGAGGTGGGGGCATCTCGCAGACGTTGATACGCGCGCGGCGGCGGCGGCTATCATGCAGCATATCGGGCGTTCTTCGTCCTCGCGGGGCCAGCAGGAGATCAGCCTGTCGCTGACCAATGCCGCCAGCGGCATCTCGGTGGAGCTTCATCACCCGGCCTCTGGGGAAAGCGCCACCCCGGCTTTTATTGAGGCTGAGTTAAAGAAAATTGTGCAGATCGTTGATGGCTACGAGGCGGCAGAAGATACCCATATTGTGGAGTAGCGTGTCGCCTGGGTAAAAAAAAATCCACGCCGCTGCGTGGATTTTTTTTGCGCGGTGGCGGCGAAAACGCCAGCCAGCGGGATTAGACGTTGAACAGGAAGTTCATCACATCGCCATCTTTCACGATGTAGTCTTTGCCTTCTGCACGCATTTTACCGGCTTCTTTTGCACCCTGTTCGCCTTTGTAGGTAATAAAGTCTTCATAGGCGATGGTCTGCGCGCGGATAAAACCTTTTTCGAAGTCGGTGTGGATCTTACCGGCTGCCTGCGGCGCGGTTGCCCCGACCGGGATGGTCCATGCGCGAACTTCTTTCACGCCCGCGGTGAAGTAGGTCTGCAGGTTTAGCAGAGCGTAACCGGCGCGGATCACGCGGTTCAGGCCCGGCTCTTCGAGGCCCAGCTCAGCCATGAACTCGTCACGCTCTTCATCGTCCAGCTCGGCGATGTCCGCTTCAACGGCGGCGCACACCGGCACCACCACAGACCCTTCCTGCTCGGCGATGGCGCGAACCTGATCGAGGTACGGGTTGTTCTCGAAACCGTCTTCATTGACGTTCGCGATGTACATGGTCGGCTTCAGGGTCAGGAAGCTCAGATAGCGGATGGCCTCTTTCTCTTCTTTGGTCAGATCCAGCGCGCGCAGCATACCGGCGTTTTCCAGCTGCGGCAGGCATTTTTCCAGCGCGGCCAGCTCAACCTTCGCGTCTTTATCGCCGCCTTTGGCTTTTTTGGAGACGCGGTGAATCGCGCGTTCGCAGGTATCAAGGTCAGACAGCGCCAGTTCGGTGTTGATAACGTCGATATCTTCCGCCGGGTTCACTTTCCCCGCGACGTGAATAATATTATCGTTTTCAAAACAGCGAACCACATGGCCGATGGCTTCGGTTTCACGGATGTTGGTCAGAAACTGGTTGCCAAGACCTTCACCTTTGGACGCGCCTTTCACCAGGCCCGCGATATCCACGAACTCCATGGTGGTCGGCAGGATGCGCTGCGGTTTGACGATTTCAGCCAGCTTGTCCAGACGCGGATCGGGCATCGGTACGACACCGGTGTTCGGCTCAATGGTACAGAAGGGGAAGTTGGCCGCTTCAATACCCGCTTTGGTGAGCGCATTGAACAGGGTGGATTTGCCGACGTTGGGCAAACCGACGATACCGCATTTGAATCCCATGATTTAAATCACCTTAATCTTTGGATAATCAATCTGTTACAAGGAACAGATTGCAGAAAATTGAATAGCTTTGCCTATTATACACGGTGCGCGGCAAAAATGCCGCACGACAACGGCTTATTGCGCCTTAAAGGCGTGCAAACGGTTGGTCGCTTTGGTCAGCCCGTCCTTTAACCAGATTTCGGTACAGCGCGCCGCTTCGTCGACAGCGTCATCGATCAGTTTCTGCTCGCTGGCCGGTGGTTTGCCAAGCACAAAGCCGACAACCTTGTTTTTGTCGCCCGGATGGCCGATTCCGACGCGTAAACGGTGAAAGTTCGGGTTATTGCCGAGCTTACTGATGATATCCTTCAGGCCATTGTGGCCGCCATGGCCACCGCCAAGCTTAAATTTCGCCACGCCCGGCGGTAAATCCAGCTCGTCATGGGCGACCAGAATTTCATCAGGGTTGATGCGATAAAAGGTCGCCATCGCGGCCACGGCTTTACCGCTGAGGTTCATAAAGGTAGTGGGGACCAGCAGGCGGACGTCCTCGCCCGCCAGGTTGATGCGCGAGGTGTAGCCGAAGAATTTGCTCTCTTCGCGCAGCGGCGCACGATGGCGATCCGCCAGTAAATCCACATACCAGGCGCCAGCGTTGTGCCGGGTAGCGGCATATTCCGCACCGGGGTTGGCCAGGCCGACAATCAGTTTAATGGTCACGTTTTCTATCCTGCATGGGGCATTCTCTGCCGCGTAGTGTACTGTCTGCGGGCGCGCTTGACAAAATTCTGGCTATTAGACAATACCCGCATTGATGATTTACTCACTAAATCATTAGAATTTGATATGGTTCATAGACTTATTTGTAAATTTTTGTCTATTCGCTGTTCACTAATGTGATCGTGGACGCACTCCGCAGAAGAGACCTTGTCTATACTACACCTATAAGATTTGGGGACATTCCCTGGCAACCCAAAGTCCGGAGGTGACACATGAAACGCAAAAACGCTTCGTTACTCGGTAACGTACTCATGGGGTTAGGGTTGGTGGTGATGGTTGTGGGGGTAGGTTACTCCATTCTGAACCAGCTTCCGCAGCTTAACCTGCCACAATTCTTTGCGCATGGCGCAATCCTAAGCATCTTCGTTGGCGCAGTGCTCTGGCTGGCCGGTGCCCGTATTGGCGGCCACGAGCAGGTCAGCGACCGCTACTGGTGGGTGCGCCACTACGATAAACGCTGCCGTCGTAACCAGCATCGTCACAGCTAACCGTAGCATGATTTCCCGCATCGGCCGCTGAAGGCCGATGCGCTTTTCTGTGTCTCACTTTATCTCTTCCTCTTTTTCCCGCCATATTACGCCCCCATTCCGTCCTGGCCTTCGTGCTGCTATGGTTGCCAGCAAAAATGAATAGCAAGCGCGGTTTTTGCTTGACCCTGACGTTACGTCAGGCTGCAGAGTAGCGGACCTGGCCACAGAGAGGAGCAGTCATGTTAATTCAGGTGGGAGAGCTGGCGAAGCGTGCCGGACTGACGGTACGTACGCTGCATCATTATGAACAGACGGGGCTGTTAACGCCTTCGGCCAGAAGCGAGGCGGGCTATCGGCTCTATAACCTGTCCGCGGTTCAGCGCCTGCATATGATAAAGGCGCTGGCGCAGGCCGGGCTAACGCTCGCCACAATCAAGGACTATCTCGATCGGCAAACGCTGTCGCTGCCCGAGCTGCTGACGCAGCAGATAGATATGCTCAACGCCCAGCTACGCGATGTTGGCAGGCTGCGCGACCGACTATTGGTGCTGCGCGAGGCGCTGGCGAGCGGCAATGAACCCGATCTGGAGTCCTGGCTACAGACGCTGGAGTTAATGAAAATGTACGATCGTTGGTTTAGTCAACAGGAGTTAGCCGCGCTGCCGTTTGCGGCACAGGATGAACAGCGGGCGCAGGCGTGGCGCGAGCTAACGGAGGAGGTGCAGACGCTGATGGCGAGCGGCTGCCCGACGGACAGTCCGCAGGCGATGCGTCTGGCGACGCGCTGGATGGAGCGCCTGGAGCAGGATACGGCCGGGCGTCCGGAGTTTCTGACCCGCCTGAACGAGATGCATGCCGCCGAGCCGCAGATGGTTGAACAGACCGGCGTCACGCCGGCAATCATCGCCTATATCACCGAGGCCTTTGCCGAAAGCAAACTGGCGATCTGGGCGCGGTACCTTGACGAAGAAGAGATGGCGTTCACCCGCCAGCACTATTTTGACCGGCTACAGGAGTGGCCTGCGCTGGTGGCGAAGCTGCATCAGGCGTGCCGGGAGGGCGTAGCGCCGGACTCGGCGTCGGGTCAGGCGCTGGCCCGGGCGTGGCTTGAACTGTTTCAGTCCTACGCCGGTACCCGGCCGCAGACGTTGCAGAAGTTTCGTCGGGCAATGGAGCAGGAGCCGCATTTGATGAAGGGCACCTGGATGACGCCGGCGGTGCTGAGCTGGCTGCAGCAGGCGACCGGATCCTTGATGCGGCAGGCGCAGGGACCTGCCGCCGGGTGATCACAGGTCAGCCAGCGCGGCCTGACGATCGGGGTAGAAGCTCAGGCGTCCGGGCAGCGGCTTGACGCCGGCGCGCGCTAGCGTGCGTAGCGGCTGAAACTCGAGGTTAGATACGCGCAATTCACAGCCTTCCGGCAGCTTGTTCACAAAGCGCTGGAAGGCATCCAGGCCACCGGCGTCGAGAACCGGCACCGCGTCCCATTTCAGCACCACGATGCGCTTGCCGGCGATCCGGGTCTCCAGATCGTTGAACAAGCCTTCGGCGGCGGCAAAGAACAGCGGCCCAATTACCCGCAGCACCAGCACATCGTCTGGCACCTCGACGTTGACCGGCGCCAGATGAGTCATGCGTGCGATACGGCGCATAAACAACAGCGAAGCCAGCACGATCCCGACGCTGATAGCGATCACCATGTCAAACAGCACCGTTAGCGACATGCACATCAGCATCACCACGATGTCGTCCTTCGGCGCGTGGCGCAGCAGATTGATGACTTTATGCGCCTCGCTCATATTCCATGCCACCATCAGCAGCAGGGCGGCCATCGCCGACAGCGGCAGCCAGGAGAGCAGTGGGGCGAGGATCAGCAGCGCCAGGATCACCAGCAGGGCGTGGATCACGGCGGCAACCGGCGATGTGGCGCCGGCGCGGACGTTCGCCGCCGAGCGGGCAATCGCCGCGGTGGCAGTGATCCCGCCGAAGAACGGCGCGACAATGTTGCCCAGCCCCTGGCCAATCAGCTCGCTATTGGCTTTGTGCTTGGTGCCGGTCATGCCATCAAGCACCACCGCGCACAGCAGAGATTCAATGGCGCCGAGCATCGCCATTGAGAAGGCGGCAGGCAGCAGAGCCTGCAGCGAGGCCCAGCTCAGGGTAAAGTTTGAGCCCGGCATATCCCAGGGCAATACCAGCTGCGGCAGCAGCTGCGGAATGCCATTGCCCTGAGTGCCGTCCGCCAGCTGATAATGGAACTGCGAGCCGATCGTCGCGACATCGCCGCCGAGCAAGTTGACCACCAGCATGACCGCGCAGCCGCCCAGCAGCGCCGGGAGGTGGCCCGGCAGGCGGATACCCAGCCGCGGCCAGAGGATCAGAATGCCAAGAGTAACGACGCCGATGGCGGCATCGCCAACGTTAATGGTCGGTAGGGCCATCGCCAGCGCCGCCACTTTCTGCAGATAATGCTCCGGCACATGGGGCATCTGCAGGCCGAGGAAATCTTTAATCTGCATGGTGCCGATGGTGATACCGATCCCCGAGGTGAAGCCGAGGGTGACTGACAGCGGGATATATTCGATCAGGCGGCCAAAGCGCGCCAGGCCGAAGAGGATTAAAAAGATCCCCGACATCAGCGTCGCCACCAGCAGTCCCGCCAGACCAAACTGCTGGGAAACCGGGTAGAGGATCACCACAAAGGCGGCGGTCGGACCGGAAACGCTAAAGCGTGACCCGCCGGTCAAGGCGATCACAATCCCTGCCACCGCTGAGGTATAGAGGCCGTACTGCGGCGGCACGCCGCTGCCAATCGCCAGCGCCATCGCCAGCGGAATCGCAATGATCCCGACGGTGATCCCGGCGATCAGGTCACGCGTGAAGCGGGCGGTGGTGTACTTTTCTTTCCAACAAGCGTCGATGAGGGCGCGGAAAGGCATCACATGTGAGGAAAATAATCTGTTCACAATAATGTTTCATCCATGAGCGCATCATCTGTCAACTAAATGGCAGGTGAAGGAGGCATTGATCATACAAATAAGGTGCGGAGACAAAAAAACCCGCCGCAGCGGGTTTTTGTGCTGGGCTCGATTAATGTTCGAACATAGCAGAGATAGATTCTTCATTGCTGATACGGCGAATAGCTTCAGCCAGCATACCGGAGAGCGTCAGAGTACGCACTTTATCCAGCGCTTTAATTTCTGGTGCCAGCGGAATGGTATCGCAGACGACAAATTCATCAATGACAGAGTTTTTGATGTTCTGGATAGCGTTGCCGGAGAAGATTGGGTGCGTCGCGTAAGCGAATACGCGTTTCGCGCCACGCTCTTTCAGCGCTTCTGCCGCTTTACACAGGGTGCCGCCGGTGTCGATCATATCGTCGACCATCACGCAGTCACGACCGGCAACGTCGCCGATGATGTGCATCACCTGGGAGACGTTGGCGCGCGGACGGCGCTTGTCGATGATAGCCATATCGGTATCATTCAGCAGTTTAGCGATAGCGCGGGCACGCACGACGCCGCCGATGTCCGGAGAAACCACAATCGGGTTGTCCAGGTTCAGCTGCAGCATATCTTCCAGCAGGATTGGGCTGCCGAACACGTTATCGACTGGCACATCGAAGAAGCCCTGGATCTGTTCTGCGTGCAGGTCAACGGTCAGCACGCGGTCAACGCCGACGCTGGACAGAAAATCCGCCACCACTTTCGCGGTGATTGGCACACGAGCAGAACGAACACGACGGTCCTGACGAGCATAACCGAAGTAAGGGATAACGGCGGTGATACGACCTGCCGAAGCACGACGCAGAGCATCAACCATAACAACCAGTTCCATCAGGTTGTCATTGGTGGGAGCACAAGTGGACTGGATGATGAAAATATCACCACCGCGTACGTTTTCATTGATTTGTACGCTGACTTCGCCGTCGCTAAAACGACCTACAGCGGCGTCGCCAAGAGAAGTGTACAGGCGGTTGGCAATACGTTGTGCTAGTTCCGGGGTGGCGTTACCAGCAAAAAGCTTCATATCAGGCACGAGAAGAACCTCAGGCATGCGTCCAGTGGTGGATGAATGGGCCAATAATGTGCGGGATGGCGCCATTCGATCCAGTCGGTGTATTTAAAGAGCACGATGCAACGTCTGGAACAGGGTGACGTTGTCACCGTAACTCAATTTCCCCGGCTGACTCATTATCAATGTGCCATCACGGCGCAGGATTCAGAGCAGGGCCTGCTTGAGCGGCGAAAGGTTAACTCCGCGCGCCACAAAGCCATTTAGCCATGCCGGGGCAGTGTCCAGCACCTGACGGGCAGCGGATTCGGTGTTAAATTCAGCAAACACACAGGCCCCTGTGCCGGTCAGGCGTGACGGCGCATATTCTAACAGCCAGGAAAGCGCGGCATCAACCTCGCGAAAACGTTTTCTTGCGATAAGCTCGCAATCGTTGCTGAATTCACAATTTAATAACGTATTAATTGACCGGCGCGGGGTATTTCGTGGTAGCTCCGGATCGCGAAAAATGATCGGCGTCGGAATACTGACCCCCGGGTGGGCCACCAGGTACCATTTTTCCTCGGGTTCTACCGGCGTCAGTATTTCACCCACCCCCTCGGCGAAGGCGGCATGGCCGCGTACGAAAACCGGCACATCGGCCCCCAGCTGAAGGCCAAGAGTCGCCAGCTCATCTTCCGAGAGACCGCAGCCCCACAGATGGTTGAGCGCCACCAGCACGGTGGCGGCATTGGAGGAGCCACCGCCCAGGCCGCCGCCCATCGGCAGGCGCTTATCGATACTGATATCGGCGCCGCTGCCCGCCGGCAGGCGATCGCTTTCGCTGGCGGCATGCATCAGCAGACGCGCGGCGCGAACGATCAGATTCTCCTCGTCCGGCACGCCGGCCACCGGCGTCAGCAGGCGCAGTTGGCCGTCACTACGCGGTTCGATGGTCAACGTATCGCCGTAATCGAGAAACTGAAACAGCGTTTGCAGGGTATGGTAACCATCGGCCCGCTGGCCGGTGATATATAAAAACAGATTCAGTTTTGCAGGAGAGGGCCAGCGGGTCATCATTTCACGATCCAGTTATCCATCTTCAGCTTGATGCGCTGAGCGCCATTGTTCAGCTCGACATTGGACGGTAGGGCTGGCTGGGTATCGCTGGTGTAGCCGCCGTAGGTCACGTGCCAGGTTTTGCCGTTTTGCGTATAGTTCAGTTCACGCAGACGGTACCGATCGTCCAGCGAATAGTCGGTGGCGTCGCCCGGCAGGCCGATGATCCACTGGCGCAGGCTGTTCAACGGGATCGGCATCCCGGTCAGACGGCCAATCATCTCTTCGGCATCAGTGGCGGTATAGGTCTGGCCTTTGTTATCGATCAGCTGCACGCTGCCCGGCTGCGCGGTCAGCGACAGCTCGGTGCTGCCCAGCGGGTTGGTCAGCAGCAGGCGATAGCGGTCCTGGCCGGTTTGCTGCCAGAAGAAGCGGGCATAGACTTTTTGCTCATCGGAAAGATAGGCAAACGCCCCGCGGGTCTGGAACTGATTGAGGCTGCGGACAGCCTGCTGGTGCTGACGCCACTGCGGCGAATCCGGGCTTTTGCCAGGCCCTTGCGGCGTATGAAGAGAACAGGCGGTGAGGACGAGGCTGGCCAGCGGCAGCAGGCGGAACAGTCGATTCATAATGATGACAAATCCTTGATGTCTACAGGGAAAAACGGCGACAGGGAACAGCGGGCCGATTTGTGTAGCAGGTTACATTTATAACCCTTAATGCTAGCGTCGCCGGGCCATAGCGTCTACGTTCAAGTTGTCTGAAATCAAAAAATTAACCTTAATGGCGGTCTTGCTTTAACTATTACTCCAAAAGGGGAGCCTCTCTTTTATTGATTACGCGCATCCTGTATGATGCACTCAGACTAACCTTAGCAACGCTGGTACTACTCCCTCACAATGACCCTTTTAGCTCTTGGCATCAATCACAAAACAGCTCCGGTCGCCCTGCGAGAACGCGTCACGTTTTCGCCGGAAACGCTCGATAAGGCGCTGGAGAGCTTGCTGGCTCAGCCGATGGTGCAGGGGGGGGTGGTGCTGTCGACCTGCAACCGCACGGAACTCTATCTCAGCGTCGAAGAGCAGGATAACCTGCAGGAAGCGCTGATCCGCTGGCTGTGCAACTACCACGGCCTCAACGAAGAAGACCTGCGAAAAAGCCTTTACTGGCATCAGGATAATGACGCCGTCAGCCATCTGATGCGCGTCGCCAGCGGCCTCGATTCGCTGGTGCTGGGCGAGCCGCAGATCCTCGGCCAGGTGAAAAAAGCCTTCGCCGACTCCAGCCGCGGCCATCTTAACGTCAGCGAGCTGGAGCGGATGTTCCAGAAATCGTTTTCAGTGGCTAAGCGCGTGCGTACCGAAACCGATATCGGCGCCAGCGCGGTCTCTGTGGCTTTCGCCGCCTGTACCCTGGCGCGGCAAATCTTTGAATCGCTCTCCAGCGTCACCGTGTTACTGGTCGGCGCCGGTGAAACCATTGAGCTGGTAGCGCGCCATCTTCGCGAACATCACGTGCGCAAAATGGTGATCGCCAACCGCACCCGTGAACGCGCCCAGGCGCTGGCGGAGGAAGTGGGCGCCGAGGTGATAGCCCTCAGCGATATCGACGAACGGCTGAAAGAGGCCGACATCATTATCAGCTCCACCGCCAGCCCGCTGCCGATCATCGGCAAAGGCATGGTGGAGCGTGCGCTTAAGGCGCGGCGTAACCAGCCGATGCTGCTGGTGGATATCGCCGTCCCGCGCGACGTTGAACCAGAGGTCGGCAAACTGGCTAACGCCTACCTCTACAGCGTCGACGATTTGCAAAACATCATTCAGCATAACCTGGCGCAGCGTAAGGCTGCCGCGGTGCAGGCGGAATCGATCGTCGAGCAGGAAACCAGCGAATTTATGGCCTGGCTGCGCGCGCAGAGCGCCAGCGAGACCATTCGCGAATACCGTTCTCAGTCTGAGCAGGTCCGTGAGGAGCTGACGGCGAAAGCGCTGGCCGCGCTGGAGCAGGGCGGTGATGCCCAGGAAATTATGCAGGATCTGGCGCGCAAGCTCACTAACCGCCTGATCCACGCGCCAACCAAATCTCTTCAGCAGGCCGCCCGTGACGGGGACGACGAACGTCTGCATATTCTGCGCAACAGCCTCGGGCTGGAATAGCGCACCTTTCTCTTATTTTCAGGACAGGGTGAATTCACGCCTATGAAGTCTTCTATTGTTGCCAAACTGGAAGCGTTGTACGAGCGCCATGAAGAAGTGCAGGCGCTGCTCGGCGATGCCGCGACGATTGCCGATCAGGATAAATTCCGCGCGCTGTCGCGGGAGTATGCTCAACTGAGCGATGTGGCGCGCTGCTATACCGACTGGCGTCAGGTGCAGGAGGATATTGAAACCGCGCAGATGATGCTCGACGATCCGGAAATGCGCGAAATGGCGCAGGAAGAGCTGCGTGACGCCAAAGAAAAAGGCGACCAGCTGGAGCAACAGCTGCAGGTTCTCCTCCTGCCGAAAGATCCTGATGACGAGCGTAACGCCTTCGTGGAAGTGCGCGCCGGGACCGGCGGCGACGAAGCAGCGCTGTTTGCCGGCGATCTGTTCCGCATGTACACCCGTTACGCAGAATCGCGCCGCTGGCAGGTAGAGATCCTCAGCGCCAACGAAGGTGAGCACGGCGGCTTTAAAGAGGTGATCGCCAAGATCAGCGGCGACGGCGTTTACGGTCGGCTGAAATTTGAATCCGGCGGCCATCGCGTGCAGCGTGTGCCGGCCACCGAATCGCAGGGGCGGATCCACACCTCCGCCTGTACGGTGGCGGTGATGCCGGAGCTGCCGGAAGCCGAAATGCCGGACATTAACCCGGCGGATCTGCGCATCGATACCTTCCGTTCCTCCGGGGCAGGCGGTCAGCACGTTAACACCACCGACTCGGCTATCCGCATTACCCACCTACCCACCGGCATCGTGGTGGAGTGCCAGGACGAGCGTTCTCAGCATAAAAACAAAGCCAAGGCGCTGTCGGTGCTGGGCGCGCGCATCCGCGCCGCCGAAGTGGCCAAACGTCAGCAGGCGGAAGCCTCCACGCGCCGCAACCTGCTGGGCAGCGGCGACCGCAGCGACCGCAATCGCACCTATAACTTCCCGCAGGGCCGCGTGACCGACCACCGCATCAACCTGACGCTCTACCGTCTGGATGAGGCGATGGAGGGCAAACTCGACATGCTGATTGAGCCGATTGTCCAGGAACATCAGGCCGATCAGCTGGCGGCGCTGTCCGAGCAGGAATGATGACCTTTCAGGCCTGGCTGCAGCAGGCGATCGCCCGCCTGGCGGAGAGCGACAGCCCGAGACGCGACGCCGAGATCTTGCTGGGACACGTTACCGGCCGGGCGCGAACCTGGATTTTGGCCTTCGGTGAAACGACGCTCTCTGCTGACGAGGCGGCGAGGCTGGAGGCGCTCCTGGTGCGACGCCAGCGCGGGGAACCTATTGCTCATCTGGTCGGGCAGCGCGAGTTTTGGTCGCTGCCGCTGTTCGTCTCCCCGGCGACGCTGATCCCCCGCCCGGATACCGAATGTCTGGTAGAGCAGGCGCTGGCGCGTCTGCCAACCGCGCCGTGCCGTATTCTCGACCTCGGCACCGGGACCGGCGCCATTGCCCTGGCGCTGGCCAGCGAACGTCCGGACTGTGAGGTCACCGCGGTGGACGTGATGCCGGACGCCGTGGCGCTGGCGTTGCGCAATGCCGAACATCTGGGCATCGCTAACGTGACGATAAGTCAAAGCGACTGGTTTAGCGCGCTGGCCGGGCAGCGCTTCGCCACGATCGTCAGCAATCCCCCCTATATCGACGCCGCCGACCCGCATCTCGCCGAAGGCGATGTGCGCTTTGAGCCGTTGACGGCGCTGGTCGCAGGCGACCAGGGGCTGGCCGATCTGGCGCATATCATCCGCGAGGGACGGCAGTATCTGCAGCCCGGCGGTTGGATGCTGCTGGAGCATGGCTGGACTCAGGGCGAGGCGGTTCGCGCGCTGTTCCGCGAAGCGGGCTATCTGGACGTCGCGACCTGTCGCGACTATGGCGACAATGAGCGTCTGACCCTCGGACGTTTACCCGACATGGAGAATGTTGGCTGATGAACTTATTCACGGCTGTCCTCTACCTGCACATTGCCACAGTGGCGGTGTCGGTAGGATTGTTCGTTTTACGTTACTGGTGGATGTATCACCAGAGCCCGCTGCTGAACCAGCGGTGGGTGCGAATTGCACCGCACTGCAGCGATACGCTGCTGTTTCTCAGCGGCGCGGGGTTAATGGCGATAACGCACTACCTGCCGTTCACAGAAGACGGCGCATGGCTGACTGAAAAGCTGTTTGGCGTTATCATTTACATCGCATTAGGTTTTATCGCGTTGGGCCGTCGTCGTCCGCGCAGCCAGCAGAGCCGCTTTATCGCGTTCCTGCTGGCGCTGGTGGTGTTGTTTATCATCATTCAACTCGCCATCACAAGAATACCGATACTGGGGTAGGTCATGGGGTCATTAGCGGATTTCGAATTTAACAAAGCGCCATTGTGTGATGGCATGGTCCTCATTTCTGAACAGGTCCGCGACGATTTTCCGTCGCGTTTTGTCGAGGAAGAGCTGCAGCGATTGCTGCGCCTCGCGCAGGAGGAGATTGCGCCGTCGTGGGACCAGGAGCGCCAGATAGAACGATTGCTGGAGCTGTTTTACGACGAGTGGGGCTTTGGCGCCTCGCAGGGCGTGTATCGTCTTTCCGACGCGCTATGGCTGGATAAAGTGCTGGTTAACCGCCAGGGGAGCGCGGTGTCGTTAGGCGCGATCCTGCTGTGGATCGCCCAGCGCCTGGCGCTGCCGGTGGTGCCGGTGATCTTCCCGACCCAGATGCTGCTGCGTGCGGACCCGGAAACCAGCGAAGAGATGTGGCTGATTAATCCGTTTAACGGCGAGACCCTCGACGAGCATACCCTGGAGGTATGGCTGAAGGGCAACATCGGGCCGGTGGCGGAACTGTTTAATGAAGATCTCGACGAAGCGGATAACGCCGAGGTGATCCGCAAGCTGCTGGACACCCTGAAGTCGGCGCTGATGGAAGAGCGGCAGATGGAGCTGGCCCTGCGCGCCAGCGAAGCGCTGCTGCAGTTTAATCCGGAAGATCCGTATGAGATCCGCGACCGCGGGCTGATATACGCCCAGCTGGACTGCGATCACGTGGCGCTGTTGGATCTGAGCTATTTCGTTGAGCAGTGCCCGGAGGATCCGATCAGCGAGATGATCCGCGCGCAGATCAACACGATTTCGCATAAACAAATTACATTGCATTAGTCTGGAACCATTCCGGTTACACCCTGATAAGGCGAACTTATGAAACAAAAAGTGGTTAGCATTGGTGATATCAACGTAGCGAACGACCTGCCGTTCGTGCTGTTCGGCGGGATGAACGTGCTGGAGTCGCGCGACCTGGCGATGCGTATCTGCGAACATTATGTCACCGTTACGCAGAAGCTTGGTATTCCCTACGTATTCAAAGCCTCCTTTGATAAAGCCAACCGTTCCTCCATCCACTCCTATCGTGGGCCGGGTCTGGAAGAAGGGATGAAGATTTTCCAGGAGCTGAAGCAGACCTTTGGCGTGAAAATCATCACCGACGTTCATGAAGCCAGCCAGGCGCAGCCGGTAGCTGACGTGGTGGACGTGATCCAGCTTCCGGCTTTCCTCGCGCGCCAGACTGACCTGGTGGAAGCGATGGCGAAGACCGGGGCGGTGATCAACGTCAAGAAGCCGCAGTTCGTCAGCCCGGGTCAGATGGGCAACATCGTCGATAAGTTTATCGAAGGGGGTAACGACAAAGTAATCCTCTGCGACCGCGGCGCGAACTTCGGTTACGACAACCTGGTCGTGGATATGCTTGGCTTCGGCGTGATGAAGAAAGCCTCCAACAACTCGCCGGTCATTTTCGACGTCACCCACGCGCTGCAGTGCCGCGACCCGTTTGGCGCAGCCTCCGGCGGTCGTCGTGCGCAGGTGAGCGAGCTGGCCCGCGCCGGTATGGCGGTAGGTATCGCCGGTCTGTTTATTGAAGCGCATCCGGATCCGGACCACGCGAAATGCGACGGCCCGTCCGCGCTGCCGCTGGATAAACTGGAGCCGTTCCTCAAACAGATGAAAGCGATTGACGATCTGGTGAAAAGCTTCGACGAGCTGGATACCAGCAAGTAAGCCTGACTGCATCAGTAAAAAAGCCTGCCGGCGTCAAAACCGGCAGGCTTTTTTTCGCCCGGACTCCGCCGGGTGGGAAAACGGGGTCAGGCGAAAATGGTCATCAGATAGGCGGCGAACAGCGCCATGTGGGCCGCGCCGTTCAGCACATTGGTGCGTCCGGTGGAGAAGGAGATATGGCACAGCACCAGCGAGGCGACCATCACCACCATCTCCGGGGCGCCAAGGCCAAAGCGCAGCTCATTGCCGGTCAGGAAGGCGATGAGGGTGACCACCGGGACCGTCAGCGAGATGGTGGCCAGCACTGAGCCGAAAAACAGATTCATCGCCCGCTGAACCTGATTGTTGAGCACCGCTTTCAGGGCGCCAAGGCCTTCCGGCGACAGGATCAGCAGAGCCACCAGGAAGCCTGTAAATGCCACCGGGGCATTCATGTTGGTCAACAGCGTTTCCAGCGGGTTAGCGTTCATTTTGGTAACCGCGATCACTGCCACCAGGTGCACCAGCAGCCAGGCGGTATGCCACCCGCTGCTGTGGGCGGACGGTTTACCGTGGTGCGGGTCGTCATCGTCGCTGTCGTCTTCATGCTCATAAACAAACAGGCTCTGATGGGTTTTGGTCTGAATAAGCAGGAAAACGCCGTACATGGCCGCCGAAATTACCGCCACCAGCAGCGATTGCCCGGTGCTGAAGTTCGCGCCCGGCAGCGCCATCGGAAAGACCAGCACGATAATCGCTAGCGGAAACAGGGCGATAAGATACTGCTTAATGCCGAACAGATTCATATATTGGGTGGCGAATTTACGCCCGCCCAGCAGCAGAGAGAAACCGACCAGACCGCCGGTGACGATCATAATAATGGAGTAGAGGGTATCCCGCATCAAGGTCGGCGCGGCGTCGCCGGTGGCCATTAAGGCAGAGATCAAACTGACCTCAAGGATAACCACCGACAGGCTTAAAATCAGGGAGCCATAGGGTTCGCCCAGGCGGTGGGCGAGGACGTCGGCGTGGCGGACCACGCTGAAGGCGCTGCTCAAAATGCCGACCAGTGCGAGGATATTGATCGCGATAACCACTGGCAGTGACTGGCTGCTGCCCCAGAAAAACAGCACCGCCAGCGCCAGCACCGGAAAGACGAGGGAAGACTCCTTATGGCGGGTTTTTACCGCCTCATGTGCATGGGTCATGAACCATCTCCATTTATGCAGGTGTTATAATTATAAAAACGTAGGGCGGTAAAGTAACAGATCTTGCTAAATTACCGCTGGTTTTTTACTTAAATTTACGGGTATCGAGGGATATCTTGATTAGTTTATTATAATTTATGTTTACTTATATTTAGTTCTTATTATTCAGATAATTACTAAAATAATTTTTCTACTCATTTTGACCTTGATAGCCAGCCGACTGCGTACCAGACTTAAACTTAATGCTCAAACAGGAGGTCAGTATGCCCTATCGCAGTAAACAAGAACTCCCCGACAGCGTTCAGCATGTACTGCCTGCCCATGCGCAGGAAATTTATAAAGAAGCGTTTAACAGCGCCTGGGATCAATATAAAGATAAAGACGAGCGGCGCGATGACGCCAGCCGCGAAGAGACGGCGCACAAAGTCGCCTGGGCGGCGGTGAAGAACAGCTATGAGAAAGGCGATGATGATAAGTGGCATAAGAAAAAATAATCGCTGACGCCGCTTTTTCGCTTGCCAGCGCCCCGCTGATTGCTTATTGAAAGATAAAGCTGGATAATATTTCAGCAATATTGACGGATGCATGAGACGAACGCCGGGAAGCGGGCAGTGGCGGAGGTAGTAAACAGTGTTAACTCGTGATTTCTTAATGAATGCGGATTGTAAGACAGCGTTTGGCGCTATTGAGGAATCGCTACTCTGGTCGGCAGAACAACGTGCAGCCTCGCTGGCGGCGACGCTGGCCTGCCGCCCGGATGATGGCTCAGTATGGATCTTTGGCTACGGTTCGCTTATCTGGAACCCGGCGCTCAATTATCGCGAGTCCTGCACCGGCACGCTGCCGGGCTGGCACCGCGCGTTTTGCCTGCGGTTGACCGCCGGGCGCGGTAGTGCCTGCCAGCCGGGACGCATGCTGGCTCTCAAAGAGGGCGGCCGAACCACCGGCGTCGCCTATCGTCTGCCTGACGACACGCTGGAGGAGGAGCTGACCCTGCTGTGGAAGCGGGAGATGATCACCGGCTGCTATCTGCCCACCTGGTGCAAGCTGGAGCTGGACGACGGACGGACGGTGAATGCCCTGGTGTTTATTATGGATCCGCGCCATCCACTGTTTGAACCGGATACCAGTGCCCAGGTTATCGCCCCGCTGATCGCCCGGGCCAGCGGGCCGCTCGGCACCAACGCCCAGTATCTGTTTTCGCTTGAGCAGGCGCTGCGCAAGCTGGGCATGCACGATGCCAGTCTCGATGACCTGGTGGCCAGCGTCCGCGCGCTGTTGGGCGAGAGTCCGACGCCGGGCCTGGCCTGAGCGCGCGCAAAAGAAAACGCCCGGCATGACCGGGCGTCCGATTGCTGACCAGTAAGGAAAAAGCGTGGTTTTTCCTTACTGGTGGTTATCAGCCGAAAATCAATAAATTGATTTTCCTTGTTATTTTTCTGGTGCAATCTGCAAGTACAATGATTGCATGAGGTTTGTCATGAATCTCACGCCCGGCATGACCGGGCGTGTGTTCTGGCAGTGACGGTCAGGCCGGCACGTAGCTGATGGAGTGCTCCAGCGACTGGCTGTGACTGTCGATAAGTACGTTCCAGGTGCCGCTGTAGGGCACCGTCAGATACGCGCTGTCCCGATCCTGCACGCTCAGAATATCCGCATGACTGTCGCCCGGGACCTTCGCGCTCATCAGATGAATATGGCAGCGCTCTGAGCACCGCACCACCAGCGTGTCACCACCAAATAACGTCAAACTTGCTTTAACCATCGCCATTTTATACCCCGTTTCTGTCCCGCTACAGCATCCTGCCCACCCAGTCCTCGCGTGATATTGTTCACACTTTGCTCTGTGCATCACACCAAACGGCGCGGGTCGGGATGCTGATTTTGATCAAAAAAAGGGATAAAGATTAAACAAAAATGACGTTGTTCCTGAAAGCATTCAGCTAACGTTTTTTTTACCTCTGCAGGCGGCGAAACCTGATATTTCCTGCCGTTTGGCGCCCCAGATTCAGAAGGTCAGCACTTTATCTGCCGCCAGGGTCCACTGGGCCAGCTCAACGAGAGTGCCAACCTCCACGCCGTCAACCAGCGGCAGTGCGCTGACCCCGCGGCCGTCCGCGCAGGTTTTACACAGCTTCACGGGAACCTGCTGGGCGGTGAGGATCTCCAGCATCTGCTGCACATTATACCCTTCTGCCGGCTTCTGCCCCCGCAGCCCGGCGGTGACGGCGTCGGACATCAGAAACAGCTTGAGATCGAGGTCGGACTGCTGCTCGCGCAGGGCAATGGCCAGGCGCAGGCTGTTGAACAGGGATTCGCTGCCGTAGGCGGCGCCGTTGGCGATGATCACAATACGTTGCATACAAACTCCTTCTTAAAGGCACGGTTATTGCTTTAGGCAGTATAAAGCGTTAACCCGGAGGAGGGGTATGAATAATACGACTGGTCATGCGCACGATGCGACGGCCTGGCTGCAGCTGGCGCGTCGCCTGCAAAAACAACAGCTTCAGCAGCTTAGCCAACTGGGGGAACTGGCCAGCCAGCTCAGCGCGCTGGTGCATATGCTGCAGTGTGAGCGCGGGGCGTCGAATATCTATCTTTGCTCGGGCGGCTTGCTGTATACAGCGGAGTGTCGGGCGGGAGGGGCGCTGGTTGACGAGCGGCTAGCCCTGTTTTATGCCAGCCTCGAACGGGCGCGCGCGGTAGCCGGCAGCGCGCTGTGCTGGCGTATCGCCAGAGCGCTTGACGAGCTGGCGCAGCTCCCGGCGCTACGCGCGCAGATCGGCCGCCGGCAAATTGCCGCTGAAGCCGCGACGGAGCAGTTCAGCCGCGTCATCCGCCATCTGCTGAACATCGCCCCGCAGCTCAATGACAGCATTGACGATCCGCCGGTGGCTGGTCGGATGGTCGCCCTGTACAGCTTTATGCAGGGAAAAGAGCTGGTGGGCCAGGAGCGCGCGCTGGGAGCATTGGGCTTTACCCGCGGCGAGTTCAGCGACAGCCTGCGCCAGCAGCTGGTGGACCGTATTGACGGTCAGCAGCCCTGCTTCGACAGCTTTCAGGCGCTGGGCAGCCCGGCGACCGTCCAGTTGTTCAGAACCCAGTGCCACGCCGGTCTGGATATTGAACAGCTGCGGCGGATCGCCTGTACCCGCCAGCCGGCTGCCGACGGCGGGGAAACGGCGCTGCGCTGGTTTGGCCTGCAAACCCAACGGCTTGAGCAACTGCGCGAAGTGGAAGAGCAACTGATCGACGATCTGCTGGATGCCACCGACGCGCTGTTAGCAGACGACGCGCCTGGCTGGCAGGCCGGAGAGGAAGACGATAGCGTGACGCCACGGCTCGATAAACAGCTACTGCCGCTGGTGCGCCAGCAGGCCTATGAGCTGCAGCAGCTCTCCAGCCAGCTGGCCTCGCTGAAAGACGCGCTCGAAGAGCGCAAGCTGATCGAAAAAGCGAAAAGTCTGCTGATGACGCACCAGGGAATGCAGGAGGAGCAGGCCTGGCAGACGCTGCGCAAGATGGCCATGGACAAAAATCAGCGCATGGTTGAGATAGCCCGCGCGCTGCTGATGGTGAAGGCGATTTGGCCGCTAACACCAAAGGAGTAGATGCACAATCGATGGGCATTCTTTGCCTGCCGGCGGTGCACTTTTAGGTGAAAAACCGGCCAGCGTTGGGAAAAAGCCCGCCAGCGCGCTATTGCCAAAGCTGGCATCCCGTTTGCATTACTTATTAAGTGAATAAAAGTCCGGGTAACGAACCAATGGCGGTTCGGGGGCCCGTGGATAAAGGCGTCCTGCAGTGCGTATGCACTGTCGGGCGCTTTTTTTTTGCGCATGGTGGAGCGGATATGGGCGACAAATTTTCAATTTCCCGGCGGCGCTTGCTGCAGGCAGGGGCCGCGCTGGGCGGCGCGATGCTGCTGCCGGGCGTGATGCAGGCCGCCTGGGCCGGCGGCTCGGACAAACCGGAGCAAACCCGCGTGCGGGTCGGATTTATTCCGCTGACCGATTGCGCGCCGCTGGCCATCGCCGCGGCGAAGGGGTTTGACCAAAAATATGGCATCACCCTGGTGGCGAGTAAGGAAGCCAGCTGGGCGGCGGTGCGCGACAAGCTGGTGGCCGGCGAGCTCGACGCGGCGCATATTCTCTATGGCCTGCTGTACGGCCTCGAACTGGGGATCGCCAGCAAGCCGCAGGCGATGGCCAATTTGATGACCCTCAACCGCAATGGCCAGGCGATTACCCTCTCCAGCGAGCTGCAGGAGAAAGGGGTGACCGACCTCGGCGGGCTGAAGCGGCTGATCGACCGCAGCGCGCCGGGCAGTTACACCTTCGCCCATACCTTTCCTACCGGCACCCATGCCATGTGGCTTTACTACTGGCTGGCGAGCGCCGGCATCGATCCCTTCAACGATGTGCGCACCGTCGTGGTGCCGCCGCCGCAGATGGTGATGAACATGCGCATCGGCAATATGAGCGGCTTTTGCGTCGGCGAGCCATGGAACGCCCGCGCCATTAACGACCGTATCGGCTTCACCGCGGCCACTTCCCAGGATATCTGGCCCGAGCATCCGGAAAAGGTGCTGGGCACCCGTCGCGACTGGGTGGAACGCAACCCGAACACCGCCCGCGCGCTGGTGGCGGCCCTGATGGAGGCGCAGCGCTGGATCGCCGCCTCGCCGGAGAACACCCGGGAGACGGCCCGCCTGCTCGCCAGACGCGGCTGGCTCAATACCAAGGAGCAATACCTCACCGGCCGGATGCTTGGAGAGTATGACAACGGCCTTGGCCGCCGCTGGCAGGATGCCCATCCGATGCGCTTCTGGGCCGGGGGCGAGGTGAGTTTCCCGTGGCTATCGGACGGGATGTGGTTCCTCACCCAGTTCCGCCGCTGGGGGTTGCTGAAGCAGGCTCCGGATTACCTCGCGGTGGCGTCGCGCATTAACCGCATCGATGTCTGGCAGGCTGCCGCCCAGGCGGTAGGAGGGATCAGCGCGCCGGCAGCCAGGATGCGCAGCAGCACACTAATGGACGGGACGGTCTGGAACGGGTCCGACCCGGAAGGCTACGCCCGCCATTTCTCTATTCAACGTAAGGGGGCATGAGATGAAGCAGGCACAACGTAAGCAACCGGTCGTCAGCGTGGACAACGCGCCTGGCGAAGTGATTATCCTGCCGCCGGTGCAGGTCCGGCGCACCACGCCGACCGTCACGCGCTGGCTGCGTGAGCTCACCCAGCGCCTGCTGCCCCCGCTGTTGGGGCTGGGTGTGCTGCTGCTGGCCTGGCAGCTGGCGGCGATGCATAGCAAAGGCTTTCCCACGCCGCTGAGCACGCTGGACTCGGCGCTGACCCTGTTTGCCGATCCGTTCTATCAGGACGGGCCCAATGACATGGGCATCGGCTGGAACGTGCTGGCCTCCCTGCAGCGCGTGGCGGTGGGCTTCGGCCTGGCGGCGCTGGCGGGCATTCCGCTGGGGTTTTTGATCGGCCGTTCGCTGTTCTTCGCCCGCATGTTTAATCCGCTGATTGCTCTGCTGCGCCCGGTCAGCCCGCTGGCCTGGCTGCCGATTGGCCTGCTGCTGTTCCAGAAGGCGGAGCCGGCTTCCAGCTGGACCATTTTTATCTGCTCCATCTGGCCGATGGTGATCAACACCGCGGAGGGTGTGCGGCGGATCCCGCAGGACTATCTCAACGTCGCCCGCGTCCTCCAGCTCTCGGAGTGGACGGTGATGCGCAAAATCCTCTTTCCGGCGGTGCTGCCGGCGGTGCTTACCGGCGTGCGCCTCTCCATCGGCATCGCCTGGCTGGTGATCGTGGCGGCGGAAATGCTTACCGGCGGGCTGGGGATCGGCTTCTGGATCTGGAACGAGTGGAACAACCTCAATGTGGAAAACATCATCATCGCCATCGTCATTATCGGCGTCGTCGGCCTGCTGCTGGAGCAGGGCCTGATGCTGCTCGCTCGCCGCTTTAGCTGGCAGGAAAAATAAGGAGCCAACATGAAACCATTAATTCAGGTGCAGGCCGTCAGCCAACGCTTCAACACCGCCAGCGGCGAGTTCCTGGCGCTGCAGAATGTCTCCTTCGATATCGTCGAAGGGGAGACCATTAGCCTGATCGGCCACTCGGGTTGCGGAAAATCGACCCTGCTAAACCTGATCGCCGGGATCACCACCCCTACCGAGGGCGGACTACTGTGTGATAACCGGGAAATCGCCGGTCCCGGGCCGGAGCGGGCGGTGGTTTTCCAGAACCACTCGCTGCTGCCGTGGCTGAGCTGTTTCGACAATGTGGCGCTGGCGGTGGATCAGGTGTTCCGTCGCACAATGAGCAAGAGTGAGCGCCGGGAGTGGATCGAACACAACCTGGCGCGCGTACAGATGGGTCATGCGCTGCACAAACGTCCCGGGGAGATCTCCGGCGGCATGAAGCAGCGGGTGGGTATCGCCCGGGCGCTGGCGATGAAGCCGAAAGTGTTGCTGCTTGATGAGCCCTTCGGCGCCCTGGATGCGCTGACCCGCGCCCACCTCCAGGACACGGTGATGCATATCCAGCAGGAGCTCAATACCACCATCGTCATGATCACCCACGACGTTGATGAAGCGGTGCTGCTCTCGGATCGGGTGCTGATGATGACCAACGGTCCGGCGGCGACGGTCGGCGAGATCCTCGCGGTCGATCTGCCGCGTCCGCGCCACCGCGTTCAGCTGGCGGACGACAGCCGGTATCACCATCTGCGCCAGCAGATCCTCCATTTCCTGTATGAAAAACAGCCGAAAGCGGCGTAAGGAGGCGGTCATGACGCGGCGACTGGTGGTGATCGGTAACGGCATGGCGGCCACCCGGCTGGTGCAGCGGCTGGTTGAGCGCGACCCCGCGCGGTTTGCCATTACCGTCGTCGGCGACGAGCCGCACCCGGCCTATAACCGCATTCAGCTCTCGCCGCTGCTGGCAGGTGAAAAAACGGCGGCGCAGATCCCGTTGCTGCCGGCGGAGTGGTACACCCGGCACGGGGTGTGCCTGCGGTCTGGCGAGGCGGTCGATGAAGTCGATATTCAGCAACGGCGGCTGCGCATCGCGGAAACCTGGCTGCCGTGGGATGAGCTGGTGTTCGCCACCGGTTCGCGGCCCTTTATCCCGCCGCTGCCGGGCATTGATCGTCCGCAGGTTATGCCCTTCCGCACCCTGGCGGACGTGGAACGTATTCTGGCGATACCCGGCCCGGCGGTGGTGATTGGCGGTGGCGTGCTGGGGGTGGAAGCGGCGGCGGCGCTGCGTCGTCACGGCGGAGAGGTCACTCTTCTGCATCGCGGCAGCGGATTAATGGCGCCGCTGACCGACGCTTTTGCCGCCGATGAGCTCAGGCAGCAGCTTGAAGCGCGCGGCATTCGCTGCGTGCTGGAGTGCCGCATCGCCGCCATCGACGCCGATGGCGTGCGGCTGGCGGACGGGCGCGTATTCCGCGCCGCCAGAGTGGTGCTGGCTACCGGCGTGCAGCCCGACAGCCGTCTGGCGGCGCAGTCCGGCGTGCTGTGCCAGCGGGGGATCGTGGTCGACCGTCAGATGGCCTCCTCGCTGCCGGGGATCAGCGCCATCGGCGAATGTTGCGAAATTGACGGCCAGACCTGGGGGCTGGTGGCTCCCTGCCTGCGTCAGGCCGAGGTGCTGGTGGATCGCCTGTGCGGCGCCCCCGGCGAGGGCTTTGTCTGGCAGGACGCCGGGACCCGCCTGAAGGTCACCGGCATTGAACTCTTTAGCGCTGGCGAGCAGCAGGCCGGCGAACAGGATGACATTTATACCACCTGGGACCCCATCGACCGCCACTATCGCCGCCTGCTGCTGCGCGATGGCCGCCTGCGCGGCGTGCTGCTGATGGGCGACTGCACCGCCGCCGCCGCGCTTACCGCGCGCCTGGAAAGCGATGAGCCTGCCACCGTGGACTGGCTTTTTGACCCCTCTTCAACGCAGCCGCAGGCTGCAGGAATAATGACGATGACGAAACCTGTATTAGTGCTGGTGGGACATGGCATGGTCGGCCACCATTTTCTCGAACAATGCGTGAGCCGCAATCTGCATCAGCAATATCGAATCGTGGTGTTTGGCGAAGAGCGTTATCCCGCCTACGACCGGGTACATCTCTCCGAGTATTTTGCCGGACGCAGCGCCGAGTCGCTGTCGCTGGCGGCCGGGGATTTCTTTATTGAACACGGTATTGAACTCCGCCTCGGCGAGGCGGTGGCGAGCATCGACCGCGACGCACGGCTGGTGCGGGACGCCGAGGGGCATGAAATCCACTGGGATAAACTGGTGCTGGCGACCGGCTCGTATCCCTTTGTGCCGCCAATTCCCGGTAACGATCTCGCGGGGTGCTTTGTCTACCGCACTCTTGACGATCTCGACCGTATCGCCGCCCATGCCGCCGCGGCGAAGAGCGGGGTGGTTATCGGCGGCGGGCTGCTCGGGCTGGAGGCGGCCAACGCCCTGAAACAGCTGGGGCTGGAGACGCAGGTGGTGGAGTTTGCCCCGAACCTGATGGCCGTCCAGCTGGATAACGGCGGGGCGGCGATGCTCCGGGAGAAGATCGTCGCCCTCGGCGTGGGGGTGCATACCAGCAAAGCGACCACCGCCATCGTGCGCGAGGCCGACGGCCTGCGGCTGAACTTTGCCGACGGCGGCGCGTTGCGGACCGACATGGTGGTCTTCTCGGCGGGGATCCGCCCGCAGGACGCGCTGGCCCGCGGCTGCGCGCTGCAGGTGGGCGAACGCGGGGGAATTCACATCGACGGCCAGTGCCGTACCTCTGACCCGGACGTGCTGGCGATAGGCGAATGCGCCCTGTGGGACAATAAAATTTACGGTCTGGTGGCGCCGGGCTATCAGATGGCGCGCATCGCCGCGGCCACTCTCGCAGGAGAGGACGCCTGCTTTAGCGGCGCCGACATGAGCACCAAACTGAAGCTGCTGGGAGTCGACGTGGCCTCGTTTGGCGATGCGCAGGGGCGCACGCCGGGCTGTCAGAGCTATCAATGGACCGACGGTCCGCAGCAGATTTACAAAAAAATCGTCGTCAGTCAGGACGGCAAAGCCTTGCTTGGCGGCGTGCTGGTGGGGGATGCCAGCGACTATGCCACGCTGCTGCAGATGATGCTGAACGGCATGGCGCTGCCGCCGCGTCCGGAGAGTCTGATCCTGCCCGCGCTGGAGGGAGCCGCGCCGAAGGCGCTCGGCGTCGCGGCGCTGCCGGACAGCGCGCCGATCTGCTCCTGCCATAACGTCAGCAAAGGCGATATCTGTCAGGCGGTGAACAATGGGGCGGGGGATATGTCGGCGATAAAAAGCTGCACCAGAGCGGCTACCGGCTGCGGCGGCTGCAGCGCGCTGGTGAAACAGGTGATGGAGTATCAGCTGGCGGAGCAGGGCGTCGAAGTGAAAAAAGACGTCTGCGAACATTTCCCGTGGTCGCGCCAGGAGATCTACCACCTGGTGCGGGTTAACCATATCCATACCTTCGAGCAGTTGATTAGCCGCTACGGCCAGGGGCACGGCTGCGATGTCTGCAAACCGCTGGTGGCCTCGGTGCTGGCCTCCTGCTGGAACGAGTACCTGCTGAAGCCGGCGCACCTGCCGCTGCAGGATACCAACGACCGCTATTTCGCCAATATCCAGAAGGACGGGAGCTATTCGGTGGTGCCGCGGATGGCGGCAGGGGAAGTGACGCCGGACGGACTGATCGCCATCGGGCAGATCGCCAAACGTTACCAGCTCTACAGCAAAGTGACCGGCGGCCAGCGCATCGACCTGTTTGGCGCGCGGCTGGAACAGCTGCCGGCTATCTGGCGCGAGCTGGCCGACGCCGGGTTTGAAACCGGCCACGCCTACGGCAAGTCGCTGCGCACGGTGAAATCCTGCGTCGGCTCAACCTGGTGTCGCTACGGCGTGCAAGACTCCACCGGGCTCGCGGTACGGCTCGAGCATCGCTATAAAGGGCTACGCGCCCCGCACAAAATCAAGATGGCGGTCTCCGGCTGCACCCGCGAATGCGCTGAAGCCCAGGGGAAAGATATCGGGGTGATTGCCACCGACAAAGGCTGGAATCTGTACGTCTGCGGCAACGGCGGGATGAAACCGCGTCACGCCGACCTGTTTGCCAGCGATCTCGACGAAGCGACGCTGATCCGCAGCATCGATCGTCTGCTGATGTTCTATATCCGTACCGCCGATCGCCTGCAGCGAACCAGCACCTGGATGGATAACCTGGAGGGCGGCGTCACCTATCTGCGGCAGGTGGTGCTGGAGGATAGTCTTGGCATTGGCGAGGAGCTGGAGCAGGAGATGGCCCGGATCGTCGACAGCTACCAGTGCGAGTGGCAGACCACCCTCAACGATCCGCAGCGTCTGGCGCTGTTCCGCTCCTTCGTTAATAGCGACCAGCCCGACGAGGCTGTGCAGCGCCGCGATCTGCGCGTTCAGCCGCAGCCGCTGCTGACTGAGACGTTGCCCGAAGGCGAACTCCCATCCCGACCGTGGCAGGCGGTGTGCGATCTTGACGCCATTCCGGCGCAGGCGGGGATCGGCGCCCGCTTAGGGGAGCGGCAGATTGCCCTGTTCCGCTTCGGCGAGCGGGTCTACGCCCTCGACAACCGCGAGCCGGGCAGCGCGGCCAACGTGCTGTCGCGTGGGCTGTTAGGGGACGTCGGCGGCGAGCCGGTGGTGATCTCCCCGCTGTACAAACAGCGGATACGCCTGCGCGACGGCTGGCCGTGCGACGGCGACGAACAGGCGGTACGCGCCTGGCCGGTGAAAGTAGAAAACGGCAAAGTGTGGGTGGGCAACCAGCAGCTGCTGGCTCGCGCGGAGGCCTCCTGATGAAGACCATCCGAACGACCTGCCCCTACTGCGGCGTAGGCTGCGGGGTGCTGGCGAGCGTGGACGACGCGGGGCAGGTGAGCGTGCGCGGCGACGATCAGCACCCGGCGAACCTCGGCCGTCTGTGCGTCAAAGGGGCCGCCTTAGGGGAGACCACGGGTCTGGCGGGGCGGCTGCTGACGCCGGAGGTCGACGGCCAGCAGGTAGCCTGGCCTCAGGCGCTGGCGGAAACCGCTGCGCGCCTGAGACAGATCATCGACCAGCACGGACCGCAAGCGGTGGCCTTTTACGCCTCCGGCCAGCTGTTAACCGAGGATTACTATGCCGCCAATAAGCTGATGAAAGGGTTTATCGGCGCGGCGAACATCGATACCAATTCACGGCTGTGCATGTCGTCAGCGGTCACTGGCTACAAGCGGGCCTTTGGCGCCGACGTGGTGCCCTGCAGCTACGATGATGTGGAAAACAGCGATCTGGTGGTGCTGGTCGGCTCGAACGCCGCCTGGGCGCATCCGGTGCTGTTCCAGCGGCTGGCGCAGGCGAAGCGGGATAATCCCCGATTGCGGATCGTGGCGATCGACCCCCGACGCACCGCTACCTGCGAGATCGCCGACCGCCATCTGGCGCTGGCTCCGGGAAGCGACGGCGGGTTGTTTGTGGGGCTGCTTAACGCCCTGGCTGAGGCAGGAGCCTGCGTCGATGGCTTTCGCGACGGCCCGCAGGCGCTGGCCGCCGCCCGCGGCTGGGACGTGGCGAGGGTGGCGGCCTTTTGCGGTCTGCCTGCCGATGAGGTGGCGGGATTCTATCGCGAGTTCATCGCCGCCCCGCGGGCGATCACCCTCTACACCATGGGAATCAATCAATCCGCCAGCGGCAGCGACAAATGTAACGCCATCATCAACGTCCATCTGGCCAGCGGGAAGTATGGCCGCCGCGGCTGCGGCCCCTTTTCGCTGACCGGTCAACCCAACGCCATGGGCGGCCGCGAAGTCGGCGGGCTGGCGACGATGCTGGCGGCGCACATGGATTTTGTGCCAGACGATCTGCAGCGGCTGGCCCGCTTCTGGGGGACGGAACGGCTGGCGCAGACCCCCGGGCTGACCGCCGTGGAGCTGTTTGCCGCCATTGGCCGCGGCGAGGTCAAAGCGGTCTGGATCATGGGTACCAACCCGGTGGTGTCGCTCCCTGACAGCCACGCGGTGAGCCAGGCGCTGGCCGCCTGTCCGCTGGTGATCGTCTCGGATGTCGCCGCCCAGACCGATACCGGACGTTTCGCCCACATCCGCTTTCCGGCGCTGGCCTGGGGCGAGAAGAATGGCACGGTCACCAACTCGGAGCGGCGGATCTCCCGTCAGCGCAGCTTTCTGCCGCCGCCGGGGGAGGCGAAAGCGGACTGGTGGATCATCGCCAGAGTGGGCCAGGCGCTGGGGTATCGCGAGGCGTTTGCCTGGCAGCATCCGCATGACGTCTTCCGCGAGCATGCGGCGCTGTCCGGTTTCGAAAACGACGGCCAGCGGGCGTTTGATATCGGCGCGCTGGCGGATCTCAGCCGTGAGGCGTGGGACGCCATGCCGCCGGTGCGCTGGCCGGTCAGCCGCAGCGAGGCCGCCTGGGATATCACGCGCGGCTGGCATGGCGATGGCAGGCTGCGGATGGTGCCGGTGACGCCTCAACCGACCCGGGCGACAACCGATGCCTTTTATCCGCTGATCCTCAACAGCGGGCGGATCCGCGATCAGTGGCACACCATGACCCGTACCGGCGCAGTGCCGCGGCTGATGCAGCATATCGCGGAGCCAATGGTGGAGGTGGCGCCGCAGGATGCCGTTCGCTATCAGCTTCCCGCTGACGGGCTGGCGCGGATCTGGTCGCGGCATGGGGTGATGGTGGCGAAAGTGGCGATCAGCGAAGGGCAGCGCCCCGGCTCGCTGTTTGTTTCGATGCACTGGAACAACCAGTTTGCCCGTCAGGGGCGGGTGAATAACCTGCTGGCCGCCGTCACGGACCCGTATTCCGGCCAGCCGGAAAGTAAACAGGCGGCGGTGGCGATCGCCGCCTGGCAACCGGCCTGGCACAGCGAGCTTTTTTGCCGCGAACCGCTACCATTTCCTGCGGCCTGGCATTGGCGGCGGCGGGCGGCGCCAGGCGTGCTGCACTACTCGCTGGCCGGGGAGGCATCTGCCCGACAGTGGCTCAGCGCGTGGTGCGCCCGGCGCGGCTGGCAGTTACAGGTGGCTGACGGCGGCGCGGTGTGGAACCTGCTGGCCTGGCATCAGGGAAGGCTGATGCTCGGCTGGTGGAGCGATGCGCGCGAGCCGGCGGTGGATTGCGCATGGATAAGCGCTGCCTTTGCCGCGCCGCCGTCCGATGCTGTCCAACGACATGCCTTGCTTAGCGGCCGACCGGGCGCCGCCGTCGCGCCGCGGGGGCGGATCGTCTGCAGCTGCTTTGGGGTGGGGGAATGGTCAATTAACGAGGCCATCGCCAGCGGCTGCGCCAGCGTCGGGGCGCTGGGTGGGAAGCTGAAATGCGGGACCAACTGCGGCTCTTGCGTGCCGGAGCTCAACGCGCTGCTGGCGGCGCAACGAACCCGGGCGTAACGGTGGCGCGCAGCGACGCCTCCGGTTGGGCGGCACCTTACCCAACCGGTTTCAGCTTATTCCTGGAATTGCCCACAGGGCTGCGGGAGCAGGGAAAAAACGATAAACTAACACTTCTATCCATTTTTGTGAGCTTGCGCAAACTCTGTTAATGCCTGTGTCGTTCCGTTTGTTGCCAACGTTGACCTTTCTCCTGCTGTTGCCGGGCGTTCCCGTCTGGGCGCTGACCGCCAGCGACACCACCCGCCCTGCGCAAGCGCAAGATCCGCTGCCCGATATGGGGATTGCTCCCCAGGTTGATGACGACGCCCGGCACTTTGCCGAAGTGGCGAAGAAGTTTGGCGAGGCCAGCATGAGCGACAATGGTCTGACGGCGGGTGAACAGGCGCAGCTGTTTGCCATCAGTAAAATCGGCAATGAAGTGAGTCATCAGCTGGAGAGTTGGCTCTCGCCGTGGGGCAACGCCAATGTCGACCTGCTGGTCGATAAAGAGGGGAAATTCACCGGCAGTAAAGGGAGCTGGTTCGTGCCGTTGCAGGATAACGACCGTTATCTGACGTGGAACCAGTACTCGGTGACCCGGCGCGAGCACGATCTGGTGGGCAACATCGGGCTTGGCCAGCGTTGGCGGGTCGGCGGTTGGCTGCTGGGCTATAACTCGTTTTACGATAAAGTGCTGAGCGAAAGCCTGGCGCGCGGCAGCGTTGGCGCCGAAGCGTGGGGAGAATATCTCCGCCTGTCGGCAAACTATTACCATCCGCTGGGCGACTGGCAGCTACGCGATAATCAGACTCAGGAGCAGCGGATGGCCGCAGGGTATGACGTCACCGCCCAGGCGCGGCTGCCGTTCTACCAGCACATCAACACCAGCGTCAGCGTCGAACAATATTTCGGCGATAGCGTCGATCTGTTTCACTCCGGCACCGGCTACCATAATCCGGTGGCCGTCTCCGTTGGGCTCAATTACACCCCGGTCCCGCTGGTCACGGTGACCGCTAAGCATAAGCAGGGGGAAAATGGCGTCAGCCAGAACAATGTGGGCCTGAAGCTAAACTACCGCTTTGGCGTACCCCTTAAGCAGCAGCTTGCGGCAGACGAGGTGGCGATCAGCAACTCGCTGCGCGGGAGCCGCTTCGATAGTCCGGAGCGGGATAATCTGCCAGTGGTGGAGTATCGTCAGCGCAAAAATCTGACGGTCTATCTGGCCACGCCGCCCTGGGATCTGCAGTCCGGGGAGACGGTGCAGTTGAAGCTGCAGATCCATAGTCTGCATGGCATCAAGGCGCTGCACTGGCAGGGAGACACCCAGGCCCTCAGCCTGACGCCGCCGGTAGATGCCAGCAGCCCCGATGGCTGGAGCATCATTATGCCGGTGTGGAACAGTGAACCGGGCGCCGCGAACCGCTGGCGCCTGTCGGTGGTGGTGGAGGATAAACAGGGGCAGCGCGTCTCCTCCAATGAGATCGCCCTGGCGCTGACCGAGCCGCTGGTCAAGTTTACCACGCCAGGCGTCTCCTGGACGGACTCGCCTTAGAAGATTCGCTCCTGGTGGACCCATACCGCCGCTTCCACGCGGGATTTGAGCTTCATTTTCTTCAGCATGTGCTTTACGTGTACTTTGACGGTGCTTTCGGTGATATCCAGGCGACGGGCGATCATTTTGTTCGGCAGTCCCTGGGCTATCAGCTTGAGAATGTCGCGCTCGCGCGGGGTCAGCTGGCTGATGTCGCGATCGGAGGTGGCGCGGTTGGCGCGCAGGCTGGCGGCCAGCACCGGCGTTAATGCTTCGCTTAATACCATCTCTCCGGCGGCCGCCTGCTGCAGCGCTTTCAGCAGATCTTCCGGTTCCATGTCCTTCAACAAATAGCCATCGGCGCCGCGCTTCAGGGCGGTGACAACGTCCTCTTCATGGTTGGAGACGCTGAAGACCACTACCCGGCCAGAAAGGGATTTCTCACGCAGCTTATCCAGCGTCTCCAGACCGTTCATGCCCGGCATATTAAGGTCCAGCAGGATCAGGTCAGGATCCAGCGACTCGGCCAGCTCGATACCTTGCGCGCCATTGCTGGCCTCGCCAATCACCTGGATGTCCGGCGCCATGCTGATCAACTGTTTCACGCCGGTGCGCAGCATCGGATGGTCGTCAATGAGAAGGATAGTTGCCCGTTCCTGTTGACTCATGAGGGTCTCCTTATTGGATGGAAAACGTTTTTTCCGGGATAAACGTGACGATCACTTCGGTTCCACCGGTTTCCCGGCGTCGTACCTGACAGTCACCGCGCAAGCTCTGGGCGCGATCCCGCATAATAATTAAACCGTAATGGTTACTCCGTTCGGCGTGGTCCGGTACGCCGCGGCCGTTATCCGCTACCACCAGACGAACCTGATTATCGCGTTGTGACACCGTCACGGTTACTTCGGTTGCGCTGGCATGCTTCAGAGCGTTGCTCAACGCTTCGCGAGCGATCTGCAGCAGGTGGATCGCCTGATGCGAGGGCACAAAGCGCGGCGGGAGCTGGTAATCAAGCTGCACCGTAAAGCCGAAGTGGGCGCTGTACTCCTGACAGCTGGCCTCCAGCGCCGGGCGCAGCCCCGGCTCGGTCAACTGCAGGCGGAAGGTGGTTAACAGCTCCCGCAGCTGGGCCCACGAGGTATTCAGTTCGTTACGGATCTGCCCCAGCAGCTGGCGGCTTTCCGTCGGCAAGGCGTCGCCTTGCATCTGCAGACAGCTAACCTGCATCTTCATACAGGATAGCGACTGGGCGATGGAGTCGTGCAGCTCGCGGGCGATAGTGGCCCGTTCTTCCATGACGATCAGCTGCTGCTGCTTCTCCTGATGGCGGTCCAGCGCCAGGGTGCTGGTCAGCTGTTCCACCAGGGTATCCACCAGCTGCTGCTGATCGTGGCTGAGATGGCGGCCAACCGGCAGCGTCGCCAGCAGGATGCCGTACTGACTATGCGCATCCGACAGCCGCCACTTCAGCGTTGTTCCCCCATCCGGCAGCGGCGGCAGATTGCGTGGACAGAGGTAGCAGCCTTTATCATCACAGTCATCATCCGAGTGGCAGGTAAACTCCTGGTGATTATCTTCGTCTTCCAGGTCGTAAACCCGTACCTCGATATCGCGCAGCAGCGTCAGCCCCTGCAGGCCATTCAGTACCGGCGAAATACGTTCGCAGAGCGGGGCGCTGGAGTGCAGCCGGCGGTTGGCCTGCCATAAGAAAGCGAGGATCTCGTTCTTCTGCTCCAGTCCGGCAGTCTTCTCCTGCACCCGCCGCTCGAGCACGGCATAGCTTTCCGCCAGCTCTTCCGACATGTTATTCAGCGCCATGCCCAGGGTCGCCATTTCGTTGCGGCCGCTGATGTGCGCCCGCTGGGTGAAATCACGCTGACTCACCGCGCGCGCCATGCTCAGCAGCTGTTTCCACGGCCGCAGCAGGCGGGCGCGTAGCCAGATGATAGTGAAGATCAGCAGCAGCGCCATACCAATGGCGAGGATGCGATGGATCCAGACCACCCGTTCGATACGCTGCTCGGTGGTGTGGTCGAATGCGGTGACCAACTGGTCGATACGATCGACAAAGTCGGCGACATCCTGGGCCACTTCCGCCTGATTGACTGCGCGCTGCATGCCGGGGGCCAGCGCCAGCTGCCAGTACTGCTGCAGGGCTTTAAGCTGGATTTCCTGGCCGTCGCGGCGGGCGGAATTTTGCAGCTCCGGGCTGAAGACGGTGGCGGTCATGTCCGCCACCAGTTTTTGATCGTTTTCATTCAGCGGGATCGCCGCCAGCAGCCGGTAGCTTTGCATACGCAATGAACCGGCCTTGTTAATGGCGTGCGCGCTGCCCTGCACGCCGTTCACCAGGCGCGCGGAGATCGCCATGCCGGCGACGCCAATAATCGTGGCGAGCAGCACGATTAACGCCAGTTGATTGACCAGCGTCAGCGGGGTAAAAAGACGTTTTAACATGGAATGCGTGGCTCCTGACCGGTCATGTCTCCGGGAGTGGCGCTTATTCTCGACTATCCCCTGGAGTATACCCATACCCCTAAAGAGTTACTCCTTAATTGTCGGTGGTAGGCGATGTTAGGGGGGGGATTATACGCAACCCGGCAGCAGCGTGAAAAACCACACTTTTTTCCCCACCATTCTCTACTCACTTGGAGGCATGGTTTATTTTTGCACAAATTAGCTCGCGCTTTTCCTTTGATTTATATCAACTTACCGCCCCGGGTAACCCCTAAGGTAGCGGCAGGAAATATGAATAATCAGAGGTATCTATGAGTCAATCTTCCCTCCCGGAGAAGGCTAACCGCTCGGTCATAACCGACTGGCGGCCTGAAGATCCTGAATTCTGGCAACAGCGCGGCCATCGTGTGGCAAGCCGCAATTTATGGATCTCCGTTCCCTGTCTGTTACTGGCGTTCTGCGTTTGGATGTTGTTCAGCGCGGTTGCCGTTAACCTCAACAAAGTAGGCTTTCAGTTTACAACCGATCAGCTGTTTATGCTGACCGCGCTGCCGGCGCTGTCAGGCGCCTTATTACGCGTGCCTTACGCCTTTATGGTGCCGCTGTTCGGCGGCCGTCGCTGGACGGCGTTCAGCACCGGGATCATGATTGTGCCGTGCGTCTGGCTGGGCTTCGCGGTCCAGGATACCTCTACGCCGTTTAGCATCTTCGTGATTATCTCTCTGCTGTGCGGCTTCGCCGGAGCCAACTTTGCCTCCAGTATGGCCAACATCAGCTTCTTCTTCCCGAAAGCGAAGCAGGGCGGGGCGCTCGGCGTTAACGGCGGACTTGGCAATATGGGCGTCAGCGTGATGCAGCTGGTCGCGCCGCTGGTGGTCTCGATCTCTATCTTTGCCGTTTTTGGCGGTAACGGTAGCGAGCAACCGGACGGCTCGATGCTGTATCTGGAAAACGCCGCGTGGATCTGGGTGCCTTTCCTGATTATTTTCACTCTGGCGGCGTGGTTCTTTATGAACGACCTGTCGGCTTCGAAAGCGTCGCTGAGCGAGCAGTTGCCGGTACTTAAGCGCCTGCATCTGTGGATTATGGCGCTGCTCTATCTCGCGACCTTCGGCTCCTTTATCGGCTTTTCCGCCGGGTTCGCGATGCTGTCAAAAACTCAGTTCCCGGATGTGCAGATCCTGCATTACGCCTTCTTCGGCCCGTTCATTGGCGCGCTGGCGCGTTCGATGGGCGGGGCGATCTCCGACCGCCTCGGTGGGACCCGCGTAACGCTGGTCAACTTTGTGGTGATGGCTGTCTTCTGCGCGCTGCTGTTCCTGACCCTGCCGACCAACGGCCAGGGCGGTAACTTTATCGCCTTCTTCGCGGTGTTTATGGTGCTGTTCCTGACCGCCGGGCTGGGGAGCGCCTCCACCTTCCAGATGATCTCCGTGATCTTCCGTAAGCTGACTATGGACCGCGTGAAGGCCCAGGGCGGCAGCGAAGCGCAGGCGATGCGCGAGGCGGCGACCGATACCGCGGCGGCGCTGGGCTTTATCTCCGCCATTGGCGCTATCGGCGGCTTCTTTATTCCGAAAGCGTTCGGTATCTCGCTGGATCTGACCGGCTCGCCGGCCGGGGCGATGAAAGTGTTCCTCGTGTTCTATATTGCCTGCGTGGTGATCACCTGGGCGGTATACGGTCGTAAGCGTCAGTAATCGGCCGCGGTAACGTTGGCGTATAAAAAGGCGCGCTCCCCACGGAGGCGCCTTTTTTCACCGCTTAATTAGTTACAACATACTATGGGATAATATTGTCCGCATCGACCGCTGAGCCAGAACAGGTGGGCTTGCCAGTGAAATGGCTCTACCCCTTAATACCTCCGTTGTTAACAAATCCCGGTGAGGCGCTGCTTTTTGAGGTGAAAATCATTAAAAAACAGGAAGTTAAAAAATAACATCTTATACCACCTTGGTGGTAATCGAGGTTTTGCTACGCAGTAACAAGCCAGTTCGGATTGATCGCTATCAATTCTCGCCCTCTTTCATAGCGTTACCTTCGCTGCAAATCCAGCAATGTCGATTTATCAGAGAGCCGTCAGGCTCCATATCAGGAGAAACCCGATGAGTAAATTCCTGGACCGGTTTCGCTACTTCAAACAGAAGGGTGAAACCTTTGCCGATGGGCACGGCCAGCTTCTAAACACCAACCGGGACTGGGAGGATGGATACCGTCAACGTTGGCAGCATGACAAAATTGTGCGTTCCACTCACGGTGTCAACTGCACCGGCTCATGCAGCTGGAAGATTTATGTCAAAAACGGTCTGGTGACCTGGGAAACGCAGCAGACTGACTACCCGCGCACCCGCCCGGACCTGCCGAACCACGAACCACGCGGTTGCCCGCGCGGCGCCAGCTACTCCTGGTACCTGTACAGCGCTAACCGCCTGAAATACCCGCTGATGCGTAAACGCCTGATGAAGATGTGGCGGGAAGCGAAAGTTCAGCATAGCGATCCGGTTGAGGCATGGGCGTCGATTATCGAAGACGCCGACAAAGCTAAAAGCTTCAAACAGGCCCGCGGTCGCGGCGGTTTTGTACGTTCCTCCTGGCAGGAAGTGAATGAGCTGATTGCCGCCTCCAACGTTTATACCGTCAAAACCTACGGTCCGGACCGCGTGGCTGGCTTCTCGCCGATCCCGGCGATGTCGATGGTCTCCTACGCGTCCGGCGCCCGTTATCTGTCGCTGATCGGCGGCACCTGCCTGAGCTTCTACGACTGGTACTGCGACCTGCCGCCGGCTTCGCCGATGACCTGGGGCGAGCAGACCGATGTGCCGGAATCCGCCGACTGGTATAACTCCAGCTATATCATCGCCTGGGGCTCCAACGTGCCGCAGACCCGCACCCCGGATGCGCACTTCTTTACCGAAGTCCGCTATAAAGGGACCAAAACCGTAGCCATCACTCCGGACTACGCCGAAATCGCCAAACTCTGCGATCTGTGGCTGGCGCCGAAGCAGGGTACCGATGCCGCGATGGCGCTGGCGATGGGCCATGTGATGCTGCGTGAATTCCACCTCGATAAGCCGAGCCAGTATTTCACCGACTATGTGCGCCGCTATACCGACATGCCGATGCTGGTGATGCTCGAGGAGCGCGACGGTTATTATGCCGCCGGCCGTACGCTGCGCGCATCCGACCTCGTGGATTCCCTTGGTCAGGAGAACAATCCGGAATGGAAAACCGTCGCCTTTGACGAGAAGGGCGACATGACCGTACCGAACGGTTCCCTCGGATTCCGCTGGGGCGACAAAGGCAAATGGAACCTCGAACAGCGCGACGGTAAAACTGGCGAAGAGATTGAGCTACGTCTGAGCCTGCTGGGCAGCCATGATGAAGTGGCGAACGTCGGCTTCCCGTACTTCGGCGGCGAAGGGTCTGAGCACTTTAACAAAGTCGATCTGGAAAATATTCTGCTGCACAAACTGCCGGCCAAACGCCTGCAGCTGGCCGACGGCTCTACCGCCCTGGTCACCACCGTGTATGACCTGACCATGGCTAACTACGGCCTGGAGCGCGGTCTGAACGATGACAACTGCGCCGCCGGCTACGATGAAGTGAAAGCCTACACCCCGGCGTGGGCGGAGAAGATCACCGGCGTCTCCCGCGCGCATATCATCCGTACCGCCCGTGAATTTGCCGATAACGCCGATAAAACTCACGGTCGTTCGATGATTATCGTCGGGGCGGGCCTCAACCACTGGTTCCACCTCGACATGAACTACCGCGGCCTGATCAATATGCTGATCTTCTGCGGCTGCGTCGGTCAGAGCGGCGGCGGTTGGGCGCACTATGTGGGCCAGGAAAAACTGCGTCCGCAGACCGGCTGGCAGCCGCTGGCGTTCGCCCTTGACTGGCAGCGTCCGGCACGTCACATGAATAGTACCTCGTACTTCTATAACCACTCCAGCCAGTGGCGCTATGAAACGGTGACCGCGCAGGAACTGCTGTCGCCGATGGCGGATAAATCCCGTTACAGCGGCCACCTGATCGACTTTAACGTGCGCGCAGAGCGGATGGGCTGGCTGCCGTCGGCGCCGCAGCTTGGCGTCAACCCGCTGCGTATCGCTGACGAAGCGAAGAAAGCCGGCATGACCCCGGTGGATTACACCGTGAAGTCGCTGAAAGAGGGCTCGATTCGCTTTGCGGCCGAGCAGCCGGAAAATGGCAAAAACCACCCGCGTAACCTGTTTATCTGGCGTTCCAACCTGCTGGGCTCCTCCGGTAAAGGCCATGAATACATGCTCAAGTACCTGCTGGGTACCGAGAACGGCATTCAGGGCAAAGACCTGGGCAAGCAGGGCGGCGTGAAGCCGGAAGAAGTCGAATGGCGGGATAACGGCCTCGACGGCAAACTGGATCTGGTGGTGACCCTCGATTTCCGTCTGTCGAGCACCTGTCTCTACTCCGACATCGTGCTGCCGACCGCCACCTGGTACGAAAAAGACGACATGAATACCTCGGATATGCATCCGTTTATTCACCCGCTGTCGGCCGCCGTTGATCCAGCCTGGGAATCGAAGAGCGACTGGGAGATCTATAAAGGTATCGCGAAGAAATTCTCTGAAGTCTGCATGGGCCACCTCGGCAAAGAAACCGACGTCGTCACGTTGCCGATCCAGCACGACTCCGCCGCGGAAATGGCGCAGCCGCTGGATGTCAAAGACTGGAAAAAAGGCGAATGCGACCTGATCCCAGGGAAAACCGCGCCGCATATTATTCCGGTTGAGCGTGATTACCCGGCGACTTACGAACGTTTCACCTCGATCGGCCCGCTGCTGGAAACCATCGGTAACGGCGGGAAAGGCATCGCCTGGAACACCCAGAGCGAGTTGGATCTGCTGCGTAAGCTCAACTACACCAAGGCGGAAGGCCCGGCGAAAGGCCAGCCGAAGCTGGAAACGGCCATCGACGCCGCGGAAATGATCCTCACCCTGGCCCCGGAAACCAACGGTCAGGTGGCGGTGAAAGCGTGGCAAGCGCTGAGCGAGATCACCGGTCGCGAGCATACGCACCTCGCGCTGAACAAAGAAGACGAGAAGATCCGCTTCCGCGACATTCAGGCGCAGCCGCGGAAGATTATCTCCAGCCCGACCTGGTCTGGCCTGGAAGATGAGCATGTCTCCTACAACGCCGGTTACACCAACGTTCACGAGCTGATCCCGTGGCGCACGCTGTCCGGACGTCAGTCGCTGTATCAGGATCACCAGTGGATGCGCGACTTCGGCGAAAGCCTGCTGGTCTATCGGCCGCCGATTGACACCCGTTCGGTGAAAGCGGTGATGGGCGAGAAGTCCAACGGCAACCCGGAGAAGGCGCTGAACTTCCTGACCCCGCACCAGAAATGGGGTATCCACTCGACCTACAGCGATAACCTGCTGATGCTGACCCTGTCGCGCGGTGGGCCGATTGTCTGGATGAGCGAAGCGGATGCGAAAGATCTGGGTATCGAAGATAACGACTGGATCGAAGTGTTCAACGCCAACGGCGCCCTGACGGCGCGTGCGGTGGTGAGTCAGCGCGTTCCAGCCGGGATGACCATGATGTATCACGCGCAGGAACGTATCGTGAACCTGCCGGGCTCTGAAATCACCGGTCAGCGCGGGGGGATCCATAACTCCGTCACCCGTATTACGCCGAAACCGACCCACATGATCGGCGGCTACGGCCACCTGGCCTATGGCTTTAACTACTACGGCACCGTCGGCTCCAACCGCGATGAGTTTGTGGTGGTACGTAAGATGAAGAACATTAACTGGTTAGACGGCGAAGGCAACGACCAGGTACAGGAGAGCGTAAAATGAAAATTCGTTCACAAGTCGGCATGGTGCTGAATCTCGATAAGTGCATCGGCTGCCACACCTGCTCGGTGACCTGTAAAAACGTCTGGACCAGCCGTGAAGGGATGGAATACGCCTGGTTCAACAACGTGGAAAGTAAGCCGGGCGTCGGTTTCCCGAACGACTGGGAAAACCAGGAAAAATGGAAGGGCGGCTGGATCCGCAAAATCAACGGTAAACTGCAGCCGCGCATGGGCAATCGCGCGATGCTGTTGGGAAAAATCTTCGCCAACCCGCATCTGCCGGGCATCGATGATTACTACGAGCCGTTTGATTATGACTACCAGAATCTGCATAACGCGCCGGAGAGCAAACATCAGCCGATCGCCCGTCCGCGCTCGCTGATCACCGGTCAGCGGATGGACAAGATCACCAGCGGTCCGAACTGGGAAGAGATCCTCGGCGGCGAGTTTGAAAAACGCGCCAAAGATCAGAACTTCGACAACATGCAGAAGGCGATGTACGGCCAGTTCGAAAACACCTTCATGATGTATCTGCCGCGCCTGTGCGAGCACTGCCTGAACCCGGCCTGCGTCGCGACCTGCCCGAGCGGCGCCATCTATAAGCGTGAAGAAGACGGCATTGTACTGATCGACCAGGACAAGTGCCGCGGCTGGCGGATGTGTATCACCGGCTGTCCGTACAAGAAGATCTATTTCAACTGGAAGAGCGGGAAATCCGAGAAATGCATCTTCTGCTACCCGCGTATTGAATCCGGGATGCCGACGGTGTGCTCCGAAACCTGCGTGGGCCGTATCCGCTATCTCGGCGTCCTGCTATACGACGCGGACGCGATTGAAAACGCCGCCAGCACCGAGAACGAGAAAGATCTGTATCAGCGTCAGCTGGACGTGTTCCTCGATCCCAACGATCCGAAAGTGATCGAGCAGGCGCTGAAAGATGGCGTACCGCAGGGGGTCATTGAAGCTGCGCAGCAGTCGCCGGTTTACAAAATGGCGATGGACTGGAAGCTGGCCCTGCCGCTGCACCCGGAATATCGCACCTTGCCAATGGTCTGGTACGTGCCGCCGCTGTCGCCGATTCAGTCCGCCGCCGATGCGGGTGAACTGGGTAGCAACGGGATCCTGCCGGACGTGGAAAGCCTGCGTATTCCGGTGCAATATCTGGCGAACCTGCTGACCGCGGGCGATACCCAGCCGGTACTGCTGGCGCTGAAACGAATGCTGGCGATGCGCCATTATAAGCGTGCGGAAACCGTTGACGGCGTCGTCGATACCCGCGCGCTGGAAGAGGTGGGGCTGAGCGAAGCGCAGGCCCAGGAAATGTATCGCTATCTGGCGATCGCCAACTACGAAGATCGTTTCGTGGTGCCGAGCAGCCATCGTGAACAGGCGCGAGAAGCGTTTCCGGAGAAAAACGGCTGCGGCTTTAGCTTTGGCGATGGCTGCCACGGCTCTGACAGTCAGTTCAACCTGTTCAACAGCCGTCGCATCGACGCCATCGACGTGACCAGCAAAACGGAGCCGCACGCATGATTGAACTCGTGATTGTATCGCGTCTGCTCGAATATCCTGACGCTGCCTTATGGCAGCATCAGCAGGAGATGTTCGAGGCGCTCGCGTCATCAGAGAAACTCAGCAAAGAGGATGCCCACGCGCTGGGCGTTTTCCTGCGCGATTTAGTGGCTCAGGATCCGCTGGACGCCCAGGCGGCCTATAGCGAACTGTTTGACCGCGGCCGGGCCACCTCGCTGCTGCTGTTTGAACATGTCCACGGCGAATCCCGCGATCGAGGGCAGGCGATGGTCGACCTGATGGCGCAGTACGAGCGCCACGGTCTGCTGCTGGATAGCCATGAGCTGCCGGATCATCTGCCGCTATATCTGGAGTATCTGGCGCAGCTGCCGGAAGAGGAAGCGCTTGGCGGCCTGCGAGACGTCGCGCCGATCCTCGGTCTGCTCAGCGCCCGCCTGCAGCAGCGTGAAAGTCGCTATGCGGTGCTGTTCGAGCTGTTGCTGAAGCTGGCCAATACTCAGGTCGACAGCCAGAAGGTGGCGGAAAAGATTGCCGACGAAGCGCGCGACGATACGCCGCAGGCGCTGGACGCCGTCTGGGAAGAAGAACAGGTCAAATTCTTTGCCGACCAGGGCTGCGGCGAGTCGGAAATTTCCGCTCACCAGCGTCGTTTTGCCGGAGCCGTGGCCCCGCAATATCTGAATATCTCTAACGGAGGACAGCAATAATGCACTTCCTGAATATGTTCTTCTTTGACATTTATCCGTACATTGCGGGTTCGGTGTTCCTGATTGGCAGCTGGTTGCGCTATGACTATGGCCAGTACACCTGGCGCGCCGCCTCCAGCCAGATGCTGGACCGTAAGGGGATGAACCTGGCGTCGAACCTGTTCCATATCGGCATCCTGGGTATTTTCGCCGGCCACTTCCTCGGCATGCTGACCCCGCACTGGATGTATGAGTCCTTCCTGCCGATCGACGTCAAGCAGAAGATGGCGATGATCGCCGGCGGCGCCTGCGGCGTGATGACCCTGGTGGGCGGGTTACTGCTGCTCAAGCGTCGTCTGCTCAGCCCGCGCGTTCGCGCCACCACCACCGGAGCGGATATTCTGATCCTCTCGTTGCTGATGGTGCAGTGTGCGCTCGGCCTGCTGACGATCCCGTTCTCCGCTCAGCATATGGACGGCAGTGAAATGATGAAACTGGTCGGCTGGGCGCAGTCGGTGGTGACGTTCCACGGCGGCGCGTCACAGCATCTGGATGGCGTGGCGTTTATTTTCCGCGTTCACCTGGTGCTGGGCATGACCCTGTTCCTGCTGTTCCCGTTCTCCCGTCTGGTTCATATCTGGAGCGCGCCGGTCGAATACCTGACGCGCAAATACCAGATTGTCCGCGCCCGTCGCTAACTGGCCCGCGACTGCTCACTGACCCCGCCGCGGCGGGGTTTTTTTTCGCCCCAGCCGAGATTATTCCCTGCGGCGGCAAACAGAATAAGCATCCCACCGAGCAATTGCACCGCGGATAACGCATGGTGGAAGACCAGATAGTCAACCACCATCGCCACCAGCGGATAAATAAAGGAGAGCGAACCGGTAACGGGCGTCGGCAGTTTCTGTATCGCGCTATATAAAAGCTGATACATGATCCCGGTATGGACGATGCCGAGGATCAGCAGATAGCGCCAGGGGAAGCTGGCCGTCAATTCGGGGGCATGCACCAGCGGCAGCAGCATCACGACGCCGACGAGAACCTGAATGAAGGCGATATGTTGCGCGGGGAGCGGATGCAGTTTGCGCGCGATGATGGCGGTCAGGGCATAGAAGAATGCCGCGCCCAGCGCCAGCAACACGCCGGTGGTAAGCCCCTCTTCGTGTGCAGGCATCAGCTCGCTCGACAGCAGGATCACTAGGCCGCCAAAGGCCAGCAGTAACCATCCCCATTTCACGGCGCTGACCCGTTCCCCCAGCACCATCCCCATCAGTACCAGCATAAACGGCTGGGTGTTATAGACCACGGTGGCCATACCGATTGAGATCCGCGAATAGGCGGCAAACAGCAGCAGCCAGTTGACGACCAGCGCCGCGCCGCCAATCACCGCCAGAGCGAGAGTGAAACGCGTTAGCCGGTTGAAGGGCTGGCGGCTTAACACGATAAACACCAGCAGGGTTAGCGCGCCAATCAGGCAGCGCCAGAACACCACATCTGTCACCGGCAAACCAGAGAGCAGCACGAACGCGCCGATCGAGCCGGAGATTATCATTGCCAGGCTCATCTGCCAGACGCCGCGGGTAAGTTGCATTTTTCACCTCCACCATTTTTTAGTTATTGTGCGAAAAACCCTGACAGGGTGATATGGCTGAATTAAGGTAGAAGGGGGGAAATGCCTTTTATAATTAGGTGAAATATATGAATGACGTACTTGATGAAATTGACCGGGCGATCCTCACCTGCCTGACTCAGGATGCCAGAGTTTCGCTCAAGGTCCTGAGCGCGCGAGTGGGGCTGACCTCGCCGAGCACCGCCGAGCGGGTGAAGCGCCTGGAGGAGCGGGGTGTCATTCAGGGCTATGGGGCGCGGGTAAATCTCGCCGCGCTGGGCTATAGCCTGCAGGCGCTGGTGCGGGTCCGGCCGCTGCCTGGGCTGCTGCAGAAGGTGGATAAATATATCCAGGCGATGCCGGAATGTATTGAAAGTGACAAGGTGACCGGGGAAGATTGTTTTGTGATGCGTCTCGTGGTGCGCGATATTGCCCAGCTGGATACCCTGCTGGACGGTCTGGCGGAGTATGCGCAGTGTAACACCTCGGTGGTGAAAAGCTCGCCGGTAAAAAGGCGGTTGCCACCGCTGTGAGTTTTTCCGGAGGCGGTGCTGCGCACCTGTCCGGGCTACCAGACGGCACCACTTGTAGCCTCGCTAAGCGAAGCGCGAGCGATGAGACAGCAGAACAGGTGGCTGAGAGTGCAAGAGTGGTGGGGGAAGGATTACTCGGCGCTAAAGCGCCTCGCCTTCGGGCCATTGCCAGCGGCAACGTTCTCTCGCTTCGCTCGAGTCGAACCTTAGTCGAAGCTTCTCATCCTTCCCCGTGGGGCAGAATATAGCGTATCGCAGGTGGAATAAGCTGGGCAATACATGAAGAGATGGTGGTGGGGGAAGGATTACTCGGCGCTAAAGCGCCTCGCCCTTCGGGCCGTTGCCTGCGGCAACGTTCTCTCGCTTCGCTCGAGTCGAACCTTAGTCGAAGCTTCTCATCCTTCCCCATGGGGCAGAATATAGAATATCGTAGAGTAATTGGATTGAGGTGTTTTTTAAGAAGATGGTGGTGGGGGAAGGATTCGAACCTTCGAAGTCGATGACGGCAGATTTACAGTCTGCTCCCTTTGGCCGCTCGGGAACCCCACCAGGGGTAAAATCACATTGTAGGCTATTCAGCAAAATGAATGGTGGTGGGGGAAGGATAACTCGTCGCTATCTCTCCTCGCCCTTCGGGCCGTTGCCTGCGGCAACGTTCTCTCGCTGGCGCTCGAGTCGAACCTTAGTCGAAGGTTCTTACCCTTCCCGCTAAGTGCAAACATCGTTTACGCTTGTCGGGGAAACCATATCACTGTAGTGAATAATGGTGGTGGGGGAAGGATTCGAACCTTCGAAGTCGATGACGGCAGATTTACAGTCTGCTCCCTTTGGCCGCTCGGGAACCCCACCACGGGGTAATGCTTGGTACTGGCCTGCTTCCTTCTCGGGAAGCGGGGCGCATCATACCAAATGATGCGCCCCTGTAAAGCATTCGTTTGACAAAAATAAACTGGTTGCCTGATTTTTACACGTAACGCCGTAAAGCTAACCAATTCATTTCTCAGTCGATTAAAGAATAATCGTCCGGTTACCGTAAACGAAGACGCGCTGAGCCAGTACCTGATACAGCGCCCGGCTCAAGACGTTTTTTTCAACATCGCGCCCAGCGCGCATCATATCTTCTGCGGTATAAGTATGATCGACGTGAATCACGTCCTGCATGATGATCGGGCCTTCATCCAGATTGTCATTCACGTAGTGGGCGGTAGCGCCAATGATTTTCACGCCGCGCTCATAGGCCTGATGATAGGGACGGGCGCCGATAAACGCCGGCAAAAACGAATGGTGGATATTGATGATTTTGTTCGGGAAGCGGGCGACAAATTCTGGCGTCAGGACGCGCATATACTTGGCCAGCACCACGTAATCCGGTTCGTGGGCGGCGATAGCATCGCCCATCCGCTGATCGTGTTCTTCGCGGCTCAGTCCTTCATGGCTGACCAGCTCAAACGGAATACCAAAGCGCTCCACCAACGAGCGCAGGGTGTCATGGTTGCCGATAACCGCGGCAATATCGACATCCAGCCCGCCGTAGTTGGCTTTCATCAGCAGATCGCCCAGACAGTGCGCCTCTTTCGTCACCAGAATCACCACCCGGCGACGGCCTGCCGGATTCAGTTCGCGGATGGAGCCTTCAGGCAGGGCGCTGTCGAGATCGGCCAGCAGAGTAGCGTCGTTAAAAATGCCTTCCAGTTCGGTGCGCATAAAGAAACGACCGGTACGGTGGTCAACAAACTCATTGTTCTGCACAATGTTGAGTTCATGCTTGTAGCAGATATTGGTGATACGCGCGATGAGGCCTTTCTGATCAGGGCAAATAGTGCGTAGTACTTTACGTTGTAATGAATGCATCGCGAGGAAAATCCTGTAATGTTTGCAAGCGCTGCGCCAGCGTTACTGGCCGCAGCATTTTTTAAATTTTTTACCTGAGCCGCAGGGGCAGGGGTCGTTACGGCCAATCAGCGGTCGTGTCCCGTCGATATAGTACCACTGTCCATTTTCTTTTAAGAATCTGGAACGTTCAATAATGGCGCCAGGGCGGTTATTGTCAGTAAAGCGGGCGACAAAGCTGACAAAACCTTCATTTGGAGCTCGCCCCTCATCACTGGCGAACAGGGTTAAGCCCAGCCATTCGGTCTGGGAAAACCCTTTCTCCAGTTCGGCGCGAAATTGCTGCGCCTGACAGGACGGGTGCCAGGTTTTGATTAGATAGTCAGCGTCTTTCATGACGAACGCGCTATAACGGGAGCGCATAAGCTGTGACGGGCCCGGCGCAAGCTCAGCGCCGGACAGATATCGCTGGCAACATGAGCTATACTCCAGTGCGCTGCCACAGGGGCATAATTGCGACAAAACTGCCTCCATGGAAGAAAGAGTAACGGCGCTTCTACGCCAAAGGGCATTATGTTAACTGAGCCGTGACAATGTTGCCACGCTCAGAGTGGAAGGATAGTTATTAGTACTAATGAGAAAGCTTAAAATTGGTCTGGCGCTAGGTGCGGGAGCCGCTCGCGGATGGTCGCACATTGGCGTCATCAACGCCCTCCAGCGGGCCGGTATTGAGATTGATATCGTAGCCGGTTGTTCTATCGGTTCGCTGGTAGGGGCGGCGTATGCCTGTAACCGACTCCCGGCACTCGAATCATGGGTCTGCTCATTCAGCAACTGGGATGTCCTGAAGCTGATGGATCTCTCCTGGCGCAGGGGGGGACTGCTGCGGGGGGAAAAGGTATTCAATCATTACCGCCGCATTATGCCCGTCACCGAGATTGAACGCTGCGAGCGCCGGTTTGCCGCTGTTGCCACCAATTTAAGCACCGGTAGGGAGCTGTGGTTTACCGAAGGCGATCTACATTTAGCCATTCGCGCCTCCTGCAGTATGCCGGGGTTAATGTCGCCAGTAAGGCATAATGGTTACTGGCTGGTCGATGGCGCGGTGGTCAATCCGGTTCCTGTGTCGCTCACCCGGGCAATGGGAGCGGATATTGTGATTGCCGTCGACCTGCAACATGATGCCCATCTTATGCAGCAGGATTTGTTCTCCCTTGAAACGCCGCGGCAGGAAGCGGAAGAGAAAGAGGGGCCATGGCATACTCGTCTGCGCGCGCGCTTGACGCGAATGAGTTCCCGCCGTACGGCCGTGACGCCGACGGCGATGGAGATCATGACCACCTCTATCCAGGTACTGGAAAACCGTCTTAAACGCAATCGTATGGCGGGTGACCCGCCGGATATCCTGTTGCAGCCATACTGTCCGCAAGTTTCGACGCTTGATTTTCATCGCGCCGGAGAGGCGATTGCCGCGGGGCAACTGGCGGTAGAAAAGAAAATGGATGAATTATTACCCTTAGTGCGTACAGCCGTTTGACGTACGAGTTACTGACTTAAGCAAATTCTGACAGGCGATAGTGAGAATAGCGTGCCACTATTGAATTATCGTCAGCCAGGGGAGATATCATGACGCAGCCATTGGCGGGAAAACAGATTCTGATAGTTGAAGACGAACCCGTTTTCCGCTCACTCTTGCATGGATGGCTGACCTCGCTGGGAGCAACAACCTTCCAGGCGGAAGATGGCAAGGATGCCCTGCATAAAATGACGGAGGTGCATCCGGACCTGATGATTTGCGACATTTCTATGCCGAGAATGAACGGTCTGGAGCTGGTGGAAACGCTGCGTAACCGCGGCGAACAGTTACCGATCCTGATGATCTCCGCCACCGAAAACATGGCGGATATAGCTAAAGCGTTGCGACTTGGCGTCCAGGACGTGCTGTTAAAGCCAGTAAAAGATTTCGATCGCCTGCGCGAGACCGTTTACGCCTGTCTCTATCCCGCGATGTTCAGTTCGCGCGTGGAAGAGGAAGAGCGTTTATTTGAGGACTGGGATGCGCTGGTCAGTAATCCCATCGCCGCTTCAAGACTATTGCAGGAATTACAGCCGCCGGTGCAACAGGAAATGTCGCACTGCCGTATTCATTATCGACAACTGGTGTCGGCAGACAAGCCCGGTCTGGTACTCGATATCGCGCCGCTTTCGGAAAATGATTTGGCTTTCTATTGTCTGGATGTCACACGCGCAGGCGATAATGGCGTGTTGGCAGCATTATTGCTGCGCGCGTTGTTTAATGGTCTGCTGCAGGAGCAACTGGCGCACCAGGGACAACGGCTACCAGAAATGGGAAGTTTGTTAAAACAGGTGAATCAACTGCTGCGTCAGGCAAATCTTCCGGGCCAGTTCCCTCTGTTAGTAGGGTATTACCACAGCGGGCTGAAAAATTTAATTCTGGTGTCAGCGGGACTTAATGGCACGCTGAATACGGGGGAGCATCAAATTCAGATTAGTAATGGCGTTCCTTTGGGGACGCTGGGTGATGCTTATCTTAACCAAATTAGCCAACGCTGCACCTCGTGGCAGTGCCAAATTTGGGGGGCTGGCGGTCGTTTACGCTTAATGTTGTCTGCGGAATGAGCAATTGCGTTTATATCTAAGCAGACGGGATTACCTCTTGCCCTTTAGCGGTGGTAACATCGAGCAGTTTTATGCGTAAAAGTCCTAATTCGAGGCTATCGGCAGCTTTTCAGACCAGTAAATACGCGGTTGACTGATATACTCGACACGTTATTTGTAACGAGAAGTTTAAAAAACAAACAGTCCAGGAGATTTCAATGGCTGCCCTTAATTCTAAAGTCAGAAAAGCGGTTATCCCGGTTGCGGGATTAGGCACCAGGATGCTGCCGGCCACCAAAGCGATTCCAAAAGAAATGCTGCCGCTGGTAGATAAGCCGTTAATTCAGTACGTTGTTAATGAATGTATCGCTGCAGGAATTACTGAAATTGTTCTGGTAACGCACTCGTCGAAAAACTCTATCGAAAACCATTTCGATACCAGTTTTGAGCTGGAAGCGATGCTGGAAAAACGTGTAAAACGCCAGCTGCTGGAAGAAGTGCAGTCTATTTGCCCGCCGCACGTGACTATTATGCAAGTTCGTCAGGGCCTGGCGAAAGGTCTGGGTCACGCGGTGCTGTGCGCCCATCCGGTAGTGGGAGATGAGCCGGTCGCGGTTATTCTGCCAGACGTTATTCTGGATGAATATGAATCCGATCTGAGCCGCGATAACCTCGCTGAGATGATCTCTCGCTTCGATGAGACTGGCGCCAGCCAGATTATGGTTGAACCTGTTGAAGACGTAACCGCTTATGGCGTGGTTGACTGCAAAGGCGAATCCCTGAAGCCGGGCGAAAGCGTACCGATGGTGGGCGTGGTTGAGAAGCCAAAAGCTGACGTTGCGCCGTCCAACCTGGCGGTGGTGGGGCGTTATGTCCTCAGCGCCGATATCTGGCCGCTGCTGGCGAAAACCCCTCCGGGCGCTGGTGATGAAATTCAGCTGACTGACGCCATTGATATGCTGATCGAGAAAGAAACGGTTGAAGCTTATCATATGAAAGGCAAGAGCCATGACTGCGGTAATAAGCTTGGCTACATGCAGGCGTTTGTCGAATATGGTATTCGTCACAAAACGCTGGGCGACGATTTTAAAGCCTGGCTGGAAACGGCGGTAGCGAAGTAATCCGCGCGGTTGAAAGTACAAACCGGGAGCGCATCTGGGACTCCCGGTTTTTTTATATCGGCCCTGAGGGCAAAAAAAATCCCGCCGCAGCGGGATTTTTTATAGCGATCAACGGAGATTAGATCAGGAAATCGTCCAGTGATTTACCTTGCTCATCCATTGCTTTTTTGATCACAGCCGGGGTACGGCCCTGACCGGTCCAGGTTTTGGTTTCACCATTTTCGTCAACATAGCTATATTTAGCCGGACGTGCAGCACGCTTGGTTTTGGTACCGGCTTTAACGGCAGCCATGGTGCTCAGCAGTTCATTCGGATCAATACCGTCAGCAATCAGCATTTCACGGTATTGCTGCAGCTTACGCGTACGCTCTTCAATTTCTGCCGCGGCAGCGTTTTCTTCTTCACGGCGCTCGTTAACGACGACTTCTAATTTTTCCAGCATTTCTTCGAGCGTTTCCAGGGTGCATTCTCTTGCCTGCGCACGAAGAGTACGGATGTTGTTCAAAATTTTAAGTGCTTCGCTCATTGTAGTAATCTCAAACTTATATTGTGGGGTGGTTTGTTGAACTAATAATAGAGCGATAAAATGCGTTGTGCAATAGGGGGGAATGTAAGGAATTCAAAATTACTGGTTATTTGTCGCGAGAATTAATTAATTTAAGTTAAAATTCCCGTGCCGCTTCACATCTTTCATCGCTTATAGCGATGAGGCGAAGGCAAGCTAAAACATTGAGACGGTATGCTTTTTGAGAGGTTCAGTGAGAGAAATGATCCTTTACATGGGTAAATAACCCTCGTCAGTATTAGCGCATTTTTGGTTACAAGGCTTAATATAAAACAACCGGCAGCCCTGCTTATAGCCCATGGGCAACCGGTCTATAAGCACGAAAAGACAATGGTTACCGCGCCAGTAGCGTAACGGGGCGTACAAATAGTGGCCCTGAAAATTCAATTCATCTTCTTAATCCTTTCGGTTTGCAGGCCCTTCAGCTTCGCGACAATACCCCTGCTGAAAGCGCGGCTGTGCGCATAAAATATGGTACAATCGTCGCCGCGATAAAACACTTTGATTGGGGTCACGCAGCCGATGGCACAACTTTATTTCTACTACTCTGCAATGAATGCAGGTAAGTCGACCGCTCTGTTGCAATCTTCGTACAATTACCAGGAGCGGGGGATGCGTACCGTCGTTTATACCGCTGAGATTGATGACCGCTTTGGCGCCGGAAAAGTCAGTTCACGTATCGGGCTCTCCTCGCCGGCCCGATTGTATAATCCACAGACCTCGTTATTTGACGATATTGCGGCGGAGCACCAGCTAAAGCCGATTCACTGCGTGCTGGTGGATGAAAGCCAGTTTCTGACGCGTGAACAGGTTCATGAGCTGTCCGAAGTTGTCGATACGCTGGATATTCCGGTGCTTTGCTATGGGTTGCGGACGGACTTTCGTGGTGAGCTCTTTACCGGCAGCCAGTATTTACTGGCCTGGTCAGATAAGCTGGTTGAGCTGAAAACGATCTGCTTCTGCGGCCGCAAGGCCAGCATGGTATTGCGCCTCGATCAGGAGGGGCGTCCTTATAATGAGGGTGAGCAGGTCGTCATCGGCGGTAATGAGCGGTACGTATCGGTCTGCCGTAAGCATTATAAAGAGGCGCTGAGCGTCGGTTCGTTAACCAAGGTACAAAACCAGCACCGTCCCTGCTGATACCCTCAGAAGCTCGTACAGGCGCCTGTGGGCGCCTTTTTTATGTCTGCTATAGGTTGGCGTAGCTGGCGATAAAGAATGGCTGATAGCGGGGATAAAAAAAGCCCCGTCAGGTGACGGGGCTTGTCGCGATGCTATCGCTGTTGGTTAAGCGGATTTTTTCGCTTTTTTCTCAGCCTTTACCGGAGCAACTTCGGCTTTCGCACCGGCTTCGCCTTCGACGAATTCGCGGCCGTAGTAGGTATCCAGCAGGATCTGTTTCAGTTCGGAGATCAGCGGGTAGCGCGGGTTAGCGCCGGTGCACTGGTCATCGAATGCATCTTCAGACAGTTTATCAACGTGGGCCAGGAAGTCAGCTTCCTGAACGCCAGCTTCGCGGATAGATTTCGGAATACCCAGCTCAGCTTTAATGCTTTCCAGCCATGCCAGCAGTTTCTCGATTTTCGCTGCGGTGCGGTCGCCTGGTGCGGAGAGGCCCAGGTGATCGGCGATTTCAGCGTAACGACGACGAGCCTGCGGACGGTCGTACTGGCTGAACGCGGTCTGCTTGGTCGGGTTGTCATTCGCGTTATAGCGGATAACGTTGCAGATCAGCAGGGCGTTGGCCAGACCGTGCGGAATATGGAACTGGGAGCCCAGTTTGTGCGCCATCGAGTGACACACGCCGAGGAAGGCGTTAGCGAACGCGATACCGGCGATAGTCGCGGCACTGTGTACGCGCTCACGGGCAACCGGGTTCTTGGAACCTTCGTGATAGGAAGCCGGCAGGTACTCTTTCAGCAGTTTCAGCGCCTGCAGCGCCTGGCCGTCAGAGAACTCAGAAGCCAGTACGGAAACGTAAGCTTCCAGGGCGTGAGTCACCGCATCCAGACCACCGAACGCACACAGCGATTTCGGCATATCCATCACCAGGTTGGCATCGACAATGGCCATATCCGGGGTCAGCGCGTAGTCTGCCAGCGGGTATTTCTGACCGGTCGCGTCATCGGTCACCACGGCGAAAGGCGTAACTTCAGAACCGGTACCGGAAGTGGTAGTGATCGCCACCATCTTGGCTTTGACGCCCATTTTCGGGAACTTGTAGATACGTTTACGGATATCCATAAAGCGCAGCGCCAGTTCTTCGAAGTGGGTTTCCGGATGTTCGTACATGACCCACATGATTTTCGCCGCATCCATCGGGGAACCGCCGCCCAGGGCGATGATCACGTCTGGTTTAAAGGAGTTCGCCAGGTCGGCACCTTTACGTACGATGGTCAGCGTCGGGTCAGCTTCAACTTCGAAGAAGACTTCCGTCTCAACACCCGCAGCTTTCAGTACGGAAGTGATCTGATCGGCATAGCCGTTGTTGAACAGGAAGCGGTCAGTCACGATCAGCGCGCGTTTGTGACCATCGGTAATCACTTCATCCAGTGCGATTGGCAGGGAGCCACGACGGAAGTAGATAGATTTCGGAAGTTTGTGCCACAACATGTTTTCAGCTCGCTTAGCAACGGTTTTCTTGTTGATCAGGTGTTTCGGACCAACGTTTTCAGAGATGGAGTTACCACCCCAGGAACCACAACCCAGAGTCAGGGAAGGCGCGAGTTTGAAGTTGTACAGGTCACCGATACCACCCTGAGAAGCCGGGGTGTTGATCAGGATACGCGCGGTTTTCATCATTTGGCCGAAGTAAGCCACGCGAGCCGGCTGGTTGTCCTGGTCGGTGTACAGGCAAGAGGTGTGACCGATACCGCCCATGGCGACCAGTTTTTCTGCTTTGGCTACCGCGTCTTCGAAATCTTTTGCACGATACATAGCCAGCGTCGGAGACAGTTTTTCGTGAGCAAACGGCTCGCTCTCGTCAACGTTGGTCACTTCACCAATCAGAATTTTGGTGGTGGCCGGCACGGTGAAGCCTGCCAGTTCAGCGATTTTGGCCGCTGGCTGACCAACGATAGCCGCGTTCAGCGCGCCATTTTTCAGGATAATGTCCTGAACGGCTTTCAGCTCTTTACCCTGCAGCAGATAGCCGCCGTGGCTGGCGAAACGTTCGCGAACCGCGTCATAGACTGAATCAACCACCACAACGGACTGCTCAGAAGCACAGATCACGCCGTTATCGAAGGTTTTAGACATCAGTACGGACGCTACGGCACGTTTGATGTCGGCGGTTTCATCAATGACTACCGGGGTGTTACCGGCGCCGACGCCGATAGCAGGTTTACCGGAGCTGTATGCTGCTTTCACCATGCCTGGACCACCGGTCGCCAGGATCAGGTTGATGTCCGGGTGATGCATCAGCGCGTTAGACAGTTCTACAGACGGCTGATCGATCCAGCCAATCAGGTCCTTCGGCGCGCCGGCCGCGATGGCAGCCTGCAGCACGATATCAGCCGCTTTGTTGGTGGCTTCTTTTGCACGCGGGTGCGGAGAGAAAATGATGGCGTTACGCGTTTTCAGACTGATGAGCGATTTGAAAATGGCTGTTGAAGTCGGGTTAGTGGTCGGTACGATACCGCAGATGATGCCGATAGGCTCAGCAATAGTGATGGTGCCAAAGGTGTCGTCTTCTGACAGAACGCCACAGGTTTTTTCGTCTTTATAAGCGTTGTAAATGTATTCGGAAGCGAAGTGGTTTTTGATCACTTTGTCTTCAACGATACCCATGCCGGATTCGGCTACGGCCATTTTGGCGAGAGGGATTCGAGCATCTGCAGCGGCCAGAGCGGCGGCGCGGAAGATTTTGTCGACTTGTTCTTGAGTGAAACTGGCATATTCACGCTGGGCTTTCTTGACACGCTCAACAAGCGCGTTCAGTTCAGCGATATTAGTAACAGCCATAATGCTCTCCTGATAATGTTAAACTTTTTTAGTAAATCAGTCGCTCGATTCGACATTATAGACAGGCCGTTAACAGCTTGCATGTAAATGTTTATGTAGAAAAATCAGGGCGCTGTTTCACCGATTTACTAAAAAAGCTTTATCTCTTTCGCTTTCAGGTACTGCTGCCTTCCACTCTGTTGGTGTCATCAAGATTACTCACTTCTGAGTACAAATTACGTGATTTAGATCAAGTATTGTCGCTGCTGATACCTTTCAGCTGGCTGCTTTTTGACCGGTTCGATCAAGTGTGATGGGAGGGTTTTGAAATTAAAAAAACGATTAGCATTAAATATACAAATGGCTAACATTCGATACATATCACCGGGTTATGCATATTTATAATGAATATTGCAGGTAAAAAGCGTATGTTTCGCGCAGTTATTTTATGCTGTTAACAGTCAACCGCCAATTTTGATGATGCTGCGGAGCCCAATGTGACTCAATCACTGTTCGATTTTTCTGCATATTTCAAGTTTTTCATCGGCTTATTTGCCCTGGTTAACCCGGTTGGCATTATTCCGGTATTCATCAGTATGACCAGCTATCAGCCGGCTGCGGTGCGTAATAAGACCAACCTCACCGCCAACCTGTCGGTGGCGATCATCCTCCTGACGTCGCTGTTCCTCGGCGATGGCATTCTGCAGATTTTCGGTATCTCCATTGACTCCTTCCGTATCGCCGGCGGCATCCTGGTGGTGACCATCGCGATGTCGATGATCAGCGGTAAGCTCGGCGAAGATAAGCAGAACAAGCAGGAAAAGTCGGAGACGGCGGTCCGGGAGAGCATCGGCGTCGTTCCTCTCGCGCTACCATTAATGGCCGGGCCAGGGGCAATCAGTTCAACTATCGTCTGGGGGACCCGGTACCACTCCTGGGTGCATCTGGTCGGGTTCTCACTGGCGATAGCGGTATTTGCCCTCTGCTGCTGGGGGATTTTCCGTATGGCGCCGTGGCTGGTCCGTTTGCTGGGGCAGACGGGAATCAACGTCATCACCCGTATTATGGGCCTGTTGCTGATGGCCCTCGGCATTGAGTTTATTGTGACCGGGATTAAAGCGCTTTTCCCAGGGCTGCTGAGTTAGTTCGTCGCCAGCAGGCGGGGAGTCTCGCTTCACGCCTGCGCGATTATTAGCAAAACCTATTAGCCAGCGCGGAGCTGGCGGTAGGAATAATATTTTGCGATATCGCTATTAATTTCATGTTTTTCATTAAGATATGAAATATTTCTCTTAACATTCTCCTCACGCCTCCCCCTCCTGTGATGTTATTTTCTTCACATCATTCTCTGGTACTTGCTGTCGGATCATCGAAATGATATTAGTAATTTTAACAAGGCGGCAGATGAATGTGCTAAAAAGTAATCTATTGTTAAATTTTTGTACAAAAAACCATCTTGTGGTCGCTGCTCAGTATGCTGGCTGATGAAATTATCGTAATGCTCTGATAAATAATAATATTTTTACATCGACGTTTTATGGCAAACGCTTGTCACGCTGGCAAAACCGGCAATAAAAGAGAATTCGGTAACATATTTGCAAATTGCATTGGCGGAGGTGTTTACCTTTTGGTACTTTCCGCCGTTATCGTCTGCTGAATTATGTACGCAAATGAGAATTATTTTTAATTAACTCATTTCGCCAGAACGACCCTCCAGCGAGGGCAACGAATCGACGTTAAGACTGCCGTTCGAGCGGTCGTAATAAATAAGTCGGTGATAGCAATCTGCCAATCGCAAACTCCTGCGTTGGACAGAACCCGAAAACGGGAAAAACAGGCTGGTTAAAAAACCAGTAATTATAATGACTGGAGTTACAACACAATGACCATCATCACTAAAAAGCGTTTAATCGCCGCGGGAGTGCTATCCGCACTGATCGCCGGCAATATGGCAATGGCAGCGGATGTCCCGGCTGGAGTGCAGCTGGCAGAGAAGCAAACCCTGGTACGTAATAGCGGCGCCGAGCCGCAATCGCTGGACCCAAATAAAATCGAAGGGGTGCCAGAGGCCAATATTAGCCGCGACCTGTTCGAAGGTTTGCTGAATACTTCGCCGAAAGATGGCCACCCGATCCCTGGCGTGGCGGAGAGCTGGGATAATAAAGATTTTAAAGTCTGGACCTTCCATCTGCGTAAAGATGCAAAATGGTCTAACGGCGAGCCGGTTACCGCCCAGGACTTCGTATACAGCTGGCAGCGTCTGGTAGATCCGAAAACAGCTTCTCCTTATGCCAGCTATCCGCAATATGGTCATATAGTTAACGTCGACGAAATCATTGACGGCAAGAAAGCGCCGAGCGAGCTGGGCGTAAAAGCCATTGACGACCACACGCTGGAAGTCACCCTCAGCGAACCGGTACCCTATTTTTATAAACTGCTGGTTAACCCGGCGATGTCTCCCGTCTACAAACCGGCCATCGAAAAATTTGGCGAAAAGTGGACGCAGCCTGGCAATATCGTTACCAACGGCGCGTATACTCTGAAAGACTGGGTGGTCAACGAGCGGATCGTGATGGAGCGTAACCCGCACTATTGGGATAATGCTAAAACCGTCATTAACACCGTTACCTGGCTGCCGACCTCTTCCGAAGTGACCTATGTTAACCGCTACCGCAGCGGTGAACTGGACATGACTTATAACCAACTGCCGATCGAACTCTTCCAGAAGCTGAAAAAAGAGATCCCCAACGAGCTGCACGTTGACCCCTATCTGTGTACCTATTATTACGAAATCAACAACCAGAAGGCCCCGTTCACCGACGTGCGCGTGCGTACCGCGCTGAAGCTGGGTCTGGATCGCGATATTATTGCTAATAAGGTGAAAGGACAGGGCGATCTGCCGGCCTACGGCTACACCCCACCGTATACCGATGGCGCGAAGCTGAGCGAGCCGGAATGGTTTACCTGGTCGCAGGAAAAACGCAACGAAGAAGCGAAAAAACTGCTGGCCGAAGCCGGCTATAGCGCCGATAAACCGTTGACCTTCAACCTGCTGTATAACACCTCTGATTTGCACAAGAAGCTGGCGATTGCCGCCGCCTCGCTGTGGCGTAAAAACCTGGGCATTGACGTGAAGCTGGTCAACCAGGAGTGGAAAACGTTCCTCGATACCCGTCATCAGGGCACCTATGACGTGGCGCGTGCGGGCTGGTGCGCCGACTATAACGAGCCAACCTCTTTCCTGAACACCATGCTCTCTGACAGTTCAATGAACACCGCGCACTATAAGAGCCCGGCGTTCGACAAGATTATGGCTGAATCCGTAAAAGCATCCGATGAAGCGCAGCGCACGGCGGCCTATGCGAAAGCAGAGCAGCAGCTGGACAAAGACAGCGCGATCGTACCGGTTTATTACTACGTTAACGCCCGCCTGGTGAAACCGTGGGTCGGTGGCTATACCGGTAAAGACCCGATGGATAACGTCTATACCAAAGACCTCTACGTTATCAAACATTAATGGCAATACGTGGAGCGGGTCTCGGCTCGCTCCATCGTGTCTTATTTGAGAGCAGTGCAAAGGCACACGCCAGAAGGTACGGGCAATGTTAAAATTTATCTTACGTCGCTGTCTGGAAGCGATTCCGACGCTATTTATTCTTATCACCATCTCATTCTTCATGATGCGTCTGGCGCCGGGAAGTCCTTTTACCGGGGAACGCACGCTACCGCCGGAAGTCATGGCGAATATTGAAGCAAAATACCATTTAAACGACCCCATCATGACGCAGTACTTCAATTATCTGAAGCAGCTGGCGCATGGCGATTTTGGTCCCTCTTTTAAATACAAAGATTATTCCGTCAACGATCTGGTGGCCGCCAGCTTCCCGGTTTCAGCGAAACTGGGCTTCGCCGCCTTTTTACTGGCGGTGGTGATCGGCGTTGCCGCCGGGGTGATAGCCGCCCTGAAGCAAAATACCCGCTGGGACTACGCGGTGATGGGGGTAGCCATGACCGGCGTGGTTATTCCGAGCTTTGTGGTCGCGCCGCTGCTGGTGATGATCTTTGCCATTACCCTGCACTGGCTGCCGGGCGGCGGCTGGAACGGCGGGGCGCTGAAATTTATGATCCTGCCGATGGTGGCGCTTTCCCTGGCCTATATCGCCAGCATCGCGCGTATCACCCGCGGCTCAATGATTGAAGTGCTGCACTCTAACTTTATCCGCACCGCGCGGGCGAAGGGGCTGCCGATGCGTCGCATTATTCTGCGCCATGCGCTGAAGCCGGCGCTGCTGCCGGTGCTCTCCTATATGGGGCCAGCTTTCGTGGGCATCATCACCGGCTCAATGGTCATTGAAACCATTTACGGCCTGCCGGGGATCGGCCAGCTGTTCGTTAACGGGGCGCTTAACCGCGACTATTCGCTGGTGCTCAGCCTGACGATCCTCGTTGGCGCCCTGACTATCCTGTTCAACGCCATCGTTGACGTGCTGTACGCCGTTATCGATCCGAAGATTCGCTACTGAAGCCGGAGTTCGCCATGATGTTAAGTAAGAAAAATAGCGAGGCGCTGGAAAACTTCAGTGAGAAGCTGGAAGTGGAGGGGCGTAGCCTCTGGCAGGACGCGCGTCGCCGCTTTATGCATAACCGCGCCGCGGTGACCAGCCTGATTATGCTGGTGCTTATTGCGCTGTTCGTTACCTTCGCGCCGATGGTATCGTCGTTCTCCTACTTCGATACCGACTGGGGCATGATGTCCAATGCCCCGGATATGGCCTCCGGCCACTACTTCGGAACCGACTCCTCCGGGCGCGATCTGCTGGTGCGCGTAGCGATCGGCGGGCGCATTTCGCTGATGGTCGGGGTGGCGGCGGCGCTGGTGGCGGTGATCCTCGGCACGCTGTACGGTTCGCTCTCCGGTTATCTCGGCGGCAAAGTGGATTCGGTGATGATGCGTCTGCTGGAGATCCTCAACTCCTTCCCGTTTATGTTCTTCGTCATCCTGCTGGTGACCTTTTTTGGTCAGAATATCCTGCTGATCTTTGTCGCCATTGGCATGGTGTCCTGGCTGGATATGGCGCGTATCGTGCGCGGGCAGACGCTGAGCCTGAAGCGCAAAGAGTTTATCGAAGCCGCGCAGGTCGGCGGGGTCTCGACGGCGAGCATCGTGCTGCGCCATATCGTCCCCAACGTGCTGGGGGTGGTGGTGGTGTATGCCTCGCTGCTGGTCCCCAGCATGATCCTCTTCGAATCCTTCCTCAGTTTCCTGGGACTGGGGACGCAGGAGCCGCTCAGCAGCTGGGGGGCATTGCTCAGCGATGGCGCCAACTCAATGGAAGTTTCGCCCTGGCTACTGTTGTTCCCGGCGGGTTTCCTGGTGGTGACCCTGTTCTGTTTCAACTTTATCGGCGATGGTCTGCGTGATGCCCTCGACCCGAAAGACCGCTAAGGAGCGCTGCCATGACCATGATTGAAACGGCAAAAGCGCCGCAAGCGCAGAGCCACAGCGGGCTACTGCTGGACGTGAAAGATCTTCGCGTCACCTTTAAAACGCCGGATGGCGACGTCACCGCCGTCAATGATCTGAACTTCACCCTGCAGGCGGGCGAGACGCTCGGCATTGTGGGCGAATCCGGCTCCGGTAAATCGCAAACCGCCTTCGCCCTGATGGGACTGCTGGCGGCCAACGGTCGAATCGGGGGTTCCGCCACCTTTAACGGTCGGCAAATCCTCAATTTGCCCGAGCGTGAGCTGAACAAACTGCGCGCTGAACAAATCTCAATGATTTTCCAGGATCCGATGACCTCTCTTAACCCCTATATGCGGGTGGGCGAGCAGTTAATGGAAGTCCTGATGCTGCATAAAGGGCTGAGTAAAGCCGAAGCGTTTGAAGAGTCGGTGAAGATGCTCGACGCGGTAAAAATGCCGGAAGCGCGTAAGCGCATGAAAATGTTCCCGCACGAGTTCTCCGGGGGCATGCGTCAGCGCGTGATGATTGCCATGGCGCTGCTGTGCCGGCCCCGGCTGCTGATTGCGGATGAACCGACCACTGCCCTGGACGTTACCGTGCAGGCGCAGATCATGACGCTGTTGAATGAGCTTAAACGCGAATTCAACACGGCCATTATCATGATCACCCACGACCTTGGGGTGGTGGCAGGTATCTGCGATAAAGTGCTGGTGATGTACGCCGGGCGCACCATGGAGTACGGTCAGGCGCGCGATGTCTTCTATCAACCGTCGCACCCATACTCTATTGGGCTGTTGAATGCGGTTCCACGTCTGGATGCGGAAGGCGATGCGTTGTTGACCATTCCCGGCAACCCACCGAACCTGCTGCGATTGCCAAAAGGCTGTCCATTCCAGCCGCGTTGCCCGCATGCCATGGAGCAGTGCAGCAGCGCGCCGCCGCTGGAATCGTTCGCGCCAGGCCGCCTGCGCGCCTGCTTTAAACCGGTGGGGGATCTGCTATGAACGCCGTAACTGAACAACGAAAAGTCCTGCTCGAAATTGCCGACCTGAAGGTGCACTTCGATATCAAAGATGGCAAGCAGTGGTTCTGGCAGCCGTCGAAAACGCTGAAAGCGGTGGATGGCGTGACGCTGCGCCTTTACGAGGGTGAAACCCTCGGTGTGGTAGGGGAGTCGGGCTGCGGCAAATCGACCTTCGCCCGCGCCATTATTGGTCTGGTGAAAGCGACCGATGGCAAAGTGGCCTGGCTGGGTAAAGATCTGCTGGGCATGAAGCAGGAAGAGTGGCGCGACGTGCGCAGCGATATCCAGATGATCTTCCAGGATCCGCTGGCCTCGCTGAACCCGCGCATGACCATCGGAGAAATTATCGCCGAACCGCTGCGTACCTATCATCCGAAGATGCCCCGTCAGGAAGTGCGCGATCGCGTCAAAGCGATGATGATGAAAGTTGGATTGCTGCCCAACCTGATCAACCGCTATCCGCACGAGTTCTCCGGCGGTCAGTGTCAGCGTATCGGCATCGCGCGGGCGCTGATCCTTGAGCCAAAGCTGATTATCTGCGATGAGCCGGTCTCCGCGCTTGACGTGTCGATTCAGGCGCAGGTCGTCAACCTGCTGCAGCAACTGCAGCGTGAGATGGGGCTATCGCTGATATTTATCGCTCACGATCTGGCGGTGGTTAAGCATATCTCCGATCGGGTTCTGGTAATGTATCTGGGCCATGCGGTGGAGCTGGGGACCTACGACGAGGTGTACCATAATCCGCTGCATCCCTATACCAAAGCGCTGATGTCGGCGGTGCCGATCCCCGATCCTGATCTCGAGAAAACGAAAACTATCCAACTGCTGGAAGGCGAATTACCCTCGCCGATTAATCCGCCCTCAGGCTGCGTATTCCGCACCCGCTGTCCGCTTGCCGGACCGGAGTGCGCCAAAACCCGCCCGGTGCTGGAAGGCAGTTTCCGCCATGCGGTTTCCTGCCTTAAGGTAGACCCGTTATAATCTCAGGGGCTGACGCAGGTCAGCCCTTTTTTTTGCGAGGTTAACGAAGTGGGTATGCTTTCTGCCGCTCGTCTGCGGCTTTATCATTTACTTTTCGATCAGAACCGACGTTCCGGCCGCCGCTTTGAAGGGCTGTGCGGACTTTTCGCCCTGCTCAGCGTACTGGTGATATTTATCGAGTCGGGACTGGGCACGCAATATCACCTGACATTAGATGAATGGCATATTTTCGTCTGGCTGGAGCTGCTGGTGACCGCGGTCTTTACCCTGGAATACCTGCTGCGTATCGCTACCTGGCCCAATCCACTCCACTATATTTTCAGCTTTTGGGGCCTGATTGACCTGGCGACGATTTTACCGCTGTATGTGATGTGGCTATGGCCGGAAATTAGCCTCAATTATGTATTCGCCTGGCGGGCAATGCGGGCGATCCGCGCGCTGCGTATTCTCAAACTACTGCGCTTTATGCCTTCGCTCAACGTATTCTGGCGAGCGATTGTCAGCGCGCGCCATCAGCTGATCCTGTTTTATTCGTTTATCGCCATTGTGATGGTGATTTTCGGCTCGTTAATGTATCTGATTGAGGGGCCGGAATACGGCTTCACCACGCTTAACGCCTCGGTCTATTGGGCCATCGTGACCATCACCACCGTCGGCTACGGAGACATCACGCCGCACACGCCGTTGGGTCGCATCCTGGCCTCCATTCTTATCCTGATCGGCTACTCCATTATTGCCATACCGACCGGACTTATCACCACGCATATGACCAGCGCCCTGAATCGTCGACGACAGCAGCGCCTGTGTCCGCAGTGTCAGCAGGGCGACCATGACGATAACGCCCGTTTCTGCCATGCCTGCGGTCATGCCTTGCCGAAGTAAGCTGGCGACATAAAAAAGCCTGCCGGGAGAACCGCGGCAGGCTTTTTACTGGATGTTAAAGGTTATTCACGCCACAGAATATGGCACAGCTTATGATCTTTCTCGCGGCACAGCAGAACGCGGGCGAAGATATCATTGATTTCCCCGCCGTCGGTATCCGCCAGACCAATCACCACTTCGGCGAAGAAATCCGGGTTGAGATCGTAATCCACATGCTCTTCCCAGTCTGCCGAAGGGTCGAACAGTTCGGCGCCGCCGCGCTCCTCAAACTGCAGGTTAAACAGAATGATGTCCGCCGGGTCGAGGTTGTCGGCCGCCAGTTCGAGGAAGATATCGTAAGCCTGCTCGAGCGTTTCGTCTTCGGTCAGGCGGTTGTTTAAATCCATATCCATGATTGCTACTCATTCGGTATCTGATGGGCACGTTTTACAGCAACGGGCTGAAGAAGTAAAACAGTCGCTCGGCGATCCGCTGCCACAGCGGACGTTTTAACCAGAGACGGGCATCCAGCAGGCGCGAGCGAGAGATATAATCATCCTGAACCGCCGCCAGATCGCTGCCAAAACCGGCGTCATCGATGACCAGGGTAATCTCGAAGTTGAGCCACAGGCTGCGCATATCCAGGTTGACGGTCCCCACCAGACTTAGCTCGCCATCGACCAGCACGCTCTTGGTATGCAACAGTCCGCCCTCAAACTGATAGATTTTGACCCCGGCCGCCAGCAGCTCGGTGAAGAAGGCCCGGCTGGCCCAGCCTACCAGCAGCGAATCGTTCTTGCGCGGTAAAATAATGCTCACGTCAACGCCGCGCTGGGCGGCGGTACAGATCGCATGCAGCAGGTCGTCGCTGGGTACGAAGTAGGGGGTGGTCATGATCAGATGCTCTTTCGCCGCATAGGCGGCGGTGAGGAGAGCCTGATGAATCAGATCTTCCGGAAAGCCCGGTCCGGAGGCGATCGTGTGAATAGTATGTCCGCTGGCCTCTTCGAACGGCATGATATTGACGTCCGGGGGCGGCGGCAGAATGCGCTTGCCGGTCTCTATTTCCCAGTCGCAGGAGTAGACGATGCCCATCGAGGTCGCCACCGGGCCTTCCATTCGCGCCATCAGATCAATCCACTGTCCGACTCCTGAGTCCTGTTTAAAGTAGCGCGGATCGACCATATTCATGCTGCCGGTGTAGGCGATATAGTTATCGATCATCACCATTTTACGATGCTGACGCAGGTCCATCCGGCGCAGGAACACGCGCATCAGGTTAACCTTAAGAGCTTCGACGACTTCAATACCGGCGTTACGCATCATCGCCGCCCATGGGCTGCGGAAAAAGGCCACGCTGCCCGCGGAGTCGAGCATTAGCCGACAGTGAACCCCGCGGCGAGCGGCGGCCATCAGCGATTCAGCGACGCTGTCGGCCATGCCGCCGGGCTGCCAGATATAAAAGACCATCTCTATGTTGTGACGGGCCAGCTGAATATCGCGGATCAGGGCCTGCATCACGTCGTCAGATTCCGTCAGCAGCTGTAGCTGGTTGCCTTTTACGCCGCCAATGCCCTGACGCCGTTCGCACAGCTTGAACAGGGATTCGGCCACCGGGCTGTTATCTTCCGCGAAGATATGTTTGCAGGCTTTGAGGTCGTTTAACCACTTGGCCGTCGAGGGCCACATCGCCCTGGCGCGCTCGGCCCGACGCTTGCCGAGATGCAGCTCGCCAAAGGAGAGATAGGCGATGATCCCCACCAGCGGCAGGATATAAATGATCAGCAACCATGCCATGGCGGACGGGACAGCGCGGCGTTTCATTAGAATTCGTAATGTTACACCGGCGATCAACAGCCAGTACCCCAGAATGACCAGCCAGTTCACCACCGTGTAAAAGGTTGTCATAGATGTAAAATCCTTTTGAATGACGATATGTGATGAGTTTACGCATCAGTATTTTTCTGGCAAATAAAAACGCAGCGAAAGCGGTAGTCAGTTGCTGGCAGAGGTTTATAATGGGGGCTGTTTTCACTCGTAGAGTCGTTGCAATGAAGCGTAGTAGAACGGAAGTAGGGCGCTGGCGCATGCTGAGACAGGTGAATCGCCGTAAAGCGCGCTGGCTGGAAGCCCAATCGCGCCGCAATATGCGGATCCTCGCTATCAGGAAGGGGCTGGTGAAACGGCAGCGTCATGCCCTGCTGTTTATCTTCCCTGACAGCTAAGCGAGCAGGCAAACGGCACCGTACGCGGTGCCGTTGTCGTTTTCTCTCTGCGCTAAATTCCCGTTGCACATCTCCATAGGGCAATGATGGTTTTTCTTGCTGCGATGCGACGACAAAACAGAGCTCCCGCCTCAGTGAAAAAGAGATGCTACGCCTGGCTTGTAATGACGGACGACAAGATCCAGAGCCAAGTCGTTTGCGGCGCGACAGGAATTAACCGTCAGATAGCATTTATTGCCGCTCAGGGTTTATTGCCGCTCAGGAAGGGCATGGCGTTGTTAAATGCTTAATGATATGACCGGCCAGCTGCGGTAACCAGGCGGGAACTGAGGGAATGAGAAAACAGACTCAGACAGGCAAGGGGGTTATTAAGCGGTCCAGCGCGTTGAAGCTCAATGAACCGACCGATCCTGACCATGAATAATCTGAGCCTGTTATATTATCCAGAGAGGCCATGCAATAAGCATCCTGAATAAAACGCAATCGTTGCGCCAGCTTTTACTTATTTTGCATAGGCTTCCGTGGATAACGTGATGGTGACGTTATCACTTACCGCCGGCACATATTTATCAAGCTTAAAGTCTGAACGTTTTATCACCCCGGTGGCATCAAATCCAATGGCCTCTTTTTTCACCATTGGGTGCATATCCTGCTTATTCAGGACGGCATGCAGGACCACCGGTTTGGTGATGCCTTTAATGGTCAAATTACCTTCCACATCATATTTATTGTCGCCTTTGCTTTCCACTTTGGTACTCTGGAAAGTGGCGTTGGGAAACGTTTTAACATCAAAATACTCTTTGCCTAAAAACTCATCCGTTAACGCCTTGACGTGAGCGTCAATGGTTTTCACTGGCAGCGTGACGTTCACCGAGGATTTCTCCGGATTCTCTTTATCAAAGGCCAGTTTCCCTGAAACATCAGAGATATAGGCGGTAGGGTTTGAGAAGCCGAAATGGTTCCAGGAGATCACAACCGAGGTATGCTGTGGATCAAGACTGTATTCCTTAGCCGCGGCTTGCGACACAGGAATATATAAGGCAAGTACAGAAAGCAATGCGGTTTTTTTCAGGGTATTCACACAATAATCCTCAAAATCGGCAGGTACATAAATGTTAGCCCAAAAAAATACAGGGCTTATTGAAAACATTTGTTATTCCCTTTCAAATTTTTTAATCAAGCAGTGATGCCCCTACTATCACTCTGCGTGAAGTTTACGCAACGAAATTAATAGGCTTTAAAAATGATGCTCAGCAACTTAACGCTGGCAGCGTAGTTAATACCCCTTTATGCCTGCCAGGTAAACCTTTGTCTACAGGGGGGTTATTTCCACGTGCTTTCAAGCGGCTACGGTCCCGAATATAGCAAGATGGGCTACGTTCGGTTCCGCGGCATCCGCAGTGGATGCCCAATAATATTTTTTTTCAGGCTTTCATATCTGTCGTTAAGCAACTATCTTTCAGTTATTTTTTTCTTTCTATTGCATTGTAGATTTATAGGGCTATATCAGGATGTGCTGACATTAAATGCAAGCGCTAAATAACAACGCGATCCTCCTTAACAGCCTTACACAAGGTATTAGTAATTCACTATCACGCGCGGCGTCGATGTTTTGTCAGCATTTTCCATTGTCGAAAAAAGCGAGGCGATGGTCGATGATGGGGTAGCAGGAGAAAGTGCGTGCTCATCTTCCAGGCTTCTCAGGCGGATAACAGTCAACGCTTTCGCGAGGTTAAAAAGGGCGACACTTCAATGTCGTGTACCAAAATGCGCCCTTCATTCTGATGACCCGGGTGTTTTTGTGGTTAGCCAGAAAAAGGAAAGGGTATTTTCAAAAAACCTTCTTATACGGCTTAACTGAGACCTGGCGGTAAACCCCGGCGGCGATATACGGATCGTCATTGGCCCAGGCCTGGGCCGCTTCCAGCGATTCAAACTCGGCAATCACCGTTGAGCCGCTGAATCCTGCTGCGCCCGGTTCGTTACTGTCAACGGCCGGCATTGGCCCGGCGGTAAGCAGTCGGCCTTCATCGTGTAAGAGTTGTAAACGCGCGAGATGCGCGGGGCGAACCGACAGCCGCTTTTCCAGAGAATCGGCGATATCTTCAGCGTAGATAACGTAAAGCACGGCAAAGCTCCTTATCAATAATCAGGCGAATTACGTTAAGTTAAACAGCGATGGACTGCAATGCAAAGATGCGCTCTGGAGTGGAAAGCACTGCCGACGCAGCTTTTTTCTGCAAATGGCGGCAAAAATTGACTCAGGTTAAGACGCCTTATTGAATATGATTGCTATTTGCATTTAAAATCGGAGCATCATTTTTCAACAGAAACGACTATGAGCGCAATGACCCTTGATTTACCTCGCCGCTTTCCGTGGCCAACGCTGCTGTCCGTGGCTATCCACGGTGCCGTTGTGGCGGGGCTGCTTTATACCTCGGTACATCAGGTTATTGAACAGCCTTCTCCGACGCAGCCGATAGAGATCACAATGGTGGCGCCGGCCGATCTTGAGCCGCCTCCGGCGGCGCAGCCTGTCGTGGAGCCCGTTGTTGAACCCGAACCTGAGCCGGAGCCAGAGGTAGTGCCTGAACCGCCGAAAGAGGCGCCGGTGGTGATCCATAAACCGGAACCTAAGCCGAAGCCCAAACCTAAACCCAAGCCTAAGCCGGAGAAAAAGGTTGAACAGCCGAAGCGGGAAGTGAAGCCGGCTGCAGAGCCGCGTCCGGCCTCGCCGTTTGAAAACAACAATACGGCGCCGGCGCGTACAGCGCCAAGCACCTCGACAGCAGCGGCTAAACCCACCGTTACTGCTCCGAGCGGCCCGCGGGCGATCAGCCGCGTTCAGCCGTCCTATCCGGCGCGCGCTCAGGCGCTGCGCATTGAAGGGACGGTACGGGTGAAGTTTGACGTTTCGCCTGATGGCCGCATTGATAATCTGCAGATCCTCTCTGCTCAGCCGGCGAATATGTTCGAACGCGAGGTGAAAAGCGCGATGCGCAGATGGCGTTATCAGCAGGGAAGACCGGGTACCGGCGTAACGATGACCATCAAATTCCGCCTGAACGGCGTCGAGATTAACTGATAAAACGCTGCGGCGGACCGGCAAGGTCCGCCGTGAAGCTTGTTTAACGCATTTTCTCCATCAATACATCATCCAGCGCCTGCTGGGCCGTTACCAGGTGCTGGCCGCCAAACAAAATCGCTCTGTTCAGCAGAGTATAAAGCTGATAAATCGGCTGACGATCGAGAAAACCCGACGGCAGAGGCGAAACGGACTGATAGCCGTCATAGATTTGCGGGGGCTGTTCCGGATGCATCGGCAGCATGGCTAAATCGCACTCGCGGTCGCCCCAGTAGCAGGCGGGATCGAATATATAGGGGCCATCCGGCCCTAAGGCGCAGTTGCCGGACCACAGATCCCCGTGCAGCAGCGAAGGCTGCGGCTGATGGTTGGCCAGTCGCTGCTGTACCATATCGACTAAGGTATCGATATCGCCAAAGTGCAATCCCTTCTCCGCCGCGAGCTCCAGCTGCCAGCCGATACGCTGCTCGGCAAAAAAAACCGACCAGCGACGCTGCCAGGCGTTGGGCTGCGGCGTGGTGGAAAGATCGTTATCAAAATCCAGACCGAACTGCGGCTGATCGCTCCACTGATGGAGGTGGGCTAGCTGCTGGCCAAGCAGAAACGCATTGTGCGCATCCAGCGGACGGGGAGGGAGGTACTCCATGACCACGAAGCTATAGTCGCGATCGCTGCCGACGGCAAAGACCTGCGGTACGCGAACGGTTTTGCTTCGCGACAGCAGCTCCAGCTGATCGGACTCGGCGGTGAAGATAGGCAGAAGTTCCCGTTCGTCGCATTTCACGAAGTAATCTTTCCCGCCGAAGCGTAAATGCCAGGCGGAATGGATCTCTCCACCGGGCAGCTCGGTTTTCAGTTCGATTTCAGCGTCTTCGGTATGCCAATCGCGTAAAAGAGTACTGATTGCTTGCCACATGCTGTCTCTCCCCATGTTTTCCACCATATCATAAGGTTAGCGCATTACTACCGGGTAAACCTGGAACTGACGCACAACTGACGCTTTCCGTTGCGCTAAACGCACTTATTGAGCTTTTAACCACTCGGCGAATGTGGCCACAGCGATTTCCGCCGGGCGGCCAAGGGCCGCTTCCGCCAGGCCAGCGCTGAGGGCCTTAACTTCCTCGGCCGTCTGGCCGCTCAGCAGGCCGAAGGTGTTGGTACCCAGCTCATGGGGCGTGCCCTCTTCATCATTGAGCGTCAGTACAAACCCGGCACGGGTAAAATGGTTGCTGACCTCATTGATCTCCGTCAGCGCCTGTTCATGGAAGGTCACGCTGACGACCCAGGCGGTAATCTCATTACTCATCTCTACACCCCGTTGTTATGCATGGCCTTTCCAGCATAGACCATCCTGCTTATATTGTGATTCCCCTCCGCCGGCGCGGAGGGGGCAGGGAAGATCAACGCCCGCAGAGATAATCATAGATTTTTTGCGTATTGGCCCGCGAGCAGAGGCGGGTGCCCTGGTTGATGGTCGCGGCGCTACCGGCGGCGACGCCAAAGCGTACCATGTCTTCAAGGCTGGCGTTTTCCGCCAGACGCAAGGTCATGGCGCCCACCATGCTGTCGCCAGCGCCGACGGTGCTCTGGCTTTTCATCGGTGGCGGCACTACCTGAACGCTGCCGCTGGCGTCCACGCCTAATGCCCCCTGCGGACCCAGGGAGACCACCACCCGGCGCACTTTACCGGACTGGATCAACGACTGAGCGGCAAGGCGCACGTCATCGGGTTGGCTGAGATCGCGCTGCACGAGGGCGCTAAGCTCTTTCTGGTTCGGTTTCACCAGCTCAATATTGCCGACGTCCAGCGCGGCGGCCAGCGCATCGCCGGAACTGTCAATGATGCAGCGCAGTCCCTGCTGTTGCGCATTTTTCACCAGTTGCATCAGATTATCGACGCTAATACCTGGCGGCAGGCTGCCGCTGACCACCAGCAGAGAGCCGGGTTCGATAGTCAGAACCTTCTCTTCCAGACGGCGGAATTCATCGTCCGTCAGTGCCGCGCCGGGCATAACGAAGCGATACTGTTCGCCGCTGGCGGCCACGTGGACGTGCAGGTTTTGCCGCGTCCAGTCGCGGGTTTCGACGGTCTCGACCGGCACCTGCTCATCGGCCAGCAGGGCGGCAAGATGCTCGCCGGTAGCGCCACCGACCGGGAAAATGGCGGTGGCTTTGCCGCCGAGAAAGGTCACGGCGCGGGCCACATTGATCCCGCCGCCGCCAGGTTCAAATACCGGCGCGCTGCAGCGAAGTTTGCCTTCCGGGTAGATCTGTGGGGTTTGCGTGGCGCTATCCAGCGAGGGGGCCAGCGTGAGCGTGTAAATTTTGGTCATTCCTTCTCCTCCTTAATACGGCGACTGTCGTTAATTTAAGCATGGCACGATGACTCGGGGAGGGAAAGTCCAGTTCCTGACAGTTTTGCAAAGATGCCTCTATTTTCATTATGAAATAAAGATTGTTTCCGGAGCTGTCTTATTCAAAAAACGAAAGAGTAAGTGATTGCTATGTTATTCGTGCTTTTTTATAATTTGCTACCTTTCTTAGGACCTGCACTCCGCGATCCTCGCGAAAGTTTCCGGGACCCTCAGGTCTCTTTTATGTTGTACGGACGCTAAATTCAATGAGCCGGCGAGATTATGCCTGTTCATCATTTGTACTGTCCTAAAAAAATGTATTTTAGAGAGTTATAATGAAGCTTTTAAAGACAGTACCCGCAGCGGTTATGCTGGCGGGGGGGCTTTTTGCGTCTGTTGGCGCAATGGCCGATGATTCTGTATTTACCGTCATGGATGACCCTTCCGCTGCCAAAAAACCGTTCGAAGGGGTGGTTAACGCAGGCTACCTGGCGCAGTCCGGCAACACCAAGAGCTCTTCGATGACGGCGGATTCCACCCTGACCTGGTATGGTAATACCACCGCCTGGTCGCTGTGGGGCAACGCCAGCAACACGTCGTCCAATGATGAGCGATCCTCAGAAAAATATGCTGTCGGCGGACGTAGCCGCTACAACCTGACCGATATGAACTATGTTTTTGGTCAGGGTAGCTGGCTAACTGACCGCTACAACGGCTATCAACAGCGCGATGTTGTGACGGCGGGCTATGGTCGTCAGATCCTCAACGGGCCGGTGCACAGTCTGCGGTTTGAATTCGGTCCTGGCGTTCGCTATGACGAATATACCGACGGGGATACTGATACCCAGCCGCTGGGTTATGCTTCGGGTACATGGGCCTGGCAGATGACCGATAACGCCAAATTTTCGCAAGGGGTATCGGTGTTCGGCGCCGAGGACACCACGGTCAACTCAGAGAGCGCGTTAAACGTGGCGATTAACGCCCATTTCGCCCTGAAGGTCGCCTACAACGTGACCTGGAACTCTGAGCCGCCTGCGTCCGCGCCGGAGCATACCGATCGCCGGACCTCGCTCTCCCTCGGGTATAAGATGTAATATTTCAGGCCGGGTTTTCCCCGGCCTGTTCGTTTTGGTTTTAGCAATTAGTGATATTATTTTTTTCTGGCCGTTCGTTTTACTTTTTGTAAAAAGGAAATAGCCCTCCATTTTTTCTCCATTATTCACGAGCGCCTGACAAATATTCATTCTATTTGACACAAATAGCTAAATATTCGACGGACAAATATGTGATCTGGATCTATACTAACAAGCACTGACCGGAGGGCGACATTGCCCGGTCTGATTTCCGTAATAAGAGAATTAACATCATGAAAAACAATCGTTATACCATCGCAGCCCTGGCGCTGTGCGTGCTTTCTTTTGGCGCATCAGCCGCCACGCCCGTTCCGCCATCGGGTCATCAGGATCATACCCAGGTAGGTATCGCCAAAGCCACTGACGTTGAGGCTGGTTCGAATATTGCGCCCGGCGCCCCTAGCACCGGAAAATCCATGAACGACGCCTTTAATGTGCATACGCTGATGGCCGGCGAGTGGTCTTAATATTGCAGGCTATCGTTTCGCGAGCGGTCTAATAAGCCGGGTTAAGTGGTACCGGTTTAATGGCCCGCGGTATACATTCAGCAGGTAATATCTCTACCTCTCTTTTATCATGTCCGAATAATATCGTCCGGCGCCATTGGCCAATATTACCGCGCCACATCGCTTATATTCTGCTTTTTATCCGTGGCCCTCTTGTTTTCTCCGCATTCCGCCATCATTTATGCTGTCGCGGCTTTAATCACGTACCAATGATGTGTAAACTACTCCCCGGTGTTATCAGCAGGCGGTTGCAGGGGGGAGCGATCGTTCCGGTCGTGCTCCTATTTTCGCAGAGTGAAGCGGGAACTGCGCCTTAACCTGATGATAATTATGATTATATAGTTTTGTATGTGCTCTTTCGTGCGGGGCACCACTGCAAATAAGGACATAAAATGCCTGTAATTACGCTTCCTGATGGCAGCCAACGCCATTTTGACCACGCAGTTAGTCCGATGGATGTCGCGCTGGATATCGGTCCAGGCCTGGCGAAAGCCACCATTGCCGGGCGGGTAAACGGTGAACTGGTAGACGCCTGTGACCCGATCGAATCCGATTCCACTCTCTCTATCATCACCGCGAAAGATGAAGAAGGGCTGGAGATCATTCGTCACTCCTGCGCGCACCTGTTAGGCCATGCCATCAAACAGCTGTGGCCCAACACCAAAATGGCTATCGGTCCGGTTGTCGATAATGGTTTCTACTATGACGTAGACCTCGACCACACCCTGACCCAGGAAGATATCGACGCGCTCGAAAAACGTATGCATGAGCTCGCCGAGAAAAACTACGACGTTATCAAGAAGAAAGTGAGCTGGCATGAAGCGCGTGAAACCTTCGTGAAACGCGGCGAAAGCTATAAAGTTTCTATTCTTGATGAAAACATTGCCCATGATGACAAGCCAGGCCTGTATCATCATGAAGAATATATCGATATGTGCCGCGGTCCGCACGTACCGAACATGCGCTTCTGCCATCACTTTAAGCTGATGAAAACCGCCGGAGCCTACTGGCGTGGCGACAGCAACAATAAAATGTTGCAGCGTATCTACGGCACCGCGTGGGCAGATAAAAAAGCGCTGAATGCCTACCTGCAGCGTCTGGAAGAAGCCGCCAAGCGTGACCACCGTAAAATCGGTAAGCAGCTCGACCTGTATCACATGCAGGAAGAGGCGCCGGGGATGGTGTTCTGGCACAATGACGGCTGGACCATCTTCCGTGAACTGGAAACGTTTGTTCGTTCTAAACTGAAAGAGTACCAGTATCAGGAAGTAAAAGGTCCGTTCATGATGGACCGTGTGCTGTGGGAAAAAACCGGCCACTGGGACAACTACAAAGATGCGATGTTCACCACCTCTTCTGAGAACCGTGAATACTGTATCAAGCCGATGAACTGCCCGGGTCACGTGCAGATCTTCAACCAGGGGCTGAAATCCTACCGCGACCTGCCGCTGCGTATGGCGGAATTCGGTAGCTGCCACCGTAACGAACCGTCTGGCGCGCTGCATGGTCTGATGCGCGTGCGCGGCTTTACCCAGGATGATGCGCATATCTTCTGTACTGAAGATCAGGTTCGCGATGAAGTGAACGCCTGTATTCGTATGGTCTACGATATGTATAGCACCTTTGGCTTCGAGAAGATCGTCGTCAAACTGTCGACTCGCCCGGAAAAACGTATCGGTAGCGACGAGACCTGGGATCGCGCGGAAGCGGATCTGGCGGTGGCGCTGGAAGAAAATAACATCCCATTTGAATATCAACTCGGTGAAGGGGCGTTCTACGGCCCGAAAATTGAATTTACCCTGTATGACTGCCTCGATCGTGCATGGCAGTGCGGTACCGTACAGCTGGACTTCTCTCTGCCGCAGCGTTTAAGCGCCTCCTATGTGGGCGAAAACAACGAGCGTCAGGTGCCGGTCATGATTCACCGTGCGATTCTCGGTTCTCTGGAGCGCTTCATTGGCATCCTGACCGAAGAGTTCGCAGGCTTCTTCCCAACCTGGATTGCACCAGTGCAGGTAGTGGTCATGAATATTACCGATTCTCAGGCTGAATACGTTAACGAATTGACGCGTAAACTACAAAATGCGGGCATTCGTGTAAAAGCAGACTTGAGAAATGAGAAGATTGGCTTTAAAATCCGCGAGCACACTTTACGTCGTGTCCCGTATATGTTGGTCTGTGGCGACAAAGAAGTCGAAGCCGGCAAAGTGGCCGTGCGCACCCGTCGCGGGAAAGACCTCGGCAGCATGGACGTAAATGAAGTGATCGAGAAGCTGCAACAAGAGATTCGCAGCCGCAGTCTTCAACAACTGGAGGAATAAGGTATTAAAGGCGGAAAACGAGTTCAAACGGCACGTCCGAATCGTATTAATGGCGAGATTCGCGCCCAGGAAGTTCGCTTAACAGGTCTGGAAGGTGAGCAGCTGGGAATTGTGAGTCTGAGAGAAGCTATCGAAAAGGCTGAAGAGGCTGGAGTAGATTTAGTTGAAATCAGCCCTAACGCCGAGCCGCCAGTTTGTCGTATCATGGACTACGGCAAGTTCCTTTATGAAAAGAGTAAGTCTTCTAAGGAACAGAAGAAGAAGCAGAAAGTTATCCAGGTTAAGGAAATTAAATTCCGCCCTGGTACTGATGAAGGTGACTATCAGGTAAAACTCCGCAGCCTGATTCGCTTTCTCGAAGATGGCGATAAGGCCAAGATCACGCTGCGTTTCCGCGGTCGTGAGATGGCCCACCAGCAGATCGGTATGGAAGTGCTTAACCGCGTGAAAGACGATCTGGTTGAACTGGCAGTAGTCGAATCCTTCCCAACGAAGATCGAAGGCCGCCAGATGATCATGGTGCTCGCTCCTAAGAAGAAACAGTAAGGCCATCAAGAAACATTTCCGGTGGGCTTCGGCTCACTGGTTTTGTTCGCCTTTGTTTCGTTTATTAACAATGCGAAGTGGAAGTTATTAAAATGCCAAAAATTAAGACCGTACGCGGTGCTGCTAAGCGCTTCAAAAAAACCGGTAAAGGTGGTTTTAAGCACAAGCACGCTAACCTGCGTCACATTCTGACTAAAAAAGCTACCAAGCGTAAACGTCACCTGCGTCCGAAAGCCATGGTTTCCAAAGGCGATCTGGGCCTGGTTATCGCGTGCCTGCCGTACGCATAAGTCGTTAACGTTTAACTTTTTTAACTTAGAATAGATACAGGAGAGCACACATGGCTCGCGTAAAACGTGGTGTAATTGCACGTGCACGTCACAAGAAAATTTTGAAACAAGCTAAAGGCTACTACGGTGCGCGTTCTCGCGTATACCGCGTTGCCTTCCAGGCTGTTATCAAAGCTGGTCAGTACGCTTACCGTGACCGTCGTCAACGTAAACGTCAGTTCCGTCAACTGTGGATTGCACGTATCAACGCAGCAGCACGTCAGAACGGTATTTCTTACAGCAAATTCATCAATGGCCTGAAAAAAGCCTCTGTTGAAATCGACCGTAAGATCCTGGCTGACATCGCTGTATTCGACAAAGTAGCGTTCACCGCTCTGGTCGAAAAAGCGAAAGCAGCTCTGGCATAAGCCAGTTGAAAGAGGGAGCTTGTCTCCCTCTTTTCGTTTCAACACCATCAATACATTGACTTTTATCGGCGCAGGCTTTTCAATACAGCTCTGACGTTTCTTACCAGACAAGGTAATGCAAGCATGAATGCTGCTATTTTCCGCTTCTTTTTTTACTTTAGCACCTGAACTCAGGGGGCTTGCGCGTGAAAGAAGAAACGGAAAACAGCGCCAGAAAGCCTCCCCTGTGGAGGCTTTTTTCGTATATGGATTCGGAATATTAATTTCACTATAACCGGTGTCTGCACCGACATAATGAGGAAAACCATGTCACATCTCGCAGAGCTGGTTGCCAGTGCCAAGGCAGCCATTAACGAGGCATCAGATGTTGCTGCGCTGGACAACGTCCGCGTGGAATACCTGGGTAAAAAAGGGCATCTGACCCTGCAAATGACCACCCTGCGTGAGCTGCCGCCGGAAGAGCGTCCGGCAGCCGGTGCGGTCATCAACGAGGCGAAAGAGCAGGTGCAGCAGGCGCTGAACGCGCGTAAAGCTGAACTGGAAGGCGCAGCGCTGAATGCGCGTCTGGCCGCAGAGACCATTGACGTCTCGCTGCCGGGTCGCCGCATTGAAAACGGCGGCCTGCATCCGGTTACTCGCACCATCGACCGTATTGAAAGTTTCTTCGGTGAGCTCGGCTTTACCGTGGCGACGGGCCCGGAAATCGAAGACGATTACCACAACTTCGATGCGCTGAATATTCCGGGTCACCATCCGGCGCGCGCTGACCACGACACTTTCTGGTTCGATGCCACTCGCCTGCTGCGTACGCAGACCTCCGGCGTGCAGATCCGCACCATGGAAAACCAGCAGCCGCCTATCCGTATTATCGCGCCGGGCCGCGTCTATCGTAACGACTACGATCAGACCCACACCCCGATGTTCCATCAGATGGAAGGTCTGATCGTTGATAAAAATATCAGCTTCACCAACCTGAAAGGGACGCTGCACGACTTCCTGAACAACTTCTTTGAAGAAGATCTGCAGGTCCGCTTCCGTCCGTCCTACTTCCCGTTCACCGAACCGTCTGCGGAAGTTGACGTAATGGGTAAAAACGGCAAATGGCTGGAAGTGCTGGGCTGCGGGATGGTGCACCCGAACGTGCTGCGTAACGTGGGTATCGATCCGGAAGTCTACTCCGGCTTCGCCTTCGGCATGGGCATGGAGCGTCTGACCATGCTGCGCTATGGCGTCACCGATCTGCGCGCGTTCTTCGAAAACGATCTGCGTTTCCTCAAACAGTTTAAATAAGGGCAGGACAGAACAATGAAATTCAGTGAACTGTGGTTACGCGAATGGGTTAACCCGGCGATCGACAGCGAAGCGCTTTCCGATCAGATCACCATGGCGGGCCTCGAAGTAGATGGCGTTGAGCCGGTCGCCGGCAGCTTCAACGGCGTCGTTGTCGGTGAAGTGGTGGAGTGCGGTCAGCACCCGAACGCCGACAAACTGCGCGTCACCAAAGTCAACGTCGGCGGCGAACGCCTGCTGGACATCGTCTGCGGCGCGCCAAACTGCCGTCAGGGGCTAAAGGTCGCGGTAGCCACCATCGGCGCCGTGCTGCCGGGCGATTTCAAAATCAAGGCCGCGAAGCTGCGCGGCGAGCCGTCTGAGGGGATGCTGTGCTCCTTCTCCGAGCTGGGTATTTCCGACGACCATAGCGGTATCATCGAGCTGCCGGCAGATGCGCCCATCGGCACCGATATTCGCGAATACCTCAAGCTTGACGATAACACCATCGAAATCAGCGTCACGCCAAACCGCGCCGACTGCCTGGGCATCATTGGCGTGGCGCGCGATGTCGCTGTCCTGAACAAAGCGCCGCTGAACGCGCCGGAAATCACGCCGGTTGCCGCGACGATTGACGACGTGCTGCCGATTCAGGTTGACGCGCCGCAGGCTTGCCCGCGCTATCTGGGGCGCGTGGTGAAAGGTATCAACGTCAAAGCGCCGACGCCGCTGTGGATGAAAGAGAAGCTGCGCCGCTGCGGGATCCGCTCCATCGACGCGGTGGTTGACGTGACCAACTATGTGCTGCTTGAGCTGGGCCAGCCGATGCACGCCTTTGACCGCGACCGTATTGAAGGCGGGATCGTGGTGCGCATGGCGAAAGAAGGGGAAACCCTGGTCCTGCTCGATGGCTCTGAAGCAAAGCTCGACAGCGACACGCTGGTCATTGCAGACCATAACAAAGCGCTGGCGATGGGGGGGATCTTCGGCGGGGAACACTCCGGCGTTAACGACGAAACCCAGAACGTGCTGCTGGAATGCGCGTTCTTCAGCCCGCTGTCCATTACCGGCCGCGCGCGCCGTCATGGCCTGCACACCGATGCCTCTCACCGCTATGAGCGCGGCGTCGATCCGGCCCTGCAGTATAAAGCGCTGGAGCGTGCAACCCGTCTGCTGATCGACCTCTGCGGCGGTGAAGCCGGCCCGGTCATTGACGTTACCAGCAAAGAGAATCTACCAACACGCGCCACCATTACGCTGCGTCGCAGCAAGCTGGATCGCCTGATTGGCCACCATATCGCTGACGCGCAGGTCACCGACATTCTGCAGCGCCTCGGCTGCGAAGTGACGGTTGGCGAGGGCGAATGGCAGGCGGTTGCGCCGAGCTGGCGTTTCGACATGGAGATCGAAGAAGATCTGGTTGAAGAAGTGGCTCGCGTTTACGGCTACAACAACATTCCTGACGAGCCGGTGCAGGCGGGTCTGATCATGGGAACCCACCGCGAAGCGGACCTGTCGCTGAAGCGCGTGAAAACGCTGCTGAACGACAAAGGCTATCAGGAAGTGATCACCTACAGCTTCGTCGACCCGAAAGTCCAGCAGCTGATCCACGCCGGGGAAGAGGCGCTGATCCTGCCAAGCCCGATCTCCAGCGAAATGTCGGCGATGCGCCTGTCGCTGTGGACCGGCCTGCTGGGCACCGTGGTCTACAACCAGAACCGTCAGCAGAGCCGGGTGCGCATCTTTGAGAGCGGCCTGCGCTTTGTGCCGGACACCAATGCGCCGCTGGGCATTCGTCAGGATGTGATGCTGGCCGGGGCGATCTGCGGCAACCGCTACGAAGAGCACTGGACACTGGCGAAAGAGACGGTCGATTTCTATGATCTGAAAGGCGATCTGGAAGCCGTTCTGGATTTAACCGGAAAATTAGCGGATATCGAATTCCGTGCTGAAGCGACCACCGCGCTGCATCCGGGACAATCCGCAGCGATTTATCTTAAAGGTGAACGCATTGGTTTCATTGGGGTTGTTCATCCTGAGCTGGAACGTAAACTGGATCTGAACGGTCGCACTCTGGTGTTCGAACTGGAGTGGAACAAGCTCGCAGACCGCGTGGTGCCTCAGGCGCGCGATATTTCCCGCTTCCCGGCGAACCGTCGCGACATCGCGGTGCTGGTCGCGGAAAACGTGGCTGCCGCCGATGTTTTAGCCGAATGTAAGAAAGTTGGCGTAAATCAGGTAGTTGGCGTAAACTTATTTGACGTGTACCGTGGTAAGGGTGTGGCGGAAGGGTATAAGAGCCTTGCGATTAGCCTGATCCTGCAGGATACCAGCCGTACACTCGAAGAAGAGGAGATTGCCGCTACCGTTGCCAGATGTGTAGAGGCATTAAAAGAGCGATTCCAGGCATCATTGAGGGATTGAACCTATGGCGCTTACAAAAGCTGAAATGTCAGAATATCTGTTTGATAAGCTTGGGCTTAGCAAGCGGGATGCCAAAGAACTGGTCGAGTTGTTTTTCGAAGAGATCCGTCGTGCTCTGGAAAACGGAGAACAGGTCAAACTCTCCGGGTTCGGCAACTTCGATTTGCGGGATAAAAACCAACGCCCGGGACGTAACCCGAAGACGGGGGAGGATATTCCCATTACAGCCCGGCGCGTGGTGACCTTCAGACCCGGTCAGAAGCTGAAAAGCCGTGTCGAAAACGCGTCGCCGAAAGACAAATAATCTGAACTAATTAAAAAGGCCGCATTGCGGCCTTTTTCTTTTCTGTCAATCTTTACGCTTTGACGGCGGTGAGCATGATCTCCACCAGGATTTCTGGTCGCGCCATCTCCGCCTGCACGGCCGCTCGCGCCGGGCTATAGCCTTCCGGCATCCATTGCACCCACACCTCATTGAATGCGGCAAAGTCACGCTCGATATTTTTCAACCAGATCTGCGCGGAGAGAATGTGCTGCTTATCGCTCCCGGCTGCGGCCAGCAGCGCGTCGATCTTCTCCAGTACTTCACGGGTTTGTAAAATGATATCGTCTTCATTGCTTTTTGGCGTCTGCCCGGAGAGGAACAGCAGATCGCCATACGCAACGCTGGCGGCAAGACGAGGTTGTGGATTATTGCGAATAATTGTCATGCGGTTTGTTTCCATGTGAGACCTTCTAAAGAAATGTCTGGCATCTGATTGTCGATTAACGCGCCCAGCACCACCGCGCTGCCGGCGGCGAGAGTAAAGCCGAGGCTACCCTGGCCGAGGTTCATCCACAGGTTGGGGTAGCCGGCGCGCCCCAGCATCGGCGGGCCGGCTGGCGTTGACGGGCGCATGCCGGTCCAGACTTCGGCCTCGTCCAGCCCCTCCAGTTCAGGAAAGCTGCGGGCGACGATGTTTTTCAGCGCCTGAATGCGGCTTTCGCGCAGTTCGTCGCCGTCGTAGCCGATGTCCACCATCGCCGCGATACGCAGCTGTTGGCCAAGGCGGGCATAAACGATTTTGTGCCCGTAGTCGGTGACGCTGATGTCAGGGGCAATACCTGCTTTTTCAGGATAGGGCAGGGTCAGGCTGTACCCCTTCAGGGCGCACAGCGGCACGCGAACCCCCAGATGCCCAAGCAGAGAACCACTGCCGTTACCGGCGGCGACGACATACTCATCGCCGGTGAGGGTCCCCTGACTGGTCTCCAGGCTGCTGATGCGTCCCCCGCGCTTATGGAGTCGCCGCACCTCACACTGGGTCAGCAGGCTAAAGTCGCTGCTGGCATTGAGCTTGTCGAGCAGGGCAAGGCAGAACTGATGACAATCTGCCGTTTCATCGCCTGGCGAATAGATTCCGCCCTGCAGAGAAGGACTAATATGTTTGAGCGCCGGCTCCAGCTGCAGGCAGGCTTCAGCATTCAGCGCCTGCTGATACTGAGGATCAATCCCTTTTGCTGCTTTATTAAAATCATATTCGCGACGATGGATAATTAATTTTCCGCTGCGCCGCCAGTGGAAATCGGCAAGATTATCCTCATCCCGCCACGCCTGCATGACCTGACGGCTGAGCAGCGACAGGCGTAAAATATGGTCGCCATTCATTTTATTGGTCTGGTTATTACAGGCGCGCAGAAACTGCAGCAGCCAGCGCCACTGCTGGAGAGACATCCTGAGACGCATATTCAGCGGCGAATCGGCTTTGCCCATCCATTTCATTCCCTGCAGGGGAACGCCGCTGTCGGCAAGGGGGGCGACGTAGCGGTAACTTAATTGTCCGCCGTTGGCAAAACTGGTGGCGCTGCCCGGTTCGGCATTGCGCTCCAGTAATTGCACCTGATGGCCGCGCTTGATCAGTTCCCAGGCCGTGGCCAGACCGACCACGCCGCCGCCGATAATGACAATGCGTTTGTTCATAACCCGATATATCCACCGCTGATAAATTTATCGGGTTATGTCAAAGCATTTACCCCAGCGGCGCAATTGACTTTTTATGGTCAGGGTATAACCGCAGGTTAATCTCCTTGAGCTGCTGGCGCAGACGCTGGCAGAGAAAATCGACGAACTTTTGCGCCATCGGGCTCAGGGAAACGTCGGCCCGGCGTAACAGACAGAGGTTAATCGCCATCGGCGGCGTAATGGGATGGATCATCTCCGGGGCCAGGTTGTGCTGGGCGGAGAAGATATCAGTGATGCTGCAGCCCATGCCGCGCTTCACGAACTCGGTGGCCATATAGTAGGTCTGGACGTTTAGCCGGGTGGTGGAAAAGTCGCGACGGGTGGCGATGGCGGCAGAGAGCGAGTGCGGTCCCGGCGAGATCCAGCGCTGCTGGTCGATCTGATCGATCTCCACCGCCCCCTGACGATAATGACGGTCGATGTACACCAGCGGTACTTCGGCAATCAGGGTGGTCAGGATCTCCCCCTGCTGCACCGGCTGTAGCGTCAGCGCCAAATCTATCTCGCGCAAATCCAGTTTTTTGACCAGCGTCTCGGTGTGCTCGGTAGTGAGCGTCATCACCAGGTTGCTGTTTTGCTGATAAAAGTCGGTCACCAGCTCCGGCACCAGGCTTAACCCCAGGCTTGGCAGACAGCCTAAAGTGATCTTGGCGCGCGGATCGCGAGCCAGGTTGTCGGCCAGCAGGCGCAGGTTGTCCAGGTCCTGATAAATGCTCTGCGCTTTTTCGAAAAGTGTGATCGCCTCGCTGGTCGGCAGCAGCTTGCCGCGCACCCGCTGAAACAGGGTAAAACCCAGCTTCATTTCGGCGCTTTTTAACGCTTTGCTGGCCGCGGGCTGGGAGATATTGAGCGCTTCCGCCGCTCGCGATAAAGAGCCGCAGGTCATGACGGCATAGAAGATTTCCAGATGACGCAGTTTCATGAACAGTTAACTCAGGGTTATAGCCTACCGATAAAAAGTCATTTTCTACTAACACTAAGTTAACATAGATTTAATCACCAATCAGCGCATTGGTTACATCTTGTGCTGTAGACCCCGCCCAATGGCGGCATATTACGCTCTCAGAATCGTTTCCTTTGTACCCAAACAAACCCTCAGGCCGCGGCCAATCAATAATGAAAAAGAGGGAGGATATTTTCTGAGCAGGCCCCCATACACCACCTGACCATCATGGTCGGATTGATTGGCATTAAGGAGTGTTATGAGTGACTCAACGCTCACAGGCAATGCGCCTGTCAGACAAAATATCACGCGGAAAAACGTTATTATTGGTCTGTTATTGCTGCTGTTCGTGTTGATCGCGCTGTGGTGCCACGGTCGACCAGGCAGCGAGCTTGGTCTGCTGGGATTTACGCCGCTGGTGGCGCTAGCGATATTATCGCTGATCGGCGTTGATATTGTGCTGGCGGTCATCTCCTCGATTATTATCGCCATGATAATGACCTCGACCGGCCTGCCGGAAATGGGCACGATGCTGGCGAAATCCACCGGGTCATTTATTGCCACCGTTGGGCTTATCATTATGCTCGGCGCCGGCGTGGGGGAAGTGGCCACCCGCACCGGCGCAGCGGTTGAGCTGGTAAAATTTGTCGTCCATCGCATCGGGTTGTCGAGTCAGACGCGGGTGAAATTCGGCATTGTGGCGTCATCGATTTTAATTTGCGGTTCGCTGGGCACTATGGCCGGTGGCAATGCCATTATCGTGGCAGTAATCATTCCGGTGGCGGCAGCGGTACGCTTGACGCCGCCAACGGTCGCCGCGCTGATGATGACCGCCGGTTCCGTTGGGCTGTTTACCGGGCCTTTCACCCCCAGTACCGTGACGATCCTCAGCCTCGGTGGGTTGAGCTATCCGGACTATCTGCTGTACGTTGGTCTGCCGATGAGCGCGGTCACGCTGCTGGCCGGCTGGGTAATGGCGGGACGGATCCAGAAGATGACCGAAGGCAAACTGCGCTATGACGTCGATCTCGCGGAAAAGCCGCAAGAGGATCTCAGCGCCGCGCAGCAGCGTCGGCGTAAATTAAGCGCGCTGGCCTTCGCGGCGACCATCATCGTGATGGCGATCGTTGGCGTGGTGATTAAAGCCGGCTTCAGCTTCGCGATAATCGTGATGCTGCTGGTGGCCCTGATGACCGGCCTGGTAGGCGGCCTGCGACCGACGCAGATCCTTCAGGCACTGTATCACGGCTGCGGCCGTCTGGTGTGGATGTTTATTCTCTACTGGCTGTACAACCCGATCCTTGAGCTGATGGATGGCCTGCACGCCTATCAGGGGCTGCTGGAGTATACCCAACCGCTGCTGGAGGGGATCTCCCCGGCCTGGCTGTGCTTTAGCATCTTCGCGTTCAATATTATCGGCCATGTGCCCGGTGCGGCGGTGGCCCAGATGACCTTTACTCATAAAATCTTTGGCCCGATGCTGATGGCCGCCGGCGTGCCGCCCCAGGGGACCACCGCCGTGCTGCTGGCCTCATCCCAGGTGGACTGGTTCGGGCCGTTTCCCTCATCAGATATGTTCGCCCAGATGGGGCTGGCGCAGTCTACTCATCTGAAATATATGCTCTATAACGGCTGGGCAATCGTGGTGGCGAACATCATTCTCTTTGCGCTGCTGTTTCAGCTTCTGGTGTAAAGCGGGATGGTCGACGCGGGGGAGCCTCCTCCGCGTCGACGTTTGGTCGTGAGGTTTTCCTTTTCTCACCGCGACAGCCACCGTAAAATCAGCCTCTTGTTCCCACTGCGTAATGGAATCTATGCTGACTCTCGCCCATCTTCAACAGCGCCGTAGCCGGCGTTGGCTCTTCGGATTAACGCTGTTGCTGCTGGTCACCCTGCTGATCAGCCTGTGCGCGGGGGAGCAATGGATCCCGCCCGGCGAGTGGCTCAGCGCCAAAGGTCAGCTGTTTATCTGGCAGATCCGCCTGCCGCGAACCCTGGCGGTGCTGCTGGTGGGGGCGGCGCTGGCGCTCTCCGGGGCGATTATGCAGGCGTTGTTTGAAAATCCTCTGGCGGAGCCGGGGCTGCTGGGGGTCTCCAACGGCGCGGGCGTCGGGCTGATTGCCGCCGTCCTGCTGGGCAAAGGAGTCTTGCCCGGCTGGGCGCTCGGCCTGTGTGCCATCTTTGGCGCGCTGCTGATCACTTTTATTCTGCTGCGTTTTGCCCGCCGCCATCTGTCTACCAGCCGTCTGCTGCTGGCGGGGGTGGCGCTGGGGATCATCTGCAGCGCCCTGATGACCTGGGCAGTCTACTTCTCCACCTCTTTTGACCTGCGTCAGCTAATGTACTGGATGATGGGCGGGTTTGGCGGCGTCGACTGGCAACAGCTGTGGCTGATGATAGCCCTCCTGCCGGTGCTCTGCTGGGTCTGTCTGCAGTCGCAACCCCTGAATTTACTGGCGCTGGGCGAAGTCTCCGCTCGTCAGCTTGGGCTGCCGCTGTGGCTGTGGCGCAAATTACTGGTGGTGGCGACCGGCTGGATGGTCGGCGTTAGCGTGGCGCTGGCGGGGGCGATTGGCTTTATCGGTCTGGTGATCCCGCATATTCTGCGGCTATGCGGCTTGAGCGATCACCGGGTGTTGCTCCCGGCCTGTATGCTGGCCGGGGCAAGCGCCTTGCTGGGGGCGGATATCATTGCCCGGCTGGCGCTTTCCGCCGCAGAGCTGCCGATTGGCGTGGTGACGGCGACCCTGGGCGCGCCGGTCTTTATCTGGTTGCTGCTGCGTTCGCGGGGGCGGGGATAGCGCGGCGCCGTCGGCAGGGACGGCGCCGGTTCAGGCTTACCAGCCTTTGATCGCGTCGCCTTTGTAGACTTCCTTCGCTTTTTCCGCGACTTCGCTGGTCTGGAAGGCGGCTTTTAATTCCTGAATTTTCTTGCTGTCCTTATTATCCTCGCGGGCGACTATCGCATTCACGTATGGGGAATCCGGCCCCTCCATAAACAGACCGTCGCGGGCGGCCGACAGGCCCGCCTGGGCGGAGAAGTTGGTGTTAATGATTGACAGGCTGACGTTCGGATCGTCAAGGGTACGGGTCAGCTGCGGGGTATCCACTTCAACAATTTTCAGCTGTTTCGGATTGTCGATGATATCCAGCGTGGTGGGTAAATAGCCGACGCCCGGTTTCAGCTTGAGTAACCCCTGCGCCTGAAGCAGCAGCAGGCTGCGGCCCAGGGTGGTGGTTTCATTAGAGATGGTTACCGTCGCCCCTTCGGGCAGTTCGCTGATATTTTTGATCCGGTGAGAATAGGCGGCGATAGGGAAGACAAAGGTTTTACCGACCACCGCAAATTTATAGCCGCGTTCTTTCGACTGCGCCTCAAGGTACGGCAGGGTCTGGAAGGCGTTGGCATCGACATCTTTGTTGTTCAGCGCTTCGTTGGGCAGCACATAATCATTGAAGGAGACCACTTCGACGTCGAGGTGGTATTTATCCTTCGCCACCTGCTCCACCACTTTCCAGATGGCTTCGTCCGGCCCGGTATTGATAGCGACTTTAACTTTATTATCTTCATCCGGGGAGCAGGCGCTCAGCAGGGCGACAGAGGTGGCGATTAACGCCAGGCTAAACAACTTCTTCATCACTAAAACTCTCTTAAATTAACAATTAACGAAACCATATTACATTCATGGAACACTGTACACGGAAATGGTCGACGGCCCAATTGAGAGGATTTCATGTTGCCGGCGGCCAGCGAAGCGCTGTTACATCATGCGACAACTCGGGGGGAATGGCAGTAGAATGGCGGGCGCTGAATCCGCTACAGTAGAAAGGGATCACCTTCACCGGAAACCGGTTTATCCATTGAGGACAGGCTATGCAACATGACATTCTGAATACCGAAGTGACGACCATTGATGGCGAGAAAACCACCCTGGCATCCTTTGCCGGCAAGGTGCTGCTGATCGTCAATGTAGCCTCGAAATGCGGCCTGACGCCGCAGTATGAGCAACTCGAGGATCTGCAAAAGCAGTTTGCCGCCGAGGGCTTCAGCGTGCTGGGGTTCCCCTGCAACCAGTTCCTCGGCCAGGAGCCGGGCAGTGAAGAGGAGATTAAGACCTTCTGCAGCACTACCTACGGCGTCACCTTCCCGCTGTTTAGCAAAATTGACGTCAACGGCGAACATCGCGCGCCGCTCTATCAAAAACTGATTGCCGCCGCGCCGAAAGCGGTGGCCCCGGAAGGCAGCGGTTTTTATGAGCGGATGGCCAGCAAAGGCCGGGCGCCGCTGTATGTGGACGACATTCTGTGGAACTTCGAAAAATTCCTCATCAATCGCCAGGGCAACGTCATTCAGCGCTTCTCGCCGGATATGACGCCGGACGATCCGCAGCTGGTGGCGGCGATTAAAGGAGCGCTGGCGCAATAATGTCGTTTCTGATGCAGCTACAGGATGTAGAAGCGGCGGGGCGCCTGGCCCCGTTTTCTGCGGCCTTTCGCGCCGGGGAGATTGTCCATCTGGTGGGGCCGAACGGCGCAGGGAAGAGCACGCTGTTGACCCGCATGGCGGGGCTGTCCGACGGCCCCGGCATGGTTCATTTTAACGGCCGGCTGCTTGACGAGTGGCCGGCGAGGGAGCTGGCGCGCCGTCGCGGATATCTGAGTCAACACCAGACCCCGCCGTTCGCCATGCCGGTATGGCACTACCTGGCGCTGCATATGCAGCAGCAGGGTGATAGCGCCCGTCTGAGCGATATCGCGGCCAGGCTTGGTCTGGACAATAAGCTGGGCCGTCCGGTCAATCAGCTGTCGGGCGGCGAGTGGCAGCGCGTGCGGCTGGCGGCAGTGATCCTGCAGATCGATCCCTTGAGTAATTCCGCGGGTCAGCTGCTGCTGCTGGATGAGCCGATGAACAGTCTGGATGTGGCTCAGCAGGCGGCGCTGGATCGGCTGTTACACGAGCTGAGCGCGGCGGGGATTGCGGTGGTGATGAGCAGCCACGATCTCAACCATACCCTGCGCCACGCCGGTCAGAGCTGGCTGCTCTGCCAGGGGGAAGCCATCGCCTGCGGGGAGACCGCCGAGGTGCTGAATGAGGAAAATTTAACCGCCGCCTATGCGATCCCGTTCCAGCGCGTTGAGGTGGCCGGTCATATTATGCTCATCGCGTCACAGTAGCACGCAGTTATCTTGTCACTATATTGATAAACAAGCTAAATTATTGCGATAAAGAGACTAGGGACAGAGGGATCATCTGAAATGCGCTTCTGGTTCATGTTGGCGGCGGCGTTAATTTTAGCCGGCTGCAGCAGCCATCGGGCACCGCCGCCGAATCCTCGGCTGGCAGACTCCATTACGGTGGTGGCGAATCTGAACGAGCAGCTGCGCAGCTGGCGCGGCGCGCCGTATCGCTACGGCGGCATGACGCCGCGCGGCGTTGACTGCTCCGGCTTCGTGGTGCGCACGTTTCGCGATAAATTTGCCCTCCAGCTGCCGCGTGAAACCCGCGAGCAGGCGGAAATCGGCACCCGCATCGATAAGCGCGATCTGCTGCCCGGCGATCTAGTGTTCTTCAAAACCGGCTCAGGGGAGAGCGGTCTGCACGTTGGCATCTACGATACCGACAACCAGTTTATTCACGCCTCCACCAGCCAGGGCGTCACCCGTTCCTCGCTGGATAACGTCTACTGGAACAAAAAGTTCTGGCAGGCGCGGCGAATCTGACGTCATTCAGAAGCAAGAGGGAAGCGAACGCTTCCCTTTTTTATGCCGATAACCCTGCACTCCGCCCGTGTTAATCCGCTGTTCCAGGCACTACACTGGAGAGAGGAGGAACCATGACCCTTTCTTTTACCACCCACTGGCGGGATGAACTGCCGGACTTTTACACTTCCCTGTCACCAACGCCGTTGGATAACGCCCGACTCATCTGGCGCAACGCCCCGCTGGCGCAACAGCTGGGGGTGCCCGACGCCCTGTTTGCGCCTGAAAGCGGGGCCGGTGTCTGGGGCGGCGAAGCGCTGCTTCCGGGCATGTCGCCGCTGGCGCAGGTATATAGCGGCCATCAGTTTGGCGCCTGGGCCGGCCAGCTGGGCGACGGACGCGGGATCCTGCTCGGCGAGCAGCAGCTGGCGGATGGCCGCCGTTACGACTGGCATCTGAAAGGCGCCGGCCTGACTCCTTATTCGCGGATGGGGGACGGCCGCGCCGTGCTGCGCTCGACGATCCGGGAAAGTCTGGCGTCGGAGGCGATGCACGCTCTGGGGATCCCGACGACGCGCGCCCTGGCGATGGTGACCAGCGATACCCCGGTCTACCGCGAGCGCGTGGAGCCCGGTGCGATGCTGATGCGGGTGGCCGAGAGCCATGTGCGCTTCGGCCATTTCGAACATTTTTACTATCGCCGTGAGCCGCAGAAGGTCCAGCAACTGGCCGACTATGTTATTCGCCACCACTGGCCGCAGCTGCAGGATGAGGCGGATAAGTACCTGTTATGGTTCCGTGACATTGTCATGCGTACCGCGCAGACTATCGCCAGCTGGCAAACCGTGGGCTTTGCCCATGGGGTGATGAATACCGACAACATGTCGATTCTCGGTCTGACCATCGACTACGGCCCGTATGGCTTCCTTGACGATTTCCAACCGGACTTCATCTGCAACCACTCCGATTATCAGGGGCGCTACAGTTTTGAAAACCAGCCGGCGGTGGGGCTGTGGAATCTGCAGCGTCTCGCCCAATCGCTGTCGCCGTTTATCAGCGCTGAAGCGTTAAACGCGGCGCTGGATGAGTATCAGCACGCCTTGCTGACCGCTTATGGCCAGCGGATGCGCGATAAACTCGGCCTGTTCAGCCAGCAGAAAGGGGATAACGACCTGCTGGACGGGCTGTTTGCCCTGATGATCCGCGAGAAGAGCGACTATACCCGGACGTTCCGCCTGCTGAGCCACAGCGAACAGCTCAGCGCCGCATCGCCGCTGCGCGATGAGTTTATCGACCGCGCGGCCTTTGACAGCTGGTTTGCCGGGTATCGTGCGCGGCTGCGTGATGAACAGGTGGACGACGCGCAGCGCCAGCAGAGGATGCAGGGCGTGAATCCGGCGCTGGTGTTACGTAACTGGCTGGCGCAGCGGGCGATCGAGCAGGCTGAGGCGGGCGATATGGGCGAGCTGGAGCGCCTGCATGCCGCGCTGGCAGACCCCTTTACCGATCGCGAGGACGACTACGTCCGCCGCCCGCCGGACTGGGGGAAACGTCTGGAAGTCAGCTGCTCGAGCTAACTTGCCTCGCCCCGCGTTCAGCGGGGCGCTTACTTGGTCAGAATTAACTTCCCGGCGTGGGTCTGGCGCAGCAGATAGCGCTGGCCGCCATGCTCAATCACTACTCGTCCTTCGCTGCCTAACAGAACCCGACTGCTGATCTCTCTGTCCGTCGCCACGGGATAAGGGGCATTGTCTTTTGGTTTTTCAGCTGTGGCAGTGTTATCCATACGCGTCATAGCTCTCAAAATAAAAATCAAGGCAACAATGATAATCATTATCAATAATGTTGTTTTTGACGGCAAGCGTTATTTATCGTGTTACCGGATTTGGTAGGGGAGTCAGCGAAGAGAATTGCCCGCCGCAGGCGCGGCGGGCGGAGCGGTTACAGGCGGGTGGCGGTGGCCGCAGCCAGCTCGCTCAATAATCTTTCGCTGTCTTCCCAGCTCAGGCAGGGGTCGGTGATCGACTGGCCCCAGGTCAACGGCTGGCCGGGGACCACTTTCTGAGTGCCTTCCTGCAGGAAGCTTTCGGCCATAATCCCGGCGATGGCGGTGGAGCCCGCGCGAATTTGCTGACAGATATCGGCGCACACCTCCAGCTGACGGCGGTGCTGCTTCTGGCAGTTGCCATGGCTGAAATCAACGACCAGCTGTTCCGGCAGATCGAATTCACGCAGCGCCTCGCCGGCGGCGGCGATATCCTCGGCGTGATAGTTTGGCCGTTTGCCGCCGCGCATAATAATATGCCCATACGGATTGCCGCTGGTCTGGTAAATCGTCATCTGCCCCTGCTTGTCCGGAGAGAGGAACATATGGCTGGCGCGGGAGGCGCGGATGGCGTCCACCGCGATGCGCGTATTGCCGTCGGTGCCGTTTTTAAAACCGACCGGGCAGGAGAGCGCTGAGGCCATCTCACGGTGGATCTGGCTTTCTGTGGTGCGCGCCCCGATGGCCCCCCAGCTGATGAGATCGGCGATAAACTGACCGGTCACCATATCGAGAAACTCGGTGGCCGTCGGTACCCCCAGCTCATTAACCTGCAGCAGCAGGCGCCGCGCCAGCTCAATTCCGTGGTTGACCCGGTAGCTGCCGTTGAGGTCCGGATCGGAGATTAAGCCTTTCCAGCCCACCACGGTACGCGGTTTTTCAAAGTAGGTGCGCATCACGATCTCCAGCTGCGGCTGGTAGCGCTCGCGCATGCCCTGCAGGCGGCGGGCATACTCCAGCGCCGCGTCGGTGTCGTGAATGGAGCAGGGGCCGATAATCACCAGCAGTCGGCGGTCTTCGCCGTTGAGGATTTTTTCAATTCGGCGGCGGGAGGCCGAGACGTGGGCAGCCACGTCGGCCGTCACGGGATGGCGCTGGGCCAGCTCCGCGGGCGTTACCAGGCTCTCAATGCGCGCGGTACGCAATTCGTCTGTTTTATTCATTGGGGTCTCAAAAATCTGTTTCTTCCGCGGCGAAAATGCCGGGAAGTGATGCGCATCACGATAAACCAATCCCTGCTTATTGCAAGAGCAGGGCATGATCCTGTATAGGCCACGGGTGATAGCATAAACAAATTTTTAATAATGTACTAGTGTATTAGTACATTCTGCGATTCAGCCCCATGATGTCCATGATTTTTGTCGCTATTTCCTCAACGGAATAGTTGGTGCTGTTCAGGCAGGGGATTTTATTCTTGCGATACAGGGCCTCCACTTCGGTCACTTCCATCCGACACTGGCGCAGCGAGGCGTAGCGGCTGTTCTCCCGGCGCTCCTCGCGGATCGCCGCCAGACGCTCCGGATTGATGGTCAGGCCGAACATCTTATGCTGCAGGGGTTTCAGCGAGGCCGGCAGCACCAGATTGTCCATATCGTCGGCGATAAACGGATAGTTGGCGGCGCGAATACCGTACTGCATGGCGAGATACAGACTGGTGGGTGTTTTGCCGCAGCGCGAGACGCCGAGGAGGATCACCTGCGCCTGGTCAAGGTTGCGCAGCGAGATGCCATCGTCATGGGCGAGGGTATAATCGATGGCGGCGATACGCGCATCGTATTTAATCAGGTTGCCGGGGTTGAGGCCGTGGGTGCGGTGGGCCACCGGCGTCGGGTCGAGGTTGAGCTCCTGCTGCAGCGGGGCCACCAGCGCCTGCACGATATCCTGACAAAAGCCTTCACTTTGCAGAATAATGTCGCGTATTTCCGGGATGACGATGGAGTAGAACACCAGCGGGCGAATACCCGTTTGCTGATAGATGGCGTCGATCTGCTCCTTTACCGCCCGCGCGCGGCTGATGTTTTCCACAAACGGCAGGGTTACGCTGCTGATGGCGACCGGGAATTGCGACATCACGGCATGCCCCAGCACCTCCGCCGTGATGGCGGTACCGTCAGAAATATAAAATACGTGGCGATCTACAGCACTTTCCATTTTGACCATCCGGTATAATGAGTTTAATTGCCTGAAAGCGGATATTAAATTTAAGCATATCCCTGTTTGATTTGTCTCTTGTTAAAATTGAAACGCTATTTTTGTTTTTTATGAAAAGGGTGGTTCATTTTCTTTTTGTCGCCGTTATTTCCAGCGTTTTTCATCAGAATTCCTAAAAATCATCAAGTTAGCAATATCGGGGGAACAGTCCGAAAAATGAAAAAATAATTTGCTTGAACGATTCACCGTTTTTTTCAGCTTCATAAATATGTCAGGATAATCCTGCAGTCGATCGTGAAATTTTTTTCACTGGTATTAAATCACAAAAGGATTGTCTCGATGTCCAACAATGGCTCGTCACCGCTGGTGCTTTGGTATAACCAACTCGGCATGAATGATGTAGACAGAGTTGGGGGCAAAAATGCCTCCCTTGGTGAAATGATTACGAATCTGTCCGGTATGGGTGTTTCCGTACCTAACGGGTTTGCCACCACCGCTGATGCTTTCAATCAGTTCCTGGACCAAAGCGGTGTTAACCAGCGCATCTATGCGCTGCTGGATGAAACCGACATTGACGACGTTTCCGCATTAGCGAAAGCGGGCGCGCAGATCCGACAGTGGATCATCGATACCCCCTTCCAGAGCGAACTGGAAAACGCGATTCGCGATGCTTATGACCTGCTGTCCGCCGATGACGCCGAGGCCTCATTCGCCGTGCGCTCTTCCGCCACCGCGGAAGATATGCCGGACGCCTCCTTCGCCGGACAGCAAGAGACATTCCTCAACGTGCAGGGCTTTGACGCCGTGCTCGTTGCCGTGAAGCACGTGTTTGCTTCGCTGTTTAACGATCGCGCAATCTCCTATCGCGTGCATCAGGGTTACGATCACCGCGGCGTGGCGCTCTCCGCCGGGGTGCAGAGGATGGTCCGCTCCGATCTGGCCTCCTCCGGCGTCATGTTCTCCATCGATACCGAATCCGGCTTTGACCAGGTGGTGTTTATCACCTCTGCATGGGGTTTGGGCGAGATGGTGGTGCAGGGCGCGGTGAACCCGGACGAATTCTACGTCCACAAACCGACGCTGGCCGCTGGCCGTCCGGCGATCGTGCGCCGCACCATGGGGTCGAAAAAGATCCGTATGGTTTACGCGCCGACCCAGGAGCACGGTAAACAGGTGCGTATCGAAGATGTGCCGCAGGCGCAGCGCGATATTTTCTCGTTAAGCAACGAGGAGGTGCAGGAGCTGGCGAAGCAGGCGGTGCAGATCGAGAAGCACTACGGCCGTCCGATGGATATCGAGTGGGCGAAAGATGGCCACACCGGTAAGCTATTTATCGTCCAGGCGCGTCCTGAAACCGTGCGTTCCCGCGGCCAGGTGATGGAGCGTTATACCCTCCACGCTCAGGGGCAGATCATCGCCGAAGGGCGCGCCATCGGCCACCGCATTGGCGCCGGTCCGGTCAAGGTGATCCACGATATCAGCGAGATGAATCGCATTGAGCCAGGCGACGTACTGGTTACCGACATGACCGACCCGGACTGGGAACCGATCATGAAAAAAGCCTCGGCGATTGTCACCAACCGCGGCGGGCGTACCTGTCACGCGGCGATTATCGCCCGTGAGCTGGGGATCCCGGCGGTGGTCGGCTGCGGTGATGCTACCGATCGCATTCAGGAAAATCAGAATGTCACCGTCTCCTGCGCCGAAGGCGACACCGGCTATGTCTACGCCGAGCTACTCGACTTCAGCGTCAAGAGCTCCAGCGTCGGCGACATGCCGGATCTGCCGCTGAAGGTGATGATGAACGTCGGCAACCCGGATCGCGCGTTCGACTTCGCCTGCCTGCCGAACGAAGGCGTCGGTCTGGCGCGGCTGGAATTTATCATCAACCGTATGATTGGCGTTCATCCGCGCGCGCTGCTGGAGTTTGACGACCAGGAGCCGGGCCTGCAGAACGAAATCCGCGAGCTGATGAAAGGCTACGATTCGCCGAGAGAGTTCTACGTTGGCCGCCTGACCGAAGGGATCGCCACCCTCGGCGCCGCTTTCTATCCGAAACGGGTGATCGTGCGTCTGTCGGACTTCAAATCGAACGAATACGCCAACCTGGTGGGCGGCGAGCGCTATGAGCCGGAAGAAGAGAACCCGATGCTCGGCTTCCGCGGCGCCGGACGCTACGTTTCCGAAAGCTTCCGCGACTGCTTCGCCCTTGAGTGCGAAGCGATGAAGCGCGTGCGTAACGATATGGGACTGACCAACGTTGAAGTGATGGTCCCGTTCGTCCGTACCGTCGCCCAGGCGAAAGCGGTGGTCGAAGAGCTGGAGCGTCAGGGGCTGAAGCGCGGCGAGAACGGGCTGAAGATCATTATGATGTGCGAGATCCCATCGAACGCCTTGCTGGCGGAGCAGTTCCTCGAGTACTTCGACGGCTTCTCCATCGGTTCGAACGACATGACCCAGCTGGCGCTCGGTCTGGACCGCGATTCCGGTGTGGTTTCTGAGCTGTTTGATGAACGCAACGACGCGGTGAAAGCCCTGCTGTCGATGGCCATCCGCGCGGCGAAGAAACAGGGTAAATACGTCGGCATTTGCGGCCAGGGGCCGTCTGACCATGAGGATTTCGCCGCCTGGCTGATGGAAGAGGGGATTGATAGCTTGTCCCTGAACCCGGATACCGTGGTACAAACCTGGTTAGGTCTGGCGGAACTGAAAAAATAAGTTCGCCCTGACAGGACCGATCCCCGGCAGCGATGCCGGGGATTTTTTTTACCGGTGTCAGGCTATCTGGTGTCGTGATGCGCAGGGCAAAAAAAAGCCCATCGTGGGAGATGGGCAAAGACTACACACAGCAATTCGTTGTTTCACTCAGGGGATTTCCATGCTTATAAATCAAGGTGTTGATTTATAACCGTGAGCTAATAGTAGGCAGCGGGGCCTTTGCCGTCGATCAGATTCCTCTCAATAGTTAAATTGTTGTGAAGGACCGGGGGAGGAAAGCGAGGTGAAGGGCGCGCGGGGCCAGCGCATTGCCGGCGATCAATAAATTTTGCTTAACAATATGCGGGCAAAGAAACAGGCGGGTCTCCCCGCCTGCCAGGCATTACTTGCGACCGGCCTCCAGCTCACTAAGCTCTTCAAGGACGACGTCAGGGTCTTTCGGCGGCGGCGGCACCTCATGCACCCAGGCGTCATACAGCCGCCAGGAGACGGCGAGCAGCACCGGACCGATAAACAGGCCGATCATGCCGAAGGCGATCAGGCCGCCAATGACGCCGGTGAGGATAAGGATCATTGGCAGATCGGCGCCCATGCGGATCAGCACCGGACGAATAACGTTGTCCATGGTGCCGACTACGCAGCTCCAGACCAGCAGCACGGTGCCCCAGGTGGTGTCCCCGCTCCAGTAAAGCCAGATAATCGACGGCACCAAAACCAGTAAAGGGCCGAGCTGGACCAGACAGGTAAAGATCATCACCACGGTCAGCAGAGCGGCGTAGGGCACGCCGGAGACGGCAAGGCCAATCCCGCCCAGTACCGCCTGAGTGAGGGCAGTGACCACCACGCCCAGCGCCACGGCGCGCACGGCCTGGCCGGCCAGCAGCACCGCGGCGTCGCCGCGTTTGGCCGCGAGGCGCGTGGCGAAGTAGCGGAAACCATAGGCCACCTGCTCGCCGCGCCAGTAGAGCAGCGCGCTGAACAGCAGCATCAAACCGCAGTAGACCAGCAGCTTGCCGATGTGCGCCGCCTGACCGACAAACCAGCTGGTGGTGGTGCCAATATAGGGACGAACCTTGGCCATAATCGCCGAGCCGCCCATATCCAGCAGACCGTGCCAGGCGGAGTACAGTTTATCGCCGACCAGCGGTACGCTGTTGAGCCAGGCGAAATCCGGCAGCGTCACATTTCCGCTGCTGATGAGTTTGATCAGCGGAACGCTGTTATCCACCAGGCTGTTGACCAGCAGAGCGATAGGAATAACGAATAGCAGAAACAGCAACAGGGTCATCGCCAGCACCGCCAGCAGTCGTTTGCCGAACAGCACACGCTGCAGACGCAGCAGCACCGGCCAGGTGGCGATCACCACCGTACCGGCCCAGGCGAAGGACAGAATAAACGGCTGCACAACCCACAGGCAGGATATGATAATCAGGGCCAGGAACAGCACCGACAGCAGTATTTGCGGAATGTCCCGAGGCTGATGGGGATTAATCATAGAGAAATTTTACCTTTCCAGTCGCGCCAAACAGCTGGCGCCGCGTAAATCCATATACTGATAATAATATCAATAATTTTGCCGGGCTGATTTTGCACAGAAAACACGTGGGCGCATATGAAAAAAATGTGATAAAAAGTTGAATGCGCTACGCAAACGTTTAGTTAGCACCAACACAATATTTTCAAACACAACATAGTCAGGCAGGGTCAAGCGTGATGATCCCACAAATTTCTCAGGCGCCAGGGGTAGTTCAACTGGTGCTGAATTTTTTGCAGGTACTGGAGCAACAGGGTTTTACCGGCGATACCGCCACCAGCTATGCCGACAGGCTAACGATGGCCACCGACAACAGCGTCTATCAGCTGCTGCCGGATGCGGTCATTTTTCCACGATCCACGGCGGACGTGGCGCTGCTGGCGCGCGTCGCCGCCGAACCGCGTTTTAAATCGCTGATTTTCACCCCGCGTGGCGGCGGCACCGGCACTAACGGCCAGGCGCTGAACGGCGGGATTATCGTCGATATGTCCCGCTATATGAACCGCATTATCGAAATCAACCCCGAAGAGGGCTGGGTGCGCGTTGAAGCCGGGGTCATCAAAGATCAGCTGAACCAGTTTCTTAAACCCTATGGTTACTTCTTTGCGCCTGAGCTATCCACCAGCAACCGCGCCACGCTGGGGGGGATGATTAACACCGACGCGTCCGGCCAGGGATCGCTGGTGTACGGCAAAACGTCGGATCACGTGCTCGGCCTGCGGGCGGTGCTGATGGGCGGGGATATCCTCGATACCCAGGCGGTGCCGGTGGCGCTGGCGGAGACGCTGGGCAATACCCCCTCGACGGTTGGCCGGATCTACAACACGGTCTACCAGCGCTGCAAGGCGCAGCGTGACCTGATCATTGATAAGTTTCCCAAACTCAACCGCTTCCTCACCGGATACGATCTGCGTCACGTCTTTAACGATGAGATGAGCGAGTTCGACCTGACCCGTATTTTAACCGGTTCGGAAGGGACGCTGGCGTTTATTACCGAAGCGCGGCTGGATATCACCCGCCTGCCGAAGGTGCGCCGTCTGGTCAACGTCAAATATGACTCCTTCGACTCTGCGCTGCGCAATGCGCCCTTTATGGTCGAAGCGAAAGCCCTGTCGGTGGAGACCGTCGATTCTAAAGTTCTCAATCTGGCGCGCGAGGATATCGTCTGGCACTCGGTAAGCGAACTGATCACCGACGTACCGGATAAAGAGATGCTCGGGCTCAATATCGTCGAATTCGCCGGCGATGACGCGGCGCTGATTGACCAGCAGGTTACTACCCTGTGCCAGCGGCTGGACGAGCTGATGGCCGCTAGCGAGGCGGGCGTCATTGGCTGGCAGGTCTGTCACGATCTTGAAGGCGTGGAGCGCATCTATGCCATGCGCAAGAAGGCCGTCGGCCTGTTGGGCAATGCCAAAGGCGCCGCCAAGCCTATTCCTTTCGCCGAGGACACCTGCGTACCGCCCGAACATCTGGCGGATTACATCGTCGAGTTCCGCGCGCTGCTCGACAGCCACGGCCTAAGCTACGGCATGTTTGGCCACGTTGATGCCGGGGTGCTGCACGTGCGCCCGGCGCTGGACATGTGCGATCCGCAGCAGGAGGTGCTGATGAAGCAGATCTCCGACGAGGTGGTAGCGCTGACGGCGAAGTATGGCGGCCTGCTGTGGGGCGAACATGGCAAAGGGTTCCGCGCGGAGTACAGCCCGGCCTTCTTTGGCGAGACGCTGTATGCCGAGCTGCGCAAGATCAAAGCGGTCTTCGATCCCGATAACCGCCTGAATCCGGGGAAAATCTGTCCTCCGGAAGGTATCGACGCGCCGATGATGAAAGTCGATGCGGCGAAGCGCGGCACCTGGGATCGGCAGATCCCCATCGCGGTGCGCAGCAGCTGGCGTGGGGCGATGGAGTGTAATGGCAACGGGCTGTGCTTCAACTTTGACGTCAAGAGCCCGATGTGTCCGTCGATGAAAGTCAGCAACCAGCGCATCCACTCGCCAAAAGGGCGGGCGACGCTGGTGCGGGAATGGCTGCGCCTGCTGGCCGACCGCGGCGTCGATCCCAACCAGCTGGAGAAGGCGCTGCCGGAGCAGGGCGTCAGCCTGCGCTCGCTGGTGGCGCGCACGCGCAACAGCTGGCATGCGCGCAAAGGCGAATATGACTTCTCGCATGAGGTCAAAGAGGCGATGTCCGGCTGTCTGGCCTGTAAAGCCTGTTCGACCCAGTGCCCGATCAAAATCGATGTTCCCGAGTTCCGCTCGCGCTTCCTGCAGCTGTACCACAGCCGCTATCTGCGGCCGGTGCGCGATCATCTGGTGGCCTCGGTCGAATCTTATGCGCCGCTGATGGCGCAGGCGCCGAAGACCTTTAACTTTTTTATTAACCAGCCTTGGCTGAAAAAGCTGTCGGAGAAGCATATCGGGATGGTCGATCTGCCGCTGCTCTCGGCGCCGTCGCTGAAGCAGCAGATGGCCGGCCACCGTTCCGCCAATATGACCCTTGAGCAGCTCGAAGCGCTGAGCGCCGAGCAGAAAGCGAAGATGGTGCTGGTGGTGCAGGATCCCTTCACCAGCTACTACGACGCCCAGGTGGTGGCCGACTTTATCCGTCTGGTCGAGGCCTTAGGCTATCAGCCGGTGCTCCTGCCGTTCTCGCCGAACGGCAAGGCGCAGCATATCAAAGGCTTCCTCACCCGCTTCGCGCGCACCGCGCAGAAGACGGCGGACTTCCTCAACCGCGTGGCGCAGCTGGGCATGCCGCTGGTGGGCGTCGATCCGGCGCTGGTGCTCTGTTACCGCGATGAGTACAAGCAGACGCTCGGCGACAAGCGCGGCGATTTCCAGGTGCTGTTAGTCCATGAGTGGTTGCCGAAGGCCCTAACCAGCGACGCCCGTCCCGATCTGGGCGGTGAGCCCTGGTACCTGTTCGGTCACTGTACCGAAGTGACCGCGCTACCGGCGGCGACAAAGCAGTGGGCAGATATTTTTGCCCACTTCGGCGCGAAGCTGGAAAACGTCAGCGTTGGGTGTTGCGGGATGGCTGGCACCTATGGTCATGAAGTGAAAAACCACGCCAACTCGTTGGCCATTTACGCGCTCTCCTGGCAGCAGGCGATGCAGCGGCTGCCGCGAAACCGCTGTCTGGTGACGGGCTACTCCTGCCGCAGTCAGGTGAAGCGTATTGAAGGTAGCGGCGTTCGCCACCCGCTGCAGGCGTTACTGGAGATAATCGGATGATTTGGAAACGTCAGGCCACGCTGGAGCAGCTCAACCGGCTCGGTGAGGGGAACATGGTAGGGCTGCTCGATATTCGCTTTGAGACCGTTACCGACGATACGCTGGAGGCCACTATGCCGGTCGATAGCCGCACACAGCAGCCGTTTGGCCTGCTGCACGGCGGAGCGTCGGTGGTGCTGGCGGAGACCCTGGGGTCGGTGGCAGGCTATCTGTGCAGCGAAGGCGAACAAAAGGTGGTGGGGCTGGAGGTTAACGCCAACCACATCCGTTCGGCGCGCGGGGGCCGGGTGCGCGGCGTCTGCAAAGCGCTGCACGTCGGGACGCGCCATCAGGTCTGGCAAATTGAAATCTTCGACGAACAGTCGCGGTTATGTTGTTCATCTCGACTAACCACCGCGGTAATATAAGCCGCATGGCGGGAGGCGAATAGCCTCCCTTTTTTTAAGGTAATAAGCGAGAGCCGGCCTGCCAGAGCCAGAGAGGTTGTCACAAGATCAGCCGGGCGTCGGCAGGGAATTATCTAATATTTATATTATTACCGATCCACTCTCGTTATTTATGCTACTCTTTTCAATACTAAATGCTTAAAGGTAACAAGAGGACGGTTAACCATGGGTATTCTTTCCTGGATCATTTTTGGACTTATTGCCGGTATTTTAGCCAAGTGGATTATGCCGGGAAAAGATGGCGGCGGATTTATCGTGACCGTTATTTTGGGGATCATCGGCGCCGTGGTCGGCGGCTGGATCAGTACCCTGTTTGGTTTTGGCAAGGTCGATGGGTTTAATTTCGGCAGCTTCGTGGTAGCGGTTATCGGTGCGCTGGTGGTACTGTTTATCTACCGGAAAGTGCGTAGCTAATTTTCAGCTGCTCAGCTGTAAATAAATACATAAAAGCTGCCGCGATATGCGGCAGCTTTTTTATTGCTGACAGATGACAGCGTAGATCTCCTTTGGGCTATTGTCTGTCGGTTCCCTCGCCAACCGGCACCACCTCAACGTGCACTTCGTAGTGTTTCGCCTGGCCGGCGGGGATCAGCGCGGTCAGTTTGTTAATGGTTTCCGCTGGCGTATCGGTTGCTACCGTGGCTGAAAACAGCACCGGTCTGTGCGGCGGAAGCTGCGGCGGGAACGGCGGCAGGGGGCCACGATCCCTCTCCATCGGCGGGCGGACTCCGTTATCGACGACAGGCGCCGGGACGTCGGTTTTATCAGCCGCAAAGGCGCTGGCGGCGGTAACGGTGGCGATAGCGAACAGGGCAAGCAGAGCTTTTTTCATCCGGGATTCCTCAATAAGCAAGTCCCAAAAGAGTAGAGGGTGCCGGCAGGCGGAACAATCCCAGGCGGCGCGAATCCTCTGAATCTTCTTTTTTCCTCGCGAATGTGGAGGTCAGATGAGAGCGAGTGTCATTGCGTTCGGGAGCCTCTTAATTCAGCAGTACGCTCATAATCAGCAGTACGGCCATGCACATCGACATAATACTGATATCAACAATCATTCTGTACGACAAAAGCTCCAGCTAAACGGGTACGGCGGGCAGGTAAAAGCCCATCTTATAGTGGTTAAAGAGTGTACCCTGCCTACATCCATTGAACAAACGTTTATTGACTAATATTGTCGGCCTGCGTCGGCCATCGGCCACCGCCTGGAGCAACATGAGGATGGCTCATGTTGCATTGAATTTAAGTCGCTTTCCCTCCAGCGCTGACTCTGGCAAAAATAGGTTCATTAACGAATCAACAACATTTACCGGTTGAAGCGCGCCCGGCCTGACTCCGCGTCGCCAGGCTGGTGGAGAGTATTCCGCCGGGTTCGCTTTATGCCCGCCATCAGGATGGACAATCGCCATGAATAATAAATTTACCTATACGATTAAGCGCACCCGGTTTGATGAAAATTATAACCCTGCGGAAAATACGCGTATTACCACCAACTTCGCTAATTTAGCCAGAGGGGTGAACCGTGAGGAAAATCTGCGCAATACGTTAATCATGATGAATAACCGTTTTAATAGCCTGGCCCACTGGGATAATCCCCATAACGATCGCTATGCGGTGGAACTGGATATTATTTCTGTCGAGATGAATATTGCTCAGGATAGCGCCAGCTTCCCGGTGATTGAGATCCTGCAAACGCATATTGTCGATAAAAAGAGCGGGGAGCGTCATGCCGGTATCGTCGGCAATAACTTCTCCTCCTATGTGCGGGATTACGATTTTAGCGTACTGCTTCTGGAACATAATAAGGACCAGAGTCGCTTCAGCGTACCGGAAAACTTTGGCGAGTTGCACGGCAATATCTTTAAGGATTTTGTGCAATCCAGCGCCTGGCGCGCCAACTTCAGCAAGGCGCCGGTGATTTGCCTGAGCGTCTCCAGTAAAGATGTTTACCATCGCACCGGTAACGAACATCCGGTCCTCGGCATTGAATATGCTCAGGAAGGCGTCTCGCTGACCGAGCGCTATTTCAGCAAAATGGGTCTGCAGGTACGCTATTTTATGCCAAAAAACAGCGTCGCGCCGTTGGCCTTTTATTTTACCGGCGATCTGCTCAGCGATTACACCAGCATGGAACTGATCGCCACCATCAGCACGATGGAGACGTTTCAGAAAATATATCGCCCGGAGATCTACAATGCCAACTCCCCGGCGGGGCAATACTATCAGCCCAATCTCAGCCACCTGGATCATTCATTAACAAAAATCGTCTATGACCGGGAAGAGCGCAGCCTGTTGGCGATTGAGCAGGGGAAATTTACACAACAACATTTTATCAACCCGCACAAGACGTTGCTTGAGCAATGGTCTGCTAATTTCGCGCTTTGCTAAACCCATATAAAAGGCTAATGACTATGAAAACATGGCTTCCGACATCGACCGCCGGCAGTTTACCGAAACCTTCCTGGCTGGCGCAGCCAGAGACTCTGTGGTCGCCCTGGAAACTGTCCAGCGAAGAATTACTGGCCGGCAAGCGCGACGCCTTGCGGTTATCCCTCGACGACCAGCTGCGGGCCGGGATCGATATTGTCAGCGACGGCGAGCAAACGCGGCAGCACTTTGTCACCACCTTCATCGAGCACCTCAGCGGGGTGGATTTTGCCAAACGCGAGATCGTGAAAATTCGTAACCGCTATGAGGCCAGTGTTCCAACGGTGGTGGGCGCCGTGGAGCGCCAGAAACCGGTCTTCGTGGAGGACGCTCGCTATCTGCGGCAGCTCACCAGTCAGCCGATCAAATGGGCGCTTCCGGGCCCGATGACCATGATCGACACGCTGTATGACAACCACTATAAAAGCCGGGAAAAGCTGGCCTGGGAATTTGCCAAAATCCTCAATCAGGAAGCGAAAGAGTTAGAGGCTGCGGGGGTTGATATTATTCAGTTCGATGAGCCGGCCTTTAACGTCTTCTTCGATGAGGTCAACGACTGGGGGATCGCCGCCTTAGAACGAGCCACCGAAGGGCTGAAGTGTGAGACAGCGGTGCATATCTGCTACGGCTATGGCATCAAGGCCAATACCGACTGGAAAAAGACGCTGGGCTCCGAGTGGCGACAGTATGAAGAGGCTTTCCCGCAGCTGCAGAAATCGTCCCTTGATATTATCTCTCTCGAGTGCCACAACTCGCGCGTGCCGATGGATCTGCTGGAGTTGATCCGCGGTAAAAAGGTGATGGTCGGGGCGATCGATGTCGCCAGCCATGCTATCGAAACCCCGGAAGAGGTGGCTGGAACCCTGCGCAAGGCGCTGGCGTTCGTCGATGCCGACAAACTCTACCCGTCCACCAACTGCGGTATGGCGCCGCTGCCGCGCCATGTCGCGACCGGCAAACTGCACGCCCTGAGCGCCGGCGCCGAGATTATTCGTCGCGAGCTGGCGGCAAAGTAAGGCGGGGCGCGCCCGTTATCTTCCCCAGGCGGTGTACTTTATCGTCGGTTCACTTCCAGAGCGGGCTGTTGCCCGCTCTGCGTCATGTTGCCGCCAGCGGGCGACAGATTGCCCGCAGGGCGACGGCGCTGCACAGCGGAAACAGCGCCAGCAGAAGCCAGGGATAAACCGCCTGCGGCGACGGAATGAGCGCCAGGTCAAGCAAATGACCGAGCAGTAAATTCCCGGCTAACACCGCGCATCCTCCTGCGGTGGCGAGCGCTCCGTAGTGGGCGCCCAGCGTCGACTCCTCGGCGAACAGCGGGATCAGATCCTTGGCTGCGGGCACTAACAGCATCTGGCCGAGGGTGAGCAGTGTGACAAAACCAGCCACCGGCATTAACCGCAGCCAACCTTCGGCGGGTGGGGCGGCGGCGAATAACGCCACGCTGGCAAAGGAAGCCGACAGCAGCAGAAAGCCCACCGGCAGGATGCGCACGGCGCCCATTCGCCGGGCGAAGCGGGCGAGAGGGAGCTGGAGGGTGATAATCAACAGTGAGGCCAGCATAAAGAGCGGCGCCAGATCCTGCTCGCGGCTGCCGGAACGTTGGATCTCCACCGGCAGGGCGAGGTACAGTTGGTTGTAGCTCAACAGCCATGAGCTGTAGGCGAGAATAAACGCGACAAAGCGCGGCTGGCGCAAAGGCGTCCACCATGGGACTCGTCTGCGCGTTGTTGTCGTGTGCCCGTCGGCGGGCAGACAGAAAAAGAGCACCGCCAGCGCCAGAAGAAATATTCCCGCGCCGGCGAGGGCGATATGCCGAAAGCCGATCCCGCTCAGCACGCCTCCGGCCACAGGGCCGATCACCGCTCCCAGTTCACCGCATACCGCAAACAGCGCAAACCACTCGGCGCGACTGCGTTTCCCGTTGGCCTGGCTGAGGGTACCGGCCCGCGCCAGCAGGGCCTCTATCGACGGGGAGAACAGGGCGCCGCCGACGCCGGTCAGGCAGGCGCCGAGGATAATGGGCCACAGCGACGCCCCGCACGCCAGCAGGAGAAAACCGGCGACGCGAACGACGCAGCCGGCGAGAATGATCGCCTTAGCGCCATAGCGGTCGGCCAGCGTCCCGCCGAGGATAAACATGCCCTGTTGGGAGAAGGTACGCAGCCCGAGGATCAGGCCGATAAGTCCGCCTGAGAGCAGCATGTCGTCGCGCAGGAAGAGGGCGAGGAAAGGAACGACCGCGTAAAAGCCAATATTAAAAACGAACTGGCTTCCCAGTAACACCGGAGGCCAGAGGGTTGCCGCAGGGCGCAGGGAGAAAAGAGGCATATCCGCCCAACCTAAACGATGAAATGAATGTGCTTTTTGCCGTGGTAAGGGGAGATCTCGATTTTGGTTTTCACCCGGAAAACGTCCCACAGCAGCGCTTCGGACAAAATCTCCTCCGGCGTCCCGCTGGCGAGGATCTGCCCCTGCTGCATCACGATCAGCGAATCGCAGAACATCGCGGCATGGTTAAGATCGTGAATGGCCACAATGCTGGTTACCGGCAGCTCGCTGATCAACTGCATTAACTGCATCTGATGGTGTATATCCAGATGGTTGGTCGGCTCATCCAGCAGGATTTCGCTCGGACTCTGCGCCAGCGCGCGGGCGATATGCACCCGCTGCCGCTCGCCGCCGGAGAGGCTTAACCATCCCTGTTCGCTTTTCTCCAGCATCGCTACCCGCTGCAGCGCGGCGGCAATCGCCTCGTCATCCTGAGCGCTCCAGTTTGAGAACGGAGAGTGGTGGGGAATGCGTCCCAGGCGCACGACGTCGCGCACCCGCATATTGGCCTCGGTCATGCCGTGTTGCTCGACGAAAGCCACGCGGCGGGCGAGCTGCTTTTTCGCCATCCGGGCGATATCCTGGCCGTCGAGGGTGACGCGACCTGCATCCGGGCGGCGCAGGCCCGCCAGAACGCGCAGCAGCGAGGATTTGCCGCAGCCGTTGGGTCCCAGCAGTCCGACCGTTTCGCCTCGCGGCACCCGCAGCGAGACATTATTGACGATGACCTTTTTGCCTGCCTTCCAGGTGATATTTTCAGCGCAAATACTCATCACTTATTCCTTGAGCGGTAGATAATCACGGCAAAGAAAGGCACCCCAACCAGGGCGGTTACTACCCCAACGGGCAGACTTTGCGGGGCAATCAGCAGGCGCGACGCAATGTCCGCCAGTACCATCAATATCGCCCCTGCCAGCGCGCTGGCGATCAGCAACGTTCGGTGCAGCGGGCCAAAGAAGAAACGCATCACGTGGGGCACCACCAGGCCAACAAAGCCGATTGAGCCGGCCATGCTGACGATGGTGGCGGTGATCAGCGCCGCAGTGGTGAAGAGGATCAGGCGCACGCGCGGCACAGCAATCCCCAGCGAGGCGGCGGCATCGTCGCCGAAGGTGAACGCGTCCAGCGCCCGGGCATACCACAGGCAGACCGCCAGACCCGCGAGCACCACCACGATGACCAACTGGAATTCGGGCCAGCGAACGCCGCTGAAGCTGCCCAGCAGCCAGAACATCACATCGCGCGCCTGCTGCGCGCTGGCGGAGGTGCTGATGGTATAGGCCGTGATGGCGTTAAATAACTGCGAGGCGGCGACGCCCGCCAGAATGGTTCGCTCATTACCGCCGCGCGCACCGTTAGTCAGCAAGGCGACAAAGGCGAAGGCGGCGAAGGCCCCGGCAAAGGCGCCTGCCGAGAGGGAAATCGCGCCAGCGCCAAGGCCCAGCACCACGATCGACACCGCGCCGGTGGAGGCCCCGGCGGAGACGCCGAGGACGTAGGGTTCCGCGAGGGCATTTTTCAGCAGGCTTTGCAGCACGACGCCGCAGATAGCGAGGCCGGCGCCGCAGCAGGCGGCGACCAGCGCGCGGCTGAGGCGGAAATCCCAGATTACGCTCTCATAGATACGGTTGAGCGGTTCAGCGGTTAAGCCGGTTCTGTTGCTGATAGCATAAAAGACATTCTGCAGCGGGATGGCCAGCTCGCCGACGCTGACGCCCACAGCGATCACCAGCGCCAGCACGATCGCTGCCAGTAAACACCAGCCGGTGAGCAGTATGCTGCGGCGCGTCTCAATCGCGGCGACGCTCATCAGTTCAGCCCCATTTTTCTCAGCTGCTCGCCCACCTGTTCCGCGCCGTAAAGCGTGCGAATGGTCGGATTCATCGCCTGACCGTCCATGACCACGATATGGCCTTTTTTCACCGCCTCCAGCTGGCTGACGGCGGGATCGCTTTTGAGGAATTTGATCTTCTCCTCGGCCTTATCCAGCGCCCAGCGGTTACGGTCCAGACTGGCGACCACGATCACATCCGGGTTGGCGGCAATAATGCTCTCCCAGCTCACCGTGGGCCACTCGGTCTCGGAGGTAATCGCATTATGTCCGCCCAGCACGCTGGCGATAAATCCGGAGGCGCTGTTTTTGCCGCCGACATAGGCATCGGCCGAAGGCGAGGCGCTGGAGAACCAGAAGACGAAGGAGAGATCTTTTTTGCTTTTACCAAACTCCTGGCGCAGGTCGGCTTCACGTTTTTTGAAATCGGCAATTAGCGCCTGACCACGATCTTCGACGTTGAAAATGCGGGCGAAATCGCTAATCTCCTGATACAGCCAGGTCATATCCCACAGCTTTTGCCGGCTGCCGTACATATCGCCGGTGGCCTTTTTAGTGGCGCACATCCCCGGTGAAACGTAGCTGTTCACGCCGACGGTGGCGAGATCTTCACGCCTGGCGACTTTGCTTTCCGGCCCCAGCAGCAGCGGCAACTGGGCGGGAACGAAATCAGGATTTTGCGCCAGCACCGATTCCAGGCTCGGAATTTCCACCGTCAAGGTTTTAATCTTCGCGTTTTGCTCAGCCAGCTGCGGTAAAACGCTGGTCGGCCAGAAGGCGCTGGCGACCACCTGCTTTTGCAGCCCGAGCAGCAGCAGAATTTCGACCGTATTTTGCCCCAGCGCGACCACGCGCTCCGGCGGCCGGGTGAAGGTCTCCTGATAGCCGCAGTTTTCAATCGTCAGGGGGTAGGTTGTTGCCAGCGCGGAACTGACGGCGGTGAACATCAAGCCTAACGCGCAAAGGACCTTCTTCATTAAACGCTATCCTTGTAAACAGGCGAGTGGATGACCAGCAAATGGGAGTAATGCAAATGAAACTCATTATTGGGGCGGGGTTTTATACAATGCCATATTTACAGTGTCAATGAGTGACTATTTCCGCAGGCAATGAAATGCCCGCGCGATGGGGCGGGTCAGCTCGCCAGTGGGCCACGAATATACGCCTGCACCCCCTGGGCGAGAAAATCAAATACCCGCTTACAGGCAGGGCTGTGACGCAGATCCTCATGCATTATCAGCCAGGTATCAAGATACAGAGAAAAGTCGGCCGCCAGCACTCGCTGCAGGGGAATAATGCCATCCGCAAGGGGCACCTGGCAGATGCCGATCCCCGCTCCGGCGCGAATCAGGCTCAACTGGGCGAGGTCGCTATCGGTCCGCATCGCGAACGCCTCGCGCTGAAAACGAGGGTAAGCCTGCAGCGCCCGGCGAACAAGTGGGGTGGCGCTATCGAAACCAATCAGCGCGTGGCTGGCCAGATCGTCGAAGGTCGTGGGCAGGCCCTGGCGCGTCAGGTAGGCGGCGGTGGCATGTAACCCAAGCTCAATCCTGCCGAGACGGCGGGCGATAAGCTGCTCCTGCTGCGGGGCGACCATCCGCACCGCGATATCCGCCTCCCGGTGAAGCAGATCCTGAAATCGATTGGAGAGCATCAGTTCGATGACGATATTCGGGCACGCCTGCCTGAGCCGGGCAACCAGCGGCGGCAGCACCTCGGCGCCGACCACCTCGCTGGCGGCCACCCGCACCACGCCACGCAGATCGGCTCTGTCGCGACTAAAGTTGGCCGCCGTGCGTTCCAGCGCCCGGGCGGTGTTGTCCATCGCCTCGGCATGCACCCGCAGCGCCAGCGCCGCGTCGGTCGCCAGCAGGCCGGTTTGCGAGCGGGTAAATAAGGCCTGGCCGAGGGCGGTTTCCAGCCCGGCAATATGGCGCCCCGCCGTCGGCTGAGTGATGTTCAGGGTGCGCGATGCGCCCGATAAAGAGCCTTCCTGCAGGACGGCGAGAAAGGTTCGGTACCACTCCCAGGGAATAGAGGTATTCATACAAATATGTATAGCCGTTCGACGATGGTATGCAATTTCATTTGATATGAGCCGCAGGTAGGCTGTCAAGCATCCATTAGCGAACGGGGAAAGAGGATGAACAGCAGCGGCAAGGTACTTATTCTGGGAGCAAGCGGGGGCATTGGCGGGGAAGTGGCGCGCCGGCTGGTGGCAGACAACTGGCAGGTTCGGGCGCTGAAGCGCGGCGCCCAGATGCGTGATCCCGAAGATGGCATACAGTGGATAGCCGGCGACGCGCTGGATGGCGGCCAGGTCGCGGCGGCGGCTGCCGGTTGCGACGTCATCGTCCATGCGGTGAATCCGCCGGGCTACCGGCACTGGCGGCAACAGGTACTGCCTATGCTGCGCAACACCCTGCAGGCCGCCGAACGGCAGCGGGCGCTTGTAGTCCTGCCCGGCACGGTCTACAACTATGGACCGGATGCCTTTCCGCTGATTGCTGAAGAGGCCGCACAACAGCCGGTGACCCGCAAAGGCGCCATCCGGGTGGCGATGGAGCTGGCGCTGAAGGATTACGTGCAGCGCGGCGGCCGGGCGTTGATTGTTCGGGCGGGCGATTTTTTTGGTCCACGCGCCGGAAATAACTGGTTTTCTCAGGGGCTGGTCAAGCCTGGTCAGCTTCCCCGCATCATTAGCTACCCGGGGGCGATCGGCGTGGGGCATCAGTGGGCCTGGCTGCCCGACGTGGCCGCCACCATCGCCGCGCTGCTGGCCCGCAGGCATGAGCTTGAGCCGTTCGCCCGCTTTCATATGCAGGGCCACTGGGACCCGGACGGCAGCGAAATGAGTCAGGCGATCCAGCGGGTGGTCGCCCGCTATGGCGGCAGGGCGGTAGTGAAGTCCTTTCCCTGGTGGCTGGTGAAGCTGGCGGCGCCCTTCAACGCCACCCTGCGCGAAATGGTCGAGATGCACTATCTCTGGCGTCTGCCGGTACGCCTGCGCAACGATAAACTGGTTGATTTTTTAGGCGCGGAACCGCATACCCCGCTCGACAGCGCGGTGTATCAGACGCTGCAAGGCCTGGGTTGTCTGCCCGCCGGCGCGATAAACCAAGAGGCGGGTGAGGCGTAACGCGGCAAGAGGATCACAGAGCGGGGCGTTATTGTGACCAAATCATAATAACGTCACTCGTTGTCAAACGATAGCGATCGCATTAAGCTAAACGGATGACGAAAAATACCCCCACCCCTGCAAGCCGTGGTCCCCATGACCACAGCGTTCGGGACCAGATTCTTGACGCGGCCATGGCGCACTTTAGTCGCTATGGCTATGAGAAAACGACGGTCACCGATCTCGCCAAAGCGATAGGCTTTTCCAAAGCCTATATCTATAAATTCTTTGACTCCAAGCAGGCGATTGGCGAGGCGATTTGCGCCAGCCGGCTGGAGAAGATCATGGTGGCCGTCAGCGCGGCCATCGCCGATGCGCCGTCCGCCAGCGAGAAACTGCGCCGCCTGTTCCGGGCGCTGACCGAGGCCGGCAGTGAACTGTTTTTCGAGGATCGCAAACTGTACGACATCGCCGCCGTCGCGGCGCGCGATAAATGGCCTTCAACGGAACAGTATGCCGGTCATCTGCAGCAGCTGATTGGTCAAATCCTTGTCGAAGGCCGCCAGGCGGGTGAGTTCGAGCGCAAAACCCCGCTGGATGAAGCGACCCTGGCGGTCTATATGGTGATGTGTCCTTTCATCAACCCGGTGCAGTTGCAATACAATCTCGACACCGCGCCCACCGCGGCGGTGCTGCTTGCCTCCCTGATCCTGAGAAGTCTCTCCCCCTGATGAGTGACTATTGACTTTATTGGTCACTAGTCTGAGAATGCGGTCACCATCCGGTCTTTTCATTAAGGTGACCCATGCTCAGGCTCAACGCCGTCCATCTTGCCGTCTGCCTCCTGCCGCTGGCCCTCGCGGGCTGCGGCGAACCTGCCGATCATGACGACCCCCGCATCCGGCCGCCGCTGGTCCGGGTGGCGACCGTCGAGCGCGCGGAGGCCGGCTCGCGGGCCTTTACCGGCGTGATAGTGGCCCGAACCCAAAGCGACCTCGGTTTCAGGGTGGCGGGAAAAGTGCTTGAACGGCGGGTGGAAACCGGGCAGAGCGTCAAGCGCGGTCAGCTGCTGCTGCGCCTGGATCCGGCTGATCTAGCCTTGCAGGCGCAGTCCCAACAGCGGGCCGTAGATGCCGCGCGGGCGCGAGCCAAAAAGGCGGCCAACGATCTGGCCCGCTATCGCGGCCTGGTGGCGAGCGGCGCCATCTCTGCCGCGGAATTCGACCAGATTAACGCGGCAGCAGAGGCGGCGAGAGCCGACCTCAGCGCGGCCCAGGCGCAGGCCAATGTGGCGCAAAACGCCACCGGCTATGCCGGACTGCTGGCGGATGCTGACGGCGTGGTGGTGGAAACCCTCGCTGAGCCGGGGCAGGTGGTCAGCGCCGGGCAGGTGGTGATCCGCCTGGCGCGGGCGGGGCAGCGCGAAGCGCGGGTGCAACTGCCGGAGACGCTGCGCCCGGCGGTCGGCAGCGAGGCGCTGGCGACACGCTATGGCAGCGAATCTCAGCCGGTCACGGCGACCCTGCGCCTGCTTTCGGACGCGGCTGACGCCACCACCCGCACCTTTGAAGCGCGCTATGTGCTGAACGGCGCGCTGGCGAATGCCCCGCTGGGGTCTACCGTGACCCTGCGCATCGGCAACGACCAGGCGCCAGGCCAGGTGCTGGCGGTGCCCCTGGCGTCGGTCTACGATCCGGGTAACGGCCCTGGCGTCTGGCGCATTGCCTCTCGTCCGGCCACCGTCTCCTGGCAACCGGTGACCGTGCTCGGCCTGGATGATGAAACCGCGCGGGTGACCGGCCCGCTGAAGCCCGGCGAGCCGATCGTCGCCTTGGGCGCCCATCTTCTGCACCAGGGCGAGGCGGTGCGTCTGGCGGAACGACGCGAGCATAATGCCGCCGGGAGCCAGCCATGAGCGCCGGGCGTTTTAATCTCTCCGCGCTGGCCGTCCGCGAGCGGTCGGTGACCCTGTTTTTGATTATCCTTATCTCCGTCGCCGGGCTGGTGGCGTTCTTCGGACTCGGGCGAGCGGAAGATCCGCCCTTTACGGTCAAGCAAATGACGGTCATTACCGTCTGGCCCGGCGCCACCGCGCAGGAGATGCAGGATCAGGTCGCCGAGCCGCTGGAAAAACGGCTCCAGGAGCTAAAGTGGTACGATCGCACGGAGACCTATACCCGGCCTGGCATGGCGTTGATCACCCTGTCGCTGCAGGATCAGACCCCGCCTTCCGAGGTGCCGGAGCAGTTTTATCAGGCGCGCAAGAAGCTGGGCGACGAGGCGAAAAATCTGCCTGCCGGCGTCTCCGGCCCGATGATGAATGACGAATTCGCCGACGTCACCTTTGCGCTCTTTGCCCTGAAGGCGCGGGGAGAGCCGCCGCGGCAGCTGGTGCGTGACGCCGAAGCCTTACGCCAGCAGCTGCTGCATGTTCCCGGGGTGAAAAAAGTGAATATTCTCGGCGAACAGGCGGAGCGCATTTATCTCTCCTTTTCTCATGACCGTCTCGCCACTCTGGGTCTCTCGCCGGAGGCGATTTTTGCCGCGCTGAACAGCCAGAATGTGCTGACCGCCGCCGGGGCTATCGAGACCCGGGGCGGGCAGATCTTTATCCGCCTCGATGGGGCATTTGACCGCCTGCAGCAGATCCGCGACACGCCGATTATTGCCGGGGGCAGAACGCTGAAACTGGCCGATGTCGCCACGGTTGAGCGGGGGTACGAAGATCCCGCCACCTTCCTGATCCGCAATCAGGGCGAACCGGCGCTGCTGCTGGGCGTGGTGATGCGCGAGGGCTGGAATGGTCTGGCGCTGGGGAAAGCGCTGGATGCCGAAACGACCAGCATCAATCAGAGCCTGCCGCTCGGCATGTCGTTGACCAAAGTGACCGATCAGTCGGTGAATATCAGCGCCGCGGTCGATGAGTTCATGATCAAATTCTTTGTCGCCCTGCTGGTGGTGATGGCGGTGTGCTTTGTCAGCATGGGGTGGCGCGTGGGCGTGGTGGTCGCGGCGGCGGTGCCTTTAACCCTCGCCGTGGTGTTTGTGGTGATGGCGGCGACCGGCAAAAACTTCGACCGCATCACTCTCGGCTCGCTGATCCTCGCCCTGGGGCTGCTGGTGGATGATGCCATCATTGCCATCGAAATGATGGTGGTAAAAATGGAGGAGGGGTACGACCGCCTCAAAGCCTCGGCCTATGCCTGGAGCCATACCGCCGCGCCCATGCTGGCCGGTACCCTGGTGACGGCCGTGGGCTTTATGCCCAATGGATTTGCGCAGTCCACCGCCGGGGAGTACGCCAGCAATGTGTTCTGGATCGTCGGTATCGCGCTGATTGCCTCCTGGATGGTGGCGGTGATTTTTACCCCCTGGCTGGGGGTGCACCTGTTGCCGGACAGAAAGCCCGCGGCGGCCGGCCACGCCGCGCTGTATGACACCCCGCGCTATCAGCGCTTCCGTCGGCTGCTGACCCGGGTTATTGCTCACAAATGGCGCGTGGCCGCCGGGGTGGTGGCGCTGTTTATCGTGGCGATCCTGGGCATGAGCGTGGTGAAAAAGCAGTTTTTCCCCACCTCCGATCGTCCGGAAGTGCTGGTTGAAGTGCAGCTGCCTTACGGGTCGTCGATTAGCCAGACCAGCGCCGCGGCGGCGAAAATTGAGCACTGGCTGCAGCGGCAGCCGGAGGCGAAGATTGTCACCAGCTATATCGGCCAGGGCGCGCCGCGCTTTTACCTGGCGATGGCTCCGGAATTGCCCGATCCCTCCTTCGCCAAACTGGTGGTGTTGACCGACGGGCAGGGTGCCCGCGAGGCGCTCAAGCGGCGGCTGCGGGAGGCGGTGGCCAATGGCCTGGCGCCGGAGGCGCGGGTGCGCGTCACTCAGCTGGTGTTTGGCCCTTATTCGCCTTATCCGGTCGCCTGGCGGGTGATGGGGCCCGATCCGCACGCTCTGCTCGACATCGCCGAGCGGGTTAAATCGGTGCTGCAGGCCAGTCCGCTGATGCGCACCGTCAATACCGACTGGGGTTCGCGGGTACCGGTGATGCATTTCAGCTTCAATCAGGACCGGCTGCAGGCGAGCGGACTCAGCTCCCAGTCCGTCGCCCAGCAGCTGCAGTTCCTGCTGTCAGGGATCCCGATCACCACCGTCCGGGAAGATATTCGCGCCGTGCAGGTGATCGGCCGCGCGGCGGGCGACATCCGTCTGGATCCGGCGAAAATCGCCGACTTCACCCTGGTGGGCAGCGGCGGGCAGCGGGTTCCCTTGTCACAGATTGGCGACGTGTCGATCAGGATGGAGGACCCGCTGCTTCGCCGTCGCGACCGCACGCCGACCATCACCGTCCGCGGAGATGTTGCGGAGAACCTGCAGCCGCCGGATGTCTCCACCGCGCTGATGAAGCCGCTGCAGCCCATTATCGACTCGCTGCCGCCTGGCTATCGCATCGAGACGGCGGGGTCGATTGAGGAATCCGGCAAGGCCACCCGGGCGATGGTGCCGTTATTTCCGATAATGATCGCCCTCACGCTGCTGATCATTATCCTGCAGGTGCGTTCGCTGTCGGCGATGGTCATGGTTTTCCTGACCGCGCCGCTGGGGCTGATTGGCGTGGTCCCGACGCTGCTGCTGTTCAATCAGCCGTTTGGCATCAATGCCCTGGTGGGCCTGATCGCCCTGTCGGGGATCCTGATGCGCAATACGCTGATCCTGATTGGCCAAATCCATCATAACCAACAGGCGGGGCTCGATCCGTTCCACGCGGTGGTGGAGGCGACGGTGCAGCGCGCCCGCCCGGTTCTGCTGACCGCGCTGGCGGCGATCCTGGCGTTCATTCCGCTCACTCATTCGGTCTTCTGGGGAACGCTCGCCTATACGCTGATTGGCGGGACGCTGGGGGGAACCATCATGACCCTTATCTTCCTGCCGGCCATGTACGCGATCTGGTTCCGCATCCGCCCGGAGAACACGGTACAGCAGACAGAGTTGCACCTTCAGAGGTAATTCCACTTTGCCGGACCTGGGCGAGGCACATGGCCAGGCCAGGTCACGGGCAGCGTCAGGCAGGTAAGGATACCGGCACCGCATGAGTGCGGTGTTGATCCTGTTCGAGGCGATCAAGGCAATCGAGGCTGATGGCCGATGGCGAGGTCGCGCCGGTGAGGGTCATGGTAACCTTCATATCCTCGGCAAATAAGCGCAGCAGATGCGCCACGCCCGCTTCGCCCGCCGCGGCCAGGGCATAAATATAGGCCCGACCGAGCAGCACGCCTTTCGCGCCGAGGGCCAGCAGACGTATAACGTCCACGCCGGAGCGCACCCCGGAATCGGCAAGCACTGTTAGATCGTCGCCGACCGCATCCACCACCCTGGGTAGCGCCCGGGCGGTGGGGATGGCGCCATCGAGCTGTCTGCCGCCATGATTCGACACCACAATACCATCGGCGCCCAGCCGCACGGCATTGCGCGCATCGTCGGCATCGAGGATCCCTTTGATGATTAATTTCCCTTGCCAGCTGTCGCGGATCCACTCCAGATCGTGCCAGGCGATGGACGGGTCGAAGTTGTTGCTGATGAACCCCATATAGTCGTCCATGGTCATTTTGTGGCCGGTGTAGGCTTCGATATTACCAAACGACAGGGGTCTGCCCGCCAGCCCGACGTTCATCGCCCAGCGCGGATGGGTGCAAGCCTGGAGATATTGTCGCAGGGTGGCGTGCGGCCCGGACATCCCTGAGCGGTTATCGCGATACCGCGAGCCGGGGATTGGCATATCGACGGTAAATACCAGGGTTTTCATGCCAGCGGCCCAGGCGCGCTCCAGCGCGTTACGCATATAGCCGCGATCTTTCAGTACGTACAGCTGGGACCAGAGCGCGCCGCTGGCGTGGCTCGCCACCTCTTCAATCGAGCAGACCGACACGGTGGATAAGGTGTACGGGATCCCGGCGCGGGAGGCGGCGCGGGCCGCCTGGACTTCGCCGCGGCGGGCGTACATCCCGGTGGCGCCGACGGGCCCCAGCGCCACGGGCATCGCCCATGGGGCATCAAGGATCGTGGTCGCCAGCGTCGGTTCGCCGGCCCCGCACAGTACGCGCTGGCGAAGAGCTACCGAGGCAAGCTCGGCGGCGTTGGCGTTCATGGTGTTTTCCGCCACCGCGCCACCGTCAATATAATCGAAAAGGAAGCGGGGCAGACGACGACGAGCGGCTTCGCGATAATCGCTGGGGGCTGAAACAATCATTATTATGTCCTTATGTTTTTTAACCTTAGTGGATGTTCTGCAGGTAAAAAAACTATAGGCCTCTAAAAACCGGCGAGGAAATGAAATATTAGCATTCCAGCTATTCCCTGCTGGAATAATCTGGTTTTATCGCTGAGGCTGCTATTTCCTTTTTTTACTCTTCGGCGCGCGCGTTATTTTTATTTATTTCCGCGCAACGTGAAGCTGGCAAAATAAAGACCCGGTATGAGGCGACAGCGCTTTGCGCCATCGCCAGCAGGGGGAAGGAGAGGTCAGTGCGGCGCCTGCGTTTTCCGGGAGGTGTAAAGAAGATGAATTTGAAATTGAGCTGGTGGTATCTTTTGCTAGCCTTTCTCTGGAGGACAGACGGAGCGACACCATGAAAGATAAAGATGAACAAACGGCATTGATTGGCATGGCCATCGGCGCGGCGGTCATTAGCTTAGTGGCGACCCAAAAGCAGATTAATCAGGGGAGTATCGTGGATGAACTGGTGAGGCTGGGCAGACAGAAGGGGGACGGGGTAGAGGATGAGGTCTTTGTCCAGGCCGCCCGGCTGGTGAGTAAAGGCACCTAGCCAGCCGGTATCCCGCCTGGCAGCCCCGTTTGCGCGTTTTATTTTGGTTTTTATTCCCCAAATGCGGCCAGGCGAGCGGCGCTTATTCCTTTCCTGAAGCGTTACCGGCGGGCGCTTTCACTACCCGCTTTTTTCTAGCGCATGGCCGGGGCCGCGCCCCGCGCTGGCATGGTCTTTCAGTTACGTTGTCACTTTATGCTCGCCTGCAAGCGATAACCAGCAAGGTGGTGGTCTGCCGCTATTGCATAAATCGGTATTTTCGATACATCTTTGCCATTGCGTGCGGAGATAGAATGATTTCAAAATAACATATTATAAATCAATCAATTAAGTTCTATTTGCACACCCTGATAATCCCTGGGCGAGGGTCTATGCTTATAAAAAGCACTAAATGAGGCAATACCCCTGCTGCAGAAGGGTTGAAGTGATAATCATTATCACTAACATGGCGGTATGCCTTGATGGCGCCAACCTGGAGGTCTATCGATGGAAGTACAAGCAGGAACTTTTAATCCCGCCGATTTCAGCTGGCAGGGACTGACCATGACGCCGGCCGCTGCCGCGCATATCCGCGATCTGATGCGCAAGCAGCCGGATAAGAAAGGGCTGCGGCTGGGCATTAAAACCAGCGGCTGCGCCGGTTTTGGCTATGTGCTCGAAATGATTGCCGAGCCGGCGCCCGACGATCTGCTCTTTGAATCTGACGGAGCGAAGCTGTTTGCGCCGCTGCAGGCGATGCCGTTCATCGACGGCACCGAGCTGGATTATGTCCGGGAAGGTTTAAATGAAATCTTTAAATTTCATAACCCGAAAGCGCAGCATGAGTGCGGCTGCGGCGAAAGTTTTGGGGTGCAGGCGGAGTAACTATGTCGCGTAATACTGAAGCAACTGACGATGTCAAAACCTGGACCGGCGGCCCGCTCAACTACAAAGAGGGCTTTTTTACTCGCCTGCAAACCGATGAGCTGGCCAAAGGCATTAATGAAGAAGTCGTTCGGGCTATCTCGGCTCGCCGCAATGAGCCGCAGTGGATGTTGGAGTTTCGTCTGAATGCCTACCGGGCGTGGCTGGAAATGGAGGAGCCGCACTGGCTGAAAGCGCATTACGATAAGCTGAATTATCAGGATTACAGCTACTATTCCGCGCCCTCCTGCGGCAACTGCGATGAGACCTGCGCCTCCGAGCCTGGCGCGGTGCAGCAGACCGGGGCCAATACCTTTCTGACCAGCGAGGTGGAAGAAGCCTTTAACCAGCTGGGCGTGCCGGTACGCGAAGGGCGCGAGGTGGCGGTGGACGCGATATTTGACTCGGTGTCGGTGGCGACCACCTACCGAGAAAAGCTGGCCGAGCAGGGGATCATCTTCTGTTCTTTCGGCGAGGCGATCCACGACCATCCGGAACTGGTGAAAAAGTATCTGGGCACCGTAGTGCCGGGGAATGACAACTTCTTTGCCGCGCTGAACGCCGCGGTGGCTTCGGACGGCACCTTTATCTATGTGCCGAAGGGCGTCCGCTGCCCGATGGAGCTGTCGACCTATTTCCGCATCAACGCCGAAAAGACCGGGCAGTTTGAACGCACCATTCTGGTGGCCGATGAAGGCAGCTACGTCAGCTATATTGAAGGCTGCTCGGCGCCGGTGCGCGACAGCTATCAGCTGCATGCCGCGGTCGTTGAAGTCATCATCCATAAAGACGCGGAAGTGAAATACTCCACAGTGCAGAACTGGTTCCCCGGCGATAACAACACCGGCGGGATCCTCAACTTCGTCACCAAGCGCGCCCTGTGCGAAGGGGAGAACAGCAAAATGTCATGGACCCAGTCTGAAACCGGCTCGGCCATCACCTGGAAATACCCCAGCTGCATCCTGCGCGGCGATAACTCGATCGGCGAATTCTTTTCGGTGGCGCTGACCAGCGGCCATCAGCAGGCGGACACCGGCACCAAAATGATCCATATCGGCAAGAACACCCGCTCGACCATCATCTCGAAAGGGATCTCCGCCGGACACAGCCAGAACAGCTATCGCGGGCTGGTCAAAATCATGCCGACCGCCACCAACGCCCGCAACTATACCCAGTGCGATTCGATGCTGATCGGCCCGGACTGCGGGGCGCATACCTTCCCGTATGTTGAATGCCGCAACAACAGCGCCCAGCTGGAGCACGAGGCGACCACCTCGCGGATTGGCGAAGATCAATTGTTCTACTGCCTGCAGCGCGGGATCAGCGAAGACGATGCCATCTCGATGATCGTCAACGGTTTCTGTAAAGACGTCTTCTCCGAGCTGCCGCTGGAGTTCGCTGTAGAGGCGCAAAAATTGCTGGCCATTAGCCTTGAACATAGCGTCGGCTGATAATTAAGGAAAAAAGATGTTAAGTATTCAAGATTTACACGTCGCCGTCGAAGATAAAGCGATCCTGCGCGGGCTGAACCTTGAGGTGCGCCCGGGAGAGGTCCACGCCATTATGGGGCCGAACGGCTCAGGCAAAAGTACGCTTTCGGCCACCCTGGCCGGGCGTGAAGATTATGAGGTGACTGGCGGTCGCGTCGAATTTAAGGGCAAAAACCTGCTCGAACTCGCTGCGGAAGATCGCGCCGGGGAAGGTATCTTTATGGCCTTCCAGTATCCGGTAGAGATCCCCGGCGTCAGCAACCAGTTTTTCCTGCAGACTGCGCTGAATGCCGTGCGCAACTATCGTGGCCAGGAGGCGCTGGATCGTTTCGATTTCCAGGACTTAATGGAAGAAAAGATCAAGCTGCTGCAGATGCCGGAAGATCTCCTGACCCGCTCGGTGAACGTTGGCTTCTCCGGCGGTGAGAAAAAGCGCAACGATATTCTGCAAATGGCGGTGCTTGAGCCGGAGCTGTGCATTCTCGATGAATCGGATTCGGGGTTGGATATCGATGCCCTGAAAATCGTCTCCCAGGGAGTGAATGCCCTGCGCGACGGCAAACGCGCCTTTATCATTGTCACCCACTATCAGCGCATCCTTGACTATATCAAGCCGGACTATGTCCATGTGCTGTATCAGGGACGGATTGTGAAGTCGGGCGATTTCTCTCTGGTCAAACAGCTGGAGGAGCAGGGCTATGGCTGGCTTACCGAACAGCAGTAACGCGCTGCAGCAGTGGCACCATCTGTTTGAAGCGCAGGGCGGCCCGCGTACCCCGGAGGCCAGTCAGCATCTGCAGCAGCTGCTGCGCCTTGGGCTGCCGACGCGCAAGCACGAGGACTGGAAATACACTCCGCTGGATGCCCTACTTAACGGTCGCTTTGTCGCCGATGAGGGGGCCTCTCTCAGCGCTGAACAGCGTGATGCGCTGGCGCTGCCGCTGGACGCCTGGCGGCTGGTGTTTATCGATGGCCGCTATCATCCTCAGCTGAGCGACGATCTTGCCGCCAGCGGCGTGGAGGTCAGTGTCGATAATCAGCGCCAGCATCTGCCGGATGCCCTGCAGCCGGAGGTGTTTCTCCATCTGACCGAAAGCCTGGCCCAGACGGTGACCCGCATTCGCGTGCCGCGCAACCGCCGCCTGGATAAACCGCTGCTGCTGATGCATCTCACCAGTGGCCTGGCCGGCGATGCGCTGAATACCGCCCACTATCGCCATCACCTGGCGCTGGAGAGCGGGGCGGAGGCGACGATTGTCGAGCATTACCTGAGCCTCAATGAGCAGCCGCATTTCACCGGCGGGCGATTGACCATGACGGTGGCCGATAACGCGCACCTCCAGCATATCAAGCTGGCATTTGAGAATGCCCGCAGCTATCACTTCGCCCATAACGACCTGCTGCTGGGCCGCGACGCCTCGGCCTTCAGCAGCAGTTTCCTGCTTGGCGGCCAGGTGCTGCGTCACCAAACCAGCACCCGCCTGGGCGGCGAAAACAGCAACCTGCGCCTCAATTCGCTGGCGATGCCGGTGAAAAATGAGGTCTGCGATAGCCGCACCTGGCTCGACCATCAGGTCGGCTACTGCACCAGCCGCCAGCTGCACAAAACCATTGTCAGCGATAAGGGGCGGGCGGTGTTTAACGGGCTGATCAACGTCGCGCCGCTCGCGCTGAAAACCGACGGCCAGATGACCAACAATAATCTGCTGCTCGGGCGGCTGGCGGAGGTCGACACCAAACCGCAGCTGGAAATTTACGCCGATGACGTGAAATGCAGCCACGGGGCGACGGTGGGGCGCATTGACGAAGAGCAGCTGTTCTATCTGCGCTCGCGCGGTATCGAACAGCAGGCGGCGCAGCAGATGATCCTCTACGCCTTTGCCGCCGAGCTCACCGAGGCTATCCGCAGCGACGCGCTCAGAGAGCAGGTGCTGGCGCGTATTGGACAGCGTTTGCCGGGAGGCACAGTATGACATTTTCAGTAGAACAGGTTCGCGCCGATTTTCCGGTACTGAACCGGGAGGTCAACGGTCAGCCGCTGGTCTATCTCGACAGCGCCGCCAGCGCCCAGAAGCCGGAGGCAGTGATCGGCGCCGAAGCGGAATTCTATCGCCACGGCTACGCGGCGGTGCACCGCGGCATCCATACCCTCAGCGCGGAAGCCACCGCGCGGATGGAAGCCGTGCGTCAGCAGGCGGCCACCTTCCTTAACGCCGGATCGGCGGAGGAAGTGGTGTTCGTCCGCGGCACCACCGAGGGTATCAACCTGGTGGCCAACAGCTGGGGAAACGCCAACGTCGGCGCCGGGGATAACATCATCATCAGCGAAATGGAGCACCACGCCAATATTGTGCCGTGGCAGATGCTCTGCACCCGCGTCGGGGCTGAGCTGCGGGTGATCCCCCTGAACCCGGACGGTACGCTGCAACTGGATGTTGTCCCGGGACTGTTTGACCCGCGCACCCGCCTGCTGGCGATAACCGAGGTCTCCAACGTGCTGGGGACGGAAAACCCGCTGGCGGCGCTGATTGCTCTTGCGCATCAGCATGGCGCGAAAGTGCTGGTGGATGGCGCCCAGGCGGTGATGCACCACCCGGTGGACGTCCAGGCGCTGGGCTGCGATTTTTATGTTTTCTCCGCCCACAAGCTGTATGGGCCGACCGGGATCGGCGTGCTCTACGCCCGGTCCGAGCTGCTGCAGACGATGGCGCCTTGGGAAGGGGGCGGGTCGATGATCGCCACCGTCAGCCTGACGGAGGGCACCACCTGGAATCAGGCGCCGTGGCGCTTTGAGGCCGGCACGCCGAATACCGGGGGGATCATCGGCCTCGGCGCGGCGCTGACCTACGTCAGCCAGCTGGGACTGACGCAGATTGCCGAGTATGAGCAGACGCTGATGCGCTACGCGCTCGATGCCCTGCGCGCGGTACCGGATCTGATCCTTTACGGCCCGGCGCAGCGTAAAGGGGTAATTGCTTTCAACCTCGGTCAGCATCACGCCTATGACGTCGGCAGCTTCCTCGATAACTACGGGATCGCCGTGCGCACCGGACACCACTGCGCGATGCCGTTGATGGCCCGGTATCAGGTACCGGCTATGTGTCGGGCATCGCTGGCGATGTACAATACCACGGAAGAGGTGGACCGCCTGGTGGCCGGCCTCCAGCGGATCCGCAAACTGTTAGGGTAAAGGACGGGACAATGGCGGCACTACCGGACAAAGACAAACTGTTGCGTAACTTTAGCCGTTGCGCCAACTGGGAAGAGAAGTATCTCTATATCATCGAGCTTGGCCAGCGTCTGGCGCCGCTAAGCCCGGAAGAACATAGCGTGCAGAACATTATTCAGGGCTGTCAAAGCCAGGTCTGGATCGTGATGGACCAGGATCCCACAGGCGTGATCACCCTGCGCGGCGATAGCGATGCGGCGATCGTCAAGGGTCTGATAGCGGTGGTGTTTATCCTCTATGACCGGATGACCGCTCAGGACATCACCGAGTTCGACGTGCGTCCGTGGTTTGAAAAAATGGCGCTCACCCAGCATCTCACCCCCTCCCGCTCGCAAGGCCTCGAAGCCATGATCCGCGCGATACGCGCGAAAGCGGCAAATATTAGCTAGAATAAACAGGTAGATTTCATTCTGTTACGTCCGGCAGGGCGCTGACCCTGCCGCCGTTCAGTCTCCTGGCGTTTTATCAGCGAAAGAAGGAATCTCAGTATGAAACGCAAAACGATGATCACCTTAGCCCTTCTCAGCGCCCTTGGCGCCTCCACGGCCGCCTGGGCCGTTGATTACCCGCTTCCTCCCGCCAACAGTCGGCTGATTGGTCAGAATCAGTACTGGACGGTCCAGGAGGGAGATCGCAACCTGCAGGCGATTGCGCGCCATTTCGATACCGCGGCGATGCTGATCCTCGAAGCCAACGATACGATTGCGCCGGTGCAGCCGAAGCCCGGCACTCAGGTCCTTATCCCTTCTCAGATGCTGCTGCCCGACGTGCCGAGGGAGGGCATTGTCGTCAACCTCGCCGAACTGCGGCTGTATTACTTCCCGCCGGGAGAGAATCAGGTGCAGGTCTATCCGCTGGGCATTGGCCAGTTAGGTCTGGAAACGCCGGAGATGACTACCCGCGTGGGGCAGAAGATCCCTAACCCTACCTGGACGCCTACCGCCGGCATCCGCGCGCGCTCGCTGGAGAAAGGGGTGACGCTGCCAGCGGTGGTCCCGGCCGGACCGAACAATCCCCTGGGCCGCTATGCGCTGCGTCTGGCCTACGGTAACGGTGAATATCTCATCCACGGAACTAACGCCCCAGACAGCGTTGGTCTGCGCGTCAGCTCGGGCTGTATGCGGATGAACGCTGATGACATCAAAGCGCTGTTCAGCCAGGTGAAAACCGGGACGCCGGTACGGATTATCAATCAGCCGGTGAAGTTTGCCGTCGAGCCGGATGGTAAACGCTATGTCGAAGTCCACAGGCCGCTTTCGCAGACCGAAGGGGAAAACACCCGGACCATCGCTTACACGCTGCCAGCGGCGTTTCACGCCTTCGCAGAGGATAAAGCAGTGGATGACCTGCAGTTGAAAAAAGCGATGTCGAGAAGGGCGGGGTATCCGGTGGTGGTGTCGGCTGGGGCAGGTAGCACGGCGACGTCGCTGTCGGCGCAGAATAGTTCGTCTGACAACGGTCTGCTTACCCAATAGCCCTCATGCTGAGGGCAAAAAAAATGGCGCACAGAGTGCGCCATTTTTATTACCAGAACTCTTACTTACGGTAAGAGTGAGCCTGGTTGTCCAGACGCTGGTTAGCGCGAGCTGCGTCGTCTTTAGCAGCCTGAACGTCGGAACGCATTGCGTTCACGTCGTTGCTCAGCTGGTCAACTTTAGCGTTCAGAGTCTGAACGTCAGAAGACAGCTGATCGATTTTAGCATTGCTGGAGCAACCAGCCAGCAGAGTAGAACCCAGGATTACCGCGCCCAGTACCAGTTTAGTACGATTCATTATTAATACCCTCTAGATTGAGTTAATCTCCATGTAGCGTTACAAGTATTACACAAAGTTTTTTGGGATGAGAATATTTTTTTTACCTGAACGCACTTATTTTTGATCGTTCGCTCAAAGAAGCATCGAATTGCTCAGAATCGCTGAAAAAGGCGAGTGAAAACAGCGCGCTTCCATCGGATTCATCTTAGATAATCCCTTATTAAATAGTAAATTCCGATTTGCATTTTTAATAGGAAGAGCTAATCAATGAATAAAAAAAAGCGCCCCGCGAGGCGCTTTATTAAAAAAAACCAATTAACCTGTAAATTATTACAGCACGTGTACGGAAGCGGTATTAGTCGTGCCGCTCGGCACTAATGCGCCGGAAACCATCACCACTACGTCGCCTTTACGCGCGAGGCCGCTCTTCAGCGCCAGGTCTTTGCCCAGATGATAGAAATCATCGGTAGAGGCAATCTCTTCCACCAGCTGCGGTACCACGCCTTTGCTCAGCACCAGCTGACGAGCGGTGGTTTCGTTGGTGGTCAGCGCCAGGATGGTGGCATCCGGGAAGTATTTGCGCACAGCGCGTGCGGATTTACCGCCCTGGGTGGCGACCACGATCAGCGGCGCTTCCAGTTTCTCAGCGGTTTCTACCGCGCCGCGGCACACCGCTTCGGTGATGCGCAGTTTACGGTTGTCGTTGTTGAAGTCCAGACGGCTGGTCATCACGCGGTCGGTACGTTCGCAAATGGTCGCCATGATGGTGACCGCTTCCAGCGGGTATTTACCTTTCGCGGATTCGCCGGACAGCATCACCGCATCGGTGCCGTCGAGGATGGCGTTAGCCACGTCGCCGGCTTCAGCGCGGGTCGGACGCGGGTTCTTGATCATGGAGTCCAGCATCTGGGTGGCGGTGATAACCACTTTACGCGCGCGGATACATTTTTCGATGATCATTTTCTGGGCGAAGATAACTTCTTCAACCGGGATCTCCACGCCCATGTCGCCACGCGCAACCATGATGCCGTCAGACGCTTCGAGGATTTCGTCGAAGTTGTTCAGGCCTTCCTGGTTTTCGATTTTGGAGATGATCTGGATGTTTTCACCGCCGTGGGCTTTCAGGTGCTCACGGATCTCGACGACGTCGGAACGTTTACGGATGAAGGAGGCCGCGACGAAGTCCACGCCCTGTTCGCAACCGAAGATCAGGTCCTGTTTGTCTTTCTCAGCCAGCGCCGGCAGGGCGATGGAGACGCCCGGCAGGTTAACGCCTTTGTTCTCGCCAAGATCGCCATTGTTCAGCACTTTACAGATAACTTTGTTGCCTTCGATAGCCGTGACTTCCATGCCGATCAGGCCATCGTCCACCAGGACGGTGTTGCCGACGGCGAGGTCGGAGGTGAAGCCTTCATAGGTTACCGCAACGATTTCGTTGTTGCCGATGACGGATTTATCGGTAGTGAAGGTGAAGGTCTGGCCTGCTTTCAGGGAGACGTCGTTGCCGCCTTCCAGCTTGATGGTACGAATTTCCGGCCCTTTGGTGTCCAGCAGAATAGCGGCTTTCTTACCGGTTTTGCTCATCACATTGCGCAGGTTCTGGATGCGCTGACCGTGTTCCGCATAGTCACCGTGGGAGAAGTTCAGACGCATCACATTCATGCCGGCTTCCAGCATTTTGGTCAGCATCTCTTCAGATTCGGTTTTCGGACCGATGGTGCAAACAATTTTGGTCTTTTTCATGACAGTTTTAGTCTTTAAGTTGTGAAGGATATGGAATTCTCGCTCCGCGGGCGCACTGCCGGGGAGCCAAACCTGTATTACGAAAGTTGCTAAGCCACGCCCTAAGGATAGGTGACAACCCTGAAGCGTGCAGAAGAATGTGTGCTGGCGGTTCAGCCCATGAAATGTGGCAAGGTGTTATGCGTTTTATCATGCAGTCCAATGCGCTGAAACCATTCAAGAAAGAATCGAAGCGCATTATACGCTGCCGAAATCAAAAAGGAAAATAAAAACCTCGTTTCAAATTATGGACAAAACGCGTAACAAAACCGGCACGTTATGCAAAAATCTACGCAACACACTTTTTCGTCACCGGCTATGAAAAAGGGTAAAAGAAATGGATTATTTCGCCATCATGAGCCGGTAAAATGCGTCATTGAACCTTTAAAGTGGCGATGGTTTGCGTTGTGCGGGAAATCTATCAATAATGATTTGATTGATAATGATAAAATACGAGCCAAATTCTATGGGAAATAAAGCGAAAGACGACGACCTGTACCAGGAAATGTGCCGCGTGGTGGGTAAAGTCGTGCTGGAAATGCGTGACCTGGGTCAGGAGCCGAAACACATTGTCATTGCCGGTGTGCTGCGCACCTCGCTGGCGAACCGCAAAATCCAGCGTTCGCCGCTCACCGTGGAGGCTATGGAGAAAGTCATTCATGCGCTTTCCGGGCACTGATCCCTTACGCCGGCGGGTCAGGAAATCACGAAGCGGATCACCGCCCTGACGGCAATGTCACAATGGTGAGCCACCATCGCTTCATCGTCGATGGCGGGTAGCGGATCGTCAAGATACAGGCTGCTGAAGGTGTAGAAGTTCGACACCTGATAAAAGCTGAAGCTGCTGATTAACCGGTGGACATCGCGCGCGTCGAGCCCCGCCTGAAAGACGCCCTGCTGCTGGCCGCGCAGTAAAATGTCTTCCAGTATCGACAGGGCGGTACGATTCAGCGGCTTCAGTTCACCCGAGCTTTTTAACCACTTGCCGCGCTGCATATTCTCCATGCAAATGACGCGCATATAGTCCGCATGGGTGGCGTGATAGCGCACGCTCCAGCGCACCAGCCGCACTAGCGCCTCCACCGGCGGCACATTCTCCAGCCCCAGCTGCTGCTCGGTTTCGCGGATCCGCGCATACACATGCTGCAGCACCTCCTGATAGAGCTGTTCTTTGCTTTTGAAGTAGTAAACCACCATGCGTTTGGTGGTCTGCGCCTCGGTGGCGATCTGCTCCATGCGGGCGCCTGACAGCCCGTGTTCAGCAAAGACAGCGATAGCGGCGCTGAAGATCCGCGCCTTCAGGGATTGTGCTTCATCATGGGCAACGACGGTCATGGCAACTCCTTTTTCTTGGGTGACAAAAAATACACATAATGATCACAATTTAGCAACCTGGTATGGCGCAAATGAACCAAATGATACATATTCAAGGCTTACGTCAGCTGTTGACCCGAGGACCTTATGCTGCGCTCTATCGCCACCGTTTCGATTTCCGGCACCCTGCCTGAGAAGCTGCACGCTATTGCGGCGGCGGGGTATCAGGGGGTGGAAATTTTCGAGAACGATCTGCTCTATTATACGGGGACGCCGGCGGAAATCCGCCAGCTTGCCGCCGATTTAGGGTTAAAAATCACGCTTTTTCAACCCTTTCGCGATTTTGAAGGCTCCAGTCGGGCGCAGTTTGCGGCGAATATGGCCCGCGCTCGGCGCAAGTTTGCTCTGATGCGCGAGCTGGGCTGCGAGACGCTGCTGCTGTGCAGCAATGTGCAGCCGGACTGCTCGGCGGATAGCGAATTGCAGGTCGCGGACCTGCGGGCGCTGGCCACGCTGGCGGAAGAGGAGGGGATCGCTATCGGCTATGAGGCCCTGGCCTGGGGAACCCATGTGAACCGCTGGCAGCAGGCCTGGGAGCGGGTGCGGCGGGTGGACAGCCCGGCGTTGGGCCTGGTGCTCGACAGCTTCCATATTCTGGCCCGCGGCGACACGCTGGACGCGCTACCGTCGGTGCCGGTGGAGAAAATCACCTTTGTACAGCTCGCCGATGCGCCGTATATGAAAATGGATTTGCTGGAGTGGAGCCGCCACTTCCGCTGCTTTCCCGGACAGGGGGAGCTGCCGCTGGAGGCATTTGCCGAGCAGATCACCCGCTGTGGCTACCGCGGCCCCTGGTCGCTGGAGATCTTCAATGACGGTTTTCGCGCCTCGCCGAACGGTGCGACGGCCAAAGATGGTTATCGTTCGCTGCTGTGGCTGGAGGAGCAAACCCGCCGTCGGCTCCCGACGTGCGATGCCGATCTGTTTTCACCGCCGCCGCTGCCGGTCTATCACGGGCTGGAGTTTATCGAGTTTGCCGCCAGCGCCGCCGAGGCGCAGCGCCTGGGGCAACATCTGCAGGCGCTGGGTTTTCAGCACGAGGGAAGCCACCGCTCCAGACAGGTGACGCTGTGGCGCAACGGCGGGGCGCGGATCGTCATCAACCATCAGCCGCACAGCTGGGCCGACCATTTTTATCAACGCCACGGGGTATCGCTCTGCGCGATGGCGCTGCGGGTCGAGCACAGCGCGTCGCTTGTCGCCCGCGCCCGCGCGCTGGGGTATGCCACCTGGCAGGGCGACGCCGGGCCGAACGAAACGCCGATCCCGGCGATCTGCGCCCCCGACGGCAGCCTTATCTATCTCATCGACGCCGGGGAGGCTATCTACGAGCGCGATTTTCATCTGCGTGATGGCGTGACGGTGCGCGAGGATTATCTCGGTATCGATCATCTGGCGCTGGGAATGGAGGCCGACAGCCGCGATAACTGGGTGATGTTCTTCCGTACGGTGTTTGGTTTTTCCCTTGAGCATGAGCAGACGCTGCCGGACCCGTATGGACTGGTGCGCAGCCTGGCGGTGCGCAGCCCGCAGGGCGATATCCGTCTGGCGCTGAATATTTCGCAGAGCCGGGCGACGCAGATCGCCCGCTCCGTCGCTTGCTACCAGGGGGCGGGGCTGCAGCATGCCGCCTTTGCCTGCCGCGATCTGCCGGCCGCCTGCGACCAGCTTGCCGAGGTTGCCCGCCATACGCTGCCGATCCCGGCCAATTATTATGACGATCTGCTGGCGCGCTTTGGCGGCGAGCTGGACGTCGGGCAGCTTCAGCGCCAGCAGCTCCTCTATGACCGCGATCCGCAGGGGGGAGATTTCCTGCATCTTTACACCCGGCCGTTTACCGCCGGCCGCTTTTTCTTTGAGTTAACCGAGCGCCGGGCTGGCTATGCGCTCTATGGCGCAGCGAATGCGGCCGTCCGTCTGGCGGCGATGCAGTATTGTTAGCCTGAATCAAATGGTTCATTATGCGTTAAACACAATAACAACACCCTCTGTACCCGAGACAGGAACCGACTATGAGCTCATATAGCCCTAACCCGACGGCTGCCGCCCAGCCAGCCGTCACCGTGCGCCGCTCCCGGCGGCGTATCGGCATTCTTGCGCTGTTGGCCATTGGCACCATGATCAACTATCTCGATCGCACCGTACTGGGGATCGCCGCCCCAAAGCTCACCGCTGAGCTGGGGATCGACCCGGCGATCATGGGAATCCTCTTCTCCGCCTTCGCCTGGACCTATGCTCTGGCGCAGATCCCCGGCGGATTGTTTCTCGACCGCTTTGGCAACAAAGTGACCTACTTTTTGTCACTGACCCTGTGGTCGCTGTTTACCCTGTTCCATGGCATGGCGGTGGGGCTGAAGACGCTGCTGCTGTGCCGCTTCGGGCTCGGCATTAGCGAAGCGCCGTGCTTTCCGGTCAGCAGCCGGGTGGTCAGCGCCTGGTTCCCACAGCAGGAGCGGGCGAAGGCCACGGCGGTGTACACCGTGGGGGAGTATCTCGGGCTGGCCTGCTTTGCGCCGCTGCTGTTCTGGATCATGGACGGTTTCGGCTGGCGGGTGCTGTTCGTCAGCGTTGGCGCCGTCGGCATTCTGTTTGCCCTGGTGTGGTGGCGCTGCTACCGCGAACCGCATGAAGATCCGCGCCTTAGCCAGCAGGAGCGCGAGCATATCGAAAACGGCGGCGGCCTCAGCGCCCCGACCGACCAGCAGGTGGCGTTCAGCTGGCCGCTGGTCCGCCAGCTGCTGAGCAAACGGCAGATCATCGGCGCCAGTATCGGCCAGTTTGCCGGCAATACCGTGCTGGTGTTCTTTCTCACCTGGTTCCCCACCTGGCTGGCCACCGAGCGGCATATGCCCTGGCTGAAGGTTGGCTTCTTCTCCATCCTGCCGTTTGTCGCCGCCGCCGGCGGGGTGATGTTTGGCGGCTGGCTCTCCGACAAACTGCTCAAGGCCACCGGGTCGGCCAACCTCGGTCGTAAGCTGCCGATCGTCGCCGGCCTGCTGATGGCCAGCTGCATCATTACCGCCAACTGGCTGGAGAGCGACCTGGCGGTGATCCTGGTGATGTCGTTTGCCTTTTTTGGCCAGGGGATGGTGGGTCTCGGCTGGACGCTGATCTCCGATATCGCCCCGAAGGGGCTGGGCGGCCTGACCGGCGGCCTGTTTAACTTCTGCGCCAACCTCGCGGGGATCCTCACCCCGCTGGTGATCGGCTTTATCGTTGCCGGGTTCGGCAATTTCTTCTACGCCTTAATCTACATCGGCGGCGCCGCGCTGTTGGGCGTGGTGGCCTATCTGTTTATCCTCGGCGACGTCAAACGTATCGAGTTATCGCAGTAAGCAAAGGAGCAAGGCATGGTGATTAGTGGGAATACGCGGCTGATAGCGCACCTTGGCTATCCGACCGCCAGTTTTAAGGCGCCGATGATCTACAACCCGTGGTTCGTTGACCAGCAGGTGGACGTGAAGGTGGTGCCGATGGGGGTCAGGCCGGAGGACTACGCCGCGTTTATTCCGCCGCTGTTTACGATGACCAACATCATCGGCGCGCTGGTGACGATGCCGCATAAAATCGCCACCTGCGATCTGGTGCAGCGCCTGAGCCCGACGGCGGCCATCGCTGGCGCCTGCAATGCCATCCGCCGCGAGGCTGACGGTAGCCTGAGCGGAGACATGTTCGATGGCGAGGGATTTGTGCTGGGCCTGCGTCGTAAAGGGTTTAACCCGCAGGGGACGCGGGCGCTGGTGGTTGGCAGCGGCGGGGTGGGATCGGCTATCGCCGCCTCCCTCGCGGCGGCGGGGGTCAGCGCCCTGACCCTGTACGATACCCGGCCCAAGGTGGCGCACGCCCTCGCCGGGCGGCTGCATCAGCACTATCCGCAGCTCGATATCACCCTGATGCAGCCCGATCCTGCCGGGCACGAGCTGGTGGTCAATGCCACCCCGCTGGGGATGAAGGCCAGCGATCCGCTGCCGCTGGACGTCGACCGTCTGGCGCCTGGCGCCTGGGTGGGGGAAGTCGTCATGACTCAGGAGTACACCCCGCTGCTGAGGGCCGCTCAGGCACGACAGTGCCACATCCAGCGCGGGACCGACATGCTGTTTGAAATGATCCCTGCCTATCTGCGCTTTTTTGACCTACCGGTAGCCACCCCCGAGCAGCTGCGGGCGCTGGCAGAAATTCGCTACTGACGCGACGGCAAACCGGGTAATATAGCGCTATATTATCCGGTTTATAGCGATATCCTATGGCAAATACCACTCTCACGCTGCTGGCGGCGGGAAGCCTGAGAAGCGCCTTCCTGCCGCTGGTCGCGCACTTTCGGCAGCACACTGGCCTGGCGGTCGATGCGCAGTTTGGCCCTGCCGGCCTGCTGCGCGAGCGGATCGAAGCCGGGGCGCCATGCGCGGTTTTTGCTTCCGCCAATGCGGCGCACCCGCAGGCGCTGCTGCAGGCGGGTCTGGCGCAGGAATGCCAGGGATTTGCCAGCAACCAGCTGATGCTGACCGCCCGGCGGTCGCCGGACAACGATGGCCTGGACTGGCTGGCGCTGCTCAGCACGCCCCGCCTGCGGTTGGCGACCTCCACGCCGGGCTGCGATCCGTCGGGAGATTATACCTGGCAGCTGTTCGCCCGAATTGAGGCACGCTATCCAGGGTTGGGCAACGCGATGGCCGGGCGGGCGCAGCAGCTGGTCGGCGGCAGAGACTCACTGAGCGTGCCGCCGGGAGAGATAGCCGGCGCGTGGCTTATTCGTCAGAATCTGGCGGATCTGTTTATCGGCTATGCTCACTATGGCCCCGCGCTGGCCACCTGCGACGTTCTGCGTACCCTGACCATCCCGGCGCCGTGGAATATTCGCTGCGATTACCAGCTGGCGCGTCTCAGGGCCGATCCCGCCGCGCTGGCCCTGTATCGCTTTATCCTCGGCGACGTTGGCCAGGGGTATCTCCGGCAGGCGGGTTTTATGCCGTTCAGCGACGCAGCGTAAACCCCGGCGCCAGCAGAGGGAACGCGGAGGCGGCATGGCGGATCAGGCGTACCGGCAGGCCGTACGCTTGCCGGAGATGCGTTTCGCTCAGCACGTCGGCGGTCTCGCCCGCCAGCCACCGGCCCTCCGGCAGCAGAAGCAGCGTATGGCTGGCCACCTGTAGAGCGTGGTTGGGATCATGGGTGGTGAACAGGACGGTGCGCGCCTGGCGGTGGGCGAGGTCGCCGATCAGCTGCAGCACCACCTGCTGGTTACCAAGGTCCAGCGCCGAGCAGGGCTCATCCAGCAGGATATTCTGGCTGGCGCTGACCAGCGCGCGGGCAATCAATACCAGCTGCTGCTGGCCGCCGGAGAGGGCGCCGAAGTCATCTTCGGCCAGGGCGGCAATCCCCAGCTGCGCCAGCGCCTGCTCAACCCGCCGGGCATCCTCCTCGTCCGGCTGGGCAAAGAGATCCACGTGACGGGCCCGGCCCATCAGCACCACATCGCTCACGCGCCAGCGAAAAGCGGGACGAAACGACTGCGGAACCAGGGCCACGCCGCCCTCGCACTGCATCTCGCCGCCCAGCGGCGGCAGCACGCCGGTCAGGGTATCCAGCAGGGTACTTTTTCCCCGGCCATTGGCTCCCAGTACCGCCCAGATCTCACCGGGCCGGCAGGCCAGCGTGAGCGGGGCGAAGAGCGGCTGACGGTGGCCGTAGCGTAGCGCTTGCAGCGATAATGAGCTGTTCATCAGGTCGTACTCCGGCGTCGGGATTGCACCAGCAACACGGTAAACAGCGGCGCCCCGAGCAGGGCAGTGATGATCCCGATCGGGATCTCCGCCTGGGTCAGCGTGCGCGCCAGATCGTCCACCACCAGCATCAGCGCGGCGCCGAGCCAGAAGGCGGTGGGCAGCAGGCGACGATGGTCAGCCCCTACCAGCAGACGGGCGAGGTGCGGGACCACCAGACCCATCCAGGCGATGCTGCCGCTGACCGCCACCTGGGCTGCCACCAGCACCGCGCAGCAAACCAGCACGCCGCGACGCAGCGCGGCCACCGGAACGCCAAGACTGCGGGCATCCCGTTCCTCCAGGGCCAGCAGGTTGATACGCCAGCGCAGCTTCCACAGCACCCCGGCGGCAAGCGCCAGGGGCAGGGACATAAGCAGTACCTTATGCCAGCTGGCGGTCGCGAAGCTGCCGAGCAGCCAGAAAACGATGTTCGGTAACGTCTCTTCGCTGTCGGCGAGGTACTGCATCAGGCTGACCAGCGCGGCGAAGAAGCCGCTGAGAATGATCCCGGACAGAATCAGCCCCAGCGTGCTGTCCCGCCCCTGCAGGGCGGCGAGGGCGTAAATCAGCCCCAGCGCGACGAGGCCGAAGAAAAAGGTCGAGGCCATCATCAGCAGACTGCCGACGCCCAACAGGATCGCCAGCGTGCCGCCGAAGGCGGAGCCGGCGGTCACCCCGATGATGTGCGGGTCCACCAGCGGGTTCTGGAACACGCCCTGCAAGGTGGCGCCGCACAGCCCCAGCGCGCCCCCGGCCAGCAGGGCCATCACCACGCGCGGCAGGCGAACCGACCAGACGATCTGCCCGATCACCCCTTCTCCTGGCGGCAGATGGACCAGGGTGTGGCCAACGGCGCTCAGGCTTAACGGGTACTGGCCGAAACAGAGCGAGGCGACCGCGATCGCCAGCGTCGCCAGCGCCAGGCTTCCCTGCACCAGCCAGGGCTGAGAGTTAGCGGGCATCTGGCGTCCACGCCACGCGGTAAAAACGCTGATAATAATCCCTGGCTTTACTGTCCACATCGATGCTCTGGTAGCGCGCAGGATAGAGTTTTTTCGCCATCCACAGCTCACCCAGCGCCAGGGCCTCCGGCATCGGGTAACCCCAGGCTTTGGCATACTCCGGCATCAGCCACACGCGGTGATGTTTCACCGCATCGATCGTCTGCCACTGCGGGTCGTTCTCTATCTGTTTGACCACCTGCGGATAACGGTCCTGGACGAAGATCACCTGGGGGTTCCACTCCAGCACCTGCTCCAGCGACACCTGGCGGGCGCCTTTTACGCTGGCGGCCGCCACGTTCAGCGCCCCGGCGTGCGCCATCATCAGCCCGGTGTATTTGCCAGCGCCATAGGTATTCAGATCGGGGTTGGCCATGTACACCCGCACCCGCTGGTTCGGTGGAATATCGGCCACCGGCGCATTGGCTTGCTTGCGCGCCTCGAAGGTGTAGTGAATCAGCGCCTCGGCCTCGGGCTGGCGTTCGACCACCTCGCCGATAAGGCGGATCCCCTCCATCAGCCCGGCGTTATAGGCCTGCTCTTCGTCAGCCATGGTGGGGTTCATTTTATTTTTTTCCCCGGCGGCATCGTGACGCAGCGAGATGGCCACCACCGGGATCCCGGCCTGTTGGATCTGCGCGATCATCGCCGGCGGCGCATAGTTGGCGACGAAAACCACCTGCGGACGCAGCGCCAACAGGCTTTCAATATTGACCTGGGTGAGATCGCCCGGGGTCGCCAGTTGCCCGATCTCGGGCATAAAGCGGGCGAACTGCGGCCCGAGCTGTTTCTGCCAGCTGCTTAAGACGCCGACGATATCCTCGGCGGCATGCAGTTGTACCAGCAGGTTGAGCGTCTGATGCTGCAGAACCACAACGCGGGTGACGTGGTCGGGGAGGGTGACCTGGCGACCCAACTGGTCGGTGACGGTGCGGTCGGCGAAGGTCTGGCCGGTGAACAGGCTGGCGCTGAGCAGCGTCAGGCCCAGCAGTAAGGGGTGTTTTGACATGGTGTGGCCCGAATGGCGTGAAAATTCGTTGTGTATTAAATTATATAACGAAGCCGGGCGCAATGGTTGATCGCATTTATCCTCATCACGATCAGGGCATTTCGTACCACACTTCTTCCTCTTCCATGCGGGCTTCTATCTGCCTCGCCACCCTCTGCAGCGCAGGGAGATGCTTCTGCGCCGCCTGCTCAATGGTCATCGCGCTGGCGATATAGACCAGGTTCAGGCAGCCGATAACCCGCTGCTGACTGCAGACCGGCACGGCGATCGAGGCGATTTTCTCCTCCTGCCGCCAGCCGCGGAAGTTTTCGCCATAGCCGTTCTGGCGGGTGCGGGCGAGGATCGCCGCCAGCCGTTCCGGTTCGCGGGCCAGCTGATACTCAGCTTCCGGACGGGCGGCCAGCATGCTGACGACGGCGTCGCGTTCCGCGTCGGGGGCAAAGGCCAGCCACGTCAGTCCGGAGGCGGTGAGCAGCAGCGGCAGCCGCCGTCCGACCATCGCGCGGTGAAACGACAGTCGGCTGAAGCGGTGGGTAGTCTCGCGCACCACCATGGCGTCGACGTCGAGGGTGGTGATGTCCGTTGGCCACTGCACCTCGCGCAGCAGCTCGCCGAGCAGCGGCGTGGCGAGGGCGGAAATCCAATGTTCGTCACGAAATCCATCGCTCAGCTGGCGGACGTTAATGGTCAACCGGAAGCTGTCATCGGAGCGGCTGCGGCGGACAAAACCCTCCTCCTGTAGCGTCTCCAGCAGCCGGCGCACGGTGGTGCGATGCAGGCCGCTAAACTCCGCCAGCAGGCCCGGCGTCGCGCCGCCGTCGAATTTATTTAACAATTTTAATAACAATAAACCCCGGCTTAATCCGCGCACCGTTTTGTACGCTGCGGACTCATCGTCACGCATAAATCCTCCATTAAAATGCTTTAAAAACAGTTTTGTGCACCTGGTGCACATTCGATGATGTTTTGATTGTAGCCGAAAACCCCCGCCCTATACTCAGCCCATTATAAAAATACGTTTACACATGATTAACAAATTGCCTGTCAGCCGGGCAGTTTCCGAGTCGTGAGGTCGCTGAGAATGACAACATCTACACCCGATATTCAACCCGCCGTGCAGCATACCGCTCAGGTCGCCATCGTTGGCGCCGGTCCGGTTGGTCTGATGATGGCCAACTACCTTGGCCAGATGGGCATCAGCGTGCTGGTGGTGGAAAAGCTCGCCACACTGATCGATTACCCGCGGGCCATCGGCATTGACGATGAATCCCTGCGGGCGATGCAGGCGGTGGGGCTGGTGAATGACGTGCTGCCGCATACCACGCCGTGGCACGCCATGCGTTTTCTCACCCCAAAAGGCCGCTGCTTTGCCGATATCCAGCCGATGACCGATGAGTTTGGCTGGTCGCGGCGCAACGCCTTCATTCAGCCGCAGGTCGATGCGGTGATGTATCACGGTCTGCAGCGTTTCCCGCAGGTCCGCTGCCTCTTCTCCCGCGAAGTGGAAGCCTTTAGCCAGACCGGTGACAGTGTCACGTTAAATCTTAAAGGACCGGACGGCGAACGGGAGACGGTGCGCGCGGACTGGCTGGTGGCCTGCGACGGCGGCGCCAGCTTTATTCGTCGTACGCTGAACATCCCCTTCGAAGGTAAGACCGCGCCGAATCAGTGGATCGTCATCGATATCGCTAACGACCCGCTGGCCACCCCGCACGTTTACCTGTGCTGCGACCCGGTGCGACCCTACGTTTCCGCCGCGCTGCCCCACGGCGTGCGCCGCTTTGAATTTATGGTGATGCCCGGAGAAACCGAAGCCCAGCTCAGCGAGCCGCACAATATGCGCCGTCTGCTGAGCAAAGTGCTGCCGGACCCGGACCGCGTCGAGCTGATCCGCCAGCGGGTCTATACGCATAACGCCCGCCTTGCCGAGCGCTTTCGCATTAACCGGGTGCTGCTGGCCGGCGATGCGGCGCACATCATGCCGGTCTGGCAGGGCCAGGGATATAACAGCGGCATGCGCGACGCCTTCAACCTGGCGTGGAAGCTGGCGCTGGTGGTCAATGGCAAAGCGGGAGAGACGCTGCTCGACAGCTACCAGCAGGAGCGCCGCGACCACGCGAAAGCGATGATTGATCTGTCGGTCACCGCCGGCTACGTGCTGGCGCCGCCGAAGCGCTGGCAGGGGGCCGTGCGCGACGGTCTCTCCTGGCTGCTAAATTACCTGCCGCCGGTGAAACGCTACTTCCTCGAGATGCGCTTTAAGCCGATGCCGCAGTACCGCGAGGGGGCGCTGCTGACCGACGGCGCCGGCAAGACCTCGCCGGTGGGCAAAATGTTTATTCAACCGCAGGTGACGCTGGAGAGCGGCGAGAGCGTGCTGCTCGACGAGGTTATCGGGGCGAATTTCGCCATTATCGGCTGGGGCTGCAACCCGCAGTGGGGGCTCGACGCCGGGCAGATCGCCCGCTGGCGCGCGATTGGCGTGCGCTTTATCCAGGTGGTGCCCGAGGTGCAGATCCACCGCGAGCAGGATAACGCCCCCGGCACGCTGCGGGTGGGCGATACGCAAAACCGCCTCAAAAGCTGGTTTGCACTGCATAACACCGCCATCGCCGTGGTCAGGCCGGACCGCTTTGTCGCCGCTCTCGCCATCCCGCAAACCCTCGGCGCGCAGCTGACCGCTCTGGCGGAAAAAATGACCCTCGCAACCGGCGATACCGCCCACGCTGAAGAGAAGGTGGCCTGATATGCATGCCTATTTGCACTGTCTCTCCCACACTCCGCTGGTGGGATTCGTGGACCCGGAGCAGGCGGTCCTCGATGAAGTGAACCGGGTGATTGCCGACGCCCGGCGGCGGATCGCTGAATTCGATCCAGAGCTGGTGGTGCTCTTCGCCCCCGATCACTACAACGGTTTTTTCTATGACGTGATGCCGCCGTTCTGCCTCGGCATCGGCGCCACCGCGATTGGCGACTTCGCCAGCGCCGCCGGCGACCTGCCGGTGCCCGCCGAGCTGGCGGAAGCCTGCGCCCACGCCATCCTCAACAGCGGTATCGACCTGGCGGTGTCGTACAACATGCAGGTGGACCATGGCTTCGCCCAGCCGCTGGAGTTTCTGCTGGGTGGCCTGGACAGCGTGCCGGTGCTGCCGGTGTTTATTAACGGCGTCGCCGCGCCGCTGCCGGGTTTTCAACGCACCCGGCTGCTGGGCGAGGCGATGGGCCGCTTTCTCAATACCCTCAATAAGCGGGTGCTGATCCTCGGCTCGGGCGGACTCTCGCACCAGCCGCCGGTGCCGGAGCTGGCGAAGGCCGACGCCCATCTGCGCGATCGCCTGCTCGGCGGCGGAAAACAGCTGCCGCCGGACGAACGCGAACGGCGCCAGCAGCGGGTGATCAATGCCGCCCGACGGTTTACCGAAGACCCGCACTCGCTCCATCCCCTCAACCCGGTCTGGGACAACCGCTTTATGAGCCTGCTGGAGCAGGGGCGGCTGAGCGAACTGGACGCGATCGGCAATGACGAGCTGTCGGCGATGGCCGGGAAATCGACGCACGAAATTAAGACCTGGGTGGCCGCTTTTGCCGCGCTATCCGCTTTTGGCCGCTGGCGCAGTGAAGGCCGCTATTACCGGCCGATCCCCGAGTGGATCGCCGGATTCGGCTCGCTGAGCGCCACCACCGAGATTTGATTAACCGGGAGACTAACATGAGCTATCAACCGCAAACCGAAGCCGCCACCAGCCGATTCCTCAATGTCGACGAGGGGGGCCGCACGCTGCGTATCCATATCAATGACTGCGGCGACGGGAAAGAGACCGTGGTCATGCTGCACGGCTCCGGGCCGGGGGCCACCGGTTGGGCCAACTTCAGCCGCAATATTGACCCGCTGGTCGAGGCGGGCTATCGCGTGCTGCTCCTCGACTGTCCGGGGTGGGGCAAAAGCGATGCTATCGTCAACAGCGGCTCGCGTTCGGATCTCAACGCCCGCATTCTGAAAAGCGTGGTCGATCAGCTGGGGATCGATAAAGTCCATCTGCTGGGCAACTCGATGGGCGGCCATAGCGCGGTGGCCTTCACCCTGAGCTGGCCGGAGCGGGTGGCTAAGCTGGTGCTGATGGGCGGGGGGACCGGCGGCATGAGCCTGTTCACGCCGATGCCGACCGAGGGCATCAAGCTGCTGAACGCCCTGTACCGCGAGCCGACCATTGAAAACCTCAAAAAGATGATGAGCATCTTCGTCTTCGACACCCGCGACCTCACCGAGGCGCTGTTCGAGGCGCGTCTCAACAATATGCTGTCACGCCGCGACCATCTGGACAACTTCGTCAAGAGCCTGGAAGCCAACCCGAAGCAGTTTCCTGACTTTGGCCCGCGGCTGGGCGAAATCAGCGCGCCAACTCTGATCGTCTGGGGACGCAATGACCGCTTCGTGCCGATGGACGCCGGGTTGCGCCTGCTCGCCGGGATCGCCGGTTCGGAACTGCATATTTACCGCGACTGCGGCCACTGGGCGCAGTGGGAACATGCCGACAGTTTTAATCAGCTGGTGCTCAATTTCCTCGCACGGGCTTAAGGAGTAAATGATGACTTTTTCTCTTGACGCGCTGGCCCGGCAGCTGCGCGACGCGGAACAGAGCGGCCAGGCGATCGCCCCGCTGCGCGATATTCTCGGCGTCGACAATGCCGACGCCGCCTATGCCATCCAGCGTCTGAACGTCCAGCACCACGTGGCCCATGGCCGGCGGGTGGTGGGCCGCAAAGTGGGCCTGACCCATCCCAAAGTGCAGCAGCAGCTGGGCGTCAATCAGCCGGACTTCGGCACCCTGTTTGCCGACATGTGCTACGGCGACAACGCCGAGGTGCCGTTTGGCCGCGTGCTGCAGCCGAAGGTGGAGGCCGAGATCGCCCTGGTGCTGAAGCAGGATCTGCCGCATGCCGATACCACTTTTGATGAACTGTATAACGCCATCGAATGGGTATTGCCGGCGCTGGAGGTGGTGGGCAGCCGGATTCGCGACTGGTCAATCGGCTTTGTCGACACCGTCGCCGATAACGCCTCCTGCGGCCTGTACGTCATTGGCGGCCCGGCGCAGCGTCCGGCGGGACTGGATCTGAAGCAGTGCGCCATGCACATGACCCGCAACCAGGAGCTGGTCTCCAGCGGCCGCGGCAGCGAGTGTTTGGGGCATCCGCTGAACGCCGCAGTCTGGCTGGCGCGCAAGCTGGCGAGTCTCGGCGAACCGCTGCGGGCCGGGGATATCGTGCTGACCGGGGCGTTAGGCCCGATGGTGACGATTAACGAGGGGGACAGCTTTGTCGCCCATATCGAAGGTATTGGCTCAGTCGCGGCACGCTTCGTTGCCGCCGGAGAAGGAGATCGTGATGCGTAAACGTAAAGTCGCCATTATCGGCTCCGGGAATATCGGCACCGATTTAATGATTAAAATCCTGCGCCACGGCCAGCATCTGGAGATGGCGGTGATGGTCGGCATCGACCCGCAGTCGGATGGCCTGGCCCGCGCCCGGCGCCTGGGCGTTGCGACCACTCACGAAGGGGTGGGCGGCCTGATGCAGATGGCGGAATTTGCCGACATCGATTTTGTTTTTGACGCCACCAGCGCCGGGGCGCACATCAAAAACGATGCCGCGCTGCGCGAAGCGAAGCCGGGGATCCGCGTTATCGACCTGACGCCGGCGGCGATTGGCCCGTACTGCGTACCGGTGGTCAACCTCGCGGACAATCTCCATCAGGGCAACGTCAATATGGTGACCTGCGGCGGGCAAGCGACCATCCCGATGATCGCCGCGGTCTCGCGAGTGGCGAAGGTGCATTACGCGGAGATTGTGGCCTCGATCGCCAGCCAATCCGCCGGGCCGGGCACGCGGGCCAATATTGACGAATTCACCGAAACCACCTCGCAGGCGATTGAAAAAGTCGGTGGGGCGGGCAAGGGCAAAGCGATTATTGTACTGAACCCTGCGGAGCCGCCGCTGATGATGCGCGATACCGTCTACATCCTGAGCGAGCTGGCGTCGCAGGAGGCGATTGCCGCCTCGATCGCCGAAATGGCGGCAGCGGTGCAGGCTTACGTCCCGGGCTACCGGCTGAAGCAGCAGGTTCAGTTTGAGGTTATCCCCGAGGACAGGCCGGTCAACCTGCCCGGCGTCGGCTGTTTTTCCGGCCTGAAAACCGCGGTGTACCTCGAAGTGGAAGGGGCGGCGCACTATCTGCCAGCGTACGCGGGCAACCTCGATATTATGACCTCGGCGGCGCTGGCGACGGCGGAGCAAATGGCCGGGGCAATGCACAGCGCGGCGGGAGCGACAGCATGAACGGTAAAAAACTTTATATCTCGGACGTGACGCTGCGCGATGGTATGCACGCCATTCGTCACCAGTATTCCCTGGCGCAGGTGCAGCAGATCGCCAGCGCGCTGGATAAGGCCGGGGTCGACTCCATCGAAGTGGCCCATGGCGATGGCCTGCAGGGATCCAGCTTCAACTATGGCTTTGGCGCCCACAGCGACATCGCCTGGATTGAAGCGGCAGCGGATGTCGTGAGCCAGGCGAAAATCGCCACCTTACTGCTGCCGGGCATCGGCACGCTGCACGATCTGAAAGCAGCGTATCAGGCCGGGGCGCGGGTGGTGCGGGTCGCCACCCACTGCAGCGAAGCGGACGTCGCCGCGCAGCATATTGCCTTTGCCCGCGAGCTGGGGATGGACACCGTCGGTTTTCTGATGATGAGCCATATGATCTCCCCGCAGGCGCTGGCGCAGCAGGCGCTGAAGATGGAATCTTATGGCGCGACCTGTATCTATGTGGTGGATTCCGGCGGGGCGATGAACATGAACGACATTCGCGACCGCTTCCGCGCCCTGAAGGCGGTGCTGAAGCCGGAGACCGCCACCGGGATGCATGCCCATCATAATCTGAGCCTCGGGGTGGCGAACTCGATCGTCGCGGTGGAAGAGGGGTGCGATCGCATTGACGCCAGCCTGGCCGGGATGGGGGCGGGGGCGGGCAATGCGCCGCTGGAGGTGTTTATTGCCGCCGCCGACAAGCTCGGCTGGCAGCATGGCACCGATCTCTACGCCCTGATGAACGCGGCCGATGAGCTGGTGCGGCCGCTGCAGGATCGCCCGGTGCGTGTCGACCGCGAAACGCTGGCGCTGGGCTACGCCGGAGTCTACTCCAGCTTCCTGCGCCACAGCGAAGCGGCGGCCAAGCGCTATGGCCTCAGCGCGGTGGATATTCTCGTCGAGCTGGGCAAGCGGCGGATGGTCGGCGGCCAGGAGGATATGATCGTCGACGTCGCGCTGGATCTGCTTAACCGCAATAAATAACTAAGAACGTGCGGCTGACAAAGCATCAGCCGCCAGTCACCTGCTCCGTTTGTTCGGCTATCGCCAAGGTACCCTATGACCAAGATAACGACTGCAACCCCCTCGCGCCTGGTGGTCACCATCGGGCTCTGTTTTATGGTGGCCCTGATGGAAGGGCTGGATCTGCAGGCGGCGGGGATCGCCGCCGTCGGCATGGCGCAGGCCTTTGCGCTGGATAAAATGCAGATGGGCTGGATCTTCAGCGCCGGGATCCTCGGCCTGCTGCCCGGCGCGCTGGTGGGCGGCATGCTGGCGGACCGCCACGGGCGTAAGCGCATTCTGTTGGGGTCGGTGCTGCTGTTTGGCCTGTTCTCGCTGGCCACCGCGCTGGCATGGAGCTTCCCGACGCTGCTGCTGGCGCGCCTGCTCACCGGCGTCGGGCTCGGGGCGGCATTGCCGAACCTGATTGCCTTAACCTCGGAAGCCGCTGGCTCACGTTTCCGCGGCCGGGCGGTAAGCCTGATGTACTGCGGCGTACCCATTGGCGCCGCGCTGGCGGCAGCGCTGGGCTTTTCCGGTCTCGCCGCGGCCTGGCAGATTATTTTCTGGATTGGCGGCGTGGTCCCGCTGCTGCTGATCCCGTTGCTGATGCGCTGGCTGCCGGAGTCGCAGGCGTTTCAGCGCGCGGAGGCCAGCGTGCCGCTGCGCACCCTGTTTGCCCCGGGCCAGGCCGCCGCTACGCTGCTGTTGTGGCTGGGTTATTTTTTCACCCTGCTGGTGGTCTATATGCTGATCAACTGGCTGCCGATGCTGCTGGTGGGCCAGGGATTCCGCGCCAGCCAGGCGGCGGGGGTGATGTTCTCTCTGCAGATCGGCGCCGCCTGCGGCACGCTGCTGCTGGGGGCGCTAATGGATAAGCTCACCCCGCTGCGGATGTCGCTCCTGATCTACAGCGGCATTCTGGCGTCGCTGCTGGCGCTGGGCAGCGCGTCGTCGCTGACTGGCATGCTGCTGGCGGGGTTTGTCGCCGGGCTGTTCGCCACCGGCGGACAAAGTGTGCTTTACGCTCTGGCGCCGCTTTTTTATCCCGCGGCCATCCGCGCCACCGGGGTGGGCACCGCCGTGGCGGTGGGGCGTCTTGGGGCGATGAGCGGCCCGCTGCTGGCCGGCAAGATGCTGGCCCTCGGCACCGGCGCCGTCGGGGTGATGGCGGCCTCGGCGCCGGGCATTGTGCTGGCCGGCGTGGCGGTGTTCTGGCTGATGCATCGCCAGCAGCGCGCGGCCATGGTCTGATATGCATCCGGCGGTCTGGTAAAAAAATGCCGGGCCGCCGCCTTGCCTGTCCGCGTCCCCTGGCCTAAGGTAAGACATCATTCCCTGACGCTTATCGTCCCTATGGCTTACACCTCCCGTTTGCTCAATGCGATCCCTGGCATCCGCCACGCTTTTCTTGATGTCCATGAAACCGCCGCCTTTCCCTATGCCGAGCTGGCTCCGGTGAAGCTGGTGCATGGTAATGAGGTTCATCATTATCAGCAGCCGCTGCCGACGCGCCCGCACGCCGACGCGGTGTTTACCGCGGTAGCCGGGCAAAAGGTGGGGGTGGTGACCGCCGACTGTCTGCCGCTGCTGATCGCCTCGCGCGACGGTCGCTACGTCTGCAGCGTGCATGCCGGCTGGCAGGGGCTGGTCAGCGGTATTGTCGACAACAGTCTGGCCTGTTTTCGCCAGCAGGGGGTGGCATTGGCCGATCTGGTCATCGCCGTGGGGCCGTATATTCACCCCTGCTGTTACGAAGTCTCCGCCGGATTCTATCAGCAACTGCTGGACCAGCCCGGCGGTGACCGGGTGGCCCGCCATCGCCAGCGGCTGTTCCATTCCCGTTCGGGCCCGGTCAGCGATCCGCTCAAAGCCGCCGCGCGTGGCAGCGATAATCTGTGGTTTGATCTGCGCGCCTTTGCCGAAGCGCTCTTCGCAGAGGCGGGGGTGGTGCCGGCGAGCGTTGAATGGCTGGGGAGTTGTACCTACTGCACCCCGCAGTCGCTGGGCTCCTACCGGCGCCGGACCCATTTTCCGGCGCCGAAGAGCTTTCAGTATTCGTGGATCATGCGCGAAGCCTGAGGCGGGCTCGCGCTAGAGCACCCGAAAACCGTGGGTGCCGTCGCGGGCCAGCTGATCCACCAGGCCATACTCCCACTCCAGATAGGCCTGCATGGCCTGGGCGGAATTATCGGTTCCTTCGTACGGACGACGATAGCGGTCACGGCGCTCGACGGCGAGGCCGCTGTCGCCATGCGCCAGCGGCAGACCGGCGGCGATCCACGCCAGCGTCCCGCCGGTAAGCAACTGCACCGGTTTACCGGTCAAGGCCGCCACCTCCGGCACCGCGTAGCGGGCCAGCAGACTGCTGCCGCAGGTCACCACGTAACGTTGGGCGGGAGGGATTGCTTCCAGGGCCTGGCGCAGCTGCGAGCGCGTTAGCCACCACGCGCCGGGGATATGGCGAGCGACAAAGTTGGCGCTGGTGGTAAAATCGAGCACCACCGTACCGGGTTCTTCCAGCTGTTGCGCCAGCTGCGTCGGGCTTATCTCCTCCGCCTGCGGGCCGGGCGGCACCTCGGCGGCAGGCACCCCGCGTTCGCTCAACTGGCTGGTCGACAGCGCGCTCAGCCGCGCCGTCTCCCAGCCCATCTGCGCCAGCCACGAGCCGGTTATCGCCGCCCGGATGCCATCGTCATCCAGCAGCACAATGCGCGCCCCTCGTACGCTGGCGAAGTGGTCGGTCTCCTGCACCAGCTGGCCGCCTGGCGCGCTCAGGCTGCCGGGATAGTGACCCGCCGCGTACTCTTCGGGGCTGCGGACATCAAACAGGAAGGTGGTGCGGTCGCTCTGCTGCTGCCAGCGTTGCAGCGTGGCCTCATCGATGACCGCCACCCCGGCCCGTTCGGCAAAATGCGCCACCTCAGCGGCCCGGGCGCCGGAGGCGCGGGCGGAGGGATCGTATTGCCGCTGTTGCTGGTGCGCCAGCGTCTGGCCGGCCAGCGTCCAGCCGATAGTGCCATTGCGCAGGGCATGGACCGGGTTTGGCACGCCGGCGTTGATCAGCGACTGGGTGCCGATGATGCTGCGGGTGCGTCCGGCGCAGTTGACGATAACCGGCGTCTGCGGGGAGGGCGTCAGGCTCTCTACCCGCAGGGCCAGCTCGCCGCCGGGCACGCTGATGCTGCCGGGGATGCTCATGGTCTGGTACTCATCGAAGCGCCGGGCGTCGACGATCACCACCTCCTGCCGGCTGTCGATGAGCGCCTGAACCTCCTGGGCGCTGAGCGACGGTGTGTGACGCACGCTTTCCACCAGCTCGCCAAAGGCTTTACTGGCGGAGTTGACGTCCTGAAACAGCTCGCCGCCGCTGCGGCGCCAGCCGGCGAGACCCTCGGCCAGCAGGGCCACATCCTGATAGCCCCAGGACCGCAGCCGTTCGATGGCGATCTCCGCCAGACCCTCGCCGTTGTCGTAGACGGTGAGCGGGGTGGTGAAGCGCGGTATCCGCCGGCGGACCTCCAGCTCCAGTTTGCTGAGCGGCAGATTGACGGCAAACAGCGGATGAGCGGTGGCGAAATCGGCCTCTTCACGGACGTCGATCAGCGCCAGTTCACGACGGTCGAGCAGCGCCTGGCGGATCCCGGCGGCCTGGCGATAAGCGTAGGTGGACATAGTGGTTATCCTTGATGTTCGCGGGAGGAATCCCAGATATTGGGTAAATGGCGGTTAGAGTAGCCGGAGATAAACGGTTTCTGCTGCCCTTCCGGGGTATACACGGCGCGCTTCACCGCGCCGATATTGCCGCCGTAGACATGAATGCTGATGGAGACGCGATCCGCCAGCGCATTGCTGACGCGATGAATATCGCCATCGTCAGCGGAGACTTTCTCCACCTGGCCTGCTTCCAGAAGCGTGGCGGCGCCCAGCGCGCGCGGTATGCCATCGGCATCCAGCTGGTAACGCTGGTTTTCCTCCGCGCCGCGCAGCATCCCAATGGCCCCCCACACCCGGTGATCATGGATCGGCGTCGCTTGCCCCGGTCCCCAGACGAAGCTGACAATCGAGAAGCGCTCCCCGGAGTCGGCATGCAGCAGATACTGCTGATAATGGTGCGGATGCGGCAGGGTGTACTCTTCCGGCAGCCAGTCGTCGTAACGCACCAGCGCCGCCAGCCGCTGCGCCACGGCGTCAAGCAGCGGGGCGGTCTGGTGGTGTTCGCGGTGCAGGCGGTCTACCTCATGAATGAAATGGCGTAATTTTTCCAGTCGTGGTGCAGTCATGTGCGGTTCCTGTCAGAGGGACTGGTCAAAACGCTAACAGAGGCGTTAATATTATTTAAATGCAATTTACGCATATATTAATATGCAAATTTAACATAAGGATCCTATGCGCATTGACGATATCGACGCTTTGCTGGCCACGGTGCAGTTTTCCTCCCTCAATCAGGCCGCGGAATATCTGGGGATCACCCAGTCGGCCATCACCCGGCGCCTGCAGCGTCTGGAACAGGAGCTGAACGTCACGCTGTTAGAGCGCCAGACCCGCCCGCTGACCCTGACCGCCGCCGGACACCGGGTGTACGAGCAGTGTCTGAGCATTAAGCGTGAGACGAAAAAACTCTACAGCCTGTTGGATCCGGAAGGCGAGCCGCGCGGCGCGCTGCGTCTCGGCGTGCCGCAGAGTCTCAGCGAGATTGCCCTGCCGGCGGCGCTGTCGGCGCTGAGCCAGCAGTTTCCCGGACTGTCGCCGCAGATCACCTGCGGCTGGAGCGGACAGCTGCAGCGCCGGCTGGAAAACGGCGAGCTGGACGGCATGCTGGCGATGGGGCCCGCCCAGCAAAGCTTCGCCGAGGGCTACAGCGGGCGCCTGCTGTGTCCCCTGGAGGTGGTGCCGATCGTCGGCCGGCGTTTGAATTTGCGCGCGTCATCCCTGCGGGAGTGCGCCGAACGGGGCTGGATCCTTAACCCCGACGGCTGTGGCCTGCGCGCCGGGCTCATTCGCGAGCTGCAGAGCCAGGGATTGCGGTTGACGCTCAACGTCGAGAGCGCGGGCGCGCAGCTGCAGATAGCGCTGGTGGCGCAGGGGCTGGGGCTGGGTCTGGTGCCGAGGGCGGCGCTGGCCAGCAGCCCGTGGCGGGACGAGGTCGCGGTCCTCAGCCTCAGCGATTTTCAGCCTGCGGTCTCACTGTGGCTGATCCACGCCCAGTATCTGGCGAACCTGCAGCCGCCGCTGGCCTTTTTTGCCAGCAAAGTGATGCAGCAGCTGACCGTATCCGACTGAAAGCAAAATGCATTTTTGTTTAATGCTAATTAAGCATATTAAGATATGATAAAAATGCATTTTGCTCATTAACACGCTCTGTATAGGGTAATGACCAGCGCCGCTGTCGCGGCCACTCCATTACCCTGACGCAAGGAGTTGTTCATGAGCATTCAGTTTCTCGGCATGATTGGCCACCGCCTCTCTTCCGAAACGATTGCCCCGGTGGGGCCGATCTTTGACCGCGACTATATCGTTCGCTTTGCGCAAACCCATGAAGCCGCCGGGTTTGATCGTCTGCTGGTCGGCCACTGGTCCGATCAACCCGACGGCTTTCTGGTGACGGCCCTGGCGGGACTGTCGACGCAGAAAATTCAGTACCTGCTGGCCCATCGTCCCGGTTTTGTTTCCCCAACCCTTGCCGCGCGCAAATTCGCTACCCTTGAGCACCTGCTGGGGGGCCGCTTGGCGGTGCATATCATCAGCGGCGGCAACGATGCCGAGCAGCGCCGGGATGGCGATTATCTCGACCACGACCAGCGCTACGCCCGCACCGACGCCTTCCTCGACACCGTGCGCCAGGTGTGGACCAGCGAGCAGCCGGTGGATATTCACAACGATTTCTATCAGGCCGAGCAGGCCTGGTCCGCCATTCGCCCGCTGCAAAAGCCGCATCTTCCCATCTACTTCGGCGGCTCGTCGGAAGCGGCCATCGCCGTCGCCGGCAAACATGCCGACGTCTTCGCGCTGTGGGGCGAGTCGCTGGCGCAAACCGGCGAGACCATCCAGCGGGTGCGCGCCGAAGCGGCGAAACACCAGCGTGATATCGGCTTCAGCGTCTCGTTCCGGCCGATTATCGCCGACAGCGAAGCCGAAGCCTGGGAGAAAGCCGAGCATATCCTGCACGTCGCCACCGAGCAGGCGGCGCAGCGCGGAGGCGGGTTCAAAGCCAAACCGGACAGCATCGGCGCCCAGCGGCTGCGGGCTACTGCGGCGCAGGGCAGAGTGGTGGACAAACGTCTGTGGACCGGCATCGCCCAGCTGGTGGGCGGCGGACATAACTCCACCGCGCTGGTGGGCACCCCGGAGCAGGTGGCGGATGCGCTGCTCGATTACTACGACCTCGGGGTGCGTAACTTCCTGATCCGCGGCTTCGATCCGCTGAACGACGCGGCCGACTATGGCCGGGCGCTGCTGCCGATCGCCCGGGAAAAAGCCGCCCGGCGTGCAGTGGCGGAGCGCGCATCGTGATCCATCCTGAGCGCGACGACTGGGCCCGGCAGCTGACGGCGCTTCGCCAGCAGATGGCGGAGCAGGCGGCCAGCCTTGACGCCAGCGGCGAGTTTCCCTGGCGTAATATCGACCATCTGCGTGCGGGGGGCTGGTTAAGTCTCGCCGTGCCGCCATCCTGCGGCGGCGCGGGCGCCAGTCTGGCCCAGCTGCAGCAGGTCATCGCCGCCATCGCCTGGGGAGAGCCGGCGACAGCGCTGATCGTCTGCATGCAGTATCTCCACCATTTGCGGCTGGCGGAAAATGACGCCTGGCACGCGCCGCTGCGCCAGCAGGTTTTTCACGATGCTGTCGAACACGGTGGCCTCATCAACAGCCTGCGCGTCGAGCCGGAGCTGGGCTCCCCGGCGCGGGGCGGCCTGCCGGACACCGTGGCGACCCGTCGCGCGGAGGGCTGGGACATCAGCGGCCATAAAATTTATACCACCGGCATTGAAGGGCTGCGCTGGCTGGCGGTGTGGGCCAGAAGCGATGATAACCCGCCGCTGGTGGGCACCTGGCTGGTGCCTGGCGACAGCCCGGGCATCAGCGTGGTGAAAAGCTGGGATCACGCCGGGATGCGGGCCACCGGCAGCCATGAAGTTATTTTTAACCACGTGCGGGTGGCGGCAGAGCACGCGGTGGATGTCTGGCCGACCGATGCGCCACCCGCCGCCCAGGCCGAACCGTTTCGCCTGTTCGCCAACCGGCAGACAGCGCTGCTGGCGGCGATCTATGACAGCATTGCCCACGCCGCTCACGACTGGCTGGTGAGGTGGCTGGCGGGGCGGGTGCCCGCCGGTCTCGGCCATCCGCTCTCTCGTCTGCCACGGGTGCAGGAGAAAGTCGGGCAGATCGCCGGGCTGCTGCTGGTCAACCGCAGCCTGCTGGAGCAGGCCGCCGCGCTGCGCTTTTCCGCCATTGAGGCCAATCTGGCGAAAGTCACCATCACCGACAACGCCATTCAGGCGGTGAATATCGCGCTCGAGCTGACCGGCAATCATGGTCTCAGCCGACAAAACCCGCTGGAACGCCACTACCGCAATGTGCTCTGCGGACGGGTACATACCCCACAGAGCGACAGCGCCTGGCTGGCAGCCGGCAACTTCGTCTTTCAATCACAAGGATAATCACGATGCGTCTATCATTTTCAGGCCGGGTGGCGGCCGCGCTGATGCTGCTGGCGCTGGGCGGCTACGCGACAGCGCAGGAGCGGCTTACCCTGCGTATCGCCGATCAAAAAGGCGGCATGCGTTCGCAGCTGGAGGCGGCCAACGCCCTGCAAAATCTCCCTTACGACATTAAGTGGGCCGAGTTCCCGGCCGCCGCGCCGCTGGCGGAAGCCCTCAACGCGGGCGCCGTGGACGCGGGGATCATCGGCGATGCGCCGTTGCTCTTCGCCCTGGCCAACGGTGCGCCGGTCAAAGCTATTGCCGTGGATAAAAGCAACCCGGCGGGGACCGCGGTGCTGGTATCCCCCGGCAGCACGTTAAAAAGCGGCGCTGATTTAAAAGGCAAACGCATCGCCACCGGTAAAGGGTCGATTGGTCATTTCGTGGCGCTGAAAGCGCTGGAGCAGGCGGGGATTTCACCGAAGGAGGTGCAGTGGGTGTTCCTCGGCCCGGTGGACGCCAAAGTGGCGTTGCTAAACGGCTCGGTGGACGCCTGGGCGACCTGGGAGCCCTACACCACCCAAATGGTGAAGACCAACGAGGGGCAGATCCTGGTGAGCGGCAAAGGGCTGCTGCCGGGGAATACCTTCCTCGCGGCAACGGATTCCGCGCTTAACGATCCGCAAAAACGCGCCGCGCTGCAGGATTATCTCCAGCGCCTGGCCGGCGCCGAGCGCTGGGCCTACGCCAATCTCGACAGCTACGGCAAAACGTTGGGGGAGATCATCCGCTTCCCGGCGGAGATCGCCCGCGCGCAGTTTGCCAACCGCCAGTCGCAGTGGCAGCCGCTGGCCGAGGAAACAGTGGCCCAGCAGCAGGCAACGGCGGACTTTTATCTCGCCAACGGCCTGATCCGCACCCGGCTGGACGTGAAGCCGACCTTTGACCGCCGTTTTAGCGTGCCCGCCGCCGAGGTGACGCCATGACCAGAACCACTTTTTCCCGCCGCCGTTTTTTACAGCTCAGCGGCGGCCTGGCGCTGGCCGGGGTCTCTCTGCCGCTGTGGGCTCATGATATGGCGGACATGGCCGGCGGCGATGCCCATCCGGCGCTGCGCCTGCCGCAGCCCTACAAGATCAAGCTGGCGATCAACAAAAGCGCGGTATGCCTCGCGCCGGTCGCCGTCGCCGAGCAGCAGAAGATATTCAGTAAATACAACCTCGACGTTGAGTTTGTTAACTTCGGCAGCTCCACCGATGTGCTGCTGGAGGCGATCGCCACCGGTAAGGCCGACGCCGGGGTGGGGATGGCGCTGCGCTGGCTGAAGGCGCTGGAGCAGGGCTTTGACGTCAAGCTCACCGCCGGGACCCACGGCGGCTGTCTGAACCTGCTGACGGCCAAAGACTCGCCGTTCGGCGGCCTCGAGAGCCTGAAGGGTCAAACCATCGGCGTCACCGACATGGCCGGACCGGATAAAAACTTCTTCGCCATTCTGCTTAAGCGCCACGGTATCGACCCGATCAGCGACGTGCAGTGGAAAGTCTACCCGGCGGATCTGCTCAGCGTGGCGCTGGACAAGCGCGAAATCGCCGCCATCAGCGGCAGCGAGCCGTTCAGCTATCGTCTGCTGGAGACCGGTAAGTATCAGCTGATCGCCAGCAATATGACCGGGGATTATGCCAACCTCAGCTGCTGCGTGCTGGGGGTGAGCGGGAGCCTGGCGCGGGACCATAAACCGGCCGCCGCGGCGCTCACCCAGGCGATCCTTGAGGCGCACAGCTATGCCGCTGCGCATCCGGAAAGCGTGGCGCAATCCTTCCTCGCCCATGCCCTGAATACCAGTGAAGCGGAGGTGAGCGGCATCCTCCACGGGCAGGGCCACGGCCATCACGCGGTGGGCGAAGCGTTCGTGAAAGAGCTGACGCAGTATGCGGTCGACCTGCAGCGGGTGCAGGTGATCAAGCCGGGTACCGATCCCCATCAGTTCGCGGAGAGTATCTATGCCAACGTATTCGCCTGAGCAGGCTCTGGCGCGCCCCACCGGCCGCGCGCCGCTGTGGGGAGAAGGGCTGCTGGCCGCCGCGCTGTGGCTGCTGGGCGGTCTGTTTACTCTGACCTGGCCCGACGCCGGGCGGCGCTGGCCGTTTAGCGAAGGCTGGGCGCTGGCGCAATTCACCCTCGGCGGCGGCTTGCTGCTGCTGGCGCTGAGCTATCGCTACTGGCGGGCGCGCGGCGCGCGTGTGCTGCATGCCGGCAAGTGGCTGGCGCTGCTGCCGGTGCTGTTTGCTGTCTGGGAAGGGCTGACCGCCAAAACTGCCGTGTTGCCGGTACCATTCTTCGCGCCGCCGCAGGCGCTGATCGAGGTGCTGCACGACGACTGGCCGCGCCTGCTCGACAGCCTGCTGCACTCCCTGGGGCTGCTGGGGCTCGGTGTGCTGCTGGGTACCAGCAGCGGGTTCATCACCGGTCTGGCCATCGGCTGGTCGCAACGGATTGGCTACTGGGTGCATCCGGTGTTACGTCTGCTGGGGCCGGTGCCGTCCACCGCGCTGCTGCCGCTGTGCCTGTTTATTTTTCCCTCGAGCTTCGGCGCCAGCGTGTTTTTGATCGCGCTGAGCACCTGGTTCCCGGTCACGGTGCTGACCTGGTCCGGAGTGATGGGCATTGATAAGGCGTGGTACGACGTGGCGCGGACCCTCGGCGCCAGCCAGCGTTTCCTGATCCTGCGGGTGGCGATCCCCGCCGCGTTGCCGAACGTCTTTGTCGGCCTGTTTATGGGGCTCGGCGCGTCGTTTTCGGTGCTGATTGTCGCCGAAATGGTCGGGGTGAAGTCGGGGATCGGCTTTTACCTCCAGTGGGCCCAGGGCTGGGCGGCCTATCCGAATATGTACGCCGCGCTGCTGGTGATGGCCTTGTTATGCTCCGGCCTGATAAGCGGATTATTTATGCTGCGTGACCGGCTGCTGAGCTGGCAGCGAGGAGGGATGCAATGGTAACCGAGACGATAGCGCGCGGCGCGGCGGTATCCATCAGCCATCTTCATCATGCGTTTACGCTTGGCAAACAGACGGTACCGGTGCTGGAGAATATCAGCCTGCAGCTGCGCCCGGGGGAAAGCGTGGCGCTGCTGGGCCCTTCCGGCTGCGGTAAATCAACCCTGCTGCGGCTGCTGGCGGGGCTGGAAGCGCGGCAGAGCGGACAGATGCAGATCGACGGCGCGGCGCTCGGCGCCCCGGGGCCGGAGCGGATCCTTGTGTTTCAGGATCCGACGCTCTATCCGTGGCTGACGGTGCGGCAGAACGTGCTGCTGGGCCCGCAGGCGCAGGGCAAAAAGGGGCTGGAGGTGAAGGCAGACGCGCTGATTGACCGCATCGGGCTGCAGGCCTTCAGCGAGGCGTGGCCGCGGCAGCTGTCCGGGGGGATGGCGCAGCGTGCGGCGCTGGCGCGCGCCTTGTTGAACGAACCGCGTCTGCTGCTGCTCGACGAGCCGTTGGGCAAACTCGATTCGCTGACCCGCATCAGTATGCAGCGGGAGCTGATCGCCCTCTGGCAGCAGCAGGGGTATACCAGCCTGCTGGTGACCCACGATATCGAAGAGGCGCTGCTGCTGTGCGAGCGGGTGCTGGTGATGTCGCCGCGTCCGGGGCGGATTATCGCCGAGTTTGCGCTGCCGCTGGCTTTTCCCCGTCATCGCGATAACCCGCAGCTGCTGCAGCATCGTCAGGATATATTGCGCATCCTCGGCCAGGAGGCGGACTGGTAAGCTGAACGCATTCCCCGGTGGCGCTGCGACAAATGTCACGGAAAGGTAGGCCGGCGCAAACGCAGCGCCGCCCGGCAATGAATATCCGGCGCCAGGCGCCTGTTTTTGCCCGGTGGCGGCTGCGCCTTACCGGGCCTACGAACTGCGACAAATGTCACGGAAAGGTAGGCCGGCGCAAGCGCAGCGCCGCCCGGCAATGAATATCCGGCGCGACGCCATGGTCCGGCTTAAAAATCCATCTTCACCGTGAACTGCACTTCGCGCGGGTCGCCAATCTGGTTGCCGAGGTTATTGGTGCCGATCGAGGAAGTGTAATAGGTCTTATCAAACAGGTTCTTCACATTCACCTGCAGCGTCACCGGATACTGCAGCTTCATCTTATAGGCGGCAAACACATCCGCCACCGCATACCCCTGCAGATAATAATCCGCGCCGTTGGTGCCGGAACGCTTGCTGACCGCGTGGCCGCCGCCGCCGACGGTCAGGGTGTTGCTGTTATAGACGTTATGAATGTCATAGGTCAGGAACAGCGAACCGGTATGTTTCGGTACGTTTGGCAGCGGTTTCCCGGCGTAATCCGGATCTTCCAGCACTTTGGCGTCGGTGTAGCCGTAGCTGGCGATCACGCTGAGGTTATCGGTGATGGACCCGGCCAGATCCACTTCCACGCCCTGGGAACGCACTTTGCCCGCCGTTTTGGCCACCGTCTCATCGCCAATGCTCTCGGTGTACAGCACGTTACGCTTGTGAATATCAAACAGCGCGATATTGGCGGTAATGCCGTTTAACAGGTCGAATTTGGCGCCCACTTCGTAAGAGGTGGACTCTTCCGGCGGCAGCTCGCCGATATAGCTGGCGATCGACGACTGCGGCATAAACGACTGGGCGACGTTGGCGAACAGAGAGACGTTCGGCGTGACCTTGTAGACCAGGCCGGCTTTCGGCGTCCATTTCTCATCGCGGCTGTCGGTATTGACGTTAAACGGTCGACCTTTACCGGCGTACTGGGTGTAGTACTGGTAGCGCACGCCGGCGACGGCGATCCAGTTGTCGGTCAGGTACAGCGCGTCTTGCACGTATGCGGCATAGCTCTCCTGCTGGATCCGCTGGTCGCTGTCGGAGGCGGAGACGGTATTACAGGTGTCGAGAGTGCCGTAGACCGGATGATAGATGTTAAAGCCTTTAACGTTCTTACAGCGCAGCATATCGGTGCGCAGCAGATCGTAATTCTCATAGGCGACGCCGGTCAGCAGCTCGTTATAAAAGCCGCCCACTACCACGTTGCCCTGCAGGTCGGCGCGGGTGGAGTGCATCTTCTGCGTTGAACCGTGGGTACCATCGACCCGGCGGGTGAGGTTGCCGGTCGCCGAATCATAGGCCATCACCCGCGCCTGGTTATCGTTGTAATGATCCTGGCTGTAGCTGTAGTCGAAGCGCGCGGTCCAGGCGTCGTTAAGGCGATACTCGGCGTTGAGCTGAGCGAGATCGGAATAGCCATCGGTAATATTAAACGCTTCATCGAAGCGGGTTTTGCGATCGACGTTAACCGCATGGCCGGTATTCAGATCGAAGATAGTGCCGCGATCAAAGGGGGCGCTGTAGTCGCGGTGCGAATAGGACGCGGTCACCGTTGCCCGCTCGCCAAACCAGGTCAGGGAAGGGGCGATAAAGCTGCTTTTGTTTTTACCGAAATTGCGCCAGTAATCCTCATTCTGATATTCGCCGATCAGTCGGTACGCCAGATTTGTGCCTTCGATGGGGCCGGTGATGTCGACGCTGCCGGTGCCGCCGCCAAAGCTGGTGGAGGTCCCGGAAACCGAACCGGAGAACTGCCGCTCCGGCCGTTTAGTGATGACGTTGATCAGCCCGCCGGGGTCGAGGATACCGTACAGCGTCGAGGCGGGCCCCTTCAGGACTTCCACCCGTTCGGTGGCGGCGTTAAAGCTGCGCGGCAGCACGGTGCGCAGGCCGTTGGTCATGATCGAGCCGTCGCGGTTGGCGCCGAAGCCGCGGCGGGTAAAGGCGTCCTGGGTACCGCCGAGGGTGTTGGTCTGCACCACGTTAGCGACGTTATACAGCGCCTCATCGAGTGAGGTGGCGTGCTGATCTTCGAGAACCCGATCGCTGACGGTATTGACCACCTGGGGAATATCCAGCAGCGGCATCGAGGTTAGCGTCGCGGTGGCGGAGCTGAGCGGCTGATAGCCGCTGGTGGCGCTTTGCTGCGCGCCGTCGGCCACTACGGTGATGGTCTCTTCCGCGTCGTTAGTACTTTTCGCCGCGCGATTGTCGGCGGCCATTAATCCCGGTGAGGCTAAAAAAAGAAGCGAAAAAAGCGCGCGCCCTGGCAACGTCCTGCAGGCGACATGGGGTTGAGTCATTATCTGTTTCTCGTGAACGAATCTGCCTTTGCGGTCAGATTAAGCCAATAAAATCATTGCCCTGAATAATAAAAGCACTCTGTTTAGCGTCTGAATGCGCCTTCAGATGTGTAATTGAGAATCATTCAATCATGAAGGGATGTAGTAGTAAACGTTATGCAAGATAAAAATTCAGCGGCGAGGAACAGGACGTTTTAAACATCTCCAGTAGGGAATGTTCTGTAGTTATCTATCTGATATTATTTTATTTTAATTATATTGCGTTGGCACAGTCTCGCTGTAGTCAGCGTCCCCGTCTGAAGACGATGGCGAGTATTGACTACTACATTCATCCCCGTCATGATCAAAAGAGAATGAGATTTATTTTGATTTGACTGCAGAATGTCCAGCTATCGCCTGGAACGCTGCGGCGCAGGAGCGAGTTATGCCACAGCGGGTGAAACCTGCAGAGCAGGGGATCGTACTGGATGCCCTGTCGGCCGGCTACGGCCAGACCCTGATCGTTGACGATATCAACCTGACCATTCCCACCGGCAAAATGACGGTGCTGGCCGGGGCGAACGGATCCGGCAAATCCACGCTGCTCTCGACCATCGCCAGAATGCTGAAACCGCTCGGCGGCTGTGTGCGTCTGGACGGGCAAGCCATTCACCAGATGCCGACGAAAGCCGTCTCGCGCCAGCTGGGCATCCTCCCGCAATCGCCGTTGACCCCGGAAGGATTGACCGTTTTCGAGCTGGTCTCGCGCGGGCGCTACCCGTGGCAGGGGCTGATGCGCCAGTGGTCCGAGGCCGATGAGCTGGCGGTAGAGGAGGCGCTGCGCTTAACCGGTACCGCCGAATTCGCCCATCTGCCGGTGGACAGCCTCTCCGGCGGCCAGCGTCAGCGCTGCTGGATCGCCATGGCGCTGGCCCAGCAAACGGCCACCATTCTGCTCGATGAGCCGACCACCTGGCTCGATCTGCGCTATCAGGTCGATATCCTTGAGCTGCTCCAGACCCTCACCCGCGAACATGGCCGCACGGTGGTGACGGTGCTCCATGACCTTAACTTTGCGGTGAACTACGCCGATCTGCTGGTATTCCTTAAACAGGGGCGCATCGCCGGCACGATTAGCGACAACGACGTCTGTAGCCCTGAGCTGATTAAACGCGTGTTTGACGTTGACGTGCAGATGTCGATTAACCCGCAAACCGGCAAACCCTTCTTTATGCCGTTTCGCGCCCGCCAGGCAGCGGCACAATGAGCGTGGCCATCCTGCTTTCCGCGCGGCGTCGCCCCCGCCCCCGGCTGGCGCTGCTTCTGCTAACGCTGCTGCTTATCGCCGCCTCGCTGGTGCATCTTGGCTTAGGCGCCCGCTGGATCGGCCCGCAGACGGTGCTGCAGGCGCTGCTGGAGTACGATCCGCGTAACTTTGAGCAGCGGATTATCATCGATCTGCGTCTGGTGCGGCTGGCGGCGGCGCTGCTGACCGGCGCGGCGCTCGGCGTCGCCGGGCTGCTGCTGCAGACGGTGATCCGTAACCCGCTTGGCGAGCCGCATATTCTCGGGCTTAACGCCGGCGCCTCGCTGGCGGTGGTGGCGACCTCGGCGCTGGGCCTGTCCTTCGGCGCTTTCCCCGCCGGGCGCCCGCTGACCGCCGCCTGCGGCGCGGGGCTGCTGTTCGGTGGCGTGATGGCGCTGGCCTCTGCCGGGCGCGGCGGGGCGACGCCGCTGCGCATCACGTTGTGCGGAGTGGCGCTGTCAGGGTTTGCGTCGGCGGTGACGGCGGCGATATTAATTCTCGATGAACAGACGCTGCTGGCGATGCGCACCTGGCTGGCCGGCGACCTGGCCGGACTGAACTGGAGCACGCTGCAGACGGCGCTGGTCCCGGCGCTGATCGGCCTTGGCGTCGCGCTGCTCATTGCCCCACGCCTCAACGTGCTGGCGCTGGGGGATAAGGTGGCGCTGGGCCTTGGCGTTAATCTCGTCCAGACGAGGCTGCTGGGCCTGCTGGCGATTGCGCTGCTCTGCGGCGCGGCGGTGGCGGTGGCCGGGCCGATCGGCTTCGTCGGGCTGGTGGTGCCGCACGTGGTGCGCCGTCTGGTGACGGAAGATATCCGCCTGGCGCTGCCCCTGGCCGCGCCGGTGGGAGCGCTGGCGCTGGTGCTGGCGGATATCGCCGCCCGGACGCTGGTCGCGCCGCAGGAGCTGGCGACCGGGGCGATGACCGCCCTGGTGGGCGCGCCGTTGTTTATCTTTATCGCCGCGAGGTTTTTTAAATGACGCGCGCCGTTCACCGGGCCGGTTTTCGGCCGCTGGCTTTCGCCTCCCGTCATCTGCTGCTGCGTCCTGCGGCGTTAAAAATTGCCGCCAGCATAGTGCTGACGCTGCTGGCGCTGGGGCTGTACAGCCTTAGCCGCGGCAGCTATCCGCTGCCCGCGTCGACGCTGGCGCGAGCCCTGCTGGCGCCGCAGGAGATGGGCGAGCAGCCGCGCTTTATTCTGTTTGATATCCGCCTGCCGCGGATCCTGATGGCGCTGCTGTGCGGGGCCATGCTGGGGCTGGCCGGCGCGGCGATGCAGAGCATCACCCGTAACGGGCTGGCCGACCCGGGGCTGATCGGCGTCAAAGAGGGGGCCAGCATCGTGGTCCTGGCGCTGGTGCTGTTTTTCCCGGCGGTAGGCCTGGTCTGGCGACCGCTGGCGGGGATGGTCGGCGGCATAGCGGTGGCCCTGCTGGTCCTGACGCTGGCCCGCGACTGTTCGCGGCCGCGCTTTATTTTAATTGGCATCGGCGTCTCCTGGAGCCTGGCGGCCGCGGTCGGCATCTTTATGACCACCGCCGACGTACGCGACGTGCAGACGGCGATGATCTGGCTGGCGGGCAGCCTGCAGGCCGCCACCTGGCCGCTGCTGGCGGTGGCTTTTTGCTGGGCGCTGCCCGGGGCCATCATCCTGTTCTGTACCGCCCGGGCGGCGGACGTGGCGCTGCTGGGCAACCGGACCGCCATCGGCCTCGGCGTACGTCTGCAGCAGCTGACGGTGCTGCGCTTTTTTGCGCCGGTGCTGCTGACCTCGGCCAGCGTCTCCTGCGTCGGCAGCCTGGGTTTTGTGGGCCTGATGGCGCCGCATATGGCGCGTTTTGTGCTGCGCGGCGGCCAGGTATCGCTGCTGTGCGGCAGCGCGCTGATTGGCGCCTTGCTGGTGCTGGCGACCGATACCCTTGGCCGGCTGGCGTTTGCCCCGCTGCAGATCCCGGCGGGGATTGTCATTGCCCTGGTGGGCTGCCCGTTCTTCGTTATCTTGCTCTGGCGTCGCCGTGATGCCCTTTAACCAGGAAGGTAGTATGCGTTGGTTCGTCTCATTGCTGCTGTTGCTGACGGGGGCCGTCAGCGCCGCCGACCCACAAACTCAAACTTTCACCGATGATTTAGGCCGCACCGTCACCGTCCCGCTGCATCCGCAGCGTATCGTTTCGATGCACGATCTCGATATTACCATTCCGCTGATTGAGCTCGGGGCGCCGCCGATCGCCAGCCACGGCCGGACGCGCCCGGACGGTAGCCACTACCTGCGATCCAGCGCCCAGCTCACCGGCGTCGATTTCGACAACAGCGATATCCGCTTTATTGGCACCGCCGATATCGATCTGGAAGCGGTAGCCGCCGCCAGGCCGGATCTGATCATCACTGAGCCCAGCCGCCACGTGTCAGTGGAGCAACTGGAGAAGATTGCCCCGGCGGTGAGCATCGATCATCTGCAGGGCAGCGCCCCGGAGATTTACCGCAAGCTGGCGCAGCTGACCGGCACCCAGCCGCGGCTGGCGATCCTCGAGCGCCGCTATCAGGAACAAATTAAACAACTGAAAGCGATGGTCAACCCACCGCAGTACAGCGTCTCAGTGATCCAGGCGAACAACGGCAAGGTCACGGTGCATCATTCGTATCATGCGCTGGGCCGGGTGCTGCGCGACGCCGGGTTCCGCTTTCCGCCGCTGATTGAGCGGATCCCCGATGGTCAGCGCATTGACGTCAGCGCGGAACAGCTGCCGGAGCTGGACGCTGATTTTGTCTTCGCCACCTGGCGGTCGGATACCGGCGGTAAGCCGCAGGATGAGCTGCAGGCGATGGAAGGCGTGATGCCCGGCTGGTGTGACTTTATGCGCGCTTGCCGCACCGGGCACTATATTTTACTGCCGCGGGAAGAGGTGATCTCTAACTCCTACGCCGCGCTGTCCCTGATGGTGGCCCAGGTGCAGTCGCATATTGCCGGCAGGCCGATCCCGGCGGAGGCCAAATGAAAAGCGCGTTAAAAAAAGAGAAGGGCAAAGTCGATCTTTTCGGCGAACGCTATCGCGCCCGGGCGCACCAGCTCTCCCCCCGGCTGCGGGCGGTGGTCAGCTATATCAACGACAACCGCGAGGTGGTGCTGGAGCATACGGCGATGGAGATCGCCACCGCGACCCAGACCTCCGACGCCACGGTGGTGCGTGCCATCCAGGCGCTGGGCTTCGCCGGGCTGCGCGAGCTTAAGCAGACCATGGAGCGCTGGTTCGGCACCTCGGTCACCTCGGCGGAAAAGATGCGCTCGACGGTTACCGCGCTCTCCAGCGACGTCAACTCCAGTATTGATTTTGTGCTTGAAGGCCATCAGCGGGTGTGCGAGGTCCTGTCGCGGGCCGACAACCGCGCGGCGGTGGCTCAGGCGGTGGCATTGCTCAGCGACGCGCGCCAGGTGGGGATCTTCGGTATCGGCGCCTCGGGGATCCTCGCCGAATACACCGCCCGGTTGTTCAGCCGTATTGGCCTGCCGGCGTACGTGATGAACCGCACGGGCTTTAGCCTTGCCGAACAGCTTATCGGCCTGCAGCGCGGCGATGTGCTGATCATGATGGGGCAAAAATCCCCCCATCGCGAAGGGTTGACCACCCTGCGCGAGGCGAAGCGGCTGGGTATTCCGACCATCCTGCTGACCCAGGCGGTGGACTCGCGCTTCAGCCAGGAGGCGCAGGTGGTGATCGACGTCCCGCGCGGCGGGGACAGTAGCCGGATGCCGCTGCACGGTACGGTGCTGGTCTGTCTCGAGATGATTGTCCTGTCGGTGGCCTCTACCACGCCACAAAAAACGGTGAAATCCCTGAAACGAATCAACGATCTGCATCGGGCTATCGGTAAATCCGGCGGTAAACGGGGCCATTGAGAAGATAATTCACCAGCGGGAAGGTTTCCGGTTGCATATAAAAGTGAGTGTGTGTATTTTTATGCAAAATAAATGCATAAAAAGGAAATCTCATGGTCAAGAATTTGCTCAAAGCGTGTTGCATGATAGCCGCGCTGACGGCTGCCGGACAGGCGGCTGCGGAAACCTATACCGTCGGCTCCGGCGGCACCTACCGGCCGTTTGAATTTGAAAATAGCCAGAAACAGCTGGAAGGTTTCGACATCGACATCATCAAAGCCATCGCCAAAGCCGAAGGCTTTGACGTTAAGCTGGTCAATACCCCATGGGAAGGCATCTTCGCCACGCTGAACACCGGCGACCGCGACATCATCATCTCCGGGATCACCATCACCGATAAACGCAAACAGATGGTCGATTTCTCCGCGCCGTACTTCCCGGCCGAACAGTCTATCGTCGTCGCTCAGGACTCGCAGGTGGATTCGCTGGCGGCCCTGAAAAACGAGAAGGTCGGGGTGGTGAACTCCAGCACCGGCGATATCGTGGTTTCTGAGGTGCTGGGTAAAAACAGCACCGCGATCAAGCGCTTCGACAATACCCCGCTGATGCTCCAGGAGCTGTTTGAGGACGGCGTCAGCGCCGCGGTTGGCGACGTCGGGGTGGTGAAGTACTACATCAAACAGCACCCGGAGAAGCAGTTCAAGCTGGTGCCGGATGCCAAATTTGAGCGTCAGTATTTCGGTATTGCGGTGGCGAAAGGCAACAGTGAACTGCTGGGCAAAATCAACGCCGGGCTGCAAAAGATTGTTGCTGACGGGACTTACGCCAAAATCTATAAAACCTGGTTCGACGACAACGTGCCGACGCTGCCAGCGCAATAATCCACCTTTTTCAGTGACCACGGCTATCGCCCAGGCGATAGCCGTATTTTTTAGGGAAGGACTATGACGGGATTCCGTTGGGAGATCATCGAGGAGTACGGCCCGCTGTTTGTGGACGGCGCCCTGATGACGATTAAATGTACCATTATCTGCGTGATCCTCGGGACGCTGTGGGGGTTAACTCTCGGTCTCGGGCGGATGGCGAAGGCCGAGCACGGGCCGTGGAAATATATTCTCCGCTACCTGGTGCAGTTTCCGGTGCGCTTTTACGTCAGCGCCTTCCGCGGCACGCCGCTGTTCGTGCAGATTATGGTGGTGCACTTTGCGCTGGTGCCGCTGTTTATCAATCCGCGCGACGGCCTGCTGGTGACCAGCGGCCTGATGAGCGCCGACTTTGCCCGCGAACTGCGCGCCAGCTACGGGGCGTTCCTCTCCTGCATCGTGGCGATCACCCTTAACGCCGGAGCCTATGTGTCGGAGATTTTCCGCGCCGGCATCCAGTCGATCGACAAAGGGCAGATGGAGGCCTCCCGCGCGCTGGGCATGCCGTGGTGGAAAACCATGCGCAAGGTGATCCTGCCGCAGGCGTTTCGCCGTATTCTGCCGCCGCTGGGCAATAACGCCATCGCCATTGTCAAAGACTCGTCGCTGGCCTCGGCGATCGGCCTGGCCGATCTGGCCTATGCCGCGCGCACCGTCTCCGGCGCCTACGCCACCTACTGGGAACCCTACCTGACCATCTCTCTGGTCTACTGGGTGATCACCTTCCTGCTGGCGCAGCTGGTTAACCGTCTGGAAAAGAGGTTTGGCAAAAGTGATTCACATTAATAACTTACATAAGCGCTTCGGCGACAGCCACGTGCTGCGCGGCATCAGCTGCGATATTAAACCGCAGGAAGTGGTGTGCATCATCGGCCCATCCGGCTCGGGGAAAAGCACCTTCCTGCGCTGCATGAACGCCCTGGAGACGGTCAGCGAAGGCGAGGTGGTGGTTAACGGCTTTGCCGCCCACGACCGGACCACCGACCTCAACAAGATGCGCGAAAGCGTCGGCATGGTGTTCCAGCGCTTTAACCTGTTCCCGCACATGACGGTGCTGGAAAACCTGATCATGGCGCCGATGAATCTGCGCAATATGCCGCGCCAGCAGGCGGTCGACCTGGCGGAAGCCTTGCTGGCGAAGGTGGGCTTAAGCGATAAGCGCGACGCCTGGCCCTCGAGCCTGTCCGGCGGCCAGCAGCAGCGGGTAGCCATCGCCCGCGCGCTGGCGATGAAGCCGTCGATAATGCTGTTCGATGAGCCCACGTCGGCGCTGGATCCGGAGCTGGTGGGCGACGTGCTGGAGGTGATGAAAAACCTCGCCAGCGAGGGGATGACCATGGTGATCGTGACTCACGAAATGGGCTTTGCCCGTGAAGTAGCCGACCGGGTGATCTTCATCGACCAGGGCGTGATTCAGGAAGAGGGCAAGCCGGGGCAGATCTTTAGCGCGCCGACCAACCCACGCACCGCCGCGTTCCTCAGCAAGGTGCTGTAAACCGGGCGGGCTGGCGCGATGCCAGCCCGCTGAGCATTCCGAGTGTATTGACGAAGCTTTTAATCATCCGCGCAAACATTGACTGGGCTCATATATCCCGCGATAACCCCTTTGTTAATCTCAGGGTGTCGATTAGGACTTCTCCAGGAAAATAACGTTGGAAATCTTTTTTTAACCCACTGAAAAATAGCGATTAACTATTTTTCATACGCCAAAAATCATGGTCCGTTAATCACGGACTCGGTTTCGTATGGGTTAAAAAAGGTACGTTATGACAGTTACATGGACGGTCACGCCCGTGGGGTATCAGCACATTGCCAAACGCTGCCCCGCCTGCAATGTAAAACGCGACTTTGCGCCTTCCGGCGCCATCCGGGTGAATTCGCAAAAGAAGCTGCTGGATATCTGGAGCATCTATAAATGCACGCGCTGCGATTACACCTGGAATATCGCCCTGTTTTCCAGGCTGCACGTCAGCAAGATAAACCGTGAACTGCTTCAGCGCCTGCTGCAGAACGATGCAGCCATGGTTCACTATTATGCCGCTGACCTCGCGACGCTGAAGCGCAACCGCGCCGAGCCGTCGGGGCAACCTGATTTTCGTATTCACGAGCAATGGTCGGTTACGTTGATGGCATGTCAGCGGATAACGGTGCGCGTCAGAGTCAGTCAGCCATTTCGCATCAGCCTGCTATCAATACTGAAAAAACAGCTCAAGCTGAGTACGGCTGAAATCCGGTGGTTGGTCGCGACAGGGCATATCGAGGGTATTCCACTAAAACAGCTCAAGACGAAAAAGCTGAAGGCGATGGAATATGATTTTCAGCTGGCGGCGGAAACGCTGTATGCGCGACGCCGGATTACGTTATCACTTTGCGGTAGATAACTTGCCGGGAAGATAAGCCGCAGCGCTTGAGCTGCTGGCTTTTTTATTCCTCGGTGAATAAGGACGGCGAAGTTGGCCGTCCTGACTCCCTTATCTCCGTCTGCATAAGCCACCTCCGCTGCAGCCATTCAATCTGCAGACGCATAGTAAACAAACGCCAGCTTATTGCCGTCGGGATCGCGGACGTAGGCGCTGTAAAAACCGTCGCCATACTGCGGCCGGTGACCGGGACCGCCTTCGTCACGTCCGCCGAGTTGCAGGGCGAGGGCATGCAGTTCCGCAATATGTGCGACGGAGCGGGCGTTAAGCGCCACCATCGTTCCATTACCCACCCCGGCAGGCTGCTGGTCAAAAGGAACGCCCACGCACAGCCCGCAGGTGTGATTGCCGTTGAAGGTGCCCCAGGACGCCCCCTGTTCGTTACGGCCGGCTTTGACGTGCCCCAGCAGCGCCATTAACGGGTCATAGAACTTGATGGCGCGTGGCAGATCGTTCGTTCCCAGCATAATGTATGAAAACATAGTGTTCTCCTGTTGCGGGCAAAAAGGCCTAAACCTTCAGGCTGGCTGAAGAAGATGTTGCTGACGGAGTTTTAACAAGCGCGAGACCAGCATGATGACGACGATTCCTGCTATCAGCGCCAGGCAGTGAAAAGCAATTCTGCCGCCAGCCTGGAAGTAAACCCAGCGCGCTACTTCCACCGAGGCCGCCATAAAACTGAGCGCCACAATGTTGATGGTGGCTGAAACCGTCCCTTTCGGCAGGGAGTGGGAAAAAAGCGCAAAACGGAATAATACGGGGAACAACAGGCCTGTTCCGAGGGCATAGAGACTTGTTCCTGAAACGGACCACCACCAGGTATGGGGCCATGCAATATTTCCCGCCAGTAATACCAACAACCCGGTCAGCTGTATCGGGATAGTGCGCCAGATAAAGCGGGGAGAGGTCGGATCCTTGATAAAACGGGCCACGATGATGCTGGCAATAATAACGCCGCCAAAGACAGGCACCTGGGTCCAGGCATAGGCGCCGCGCGACATCCCGCCGTCATCGATCAGGATCACCGGAGAGAGTGCTACCCAGGTGATTATCGGCAGGTTACTGAATGACAACGCCAGCGCGCCCGTGAGCACCACCGGCTGTTTAAAGGCGCGGACAAACTCGGAAAATACCTCTCCCGGACGAAACCCCCGGCCCTGAGAGGTGACCGTTTCTGGCATGTTAAAAATCAGTAACGCCCAGGCCAGCAAGCTCATGGCGCCGATGATCGCAAACAATAACTTCCAGTGCAGGAAATTCATCAGGCCAGCGCCCGCCAGGGGCCCGATTACCGGCGCCAGCAAAACGATGGATGTCAGCGCCGCCATAATGCGGATAGACTCTTTTTCATCAAAAGCCTCCTGGATGGAGACATAACCGACTGTCGAAATGAAGCAGATACTGGTTCCCTGGATAAAACGGGCGATAAGATATTGATCAATCGACGTGACAAAGATCATGCTGAAGCAGGCCAAAGCAAAGATGATGGCTCCGGTCAGTAGTACGGGGCGGCGACCAATGCGGTCGGAGAGCGGCCCCAGCAGCCACTGTAATGCCAGCCCCCCGGCTAAATAGAGGCTGACAGAGGCCGGGGCTAACGCAACATCAGCCTCAAATTCCCGGATGATGTGGATAATACCCGGCTGAATGAGATCGGTAGTCAGATAAGCAGAAAAATCATAGATAACCATCGCCAGCGGAAATAACAAGATTCTGCTAAAACGGATGTACGGTCCCAACGCTAATTTCATACGCGAAGACTCCCTGGTCGGTGACGGTTTCCCTGGTATCGGGGCCTGGTTGATGTGGATCCCTTGCGGCTGTCGTCACAGGCTGGCCGCGGAATGACAAACCGAAAGATAAAATTCGCCCGGCGACTGTCATTGGGTAAGGCAACGCAACGGCATGCAGAGGGAGTGATCGAGCATGGCAGAGGGATAACGCACCGGGTTAACTGGCTGGGGGTGACGTTTCTTATGCGAGGGAGGGGTCTCGCTGCCATCGCGTGGATGTGGAGCGTTTGTCCGCAGGGGACGAGAATGAATAAAGTCGCTTGCTCCTGAGGGAAAACATTCATACCGGGAAACCTTTGTCATCATCATGGGCAAAATAGGCGAACACTCGCCAGTGTCCGCATTCGATTTCAGCGCAGTGATAATCAGTCCGGCCAGTGATGGTCGGAAGTCTGATTATCAGATGATTAGGTTTTCCAGCATCGACGCCTCAGCTATGGGTATGAATTATTCATTAAGGAAATGATAACACCCACATTTATTATGGGAATTGCGCAGGTAAGGAAATGTGACTTTCGCCCGCTTACTGCGTGAAGCTGATCGCAACAGACCCGGCGCTGCGCTCAACCTTGCCATGGTACACCGCCTCAATATTATTCCCCTGCGGATCCAGCACAAAAGCGGCATAGTAACCAGGATGATAGTGTCGTTCGCCAGGCGCGCCGTTATCACGTCCGCCATGGGTCAGCGCCGCATGGTAAAAAGCGTCCACCATGTCACGATCTCTGGCCTGGAATGCCAGGTGGTGGCGCCCAGTCAGTTTCCCGGCAGCCTCCGGGCTGCGGCGTGAGGCCACCACCAGTTCGTCGGCCAGCAAGTATTCATTGGCGGTGGTGATAACCGGGATCTCCAGCGCCGACAGTACGGCGGTATAGAAGTTTTTGCTTGCCTCAAAGTCTTCGACAACCAGCAGAATATGATCGATCAATCTGCCACGATGTAAGGTATTACTTTCCATGGGATTTCCTTTCGGCTGGGGGGCCGGCAATGGTTAACAGCAGTGAGCCAGCAAGAACAGGATACCCTCCGGTGAGGGCCATAAAAAAGGGCTGGCGCCAGGCCAGCCCGTGAGGACTACCGTGCGGACTCCGTCGCCTCGTCCATGTCATCTTCCTGCTCACTGGCAAGCAGGGTTTTCTCGTTTTTGCACAGACACTGAATCAACAGGAACAGTACGCCGCTGGCCACCAGGGTGACGATCAGGCCATCGTAACCAGTGATGCCGATCAGCATGCCGCTGACTACCGGCCCGGCAACGCTGCCGGCGGACCAGAAAAAGCCGAACAGTGCGTTAATCATAATCAGCTTCTGCCCATTGAAGGTTTTCCCCGCCCGCACCAGCGACAGGGTATAAAGCGCACCCGCCGCGGCGCCCAGCAGCAGACAAATGGCCATCAGCTGAATGCGCGAGCCGAGCATCAGCGGCAGGGCCAGCAGCGACAGGCTGAAAACCACCGCGCAGCTCAGATGCACGCGGCGAATCCCGACCCGGTCGGCCAGCCAGCCGAGCGGGGTCTGGAACATCGCATCTCCGGTCAGCACCACGGTGACCAGCAGCACCGCCAGCCCTTCATTCAGCCCTTTGTCCATGCCGTACAGCGGCAGCAGGGCGAGGATGCTGGCGTCAAAGAAGGCGAAGCAGAAGACCCCGGAGGCCAGTACCGGCAGAAAGGCGCCGAGGCTGCGCCAGCTGGCGCGCTCCCCGAGGCTTTCACGAGTGCCGGTGGGCAGATGGCGCAGCATCAGCAGGCAGACGGCGGTGACCGCGACAATCGCTATCAGCGCTGATGTCTGCCAGGCGGGGCCGACGGAGATCAGCAGCGGCCCGGCCAGCTGGCAGCCGGTAAAGGCCGAGGCGTAGAGACCGGTGAGGGTAGCGCGCTGGCTGCCCGCCGCGCCGCCGGTGATCCAGCTTTCGCCGAGTACGATAATGACCCCGGAGGCCAGGCCGGTCAGCAGGCGCGGCAGCAAAAGCAGCGTCATATCGGTAGTCATGCATGAGGCGATGGTCGCCAGCGCCAGCAGGATCAGACTGCCGCTCAGCAGCACGCCCATTTCAACGCGCCGGCACAGCGCAGGAGAGAGGAAAGAGGAGATCATCATGCCGGCGGGCGGCAGGGCGGCCAGCAGGCCGACGTACAGCGGCGCGATCTGCTGCTGCGCCAGCTCAAGACTGATTAACGGCACCGTATAGCCGGTGATAAATCCCACAAGCGACGCGGCCATGATCATCGCCAGCGTGGGGGCAAGACGATTCTGGTCTGGGTTAAACATTTTATTTCCGATGACGGAGAGGTCAGTAGTGGATCCTTCGGCAAATTGCCGTCCTGAGTTGCATAATAATTAATCGACTGGCCGTTGTCACCGTTGAAATCACTACCAAAAAAGGGCCGCAGGGCGGCAGGTGGGCTGTACGCCGCGCCGCCGCCGCATTTCGTGACGTTGTCAGCGTGGTAACGACAGGATATAACGGAGGGAGCGGCAGCGCCCCGACGCCGGTGAGCGACGGGGAAAAACGCGACGCATGACCGATTATTCAGCATTACGCTATGCAGGAAAGGAGTAATACATGGCCGTATCGCCGTCACTGATCGCCGAAGCCGTTGGCTGGCGACGTGAATTTCACGCCGCGCCTGAGCTCGGATATCAGGAGCAGGAGACCTCGCGCCGCGTTGCGGAGCTGCTGGCCTCGTTTGGGCTGCAGGTGCATCGCGGGCTGGCCGGCACCGGCGTCGTGGCGACGCTGGAGAACGGCCCCGGGCCGGTTATCGGCCTGCGCGCCGATATGGACGCCCTGCCGATCACCGAGCTGGGGAGCGTCAGCTACCGTTCACGCCGCGCCGGGGTGATGCACGCCTGCGGCCACGATGGACACACCGCGATGCTGCTGGCGGCCGCCGCCCATCTGGCGCAGACCCGCCATTTCAGCGGCACCGTCCACTTTGTCTTCCAGCCGGCGGAAGAGAACCTCGGCGGCGCGCGCAAAATGGTGGAGGAGGGGTTGTTCGAGCGCTTCCCGATGGACGCCATCTACGCGCTGCATAACTGGCCGGGGATCCCTCTTGGCGAAGTGGCGCTCAGCGATGGCGCGATGATGGCCTCGCTGGACGCCTTCGAGATCACCCTGCGCGGAAAGAGCTGTCATGCGGCGATGCCGGAGAGCGGGGCCGATCCGATCGTCGCGGCGGCGCAGCTGATAATGGCGCTGCAGACCATTCCTTCCCGCCGCTTGTCGCCGCAGGATTCCGCGGTGGTCAGCATCACCCAGATAAACGGCGGCGAGGCGATCAACGTCCTGCCGGACACCGTGGTGCTGCGCGGTACCTTCCGCTGCCTGAGCAATCGCGTTCGCGCCCGCGTGCGGGAGCTTATCGAAAGCTATGTGGCGACCCAGCCGCAGGTGTCCGATGTGCAGGGCGAGATTAGCTGGTTCCCGGGTTATCCGGTGACCAAAAACCATGCGCTGCAGGCGCAGCAGGTGCGCGAGGTGGCCGTCGCCACTCTCGGCGCGCAAGCGGTGCGCTGGAATCAGGCGCCGTCGATGGCCTCCGAAGATTTTGCCTGCATGCTGGAGGCCTGTCCGGGGGCCTATTTCTGGATAGGCACCGACGGCGAAACCCCGTCGAAGCCGCTGCATAACGCCAGCTATGACTTTAACGATGCGCTGATCGGCCCCGGCGTCGCCATCTGGGTGGGGCTGGTGGAGAAACAGCTGCCGGCGGCGTAACCCACCGGCAGCGGCAGAGGGAGCGCGCTGCGCTCCCTGAGGTCAGACGTCGGCAGCGGCTTTCAGTCGCGCTTTCATGTCGCTGTAGGCCGTCCAGGCATAGCGCTCCGCCCATTGCTGGTCGGCAATCGCTTCCACTTTCACCGCACAGTATTTGGTTTCCGGCGTTTTGGAGATCGGATCGAGGTTATCCTGGGTCAGCTCATTGCAGGCGCCCACCCACCACTGATAGGTCATATAGACCACCCCCGGATTGATGCGATCGCTGAGGTCGGCGCGGGAGATCACCTTCCCGCGCCGGGAGCTGATCCACACCAGCTGTTTGTCGGCGATCCCCAGTCGTTGCGCATCCGCGGGATTCATCTGCACCCGTCCCGGCTCGTCGGCCAGCGACTGCAGCGCGGCGCAGTTGCCGGTCATCGAGCGGCAGGAATAATGCCCGACTTCCCGCACGGTGCAGAGCACCAGCGGCCACTCGTCATCCGGGCGCTCCGCCGGCGCGCGCCAGGCGGTGGCGAACAGCTGCCCTTTACCCGAGGGGGTGTCGAAGCGGTTGTCTTTATACAGCCATGGCGTACCGGGATGATCGAGGGTCGGGCACGGCCACTGGACATGGCCCATATCGCCCATTTTCTCCCAGGTCACGCCGTAGAACAGCGGGCAGAGCTCGCGCATCTCGTCCCAGATTTGCTGGTTGTTCTCATAGTGCATCGGATAGCCCAATTCGCTGGCCAGCAGGCTAATGATCTCCCAGTCGCGCTTCACATTTCCCGCCGGAGGGATCGCCTGTTCAAACCGCTGGAACCCGCGGTCGGCGCAGGTGAAGACGCCGCCGTGCTCGCCCCAGGAGGTGGCCGGCAGCAGGACATCGGCCATTTCCGCTGTTTTGGTCATGAAGATGTCCTGCACGACCACGAAGTCCAGCGCCTCGATGCCTTTGCGCACCAGGCCGAGGTCGGCTTCGGTCTGCAGCGGATCTTCGCCCATGATATAATAGGCTTTGATCTCGCCGGTCAGCGCTTTATGCGGCACCTCGGTGATGCGGGTGCCGACCTGGTCGTCCATCAGCGCCGGGTCGATGCCCCAGGCGGCAGCGAATTTCGCCCGCACGGCGGGGTCGGTGACCTCCTGATAGCCGGGGAACAGGTTCGGCAGCACGCCCATATCGCAGGCGCCCTGTACGTTGTTTTGCCCGCGGACCGGCCCCACGCCGACGTTGGGTCGTCCCAGGTTGCCGGTGAGCAGCGCCAGGCTTGCCAGGCCGCGCACCACGTCCACCGCCTGGCCAAACTGGGTGACCCCCATGCCCCACATAATGGTGGCGGATGGGGCGGCGGCGAACATGCGCATCGCCTCCCGGATTTCCCGCGCGCTGACCCCGACAATCCCTTCCACCGCTTCCGGGGCGTAATCCTTCACCGCCTCGCGGTAAGCATCCAGCCCTTCGGTATAGCGTTCGACATAGGTTTTGTTGTACAGCTCCTCCTCCAGCAGCACATAGCCGAAGGCATTTACCAGCGCCATGTTGCTGCCGTTGTTGAGCTGCAGATGACGATCGGCAATGCGCGCGGTTTCAATGCGCCGCGGATCGCAGACGATGATTTTGGCGCCGTTGTCCCGGGCCTTGATTACCCGGCGGGCGACGATGGGATGGGAGTCGGCGCAGTTGTAGCCAAAGACCAGCAGGCACTTCGAGTTTTCGATGTCGCTAATCGAGTTGCTCATCGCCCCGTTGCCCAGCGCCTGCTGTAGCCCGGCGACGGAGGGGCCGTGGCAGACGCGGGCGCAGCAGTCGACGTTATTGGTGTTCAGCACCGCGCGGGCGAACTTTTGCATCACATAGTTGGTTTCGTTGCCGGTGCCGCGCGAGGAGCCGGTGGTCATGATGGCGCGCGGGCCATGCTTCTCTTTGATCTCCCTGAGCTTGCTGGCGGTATAGCGAATCGCCTCCTGCCAGCTGACCGGCGTGAAGGCGCCGCCTTTCTGGTAGCGGATCATCGGTTGTTTAAGACGGGGCGTCAGGAGCTGCGTATCGTTAAGAAAATCCCAGCCGTAGTAGCCTTTCAGGCACAGCTGGTTCTGGTTGGTGACGCCGTCGGCGGCCTCCGCGCGAATGATTTTATTGTTGTCGACAACCAGTTTAAGTTTGCAACCCGCCCCGCAGTAGGGGCACACGCTCGTGATTTTTTTCATCAGTAACAGACCTGTTAACAGTGAACTGAGGATCGCTGTCGCGCCGGGCCCGACGGGCAACGATCGCGGTATCGCCTGGTGGTGATGCAGACGCAGGCCTGTTGCGCTATGCAGGTCTTGTGCCAGAATTTAAACCCTTGATCTGTATTGAAAAATGAAAAGAGATTGATGACGGGAGCATGACCTCGTCACTAATGACGATGACGCAGAGCGCCGACGTCAGACGCTCTGCGGGAGTAAAACGCGGCTAGGCGAGAGGGCGGCAGCGGTCGAAGTGCGATTCGCTCAGGCCGACGTCGCGCGCGGCGGCGCAGATAGCCTGCCAGCTGCCGGCATCCAGCGGGATCCCCTGCGCCAGCCGCGCTTCGCGGTTGGCGGCCTCCCATTCGCCGGGCGCCAGCACCGGGGCATCGGCATCGTGCGGCGACTGCTTACACCATGCGATAAAGGCCTCCGTCTGTGCCTGGCTGTCCGGGGCATCGAACGCGTCCGGGCGCAGGATCACCGTAGTCATGCAGTTAAAGATGGCGTCGACGCTGGTCTGCAGGCTCTCCTGATGGGTGGTTTGCCCGCCGGAGAGCGCGCCGCCGAGCACTTCGCACAGCGTCGCCAGGGCATAGCCTTTGTGCTGGGCGAAGGTGAGCAGGGCGCCCAGCGGCGAGGTCTGCATCACCGCCGGGTCGGTAGTGGGTCGACCCTCGGCGTCAATCAGGCAGCCGGGGGCCACGGCTTCGCCTTTATGCCAGGCGACGCGGGTTTTACCAAAGGCGATGGCGCTGGTGGCGTAGTCCAGCAGCAGCGGCGGATGGCCCGCGCGGGGAAACACCACGCACAGCGGGTTGGTGCCGAAGCGGCTGTCCTTCCCGCGGAACGGGGCGACCATCGGGTCGCCGATGACGCTGACGAAGTGAATGGAGATCAGCCCGGCGGCGGCGCACTGTTCGGCCCAGTAGCCGATGCGACCGACGTGATGCGCATTGCGCAGGGCGATAGCCGCCATACCATGCTGCTTCGCCTTTTCAATGCCTAACTGCATCGCTTCGTGGGCGACCACCTGGCCGAAGCCGGCGTTGCCGTCGAGGGTGACCACGGCGCCGGCGTCTTTGGTCACCGTGGCGTGGCGGTTGAGCTGCAGAAAACCACCGGCGTGGGATTTGACGTAGCTGGGGATCATCCCGACGCCGTGGGAGTCATGCCCGGCAAGATTGGCGGCGATCAGATGGTCCGCGACGAGGGTGGCTTCCCCTGGGGTACTGCCGAGATGGGTAAACAGTGAGACGACAAACTGATGCAGATCCGTCGCCAGAAAGCGGTGTCCTGTAGGCACTGATTCTCTCCTGTAGTCTGTTGTTATTTTGTTATGTTTGCCGTTTTATGCTGCGCCGCCCGGCGCAGAAGGTCAAGGGCGGCGTCTCCCGGCGACATGCCGCTGCGCCAGCGCCTGCGCATACGACAGACGATAAAAAACCGGGCCGGGATCGCGTTTTAATTAACGCCATAAACACCACATTTTTAAATTCTGCCAGTGTCACAAAAGCCAGAAAAAAGCCATCCCCGTCGTTGCAAGGGGAGCTGATACCACTATATGTTAAATTTGTGTTTATTAATTGATGATTAAAGGTTGGTATCATGTATAAGAAAATAAGTGGTTTAGTGGTTTCACTGACGGCCGTTTTCGCCTGTGCCGCCTGGGCGGAGGTGCCTGCGGGCTATCCCGCGGATTATCAAAAAACGATTGATGCCGCCGTAAAAGAGGGCAAGGTGGTGATCTATTCCACGACCGATACCAAAGCGGCCGGGCCGTTAATTAAGGGATTTGAAGCGCAATACCCGGGCGTCAAAGTCGAATATAACGACATGAACAGTACTGAGCTGTATAACCGCTATATCAGCGAACAGGCCGCCGGGGGCGGCAGCGGGGATGTGGTGTGGAGCTCATCGATGGATACCGCGCTGAAATTAGCCACCGAATACGCCGAACAATATGCCTCGCCGGAGGTGAAGCAATTACCCGACTGGGCGGTCTGGCAGCAAAAAGCCTATGGCACTACCTATGAGCCGGTGGTGTTTATCTATAACAAACGGCTGATCCCGCAGAATGAGGTTCCGGATTCGCATACCGCGCTGGCAAAACTTATCGCCAGCCAGGCCGATAAATTTAAAGGCAAAGTCACCACCTACGATATCGAAAAATCGGGCCTCGGCTTTATGCTGGCGGTACAGGACAGCCAGGCCGACGCGAACTATTTTGCCGACCTGGCGAATATCGCCAAAGGCGGCCTGACGGTGCAGTCTTCCACCGGCACAATGATGGAGCGCGTCTCCTCCGGCGAAAACCTGATCGGCTATAACATTCTTGGCTCTTATGCCGAAGCGCGGGCGAAAAACGATCCCTCTTTAGGTATTGCCTATCCGAAAGATTACGTGCTGGTGCTCTCCCGCGTCTCGTTTATTAGCCAGGAGAGCGAACATCCCAATGCGGCAAAATTGTGGCTCGACTATGTCTTGTCGGAAAAAGGCCAGCAGATCCTCGCCAGCCAGGCGGATATTCCCTCAATTCGTCGCGATATTGCAGGTAAAAATGATATCGATGGTATGACCGCGCTGTTGGGCAAAGCGTTAAAACCGATCCCGGTCAACGAAACGCTGCTCGATTATTTACAGCCGCAAAAACGTCTGCAGTTTATTAAACAATGGCGCAGCGCCGCCGCGAAATAATCCTCCTTTGGGGCATCGCCGATGCCCCTTATTCACACCCGGCGGGTTTATTCACCTGACCGAAGGGATGAACCATGAACGTATTACGCAGAAAGTGGCAGGGGCTGCCGCGCGGCGTGGTGGTGTGCATCACGGCGCTGGTGATTTATGTCCCGCTGTTATTTATTGTGGTGCAGAGTTTTCTCTCGGCACCGTTCTTTTCCCGCTCCAAATCGTGGAGTCTGGAAGCCTTCGCCTTTATTTTTACCGACCCGGATTTTTATCTGGCATTAAGGTCAGGTTTTATTCTGGCCTTTGGCCTGGTGATTATCGCCATTCCGCTGGGCGGTATTTTGGCGTTTCTGATGGTGCGCACCGATTTACCCGGCCGGCGGATCATTGAGCCGCTGATCCTGGTGCCGATCTTCGTCTCGCCGATGGTGCTGGGCTTTGGCTACGTGGTGGCCGCCGGGCCGGTAGGCTTCTTTTCCCAGTGGGCGCAGCAGCTGATCGGCTTTGTGCCGTGGAATATCTACTCGATGTTCAGCATTGTGGTCATCGCCGGCTTAACTCACGTTCCGCATGCCTATCTCTATATCTCTTCGGCGCTGCGCAGCGTCGGCTCCGACGTGGAAGAGGCGGCGCGCACCGTCGGCGCCACGCCGCTGCAGGTGATGACCTCGGTGAGTCTGCCGATGGTGCGGCCATCCATTCTTTACGCCTGCGTGTTGCTCTTTTTCCTCGGTCTGGAAGTCTTCGGTCTGATGCTGGTGCTGGGCGACCCCGAGGGCAACATGGTGCTGGCGACCTATCTCTACAAGCTGACTAACAAGCTCGGCACCCCCTCCTACCATCTGATGGCGGCGGTGGCGGTGGTGCTGATCTGCATCACCATCCCGCTGGTGATGCTCCAGCGGCGGCTGATGCGCACCGCCAACCGCTTTGTCACCATGAAGGGCAAGGCGTCCCAGGCGCGGGCGCTGCCGCTGGGCAAATGGCGCTGGGTGGCCGGGGCGGTGGTGGTGGCCTGGCTGACGGTGACCATCGGCGTACCGCTGCTCGGCGTGGCGCTGCGCGCTTTTATCTCCAACTGGGGCGTCGGCGTGTCGCTGTGGGATGAGCTGTCGCTGGCGACGTTCCACAATATCTGGCAGCAGCCCAACCTGCTGCGGGCGATCGTCAACTCGATGGCTATCGGCATCATCGGCGGCGCGCTGGCGGTGATCTGCTATCTGTTTGTCGGCATCGCCATGCACCGCAAAGCGGACAACGTCACCCGCTTTCTCGACTACAGCGTGCTGGTCCCGCGCGCGGTACCGGGGCTGCTGGCCGGCCTGGCCTTCCTGTGGGTATTCCTGTTTGTACCGATGTGGCTCGATCAGTCGCTGAAGCACGGCTGGCTCTCGGCGCTGCCGGTGGCCGACTGGCTGCGGGAGCACCTTATCGTGCAGCTGCGCGCCCTGCGCAACACCATCTTCAGCGTCTGGCTGGCCTACACCGTGGTGTGGATGGCCTACGGCCTGCGGCTCATCTCCTCGACGCTGCTGCAGGTGGGCCCGGAGCTGGAGGAGGCGGCGCGTAGCACCGGCGCCTCGCGGGGGCAGATCACCCGCCACGTGACCGTTCCGCTGTCGCGCTATGGGCTGATTGGCTCCTGGCTGCTGATGTTCCTGATCTTTGAGCGCGAGTATTCCACCGGCGTCTATCTGCTGTCGCCGGGTACCGAAACCATCGGCTCGATGCTGGTGTCGCTGTGGGCGGCGGGGGCCATCGATATCGTCGCGGCGCTCTCCTTTATCAATATTCTGCTGGTGGTGATTGGCCTGGGTATCGCCCTGCGCTTTGGAGTGAAATTACATGATTGAGTTATCGGTAGAAAATCTGCATCTCACCTATGGCGATAACCCGGTGTTGAAGGGGGTGTCCATGACGCTCGGCCGGGGGGAGGTAGTATCGCTGCTGGGGCCTTCGGGAAGCGGCAAAACCACGCTGCTGCGGGCGGTGGCCGGGCTGGAAAAACCGACGAGCGGACGGATCGCCATCGGCAACCGCACGGTGTACGACGGCACGCCGCGCAGCGAGATCCCGGCCGAAGAGCGTAACCTGGGCCTGGTCTTTCAGTCCTATGCCCTGTGGCCGCACAAAACGGTGTTCGACAATGTGGCCTATCCGTTGAAGCTGCGTAAAGTCGCCGCCGGGGAGATAAAAGAGCGGGTGCAGCGTGTGCTGGATCAGCTGGGGCTGGGGCACCTTGGCAACCGCCATCCGCACCAGCTCTCCGGTGGCCAGCAGCAGCGGGTGGCCATCGGCCGGGCGCTGGTTTACAACCCGCCGGTGATCCTGCTGGATGAACCGCTCTCCAACCTTGACGCCAAGCTGCGCGAAGAGGCGCGGGTGTTTCTGCGCGAGCTGATCATTAAGCTGGGCCTGTCGGCGCTGATGGTCACCCACGATCAGAATGAAGCAATGGCCATCTCCGATCGTATTCTGCTGCTGAACAATGGCGTCATTGAGCAGCAGGGGACGCCGCAGGAGATGTACGGCAGCCCGGCGACGCTGTTCGCCGCTGAGTTTATGGGCAGCAATAACCGCCTGCACGGCAAAGTGATGGCGCTGGAGAACGGCAGGGCGCGGATCGAAGGCGCCAGCTGGAGCCTGTGGGGGCGAGCGGGCGAGGGGGTTAGCGTTGGCGAACCGGCGACGGCGGTGATCCGCGTCGAGCGCCTGCGACTTGACGGCGCCGCGCAGGATAATAGCCTCCAGCTACCGCTGCTGACCAGCATGTACCTCGGCGACCGCTGGGAGTACCTGTTCCGTACCGAAGGCGACGACTTTCCGCTGCGCGCCTACGGAACGGCGCTGCGCGATGCCGAACACTGCCATCTGACGCTCCCGGCGGAGGATGTGTGGATTTTTCCGCAGCGGTAGCCGCCCGTTACCCCGCCAGATGGCACACGGCTTCAATATTGTGTCCGTCTGGCGCAATCACAAACGCGGCGTAGTAACTGGCGTGGTAGTTTGGCCGTAGCCCCGGCGCGCCGTTGTCCTTTCCTCCGGCGGCCAGCGCCGCCTGCCAGAAGGCATCGACCTGCTCGCGGCTGTCGGCGCGAAAGGCAATGTGCAGCGGCGCCGGTTTTTCCGCACTTTGATAGAGGCATAGAGAAGCATCGCCGCTGCCGGCCAACTCTGCGCCGTAGCTCGGTTCGCCTTCGCCAACCAGCGTTACGCCAAGCGGGGCCAGGGCCTGCAAAAAGAACGCTTTGCTGGCGGCATAGTCGCTAACGCCGAATTTCACATGATCGAACATATCTTCTCTTCTCCTGTGGACGGGATATCGCCAGCTGAACGCGCTAGCCGGACAATAGATGCAAGATAGTTAACAACGGTTATTAACTTTTTTAACAGCTCAAAATGTTTAATTATTCCTAATACGAGTATTTACAGACGTTTAATCTGCCATGTACCATAAACAAAAAATAACATTTGTGATACAAGTCACTCTTTTTGGGCGCATGGGTAAGCTCAGCGCGGTGTGAATGCCGCTGGTTTACCGCCTCAAGGTTATGGCAGCACTCTTCTCACGATGACAGACCGGTGAATTTCTCTCCGATTTCCCGCGTTTCGTTGAGAATCGTCTACTATCCAAACGATAACCCTATAAATGATATCGCCTCTGGCGATGTTTTATCCGACTTGCCGGGCCGGGCCAGACGCTAAGCGGTTTAAAAGCGCAATGGTATCGGTTCCAGCACGACATTCACTGGTTTTGTCAGCGACAAAAACAGTAATTTTCAATGACAGGAATGTGATGATGTCGAGCGAGAAAACCAACAATTCCAGGCGTGATTTCCTGGTGAAATCGATGGCGCTGATCCCGACGGTGGTGATCGGCGGCGCGGGAGCAGGGGCTATTGGCGTGGCCACCAGCGCGACCGCGCAGGCGGCCCCCGCTTCAGAGCCAGCCTCCGGGAACACCGCGGCGGCCAGCGACTGGAAGCCGCAGTTCTTCAACGATCGTGAGTGGGCGTTTATCAACGCCGCCGTCGCTCGCTTAATCCCGGCGGATGAACTCGGTCCCGGCGCCAAAGAGGCCGGCGTGCCGGAGTTTATCGACCGCCAGCTCAATACCCCTTACGCCACCGGCTCCATCTGGTATATGCAGGGGCCCTTCAATCCCGACGTGCCGAAAGAGATGGGTTATCAGCTACCGCTGGTGCCCAAACAGATCTATAACCTCGGGATCGCCGACGCCGAGGCGTGGTGTCAGGACAAATATCATAAAACCTTCGCTGAACTGAGCAGCGAGCAGCAGGACGAGGCGCTCGGCCTGTGGGAATCGGGTAAAGCCGAGTTCAAACAGCTGCCGGCCTCGCTGTTCTTCACCTATCTGCTGCAAAACACCCGCGAAGGGTTCTTCAGCGACCCGATCCATGGCGGCAATAAAGGCATGGTCGGCTGGACGCTGATTAATTTTCCCGGCGCGCGCGCCGACTTTATGGACTGGGTTGAACGGGGCGAACGCTACCCCTTCCCGCCGGTATCAATTAATGGGGAGAGGGCGTAATCATGGCCACCGTATTGAAAAAAACCGATGTCGCGATCGTCGGCTTCGGCTGGGTTGGGGCGATCATGGCCAAAGAGCTGACCGAAGCGGGGCTCAACGTCGTCGCGCTGGAGCGCGGCCCGATGCGCGACACCTGGCCGGACGGCGCCTATCCGCAGGTGATTGATGAGCTGACCTACAACATCCGCCGCAAGCTGTTCCAGGATCTGTCGAAAAGCACCGTCACCATCCGGCATAACACCAGCCAGCAGGCGGTGCCCTATCGCCAGCTGGCGGCCTTCCTGCCGGGTACCGGCGTGGGCGGCGCCGGGCTGCACTGGTCCGGCGTCCATTTCCGCGTCGATCCCATTGAGCTGCGGATGCGCAGCCACTATGAAGAACGCTACGGCAAAAACTTCATCCCCCAGGATATGATCATCCAGGATTTCGGCGTCACCTACGACGAGCTGGAACCGTTCTTCGATAAAGCGGAAAAAGTATTCGGTACCTCCGGGACCGCCTGGTCGATCAAAGGCAAGGTCGTCGGCAAAGGCCGCGGCGGCAACGCCTTCGCCCCGGACCGCTCGGACGACTTCCCGCTGCCGGCGCAGAAAAACACCTGGTCGGCGCAACTGTTTGAAAAAGCGGCGCTGGAAGTGGGGTATCACCCCTATAACCTGCCGTCGGCCAACACCTCCGACTCCTATACCAACCCCTACGGCGCGCAGATGGGCCCGTGCAACTTCTGCGGTTTCTGCAGCGGCTACGCCTGCTACATGTACTCTAAAGCCTCGCCGAACGTGAACATTCTGCCGGCGCTGCGCCAGGAAAAACGCTTTGAGCTGCGGACCAACGCCAACGTGCTGAAGGTCAACCTGACCGACGACAAATCCCGCGCCACCGGCGTGACCTACGTCGACGGCCAGGGGCGCGAAATGGAACAGCCGGCGGACCTGGTGATTATCGGCGCCTTCCAGTTCCACAACGTGCACCTGATGCTGCTCTCCGGGATCGGCAAACCGTACAATCCGGAGACCGGCGAAGGGGTGGTGGGGCGTAACTTCGCCTACCAGAACATGACCACCATCAAGGCCATTTTCGACAAAGACACCTATACCAACCCGTTTATCGGCGCGGGCGGCAACGGCGTCGGGGTCGACGACTTCAACGCCGACAACTTCGACCACGGCGCGGCGGGCTTTGTCGGCGGTTCGCCATTCTGGGTCAACCAGGCCGGGACCAAGCCCATCTCCGGTTTCCCGGTACCGCCGGGCACCCCGGCGTGGGGCAGCAAGTGGAAAGCGGCGGTGGCCGACACCTACACCCATCACCTGTCGATGGATGCCCACGGCGCGCACCAGTCCTATCGGCAGAACTACCTCGATCTTGATCCGAACTACAAAAACGTCTTCGGCCAGCCGCTGCTGCGCATGACCTTCGACTGGCAGGAAAACGACATCAAGATGGCGCAGTTTATGTTCGATAAGATGGCGCCGATCGCCAAAGCGATGAAGCCGAAATATATCCTCGGCAGCCCAAAAAACGCCAACAGCCACTTTGATACCACCACCTACCAGACCACCCATATGAACGGTGGGGCGGTGATGGGGGAAGATCCGAAAACCAGCGCCGTTAACCGTTATCTGCAAAGCTGGGACGTGCATAACGTCTTCGTCATCGGCGCCTCCGCGTTCCCGCAGGGGCTGGGCTACAACCCAACCGGCACGGTGGCAGCGCTGGCCTACTGGTCAGCGAAGGCGATCCGTGAGCAGTATCTGAAAAATCCGGGTCCCCTGGTGCAGGCATAAAGGAAGGCAGATGATGAAAATGCAATGGTTATCGGCCCTGGTGCTTGGGGCATTGAGCTGCGCGGCCTTCGCCGAAGAGGCGCCTGCGGACAGCAATCTGATTAAGCAGGGGGAGTATCTGGCGCGGGCGGGGGACTGTGTCGCCTGCCACACCAACGGCAAAGCAGGGAAACCTTTCGCCGGCGGTTTGCCGATGGAGACGCCGATCGGCACCATCTACTCCACCAATATCACGCCGGATAAAGAACACGGCATCGGCGGGTACACCTTCGAAGAGTTCGACGACGCGGTGCGCAAGGGCGTGCGGAAAGACGGTTCCACGCTCTATCCGGCGATGCCGTATCCCTCGTTCGCGCGGATCAGCGAAGCGGACATGCGCGCCATGTACGCCTACTTTATGCACGGCGTGGAGCCGGTGAATGTCGCCAACAAGGACACCGACATCCCATGGCCGCTGTCGATGCGCTGGCCGCTGGCGTTCTGGCGCGGCATCTTCGCCCCGACGCCGAGCGACTTTGTCGCCAACCCGCAGGTTGACCCGGTGCTGGAGCGCGGCCGCTATCTGGTGGAAGGTCTGGGCCACTGCGGCGCCTGTCATACCCCGCGTAGCCTGACGATGCAGGAAAAAGCGCTCAGCGAAAGCGAAGGCGATGATTACCTGGCGGGCAGCAATGCGCCGATTGACGGCTGGGTCGCCTCCAGCCTGCGCGGCGAAAACCGCGACGGTCTGGGGACCTGGAGCGAAGCCGAGCTGGCCGAGTTCCTCAAAACCGGACGCAACGATAAATCCGTGGTCTTCGGCGGCATGAGCGATGTGGTGGAGCATAGTCTGCAGTATCTCTCTGATGACGACATCACCGCCATCGCCCGCTACCTGAAGTCGCTCCCGCCGCGCGGCGGCAAACAGACCCCAGCCCCGGTGGAAGACAGCGTGGCGAAAGATCTGTGGAAGGGTAACGACAGTAAAACCGGCGCCGCACTGTACGTCGATAACTGCGCCGCCTGCCACCGCACCGACGGCGTAGGCTATAAGCGCGCCTTCCCGTCGCTGAAGGGCAACCCGGTGGTACAGACGGAAGATGCCACTTCGCTTATCCACATCGTTCTGACCGGGAGCACCACGCCGGCGGTGAAAGATGCGGTCTCCAACCTGACCATGCCGTCGCTCGGCTGGCGCCTGGACGACCAGCAGGTGGCGGATGTGGTCAATTTCATCCGCACCAGCTGGGGCAACAACGCGCCGGCGGTCAGCGCCAGCGATGTGGCGAAGGTGCGTAAGGAGACTGCGGCGCACGATGAGAAGGCGTTAGGCAACGCCGATATCTCGAAGCTGCCGGGGGCCGGACAGTAACCGTCAGGGTTGCGTCGCCCGCGCGGCGCAACCCATACTTAGCGACGACGTAAAATACTGTCTGAATCAAGGAGTTTGCCTTCATGCTGCATGCAGAGCGACTGACCTGCATCGTTGACGATCGACCGCTGTTTGCGGCGCTGACGCTGTCCCTCGCTGCCGGCGAGCTGCTGCAGATCGCCGGTGATAACGGCGCGGGGAAAACCTCGCTGCTGCGGATCCTCTGCGGCCTGGCGCGCCCGGAAAGCGGGGTGGTGAGCTGGCAGGGCCAGCCGCTGGCGAAGGTCCGGGAGTCATTTCACCGTCAGCTGCTGTGGCTGGGCCATAAACCCGGCGTTAACGCGGCGCTGACCGCCGATGAAAACCTGCGTTTCTTCTTTCCGGCCAGCCGCCTTCAGCAGCGGGAAAGCGCCCTCGCCGCCGTCGGCCTGGCGGGCTATGAAGACCTCCCCTTGAGCCAGCTCTCCGCCGGGCAGCAGCGTCGGGTGGCGCTCACCCGCCTGTGGTTAACCGACGCGCCGCTGTGGATCCTCGATGAGCCGTTCACCGCCCTCGACGCCACGGCGATGGAAACCCTGACCCGTCGCCTGGAGCAGCACGCCCGGCAGGGGGGATGCGCCATCCTCACCACCCACCAGCCGCTGCGGCCGCTGGGCTGTCCGTTGCGCACCCTGCGCCTCGGCGGCGACGCGGGAGGCGGGCAATGATGCGTGCGCTGTTGGCCCGGGAACTGCGCCTGGCGTGGCGCAGCGGGGCGGAGATCCTCAATCCGCTCTGGTTCTTTCTGATCGTCATCACCCTGTTTCCGTTCGGCGTAGGCGCCGCGCCGCAGCTGCTGGCGCAGATTGCGCCGGGCGTGGTGTGGGTCGCCGCGCTGCTGGCGGCGCTGCTGGTGATGGATCGGTTGTTTCGCGACGACTGGCAGGACGGTTCCCTGGAGCAACTGATGCTCCTGCCGACGCCGCTGGTGGCGGTGGTGCTGGTGAAGGTGGTTGCCCACTGGATGATGAGCGGCCTGCCGCTGCTGATCGTCTCGCCGCTGGCGGCGCTGCTGCTGGGGATGAGTCTGCATGACGCCGGTGTGCTGGCGCTGACCTTGCTGCTCGGCACCCCGACGCTCAGTTTTCTCGGCGCGGTGGGGGTTGGCCTGACGGTCGGCCTGAAGCGCGGCGGCGTCCTGCTGAGCCTGCTGGTGCTGCCGCTGGCGGTGCCGCTGCTGATTTTCGCCACCGCGGCCTGCCAGGCGGCCGCCGCCGGGCTCCCGGTCGGCGGCTATCTGGCGATGCTGGCGGCGTTCTTAACCGCCAGCGCCACCCTGTGTCCGTTCGCCACCGCCGCTGCGCTGCGGCTGACCGTGCGATAACTCGCTGCGCCTGCGGGCGCGGCCATCATAACCGTGTGAGTAAGCGTCTATGTGGAAAGCGTTACATCAACTGGCGATCCCCGAGCGGCTGTACCGCCTGTGCGGATGCTGGATCCCCTGGCTGGCGGCGTTGAGCGCGCTGTTGCTGGTCATCGGCCTGGGGTGGGGCTTTGGCTTCGCCCCCGCGGACTATCAGCAGGGGGAAAGCTACCGGATCATGTACCTTCACGTCCCGGCGGCGATGTGGTCGATGGGGCTGTACCTGGCGATGGCCGTCGCGGCCTTCGTCGGGGTGGTCTGGCAGATCAAAATGGCCGATCTGGCGATCGCCGCCCTGGCGCCGGTGGGGGCGGTCTGCACCCTGGTGGCGCTGGTCAGCGGCGCGGCATGGGGCAAGCCGATGTGGGGGACCTGGTGGATCTGGGACGCCCGCCTGACCTCAGAGCTGGTGCTGCTGTTTCTGTATGCCGGGGTCATCGCCCTGTGGCACGCCTTTGACGACCGGCGGCTGGCCGGGCGCGCGGCGGGGATCCTCGTGCTGGTCGGGGTGGTCAATCTGCCCATCATTCATTACTCGGTCTACTGGTGGAACACCCTGCACCAGGGCTCGACCAACCTGCAGCAAACCATCGACCCAAGCATGCGTCTGCCGCTGCGGATCTGCATCTTTGCCTTCCTCACGCTGTCGGTCACCCTGACCCTGATGCGCCTGCGTAACCTGATCCTGCAACTGGAGCGCCGTCGACCGTGGGTGGTGGCGCTGGTGAATAAAGGAGCCGCCCGATGAGCCCCGCCTTTTCGTCTTTCGCCGCCTTCCTCAATATGGGTGGCTATGCCGTGTACGTCTGGCTGGCGGTGGCCGTGACCGTCGCCGCCTTTGGCCTGCTGACGGTGCATACCCTGTGGGCGCGGCGGGCGCTGTTCCATGAGGTGCGACGCCAGCAGGCGCGCGAGCGGCGGATCGCTGCCGCCCGCGAACATGACAAGGAGGCCGCGGATGCAAGCGCGTCGTAAAACCCGGCTATATATCGTGCTGGCGGTGCTCGCCGGCCTCGGGCTAACCGTCAGCCTGACGCTGTACGCCCTGAGTAGCAATATCGATCTGTTCTACACCCCGGGGGAAATTATCTACGGTAAAACGGAAACCCGGGCGCTACCCCATACCGGGCAGCGCCTGCGGGTGGGGGGCTACGTTCAGCCGGGCTCCCTGCAGCGCGACCCGCAAACCCTCGACGTGCGCTTTAAGCTGTATGACGCCCGCGGGGGGGTGGACGTCAGCTATAAGGGCATTTTGCCGGACCTGTTTCGTGAAGGGCAGGGCGTGGTGGCCCAGGGCGTGCTGGACGGCGAGCGGCATATTACCGCCCAGCAGGTGCTGGCCAAACATGATGAAAATTACACGCCGCCGGAGGTGAAAAACGCCATGACGCCGGAGAAAACGGGGGCGCAGCCATGATGCCGGAGCTGGGCAACTTTTTATTGTGTCTGGCGGCGGGGCTGGCGCTGCTCCTGAGCGTTTATCCCCTGTGGGGCGCGGCGCGGCAGGATCGGCGGCTGATGGCCCTGGCGCGGCCGCTGGCCTGTGGGCTATTCGCCTGTATCGGCGGCGCCTTCCTGCTGCTGGTGCACGCCTTTGTGGTCAATGACTTTACCGTCCGCTATGTGGCGGAAAACTCCAACAGCGCGCTGCCGGTGTGGTATCGGGTGGCGGCGACCTGGGGGGCGCACGAGGGCTCGCTGCTGCTGTGGGTTCTGCTGCTCAGCGTCTGGACCTTCGCCGTCGCCATCTTCAGCCGCCGGATGCCGCTCGACGCCGTCGCCCGGGTGCTGGCGGTGATGGGGATGATCGCCTTTGGTTTCCTGCTGTTTATCCTCTTCACCTCCAATCCGTTCAGCCGCGGCCTGCCGCAGTACCCCATTGATGGCCGCGACCTCAATCCACTGCTGCAGGATATCGGCATGATTTTCCATCCGCCGATCCTCTATATGGGTTATGTCGGCTTCTCGGTGGCCTTTGCCTTCGCCATCGCCTCGCTGCTGGCGGGCCGGCTGGATACTGCCTGGGCGCGCTGGTCGCGTCCCTGGACCCAGGCGGCATGGATGTTCCTCACTCTCGGCATCGTGCTGGGCTCGGCGTGGGCATACTACGAACTGGGCTGGGGCGGCTGGTGGTTCTGGGACCCGGTGGAAAACGCCTCGTTTATGCCGTGGCTGGTGGGAACCGCGCTGCTGCACTCCCTGGCGGTGACCGAAAAGCGGGGCAGCTTCCGCGCCTGGACGGTGCTGCTGGCCATCGCCGCCTTCTCCCTGTGCCTGCTGGGCACCTTCCTGGTGCGCTCCGGGGTGCTGGTTTCGGTGCATGCCTTCGCCTCGGATCCGTCGCGCGGGCTGTTTATTCTGGTACTGCTGATTGTCGCCATCGGCGGATCGCTGCTGCTGTACGCCCTGAAGGGCGGCCGGGTGCGGGCGCGGGTGGAACATACGCTGTGGTCGCGCGAGTCGTTCCTGCTTGGCAACAATATCTTGCTGATGGCCGCGATGCTGGTGGTGCTCCTCGGAACGCTGCTGCCGCTGGTGCATAAAGAGCTGGGCCTCGGCAGCATCTCCATCGGCGAGCCGTTCTTTAACACCATGTTCACCGCCCTGATGGCGCCGTTTGCGCTGCTGCTGGGGCTGGGGCCGCTGATCCGCTGGCGGCGCGATGACGTCGCCAGGCAGATTAAGCGCCTGATTATCGCTCTGCTGGTGACGTTGTCACTTTCTCTGGCGCTGCCGTGGCTGCTGCAGGACCGTATCACCGCCATGGCGGTCATAGGCCTGATGATGGCCCTGTGGGTGCTGATCTTCGCCCTGCTGGAGGTTCACGAACGGGCCACCCACCGCCACGGTTTCTGGCGCGGCCTGCGCGCCCTGACCCGCAGCCAGTGGGGGATGGTGCTCGGTCACGTCGGCGTGGCGGTGACCGTTATCGGCATCACCTTCAGCCAGAACTACAGCGTGGAGCGCGATGTACGGATGCGTCCCGGCGACAGCATCGATATCCACCGCTATCACTTTGTGTTTAACGGCGTGCGCAATATCGTCGGCCCCAACTGGACCGGCGGCGAAGGCATTATCGCCGTGACCCGCAACGGCCGCCCGGAAGCGACGCTGTATGCTGAGAAGCGCTTTTACACCGCCAGCCGGATGATGATGACCGAGGCGGCGATCAGCGGCGGGCTGACCCGCGATCTGTACGCCGCGCTGGGGGAAGAGCTGAGCGACGGCAGCTGGGCGGTGCGTCTGTACTATAAACCGTTCGTTCGCTGGATCTGGTACGGCGGGGTGCTGATGGCCCTCGGCGGTCTGTGCTGCATGCTCGACCCGCGCTACCGGATGCGTAAGAAGCTGCAGGAGGCCTCATGAACCGGAAGCTACTGTTTATCCCGCTGGTGCTGTTTCTGGCGCTGGCCGCCGCGCTGTTCTGGCAGCTGATGCGCAACGCCGATGGCGATGACCCGACGACCCTCGAGTCGGCGCTGATTGGCAAACCGCTGCCGGAATTTCGCCTTGAAGCGCTGAATACCCCCGGTCAGACGCTGGACCGACGGACGCTGATTGACGGCAAGCCGCTGCTGCTCAACGTCTGGGCCACCTGGTGTCCAACCTGTCGCGCCGAGCATCAGTTTCTCAACGGCCTGGCGCAGCAGGGCGTGCGGGTGGTGGGGATGAACTACAAAGACGATCGCCAGAAGGCGATGAGCTGGCTGCAGCGCCTGGGTAATCCCTACAGGCTGAGCCTCTACGACGGCAACGGCATGCTTGGCCTGGATCTCGGGGTCTATGGCGCGCCGGAGACGTTTCTCATCGACGGTCAGGGCATTATCCGCTGGCGGCACGCCGGCGACCTGAACGAACGGGTGTGGCGCGAGGAGCTCCAGCCGCTGTGGGATCAATACAACCGGAGGGCGGGTTGATGAGAGGGGTAATGGTCATCCTGCTGGCGCTGATGCTGACCGGCCAGGCGTGGGCCGCCATCGATACCTGGCAGTTTAAGGATGAGGCCCAGGAGCAGGCCTTCCGCGAGATCACCTCCCAACTACGCTGCCCTAAATGCCAGAACAACAGCATCGCCGACTCAAACGCGATGATTGCCGCTGATATGCGGCAGAAGGTGTACGAGCTGATGCAGCAGGGGAAAACGAAAGGGCAGATCGTTGACTATATGGTGGCCCGCTACGGTCATTTTGTCAGCTATGAGCCGCCGCTGACCGCGGGCACGGTGCTGCTGTGGCTGGGACCGGGGTTGTTCGTGCTGGCGGGCGCGGGAGTGATTATCGCCCGCGCCCGCCGTCGCGACATTCCTGACGCGGCACTCACCGCCGAAGAGCGCCAGCGGCTGGCGGCATTATTGAAAGAAGGAAAAGAACGATGAGCCTGTTGGTGGTTATCGTCGCGCTGCTGCTGGCTGGCGCGCTGGGGCTGCTGTACTTCCCGTGGTCGGGCAAAGGGGCGGTAGACCGCGATGCCCTCAACCGCGCCCTGTACCAGTCGCGCCTGCAGGAGCTGGCGCAGGAGCGCGGCGAGGACAACCCGGCGCTGGTCGTCGAGCTGCAGCGCACGCTGCTGACGGATATTCCGCCCCAGGCACAGTCTGGCGAACGGCCGCTACGCCGCTGGGCGCTGCTTCCGGGCGCGCTGCTGCTGGTGGTCCTGAGTCTGGGCCTGTATCTGAAAACCAGCGATATTGGTCAGGTGCTGCTCTGGCAGCAGGCTGAACGACATTTTCCTGCGCTGTTGCAGCAGGTTAAGGACCCGACGGCGGCGCCGCTGCGAATGGATGAGCTGGCGGAGCTGCGGCTTGGCCTGCGCAGCCACCTGCAGGATACTCCGAACGACCTCGCCGGCTGGCAGCTGCTTGGGCGGCTGGGCCTGTTGTTAAACGATGGCGAGACGGCGATCGGCGCCTTTGGCCGGGCGCATGCTCTGGCGGCGGACGACCCGGCAGCGGCTTTCGATTACGCCAGCGCGCTGGTGCGGGCGGGAGATAGCGGTCAGGTTCGGATGGGCGAGCTGCTGCTGCGTGACCTGCATCAGCGGCAGCCGAACAGCCTGCCGGTGCTGGAGATGCTGGCCCTGAGCGCGGTGCGCAATGAAGATTACCCCGAGGCCGTGGCGGCCCTGCAGGCGTTGCTGGCCCGGCTACCGGAAGGGGATGCGCGGCGCGAGGCGATCGTCCGCCAGCTGGCGCAAGCGCAGCAGCAGGCGCAGTAACTGCCCGGCGGCGCTGCGCTTGCGCGGGCCTACGAAGGGCGCGAATAGAGCGCCAAATCGCGGGTAGCCTTTGTAGGCCGGGTAAGCGAAGCGCCACCCGGCAACATGTTGGGCTCGGAGCCTGATTTCTTGCCGGAGACGGTTATCGGTTTTCCTGGTTCTCAGCCCGGGAAAGCGTTTCTCACGCGTGACTTCAGCGTACTCTGTGCTCCCGCTTCGTGGTGCTGCACCTGGTTCTCCGTGGCGCAGGGAGCGTCATGGAACGGCAACGACTGCCGTACGGTTCTCTCTCCCTCCGGAAGAAGGCCTGGGTGAGGGAAAGCACTGCCGGGAAGTCTTTTATGTTATCTGTGGCTTCAGCGTATTTTGCGCTCCCGGTTAATCTTCTGCGTTATGCCTGGCATGGCGCAGGGAGCGCACAGGGGGCGGCCAGTCGCCGCCGCCCCCTGTACCCCCGGGCTCCGGCCAGCAAAATCGCCGCTACGCGGTCCCTTCGACTTATCCCTGCAGGCTTCGGGTCGGGCCGAGGCAGCGTCCGTGCAAAACACGGCCCTCAGCCCGCATCCATGCGGGCTGCCCCGGCCTTCCGGGAACGTCTCAGCGATTTTGAGGCCGCAACACCGGCAGTTTCAGCAACAATGGTGAATAAATTAACGACAAGTCGCACGGACCGTAGGCCGGGTAAGTCGCAGCCGCCACCCGGCACAAAACCGGCTCCGCACCCGCTGCCCTTGCCCGGCGGCGCTACGCTTGCGCGGGCCTACGAAGGGCGCGAATTGAGCGCCAAATCACCGGGTCGGGTAAGGCGTAGCTGCCACCCGGCAAAAATACGGCACCAGAGCGTAGCCCGGATAAGGCGCCATACGCCGCCATCCGGGATTTTCTCTGCTGGCGCTGTCATGCCGCTGACGCGGCTTTCAGAAGCCTCTCGATGTTGTAAGTGTACGAATGCTATTCCAGAATTTCATGTCTGCTGTGTGCCAGGAGCGGACGTTGCCGCCTCACTCAAATTTGATGGGTATGCTTTAGAATTTTTATGGTAGATGTAAATGGTTCGCAGAATAAAACGTACAAGGAAAAGGTATGAAGATCAGACTTGCTGTGCCTGTGGAGGCAGAAGAATGCTGGAACATTCGAAATCAGGCTATACGTTACGGATGTAAGAGTAGTTATGATGATGCGGTTATTGCAGCCTGGACACCGGAAAAAATGCCTGAGAGCTACAGGAACGCCATTGTAGTGAATCCTTTTTTCGTTGTTGCTGCCCCTGATGGCAGACTGTTAGCTACAGGCTATCTTGATCTATCTACAGGAAGTATTGAGGCTGTATTTACGCTACCTCAATATACAGGTAAAGGTTTAGGTAGTCAGATTATTGAAGCCATCAAAAGTGAAGCTCGTGGACGTGGTTTTGAGCAATTGACTTTGTCCTCAACACCTAATGCCCAGACTTTTTATGAGAAACATGGTTTCAAACTTATGCAGGAAAGCATGTATCCCTCTGCCTTGGCGCAGGCTGAACTGCGCTGCATGGAAATGTCTATAAATCTCCTGGGATAGTGGTTCGCTGTCTAATCGCAATGATCAATATGCCCAGTTACCACTGCAGGTAGATCTTAAAAGCTTCAAAATTAACGTCCGCTCTTTGCACCGCCCGGACCTTGCTGAGCATGAATTTCTTCTGTCCTCAAGTGTGGAAGTGGCTAACAACATTCTGTATGAATCGCAATGTGGAGTGTGCCAAAGGAGCCAAGCTGGCAATCAGGCAGAGCATGGGATTACGCTAGGGACTAAGTTAATCAATCCTGCCATCGCAACACTAGATTAGCGTCAAGAAACGCTTTAGATTGCCGACATATACATTTAGCGTTATTCCTGAAAATAAACAAAATGGATTGAGCCGAATGAAAAAACTTTCACTTCTTGTTCCACTGGTGTTTACTGCGCCGGTACAGGCTTCTGAAGTCACGGTAGGTCAGATTTGCAAGGCGGCTTCTGCTGCGATGTTTGGCCGTGACCATAAGATCATGCAACTGGATAAAGTGGAATCAGGTATTGCCTACGTACATTATATCCGACAGAACGATGGCACCCGTTGGGCAATAAAGTGTAAACTTATAGGTGATCAGGTTATGTGGGCATCTGATAACCCTGACAGCACCGGTCGCTGGCGGGATGATCCTGCGGACAGTACAGTCAAATATTCTATTGATGGTAAAAAAATAATTATTACCGAGCTCTATACTGACGGTTCCAGTACCACGAACTCTTATCCCTTGATGCAGCTAAAATGACTTTGACCTGCTCTCCGTTGATTACGACACCTCAATGTTAGTAACGTAGTTGTGGGCGTGGCAAATTTCCGCTCCTCGCTCATGGCGGACCTTTGGCTCATCTGGTTTGTCCGCTCAATGCCAGGAGCAGGAAGAGCTGGCATCACTATGTAACACTCAACGCGGCGCGAGCCAGTCAGTCAGCTAGCGAGTTTTTGTAGGCCGGGTAAGGCGCAGCCGCCACCCGGCAAAAATACGCCACAAGAGCGGCACAACAGCGTAGCCGGGATAAGGCGTCACGCACAGCTATCCGGGATCCTCCCTGCTGGCGCTATGTTCAGCCGCTTCCGGGTTAAGTTCCCCGGTGTCGCAGAAATGACTGAAGAATCTCCCCCTTAGCATCAGCAGCAAGCTGCCGCTAAGCCCGCGGAGAACACCCTCTTAACGTCGCAACCGCGGTAGATCCCGAACACAGAAGTCAAAAAGGATTAGCTGAACGTCTTCAGCGCGGGACGCGAATAAATGCTAATCACTTGAGGGTGTTAGCTCGGTCATGTTCCCCGACGAACCGGATAGCGCTGCTGGCAGCTGGCAAAAGAATCGTTGATATACTCGCTCAGCTCCCACTAGTCCTGATAGCGAAACGACCCCGGGAATGGATGTGGTACGAAGCGCCTGGTAAGTAGGTCAAAGGGATTGCAGCTGAAGACGCGGTATTCACTGATCATTTCATCTGGCAGCCTGTCACTCGCACCGTTGGTAACGTGAAGATTCATGGTTAATTTTGGAATTCGGACGATTTATGCAAGCTATCAGACTATTCACCCTGATTCTGCCATTGTTCCTGGCACTCTGCGCCGGTATACCGGCCAGCGCCAGCACACCTTCAGGCAGCATTTCCTCTGCAAACACAGCAATTACCACTCATGATAATAACGGAAACCTCCTGCCGAATGCTCTGCGGATTCAGTATGATGTTGATTCAGATGGCAGAGTTCAGAATGTAAAGATACTGGAATCGACAACGACTCCGGAGTTTGAACATAAAATCATCGAGAAAATGATGAGTAAATGGCGCTTTGAAAAGGGGAAACCGGGAATAGCTAAAAGAGTAGTCGTCATGAGCCAACCCAAATCAACCGGCGGTCCCGCGAATAAGCAGTAAGCACTTTTGAGGATTAGTCGCCTGACGCATCATCTACGCCGGTAAAGTCCCTTGGGTGCCATGAGCAGACCTTTTAAAGGCTCATAGAAAAAACAAGCGGAGTGTTCGCCTGTTAATTTTACATCCTGGCTTTATTTATAGATTATGGAATTCTATATGTTCTGAAAAGGATCTATCCATGAGTGTCCTCTTTCCACCCAGGCTGGCTCCAGGAGATGTTATTGGTGTAACCGCTCCCTCTGCTGGCGTACCTGAACATCTGCATCCCAGACTGGAACTCGCCATAAAAAACCTAAAGAAAAGAGGTTACCAGGTCCGCGAAGGACGCTGCTTACGCTCGCAGCACAAAAATAAAAGCGCCACTAAATTTTCCCGCGTTGAAGAATTAATGTCTTATCTTACTGACCCAGATATAAAAGCTGTTATGCCACCTTGGGGCGGTGATCTGGCGATGGAATTGCTTGATTTGATTGATTTTGATCTGTTGTCCCGGTCTAAACCAAAATGGTTTGTGGGCTTTTCAGATCTGAGTACACTTCATTTCCCACTGACGACGATATCGGGCTGGGCTACTTTGCATGGGCCAAACCTCATGGATCTTGGCGCTCAAAAGTTAGATGCCACCACTCAGGCCGTATGGGAAATTCTGGAATCGAATCGGGGAACTGTAATCAAACAGTACTCTTCAACAGCATTTCAAGCGGATGAAAATCAATGGGGAACAGCGTCAGACGGAGGTTTCAATCTGACCCAAAAAACACAGTGGAAACGCCTTGATGGTGTTACATCTTCTCTGACATTTAGCGGGAAACTGATCGGCGGCTGCCTCGAAATAATATCCAGGTTAGCAGGTACACCATTCGGGAATGTGCCCTTGTTCAAGGCGAGCAATAGCCCTCAAGGAATAATCCTCTATTTTGAAAATGTGGAAATGGCTCCCTGTGAATTAACACGCGCATTATTTAGCTTACGATTACAGGGTTGGTTTGATAACTTAAATGGTGTTCTTATCGGCAGAAGTGCTGCACCCGACGTAAGCGACCCGACTAAACATAATTATCTGGATGCCCTTAAAGCCGCTTTTGAGAATATTGCCGTGCCCGTACTGTATGATGTTGATATTGGCCACATACCTCCTCAAATATCCCTGGTCAATGGAGCCGATGCGACGGTATTTTTCGCTGAAAATGGTAGCTGGGTAACTCAGCAGTTGTAGATAAGGCAGTATTAATCACAAAGGCGGGCCTTGCTGTTCTTTTGCACTAAAGATCCGCTCTTCGTTCAGAGCGGATCTTCAGTGCAGTTAACTTTTCCGATTCGTGCAAGGCGCGGACAATGGTCCGGATTAATTTCTGTTAATAAAGAAGCAAGTCGGTCCATATACTCTCCATAATTTGCAAAAAATAAATCAACAAACCTCTGTCAGAATTTCCTTTCTGAACCGGAGGTGTTATGAACAAAATAAACTATCAAATCAAATACATTGAATATTTGTTAAGAAAATGCAGAACAATTTTGACTAATGACATTTCATTTCATGCAGACAGGTTAAGAGAAATATCTGGCACATATCCGGATTTACTCAACCCTGTAACGCTTAATGAGAAAATTTGCCATCGCATTTTATTTATCCACAACCCATTTTATACATTGCTTGCTGATAAACTTCTGGTCAGGCAGTATGTTGAGAAACGGACTAATTTAATTAAGCTTATTCCTTTAGTAGGTGTTTATAATAGAGTTGATGATATTGATTTCGACAAACTTCCCTCAAAATTTGTTTTGAAATGCAATCATGATAGTGGTAGCGCGGTCATATGCACGGATAAAACGAATATTGATCCCGCTAAGGTTAAAAGCAAATTAAAACTATCTCTTAAAAAGAACATGTATTATACGACCCGAGAATGGCAGTATAAAAACATACCACCCGTGATCCTATGCGAAATGTATCTGGATCTATTTTCCAGTAAACACCGGAATATAACTCCGGAAATGATAAGAATACATTGCTTTCACGGTGTGGCATGTTTTATCGAGGCCGACTTTACTGACAGCGATGGAAACGAATTCATTAACGTTTATGACAGAGCGTGGAATTTACAACCCTTTCAGATGGAATACCCAAACACGCCATTGCCGGTTGATGAACCAGAATCATTTCATAAATCCGTTATTGCCGCCCAGGACTTAGCAAAAGAAATAGACTACTGCCGCGTCGATCTTATGCTAAAAGGAGATGATATCTATTTCAGCGAAATAACATTAAGTCCCAAAAGAGGCAAACTTAAAATCACCCCATCAATTTGGGACGCAAAACTCGGCAGTATGTGGGATCTGTCTCTTGCTAAAACAGGTTCGATCGAGCCTGTGTATTCATGCCCTTAAACAGGCCATGAGAGTTTGAAAAGTGAGCCATTTTCTGGTGTTAAACTATAGCTAACGTCTCCACCGTGGGCGCACATAATGGCTTTAACTACCGACAACCCTAAACCACAGCCCTCTGGATTAATATTTTTGGCGTATTCTCCTCGCTGAAAAGGCTGGAATAAGGACTTCTGGAGTTCTTCAGGAATTCCAGGTCCTTGGTCCTGAACGATAATAAAATTATCGTTTCCTGTAATACCATTCTTTATTAACAGCGTTTGTGATGTGGAGTATTTTAAGGCATTGTCAAAAAGAACGGTGAGGCACTGAATAATGCGTAAGGGATCGCAAACGCAATACTGCTGGTTAATCTCAGTGACAATTTTGAAATGCTTTTTATCAAAGTCCGGCCAAAAGGTATCAAGCGCATTTGAAATCGTGGCCTTGAGATCGACTTCACTCAGCATCAAGGAGTACCCTGCGCCTCCTGAAGAACTCACGACGCGGAGATCTTCAATTAAGTTGGTCAGACCTTCAGTTTGTTTAAGAAGGTTTCTGAATAACGACGGTTCTGGTTCGAAAACGCCGTCAACCAGTCCCTGAAGCCTCCCACGTAAGATAGTCACCGGCGTCCGGAGTTCATGAGCAATTGCAGCATTCCATAAATTTCGCTGCGCATCCAGCGTCTGTAACTTTTCAGCCATCTCATTAAAGTCATTGACGAGCCTATTCATCTCTCCCAACTTAGAACTGCTGTTAAATGCTCTGGCACTAAGGTTTCCCTGAGAGATTTGTTTCAGGCTGTATGCAACGTCATTCAGTGGGTTGAATATTCTTGCAGACAGCTTTACGGTAAAGAAAAGTGCAACGACCAGACTGGTAATGGACGCCATCAGAATCCACATCCAGTCAAGGAATGTCATAGCATCTTCACTACCTTCGTTCATTCCACCCGGCAGGTAATAAATCAGGAAACTATAAAATAAGTAGGAACCTAGTATTGCAATGGCAATAATAACAAACGTTAACAACAACATATATGTCAAAATCTGACGGCTCAGAATCGTTTCTTTGTTCATTTTTTGTCACCCAACCGGTAGCCTAATCCTCGGATGCTTTCCGGAATGCCCTTCAATCCGGCATGTTCAAGCTTTTTCCGAAGTTTACTCATATGACTGTCTACAGTACGATCCAGCGAGTCTCCCTCAGGTAAACACGCATCGAGTAACTCTTCACGTGAACAGACTTTTCTCGGGTTTCTCGCCAAATAGGTTAAAAGCTTAAACTCAGTGGTGGTTAATACTGGCGTGGAAACCTCACCTTGTGCAGTGATTTCAACGTAAAACTCATCAGGATAAATCGTTAAAAAAGGCGTTCTTAAAGGCCGTGAATGTGTAGACTCTGCAACCGGTCTGGTTCTGCGAAGCACAGCTTCAACCCGGGCAATAACCTCAGATGGATTGAAGGGTTTTATCACATAGTCGTCAGCCCCGAGCCGTAGCCCCATCAGTTTATCAACGTCTTGATCCAGTGCTGTCACCATGATGACCGGTACATTCGTTTCCTTTCTTAACGTGGTGAGAACATTCCAGCCATCGTACACGGGCAGGTGGATGTCCAATAGCAGGAGATCAGGCTTGTTCAGACGGGTAAGATTGATTGCCTGCTCACCGTCTTCGGCTCTTAAGGTTTTCATACCTGCCTTACGTAAATAGCCTGTCAGTATGGCAGCGATGTCATCATCGTCTTCTGCGACGATAATCAGATTGTTGTTGTTCATATTTTCTTCCACAGTGCTGATGACAACATGCATTTTACCCTGAAAGCACTTTTATCGTCATGCTTAAAGCTCTTTAACTCAATTACAAACATTAATTTTCAATTTGATGTCTTTTGACAGGTACTTTTTGGAAAAGTTCATCAAGAAATTTTCTTAAAATTTTACCAGACTCACTCTCCATATTCACTACACATTTTATAAATAATTAATCAACATCGCTAAGTGATAATCTACAACCAGGTTAAGTGGTGCATGCAATATGTACTTTGTCTAAGGAGTTTTATGGTGCTGACTAAATGTTTTTTCCGGCGCGAGAATTTGATGGCCTCACTTTTATTTTGCATCGTTTCATATGGGTTGCTATCTACCTGGCTTTACCTTGTGCATTCAATTAATGAAAAAGTAGAATCAACATTACCCTCATCTTTACTGATTCGTGTTTTGATAATCATTACAGCATTATCATTTATTATTCAGAAAAAACCTGGAGTTTTTAAAAACTTCATTGCAATAACATTCGGTCTGGTTTTAGTGTTTATACACACCATCATTGTATTACATCTGCTTTTGAATACTTTTCCAGATATCTATGATTTTGTTTTTTATTATGAATTTTTTTTAATGGTTTTCTTTTGCGGACTACCTTTATGTTTATGTATAAGAATGGTTTGATATTATGCAATGTCAATATGATACATAACCTCAGGAGTGAGTACACATATCCTCCATAAAACATCCATTCACGATTGACATCATCACGTTACACTTAGCACATGGATTTATGACTGCTCTGTTCTGCTGTCTCGTTTCACTTAGCTGACATAATAAACCAACTGCAGAACCCTTTACACACAGATGTTTAATATAATTTATCATGATTTATAAAGGCAACGACAAACCTATGGCCCCCGGGGTTGCTATCTCACTTAAGAGACTTGCCTGGCGGCACAGAAAGAAATTGTGCATTACTTTCATGCTGGTTATTGCTGAAAACGTTGCATTCCTGCTCTACCCCGTTCTGGCGGGCATGGCGATAAATGCCATCCTGGGCGGACAGACGTCACATGCGGCCCTTTATGGCCTGATGGTTCTGTTCATGTGGTGCATGGGAGCCGCCAGACGTAGTGTCGATACGCGAACGTTTGCACGTATCTACGCAAGTCTTGCTGTGACTGTAGTATTATCCCAGCGAAAATATTCACTTAATCACTCGACTATTGCTGCGAGAGTCACTCTGTCGCGTGAATTTGTAGATTTCTTCGAGTTGCACCTTCCCGTATTGATCACCTCGATCATTTCCCTTTTCGGCGCAGCAATTATGCTGTTATGGATTGAATTCTGGACAGGTATAGCCTGTTTGATCATCGTGGCAATACTGATGTGTTTTGTCTCAAGCTATGCCAGCAAAAATGAGACATTCTACAGACGGCTGAATAATCGCCTTGAGAAAGAGGTCGATTATGTTAATAAGGCGTCTTTTGGTGCTCTTAAGCGACATTATGACACACTTGCTCGTCTGCGCGTGGTGTTATCCGACAGAGAGGCATGGGGATATTTATCAATAGGCCTTCTGGTTTCTGCTCTCTTTTCCATGACCATTATCAGGATGAGCATGGAATCCGGAATTAATGCCGGACATATTTATTCCGTCATGACCTATATGTGGATGTTTGCAACAAGCCTTGATGACGCACCACAACTTCTTGAGAAATTTTCCCAGCTCAGGGATATCGGTAAACGGGTTTCGACTGACGATGAGACCTCTTTATCAGGAAAACCATGCTGAACTTTTACCCTTTGTATGTTGACTGGAAGTACACCTGATGCCGCACTTTTTCATTGAGCGCCCCATCTTCGCATGGGTTATTGCCCTGTTTATTGTTCTGACGGGACTGTTGTCCATACCTCGTTTACCGGTTGCGCAATACCCTGAAGTTGCGCCACCCGGTATTATCATTTCAGTGAGTTACCCTGGAGCTAGCCCGGAAGTGATGAACACATCCGTCGTGTCTCTGATCGAGCGTGAAATTTCGAGTGTTGACAATTTACTCTATTTTGAATCTTCCAGTGACACGACAGGGATGGCGTCAATTACGGTAACTTTCAAACCCGGCACCGACATCAAACTCGCCCAGATGGATCTGCAAAACCAAATTAAAATTGTGGAATCTCGCCTGCCGCAGTCGGTAAGACAGAATGGGATAAATGTTGAGGCAGCTAATTCCGGTTTTTTAATGATGGTGGGGTTAAAATCGCCAAGCGGAGCCTATCAGGAAGCTGACTTAAGCGATTATTTTGCAAGGAATGTTACTGATGAACTCCGTCGCGTACCTGGTGTAGGTAAAGTCCAGCTTTTTGGCGGAGAAAAGGCACTCCGCATATGGCTGGACCCGATGAAATTACACAGCTATGGGCTCTCTGTTACGGATGTATTAAGCGCCATCAGTCAACAAAACGTGATTGTTTCACCGGGCAGAACCGGAGATGAACCCGCGACGAGCAGTCAAGAGGTGACCTATCCAATAACGGTAAAAGGGCAGCTCTCTTCGGTTGAAGAATTTCGCAATATCACGATTAAATCACAGGTCTCAGCCGCCCGGGTGACACTGGCAGACGTTGCCCGCGTGGAATCCGGGTTGCAAAGTTACGCATTTGGCATCCGTGAAAATGGCGTGCCTGCAACGGCTGCCGCCATTCAGTTGTCTCCTGGCGCAAATGCGATTAGTACTGCGTCGGGTATCCGCGCGCGGTTAACAGAACTGTCCGGTGTGCTTCCCGAGGGAATGACATTCACCGTGCCTTTCGATACGGCTCCATTTGTAAAGCTATCGATATTGAAGGTAGTTGAGACATTTGTTGAAGCCATGGTTCTGGTCTTTTTCGTGATGCTGCTTTTCCTTCACAAGATACGCTGTACGCTTATTCCTGCGATTGTGGCACCCGTGGCGCTGCTCGGCACATTTACCGTAATGCTATTAAGCGGTTATTCCATCAATATTTTAACCATGTTTGGAATGATACTGGCCATCGGGATTATTGTTGACGATGCTATTGTTGTGGTGGAGAACGTCGAACGACTGATGGAAGACAAAAAAATGTCTCCACAGGATGCAACGCGAGAAGCGATGCGTGAAATTACGCCGGCAATCATTGGTATTACGCTGGTGCTCACTGCGGTGTTTATACCAATGGCCTTTGCCAGCGGTTCTGTGGGTATTATTTATCGACAGTTCAGCATTTCGATGGCGATATCCATTTTACTGTCGGCATTCCTGGCGCTGACGTTAACGCCTGCGCTTTGTGCAACCCTGCTCAAACCACATGGTATTCATCAGGGTAAAAGCAGCGTATTTTCAGCGTGGTTTAACGCTCACTTTCATCGCCTGACTTCGTTTTACGCCACTGGTCTGGGATTTGTACTGAAGCGTACTGGCCGTATGATGATGATCTACGCTGCATTATGTTTGGCATTGTTTGCCGGGCTGTCCACCTTACCATCATCATTTTTACCCGATGAAGATCAGGGTTATTTTATGTCCTCAATCCAGCTTCCTTCTGATGCCACGATGCAGCGGACGCTTAAGGTCGTCGATACATTTGAAGAGGAGATCGCCCATCGGCAGGCGGTAGAAAGTAACATTATGATTCTGGGATTTGGTTTTTCAGGGTCAGGCCAAAATTCGGCCATGGCATTCACCACCCTCAAGGACTGGAGACAACGCAAAGGAACCACGGCACAGGAAGAAGCTGACCATATTCGGTCCCAAATGGCAAACGTGCCGGACGCCGTAACAATGAGTCTGCTGCCTCCGGCTATTTCTGATATGGGAACCTCATCCGGGTTCACTTATTATTTACAGGACAGAGGGGGGAAAGGCTATCAGGCACTCAAAAAGGCGGCCGATGAGCTTATTGTACAGGCAAATCATAATCCTCACCTTGCCGATGTCTATATTGATGGACTTGGTGAGGGAACAAGCCTTTCCCTGCATGTCGACAGGGAAAAAGCGGAAGCCATGGGGGTTTCGTTTGATGAAATAAATCAAACCATTTCCGTTGCAGCAGGTTCCAATTATGTTAATGACTATACCAATAATGGTCGGGTTCAGCAGGTTATCGTCCAGGCGGATGCGCCATACCGGATGCAGCCTGAACAACTTTTGGCTTTGTCTGTTAAAAACCGTCTGGGGCAGATGCTTCCATTATCCACTTTTGTGACGCTTTCGTGGAATGTTGCACCGCAGCAACTGATACGCTATCAGGGATATCCTGCCATACGCATAACCGGGAGTTCCGCACAGGGAAAATCGTCAGGTACCGCAATGGCGGCAATGGACAATCTGGCTAAGCACTTACCACCGGGGTTCGCCGGGGAGTGGGCGGGAAGTTCGTTACAGGAAAAAGAGTCTGCATCACAGCTTCCGGGTCTTATTGTGCTCTCGGTACTGGTGGTATTCATGGTGCTGGCTGCTCTTTACGAAAGCTGGTCCATTCCCTTCGCGGTCATGCTCGTTGTTCCTCTGGGGCTGCTCGGCGCTGTGCTGGCCGTATCCGTTACAAATATGACGAATGACGTCTTTTTCAAAGTGGGTCTGATAACCCTGATTGGACTTTCCGCCAAGAATGCGATTCTGATTATCGAGTTCGCGAGACAATTGATGAAAGAAGGAAAGAGCCTTATTGACGCGACATTGACGGCTGCAAAGCTACGCTTACGGCCAATTCTGATGACTTCTCTGGCTTTCACATTAGGTGTTGTTCCGCTGATGCTTGCCAGTGGAGCCAGCGACAGCACGCAGCATGCGATTGGTACCGGTGTATTCGGCGGGATGATTAGCGGAACGCTACTGGCCATTTTCTTTGTTCCGGTATTTTTCGTGACGATCACACGATTTACAGGCATGCGAAAATACAGACTGGGGAATAGCCGGAACGGCTAATCTCTGCCCTGTGTTCCGGCCAGTTTAAAGCAGACTTCTTGCTGAACTGGCTGGCATTACATTATCAAGGACATTATGACCATCATTACCACTCAAAGATTAATCATTCGCCATTTTAAGGAAGAGGATGCGGCAGCTCTTTTCGATTACCTCTCTTCACCACGTACTCCTTGCTTTAAGGATGAAAAGTTACATTCACTCGCTGAGGCAGAGGTCGACGTGGCTAAACGAGCCTCTGACCCAACACAGTTTGCCGTTTGTCTAAAAGAAACCGATACGTTAATCGGACATCTTTTTGCGGACAATAGCAACGAACCAGACAACAATACCTGGTCAGTAGGCTGGCATTTTAATCAACGTTTTGAACATCAGGGATATGCAAGCGAGTCAGTTGCTGTACTGTTTGATTATTTATTTAAAGTAAAAGGCGCCAGACGTTTGTATGCCTGGGTGGAAGATTATAATTACTCCTCTCAAAAACTATGCGAGCGACTACTTATGCGACGTGAAGGATGTTTTAAAGAATTTGTCTCCTTTGAAAACGAGGAGGGTAAGGCAAGGTATGACGACACATACATCTATGCGTTACTGCATAAAGAATGGACGAAGTAGAGGACGAAGAAAAATGTCCGCTCCTCGCTCATGGCGGACCTTTGGCTCAGTTAACAGTTCGCGCCGTGCCAGAAGCGGATCTCGCTTACTGCCAGGTATCAGTATTTACGGGAAGCAGATCAGCCAGGCTAGGGATATCTATTATTGAGTATTGAACTGAAATCGTATGTCTTGGATTTAAAATCGTTTGCGGGTGGGATATAGGCATTGAGCTTTTTACTGATGCTTGATACTCTCAGAGCACAAGCAGCGACCCAACACCATACTATAAAAGCCACAATAACGACGTATAGAGATTTCAAAATCTCTATACCATCACTCTGTGAAGAACCTCTGTATATCTCAGCACCGATATATAATAGCAACGATATTAACACAAAAGGTATTATCCACTTATGGAATTTATGAGGGTATATATTCCCGTTAGTAATTGTGTACATGCCCTGATAACGCAAGACTGCCTTCAAGGACGGAATCAATGACTGTGCATAATCGGAACTCAAGCATATGATTTTATAAGATAAATGCCAATCTCTATGCAGTCCGAACGACTGTAGGCGGAACTGCTGTTCCGCCTTTGCTAACGGATCGGAGATGGGTACAGAAGAGGTTCTAAGCCATTCGACTGCTTTTATCTGCTCGGAGGATGAGCGTGAAAAAAAGTCTCTGCGATGAAACTGAATATACTTTTTTGTAATCGCTCCAATGATAGTAAGAATGACTGCGGAACCCACTTGGTTACTAAATAGGTCCTTTATTATCGATATCATAGCTTTTCTCCTGCTTATCTAATTTCTAAAAGAGATAATATTTTATTTTTTAAAAGCTAAAAAATTTGGTTCCTCAATTTTATAGCAACTACAGTTCCTTTCAAAAGATCTCAGTCTAAAGAATACTACTTTCTCCGGCAGCAACTCCATTACCTGTGGTTTAACACGTAGCATAAAGTCATCAATGGAGCTATCCCGTTCCCGAACTTCCGCTCCTCGCTCAAATCAGACCTTCATCCCAGTCAGATTGCCCACGTCGTGTCGAAGCGTAAGTGAGAACGCCAGAAGCCCTCAAATATCGATGCTTCGTTTCTCCGGGATGCTTACACTTACACCCAAACCAAAAAAAGCCCCTGCGCGAAAGCAGGGGCAAGCCATGTCAGAGCTTTTTTTATTAGTTAAACACCATCCCGCCGTCGATCAGCAATGACTGACCGGTCATATAATCAGAATCCGGGCTGGCAAGATAGGAGACGCAGGCGGCGACATCTTCCGGCTCGGACAGGCGGCCGAGGGTGATGCGTTTGGCGAACTCGGCGGTACCGTAGCCCAGCGGTTTACCGGCGGCTTCGGACACCTGGCGGTCAATTTCGGCCCACATTGGCGTTTTGACAATCCCCGGGCAGTAGCCGTTGACTGTGATGCCCAGCGGCGCGAGGTCGCGAGCGGCGGTCTGGGTTAAGCCGCGTACGGCGAATTTACTCGAGCTATATACCGCCAGCTCCGGGTTGCCGACGTGGCCGGCCTGGGAACAGGCGTTGATGATTTTCCCGCCGTGACCCTCTTTCTTAAAGGCCTCGACCGCCGCCTGGATGCCCCAGATCACCCCTTTGACGTTGATATTGTAGACTTTGTCGACAATCTCCGGGGTAATGGACTCGATCGGCGTGGACGGCGCCACGCCGGCGTTGTTGACGATGACGTCGAAGCCGCCCAGCGTTTTGCGCGCCTGTTCGACGGCGGCAAATACCTGGTCGCGGTCGGAGACATCCACTTTCACCGCCATGGCGCGGCCGCCGGCCTGGTTGATTTCGGAGGCGACCGCTTTGGCGGTGGCGTCGTTATAATCGGCAATGGCCACGGCAAATCCATCCTTCACCAGACGAAGGGCGATAGCTTTACCAATCCCCTGGCCGGCGCCGGTAACAAGTGCGACTTTTTTCATTTTCCTTTCCTTATTGTGATGACTTACAGAATCTGACTCAGATGCAGCTGGCCCATCAGCAGCGGGTTATCGCGATAATCCACCGGGATGGCCACTACCGCCGGGCCGTCGACGTCCATCGCCGCGCGCAGGGTCGGCTCCAGCGCCTCGGCGCTTTCCACGGCAAACCCTTTCGCGCCGAAGGATTCGGCATAGGCTTTAAAATCCATCGGCCCGAACTCGACGCCGGACAGGCGCTGATATTTTTTCTCTTCCTGGATAGCGACCATGTTGTAGCCGTTATCGACCCAGATCAGGTGCAGCACGTTGGCTTTCAGGCGGACGGCGGTCTCCAGCTCCATGCTCGACTGCAGGAAGCCGCCGTCGCCGGAGACGGAGACCACTTTGCGCTCAGGATTGACCAGCCAGGCGCCGATGGCCCAGGGTAGGGCGACGCCCATGGTCTGCTGGCCGTTGGAGATCATCACCTGGCGGGCGCGGAAGCTGTACAGGTAGCGGGCAATCCAGATATGGAAGCTGCCCATGTCCACGGTTAACGTGACGTCGCTGTTGACGATGTCCTGCATGGCGCGAACGATGCGCAGGGGATGCAGGGCAAACTGGTTGAGCTGCGCGCCGCGGCGGTCCAGCAGCTCGCGCTGGTGCTGGCGGTCGCGGAGGATCTCCGCCGCCTGCGGGGAGAGCACCAGCCGATGATCGATATTTTGCGCCAGCTTGTTGAGAGTGCCGGCGATATCGCCCACCAGCTCGACATCCGGGGTGTAGTTGCGCTCTTCATAGGCGGGCAGCACGTCGATGTGCACCAGCGTCGCGTTGCCGCTGTTCCACATCGCCGGTTCGTATTCCACCGGGCTGTAGCCGATGCAGATCACCAGGTCGGCGAGCTGCAGCAGACGGTCCCCGGCCTGGTTGTTAAACAGCCCAACCCGGCCGGCGAAGCGTGAGAAGTTATCCTGATTCACCGCTCCGGCGGCCTGATAGGTGCTGGTGACTGGAATATGGCTGGTCTCCAGCAAACGGCGCAGCGCCTTGCTGTTTTCCGGCTGGCTGGCCATCAGGCCGAGCAGGAAGATCGGGTTCTTCGCCTGGGCGATAAGCTTCGCCACCTGGTCGATGGCATCATCCGGCGCGGCGCCCATCTGCGGGGCCCCGCTGGCCGGCAGCACTTTGCCGCTGACCGGGCCATCGACCACATCCTGCGGCAGGCTAACGAACGCGCTGCCCGGCCGGCCCTGCTCGGCGGCGCGGAAGGCGTTGGAGACCACTTCCGCCAGCGCATCCGGCGCCGTCACCTCGACGGCGTATTTGGTTACCGGGCTGAACATCGCCACCGTATCCATACTCTGATGGACCTGTTTGGCTTTATCGGCGCGTTTTACCGCGCCGCCCAGGGCCACCACCGGGTCGCCTTCGCTGTTCGCGGTGGCCATGCCGGTGATCAGGTTAGAACAACCCGGACCGGAGGTGACCAGCGCCACGCCCGCTTTGCCGGTAATACGTCCGACGGCGGCGGCCATAAATGCGGCGTTGGCTTCGTGGCGTACCGGAATAATGCGAATGGAGGAATCCAGCAGTGAGTCGAAGACCTTGTCGATTTTGGCGCCGGGGATGCCGAACACCTGGCGTACCCCCTGAGCTTCCAGCTGACTGACGACGAGATCGGCGCCGTGCGCCCACTGGCGTACCGGATACTGTTTGTCCATGTGACCCCCTTAACTTTCTACGGAACGGATGGCGGCATCGAGATTATCGGGATGCAGATTAGCCTGCAGGAACGCGCTGTCGGCGGGCAGGTCGATCATCAGCTTGTGAATTTCGCCGAAGGTCAGCACCCCGTGGTCGAGCTGGTAATCCAGCAGGTGACCGCCGCCTTTGCGGTCATCGGTAATAAAATGCTCGTGATACCCGGCGACGTTGATCCCCTGCATATGCTGCGGGGTCCGAAAGCCGACCAGCACCCCTTCGCGCTGGTTAAAGCGGAACACCGGCTGATCGTCGAGGACGTCGGTCATCGCCCGGTACGGCGGCGTCTGGCGCGGCACGGTGCGGGTATGGGCATGGCGGAAATGGCCGTCGATGCGCAGGGCGCAGAACAGGTTGTCAGAGGGGATTTGCTGGTCGATCACCGCGTGCAGCTGCTGGCGGCTCACCGGATGGTCAAAGGTTTTCCGGTACTGCGGCTGGAACCAGGTCATCACCGCGAACGGCGTTTTCTGCTCCGGCTGGGCTTTGCGCGCGCTGCCGTCGGCGCGCAGCTGATAGACCTGACTGCTGAAGGCGATCAGCTCCCCGTCCAGCTCATTAAAGGTGCCGAGGCCGAAATCGCCGTGTTTCAGCAGGTCGGCGATGGTGGTGCTGCCTTCGTAAACCCCGCTCAGCAGGGCGCTCATGAGCGATGTCTGATAGAGTACGCTCTCGGGATGCTGCGCGGAAAACGCCCGCAGGGTTTCGCATAGACTCTCTTCGCAGGTGCATTCAGCAGAATGATTCATAAACCACTTCCTCGTTCAACAAATATAAGAAAGGTTAAATAAATGTTGACCCGATTCAGCTCACAGTTCCAATATAGAAACCATGCTGGTTTGAGACGTTTTCGATATGGAACTTCGTTATCTTCGCTATTTTGTCGCCGTCGCCAGGACGCGGCACTTCACCCAGGCCGCCAAGGAGCTGGGTATTTCACAGCCTCCGTTAAGTCAGCAAATTCAGCGGCTTGAGCGCGAAGTGGGGACCCCGCTGTTTCGGCGTTTAACCCGCGGGGTGGAGCTGACGGAAGCGGGAGAGTCTTTCTATGAGGATGCCCGCCAGATCCTCGCCATGAGCGATGCGGCGCTGGAGAAGGCCAAGGGCATTGCGCGCGGGATGAACGGCAGCCTGTCGCTAGGCATTACCAGTTCTGATGCTTTCCATCCGCAAATCTTCACGCTGCTGCACCGTTTTCAGCTCGACCACCCCGGGGTGACCCTGCACCAGATGGAAGACAATATGGCCAATCTGATGACCGCCCTGAGCGAGGCCGAGCTGGATATCGCCTTCGTCCGCCTGCCGTGCGAGAGCAGTAAAGCCTTTAATCTGCGGATTATCGATGAGGAGCCGATGGTTATCGCGCTGCCGCGCGATAACCCGCTGGCGACGCAGCCGACCCTGGCCCTGGAGAAGCTGCGCGACGTGGCGCCGATCCTCTTCCCGCGGGAGGTGGCCCCCGGGCTGTATGAGCTGGTGTATAACAGTTGCCTGCGCGCCGGGATCGATATGGAGCGCGCCTGGCAGTCGTCGCAAATTTCGTCGTCGCTGAGCATGGTCAATGCTGGCTTCGGCTTCGCGCTGGTTCCGCAGTCGATGACCTGCATCCAGCAGCCGAACGTCAGCTATCACCCGCTTAGCGGGGCGCCGCTGAAGACCGATATCGCCATCGCCTGGCGGCGCTTCGAGCGCTCGCGTACGGTGAAACGCTTTCTGGCGATGTTCTGATCTTCGCGGCGCCAGCGGCTTACTGCGCCACCCAGCCGCCATCCATGTTCCATGCGGCGCCGCGCACCTGGGCGGCGGCATCGCTGCACAGAAACAGCGCCATTTCGCCCAGCTGCTGCGGGGTGACAAACTCCCCGGAGGGCTGCTTTTCCGCCAGCAGCTGCGCGCTGGCCTGCTCCGGGTCGACCCCCTCAGCGATGCGTTTGTCGATCTGCTGCTGCACCAGCGGGGTTAGCACCCAGCCAGGGCAGATGGCGTTGCAGGTGATGCCGCTACGCGCGGTTTCCAGGGCCACGGTTTTGGTCAGCCCGACCACCGCGTGCTTGGCGGCGACGTAGGCCGATTTCTCTTTCGACGCCACCAGGCCATGCACTGAGGCAATGTTGATGATGCGCCCCCAGTTGCGCTGGCGCATACCCGGCAGCGCCAGGCGGGTGGTGTGGAAGACGCTGGAGAGATTGATGGCGAGAATATCGTTCCATTTGTCCACCGGGAACTGCTCCACCGGGGCCACGTGCTGGATGCCGGCGTTATTGATCACGATATCGACGCCGCCGAAGGTGCTTTCGGCATAGTGCATCATCGCCTCGATCTGCCCGACGTCGCGCAGGTCGGCGTCGTGATAGCCGGGGATCTTGCCCAGCGCGGCGACTTCAGCCCGGGCGTGGCTGCTGTCGCCGAAGCCATTGAGCACCAGCTGGGCGCCTGCCTGCGCAAGCACTTTGGCGATCCCTAAACCGATGCCGCTGGTGGAGCCGGTGACCAGCGCCGTTTTACCGTGTAAGTTCATTTTATTACTCCTTCAATCTGGTATCAGACAATGCCGGTCACATAGAACGTGGCAATGACAAACAGTACCGCGAGGCTTTTGATCACCGTGATGGCGAAAATGCCGCCGTAGGCCTGGCGATGGCTCAGGCCGGTGATCGCCAGCAGGGTGATCACCGCCCCGTTATGCGGCAGGGTGTCCATGCCGCCGCTGGCCATGGCGGCGACACGGTGCAGGACCTCGAGCGGAATATTGGCGGCGTGGGCGGCGGCGACAAAGGTCTCGGACATCGCCGCCAGGGCGATGCTCATCCCCCCGGAGGCCGAACCGGTGATCCCGGCCAGCACCGTGACGCTGATCGCCTCGTTTAACAGCGGATTGGGAATGGTCGCGAGGGCTTTTGACAGCACAAGGAAACCCGGCAGGGCGGCGATAACCGCGCCGAAGCCATACTCAGAGGCGGTGTTCATCGCCGCGAGAATAGCCCCGCCCACCGCCGTCCGACTTCCCTCCGCCAGCCGGCCGCGGATATTGCGATAGCCGCAAACCAGCACCAGCACAATGCCGGAGAGCAGCGCCGCCTGCACCGCCCAGATGGCGGTGATTTTCCCCACTTCGGTGACGACAGGCTTCGCCAGACCCGGCAGGGTGAGCTCATGGCTTGCGCCGTACCACTGCGGGATCCAGTGGGTGAACAGCAAATTCAGCACCCCCACCAGCAGCAACGGGGCGATAGCGATTAGCGGATGCGGCAGATCGATGTCATCCGGGGTCTGCGGCTCATTTTGCAGGTCGGTCCCATAGCCTTCGCCGCGGGCCTGCGCTTTGCGGCGCTGACGCTCCAGCCACAGCAAACCGAAGATGATAATGAACAGCGAGCCGATAAGCCCCAGCCATGGGGCCGCCCAGGCGTTGGTGCCGAAGAAGCTGGTGGGAATAATATTCTGGATCTGCGGCGTGCCGGGCAGGGCGTCCATGGTAAACGAGAATGCCCCGAGGGCGACGGTGGCGGGGATCAGCCGTTTGGGGATCCCGCTCTGGCGAAATAGTTCGGCGGCGAAAGGGTAGACGGCAAAGGCCACCACAAACAGCGACACCCCGCCGTAGGTCAGCAGGGCGCACACCAGCACGATCACCGGGATCGCGTGGCGGCGCCCAAGGATGCGGATGGCGGCGGCGACAATCGAACGTGAGAATCCCGACAGCTCAATCAGCTTGCCGAATACCGCGCCCAGCAGAAACACCGGGAAATAGAGCTTCACAAAGCCGACCATTTTTTCCATAAACAGGCCGGTAAAGGCCGGGCCGACCGCGCCCGGGTCGGTGAGGAGCACCGCGCCGAGGGCGGCGATCGGCGCAAAGAGGATCACGCTGTATCCACGGTAGGCTGCCAGCATCAGTAACGCCAGCGCGGCCAGGGCTATTATCACACTCATCACGACGTCTCACTCTCATTGTTATTGTAGGGGTACAGAACGCGATACTAGGGTTTCAGGGCGAAGCGCAGCTGGTGTTCCCGGCGCGACTGGATGCGCTGGTGCCGGGCCTCGTCCCAGAGGTAAAAGCCTTGCCCGCTGCGGGCGCCGGTGTCGCCTCGCGCCACTTTCTCCGCCACCAGCGACATCATCTCCGTGCCGCTGGCCAGCTCCGGCAGCAGGTGCTGGCAGATATCCTGGACTGTCGCCAGGCCGGTCATGTCCGCAGCCTCCAGCGGGCCGACCATCGCATAGCGGCGGCCCAGCGAGGCGCGCATCACCTGGTCCACCACCTCCGGGGAAGCGATGCCGCTGTGGACGATATGCAGTGCTTCGCGCAGCAGGGCGAACTGCAGCCGGTTGCCGACAAAGCCCGGCGCGGCGCGGTTGAGCACCACCGCCTCCAGCGCGCAGGCGGCGCAAAAGTCGCTCACCTGGCGTGCCAGATGAGGCAGCGTGGCGCTCCCGGGCACCACTTCCACCAGCGGGATCAGGTGCGGCGGATGCCAGAAATGAGCGATCAGTAGCCGTTCCGGGAGGCGCATGCCCTGAGCCAGCCGATCCGGCGGCAGGCCGCTGGTGTTGCTGGCGATAATCGCCTCGTCGGCGATCAGCGTTTCCAGCTCGGCGTACAGGGCGTGCTTCAGCGCCAGCCGCTCGGGGATCGCTTCAATCAGCAGCGTGGCATCGGCCAGGGCATTCAGCGTCGGGGTGGGGGTCAGACGGGCCAGCACCGCGTCGCGGTCGGCGGGATCCTGCTGACCGCTGGCCTCCAGCTCGCACAGGATGGCGCTGGCCACCGCCGGAACCTCGGCGAGACGCTGCGGGTCGGTGTCATACAGGCGGACGGCGTGACCGTGACGGGCGAAATGGCAGGCGATACCGACGCCCATCAGTCCCGCGCCGAGTACCGCCAGGCGTGGTGTAAACATAGTGGCTCCTGTTAACGTTGTAGAGTCATGGCGATGCCCTGGCCGCCGCCGACGCACAGGGTTGCCAGCCCTTTGCTGGCGCCCCGGCGCTGCATCTCATGCACCAGGCTGACGAGGATCCGGCAGCCGGAGGCGCCGATGGGATGTCCAAGGGCGATGGCGCCGCCGTTGACGTTGACCTTCTCGCTATCCCACTCAAGCAGCTGACCGACGGCCAGCGCCTGGACGGCAAAAGCCTCGTTGGCTTCGATAAGGTCCACCTCGTCCAGCGTCCAGCCGGCGCGCTGCAGCGCCTGGCGGCAGGCGCTCACCGGGCCGATGCCCATCACCGATGGGTCGACCCCGGCGACCGCTGAGCTGACAATGCGCGCCAGCACCGGCAGCCCAAGCTCGCGCGCTTTATCGACGCGCATCAGCAGGACCGCCGCGGCGCCGTCGTTCAGCGACGAGGCATTCCCGGCGGTGACGCTGCCGTCAGCCGGGCGAAACGCCGGGCGCAGCTGGGCCAACTGCTGCTCGCTGGTCTCCGGGCGCGGTTGCTCATCGTCAGTCACGAATCGCGGCGGCTTTTTGCCCTGCGGGACGCTGACCGGAACGATCTCCTCACGAAAGCGCCCGGCGGCGATAGCAGCCGCCGCTTTGCGCTGGGAGCTGGCGGCGAAGGCGTCCTGGCGCTCGCGGCTGATGTCGAAGGCGTCGGCGAGGTTCTCGGCGGTAATGCCCATGTGGTAGTCGTTAAAGGCGTCCCACAGGCCGTCCTGGATCATGCTGTCCTGCAGGCTGGCGTGGCCGAAACGCAGGCCGTCGCGGGCGCCATGCATCAGATAGGGAGCATTGCTCATACTCTCCTGGCCGCCGGCGATAACGATCCCGGCGTCGCCGCAGCGGATCGCCTGCACCGCCTGCTGAACCGCTTTCAGTCCGGAGCCGCACACCAGATTGACGGTGACCGCCGGAGTGTCGACCGGCAGGCCGGCCCGCAGCGCGGTCTGGCGCGCCGGGTTTTGCCCGCAGCCGGCGGTAAGCACCTGGCCGAAAATTAGTTCGTCGACCGCTGCGGCGGGCAGCTGGCAGCGTTCAAGCAGGCCGCGCACCACCGCTGCGCCGAGGTCGACGGCGGAAAGAGGGGCGAAGGCGCCGCGAAAGCTGCCTACCGGGGTGCGTACTGCAGCAACAATGGCAATATCGGTCATGGTCTCTCCTTAACTGAAGCGCATTTCGCGCACGTCGTCAGCGACGATCAGCCGTCCCGCCGTTTTACGTATCACCTCGTCGGGGCTGACCCCCGGGGCCACTTCGCGCAGGACAAACGCGCCGTCGACAATCTCCAGCAGGGCCAGATCGGTGAGTACCCGGCGAATACAGCCCACGCCGGTGAGCGGCAGGGTGCACTGCGGCAGCAGTTTGGATTCGCCGTTTTTTGAGGCGTGGGTCATCACCACGATGATGTTCTGCGCGCCGGCTACCAGGTCCATGGCGCCGCCCATCCCCTTGACCATTTTTCCAGGGATCATCCATGAGGCGATGTTGCCCGCGACGTCGACCTCAAAGGCGCCAAGAACGGTCAGGTCGACGTGGCCGCCGCGGATCATGGCGAACGACTGGGCGGAATCGAAGATCGCCGCCCCGGTTTGCGCGGTGACGGTTTGTTTACCGGCGTTAATCATGTCGGCGTCGATGGTTTCCTCATCGGGAAATTCGCCCATCCCCAGCAGGCCGTTCTCCGACTGGAGCATCACTTCAATGCCGGCGGGAATGTAGTTGGCCACCAGCGTCGGGATACCGATCCCGAGGTTGACGTAGTCGCCGTCGCGCAGCTCCTGGGCGACGCGCATCGCCATTTGTTCACGGGTCAGCATCTCAGTGCCCTCCGGCGCGCAGGGTGCGCTGTTCAATACGTTTTTCGAATTGCCCGACGATCAGCCGGTCGACATAGATCCCCGGAGTATGGATGGCGGAGGGGGGCAGTTCGCCCGGCGGCACAATCTCTTCCACCTCCACCACCGTAATGCGCCCGGCGGTGGCCATCAGCGGGTTGAAATTCTGCGCGGTGTGGCGATAGACCACGTTGCCGTACCAGTCGGCTTTCCAGCCTTTGACCAGCGCGAAATCGCCGCGGATCGCCTCTTCAAGGATGTAGTGTCGGCCGTCGAACTGGCGCACCTCTTTGCCTTCGGCGACCGGGGTGCCATACCCGGTGGCGGTGTAAAAGCCGGGGATGCCAGCGCCGCCGGCGCGGATTTTTTCCGCCAGCGTTCCCTGCGGGGTGAGTTCTACCGCCAGCTCGCCGCTCAGCACCAGCTGTTCAAACAGCGCGTTTTCCCCGACGTAAGAGGCCACCACCTTGCTGACCTGGCGCGACTCCAGCAGCATGCCGAGACCGAAACCGTCGACCCCGCAGTTGTTGGAGACCACCGTCAGCCCCTGCACCTGGCGACGCTGCACCTCGGCGATCAAGTTCTCGGGAATGCCGCACAGGCCGAAGCCGCCGGCGAGCAGCGTCATGCCGTCCGTTAACCCTTCCAGCGCCGCTTCGTAACTGGCGACGCGTTTATCCAGTCCTGCCATCTTGTCTCTCCTGCCTTGCGATAGCCTTATCATTGGCGCAGGCGACTGATTTGATAATTTTGAATTTGTGACTCACTCATTTGGAATTTTAATTAATTTCCTGTTAACTAATTTTTTTCAATTAGTTAACAGGATGAAAAATGAGAATGAGTGTCAAACAGTTACGCGCGTTTTTAGCGGTAGCTCACACTCTGAATTTCGCCCACGCCAGCGAAAGGCTGAATCTGTCGCAGCCAGCTCTCAGCCTGACCATCAAAGGGTTGGAGGAGGCGCTGGGCGGCGCGCTGCTGCAGCGCAGCACCCGCAAAGTGACCCTTACCCAGGAGGGGGAACTCTTTCTGCCGATGGCCCGTCAGCTGCTGGCCGACTGGGATAACGTCGAGGAGGCCATGCGTCAGAGCTTTACCCTGCAGCGGGGTAAAATTTCGGTCGCCGCGATGCCGTCGTTTGCCGCCAACGTTCTGCCGGAGGCGCTGAAAGCCTTTCGCGACCGCTATGCCGGGGTGAACGTTACGGTGCATGACGTGATTAATGAGCAGGTGATCGAGATGGTGCGCGAGGGGCGGGTGGAGATGGGCATCGCTTTCGAGCCATCGCCCAACCACAACCTGCTGTTTACCCCGCTGGCGGTGGACCGCTTCGTGGCGATCGTTCCCCAACAATCCCCGCTGGCGAAGAAAAAGCAGCTCACCTGGCAGGAGCTGTTGACCCTCGACTTTATTACCCTGCAGCGCCCCTCGGCGGTACGCCTGATGCTGGAGGAGGCGCTGGCGCGCAGCGGACGTCAGCTGGACGTGGCGCTGGAGAGTCATCAGCTGGTGACGGTGGGGAGGATGGTGGCCAGCGGCCTGGGGGGCAGCGCGGTGCCGGCGCTGTGTAAAACGCAGATGGCATCGTTGGGCGCCGTCTGCATCCCGCTCAGCGATCCGCCGATTGAGAAGTGCGTCGGCGCGATCCATGCCGGACATCTGCCGCTGTCGAAGGCGGCGCAGGCGCTGCTGGATACGCTGAAAGGGTTTTTACCCACCTGAAGGTGTGGGCGTCAAAAAAAAACCGGCCTGCTGGCCGGTTTGACAATCAGATTTTACAGGCGTCGCCGCAGTCGTCGTCGGCAACGATCGCCTGGGCTTTTTTGTCCGCTTCTTCCAGACGCTCCGCGTTGCGCTCTTCCGCTTCATCCAGGCCGCTGAAGACCAGGTTGTCGAGATCAATTTCCATAAGTTACCTATCGTTGCTGGTTTTGAATCAGGGTCAAGTATAGGGCATAACCGCCAGCGGATGTAGCCGCGCTTCGCGCCGAAGGCACAGAGCGTTAAGTCGCTGAGCGGAGGGCGTTACCTACCATAATTCATCGTTGACAGAATAAGTTTAGCGACAAATAACGTCGCCAGGATAATTTCCTGCCTAAATATTAAATGAAAGGACAACGAAGGAGTAATTAAGCGTTGACGAAACGCTTTTATGTTAATATGGCCGCGATTATGGATGAATCTATGGATCTTAATCAATGGAACATACTGTTGCAGGCGCCATCAAAGAATGGCGTAAACATAATAAAGTGATCGGTCAGGTCAAAATAAGCTATAAAAAAATTTTACGAAAATGCAGAGAGCTCTCGCTCGCAGGAGGTAAATACAGAGAATATCAAGGACTTTGTGCGAAATATCAGTGCGCGCGGTTGACCGCGGTGACCAAAGGACTGGTGCCTTTTGAGGATAAACCGTTTAAAGCGTATCTCAATAAACGGCTGTCAAAACGACGCAAACTGGATATTGCCCATGGTTCACTGAATTTCATCGAGAAAACGTTTCACCCTGATGTCCTGCCGCAGCTCTACAATGTCGCGGATTTTGGCCGCGAGATGTTTTCTATTCCCTTGAAAAATGGCGATAAGCTTGACGTTAAGCTGCTGGCCTCGCCGTTTCAGGAGGAAGGGGAGCTGATGCTGCAGCTGTTTCTTGGCGACCGGCGCGTCTATAGCGTCTGTTTTTCCTGCACCGACGATGGCCGCGCTTATATCGGCGGCATCCAGGGCGGGAAAGATATCACCAATGACGAAGTGAAGGTGCTGACTAAAGAGCTGCATGGCGCGCGGCCGAAAAATATCATCATGAGCGTGCTGTATGGTTTGCTGCGATATTTCAACATCTCCACGGTCTACGCCATCGATTCTGATTATCACGTGAAAAGCGATCTGGTGAAAGCCAGTTATTCATCGCTGTGGCTGGAAATGGGCGGTGAGAAACAGGCTCGCGGCTGGTATAAACTGCCGGCGCAAGAGATCAAAAAGAGTATTGAAGAGGTGAAAAGTAAGCACCGGAGCCAGTTTATTAAGCGCGAAGGTCTTAAAGAGCTGATTCAGATTAATATGGCGAACGCCCTGCAGCAAATTACCTTGCCTGCGCGGGTGAATTAACGCCACTCACACGTCAGGCGGGCAGCAGGGGGCTGCTGCCCGGCTGGCGATTTCCTCTCTCCCCAGGTCGCTGTGCCGTAGGTTACTGCCCGCTCTCGCCGACTGGCGGTGACGCGGAGACGGTGAGCAGCGGAGCGCTGCGCCACCATACCATCAGGGCGACAATCGCGATAACGCTCAGCACGCCGAAGGCGGTGGCATAGGAGTAGTGCCCGGCGATAGACCCGGTTAACGCCGGACTCATTGCCGCCCCGGCGCCCTGCATCAGCATCACCACGCTCTGTCCAGCGTTAACGTGCCCGCTGCCGCGCAGCAGCGAGACGATAAAGCTGGGCACCGCCACCCCCAAAATCCCTGCCGCCAGGCCATCAAGAATTTGCACCGGGACCATCATCGCCGGGGCGTCGCTGGACGCCGCCAGCGCCGCCCGGATGGGCATGATCAGCAGCGCCAGCAGGATGCATCGCCAGTAACCGTATTTGTCGATGCTGCCGGCGACCCGGATGGCCACCGGGATCATCACCACCTGCGAAATAATCACCGTGGCGGCGGCAAACAGTCCGGGATTGAGGTGTCCCGGCGCGGCGGCGATCCGCATGCTCAGCATCGGCAACAGTGCGGCATTGGCGAGATGGAACAGCATCAGGGTTACGCCGGCGATCAGCAGCGGCGTATGGCGGAACAGGATGGCAAACCCCGGCAGGGAGGGCGTGGATGCCGCTTCGATGCCGCGGGCGGCATCATCGTCGATATCGCCGCCGCGGATCGCCAGCAGGGCGACCAGGGTAAGCAGCGTGGTACAGGCCATCAGAATGAAAATGCCGCCGATGCCCCAGTACCAGGCGATAGCCCCGGCCATTAGCGCGGTGAAGAAATTTCCCGCGTGGTTGAAGGCTTCGTTTTTCCCCATCTGGGCGCTAAAGCCGCGCTGTCTGGCAAGACCGAGGGTAATCCCGGCGATCAGCGGTCCGACAAAGGCCGCGCAGATGCCGCTGGCGACTTGCGAGAGGGCGACCACGCTGGTCTTCTGACTAAACCAGAGCAGCAGGGTGGTGAGGGTGATCACCAGGCAGACCCCGGCCAGCAGCAAGCGCTTATGCCGCGAGCTGTCGGTGATGAAGCCGGCGGGCAGGGTCGCCAGCAGGCCGGCGATACCGCCGACGGACATCAGCAGGCCAATGTCCTCCGCCTGCCAGTGACGCTGGGTGAGAAAGATCCCCAGAAACGGGCCGAGGCCGTCGCGCACGTCGGCAATAAAAAAGCTGGTCAGACATAAAGCCCGCAGAGAACGAAGCGACATTTTCTACCTTTAGCATGCGCGATCTGCGCGTCGGAATGGTCACCGGATACCTTCATCCTTTATCGCACAGTTCGATGAAACAAAAATGTCCCGCGCTCGTCGGGTACCGTGGCTATGCAACATACCCGCTTGCGGCGGCTTTCGCCAGAGGCGTACGAAAGTTCTGTAGCGGCGCTATTAGCGTTCGTCTGCCTTGACGATCTGCAGGGCGGCGGGGCTCGCCACGGTGCCGCTGGCAGTAATAAACCCCGGATGGACAGCCTCGCCGCTGGCGCTGTCCACCAATGCTATATGCGGCGCACTGTGCAGCACGTGCTGGTGGCCCCATTCCATCAGGGCGAACAGCACCAGCGCCAGGCTACGGCTTTTATCAGTCAGAACATATTCATACCGTTCGCGGGAGCCGGCTTCCCGGTAGGGCACTTTGTTGAGCAATCCCGTTTCGGTCATGGTTTTTAACCGGGTGGTGAGCGTCTGGCGGGTAATATGGGTGTGCGACAGCAACGTTTCAAAGCGCGTCACGCCGTAAAACGCCTCGCGTAGGATCAGCAGCACCCAGCGGTCGCCGAGTATTTTGGCTCCTTCCGCCAGGCCGCACAGCGCCGGGTCGAGGTAGGGCAGTGATTTATTTTTTGACATCGCGAGATTGACCTTCTACTCTGAGTTTGAATTTTAGACCTAGATGCTAAGGAGAATAGCGTGCCATTTGTTAACGTGCAAACCATTAAAGGGATCATGACCGCGGAACAGAAAAGTGAGCTGCTGCGACGGATGACCGATCTGCTGGTGGAGATTGAGGGGCAGGGCGATCCGCAGTTCCGTCAGTCCGTCTGGATCCGCATTGACGAACATGACCCGGAGCAGTGGAGTCTGGGCGGCGTCCAGCCGACGGCCGCAATGATCGCGGCGAAATTTGCCGCCGCGCGGCGCGACGGATCCCCGGAATAAAACGCGCGGCGAAGCCCGGCCCGGCGATCTGACGCAGAAGAGGGGCCAGATCGCCGGGTAATATTGCGATTCGCTATGGTGCAAAAGCGTATTTTGCGGCTAAGGTAACGGTCAGGGAACCCAACAAACAGGGCGCGATGCCAGACGGCCAGCCTGGCGCCACTCTCAAACCGGTGAAAACAACGGATGTCTACAGAACACATGCTGCCGCTGGCGGTGCAGAACAAAAACATCTTTCGCCTGGCTGCCGCTCAGGCGCTGGCCGGCGCCAACTCGGTGGTCTTCTACGCTACCGGCGCGATAGTGGGTAACGCGATTGCCCCCAGCCCGTCGCTGGCCACGCTGCCGATCACCCTGTTTGTGCTGGGGATGGCGGCCTCCATTCTGCCTTTCGGCGCGCTGGGGCGAACGCGGGGCCGCAAAGCGGCGTTCAGGCTCGGCACCGGCGCCGGGATGGTGACCGGACTGGCGGCCGCCCTGGCGGTAGTGCTGAATTCTTTTCTGCTGTTTTGTCTCGCCGCGATGCTTGGCGGCGCCTATGCTGCCGTGGCGCTCAGTTTTCGTTTTGCCGCCACCGACGGCGTCGCCCCGGCGCGTCGCGCCCGTGCGCTGTCGCTGGTGATGGGCGGCGGTGTGGCCGCCGGGATCATTGGCCCGATGCTGGTCACCGGCACCATGCACCTCTGGCCGGCACATACCTTCGCCGTCACCTTCCTCGCTCAGGCGCTGGTTGCAGTGCTGGCCGCCTTTTTGTTGAGAGGGGTGACGCCGGCGGAGCCCACCGCGGCCAGCGTGCGCGGAGGGCGGTCGCTGCGCGAGATTGTCCGCCAGCCGGGTTTTGCCACTACGGTATTCAGCGGCGCGGTGGCCTATATGGTGATGAATTTTCTGATGACCGCCGCGCCGCTCTCCATGCATATGCACGGTCTTTCCCAGCAGGCCGCCAACCTTGGGATCCAGTGGCATGTGATGGCGATGTACGGCCCGGGATTTTTCACCGGCCGGCTGATCCAGCGCTTCGGCGCAGTGCGAATGGCGGCGGCGGGATTGCTGATCACCGCCGCGTCGGTGGCGGTCGGCCTGAGCGGTCTCGGCGTGTATCATTACTGGCTGTCGCTGATTTTGCTCGGCATCGGCTGGAACTTTGGCTTCACCGGCGCCTCGGCGAAAATCATCGATTTCCACCGCCCGGAAGAGAAGACCCAGGTTCAGTCGCTCAACGATTTTCTGGTCTTCGGCGTGATGATCGTGGGGTCGTTTTCGTCCGGGGTTCTGCTCAACGCCTTCGGCTGGAACGCCGTGCTGTGGGGCTCCCTGGTCCCGGTTGCGGTGGCGTTGTTGACCCTGCTGCTGCGCCCCTTATCCCCATCCCGCGCTTAGCGCCTGGCCTGCCGCTGCGCAGGCCGTCTTTTGCTTTTTTCAGCTATGCATTGCTGAAATTCATCTCACCCTGCGCGCGAATAAACGTCACACACGCTACATGCTGTAGTAATCTCTACATCATGACAATGCATCTCTTGATCCTTAACCTGACGACCTCTCAAGCCACGCTGCGCATGCGTGTCTGGCGAACCCTGAAGCAGAGCGGGGCGGCGGTCCTGCGCGATGGGGTCTATCTGCTGCCCGACGTGCGCCAGGGCTATGATACCTTCCTCAGCGCCTGCCAGGCGATCCGCGCGGAGGGCGGGGCCGGGTATGTGTTTACGATTGAGTCGGCGGAAGAGGAGGCGCTCAGGCCGCTATTCGATCGCCGCGAACAGTATGATGCGCTGTTGCAGGATCTGCAGGCGCTGCAGGGGGCGTTAGCCGCCGACGGACTGGCGGCTCAGCTCAAACAGCTGCGTAAAATTCAGCGTGACTACCGGCGGATCGAGGCTATTGATTTCTTCCCGGGGGCCGCCCGGGAGCAGGCCGCTGAGCGACTGGCCACCCTCGAGCAGGCGATTAATCAGCGGCTGTCGCCGGACGAGCCGCAGGCGGTTGCGGGCGAACTGAGCCTGCTGGACAGAGAGGCCTTTCGCGGCCGTTTGTGGGCCACCCGCCGACGGCCGTGGGTCGATCGTCTGGCCAGCGCCTGGCTGATTCAGCGCTTTATCGACCCTGAGGCGCGGTTCCTGTGGCTTGCCGCGCCTGAGGATTGTCCGGCGACGGCGGTCGGTTTTGATTTTGACGGGGCGCCGTTCAGCCACGTCGGCACGCGGGTGACCTTCGAAGTTCTGGTCCGGCGCTTTGCTCTGGAGGCCGCGATCCCCGACGCCCTGGGGCGGCTGATCCACTTCCTGGACGTCGGTGGGGAACCGACCCCGGAGGCGGCGGGGGTGGAAAGCATTCTGGCAGGGCTGCGGGAAACCATTACGGACGATGACCAACTGCTGGCGGCAGCCTGCTCGCTGTTCGACGGCTTACTGAAGTCCTGTGAAATGAGGTCTGGTAATCATGAGCAAAACGGTCGTTCTTCCGCAGAGTGACAGCCCTTCCGTCGTCGCTTCCGTCCCCTTCTGGCAGGCAATTCGCTTCTGGCTGAAGCTCGGCTTCATCAGCTTCGGCGGGCCTGCCGGGCAGATCGCCATGATGCACCAGGAGCTGGTGGATAACCGACGCTGGATCTCGGAAGGGCGATTCCTGCACGCGCTCAACTTTTGTATGGTCCTGCCGGGCCCGGAGGCTCAGCAGCTGGCGACCTATATCGGCTGGCTGATGCATAAAACCTGGGGAGGCGTCATCGCCGGGGTGCTGTTTATCTTGCCCTCGCTGGTGTTGCTCATCGCGCTGGCGTGGATCTACCTCGTCTGGGGAGATGTCGCGGTGGTGGCGGGGATTTTTTATGGCATCAAACCCGCCGTGGCGGCGATCGTGCTGCAGGCGGCGCACCGCATCGGCTCGCGGGCGCTGAAAAATGGCGCCTACTGGGCCATCGCCGCCGCGGCCTTTGTCGCTATTTTTGCGCTGAACGTTCCTTTTCCGCTGATCGTCCTCGCCGCGGCACTGGTGGGTTTTATCGGCGGACGGCTGGCGCCGACGATATTCGGCAAAGCGGACGCCCACCGTGCGCAGAGTCACCCTGGCGGAGCCGCCATCATTGATGACACGACGCCGATCCCGGCCCATGCCATTTTCAGCTGGCGGCGCACCTCTCAGGTGCTGATCGCCGGGATGCTGCTGTGGCTGGCGCCGATGGCCGCCCTCACGCTAATGCTGGGCTGGGCGCATCCGCTGACCCAGATGAGCTGGTTCTTTACCAAAGCCGCGCTGATGACCTTTGGCGGGGCATATGCCGTCCTACCTTATGTTTACCAGGGGGCGGTGACCCACTATGGCTGGCTGACGGCAGGGCAGATGATGGATGGCCTCGCCCTTGGGGAGTCGACCCCCGGACCGTTGATCATGGTGGTGACCTTTGTCGGGTTTGTCGGCGGCTACACCAAAGCGGTGTTGGGCGTCGATGATGTGCTGCTGGGGGGCATCGGGGCGGCGTGCCTGGTGACATGGTTTACTTTTTTACCCTCGTTTATTTTTATTCTCGCCGGCGGGCCGTTTATTGAAACGACCCATAATAAGGTGGGATTTACCGCGCCGTTGACCGCCATCACCGCCGCGGTGGTGGGCGTTATCCTGAATCTGGCGCTGTTTTTTATCTGGCATAGCGTCTGGGGACCATCCGGTTTCGACCCGTGGTCCGCAGCCATAGCCCTGGGCGCCGCCGGGCTGCTGTTTCGTTATAAGTGGAAGCTGACCTGGGTACTGGCCGCCGCCGCCGCAGTAGGGCTTATCGTCCATATGGCGGGACTGTCCGGCGCAGGATGAGGTTGGGCGGCAACGGGCCAGCGACCCGTTAGCGCCCAACCGGACCGGGGACCATCAGGTCGTGGGGCTTTCGCGGGTGGCCCGCGTCAGCGGGTTGCTGTCGAGTTCCAGCTGGTCGCGCAGCGCCCAGCCGCGCAGCTTGCCGGGGTTAAGCAATCCCGCCGGGTCGAGAGACTGTTTCACCGCCACGACGTCGGGACGAATCACGCCCTGTTTGCCGTCCTCAACCTGCAGCACGTGGGGGTTGTTAATCTTGACGTCGTTGTCGCGAAATATCTGCATGATGGCGTTAAGACGTTCGGGCGTGGTATAGCGCACCAGCTGCAGACCGCTGGCGGTGAGATTGCCCTCGATATCGCGCAGGAATTCAATATGGGACATCACCTCCCCGGCGAAGTGCTGCTCCATCTGTAAAATTTGCTGCGGATAGCGCAGCGGATCAAACGCCGTCTGCAGATAGGTCAGCGTATTGTCCACCTTGAGCGCATGCAGGGTGGTGTGGTTCCAGCAGTATTCCATTAACGAGCCGTTGCGCGTCCGGGCCTCGTCGCTGGCCTGCCGGATGGCGTTGCTCCCGCGATGGCGCGGTAACAGGCTGGCGCAGAGTCCTTCGCTCTCCTCGGCGATCAGGCTGATAACCGCATGCTGCCCGGCGCGGTAACGATCGTTGAGGTGGCTAAAATAGTCAGCGATCGGCGTGGCCAGCAGCGCCACCTGGCGCTTCACCAGCCCCGGCGAGCGGACGCAGGCGTTGGCATAGTTCAGCGCATCGGCGAAATCGTCAAACACGTCCAGACGTTCAATCCACTGGTGCGCAGGCGCCAGCGCCAGCTCAACCTCCAGGATAATGCCGTTGGTGCCGTAGGCGTGATGCAGCAACAGCGCTTCGGGAGCCGGGACGGTCAGCACGCGGGGGACCGGCTCGACGGTCATCACTTTGACGCTGAGCACATTGCCGGGCGCCGCCAGCGGCCCATAGTTGATGGAGCCGATACCGCCGAACCCGCCGCCGTAGAGACCGCCCAGGCTCGCCAGTCGATAGGTCGATGGCATACAGCGCAGCTCCCAGCCCGTCTGGCGGGCGGCGGTTTCGATGTCCGCCAGGCGAATGCCGGCCTGGGCCCTCACTGTGCCGTTGCCGAGGGCGACGATCTGGTTGAGCCCGGTCATATCCACCAGCAGCCCGCCTTCGAGGGGGACCAGTTGGCCATAGTTGCCGGTGGCGCTGCCGCGCAGGGTCAGCGGCAGCTGGTGCTGCGCGCAGGCGCAGACCAGCTGGCGCAGCTCCTCTTCATCGCGCGGGCGAACCACCGCGTCCGCCTGTTTCCCCGCCAGTTGCTCGGTGAGTAGCGGACTGAACCAGTGAAAATCGCGGGAGAGCCGTTTGATCTTCGCCGGCTGTAAGGTCCACTCCAGCGCCGGGAGTGCCTGCTGGATCGCCGCGACCGCGTGTTGACGCTGTTCATCAGTCATCATTCTTTTTCCTGTTCGTCAGCAGAACATTAATGAGATTGCACGGCTTCGCTTTCATGCCAGGCGCTAAGCGCCCGGCGCGAAACCCAGGACATCACGCCAAACAGCGCGATACCGGCGAGAGAGATCAGCAGCAGCGCGGCAAACATCAGCGGGATATCCAGCTGGTAGCCGGCCTGCAGGATCTGATAGGCCAGTCCGGTATTGGTCCCGCCGGTCCCGGCGACAAACTCCGCCACCACCGCGCCAATCAGCGACAGCCCACTGGAAATACGCAGCGCGCCGAAGAAATAGGGCAGCGCCGAGGGGATACGCAGCCGCACCAGCGTTTGCCAGCGGCTGGCGTGATTGAGGCGAAAATAGCTCAGCAGGCCGGGGGAGACGCTGCGCAGTCCCTGAGTGGTATTGGAGATGATGGGAAACACCGCCATCAGGGTGGCGCACACCACCAGCGAGAGCGTGGCATCCTTCACCCAGATGATGATCAGCGGGGCGATGGCGACGATCGGCGTCACCTGCAAAAACACGATGTAGGGAAACAGGGCGGTTTCCACAAAGCGGTTCTGCACCAGGATAAACGCCACCGCGGCGCCGATGACAATCGACAGCAGAAACGAGATCAGGGTGATCTTGAGGGTGAACAGCAGCGCCAGCAGCAGCGGCGTGAGATGCGTCCACAGGCTTTCCAGCATCACCAGCGGCGACGGCACCAGAAAGGCCGGGATACGGAAATAGCTCACCGCGCCCTGCCACAGGAGCACCATCGCCACCGCGACGAGGGTCGGATAGAGAATTTTGAGAAAACGCGGATGCTGGATCCACGGCGTTGCGGTTGTGGTTTTCATATTATGGCTCCATACCAGACTGGCTGGCCTGCAACAGACTGTCCTGCAGCTGACGGGCATACAGGGAAAAGGCCGGGCTGACGCGGAACGCCTCGCTGCGCGGGAACGGCTCGCGGATGGGGATATCTTCGACCACCCGTCCGGGACGGGCCGCCATCATGATCACCCGCTGGGAGAGAAACACCGCTTCGTGGATCGAGTGGGTGACGAACACCACCGTCAGGTTCTGCTCCTGCCAGAGACGCAGCAGGTCGCTGTCGAGTTTGTTACGCGTAATTTCATCCAGCGCGCCGAAGGGCTCATCCATCAGCAGCAGCTTTGGTCGGGTGACCAGGCCGCGGGCGATGGAGACGCGCATTTGCATGCCGCCGGAGAGTTCGCGCGGCAGGACGTCGGCGAACTTGCCGAGGCCCACCAGCTCAAGGACTTCACTCACCCGGGTATTTCCCTCCGCCCGCGGCACGCCGGCCAGATCCAGCGGCAGCCTGACGTTATTGCGCACGCTGCTCCACGGCATCAGGGTGGCTTCCTGGAAGACGAACGACAGCGGATGCTGGGCCTTTTCCCGACTGTCGCGCCGCCACAGCATCAGCTTGCCGTCGCTGGGCTCCACCAGGCCGGCGACCATCTTCAGCAGGGTGCTTTTACCGCAGCCGGACGGGCCGAGCAGGGTAATAAACTCCCCCTGATTGATGGTCAGGTTGACGGGCAGCAGCGCCCGGGTGCCGTTGCTGTAGATTTTCTCCGCCGACAGCACCTCGATGGCCGGGGTGGCAGCGGCGGGTATAAAGCGGGTATCGCTCATCACGGTCAGTTTCGGGGCGGTATTCATGGCATCACTCCGGCGTCTTTGACCATCTCCAGGGTGTAAGTCTGCTCAAACGGCACCTTGCTGGCGTCGATCAGTTTGTTTTTCACCAGCATGTCCCAGGTTTTCTTCAGCCGCGGCTCGGTGATGATGCCGATGCCGCCGGTCTTAGCATCGCCGCCGGTCACCAGCTGGTACTGCTTCATCTGGGCAATGCCAAAGGCGATCTGCTCGGCGCCCATTTGCGGATTCGCTTTGCCGATCAGGTTGTTGCCGGGGGCGGGATCCCGCAGGTAGCTTTTCCAGCCTTCCATGGAGGCTTTGACGAAGGCCGCCACCGCCGCCGGACGTTTGCGGATGGTGTCGGCCATACAGATAATCGAGTTGCCGTAGGGCGGGTAGCCCCAGTCGCTGAGCGGATAGACATAGAACGGCTGTCCGCCTTTGGCAACGGAGAACGGCTCCGAGGTCACGTAGCCCTGCTGCACCAGATTTTTATCGGCGAGGAACGGCTGAACGTTAAAGGTATAGGGGCGCACTTTGCTGCCAGCCAGACCCAGCTCGCTTTTCGCCCACGGCCAGAAGGAGGTATAGGCCTCGGTGGCGAGCAGGAAGGTTTTGTCTTTAAGTTCCGCCGGGTTCTCCACCTTGTCATGGGTGATAAACACCGTCGGCGAGTGCTGGAACACGGTGGCGACGGTCACCGCGTGCACCCCGGCCTGCCAGGTCTCCAGCGCCTGGCCGTTGTCGCCAAGGGTGCAGTCCGCCTGACCTGCCGCCATCAGCTGCATGACGTTGATCTGCGGGCCGCCCATTTTAATTTCGACATCGAGACCGGCGTGTTGATACAGCCCGGTGGCCTGGGCCTGGTAAAACCCGCCGTGTTCGGCCTGGGCATACCAGTTGGTGAGAAAGGTAAACTTCTCCGCCGCGAAGCAGGAGGCTGAGGTCGCGAGGGCGGCCACGGTCAGCAGGGTAAAAACGGGCGTCAATCTGGTATTCATCAGGGCTCCCTGGATTCAGCAGCGAAAGAAGGTGGTAGGGACTGCACAAAGCCGTGCCAGTGCTGTTTGCCCCAGGTCGGTTCGCGACGTTCGACCCAGGCCATGCGGTGGATCTCGATGATCGCCTGCGCCCAGCTGGCGGCGAGGGAGTCGAGAAGCCCTTCGCCTTGCTCCCGCGTCGCCGGGGTCGGGTCGCCAATCACCCCGCTGGGGCCAAAGTCATACGACGCCCACGCCGCCGCCGGGCGGCCTTTCGACAGGGTCGGGCAGGGGAATTCCGGGGGGAAATTAGCGACGGCCCGTTCCATATGGACGCACTCCGGCGCCAGCGCCAGCATCAGCGCCGTTTCGCTATGCCCGGCGTGCATCGCCATCCGCTGTTCATGCGGGCTGAGAAACTGTTTTTCGCAGTTGGGCACGTTGAACACGTCGTGGGGGATGGCGATGAAATCCCCGTGGCGCAGGCGCATTTCCCGGCAGGCGATCTGCAGGATCTGCGGCTGGCCGCCGTGGCCGTTGATCATCAGCAGCTTGCGAAAACCGGCCCGATAGAGAGATTCGGCGATCTCCAGCAGGGTATGCAGCAGCGTATCGCCGCTAAGGGTCAGGGTGCCGGGAAAATGCAGATGCTCCTCGGACTTACCGTAGACGATCGGCGGAATGGCGTAGGCCGGGATCGTCGCCGGCAGCCTGGCGAGGGCATGGCCCGCCACGCCGGAAGATATCACGCTGTCCACCGAGCAGGGCAGATGCGGGCCGTGCTGTTCGATCGCCCCGGTGGGGAGGACGATAACCGTATTGCTTTTATCCGGCAGGGCGGCCACGTCCGTCCAGCTCAGAAAAGGAAGAAAGCGCGCGGCAGGAATGTAACCGTTAATCATCGCGGTGCCTCGGAGTTAAATGACGGGGGTAACCAGACGGTCGCTTCGACTTCAATCAGTACCGTGGCGTCGGGCAGCATTTCGCTGACCTGCACCACGGTGGAAACGGGCGGCTGGTCGGGGTAAAACAGCTTCCTGACCCGGCTGTAATAGGGAAAATGGTCAAGGTTGCGAAAGTACTGCACCAGCTTGATAACGTCGCTCATCTGCCCTCCCGCGGACGCCACGGTGCGGCGGATGCTCTCCAGGACGTACCAGCTCTGGGCGAGGATCGGGCCCTGTTTCGCATCGGTCGAAAATTCGCCGGTCGCCCCCAGCAGCTCCCGCACCGGCTCAGGCACATCCTGAAAGCCGTTGACGATGGTGCCGGTCAGGGGATTGACCGGAATAATGCCGGAGAGAAAGATAAAATCGCCGGCTCTGCGCCAGGCGGCATACCGCGCCAGCGGCGCCCCGGCGCCTGCTTCAAGACTCATGTGCCATCTCCTCCTGCCACACGCGCCGGTGGGTTAACCTGCCGTGGTTAACCACCAGACGGGCGGCGCTGTTTAAAGGCCAGATAAAACGGTCGCTACCCGGGAAAATCACCACGCTGGCCGTCGCCCCGACGGCAAAGGGCGCCGCGTCTGCCGGCGAACCGGTTAGCGCCGCGCGATCGCAGATCAGCCGCGACTGCTGGTCGAACAGGTCGCTGAGCTGAGCGCTGAACAGACCGCAGGCCAGGGTGTCCAGCGGGTCATAGCTCCCCGCCGGACAAAAAGCGTCCTGCACGTTGTCGCAGCCGAGCAGGGTGGCCACGCCGGCGGCCTGCGCCTCGTGCAGCAGGGTGATCCCCCGCTGGCGCGGCGTGCGACCGAACGTCGCATCCTGCAGCAGCAGGTTGGTCATCGGCAGAGCGATAAGGGTGACGCCGTGCGCCGCCAGCTGGCGCAGGATCGGCGCCGCCTGTTCGTCGCTGCCAGCGGCCAGCGCGCAGCCGTGGCTGCAGCAGATATGCCCGGGAAAAGGGTGGCGGGAGAGATGGTCCGCCAGCCAGGTCAGCCCCTGAGACACTTCGCTGAGCTCCTCATCAATATGCAAATCCAGATCCAGCTCCCAGCGGGCCGCGCTATCCAGCAGGTTTGCCATGGCGGCGGCGTCCCAGTTGGAGGAGTGGATGAAGCCGCCCAGCAGGCAGCCCTCCCCGCTGGTGGCGACCGTCCGGGCGATGGCCTCCGCTTGCGCCGGATCGCGAAACAGGGTCAGCGGGACCAGCGCCACCCGCTCCAGGGTGATGCCGACGGTATCGAGGCGGGCGATCTCCTGCCAGGCGTCCGGTGCGTCGGCGGTAAACCAGTCGATATGGCTGCGTAAATGGGTCACACCATTTGCTGCCGCCCTGGCCAGCGCAGCGGACGCCCGACGTTGAATATCCGCCCTGGTCCAGTGCTGGCGATCCTCGTGCATAGCGTGGATCGCCGCCAGCAGCCCGGCCTGCGCCGGACGGCAGCGTTCAATGGTAAAGGTCTTGTCCAGATGGGCATGAGGTTCCACCAGGCCGGGGAGCGTCAGGGCCCCCGCCAGGTCCCACAGGCCGGGAGTCGGCTGGTCGGTCGGGGTCAATGCGGCAATCCGTCCATCGCGAAAGGCCAGGTCCGCCAGCACCGGTTCACCGTTGGCCCGCGTCGGCCAGCCGTCGGGCAGCGCCCAGGCCGGGAGTCGGGCGCGGCTGATACCGGCGAGCGGCGCGCAAGAGGAGGGGAACGTCATCGTCAGTCTCCTCACAGATCCAAAACCAGACCCGGCGATTTCGCCCGCGAACAGCAGAGCGTGATCTGGTCGTTGTCAGCTTTCTCTTCCGCCGTCAGCACGCTGTCCCGGTGTTCGGGGATCCCGTCGAGGACCCCGGTAATACACGACCCGCACATTCCCTGTTCGCAGGAGAGCATTACCTCCACCCCGGCGTGCTGTAATACCTGAGCAATGGTTTGATCCGCGGCGACCTGCAGGCGCTGCCCGCTGGAGGCCAGCTCAATATAAAACGCATTTTTCGCTGCAGTATTATTTTCCGCCGCGGGAGTAAAACGCTCGAAAACGAATTGCGACGGCGACCAGCGATATTCCTCCATGACCGACTGCAGTCGCTGAATAAAACCCTCCGGGCCGCAGGCGACCACTGCGGTATCAGGATCGGGCGTGGTTAAGCAGGCGGGGATCCGCTGGCGAAACGACGCGCCTTCCTCGCTACAGTGGATCGCCACCGTGCCGCCCGCAGCCAGCTGGGTCAGGCGCGGGGAGAAGGCCGTCTGGCGCGCGCTGGCGACATAATAATGCAGCTCCAGCCCCCCCTTTCTGGCGGCAATCGCTTCGGCCATCGCCAGCAACGGCGTGATGCCGATACCGCCGGCAAACAGCAGGTAGCGCCCGGCCTCCGGCAGGGGAAAATGGTTGCGCGGAGGCGAAATGGCGAGCCGATCGCCGGCTTTGAGCTGCTGGTGCAAATAGCGTGAGCCGCCGGTGGAGGTGTCAGTCAGCCTGATGCAAACTTCATAGCCATTGCCGCGGTCAGGCATGCCGCACAGGGAATACTGCCGGGGGCCAATGCCGGGGATAATAATATCGATATGCGCCCCGGCAGAGTAGGTCGGTAATATTTCCCCGGCCGCCGCCTGCAATATTAATGATAGATTTCCCTCTCCGTTGGGGCGTATTTCCCCGACCGAGACCGAAATAAGATCGTGGCTGTGCATTACCGTTTACTCTCCCTCATTCCGCTGTCTGCAGGGCGGCCAGGGTCGGCGAAGAGATAACTCCTCTTCGCGGTAAACTGTCCGGCGTGCAAGAAAATGGGTGAAACGATCGTTTCTCCGCTATGAATGCTACGGTATTGTGATAAAACTGTTGCGTCCAGAGCTTTGATTCGCACAACCCGTTGCAAAAAAGAGAGCACCCAAACCATGTTTGCCTTCTCCCGATTTCTGCTCTATTTCACCGAAGTGGCCCGTCAGGGATCGTTTCGTAAAGCGTCAGAGGCGTTGCATGTGTCGGCGTCTTCCATCGACCGTCAGATTTTGCGCGTGGAACAGGAGCTGGCGATGCCGCTCTTCGAGCGCCATCCCACCGGGCTGCGGCTGACCGCCGCCGGGGAGCTGCTCCTGCACGCGGCCAATAACTGGAAAAAGGACTTTACCCGGGTCTGCGAACAGCTGGATGACCTGCGCGGGTTGCGGCGGGGGCATGTGCGCATCGCTACCATCGATGCCATTAACCGGCATTTTTTTTCGACGATGCTCAAAGAGGTGCATAAACATTATCCCAACATCTCTTTTACATTGACCACCATCAACAATATCCACATTCAGCAGGCGCTGATCTCCGGTGAGGCGGATTTCGGCATCATGCTCAATCCCCAGACCTCTCGTGAACTGCAGGTGCGGGCGTTTGCCGAGATGAATATGGGGATCGTGGTGCCCACCGGCCATCCGCTGGCCAGCCGCAGCGCGGTGCGCTTTAGTCAGTGCCTCGACTACCCGTTTATCCTGCCGTCCGCCCCGTTGATGATCAGCGAGCCGGTGGAGGCGCTGGTGAACATCAGCGGCAACGAGGTGAAGGAGGTGGCGGTGTCGAATAACATTCACATGATCCGCACCCTGATCAAAGAGCAGATGGGCATTGGCATCCTGTGCCGACTGGATATTCTCGATGAGATCGAGTCCGGCCAGCTGGCGTTTGTGCCGCTAACCGATCCGCAGCTTAAGCCTTTCACCCTGGCGCTGTGCGTCTCGCCCGCCCGCCAGCTTTCCCTCGCCGCCTCGATGATGTTGAACCAGCTGGAGATGCTCTTCAGTCAGTTGTGAGAGACCGGGCAGGCACTAAAATCATTCATTAACGCACCATGATGGTGCGTTTTTTGTGTGCATGAATCAAAGGTTGCATGCCCAAGGGCGGCGGCGCAGGCGATTTCTCGCGGCCGCTCGCGGGGCAATCAAATCTGGCATTGTTTTTGTATAGCTGAGTGTGAGTAGAAGCGGTCAGTACGGGTTATCCATACGGGACATTGCTCAGTCACCATGTCGCGGTTCAATGTTGACCGGGATGGGAGGCTGAGCCGTGGTTTGCTCGCCCCTCTCCCGGCATGAAGAGGAGAGGGATAATGAAAAGTCGTGCACGCCTTCCCCGGGGCTTTCGCTGGCTGGGCCTGATGGCTCTCGGCGGTGTCTCGCTGGCCGTTCAGGCCGAGGAGAAAATCGTTCTGCTGACCTCCTGGTACGCTCAGGCGGAGCAGGGGGGTTATTATCAGGCTCAGGCCACTGGGCTGTACAAAAAATATGGTCTCGACGTCGAGATCCGCTCCGGTGGCCCCCAGGTCAACGGCATGCAGTTGCTGTTGTCGAAGCGGGCCGATGTGATAATCGGTTACGACCTGCAGCTGCTGGAAGGCATTCAGCGCGGCTTCCAGGCGAAAGCCATTGCCGCGCCCTTTCAGTACGATCCCCAGGGGCTGCTGACCCATGCCGATGTCACCTCCCTGCAGGGGCTGAAAGACAAAACGCTTCTGGTCTCCAGCTCCGGTCAGGCGACGTGGTGGCCGTGGCTGAAGGCGCAATATCAGCTGAGCGACGCTCAGGTTCGCCCCTATACCTTCAATATTCAACCCTTTGTCGTCGATGACGCCGTCGCCCAGCAGGCCTATGTCAGCTCCGAGGTGTTTCAGGTGCAGAAGGCCGGGGTGAAGGCGAACTTCTTCCTCTTTTCCGAACACGGCTATCCCCCCTACGGCGGCATCCTTATCGCCCGCCCGGATACCATCGCCGAGCGTAAAGCGGCGATGGCGAAGTTCGTCCGCGCCTCAATGGAGGGCTGGGTGAGCTATCTCAAGGATCCGGCGCCGGGAAATGCGCTGATTAAGCAGGACAACCCGAAAATGACCGACGATCTGCTCGCCTGGGGCGTGACCCAGATCCGTGAGCATCACCTGATCGACGGCGGGGATGCCGCCAGCCAGGGCTGGGGGACGATGACCGACGCGCGCTGGCAGAAGACCCGCGACTTTATGGTCAGCGCCGGTCTGCTGGCGGCGGCCACCGACTGGAAACAGGCCTACACCACCGAATTTGTTCAGGCCATGCAGGTTAAACCCTGAGGAGCGACGCCATGTCATTAATGATTAAAAATGCCCATGCCATCCTCAGCGGTCTGCCCGGAGAGGCGGCGCGGCTGGCCGGGCCGGATATTCGCATCCGCGACGGCAAGATTGCCGCCATCGGCAGCCTGACGCCGCTGCCGGAAGAGCGACAGATCGATGCCCGCGACTGCGTGATCTATCCGGCATGGGTGAACACGCACCACCATCTTTTTCAGTCGCTGCTGAAGGGCGAGCCGCAGGGGCTGAACCAGAGCCTGACGGCCTGGCTGAGCGCTACGCCGTACCGCTTTCGCGCGGCTTTCGATGAACATACCTTTCGTCTGGCGGTGCGCATCGGCCTGGTGGAGCTTCTGCGCTCGGGCTGCGCCAGCGTGGCGGATCACAACTACCTGTACTGGCCGGATATGCCTTTCGATACCTCGGAGATTGTCTTCAGCGAAGGGGAAGCGCTGGGGATGCGCATCGTTCTGTGCCGGGGTGGGGCGACCCAGGGCCGGGCGGTGGAGCAGGATCTGCCGGTGGCGCTGCGTCCGGAAACCTTCGACGGCTATATGGCGGATATCGAACGGCTGGTCAGCCGCTATCACGACCCCCGGCCCGATTCTCTGCGCCGGGTGGTGATGGCGCCCACTACCGTCCTGCACTCCGCGCCGGGCGCCCAGCTGCGGGAGATGGCGAAGCTGGCCCGCCAGCTGGGGATCCGGTTGCACAGCCATTTATCGGAAACCGTCGATTATCTCGACGCCGCGCGGCAGAAATTCGCCATGACGCCGGTTCAATTCTGCGCGGAACACGACTGGCTGGGAAATGACGTGTGGTTTGCCCATCTGGTGAAGCTGCTGCCGGAGGAGATTGCCCTGCTGGGCCGCACCGGAACCGGCATCGCCCACTGCCCGCAAAGCAACGGCCGGCTGGGCAGCGGCATCGCCGATCTGCTGGCGCTGGAGCAGGCCGGGGTCCCGGTCTCGCTGGGGGTGGACGGCGCTGCCTCCAATGAAGCGGCGGATATGCAAAGCGAAGCCCATGCCGCATGGCTGCTACAGCGCGCGCGCAAGGGGATGCTGGCGCAGCCGCGCTACGCCGGGGGCGCCTTCGAGGGGGGGGCCGATGCGGCCACGGTGGAGGATGTGGTGCGCTGGGGCAGCGCCGGCGGGGCGCAGATCCTCGGCTTAGCGCAGAGCGGCACCCTGCAGGTCGGGATGCAGGCGGACCTTGCCATTTACCGGCTGGACGATCCGCGCTACTTCGGCCTGCACGATATGGCCATTGGGCCGGTGGCCTGCGGTGGGCGCGCCGCGCTGAAGGCGCTACTGCTCAATGGCCGCCCCATCGTGGAAGACGACGCCATTCCCGGTCTCGACCTTGACGCGATGCGCCACGACGCGCTGGCTGCCGTCCGTACCCTCCAACAGCGCGCCGCTGTTTAACTGATAACAGGATAATGACGATGAACGCAACCACCCAGAATCAACGCTACGCCTTACAGGAACTGGAAAAAGAGGCGCTGATGGGCGCCGAGGGCGAAGAGACCTTCGCCCGCGAAGTGCGCTGTATCGACCTGTCGAACTTTGCCGCAAGAAAAAATGACATTGCCGAACAACTGTGGGAGGCGGCGGTGGAGATTGGCTTCTTCCAGGTCAGCCATCACGGTATTCCGCTGGCGGAGATCCGCCAGGCGTTCAGCATGACCGAGGCGTTTTTCAACCTGCCCGACGAGGTGAAGCGCCAGTATCCGCTGGCCGGTAACGCCGGCTGGGAAAGCAAAGCGCAGGTTCGGCCGTCGACTCGCACCCCGGATCAAAAAGAGTCGTATCAGATAACCCGGCCTCTGATGGCCGGGCGCTGGCCCAGCGATCGGGAGTTGCCAGCATTCCAGCAGACAATGCTCGGGTTTGAGTCGCAGTGCTGGCAGCTGGGGATGAAGATCCTCTCCTGCTTTGCGTTAAAGCTCGGTTTTCCGGAATCGTTTTTTACCACCGCGCACGATCCGCAGCGTGACACCTATCAGAGCACCTTGCGCATGCTGCATTACTATGCAACCGAGCAGTCGCAGCAGGGGATGTGGCGGGCCGGCGCGCACACCGATTTTGACTGTCTGACGCTGCTGTTCCAGCGCCCCGGCCAGGGCGGCCTGCAGGTTTGTCCCGGTAAAGACCGTGAAAGCCAGCAGTGGACCAGCATTGAGCCGCGCGAGGAGGTGATCACCTGTAATATCGGCGATATGCTGATGCGCTGGAGCGACGACCAGCTGCCGTCTAACTTCCACCGGGTGAGAAACCCGCTGCCCCATGAATATCAGGGGCCGCGCTACAGCCTGGCGTTTTTTTGCCAGGCCAATAAAGATGTCGAGATCCTCGGGCCGCAGAGGAAGTACCCGCCCATCAGCGCCGAGGATTATCTGCAGCAGCGGATCCAGGCCAATTTTGCCAAAGGGTAAGATGCTGCCTTGAGAGGTATACCTGCCGCCGGCTTTCGCTGGCCGGGCGGCAGGATATCCGGCGCTGAGCTTTTCAGCTACCGTGTTAAGTTCCCTGGTGTCGTTGAAATAACTGAAGAATATCCCCTAAGCGTCAGCAGCAAGCTACCTCGACTAAGGACCTCGAAATCACGCCCTTTATGTCGTAAACGCCGTAAAGCCAGCGCTCCGGGGTTAAAGGGATTACCTTAACTTTCTTGATTGCTGTTAGTGGGTTCAGGCTAACCAGGGCAGGGCGGAGGCAGAATTTATAGGCTGGTAACCGGCTACGCCGGGCTTTCGGCGCCATTTGACTCCACAGACTCATGTAACCTTATCTGGCGCCTCCATGCCGCTGACGCGGCATTCAGAAGCTTTCCGATGCTGTAGGTTTTAACGTCTGCTTTGTGCCAAATGCTGACGCTCAGGAATTGAGTTTCAGGTACTTTAAAAGCGAGGCTAGCGACTCGACAGGTCCAGCGTGACAACTAGGTGAGCGGGGTTCATCCCAGGGCATTGCATCATCAGTGCAGAAGTCTCCTGCACATTCCATTTCAAGACGTTCGTCAATTAAACCAACAGGAACCCAGACATAAGGTACGTCTCGCAGACTGTTAGGCACAGTTGAGCCACATACATTGCAAAAATCTGTACGGTACCCCGTTGGCTTAGACCATGAAGCAATGCAGTTTTCCCCTTTAATCCAGCGAAACTCACTGTCTTTGACTAGTGTGGCGAGATTGTAACCCACACCGCTCTGCTTTCTGCAAAGCGAGCAATGACAACGATAAAACACTGCTGGTTTATGAGTAAGTTCAAATTCAATTGTTCCACACAAACAAGATCCATTCATTTCAAAACCATTCCTGCAAGGTCTAAGAGATTTTATGAAACATTACCATCTTTTTTGTACTGAATAGGAGCGCTCTTTTTGGCAACTCAAAATCAGCTATCAGTCGGTCTGAATATCCGCTCTTCGCTCACAGCGGACTTTAAACTCACCCAGTACGCCCGCTTCGAGCCAGGAGCGCACATTTTGAAAGCCATCAAGTCCTTAGTTTGATGCCCATCGGAATTGTTTACTTTACAATACCAGCTACGAACAGCCTAACTAAAGCCAGGTGATCACGTGCATTCAAACATGATTGAATACCTTAATATTTTCGTACAGGTTGTTGAGCAGGGCAGCTTTACAAGGGCCGCTGACATTCTGCAGATTCATCGTCCCACCGTGAGCAAAGCGATACAGCAGATAGAGGACGACCTCGGCGTAAAACTCATCCATCGCACTACCCGTAAGTTGAGCGTTACGGCTGAAGGGGAGGCGTTTTATCATCGTGCCAGGCTTGTATTGTCTGAAGTTAATGACATGATGGCGAGCTTTTCACCTACCCTTCCACCTCGGGGGCGGCTCAGGATTGATGTCCCGCTGGCGCTGGCTCACGCCATACTGATCCCTAATCTCAAACATTTCCAGTCACTGTATCCTGACATTGATGTCATATTGGTTTCATCGGACAAAAAAACCGATCTCATTAGTGAAGGTGTGGACTGTCTTGTCCGCCTGGGTGAGCTTCAGGATTCGAGTTTTATTTCCAGACGTCTTGGTGACATCAGGATGGTCACCTGTGCAGCCCCGTCTTACTTGCAACAATATGGACGACCGGAAACACTTGCGGATCTGGATCAGCATCGGGCAATAAACTTTTTCAGCGACCACAGTCGTGATGTGATGGAATGGAAATTTACTAAGGACGGGAAGATTGTTTCGTTGCGTCCCGTAGGCAGCATGCTGGTTGATAATTCAGATATTCTGCTCTCCTGTGGACTGGCGGGCCTCGGCATAATCCAGGCCACCTTTAACGCCCTTGCTCCACATATTGCTTCCGGCGCTCTTGAAGAGATTCTGACGCAATACCCTTCTGTGTCTAAGCCTGTGTCGGTGCTGTATCCGGACAGGCACTACCTTTCGCCCAAAGTACGGGTCTTTATCGACTGGTTCAGTGAAGTTCTGACCATGCAGAACCGCTGAAACCAATGGATTGTTAACAGATAATTAATACTGAAGTTCCCTGTCAGCTATTTTTGGTACGTTTATAGCAGCGTAGATTGTCAGTAAATAAACCGGGCATGTCTTCAACAATATTCGAAAGATGTGCTGATAACTGACGAGAGCTGAATATGTCTAAAGTTGTTACCTTTAACCGCACCGGTGGTCCGGAAGTTTTGGAAATTGTCGATATGGAGGTGCCCGCACCAGCAGCGGGTGAAGTTCAGATTCGCGTGCAGGCTATCGGTCTTAATCGTGCAGAAATCATGTACCGCAACGGCCAATATGTTATTGAGCCGGAATTTCCGGCACGTCTTGGTTATGAAGCGGCTGGCGTTGTGCAGGCCGTAGGTGAGAATGTTGAGGCGTTTACCACTGGCGATCTGGTCAGCGTAATCCCTTCGTTTATGTTTAATGAATACGGCATGTACGGCGAACTGGTCAATGCACCTGTGCACGCTGTTGTGAAGCATCCTGAAAATCTTTCCTTTGAGGAAGCCGCTGCAAGTTGGATGATGTATGTCACTGCATATGGCGCGCTGGTTGAATATGGCAACCTTCAGGCTGGGCAGAATGTTGTGATCCGCGCAGCATCAAGCAGCGTAGGACTGGCTGCCATACAGATTGCTAACATGCTGGGTGCTAAACCCATTGCGCTTACCCGAACTGCCGAAAAAAGAGACATGCTTCTTAAAGCGGGTGCCGCCACTGTTATCGCTAGCGCTGAGCAGGATATGGTTGCGGAAATCAATCATGCGACAGATGGCATGGGCGCCCATATTGTTTTTGATCCTGTCGGTGGGCCGGACGTGGCAAAACTGACCCAGGTGATGGCACCGCAAGGGATGTTCTTCCAGTACGGCGCGCTAGACAGCCGCGACCTTCTTGTGCCTGTCTTTGATATTCTCGGTAAGCATCTCACGCTGCGTGGATATGAGCTGTTTGAAATTACGACGGACCCTGAAAAAATGGCACGCGCAAAATCCTTCGTCACCGAAGGGTTACGTTCCGGCAAACTGAAACCTGTCATTGATAAAACATTTCCGCTTGAGGATATTGCGGATGCACAGCGCTATATGGAAGCAAATGGACAGGTTGGCAAAGTCGTTGTAGTGGTTGAGTAAACCTCAAACCCACTAACCGTTCACCCAGATGAGCTGGTATGAAAGGTGAAGCGGAGGGCCATACGCTGCAGATCAGGATTCAGCGGTGCAGACTTTTCTGACCTAAAGGGAAGGGGGCGGCACACTCTGCTTCAGTGGGGGTAGCTAATCACCTCAAATTGTTAGATACAAGGGGTGGGGGTGCCGATGCGGGTGACAAGGGTATCTCTGCCGCAGCCATAAAATCGATAAAACAGCGTATTCGCGGTGACAGATAGCGGCTGGCGGGCCACAGGACCGAGAAATGCCCATCCTTGATGCAACACCCGGGCAACACCTCCTGCAGTTGTCCCTCATCCATTGCCTCGCGCACGACAAAATCAGGCACATAAGCGATGCCCATCCCCGCCGCGCTTAAGCGAATGGCGGCCTCAATGTTATTGACCGTCATCACGGCAGCGGACCTGAAATCTCCCGTCAGTCGCATACCGCGCAGTTCCCAGGGCTGGATCAGCCCCGTCGCGGGGAAGCGGAAAAAAATGCACTTGTGCGCCGCCAATTCCGCTGGCGAGTCGGGGGCGCCGTATTCCGCCAGATAGGCCGGACTGGCGCAGAGCACAAAACGAAAGCCTCCCAGCTTTCTGGCGATCAAGCGGGAGTCCGCTAATTCACCGCTGCGGATAGCGACATCAACTCCCTCATCGATCAGATTGACCAGCCGGTCGCTAAAGTCGAGATCCAGTTCAACCTGCGGATAAAGACGGCTAAAGGCGGTGAGGGCGGGGAGCAACAGGCGGTAGCCAATGACGGGCAGTGAAATCCTCAGTTTGCCGGTGGGCTGTGAGAGACTGCTGGTCAGCTCTGACTCGGCCTCCTGGATCTGCTCCAGGATACTCTGGCAGCGTGTCAGAAATGCGGCCCCCTCCGCCGTCAGGCTGACGTTTCTGGTGCTGCGGTTGAACAGCCGGACCCCCAGTTTATGCTCAAGCCGGGCGACATTCTTACCCACCGCCGAGGCAGATATGCCCAGCAGCCTGGCGGCCTGAACAAAGCTTAGCGTTTCGGCGGTGCGGACAAAGGACGTCAGCGAGGTGAGGCTGTCCATCGATTATAAACCTTATGTCTCTTAAGAAGATATTTTCAGTCTATTTATCGGCAATAACATCCGCAATAGGATGGCGACAGTTTATTCATTCCTTGCCGACTGATGAGGGCCGCCCGATGTTACTCACCGCCAGAACACCTTCCCGATACGCCAGCGCCCTGGCCGCGCTTTCTGTCTTTATGGCGGCCTTGCTGCTGCCGTTAAGTTTTACCGGCGGCGTCATGACCACCCCCGCGATACAGCAGTCGCTGGGCGGCTCTCCCGCTGCGCTGTCGTGGCTGACCAATGGCTTTATGCTGACTTTCGGCAGCTTTTTGCTGGCCGCAGGGGTGACGGCGGATACCATCGACAGAAAACGTATTTTTATCGCCGGCGCCGCGCTGTTTTGCCTGAGCAGCCTGCTGTTTTGCCTGACGCACAATCTCTTCCTGTCAGGCGTGTTGAGGGCTCTGCAGGGCCTGGCCGCGGCGATGATTTTAGCCAGCGGCAGTGCGGCGCTGGCCCAGCTGTATGATGGCGCTCAGCGGACCCGGGCATTCAGCATCCTGGGCACGGTGTTCGGCGTTGGCCTGGCGTTTGGCCCGCTGCTGATCGGCTTCATGACCGACGCGGTGGGTTGGCGCGGCGTATACGCCCTGTTTGCGCTGCTCTCGGCGATAGTTCTGCTTATCGGTCTGGCGTATCTGCCAGCGGCAGAAAAAAGCGAGCCGCGGACACCCGACAACCTCGGCTTAACCCTGTTTACGCTGGCCCTGATGCTGTTTACTGCATCGCTTATGGTCATTCCGGCCCGCGGTTTTTTATCCCTGACCACGCTGGCCTTGCTCATCGCGTCGGGGGGGCTGTTCGTGGCGTTTGTCGTACGCTGCCGGAGGGTGAACAACCCGGTGCTGGAACTCTCCCTGCTGCGTCATCCGCGTTTTGTCGGCGTACTGTTGTTGCCTGTCGCCACCTGCTGTTGCTACGTGGTCCTGCTGATTATTGTTCCACTGCATTTTATGGGCGGAGAGGGGATGAGTGAGTCGCAGAGCGCACTGTATCTGATGGCGCTGACCACGCCGATGCTGGTTTTCCCATCCGTTGCGGCCCTGCTCACCCGCTGGTTTTCACCGGGGCAGGTGTCCACGGCGGGACTGATGATGGCCTCCGTCGGGTTGTTGTTGCTGGGCGATGCTTTTCACAGTAACCACCTCCCGCAACTTGTGCTGGCGCTGATCCTCTGTGGGGCGGGGGCGGCGCTTCCCTGGGGACTGATGGATGGCCTGGCGATATCCGCTGTGCCGGTCGCCAAAGCCGGTATGGCGGCAGGCCTGTTCAACACCGTACGCGTTGCCGGCGAGGGGATCGCCCTGGCGGTCGTCTCCGCGGTATTAACGGCAAGCAATACCCTGACCCTGCAGAGTCGCGTTCACGGGTATGCCCCCGAGGTGATTCACCGCGCCGCAGGCTGGCTGGGGGCCGGCAATATGCCGCAGGCGGCTGCGCTTTTGCCTGATTTTTCCCTCCGGGTGCTGCGCGAGAGCTATGACTCTGCTTATACGCTACTGTTTAGCGGGCTGGCGGTCGTCACCCTGCTGTGCGCCCTGATGATCTGGCTGACGTTATGCCGGAAGGGGGGCGCTATCCAAACCCGCAACAGTGGATCCTGAACCCCCTTGATAGCGCGGTGGCGTCACGCTCCCGGCAACCGCCTTTCCCGGTCTGCTCAGCGAACCGGGATTGTTATTGTTTCGCTGACGGAACTATGCTGATTAGGGCGGCCATATGCGCCGCCCCGGCAGCGGAAACTGTGACTCACAGGCGGCGGTATGGCGAGTGATACAGACCGGATTTATATCGAGATCCTGGAAACGGTGCTGATGAGCACCCTGGATCCTGATTTGTGGAAATCGGCGCTGCAGAAACTGGCGTTTCTCACCGGCAGCGCCTTGATGGAGCTCTTTAACGTCAAGCCCGCCGAAAACGCAGTGGCGGAGCTGCTGGTGCGGGGCATGACGCCTTATATCTGGGCGTATCTATCGCCACGATCGGAACCCACCTTAGCGCCCTGTACCAGAAAACCCATACTCGACATCAGGCAGAGCTCCTGCTGATTCTCCGCGTAATCGACGGTGAATGGTTTCGCTCGGTCAGGAATGATGGTCGCGCAGGAAAACGGTCAGCACCTCTTTCGGCGGCACGCCGCCGCATTCGCCAATCATCCAGCCCACCGCGCCGCGGTGATAGGCGCCGTGAAAGAGCATATGGTTCAGCATCTCCATCGCGGTCATATTGCCGTCGCCGCCGTCGACAAATTTGAAGGCGATACGTTCGTGGAAATCGGCGGGGGTCATGGCGCTGACGTACTGAATGTATTCGTCCGTACAGGCGGTCATGGCCGTTTCCAGCTCATCAACGGTTGGCGTCTCAGGGGTATTCAGCGCGGTGTAGCCGTGCGGCCTGCCGCGCAGGTTCGCCCGGAAAATCATATCAACGACATGGATATGGTTCATCAGCCTGATGGTCAGGTGACGCTTTTCGCCATGTCCCGTTCCGTCAATCGCGCGGATCGCCTGTAAGGTGGCAAGGTCAATCCAGCGCTTGTATTTCAACAGCGTTACTACTGTGTCTTTGTCCATAGTCGGTCCCGGGTTGGTTGAACCGTTATCATACTGGTTATGCCGGTGAGCCGTCACTCACCGGCATCAGGCACAAAAAAGCCTCGCCGAGGCGAGGCTTTTCAATAAGCAGATGATTTAGTCAAACACACCGTTAATCACGGCGGTGACGATCGCGGTGCTCAGGGCCACCAGCACCAGATCATCGCCGACCGCCCGCCATTCATAGCCCGGATAATAGGGCAGGTCGTTAATCATGGAAGCCGGCAGGGTCTTTTTGGCGATCCCCGGAGGGAGCGGTTTGCCGCGAGCGACATTTTTGGCGATACCCGGCGGCAGCGCCTGATAGCCGACCAGACCGTAGTTTACGGCAAGGGAGCGCGCCCGTGAGAAGCTAATATCGCTGTCGACGTGGTCGGGCTTGCCGTAGTTTTTCCGTTTGCCGTGATCTTCAGTGGACTGGCCTTTATTTTGCCCTTTATTGCCATGGTCGCCACTGTTACCGTTGTTACCATGATTGCCGCTATTGCCATGGTTACCACTGTTCCCGTGATTACCACCGCCGTTGCCATTGCCATTACCCGGGTTGGCATACGCTGGCGCGGCCATGACGGCAAGAGAAATAACCGCCGCCAGTGCTGTTTTGAGAGTGCGACGCTTAAGCATGATGTTGATACCTTAACAGGGAGTACACGCTTAAAAAATAAGATAAAGCTATACCCCAGGCAATCTCATGTTGTCTTATTTTTTTGCCCTTATTTAATTAGCGGCGGGAAAAGGGTAGCGGGACGCGGACGAGCAATTCCATTGCTGCGTTTTGACAGACGGGCGACCGCGCCCCGCTAAATATCTTGCCGGGAGGATCGCTCCCGGGCGTGGAGAAAAAATGCCCGAAGCCATTGGGCAAAAGAGTACAAAGATGTTCCGCTTCATTTATCGCGCGTCTCACAAGACGGGGCGGACAGTAAATCCTGGCGCTGCCGCGCACAATCGGTCGGTTGTTTAGAAATAAATAACCCCATTGACCGCGCTCAGGATGCGACCCAATGACAGGCGACCCGATGGCCCGGGGCCACCTCGCGCAGCGCCGGAGGCTCTCTGCGGCAACGTTCGCTGGCCAGCGGGCAGCGGGATGAAAAGCGGCAGCCGGCGGGGGGATTGGCCGGATCCGGGATCTCGCCTTGCACCAGCGCCTGCGGTTCGCTGTGCGGGTCGAGGGTCGGCACCGCAGCCATCAGGGCGCGGGTATAGGGATGGAGGGGGCGGCTGAACAGCGCATCGCGGCTGGCGCTTTCCACCAGTTGCCCGAGATACATCACCGCCACATCGTCACATAAATGCTCCACCACCCCGAGGTCGTGGGAGATAAACAGAAACGTGACGCCGCGGTTGTCGCGCAGGTCGGAAAACAAATTGATGATCTGCGCCTGAATCGACACATCAAGGGCCGAGATGGGTTCATCGGCGACGATAAAATCCGGGTTGAGGATCAGCGCCCGGGCAATACCGATCCGCTGACGCTGGCCGCCGGAAAACTGATGCGGGAAGCGGGCATAGTGTTCCGGCGCCAGGCCGCAGATCTTCATCACGTCGATTACCCGGTCATATAGCTCATTGCGGGCGCACAGTTTGTGCTGCAGCATGGCTTCGCCAATCGCGTCGCCAATACGCAGCCGCGGGTTCAGCGAGCTATAGGGGTCCTGAAACACCAGCTGCATCCTGGGCCGGATAGCGCGCAGGGCAGGCGCGGTCAGGTCGGCCAGCTCCTGACCGTGAAATTTCACGCTGCCGGCGCTCTTCTCGTACAGGCCAAGCAGGGTCCGGCCGACGGTGGTTTTACCGCTGCCGGACTCGCCCACCAGGCCAAAAATGGTGCCCGGACGGATATTAAAGCTGACGCCGTCCACCGCGCGAAGCTCGCCGGTCTGCTGACCAAACAGGCCGTCGCGTAGCGGAAAATATTTTTTCAATCCATCCACTTCAATGACATAGCGTTCGCTCATGCTGTCACCTCCGCAAATTCGCTATAAAAGCAGGCAGCACGTTGGCGGTCGCCGAGCAGCGGCGGAATCGCCTCCCGGCAGCGCGCCGTCGCCCGCTCGCAGCGCCCGGCAAAGGCGCAGCCCGCCGGTAGGGCGGCCAGATCCGGCACCTGGCCGGGAATTGAGTACAGCCGCCGACGCCGCTCACCGGGCACCGGTCGGGAGGCGATCAGCCCCCGCGTGTAGGGATGCTGAGGATGCCGTAGCACTTCCGCGGTGGCGCCTTGTTCCACAATTCGTCCGGCATACATCACCACCACCTGCTCGGCCATCTGCGCGATCACCCCCAGATCGTGGGTAATCAGCATCATCGCCATCTGGCTGGCCCGGGCCCGATCCCGCAGCAGGCGTAGGATCTGCGCCTGCACGGTCACGTCGAGAGCGGTGGTGGGTTCGTCGGCGATCAGCAGTTTGGGCCGACAGCTCAGCGCCATGGCGATCATCACCCGCTGCAGCATGCCGCCGGAAAGCTGGTGAGGATAGCGGGTCATCAGGCTGTCCCCGCGCGCCAGGCCGACCTCGCTTAACAGCTGGATGGCCTGATGCCAGGCGGCTTTCGGCGTGGCGCTGAGGTGGCGGATCGGCGGTTCGCACAGCTGCTCCCCGATGGTCAACACCGGGTTGAGGGCCGACATCGGTTCCTGAAAAATCATTGCCAGCTGGTGACCGCGCAGATCGGCCATCTGTCTGGCTTTCAGCCGCAGCAGATCGCGGTCCGCGAAGCGGATCTCGCCGCCGTCGATGCGCGCCGTCTGCGGCGGCAGGAGGCCCATCAGCGCCATGGCAGTGACGCTTTTGCCGCAGCCGGATTCACCCACCACGCCAACGGTTTGCCCGGCCTGAATGGTGAAAGAGACCTCCTGCACCGCGCGCACGCGAGAGCGTTCGCCGGCGAAAGAGACGGAGAGATGATTAAAGGAGACTAACGGCGTGGTCATTTCAGCCTCGGTTTCATATTGGGATCCATGGCATCGCGCAGGCCATCGCCCAGCACGTTGATGGCGATCACGGTGATAAAGATGGCGATGCCCGGCGGCATCCACAGCCAGGGGCGGCGCTGGAAATCGATCAGGCTGTTAGCGGCATCCATCATATTGCCCCACGACGGCGTCGGCGGCACCACGCCGAGGCCGAGATAGCTCAGCGCGGATTCACTGAGAATGGCGTTGGCGACGGCCATGGTCGCCATCACCACCAGAATCGGAATGGTATTCGGCAGCAGGTGGCCAAACAGCCGGCGACGCGCCGACAGGCCCAGCACCTGGGTGGCCAGCATAAAATCGCGTTCGCGCAGGGAGAGACATTGCCCGCGCACCAGCCGCGCCAGTCGGGGCCACTCCAGCAGGCTGAGCATCACCACCACCATATAAATGCGCGAGTCCGGCGAAAAATCGAGCTCAGAAAGCATCGCCCCGGCGACGATCAATAGCGGTAACCCGGGGATAGTCATCACCAGGTCGGCCACGCGCATGATCAGTTTGTCGGTTAACCCGCCGACGTAACCCGAGAGGGCGCCGAGCAGGTAGCCGAGGCACACCGACATCACCATGGTCAGCAGGCCGATAATCAGCGAGATGCGCCCGGCCAGCAGCAGGCGGGTGTAGACATCGCGACCGAGGAAATCGGTCCCCAGCCAGTGTTCCGCCCCGGGCGGCTGGTTGATGCTCAGGGCGTCGGTGGCATCATCACTCCACGGCGACCAGACGGGCCCCAGCACGCACCACACCGCCATCACCGCCAGCAGGAGCAGGCAGAACATGGCCAGCCGGTTACGGCGCAGCTGTCGCCACCCCTGGCGCCAGGGAGAGGGAGTAATGTGCGCCAGCGCCGGGATAGCCGCCTGCCGCTGGCGGCGACGGGAAGCTAAGTAAGACAGGATCATTATGACCTCACCCGAATACGCGGATCGGCCCAGGCGTACAGCACGTCGGCGAGCAGATTCCCGACGATCGTCAGCACCGCCAGAAACAGGGTAAACCCCATCAGTACCGGATAGTCGCGGGCGGCCAGCGAGTCGATATGAATGTGGCCCGCCCCCGGCCAGTTGAATACCTTTTCGGTAATGATCGCCCCGGAGAACAGCCCCGGCAGCTCGAAGCCCAGCAGGGTGATAATCGGCAGCAGGGCGTTGCGCAGGGCATGTTTGAGGATCACCGTGCGCTCCTGCAACCCCTTGGCGCGGGCGGTACGGATAAAATCCATTTTCACCACGTCGAGCATACTGGCGCGCACATAGCGCGTCAGGCTGCCCGCCTGCAGCATCACCAGCGCCAGCACCGGCAGCGCCAGATGGGCAGCCACCTGCAGCACATACTGCCAGCCGCTCTCGTCGCTGCCGGTATTGGTCATCCCGCCTACCGGCAGCCAGTGGAGATCGACGGCGAACCATTTAATCAGCAGCAGGCAGAGGAAAAAGGTGGGGAACGACATGGCGGCAAACACCGCGACGCTCACCAGATGATCAAACCAGGAGCCAGGGCGCAGGGCAGAAACCACGCCCACCGCCAGGCCGATGCCCCAGTAAAAGACCAGCGCGACGCTGGCCAGCAGAAAAGAGTTCCAGATGTACTGGTTGAGCAACTGGCTGACCGGGATCTGATACTGCAGCGAAAAGCCTAAATCACCGCGCAGCAACTGTCCCAGCCAGTGGAGGTAGCGGGTCAATAGCGGCTGGTCGAGGCCGTAGATCGCCTTCAGCTCCGCGGCGCGGGCAGCGGTCAGGGTGATATTGCCATCGATAAAGTCGCCGGGGGTTTTGGCAAACAGCAAAAAAATAATGAAGGAGGCCAGCAGCAGCATCGGCAGCGTTTGCAGCAGGCGCCTCAGGATGAAATTTCTCATGACGGTCTCACATCAGCCGCCGGTTAACCCGGCGGCCAGGGATTTATTTGACGATTTTTACATCCGGCAGGCTGCCGGTCAGGCCGTTGTAGATATCCGGCTTAAAGCCGCTGACGCGGGCGCTGCTGGCGGAAAGGATCTCGCGATAGCCGAGCAGGATCACCGGCGGATCGTCGGCCAGCACTTTATACAGCTGGTGGTAGATCGGCTTGCGCTGTTCGATGTCGAGCACCGCGTTGCCGGCGTTAATCAGCTTATCGACTTCCGCGTTATGGTAGCCGGACTCTTTAGCTTCGCTGCTGTAGAAATCCCATACCCCGTCGTGCGGGTCGTTGAGGGTGCTGGTGCTGAACGAGGCCAAATCGTAATTTCCGGCTTTGCGCTGCGCCATCAGGGCGTTGAAATCCACCACCTGCGGCTTCAGCAGCACGCCAATCTGCCGCCAGTTCTCCTTGGCGATGGGGATCAGCGCATCGTTGAGCACCTTCTTGCTCACCAGCAGGGTCAGCTCCAGGCGCTGGCCGTCTTTGGCGCGGATACCGTCGGCTCCTGGTTTCCAGCCGGCCTCATCCAGCAGCTTTTTGGCCTGGGCCGGATCGTAAGGGTAAGGGTCGACGCCTTCAGCGTTAAAGGCCCAGGAGATCGGCGCGATCGGTTCGATGGCGACTTTGCCGTATCCCTGATAGACCACGTCGATCAGCTTCTGCCTATCCAGGCCGTAAATCAGCGCCTGGCGCACCCGCTTATCCTGTAGCGCCGGGCGATGCACGTTGAATTCCACCTGGCTGTAGTCGCTGGAGCCGTAAAGATTAATATTGGCGAAGCCGAGCATCTTCAGTTGCTCAATATCGTCGGGGCGCGAGGTAAAGGCGTCGTAGTCGGTCTCCCCGGTCTGGAACAGCTGGAAGTTGGTGGACGGATTGGTCACGCGATAGATAAAGCGCGGCGTTGGCGGCGTCCCACGGTAAAAATGGCTATTGGCATGGAAGCGTATTTCCTGACCGGGAATATATTTGTCGTACACGTAAGGGCCGTTGCCCAGCGGCTTGCCGTGCAGTGAGCGCAGATAGTCGAGATTCCCCCGCTGATACCCTTTGCCGTACCAGGCTTTCGACAGTACAGGCCCGCCAATTTTGGCCAGCGTGGTGGCGCCTGGCTGCGTGGTGGTCACCTGCAGGGTGAGCGGGTCGATGACCTTCAGGCCGCTGACGCTGTCAGCCTTGCCGGCTTTGTAGTCCGCCCCGCCGGCGATATTGGCCAGGGTGATGTCGGTATCGCCATCATAGCTGGGGTCGAGCAGGACCGTCAGGGTAAAGGCGACATCTTCCGCCGTCAGCGGTGAGCCGTCGCTAAAGGTGAGACCAGGGCGCAATTTGATGGTATAGACTTTGTTATCCGGGCTGACCGTCCAGCTCTCCGCCAGTCCCGGGACCAGCTTGCCCTGGCTGTCCCAGTCGATCAGGCGTGAAAAAATGACGTTAGTCACGTTCTCATCCCAGCCGTTGACGAAAAAGTAGGGGTTAAAGATCCCCTGCGGCTCGGAGATCCCGGTCACCACCGTGTCTGTGCGCAGTTTGGCGCTGGCCGGGATCTGGCTGGCGTCAGTGGCCGGGGTGATGCCTTCTTTCAGGATCACTTCCGCATGGGCAACAGAAGAAAATGCTACCACGCCGCCGAGCAGGGCCACTTTTAGCGCCAGGGCGAAGCGGGTTTGTCTGGTTTTTAATCCTTGTTGTAATCTGGACAAAAGTGCTACCTCATCAAATGATTGCGTGGTTATTTACAATTCATGACGAAAGATAAGAGGCGCACTTCGCCCTGTCTAACACTGAAACGCTATGATTTATAACTAATTATCCTTAGCAAAGGATCGGCAATATAATCCCATTTTATGGCTATGAAGCAGTGGTTTCCGCTGTCTGATGATGGTTGGTCAGCATGCTGTCTGCGACCCAGCTTTTCAATCGCGAGGTTCTGAACAGGCGTCACACCTGCGCGGTATTCGCCGGCTGAAAGGGAACGATGATAGTGGCCCCGTACCGACCGCCGTGCAGGGAGTAAGGTTCCCTGGCGGTCAGTTCCGGGCAGACGTTAACGCTCCCTCGCCGCTGGGGGAAGCAGGGAGGGTGCGGTTTCGGTTAGCGGCAACCAGAGCCGCTCGGGGTCATTAAATCCCTCTTCGACAAGGGCATAAAAGCGGCTGGCGTGGAGACCATCGACGAAGGCATGGTTAAACCGCCCGGCCACCGGGATAACGCCATTCTGCAATTTTCCCCAGGTGAGCGCGGGGACCGCCGCGCCGACGGCATATTCCGCATGGGTCATCGAGGTGAAGTGGAGCCATGGCAGACAGCTGGCGCAGATAAAATGCTCGCCATCGACGATGAGCGGCGCCGGGGATGTCTCTCTTGCCGCGACAATCTTCGGCGTGGCCGCGGCGCTGAAGGCGGTGAACTCGGGAGCATTGTCGCACCACACCTGACGGAATCCCTCTCCGACGGTCATCACCGGCGTCATTACTGCCAGACTGTCATATTCAATCACCTCATCGTTCCGCACTCGCTGGCGTAGCTGCGGTACCCCGTTGGCCGCGCGCAGCAGGGCATAGAGCGCGAGCTGAAAAAACGAGACCCGACGGTCCTTCGCACATTCGTACAGGCGCTGCGCCGCTATCGGCACGCAGAGATTAAAGCTGGGGTTGGCGAATTGGCGGTAAAAAGTGAAATGGTCCCGGCGGGGCCAGGATGCGGTGTCGATAATCCGGTAATGTGCCATGGCTGCCTCCTGAATACTGGCGTTCTGCTGACTATGCGACGATTTCGATCAGGTTGCCATCGGGATCGGCGATCACCGCCTCATAATAGCCGTCGCCGGTGGTGCGCGGCGGCGAAATCAGTATTCCGGCGGCCCCGGCGCGTTGGGCGATGGCATCGACCTGTTCCGCCCCGCCCACCGAGAGGGCCAGATGCGCCCAGCCGGTATGGTTATTATCCGCGCTGGCCTGCTGCAGGCCAGGCTTGCTCATCAACTCTATCACCACCTCGTCGTCGATAGTAACAAAATAGGAGGCAAAGCCGGGGTTGGTCTGGCTAAGGTATTTTTCATTGATGCTGGCGGCAAAGAAGTCCACCCAGAAGCGGGCCTGGACGTCGAGCTGTTGGGTCCACAGGGCGAAATGGGCAATTTTCATGGTAAACCTCCGGGCAGGAACGTTGACAACCAGAGCAGGGCAGACGATCATGCTTGCTACTGCTCGGTTTTGATCATTTAAGGATTGTGTTATGCTCGATTATGCTGCTTTCCCTCAACAGCGACAAGCGCTGATTTGCCAGATCCTGCAGGAAAACGGCAGAGTGGTGTGCGCGGAGCTGGCGGCGCGTCTTCAGGTGTCGGAGCATACCATCCGCCGCGATCTGCATGAGCTCAGCCGCGAGGGATTCTGTAAAAAGGTGTATGGCGGGGCGGTGCTGAGTCTGCCGGAAGCGGGGGATTACAGTGAGCGGAAAGATAAAAACCGCGCGATAAAGCTCAGGATCGCGCAACAGTGTGCCCGGCTGGTGAAGCCCGGCGGCACTATTTTCATTGATACCGGGACCACCAATCTGGCGATGGCCGAGGCGCTGCCCACCGAGCTGGCGCTGACGGTGGTAACGAACTCGCCGGAGATCGCCGCGGTACTGGTGAAAAAACCGCTGTATGACGTGGTGATGCTTGGCGGCCAGGTACAGCGCGCGAGCGGCGGTTGCGTCGGCGCCGCGGCGGTGGCTCAGGTGCAGGGCATGTTATTCGACCAGGGGTTTATCGGCGGCTGCGCGATGGCGCCAGAGTCGGGCCTGACCGGCTTTGACTATGCCGACTGCGAGTTCAAGAAAGCGGTCATTAAACAGTGCAGCGAAATTATTGTTGGTCTGACTTCGGATAAAATTCCGGCCGCAGCGCGGTTTGTGGTGGCCGCCAGCAGCGATATCGATGTGCTGGTGGTGGAAGAGAATATCAGTCGCGAATATCGCGTTGCCTTTCAGCAGCACGATATTCGCATCTATACCGTGTAACCCGCTAGCGGGTGAGGGAGGTGGCGATAAGCCGCAGGCCCAGCGCCCCCAGCACCGTCGCGGTGGCGATGTCGATCCGCCGCTTCAGCCGCAGGTAGACGCGCCGCGGGCGGTCAGCAGACAGCACCAGCGCCACCAGCGAATACCAGCTGACGTCGATCAGAAAGCTCATCAGCGGCACGATGTAATAGAAGGCGGTGGGGATCTGCGCCGGCAGCAGGGCGGTAAAAATTGAGGCGAACACCAGCGCAGTTTTGGGATTGCTGAGCTGAGTATACAGCCCGTCGCGGAAGGTCTTCAGCAAAGAGCGGTTGCCGGCCATCCCGCTGGCGGAAAAGTCCATCGGCTGCGCCGACCCGCGAAAAATTTTATAGCCCAGCCACAGCAGATAGAGCCCGCCCGCCACCTTCAAACCAATAAACAGCTCCGGCACCGCGGTGAGCACCTTCTGCAGGCCCAGCATCGCCATAATGGAGAAAATGGCCGCACCGGCGCCAGTACCGAGGGCGGTCACCATACCGTGCAGACGCGAGCGAGCGACGGCATTGCGCGCGACAAAAATAAAGCTTGGGCCGGGACTGATCACGCCCATGATCAGCACCGCGGCAATGGCCATCAGGCTGGATAGGAACATAGCGACTCCTGTTATGTCCGCCGCAGGCAGGCGGTCGGTAACGTGTGGACGGTTGGAGCAGACAGAGTAGCAAAATGGTTCAGGAAAGCACGTCAAAAAGGTGTGTATTAGACGGGGAGAAGCAGGCGTTGGCGGCGCGCGTTTTCTGCGCAACTGTTTGAATAACGATTCCCATTCTTGTCATCGATGGTAAACTGAATAACTGTGATCTTTGTCATACCGTAATAACTACAGAGAAGAGACACTGCTATGCAACATATCATTGAGGGCTTCCTCAACTTCCAGAAAGAGATCTTCCCCCAGCGTAAAGAACTCTTCCGCAGCCTGGCCTCCAGCCAGAATCCCAAAGCGCTTTTCATCTCCTGTTCTGACAGCCGTCTGGTGCCGGAACTGGTTACCCAGCAGGAGCCGGGACAGCTCTTTGTCATTCGTAATGCCGGGAATATCGTGCCGTCTTTCGGGCCGGAGCCGGGCGGCGTTTCCGCGACCATCGAATATGCAGTGGTTGCGCTGGGCGTGACGGATATCGTGATCTGCGGCCATTCCAACTGCGGCGCGATGAAAGCGATCGCCACCTGTCAGTGCCTTGAGCCGATGCCGGCGGTGTCTCACTGGCTACGCTATGCCGATGCCGCGAAAGCGGTGGTGGAAAAGAAAACCTGGGCTAGCGAAACCGATAAGGTCAATGGCATGGTGCAGGAAAACGTCATCGCCCAACTGAATAACATCAAGACCCATCCTTCGGTGGCGGTTGGTCTGCGCGACCATACCCTGCGCCTGCATGGCTGGTTCTACGACATCGAAACCGGCGATATTCAGGCGCTGGATAAAAACACGAAATCCTTTGTTTCGCTGTCGGAAAATCCGGACGTCTTTTTCGAATAAAGTCTTTCCAGGGCACGGAGGCCCTGCAAACCCTCACCACGCCACGCAAATTTTGCCAAAATGGGCGCCGCTTTGCAGACAGCGGAAGGCCTCCGACTGATTCGCGGCGACAGACCTCTCCGCTTTACGCCGACAAGCCGCAGATAATCCAGCCAATCGGGTATTTATTGCTATCAGGCTCTTTTTGTGCTGAGAGTCAGTATTGTCCGGGATCCGGCGAATGCCGCATGGACCTGCCGGGAAAGGTCAGGAAGGGGGAAAAACTAAAGCGCCGTCCAGGCGGCGCTTTAGGAAACGTTTAGGGGCAAGGGTTTATTTGCTCAGTTCAGCCGTCATATGAACACGGTTGTTAAACTGGGCGCTGGTAATTTTATAGGATGCACCCTGTTCTGCGGCCTGGGCGGCAATTTTAGCTTCCGCGCGGTCCAGCGTGGAGGCAGTGGCGCTGACGCTCTGAGCAAAGCTGGCAGCAGAGAACAGAGATAGCGCAGCAACAGCAACGAAAGTTTTGATGAATTTCATGGTCGTATTCCTTAATTTGGTGTCTGATAAAGGGCCTGTTGCCCTGATGTGATAAAGAATACGCTTGATTGCTGGAGCCTAAAATCAAAACAATTTGCGAAACTCTTTCAAATAATATGAATGATTTTCCGCCAGCCGCGAGGCTGCGCGCGGCGGCAGGGTTGCATTAGCTGCTGTGGTCAGGCATCGGAGGTCGGCAGACAGGCGACTAAAAGAGAGCCTGTCGGTCATGAAATGATGAAAATGGCTATGACTGACCAGGCGGAAATTCACTTTAATCCTTTCCAGGCCGTTATAGACCCGCTTGCGATTAATCCCCAGCGTAGCGGCCATTTGATGAACCGACTGACCCTTCATGGTGGCATCAATCATCCGCATCTCCAGGCGGTTGAGCGGGGCTCGTTGACGGAAAGAAACGCTCTGACGTTGGTGACGCGGCACGAGTGGCCAGCGGCGCTCGGCCAGGCAGCGCAGAAGGCGGCTCACTTCACGTACCGCTTCGCGCTGGCTGACCCACAGTAGGGTATCCGCGAAAAAGGCGCGTCCGCGCCTTACGTTGCCGGCTGACGTAAAGCCAATGACCAGGCCCTGAAAGTGCTGAGCGATTTCAGCGGCAGCCAGGTAATCATGATAGTTTTCCAGTGACAAAATAATCACATCCAGCCCGGACAGTTCTGGAAGATGGCTGAGGGGCAGGGAGTGAATAACCTTTAATTCGGGCGCTGTTTTCTGAATATCCCGAAAACACTGGGCGATACCGATATTAAAATAAATATTATTGCTGTGAATTAAAATATTCAACGAATAAACCCTGTTGCTGGCGATGTAAACGGCGCGGGGAGGGGATTAGCTGCGTACCAGAAGCTTATTCATATCAGCAGGCGAAGTGTTTATATAATTCATCATCCCCGGCGGTTTGTATGAATAAATTTCGGCTACGTAAACGTTATTAATATAATACCCCGCGCACTTAACGCGGATGATTAACGCGCTCTCCACGCCAGCCTGGTGTAAGCGAGACTTTAAGCTCTGAATAACCTGCCATAGGCGCTGCGCGGAAGGGCGGAGATTATTTTTTTCCCAAACGTTAATCATTAACTCTTCATCGCTGACCAGACGTTCTCTGCCGTGCGCCAGCAGGTACTCCAGTAAACAGGCCATGGTGCTGCGTAGCTGGACTTGCGTCCGTGTCCCGCGCAGCGTGATAATTTCCCGATGATGCAGGCAGTAGAAAATATTATCCGCTAACTTATAGCCAAGTAGTTTATAGCCTTTAGTCATCCACCACTCCCTGACAAATCCTCTTCTTGCCGGTGCAGAGTACCTGCCCGCTGCTGACTGACCAAGTGAATTTTATCAGTTAGAATAATCAAAACAAATAACCACACAGCCATACATAACTAGAATAAAAATCTGATAATATCGCTTGATTCTGTTGTATTATGCGGTATAGGAAAAGTCTTAATCAGGCGACTGGCGAAGGTAAGCGCTTGAAAATATAGGTGGCATCGAAAAATAAATGCACTTAAATTGATTTGGATCAATTTAAGCTATTTCAGAGGGCGATGACCATTTACATTCTAAAACAAAGATTGAAATAACTTCCGTTACGCGGTGATACGCTAATTCTGAACTTGTGGAACTACCCAGGGAATGGTTCATTACTTTTCAGGAGCGTTTTTATGGTCATTGCAACTCGTAAGCCTCTGTGCAACAAACGCTGGTCGGCCAGCCCGGCCTCCCAGGATCTTCAGTTGACTCAGCTACGTCACCCGTGGGTCGCCACCAAAGCTAGCTGCAAAAGTAAAAAAGGCTGGAAGAGCCGCGGTTAACGGCTCGTCCACTTTCCCGGACAAAACGCCCCGGTCGTGCTCATGCCGCGACCGGGGTTTTACTGTGGTCATTGTTCTGCTCAACGATCACACCGAGCGCAGACAATAGCCTGAGGCGGTGTTCTCCACTCTGGCGAATCCCGGCAGGCCAAGATGCATACCGGCAATCAACCACCGTTCGCTGGCGGCCTGGCGCAGCAGGATCTCCCTGGTACGCCGGGCCTGTTCAGGATCGACGTCGAAGGCGACCGAGGCTTCTGGCCGCGCAGACTGAATGGACGGGAAATGGACGATATCCCCCCAGATCAGCAGCGAGGTATCGCCCGCTTCGAGACGATACCCGGTATGCCCGGGCGTATGGCCGGGCAGAGGGCACGGGCGGATCCCGGCGATCACCTCCTCATCATCAACCCCGCTGATTTGCGCCGCGCAGTTCGCCAGTACACGGCGAACAAGCAGCACGTTGCGCCGACCGCGATCGCTGGCGTTGTCGAACGTGGATGTTGCCAGCCAGTAAGCGCTTTCCCGCGTAGGCAGGAACACCGTGGCGTTGGGATACGCTGGCGTACCAGCGGCGGACAGCAGGCCGCCGATATGGTCCGGATGGGCGTGGGTGAGAAGGATGGCGTCGATCTCCTCAGGACCAACGCCGAGCCGCGCCAGATTGGCGATAAGTTCGCCGCCAACGCCATTGGCTCCGCCGGTGCCGGTATCCACCAGCACCGTATTCCCGCGACCGCGGATCAGATAGGCGCCAATCGCAATGGTCTCCGGCGAGGCTAATCCTGAATGCCGCTGCAGATGCTCCGCCTCCTCCCGCGAGATACCCGAGAGTAAGGACAGCGGCGCTGACATCAGACCATCACTCACGGCAGTCACCGTCAGGTCGCCAGCGGTCAACGTATAAAAGGGAGCAGGTGACATGGCGACCTCACGCGCGCTGCGCCGGGTTGCGTAACCGGGCGGTGATGGGCTGATAGATAAAGACGGCGGCAGTCGTGGCCAGGTGATGCAGGTTGTCCCGTGGGAGGATGGCGGCATACCGGGTTTGTTCGGTCGCCAGGCCGCCTGGCTGCAGGTGTATCGGCGCAGCGACGGGCAAGTCCTCCGCGGTATCGCCCAGCAGCAGCACTTCATCCGGGGCAACCTCCCGCAGCGTATTATTCGTTAGATAGAGGTGGCGATGCCAGTCGGCGATCGCCGATTGCCAGCGGGCAAAATGGCCGCCGCCGTTGCGGCGGTAGGCGTCGCTGTCGATGACGGTAGCATCGTGGATATCGTGCAGCGCCAGGTAGCAGGGGCAGCCCTCGCTGAGAGCGCGGAAGCGCTGGGAGGCGTAGAAACCGGGCACAGAGACCAGCGCCGGTAGTTTTTCCTGATTGTAAAAGGTATTCCACGCCGCTTCGCTTTGGGGATCGGTGTAGGCGCATTCGACGACATAGAGCATAGTGACCTCGATGAACAGATGATGTGCGCACAAGGCGCTTTAGTGAGTTTTCATCATCCTATCGGCTAAAAATGGCGCTGAAAAACGATGTTAATTCAAGGCGTAGTGATATTCTGTCACTGACTTTCGGTGAGCCTGCACAAGGAGCATTGGCTATGCGTCGTAAAATCCCCAGCAGCGCTGCGCTACTGGCTTTTGAGGCCGCGGCTCGTCACGGCAACTTTGCCCGCGCGGCGGCTGAGCTCGCGTTAACGGAAGGGGCCATCAGCCGGCAGATTGCCCGTCTGGAAGCGCTCCTCGACAGTAAACTCTTTGACAGGACGGGGAGCCGGGTGCGGCTCAATCCGGCAGGCGCCCGCTATGCTCGTCAGGTCCGCGAGATCCTCGCTCGCCTGGAACGGGACACCCATGACGTCAGCGGGATGCCCGTCGATGGCCGCAGCCTGGAGATCGCCGTGCTCCCCACCTTCGCCAGCCGCTGGTTAATTCCCCGGCTCGGGCGCTTTGCGGCGCAGCATCCGCATATCGTGGTCAATATCGCCGCCCGCAGCGATCCCTTCATTCTGCCGGGAAGCGGATTTGATGCCGCCATCCATTTTGAACACCCGGCGTGGACCGGAATGGAGGTGACGTTTTTATTTGCGGAGTATTTGCTGCCGGTCTGCCATGCTGCGCTGCTGACGGATGACGATCTTCCGGGGCTGCTTAACCGGCTAACGCGCATTCACCGGCGGCAAAACCCGGACGCCTGGCTGCACTATGCCCGCGAGTGCGGTCTGGCGCTGGATAACCCCGCCCAGGGGCCGCGCTACGATCTGCATGAGATGGCGATCGCCGCGGTACTAAGTCAGCAGGGAGTGGCCCTGGTGCCGAAGATGTATGTGGAAAGCGAGCTGAGCGCCGGAACGCTGGTTGCCCCGTGGCCGGGCTCCCCGACGCTGGCTAAGCGCTTCTGCTTGATCAAACCCGGCGGCGGGGAGGGGGAGCCAGCGCTGCAGATGTTTGAGCGCTGGCTGCAGACGGAGATTGCGGCAGGTTAAGTCAGAGCTGGCCGGGAGACATTTAGCGCCGCCCATGGTTTCCTCCCTGTTATACCGCGCGCTCGCTTTTTTACACCAGGGAATAGTTATCAGTATGGAATATTGTTGTTGCGAAGCCACCGCTTCTGCCCTGCGTCCAGACAGCTTCCTTCTCTCGCATGACAAAATATTATCAGTTTATTTGTTTTATTCTGTTTATCGTCTTTGTCAGTATTACGCAGTCACTCCCGAGCTGAACCGAGATGCCACTGAATTAAAACTGGACTTACTCCGGCAGGATGTGGATACGAACGGGATTTCCTTGGACATTTATTGCTGAGCGACTGTTATTCCGGGCGTTAAATAAAAGATCACCGTTCTGCCTTACCCAGTGCGCTTTGGGTTCCTGTAGGGAGACAGCGACGGGCGGTAGCGTTCGCGAAAGCAGGCGGGTGCGATAGCGCGGCCAGTGGGTGGGGTGGCGAAGGGTAACGAATGGAGGACGTAATGATGAATTTTAACGCCAGAAAAGATGGAGTGAAGCGATGAGGAACAGGCTGATAAACGATGCAACCAGTTTGGTAAAGCAACCGCCGGGGCAGTCACGCTACCGGATGGTTGTTCTCCGGAGGGCGCAATATCGACAGCCTGCTGAATCAGCAACTGTTAACCCATATGGCGGCAGGACCGAAGCCGCAGCACCTGACGCGGAGCGGGATGAGGAAGAGGGGAACGCCTCAAGAGGAGTGTCCGCTTTTTTTGCAGGAAGTCTTGCCGGATTATTATTATCCGTTGGAGCTGAAACATCCAGAGCAATATACACGTCCCGATATCTGAAGCGCAGAAATCCGGTACTGCATGATAAACTGCAAAATCTGGGAGATCTGGATCTTCTGTATTTTCTTGTTGAGGATATTGTAAAACCTTTCGAAACAGCGTGTATGGTCAGTGATAAGAATCCAGCAGAATTTAACAAAATATGTGAATATTTCTTTGGTGGACTATGAATATAAAACGAACATTACTCATCCTGCTTTCCCGTGTTATCAGAGGGGCTGGGATGGGATTAGGTGCTTCAGGTATCGCGCTGGCTGGCTGGTTCTTTTTTTTCTCAGTAAATGAATATAAATTTCTCTGGGGTTTACTTTCAGTTGTGGGATTCCTGGTGGGGTATCTGATATATCGATTTGCATATGCATATATTTATGATGAATGGAATTATTATCATTAAGAAATTAAACGGCGTGGTCTGTTGATCGATTTTTGATGCTCATTAAAAGGGTTGGCTTCCTTAGCACTCATGTGGACTAGTATGGACTATGCAAGGAAAACGCTTTGCCAATACACAACATTTTAAGTCAGCAATACCAACGGGGAGCAGGTGATAAAATTCAGGAATTACAGAAGGAAAAATGATTGGTGCGTCTGAATGGACTCGAACCATCGACCCCCACCATGTCAAGGTGGTGCTCTAACCAACTGAGCTACAGACGCATTATGGTGCGTTTAATTGGACTCGAACCAACGACCCCCACCATGTCAAGGTGGTGCTCTAACCAACTGAGCTATAAACGCATTATGGTGCGTTCGATTGGACTCGAACCAACGACCCCCACCATGTCAAGGTGGTGCTCTAACCAACTGAGCTACGAACGCAATGTTGTGGTGACAACGGGGACGCATATTAGCGGCAGGGAGGGGATGTGGCAAGAGGTAAACGTCACTTTTCTTGCACATTGCATGCGATTGCGGAACTTTTACTCATTCCGGATATATTTTACTGAACCACAAGGATATTTCTTCGCCAGCGAGCATCACGGCTCTCATTTTTCAGGCAGTCCAAACCTGCGCGGAAGGGTTGCCGATGTGTTAAATTATCGGCCACCAGAAGAGAAGGAGTCATAACGAAGATGAAATCGATTGGTATTTTTTGCGGTTCTTCAGCTGGCGAACATCCGCTGTACCTCGAAACCGCCCGTCTGGTTGGACGTACGCTGGCGCAGCAGGGGTTGGCGCTTGTCTATGGCGGCGGCAAAGTTGGTCTGATGGGGGCGGTCGCCGATGCGGCGCTGGAGGCCGGTGGCGTGGTGATCGGCGTGATGCCGCGCGGCCTGGTGGAGCGGGAAATTGCCCACCGCGGCTTGACGGAGCTGCATGTGGTCGAGGATATGCACGAGCGGAAAACCAAAATGGCGGCGCTGGCGGATGGCTTTATTGCCCTGCCGGGCGGGGCGGGGACGCTCGAGGAGATTTTCGAACAATGGACCTGGGCGCAGCTGGGGATCCATGAGAAACCGTGCGCGTTCCTGAATATTAAGGGTTATTACGATCCGCTTCAGGCGATGGTCGATAACATGGTACAGGAAGGGTTTATGCACCCGCGCTACGCGGAAATGCTGCCGTTCGCTACCTCGGCAGACGAGATTATCGCCGGTTTTCGCGACTATACGCCGCCGGCCCGTAAATGGGTTCAGCAGCCAGCTATTTAAACATCAAGCGCAGGGTAAACAGCGCGCAGACGATGAGCAGTAACAGCAGCAATTCGAAGCGATAGCGTTGCAGCATGATGTCCTCCTGAAAAAAAACCGGCGCTGTTCAGCGCCGGTTTATCACCTTAACGCCCTGACCATTATGCCGCCGGTTTAACCGCCGGTTTAGCTGCGTGGTGTGCCGCTTTATGATGTTTCTTTGCAGCCTGGGCTTTTTGCTCAGCAGCCGGTTTTGCAGCGGCTTTGTGGTGTTTCTTCGCCGCCTGCGCTTTCTGCTCGGCTGCCGGTTTCGCGGCCGCTTTGTGATGTTTCTTATGGTGAACGGTAGTATGGCTGGCTGCTGCACTCGGGGTGGTGCTTGCCGCATCGGCAGCGAAAGCAACTGATGACAGACCCATAGCAGCGGCAACGACCAGAGCTAATACTTTTTTCATTCTGAAATCCTCGACTTGGTTTCTTGAGTAACCCCACTGCGGGGCTGTTGGCAACACTATAAGCGCCTGCCGGGAGGCTATCAGTGAGTCTTTGGTGTCAGGGAGTAACGGAATGTACAACGCGCCGTTATAGCGAAGAACGAAAAAGCCCGCCGGAGCGGCGGGCTTAGACAAGTTAGCGCGCAGCGCGCTCTAAGATGATGCTGGAAGGCTGGCGCTGCAGAAAACGCATCCGCAGCATCATCATGATGGCGGCGGAGGTCAGACCGATGATAAATCCGCACCAGAAACCGGCAGGTCCCATGCGGGGCACAATCATATCGGTCAGCGCCAGCAGATAGCCGCTCGGCAAACCCAGCACCCAGTACGCGGTAAAGGTAATGAAAAAGATAGACCGCGTATCTTTATAGCCGCGCAGAATGCCGCTGCCGATCACCTGAATAGAGTCGGAGATCTGATAGATAGCTGCCAGCAGCATCAGGTGCGAGGCCAGCGTCACCACTTCGGGATTATCGTTATACAGCAGCGCAATCTGCTTACGCATCAGGACGGTAAAGATAGCGGTAAATACTGCCAGGCAGATCCCCACGCCCACGCCGGTGCGGGCCGAAACCTGGGCATCGATCGTTGAGCCCTGGCCAAGGCGGAAGCCGACGCGAATGGTGACCGCCGCCGCCAGCGACAGCGGCAGAACGAACATCAGCGAGCTGAAATTAAGCGCGATCTGGTGACCAGCGACGTCAATGATCCCGAGCGGGGAGACCAGCAGCGCGACGACGGCAAACAGAGTGACTTCAAAGAACAGCGCCAGAGCAATGGGCAGCCCCAGCTGCACCAGCCGTAACAGGACGGCAAAATCAGGGCCGCTGAAGCGCTCGGCGCAGCGGATATCGCGCATCGTACGCGCCCGGCGCACCCACCACAGCATGCTGGCGAACATCACCCAGTAAACGGAGGCCGTCGCCACACCGCAGCCGACGCCGCCCAGCTCGGGCATGCCGAAATGACCATAGATAAAAATATAGTTCACCGGAATGTTGACCAGTAATCCAATAAAGCCCATGACCATCCCGGGCTTGGTTTTTGCCAGCCCTTCACACTGGTTACGGGCGACCTGGAAGAACAGATAGCCCGGAGCGCCCCACAGCAGCGCGCGCAGGTAGCCAACCGCCTTCTCTGCCAACAGCGGATCGATGTTATGCATGGAGCTGATGATGTATCCGGCGTTCCACAGCACGACCATGATCAGCACCGAGACAAAGCCGGCCAGCCAGAAGCCCTGACGCACCTGCGGCGCGATACGCTCTCGCCGCCCGGATCCGTTAAGCTGCGCCACCACCGGGGTCAGCGCCAGCAGAAGGCCGTGGCCGAAGAGGATCGCCGGCAGCCAGATGGAGGTCCCGATGGCCACGGCGGCCATATCCGTGGCGCTGTAGCCACCTGCCATCACGGTATCGACAAAACCCATCGCCGTCTGCGCTACCTGCGCAAGGATGACGGGTATAGCCAGAGCTAATAACTGACGCGCTTCAACGAAATACTTCTGCACGTGAACACCTTCGAATTGTTGTTATTTTGAGACTAAAAAAGCCGCCGTAACTGGCAGCAAGGGGATAAAAATGAGGAATTTCCAGTCTATTGTAGCGAGGATTGGCTATTAAGCCAGTGAAAAAAGAGTCGAGGCACGAAGCGCGCTGGCAACCGCTTTGCCCTCCTGTTATTGTTCCCGATAGCGAAAGCGGTAATGATACCGTCATGATTTTCAACAGGAGCCAAACATGTTTACTGGTATTGTTCAGGGAACCGCGAAAGTGGTCTCCATTGATGATAAACCCAATTTTCGCACTCACGTGGTTGAGTTACCGGCACATATGCTGGAGGGGCTGGAAACCGGCGCCTCGGTAGCCAACAACGGCTGCTGCCTGACGGTGACCGAAATCAACGGCGCGCGCATCAGCTTCGATCTGATGAAAGAGACGCTGCGGATTACCAATCTTGGCGATATTCAGGTCGGCGATGAAGTGAACGTCGAGCGAGCGGCGAAATTTAGTGATGAAATCGGCGGGCATTTAATGTCCGGCCACATTATGACCACCGCGGAAATCGTGAAGATTCTGACTTCCGAAAATAACCGTCAGATCTGGTTTAAAGTGCAGGATCCAACGCTGATGAAATACATCCTCTATAAAGGATTCATCGGTATTGACGGCATTAGTCTGACGGTGGGTGAGGTGACGGCGACCCGTTTCTGCGTGCATCTTATTCCGGAGACGCTGCAGCGGACCACCCTGGGAGCGAAAAAACTGGGCGATCGCGTCAATATTGAGATTGATCCGCAGACCCAGGCGGTTGTCGATACGGTCGAACGCGTGCTGGCCGCGAAAGAGATGGCGGCTAAGGTCAATGAAGCCTGAAAAAAAATCCCCCGCCGATAAGCGGGGGAGTGTTATTTAACGGGCGACGCGCAGTCCATGTTCAATACCGCGCGAGAACACCACCTGCCAGAGCTGAATGTCGCGGGCGCGGAAGGCGCCGGCGCAGGCGTTCAGATAATAGGTAAACATGCGTTTGAAACGCTCAGAATAGTTATCGGCAATTTCCGGCCAGCTGGCGAGGAAACGCTCATACCAGGCCATCAGGGTCGTGTCATAATCGGCGCCGAAGTTGTGCCAGTCTTCCATCACAAAATGCTTTTCGCTGGCTTCGGCAATGTGACGCACGGAAGGCAGGCAGCCGTTCGGGAAGATATATTTATCGATCCACGGGTCAACGTTATGGTCGGTGACCTTGGAACCAATGGTATGCAGTAAAAAGCGGCCGTTGGGTTTCAAATTACGGTCGGCAACCTCAAAGTAGGTAGCGTAATTTTTCGGCCCCACGTGCTCAAACATGCCAACGGAGACGATGCGGTCAAAGCTGTCGTGCAGATCGCGATAATCCTGGAGACGAATCTCTACATCGAGATCGGCGCAGCGCGCCTGGGCCATTTTTTGTTGCTCGGCGGAGATGGTTACACCCACGACGCTGACCTGATAATTTCGCGCCATATATTCGGCGAGACCGCCCCATCCACAGCCAATATCCAGTACCCGCATGCCTGGCTCCAGCTCCAGTTTGCGGCAGATGAGATCCAGCTTAGCCTGCTGGGCGGCCTCGAGGCTCTGCGCCTCTTTCCAGTAACCGCAGGAATACTGCATATAGGGATCAAGCATCCGGCTGAAGAGATCGTTGCCGAGGTCGTAGTGCTCTTTACCGACAATCCAGGCACGTTTTTTACTTTGTAGATTAAACAGACGAGCGCCTGCGATGCGGAGTGTGTCTTTGAAATGGTGTGGGAGCTGCTTTTCCAACCCGGCGCGTAACACCTTGTGGAAGAATATATCCAGACGCTCGCATTCCCACCAGCCGTCCATATAGCTTTCGCCTAAACCCAGCGAACCTTCCTGCAAAACCCGTTTAAAAAAGAGAGGATTTTTAACCCGCAGGTCGGACGGCGCGGAGCCATTGATTTCAATTCCCGCACGGCCTAATAATTCAGCTGCAATCCGGTACCAGTCATCATTTGGTACACTTACTTCTTCTATACACGATGAACTCATAGCTTCTCCATCACGCCCAAGTGATCAGAACCTTAAAACAGCGTAGACGCTTTTTTGGCTTTGTGAGAAATCTCACGGATAATCCGTGAAGTCGCTATCCGACGTAAACAGAGGAAGGGAGATAACCCTTGCCGAAAGGCCTTCCATGGTGAAACGGAGGCATCCTGCATCCGTTAATCTGTAACTATTTTCTATTTATGTGAACCCGGATCCAGTATAGGACGCTAAGTACTGGCTTTCAATAAAAATTTCTTAGCATGCTAACGACTGGTCCGGGCCCTGGCGACGGGCATTACGCGTGGGAAGAGTGGGGTGTCAGCTCCGGCGTCTGCTGCAGGCGATAGCCTATTCCGGCTAAGCCAATCGAAACCAGCATTACGCTGGTGGTGGTCAGCAGCGGCGTGGCGATCAGCGCGGATACCAGCAGACTGGTCAGGAAGCACAGGCCAAGCTGCAGGGTATTTTGCAGCGCCGCCGCGCGGCCGGTCGCCTGCGGAAAAGGCTTCAGCGCCTGAGCAACCACGATGGGGTAGATCCCGCCGTTGACCACCGCCATCATGCAGAACGGGATCATTAACGCCACCAGCGAGGCATGGGTTTGCAGGCCCACCAGCCAGGTGGCGGCTACGCTGACGGCAAAAATCACCAGCAGCCACGGCAGCATCTGTTGACCGGACCATTTCTGCAGCAGCGCGCGACAGCCATAGCCTCCCACCAGAAAGGCGATGGTCTGCGGAATATAGCTCAGGCCGATAGCGGTTGGGCCATAGCCCATTTCATGCAGGATAAAAGGTGAACCGGTAAGCCAGGCGAAGAAGCTGGCGGAACAGGCGGCGTAGATTAGGACGTTGCCGCTGTATTCCCGGGAGCGCAGCAGCGCGAGAAAGGTGATCTTTTGCTGCGTCACTACTACTGACTTCGCGGCTGCCTTCAGGCGCAGGGCAGGCAGCATCAGCAGCAGAGTGATGGCGAACAGGGTGGCGAAGATGGCTTGCCACTCGAAGTGCACCAGCAGCCAGCTGCCCAGCAGCGGGGCCAGCGCCGGCGACAGTCCTACCAGCGGCATAATGGTGGCGAAGATGCGGTTCGTGCGCTGGGCAGGATAGTAATCGGCGACCATCGCCTGCCAGGTAACGGCCGCGGCACAGACGCCAATCGCCTGCAGAAAGCGCAGCGCCAGCATCAGGGTGGCGTTGTGCACCCAAAGCATCCCCAGACAGCCGGCCGCGAAAATCGCCAGGCCGCTCAGCAGCACCGGTTTACGTCCATAGCGGTCCGACAGCGGTCCCCAGAACAGCTGGCCCAGCGCGAAGCCGGCGAGGAACAGGCTCAGACTGGCGCTGATGGAGGCGGCGGAGGTGTTGAGATCCTGCTGCATGGCGGCAAACGCCGGCAGGTACATATCGGTGGCCAGAAAGCCCAGCACGCTCAGGCCGGCCAGCCAGACTAAAAATCCTTTCCCGGGTTGTGACATAACGTTCTCATAGTTGGTGTACAGGTACGATGCCGCAGAGTGTAGGGAGTGCATTGTGGCTTGTGAAACGCTAATATTTGTCACATGCATTCAAAAATTTTGCAGGCAGAAAATGTGGTCTGAATACTCTCTGGAAGTGGTTGATGCCGTCGCCCGTAACGGCAGCTTCAGCGCGGCCGCGCAGGAGCTTCACCGGGTGCCTTCCGCGGTCAGCTATACCGTGCGTCAGCTCGAAGAGTGGCTCGCCGTTCCCTTATTTGAGCGTCGCCATCGTGATGTGGAGTTGACCCCCGCCGGGGTCTGGTTTTTACAGGAAGGGCGCTCTGTTATCAAAAAAATGCAGATCACCCGCCAGCAGTGTCAGCAAATTGCGAACGGCTGGCGCGGACAGTTGTCGATCGCAGTGGATGATATTGTGAAACCGGCGCGGATGCGTCAGATGATCGTCGATTTCTATCGCCATTTTCCCGACGTCGAGCTGATCGTCTTTCAGGAAGTATTCAATGGTGTATGGGATGCGCTTGCCGACGGCCGCGTTGAGCTGGCGATTGGCGCAACGCGATCTATTCCGGTCGGCGGTCGCTATGCGTTCCGCGATATGGGGATGCTGAGCTGGGACTGCGTGGTGGCGAGCGATCATCCGCTGGCAAAGATGGATGGACCCCTGAGCGACGACGTCCTGCGTAACTGGCCGTCGCTGGTGCGGGAGGATACCTCGCGCTCGTTGCCTAAACGGACAACATGGTTGCTGGATAACCAGAAGAGGGTAGTCGTCCCTGACTGGGAATCATCAGCAACCTGTTTGTCGGCAGGACTCTGCGTCGGCATGGTGCCGAGCCATTTCGCCCGTCCATGGATAGATCGCGGCGAGTGGACTGCGCTGGCGCTGGAAAATCCGTTTCCGGATGCCGCCTGCTGCCTGACGTGGCAGCAGAACGATGCCTCACCGGCGCTGAACTGGATGCTTGACTATCTGGGGGACAGCGACACGCTGAATCGGGAGTGGCTGCGGGCGCCGGAGAGATCCGCGCCCGCCAGATGCCTTAACGACGATAATCGACAAACGGGCCATCCGCTACCGAGCGGCGCTCAACCAGACGAGGGTGCACTTCGATAGACTGCGACTCTTCACGCTTGTTGACGATACGATCCAACAGCATGTTAAATGCGGCCTCGCCCAGGGAATCTTTCGGCTGATGAATGGTGGTTAACGCCGGGCTGAAATAGCGGGCGTTGCGCACATTATCATAACCGATCAGCGAAATGTCCTGCGGTACCCGCAGTCCCATTTCATCCGCCGCGCAGATAGCGCCCATCGCCATGATATCGCCGCCGCAGAAGACCGCCGTCGGGCGGTGCTGCTGGTTTAGGATCTGCTGCATTGCGCGGTAGCCGGACTCCGGCTCGAAGTCGCCCTGCACAATCCAGTTTTCCGGCACGCTGATATGCGCCTCTTTCATCGCCTGCATGAAGCCGGCCAGTCGCCCCGCGCCGGTGTTGCGCTCCAGCGGACCCGGGATCACGCCGATTTCGCGATGGCCGCGTTCAATCAGGTAGCGTCCGGCGATATAGCCGCCCTGGAAGGCGTTATCGATCACCGCATCGGTGAAGTCGGCTTTCGCCTCGCCCCAGTCCATCACCACCATCGGGATATGGCGGTACTCTTCCAGCATGCTCAATACCGAATCCGGATACTCGGAACACATCACCAGCAGACCGTCTACGCGCTTTTGCGCCATCATCGACAGATAGGCGCGCTGTTTTTCCAGATCGTTCCACGCGTTACCGAGGATCAGAGTATAGCCCTTCTGGAAGCAGCTCTTTTCAACGGACTCAATAATTTCAGCGAAATAGGCGGCTTCGCTACTGGTCGCCAGCAGGCCAATCGATTTGGTGTGATTGACTTTCAGGCTGCGCGCCACGGCGCTCGGCGAGTAGTGCAGCTCTTTAATCGCCGCCCATACCGCATTACGCGTCTCTTCGGCAACGAAACGGGTTTTGTTAATTACATGTGACACAGTTGTAGTGGAAACGTTTGCGCGTTTCGCTACATCTTTAATAGTTGCCATTACATCTCACTCCATGCCTTGACCTGATCGCCTGATCATCGATACGTAAACGTTTGCCTACACACACCCTGAATACAATTTTCAACATTGCATCACGTCGGGAAAACGACACAGAACGACAGGAAGGGGTCAATGGCCGATACGCTTTTAAATTAGCGTGGGATTTTGTCCGATCTTGGGGCAAAGTGGAAGAGCAAAAATGTGCATCGCCCTAAATCCCGGAAGATTTTTGCGATTTTTTGTGCAAAAATGAGCAAGCTCACTTTTGGTGTGGGGATAACAAGAGGGAAAAATGATGGATACCAATTTAAAGTTTTCGCTGATCACCACGATTATTGCTCTCGGCGTGATTGTCGCTTTCAGCCTGACCGCCATACTGCACTAATGTTTCGCTGAGGGAGGAGCGCCGCTTCCTCCCCATATCCCGCCATTATTATCAATTCCGCAAAAATCTTTTGTCATTTCGTTCACTTTTGTTTTTTTGTGATTGATGTCATGCTTTTGACTTCTGATGTTACGCCGTCCTCTCTGACGGTCTGATGGAGTCATTGAATGAAAATCAACTTTCCTTTACTTGCGCTGGCGATCGGCGCCTTTGGCATCGGTACCACCGAGTTCTCCCCGATGGGATTGCTGCCGGTGATTGCGAAAGGTGTGGACGTCTCGATACCGGTAGCGGGAATGCTGATCAGTGCGTATGCCATCGGCGTCATGGTCGGCGCACCGCTGATGACGCTGCTGTTGTCGCATCGCGCACGGCGCAATGCGCTGATTTTTCTGATGGGGATCTTCACCGTCGGCAACCTGTTGTCATCCATCGCGCCGGATTACACCACGCTGCTGCTGTCGCGGATTATTACCAGCCTCAACCACGGCGCTTTTTTCGGCCTGGGATCGGTGGTGGCGGCCAGCGTCGTGCCAAAGCATAAGCAGGCCAGCGCGGTAGCCACTATGTTTATGGGCCTGACCATCGCCAACATTGGCGGCGTGCCGGCGGCCACCTGGCTTGGCGAAACCATCGGTTGGCGGATGTCCTTCCTTGCTACTGCGGGATTAGGCCTGCTGGCGATGGTTAGCCTGTGGTTCTCCCTGCCGAAGGGCAGCGCGGGGGAACGTCCTGATGTCAAAAAAGAGCTTTCTGTCCTGCTGCGCCCGCAGGTGCTCTCCGCGTTGCTGACCACCGTGCTGGGCGCCGGGGCGATGTTTACGCTGTATACCTACATTTCGCCAGTGCTCAATACGCTGACCCACGCTTCATCGCTGTTTATAACCGCGATGCTGGTGCTGATTGGCGTCGGTTTTTCGCTAGGCAACTATCTGGGCGGCAAATTTGCTGACCGGTCGGTCTCCGGCACGCTGAAGGGCTTTCTGCTGCTGCTGATGGCGATCATGCTGGCGATCCCGCTGCTGGCGCAATCCCAGGCCGGGGCGGCCATCAGCATGATTGTCTGGGGCGCAGCAACCTTTGCGGTGGTTCCGCCGCTGCAGATGCGGGTTATGCGTGTAGCGCATGAGGCGCCGGGGCTCTCTTCTTCGGTGAATATCGGCGCGTTCAACCTCGGCAACGCGCTGGGCGCCGCCGCCGGTGGGGCGGTGATCTCTGGCGGACTGGGATATGCGTTTGTGCCGGTGATGGGCGCGATTATCGCTGGTCTGGCGCTGCTGCTGGTCTGGTTTAGCGGGCGAGCGCAGCCGGAAGAGGCTTTCGCCAGCCAGTAATCATCGGCTGGGCAAGGGCAAAAAAAACCGCAGCCGGGGATACCCCGCTGCGGTTTGTCGTTTATGCCGCGAGGTTAGCCGCAACAAACTTCCAGTTAACCAGCGCCCAGAAGTGGTCCAGGTAGCTTGGACGGGCGTTGCGATAGTCGATGTAGTAGGCGTGTTCCCAAACGTCAACGGTCAGCAGCGGCTTCGCGTCGGTGGTCAGCGGGGTACCGGCGTTGCTGGTGGAGACGATAGCCAGGCTGCCGTCGGCATTTTTGACCAGCCAGGTCCAGCCAGCGCCGAAATTTTTCGCCGCGGCATCGGTAAATTTGGCTTTAAAATCCGCGAAGCTGCCGAAAGATTTGGCGATTGCGGCCGCCAGTTCGCCTTCCGGTTCGCCGCCGGCGTTAGGCGCCAGGCAGTTCCAGTAGAAGGTGTGGTTCCAGACCTGCGCTGCGTTGTTGAACACGCCGCCTTCAGACGTGCGGACGATCTCTTCGAGGGACTTGCCTTCGAACGCAGTGCCTTTGATCAGGTTGTTGAGGTTAGTGACATACGCCTGGTGGTGTTTACCGTAGTGATATTCCAGGGTTTCTGCGGAAATGTGCGGCGCCAGGGCGTCTTTTGCATATGGTAATGCAGGTAATTCAAACGACATTGCTACTCTCCTTATAACTTTTTGTTTTATCTCACATTGACAGGATGAGGTTTTCACCTGAATCGTGTTCTGACCGCCCGACGCTGTCGCGTCCCGGGCGTGTTATTGTATTGAGAATGTTAACATTTGCCGCAAGCAGTGAAAAGCCTTACAACGATAAAGGCTATTATCACCGGTGCATGTGGTGAAGGCTTAACCGTTTTCTGCAGGAGTGGGTGATAAGCCGCCAAAATTGTTGCAACCATGTATAAGGAGATGCCCTCTGCGGATTTGCGAACTCGCATGGCGATTAACTACTCTGCTTCGCCGCTGTCAAGCAATGCGCTGGACAAAAAATAAAACTTTAATATCAAATGATTAATAAAAATATGCGCTCAGGCAATCGTCGCTATGCCAATAATTCATTGTCTATTTTTTAATTTGTATGACAAACATAGCCGCCAGCAGTAATTTCCCCAGGATGACGACGATGGCAAAAACAGATGAGGTGGTGAGCGCGAAAATGATCCCGGTGGTGCAGGGGATTGTTGACTGGATCGAAGCACATATTTTCGACACCCTGTCGGTGAGCGCGATTGCGAAAAAGTCCGGCTACTCACACTGGTACTTCCAGCGACAATTCGCCATGGTAACGGGCTGCACGCTGGCGAGCTACGTCAGCCGACGAAAGATGACGATTGCGACAATCTATTTAACGCAGACGCAGGCGTCGATACAGAGTATTTCTCAGTGCCTGGGATACGAGGGACAAGCCGCTTTCTGCCGGACCTTTCACCGTCACTTTGGCATGTCGCCGACCCGCTATCGTCGTGATACGCCGGGCAAAGAGAGCAATATGCAATATCCCTTGCGGGTGGGGATGGAGATCGAGCAGGAGAGGCGGTCTGCCGCCGCAGCGGCAGACCGGGATCAGCGAATGGTTTTCGGCGTCATGACGCGACGAGCGCCGACATAATGGCGAACCCAGTAATCCTCGCTCAGGGAGGTGATTTGAATATCACGACCTGTGCGCGGCGACTGAATGAATTTTCCGTTGCCGACGTAGACGCCGACATGGTCGGCAGCGCCCCGTCCGCGGGTGCGGAAGAAGACTAAATCGCCGCTCTGCAGTTCATCACGATCCACCGGACGCGCATCGCGCAGGTGGTACATTTCGTTGGCCGTACGCGGGATGTGGATCTTGACCAGGTCCTTATAGGCGTAATAGACCAGCCCGCTGCAGTCAAACCCGGTGCGCGGCGAGGTGCCGCCCCAGCGATAGGGTTTACCCAACTGGCCCATCAGTTTATTCATCGCGGTACTTTGCGCTTTTTGCACCCGGACCTTGTGGGCGTCGGCGATCGTTAAATTCGCTTCGCTGGCCTCGGGCTTACAGCGTTTTTTATAGCCCTTGCGCACCACGCATTTGCTTTTGACGCTGTTTAGCGCCAGGGTCGGCTCGGCGCTGGCGGCGACCGTTTTCGCGCACTGCTTTTTATAACCTTTACGCAGCACGCATTTTTTCGTCGCGCCGGCGGCCTGACGATGAAGTGCGGTTTGGCTTGCTGCGGTAGTGCGGGTAGGGAGCCGGGTGCGCGAGGACTTTTTACTGGTGGTTTTAGCGGTGGTTTTAGTTTTTTGACTGGTTGCTTTTTTCTTGCGCTCTGAGCCACTTTTCGCGGGCAACGCTTTTGGCGAAGCGGAGGCGTGCGTATGCCCTGATGCCTGAGCCAGTGGCGTGAATGAGATAGACGTGAACAGTAATGCACAGAGCGATATCGCGATTTTGTTTAGCCGCGCCACTGAGCAATCCCCTGATTAATTACAGACATGTACAAATGCCTGACGATGAATGACAAACCGGAATGATTCTAAAGCATAAAAAGCCGGAAAGTTAATATTCTTTTGTATCAAAAATGTCGATTGGTTAACGATTGCAAGAAAACGCGTCAGACATTGACCGCCTCGCACAGAAAATGCGCAATGAGCGCCCGCCTGTGACCGCAAAATGATATTTTTAAGGCAACTTCGCGCAACAGAAGATAAAATATGAATAGTGAAAAAAATGTTATTATCCGTCCTGCCTACAGGACGCTACAATGACAAGTTACTGCCGTAGAAAGAAGTTTAAGGAAGCACGACAATGAGCTCGACTTTAGAAAAGATCCAACGCCAAATCGCTGAAAACCCGATCCTGTTGTACATGAAAGGGTCGCCGAAGCTGCCAAGCTGTGGTTTCTCTGCCCAGGCCGTTCAGGCGCTGTCCGCCTGTGGCGAACGTTTTGCTTACGTTGATATCCTGCAGAACCCGGATATCCGCGCCGAGCTGCCTAAATACGCCAACTGGCCGACTTTCCCGCAGCTGTGGGTAGACGGTGAACTGGTGGGCGGCTGCGATATCGTCATCGAAATGTACCAGCGCGGTGAACTGCAGCAGCTGATCAAAGAGACGGCGGCAAAGTACCATACCGACGAGCCAAAAGCGGAGTAATTCCCGCCATCAGTAAAAAAGCGACTTCCTGGAAGTCGCTTTTTTTATCACTCCGGGGTGGCCACTGGCAGCGGCCAGCCGCCCAGACGCTTCCAGCGGTTCACGATCTCGCAAAACAGCTGCGCCGTCTGCTCGGTATCATACAGGGCGGAGTGAGCCTGCGCGCCGTCGAACGGCATACCCGCGGCAATACAGGCTTTCGACAGCACCGTCTGGCCCAGCGCCAGCCCGCTTAGCGCGGCGGTGTCGAAGGTAACAAACGGATGGAAAGGGTTGCGTTTAAGTCCCGCGCGTTCGGCGGCGGTCATGGTGAAGCTGTGGTCAAAGGTGGCATTGTGCGCCACCATGATTGCCCGGCTGCAGTCGCTCTCTTTCATCCCTTTGCGCACCATTTTGAAGATGGCATGCAGGGCATCGTATTCGCTGACGGCCCCGCGCTGCGGGTCATGCGGGTTAATCCCGTTAAAAGCCAGCGCTTCGGGCTGCAGATTGGCGCCCTCGAAAGGTTCAACATGGAAATGCAGCGTTTCATCGGGCATCAGCCAGCCGTGCTCATCCATCTTCAACGTAATGGCGGCGATCTCCAGCAGGGCGTCGGTTTTGGCGTTAAATCCTGCGGTTTCAACATCGATCACCACCGGATAAAAACCGCGGAAACGGTCGCACAGACCATTCAGTTGAGCGTTCTCGGACATCAGATTCTCTTAGCTGGAAAAAAGTAGCGCGCATTATGGCAAATTTTGCCGCGGCTTGCAGCAGGCAGGGGTGAAAACAACGGGCGCCGTAGCGCCCGGGCGAGCCATGGCATTAAATATGCCAGCGTGGGGAAGCGTTAGTTGCCCAGACCTTTGCCGGCATCTTTCTCTTCAATGAGCTCGATTTTGTAACCGTCCGGATCTTCCACGAAGGCGATGACGGTGGTGCCGCCTTTTACCGGCCCGGCTTCACGGGTGACGTTGCCCCCGTTCTGACGGATCCGTTCGCAGGCTTCGGCGGCGTTATCGACGCTCAGCGCGATATGGCCGTAGGCGGTGCCCAGCTCATAGCTGTCCACGCCCCAGTTGTAGGTCAGTTCGATTACCGCGGTTTCGCTCTCTTCGCCGTAGCCGACAAAGGCGAGGGAGTACTTGTACTCCGGGTTTTCGCTGGTGCGCAGCAGCTTCATGCCCAACACGTTGGTATAGAAGTCGATAGAACGTTGCAGGTCGCCAACGCGCAGCATGGTGTGGAGTAAGCGCATAATGTCCCCTATGCAGTTTATTTGATAGATCAGAACGTTGAGTATAGCGGCGATACGTCGCCGCTATCAATGGAGGGATTACAGAGTCGGGTAATCGGTGTAGCCTTCCGCGCCGCCGCCGTAGAAGGATTCCGGGCGTTGCGGGTTAAGCGGCGCTTTTTTCTGCAGGCGAGCCACCAGATCCGGGTTGGCGATGTAATCGCGGCCAAAGGCCACGGCATCAATCAGCCCTTTATTGATAAGATCGTTGGCTTTTTCTACTGTGTAAGCGCCAGCGCCAATGATCACCCCCGGGAAGCGGTCGCGGACTTTCTGACGGAAAGCTTCACTGTAAGGTTTGCCGCCCGCCCAGTCCGGCTCGGACATGTGCAGATAGGCGATACCGCGTTTCGCCAGCTCGCTAATCAGATACAGCGCGTCTTCTTCTTCGTTCGGGCCATTATCCACATTCTGGAAGCTGCCAATCGGCGACACGCGGATGCCAATGCGCTCGGCGCTCCACTCTTGACTCACGGCGTCAACCACTTCCAGTACCAGACGGGCACGGTTCTCCACGCTGCCGCCGTACTGATCGGTACGCTGGTTCGCCGATGGCGAGAGGAACTGGTGCAGCAGATAGCCGTGGGCTGAGTGCAGCTCAACCAGATCGAAGCCGGCGTCACGGGCATTGCCGACCGCCTGACGGAAATCGTTGACGATCCCTGGGATCTCTGCGGTTTCCAGGGCGCGGGGCATTGAGGTGTCGACGCGAATGGCGTGGCCGTTTTCGTCACGCAGTGAGGTACGGGTGCCCGCGCTCAGCGCGGAAGGCGCTACCGGGGCGGCGCCGCCAGGCTGCAGGCTGCTATGGGAAATACGCCCGGTGTGCCACAGCTGGACGGCGATATGACCGTTTTCGGCATGAACGCCGGCGGTGATTTTCTGCCAGGCGGCAATCTGCTCCGGGCTGTGCAGCCCAGGCGCGCCGGCGTAGCCTTTGGCCTGCGCGGAGATCTGCGTCGCTTCGGTGATGATCAGCCCGGAACTGGCGCGCTGGCGGTAGTATTCGCCCATCAGCGGAGTAGGGATATCGCCCGGCTCAATGCTGCGCAGACGCGTCAACGGCGCCATAAATACGCGATTAGGGACGGTGACCGCACCGACTTTCAGTGGGCTGAATAATTTTGCTTCCGACATAGTGACTCCTGAGTAGACCGGTCGTCTAGTAACTGATGAAATAAAAACGCCTGTTATACCGCAGGCGCTGCAATAATCTGTTTGGCGTGGGCAAGGGCGCTTTCCAGCGGCGTTGCGCTACGCGTAATTTTGGCCTGCAGGTTGGCCCCGAGCCACAGGGAATACAGCACCTGCGACAGGGTCATGGCCTCGCCGTCAAATGCGAGACTGCCTTCCTGACGTCCTTTCTCCAGCGCGTCGCCCAGCAGGGCGATAATCTGGCTGGCTCCGCGATCCATGGCGGCGCGCATATCTTCCGACAGATCGCAAACCTCCGCGGATAGCTTGACAGTAAGACACCCGCTAATAATCCCCTGCTGGCAGAACTGATTCAGCGTGTGCTGATAGTAGGCCAGCAGGCGATCGCGATAGTTACCGTCGCCATGATCGAAGTGGTCGACCAGGCGCTGCAGATATCCGGTGTAGTGATGTTCAAGCAGCGCGACGCCGAAGGCTTCCTTAGAGCGAAAGTAGTGATAGAAAGAGCCCTTGGGCACCTCCGCCGTCTTCAGAAGTTCGCTTAAGCCCATTCCGGTAAAACCGCGATGCATGCAAAGCTGCTCGCCGGTGGCCAGGATATGTTCTCGGGTATCGCAATCGCTGTGTCTGTTCATGCTGCACACTGTATTAGACCGATTGGTCTAATGCAAGCGTCGGCGGAAAAATGTTAGCTGGCGCAGCACGTAGTGAACAAAATTTGCGTCGGCGCGGGGAAACGTCTTCAATGAAAGGAGACGAGGGGACAGGAGGCGTGTGGTGGCAGAGCAGTTAGAATTTTTCCCGGTGCAGAGCCCGTGCCGGGGAATATGTCAGACCGATGAGCGCGGCTACTGTCGCGGCTGTTTCCGCAGCCGTGAGGAACGTTTTAACTGGCAAACGATGAGCGATGCGCAGAAACAGGAGGTTTTGCGTCTTTGCCGCCAACGGCTGCTGCGCAAAATACGCGCGAACAGGCCGGAGCCGGCGGAAGAACCGCAGCAACCCTCACTGTTTTAAGCCAAAAATTACGTATACTCAGAGCACTTTTTTATTGAGGAAGCGGTTATGGTTCAGCGTATTGCTATGGCTCCCCAGGGGCCGGAATTTTCACGTTTTGTGATGGGCTACTGGCGTCTGATGGACTGGAAAATGTCCCCTGGCGAGCTGGTCAGCTTTATTGAGCAGCATCTCGATTTAGGCGTAACCACCGTCGATCACGCCGATATCTATGGCGATTATCAGTGTGAGGCTGCCTTTGGCGAAGCGCTGAAGCGAGCGCCGCATCTGCGTAGCCGGATGGAAATCGTCAGCAAATGCGGTATCGCCACCCGGGCGCGCGCTGAGAACACCATTGGCCACTACATTACCGACCGCGATCACATCGTGCTCAGCGCCGAGCAATCGCTGCGTAATCTGGCGACGGACCATCTCGACTTGCTGCTGATCCACCGGCCGGACCCACTGATGGACGCCGACGAGGTAGCCGAAGCTTTTCTCGCGCTGCATCATAGCGGTAAAGTGCGCCATTTTGGCGTCTCGAACTTTACCCCCGCCCAGTTCACCTTGCTGCAGTCACGTCTGCCGTTTACCCTGGCCACCAACCAGGTCGAAATTTCACCGGTGCATCAGCCGCTGCTGCTCGACGGTACTCTCGATCAGCTGCAGCAACTGCGTATTCGTCCGATGGCGTGGTCTTGTCTTGGCGGTGGTCGCCTGTTTAACGAAGAGGGCTTCCAGGCGCTGCGCGATGAGCTGGCGCAGGTGGCGCACGAGCTTAACGCCGACAGCATCGAACAGGTAGTTTATGCCTGGGTGCTGCGTCTGCCGTCGCAGCCGCTGCCGATTATTGGCTCGGGCAAAATCGAGCGCGTGCGCTCGGCGATTGTGGCTGAAAAACTCAGCATGACCCGTCAGCAGTGGTTCCGCATCCGTAAAGCCGCGCTCGGGTACGACGTACCGTAACGGGCATTTCCCCTCCGGAAAGGCGTTCCTGGTTTACACTTAACAGGGAGACAGCCATCCGGAGGTGTTATGCAACGATGTATTCTCGCGATCTTATCCCTCGCATTTTGCGCTGGCGCACAGGCCGTTAGTGAAGATGTGCAACTTAATCTCGTGACCAACCAGGGCGTCGGTCAGACCATCGGCAGCGTCAAAATCACCGAAACCGACCGCGGACTCGAGTTCGCCCCCACTCTGCGGGCGCTACCGCCGGGCAAGCACGGGTTTCATATTCATGCCGAAGGCAGCTGCCAGCCGGCGATGAAAGAAGGTAAAGCCGTGGCCGCCGGGGCGGCGGGCGGACATTACGATCCGCAGCATACCGGCAAACACGAAGGGCCGTTGGGGGCCGGGCATCTTGGCGACCTGCCCCTGCTGGTGGTCAACGATGCGGGCGTAGCCGACCAGCCGATTATTGCTCCGCGCCTGAAAACGCTGGCGGAGGTGAAAGGGAAAGCGCTGATGGTCCACGTAGGCGGGGATAACATGGCCGACAGTCCGCAGCCGCTGGGCGGCGGCGGCGAACGGTTTGCCTGCGGGGTGATTAAGTAGTTCCTTCGCCAATTGTGCCGGCCACCGGGGCCTGTTCCAGCTGCGACAGGGCGCAGTACAGTCGCCAAATCGCGGCGGCCAGTTCCCGCGCCGCCGGCTGATGATGGTGGTTCAGGGCGTCGCAGATCCGCTGCAGCTCCTGCAGGGTGGAGGCCAGCGGGCGCTGCTGCACGCCGCGCTCGCTCATCACATCGCGTAACAGGTTGATGCACAGGTCGCGCACCTGGGCGAGAGGATCGGAGCGGGTTTCCCATTCGCGAAGCTGCCAGACGACGTGCGAGCAATTGAGCAGCACGACGCCCCAACGCAACAGCCAGCGGCGCGCCAGGGCATCCTTACTCTGGCTGAGCTGACTGACGTGGTGATAGACCAGCGATTCAAATTCATGCTCACTGTGCTGAGGATGACGGCTGAGCTGATCGACAAAGTGACGCCGTAACGCTCTGATATGGCGTCGCCCTTTGCGGGCGTCCGAGCCCGGACTCAGTACCGCAAAGGCCAGCCAGGCAAAGCCTACCCCGACAATCTTGCTCAAATTATCATTGAAAAAGGCCGCATAATCGTACACCGGCGGGTTGGTGACGGCGATAAACGAGCCCATAAAGACGATAAGCTGTCCCCACAGGCCGGCGTATTTGGGCCACTGCAGTTTGAATAACTGCATGGTGGTCAGGAGCGGGAACAGGAACAGCAGAAACTGCCACAGGTCGGTTACCTGCACCATCAGGCCGAACTTCACCACGAAACTGAATAGCGACAGCAGGACCAGAGTCTGCATCAGCAATGTCAGCGAGCGAAACGGCGAGGCGGATACGGAGTAGAGCACGCAGCAGATGGAGGCCAGGGTCAGGGCCGCCGCGCAGCTGGTCCACTGGGTACTGATCCCCCATGCGCCAATCGCCACCAGCGCGCAAAAGGTACGGACACCGTTGAGCAACGCCTCCGCCTGATCGGTATGGCGGGCTAACGGCGGGGCGGCGGGCACATTGAACTCGGCGATCGCCGAGGCATTTTCAACGCGGCGGATCCAGCGGCTGCTCTCCAGGTAAATGCGACAGAAATAGCGCAATCGCGCCCAGAAAGCGATGTGCCGGTAATCGGCATCCTGCCGCGGCGCCAGCGGCGCCAGGATCCGCGCAACGTGATAGCTGTCGGCATGAGGGGTGGCGAGCTCGGCGAGCAGCGACTCCAGTACCTGGCGAGTGTTCGCCGGCGCGTCAGGCCAGTTCAGCAGCATCCGTCGCAGACTGGAGATGACGCTGGTCATTCTGAGCTGCTGATGCAGGAGGTAGTTCAGCAGAGGATTCTGCCGACGGAAACGGTAGTGGCTCCAGAAGGCCTGGATACGCAGCAGGTTCATGGTCAGGATCTGGCCAATCACGCTCTCATGGGCGGTGCGAATGGCATCCGTCGTCTCCGGCACCCACAGCAGGCTGGCGTGCTCCAGCAGCCGGGCGTGCATGGTTTTCAGGGCCGTCAGCAGGTTGCTGCCGTCGGAGGTGCTTGGCAGGATCATCATCATTAGCCCGCCGCATAGGATCCCGACGATGACTTCGCAGACGCGCGACTGGGCGATGACCCACAGTTCGTAGCTGTCGCTGATGTTAATCACCGGAAAGGCGATGATGGCGCAGGTATAGCCCGCCAGCTGAAAGGCGTAGGCGACGTTGTTGGTGAACAGGGCGCAGGCCCAGGTGCAGAGCGCCAGCCAGCCGGAGATACTGAACAGAAACAGCCAGGGATCGTTGAGTGTATGACCGGCAAGCAGCAGGGCGGCGCAGGCGCCGAGCAGGCTGCCTGCGATGCGGCCAAAACTTTTACTGATCACGCCGCCGACGGTGGGAAAGCTGACCACCGCCGCGGACGTCATCGCCCAGTAGGGCTCATCAAGATCCAGCGCATAGGCGATACTCAGCGCAAGACACATCGCGATGCCGTTGCGCAATGCGTACCGCCACTGCGGCCGGGTGGCTTTAACCCAGGGGAGTGCGCGCCACGACAGGGTCTGCAGGTTCATTACTGCCCGCCAATTGAGACAGTGCAGGTGGTGCCGGAGACCAGGGTGACATCGGCCGGCAGCGTATCAAAGGCAATTCGCACCGGAACGCGTTGGGCGAGACGAACCCAGGGGATATTTGGTTTGATGTTGGCCACCAGCCCGGTTCCCTGTTCCACGCTCTGGTCGACAATCGCGCGGCCGATGCTCGCGACATGGCCCTTTAGCGTCTGCTGATTGCTATAGAGAATAATTTGTGCCGGATCGCCGATGCGAATGTGGCGCAGTTTGGTTTCTTCGAAGTAGCCCAGCACGTAAAACGAGTGGCTGTCCACCAGGGCAAAGACCGGATGGCCGGTGGTAGCGTAATCACCGACGCGGGTGGAAAGGTTAGTCACCCAGCCATCCACCGGCGCTTTGACAACCGTCTGGCTGAGCTGCCACTGCGCATGTTTCAGCGCCGCTTCGGTTACGCCGACCCCCGCTCTGGCGGCAGCCAGGGTGGTGGTGGCGGTATTCAGGGCGGTATTGACGTTCTCAAGATCTTCAGCCGAGATGGCATTTTGCGACAGGCTGCGGCGACGGCGAGCCTCGCTGGCGGCCTTGCTTTGCTCCGCCTGCGCTTTCGCCACCTCCGCCTGGGCTTTCGCCAGCTGCGCCTGGGCGTTCAGCACCGCGATGCGATAGGGGGTGTCGTCGATGGTAAACAATACTTCCCCGGCTTTGACCCGTTGGTTATCGGTTACGTTCAACTGCAGAATACTGCCGGAGACCTGAGGGGTGATCCCAACCTGCTCGGCGCGCACTTTGCCGTCGCGGGTCCAGGGTGACTGAGTGTAGAAATTCCATAACAACCATGCGGCAATCAGGGCGACGGCCGCGACCAGCAGCGTTGACAGATATTTTAATCTTTTCATAACAGGGAGATCACCAGGCAATGAGCAATACCAGGGCCAGACAGACCGAGAGCGCGAACAGGGAGAGATCCATTAGTAGCGGGTGCCAGATGTCGCCCGCATACATCCAGTCACGCAGCTGGCGATGTAAAAACAACCAGATAAAGAAACCCAACAAGACGGCTTTGAACAGCGGAGGGAAATAGACGGATGCGCCGAACACCAGGTCCTGCAGCGGCAATCCGGATGTGTTAAGACTCAGTTTCACAAGCAAAAATCCTTTGCCATTACAGGGGTAACCTCAGGACGTGCTACTCTTTAACAGTGTAAATCATTGTTTTGGTTTTTGTTGAATCAAGTAATTCATTTGTTTTGATAATTCAAATGCTGCACACTATTCTAAAATCAGTATAATAACTTAGCAAGCTAATTATAAGGAGATGAAATTGGAATCGCCACTTGGTTCTGATCTGGCACGTTTAGTTCGCGTTTGGCGCGCGCTAATCGACCATCGCCTGAAACCTCTGGAGTTAACGCAGACCCACTGGGTCACGCTGCATAACATCCACCAGCTGCCGCCTGAGCAGTCGCAGATCCAGCTGGCGAAAGCTATCGGTATTGAACAGCCGTCGCTGGTGCGTACGCTCGATCAGCTGGAGGAGAAAGGGCTCATTTCTCGCCAGACCTGCGCAAGCGATCGGCGGGCCAAACGCATCAAGCTGACGGAAAAAGCCGAACCGCTGATCAACGAGATGGAAGAGGTGATAGGTAAGACCCGTGATGAAATCCTCTCAGGGGTCTCGAAGCAGGAAGTGGAAACCTTGCTCCACTTAATCCGTAAACTTGAACAAAATATCCTCGATCTCCAGGCTAAAGATTAATTCTTTGCGGCCCGGGCTAATCCGGGCCTTTTTTCACCCTCCCTGCCGATGCCAGACGATCACCTGGTTACGTCCGTTATTCTTTGCTTCATACATGGCTTCGTCCGCGCGCTGAACGCACGCTTCCGCTGTCACGCTATTGTCGTAGGTGGTATACACCCCCATGCTGATGGTCATTCGCTCCGGTAAATGGCTCTCCCCGGCACTGACCGCCAGGCGGATACGCTCGGCGATCGCTTGCGCTTCTTTTTCACCGGTGTTGACCAGCAGCAGAGCAAATTCCTCACCGCCGATGCGTGCGGCGGCGTCATCTACCCGCGAATGGCTTTCCAGCACCGAGGCGGCGAACTGGATCACTTTGTCGCCGGCGACATGGCCGTAGCTATCGTTGATGCGTTTGAAATGGTCGAGGTCGCTGATGAGCACCGACAGCGGATGCTGGGCATTCACCTTCGCCAGCTGTTGGTTAAGAGTGTCGTAGAAAAAGCTGCGGTTGTAGAGGCGGGTCAACGGGTCGCGGATCGAATTCTGATACGAATGGACATATTTGTGGTTAGACTCGCGATAGAGGATAAAGACGTCAACCAGTAGCACCAGAATCAGGAACAAGGTGCATAGCGTTTCGAAAAAACGCGCCTGGTACCAGGTCTGATCCAGCTCCCCTGCGGTGGAGAGCAGCTGGAAAAGCGTGAACAAATAAGCGCTGCAAAAAAAAGCGCCGCTGAACCAAAAAATATTACGCAGTTTACTCAAGCTAATTAATAAAATCAGCGTGATGAACCAAACTGCCATCAGCAGCCAGCCGATAATACTTTGCCACAACGGGGTAAAGGTATGGCTCAGATCGTCGATAAAATTGACGCTCAGCCACGGCGAATGGCTGGAGTATAGCCATGATAAAACAATAATGGTCAACGTAAAAAGTATACATGCTGTAAATGTAAGAACGTGTGCTTTCCACGAATGCATGATGCGCTGGCGAAAATAGTACAAAATAATAGATGACATGAATAACACAGCCATCATTATATTGCGGAAGAAATAATAGATAACGGCGTCATTTTGATTAACGACCGGGGCCGGATTGCAGGTAAGCCAGTCCGGATAGCTGCTGAGCGTGCCAAGCATCAGCAGCGCTGAGCAGGCAAACCCGAAAGAGACCGGTGTAAGGTAGAGACGCCGCTTGCTGCTCCAGTATTTCATGCCCATAAAACAGGCAATGGTAATATGAAAAACCATCAGGAAACTGGTCAGCAGCGGAAATAATATTGAGGAAGTACTACTGAAGCTGGTATGAAAAAACGCAGTCATCCCGGAAATGCCAATCCCGGCCAGTAAACAAATGCAAATATAAAGGATTAGACGTTTGACGATATGATGCACATGTTCGGGCATAGGCAATATTCCACATAAAAGGCAACGGCAGCGACGATGAGTCACCAGGGCTAATTTACGTTCTTGAGGGTAATAGGGGCGGGCAGATAAGATATTGCGCAGGCGCAATGATTCATGGAATATTAAAGTAAAGATGTCTGATGGTTACTACGAATTTATTACGGCGAAATAAACGTGGCTGAAAAATACGATGCGGCGCAACCGGCCGCATCGTAAGGGAAATTATCGCGGAGAGACGGTGACCTGGCTGCCGCTGCCGGCAATGGCCACGCGCTGACCAACGGAGAACGGAGTGCTGCCCTGTTTCTGCACTACCATAATGGTATTGCCATCGTCCTTACGGATTTCCAGTTCAACGCCCTGCGTTTTATTCATCGCGCCCTGAACGCCCTGACCGGCTACGCCGCCCGCGACCGCACCTGCCGCCGTAGCCAGAGAGCGTCCGGTACCGCCGCCGATGGTGTTTCCAAGGAACCCGCCCAGTACCGCACCGCCAATGGCCCCGATGGCATTGCTATCGTCGCCGCTCTGGATCTGTACGGCGCGCGTATGCACGATAGTACCGTAAGTCACGCTCTGCACCTGTTTGGCTTCAGATGCGGAATAAACGTCGCCGGACAGGCCGCTGCTGCTCACGCAGCCTGCGAGCGTAAAACCAATCATCGATACAGCCAAAACACGTAAAATCATTTATGAATCTCCTGTTCACCGAAGGTGTTCAATTGAACGTCCATACGGTTAATTATATGGCATTTAGTCGTCGGCGGGCATAGGTTCTCCCTGGACTATACAAAAAATAATAAACACTGGTGCTTCAACCTCAACTAAACGCCGGTTCTTTACGATGTTCTCTGATTTGTCGCTCTATTGTTAAAAAGTATTAGTACAACATAGCATTAGCCGACACTTTATGATGGAGTGAAGGGCATACAAGGGTCATGGAATGAAGGAAAACGTATGAGATCGGGTCGCTTTATTGGCGTTATGTCTGGTACCAGCCTGGATGGTATCGATGTCGTTTTGGCCACCATTACTGAAAACATGGTGGCGCAGCAGGCTAGTCTCACCTGGCCCATTCCACACGCGATAAAAGAAGAGATTCTGGCGATTTGCCAGGGGCAGTCGCTGACCCTTTCGCAGCTAGGTCGTCTGGACACCCGTCTGGGACGGCTGTTTGCCGATGCCGTACTGGCGCTGATGCGCCAGGAAAGTCTCAAACCCACCGACGTCATCGCCATCGGCTGCCATGGACAGACCGTATGGCATGAACCGCAGGGAGAGGCTCCGCATACCCTGCAAATTGGTGACAACAACCAGATCGCCGCCCACACCGGGATAACCGTAGTGGGGGATTTTCGTCGCCGGGATATGGCGCTAGGCGGGCAGGGAGCGCCGCTGGTGCCGGCTTTTCATCATGCGCTGCTGGCCCACCCCGTTGAGCGACGTATGGTGCTCAATATCGGCGGGATCGCTAATGTGTCGCTGCTGGCGCCAGGGCAGCCGGTGCGCGGCTATGATACCGGGCCGGGAAATATGTTGCTGGACGCCTGGATCTGGCGCCAGAAGGGCAAACCGTACGACAAGGACGCCCAATGGGCTAGCGAAGGTGAAGTGCTGCTGCCGCTGCTGCAGGACATGCTGAGCGATCCGTGGTTTGCCTTGCCGGCGCCGAAAAGCACCGGTCGGGAATATTTCAATTACGGCTGGCTGGAGCAGCATATGGCCCGCTATCCGGGGCTACGCGGGGAGGATGTTCAGGCTACGCTTGCGGAATTGACCGCCGTCACCATCAGTGAGCAGGTATTGTTAAGCGGCGGCTGCGAGCGTTTGTTAGTGTGCGGCGGCGGCGCGCGTAACCCCTTGTTAATGGCGCGCCTGGCGGCGCTGCTGCCGGGAACCGAGGTCTCCACCACCGATGAGGCGGGGATCAGCGGCGATGATATGGAAGCGCTGGCCTTTGCCTGGCTGGCCTGGCGAACGCTGGCTGGTCTGCCGGGCAATCTGCCCTCCGTGACCGGCGCCAGCGAAGCCTCGGTGCTGGGCGCCATTTTTCCGGCTAACCCGCCGCAGAATCGGAGTTAACTGAAATCTTAAATACGATGCGACCGGTAAACTGGACAAGTTAAGCGGAGGGCGGAGTGCCCGCCGTGACCGGGAAAGTCGAAGGCAAACGAATGAAAAAAATTCTTATCGCAGTTGTACCTTTTATGCTGGCGGGCTGTAGCTACTACAACCAGTTTGTCGAGCGGATGCAGACGGACACGCTGGAGTATCAATGCGACCAGAAACCATTGACGGTCCATCGCAATAACGCACGCCAGCAGGTCAGTTTTATCTATGATAATCAGCAACTGAACCTGTCTGAGGGGCTGTCGGCTTCCGGGGCGCGCTACACCGACGGCGTCTATGTGTTCTGGTCAAAAGGCGATACCGCCACCGTCTATAAGCGCGACCGCATCGTCCTTGATAACTGTCAGCTGCAGACGGCCAAACGTTGAGATTTCTGTCCGGGGGGCGCACAATAACGCCACCTTATGACTACATCCTCAATGGCCATGTCTGATAACGACGAACTCCAGCAAATTGCGCATTTGCGCCGTGAATACACCCGTGGCGGTTTGCGTCGCCACGATCTTCCTGCTGAACCCCTGCCGCTGTTTGAACGCTGGCTGCGTCAGGCCTGCGATGCGAAACTTGCCGACCCAACGGCCATGGTGGTCGCCACCGTCGATGAGCGCGGCCAGCCCTACCAGCGCATTGTGCTGCTGAAGCACTACGACGAAAAAGGGTTGGTGTTTTATACCAACCTCGGCAGCCGCAAAGCGCATCAAATTGAAAACAACCCGCAGGTCAGCCTGCTTTTCCCGTGGCATATGCTGGAGCGCCAGGTGATGGTAATCGGCAAAGCGGAGCGTCTGTCGACGCTGGAAGTGGTCAAATATTTCCACAGCCGTCCGCGCGACAGCCAGATTGGCGCCTGGGTCTCGAAGCAGTCGAGCCGGATCTCAGCCCGCGGCATCCTCGAAAGCAAATTCCTCGAGCTGAAGCAGAAGTTCCAGCAGGGTGAAGTGCCGTTGCCGAGCTTCTGGGGCGGATTCCGCGTCAGCATTGAGCAGATGGAGTTCTGGCAGGGGGGAGAACACCGTCTGCACGATCGCTTTTTATACCAGCGCGATAGCGGCGCCTGGAAAATAGACCGTCTGGCGCCGTAAACGCCGAAATTAGTTATCGAAGCGCTGGCGCTGAAAGGGCCGGCGCTTTATTCTATGTACTTTTCGCATCTGGCGAAAAGTCGTGTACCGGCAGAGGTGCAGTCGTTTATACATGGAGAATTTGATGGCAAGCAGTAACTTGATTAAACAATTGCAAGAGCGGGGGCTGGTAGCCCAGGTGACGGACGAGGAAGCGTTAGCAGAGCGACTGGCGCAAGGCCCGATCGCGCTCTATTGCGGCTTCGATCCTACCGCTGACAGCTTGCATTTGGGGCATCTTGTTCCATTGTTATGCCTGAAACGCTTCCAGCAGGCAGGTCATAAACCTGTGGCGCTGGTGGGCGGCGCAACCGGTCTGATTGGCGACCCAAGCTTCAAAGCCGCTGAGCGTAAACTAAACACCGAGGATACCGTGCAGGAGTGGGTGGATAAAATCCGCAAACAGGTGGCTCCGTTCCTTGATTTTGACTGCGGCGACAACTCGGCGATCGCGGCGAATAACTATGACTGGTTTGGCAGCATGAACGTGCTGACCTTCCTGCGCGATATCGGTAAACACTTCTCTGTTAACCAGATGATCAACAAAGAAGCGGTGAAGCAGCGTCTGAATCGTGACGATCAGGGTATCTCCTTTACCGAGTTCTCTTACAATCTGCTGCAGGGTTACGACTTTGCCTGCCTGAACAAGCTGCACGGCGTGGCGCTGCAGATCGGCGGCTCTGACCAGTGGGGCAACATCACCTCCGGCATCGATCTGACCCGTCGTCTGCATCAGAACCAGGTGTTTGGCCTGACCGTACCGCTGATCACCAAAGCGGACGGCACCAAATTCGGTAAAACCGAAGGCGGCGCCGTGTGGCTGGATCCGAAGAAAACCAGTCCGTACAAATTCTACCAGTTCTGGATCAACACCGCGGATGCTGATGTCTATCGCTTCCTCAAATTCTTCACCTTTATGGACATTGCGGAGATCAATGCCCTCGAAGAAGAAGACAAAAACAGCGGTAAAGCGCCGCGCGCCCAGTACGTGCTGGCAGAGCAGGTGACGCTCCTTGTTCACGGCGAAGAAGGCCTGGAAGCGGCGAAGCGCATTACCGAAAGCCTGTTCAACGGTAACCTGAGCGACCTGAGCGAAGCAGACTTCGAACAGCTGGCCCAGGATGGCGTGCCGATGATCGAAATGGAAAAAGGCGCCGATCTGCTGCAGGCGCTGGTTGATTCCGAGCTGCAGCCGTCCCGCGGTCAGGCGCGTAAAACCGTTGCCTCTAACGCGGTGACCATCAACGGCGAAAAACAGGCCGACCCGGAATATGTATTCAGTGACAGCGATCGCCTGTTTGGCCGCTACACCTTGCTGCGTCGCGGTAAGAAAAATTACTGCCTGGTCTGCTGGAAATAAAAAAATACTGCCAGGGCGTGGGAAACCACGCCCTTTTTCTTTTTAGGGTTGTGGTAAGAAAATGAAGAACATCCTCGCCATTCAGTCTCACGTTGTGTTTGGCCATGCCGGCAACAGTGCCGCCGAATTTCCGATGCGCCGTCTGGGCGCCAATGTCTGGCCCCTGAATACCGTACAGTTCTCTAACCATACGCAGTACGGCAAATGGACCGGCTGCGTCATGCCGCCTTCGCATTTGACGGAGATCGTTCAGGGGATTGCCGATATCGACAAGCTGCAGACCTGCGATGCGGTACTGAGCGGCTATCTTGGCTCCGCTGAGCAGGGAGAGCATATCCTCGGTATCGTGCGTCAGGTTAAGGCGGCCAATCCGGCGGCGAAATATTTTTGCGATCCGGTGATGGGTCACCCGGAGAAGGGCTGCATCGTCGCGCCGGGCGTGGCGGAGTTCCACGTGCGCTATGCGCTGCCGGCCAGCGATATTATTGCCCCGAATCTGGTTGAGCTGGAGATCCTGTGCGGTCATCCGGTCGCCAGCGTCAGCGAGGCAGTGGCCGCCGCGCGGGAGCTGATTGCCCAGGGGCCGGAAGTGGTATTAGTTAAGCATCTTGCCCGTGCGGGTCTGAGTATGGATCGTTTTGAGATGCTGCTGGTGACGGCCGAAGAAGCCTGGCATATTAGTCGGCCGCTGGTGGATTTCGGCCTGCGTCAGCCGGTGGGCGTCGGCGATGTGACCAGCGGTCTGCTGTTGGTAAAATTGCTGCAGGGGGCAAGTCTGCGCGATGCGCTGGAACACGTCACCGCCGCGGTGTACGAGATTATGCTCGCCACCAAAAATATGCAGGAATACGAACTGCAGGTAGTAGCGGCGCAGGATCGCATCGCCGTACCGGAGCACTGCTTCAGCGCCACCCGGCTGTAACTCCCAAGGCCTGCCCGACGGTCCGTCGGGCAGGTTCAGGCCTTATTTTAAGCCTTCAGCCGCCAGTGCGGCCGCCACCGCCGGACGCGCTGCCACCTGCGTCATCCAGTTGCCGATATGACCATAGGCAGCCATATCCAGTTTTATAGCATAGGCCCAGCGCAGCACCGTAAACAGATAACCATCGGCAATGGTGAAGCGATGGCCGGTCAGCCACTGTTTGTCTGCCAGCGCTGCATCAACGTATTGCAGCTTTTTCTCAAGCAGCCCCCGCGCGACAGGCTTATAGTCCTCCGGGGTATCCGGGCGGAACAGCGGGGTAAAGCTTTTATGCAGCTCGGTGGCCACATAGTTCAGCCATTCGAGAGTCTGATAGCGCGCAATCGAGCCCACCGGCGCCAGCAGATGACGATCCGGCACCTGGTCTGCGATGTACTGCATGATGGCTACGCCCTCAGTGAGCAGGATATCATCATCCAGCAGCAGCGCCGGCACCTGACCTTTCGGGTTGATCAGCAGATAGTCTTCCCCGTTTTCCAGCCGTTTCTGGGCCAGATCCACGCTCTGCAGGGTAAAATCCAGACCGCTTTCGCGCAGGGCAATATGCGAGGCAAGGGAACAGGCGCCGGGTTTGTAGAACAGTTTCATGCGTGACTCCTCGTGGCTGCAGTTTTCTGTATGTTAGTCCTGCCAGGGGTAAAAAAAAAGCCGCTAAACTAACGTTAGCGGCTTAAAAATAATTAGTTTTCCCTGCGGCGTCAGGCAGCCGCGGTTTCGCGTGCTTTAATGTCCGCGCTGTCGTCCTGAGTCATACGATTCAGTTTCGGCGCGGTCAGCAGCATCAGGGCGGCGATAACCGCGGTGACGATACCAATCTGCAGGAATACGTGACCGTACACTTCCAGCGACACCAGCGGATCGGTGACATTCTCCGGGACTGCCATCAGGTTAGCGATTTTCCCGGCGATGATCGCCGCGCCTGCCGTGGTGAGGAACCAGCTGCCCATAATGAAGCCCATCAGACGCTGAGGAACCAGCTGAGCGACCATCGCCAGGCCGAGGCCGGAAATCATCAGTTCACCGATAGACTGCAGCGCGTAGCTCAGAATCAGCCAGTTGACCGAGACGATACCGGCGTCGCTGGCGAACTTCGCCCCTAAAGGCAGGACGAGGAATGCGCCAGAGCACAGTACCATACCGATAGCAAATTTGTGCGGCATCGGCAGGCGGTCGCCCATCTTGTTGTAGATGGCGGCCAGAATCGGGCTACCAATCATGATCCAGAACGGGTTCAGCGCCTGATACTGTTCCGGTTCAAAGGCGAGACCGAGGATCGAGTGCTCCACGTTACGGATGGCGAAGAAGTTCAGCGAGGTCGGCATCTGGCTGTACAACACGAAGAAGACAATCGCTTCTACCATCAGCAGGAAAGCGACGATCATTTTACGACGCGGAGCGCCTTTCAGGCCTATGGTTTCTTTGGCGAAAATCACGACGATACCCAGTGCGACGACGCCCAGCACCATACGTGCGATACCCTGGTTGTGCAGCAGCCAGGTGGCGATAGCGACCAGCACCACCACGCCAGCGATGGTCGCCAGCAGTTTACCCATGTGTACCGGGGCAAAGTCCGGTTTAGAGCCGTACTGTTTAACCCATTTCTGACAGAAGGCGAAGTTAATAATGGTGATCACCATCCCCACCACGCTGAGGGCAAACGCTACGCTCCAGCCAAAACGTGCGGCCAGCCACGGGGTTGCCAGCATAGAGAAGAACGAACCGATGTTGATGGACATGTAGTACATGGTAAATGCACCGTCCAGACGTGGGTCGTTTTTGTCATAGCAGGTAGAAAGCAGGGAGGACGGGTTGGCTTTAAACAGGCCGTTACCGACGGCGATGGTCGCCATACCCATATAGACGATAGCGGCGTCATGACCGGACCAGGCCACCAGCGCATAGCCAATCGCCAGCACGATAGCGCCCAGCATGATGACACGCTTGGTACCCAGCACTTTATCACCCAGCCAGCCGCCAATGGCGACGAGGCCATAAACCAGCGCGCTAAAGGAGGAGAACAGAGTAATGGAATCCGCTTCCGACATACCCAGCTGTTTTACCAGGTAAACGGCCATGATCCCTTGCAGGCCGTAGTAACCAAAACGCTCCCACAACTCGATCGAGAAAATGAGATAGAACGCGCGTGGTTGTTTGAAAGCGTTCAGACTCACGCTTTCTGCTGGTTTATTGTTTGCAGTAGACACATATACCTCTTTTTTTACATCCCATATTTACTGGGGGGTGTTCGGGGCGCAATCTCGTTGGACCGCCGCCTTTATAGTTATTCTTGGAGGGAAAACGGCAAGTAATGTTCACTATCCTGGCGCATCAGGCAAGGCTTTTGTAATAATCTGTTACACATAATCAGGGTGGTATAATGCTCCAGACATATGAATGTTATACAGCGTTAAATTTTACCGTTTCGATATCGTTGGTATTTTTATCTTTTGGGTTCGCCGGTTTTCCGGGAAAAGGCGATATATTCTACTGATCTGGCGTAAGCATAGTGATATGGTCCATTATCTTAAAAAATCATGGGTCATTATCCTGACAATCTTTACTCATCCGTTGTATTGCCTGACATTTATTTCCATTCCAGTAACATTCATTCAACATAAAGTTGCGAGCATGATCTGGATCACAAATGCATAGAAATTTTGCGCTGATAAAAAATGAATGAACTAGTTGTTTGTTATATAACCGGATAATCATCCATAATCATGATGATTATGTGGTGTTAATGGCCGGTGAAATAGATGAATGCGGGCCATAACCCAGAGTTAAGCTATGACCGCAATAGAGACGAGACAGTCAGGCGTAGACTTTATCTTTGTATTCGCAAAGATCTTCAATCAGGCAGGAGCCGCAGCGCGGCTTGCGGGCAATACAGGTATAACGCCCATGCAGGATCAGCCAGTGATGACAATCGACCTTAAACTCGGCGGGGACCACCTTCAGAAGCTTCTCTTCCACCTGTTCAACGTTCTTGCCCGGGGCGAACTGCGTCCGATTACAGACGCGGAAGATGTGCGTGTCCACGGCGATGGTCGGCCAGCCAAAGGCGGTATTCAGCACCACGTTGGCGGTTTTACGGCCCACGCCGGGCAGCGCCTCCAGCGCTGCTCTGTCTTCCGGCACCTCGCCATTGTGCTGCTCCAACAGGATGCGGCAGGTTTTGATGACGTTTTCCGCTTTGCTGTTAAACAGGCCGATAGTCTTGATATACGATTTCACCCCATCCACCCCCAGGGCCAGCATCGCTGCGGGCGTATTGGCCACCGGATAGAGTTTGGCTGTCGCTTTGTTGACGCTTACATCGGTGGCCTGCGCAGAAAGCAGAACGGCAATCAGCAGCTCGAACGGCGAACTGAAATGCAGTTCGGTGGTGGGGTGGGGATCGTTTTCCCGCAGCCTGGTGAGGATCGCCAGGCGTTTGGCTTTGTTCATATTATGCTTTCCCTGTCACGTCGGACGGGGCGACAGAGACGGCCCGGGCCGCTTGCGCCTTCCGCTGTTTGCTACGTTCATCGATAAGGTATTTAATCGCCAGCATCATGCCGAGGCCAATAAAGGCGCCTGGCGGCAGCATAGCCAGCAGGAAAGGGGTGTCGGTGTGGAAAACCTCGATGCGCAGAACCTTCGCCCAGCTGCCAAGCAGACTGTCGGCGCCGTCAAACAGGGTGCCGTTGCCAAGGATCTCGCGCAGGGAGCCCAGCACAAACATCGCGCAGGTAGCGCCCATGCCGATCGAGAAACCGTCCAGCGCCGACAGCGCCGGCCCTTTTTTGGCGGCAAAGGCTTCGGCGCGGCCGACCACGATGCAGTTGGTCACGATAAGCGGGATGAAAATCCCCAGCGACTGATAGAGGCCGAAGGCATAGGCGTTGATCAGCATCTGCACGACGCTCACCACCGAGGCGATAATCATTACGTAGATGGGGATCCGGATCTCCGCCGGCGTCCAGCGGCGCAGGCTGGAGATGGTCAGGTTGGTCAGGGTTAACACCAGGGTGGTGGCCAAACCCAGCCCGAGGGCGTTGGTGGCGGTCGAGGTGACCGCCAGCAGAGGACACATACCTAACAGCTGAACCAGGGCGGAGTTATTTTTCCACAGGCCCTGGACGATGACGTCTTTAACTTCGCTCATGGTTATTCTCCACAGGCGGTGAATTCAGGAAGTTGCGCAGGCAGCGTTTGTGCATATAAGCCTGCGCGCTTAACGGCATTGACCACCGCCCGGGGGGTGATGGTGGCGCCGGTGAACTGGTCAAAATCGCCGCCATCCTTTTTGACCGCCCAGTGGCTATCGCCCTGGCCGTGGATGACTTTCCCGGCAAAATGGGTAATCCAGTCCGACAGGCGAAGTTCGATTTTATCACCCAGGCCCGGCGTTTCATGATGCTCAGTTACGCGGGTGCCGAGGACCGTGCCGCTAAAATCGGCGGCAACCAGCAGCTGTATTGCTCCGGAGTAGCCGTCCGGCGCAGTGGCTTCCATCACCGCGCCGATCGGTCGATCGTTATTTTTGGCGATCCACACTTTATGCTGGCCTTTGCCCAGCGCCGGGGCGCTGACCAGATAGCAACTCTTAAGCAGATCGTTATTATAGCGGTCGGCAGGTAAAACCTGGTCGAATAACGCCTTTTGCTGCAGGGCCGCCTGCTGGTCGATGGTGCTTTTGGTCAGCTCATTGATCGCCGCCGTCAGCCCGGTGGAACCGGCGGCAAACAGCGCCAGCGTGACGCCGTGTTTACGCATCGTTTTTAACATCATTGCTCTCTCAACGGTGGCCATATACGCGCGGGCGCGTGTAGTAATCGATCAGCGGCACGGTAATATTCGCCAGCAGAACGGCAAACGCCACGCCGTCCGGATAACCACCGAAGCTGCGGATGAGCCAGACCAGCAGGCCAGCGAGGGCGCCAAAGATCAGACGGCCGCGGTTGGTTGTTGAGGCCGTCACCGGATCGGTCAGGATAAAGAAGGCGCCAAGCATGGTCGCCCCGGAGAGCAAATGCATCTGCGGTGAGGCCAGGCTCTGCGGCGAAAAAATCCAGCCGAGGGTGGCGCACAGGCCGAGGCTAACAAGGAAGCTGACCGGGATATGCCAGCGGATCGCCTTCTGCCACAGCAGGAAAAGGCCGCCTGCCAGCCAGGCGATATTCACCCACTGCCAGCCCAGACCTGCCAGCACGCCGCCGTAGACCGGCAATTGGAGCACCTGCTGAACGCTATGTCCGGCATGCAGGGAGGTTTTAAAGGTATCCAGCGGGGTGGCCTGGCTGACGCCGTCGATACCCAGCCGCAGACTGGCCATGTCGCCTCCGGCGGCGGTATGACCGGTGAAGATCATCTGCAGCGCGTCGCTGAATGCCGGGATATGTGCGGCTATCTCATAGGAAGGCAGCCAGGAGGTCATCTGCACCGGGAACGAAATCAGCAGCACGACATAGCCGATCATTGCCGGGTTGAAGGGGTTATGGCCCAGGCCTCCGTACAACTGCTTGGCAATGACTACGGCAAAGGCAGTGCCGAGCACCACCATCCACCACGGGGCCAGTGGCGGAATACTCACCGCCAGCAGCAGGCCGGTGAGCAGGGCGGAATTATCTTTCAGCGTGGCAGCAACAGGCTGTTTACGCAGTTTGAGAATAGCGGCTTCGGTCGCCCAGGCCGTCAGGGCGGCGAGGACAATCTGCAGTACGGTGCCCCAGCCGAAAAACCAGGTCTGGACCACAATGCCAGGCACAGCGGCGAGCAGCACCAGCAGCATAATACGCGAGGTCTGCCGCTGGTTATGGGTATAGGGGGAGCTTGCGATTCTGAAAACCATTTATTCCTCGTTAACTGCCTGCTGTGTTGCTTTACGCGCCTGAACGCGGGCGATAGCCGCGGCGACGGCCGCTTTACGCGGGTCGTCATTGGCTGCGGCTGACGCGAGATCCTGTTGTGCGGCCTGCTGTTCGGCTTTACGCGCTTTGGCGCGGGCGATGGCGGCTTCCACCGCCGCCTTGCGCGGGTCGACCGGTTCGGCGGCCGGGGCGTCCACCGGCGCGGCCTGCTGTTCTGCTTTACGCGCTTTGGCGCGGGCGATAGCGGCTTCCACCGCCGCCTTGCGCGGGTCGACCGGTTCGGCGGCCGGGGCGTCCACCGGCTCGGCCTGCTGTTCGGCTTTACGCGCTTTGGCGCGGGCGATAGCGGCTTCCACCGCCGCCTTGCGTGGATCGACCGGTTCGGCGGCCGGGGCTACCATCGGCGCGGCCTGCTGCTGCGCTTTGCGCGCCCGGGCCTCAGCCTTACGCGCTTCGCGGGCGGCAATCGCCTCGCTGTTGTCAGGTTTGGCGCCGGCCTGGATCACGATCGGCTGCGCGGCATCGCGCTGTTTATGCCGTACCCGGGCCAGGGCGGCGCTAATCGCCTCCTGATCTTTGGCGGCAGGCTGAACGGCGGCTTTTTTATGCCGCTCGGCGCGGGCCGCTTTCTCACGCTCCAGGCGCGCCTGTCGGGCCTCGAATCGGGCTTTGGCTTCCGCAGCGCGCTGCTCTTCCTGACGAATCGCCGCGATCTCGGCCTTTTCCTGACGGAAGTACTGCACCAGCGGAATATTACTTGGACATACCCAGGCGCAGGCGCCGCACTCGATGCAGTCCGCCAGATTATGGGCAGTGGCTTTATCGTGCTGCTGACCTTTGCTGAACCAGTACAGCTGCTGCGGCAGCAGATCGGCCGGGCAGGCGTCAGCGCAGGCGCTGCAGCGAATGCAGCCTTTCTCTTCCTGCGGTTCGCCCATCTCGCTGGCGGAAGGCGCCAGCAAACAGTTGGTTATCTTCACCACCGGGACGTCGAGCCACGGCAGGGTAAAGCCCATCAGCGGGCCGCCCATGATCACCATTGGCTCGGCGCTGGGGCAGAAGCCGGCATCGTTCAATAGATGGCGCACCGGCGTGCCAAGACGCGCCCAGACATTGCCCGGTCTGGTTACCGCTTCGCCGGTGAGGGTGACCACGCGCTCGGTTAACGGCTCACCGTCAATCACCGCGCGTTTCACCGCATAAGCCGTACCGACGTTCTGCATCAGCACGCCAATGTCCGATGAACGACCGCCGTGCGGTACCTGTTTGCCGGTGAGAATTTGGGTGAGCTGCTTGGCGCCACCGGAGGGATATTTGGTGGGGATCACGCGCAGCGAAATGCCATGGGCGTCGCAGAGCACCGCCCGCAGCATTGAGATGGCCTGCGGCTTATTGTCTTCAATGCCGATCAGCACTTCTTCAGGCTGCAGTATATGAGCGAGGATGCGGATACCCTCGACAATCTGCGCCGCGCAGTCCTGCATCAGGCGGTCATCCGCCGTGATATAGGGCTCGCACTCGGCGGCGTTAATGATCAGCGTTTTAATTTTATCTCCGCCACCGCGCAGTTTACTGCCGGTGGGGAAGCCTGCGCCGCCGAGGCCAGCAACGCCAAACTGGTGGATACGCTCGATCAGCGCTTCACGCGTGCGGGTCTGATAGTCGCTCCAACCATCGCGCTCGATCCAGCGGTCTTCGCCGTCGGCGTCAATGATCACGCTCATCTCCGCCAGCGCCGACGGGTGCGCGGTAGTGTGCGGAGCGATGGCGGCAATGGTGCCGGAAGTCGGGGCGTGAACGGGCAGCATTCTTCCCCAGCCGCGGGTCAGCGGCTGGCCGCGCAGCACCCGGTCGCCCACTTTAACGCACAGTTCGCCCTCGGCGCCAATGTGCTGCTTCAACGGGATAACAAAGCGCTGCGGCAGGGAAACCTGACGCAGCGGGGTGCCGTTAGACTGGGTTTTCATTTCAGGCGGGTGAATACCGCCGTTGAAATCCCAGACCTTGTCTTTTCGGAAAGCGGAAAATAGCTTAAACATGTTGTTCCACAGGAATATTTCGCACCGGGATCGTATGCAGATCCCATTTCCAGGTCTCCGGGGTGGTGGCCACCGGAACGAGTGAAATGCACTGGGTCGGGCAGGGGGCGACGCACAAATTGCAGCCGGTGCACAGGTCGCTCATCACGGTATGCATGGCGCGGGTCGCCCCAACGATGGCATCCACCGGACAGGCCTGGATACACTTGGTACAGCCAATGCAGTTCGGCTCGTCAATTACCGCGAGCATGCGGGCCGGCTCCGCTTCCTGTGCATCGCCGTCGACAGGCTGCGGGTCGACGTTCAGCAAGGCGGCGATTTTTAACATCACCGCTTCGCCACCCGGCGCGCAGCGGTTTATTTTCTCACCCTGTACGCCGACTGCTTCCGCATAGGGGCGACACCCAGGGTACCCGCACTGCCCACACTGGCTCTGCGGCAATAGCTCATCAATTTTTTCCACCACCGGGTCGTCCTGCACCGCGAAACGACGCGAGGCGTATCCCAGTATTAAGCCGAAAATCAGCCCTAACAGGCTGATGGCGATCACGGCTATCCAGACTGCGCTCATTACAACTTCACCAAACCACTAAAGCCCATGAAGGCCAGAGACATTAAACCGGCGGTAATCAGCGCGATGGCATTACCGCGAAACGGCGCGGGGACATCGGCCACCACCAGGCGTTCACGGATCGCCGCGAACAGCACCATTACCAGCGAGAAGCCGACGGCGGCGGCAAAGCCGTACAGCGCCGACTGCAGGAAATTGTGGCCCAGATTAATATTCAGCAGCGCTACCCCGAGTACGGCACAGTTGGTGGTGATCAGCGGTAGAAAGATCCCCAGCAGGCGATAGAGCGCCGGGCTGGTTTTACGCACCACCATCTCAGTAAACTGAACCACCACGGCGATAACCAGAATAAAGGCCAGGGTACGCAAATAAACCAAATTTAGCGGGGTAAGGATCCAGGTATCAATCAACCAGGCGCAAATAGAGGCCAGGGTCATCACGAAGGTGGTAGCGAGCCCCATCCCCATTGCGGTTTCCAGCTTTTTGGAAACCCCCATAAACGGGCACAGACCAAGAAACTTCACCAGAACGAAGTTATTGACCAGGACTGTACCAATAAAGAGCAGTAAATAATCAGCCATCATGCGACCTGAAACGAAAAAAAGCCGCTTATTATCGAATAAAACGATACCAGCGACAACAGGTTAAGTGTGGGGGTATTACGGATTAACAAAAGTCCGTTTTACCCGCTGCGAACGGCGAAAATAGGGCGCCAGCAGCGCAGCGGCCAGCAGCGGAAACAGCAGCTGACGCAGGGCAAGCACATCCGAGACCGGCGAGAAGGCAAAAGCCTTTATCGCCAGCAGCAGGGTGATGAGCAGCCAGATAATGTAGTGTTTCGGCACCACCGAGCGCCGCTTGAAAAAGGCGATAGTCAGCCAGAGCGTGTAATACCACATGGCGAGGGCAAACAGCAGCGAGGCGACCCACAGCGCCATATGGCCCGCGCTCATGGCGCGCAGTAGTGTATAGGTCTGCGGCGACATCAGCGCATTGGCAAAAAACAGCAGCGATAACGAGGCGCTCAGCAGCGCCACCAGCAACCAGGCCAGCGGAGCCAGCAGCCATCCGCCGATGCGCTCTGCAGATTGAGACGTCATGTTTCTCCCCTATTCAACGCCAGTGAATAAAATCAGGCCGGGAAGTATAAGCAACTGGCGTGAAGGATGACAGCCTTACTGCACGAATCGCCAAACGGATTTAGGAACCTGGCCCACATCGAACAATTTACCACCGGAGACCAGCTCTGCGCGACGATGATCGGCGGCGCGATACATATTCACGATCTCCTGGGTGTCAGTCAGGGAGTAGTTAAGGTGATCAAATAGTTTTTCAAGGCTTTCCAGCGAACTGATTTTGCGAAATTTTAATAAGTAGTCCAGCACGGTCATTTTCGTATCCATTTTATAATCGGAATTATTGCGTTGAATATTATCAGCATTCACTAAACCTACTCTCAACCAACGGCGCCTTCTGCTGGGGCCGCGTGGAATGAATCAGGTTATATAAACCCATGACAAGGGGCAAAGCCAGCCTTGAAGAGCAGGGAGAAGTTTAAGAATATTCTAAAATCAGACCGGGCGCCGAATGGCGCCCGCAAGAGAAGATTAACGCTGTTCGCCGTGACTGGCAATAACAGATTTGTACCAATAAAAACTCTTCTTTCGTTTCCGCGCCAGATTTTGCTGGTGATCGACATAGACAAAACCATATTGCTTTTGATAGCCGTTGAGCCAGCTCAGCAGATCGATAAATGACCAGGGGTAATAGCCGCGCACATCTGCCCCCAGCGCCAGCGCTTTTTCGAGGGCGCCAATATGGCTGCTGAGATAATCAATCCGCGGGTCGTCGACCACTTCCCCGTCAATAATCGGGTCCTTCGCGCCGAGGCCATTCTCGGTGATATATATCGGAATATCGCCATAGCGCGCCTTAATCATCATAATGCCGTCAGTTAGCCCCTGCGGCCAGATTTCCCAGCCCCATTCGGTATATGTACTCTGGGGATTACGCACGAAATAGAATAATCCCTCCACGCCAGGCTCACCGCCGGTAGCGATCTCAGGCGGCTGGGCAGATACCGTTTCCCGGCGATAGTAATTCAGACCGATAAAGTCGCAGCGGTTGTCACGGAGCAGCGCGTCGTCGCCTGGAGCAAAGCGAGGTACCCCCCACAGCGCCTGGGTCTGCGCCAGCAGGTCGGCAGGATAGGTGCCTTTCAGCACCGGATCGTACAGCCAGTGAGTATGGATGGCGTCAGCCAGTTCGGTGGCCTTAATGTCCGCCTCGCTGTCGGTGAGCGGGGTATGCGGTTGCAGTACGTTGACGAAGCCAATCTCGCCGGCCACAGCCATCTCGCGAAAGGCCTTCACCGCCAGCGCATGGGCGATAAATACGTGGTGGCAGGCCTGAATAGCACGCGCCGGATCGCGGACCGCCGGGGGATGGAGGCCGTTAATGTAGCCGTGCCCAATGAAGACAATGGTTTCGTTGAAGGTAGCCCACAGCTTCACCCGTGAACCAAAGCGCGCATAGCACAGGCGGGCGTACTCGGCGAAGGCCTCGGCGGTAGTGCGCGCTTCCCAGCCGCCCTCATCCTGCAGGGCCTGCGGCAGATCCCAGTGATAGAGGGTGATCATCGGCTCAATATTGTGCGCCAGCAGTTCGTCGATCAGATCGCTGTAAAACTGGACTCCCGCTTCATTCACCTTACCGCGCCCGGCGGGCAGCAGGCGGGGCCAGGAGATGGAGAATCGATAGCTTTGCAGGCCCATTTCGGCCATTAACGCCACGTCTTCGCGAAAACGGTGATAGTGGTCGACGGCAATATCGCCGGTGGTGCCTTCAAAGGTGGTACCCGGCAGATGAGAGTAGATATCCCAGATTGACGGTCCTTTACCGTCGGCGTCGTGTCCTCCCTCAACCTGATACGCTGCGGTAGCGGCACCCCATAAGAAATTGTGCGGAAAAGCGGCCATGAAAAAGCTCCCTGTCTGATGATAAAGGGAGTGTAATAAAAGCGCGAGCATACGTGCAACCGGTTTCTGAAACCGGTTGCACAGTTGCGAGGCGGGTCACTGTTTTAACGCGGAGCTACTTCGTGTGCACCACATCCGCTGGCGGTGGGGACTGATAGTTATCTATATGGTGTGCGATAACCAAAAGCAGTGCCGAAATACCAAAAACAACCCAGCCAATAAGTTCTACAATACGGGTAAAAACAGTTGTCATAACACTTCAATATCCTTTGAACACAGCGTGAAATGTTACTCGATGGTCAGCAGATCACAAGGGGTATCTGTCTGATTTCTCACACTTGCATGTAAGTCGCAAAGTAAGGAATGATAAGTTTTGCTCACGGTTTGTAAAATTATTCTCATTAACCTGGTGTTGATATCAGTTGCATAAGCGAGGCGGTAAGATGAGCGATGCGATCCGGGTGGGGCTGGTGGGGTTCGGTTACGCCAGCAAAACGTTTCATGCGCCGTTGATCGGCGGCACGCCGGGTATGGCGCTGAAGGCGGTCGCCAGCAGCGACGCCGATAAGGTCCATGCCGATTGGCCTGGCGTGAAGGTAATGAGTGCGCCGGGGGATCTGCTGGACGACCCGGATATCGATCTGGTGGTCATCGCCACCCCGAACGACACCCACTTTCCGCTGGCGAAAGCGGCGCTGGAGGCGGGAAAGCATGTTGTGGTGGATAAACCCTTTACCGTGACACTGTCACAAGCTCGCGAGCTGGAAAGCCTGGCGAAGCACTGCGGTCGGATACTTTCGGTGTTTCATAACCGGCGCTGGGACAGCGATTTCTTAACGGTCAGCGCGTTGATCAACGAAGGTCAGCTGGGGGAGGTGTGTTACTTCGAGTCGCATTTCGATCGCTTCCGACCACAGGTGCGCCAGCGCTGGCGTGAGCAGGCAGGTCCTGGCAGCGGCATATGGTATGACCTCGCGCCGCATCTGCTCGACCAGGTCGTGGTGCTGTTTGGCCTGCCGGTAAGCATCACGGTGGACCTCGCGCAGCTTCGGCCCGGCGCGCAATCCACCGACTATTTTCACGCCGTGCTGGCCTATCCGCAGCGGCGGGTAGTACTGCATGGTACGTTACTCGCCGCCGCGGAGAGCGCGCGCTTTATCGTCCACGGCTCGCGGGCCAGCTATATTAAGTACGGCCTTGACCCGCAGGAGGAGCGGCTAAAAAACGGTGAACGGCTGCCGCAGGAGGACTGGGGATATGATATGCGCGACGGTACCCTGACCCGTGCGGAAGGGGATGAACGTAGTCAGGAGAAATGGCTGACGCTACCGGGTAATTATCCCGCTTACTATGCCGCTATCCGCGACGCGCTTAACGGCGTAGGGGAAAACCCGGTCCCGGCCAGCGAGGCGATTCAGATAATGACCCTGATTGAGTTGGGTATCGAGTCGGCCAGACATCGCGCCACGCTCAGCCTGGTCTGAGGAGGAGCCCGGCAGCACGGCTGCCGGGCCGGTTATCAGCCTTTGGCAACCCGCTGAATGAGGGCGGCTTTTTCCTGTTCGCCGAGGAACGCCAGGGTCAGGCCGTTGATCTGCGCCTGACGGATCTGCTCCCGGCTCAGCCCTGCCGCCGGCGCCGCCACGGTATACTCGTGAATGATGTCCACACCCTGGACCGCCGGATCGTCGGTGTTGAGGCTCGCCAGCACGCCGTGCTCAAGGAACTGCTTCAGCGGATGCTGGGCCAGGGAGGCCACGGTGCTGGTTTGCACGTTCGAGGTCAGGCAGGATTCAATCCCGATGCGGTGCTCGGCCAGGTAGTCCATCAGGGCTGGATCCTCTACCGCTTTAACCCCATGGCCGATGCGCTCCGCGCCCAGCTCACGTATGGCCTGCCAGATACTTTCCGGGCCGGCCGCTTCGCCCGCGTGGACGGTGATATGCCACCCGGCGTCGCGGGCCTGGTTAAAATGGTTGCGGAACAACGTACCCGGGAAGCCTAGCTCATCGCCGGCGAGGTCGAGGGCAGTGATGCCCTCGCGGTGGGCGAGCAGCGCCGCCAGCTCTTCCTGACAGGCGGCTTCGCCGAAGGTGCGGCTCAGAATACCGATCAGCCGGGCGTCGACCTGGAAATCGCGGCATCCCTCTTGAACCCCGGCAATTACCGCCTCTACCACGCCGTCGACCGGCAGCCGGTGGGTCATCGCCATATAGCGGGGAGAGAAGCGCAGCTCAACGTAGTGCAGGCCATTTCGCGCCGCGTCTTCGACGTTCTCATACGCCACGCGGCGACAGGCTTCCAGCGAGGCCAGGACCTTTACCCCCCAGTCGAGCTTGGCGAGGAAACTAACCAGATCGGGCTCAAGGCTGGTGACCTGGACATGAGGACGCAGCCTGTCGAGGGTGGTTGCGGGAAGAGCGATATTAAATTCGCGGCCAAGATCGAGGATGGTTTGGGCCCGGATGTTACCGTCAAGATGACGATGAATGTCGGTTAATGGCAATGAGGAATCAATCATGGTCGCACTCTTTTTTTAGTTAAAGTGCACGTCATTATACAACATGAACATAACTGTTCAAAAGCATTGAAAAAATGTATGCGATACAAATAGCTGGCAGCAATCAGGTCAGTGTTACGGTCTTTTTGACTGGCCCTTTTAAAACGCAGAACGAATATCATGATTGACGCGATCCTGACCAGATCAGAAATGCACACGCGCTGACCGCGGCCCCCGCAAGGCAGACCGCCTGCCATCCCCAGTGGGAATAAAGCTGTGTGGCAACGATAGCCCCTGCCGCGCTGCCCAGCGAATAAAAACACATGTAAGCCCCAACCAGGCGGCTTGCCGCTGCAGGCCTGGCGGCAATGATCAGGCTCTGGCTGGAGACATGAACGGCCTGTACCGCAAAGTCCAGCGCAATGACGCCAGCTATCAGCCAAAGCAGAGAGGTTTCGGCATAGCCGATAGGAAGCCATGAAATGGTCAGCAGCGCCAGCGCCAGGCCGGTAGTGCGCTGAGCCCATCCCTGGTCAGCCCACTTGCCCGCTCTGGCGGCGGCCAGCATGCCAGCGAAGCCGGCTAAGCCAAACATCCCCGTCTGGGTGTGCGAGAGGGAAAGGGCGGTGAGCGGCATGACCATGGTCGTCCATAGCATGCTGAAAGCGGCGAAGATAAATAGCGCCAGGATCCCGCGCTTTCTCAGTTGCGGCTCGGTGAGGTACAGCTGAAACACGGACTTCAATAAGGAAAGGTAAGTCGGCTTTTGCGGCTGCGGCTGCTGCGGGGGCGAAGGCATGATTTTCCAGACGATCCCGGCAATCATCAACATCAGACAGGCAGCCGTGAGATACACGGCTCGCCAGCCGGCGATATCGGCTATCGCGCCTGAGATAAACCGAGATAACAGGATGCCTGAAACAATGCCGCTGGTCAGGGTACCCACCGCCTGGCCTCGTTTCTGCGGCGTCGCCAGTATTGCCACCCAGGCCACCAGCACCTGCACCACAACGGCCATCAGGCCGACGATCAGCATGGCGCCAAGCAGCGTTGCTATATTGGGGGATAACCCTGCCGCGACTAACGCCGCTACTGAAAGCAACAGTTGACTCATCACCACGTATTTACGGTTCAACCAGTCCCCGAGCGGAACCAGGAACAGCAGGCCAATGGCATAGCCCGCCTGCGTAGCGGTGATGACGCTGCCAATAATGCCTGGCGACACCTTCAGGCTGACCGCCATCGAGTCGAGTAAAGGCTGTGCTGAATAAACATTGGCTACTGCCAGCGCGCAGGTTAGTGAAAACAACGCCGTTATCCCTGTGGTCAGCATCGTGTCAGGGACTGACGCAGTTTGGATCCTTTGGCCGGTACATCTACTTGCCTTACATTTCATAAGAGATTCTCTGTCTGGTTGCTTTTTAAAACTAGTGTGCCTATAGAATTAGCCTTAGTGGTTTTTTTTTGCAACTGGTAAAGGTGAGGATTAAGCTAGATCAGTAGATAAATTGATAAGGAGCGCGCAGATGGCAAAGCAGGAATCACTTAGAACCAGTGAATGTCCGGTGGCGAGAACGTTGGAATCAATTGGTGAACGCTGGTGCCTGATGATTATCCGCGAAGCATTTGACGATGTGCGGAGATTCAGCGAGTTTCAAAAAAATTTGGGGCTGGCCAAAAATATCCTTGCCTCGCGGCTGAAGCATCTGGTTGATATCGGTATTTTCGAGATTTTACCGGCATCGGATGGCAGCGCATACAAGGAATATGTCCTGACTGAAAAGGGGCGCTCCGTGTTTCCCATAGTTGTGGCGCTGCGGCAATGGGGAGAGCGTTATATGTTTGAGCAAGGGGAAACCTATTCGGTCCTGCTGGATAACGCGCACGGCCAGCCCCTTCCGTATCTGGATGTGCGTTCCGCTCAGGGGGATAAACTGCAACCAGGCGACTGTCATCGCCGGCGCATTGTGTCAGATACCCGCGCCGAATAATGGCGTGAAGAATTTGCAGGATACCAGCGAGAATACGAGCGTACCGCTAAAGGGTCATGGAACAATCCTGACGTGTTTTTTTGCGAACTGTGCTTCTGATGCCAAAGCTCCGGACGCGTGAAAGTGACCCACCGCCAACCGCAGGAGGCGGTGCATAACCATTTACAATTATATTTTATTTGAATGTATTCATGTTACATATTAAATTCTGCTAACTTTATCGACGATGAGGCAAGGATGCGGATGTGGAGAGCGTAATCCATAACAATATTGAGGGTTTTCTGCTGTTGTTATTAAGCATGTGGCCGATTCTGCTGGTGGTATTCATTGGCGTCGCAATTTCATTCTATACCATGCTGTTACGCAAGACGGCGCTGGCCTGCCTGCTTTTCGCCCTCGCCATCGGCGCCGCAGGCTGGAGTCTCGCTTAGCCGCTGGCCTCAGGGTTTATCCAGCAGGCTCATACTGGAGGTGGCGGCGCCATCATTCAAATTGGCGGGCGAATGCCAGTCGCGACCCGCCAGCGCACTGTCGCTCTGTCCGCTGCCGACGACTTGCTGCGTCGACAGCGATGAACCTTCCAGTGCTTCATCCGCCCCTGACCGATCGGGCAGGGAACTGGTATAGCCGCCATTATTCGAGTACGTATCCATGCCGTTGACTTCGTTAGGCACCGTGTCGGTAGTCGTACCGTCATCGTTAATGCAAAAAGAGCCGCCAATGCCGTTTGGCTGACAGTCTGCAGCAAAAGCCGGACTGGCCAGCGCGGTCAGTAGCAATAACGGTAAGCCGATTTCCTTCATTCTTATCTCCCAGGGCCGTGTGGTCTGCCAGACATTCTGTACTATAGCGGCGGCAGTAGCGCGGTAAGTAACAAAACTGTGTAATTTTGTAATGACCGGTGGACGGTTTGTCGTTCGGCCAGGAAAGAGCGTGCGCTAAGCGTGGTATAGCGGCTCGGCAGAAAGCGGTAATCAATTGTTAATTCTACGTAAAGGTTAATGAAAATTTAAGGGAACGCCGCTATGTTGGCAGCATCATACTTTCCATAAAGGATATGCCATGCGCGATAAATATTCCGGCCTGCAGATTGGGATTCACTGGCTGGTTTTTTTGCTGGTAGTAGTAGCCTATGCGGCGATGGAGCTGCGCGGGTTTTTCCCCCGCAGTGAGCGGCCATTGATTAATATGGTGCATGTTTCCTGCGGGATCACCATTTTCGTGCTGATGGTGGCGCGTCTGCTGGTGCGGCTGAAATCGCCGGCGCCGCCGATCGTACCGAAACCATCGCCGATGATGACCGGTTTCGCCCATCTTGGTCACCTGGCGATCTATTTGCTGTTCATTGCCTTGCCGTTGATCGGCATGGTGATGATGTACTGGCGCGGTAACCCCTGGTATGCCTTTGGTCTGACCATGCCGTATGCCCCGCAGAGCGATTTTGAGCGGGTGGATACCCTGAAGGCGATCCATGAATGGTTGGCCAATGCCGGGTACTTTGTGATTGGCCTGCATGCTCTCGCCGCGCTGCTCCATCATTACTGGTGGAAGGATAATACTCTGCTGCGAATGATGCCTCGTAAGCGCTAAATCATCCTCTTTCACTTCCTGACCCCGTCCCGCGACGGGGTTTTTTTTGCCTTCACCGCTAATAGAATATAGTATACCCCCCTATATGATACGGAGGCGTAATCGTGCCACATTCACCTGAAGATAAAAAACGGGCGCTCAGCCGCGTAAGACGCATCCGCGGCCAGGTCGAAGCCCTAGAGCGCGCGCTGGAGTCCGGCGAGCCCTGTATGACTATTCTGCAGCAGATCGCCTCGATTCGCGGGGCGGCGAACGGCCTGATGGGCGAAATGGTGGAGATCCACCTGCAGGACGAGCTGGTCAGCGGCGACACCACCCCTGAGCAGCGGGCCGCGAGAATGGCAGAGGTCGGTCATCTGCTACGATCCTATTTAAAATAACATCACGACGAGGAAGAGACAGTTATGAAATCACGCGCAGCAGTGGCCTTCGGCCCCGGTCAGCCGTTAAAAATCGTTGAGATTGACGTCGCGCCGCCGAAAAAAGGCGAAGTTCTGGTGAAAATCACCCACACCGGGGTGTGTCATACCGATGCCTTCACCCTCTCCGGTGACGATCCGGAAGGTGTCTTCCCGGCGGTGCTGGGCCATGAGGGCGGCGGGATTGTCGTGGAAGTAGGCGAGGGCGTCACCAGCCTTAAGCCGGGCGATCACGTCATTCCGCTGTATACCGCCGAATGTGGCGAGTGCAAATTCTGTAAGTCGGGTAAAACCAACCTCTGTCAGGCGGTGCGTGCCACCCAGGGTAAAGGACTGATGCCTGACGGCACCACTCGTTTCTCGTACAATGGCGAACCGATCTATCACTATATGGGCACCAGCACCTTCAGCGAATATACGGTTTGCGCCGAGATTTCGCTGGCGAAAGTCAATCCGCAGGCGCCTTTGGATAAAGTGTGCCTGCTGGGCTGCGGCGTAACCACCGGTATCGGCGCGGTGCATAACACGGCGAAGGTCAAGGCCGGGGATAGCGTCGCGGTCTTTGGTCTGGGCGGCATTGGTCTGGCGGTGATCCAGGGCGCGGTGCAGGCGCAGGCCGGGCGCATTCTGGCGGTTGATACCAACCCGGATAAGTTCACTCTCGCTAAAGAGATGGGCGCGACCGATTTTATCAATCCGAACGACTACGATAAGCCGATTCAGGATGTGATTGTTGAGCTGACCGACGGCGGGGTGGATTTCAGCTTCGAGTGCATCGGCAATGTAAATGTGATGCGCGCGGCGCTGGAGTGCTGCCATAAAGGCTGGGGTGAGAGCGTGATCATCGGTGTAGCCGGCGCCGGGCAGGAGATCAAGACCCGTCCGTTCCAGCTGGTGACCGGCCGCGTGTGGCGCGGTTCCGCCTTCGGCGGCGTAAAAGGGCGCAGTCAGCTGCCGGGAATGGTGGAAGACGCCATGGCGGGTAAAATTCGCCTCGATCCGTTTATTACCCATCGCCTGCCGCTGGAGCAGATTAACGAGGCCTTTGATCTGATGCATGAAGGTAAATCGATTCGCACCGTGATCCACTTTGGCGACCAGTAATCGCCGACGCTGAAGGCGAATCGTCACCCATAAAAAAAGGGCCCGGATGGGCCCTTTTGTGTATGTCGATCAGTGATGGTCTGGGAGCGCGTAGGCGATGATGTAATCGCCGCGATCCGGTGACTGGCGGGCGCCGCCGGCATTGATAATGATGTACTGCTTACCGGTTTTCGGTGAGACGTAGGTCATCGGGCCGGACTGGCTGCCGACCGGCAGACGCGATTTCCAGATCTCTTTGCCGTTCGCGGTATCAAAGGCGCGCAGGTAGAAATCCTGGGTGCCGGCGAAGAACAGCAGTCCGGACTGCGTTGCCAGCGATGCGCCAAGGGTCGGCATGCCGATTGGAATTGGCATGTGCATACGTATGCCCAGCGGCCCGGTGTCTTCTACGGTGCCAACCGGCACCTGCCACACCAGTTTCCCGGTTTTCAGATCCACCGCGGACATGGTGCCGAACGGCGGCTTCTGGCACGGAATGCCCAGCGGCGACAGGAAACGTTCGCGCATCGCGCCAAACGGCGTGCCTTCCATCGGCACGATGCCCATCTCGATCCCGCTGGCGTCTTTCGCCACCTTCGCGCGCGGCACCATATAGTTGGCCAGGCCCAGACGCATATCGTTGACAAACATCAGGCTGTTGTTTGGATCCAGCGAAACACTGCCCCAGTTCATGCCGCCGAGCGAGCCCGGGAACTGCAGGGAACGATCTTCACCTGGCGGGGTAAAGACGCCCTGATGGCGCATCTCTTTGAACTGAATACGGCACAGCAGCAGGTCGATCGGTGTCGCTCCCCACATATCGGACTCGGTCAACGTCTGGTTGCCGATCATCGGCATCCCTACCGAGTAAGGTTGCGTCGGCGAGTAGCGTTCACCTTTGACGTTGCCCGCCGGCACCGGACGCTCTTCCACTTTGGCCACCGGCTCGCCGGTCTCGCGGTTGAGCATAAAGATCATGCCCTGCTTGCTGGTCTGCACCAGCACCGGGGTGGTGCCGCCCTTGCCGTCAGGCAGATCGTACAGCAGCGGCTGAGACGGCAGGTCAAAGTCCCACAGATCGTGGTGTGTGGTCTGGAAGTGCCAGCGCACCTGGCCGGTGGTGGCATCCACAGCCACGATAGAGGAGCTGTATTTATCGTCCAGCGCGGTACGTTCGCCGCCAAAGAAATCTGGCGTGGCGTTGCCGGTGGGCAGATAGATCAGATTCAGCTTCGCGTCGTAGGACATCGCCGACCAGACGTTTGGCGTACCGCGCGTGTAGGTCTGGCCTTCCGGCGGAACACCGGTCAGCGCTGGATTGCCCGGATCCCACGCCCATGCCAGTTTGCCGGTGTGGACATCAAACGCGCGGACCACGCCCGGCGGTTCGCCAGTGGAGTAGTTATCCGCGACGCGGCCGCCCACCACCACCACATTGCCCGCCACCAGCGGGGTGGAGGTCTGCTGATAGTAACCCGCTTTCACTTCACCCATGCCGACGCTGAGGTCGACAATACCGCCATCGCCGAAGTTTTCGCACAGTTTGCCGGTATCGGCATCAATGGCGATCAGGCGGGCGTCGATGGTCGGCAGGAACAGACGACGGGAACAGGCGGCCGGCTGCGTGCCTGCCGCTGGCGCGGTTTGCGCCTGGCTATCTTCGTAATAGCCTAAGCCGCGGCAGCGCTGCCAGTTGGGTGAAGAGGATTTGGAGTCATAGCGCCATTTCTCTTTTCCGCTGTCCACATCCAGCGCCAGCACTTTACTGTAAGGGGTACAGACGTAGAGAGTATCGCCAATCTGCAGCGGGGTGTTCTGATCTTCCGCGCCGGAGCCATTGCTCTGCGGGATATCGCCAGTATGCGCTACCCAGGCAACCTGCAGCTGGTTGACGTTTTGTTTGTTGATTTGGTCGAGGGCGGCGAAACGGTCGCCGTGGGTGGTGTTACCCCAGTGCGCCCAGTTTTTCTGCTGTTCGCCTGGCGCGACGGGCTTGACTGGTACCGCTTCAGTCGCGCTGACCAGCGGTGCGGATTTGAACATCCAGCCAAAGCTCACCGCCAGCGCCACGGCGAGAACGGCGGCGACGCCATAGGCCGGGCCTTTTTTCGCCGGTGGGCTGGCGAGGAAAGGCCAGACCAGGGCGGCCAGGAAGGCCAGTACGCCGAGCGCAAACAGGCGCGAGAAGAGCGGCCAGTAGTTCCAGCCAGCGTCACTAATCGCCCAGATCACCGAGGCGATAAACGCCACGGCGTATAACAGAATACCGCCGCGGCGGTTGCGGAAAATCAACACCGCCGCGATGACCATGACCACGCCCATCAGCGCGAAGTACAGTGTACCGCCGACGAGGGCCAGTTTTGCCCCAAGAATACCCACAGCCAGACCGATGATGAGCATCAGTCCGGCGAGAAGCCACTGCAGGATCCGGGGGAATCCGCGCGGCGCATTGCCAGTTGCCATGTAATCTCCTTAACCACACCAGCCACCTCACTGTGAACCAAATGAAACATTTTGCTATTGAATCATTTTTGAATGAAGTGGTTTTAACCTTCATAAAACTGTATTTGTTGCTTGATTAGATTTCGAGTGAACCATTTGGTGAAATCGAGACATGATAGATCTGTTAAAGAAGTTTGCGCAAATGTTAATAAATAATTTCGCACTAAATGATTATTTTGCCGAATATGTCTAACGTTATGGGGAGCGGCGTCGGCGCGTTTGCAGGTTCCCCGGCCGCTGCGGGCCGGGGAGAAAGGGGGTCAGGCAGGCATGGACTTACGGATAGCGCTGAGCAGCGTCTGCGTACCCGGAGTCAGTGTCGCATCGACGCGGGTTAAAATGCCGATGGGCTCTCCGGCGCCCTGGGTGGCGATCGGCAGGGCGGTTAGCACGCCACGGCGAAGATCGTCTTTTACCGCCCCGGAAGGGACAAACCAGACATAGTCAAAATCCACCGTCAGCTGGCGCGACAGGGAGGCGGAGAGGGTCTCGATGCAGCCGGCGGGCATCTTACAGCCCTGGCTCTGGAGCAGCGCTTCGGCGTTTTGCCGCGGCACGGTGCCTTTAGGTGAGACCACCACCGGCCACTCCATCACCCGACTAAGGGTCACCGTCTCCTGAAGCAGGGGATGTCCCGGGCGAACCACCAGCTTCAGGGATTCAAGGAACAACAGTTCGTAATGCAGCCCGCTCATTAGCTCCGGGTCGGACATACGTCCAATGCCGATGTCGATCTCCCCGGATTTTAAGCCGGCAAGCAGCATGGTGTTGTTCATAGTGGCGACCTGCAGCGTGATATCTTTTTGCTGCTTGTGAAACTGGCCGATCACCGTCGGCAGGATCCCCAGCGCGGCGGTGGGCAGCGCGCCGATGCGCACGATGTCGTTATTCAGGCCCTCTTTGCGGTTCAGCGCCTGGCCGGCCGAATTAAGGGCGTCAAGCACCTTAACGGCATGCGTCAGAAACTGTTCGCCGACCAGGGTTAGCTGCGCCCCAAGACGACCCCGCTCGAACAGCCGGGTACCGGTCAGCTGTTCTAGCTCGTTAAGCGTTTTCGAGAGTGCTGGCTGGCTCAGATTTAATGTTTCAGCCGCGCGCCCCAGCGTTCCCTGTTGAGCGACGGCCACGAAGGTGTGTAGATGGCGCAAGCGAATGCGCTGACTGAAGAGACCATTTTTTTCCATAGTAAGATGATGTTAAAAACACAGCGGTGAAAGAGACAAGCGGACTTGTTTAAATTTGATAACCAGATAGCAAAATATTATTAACATTTAAGTTGGTTACATGACAAGATCTTTCCCTGTGGTTGAAAACGCCTTCGCCCCGCAGAACCGGGGCGAAGGTGGTGGTCACCGCGACGGCTAAATATCGAAAAAGACGGTTTCGTTCTCGCCCTGCAGATGAATGTCAAAACGATAGACCACTTCCGTACCGCGAACCTCGCGCTCGGCGATTAAGGTTTTGCGCCTCACCTCCCACTCGATGAGATTCAGCACCGGGTCGCTGGCGTTAGCCTCGTGTTCATCGGCAAAGTACATCCGCGTATTCAGGCCAATATTGATCCCCCGCGCCACCACCCACAGGTTGACGTGCGGCGCCATCAGCCGGCCATCGCGACCGACCACCGGACCCGGCTTGATGGTTTCAAAGCGCCAAATGCCGGAGGTGAAATCAGAGCAGGTACGCCCCCAGCCGCGGAAGGCCGGGTCGACGGCTTTCTGCTGTTGACGATCGTCAGGATGGTTATAGCGACCCGCGGCGTTGGCCTGCCAGATCTCCAGCAGCACATCGCGGACCGGCGTCCCGGAGCCGTCGATAACCCGGCCTTCAATGGTGATGCGCTCCCCGGCGGTATCGGCGGTAGTGAGGACCGGGCCAAAATTTTTCTCAAAAATATGAAAGCCTGCGGCGTCCGGCGCCAGGCCGATATGAACATAGGGTCCCGCCGTCTGCGAGGCGGTTTCAGGCAGATACTCTTTCATCGGGCGGCCCCCTGAGTGCGATTTTCAAACAGCGTGGCGCGGTGGCCGCGCAGAACAAGGTCGAAGCGGTAGGCCAGACAATCCAGCGGTACGGCGGCGTGCATGTCCAGCTCGGCGATCAGCGTGCGCACGGCGTCGTCATTATTAATAGTCCTGACGATCGGGCACTGCTTAATCAGCGGGTCGCCTTCAAAATACATCTGGGTGATCAGGCGCTGGGCCCAGGCGTCGCCCGAGAGAGAAAAATGGATATGCGCCGGACGCCAGTCGCTGGCCTGGTTGCGCCAGGGGTAGGGGCCGGGTTTGATGGTGCGAAAACAGTAATAGCCGTTTTCATCGGTAAGCACCCGGCCGCAGCCGCCAAAGTTCGGGTCAATCGGCGCCAGATACTGATCTTTTTTATGCCGGTAGCGACCGCCAGCATTGGCTTGCCAGACTTCCACCAGCGTATTTTTCATCGGTCGGCCGAATCCATCGCGCACGTAACCGTGGACGATGATCCGCTCGCCGATAGGCAGGCCTTCTTTGGCATAGTTCAGGATTAGGTCATTATCCAGAGGGCCGAGGTCGTCGCGGCTAAATACCGGGCCGGTGATCTCTGACAGCGAGTTCTGCAGAGAGATGAGGGCGTTTTTTGGCGAGCGCAGGACGCTGGTTTTATAGCCCGGCGCGTAAGCGGGCGGGTGGCTACTGTAATCGCGATGGACAACCTCACGTGGGGACCATTTGTCGTTCATAGGGTACTCCGTGTAGACGGTAGAGGGGCATATTGTTGTAATGTCGCCAGAAGCAGTGTGTGTAAATGCATTGTTAATTTAAAGTGAAATTACCGGGTGTTTTTCATAACTATGGGTTATGTTTTGCGCAATGACCTGGGCCGGCGGCAGGTTATCGCCATCACAGTTTGTAAATTCTTCCCCCCGCCGCGAGGCAGCTTTCCTACACTCCAGGAAGTATTCACTGGAGGTAACACATCATGGCGAACACCATCACGGCTGATGAGATTCGGGAGCACTTTTCACAGGCCATGTCGGCCATGTACCAGCAGGAAGTTCCGCAGTACGGAACGCTGCTGGAGCTGGTGGCTGACGTCAACCTGGCGGTACTGGAAAATAATCCGCAGCTGCATGAACAGCTCGCTAACGCTGACGAGCTGGCGCGCTTAAACGTGGAGCGCCACGGCGCGATTCGCGTGGGCACAGCGGAAGAACTGGCGACGCTCCGTCGCATGTTTGCCATCATGGGAATGTATCCCGTTAGCTATTACGATCTCTCGCAGGCCGGCGTGCCGGTCCACTCCACGGCGTTTCGTCCCATCGACGATGCCGCGCTGGCGCGCAATCCATTTCGGATTTTCACCTCGCTGCTGCGCCTGGAGCTGATTGAAAATCGCGCCCTGCGCGAGCGGGCCGAGGCGATCCTCGCGCGGCGCAAAATCTTCACCCCCCGCTGCCTGGCGCTGATTGCGCAGTATGAAGCAGAGGGCGAATTCACCTCTGCCGACGCGCGCGAGTTTGTCCAGGAGGCGCTGGAGACGTTCCGCTGGCACCGGCAAGCCACCGTCGATGAGGAGACTTACCATGCTCTGCATCGCGAGCACCGCCTGATTGCCGATGTGGTCTGTTTCCCGGGGTGTCATATCAACCATCTCACGCCGCGGACGCTGGATATTGACCGCGTCCAGTCCCTGATGCCGGAGTGCGGTATTGAACCCAAAGCGTTGATTGAAGGGCCACCGCGCCGGGAGGTCCCGATCCTCCTGCGGCAGACCAGCTTTAAGGCGCTTGAGGAGCCGGTGATGTTCGCCGGAGAACACCGAGGCACCCATAGCGCCCGCTTTGGCGAAATTGAGCAGCGGGGCGTGGCGCTGACGCCGAAAGGGCGCGCGCTGTACGATCGGCTGCTGCAGGCGGCAGGAACCGGGAAAGACAATCTCAGCCACCAGCAGCATCTACAGGAGGTGTTTAGCGAATTTCCCGACAGCGAATTTCTGCTCCGTCAGCAGGGGCTGGCCTGGTTTCGCTACCGCCTGACGCCCACGGGTGAGGCACATCGCCAGGCGTTTCGCCCGGGCGACGATCCGCAGCCGCTGATTGAGCGCGGGTGGGTGGTCGCCCAGCCGATTATTTATGAAGATTTTTTACCGGTCAGCGCGGCGGGCATTTTTCAGTCCAATCTGGGCAACGAAACCCAGGCGCGCAGCCACGGGAACGCCAGTCGCGAGGCGTTTGAGGCAGCTCTGGGCTGCCCGGTGCAGGATGAGTTTGAACTATACCGACAGGCGGAGGAGCGCAGCAAACGACGTTGCGGTCTGCTGTAAAATCAGTACCCTGCTGGCATCAGCCTTACAGGGAGCAGGTTATGCAACATCCGTCGAAACCGTTGGCGAAAACCCGTCAGGGAACGCTGGCCGGGAGCGCAGAACAGGGGATTCATATCTGGCGCGGCATTCCGTACGCCGCGCCGCCCGTGGGCCCGCTGCGCTGGCGCGCGCCGCAGCCAGCCGCCCGCTGGCAGGGGGTACGTCCAGCCGAGACCTTTTCCGCCGCCAGCTGGCAGGACATTGACTACTGCCGCGAGCTCGGCGGCGGCGATCCTGGCGCCTTCAGCGAAGACTGCTTATATCTCAACGTCTGGGCCCCGGCCAGCGCAGCGCAGCCGCTGCCGGTGATGGTCTGGCTGCACGGCGGCGGGTTTACCATCGGCGCCGGCAGCCTGCCGCCTTACGATGGCAAAGCGCTTGCCAGCCGCGACGTGGTGGTGGTGACAGTTAACTACCGGCTGGGCCATCTCGGCTTTTTCGCCCATCCGGCGCTGGAAGAAGAGGCGGGCGAACGTCTCTATAATTTCGCGTTGCTCGATCAGATTGCCGCTCTGCAGTGGGTTCAGGAGAATATCCACGCCTTCGGCGGGGATGCCGCCAACGTCACGCTGTTTGGCGAATCCGCCGGGGCGCGCAGCGTGCTGTCGCTAATGGCCTCCCCGAAAGCGAAAGGGCTGTTTCATAAAGCGATTATTCAGAGCGGGTATACGCTACCCGATCTGCCGCGGGAAAAAGCGCTGGAAAAAGGGCGCCTGCTGGCGGAACACTTCGCCTTACCGCAAGCCAGCGCTGAGGAATTGCGGGCGATCCCCGCGGAGGCCTTCTGGTCGCTCACCGCGCCGCTGAATACCGGGCCAGCGCCTATTGCCGGAGACGCGGTGCTGCCGCAGCCGATGCTGGAGACCTTCTTTGCCGGCCGCCAGCATCCGATACCGGTGATGATCGGCTCCAATAGCGATGAAGCCAGCGTGATGGCCGTGTTCGGCGTCGATATTGCCGGGCAGATCCAGAAGCTGCGCCGAGAGCGCCGTCTGGGGCTGGGGCTGATCAAACTCCTCTATCCCGGCGTGAAGGGCGATGAAGCGCTGGGGCGGGAAGTATGCCGCGACATGGCCTTCACCACCCTTGGTTATGTAGTGATGCAGGCGCAACAGCGCGTGGGGCAGCCGTGCTGGCGCTACTGGTTTGATTATGTCGCGGAAGCGGAGCATGACGCCTACCCGCATGGGGCCTGGCATGGCAACGAGGTGCCCTACGTGTTTGATAACCTGCGGTTGACCGACCCGGTGCGGCAGTACGCCAGCGAAGCGGATCTGGCCTTCGCCGCTCAGGTCGCTGACTACTGGGCGCAGTTTGCCCGCCTCGCCAGCGGCGAGCAGACGCTTTCCGGCGCGGTGCGCTGGCCGGCGTGCCTGCGCGGGCGGGATCGCCTGTTGCGCATTGGCTTGCATAAGCGCGCCGGGTTTAAAGTGGAGAACCGCTTTATGCGCGCCAGACTGGCGCTGTTTCGCCGGGTGATGAAGCATCACGTGACGCTGGATTAAATCCCATAATGCGCAACTGTCGCCACCGACCGGTGGCGACGTTATCTCACATGACCACCACCGGCTTGATCACCTTGCCGGACGCCGAGTCGGCGAAGGCCTGGTTGATATCGGCCAACGGATAGCGGGCGATAAGCTTATCGATAGGGAATTTTCCCTGTTTATAGAGTTGCACCAACAGCGGAATAAACAGCGCCGGCACGGCGTCGCCTTCAATCACCCCGACCAGCGATTTTCCCTCCGCCATCAGGTCGTTCTGCACGTTAAGGGTGATATCTCCGGTAAAGCCCACAATCGCCACCGTTCCCAGCGGTTTCACCGCGTGTACGGCCTGCAGAACGATAGCGGAGACGCCGGTCGTTTCCACCGCGTAGTGGGCGCCTTTACCGGTGATTTGTTTAATCACGGCGACGGCATCCTGTTCCTTGCCGTTGATCTGATGGGTGGCGCCCAGTTCGCGCGCCAGGGCGAGGCGGCTGGCATGGATATCCACTGCGATAATCTGCGAACAGCCGGTTAATTTCGCTGCCATGATGGCGCTGAGCCCCACCGCGCCGCAGCCAAACACCACCAGCGATTCGCCGACCACCGGTTTCAGGCGGTTGAGCACCGTCCCGCTACCGGTCTGGATACCGCAGCCCAGCGGGCCGAGCAGGGTGAGATCAACCTCCGGGTCGACCACGACCGCGTTGCTGGCGCGGGTGACCACATACTGGCTGAAAGACGACTGGCCAAAGAACAGGGACAGATCCTGGTCTCCCAGCCGGTAGGGGGTGGTGCCATCCTCGCGTCGGCCGCCAAAATTAAGCGTATTAAAATCTTCGCAAGCCGAAGGGTGGTTGCTTAAACAATTTTCGCAGTGGTGGCAGGCGGCGTAGCTGAGCACTACGTGGTCTCCTACTCTGATGCCGCTAACCGCCTCGCCGACGCTGGCAACGATCCCGGCGCCTTCATGGCCGAGGATCGCCGGCATAGGCACCACCCCGGGGTTGTCGCGCATCACGGCGTCGGTATGGCAGACGCCGGTGGCGACAATTTTCACTAATATCTCGTCCTTCCCCGGCGGGGCGACCTCGACGTCTTTGATGACAAAAGGCTGCTGGTAGCCCAGCGTGACGGCTGCTTTCACTTGCATGGCATGACTCCTGAATGAATTCCCTGGAGAGCGTGGCGGGACAGCCCGAACGGCTCTCCCCTGTTGGCCGCTAACGTGAAGAAAGATAGCGGTTATCGGGGAAAAGTTAGCACCAGGCGCGATGGAAATTTGCGCGAATCGTGCCTAAAAAACGCGCGCGGCGAGGAGCGATACATGGGATGAATATTCAACACTGGAGAATAGATTTCCCTTGAATAGTCAGGGGTAAAAAGCGGCAGGCAGCGTGTATGCCCTGGCTACACGCCAGAGGCAATGAAAAAAACAGGCTGTTCCTCTGGACAGGGCTTTTTTACCTTTTTTCTGCTGGCAACAATTGGATTATTAATCGTTTTTGTCTAGAGTGGGCGGAAATTATCACGCAGCGTGATGACGCGTTGCGAATCAATTCACCCGTGCAGAAGGACGCTTTCTCAGGCATGAACCGCAGACGTTTTCTTAAATCTTCCATGGCTGTTGCCGCCGTATGCGGAACGTCAGGAGTCGCTTCCTTATTCAGTCAGGCCGCTTTTGCCGAAGACGCGGGCATTGCCGACGGGCAAACGCGTCGTTTTGATTATGCTGTTCTGCAGGCGATGGCTCACGATCTGGCGCGCCAGCCGTGGGGCGGCGCCCCGCGCGATCTGCCGCCGACGCTCGCCAATCTCACCCCGCAGGCCTATAACAGCATCCAGTACGATGCCAACCACTCGCTGTGGAACAATATTGAAGAGCGTAAGCTGGACATCCAGTTTTTCCACGTCGGGATGGGGTTCCGTCGCCGCGTGCGGATGTTCTCTTTAGACGCCAGCACCCAGCAGGCGCGCGAGATCCACTTCCGTCCGGAGCTGTTTAAGTACAATGACGCCGGTGTGGATACCCGTCAGCTGGAAGGACAGTCTGACCTCGGCTTCGCCGGGTTCCGGGTGTTTAAAGCGCCGGAGCTGGCGCGCCGCGATATCGTGGCGTTCCTCGGCGCCAGCTACTTCCGCGCGGTAGACAGCACCTATCAGTATGGCCTGTCGGCCCGCGGTCTGGCGGTGGATACCTTTACCGATACCCCGGAAGAGTTTCCCGACTTTACGTCGTTCTGGTTCGAAACGGTCAAAGGGGACGCCACGGTGTTTACCGTTTACGCGCTGCTGGACAGCCCGAGCATCACTGGCGCCTACAAGTTCACCATCCACTGCCAGGATACCCAGGTTATCATGGACGTGGAAAACCACCTTTATGCCCGCAAGGATATCAAACAGCTGGGTATCGCGCCGATGACCAGTATGTTCAGCTGCGGCAATAATGAGCGGCGGATGTGCGACACCATCCATCCGCAAATCCACGACTCCGATCGGCTGTCAATGTGGTTGGGCAACGGGGAATGGGTCTGCCGGCCGCTGAATAACCCGCAGAAACTGCAGTTCAATGCCTTCCAGGACAAGAACCCGCGCGGCTTTGGTCTGTTGCAGTTGGACCGTGATTTCTCCCACTACCAGGATGTGATGGGCTGGTATAACAAGCGTCCCAGCCTGTGGGTTGAGCCGCGTAACCAGTGGGGCAAAGGGGCGGTCAGCCTGATGGAGATCCCAACTACCGGCGAAACGCTGGATAATATCGTCTGCTTCTGGCAGCCGGAAAAGGCGGTGAAGGCGGGCGACGAACTGGACTTCCGCTACCGTCTTTACTGGAGCGCGCAGCCGCCGGTGAGCACTCCGCTGGCGCGCGTTCTGGCCACCCGCACCGGGATGGGGGGCTTCCCCGAAGGATGGGCGCCGGGTGAACACTACCCGGATAAGTGGGCGCGTCGTTTTGCCATCGACTTTGTCGGCGGCGATTTGAAGGCGGCCGCGCCGCGCGGTATTGAACCGGTGATCACCCTCTCCAGCGGGGAAGCGAAGCAGATTGAGATCCTCTACGTCGAGCCGTTCGATGGCTACCGGATCCTTTTCGACTGGTATCCGACCACCGACTCAACCGACCCGGTGGAGATGCGTCTGTTCCTGCGCTGTCAGGGAGAAGCCATCAGCGAAACCTGGCTCTATCAGTATTTCCCGCCGGCAGCAGATAAACGCAACTACGTTGACGACCGGATCATGAAATAACCCTGAGTCACCCGACGCCCGCAGGCAGTCCCTGCGGGCCAGAAGAGAGCGCTATGACCGCAGATATCCCAGCAGTACCTGAGTCGATCCCGGTAACCGACGCGCTGACGCTAATCGCCATTGATGAGCGCTACGTTAGCGACCTGCACCAGCTGGTGGTCAAAAACCAGCGCTGGCTACAGCAGTCGCTCAGTTGGCCCGCCGAGGTGCGCAGCGAAGACGAGACCCGACGTCATGTGCAGGGCAACGTGATGCTGCATCAGCGGGATTACGCCAAAATGTTTTTGCTGTTTCTCGATAAGCAGCTAGTCGGGGTCCTGTCGTTCAATCAGATCGAGCCGCAGAATAAAACGGCCTATATTGGCTACTGGATCGATGAAGAGCACCAGGGGCAAGGGCTGCTTTCCCGTTCATTACAGGCCTTTATCCGCCATTATGCCGCCAGCGGGCTGGTGCGCCGGTTTGTGATCAAATGCCGGGTGGCGAACACCCGCAGCAACCAGGTAGCGTTGCGCAACGGGTTTGTTCTGGAAGGCTGTCTCCGACAAGCCGAGTATCTGAACGGTAGCTATGACGATCAGAATATCTACGCCCGCATTATTGACCGCGATGAGGCATTAAAGCGCGCCTAACAGCGGCGTGCGGGTGATGTGCTGCTGGCCGTCAAGCGTTTTCGGGCCGCGCAGATGAATGGCCTCTCCCTCCTGTGCGGCAATCTGCACCTCGTCATTGATGGAGACCTGGTGCTCAACGATCACATCGCCGATGATGACTGTCCGCCCCTGGATCAGCACATCGTCGTCGAGCAGAATCGGACCACCTCGCAGCTGCGCCTCGCCGCCGACCATCGCCCGATGCTTCAGCAGGCAGTTGCCTTCAATCACCGCATTCTCTGCCACCTGCGAACTGTAGCGTACGGTGGGAATGGCATCCTCTCCGCGACCGGCGATCAGGCGCGCGTTCCCGTATACCCGGGCGTTATCGCACACCCAGACGTCGTTTTCTTCGTTCCCTTCAAGTCTTGCCTGGTCAAACACTTCCGCCCGATGTTCGACAAACGCATGCTCAACGAAGGCATCGCCGTAGATTTGCGCCTGGTGGAGAATGCGCGAGGCACTGACGGTGGCTCGCTGATAGATCTGCAGGACTTTGTCGCGATCGGCGGTTAACCCGCGCGCGGCAATCACCTGGCAGTGGGGGAGAAGACGCGCCTCGTCGGCAAGGCGACAATAACCGCGCACCTGGCTCTGCGTAACCGTGACGTTGTCACTGATCTGCGCGTGATGGCTGATCTGCGAGGTGTGAATGCAGGCCCGTCCGCCGATGGTGGCCTCATGGCTGACCACGCAGAACCCGGTTAAGCGGGCGTCGTCGCGGATGCGCGCCCCGGCGAAGACCACGCTGTTGACATCGTAGATCCAGCACTCCCCCTGCTGGCTGAGAGCGCATTCCTCATCCACCCAGCCGCCTTCGCTGCCCGCTTTAACGTCAGCGAAATCAATAAGCGCCACGATCTGGCGCAGGGTGACGCTTTGTTTGCCATGCTCTTCCTCATAACAATACTGCCGGGTCTGTTCGCTGAGACGGTATTTACGCATGGCCGATCCTTATTACTTATGGTTAACATAAACATAGCAAAGATCGCCATAGCGCGCGGGATAAGGTTCCTTTAGAATGCAACTTCAAATTAAATTGATATCATCAATAAAATGAATAAAACGCAAACGCCGCGGCAGGTGCTAAACCTGCCGGCGGGTTATTTTGGCATGGTGCTCGGCACTATCGGAATGGGCTTCGCCTGGCGTTACGCCAGCACCCTCTGGCCGGTCAGCCGCAGCATTGGTGATGGGCTGGTGACGCTGGCGATGGCGATGTGGGTCCTGCTCAGCATGGCGTTTATCAGCCGGGCGATCCGCTTTCCGGCGAGCGTGCTGCGGGAGATGCGTCATCCGGTGAGCAGCAGCTTCGTCAGCCTGTTTCCGGCCACCACGCTGTTGGTGGCGATTGGTTTGGCTCCCTGGTGCAGGCCGCTGGCGATCGGGCTGTTTGTGCCGGGCGTGGCGCTGCAGCTCGCCTATGCCGCCTGGCAAAGCGGTGGGCTATGGCGGGGGAACCATCCTCGCGAGGCCACCACGCCGGGGTTGTATCTGCCGACAGTAGCCAATAATTTTATCAGCGCGATGGCCTGCGGCGCGCTGGGATTTTCCGATGCCGGACTGGTGTTCCTCGGCGCCGGGGTCTTCTCCTGGCTGAGCCTCGAGCCGGCGATCCTCCAGCGTCTGCGCAGCGCAGGCGAGCTGCCGACGCCGCTGCGCACCTCGCTGGGGATCCAGCTGGCGCCTGCGCTGGTGGCCTGCAGCGCCTGGCTCAGCGTCAACGGCGGGGAGGCCGATACCTTCGCTAAGCTGCTGTTTGGTTACGGCCTGCTGCAGCTGCTGTTTATGCTCCGTCTGATGCCCTGGTATCTTCGTCAGCCGTTCAATGCTTCTTTCTGGAGCTTTTCGTTCGGCATTTCCGCGCTGGCCACCACCGGTCTGCATCTCGGCCAGGCCAGGGGAGACGGCTTTTTTCATCATCTGGCGATGCCGCTATTTATTTTTAGCAATCTGGTTGTCGGCCTGCTGCTGCTGCGTACAGCGTTGCTGTTGGTCAGCGGGAAACTGTTGCTCCAGGTCGACCGGGAAACACTCCTGAATAAGAAGGAAGGATCATGACAAAGCGTGACGCGGATTATTTTAGTCAAAAATACAGCCTGACCCGCACCCATTCCGAGGTGCTGCATGCCGCGACGATTGTGCCGCCGGGGCGGGCGCTGGATCTGGGCTGCGGCAACGGGCGTAACAGCCTTTATCTGGCGGCGAACGGCTTCGCGGTGACGGCGTGGGATAAAAATCCGATGAGCGTCAACAATCTGGAAAGTATTCGCGCCGCCGAGCGACTGGATAATCTGCAAACGGCGGTGAAAGACCTCAACAGCCTGAGCTTTGACGGCGAGTATGACCTGATCCTCTCCACCGTAGTGATGATGTTCCTCGAGCCTGACACCATCCCGGGCCTGATCGCCAATATGCAGCGCTGCACCGCCGCCGGCGGCTATAACCTGATTGTGGCGGCGATGGATACCGAAGACTATCCCTGCACCGTCGGCTTCCCGTTTGCCTTTAAACCTGATGAGCTTCGTGATTATTACCAGGGCTGGGAGCTGCTGAAATACAATGAGGACGTCGGCGAGCTGCATCGCACCGACGCCAACGGCAATCGCATCAAATTGCGCTTCGCCACCCTGTTGGCGCGCAAGCCTGCCTGATTCGCCGCGGCGTGGGAAGCTGAGCATGGCCCGCGCCGCATTCCCCGCCAGAGCCTGGGCAAGACAGAGACCCGTTGCGGCGAAAATGAGCCTGGAAAACCGCGCGATACCCCTTTTAAGTGATTATTTATTAACGTAATGTTCAGGCCATCAATATTTATAAATCTTCCTTGACGAAGCCCTTTTTTTGTCACAAAACTAGTGGGTCCTATTTGCTATAACGTCTGCCGAAAAAAAACTGCATTTACAGGGATCTCTCTATGCGTACTCGCGTTTTACTGAAAGTCGCCGCTCTGGCGGGAATATTGGCGTTGACCGGCTGCGCGGCGAAAGTGGCGCAACCGGATCAGTATTCGGGCTTCTTAAAAGATTATTCCAGTTTGAAAGAAACGACCTCTGCCTCCGGCAAGCCGGAGCTGCGCTGGATCGATCCGAACTTCAATCCGGCCAACTATGACAATATCGTTTATCACCCGGTGACCTACTATCCGGTACCGAAGCCGACCACCCAGGTAGGGGAGAAGGCGCTGCAGGATATTCTTAACTACACCAACAAAGAGCTGAAACAGGCTATTTCCGAGCGTAAACCGCTGGCCACTACCGCCGGCAAGCGCAGCCTCATCTTCCGCGGGGCGATCACCGGGGTGGACTCCAGCAAAGAGGGGCTGCAGTTCTATGAAGTGATCCCGGTCGCTATGATTGTCGCCGGCACCCAGGCCGCCACCGGCCATCGTACCATGGACACCAATCTGTACTTTGAGGCGGAGGTCATTGACGCCAGCACCAATAAGCCGGTCATCAAGGTCGTTCGTAAAGGGGAAGGCAAAACCCTGGCGAATGAGAATACACCGCTGACCGTCGATACCCTGAAGCAGGTTATCGATGATATGGCGGTCGACGCCGTTAAATTCGATCCCTCTCAGCGTTAATCGTGCCAGCGCCGTCTGACGACGGCGCTGGTTTTCTTCAGCCTCCTCAGGCCAGCCTTCGGCGCAGCAATAGCTGTTCCGGTTTGGCAAACATTACCAGGTTACCCAGCAGGATCAGCGCCAGCCCGATCACGGCGCTGCTGTGCCAGACATACCCTTCATAAACGGTGGAAATGGATAAGGCGACCAGCGGAAACAGCAGCGTACTGTAGGCGGCTTTGCTGGCGCCGATGCGCCCCACGAGAGTGAAATAGGCGCCAAAGGCGATGACCGAGCCGAACAGCGCCAGGTAAAGCAGGGCGCCCAGATAGCTGACGGTCCATTCTGGCATAAAATTATCGCCGCGCAGCAGAGCGATCGCCCCCATCACCAGCGTGCCGTAGAGCATCGCCCAGCTGTTGGTGGTCAGCGTTTCCAGCCCGCGGCGCTGGTGGCGAATACTGAACATATTGCCGAGCGAAAAACCGTAGGTACCCAGAGCGCTCAGCCCGATCCCCCACAGCAGCGAGGCGTTCAGTCCGTTGGCCAGCAGGTCGTCCCAGAACAGGATGACGATACCGGCGAGACCCAGCGCGGCGGCGGCCCAGAAGCGGCCCGGCGGCTGCTGGCGGAAAAAGAGAAAGCTGTTGATGGCGTTAAACAGTACCGCCATCGAAAAGATCACCGATTCCAGACCGGTATTGATCCAGGCGGCGGCGGTATAAAAACACCAGAAATTAAAGCAGAAGACGCAGCAGCCCTGCAGCAGGCAGCAGAGATGATCTTTCGCGCCCAGCGGCCGCAGGCGTCGTGTGACGAGCAGAATCGCCAGCATCGTGACGCTGGCTACGGCGAAACGCCAGAAAATCGATACCGGCGCGGCCACCGGTCCCTGTTGTAAAAAAATCGCAATCCACGTTGTACCCCAGATCACGACAACGAGTGCATAGAGTAATGCGTTCACCCTGGTTCTCCTCTACCTGTTGATGGGAGGAGTATGCCGGCTGCCGCCTGCTGCGGCTTTCACCGGTTTGTTGTCGGCTTGCAAATTCTTGCGCTTATTTGCCCTCCGCTGGCGGTGAGGACTGGAAACCGCGCCGTAGTCTCCCTAGACTAGGGCTTTTACAGACAATGTGTGAAGACGATGGGTTACGGGACATTTGAAACATTACGGCGACAGAACGCGGTGCTGAAGGGAACCGTGGAGCTGAATTCCGGTATTCAACTGGCCGCCTGGTATAACAATTGCGATACCGTGACGGTGCGCAGCGACCATCATACCTTAAGTCTGTACGTGGCTGATGGCTACGAAAGCTATCAAAAGACGCCGCACGGCTGGAAAAATGGCGGCGGCCCGGACCGTTTTTGTCTGATGCCGAAAGGCGATGAAAGCGTATGGGATATCCGCGGCGATCTGTCGTTTGTGCATCTTTACTGTACCGATGCGCACCTGCGTCGCGTCGGCGAGGAGGTGTGGGACCGCAGCCCGGCGAATTTCACCCTACAGGAAAAGACCTTCGCCAGCGATGATAAAATCACCGCAGTGTATCGTCAGTTTTTGCTGGCTAACGACTGGCGGCAGCCGGCGAACCAGCTGACCCTCAGCGCTGCCAGCAGCTTACTGCTTACCCATCTGATCCAGCACTATTCCACCGTGCAGTGGCGTTTGCCGACGGTCACCGGCGGGCTGGCGCCAGGCGTAAAGCGTCACGTACTGGCCTGGATCGATGCTCATCTCGATCAGCCCTTGACCCTGGCCGACCTGGCGCAGCAGGCGGGTCTGAGTGAGTTTCATTTTGCTCGTATGTTTCGTCAGTCGCTAAATATGGCTCCGCATCAGTACGTCATGCAGCAGCGAATGGCGAAGGCGCAAAACCTGATCTGCCATAGCGCGCTGCCGTTAACCGAGATAGCGCTGGCCTGTGGTTTTAGCTCCCCCAGCCATTTCAGCCATCGGGTCAAAGCCGCTACCGGCCTGACGCCCTCCCAGCTACGGGCGGCGCAGCGCGGATAGCACGCCGTAACTCACCCCGCCGAGCACCACGCCCCAGAAGGCGGAGCCAATTCCCGCCAGCGTCACCCCGCTGGCGGTGACCAGGAAGGTTAGCACTGCCGCATCGCGCTCACTGGCCTGATGCACTGCCTGAAACAGACTCCCGCCGATGGTGCCGAGCAGCGCCAGACCCGCCAGCATCTGGATCCACGCCGGCGGCAGGGCCGACATCAGGGCGGTGATTGACCCGCCGAACAGACCGGCTAGCAGATAAAAACCGCCCGCGGCTATGGCCGCCAGCCAGCGCTGGTTCGGATCCGGGTGCGCCTCCGGGCTCTGGCATATGGCGGCGGTGATCGCCGCGATGCAGATGGAATAAACCCCAAACGGCGCCAGCAGTAGTGCCAACCCCCCGCAAACGACGATCAGTGCGGAGACCGGTACGGTATAGCCTGATGCCTGCAGGGTGGCGAACCCTGGAGCGTTCTGCGAGGCCATGGTGACGAGGAAGAACGGCAGACCGACGCTGAGCAAAAGCGCCGGAGTAAACTGCGGGGCGACCCATTCCGGCGTCACAAATGCCAGCGGCACGGCGGCGCTAGCCACATCCCCGGACGCCGCCGCAATCAGCGCTCCAATCACCAGCGCGGCCACCACGGCGAAGCGGGGCCACAGCGCTTTACACAGCAGCCAGGCGGCGAGCATCCCGCCGCACAGCGGCAGATGATCCTGTAAGCCGGCGAAGGCCTGCAAACCAAACCGTAGCAGGATCCCAGCCAGCATCGCGGCGGCCAGCGAATGGGGAATGATCTTCATCAGCCGGGCAAACAGGCCGGTGGCGCCGCAGATAACGATCAACGCGTTGGCGAAAATAAAGATCCCCACGGCCTCGGCGAGGGTCACCCCCTGCAGGCCGCTAACTAACAGCGCAGCGCCCGGCGTTGACCAGGCGGTGAGCACAGGAACTTTCCGCCAGGCGCTCAGCGCGAGAGTACTGATGCCCATGGCGAGGCCAAGAGCCGTCATCCAGCCGGCGATCTGCCCGGGGGTAGCGCCGGCCGCGGCGGCGGCCTGCCAGATGATGGCGGCGGAGCTGGCGTACCCCACCAACACGGCGACGAAGCCAGCGAACAGAGTGGGAAGCGGAAGACTAAACGAGCGCATAGATGATTCTCATGTGCGTTATAACATCCATTCAATGTATCATTGTGCGTTATAACGCACAAGCGGTGGTTCGCGCAGCTACCCTGGGAGAAAAACTCGCCGCCAGTGGCGTACGATGCCGTTAAACGTCCTGAAAAAATCAGACAAATGGCGGTATACTTTGCGCAGTAAAAACAGGAGGAAGGATGAATATTGCGCAACATCTGGCGGCAACGCTTAAAACCCTGCGCCAGCAGCGAGGCTGGAGCCTGTCGCGACTGGCGGAAGAGACCGGGGTGTCGAAAGCCATGCTCGGGCAGATTGAGCGGAATGAATCAAGTCCAACGGTGGCGACGCTGTGGAAGATTGCCACCGGGCTGAACGTACCGTTTTCGGCGTTCATCGTCCCGGACGCCAGCGCCGCGCCCTCCGCGTTTGATCCGCAGCAGCAGGCGATGGTGGTGACGCCAGTATTCCCGTGGGATCCCGAGCTGCGCTTTGACCATTTTTCGATAACCCTTGCCCCCGGCGCGCTGAGCGAATCAACGCCGCATGAGAAAGGGGTGATTGAGCATGTGGTAGTGATAAGTGGTACGCTGGATTTGTGCTTACAAGGGGAGTGGCACTCGCTGCAGGCGGGTGAGGGTAGGCGTTTCGCCGGCGACGCGACGCATGCGTATCGTAACCGCGGCGCCCAGGCGGCCCATTTCCATTCTCTTATCCATTATCCAAAAGAAAAAACCGCGAGCGAACCCGCGGCCAGACAAGATGACTGATGATAACCACTCACAACGTGACGAGGAAAATCCGGAATACGTGATGACAGTACTCTTCGCCGTGATTTGAGGGAAATATCTTTTCCGTCAATACTTTGTTGAAAAGTGAAAATTCGTCGTCGCGCGACGGCGGAAAAGGTTTTCGTCTGCGCCCGGTTCTGACTACAATAGCCGCCATTTCGACCCCCTTATACTGGATAACAACACGCGTATGCGCCTGCACAATCATCGTCTTGAACTTCTTAGTCCTGCCCGCGACGCCGGTATCGCTCGCGAAGCGATCCTTCACGGCGCCGATGCCGTTTACATCGGTGGACCTGGCTTTGGTGCCCGCCACAACGCCAGCAACAGTCTGAGCGATATCGCCGGGCTGGTGCCTTTCGCTCATCGCTTTGGCGCAAAGGTATTTGTGACGCTGAACACCATTCTGCATGACGATGAACTGGAGCCGGCGCAGCGGCTGATTACCGATCTCTACGACGCAGGCGTCGATGCGCTGATCGTGCAGGATATGGGGATCATGGAGCTGGATCTGCCGCCGATTGAGCTGCATGCCAGCACCCAGTGCGATATTCGCAGTGTGGAAAAAGCGAAGTTTCTCTCCGACGCCGGCTTCAGTCAGATCGTGCTGGCGCGCGAACTGAACCTCAGTCAAATCAAAGCCATTTACGACCACACTGACGCCACTATCGAATTCTTTATCCATGGCGCGCTGTGCGTGGCCTATTCCGGGCAGTGTTACATTTCGCACGCCCAGACCGGACGCAGCGCCAACCGCGGCGACTGCTCACAGGCTTGCCGCTTGCCGTATACCCTGAAGGACGATCAGGGGCGGGTGGTGGCCTATGAGAAACATCTCCTGTCGATGAAGGATAACGATCAGACCGCCAACCTGGCGGCGCTGATCGACGCTGGCGTACGCTCCTTCAAAATTGAAGGCCGTTACAAAGACATGAGTTATGTGAAAAACATCACTGCGCACTATCGTCAAATGCTGGATGCCATTATCGAAGATCGCGGCGACCTGGCGCGCGCCTCGGCTGGACGCACCGAGCATTTCTTTATCCCGTCCACGGATAAAACCTTCCACCGGGGCAGCACTGACTACTTTGTTAATGCCCGCAAAGGCGATATCGGCGCCTTTGATTCGCCGAAATTTATCGGCCTGCCGGTGGGTGAAGTTCTGAAGGTAGGCAAAGACCATCTCGACGTTGAAGTCAGTGAACCGTTAACCAACGGCGATGGTCTCAACGTGATGATTAAGCGCGAAGTGGTGGGCTTCCGTGCTAATACCGTGGAAAAAACCGGCGAAAACCGTTATCGGGTATGGCCGAACGAGATGCCAGCGGATCTGCATAAAGTGCGCCCCCATCAGCCGCTCAACCGCAACCTCGATCATAACTGGCAACAGGCGCTGCTAAAGACCTCCAGCGAACGCCGCATCGCGGTAGATGTGACGTTGAGCGGCTGGCAGGAGCAGCTGGTTCTCACCATGACCTGTGAAGATGGCGTCAGCGTGACCCACACCCTTGACGGGGAGTTCGCCGAAGCTAACCAGGCGGAGAAAGCGCTGGCCAACCTGCGTGACGGTGTCACAAAACTGGGGCAAACCATCTACTATGCGCGCGAGGTGCAGGTTAATCTGCCGCCGCTGTTTGTGCCCAACAGCCTGCTCAACCAGCTGCGTCGGGAAACTGCGGAGATGCTGGATGAAGCGCGCCTCAACGCCTGGCAGCGCGGCACCCGCAAGCCGGTCTCCGTACCGCCGCCGGTCTACCCGGAGACCCATCTCTCCTTCCTCGCCAACGTCTATAACCACAAGGCGCGGGCGTTCTACCAGCGCTATGGCGTACAGCTCATCGACGCCGCCTATGAAGCGCACGAAGAGAAGGGCGATGTGCCGGTGATGATCACTAAGCATTGTCTGCGGTTCGCCTTCAACCTCTGCCCGAAGCAGGCGAAAGGCTCCATCAAGAGCTGGAAAGCCACGCCGATGCAGCTGATCCATGGCGATGAGGTCCTGACCCTGAAGTTTGACTGCCGTCCGTGCGAAATGCACGTGGTCGGCAAGATCAAAAACCATATCCTCAAAATGCCGCACCCGGGCAGCATTGTGGCCTCCGTCAGCCCGGACGATCTGATGAAGACGCTGCCGAAGCGCAAAGGGGCCTGATTCGAGTCGATGCTATTGGCAGGATGCCCGCGGTTTACGGTCGTCCTGCCAGCGGTGATGTTCGCGCAGGTCTGCGGCGGCCTCCTCGTGCTGGCTGCGAAGCTCATCGCTATCCGCTTCGTGCAGCAGCTGCTGTTCGAGACTTTGCACCGGAAAGTACTCGTGTCCCTGACGATGGGCCAACAGATGCCCGGAAAATAATGCGCACAGCAACAGCAGGGCGCTTATGCTTCTCTTTAACATACCTTTTCTCGACGGAACAATGGCGTGGACATACTATGTCAGGCGCAATGCAGGCTTTTTTTCGGGCATCTCAAAGAACGGCAAGAGTTTGTCAACGATGGCTGACGAAGGATGTAAAAAGGCCTGACGCGGAAGGCCAGGCCAGAGTGTTACGCTTTCGGCGGCAGCGGTTTCCCGCTGTGCTCGCTCCCTTTTGGCGGCTGCTTGCCGTTGTGCTGCGGCTGTTTACCGTTGTGCTGCGGCTGTTTACCGTCGTGCTGCGGCTGTTTGCCGTCGTGTTGCGGCTGTTTACCGTCTCGTTGTGGCTGTTTGTTGTTGTATTGCGCTTGCTTACCATCGTGTTGGCCGTTTTTCACCGGCGGTTTACCCTGATGCTGCGCGCCTTTTTCCGGCGGCGGCGGCGGGTTGTCGGCAGCAAAAGCCCATGACGACATTCCAAGCGTCATTACGGCGGAGAGTAAAGCTAACTTCTTCATAGCAATATCCTTTCTTCAGATGTATCGCCGTATTTCATCAGGCAAAAGTGAAGATAAGATGGAGAAGTCCCTTTTCGGACTTCTCTGCATCCCACTCAGACTTTTAGCCCTGCGGCGGTCATCAGCAGGCGAAACAGCAGGCTTATGGCGGCCAGCGTCAGTACGCTGCCTCCCCAGAGCGCGATCAGCCACAGCAGACGTTTAGGCCAGGCAGTACGCATCAGTGATATCCCTCCCCAGGCTGAACTTTGCCGCGGAACACGTAATAGCTCCAGCAGGTGTAGCCAAGAATGACCGGAATAATCAGCAGGGCGCCCACCAGCATAAAGCCCTGGCTTTGCGGGGGAGCGGCAGCCTGCCACAATGTGATGGCCGGCGGGATAATATGCGGCCAGATGCTGATCCCCAGTCCGCTGAAGCCGAGAAAGACCAGGCCCAGCGTCAGCGTGAAGGGCGAAACATGGCGGTCGCGCTGATGCAGCGTGCGCCACAGCCAGCCGCTAACGAGGATCACCAGCAGCGGTACCGGCAGCAGGAAATAGAGATTCGGCAGGCTGAACCAGCGGGCAGCAATCACCGGGTGCGCCAGCGGAGTCCACAGGCTGATGACGGCAAACACCGCCAGCAGGGCACCCAGCAACTGCCGCGATGCGCTGCGCATTCTCTGCTGCAGCGCGCCTTCACTTTTCATCACCAGCCAGGTGGCGCCGAGCAGCGCATAGGCCACGCACAGTCCGAGTCCGCAGAACAGGCTGAACGGGGTCAGCCAGTCAAACATGCCGCCGCTGAAGGCGCGACCGCTGACGGTGAAACCGTTGATCACCGCCCCGACCACCACGCCCTGGCTGAAGGTTGCCAGCAGGGAGCCGCCAAAAAAGGCGCGATCCCAGAATGGCCGGTGCGATGGCGTGGCCTGGAAGCGAAACTCAAAGGCCACGCCGCGAAAAATCAGGCCGATCAGCATCAGGGTCAGGGGGATCGACAGGGCGTCGATGATCACCGCGTAGGCGAGGGGAAAGGCGCCAAACAGGCCGGCGCCGCCGAGCACCAGCCAGGTTTCATTGCCATCCCATACCGGCGCGACGCTGTTGACCATTACGTCGCGATCCCCGCCGCCCCGCACCGTGCTGAACAGCAGGCCGATGCCCAGATCAAAGCCATCCATGACGATGTACATCAGCGTGGCAAAGACGATAATCACGAACCAGATCACCGATAATTCGATACCCATTAGCGGGACTCCTTCTGCAGATAACCTTCAGTGGCGGCAGACAGCGGGCGGGCTGGCGTACCGGTTGTCGCCGGGAGCATCTCCTGCGGCCCCTTGCGGATCAGGCGCAGCATATAGCTGTAGCCGACGCCGAAGACGGCGCTGTACACTACGATAAAGGTCAATAAACTGACCGACATATGCAGATCGCCATGAGCGGAAACGGCATCGGCGGTGCGCTGAACGCCATACACCACCCAGGGTTGGCGGCCCACCTCGGTGGTCACCCAGCCGGCGAGAATAGCGATCAGGCCGGATGGCCCCATCCACAGGGCAAAACGCAGAAACGGCCGCGAGTGGTATAGCCGGTCGCCGCGACGCAGCCACAGGGCCAGTACGCCCAGCAGCAGCATCAACATGCCCAGCCCGGCCATCAGGCGAAATGACCAGAACACCACAGTAGAATTCGGGCGCTCCTCAGGAGCGAACTCTTTCAACGCCGGCACCTGTTTATCAAGACTGTGGGTGAGGATCAGACTGCCCAGGGCCGGTATCTCAAGCCCGTAGCGGGTGCGCTGCTGGTCCATATCGGGCCAGCCAAACAGCAGCAACGGCGTTGGCTCACCCGGCGGATTTTCCCAGTGCCCCTCAATGGCGGCGATTTTCGCCGGCTGGTGCTTCAGGGTATTCAGGCCATGCATATCGCCGATCAGCGCCTGGACGGGGGCGACCAGCAGCGTCATCCATAGCGCCATCGAGAACATCTTACGGATCGCCGGCGACTGATTGCCGCGCAGCAGATGCCAGGCCGCCGAGGCGCCGACAAACAGCGCGCTACTGAGAAACGCCGCTACTGTCATATGCAATAATCGGTAGGGGAACGACGGATTAAAGATCACCGCCAGCCAGTCGACGGGCACGACCTGGCCATCAACGATCTCAAACCCCTGCGGGGTCTGCATCCAGCTGTTAGAGGCGAGGATCCAGAAGGTGGAGATGATAGTACCCAGCGCCACCATGCAGGTGGCGAAAAAGTGCAGCCCCGGCCCCACGCGGTTCCAGCCGAAAAGCATCACCCCGAGGAAGCCCGCTTCCAGAAAGAACGCCGTCAGGACTTCATAGGTCAGCAGAGGGCCGGTTATGCTGCCTGCAAACTGTGAGAAACCGCTCCAGTTGGTGCCGAACTGGTAGGCCATCACCAGCCCGGAAACGACCCCCATACCGAAGTTGACGGCGAAAATCTTCGACCAGAAATGGTACAGCGAGCGCCAGACGGGATTTTTTGTTTTTAGCCATAAGCCTTCGAGCACCGCCAGATAGCTGGCCAGCCCAATAGTAATGGCGGGGAAGATAATATGAAATGAGACCGTAAAAGCGAATTGAACTCGCGCCAGATGGAATGCATCAAGACCGAACATGCAGGACTCCACAACAAAATTGATTCAGCGCAATTTTAGGTGGGGTGACGACTGAGGGGCAGAGGCAGTCACGCCATTTTTTATCATAACAGTTGGCCGCTGTTATGATTTTTCAGCTGTTGCCAGGGCGAGAAAATATCCTTGCGCAACCTTGATTAATCCCTGCGGAAGGTGATTAGGCGTCTATTCCGCTGTCTGTCATATTATTGCTAACGGCTGGCTACGCGGCCCTGCCGCCGGTATGGCGTAGTCACCTGGTCGGCATAATATATCCTTACCACTCGCCGTAGCTCATATTTTGGCTTACGAAATCCGCCACGGATTTTTACTCTGATTTATTGTCACTCATTAGTATGAGAATAAGTAAAAACGCTGAGCCGGTTAATCGTAAATTAAAAAATAATAAATTGTCGGCTCCGCGGCTAATTTGTACTGTATAAGCTCGGGAATAAATAAAAGGGAATGCCAATGTCTGAAAAAGGATTACAGAGTCTGTGCATTACGCTTGGCGTAATGATTATCTTCTGGTTTGTTTTAATCTCGCTATTCTGGGTGGTGATATTTTAAACCCATCCCGTGCTATCACGGCGACGCGGCCGCCGCTGCAGATATAACAGTTACAGGAAACTATGATTTTTTTATAACTGATATATGATAATGGGACGTTATCGTACGGGGACGGCCGCAATGAAAAAGTATCAACAGTTGGCGCAGCAACTGACCGAGCAGATCGCCCTTGGCGTCTGGTTGCCTGGCGATCGGCTGCCGTCGCTGCGCGAGCAGGTGATCAGCAGCGGCATGAGCTTTATGACCGTCAGCCATGCCTATCAGCTGCTGGAAAGCCAGGGGCGCATCGTCGCCCGTCCGCAGTCGGGTTATTATGTTGCCCCCCAGCCGGTGAAGCTCCGCCAGCCGGCGCCGCCTGCCCAGGTCACTCGCGATGAAGCCGTCGATATCAATACCTATATCTTTGAGGTGCTCCAGGCCAGCCGCCAGGCGTCGATGCTGCCCTTTGCCTCGGCCTTTCCGGACCCGCGTCTCTTCCCGCTGCAGCAGCTCAACCGCTCGCTGGCGCAGGTGAGTAAAACCGCCACCGCCATGAGCGTCATTGAGAATCTGCCGCCGGGCAATGCAGAACTTCGGCATGCCATTGCCCGTCGCTATGCCCTGCAGGGGATGAACGTCTCGCCGGACGAGATCGTCATCACCGCCGGGGCGCTGGAGGCGCTTAACCTCAGCCTGCAGGCGGTGACCGAGCCGGGAGACTGGGTGGTGGTGGAAAACCCCTGCTTCTACGGCGCCCTGCAGGCGCTGGAGAGGCTGCGTTTGAAAGCATTGTCGGTAGCCACTGACGTCAGGGAAGGCATTGATCTGACGGCGCTGGAGGCGGCCCTGCAAAACTATCCGGTGAAGGCCTGTTGGCTGATGACCAACGGCCAGAATCCGCTCGGCTTCACCCTCAGCGCTGAAAAAAAAGCGGCGCTGGTGGCGCTGCTGGCGCGCTATAACGTGATGTTGATCGAAGATGATGTCTACAGCGAGCTCTATTTTGGCCGCGAAAAGCCGTTACCGGCGAAGTTCTGGGATCGCCAGGAGATGACGCTGCACTGCAGCTCGTTCTCAAAATGTCTGGTACCCGGCTTTCGTATCGGCTGGGTGGCGGCCGGCAAACAGGCGCGGCGGATCCAGCAGCTCCAGCTGATGAGTACGCTTTCCACCAGTTCGCCGATGCAGTTAGCCCTGGTGGATTACCTGTCCACCAAGCGCTATGACGCCCACCTGCGCCGTCTACGTCGTCAGCTGGCGGAGCGTAAACAGCAGGCCTGGCAGGCGCTGCTGCGCCATCTGCCGCCGGAGGTCGTCGTCCACCACAGCGACAGCGGCTACTTTCTGTGGATCGAACTACCGGAAGGGGCCGACGCTAGCGCACTTAGCGCCCGGGCGCTGGCGTCGCACATCAGCATTGCCCCAGGGAAAATGTTCTCCACCTCCGACAGCTGGACCTCGTTTTTCCGTTTTAATACCGCCTGGGGCTGGGGGGAACGCGAAGAGCAGGGGGTGAAGCGCCTGGGGGAGCTTATTCGCGAACAGCTTGCCTGACCCTGTCGTTTATTTTTCTCATCATAAACATTCTGCGAAAATAAGCGAAAGAGGATTTTTATCGAGGCCGGTCATTATTTTACCGGCGCTCACCATAGGAAATATGCATACCCCTCCTCATTCCCTAACTCGTTGTCTATAATCCATAAAGTCCTGCTTGTGTTGGCGATTTTTACGTAATGCGTCCCGGGTCACAACCTGAATAAATTCCCCTGGGGGCGTTAATCCGCTGACTACCCTTATTTCAGGAGATATTTTTACGGCACGGCTGCCGCTAATTCCTTTGTGACAGGAGTAACACCTGATGAGCAAAAAAATTGCCCGTTGCAGCCTTTATGTGCTGGGTATGGCTTGTTTGACCGTTCAGGCGGCAGAGCCGCTCACCTCGCTGGATAAACCGGAAGGGCGGCTCGATATTATTGCCTGGCCGGGATATATCGAACGCGGTCAGACCGACAAACAGTACGACTGGGTGAGTCAGTTCGAAAAGGACACCGGTTGCCAGGTTAATGTCAAAACCGCTGCCACCTCTGACGAGATGGTCAGTCTGATGGCCAAAGGCGGCTACGATCTGGTCACCGCCTCGGGTGATGCTTCGCTGCGCCTGATCATGGGCAAACGCGTGCAGCCGATCAACACGGCGCTGATTGCCGGCTGGGGCTCCCTTGATCCGCGTATTGCGAAGGGGGCGTGGTTTAACGTCGGCGGTAAAGTCTATGGCACGCCGTATCAGTGGGGGCCGAACCTGCTGATGTACAACACCCGCGTATTCCCGACGCCGCCGGACAGCTGGCGCGTGGTGTTCGTCAAGCAGGATCTACCGGATGGTAAAACCAACCAGGGGCGGGTGCAGGCCTATGATGGCCCGATCTATATCGCCGACGCCGCGCTGTTTGTCAAAGCCACCCAGCCGCAGCTGGGGATCGAAGACCCCTATCAACTGACCGAAACCCAGTACAACGCGGTGCTGAAAGTCCTGCGCGACCAGCAACCGCTGATCCATCGCTACTGGCATGACGCCACCGTACAGATGAACGACTTCAAAAACGAAGGGGTAGCCGCCTCCAGTTCGTGGCCCTATCAAGCCAACGGCCTGAAGGCGGAAGGCCAGCCGGTCGCCACCGTGTTCCCGAAGGAGGGGGTAACCGGCTGGGCGGATACCACCATGCTGCACAGCGAGGCGAAGCACCCGGTCTGCGCCTATAAATGGATGAACTGGTCGCTCACGCCGAAGGTGCAGGGCGATGTGGCGGCCTGGTTCGGTTCGCTGCCGGTGGTGCCTGAGGGCTGTAAAGCCAGCGCGCTGCTCGGTGATAAAGGCTGTGAGACCAACGGCTATGAGCAGTTTAACCGCATTCACTTCTGGAAAACGCCGGTTGCGGAAGGCGGGAAATACGTGCCCTATAGCCGCTGGACTCAGGACTATATTGCGATAATGGGCGGCCGCTAAGGATCGGAGGCAAACAATGACGTACGCGGTCGAGTTCCAGAATGTATCGCGCCTGTATGGCGATGTGCGGGCGGTGGATGGGGTTAGCATTGGCATACGCGATGGAGAGTTTTTCTCGATGCTGGGTCCGTCCGGCTCGGGTAAAACCACCTGCCTGCGGCTGATTGCCGGTTTTGAGCAGCTCTCCGGCGGAACCATCCATATCTTTGGTCAGCCGGCCAGCGAACTGCCGCCCTGGCAGCGGGATGTGAATACCGTGTTCCAGGACTACGCGCTATTTCCCCACATGTCGATCCTTGACAACGTCGCTTACGGCCTGATGGTCAAAGGCATGGCGAAGAAAGCGCGCCATGCCCGCGCCCAGGAGGCGCTGGAGAAGGTGGCCCTTGGCTTTGCTCATCATCGCAAGCCCTCCCAGCTCTCCGGCGGCCAGCGGCAGCGGGTCGCGATTGCCCGGGCGCTGGTGAACCAGCCGCGGGTGCTGCTGCTCGATGAGCCGCTGGGCGCCCTGGATTTGAAACTACGCGAGCAGATGCAGGTGGAGCTGAAAAAGCTGCAGCAGTCGCTGGGGATCACCTTCATCTTCGTGACCCACGACCAGAGCGAAGCGCTGTCGATGTCGGATCGCGTGGCGGTGTTTAACAACGGGCGCATTGAGCAGGTGGATGCCCCGCAGGATCTCTATCTGCACCCCAGGACCGCATTTGTGGCCGGTTTTGTCGGCACCGCCAACGTTTTTGCAGCCGAGGCGGCCCGACGATTGTGCGGGATGGCGGGCAGCTGGTCGCTGCGTCCGGAGCATGTTCGCCTGCAGGGCGGCGGCGAGGTGCAGGTGCAGGGCGTGGTGCAGGCGGTGCAGTATCAGGGGGCGGCGACGCGGATCGAGCTCCGCCTCGCGGATGGCGACAAACTGCTGGTCAGCCAGGCCAACATCGATGGCGCGGCGGCGGCCAGCGTTCCGCGAACCGGGCAAATAGTACAGGCGTCATGGTCGCGCTCGGCGATGACCCCGCTGGAAAGCGGAGGCTGAGATGACCATGGCAATAATTCCTGCGCAGACCGGGCGCATATCGGGGATCTTCTGGCGCCGACCGGCGCTGGGCCTGTTTTTACTGCTGCTCGGGCCGCTGATGTGGTTTGGCATCGTCTATCTGGGATCGCTGCTGACCCTGCTGTGGCAGAGCATTTATACCTTTGACGACTTCACCATGTCAGTGACCAGCGATTTCACGCTGGCTAACCTGCGGGCGCTGTTCAACCCTGCCAACTACGACATTATTGTGCGGACCCTGGTGATGGCGCTGTGCGTCACTCTGGCCAGCGCGCTGCTGGCACTGCCGATGGCCTGGTATATGGCGCGCTACACCAGCGGCAAAATGAAGGCCTTCTTTTATATCGCGGTCATGCTACCAATGTGGGCCAGCTATATCGTCAAAGCCTATGCGTGGGTGCTGCTGCTGGCGAAAGATGGCGTGGCGCAGTGGTTCCTCGGTCATCTTGGACTGGAGGGGGCGCTGAACGCGCTGTTGAGCGTCCCGGCGGTCGGCGGCAATACCTTGTCCACCTCCGGCCTTGGACGCTTTCTGGTGTTCGTCTACATCTGGCTGCCGTTTATGATCCTGCCGGTGCAGGCGGCGCTGGAGCGTATTCCGGGATCGTTGCTACAGGCCTCGGCCGATCTCGGCGCGGCCCCGCGGCAGACCTTTCGCTACGTGGTGCTGCCGCTGGCCATTCCCGGCATCGCCGCTGGGTCGATCTTCACCTTTTCGCTGACGCTAGGCGACTTTATCGTGCCGCAGCTGGTGGGCCCGCCGGGATACTTTATCGGCAATATGGTTTACTCGCAGCAGGGGGCGATCGGCAATATGCCGATGGCGGCGGCGTTTACCCTGGTGCCTATCGTCTTGATTGCCCTCTATCTGGCGTTCGTGAAACGTCTGGGAGCCTTCGATGCACTCTGAACGCGCGCCCTGGTATCTGCGACTGGCGACCTGGGGAGGGGTGATATTCCTCCACTTTCCGCTGCTGATTATCGCCATCTATGCTTTTAATACGGAAGATGCAGCTTTTAGCTTTCCGCCGCAGGGGCTGACGCTGCGCTGGTTCAGCGAGGCGGCCGGGCGCAGCGACATTCTGCAGGCAGTGACACTGTCACTTAAGATCGCCGCCCTGTCGACCGCCATTGCCTTAGTGCTTGGCACGCTGGCTGCAGGAGCCCTGTGGCGCAGCGCCTTTTTTGGCAAAAATGCGGTGTCGCTACTGCTGCTGCTGCCTATCGCCCTGCCGGGGATCATTACCGGCCTGGCGCTCCTGACGGCGTTCAAAGCGGTCGGCCTTGAGCCTGGCCTGCTGACGATCGTGGTGGGGCACGCGACCTTCTGCGTGGTGGTGGTGTTTAACAACGTCATCGCCCGCTTCCGCCGGACTTCGTGGAGTATGGTGGAAGCCTCGATGGATTTAGGCGCTACCGGTTGGCAGACCTTTCGTTACGTAGTGCTGCCCAATCTGGGGTCGGCGCTGCTGGCGGGGGGAATGCTGGCATTCGCTCTGTCGTTTGATGAAATTATCGTTACCACTTTTACCGCGGGGCATGAACGCACCTTGCCGCTGTGGTTGCTGAATCAGCTGGGGCGGCCGCGAGATGTGCCCGTCACCAACGTTGTCGCGCTGTTGGTGATGCTGGTAACGACGATACCAATCTTAGGGGCCTGGTGGCTCACCCGCGACGGCGATAACGACGCCGGAAACGGGAAATAAAACCATGAAACAGGATAATGCTATGCAACACAACCTATTGATAAACGGTAAGTTAGTGGCAGGTGAAGGCGAGAAGGTTCCGGTATATAACCCTGCAACCGGCGAAGTGATCCTGGAGATTGCCGAAGCGACAGCGGCCCAGGTCGATGCCGCCGTTGAGGCGGCGGACCGGGCATTCGATGCCTGGAGTCAGACGACGCCGAAGACGCGTGCGGAATGTCTCCTGAAGCTGGCGGACGCCATCTCGGCGCAGGCTGAAACCCTGGCGCAGCTGGAGTCGCTGAACTGCGGCAAGCCGCTGCACTGCGTGATTAATGATGAAATGCCGGCCATCGTCGACGTCTTCCGCTTCTTCGCCGGCGCCGCTCGCTGCCTGCCGGGGATGGCGGCCGGAGAGTATCTCGAAGGGCATACCTCAATGATCCGCCGCGATCCGGTGGGCGTGGTGGCCTCCATCGCGCCGTGGAACTATCCGCTGATGATGGCGGCCTGGAAGCTGGCCCCGGCGCTGGCGGCGGGCAACTGCGTAGTGATAAAACCCTCGGAGATCACCCCGCTGACGGCGCTGAAGCTGGCGGAGCTGGCAAAAGATATCTTCCCGGAGGGGGTTATCAACGTGCTGTTTGGCCGCGGTAAAACGGTGGGCGACCCCTTGACCGCCCACGTTAAAGTGCGAATGGTCTCCCTGACCGGATCGATTGCCACCGGAGCCCATATCATTGGCCATACCGCCTCGTCGATTAAACGCACCCACATGGAGCTGGGCGGTAAGGCGCCAGTGATCGTTTTTGACGATGCGGACATCGATGCGGTGGTGGATGGGGTGCGGACCTTCGGTTTTTACAACGCCGGCCAGGACTGCACGGCCGCCTGCCGGATCTACGCCCAGCAGGGTATCTATGACCAGCTGGTGGAGAAACTTGGGGCGGCGGTGGCCAGCCTGAAAATGGGGGCGCCGGAGGACGCTGCCACCGAACTGGGTCCGCTGAGCTCGCTGGCCCATCTTGAGCGCGTTAGCGCGGCGGTGGAAGCCGCAAGGGCGCTGCCGCACATTAAGGTGGTCACCGGCGGCAGTCGGGCTGACGGCGCGGGCTATTACTTCCAGCCGACGCTGCTCGCCGGCGCCCGGCAGGAAGACGCTATTGTCCAGCGCGAAGTGTTTGGTCCGGTAGTCAGCGTGACGCCTTTCAGCGATGAAGCGCAGGCCCTGAGCTGGGCGAATGACTCTCAGTATGGCCTGGCCTCCTCGGTATGGACGAAAGATGTCGGTCGCGCCCATCGTCTTAGCGCCAGGCTGCAGTACGGCTGCACCTGGGTCAATACCCACTTTATGCTGGTCAGCGAAATGCCGCACGGTGGCCAGAAGCTGTCAGGCTACGGCAAGGACATGTCGATGTATGGCCTTGAGGATTATACCGTGGTCCGCCATGTGATGGTTAAGCATAGCTAAAGGATTGACCATTTAGCGCCAGGCGACTATTGCGCGATGGGTGTGTTAGGCCGCTAATAGTCACAATGGCAAAAATTGTCAAAACTCAACCCAGGGGATATGAGATTATTCTGATGCCCCTTCAAGAGCTAAGCCATCATGAGTGCCGGAGATAAGCGCCGGATGGGGTCCGCCAGTCACCCTGGGCGCACAGCGCCCGGCGGGTGGGGCGGCAACATCGCGGTTCGCGACCGAATTGCGGCCCCTGTCTGTCGGCAGGGGCTTTTTTGTGCTCGCAGAAGAGCGAAGAGATGAGCCGGCCAGTCGCGCCGGGATGACGAGAATACCGCTTTAACTACTTTCAGCGCTTGGTTTTTTTGCTGGGCAGGCTGGCGCTGCGCCGGTCACGAATGTAGGAAATAAGATTATACACCGCCGCGACCAGCAGGATTAGCGCGATGACCAGCGTGATGATTCCGGACATATCCACCTCGAAATTCACAGCGCGAACTGCGCTAAAGCATTACCAATGGTTATGAATGTAAGTATTATCTGACGCGAAGGCAAATGATATTTGTTGTCATTTAGCGCTATTTCTGGCTCTTATCCGTGATGACGGAGATGAAGAGGTTATGTTACAACGGCTTGCCATCGCCATTTATCTTCTTACGATGACGGCCCGTGCGATATATTGCGCCTGTGGCGAAGGCGGCGATCCTTTTCCCCTTGCCGACGGCGAAATATTTTCCTTATTAGCGAAATTAACTCGCCTGAACAGAAAGTATTTCACGGCTAGAGATAAGCTTTTAATATTTACGGTTATCGCATGATATTTGTTCTGAATATTTTATAGCCCTGAGGCAGAGGCAAATACCGGATGCCGCCAGGTAGCGCGCCCCGGGTTTGACTTTCCGCCGCCGCTCATGCGATCATTTAGGGCATATTAGGTTTTGACGTTGATGTCGCTGTGAAAATTTTTGCTTTTATTCTGCTGGCTATCGGCGCTGTGGCGCTGAGCTATGGTAATGCCCCGGCGAAACGAATCCAAAGCTGTGAGAAGATGGGCGTAGGGCAGGCCGTCTGCGCCGCCGCCGAATGGGATAGTGAAAAAGTCAATGTACTGCCGCGCTATAACCCCAGTCTTAATAAGGTAATAGCTGCCGCGCAGTTAGCCCCCGCCGCCCGACAGCAAGATAACAACTCTGTTGTTCGCGCGTAAAAAAGCAGCCTCCGGGGCTGCTTTTTTAGGTTTCGTTGCTGAATTAAATGATTAAAACCAGCCAAATCTTACGGACAGCAGGCTGATAAGCGCGAACGCGGCGCAGACATTAATCATAACGACGGTTTTACTGGAGACATCCATAGCGCCACCCTAATGAGTAAGTCCTAAAGGTATAGTACGGCGCCAGCGGTTGCGCTATCAGATTAAGACGAATCAGGCTTTATTCTGAATATTCAGCCCGTTTCTGATTTTGTTATACAGGTATCTCTGAATCACGACGTCATGGCAGATAATCATCCCACCATGGAACGCCCTCAGGGAAGGAAAAAGTAAGAATGACGTTATATCAAAAAATGTTGGTGTTTTACGCCATTATGGGCGTGATATGCGCCGTGATTAGCTGGTTTTTAACCAAAGAGAGCCGGATGATCCGCCTGCTGGCGGCCCTGCTGATCGGCGCCACCTGGCCGTTCAGCTTCCCGATGGCGCTGCTCGTCTCGCTGTTTTAACCCTCAGGCGCTAGACGGCAGAAAGGGGTAGCACAAAGGATAAGGTTACTGTATAAAAAAACAGTAACCTTATCATGGAGGCATACAGGTGAACGGTTTTTATTCGTCCGTCGCTGGCGCCACGCTGCGCTGGCACGATTTCCCGGGAGATGGCCTTCCGGTGGTGTTTATCCACGGCCTTGGCTGCGCGTCATCCTACGATTATCCCCGAATTGCCAGCGATCCCGCGCTCCGAGAACGGCGCAAAATACTCATCGATCTGCCGGGCTTCGGCTATAGCGATAAACCGCGCGTGTTTAGTTACAACATACATGAGCAGGCTTTAGTTTTGGAGCAGTTCCTCAGCCACCTGCGCCTGCAGCGCTTCGCGCTGTTCGGGCATAGCATGGGAGGGAGCATCGCCATCGAAGCGGCGGGGCTACTGGGCGAGCGGGTGACCACGCTGCTGGTCTCGGAACCCAACCTGTTCGCCGGCGGCGGCGAGTACAGCAGGCGCATTGCGGCGCAGTCAGAGTCAGCCTTTGTCGCTGACGGCTATGCCAGGCTGCTGGCGGAGGAGCGCTCGCCGTGGGCGGGTTGTTTACAAAACAGCGCCCCCTGGGCCGTCTGGCGGGCTGCCAGCAGCCTGATACGCGGCAGCGACACGCCCTGGTTTACCCAGCTATGCCAGCTGCGCTGCCAGAAAATGCTGATCGTCGGAGAGCGGTCGCTCCCTTATGCGGATAGCGACCTCGTTCAGGCACAAGGGATCCCGGTCGGCATCGTGCCCCATGCCGGACACTCGATGGCGTGGGAAAACCCGCAGGGGCTGGCGCAGCTTATCGCCAGCCATAGTTAAGAGGCGCTGGGCCTCAGAAGGGAAGCTCGCGGGGCTGGGTCTGGATCGTTATCCAGCGCAGCTCGGTGAATTCCGCGATCCCGGCCCGCCCGCCAAAGCGGCCATAGCCGGAGGCTTTGCAGCCGCCAAACGGCATTTGCGCCTCATCATGCACCGTTGGGCCATTGATATGGCAAATCCCGGTATGCAGACGTTGCGCTACGTTCCACGCTCTGGCGCTGTCGCGGCTGTAGACCGCAGCGGAAAGACCATATTCGCTGTCGTTGGCCACCGCCAGCGCCTCCTCTTCGCTATGAACGCGAATAATCGCTTTCACCGGACCGAAGGACTCTTCACGCCACAGGCGCATCTCGCGGGTCACGCCGTCCAGCAGGGTCGGGCTCATATGGGTATCGTTGGCTCTACCACCGGTCAGCAGGCGAGCGCCTTTCGCTAACGCATCGTCAATGAGCGCGTTGCAGCGGGCGATGGTGTTCATATCGACAACCGGGCCCGTGAGGGCGGCAGGCAGGGCGGCGGCGCGCCTGGCCAGCAGCGGGATAAACGCCTCCGCTACGGCATTGTCGACAATAATGCGCTCGGTGGACATGCAGATCTGCCCGGCGTTGGCGAAGGCGCCAAAAACAGCGCCCGCCGCCGCTTGCTCAATATCAGCATCGTCCAGCACCAGCAGGGGCGCTTTTCCACCGAGCTCGAGCACCGCTGGTTTCAGATACTGTCCGCAGGTGCGGGCGATAATGCGCCCCACCGGTGTGGAGCCGGTAAAGTTAACGCGCCGCACCGCCGGGTGGGCGATCAGCGATTCCACCAGCGCCGGCGCATCTTCAGGCGCACAGGTAAGATAGTTCACCACGCCCGGCGGGAAGCCCGCCGCGTCAAGGGCGTCGATAATCAGTCCCTGAGTGGCGGGGGAAAGTTCGGCGCCCTTAAGGATCACCGTGTTGCCACAGGCCAGCGGCGTCGCCAGGGCCCGGGTGGCCAGAATCAGCGGCGCGTTCCACGGCGCCATGCCCAGCACCACTCCCGCCCCCTGGCGGACGCCCATCGCCAGGTTACCCGGCACGTTGGACGGAATTATTTGCCCTTCAATCTGGGTGGTCAGCGCCGCCGCTTCACGCAGAATATCTGCCGCCAGATGAACGTTAAATCCGGCCCAGTGCGCGGTCGCGCCGGTCTCCGCGGCCATGGCGGCGATAAATTTCGCCTCCCGCAACAGCATCTGTTCCGCCGCCTCGAGCAGTAAGCGACGTCGTTCCGCCGGCGCAGTATCGCGCCACAGCGGAAAGGCGCAGGCCGCGGCTTCGACGCAGCGTTTGCCGTCGGCGAGGCTGGCGGCAGCGGCCACCGAGGCTGCCTCATCGTGGGCCGGGTGGCGTCGGGTAAAGGTGCGGCGGCCTTCGGCATCGTGCCACTGGCCGTTAATGTACAGATTGCAGGTGATTGTCATGGTGGAAACCTCTTGTTCTGCGGTTCCCCCAGTGTACCGGGCGGCACTGACGGGAAGCGTGAGCCGGGCGGTTATCGCACATTTTTTTGCAGGAATTTTGTGTGGCTCACAACATCCCGAAGCCCACTGGCGTAAAAAGCAGCGCAACGTCGATTAAACCAGCAAATTCCACGCGTTTTGCATAAGGTGATAGCCATTGATTATTTGCCGCCGTCAGGCGGCTGTGCTGTTATTACCGTTCTTATAATCAATAATCAGGACTTATAACCATGTCTACAGGGAAAACCACGCTGGCGCTGCTGCTGAGCGCACTGCTGCCGGCCGGCGCCGCCTGGGCCGCAGGCAATGACACTCTGGTCTACTGCTCAGAAGCCTCTCCGGAGTCCTTCAATCCGCAGATCGCCAGCTCCGGTCCGTCGTTCGTCGCCAGCTCGCAGGTACTGTATAACCGTCTGGTGAGCTTTGACCCGGTGAAAAATACGCCGATCCCGTCGCTGGCCACCGAGTGGCACGTCTCTGAGGATGGCAAAACCTGGACCTTTACTCTGCGTCAGGGGGTGAAGTTCAACAGCAACAAATTCTTCAAACCGACCCGCGATTTTAACGCCGACGACGTCCTGTTCTCCGTGCTGCGCCAGATGGATCCTCAGCATCCTTATCACAAGGTGTCGCAGGGGAACTATGAATACTTCCACGACGTGGGCCTCGATAAGCTGATTAAATCGGTGAAAAAGGTGGATGATTACCATGTCCAGTTCGAGCTCAACGAGCCGAACGCGGCGTTTCTTGCCGACTGGGGCATGGACTTCGCCTCTATTCTGTCGGCAGAGTATGGTGAGGCGATGCTGAAGAAAGGAACGCCGGAAAACGTTGATAACTGGCCTGTCGGTACCGGGCCGTATGCGCTGCAGCAGTATAAAGTGGATTCGCAAATCCGCTATATTGCCAATCCCCACTACTGGGAAGGCGAGGTACCGACCAAGCACTTAATCTTCTCCATTACGCCGAACGTCGAGACCCGTCTGGCGAAACTGCAGACCAACGAGTGCCAGATTATTCCCGCGCCGTCGCCGGTACAGTTCCCGGTGATTAAGGGCAATAAAGATCTGGCGCTGCATGCGGTTGAGGCGCTGAACGTCGGCTATCTGGCGTTTAACACCGAGAAAAAACCGTTTGATAATGTGCTGGTGCGCCAGGCGTTAAACTACGCTACCGACAAGCAGGCGATCGTCAAGGCGGTATTCCTCGATTCCGGCAGCGTGGCGAAATCACCGATCCCGTCGACGATGCTCGGGTATAAGAAAGATCTCCCGGACTACGATTACGATCCGCAGAAAGCCAAAGCGCTGCTCAAGCAGGCGGGTCTGGAGCAAGGCGCGGAAGTGACCCTGTGGTCAATGCCGGTCCAGCGCCCCTACAACCCAAACTCAAAACGCATTGCCGAAATGATCCAAAACGACTGGGCGAAAGTGGGGGTGAAAGCCAAAATTGTCAGCTATGAATGGGGCGAATACCTTGCCGGTATGCGTAAAGGGGAGCACGACAGCGCCCTGTATGGCTGGATGTCGGACAACGGCGATCCGGACAACTTTGCTGGCACATTGCTCAGCTGTGATAATATCCAGACCGGCTCCAACGCCGCCCGCTGGTGTGATAAATCCTATGACGCGCTGGTAAAGAAAGCGCTGTTGGTGAGCGATCCGCAGGCGCGGGCCAAACTCTACGAACAGGCGCAGGAGATCTTTTATCAGCAGGCGCCATGGATCACCCTGGCGACCGGTAAAACCTTCTATGCGACGCGCAGCAACGTCAGCGGCTACACCGTCAGCATGATGGGGAGCGATTTTTCCAAAGCGAAGCTGAATTAAGCGAAAGGAGAACAGGATGGCACATCTGGATGAGGTTATCGTCAAAGTCGATGACGCCCTGGCCGAGGGCGTTATCGCGCATATGAATGAGCTGCTAATCGCCCTGAGTGATGATGCGCAACTCAGTCGTGAGGAACGCTATATCCAACAGCAGCGTCTGCGCACCGCCATCGCCCATCATGGGCGACAGCATCAGGAAGAGCAGGACGCGCGCCGCGAGCAGTTGACCAAAGGGGGCGCGATCCTCTGAAGATGCGCTCAGAACTGGCGTCTGGCCACCAGCCAGGCGCCCACCACCAGCATCACCGCCCCGCATAACGGTCCGATCAGCGCCCGCACCGGCACGCCGTGGGCGCGAACTAAATCCATGATCAACCCGCCCACCAGCTGGCTGGCCACCAGTACCGCAATGGTCGTCGCCGCGCCAACGTTTTGATAACCGCTGATGCTGGCGAAGACGAAAAAGGACCCCAGCAGGCCGGGGATCAGCGTCCACCACTTCACGCTCAGGGCCAGCTCCTGAAAGCCGGCGACGCCCTGGCGCAGCAGTAACATCGTCACGAAGATAACGATCCCGACCAGCGAATTGAGCAGCATAGCGATAAGGATCGTCGACGCCGACTGGGTGATGCGCACCATCAGAGTGTTCTGCACTACCAGGCCAACGCCGGCGGCGATCAGGCAGGCGAGAGTGAGCGACGCGTTCATGCTTTGCCGTCTGGGTCCTGACGCGCATCCAGCTGCAGCTGCATAAAGGTCAGATCCAGCCAGCGGCCAAATTTGGTGCCCACCTGCGGCATCTGCCCGGTGGTGATAAAGCCCAGCGTTTCATGCAGATGCAGCGAAGCGTGATTCTGCGACTCGATGCCGGCGACCATCACATGTTTATTCAGCCGTCGCGCTTCGGCGATCAAGGCGACCAGCAGTTTGCGGCCCAACCCTTTCCCCTGATGTTCGGGATGAACGTACACCGAATGCTCCACGGTATGGCGAAAGCCGTCAAACGCCCGCCAGTCGCCAAACGAGGAATAACCGGTAATGACGCCGTCTTCCTCGCTCACCAGTACCGGAAATCCAGCCAGCTGGCGGGCTTCAAACCAGGCGATGCGGTTGTCGGTATCCACAGTTTTATCATTCCAGATGGCGGCGGTATGGACGACGGCATGGTTATAGATCTCGGCGATCGCCGCGCAGTCGTCTTTAATGGCAGGGCGAATGGACATAGCAAACCTCAATTTTTCGTACACTATAGTAGTACAATATTATTACAATAATGAACGCCACGCTGTCATCCGTTTTCAGCATAATTTTAACGGCTAACCCGGGAATAACACGTCTCGGTGGATGGTTGTGTAATGGGGGGGCGCACACTATAGTGTTACGTTATGAATACTATAGAAGACAACCTCAATCAGCGTATCAGCGCGCGCATCCGCATCGAGCGCGAGTCCCGCGGCTGGTCGCTGAACGACCTCGCCGAACGGGCCGGCGCCTCGCGGGCGATGATCCATAAAATCGAGCGCGGCGAAAGCAGCCCGACCGCCTCGATGCTGGGCCGCCTTTCCGGCGCCTTCGGCATCAGTATGTCGACCCTGATCGCCCGCGCGGAAATGCAGGAGGGCAAGCTGCTGCGCTTTGCCAGCCAGCCGGTATGGCGCGACCCGCAAAGCCACTATCTCCGCCGCCACGTTTCGCCGCGCAGCGATTTGCCGATCGATCTGGTGCAGATTGAGCTGCCGCCCGGTAGCGATGTGCCGATGCCCGCCGCGTCCTATGCGCTTGCCCGCCAGCTAATCTGGCTGCAACAGGGCGAGCTGGTGTTTGTCGAAGGCAATACCCGCCATGAGATGCAGGCGGGGGATTGTCTGGAGCTTGGCCCGCCCAACGATTGTCGCTTTATTAATGAATCCGCAGAGACCTGCGTCTATCTGGTGGTTCGCCTTAATCAATCGCCATCCGGCTCTTAATGGTAAAGCACGTTGCGCATAAAGCAGCTAGCCTCAGTACAGTCTGCTAACAAGAGGAGTTTGCTATGACAGATCAACCGCAACGCCATCGCCGCTGGGTGCTGGCTTCCCGCCCCCATGGTGAACCGACGGCAGAGAATTTCCGCCTGGAAGAGAGCGAAGTGCCGACGCCGGGGCCGGGGCAGGTTCTGCTGCGTACCGTTTATTTATCGCTCGACCCGTATATGCGTGGGCGCATGAGCGACGCGCCTTCTTATTCGCCACCGGTGGCCATTGGCGCGGTGATGGTGGGAGGCACCGTGAGTCGCGTGGTCAGCTCAAATCATGCCGATTATCAACCCGGCGACTGGGTGCTGGGCTACAGCGGCTGGCAGGATTATGAACTCTCCGACGGCAGCGGACTGGTGAAGCTGGGTGACAATCCGCAACACCCGTCCTGGTCGCTGGGAGTTCTGGGGATGCCCGGCTTCACCGCCTACATGGGTTTGCTGGACATCGGCCAGCCAAAGGCGGGCGAAACGCTGGTGGTCGCCGCGGCGACCGGGCCGGTTGGCGCCACGGTTGGACAGATCGGCAAAATTAAGGGCTGCCGCACCGTCGGCATCGCTGGCGGCGCGGAAAAATGCCGCTATGCGGTTGAGACGTTAGGCTTTGATCTCTGCCTTGACCATCGTGCGGATGATTTTGCCGAACAGCTGGCCCAGGCTTGCCCGCAGGGTATTGACGTTTATTATGAAAACGTCGGCGGCAAGGTTTTTGACGCGGTGCTGCCGCTGTTGAATACCGCAGCGCGGGTACCCGTCTGCGGGCTGGTGAGCGGCTATAACGCCACCGGGCTGCCGGACGGGCCAGATCGTCTGCCGCTGCTGATGGCGACCATCCTCAAAAAGCGCATCCGGATGCAGGGCTTTATTATCGGCCAGGATTACGGGCATCGGATCGCCGAATTCCAGCAGCAGATGGGGCGCTGGGTGCAGGAGGGGAAAATTAAATATCGCGAACAGCTGATCGACGGTCTGGACCAGGCGCCGCAGGCGCTGATCGGTCTGTTAAAAGGCGAGAACTTCGGTAAGGTAGTGATCCGCGTCGCGGCGGACGACTAGCCTGGCGGGCTTCGACTGCACAGGCCCCTTTTTCCGCCAGGGAAAAGGGGCCTGGCATAGAGGTCAGGCGTAGAAGGCTAACCGCTGGGCGAGCAGATCGACAAAGGCTTCGCGGTCCACATCCAGCATCAGGGTCGTATTGGGCCGATTACCGGTCAGATGGTAGTAATCGACCACCGTCATCCCCTGGGTATATTTGCCTTCCGTTTCTACGCCAACCCAGCGTTCGATCGTGGTAAAGATCTCCGGCTTGAGGAGCCAGGCGATGGTGCAGGGATCGTGCAGCGGCGCGCCGTCGAAGCCCCACTTTTCATCTTTGTGGTAGGCCATAAAGAAGTCGAGCAGTTCGGCGACGATGGTCGACACCGGGTTGCCAATCTGGCGGAATCGCTCGATATCGGCGGGAAGGATTTGCGCCTTATGGGTGACGTCAAGGCCCGCCATGACCACCGGGATCCCGGACTGAAAGACCACTTCCGCGGCCTGCGGATCAACGTAAATATTAAACTCCGCCGCCGGCTGCCAGTTGCCCAGCCCCATGGCGCCCCCCATGATCACGATGCGGGCGATCTTCGCGTGCAGCTCCGGATGGCTGGCGAGCAGCAACGCCACGTTAGTCTGCGGCCCGGTGGCCACCAGGGTCACCGGCTCCTGGCTTTCCCGCAGCACGCTGGCCATCAGTTCGACGGCGGTGCAGTTCTGCGGCGCAAAGGCCGGCTCAGGCAGGCTCGGGCCATCCAGTCCGCTCTCGCCGTGCACGTTATCGGCGATGATCAGATCGCGCATCAACGGCTTCCACGCGCCGCCGGCAACCGGAATGTCCGGCCGGTTCAGCAGCGTCAACATACGCAGCACGTTGCGCAGGGTCTTCTCCGGGGTCTGGTTGCCCGCGGAAGCGGTGACGGCTTTCACCTCCAGCTCCGGCGAGGCGAGGGCGAGGACCAGGGCGATCGCGTCATCATGTCCCGGATCGCAATCAATCATAATCGGCAGTGCCATAGCAGCTCCTTGTTGGCGATGTTCTGTGACCAGACTAACGCTGCGAGTCGAGGCAGACGAGATGGTGTGCAGAATAGTGTGATGGAGACCACGATTGCTGCGAGGGCAACGCGTATCGTTACGCGACCGTCCGTAAACATGGTGCCTCGTTTTGCGGTGGCGCAAGATGGCGCCCGGCGCGGCGCGATATAATAGAAAAATTGCTAATCCTTACGGATATTAATGGTTTGCTTTTCGGCGGGCGGGTTCTTATCCTTAAGAAAACTCAAGAGGTTATTACGATGAAAGATGTAGTAGATAAATGCAGCACCAAAGGCTGCGCCATTGATGTCGGGACGATCATTGATAACGAGGACTGCGTCTACCGGGCCGAGAAGGTGTTCCCAAGCCGCGAAGAAGCGGAATCCACCGTAGCCGCCGTGCGCGAACGTGCTGCCGCCGCAGCGCCGGCCAGTGAACCGCCGCAGGTCGATTACACCATCGTCGCCGCCGCTGGCGACGCGGTGAAACTCGACCTCTCCATCGCCTTCTCCTGCCAGGCAGAAAAGATCATTTTCGAGTTATCCCTGCGAAATCTGCTTTAATTCGCTCCTGTAGCGGAAGCGCGATGCTCTGGCGGGCAGACGCCTTCCGCTGATGCAGCACGCTGCCCGCCCGGCGACCTGAGCCGGGTGAGCGCGGTTAGTCTTGAAAGACGACGTTTCCGCCAACCATGGTCATCACCACGCGGCTGGCGCCAATCTCCTCATGGGCTACGGCGAAGATATCGCGGTCCAGCACCTGAAAATCAGCGACTTTGCCGACCTCTATCGATCCGCGTACCGCTTCTTTCCCTTCCTGATAGGCCGCATTGATGGTGTACATCCGCACGCCGTCCGCCACGCTAATTGCCAGTTCCGGGCGAATAACGTTGCCGCTGGAAGATGATTTGCGGGTGACCGCTGCCTGAACCATTTTGCGCCAGTTCACCAGCGCCATAATGCCATCTGACCCGCCGGCGATGATGACCCCAAGGTCGATGATATCCCGTAGCCCTTTGCAGATTTCCCCCTTGATGCCACAGTAGCGGGCGCGCTGTTCATAGTCATATGCCGGGCCGCCGAGTGAAGGTTGTTCGGAAAGCAGAATGCCGTATTTTGCCGCCATCACGAAATCTTGCCGATCGCCCATTGAGCCGTGCAGCACATAATGCCGTCGGCTCTCCCCCGGATAGCGCTGAATCGCCTGCACGAAGCTGTTAATCGTGACTTTTACCGCCTTATCGCCGACCGCATGGACTGCCACCTGAAAACCGCGCTGGTGAGCCAGCAGAATCATCTGCTGTAGCGCCTCAACTTGTGCTTCCTCGGTCGCCTCGGGGCCACCAAACACCGAGCGTCCGCGATATCCCGGCCGGTCGGCGTAATCCTGATTCATCCACGCTGTGTGCGATGTGGGAACGCCATCGCAGAACAGTTTTATGGTCCGACAGTCCAGCCAGTCCCGGTCGGTGAACTGGGAGAAATCAAAGCTATCCAGATCGCGCTTCAGGGTGGCGCAGGACTGAACGCCCCGCTCGGCGGAGTAAAAGGCGATGGATACCCGGGCGGTGAGTTTTCCTTCATCCTGCAGTTCACGGTAGGCGGCGATGGCGCGATCCCCCGCGGCGCCCACCTCGCGCGTGTTTTCCCCCGGACCCATGGCGCCTTCCGTGTAGCTGGCATACCCTTCGCTGTTCATCAGGCGCTGGGCTGCCATAAGGTTCTCTTTGAGGGCCGCTACGGTCAGACGGGGCATCGTGCCGGATGCGAGATGCAGGGCGGGCAGGTCGATGAAATTGCCGTCCAGTTCGCCACTGGCCGTTCGCCCCAGATGTCCGCCGAGGGGATCAGGGGTGCTGGCGTCAAGACCGGAGAGGGCCAGCGCCCGGCTGTTGACGATGCAGGAGTGACCGTCCCACAGGGCGAGCAGGGTGGGATGATCGGCCGTGACGTCGTCAATATCCCAGCGCGTCAGGGAGCGCTGCTCGGCCGCGCACTCCTTGATTGCGTTTGGATCCAGACCGCAGACGCGGATCCATGCCCCGGCGGGAGTGCGGGCTGCCTGGTCGCGCAGTCTTTCCCGCAGTACTGCCAGGGAACGCACGTCCTGGCAGTTCAGGCAATGCCAGCTGTCAGCGAGCCAGCCGATATGGATATGTGAGTCATGCGCGGCGGGTAAAATGAGTTTGCCGCCAAGGTCAATGACCTGCGTCTGGGGACCAATATGCTGCTGAATCTCCTGGTCTTCACCAACGTTAATAATCCATCCCTGCTTCACGGCGATGGCGCGCTTAAAACTAAAATGTGCGTCCACCGTGGCGACCTTGCCGTTAATCAATACGCAGTCCGCATAAACGACATTATCCATTTATCCCTCCCTGGCTGATAAAAGTGCCGATCAATATAAATAGTAACTATGGTGATTATGTTGTGGCTATCTGACTACGAAGGGGGGGGAGTGTCAAGCGCGGGTGGTTGGCGGGTGTCCGCCTGGCGGTGGAATAGACGGTAAGGAAAAGCGCTTCGCCCGCCGATCGCGAGAGCCATCGGCGGGGAAGGGGCGCGTTATTCGAAGCGCCAGGCGAGGTTCAGGCCGATGCCGTAGTTACGTCCCGGGGCAGGCTCGTAGTAACGCCCGTTAGACTCGTTAACGATGACAGACCCGACGTACTCCCGGTCGAACAGGTTGTCGATGCGACCGAACAGATCCATATCCATCCTGCCGTAGCTCCATTTATAGCCGGTCGTCAGGCCAACCACCGTCCAGGAGGGCGCTTTGGCGGTGTTTTCGTCATTGGCCATGATATCGCTCATATAGCGAATATCGCTCCCGGCGTACCAACCTTGCTCCGGCTGATAGCCAAAGGAGGCGTAGCCCATATTGCGCGCGATCCCCGGAATGCGATTGCCATTGCAGCTGGCGTCGTCGCAGACGTTAGTGCGATAGGTCGCGTCCAGCCAGGTCCAGGCCGCCTTCAGACGCCAGCTCTCGCCAAACTGCTGATCCAGCCCCAGCTCCATCCCCTGACGGCGGGTCTTGCCGGCGTTTTTATAACTGGTGCGCCCGCCGCTGCTGCTGTCGACCACAATCTCATTATCGGTATTGGTCTGGAACAGGGCGGCGGTGAACAGCCCATTGCCGATCCGCGTCTTGCTGCCGATCTCCACCGTGTCGTTGGTGGAGGGTTTCAGGCCGAAGTTGAGGCCGCTCTGGTTATCGGAGCGGTAGGAGAGTTCGTTAATGGTTGGCGTCTCGAAGCCGCGGCCGGCGGAAAGATAGACGTTCCACGCGTCGGTCAGGGCATATTTCAGCGAGCCCGCCGGCAGCCATTTGTGATAGCTGGCATCACCGCTGTCATCGCCATTGCCTGGGGTGATGTAGTAGTCGTTCGAGTCGAACCATACCGAGCTGTAGCGAACCCCGGCATCGAGCGAGAGTTTGTCAGTGAGCTGCCACTGGGTCTGCAGGTAGGGGTCGACGTTCCACATCAGGTTGCGTTCGTTACGGCGCAGCGCGCCCTGTTCGCCATACTGCGGCGCGCCGTTGACCATCACAAAGTTTTCATACCCTTTGCGCCGCTCGCTCATGTTTTCGTAGTCGAGACCGGCGGTGAGCGTGACGGGCACCAGCAGCTCTCCGCGATGGGTCAGCCGGGTATCGATCCCCTGGTAGTGACGGGTAAGGTCGATCACCCCGCCGGCATGGCTCGGCTTCAGCTGCGGCGCGCGCGGGATCGACTGGAACTGAGTGGTTTCACGTTCTCCAGCGTACATCATAACGCTGAGATCGTCCTGGGCACTGAGCTGGCGCTCATAGCGCAGGCCGGCCTGGGTCTGTCGGGTATTCTTGCGGGTATTATACTGGTCGCCGCGCGGCGACTGGCGCGGGTTATCGCGCCATTCATCGGCGGTCAGGCCACCGGCGTCATTGGCTTTGATATCCACGCTATTCAGCAGCAGAGTCAGCTTACTGACGTCGTTGATGCGCACCCCCAGCCGGGCGTTCGCCAGATTTTTGCGCGCGCCGCTGTGATCGCGATAGCCATGGGTGGTGAAGCGATTGGTTGAGACCGTGTAATCCACATCGCCTGCGTGGCTGCCGTCGCCAACGGCGCCAGTGGCTTTCATCCCGTAGTGCCAGGTGCCGAAGCTGCCATAGTAGCTGCTGGCTTCCACGGTGGGCGGCTGGGTGCCGGTCTGGCTGGTGACGTTGATCACCCCGCCGGACGAGTTACCGTACAGGGCAGAGAAGGGGCCGCGCAGCACCTCAATGGTGTCAACGCTGCCGATATCAATATTTGAGGTCTGCCCCTGGCCGTCGGGCATGGTGGCCGGAATGCCATCCACATAGATGCGCAGTCCGCGCACGCCATAGGTTGAGCGCGAGCCAAAGCCGCGAATCGACAGCTGCAGATCCTGGGCATAGTTTTGCCGGTTCTGCACCTGCAGGCCCGGCACGGCGCCCAGCGATTCAGAGAGATTGACGCGCGGCGCGGCCTGGCGCATCTCATCCCCATTCACCACGCTGACGGCGGCGGGGGTATCCAGTTCAGAAACCGTGGTTGGCGCGGCGGTCACCACCATGGTTTGTTCATCAGCGGCCTGGGCTGCGGCAATGAGCGGCAAGAGCAGGGCCGGGAGGGCGGCGTGACGCACGGACAGGATTTTCATCGATAATACTCAAAGACGAACCAAATGGAACATATGTATATATGTTACCTCGTTTGTAAAATATTTGAAAATTATTAACTGCTGCTGGTTAACGGATAGTGCTCGCCAGGCATGAATTTACCGCACAACAACAATTAGCGCTCCACTTTGAGATAAATAATGATTACTATTCGCATTCAAAAATAAGGGTAAAGCCAGGACTTTACCGCCGGAAGCGATGTCGGGTCAGCACATACTGGTTTATCAAAGGGAGTCGTCATGTCATTACGTCATTTTGCCGCGCCGCGTCTGCGCCATTCACTGCTCGTCACTTCTCTGCTGCTGGCAGGCAGCTTTAGCGCCCACGCCGCGGAAGAGATGCTGCGCAAGGCCGTCGGAAAAGGGGCCTACGAAATGGCCTACAGCCAGCAGGAGAATGCGCTGTGGGTCGCCACATCACAGAGTCGTTCGCTGGACAAAGGCGGGGTGGTTTACCGTCTTGACCCCACCACCCTAGACGTGACGCAGATTATTCACAACGATCTGAAGCCGTTCGGCGCCGCTATCAACCATGCCACCGGCACGCTGTGGTTTGGCAATACCGTCGACAGCACTGTCACCGCTATTGACGCCAAAACCGGCGCCGTGAAGGGGCGCCTGGTGCTGGACGAGCGTCAGCGCAGCGAAACCGTGCGTCCGCTGCAGCCGCGCGAGCTGGCGGTCAATGAGCAGACCAACACGGTCTACATTACCGGTCTGGGCAAAGAGAGCGTGATTTGGGTGGTAGATGGCGCGACCCTGAAGCTGAAAACGACCATTACCGGCACCGGGGCAATGGCGACGGGTCTGGCGATCGATCCGCAGGCTAAGCGTCTGTATACCACCAACGCCGACGGCGAACTGCTGACCATCGACAGCGAGAGCAACACGATTGCGTCGCGCAAAAAATTGCAGGATGACGGCAAAGCGCATTTCTATCTTAACCTGAGTCTCGATACCGCCGGCCATCGTGCCTTTATTACCGACAGCAAGCAGCCGGAAGTGCTGGTGGTCGATACCCGCGACGGCAAGGTGCTGGAGAAAATCGCCGCGCCGGAGTCGCTGGCGGTGCTGTTTAACCCCGCGCGCAACGAAGCCTATGTGACGCATCGTAAGGCCGGGGAAGTCAGCGTTATCGACGGCAAGAGCTACAAGGTAGTGAAGACCTTTAAAACGCCGACTCACCCCAACAGCCTGGCGCTCTCCGAGGACGGCAAAACGCTGTACGTTAGCGTGAAACAAGCTTCCAGCCGTGAGAAAGAAGCCACCGCGCCGGACGATGTGATCCGCATCGCCCTGTAAGACCTCAGCGCGACGAAACCGGAAAACGGTGGTCGCGCTCCGCATGCCGCCGGGCCAGGCCCGGCGACTCACCCTCTGTTACAAACGCCTATTGGCCTGACAAACCAGATGGTTATACACTTAACCCTTTCCCGCCACGTGCGGGCAGTGGTAATCAGTGGAGATAAAATGAAAAAGCCATTCATGGTGATTTGCGCCGGCGCGATGCTGGCGCTGCTGGCAGGTTGTTCGTCAAACTACGTTATGACCACGAAGAGCGGTCAAACTATCGTTACCCACGGCAAGCCGCAGCTGGATAAAGAAACGGGGATGACCAGCTATATCGATGAGTCAGGTAATAAGCGGGAAATTAACAGCAGCGATGTGTCGCAGCTGGTTGAAGATAATTAAGTTCTGACCTCCCGGTTTGCCCGCGATGGACAAACCGGGAGTCCTGCCAGTTACTTCCTCAGCGTCGGCGCCGTGCTGTGAATCTCATGCACGCGTTTACGCACACCAAACCAGCCAGCCACCAGCAATACCGCCAGCAGCGGAATTGATCCTATGGTGTAGGTACCGTTCGGATAATCGAAGGCCATCAGCACCAGCACGCTGAACAGGAACAGCAGCGTCAGCCAGGAGGTGAACGGCGCCCCCGGCATTCTGAAGCTGACCTTTGCCGCTTTCCCTTCCTTGATCGCTTTGCGCAGACGCATCTGACACACCACGATAAAGCCCCAGGAGGCAATGATCCCCAGCGAGGCGACGTTGAGTACGATCTCAAATACCTGAGATGGCACCAGATAGTTGAGGAAAACCCCGACTACATATACCCCCAGCGTCGCCAGGATCCCGGCGTAAGGGACGTGGTGACGGCTCATCTTCGACATAAACTTCGGCGCGGAGCCTCCCATCGACATCGAGCGCAGAATACGCCCGGTACTGTAGAGACCCGAGTTAAGGCTGGAGAGGGCCGCGGTTAACACCACGATGTTCATCACGCTGCCGATATATGGCACGCCCAGCTTTGAGAAGAAGGTAACGAACGGGCTCTGTCCGGCCTGGTAGGCGTTCCACGGCAGAAGCAGCACCAGCAACACCACCGAACCGACATAGAACAGACCGATACGCCAGATCACGCTGTTGATGGCCTTCGGCACCATTGTCTCCGGATCCTTACACTCTCCGGCCGCGGTCCCCACCAGCTCGATGGAGGCGAAGGCGAAGACAACCCCCTGCACCAGCACCAGCGCCGGCAGGAGGCCGTGCGGGAAGAAGCCGCCGTTATCGGTGATCAGATGGAAGCCGGTGGCATTGCCGTCCAGCGGCTTACCCGAGCCGAGGAAAATGGTGCCGACCACGAGAAAGGCGACGATCGCCAGCACCTTAACCAGCGCGAACCAGAACTCCATTTCGGCGAACCACTTCACGCCGATCATATTCATGGTGCCGACGATAGCCAGCGCGCCGAGGGCGAAGACCCACTGCGGCACATCGCCAAACGCGCCCCAGTAGTGCATATACAGCGCCACGGCGGTGATATCGACAATCCCGGTCATCGCCCAGTTAACGAAGTACATCCAGCCGGCCACGTAAGCGGCTTTTTCACCGAGGAACTCCCTGGCATAAGAGACGAAGCTGCCGCTCGAGGGGCGGTGGAGGACCAGTTCGCCGAGGGCGCGAAGAATAAAGAAGGAGAAGATGCCGCAGACCAGATAGACCAGGGCGAGCGCTGGCCCTGCCATTTGTAAACGTGCCCCGGCGCCGAGGAACAAACCGGTACCGATGGCGCCGCCGATGGCGATCATCTGTACCTGACGGTTGCCCATCGCTTTGTGATAACCCGCTTCATGTGAGTTAAGCCAGTGGCGTTTTGCAGCATGATGCTCCGCTGCACTTTCGTGTTTCGTATTCATTGATGTATCAGTTTCCTGTCAATGCCCATGTTTGCAGCCGGAATGGAGGACGGCTGGCACATTATGCTGGCTTTCTCATCATTCTGACGTAGGAGATAAGCTCAGACATGGCGCTGAATCCTACACGTAACCTAATAGTTACGCACCTAAAACATTTACCGAGAGCATTTGACAGATTTATCAATGAGATCAGCGTCGCAGAGTTTCCAGTAACAGCGTGAAAGCGCTGGTATGCTGGCGCCGGCTGGGGTAATAGAGATGGTAGCCGGGGAAGGCGGGGGTCCACTCCGCCAGCACCCGCACCAGCCGGCCGCTGGCTAAGGCCTCCGCCACGCAGTCATCCGGCACGTAGGCCAGCCCGAGGCCCGCCTCCGCCGCGTCGATGCGCTGCGGCAGGCTGTTGAGGATCAGCTGTCCCTCCACCCGCACCTGAATCTCCCGGCCATCGCGGGCAAATTCCCAGGCGTAAAGTCCCCCTCGTGTCGGCAGGCGCAGATTGATACAGCGATGTTGGGCAAGATCCCAGGGCGTTTGCGGCGTACCGGCCCGCTGCAGATAGGCCGGCGAACCCACCACCGCCATCCGCATATCCGGGGCGATGCGCACGGCAATCATGTCTTTTGCCACCTGTTCGCCGAGACGCACCCCGGCGTCGAAGCGGTCACCCACGATATCCGTGAGCCCATTATCAACAGTGATTTCGATGTTAATATCAGGATATTGCAGCATAAATGGCTTTAGCGCCGGCCAGAGTACCGCGCTGGCGGCATGCTCCCCGGCGGTAATGCGCAGGTTGCCCGCCGGGCGTTCTCGGGTGTCGCGCAATGCAGCCAGGGCCTGCTCGATCTCTTCCAGATGCGGACCGAGGCGCTGAATCAGTCGCTCGCCCGCTTCGGTCGGCACCACGCTGCGGGTGGTGCGGGTCAACAGCCGGACATCGAGCCGCGTTTCGAGATGGCGCATGGCATGGCTGAGCGCCGACTGCGACACGCCAAGCTGGGCCGCCGCGCGGGTAAAGCTGCGTTCACGCGCCACCACCATAAAGGAGAGCAGATCGTTTACGTTCTCTTTTAGCATAATCTTTCCGGATTGATGAATACTGCTCACAGGTACGCAGAGTGTATGCCCGGCCTGAGGATTGTGCCAGCCTGATGGCCGGACGCAGTGGAGCAGAATGGTTATGGCGGATGATTTATTCCTCTGTGCAGGGCAGGTATTGTAGTAGGCCCAAAAAACGCCAGCGCCAGGTGAACCGACATTCGCTGGCGCGGCATGACCGGGGGGACGGCAGCCTGAAAGATGATTCAAGAGTATCGCCAGGCAGAGTCTGGTAACCGGGGAGAAACAGAGATGAATATCAACGTGGTCGGCACCAGCGGCTCAGGCAAATCCACTTTGGCCCGGCGCCTGGCGCACAGGCTGGAATTACCCTGGATCGAGCTCGATCGCCTGTACTGGCGGCCGAACTGGCAGGGCGCGCCGGATGAGGCATTTTTCGCCGCCATTGCCGCCGCGACGGCCACGCCGGGCTGGGTGCTGGATGGCAATTACAATCGCAGCCGCAGCGTTAAATGGCGTGCGGTGGATTTGGTGATCTGGGTAGATTATGGTTTCTGGCGCACGCTGCGCCAGGCGGTATGGCGGGCGGCGAGCCGGGCGTGGCGGCATCAGGAGCTGTGGCCGGGCACGGGCAACCGCGAGAGCTTTCGCCGTTCGTTCTGCAGCCGGGAATCCATTATCCTCTGGACGCTGAAAACCTGGCGGCAGAATCGCCGACGCTATCTGGCCGACATGCAGGATCCGCAATATCGTCATATTCGCTTCGTCCGGGTGCGCAGTCCGCGGCAGGCTGAGGCGCTGCTCCGCGAGCTGGAAGCGCAGCGGCCAGGCGGGCATATCTAATTTTCAGCAGTACACATGTGAATTAATTGTTTCTCAATAGTTAGCTGAGATTTTAATAATGCAGGCACGTACTTTCATATGAGCCTGCGAAATGTCTTATCGAATCAGTATCCTGGATAAAAGTCCGCTTGCCGCCGGGGAAACCGCCGCGCAGGCGCTGGCGCGTACATTAACGCTGGCGCAACACGCCGAAGCCTGGGGTTATCACCGCTTCTGGGTCGCCGAACACCACAATACCGATCAGCTGGCGAGCCCCTCGCCGGAGCTGGTTATCGCCTGGCTGCTGGGCCACACCCGGCGCATTCGTCTTGGGTCCGGCGGCGTCATGCTCCAGCACTATAGCCCCTATAAGGTCGCGGAAAACTTTAACCTGCTGGCTGCCCTCGCGCCGGGTCGCATCGATCTCGGGGTGGGCAAGGCGCCTGGCGGCCTGCCGCTCTCCACCCGCGCCCTGCAGCAGGGCCTGCATCAGGAGGAGAAAGGGACCTTTGCCGATCAGCTGGCGCAGCTGGATAACTGGCTGTCACTGACTGAGCCAGGGGGAGAGGAGAGCCTGCGCGCCACGCCGATCCCGCCGCGCCGGGCCGACGGATTTCTGCTCGGCGCCAGCCTGGAGAGTGCGGAACTGGCCGCCCGTCTTGACTGGAACTTCGTGTTTGCGGCCCATCTCAATGGCGACAGCGCGCTGCGCCGCACGGTGATCAACCGCTGGCGCGAGCTCAGCCCGCGTGAGGCGATCGTCGCCGTGCAGGTGGTGGTGGCTGACGATCCGGCCACCGCCGCCGCGCTGGCGCAGCAGGTCGAGGTGTGGGGCGTCGAGCTGGAGAACGGCCAGCGGGTGACCGTCGGCAGTGAGGCTCAGGCCGTCGCCTTTGCCCGCCAGGCTGGCAGCCGGCCAACACGCATCCACCGCCGCGAATCTTCACTGATCTCCGGTACTCCCGAACAGGTTAAAGCCCGGCTTGACGCGCTGCAGGCGGAAGATCAGCTGGATGAACTCATCATTGATACCCCCATTAGCGACGGGCCAGCGCGCCTGCACTCCCTGCGCCTGCTGGCGCAGGCTCACTACGGCAAGGAGGTGCTGAATGTCCTTTGAACAACAACTGATTAGCTGGCGGCGCGAGCTGCACCAGAACCCGGAGCTCTCCCTGCAGGAGGTAGCCACCACCGCGCGGATCCGCGACTGGCTGCAGAGCGGCGGGCTGACTCTGCTGCCCTTCGATCTGAAAACCGGGCTGGTCGCCGAAGTCGGCAGCGGCGACAAGGTGATTGCCCTGCGGGCGGACATCGACGCGTTGCCCATCGAGGAGGCGACCGGTCTGCCTTACCGCTCGCAAAATGAAGGGGTGATGCATGCCTGCGGCCATGATATTCACACCAGCGTGATGCTGGGGGCGGCGCTGCTGCTGAAGGAGCGGGAAGCGGAACTCCCGGGGCGGGTGCGGATCCTGTTTCAGCCGGCGGAGGAAAATTTTGGCGGCGCGAAAACCCTGATCCGCGCCGGGGCGCTGGAGGACGTGTCGGCGATCTTTGGCATGCACAATGAGCCCGGCCTGCCGGTGGGCGAATTTGCCACCCGCGGCGGCGCGTTCTACGCCAACGTCGACCGCTTCGTCTTCAAAGTGACCGGGAAGGGGGCGCATGCCGCCCGCCCACATGAAGGAAAGGATGCGATCCTGCTGGCCAGCCAACTGGTGACGGTGCTGCAGAGCGTGGCCAGTCGGGAAGTGAACACCCTCGACTCGGTGGTGCTCAGCGTGACGCGGATCCAGGGAGGCAATACCTGGAACGTGCTGCCGGAGAGCGTCGAGCTGGAAGGGACGCTGCGCACTCACAGCAGTGAAGTGCAGCAGCGGGTCAAGGCCCGGGTCAGCGAGATCGCGGCCGGTTTCGCCAGCGCCTTTGGCGCACAGATTGACGTCTTCTGGTATGCCGGCCCGACGGCGCTGGTCAATGACGCCCGCTGGGCCGACTTCGCCAGCGACGTGGCGGCCCAGGCCGGGTACCGCACCCATCACGCCGATCTGCATCTCGGTGGCGAAGATTTTGCGGTCTATCTTCAGCATATTCCCGGGGCGTTCGTCAGCATCGGCAGCGCCAGCGAATATGGTCTGCACCATCCGGCATTTAATCCGGACGAACGGCTTATTGCGCCCGCAGCGCACTATTTCGCCCAGCTGGCGGAACAGGCATTACAACATATTTAATGGATGACAGGGGAAGGGGGAACTATGTCTGAAAATCGACAATTGCGTCTGGGAACGATATTACATGGCGCATCGGGAAATATGTCCGCCTGGCGTCATCCGGCGGCGCAGGCGGACGCCAGTATTAATTTTAACTTTGTCACGCAGACGGCGTTAAAAGCGGAAGAGGGGAAGCTGGATTTTATTTTTGTCGCCGACGGGTTATATATCAATGAAAAATCGATTCCCCATTTTTTAAATCGCTTCGAACCTTTAACGGTACTTTCCGCGCTGGCCGCGGTCACCCGGCGTCTGGGACTGGTGGGGACCTTATCCACTTCGTACAGCGAGCCGTTTACTACCGCCCGCCAGTTCGCCAGCCTTGACCATTTAAGCCAGGGACGGGCGGGGTGGAATGTCGTCACTTCGCCGCTGGAAGGGTCGGCGAAAAACTTCTCCCGGGCCCAGCATCCGGATCATGCGCTGCGCTATCGCATTGCCGATGAATATCTGCAGGTGGTGAAAGGCTTATGGGATTCATGGGAAGAGGACGCCTTTGTGCGCAATAAGGAGACTGGCCAGTTCTTTGATAAAAATAAACTGCATACGCTCGATCACCATGGCGATTTCTTTAAAGTGGCCGGGCCGCTAAATATTGCCCGCACGCCACAGGGACGGCCGATTATTTTCCAGGCCGGCGCGTCGGACGACGGCAAGAAATTAGCCGCACGCCACGCCGATGCCATTTTTACCCATCAGGAATCGCTGGCCGAGGCGCAGGCATTTTATCAGGATGTTAAAAGCCAACTCAGCGCATATCAGCGCACCCCGGACCAACTGCATATCTTCCAGGGCGTCAGCGTCATCGTCGGGGATGACGCCGAGGATTCGGAACGTCAGTACCAGACTACGGCGGCGCTGGTTTCCATCGAGGATGCGCTGAATTATCTGGGGCGGTATTTCGAACATCATGATTTTTCGCAGTATCCGCTTGATGAACCGTTCCCGGATATTGGCGACCTCGGACAAAACAGCTTCCGCAGCACCACCGACGAGATTAAACGTCACGCCCGCGAGCGGGGATTAACCCTGCGCCAGGTGGCCCTGGAGGCAGCGAGTCCGCGTCCGCGTTTTACCGGCACCGCCAGCGATGTCGCCGATGGCCTGCAATTGTGGTTCGAACAGCACGCGGCGGACGGTTTCATTATTCAGGGCGGCACGCCGGAAACCTTCCCGCGCTTTGTGGATGAGGTGGTTCCGCTGTTACAGGCGCGCGGCCTGTTCCGTCGCGACTATCCGGGCACCACCCTGCGGGAAAGTCTGGGTCTGGCGCTACCTGCTAATCAATTCCAAAAATAATAAAAGAGAATCACGCTATGCAGAAAACAACACTCTTGCTGGCCGTCGCGTTGGCATTTAGCGCCTCGTCGTGGGCCCAGGACGTCAAGATCAATGGCACCGGGGTGAGCCTGGAGGCCAACAAAACGCCGATTCACACAGCGAAAAATCCACAGGCCATTGCGCTGTTGCCGAAAGATCTGCATCTGGCGGTGCCGGGGAAATTCACCGTCGCGGTGGCAGCCCTGAACTCACCGCCGCTGACGGTCTTCGCCGATGACAACAAAACCCTGCTCGGCAGCGAGACGGATATCGCCCGGCTGGTGGCGGAGAGCCTCGGGCTGGAAGTAAACGTGGTTCCCACTTCATGGGAAGACTGGCCGCTGGGGGTCACCTCCGGCAAATATGATGCCGCGATCAGCAATATTACCGTCACCAAAGAGCGCAAAGAGAAGTTCGATTTCGCCACCTACCGTAAAGATTCGCTGGGCTTCTACGTCAAAAGCACCAGTCCGCTGAACAAAATTGACAAGGCGGAGGACATCGCCGGGCTGAAGATTATCGTCGGCTCCGGTACTAACCAGGAGGCGATCCTGCTGGCGTGGAACGCGGAGAACGTCAAGAAGGGGCTGAAGCCGTTTACCCCGGTCTACACCAAGGATGACGCCGCCCAGACGCTGGCCCTGCAGACCGGGCGCGCCGACGCCTACTTCGGCCCCAATGTGATAGGCGCGTGGAAGGCGGCGCTGACTGGTAAAACCAAACTGGTGGGCAGCGTCGATGGCGGCTGGCCGAAAGCGGCGCACATCGCGGTAACGCTGAAAAAAGACAGCGGGCTGGTGAATGCCGTCCAGGCGGCGCTGAACGGGGCTATCGCCAGCGGGGACTACGCCAAAGTGCTTAACCGCTGGGGCGAAGGGGTGGAAAGCATTCCGCAATCGGAAATCAATCCGCCCGGACTGGGCGACTGACAGGAGGCGCGATGAGCGAAGCATTCCGCGATATTTCTCCGGAGGCTCCGGAGCTGCAGCCGATTATTAGCGGGCTGTTTGCCGAATATGCCGCCCGCTACGGCGACTATTTTTCCCGCGATGCGGAAGTGGAGTTAAGTGAGTGGTATGTGCCGCCGCAGGGGCTGTTTATTGTCCTTGAGCGTGAGGGCGAAATTATCGCCACCGGCGCGTATAAGCCGAAGGATCGCCACACCGCAGAGATCAAACGTATCTGGACGCACCGCCGTCTGCGCCAGCAGGGGCTGGCGGCGAAGGTGGTCCAGGAGCTGGAGCGACGGGCGGTGCTGGCCGGGTACAGCCATATCTACCTGACCACCGGTTTCCGTCAGCCGGAGGCGGTAAAGCTCTATCTCAGCCAGGGGTATGAGGCGCAGTTTGACCTCACGCGAGACCCGGAAGAGTACAGTCAGCCGCCGTACGATGGCCGGCTGCGGTTCACTAAAGCGCTGGTGGTGAGCGCCTACAGCCACAGCGCCTGAGGAGGCATTATGCATTCATCTGAAACGATCAAAGTGGTGCCGGCGCGCTATCCGCTGCGGGTGGTCGGGGCTCTGGTCGCCCTGCTGGTGCTGGCGGTGGTGATCCAGTCGGTGGCCTTTAACCCGCGCTGGGAGTGGGGCGTCTTCGCCCGCTGGTTCTTCGACCCGGTGATCCTCGAGGGGCTGGGGCAAACTCTGCTCCTGACCCTGCTCGGCACGGTGCTGAGCGTGATCTTCGGCGGCCTGCTGGCGCTGGCCCGTTTGTCCTCATCGTGGCTGCTCAGCAGTCTCGCCTGGGGCTATATCTGGCTGTTTCGCTCGCTGCCGCTGATTGTGGTGCTGATCATTCTCTATAACTTTTCCTATCTCTACGACACCCTGTCGCTGGGGATCCCGTTTACCGGCGTCACCTGGGTCAGCTATCAGACCATTAACGTGCTGGGGCAATTCTCCACGGCGGTGGTGGGCCTGACCCTGGTGCAGAGCGCCTATACCGCGGAGATTATTCGCGGCGGCTTTCTCGGCGTCGACCACGGGCAGTATGAAGCCGCCGCCGCGCTGGGGCTACCCGCCTGGCGGCGCACGCTGCGCATTATTCTGCCGCAGGCGCTGCGCACCATCCTGCCATCCGGCTTCAACGAGATCATCAGTCTGGCCAAGGGAACGGCGATGGTGTACGTCCTGGCGATGCCGGAACTGTTCTACACCATCCAGATGATCTACAACCGTACCCAGGAGGTGATCCCGCTGTTGATGGTCGGCGCCGCCTGGTATCTGGCGATCACCAGCGTCCTCTCCGCCATTCAGTATCTGGTGGAACGGGGCCTGGCGCGCAGCGAGCGCCGCTCGGCGGTAAACAGCGCCCGCAGCAGCCGAACCACTCAACCCGCACGTCAACCACAGCCCCAGGAGGCCGTTCATGCCCAGCTCTCATAATGGCCATATCTCTATCACCGGGGTCAGCAAATACTATGGCCGCCACAAGGCGCTGGACGATGTGTCGCTGGAGATCCCCCCGGGCACGGTGACGGTGATCCTCGGCCCTTCCGGCTCGGGCAAGTCCACGCTGCTGCGCACCATAAATCACCTCGAACGGGTCGATGAGGGATTTATTCAGATTGATGGCGACTATATCGGTTATCGCCGCAAAGGCGACAAGCTGTATGAGATGAAAGAAAAGGAAATTCTTCGCCAGCGGATCAACGTCGGCTACGTGTTCCAGAACTTTAACCTGTTTCCGCACCTGACGGTGCTGGAGAACCTGATTGAGGCGCCGATCGCCCACCAGCAGGTCACGCGCAAAGAGGCCATTGCCCGCGCCTATGAGCTACTGGACGTCGTCGGACTGCGCAATAAAGCCGACGCCTGGTCGCGGCATCTCTCCGGCGGCCAGCAGCAGCGTATCGCCATTGCCCGGGCGCTGGCGCTGAACCCGCGGGTGATCCTGTTTGATGAGCCCACTTCGGCGCTGGATCCCGAGCTGGTGGGCGAGGTGCTGGATGTGATCAAGAAGCTGGCGCGATCGGGCACCACCCTGGTGGTGGTCACCCATGAGATTGGCTTTGCCCGCGAGGTGGCCGACCAGGTGGTGTTTATGGTCGACGGCAGGATCGTCGAGCAGGGCAGCAGCGACGAGGTGCTCAACCATCCGCAGCATCCGCGTACCCGGCAGTTTTTATCCAGGGTGCTGCCGTCATGAACAGAGCGCTAATGACCCTTGTTCTCAGCGCTTTTGCCATGAGCGCTCACGCGGCGCTGGATCTGCGCGCCAATGAGCAGCCATTGCCGGTCACCCGCGACCCGCAGGCGATAGCGAAAATTCCGCCGGGCTATCGCTTCGTCGAGCCGGGGACGCTAACGGTGGCGATCTCGGCGCTCAATTCGCCGCCGCTGGCCCTGCTGGCCAGCGACAACCGCACGCGGATCGGTAGCGACCCGGATATAGCCCGCCTGCTGGCCGGAAGCCTTGGCCTGAAGCTCAGGCTGGTGCCCACCGCGTGGGAGGACTGGCCGCTGGGCATCGCCTCCGGCCGCTACGATGTGGCGCTGATCAATATCGCTGTGACCGAGAAGCGCAAAGAGAAGTTCGATTTTGCGACTTACCGGGTGGACTCCCTGGCCTTCTCGGTGAAATCCACCAGCGATATCGCCGCGGTAAACGGACCCGCCGATCTCGCGGGGCGCAAAGTGATCGTCGGGTCCGGCACCAATCAGGAGCGGATCCTGCTGGGCTGGAACGAGGACAACCGCGCCGCCGGACGGCCGCAGGCCCAGCCGGTCTACCTGACCGATGATGCCTCCGGCAACCTCTATATCCAGTCCGGGCGGGCGGATATCTTTTTCGGCCCGCAGTCGGTGGCAGCCTATAAAGCGGCGCTTAACGGCCAGACCCGGGTGGTGGGCCTGGGGCCGAAAAAAGCGTGGGTGGCGACAACCACCAAAAAAGGCAACGGTCTGGTCTATGCCCTGCAGGCGGCTCTCGACGGGGCGATTGCCCGCGGTGAATATCAGCAGGTGCTGGCGCGTTGGGGGGAGCAGGGCGAAGCGGTGGCGCAGTCGGTGGTCAACCCGCCGGGGATAACCTACTAACCCCCAGTGGCATGGTGTGCCGGGTGGGTGAGCGGCAAATTTCTGCCTACACTTAGGCTTTACCCTGGAGGCAGACCATGATAACCGTTTATGGCGTGCCGGGATGGGGCTCGACGATTAGCGAGCTGATGCTCTCCCTGGCCGATATTCCCTACGAGGTGGTTGACGTGGAGGGCTTTGACCAGCCCGGTCCGGCGCGCGAGCGTCTGCGACAGATTAATCCGCTGTGCCAGGTGCCCACCCTGAGGCTGGCCGACGGGAGCATCATGACCGAAACCGCCGCCATCGCGCTGATGATCCTCGACCAGCGTCCCGATCTGGCCCCCGCGCCGGGGACGCCACAGCGTCCGCAGTTTCAGCGCCTGCTGGTCTGGCTGGTGGCCAATGTCTATCCTACCTTTACCTATGCCGATTACCCGGAACGCTGGGCGCCCGCCGCCGCGGAGCAGCTGGTGGAGAATTGTCGCCAGTACCGGAAAAATCTCTATCTCTGGTTCGAACAGCAGCTGGCCGCCGGGCCGTGGGCGCTGGGCGCGTCGGTAACGTTGCTGGATTGCTATATCGCGGCGATGTACCGCTGGGGACCCCGCCAGGCGTGGTTTGACGACCACGCGCCAAAATTCGCCGCCATCGCCCGGGCGGTCTGTCAGCGACCGGAGCTGGCCGCGGCGCTACGCCGTAACAAGCTGATTTAACGCACGCGATGCCAACCAGAACGGCCATTCTGTGGTAGCGTTATGGCTCTGATCACAAGGAGTCTTTGCTATGCCGCATGTTGATATTAAATGTTTTCCCCGTGAACTGACTGATGAACAAAAAACCGCGCTGGCCGCCGACATCACTGAGGTGCTGATCCGCCATCTGAACAGCAAAGAGAGCGCCGTCAGCGTCGCACTCACTCAGGTTGAGCCGGACGCGTGGCAGGCCGTGTGGGACAGTGAGATCGCCCCGCAGATGGCGCAGTTGATTAAGAAGCCGGGTTATAGCATGTAACCCGACACCCGGAGGCGATGCTGCGCATTTGTCCGGGCTACGCGCTCTCAGCGGTCTGCAGTTCCGTAGCCCGGGCAAGGCGCTTTGCGCCGCCCCCGGGGAGGGGCTTCTCCGGCGACGCACTGAGAGAAACAGCATGTTCATCTATCCTAAGCGCCAGAGAGCCAACCGAGGTGGGTATGAAAGACGAATTGTTTGCCGATCTGCTGGCGAGTGCAGAAGAAATGGTCAGGATCGAGAAAGGTGAACAAATGCCGATGGAGCAGCACGTTCATACCTTCAGCGAAATTGACGTGAAAGCGATACGTGAAGCCACAGGTTTAAAACAGCAGGACTTTGCAGCGGCCGTTGGCGTTAGCTACGAGTTGGTTAAAAGCTGGGAAACGAAACGACGTCACCCAACCGGTGCAGCCAGAAAACTGCTTTTATTGCTTCAGGGTAATCCATTGATTATCAACTTGTTGAAGGTTGTTTGAAAGATTATTCTTCGCAAGAAAAATGGCAGAGTTTGCCCTCTTTCGTAACCGGGGCCTTTAAAAAGGAGTGCATTACGTATGGAAACCAACGATTCTATTTTGAAAGAAATCAAGAAATACAGCGCTCATATTGATAGGTTTAGAGCGCGAGCAAACACTCATGGTATCTGGTTGTTTATTGCTACCCTTGGATGCTGGGGGGTAACTGAGCCCAGTATTCGGATATTAGCGTTCGTTATGCTTTTCTTTATTTTTTTTGTTTCTTCTACACGGTAGCTTTCCAGGTGAAAAGCGAACGTTTAAAAAGATTCACGATGATATAAAAAATAAAATAGTTGATAATTTAACACCAGAGCAACAGCAAGAAAGGTTTCACGATCTTCTCATCGTTGAGAAAAAACGAAAGTCACTTGTTGGAATTATAAAAAAAACCTTTATCTTTTTAGCCTGTTATGGTTTTTATTTTATGAGTTTATATTACTTCATACAGCACTGGCATAGTGACAAAGTAACAGCGTGTATTTAAATCAACCCGTCCTGGCATTTGAGCCGGACGGGCCGTTTGATTAAAACCAAATCTCCGTCTGCACGCCGAAGTTCCATGTCCCACCGGCGGTAAAGCCTTTGCTGCCGAAATCGTCATTTATCGCGTAGCGATCCAGCGCTTTATCCCAGTTCATCCAGGTGGCAAAGAAGCGGATTTCCGGCCGCGCCTTGATATCCAGCACATCGCCCACTTTAAAGGTGGGGGCGAAGGTCAGCTTGTAGAAATCACCGCGCACCGCCTGATACTGATAAACGTTGTCATTATAGCGATAGCTGCGCCCGTTCGGATTGAGATCCATATACTGCCACGAGGCCTCATACAGCAGGGCGAAGTGAGCGGAGATCCCCTGTGATACCCGCAGGTTAAACGTCGCCCAGTCGTAGCGGTCGCCGTCGCGATAGCGGTCTTCGCTATGCTGGGCTATCACCGACGGCGCCAGCTGCCAGTTTTTCCCCAACGGCAGGATGCCATACGACGCAAAGCGCAGGGAGGCCGCGTTCTCGGTCAGATCGCCATCGCTCCCCGGCTGACGCGCTTCGGCGCCCAGCCCGACGCCGTATTGCAGGGCGCTTTCAGACACCCCCGGCGCCAGGCCGTAGAACTGCTGTTTGTCGTGCAGGGCCAGCATCGCGTAGTAGCCGTTTTTGGCGGTGTTATCGCTGCGCAGGGCATAGCTCCCGGTGGTCGAGGTATTATCTTTCAGGTCATCGTTGCCCTGGGCGGTCATCACCGTGGTCATCAGTTGCCAGTTGCCGTAAAAATGGTTGGCGGTGAACAGCAGATTCTGGATGTCATTATCCGCGTAATTATCGCTGCCAAGGTCGCCGAAGTTACGTGCATACACCGAATAGTCGCCGCGCAGGCCGCTTCCCCAGTCGACATCATTGATCCCGCCGCCGGTACCGCCGAGGAACATGATGTCGCTATCGGTAAAGTGGATATCGAAGTTATCCCGATCGAAGCGCTTGCCGGCCCAAATTGAGGCGCGTTTTAACGGACCGGTGAATTCGGCAAAGTTACCCATCTCGACGTACAGCTGACGAATGTTCAGATGGTGGCTGTCGTTATCCTGAACCCACGGATCCGGGTTGGTGGCCCCGTCGGCGAGCATGGTCTTGAAGCGCGCCCATGAGCCATCGTTGAAGGTGAGCTTTTTGCCAAAGCTCAGCTCGGCGTAATTATCTTTTTCGTTACCGAGACGACCGACATGGGCATCGCCGTTGAGCGAACTGGCCGGGGAGACGCCCGGCCCGCCGCGGGCGCCTTTACCATGGCTGTTGACTAACATCCCGGAACGGGCGTAGGCGTTAAAGGTAAACCCATCGTCCGGGACGCGCTTCGCCAGCTGCTCGCTCAGTTGCTGATTAGTGGCCTGCTGTTTTTGTTCGCGAGCCGTGGTCTTCTGGCTGAGCGCCTGCACCTGCTGCTCCGCCGCCGCGGCGCGCTGCTCGGCGGCGGCAGTTTGCTGTTCTGCCCGCTGCGCGCGGCGGCTGGCCTCGCTGGCCTGCTGTTCAGCGAGATTGAGGCGCGCTTCCAGCTGCGCCAGCCGTTGCTCCACGCTCAAGCCGGCGGCGCTGACGCTGATGAGCGGAAAAAGGGCGCAGCAAACCGCTGCGCTAATCACATAGATACGCATAAAAATCCTTAATTTATCCAGAGGTTAAATCAGCGGGGGCGCCTTACATGGCGGGGGATTCTCCGGCGGTCGGGGCCGGGGCTGGCGAGGCGCCGCGTCCGGCATCAAGGTCGGCACGAATCTGCTCATACTGATCGTCGAGGCGGTAGAAGCGGCCCATCCACAGCATCGAGGCGAGGATCAATAGCGCCGGAATGTATAGATAGCAGGCCTTGATGGCCAACAGGGCGCTGTCGCTCTGCGTGTGGTTGGCGATATAGCCGCTGGAGGAGAGCAGCACGCCGGTGATAGCCCCGGCACCAGCCATCGCCACCTTGCCGAGAAAACCGTTTATCGAGGTCAGGATCCCTGCGGTATTAATCCCGGTTTTCCACACGCCGTAATCCACCGGGTCGGCCTGCATCGAGAAATAGATAGCCGTGCGTTGGCCGGCGCCGAGGGAGAGGATCACGGCCCCGACGATCAGTCCCAGAACGTGGGCGCCAGACACCATCATAATCCCCATCCCGAGCAGATTGACCGCGCTGGCCACCAGATAGACATGACGTTTTTTCATGCGTCGGGCCAGCAGCGGGACGGTGAGGGTGCCGAGCAGGGGAACGAAGGTGGAGATCCCGGCGATAACCGCCGTCAGCTCGGTATTCCCGACGTAATAATGGAAGAAGTACACCAGGGCTCCGGTCTGAAAGAAAAAGGCACCCCACATCAGAAAGATATTGCTGGCGAAGACCCACCACGGACGATTGGCGCGCAGACTAATCCAGGCGCGTTTCAGGGTCATGCGCTCCCCGGTAAGGGTGATCTTTTCTTCGACGTTGCGAAAGCTCACCAGCAGGAAAAAGGCCGCCAGTACGCCAAAAATCACCGCGGTATAGAGGAATCCCTGCTGCTGGTTGCCTTTGCCTAGCATGCCGACCAGCGGCAGCGTAGCCACGGCGACGATGGTGGCGCCAAGGGAGCCCAGCAAAATGCGCACCGCCGACAGCGTGGTGCGTTCTGCGGAATCACTGGTTAAAAACGGCAGCATGGCGCAGAACGGAATATTCACCAGGGTGTAGAGGAACGACAGACACAGATAGGTGACAAAGGCGTACAGCAGTTTGCCGGTGGTGCCGAAATCCGGCACATAAAAGGCCAGAATACACAGCAGGCCAAAAGGCAGGGCGCCGATCAGCAGCCAGGGGCGGCAGCGCCCCCAGCGGGTGGTGGTATTGTCGATCACCAGCCCCATCAGCACGTCGGCCACGCCGTCTACCAGCCGGGTGACCAGGAACATCAGGCCGACATAATAGGCCGGGAGACCCATGACGTCGGTGTAAAAGAACATCAGATACAGAGAGATCATCTGCCACACAAGGTTGCAGGAGAGATCGGCAATGCCATAGCCAAGGCGCTGCCGCCACAGGGTAAACGTTGTTTCTGCCATAAATCACTCGCTTATCGTTGTTGTTAAAGTCCGTACTGGCGAATAAACCAGGCCGGGGTACAGCTCCACGCATGGCAGTAACTGTTGATAAGCTTACTGCCATACGGGGAAAAGTCAGGATGTTGGGGGTCGAAAATTTCCCAGAAGGTGTCGGCGCCGTAGGCGACCATCGCCCCCCAGTAGGCTTTGATCTCCGCCACCGCCTCCTCGCGCAGGCCGGACTGTAGCAGGGCAACAATGTGATGATGACGCAGGTACGGGGTGTTCATGGCAATGGCGGGCGGCTGCTGCTGCAGGCGGCGCATCAGCGCCTGACGCTGCCCGGCGGTGCCAACTTCCGCCAGCACCAGCCAGATCTGCGACGCCCATGAGACCTGACGCACGGCGCCGCTGATAAACACCTGCCGCTCGTTGTCCCACAGGTGGTGGAGGGCGGCCTCCTTCAGCTGCCAGAGCGCGGCAGTGTAGTCGGGTACCCGCTGCGGTTCAAAACGCTGCGCCAGCCAGAGGGCGCGCTGCAGACAGTAGATGAGCACCCCCTGCGCCGACGCCTGTTTATTCAGCTCCGCCTGCCAGTCGATAAATACCCACCAGTCATCGCTGTCGCGCACCAGCCCCTGCGAATCGCAGCGGGTCAGCGCCAGCTCGATTTGCCGCCGCGCCGTGGGCCACAGCTCACCGACGGTTTCCGTGTCGCCGGTGCTTTGCAGGTAGTTATAAAGCACGTCGACAAAAAACAATGAGTAATCAAACAGAAAGGTGTCATCGGCGCGTACTTCTGGCTGAACAAAGACATTGGCGGAAACCATGCCATCTTCCCGGGTATGGCCGGCAAAGAGATACAGGCAGCGGCGGACCAGATCGTGGTGGCCGAAGGTCACGTCATTCACCTGCGCCTGCAGGCGCAGGTCGCCCAGCCACAGCCGACGGTCGCGTTTCGGCCCATCTTCAAACACCTCCTGCATGCAGTTTTTCAGGGTAAGAACGGCAACGTCATCAATGGCTTTCAACTGCGGATCGGCGATGACCGCCGGGTGCGGGCTGCCGGCAGAGGTGACGGTTTCCAGAGCGATCTCATCGAACTGCAGACGAAACTTGCGCGACAGCGCTTTGACCTCCACCTTCAGGTAGCGCAGGCAATAGCGACGTGGCAGAGCGACCCGGGCGGGCAGGACGTCAAGCCACAGATCCTGCTGCTGCAACCAGCTGCTGCTCAGCCATCCCTGGTATTCGCTGAACGGCTCACAGACTTCGCTCAGCGTCTCGCCGAAGGTGAAGTGCAGATGGGCCGGGGCATCGGGCGGGCTGCCGACGCTGCGGCAGCTGAACTGCAGGTAGCCAACAAAATGGCTGCCAAAATCAATAATGATGCTGTCGCCGACGTTGAGCGGTTGCTGATAAAACTGCTCCGGCGTGCAGACGGTATTCCCCCGCCAGCCGTTCAGCGCTCCTGGTTCAGCGACGGCCTCGACGATGGCCTGCGGCGTCTGGCGCAGGCGTTGCAGCGCGGGCGTCAGGTCGGCCGCACGCTGTAAAAAGCGCGGATGACGGATCATCGCCACGCTGGAATTGTATTGAATTGCTTGTGACATACTGCGTCCTCTCCGTTAGGTTAGGCGCAGCATAGGCCGTCGTCCGGCGCGGCTACCACTCTGGCAATGCCAAACCGTCAGTGAAAATAGCAGGAATAATGAGGTGGGGGCGCTGGCGATCACAAATCCGCACATCGGGCGCGTGCCGAGGGCCGGAATAGATTATCGTGCCCCTGCGCCATAGGTTGTTCAGGATTTGCTGTAATGATGACACTGACCGTTGAGTATTATTTCACCCATCCCCAGGATAAGCTCGGCATGTACGCCAGTGACCCGGAGGATAATAGCCAGGAGCATGGCCATGAATTTGCCGAACTGGTGATCGTCGAGGAGGGGCATGGGTTACACGTTATTAATGGTCGCCCGCTGTATATCCAACAGGGAGACGTATTTTACGTCCAGCCTGGCGATGTGCATTATTATGATGAGCTGGGGACGCTGAAGCTGATTAATGTCTTAATTAATCCGGCGGTGGCCTTTGGCTATTTACAGCAGATGGAGGGATTGCTGCAGCAATTATCCGCGCAGCGCGCCGCCTGCTATGGCTGGCTGGCGCCGGAGACTCGCAGCTATTGCCGGGAACTGGTGGAAAAGATATTTTCCCCGGCGCTGAGGGCGGCGGATAATACCCCGCTACGGGAGTCTCTCTTTTTCCAGCTGGTGACCACCATTCTCACAGCCGAGTCGGAAGCCGAATATAGCAGCACTCGCTATAAACTGCATAAATTACTCACCTGGCTTCAGGAGCACTGTTTCGAAGAACATAACTGGCAGCAGCTGGCGGAGCAATTTCATCTCACCACCCGCACCGCGTTTCGCCATATTAAAGAGGCCACCGGATTAACCCCGGATAATTATCTGAAACGTCTGCGACTGGTCTCCGCGCGGGTCAAATTACGCGAAACGGAGATGACCATTACCGAAGTGGCTTATCTGTGCGGCTTCGCCAACAGCAACCACTTTACCACCCTGTATAAAAAAGTATTTGGCCTGACCCCCAGCGCCGATCGCCGCCGCCCACCGGGTTAAAAGGGGGCCGCAGGCCGGGCAGGGGAAAAACCTGCCGCCCGCGGCAAGTCATGCTTATTCGTCGAGGGAGTTTGCCCGCACATGACGGCCGCTGGCGACAAAATTGCCGGTGCCCAGATGATGCAGGGTATTGAGCTTATCGTCGTCGAATTGCCAGCGTCCGGTGACGAACGCGCGCTCATCGGCGGCGGCAGAGACCACCTCCCCGAACAGGGTGTCGTACTGGGTCTGGGCCGCCGTCGCCGGCAGCAACCGGCACTCCATCCATGCCAGACATTTCTCCTCGATCAGCGGCAGCCCCAGCTCCGGACCGGTTACTACCGGGATCCCCCAGGCATTGAATTTGTCCTCATCGCGGCCGCTGACGCTGCCGACGGCGTAGGTCCAGCTGGCGGCTGCGACGCCGGGAACCACAATGCCGAAGGTGCCATTGCGCTCGATGATCTCCCGCGTCCAGGTGCTTTTATCCACCACGATAGCCACCCGCGGCGGGGCGAATTCCACCGGCATTGACCAGGCGGCGGCCATTACGTTGCGCCGGTCGGACGGGGCATCGTAGCTGGTGATCAAAATGGTTGGGCCGTGGTTGAGCAGGCGGCTGGCGTACTGCAGTTCAACGTGGCGAAAGCGGCTCATAGGCGTTCCTTGAATAATGGGTCGGTTGGCAGGTAACACGTTAAGCCGCAATGAAAATGTAATCAATACGTCATCTCGTCTGACTATAGTCGCCAGCACTAAGTCCCAAAGAGGATCACAATATGTTGGCTCCCCTGATGCTATCCCAGGTGAGCGTGCCCCGTCGGATGTCGACCGCCGGGCTGGTCTCGCTGTCCCGAAAGGGAGGGCGATGATGCGCACGCTGACCCCTATCACCCTGCAGGAGGTCTCTTTCGCCTTCGCAGAGACCCCTATTCTTGACCGCTTCACGTTGCATATCGAACCCGGCCGCATCGTGGCGCTACTGGGCCCTTCCGGCTGCGGCAAAAGCACGCTGCTGCGTCTGCTGGCCGGGCTGAGCGTGCCGGCCAGCGGCGAAATCCGCTTTGGCGACAGGCTGGTCGCCCGCGCAGGATGGGGATTGCCCCCGGAGCAGCGCGATATCGGCATGGTTTTTCAGGATTATGCCCTCTGGCCGCATATGAGCGTGGCGCAGAACGTCGCCTTTCCGCTGCGCATGCGCGGCGTCTCCCGCAGCGAACGCGAGCGCCGGGTCAGCGAGGCGCTGGCGCGGGTAGGCCTCAACGGCTTTGCCGAACGTAAGCCTTCAGGCCTCTCCGGCGGTCAGCAGCAGCGGGTGGCGCTGGCGCGGGCGATCGTCGCCGCGCCGCGGGTGCTGCTGTTTGATGAACCGCTCTCCAACCTGGACAGCGAACTACGCGAATCGCTGTGTGGCGAAATGAGCCGCCTGCTGCGACAGCTCGGCATCACCGCCCTGTATGTCACCCATGACCGACGTGAAGCCGAGCTGTTAGCCGACCAGATTGTCTATTTATCCGCGGGCCGCGTGGCCGCTGTCCGCGCCGTTACGCCAACCTCAGGGGAAGTTGCATGAACACCGTTATGACCGTTAAGAAAGGAGTGGTACTCGCGATGGCTCTCTCCGCCATGATGCTCTCCAGCGCCCATGCGCTGACCGTTTACACCGCCGGACCCGGCTCGCTGGCGAAAAGCCTGGCCAGCGGTTTTGAACAACAGACCGGGGTGAAGGTGACCGTTTTTCAGGCCACCACCGGCAAAGTGATGGCCCGACTGGAGGCCGAGCAGGCCAACCCGCAGGCGGATGTACTGATCTCCGCCTCATGGGATACCGCCGAAGATCTGCACCAGCGGGGCTGGTTGTTGCCTTTTGCGAGCGCCAACGCCGACCAGGTACCGGCGAACCTGAAATCGGCGGACTATATTGCCCAGGGCGTCTCCGCCCTGGGCATTGTCTGGAACAGTAAAAGCGGCACCCCGGAACCGAAAGAGTGGCGGGATCTCACCCAGCCGGCGTTTAAAGACAAGGTGACAACCCCCGACCCGGCGCTCTCCGGCGCGTCGCTGGATTTGCTGATCGGGCTGCAAAACAGCATGGGCGACCAGGCCTGGCAACTGTTTGACGATCTGAAAAAGAACGGCATGGTGGTCAGCGGACCCAACGCCCAGGCGGTGACGCCGGTGATGCAGGGAGCGAAAGCGGCGGTGTTTGGCGCGGTGGATTATGTCTCCTACGGCAATATTCAGCAGGGCGAGTCGCTGAAGGTGATCTTCCCGGCCAGCGGAACGGTGATTGCCCCGCGCCCGATGATGATCCTCAAAACCAGCCAGCATCCCGGCGAGGCTAAAGCCTTTATCGATTACGTGCTGTCGCCGGAAGGTCAGGCGAAGGTCGCCGACGCCTGGCTGATGCCCGCCCGCCGCGACGTGGCGGCTAAACGTCCGCTACTGGACGCGCTGAAGGTGCTGCCCACCACCAGCGAGGGCAGCAGCGAGCGGGGCGCCGTGCTCGCCCGCTTCAGTCAGCTGTACGCGCAGTAATTGATCCCGTTTCTCCGGCGCTGGCCGCCGGAGGACCCTCAGCTTCAGGAACCGGTTGTGAAACAAACATTCCTTTCCGGCGCGACCCTTGCCGCCCTGGTGATGCTGGTCGCGTTACCGTTAGTGTTTATTGTGCTGCAGGCGATTTTTCCCCATTTTAGCGCCGGTTCGCTCGGGGACGCCTTTGGCGGCATCCCGGCGCTGCTGGCCGATCCTCAGCTGCCGGCGATGCTCGGCGGTACGCTGTGGATCGCCGCCGGCGTGGCGCTGGTCAGCGTAATGATTGGCCTGCCGCTCGGCATCCTGCGCGGTATGTTTTCGCTGCCGCTGCCCCGGCTGTGGGATCTCCTGTTTTTGATCCCCTTTCTGACGCCGCCCTATATCTCGGCGCTCTCCTGGATGCTGGCCCTGCAAAGCCAGGGCTATCTGCAGCAGCTGACCGGCTGGCAACTGAACGATCTGCTGTTCAGCCGCAGCGGGATCGTGCTGGTGATGACCTTTAATATATTTCCGGTGGTCTACTTTGCCGTCTCCCGCAGCCTGCTGGCGAGCGGGACCCGGCTGGCGGTGGTCGCCCGCGTCCATGGCGCCAGCGCCTGGCGCGCCTTCTGGCACGTGACGCTACCGATGCTCTCTCCGGCGCTGGCGGCGGGGATGCTGCTGGCGTTTACCCTCGCTATCGAGGAGTTTGGCGTACCGGCGGCGCTGGGCAGCCGGGCGGGAGTGGTGATGCTGACGGTCGGTATTGAGAAAAAGCTGGCCGACTGGCCGGTGGATCTCCCTGGCGCCGCGCTATTGTCGCTGCTGCTGATGGCGGTGGCGTTGTTCGCCTGGTGGCTGCAAAGGCGGCTGGTGGGGGAGAAAGAGGTCACCAGCGTCACCGGTAAGCCGGGGGAGAACCACGGGGCATCGCTGGGCTGGATGATGCTGCCCGCCGTGCTGGCGATGGCGGCCGTCGGCGGCCTGGCGGTCGGCGTCCCCGCCGTCTCGATGATGCTCACCAGCGTGATGGGCACGCTCTCCGGTGGCGTGAGTGTTGAGAATGTCACACTGCGTCATTTCGCGGCGCTGTTTGACCAGCAGGGAGATGCCCTGTCGGCCCTCGGCACCAGCCTGTCGCTGGCCCTGGGTTCGGCGCTAATCGTCGGCGCGCTGGGCCTGCTGGCCGCCTGGCTGGTGATGGTGCAGAAGATTAAAGGGCGCGGGATGGTGGACGCGCTGTCGCTGATGCCGGCGGCGCTGCCGGGCGTGGTGGTGGGGGTCGGTTTGATCCTGCTGTGGAATCAGCCCTTCTGGCCGCGCTCGCCCTATAACACGCTGTGGATGCTGCTGCTCTCCTATTGCTGCCTGCTGTTGCCCTGGCCGGTGCGCTATGTCGGCAGCGCGCTGCGCCAGCTGGGCCCGAACCTTGAGCCCGCCGCCAGGGTGCATGGGGCGTCGCCACTGCAGGCGCTGCGGTTGATTGTCCTGCCGCTGGTCTTTCCGGCGCTGCTTGCGGCGATGCTGATGGTGTTCGCGGTGGCCTCCCGGGAGCTGGTGACCTCGCTGCTGCTCTCTCCGGCCGGTACGCAAACCGTGGCGGTGTTTATCTGGCGCCAGTTCGAACAGGGTTCCGTCGGTCAGGGCATGGCGATGGCCAGCCTGACGTTGTTGACCGGTCTGGTCTTGATGCTGACGGCGCTGGCGCTGATGCAGCGCCGCACGTGCGGTTAACGCTAAGCGCACAAAAAAGACGGTCGGCGCGGAAAAATAGGCTATAAATGTCGGACACCTACAGCTGGAGGCCCTGATGAGTCCCTTTTTACGCGCCTATTTTTCCCGTCTGAGCTGGACGGGTGAGCCTGATGTTTCCATTGATACCCTGCGGGAACTGCATCTGCAGCATAACAGCGCCATCCCCTTTGAAAACCTCGACGTCCTGCTGCCGCGTGAAATCCACCTTGACGATGGGGCGCTGGAAGAGAAGCTGATCGCCGCCCGCCGCGGGGGGTATTGTTTTGAACAGAATGGCCTGCTGGAGCGCGCGCTGCGCGAGATAGGCTTTAACGTCCGCAGCCTGCTGGGCCGCGTGGTGCTGGCCAACCCGCCGCAGATGCCGCCGCGTACTCACCGTCTGTTGCTGGTGGAGGTGGCGGGGGAGCGCTGGATCGCCGACGTCGGCTTCGGCGGCCAGACGCTGACCGCGCCGATCAAACTGCTGGCCGATATCCCACAGCAAACGCCGCACGGCAGCTATCGTCTGGTGCATGAAGGGGATGAGTGGACGCTGCAGTTCAACCATCACGAACACTGGCAGTCGATGTACCATTTCGATTTAGGCCGCCAGTATGCGTCTGATTATGTGATGGGCAACTTCTGGTCGGCGAACTGGCCGCAGTCCCACTTCCGTCACCATCTGCTGATGTGTCGTCATCTGCCGGACGGTGGCAAAATGACCCTCACCAACTTCCACTTTACCCACTGGGAGAATAACCATGTGGTGGAGAAGATCGATTTTGCCGATGTCTCCGCGCTGTATGAAGGGCTGCAGACCCGCTTCGGCCTGGGGGTGGACGATCCTAAACATGGCTTCAGCGAAGCGGCGCTGGCGGCGGTGATGGCGGCGTTCGATACCCATCCGGAAGCCGGGAAGTAAATCTCCTCATGCCCGGTGGCGCTGCGCTTACGCGGGCCTGCGAGGTATGAGCCTGTAAGAGGACCCTGTAGGCCGGGCAAGGCGTAGCCGCCACCCGGCGAAATTACAGGTACCGTGTCTGATATCTTGCCCGGCGGCGCTGCGCTTGCGCGGGCCTGCGAGGTTTGAGCCTGTGAGAGGACCCTGTAGGCCGGGTAAGGCGACAGCCGCCACCCGGCGAAATTACAGGTACCGTGTTTGATATCTTGCCCGGCGGCGCTGCGCCTGCGCGGGCCTGCGAGGTATGAGCCTGTGAGAGGCCCCTGTAGGCCGGATAAGGCGTAGCCGCCATCCGGCATAAAGCCTGGAGTCAGGTACGATAAATACCCGGATTTGGCGCGGAGGCCTCGTCCGGGCTACCGGTAAGGATGAATGGTAAACGCCGCCAGCGCTCAGCGCCGGGAGCGTACCACCTGGTAACGCCGGGTGAAATATTCCACCGGCGCGCTCCAGACGTGAACCAGCCGGGTGAAGGGGAAGATCAGAAAGATGGTCATTCCGAGCACCAGGTGGACGCGGTAAATCCATGCGACACCGTCCAGATGCGCCGAGGCGCCGCCGTGGAAGGTGACCACCGCCTGCGCCCAGTCCACCAGCTTGAGCATTTCGCTGCCGTCCGGATGCTGGGCGGAGAAGGGGATGGTTGTCAGCCCCAGCGCGCACTGAATCAGCAGAATGCACAGGATCAAAATATCCGCGGTCGTGGAGGTGGCGCGAATTCGCGGGTTGGTCAGGCGGCGCATCAGCAGGCCGATACCGCCTACCAGGGTCAGCACGCCGCAGATGCCGCCAAGGATCATGGCCATCAGCTGCTTCTGGGACATCGGCAGGAACCACGAGTAGACCCAGTGTGGGGTCAGCATGCCAAAGAGATGGCCAAAGAAGATGCCGAGAATGCCGATATGAAATAAGTTCGACCATAGCACCATCCCGCGCTTATCCAGCATCTGGCTGGATGAGGCGCGCCAGGTATACTGCCCGTAATCGTAGCGCAGCCAGCTGCCCACCAGAAAGACGGTGCCGCACAGGTAAGGGTAGATATCGTAAAAGAAGACGTTCAGATACTGGATCATTTCGGGCCTCCGGCGCGGATGTCAACGTACTGCGGCGCCACATCCTGACTAAAGCGTCGTTGATAAGCTTGCATCGACGAGCTATCGCAAGCGGTCGCATTATCTTCGATAAACTTCACCTGCTCTTCTTCCCACACGGCGTCCAGCGCCTGACGGGTATCGTCGCGCTTTTCTCCCGCCACCTGTTTTGTGACACTGTCACTGGTGAGCGGGCTTTTAGCCAGCGCCAGCAGAGCGTCAAACAGCTGGTAGTACGGGCAGGCTCGCTGCTTAAGACGGCCGCCGATCAGCGCCAGAATCGGCGCGATATTCTGCAGCCCCTCCCGAGCCTCCGCGGGAGGTAGAATACTGAGATACTCCAGATACAGCGGCAGATGGTCGGGCAGCTCGCGACAATCGATCTGCAGACCCGCCTGCTGATACTGATTCATCAGGTCGACCATCGCCTGGCCGCGGTCGCGGGATTCGGCATGCACATGTTCAAACAGCAGCAGCGAGGTGGCGCGCCCGCGCTCGAACACCTCGCACCATTCGGCCTGGCGATCCAACAGCGGAGCCGTCAGCAGCTCACTGACAAACGGCGTCAGGGAAGGGACATCGGCCCTGACCAGCGCCAGGGCGTCGTCGCGGTTCTCCCACAGTAACTCGTCGGGGTACTCCAGCAGCAGACCGATCACTTTCAGGATCCGCATCACTCGCCCTCCCCATGCTTACGCACGCCGCTGACGTCGATGGCGTCGATCCGCCGGCTGTTAAACAGGTTGAATTTCGTATCTGACCCGTGGCAGCCATCGCCGAAGGTAAAGCCGCAGCCGTTACGTTCCGGAAAGGCATCCTCCGCCAGTTCGCGATGGCTGGTGGGGATCACGAAGCGGTCTTCGTAGTTGGCGATCGCCAGATAGCGATACATCTCTTCGACCTGCTCAACGCTGAGGTCCACCTCTTCAATGGCGCGGGTATCGGTGACGCCCTCGACGGTTTGCGAACGCTTGTAGTGGCGCATCGCCATCATCCGTTTCAGCGCGCGCAAGACCGGTCCGGTATCGCCGGCGCTCAGCAGATTCGCCAGGTATTGCACCGGGATGCGCAGACTCTCAACCGCCGGCAGGATGTTGCCGTTGCTCGGTAAGCCGCCGGCGTCGGCAACCGACTGGATCGGCGACAGGGGTGGCACGTACCAGACCATCGGCAGGGTGCGATACTCCGGATGCAGCGGCAGGGCCAGCTTCCAGTCCATCGCCAGCTTATAGACCGGCGACTTCTGCGCCGCCTCAATGACGTTGTGCGGGATGCCTTGCTTTAGCGCTTCCTCGATGACCGCTGGATCGTTTGGATTAAGGAACACCTCGCACTGGCGCTCATAGAGGTCGGTTTCATGTTCGGTACTGGCCGCCTCTTCAATACGGTCGGCGTCATACAGCAGTACGCCAAGATAGCGGATGCGCCCGACGCAGGTTTCTGAGCAGACCGTTGGCTGCCCGGACTCAATGCGCGGATAGCAGAAGATGCATTTTTCCGACTTACCGCTCTTCCAGTTAAAGTAGATTTTTTTGTACGGGCAGCCGCTGATGCACATCCGCCAGCCGCGGCATTTATCCTGATCGATCAGTACGATGCCATCTTCCTCACGCTTGTAGATGGCGCCGCTCGGGCAGGTGGCCACGCAGCTCGGGTTGAGGCAGTGCTCGCACAGGCGCGGAAGATACATCATGAAGGTATTTTCGAACTGGCCGTACATCTCTTTTTGCATGGCTTCGAAGTTACGGTCGCGGGCGCGTTTCTCGAATTCGCCGCCGAGCAGCTCCTCCCAGTTCGGGCCCCAGCTAATCTTATCCATACGCTCGCCGCTGATCAGCGAGCGCGGGCGGGCGGTCGGCAGATATTTGCCCTCAGGCGCGTTGTGCAGGTGCTGGTAGTCGTAGGTAAAGGGTTCGTAGTAATCGTCGATCGCTGGCAGCACCGGGTTGGCGAAAATCTTCGATAACACGCTGACCCGATTGCCGAGGCGGGGCGTCAGCTTACCGCTAATGCCGCGGATCCAGCCGCCTTGCCACTGATCCTGGTCCTCCCAGTTTTTGGGGTAGCCAATGCCCGGTTTGGTCTCCACGTTATTGAACCACGCGTACTCCATGCCTTCGCGGCTGCTCCAGACGTTTTTACAGGTGACCGAGCAGGTGTGACAGCCGATGCATTTGTCCAGATTCAGCACCATTCCAACCTGAGAACGGATTTTCATTTTTTCGCCTCCTGTACCTGATCGCGACCTTCGTCATCCAGCCAGGCAATATTCTTCATTTTGCGGATCATGATGAACTCGTCGCGGTTCGATCCGACGGTGCCGTAGTAGTTAAAGCCATAGGCCAGCTGGGCGTAGCCGCCAATCATGTGCGTTGGCTTCGGACAGACGCGGGTTACTGAGTTATGAATGCCGCCGCGACGACCGGTCACTTCCGAACCCGGGATATTCATAATCCGTTCCTGAGCGTGGTACATCATGGTCATCCCCGGCGGCACCCGCTGGCTCACCACCGCCCGCGCGGTGAGAGCCCCGTTGGCGTTGAACGCTTCAATCCAGTCGTTATCTTCAATGCCCAGCTCTTTCGCGTCGGTTTCGCTAAGCCAGACGATCGGCCCGCCGCGCGACAGCGTCAGCATCAGCAGGTTTTCGCTATAGGTGGAGTGGATCCCCCACTTCTGGTGCGGCGTCAGGAAATTCAGCGCTTTTTCCGGAAAGCCGTTTGGCGGCACGGCCTTCATCTGGCTGACGCTGCGGGTATCAATGGGCGGGCGATAGGCTACCAGGCTTTCGCCGAAGGCGCGCATCCACGGATGGTCCTGATACAACTGCTGGCGGCCGGAGAGGGTGCGCCATGGGATCAGCTCATGCACGTTGGTATAACCGGCATTGTAGGAGACGTGCTCGCTTTCCAGTCCGGACCACGTCGGGCTGGAGATAATTTTGCGCGGCTGCGCCTGAATATCGCGAAAGCGGATCTTCTCATCCTCTTTATTGAGCGCCAGATGGGTATGATCGCGGCCGGTAAACTCTCCCAGCGCCTGCCAGGCTTTCACCGCCACCTGGCCGTTGGTTTCCGGGGCGAGGCTAAGAATAACTTCGGAGGCGTCAATGGCGCTGTCGATCCGCGGCCGGCCTTTGGCCGGACCGTCGGGCTTGACGTAGTTAAGCTTGCCGAGGAAATCGACTTCGCTTTGCGTATTCCACGAAATGCCTTTCCCGCCGTTGCCAAGCTTATCGAGCAGCGGGCCGAGAGAGGTGAAGCGTTCCCAGGTGGCAGGATAGTCGCGTTCCACCAGGGCAATCGACGGTGCGGTTTTCCCGGGGATCAGATCGCATTCGCCCTTGCGCCAGTCAAGCACCTCGAACGGCTGCGACAGTTCGCCGGGGGAATCATGCTGCAGCGGGACCAGCACCACATCGGTCTCTTTGCCAAGATGGCCGACGCAGACCTGCGAGAAGGATTTAGCGATATCCTTGTAGATCTCCCAGTCGCTTTTCGCCTCCCAGGCCGGGTCGACGGCGGCGGAGAGCGGGTGGATAAACGGGTGCATATCCGAGGTGTTCATATCGTCTTTTTCATACCAGGTGGCGGTCGGCAGGACAATATCGGAGAAGAGACAGGTACTGGACATGCGGAAATCGAGGGTCACCAGCAGGTCGAGTTTGCCCTCAATCGCCGCGGTCTGCCACTCGACTTCCTCAGGTTTTACCTCATCGCTGGCGCCCAGTTCATCACCCTGAATACCGCTGTCGGTCCCGAGCAGGTATTTCAACATGTACTCATGCCCCTTACCGGACGATCCCAGCAGGTTTGAGCGCCAGATAAACAGGTTGCGCGGATGGTTTTTGCCGCTATCCGGCTGCTCGGCGGCAAAGCGAATATCGCCTGATTTTAACGACTGGACGGTGAACTCCGCGGGGGAGAGCCCGGCGGCCTCGGCCTGCTGCTTAATGGTCAGCGGGTTGATGTTGAGCTGGGGCGCAGAAGGTAACCAGCCCATCCGTTCCGCACGGACGTTGAAGTCGATAAGGCTGCCGCTAAATTTGCTGGCGTCGGCCAGCGGCGACAGCAGCTCCTGCGCGGTCAGTTTTTCGTAGCGCCACTGGCTGGCGTGGTTGTAGAAATAAGAGGTACTGTTCATCTGCCGCGGCGGACGACTCCAGTCCAGGGCGAACGCCAGCGGCAGCCAGCCGGTCTGTGGGCGCAGTTTCTCCTGACCGACATAGTGCGACCAGCCGCCGCCGCTCTGGCCGACGCAGCCGCAAAATACCAGCAGATTAATCATCCCGCGGTAGTTCATATCCATGTGGTACCAGTGGTTCACCCCGGCGCCGAGGATAATCATTGAGCGGCCGTGGGTCTTATGCGCCGTATCGGCAAACTCGCGGGCGATTTGTTCGATATGTTGACGCGGTACGCCGGTGATCTGCTCCGCCCATGCCGGGGTATAGGCTTTGACCTCGGCGAAATCCTTCGCCGCATTGACATCGTCAAGCCCGCGATCCAGACCGTAGTTGGCCAGAATCAGGTCATAGACGCTGACCACCAGGCCGCTTTCGCCACTGGCCAGCGTCAGCTGTTTAGCCGGTAGCGGGTGAAGGGTCACCGGTGACTGCGCTACGCTGCGAAAATGCGGGTTTTCGTTGCCGCCAAAGTAGGGGAAGCCCACCGACACCACGCTGTCGCGAATATCCAGCAGCGACAGCTTAAGCTCGACATCTTTGCCGTCTGCCCGTTGTTCGAGATTCCATTTGCCTTTTTCGCCCCAGCGAAAGCCGATGGAGCCGTTCGGCGCCACCAGTTCGCCGTCGCTGTTATAGGCCACGGTTTTCCATTCCGGGTTATTACTTTCCCCGAGACCGTCAAGCAGGTCGGAAGCACGCAGCATACGGCCCGGCGTATAGCTGCCGTCGTCGCGCGGCTCGAGTATCACCAGCATCGGCATGTCGGTGTAGGTCCGGCAGTAGTTGAGAAAGTAATCGCTCGGGTTATCGAGGTGGAAGGCTTTGAGGATCACATGGCCCATGGCCATCGCCAGCGCGCTGTCGGTGCCTTGCTTCGGCGCCAGCCACTGGTCGCAGAGCTTAGCGACTTCCGAATAGTCCGGCGTGATGGCGATAGTTTTGGTGCCCTTGTAGCGCACTTCGGTAAAGAAGTGGGCGTCCGGGGTTCGGGTCTGCGGCACGTTGGAGCCCCAGGCAATAATGTAGCTGGAGTTGTACCAGTCGGCGGATTCCGGCACGTCGGTCTGTTCGCCCCAGGTCATCGGCGAGGCGGGGGGCAGATCGCAGTACCAGTCATAAAAGCTCAGGCAGGTGCCGCCAATCAACGATAAATAGCGAGTGCCCGCGGCGTAGGAGACCATCGACATCGCCGGGATCGGCGAGAAGCCGGCGACGCGGTCCGGGCCATAGTGTTTGATGGTCCAGACGTTGGCGGCGGCGATGAGCTGGTTCAGCTCTTTCCAGCTGGAGCGGACAAAACCGCCTTTGCCGCGCGCCGCTTTATAGCTGCGGGTTTTTGCCGGATCCTGCATGATGCTATCCCATGCCAGCACCGGGTCGGGATGCTTCGCCAGGGCTTCGCGCCACAGCTCAATCAGTCGTTTACGCGCCAGCGGGTACTTCAGGCGGTTGGCGCTGTAGAGATACCAGGAGTAGCTGGCGCCGCGCGGGCAGCCGCGCGGTTCGTGATTTGGCAGATCCGGCCGGGTGCGCGGATAATCGGTCTGCTGGGTTTCCCAGGTAACGAGACCGTTTTTGACGTAAATTTTCCAGCTGCAGGAGCCGGTGCAGTTCACACCGTGCGTGGAGCGGACAATTTTGTCGAACTGCCAGCGTTGACGGTAGCTATCTTCCCAGTCACGGTTGTTGTTATAGACCTGGCCGTGGCCGTTGGCAAAGGTCTCGCCCTTCTGCTTAAAGTAGCGAAAGCGATCCAGAAGTTTACTCATGACATTTCTCCTGCTCCGATGATGTCCGGCATCGTGCCACCCGGCCGGATGAGCGAACGAACTCGTAAGGCCGGATAAGGCGTAAGCCGCTATCCGGCAGATAAATCGTTATGGTTAAGCGGGTTTACGGCGGCCGTAGACCAGCCAGGTCACCAGCACGCAAACCACATAGAAGACAAAAAAGACTTTCATCGCGCCAACCGGTGAGCCGGTCATCGCCAGCGAGGTGCCGAAGGCTTTCGGAATAAAGAAGCCGCCGATGGCGCCGATCGCCGAGATAAAGCCCAGCGCGGCAGCGGTATCGGTCACCGCCTCGTGCTGCGCTTCTTCATCGCTGCCGCCGCGCTGTTTTACGCTGTCGATGGTGAGCTGGCGGAAGATGACGGCGATCATCTGGAAGGTGGAGCCGCTTCCCAGACCGGCGGTTAAAAAGAGCCCCATAAACACCACGTAGAAAGCGAGAAAGCTGCCGGAGCCGCTGCCTGGCAGGGTCAGAAACAGCAGGCCGGTAAACAGCGCCATCAGGACGAAGTTAACCAGCGTCACCCGCACGCCGCCGAGACGGTCGGAGATGATCCCGCCGAACGAGCGCGCCAGCGCGCCGATGAACGGTCCAAAGAAGGCGAGCTTGAGGATATCGACCGTGGGAAACTGGGTTTTCGCCAGCATGGCAAAGCCGGCGGAAAAGCCGATGAACGAGCCAAACGTCGCCAGATAGAGCAGGCTTAACAGCCACATATGCGGTCGCTTGAGCACGGGAAGCTGATCGCGAATCGAGGCCTTTGAACCGGCGATATCGTTCATGCCGAACCATGCCGCGACGGTGGCGAGCAGCAGCAGCGGTACCCAGACGAGCGCCGCATTACTCAGGGTGATTGTCGAACCATCGGGCTGGGTGACGCCATGGACGCCGAGAAAGGTGAAGAGCGGCAGGAAGATGACCGCCGGGGCGACCATCTGCATTACGCTTACGCCCAGATTGCCAAGGCCGCCGTTGACTCCCAGCGCGCTGCCCTGTTTCGCTTTGGGGAAAAAGAAACTGATATTTCCCATGCTGGAAGCAAAATTCGCTCCGGCAAAACCGCACAGCAGCGCAATAATAATAAATACCCAGAACGGAGTAGTAATATTCTGGATTGCCACCCCTAACCAAATACAAGGCACGATCAGGATAACGGTACTTAATACGGTCCAGTAGCGCCCGCCAAAAAGGGGTACCATAAAGGAGTAGGGGACCCGTAATATCGCGCCGGAAAGTGAAGGCAGGGCGGTTAATAAAAAAAGCTGGTCGGTGGTGAAATGAAAACCGACCTTATTGAGATTGACCGCTACGGCGCTGAATAACATCCATACGCAGAAAGCAAGCAGCAGGCAGGTCACTGATATCCATAGATTTCTTCGCGCAATGGCTTGGCCTTTATTTTCCCAGAACGCCTTGTTTTCAGGCCGCCAGTTGTTCAAAAGGTAATGATTATCTTTATCATTCTGCACCGACATATTGCCCTCTACTTGCCCGGAAAGGAGTAAATAAATAAGGTCAACAGCTGAATACAAGGGGATAGTGAATAACGCTTAATTTGCGTTATCTATGAAGCGTAGATAAAAAAAACGTGCTGACAGAGAGCACGTGGTAAGCGTAGCGGAATTAATTGTTACTAAATGTAAATATGCCTAAAACAACTCCAGCGTAATCATCTTATTTACATAGCGGCTAAACGCCGCCTCATCCAGGGCCTGCGCGTCCAGCGCATAAATCCCGTCGAGGCCGCACACCAGGGCGATAAAGCGCCAGGCGATATCCGCCGCAGGCTCAGCCGACCGAAATTCGCCGCTGGCGAGGCCCTGCTCGATGATGGCGACGGTCTCGGCATGCCACATATTCATGGTCAGCAGGTAGGCCGCTTTGATGTCCGGATCGCTGTCGGCCAGCACCTGGCCTTCGCGCCACAGGCGGATATAGGGTTCCAGTCGGCCATCCTCGCTGCCGATCATCGAGAACAAGCGCTCGCGCCAGCTGGCGTCCTCAGCCACCAGCGGCATGTCGAGCATCTCGCGGATCAGGCGGATGAAAACCTGCGCTTTCAGCTCGCCGATGGAGGTGAAGTGGTGGTGCAGCTGCCCGGCGGCCACCTGGGCTTCGCGGGCGATCTGCCGCACGGTCATGGCGGCAAAGCCGCCGCGCAGCGCCAGGCGCATGGCGGCCTGCATAATCCCTTCCCGTCGCGCATCACGTTGTAAATAGTGCATAGAACCCCACTGTCATCTGGCTTTGGCCGAGTGTAACAAAAAGTTGGACATGTGTTCAACAATCCGGCAGGATCGCCATCCTGGACGTGTGTCCAATATTCAATATTGATTGAGGTACAAGCTATGTCACGGCAATGGATGACGCTGATGGCGATTTTGCTGGTTTATATTCCGGTGGCGATTGACGCTACGGTGTTGCATGTGGCCGCGCCGACCCTCAGCGTGGCGCTGGGTAGCAGCGGCAATGAGCTGTTGTGGATCATTGATATCTACTCATTAGTGATGGCCGGCATGGTGCTGCCGATGGGCGCCCTTGGCGATAAGATCGGCTTTAAGCGCCTGCTGCTGCTCGGCAGCGCCATTTTTGGCATCGCCTCGCTGTGCGCCGCGCTGTCGCCGACGGCCATGACGCTGATTGCCTCACGCGCTTTGCTGGCGGTGGGGGCGGCGATGATCGTCCCGGCGACGCTGGCCGGGATCCGCAGCACCTTTGCCGAGGCCAGCCAGCGCAATATGGCGCTGGGGCTGTGGGCAGCGGTCGGCTCCGGCGGCGCAGCCTTCGGCCCGCTGGTGGGCGGGATCCTGCTGGAGCATTTCTACTGGGGGTCGGTGTTCCTGATCAATGTGCCGATCGTGCTGGTGGTTATCGCGATTAATGCGAAAGTGGTGCCGCGCCAGCCCGCGCGCCGCGAACAGCCGCTCAATCTACTGCAGGCGCTCGTTTTGATTGCCGCGATCCTGATGCTGGTGTTTAGCGCGAAATCGGCGCTGAAGGGCCAGCTGGCGCTGTGGCTCACCGCGCTGGTGGCGCTCGGCGGGGCGGCGATGTTAACCTGGTTTATCCGCAAGCAGCTGTCGGCGGCCCGCCCGATGGTGGATATGCGCCTGCTCACCCATCGCATAATCTTAAGCGGGGTGATGATGGCGATGACGGCCCTGATTACCCTGGTCGGTTTTGAGCTGCTGATGGCCCAGGAGCTGCAGTTTGTGCACCAGAAAACGCCGTTCGAGGCGGGGATATTTATGCTGCCGGTAATGGTGGCCAGCGGCTTCAGCGGCCCGATTGCCGGCCTGCTGGTGTCGCGGCTTGGGCTGCGCGAGGTGGCGACCGGCGGGATGCTGCTCAGCGCCTTCAGCTTTCTCGGCCTGGCGTTGACCGATTTCAGTACCCAGCAGTGGCTGGCCTGGGGGCTGATGACGCTGCTGGGCTTTAGCGTGGCCAGCGCGCTGCTGGCCTCCAGTTCCGCGATTATGGCGGCAGCGCCGAAGGAGAAAGCGGCGGCCGCGGGGGCGATTGAAACCATGGCCTATGAGCTGGGCGCCGGTCTCGGCATAGCGCTGTTCGGCCTGATCCTGACCCGCAGCTACAGCGCCTCTATTGCGCTGCCGTCTGGCCTGAGTGGCACCATGGCGCAGCAGGCGGCGTCATCGATTGGCGAGGCGGTGAGTCTGTCCCAGGCGCTGCCCGCCGGGGTGGCGCAGGCGCTGATGGCGGCGGCGAAGACGGCTTTTATTCAGGCTCATAGCCTGGTGCTGGCGACGGCGGGTGTATTGCTTCTGCTGCTGGCCGCCGGGATCTGGCGCAGCCTCGCCACCGTGGCGAAACCGCAGTCGGCGCTATAGCTGCAGCGACAGATCCATCGCCGCGCGCCGTAGCGGGGCGAGAGCCTTCTCTTTTAACGCCGCGGCGCTGACCGTCGCGGCAGGTACCCCGACATTCAGGGCGGCCACCACCTGACCGTGACGCGACAGCACGGGTACCGCCAGCGAGCACAAGCCTACCTCGATCTGCCGGTCGGCGAGGGCATAGCCCTGCATGCGCACCCGGGCGATCTCTGCACGTAAACCGGACAAATCGCACAGGGTATGCGGAGTGTAGCGAATAAGCGTAACTCGTGACAACGTCACTTCCAGCTGTTCCTCCGGCAGCGCGCTCAGCAACACCCGCCCCATCGACGTGGCCCACGCCGGCAGGCGGCTGCCGCGCCCCAGATCGATGCTCAGTAAATTATTGACCGCCGCGCGGGCAATATAGAGCACGTTATCCCCGTCGAGCGTGGCCGCCGAACAGGATTCGCCGAGCGCTTTGCCAAGATTATCCAGCGCCGTCTGCGCCACCTTGGCCAGCGGCGTGCCTGCCAGATAGGCGTGGCCGACGGCCAGCACCCGGGGGAGCAGTTCATAGCTACGGCCATCCGGACTGTGCACCATGCCCAGCGCGGCGAGGGTATACAAACAGCGGCGTACCGCCGCGCGCGAGATTTGCGTTTTCTGGCTGAGCTGGGAAATGGTCAGCCGCTGGCGCTGGGGGGTGAAGGCGTTAAGGACCTCAAGCCCGCGGGCCAGAGACAGCATAAAGTTAGGGTCGTGCTCGGCCTGCCTGGCGCTCAGCGTATTGGGGATATTGTCGCTCATCGCATCCTTCTCCGTTGCAGCGTAAAGCTCACGGCAGATCACTATACCTTGCGCAAAATGGGGCGCGCTGAATTGTGCCGGTTTTACCACCATGATCACATTAATAACCGTCTTTTAACAAACGCGTCGATAATCGCACAACATTTCGATTATCGCCGTTGACCATCCGCCAGGCTGAACCCTATTGTCAATGGCACAGACCCCCGTTATGGATGTGGGTACAAAAAGTTATATATCTCATCAGGAACAGAAAATGACTGCCACCGTAGAGCAAATCGAGAGCTGGATTGTGGATGTCCCGACCATCCGGCCGCATAAATTGTCGATGACCACCATGGGCTGCCAGTCGCTGGTGATTGTGCGCCTTACCCGTTCCGACGGCATCTGCGGCATCGGCGAAGCCACCACCATCGGCGGCTTGAGCTATGGCGTTGAGAGCCCCGAGGCCATCTCGTCGGCGATCACCCATTATCTGACGCCGCTGTTGAAAGGGCAGTCGGCCGATAACCTGAATGCGCTGACCGCCCGTATGAACGGCGCCATTAAAGGCAACACCTTTGCGAAGTCCGCCATCGAAACCGCGCTGCTCGACGCCCAGGGCAAAGCCTTAGGTCTGCCGGTATCAGCCCTGCTCGGCGGCGCGCTGCAAACGGCGTTGCCGGTGCTGTGGACCTTAGCCAGCGGCGATACCGCGAAAGATATCGCTGAAGGAGAAAAACTGTTGGCCGAAGGCCGCCACCGGGCGTTCAAACTGAAGATCGGCGCGCGTGAACTCGCCACCGACCTGCGTCATACCCGCGCCATCGTTGAAGCGTTAGGCGACCGCGCCAGCATCCGTGTCGACGTCAATCAGGCCTGGGACGCTGCCACCGGCGCGAAAGGCTGCCGCGAACTGGCGGCGATGGGCGTCGATCTTATCGAACAGCCGGTCAGCGCCCACGATAATGCCGCCCTGGTGCGGCTAAGCCAGCAAATTGAAACCGCGATCCTCGCGGATGAAGCGGTCGCGACCGCTTACGATGGTTATCAGCTGGCGCAGCAGGGCTTTACCGGCGCTTACGCGCTGAAAATCGCCAAAGCCGGGGGGCCGAACAGCGTGCTGGCGCTGGCCCGCGTCGCGCAGGCGGCAGGGATTGGCCTGTACGGCGGCACCATGCTGGAAGGCACCGTAGGGACCGTGGCTTCTCTGCACGCCTGGTCGACGCTGCCGCTGCAGTGGGGTACCGAGATGTTCGGCCCGCTGTTGCTGAAAGACGATATTGTCAGCGTGCCGCTCACCTTTGCCGACGGTCAGGTGGCGCTGCCGCAAACGCCGGGCCTTGGCGTCGAGCTGGATGAAGACAAACTGCATTTTTATACCCGCCAGCCGTAGCGGGGAACAGGAGAAAAAAATGTTATTTAAAGTGGAGATGACCGTCAATATTCCGCCTGGCTTTCCCGCCAACGAGGCGGAGGAAATAAAACAACGCGAAAAAGCCTATTCGCAACAATTACAGCGGGAAGGCAAATGGCGGCATATCTGGCGCGTTGCCGGCCTTTATGCCAACGTCAGTATTTTCGATGTTCAAGATGCCGAAGAATTGCATCAAATATTAATGGGATTGCCGCTATATCCCTTTATGGCGATAAAAGTGGAAGCCCTCTGTCGTCATCCGTCATCAATTCGCGATGACGATCGCTAATAATAATATCTGACCTCACGCCGGTATTACCGGCGTATACCCTGCAAAATATAAGAGAGAATCAGTATGAGTAATGTATTCGTACAACAACCAGCTATTCAGAAATTATTACGCGACAGTGCCGGATTAGATGTTGCCGGCGGCGATGAACGTTTTAAGGCGATTATTCATCGTTTGCTGGAAAATATCTGCACGCTCATCGACGACTATAACGTTACGGAAGAAGAGTTCTGGCACGCGGTAAACTATTTGCACGAGCTGGGCGGGCGTCAGGAGGCGGCGCTGCTGGCGGCGGGACTGGGACTGGAGCATTTCCTCGATCTGCGCCAGGACGCCATCGACGCGGCAGCGCATCGGGAAACCGGCACCCCGCGCACCATCGAAGGGCCGCTGTACGTGGCTAATGCGCCGCTGGCCGAGGGTCACGCCCGCATGGATGACGGCGCCGACGCCGGAGAAGTGATGTGGCTGCACGGTGAAGTCAAAGACACCGAAGGCCGGCCAGTGGCCAACGCTATTGTTGATATCTGGCACGCCAACACCCTCGGAAATTATTCCTTCTTCGACCCAGGCCAGAGTGAGTACAACCTGCGCCGGCGGATCCGCACCGGCGCCGATGGCCGCTACAGCGTGCGCAGCATCATGCCCTCCGGCTACGGCTGCCCGCCGGATGGCCCAACCCAGAAACTGCTGGACAGACTGGGTCGCCACGGTAACCGTCCGGCGCACATTCACTTTTTCGTCTCCGCGCCGGGTCATAAACATCTGACCAGCCAGATTAACCTCAATGGCGATAAATACCTGTGGGACGATTTTGCCTTTGCCACCCGCGACGGCCTGATTGCCGATCCGGTAAAAGTGACCGACCGCGAGATCATCGCGCAGCGCAATCTTGAGGGAGAGCACACCGAGGTTTGTTTTGATTTCACCCTGTGTAAAGCGCTGAGCGCCGACGAAGAGCAGCGCGGGATCCGCGTGCGCGCCAAAGAGTAAGCGGCATTATCGGCCCCGGGCACGCTACTGCCCGGGCCAGATATTGCACTCGAAAACGAAGAATTCACCCTGTTTCTTTCATCCTGAATCCTGCAGGAGGGACCGACTCATGCAAAAAACGCTCTCGACGCTCAAAGACAAAATCAATAATGCCTTAGTTGTCGACCGTGAAAATCATATTTACCGCTGCCATCGCTCTATATTTACCGACCCGCAGCTGTTTGAATTTGAAATGAAGCATATTTTCGAAGGTAACTGGGTATTTCTCGCTCATGAAAGTCAAATTCCCCAGCCGGGTGATTATTATACCCTGACGCTGGGACGGCAGCCGGTTATTATTACCCGCGATAAAAAGAATGAGCTGCACGCGCTAATTAACAGCTGCGCCCACCGCGGCGCCATGTTATGTCGACGCAAAACCGGGAATAAAAATTCGTTTACCTGTCCGTTTCACGGCTGGACCTTCAGCAATAACGGCAAATTATTAAAAGCCAAAGATGAGAGCACCGGCGGCTATCCGCCGAGCTTTAAACAAGACGGCTCCCACGACCTGCAAAAATTGCCGCGTTTTCAGTCTTACCGCGGTTTCTTATTCGGTAGCCTCAAGGCCGACGTGCAGCCGCTGGAGGCCTATCTCGGGGAAACCTGCAAGATTATCGACCTGATCGTCGACCAGGCGCCGGAGGGGCTCGAGGTACTTAAGGGTTCGTCGAGCTATGTATATGAGGGCAACTGGAAACTGGGCGCGGAAAACGGCGCCGATGGCTATCACGTCAGCGTGGTCCACTGGAACTACGCCTCAACCATGTCACGCCGCAACTATGAAGCGGAAGGGACGCACGCGGTGGATGCCAACGGTTGGTCAAAAAGCCTCGGCGGCGGCTATGGATTTGATAACGGCCATATGCTGTTGTGGACCCGGGCGCTCAACCCGGAAGTGCGCCCGGTCTATGCCCACCGCGAACGGCTGCAGGCGGAATTTGGCGAACGCCGTGCCGACCAGATGGTCAACGAAACCCGCAACCTGTGCCTGTACCCCAATGTCTACCTGATGGATCAGTTCTCGACGCAAATCCGCGTAATCCGCCCCATTGCGGTGGATAAAACCGAAGTCACCATCTGGTGCTTTGCGCCGAAAGGGGAATCCGACCAGGCCAGAGCGCTGCGAATCCGCCAGTACGAGGATTTCTTTAACGTCAGTGGGATGGGGACGCCGGACGACCTCGAAGAGTTCAGCGCCTGTCAGCGCGGCTATCTCGGCGAAAATCTGCCATGGAGCGACCTCAGCCGCGGCGCGCTGCGCTGGGTCGATGGCGCGGATGAGCATGCGCAACATGCCGGCTTTTCGCCGCGGTTAAGCGGGGTGAAATCGGAGGACGAAGCGCTGTACATCGCCCATCACCACCACTGGCAGACGCTGATGCTGGCGGCCATTGAACAGGAACAACAGCGTTACGACCAGTCCATTACCCAGCGCGTGGAGGTGGCCTGATGCTTAACCTCGAACAGGTTCGCCAGTTTCTTTACTACGAAGCCCGTCTGCTGGACGATCGTCAGTGGGACGAATGGCTCAGCTGCTACAGCCCGCAGGTGGTCTACTGGATGCCGGCATGGGGCGACGATGACCAACTGACCCGCGACCCGCAAAAAGAAATTTCGCTTATCTACTACCCCAACCGCGAAGGGCTGGAGGATCGCGTCTACCGCATTAAAACCGAGCGCTCCGGCGCCAGTACGCCAGAGCCGCGCACCACCCACATCATCAGCAACGTTGAGCTGCTGGGCGAAAGCGACGAGGGTCTGGAGTTGCGCTACAGCTGGGTCACCTGGAGCCATCGCTATCAGCACACGGATGCCTATTTTGGCTCTACCTGCTGCACGCTAATCGAACAGGACGGCAGACCGCAGATCGTCCGCAAAACCGTGCGCCTGAATAACGATTATATCCGTCAGGTGATTGACGTTTACCACATTTAAGAGGCGCTTATGACCTTCAATATTGCTCTTAATTTTGAGGACGGCGTAACCCGTTTTATTCAGTGCAATGCCGGAGAGAAAGTCCTGGATGCCGCCTATCGCCAGAAGGTGAATCTGCCGATGGACTGCTCGGACGGCGTTTGCGGTACCTGCAAATGCCACTGCGCCAGCGGTGAGTACGACCTGGGCGAAGATTATCTCGACGAGGCGTTAAGCGACGACGAAGCGCAGAATCGCCAGGTGCTGACCTGTCAGATGGTCCCGACCAGCGACTGCGTGATCGATGTGCCGGTGGCCGCCGCGCAGTGTAAAACCACGTTGGCGAACATTGGGGCGCAGGTACGACAGGTGAATTTACTGTCCGATACCGCCATCGAACTGGTGGTCGCCCTCGATGAGCCGCTGGCCTTCCTGCCGGGGCAGTACGTCAACATTCAGGTGCCGGGTACGCCTCATGTCCGCGCCTACTCATTTAGCTCGCAACCGGGTTCCCTCGAAGGGCGTTTTCTGATCCGTAACGTGCCTGGCGGGATGATGAGCCAGTGGTTAACCCAGCGGGCGCGGCCCGGCGATCGTCTTACCCTCAGCGGCCCGATGGGCAGCTTCTATCTGCGCCACGGCGAACGTCCGCTGCTGATGCTGGCGGGCGGTACCGGCCTGGCGCCGCTGCTCTCCATGCTCCATACCCTGCAGACACAGGGCAGCCAGCGTCCGGTGATGCTGCTGTACGGTGTTACTCGTGACTGCGATCTGGTGAAAACCGACGCGCTGGATACCTTTACTCAACAGTTGACGGGGTATCGTTGGCTACCGGTGGTGGCCGATGAAAACAGCACTTGCCCGCAGCGCGGCTTTGTCACCGACCATCTCGACGACGCGATGCTGAACAACGGCGACGTGGACATCTATCTCTGCGGCCCGCCGCCGATGGTTAACGCGGTTGCCACGGCGTTGCGCGACCGCGGGATCACCCCGGCGGGGTTCTGGTATGAGAAATTTATCGCCAGCCAGAGCGCGGCGGCATAAGGAGGCAAAATGCGTTTTACCGATAAAGTCGTCGTCATCACCGGCGCGGCGCAGGGCATTGGCCGCCAGACGGCGGAGCAGGCGGCTGCAGAAGGCGCGGCTCTGCTGCTCATCGATCGCTCGTCATACGTCCATGAGCTGGCGGCGACGCTGGCGCAATCCGGCTGTCTGGTGCTGGCGCTGGAGGCGGATCTGGAAGCGTGGGAAAGTACCGAGCAGGCGTTTGCCGCCGGGGTCGCTCATTTTGGCCGTATCGACGTGCTGATCAACAACGTTGGGGGCACCATCTGGGCGCGCCCCTTTGCCGAATATCAGCCGGAGCAGATTGAGAAAGAGATCCGCCGCTCGCTGTTCCCCACGCTGTGGGGCTGCCGCGCGGCGCTGCCATGGATGCTGAAGCAGGGCAAAGGCAGCATCGTCAACATTTCGTCGGTGGCGACGGCGGGAGTGAATCGGGTGCCGTACTCGGCGGCGAAAGGCGGCGTTAACGCGCTGACCCGCTCGATTGCCATGGAGTACAGCGGCAGCGGTATTCGGATTAACGCCGTGGCCCCGGGCGGGACCGAGGCGCCGCCGCGCCTGACGCCGCGTAACGAAGAGCAGCCGAGCGAGCAGGAAAAGGCGTGGTATCAGCAGGTCGTCGATCAGACGGTGGCGAGCAGTCTGCTGCACCGGTACGGCACGCTGGCGGAACAGGCGAATGCGATCCTGTTTCTCGCCAGCGATGAGGCCAGCTATATCACCGGCGTGACGCTGCCGGTAGCCGGAGGCGATCTCGGCTAACGGCGGGTGGCGTACCAGCAGAGCAGGGAGCCGAGACATACCATCCCGGCCCCCTGCCAGAAGGACCACGACAGGGTCGCACTCAGCAGGATCGCCGCCAGCGCAGAGGAGAGCACCGGCGTGAAGTAGGAGGCCGCCGCCAGCAGGCTGACGTTGCCGTGCAGGATGCCAACGTTCCACGCCGCGTAGGCCAGCCCCAGCGCCACGGAGACCGTCATCAGCTTAATGACCACCGGCCAGCTAAACAGCATCGGCGGCTGGTCGCTGGCGAGAAATTTCAGCCATAGCGTCAGGGCGGTTAACAGGACGAACAGCGTAATGGCGTTTTTACCGCGGGCATATTTGGCCGTCACCGTGCAGTAGGCGGCCCAGATAAACGCCCCGACAAAGGCCAGCAGATAGCTAAGCGGGCTGGAAATGACGTTACTGATAATCTCATCGGGCTGTAGCCCATGCTCACCGCCCAACACCCAGCCAACGCCCAGCAGGGCGAGAATCAGGCCGGGGATCACCAGCCAGCTGCTTTTCTGGCCATTAAAGAGAATGGCGAATAAAATCGTCAGGCTGGGCCACAGGTAATTGACCATTCCCACCTCAATGGCCTGCTGGCGGCTGGCGGCATAGCCCAGCGACAGCGCGAGGCAGATTTCATAGCTGACAAACAGCACGCTGCCGGCCAGCAGATAGCGACGCGGGATCTGGCGCAGGTTGGGAAAGCCGACGGTAAAGATCAGCAGCAGGCCGCTAAGGCTGTAAATCATCGCCGCGCCGCCGACCGCTCCCAGTCCTTCGCTGACGCCGCGAATCAATCCGACCATCGTGCTCCATAAGATAATGGCGGCGAAGCCGATCGTCGTGGCTCTCTTTTTCTCCATGCTTTTCCTGATGGTTACGCAAATGCAGCCGGCATATATATCATCTTTTTATCGGTGAGGGGCGAAATTTTCCGCCGTTGCTAACCCTTAGGGATTAGCGAAAATGGCCAGGGCTGGCGATTAAGGGGGCGAAGGTTTTCCTCCTTGATTTGACGCAAATTTTCCCGGGATTTTGCTGTTAGTTTCCTCCGCGCGATGAATCAACATCCTGCATGGAGGAATGCAATGGACGTCAGCCGCAGAAAGTTCTTTAAGATCTGCGCAGGCGGTATGGCCGGAACTACCGCCGCCGCCCTGGGCTTTGCCCCTAAAATGGCGCTGGCTCAGGCACGCAATTTCAAATTGCTGCGTGCGAAAGAGATCCGCAACACCTGCACTTACTGCTCCGTGGGCTGCGGGCTATTAATGTATAGCCTCGGCGACGGTGCGAAAAACGCCAAAGAAGCGATCTACCATATCGAAGGGGACCCGGACCATCCGGTGAGCCGCGGCGCGCTGTGCCCGAAAGGGGCAGGCCTGCTGGACTATGTCCACAGCGAAAACCGTCTGCGTTATCCGCAATACCGCGCCCCGGGCTCGGATAAATGGCAGCGCATCTCCTGGGATGAAGCCTTTAACCGCATCGCCCGACTGATGAAAGCCGACCGCGACGCCAACTTTATTGAAAAGAATGAACAGGGCGTGACGGTTAACCGCTGGCTTTCCACCGGCATGCTGTGCGCCTCGGCGGCAAGCAATGAGACCGGCATGCTAACGCAAAAATTTGTGCGATCGCTGGGTATGCTGGCGGTAGACAACCAGGCGCGCGTCTGACACGGACCAACGGTAGCAAGTCTTGCTCCAACATTTGGTCGCGGTGCGATGACCAACCACTGGGTGGATATCAAAAACGCCGACGTCGTGGTGGTGATGGGCGGTAACGCCGCCGAAGCCCATCCGGTGGGTTTCCGCTGGGCGATGGAGGCGAAAAACAATAACGACGCCACGCTGATCGTCGTCGACCCGCGCTTTACGCGCACCGCGTCGGTGGCCGATATCTATGCGCCGATTCGTTCCGGTACCGACATTACCTTCCTGTCGGGCGTGCTGCTGTACCTGATCGAAAACAATAAGATCAATGCCGAGTACGTTAAGCATTACACCAATGCCAGCCTGCTGGTGCGGGATGATTTTGCCTTCGAAGAGGGGCTGTTCAGCGGCTACGATGCGGAAAAACGCCAGTACGATAAATCGTCCTGGAACTACCAGTTCGATGAAAACGGCTACGCCAAACGCGATGAAACGCTCACCCACCCGCGCTGCGTGTGGAACCTGCTGAAGCAGCACGTTTCCCGTTACACGCCCGAGGTGGTCGAAAACATCTGCGGTACGCCGAAAGCGGACTTCCTTAAAGTGTGCGATGTGCTGGCCTCAACCAGCGCCGCGGACCGCACCACCACCTTCCTGTATGCCCTGGGCTGGACGCAGCACACCGTCGGCGCGCAGAACATCCGCACCATGGCGATGATCCAGCTGCTGCTCGGCAATATGGGGATGGCCGGCGGCGGCGTCAACGCCCTGCGCGGCCACTCTAATATTCAGGGGCTGACCGATTTGGGCCTGCTGTCGACCAGTCTGCCGGGCTATTTGACGCTTCCATCGGACAAACAGACCGATCTGCATAGCTACCTCAGCGCCAACACGCCGAAGGCGACCCTGCCCGAGCAGGTGAACTACTGGAGCAACTACCCGAAATTCTTCGTTAGCCTGATGAAATCCTTCTACGGCGAGGCGGCGCAAAAAGAGAACGACTGGGGCTTTGAGTGGTTACCGAAGTGGGACCAGGCTTACGACGTTATCAAATACTTCAACATGATGGATAACGGCAACGTCACCGGCTATATCTGCCAGGGCTTTAACCCGGTTGCCTCCTTCCCGGACAAAAACAAAGTGGTTCGCAGCCTCAGCAAGCTGAAATATATGGTGGTTATCGACCCGCTGGTGACCGAAACCTCGACCTTCTGGCAGAACCACGGCGAGTCTAATGATGTCGACCCGTCGGCGATTCAGACCGAAGTCTTCCGTCTGCCGTCGACCTGCTTTGCCGAAGAGGACGGTTCGATCGCCAACTCCGGCCGCTGGCTGCAGTGGCACTGGAAAGGTCAGGATGCCCCAGGTGAAGCGCGCAATGATGGCGAAATCCTTGCCGGGATTTACCATCGCCTGCGCGAACTGTACCGCACCGAAGGCGGGAAGGGCGCGGAACCCCTGCTGAAGATGAGCTGGCGCTACAAGCAGCCGGACCATCCGGAATCGGAAGAGGTGGCAAAAGAGAACAACGGCTACGCGCTGGCGGATCTCTACGATCAAAATGGCACTCTGCTGGCGAAAAAAGGCCAACTGCTCAATAGCTTCGCGCTGCTGCGCGATGACGGCAGCACCGCGTCGTCTTGCTGGATCTATACCGGCAGCTGGACCGAGCAGGGTAACCAGATGGCGAATCGTGATAACGCCGATCCTTCGGGCCTGGGCAATACGCTGGGATGGGCCTGGGCGTGGCCGCTCAATCGTCGGGTGCTGTACAACCGCGCTTCGGCCGATATCAACGGCAAGCCCTGGGATGCGAAGCGGATGCTGATCCAGTGGAACGGCAGCAAGTGGGTCGGGAATGATATTCCGGACTTCAATACCGCGCCGCCAGGGAGCAACACCGGGCCGTTTATCATGCAGCAGGAGGGGCTGGGTCGCCTGTTTGCGCTCGATAAACTGGCGGAAGGGCCGTTCCCGGAGCACTACGAGCCGATGGAAACCCCGCTTGGCACCAACCCGCTGCACCCGAAAGTGGTCTCCAGCCCGGTGGTGCGGTTGTATGAAGAGGACGCCATTCGCTTAGGTAAGAAGGATAAATTCCCGTATGTCGGGACCACCTATCGTCTGACCGAGCATTTCCACACCTGGACCAAGCATGCGTTGCTCAATTCCATCGCGCAGCCGGAACAGTTTGTCGAAATCAGCGAAGGGCTGGCGAAAAGCAAAGGTATCGCTAACGGCGATTGGGTGAAAGTCAGCAGCAAGCGCGGCTTCATTCGCGCGGTTGCCGTGGTGACCCGCCGACTGCGCACGCTGAACGTCAACGGCCAGCAGGTGGAGACCGTCGGGATCCCGCTGCACTGGGGTTTTGAAGGCGTGGCCCGCAAAGGCTACATCGCCAACACCCTGACGCCTAACGTTGGCGATTCCAACTCGCAAACGCCGGAATACAAGGCGTTCCTGGTCAACATCGAGAAAGCGTAAGGAGCGATTCAATGGCGATGGAAACCCAAGACATTATTAAACGCTCCGCGACCAACCCGATCACCCCCGCGCCGCGCGCGCGGGACTATAAAGCGGAAGTCGCCAAGCTTATCGATGTCTCCTCCTGCGTGGGCTGTAAAGCCTGCCAGGTGGCCTGTTCCGAGTGGAATGACATCCGCGATGACGTGGGGCACTGCGTCGGGGTGTACGACAACCCGGCGGATCTCAGCGCCAAATCCTGGACGGTAATGCGCTTTAGCGAGACCGAACAGAACGGCAAACTGGAGTGGCTTATCCGCAAGGATGGCTGTATGCACTGCGCAGAGCCGGGCTGCCTGAAAGCCTGCCCATCCGCCGGGGCGATTATTCAGTACGCCAACGGCATCGTCGATTTCCAGCAGGAAAACTGCATCGGCTGCGGCTACTGCATTGCAGGGTGTCCGTTTAACGTCCCGCGCCTCAATAAAGAGGATAACCGGGTCTATAAATGCACCCTGTGCGTGGATCGGGTCAGCGTCGGCCAGGAGCCGGCCTGCGTGAAAACCTGTCCTACCGGTGCTATCCACTTCGGTACGAAGAAAGAGATGCTGGAGGTGGCCGAGGAGCGGGTGGCTAAGCTTAAAAAACGCGGTTATGCCAACGCCGGGATTTACAACCCGCCGGGCGTCGGCGGAACCCACGTGATGTACGTCCTGCATCATGCCGACCAGCCGGAGTTGTATCACAAGCTGCCGAAGGAACCGCAGATCGATACCAGTATCAGTCTGTGGAAGGGGGCGCTGAAACCGCTGGCGGCGGCGGGCTTTATCGCCACCTTCGCCGGGCTGATTTACCACTACATCGGTATCGGGCCGAACAAGGAAGTTGACGACGACGAGGAGAAGCATGATGAGTAAATCGAAGATGATTGTGCGCACAACGTTTATCGATCGCGCCTGTCACTGGACGGTGGTTATCTGTTTCTTCCTCGTGGCGCTGTCGGGAATATCGTTCTTCTTTCCGACGCTACAGTGGCTAACGGAAACCTTCGGCACGCCGCAGATGGGGCGTATTCTGCACCCGTTCTTTGGGGTGCTGATTTTTGTCGCGCTGATGTTTATGTTCGTGCGCTTTGTCCACCATAACATCCCTGATAAACAGGATATTCCGTGGCTGAAAGGCATCGTCGAGGTGCTGAAAGGCAACGAGCATAAGGTGGCGCGCGTCGGTAAGTATAACGCCGGGCAGAAGATGATGTTCTGGACCATCATGAGCATGATATTTGTGCTGCTGGTGACCGGGGTGATTATCTGGCGCCCATATTTTGCGGAATATTTCCCGATGCAGGTGATTCGCTATAGCCTGCTGATTCACGCAACATCGGCCATCATTCTGATCCACGCCATCCTTATCCATATGTATATGGCGTTCTGGGTGAAGGGGTCGATTAAGGGAATGATTGAAGGCAAGGTGAGCCGCCGCTGGGCGAAGAAACACCACCCGCGCTGGTATCGCGATGTCGAACGCCTGGAAGCGATGAAAGAGAGTCGTGAAGGGATGAAGTAAGCCTTCACGGCGCGAAACCCGCTCCGGAGATGTCGGAGCGGGTTCCCGGCAGTCAGCAGTTCGTGATAAGTGTATCGATTGAATCGATAACGCCCTGGCGCGCATGACTCAGATTGCAGACGAAATCCTGTGGCGGGATCCGTTTATTAATTAAGTTACTGCTCATTGGCGTACAAAGTAAAAAGCTGTCAATTCTATATTTATCCTTGGTACGGCATGCTGATGCCAGCGTGGTAACTGTTGTGGTCGCATTAAAGGAATAATGACTCTCGTGGCCAGGTCTGCATAATAATCATTCTGCACGATCATATAATATGGCAGGGTTTTATTTGTCTGAGCAGAACAATTTCGATAAACATTGAATTATTCAAGCATCATAGCACCCTGAAAAATTCATCATCAGTAAGAGTGCCTCCTTTTGCAATAAATTCATTCATTGCGGCAATGAATTCCTTGTGCTGTCGCTGTTTATCTGCTTCTCGTAAATCCTTACCTGGCTGTTCTGACGCCTTCTGGACGGGTACGTCAGTGGGTCTTTTACGTAGCGTATTACTTTTCATCATAGGCTCCTTGCGGTTGGTTCTGTGATTATTTACTTTACCCACTAAAAAATAAATACCAGCAGTAAGTTTAATATTTATTTTGCGAGACAGCTTCCAGAGGGAAGTAACAGCCTGAAATATTCATGGTTATAGTAATAAACCTGGCGCTGGCATTAACCAGCGCGACGGGAAATAATCAAAACTTCTCTGGAATGAAGCGGAAAGGAAAATTAGTCTGTTTCATTTTGCCAATTTTGCGCTTCGGCAGCGTCACAGGCTCCACCGGTAAAGCTTCATAGGGGATCTGCGACAGCAGATGGGTGATGATATTCAGACGCACGCGCTTTTTATCCTCCGAGCGGGCGACGAACCACGGCGCCCAGGCGGTATCGGTGGCGGCGAACATGGCGTCGCGGGCAGCGGTATATTCATCCCAGCGGTTGAAAGACTTAATGTCCATCGGCGAGAGCTTCCAGATTTTACGCCCGTCGTCGATGCGATCCCGCAGACGGCGCTCCTGCTCCTGCGGAGAGACCTCCAGCCAGTACTTGAGCAGAATAATGCCCGATTCGACCATGCCGCGCTCCACCATCGGCGCGCCGTCGAGGAACTTCTGCACCTCCTCCGGCGTACAAAAGCCCATCACCCGTTCGACGCCGGCGCGGTTATACCAGCTGCGATCGAAAATCACGATTTCGCCGGCCGCCGGGAGATGCTTGATATAGCGCTGAAAGTAGAGCTGGCTTTTTTCGCGCTCGGTGGGCGAGGGTAAGGCGACGACCCGAAAGATACGCGGGCTGACGCGCTCGGTGATGGCCTTAATGGTGCCGCCTTTCCCGGCGCCGTCCCGGCCTTCAAAGACAATGCACACTTTCAGTCCTTTGTGCACTACCCAGCGCTGCAGTTTCACCAGCTCAACGTGGAGTTTGCGCAGCGCTTTCTCGTACGCTTTGTTGTCGAGCGGCGCGATTTTTGCCGCCGTGTCGACCGGATTACCGCTTTTCTTGTTGCCCATCGCCATGCTCCGTGTTGCCGAGGTATCCCTTTGAAGTGTAATCCTCCCCCGGCGAGGCGGTGGAAAATTATTCGCCGGGTTTTCCCGCCAGGATGACTTCCAGTCCCACCCGCTGCCCCCACGACAGCTCCAGGGTGTTACCGTCCGGGTCGGCAAAGAAAGCGAAATAGCCCACCGGATCGCCCAGCTGCTCCGGCTCCCGGCGTAAAACACCTTCCCGCCGTGCGAGGGCCACTTTCTCATCGATCTCGGCCTGGGTGGCGCAGGCGACGCCGAGATGGCCGAACGGTCCCAGCGGCGTATCGGCCGGATCGTCACTTTGCACCAGCACCAGGGCGAAAGGCCGGGTGCGGTCGCTGAGCCATGCCACTTTCCGCGCCGAGGGGAGGTCGGGCTCGCGCTGGTGAATGACGGTCATCGCGGTATAGCGGGTATAAAAATCGATGCTGCTGGCCAGACAGCGGACGGTAAAGGCGACATGAGTAAAACCGACATCAACACTTTGCATGGATAATTCTCCCAAGGTGAACGATGTTTTGACTTTACAACCTCAAGTTAACTTGAGATCAATGAGGTGTTTATCTCTTTGAGCTCACTGATTTTGATAGGGGATTGTTTCTACGAAACCACGCCGCCGGTATGCCACGCGGCTGGGGAACATGAACGAATCAGGCTGTTGTATGGAGGAAACTGCCGTCGGGCGTTTTTAGCTGGTGTGTCGGGGCGGGATGGTAAATAATGCCGGCCGGCTCTCAATACCCCTATAAGATGTATGAAAAAAACGATTTTTTCACTGGCGCTGGGCACCTTTGGACTTGGCATGGCGGAGTTTGGCATTATGGGCGTGCTGCCGGATATGGCGCACGATGTCGGAATATCCATACCCGCCGCCGGCAATATGATTGCCTGGTATGCCTTCGGCGTGGTGATCGGCGCGCCGATCATGGCGCTGCTCTCCAGCCGATTTTCCCTGAAATCGGTGATGCTGTTCCTGGCTGGCCTGTGTATTCTCGGCAATACCCTGTTTACCTTCTCCAGTAGCTACGCCATGCTGGCGCTTGGCCGGCTGGTTTCCGGGTTTCCCCACGGGGCGTTCTTTGGCGTCGGCGCGATTATCCTGTCGAAAATCGCGCCGCCGGGGAAGGTGACCGCCGCGGTGGCGGGGATGATTGGCGGCATGACGATCGCTAACCTGGTTGGCGTCCCGGGTGGCACCTGGCTTGGGCATCACTTCAGCTGGCGCTATACCTTTGCGCTTATCGCGGTATTTAACGTGGCGGTATTTCTGGCGATCTTCTGCTGGGTGCCCACGCTTTATGACCGGGCCAGCACGCGGCTGCGCGAGCAGTTCCGTTTTCTGGCCTCCCCGGCGCCGTGGCTGATTTTCGCCGCCACCATGTTCGGTAACGCCGGCGTGTTTGCCTGGTTCAGCTATATCAAGCCCTTTATGCTCAACGTCTCCGGCTTTGCTGAAAGCAAGATGATGCTGATTATGATGCTGGCGGGGCTGGGAATGGTGGTCGGCAATCTGTTCAGCGGCAAAATTTCCGGGCGCTACAGCCCGCTGCGCATTGCGGCCATGACCGACGGGGTCATTGCCGTGACGCTGCTGCTGATCTTTGCCTTCGGTGAACACAAAGTCGCTTCGCTGGCGCTGGCGTTTATCTGCTGCGCGGGACTATTCGCCCTGTCAGCGCCGCTGCAGATCCTGCTGCTGCAGAACGCCAAAGGCGGCGAGATGCTGGGGGCGGCCGGGGGACAGATCGCCTTTAACCTCGGCAGCGCCATCGGCGCCTTCTGCGGCGGAATGATGATCGCCCAGGGCTTTGGCTGGAACAGCGTGGCGCTCCCCGCCGCCGCGCTGTCGTTTCTGGCGATGAGCGCCTTGCTCATCTATGGCTGTCATCAGCGGCGACAAGCTTACTAACGACGCCTACTCACGCCAGGGTTCGCCCAGGGTCAGCATCAGGCGGTTGGCCCAGGCGAAAAAGGCCGCGGACTGCAGCAGATCCAGCTGGGCCAGAGTATCTAAGCCCTGCTCATCAAGCGCCGCCAGATGATCGGCGTTTAACGCGGGTGGCGTCACCGATAGCGCGGCGGCGGCGTCGATTTCCGCCTGCCAGCGCGGCGATTGCCCGTCGCGTAGATCCTCTCCCGGCGTCACCGCCAGCAGCGTGTCGACGGCGGTCTCGTCCTTCGCCAGCTGCGCCGCTTTGCGGGCATGCACCGAGGCGCAGTAAATACAGCCGTTGATTTTACTGGCGACCGTGGCGGCCAGCTCGCGTTCGGCGCGCGGCAATCCTCCCGCGGTATAGAAAATGCCCTTATCGGTCAGGGTCCGCTGCTCCAGCACCGGCTGGTTGCGCGCCAGCAGGCGAAAGTAGGGGGAGTCGCTATGGCCATATTTGGCCAGAATCGCCTGTTCTTCAGCGTTGAATTCCGCCAGCGGTTTATCGGCCAGCCAGGGTTCCCAGTGCAACTCGTCGCGGGTGAAGCGAACCGGGGCCGCTTTGCCGCTCTGCGCGTACGGGGTGGTATGCCAGTATCCGGCGACCAGCGGCGTATCTGCGCTGACGATGGGCTTATGGTTGAGCGCCCGCAGGCCCAGCAGCAGTCGGCTCTGGAAGCTGACAAAGGCTACCAGCTGCGCCAGGGTGACGATGCCCCGCAGGCTCCAGCCCGCGCTGGTTAAGGTGTGCAGCGCGCCGGGAGTGGCTTCAACGGGGGTGAAGGTGAGCAGGCGGGCAAAGGCCAGCGCCGGGACCAGACGATCGGTGGTCGGATCGGCGAGGCCGAAACCGGCATAGTGCGCCGCCAGCGCGTCCGCCTGGTGCAGTTTCGCCACCTTTGCGGCCACCGCGAAGCGTTCATCAAGAGGAAAGTCAGCGTCCTGCTGGCGGAACAGCACTTCATAACTTCCCTGGGCGTGACGGGTGGCGGCATCGCGGACGGCGCGCGCCTGATCGAGCGGGGAACCGGGGGCGATCTCCGCCAGTTCGGCCAGAATATCCTGACTCAGCGTCATGGGGACTCCTTATCTGATGTGGGGGGCAATATGCTGAGCGATCAGCTCAATGGAACGCAGCGTATCCCGGTGCGAAGGCTCGACCGAGTGCACCTGAAACGAAATATCGGTGGCGCGGGCCAGCACGCTGTCCTGCGCCAGGGAGGCAATAACATGCTCAGGATCGCCAACGTGGGCATCCAGCTGTTGCAGATAGTCGGTGACACTGTCACCTTCTATCGTATGACCCGCCGCCCGGTGCTGAGTTGCCTGCTTGCGCAGACCGGGCTCGGCGACCTGCAGGGCGTGGGCGTGACTGTCGGCGACGAAGGCGGTGCGCGAGGCGAGGATCCGCGGCGCAACGCCGTCCGGCAGCGCCGCCAGGTAGGCGTCAATGATCGGGTTCTGAATGGCGTCCAGCGGCAGGCGTGGCTCGCCGGACGGCCGTGGCTGAGTGCGGGACAGCATCAGCCCGTGTCCCGCCTGACCGGCGCGGATGGCGCCCTCCGCCGAGAAGGTGGCGATCCAGATACGCTCCGCCAACTGCGGCGCCGGCGGATAGAGACGGTTGTCCGGGTGGCTCAGCGTGTCGCCGCGCCAGGCGCTATGGATCAGGTGCAGATGGTCGGCAAACGCCGCCCCGCGCTGCTCGCTGGTCAGGCCGAAGGGCAGAAATGACGTTGGCGTGCCGCCGGAGCCAAAACCCACCTCCAGACGTCCGTCGGTGAGTAAATCCAGTACCGCCGCGTCTTCGGCGACGCGCAGCGGATTTTCCATCGGCAGAGTGATAATCGCTGTGCCGAGACGGATCCGGTCGGTCTGTGCCGCGACGTGGGCGAGAAACACCAGCGGTGAAGGCAGGCCGCCTTCCTGTTCATGAAAATGGTGCTGGGCAATCCATGCGCTGTCGAAGCCCAAACGCTCCGCGTGGCGGATCTGTTCGGCCGCCAGCCGGTAGCGCGTTTGCGCGGAGCCCTGATCGAGCAGACGGGTAAAAAAACCGAGGCGTTTTGGCATTATGCGTTCTCCGTGTGGGCCTGTGCTAAGCGGGAGGAAACCTGGGGAATGGCGGCGATCAGTTCGCGGGTGTAGGCCTGCTGCGGGGCGGCGAACAGGCGGTTTACGTCGCCATGCTCCACCACCTGGCCGGCGCGCAGCACCGTGACGCTGTCGGCGATCCGCCTGACCGTCGCCAGATCGTGGGTAATGAACAGGTAGCTCAGACCCAGCTGCTGCTGTAGCTGCTGCAGCAGGGCGAGGATCTGCGCCTGAACGGTGACGTCGAGCGCCGAAGTCGCTTCGTCAAGGACCAGTATCGCCGGCTCGAGGATCAGCGCCCGGGCAATCGCCACCCGCTGGCGCTGGCCGCCGGAAAGCTCCCGCGGCGTACGCGACAGCAGCTCGGGGGCCAGGGCCACCCGGGCGGCAACGCTCTCCACACGCTGGCGACGCGTCGCCGCGCTGAGGCGCTCAAAGTTTTTTAACGGCTCTTCGATAATCGCAAACAGCGTCTGGCGCGGGTCGAGCGAAGCGAAGGGGTTCTGGTAGACAAACTGGATCTTGCGCCGCAACTGACGCTGTGCCTCGCGGCTGAGATGCCCGGCGTCGATACCGTCGATGATGACCTGTCCGGCGTCGGCGCGCTCAAAGCCCAGCAGGATCCGCGCCAGGGTGGTTTTCCCGGAGCCGGATTCGCCCACCAGCGCATGGGTGCTGCCGCGGCTGACCTCAAAGCTGACGCTGTCGAGCGCCTGCAGCGCCTGTTTGCCCAGCGAGAAGCGTTTGCTGATCCCCTCCACGCGAATGGCCGGCGTGGCCAGCGGCCGGTGACGAGCCGCCGCCAGCCCCAACGGCGCATCCAGCAGGTCGTGGAGCAGCTGGCGGGTGTAAGGATGCTGTGGACGCTGGACAATCGTCTCGGTGGCGCCTTGTTCCTGAATCTCTCCCTGGCGAAACACCATGATCCGGTCGGCGCGTTCGGCGGCCAGCGCCAGATCGTGGGTGACAAACAGCACGGCGGTACCCGACTCGCGACGCAGGATATCGAGCAGGTCGAGAATGCGCTTCTGCACCGTGACGTCGAGGGCGCTGGTGGGCTCGTCAGCAATAATCAGATCCGGCTGCAGGGCAATGGCGATGGCTATCAGCACCCGCTGTTTCATCCCGCCAGACAGCTGATGCGGATACTGGTCAAAACGCTGTTCCGGGTGGCTGAGACCGACTTTAGCGAGCAGGTTAAGAACCTGCTGTCGGCGCTCAGCGGCGGAGAGGGACTGATGCAGCCGCAGGATCTCTTCCACCTGCTGACCAATGGTTTTTACCGGGTTGAGCGAATTACCGGGATCCTGCGGGACCAGGCTGATGCTCACTCCGCGCAGGCGGTTCAGGCGTTTATCCGACCAGTCGCTAATCACTTCGCCATTGAGGACAATCCGCCCGGCATCCCGGCGGGCATTATCCGCCAGCAGGCCGATAATGGCCTGCGCGGTGGTGGTTTTCCCCGAGCCGGATTCTCCGACGAAGGCCAGCATTTCGCCGCGCTGGATGGAAAAGCTGATGTTGTGCACCACCTCGCGCCATTCGCCCCGCGAGCGGTAGCTGATGCGTAGATCTTCAACGGACAGAACGGTCATGGGCGTGCTCCACTCCACTGGCGGCTAAGACGATTGGCGGCAAGGACCACGGCGACCACGGCGAGGCCGGGGAAGGTGGTCAGCCACCAGGCGGTTGACAGGTAATTGCGACCTTCGGCGATCAGTAGTCCCCACTCCGGGACCGGCGGCGGAGTGCCGTAGCCGAGGAAGCTGAGGGTGGCCAGGGCCAACATCGCCTGACCGAACTGCAGCGTCGCGAAAGCAAGCACCGCAGTGAGCGAGTTGGGCAGAATATGGCGCCAGAAGACGGCGAAAAAAGTGCCGCCGCTGCCCCGGGCCGCCTCGACGTAATCGCTGTGGCGCACGCGCACCACTTCTGCTCGCGCCAGGCGCGCGAAGCTGGCGATAGCCGCGACGCCAACCGCCACCGCCGCATTTACCGTGCCGAAACCCAGCAGAATAATCACCGTGAGCTGCAGCAGCAGGGAGGGGATAGCCAGCAGGACATCGACCAGGCGCATGATGGTGGATTCCACGCGTCCGGCCAGCGCCCCGGCGAGGGTGCCAAGGGCGGTACCCACCACCAGGCCGATGGCGACGGCGATCAGCGCCGCCGACAGGGAATGCACCGCGCCGTAAACCACCCGCGTCCACAGGTCGCGCCCCAGCTGGTCGGTACCCAGCCAGTAGTGCGCCTGCGGCGCCAGGCGCTGAGCGCCGGGGATCCCCTCCAGCGGGTTAGAGGAGGAAAACCACTGTGGGGCAATGGCCATTAACAGGGCGGCGATCATCACCGCCCACGCCAGCCACAGGCCAGGCTGCAGGCGCACTCTACGCCACTCCGGGCGGCGGCGAACCGCGATGGTATAGTCGACCAGGCTCATTTCGCACCTCCGGTCTGTAAATGGAGTCGGGGGTCCAGTCGCGGCATGACCAGGTCGACCAGCAGGTTGATCAGGACGAAACCGAGGGCGGAGATCATCACCACCGCCTGTAGTACGGCGATATCCTGGTTATTGACCGCCTGCTGGGTCAGCTGGCCGAGGCCGCTGCGGCCGAAGACGGTCTCGGTGATCAGCGCCCCGGCAATCAGTTCGCCGAGCAGCAGCCCGGCAATATTCAGCGCCGGCAGCAGGGCATTCCCCATCACATGGCGCCAGAGGACGCCCGTTTCGCTCATGCCCTTGGCGCGGGCGACCGCGACGAAGGGCTGAACCGCCACCTGATCCATGCTGCGCATCAGGATCTGCGCCAGTGGGGCGGAAATGGGCAGTGCGACGGCGATAACCGGTAAAATCAGTCCTTCCAGTGGGCCGGGGTTGATCACCGGGATCCAGCGCAACTGAAACGAGAAGAGCTGGATCAGGGCGATACCCAACCAAAAGGTAGGTAGAGAGATAAACAGCACCGGTAGCGACTGCAGAAAATTGCTCAGCCAGCGCAGCCCCGGCAGCCGCGAGGCGAAAGTGAGGGCGAACGCCAGCGCCACCGCCAGCAGGAAGGCCGGCAGCGCGAGGCTTAAGGTATCCGGCAGGTTGCTGGCAATCAGACTGCTGACCGCCAGACCCGCCTGCAGGGAATAGCCGAAGTCGCCGTGCAGCATCGCCAGCAGCGTGTGCAGGTACTGGCGCCACAGCGTGCTATCGGCGCCGTAGGCCAGCCGCATCTCCGCAATTTGCGCCGGGCTCAGGCCAAGGTCCGGGTTCTGAAACTTGATCAGCACCGCATCCCCCGGCAGGACCTGCAGCAGGAAAAAGGTGAGGGTAAAGGCCGCCCACAGGACCAGCAGCCCCTGGCCGAATCGTCGCAGAAGATAAGCGCTCATAACCGGCCTCTTAGTGCTTGTCCAGCCACGCGCCGTAGAACGACGGACGACCGACGGCCTCGAAGCTGACGCCTTTGACCCACGGCGCGCCGGCGAACACCTGCGGCTCTTCGAAAATAGGGATCACATAGGCGTTATCGATCAGATAGCGCTGGGCGTCACCGGTTAACTGCAAGCGCTGCTGCGGCTCAACCGCCGCGGAGATGCCGGTCAGCAGGTCATTGAGCTTATCATCGCGGAAGCGCTGCACTTTATCGCTGGAGCCGCCTTTCTGCAGCAGCGCATCGCGGTTGTTGGGGAAGAACATACTTTTCACCACATCCGGGTCGGCGCGCCCCACTTCTGAGACGGTGAGCGGGGTTTTCTGCGGGTCGAGGTTATCCAGCGTACGGCTACCGGCATCCCCGGCTTTGACCGTCAACGCCACACCCACCTGGCGCCACTGCTGGGCGATCAGCTGCAGCACTTCCTTATTCTGCGGCTGCGGCAGCGACTCATAGACGGTCAGCGCCAGCCGCTGACCGTCTTTGCTGCGAATACCGTCGGCGGCGGGCTTCCAGCCGGCGTCATCCAACAACTGCCGGGCTTTGGCCTGGTCGAAGGTGAGTTTATCGCTGAGATTGACATAGCCGGCGGCAGAGCTGGCCAGCACGGAGGTGGCTTGCGGGTAGTTAGCGGAGAATAGCGTCTCCACCACCTGCCTGGCGTTGGTGGCATGGAGCAGGGCCTGACGCACCCGCAGGTCGGCGACCAGTGGGTTATCCGGGCGGAAGCTCAGACTGTCGTTGACCCCGCGGGTAGGGGCAGCGTAGATCTTAAATCCCTGATCGGTAGCCTGCTTTTCATCGTAGGCCTGCACCTGGCGAATAAAGCCCGCCTGACCTGCCAGCAGCGCGCCGATACGCACGCTGTCTTCCGGCGTCACAATATAGGTGATGCCGTCGAGGTTAGCGGGCCCCTGCTGGGCAATGTTTTTCGGCCCCCACTGGTAATCCTTGCGCGCCACCAGCGTCAGCTCGCGGCCTGGTTTTTCATCCTGCACGACGAAGGGGCCGGAGCCGATAATATGTCGGGCATCGCCCAGCTCTTCAAAATTACGCTGCAGGGTGCTGAGAGATACCAGACCGGAGCCGATGGTGGCGGTTCCCTGCAGGAAGCCCGGCGACGGCTTGTTGAAGTAGAATTTTACCGTCAGCGGGTCGATCACTTCGCTGCGCTGGTAGTTATTGATGACCTCCGAGACGGGCAGACGATGGGCTTTATCTCCCAGACCATAGGTATCGAAGTTTTTGGCGACGGCGGCGGCGTCCAGCGGTGTGCCATCTGAGAAAGTGACCCCTTTGCGCAGGTGGAAGGTGTACTCGGTTTTATCGGCATTGCTGGTCCAGCTCTCGGCGATCCACGGCTCAATCTCCAGCGTTTTCGGGTTCTGCCAGGTGAGCTTGTCGGTTATCTGATTGAGAATCCCGCCATTCGGGTAAAAGCCGCCGGCGGGCGGATAGAGATTGGTGTGCGGTTGCTGCTCCAGATAAATTAAGGTGCCGCCTTTAACCGGCGTGTCGGCGGCCCAGACGGAAAAGGCGCCGGTGAGAAACAGCGCGGCCAGCGCGGGCAGGCGAAAATGACGATGCATGGTGAATTCCTTTGTTATCTATTGTGTTGCCATCATCGGGCGCGGCTAAAAACAAAGGAACCAAGGAATTGCGCTAAGCATTTGCGGAAATTGCATTTACTTCCCGGGTTGGGAAGCGAGAGGACGTGCCAGGGGGATCGCCTCTCCCGGACGGGAGAGGCGCGGGTGATTAGCTACGCAGATCGATAACCATACGGCCGCGGATCTGACCTTGCTCCATCTCTTTGAAGATAGCGTTGATATCTTCCAGCGGACGCAGGGTGACTTTCGGCACCACTTTGCCTTCGGCGGCAAACTGGAAGGCTTCCACCAGATCCTGACGGGTGCCGACCAGCGAACCGACCACTTCGATGCCGTCCAGCACCAGACGCGGAATATCGAGGCTCATCGCCTCCGGCGGCAGGCCCACCGCGACCACGCGGCCACCGGCGCGAACGGCATCCACCGCCGAGTTAAAGGCCGCTTTAGCCACCGCGGTTACTACCGCAGCGTGGGCGCCGCCGGTTTTTTCCTGAATCACTTTCGCCGCATCTTCATTGCGGGAGTTGATGGTCAGGTCGGCACCCATCGAGGCCGCCAGCTCCAGCTGTCCGTCGTTGACGTCGATAGCGATCACTTTGGCGTTAAACACATTCTTCGCATACTGCAGCGCGAGGTTACCCAACCCGCCGAGGCCGTAGATGGCGATCCACTGGCCCGGTTTGATGTGGGAGACCTTGACCGCTTTGTAGGTGGTGACGCCCGCGCAGGTGATGCTGCTGGCGGCGGCGGAGTCGAGGCCGTCCGGAACTTTTACCGCGTAGTTGGCGGTGACGATGCACTCTTCCGCCATGCCGCCATCGACGGTATAGCCGGCGTTTTTCACCGAGCGGCAGAGCGTCTCGTTGCCGCTGTTACAGTAATCGCAGTGGCCGCAGCCTTCGAAGAACCACGCCACGCTGGCGCGGTCGCCCGGCTTCAGGGAGGTGACGCCCGGGCCGACTTTTTGTACCACCCCGATCCCTTCATGGCCGAGAATGACGCCGGTTTTATCGCCAAAATCGCCGTTTTTCACGTGCAGGTCAGTATGACACACGCCGCAGCATTCCATTTTCAACAGCGCTTCGCCGTATTCCAGCGGGCGCAGCGTTTTTTCCGTGACGTTAACCTGATGGTCGTGGGTAACAACAGCTGCCTTCATGCCTGTCTCCTTGTGGGGGAATTGATTAACTTAATTAATGCAATAGTACCCAATAAGGATTAGACGCTGAGCGGTAAAATACAAGGCGCTTAGTACAGAATGTGGCTTTTTGCTACAGGGATAGCACAAAATTCAGACAACATCGCTATATTTGGTAGGTAATAATATTGACGCTGAATGGTCATGTTTTTGTCATCACTCGAATCTATTGTTTTGCGCATCAATTTCTTATAACAACAGAGTGATACAACAATGCATCTGGTAAAAACCATCCTCACCGCCGGTCTGCTTTTGTCCGCCGCCGCCCAGGCCCACAATGTGCTGGAATTTCCCCAGCCGGAAAACAACCCGGAAGAATTTTACGCCGTCACTGAGATCCCGACGGGCGGGATCATTAAGTACGAAACCGATGCTAAAACGGGGTTTATCGTCGCCGACCGCTTTCAGTCGATGCCGGTGGCCTACCCGGCGAACTACGGCTCGCTGACCCAGTCGCTGGCCGGGGATGGCGACCCGCTGGACGTGGTGTTTTATACCCGCGCGCCGATGGCCCCGGGCACGCTGATTAAGCTGCGGGCAATTGGTGTGCTGAAGATGATAGACGGCGGTGAGAAAGACGACAAAATCATCGCCGTACCGGCCAGTAAAATTGACCCGACCTACGACGACATCAAGACCATCTCCGATCTGCCGAAAATAGAACAGCAGCGGCTGGAGGCCTTCTTCCGGGTCTATAAAGAACTGCCGGAGGGGCGTAAAAAGGTCGAGCTGGCCGGCTTTAATGACGCCGCGGTCGCGAAGCAGGAGATCAAATCGGCCTGGGAGGCCTGGAAGGCGAAGAACCCGCAATAATATTCATCGCGGGCGCTGTCCGGCGCCCGCGGCATTCGCTTTCACGATCCCTGTGGCGGCAAAATCACACGTCACACGTCACACGTCACACGTCACACGACAACGCTTATCCCACCATATTGCATCTTGACGCAGGATGAAGGTGATGGTTGTATTGTACAACCATTTCATTTTCTGGACCCGCCGCTATGCCTGATACCCCCTTAATCCAACAGATTCGTACCGCCTCGCGGTTAATGGTGCGCGAGCTGGGCTTTATGAGCACCACGCTGGCCGCCACCCATTATTCACCTTCGGCGGTGCACACCCTGCTTGAGGTATCGATGAGGGGGGAGATGACGGCCGCGCAGCTGGTCACGTTGCTGGGACTGGAAAAATCAAGCGTCAGCCGGATGGTCTCTCGTCTGCTGGCGGCTGGTGAGCTGGAGGAGCGTCCTTGCGCGGAGGATGCGCGCGCGAAATCACTCGCCCTGACGGCAAAGGGGCACGATACGGTGGCGAAAATTAACGCCTGGGGTACCCGTCAGGTGGTGGAGGCGTTAGACCATCTGGATGAGACGCAGCAGCAAACTGTCGCCACTGGACTGGCGGCCTATGCCCGGGCGCTGGCGCAGTGTCGGGATAGCGCGCTCGCGGATACGGCTCCGCAAATTTCGCTGATGACCGGCTACCAGCCGGGGATGATCGGCCGGATAGCCCAGATGCACGGGGAGTATTACGCCCGTCATCATGACTTTGGCGCTTTTTTTGAAGGCAAGGTCGCCAGCGGCGTAGCGGAATTTGCCACCCGGCTCTCCTCCCCGGCCAACCAGATCTGGCTGGCGATCCGCGAAGGGAAAATCGTCGGCTCGCTGGCTATCGATGGCGAGGACCTCGGCCAGCAGGAGGCGCATTTGCGCTGGTTCATTCTCGATGACAGCTGCCGGGGAAGCGGCATTGGCAGGCGGCTCCTCAGCGAGGCGATGGCTTTCTGCGATAGTCGCCAGTTTAGCGCGGTGCAGCTGTGGACCTTTAAAGGGCTGGACGCGGCCCGCAAACTGTATGAATCCTTTGGCTTCACGTTAATCCGAGAATGGCAGGGGGAGCAGTGGGGAAAGGTAATGACCGAGCAGCAATTTACCCGGTCCGGAAACACCGGCTAAGGGCGTGGCGCCTTAGCCGGTGGGGGGACATGGAGATTACGTCAGTTGGTTAAGCAGGCGGGCAATCTCCTCTTGCCACTGTGCCTGCAGTGACGGCTTTTGATGTTTTGGCTTGCGGGCCATGTCGTCAGCCAGCCACTGCTCCAGGTCAATCAGCCGCGCCAGCAGCGCCTCCTCATCATCGTCAGCCCCGGCGGGTGTACTCTGCAAAGCGAGCCGACTGTCCGGGGCGGGCGCCACGGCCTGCAGACGGGCATAGACCTCCTCCAGGCTGTGCCACTCCGTTAGCCCGGCGCTGTCAATCAGCCAGAAGCGGTTACAGCTTTCGCTAATCAGCTGGCGGTCATGACTGACCAGCAGCACGCCGCCGGGGTAATCGCGCAGCGTCTGCGCCAGCGCCGCTTTACCCTCCATATCAAGATGGTTGGTGGGTTCATCCAGCAGCAGCAGACTGTAGCGCGCCAGCGACAGGCCAACGAACAGCAGCCGCGATCGCTCGCCGCCGCTGAGGGTGCTGACCTTCTGGCTATGTCTCGCCCAGCCAAACCCGGCGGCGATCAGCGCCCGTTTACGGGTGTCCGCCGACGGGGCAAACGGCGTCAGGGCCTCGAGCAGGCTGGCCTCGTTCGGCAACTGCGCCAGCGTCTGGTCATAGTAGCCGGGGTGCAACCGGGGATGCAGGCGCAGCCCCGGGAGAGGCGATGCGTTGTTCATCTGCTGCCACAGCAGGCGCAGCAGGGACGATTTGCCGCCGCCATTACGTCCCATGATGGCCACGCGATCGCCGCTGCGCAGGCGCGCCACGCCGGTGGTGAAGAGGGATGGCTGACCCGGCGCGGGCGAGACGGGAAGGGTGTCCATCTCCAAAAGGCGGTCGGCCGGCAGGGCGTCCCCCTGTAACACCAGGCGCCACGGCGGGCCGACGCTGAGCTCGGTCTGCTCGTCTTTCAGGCGGGCGACCTGCTTCTCCATCTGTTTGGCTTTGCGGGCGAGATCTTCATTGTCATAGACCCGACCCCAGGTGGCCAGCCGCCGGGCGCTGGCGCTGACCCGGTCGATCTCTTTTTGCTCCGCCTTATGACGTAACGCGGCGCTTTCATCCTGCTCCTGCAGTGCCTGACGGGCAGCGCTGCAGGGCAAGGCGAAGCAATGTAGCGTCTGGTCACGGAGGATCCAACTCGCATTAGTTACAGCATCCAGTAAGGTGTTGTCGTGTGACACCAGTACGAAGCTCCCCTGCCAGGTTTGCAGGAAGCTTTCCAGCCACAGCAGGGTGGGCAGATCGAGATGGTTGCCTGGCTCATCCAACAAGAGCAGATCAGGCTGGCGGATCAGCGCCCGGGCCAGCAGCAGACGCGTGTGCTGGCCGCCGCTCAGGGTGGCGGTCTGCTGCTCCATCACCGCCGGGGTAAAGCCCATCTGCGCCAGCAGGCGTTCGGCCAGCCAGCGCTGCGCTTCCCGTACATCAGCGGGTAATGGGGCCAGCACCGCCTGCAGCAGCGACTGCGTATGCAGCGCCTCCGGCAGATGCTGTTCAACGCGGGCCATCAGACACTGACCGGCAAGCGAGACGCTGCCCGAGGTGGGCGCGAGGGTGCCGTCCAGCACCTGCAGCAGGGTGCTTTTGCCGCAACCGTTATGGCCGATGAGACCGATCCGGTCGCCTTTCTTCAGGGTGAAGGAGAGGGAGTTAAACAGCGGCCCAAAAGCCGTCTCCACGTGGAGCGCATGGGCAGTTAGTAATGTACTCATAGTCAACTTACTCAAGAGTTACAGGCATGCAAATGCCTCGTCAAAACTCGCTGACGATAACCCGGTAAGCCGGAGAGAAGGGATTGCGTGAAGGGTCTTCGCTCAAGCCATAGTTATCGCAGCACGATACCGATAACGCTTGAGCTGGCGCAATTGCCTAAGGCATGTGAAACAATAAACATTTCACAATACAGCATGGGGGGCCTCCTTTTTTATTCAGTAAGTGGATGGGTGATGGCAGTGTAGTGGGGAAAGGGAAAGCGCGCCAGTGACAAAACTGGCAGGGGCCGATACCCACCAGTTTTCGTGTTCAGTGCCATTACCGGCGAGATATTGTTGGCGCAAAAGGCTAGTGTGTTTGCTAAAACGTAATGGGAAACCAGCGGGCGTGGTCGCGGGTATATTCCGTCATCGCCTGGGGATCCTTTATCGCCTGGCAGGGAGCCTCGAGAATATTCGGATACGAATCCGGATACCAATCCTCTTCGGTCGTTAAGGTAAAAAAGCGAGACTCCCGGTGGGTTTCACAGGTATAGGCGTTTTTAATATTGTCGACTTTGCGATATCCCCTGGGATCACGATATTCGATATACACGTTGTACTCAGAGCGGGTACCCCGCCACGCGCCAGGCTCCGGTTTCTGCCAGCGTATCGTCTGGTAGTAGCGCTCCCGCTCGCCGTAGCGATAGACAGGGGTTTCCCCGCCGGGAATCACGTCGGGTCTCAGGAAGAAAAACAGCAAACCCGCCAGCAGGAGTAACACCGATGGGAGAGTGTGGGTCAGCAGCCGCGGCGCCCGACGGTTAACCAGCAGCAGCCACAGCAGCGGCGGGATCGTGCTGACGATAAAAGCAAAGAGGATTTTCGCCGGCGTATAGAGTTCATGCACAGAGACCTCGCCGGCTTTCGCCGCGTAAAACGCCTGCTTATCGCCGAAATACCAGTACTCACCGTGAAAGGCGCTGATGGCGCTCACCAGCAACAGTACGCTAAACAGCCCCAGCCAGAGGCGTAATATCGGCTGCAAAACCATTTTTTGCTGGCTCATTTACGGCTCCTGATGGTTTTAGTGACAAGCAGCTCGTCTTCAGAGACCGTATCCAGATCGGCAATCTGACTACACTGGTTGGCAAGGACCTGCGGATTGATGTTCGGAAACCAGCCTTCATTGAATGACAGGGTGTAAAACTGGCTATGCCGCTCCACTTCACAGCGCCAGGCTCGGCCAAGATTGTTTCTGTCGATAAGCCAGCGGGGATCTTTTGCTTCAACAAAGGTTTCATATTTTGATTGCTTAGCGGAATGACTACCTGACCGGGTTTTCATCCAGAATATGGACGCATAATAGGTATTGTGTTTACCGTACTGAATACTGGCATCCCGACCCGGGGTGACCTCCGGGTGGAGGAAAATAAATATCCCGGCGGCAATCAGTACCATCAGCGGTAATATAGGATGCTGTATCGGCCGCCAGGGGATTTTACGTACCGCCAACAGCCAGACCAGGGTAATAATAAACACGTAGAGCAGGGCGAAGAAAAATTTACTCGGTTCATAGATGACGACATCCACCAGATCGCCGGTGGCGGGCTGATACTGTTCCGCCCGCGGGGTGAGCATCCACATATCACCGCTGAAGAGGCACATTCCGGTGATGATGGCGATACCGCCGATAAGAAACAAGACAATACGGATCAGAATCGCATTCGCTTTATTCGCGCCAGGGGTTAATTTTAGCATTTCACATTCCGTTGTGAGGGGGTGAGAAACAACTATTTTGCACAGCGGAGGGCGCGCGGCAAATGCTATCCGTTTTATATTTTTACGATGAATGAATATGGGCGAAAAAAACGTTTCTGTGGCGGGAGATATTATTCTGACGTTATTAAAAACCGGGCCGATATGTCGACCCGGTGAGCGTGATTAAATCGAGGTGCGGCGATAATTGCGATATTCCGGCAGCCAGAAATTATCGCTAATGGCCTGCAGCAGCGCTTCAGCGGAGGTTTTCACCGCCACGCCTTGCTCCTGGGCCACCTTGCCGACCGCGAAGGCAATTGCCCGTGAGACGGTCTGGATATCCTTCAGCTCCGGCAGCACCGGACCTTCGCCGTTGTTGACCAGCGGCGAGTGCTGCGCCAGGGTTTCGCTGGCAGCCATCAGCATCTCGTCGGTGACCCGCGACGCGCCGGAGGCGATCACCCCCAGTCCAATACCCGGGAAGATATAGGAGTTATTGCACTGGGCGATGGGATACTGCTTGCCTTTCACGGTAACCGGGGAGAATGGACTGCCGGTGGCGACCAGCGCCTCGCCGTCGGTCCAGCTCAGGATATTCTGCGGCGTCGCTTCCACCCGTGAGGTTGGGTTGGAGAGCGGCATCACGATCGGCCGCGGGCAGTGCTTGTGCATCTCGCGGATAATCTCTTCCGTGAACAGTCCCGGCTGACCCGAGACGCCGATCAGGATGTTCGGCTTCACGTTGCGCACTACGTCCAGCAGGGACAGCGCCTCGCTGGTGGTATCCCAGCTCTGCAGCTGCTCACGCTTTTGCACCAGCTTGTTCTGGAACGGTAGCAGATTAGGCATGCCGTCGGTTAACAGGCCGAAGCGGTCAACCATAAACACGCGCTGGCGGGCCTCTTCTTCACTGAGTCCTTCGCGGACGATCTGGGCGATAATCTGTTCAGCGATACCGCAGCCGGCCGAACCCGCGCCGAGAAAGACGATTTTTTGCTCGCTCAGCTGGCTACCGGCGCCGCGGCTGGCGGCGATCAGCGTCCCGACGGTCACCGCCGCGGTGCCCTGAATATCGTCGTTAAACGAGCAGATTTCATTGCGGTAGCGGTTGAGCAGCGGCATGGCGTTCTTTTGCGCAAAATCTTCAAACTGCAGCAGCACGTCCGGCCAACGGGCCTTAATCGCCTGGATCACGTCGTCAACGAACTGATAGTACTCGTCGTCGGTAATGCGTGGATGGCGCCAGCCCATATACAGCGGATCGTCGAGCAGCTGCTGATTGTTTGTTCCGACGTCCAGCACGATAGGCAGGGTGTAAGCCGGGCTGATGCCGCCGCAGGTGGTATACAGCGACAGTTTACCGATCGGGATCCCCATTCCGCCGATTCCCTGGTCGCCGAGGCCGAGAATGCGCTCGCCATCGGTGACCACAATCACTTTCACGTTGTGGTTCGGGACGTTCTGCAGGATGTCGTCAAGGTTATGGCGATTCTGGTAGGAGATAAAGACGCCGCGGGCGCGACGATAGATCTCGGAGAACCGTTCGCAGGCCGCGCCTACCGTCGGGGTATAGATAACCGGCATCATCTCTTCAAGGTGGTTGCCGATCAGGCGATAAAACAGGGTTTCGTTGGTGTCCTGGATGTTACGCAGATAAATATGTTTGTCGATTTCAGTTTTGAATCCCTGATACTGGATCCAGGCGCGTTCCGCTTGCTCTTCGATAGTTTCAACCACTTCCGGCAGCAGGCCGAGCAGATTGAAATTGCTGCGCTCTTCCATACTGAAGGCGCTTCCCTTGTTGAGCAGGGGGAATTCAAGCAGAACGGGACCCGCGTAGGGGATGTACAGGGAACGGTTTTTCTTATGGGTAAATTGCATCGCACTAACTCCTTGATCATGACCACAGTCCCGGCGCGGCGATAAGCGAAGGGCGGGTGGAAAGCAGCGGGCAGAGTATAGAGCAGAAGGTCTTCAAGCGGGTAAACAAGCAGTCAATTGCCATAAAAAAACACCATCCTGGCAACAGGACGGTGTTGTTTATCATCACTCAGGCTGAAAATTAACCACCGCGGCGTTTGCGGCCGGTAGCATGGATGTGGTTGATGGTGGTTTCTTCATCGCCTTCCAGCACCACTTTTTTCTGCCGGGAAAGCTTATAGTTCAGACCGAGAAGATGACGTGCCTGATGGTTCGATTTCATTCTGACTCCTTTATCCTGTTCTGGTTTCAAGGGCAAACCCGGTAATGACCGGATGAAATGTAACCCAAAGTCGGCCGCGCGTTTTTTGTGCAGCCACAGGTAGGGTGGTCCATTTTCTCGGTAATAGCAACCCTGGGTAGCCAGATTAAGAACAGTCCTCCTTGCGCGCCGCAGGGGTCACCACTTCATCTCACCGGTATTAACTTTGGCGCTTAACTCCAGCGAGCTGGTCTCCGCCAGGCCCGGCCACTGTGCCTCCATCGCCTTGATCACCCCGGCCGAATCCGAATGCGTCTTCAGCGCCTGCTCGAACTGCTGGAGATAAGTTTTTGTAAAGCGCACCGCGCTGTCTCCCTCCGGCGGGGTGCCGAGATAATGGCCCGGGATCACCCGCTGCGGGTGCAGGGCGATCATCTGGTCCAGCGTATTACGCCATTGCTGACGACTGGCCGGCGTCTGGGTGTCGGCGGTCCAGAGATGCATACCCCACGCCACGCCGGTGCCGCCGAGGATCGTTTTGTTCGCCCGGATCCAGACGAACGCCGCGTAGTCATGCGGCTGCATGATGGTCACTTTCTCGCCATCGATGGTAAAGCTGTTGGCCTCCAGCGCCTGCGGGACATACACTTGCGTCGGCGCGCCGTCTTTCATTTGCGGGCCCCAGTACGCCAGTTTGGCCGCTTTGGTGGCTGCAATATGTTTGACGACCTCCGGCGTGGCGACCACCTCCGCCTGCGGGAAGGCTTTTACCAGCGGCTCAAGACCAAAATAGAAATCCGGATCGCCAGAGGTGATCACAATCCGCGATAGCGGTTTGCCGTTTTTCTTGATCATCTCCACCAGCTTTTCCCCATCTTTGACGCTGAACTGCGCGTCGAAAAGTACCGCTTCATGCGGACCGGAAACGAGGGTCGAGTTGACGGCAAAAAGTCCTTTTTCCTGTGGGTTGTAAGTTTGCAGCGTCAGAGGCGCCGCGAAGACCGCGCCGCTGAACAGGGCGGTAGCAACAGCAAGGGCAGATAATTTCATGATTTATTCTCAGTAACAGGTGAATGCGTTCCATTGTACGGATTTCGCTATTTGATAGAATTCCTGAAACAAGAGATGCTGAGTTTCATAAAACGTGCAGATCAGGGGGAGTGATGGACAGGGTGATTGCTGCGCAGGTGTATCTGCGCATCTGCGAGCTGGGAAGTCTTAGCGCCGCGGCGCGGGCGCTGGGGATGTCGCGCCCGATGGTGAGCCGCTATCTGGAACAAATGGAGAGCTGGGCCGGCGCCCGGCTGATCCATCGCTCAACCCGGCGGCTGACGCTGACCCCGGCCGGGGAGAAGGTATTGCTCAAGACCCGCGGTTTGACGCGGATCGCCGATGAAATCGCCGGCGAGCGTCAGCGGGCCGATCCCAGCGGCACACTGCGCGTCGCCTGCGCGCACTTTACCGCCATGCAGCTGATCTCTCCGCTGCTGCCGGACTTTCTCGCCCGCTATCCACTGCTGCGCCTGGAGCTGGATATCAATAACCATCCGGTCAGCCTGATCGGCGAGCGTATCGACGTGGCCATTCGCATTACCGACAACCCGGAGGCGGGGGCCATCGCTCGTCGCCTCGGAGTGTGCCGTTCGCTGCTCTGCGCCGCGCCGGGCTGGATGCGCCAGCATGGCCCATTGACGACGCCCGACGATCTGCAACGACATAACTGCCTGCTATACAGCCATTTCGCCAGCCAGCACTGGCAGTTCAGCGATGCGCAGGGGCGGGAAGCGTCGGTGGCGGTGAACGGTAATCTGAGCGCAGGGATATCTTCATTGCTGCTGGAGGCGGCGGTTGCCGGGTGCGGCATTGCGATGCTTCCCGAACTGGAGGCCCGGGGCGCGATTGCCAGCGGCACGCTGGAGGTGGTGCTTCCGGAGTGGACGCCGAAGGCGTTGAGCGTTTACGGCATCTATCTTTCCCGCGACTACCAACCTGACGGATTACCGCTATTTCTTGATGCGCTGCAGAGGCGTCTGGGAGAGGAGACTGGCCACGGCTGAGTCTTGGCGCTTCGCGCCCCGACAGCACCGGCGGAAGGCAATTCCGCCGGTAGGCTGACGTTGAGCTTTATTCGTTGCCCCACTGATTAAGGAAATTAGCGATATCGTCAATGCGGTCTTCGTTAATGGCCGCCTCGCGGGCCATTTCTCGCTGCGCCTCTTCGTCAATCTCTTCGTTATTAGTTAACCGCGCAATCAGCAGTTGGAAATAGCGCGCCAGCGCATCGCGTTCTTCATCCTTTACCGGCGCAGCCGCTTCGGTCTCGTATTCGTCCACGATGTCATAAAATTTCAGGGGGATGTCATTACTCATCTGTCGTCCTCAGGGGTGGCGTCGGGGCCAGGGTTAGCGCACAGCGGCGGGCGGACATCATAGCATGCGGCCAGAGTAGCGGAGTGGAGGAAAGAAAAAATTGCCGCAACCGGGAGGCGAGGGGCCAGTATATAGCCGCAAGGGTTGGCCGGGAAAATACCGGCGCGCGCTGGCGCGCGTCGGTATGCCGGGAGGCTTAGACCACACCATCCCCGCCGTCAGAACACCACACCTGTCCGGAGGTATATGAGCAGGCATCGGATGCCAGGGTGACATACAGCGGGGCGATCTCTACCGGTTGCCCCGGGCGCCCCATCGGCGTGTCTTTGCCAAACTGTTTCACCTTCTCGTCCGGCTGGCCGCCGCTGGATTGCAGCACCGTCCAGTAAGGGCCAGGCGCTACGGCGTTTACGCGAATGCCTCGTTTCGCCACCTGTTTAGCCAGCGATTTAGTGAAGATCGCGAGACAGGCTTTGGTCTGCGCATAATCGAGCAGGATCGGGCTGGGTTTATACGCCTGCACCGAGGTGGTATTGATAATCGCGCTTCCGGCCTGAAGGTGAGGCAGTGCGGCGCGGGTGATCCAGAACGGCGCGTAGACGTTGGTTTTGAAGGTAGCGTCGAAATCTTCGGTAGTGAGTTCCTCAAGGGTTTCACAGTATTGCTGACGCCCGGCGTTATTAACCAGGATGCTCAGACCTCCCAGCTGTTCCACCGCGTCGGCCACCAGCGACTGGCAGAAGGATTCTGAGCGAATATCACCCGGGAGGGCGACCGCGGTGCGCCCTTCGGCTTTGATCAGGGCGATAACTTCATCCGCATCCTTTTGCTCTTCGGGCAGATAGTTTATCGCGACGTCGGCGCCTTCGCGGGCAAAGGCGATCGCCACCGCACGGCCAATACCGGAGTCGCCGCCGGTAATTAACGCTTTCTTACCGGCCAGTCGTCCGGAGCCGGAGTAGCTGGTTTCACCGTGGTCCGGGGATGGCTCCATTTCCGCATCCAGACCCGGCGGGGTTTGTTCTTGCTCCGGGAACTCCGGACGTGGAGCCGTCTCTTCTGGCAACATGGAGGTGGGTAACTTCTTCATTGGCGGTTTTTCATCTTGCATAGTCATCTCCTTCAGACAGAACGGGCCAGCTCTAAGAATAGGTCAGCTTCTCCTGGCGACAGACCCTGGATGACTCGCAACATCGCAGTCAATGGCCAATCGTAGGCGTAACGGTATGCCTTAACCGACTGATCCTTGGCGTATTTCGGGGGATAGCGTTGCGTTATTATTGCTGACGTTAAATTAGGATTATTCCATCCTTAATCAAGGGCCAAGGGCTATTTTCGTAACGCGCATGATCTTTTTCTCAAGTTACGATGAAGGTGCTGCCTGAATAAACGATGAAGATGTTCATTCGCAAACCATGGTCTATAAAGTAATACCTCTTTAGGGGTAATATTCCTGGGGTTGTGTTCCGCGGGATAAAGAAATATTTATTCATTAAATCGTTTGCATTTTTTTACAAACGGCCGTTGGACGTTTCTGTTTTACCCGCCGGTGAACATAACCTACGTCAAATAAAGGAGTTGTGTGAGGTATATTTTATCTTACCGCTTCGTTAGTAAAGCTTTATTTTGTCAGTGCGCGGATGGGTATCTGAAATTAATTTGACTCCTGCAGGCATTCCTCTAGTGTTAGATATCGAGGGCGATGATTTGTAACAGGGTCATTTTCCATTTACCAACCGATATTGATCAAACCAAAGGTGAAAATTATGGCAGAGCATAGAGGCGGTTCAGGTAATTTTGCAGAAGATCGTGAGAAAGCATCCGAAGCCGGGCGTAAAGGCGGACAGCACAGCGGCGGGAACTTTAAAAATGATCCTGAACGTGCATCCGAAGCCGGTAAGAAGGGTGGTAAGAACAGTCATGGCGGCGGCCGTAAATCCGGTGACAGCTAGCGACTGATGAGCTGTGACGCCGACAAATCGGCGTTGAGACAAAACCTGTGGGCCAGATGGTCCGCAGGTTTCTGCATATTCAGGGTTTATTTATCTATAACGACATTCATTATCCGCGATGTGGGGAAACTAAAAGGTGAGGAGGAAATCGCCGCATCACTAGCAATTAAAGACGGCCGCAGCGGCAATAAATTAGCCGGACGGTAAAGACAGAAAATAACGGAACGGGACAATACGCAACGCTGTTTTCTTTTTTATGCTTAGGCAAAAGAAAGACATTTTCAGCGTAAGGTTTAGCGCCTGACGCAGCGGTCAGAGCGTCGATAAAATGGTCGCTCAATATTGTTCGGTCCTAAGGTAATAAAATGAAGTTGACGCCAGTGTTTATTAAGCGCTGTCATCTTGTCGCCGCCGTTATGTGGGTGGGTCTGGCGATACCCTCGTTAATCTGGTGGAAAGACAGCGTACTGTGGGTCATTCTCATCAGTATTTATGCCAATATTGTTGGCCATTTATCCGGATATAGCGCAGCGCGAGCTGACCAGGCGGCGGAAGAGAGTGAAGATTCCACGTCAAAATAAAAGGTTAATGATCAGAGGTGTATATGACGGATATTGAAAATTATCACAACTGGCTTCGCGATGCGCATGCCATGGAAAAACAGGCTGAGTCGCTGCTGGTGGCCACCATCAGACGCCTCGATAATGAACCGCAGTTACGCACCCGCCTTGAACAACATCTCTATGAAACCCGACGGCAATTGTCCGCCCTGCAGGATATCATCGCCCGCAACCATATTTCCCGCTCTGCGCTGAAGGATGCGATGAGCCGGGTGGCGGCGTTAGGACAGACCATTGGCATCATGCTGCCCGGTGATGAGGTTATTAAAGTGATTATCACTGCCTACGTTTTTGCCCATTTTGAGGTCGCCTGCTATACCGCTTTATTAACGGCGGCGAAAAGAGTAGGCGACCACAGCGCGATGCATACACTGGAGGGTATCCTGGCTGAAGAGAGAGGAATGGCTGATTGGCTGCTCCATTATCTGCCAGCGCTGACCGGGCAATATCTTATGGATACCGATATGCCTGGCGTTGAGGCCGGGCATTAAGCCGCCGGAGAACGCTATGGTCAAACGGCAAACCATCGCGCTCCTCGCCGCCGAGGAAGAGGTTCCGCTGGTATTAACCGCCAGGCAGCAGGCGCTGGTGGACGCGGTAGCGAACAGGATGCTACCAGCGGAACGCAATCCCGTATCGCCTGTCGGCAAACCGCGCGCGAAGGCCAGGGCGGGGTCCGGATCGCGCTGAGGCGGCTGACAGGGACGGGCAGAACGCGAGGTGAGAGTGATGCAACGGGAAGAGTGGTTTCACAGAGCGGTCATCTATCAGGTTGACAGTTCGCTCTTTTATGATGCCAATGGCGATGGTTTTGGCGATCTCGCGGGCATTCGCCAAAAGCTACACTACATTCGCAGCCTCGGAGCGACGGTGCTCTGGCTGACTCCGTTCTATCTCACTCCTCTGCAGGATGATGGCTATGATATCAGCGATCATCTGCAGCCCGATCCGCGGTTCGGCACTATCGCTGACGTGATTGAGCTGATTGCCCGCGCCCGCGAGCTGGGACTGCGGGTGATCGTTGAGCTGGTGATCCAGCACACCTCCGCGCAGCACCCGTGGTTCCAGGCGGCGCGACGCGATCCCCGGTCGCCGTGGCGGCCGTATTATCTGTGGGCCGATCGGCCGCCGGAAAACGACGATCCTCCCATGTTTCCCGGCGTTGAGGAGAGCGTCTGGCGCTGGGACGAACAGGCTGGGCAATATTATCGCCACATGTTTTATCACCACGAGCCCGACCTTAATCTCGCCCATCCGCCGGTGATCGCTGAAATCGAAAACATTATCACCTTCTGGCTGCAGGCTGGGGTGTCTGGCTTTCGTCTCGATGCCGCGTCACATCTGGTCAAGCAGGCCGGAAAGGGCGACGAGACGCGCGGCTACCCGCTGCTGACCCATCTCCGGCAGGTTGTACAGCGCCTCAATCCCGATGCGATACTCCTGGGTGAAGTGGACGTCGCGGTAGAAGATTACCGTCATTATTTCGGCCAGGGCGATCGGCTGCAGATGGTGCTTAATTTCTGGCTTAACAAATACCTCTACCTCAGCCTGGCGCAGCAGCGCGCCGCGCCGGTGGTGAAGGCCCTGCAGGCGATGGTGACCCCGCCGGACGGGTGCTGCTTCGTCAACTGGCTGCGCAACCATGATGAACTGGATCTTGAGGGGATTGGCGAGCGCAACAAGCGCCAGGTTATCCGCACCTTTGCCCCTGATAAATCGATGTCCGTTTACCAGCGCGGCGTACGCCGAAGACTGGCGCCGATGCTGGACGGCGATACCCGACGCATAGCGTTAGCCCATGCTATCCTGCTGGCGCTGCCCGGCGTGCCGGTGATGCGCTATGGCGACGAGATTGGCATGGGTGACGATCTCTCCTTACCGGAGCGCTACGCGGTCAGAACGCCGATGCAGTGGTCAGCCGCGGCCAACGCCGGCTTTTCCCGGGCGGCGCGGGATGATTTGCCGGTAAAACCGGTGGCCAGCGGGCGGTTCCGCTACCAACGGATCAATGTCGAAACGGCGCTGCGCCATCCCAGGTCGCTGCTGCATCGGGTACGCAATATGGTATTGGCGCGCACGGAATATACTGAACCGGGCTCCCTCCCTTTTACTCTCCTTACCCTAAAGCCCGACGCGGTGCTGGGCTTGCTCTATCGCAGCGAATCGCGGGAGGTACTGATGCTGGCCAACTGCAGCCAGCAGGCGGTAGAGGTCCTGCTCCCGCCGCTGGCCGAGGGCTACTGGAGCCCAATTCTGGAAGATAAGCTCTATCAGGATGGGCTGCACGGCGGGAAAGATGCGCGGCTGGCACTCTCCGGATATGGTTACCGTTGGTTCAGCCGCAGCCTGAGTTAGCGCCGTTTTCCGGAACGACGGAACAACGCCCGCAGCGCCATCGTCGCCACCGCTACCCCGACGCCGGCGGCGACTTTACCCGGGAGATCGGCGCTGATGGTGACTGCTTTACGCCGTGCGCCATCGTTAAAGGGGCCGTGGCCCGGATGATTGCCGCGCACCGGCGTGAACAGGTCGTCCTGTTGGTCTGACGACTTTGGCTGACCGGTAAACTGTCCCTCCCACGCTTTTTTCACCATCAGCCGATCGAGCAGACGAGGGAAGAAGACCTGGCCGAGGATCGACTGGATGGTGCTTTTTCCGACCCACAGCTCGTTGACCGGGCGCTGGATGACGCTGTAAATAGCCTCGGCGGCGACTTCCGGCTGATAGACCGGGGGCACCGGCTGCATGGCCTGATCCATTTTGTTTCGCGCCCAGCCAAACTGGGCGGTGTTCATCCCCGGCAGTTGCACCATGGTCAACTGGATGTGGCTTTTCTCATGCATCAGTTCGGTACGCACGGCATCGGTAAAGCCGCGGATCGCCGCTTTCGCTCCGCAGTAAGCCGACTGCAGTGGGATTGAACGCCAGGCCAGCGCCGAGCCGGCCTGAATAATCACCCCCCGATCCCGGGGGATCATGACCTCCAGCGCCGCGCGGGTGCCGTTCACGTACCCGAGATAGGTCACCTCCGTCACCCGGCGAAACTCCTCCTCGCTCATCTGACGAAAGGGCGCCAGCACGGTGGTCATGGCGTTGTTGATCCAGACGTCGATTGCCCCGAGGGTGGTTTCCACCTCGGCGGCGGCGCGCTGCAGCGCCCCGGCGTCGACGACATCGGCGCTAATAGCCAGCGTTTTAATGCCAAACCGTTCACAGGCCTGTCGCGTCTCCTGTAAACCCGTTTCGTCTCGGGCGATCAGCGCCACGTGATATCCAGCGCGGGCGAAACGCAGCGCGGTAGCTTTGCCCGCTCCCGCGGTTCCACCGGTAATAACCATCACAGACATAGTGACCTCATTATGTTTTGGCTTTCACAATATTGACTGTACGGATCGGTTAATTATTTCTCACCAATGGCAATGACGAGGTGGGAAATATCCTGGAATAAGCGCAGTGTGAATCAGGCGGCATCTCCTGGTTAGTTTCGGCAGATCCTACATACTTCGGCGAAGGCGTTCTATAATTTGTAGGATCCCTGACAACCAGCGAGGAGGAAAAATGTTAATGTTGAACGTTGTTAACGGTGAAAAAGAAGAGGATGACGCCACTCGCGCTCCGGAATCAGGTGATAAACAACCGGAGCGTGATAAATAGCGAAGCCGATACTATTCCTGCTCAGGAATAATGGATATCTGGCCGTTACGCTCGAGAATAGCGAATTTGATCGCTTTCAATTCATAAATGCCATGGTGCTGCCTGGCCGCCAGCAGGATATCATCGACAGAGATATTGACGAGCTTAATCTTCTCGTCGATGACAGCACCATTTTCCACCACGATAACCGGCGTACCATCGAGAAAATTTTCTGCCTGAGCAAATTTTTTCTTAATATAGCCGAACAAAATATCAATACTAACCAGGGTGACGATAGTCAGCATCGACCCGGTAACCGAATAGTCTGTGCTGAGCATTGCCTGCTGGGTGGCTTCGCTGATAATCAGCAACAGTATCAGGTCAAAGTTGGTTAATTGCATCAGGGTTCTTCTGCCGGCAATCTTAAAAATAATCAACAGGATCAGATAGATTGCTGCGGCTCTAAGGACCATTTCCATAGCGACTCCTACGGATAGACAAACTGCTGCCAGGTTACAGAATAGCGATCGTTAACTACCGCCTGCAGAGAGATATTACCGGCCGTTTTTGGGGTAACGGCTAACCACACAGATATCGGTGAAGGGGGGTTCGACCGCTGATAGACGAGATGTAATTTCCCCTCGGCGCTATACATTTTATCCGGCTGCGGACGGATATCACCGATCTGGTAGCGGGTTAATAACGGGGCGGCGAAGCTGATAATGGTGTCGCTGGCCGTATCCGGTTTAATCTGAATATTAAGCTCGGTTTCACTCATCAGCCTGGCATAGCGCTGATAATCGACGCTTAATTCGCCTCCACTGGTTTCCCGGTGTGCTTCACTGAAATAACCGGAGGACCACAGGCCGCTTAACGCGGTAAGAATGATGAGACTCAAAACAATTATCCCATAGCGGCGGAAGCGATATTCAAAGCGTAAGGAGCGTTCATTCTCATCGACGATAGGACAAGGCTGTTGATTCTTAATCATTAATATTTTCCCCGCGTTTCGTTTCGCCAGGAGCGTAACGATAAGGACATTCTTATATTAGACGATATCAGAACAATTGACTTTGTAAAAATGGCCAGCCTCAGCCAGGCTTTATTCTCATCGTCAGCAAAAAACGGAGGCATGATGAAAAAACTAGCATTGGCCATGGCCTGTCTGTTTGCCGTAGGTGTCGCGCAGGCGGACGATAAGGGAGGGTTTAGTCAGGATGCCGCGCCGCCGCCGCCGCACAAACTCGATGACGGCTATCGCGGCGTCGAGGATGGCCGGATCATGACCGTTGAGCAGGCGAAAACCATGCACGATGGCGCGACCGTTTCGCTGCGCGGCAATCTGCTCAAGCGGCAGGGAGATGACCGTTATCAGTTTCGTGATAAAAGCGGCACCATCACCGTTATTATCCCGGTCGCCGCGTTTAACGAACAACACGTAGAGCCAGACGATCTGGTCAATATCAACGGCAGTCTGGATCGCAAAATGACGCCGCCGGTCGTGCGAATCGATCGTCTGCTCAAGCAGTCGCCTAAGTAAGCGGAGCACGTCGATATGAGCACCTTTTCTCACTCGCAAGACGAAGAGCGCGGTAAGCAACCTGCCCGTGAGGCGCCCGGGGAGCAGGGCGAAGTTCCGCGTAAACGGGACGACAGCAAGGATGACAAATCCGATCCCTGGCATCCGCAGGATGGCCGATAGCGTCACCAACGACACGAAAACCACGGGAACGTGGGAGCCAGAGGCTGCAAAAAGACGCAGCTTCGGCATCACGCACTATACTTTTTGTTCGACATCACTACAGGAGGAATCAAATGGCGATTCATAAGAAAGGGCTAGCGCACTGGGAAGGCGACCTGAAGCATGGCAAAGGCACCGTGTCGACAGAAAGCGGGGCGCTGAGCCAGCAGCCCTACGGATTTAACACCCGTTTTGAGGGGGTGAAGGGCACCAACCCTGAGGAGCTGATCGGCGCTGCACATGCCGCCTGCTTTTCGATGGCCCTGTCGCTGATGCTCAGCGAAGAGGGATATACCGCAACGTCCATTGACACTACCGCAGTGGTCACCCTCAATAAAACCGACGGCGGCTTTGCGATTACCGATATCGCGCTGCAAAGCCAGATCGTCCTGCCGGACGTGTCTCCGGCGGCGTTCGATGAGATCATCCAGAAAGCGAAAGCAGGCTGCCCGGTATCGCAGGTGCTGAAGGCCAACATTACCCTCGATTACCAGCTGAATCCGTAAGCCGTCGTGCCCGCGTGCTGCGGGCACTCTTTCCGCAATATCTCTCCCAATGCTGTCCAACAGTGGTATCTTTTGTCCTTTAGTTGCACGTAAGGGATACCATCATGATCGGCATTCGCCGGATGATCGAGGCGCAGGTGCTCGGCCTGACCGGCATGGCGCTAAAAGAGATCGACTTTGAACGACCCAAAGGAGAGCCGGGGCTGTTTGGTCCCCAGTCGGCCATCTGGCAGGTGCACGGCGATTTTACCTCGATGCTCTGCGGCGGCATTAGCGCGCTGTTGCTGCAGATGCTGCATCCTCTGGCGCTGGCCGGCGTCTGGGATCACTCTCGTTTTCGCGAGGATATTTTGGGCCGCCTGCGCCGCACCAGCCAGTTTATTTCTGCCACCACTTTTGCCACTACTCCCGACGCCGAACGGCTAATCGCCAAAGTACAGGGGATCCATCAGCGGATCGCCGGGGTGGATAAGGACGGAACCCCGTATCAGGCGAGCGACCCGGCGCTGTTAACCTGGGTGCACGTCGCCGAGTGCAGTCGCTTTATGGCTTCCCACCTGCGCTACAAGCGGACGGTGGTCAGTCCCGAGCGCCAGGAGGACTATTTTCGTGAGTCGGCGGAAATCGCCCGGCGGCTGGGGGCTCGGGATATCCCTCAGACACCGCAGGAGGTGGCGGACTATCTCGAGGCGATGCGCCCGCGACTGCGCTGCGACGAACGTACCCGGGAGGTAGCCGAGGTGCTGCTCTCCACCCGTCTGCCGGGGCGGATGAGCCAGCCGGTCGGCCGGGTGATGATGAACGCAGGAATTGACCTCCTGCCGGAATGGGCGCAGGAGATGCTGGGATTGTCGCTCACGCCGCTGCAGCGGCGCACGACGCGCCTGATGGTGCATGGCGTGGCCCGCGTACTGCGCGCCTCGGTACGCAACGGCGCCTGGCATTGCGCTATGCGCCGGATGACGGAGGCGTGATTCAGTTCGCTTGGCCCAGGTGACCGGCAATCAGCGCCTGCAGACTGCCATCCGCCCGCCACTCGCTAAGCGCGTCGTTTACCGCGTGAAAACGGTCCACGTCCGCCCGGGCGACGCAGATGGCCTGCTGGATCTCGGTAAAATTATCCGCCAGTACCCGCACCCCGGCGTGCTGACGGGCTGTCGCCTCCAGCGGCTGGCGGATGCCGGCGACCATATCCCCTTCACCGGCGAGGAAGGCGTCGATTGCCTCCTGCGAAGAGGGAAGGCGATGCAGGCTGGCGTGCTGCAGATGGCGGGTTAGCCATAGATCGTATGCGGCGTTTTGTCCGACGTTAATGGTGGTTGCCGGGCGATCCATGTCGGCCACGCTCTGGCAGGGCGAATCAACGCTGACCAGCGCGGTACCCTGGATGGTGATATAGGGCGAGGTAAAGCGCAGGGTGGCTTCCCGCGCCGGATCGATGGCCAGAAAGGCAATATCCCAGTGCTCGCCACCGGCGTCAGCCACCACTTTACCCGCGGCAGGATAGGGAACGAATTCGGCGCTGACGCCCCAGCGCGTCGCCAGCCGATGGCTGAGCTCGACGGTGATGCCCGCGGGCTTTCCTGTCTCCCCGAGATGGGCCAGGACCGCATTGCCCAGATTAATGGCGAAACGCAGCCGGGATGGTTTGTTATGTGACATCGCTGACTCCTGTGGTGGCTAAGCTAAAGTGGCCCGACCTGTGGCCACCCTTCAAAAGATAGTTCATTGGCGCAAGGTTGCAGCGTTCCAACGGCACATACAGTAAATAGTCATTACCGACCGCCGCGATATCGTTAAACGGCAAGGCAATGGCTTTTATATTGTTAAGCATAAACTCAGTTTGTCAGTTTATTCTTCCCGCTCACAAAGGGAGAGAAATAATGACACAACATAATTTTGAAAATGATAATAAATATCATGAGCGTTCGGTGCAGGCGCGAAAGAGTACCCTTGTTAGCGTGGTGGTTAATATTTTCCTTTCTGCCTTACAGGTAGTCGTGGGAATATTTTCCGGCTCTCAGGGATTAATTGCCGACGGAATGCACTCTTTTTCCGATCTGGTCGCCGATGGCGTGGTATTGATGGCGAATAAAAAGAGCCGTCGACCGTCTGACCACGATCACCACTATGGCCACTGGCGCTATGAGAACGGCGCCTCCCTAATCATCGGCGCGATGCTGCTGCTCGTCGGGGGTGGCATGCTATGGTCCGCGGCGGGCCATCTCGCGCAACCGCAAACTATTCCGCCGGTGCACAGCGCGGCGCTGTGGATGGCGCTGGTGGCGCTGGCCGTCAAGGAGGGGCTGTTTCGCTATATGCTGGCGGCCGCCAGGCGGCTGAATTCGTCACTGCTTATCGCCAATGCCTGGCATGCCCGCTCTGACGCCGCATCCTCCCTGGTGGTGGCCCTGGGGATTATCGGTAATCTGGCCGGGTTCGCCTGGTTCGACCCGCTCGCCGCGCTGGCGGTGGGGCTGCTGATTGCGCGCATGGGCTATCGTTTCGCCGTCAGCGCGCTGCATGATTTAATGGACCGTGCGGTTGATGAAGAGATGCAGCAGGCGATCGCCGATACGCTGCGAACTACGCCGGGCGTGGCGGGCCTCCACGATCTGAAAACCCGTAAGGCGGGGGATCTGGTGCTGGTGGATGTCCATCTCGAGGTGGCTGGCGAGATGTCGGTAGCCGAAGGGCATCAGATTGCCCGTCACGCGCGGGAGCGGGTGCTGGCGCAGCATCCGGTGCTTAATGTGATGGTGCATCTCGATCCCTGCGAAGCGCAGGGGTTGACGAAAGCGGTCTGATACACCCGGTAGCCTAAGCGGAAAAATGAATTGGCTCAGCGGTTATTTTTTCTTCTGAGCCATTATTGCTGGCGCATTGATTGCCTGAAATATAAAAAAGGCCCATACTAAAAACGCCATTACCATCGCTAAATAATGGCGCAGATCTGCCCATCGCAGTTAACGATAAAATAAACCAATCGGCTCATAGATAATCTCTATTCTGTATTCAGAGATAATGACCAGAGCGGTAATTCAGGAAGTCAGACAATGATCATTCGGCCAGAACAACACTGGTTTCTTCGCCTATTTGACTGGCACGGCTCCGTGCTGTCGAAAATCATCTTTCGCCTGCTGCTAAATGTGCTGATGTCGATCATCGCCATTATCAGCTATCAATGGTACGAACAGTTGGGGATCCACTTAACCGTGGCGCCGTTCAGCCTGCTGGGGATTGCGATTGCGATTTTCCTCGGCTTTCGCAACAGCGCCAGCTACAGCCGCTTCGTCGAGGCGCGCAATCTGTGGGGGACGGTGCTTATCGCCGAACGCACGCTGGTGCGTCAGCTGCGCAATATCCTGCCGGCGGAACACGATGCCCATCGCCGCATCGTCAGCTATCTGGTGGCCTTTAGCTGGAGCCTGAAGCACCAGCTGCGCAAAACCGATCCGACGGCTGACCTGCGGCGGTTGCTACCGGAGGAGAGGGTGACGGAGATCCTCGCCAGCTCAATGCCCACCAACCGGATCCTGCTGCTGGCCGGCAACGAAATTGGCCAGCTGCGGGAGGCGGGCAAGCTCAGCGACATCACTTACGGGCTGATGGACAACAAACTCGACGAGCTGGCGCACGTGCTGGGCGGTTGTGAAAGGCTGGCCACCACCCCGGTGCCTTTCGCCTATACCCTGATCCTGCAGCGTACCGTCTACCTGTTCTGTACGCTGCTGCCGTTCGCCCTGGTCGGCGATCTGCACTACATGACGCCGTTTGTCTCGGTCTTTATCTCTTATACCTTTTTATCGTGGGATTCGCTGGCGGAAGAGCTGGAAGATCCGTTCGGCACCGCAGCCAATGACCTGCCGCTGAACGCGATGTGCAATACCATCGAGCGCAATCTGCTCGACATGACCGGTCAGCATCCGCTGCCGGAGACGCTGCGTCCGGATCGTTACTTCAATCTGACCTGAGCCTGGCCCACCGGGCGGTTTCGCTGCCCGGTCATCACTTTCCGTAGCAATTTATCCGTCACAGCACCGCGGTGAAAACCGCAAAATTTGCAAATAAGTTAAATTTAACACCTGATAGATAACATCAATTATACAGAATTGTGGTGTATGTTATTATTCAGTTAACAAACGCAGTACCTACGCTTTCCCATCGTACTATCCTTGAGAAACAGCATTCTTTTCAGGTGACGCCATGCGATTCACGCTTCGTCGCCGGGGTTGTTGTACGCCTTTTTCGGCTAGCGACAGCCAGAACAGAGCAGCAGGAGTAAAGAGATGACCAATAAAAGACGCGCGGTTCCCGGTGTTCACCCCTATGACGGTCCGGCAGGCGGGTGGGGCGCGTTGAAGGCCACGGCCATCGCCGTGCGCACCCAGATGGATGCCTTTGAGGCGCCCGCCACGCTGCTGCGTACCAACCAGCCGGACGGTTTTGACTGCCCGGGCTGCGCCTGGCCGGATAAAGAACATAAATCGACCTTCCAGTTTTGCGAAAACGGCGCCAAAGCCGTGACCTGGGAGGCGACCACCAAACGGGTGACACCCGCATTCCTCGCGGCAAATACCGTATCTTCCCTGCTGGCAAAAAGCGATTTTGAACTGGAGGGCTACGGCCGCTTAACCCATCCTTTGGTTTACGACCGGGACAGCGATACCCTGCGTCCGGTGGCGTGGGAGCAAGCCTTCGCCCGTATCGGCGAGATCCTCCGCGGCCTGCAGCCGGATGAGGTTGAATTCTACACCTCTGGCCGAGCCTCCAACGAAGCGGCGTGGCTGTTCCAGCTGTTTGCCCGCGAGTATGGCACTAACAACTTCCCCGATTGCTCCAACATGTGTCATGAATCCACCAGCGTGGGCCTGCCACAGTCGATCGGCATTGGTAAAGGCACCGTCTCCCTCGACGATTTTGACCAGACCGAGCTGGTGATCTCCATCGGCCATAATCCGGGCACCAACCACCCGCGGATGATGGGCACCCTGCATGAGCTATCCCGCCGCGGCGTGCCGATTATCGTTTTCAATCCGCTGCGTGAACGGGCGCTGGAGCGTTTTGCCGATCCGCAGAACGTGATGGAGATGGCGACCCGGCGCTCGACGCCGATCGCCTCGACCTACTACCAGGTACGGGCCGGGGGCGACGCGGCGGCGCTGAAAGGGATCGCCAAAGCGCTGCTGCAGCTGGAGGAGGAACAGGGCAATGTGCTCGACCACGCGTTTATCGCCCAACATACCCAGGGATTCACCGCCTTCGCCGATGACCTCCACGCCACCCGCTGGCAGGATATCGAGCAGGAGTCTGGCCTGACGCGCGAATCCCTGACCCAGGTTGCGGCGGCTTACGCCAAATCCAGGGCCACCATCGTCACCTACGGTATGGGCATCACCCAGCATAACAAAGGCACCTCCAACGTGCGTCTGATTGCCGACCTGCTGCTGATGCGCGGCAATATCGGCAAGCCGGGGGCCGGGATCTGTCCTTTGCGCGGTCACTCGAACGTCCAGGGTAACCGCACTGTCGGGATCAGCGAAAAACCCTCCGCGGCTTTCCTCGACAGCCTGCAGCGGGTGATGGGGATTACGCCGCCGCGGCATCATGGCCACGATGCGGTAAAAGCCCTGGAGGCCATGATCGCCGGCGAAGCCAAAGCGCTGATCTGCCTTGGGGGCAACTTCGCCGTGGCGATGCCGGACCACGAACGCGCCTTCCCGGCGATGCGCGGCCTTGAGCTCAGCGTTCACGTCGGCACCAAGCTCAACCGCTCACATCTCCTGACGGCGAAAGAGACCTTTATTCTGCCGTGTCTGGGCCGCACCGAGCTTGACCTGCAGGCCAGCGGCCGGCAGTCGATCACCGTCGAGGATTCGATGTCGATGGTGCATGCTTCGTCGGGCAAGCTTAAGCCCGCCTCGCCGATGCTGCGCTCGGAGCCGGCGATTGTCGCCGGTCTGGCGAAGGCCACCTTGCCCGCCAGCAAAGTGGACTGGCAGTACCTCGTGGAAGACTACGATCGCATTCGCGATCTGATCGAACAGACCATTCCTGGGTTCGAGGATTATAGCCAGCGCATTCGCCATCCTGGAGGCTTCCGCATGCCGCTGCCGCCGACCGAGCGCATCTGGCCTACCGCCACCGGTAAAGCCATGTTCTCGGTATTTAAAGGGGTGCATGAGAACGTGGTGGTGGAGGGTGAGGACGTGATGCGCCTGGTGACGCTGCGCAGTCATGACCAGTACAACACCACCATCTACGCGATGGATGACCGCTACCGTGGCGTCTTTGGCCGCCGCGACGTGCTGTTTATGAACGAGCAGGATATGGCCGCCCAGGGTCTGGAGCATGGCGATCGGGTGGATATCCATACCGCGCTGCCGGGAAGCGCGCTGACGCTGGAAGATATCACGGTGGTGGCCTACGGCATTGCGCCGGGCACCGTCGGCGCCTATTATCCGGAAGCCAACGTGCTGGTGCCGCTGAACTATCTCGATGAAGAGAGCGGCACCCCTTCGTATAAGTCGGTTCCCGTTCGCCTGACGCTGCGCTCGAAAGAGATCCGTCCGCTGGCCGGCGGGCGCTAAAAAGGTATAGCGCAGAGCGGCGTCGCGCCGTCCTGCGCCCCGCAGCACCTCGTGATGTCCTCGCTTGAATTTATCGCTAGCGAAACTAACATTCTGGTAACCTGTGCGCGGCCCCGGGGGTGAACGGCGGGGTTCAAACGGGAAAGAGAATGGATATTAAGCAACTCAAGTATTTGATCGCGCTCGATCAGACGCGCCATTTTGGCCAGGCGGCGGCGGCCTGTCATATTACCCAGCCGACGCTCTCTATGCGCATTCGTAACCTGGAAGAGGAGCTGAACCTGACGCTGATCCAGCGCGGCCAGCGCTTTGAGGGGTTTACCCCGGAGGGAGAGCGGATCCTGGCCTGGGCGCGGGCGGTGCTGGCCGCTCATGACGGCCTGGCGGCAGAGGCGGCCATCTGTCGCGGGCAGATGGTCGGCCAGCTGCGGGTCGGTATGGTGCCGCTGGCGAGCCTCAATCCGATGCAGTTGATTAAACCCCTGGCGGAGAAATTTCCGGCGCTGCAGTTCAGCCTGTTGTCGATGACCTCGGAGCAGATTATCGATGGCGTCAGCCGTAATCAGCTGGATCTGGGGATTTGTTATCTGCAGCATCTGGATGAAGGTCAGTTCAAGATTGCTCGCTTGCCGCAAACCCGGATGGGGCTCCTGCACGATAAACGCCATTTCGACTTCAGCGCCGGGACGCCGGGATGGGAGACGCTGGCGACGCTGCCCCTCGGCTTTCTGACCAAGGGGATGTATTACCGGGAATCGATTGAAATCAGCTTTAAGGCCAAAGGGCTAACGCCGGGGTATGTCTTTGAAAGTGATTCGACGTTTCAGATTATCCAGGCGGTGCAGGCGGGGATCTGCTGCGCCATTATGCCGCTTAACAACGGCCTCGAAGCGCTAAGCGATAATCTTGAAATTCTGCCGATCGCCGAAACCCATGTTGATTCACAGCTGGCGCTGATTATGCGCCAGCAGGAACCAGTCTCGACCCTGGCGGAAAAATGCTTCGCCGAGGCGCAGGGGATATTTGGCTGAGGCCGGGCCGCCGACCTGGCGGCTTGTCACTAAAATGCCTAAACGCCCCTCTGATGGGAGAGTGTCAATATAGCCCCGGTGATGCTGGACCGTTGGTAAAAGTGGTATTGCGGCGCCGCTTAATGCTGTCCAGAAGTTACAAGCCTTAATGACAATTTTTTATCCCTCCTGCAGTACACATCACAAATATTAACTATGGCAACAGTCGTCATTCACTCAACAAGTAGGGAAACCGTATGGATATGGAAGCAACCGTCATGGAACTCATCATTAACGCCGGTGAGTCCCGCAGTCTGGCGATGCAGGCGCTGCAAGCCGCCAGAAAAGGAGTGTGGCAGGACGTTGATAGGCTGATGCAGGACGCCGCAGATGCCGCAAAACGCGCGCATGATGTACAAACCATGCTTATTGGTATGGATGAGGGCTGCGGCAAAGTACCGGTTAATCTTATTCTGGTACATGCCCAGGATCATATAATGACCTCTATGCTCGCGCGGGAGTTGATCGCGGAGCTTATTGAGGTTCAGCGCCAGCTGCAACATCGCAACTGATAAAATATGTCGCCGCCGGCACCCTCGGCGGCGACCGCCATCAGATATTCTCCAGACGAATGCCCCGCGTTCTCGGGCCGAAGATCCCTACCGACAGCATCACCATCAGCATACTGACGACGATAAAGCTAATTACTCCCGGCGTGCCGGCGTATTGCAGAATAATGCCGATCAGAATGCTGGTCACCGCGGTCGAGAGCCGGCTGAACGAGTAGCAGAAGCCGACGGCGCGGGCGCGAATATGGGTCGGGAAGACCTCGGCCTGGTAGGCGTGGTAGCTGATGGTCAGCCAGGCGTTGGACCAGGTGATCATAAACCCGCAGATCACCAGCAGAATCGGGTTGTTTTGCAGAGCGAACAGGGTGCCGAAGATAACGGTCATCAGCGCGGAGAGGACAATCTGCCACTTGTTTTCAAAGCGATGCACGAAGCGGGTGCAGAACAGGCAGCCCAGCGGATAGGCGAGGGTGATAAAGAAGGCGTACAGCAGGCTATGGGTGATGCTGGCGCCCTGACCGGAGAGCAGCGCCGGCAGCCAGTTGCCAAAGCCGAAGAAACCGATCGCCTGGAAGAAGTTCATCACCATCAGCATCAGGGTGCGCTGCCGATACTCCGGCGCCCAGATTTCGCGGAAGGTGCCGCGTTTGACGACGCTCTGTGCCGCATGCGCATGCTTCGGCGACGGCGTCAGGCCGCAGCGGGCTTCCATCTCACACATCACCGTATGCGCGTCATCATGCCGCCCTTTGCTTTCCAGCCAGCGGGCTGACTCCGGTAGCTTTTTGCGGATAAACCAGATCGCCAGCGAGAACAGTGCGCCAAAGATGATCACCCAGCGCCAGCCGCTGAGGCCGAACAGGGTGGTCGGCACCAGCATCCAGGACATCAGCGCCACCGCCGGAACCGAGAGGAACTGGATGAAGAAGGCAAAGGCAAAGGCTTTATTGCGCAGATGGGTTGGCACCCATTCGCTGAGGTAAGTATCAATGGTCACCAGCTCAATGCCGAGGCCGATCCCCACCAGAAAGCGGAAGAAGATCACCCCTTCCGCGCTACTCTGCGTCGCCATCAGCAGCGAAAAAAGACCGTACCAGGCGAGCGCCACCATAAAGGTCAGGCGGCGGCCCAGTTTGTCCGCCAGCGGCGCCAGCAGACTGGCGCCGATAAACAGCCCCATAAAGGTGGCGGAGGCGAAGGCCGCCTGGTCGGCGATGCCGAAGATGCCCGCCTGTCCGGTGTGGAAAATGCCCTCCGCCAGCAGGCCCGCGCTGATATACCCGGTCTGGAAGAGATCGTAGAGCTCAAAGAAGCCGCCAAGTGAGAGCAGGGTAATAAACGACCATAACCCAAATGAGGCGGGCAGCGCATCAATGCGTCCGGTTAAGCTGGCGTGCGGTTGTCCTGGCGAAGCATAGGGCGTTTCGCCGAGAACCTGGGTGGTAGACATGGTGTTGTGTTCCTCAGGAAGAATGGTTTGCCTGCTAATGTTAATTGATTGTTAATAGTTTTAAATTTTTAATCCTTAGCCTTAGCGACATTCTTTAGCGTAAGATCGCGCTGGGGAGACATAAAGATGATATTCATGCTGGTTTTCGCCGCATCCCAGCGACGGAATTGAAGTAAATCACCGCTGACGGCATTTTAGTCGCCTGGCGATGTCACGCTACGCAGGACCCGCGAAAGACAAACTAAACGAATCGTCACCGGCGGCGTTTTCGTGCTTTACCCATCATTACCCAGGGCTATAATGTGCCCACTTTTATTCAGGAGTCATACGTTGGACAGTCACCCTTATTGCGATTTTCCGGCAAGCTAACGCGATCATTTCGCTGCTTGCCGTCCCGGCGGGCAGCAATCTCTCAGTTCCGGATTGCCTCCCTCAATAATTTATGCGTCATTGAGCGCGAGAGGCAGCGTTATGTTTATGTTTTGCAGACCCTTATTTCCTCCACCATCATCCACCCGCTAATCGCCCGGCGCGGCTGAGCGCTACATCTGTAATTTTTGGCTTTCTGTTTTCTGGAGGAAGGCGCGATGGTATTTCCTTATATGACTCATTTACTCGCGGCAATGTTGTTGGGGGCGCTGATCGGCGCGGAACGACAGTGGCGGCAACGTATGGCCGGTTTACGCACCAATGCCCTGGTGGCCACCGGCGCGGCGGTGTTTATTCTCAGCGCGATGTCGGCCTCGCCGGACAGCCCGGGGCGTATTGCGGCGCAGATCGTCTCCGGTATCGGCTTCCTTGGGGCAGGGGTGATTATGCGCGATGGCATGAACGTCCGCGGCCTCAATACCGCCGCCACGCTGTGGTGTTCGGCCGGGATCGGCGTACTCTGCGGCTTGGGACAGTTCTGGAACGCGACGGCGGCTACGCTGATTATTCTGTGCGCCAATATCCTGCTGCGCGAGGCGGCGCAGCGCATTCATGCCTTGCCGGGGGCCGGTGACGAAGAGAAACGCTATGTCTTACGCGTCACCTGTCTGCGCGAACATGAAAATGCCGTACGTCAGCTGTTGCTGAATATTGCGCAGCAGCAGCGGTTTACCCTGCAGGGATTGCAGTCGGCGGCGGCGGACACCGCGGACCATCTGGAGATTTGCGCGCAGCTGATTAGCCATAAGCAGCACCAAAAAACGCTGGCGCAAATTATGGCGCAGATGGGCGTTCAGCAGAACGTCACATCGGTGCACTGGCGTGTCGGAGAGGCGTAGGGCTGGCGGCGGAGCAGCGGAAACGGCCGCTCGTCGCGCGATTCGCCATCCCGCGGGAAAGCGGCTAGAATGGCCTCCTGGCAGGAGGTTATAAGAATGTTAAATAATGGATGTGTACCCTCGGAATTTGGTCCCACAGAGGTGACGGCTAATTTTCGTTTTACCCGCGTGATGGCCGAGCAGGCGGCGCGGGCGCGTCTGACGCTGGACGACGATCAGCTGTCACTCATCGCCCGCCTTGACGCCCTCGGTCAGCAGTTGGTGTCCACGACAGGCAGCCCGCAGGGGGTATACGTCTGGGGACGTACCGGGCGAGGGAAAAGCTTTATCCTCGACCACTTTTTCGCCAGCCTGCCGCTCGCCGCCAGGCGGCGGGTCCATTTTCATCACTTCTTCCGCGAACTGCACCAGCGGCTGAATGCCCCCGGAGCGCCCGACCTGCAGACGGTGATGAGGCAGATGACATCCGGTTGCCGCCTGCTATGCTTCGACGAATTTCATCTGCACGACCCCGGCGACGCCATGCTGATTAAAGCCTTGCTGGAACACCTCTTTCAACACGGTATCGTGCTGCTGGCCACCTCAAACTACCCGCCGGAGATGCTGCTGCCCAATCCGCTGTATCACGATCGCTTTTTACCGTCGATCGCGCTGATCCGCGCCCATCTAACGGTGGTGGCGCTGAACGGCGAGGAGGATTATCGCGTACGGCATCTGAGCCAGGATAACGCCTTCTGCAGCGGGCGGATGTGGGTTAATCCGAATGCACAACAGCGTCAGCTGTATGACCTGCCGTCGCTGCCTGGCGAACCGGTTTCGCTGACGGTAGGCTATCGCACGCTGCTGGCGGCCGCGGCGTCGCCCGCGTTGCTGCACTTCACCTTTACCCAGCTTTGTCAGGCCGCCACGGCGGTGATGGACTATCTGACGCTCTGCGAAAGCTATGCCGTCTGGCTACTGGACGAGGTGCCGCCATTGGCTACGGTGGGGCCGGCGGCCCAGCAGCGCTTTATCAATGTGATTGATGTGCTGTATGAAAAGCAGATCCGCCTGCTGCTGGTGACCCGCTGCGACCTGGAGACGCTGGTGGCAGGGGTGGAACTGGAGGATATTCAACGAACGCGGAGTCGACTGCAACAGCTGCCGCGGGCGGTATAAGAAAAACGCCCCGGCGGGAGCCGGGGCGAGAGGATTACAGATCGAAGCGGTCGAGGTTCATCACCTTGGTCCAGGCGGCAACGAAGTCATGCACCAGCTTCTGCTGCCCGTCGGCGCAGGCGTACACTTCCGCCAGGGCGCGCAGTACCGAGTTGGAGCCAAACACCAGATCCACGCGGGTGGCGCTGTACTTCGCTTCGCCGGTTTTACGGTCGCTGCCGGTAAACAGCTCCGCGTTATCATCGGCCGTTTTCCAGACGGTAGCCATATCAAGCAGATTGACGAAGAAGTCATTGCTGAGCACGCCGACGCGGTCGGTAAACACCCCGTGTTTGCTGCCGTCGTAGTTCGCGCCCAGTACGCGCAAGCCACCGACCAGCACGGTCATTTCCGGGGCGGTTAGCGTCAGCTGCTGCGCTTTATCGATCAGCAGGGTTTCCGTCGAGACACCGCCTTCGATACGGCGATAGTTGCGGAAGCCATCCGCCAGCGGCTGCAGCAGATCAAACGACTCGACGTCGGTCTGCTCAGGCAGAGCGTCGACGCGGCCTGGGGTAAACGGCACATTGACGCTGACGCCGGCGGCAGCGGCCGCCTGCTCAACGCCGACCACGCCGGCCAGCACGATAATATCGGCCAGCGACGCTTTGCCGGAGGCGCGCTGGATCGCCTGCAGGGTCGGCAGCACCCGGCTGGCGATGGCGTTAACCGGCCAGTCTTTCTGCGGGGCCAGCGCCAGACGCGCGCCGTTAGCGCCGCCGCGTTTATCGCCGCCGCGGAAGGTGGAGGCGGACGCCCAGGCGACCGAGACCAGCTCACTGACCGACAGGCCGGCGCCGGCGATGGCGGTTTTCAGGCTGGCGATATCTTCCGCGCTCGGCTGATGGGTCGCTGCCGGCAGCGGATCCTGCCAAATCAGATCTTCTTTCGGCACTTCCGGCCCGAGGTAACGGGATTTTGGCCCCATATCACGGTGGGTCAGCTTGAACCACGCCCGGGCGAACGCCTCGTTAAAGGCCTGCGGATCGTTGAGGAAGCGGCGGGAGATTTTTTCAAACTCCGGGTCGAAGCGCAGGGTCAGGTCGGTGACCAGCATGGTCGGTTTGCGCTTTTTCTCCGGGTTAAACGGATCCGGGATAATCTCCGGCGCGTCTTTGGCTTCGAACTGGATCGCGCCAGCCGGGCTGCGGGTCTGCACCCATTCGTATTTGAACAGGTTTTCGAAAAAGTAGTTGCTCCACTGGGTGGGCGTCTGCGTCCAGACCACTTCCAGACCGGAGGTGATGGCGTCCGCGCCTGCGCCGCTGCCGTAGCTGGAGTGCCAGCCCAGACCCTGCGCTTCCAGCGGCGCGGCTTCCGGCTCGGCGCCGACGTGGCTGGTTTCTGCGGCGCCGTGGGTTTTGCCCAGCGTATGGCCGCCGGCGATCAACGCGACGATCTCTTCATCGTCCATCGCCATATTGCCGAAGGTGGCGCGAATGGCCGCCGCGGCGGACAGCGGCTCGCCGCTGGCGTTCGGACCTTCCGGGTTGACATAAATCAGACCCATTTCGGTGGCCCCGATGGCCTGTTTCGCCAGGCTTTCCGGATGACGGTGGGCCAGCCACTCTTTCTCATCGCCCCAGTCGACGTCGAGATCCGGTTCCCAGACGTCTTCGCGACCGGCGCCAAAGCCAAAGGTGCGGAAGCCGGCGTTTTCCAGAGCGACGTTACCCGCCAGCATGTAAAGGTCGGCCCAGGAGATTTTCTGGCCATATTTCTGTTTCACCGGCCACAGCAGACGGCGGGCCTTATCGAGGCTGACGTTGTCAGGCCAGGAGTTCAGGGGAGCAAAGCGCTGCTGTCCACGACCTGCGCCGCCGCGACCGTCAACGGTGCGGTAGGTGCCGGCGCCGTGCCAGGCCATACGAATAAACAAGCCAATATAGCTACCCCAGTCTGCCGGCCACCACTCTTGCGAATCGGTCAGCAGCGCTCTGAGATCAGCCTTCAGCGCGGAGTAATCGAGCTTTTTAAACTCTTCCCTGTAGTTAAAATTCTCACCCAACGGGTTGGAGCGATTGGAGTGCTGGTTTAACAGATCGACACGCAGCTGGTTCGGCCACCAGTCGCGGTTGGCGGTGCCGCTGCCGGCGCTCTGTTTTGGCGTCTCGGCGTGGAAAGGGCACTTCCCGGCGGATGCATTGTTGGATGGGTCGTTAGACGTGCTCATATCAGGCTCCGTTTGCTTTTGTGAATGCCGTTACGATATACACTGCTACCAATAAGCGATATTTGAATGAATCTACGGATTTAATAGCTATTTCCGTTCAATGAAGGGTTAGGCAACCCCCTGGTGGGACCGTGTCGGCCTGGAGATTGAGATTAACCTCATTAGTAACCATAGCCGTAACGAGGCGGCAAAGGAAACGATCCGCGTCAAGCTGGGCGAAGGAATGCTAATTGTTTGAGATATGACAAGTTTTACTACGAATCTCGCATTAGCGCTGCCAGTAGGGCGGCGATCCAAACACGTCGGCAAAATAGTCAATCACTGTCCGCACGTTGAGAGAGGGATGGCGGGTATAAGGATAAATCGCCGCGATATACGATTGCGTGTGGCTGATGGCCGCCGAATAGCGATCCATCAGCGTGACTAATGTCCCGTTGTGCAGCGCCCCGCTGACCATCCAGTCGGGAAATAACACGATCCCCATCCCGCCGATGGCTGAAGTGAGCAGGGCATCGGCATTGTTCGAGGTCATGAGCGGGGTCAACGGATAGTGCACCCATGCCTCTTCGCGCTGGCGAAACAGCCAGCGGTTGGCTCCCTGCGAACCGCCATACACCAGCGTGCGATGTTGATGCAATGCCTCCGGCGAAGTCGGGCTGCCGTACCGTGAAACATACTCCGGGGAGGCGGTCAGGTAATAGCGCTGGCTGCCAAACACTCTGGCGTGATAGCCCGCGTCCGGCAGGCTGCTGATGCGAAAAAGGATATCCGTCGCATCGCGATGGGGATCGATAAAATCGTCTGTCAGCGTCAGGTCAAACTGCAGTTTGGGATGCCGGGCCGCCAGTTCCGGAAGCCAGGGGGCGATATGCCGCTGACCAAAATAGACCGGCGCATTGATCCGCACCAGTCCGCCGGGGACCTGTGCCCGATCCTGTAACGCCCGTTGCGCGTCGGCGTACTGTCCCAGCAGTTCCCGGGCGGACGCTGCGAAAAGGCGTCCTGCTTCGGTCGGTACCACGGCACGGGTGTTGCGGTAGAACAGCTGCTGCCCGAGGGCATCTTCCAGCTGCTGGATGGTTCGCGAGATCAACGAGGGAGAGACCCCTTCGCGGCGGGCCACTACGGAAAAACTCTGGTTATCGTAAACCGCGATGAAAAGCTGAAGGGCGCGAAAATCGACGCTGCTGGCATCGGCCATCTGTGCAATTCCTGCAATAGTGTTTTCTGCATTATACCGTTTATCGCATCAGCACGCTGTTTTATCCTCAGCCGCCTGTTGTACAGAGGAGGCGCAGTAATGGCGTTATTATTCATTTTATTAGTGATTGCCGGCGGCATGGGATTATCGGTCGAGGCCGGCCTGCTGGGGCCGCTGGCGAGCCAGGTGGGGGATCTGTGGGCAACCATGAGCATCTTTGGGATTGGCGCAGTGTTAACCTTTTTTCTGATGCTCTTTTTCAGCCCGCGTAGCAGCCCGTCGTTCTTTTCTCTGCCCGGCTGGCAACTCACCGGCGGTCTGTTGGGGGCGGGGTACGTGGTGATCTTGACTGTGGCGACGCCGGTGATTGGTATTGCCATGACCATGATCGGCATCCTGGCGGGTCAGGTGGCGAAAAGCCTGGCGATCGACCATTACGGGTTATTCGGCAGCCCACGGCGCAAAATCGATCCGCGGCGCGCCATGGCGCTGATGTTGATTATGGCGGCGTTACTGCTGGTGGCTCTGGGTTAAGGAGGGGAAATGGATACGATAGTGATCATTCTGGCGCTGTGCGGCGGCGCATTGCTTAGCGTCCAGGCGGCGATAAATGGCCGTCTTGGCAGCCAGGTGGGGGTGCTGCGCAGCGCCTTTTTAACCTTCGCCACCGGCGCGCTGGTGACGGGATTGCTGATCCTGTTTTTTGCTCCAGCGACGTCGGTAAACCTGCTACAGGTGCCTAAGTGGCAGCTGCTGGGCGCTTTTTGCGGCGTGCCCTACATCGTCATTATGGTGCTGGCGGTGCAGCGGATAGGCACCGCTACGGCTACCGTGGCGGTGATCTTTGGCCAGCTGATGATGAGCCTGCTGATCGACAACTTTGGCTGGCTGGGCAACAGCACGATGGCGTTCTCGCCGGCGCGACTGGCGGCGGTGATATGTCTGGCCCTCGCGCTGTACTTAATCTACACCTCAGGGAAGTCGGCTACCTCCCACGAGGCGGCCCGCGCAGAACAGTGAGCTGCGCCGACGCGTCGGGCATCGTGAATATAGCCTGACGCGTCACGGGCAAGGTTAAGAATAACGATCCCTCTAACATGCTGAAACATTTCTGCCAGATCATTAGCAACCTTTCAGTAGGGCTGACGCTGCGATAAGGCTATGCTTCCCGGCCGTTACGCCGTTGGCTTTTCCAGTGATTCAGGTGATGTACCGCTAATGCCCCTTTTGAGAGATGAAATTCGCGACCACTCCGCGGAAGAGATGCTGTTTATCCGCCGGGCCGCAATTGCTTTTCTGCTGGTGGTGGTCTGCTTTGGCGTGCTGATCGTTAACCTCTACCATCTGCAGGTGGAGCAGCACGATTTTTACCAGACCCGGTCAAACCAGAACGACATCAAAATGCTGCCCATCGCCCCCAGCCGCGGGCTGATATTCGATCGCAACGGCATTCCGCTGGTGCAGAATATCACCCTGTATCGCCTGCAGGTGATCCCGAGCAAAATTCCCGATATGGCCGCGCTGTTGCAGCAGCTGACGCCTATCGTCGACCTGACGCCGGACGACATCGCCAGCTTTCGCGACGATATGCACCACACCAGCCGCTACAAAGCGGTCACCCTCAAGTCAGACCTCAGCGATGTGGAGGTGGCCCGCTTCGCGGTCAACGAATTCCGTTTCCCCGGCGTGACGGTGGAGAGCTACCAACAACGGGAATACCCCTACGGCGCAGAGCTGGCGCACGTGGTGGGCTATGTGTCGAAAATCAACGACAGCGATCTGCAGCGGCTGGCGAAAAACGGCGAAGAGGAGAACTACGCCGCCGACCGCAATATCGGTAAGCAGGGCATCGAGGGCTATTATGAAAAAGCGCTCCACGGCACCACCGGCTATCAGGAAGTGGAGGTGGATAACCACGGCCGGGTGGTGCGTCTACTGAAAGAGGTGCCGCCGGTGGCCGGAAAAAACCTCTATCTGACTCTCGACCTTCATCTCCAGCAGTATATTGAGTCGGTGCTGAAGGGACAGCGGGCGGCGGTGGTGGTGGTCGACCCGCGGGATGGCGGCGTGCTGGCGATGGTCTCCAGTCCCAGCTACGATCCTAATCCGTTCGTCAAAGGTATCGGCTATCAGGCCTATAAATCGCTGCTGGAGAATCCGGACCGGCCGCTGATCAACCGCGTCACCCAGGGGCTATATCCTCCGGCTTCGACGGTCAAACCCTATATGGCGCTGTCGGCGCTCTCCGCTGGGGTCATCACCCCGAACACCACCTTCTTCGGGGCGCCGACGTGGACGCTGCCGGGCACGCAACGCCGCTACCGCGACTGGCTGAAAACCGGCCACGGCATGCTCAACGTGACTAAAGCCATCGAAGAGTCAGCGGACACCTTTTTCTATCAGGTCGCCTTCGAGATGGGCATTGACCGGATCCATGAGTGGCTGAGCAAGTTCGGCTACGGCCAGTCCACCGGCATCGACCTTAATGAGGAGTACGCCGGGGTGCTGCCCAGCCGGGAGTGGAAACAGCGGGTGCATAAAAAGCCCTGGTATCAGGGGGACACCATCTCGGTCGGCATCGGCCAGGGGTACTGGATCGCCACCCCGATCCAGATGGTGAAGGCGCTTACCACTCTGCTGAACAATGGTAAAGTACAGGATCCGCATCTGCTCTATTCGATGAAGCAGGGCAACCATGTGGAACGTTATCAGCAGCCGGCGAACCTGCCGCAGGTGGGTGACCCGAAATCCCCGTACTGGGGCATTGTGCGCAACGGCATGTATGGGATGGCGAATCAGCCCAACGGCACCGGCTATAAGCTGTTTCATACTGCGCCGTATCAGATCGCGGCGAAGTCCGGGACCTCGCAGGTCTTTAGCCTGAAGCAAAACCAGACCTATAACGCCAAAATGATCCCGGTGCGTCTGCGCGACCATATCTTCTACACCCTGTTTGCCCCTTATCAGCATCCGAAGGTGGCGATGGCGCTGATTCTGGAGAACGGCGGCGGGGATGGGGTGGTGGCCGGACCGACGGCGCGCGCCATCCTGGACCATATTTTTGTCCCGCAGCAGGCATCTTCGGCGGCAGCCGATGTGCCGCAGCGTGATAGCGCCGATGCCCAGTAAGCGACAGGACTTATTCCGCAGGCGCATCGTCCATAGTAATTGGTTATTTGTCCCATCGTCTTCCCGGCGGCATAGTGTTTTACGGGAACATGACCCGGAGCGAGGAGGAAAGGTGACACGTAACCGATTACTGCTGGTCCAGACCGGCACGCCGCCGACGGCCATTCGCCAGGCGCATGGCGATCTGCCGCGCTGGTTTCGCACGCTGCTGGCGCCGTGGCAGACGCAGCTCACCACGGTGCGGGTGTTTGAAGATGAACCGCTGCCGACGCCGGATAACCAGACCATAGCGGTGCTAACCGGCTCGTGGGCGATGGTAACCGATCGTCTGGCGTGGAGCGAACGGACCGCCGACTGGCTCCGGCAGGCGGTGGCTATCGACATGCCGCTGTTCGGCGTTTGTTATGGTCATCAGCTGATGGCCCATGCCCTGGGGGGCGAGGTGGCGTATCATCCTGGCGGGCGGGAAAGCGGCAGCCAAACCATTACGCTGTCGCCATGGGGTGTCGATGATCCGCTGCTGAGCGGCCTGCCGGCTACATTTCCTGCGCATCTGAGCCATTTGCAAACCGTGACTCGTCTGCCGGAAGGGGCCACGGTGCTGGCCGCGTCCGCCCACGATCCCCACCAGATTGTGCGCTATGGGCTGCACGCGGTCTCTACGCAATTTCACCCGGAATTTACCGCGCCGATAGCCCGTTCGCTGATCCGCTACCGGGAGGCGGTGCTGCAGGCGGAAGGTATTGACGCGCAGCGGTTACACGACGAGGTGCAGGAGAGCCCGCAGGGCGCGGCGATCCTTACGCGCTTCGTCAGCGCCTTTCTGACCCCGGATGCCCCCGGCCATTAATCCCCTGTCGTGAACAGCACCTGCCAGCGGCGACGCCGGCGGGTCATTTCGCGTGCCAGATCGGCCACCTCTGCAACGCGCAGCGCGTCGACCGCCTGCGGCGTTAGCTCTGGTAAACCATACTCCTGACGCAGGGCGGACAGCGCCCGCGCCTCTGGCGGCCTGCTGGCGCGGATCTGAGCGGCCAGGCGCTGCTGTAGCGGTCTGAAGGTCGCCTCATCCATGGGGGCCAGCTGGCGCAGAAAGTCTTTACCACAGCGCAGCAATTCCCCGGCGCGGCGATCCGGGGACTGGAGCGCCATCAGCAGCCCGTCGCGATCGGCGACCCGCTGATAGCGGCAGCTCACCACATAGCCAATCTGCTGCTCCACCCGCAGGCGCTGGAAAAATAGCGGCTCACAATGCTGCGCCAGCAGCCGCAGGGCCGCCAGCGAGGCGCCATCCGGCAGCGGAATAAAGACCAGCAGCGCCGTATCGCCTCCCGGATAAACCAGACGTTCGACGCCGCGGCGGCAGGGCGCCGGAGCGGGCATCGGCGGATTAACCGGGGCGGTAATCAGGCTCAGCTGACGCGCTATCCACTGCGCATCTTCTGCGCTGCCGCCGGCCAGGGCCGCCAGCCAACCTTTCTGATGCCCGGATGTACCCAGCCGTTCGGGGAGTTGAGCCATGAGATAACGGATAGCGATACTTTCCGGCGGTGGGGTCAGCGAGGCGACCGGGAGCGCGAGCTGCCGCAGGATGGCCTGCAGGATCGCCTCCGGCCGTCGGCCTGGCTCCGGCAGCTGGAGGGTCAACTGCCAGCTGCCGTCGAACAGATGCCACTCGCCGTGTCCCCCGGCATGGCGCAGGGCGGCAAGCTGTGGGCGCAGCTGTTCCCCACGCGCCAGTCCTTCGGCCTGATCGGGCGAGCAGTAGAAGGGCGGTCGCAGCAGGAGCCTCGGCGGCTCTCCCGGTGACGGGAGGTGGAGCAGCGGCGCGGCTTTCTCCGGGCATTTGGCAACGAGATCGCCAGCGGCCTGCGGATAAAAAGCGAACGCCAGCGCCGGGTCAGACTCAGGGCGGCGGCGCCAGCGGCTAAGCGGCAGGCTAAAGCCCTGGGTGGCAACAGGCTCCCCTGGGGAAACGGTCTGACAGGCCAGGCTGACCGACGGGGCGGCCTGCAGGGCGGAGCAAAAATCGGCGAACCCGGCGGGCGGCGCGCCGGGGGCAAAGCCGAATGCCCGCTGGCGCAGCTGATCGAGAGGCGACAGCGCCTGAAAGCGGCGGCGGGATAGCTGATAGTAGTGTTGCTGCTGCTCAGGCGTCGTTTGCTGTAGCGCCTGCAGCCAGTGGGTTATCTGCCGGTCGACCTCTTCCGGCCGGTCGCTGGCGAAGACCAGCGCCAGCCAGCCGAGGTGCCGATCCTGATACAGCCAGTTCAGCGCCACATCCCCGGCCAGCCGGCGCTGGCGCAGGCTGGCCATCAGGCTGCCGGGGGCTTCATCCAGCAAAAACTCGCGCAGTAACGTGACGTTGTCACTTAAAGCGATCAGCGGGCAGCGCCACAGCGCGGGCTGGCTGGAGACCGCCAGCTGCAGTGCAGTGAACTCGCCCAGGCGCAGCGGCGGCGCCGGCGGCGGAGCCTCGCCTGCGGCAAGCCCGGCGGCGAAACGGGCCGCCAGCTCGCCGAGCGCCTCCAGCGACTGCGGCCCCTGCAGCCAGAGCTGCATTCGCCGGGCGACGTAATGGGTGCGGTGAAAATCGCCTAAGGCGGCCTGCAGCGCAGCGAGATCGCCCGCCAGCGCGTCGGCGCTGCCTACCTGAAAGCGGCGAAACGCCGGGGGCGCGCTGGCGGCGTGGCGCACCGCGGCTTCCCGGCGCGATGGCTCATGCTGCTGGATCAGGCGGTACTCGGCGTCAATCACCGCCACTTCGCGCTGAATATCTTCCCTGAGCAGCAGCGGGGCCTGCAGCATCTCCTGTAGACGCGCGACACCATCAGCCAGAGCATCGGCGGCAACCTCGAAAAAGAACGCGCTATGGCGAGCCAGGGTGGTGGCATTCACGCTTCCGCCCTGGCGCTGCACCCAGCCCATCAGTCGGTCATCATCCTGGTAGCGCTCTCCGCCGTAAAACAGCAGGTGTTCCAGCAGGTGCGCCAGCCCAGGGAAGCGCGACGGTTCGTGGTGGCTGCCGGCGGCGACCCGCGCCAGGGCAGCCGCGCGATCCGCCTGCGGCTGATGGACCAGGGTGGCCTGCAGGCCGCCCGGCAAAGTGACGGTGCGGGTCGCTAGCGTCATTACAGGTCCCGGGTTTGGTAGATCAGCTGCGAGCGGGTACGGTTGCGGAACTGCAGCTGGCTGACTTTTATGTCGCTGCAGGCCGCTTCGCGCCGGGCCTCGAGGATTTTGTGATGATGCGGGGATTTGCTGCACACCGGGTCGGCGTTATCGGCGCTGCCGGTCAGCATAAAGGCCTGGCAGCGGCAGCCGCCGAAGTCCTTCTCTTTTTCATCACAGGAGCGGCACGGCTCCGGCATCCAGTCATACCCGCGGTAGCGATTGAAGCCGAATGAGTCATACCAGATCGATTCCAGACTCTGCTCCAGCACCGACGGAAACGCCACCGGCAGCTGGCGCGCGCTGTGGCAAGGCAGGGCGGTGCCTTCCGGGGTGACGCTGAGGAAAATCGATCCCCAGCCGCCCATGCAGCCTTTCGGCCGCTCTTCGTAATAGTCCGGGGTGACGAACAGCAGGTTGGTGAGGTTGCCGCTGGCGGCCATTTTCTGCCGGTAGTCAGCGACCACCTGCTCGGCGCGGGCGATCTGTTCCCGGGTCGGCAGCAGCCCTTCGCGATTAAGAAACGCCCACCCGTAGAACTGGCAGGTGGCCAGCTCAACGTCATCGGCTTCCAGCTCAATGCACAGCTCGATAATTTTATCGAGCTGGTCGATGTTGTGCCGGTGGAGAACGAAGTTGAGCACCATCGGGTAGTCGCGCGCTTTCACGGCTTTGGCCATGGCCAGCTTCTGCTGGAAGGCTTTTTTGTTGCCGGCCAGCGCGGCGTTGAGCACTTCATCGCTGGCCTGGAAGCTAATCTGGATATGGTCCAGCCCGGCCTCGCTGAAGGCGTCCAGTTTGCTCTCCGTCAGCCCTATCCCGGAGGTGATCAGGTTGGTATAGAACCCGAGGTCGCGCGCGGCGCGGATCAGCTCCGGCAGATCTTTACGGGTCAGCGGCTCGCCGCCGGAAAAGCCCAGCTGAACGCTGCCCATCGCCCGCGCCTGGCGAAAGACCTCGATCCATTGTTCGGTGGTCAGCTCCTTATCCTGCCGGGCGAAGTCCAGCGGATTGGAACAGTAGGGACACTGCAGCGGGCAGCGGTAGGTCAGCTCCGCCAGCAGCCACAGTGGCGGATTGACGGTGGGTTTACTCTGGCTCACGGCAGGTGATCCACTTCTGTTGACAGGCGATCTGCAGGAACTCGATGACGTCGTCATCGACGCCGCCGGCTTCCGGGAAACGTTCATTAAGCATGGCGATAATCGCCGCGACGTCGCGCCGGCCATCGACCAGCTCGAGGATCGCCGCGGCGGTCTCATTGAGTTTGGCCATACCCTCCGGATAGAGGATCACATGGCTCTCCTGGGCGGCTTCCCACTGCAGTCGGTAGCCGCGACGAAAGGCAACGATGGACGTTTTCTGCATAATTACACCAGTCGGGTCGTGTGCCAGGCCGCCTTGTCGGTGACCGTGTGATAGGGCGGGCGCTGCAGGGCATAGGCCATGGTCATGGCATCGAGCATCGACCACAGAATGTCGAGCTTAAACTGCAGGATCTCCAGCATCCGGTTCTGTTTTTCAGCGCTGTCGCAGTAGGCCTTCGCCAGCGCCAGGCCATGCTCAACGTCGCGATTGGCCTGGCTCAGACGACTGCGGAAGTAAAAGTAGCCTTCCTCTTTGATCCATGGATAGTGCTGCGGCCAGCTGTCGAGGCGCGACTGATGGATCTGCGGGGCGAACAGCTCGGTCAGGGAGCTGCAGGCCGCCTCCTGCCAGCAGGCGCGACGAGCGAAATTGAGATAGGCATCCACTGCGAAGCGCACGCCGGGCAGCACGTGACGCTCGCTGAGCAGATCGTCGCGGCTCAAACCGACCGCTTCCCCCAGCCGCAGCCAGGCTTCAATCCCGCCGTCCTCGCCGTGGCTGCCGTCGTGGTCGAGGATCCGCTGCACCCATTTGCGCCGGGTTTGCGCATCCGGGCAGTTGGCCATAATCGCCGCGTCTTTCAGCGGAATAGTGGTCTGGTAATAATACCGGTTCGCCACCCAACCCTGAATTTGCTCGCGGGTCGCGTCGCCGTTATGCATGGCGATGTGGTAAGGGTGGTGAATATGGTAGAAGGCGCCTTTAGCCCGCAGAGCCTCTTCAAAGGCCTGCGGCGACAGCGTGTCAGTGATCAGCATGCGGTATCCTGAAGGGTGATTGCCATCCCGTCCCAGCTCACTTCGATCCCCTGTTGCGTTAGCGCCTGGCGCTGGGGAGACTGCTCGTTAAGGATCGGGTTGGTGTTATTAATATGAATGAGAATTTTGCGTTTTGCCGGCAGGGAGGCCAGCAGGGCCATCATCCCGTGCTCGTCGCCGAGCGCCAGGTGGCCCATATCGCGCCCGGTATTGCGCCCGACGCCGGCGGCCTGCAGCTCGTCATCCTGCCAGACGGTGCCATCGATCAGCAGACAGTCCGCTTTTTGCAGCCACGGCAGAAGGGTTTCATCCGGCTCACCCAGCCCCGGGGCATAGAACAGCGTCTGCCCGTTGCGGCGGTTTTCGATAAACAGCGCCACGTTATGACCCGGCAGCGGCCGGTCGCGATACGGCGAATAGGGCGGCGCGTTGCTGGCGATAGGCACCGCGGTAAACTGCAAATCAGGACAGGCGTCAACGGTAAAAGGCTGCTGCGGAGCGATGGGATGATGCACCAGGCCGCCGTTCCAGTGCCGCAGCATGGTAAACACCGGGAAGCCGGTGGAGAGATCCTCATGAACCTCCGGGGTGCACCAGACCTGATGTGGGCAGCCTTCCCGCAGGCTCAGCAACCCGGTGGTGTGGTCGATCTGACTGTCGGTGAGAATAATGCCGCCGATATGTGTTCCGCGCAGTACGCCGGCTTTATTTAACTCGGGGGTATGGGCAATCTGCTGGCTGATATCCGGCGAGGCGTTGCACAGCACCCACTCTTTACCGTTGTCGCTGACGATAATTGACGACTGGGTGCGGGGGGCAGCCTGAATGGTGCCATCGCGCAGACCCTGACAGTTGGCGCAGTTGCAGTTCCATTGCGGGAAACCGCCGCCGGCGGCGGAACCGAGGACTTTAATGAACATGAAGACGGACCGGGTAATGAATGAAGGTGCCCGCGCGAACGGCGGGCGGGGCGATTAACGGTTAGAAATGTACAGCGTCACTTCCAGACCGAGACGTAAATCGATAAAAGCAGGTTTCTTCCACATGTTTTGTTCCTCTTAAAAATGACTACAGGCCTCACGGATAATGGTGGATCTGTGACGGCTGCCGCATATTGCGCTTCACCGGGAGAGAGATCAACCCGGAATCTGTAAGGAATTAACTTTATGTTTACAATATAACCTATTGTTGCCAAACATTTTTTAATACCCGTAGCCAGTTACGCCACAGCAGCTTATCCAGCACCAATTGATCATAGCCGCTAGCGCGCAACGTATTGATAAGCCGCGGTAAGCCGGCCACATCGCCCAGCTCGTCCGGCAGGGTGATGCCGTCGAAATCCGAGCCAAGGGCCACATGATCCTCACCCATTATGTTAATAAGATAGTCGATATGCCGGACAATGGTGGTTAAGGGCGTGTCGCTATCGCGCCGGCCGTCGGCGCGCAGGAAAGCATTGCCGAAATTGACGCCCACCACGCCGCCGCTGTCGCGGATCGCCCGCAGTTGCTGGTCGGTCAGATTGCGCGGCTGCGGGCACAGGGCGTGGGCATTGGAGTGGGTGGCCACCAGCGGTGACGTTGAGTGATGGGCGGTATCCCAGAACGCTTTTTCATTCATATGAGACACGTCCATCTGCATCTTCAAGGCATTGACCTGCTTAATCAGATCGATACCTGCCGCTGTCAGTCCAGGCCCAGTGTCCGGGCTACCGGGAAACGAACCGTTAACGCCGCTGCCGAAGCGGTTCGCAATATTCCAGAACGGACCAATGCTGCGGACCCCGGCGGCATAAAAGGCCTGCAGGTCGCGGCCCTCGCCATCAAAACCTCCGGCACCCTCAATATGCGCCACCATCGCCAGTACCTTATCCTCGCGGCAGCGCTCGATATCCGCCGCGCTCAGACACAATCTCAAGCGTCCAGCGGAGTGCGCGATAAGTTGCTTCAGGATGGCCAGTTGCTGCCAGAGGATATCGATCGGATCCCATCGTTGGCTGGCGTATTGCGGCGTCATACGGGCAATATATTCCTGCGGTGGCACGAATAGCGCGAATAGCCCGCCGGCAAATCCGCCTTGCAGCATGCGCGGATAGTCGAGATGGCCGTTCTCAATCCCGGCAAAGAAGGCGCTCACCGGATCCTCGCGATGGTGAAGCCAGAGATTCAGCAGCAGGTCATTGTGACCATCAAAAATCGCCATAGCGGGTTCCTGCGTTCTTAAGTGGTGAAAAATGCCTGCCACGGTAACGGATTTATCTCCCGGGGCAAGCATAAATTCACATGCCCGCAACAATTGCCAACCTCGACTTTGTATCACACTGTATCTCGCGGCGCAGCGCTGACATTAAGAGATAAAAATGGCCCCGGTCGGGCACATGGCGGATACAAATTTCCGCTTTACTGGTCACGTACTCTCTTGATGACGATAAAAGGTGAGAAAACGATGAACAGATTATCCCTTGTCCGCTATACCAGCGCCGTGGCGCTGGGGTTATCCACCCTGTGGTCCGCCGCCGTTTGCGCCGCTGAAGACGCGGGGGCGTTCGACAAGATCCAGCAGATCCGCGCCGGCGACCTGAATATTGGCTACGTGGATATCGGCCCACGCGACGGCCAGCCGGTGATCCTGCTGCACGGCTGGCCCTACGACATTCAGAGCTATGCCCAGGTGGCGCCGGCTCTAGCGCAGAAGGGTTACCGGGTGATCGTGCCGTATCTGCGTGGCTACGGCACGACCCGTTTCCTCTCCGCCAGCACGCCGCGTAACGGTCAGCCGTCGGCGATGGCGGCCGATATTGTCCATCTGATGGACGCCCTTAACATCAGGCAGGCGGATCTGGCCGGTTTTGACTGGGGCGCGCGCACGGCGGATATCGTCGCCGCGCTGTGGCCGCAGCGGGTGAAATCCCTGGTCTCGGTGAGCGGGTATCTGATCAGCAGTCAGCAGATTGGCGAAAAACCGCTGCCGCCGCAGGCTGAGCTGTCGTGGTGGTATCAATTCTATTTTGCCACCCCGCGTGGGGAGGCCGGTTACCGGCAAAACACCCACGACTTTGCGAAATTTATCTGGCATCAGGCGTCGCCGCAGTGGCAATTCAGCGACGCGACCTTTGCCAAAACCGCCCGGGCGCTGGATAACCCGGACCATGTGGCGATCACCATCAGCAACTACCGCTGGCGCCTGGGGCTGGAGAAAGGGGAAGCGAAGTATGCCGGCTATGAACAACGGCTGGCGGCGCTACCGCCGATAACCGTGCCCACCATCACCCTGGAAGGGGCGAATAACGGCGCGCCGCATCCGGCTCCCGCCAGCTACCGTGCCAAATTTACCGGTAAATATGAGCACCGGGATCTGCCGGGAGCGGTGGGCCATAACCCGCCGCAGGAGGATCCGACGGCGTTTGTGCAGGCGGTGGTGGACGCCGATCGTTTGTAACCCGCGCCTTGCCGGCGGCGCGACGTTGCGCTTCCGGCAACACGGCTTATGCTTGTGAAGAGTTTATTTTGCCGCAGGAGCAGCCTTTGGAGCGTATTGACCACATCCTGGTCGTCGACGACGACCGCGACATCCGGGAACTGATTGTCGACTATCTGGAAAAATCGGGATATCGCGCCAGCGGCGCGGCGAACGGAAAAGCCATGTGGTCGGTACTCAAAAACCATCAAATTGACCTGATTGTGCTGGATATTATGATGCCGGGCGAGGATGGCTTAACGCTCTGTCGCCAGCTGCGCGCCAACCCGCAGCAGGATATCCCGGTGCTGATGCTCACCGCCCGCACCGATGACAGCGACCGGATCCTCGGCCTGGAAATGGGGGCTGACGATTATCTGATTAAGCCCTTTGTGGCCCGCGAACTGCTGGCGCGCATCAAAGCCATTTTACGCCGCACCCGGGCGCTGCCGCCCAACCTGCAGATCACCGAGGCGGGCAGGCTGATCGTCTTTGGCGACTGGCTGCTCGATACCGCCGCCCGTCATCTGCTGGACGACAGCGGCGCCATCGTCGCCCTCAGCGGGGCGGAGTATCGGCTGCTGCGGGTGTTTCTCGACCATCCCCAGCGGGTGCTGAACCGCGATCAGCTGCTCAATCTGACCCAGGGACGCGACGCGGAACTGTTTGAGCGGTCAATTGACCTGCTGGTGAGCCGACTGCGCCAGCGGCTGCGGGAGGATGCTCGCGAGCCGGCCTACATTAAAACGGTGCGCAGCGAAGGCTATGTGCTGTCGGTACCGGTCTCCATTCGCGAGAGGCATGAATGAGGTTCTGGCCCGCCTCGCTGCAGTCGAGGCTGATGGCGCTGCTGTTTCTGGCGCTGCTGCTGGCGAATACCTTAACCCTGTCGCTGCTGTTTTATGAGCGTATGAGCAGCGCTCGCAGCGTGATGCTGGGCAATCTGGCTTCCGATGTCGCCACCAGCGTGGCGATCCTTGACCGCCTGCCGGCCGCTGAGCGGCCACAATGGCTGCCGAAGCTGGCGCGCGGCAATTATCGCTATCTGCTGGACGCCGGGGAGCGCGGCGATTACCCGGACAGCTGGCGCGCCCGGGACGCAGCGCGCTCCCTGCAGGAGGCGCTGAGCGCGCAGTATCCGGTAAGTATTGTGGCGATCCCCGGCCCGCGGCAGCATATTCAGGCCCATATTACCCTTCACGACGGCGCGCCGTTGACCCTCGACCTGTGGCCGAAACTACCGGCCATCGCCCGCTGGCTGCCGGTGGTGCTGATCGCTCAGTTTGTCCTCCTGCTGGCCTGCGCCTGGTACGCGGTTCGCCAGGTATTGCTGCCCATCTCCCGCTTTACCCACGCGGTAAATGCCCTGGAGCCGGCCAGCGACACGGCGGGAACTATGGCCGAGCAGGGGCCGGAGGAGGTGCGTCGCGCCGCCCGCGCGTTTAACGCGATGCAGGCGCGCATCCACGATCATCTGCAGGAGCGAGCGCGGATCCTTGCCGCCATCTCCCACGATCTGCAAACCCCGATAACCCGAATGAAGCTGCGGGTGGAGATGGCCGACCAGCCGGAACTGCGCGATAAGCTACTGCAGGATCTCGACAATATGACCCGTCTGGTGCGGGAGGGCATCGCCTTCGCCCGCACCTCGCAGCCGCTGGAGGAGGCGCGACAGCGGCTGAATCTCGATGCGTTTCTCGACACCATCGTCTGCGATTATGCCGATGTCGGCCGGCCGGTCCAGTTTTGTCCCGAAGAGACCGCCGGGGTGGTGTGGATCCCGCCGCAGGCTCTGCGCCGGGTGATGACCAATCTTATCGATAACGCCTTGAAATTCGGTACGACGGCCACGGTAACCCTGACCCGTGACGCCGTGGGAGATATCACCCTTCATGTGCTGGATGAGGGGCCGGGGATCCCGGAGGCCTCGCTGCAGGCGGTGCTGCAGCCGTTTTATCGCCTGGAGGACTCGCGCAATCGCGATACCGGCGGCACCGGCCTGGGGCTGGCGATCGCCGCGCAGCTGGTCAGCCAGATGGACGGCGCGCTGCGCCTGGCCAACCGCCCGCAGGGCGGCCTGGACGCCAGCGTTCGCCTTGCCGCGGCGGGATTGTATCCTGCTGTATCTCCGGGAAAGACGGATAACTAAGCCGACAATTCTCCCCCTTTCCCGACACATTCGCCTTACATGGCCTTGCTGTAATGTCGTGGCTGCCACTCTCGGCAGCGACGGCATAATGAGGAGAAGGCGATGTCGATATTAATTGCATTTTTGGGCGGAATGTTAACCCTGCTGAGCCCCTGTACGCTGCCGGTGATCCCGCTGCTGTTCGCCAGCGTCCGGGGCCGCCGGGGGCAGCTGGCGATCATGCTGGCAGGAATGGCGCTGATGTTCGGCGCTGTCTCCTGGCTGGTGACGGTCGCCAGCGGCTGGGTGGTGAATCTGACCCTCGCAGGCCGCGGTCTGGCGCTGGCGTTCTTCGCCCTGGTCGGGCTGAGTCTGCTTTCACAACGCGTCGCGCAACGGCTGACCTCACCCCTGGTAGCGTTGGGGAATCAGCTTAACGATGCCAGTTCACGCCAGCGCGGCTGGATCGGATCTCTGCTGGCCGGGCTGGCGGTGGGCCTGCTGTGGGCGCCGTGCGCCGGGCCGGTATTGGGGGCGATACTTAGCCTGGGCTTTGTGCATCCGGGGCAGGCGACTACCGGCGGCTTGCTGCTGGCCTACGGCAGCGGCGGGGCGCTGATGTTATTCCTGCTGGGGTGGTGCGGGGCGGCGTTGATCACCAGATTGCGTCGCGGACAGGCGTTCGGCGAACGGCTGCGCCGGTTGGCAGGGGGGGCAATGCTGGCCTCGGTGGCGCTGATCGCCAGCGGCGGCGATCGCTATCTGCAAAGCGCTGGTGGACTGAGCCAGGCGCTGGAGCAGCGGCTGGCCGCCCGTCTGCCGCAGCCGGAGCAAAAGACCAGCCTCCAGCCGATCGCCGCGCCGCAGCCCAGTAGCGCGATGCCCTCTCTGGCGGGGGGCAGCGCATGGATCAACAGCCCGGCGTTAACTCCGGAGCGTCTGAAGGGCAAAGTGGTGCTGGTGGATTTCTGGACCCGGGAGTGTATCAACTGTCAGCATACCCTGCCTTACGTGCGCGACTGGGCGAACAAATACCGCGCGGCGGGCCTGGTGGTGATTGGCGTTCATACCCCGGAATATCCCTGGGAGCGTTCGTTGCCCCTGCTGCGCCAGGCGGTGAAGGACTGGCGGATAACCTACCCGGTGGTGGCGGATAATGAGTACGCCATCTGGAACGCCTTCGGCAATCAGTACTGGCCGGCGCATTACATTTTCGACGCTCGCGGACAGCTGCGTTATACCGCATTCGGCGAAGGGGATTATTCCCGCCAGGAGCAGGTGATCCAGCAGCTGCTGCAGGAGAGCAAAGCCTGACCCGCGGCGCAGGCGTCTGGCGGACGGAACCCTCCAGCCCTTATACCTGATGCCGGGCGGCGCTGCGCTTGCCCGGCCTACATGAGCGCGCAGGGAGAATGTAGGCCCGGTAAGGCGCAGCCGCCACCGGGCATTGAAGCGGGAGAGGTGCGGAATGCCTATTGTCGGTGGCTGCCGAACGGTTCCGTTCATCTCTTGTGCCTGTTGCCGGGCGGCGCTGCGCTTGCCCGGGAGACAGAATGTGGAGTGGGGTAACAGATGCTGCCGAACGGTTCCCTTTCCCTTCAGGGAGAGGGTTAGGGTGAAGGTGAATGGAAATGGCGTGACAGTGTCACCTGTCGAGCCATCCCTGCAGGGCCTCGGTCATCAGTTCGCCGAGCAGCGCCACGGCGGCGGAATGGTGTTCCTCACGCGGGGTTTGTCGCAGGCTGACGGCCAGACTTCCTGGCGCTGGCAGCAGTCCTCCTGCAGGGCGCAGGTTGCCTGGCATGCCGATGCGGGTGCGTATCGTCAGGCCCAGCCCGGCCTGCACCGCCGCCCAGATGCCGCTCAGGCTGTGGCTGACGAACACCACCTGCCAGGGGATCCCCGCGGCATCGAGACAGGCAATGGCGCGGGAGCGCATCAGGCACGGGCTGTCGAACATCACCAGCGGCAGCGGCTCGCCGGAGACCAGCAGAGCGCGAATGTCCAGGTCAGGATGCGCAATCCACGCCAGCGGGCAGAGGCCCAGCCCGGGACCCTGATCTTCGCTTTGCCACAGCAGCGCCAGATCCAGCGCCTCTTCCGCCAGCGCCTGGCGCAGCGGACCATTGCGATCCACCCTGGCGACTATCCGCACCTGCGGATGATGCCGTTTAAATTGCCCGAGGATCCCCGGCATCAGCGATTCGCCAAAATCTTCCTGCATACCAAGGTGGATCTCGCCGGTGAGCCGCTCACCCTGCAGCGCGCGCAGGGTTTCATCATTGAGCGCCAGCAGGCGTCTGGCGTAGCTCATCAGCTTTTCGCCTTCCGCGGTGAGCACCAGATGCCGCCCCTGTTTGGTCACCAGCGCCGTACCGCACTGGCTCTCCAGCTTTTTAAGCTGGGCGCTGACCGCGGAGGTGGAACGCGACAGGCGCAGCGATGCCTGGGCGAAACTGCCGCACTCCATGCCGGTCACAAAGCTGCGCAGGGCGTCGAGATCCAGCCCTGGTAAGCGTTTCTCCATCATTATCCCCATTTTCAGGACGTTTATCCTGAACGTTGTTATTTTCGGGATAGTACTGTGGCATCGCGCGAGGCAGGGGTCAACGGGCCCTGCGAAGAGAGCATTAGCGGTGCGGAAAGAAATAAAAAAAGCCGATAAGGACATTATCGGCTTATTGCAGGCAAGGCTGGCAGCGGGGCGGCAGGCGCCGCCTCGCTAAGGCAGGTTATTGCGCCAGCAGTTCCTGAGCGGTGCGCTCCACCAGGTTCAGCAGAACCTTCACGTCATCCAGCGTCACCACCGGGTTCAGCAGGGTCAGCTTCAGGCAGGTAACGCCGTTGTGCTCGGTTACGCCGACGTTAGCGCGGCCGGAGGCCAGCAGGGCGTCGCCGACGCGCTGGTTGAGCAGCGCGATAGCCGCCGCGTCGCTCCCGGCCATCTGCGCCGGACGGGAACGGAACAGCACGCTCGCCAGCTGCGGCTGCATCACCAGCTCCAGCGTCGGCTGCGACTTCACGTACTCCGCCACGTTTTTCGCCATCGTGACGCCGTGATCGATGATCGCCGCATACTGTTTCTGGCCCAGCGCTTCCAGACCCATCCACAGCTTCAGCGCATCGAAGCGACGGGTGGTCTGCAGCGACTTAGACACCAGGTTCGGTACGCCGTGTTCTTCATCGAACTCGGAGTTCAGATAGGCCGCCTGATAACGCATCAACTCGTAATGGCGCGCGTCCTTCAGCAGGAATGCGCCGCAGCTGATGGTCTGGAAGAACTGCTTATGGAAGTCCAGGGTAACGGAATCCACCAGCTCCAGACCGTCAAGGTAGTCGCGATACTGCTCAGACAGCAGCAGGGCGCCGCCCCAGGCTGCGTCAACGTGCAGCCAGATCTGATGTTCCGCAGCGATACCGGCGATGTCGCGCAGCGGGTCGATAGCGCCTGCGTCGGTGGTGCCAGCGGTGGCCACGATCGCCATGATCTGCTCGCCGTTAGCCTGCGCTTGCGCAATCTTCGCCTGCAGGTCGGACACGTCCATCCGCGCGAATTCGTCGGTTTTCACCAGCGTTACCGAGCGGTAGCCGAGGCCCATCAGCGCCATGTTCTTCTGCACCGAGAAGTGGGCGTTTTCCGAGCACAAGACTTTGTACTTGCGGATATCCCCCGGCAGCCCATCCTGCTGGATGGAGTGCCCCTGACGGGCGAAGAAGGCGTCGCGCGCCAGCATCAGGCCCATCAGGTTGCTCTGGGTGCCGCCGCTGGTGAAGACGCCGGCGTCGCCCGCCGGAAAACCGACCCGGGCGCGCAGCCATTCGATCAGCTTCATCTCGATAATGGTTGCCGACGGGCTCTGATCCCAGGAGTCCATGCTCTGGTTGGTGGCGTTAATCAGCACTTCCGCCGCCTGGCTAATCACCAGGCTCGGGCAGTGCAGGTGCGCCACGCACTGCGGGTGATGCACCGACAGGCTGTCTTTCAGGAAGTACTCGATCGCACGATCAATCGCCGCCTGGTTACCCAAACCCTGTTCGTTAAATTCAAGGGAGATACGCTCACGCAGCTCGTCAACGCTTTTCCCCTGATACATCTCAGGTTGCTTCAGCCACTGCACAACGGCCTGGCTGGTCTGCTCGATAACCTGCTGATAGGCTTCAACGCTCTGCGCTGAACCAGCAAGAATCGGATTCAATGTGGACATGGCGGTCACTTACTCCACTCAGACCGGTTTTACGCCGGCGGCCAGCAGGGCCTGTTCAAATTTGTCGAGGAACACGTCCAGCTCCGCGTCGCTGATCAGCAGGGACGGCAGCAGGCGCAGCACGCAGCCGTGACGACCGCCACGCTCGAGGATCAGGCCCGCTTCGAAGCATTTCTTCTGCAGCAGGGCAGAGAGTTCGCCGTCAGCCGGGTAGCAGCCCATGTGATCCTGCGCTTCGTTCGGCTTGACGATTTCGATACCGATCATCAGACCGAGACCGCGAACGTGGCCAATCACCGGGTAGCGTTTCTGCAGCTCGGCCAGTTTACCTTTCAGCCACTCGCCCTGGGCGGCGACTTTGTCGGCGATCTTGTTGTCGCGCAGATGACGCAGGGTGGTCAGGCCGGTGGCCATCGCCAGCTGGTTGCCGCGGAAGGTGCCGGTGTGGTGACCCGGTTCCCAGGCGTCGAACTGCTTTTTAATGCCCAGCACCGCCAGCGGCAGCCCGCCGCCAACCGCTTTCGACATCACGATGATGTCCGGCTGAATACCGGCGTGCTCGAAGGCGAAGAATTTACCGGTACGGGCAAAGCCGGCCTGCACTTCATCGACGATCAGCAGAATGCCGTGCTCTTCGGTCACTTTGCGGATGCGCTGCAGCCACTCGACCGGCGCCGGGTTCACACCGCCTTCGCCCTGAACGGCTTCAAGGATCACCGCCGCCGGTTTACGGACGCCGCTCTCCACGTCGTTGATCAGGTTTTCGAAGTAGTAGGTCAGGGCTTTCACGCCGGCTTCGCCGCCGATGCCCAGCGGGCAACGATACAGGTGCGGGTAAGGCATGAACTGGACTTCCGGCATCATGCCGTTAACCGCCGCTTTCGGCGACAGGTTGCCGGTGACGGACAGCGCGCCGTGGGTCATCCCGTGATAGCCGCCGGAGAAGCTGATCACCGCGGTACGACCGGTGTATTTTTTCGCCAGCTTCAGCGCGGCTTCCACGGCGTCAGCGCCGGACGGGCCGGTGAACTGCAGGCAATATTCTTTCCCTTCGCCCGGCAGGCAAGAGAGCAGGTATTCGGAGAAGCGATCTTTTAACGGGGTGGTAAGATCGAGAGTATGTAACGGCAAGCCGCTGGTAATGACACTTTGGATGCTCTGCAATACATCAGGGTGGTTGTGGCCCAGAGCGAGAGTACCGGCGCCCGCGAGGCAGTCCAGGTACTGTTTGTTATCCGCATCCGTCAGCCACACGCCTTCGGCTTTAGTGATAGCCAGCGGCAGCTTACGCGGGTAACTCCTGACATTCGATTCGAATTCGGCCTGACGGGCCAAAAAGGTTTCGTTGTTTGCGTCTAATAAATCGGCACGTAAAGTATCAATACGGACTTTATCCGTCATCATATCACTCCCACAACCAGCATTGCGGTTGAACGCTGGTTGAATAATTGGTGTAAGAAATTGAATTGGCATTCATAAAGCGCGCACAATATATGGCTTTTTAAATCCGCATTCAACGTTTTATTGATTGCGCTATTTTGACGTTATTCTTACCAGGGGCAAAATTAACGTAACTTGCTGAATTATAATAGAACAACGCTCTGTCACTATAACCCTTTAAAGTGTAATTATTAGTGAGAAAGTCTCTATATTTTTATTGCCGCTACGTTAAAGCGCTGACGGAATGCCTTCCGTCAGCGATAGCAAGACTCAATGCAGTTCCACCGCATAATTTGTTAAAGGTGTAACTTTTTTCACCAACTTATTGTTATATAAAAACTGTTCGTAAGTCTCGTAGCGCGCTTTATCCAGCGCTGCCGGATCGGTGGCGAACAGGGGCACGGTTTGCAACCACGCCTGGTGGTTGAGTTCGGTCCTAAGCTCCGGGTGGGCGGCGGCGAACGCCTCCCAGCTCTTCTGCGGATGGGCGCGCAGATAGCCCACTCCCGCCTGCAGGGCGGTGAGGAATTTACGGATCTTCGCCTCATGAATTGCGTCGCGATGGGCGACAATCACCAGCTCGTCATAGGCCGGCACGCCGTAATCTTCGACGTTCATCACTACCGGCGTTTTGCCCTGCAGCTTCAGCTCCTGCGCTTCTATATTACGATAGCCGCCGATAACCGCGTCCACCTGGCCGGCCAGCAGGGCGCTGGTCAGCTGGAAATTGACGTTCACCAGTTTGATGCTGGCCGGATCGATCCCTGCATGTTGCGCCATGGTCGCCAGGGTGGCCTGCTCAATGCCGCTGACCGAGTAGCCCACCTTCTTGCCTTGTAGATCTGCCGGGGTTTTGATCTGCTTATCCAGGGCGATAACCGTATTCAGCGGCGAATTAATCAGAGTCCCTACACGCACCAGCGGTAACCCTTCGTCAGCAAAGAAGTGCACCTGCGGCTGGTAGGTGATGGCCAGATCCGCTTGACGGGCGGCCACCATGCGCGGAGGCAGCGCGGGATCGGAAGGGGGGATAATCCTGACGTCCAGCCCCTGGGCCTTAAAGGCGCCGATCTGCTCGGCCACCATAATCGGCGCATGGTCGGGATTAATGTACCAGTCCAGGACCAGCGTCAGCGGTTCATTGGCCAGCGCGTGGCCGCTGAACAGGGCCGTCAAGGTTGCCCCGGCGAATAGCGACTTTCTCATCTGTTTTCCTTTATTACGTCATTCTTATTCCGGCGACCAGTCGATCAGCCGGTGTAGCAGGGTATCTACCGCCAGCCACAGCAGGAGGGTCAGTAGTACTAAAATAAACAGCGCGGCGAAGCAGATATCGGTTTGCAGTCGCGCATTGGCGTTGAGCATGACGTAGCCCAGCCCCTCGGCGGAGCCGACCCATTCGCCGATGATCGCGCCAATGGGCGCCACCGCCGCCGCCATGCGCAGGCCAGAGCCCAGCGCCGGCAGGGCGGCCATCAGGCGGACATGTCGCAGTTGAGCGCCGAAGGAGGCATTCATGCTGCGCGCCAGATCGAGATACTCCTGGTTGACCCGCCGCAAGCCATCAAAGAAGGCGGAAGTCACCGGAAAGAAAATCACCAGCACCGCCATCGCCACTTTGGCGCTCATGCCAAAGCCCAGCCACAGCACCAGCAGCGGGGCGAGGGCAAAGACCGGGATCGCCTGACTGGTGAGCACCAGCGGCATCAGCCAGCGCTGCAGACGGGGGGAGAGGATCATGCCCAGCGCCAGGGTGACGCCGAGCGTTACGCCCAGCGCCAGGCCGCTCAGGATCTCACTGAGCGTGATAAGCGTATGCCAGCCGAGATAGGCGCGATTAACCCATAGCGCCTCGGCGACCGCCAGCGGGGACGGTAAAAGAAAATGGGGAATGCCGCTGCGGCTGGCCAGACCCCAGAGGAGCATCAGCCCGCCGAATACCATGCCGCCGCGCCAGAGACGTCCAGTCATGGTTGGGCCCTCATCAGCTGCTGCAGCAGGGCGGCCTGGCCGATCAGGAGATCGGGCGCGTCCGGCGCGCGCGGAGGTGTGCCGGCGAGGTGATGGCTATCATCAATGTCGCCGTCGGCCGCCGAGAGGACCAGCAGGCGGTGGCTCAACCGGCAGGCCTCCTGCGGATCGTGGGTGATAAGCACCACCGTGCGACCGGCCAGCAGGGTGGCCGCCAGGGTCTGAATCCGCGTACGGGTGAGGGTATCCAGCGCCGAGAAAGGCTCATCCATCAGCACGATGGGGCGATCCTCATACAGCGTGCGCGCCAGCGCGGCGCGCTGACGCATGCCGCCGGAGAGAGTCGCCGGGCGGGCGTCGGCGCAGGATGAAAGCTCAACCTGTTCAAGCAGAGCGGCGACCCGGTCACGATCGACTTTTTCACCGCGCAGCCGCGCGCCGAGGGCGACGTTATCCCGAACGCTCAGCCAGGGGTAGAGCAGATCTTTCTGCCCCATCCACGCCAGACGGCCCTGAATCGGTTGCCCATCGCTGGCGACCACTTCTCCGCGGGTGGCGGGCGCCAGACCGGCCATCACCCGCAGCAGGCTGGTTTTGCCGGCGCCGCTGGCGCCGAGCAGCGACACCCACTGCCCGCCGGGGACCGTAAACGACAGGTTGTCGAACAGCCGACGGTCGCCGACATGCAGGCTCAGGCCACGGACCTCGATACCCGGCGCCGTCACGCCCGGGTCTCCGCCGCGGCGTTGAGGCCCATCTGCCAGAACTGCGCCTCAAGGCGGGTGGCGGTGGTGAAAATCTCGCTCAGCTCAGTGATTCGCGCCTCGCTCCCGCGCTGCTGCCACACCGTTTCCAACAGCGCCAGCGCGGCGCTGACGCCCTGCAGATAGCCTTCATCGCCATAGTTGCGGATCCATGAGGCGTAGGGGTTATCGTCCAGTCGGGTGGCGGGATGCTGCAGCAGGCCGAGACCGATTTCGGCGTAGCCCGCGACGCAGGGCATCAGGGCGACCAGCAGATCCAGCGCGTCACCCGAGTGGCCAATATCCAGCACGTAGCGTGTATAGTTGAGGGTTTCGGGGGCTTCAGGTTGGGCGGCCATCTCCGGTTCGCTAATCCCCCACTGGGCACAGTAGCCGACGTGCAGCGGCAGTTCGTTGAGGATGGCATTCATCGAGGCGGCCGCGGCCCGCATCTCCGGCAGCGCGCGCAGTTTACTCACCAGCAGCGCGTAGCTGCGGGCAAAGTGAATCAGAAACAGATAATCCTGGGTCAGATAGCGACGAAAGGCGTTTTCCGCCAGCGTCCCATCGGCAAGTTGCTGGACGAAAGGATGCGCCACATAGCGCTGCCAGTCAGCGGCGGCCAGCTGGCGTAAACGGCCGTAAAGACCTTGGCTAAAAGCGGGAACGATCACAGGACCTCCATTTATTCAGGGGAGATCCGGGCGTGCAGGGGTGTGAACAGGCAATGGCGGTAATGCTGGCAAAATTGCCGACCCGTCCCTTCGCTGGCATGACCCAGATCAGGTTCAAAGGGTTCGGCTTGCGCCATCTCAGCCCTCACGGGACACCCCTCGGTAGCGCTATGTTATACGACATTCACCTTTTGAATACAATCACCGCGCCACCTTGCCGCAGGATGATGGTAATGGGGGATAGCCAGCGCTTTTCCGCGCAAGAACTACTAACCACCGGGCCGCGACGAACGGAAGAGCGGCTTTTACGCGCGCAATAGTTTCGTTGTCGGCGCTGAATACCGTTTTTAACTAAAACCGCAGGCGCTATCTGCCGGTAAGATGCGCGCACTTTTATTGCTGTGGAGAGGCTGTTGATGCGTAAAGCCTTCTGGCTATTATTCGCGCTGGCGCTGCCGGCGCTGCCGGCGCTGGCGCAGGATCCGGTGCTACCCGCCGTGACGGCGATCCATACGGCGCCCACCCTCGGTGAGCTGCCGCCGCCGGAGTCGCTGCGACCGTGCTGCGCTTTTGGTTACGACCTGCACGTGCGCGCGGCGGGCATTCCGATCCCGATGTACCAGATAGGTAATGTGTTGACTCTGGGTACGCTGGGTAAGCACCATTACAACGACAGCGCGTTCGGTGCGGTGAAAAATCTGCTGGGGCTCAGCGAGGAGCAGAACGGGCTTATCTATACCCGCCGCGGCGGGTTTATTGATATCGCCCATGTGCGCGATACGGCGGACAACACCTTTTATCTGTTCAATCGTATTGCGCCGACGCTGGGTCAGGCGGGGCGGATCTTCTACAGTGAAGAACTGGGCGTGCGCCGCGTGCAGCTGAATGCCTTTACGCCGCCGGCGGGCGTCAGGCAGCGCTATCAGCTGGCGGCCTGGCTCGCCGGGCATCTGGCCTTCGAAATCGCCCAGTGGCATGAGATCGCCCAGTGGTATGGCTTCCAGTCGGTCCCCGGGTTTTCCGAAGAGATTTCCGCTTTTTCGCCCGAGGATCTCTACTCCAATTTACTGGGCGCGAGGCTGGCGATTAATGTCATCCTCAGCGGCCACGGCGGTTCGCTGGAGGATTATAACCAGGCCATGGATGCGGCGCTGAAACAAGTGCTGACCCGGCTGCTGGTGGCGACGCGCGGTGAGACGGAAGCGATGTTTCAGCAGATCGACGGCGACTGGTGGAATAGTCACCGGCGGGTGCCGGATAAGTTTCTGGTACTGAAGCGTAACTACGATCTACAGGAAAACCGGCTGCCGACGCCGGTCCCATTCGAAACCATGCCGCCGTATCGCCTGACCATGCCGGAGCAGGTCGGGGGATTCCGCTTACGCGACCTCGGCGAACTGCAGATCTATCCAGGGAACGATATGCAGGCATTGCCGGTTCCCGCGCAATACTATGGCGCCGGAGCGTTCCAGGGGCTGGCGGACCGCGCCCATGAGGCGGATAAAACCCAGCTGGCGCGGACAGAAAAATAGCCGTAAAGGCTCAGGACGAACGCCCTGAGCCGGCGAGTTAGCGGAAGTCGACCCAGCAGGCGCCGTTGTCGGCAGAACGCACGCAGTTTTCCACCCAGCGGACGCCGAACGCCCCGGCGCGGGCGTCCGGGTACCAGAAGTCGGCCAGCAGCGCCTCGTCGCGACTGTCGGCGGCATCCATGGCGATGGCGAAGCGGCGATAGAGATTCGACCATGCCTCAAACAGTCCCTCGGGATGGCCGCCGCCGATGCGATCATCCTGACGCGCCAGCGGATCGAGATAGTCCATACCGCGCTCGAGGATGCGCACGGGTTCGCCCTGGATTTCGTAGCGTAGCTGGTTGGGCTGTTCATCCCACCATTCGAGACTGGCTTTTTCACCGATGATTCGCACCTTTTGCCCGTGCATCGAACCGCAGTTGACGGCGGAGCTCCACAGTGAGCCGATGGCCCCGTTGTCATACTCCATCAGTACATGGGCGTTATCTTCCAGCGGCGCGCGGCTTTTGACGAAGCTTTGTCTGGCGCACATCAGCCGGGTGATCTTCAGCTGCGGGGCCATGGTTTCGACCAGAAACAGCGGATGGGTGGCCAGGTCGCCCAGCACATAGCTGGGGCCGACGAAGCGGGGATCGACCCGCCAGCGGGTACTGGCATTTTCCTGTTCCACCGGCTGGGCGTGAAAACCGTGGGCAAACTGCATATTAACGATACGGATATCGCCCAGCAGCCCGTCGGCGATCATCTGCCGGGCCTGCAGGATCAGCTGGTGGCCGGCATAGCCGTAGGTCACCCCGATAATCTTGCGCCGCCGCTGGCTGAGCGCCACCAGCTCGTCAGCTTCCTCGCTGCTGAAGCACAGCGGCTTTTCGCACACCACGTGCAGCCCGGCCTCCAGCGCGGCCCGGCAGATGGCATAGTGGGTGTTATTTGGCGTGGCAACTGACACCGCCTGAATGCCGTCAGGCCGGGCAGCCTCGCTGCGGAACAGGCTTTGATAGTCGGCGTAACAGCGGTCGGGATCCACCCCCAGCTGTTGGCCGAACTGGCGTCCGCGCTCGGCATCAATATCAAAGGCGCCGGCCAGCAGCGTGAAGGTGTTATCGCGCAGCGCTGCAGAGCGGTGAATATAGCCGATCTGGCTGCTGCCGCCGCCGCCGACCATGCCCCAGCGCAGGGTGCGGTCGAGAGGTTTTAAACCGTTAATCATGTCGTGCCTCCTGTCAGAATCCGACGTCGCGCAGATAGCGCAGACTTTCCGTGACCGCCTGCAGGCTGCCTGCGGCATGGCGCGGGTCGCGCTCTTGTTCAATGGTTATCCAGCCCTGATACCCCCGGCGGGCAAGAAAGTCTTTGATAGCCGGATAGTCAATGGCGCCGCTGCCGAGCGGGCACATCACCCCTTCGGCGCAGGCAGTGAAGAAGTCGATACCTTCATGGATAGCGCGCTGATAAACCTGCGGGTCGACATCCTTGAAGTGCAGATAGTCCAGGCGGTGGTAATAGCGATCCAGCCAGTCGAGCGGATCCATCCCGGCGTAATAGAGATGTCCGGTGTCCAGACACAACCCGGCGACGTCGTGCGGGATATCGTTGGCCAGCCGCTCGATCTCATCCGCGAATTCAATGCTGCCCCCGGCGTGCGGATGGATAACCGCCCGCACACCGTACTCCTGCCAGGCGAGGGTGCTAAGGGCGATAATGTGCTCCATCATGCGCTGCCAGTCTTTGTCATTGAGGCGCGGAGCCAGCGCGCCGCGCCCGGCAAAGCGCGCCCGTTCGGGGTCGCCGAAGTCGATAATCACCAGATAGGGCGGCTGGAAAGGGCGGCCCGGGATCGGTTCGGCAGCGGCTACCTGCGACAGATTGCGGCAGATTTGATGGGTCAGCGCCACCAGGGTGGGGAAATGGGCCTCGCTCACCAGATCGTCAAAGATCGTGCCGGCGACCAGCGACAGCTGATGCTGCTCCAGCGCCGCGCGCAGGCTGGCCGGATCGGTGGGGAGATAACCCCAGGGGCCGAGCTCAATGCTGCGATAGCCAGCCTGCGCCGCCTCCTTAAGCACGGTAGCCCAGGCAGGGAGGTTAGGGTTTTTCGGGTCATCGACGCCCCAGCTGCAGGGGGCGTTAGCGATAGGATGTATCATGTCGGCTTCCTTTTTCATACAAGGGATGCCGCTGAGTATTGAATAAAGATTTCATTGTCAACAATGATGGAATTTTGATTTTATGATAATCATCATGATTTTAATTGATGGATATTTTGATAATTTTTTATCAAGTCGAGAGGTGGCGCGGTCCGCCCGATAACCATCTCCGCTGGAGACGGAGCCGGAAATTTACATATTTTCTTTGGTGATGATATCGAAAGGCTGAGGGAGTGAAATCACCTCGCTATGGGGGCGTGAAGCGGCGTCCGCCATGGCGCGCAGCGTAACGGCGGCAAACTCATCCAGCCGGTGGTTAAGCATGATGTCGATGGTGCCATCGATCAGGGCCAGTTCACTGTCGCTGAGCGGACCGTGGCAGACCAGAGCGATCTCCTGCTGACGGCCGCTGTCGCGCAGCGCGTCGACGATCCCTTCGACGCCGCCGCAGGGGGCGTAGATCGCCTGCAGGGCCGGGTACTGAGTCAGCATCTGTTCCGTCACGGTCCTGGCGATATCCGCCCGTTCATGACTGCGAACCGGCTCAAGGATCTGTTGCCCCTTGCCCTGTTCTCGCAGGCAGGAGCGAAAGCTGATCTCACAGCTTTCCTGGCAGGTAAAACGATTATCGCCAATGATAATGCCAATTTCGCCATTCCCCCGGCATAAGCGCTCGATAAACCAGGCGGCGGTGCGCCCGGCTTTATGATTATCGAGGCCGATATACCCGCTGCGCTGGGGGACCGATAGATCGGAAAGCAGGGTGAGCACGCGCACGCCGCGGGCGGCGGCCCGGGCCACCGCGTGGCGAATCAGCGGGTGATCCAGCGCCACCAGGCCGAGCACCTCCACTTCATCGCTGAGTCGGTGAATGGCCTGAGCCATCGCTTCCACCGCATCGATGGCAAAATGCAGTATCACCGGCGCCTGGCCCGCCGGTAGCCATGGGGCAGCCTCGCGCGTCAGCGCCCGGGCCAACGGCAGGTAGAAGGAGTGGCTCTCCTGCAGCAGGATAAAGCCCATTCTGATCGTGACCGGCGCTTTGCCGGCAGCCAGGCGATAGTGGGGCTGCTCGAGGGTAAAACCCAGCCGGCGGGCGGCCTCCAGCACGCGCAGCGCCGTGGACTCTTTCACCGCCGCGCGCTTATTGAGCACCCGGTCAACGGTGGCTACGCCGACGCGCGCTTCACGCGCAATGTCGGCAAGGGTGATTTTAGTGGCGATTTTTTTCAAGGTATTTGTCGCTATGAATGAGCGTAATGATAGAAACTATCACGGTTAGCCTGGGCAGAAAAGCGACTCTCTGCCCGCCCTGGCCTATGCCGCTGTGCCTGCCGGGTAACCCTGTTGGCGATGCACACTCTGTGATCAAAAGCGACTACCCGTTCTGGCATTGCTGCTATGCTGTTGAAATAAAATTATTATTAAAGGCAGCATCGCTTCTGTTGGTTAAACTGCGCGCAAAGTCACCCTCAGAGGGCTTTACTGGGCGCATAACCGACTATACTTGGCGCGCTCGCGCGTAATTGCGGTTTCTCGGTGTCTATTTTGCTTTCACTTTAAACCAGCGTTGGGGCTGCACAGCGTTAAGTGCCGTTCCGCGCCGGCAGTGGGTCGGTTTGGGGCCTGTATGTTATTAAAAGAGCTGGCTGTTTTTGAGGTCTTAAGCACCCCGATATGGGTAGTTCATCCTTTTAACGAAAGGGTGGTCTATGCCAATCAGGCTTCCCGGACATTGAGCGGCGAGATGTCGCTCAATGAGATGCGTAACGGTATTTATTCCACCTGTCCGGAAACGCAACTGCAGCACTACCTTCGCTATCTCGACACCATGAGCGAGATATTCGAAGTCTGGACGTTACCCACCGCCAATGGGTTGCAGTCGGTGTATTGCAAAACCACCCTGATTGATACCGAAGACTGTGGTTGCTTGCTGCTGTTTGAAGCCGTGAAGCTGCTGGCGCAAAATCAGTCGATTCATACCGGCTCCCGCCGCTACCAGCGGCGTAACAATGGCTTTTTCGCTCGCTTTTTTATGACCAATACCGCGCCGATGCTGTTGATCGACCCTCATAAAGATGGCCGGATTGTCGATGCCAATATTGCCGCGCTACGTTTTTATCATTATTCCGATGAGGAAATGCGCACCAAACATACCTGGCAAATAAATACCCTGGGCCGGGACGTCATCCCCATTATGAATAATATTGCCAATCTGCCTGGCGGTCATAAACCGCTTAATTTTACGCATATTCTGGCTGACGGCTCGCTACGTCATGTCCAAACTTATGCCGGGCCGGTGGTGCTGTATAATATTCGACTGATGCTATGCATCATTCACGATATCACCGAAGAAGTGCATCTGAAAAAAGAGCTGGAATTTTCCGCCGCCCACGATCCGTTAACCGGCTTGCTTAATCGCCGGGAGTTTCACCGTCTGGTTGAGGCGCCAACTTTTATCCCCCGGGGTTATTGTCTGCTGTTAATCGATATCGATCATTTCAAGAGCATTAATGATATTCACGGCCATCAAAAAGGCGATGAGGTCCTGCTGGTGCTCTCTCGTATTCTGGAAACGTCGGTCGACCGCGAAGATAAAATTTATCGCTGGGGTGGAGAAGAGTTTCTGCTTTTTTTGCCCCATTCGCCGATCGGCCGCGCGCTGATACTGGCGGAGGGGATCCGCCAGGCGGTTAGCGAATACCAGACGCTGTCGGTGACCGTCAGCATCGGCGTAGCTGAACATCATGACGGCGAAACGGTTGAACAACTGTTTTCCCGCGTCGATAAAGCGCTGTATGCGGCAAAAAATGACGGGCGTAATCGGGTGACGCGCATGCCTTTTGACTGCTCTGAGCGACGGCGCAGTAGAGATGGCGCCGCCTGAATAAGCCCCGCCTGTAGTGGGTTAGCCTGCGTTAAGGTGGCAAACAAGGTATGGTGCGTTTTCTCGTTCTTTTCAGGAAGTGGGACTGGCTGAGGGGTCAATCCTGACACCACACCCGCTCGCCGTTCACCCACGTCTCGCTGATATTTCGTTCATCACCCAGGGTCATCAGCACGAACAGCTGCTCATAAATGTCATGGCAGCGGCCTATGCGCAGGCGCTGCAGCGGGGTGACCGCCGGGTCAATCACCACAAAATCCGCCTCTTTGCCCGGCTGGAAATTGCCAATTTTCTCCTCCAGCCGCAGGGCGCGCGCCCCGCCGAGGGTGGCGTGATAGAAGGCCTCGCTGGCGCGCAGGCGATAGCTCTGCAGTTGTCCTACCTTGTAGGCCTCGCCCAGCGTCCGCAGCATGCTGAAGGTGGTCCCGGCTCCGACGTCGCTGCCGATGCCCATCCGCACCTGGTGCTGCCAGCAGGCGGGCAGGCGGAACAGCCCGCTGCCGAGAAACAGATTCGACGTCGGGCAGAAGGCGACTGCGGACCCGGTGTCATGCAGGCACTGCCACTCGGCATCATCGAGATGGATCCCGTGAGCGAAGACGCTGCGTTCGCCGGTGAGCTGATAGTGATGATAGACATCCAGATAGCGCGCATGCTCAGGCCACAGCTGTTTAACCCAGGCGATCTCCTCCCGGTTTTCACTGAGATGCGTCTGCAGCCAGGTGTCGGGAAACTCGGCCCGCAGGCGCTGCACCGCCTCCAGCAACGCCGGGGTCGAGGTGGGGGCAAAGCGCGGGGTGATGGCATAGCCCAGCCTGCCGCGCTGATGCCAGCGGCGGATCAACGCCCGGGTCTGCTCGTAGCTCTCCCCGGCGGTTTCGCACAGGTAGTCGGGCACATGGCGATCCATCATCACTTTCCCGGCGATCAGGCGCATATTGAGGCGCAGCGCTTCGCTGAATAACGCCTCCACCGATGCCGGATGCAGGGTACAAAACACCAGCGCGGTGGTGGTGCCATGGCTTATCAGCTGATTTACAAAAAACTGCGCTATCTCCTGGGCATACTCCGCATCGGCAAACTGGCTCTCCACCGGGAAGGTGTAGGTGGTGAGCCACTCCAGCAGCTGTTCGCCAAAGGCGCCGATCATCTCGGTCTGCGGATAGTGAACGTGGGCATCAACGAACCCCGGCAGCAGCAGCTTACCCCTCAGATCGACATAGCCCTTCAGGGGATGCAGAAAGGCTTCCCCCTCCTGCCATGGCAGCAGGGCGATAATTTTCCCCTCCTGCAGGAACAACAAGCCATCATCGAGATAGCGGGCCTGGGCGGCCACCTCATCCGGGGTCTCCGCCACGCCGGCGATATCAAAAAATGCACCGCGCACCGCGGTCTGGTAATCCATCATCGAACCTGCCTTCTCTTAACGCTCTGGGAATAGTGATAAACAGCAAGATTGGTGCCAGTTTGCAGCCTGCCGCGGCCAGACGCCGCGGCAGGTGGGGAGGGTTACTCTTTTTGCGCCACCGCGCCGGAGCGGAAGGCAGCTTTCGCCTGCACTTCGCGCTCGTCGCGAGCCAGCCAGCGGTAGGTGGTGGCGCCGAGGAAGACGCCGATAAACCAGCTGAAGTTCGCCACTTCATGCAGGGCCGGAATAAAGCTGATAATCAGCCCCAGGCCCACCGACGGCAGCAGGGCGGCAATCGCTTTCGGGTTAAAGCCGTTGCGGTACCAATATTTACCCTGCGGCGTATCGTCAAACAGATCGTCCACTGACACCCGGCCGCGTTTGATCAGGTAGAAGTCGGCGATCAGGATGCCAAACAGCGGGCCAATAAAGGCGCCCAGCACGTCGAGGGTATAGTGGATCAGCTCCGGCGAGTTAAACAGGTTCCACGGCGTCAGGAGTATCGAGCCCACCGCGGCAATCATCCCGCCGGTACGGAAGCTGATTTTCTGCGGGGCGCAGTTGGAAAAATCGAAGGCCGGCGAGACGAAGTTAGCCACGATATTAATGCCGATGGTGGCGGTGATCATGGTCAGCAGGCCGATGGCCACCGCCAGATCGTTACCCACGCGGCTGACGGTTTCGATCGGGTCGGTGATCATTTTGCCAAACAGCGACTGGGTGCCGGAGACAATCACCACGGTAACCACCGAGAATAGCAGAAAGTTAAACGGCAGTCCCCAGCGGTTACCGCGGCGGATCTCGCCCATGCTTTTGCCGTAGCGGGAAAAGTCACCGAAGTTAAGCAGCGGCCCGGAGAAGTAGGAGACCACCAGCGCCGTGGCGGTGATCATCTGCCAGGTCTGCTCGCCGGCGCTCAGGGATTTGCTGGCGAGGGTAAAGGAGATACCGTCCAGACCAGTCTTGTATACAATCCAGCCGGCCAGCGCCAGCATCACCACATAAACCGCCGGACCAGCGATATCGATAAAGCGTTTGATGGCGTTCATGCCATGCCAGAACACCATCGCCTGCAGCAGCCACATAGTGGCGAAGCACAGCCAGCCGAGGGGCGACAGCCCGAGAAAGCTGCTGCTGGTTAGCGAGGCAAGGGAGGGCCAGAACTTGAGCAGGACCAGCATCAGGGCATTCGCCGCCAGATAGGTCTGAATGCCGTACCAGGCAAAGGCGATCAGCCCGCGGATCACCGCCGGGATATTGGCGCCGAAAACGCCAAACGCCTGACGACAAATCACCGCGTAAGGCACCCCGGCCATCTGGCTCGGCTTCGCCACCAGGTTGGCGCACAGCTGGACAATACAGATGCCCACCAGCAGGCAGAGCAGAACCTGCCAGCTGGCCAGCCCAAGCGTAAAGAAGCTCGCCGCCACTACGTAGCCGCCCATGCTGTGCACGTCCGACATCCAGAATGAAAAGATATTGTACCAGCTCCAGTTCTGGTCGCGGGTCGGCGCCAGATCGTCATTACATAGCCGCGGACTGTAGCCGGCGGCCGCCTTGTGAGTCTTCGTCTGCTGCGTGTGGGATGAATGTGGCATGAAACCTGCTCCTCTGAATGAAAACCCTTTGATATGGATTGCTGAGGCTATTGCAGGATCCAGGCCAGAATGATGAATCTTGTATACAAAAAATAAATTTTATGTATACGATCTGCTATCGATAAGTGAAACCGGAGTGGGTTAATGAATAATGAACATCGTCTCCAGGCCGCGCCAGCGCTGCAGGACAAGGACGAAAGCATTTACCAGGCGCTGATGACGGCTATCGTCGAACATCAGCTGCCGCCGGGCAGCAAACTGCCGGAAGAGGCGCTAGCGGAGGTGTTCGCCGTGAGCCGCACCGGCATCAGAAAGGTGCTGCAACGACTCGCCGCTGTGCAACTGGTCACGTTGACGCCCAAACGTGGTGCACACGTCACCAGCCCGAGCGTGGAAGAGTCCCAGGCGATCTTTCGCACCCGGGCGCTGCTCGAGGTCGCCAATCTCCCTGATGTGATCGCGCGCTGTCAGCCGCCGCATCTGGCGGCGCTGGAGAACATTATTCAGCGTGAACAGCAGGCCCATGCGACGCACGACGGCCCGGCGGCGATCCGCCACTCCGCTGACTTTCATATTCAGCTGCAGGCTATCTCCGGCAACCCGGTGCTCACCGAGATGGTGACCCGCCTCAGCCAGCGCTCCTCTTTAGTGATTGCCGCCTGGGGCGCCCCCTGGCGACAGGGCTGCCGTTGCGACGATCACCAGCAGCTGGTCGGTTTGCTGCGGGATAAAGCCCTGCAGCCGCTCAGCGAGGCGCTGATGCACCATTTTGATCATATTGTCGCCAGCCTGTGCTTCGAGCGCGATGGCGTCAGCCTGGCCGATTTTTCCCGGCTGTTCGCCGGCCACAAGGAGTCGTGATGTCTTCCGTTCGTATACAAGTGATTAACCCCAACACCAGCCTGGCGATGACCGAAACGATAGGCGCCGCCGCGCGTGCGGTCGCTGCGCCGGGCACCGAGATCCTTGCGGTCTGTCCCCGCGCCGGGGTGCCGTCAATTGAGGGCCACTTTGACGAAGCCATCGCGGCGGTCGGCGTGCTGGAGCAGATCAGGGCCGGACGCGAGCAGGGAGTGGATGGGCATGTGATCGCCTGCTTCGGCGACCCGGGGCTGCTGGCGGCGCGGGAGCTAGCCCAGGGGCCGGTGATCGGTATCGCGGAGGCGGCAATGCATATGGCGACGATGGTCGCCACCCGTTTCTCCATTGTGACCACGCTGCCGCGCACGCTGATCATCGCCCGTCATTTGCTGCACCAGTACGGATTTCATCAACACTGCGCGGCGCTGCACGCCATTGATTTGCCGGTGCTGGCGCTGGAAGACGGCAGTGGCCTGGCGCAGGAGAAAGTGCGTGAGCGCTGCATTCGCGCGCTGAAAGAGGATGGTAGCGGGGCGATTGTTCTTGGCTGCGGCGGGATGGCGACCCTGGCGCAGGAGCTGACCCGCGAGCTGCGGGTGCCGGTGATCGATGGCGTCAGCGCGGCGGTGAAGATGGTGGAGTCTCTGGTCGCGCTGGGCCTGGCGACCAGCAAGCATGGGGACTTAGCGTTCCCGGAGAAAAAAGCGTTAAGCGGACAGTTTCAGTCGTTAAATCCATTTTAAAAGGGGCAGGAGATGGGAGAGAACCAGGAACACTATCCTCGCGATCTGCGAGGTTACGCAGGGGAGCCGCCGCACGCGCGCTGGCCGGGTGGGGCGCGGATCGCGGTGCAGTTCGTCCTCAACTATGAGGAAGGCGCGGAGAATCACGTCCTGCATGGCGATGCGGGTTCGGAACAGTTCCTGTCCGATATTATCGGCGCCGCCAGCTACCCGGCGCGCCATATGTCGATGGATTCACTCTATGAGTACGGCAGCCGGGCAGGGTTCTGGCGCATCCATCGTGAGTTCAGCCAGCGCGGGCTGCCGTTGACCGTTTTCGGCGTGGCGATGGCGCTGGCGCGGCACCCGGAGATTGTGGCGGCAATCAAGGCCGCGGATTACGATGTGGTCAGCCACGGCTGGCGCTGGATCCACTATCAGCACATGGATATCGCCGAGGAGCGCGCGCATCTGCAAAAAGCGGTGCAGGTACTGACCGACCTGTTCGGCAAACCGCCCACCGGCTGGTATACCGGCCGCGACAGCCCTAACACCCGCCAGCTGGTGGTGGAGCACGGCGGCTTTGACTACGACAGCGATTATTACGGCGATGATTTACCTTTCTGGAGCGAAGTGGCCTGCAGCGACGGCAGCCAGCGGCCGCACCTGATCGTGCCTTATACCCTCGACGCCAACGACATGCGCTTCGCCACCGCCCAGGGATTCAACACCGCGGAGCAGTTTTATACCTATCTGAAAGACAGCTTTGACGTGCTGTACGCCGAGGGAGAAACCGCGCCGAAGATGATGTCCGTGGGGATGCACTGCCGGCTGCTTGGGCGTCCGGGCCGTTTCCGCGCGCTGCAGCGTTTCCTTGACTATATCCAGCAGCACGACAAGGTGTGGGTCTGCACCCGGCAGCAGATTGCCGACCACTGGCGCGAAACCCATCCGTATCGCGGGTAGCTTGTTGCCCCTGAACCTGGCCCTCTCTCCAGGGAGAGGGCTCCGCCCGGCCGCGTCTGTTGCACCGGTTCACCAGAATGTAATTTGATTATTGAATAAGCATGGCGAGGAGTACCAGGCACAGCAGCAGCACATAGATTCGCGCATACCATACATCAGGTACCGCAGGGATTGCCCGGCGGCTAAACACTATCCCGGCCCAGCCGGTCAGGACGAGCAGGCCTAAAATTTTCAGGCTGATAAACCCCAAAAATCCGCTCAGCGGAATGCTGTGCCAGCCAATGACGGCATAGGTCACAGCCCCGCATAGCGCCACGGGCAAAGAAAGCGGGTTGGATGCGCTAACGCACTCCTGCATTGCATACCCGTGTCGCCGTAGCAGGGGCACCGTCATGACGCTGCCGCCCACGCCCAGCAATGCGGCGATCGTACCGATAATCACACCGCCGCCGGTGACCACTGGCAGGGACAGGCGACGCCGAGCGCTGCCCGTGAAAAAACCCTTGCGCAACAAACAATCGCTGATGGTTGCCAGCATATAGAGAATAAACAGCGCGCGAACGATCTTCTCGCTCAATATCCCCGCCAGACAGGAGCCTACCACCGCCCCAATGGCAATAAACCATAACAACGGAAACAGCGTCTGCGCGGCAAGCCTGCCCGCCCGCCAGTTTCGATAGCTGACCCAGCCGGCGTTAAATATCATCACCGCCGTTGAGGTAGCCACCGCGACATGCATGGCATTGCCCGCAATCGCCGGCTGCCGGAGCATCAGTTGATAGACAAAGGGCACCACCACAAAGCCGCCGCCGAAGCCGAACAGCACCGTGGTAATGCCGGTAGTAAAGCCTGCCAGCGCAATAATAACGATCTCATTCAAGAGAGTATCCCCGACCTGAAAATGAGCGAGCAGCTTATACCGGTCGCGTACTGCTTCCCATTTGCGTAGCGCTCAATTACCTTTGTAAATCGGTCAGAGGGAGGCAGGTGTGCGCAACGTAAAAATTGACGAGGTCGATCGACTCGATCGTGATGTGGTGGCGTTAGGTAATGACTATGCGCAAGGGTTTATCCTGCCCCCGCACCAGCATCGTCGCGCGCAGCTGCTGTATGGCGCGACCGGACTAATGTATGTCACTACGCAGGACGGAGAATGGGTGGTTCCTCCGCAACACGCTGTCTGGATCCCCCCTGAAACCGTGCATGCCGTCCGATTTGCAGGGGTGACCACGCGTAGCTTGTATATTGAGCCAGACTGTGTGGCCGCTTTCATTAAACACCGTCGTTGCGAAGTGATCAGCGTCTCGCCGCTGTTGCGCCAGCTACTGCTTGAGGCTGTGGATTTACCACCGTTGTACGACAGCCCACGCGATCGCACGCTGATACAATTGATGTTGCTGGAACTGGCCGCTATGCCGGTCCGCGAATTTGACATTCCGTTGCCGCAGCATCCGGCGCTGCTGGCGCTTTGTCAGGCTTTTTTGCTTAACCCCTCTATCCATGATCCTGCGGCGCGCTGGGCCAGGGCGCTGTTTATGAGTCCTAGTACCTTTCGCCGCCATTTCCTGAAGCAGCTGGGCCTGTCATTTTCCGCCTGGCGTCAGCGAGCCTGCGTGGTGAGCGCCCTGGCATGGTTGATAGCAGGCAAACCGGTGAACGAAGTGGCATTATCCCTTGGATACGACAATGCGTCCTCTTTCGCCACCATGTTCCGCCGCGTGACCGGGCAGCCGCCGTCGTTTTATCACCCAGCCTGATGCGTCGGAGAAGGGGACTCCGGCAGCATGTGTCGGAAATGAATGTCGCTTTTATGGCGTTGCTATGCGTTTACGCGGTCATAAGACAGATAATCCGGGAAGGCCTGGCTTCGTATTCAGGTACCCCTACATTTAGTGGTGGCTACATCCAGGCGGTTTATCTATTCTGCCTGTAACCGTGAGAAGACCGGAGTCTCTCTTTGTGAACCATCTTATCGTTGAAAAAATCATCATCATCTTTCTTCTCGTCCTGTGGGGATTCGATACATTTAGAACCAGGAAAAGAAAACGTTATGATCCCGCGATTGAAGCCGCTGATGCCAGCGAACGCCATCAATGGCGCTATCTGAGATGGGGGTTTCGGATCATACAGGTGGTAGCGGGAGTGTATATCCTCGTTCAACTGATACAGGTATTACTGAGATAGAGGCATGGGCAGAGTTGCTTTTCGCGTCGACAAGGGGAAGCGTTCGCTCTGTGCCAGAGCAGACGTTAACGTCGATAACTACGTCACTTCTGAAGCTGAACATAACCATTATCAGCTACACTTGTTCCTGTTTTTCGTCGAGAGCTGAGAACTTGCCTGCATATCAAAGGAGGGTTTTTAGATGATAACATTTCAAATAACGGCTTATGTGACCCTGCAATGATGCAAGTGATACTGGTTCGACACGCGGAAACAGAATGGAATGTAAAAAATATTATTCAGGGACACAGTGATAGCGCATTGACGCTTCGTGGGGAGCGTCAAACATCAGCTTTATTGGCAGCGTTTGCAGAGAGTGATTACCGGGTAGAATGTGTTTACGCGTCTCCACTTGGCCGGGCCTGGCAAATGGGACAGCGCCTGGCTGAGCGTTTTTATTGTTCACTGATAGCTGAACCGGCTCTGAAAGAACAGGCTTTTGGTCAGTTTGAAGGCATGACAACCGTAGCGCTGCTGCAAAATAATCCGGACGCCGCAGAAGCATTATTCACCCTGGATGCAGAGTATTGTCCGCCAGGGGGTGAGTCTCTCTCAGATGCTTCGCAGCGAATGATACATTTTTTATCCAGTCTGGAAAAAAAACATCATCATCGAACAATATGTATTGTGTCTCACGGGCAGGTCATTCAGGGCGTGCTTGCGACATTAAAAAGTGGATCTGTGGATGATTTTCACCGCTATGCACAACCCAATGCGAGTTACGCCGTTTTCGAGCTGATTAATGGAAGCTGTACCGTTCTAAGCTGGGGGATAGCGACACATTTACGTCACCTGGATTAGCCGTTACCTTGCTGTCATTCAAATCGATGATGATTGAAGTACAACGTCCGCTTCTTGCCCGCATCGAACGGAGGTAACGTAGCGGAAATATGTTTTCGGACTCTACCAGGATGCCTTCCATCGAAACGTTTATGACTTTCCTTCTCGCACTGACGCTTCTGGAGATTTCTCCTGGGCCAGACATGATGCTGACTATCGCCACCAGGAGCGGACGTTCAGATGACTGGGGATCCCCGGTTATATCCTCCCGTTTTTTGACGTCAGAAATTCATAGTTTTATGCCCAGGTTTTGATATTTCAGAGGAACTGGTAACAAAAGCATGTTGAGGTAGAACTTTTTTAAGTAAAAACATATTGGTGTCAGGATCTGGATCTGCGCAATAATCATTCACAACGATAAGGCGGTAATCCAGATCAAAAGCTTGTCCGACTGTGGAAAGCACCACACGACTGGTAGTTACACCCGTAAGAATCAGGTCTTCGATGCCTTGAGCACGAAGGATCATCTCAAGTTCAGTAAACGAGAAAGCTCCGACTCTGCGTTTGACGATGACGACTTCATTTTCTGCTGGAGCAACATCAGGATGAATAGCCGTGCTCTCGTTATCAGCCATAAAAACTCCATTCTCCTTAATCGAAGCGAAGATAGTGTTGTTTTTGCTGACCTCTGGATACCCCTTGCGGAATCCGACGCTGACATAAATGACCGGTACGCCTGCTGTGCGCGTAGCGGCAATCAGCGGAAAGCCGCCTCCGCCTTCTTGAGGCAATCAATTCAAGCAGACGTAGCCTGAGGGCGAGGGGTATTGCGATATCCTAATATAAGTCGCCAGTTTTGATGACAGAACGACAAAAATCCGCTTTTCGCTCACAGCGGATCTTCACCTGCGTTAGCTCGTCCGCTCCTCCCTTAAAGCTGCCCTTTACGGCAGACTAGTGCCAGGAGCGGATGTTGCATGCCCACAGGAGCGCGATGGAAATGTAGCAGTACAACTTATCCCTATCGTCAAAAAATGGCACTAACTGAAAGATGTCAATCTGCTTCCTCATATATATCTACATTCCCCCCTATTCATTAATAAAGGATGGATGAAGATGCTGAGAGGTAAAAGAGCTGTAATTACCGGTGGTGGCACGGGATTTGGTCAGGCGCTGAGCGTATGGTTAGCGCGAGAAGGCGTCGAGGTGGATTTTTGCGCGAGGCGCGCTGATGACATTCAAAAAACTTGCAGTATCATTACGGCTGAAGGCGGAATGGCGAAAGGGCATCTCTGTGATTTAACCCTACCTGAATCCCTTTCTCAGTTTTCTTCACAGTTGTTAACTTTAGACAAGCCCATAGACATTTTAATCCTCAATGCTGCTCAGTGGCTTTCAGGAACGTTAGACGATCAATCAGACACAGAAATCATAAATACTATCAGTTCAGGCCTGACAGGTTCTATTCTGCTGACTCAGGCATTGCTACCCGGGTTAAGACGTTCAGAAAGTGCGGATATCGTCTCAATTATATCTTCATGTGGGATTCCTAATTTTACAGATTCAATTGCGCACCCCGCTTTTTTTGCCAGTAAACACGGGCTTAGCGGGTTTACAACTAAACTTTCGTACCAGTTGTCTAAAGAAAATATACGTGTGACTGGGTTGTATCCCCCGGATTTCGAGCTGACAGGGTTAGAGGCGTTTGTCGATAGCCAGCCCAAAATGGGGGAACGTCTGATGAATGGGCGTTCAGTCTGGGAAGCAATTCGCTTTGTGCTGACTCAACCCCGTAATTGCCATATCAGGAGCATCTACTTTGAAGGCCCAACTCGCGAAAAACTGGCAGTCAGAAGCTGAGTCTGCGACGTTTAACAGTGTAGCCAACGTCCGCTGATCGCTCATATCAGACCTTCAACTCAGATAGCTTGTCCGCTCTGTGCCAGGAGCGGACATTAAAATCAAAACCGATGGCAAGCTCACCGAGCATAACATTATGCTTGCGCTGCTTTGTAACGTGCTTCCAGCTTATGCAGAAAGTCAAAAAGCACTTGGTTCATTTCACTGTAATCGTGCGCCCGGAGCGCTTCAGGCGTGTCAACGAAACGATATTCTGCTGCACGGCTCAGGTCTTTCTCAGAATGAGCGATCAGCCGTTCTACGACGTCCAATGTGAGCTCCATGTGGCACTGGAAACCAAAGACGCGGTCTGAATAGGCAACGATCTGCCGCGGACAGCCTTCGCTGTAAGCGATAATTTTAGCCTCTGGCGTCAAACCTGGCATATCGTTATGCCAGTGACCCACTGCCAGTGTTTTCCCAAAGTGAGAGAACATCCCATCCTTACTGCCGTCTTCGGTCAATGTGATCGGGAATTTACCAATCTCTTTTTCCGGGCTATGAGAGAACGGCGCGCCCAGCGCTTCACCGATTAGCTGTGAACCCAGGCAGATACCGATCACCGCCTTACCGGTTTTAACCGCGGAAGCAATCAGCGCCTGTTCCGCTTTAGCATTAAAGTGCGGGCACTCTTCAAGCGTGGTGTCAGGATCTTGCGGACCGCCCATAACGATAAGAAAATCGATGCCTACGGCGTCAGCAGGTAGCCGATCGCCTGCATAGACGCGTGAGTAAGTTACATCATGACCCTGGTTTATTGCCCAGGTTTCATATGCGCCCGGGGCTTCAAAACTTTCATGTACGATAAAGTGTACACGCATGAGGTTAAGCTCCTGTAATATCTTTGATGATCAGGATGATAAGTCACGCACCCATTGCCTAAGGCTCTACTCCGGGTGGTTCCAGTTTCGATATGATAATGGCAGGGGCTAAATCTGAAATGCCAGGTAGCATAGATAAAGCGCCAAGACATGATGAAGCCACAGGCTGGTCCAGTACTGCGATAAGCTATCAACGCGGCGAGGCAGATCCTCCCCATCATCATGTTGAGGGGCAGCTACTCTTCGCCACCAGAGGGGTTATGCTGGTGCAAACAGAGAGCGACCGTTGGGTGATCCCTCCTCAGCGGGCATTATGGCTACCGCCTCTGCATATCCATAGTTATCATCTGCTTTCACAAACCGATCTCAGGGCGATCTATTTCAGCAGTAGCCTTATCGCAGAATGTACGAGCTTTACGAAGAGTCAGCAGGTACATGTGATCACGGCTACGCCGTTAGTCAAAGAGCTTATCGCTGGGCTGTTCAGTGAGGACTACGCCAGACCGAGTCAACGGAAGATAGCGTTGTTGCTTCTGGAAATTCTCAGCGAGGCTCCACCTTTAACGATGGCGCTTCCCATGCCGAATGATGAGCGATTATTCAGCGCGGCCAGATCGCTACTGGTCAATCAGCGCTGGGAAGCATCGCTGAGCGAGCTGGCTTTTATGTCGGCCATGTCGGAACGGACCTTTTCCCGATTGTTTATGAAGGATACAGGCTTTAGTTTTAGAACATGGAAGCAGAGAGCCAGAATTTGCGCTTCGTTGGATCTTCTCGCGAACGGCGTTCCAATCAAACAGGTCGCTTACCAGCTTGGTTTCTCATGCCCGGCGGCCTTTACCGCTGCTTTTCGCTGCATTTTGGGGGCAACGCCACGCGATTATGTGCCTTAAACCGGGAAACCCTCAAAGCGGTCTTTGAGACTGTCATGGGCATATTACCAGACGCAGAAACCCTGCGAGGGTAGGGGTATCCCGCCTTTGCTGTTGAGAAAGGTAGTTTAATTTGCACCCGACATCACTCTCATTGATTAAAGCACGGAGTGGAGATTACTGCGGTCCATAGTTCTGACAAACCGTGAAAGAGAAGGCCTGCATGAAGAAAAAAGGTGTCGCGATGTGTGATGAAATTACCTTATGACAGACCTTGCGGTGATTTACGGCACCGGGTGGATTCCGGACGCTGTGAGCCCCTCATTGCTACGAAGCCTGATTCTGCTGTACCTCAGGCCATATGATAGCCTGCGCAACAATCACATCCTGCCCATTAATGCGTCCAGGGGAGTACTCCCGGGCCCTGCACGTCCCTGTGTGCCAAAAGCGGAAGTAGGCTGAAGATAAATTAGCATTGCTGTTAGTCGTGGGTTTTGCAGATGGGTAGAAATTGATAACTTAGGATGCAAGTTCGTCCCGCTCTTTCTGCAGTTTTCATCGAGGGGATATTCTCCGGAATAATTGTACCCATATACAAAGATAGTTCCGAATCGGAATGAGTTAATAATCGGTACAGCAGGCGTTGCGCTCGGGCTGACAATGATCGACCACGAAAAGCAGGAAGTATTATTTTGTCAGTAATACGATATCCTCTCAGAAAAGCGAGGTTTCCTTTCTGGCATATTAGCAACCCGGCGCGAACATCGTTTTCATAGATAATATATACTTCTCTCTCAGAAATATGGTCACACAACTCTTCGTCATCAACTGCTACCAAATTGCTTGCAGACAGTTCGCGAACTGTCTGCCATGTATGCTTATAGGCATCACCCAGGGCCTGACAACACCAGTCAAAATCTTCGTATGTCGCCACTTGCAAAGTAAGAGATTTATCATTGAATTCAGGGGGTTCAGAAAAAGAAGTGGCATATATATACTGGTCAGGAATACCCTGCGGGAAGGACTGGCCTGGCACAAGAATGCGGACATACTGAGCTCTGAGTTGTGACCATTCCTTACTAATGAGTTCTAATGCAGTATGATTTAGGTCAGAATCCATACCTACAATATCAATAAAAGGTTTGTTAATATTTCCGCCCTGATAACGGGGGCCAGTAAGAAATTGCTTTCCATCAATTTTGAGTTTTCGTTGTAAAAAATATTCCTGACATAATCCAGTTTCTCTCCAGGGAAATCGCGCCGAGAAACTTCTGTCTGTACACCTCGATTCCTGCTCTGACAACCATTGTTTTAACCATGAACGTAGAGTAACTTCAGGCACAGGTAGCCTGGCATATTGAGATAGCATGTAAGATAGCATAAAAAATATTTTGCCCTTGGATGTAAAAATGTTTTTTTAAACAAATCAGAATAGTTCTACTCCCATTTTATTACCAATTATAGCTGGCACGTCCGCTCCTTGCTCAATGCGGACCTTTAGCTCGATAGCTTGTCCGCTCCGCGCCAGAAGCGAACATTGTTATGAGTGTGATAAAATGTCAGCCCGTTGACCTTGCCTTACAGCACCTCAACCACTTCAAATTCTTCTGCGATCAACTCCATATCTTCAGAAAAATGACCTTCAGAGCTGAAAAATCTCTGATGCTCTTTCTTCCAGTATTCAAGGCTTAAATCGCCTTCACCTTCTTTGCGGGCGAACGCTTCAGTGACATCACAAAAACGAACCAGCTGCATCGAAATCAGTCTGATCACGCAAACTGGAACATTCTGACCATCAAGAATAATGTTATAACTCCCGATTCTCGGGGCGGATTCTTCCTGCTGGTAAGAGGCAAAAGATCCGCAAGAGGCCGTTTTGATCCCTTTTTTGATCAGGTCAGCAAGCTCGTTAGCCAGTTGCGGACTGTCACCCATTTGCCAGGCATCTGCGCCGGGATATTTCTTTTTTATTTCCTCAACCTCAACCATGAAAATTCCTTCGTTATCGTCAATGAAAAGAAAAGCTATCCCTTTTTTAACATGAGCGGTCCCAACATAATAGGCGATATCATTCTTTAGATAGTGTGGTCCGTTCTTCGCTCAAAACTGACCTTGATCGATAACTTCGGCTGGCTGGACAATGCGTCGATTCCATTCTCGATGAGCCGAATAGGCGCCATTGTCTCCCTGGGTATCGCGCTGTACTTGATTTACTCCAGCAGCAGGGCAAAAGCCGCAACGGTGGAAATCCCCCGTCGGCCAGTACCGCAGGGGAGCTGACGATTATTGCCAGCGTTTCAGCAGCAGGCTGGCGTTAACGCCGCCAAAGCCAAAACCGTTCGACAGCGCATAACGCATCTTCTGCGGGCGGGCCTGCAGCGCCACCAGGTTCATGCCTGCCGCGTCTTCATCGGGGTGATGCAGGTTCAGCGTCGGCGGCACCACCTGGTCACGCAGGGCCTGAATGGTGAAGATGGCCTCGATCCCGCCGGCCGCGCCTAACAGATGGCCGGTGGCGGATTTCGTCGAGGTAATGGCGACCGGATGCGCGCCAAACAGCGTTTTAATCGCCGCCAGCTCACCTTTATCACCGACCTGCGTCGAGGTGGCGTGGGCATTGATATGGTCAATCTCGTCGACGGTCACCCCGGCCTGGCGAATAGCGATCTCCATGGCCCGACGTGCGCCGTTCCCGTCTTCCGGGCCTGCGGTCAGGTGATAAGCATCTGCGCTGGTGCCGTAGCCCACCAGCTCGGCCAGCGGTGTGGCCCCGCGCGCCAGCGCGTGCTCCAGAGATTCGATCACAATAAGCCCGGCGCCTTCTCCCATCACAAAACCATCGCGGTCACGGTCAAAGGGGCGGGAAGCGCTTTCCGGCTGGTCGCTGTAGGCGCTGGACAGCGCCCTTGCCGCGGCAAACCCGGCCAGGCTAACGCGATGAATTGCCGCTTCCGCGCCGCCGCAGAGGGCAATATCCGCCTCGCCGCTGCGGATCATCCGCGCTGCATCGCCGATGGCCTGGGCACCCGCTGCGCAGGCGGTGACCGGCGCGCCGATGGGGCCCCGGAAGCCGTGGGCGATAGACACATGCCCGGCGGCCAGGTTGGCCAGAAAAGAGGGGATAGTGAACGGCGAGAGACGACGCGGCCCGCGTTCATCGGTGGTATGTACCGCATTGGCGATCTCGCTGAAGCCGCCGATCCCGGTGGCGATCACCGTGGCGGTACGTTCCTGTTCGGCCGCAGATGCTGGCGACCAGCCGGCCTGGGTCAGCGCTTCACGGGCGGCGACCAGCGCAAACTCGATAAAGCGATCCATCTTTTTGCGCTCTTTCGCCGGGATGGTCGCCAGCGGGTCGAAGCCGTGCAGCGGATCGCTGTCAATGGACGGCACCTGGCCGGCCACTTTGCAGGGAATATCCGCGACCAGCTGCTCGCTGAGCCGGGTGACCCCTGACTTTCCTGCCAGCAGCGACTGCCAGACGTGCTGTACGCCGCAGCCCAGCGGGCTGACAATCCCCATCCCGGTGACGACAATGCGTTTAACGGAAACGCCCATAGTTAACTCTCCTGTAGTATCAGTGTGCCGGCGGCTTTTTCATCAAGGGAACCAGCAGCGCGGCAAGTAAAAAACCCATCATGATGAGGTAGAAAGCATCGGAAAATGCCTGGGTTCGCGCCTCCCGTAGCGCCAGCGCGGAAAGATTTTTCAGCGCCGCCGTCTGCGCGGCATCCGGCGAGATCCCCTGGACGGTGAAGTTTGCCGCGCTGCGCTGAACAAAATCGCTCATTGCCAGGTTGGCGTTATTCAGATGGTCCGCCAGGCGGCTATAGTGCAGATTGGTTCTGTCGTTAAGCACCGTGCCGCACAGGGCGATGCCGATGGCGCCCCCGAGGTTGCGCATCAGATTAAACAGCCCGGAGGCCAGCTTCAGGCGCGCGGGCGGCAGGCTGCCCAGCGTCAGGGTCACCGTTGGCGCGACGGCAAACTGCTGCGCTAGTCCGCGAAAGGCCTGCGGGAGCAGCAACTGGTCCGCCCCCCAGTCGTGAGTGATCGGAACAAAGCTGTACATTGACACCGCAAAGCCGATCAGCCCGGCCATCAGCAGCCAGCGCAGATCGACGCGGTTGGCGAGCCACGAATAAAACGGAATAGACATGACCTGGAACAGACCGGTGGAAAATACCGCCAGGCCGATCTCCAGCGCACTGAAACCGCGCACGCTCCCCAGATACAGCGGGGTTAAATAGATGGTGGCGAAGATGCCGACGCCGGCCATAAACGAGAAATAGCAGCCGAGGCTGAAGGTTCGATCCTGCAGGGCGCGGAGATCCATCACCGGCTGCGGATGGCGCAGGGTGCGGATAACAAAGGCCACGCCGCAGAGTAGGGCGACCCAGGCGGTGGTCGTCAGGGTCGCGTCATCAAACCAGCCCCAGCGCGGACCTTCTTCGAGGGTATATTCCAGGCAGCCGAGGGACAAGGCCAGCAGCAGAATACTGAGATAGTCGGCGCCGCGCAGCAGAGTGGGGTCGGCGCTGTCTACTTTTACCAGCAGCGGCACTGCCACCGCGATGTAAATCCCCGGAACAACGTTGATAAAGAACAGCCAGTGCCAGTTGTAGTTTTCGGTGATCCAGCCGCCCACCGTTGGACCCAGCGTAGGGGCGAGGGAGGCCAGGCCGCCGATCGTCGCCGCGGCAATAACCCGCTGTTTGCCCTGAAAAAAGGCGAAAGCGGTGGTGAACACCAGGGGGATCATCGACCCGCCCGCCAGTCCCTGCAGGGCGCGGAAGGCGATCATACTCTGGATGTTCCACGCCCAGCCGCACAGCAGGCTCATCAGCGTGAAGCCCGCCGCGGAAGCGGCAAACAGCCAGCGGGTCGACATGACCCGGGCCAGCCAGCCGGAAAGCGGGATAATAATGATCTCGGCGATCAGGTAGCTGGTTTGTACCCAGACGGTTTCATCGTCGCCCGCCGACAGGCCGCCGCCAATATCCCGCAGCGAGGCGGAGACGATCTGGATGTCGATAAGGGCAATAAACATCCCCACGCACATGCTGGCGAAGGCGAAGATCTTCTTCGCCGTCGGCATCGACAGACCCTGCGGGGCGGACAGCGCCTGAACGGTGCTCATCGAGGGCTCTTTTCGTTCACGGTGACGATCACCGACAGTCCCGGGCGCAGGACGTCAAGCTTTGCCCCGTCACCTTCCAGCGCAATGCGGACAGGCACCCGCTGCACGATTTTAGTGAAATTCCCGGTCGCGTTCTCCGCCGGCAGAATGCTGAAGCGTGAGCCGGTCGCCGGCGCCAGGCTGGCGACATGCCCCTTAAAGGTATGGTTCGGCAGCACATCGGCGACGATGGTCACCGGCTGGCCGGCACGCATATGCGCCAGCTGGTTTTCCTTGAAGTTAGCGTCAATCCACAGGCCGTGCGCGGGTACCAGGGAGAGCAACTGCGTACCGCTGCTGACGAAGGAGCCGGACCACGCGCGGCGGTTGCCAATCACCCCATCGAACGGTGCGCGAATGTCGGTATAGCTGAGGTTCAGCCTGGCCATCTCGAGGTTAGCCTGGGCCTGCGCCAGGGCAGCCAGGATTTGCTGCTGGCGAGCATCCAGCACCGCCAGCTGACGTTCGGCCACGGTTTTGTCCGCTTTGGCCTTCTCCTGCTCGGCGTGCGCCCGGCGATAATCGGCGGAGGCGTTATCGCGGATCTGTGCGGAAATCGCGCTCGACGCGGCCAGGGCGTTATAGCGTCGGTTGTCGTTAGCCAGTTTTTCGGTTGCCGCCGTGGCGGCCAGTAACGAGGCCGCAGAGCCGGCAATGGTCGCCTGCTGAAGCTGGCGGGTAGCCTGGATATCGGCCAGCGCGGCCTGCTGCGCCGCCACTTCTCCGGCGGCTTTCGCGAGGGCGGCGCGATAATCGCGGTCGTCAATGCGGATCAACAGGTCACCTTTTTTCACCGCCATATTGTCCTGCACCGCCAGCTGCTGGATATAGCCGGAGACTTTGCTGGAGATGGCGCTAATGTCGCCGCCGACATAGGCATCATCGGTGGTCTGCATAAAGCGCCCGGTATGCCACCAGTAAGCGCCGTAGCTCGCTGCCGCCAGGGCGGCAGCCCCCAGGGCCGCCAGGACAAGAATATTTTTCTTACTGGTCGGATTCATTGCTGGCATCTCTGTAAGGTTCAGGCTGGAATTTTTGCCCGCTATCGCCTTCGCGTTTGCGCAGCAGATATTCATGACGATATTTCATCAGCGGCGAGGCGGCGGGGCCCGGCACCATGGCGTATTTACCCGGAATAATCTCTTCCCCGGTCGCTTTATCCACCATGACTGGCTCAACCCGTCGCTGGGTGGCGGTTTCCACCAGCTGCATCTGACGGCCTTCGGGGGCGAAGTGGCGGTTACCCCATTCCGCCAGCGCCAGCAGCACCATGCGGAAATCGCGGCCGCGCGGCGTGAGGTGGTATTCGTAGCGCGGCGGGGTGCTGCTGTAGCACACCTTCTCCAGCAGTCCGTCATCGACCAGTTCCTTCAGGCGGCGCGACAGAATATTGGGCGCGACGTTGCTGCTTTTCTGAAACTCGTCAAAGCGGGTAAAGCCCGCGAAGGCATCGCGCAGGATCATGATGCTCCAGCTGTCGCCGATGCGGCCCAGGCTGCGGGCGATGGGGCAGGGAGCGTGGCAAAGCGGTTCATTTTTCATGGGCTGTCCAGTAACCAGGTGGCTTTTGCCAGCAAATTGATATAGTAACTATCAAAATGCAAGTTACTCTTCATGGTACCCAGAGAAGAAGCTGCTGCCGTTTCGCTACGCCGTTTCACCTTTGAATGCCGAAAACTGGACAGTCGCCGCCGCCTTATATCTGCTTGACCGTAATAAGAGATAAATATCGCTGATGGCAGATGAAACATTTTAATAATGATAAAAATCGATGTGCTGGGTAATGACCTTTATTGGGGGATACGATATAAGGTATGGCGACACTCAAATTAACATTCTCATAACTTATAAAGGTTAAATAAATGAAGCAGGTGGGTATTGTTGGTTGGCGAGGGATGGTGGGCTCTGTATTACTGCAAAGAATGATCGAAGAAAATGATTTTGACGGTATTTCAGCGCATTTTTTTAGCACCTCCAGTGCGGGCGGCGTGGGCCCGGTTATTAATGGTAAAAGCGACAAACTGAAAGATGCGAATTCCCTTAGCGCCCTCGCCGAAATGGATATTATTATAACCTGTCAGGGCGGGGATTATACCAAAGCCATCTATCCTGCGTTAATTAACCATGGCTGGCAAGGTTACTGGATTGACGCCGCTTCGGCGCTGCGGATGGATGAAAAAGCCTGTATTATTCTCGACCCGGTCAACCGCGATAATATCGATAGTGCGGTAAAAGCGGGAGTGAAACTGTTTGTTGGCGGCAACTGCTCCATTACGCTGAGCCTGATGGGGTTGGCCGGGCTGATCAAGGCTGACCTGATTGAATGGATGAGCGTGATGACCTATCAGTCTGCCTCCGGGGCGGGCGCCAAACAGGTGCGGGAATTAATCGCGCAAAGCGCTTATATCAGTCAGCATTTATCCGCTGATGAACTGACATCATCAGGTTCCGTGCTGCCATTGGTAAATAAAGTGAGTGAGTTGATTAACAGCGCGGGCATGCCGGTGGAGAATTTTGGCGTACCGCTGATGGGCAGCATCATTCCGTGGATCGACAGCGATCTGGGCGATGGAAACAGCCGCGAAGAATGGAAGGGCGAGGCGGAAACTAATAAAATTCTTGGCCTTGCGCCGGGTACCATCCCGGTCAATGGTTTATGCATTCGGGTCGGGGTGATCCGCTGTCACAGCGCGGCGATTACGCTGAAACTTAAACGTGAGGTCAGCGAAGCAGAATTTGCTGAGTTAGTCACCCATTCCCATCCGTGGGTAAACTATGTCCGCAATAATAAGCAAGAGAGTGTCAGTAAATTGACCCCGGCTGCTATTAGTGGTTCGCTGCAGGTAGGTATTGGTCGCTACAAGAAAATGTCGCTAAATAATGACCCAGTCTACTCGGTGTTAACGGTTGGCGATCAGCTATTGTGGGGCGCTGCGGAGCCCCTGCGCCGCATGTTAAATATCCTGCTGGGCAAAATATAGTTACGGTCATCCGGGGAAAGCCCTCGCGCGCAGGCGGTTAAGACAAATGTTTAACGAAGCGTTTGCGAACCTCCTTGTAGCCGTTATTTTCATAAAATTGATGCGCTCTGATTCTTTTTTCACTACTTGAAAGCTCGATCTGAGCGCATTGTTTATCACGGGCGAGGCGCTCTGCGGCCTGGAGAAGCTGCTGGCCTATCCCTGATCCACGTGACGATTCCTCGATGACCAGCGCGGAAATTAATGCCCATAAACGGTTCTCATGTACCGGTAAAATAAAATTGATAACGATTACGCCACACACGGCGTTTTCTGTTTCCGCCACCAGCGCACTCATCATGCTCTGCGGGGCAGTGATGCGTTGCGCTAAGATCGCCGTCTCCGTCTGATAGCCCAACTGCAGAAATAGCGTTTGCAGCGAGGGGATATCTTTTGCTTCAGCAGCTCTGATGAACACCATGATCTTCGACTCCAAATAGCGTGTTACCGGACCGGAAGCGGGCCGGTGGATACCTTATTCTCCGGTCCGCTCCCGTATACGCCACTCAGTCCATCAGACTGACCTGGGCGGCGACAATCCGCCAGCCGTAGGGGAAGCGTACCCAGGTCTGCTGCTGGCGGCCCAGGCGGGCGCTGCCTTCGCGGGTGAACTCGGTGCTGCACACCGCCATATCCGCGCCAAAGGTAGTGATGGTGGTATGGCGCAGATCGCGGGCCAGACCGGCGGCGGGGCGGGCGGCGCGAAAGGCGCGGATCGCCTCGATGCCATACAGATTTTCGCCGGCTCCCAGCCGTACGGTGCGCGGGTCGTGCCAGAATAGCGCATCCAGCGCCTCGATGTTATTGCTGACCAGCGCCTCTTCATACTGATAAAACGCCGCCGTCACCTCGGCGAGGATCGCCGGGCGGTCTACATTATCCAGATTGATCATGCTGCACTCTCCGCCACTCGGGCATCGGTAATGCCCATCGCTTCCAGCGCCCGCGCGGCGCGAAGACAGGCTTGTTCGTTAAACGGCGCGGCAATCAGCTGCAGGCCAATCGGCTTACCGCTGGCGGTACGCAGGGGCACGGTCACCACCGGCAGACCGAGGAAGGAGATCGGCTGGGTCAGCATGCCCATGCTGGCGCGCACCGGCAGCGGCTGGCCGTTAATCACTATCTCCTCGGCGCCAATCGGCGTGGCGCTGCATGGAGTGGCCGGGGCAATCAGCACGTCGGCCTGACTGAACAGGGATTTGATCGCCTGACGGGCATGACGGCGGAAGCGCTGAGCCTGCAGATACCACGCCGAGGGGATCATCGCCCCGGCCAGCAGCCGCTCGCGGGAGTGGGGTTCAAAGCGCTCGGGCGAGTGGCGAAGATCCGCCAGATACTGATTGCCGCCTTCGCTGGCGCTGATGATAAAGGCCGCCGAGCGGGCCAGGGCGGCATCCGCGAACTGCAGCTCGCTGTCGGCGCTCAGCGCGTGGGCGACCCGATCCACGGCCGCCCGGGCGTCGTCATCGCACCAGGTGGTGAAATAGCCCCCCAGCCGCGCGCAGCGCAGCCCCTCCAGTCCGCGCTCCAGCAGGTTGCCGGTGCGCTCGCTGGCTTTATCGGCCTGAAAGTCATCGGCCGGGTCGCGTCCCTGCAGGGCGTCATACACCGCGGCGAGGTCGGCCACCCGACGGGCAAAGGGACCAATATGATCCAGACTGGCGACAAACGGATGGCTGCCGGAGCGGGAGAGGCGACCGAAGGTGGGTTTCAGGCCAAAGATCCCGCACAGCGACGCGGGGACGCGAATCGAGCCGTTGGTGTCGCTGCCGAGGCTGAAATGGACCAGTCCGGCCGCCACCGCCGCGGCCGAACCGCCGGAAGATCCGCCGGCGATCCGCGACAGATCGTGCGGGTTGCGCGTCGCGCCATAGTGGCTGTTTTCGGTGGTGAAGCCGTAGGCGTAGGCGTCCATATTGAGCATCCCGCTGAGCAGGGCGCCGGCGCTGTGCAGCTGGCGCACCGCCCAGCTATCGCTGGCTGCCGGCGGCCGGTCGCTCAGCAGTTCGGCGCCGGCGAGGGTGGTGTGCCCGGCGACATCAAACAGATTTTTCACCGCGTAAGGAATGCCTGCCAGCGGCGGCAGGGGGCGCTTTTCCCGGCGCAGGGCGTCGATGCTGTCGGCCTCCGCCAGCATGCGCTGGGCGGTGACCTCGGTCCAGGCGTTGATCTGCGGATTCACGCGGGCGATATCGTCCAGCGTCTGGCGGGCGATCTCCCGGGCGCTCAGTTCGCCTTCGTGCAGCGCACGCTGGATCTCGGCGATGGTGAAATGGTGAAGTGTCATGCTTTATACACCCCCGCAATCTCCTCGCGCGGCCCGAGGGGATAGTCCATCAGCGGCTGCGCCATGGCGGCGATGCGGGCAAACTGGCGCTCCAGCTCCTCACGGCGCGGCGCATCCAGCTCCATATCCAACAGGTGAGTCATCTGCGTCAGATACTCGCTCCAGTCTGGCTGTGTGGTCATGGTCTGCTCCTTAGTACCCGGCGGCGGCGCCGTTGCTGCGTGGATCGGTCGCCCCTTCAAGCAGACCGTTGGGATGGCGGACAATGGCCCCGGCGTGGCCCATCGCTTCGCTGAAATCGGCCAGCACTTCTACGTCATGCCCCAGCTCGCGCAGGCGAGCGATACAGGCGGGGGCAAAGCGTCCCTCCAGCTTCAGTGAATCGGAGGACTGGCCCCAGGTGCGGCCCAGCAGCCAGCGCGGACGGGAGATGCTCTCCTGCAGCGGCACCCCCTGCAGGATATAGCGAGTAAACAGCGCCGCCTGCGTTTGCGGCTGACCGTCGCCGCCCATCGAGCCATAGACCATCACCCGGCCATCGTTCAGGCGCGCGGCGGCAGGGTTGAGGGTATGGAATGGCTGTTTGCCTGGGGCCAGAGCCAGGAGATGCTGCGGGTCGAGGCTGAAGGCCGCCCCGCGGTTTTGCCAGACGATCCCGGTGTCCGGGAGTACCACGCCGCTGCCGAACTCGTGATAGATACTCTGAATAAACGACACTGCCAGTCCGCTGTTATCCACGACGCCCATCCAGACGGTATCGCCCGGGCCTTTGCCGCCGCCCCAGGGGGAAGCGCTGGCGTCGTCGATGCTGTCGGCCAGCGGCTGCAGGGCTTCCGGGGTGAGCAACTGCTGTACATCCACATCCAGATGGCGTGGATCGGTGATATGCGCATCGCGCAGGGCAAATGCCCGCTTGGTGGCTTCGACGATACGGTGCACCGTTTGCGCGTCGTCGGCATCGGCCATCTTCAGACGGTCGGTGATGCCAAGGATCGCCAGCGATACCAGCCCCTGCGTGGGTGGGGCAAGATTCCACAACGTTCCCTGCTGGTGCTGGAGCGTCAGCGGCCCCGGACGCCTGGCGCGGTGGGCCTGCAGGTCGCCGAGGGTGACAGGCATCCCCAGCGTGGCCATACCCTGCGCCAGACGCTCGGCCAGCGGCCCGCGATAAAAGCTGTCGAGACCGTCGCTGGCCAGCATGCGCAGGGTACCGGCGAGGGCGGGCTGGCGGAAGCGGCTGCCGGGCCGCGGGGCCTCGCCCGCGACCAGCCAGGTTTCGCTGAAGCCCGGCTGATGGCGCAGCTCTTCCAGTTTGCTGGCGGTGGCGTGGGCCTGCGAGGCAGTGACCGGAATGCCGTCTTCGGCATAGCCGATCGCATCGGCCAGCAGGCGGGCCACCGGCAGCGCGCGGCCGGTTAAGTCCCGAGAAATACGCAGCGCCTCGTCCCAGCCGCTGACGGTGCCGGCGACGGTCAGCGCGGCCTGCGGTCCCCGGTGGGGAATATGCCGCTGTCCGGCGTAGGCCTCGAGGGTCGCCAGCGATCCGGCGGCCCCGCTGGCGTCAATGGCGATGGGGTCTCCCTCAGGCGGCACGATCAGCCAGAAGCCATCGCCGCCGAGGCCATTCATATGGGGATAGACGACGGCGATGGCCGCCGCGGCAGCCACCATCGCTTCAATGGCGCTGCCGCCCTCGCGCAGGATCGCCAGCGCGCTCTGACTGGCGAGGTGGTGGGGGGCCACCGCCATGCCGTGGGTCGAAACGTTGCTACTGTGCATAAATTATCCTTTCTGAACGAATCACCCGCAGAACACTGCAAAAGCTGTTCCATCTCTGAACGTTTCGTTTCATTGATAAAAACGATGACCAGAATTTTCCCACTGGCACGCTATGTGTAAGGCATAGCAGATACAGTATGATGAGGAATGGATGATGAAACGAAAGTTACAGGGGCGCTATGCAACAACTCGATGAACGACTGAAAGGGCAATACGCCTCGCTGTCGCCGCAGGAGCAGCGGGTGGCGGATTTCATCTTTGACCACTTTGACGACCTGATAAGCTACAACAGCGCCGAGCTGGCGCAGCTGAGCGGCGTGTCGAAAGCCACCGTCAGCCGGCTGTTTAAGCGCCTCGGTTACGACAAATATAAGGATATGCGCGATGAACTGCGCACTCTGCGTCAGAGCGGGATGCCGCTCACCGACCAGCGCGACGCGGTGCAGGGTAACACGCTGCTGGCGCGCCATTATAAGCAGGAGATGGCAAACCTCACCCAGTGGGTCAACGCCCTCGACGCCCGCCAGTTCGCTGAGGCGCTGACGGCGATGGTGGCCGCCCGCCGCATTGTGGTGATTGGCATGCGCAACGCCTATCCGGCGGCGCTGCATCTGCGCCAGCAGCTGCTGCAGGCCCGCGGCCAGGTGCTGGTGCTGCCCCAGCCGGGTCAGAGTCTCAGCGAAGAGCTGGTCGATCTGACCGCCGATGATCTGGTGGTAATGATGGCGTTTCGCCGCCGGCCGCGAATAGTACGCCCGCTGCTGCAGCAGCTGCAGCGCGACGGGGTGCCGGTCCTGTTAATGTGCGAGCCGCAGGCCCACAGCCTGTTTCCGCTCTCCCGCTGGCAGCTCTGCGCGCCGCTGGACAGCGTCTCCGCCTACGATAGCTATGCCTCGGTCAACAGCCTGATTAATCTGCTGGCCAATGCCTTTCTCCATGAAACGCTCGACAGCGGTCGTCCGCGCATCCACGATATCGCCACGCTTTACCAGCAGCTGGACGAGCTGGAACAACGCTGATGGGGCGCCAGCGTGGTGCTGTGCATTATTATGGTGCAATAAAAACCACGTCATGGCGCCGCCGCTCTCTGAACACTTTTCCGTTAACGCTTGTCCTTTCTCACTTTTTGTTTTAATTCCTCGCCAACCCTCGCCTCGTCTGTGTTTGGCACATTAGTTGCAAAAACAGATTCAAAGAATCTTTTGTTTCATGCTAACGTAACGGGTAAACATCATGAAGAAACTGTTGATCGCGCTGGCCGGGGCCGCTTGTTTCCTATCGTCTGTTTCTGCCGCGCAGGCTGACCAGCTCCAGGATATTGAAAAACGCGGCGTCATCCGCATTGCCGTACCCCAGGACTTTCCACCGTTCGGCTCGGTGGGCACCGACCTGCAGCCGCAGGGGTATGACATCGATATGGCGCGCTATCTGGCGAAATCGATGAAGCTCAAGCTGCAGCTGGTCCCGGTGACCAGCGCCAACCGCGTGCCGTATCTGCAGACTGATAAGGTGGACCTGGTGATCTCCAGCCTCGGCAAGAACGCCGAGCGCGAGAAGGTGATCGACTTCAGCCGCGCCTACGCCCCGTTCTTCCTCGGCGTGTTTGGCCCGAAAGGGGCGGAACTGAAGGACGCGGCCGCGCTGAGCGGCAAAAGCATCGGGGTGACCCGCGGGGCGGTGGAAGATATGGTACTGACCAGCGTGGCGCCGCAGGCGGCGCAGATTAAGCGCTACGAGGATAATAACACTACGCTGTCGGCTTACCTGTCCGGTCAGGTGCAGTATGTCGCCACCGGCAATCTGGTGGTGGCGGCCATCTCCCGGCAGAACGCCGACAAAGCGCCGGTGCCGAGCTTTATGCTGAAGGACTCGCCGTGCTTTATCGGTCTGAAAAAGAACGAACCGGCGCTGAAGGCGAAAGTGGATACCCTCATTGAGCAGGGCATTAAGGACGGCACCCTCAACGGTCTGTCTGAGAAGTGGCTGAAAGCGCCACTGCCTGCCAGCCTCGGCGCGTAAGGTCTGGGTATGACGGAGCAACTTCATTTCTCTGAGCTCTGGCCGCACTGGCCGGAGCTGCTGGCCGGCCTGTGGGTGACGGTGCAGTTGACGGTGCTGGCGACGATCGGCGGACTGGCGATCGGCATCCTTGGGGCGGCGATCCGCAGCGGTCGCCCGGGAATGCTCAGCCGGGTATGGGGCGGATATGTGGAAATCATCCGTAATACGCCGTTTGTGGTGCAGCTCTTTTTTATCGTCTTTGGTTTACCGAACCTCGGACTGAAGATGACCGCCGGTGAAGCGGCGCTGCTGGCGATGGTGGTTAACCTCGGCGCCTATAGTACCGAGATCGTCCGCGCCGGCATTCAGGTGACGCCGAAGGGCCAGTGGGAAGCTGGTCGCGTGCTCGGGCTCAGCCGGACGCAAACCTTCGTTCGCGTCGTACTGCCCCCGGCACTGCAGCGGATTTATCCGGCGCTGGTCAGCCAGTGCATCATTGTGATGCTCGGCTCGTCAGTGGTGTCGCAGGTCTCCTATGAGGAGCTGACCTTCGCCGCCAACCTGATCCAGTCGCGGACATTTTTGAGCTTTGAGGTCTATCTGGTGACCACCGGGATCTACTTAGCGTTATCGATAGCGATGCGCCAGCTGCTGATGGCGGCGGGGCGTAAATGGCTGGGGGTACAGGCCTGATGACCACTTTTACTGACTGGGACATTATCCGCAACCTGCTACTGGCCGGTCGCTGGACGGTGCTGCTGTCGCTGGTCGCGTTCACCGGCGGGGCGCTGGTGACCTTACCGTTACTGCTGCTGCGTCTCACCGGCGGACGCCAGGTGAAACGGCTGATCCGCGGGTATATTGAGCTGTTCCAGGGCACGCCGCTGCTGATGCAGCTGTTTCTGGCATTCTTTGGCGTGGCGCTGTTCGGCGTCGACGTCTCGGCGTGGACCGCCGCCTCGGTCGCCCTGACGCTCTACACCAGCGCCTTTCTGCTGGATATCTGGTTCGGCAGCATTCGCGCGCTGCCGAAAGGCCAGTGGGAAGCCTCGCGCTGTCTCGGGCTGAGCTTCGGCCAGACCCTGTACCGGGTGGTGGCGCCGCAAGCGCTGCGCATTGCCATCGCGCCGACCGTCGGGTTCGCAGTACAGGTGATCAAAGGCACGGCGCTGGCATCGATTATCGGCTTTGTGGAGCTGACCAAGGCAGGGACGATGCTGACCAACGTCACTTATCAGCCGTTTAAAGTGTTTGCCCTTGTGGCGCTGGGCTATTTCATTCTGTGCTATCCGCTGTCCCGCTACAGCCGCTATCTGGAGAACAAATTCAATGCCTCTCATCACCATTAATCAGATGCAGAAGTACTACGGCGACAACCATGTGCTGAAGGGCGTCGATCTGGATATCGACATGGGGGAAGTGATCTCGATCATCGGCCGCAGCGGCTCGGGTAAAAGCACCCTGCTGCGCTGTATCAATGGTCTGGAGGGCTACCAGGAGGGAAGCATCAAGCTCGGGGGCATGACCATCACCAACCGCGATTCCCAGGCCCGGGAGATCAGCCGCTCCATCGGCATGGTGTTCCAGAACTTTAATCTCTTTCCGCACATGACGGCGCTGGAGAACGTCATGCTGGCCCCGCGGCGGGTGCTGAAGAAGTCCCAGGCAGAATGCCGGGAGCTGGCGCAGCGGATGCTGGAGAAGGTCGGGCTCGGCGACCGTCTGGATTACTACCCGGCCAACCTCTCCGGCGGCCAACAGCAGCGCGTGGCCATTGCCCGGGCGCTGGCCATGTCGCCGAAAGTTTTACTCTGTGACGAAATCACCTCGGCGCTCGACCCGGAACTGGTGGGTGAAGTGCTGAAGGTGCTGGAGCAACTGGCGGCGGAAGGTATGACGCTGATCCTCGTCACCCATGAAATGAATTTTGCCCGCGAAGTGGGCGACCGCGTGGTGTTTATGCATCAGGGACGCGTCTGGGAGCAGGGCGACAGCAAAACGCTGTTCGCCAGCCCGCAGACCAGCGAACTGAAACAGTTTATCTCCTCGGTGCGCGGTCTTAACTAACGTAAGGAATGGCAGATGGATATCACTCAGTTTTCGCAAATTAACCCGCCGCAGCGCCTGCTGATGGGGCCGGGGCCGATCAATGCCGACCCGCGCGTGCTGCGCGCCATGTCGAGCCAGCTGGTTGGCCAGTACGATCCGGCGATGACCCACTACATGAATGAAGCCATGGCGCTCTACCGCGGCGTGTTTCGCACCGAAAATCGCTGGACGATGTTGGTCGACGGCACCTCGCGCGCCGGGATCGAAGCGATTCTGCTGTCGGCGATCCGTCCCGGTGACAAGGTGCTGGTGCCGGTGTTCGGCCGGTTTGGTCATCTGCTGTGCGAGATCGCGCGTCGCTGTCGGGCAGAAGTGCACACCATCGAGGTGCCGTGGGGCGAGGTCTTTAAACCGGATCAGGTTGAGGATGCGATCAAGCGCGTGCGGCCGCGCCTGCTGCTCACCGTGCAGGGCGATACCTCCACCACCATGCTGCAGCCGCTGGCGGAGCTGGGGGAGATTTGCCGTCGTCACGATGTGCTGTTCTATACCGACGCCACCGCGTCGCTCGGCGGTAACCCGCTGGAAACCGACGCCTGGCAGCTGGACGCGGTGTCCGCCGGGATGCAGAAGTGCCTGGGCGGTCCTTCCGGCACCTCGCCCATCACCCTCAGCCCGCGGATGGAAGAGGTCATCCGCCGCCGCCGCTGCATTGAGCAGGGGATCCGCACCGATGCCCATCACGATGGCGTCGACGAGATGATCTACTCCAACTATTTCGATCTCGGCATGGTAATGGATTACTGGGGGCCGGAGCGCCTTAACCACCATACCGAAGCGACCTCGGCGCTGTTCGCTGCCCGGGAGTGCGCGCGCCTGATCCTCCAGGAGGGACTCGACAACGGCATCGCCCGCCACAAACTGCACGGCGATGCGCTGCTGAAGGGCATCCAGGCGATGGGGCTCGAGACCTTTGGCGACCTGCGGCACAAAATGAATAACGTGCTGGGGGTGGTGATCCCCAACGGGGTCAACGGCGATCAGGTACGCAAACTGATGCTGGAAGATTTCGGCATTGAAATTGGCACCTCGTTTGGTCCGCTGCACGGTAAAGTCTGGCGCATTGGCACCATGGGCTATAACGCGCGTAAAGACTGCGTGATGCAGACGCTCAGCGCGCTGGAAGCGGTCCTGAACTACCTCAGGTTCACCACCACTCAGGGCGCGGCGATGCAGGCGGCCTGGGATCACTATCGCACCGAGGCCACCCTATGAGTGACACCGTCCGCCAGCAGGCGGAGAGAGAGGCGGCCGCCAGCCGGGTGATGGCGCGTGCCGATCGGCTGGCCGCCCTCAGCGAAACCGCCGATGCCCTGACCCGGGTCTATCTGTCGCCGGAACATCTGCAGGCCAACCAGCTGGTGGGGCAGTGGATGCAGGCTGCCGGCATGATGGTATGGCAGGACAGCGTCGGCAACATCTGCGGACGTTATGAAGGACAACAGGAGGGGGCGCCGGCGGTGCTGCTGGGCTCTCATCTCGACACCGTGCGCAACGCCGGACGCTACGACGGCATGCTCGGCGTGCTGGCGGCGATTGAGGTGGTCCAGCGTCTGCACCAGCAGGGGCGACGGCTGGCGAAGGCAATCGAGATCGTCGGCTTTGGCGATGAAGAGGGCACCCGCTTTGGCATTACCCTGCTCGGCAGTCGCGGCGTCACCGGCACCTGGCCTGAAAGCTGGCTGTCACAGTGCGATACCGACGGGGTGAGCGTCGCCCAGGCGCTGGTGAATGCCGGACTCGATCCGGCGAGGATCGCCCACGCGGCCCGTCACCCGCGGGATATCGCCGCCTACCTGGAACTGCATATCGAGCAGGGGCCGTGCCTGGAGCAGGCGGGGCTGGCGCTCGGCGTGGTGGAGGCGATTAACGGCGCCAGACGGCTGAACTGCCGTTTTACCGGCGAAGCTGGCCATGCCGGCACGGTGCCGATGCTTCATCGCAAGGACGCCCTCGCCGCGGCGGCGGAATGGATGGTGCAGGTGGAAAACCTGACCCGCCAGCGCGGCGGTAACCTGGTGGCGACGGTCGGCACCCTGCGCTGTGCGCCGGGCGCGGTAAACGTGATACCGGGCGAGGTGCAGTTGACGCTGGATATTCGCGGCCCGCAGGATGCGCCGCTGACGGCGCTGCTGGAGGAACTGCTGGGGCAGGCGCAGGCCATTGCCGGGCGCCGCCAGCTGAGTTTCGCCGCCGAGGAGTATTATCGCATCGCCGCCACCGCCTGCGACAGTCACCTGCAGGCGGTGCTGAGCGAGGCGGTGGTGGCGGTGCAGGGGCGTTCCCTGACGCTGCCGAGCGGCGCAGGGCATGATGCTATCGCCATCGCCGAGCGCTGGCCATCGGCGATGCTGTTTGTGCGTTGCCTGGGGGGCGTCAGCCATCACCCGGCGGAGTCGGTGACCGCCGCCGACGTCGGGCTGGCTATCGATGCTTTCTCCCGAGCGGTAGAGAAGGTGGCCGACGCCTGATCGCGCCGGTCACCGTGCCCCGGCTGGCGGCTTTACACCGCCAGCTGGTTGACCACCTCGGCGACGGAGGTGATGGCATGGATGTTGCCGATCCCCGCGCCCACCGAGATATATCCCTCATCGGTATTCCCCTCCAGCATGCCCAGCCGCATCCCGCGCAGCCCGCCCATCGCCTGGGCCAGCTCGGTCCTGGAGGCGCCGGCCCGGTCCATGGCCACCAGTGTGTCGCTCAGTTTGCCGGGCAGCGCGCGGTAGTAGTCCGGCAGGGTACGGAACAGGCGCAGATCCAGGCCGTTGGCGGCCACAATTTTCGCTTTCACCGAGTCGGGAACCCGGCTTTCGATGGTGCTGATAAATACCGAACCGGCGAAGACGCCCTCCGCACCCAGGGCATGAACGGCGCGCGCGCCCCGGGCGTCGGTGATCCCTCCGGCGGCCATCACCGGAACCCGCTGTACCGCGTCAACGATCAGCGGGACGATGGTGAAGGTCCCGAGGGCGGTACCCGGCAGCGTGCCGCCTTCGTCAAAGCCGGTGGCGACAATAATATCCGCTCCGGCCTGCTCCGCGCGGCGGCTGTTCTCCGGCGTCGGGTTGATGTCACGATAGATAATGGTGATCCCGGCGGCTTTCAGTTCGTCGAACAGCGCCGGTTTTAACGAACCGTCGCCGTAGCCGGTGTAGACCACCACCTTAACCCCTTCCTCTTTGATCACCGGGAGGATCGCCGGCGTCCAGATGTCATTTTCCGCCGTCGGGATCAGGTTGACGCCAAAGGGTTTCTCCGTCAGCTGTTTGGTTTTGCGGATCTCTTCGCGCATTTTCTCGGCGGTGGCCTCCGGGGTGGAGACGGCGGTTGCCGCCGTCAGTCCGGCGTTCGGGCCCAGCACGCCAAGCCCACCGGCGTTGCCGACGGCCGCCACCAGACGAGCATCGGTTAGCCAGGAGAGGGGCCCCTGGACCACCGGTTTTTCAATACCCAGAATGCGGGCGACGCGGTTAGGTTGCATGCTATTTTTCCTTGTATGTTAATAAGTTATAAATGTGTTCGCCCCAGCGATGCGGCAATGAGGGCAGTGTAGGCGTCTTTATTGTTTTAAAAAATGAGCAAAAACTTTCATCACTATTATTAAATTAGTAATAATGTGAACTGATGAAGAGGTGGGAGGCGGGCCATCATGCAAATGAATCTGTTTGAAAATATTAAAATTTTTATTGAAATCGTCGATGCCGGCAGCTTTGCCCAGGCGGCGGAAAATTTGCAGATCCACCGACCGGCGGTGACCAAAGCACTGCAGCAGCTGGAGCAGGAGAGCGGGGTCCGGCTGCTGCAGCGCACCACCCGGCGTCTGTATCTTACGCCGGAGGGGGAAGAGTTTTATCGTCGCAGCAAACCGTTGCTCTCCCAGGCCGACGATCTGCTGGAGTCGTTCGCGCCGGACCGGCCGATCCGCGGTCAACTGCGCGTTGATATGCCGATCGCCTTTGCCCGGCTGCTGGTGATCCCGCATCTGCCGGATTTTTATCAGGCCCATCCGGAGGTGGAGATTGTCCTCAGCAGCTCCGACGTACGCCGGGATATGCTGCGCGATGGTCTGGATTGCCTGCTGCGGGTGGGGGATCTTGAGGATGGCGACTATGTGGCGCGTTCGCTGGGGGAGGTGGCGTTAACCACCTGCGCCAGTCCGGGCTATCTGGCGCGCTATGGGGCGCCCGCGACGCTGGAGGACCTGCAGTCGCATCTGGCGGTGAACTGGGTGAACAGTAGCAGCCGGCAGATTATGCCCTGGCGATTCCAGACCCCGGAGGGCATCAGGCAGATCGCCATTCCCGGTAAACTGGTGCTGGACAACTCTGAAGTCTTTACTGCTGCCGGGCTGGCGGGGCTGGGGATGCTGCAGGGGATGCGTTTCTTTTTGCAACCTTATATCGACAGCGGGCAACTGGTGGAAGTTTTGCCGGACTTTCCGGCGCCGCGTCGACCGTTGTCGCTGCTCTATCCGCACCGGCATCTCTCGCATAAGGTTCGGGTCTTTGCCGACTGGCTGCAGGGGCTGGTAGCGACCCTGGACTGACAATCGGCGCTGTCGCCTTGACTCTATCGGCTGAGCGTTTATATATAAAATGTGAATGCTATTAATGCAACGAATCACAAAGCTGGATAACGACTTAACCTGTAAGGGAATGCTGATGAAACTCTGGAATAAAACACTACTCGCTTCCGCCCTGTGCCTGACCCTGTTTGGCTGCGATGATGCGTCGAAAGTTGATAACAAACTGGATAAGGCTAAAGATAATGCGGAGCAGATGAAGGATGCCGCGGCGGATAAAGCGCAGGCAATTAAACAGGATGCGGATAAGCAAATCGATACGCTGAAAAGCCAGGCTGACGCCGAGGCCGATCGCCTGAAGGATCAGGCCAGCGCCATCAAGGCCGAGGCGGACAAGAAGGCGGACGCCATCGCCCAGCAGGCGAAAGCCCAGGCCGATGCGGTGAAGCAGAACGCAAAGCAGGAAAGTGACCGCATAGTCAAAGAGGCGGGTCAGATCAAAGACAACGCCATCGGTGACGCCAATCAGCTCTCGGCTGAAGCGGCGAGCAAAACCAAAGCCATCCAGGACAGTATCGCGAAGGATAAACAGAACGCCGCGCCGCCTGCCGCACAGCAGTAACTCGCGGTGTTTGCCTGACCCGCCGCCCGGAAATATAGGGAGCGGAGCCTGATAGATTGCCCGGCGGCGCTGCGCTTGCGCGGCCTACGCAGGAGCGCGTTGGCTGCGCAATGACCGGGTATCACCCTTTTGTAGGCCGGGCAAGGCGTCGCCGCCGCCCGGCACATGGACCGCAATAACATCCTGCTCAGGGGTATCTTACGATACCCCTTTTTTATGCCCGCCGTGGGTTCAACGGTTTGGCAGCAGGGTGCCTTTCAGGCCGTGCGGCTCCGAGCGCAAATACTGCGACGGCACACGGACCTGGGCGCCAAGGCTGGCCGCTGCGTGCCACGGCCAGTGCGGATCGTAGAGTACCGCGCGGGCGAGGGCGATCAGGTCGGCATCGCCATTCTCCAGCGCCGCTTCCGCCTGCTGCGGGTCGGTGATCAGCCCCACGCCAATCACCGGGATGGCTACCTGCTGGCGAATATCGCGGGCGAAAGGCAACTGGTATCCCGGCCCAACGGTGATCGCCTGCTGCGGCGACAAACCGCCGCTGGAGACGTGAATATAGTCACTGCCCAGCGTTTCCAGCTGCTGGCTAAACTTAATGGACTGCTCGCAGTCCCAGCCGCCTTCGACCCAGTCGGTAGCCGACAGCCTGACGCCCACCGCCATGGTGTTGCCCACTGCCTCGCGGATCGCCTTAAAGACTTCCAGCGGATAGCGCATTCGATTCTCCAGCGAACCGCCGTACTCGTCGCGGCGCTGGTTGCTGAGCGGCGAGAGAAACTGGTGCAGCAGATAGCCGTGGGCGGCGTGCAGTTCAATCAGCTCAAAGCCCAGCCGCTGGGCGCGCAGCGCGCTGGCGACGAAGGCCGCTTTGATGCGCGCCAGATCGGCATGGCTCAGTTCAGCGGGGGCGCGATCGCCATCGTGAAACGCCACGGCGGAAGGGGCGACGGTCTGCCAGCCACCATCGTTGAGCGCCAGCTGATGGCCTCCCTGCCACGGGGCGGCGCAGGATGCTTTGCGTCCGGCATGACCCAGCTGGATCCCCAGACGGATCGGCGACCAGGCCCGAATATCTTCGACTACGCCGCGCAGGGCGTTTTCGGTTTCATCATCCCACAGCCCAGATCCCCCGGGGAGATACGCCCCGCAGGCTCTACCGCCGTGGCTTCCAGAATTAACAGGCCGGCGCCGGAGAAAGCCAGTTGGCCAAGATGGATCCGGTGCCAGGAGGTCGCCTTACCCTCGTCGGCGGAGTACTGACACATCGGGGCGATAACGATACGGTTATCAAGGGTGAGTTGACCAATTCGCGTCGCGCTAAAAAGATGACTCATGAATACCTCGTAAATGTTAAACGTGGTCGTGCAGGGGACGGACAGTTGCTGTTTATAGCACGCCTGTTCACCCCCCCAGTATTCGGATATTGCGCTTAAGCGCTCCGCTATTCGATATACCAGAGACGGCGCCGTCGGCCGGCGGCCTGCTGCGACACGGCGCGGGCCATAGCGCTGCCAATCTCGGCGCTGGCCGTCAGCCCCTGCACAAAGGGGCGATCGTGCATCAGCCAGGGAAGGGCGCCGAAGGCGACCCGGCCGCGCACTGTCTCCGGCGCCTGCAGCGTGTAGTCATCACCGACGTCCGGAATGTCGTCGCCGCAGGCCAGCAGCTGCTGGCGCAGTGAAGGGAAGGGCAGATCCCGGGTTTTCAGCGCCTTTTGTCCGCGGGCATCGATAAAGACATCGAATTCGCAGCGCTGACGATGATGAACAATCAGCGTCCGGTCAGGCTCCCGCTGCAGCTCATAATCTTCGCCCAGCGTCAGGATCCGCAGAATGCCAGCCCGGTGCAAGGCCAGCAGCCGACGTATGGACTCCGGCGGAATGGCGGCGTAGTTATCGATAAATACCCGAGCGAGGCCCTGGCGGAAGCGACGGCTGTCCGCGTCGTTGAACTGCGGCACCACGGTTTCAATCGCCTCATGCAGGCGCAGAATGGCATAGCGCCAGGGCACCGTGTGGTGTTCGCGCTTATTGCGCTCCACCTCCTGCAGATTGCGCTGCGCCCACTGAAAGGGGTCATGGGTGAGGCGGTCGGCAAACCAGGCGTCGGCGATACTGTCAGGCGTCAGCTGACGAAGCCCGATCGCCTCGCTCCAGTCGGGGGCGGCATATTCCAGCTCTTTAACGATCAGCTCAAAAATCCGATCTAACAGAGCGTCGCTACCCTCCGCAATGGCCGCTTCGAGGGCGGCGGGAGTGGCAATCTCCAGCGGCTCCCACGGGATCGGGCAGTAAAAATCGGCCTCCGGCAGCACGCCGTGGCGTGACATCAGGGTGATCTCCAGCGCTTCGCTGCCTGGATGGAGGGAAAAATGGGTCGTTTTGTCGTCCTCGGTATGGAAAACGCCGTGGCGGGCCACTACCGCCACGGCGGCATCAATCGCGCTTAATGAAGTCCCAAGGATCCCCACCCGGCAGGGGGCAATGCGGGCCTCCATCAGGCCGGTCCACGGGCTGGGGAAGTACTGTCGGCTGGCGCGCTCTTCTTCAGGCCACAGATGGCCGGTGGCAATCGCCACCAGGTCGACGATTACCGGGTCTGCTGCACTATCGGTGTGGATGGCGATCCCGGTGGACTGAACCGCAATATCCGTGACTTCACAGGATTCACAAACGCTAATCACAAAGCCGACGTCCCGGGCCCGCTCAACGAGGTAAAGAAAACGGTCGCGATAGTATTCGCCGAGGATAACCCGCGGCAGAAACTGGCGCTCATGCAGGGCGTGCCGTTCAAGCCCGCGCGCCGCCAGCCAGTCATCGCTTTGCTGCTGCAGCCATTGCAGGTAGGTCAGGTCGATGGGGGGGATCTCAATGCTGGCAATATTGGCCAGCATTTGCGCCGCAGTATTATCGTCACTGTAGGGCATACCCACCCCGGCCTGCGCCTCTTTTTCAAACAGAGTGATGGCCAGCGGCTCACCGCGCTTCACCAGTTCATAAAAGGTGTAAATCCCCGTCGGCCCCACGCCGACGATGGCAATTCTCTTCATGATTCTCTCCCTTCCTGTGGGCAGATGCGGCATTGATGACGCTTCGCTTAAGCGAACCTGGTTTTAATTCTGGTCGAAAATTGCCGAACCGGTGAGGGGAACACGCAATTTGAAACAAATTAGCATGCTAATAAACTTGCCGATTGTCGTAAAAGGGGTGTAATTAACAAAAGAGCAACTTTCTATACAAACAATTTACACAAGCGGTGACCCCAGCTCGCTCTGCTGGACGCCGCGCACACTCCCGGCAATGCCGTCGGGATAGGGATGACAAGATGCACGGCTGGACCTCACGACAGCGTAATGCGGCGATAGCCAGTTTTTTAAGCTGGACGCTCGATGCTTTCGACTTTTTCCTGTTAGTTTTTTTACTGAGCGATATCGCCCACTCGTTTCATGTCGACCTTGAGGAGGTCACCCTGGCGATTCTGCTGACTCTGGCCGTGCGGCCTGTCGGCGCGCTAATTTTCGGCAGGGCGGCGGAGAAGTTTGGTCGCAAACCAATCCTGATGCTCAATATTGTGTTCTTCTCGGCTTTTGAGCTGCTCTCCGCCGCCGCGCCGTCGTTGATGCTGTTTTTCCTGCTGCGGGTGCTGTACGGCGTGGCGATGGGCGGGATCTGGGGCGTGGCCTCTTCGCTGGCGATGGAGACGATCCCCGACCGCTCGCGCGGCCTGATGTCCGGCCTGTTCCAGGCGGGATACCCCTTCGGCTATTTGCTGGCGGCCGTCGCCTACGGGCTGCTGTTTGAACAACTCGGCTGGCGCGGGATGTTTGTCATTGGCGCCGCGCCGGTGCTGCTGCTGCCGTTTATCTATTTCTGCGTCGAGGAGTCTCCGGTTTGGCAGGCGGCCAGGCAGAATAAAGAGAGTACGGCCCTGCTGCCGGTACTGCGTAGCCACTGGAAGCTGTGCCTGTACCTGGTGGTGCTGATGGCGGCTTTCAACTTCTTCTCCCACGGGACGCAGGATCTTTACCCGGTCTTTTTGAAAGTTCAGCACGGCTTCGAGCCTAAAACGGTCAGCATCATCGCGGTCTGCTATAACATCGCCTCGATCATTGGTGGAGTGTTCTTCGGTTCGCTGTCGGAGAAGATTGGCCGACGCAAAGCGATTATGATCGCCGCCCTGCTGGCGCTGCCGGTCATTCCACTGTGGGCTTTCGCCAGCGGCTCGCTGGCGCTGGGGGCGGGGGCGTTCCTGATGCAGTTTATGGTCCAGGGGGCCTGGGGGGTGATCCCCACCTGGCTCAATGAACTGGTCCCGGCCAACACCCGGGCGGTGCTGCCCGGCTTCGTCTACCAGCTGGGTAATTTGCTGGCTTCGGTGAATGCCACTCTCCAGGCATCAATCGCCCAGCATCATGGGCATAACTACGGCCTGGCAATGGCCCTGGTGGCCGGGACGGTGGCGATTGTCATTACCGTCCTGACCTTTTTTGGTCGCGAAGGCCGGGTGATCCAATCCGCAGGAGCGGGACATCACCAGCCGCTCTCCACCAGCCGTTAACTTTTGTGACCGGGCGTGGCCAGGCGCCCGGTCGCATACATTAGTCACGCAGACGAATAGACGCCGCCTGGCGTTTCTCCAGCGAGCAGATCCCAATCCCCACCATGATGAACAGCGCGCTAAACAGATGCCAGGCATGCGGCTGGGTATGCAGGAAGAGGATGCTCAACACCCCGCCGGAGAGGGGGATGATGTGGGTGTAAATTTCGCCCCGCGTGGCGCCAATGGTGGCGATACCTTTGTTCCAGAACAAATAGGCCAGCCACGATGGGAAAATTACCAGATACGCCAGGCCGCTGAGGAAAAACGGCTCGCGCCAGGCTGCCCAGTCCTGGGCCGGATGGCGCATCAGCCAGAAGGCGACGATGGGCAGCAGGATCAGCGCGCCAAGCAGCGAGCTGACGGCGACAAAGCCATTCGCCGGGATACGGCGGTCCTTCAGACGTAACAGCGAACAGTAGAGCGCCCAGCTCAGCGCCGACCCCATCGCCCACAGATCGCCGACGGCAAAGCTATGCAGCGAGGCGGCGTGCAGTGGGTTTCCCTGGAATAACAGGATCATCACGCCGAGGGTGCTAAAAGCCACTCCAAGCCAGTTACGCCCTGATACCGGATCGCGGAAAAACAGTCGGTTAATCAACAGCACCATGCTCGGCGTGGCGGACATATAGATGGCGGCGTTGAGCGCGGAGGTGGTTTGCAGGCCAATATAGAGCGTGAGCGGGAAGCTGACCTGGCCACAGAGGGTGAGCACCACCACCGCTGGCGCGTTTGCCCGCAGCAGGTGGCGACTGCCGGCGATTTGCCGTCGGTAGAGCAGGCCCAGCAGCAGCGCCGTCAGCGCCCAGCGCGCTTCGGTCATCAGGATCGGATCCACGCCCTGCACCAGCACGTGCCCGACAACATAATTCCCGCCCCAGAACAGAGCCGCCAGCGTCAGTAACAGATAAGGCATGATGGTTCCTTGTGTCGTTTGTCACTGTACTGAATGGTAATGTTATTGTTTTTATAATATCAATAATATTTTAGTGGTTTTCTATCGTATTCATTTAAATTCTTTAATAATCAGTAAATTGAAAGCACGTGTGAAATTTACGTTGCCGCATTACGGACGGTACTATACCGTATAGTAGCCATGTATTTCACAGGGATAAATCATGCGTAACACAGATAATGGGGTGATTGGAAGCGACCAGACCGCGGTGATGGCCAGGCTGGCGCTGGATGAGTTAATTGACCAGCTTCTGCACAGCAACGCGCTGTCGCTGAAGCTGACGGCCAACCCGCTGGTGGCCGACAGAGCCTGGCATCTCACTGAGAATACTTGCATCCGCGCCTTCTCCGCTGACGATCCACAGGCCAAAAAGCGTGCGCACCACGCGCTGTTCATTCTCTATCAGTCCTGGCTTGCCGACCCGCTCTCGCCAGCGGCTGCCAATCAGTTTCATCCGCTGCTTTCCGGGATCAGAAATTACATCGAGTCTGAGTGGCTGCGGGCGGAAAGCAAACGCTTCCACCACCAGAGACCAATGCTTAACGCCGGCAATATCGTCGACGAACTGCGCGCCTTATGCCAGCAGCACCCGGCGTCTCATCATCCGCTGTTCGATTTCCTTGCCAGCGAGGCCTCTGCGGCGCAAATCGACTATTTCTTCAAAAGCGACAGCGCCCTCAATCTGCTTTTCTTCGATCTGGTGGCGATGGGGCTGGTGGGCTCGCTGCCGGAAACCCGCGCTGAGATTGCGCAAAATCTGTGGGATGAGATAGGCCAGGGCAGCACCGAGATCACCCACGTTAATCTGTATAAGGATTTACTGAAGCGGCGAAATATCGCCTTACCGGACAATCATTTTGCCCATTTGTACGAGTGGCAGGGGCTGGCCGGGTATAACGCCTTTATGCTGGGCGGCGTAAACCGTCAGCATTACTACAAATCGCTGGGCGTGATGGCGATGACCGAGCTGCTCGACCCGCCGCAGTATGAAAAACTGGTGGCGGGCTGTCGGCGGATTGGGCTTTCCGAGCGCGACGTGCATTACTATGCCGAACATATCACGGTCGACATCGGTCATGCGGATGGCTGGCTGAACAATGTGATTGTGCCGATTGGCAAAAAACATCCGGCGGCGATGGAGGAGGTCTTCTTTGGCGCCGCGCTGCGTCTGCAAACCTGCAACGATTACTATGATGGTCTGCTGGCGGCCCTGCAGTCGCTGGGCGGCAGCTTATCATCTCACAGCGTACCGCCTTCTGAGTAAATAAGCGCTTTGGCCGCGCTCCAGGCGGTCACCCCTGGCGGGATCTCCCGGCATTCGGCGGACTCGGCCTGCTGGGCGGCGATGGCGCCATCGATGAGCATCACCATCATCATGGCCACCCGCTCGGCAGGTTCCGGTTTTAACACCTGCAGAAGGATATCGCGGAAGAACTGCCAGAGGAGCGACTTAAATCGGGAGCATTGCTCCCGGATCGCCGGCGATGACGCGCCATATTCAAACAGCGCGCGGGTAAACATGCAGCCGTGGAACGTTTCGCAGGTAAACCAGCGATGGTAGTAGTCGAACACGGCGAACAGCTTTTCCCGTGCGCTGGCTTTATCCGCGGTGATCTGCGCCAAATCCTGCATAAATTCGCTCTCTTTCTGCTTGAGGATAGCCAGAATGAGCGCCTCTTTATCGGCGTAATAGCGGTAGAAGGTCATTTTGGAGATGCCAGCATGTTCAGCAATCCGCTCGATGCTGGGCGACTGATATCCTTCGCGATTAAACAGCGTGCTGGCGTGGCGGAGAATGTCCGCTTGTTTTGGCTTCATGCGTTTTCCTGTCGAATGGTTCGCTGTCACGATTGCCGGTGACACGGCCGTCCTGCGACAGCGGTGCATTATGCCGGATCTTGCCGCCAGACGGGCAAAAAGTAAATCAGCCGCGGTTTATGCGGCGTCGGTTCCCTCAATAAAAACAAGATTGCGTTGACATGCACAAGTCACCATACTTGTCTGCGATAAATCGCTTTGCATAAGTACGGAGGAGTCGCGTTAATAATCAGTATTCTGACCAGGAAATACCATCTTTCATAGTCAGCGATTGACTCAGGGCTTGCTTATGAAGCGCGATGACAACACCTGGAAAAATAAATAATTAACAAGGAATGGTTATGTACTACAAGAATGAAATTGTCCGTTATTTACAGGCTAACAATATTCTTGCGTTAAAACTCGAACATGCCGTAGCGGGAGCAGAAAAGGCCGTAGTAAACCAAATTGAAACCATAGGCGCAGGTGCAAAGCGTGCGCTTTATTATTCGTCCTGTTTTACCGATGAGTACCAGGATGTGTGCCTGCAACAAAAAACCGAAGACATACGATTTAAAAACGGTGTGATTTATCTCCTTAAACATGGGAATATTGCATACGATATGCTCAAGCTATATTTTGAGCAAATATTTAAAGACAAAACTTCAGAGGAACTGGAGCGTATAAAGCGAATACTTATGGCTGTTAACATTCATATTGCAGCAAGCTCACTGACCAACGCTGGATTTGCTTTGGCAACAGCCTCATTTGTCGCTACAGGTATAAACCTCAATCTTGAACTTAGTGCATTGGCTGGACGCCGGGCAGGGGGAGTGGTAGGCGCTATCGGAATATATGGTATTGTGCAGAAAGCAGCAGAGAGTGCGCATCGTCTTTGCGTTTCCGAACCTGTGTATTATTCGGTACTTTACGCACATGAGCTGGAAATGATGTACTTTCTGATAGAACCATTGTTTCTAAAATCTGAGGCGTTTACAGCACAACAGGCATCGAATGAGGGGATTGCAAACATCATTACCAGGATGATCCGATAGCTATGATGAATCTTATTAAAAGATTGCTGCGAAGAATATTCAGATCGTTAATTTCATATTATGGCCCTGCTGTATTGACAATCCTCTTCGCCATGGCACAAGGGCTCTTTTTTCCAGAGACGCCTCTCTGGCTTGTTCCCCTGTTTTTCGTATTTGTAATTGTAATGTTTTATCGATTTGTAAAATTTTGACATTAAAAACTTAACTTTATATTAAATTTATAAGGAAATAATATGTCTACACCCGCACACTTATGGCTGGAAGATGAAAATGGTTCCCCAATTCTCGGCAGTTGTTTGATGCCACTGCGCATGGGTTCTATCGAGTTAAAATCCTTTTCTCATGGGATAACTATTCCGGTAGATCCAAACTGGGGAAAACTAACCGGTACGCGGATCCATCAACCTGTAACGATCGTAAAGGAGTTCGATCAAACAACACCGCTGTTGTACAGAGCAGTCTGCGAAGGCCGAACCATGAAGAAGGCGACAATCAAGATGTACCGCATTCTGGAAACAGGTATCGAAGCCGAATATTTCAATATCATTCTGGAAAACGTCAAATTTACCACGGTTGCACCATTTCTTTCTCCGGGTGGGATGAGTAGTACCCATCTCGAAACACTCGAATTGCGTTATGAAGCGATCACCTGGAAGTATACCGAAGGGAATATTATCTATCGTGACTCATGGAATGACCGGTGTTGCGCCTGAACTCCCAGCTGACCGATTACGATGAGATCTTAGCCTACGGCGATACGCCGGAAGATTTCGCCATGCTGGTGCTGGCCACCACCAAAATCTATCGCTGGAATGAGGCTCCGCCATCAGCCTGGCAGCGCCAGGCTGCGCAGGTTAAGATGGCCCTGCGATTGACCTCTGAGGAAGAAGAGTAAAGATAATGTTACCCCTGACCACGCCCCGGCTGCTGCTGCGCCGGTTCAGAACGGAAGATCTGCCGTCTTTCAGCCATTATCGCAATCTGCCGGAGGTGGCCCGCTTTCAGAGCTGGACCCACTACGGCATGACAGAGGCGACAGCCTTCTATGAACAACAGCGTTCGCAGGCCTTTGCTGAGGATGAGAGCTGGTTCCAGCTTGCCGTAGAGATTCAGGCCAACGGTGCGCTGGCGGGAGATGTGGGGATCCACTTCTTAGATCACGGCAGACAAGCCGAGCTGGGGATGACCTTTTCCCCGACGTATCAGCATCAGGGGTATGCCCGGGAAGCGATGCGGGCGGTGATGGCCTTACTCTTTGAGCAATTAGCCCATCACCGGCTGATGGCGGTGGTTGATACCCGCAATACCGGCGCGATCAAACTCCTGGAAGGGCTGGGCTTTCGTCGCGAGGCGCATTACCGGCAGAATATCTTTTTTAAAGGCGAGTGGGGCGATGAGTACCTGTACGCGCTGTTGCGCAGCGAATATCAGTGAAGTGACGGGCGAGCCGTCACTTCTGCCCGGCGGACGATTAGCTATGCTGGCGGATAAAGCGCGCGCGCCACGGTTTTAGCACCCACAGCGCGAGGGCGGCGGTGACAAAATCAAGGCCAATCGCGCAGCTGAAGACCACATGCCAGCCGTGAGTGTGCTGATAGAGAAGTGCCGCCAGCGGACCGCCAAAGATTGACCCGATGCCCTGCGAAATATACAGCCAGCCATAGTTGCTGGCGGCATGCTCGCTGCCGAACGTATCGGTGAGCGTCGACGGGAAGAGCGAGAAGATCTCCCCCCAGCCAAAGAACACCACCCCGGAGAGCAGGACAAACAGCAGCGGATCTTCCCGGCACGCCAGCCAGAGCATCATCGCTACCCCCTCCAGCGCAAAGGCGATAAACATGGTTTGCTCGCGGCCGAAGCGGTCGGAAATAAACCCAAACAGCGGCCGGGTTAAGCCGTTGGTAAAGCGGTCTATCGTTAACGCCAGCGGCAGCGCCGCCATGCCAAACACCACCGCCTGGCTAATGCCGAAATCCTCGGCGAACACCGCCATCTGCGAAGTGACCATCAGCCCGGAAGTCGACATCATCGCCATCATGACGAACATCAGCCAGAACAGCGGCTGGCGCAGCATTTCCCGGGAAGTAAACGATCTGCTGCTCTGCGCCACCGTCTGACTGACGGGCTGGGAGACAGCGGGCGGCGGCAGCTTCAGCCCCTGACTGGCGAGGAAGCCGACGAGGGCGAAAAGGATCCCGAAAGTCGTCATCGTATGTTCAAGGCCGTTAGTGGTCAGCGACAGGGAGATGGGGAAGGTGGTTATGATGGCCCCCATCCCGTAGCCCGCCGCCACCGCGCCGGCGGCAAATCCCCGCTGCTGTGGGAACCATTTGACCATCAGGCCGACAACGCCGATGTAGACGATCCCGGTCCCGAGGCCGCCCATGCAGCCATAAACCAGCCAGAGCGTTGCCAGGCCATTCACCTGCGCGGAAAGCACCCAGCTCATTCCCGCCATCACCGTGCCAATAGCGATCAGCCGCCGTGGGCCAAATTTTTCCACTAACCGCCCCTGAAAAGGGGAAAAGAAGGTCTGCAGGATGATCAGTAGCGAGAAGGTGACCTGCAATTCTGGCAGACCGACGCCAAGTTTAGCGGCCAGGGGTTTTGTCAACAGCGTCCAGACATATTGCGGACTGGAGATGGCGGCCATACAGATCAGGCCCAGCACCAGCTGGCGCCACTTGCCATATTTCGGGGTAACCAACGGTTCGCTGAGTGTCGTCATGTTGTTCTCCGTTTTCAGTAAGCAGGCTTCCGTGAAACGCATCCACCCTGGATGCCTCACAGAAAGGGGAAGGTTGCGACCGCAGACTGGCGACCTGTTGTGGCCATATGGCATACGTTCTTGTCCACATTGCGGTATACAAGCGAAGAGCATTAAACGTGCCATATAAAATAATTTTTTATATTCAACTGGTTAATGTAATGAGGGCATGTCTGACGGGGGGCGGCATGGTGAATGTGCGGCACCAGGGCGGTGCAAATGAATTATCGCGGTGCGCTTTACCTGCTAACTGGCGTAGGAGACATCGTATATCCTGGACTGGCGCTAGACGGACTTCAGTGCAAAGCCGCCCAGGCGGGTCGAGGCTACGAAATCACCGCCTGGGGCGGCTGGCAAGATAAACGGGAAATGAGGCTGGCGGTTTACCCGCTTAGTAGCGAAAAAACGCTACTGTCCCGACTATTTTTTGCTTTATGAGCTGGGCATTTATTGTATGGACTCTCGCAGAGAGACATTCTTCCTGGTAGAAACCCTGGCTACCACACACAGATACTAGATAGGGGAAGCCTTATCGCCCTATATTAAACTCATGCCGCGGTACTGGCCCGGACTTTGAGCACTGACGGAATTTCAATGAACTTTTCACCAGGCTTATCGTTAAGCAGTTCGAGAAGGGCTTTACCGGCTTTCACCCCAATGTCATGCCAGGGAAACTCAACGGTTGTCAGGGCAGGGGAACAGACTGTCGATAACACTCCTCCGCCTAAACTCGCAATGGCTACGGTATTGGGCACCTTGATGCCGGCACTGTGGCAGGCCATCATACATCCACAGGCCATTTCATCCGACGTGCAAATTAACGCATCCAGATCGCCCCAGGTAATCATCATATCCTTGAATATATTGACGCCTGTGGCGATGGTGGATGGCAAATGCGTGGTTACCACCCGGTGCGGGGAGCGGTTCAGAGCGAGCATCGCCGTATTCCAACCGCTCAGCAACTGGCGAAACATTGTGTTATTAGCCGGGGTACAGAGCAGTGCGATGTTTTTTAATGAGGCGTCGGCCAGATGAGTCACGATCTGTTTTACGGCTTTACCGTAATCCACGCCGATGCACATACCCACGGGGTGGGTATTTAGCGCGCCAATTTCCAGAATAGGAACATCCACGTTGGCCAGCAACTGGGTGCAGCTCTCAATGGTATCGATATTGAACTGAATAATGGCCGCCGGGTTATAGGCGAGCATTTTTTCAAACGTCTTTTGTTCACTTTGACCGTCATGCCCGGATTCCATAAACATCATGGTATATCCGCGTTCGGTCAGCACTTTTTGCAGCGCTTCAGAGACCGGCAAAAAACCCGGCGAAGAGAAGGTGGGAACGACGGCGAGAATAAGATCGGAATGGACCGACGCCAGATTACGTGCCTGCAGATTAGGGACATAGCCGAGTTGACTGACGGCCGCATCGATGCGATCGCGAAGCTCAGGATTCACTTTTTCAGGCATTCTCAGCGCTCGCGAGACGGTCATGGCGCTCACACCGACAAACTCAGCCACCTCGGTCAGGGTTATCTTACCCGTTCCTTTACGTCGTTTTTCTTTCGGGCTACCGTCCGCGTCTAAACTCTTCACCAAAATCACCAACCGTTTGAAAAATAAAATATAACGAAAGTATATCTGCGAATCGCATTATAACTTACCACAGCGAGGGGGAAAGCACATTATAGCCAGTGTTAGCGGTAACTCACTTTTTAACATTTTTCTTTGTTAGCGCTAACTTTGGGAGGTGTATCACAGTTGCATTTTATTTAGCTGTTTATAGTGCAGCACATAGACCCCCTCGGGAGAGCATATGATCAGAGACTGGTTAACCCCGGATAAAATTAAAGTCATTAACTCAATAGATAGCTGGGAAAATGCCGTTCGACTTGCAGCAGAACCCTTGCTGATGCAAGGGTATATAGCCGGGTCGTATATTGAGGCGATTTTGCAAAGCCATAAAGAACTTGGGCCCTATTACGTATTAGCTCCCGGCTTGGCGATGCCTCATGCCCGTCCTGAACAGGGGGTGTTAAGAAATGGATTATCGCTTCTTCATATTAAAGAAGGGGTGTCGTTCGGCTCGACAGAGAACGATCCGGTATACGTGGTAATCATGCTATGCGCTCGTTCCGGAAATGAACATATCACGATGATTGGTGAACTGGCTGAAATCTTTAGCGATCAGCAAAAGTTACACCGATTGTTAAATGCCGATGATAGCAAGGCGATTCAGGCCGTTATTGACTGAAGGAAAACAGAATGAAAAAAGTGCTTATCGTGTGCGGTAATGGTTTGGGCAGCAGCTTCATCGTTGAAATGAATGTCAAAAAGATCCTTGCCGAAATGAATAAAGAAGCTGAAGTCGCACATACCGACCTGACGTCGGCAAAAAGCGAAACTGCCGATCTTATTCTCAGCGCTAAAGACATTGCAGAACATCTTAGCAGTCACTCTGCAAAGGTCGTTGGATTAAGTAATTTACTTGATAACAATAAAATTAAAGAAATTTTAGCAGAAAACATTTAAGCAACGGCTATCTGATTCGTGGAGTTTAACATGCTTCATTTTCTTATTTATGATGTGCTAGGAACACCGGCGATACTGGTTGGTTTATTTTCACTGATCGGTCTGCTGTTGCAAAAAAAAGGAATTTCAGACGTTATTTCAGGCACGCTGAAAACCATCATGGGTTTTGTCATATTGACCGCCGGCGCCGGTATTATAGCCTATACGTTAACCATCTTTAGCCAGTTATTTGAGCATTCTTTCCATATTCAGGGCGTGGTGCCCAACACTGATGCCATGGCCGCTCTGGCGCAGAAGAATTACGGCACGGAAACCGCCACCATTATGGTATTGGGCATGCTGATCAATATCGCCCTGGCGCGTCTAACGCCATTAAAGTACATCTTTCTGACCGGACATCATACGCTTTATATGGCTGCGATGCTGGCGGTTATCCTGTCTGTAGGGGGCTTGTCAGGGGGATGGGTGGTGGCCATCGGGGCGGTTATTCTCGGTGCGATGATGGTCATCTCCCCGGCTATCTTGCAGCCGTTTACCCGTAAAATTACCAATACCGACGATCTGGCTCTCGGCCATTTTGGCTCTATTGGTTATCTGCTTTCCGCGCTGGTGGGCAAAGTCGTCGGGAAAGGTAGCCCCTCGATTGAAGAAATTAAAGTGCCTAAGTCACTCAATTTTCTTCGCGACTCGTCGGTGGCCATCTCTCTCACTATGATGATTCTGTTCCTGGTGTTGGTGGTCGTCGCGGGCAAAACCTTTGTCGAGGAGACACTGAGTGCCGGTCAGAATTTTATTATCTTTGCCATTATTCAGTCCCTCACGTTTGCTGCGGGGGTTTATATCATCCTCGCCGGTGTGCGTATGGTGATTGCCGAAATTGTGCCAGCGTTTAAAGGTATTGCAGACAAATTAGTGAAAGATGCGAAGCCGGCGCTCGACTGCCCGACGGTGTTTCCCTTTGCTCCCAATGCCGTCATCGTCGGGTTTCTCGCAAGCTTTGTCGCGGGCCTGGTCAGCATGTTTCTCTGCCCGCTGTTCGGCTTGAGCGTCATCGTCCCGGGCCTGGTTCCCCACTTTTTCTGCGGGGCCACAGCGGGGGTTTACGGCAACATTACCGGCGGACGTCGCGGGGCGGTGGTAGGGGCTTTTGCTCACGGTCTGCTCATTTCGTTCCTGCCTGCCATTCTCTTGCCCATGATGGGGGATATGGGACTGGGCTCCACAACCTTTGGAGACGCAGACTTTGGCGTTGTCGGCATCGTGCTGGGTCATATCATCGCAATGTTTAACTAACTATTTATCGGAGGTGGTTTATGAGCGCTAAATTTTCACCGTCACTGATGTGCATGGATTTAACGCAGTTCAAAGAGCAGATCACGGCAATGAATAAAAAAGCGGATTTTTACCATGTTGATATAATGGATGGCAATTACGTCCGCAATATCACACTGTCTCCCTTTTTTATTGAGAATCTGAAAAAAATTACTACTGTGCCCATTGATGTTCATCTGATGGTGAATCATCCGGAAGATATCATTCCCATGTGTCTCGAGGCCGGCGCCGATATCATCAGCTTTCATCCCGAGACGGCGAATAACAAAATATTCCGCCTGCTGAATCAGATCAAGGATGCGGGCAAAAAGTGCGGGGTGGTGCTGAACCCAGCGACACCGGCAGAAAGCATTGCCGAATATGCGCATCTGCTGGATAAAGTGACGGTCATGTCGGTTGACCCTGGCTATGCCGGACAAAAGTTTATTCCTGAGTCGCTGAACAAGATTAGAAAGCTCATCAACATGCGCAAAAATAATGGCTATCACTATCTGACGGAAATTGATGGCTCTTGCAATGAGAAAACCTTCGGTCAGATTGCTGAATCCGGGGTAGATGTCTTTATCGTCGGCACATCGGGTCTGTTTTCGCTCCATGAGGATGTCAGCCAGGCGTGGGACAGAATGATCGAGATCTTCCAGCGGGAAACTGTCGCTGCATAACGGTTATTTCTCTTCGAACCACAGTGTGTATTTGAATAAGCCTTAAAAGATCTGCATCACGCCAGCGATGCTGGTTTGTTATTTAACGACTACTCTATATGAATGCGGGTGAATCATGGATATTTCGACAGTGCTTAATGTTAAAAACATCAAGTTAAATATGACCGCCAGAACCAAAGAAGAGGTGATAGAAGAACTCACCGATTTACTTATCCAGGATGGCGCCGTCACCAATAAGGAAGACTTTATTCGTGATGTCTGGTTACGCGAGGAGCTAGGCTCTACCGGCTTTGAAAACCATATCGCTATTCCACATGGTAAATCTTCCGGTGTTTCCCGTACCGCATTAGCCATCGGACGCACGCAACATGCCATTCCCTGGGAGACCATGGATGGCAGCGACGTCCGCTGTGTTATTTTATTTGCGGTTTGCCTGGTGGATCAAAATGCCACCCATATTCGCCTGTTGGCACAAGTGTCTGGGTCACTGGCGGATGAAGACATTATCGCTAAATTACTTGTTGAATCTGATCCACATAAAATCATTGCGCTTTTCAATTCAGAAACAGAAAACGCCGATGCTTAATACCAACTTGCTAATATCGATTGGTAATTTATTAAATTAATTAACGGAGAAACATTATGAATATTGTCGGCGTTACCGCCTGCACGGTGGGGATTGCACATACCTATATTGCGCAAAAGAAAATTGAAACTGCGGCTAAAAAAGCCGGACATAACGTTAAAATCGAGACGCAAGGAACCATCGGCATTGAGAACCCGTTAACCGCTGATGAGATTGCCGCAGCAGATATTGTCCTGCTTGCTGCCGATGTCAAAGTAACGGGCGAGGAGAGATTTGCCGGCAAGAAAGTCGTTAAAGTCGCGACGGAAACGGCAGTCAAATCCCCCAATAAGTTGATTGAAAAACTCAGTGAACTAGTCAATTCATAATTTTATTTCGGCCTGGCGACTCTACATTAAAGGGCGTGACTTATGTCTCTAAAACAAATATGGCAAGCAGCAAACCCTAAAGGACATCTGCTGACCGCTATCTCGTTTCTGATCCCCATTGTCTGTGGCTCTGGGTTTATTATCGCCATCGGCATGGGGCTTGGCGGAACGGTGCAGGACACGTTAACTCCGGGACAATTTGATGTATGGCAGGCGATGGCCACCCTAGGCGCCAAGGCGCTTGGGCTGTTGCCGGTGGTGATTGCCGTGGGAATATCTGGCTCGATCGCCGGCAAACCAGGCATCGCGCCAGGATTTGTCGTCGGGCTGGCGGCGAATACCATAAGCGCAGGCTTTATCGGTGGGATGATTGGTGGCTATATTGCGGGGTATATTGCGCTGGCGATCATTAAAAACGTCAAGGTGCCTGACTGGGCCCGCGGGTTGATGCCGACGCTGATCGTTCCCTTTTTTGCCTCCATTATCAGCTGCCTGATTATGGTCTATATCATCGGTACGCCTATCGGTATCTTTACGGAAGCGCTTACGTCTTTCCTGAGAAGCATGGGCACGTCGTCGAATTTGGTGTTAGGCGCAGTCATAGGCGCATTGTGTATTGTTGATTTTGGCGGCCCGCTGAATAAGACATGCTTTGCTTTCGTGCTGACCCTGCAGGCGCAGGGGATAAATGAACCCATTACCGCACTTCAGTTAGTTAACACCGCTACGCCTATCGGATTTGGCCTGGCTTTCTTTATTGCCAAACTGCTGCGTAAAAATATCTATAACCGTGAAGAAGTGGAAACCTTAAAATCAGCGGTTCCGATGGGGATTGTGAATATCGTTGAGGGTTCTATCCCGATCGTCATGAATGATATTGTGCGCGGTATCGCGGCGGCGGCTATCGGCGGCGCGTGCGGCGGGGCGGTCACCATGGTCTATGGTGCGGATGCGACGGTTCCTTTTGGCGGAGTACTGATGATCCCCACAATGTCACATCCGATGGCAGGCATCATGGCCCTGCTGGTGAATATCGTTGTTACCGCCACGGTCTATGCTGTCATCAAAAAAGATATCCCTCGCGACGTGATTGTTGATAATGATTACGAAGAAGAGGATATCGACCTGGATGATATTAAAGTGAGCTAACGTATCCCAGGGTTATTTTAAATCAACATTAAGCTCTTCCTGTAAGAACATCAGCCCATGACTAAGCATTACTTAGTCATGGGCTACTCTTTGCATCTGTCATCCCCGAAGAAAAATGGAGCAGGGTAAGCAGAAGATCAGGGGAAATAATTTGTTGCAAAAATGTGAACCCTTCAGTAGCCTTGTCTCTTTCGGAGACAGGAAATGCTCGTCACTGATTCACTTCTTGCATACACCCTCGCTGCCACACTGCTTACTCTTACACCAGGTCTCGATACCGCGCTCATCCTGCGCACGGCGACCGCTGAAGGTGGACGCAAAGCCTTGCATGCCGCGTTAGGCATTGATCTCGGATGCTTTATTTGGGGCGCCGTGGTGGCCTTTGGCTTAGGGGCGCTGCTGGCGGTTTCTGAGTTTGCTTATACCTTGTTGAAATGGTGCGGAGCGGGCTACCTTTGCTGGCTGGGCATCCAGTTGCTCCTGCGACCACGCCAGCAATTTAACACCCACCCGGCCGAATCAGATTCCACGAGTAACTGGTTCCTGCGTGGGATGCTGGGGAATGTGCTTAACCCCAAAATGGGCGTCTTCTACGTTTCGTTTTTGCCCCAGTTTATCCCTGCCGGGCATTCACCGATCAGCTGGACCTTTCTCCTGGTCACCATCCATGTATTGATTGGTACGCTGTGGTCGTTAACGCTGATTACCGCCACTCGCTATGCCGCAGGCATCCTGAAAAAACCAGCCGTAGTGAAATGGATGGATCGGACGACCGGCTGCCTGTTTCTGTTATTCGCTGCGAAGCTGGCCATGAGCCGGCGGTAATCTCCGGTTTCGCCCTCCCGGGGGGCAATGCCCGCTTTCATCCGGTGTCGCCTTGCCGGAATACAGACTTTCCTGCCATACCATGGCAAATTTCCTGCACTTTGACGCTCATTGATTATACTTTGATGGCAGCTTGTGCTGCCTCAAGCAGTTGTCGCGATGGTGGATATCAAAACCAATATCCCGAACATTGGGTCAACGGGGCCGAGGAACATGTGTTCATGTAACAGTCGTGGAGGTATGGAAAGATGGGATTATTAAATTTTGTGAAAGAAGCGGGCGAGAAAATATGGGATGCCGTCTCCGGCGACAGTAAAGAAGATCGGGCCGATAAGCTGAAAAAACATATCGATGGACTTAATCTGCCTGGCGCCGAAAAGGTCAATATTGATGTTGCGGAAGATGGCACCGCAACGGTCACTGGTGATGTCGCTTCGCAGGAGGATAAGGAAAAAATTCTGGTTGCGGTCGGGAATGTCACTGGCGTAGGCCAGGTCAGTGACGGCGTTAAGGTGACGCAAAGCGGGGCGGAAAGTCGTTTTTACACGGTCAAATCCGGTGACACTCTGAGCGCAATCTCAAAAGCGATGTATGGCTCGGCCAATGAGTATCAACGCATTTTTGAAGCCAATAAACCGATGCTGACCCATCCCGACAAAATCTATCCGGGTCAGGTGCTGATTATCCCGGCGAAGTAGGCCACTCAGCAGCAACATCAGTGATGGCAGGAATACTTGCTTTATACCGCTGTCGGAAGCCGCCGCGGACATCTATTCCTCTATCAACGGCAAAAGAGCCAGCAAGCTGGCTCTTTGTTCCCCCGGGTTCAGGCGCTTACTGTGCGTCAGCCAGTGCCAGTCGGGCCTCTTCCTGCTCGGTGATTTTACGCTGTTGCTCAAGTTCCAGCGCGCCGCGATGAGAGAGGTAGCAGAAGAGTATGCAGCAGACGATCCCGCCCATCAGCAGATAGAACCCGCCGTGCCAGCCCATTTTATCGACCATTACGCCGAACAGGCTGGTGCCTAACGATGCGCCAAAGATATAGCTCATAAATCCGCGCAGACCCACGGCTGAACCGACGGCAAAGCTGGGGACGATTTCCATGGTCTGGACCGAGGCCAGAAACTGCGGGACATAAATAAGGCAGCCCACAATCGCCGCGAATACTGTGACCATCAGCAGAGATTCGCTTTTCCAGTAGCCAATCAGACAGATGAAGATTAGCGTCATACAGATTATAGCTAACGGCATCCGGCGCCCTTTAAACAGCTTGTCGGAGAGCCAGCCGGCCAGCAGAGTAGACGGAATTGCCGCCCACTCAAAAAACAGGAATGCGACGCTCATTTGTTCTTTGGAAAAATGTTTCACCGTCAGCAGGTAAATTGGCAGCCAGCTGATCATGCCGAAACGCACCATATAGACAAACACATCCACAAAGGAGACATACCAGGCATTTTTGTTACGCAGTACGTAGGTACAGAAGATCTGAAATGCGCTCATGTGCTCCGGCGCTTTCTGGCCGTGTTTGGTCTTCAGCACCACTTTCTCTTCCGGCATCATCTCTGCCAGCGAAGGCAGACCTTCCTCGCGCGGCGAACCCTTACCCAGCACCAGTACGCTAATGGCGAATACCACCGCCACGCAGGCCGGTACAATGTAGCTGGCGCTCTGCCAGTGCTCGGTGCCGAGAATGGCGAATGCGGCGCCGACGATCGGGGCGACAATTCCGCCGCCGACGTTATGGGAAATGTTCCAGAACGCCCCTACGCGGCCACGCTCACGGCGCGGGAACCAGTTCGCAATAGTAATAAAAGAGGGGCCGACCCCCATACCCTGAAACAGGCCGTTCAGGACAACCAGCGCAGCGAAGACCCAGAATGCGGTACTGAATCCTAACCCGACGTTGACGATGGCGCACAGCACCAGGCCACAGGCCATAAAGACTTTCGGGCTGGCTTTATCCGCGAGGCTGCTCATTACGCCTTTACTGATCCCGTAGGCGATGAGCATACAGCTGCTGAGCAAACCGATCTGCGTGGCGCTGAGGTCTAACTGTTCTTTCAGATAGGGCGTGGATAAGGTGAAGTTATTGCGCACGATATAGTACGCCAGGTATCCCAGAAATACGCTTAGCAGCGCCTGCATACGGTATCGACCATAGGTTGCCTGAATTTTCTCAGCAGGAACTTTATTCGCCGACGGGCCTTTTTTTAATAATGATAACATGTCGTCACCTGTATTTATATTGATATGAACATCAGGAGTAATTACCCCGAAGGGTGAAATAAGCGGCTAAAAAATTCAAATCGTCGAAATGAGTCAAAATTGACTCAAAATAATGCAGGGACGGGTTGTTTTTGACCCATCTGGCATGAGCGAGATTTTGCGCAATTAATTTTGCGCTGGTTTTATGTCCGGCTTGTGCGGACACTAACAAATTGCCTAATCATTATCTGGTAATCTTTCCCGATATTCCCGGACGCCCGTTTGACTATTTTTCCGCTCGCGGCGATTAATTCACCAGATGTCATAAACGGGTAAGTTTTGTCTCAACGCGGTTTTTACGATATTTCAATATTTATGAACGGGATCACAAACATATTTCTTCGTGGGGTCGGGATAATGAGCAAAATGTTCGCGCTGCTGCTGCTGAGCGCATGGCTGAGACCCTGTGCGGCGCAAGGCAATGAGCTGGTGATGGCGACGACATTTTCTCCCAGCGCCACCGTGTGGATTATCGATCGCTGGCAGAAAGAGCCGGGGTCGGTGATGATAAGGACGCTCAACCGCACCAGCGCCTCGCTGGAACAGTTGCTTGATACGGCAAATGCCGAAAATGTCGATCTGATCCTGACTTCGTCGCCGATGCTGCTGCAGCATCTTCAGGAGCATCAAAAACTGGCGCCGTTCAGCGGTGCGCCGGCAGTCAGCCAACATCTGGTGCCGGAATCCATTCGCTCCACCTCCGTGGCCGTGGCGATCTCCGGGTTCGGTTTGCTGATGAATCGCTCAGCGCTGATGACCCGGCATCTGCCTGCGCCAGCGGACTGGGATGACCTGACCGATCCCCGTTATCAGGGGGCGCTGCTGATGAGCAGTCCGTCGCGTTCGGATACCAACCATCTGATGGTGGAGTCGCTGCTGCAACAAAAAGGCTGGATTAAAGGATGGGAAACGCTGTTGACGACGGCGGGAAAACTCGTGACCATTTCATCCCGTAGCTTTGGGGTGGCAGATAAGATTAAAAGCGGCCTGGGCGTGGCTGGTCCGGTGATTGATAATTACGCCAATCTGCTACTGAACGATCCGCACCTGGCTTTTACCTATTTCCCCCAGTCGGCGGTTTCGCCGACCTATGTCGCAGTGCTTAAAAACAGCCAGCACGCCAGCGAAGCGCGGCGGTTTATTCGCTATCTGTTAAGTCCGGAGGGCCAGACGATCCTCGCCGACGCTAATACCGGGAAGTATCCGGTAACACCGCTGGCGCCAGGCAATCCACGGGCGGCGCAGCAGGCGATGCTGATGAATCAACCGCCATTAAACTATCGATTGATCCTCAAACGTCAGCGTTTGGTTCAGCGGATGTTTGATACGGCGATTAGCTTTCGTCTTGCTCAGCTCAAAGACGCCTGGCGAGCGCTGCATAGCGCGGAGGTCCGTCTTAAGCGTCCGCTACCCGAGATACGGGCGCTGCTCACCCGTGTCCCGGTGGATCCGGCCAGCAGCGAGGATGAAGCCTGGCTGGCTCAGTTCGACAACAAAAGTTTTGCGGAACAGCAGATGATGGAGTGGCAGCTCTGGTTTCTCAACAACCAGCGGCAGGCGATTACTAAACTGGAAGAACTGAAATGACGGACAGGTCCATGCTGCAACGCCTGCGGCAAATCAGTATCAGTAGCAGTCTGCGCGGGGCATTTCTGACGGGGGCGCTGCTTACGCTGATTGTCAGCAGCGTAAGCCTCTATTCCTGGCATGAACAAAGTTCGCAGATCCGCTATTCGCTGGATGAGTATTTTCCGCGCATCCATGCGGCGTTTCTGATTGAAGGGAATCTCAACCTGGTGGTCGATCAGCTCAATGAATTTCTGCTGGCGCCAAATACCACGGTACGACTGCAGCTGCGCAACCAGATTATCCAGCATCTGGACAAAATAGAACGGCTAAGTCAGGGGTTGTCGCCGGCAGAACGCCAGCAGTTGGGGGTGATATTGCAGGACAGCCGCGCGCTGCTGGCGGAACTGGATCGCGTGCTCTACAACATGTTTCTGGTTCGTGAAAAGGTGGGAGAGCTTGCGGCGCGGATCGACTGGCTGCACGATGATTTCACCACCGAGCTGAATTCGCTGGTGCAGGATTTTACCTGGCAACAGGGAACGCTGCTCGATCAGATTGAAGCCCGACAGGGGGATGCGAGGCAGTATCTGAAACGCGCCCGGGAAGTGCAGAACGAACAGCAGCAGGTCTATACCCTGGCTCGTATTGAAAATCAGATCGTTGACGACCTGCGCGACAGGCTCAATGAACTGAAATCCGGGAATGATGACGGCATGCTGGTGGAGACGCATATCCGCTATCTTGAAAACCTGAAAAAAACGGCGGATGAAAATATCCGTGCGCTGGATGACTGGCCGAGCACCATTACCCTGCGACAAACGATTGATGAGCTGCTGGAAATTGGCATGGTGAAAAATAATATGCCGGATACCATGCGCGACTATGTTAGCGCGCAAAAAGCGCTCGTGGAAGCCAGCCGGTCCAGAGAAGCGACGCTGGGGCGCTTCAGAACGCTGCTGGAAGCCCAGCTTGGCAGCAGTCACCAGCAGATGCAGATGTTTAATCAGCGTATGGCGCAGATTGTCCGGGTCAGCGGCGGGTTAATCCTGGTGGCGACGTTGCTGGCGCTGCTGCTGGCATGGGGGCTAAACCATTATTTTATTCGCTCGCGGCTGGTGAAACGCTTTACCGCGCTGAATCAGGCGGTGGTGCAGATTGGTCTGGGCCGGACCGAGGCGACCATTCCGGTTTACGGGCGCGACGAGCTGGGACGTATTGCCGGTTTGCTTCGTCATACCCTGGGTCAGCTTAATGCGCAAAAACAGCAGCTGGAACAGGAGATTGGCGAGCGAAAAGCGATTGAGGCCGATCTGCGCGCCACGCAGGACGAGCTGATCCAGACCGCTAAACTGGCGGTGGTGGGGCAGACGATGACCACCCTGGCGCATGAGATTAATCAGCCGCTGAACGCGCTGTCGATGTATCTTTTTACGGCGGGAAGGGCGATCGAACAGGGACAGGCGGAGCAGGCGCGGACGACGTTAAGCAAAGCAGAAGGGCTGATCAACCGCATTGACGCGATTATCCGCTCCCTGCGCCAGTTTACCCGCCGCGCAGAACTGGAAACGCCGCTGCATCCGGTCGATTTGCGTCAGACGTTTACCGTGGCGTGGGAACTGCTGGCGATGCGTCATAAGCCTCAGCAGGGGACGCTGGTGATACCGGATGACACTGTCTGGATCCAGGGGGACGAAGTGCGCGTCCATCAGGTGCTGGTGAACGTGCTGTCCAATGCCCTCGACGCCTGCCCGCACGCCGCGCAAATCACCGTGAGCTGGCAAATCCAGGGCGGAAGGCTGTGCGTGTTGATTGCCGATAACGGCCCTGGCTGGCCTGCGGCCTTACTCCCTTCGCTGTTAAAGCCGTTCACTACCAGTAAAACCGTGGGGCTCGGAATAGGGCTTTCGATATGTGTTTCGCTGATGACGCAAATGGAAGGGGCGTTGCGTCTGGCGTCGACGTTTACACGCAGTGCCTGCGTGGTGCTGGAATTCAATTTGACGGATGTAAAAGATGTTGAGTAATAACTGTTCGATTCTGCTGATTGACGATGATGCCGATGTGCTGGATGCCTATACGCAGCTGCTTGAGCAAGCGGGGTATCATGTCAGTGCCTGTAATAATCCGTTTGATGCGCGGGAGCAGGTGCCGAAGGACTGGCCCGGCATCGTTTTAAGCGATGTCTGCATGCCCGGCTGCTCCGGTATCGATTTAATGACGTTGTTTCATCAGGATGACGATCTGCTGCCGATTCTGCTTATCACCGGTCACGGCGATGTGCCGATGGCGGTGGAGGCGGTGAAAAAAGGGGCCTGGGATTTCCTGCAAAAGCCGATCGATCCGGGCAAACTGCTCACGCTGGTGGACGCCGCGCTGCGTCAGAGGCAATCGGTTATCGCCCGTCGCCAGTATTGTCAGCAAAAATTACAGGTTGAGCTTATTGGCCGCAGCCAATGGACGGTTCGGTATCGCCAGCGCCTTCAGCAGCTGGCAGAAACGGATATTGCGGTATGGCTTTACGGCGAGCCGGGAACCGGCCGCATGACCGGCGCGCGTTACCTGCACCAGTTAGGACGGCACGCTGAAGGTCCGTTTATCGCCTGCGAGCTGACTCCGGCTAACGCCCATACGCTTAATGAACTGATCGCCCAGGCCCAGGGCGGGACGCTGGTCTTAAGTCACCCCGAGCATCTGACTCACGAGCAACAGCATCAGCTGGTACAGCTGCAGAGTCATGAGAAGCGGCCTTTTCGCCTGATTGGTATCGGTAGCGCTTCGCTGGTGGAGTTGGCCGCCAGCAGCCAGATAGTGGCGGAACTCTATTACTGCTTCGCGATGACGCAAATTGGCTGCCAGCCTCTGTCAAAGCGACCTGATGATATCGAGCCGCTGTTTCATCACTATTTGCAAAAAACCTGTCAACGGCTGAATCATCCCGTCCCGGAGGTGGATGCTGGTCTGTTGAAGGGGATGATGCGCCGGGTGTGGCCAAATAACGTTCGCGAACTGGCGAACGCCGCCGAGCTGTTTGCAGTAGGGGTATTACCACTCGCAGAAACGGTTAATCCGCTGATGCACATCGGCGAGCCGACGCCGCTGGATCAGCGGGTTGAGGACGTCGAACGGCAGATCATCACCGAAGCGCTGAATATCCACCAGGGACGTATTAATGAGGTGGCGGAGTATCTGCTGATACCGCGTAAAAAACTTTATCTCAGAATGAAGAAGTATGGTCTGAATAAAGATCACTACAAAGGGGTTTAGGGCATCTTGTCAGACGATGGTTGAAAATTATGAGGACAGATACAGATTATAAATGCCTTCAAGTCAGCAGAGGCGATTTATGTTATTGTGACTGCTTAAATTTCCTTAAAAGGTGTGACTGTTGAACATGCGAATATTGACTGTAGTTGATTATGATGAGATGTGGCCGGCTTTATTTGAGAACGAACGTACTCTGTTGCAGATGACGCTTGGTAAAGTGATATCCCGGATTCATCATATTGGTAGCACCTCGGTGCCTGGATTATCAGCTAAGCCAGTAATAGATATATTAATCGAAGTTGCTAATCTTGAAGAACTGGACAGTTTGAATCAGGCAATGGAGGGTGTAGGATATACTGTGCGTGGTGAAAACGGCATTTTAAATCGTAGGTACTTTACAAAAGGTGGAAATCAGCGTAGTCATCATATCCATGCGTTTGCCACCGGGGATGCTCAAATCATAAAACACCTGGCATTCCGTGATTACCTTATTAAACACAATGACGTAGCCATTCAGTACGCTTTAATGAAAAAAAGCGCGATGTTATTATGTGAAAATGACAGCCACCGATACAGCATTTATAAAGCGGATTTCATTCAGAAACATCTTCGTATGGCACTTATTGATGCGGGTCACCTGGGCTAGCCTTCAAATAAACTACAACCCATGTTTTTTTTGTAATTTTTCACAGCGTTACCTCTTGTTTCTCCATTATTAGCAAACAGCACGCCTTGCAGACTACCTGCGGCTTCCTGCAACTGAGCTTTCTGAATAAGCGACAGGGCGATAAAACCGATAACGCATCGTTCAGTATGGAGGCACTATTTCACAACCCCAGCGGCCTGGCCTCCTGTATGAACTCAATCAGAAGGCGAAGCCCGGTCGGCAATTGCCGGCGGCTTGAATAATAGATATGAAAACCTTCCTCCAGTGGGGACCATTCCGTAAGCACCAGACGGAGCCGTCCATCCTTGACATAGGGTGCAACAAGAGGCTCCGGAAAATACATTAGGCCAGCCCCGCCCAATACGGCCACCAGACCCGTTTCGGCATGATTGACCGTCACTGAGCCTGGCACTGTCATTTGGTATGTTTCGCCGTCTCGCGCAAGTTCCCAGCGATAAACCCGATCGTCACCGAGACGATTGCTGATGCAGCGATGGTGTAATAAATCATCCGGATGTTCAGGCGTTCCGTAGCGTTCCAGGTAATCAGGGGAGGCCGCGATAACCCAGCGAATATCGGCAGATAAACGCCGGGCAACCATGTCCTCCGGGACGGTGCCACCGTAGCGGATGCCGGCATCGAAGCCCGCATCAGTCACGTCAACCATTCGGTTGCTGGCCACAATATCGATTTCAATATCGGGATAGCGATCCATAAAAGCGGGCATGACCGGCGCAAGCAAAAGATTTGCCGCTTCAACGGCTGCATTGATGCGGATACGACCGGTAGGGGTATTGCGATACCGGTTAAGCGATTCAAGCGCGCCTTCTATGGTGTCGAAAGGCTGAAGAACAGACTGAACCAGTTCCTCACCAGCTGCCGTAGGGGTGACGCTCTTGGTCGTGCGATTAAGCAGGCGAACCCCGAGCCGGGTTTCCAGCCCCTTCAGGGCATGACTCAGCGCTGATGCACTGACACCTAGTTCAATTGCCGCACGGCTGAAGCTGCGATGACGTGCAATCGCCATGAAATAAATAAGATCGGCAACATCAGCTCTGCTTATTTGCATACAGAATAGTTTTCCTTATGCGGCGTTAAAACCGGAATGCGTTGATGAAGAAATGATATACACCTTAGACCGATTAGGGCTAATCCATTGCTGAATTTTTTTCACAAGTCCATTCATGCACGTCCACTCACTGTACACGTTGTGCTTCGTTATTCTTGAAAATCATGCGCTCTGGCTGGTAGGCCAGGGCGGAACACTCATCTAACGGAGCCGTTTATGAACTATACGCATCTTGGCCGCACCGGCCTGAAAGTCAGCCGCCTTTGTCTCGGAACCATGAATTTTGGTGACGTCACCGACGAGAAGACCAGCGCCCGCATTCTGGATGAGGCGCTTGAGGCGGGTATCAATTTCATTGATACAGCAGACGTGTATGGCACTGAACAATCTCCCGATATCCAGCAAGGCTCGGGGCTGTCCGAGGAAATTATTGGTCGCTGGCTTCAGCAGGGTGGCCGCCGTGAACGCATCGTTCTGGCGACAAAAGTCTATCAGCCTATGGGGCCAGGTCCGAACGATCGCCGGCTTTCTGCGTATCATATTCGCAAGGCCTGCGAGGACAGTTTGCGACGGCTTAAGACCGACCATATTGACGTCTATCAGATGCATCACATCGATCGTCATACGCCGTGGGAAGAGATCTGGCAGGCCATGGAACTGCTTGTTCAGCAGGGAAAGGTTCTTTATATCGGTAGCAGCAATTTCGCGGGCTGGGACATTGCGACTGCGCAGTCAGTCGCCACGGCCCGTCATTTCCTGGGCCTGGTCGCCGAGCAAAGTCTTTATAATCTGACAGCCCGCACCATTGAGCTGGAGGTCATTCCCGCATGCCGCCATTTTGGCCTGGGGTTGATCCCCTGGAGCCCGCTTGCCGGAGGGCTGCTTGGCGGCGTACTGAAAAAGATGGCAAGCGGGCGCCGTGCCAGGCCCGCGTTTGCCCGTCTAATCGAACAGTATCGTCCGCAGCTGGAAGCCTACGAGGGATTATGTAAGGACCTCGGCGAAACCCCTTCCGATGTGGCCCTGGCGTGGCTCCTGCAGAATCCTGTCGTTACCGCTCCACTGATTGGGCCTCGTACGGTCGAACAACTCCAGCAGGCGCTTCACGCAACGACAGTCACGCTATCAGACGACACCATGAGCTGTCTCGACGAAATCTGGCCCGGCCCCGGGGGAGAAGCGCCCCAGGCTTATGCCTGGTAATGACCAAATTAATGAATCCTTTCTTCGTTATAGGGAGTTCCAGTTTATGAGCAAGATGATGCATGACCAGCCTTCTGCTGCCGTACCCGCTTCCCGGGACCGGCGCAATTTTCTGATCGCCGGCGCCGGTCTGGCTTTGGCCGCAACCACCCTTGGCAGGAGCGGCGCCGTGATGGCGAAACCGGCTGGTCAGGACATGCCGAACGCCCCTTCGGATGCTGCTCCCGTCCGGAAGGAAACCTTAACCACGCGTAAACTCGGCTCGCTGGAGGTGTCCAGCATGGGACTCGGGTGCCTGCCGATGGTGGGTTATTACGGCGGAGGTCCGCGCGATCGTAAAGCCATGGTTTCGCTTATCCGGGCAGCCTTCGAACAAGGTATCACGTTCTTTGATACTGCCGAGGTCTACGGCCCCCATCTCAGTGAAGAATTTGTCGGGGAAGCACTGGCCCCTGTTCGCGATCGTGTGGTGATTGCCACCAAGTTCGGCTTCGGCGTGGAGGAGGGGAAGCCCACTTCCCTTAACAGCCATCCTGACCATATCCGCCGCGCCGTAGAAGGCTCGCTAAAGCGTCTGAAAACGGACCACATCGATCTTCTCTATCAGCATCGCCCCGATCCGAATGTGCCGATCGAGGATGTGGCGGAAACCGTGAAGGCGTTGATCCAGGAGGGTAAAGTGAAACACTGGGGACTGTCGGAAGCGAGTGCCAGGACAATTCGCCGCGCACATGCGGTACTCCCTGTGACTGCGGTGCAGAGTGAGTATGCCATGTGGTGGCGGGAACCAGAGACGCGAATATTTCCAACGCTCGAAGAGCTGGGTATCGGTTTCGTACCTTACTGCCCGACTGCCCGCAGCTTCCTCGCCGGAGCAGTCAATCCAAGCCAGCGGTTCGACAGCACCGATCGGCGGCATAACCTGCCACGCTTCCAGCCCGATGCCCTGGCCAAAAACATGGTGCTGCTTGAATTCGCGCAGTCGTGGGCCCGTCGCAAAAACACCACTCCGGTTCAGTTCGCGCTGGCCTGGGTAATGGCCCAGCGGCCCTGGATTGTCCCTATCCCGGGTACGACGCAATATCCGCACCTGATAGAAAACAGCGGCGCACCGCAAGTCCGGTTGACGGACAGCGAGCTACGCGAAATCGATGCGGCGCTTGCCAAAATCCCATTGCAGGGCGGTCGCGCCGATCCGTTTACCGAAAGTCAGTTTGATAAAAGTTAATACCTGCTGTCACAGGGAGACTGCAGGTGAAGTCTCCCTCTGTATTATTGCCGGGGATAAACCACATGAATGGACTAAATCATAACGCGCTTACATGCAGTGCCGTCCCCATACCGCCCTGGGAGCGTCCTCTCCAGACCGTGGAGGCCCAGCCGTACTTCAACGTTTCACAGGCGTCGCTCGTGCTCGAAGGGATCGTGTTCGATCGGAACAATAACCTGCTGTTTGTTGATGTGGCGACGGGGCGCGTGTTTAAGCTAACCCCGGAGCGGCAGCTTTCCATTGTCCTTAAGGAGAATTCATTCGGTGCTTCCGGCCTGGCGGTACACAAAGATGGACGGATCTTTATCGCCTCGGTGGGCGATATGCAGCGAGGTTCTGTTCGGGCTATCGAACCCAACGGCACCCGTGAGCAGATGATTGTTGCTCCTGATGCCGGATTTCTTGTCAACGACCTGGTCTTTGATAATCAGGGCGGATTTTATTTCACTGACAGCCGGGGAAATTCAGCCGATCCACAGGGTGGGGTGTTCTACGTTAGTCCCAATGTCGGGTCAATTCATGCCATCCTGCCTGGACTCGCGGTCGGGAACGGCATAGCGATTGACCCCGCCGGCTCTCAGATATGGGCCACAGAACACGCTAAAAACAGGCTTCATCGCGTAAGACTGTCAGACGCCACCACGGTCGCCCCGTTTGGTTCAGTTGTTACCTATCAGTTCACCGGGCCGGCGCCAGACGGGGCCCGTGTCGACAGCGAAGGCAATGTATATGTGGTCATCTCAGGCCAGGGCCGCGTCATGGTCTTCAACCGCAACGGACTGCCTATTGGGCAAATTGTGCTGCCTGACCGCGACAAAGGCCGTAACCTTAAATCGACAAGCCTGGCGATCCGCCCCGGGCATCGCGAGTTGTTTATTGTCGCTAACAGCGGGACCGAACCTGGTGGAGCGATGATTTTTCGATCGGGCGCATTCGCGCCGGCACCGTTTCCCTTTTCACATCAGTGACCGGGAATGAGTGGTCTGGGAGACCCGGCAACGCCGGGCCAGGGCAGGGTGTTAATAGTTCTGGATCGCTGAAGGTGGCGTGAGGGAAGGCGGCGTATCCGGAAGCGGGGGAATGATCCCGTCAACGGGGTGCGGCAGATAGCGAGCTTCCAGTTCCGTGATTTCGGCATCGCTAAGTGAAAAGTCCAGCGCGCTGATAGCCGTGGAAAGATGTTCTGGTTTCGTTGCGCCAATGATCGGTGCTGTGATGACGGATTTTGATAACAGCCAGGCAATTGCAACATGAGCTCTTGGCACCGCGTGCTTTTCGGCAATGCTGGCAACAACATCAATCACGGGCTTATCCAGAAGGGCTGCGTTCTCATACATTTTTAACGCAAAGGCATCGTTTTGCGTTCGTCGGGACGTGACACTCCAGTCGCGCGTGAGCCTGCCGCGTGCCATCGGACTCCAGGGGATCACCCCAACGCCCTGGTCTTCACACAGGGGCAGCATCTCGCGCTCTTCTTCCCGGTAAAGCAGGTTGTATTGCGGTTGCATCGTGATAAATCGGGTCCAACCGTTACGCTCAGCGGTATGCTGCATTTTTGCAAAGCGCCAGGCTTCCATAGAAGATGCGCCGATATAACGCGCTTTTCCTGCTTTAACGACGTCATGCAGAGCCTCCATGGTCTCTTCAACAGGCGTGGAGTAGTCAAAGCGATGAATCTGAAAGAGATCCACATAATCCATGCCTAAGCGCATCAGGCTATCGTCAATAGACTGAAAAATGGCCTTGCGGGAAAGAAACCCGGTATTGGGTGAGTTGCGCCACGGAAAGAAGGTCTTTGTCGCTACAACGATCTCGTCGCGTCTGGCCATCTCTCTCAGCGCTTTTCCTGTAATTTCTTCTGAACTACCGCCCGAGTAGATATTCGCGGTATCAAAAAAATTAATGCCGGCTTCAAGCGCCTGACGAATGAGCGGTCGTGACGCCTTTTCATCCAGGGACCAGGGTTGAGGCAAACGTTCAGGTTCGCCATAACTCATACAACCGAGACAAAGACGGGAGACTTTCAACCCGCTACGACCCAGATTCACATACTTCATTCGGTGTTCCTTCTTTTATTGCCAGCAATTATGTATGTGACAGGGTATTGCACTGGTATGAAGGGAACCAGCATGCGCCATTGAATGGTGTTATGAGTTTTTTTCACAAGTAGTCGACAATGGAATTAAAATCGAAGTACAGTCCCGACAAAGTAACATCGGTGATCGTATCAAACATCCCTGCTATATTTTCAACTTAACGTTTGTTATTTACCTGAACTACACGCTGCAAGAAGATATTGAAGCGTTGCCCAGTATGTTTTTCCTTCCAGAGCATCATCTTTATGGCAGAATCTAAAGGGCAGAACGTGATTTTCAGGTGAAAGGACTATCAATCGAGAGGCTGGACGAGTACGCATGTAATCCCTCTTAAATAAAATTTAAACCCTCATTTCGGATTTTCCAATAAATATAGATTACAGTCTATAAGTGCACATTGAGAATACCTTTTCTTACCACGTCAACTGCGCTTATCGTCCGCTTCTCGCTCATAGCGGACTTTCTGCTCAGCGAATCCGCCCACTCCGTGCCAGAGGCGGACGTTGTCTAGATAAGTATGTTAAATCCTCTAATGGACCTGAAAGGGGATTTTAAACGGATGCGTTCACTTCTAAATTTCTTAACCACTCATCCACTGATATTGAATACAGAAGGCTTGGAGGTGCATCTTTAACATCATGAATCTCTTTGACATATCTTAACCCCGACTTCTGTAACACTTTCTGTGACGCCAGATGATTCTCTCGAACAACAGCCGAAATTTCGGTTAATTTAATAACATCAAATCCAAATTTTATCGCGTATATGGCAAATTCTGTGGCCAGACCCTTCCCCCAAGCCTCTGTAGATAAGCGATACCCAAGATTATTGATAACTATATCGTCATAATTACGAATTCCCAGCCCGCCAAAACCGATGATTTTTTCAGGATTAGTAAGAGGCGAAATTGCCCAGTTTCCAAAACTATGAGTTTGCCAATGGTCGAGCCAGCGATTCATAACCATTTTTGCATGATCAATGTTCGGATATGGTCCCGCAGGATTAAAAGTGTTCGTAGCGGGATCACCATAAATTTTGAATAGATCGTTTAAGTCTGATGAGATTACAGGCCGAAGGTACAATCGATTAGTTTGAACTAGCAATTTTATCCCCTAATGTATCATGCCATCACTATGCTTTATTAACATGGAGCCTTTTGATTTAATCACACTTTTACGTTGGAGTAACTGGTGACGAGATTGACCGTTATGTCCGCTCCTCGCTCAAAGCGGACCTTAAACTCTCTTGCATTGCAGCTCTATGAAGATGGGATTATGTCTGCCATCATCTCCATGTACATTTCCTTGTACCGAAAATCTCGTCAGAACGTGATTGTAATGTCTTCAGCGCATTGAGCATATCGTCTTCGTCCAGAGATCGCTGGGATTTCTTCTCTCATTGTCTTCAATCAGATAGAGCACTTTGTCATACTGCACCGTCAGGGATTTTGAAACACGGCGCGGTTCCCGCCATGTGAAAAATGCGGTCAGATCATCATCAGTTTCAAGTGGCCGGTGAACATCAAAGTCATGCCGGGGTGCTTTGCCAAAGCGCCGGTTATAAGCGGTCATAAACTCATCAGTAAACCGTGATTTTCAGCGAGCTTTTCCCACGTCAGTGTGGGGCCAAAATCGGCATAGCGTTTACGGATGATATTCAGGGCCTGATCAGTCAATGATGCGGAAAGCAGGCGATTTCCGGTGCGACCACGACTCTGGTTATTCATGCCCAGTGGCCCGGACTGACGATAACGTTTCAGCAGGCGGCTGCAATGGCGCGGCGTGATACCGAGCATTTCGGCTGCCAGACCAGGACGCAGGTTGCGGTCGATGACATCCTGAAGGATCCTGAGTCGGTTTACATCTCTCATTGAGAAAAACTCCGTTCCGTATGCCGTCATGAGTCTCATCCTTTGAAAGCAGTGATCGCTGTGGTGAGACTGTAGCGCGGACATGTCTAATTTGGTCAGAGACGGACATCTCAATTTAGCTACTACAACATGTGTCAAGGCTCAATTGAAATGTCCGTTATCCAGCTCAATTAAAATGACCACTTTGATCTCTCATTCTCTTTACTGATAGACTTTCCTCCGACTGAAACAACAGGATGATTGAGCCCATGCTTCGATACGAGTTAACGCCGAACAATGCAGGTTTTATACTGTGGGGAGATTCAGAAGCCCTGAATGAATTACATGAACTCATTCATTACATCGTGGATGAAAGCCCACTGATTAAAGTTAAAGACGGATTTATGTTATCCCTTGCCTATGATATTCGTAAAGCACGGGAAGGTAATCGTCGTGTTGAGCAACATCAGTATGATCAACATGATACATATAAGCTTTATGGTGTTGAGCTTTTATGGCCTCTGGTCCTGGTACAGTCCTCAATACTCAGAAACTCAATGGGTTATATTCAGACAGACAAAAACCAGCTGTCTGTCATGTATGCCTTTGAATACCTGATAGAATCAGCATTAACAGAGTCTGAGAGAACAACGTCGAATGATATTATGCTAACAGTAAAATATGCATCAGACTCTGATTTTAATTTCATTGAGGATAATATTGACAGCAGGTGCTGCTATTTTATCAGCCTATCTCCGGAGCAAAGAAAAAAGCAGTTAATCAGTATTGTTCGTTCTTTTCATTCATTATGGGGTAAGTATGCCCGTGAAAAGCAGGACATAAAGATGCTGAACGAAATGAATAATACATCATGGGTCTGGCCGGACAATATCAACTGGTGAGCAACCACTGTCCGGCCAGTGAGTACCATCAGCGGGCTCTTTTACCAAAAATGTCCTCTGAACGTGACTGAAGCTGTTTGAGTGCTTCGAGCATGTCATCATTATCCAGTGAGCGCTGGGATTTCTTCCCTTCCTGCTTTGGCCGTCGTCGGGAAGGGCCATCTCCAGCGGGAATTGACTGAGAGCGCGTGTTATCCCGCTTGCTCTGCACCAGACTGATAAACTCCAGGGTTCGGCCAAGACGCTTGTTATCGACAATCGCGCCCTGGTCGATTTCTGACAGTCGGTCGTAGGTAGAGTAGGGAAGTAGCGTACCGTTCAGGCGCAGCTCTTTTCTGCCATCAGGATAGTGATACACATCGATATATTTACCTATTGCACGGCGACTCAGTTCGCTGTCTTCAATCAGGTACAACATTTTATCATATTGTATCGTCAACGATTTTGAGACTTTACGTTTTTCACGAACAGTGAAAATAAGCCCCAGGTCCTCATCATGTTCTACAGCACGGTGTACGTCAAAATCATGTCGCGGTACTTTGCCAAAACGGCGGTTATAGTCAGCCATATAGGCCTCAGCGAAGTCATTTGCAGCCTCCATTGAACAAATGCCCTGTAACCGCAGCTCTTTGACCAGACGATCCTGTAAAGTGAGGTGAGCTCGTTCTACACGCCCTTTGGCGGGACTGGTTTCTGCACAGATAGTCTGGATGTTCAGTTCATGCATGGCTCGCCCAAACTGAGTATGCCCGTCTCCGCCTGTGGCGTGTTTATTGTTAACACGAAAAACACCGGCTTTATCGCTGTACAGTGCCAGCGGTTTACCATGCTTATCGATATAGCGCCGCGTGGCTTCGAAGTAAGAAAACGTGGACTCCGATTTAACAAACAACAGTTCCATCAGTTTGCTGGTTGCATCATCAACATAGACCAGCGCGGTGCAGGCCGGGCCACGGCCTTCAAACCAGTCGTGATCACAGCCATCTATTTGTATCAGCTCACCAGTACACGGACGCCGGTACCGTGGTTGAGGGATCCTTGCGGCACGTTGTTTACGGGGAACCCATAAGCCAGCCCGCACCATGATGCGCCGGACAGTTTCTTTGCCAAGAAACAGTCCGTGGAGTTCTTCGAGCTTTTCACGCGCCAGAGTCGGACCGAAATCAGCATAACGCGTCTTGATCAGTTCCAGAGCCTGATCTGCGAGCCCGGGTGGCAACTGGCGGTTACCACGCATGCCACATCGTCTGCTGGCCATACCAAGCGGTCCGCCTTCACGGTAACGGGCAAGAAGTCTGCGGCATTGCCTGTCGCTGATACCGAGGTGCTCGGCCGCACGGCGCGTTGTGATGCGACGTTCAATGACGTCCTGTATAATCTTGATCCGGTTGATCTCTTTCAAAGTAAACACTCCTGAGCTTTCTGCGCTCATGATATGCCTCCCGGTAGTTTAAACGGACCAGTGAAGCTTACCATAGCGCGGACATCTGAATTGAGCCACAGGCGGACATTACTATTGAGCCATTGCAACATGAGTGCGCATAATGTATATTATGTTAAATTCAATGTCGTACTCAATAACGTCATCTTTGATAGCTGCCTCTTCCCACATCAACACTATGACCGTCATTCCTTTCATGCACGTGAATGCTGCGCTATAAGGCAAAATGTTCGAGGTGATAAATCAAGCATGGCTTTTAACAATCACTTCGCCCACTACAGCCTGTTCTCCTACAGTAAAAGCCAGGGAAATTCATTCAGCCACACCTGCTGCTTGTACTGTCCGGCATATCTTACTGCTGTTGCATTTTCTGACCGAACGCGTCACGGGATGCCAGATGAAATGCTCATTTGATAGCGCGCCGCCTGCAGTGTGTATCAATCGGGCTTGATCAGCCACAGACGTGATTATCAAAAAGATGCCAGCTTCGTTTTCCGCACTCAAATGGCGAGTGCCATCGCGACCATAAACAGAACCGCCAGCTGAAGTTGAATGGTGTACTGAAGCCCTACGCAGCCGGCTTCCATGTTGACAGGCTCTGCCTCACCTCCCCCTTTCCTTGTATCTGGTGATTAGCTACCACCAGGAAGTACCTGGCCACAACATATCGCAATTCCGTTCATCGCCGAAAAAGCATAAATGCTCTCTCGGGCATTTATGCTTTTATATCGCGGTCAGAAAGATTTGTTATGTTTCATCTATGAATGATACTCGAGCCACTATTCATCCAGCTGAACTGCTTATACTTTTACAGATGAATACAGCGACAGTGGCTTAGCTTTCACGCTTTGCCATCATCAATGCCAGATCAACGAGACGATTAGAGAATCCCCATTCATTGTCGTACCACGCCAGAATTTTGACCATATTACCGCCAATCACCAGCGTTGATAGACCGTCGATAATCGACGAGCGTGGGTCTCCCTGGTAATCGCTGGAGACGAGCGGTTCATCGCTATAACCCAGGATCCCTTTCAGAGGTCCCGCTGCGGCGGCTTCGCGAAAAGCATTGTTCACCTCTTCGACCGTCACATCTCGCTCAAGCGTGACGGTGAGGTCAACAATGGACACCACTGGCACAGGGACGCGTAGCGAGTATCCCGTTAAACGCCCATCCAGCTCAGGAATAACTTTACCCAGAGCCTTCGCTGCGCCGCTGGAGTAAGGCACAATCGACAATGCGGCGGCGCGAGCCCCGCGCAGATCTTTTTCCGGCTGATCGTGCAGCGCCTGGCTGTTGGTGTAGGCATGGGTGGTGTTCATGAGACCATGTTTAATACCGAAATGCTGGTGCAGGACCTGTGCAGCAGGTGCAAGACCATTGGTGGTGCAGCTTCCGTTGCTGATCACGTAGTGTTTATCCGGGGAGTAAAGGCTCTCATTAACGCCCATCACAATGGTTAAATCATCGTTTTTACCCGGGGCAGAGATAATCACGCGCTTGGCGCCACCGCTGTGGATATGTACAGCAGCCTTTTCACGGTCCGTGAATAATCCTGTAGCCTCAATAACGATGTCGACTTCACACTGACGCCACGGAATACTGGCCGGGTTGCGTTCACTGAATACGGTAATGGGTTTACCATCAACAACAAGCCCCCCTTCACCCGCGGTGACCTCTGCATCCAGCTTACCGAGAAGCGAGTCGTATTTCAGCAGATGCGCCAGCGTTTTGCTGTCCGTCAAATCGTTGATTGCCACAATTTGAATATCCGGATTATTCAGTGCTGCGCGCAGTACATTGCGTCCGATCCGGCCAAAACCGTTAATACCGACCTTTACCATAATTAACTCCTTATCGATTATCGCTGGAGTCAGAGTAGGACGGACGGGTTATGGCGTAAATGACAAAAAAGGATCACTTTACGCCATTTTGCGACAGTGAAATCGTTGACGATATTCACCTGGAGTGAGGTTAAGCTGTTTCTCAAACAAGCGTCGCAGGTTAATACTGCTGCCAAATCCCGTTTGCTCGGCGATACGATCCAGCGTCTCGTGAGTCTGCTCCAAACGCTGCCGCGCGGCGGCCAGGCGGGCTTCCGCGACGTACCGCGCTGGCGAAGCGCCGGTTTCCCGGGTAAAGACGCGGGTGAAATTTCGCGGACTCATGGCGACTTTTTCCGCCAGCTTATCTACGCTGAGGTCGGCGGTGAGGTTTTCGAGCAACCACGCCAGCAGATCGTTAATCGGGCCCTGGGTGGCGGTCTGCTGAAGGTTATAGCGGCTAAACTGCAGCTGGCCTCCCGGGCGACGCAGATACATGACGAAGTCCTGGGCGATATCGCGCGCCAGGCTGAAGCCATAGTCTTCTTCAACCAGCGCCAGCGTAAGATCAAAGCCGGAACTGACCCCGCCAGAGGTCCAGATATGTTCGTCCTGAATATAGAGCGGCCCGCCCTCGACGCGGATCTGCGGGAATTCCGCCTGCATGGTTTCCAGCAGCTTCCAGTGGGTAGTGGCCCGTCTGCCGTCCAGCAGTCCGGTTTGCGCCAGCAGCATCGCACCGCCGCAAATGGAGACTATGCGGCGGGCATGGGGAGCGGCAAGGCGCAACCAGTCAACCACCGCCATCCCCTCCTGCGGGTTTTGACCTCTGCCGGTAATCATGATGGTATCGAGGGGCTCGCGAGGGTCAATCTCATGCAGACGATGGTCGGCCAGCAGATTTAAACCTGACTGACCATGGATAACCTGATGCGGTTGAGTTGTCGCTAGCTTGACCTGGTAGCAGATTTCCCGGGCACCTTCCGGGTGCAGGCGGTTGGCCTGCATCAGAATGTCAGCAATACCGGCGGATTCAAACAGCATGCCGCCATCGGGTACAATAATAAGTATCTTTTTCATGTCCTGAAAAGTAATCTTTTTACAGAATAAGTCAACAAAAGGATGTAAAAACCTGAAGGCTCGGAAAGAGTGGTTTCATACGTGCCTTCAGTTTCAGGGAGATGAACGTTAAACAGGTAGATTTTGCCTCACAGTACAGGCAGCATCACTTTGACAGGACATCACGAAGGTAGAATCTCAATCGTGGCTGCCCTGGCGCGTATCCCTGTCATTGCGGAAACATAGCTGCTGCCGGAGTACTTTTTCAGGTAAGCCTGATCAATTTTACTTTCAAGCTCAGGGTCCGAGGGTTTTGCGAACAGTACGTCGAATTCCTGTCCGATAGCCAGTATCTTACCTGCCTGCTGGGACAATGCAGCCTGATACCATTTTGAACGGATACCACTATAGGCTCGGACGAAAAGTCGGTTGTCCACCTTCACTTCCCATATCCATGTCGGCGTACCGGTCGTATTCATATCGGGATGATACGGTGCGATTTTCAGGTCGTCGGCCGCATCTATTCTTGTTAATACTTCAGGGTTCCAGTACATATACCTCTCCTCTTTCATATGCGGTTGCTTTTTTCTGTCGCAGGATTAACTCGATAATATTCGGAAATTAATATCGCATCAGGAATTAGTGCCAGCTTTATCAGTAACAATAGAATACCCAACACCCCATGCTAAGAGAGCAGTATCTGTCGTTTGTCCCACAGACACTGCATCTGAAAACACCGGACGGTGCTATGGCTTATTTATTAAGATTTTTGTTGAAAAATGCAGTGATGTTATCGAACGGGATCTTGTCCATACGATCATATAAATCAACATGGGTAGCATTTTTTACAATCAGCAGCTCTTTTGGCTGATTTGCCGCTTCATAAGCCGTTTTGGAGAAGTAAAGCGAATGCGCCTTTTCACCATGGATGAACAGGATCGGGCGCGGAGAAATTTCCTTAATATAGGTCATGAGCGGGAAATTCATAAAGGCCATCGGCGTTGTCACGGACCATGAATTGCCAGAGTTGACGGCTCGGGGATGATAGCCGCGTTTAGTCATGTAGTAGTCCGCATAGTCCACGAGGAACTGTGCTTCACCGCCCTTCAGTTTATTATAGGCTGGCTGGTATGCCGGTTTGCCGTTTGCTGCATCTTCCCAGCGTTGAAGACTCATCTTCTCCAGCGCCTGCTCGCGTTGCTCCGGTGTTACGCTGTCATTGTAGCCTTTTGACATTACGCGGCTCATATCATACATGGTGCTGGCAACGACCGCTTTTACGCGCTTATCCACGGCAACAGCGTTCAGGGCAATCCCCCCCATGCCGCAGATGCCGATGACACCGATACGTTCACGATCCACATAAGGTTGTAGTCCCATAAAATCGACTGCAGCCATAAAGTCTTCGGTATTGATATCGGGTGAAGCAATATTGCGGGGTTCACCACTGCTTTCACCGGTATAAGACGGATCAAATGCCAGCGTCACGAATCCGCGCTCTGCTAAAGTCTGAGCATAGAGACCCGAGGCCTGCTCTTTTACCGCGCCAAAAGGCCCGGAAATAACAAGCGCAGCAAGCTTCTTGTTCCCGCGATCTTTTGGAAGATACACATCTGCGGCCAGCGTAATGCCGTAACGGTTTTTAAAAGTAACTTTTTGATGATCCACTTTTTCGCTCCTTGGGAAAGTTTTATCCCACGTCTGAACCAGACGGCCTGAAGAATCTGCTGTGCCTGGTGCAGGCTGGGCCACCGCAACTTCTGTTGAAATCAGAGCCATCGCCCCGGCAAGGAGTGCGCCATTAAAAAAGCGCGTCGAAGATATTAGCGTCATGATATTAAAACCTTTCATTGGATATTGAGGGACCTATTTCAGACAACATGCATGAGTATTTCAGTTACAACTTTCGGCCGGTAATCACTGGCGATACCAAACGCTTTGACATTGATCTGGACGTTCTCAACGATAGCGGGCAGATCTGCTTCCTTGATGTTCAGCTGTTCAAGACGTGTTGGCGTACCAATTTCTTCAAACCACTTCTCAAGCGCAGCGATGCCGTCGTGGCAGTTAAAAAATGGCTTAAACCTGAACGGGTTAAATTTGCTCGCGGTGAACCCTGATTTCAGGACACTGCCTCATTTCAGAGTTATTATTTTGAATGTCTTTAATATAAGGTGTTATTAAAATACTCTGCATTATTTGCCTGATCCTCTGAACCTAATCTCAAAGCGTGTATTTCAGTTTTCATAGCTGCTAAGTTGATAACCTCAAAAGAGGTCAAAAGTGTGGGGCATTACAGAATGATTCCTAACAAATCGGTTGAAATACTGCTGGGTGAGCTATCGAGGGATATTGCACAGCGCACACCCGGCACCGGCGATTTCCCTACCGCCGTAGAAGGGCTCGAATTGTTTCGCCGAAACGAACCCGCTCCCCCGGTAAGCTGCCTGGTCCCTCCCAGTATCGTTCTGGTGGCCGATGGCGCGAAGATCATGTGGGTTGGGGGTGAACCTTATGAATATAATGCGGAAAAATTCCTGATAACCTCTCTTGACCTGCCGGCCAGTTCGGAAATATTGCAGGCTTCGACATCCCAGCCCTGCGTCGGCGTAGCCTATAAGCTTGACCAGCGCGTGCTAATGGAATTAATTGCCCAGGGAAGCCTGCCGCCGGTCAAAAAACGAGACGCGGGAACGAGTGTCGGGATAGGTACTATTACCGATGCTTTGCTGGAGCCTTTCTGCCGTCTGCTTTCTTTGCTTGACGAACCTGAAGCCATTCCTGTTCTCGGGCCGCTGATCCAAAGAGAGATACACTACCGGCTTTTGATGAGCGATCAGTCCGATCATCTCAGACAGATTGCAGCAGTCGACGGCCATGGCTACCGTATCGGTAAAGCTATCGACTGGTTAAAGACCAATATTGCATCACCTTTACGCGTCGAGGAACTGGCAAGTCGGGTGCAAATGAGCACGCCCTCTTTCCACCACCATTTCAGGCAGCTTGCGGGGATGAGCCCGCTACGGTATCAGAAATGGCTGCGCCTCAATGAAGCCAGGCGACTGATGCTGAATGAACATTACGATGTCACCACAGCAGCCTATGCGGTCGGTTACGAAAGCCTGTCCCATTTCAGCCGGGAATATACGCGGATGTTCGGGGAATCGCCCAAGAGGGATATTACTGAACTGAGAAAGTCAGCGGGTAAGCTTTAATCAATTCTGGACCGCCTGTACCATGCCTGGTCTTCGATATCCCCCGGCACGTGAGTCGAATACCCGGAACTTTATCCCCGCCCTGAGGGACGGGGTTTTACGACGCGCTGGTTAGTGACAACGTCACAGCAGCGCACTAAAGATGCTCCTCTTCATCCAGAGAGATCACCTGAATGCCAGCATTACGATACGCCTGAACGTCATCAGGCAGACGATCCACCACTACGGTGTCAATGCGATCTGCTGCGGTAAATTGGGCAAGCGAGGTGTTATTCAGCTTGCTGTAGTCACAGACAATAATTACCTGACTGGCGTGTTCCACCATGCCTCGTTTCGTTTCTGCCAGCATGATATCGGCCACGCAGGCGCCGTGTTTCAGCGACAGCGAATTGGTGCCCATAAATGCTTTATCGACGTTTAGCGTGTCGAGAATGGAACGTCCGTTGATCGCCACCACGCAGTGGTATCCCTTCTTAACGATCCCCCCGAGCAGAATCGTTTGAATCGAGGCGCTGGCCTCAAGCTCCCGGGCGATTTGGTAATCATTGGTGACCACCGTGACGTTCTGTCTGTCGCGAATATTACGCGCAATATGCAGCGTCGTGGTACCGGTATCCAGCACGATAATGTCGCCATCCTCAACCAGCGCCGCCGCGCGCTGGCCGATCCGCTCTTTCGCGCTGAGATTGACAATTTCGCGATCGTCCGACGCCTGTTCAAAGCTTGCCCGGGTACGAAGAACGGCTCCGCCGTGGGTTCGGGTCAGCAGCCCCTCCTCTTCCAGCTGGCGGAGATCGGCACGAATGGTGGCGCCCGATACATTAAAGACGTCACACATCTCAGAAACAGCAACTTTGCGTTTTTCCCTGAGAATACCGAGTAACTTCTCCTGTCTTTCTTCTGCAAACATTCTGCCTCTCTCTTTTTTACGGCACGTTACGGCTTACCTTTGCGTATCAGTCGGGCCCCACGCTGAGCGCATCCAGCCTGTCGTATAAGGCGGCGGATTGCCGGTACAGCGTATCAAAAAGCTCGCTGCAGGCGTGGTAATAATCCCGCAGACGGGGATCCGGTGAGATCACTTTGTCGAACTGCACCGTTTGCCGCACGCCGCTGGCAAAATCGGCGTACAACCCTACGCCAACCCCGGCGATAATACCGCATCCGGTGACGCCATTCTCCTGATTACGCGTAGATAATATCGGCAGATTGTACGCCGCGGCTTTGATTTCAAGCCACAGCGGGCTGCGCGCGCCGCCGCCGGAAGCGATCATTTGTTGCGGATACTGCCCGCACTTCTGCAGCTGCCGAAGATTGCGCCAGGATGCAAAGGCCACCCCTTCCAGAACTGCGCGGAATAAATGACCGCGGCGATGCTTGCGCTGCAGGCCAAAAAACTGTGCCCGCGAGTTCGTGTGTTCGGCCAGACGTTCTCCCGTCAGATAGGGAAGAAACAGCAGCCCTTCTGCCCCCGCCGGCACCGCCGCCGCTTCCTGTAAAAGCTGTGGATGCGTAATCTGGTTATCGGCAAGTGCCAGCCGCGCCCAGCGAACGGCATCGCCGCCGGCGTCGAGGATCGTAAATCCGCCCCAGGCCGCGTTGGCAAGATGAAGATTATTAACCAGCGGATGGTGTAACTGCCGCGGCGACACCACCGTCATCAGCGTCGACGTGCCGGTTGAATCAGACGCCATCCCCGGTTCATACACACCCGAGCCCAGCAGAGAGGCCGCCATATCCGACGTCCCGGCAACCACCGGGATACCCGCCGGCAGGCCCGTCAGGTCGGCTGCGCGCTGCGTCACCTGGCCGATTATGTCGCTGGAAAGTTTAAGCTCCGGGAGCTGATCGACCCGCAGACCAAACGTTTCGCAGGCTTGCGATGACCAGCTACGGGTTTCGCTGTCCATCAGAAAATAGCAGGATGCCTCGCTATAGTCGGTCGCCATAGCGCCGGTCAGCATGAAATTAATATAGTCCTTCGGCATCAATACTTTAGCAAGCTGCGGCCAGCGCTCCGGATGATGTTCACGCCACCAGACTAATTTGAAAGCGGGCCAGGCTGCCGCGGGCGGATTATTTAAATGCGCCAGCCACTTTTCCCGCCCTTCGCGCGCGATAAAGGCATCCACCTGCGGCTGGCTGCGCTTATCATTCCATAACAGCGCCCTGTCCTCCACCAGCTCACCCTGCTCGTCCAGCAGGACGGTGCCGTGCATTTGCCCGCAGGCGCCAATAACCGCAATCTGCGCTGCCGTTTCTGGATAGCGATAAAGCACCTCGCGTATACAGTCGCAGGCGGCCTGCCACCATAAAGACGGAGCCTGTTCTGACCATCCCGCACAGGGCGTGGTTTGCTCATACTCTCTTTGCGCAAAGCCGATCATCGCGCCGTCAATGCGCACAATAGCGGCGCGGGTACTGCCAGTGCCAACATCAATCGTGAGTATTTTATCTTTCATCACTAACTCCGGTGACGTCTTAAGGCGGGCCACCAGGCCCGCGGTCTCTCAGTTTAATCGGCGTTCAGCTCGGGAAAACGTTCCGGGTGCTGCTCCAGTTCAGCCAGCACCTTGGTTACCGCGCCATGGCTCATGCCAAAGCGGCGCACGCCAAGCTGGTACAGCGCACGCACCGTGGCCAGATCGCGAATGCCCCCGGCGCCTTTGATATCGATTCGGCCTTTAAGCTGGTCGGCGATGATGCTGACTTTTTCCACCGTGGCGCCGGTGGGCGCCCAGCCGGTAGAGGTTTTGACCCACTTCATCCCCACCTCTACGGCAATTTCGCACACGCGACGAATCTGCTCCTCATTAAGATAGTGCGTTTCAAGGATCACTTTGGCCGGTACCGGGGCGGCGGCTTCCACCACGCGGCGCAAATCTTCGCGCACATAGTCATAATCGCCGGAGAGCACTTTGCCGATATTCACGACCATATCCACTTCCCGAGCGCCGTCGGCAATCAGCTGCCGCACTTCCTGAACCTTGGTATCGGTGGTATGCCCACCGCCGGGAAAGCCGACCGGACCGCCAATCATCACCTCTCCCGTACCCTGCTGCGGCAGCAACGTACTGAGAAAGCGCGTCCAGCAAGGCAGTACGTGGACGGAAATAATGTTGTATCTGGCAGCCAGCTCGGCGCAGGCGCGAACATCCGCTTCGGTACTGGTGGCCTGAACTGCGCTCAGATCAACTAAACGTGCAAAACGACGGGTTGTTTCATTCATGGTCTTATCCTGTCCTTTGTTTTTAATTGCTTTCATTTAATGCTGATATTTGGCTTAAATCCATTTAAAAACGCATTAAATGAAAATAACGTGATCAAATTAGCATTTTTTTATTTTCATTTGTTTTTAATTAGCAGCAGGAAATGAGCGTTAACCTTGCAGAGCAGGCGTAATCGGTCATAAATGGGCGCAAAAGCAATCTTGCATTTATTTTTGTTTGTTTTTGTTTATGCCTGAATCACGGGCGAAATAGCGCAAACCGCTGACGGAAGTGAAGCGAAATGCGTGCGCTATCACAGTGTTCGGCTGCGGATAGCTTGTCTTCGTGGGACATTCCCGAGGTCTCAACGCTCTGCGCAAGGGAAAGGTAATCTGATTATGTACTTCAGGAGAGAGCTATGTTGCCGCTGGAACGTCATCGTTTGATTGTTGAACTGCTGGGCCAACACGGCGTCATGCGGGTGAATGAGATTGCGCAAGCGACTCGGGTCTCCAGGGAAACGATTCGCCGCGATCTGAGCGAGCTGGAACGCAAAGGGATCTTAACCCGAAGCCACGGTGGAGCGCTGGCGGCGGAAAATCCGCTGCCGGCGACCCGGGCGGCGGCATCCGCCCTGCCAGTTGAAGATAGCCAGGGAAGCTTTCAGCACAGAACGCTGCTGCACAGCGAAGGCAAAATGCGCGTGGCCCGTAAAGCACTGCAGTTTCTCCAACCGGGACAGACCATTGTCCTGGACGGGAGTAGCACCAGCTGGTTTTTGGCCCGGCAGATGCCGGAGATGGCGTTGACGGTGATTACGCCCTCCATTCGCATCTTACAAACTCTGATGAGCCGACGCTCGTTGCATCTCGTCGGGCTGGGGGGCGATTTCTCCCCGACCGAAGAGTCGTTCTTCGGGGAAACCGCCTCACGAACGCTACGCGAATATGCCATTGATACGCTCTTTTTCTCCTGCCAGGGGCTGGAGCGCGATAGCGGCTTGTATGCGGGTACGCAAGCCCACGCCGCCCTGCTGAAACAGATGCTGCTGGCCGCCCGTCAGACTGTGGCTTTGGTCGACGGCAGCAAGCTGGGGCGAACAGGCGTCGCACGTATCGGCGGACTGGGCGAGCTGGACTGTCTGGTGACTGAAAGGTTTGTCGATCCGCTGCTGGAAAAAGAGATGACCTGGCATAACGTCAGCCTGCAAATCGCCTGAGTACGCCGTCATGACGTGACGGTTAATACGCGCAATGTCGAAACGCTGCCAACCGCGGCAGGGCCAGACTTTGCCTGAATTCAGCCACCACCGGAATAAATGAGGCCTTATGCGTTATTACCTTTCTCCCTCGCTGATGTGTATGGACATGATGAAGCTGACGGAACAGCTGCGCTTTCTAAACAGCAAAGCCGACAGGCTGCATGTCGACATCATGGACGGCCACTATGTCAAAAATCTGGCGTTGTCGGCCAGCTTTGTGGCGCAGATCCGTCCCTACACCTCGCTTCCTATCGATGTCCATCTGATGGTCGAAGCGCCCGCTTCGTTTATACCGGCGCTGTTAGACGCCGGCGCAGACGCCTTCTCACTGCATCCGGAGACCATCTGCCGCGAAGCGTTCCGGGTTATCAATATGCTTCGTCAGGCGGGGAAAGAGGTGGGAATGGTGCTCAATCCCGCCACACCGGTTGAGAGCATCCAGCACTATCTGCATCTGCTCGATAAGGTGACGGTGATGACCGTCGACCCAGGCTATGCCGGTCAGCCGTTTATTCCTGAAATGCTCGCCAAAATTACGCAGCTTCATCAGCTCAAAGAGACCGGCAGCCTCCGCTTCTTGCTGGAAGTCGATGGCTCCTGTAACCGCAATACCTACCGCGCGCTGCTGGGCGCCGGCGCACAGATATTAGTGATGGGCAGCAGCGGTTTATTCCGCGCTGATATGCCGCTCGAGCTGGCCTGGGAAACCATGTCCCGCGAACTGTCCGCCGCGCTGCACTCCCCCGAGCTGGTATAGAGGAGCGAATGATGTCAGGAAAAGTCTGTGTTTTTGGTTCATTCAATTTCGACATGGTCGCCAGGGTGGATCGCTTTCCGGTACCAGGTGAGTCGTTAGTGGCCTGCGGAAGTATGACCAGCGCCGGAGGTAAAGGGGCGAACCAGGCCACCGCCGCGCTAAAAGCGGGAGCAAATGTCCACTATATCGGCAAGATTGGCAATGACACCTTCGGCCATTTTGCCCGCCGTCATCTGAAAGGCGTGGGCTTCAATGCTGTGACGCTGCTGGTCGCCGAAGAGATCCCCACCGGCAATGCGCTGATTTATGTCGCCGGTAACGATGCCGAAAACATGATTGCCGTCGATCCCGGCGCGAATATGACGGTGACCGATGATGAAATCGCCGGCTGCATTCCCGCTATCGGCTGCGCGGATGTGGTTCTGGTTCAGCTGGAGAACAATCTTTCTGCTATTGAACAGGTCATAGACGCCGGCAAACAAGCCGGGGCCCTGGTAATACTCAATCCCGCGCCCTGGCAGCCCGTTGAGCACGCCCTTCTACGCAAAGTGGATTTACTTACACCGAACGCCACGGAGGCCGGGTTAATGACCGGACGCCGGGTTGACAGTCTGACGGCCGCGGCTGAGGCCGCCGACGTGTTACATGCTCAGGGCGCGCGCAACGTCATTATCACTCTCGGCGCCAGCGGCGCCCTGTTGAGCGAGCATGGGGTGAAATCCCCTATTCCCTGCTTTCCTTCTCACCCCCGCGACACTACCGGTGCGGGCGATGCCTTCAACGGCGCGCTGGCGGCGCGGCTGGCCTGCGGGGAACCGCTACAGGCCGCAGCCCGATTCGCGGCGGCCTATGCCGCCGTCAGTGTCGAAAAGCAAGGCGCCTCATCTTTACCTGAGTACCTGGAGGCACAGGAACGGCTTCTCCGTGCCGCCGCTGATTATGAAATGGCATAAACCCTACTGTATAAAAAACATTAAGAGGATAGCTCAATGAGTACGCTAATCACGGATAAGGTCGATAACGCAGCGGTCCAAAAAGAAAAACTGGACACCAGTGCGTATTTACCCCATACCCCCTGGCTGCAATTTTTACTGGTCTGTTGCCTGTTTGCGCTATGGGGGATGGCGGGCAACCTGAATGATATTTTGATCGCCCAGTTTAAAAAGGGCTTCGATTTAACGGATACCCAGACAGCGCTGGTGCAGTCGATTTTTTTCCTCGGCTACTTTTTTGTCGCCCTGCCCGCGGCGGCGCTGATTAAGCGTTTTTCCTATAAAGCGGCGATTATTATTGGGCTGTGCCTGTACGCCCTCGGCTGCTTCCTGTTCGTTCCGGCCGCACAGATCATGACCTACGGCGCATTCCTCGCCTGCCTCGGAGTGATCGCCTGCGGACTCTCTTTTCTGGAAACGTCGGCAAACACCTACTCCAGCCTGCTGGGTCCGATTCAATCCTCCACCCAGCGTATTAACTTTTCGCAGATCTTCAACTCGCTGGGCGTGATCTCCGGCGTATTAATTGGCCAGCTGATGGTCTTTGGCGAAAACGATCCGAGTCATGAACAACTGCTGGCGATGCCCGCCGCCGCTGCAGACGTTGCACGCCATCAGATGGTTGGTCAGGTGGTCGGGCCCTATCTGATTATCGGCTCCGTACTGGTGGTGCTGGCGCTGGTGTTCGTGTTTATTAAATTCCCGTCGTGCAAGGGCGCGCCCGCTCAACAACAGCAACTCCCGACGGAAAGCATGGGGCCAACGCTGAAACGCCTGTTTGCTATCCCGCGCTTTCGCCTCGGGATCCTGTCGCAGTTTTTGTACGTCGGCGCCCAGGTTGGCGTATGGAGCTTCACGATTCGCTTTGTGCAGCTCGTGCAGCAAGGCACCAGCGAGCACTCCGCGACTTACTGGCTGCTGGCTTCTCTGGTGATTTACGCCGTGGGAAAAACCGTGGCCACCTGGTTGATGAACCGTCTGAATCCGGCGATGCTGCTCGGAACGTTTGCCCTGGCCGCCACCGCCCTGTTACTGATTGCCGTTTTCAGCGGTTCAATGCTGGCGGTCTATGCGCTCATTCTGGTCAGCTTCTGTATGGCGCCATGCTGGCCGACGAACTTTGGTCTGGTGATCAAAGGGATGGGGAAAGATACCCAGACCGCAGGCTCGATCGTGGTGATGTCGATTATCGGCGGGGCCGTAATTCCTCTGGTGATGGGCATTATCTCGGATATGAACGGCGGCAATATGCAAATCGCCTTTATCGCTCCGCTCCTGTGCTTTGTGTATGTCGCTTTCTACGGCTTCTGGTGCGTGCGTAAGGGGGTATAACATGCGCGAACTTATCAACACGATTGCTCATATTGGCTATCAGGTCAGTGACTTAACGCGTTCGCTTGCCTTCTATGAACCGCTGGGCTTTCAGCGCCAGCAGCGGTTTAGCAAGCCATCGCCACAGGGCACTATTGAAGTTGCGTTCCTGGAAATGGCGGGCGCCGTCCTCGAGCTGTATCAGCTTCCCGCTGGAACGCCCTTTGACGCCCCTCGCTGCGGTATCGATCATCTGGCGCTGGAAGTCAGCGACCTGGATGCGGTGCAGCAGCGGCTGGCGGCGCTCGGTTATCCGCTCGATGAAGGGCCGATAGAAGAAGACAACGTGCGCTTCCTGCTTATTCGCGGCCCCGATGGCGAACGGCTCGAGTTCGATGCCTGTAAACGCTAAGCGGCAGGGCTGACCCCTTCACTCTTTTAGGCCCGGTTAATACGGGTCTAAAAGATAGCGTCCTCTGGCATTATTCACGTCGGTTTGATTCGCAGATATCTCTCCCCCACCCGGTCTCTCCTGCCCATTGTGCAATGTTACAAAATTGCTTCTGTTTTGTTGATTTTCTATTGTGAGCCATTCGGCAATTTCCTCTCCTGAATTTCCCCAGACTACTCCTACTCAATACGCGATATCAGGAGAGACACATGAACAGCACCTCCGCCGACTTCCAGAATCTGTACCAGGCCCTGAGCCGCAGCGCCGCCCGCAGCCCGGATGCCCTGGCGCTGGCGTTTGAGGATCGGCGCTATCTGTACCGCGATTTTCATCTGCGGGTACAGCGGGCGATGGCGCAGCTTGATCGCGGCTGGTCGCTGCGCAAAGGCGACCGTATTCTGCTGGCCTGGGGCAATCACCCCGCTTTTTGCGAAGTCCTTTTTGCCGCGCTGGGTTTGGGCATCGAAGTGGTGCCTTTCAGCACCAAGCTTAAGCAGGCCGAAAGCGAGGCGCTGGTAGGCCATATCGCTCCCCGGGTTGTCCTGTTCGATGCGACCGTACAGGACTGGCTGAAAAACACCCCTGACGCGCGTGCGGTTTCACTCAGCGAATGGCAGGCGCTCTGCCTTCCCGAACCGCTGACCCGCCCGCCGGTCCCGGTTAACCGCGACGATACGGCGGTGATGATGTTCACCTCCGGCACCACCGGAGAGCCTAAAGGGGCGATTATCACCCACAATAACCTGCTCTGCGCAATTGACGCTTATACGCAAAAACTGAATCTCACCGCCGCGGATAGCACCATCCTGGCGGTGCCTATCTATCACATCACCGGCCTGTCGGCGCTGCTGGCGCTGTTTATTAGCCTCGGCGCGAGCATCTGGCTGCAGCATCGGTTCAATGCCCCGCAGGTGATCACCACCCTGCGCAAGCAGAACATTACCTTTCTGCACGGCTCGCCCACCATTTTTATCCTTCTTTGCCAGGCTGCGCGTGAGCAGAGCGTCAACCATCCCAGCGATTTTCCGGCATTGCGCACGATTGCCTGCGGCGCGGGCCACCTGAGCGATGGACTGATCAAGGAGTTAAAAACCCTGTTCCCGCATACCGCGATTCAGCCGATCTACGGCCTCACCGAAACGACCTCGCCTGCGACGATTTTTCCGGGCGACGTCTGGGGCAGCGATAAATGCGGCAGTTCAGGTCAGGCGATCCCGGGTCTCGCCATTACCATCCGCAACGATCGCCAGCAGCCCCTCCCCGCCGGGCAAATCGGCCATATCTGGCTAAAAGGCGATGTGGTGATCCGCGAATACTGGCAGCACAGCGAGCGACGCCCGAGCTGCGATGCGCAGGGCTGGTTTTGTACCGGCGATCTGGGCTATCTCGACGACGAAGGCTGGCTGTACATCAAAGACCGCAGCAAGGACATGATCAATCGCGGCGGCGAGAAAATTTACTCACTGGAGCTGGAAAACATTCTCTCTACCTATCGGGGAGTACGGGAAGTTGCCGTCATCCCGACCCCCAGCCCGGTCTACGGCGAAGAGCCCGTGGCGTTTATCGTGCCGGATGGCCAGCATCACCTGACCAGCGAAGAGATCCTCGACTGGCTCAAGGTCAAAATCGCCCGTTTTAAGCTACCGGCGCGCATTATTTTCACCCGTGCTTTACCGCGTACCCACAACGGCAAAGTGAGTAAACAGCAGCTCAAAACGCGTCTCGCAGAATCCATCATCACGCTATCAACGGAGGATAAAAAGTGAGCAGCAAATTTATCGACGCCCATGAGGCGGCGCGGTGGGTTGCCAGCGGCGACACCGTCTGCACCGTCGGGATGACGCTTATCGGCGCGGCGGAGTCCATTTTAAGCGCCATCGAAGCGCGCTTTCTGACCGCGGGCGAACCGCGTGACCTGACGCTACTGCATGCCGCGGGGCAAAGCGATCGCCAGCGCGGTATCCAGCACTTTGCCCATCCGGGTATGGTGACCCGCCTTATCGGTTCGCACTGGGGCCTGGCGCCGCGCTGGATGGCGATGATCAACAACAACGAAGTGGAAGCCTGGTGCCTGCCGCAGGGGCAGATCGTTCATCTCTATAGCGCGATGGCCGCCGGACTGCCGGGGCGGCTTTCTCCCGTCGGTCTCGGTACCTTTGTCGATCCGCGCATAGAGGGCGGAAGGATGAACGCCCGCACCCGCGAACGACCCAATCTGATCGAGCACGTCACGTTTCGCGGCGACGAATATCTGTTTTATCCGGCTCTTCCTCTGGACGTGGTCATTGTGCGCGGCACCCATGCTGATGAAGACGGCAACCTCACGACCGATGAAGAGGTGATGAAGCTGGAAGTCCTGCACGCCGTTCTCGCCGCCAGACGCTTCGGGGCGAAGGTGCTGGCGCAGGTGAAATATCGCGTAGCGAAAGGCTCGCTGCATCCGAAAAGCATCACCGTTCCCGGCAACCTGATCGACGCTATTGTGGTGTGCGAAGAGCCGCAGACGGATCACCGCCAGACTTCAAGCTGGGCCTTCGACCCAGCGCTGTGCGGCGATATCCAGCTGCCCGCCGCGCAGAATGCGCCGCTGCCGCTGGACCTGCGCAAGCTTATCGGGCGGATTGCCTGCCGCTATCTGACCCCCGGCTGCGTCATCAATCTCGGCACCGGTATTCCCAATGACGTGATTGGCGCCATCATTCACGAGGAACAGCTCGGCGAGCAGGTCACCATCACCGTCGAGTCAGGGATCTACGGCGGGCAGCAGGCGGGTGGCGTGGATTTCGGTATCGGCCGTAATCTGAGCGCGATGATTAGCCACCAGGATCAAATGCTCTACTACAACGGCGCAGGGGTCGACATCACCTTTATGGGCGCCGGCGAGATGGACCCGCACGGGCACGTCAATGCCACACGGCTCGGCGCATCCTGCCCCGGCGCGGGCGGTTTTATCGATATCACCCAGAATGCCCGCCACGTCGTGTTCTGCTCCTCTTTTACCGCCAAGGGGCTGGAGATCGCCTGTGAACACGGGGCGCTGCATATCCGCCGCGAAGGCGAAGTGCGTAAATTCGTCGCCGGGGTAAACCAGATTTCTTACAACGGCGAACTGGCCCGCGCCAAAGGACAAACCATGCATTACGTCACCGAACGGGCGGTTTTCGAACTGCGCCCGGAAGGACCGGTGCTGACGGAAATCGCCCCCGGCATCGATCTTGAGCGCGACATCCTGGCGCATATGGATTTTCATCCGGCGATCGCCGCGGATCTTCAGGTTATGGACAGCCGATTGTTCGCCCCGCCGCCCTGCGGTCTCGCGGAACATCTGTCCCGGAATTCATCCTCTGACTCATAAGGAACGTTGCTATGAAACTTGCCAGTAAAACCGCCATTGTCACCGGCGCCGCACGCGGTATCGGCTTTGGCATTGCCCAGGTGCTTGCGCGGGAAGGCGCGCGAGTGATTATCGCCGATCGTGATGCACACGGCGAAGCCGCCGCCGCTTCCCTGCGCGAATCGGGCGCACAGGCGCTGTTTATCAGCTGCAATATCGCTGAAAAAACGCAGGTCGAAGCCCTGTTTTCCCAGGCCGAAGAGGCGTTTGGCCCGGTAGACATTCTGGTGAATAACGCCGGAATCAACCGCGACGCCATGCTGCATAAATTAACGGAAGCGGACTGGGACACGGTTATCGAAGTTAACCTGAAAGGCACTTTCCTCTGTATGCAGCAGGCCGCTATCCGCATGCGCGAGCGCGGCGCGGGCCGCATTATCAATATCGCTTCCGCCAGCTGGCTTGGCAACGTCGGGCAAACCAACTATTCGGCGTCAAAAGCCGGCGTGGTGGGAATGACCAAAACCGCCTGCCGCGAACTGGCGAAAAAAGGTGTCACGGTGAATGCCATCTGCCCGGGCTTTATCGACACCGACATGACGCGCGGCGTACCGGAAAACGTCTGGCAAATCATGATCAGCAAAATTCCCGCGGGTTACGCCGGCGAGGCGAAAGACGTCGGCGAGTGTGTGGCGTTTCTGGCGTCCGATGGCGCGCGCTATATCAATGGTGAAGTGATTAACGTCGGCGGCGGCATGGTGCTGTAAGGAGAAAAACAATGACCCAGGCTAATGATATTGTGATTGTCAGCGGCGTCCGTACCGCTATTGGCACGTTTAACGGCAGTCTTAAACATACCCATCAGCATGACCTTGGGGCCGCCGTCATTCGCGAAGCGATCGCCCGCGCCGGGATTGCGCCGCAGGATATCGACGAAACGATCGTCGGCAACGTCGGGCAAATCGCCGAAAGCGGTTTTATCGCCCGCATCTGCCAACTGCGCGCGGGGATCCCGCAGGAGAGCACCGCCTATTCCGTTAACCGCCAGTGTGGTTCCGGACTTCAGGCCCTGGCGGACGGCATGATGCAGCTGCAAAGCGGCCAGGCCGAGGTGGTCGTCGCCTGCGGCACTGAAAATATGACCCAGCTGCCCTACTACCTGCGTAAAGCGCGCGATGGCTATCGCATGGGCCATGGCGAGCTGGAAGATGGCCTGATCTCCATTCTCACCTGGCCGGAAGGCCCTTATCACAACGGCATCACCGCGGAAAACGTCGCGCAACGCTTCGGTATTACCCGCGAAGCGATGGACGATTTTGCCTGGTCGAGCCAGCAGAAGGCGCTGAAGGCGATCGCGGAGGGTCGCTTTCGCGAGCAGATCCTGGCCCTTGAGGTGCCGGACGGCAAAAAAGCGACCCGCCTGTTTGCGACCGATGAACACCCGCGCGACACCCCGCGTGAAAAGCTCGCCACGCTGCGTCCGGCGTTTAAAGCCGACGGCGTGGTGACGGCGGCCAACTCATCGGGCATTAACGACGGCGCGGCGGCGCTGGTGATGATGACCCGCCAGCAGGCGGAAAAACGCGGCTTAACCCCGCGCATGCGCATTCGCGGCTGGGCGGTCGCTGGCTGCGGGGCGGAGATTATGGGGTTTGGTCCCTCTCCCGCTACCCGACGCCTGATGGACCGTCTCAATATAGATGTGCAGTCCATTGATTTAATTGAACTCAATGAGGCCTTCGCCGCTCAGGCGCTGGCGGTGATGAACGATCTGCGTCTCGACCCGGCCCGCGTTAACGTCAACGGCGGCGCGATCGCCCTCGGCCACCCGGTAGGCGCCAGCGGTGCGATTCTGCCGGTCAAACTGATGTATGAAATGGCGCGCAGCGGCGCACGCACTGGTCTGGTCAGCATGTGCATCGGCGGCGGCCAGGGGATTTCTATGCTGTTCGAGCGCGAAGGCGCTTAGCAAAAGACGGCCCGAAGTGGGGCTTCGGGCCGGGCGTCGTTCGGGTCAGCACCCGGCGACAACCTGTGAGCTGACGAACGGGATCGTCTCGATCCCGGCAAGGCTTCTGACCACGAATACGGGGAAATAATAACCATGTCCGCAATAAATGAAAAGGCGGTAAACGGGACGCAGCTGCAACGCACCCATAAAAAAATCTACCGCCATTTGATGCCGCTGCTTATCGTGGCGTACATCATCAGCTTTATTGATCGTACCAATATTGGCATGGCGAAAGCGACCATGTCGGTGGATATCGGCCTTTCCGCAACCGCATTCGGCCTCGGGGCCGGGTTGTTTTTTCTCACCTACGCAGTGCTGGAGATCCCCAGTAACCTGTTTCTCACCCGGATTGGCGCACGGCGCTGGATAGCTCGCATCATGATTACCTGGGGCATCCTCTCCTGCGGTATGGCGTTTGTCACCGGGCCTACATCCTTTTACGTGATGCGCCTTCTGCTCGGCGCCGCCGAAGCGGGACTCTATCCGGGCATTATTTACTACCTCACCCTCTGGTTTGGCCGCGAAGAGCGCGCAAAAGCCACCGGCCTGTTCCTGCTGGGGGTCTGTCTGGCCAATATTATCGGCGCGCCGCTGGGCGGATTGTTATTAAGCCTTGATGGCATGTCCGGCTGGCACGGCTGGCAGTGGATGTTCTTTATCGAAGGGCTGCCTGCGATAGCGCTGGCGTTCGTCGTCTGGCGCAGACTGCCGGATAAACCAGCCGACGCCCGCTGGCTGGACAGCGACGATGTGCAAGCCATTAACGCAGTACTGGCGAAAGAAGCCGAGGAAACGCGCCATACGCCGAGCCGTTTCTCCCTGAAAACCGCGCTGTCCACCCGAGTGTTTTTGTTGCTGGTGCTGATTTACTTTACCCACCAGTTTTCGGTTTACGGCCTGAGTTATTTCCTGCCGGGGATCATCGGTAGCTGGGGCCAGCTTACTCCGCTGCAGATTGGTCTGCTGACCGCCATCCCGTGGATTGCCGCCGCCGCGGGTGGGATCCTGCTGCCGCGATTCGCCCGCACGGAACAGCGTTCCCGCAGCATGCTGATGGCCGGATATCTGGTCATGGCGACCGGCATGGCGATTGGCGCCATTGCCGGCCACGGTGTGGCGCTGCTTGGCTTCTCGCTGGCCGCTTTCATGTTCTTCGCTATGCAATCCATCATCTTTAACTGGCTCCCGTCCATCATGAGCGGGCATATGCTGGCGGGCAGCTTCGGCCTGCTCAACTGCCTCGGGCTGTGCGGGGGCTTTCTCGGGCCGTTTATTCTCGGCGCGTTTGAGGACCGCACCGGTGCGGCAACGTCCGGCTTATGGTTCGCTGTCGCGCTATTGATTATCGGCGCGCTGGTGTCCCTGTTTCTCAAAAGTTCCTCATCCCCAGGCTCCGTATCGGCGAAACAGGCCCACGGCGAAAAAGTGTAATCAGGAGGCCATTATGCGCATTGAAGTGTTACTGGATTTAAAAACCCGACTCGGCGAAAGCCCGGTCTGGGATGTCGAACAGCAGCGTCTTTGGTGGGTGGACAGCCTCGACGGGCGCCTGTTCGCCTGCAACGCGCAGGGCGGCGCGATCAAGAGCTGGGACGTGCGACAGAAAATTGGCTCTTTCGCCCTGCGCCAGAACGGCGAAGGCGCGGTGGTGGCGCTGCAGAATGGCGTTCATCTGCTCGACTTCGCCAGCGGCGAGCTGACGCTGTTGCACCATCCGGAAGCGGACCGACCCTTTAACCGGCTCAACGACGGCAAAGTCGATCGTCAGGGACGCTTTCTGTTCGGGTCAATGGATATGCGCGAAGAGGAACCGAGCGGCGCGCTATATCGCCTGGACCCCGATCTGTCCCTGCACGTGCTGAAGAAAGACATTATCGTCTCTAACGCCCCCTGCTGGAGCCCCTCCGGCGAGACCTTCTATTTTGCCGATACCTGGACGGGCGAAATCTGCGCCTGGGACTACAACACCGCGACCGGCGATCTTTCCGGCGAACGGGTCTTTTGCCATGTCGATCGCAGCGAAGGCGGCGCGGCGGACGGCGCCACCGTGGACAGCGAAGGCTATCTGTGGAACGCGCTGGTCTACGCGGGCAAGCTGGTGCGCTATACCCCGGAGGGCAAGGTCGATCGCATCATTGAGATGCCGGTGAAAAAAGTGACCAGCGTGATGTTCGGCGGCGAAAACCTTGATGTGCTGTACGTCACCTCCATGGCGCAGCCGCCCCTGCCGCGCTTCCCGGCAGATAATCAGCTGCGCGGCAGCCTGTTCGCCATTTACGACCTGGGCGTGACCGGCGTAGCGGAACGGCGCTTCGCCGGCTAAACGAACCACCGGCTCGCCGCGATAACAATAATACCCGGCGAACTGACTCTGACCCTGACACCAGGCGGCGCGCATCATGCTGTCGCGACGCCGCGGAGTAAACACGACTATGACAACAATCAATCACACACCTGCCGGCGAACAACGTGGCAAAAAGCGGCTGATACATCGCTTCTCCTGGGTTTCGCTACTGGTTTGCTGGCTAATCTGGGTGCTTAACGCCTACGATCGCGAGATGATCCTGCGCCTTGGCCCGGTCATCTCTAAGGAGTTCTCGCTCTCGCCGGAACAGTGGGGCAATATCGTCGCCCTGATCATGGTAGCCCTTGCGGTGCTGGATATTCCCGGCTCCATCTGGAGCGATCGCTACGGGTCTGGCTGGAAACGAGCGCGCTTTCAGGTACCGCTGGTGCTGGGCTATACCGCGCTGTCTTTTATTTCCGGGATTAAAGCGATCAGCCACGGGCTGACGGCCTTTGTGCTGCTGCGCGTGGGCGTCAACCTTGGGGCCGGCTGGGGCGAACCCGTCGGCGTCAGCAACACCGCGGAGTGGTGGCCGAAAGAGAAGCGTGGTTTTGCGCTGGGGGTGCATCATACCGGCTATCCGATTGGCGCGCTGCTGAGCGGCGTGGTGGCAAGCCTGGTGCTTGCCACGTTTGGCGAAGGCAGCTGGCGCTACTGCTTCCTGCTGGCGCTGCTCGTCGCCATCCCGCTAATGATCTTCTGGGCAAAATATTCTACCGCCGACCGCATCAACACGCTTTATCAGCATATCGACAGCCAGGGGTTGACGCGCCCGGCGACGCAGGAAAGCAGCCATGTCGCCAAAGGCGAAGGGATGAAGACCTTTTTACGCACCCTGCGCAACCGCAATATTTCGCTGACGGCGGGCAATACCCTGCTGACGCAAATCGTCTATATGGGCATTAACGTTGTACTGCCCCCGTATCTTTATCACGTCTCCGGCCTGTCGCTGGCGGCGTCCGCCGGGCTGAGTATTATCTTCACGCTTACCGGTACCCTGGGTCAGGTAATCTGGCCCTGGCTGTCGGATAGCTTTGGCCGTAAACGAACCCTGATCGTCTGCGGTCTGTGGATGAGTATCGGCATTGCGCTGTTCTATTTCGCCACCAATATGCCGTGCCTTATCGCCATTCAGCTATTTTTTGGCCTGGTGGCCAATGCCGTGTGGCCTATCTACTACGCCATGGCGTCGGACTCCGCCGAAGAACGCGCCACCTCTACCGCTAACGGAATTATCACCACGGCGATGTTTATCGGCGGCGGCATTTCGCCATTGCTTATGGGCTGGCTCATTCAGTTTGGCGGCGGCTGGGAAAATCCAGCGGGTTATATCTACGCCTTCTTTACCATGGCGGGATGTGCGCTGCTGGGGATGTTATTACAGCTCATGACCACCGATAAAACGCCGCGCAAAGCGCATTAACGCAGGAGAACGTATGAAGATTGTTATCGCGCTGGATTCGTTTAAAGGTAGCTGTAGCGCGCAGGCCGCTTGCGCAGCGGTAGCCCAGGGATTGCGCCGGGTTGACCAGACGCTGGTGCTGGTCGAAATGCCCGTGTCCGACGGCGGAGAGGGACTGCTGTCGACTCTGGCGGATAGTCCGTTGCTTGAGGGGGCGGTGTGGCAACAGCAGCGCTGTACCTCGCCTTATGGCCTCTCCCTGCAGGCGGATTTCCTGATCCTGCCCGGCGAGCGGGCCATTATCGAGATGGCGCAAAGCTGTGGGCTCGAACTCACGCCGCCAGCGCAGCGGGATGTGCGTCAGGCCAGCAGCTACGGGCTGGGCGAACAGGTAAAGGCGGCGCTGGACGCCGGGTGTCGGCATTTGATTATCGGCCTGGGCGGCAGCGCGACCAACGATGGCGGCATCGGTTTTGCCCAGGCGCTCGGCGCGCGCTTCTGGCGTAAGGACGGCACCCTGCTGCCGGCTCCCGCGGCAGGTCAGGACCTGGCGCATATTCAGCGCATCGATTTGAGCGGTCTGGACCCGCGTCTACAGCAAAGCGAAATACAGGCCTCCTGCGATGTCACTAACCCTCTGCTTGGCGAGCATGGCGCCACCTGGGTGTATGGGGCGCAGAAAGGCGCGGACGAGGCGGCGCTCAGCGAGCTGGAGGCGGGAATGGCGCATTATAGCCAGCTGCTTACGCAAACCCTCGGATTCGACGTCAGCGGACGGCCCGGCGCCGGGGCCGCGGGCGGTATGGGGGCTGCGCTTATCGCCTATACCGGCGCCACGCTGCGTCCGGGCATTGACCTGGTGCTGGAGCTGCTTAACGCCGACGGCCATCTTCGCGATGCCGCGCTGACGATCGTGGGTGAAGGCTGGCTCGATCGGCAGAGCGCCTTTGGTAAGGCTCCGGTGGGCGTGGCAGGCAAAGCCGCACGCCATGGCGTGCCGGTTGTGGCCCTTTGCGGCGGGCGTGATGAGAGCAGCCGGCAATTATATCAACACCATATTGACGCAATGTGGTCTATTTGCCAGCGCCCTATGGCGCTGGCAGAGTCGATGAACACATGCGAACCGCTCCTCGCCGACGCCGCGGAGAATGTTCTACGAACCTTTCTGAGCGGGTGGCGCGGAGAGGCACATAAGCGGATAACTGTATGATTATTACAACAGCGCTGGCTAATGAAATTGTCGCCCGGGCAATGGCGATAATTCATCATAACGTGAATGTCATTGACCATCATGGACAGATCATTGCCTCAGGTGAACGGCATCGTATCGGCGAACAGCATGAAGTCGCCCGGGAGGTAATACGCACCGGGAAACGCATTTGTATTAACAACGCCGCGGAAGCCGCGCGTTTTCACAACGTGCATCCTGGTATTAATCATCCCATTATCTATGACGATCGCGTGGTGATGGTGGTAGGCATCAGCGGCGATCCCGCGGCGATAAGCCGCTATGCTGAACTGGCGGTGCTCACCGCCGAACTGCTGGTCCGCCAGGCCATAGAGATGCGGGAAACCAACTGGCGGCAACGTCTGCGTGACACCTTGTTTTGTCAGTATCTGGAACAAGGGGCTACGCCCGCCGGGCAAGAAGCGCTTCATCGCCTGCTGGAACTTGGTTTCGATTTTGATACACCGCGGGTTCCGATCGTAGTGACCGTGCAGGTCGAACAGCATCAGTTAAGCGACATACTGAGTACGCTGTTGCGGGAATTCTCGCAGCTCTCCGGCGTAAGTGACGTTATTTTGCTGGGCAGCCATGAAATATTGATCCTCAACGCGCTAAGCGAAGCCCAGGAAACCCTGCTGCGGGGCATTGAGTTTGTACTGAGTAATCAGATAAGCCATTACCATATCGGGATTGGCGTGCAGGCGGACAGCGCCCCGGACATTCGCGAGGCCATTCGGTTCGCCCGCTCGGTGATCGAAGTGGGTAGCAAAGTGCAGCCGCAGCGGCAGATCTACTACTTTCGCGAAATGGCAATGCTCTGCCTGTTCAGGGTGCTGGAAGACAGCTATATGGTCAATTTTTTTATCAATAACGTACGCCAGCTGCTTGAGCATGATTCCGGCGAAGTACTGCTGGATACCCTGAGCAGCTTTATTGCCAATAATGCCGAACCGGGCAAAACGTCGCTGCTGTTGGGGATTCATCGTAATACGCTCACCTATCGGCTGCAGCAAATTAAAAAGCATATACAGCTCGATCCGATGGTCTTCACCGACCTGACGCAGCTGGCGGTGTCGGTACACTGTTATCGCCGGCTGAATCCGCGCCAGAGCGAATGGATTGATAGCTTAAGCTAACGTACGGTAGATTCGAATTGATGCCCCATCCGCCAGGATAAGTGGCCACCATGGCCACTTCTTTCCTGGCGTGGGTAGGAAACTACGCTTTTGACGACGGCGACAGCCACTGATATACCGCAGACAAATCCTCTCCGGCATATCCCGCGTCCGCCGCCTGCTGCCACAGTTCGGCGATGTTTTCCAGCCCCGGCATGGTGTGCGGCTCGGCCAGGGAAAGCGCCAGCCGGGCATCTTTCAGGGCATGCGCCAGCTGCATCTGCGGGGTAAACTGCTCGCTGGCGATGGCGTCCAGTTTCACTTTGACATAGGGCGCCGCCAGCGGGCCGCCTTCCAGGGCGCTCCACAGCTGGTCGGGGGTGAAGCCCAGCGTCTTCGCCAGCTGGGCGCTTTCCGCGATGCCCTGCATCATCGAAATCAGCCAGGCATTGAGGACCAGCTTCATTTTCTGGCTGTTGCCCGCCTCGCCAAACCACAGCGTCCCGCGGGAGATAGCCGCAAACACCGGTTCGGCAGCGGCGCCCTTTTCCCTATCGCCGCTGGCGAGCACCAGGATCTGTGCCTTCTCCGCTGGGGCTTTGGTCCCCGACACCGGGGCATCGATATAGGTCATCGCTGGCTGAAGTTCCCGCAACAACGCGATGGCCTGCCGGGTCTCCGGCAGGCCAATGGTGCCCATCTGGCAATAGATCGCCTGCGGCTGACAGGCGGGCGCGATTTGCGCCAGTACCTCGAGGGTGGCCTCGCCGTCGGCGAGCATACTGATGATCACCTCGGCATCGGCCACCGCCTGCTGCGGCGTGGCGTGCAGAGATAACCCATGCGCCTGTAAATCTTCGCCGCGGGCTGGCGAACGGTTCCAGCCGGCAACGGTAAAGCCGTTTTTCAGCAGGTTACTGGCAAAAGCGTGTCCCATGGCGCCGAGTCCCAGCACCGCGACCTTTGGTAATGTACTCATCTTGTCTGTCCTGATTCGCGTCTTAATAAAAGCGGACCTCTACTATCGCATCTCTGGCACGGATGTCAGTAGCAATAACGGGCATGAAAAGTGACACTGTCACTGATGTTCTCAAGGCTGACGAAGCCATTCCAGTAAGCGGCGCATCGCTGGCGACAGGCTGGCGTCATCCTGGTAGCACAGGCACAAACGGCGCTGCGCCCAGCGGTCCTGTAACCCGATGACGGCAAACGAATAGCGCTGCCGGTAACGCTCGGCAATAACGCGCGGCAGGATCGCCCCGCCGGCGCCGTGCGCCACCATCTCGCAAAGCCCTGCAAAATGGCTCATCCTGACCCGAACGTTTAGCGCCTGGCCGAGTTCAGCTGCGTGCTGTTCGATATGCTGCTGTAGCGCACTGGTCTGATAGAGGGCGACCAACGGCTCGTTGAGCACCGCCGCAAACGCCACTTCCTCTTTTTCGGCCAGAGGGCGAGCTGGCGGCACGATCAGCACCAGCGGGTCGTCAGCGACGGGATCGAGGCGCAGCGGCCCGGGGTCGACCGCATCGGACACCACTCCGGCCTGCGCCACGCCCGCCAGGATACAGCTGACGATATCCGCGCTGGTGCGTTCTTCGGTTTCGATCTGCACCGCCGGGTGCGCTGCCATCCAGGCGGCGAGCTTCCCCGGCAGAAAAGCCGACATCGCCGAGGTGTTGGCGAACAGGCGCAGCGTCCCCCGCTGACCGCAGGCGAAGGCGTGCATCGCCTGGCGCAGACGCTGCTGCTGCGCAAGAAGCGGGCGGGCATGGCGCGCCAGTACCTCCCCGGCCTCTGTCATCGTCACTCCGCGGGCATGACGGTGCAACAGCGGCACGCCGATCTCGGCCTCCATCTTGCGCAGCCTCTCACTGGCGGACGCCAGGGCCAGATGGGCATTCGCCGCTCCGCCGGTGATACTGCCGGTATCCACGATGGCGATAAATAGCCGCAGATCGGCCAGATCCAGTCGCATCAGGCCCTCCTTTCCCTTCGGTTTTTCCGTAGTCTATGGCCAACATACCGCATTGTGGCCCTCACGACCAGCTGTTTCAATGCCCCTTTCTACCCTGAAAAGTGAGCCATAATGTTCGATTTACACACGATCTCTTTCCTGTTGATCTTTATTGCCGCCGGGCTGGTCAAAGGGGTGACCGGCATGGGATTGCCCACCGTGGCGATGGGCCTGCTTGGCCTGCTGATGCCGCCGCAGGCCGCAGCGGCGCTGCTGGTGCTTCCCTCGCTGCTCACCAATCTCTGGCAGTTACTGGCAGGCCCGGCGCTGGCGCAGATTGTACGCCGTCTCTGGCTTATGATGACCGGGATTATTATTGGCACGTTGGCCGGGTCCTCACTGCTGATCGGCCTCAATCCTCGGTGGTCGGCGCTGGCGCTTGGCGCCGCATTGATAGTCTATGCCGGGTATGCGCTCTGCAGTCCGGTGTTTCAGGTTTCCGGCCGCGTGGAGAAGTGGCTGTCGCCGCTCATGGGCGGGCTGACCGGCGTTATCACCGGGGCGACCGGGGTATTTGTTATTCCGGCCGTTCCCTGGCTACAGGCGCTGGGCTTTCGTCGCGACGAGCTGGTGCAGGCCCTGGGGTTGTCGTTCACCCTTTCCACTCTGGCGTTGGCGGCCGGCCTCGCCCTGCACGATGGCTGGCATGATGATGCATGGCTATTGTCTGCGCTGGCGCTGTTGCCGGCGCTGCTCGGCATGTGGCTGGGACAGCGGATCCGCTCGCGTCTCAGCCCGCAGCGCTTTCGTCAGGGCTTTCTGTTGTTCCTGCTGGCGCTGGGGATAGAGCTGATCGCCCGGGGATGGCTGGTCTGAATCCTCTAGCGGCGGGTAATGTGCTTCACATTGTACTTACTGGTGTTCTGGTAGATCTCTGAGAAATCGACGATCGCCCGGTTCTGGGCGTAGCTGATCGACTGCACCCGCAGCAGGAGGCTGTTTGGCGCCACCTGCAGCAGCTCCGCCTGCTCACGGGTCGCCAGCACCGGGGTATAGCTGCGGTGGCTCTCGATGATGGTGATATGGCACTCTTTTTTGAAATAGTTGAACTTAGACTGCTCGAGGTTACCCACGCTGAGCCAGGGGAAGGTGGCGAAGGGGATATAGCTGTTTTCCACCAGGATTGGGACCTCATCGATCAGCCGCAGCCGTCTGACGTAATACACTTTCTCCCCCGGCTGGATCTTTAACTGCTGGGCAATGGCTGGCGGGGCATCAAGCAGCGTAAATTCAATAACTTTGTTACGGTAGTTGGTGACGCCCACCACCTGCATCTGGTAGTTAAAGCCCTCCAGTTCCCCGCCATGATAGTTACTTTTACGCACAATACAGGTTCCGCTGCCGTGCCGCCGCGCGATCAGCTTTTCTTCCTCCAGTAGCGCCAGCGCTTTGCGCAGCGTCATCACCGAGACCTTCAGCTCCGCGGCGAGCGCTTTTTCGCTGGGCAGCATATCGCCGACGGCATAGTCGTCGCTGTTGATGCGGGTCCTCAGTTCAGTGGCAATCTTTTTATAAATCACTTTTAGATGTCTCGATGGAGTGGCGCCAGTCAACGGTAACCATGAATAACTTCATGTAATTAGATGATTATTTTTATCTTGCAGCGAAAAAATCAACAATGACACATCTATAAATCACGCCATATTTATATATCTGTCCAGCAATAATATATATGACTTTCGTCACAGATGGCCCTTTTCCTGCTCGGGATCCCGGTGGTCTGCTCCTAGTCTGATAAGCCTATTCATCAGGTGATGACAGCGGTCTGCAAAGACGAGAGGACAACCATGATTGGAGTGAAAAAGCTTCAGGACTTTTCCAAGGCGATGATCGGGCCGGTGCTGTATCTGCCAGCTATCGGCCTGTTGATCGCCCTGTTCAGCATGACGACCAACCGGCTGTGGGTGGATGAAAGCAGCGGGCTCTACCTGATGGGGAAATTTGTCTCCAGTATGCTCTGGGCGCTGATGAACCATCTTGGGTTTCTGTTCTGCCTTGGGCTGGCCAGCGGTCTGGCGAAAACCCGCAAGGCCGAAGCGGCCTTCGTGGCGGCCATGACCTGGCTGATGTACCTGGCGGCGAATAATAGCTGGCTAACCCTCACCCATCGCCTGGCGACCGGAACCACCAACGCGCAACTGTACGGCAGCGGACAAACTTTTATCTTCGGTTTTCAGGTTATCGATATGGGCGTATTCCTTGGGATTATCCTTGGCTGCGCTGTCGCCTTTGTCCATAATCGCGTGGTTGGGATTGAGTTTCGCGGCGCGCTGTCGATCTACGGCAACAGTAAGCTGGTGCTGATCGTGATGCTGCCGCTGGTTGGCATGTTCGCCATCGCCACCGTCTATCTCTGGCCGGTAGTGGAGCTGGGCATCTCGGCGCTGACCGGCTTTATGAAATCCTTTGGCGCCATCGGGGTCTTCCTGTACGGCTTTCTCAACCGGTTCCTGATCCCCACCGGGCTGCATCATCTGATCTGGTCGCCGTTCGTTTTTACCTCTATCGGCGGTCAGCTGCTGATCGATGGTCAGACCGTCATTGGCGCTAAGCCTATTTTCCTGGCCGAAATCGCCCGCCACCCCGTTGACGCGCTCAGTGATTCCGCCCGTTTCCTCACCTATGGGATGGTGAAGATTTTTGGCACCGCCGGCATGGCGCTCGCCTTCTACCGTACGGCGAAAGCGGAGAATAAGCAGCGGTTGAAAGTCACGCTGATCCCCTTGATTGTTACCTCCGTCCTGGTGGGGATCACCGAACCTTTTGAGTTTCTCTTTATCTTCACCGCCCCGTTGCTGTGGCTTATCTACTCCCTGCTGGACGGTTTTTTCCAGATGCTGGCCTGGCTGCTTCACGTCAGGGTCTGCGCCACTAACGGTCTCATCGATTTCGTCGTCTATAACCTCCCGGCGGGAGTCAGCGCGACGCGCTGGCCGGTGTTTGTCGCCCTCGGTCTGCTGGAAACCGCGACCATGTACCTGGTCGGCACCTTCTGTATTACCCGTCTGCGGCTGCTCACCCCGGGCCGCGAAACCGCAGCCGAAGATGAGCATTCGCAACAGGCTAATAGCGAGCATCCGGATAAAGGCGCGCTGGTGATTGCCGGGCTGGGAGGAAAAGAGAATGTCTGTGCGGTGGGCAACTGTTTTACCCGTCTACGGGTTGATGTGCGGGACCCCGCCCTTATCCAGCAGACGCTGTTGAAAGAGAGCGGCGGGAGCAGCGTGCTGATTAAAGGAAACCATGTCCAGGTTATCTATGGCCTGGGAGTTAACAAAATTCGAACGGCGGTCAACGCCAGTCTGGGTGTTATTGAATAACGAGGTGGTAAATGAAAGATAATTTTGTGGTCACCATTGCCGGCGGCGGCAGTACTTATACCCCTGGGATTGTGATGATGTTACTGGAAAATATGTCGCGCTTTCCCCTGCGGGAGATCCGTCTGTATGACAACCATCACCAGCGTCAGAAGACTATCGGCGACGCCTGCGCCATCCTGGTGGCTGAACGCTTTCCACAGGTTAAGTTCAGCTATACCACCGATCCGCAGGCGGCCTTTACCGACGTCGATTTCGTGATGGCGCATATTCGCGTTGGCCTGTATGAGATGCGGGAAAAGGATGAAAAGATCCCGCTGAAATATGGCGTCCCGGGCCAGGAGACCTGTGGCCCGGGTGGGATTGCCTACGGTATGCGCTCGATTGCCGGGGTGCTGGAGCTGGTCGATTATATGCAGCAGTACGCTCCAGGTGCCTGGATGCTCAACTACTCCAACCCGGCGGCTATTGTCGCGGAAGCGACCCGTCGCCTGCGGCCCGACGCGCGCATCATCAACATCTGCGATATGCCGGTGGCTATCGAGGGTCTGTTCGCCGACATCCTCGGCCTGCCGTCGCGCAAAGCGCTGAACGTTCGTTACTATGGCCTGAACCACTTCGGCTGGTGGACCAGCATCACCGATAAAGCCGGTAACGATTTGATGCCGGCGCTGAAGCGTCACGTGGCGGAGCAGGGATACAGCAGCCCAAAAGAAGACTTTCAGCATAAGGCGCCGAGTTGGATCGAGACCTTTAAAAAGGTGAAGGATGTGTTTGCCCTCGATCCGACGACGCTGCCTAACACCTATCTGAAATACTATCTCTACCCGGACTATGAAGTGGCGCATTCCGACCCGGAGTTTACGCGGGCCAACGAGGTGATGGCCGGACGCGAAAAAGAGGTCTTTGATATGGCCCGGGAGATCACCCGTCGCGGCACGGCGGAAGGCGCGCATTTCCATGCCGGGGCCCATGCCACCTTTATCGTCGACCTTGCCTGCGCCATCGCCTTTAACACCCAGGAGCGGATGCTGTTGATCGTCGAGAACAACGGAGCCATCGCCAACTTCGATGAGACGGCGATGGTGGAAGTCCCCTGCCTGGTGGGCGTCAACGGTCCGGAACCGCTGGCGATGGGGAAAATCCCGGCATTCCAGAAAGGGTTGATGGAGCAGCAGGTGGCAGTTGAGAAACTGGTGGTTGACGCCTGGATTGAGGGCAGTTACCAGAAACTGTGGCAGGCCATCGCCCTGTCGAAAACGGTGCCCAGCGCTTCGGTGGCGAAAGCCATCCTCGATGAACTGATCGTCGCCAACGAAGGCTACTGGCCCGCACTGCACTGATCTTTTTCGTGATGGGTAAGATGCAGAGAATCCCCCTTCTCTGCATTTTTACCCGGTGTTTCCCCCGGTGATGCATTCATCCTTAACCTCCGCCCCCGTGGGCAAAGCGAACCGCTCATTTCCCCTTCAGACCGGAGGTAAAAGGCCTCTATCTTCATTTTGCCCCGATCGTGACAATGAAATATAAATTCTATTCTTCAATATTATGGCGTAAAAATGTGATCTGCGTAGTATTCTCCGATTTACATTAACCCACTGAAAACAACATCGTTATTACCTCACTGTAAATTTAACCTGCTTTTCATGGGGATATACTCCCTTTAGCCTTTGTGATTGGCTTCATGCATTTACCATTCTGCAACACTGATTTGAAATTAAATTTTCATAATGTGATCTTGTTGCATGTTCATTCCATTTCTTTGTGCCATATTCTTACCACGGTAAATCGCCGGAGCGACAGCAACGTGCCACACCAGAGCGCTGTTCATCGGCAAATGTCGTCGCGACTGACGCACTAAAGACCGCTAACCCGCAAAGGAGAACGGATATCGACTACATCCATGTCAACACCAAGCCGTAAACCTCTTTGACCGCCATTGCTTAGCGTACCCTGCCTTGTGCTGAGCAATTACACAAAGAAGAAAATCATTTAATTCAGTTAGATACGACAACACAGGCGTGATAAATCCTGACTGGGGAGATGTATTTTTATCTTGTGTCGTTCAACAAAATAAAGGGACTACCATGTCATTTATAACAAACCTGAACCAGCAACAGAGAAAACGACTTCATCAGATCACCTTAGTGGCCACCTTCGGCGGCCTGCTTTTCGGTTACGACACCGGCGTTATCAACGGCGCCTTTTCCTCACTGAAGCAGTACATGGCGCTGACCCCAACCACCGAAGGGCTGGTAATGAGCGTTCTGCTGGTCGGCGCCGCGCTGGGAAGCGTGTTTGGCGGCAAATTTGCCGATTACTTCGGCCGGCGTAAATATTTACTCTTTCTCTCCTTTGTTTTTCTCATCGGCGCGTTGCTTTCCGCCGCGGCCCCCGATATCACTACCCTGCTGATTGCCCGCGCCCTGCTGGGCTATGCCGTCGGCGGCGCTTCGGTCACCGCCCCCACTTTTATTTCAGAAGTGGCGCCTACCGAGATGCGCGGCAAGCTGACCGGCCTGAATGAAGTCGCCATCGTCATTGGCCAGCTGGCGGCGTTTGCCATCAACGCGATCATTGGCATCATCTGGGGCCATCTGCCGGACGTCTGGCGCTATATGCTGCTGGTACAAGCGATTCCGGCCATCTGCCTGTTCGTTGGCATGTGGCGCGCGCCGGAAAGCCCGCGCTGGCTGATCAGCAAAAATCGTCATGATGAAGCGCTGCATATCCTCAAACAAATCCGCCCGGCGGAACGCGCGCAGAAGGAGTACGATGACATCTCTACCCTGATCAAAATTGAAGCTGGTAATAAGTACAGCGCCCAGAGCACCTTTGCGACGATTGTCAAAACACCCTGGATCCTCAAAATTTTGCTGGTCGGCATTACCTGGGCCGCACTGCAGCAAACCACCGGCGTTAACGTCATTATGTATTACGGTACGGAAATCCTGAGTGCCGCCGGTTTTTCCGAACGAACCTCGCTGATCTGCAACGTGCTGAACGGTGTTTTCTCCGTGGGCGGTATGCTGATCGGGGTACTGTTCCTTGTCGACCGCTTCAAACGTAAGACAATCATCATCTACGGTTTCGCCATTATGGCAACCCTGCATCTGATTATCGCCGCTGTCGATTACACCCTGGTGGGTGACCTGAAAGCTACCGCCATCTGGCTGCTGGGCGCGCTGTTCGTCGGCGTGATGCAGGGCTCCATGGGCTTTATTACCTGGGTGGTATTAGCCGAACTGTTCCCGCTGAAATTCCGCGGACTGTCGATGGGGATCTCGGTATTTTTCATGTGGATCATGAACGCGGTGGTCAGCTATCTGTTCCCGCTGCTGCAGGCAAAACTGGGCCTTGGGCCAGTCTTCTTTATCTTCGCCGCCATTAACTATTTAGCCATTCTTTTCGTGGTCTTTGCCCTGCCCGAGACCTCCAATAAATCGCTTGAGCAGTTAGAAGCAGAGCTGTCAGCAAACCATGAAGATAAAAAATCCACTCGTCTCACCAGGGAGGTTGGTTATGATCGATAACATCACGCTGGATAATCTGCATATTGGCTGCAAAGCCAGTAATAAAGCGGAAGTCATCGCCATGATCGGCGCGGAGTTTAAAGCCAAAGGCTATGTCAATCAGGAATGTGTCCACTTTCTGCTGGAGCGTGAACATCAGGTCTCGACCTTTTTAGGCAATGGCATCACCCTGCCGCATTTGCCGAAATCCGCGACGGATATCATCCTTAAAACCGGGATTGAGATCTATCAGTTTCCTGATGGCGTAATCTGGGATCGGAGCAATGTAATGTTTATTGCCATCGGCGTGATCGCGAAAGAGAAAGAGCATATTGACGTACTCAAGGAAATTGCCTCGATATTTAGCGATGAGCTGATCGCTAACGCACTGTCATTAATCTCCGACAAACATGATTTCCTGAAAATTCTGCAGCATAACGCCTTGCCCCATTAAGTATGACACCGACCGGAGCTCTGGCCCCGGTCGGATTTTCACCCCTCGCCCAGCAAACATGGCGAATAATCTGATTCTCCCCGTTATAACCTCAATGGTAATAATAACCAGAGAAACCAACGTATTGCTACTTGCTTGAAGTACGCGCATTAGCGCAGGCATCTCATAACTAAAAAACCATTAAAACAATGAGTTAAATATTCTCCAGGGCTACTGACCCTCAGGTTTATTGCTCGCGCTGTTAGCACCGTACGCCAGTGATTCCTGCGGTATTCCATTAGTTTTGATTTATATCAATACCTGTTCGATCGTTAAAATGCATTTTACAGCGCGATTATTTTAGCAGGGTGAATACGACATTGGTTTTACGATTGGGATATTTATTTAGCCGACCCGCAAGTCTGTGGGGATGGCTGATGTGTAATGCGTTTAACGGTATTGCGATTGTCCTCTGCTTTCGTGGCATAAGCAGCGTCACCGGTTTCAGCGAGGCGATCTGGCAGGTCATCATCACGCTGGCTATTATCATATCGACCTGGTACAGCGCTAACTATTTTGCTGCGCTGGAAGCTCGACGCGATAAACGACGCTATCTGCTGCTGGCCTGGGTGGTCATGACCATTCTGTTGAATTTTATTCACCTTGGCGGTGGTTAACGCCATTTATTAAAGGATCATACCATGACGCTGGCGATGCTGTTGGTGCTTATCAGCCACCATAAAGGGCTGACGCTCTTGCTGATCGTAATTATTGCGCTGCTGTTTATTGCGCTCACTCCGCTGGTCAAAAAACTGTTGAGTCACCTTCACGATCGTTCCTGAATTTTCTTTTATGACCGCCTACAGGGGGCCTTCTCTTCGTCATCTCCGTTTATCCCGCCACCCGCTCCCCCAGAATACAGTTTGTGGCAACGCCAGAAAAAGAAATGAGAACCATTATCATAAAAGCTGTGCTAACGTGTCAGCCCAACAATAACGCCAGAAGCAACAAAACAGGGGGACAGACGAGGTGAAGTTGAGTTCAGGGAGCATCACAACAGGTCGTACGAGCGGGCTGCTGACGCTGGCGATTGGCGCACTCTTCTACAGCAGCGGCAGTATTGCCCGGCCGGATCTTCAGCCGCTGGGGCCGAACGTTGCGGATAAAGGGTCGGCGTTTTACCACTTTACGCAACGCCAGTATGACTCTGCCGATGGCGAACGTCACTACCGGGTATGGACCGCAGTGCCGGACAAAGCCCCGCCCGCCGCCGGCTATCCGGTACTATATATGTTGGATGGCAACGCGGTGATGGATAAACTCGACGACGCGTTTCTGCAGCAGCTCTTCGCCGGCTCCCCGCCGGTGATCGTCGCTATCGGCTACCAGACCGCGCTGCCCTTTGATACCGCAGCCCGCGCCTGGGATTACACCCCACCGCTAAAGACGCATGAGCCTCGCGCCGGGAAACCCGCGCTACCGCCGCGTAAAACCGGCGGCAATGATGCTTTTCGCCAGCTGCTGACCGAAACGATGGTTCCCCAGACGGAAGCTAACCTGAAAATAGATCCCCACCAGCGCGCTATCTGGGGCCACTCCTACGGCGGATTGTTTGTGCTCGACGCGTGGAGGAAGGCTTCGCCGTTCGGGATCTACTATTCCGCCAGCCCGTCGCTAGGTCAGGCCCTGCAATCGCCTTTGCAGGCAAGCCAAAGTCTTGATGCCGTCCGCTTTCGCGGGAAATCGCTGTACCTACTCGAGGGTGACGGTAAAGCCCGTGGAGAGCCGTCCGGGCACGAGGCCTCGCTTGAGGTGTTGCGTCAAACCCAACAGCAGCTTGCCAGTAAAGGGTTGACCGTAGCCTTCTGGCGCTACCCCGGTCTGACGCACGGTCAGATGTTCGAGGTCTCGCTGCGTTCGGCGCTGCTGCATCTTTCCGGGCAGGCAGCGCTTGCGCATCAGTAACGCCCTTACGCCCACCAGCGGAGGGTGGGCGCATCAGCGCCGGTCGGGCAGGTGTTTGATATCGACCGGCTCGCCGAACAGAAATCCCTGCATCTCGTCACATCCCTCCTCTTCGAGGATCTGCAGTTGTCCAGCCGTTTCCACCCCCTCGGCGATAAGCGGCGTATTGATCGAATTGCCCAGCGAAATAATGGCTCGCACGAATGAGCGTACCTGAGGGTTGCTCTCCACATCTGTCATAAAGCTGCGGTCGAGTTTGATGACGTCGAAATGAAAATCGCGCAGCATGCTCAGGGAGGAGTAACCGGTGCCAAAGTCATCCAGCGCAATACTGATCCCCATTTTTTGCAGATGATGCAGAACGCTGAACGCCAGCTGTTTATTGATCACAAACGCCGTTTCGGTGACCTCAAACTCCAGCAGACTGACCGGGTAGGCGGTACGCATCAGGATCTCGCGGACTTTTTCGATAAAGCTACGATGGCGCAACTGCACCGGAGAGATATTGACCGAAACTTTTCTGTTCAAACCATTTTCCAGCGATTCGTTACACACCTGCTCGAGCACCCAGTAACCTAAGGGCACGATAGCGCCGCTCTCTTCGGCGATGGGAATAAACACGTCCGGCGGGATCGTCCCCAGCTGCGGATGCTGCCAGCGCAGCAGCGCCTCGTAACCGGTGATGCTACGATCTTTGATGTTGCGGATAGCCTGATAGTGGAGCGAAAACTCCCCGGCGTGAATACCGCGCCGGATATCGGCGGCCATCATATTGCGCTGCCGCGTCTTGTCATCCATTTCACGTTCATACCAGCAAATCTTATGGTCGAGGCTGCTTTTTGCCCGATACATAGCCAGATCGGAATTGCTCAGTATCGTATTAATATCCGTGCCGTCCTCCGGGTAGACTGAGATGCCAATGCTGGCGGAGAGAACCACTTCCGTCGCGGCAAACGTCTGCTTACCGCTGAAGCAGTGCCACAGGCGCGCAGCAAAGGCATCCACTTCACCCTCATCGGAAAAAGGTTTAACGGCCACAAACTCATCGCCGCCGAAGCGGGCGACCATCTCCTCCTTCTGCAGCGTTTTGAGCACGGCGCCCGCCACGCGCTGCAGCAGCTGGTCACCAATCAGATGGCCCTGCAGATCGTTAATCTCTTTAAATTTGTCTAAATCGATCGTGAAAATGGCAAAGCGGCGGGCATCATTTCCAGTGATCAGCTTCTCCACCCGATCAAAAAACTCCACTCGATTGGGTAAACCGGTTAACGCATCGTAGCGCGCCATCCAGGCGATGCGGTCGTTAATCGCCTTCTGTTCACTAATGTCGCGGGTAATTTTGGCAAAACCCAGCAGGGTGTTCTGCTCATCGCGGATGGTATCGATCATGACATGCGCCCAGAATCGGGACCCGTCTTTGCGATACCGCCAGCCTTCCCCTTCAAACTGCCCGCTACGCAGGGCGATTTCCAGGTTTTTTGCGGGTACACCGGAGAGTTGCTCAGCTTCGCTATAGAAGAGACCGAAGTGGCGACCGATGATCTCGTCGCTCAGGTACCCTTTTGCCCGGCGGGCGCCCTCATTCCAGCTAATGACCGTGCCGTCGGCGCTCAGCATATAGATGGCATAATCTTTAACGCTTTCAATAAAGTGGCGATAGGCAATATCCGTCAGGTGATCGTTACTCATGGTACAGCGCTCTCTGTGGCTCGGTCGTGGCAAAACGCATTAGATATAGCAGAATTACGCCTATTAAGAATACAAGGATATGGCCTTTTGTTGGCCTCTTTCTGACCCGGACACCGCAGTAGGCGCGGCGGACGCTCTCGTTAAGCGTAGTGGACCAGGCCGTCCGAAGGAGTGATATTCCCCGCGATTTTTGCACTTAGGTCGCCCACTAATAGTTACTTTTATTGATTAAAAAGTTTGATTGAAAGAATAAATAAAAGGAGTAATGTTAATAATACTTTCTATGGAGGTTAAATATGTTGCGTGATTATTTAAAAGTGGAAAAAGAAGACCAGCTTGTTGAACAACAGAGTCGGCATGACAATAGCCAGCATTATTCTTCGGTGACCGAATGGGTTATTTTAAGTAAAGATGGCCAGCGCAAAGGCCGGGTATCCCTGTTCGACCGCTTCACCACCCGCCGCTCCTGGAGCGACAGTTTCCGCATTACGCAGTTCGATAATGCGGGTAAAGTGGTGGTGGATAAACTCACTGACGCGCTGTAAATCCTTCGGATTCCCGGCCTGACGGGAGAATATTAATACGCAAAATTAACACCTGCATAAAATATATTGATGCGTCGCCATCATGTTATTTTCTTTCTGCATACCGATAATCTAATGGGTAATTTTCGCCATGGTGCACAGCGCGAATTTTTAACCCGAAAAAATGCTGAATATAAGCCCGCTGGTCGGGCTTTTTTGCATGGTGCTCGCCATCCACGCCACAAAATGCCAAGGACATCCCGCGCTGGATTGTATACGATGTATATACGAATCATTACGGTATATATCTATGGGAATCGTCAAAATCTCCGATCTGCTGCACGATGATATTCGTGATGCCAGCAAAGCCATGTCCCGCTCCGTCAATGCCCAGGCGGAATACTGGATCCGTCTGGGCATGATGAGCGAACTCTACCCTGAGCTTAACCACCAGCAGATCAAACTGCTGATGCTGAAATCCGGCTCTGACCGTCTGCTGGAGGTGATCAATGCCATCAATAATCATTAAAACCGCCGACGAACTCGCCCGGCAGCGCCATGCCGGCCAGCTGCTGGCGTCAGTGTTTGATATGCTGGATACTTTTATCGTTCCCGGCGTAACGACGATGGCGATTAACGATCGAGTGGAAGATTTTATCGTCAACCAGCTGCACGCCCGCCCGGCCAGCAAGGGGCAATACGATTTTCCCTATGTGTTGAACACTTCCATTAACGATGTGGTGTGCCACGGGATCCCCAAAGCGACCGAACATCTGCGCTCCGGGATGATTGTTAACGTCGATATCACCCTCGAGAAAGCGGGCATGATTGCCGACTCCAGTAAGATGTACCTGATAGGCGATGTCTCCCCGCTGGCCCGCCGGCTGGTAAAGACTACCTATGAAGCGATGTGGAAAGGCATTGAGGTGGTGAAGCCTGGCGCGACGCTGGGCGATATTGGCCACGCTATTCAGCGCTGGGTGGAGGAACATGGCTATAGCGTGGTCAGAGAATATTGCGGTCACGGCGTCGGTCAGGAAATGCATGAGGAACCGCAGGTGCTGCATTACGGCCGCCCCGGAGAAGGCGCCGTGCTGCAGGAAGGCATGGTGTTCACCATTGAGCCGATGGTCAACCAGGGCGACAGCCGTATCAAAACCAAAAAAGATGGCTGGACGGTGGTTACCCGCGATAAAAAACTCTCCGCGCAATGGGAGCACACCGTGGCCGTCACCGCCAACGGTTTTGAGGTGCTGACGTTACGCGACGATGAACAGTCTCGGATCCGCTGAGTTGCTTCCCTTTCTCTATGACGGTGGGCCGCTTTCCGATCCCGGAGCTCGCTTGGGCGCCAGACGACACCTGATTCTGCCGCCGGGCGGCGGCAATAATTGTTTTCATGAATGATTTGCTGCGCGCGCGTCTGCCCGCTGGTGATGCGCGCATAAACCGCACAACGGTTTATCCTTTACCTCCTTGCATCAGCTTATTCTTCATTGCCTTTATCCCGCCTTAGCGATAGCGAATAATGACATCCGCTTCACTATGCTGCGCATTTCGCCAGTGAATACTGACCTCACCACGATTGTCCGGCATGGCGTAGCGAGGACGGTTGTTTGTCAAGGCGACCTGTTCCGGTGAATGGTGCTGGCACGAGACATCGATACGATCGTGCCGGGGGGCGATAACACAGGCCGGATTGATGACCCGTCCTGAAAAATGAACCTGGCCGGAAAGCGCAGCAGACGACGCCAGCGGCGCCAGGCACAGACATAGCAGAGCGAGACGGAATGGAGACATAGCAATCTTCCTTGATAACGGGTGACACTGCGCGGCACAGCATCGTTTCTGTGCCCTACAACCTGCGGCTTCCTGCCGTCACTCCACGCTACTGCAAAATAGCGGCAGCGTAAATGATTATTCCGGGCCACCCGGTCAACTGCCGGGAATAACAGCAACTTTTTCGTAAAATTTGCTCAGAACAGTTATCTCCCGGAAATAATGCATTATACGTATGGGACTCTTTTTAATATTTAATGAGATTATACTTACACCAAAAAATAAATAATGTTACAGCTTAACACATCTTATCAATGGGCCTTTACGATGTTCTCCGTATAATCCCGCCCCCGACGGTAATATACATTAGCGATGCTTACCGTTTTTTGTGAACAGAAATAAAAAACATGCTTTAAAAATGTTAAACGCTTTTGTTAACTTGTGATTATTTAATAAGGTTTGAGTATGAAAGAAAAAGGCACCCTGCTGGTTGTTGGTTCACTGCTGGCCTTAAGTCTGGCTACTGTGACCACCGCCCGCGCGGCGGGTACACTGAATTTCACCGGTAAAATTATTAACGAGTCCTGCCAGATCGCCAATAACGGTGGCGATGTTAATGTCGATTTTGGCAACGTCGATATGTCGGCGCTGAAATCCCATGAAGCGAAAACCGCAGAAACGCCGTTCACCATCAACCTCACCGGCTGCCCACTGGCGCAGAACATCAGTATCAGCCTGGAAGGTACTCCGGACACCAACGCTAACGGCACCAGCGCCGCCGTGCTGGCGCTCTCTGACGCCGCGGATACCGCCAAAGGGGTGGGCATTGAAGTCTTCTCTTCCCCTGACGGCTCAACGGAAGGCACTCAGCTGACCTTTGACAAGCAGAGCAAAACGGCGGTTTCGCAAGCCGACGAAAACGGTGATATTGCATTTAACTTTATTGCCGATCTGAAGAGCGATTCCTCACAGGATGTCACTGCCGGCAATATTAATGCCACGGCCAATATTGATATTGTGTACGAATAGAATGTCCTGATTGCCACTTTTCCAAGGGCAGCGTCCCCCTGCCCTTATTCTCATTCCTCGTGACCGGATCCTCAATTATGCAGTGTTATAAAGCGGCTTTTATCCTGAGCCTTCTCTTTTGCCCGTTCCTGGCGTCTGCCGCCGGGGTTGCCATTGCCGGCACTCGTGTCATTTATAATGAACAAAGCCATGAGGCAGACATCACGGTAAAAAACACCAATCCTCACGATCCGGTGCTTATTCAGAGCTGGGTAGGCGATCTGGCTGATAATAATAAATCACCGTTTATCGTCACCCCGCCATTGTTCCGTCTGGATGCCGGAGACAGCAACGATCTGCGCGTGTTATTAACCTCGGCGCAACTGCCAAACGATCGGGAAAGTTTGTTCACCCTGAATATCAAAGTGATTCCTGCCAATACCGCGCCGGCTGGCGAGAACATTCTGCAATTTGCTATTAAGAATCAACTGAAGCTCATTTATCGCCCGGCAGGGCTCCCTGGCTCGGCGCTCGACGCGGCGCAGCACCTGCGCTGGCGGGTCAGCGGCAACCACCTGCAGGCGGAGAATGCCTCCCCCTATTATGTGACTATCACCACGCTCACCTGCGCGGGCCAGAACCAGAAAACGCCGCTTGAGCGCAGCGTGATTGCTCCTCACAGCCGTGAAGAGTATTCCCTCCCCGGCGAGGCCTGCGCCCGCGAGGTGAGCTGGCGCACTCTGGATGACTTTGGCGCTGTGCAGACGTTTAGCGCCCCCGTTTCGGCGCAATAAGCGTCTGATGTCGCGATGCGCCACGGCCCGGCTCATACCGTTACCGTCGTCAGCCTCTCCATCCTGCTGGGCGGACAGAGCGCGCTCTTGCACGCCCAGGCGACCTTTAATATGGATCTGCTGGAGAAAAACGACCATTTGCCGGCAGTGGATCTGCAACGCTTCAATCAGCAGGCGGGCCAGCCGCCAGGCGCCTATCCGGTGAGCTGGCAGGTCAACGGCGTCACGCTGGACGCCCGTAAGACCGTCACGTTTCGCCAGAACGATCGCGGACAGCTCATGCCCTGCCTTAAGCCGGAAGATCTGCTGCAGGCCGGAGTTAACCCGGCCGTGCTGTCCCAGGCGCCCGGCGCAACGTCCCGCTCATGTCCCGAACTCAACGCGCTGCTGCCGGGCAGCACGGTCAATTTCGATTTTGCTCATCAGCGGCTGTTAATGACCATTCCTCAGGCGCTGATGACGCACCGGGCGAGGGATAATGTTCCCTCTGCGCTGTGGGACGAAGGTATTAGCGCCTTTCAGAGTAACTATCGTTATTCAGGCGCCAGCCAGCGTACCCGCGAGGGCAGCACCGAGCGCGATAACTATCTGATGTTGAAAAGCGGCGTGAACGTCGGCGCCTGGCGCCTGCGCGCCAGCAATAGCCTGACCGCCAACAGCGATGATAAGCCCCAGTGGACGACCAGCGGCGCCTGGCTTGAGCGCGACCTGACGCGCTGGCAGAGTGAACTGACCCTCGGGGATACCTTCACGTCGGGCGATGTGTTTGACGCGGTACAGTTTCAGGGAATATCCCTCGCCTCCAGCGATGCGATGCTCCCGGACTCGCAGAAAGGTTTTGCCCCGACCATCCGCGGGATTGCCAGAACCAACGCCCAGGTCACGGTTCGGCAAAATGGCTACGTGCTGTATCAAACCTACGTCACCCCCGGCGCGTTCGTGATTGACGATCTTTATCCCACCGCCAGCAGCGGCAATCTTGAGGTTGCCGTCAAAGAGTCGGATGGCGAAATCCGCCGCTTCACCCAGCCGTATGCTTCGGTGACCAGCATGCAGCGCGAAGGCAGCCTGAAATACAACCTGGTCGCCGGGCGCTACCATAGCGACGATGCCAGCCAGCGGCCGTTGATGATGCAGCTGTCGCTGATGCGCGGGTTCGCCCATAACCTGACGCTGTTTGGCGGACTGCAGAGCGCGGCGCAATACCATAACCTCTCGCTCGGCGCAGGACAGGGGCTGGGAGAAGCCGGGGCGCTCTCGCTGCAGCTGTTAAACGCCCGCGACCGGCACCAGCAGGATCCTATCGATGGCCGGGCCTGGCAGCTCCAGTACAGCAAAGGTTTTGATCGTCTTGGCACGCAGTTCACCTTCACCGGCTGGCGTTATTCGCATCAGCGCTATGCCACGCTGAGCGAGGCGTTTTCCAGCCCGGGTAGCGAAGACGACCTGCAGGATAGCGACAACAAAAAAGCAACCCTGCAAATCACCGCCAGCCAGAGCCTGCCGTACGATATCACCCTCTATCTGAGCCTCGACCAGGACAGCTACTGGTCAGGGGGCGCCTCACAGCGTACCGCCAATATGGGGATCAGCAGCCAGGTTCACGGTATCGCGTGGTCGCTCAGCTACAGCGACTCCCGCAGCAGCCACGGTGACGAGGAGGATGACGAGCCGCATTCCGACAAAGTGGTGACATTGTCACTTTCCGTGCCGTTGAGCCACCTGCTGCCGGGGAGCTATGCCGGCTATACCCTGACCTCCTCCCGCCACAGCGTTGGCAGTCAGATGGTCAGCCTCAACGGCACATTGCTGGACAATCACGCGCTTAGCTACGCCGTCAGCCAAACCCGCGATCGGCAAAACGGGTCCAGCGGCAGCCTGACGGCCGGGTACAGCAGTGGAAGAGGCGATCTGAATCTCGGCTACAGCCACGATTCGCAGGCCGCTCGTCTGAACTACGGCGCCAGCGGGGGCATTCTGATTCACCGCCACGGGGTAGTCTTTACACCGGAAATGAATGGCGCTGTCGTCCTGATTGACGCCGGTGGCGCCGGGGGTGTGACCCTCGCCAACCAGAAAACCATCGCCACCAATGGTGACGGGTACGCCGTGCTGCCCTTCGCCACCGCCTATCACCGCAACGACGTGTCTCTCGACAGCCATTCGCTGCCGGAGAATGTGGATCTGGCCAACAGCACCGTGACGCTGGTCCCTACCAAAGACGCGGTGGTTCTGGCGCGCTTTCACACCCACGTTGGCTATAAGGCGCTGTTTACGCTGCAGTCGCGGGGACAACCGCTGCCCTTTGGCAGCGAAGTACGCGCTAAGGACACCAACAGCATCGTTGCCAGCGAGGGTCAGGTGTACCTGGCCGGCCTGGCGCCAAAAGGCACCCTGTATGCGCAATGGGGGCCAGGCCCTCAGCAGCGCTGTAGCGCCCGCTACGATCTCACCCCGACGCTGGCGCAGACCCCCCATCCACTCATCTTACAGCAGACGTTATCATGTCCTTTTTAACTCTCCTGCGTCGGGTCGCCCTGACGCTGTTATTTATTCTGTTACCGGCCGCCAGCGGATGGGCCTGTACGCCAGTGTTTGTCCGCGGCCAGGCCTCCCCCCTTCGGCTGAACGTGGGGCAGCTCACGGTTCCGGCTGACGCCAGACCCGGCACCCCGCTGTATCATAAAAGTTTCGCCTGGAACCGCCTTAGCGACGGCGGCGAACAGTGGATCCGCTGCGCGGACGATCCGCACGGGCTGTCACCGCTGCTGCTGGACAGTCTGCTGTCCGGGGGAGTGACGCGACCGACGGTTTATCAAACTAACCTCGCCGGCATTGGCGTTCGCGTATCGCTGCGCGCTATCGGCGGCTATGGCGGCTTTCCTGACCGGCCGACGCCCTCGCCGTTTAGCCAACGGGTGGACAATCCCGCCGCCTTGCCCGATGCGGTGTGGAAACTGGGCTATTTCCGCCTGACGATTGAGCTCATTAAAACCGGTCCCGCGGCGACGCCGGGCGAGCTTGAGTATCACAGCGAGCGCTTTTTAATGGCGGAGCATACCCCGCTGGCCGCGTTAGACTTAACCGGCAGGATCAGCACCGCGGGATGTTCAGTGAATGACGCCACGCCAGCCCTGATCAAGCTCCCTGCGGCGATGCTTGACCACTTCGGCGGCGTCGGCAAAACCACCGGCGACACCCCTTTCGCGCTGCAGCTGGATTGCAACAGCGCGGTCACGATTTCCCTGCTAGTTGACGGCGCGGAGCCCCTCACCGCCCGGGGGCATGGCGTTCTGCGCAATGACGCCACCGACGATCGGGCGCAGGGTATTGGCGTGCAGTTGCTTTACCATCGTCAGCCGGTCGTACTGAATCATGAGATGACGCTGGGCAGCGCGAGCGCGGGCCGGTTTACCCTGCCGCTCACTGCCCGCTACTACCAGACACGTTCCCGGATCACCGCCGGCCAGGTGTCGGCCGTCGCGACCTATACCTTGCATTATGACTAGGCGATGGCGAACCGACGGATGAAGCGGATGAAGGAATTGCTCTGACCGGCGAATAGTAAGAGAATAGCGCCTACACGCGACGATCTGAGTACACGGGAGTTCATCATCAGCCATTCTCGTCGATTCCCCTTAGCCAGCAAAGTGGCGCTGGCAGGCGCGGCGCTCATCGCCGCTGGCATGCTGTTCAGCTGCACCAGTAAAGCCCCTAAATCCCTTGTCACGCCGCCGAACGCTGCCGCCGTCAAAGCCGGGCAGGCGCACCGGGAGCCGGTGCGCGGCGTGTGGCTCACCACCGTTTCGCGCCTTGACTGGCCGCCGGTCGGGTCGATTATCGCCAGCACGCCGGAGAGCCGCATCACGCAGCAGAAGCTGGCGCTGATCGCTAAACTCGATAACCTGCAGCGCCTGGGGATCAACACCGTCTTTTTCCAGGTGAAACCGGACGGTACGGCGCTCTGGCGGTCTGATATTCTGCCGTGGTCCGATATGCTGACCGGCAAAATCGGCGAATATCCTGGCTACGATCCGCTGCAGTTTATGCTGGATGAAGCGCACAAGCGCGGCATGAAGGTTCACGCGTGGTTTAACCCCTATCGCGTCTCGGTCAACACCAAACCGTCGACGATTGCCGAGCTGAACAACACCCTCACCCAGGTACCGGCCAGCGTGTTCGTCCTGCACCGTAACTGGATCCGCACCGCCAGCGATCGCTTTGTTCTCGACCCGGGCATTCCCGAAGCGCGTGACTGGATCACCAGCATCGTCGCTGAAGTGGTGCAGAACTACCCGATTGACGGCGTGCAGTTCGACGACTATTTCTATACCGAAACCGCCTCTTCCCCGCTTAACGACAACGAGACTTTCCGCCGTTACGGGCAGGGCTATGCCTCGAAGGGCGACTGGCGGCGGCATAACACCCAGCAGCTCATAGCCCAGGTTTCCACCACCATCAAAAAGCTCAATCCGAACGTCGAGTTTGGCGTGAGCCCGGCCGGGGTGTGGCGCAACCGCTCGCACGATCCGGCGGGGTCGGATACCCGGGGCGCGGCCGCCTATGATGAATCCTATGCCGATACCCGCAGCTGGGTGCAGCAGGGACTGCTCGACTACATCGCGCCGCAGATCTACTGGCCGTTTGCCCGCGATGCCGCGCGCTATGATGTGCTGGCCAACTGGTGGGCCGAGGTGGTTAAACCGACGCATACCCGGCTGTATATCGGCGTGGCGCTGTACAAGGTGGGTGAACCGTCCAAAAACGAGCCTGACTGGACGGTGGATGGCGGCGTGCCGGAGCTGAAAAAGCAGCTCGATCTCAATGAGACTCTGCCGCAGATCCAGGGCACCATCTTGTTCCGCGAAAACAACCTCAATCAGCCGCAAACCCGGCAGGCGGTTAACTATTTGCGCAGCCGCTGGGGGCAGCCGCAGAGCTAGCCGCCAGCCGGCTCTGCTATAGCGCCTGCAGCCCTTGCTGCAGGCGGGCGTGCAGCTTCAGCATGTTCTCTGTAATGGCCTGCCAGACGTGGCTGGAAAAGTCCGCCGGCAGCGTCCGGCGAGCGCTTTCGATTGCCTGCGGCACATGCCCGGCAAACTCCTGGAGGATCGCCAGCATCTGCTCCCGGGGAAAGTTCACCGCTTTGGCCGTCGCCAGAAAATGACGCGGATAGATGGCGTTAATCTCTGTTTTACGCCCTTTTGTGGCATTGAGCCCCATCGACAGCTTCAGATCGCGCAGATGCAGTCCCGTGCCGCCCAGCACCGGAAACGCCGAAATAATGTCGTAGAACGGTGTTAAGCGGTAGCTGCCGCCGGGCAACAGGTAAATTGAGAAGTTTTTTGCGTGACCGTCCGTCGCCCCCGTCAGCCACTGGAAGACCATGAACTTCATAAAGTCATAGCGATCTTTCAGCGCTTCACTCGAGCCCAGCAGAAAGGTCATGATCGCGGCGATACCCGGCCCGCCGTCAGACTCATATTTCATCGCTGAAGGAAGACCAAAAGCCTGACACAGATCCTCCTGCGGCAGACGCAGCAGCACCCGTCCCTCCTGCGCCCAGCGCCGGTCGAAGCGGGTTACCGCCAGGGCGCGGATCCGCGGGGTGGTGATGATCTCCGCTTCCGGCACCGCCAGGCCCAGTTCTCTGGCCAGCGCCAGGCACAGATACTCATTATCCACGCTTTCACGCAGATCCAGCGTCGCATTGGGCTGCTTGATCTCGCCGATGGGCAGCTTAATGATATGCGTGGTCGGCGTGGCGCCCTGCGGAATACACCACTGCTCGCCCATCCGCAGCAGCGCCGTTTTCTCCTGGGCGCCGGCCACCGAGATACGGAAATCGTCCTGGCTGGTAATCATCCCGAGGGGGATATCCGACTGGTAAGCGGTCAGCAAAGCGGTGAGCTGCGCCTCGTCCAGCGTCTGCCAGCGTAATCCTTCCAGGTGCGCCTCTTCCCCCGGCGGCAGGAGGGTCACCGCCCCTACGCTATCCCGCCCGACTTCGGCCAGCAGATCGAACGGCTGCTTCGAGCGCGCCTGATAGCGCCTGACGATCCGGTCGCGGACCTGCGGGCTGTCGGGCAGCAGGTTATCAAAATAGTGATACACCGCGTCGGCAGTGATATTGCCATACTGCAGCGGCAGTGAGAGGGAGAGCGGTCTGGCGCGCGGGCTGCGCAGCCACTCTTCGTCATAGCGAAAACTGTGCGCCCCGTTAGCCTGGCGGGTTAAGGTTCCCACGCGCACATTGTTCATCCAGGTGGTAAGCGTCGCCATTACCAGTCAAGGTCCGTGTTGTTATCGGGAGCCGGCGCCGTCTCAGCAGCTTTGGCGTTCAGCGTCATCACCACCCCCAGCGACTGGAGGATCTTAAACAGCGTGGTTAAGGTGGTTTTGTCGGGGTGATTTTCAAAATTGGACAGCGTGGCCTGCTTAATGCCGATCCGCCTGGCCAGCGCATCCTGGGTCCAGTGGTTCTGCTGGCGCAGCAGCTTCAGGTAATTGGCCAGCTGCACGGGACTGTATATCTGCGGGGAATTCATCGCCTTGTTCCTCACCATCATTTATCCCCCTGTCGGGATAAACTTGGTTTTATACCCTACAGGGGATAATGTCAAGGATATCCCCTGGTGGGGATAAGAGAATAATTATCCTTGTGTGGGGATAAAACAGGAAGGATGATCGCCGGAGCCACCTGTACATGCCCGGTGGCGGCTGCGCCTTACCGGGCCTACGGGCTGTCTCTGCCCGCTCCGTAACGATCCAGGCCGGGCAAGCGCAGCGCCGCCCGGCAGCGGGCAGCCAGCTCTGTTGCCGGTTTAATGCCCGGTGGCGGCTGCGCCTTACCGGGCCTACGGGCTGTCTCTACCCGCTCCGTTACGATCCAGGCCGGGCAAGCGCAGCGCCGCCCGGCAGCGGACAGCCGGCTTAGCTGCCGCGGTAGGTCGACCACCCGCCCGGGGCGATGAGAAACGGCAGATGGAAATGGTCCTCTGCCGCCTCGCCGATAACAAAATCAATCTGCGCCCGGGTAAAGACGCTCTCGCGCCCGGCGCGGGCAAACCACGCCCCGGTTTCCGCTGTTAAGCAATAGCGCCCCGCCGGCAGCGGCGCGGCGCTAAAGGTGGCGATACGCCCCTGGGCGTTGGTCACCAGGTTCGCCAGCGTCTCGCCCTCCCGGCTCAGGCTGACCGTTACGCCTTCTGCCGGCGTACCGGTGGAAATATCCAGAATATGGGTGCTCAGGGTGCTCATTCGCCAATCACTCCTTCCAGTCTTAACATCGTAATCTCTCGCAGCTGGGCAAGCGCCTCGGCCACTTCTTCGTCGGCGGTATGCTGCAGCCGGCGCGTCAGCGCCTGCAACATCTCATCGCCGCTGCGCCCTTTGGCGCGGATTAAAAACACCCGGCCAAAGCGGGCTTCGTAGCGGGCATTCCCCTCCCGCAGGGCCTGCGCGAGCCGCTCATTCTCGCTGTCCACCGCCGACTGCTCCTGGCGCGACAGCGCCGCATGCGCCTGGCCGCCGGTCGGCTTTTCACCGATCCGCGGATGGGCGCTGAGCGCCGCGTTCAGCTCGTCCTCTCCCCAGTTAGCCATCGCCTCCCGGGCGGCCTGCAGCAGCGCATGGCGGCTGGCGAAAGGTCGCAAGCTCACCAGCGTCTCGCCCCAGGCCGGGATCGCCACGCAGGGGGCCAGCAGCCCCGCCGCCTCATCTTTGCTCAGGCTGTTAAACTGACTCAGCGCGATCATCCTGACTCCTTAACGATTTCGTCGCCGCCTGCTCCTGCGGCAGAATAAGGTTCAGCGCTATCGCTACCAGCCCACCGCTGGTGGCTGCCGAACCGAACAGATCGCCGACCATCGGCGGAAAATGGCTGAGAAACGCCGGCACCGACTCCACGCCAAGACCCGCGCCAAACGCCAGCCCCACGATCAGCACATCGCGACGGCTCAGCGGGGTCTGGGTAATAATCCGGATCCCGGCCGCCACCACGCAGCCAAACATCACCATCGTGGCGCCCCCCAGCACCGGCGCCGGGATCTGCCGCAGCAGTTCGCCCACCGGGGGAAACAGCCCGAGCAGGATCAGAATCACGCCAATGTAGCGTCCGACATAGCGGCTGGCCACCCCGGTCATCTGGATCACGCCGTTGTTCTGCGCGAAGGTGGTGTTCGGAAAAGCACAGAGCATGGCGGCCACCATACAGCTGACGCCATCCGCCAGGATACCGCCCTTCAGCCGGTTACGGAAAGCGCGATCGTCAACAGACTGTTGCGAAATCAGCGAGTTGGCCGTCAGATCGCCCACCGCCTCCAGAATACAGACCAGCGACACCAGGGCGACCGGCAGAAATATCGCGCTGTTAAACTGAAAGCCGAACGGAAACAGCGTCGGCAGGCGAAACAGGGTGTCGCCCAGGCTGTGAAGATGGAACTGACCGCTCAGCCCCGCTGCGATGCAGCCCACGGCAATGCCCACCACCACCGAGGAGAGCCGCAGCCAGCGGTTTTTGGCGCAGCTCAGCAGGACGATAACCCCGAGGGTGCCCGCCCCGAGCGCGATGTTGCTCATGCTGGCGAAATCCTCTGCCTTTTCCCCACCGCACCAGTTGATGACGCTGACCTTGATCAGGCTGATGCCGATCAGCGCAATCACGCTGCCGGTAATGATGGGAGTAAAGATTTTCTTCAGCGGTTCGATAAAGCGGCTGACAATCACCGGCACCAGAGCGGCGACAAAGTTAACGCCAAACAGCATCGCCATCATATCCTGCGGCCCGCCGCCCTGCGCTTTTACCCACATCCCTCCGGCCACCGTCACGCCGAGGAAGGCAAAACTGGTGCCCTGCATGCAGATCATCCCGGCGCCGATGCCCCATACCCGATTGGACTGCAGAAAAGTGCCAATGCCCGAGGCCAGCAGCGACATACTGATGAGATACGGCAGCCAGTCGCCAAGCCCGAGGGTAGCGCCGATGATCAGCGGCGGCGTGATGATCCCCACCAGGCCCGCCAGCACATGCTGGAGAGCGCTGAAAAAGGCCGGAAGCGGTGGGATCCGCTGTTCAAGGCCGTAAAGCAGGCCACTGTGATGTTTGTCAGACATAGTGATATCCCGTAGCAAAGAGAAGTGCATGGGCTAGTGCACAAAGCAGGCCAGAGACGATAAAAGGGCACCAATAAATTTATTATCACTCCAAAATCATCAACTTAGATTACGCTCGTGATGCATCACCCCTCTCCGCTGCTGAACCAGGCGTCTGAAACGATAGATTCTTAATGCAACATACAGAAACTTTTGATTCATAAAAAGGCAACCAATACCTCATATTGCACCGATGCGGTGCGTCATGAGCCATCGCTGTGCCTCAGGCAGGCGGTTTTCCTCCCTCCGGCGAACTGGTACGCAAATTGCTGTAGTCAGTCACAACATCGGGAGAAGGAGAAAAAAATGAAAGCAATCGTGATTGGCGCCGGCATCGGCGGTTTAAGCGCGGCAGTGGCGCTCAAACAGTCGGGGATCGACTGCGACGTCTATGAAGCGGTGAAAGAGATCAAACCGGTCGGCGCAGCGATTTCCGTGTGGCCCAACGGCGTGAAGTGCATGGCCCACCTCGGCATGGGCGACATCATGGAGACCTTCGGCGGGCCGCTGCGCCGGATGGCGTATCGTGATTTCCGCAGCGGCGAGAACATGACCCAGTTCAGTCTCGCCCCGCTGATCGAACGCACCGGCAGCCGCCCCTGCCCGGTCTCCCGGGCAGAACTGCAGCGGGAAATGCTGGATTACTGGGGACGGGACAGCGTGCAGTTCGGCAAACGCGTCACCCGCTGTGAAGAAGACGCCGACGGCGTGACGGTATGGTTTACCGACGGCAGCAGCGCCAGCGGCGATCTGCTGATTGCCGCCGACGGCAGCCATTCCGCACTGCGTCCGTGGGTGCTGGGCTTTACCCCGCAGCGCCGCTACGCCGGCTACGTCAACTGGAACGGTCTGGTGGAGATAGATGAAGCGCTGGCGCCCGGCGATCAGTGGACCACCTTTGTCGGCGAAGGCAAGCGCGTCTCGCTGATGCCGGTCTCCGCCGGCCGGTTCTACTTTTTCTTTGATGTGCCGCTTCCGGCGGGTCTGGCGGAGGATCGTGACACCCTGCGCGCTGACCTCAGCCGCTACTTTGCCGGCTGGGCGCCGCCGGTGCAGAAGCTGATCGCCGCCCTCGACCCGCAGACTACCAACCGCATTGAAATCCATGATATCGAACCTTTCAGCCGCCTGGTGCGCGGCCGCGTCGCGCTGCTCGGCGATGCCGGACACAGCACCACCCCGGATATTGGCCAGGGAGGCTGCGCGGCGATGGAAGATGCAGTGGTGCTGGGCGCCGTTTTCCGCCAGACCCGAGATATTGCGGCCGCCCTGCGCGAGTATGAAGCCCAGCGCTGCGACCGGGTTCGTGATCTGGTGCTGAAGGCGCGCAAGCGGTGCGATATTACCCACGGGAAGGATATGCAGCTCACCGAAGCCTGGTACCAGGAGCTGCGTGAGGAGACCGGGGAGCGCATTATCAACGGCATGTGCGACACCATCCTCAGCGGGCCGCTGGGCTGACCGTCGCCATGGATTCGATCACCGCACTCAGCGTCTGAATGGCCATTTGCGCGGGCCGCGAAAGCTGACGCGAGGGCGCAGTACACAGCGCCAGGGTCAGCGGTCGCAACAGCGTACTGCGCAGCGGGACAAAGGCCAGCTGTCCACGCTGGACCTCGTCCAGCACGTCGAGCAGGCTAAGGAGCGTCACGCCGCTGCCGCGTAGCACCAACGACTTGATAAGCCGGATATCATTGCAGCTGATGGTATTCTCCGGCGCAAAGTCATGGTGGCGATAGAGGAGCGCCACCCGCTCATGGACGATCAACGGCGCGCCGGGCACGATATGCCGCTCCAGGCTGAGCTCGCCCAAAGACAGCGCCTTCGCCCCCGCCAGGGGATGGTCCGGACGCATCACAATCCCCACCTCCAGTTCGGCAAAGGCCAGCACGCTGAGTCCAGCCTGCCCCTGCGGATCGAGGATCAGGCCGACGTCCAGGTCCGCCTGACGCACTTTCTGGCTGACGGTGTGGCTGTCAGCCACCTGCAGATCCAGCTCCAGCCACGGCCAGCTGGCGATGATCTCCGCCAGCGCGGCGGCGAAGCCCCCTTCCGCCAGCGCCTGCACCATGCCAACGCTAACGCTTCCGCGCTTCATCCCCTGCAGCTCATCGAATTTCTGCCGCGTCTGGCGAAACTCCTTTTGCCAGCGCAGCAGGTTGTCATACAGCAACTCACCGGCGGTGGTCATCCGCAGTCCCTCCGGCAGGCGCTCGAACAGCGGGGTGCCGAAGGCCTCCTCGGCCTGCAGGATCTGGCGGTTAATCGCCGAGGCGGAAATATGCAGCTGCTCGGCGGCCCGGCGCAGACTGCCGCAGCGGGCCACGGCGATGAAATAGTGCGCGAAACGGGAAAATGGACTCATGGCGCCCCTGTACTCTTTTTTGCAACAGCAGAGTGAATTAATGGTGATGGATGTGAACACCCTAATATGACAACAATAATCTCACAACAATAAAACAATCACCGATGTGAGCAGGAAGAGAAATCATGAAGACAACCACCCCCACGCCCCCCGCCCATTGCACCTTTGACCCGGAAGACTGGCTGCGGCTGGCCCGCTGCTGGCACCCGGTGGCCCGCGCCTGCGATATTGCCGGCGCCCCGGTGAAAGCCACCTTGCTGGACGAACAGCTGGTTATCTATCGTATTAAAGGCCAGGTGGTGGTCGCCCGCGACGTCTGCCCGCACCGCGGGGTGCCGCTGACCCTGGGATTTCATGAAGAGGAAGGTATCGTCTGCCCCTATCATGGCCTGCGCTTTGGCGAGGATGGCCGCTGCAACCGCATCCCCTCCAGTCCGGGGCAACCCATTCCGGCCAAACTGCATCTCACCAGCTTCGCCGTGGAGGAGCGCTACGGGCTGATCTGGACCTGCCTGGCCTGCGATCCGGACAATCCGCCGCCGTTACCGACCATGCCGCACTGGGACGACGCCGGCTTTCAGCAAATCAACTGCCCGGCCTTCGAGGTAAAGGGATTTGCCGGCCGCCAGGTCGAAGGCTTTCTCGATGTCGCCCACTTCGCGTGGATCCACACCGACACCTTCGCCGATCCGGACAACCAGCAGGTGCCGGACTATACCCCGCAGGAGACGCCGTTCGGCTTTGTTGCCGACTACTGGAGCTCGGTGGGCAATTACCCGGCCAGCTCTGATTTCCGCGCGCCGGAAGGGTTCCAGTGGCTGCGTCACTTTGAAATGCATCTGCCGTTCACCGCTACGCTGACCATCCATTTTCCCGCCGACGCCAGGCTGGTGATCATGAACGCCGCCTCGCCGGTGTCGTCCCGGGTGACGCGGATGTTTGCCCCTATTGCCCGCAACTTCGATCTGCACGTGCCGGTGGAAGACGTACATGCGTTCAACCTGCGGGTATTTGAAGAGGACCGCCTGATGGTCGAGACCCAGCGTCCGGAACGGTTGCCGCTGGATCTGACCCTGGAGGCGCATATTCCGGCAGACCGCAGCTCTATCGCCTACCGGCGCGGGCTGAAGAAGATGGGTTTTGGCGATTTCTTTCTGGTATGAGTGGAGGTCATATGCGCGACATACTCCCGGTGGTGGTCGATGGCCTGTGGCGCCAGGGCGCGAAAAACCTGGCCGTTCGTCTGGTGAGCGCCGAGGGGCAACCGCTGCCGGCGTGGACGCCCGGCGCCCATATCGATCTCCATCTTCCCTGCGGGCTGATCCGTCAGTACTCCCTGACCGGCAGCCCGGCCGAACGGGATCGCTATCTGCTCTGCATCGCCCGCGAGTCGCAGTCTCGCGGTGGCTCCCGTTATATTCATGACACCCTGCGCCCGGGACAGCCATTGATGATCTCTGCCCCGCGCAACCACTTTCCGCTGCACGAGGGCGGCCATGTGGTGCTTCTCGCCGCCGGGATCGGCATTACGCCGCTGCTGGCGATGGCCCACGCCCGGGCGGCGGGCGGCGCCAGCTTTACGCTGCACTATTACGTTAGCCGTGCGCAGGAGGCCGCCTTCGCCACCGAGATCGCCCGCCAGCTAGCGGGTGGAATCTGCCAGATCCACTGCTCAGACGAGGGGCAGAGTCCGCGCCAGCGGCTGGCGCAGGATCTGGGGGCTCCGGACGCCGACACCCGGGTCTACTTCTGCGGTCCGCCCGGATTTATGGCCCGGGTTCGCGATACCGCGCGGGCGGCCGGATGGGAGGAGGCGCAATTGCACAGCGAAGCGTTCCAGCCGCCCGCCCCGACGGCGGCGTCGGCGGCGGACGGAACCTTCACCATCACCCTCACCTCCACCGGGGAGCGCTGGCCGGTGCCGGGCGACAAAACCATCGCCCAGGTGCTGCAGGAGCATGGCGTCGCGGTGCCGCTCTCCTGCGAGATGGGGATCTGCGGCGCCTGCCTGACGCCGGTACGCGAGGGAACCGTCGACCACCGGGATACCGTGCAGTCGGAGGCGGAAAAACAGGCCGCAGAGCAGCATATTGCGCTGTGCTGCTCCCGCAGCCTGTCGGCCAATTTAGTTATCGATCTCGCGGGATAAGCGGCCCGTCACCGGCTGGTCGGCGCGGGCGACCGGTTTCACCCGTACGGCGGCGAAGACAATCACCATCGCGCTCAACAGCAGCAGACCGCTGCCGGTGAAGACGCCGCTGGCGCCGTGCAAATCAAACACCGCCCCGCCGCCGGCGGCCCCGGCGCTGATGGCCAGCTGAATAGAGGCGACCAGCAGACCGCCCGCGCTTTCTGCTTCATCCGGCACGGTGGTGGCAAGCCAGGTGGACCAAGCCACCGGCACCAGGCCGAAGGCAAATCCCCACAGGGCGACCAGCAGCCCGGCCAGCACGGTCAGATGGCCAAACGTCACCATCAGCAGCGCCAGAACGCTCATCATCAACGGCACCAGCGCCAGGGTCAGGCGCAGGCTACGGCTCAGCAGATAGCTCGCCACCGAAGTGCCGATAAAGTTAGCGACACCGAAGCCGAGCAATATCAGTGAAACCCCTTCGATACTGGCCTGCGCGACGGTCTCAAGGAACGGCCGCAGGTAGGTAAAGAAGGCGAAATGGCCGCTGAAAATCAGGATCGTCGCCAGCATGCCGCCCAGCATACCGGGACGGCGCAGCACCCTGAACAGCGTGGAGAAGGTCCCGACGCTCTCCGGGCGCATGGAGGGCAGCACCCACAGCTGCCAGAGCAGCGCCAGCAGGCTGGGTATCGCACAGAGAATAAACACGTTGCGCCAGCCGATCAGCTCCCCGAGGTAGCTGCCGAGCGGCGCGGCCACCACCGTGGCGACAGACACCGCGGAAAAGATGATCGCCAGCGCCTTTGGCACATGGGCCGCCGGCACCAGACGCATCGCCGTGGCGGTGGACATCGCCCAGAAGCCGCCGATGGCGATCCCCAACAGCAGACGGCCCAGCAGGAGAAACGCCAGCGAATCGGCAAAAGCGACCATCAGGCTGGAGACTATCTGCAGTACGGAAAAGAACATCAGCACCCAGCGGCGATCGATATTGCGGGTGGCGGTGGCGATCAGCAGGCCGGTAACTAACGCCACCAGCGCCGTCGCGGTGACCGCCTGTCCGGCCATCCCTTCACTGACGCCGAGGCTGCTGGCCATCGGCGTTAACAGGCTGGCGGGCAGAAACTCGGCCACGATCAGGCCGAACACCCCGAGGGCCAGGGCATAGACGGCGCGCCAGGCAGGTTTGGCGGGTGACAGGCTCGCGTCAGCAGCTATGCAGGAACTCATATACAACTCTCCAGGTTTATTAACATCCTGGTCATCTTAGGGACTTACTTTCGGACGATATATGATGCATACTCTTCAGTTATTGATTATTCGTCCGGAATTGCCATGAGCCAGCCTGCCATCGACCTGACCAGCGAACTGTTGCGCGGTATGCGCCTCTCCGGCGTTAACTACCGGCGCATCGAAACCGCACGCCCGTTCGGCGTCGGCTTTAGCGCCGTGGCGGGTAAAGCCCAGTTCCATTTCATCAGCCGCGGGCCGGTGCTGCTGCGCATGGCCAGCGGAGAACAGTTCACCCTCGAGAGCGGCGATGCGCTGTTTATTCCCAACGGCGACGGGCACGCCCTGCTCTCGGATCCGCAGGCCACGGTGGTCAATGTGGCGCAGCTGCCCAGCGAAACGGTGTGCAGCACGGTAAGTTGTATCAACGCTGGCGACCAGCCTGACTGCCCGGAGCGCGCCGTCATTTTCAGCGGTTGTATGGACTTTGAGCTCGGCGGCATGCAGCCGCTGGTCAAGGCCATGCCCGAGGTGATGCGGGTCAGCAGCCTGCTAAACACCTGGCCGGAGATCCAGCCGCTGTTGGTAGCGATGGAGCGGGAATCGCTCACCCGCCAGGCAGGCTATGCCGGGATCCTCGCCCGGCTGGCGGACGTGGTGGCCGCGCTGATTGTCCGCGGCTGGGTAGCGTGCGGGTGCGGCAACGCCACCGGCTGGGTACAGGTCCTGCGCGATCCCCGGCTGGCGAAAGCGATCTACGCCATGCATCAGCGCCCGGGGTTCAACTGGAAAGTGGAAGATCTGGCGCGGGAGGCGGGTCTTTCACGTTCGCTGTTCGCGGAACGTTTTCTCGCCGCCACCGGCACCACCCCCGCCCGCTATCTCACCGAGCTGCGTATGCGGCTGGCGGTGCAGTACATCACCCATGAAGGCCAGGCGCTGGAAAAAGTCGCCTTCAGCCTCGGGTATCAGTCGCTGGCGGCCTTCAGCCGGGCTTTCAAACGCATCACCGGCCAGCCGCCGGGGGCCCTGCGCGCCACGGCACGCTAGAGTCAGCCTTTATGTAAAGCGATACACGCCGTTGCCGACACGAAAGCGCTGCCCCTTAAGCGCCGGGTTGGCGACGCGGAACACCAGTTCGGTCAGCTGGTTGGCAGCCCCTTCACGGAAGATAAATTGCTGGCCGCCCACGTCCAGTCCCTGCTCCCCCAGTGGCGGAAAGCCCAGCAGCGCCTGCCAGCGATCGCGCACCGCCTGCGGATTGACCACCTCGAACACCGCCTGCTCAAGCGTAATGTCGCCCAGCGGATGCGGCGCGTCCAGCCTCTGGGCGCGCAGCCGCGTCAGCCGGGTGGCGTCGTCTTCTCCCCACTGCAGCACAAAGGGATAGACCAGCCCGGCAGTGTCGCCATCGATGGTGAAGATCCGCCAGCGGATGATATTGCCCTGCGGATCGTTGCGCTGGCCATCGACAATCGGTGACACTGTCACCCCTGTGCGACGCAACTGGTCATGGGTGGCGTCGATGTCGTCGCTGCGCAGCGCCACCCGAAACAGCGCCTCATTCTCCGGCAGCAGCCGTGCGGCGTCGCGCGAAAGGAGGAATTTGTCCGTCGCGGCGCGCAGTTCGTCCGGGTCGGCAATGGCGAGGAATTCGATATACGTCAGGCCAAAATAGCTCAGCGCATTACGGGTTCCCCACCCCGGATGCCGCCCTCCGGCCACCGCCCGCAGCTGCTGCCCGGCAAAGATTTCAATCGCCGCTTCCGGCTGATTCACAAACTGTACGGCGTGGTCCCACTGTAAGGTTGCCATGATCTCTCCCGCGGTTGTGCCTGGTCAGGCGTCTGCGGCAAAAGATAGTGCCGGGATGATGGGATTGGCAAACAAGAATTAAATATATCGAAAGCAGGATAGGTAATTTATATCAACGCGGTATGTCGCATCTGACGGGCGATGAAACGGCGGGCAAAGAACCGCCCGCCGCGGGGTCAGACCGACCCTTCTTTCTCAATCACCAGAATACGCGCCGCCCCCTGCGGGTGGGCGACATGCTCGCATCCCACCCCGGCGTAGAAGATATCGCCGGCGTTTAGCATGATGATCTGCTCCTCGCCGTCGACTTTCACATGCATCGCCACCTGACCATCCATCACGGCAAACACCTCCTGACCATCATTGATGTGCCAGATATAGGGTTGGTCGGTCCAGTGTAGACGCACGGTGGTGCCGGAAAAATTGGCAATATCCAGCGCGCCCCACGCGCGGTCGGCGGTGAAATCTTTACTGCTCCAGCTCTGCATGATGGTGTCCTGTGGTAAGGGTTATTTTTTCTGCCAGTTTGCCCAGGGATCCGCTTTCTCCACCGGCGCGTCATCATCAAGGGAGGCGAGATACATAGCCTCCACCTCTTTGCGCGCCCACGGCGTCCGGCGGAGAAATTTGAGGCTGGACTTAATGCTGGGATCGCTTATAAAGCAGTTAATGTTGACCTGGCGGGCCATTTCCGCCCAACCATAGCGCGCCACCAGGGCATTGAGCAGCGCTTCCAGCGTCACGCCGTGCAGGGGATCTTTCGAGCTATGCATTACGATACGTCCGTTCCGCATTAAAAAGTGCGCCTACCTTACTGGCTCTCACCGACGGGCGCAACAGACTTCATTACGCGCTTCGCGCCTATATCTATTTAACGCAAAAGCACTGAACCCCGCGCGGTCATAAATTAGAAAATAACGTTATTGGTTGCTTATTTGGCCTTGAGGCAAGCTGTGTTCAGCCCCGGACAGAGGAAATCACCATGCGCTGCTGTTGTGCCCGAACCCAGAACCTGAATCTACCCATAACTTATTACCCCGTTTTCGGAGAACACAATGAACGCGACCACCCTGCCGATTCTCGACCTGGCCCGCTACGCGGACCCCGCGGATAAAGCGGCCTTCCTGGCCGACCTGCGTCATGCCGCCCGCGACATCGGCTTCTTCTATTTGATCAACCACGGTGTCGACGACGCGCTTCAATATGAAGTTCAGCGCCAGTCCCAGCGCTTTTTTGCTCTCGATGAGGCGCAAAAACAGCAGGTGGCGATGATCCACTCCCCCCATTTTCGCGGCTATAACCGCGCGGCCTCTGAGCTGACGCGCGGCCAGCCTGACTGGCGAGAACAGTTTGATATCGGCGCCGAACGTCCGGCGCTGACCCTCAGCGACGACGCCCCGCGCTGGCAGCGCCTGCAGGGTCCGAATCTGTGGCCTGCCGCTCTGCCGTCGCTTAAACCGGTATTACTTCACTGGCAACAGCAAATGACCCAGGTGGGCATCCGCCTGCTGCGCGCCTTTGCCGAAGCCCTGCAGCTCCCTGAGAATGCCTTTGACCGGCTCTACGGCGAGAAACCCAACGAGCATATCAAACTGATCCGCTATCCCGGCCAGCAGGAGACCCAAAGCAGCCAGGGCGTCGGCGCCCATAAAGATTCGGGGTTTCTCAGCTTCCTGCTGCAGGACGAGCAGAAAGGACTGCAGGTAGAGGTCGCGCCTGGAGAATGGATCGACGCCGTGCCGCTGGCCGGCAGCTTTGTGGTCAATATTGGCGAACTGCTGGAGCTGGCGACCAACGGATATTTGCGCGCTACCGTCCATCGCGTGGTGTCGCCGCCGGCGCAGCAGCAGCGCCTCTCCATCGCCTTCTTCCTCGGCGCCCAGCTTGACGCGGTGGTGCCGGTTTACACCCTGCCGCCCGAGCTGGCGCGTGAAGCACGAGGGCCGGACAGCGACCCGCACAATCCGCTGCTGCGCGATGTCGGCTGGAATTATCTCAAGGGCCGTCTGCGTTCCCATCCGGACGTGGCGGAACGCTACTATCAGGACGTGTTTCGCGAACGCGCCGAGCAATTGATCGTTTAACCATAACTAAAAAGGAACACACCATGAAATATGCCGCTTTTAAACTGGCAGGGGTCGCACTGTCTCTTTCTCTGGCATGGACGTCTGTCCAGGCTGCCGCGCTGCGCGTCGCCGCGGACCCGGTTCCCCACGCGGAGATCCTCAACTACATCAAAAAAATCGATCCCAGCCTCGATCTGAAGGTGGTGGAGCTGACCAGCGGGGTCAACGCCAATGAACTGCTGGCCAGTGGCGATGTGGATGCCAACTACTTCCAGCATGTCCCTTACCTGAAGGATCAGGAGAAAGCGCTGGGTAAAACCTTTGCCGTCGCGGCCACCGTGCATATTGAGCCGCTGGGGATCTATTCGCATAAGCATAAAGATTTCTCATCACTGCCGGAAAACGCCACCGTGGCGGTGCCGAATAACACCACCAACCTGAGCCGGGCGCTGTTCCTGCTGCAGGCGCAGAAGCTTATCAAGCTGGACCCCAAATTTACCGACCCGGCCACCACCCTGGCGACGCCGAAGGATATTGTCGAGAACCCGAAACACCTGAAGATTCTGGAGATTGAATCGCCGCAGATCCCGCGCTCCCTCGACGATGTCGACCTGGCGGTGATTAACGGTAACTACGCGCTGGAAGCCGGCCTGGTGCCAGCGAAGGATGCCCTGGGGCTGGAAAGCGCCGAGCATAACCCGTACGCCAATATTCTGGTGACCACCCCAGCCCTGGCGAATGACCCGCGCATTAAGGCGCTGGCGAAAGATCTGACCTCGCCGCAGGTGGCGGAGTTTATCCGTAAAACCTACAACGGCTCGGTGATCCCGGTGGCCCCTCAGTCATGATAACCATCGAAGGGCTGAGCAAAACCTACGCCGGAACCGGCCGACCGGCGCTGAACGATATCGCGTTGCAGATACCGAAAGGGGCAATATACGGCATTCTCGGGCGCAGTGGCGCCGGCAAAAGTACGCTCATCCGCTGTCTCAATTTACTGGAGCGGCCCACCTCGGGCCGCATTCTGGTGAACGGACAGGATATTACCCAGTTGAACAAGGCGGCGCTGCGGGATTATCGCCTGCGCACCGGGATGATTTTCCAGCACTTCAATCTGCTGCATGCCCGCACCGTCGCTGACAACGTCGCGGTGCCGCTGGAGATTGCCGGAGTGCCGAGGGCCGCTCGCGAGGCCCGGGTGCGCGAACTGCTGGCGCTGGTGGATCTCAGCGAAAAGGCCGCCGCCTTCCCGTCGCAGCTTTCCGGTGGGCAAAAACAGCGCGTCGGCATCGCCCGGGCGCTGGCCGCCCGGCCGGAAGTGCTGCTGTGCGATGAGGCGACCAGTGCGCTGGATCCCGAGACCACCGCCTCGGTGCTGGCCCTGCTGGCGGATATTAACCAGCGCCTCAATCTGACCATTGTGCTGATTACGCACCAGCTGGAGGTGGTGAAAACCATCTGTGACCACGCGGCGCTGCTGGAACAGGGCGAGATTGTCGAAAGCGGTAAACTCGCCGACCTGCTGGTGACCCCATGGTCGCGGCTGCGCCAGTCGCTGCTGCACGACCCGCAGGCTGAACAGGAATTTCTTACCCGCCACGGCGTTCAGGGGAGGCCATTATGCGGAGTAGCATGAGCTGGGAAGATTTGTGGCCGTTATTACTCGACGGCACGCTGGATACGCTTTATATGGTGGGCCTGGCGACCCTGTTTACCGTGCTGATCGGGCTGCCCACCGGCGTGCTGTTGTTTATTTCCCGCGCCAACGGGCTGGCGCCGATGCCGAAACTGAACGCGCTGTTAGGCGCGGTGATCAACATCGGCAGGTCGCTGCCGTTTATCGTGCTGCTGATCGCCCTGATCCCCTTTACCCGCCTGATCGTCGGCACCACGCTGGGCAGTACCGCCGCCATCGTGCCGGTGACCATCGGCGCCTTTCCGTTCTTTGCCCGTCTGACGGAAAACGCGCTCGACGAGGTGGACTACGGGAGAATTGAAGCCATTCTGTCGATGGGCGGCAACGTCTGGCACGTCATTTTTAAATCCCTGCTGCCGGAAGCCCTGCCAACGCTGCTGGCCGGGATCACGCTGACCATCGTGATGCTGATTGGTTTCTCCTCCATGGCCGGTGTGATCGGCGGTGGTGGACTCGGCGACCTCGCCATCCGCTACGGCTATCAGCGGTTTAATAATGAAGTCATGTTTGGCACAGTGCTGATCCTGGTGGCGATGGTCCAGGGGGTGCAAATGGCCGGCGATCGGCTGGTGCGCCGCCTGGCCCACCGCCGCTAGCCGTCAGTCATTAGTTCCAGCCGCTCTCTTCCGCCAGCTGGCGGATCAGAGTGGCGGCGTCACACTCGCGGATCAACCCCACCCCCTGCCCGGCCCAGTGGGCGCCATACTCATGGACGCCCTGGGCTTTCGCGGCGGCGGCCAGCGCTTTGCCGATATCATACGCCAGCGGATAATCCGGCACGGCGCTCGCCGGATAGCCTTCCCCCAGCGCACAGAAGGCATTCGCCAGACAGCGTGCCGGACGCCCGGATATCGCGGAGGTCAGCACCGTACGCCCGTCAAGACTGTTGTGGATCGCCGCGCGGTAGCCGGCGTCGGCGGCCGATTCCGGACACAGTAAAAACGCCGTACCGAGCTGTACGCCCTGCGCCCCCAACTGCATCACGCTGGCGATCCCCGCTCCGTCCATGATGCCTCCGGCGGCCACCACCGGGATGGTTAGTCGACGCCGCAGAAGTTGCACCAGGGTGAAGGTGCTCAGCTGCGCGTCAGGCGCCTGCGGAGCAAAGATCCCCCGGTGCCCGCCCGCCTCATAGCCCTGAGCGACCACCACGTCGATCCCCTGCTGTTCAATCAGCAGCGCCTCCTGGAGCGAAGCCGCTGTCGCCAGGGTAACGATCCCCTGCCGCCGCAGACGCTGGATCGTCTCACCTTCAGGAAGACCAAAATGAAAGCTCACCACCGCCGGCGACAGGTCGAGAAGCAGCTCCAGCATCGGCGCATGACCGATAAATGTCTGGTAGATCTCGCTTAACGAATCCGGTGGCGTACTGCCATAGCGGGCAAAATGGGGACGTAATGTTGTTGCCCAGTCGGCTTCCCGCCGGGCGTCGCGCCGGGGCGGCGCATGGCAGAACAGATTGACATTGAACGGACGGTCCGTCAGCTGGCGGGTGGCGACTATCATCGCTTCCGCCTGGGCAACGGTTGAAGCGCCCAGCCCCAGCGAGCCCAGCGCGCCGGCATTACTTACCGCGGCAGCCAGCGCGGGGGTGGAGACGCCCGCCATCGGGGCCTGAATCAGGGGATAATCAATATCAAGAAGCGAAAGCAGCGGGTTGCTCATGGTTTCCTCATGCATTAACGATGCCGGAGGCTTACCATCTCCTTTAAAGATGGTAAGATCAACATTATTATCGTATTGAGAAGAAAAATATGAACCACAGCACACTCGAGATCTTCATTCAGGTGGCAGAAACGCAGAGCGTCACCCAGGCAGCAAAACGGCTGGGCCGCGCACAGTCCAATATCACGACCCGCATTCAGCAGCTGGAAGAGGAGCTTGCCGTTGAGCTCTTCGTTCGCGGCAACAAAAAAATGGTGTTGTCCCCGGCAGGCGTGCAGTTTCTCAGCTATGCCCGGCGGATCCTGAGCCTGGCGGAAGAGGCAAAGCAGGCTCTGCATCCGACAACCCCAGGCGGCAGTCTGCGTCTGGGCGCGATGGAGGCGACCGCCGCCAGCCGGCTGCCGCCGCTGCTTACCCGCTTCCAACAGCAGTGCCCGCAGGTGGATATCACCCTCATCACCCAACCGACCCGCCAGTTAACCGAGGGGGTGTTAACCGCCGCCCTTGATGCCGCGCTGGTCTGCCTGCCGCCAGGGGCCGATGGGCAACCGGCCTGTCCCGCCGAGCTGGCATTCACCCCGGTGTTTTATGAAACCCTGATGCTGGTCCGTCCGCAGACCCCGGGTCCGCTGCGGTTTGCGGCATTTGCCAGCGGCTGCAGCTACCGCGCGCTGGGAGAACGCTGGCTGGCGGAACAGCAGGCGGCCGTCGAGGTGCATGAGGTCAATTCCTATCACAGCATGCTTGCCTGCGTGGCGTCCGGGCGCTACGCCTGCCTGCTGCCGGAGAGCGTGCTGTCGCTGATGACGCTTCCCGAAAACTGCCTTAGCGAACCGCTGTGCGAGGCGACCACCCAGCTTATCTGGCGCAGCGGCTTGAGCGCCCCCGCCCTGAGCGAGTGGCGCAAGCTGCTGCAAAGCGTGGCGATTGGCTAAGCCTGGCGTTCGGTAAAGACCAGCCCTGCGGCAATCAGCAGCGCCAGCGCCGCGGCATAGAGCGCCGGGTTAAATGAAGCCGCGATCTGATACAGCGCGCCGGCGATAAGCGGCCCGGCAATCTGTCCCACACCGTACAGTGCAGTCATCGCGGCAATCATATTGAAGCTCACCTGATGGCTGAGACTTTTCGCCTTCGGTAGCGCAATGGTTACGGTGCCCATAAAGGTAAAGCCCACCAAAAGCGCGCTTAGCACGCAAAACAGCAATGAAGCGCTGCAGGCTGGAAGGATCACGCCAAGCGCCTGGACGAGCAGGTTGCGGGTCAGCGCTTGCCGGTATCCCCACTTTAGCACCAGCTTATGCCAGATGAGGCAGGACGGCGCGGCCGCCAGACCAAACAGCGCCCACAGATGGACCGGGTCAACGCTCTGCAGCGAACCGGACAGAAACAACGGCAGATAAGTGGCGGTGATGATATAGCCGAAGCCCGCCAGACCGTAAACCATCAAGAGTCGCCACGCCGCGTGACGGGTATCGCTCCCGGACGCAGGCAGGGAGGTCTCAACATGGGAAACCCTCACCAGTGCAGCCGGCGGAGTCAGTAGCCAACGGATCGCCAGCGCCAGCAGCAGACCGGCGCATAATGCGCAGAGCAGCCAGATCTGCTGGCTGGTGAGGTTCAGGGCATGTCCAAGGGCGATCCCCTCCGCGGAGATAAATATCCCCAGCCCCACCCCGGCATACAGCAACGGCGCCCCGTGATGATGCCCCATATGTTCCAGCAGCCACAGCGAACCTGCAATTAGCGTTATCGCGCTCAGCGCGCCGGCGACGGCGCGCAGCGTAATAATGGTCCACGGCGAGCTCACCCAGGCCAGCAGCGCCAGGCTGGCGATGGTCAACCCGGCGGAGATAATACTCAGTCGGGTGGCGGCCCCAGGCTGCACCCGCGCCAGCAGCAACGCACCGACCAGATAGCCAGCGTAATTGGCCGACGCGGCGAGATTGCCCTCGTGCAGGGTTAACAGACCTTCATTAGGCATAAGCGGCAGCACGCCGGTGAAGGCAAAGCGCCCGTAGCCCATGCCGATCATCAGTACTATCGATCCAGCCAGTGCCAGCCATAAGGCCTGGCGCGATTGGTTATTCATCCACCACCCCACAATGATTCTCAATTTAAGAATAATAAGATTGAATTATTCTTTTTTTATTATGATGAAGAGGTATTGTTGGCGCAAGGCGGATGTTAATCCGCTATGGTATTTACAGAGAGAAGGTGGCGCCTGGGCACGTCTTAACACACGCCGGGCCGATTTACCGGTACAGTATCAACTCAACTTATGCTCACGGGAGTCATTATGTCGTTCTGTCATATGCGCATTGCCAGGCCGGTCAGTGAACTGGACACCACCGCCAGCATGTATTGCGCCGGGCTGGGACTCGAGCAGCTCGGCAGCTTTACCGATCATGAAGGATTCAGCGGGATAATGCTCGGCGCGCCCGAAGCGGGCTGGCATCTGGAATTCACCCACTGCCGCCACCATCCCGTCACCCCCTCGCCAGGCGATGAAGATCTGCTGGTGCTGTACTATCCACAGCAGGCGGCATGGGAGGCACAGTGCGCAGCCATGGACGCCGCCGGATTTCTGCGCGTTACGGCGTTTAACCCTTACTGGGAGGTCAATGGCGTCACTTTCGTCGACCGGGACGGCTACCGCACGGTATTGCAAAACCGCGCCTGGGGCATGGTGTGTGATTCGTCGGGTATGGCGGCGAGCTGACGCTGAGCGAGGCGGGCGTTAAGCGCTGTAAAAGCAGTTATTTACATTCGTACAAATATCGTTCCCGTCGGTTACCGATAAAACGCTGTCGCGCCTCGCCAGCGTCCTCACGGCGCGCTATGCTACACATCCCGTTGTATTAACCTCTTATCCCTATGAGCACTTCCGTCAGCACTACACAACTCAATTTGCGCATTATTTCGATCGTTGTTTTTACCTGTATCTGCTATCTCTCCATTGGTCTGCCGCTGGCCGTACTGCCGGGCTATATTCACTATCAGCTGGGCTACAGCACCTTTGTGGCCGGAATTGTGATCAGTCTGCAGTACATATCGACGCTGATAAGCCGGCCGCACGCCGGGCGCTACACCGATATCTGGGGGCCGAAAAAAGTGGTCAGCCTTGGGATCGTCTGCTGCCTGCTCAGTGGCGCCTTCACGCTACTGGCGGTAGTCCTGCAGGCAACGCCGATGCTGGCCATTGCCGCGCTGCTGGCGGGCCGGGTGTTTCTCGGCGTCGGCGAGAGCTTTACCGCCACCGGCGCCACCCTGTGGGGGATCAAAACCGTCGGCGCGATCCACACGTCACGGGTTATCTCCTGGAACGGCGTGGCGACCTATGTGGCGATGGCGGTCGGGGCGCCGCTGGGAGTTACCCTCAATCACTATTTTGGCATCAGCGGCTTTGCTACGGTGGTAGTGCTGGTCGCGGCCATCGGTCTGCTGTTCGCTCGTACCCGCCAGGACGTCAAGGTGACCGCCGGCGCCAGAGCGCCCTTTCACGCGGTGGTGCGAAAAATCTGGCCTTACGGCCTGGGGCTGGCCTTTGGCACCGTCGGTTTCGGCGTTATCGCCACCTTTATCACCCTCTACTTCGCCGCGCACAGCTGGCAGGGCGCCGCGTTTACCCTTTCGCTGTTCAGCGTCGGCTTTATCTGCGTTCGCCTGGTGCTGGGAAATACCATTACCCGCTTTGGCGGAGTCCCGGTCTCCCTGGCCTGCTTCATCATCGAAAGTCTCGGCCTGCTGCTTATCTGGCTGGCGCCATCAGCATGGATGGCCGGCGTCGGCGCCTTTCTCACCGGTTCGGGTTTCTCGCTGGTCTTTCCGGCTTTAGGAGTTGAGGCGGTAAAACAGGTGGAAGAGCAAAATCAGGGAACCGCCCTCGGCACCTACTCGGCGTTTCTTGATCTGGCGCTGGGCCTGACCGGGCCACTGGCCGGCTGGGTCGCCGGGTTCTACGATCTCGCCACGCTGTATATGCTGGCGGCGATCGTGGTGGCGCTCGCATTCCTGCTGATTTTCCGCGTACATCGGCAACAGCGGCTTGTCGCCAGAGAGTAGTGTGGCTCGGCTCGCGGGCCGCCGCGGTCCGATGACGCCGGCAAAAAATGAATCGGCAATTGACGACGATTCGGCTTCCGTGCCAACATCCCGTCAGCGTCTGGCAACAGATGCATGGACGGTACTGGTAGACAACAGAGTTCGCGCAACGATCCAGCCCGGTACCGTAGTCCAATCCGAATCACTGACCCACACGGTGAATTCCTGATTCTGGCGGGAAACACAGACATGCACCAAAGTTTTAATCAGCGCGTTCATTTCTATTACTGCGTCCTGGTCGCGCTGAAGATGCACGGAAAATCGAAAAAAGCGGGTGGTATCAGGGGAAAGAATAACTTTCTGCTGAAATGGCTGCGCCGGGCGCAGGATAACAACATTTTTCCTCCCGATATCACCAGTGAAATCGAATGGCTGCGAGGAAAAATTATTCAGGCTGGCTATGACACCGATCTCGAGCCGATGCTGGATTTTGTCTACGCCACCGCCAGCCGCGCCGAGGCGCTCAAAAACGCCGAATAGGCTCCTGCGCCCGCCACGGGCGCAGAGACGTTCCCTGCCATGTCTCAATCCCAGGTTCGGCCAACAGCGCAGGCGCAATCCAGCCACGTTCTATTTTGTGACACTGTCACGCACAAAGGTGACCGCTGAGGTTCATTAACCGCTGACATGCCGCCTGACGCGTTCTATGCTTTACCCTGTCTCCCTCCTCACACAGGAACTGCACCCGATGGCCGACTGGAATCCTTCGTTGTATCTGCAATTTGACGCTGAACGTACCCGCCCCGCGGCCGACCTGCTCTCGCGTATTGCCCATCTGCAGGTCGAGCACGCCGTCGACCTCGGCTGCGGGCCGGGAAACAGCACCCGCCTGCTACGCGCCGCCTGGCCGTTGGCGACGATCGTCGGTATCGATAACTCCCCGGCCATGCTGGTCCAGGCGGCGCAGGCCTTACCCGACTGCGAATTCATTGATGCCGATATTGCCCGCTGGCGGCCTGCGCAACCGCCAGATGTGATCTATGCCAACGCCTCTCTGCAGTGGCTGACGGATCATGAGACGCTTTTCCCCCATCTGGTAAACCAGCTGGCGGACAACGGAACGCTGGCAGTGCAGATGCCGGATAACTGGCAGGAACCTTCCCATACCCTGATGCGTCAGGTTGCCAGCGAGATGGGGTTGCCGGACCGTGGACGCCAGCCGTTACTCCCGCCCGCCGCCTGGTACGATCTGCTCAGCCGCCAGGGTTGCGAAGTTGATATCTGGCGCACCACCTATTTTCATCCCCTTGCTTCTCATCAGGCGATTGTCGACTGGCTGCAGGGCACCGGGTTACGCCCCTATCTGGCAGGCCTGGACGAGCAGGCCGGAAGCGCGTTTCTCACACGCTATCTCGCATTGCTGGCCACACACTACCCGTTACAGTGTAACGGGAAGGTGCTCCTGCGTTTCCCACGGCTGTTTATCGTGGCGCGAAAGATCGCCGCCTGACCGTTGGGATAGGTGGGCAGAAAAGCGGAGTGATGAAAGGTGTAAAGGAACGGCTATACCATCCTGATTTTCAGGATTGATAATCCCGAACGTTGCGATATTCAATATCTTAGTCAGCGTGCGACAGTGATGACTCCTTTAACCTGCAAAGAGAACCACTATGAGTACTCCTCCTGTCGATCGCCGAACGCTGGCTGCTATCGCGCCAAAGCTAGCCGAGCTTACCGAAACGGTGCTGTTTGGCGATATCTGGGCGCGGAGCGAGCTGTCGCCCCGCGAACGCAGCCTGATCACCCTTTCCGCCCTGACGGCGCAGGGCAAAACTGAACAGCTGCCGTGGCACATCGCGTTCGGCTATCAGAATGGCCTGAGCCGGGAAGAAATTGTCGAATTGTTTACCCATCTGGCGTTCTATGCCGGTTGGCCGGCTGCGGCCAGCGCCCTGACCTGTCTGAACGCGCAGGAGGCGTCATGCCCCTGACCCGAATTTCGCTTGGCACCGCCTGGCATCCCGCGGAGTTTGCTCAATTGTCGGCGCTCTTTCATGAGTGTCTGGTGGCGGAGTTCGACGTTCCGTCAGCAGACAGATTTCAGTTTATCGAACGGGCCGCCGATGAGCAGCGCATTTACGACCCGCACTACCTCAGCGAAGGACGCAGCGCCCGCTTCGTGCTGTTTCATATTTTCGCTGGAAAACCGCGCAGCCGGGCGCAGAAACAGGGACTCTATCGTCGGCTCTGCGCGCGGTTAGACGATGAGATGGCGGTCAGCCCGCAGGACGTGATGGTGGTTATCCAGTTTAACCAACTGGAGGACTGGAGTTTTAGCGCAGGGAAGATGGCGGATGAATGAGACAGGCGGCGCCGCAAGAGGCGCCGCGTTTCAGCACTATATCATTTGCTACCATGCACAACAGCGATCGTTCCATGAATCACGATACATGATGTTCCCTTCTGTGTATATCCAGGTGATCGTCTCATAACGGAAATCAATGTCTTCAAGGTGAGTACTTGTCATTCCGGCCGGATGTAAATTTGGTGTGATTGTCGTAATCTTAATATTCGCCATCGCTATGTTAAAATATTCAACCTCCAGTCCCGCCTCATTTATTCTGTACATTTTTAGCGTTGCCGATCTTAATGTTCGACCTTCACAAAGAGCCCTAAATAACAAAAGTGTTGTTCTGTCAAACTCTTTTTGAATTTTAACCGGTGTATGAAGACGGGTTCCCGTCAGCTTTCCTGTATTATTATCGGTAGGTAATCAAACATGATGATTCACTGCGCGCAATTCGATGGAACCCGTGCGTGTGGGCATCAGGCAAGAACCTATAATAGGCGAATCATTCTCATCAGTTAACCATAAACATGCTGGATTTGACATTACCCCTCCTCTTTCATATCAGTTTTTAACTTTAAACCAAACGACAACGTGAAACCCAATGATTAATAAAACATAAAGTCCTATTAAGTTAATGGCAATATCAGGAAAAAGAGAGACTGCAATCATGCTAAATATAATGATTAATAATACAATACCCCATCCCCATAAAAAAAGAATGAATTCTTCTTTTAACCATCTTTTCAAGAAATCCATCCATTCACCTCATTAATTTAATAAGTAATTCAGCAAGTTCATCATCAGAAATAATCATCGGATTTAAATAAGGAACGCCTGTGATGACAGATTAGATCATTCATTGTTCCGGCACATATTTCTTATGTTCATCTGGCCTTTCAATATACTTATAAAACGATGGCCTTGATAGTAATATTGACTCTACTCTTTTGTTTATATTCCCTCGCACCCTGCCCGGTTTAAAATATCTCGGTTAGCTATTACTTCGTATTGTTTCATATTTTCGCTGGAAAACCGCGCAGCCGGGCGCAGAAACAGGGACTCTATCGTCGGCTCTGCGCGCGGTTAGACGATGAGATGGCGGTCAGCCCGCAGGACGTGTGGTGGTTATCCAGTTTAACCAACTGGAGGACTGGAGTTTTAGCGCAGGGAAGATGGCGGATGAATGAGACAGGCGGCGCCGCAAGAGGCGCCGCGTTTCAGATGATATAATTTACTACCACGCGAGATGATGCACCAGCGAGAGATCCCAGGCCGTTGCCAATAGCGAAAGAAACATAATCACATTGACCACTGTTTCAAGACGTTTTTCCATCGTTGCTTCTCCTGAGCCTGTTTCCCCTGTTATAGCGGGAAAAGCTTAACAACCTCTTACCGCTTCAGGACTCAAGCGTGATCCTGTAGCGTACGTAATCGTCAGCCGGGGTAAACTCATCATACAGATGACGGGCGGGATTATCACGGCGCGTATGCCAGTACAGCCGCGACCAGCCTTTGTCCGCCCCTTCGCTTTGCAGCGACTTAATCATGGTTCTGGCAATACCCTGTCCACGGAAGGCGGGATCGACAAACAGATCCTCCAGATAGCAGATCGGCGTGGTAACCCAGGTTCCCTCATGAAGAACACAGATAGCGAAGCCGACCACCGCATCATCCACCACCGCGACTCTACCCAATACAGACGAGTTTACATCCAGCATCCGCTGCCAGGTGCATTCGGTCACCTCTTCCGGCTGCGGGCAACCGTAAAAACGAGTGTAGCCTTGCCAAAGCTGAAGCCATTCGGCTTTGTCGTGGGGCCGTACTTCCCGGATATCGATGACCATGAGAGTTTCCTTACAGATGAATGCATTAGCCTGCGAATATTGGCAGGAGATATGAGTTGAGGTCATTATTTTCCTGCGCAGATATTTGTTCAAGCGCTTCGGCCATAATTCTCCTGCTGTTCGGAACGATTTGGCACTAAAAAGCCGTATGCAGAGGAGCCACTGACCGGCTGTTACAGGTTAGTATAATAGTATGTTGTAACTAATAAAAATCCTGCACAACCCGGCCGCAGCCGGGTGTATAGATGGACTATCAGCAAAGAGGTTTGACGGCGTCGCGCATACCGCAGGTCAGGATAGCGTCAAGGTCGGCAGTCACCAGCTCCACCAGCCCCGGGATCTGGCTCAGATCCTGCTGCCAGTGATCCGCCACGCTGAGCACGGCGGTGACCAGCTCGCGAGTGCTCATCTGGCCATCGCGATGGCGGGCCCACAGCGTTTGATAGCGCGATATCCAGTCGGCGTCATCCTGTACTGGATAGCTCTCACCATCCCGCTCTCCCCGGTAAAAGGCGATCAGCGCCGCCAGGGCAAAGGTCAGACGCGGCGGCAGCGCGCCATGCGCTTTCTGCCCCGCCAGCAGCTGCGGCAGAATACGGGTGCGGTACTTGGTCATGCCGTTGAGCGCAATCGAGAGCAGCTGATGTTTAATATAGGGATTACGGAAGCGCCCTGTCACGGCGCTGGCGAATGACACCAGCTCATCGCGCGGCAGATCCAGCACCGGAATAATCTCGTCATAAATCGCTTTTTCGACAAACGCGCAAATCTCCGCATCGTTCATCGCCTCACCCACGGTGTCGATCCCGGCCTGGAAGGCCACCGGCACCAGCGCGGTGTGCGCCCCGTTAAGGATCGCCACTTTGCGTTCTTTATACGGCTTGATATCGTCCACAATGCGCACATTCAGCGGCAGTTTATCGAGACGCAGCTCGGCCTCCAGCGAGGCAGGTCCCTGGATAACGAACAGGTAGAAATGCTCAGCGGTATCAAGGAAAGCATCTTTATAGCCGGTCTGCGCCTCGAGAGCCTCCACTTCATCACGCGGATAGCCGGTCACAATGCGATCCACCAGCGTCGAACAGAAGGTATTCGCTGAGGTCAGCCAGGTGATAAATGCCTGCGGCAGTTCCCATTCGCTAGCATAGCGCAGCACCAGCGCCTGCAGCGCCTCGCCGTTATAATCGATCAGCTCGCAGGGAATAATCACCCATCCCTTGTCGGCCGCACCGGCGAAATGCTGGTAACGCTCAAACAACAGACGGGTCAGTTTCGCCGGATAACTGACCGGCGGCGCGTCGTCAAACCGATCCCCGGCATGGTAGCTGATGCCCGCCTCGGTGGTGTTGGAGAAGACAAACCGCATCTCCGGGTTATGCGCCAGGCGTAAAAAAGCGTCGAAGTCTGCGTAAGCGCTGATCTCCCGGTTGACCGAGCGGATAAGACGCGCATCGCTGACCGCTTCGCCCTGCTCGTTCAGGCCGCGAATAATAGTCGTGTACAGGCCATCCTGGGTGTTCAGCGAAGGCGGAAAATCTGTGGCGATAGGCCGCACGACCACGATGCCCGCATTCAGGTCGGTATGCTCGTTGAGCAGGTCGATCTGCCAGTCAACGAATGCGCGCAGGAAGTTACCTTCCCCAAACTGGATGATACGGTCAGGGTACTGCGCGCCGGGGAAATCACGACGGTTTAAAGTTTTCACAATGGGTTCCCTCTAATAGTAGTCATACAACCTGAGTAATTGGTCCAATAAGTTATCAGGTTTTGCTACCAGTGAAACCCTGTTTTGATCAAAGCAATCTGCAATAGCGGCCGTCAGGGCAGAAACTTATAGAATAGTGAGGTGGCAGTCATTTCGCCGTCGGGCATCAGCGCATAGCGCGGAATTTCCCCCACTTTTTCCCAGCCGCAGCGGGCATAGAACTGTTCCGCCCCGCTACCGGTCGCCGTGTCCAGCACCAGCACCGTCTTCCTTTCCCGCCGGGCAATGCGCTCCAGCTCGCTCATCAACGCCTGGGCGATCCCCTGGCGGCGGACATTTTGGTGAACCAATAATTTGGCGACATCCGCTCGATGGGGCTGGTTTTCCGGTTGACTGGTGATAAGTTGCACGGTGCCAACGGGACGTTCTTCCGCGTCGAAGGCGGCCAGCACAATGCGCTCCCCGGCCGCCACGCTGTCGGCAGTGCGTTGCCAGAACGTTATCGCCGTTTGCGGCGCGAAAGGCAGCATAAAGCTCACCGAGGCGCCGCCGTTGACGCAGCTTGCCAGGATCTCGCTTAATGCCGGGAGGTGATGGAGAATATCGTCACGCGAGAGCGTGCGCAGTGAAAAGGATGTGGTCATAAAAGCTCCCTGTTATCGACCACATCACTATGTTTTTAACCAAAAATTAGCACAAGCAGGATCCCTATAGGATTTTCTTATGGCGCGCTTTCGGTCAGCGTCGGCATACAAATTTGGTTACGACCGCTCTGTTTGGCTTTCACCATCTCATCGTCCGCCGCCAACAGCAGCTGGTTAAACAGCTCGGTGATGCGGGCGTGGCCTACCTCGCGCGTCTCCAGTCCCAGACTGATGGTCAGGTGGATCGGGTTCTGGCCCAGGCCGAAAGGCTGCGACTCCACCCCGTGACGGATCTTTTCCGCCAGCAGATAGCCCTGCTGGGCGCTGTCGACGACGGCGGCCACCGCAAACTCTTCGCCGCCGATACGGGCCACCATCCCCTGCTCACCCACCAGCTGTCGAACCTGCTGGGCAAACTGGGTCAGCACGCAATCGCCGCCTTCATGGCCCAGAGCATCATTCACCCGTTTGAAGCCATCGATATCCAGCACCATCACCGTCAGCAGCTTATCCGCCGGCAGCGTCTGACGCTTCAACGCTTCGCTCAGTCCGGAACGAGAATAGACGCGGGTCTGAAAGTCAAAATCGGCGCGCAGGGCCAGCTGCTTCACCAGCGTGTTAATCGCTTCGACACTGGATGCGACAATCACCGGGCTAATCAGCATGGCGGCAATTCCGAGGCGGGTGGAGAACAGCTGCCACGGCTGCATTCGCGCATCTGGCGAAAAGTGAATTAACGAATTAGCGACCAGCAGTATTTCGCCGATGCCAGTGAGAAAAGTCAGCAGACAGGTCAGCGGCAGCGGATAGCGTACAGCGCACCAGATCAAAGCCGGTAACGGGAAGGTAATGCTGCCCGCGCCGCCTACCGCCACGCCAAGCGCAATTGACAGGACCAGCGCCAGCACCGGCAGCAGCTGGCGAAAGCGAAAACCGCTTAATGCCGAAGGCAGCGTCAGGGTCAGAATAAAGGGCAGGATTAATACCGCCGTCGAGAACTGTTCGCTAAACCAGTCCGCCAGCTGGGGAACGAAGGTGGCGCGTTCAACATCCACCGACCCCAGCGCGCCGACCGCTGCGCACAGTAAGGCGGCTAACAGGCAGAAACAGAATAAATTAAGCGCGTTTATCGGGCCCGGCATGGAGTCGGCGCGACGTTTATCCCACAGTACCAGCTGCGCCAGCGTCACAATAAAGACAATATTGGAAAAGTTAATCAGCAATGAGGCAAAGCCCATACCCCAGCGCGAGGTTAATCCGTCATAGACCAGCATTGCCGCAAAACAGACGGCATAAAAATAGCTGCGGTTAAGCCATACATAGCGTGCAAAAATCCCGGCCATCACTGCATTGAGCGGCCAGAAGAAAGAGAGCTCCTGCACCAGACGCAGCATAGCGCCAAGAAAATGCAGCAGTAGCGTTAACGTAAATAAGACCAATGCATCGCGCACGGGTTGTTCTTCACGAAACAGCGTAAATGACCGAATCGACAGTGAAGACATTCAGTAATTATCCGTCTAATTGTTTCAGGAAATTATTATGTTAATAGTTAGTTAGCGGATTATCATAACATGAGAATATTTATCAGGCATACTCCGGCGCCGATCAAATGCAAATTAGCGCACAGACGGCGCATTCATTTGTAGCACCAGCCAGCGGTGGATGACCTGCACGATATAGTCCTGCTCCGGCTCGCTCAGCGCGCGGCCGTGGGGAATGGCATGCCATTTTTCCAGGCAGCCGCGACAGCAGGTAGCGGTTGCGTGCTGGGCGATAAACACCGGGTGACCGCGCATCGGCGTCTGCTTGCCATCATTGATCGGCGCAGCGGGCGCCAGCCGCTGGCGAATAAAGTCTGCGGCATGCCGATCGATAATCTCCGGTCCCTTATCGAGACAATATTGCCGCTCTTTCCCCCCCAGACGGAAGCGTGAGCGAAACGTCGAGCGCGCCAGGCGCGCAAACAAGCGATCCTGATCGACCATCAGAACACCGACCTCCCCATCCGCTGAGTCAGTTTTTCCAGCATCGCCACGCCGGCCAGCGAGTTCCCGGCGTCGTCAAGCTCCGGGCTCCACACGGCGATCGCCATCTCCTGCGGAACAATCGCCACGATCCCGCCGCCGACGCCCGATTTCGCCGGCAGGCCAACGCGCCAGGCGAATTCACCGGCGTTCTGGTACATGCCGCTGGTCATCATCAGGGCATTCACCTGGCGGGACTGGATGGGCGCAATAACCGGCGCGTCGAGATGCGGGGCAATGCCGCGGTCGGCGAGAAACAGAAAGGTTCGCGCCAGCTCAACGCAGCTCATCTCCAGCGAACAGTAGTGGAAATAGTTCTGCAGCACGGTGGCGACGTCGTTATGGAAGTTACCAAAGGATTTCATCAGCCAGGCGATGGCGGCGTTGCGCGCCGAATGCTCAAACTCTGAGCGAGCCACCACCGGATCGTAGGCGATATCGGCCACGCCGCTCAGACGGCGGACAATCTCCAGCATCCGCTGACGCGGGGCGCTGAGTCGGCTCTGCAGCATGTCGCAGACCACCAGTGCCCCGGCGTTGATAAACGGGTTGCGCGGTTTGCCCTGCTCGATCTCCAGCTGCAGAAGCGAGTTAAAGGGCTGGCCGGAAGGATCTTTCCCCACCCGCTGCCAGATCTCCTCCTCCTGATAGTGGTTCATGGCCACCACCAGGCTCAATACCTTGGAGATTGACTGGATGGAAAAACGTTCATGGGCATCGCCAGCGGCAAAGTGCTGACCGTCCACCGTACTGATCGCGATACCAAGCTTGTCGCCGCTGACGCTGGCCAGCGCCGGAATATAATCCGCCACTTTTCCGCGGCCAATCAGCGGCCTGATTTCTGCCAGAATGGCTTCCAGCATTGCATTATTGATTACCGTCGCCACACGCGGCTCCTTGCCCACCATCAAAATTCGGTGGGCGAGTATAGCAGACGTGGACGACGGTCGTCAGGGGCTAACGTTGATTAGCGACGGTCTTTCCAGACGGTCTGCGCATTACAGAACTCGTGCAGGCCAAAATGCGACAGCTCGCGGCCAAAACCGCTCTTCTTCACGCCGCCGAAGGCCACGCGGGCGTCGCTGGCGCAGTAGCCATTGAGGAAGACGCCGCCGCACTCCAGCTCGCGGGCAAAGCGCTGGGCCTGCGCCTCGTCGGTGGTATAGACCGTGGCGGACAGGCCAAACTCGCTGTCGTTGGCGAGGGCCAGTGCATGGTCAGCGTCGCGAGCGGTGGTCAGGGTTGCTACCGGACCAAACAGCTCCTGACGAAAGCCGGTCATCCCGGCGGTGACGTTGCCCAGCACCGTTGGCGCATAGTAGTTGCCCGCCCCTTCGATTTTTTCCGCGCCCAGCAGCAGAGTCGCTCCTTCATCAAGGGTCGCCGTTACCTGCTGGTGCAGTTCATCGCGTAAATCGAACCGCGCCATCGGTCCGACGTAGTTTTGCTCATCGCGCGGGTCGCCCATCTTCAGCGCTGCCACGGCGTCGACAAATTTGCGGGTGAAGGCCTCGGCAATGCCGGCTTCGAGAATAAAGCGTTTCGACGCCGCACACACCTGGCCGCTGTTCTGATAGCGGCCGGTGACGGCGGCTTTTACCGCTTCATCGAGATCGGCATCGTTGAGCACGATAAAGGGATCGGATCCTCCCAGCTCAAGCACGCATTTCTTCAGCGCCGCGCCCGCCTGGGCGCCAATCGCCTTCCCGGCGCGGACGCTGCCGGTGACGGTCACCGCCGCGATGCGGTCGTCATTGATAATCTGCGAAACGCCGTCATTGGTGGCGTTCACCCAACCAAATACACCATCCGGCAGGCCGGCGGCGGCAAAAATTTCGCCCAGCAGACCGGCGCTGCCCATCACGTTCGGGGCATGCTTCAGCAGATAGCTGTTGCCGGCCAGCAGGATCGGCACCGCGCCGCGCATCACCTGCCAGACCGGGAAGTTCCACGGCATCACCGCCAGTATGGCGCCCAGTGGACGATACTCAATTACCGCCTGGTTATTTTCCACCAGGGTAGCTTCCGTCGCCAGCATCGCCGGGCCGTGTTCAGCGTACCAGTCGCAGAGGTTGGCCGATTTCGCCACCTCGCCGCGCGCCTGAGCGATCGGCTTGCCCATCTCAAGGGTGATCATCTGGGCCACCTCTTCGCCACGGGAGCGCAGCGCGGCCCCGATGCGGCGCAGGGCGTCGGCGCGGTCGGCAAGCGGCGTCTGACGCCACTGGCGATAGCCCGCCGCGGCGAGCGCGATCGCCGCGTCGACCTCGCGTTCGCTGGCCCACGGCAGCGAGGAGACCACCTCACCGGTAGTCGGATTGACGGAGACGGCGTGCGTTGCAGATAAATTCATCATTATTCTCTCTCGTTGCTTGCGAAGTGTCCGTATTCTGGCTTACCTTTCCATTCATTGAAAATGAATAATATTAAGCAACACATTCACAAAAGAAGAATATCATGGACCTGACTCAGCTAGAGATGTTTAACGCTGTCGCCAGCACCGGCAGCATTACCCAGGCGGCGCAGAGAGTGCATCGCGTGCCGTCCAACCTCACCACCCGCATCCGCCAGCTGGAGGCCGACCTCGGCGTTGAGCTGTTTATCCGCGAGAACCAGCGCCTGCGCCTGTCGCCTGCGGGACACAGTTTTTTGCGCTATAGCCAGCAGATCCTCGCCCTGGTGGACGAGGCGCGAATGGTGGTGGCGGGCGACGAACCCCAGGGGCTGTTTTCACTTGGTTCGCTGGAGAGCACCGCGGCGGTACGGATCCCCAGCACTCTGGCCCACTTTAATCAGCGCTACCCGAAAATTCACCTGGCGCTCTCAACCGGCCCTTCCGGGACGATGATCGACGGCGTACTGGAAGGCGCCCTGAGCGCCGCGTTTGTCGACGGCCCGCTGGTGCATCCGGGCCTGGAGGGGCTGCCGGTGTTCCCTGAAGAGATGATGATCGTCGCCCCCTACGGCCACGCACCCATCACCCGCGCCAGCGAAGTGAACGGGGCCAACGTCTACGCCTTTCGCGCCAACTGTTCCTATCGCCGGCATTTTGAGAGCTGGTTTCATGCCGACAGAGCGACCCCGGGCAGGATCCACGAGATGGAGTCTTACCACGGGATGCTGGCCTGCGTCATCGCCGGCGCCGGCCTGGCGTTGATCCCGCGCAGCATGCTGGAGAGTATGCCCGGCCATCAGCAGGTTTCCGCCTGGCCGCTGGCCGAAGAATGGCGCTGGCTCACCACCTGGCTGGTGTGGCGCCGGGGCGCCAAAACCCGCCAGCTGGAGGCGTTTATAGCGCTGCTGAACGAAGATCGGCAAACAGTGGTTTCTCCATAAACACGCTGAGCGGATCGGGTTGATACGGCGCAAACGCGCAGCGGGTCTGGTAGCCGTTGCGCGTGTAGAGGGCGATGGCCGCATGCTGATGGATACCGGTCTCCAGGCGCAGGGTATGGCAGTCGCGCTGACGCGCTTTCGCTTCCAGCGCCGCCAGCAGCTTTTCTCCCAGCTGCTGGCCGCGGTGCTGAGGATCGATATAGACCCGCTTCATCTCGCCAAAGCCTTCCTCACTGAGGACAATAGCCCCGCAGCCAACGGCCTCGCCCTGCGGGCTGCGGATCGCCAGGGCGATGACCGTCTGCGGCGGCAGCTGGCTAAGGTCCAGCAGGTGGTTGCTCTCCGCCGGGTAGAGGGTCTCCTGCCAGGCGTCGAGGGCGGCAATCAGGGCGATAAATTCGGCGTCGGTAGGGGCGATGTCGGTGATGGTGTACATAGGTGAGCTCCTTTTTTACCCCACTGTAGCGCGGCCGGCGGCTTTTCCCGACATAGCATTAACTTATATTGCCGCCCACCTATTGCGCTAACCCACTGAAACACAGTAATTTTATCCCCTGCCGTTCGTACTTGAGATCTGAATATGCACACCAAAGCCCGTAAAGTGATGATTATTGGCGCCGGCAATGTCGGCGCGTCGGCGGCCTACGCCCTGCTCAACCAGAGCATTTGCGAGGAGCTGATCCTCGTCGACCTTAACCAACAGCGCGCTGAGGCCCACGCTCAGGACCTGAGCGACGCCGCGGCCTACCTGCCGGGGATGATGACCATCTCCACCCGCGAGGCCAGCGACTGCGCCGATGTCGATATCGCGGTGATCACCGTCTCCGGCGGCGCGCTGCGCCCCGGCCAGAGCCGGCTGGATGAACTGACCTCCACCGCGAAGATTGTGAAGAGCATTGTGCCGACGATGATGGCCAACGGATTTAACGGCATCTTTCTGGTGGCCACCAACCCCTGCGACATCATTACCTGGCAGGTATGGCAGCTTTCCGGCCTGCCGCGCAGCCAGGTGCTGGGCACCGGCGTCTGGCTGGATACCACCCGCCTGCGTCGCCTGCTGGCGCAGGAACTGGAGATTGGCGCCCAGAGCATCGACGCCTTTATCCTCGGCGAGCATGGCGATACCCAGTTTCCGGTGTGGTCGCACTCCTCGGTATATGGCACGCCAATCGCCGACCTCTACCAGCAGCGCACCGGCCTGCCGCTCGATCGCGAGGCGATGGCTGACAAAGTGCGCAAGCTGGGATTTGAGATCTACGCGGGTAAAGGCTGCACCGAATATGGCGTGGCAGGGACCATCGCCGAGATCTGCCGCAATATCTTCACCGGCAGCCACCGCGCGCTGGCGGTCTCCTGCATTCTTGACGGTGAGTACGGGGTCAGCGGCGCGGCGGCTGGGGTGCCGGCGGTGCTGGCCCAGGGTGGCGTGAAGCAGATCATTGAACTGCAGCTGGCCGGCGAAGAGCAGGCGAAGTTCAGCCAGTCGATCGCGGTGATCAAGGCCAATATCGCCCGTCTGCCCTGACGGCAGCCTGCGAGTCAGTCGGCAATGATCAGCTGCGGGGAAAGGGTCTCCAGCGCCTCGCGGGTTTTATCCGGCAGGTGGGCGTCGGTCACGATATCGGTCAACGACGCCAGCGGAGCGATGTTGAACAGTGACCAGGCGCCGTATTTGGAGCTGTCCGCCAGCAGGATACGCCGCCGGGCATTGGCCATCAGATCGCGCTTCAGGGCGGCCTTTTCCTCCGTCGGGGCGGTGATCCCCTTCTCAAGGTCCCAGCCGTTGCAGCTGACGAAGGCGAGATCGGGCCAGATGGTCTGCAGCAGGCGGCGGCCGTGATCGCCGATGCACGACTGGCTGCTGTCATCGATGCGCCCGCCGATAATCGTCACTTCGATCTGCTTAAATTCCGATAGGAACAGCGCGATATGTAAATCGCTGGTGATCACCCGCAGCGGCAGATGGGTGATCTGCCGCGCCAGCTCAATCATGGTGGTGCCGGCGTCAAGCACAATGGCGTCGCCGGCTTTCACCAGCGCTGCCGCCGCACTGGCGATAGCCTGCTTCTCAAGCGGACTGCGCTGGGCTTTCTCCAGCGTCGTCGGCTGGGAAGGAATAAACCGGTTCAGCGTCACCCCGCCGTGCGTTCGGCTGATCACCCCTTCCTGATCGAGTTTGATCAGGTCGCGGCGAATGGTGGCCGGCGAGGCGTTGGTCGCCGCCACCAGCTGGTCGACTGTCACCAGATTATGGCTTTTCAGGAAGTCCATAATCTGCTCTAACCGGTTATATCCCTTCATGTTATTCCTGCGCGATGTGCATGGCGAGCTCAATGGAGGTTGCCATGCTCTCAGACTTCGCTTTACCTGTCCAGGCAATATCAAACGCAGTGCCATGATCCGCGGAGGTACGGATAAACGGCAGCCCGGCGGTAATATTCACCCCGTCATAGAATCCCAGCAGCTTCAGCGGAATATGCCCCTGGTCGTGATACATCGCCACTACCATGTCGTACATGCCTTCGTGACACTGCATAAACACCGTGTCCGGCGGACAGGGGCCGGTCACCTCCACTCCCTTCGCCCGCATGGCGGCGACCGCCGGGGCGACGATACGGATCTCTTCATCGCCAAACAGGCCGTTCTCCCCGGCGTGCGGGTTAACGCCGGCGACCGCGATGCGCGGACGCGGATAGCCGACGCGGCGCAGAAAGCGATCCGCCACGCCAATCACCGTCTCAATCCGCGGCTGGTTGAGGGTATCGAGGAACTGGCGCAAGGAAATATGGGTAGTGATATGGATAACCTTAAGCTTCTCGGTATAGAGCACCATGGCGTAATCGGTAGTCTGCGTCAGGTGGGCCAGCAGTTCGGTATGGCCGGGATAAGCGTGCCCGGCGAGATGCAGCGCCTCTTTATTCAGCGGCGCGGTAGCGATGGCCGCGACCGCGCCCTCCAGCGCCAGCGCGGTCGCCCGCCTGATGCAGCGAAACGCGAGATCCCCTGCCTGGGCCTGGACTTCGCCAGGGCGCAGCCCCTGCGGGTCGCTGAGTGGTTCATCAATGACGTTGATGGTCGCTGGGGAAAAACTCGCCTCGGCGGGATGGTCAATGATGCGCAGCTCCGCCCGCGGCGTGATATTTAGCGCCAGGATCCGCCGCAGCGTCTGCGCGCAGCCCACCACCACCACCGGCGCGCCGCTCAGCGCCCCCTCGGCGAGGGATTTGATAATAATCTCCGGACCAATCCCTGCAGGGTCGCCCATTGTCACTGCAATCATCTTAGACACTCAGTTTCTCCTCAATAAAATTCACAACATGTAATAGCGTGGTGTCGGTGCCGAATCCTCCGGCTTTGGTCATCACCGGCCGCGACCAGCGGCCGCCGAGAAAATGCCCGTATGGAACGCACTCCGCCACCCGGCCGCGGATCTGAAACCCTGTGGCGCCGAGCGCGTGTGCGACGGCGATGGCCACATCGCCGCCGGAAAGATACAGCGCGCCAGGGGAAGACTGCGCCACCGCCTGCGCCGTGACGTCGGCAAGCCAGGCGCAGATGTGCTCCCCGTAGGCGGCGCGGCTGAGACCGCGTTCACGGCACCGGGCTTCAATCCCGTGCCGGGCGGCGTGATTCGGGCGGGTGGTCACCACGCAGTGCTGGCCCTCGCGCAGCACCTCGGCGATCCGTGAAGCTTCCTCCTTCGGCGATCCGCTAAAGGTCTGTTCGACATCAATTTCAATCACCCGTACTCGGGAATGGACCTGCAGCGCAGCAACCTGACGCTGCGCCATCTCGCTCATCGAACCGACCACCGCCAGCAGCGGGCCCTGCTCGCTGCGGCGCAGGCGGCGAGCCAGCGCCTCGCAGAGACCCGCCGAGCCGACCAGCAGGGTCTCCCGCGCATGGGGCGCAACGGCGTCGATCACCTGGTCCAGATGGCTGTCTTCCCAGGCGTCGACAATCAACACTCGCTTCTCCTCGCCCGCCGTCGCTAATGCCGCCGGAAGCTGGCCAGCGTTCAGGGTCAGACAGGGAAGACGGCTCTGCATGGCGATAATTTCGCTAATCTCCGCCCGGCTCACCGGCGTTTTCGGATCGCTGGCAAATTCGGTCTGATCGAGGGGCACACCATGCACATAGCAGCGCCCGTCCCGGGTATGCCGCCCGGCTGCCGGATAAGCCGGGGCCACCACCGCCATCCGGCAGCCTTGCGCCGCCATCATTGCCTCCAGTTCGCCGCCGGGATTACCGCGCAGCGTGGAGTCAATCTTCTTTAACTGCCAGTGCGGGACGAATGTCGCCGCGCCGCGCAGCAGAGCGGCGACCTTGTCCGCCGCCGCCGCGGCGCTCATCGCCCGGCTGTCGCTGTTGAGAATTAATGCCCGGGCGGTTGATGGCTGTCCGGCGGTGAAGGCCACTTCCACCGACATACCCGCCTCCGCCAGGCTGACCCCGGCGTCATTGGCCCCGGTAAAGTCATCCGCCAGCACCAGCACTCTGTTATTGCCGTCGTTCATTGTCCTGCCTTGTAGTCGATAAAATCTTAAATTGATTATATTCAATCATATTTGATTAAATGTGATCAAGCTCAAGTTATTAAGCTGCCGTATAAATTATAACTTTTCCCCATCAGACGAGTGGAAAGATTTATGAATGATTGAATTCAATCAATTACTACCAAGGAGAAACGCGTGGCGACGATACACAGCACAATCATCAGCGGGGCTGGCGCCTCATCGGCCCTGCTCCCGCTGCTGGCCGGTAAAACCTCAATCCTGCTGGTGACCGACAAGAACGTCGGGGCGCTGGAGGCAACCCAGGCGATTCATCGCCTGCTGGCGGCTGAAGGGCGTGAAGTTGAGGTCATTGACAGCGTGCCAGCGGAGCCCAACCATCACGATGTTACGCAGATCGTCAGCCAGCTGGGCGCCAGCCAGCCGCAGATGGTCGTTGGTATCGGCGGGGGGAGCGTACTGGATGTAGCAAAACTGCTGTCAGTACTTCTGCACCCTGAGGCGCCCTCGCTGACGTCCCTGCTGGCAGGCGAGCAGCCGCAACGACGAATTTGCTCATTGTTAATCCCGGCTACCGCGGGCACCGGATCCGAAGCGACGCCGAACGCCATTCTGGCGATCCCCGAGCCGCAGACGAAGGTGGGGATCATCTCCCCGGTGCTGCTTCCGGACTATGTCGCCCTGCTGCCGGAGCTGACCACCAGCATGCCGCCCAGCATCGCGGCGTCGACCGGAATCGATGCTCTGTGTCATCTGCTTGAGTGCTTTACCTCCACCGTCGCCAACCCGGTGAGCGATAACGCGGCGTTAATCGGTTTACACAAGCTGGTACGCCATATCGAGCGTTCGGTAAATCAGCCGCAGGATCTGACGGCGAAGCTGGAGATGCTCTGGGCCTCGTGGTACGGCGGCGCAGCGATCAACTATGCCGGCACTCACCTGGTGCATGCGCTCTCCTATCCGCTTGGCGGTACCTGGCACCTGCCGCACGGGGTGGCCAACGCCATTCTGCTGGCGCCCTGCATGCGGGTGGTCCGCCCTCACGCGGTGGCGAAGTTCGCTCAAGTCTGGGACCTGATCCCCGATGCAGATCGCACGCTCAGCGCGGAAGAGAAATCCCATGCGCTGGTCGCATGGCTGGCGGCACTGGTCAAACGACTGCCGCTGCCGGACAACCTGGCCGCGCTAGGCGTGCCTCAGGAGAGTATTTCCGCCCTCAGCGCAGCGGCGCAAAACGTCAAACGCCTGATGAACAATGCCCCATGCAGCGTCAGCCGCGAAGAGATCGCGGCCATCTACCAAACGCTGTATCCAGAACATGCCTAACAGGAGAAAGTTAAATGAGGAAAGCTATTAGCGGCGTACTCACCGCCATTGTCACTCCCTTTACCGCCGAGGGAGCGCTTAACTTGCCGGCGCTACGCCAGCAGGTGCAGCGCCAGCTCGCCGCAGGCAACGGTATTTTCTGCGGCGGCACCAACGGCGAGTTTTTTGTCCTCAATGAGGAAGAGAAGATCGCCATCGCCAGAACCTGCGTGGAAGAGGCGGCCGGTCGCGCGCCGGTGGTGGCCCATATTGGGGAGGTTTCCACCCGGGAGACGCGCCGGCTGGGCCAGCAGATCGCCCGCCTCGGAGTTGACGCGGTATCGGCCATTACCCCGTGGTTCGTGCCCTTGAAGCAGGAAGAGCTGATTAACCACTATACGGCGATCGCCGACGCGCTGAGCGTCCCGCTCTTTCTTTACAACATTCCCGCCCGCACCGGCAACACTATTGCCCCGGAGACCGCGCGCCAGCTGGCCCGCCACGAGAATATCGTCGGCATTAAGGATAGCGCCGGCAGCTACGACAGCCTGAAAGGCTTTCTCGACGCGGTGCGCGATATCGACGGTTTCGACGTTCTGAACGGGCCGGACTCGCTTATCCATCAGGGATTTGTCGACGGCTGCTCGGCCTGCATCTCGGGGCTTGCCAACGTCGCCCCCGCTGAAATTAACGCCATCTGGTCGCGCTTTCACGCCGGGGATATCGCCGGATCGCGCCAGGCCCAGGAGCAGGTAACGGGCCTGCGCACCGATCTGTATAAAGTGGCGTTCTCGCCTGCGGCGGTGAAGAAAGCCCTGCAGCTAATGGGTCACGAGGTGGGCGACAGCCGCTACGCGGTGCAGTTTAGTGACCACCAGCTGCAGCAGATTAAAAATATCATTAACACCTACCTTCACTAATTTACGTATCCGCCCCGGCCATCACTGGCTGGGGCAAGGTCTTGTATTTGCGACGCTCATTGTCGCCAGTAAACAGGAAACGGTTATGAAAGTAATTTGCACCTCGCCCTCATTCGCCAAATACGACGATGCGCCCATTTCGGCACTGAAAGAGGCCGATCTTGAACTGGTCATGTTGCCTGCCGATGCCTCTATAGAGATGCTGGCTCAGCATCTGCCTGATGCCATAGCGATGATTGTCGCCTTCACCGACATCAATGAATCGCTGCTGGCAAAGGCCCCGAGGTTAAAAATTGTCTGCAAACACGGCGTTGGTGTGGATAACATCGATCTTAACGCTACACGTCAGCGCAAAATTTTTGTCACTAACGTTCCTGATGCCAACAAGCATGCGGTGGCCGATTTTGCTTTTGGCTTAATTCTCAATACTGCCCGCCAGATTTATCAGGCAATCAGTGAAACGAAAGCAGGCAACTGGCCTCGTATTTTTGCCACTGATGTATATGGCAAAACCCTGGGGATCGTCGGTTTAGGCCATATCGGTAAGGAAGTGGCGCGACGTGCGCGCGGATTCAATATGCGAGTGCTCGCCACCGACGCCTGGCCAGACAGAGAATTTGCACAACAACACCAGATTGAATATGTCTCACTGGATACCCTGACGGCGCAAAGTGATTTTATTAGCCTGCATACCCCTTTAACCCCGGAAACTGAAAATATGTTTAATGCCGCCCGGCTACAGCAGATGAAATCAGGGGCATTCCTGATCAATGTTTCCAGAGGCGGTATTGTTGATGAACAAGCGTTGTATGAAGCACTAAAATCAGGACACCTCGCCGGAGCCGCAGCTGACGTTTTTCTCGAGGAACCTTGCGCTACGCACCCTTTATTTACCCTGGCGAATTTTGCGCCAACATCTCATATTGCTGGATATACGGATGGCGCAATTAGCAATATTAGCGCGCGCTGCGTCAACAATATTATTACCTGCGTCTGTGGTGGTGAACGACCTGAAAACATTATGAATTCGCTGTAAATAACGAGGTGGGAAGCATGCCATTCCCACCAATATAACGAACATCTACTTAGAGCCGAATATATGAACACGACAGCTAACACTACTCGTATTCGCTGGTGGATAGCCGGGTTAATGTGGTTGGCTATTGCCATCAACTATATCGACCGGACAGTATTATCTGCCGCAGCCCCACATTTAATCGATGAACTGAAACTCGACCCCGAAATGATGGGGTTTATCATGGCTGCTTTTTTTTGGTCATACTCGTTATTACAGATCCCCGCCGGGTGGTTCGCCGATCGTTTTGGTCAGAAAAAAGGTCTTGGTTTAGCCGTCGCCTGGTGGTCAATTGCCACCTCGATGATGGGTGTTGCCACGGGTTTTAAATCACTTCTGGCACTGCGTCTGGCTTTAGGTGTTGGCGAGGCCGCCGCCTACCCCAGCAACGCAGGGATCGCCGCACGCTGGTTTCCGGATAAAGAACGTGCCACCGTATCCGGACTCTTCGATAGTGCGTCCAAATTTGGCGGGGCGATTGCCATGCCGCTTATCGTCTGGATGATCTACACCTTTGACTGGCGACTGACCTTTTTGATTATCGGCAGTGTGGGCATTTTATGGGTTATCGCCTGGTATTTTATCTATGCTGAAAACCCGGAAGAACACAAACGCATCAGTCCTTCAGAAGTGCGTATTATTCGCGATGGCCAAAAACAACATCACGGCGACAAAACTGTATTGCCCATGAAATGGTATAAGCTCTTGCGTTATCGTAACATTTGGGCAATGTGCATCGGCTTTTTTACCATCAATTATACCTCCTATTTTTTTATTACCTGGCTTCCTACTTACCTGGTAAAAGAAAAAGGTATGGATTTTATTAAAATGGGAATGGTAGCCGCTCTGCCTTTATTATGCGGGATGGTGATTGAAGTTTTTGCTGGCTGGGCCTCGGATCGTCTGGTACATAAGAAAGTACTGTCTCTAACAGCGACCCGTAAACTGTTTTTGACTATCGGCTTGCTTATGGCACTTTGTATCGGCTTTGCACCATTTACCGACTCTGTGTTTATGACCGTCTTTCTCTTGTGTGTCGCAAAATCAGGCACGACGGTCGCCGCATCGCAGGTTTGGGCCTTACCGGGTGATGTTGCACCCAAAAATAGCGTCTCAATTGTCGCTGGGCTGCAAAATACGGTTTCGAATATGGGAGGCGCAGTCGGTCCGATCATTACGGGTGCGATCGTTGCTGCGACAGGCTCATTCAACTGGGCACTGATTTTCTCGGCCATTCTTGTCGTTATCGGGATAATCAACTACCTGTTCCTGATGGGTAAAATTGAACCTATCAATGACAAAGGTGGAAAATCACCCGTCCTTAATGCCGCAGAACAACATTAAGTCCAATCCGCCCGGTAGAGGACGCCACCGGGCGTAAACACATTGTTAACCTCGCAGGTAAACCGTTCCGCGCATATAGGTGGTGGCCTGGCCGCTAATCAGCACTCGGTCGCCCTGCCACTGGCAGCGCAGGTCGCCGCCGCGGGCGGAGCCCTGGCGCGCCATCATGGTGGTTTTCCCCAGTTTTTCGCCCCACCAGGGGATCAGCATGCTATGGGCGGAGCCGGTCACCGGATCCTCCGGCACCCCTTCACCCGGGCAGAAGAAGCGGCTGACAAAGTCATACTCCTCATCCGGCGCGCTGACGCAGATCATTTTGCCAAGCGTCTGCAGGCGCGCCATGTCCGGCCGCACCGCTTCAACCTGCTGACGATCCGCCAGCAGCACCAGATAATCGCGCCCTTCACGTACCTCGACGGCGGCCTCGAGTCCTAGCCCGGTCAGCAGATCCGCCGGCGGGTTTTCCACCGGAGAGGTCGACCACGCAGGGAAATCGAGCGTCAGCCAGTCGCCATTACGGGTGACCCGCAGCTCACCAACAAAACGGGTGCTAAAGAGAATCGTCGCCGAAGGATGGTCGAGATATTCGAAAATAACGTGCGCAGCGGCGAGGGTCGCGTGGCCGCAGAGATTGATCTCAGCGAGTGTGGTAAACCAGCGCAGCTCATAGCCCTCGTCGGTACGGACAAAGAAAGCCGTTTCGGATTGATTATGCTGCTGGGCCATTTTCAGGAGCACATCGTCGGCTAACCACTCGCTGAGCGGGCAGACGGCCGCGGCATTGCCGCCAAAGTTTTTATCGCTGAAAGCATCGACCAGATAAAATTGAATTTCCTGCATACCCTGTCCTTACTTTTTTTACTTTCCTTCAACATGACATAAAAGCGCCCCCTTGACACTATCCATAGCAAAATTAATCGCTTAACCGCAGCCAGCCCCTTGCGATGAAATGAGACGCAGATCACAAAATGATTGTCTTTTCGCCAACAATCGTTTTAAGATCAGCGTCACATCTTTCCCTGAATCACCAGTCCAGAGCTTATGACTACGAATACGGTCTCACGCAAGGTAGCGTGGCTACGTGTCGTGACGTTGGCCATCGCCGCGTTTATTTTTAACACCACAGAATTCGCCCCGGTCGGTCTGCTGTCGGATATTGCCGACAGCTTCGGCATGGAAACTGCCCAGGTGGGCATGATGCTGACCATCTACGCATGGGTGGTGGCGTTAATGTCGCTGCCGTTTATGCTGTTGACCAGCAAAGTGGAGCGCCGGCGGTTGCTCATCGGCCTGTTTATTCTGTTTATCGCCAGCCATGTGCTGTCGTTCTTTGCATGGAATTTTGACGTGCTGGTCATCAGCCGCATCGGCATCGCCTTCGCCCATGCGGTGTTCTGGTCGATAACGTCGGCGCTAGCCATCCGCATGGCCCCCCCGGGCAAACGGGCGCAGGCGCTCAGTCTGATCGCCACCGGTACCGCGCTGGCGATGGTGTTTGGGATTCCGATCGGCCGCATCATCGGCCAGTATTTTGGCTGGCGAATGACCTTCCTGGCGATCGGCCTGGGCGCGTTAGCCACCCTGGTCTGCCTGGTGAAACTGCTGCCGACTCTGCCGAGCGAACACTCAGGCTCGCTGAAGAGCCTGCCGGTGCTGTTCCGTCGCCCGGCGCTGGTCAGCGTATACATTCTGACTGTGGTGGTGGTGACCGCACATTATACCGCCTACAGCTATATCGAACCCTTCGTCCAGACGGTGGCGGGTCTGAGCGGCAATTTTGCCACCGTGCTGCTGCTGATCCTCGGCGGGGCCGGGATTATCGGCAGCATTCTGTTCGGCAAGCTCGGTAACCAGCACGCTTCGGGGCTGATAAGCCTCGCCATCGGCCTGCTGCTGGCCTGTCTGCTGCTGCTTCTGCCGGCCTCGCATAACCCGCACCACCTGATGCTGCTCAGCATCTTCTGGGGGGTGGCGATCATGATTATCGGTCTCGGCATGCAGGTGAAAGTGCTGGCCTCCGCCCCGGACGCCACCGACGTCGCCATGTCGCTGTTCTCGGGCATCTTTAATATCGGCATTGGCGCCGGCGCGCTGGTGGGCAGCCAGGTGAGTCTGCATCTCTCTATGGCCTCCATCGGCTATATCGGCGCTATCCCGGCGCTGGCAGGCCTGATCTGGGCCCTGCTGATCTTCCGCCGCTGGCCGGTATCGCTGGAAGAACACCAGCCGCACCACTCTTAATTTAGCCGCAAAAAAAGCCCGCCGGTATCGCTCCGGCGGGCTGTTGTCTCTCTGCGCATCACCGCGGTCAGGGATGCCAGGTCGAAATGATCTCCAGCACGCCATTAATAATAAATTGCACGCCCATGCAGACCAGCAGGAAGCCCATCAGTCGTGAGATGGCCTCAATGCCGCCTTTGCCTACCAGACGCATAATCGCCCCCGAACTGCGCAGGCAACCCCAGAGAATGATCGCCAACAGGGCAAAGATAATCGGCGGCGCCGCCAGCACCACCCACTCCGGGAAGTCCACCCCGTGTTTAACGGTCGAGGCGGAACTAATGATCATCGCGATGGTGCCCGGACCGGCGGTGCTTGGCATCGCCAGCGGCACAAAGGCGATATTGGCGGTCGGCTCATCCTGTAGTTCTTCCGATTTGATCTTCGCTTCCATCGAATCGTGGGCTTTTTGCTGGGGGAACAGCATACGGAAACCGATAAAGGCCACAATCAACCCCCCGGCGATTCGCAGCCCAGGTATTGATATGCCGAATGTATTCATCACCACCTGGCCGGCATACCATGACACCATCAGGATGGCGAAGACATACACCGAGGCCATCAACGCCTGCTTGTTACGCTCGGCGTTGTTCATATTGCCCGCCAGGCCGAGGAACAGCGCCACGGTAGTCAGCGGATTCGCCAGCGGTAAAAGCACCGCCAGGCCGAGCCCTATCGCTTTAAACAAATCGAACATAGTTAAATAAAGTCCCGTAAATATTCATTTTTTAAAGATGGTTTCAGTCCGTGAGTATACCGGCTTCAACAATTCCAACGCCAGCCAGCTGATAAATCACTTTCGACAAAAATTAACAAGCGTTAGAAAATTCACAAACAGTGACACGCGTCGAATTTTTTTATTTTAGCAAATCGTGGCATCGGCTAATTCATAATGTTGACTTATGATTGCCTGGGCAATAGTATCACTCGCAACTAAATCATTGCCTGGGCAACCATCATGAAAAATACCAGCGACCTGTTCAACGAGATGATTCCGCTGGGCCGCTTGATCCAGATGGTTAACCAGAAAAAAGATCGCCTGCTCAACGACTACCTCTCACCCATGGATATTACCGCGACCCAGTTTCGGGTGCTCTGTTCCATTCGTTGCGAGGTATGTATTACCCCCGTTGAGCTGAAAACCGTGCTTTCCGTCGACCCGGGCGCGATGACGCGTATGCTCGACCGCCTGGCGTGTAAAGGCTGGATTGAACGGTTACCCAACCCCGCTGACAAGCGCGGTGTGCTGGTGCAGTTGACGCCAGACGGCGCAGCCCTTTGCGAGCAGTGTCATCAGGTTGTGGGTCAGAAGTTACACCAGGAGTTAACAAAAAATCTGTCGGCGGACGAAGTCGCCATGCTTGAGCAACTCCTCAAGAAGGTCCTGCCGTAAAAATAAGAAGAGGTAAGATGATGTCCAGACGTAATAATGACGCCATCACTATCCATAGTATTTTGTCGTGGATCGAGGATAACCTGGAATCGCCCCTGTCGCTGGAAAAAGTGTCTGAGCGCTCAGGTTACTCCAAGTGGCACCTGCAACGTATGTTTAAGAAAGAGACTGGCCATTCCCTCGGCCAGTACATCCGCAGCCGTAAGCTGACGGAGATTGCGCAAAAGCTCAAGCAGAGCAATGAGCCAATCCTGTACCTGGCGGAACGCTACGGTTTCGAATCGCAGCAGACCTTGACGCGAACATTTAAAAACTATTTTGATGTTCCGCCCCACAAATATCGCATAACGAATGTACCTGGCGAATCCCGCTATCTGCATCCGCTAAATAACTGATGTTAATCGCCTGTAATATCAAAGACGTATTGAGGAAATCATGAAACTATTCGCTGCCGCAGCTATCGTCCTTCTGTCGCTGGCATCCAGCTTCAGCTTTGCGGAGCAAACCACCACGCCGGTGCGTCAAAACCAGCGTGATACAATGATTATCCCTTCCGAACATAATGATTCGCCGTTTGATTTCAATCATATGGCGGCTGGTAATGATAAATCTGACGAACTTGGCGTGCCGTACTACCAGCAGCACGACCTGTGATGCCATTACACGCATAATTGTGTATAGCCCCGTCTCCGGGGCTTTTTTTTATCCGCGCGCCATGCCAGGCCGCACCAAACGTAAGCCAAAGACATTAATGTAGAGCCCGGCCATAATCAGCACCGCCCCGGTGAGCTGCAGTCCGCTCAGCGTCTCCCCGAGCAGCAGCGCAGCGCTGGCCATTCCCACCACCGGCACCAGCAGCGACAGCGGCGCCACCCGCCAGGTTTCATACCGCCCCAGCAGCGATCCCCAGATGCCATAGCCGACGATAGTGGCGATAAACGCCAGATAAAGCAGCGACAGTATCGTCAGCAGATCGATGTGTTACAGACTCGCCAGCATGGTCTGCGGACCATCGATCAACAATGAGGCCAGCATAAACGGCAGCACCGGGATCAGCGCGCTCCAGACCACCAGCGACATGATTGGCGGCCGGCTCGTCTGGGACATGATTTTCTTGTTGAAAATATTGCCGCAGGCCCAGCTGAGCGCCGCCGCGAGGGTCAGCATAAAGCCCACCAGCGGCACATGTTCCCCGCCAAGGCTGCCCTCCACCAGCACCAGCACGCCAAAGATCGCCAGGGCGATCCCCGCCAGCTGCTTGCCCTGCAGACGTTCGCCAAAGACGAAGGCGCCAAGGATGATGGTGAAGAAGGCTTGCGCCTGCAGCACAAGGGAGGCCAGCCCGGCCGGCATACCCAGGCCGATAGCGCAGAACAGAAAGGCGAACTGACCGAAACTTATGGTCAGGCCATAGCCCAGCAGCAGGCGCAGCGGAATAGCTGGCCGGGCGACAAACAGCAGCGCCGGGAAGGCGACCAGCATAAAGCGCAGCCCCGCCAGCATCAGCGGCGGCATATTGTGCAACCCCAGCTTAATCACCACAAAGTTAAGCCCCCACACCACCACTACCAGCAGCGCCAGTAGTCCATCTTTCCTCGTCATACCCCTGCCTCTGTCGTTATTGGAATTTTTGTGAACAAAATCAAAGTAGCGAAAAAGCGGCCGCCGGGATAGATCATTATTTTTGGCAGGCCCGGAAGTGCGCCCGTCGACCGCGATGACCTGTACAAGGCGTAATGACCGTGTTATTTGTGATCGAAGACATAAAATTATAACAACATGACAGGCAAGGAAATCATGATCACCACTCTCCGGCGCTCCACCATCGCGCTGCTGGCATCGTCGTTACTGTTGACTATCGGCCGCGGGGCCACACTGCCGTTTATGACCATCTATCTCACCCGACGCTTTCAGCTGGAGGTGGATGTGATTGGCTATGCCCTGTCGCTGGCGCTGGTGGTTGGGGTGTTGTTCAGCATGGGTTTTGGCATCCTCGCTGACAGGTTCGATAAAAAGCGCTATATGGTGTGGTCAGTGCTGGTGTTCATTCTCGGCTTCAGCGCAATACCGCTGGTCAATAACGCCCTCCTGGTGGTGATCTTCTTTGCGCTGATCAACTGCGCCTACTCGGTCTTTTCCACCGTCCTGAAAGCCTGGTTCGCCGATCGGCTGACGGCAGAGAAAAAAGCGCGCATCTTCTCGCTGAACTACACCATCCTCAACATCGGCTGGACCGTTGGGCCGCCCATCGGCACCCTGCTGGTAATGCACAGTATCAATTTGCCGTTCTGGCTGGCGGCCGCCTGCGCCGCCTTTCCGCTGGTGTTTATTCAGCTGTTTCTTCAGCGGGATGACGCCGCCGCGGCCCAGCCGGGCGCCGCGCCCTGGTCGCCTTCGGTGTTGCTGCGCGACCGGGCGCTGCTGTGGTTTACCTGCTCCGGGCTGCTGGCCTCCTTCGTCGGCGGCGCCTTCGCCTCCTGTCTCTCGCAGTATGTGCTGGTGGTCGCCAGCAGCGATTTCGCCGAGAAAGTGGTGGCCGTGGTGCTGCCGGTCAACGCCGCGGTGGTGGTTGCTCTGCAGTACGCGGTTGGCCGGCGGCTGAGCGCGAGAAATATCCGCCCGCTGATGACCTTCGGCACCGTCTGCTTTGTGATCGGCCTTGTGGGCTTTATGTTCTCTGGCGCCAGCCTGTGGGCGTGGGGGATCTCGGCGGCGATCTTCACCCTCGGGGAAGTGATTTATGCCCCCGGGGAGTATATGCTGATTGACCATATTGCCCCGCCGGGGATGAAGGCCAGCTACTTCTCCGCCCAGTCGCTGGGGTGGCTGGGGGCGGCATTCAACCCGATGCTGACGGGGTTGATCCTCACCCATCTGCCGCACTGGTCGCTTTTTGTCATTCTTATCGTGGCGATTGTCGCCGCCTGGCTGATGATTTTCCGCGGGATCAATGCCCGCCCCTGGCAACCGGATTCTCCGCTGGCCAACGCCTGACGCCAGCTGGCATGCGGCTGTCAGGTTGCTGTCGGGCCGTTGTCGGGTCGCTGTCGTGGTGGCTGGCGGCCCGGTTCACCATACTCCATCACAGGTTTACATCCGCAGAACGTTATGGAGCATACGAATATGAACAGCAACAATCAGGTCAAACAATTACGGCTGCAGCGCGCCTGGTCCCAGGAGCAGTTGGCCGAAATGGCGGGTCTCAGCGTCCGCACGATCCAGCGCATTGAGAATGGCGAACGCCCGGGGCTGGAGACCCTCAGCGCCCTCGCCGCGGTCTTTGAGGTGACGGTGGCCGAGATCGGCGGCGAAGCCCGGCGGGAAGACGCGCCGGGCCAGGAAGCCTCACTGGATCTGCGCATAGAGGAAGCCAAAGCGCGGGTGCATCAGGAGAGCCGCTTTTTCCGTTCGCTGTCGGTGGCGCTGGTGGTTTGCGTGCTGCTGGCGGTGCTTAACCGCTTCACTAATCCACAGTACTACTGGTCCGGCTGGGTCGCCCTGATCTGGGGCGCCCTGCTGGTGGTGAGAGGATTACGCCTGTTCGTGTTCGGCGAATGGATTAAAAACTGGCGCCAGGCGCGCCTGCAGCGGCTGCTGCGCAAATAGGCCGCAAACCGGCGGCGCGACCGCCGCCGGCATGGTCAGATGGTCACCATGGCGCGCACGCCGTCGCTCTCCATATCACCACCCTTGCCTTGCTGGACGATGGCGCCGCGCGACATCACCAGGTAGTGGTCCGCCAGTCCGGCGGCAAAGTCATAGAACTGCTCCACCAGCAGGATCGCCATGTCTCCGCGGCTCGCCAGCTGGCGGATCACCTCGCCAATCTCTTTGATGACCGAGGGCTGGATCCCCTCGGTGGGTTCATCAAGGATCAGCAGCTGTGGGCGGCTGGCCAGCGCGCGGCCAATCGCCAGCTGCTGCTGCTGGCCGCCGGATAAGTCACCGCCTCGCCGCTGCTTCATGGTCCTGAGCACCGGGAAAAGCTGGTAGATCTCCTCCGGCACCTGCTGCGCTTCGCGGGCGGGAAAGCGCGACAGCCCCATCAGCAGGTTTTCTTCCACCGTCAGGCGCGGAAATATCTCGCGCCCCTGGGGGACGTAGGCGACCCCGGCCTGCACCCGCTGGTGCGGTTTGCGATGGGTGATGTTCTGATCCTGCCAGCGTACCTCACCGCTGCGCGCCGGGATCAGCCCCATCAGGCATTTCAGCAGCGTGGTCTTACCGACGCCATTGCGCCCCAGCAGGCAGGTGACTTCGCCCTGGCGGGCGGAAAAATCCACCCCGCGTAAAATATGGCTGCCGCCGTAGTATTGATGTAGCTGACTCACCTGTAACATTGGCGCTCCTTAACGTCCCAGATAAACTTCAATGACCTGCTCATTGGCCTGTACCTCCCGCAGCGATCCCTCCGCCAGCACCTGGCCCTGATGCAGGACCGTCACCCGGTCGGCGATGGTCTCGACAAATCCCATGTCGTGCTCCACCACCATCAGGGAGTGCTGTCCAGCCAGGGTACGAAACAGCTCCGCCGTATACTCCGTTTCCGCATCGGTCATGCCGGCCGCCGGCTCATCAAGCAGCAGCAGATGCGGCTCCTGCACCAGCAGCATGCCGATCTCAAGAAACTGTTTCTGACCATGGGACAACAGACCGGCCTGGCGGTAGCGCTCGCCGTCAAGACGCAACAGGCGCAGCACCTCATTCAGCCGATCGTCCTGTTCGCTGCTTATCCGGGCGCGCAGGCTGGCCCACACCGATTTATCCCCCTTCATCGCCAGGGCGAGATTTTCCGCCACCGTCAGCGCTTCGAAGACCGTCGGCTTCTGAAACTTGCGCCCGATGCCCTGGCGGGCGATGGCCACCGGGTCAAGAGTGGTCAGATCCACCGACTGGTCATAGAGCGCTTTGCCGCTTTGCGGCCGGGTCTTGCCGGTGATCACGTCCATCAGGGTGGTCTTGCCCGCCCCGTTGGGGCCGATCACACAGCGCAGTTCGCCGACGCCTATCGCCAGCGACAGATCCGTCAGCGCCCGGAAACCGTCAAAGCTGACGTTGATGTTCTCCAGCTGCAGCACCGGATCGGTTTGTTCGCGAAAGCGATCGCCGGGCAGCTGGCGGGTAAATAGTCCTTCATCCGGTTGCATTAGCGGTCTCCTCGACGCAGCAGGCCCATCACCCCGCGGGGTAAAAACAGGGTCACAATGATGAAGATGAGGCCGAGAAACAGCTGCCAGTACTCTGGCATCGCCACGGTGAAAATGCTTTTCGCACCGTTGACCAATCCGGCGCCAAGCACCGGGCCAATCAGGGTGCCGCGCCCGCCGAGCGCCACCCAGATGGCGGCCTCGATGGAGTTGGTCGGCGACATTTCGCTGGGGTTGATGATCCCCACCTGCGGGACATATAACGCCCCCGCCAGACCGCAGAGCACCGCCGACAGCGTCCACACCAGCAGCTTGAAGCCGCGCGGGTCGTACCCGCAGAACATCAGCCGGTTTTCGGCGTCACGCACCGCGGTGAGGATCCGGCCAAACTTACTCTGCGCCAGCGCCGAGCCCAGCCACAGGGTCAGCAACAGCAGCAAAACCGTGGCCATAAACAGGCTGGCGCGGGTGCCGGTGGCGGTGACAGGAAAGCCCAGCAGCGTGGTAAAACCGGTGAAGCCGTTATTCCCGCCAAACCCGGTCTCGTTGCGAAAGAACAGCAGCATACCGGCATAGGTCAGGGCCTGGGTCATGATCGAGAAATAGACCCCTTTGATCTTCGAGCGAAAGGCAAACCAGCCGAAAACCAGGGCCAGCAGACCGGGAACCAGCACCACCAGCGCCATCGCCCAGGCGAAATGCTGCGTGCCCCACCAGAACCAGGGCAGCTCGCTCCAGGAGAGAAAAGACATAAACGCCGGCAGACCGTCGCCCGCCGCCTGGCGCATCAGGTACATCCCCATGGCGTACCCGCCGAGGGCAAAGAAGATCCCGTGCCCCAGCGACAGCATGCCCGCATAGCCCCAGACCAGATCCAGCGCCACCGCCACAATGGCGTAGCAGAGGATTTTGCCGCTCAGCGTCAGCAGCCAGCTCGGCACCGCCAGCGGATGGGAGGCCGGCAGCAGCGCCAGGAATGGCATACTCAGCAGCCCCAGCACCAGCAGGATCCCCAGCCAGCGCAGAGGCCGCGGCGCGCGCTGCGCCAGCGTTAAGGTGATTGGTTGGCTCATTAGTCGATAACCCTCCCTTTCAGCGCGAACAGACCCTGCGGTCGTTTCTGAATAAACAGAATAATCATCACCAGGATCAGGATCTTGCCCAGCACCGCGCCCATTTGCGGTTCGAGAATTTTGTTGAAAATGCCCAGCCCAAAGGCCGCCGCCACGCTGCCGGCCAGCTGGCCGACGCCGCCCAGCACCACCACCAGAAACGAGTCGATGATGTATCCCTGACCCAGTTCAGGCCCGACGTTGCCAAGCTGCGACAGCGCCACGCCGCCCAGCCCGGCAATACCGGAGCCGAGGCCAAAGGCCAGCATATCCACCCGCCCGGTAGGCACGCCGCAGCAGGCGGCCATCGCCCGGTTCTGCGTCACGGCGCGGACGTTCATCCCCAGACGGGTGCGGTTCAGGATGAGCCAGGTAAAGCACAGCACCAGCAGGACGAACGCCAGTACCGCCAGCCGGTTCCACGGCAGGATCAGGTTCGGCAGGACCTGCACGCCGCCGGAGAGCCAGGCCGGGTTTGCCACCTCCACGTTCTGCGCGCCAAACAACATCCTCACCAGCTGGATAAGCATCAGGCTGATCCCCCAGGTGGCGAGCAGCGTTTCCAGCGGCCGACCATACAGATGACGAATAATGGTGCGCTCCAGCGCCATGCCGATCCCGGCGGTCACCAGAAACGCCACCGGCAGCGCGACCAGCGGATAAAAGGCCAGCCATTGCGGCGCGAGCTGCGCCAGCGCCTGCTGTACCAGCCAGCAGCTGTAGGCGCCGATCATTAACATCTCGCCATGGGCCATGTTAATCACCCCCAGCAGGCCATAGGTGATCGCCAGCCCCAGCGCGGCCAGCAGCAGCACCGAGCCCAGCGACAGCCCCATAAAGGCCTGGCCCAGCAGATCGCCGAGCAGCAGACGATGTTTGATCTTTTGCAGGCTATCGCTGGCCGCCTCGCGCACCGCCGCATCCGGCTCATGCTGGGCATCGGTAAAGGGGATCAGCAGCGCCTGGGTTTCCGGATCCGCGGAATGGCCGAGCATCGTCACGGCGGCCAGCCGCGCGCTGGCCTCAGGCTGAGTGAGCTGCAGGCGCGCCAGCGCCACCTCCAGCAGACCCCGCACATTATCATCGGTTTCCGCCTGCAGCCGCTGTTGCAGCAGCGCGGCCATGGCCGGAGTCGCTTCCCGCTGTAGCGTTCGTGCGGCGGAAGCTCTCTCCGTGACGTTGTCACTTAAAATAAGGTGGCTGGCCAGCGCGCCGGCAGCCAGATTGCGCAGCCGGTTGGTCAGACGGACCGGCCGGGTTTCGCCCTGCGGCGCGGCGACAGCGCCCAATGGCTGTAATCCGCCCTGTCGGGTGCGGAAAGCATGTTTTCCGTCGTCCATCACCAGGCTCTCGGTGGTCAACGCCCGCAGCAGCGGCAGACGATCCGCCTGCGGCGCTGCCGCCCACTGGGTCAACAGCTGCGCCTGCTGGCTGCGACTGGCGGCAACGAAGTCGTCCGCCTCCGCGGCCTGCGCCCGCCATGGCAGCAAGGTCAGCAGTAGCGCCAACACACTCATGAGACGCAATGCGTTCATGTCGTTCTCCTCTGGTCAGCGGCCGACGGGCGCGACGCTCCCGCCCCGTCGGCCGTGGCGCTTACTGGCTGACGGTTTTCACCGGATGGTCAGGTTTCTTATCATTACCGGGGATCCACGGGCTCCACGGCTGCGCGCGGACGGGCTCATCGGTCTGCCAGACCACGTTGAACTGGCCGTTGCCTTCAATTTCACCGATCATCACCGGCTTATGCAGATGGTGGTTGGTGGCATCCATGGTCAGGGTAAATCCGGACGGCGCTTTGAAGGTCTGCCCGGCCATCGCCTCGCGTACTTTGTTAACATCGGTGGTGCCCGCTTTGGTCACCGCCTGCGCCCACATATGCAGGCCCACCCAGGTCGCTTCCATCGGATCGTTGGTCACCACCGTATCGGCATTCGGCAGCTTGTGCGCTTTGGCATACGCGCGATAATCGGCGACGAAGGCTTTGTTGGTCGGATTATCGACGGATTCAAAGTAGTTCCATGCCGCGAGGTTGCCGACCAGCGGTTTGGTATCGATGCCGCGCAGCTCCTCTTCCCCCACCGAGAAGGCCACCACCGGTACATCGGTCGCTTTCAGACCCTGGTTAGCCAGCTCTTTGTAGAACGGTACGTTGGAATCGCCATTGATGGTGGAGACCACTGCCGTTTTGCCACCGGCGGCGAATTTTTTGATATTGGCGACGATGGTCTGGTAATCGCTGTAGCCGAACGGGGTGTAGACCTCCTCGATATCTTTGTCCTGGATCCCTTTGGCATGCAGAAAGGCGCGGAGGATCTTGTTGGTGGTGCGCGGATAGACGTAGTCCGTCCCCAGCAGAAAGAAACGTTTAGCGCCGCCGCCGTCCTCGCTCAGCAGGTATTCCACCGCCGGGATAGCCTGCTGGTTAGGCGCCGCGCCGGTATAGAAGACGTTGGGGGACATCTCTTCCCCTTCGTACTGCACCGGGTAGAACAGCAGGCCGTTCAGTTCCTCAAACACCGGCAGGACCGATTTACGCGAGACCGACGTCCAGCAGCCAAACACCACCGCCACTTTATCCTGGGCCAGCAGCTGGCGCGCCTTCTCGGCAAACAGCGGCCAGTTGGAGGCCGGGTCGACCACCACCGGCTCCAGTTTCTTGCCCAGCACCCCGCCTTTGGCGTTGATGTCGTCGATGGCCATCAGCGCGACGTCTTTCAGCGGCGTTTCGGAAATCGCCATCGTCCCGGAGAGCGAATGCATGATCCCGACTTTGATGGTGTCGGCGGCATAGGCCTGAAAGGAGAGACCCATAGCCATAACAGAGGCGGAGAGTGCAAAAGCTTTTAATAACGTTCTACGTTGCATGATTCACTCCTGAGTAGCGCAAAAAATAAAGAATTAACAGCTAACCAGAGGTGATAAGGCAAAAAAGGTGCCAGGTTGTGAAAACAGCAGGATGCGGCGCAGGTGGGCGATAGTGGCGAAGAGGATGGCAGCGTTGCCTCATCACGGTGCAACGCTGCGCTAAGAAAGCAATTACCAGACGTCGGCGGCGATGGAGGTCACCAGACGGACCTTTTGCCATTGCTGGTCTTCGCTGAGGGCATTCCCCTCTTCAGTGGAGGCGAAACCGCACTGCGGGCTGAGGCAGATCTGCTCGAGCGGCACGTACTGCGCGGCCTCGGCGAGACGCGCTTTTACCCCTTGCGGATTCTCCAGCTCGCCGTTTTTGGTGGTGATCAGCCCGAGGACCACCTGCTGGTGGCCGGGACGAATAAAGCGCAGCGGCGCGAAATCCCCGGAGCGGTCGTTGTCGTACTCCAGGAATAAGGCATCGACATTAACGCCGCCAAACAACACCTCGGCAACCGGCTCGTAACCGCCTTCCGAGATCCAGGTTGAACGGAAGTTACCCCGGCAGACGTGCAGGCCCACCGTCAGATCGGCCGGCTTACCCTCCAGCGCCTGGTTCAGCACCCGGGCATAAATACGCGCCAGCGCATCCGGATCCTCGCCGCGCTCGCGTACCTGCTGGCGCTGGGCATCGGAGCACAGATAGGCCCACACGGTATCGTCCAGCTGCAGATAGCGGCAGCCGGCGTCATAAAACGCGCGGATGGCGTCGCGCCAGGTGGTGGCCAAATCGTCGAAGTAGTCGCTAAGATCCGGGTAGACCGTGGCATCGATATCTTTCCGCCCGCCGCGGAAGTGCAGCACGCTCGGGCTGGGAATGGTCATCTTCGGCTGCGCGTCGCCGCTGATGCTTTTCAGATAGCGGAAATCCTCCAGCATCGGGTGGTCGCCAAACGCCAGCTTGCCGGTGACGCGAACGCCGTGCGCTTTGGTCTGCACGCCGTTGAACTGGATCCCCTGCTCGGCATCGTAACGTTCAACGCCCTGCAGGCCATCGAAGAAATCGAAATGCCACCATGCGCGACGAAACTCACCGTCGGTGACCACATGCAGGCCGCAGTCGCATTGCTGCTGAACCAGATGACGGATCGCGTTATTCTCAATCTCGCGTAGCTGAGCGGCGTCGATAATCCCCTCAGCCAGCTGCTGACGCGCCTGTTTAATGCTGTCCGGGCGCAAAAAACTGCCGACGATGTCTGCGCGGAACGGGGCCTGTTGACGTTGCATGCTGTCTCCTTAGCGGTGGGCGCGTTAGTTGCCCACCGTGATAGTTCATTATTTGAATTTTTAGACTTCTGGATGGCTATATGTCCAGATACTGGCATGCAGAGTGGTGGGCCGCAAACGAGAATATTTCATGGTACATGAAAAAATTTCATTTACCGGAAACAAACGCATAGCCCTCATCTTCCCAGCCGGTGAGTCCGCCGAGCATCATTTTCACCGGCCGCCCGAGCTCAGCCAGCTTCAGCGCGGCAACGTCAGCGCCGTTGCAGTGCGGCCCGGCGCAGTAGACCACAAAGAGGGTATCCGCCGGCCAGGCGGCCATTCGCTCGGCGGTGATCTGGCTGTGCGGGAGATGCTGCGCGCCTGGCAGGTGACGTCTGGCGAAGGCTTCCTCACTGCCGACCACGTGCAGCAGGACGAAGTCGACCTCGCCGGCACGCTGGGCGCTGTGCACATCGGCGCAGTCGGTCTCAAGATGCAGCTTATGGCTGAACCAGCGGATAGCCTCAGCGGAGGTGGCGGGGGTAAATTGGGTTACTACACTCATGGCGTCTTCTCCTTGTCTGTGATAACACTACTTTACTGACGCCCATCACCCTGATCTGCCGGCAACCATGACAGAAAACGCTAACATTCTGACAACCCCTTCTGTGACACCGTCACGTCATCAGGTGATCGCCCTCGCCTACGATGGCCTGTGCACCTTTGAGTTTGGCGTAGCCGTGGAGATCTTCGGCCTGCCGCGCCCGGAAATGGGCGACAACTGGTACCAGTTCGCCGTCGCCGCCGTCGATGAAGGGCCGCTGTGCGCTACCGGCGGCATCCGCCTGATGACCGACGGCGGTCCTGAACTTCTCGCCCAGGCGGATACGATCGTGGTCCCCGGCTGGCGCGGCGTCGACGCCCCGGTCCCCGAGGCGCTGTGCGCCGCGCTGGCTTCCGCCCACGCCCGCGGATGTCGGATTATTTCTATCTGTTCCGGGGTGTTCGTTCTCGCCGCCGCCGGGCTGCTCAATGGCCGCCAGGCGACAACCCACTGGCGCTACACCGCGGCGCTGCAGTCCCGTTTTCCGCAGATCCAGGTGGTGGAGGACGTCCTTTACGTGGGCGATGCTTTGCTGATGACTTCCGCCGGCAGTGCGGCGGGGATCGACCTTTGTCTGCATCTGGTGCGTGAAGATTTCGGCAGCGAAGCCGCCAACGTCGTCGCCCGCCGCCTGGTCGTCTCTCCCCATCGCGACGGCGGTCAGGCGCAGCAGGTCCTGCGCCCGGTAGCCCGCAGCCGGGAGAGCCTGCGCCTCGGTCAGCTGTTTGACTATCTGCACCAGCATCTTGCCGCCAGCCATACCGTCGCTTCCCTCGCCCAGCGCGCCGGCATGGGGACGCGCACCTTTTTGCGCCGCTTTGAGGAGGCCACCGGTAAAACGCCCGCCCGCTGGCTGCTGGAGGAACGACTGCTGCGCGCCCGCCAGCACCTGACGGAGAGCACGATGGGCATCGATCAGATCGCTGAGCGCTGCGGGTTTGCCAGCGCCGGCACCCTGCGCCACCATTTTCGCCAGCACTTCGCGCTCAGCCCGCTGCAGTACCGTAAACAGTTTACGCCTTCTCCGATTGCAAAATCGTCGCAGCCACGGACAATAGACGGCCACAGTAAACCGGTCGCCAGGAGGGTCGATGATGAAGAAAGAGTGTCGGGTAGTGATCTATAAAGAGGGGCTGCTGGGCAGTCTGTTTTTTGGCGAAGCCAAGGCCGACCCTGACAAAATGAGCCAGTTTCTCAGCAGCTATACCCGTGAGGGATGGGAAGTGAAAACCATGTCGGTGGAGCGCCGCCGTACCGCCCTGTTCTGGTCGCGGGAAGCGTATCTTTTCGTGCTCGAACGCCCCCTCTGACAGCCTGCGCCTGGTTTACACGTTTAAGCCAGGCGTTTCTAAGCGTCACCTTTCAGGGCTGACGGATATAGCCCTGCTCCTGCATTTTCTGCATGCCTTCCTCGCTGGCGCAGACCATGCCGGTAGTCAACATGGCAAAGCCAAAGCGCTGATAAAACGTAATTTTATCGGCCACCGCATAGATAAATATTTTGCCAAAGGGCAGGAGTTGCTCCCGGATGGCCAGCATCAGCTGTTGCCCGTAGCCCTGTCCCTGACGAGCGGGGACGATCGCCACATCCGCCAGATAGCTGCTCCAGGTGCAGTCGCTGATGGCTCGCGCCACGGCAATCAGCTGACCGTTCTCATAGCCAAACCAGCAGAAGGTGCTCTGGCGGAACGCCTGCTCCAGTTGCTGAACATCACGCTCATTCAGCCCGGCCTCGGCGATGATCGTTCGCACTCGCTGCCAGTCCACCCGCACGATCGCCTCTTTACCCTCAATCACCATCATGACCTTGTCTCCCGTCGTCTCCCGGAAGCAAGATCTAGCATGCCGCGGCAGGATATGCCAGATGGAAAGCCGGACTGAAGCAGTCGGTACAGGGTGGAAGGGGCAAAAAAAAAACCGCCATATGACTGGCGGTAAATCAATGCTTGCATGGATAGATTGTGTTTTGCATTTTTCGCAGACAGATAAGCTTTACCTCTCTACGTTTGCTGCCGAAGTTAGCATGCTCAACTTCAATAAAGCCTCAACGACCAGCAGCTAAAGCTTCTCCACCAGCGCTTTCAGCTGCGCCAGGGTCTGCTGCCGGTCCTCCGCGGCGGCGACAGGCCAGGCCGACTGGCGCACGATGAGCCGGGTCGGCAGCAGCTCGCGGATCCGCAGCTGCGGGGCCGCCATCAGGGCAATCAGCCGCTCCACCGCCCTTTTGCCCAACAGATCGAAGTCCTGCGCCACCGTGGTGAGCGGCGGCTGGAAGTAAAGGCTGTCGGCGGTGTCATCGTAGCCGGTCACCGATACCGCCTGGCTGCCGCTGCGATTGAGCTGGGCCAGCGCGCTGAGCACGCCGAGCGCCATCTGATCGTTTGCCACCACTATGGCGCTGATCCGCGGCTGCAGGTGGAGGAGCTCGAAAGTTTTCTGCCAACCGCTGGCGGCGCTCCAGTCGCCAAACACCGTAGTAGAGCGGGCAATATTCAGACTGTGCAACGCCTCGCGCCAGCTGGCGAGACGCAGACGGGCGGAAACCGAACTTTCCGGTCCCGCCAGCAGACCAAATTCGCGATGCCCCAGCTCCCACAGGTGGCGCACGCAGGCCCCGCAGCCGTCGCGGTGGTCGAAGCGCACGCAGCAGACATCGGCCTCCGGGGAGACATCGAGAAACAGGCAGGCCATATCCGGATTGTCTTGCACCAGCCGCTCGGCAGTGGCGCTCTCCAGCGGCAGACTGACGATCACCCCGCGAATATGCTGGGCGCGCAGCTCGTCCAGCCGGGCCTGCAGCGCGACAAAATCAGCCTGCGCCGGCATCGCTATCGCCACTTCCAGCTGATGCAGGCTGGCATGGCTCTTTATCGCGGCGGCGATCTGCGAGGGGGCGTGCAGCGTCAGCGAGGCGGTAATCAGCCCGATGGAGGGCGCCGCTTTGCCGGCAAGCAGCTGCGCCGAGCGGTTAGGCACATAGTGCAGCGCCTGCATCGCGCGGATCACCTGCTCGCGGGTGCGGGCTGACACCACCTCAGGACGGTTCAGCACCCGGGAGACCGTCTGCTGGGACACGCCCGCGGCGCGGGCGACATCCTCCAGGGTTGCGGTACGACGCGGCATCTTTTCTCCTCAGCAATAACAATGTCGTGCGCTAACATTTTATGTTTAACGCGCGACAAAAAACAGCGCTTCGCCCCCGCTTTCGTGATCGTCTGTTAATTTCGATTCCCCCGAGATTGCTGGACAAAACAAATTGCCCGATAACGTTAACCATCCTGTTTAGCGAACGACAATTTCTGACTTACCGGGGTTTAATATGCAAATTAGCGATACCGGCCGCAGCCACATTCCTGACTTTCACGCCGTCCTCGCCCGTGAAGACTGGCAGAACCAGACCATTACCCACCTTAACCGCCTGCCAGCGCATCCCGTTTTCGCCAGCTGGCGCGATGAGCTTGCCGCCCGCGATAACCTACCTTCATCCCGCCGCCGTCAACTGGACGGCGAGTGGCAGTTCTCTTACGCCCGTAGCCCGTTTGCCGTCGATGCGCAGTGGTTGACGCAGGATCTACCGGACTGCCGCGGCACGCCTGTGCCTTCCAACTGGCAGATGGAGGGCTATGACGCGCCGATCTACACCAACGTCCGCTATCCCATCGACACCACCCCACCGCGGGTGCCGGAGGATAACCCGACCGGCTGCTACTCCCTGCACTTTACGGTTGAGGACACATGGCGCGAGAACGGGCAAACGCAGATTATTTTCGATGGCGTCAACTCGGCGTTTCATCTGTGGTGCAATGGCGTGTGGGTCGGCTATTCGCAGGACAGTCGCCTGCCGGCGGCGTTCGATCTCAGCCCCTTTCTGCGTCCGGGCGACAACCGCCTGTGCGTGATGGTCATGCGCTGGAGCGCCGGCAGCTGGCTGGAAGACCAGGATATGTGGCGGATGAGCGGTATTTTCCGCTCGGTATGGCTGCTGAATAAGCCGCAGCAACGGCTATGCGACGTGCAGTTGACGCCAGCCCTTGACGCCCTCTATCGCGACGGCACTCTGCAGGTCCAGGCGACCGTCGAAGCGACTGAGGCGGCGCTTGCCGGGCTCAGCGTCGGGGTTAGCCTGTGGCGCGGCGAGGAGCAGATCGCCGCCGGGCGGCAGCCGTTAGGTACCCCGACGGTGGATGAGCGCGGCCACTACGCGGAACGGGTCGATTTCTCCCTGGCGGTGGCGACGCCGGCGCACTGGAGCGCGGAAACCCCGAACTGTTATCGCGCCGTGGTCACCCTGTGGCGCGGCGACGAACTGCTGGAGGCCGAAGCGTGGGACATCGGTTTTCGCCGCATCGAGATTGCCGATGGCCTGCTGCGTCTCAACGGTAAACCGCTGCTGATCCGCGGCGTTAACCGCCATGAGCATCATCATTTGCGCGGGCAGGTGGTCACCGAGGCGGATATGGTGCAGGACATTCTGTTGATGAAGCAGAACAACTTTAACGCCGTGCGCTGCTCGCACTATCCCAACGCGCCGCGCTGGTATGAGCTGTGCAACCGCTACGGTCTGTACGTGGTCGATGAAGCCAATATTGAAACCCACGGCATGGTGCCGATGAATCGGCTGTCCGACGATCCGGCGTGGCTGCCAGCCTTCAGCGCCCGCGTCACCCGGATGGTACAGAGCAACCGCAACCATCCGTGCATTATCATCTGGTCGCTGGGCAACGAGTCCGGCGGCGGCGGCAACCACGAAGCGCTGTACCACTGGCTGAAACGCAACGATCCGAGCCGTCCGGTGCAGTACGAGGGCGGCGGCGCGGATACTACCGCCACCGATATTATCTGTCCGATGTACGCCCGCGTCGAACGCGACCAGCCGATCCCGGCGGTCCCCAAATGGGGGATCAAAAAATGGATCAGCCTGCCCGGTGAGCAGAGGCCGCTGATCCTTTGCGAGTACGCCCACGCGATGGGCAACAGCCTCGGCAACTTCGCCGATTACTGGCAGGCCTTTCGCGAGTATCCGCGGCTGCAGGGCGGGTTTATCTGGGACTGGGCCGACCAGGCGATCCGCAAAACCTTTGCCGACGGCAGCGTCGGCTGGGCCTATGGCGGCGACTTTGGTGATAAGCCTAACGATCGCCAGTTCTGTATGAACGGTCTGGTGTTTCCCGATCGCACGCCGCATCCGTCGCTGGTGGAGGCGAAGCACGCCCAGCAGTATTTTCAGTTCACGCTGCTGTCGACCTCGCCGCTGCGGGTGCGCATCATCAGCGAATACCTGTTCCGCCCAACCGATAACGAAGTGCTGCGCTGGCAGGTGCAGGCGGCCGGTGAACCCCTGTATCACGGCGACCTGACCCTGGCGCTGCCCCCTGAGGGCAGCGACGAGATAACGCTGCTCGATAGCCTGATCCTGCCTGAAGGCGCCCGCGCGGTGTGGCTGACGCTGGAGGTGACCCAGCCCCAGGCGACCGCCTGGTCAGAAGCGGAGCACCGCGTCGCCTGGCAACAGTTTCCCCTGCCCGCCCCGCTGGCGCTGCCGGCGCCCACCGTGTCTGCCGGCGCTCCGGATCTTATCGTCAGCGATGAGGTCTGGCAGATCCGCGCCGGTTCGCAATGCTGGACCATCGATCGCCGGACGGGTCTGCTGAGCCGCTGGTCGGTTGGCGGTCAGGAGCAGCTGTTGACTCCCCTGCGTGACCAGTTTATTCGCGCGCCGCTCGACAACGACATCGGGGTCAGCGAAGTAGAGCGTATCGACCCCAACGCCTGGGTGGAGCGCTGGAGAAGCGCCGGCCTGTACGATCTTGAGGCGCACTGCGTCCAGTGCGATGCGCAGCGCCTGGCAAATGAAACCCTCGTCGACTGCCGCTGGCACTACCTGCGCGGCGAAGAGGTAGTGATTGTCAGCCACTGGCGCATGCACTTCACTGCTGACGGAACCCTGCGGTTGGCAGTGGACGGCGAACGGGCGGAAACCCTGCCGCCGCTGCCGCGGGTCGGGCTGCACTTCCAGGTGGCGGATCGGCAGGCGCCGGTGAGCTGGCTGGGTCTGGGGCCGCATGAGAACTACCCCGACCGGCGGAGCAGCGCCTGCTTCGCCCGCTGGGAGCAGCCGCTGGCGGCGATGACCACCCCCTACATCTTCCCGACGGAAAACGGCCTGCGCTGTGATACCCAGGCGCTGGACTGGGGGCGCTGGCACATCAGCGGTCATTTCCACTTCTCCGTTCAGCCATGGAGCACCCGTCAGCTGATGGAGACCGACCACTGGCACAAGATGCAGGCCGAAGACGGCGTGTGGATCACCCTCGACGGCCTGCATATGGGGGTGGGAGGCGATGACTCCTGGACCCCCAGCGTGCTGCCGCAGTGGCTCCTGAGCCAAACGCGCTGGCAGTACGAGGTCTCATTGCGTTGCTTTTAATCCGTGGGGGCGACAGCCCCCACCCCACAAACAGAATAACAAGGGATCATGGTGATGAAATTCTCAGAACTGGCGCCACGAGAACGGCATAATTTCGTCTATTTCCTGCTGTTCTTTTTCTTTTACTATTTCATTATGTCGGCCTACTTCCCGTTTTTTCCGGTGTGGCTGGCGGACGTTAACCATTTAACTAAAACGGAAACCGGGATCGTTTTCTCGTCTATCTCGTTATTCGCCATTATTTTTCAGCCGGTGTTCGGCCTGATGTCGGATAAGCTCGGCCTGCGCAAACATCTGCTGTGGACCATTACGGTACTGTTAATTCTGTTCGCGCCATTCTTTATTTTCGTTTTCTCTCCGCTGCTGCAGATGAATATTATCGCTGGTTCGCTGGTAGGCGGGATCTACCTGGGGATTGTTTTCTCCAGCGGCTCCGGGGCGGTGGAAGCTTATATCGAACGCGTCAGCCGGGCCAACCGCTTTGAATATGGCAAAGTGCGGGTCGCAGGCTGCGTCGGCTGGGCGCTATGCGCCTCGATAACCGGCGTGCTGTTCGGCATCGATCCCAATATCACCTTCTGGATCGCCTCCGGCTTTGCGCTGGTGCTCGGTCTGCTGCTCTGGCTGTCGCGGCCGGAAAGCAGCAACAGCGCCCAGGTTATCGAGGCGCTGGGCGCCAATCGCCAGGCCTTTTCGCTGCGTACGGCGGCAGAGCTGCTGCGTATGCCGCGCTTCTGGGGCTTTATCGTCTATGTGGTGGGTGTCGCCAGCGTCTACGACGTGTTTGACCAGCAGTTCGCCAACTTTTTCAAAAGCTTTTTCGCCAGTCCGCAGCGCGGTACCGAAGTGTTTGGCTTCGTCACCACCGGCGGCGAGTTGCTCAACGCGCTGATCATGTTCTGCGCGCCGGCCATCGTTAACCGCATCGGCGCCAAAAACGCCCTGCTGACCGCGGGGATGATCATGTCGGTGCGTATTCTCGGGTCGTCCTTCGCCTCATCGGCAGTCGAGGTGGTGATCCTCAAGATGCTGCATATGTTTGAGATCCCCTTCCTGCTGGTGGGAACTTTTAAATATATCTCTTCCGCCTTTAACCCGCGCCTCTCGGCCACCCTGTTCCTGATCGGTTTTAATCTGTCAAAACAGTTGTCCGGGGTGGTGCTTTCCGCCTGGGTGGGCCGGATGTACGACACCGTCGGCTTCCATCAGGCCTATCTGATCCTCGGCTGCATAACCCTGAGCTTCACCCTGCTCTCGTTCGTCACCCTACGCGGCGGCAACCGTCTGCTGCCGACCGCAGAGACGCAGAGCCCCGCCTGACTCCAGCGCCCCCGTCAGGGATGACGGGCTTCACTCGACAATCCGCGTCTCACCGCCGCGATTCTCCAGCGCATAGCGCTGACAAGGCGCCCCGGCGGCGATAAGCTCCGCCAGCTCCGCCGAGTGGCTGGTCAGCCAGATCTGGCTGTAGCGCGAGGCCTCGATAATCAGCCGGGCCAGCGCGGGCAACATGTCGCGATGCAGGCTGTTCTCCGGTTCATTGATCGCCAGAAACGCCGGCGGGCGTGGACTGAGCAGCGCGACGGCGAGGCACAAAAAGCGCAGCGTACCGTCGGACATCTCCGCCGCCAGCAGCGGGCGGCGGATCCCTTCGCGACGCATTTTCAGAGCGAAACGCGAGTGCTCGTTTTCACAATAAAACTGGCAGCCGGGAAAGGCGTCGGCAAGGATTTCATGCAAAATCTCCTCCGCGCCGATCTCGACAATGGTCTGAAAGGCGGCGGCGAGATTCTGGCCATCGCTGTCGAGGACTGGCGAACGGTAACCCACGGCCGGCTGACGCAGCGGCGAATGACGGCCAATCGCGAATTCATGATAAAACCGCCAACGGCGCAAGGTCTCCCGCACTCGCGATACTTCGGGGAAACGGTGCGGCTCGCCAAGCTGACCGAACACCGACTCATTTTCATAAATACTCTCGGTGAAAGTACTTTTCTCCCCGGTGACATCGACGAGAAACGCCGCCTGATTCTTGCGCTGCAGTACGCGGGAGGAAGGCCGGCGGGAGTAGCCGGCCAGCCAGATATTCTCTTCTTTAACGATAGGATCGAGCATGAATTGCGTCGGATAGGGCAATTTTTCAGGGAAGCCTATCTGCAGCTCATAATCGAAGCTGTCGGTCCGGCAGGCGATTTGCAGCCGGCGGGGGTGACGATCGAGGGGCGAACGCTCCCCGGACCACATCATATTCTCCAGACCGCCCTCTTCGCTGATAAACCCCGAAAGCCTGCCCTCAGCGGCAGCGGTCAGCAGGTGGATGGCGTTATAAATATTGGATTTACCGCAGCCGTTAGGGCCGAAGACAATGTTCAGCGGCCCGAGCTCCAGCGCGATATCCTTCACTGAGCGAAAATTTTGAATACGAATGTACTGAATCATTATGCGTCCGGCCCTGGAAATAGAAGGCTGCCACAGTAGCACAGCGGCGCCCGGCATACCCTCTTACGCCCCCTTTCGGGCAGGGTTTAACAGAACATTTTTTTCATTCCACGGGTCAGGGCGACCCGCGTCAGCTTATCGCTATCCTGATGGGCGTCGCTGAAAACGCCAAAAAAATAGCGTTCATCGTCAATGGTTTGGCTAACAATTCGGTAGCTCAACGGTTGCCCGGATAGCGCACCGTACTGCGCAGGCGTCACCGAGACCTCGGTCGCGTCATCGGCGACGCTGACCAACAGCCCGTCCGCCTTACCGCCCACCAGCATGACCTTAATTATCGGGTGCACTAGTTCCTCCCGGGATGGCATATAGCGTTGGCGAACCGCAGGGACCGGCGGGCGTGGTGATCGGCAAACAGCGACGCCCGACAGAGTGCGGTACTTAGTACTTTCTTATAGTTCATCACGGCCTTGAGTCAAAAAATAGCGTGCTTAGGCAGGGCTAGATATTGATTATTCGAAATAAAAGATGACAAATGATGAAGGAAAAAAGAGGAATTGTGAATCAGCAAAACGCCGGGTTATTCTTATTTGTCGCTTCTTTACTCGCCTTTATCGGCCCTCACTCAAGGATGTATTGTGGTTATGCGTTATATTCGCCTGTGTATTATCTCCCTGTTAGCCACCCTGCCGCTGGCGGTACACGCCAGCCCGCAGCCGCTTGAGCAAATTAAACAAAGCGAAAGCCAGCTGTCGGGCCGCGTAGGCATGATAGAAATGGATCTGGCCAGCGGCCGCACGCTGACCGCCTGGCGCGCCGATGAACGCTTTCCCATGATGAGCACCTTTAAAGTAGTGCTCTGCGGCGCAGTGCTGGCGCGGGTGGATGCCGGTGACGAACAGCTGGAGCGAAAGATCCACTATCGCCAGCAGGATCTGGTGGACTACTCGCCGGTCAGCGAAAAACATCTTGCCGACGGCATGACGGTCGGCGAACTCTGCGCCGCCGCCATTACCATGAGCGATAACAGCGCCGCCAATCTGCTGCTGGCCACCGTCGGCGGCCCCGCAGGATTGACTGCCTTTTTGCGCCAGATCGGCGACAACGTCACCCGCCTTGACCGCTGGGAAACGGAACTGAATGAGGCGCTTCCCGGCGACGCCCGCGACACCACTACCCCGGCCAGCATGGCCGCGACCCTGCGCAAGCTGCTGACCAGCCAGCGTCTGAGCGCCCGTTCGCAACGGCAGCTGCTGCAGTGGATGGTGGACGATCGGGTCGCCGGACCGTTGATCCGCTCCGTGCTGCCGGCGGGCTGGTTTATCGCCGATAAGACCGGAGCTGGCGAGCGGGGTGCGCGCGGGATTGTCGCCCTGCTTGGCCCGAATAACAAAGCAGAGCGCATTGTGGTGATTTATCTGCGGGATACCCCGGCGAGCATGGCCGAGCGAAATCAGCAAATCGCCGGGATCGGCGCGGCGCTGATCGAACACTGGCAACGCTAACCCGGCGGTGGCCGCGCGCGTTATCCGGCCCGCAGCACCTCGCAGGCGTGCCGGGCGATATGACTGGCGGCGGCATCGGAAAGATGCCGGTCGGTAATGATGGTGGTGAACCGGGTCAAAGGTAACGCCATAAACGTGGCCACCTGATTGTATTTCGAACTGTCGCACAGCAGGATGCTTCTCGCGCTGACCTGGCTGACGGTCTCCTTGACGGTAACCTTGTTCTCATCAGGGGTGAATATCCCGCGACTGTCCCAGCCGCTGGCGGAGATAAAGGCCGTATCGATAGCCAGGTGGCGTAACGTACGCGCCGCCGATTCGCCCACGCAGGAGCGGTTCTCCCGGCACAGAGTGCCGCCGGTGTGGATCACGCCGCACTGGCTGGCATCGATCAGCAGCTGGGTTATCTCAAAATCATTGGTGACCACCTGGAGATCGTTCCGGTCGAGGATCGCCCGCGCCAGCGCCAGGGTGGTAGTCCCGGCATCCAGATAGATGCAACTGTTTTTAGCGATATGACTCGCCGCCAGCGCGCCGATCGCCTGTTTCTCCTCACTCTGCAGCGTGCTTTTCACCAGATGACTGGGTTCCGCAGCCAGCCGGCTGACGGCGCGCACGCCGCCCGAGACGCTGACCAGCAGCCCCTGCTCCTCCAGTTTACTGACGTCCCGACGGATGGTCATATGGGACACGCCGAGGATCTCCGTCAGCTCGTTAATGCTTACCGCCCCACGCTGCTCCACCAGGGCTAAAATACGCTGATGTCGTTCTATTGGAATCACCGCTCTCCCCTTACCATTTTTTCACACCAGGCGTCACCACCCAGGCTACGGCCCTGGCGACACCCGGTGTTGTTATCGCGCTTTGCCGCTGTTTTTACGCTATTTTAGGGCAAGAATCGCCGTTGTGCAGCCTCTTTCCACCTGTGAATTTTTTATATTCATGTGGGTTATTCGTGATAACTCTCACATATTTTCACATGATAACGCTTTATTCTATCATTAAATCACATTAATTAACTAATATTCACAAGGAGACCAGCATGGCTGCACACACTAATGTCTGCGTGATTGGACTGGGTTCAATGGGCATGGGCGCCGCCCGCGCCTGCCTGCAGGCGGGCCTGAACACCTGGGGCGTTGACATCAATCCCGACAACTGTCGCGCACTGCTGGCGGCGGGCGCCAAAGGCGCGGGCCCCAGCGCGGTGCCGTTCGCCGCGGAACTGGATGCAGTTGTGCTGCTGGTGGTCAATGCCGCCCAGGTGCGGGGGATCCTGTTCGGCGAGAGCGGCCTCGCCGCCCATCTGAAGCCGGGCACCGTCGTGATGGTGTCGTCCACCATCGCCTCCGCCGATGCTCAGGCCATTGCCGAGGCGCTGGCGGAGTACCAGCTATTGATGCTCGACGCGCCGGTATCGGGCGGCGCCGTGAAAGCGGCCGCCGGCGACATGACGGTGATGGCCTCCGGGAGCGATGCCGCCTTTGCCCGCCTCGCGCCGGTGCTGGACGCCGTGGCCGGCAAAGTCTACCGCATCGGGAGCGACATTGGTCTTGGCTCGACGGTAAAAATTATCCATCAGCTGCTGGCCGGGGTGCACATCGCCGTTGCCGCCGAAGCGATGGCGCTTGCCGCCCGCGCCGGGATCCCACTGGAGACGATGTATGACGTGGTCACCCACGCGGCGGGTAATTCCTGGATGTTTGAGAATCGCATGCAGCACGTCCTGGATGGCGATTACTCGCCAAAATCCGCTGTCGATATTTTTGTCAAAGATCTCGGGCTGGTGAATGACACTGCCCGGGCGCTGACCTTCCCGCTGCCGCTCGCCACTACCGCGCTGAATATGTTCACCTCCGCCAGTAATGCCGGATTCGGTCGGGAAGATGACAGCGCGGTGATCAAGATTTTCAACGGCATCACCCTGCCGGGCCATAAACAGTGAGGAGAGACAACATGCAGCTTGGTGTCATTGCCGATGACTTCACCGGCGCCACGGATATTGCCAGCTTCCTCGTGCGCAACGGCATGCCGACGGTGCAACTGAATGGCGTGCCGACCCGCGATCTTCCGCTGACCAGCGAGGCGGTGGTCATCAGCCTGAAAACTCGCTCCTGCCCGGCGGAAATGGCCGTCAGCCAGTCGCTGGCGGCCCTGCGCTGGCTGCAGGCCCAGGGCTGTCAGCAGTTTTATTTCAAGTACTGTTCCACTTTCGACAGCACCGCGCAGGGCAACATTGGCCCGGTGCTGGATGCCCTGCTGGCCGAGCTGGGTGAGACGCGGACGGTGATTTCCCCGGCGCTGCCGGTTAACGGCCGCACGGTCTATCAGGGATATCTGTTCGTCGGCGAGCAACTGCTGAATGAGTCCGGGATGCGCCACCATCCGGTGACGCCGATGGAGGATGCGCACCTGGGCCGCTTAATTGAGCGCCAGGGGCGCGGAAAAGCTGCGCTGATTGCCTGGCCGATTGTCGCCCGGGGGCCGGAGGCGGTCGCCGCCGCGCTGGCGGCAGTCAACGATCCGGCGGTGCGCTATGTGGTGCTAGACGCCCTCAGTGAACAGGATCTGCTCACCCAGGGCGTGGCGCTGCGGGAGATGAAGCTGGTCTCCGGCGGTTCCGGCCTCGCCATCGGCCTCGCCCGCGACTGGGCGCAGCGCCATGGCGCCCGGGGTGAAAGCGCTCAGGCCGGCATGCCGCTGGTCGGCCCGGCGGTGGTGCTCTCGGGCTCCTGCTCGGTGATGACCAACAGCCAGGTGGCGGCCTATCGTCAACAGGCCCCCGCCCGCGCCGTCGACTTAAGCGCCTGCTTTACCGATCTGGAGAGCTACGTCAGGACGCTGACTGACTGGGTGGACGCGCAGCGCGATGCGCCGCTGGCGCCGATGATCTATGCCACCACCGAGCCGCAAACGCTGCAGCGGATCCAGGCGCAGTATGGCGACAAGGCCAGCAGCGAACGGGTGGAACAGCTGTTTGCCGCTCTTGCCGCCGCCCTGAAGGCGAAAGGATTTACCCGCTTTATTGTGGCCGGAGGGGAAACGTCGAGCATTGTGGCGCAGACCCTGGGGGTTGAGGCGTTCCATATTGGGCCGACCATCTCCCCTGGCGTGCCCTGGGTGCGTGACACCCGCCAGCCGCTCTCCCTGGCGCTGAAGTCAGGTAACTTCGGCGATATCCAGTTCTTTGCCCGTGCCCAGCAGGAGTTTCGTCATGACTGAGCAACAACTGCGAGAGGAAATGGTGCAGATTGGCGCCTCGTTATTTAGCCGCGGCTATGCCACCGGCTCCGCTGGCAATCTGTCGCTGCTGCTGCCGGACGGCAACCTGCTGGCGACGCCGACCGGCGCCTGCCTCGGCGAACTGCAGGCTCAGCGGTTGTCGGTGGTGACGCTGCAAGGAGAATGGATCTCCGGCGACAAACCGTCGAAAGAGGTCACTTTTCACCGGGCAGTCTATTTGCACAACCCGGCCTGCAAGGCGATCGTCCACTTGCACAGCCACTATCTGACCGCGCTCTCCTGCCTGCAGGGGCTCGATCCGCACAACTGTATCCGCCCCTTTACCCCCTATGTGGTGATGCGCGTCGGCGACGTCCCGGTGGTTCCCTACTACCGGCCGGGCGATGACCGTATTGCCCAGGCGCTGGCCGGGCTGGCGCCCCGCTATAACGCCTTTTTACTGGCCAACCACGGACCGGTGGTTACTGGCTCATCGCTGCGCGAAGCCACCAACAATACCGAGGAACTGGAAGAGACCGCACGGCTGATATTTACCCTCGGCAACCGCGAGATCCGCTACCTGACCGCTGACGAAGTGAAAGAACTGAGATAAAACCATGCCAAAATTCGCTGCAAATTTATCCATGCTGTTTACCGAACTGCCGTTCCTGGAACGCTTTGCCGCCGCTGCCCGGGCGGGATTTGAAGCCGTTGAGTTTCTGTTTCCCTATGAGTATGCCGCCGGGGAAATCAGACAGCGCCTGCAGGAGAACCAGCTGCAGCTGGTGCTGTTCAATACCCCACCCGGCGACGTCAACGCCGGAGAATGGGGGCTCGCCGCCATCCCCGGGAGAAGCGCGGAGGCCCGACGCGATATTGAGCTGGCGCTGGAGTATGCCTGCCAGCTCGGTTGCCCGCAGGTGCATATCATGGCCGGCGTGGTGCCGCCGGGAGCGGATCGCGCAGCCTGCGAGGCCGTGCTTATCGATAATCTGCGCTACGCCGCGGAGTGCTTTGCCCGCCACGACAAGCGGATACTCATCGAAGCGCTGAATCCGCAGACCAAACCGGGCTATCTCTACCACAGTCAATATCAGACGCTGGCGATGGTGAAACGGGTCGACAGGCCGAACCTGGCGGTGCAGTTAGATCTGTTTCACGCGCAGAAGGTGGACGGCAATTTAAGCCATCTTATTACCGAATATGCCGGCCAGTATCGCCATATTCAGATTGCCTCCCTGCCCGACCGTCATGAACCGGATGAGGGCGAAATAAACTATCCGTGGCTCTATGCGCTACTGGATAAAACCGGTTATGACGGCTGGATCGGCTGCGAATATATCCCCCGGACAGACACGCTTTCCGGGCTGGGGTGGTTCTCGCCCTACCGGAAAAAATAAACGCCGTTTTCTAAAAAAATAACTCTCTGTACACCTGTTAATACCCGAGGCAAACCTATGTCGACATCGGCGCTGTTACTTATTGCGTTAGCCAGCGTAGTGCTGTTGCTCCTGTTAGTGATCAAAGCGAAAGCACATCCTTTTGTGGCGCTCCTGATCGTCAGCCTGCTGGTGGCATTCGCCGCCGGCATTCCGGCAGATAAAATTATAACCACCATTGAAAAAGGCATGGGCGGCCTGCTTGGCCACATCGCCAGCATTATTATTCTGGGCTCAATGCTGGGGGTGCTGATTGAAATGTCCGGCGGCGCCGAATCGCTGGCGAAAACGTTGACCGGCGTACTGGGTGCAAAACGAACCATTGCCGCCTTAACCATTGTGGCTTTTATTCTCGGCACCCCGGTCTTTTTTGAAGTCGGCTTTATCATCATCATTCCGTTAATCTACGGCTTCAGCAAAGTCGCCCACGTGTCGCCGCTGAAGTTTGGCCTGCCGATGGCCGGCGTGATGTTAACCGTCCACGTGGCGCTGCCCACCCATCCTGGCGCAGCGGCTGCGGCAGGCATTCTGCATAGCGATGTCGGTTGGCTGATGCTGGCGGGGATTGGGGTGTCGGTGGTCGTCGGTATCGTGGGCTATTTTGTCGCCCGGTTTATCAATCGGCGCCATTATCATCTGTCGATTAACGTGCTGGAGCAGCAACAAACGGCGGAAGTACCGGATCTCTCGGTTAACGCGCAGCAGACCCGTCTGCCGCCGCCGAATGCGCTGGTTATCGGTGGGCTGATCGTGGTGCCCATCATGCTGATTGTTTCCGGGACGCTGTGTCAGGCGCTTCTGCTGCCGGAAAACGCGGTTCGCCAGCTGATGACCGTCATTGGTACCCCGCCGGTCGCCCTGCTGATCTCCCTGGGCCTGGCCAGCTGGACGCTGGGCATCCGTCGGCGGATGAGCCTGAAAAAGCTGGGCGAAGTCACCGGCAGCGCGATCCCCTCGTCGGCGGACGTGATCCTCGTCGCCGGCGCCGGCGGCGCCTTTGGCGGCGTACTGGTCGCTTCCGGCATCGGTAATGCCTTAGCCGAGGCGCTGGAGACAATACATCTGCCGCTGATGCCCGCCGCTTTTCTGCTATCGCTGGTGCTCAGAGCCTCGCAGGGTTCGGCCACCGTGGCGATCCTCACCACCTCCGGTCTGCTGTCGCAGGCGGTTGTCGGTCTGGAGCCGCTGCAGCTGGTGCTGGTGACGCTGGCGACCTGCTTCGGCTCGCTCGGGCTGTCGCACGTCAACGACGCCGGGTTCTGGGTCGTCACGCGCTATCTCGGACTCTCGGTGCCGGATGGACTCAAAACCTGGACCGTCTTGACAACCATCATGGGGGTGACGGGCTTTCTCATCACCTGGCTGCTGTGGTTTGCGCTTTGATGTTAACCTGGGTGGCTCCGGCCACCTTAACTTCGCCCCGGCACAGGCCCTGACCCACTACCGCTGTCAGACCGCAGACCCGCTGCCGACAGCGTCACCGGGATAAAATAGCGTACGCGATAGCGCCTGTCCCCTGCCTCTTCGCCTTCCGCATGGCGGGTTATAAAACATTCAATGTCATAGCCGTCCCGACGACTTACCCCCAGGGATGGCAGCAGTTCCATATACAGATCGCTGGATAAACGAGCATAACGTGACCAGCTGCCGTAGAATTCAACCCCGACATAAAGCCCTGACCGGGTGGTCAGCGAGCTGTTCATGGCCAGCGCGGGGGGCAGCTTTCCCGCCTCATGACAGCCGACAAAAGCGTTAACCTCGACGTTAAGCTCATTTTTGCTCGCCGCGGCGTAGTCGGAAAGTACGGAAAGCGAGCCTCCGCCAGCGGTGAAAAAACGGTCAACCTTTTGTCTGATGCTCGTCTTAGCGGTGCTTTGCAACACCAAATCCGACAGGCGCAGTTCATACTTCATCGGATAGCCGTAATAGACCTGTTCCGGCAGAGAAAAAAAACGAGCCAGAGGTAGGCTCTCTCCGTCCGGGTGAAACTTTTTCAACAGCTTTGCCGTGTCCCAGTGCGCCGCGCAACGGTATTCACGTGGCGAGAGCGAAAAGCGCTTCTTAAACTCCCGGGAAAAGGTCTGCGGCGAGTCATAGCTTAACTGCCAGGCAATAGCGGCGATCGGTTGCCGTGTTAAGCGCAGACTGACCGCTGCGATGGTCAACCGCCGCAGACGAATATACTGCCCGATGGGTAACTGGCCATACTGGTAAAACACGTCGTACACAAACCGACGCGAATAGCCCATATACTGCGCCAGGTCATCGATCGCCGGGTTACAATAGATATTATCCTCCAGCCACGCCAGCATTTTCAAATAGAGCATCTGCTTCATGAGTACGGCATACATCCTGTATTCTTGTCCTCCGCTAATTTTAACAACAGAGCGCGGCTATCACTAAGCTTTTTATGCATCGCAAAAATAAAAAAACAGCAAACGGCTTTAAATAGTGAAAAATATATGCTTAAGGTTTTGTTTATTAGGAACTTTCGCATATCAATATACCGTTATCTCACTTTCTCCACCAGATATTGCATTAATGGAAAACATCCCTTAGATTACGACGGCTAAAAATAGTACCTGCATCATCATTATATTCTTTAATTTATCCAGATATGTTTTTTAATGCCCACAGGGAAGTTATATGACTAATTTTTTGTTCAATATAAAAAATCACTATTTGCGAGTCGCTATTGCTGAACTGGTTGATGAAGCGATGAAGGCCGCCGGGCGGCCACACTATCAGTTTTCTCAACAATGGGATGCAGGATCGATGGCGCAAGCTGATGTGATATTCACGGAAATGGTCGCGGGGGAGTGGTACTTGTGCCAGGATCTTTTTCAGCATGCCCCGGAACAATATACGCTTTTTATTTTCCCGGACAATGAACACGCTACCGTAGATGAGGGTTTACCGAATTGTCTGCAGCATGCGGTATTTATGCCGCCTCACGCTCGCGTTCAGCGGCTGAAAGATGAGATAGCTAACGCCATTGAGCGTCCGCTGCTACCGCGGCAAGACCCGCCGTTCAATCGTCTGCGGCGTTGCATTAATTGCGCCTGCAGGTCGGTCAGCGACGCGCAAACCAAAGTCATTTACGCGTTCAGTATTGGCCTGAGCCCGCATGAAGTCGCCGCTGCGCTAAATATTAGTCCCAAAACGATTCATTCACATAAAAAGAATATTATGAGTAAATTTAATTTGAATAGCCGTCAGCAGTTTAACAACCTTGTGCAACTGCTCGCCAAACGCTGATACAACTCGTCATTTTATTCTGTCAAACAATCATCTTCTGGAACGGAAAACATACCGTCTCTTGCGCCTTTCCTGAATATAGGAAAAGCCACTCCATAAAGAAATGATGGGACATAAAATCAGACACAAAATAATAAAGAAGTCGCTCATATCAAACCTGACAAAAGAATTTAATTTAGAGTGATAATATTCACTCGATTATATTCAGGCAAGACCAGCGCCTCATTTTTGAGAGTGGGAAATAGAATGGTAGGATAATTCCTGGTAGCGAATATTAACAGGTAAAATAAGACGCAGCGCCAGTGTCTGAGGAGGGAATGAGAGGCCTGTTAGCGTCTTTTTGCATTGAGGATGAGAAAAAGATAGCCAAATGTGTAATTCCCTGTACAGTGAAGGGAATCACAAAGTGAAGCTCGCGTTCCGCGTAGCGGACATCACGGTTGGTTGAATGTTTGTACATATCAGCCTCGCCCTCCTTTAGGGTCAGGCCATACTCATCTTGCATGCTGAGCGCGGATGTCCTTACGCCGCGGGAGCGATCGTAACAACTATGCTAACCACCCTGATTTACCGCAGCCAGGTTCATCCTGACCGCCCGCCCGTCGATCTCGACGCTTTAGTCCATCGCGCCAGCAGTAAAAATTTGCCCCTTGGCATCACCGGCATTCTGCTGTTTAACGGCCTGCAGTTTTTCCAGGTCCTGGAAGGGACTGAGGAGGCACTTGAGTCGCTGTTCAGCGAAATCCAAAGCGACCCGCGTCATCGCGACGTAGTGGAGCTGATGCGCGATTACTCAGCCTACCGACGTTTTCACGGCACCGGAATGCGCATACTGGATCTCCGGCTGTTTGAAACCGATGGCGCGCTGGAGGAAATTCTGCGCTTTAGCACGTTTGGGGTCACCGAACCGGTCAACGACCGGATGTTCCGGCTGCTTAGCGCCTTCATTGCCGACGGCGGCCGCTATTGCCTGCCCGAGCCGCTGCAGCCCTCTCGCTGGATGATGATGCCCGCGTCAGGTACGGCCGCGCCGCAGCACCTGCCCGGTCAACCTTGCCAGTTTGCTCTGCAGGCTATTGTCGAGCCGGCTAAAAAGCGAGTTTCTTCCTTTGAGGCTCTGATCCGCAGCCCAACCGGCGGCTCTCCCGTGGAAATGTTTGCCGCCATTGCGGCGGAGGATCGCTACCGTTTTGATCTTGAAAGCAAAGCGTATGCATTCGCTCTCGCCGGCCAGCTGCCGCTCGGGAAACATCAGCTGGCGATTAACCTGTTGCCCGGATCGCTGTATCACCACCCTGACGCCGTAGGCTGGCTGATGGACAGCCTGCTGGCGGCCGGCCTCAGACCGGATCAGGTACTGATCGAGGTGACCGAAACAGAGGTGATCACCTGCTTTGACCAGTTCCGCAAGGTGCTCAAAGCCCTGCGCGTCGCGGGCATGAAGCTGGCCATCGACGACTTTGGCGCAGGTTATTCCGGCCTGTCGTTACTGACCCGTTTTCAGCCTGATAAAATCAAAGTGGATGCGGAACTGGTACGCGATATCCATATTAGCGGCACCAAACAGGCGATTGTCGCCTCGGTCGTTCGCTGCTGCGAGGATCTTGGCATTACGGTGGTGGCTGAAGGTGTCGAAACCCTGGAGGAGTGGTGCTGGCTGCAGTCGGTGGGCATTCGCCTGTTTCAGGGCTTTCTCTTTTCCCGACCCTGCCTTAACGGCATCGGGGAGATCTGCTGGCCGGTAGCGCGCCAGGCAATGGACCTGTAAGGCCGCGCACCCGGGCATCGTCACTGCCAGTGGGGAAGCTTTTCGCTCAGCGCCGCCAGGGCATATCGTACCGCTTTCGCCACCACGGTCTCACAGTCGCCGGCAAAGCACATCCGTTTGGTTTCAGTCTGGCCGCGAAAATTCCAGGCAAACCATACCGTGCCGGCGGGGGTACCATCTTCCCCGCCCTCCGGTCCGGCGTAGCCGCTGACGGCGATGGCGATATCGGCCCCGGCGAGCGCCAGAATACCAGAGGACATTTCCTGAACGCAGGCTTCGCTGACGGCGCTGTGTACCGCCAGGGTTTCCGCGCGAACCTGCAGCACGTTGCGCTTGGCTTCATCGCTGAAGGTCACTACGCCGGTATCATAAAATGCCGCGGTATCCGCCTGGGCACAGAGCGCTGCCGCCAGATTCCCTCCGGTGCAGGACTCCGCCGTGGTCAGTCGCCAACCGCGCGCGATCAGCGCCCGAGCCACTTCAGCGGTTAGTTCATGCGTACTGTTTGCGTCGCTATCGATCTCGTCAGTCATTCTTCCTCCTCGCCGAAATTGAAAGAAATAGCAGACTCACTGCGTCTGTTAACAGAATAGCATATCGATTTCTTTGTCGTCGGGAGGCCATTTATATTTTCAGGGGGGAAAGGATAAAGGCCCGCAGGGCGGGCCTTTAAGGTAACATCCTCGGAACAACGGTGAATCAAACTTTATGTTCTATCACGCGCCCCTGATTCTCGATCGCAATTTTACGCGGTTTTTCGCTCTCCGGGATCTCCTGGTGGATGGCTATTTTTAAGATGCCGCTATCCAGCTGCGCCTGATTAATTTGGGCGTGTTCAGGAAGAGAGAAACTGAGCTGGAAATTAGCGCGGCGGATACCTTTATAAATCCAGCGTTCACCGCTGTCTGTCGAGGCATCGGTTTCCTGGCGTTTCCCGGAAATATGCAGATTCCCCCCTACGGTTTCTATTTCCAGCTCATCATCTTTCCAGCCAGGCACGCTGACGCTGAGCAGGAAATTGCTGTCGTCGACTTTCTGTAAATCATAAGCCGGTAAAGTGCCCACCGGCGTATCGCCCGTTAACTGGCTGAAAAGACGGTCAATACGATTAAAGCGATCGGCAAAAAGAGAATCAGCAAATACCGGGAGTGCTGACAAGGTTTTGAGTGCCATAATTAACCTCCTGAATATCCATTCAAAAGCTCAACATAAAGGCAAGCATTGCTTGTCCGCTATATAAAATAATATCTAAGGCGCGTTTTTCAAGACCCGAAATAAAAAAATTTTCTTCGCCAGCCTCAGTGAAAAATAAGCATGCCGGTGGCGAAGTTACCCCCGCCCGACGGCGGGGGCTGTGGCGCTTCTGAGTCCCATAACTGATGCTGTTTAACATTCAATAAACAGAAGCGACATGTATATATAACTTGTTTAAGGGGATGTCAACGTCCGAATCGCTCCCCCCTTGCCGTTGTGTATTCTCCCCTTGAACAGCGCGGTTAGCAACCCGGCTGCCTGTCAGAATCCCCTTGCCAACAGCGGCGCTTCGACGTGGTATTCGCCTTGTTGCCGTCAACCGGACGCCGCTGGTGAAAATATACCCGGCCGGGTAAGGAACCTTTCATCCGACACCGTGCCTAATGATCTGCATACGCACTTTCTGAGGCACCGCCATGGCCAGCATTTTTATCTCAACCACCCTGTTCGCCCTCTTCGCGTCGATGTTGATCGGCCTGGGAATGGTGTGGAAAAGCATTTCCAACAATCCTGATAACTGATTCTGTTGTACGCCGTTGCTGTTCACCCTCCGCAGCGGCGGGTCTACCCCGCCCCTTTTTATCAATGACCACCCCAGGTTTCGCTCAGGCGCAATCTCCTCAAGGACCCGCGCCTGCAAAAGGTATTTTTGGAAAAGCAATTCATACAGTGAATAAGTAACTCTGATTAATATATTTGAGACCAGAATTAACGCATGCAATATAAGCAATTTAAGCAGTTTGTGCCAAATTAGCGGTCATGCTCGCGCAACGCTAAAAAATAAGTCATTGATTAATATACCATTAATTTTACTCGCCAGCTCAAAGTCCAAAATTAGACTTATTGCATTTGTTGATTATTAGAAATATCCTAAAGGCATACGCATTTAATGTTCTCCACTTTAAATGCATGACAACTTTCACGATCGCCATGACTATGCCTGATATTTTAATTAACACTGAAAACATATTTCTTAATCGCGGAATTTGCGAACTGCTTAGCGAGATCGCGAAAGAAGAACACATCCGTGAACCGTATTCCGTTGTGGACTGTTCCACAGATATATTAGGTCCGATTGATATGCTGTTCACAGAAATGGCCGCTGGTGAACATTATCTATGCCACCCGTTTTTCAAAAAACTTCCTCCGCACACGTCTATTTTTATTTTCGTCGCCACCGACAGCGCTTTGCAGGTTGAACAGTTACCACTTTGTCTACGCGATGCCACTTTTATCAGCATGAACAGCGGCTTGCGCCGCGTAAAAAATCAGATTGCAAAACGTCTGACGGAGTCGACAACATCTAGTTGCGGTGGGCTGGAAAAAGACAGCAGACGCTGTGTCAAATGCCCTCGGTTAACCTTGACCAAATCACAACTTTATATTATCGATGCGATCAGAACGGGAATGAACAATCAGCAGATAGCGCAAAAACTGGGCATCAGTCATAAGACGATCTTCTCTCACAAAATCAATATTATGAAAAAATTCCAAATAGCTACCAAACAAGAGTTAACGAGATTCTCATCTGTTGCTCTTGCGCTTTCCGCAGGAAGGATCGGTTAACGTCGGAATTTATTAAAGCGCATCTTCATTTTTCTTCTTTCTCTAACATAGGACAGGCCAAAAAACAAAGATGTAAACAATAACACCACCGCCAGGACTAATAATAGTAAGTTACTCATAACAACCTTTTAAAAGATAAAGATGACTTTTTAAATAATAAGGGGTGGATATTTTCAAATACAACCCAGCGACAACCATTTCAAACAAAGGTAAAACTCTGTGCGATAATTCTGAAAGATAATAAAAAGAGTAAAAACGATTTCCTTTATCAGACAGGCGTTAGGGTAATAACGATGAAGCATAAACGGACAATGCCAGGCCTAACGCCCAGCGTGTACTGTCGCGACGTCAGGCAAGATGACGGCCTGAAATAATGGTCTACTAACGTGGAAGGAGCGTGGTATTTGGGCAGGTGAAAACACCGTTTTGCAGCTGATCTATACTGTTAGTCAGACATCACGCTGGAGGTGGCTATGTGCGGACGTTTTGCGCAAGCGCAAAGCCGGGAGGAATACCTGGCGCATCTCGTTGAAGCGGCCGAACGAGATATTGCCTGGGACCCGGCGCCTATCGGGCGCTATAACGTCGCGCCCGGGACAAAAGTTTTACTCCTCAATGAACGCGATGAGCAACTCCATCTCGATGCCGTTTACTGGGGCTATGCGCCAGGATGGTGGGATAAACCGCCGCTGATTAATGCCCGGGTTGAGACTGCAGCCTCCAGCAGGATGTTCAAGCCGCTGTGGGAGCACGGACGGGCGATCTGCTTCGCCGACGGCTGGTTTGAGTGGAAAAAGGAAGGAAATACAAAGCAGCCATACTTTATCCAGCGTAAGGATGGCCAGCCAATTTTTATGGCCGCGATTGGTCGGACTCCGTTCGAACGTGGGGACCATGCCGAAGGATTCTTGATCGTGACGGCCGCCGCCGATCGCGGTCTTGTCGATATTCATGACCGTCGGCCGTTGGTCCTGGCGCCTGAAGCCGCCCGGGAATGGATGAGGCAGGATGTCACCGGCGCGGAAGCGGCGGAGATTGCCAGCATCGGAGCCGTCCCCGCCGACGATTTTACCTGGCACCCGGTAACGCGGGCGGTCGGCAATGTGAAAAATCAGGGGCCCGAATTACTTGCCCCTCTCAGCCCATAACAAACGTAATCAAAGCGGCGGATAACGCATCATGTTCAGCGAAGAGATAATTAAATTTTATACCGCCCTGGAGTAGTGCCGAACATCCGACGGAACAAGGCTATGAAGGCACTCACATTGTCATATCCCAGATCCAGCGCTATCGCCGTCACTGGCTTGCCGGCAGCCAGTAGCTCAAGAGCCCTGAGTAAGCGTATCCGCTGTCGCCATTCATTGAAGCTAAAACCCGTTTCGGCTCGGAATCGTCGCGTGAGCGTGCGTGATGACATGCCGGCCCAGGCTGCCCATTCTTCCAACCTGCGCCCGTCGTCCGGGTTTGCTGACAGCGCCTGCGCGATTCTGAGCAATCGGCTATCTTGCGGCATTGGAAGCCCAAGATTAACCCTGGGAAGGGAACCAATTTCATCAAGAATAACGCCAGCTAAACGTTTTTGGGACGCAGTAAGCTCTACACCTTGCCATGCAGCCGCTCGCGTTATCGCTTCACGCAGCAGATTTGTCATTGAGAGAACAGATGGCTTATCAGGTAGCTCGCCACAGGCTTTGGCAGAAACATAAACACTCCATCCTGAATATGGACCGTGCGAGCGCAGGCCGTGCGGAACACCTGGCGGTATCCAGACGGCATGTGTTGCCGGTACCACCCAGCGACAATCACCGCCATCGACCGTAAGTAGCCCACGTATGGCACCGATTAACTGCCCACAGCTGTGATGGTGGCGTGGAGTCTCCCGTATTACCTCAGACTGACGTACCGCGACGAGTAAAGTGGGTCCCTGGGGTGAAAACACCGGTTCGAATGGAATCAATGGATCGTGCATATTGGCGTGTTTGAGGTGTTTAATGTCTTTTATACCGTACTGAAGCCAGTTAGTCGATTGTAAAGTATTCATCACTTTCACAGAGGACTAACCATCAAAATGATTACTATTACTAGGGTATTGGATGACATTATCAACCACCAACAGATACCACTGGATCGGATACTCAGTCGCTATTTTAGTCCCGGTTTTCGGCAGCGTACTGATAACAAGTGGGAAGGATTAGATGGCTTTGCTCAGCATGCGCGTAGACTCCGGGAAATTATCGCCTTCGCTAAAATTGAGTTACATGACGAACTTCGTAACGGGAATCTTTATGCCACAAGGCATCGCGTTCTGTGCACCAGGCGCAGCGGAGAAGAGGTGGACATGGAAGTTTATATGTTCGCTGAAATAGATGATTCCGGGCGCTTCATTCGTATCGAAGAAGCCACGCTAATGCTTAAAGGGAGAGAGAGCGATAAAGATTTAGGCAGCGTGAGGTAAAAGAAATATAAGGTTACGACTAGATCAGACAAAAAACCGGGCAGCGCGCCCGGTTATCTTGTCAGACTAAAATTGCCCTACGCACTCAACCCGCGATTTTTCAGCATCGGCTCAATCTGCGGATCGTGCCCGCGCCACTGGCGATAAAGTTCAGCTAAATCAGTGCTGTTCCCGCGTGATAAAATCGCCTCACGGAAACGCTGACCGTTCTCACGGGTCAAACCGCCCTGCTCCACGAACCATTGATAGCCGTCGTCGGCCAGCATCTGGGTCCACAGATAGGCGTAATAGCCTGCCGCATAGCCGCCGCCGAAGATATGGGAGAAATAGCTGCTGCGATAGCGCGGGGGGACCGCCGCCAGATCCAGGTTCTCTTCCCGAAGCACCAGTTGCTCAAACGCGTCCACCTCCTCCGGTAATGCCGAGGTCGACAGGCTATGCCACCGCATATCGAGTAACGCAGCAGCCAACAGCTCGCTCATGTCGTACCCTTTATTGAAGGTTGCCGCACGCAACATATTGTCGCGTAGCGCCTGCGGCATCGGCTCCCCGGACTGGTAGTGCTTCGCGTAGTGGGCAAACACCTGCGGCTGGCTGGCCCAGTGTTCGAAGATCTGCGAAGGAAATTCGACAAAATCGCGCGGCGTATTGGTCCCCGAGAGACTGGCGTAGCGCTGGCTGGCGAACAGCCCATGCAGGGTATGGCCGAACTCATGAAACAGGGTGATCACCTCATCCCACGACAGCAGCGCGCTCTGCCCTGCCTGCGGGCGGACGTAGTTGCAGACATTGTAGATAACCGGGCGCTGCGCGCGCAGAGTCGACTGTTCGACAAACACATCCATCCATGCGCCGCCGCTCTTTGAGTCACGAGCGTAGTAGTCACCGTAAAACAGCGCCATCCCTTCGCCGTTGTGATCGAAGATCTCCCAGACCCGCACATCCGGGTGATAGACCGGTATATCGAAGCGCTCAACAAAGCGCAGCCCAAAGAGCTGCGTTGCCGTCCAGAAGACGCCGTCGTGCAGCACCCGCTCGAGGGCAAAATAGGGTTTGAGCTGCGCGTCATCAATGGCATAGGCAGCCCGCCGCACCTGCTCGCTGTAGTAAAGCCAGTCCCATGCCGTCGCGCGAAAACCCCCGCCTTCGTTGTCGATCACCTGCTGGATGTCCGCCAGCTCTCGTTCCGCCCGCGCCCGCGCCGCCGGCGCTATCCGGCGCATAAAGCCCAATGCCTCCGCCGGGGAAGCCGCCATTTGATCGGTCAGCGCCCAGCTGGCGTAATCAGCGGCGCCCAACAGCTCAGCCTGCTGCGCGCGGATCGCCGCCAGCCGCAGTACCAGGTCACGCGTATCATGCTCATCGCCCTGCTGATTGCGGGTCCAGCCGGCGGCGAAGAGATTCTCCCGCGTTTGCCGGTCGCGCAGCGCAAGCAGCTGCGGCTGCTGGGTGGTATTGGTCAGCGTCAGCAACCAGCGGTCGCTAAGCCCTCTTTCACGCGCTGCGTCAGCCGCCGCCGCTATCTCCTCATCGCTCAGGCCAGCCAGTTGATGCCGGTAATCAACCACCAGGCCGCCGCTTTTTGCCGCTCCCAGCAGTCGCTGCTGGAACTGACTTTGCAGCGTAGCCGCTTCGGTGTTCAGTGTGCGCAGCGCCGCCTGCTGCTCGGGAGCCAGCGTCACCCCGGCGTGAACAAAACGTTGCCACGTCAGGGTCAGGAGACGATAGGACTCGCTGTCCAGCGCCAGCGCGTCGCGCTGCTCGTAGACGCTGTTCACGCGCTGAAACAAGGCCGCATTAAGCCAGATGTCATTCCCCAGCTCGGCGAGTTCGGCGGAAAATTGTTCATCCAGTGATTGAATATAAGGATTGGTATGGGCGCCAGCCATGGCGAAAAAGACCCGCGTCACCCGCGCCAGCAGCTGACCACTCTGCTCCAGCGCCTCGAGCGTGTTGGCGAAACTGGCCGGCTGCGGATTGTCGATAATAGCGCGAATTTCGGCCCGCTGCTGCCGGACGCCCTCATCAAACGCCGGGCGATAGTGGCTGTCGTCAATCACATCGAACGGCGGCGCCTGGTAAGGCAACGTACTGACGCTAAAAAAGGGGTTTCGTTCGGACATCTTTCTCTCCTGTACAGGCTAATGCTGTAAGATTAGGCCTCTCCTTAAGGGGTCGCAATGATTTCCGTTACCGGTCGCCGCCTGTGCGTGCTATGGTATGAAAACACAAAAAGCGTTGAGGAACAGTAAGATGATTATCATGGTCACCGGCGCCACCGCCGGTTTTGGTGAAAGTATTACTCGCCGTTTTATCGCTAACGGTCATAAAGTGATTGCCACCGGTCGTCGTGAAGAGCGCCTGAAGACGCTGAAAGACGAGCTGGGCGATAACCTTTATATCGCGCAACTTGACGTCCGCAACCGCGCCGCCATTGAGACGCTGATTGCTGACCTGCCCGCCGAGTGGCAGGCTATCGATGTGCTGGTGAACAACGCCGGCCTGGCGCTTGGTCTGGAGCCGGCGCACCGCGCCAGTGTGGAAGACTGGGAAGATATGATCGACACCAATAATAAAGGGCTGGTGTACATGACCCGCGCCGTGCTGCCGGGGATGGTGGAGCGCAATCGCGGCCATATCATCAATATCGGCTCTACGGCAGGCAGCTGGCCTTACGCCGGCGGAAACGTCTATGGGGCGACCAAAGCCTTTGTCCGTCAGTTTAGCCTCAATCTTCGTACCGACCTGCACGGCACCGCGGTGCGCGTGACCGACATCGAGCCGGGTCTGGTGGGCGGCACCGAGTTTTCTAACGTCCGCTTTAAGGGCGATGACGCTAAAGCCGAAAAAGCTTACGAAAATACCCAAGCGCTAACGCCGGAAGATGTGACCGAGGCGGTCTGGTGGGTCGCCACCCTGCCGAAACATGTCAACATCAACACCCTGGAGATGATGCCGGTGAGTCAGAGCTTTGCCGGACTCAGCGTTCACCGTCAGGGCTAACCGTCAGCCACCCGGCCTGCGGGCCGGGTATGGGCGGAAACGCAAAAAACGCGTAAAATAGTGCGCATAACCCCCTAAAAAGTAACCATCAATGGCCGCAGAATCGCAACTGAATCCGACGCAACCCGTCAATCAGCAAATTTATCGCATCCTCCGCCGGGATATCGTTCACTGCCTGATCCCGCCTGGTACACCGCTGTCGGAGAAAGAAGTCTCCGTGCGTTTTGCGGTGTCTCGTCAGCCGGTGCGCGAAGCCTTCATTAAGCTGGCGGAAAACGGACTTATCCAGATTCGTCCCCAGCGCGGTAGCTACGTCAATAAAATCTCATTGTCGCAGGTGCGTAATGGTTGCTTCGTCCGCCAGGCGATTGAGTGCGCGGTGGTTCGCCGTGCCGCCGGCATGATTAACGAAGAGCAACTTTATCAGCTGGAACAGAATCTTCACCAGCAGCGTATTGCCGTTGATCGGCAGCAGTTAAACGACTTTTTCCTGCTCGATGATGAATTTCACCAGAAGCTTTCGATTATCGCCGACTGTCAGCTGGCCTGGGAGACGGTGGAAAATATTAAAGCCGCCATCGATCGCGTCCGCTATATGAGTCTGGACCATGTCACCTCTCCGGAGATGCTTCTGCGCCAGCATCATGAGATTTTCACCGCGCTGGAAAAACGCGATGCCGAGGCGGTAGAAAAAGCCATGAGTATCCATTTGCATGAAATCAGCGAATCCGTACTGCTGATTCGCCAGGAGAACCGCGACTGGTTTAGTGAAGAATAAGAGCCAGACGGCTGCCGGCATGGCCGACGCAGCCGTCGTCATTGAAGGGATTATCTAACGACCAATACCGGCGTTTTGGCGTAGCGCAGAATTGACTCGGCGTTGGAGCCCAGCAGATGGGTGGAGATCCCCGGTTTGCGGGAACCAATCACAATGACATCGAACTCTTCGTTGTTACTGAGAGCCAGAATTTCGTCACGCACGTTGCCAAAGACTACGCGGGTATGGATCCGCGTCATGGGGATGGCGAACAGTCGCGCCACCTCGCGCATTTTTTTCTCCGACTCTTCTTTCATATAGGCTTCAAACTTACGAATATCCGCCGTAAAACCGCGCAATAGCGAACGGCTGCTGTTCGGCAGAACGTTGAGCAAGGTGATCTCGCCATTTTCGGCCGAAGCGAGAAATTCCGCGTGACGCACCGCTTTATCGCTTAAATCCATTTCAAAGACATCAACAGGCAATAAAATTTTTTTATACATGGCCCGTACTCCTTTCGCAGAGAAAGTTCTTTTTCAATAACTTAACTATGCCATTATTGCGGTGAAATACCAGTCATTGTTCGGAAAAATAACAGCTAATTATCTTTAGTAAATCAGGGAAATATAGAGTTATGTATAGACATTGCGTTCGATCATATTCTGCGTCTGCTAAAACCGATCGCTAGCAAAAAATAGACATCAGCGGAGTATCGTAGAAATAACTGAAGAGCCGGTGTCGACCCCGGGACCGACACCGGAAAAAGATTATTGCGCGGCGGCCCACGCGGCGACGGTAGCTTTAGCCCCCTGCCGCTGCAGCGCTAAGTAGGCGCGGGTCACCGCCGTGACAAAGCGTAACTCCTGCGGCAGTTCGACGCCGAAAATCGCCTCAATACCCAGCAGCGCTTTGACTCGCGCTTCGCCATCGGCGCTGGCAGCCACCGCTTGCTGGATAACCGGCAACAACGGGTCGCATATCTCGATTGCCTGGCCCGCATCGTCAACGCCGCCAACGTAGCGCATCCACCCTGCCACGCCCAGCGCCAGCAGTGTAAAATCACGCTGATGCACCAGATGCCAGCGTATTGAGTCCAGCATGCGCTGGGGCAACTTCTGGCTGCCGTCCATGGCTATCTGCCAGGTGCGGTGCTTCAGCGCCGGATTGCAGTAACGGTCAATCAGCAAACTGGCATAGCGTGACAGATCCACCCCCTGCACCTTCAGCGTTGGTGCCTGTTCGTCCAGCATCAACGACAGCGCCGCGCGACGGTAGTTATCGTCCTGCATACAGTCGTTGATATGCTGATAACCGGCCAGATAGCCGAGATAAGCGAGGAACGAATGGCTACCATTGAGCATTCTCAGCTTCATCTCTTCGAAAGGCACCACGTCGGCGACCAGTTCCGCTCCCGCTTTCTCCCACTGCGGACGTCCGGCAACAAAGTTATCCTCAATCACCCACTGACGGAAAGGTTCGCAGGCCACCCCGGCCGGGTCGCGAACCCCGGTCAGCTGGGTAATTTTATCGAGGGTTTCGGCAGTCACCGCCGGGACAATCCGGTCCACCATGGTCGACGGAAAGGTGACATTCTGCTCTATCCATGCGGCAAGATCCTCGTCTAAAGCCCGGGCGTAGGCGCAGACGACGTTGCGCATCACGTGACCATTTTCCGGCATGTTATCGCAGGACATCACGGTAAAAGCAGGCAGGCCGGCCGCCCGGCGGCGAGATAAGGCCTCCACCACTACCCCCGCCGCCGATTTTGGCTGGTGCGGGTTATGCAAATCGGCGGCGATCAGCGGGTGATCGAGCTGCAGTTCGCCGCTGGCTGGCGAATGGCAATAGCCTTTCTCAGTAATCGTCAGGGAGACAATGGCCACCTGTGGCTGACACATCGCCGCCAGCACCGCTTCGAGACCATCAACCCCGGCGTGCAGCGCCTGCTTCACCACACCAACCACGCGCGCGGTCCAGGCGTCGGCGGACATTTCGGCGACGGTATACAGCAGATCCTGCTGCTGGAGATCGGCGATCTGCTGCTCGCCGCCAATCAGATTAACTTCGGTGTAGCCCCAGTCGCTGCCGTGCTCGCTGGCCAGTATATCGGCATACACAGCCTGATGAGCGCGATGAAACGCGCCAAAACCAAGATGAACGATACGGGGGATCAGTGCGCTGCGATCGTAGGTCGGCAGCGTGGCGTTAGCGGTTAAGAGGGTGTTTTCCATGATGACTCTCGTTGTTATGTAGCCCATCAACCATTCTCGGGGAGAACTCTCGAGGAGAATGCCTTTGTGCCTCAACCATCTCACGCAATTGGTATAACATCTTTGATTTCTGTCAACTACCATACAAGAAGATCTCGCCTGATAAAGCACAGGGCACATGGCTGCAATCGCCGCAGTGACAGGATAGCGCAGGTAACGGGAGGAGAAGAACATGGCGGCCGCGCGTCCCTGCGGGCCTGCTGTTGACGAATCGCCGAGCGTTGCTAATCGATGCGAGTTTTGACGATAAAGAAGTAGCACAGCGCCCCGGCAAAGGTCACCCCGGCGGCGATCACCAGCGCCAGATTGAAAGAGTGAGTCGTATCCACTACCCAGCCGGTCACGATCGGCGCGAAAGAGGCAAACACAAAGCTGCCGAAGTTCTGGATCGCCGCCACCGAAGCCACTTTATGCTCCGCCACCATTACCTGCACCAGCCCCCAGGCGGACGTCCCGGCAAAATGAACGCAAAACAGCGCCATGGAGATAAAAGCCACCGCCTGGGCTGGCGTGGACGATTGCACCACCAGCAAGGTGCCCAGCGCCGACAGCACCAGACCGATAACAATCGCCGTTTTGCGGGTTTTCGCCTGATCGTAGCCTCTGCGCGCCAGGGCATCGACCACCAGGCCGTTGACCCACATCCCCACCGCCGCGGCAAGAAACGGGATCGCCGCCACCCAGCCGGTACGGGCCAGGCTTAACCCCTGCTGCGCCTGCAAATAGCCGGGTAACCAGGCGATATACAGCCAGCCGGTGTAGTTCACACCGGAAAAGCCGAGGATCATCCCCCAGGTAGTCCGCCGTTTAAACAGAGCCAGCCATTCGCTAAACTTCAGCGCCGGGCGGGCCGCCTCCTCACTGGCCAGATACTGCTGCTCCTCCTCCTGCAGGGTAAACTGCCGACGGTTACGGTAGCCCACATACCAGCACAGGCCGACCACGATCCCGGCTAAACCAATCACCACAAACATCGTTCGCCAACCCCAGGCCAACTGCATGATGACCAGGGCCGGCGGGGCGATAGCCTGGCCCAGCACCGTCGAGGAGTTGAATATTCCCACCGCCGTGCCGCGCTCTCTTTGCGCATACCAGTCGTTGATCGATTTCACGCCGGCTGGCATAAACGGCGCTTCGCCGATCCCGAGGCCAATGCGCAGCAGAATAAAATGCGAGAACGAATTGACCATCCCGGTCAGGGCCTGCATTGCGGACCAGAAAATCAGCCCGGCGCCCAGCACAATCCGTGGCCCCAGGCGATCCAACAAAATACCGGAGGGCAGTTGCGCGAAGCCGTAGGAGAGCGAAAAGGCGGAGAGCAGCACCCCGAACTCGGTGGCGCTAAGGCCCAGGTCGGCGCGTATCGCCTCCCCGGCGACGCTCAGCGAAGAGCGGTCAAGAAAGTTGACGATACCGGCGATAAACAGCAGCGTCAGGGTGATCTTCTGCACCCGACGGATGCGTAACGGCGTCGCCCCGGTCCGGGCGGCAAGAGTCTCGATAGCCATCGTTGTTCCTTACAGAGTCATATGAAATAGGATGTCTGATAAGTAAGGCAACAGGTCGACTACCATACAAGAATTAGGGTTGAAAAAAGCGGCAGGGATCACACATGACGGGCTTAGGCCCGTCCCCACCCCGCCACGATGATTAGCATGCCGCACAGGGCGATGGCCGCGCCCGCCCAGTCATAATGGGTTAATTTTACCCCATCAACGACCCGCAGCCAGAGCAATGCGGTACAAACGTACACCCCACCGTAGGCGGCATATACCCGCCCGCTGGCGGCCGGATGGAGCGTCAGGAGCCAGACGAATAGCGCCAGCGCCAGGGCGGTGGGGATCAGCAGCAGCGGCGTTGCCCCGCGCTTGAGCCATAGCCACGGTAGATAACAGCCGACGATTTCACACAGAGCGGTAGCAAAGAACAGCAGCGTTGTTTTGAGCATTAAAAGATTCGTAAAAGAGACAAAGCGTTGAACCATTCTACGCGATAATGGCCTCTGCCCCACGCTGTTTTGCCGGCTATGCCCGACAAAAGAGCTGTAGTAAACTGAACCTGAGGGTTAACCCATCACTTAAAGGAAATCGTGATGAACATGACACTGAATAAACGCTGGTGCCTGACCGCCATTCTGGCGTTAAGCGCTGTGGTCTACACCTCCAGCTCCTATGCCGCCACCGACCGGCTGGTGATTGAATCTGGCGACAGCGCGCAGAGCCGTCAGCAGGCGTCGATGGAAAAAGAGCAATGGAACGACACCCGCAGCCTGCGCCAGAAGGTGAACAAACGGGCGGAAAAAGAGTGGGATAAAGCCGATGTCGCTTTCGACGCGCAGGATAACTGCCAGAAGAGCGCCAACGTCAATGCCTACTGGGAGCCAAACACTCTGCGCTGTCTTGACCGTCGCACCGGCCGCGCGATCAATCCCTGAGCCGCTCCCTGACCACGCTGGCGCCTGCGGGCGCCGCCTTTCTGTAATCCCTTTTCCGTTTTGACCACAGGAATCTCCATGACCGACGCGCTACACGTCAAACTCCGCCCGCTTGAGCGCGAAGATTTGCGCTTCGTCCACCAGCTCGATAACAACGCCAGCGTCATGCGCTACTGGTTTGAAGAGCCGTACGAGGCCTTCGTTGAGCTCTCCGATCTGTACGACAAACATATTCACGATCAAAGCGAGCGCCGCTTTGTCATCGAATGCAATGGCGATAAAGCCGGACTGGTGGAGCTGGTTGAAATCAACCATGTGCACCGCCGGGCCGAGTTTCAGATCATCATCTCCCCCGACTTCCAGGGAAAAGGTCTCGCCACCCGCGCCGCACGCCTGGCGATGGACTATGGCTTTACCGTGCTAAATCTGTATAAGCTGTATTTAATCGTTGATAAAGAGAATGAAAAAGCGATCCATATTTACCGCAAGCTCGGCTTTATGGTCGAGGGTGAACTGATCCATGAGTTTTTCATTAACGGCGAGTACCGCAACACCATCCGCATGTGCCTGTTCCAGCACCAGTATCTGGCCGAGCACAAAACGCCCGGGCCGTCCCTGCTGAAGCCGACGGCTCAGTAATAATCAATACGGTTTTTAATGGTGTAGTGGCGGGTCAGCGGCGGCTGGACGCTTTCATCGATCACCTGCAGCTCACAGCTCAGCGGATTGTCGTGATCGTCGTAGTCGCAGGTCTGACGCACCGTGCCCAGCGTGCGATCGTTGAAGGTGCTGATGGCGGTATAGTCCAATTTCTTACGCGGATCCTTTGACGGCGTTGAGGCGACGGTAAATCGCTCCTCTTTGGCGGTGGTGGTTTTTCCCAGCGGATAGCCATCGCTGTCATAGCGGTAGGTGGCGGTGGTCTCTTTGCCGCGTGCGCTGATAATAAAACCGTTATCATCCGTCTCCCAACTCACCCCGGCGGCAGGCATCTCCGCCAACTGACACTTGCCCTGCAGGCGCAGCCGCTTCTCGTGGGTGCGCCCGTCGACGTAATAGTTGGCGTCCAGCAGCAGCGTGGCGCCGGTTTTGTTCTCCACATCTTCCAGGGTCAGCAGATCGAAACACCCTTCCCTGGAGAGCTGAGCGCTCACCTTCTTGACCACCACATCGTGTTCATCCAGCAGCGTCTGGCTAAAATCTTTCACCGGCCCGCGCAGGGGATCAAACTCAAACTCATTGGAAAAACTCGCCATCTCCGGGGTGAAGGCGTCCGGGGCGCTTTTACGGTCGCATGCCGTCAGCAGCAGCGCTGCCGGGATCAGCCAATACAATCTTTTCACAGACGATTCCTTTTGTGTACATCCGATCATATTAGCAAATACAATTGTTTACACCAGTTCTGCTATGCTTAAATCTGGATAACATCGATAAGGAGCGTAAGATGAAACTATCCCTCTGCACCGGCGCTGCGCTACTGCTGTGCTCCACGGCCGTACTGGCGGCTCCCGACTCCTGTGAACGGGTCAAAAGCGACATCCAGCAGAAGATCATCAACAATGGCGTACCGGAAACCGCCTTCAGCCTGGCCATTGTGCCAAACGATCAGGCAGACCAGCCCGGGGTTCAGGTGGTCGGTCATTGCGCCAACGACACCTTCAAAATCACCTATACGCGTAACAGCGACAGTCCCGCCGAAAACGACGCTCAGTAAGCCCTCTTCGGTTTCAAATGAAAGATCTTATCCCTGCATTGACCAGGGATAAGGTCTACTGGCTACCCATAACGTATTATCGCTCACCCCTGCGTCTGTTAATGGCACAGCGGCCCTTCTCCGTACAACATAACGATCATGGAGTGAGCAATGTCGAATCAGGAATCTCCCGGCGGCGTCAGCCGACGCGCGCTACTCAAATCCACAGCCCTCGGTTCCCTCGCGCTGGCCGCCGGCGGGCTGACCCTGCCCTTTACGCTGCGCCGCGCCGCGGCGGCGGTACAACAGGCTACCGGCGACAACACCCGCATTGTCTGGGGCGCCTGCTCGGTTAACTGCGGCAGCCGCTGCGCCCTGCGGCTGCACGTGCGTAATGATGAAGTGGTTTACGTCGAAACGGATAATACCGGCGACGACCGCTACGGCGACCATCAGGTCCGCGCCTGCCTGCGCGGGCGTTCGATTCGCCGGCGCATTAATCATCCGGATCGCCTTAACTATCCCATGAAGCGCGTCGGCAAGCGCGGAGAAGGCAAATTTGTCCGCATCAGCTGGCAGGAGGCGCTGGATACCCTCGCCGACCGCCTGAAGAGCGTGGTAGCACAGTATGGCAACGAAGCCGTATACATTAACTACTCTTCAGGGATCGTCGGCGGCAACATCACCCGTTCGTCGCCTTCCGCGTCGCCAGTGGCGCGTTTAATGAACTGCTACGGCGGCTCGCTTAACCAGTACGGTACCTACAGTACTGCGCAGATTGCCTGCGCCATGCCCTACACCTACGGCAGTAACGACGGCAACAGCACCTCGGATATTGAAAACAGCAAGCTGGTAGTGATGTTGGGCAACAATCCGGCGGAGACCCGGATGAGCGGCGGCGGCATTACCTGGTATCTGGAGCAGGCCCGCGAGCGCTCTAACGCGCGAATGATCGTCATCGATCCGCGCTACACCGATACCGCCGCCGGTCGGGAAGATGAGTGGATCCCCATTCGCCCCGGCACCGACGCCGCGCTGGTGGCCGGTATCGCCTGGGTGTTGATTAACGAAGATCTGGTGGACCAGCCTTTCCTTGATAAATACTGCGTTGGCTACGACGAGAAAACGCTCCCGGCCGGGGCGCCGGCGAATGGTCATTACAAAGCCTATATCCTCGGCGAGGGCGACGACGGGATCGCTAAAACGCCGCAGTGGGCCTCGCGTATTACCGGTATCCCCACCGAGCGCATCATTAAGCTGGCGCGCGAAATCGGCATGAGCAAGCCGGCCTACATTTGCCAGGGCTGGGGGCCCCAGCGCCAGGCCAACGGCGAACTCACCGCCCGGGCGATCGCCATGCTGCCGATCTTAACCGGCAACGTCGGCATCAACGGCGGCAATAGCGGCGCCCGCGAATCAACCTACACCATCACCATTGAGCGCCTGCCGGTGCTGGAAAACCCGGTGAAGACCGCCATCTCCTGCTTTACCTGGACCGACGCCATCGCGCGCGGTCCAGAGATGACCGCCAGCCGCGATGGCGTACGCGGAAAAGAGAAGCTGGATGTGCCGATCAAGTTCCTGTGGAACTACGCGGGCAACACCATCATCAACCAGCACTCCGACATCAATAAGACCCACGAAATTCTGCAGGATGAAAGCAAGTGCGAAACCATTGTGGTTATCGACAACTTTATGACCTCGTCGGCGAAATACGCCGACCTGCTGCTGCCCGACCTGATGACCGTTGAGCAGGAGGATATCATTCCTAACGATTACGCCGGCAATATGGGCTATCTGATTTTTATTCAGCCCGCCACCTCAGCGAAGTTCGAACGCAAACCGATTTACTGGATCCTAAGCGAAGTGGCGAAACGACTCGGCGACGACGTGCATCAACGTTTTACCGAGGGACGTACCCAGGAACAGTGGCTGCAGTATCTGTACGCCAAAATGGTGGCGAAAGATCCGGCGCTGCCGGCCTACGAGGATCTGAAGCGAATGGGCATCTACAAGCGCAAAGACCCGAACGGCCACTTCGTCGCCTATCGCGACTTCCGGCGCGATCCTGAAGCGCATCCGCTCAAAACCCCGTCCGGCAAAATTGAAATCTACTCCAGCCGACTCGCAGAGATTGCCGCCCGCTGGCAGCTGGAGAAAGACGAAGTTATCAGCCCGCTGCCGGTCTACGCCTCCACATTTGAAGGCTGGGACGATCCGCTGCGCAGCCAGTATCCGCTGCAGCTGTTTGGTTTCCACTATAAAGCGCGCCCCCATTCCAGCTACGGCAACGTTGATGTATTACAAGCGGCCTGTCGCCAGGAAGTATGGATCAATCCGCTTGACGCGGAAAAACGCGGGATTAAAAACGGCGATATGGTGCGCGTTTTTAATCAGCGCGGCGAAGTCCGTCTTCCGGCGAAAGTGACGCCACGCATCATGCCGGGGGTCTCGGCGATGGGCCAGGGCGCCTGGCACGACGCCAATATGACCGGAGATCGGATCGACCATGGCGCCTGCATGAATACCCTGACCACCCACCGCCCGTCGCCGCTGGCGAAGGGGAATCCACAGCATACCAACCTGGTCGATATCGAGAAGGTTTAAGGAGTAAACCATGAGCACGCAATATGGATTCTTTATCGACTCCGCTCGCTGTACCGGATGCAAAACCTGCGAGCTGGCCTGTAAGGACTACAAGAACCTGACTCCGGAGGTCAGCTTCCGCCGGATCTATGAGTATGCCGGCGGCGACTGGCAGGAGGACAACGGCGTCTGGCAGCAGAACGTGTTTGCCTATTACCTCTCCATCGCCTGTAACCACTGTGAAGATCCGGCCTGCACCAAGGTCTGTCCGAGCGGCGCGATGCATAAGCGCGAAGACGGTTTTGTGGTTGTCAACGAAGAGGTATGCATTGGCTGCCGCTACTGCCATATGGCCTGCCCGTACGGCGCCCCGCAGTATAACGCCGACAAAGGCCATATGACCAAATGCGATGGCTGTCACGAGCGCGTCGCCGAGGGGAAAAAGCCGATCTGCGTCGAGTCCTGCCCGCTGCGGGCGTTGGATTTCGGGCCAATTGCCGAACTGCGCGCTAAGCATAGCCAGCTGGCCGCGGTAGCGCCGCTGCCGTCGGCGCACTTTACCCGGCCGAGTATCGTTATCAAACCTAACGCCAATGCCCGGCCGTGTGGCGATACCACCGGTTACCTGGCGAACCCGAAGGAGGTGTGAGATGGGAAACGGATGGCATGAATGGCCGCTGGTGCTGTTTACGGTGCTGGGTCAGTGCGTGGTCGGCGCGACCATCGTCAGCGGTCTTGGCTGGCTGGCGCTGGGGGACCAACGGGAAGCCCGGCGGCGGCTGGTGCGCAATATGTTTTTTATCTGGCTGTTGATGGGCATTGGTTTTCTTGCTTCGGTGATGCATCTCGGTTCACCGCTGCGCGCGTTTAACTCGCTGAACCGCATCGGCGCCTCGGCGCTGAGCAACGAAATCGCCAGCGGCGCTCTGTTCTTCGCCGTGGGCGGATTCTGGTGGCTGCTGGCGGTGCTGGAAAAAATGCCGGCGACGCTGGGTAAAGTCTGGCTGGCGATCGCCATGCTGTTAGGGCTGCTGTTTGTCCTCGCAATGACCCGGGTTTACCAAATCAATACCGTGCCAACATGGTACAATGGCTACACCACCAGCGCGTTCTTTCTGACGGTGCTCCTCAGCGGGCCGCTGTTTGCCGCCCTGCTGCTGCGGCTGGCGAAAGTCGACTTTAACGGCTGGTTTTTTGCCGGACTGAGCGTGGCCGCGCTGGTCATCAGCGCCGCAGTTATCATTATGCAAAGCGCCGGGCTCAGTACCCTTCACAGCTCGGTTCAGCAGGCGGCCACCCTGCTGCCAGATTACGGCAAACTCCAGGCGCTACGCCTGGTACTGCTGGCGCTGGGCCTCGGCTGCTGGCTATGTCCGCTGATCCGCCGCCAGCCGCCGCGCGCTACGGGGCTGCTGATCGGCCTGCTGCTGGTCTTGATCGCCGAATGTATTGGCCGCGGCCTGTTTTATGGTCTGCATATGACCGTCGGTATGGCGGTTGCCGGTTAATGAGACGGCGCGCAGGCGCGCGCCGCAGAAAGGAATAAGTGATGATGCCGATCCCAAATCGCGACGCCGTCGCGTTAAGCGCCCGCACCCTGGGCGCGCTGTTCTCTTATGCGCCGAATAGCGCGGAAATTGCGCCGCTGGTCGCCGCCTTCCAGGACGGGAGCTGGCAGCAGCAGTGGCCCTTCCCGGTCGCAGCCCCGCTGGCGTCAGGGTTTGCCGCATCGGCTGAAGAAACGTTGCCGGAAGCCTGGCAGCGCCTGTTTATCGGGCCATGGGCCCTGCCGGCGCCGCCCTGGGGCTCTGTCTGGCTGGATAAAGAGTCTGTGCTGTTTGGCGATTCCACGCTGGCTCTGCGCCAGTGGATGCGCGAGAACGGTATCGCGCTGGAGGCCGATGGCAACGAACCGGAAGATCATTTCGGCACCGTGCTACTCCTGGCGGCATGGTTGTGCGAAACGGAGCAGGATGCGTTGTTCGCTCAGCTGCTGGCCTGGCACCTGCTGCCGTGGTCCGGGCGTTTCCTGAGCGTCTTTGTCGACCATGCCGCCCACCCCTTCTATCAGGCGCTGGGTCAGCTGGCGCAGGCGACTCTGGCGCAGTGGCAGGAGAATCTGCCGATCGCCGTGGCGCAAAAACCGCTCTATCGTTAACCCTTCGCCGCGCCGGTATCCGGCGCGGTTTTATTTTGCCGCTTCCCAGCCTTTCACCCGCACTTATCGCTTTTGCATCTAAGGTTATTCCCTATCACAATAAGCCAATGTTTTCTGAACCTCGCCGTGACTAATGCATCGTCTTCATCCCTATCCTGATGTGCAGGTGATGTTTCGCCGCCTGCTGATCGCCACCCTGATTGGCCTTCTCGCCGCCCTGGCGGTGGCGCTGTTTCGCCACGCTATGGTGGTGCTGGAAACGCTGTTGCTCAGTAATGACAGCGGGAGCCTGGTCAACGCCGCACAGTCGCTGCCGGCGTGGCGTCGGCTGGTTACCCCCGCGCTGGGCGGCCTGACGGCGGGAACCTTACTCTGGCTCTGGCAACGACGCAGCGTCGCGCGTCCGCATGCCGCCACCGATTATATGGAAGCCCTGGAGACCGGCGACGGCTGTTTCGATACGCCGGCAAGCCTGGTGAAATCACTGGCGTCATTGCTGGTCGTGGTGACCGGCAGCGCGATTGGCCGGGAAGGCGCCATGATCCTGCTGGCCGCGCTGGCGGCCTCGCTGTTTGCCCGTCGCTTCACGCCGCAGAGTGAATGGAAGCTATGGGTCGCCTGCGGCGCGGCTGCCGGGATGGCCAGCGCCTATCATGCCCCGCTGGCCGGCAGCCTGTTTATTGCTGAAATTCTCTTTGGTACGCTGATGCTGGCCTCGCTTGGGCCGGTGGTGATCTCGGCGGTGATCGCCCTGCTGTTGACGCAGTTTCTTAATGGCGGCGCCGCGCCGCTGTATCACGTCGTGTTACAGCAAAACCTCAGCGCCCTGCACTATGGCTTAATGCTGGCGACTGGCCTGCTGGCCGGGCTGTGCGGGCCGCTGTTTATCTGGCTGATGGACTACAGCCACCGCGGGTTCGTTAAACTAAAGCTGGCGCCGCCGTGGCAGCTGGCGCTGGGCGGGCTAATTGTCGGCGGCTTATCGCTCATCACCCCGGCAGTATGGGGCAACGGCTACAGCGTAGTGCAAAGCTATTTGCTGCTGCCGCCGTCCGGTGCGCTGCTGGTGGGCATATTTATCTGCAAACTGCTGGCGGTGCTGGCCAGCAGCGGCTCCGGCGCGCCTGGCGGGGTCTTCACCCCGACGCTGTTTGTCGGCCTGGCGATGGGCATGCTGTTTGCCTGCTTCAGCAGGCTGTGGCTACCGGGAAGTGAAGAAATGGCCATCATGATGGGTCTGACCGGCATGGCGGCGTTTCTGGCCGCCACGACCCATGCGCCGATCATGTCAACCCTGATGATTTGCGAGATGACCGGGCAGTATACGCTGCTGCCCGGTCTGCTGATAACCTGCGTCGTGTCGTCTGTGCTGTCGCGGACGTTACGCCGGGATTCGATCTATCGCCATCACGTTGCCGAGCATGTCTAAGTCGACGTAGCGGCTCAGCTCACGCTGTTCGGCGCGCGGTAGATAAGGCAGCTCGCCGATCAGCGGCGCCGGCAGCTTTTTGCTGAGGACATCGATGATTTCGGCGTAGTGCGCCAGACCGGGGTTGATCCGATTGGCCACCCAGCCAATCAGCGGTAAACCGTCATTGGCGATCGCCTGGGCTGTCAGTAGCGCATGGTTGATGCACCCCTCCTGGATCCCCACCACCATCAGCACTGGGAGCTGCTCCTGAACCACCCACTCGGAGAGCGGCCGCAGGTCGTTCATCAGGCTGCGCCAGCCGCCGGTGCCTTCAACCACCACGTGTTCGACCTGCGCGGCCAGACGCTGCAAACCATCGGACAGCAGACCGTAGTTGATCGGGCAGCTATGCGCCACGCTGCTCTCGTCTTCGCTTAAGGCGATGGGGTTGACAGCCTCATAGGGTAAGGCCAGCGTGGAGACGCTCTGCAACACCAGCGCATCTTTGTTACGTAAACCGTCCGGCGTCTCTTTGCTGCCCTTCGCCACAGGCTTATACCCGGCCACGCTTTTGCCTCTGGCAGCAAGTGCCTGCAACAGCGCACGGGAAACCACTGTCTTCCCGACAGAGGTGTCTGTACCTGTAATAAAGAAACGCTTAAACATCACTAACCCCACAGTTTTGTCGATGAAATATACGGGAGAGAAATAATCAACGGTGGGCAAAGTCTACGTGAAGCCGTCTGAGGTCAGCTTGAGATAGCGCAATTTTTGGTGTGACTATGAAAAAATGTTAACCCTGTAACAGTCGTATGAGTAAGGATCCGTTATAGAGCGCATCTTTAACCAGCGCCGCGCCAGCCATCGTTCCGCGGTTGGAGAACTGAGTACTTTCAACGGTAATATGCCGGCTATAGGCTGGGAGAGATTGTTGCCGAATACAGCTGGAAATTGCCGGAAAAAGAATTTCTGCCGCCAAATTGAACGGCGAGCCAATCAGAATTTTCTGCGGATTAAACAGATTGACCATGATCGCCAGAATCCGCCCAACGTGATTACCCACGTCGCTGATGATGTCCCGGGCTAACAAATCGCCCTGCAGCGCCGCCTGACAAAGCCACTCCACGCTCAGCGGACGCTGGTGCAGCAGCGAGCTCATCGACTGCGCCATGCGCATCTGCGCCAGCTCCAGCACGCTTTCTACGCTGGCAATTGTCTCCAGGCAACCATGGTTGCCGCAGTAACAGCGTTTGCCGTAGGGATCGACCTGGGTATGGCCAATCTCCACCAGGCTGCTGCTGCCGGCGTGCAGCAGGCGCCCATCGGTGATCACCCCGGCGCCGACGTTATGATCGATGACCACCTGAATGACGTCCCGGGCGCCGCGCGAGGCGCCAAACAAAGATTCCGCCATGGTCCAGGCGCTGATGTCATGCTGAATATAGACTGGCACCCCGGTATGATTGGCCAGCGCTTCGCCGAGCGGGACATCTTTAACATCCTCATAAAACGGCATGCGATGAATAATGCCATTTTCGGTATCGATAATACCGGGCATCGTCATGGCGATGGAGGTAAGGCGTTCCAGCTTCTTTTGATGGCGAATAAAGAAGCGATCAATATGGTCGATAACGCGCGTCAGAAACGGCGTGCTGTCGGTGAGCGCCAGCTCCAGCTGATCCTCCACCACCAGCTGACTGCTTAAATCACGCAGCGAAAGATGGATCTCACCGCGGCTGATGCGCACCGCCAGATAGTGCCATGCCTCGGTCTCCACCATCAGCCCCACCGCCGGGCGGCCGCGGCTGCCGGGCTCCTGGATCTCGGTCTCCTGAACCAGATGCGCTTCCAGCATTTCGCGGACGATTTTGGTGATGCTGGCCGGCGCCAGTTGCGCAAATCGGGAAAGGTCGATACGCGATACCGGGCCGAGCTGATCAATCAGGCGATACACGGCGCCCGCATTGGTCTGCTTTATTTGATCGATATGGCCTGGTTGACTATCCGCTACCACCATTGACTCCCTTATTTTCGCGCTTCGAAATAAACTTTCGGCTATGGTGAAGCACTTCGATGGTGAACGTCAAATTTTTACTTAGCCTTGTGATTTACCGCACATTTCCAACCCCTTTTCGCCTCAATTATGCTCGCTTTTCCAGGAGAGCAGCGCCTCACGAAAGCGTTTTGCCAGTGCCCCTTGCTCATGGTGTTTAGACCACACCAGCCACATCTCCGATACCGCATCCTGTTCGTCGATCGGCAGCCAGCGCATTTCACTGAGCTGGACGCGCTGAAAGGAGGCCGGGAGGATCGATACCCCCAGGCCGGCGGCCACCAGACCAATAATCGTCATTGCCTCCCCCACCTCCTGGGCAATCTTCGGCGTGTGGCCGTAGCGGCGCAGCAAGCCGAGGATGTCGTCATACAGGCCAGTGCCGACGTGCGGGTCGAAAAAGACGAAGGGCTCGCGCGCCAGCGCCGCCAGGCTGACCGAGGGCTGGCGGGCCAGCGGGTGATTCGCCGGGACCATCGCCAACAGCGGCTCGCGCAGAACCCGCTCCCACGCCAGGGTGTCCGGCAGTTGAGTATTGCGCAGCAGCCCCAAATCCAGAGCCCCCTCGCTCAGGGGCACTATCTGTTCGCGGGTGTTAGTCTCGCGGGTGAGAATATGCACATCCGGAAGGCGTTGGCGAAACATCGATAGCGTATCGGAGACGGCCTTAATAAAAGGGGCCGAGGAGGTAAAGCCGATGCGCAGCTCACCCGTTTCGCCATGGTGTAGACGGGCGGCGCGAGCAGCCGCCTCATCCACCTGGGCGAGGATTTGTCGGCTATCGGCGAGAAACTGCTTTCCGGCCGCCGTCAGGCTGACGCTGCGGTTGGTACGGGCAAACAGGCGAGCGCCGGTCTGCTGCTCAAGGATCTGAATCTGCTGACTTAGCGGTGGTTGAGAGATGTTCAGTCGCGCCGCGGCGCGGCCAAAATGTAGCTCCTCGGCGACGGCGACAAAGTAGCGCAAATGACGCAACTCGATATTCATATTTAAAACGTCTTATTTGAGATTATTAATATATTAGACAGAATATTTACATTTTCATACCCTAAAAATGTGAGCTGAATGGTCACAACACTCTGTTGGTAAGCAGCAACTTCTACGCAAGGAATTCTCTGTGAGTCGTACAACAACCGTTGACACCGTGCCGGCGGGCGAGGTCAGCGTCGCTGGTGCATCCCGCCCGGATCCGTTTATTAAACGTGGCACCCCGCAGTTTATGCGCGTCACTCTCGCGCTGTTCTCCGCCGGTCTGGCCACCTTTGCCCTGCTCTACTGTGTGCAGCCGATCCTGCCGGTGCTGTCGAACGAGTTTGGCGTGTCGCCGGCCAGCAGCAGTATTTCGCTTTCAATTTCCACGGCGATGTTGGCGGTGGGCCTGCTGTTTACCGGCCCGCTGTCGGACGCTATAGGCCGCAAGCCGGTGATGGTCACCGCCCTGCTGCTGGCCGCCTGCTGTTCACTGTTGTCGACTATGATGACCAGCTGGCACGGCATCCTGATTATGCGCGCTCTCATCGGCCTGTCGCTGAGCGGCGTAGCGGCGGTCGGCATGACCTATCTGAGCGAGGAGATCCACCCCAGTTTCGTCGCCTTTTCGATGGGACTCTATATCAGCGGCAACTCCATCGGCGGCATGAGCGGCCGCTTGCTGACCGGGGTCTTTACCGATTTCTTCGGCTGGCGCGTGGCGCTGGCGGCGATCAGCGGCTTTGCGCTGGCCGCGGCGATTATGTTCTGGCGTATCCTGCCCGAGTCGCGCCATTTCCGCCCGACCTCGCTGCGACCGAAAACGCTGCTGATTAACTTCCGTCTGCACTGGCGCGACCGTGGCCTGCCGCTGCTGTTCGTCGAAGGTTTTCTGCTGATGGGCGCTTTTGTCACCCTGTTTAACTATATTGGCTACCGGCTGATGATGTCGCCGTGGTCGTTAAGCCAGGCGGTGGTAGGCCTGCTGTCGGTAGCTTATCTCACCGGGACCTGGAGTTCACCGAAGGCAGGGGCCATGACCGTACGCTTTGGCCGCGGGCCGGTGATGCTTGGCTTTACAGCGGTGATGCTCTGCGGCCTGCTGCTGACGCTCTTTTCTTCCCTGTGGCTTATTTTCATCGGCATGCTGCTGTTTTCCGCTGGCTTCTTCGCCGCGCATTCCGTCGCCAGCAGCTGGATTGGCCCACGCGCCCGCCGCGCCCGCGGTCAGGCATCATCGCTGTATTTGTTCAGCTATTATTTGGGTTCAAGTCTTGCCGGGACGTTAGGCGGGGTATTCTGGCATCACTACGGCTGGAACGGCGTCGGTGGGTTTATCGCGCTGCTGCTCCTTGCCGCGCTGTTGACCGGCACCTGCTTACATCAGCGACTGAAATAGTCGCGTGTGACGTGGCCTGTGGGCCACGTTTCACCACATGCCCATTATGGAAGACAAGCCCATCAGCTCTCTGACGGCATCAACGGACAGCAGTGCAATAAACAGCCAGGTGAACGGATTCATAAACCACCCCCGAACCTCCAGACCTGTGTAATCGATCACAGTTTAGTACCGTTATGTTACCGTTTTCTGTCACACCGATCACAGAGGTGAGCTTATTCTCCCGCCATGTGTCTTTCCCTTCCCCTGTGCGCAACGCTCGACCCGCCGGGCGTATCAGGATAGTGTAGAGGCAAAGCGATAATCTCTTTATTCACCTGTCACGGACCGAACGCCACTATGACTGAAAATACGCCTTATCAGCAGCTTACCCGTACCTTTCAGCGCCTGTCGCGCTTTTCGCATCTCGCCGCCATCGCCGGCTGGGATATGTTCGCGATGATGCCTCCGGGCGGGAGCGTCGCCCGCGGCGAAGCGCTGGCCGAGCTCCGCGTGCTGCAGCATCAGATCCTGACCGATAAAAAAGTGGGACAATGGTTACAGGAGGCCCGCCAGCAGGATCTTAATGATGTTGAACAGGCCAACCTGCGGGAAATGCAGCGTCAGTACGATCAGGCGGCGCTGCTGCCGGAGAGCCTGGTGGAAGCAAAATCGCTGGCCGGCAGCCGCTGCGAACATGCCTGGCGCAGCCAGCGTCCCGCCAATGACTGGACGGGCTTTGCCGACAACCTACGCGAGGTGGTCAGACTGAGCCGTCAGGAAGCGCAGATCCGCGCCGATGCCAGGGGCGGCTCACGCTACGACGCGCTGCTGGATATTTTCGAACCGGATATGACCAGCGCGCGGCTGGACAGCCTGTTCGCCGATCTCAAATCGTGGCTACCTTCCCTGCTTAGCCAGGCGGTGGAGAAGCAGGCGAAGCAGACGCTAATCGCCCCGCAGGGGCCTTTCCCCATTGCTGAACAACGGGAGCTGGGCCTGCAGGCGATGCGTATCCTTGGCTTTGACTTCGACGGCGGGCGCCTCGACATCAGCGCCCACCCGTTCTGCGGCGGCGTACCCCAGGATGTGCGCATCACCACCCGCTACAACGAAAACGACCTGCTCAGCGCTCTGTTCGGCGTGATCCACGAAACCGGCCACGCCCGCTACGAGCAGAATCTACCTCGCCCGTGGGTCGACCAGCCCGTAGGACTCGCCCGCTCCACCGCTATCCACGAGTCGCAGAGCCTGTTTTTTGAAATGCAGCTGGGACGCAGCGAGCGTTTTCTTAATCGCCTGTTACCGGCGGTGCGCGAGCGGTTTGGCGATCGGCCGGCCTTTAGCCAGGACAACTTTGTCGCCTGGAATCAGCAGGTGAAACCCGGCTTTATTCGCGTCGATGCCGATGAGGTGAGCTACCCGGCGCATGTCATCCTGCGTTATGAAATTGAACGTGCGCTGATCGACGGCGAGATTGAGGTAGATGATATCCCGTCGCTGTGGGACGAGAAAATGCATCACTGGCTGGGGCTGTCGACCACCGGAAACTATCGGGATGGTTGCATGCAGGATATTCACTGGACCGACGGCGGATTCGGCTATTTCCCTTCCTATACCCTGGGCGCGATGTATGCCGCGCAGTTGATGGCCGCGGCCCGCCGCGCGCTGCCGACATTAGATCGCGATATTGAGGAAGGCGATTTCAGCGCCCTGTTCGACTGGCTGCGGCAGAATATCTGGCAGCATGGCAGCCGCTTCACCACCTCGCAGTTGATTCAGCAGGCCACCGGTGAGGATCTTAATAGCCGCTACTTCCGCGAGCACCTGACCACTCGCTACCTGTAATCATACGCGCCGGGCTACCCGGCGCGTCCTGTCGTTCCCGCCTTGTACATTCGGTTACACGCCGATACCAAACACTCACGGAAAGCTCGAAAAGACAAGCATATAGTGATTTCACCGGCCCCGCAGTGGGGTTGAAATTAAGAAAACTTTTCGAGGATATCAGAATGAAAAAAGTATTAGCTCTGGTCGTTGCCGCTGCTATGGGTCTCTCTTCCGCCGCTTTCGCTGCTGACGCAGTAAGCACCACTCAGGCACCGGCTGCCACCCACAGCACGGCTGCCAAGACCACCCATCACAAAAAACACCACAAAGCCGCGGCAAAACCGGCCGCAGAGCAGAAAGCTCAGGCTGCCAAAAAACACAAAAAAGCAGAAGCTAAACCAGCCGCTGCTCAGAAAGCCCAGGCCGCTAAAAAACACAAAAAAGTAGCAGCTAAACCAGCTGCTCCGCAGAAAGCTCAGGCGGCGAAAAAGCATCACAAAGCTGCGGCTAAACCGGCAGCCCAGAAAGCGCAGGCAGCGAAAAAACACCACAAAACCACTAAACACCAGGCCGCTAAACCGACTGCACAGCCGGCAGCATAATTCCTCCCGGTGAACCAACCTTCTTAATAATCGGCGCTGTTTCAGCGCCGTTTTTTCTGGAGAGCACTATGCTGCGGCGCTATCGTTTTGAGCTCATCCTGATCCTGCTAATTATATGCGCAGTGGTTGCAACCCGTTTTTTCCTCTCTTAATTATTTATCCCGCGCCCGCATTTTGCTGCTTCTACCAGCTTTTCATTAAAATGAATACCGTGCGGCTATCGCTGACCCGCTCCCCGCTTCCCATTATCCTGTGACTCTCTGCGGCGCAAAAAAATGTCCGGCGCCAGAAGACGCCAGACATGTTAGTCGTAATATATCGCACGCCTGGCCCTTGCCGGGTGGCGCGCCCATCACAATGCACGCACGGCTTCCATCACCAGATAGCCGGTCGCGCCCCAGATAGCGACTGAGACCAGGGAAACATAAACCAGTGCGCGAATACCTTTTTTAGACATAAGCCCTCCGAACGCAGGGGAAATAGAGTTCAGGCTATCATCGCCGGTACTACCTCTCTATTTACTCAACGGCAGGGCGACGGTAACAACGTTTTCGGTGAGAAAATGTTTCGCATTGAAAATAATTACGAGAGGCGTAAAGAAGTGCGAATTCCGGTGAAGATCTGGTGGGTAAAAGTATTATTTTTGGGCATTATGCTGACAAACCAGGAATAATCCCACGGATGAATTGCTGCATTATTAACCGAATTCAGTACGTTCTGATACATGAATTTTGTTGCGCAAGACGCCACTTTCTGCGGAAATAGCACAAGCAGAACACTGGTATTAACCGCTTGAAATCAGGAGGTTTTACCAGCGCCAGACCCCACCGCGCGCTGATGTGGTATACGGTTTGGCCTGTTTAGAATTATTGTTTACTTTCAAAAACTTAAATCTCCTGCTACTGTCAATAGACATCATAGCCTCCCCAGAGAGTGATATGCGTAGAGACGTTCTGTTATTACTGTGTTCATTTTATCTGTTACCTCTGGGCGCACATGCCGATGATAGCGGACTGAGCGCCAAAGATATTAAGACGTTGTTTTTCGGTCACGATGACCGCAAAGCGGTGAACCGCCCCGAGGAGAGTCCGTGGGACGCGATTGGCCAGCTGGAAACCGCCAGCGGCAATCTGTGTACGGCGACGCTCATCTCTCCGCATCTGGCGCTGACCGCGGGCCACTGTCTGTTAACGCCCCCGCGCGGCAAGCCGGACAAAGCGGTCGCCCTGCGCTTTATTTCCCGCAAGGGCAACTGGGTCTATGAGATCCACGGCATTGACGGGCGAGTCGATCCCAGCTTAGGCAGACGCCTGAAAGCCGATGGCGACGGCTGGATTGTCCCTTCCGCTGCGGCGCCGTCCGATTTTGGTCTGATCGTGCTGCGCTATGCTCCGTCTGGCATTACGCCGATCCCGCTCTTTCCGGGCAGCAAGGCCGATCTCACCGCCGCGCTGAAGGCGGCGGACCGTAAAGTTACCCAGTCTGGCTATCCTGAAGATCATCTCGATAATCTTTACAGCCACCAGGATTGCATCGTGACAGGGTGGGCGCAAACCAGCGTACTGTCGCATCAGTGTGACACCCTGCCTGGCGACAGCGGCTCGCCGCTGCTGCTGAAAACGGAGGACGGCTGGCAGGTGATCGCCGTGCAGAGTTCGGCCCCCGGCCCGCAGGATCGCTGGCGGGCGGACAATCGCGCCATTGCGGTGACTGGCTTTCGCGATAAGCTGGAGGCGCTTGCCGGTGAGTAATGGACCGAGGCCGGTGAAGAATATCATTATTGACATCGTCCTGGCGGAAATGATTTTCCGCCAGCCGAAAGCAGTGAACCTGCGCAGCCCTCAGCGTCACCTGACACAATTACAGCGGGGCCAGGCGTGAAGGAAGTTTCCATTTGCCGCCTGGCTTTGCAGGCGGCGAGACGTCAGGCGAGTTTAATTAACACCATGCCGGCTACCAGCAGGATAACCCCCGCCCAGCCTTTGTTATTCAGACGCTGACCAAACAGCACCCAGCCGGCGGCGATGGTCGCCGCGATACCGAAGCCGCCCCACAGCGCATAGGCGACCGAGAGATCGATCCCTTTAACCGCCTGCGACAGGGCGCTGAACGCGCCCAATACTGCCGCCAGGGACAGGATGCCGTAGATCTTGCGGCGGAAGCCGTCGGAAAACTTCAAAAAGACGTTGGCAATAATTTCCAGCACAATGGCGATTGCCAGCCAGGCGGCGTGGATCCACTCAAACTGCTGCATGGGCCACCTCCTGCTTGGAAGACGCTTTTTTCTGGGTGCCGGACTTAATTAAGACGATCCCTATCACCAGGGTGGTCAAGCCGGCTATTTTCAGCAGGGACAGACTCTCATCAAACAGCAGCACGCTGAACAGGGTAATCAGTAAAATACCGATCCCTTCCCACAACGCATAGGCCACACCGAGGGCAATCTTTTTAACCGCAAAGGCAAGAAAAATATATGACAGGGCAATCATGGCCAGCATTAAAATAAAGCCGGTGTGCCCGCCGCTCACGCTTGCCCATTTCATAGACAAGGTGCCGGTAATTTCAGCAATAATTGCTAAAGCTAATAAAATCCAATAAAACATGATCCCTTCTCCTGCTTGAGAATATAATCCATTACCGTTTACGCGAGACGTAAACAGGAAAATTTCTGACGTAGATATCGCTGTGCGCTTGGCGCCAGCTCAGGCAGAAAGAAGGTGACTATAGCGCCGAATGCCAGTGCTGTTCGCCGGCAAAACGGGAAAAAGTGAGGGATACTGCGGGGTGATTTAAAATATACATCCTGAACTGATTGTCCATAAAATTACAATTATCCGCGGTGTTGCTTCTCGTCCGGTGCGGATGAAAATTGTCCTCAGTAGTTAAACACAGGTAGATTTGTAGCATAGTGCTACATTTAATTCAAAGACTTTGCAATTCTTTACGCCGCGGTTTTTGTTCAATGCGTTTGTTCTGCAAAAAAGCGTCATTATGCTAATGTAACGCAACCTGTTAATAGGCAAGGAAGTTTGAGGTCGGGATCCTATGGCTAAACCCATTATTACACTTAACGGATTAAAGATGGTCATCATGTTGGGCATGCTGGTGATCATCCTTACCGGCATTCGCTTTGCGGCGGACATAATCGTCCCGTTTATCCTGGCGCTTTTTCTGGCGGTGATCATCAATCCTCTGGTCCAGCTACTGGTCCGCTGCCGGGTGCCGCGCGTGCTGGCGATCTCGCTACTGATTGGCCTGATTGTTATGTTAGCCATTGTGCTGCTGGCCTCGCTGGGGACCTCGCTCAACGAGCTGGCGCGCACCCTGCCGCAGTATCGCAACTATCTCTATGAGCCGATGCAAACCATCGCGCCCTGGCTGCAGCGTATGGGATTCACCGTTTCGGTGGTCGAGCTCAATAAGTACATCGACCCTAACGCCGTAATGACCCTGGTCACCAGCCTGCTCACTCAGCTGTCGAATGCCATGTCCTCTATTTTTCTGCTGCTGCTGACGGTGGTGTTTATGCTGCTGGAGGTGCCGCAGCTTCCCGCTAAGCTGCAGCAGTTAATGTCCAGACCAGTAGAAGGCATGGGCGCCATCCAGCGGGCCATCGACAGCGTATCGCATTATCTGGTGCTGAAAACTGCGATAAGCCTGATCACCGGCCTGGTGGTCTGGGGCATGCTGGTGCTGCTGGATGTGCGCTTCGCCTTTATGTGGGGGCTACTGGCCTTCGCGCTGAACTATATTCCCAATATCGGTTCCGTGCTGGCGGCCATTCCGCCGATCCTGCAGGTGCTGGTGTTCGGTGGTCTGTACGAGGCGCTGGTAGTGCTGGCCGGCTACCTGATCGTCAACCTGGTATTCGGCAATATTCTCGAACCTCGTATCATGGGGCGCGGGCTGGGCCTCTCGACGCTGGTGGTATTCCTGTCCTTAATCTTCTGGGGATGGTTGCTGGGTCCGGTTGGCATGCTGCTCTCGGTGCCGTTGACGATTATCGTCAAAATTGCCCTCGAGCAGACCAGCGGCGGGCAGAGTATCGCTTTCTTATTAAGCGATGTCAGTAAACAGTAGTCCTTCCGCAGGCCGGCGAAGCGCCGGCCTGCTCCCTGCCCTACACTCTCTCCGTAGACCACTACGCCTTATGTATTATTGATCCGCATCACAAACGTTGCGGCGAAATCGTTACTCTGATGCTAACGATCGGCCACCGCGCTTAATTGATGCTCATAGCCTCGCGTCGCACACTAATCTCCACCAGGACAAACAAAACGATTTGTCGAATCAGGAGGTTATTAATGAATGCCGAACAAACGACGGGGCGGGTCTGGAACCGTCGCCGAACGGAAAAACAGCGGCGGCTGGCCGAGGCGAACATGCCAGGTAAGGTCATCCCGACTGACCAGTTGGTCAGCGTACTGGAAAACCTGCTCGCCCCCGGCGACCGGGTTGTGCTGGAAGGCAACAACCAGAAACAGGCCGATTTCCTCTCGCGCATGCTGGCGGAAGTTAATCCGCAAAAAATCCACGACCTGCATATGATTATGCCCAGCGTCGGGCGCAGCGAGCATCTGGACCTGTTTGAAAAAGGTATTGCCCGCAAGCTGGATTTCTCTTTCTCCGGCACCCAGAGCCTGCGTATCTCGCAGCTGCTGGAAGATGGCCTGCTCGAAATCGGCGCCATCCATACCTATATCGAACTCTACTCGCGCCTGTACGTCGATCTGTCGCCAAACGTCGCGCTGATTGCCGGCTATAAAGCTGACCGCAAAGGCAACCTGTATACCGGACCGAGTACCGAAGATACCCCGGCGCTGGTGGAAGCCGCCGCCTTCCACGACGGCATTGTGATAGCCCAGGTCAACGAACTGGTGGACGACGAATGCGATCTGCCGCGCGTCGATATTCCCGGCTCGTGGATCGATTACGTGGTGGTTGCCGACAAGCCGTTCTTTATCGAACCGCTCTTCACCCGCGATCCGCGCCTGATTAAGCAAGAACACATACTGATGGCGATGATGGCGATCAAGGGCATCTATGCGGAACATCAGGTGCAGTCGCTTAACCACGGTATCGGCTTTAATACCGCCGCCATCGAGTTGCTGTTGCCGACCTATGGCGAGCAGCTCGGCCTGAAAGGCAAAATCTGTAAACACTGGACCCTGAATCCGCATCCAACCTTAATCCCGGCCATCGAGAGCGGCTGGGTGGAGAGCGTGCACTGCTTCGGCGGCGAACTGGGGATGGAAGAGTACATCCGCGCCCGCCCGGATATCTTCTTTACCGGCCCGGATGGCTCGATGCGCTCTAACCGCGCCTTCTGCCAGCTGGCGGGCCAGTACGCGGTAGATATGTTCATTGGTTCAACCCTGCAGGTAGATGGTCTGGCTAACTCCTCGACCGTCACCCGCGGCCGTCTTTCCGGCTTCGGCGGCGCGCCGAACATGGGCCACGACCCGCACGGTCGCCGCCACGCCACCCCGGCATGGCTCAATATGATCACCGAGCCGGACCCGATGCAGCGCGGGAAAAAGCTGGTGGTGCAGATGGTCGAAACCTTCCAGGCCGGCGTGAAACCAACCTTCGTTGAGACGCTGGATGCAGTTGAGGTGGCGAAAACCTCCGGCATGCCGCTGGCGCCGGTAATGATTTATGGTGATGACGTCACCCACGTCCTGACCGAAGAGGGTATCGCCTACCTGTACCGTGCGGAGAGCCTTGAAGAGCGCCGGGCGATGGTCGCCGCGGTGGCCGGGATCACCGATATCGGCCTTGGTGTGGACGCCAAACGCGTCGCCGCGCTGCGTCAGAGCGGCAAAGTGGTCTACCCGGAAGATCTCGGGATTCGCCGCAGCGATGCCACCCGCTCCCTGCTGGCCGCCGGCAGCGTCGCCGACCTGGTGGAGTGGTCCGACGGACTGTACAACCCACCGGCAAAATTCCGGAGCTGGTAATGAAAAATCTCTCCCCCCTGCACGCAGAAAGCCGCGTCAGCTGGCTGGCGCATACCGCCAGCGCCTGTCTGATTGACGAAGCCCGTCTGAGCCCGAAACCGGGTCTGGTGGATAGCCGCGGCAACGGCGCGCATCAGGACCTGAATCTGGCGCTGATGGAGCGCTCCGCCCGCAGCCTGCAGCCGACCTTTCACGCGCTGGCCGAGCAAAGCTGGCGTCGCCCGGCGGACATCGCCCTGCGCGAAACCGTCGGCCGCCTTGGCCGCGAAGGCGAAGCGCAGATGATGCTGGCGACGGGTGGGGTTAACACCCACCGCGGCGCTATCTGGGCGCTAGGCCTGCTGGTCAGCGCGGTGGCGATGTTGGGTGGAGAGGGTCAGTCACAGGCGATCGCCGACGCCGCCGCCGCCCTCGCCCGCCTGCCCGACGGCTTCGCGCCGAAAAGCTTTAGTAAAGGGCTTCGCGCCAGCCGCCGCTGGCAGGTGCCAGGCGCCCGCGAGGAAGCGCAGTGTGGTTTCCCGCATATCACCCGCCTGGCGCTGCCGCAACTACAGCAAAGCCGGGCGCGAGGCGCCAGTGAGCCGCAGGCGCAGCTTGATGCGCTGATGGCCATCATGACCTCGCTGAGCGATACCTGCGTGCTGTCGCGCGCCGGTATGGCCGGGCTGCAGGCCATGCAGCAAGGCGCTTGCGAGGTGCTGGCGGCTGGCGGTTGCGCCAGTTTCGTCGGGCGCGCCGCCCTGGCCCGCCTGGACGCAATCATGCTGGCGCAAAACGCCTCGCCGGGAGGCGCCGCCGATCTCCTTGCCGCCACCCTGTTTCTCGACAGAGTTGGCGGCTAACGCATTCAGAGGATGTTATGGAACAGATTACATTGTCATTTCCTGCCAGCCGCGCCCTGAGCGGCCGAGCGCTGGCAGGAGTCGTGGGTTCAGGCGATATGGAAGTACTTTATACCGCCGCACAGAGCGCCACGCTCAACGTACAGATCACCACCTCAGTGGATAACAGCCAGGCGCGCTGGCAGGCGCTGTTCGACAGGCTGAACCTGATCAACGGCCTGCCCGCCGGGCAGTTGATTATCCACGACTTCGGCGCCACGCCGGGCGTCGCTCGTATTCGTATTGAACAAGTATTTGAGGAGGCCGCTCATGCGTAACGATCGCAGCTTTATCGAACTGCGCGCTCGCGAACGCGCCCACGCTCTGCTGGACGACGGCAGCTACCGCGAACTGCTGGATCCGTTTGAAGGCATTATGTCGCCGTGGCTCGGCGCCCAGGGCATCGTCCCGCAGTCCGACGACGGTATGGTGGTCGCCAAAGGCACGATCAACGGCCAGCCTGCGGTGGTGATTGCCATCGAGGGCACCTTCCAGGGCGGCAGTATGGGCGAAGTGTCCGGCGCCAAAATGGCCGCCGCGCTGGAGCTGGCGGCGGAAGATAACCGCAACGGTATCCCGACGCAGGCGGTGCTGTGCCTCGAAACCGGCGGCGTACGTCTGCAGGAGGCCAACCTCGGTCTGGCCGCCATCGCTGATATTCACGCGGCGATTGTCGATCTGCGCCGCTACACGCCGGTAGTCGGCATCATCGCCGGCACCGTCGGCTGCTTTGGCGGTATGTCTATCGCCGCCGCGCTGTGCAGTTACCTTATCGTCACTCGTGAAGCCCGTCTCGGCCTCAACGGCCCGCAGGTTATCGAGCAGGAAGCCGGCATTGAAGAGTACGACTCCCGCAACCGGCCGTTTATCTGGAGCATGACCGGCGGCGAAATTCGCGCCGCCAGCGGACTGGTCGACGCGCTGGTTAACGATGGCGTTAACGCCGTTAAAACCGCAATGAATGAGGCGATCGCCAAAGGCGTACCGGTACAGCACCGCAGCGACAACTATGACGATTATCTGCGTCGCTTGAGCCAGTTCGACACCCGCCAGCAGGCGGATACCGCGCAGATTAAACAGCTTTTTGCCCGGGAGGATAAATAATGAGTCAGTTCCCAAACCGCGCCGCGCTGTGGCTGAACAAACTGGCGCCCGACGCGCCGCTGATGAGCGGCCTGTGCCCTTCCGTCCAGGTGGCAGACGGCCAGATTAATGGCGAAAACGTGCGTTTTATCGCCGTGGTCCCGGATGCTAACAACCACTACCCGCGCGCCGCCGGCGGCGAAGTTGGCCTGCTGGAAGGCTGGACGCTGGCGAAAGTGGTTAATGAAACCATTGCCGCCGACGCCGACCAGCCAGTCAAACGGCCGATCGTCGCCGTGATCGATGTGCCAAGCCAGGCCTATGGCCGCCGCGAAGAAGCTTTCGGCATTCACCAGGCGCTGGCCGGGGCGGCTGGCGCTTATGCCAAAGCCCGTTTGGCCGGCCACCCGGTAATTGGCCTGATCGTCGGCAAAGCGATGTCCGGGGCGTTTCTGGCCCACGGCTACCAGGCCAACCGCCTGATCGCCTTTAACGATAGCGGCGTGCTGGTCCACGCGATGGGTAAAGCGTCGGCGGCGCGCATTACGCTGCGTACCGTAGAGGCGCTGGAGAAACTGGCGGCTACCATTCCGCCAATGGCCTACGACGTCAGCAACTATGCGACGCTCGGCCTGCTCTCCGCCCTGCTGGATATTAATAATCCGGATGCCCCTGACGACCACGATCTGTCGTTGGTCAGCAACACGCTGCGCGACGCCATCGCTGATGCGCGCACCGATGCCTCACTGAAGTGCCGCCTGGGCGCGGAAAACCGCCGCAGCTCGCAGCTGGTCCGCGATCGCATGCGCGCCAGCTGGTAAGACGTTCGTACGTAAGTAGTAGAAGAAAACCTGCCGGAAGCCGTCCCCCGGAGCGCGTAATAACCGCGCCGGGTAGGGACGGCTTTTAGAAAAAATAACAATCGCGCCAGTACTCTATCTTATTTACAGGTGATTTATGACTTATGTGATTATTCATGCTCTTGCCCCGATTTTCGTTATCATGCTGCTGGGCTTCTGGGCCGGTAAGGCCGGGATGGTAGATAACAAAAACGTCTCGCTGCTTAATATTTTTGTAATGGATTTTGCCTTACCCGCCACGCTGTTTAGCGCGACGGTACAAACGCCGTGGGCCGGGATCGTCGCCCAGTCGCCGCTGGTGCTGGTGTTGACCGGCGCGATGTGGATCACCTATGCCGCGATCTACTTCCTCGCCACCAGCGTGTTCAAACGCACGCCGCAGGATGCCGCGGTGCTGACCCTCACCGTCGCCCTGCCAAACTATGCCGCGTTAGGTCTGCCGATCCTCGGCAGCGTGCTGGGTGAAGGCGCGTCAACCTCACTGTCGGTGGCGGTCTCTATCGCCTGCGGCTCGGTGCTGATGACCCCGTTCTGCCTGCTGATTCTGGAACGTGAAAAAGCCCGCGCCGCGGGAGAAAACAGCGGTTCTACGCTGGCGATGCTGCCGGTGCTGATGTGGCGTTCGGTGAAAAAACCGATCGTCTGGGGCCCGCTGCTTGGGGTGGTGCTTTCCGCGATCGGCATTAAAATGCCGGACCTGCTGCTGGCGTCGATCAAACCGCTGGGCCTGGCCGCCACCGCCGCCGCGCTGTTCCTCACCGGGGTGATCCTGTCGGCGCGTAAACTGCAGCTCAATGCGCTGATCGCTACATCAACCATCGTGAAACTGCTGGTGCAGCCGTTTATTGCCTGGGGTCTGGTGATGTTACTTGGGCTGCACGGTTCCATTGCCATTACCGCGATCCTGATGATAGCCCTGGCCGCCGGCTTCTTCGGCGTGGTCTTCGGCAACCGCTTCGGCGTCCAGTCTCCGGATGCTGAAGCCGTGCTGCTGTTGAGCTCGGTTCTGTGTATCCTGTCGCTACCGCTGTTTATCTCTTTGACTTCAGGACTGTAAACCATGTCAGCAACGCCGCGTCCCCATGATCTAGTTTGGTTAAACCACGCCAGCGCCCTGGAAGACATTGCCGAGCCGTGGGTGGCTCAGCAGTGGCGAGCCGCGCTGCCGGTGGTGGTGAGGCGCGACGTTGACGACCAGGCCCGCGTCCCGGTTGGGGTGCGGGGCATGAAGCGCGAGCAGCGCGCCGCCGGCTGGGTACAGGCGCGCAATATCGTGCGCAGCGTCACCCCGGAGATGCTTGTTGATCGTGAGGTCTTACTCCATTCGCCTTTTGTCTCGCAGCCGCCGGTCCAGGGGGCTATCGCCCTCACCTTACACCGCTGGCCCTGGGGCTGGGGCGTCACCGGCAGTACCGGCTACGCGCTGGCAACCGAGATCCCGGTGCTGCATGCGGCCAGCGATCTGGATCTGCTGATCCGCGCGCCACAGCCGCTGGACCGCGAGGCGCTGCTGGAATGGCAGACCCGGGTGGCCCAACTCCCATGCCGCGCTGATACCCAGGTCGAAACGCCGTACGGCGCCTTCGCCCTTAATGAATGGCTGCGCGACGGGCGCGCGCTGCTGAAAACGTCCCGCGGCGCGCGCTTAACCGCGACGCCGTGGCACAGGGAGGAATAATGAAGATTTTATTTACCTTTCCCGGTCAGGGCGGCCAGCGTCCCGGCATGCTGGCGATGATCCCCGATCGCGAGGCGATCCTCACCCAGGCGCGCGCCGTGCTGGGGGATGAAGTCGCTACTCTCGATAGCGCCGACGCGCTACAACACACCCGTGCGGTCCAGCTCTGTCTGCTGATCGCCGGTGTCGCCTGGGCGCGCGAGCTACAGCGTCAGGGCGTGGATCCGCAGATGGTCAGCGGCCTGTCCATCGGCGCGTTTCCGGCCGCGGTGATTGCCGGCGCGCTCGATTTCGCCAGCGCGCTGCGGCTGGTAGCCCTGCGCGGGGACTTAATGGAACAGGCGTATCCTGAAGGTTACGGACTGACGGCGATTATGGGCCTGACCCGCCCGCGGATTGAAGCCCTGCTGCAGGGCCACGAGGTTTATCTCGCCAACCTGAACGCCGAAACGCAGTTCGTGATTGCGGGCCGTGATGAGGCAATGGCCGAGGTGGCGCAGCTGGCGCTGCGGGCTGGCGCCAGTATAGCCCAGCGGCTGGCGGTCAGCGTGCCCTCGCACTGCGCGCTGCTGGATAAACCCGCCGCTGAGCTGGCGAAAGCTTTTGCCGGCGCCAGCTTAAGGCGCCCACGGTGCGCCTATTTAAGCGGCTCGACGGCGCGCGTGCTGTGGGATCCGCAGCGGATCGCCGACGATCTGGCGATGAACATGGCGCGCCCGGTCCACTGGCAGGAGGCGATGGTCGCCGCCGATGAGCGCGATGCGCGCTTAGCCATTGAGATGCCGCCCGGCGGGGTGCTCACCTGCCTGACCCGCCAGGCGGGCTGGCGCGGGGAGACCATTGCGCTGGAGCGCAGCGGCCTGGACGTCGCCCGCCATCTGGCGCAGCGGCTTAGCGATTAATACTGCGGGCGTACATGCGCCCTTCCGCCGCCAGCGCCAGCAGGTCGGCATCGCGCTCGCGATGGTGCGAATAGACGATAGAGATCAGCTGGCGCATCTGGTAGGGTTCCGCCAGCTTTAGCAGCTGTACATCCTTCTCATAAACTTTCTTCATCCGCCCCGGCAGCAGGGCAAAACCGACGCCAGCCTGCACCAGGCTAATCATCGAGAAAATATCATTCACCCGGGTGACGATCTCCGGCTCGAAGCCGGCGATGTGGAATGCTTCCCGGAATCCGGCATAGGTGGCGAACCCCTCCGCCAGCGAAACAAACTTGCGGTCGGCGTAATCGCGCAGATCGGCGAGCCGTGAGGCATCCAGCCGTTCGGTCGCCGGGGCGGCGAGAAAAATATCGTCCTCAAACAGCGGCACCACGTCGAAAGCGGTATTATTGAACTCCCCTTCGTTGGTGGCGATCAGGATGGCATCGAGGGCATCGTCTTCCAGCATATCCAGCAGCATCTGATTTGAACCCATCGTCAGGTCCAGCTCCAGCTCCGGGCGACGCAGCTTCATCCCCATAATGATGCGCGGAACGGTTTCCAGGGTCAGCGAATAGAGGGTACCGATGCGCAACCGCCCCTGACCGACGCCTGCAACCTTGCGCGTCGCCTCGAGCCCGCGGTTCATCAGACTTATCACATCCTGGCAGTATTCAAGCAGCGTCCACGCCGCCTGCAGCGGCAGCAGGTTGCGCCCTTTGTGGACAAACAGCGGGCAGCCCACCCCCTCTTCCAGGGTATGCAGCGCGCGGTGAACGCTGACGCTGCTGAGTTTCATCGCTTCGGCGGTTCTGGCGATATTACCTTTCGCCATAAACATCATAAAGACCGACAGCTTGCGGAAGGTGATCTCCTGGTTAATATCCTCTTGCATGGCCCTTCCACACTCCTGGTTTAATTTTCTTATTTCAATTCAAACCAGTATAACAATAACCACGAAAACTATTTTGATTGCGACCACTATTGTCGACCGATGCCACCAGCAACCAAAAAAATCACGTATCACCTTGTGAATTTAATCAGTTGTCCGCCGATCATCGGACCGCAATCGGCGTAATCACTTTCACGATACGCAGATATGGGCAAAAAAACGCGCGCTCTCGCCCGCACCAGCCTTAACACGGAGCAGGTGCCCAGTGCCTGTAAAACACGACAGCCGGTCGCTTATCGGGCCCATACCAGCTGTACGTACGCAAAACCATCAGAAATCCGGTGATAATGAGATCGGCTTCGCCGACAATTGCGTGGCCAACATCGGCATTACTGGCAAGGAGATATCAATAGATACTAAGGTGAAGACTATCAGGCCGCTCAAAATCAAGTTAAAGATAATCTTTTAATAAGGTTGACCTTAATTTTCGTCCCGGACAGGCGGTTATGTAAATAACGAAAATAATGAGGTTGAGCCTTTCCCGGAAACGACTGCTTCAGACATTGTACAGTACCATCAAAAACGGGGATGTGGGTTGGGTATGAATGTTGTATGATGCCGGCAAGGATAGCCGCTTAAACATTGAGGGATTAATGATGGCAGTTTACAAGCTTAGTACACGAATAAGATCTAATGTTCCAACAGATTCTTTGCTTTATGACCTGTGTATTTATCGTATGGACTCTCGCAGGAATAAATATTCCCTGATAGATGTGAAGCAACAGCCATTTTCTGGAACTTATGAAACACAAACTCACATGACAGGAAATGTAGATGAGTCACTCTCGACAATTTATATTATGGAAATGAATCTTTACCGCAAAACCATGTTGCATACGGTCTGTGTGACCCCCGTTCCATTCACTAAAATGTACACACTTGAAGCCTTTGCATCAGGCAACGCCTGGTCTTCGGTAAAGCGAGAGAACCTCTGTTATTTTGAGACAAAAGGCACAATGAAGCCTGCAAGCGAGGGTGGGGAAACAAAGGAGATAAGAATTACTATTCCTGAACGTCCATTTATTGCGCGAGAGTATCCCATAGGTTCACCGCAAGATCCGTTTAAAAAAAAGAAGATAGAATCAGAAATTCAGGACAGATTCTATAATCTCTCATATCCTTCTCAGTCCGGAGCGAGCGTGTGCGGCCCTGCTGCATTCTTTTACTGTCTGCAACAAGACCGTCCTGATGTATATGCCCAGGCCGCCAGGGAACTGTGGCGATATGGAAAAACTAAAATAGGCGCACTGACAATCTCACCAGGAGAGGGATGTAGACATCCAACGGGTATGTTTTTTACCAGTGATGGGCAGCCAAGAATATTAGGACTAGACTGGATAACGCTTGCTGGCCTGAGGGATTCAGAGAATGCAGCGCTGAGCTTCGATGCTCTCGATTCTCCAGTGGCAGGTATCACCATGTGGCCCACACTAGCGGAATGGTTTGAAAAAGCAGGTTATGAAATGGTCTTTAGTAATGTAGGAATCACTCAAGCTGGTGTCCAAGGAATCCGAGATTTAAATAGGTATGTAGCGCAAGGCTTTAAAGTCGTCACATTAATAAATGACGGACTGCTCGAAGGCAGTACAAATAACACAACGTTACCTACACACTGGGTTGTATGGGATAGTTCTGTAACACAAGACGATAATGGATATGTTAATTTAAAATTATTTTCTTGGGGCCGTTCAACTTACTGGATAAAAAAGGGAAAAGATGTGCGTTTTTTTTCTCAACAGATTCTTTGGGGGAATGGTTTTCAAGCCATTGAAGTGATTATGAAAAAATTGAGCGTTGTATGTATTACCTCTTTATTGTCAGCTTGTGTTTTACATGCTGACGTTACTCCATATGGTAGCTCACTTGCTGATGCAGCAGTTGGGAAAGCTTATTCCAGTGAAATAATAATAAAGGGAGGCGCCGTATCAGCTTTAGATGAAAACGGGAAGGAAAGATTTGTAGGTGAAATAACCCCATCCGACACCGGATTAACTTTGAGTTATTGTAATGATTCTCCTGCGCATAATTGTGTCAGGGTGCAGGGAGTACCCGTAAAACATGGGATCGTCACCATACGAATATCAGGCGGACTGTTTGGTACAAATGTAGCGACAGGCGGAGAATTTGATAAAACCTATACGATTAGGATTAAGAATTCAGAAGATTCTTCTTAAGATATTTTATGAGGTGCTGTTGCCATCATGCATCAAAATACCTTGCCCCCAGGTAATTAACAAAATAACCAGGAAGTTCAATAATTATCGAAATCCAAACTGATGCCAGTCGCAAAGGGAAGACCATGGTCTTCCCTTTTGTTCACTGTCGAGTTTGCTTTTACAGCGCCATATCGTGCTGCGGCGAGGCCTCGCGCGGCGTCTCTGCCGGCTTGGCGGTCGCGGTAGGCGCAGCCGCTGGCATCTGGATCACCGGCGGTTTCGTCAGCTGCAGGGTCGCAGCGGTGTCATCCCAAACCTGCTGGGTCAGCGCCACGTTACCGTTCAGCTTCTGGCCGTAGCTCGGCACAATAGCGTGAATGCGGCTCTGCCACTCCGGCGAGTTAAACTGCTGCGGGAACATCTGCTTGAGCACGTTCAGGGTGATCGGCGCGGCGGTGGAAGCCCCCGGCGAAGCGCCGAGCAGCGCGGAAATGGTTTTCTGCTGATCGACCACCACTTCGGTACCGAGCTTCAGCACGCCGCCCTTCTCTGCGTCTTTCTTGATGATCTGTACGCGCTGGCCGGCCTGGATCAGTTTCCAGTCTTCTTTACGCGCGTCCGGGTAGTACTCTTTCAGCGCAGCGAAACGGTCATCATCGCTGAGCATCACCTGGCTAACCAGGTATTTCACCAGATCGAAGTTGTCGAGACCGACGTGGGTCATCGGCAGCACGTTATTGGTGGTGGTAGTGCTGAGCAGGTCGAAGAACGAACCATTTTTCAGGAACTTGGTCGAGAAGGTGGCGAATGGCCCGAACAGCACCACGCGCTTACCGTCGAGGTAACGAGCGTCAAGGTGCGGCACCGACATCGGCGGCGCGCCGACTGAAGCCTGGCCATACACTTTCTCCAGGTGCTGCGCAGTGACCGCCGGGTTCTCGGTCATCAGGAACGAGCCGCCCACCGGGAAGCCGGCATAGTTGTCCGCTTCCGGGATACCGGTTTTTTGCAGCAGCTTCAACGCGCCGCCGCCGGCGCCGATAAAGACGTATTTGGCGTCAATAGTCTGCGCTTCCCCGCTCTGCACATTCTTAATCGTTACGTGCCAGGAGTTGTCGGCATTACGTTTGAAATCCGTTACCTCAGAGGAGGTCTGCAGGGTGAAGTGGTTATTTTTCTTCAGGCTGCCGATCAGCTGGCGAGTGATTTCGCCGTAGTTGACATCGGTACCCACCGGCGTCCAGGTGGCTGCCACTTTCTGCTGCGGATCGCGGCCTTCCATCACCAGCGGCGCCCACTGTTTAATTTGCGCGTGATCGGTGGAGAATTTCATCCCCTGGAATAAGGTGGTCTGCTGCAGCGCGTTATAACGCTTCTGCAGATAATCCACATTATCACCCCAGACGAAGCTCATATGCGGCGTGGAATTAATAAACGAGTGCGGATCGTGCAAAATACCGCGTTTCACCTGTGCCGACCAGAACTGACGGGAAATCATAAACTGCTCGTTAATATCGAGCGCTTTGCTGACGTCAATCGACCCGTCCGCCCGCTCCGGCGTATAGTTCAGCTCCATATTCGCCGAGTGGCCAGTACCGGCATTATTCCAGCCGTTGGAAGACTCCAGCGCCACGCCGTCCAGTTTCTCCACCATGGTCAGATCCCAGTCCGGCTGCAGCGCCTGCAGCCAGGTGCCGAGCGAGGCGCTCATGATCCCGCCGCCAATCAGCAGGAAGTCGGTTTTTTTCGAGGTATCCGCTTCAGCATGCGTCGCCGCGCTGACGAACATCGCTAATGCGGTTAAGGAAATAATCGTTTTTTTCATTGCAGGCATAATAGAATTATCACGTAGCACACGGTCATAAGAGGCAGCATATTAACGCACTTTTACTTTATTTTAAAATATCATTTACACTCTCGCATTTTAAACCAAACAGTTATTTAACTTAAAAAATCAATTTTAAAAATAGAGCGAAGACGGATAAAAAATAAGGTCGAAAATTCAATATCTATTGCCGGGTAAAATAAAAGATAAGAATTTCTTTAATTACAAAAGTCCAGGCGCGCATGCTCATCGCGCGCCTGGCAGAGAAGGGATTACTGGGCGGGAGTGACAGCGCTACGCTGGGCTTCACGCAGGGCGAGACGCAGATGATCGTGATGTTTGGTTAGCAGCTCCCGCGCGTGCCAGGCGTCAAGCCCGCTGAGCAGCATCAGGATCGCGGTGCGGCAGTGCTGATGACAGCTGGCCAGGGCGGCCTTTGCTTCACTGCGCGTGCAATCGGTGGCCGCCATCACAATCGCTATCTGCCGCTCCGCCCAGTGCGAATTGTCAGCCTGCACGTCCACCCGCAAATTGCTGTACACCCGACCGTCACGGATGGCGAGTCCGGTTGTCAGCATATTGACGATCTGCCTCTGGGCCAACTGAGCCTTCGGATTGGCTAACCCCGCCACCGCCTCCGGCCCGGTCTGCGGAGCAATAATGATATCCGCCAGCTGCGCCGCCTCGCTGGTCGGCTGCTGGGTGATGACCGCTATCGGGGCGCCCAGCGACCAGGCGTGGCGCATCGCCCCCCACACCCATGGCGTCTTGCCGCTGACGGTCAGCGCCAGCAGCATATCGCGGTTGCTGAAGTCCAGCGACTGCAGCTCAAAGGCGCCCAGGTCATAATTATTCGCTGCAGTCTCCCGCTCGGCCATCGCCGTCGTCTGCCCACCGGCAATCAGCCCCACCAGCGCGTGTTTACCTTCCGGCGAATAGTCGCTGACCGCCTCAATGGCCGTCCGGCCCGAAGCGCCGGCGCCAATAATGACCAGGCGCCCTCCCCGGCTTATCGTCGCGGTGGCGATATCAATCAGCCGGGCGATATCCGGCAGACAGGCGCCGACCGCCTCCGATATCTGCTTATCATCCTGATGCAGCATCGCCAGCATATCGGCGGTGGCGAGGCGATCGATGTGGGTGGTCTCCGGGTGACGACGAGCCTGCATTGACGCGGTTAGCGAACTGCTCATAACAACCTCCATTTACGACAGAAAAAGCGCATCTCGGCAAAATCAGCGGCCTGATGCATATCCTTATATTCATCAGGACTATTTAACCTCTGCCGCCACTATAAGTGGAATGTTCTGCGCTTTACCGCCGTCGGGGTCACAGTTTACCGTCCCCAACGCGCGTTTACGGGTGATTGTCGGTTATCTGAGCAATTCTGTCTGAGGTCTCATCTTCACCACCCGCCTGCATAGCCAGCCAGAAGGATTGCTGGCAAAGGTTATAAAACTGTTTGCGCATCGGGTTGATCTCCTGGCCGGCGGCGTCGATAACCTGCCAGTCAATCCAGCACTCCGGGCAGGATGCGCTATCCTGCTGCGCGATCTCGAGCTCATAGCGGCGCTGGATCACCACCCCGCTGCGATGCCGCCAGCGGGCGATCTCCCACTCTGCTTCCGCTTCATTATCCTGTTCACGATGCTGCGCCAGACGTTCAACGTGCCGCTGCCGGAGGATATCCCGGACCAGAGAAGCCAGTTCCATAGTGTCTCCCTTAAGCCTGTGGCGAAAAGTCGCAGTGTACCGCGCGCTGGAGGAGTCTGCCGTAGCAAAAGCGGCCTTTTGCTTTGATTACACGGCTTTATGTATGCCGCGCTATCGGCGATAATAATCTTTCACTGAATCTACCCGGGGTCGTCATGAAGGCTTCAGAGCACCCGCCTCGCGTTCGCCAACGCGCCTTACCGTTAAAGCTGAGCACCGCCGTGTCCTTGATGATCGGCAGCGTCATCGGCGCCGTGCTGCTGCTGGTGTATGCCTTGTGGTATATGCAGATCAGCAACGCCACCCGCGACGGTCTGAAAGAGACCGCGCTGGCGGTGGCGCGCACCATGGCCGATATGCCGCAGGTGAAGCGCGGACTGGAGGCGCCCCCGCAGCAGCAGATCATTCAGCCGCTGGCGCAGGCCATTACCCGCCGCAACGACCTGTTGTACGCTATCGTCACCGATATGCAGGGTATTCGCTATTCGCATCCGGACAGCTCAATCATCGGCAAACCGTTCATCGGCCACGATATTCAGCCGACGCTGCAGGGGAAAGAGAATGTCGCCATCAACCACGGGGTGCTGGCCCCGGCGCTACGGGTGTTTACGCCGGTGTTCAACGAACGGCATCAGCAAATCGGCGTGGTGGTGGTCGGCATTTCACTGAGTAAAGTGGACGAACAGATCGCCAACAGCCGTTGGGACGTGCTGCTGACCATCCTGTTCAGCGCGCTGGTCTGCGCGCTGGGCACCTGGAGCCTGGTTCGCGGCCTGAAGCGCGTGCTGCTGGGGCTGGAGCCGCACGAAATATCCACCCAGTTTCAGCAGCGTCAGGCCATGCTTCACGCCCTCAAGGAGGGGGTGGTAGCGGTCGATGCCCATGGCGAGGTAAATCTCATCAACCCCGCGGCGGAAGAGATCCTCTTTTCCGGCCCGGATAAGACTCTCGTTCACAGCCCCCTGCTCGACGATCTGCAGACCGTGCTGCAGAGCGGCGAGCCAATGTTCGACCGCGAACTGGGGTGCAATGGTCTGCTGCTGATCGGCAATACAGTGCCCATTCGCAGCCAGGGTGCGGTGGTCGGCGCCATCTGTACCTTCCGTGATAAAACGGAGGTCAGCCAATTGCTGCAGCGACTGGACGGCATGATGAGCTATGTGGATGCCCTGCGCACCACCTCCCATGAGTTTATGAATAAACTGCACGTGATCCTCGGTCTGCTGAATATGAAAAGCTACGGCAAACTCGAGGAATACGTGCTGCAGACCGCCCACCGCTACCAGGCGGACATCGGCGACATTCAACATCGCATTAAATCCCCGGTGGTGGCCGGCTTCCTGATAAGTAAAATTCAGCGCGCCACAGAGTGCGGCTTTACCCTGACGCTGGCGGAGGAGAGCCTGGTGCCGGATTGTCCGAACGAGAAACAGGTCACGGTGCTGGTGACGGTGCTGGGCAACCTTATTGAGAACGCGCTGGACGCCATGAGCGGCCAGGCGGAGGGTGAGATCGGCCTGCTGCTGCACTACCAGGACGGCTGGCTAAGCGGTGAAGTGAGCGACGATGGGCCGGGGATCCCGGAGAACAACATCGACGCTATCTTTAACAAAGGCTTCTCCACCAAAGGCGAGAATCGCGGCGTCGGGCTGTTTCTTGCTAACCAGCAGTTGCGCGAGCTCGGCGGCACCCTCGCCGTCGAATCGGAACCCGGCGTATTTACCCAATTTTTTGTTCATCTCCCCTGGGATAGTAAAAGGAAACCTGCGTGATAAATGTTTTAATTGTTGACGATGATGCCATGGTGGCCGAACTGAATCGCCTGTACGTGGCAAGGGTTCCCGGCTTTCGTTGCAGCGGGAGCGCTTCGACGCTCAGTCAGGCCCAGGAGATGATTAACGATCCGCAGCAGGAGATCGATCTGGTGCTGCTGGATGTCTACATGCAGCAGGACAGCGGGCTCGATCTGCTGCCAACCATCCGCGAGTCGGGGCGCGCCATCGACGTTATCATGATTACCTCGGCGGCGGATGCCGCCACGGTACAGACCGCGATGCATTACGGGGTGGTCGATTACCTGATTAAACCCTTCCAGTTTCCGCGCTTTGAAGAGGCGCTCACCACCTGGCGGGAGAAGCGCAAGCTAATAACCGGCCAGCCCTATTACGAACAGGCCGATGTCGACCGCCTGCTGCACGGCGGCGCGCCGGAGGCCAGCGACGCGCGCAAGCTGCCTAAAGGGTTAACCGCGCAAACGCTGCGCACACTCTGCCAGTGGATTGACGCCCATCCGGATGTCGAATTCTCTACCGATGAGCTGGCGGCGGCGGTGAATATCTCCCGCGTTTCCTGCCGCAAATATCTGATTTGGCTGGCGCAGATCAATATTCTCTATACCACTATCCACTACGGCGCTACCGGGCGGCCGGTCTATCGCTACCGCCTGGTCGCCGAACAGTACAGTTTGCTTAAGCAGTACAGTCAATAACCCGATAGCCGCTGTCCAGCGACGCAAAACGCAGCCGCTGCGGCGATGAGAGAATAATGTCGCGATTTTTGGTAACGAAAATCGCGTCGATATCCTGCCGCTGACGCAGCGCTGCGCAGCCCTTCTCCACGCCGAGGCCGAACAGCAGCGTGGTCCAGATGTCGCCGTCTAAAGAATCCGCGGAAATGACCGTCACGCTGTCGAGTTCGTTGTCCAGCGGATAACCGCTGCGCGGGTCGAGAATATGGTGCCAGCGTTTGCCATCCTGTTCGAAATAGCGCTCGTAGGTCCCGGAGGTGACTACCGATTGCCCGTTGACCGTCAGGGAACCGATCAGCGCCTGCGCGTCGGCAAATGGTTTTTTCAGGCCAATGGCCCATTCGCCGAGGGTATGCACATTGCCGCCGAGGTTGATCAGCGCCTTCTCCACCTGCTGCTGACGGAGAAAATCGCGCACGCGGTCAGCGATATAGCCTTTGGCGATCGCCCCGAGATCCAGCTCCATCCCCGGCTGTTGGAGAAACACGCTGCAGGTTGCCTCATCAAGGATCACCTCCTGTGGGCGGGTCAGCGCCAGTCGGGCTCTGATATCAGCCGCGTCAGGCACGCTGTGCCCGTGAAAACCAATTCGCCACAGCTTCACCAGCGGGCCGATGGCGAGGTTAAAGGCGCTGTCGCGCACCATGCTGGCTGCTTTGGCGCACTGGATCAGCTGAAAGACCGGTCGGCTGACGGTGACCGGATGACGCCCGGCGGCATGGTTGATATCCATCACCTGCGACTCGGCGCGGTTAACGGTGAGCAGGTCTTCGTAGCGCTTGATAAGCTGGAAAACGCGGGAGGCCATCGCCTCATCGTGGGAACAGAGTTTGAGCAGGATGGGCGAGCCCATCAACACGGCGGAGTAGCTATAGACGCGGTTATCGGACATCGGGCTCTCCTTAGAAGGGGCAAGCCGGGCGGCGAAAGCGCCAACCCGGCAGGAGCAAGGTTACAGGTTATCCTCTGGCACGTTTCGCCGCCTGATGGCCCGCGAGGGTACCGAAGATGATGATATCCGCCACCGCGTTACCGCCGATACGGTTGCCGCCGTGGATCCCGCCCACCACTTCACCGGCGGCGTAGGCGCCGCGAATCGGCTGCTGCGCCACATTCAGCACTTCGCCATCGGTATTAATGGTCACGCCGCCCATGGTGTGGTGCACCCCGGGTGCGATGCGAATGGCGTGGAACGGGCCTTCGTTAATCGGCGCGCGCAGCGCGGTGGTCCGGCCAAACTGTTCATCATGCTGTTTTTCCACCGCCCCGTTGTAGCATTCGAGGGTGGCGAGGAAGGCATGGTAATCCATCCCCAGTTTCTCCGCCAGTTCCCGCGGTGAGCTGGCGCTGGTGACGAAGCCTTTGGCGATGTACTCGTCGGCAGCTTTGTTTTTCGCCCGCACATGCTCGTCGAAGACGATGTAAGCATAGTGTTCCGGCAGAGCGATAATCGCCGCCGAGACTTTATCGCGGGTCTCCATCTCGTTGAAGAAGCGGTTCCCCTGCTGGTTAACGAGAATAGCGCCGCCGCCGCGAATCGATTCGGAAATCAGATACGAGGTCTGCTGCTCGACGGTCGGGTGAATCTGAATTTCGCCCATGTCCACGGTGCCGGCGCCGATGCGTTCCAGCAACGCGATACCGCTCCCGGTAGCCCCTTTGTGGTTAGTGGTGACGAAGCCTTCAAGGTCAGGACGATACTTCCCGACCATCGCGCTGTTAGCGCTGAAGCCGCCGGTGGCCACTACGATGCTTTTGGTCTGTACTTCAATGACCTCTTTTTCGTCGTTGATCAGACGTACACCGCTAACCTCATCCCCGCGCATCAGGATCTCTTCCACCGAGGTATCCAGCAGGACGTCAATACCGCGTTTGGTGATGTTGCGCACCAGGCCGCTAATCAGATAGCCGCCGACCGCTGACCCGTCGCGCGGACGGTGGGTACGGTCAATGCTCATCCCACCGGTGGTGGTAATGTCGTTGAGCATAATGCCCCGGTCCGCCAGCCACTCAATGGCTTGCGGCGCGTTTTCAACGAAACGGCGCAGCAGCTGCGGGTTGTTTTTGTTGTGGCCGCCCTTCAGGGTTTCCTGATAGAACAACTCCTTACTGTCTTTGATACCTTTCACGCGCTGGAAGCGGGTTTCCGCGGCGTTCATCCCGGCGGAAGCCTTGATGGTGTTCCCGCCGATGGTTGGCATTTTTTCAACGATCAGCACGCTGGCCCCTTCGTCGTGTGCCTGAATGGCTGCCGCCAGACCGGCGCCGCCGCTGCCGACTACCACCACATCATAGCTTTTCGGCGCGGCGTCATTGCCGCCCTCTTCCGCCGCCAGCGCTTTACTCGATTTCAGCATCGCTTTGGCGACCGCTTTTTTCACCGCCTCGCTCTGGCTGGTGGCCCCGGAAATGGCATCGACGTGCGGGGTATTGGCGGTGAGAATACGTTCGCGGATCTCTTCGAAGCTGGTGGTGAATTCCACGGTCTGGACCGGGCTCGCCGCCAGTTCGATATCGGCAATATGGTCATTTTCGAGGCTGACGTTGATCACCAGCTCATTGGCGTCATCGTGGACGGTCTCAACAAACATCCCCGGTTTAAATTTGGCGTCGCCCATGCTCATGTCGCGGATCATCGCTTCCACCAGCGAGAAACGCCATAGCGGTTCCGGAATGTGCAGCGCTTCACGCTGGGTGCTGTCGATAAACAGCTCCAGCTCTTCGCCGGCGGCGATACGTGACGCCCAGTCCGGATAGGCGATGCAGGCGCGGCCCACGGCGATCAGGTCATAACCATGATCGAGGCCCTGCTCGGCATCAGCGGCGTTCACCACCCCGCCGACGCCCATCACCGGCACCTGGGCGAGGATGTCAGAGCGCATCGCGCAGTATTTCTCGATCAGCGGCGTCGCATCGCTGGTATCGACGATAGACGGACGCAGGGTGGCACCCACCGAGAAGTGCAGATAGTCGACACCGCGGGCGGCCAGCTTTTCCAGCAGATACATGGTGTCGTCAAAGCGGATCCCCGGGACCTCCATCTCCTCCGGCGAGAAGCGATAGCCGATGATAAAGGCATCGTCAGCATACTGGCGGGCCATTTTGTGGGTAATATCCAGCACCGCCAGTGGGAAACGGGCGCGGTTGTCGCGGCTACCGCCCCACTCGTCATCGCGCTGGTTGGAGTTCGGCGAATAGAACTGCTGAATGAGATAGGTATTGGCGCCGTGAATTTCGACCCCGTCGAAACCGGCGAGAATGGCGCGACGAACGCCGTCGCCAAACTTGGCGATCATCCCTTCCACTTCTTCTCCGCTCAGCGCCCGCGGCATGGCGGCGCCCTCACGCGGCGCGGCAATAGCGCTCGGCGCCACCGGCTGGCGCCCCCCGATCAGCTGCGGGTCGACCATACGGCCGCCGTGGTAGATCTGCAGAATCGCTTTTGAACCCTCGGCTTTGATCGCCTCAGCGATTTTCGCCAGGCCGGCAATTTTTTCATCATTATCAATGCCGATCGCGCCCGGGAAGGCCAGACCGTAGTCATCAATAAAGCAGCACTCGACAATAATGGTACCGATGCTTCCGGCGCGCGCGCGGTAGTACTCCACCAGCTCGCTGGTGACAGTACCATCGAAATAACCGGTGCAGGTGGTCATTGGCGCCATGAGCAAACGGTTTTTCAGCTCGGTACCATTTGGTAAAGTAAATGGCTGCAAAATACGTTCGTTACTGGTCATAAGTTACGCTCCAGATTTTAAAATATTAAAAGCTCAGAATGAGGTGACGGAATCATTAATGGTTTTGGTTTTTTAATTCCTGTTGTCATGCCAATAATATAGCGCGTTTTTTAATTACTAAACCAATTACATTAGTTATAAAACTATTTAACCCCAGCAATAACATCGCTACCTCTATTGTATTATTAAAATAATAAATAGCATTTACATAATACAAATGCGTGATAACAATTAGGATACTTTTGTTAACATAAACAATGACAAAGAAACAACAAAAAATACAATAAAATCATAAAGATACTAAAACATAAAATAATTTCAGCATTTATTGTTCATTTTTCTTTTAACATCTATCGATATTTTAGCCCAAATAACACCTCATCATATAGGGTTATACTGATAATAAAAAAATAGTGAAATCACCGGCTTTTATTGATCTTGATCAATTGCAACGGCCATTGAAAGCGCAATATATAAATAACCAACAAATTTAATTTAACGCCTCATAAAACGCGTTAAATAAGCGCCCTGTCGATACTCAGAAATGCAAAATAAAAACTAAAGTAACTTTTGTAATTAAAGAAACCACTGAGCAAGACGCTGGCGTAAACGTTATTTTCAACAACTTGCAGATACTCATTATGAAAGAGAAAAAGACAACCATACCGCCTGCCGGTGCAGTCAAGCCAACGACTGCGAATAAAAAACCTCTCCTGATGATGGCGCTGCCGATTATCGTTGCCGTGCTGTTATTGTTCGTCCCGGTCCCCGAAGGCCTGCCGCCGTACGCCTGGCACTACTTCGCTATCTTTGTCGGGGTGATCGTCGGGTTGATTTTTGAACCGCTGCCCGGCGCCGTTATCGGTATCACCGGCGTGGTAGTTATTGCCTTGTGCAGCCAGTGGCTGCTGTTCAGCCCGGATCAGATGGCCGCGCCAGGCTTCAAAATGGCTGGCGCCTCCTTTAAGTGGGCGGTGAGCGGCTTCGGCAACTCCACCGTGTGGCTTATCTTCGGCGCGTTCATGTTCGCCGCCGGCTACGATAAAACGCAGTTCGGCCGCCGCCTGGCGCTGATTCTGGTGAAATATCTTGGCCGTCGCAGCCTGACGCTCGGCTACGCCATCACCTTCGCGGATCTGCTGCTGGCGCCGTTTACGCCGTCTAACACCGCACGCAGCGGGGGGACTATCTACCCGATTATCGCTAACCTGCCGCCGCTGTACGGTTCAAAGCCAAACGATCCGAGCGCACGTAAAATCGGTTCCTATCTGATGTGGGTAGCGATCACCGCCGCCTGTATTACCAGCTCGATGTTCCTGTCGGCTTTGGCCCCGAACCTGCTGGCCCTGGCGCTGGTCAAAAGCATTGTTGGCATCAATATCTCCTGGGGCACCTGGTTCATCGCCTTCCTGCCGCTGGGTATCCTGCTGATTCTGGCTATGCCGCTGCTGGCCTACTGGTTCTACCCGCCGGAAGTGAAAGTCAATAACGAAGTGCCACTGTGGGCCGCGCGTGAACTGGAAAAACTGGGCAAACTGTCGCGCAATGAAATTCTGCTGCTGGTATTCGTCTGCTTCGCGCTGATGATGTGGATCTTCGCCGCCGACTGGATCGAACCGGCGCTGGCTGCCCTGCTGGTTATCGTGCTGATGCTGTGGACCGGCGTGCTCTCCTGGAGCGATATCACCAACAACAAAGCGGCATGGAACACCTTTGTCTGGTTCGCCACCCTGGTGGCACTGGCCGACGGCCTCTCCTCCACCGGCTTTATCGCCTGGCTGGGTAAAGAGGGCGGCGCGCTGATGAGCGGCATCTCCCCGGGGATGGCGACCATCGTCCTGCTGCTGGCGTTCTACCTGCTGCACTATCTGTTTGCCAGCACCACCGCGCACACCACCGCGCTGCTGCCGGCCATGCTGACCATTGCCTCGACTATCCCGGGAATGAATATGGAAGTGTTTGTCCTGCTGATGGTCACCTCGCTGGGCGTGATGGGGATCATCACCCCGTACGGTACTGGCCCAAGCCCAATCTACTACGGCAGCGGCTACCTGCCGACCAAAGATTACTGGCGCCTCGGCACCATCTTTGGCGCCATCTTCCTGGCCGCCCTGCTGCTGATTGGCTATCCGTGGATGTCCATGATGTTCTGATTCATAACCGCCGGGACTACCCCGGCGGTTTTTATCTTTATGGAGTAAGTGACTATGTCGACTAAACCGTTTGTTTATCAGGATCCGTTTCCGCTGGCGCACGACGATACGGAATACTATCTGCTCAGCAAAGAGCACGTCTCCGTCGCCGAATTTGACGGCCAGCAGGTCCTGAAAGTAGAGCCGCAGGCGCTGACCTTGCTCGCACAGCAGGCCTTCCACGACGCCGCCTTTATGCTGCGCGTCTCCCATCAGCAACAGGTCGCCTCGATTTTGCTCGACCCGGAAGCCAGCGATAACGATAAATATGTCGCCCTGCAGTTCCTGCGCAACTCGGAAATTGCCGCCAAGGGCGTGCTGCCCACCTGCCAGGATACCGGCACCGCGATCATTATGGGGAAAAAAGGCCAGCGCGTCTGGACCGGCGGCGGCGATGAAGCCGCCCTGGCGCAGGGCGTTTACAACACCTATACCGAAGATAACCTGCGCTACTCACAGAACGCGCCGCTGGATATGTATAAAGAGGTTAACACCGGCACCAACCTGCCGGCGCAGATCGATCTCTACAGCGTCGACGGTGAAGAATATAAGTTCCTGTGCATGGCGAAAGGCGGCGGTTCCGCCAACAAAACCTATCTGTACCAGGAGACCAAGGCCCTGATCACCCCGGCGAAGCTGAAAAACTACCTCGTTGAGAAGATGCGCACTCTCGGCACCGCCGCCTGCCCGCCGTACCACATCGCGTTTGTGATCGGCGGCACCTCGGCGGAAGCGACGCTGAAGACCGTCAAACTGGCCTCGACCCGCTATTACGACGGTCTGCCGACCGAAGGTAACGAACACGGTCAGGCATTCCGCGACGTGCAACTGGAGCAGGAATTGCTGCAGGAAGCGCAGAACCTCGGCCTCGGCGCGCAGTTCGGCGGGAAATACTTCGCCCACGATATCCGGGTGATCCGTCTGCCGCGCCACGGCGCCTCCTGCCCGATCGGCATGGGTGTCTCCTGCTCCGCCGACCGCAATATCAAAGCCAAAATTAACCGCGACGGTATCTGGATCGAGAAGCTGGAGAGCAATCCGGGAAAATATATTCCTGAACATCTGCGTCAGGCCGGCGAAGGCGAAGTGGTAAGCATCAACCTGAATCAGCCGATGAGCGAGATCCTGGCGCAGCTGTCGGCACATCCGGTCTCCACCCGCCTGAGCCTTAACGGCACCATTATCGTGGCCCGCGACATCGCCCACGCCAAGCTGAAGGAACTTATCGACAACGGCGAGGCGCTGCCGCAGTACGTCAAAGATCACCCGATCTACTACGCGGGCCCGGCAAAAACGCCAGCCGGTTACGCTTCCGGCTCCCTCGGCCCAACCACTGCCGGCCGCATGGACTCTTACGTTGATCTGCTGCAGTCCCACGGCGCGAGCATGGTGATGCTGGCGAAAGGCAACCGCAGCCAGCAGGTGACCGATGCCTGCCATAAACACGGCGGCTTCTACCTTGGAAGCATCGGCGGCCCGGCGGCAGTGCTCGCCCAGCAGAGTATCAAGAGCCTCGAGTGCGTGGCCTATCCGGAACTGGGGATGGAAGCTATCTGGAAAATCGAAGTGGAAGATTTTCCGGCGTTTATCCTCGTCGATGATAAAGGCAACGACTTCTTCCAGCAGATCCAGAATAAGCAGTGCGCGGGCTGTAAACAGCACGGCTAACGCTATCCTCTGACGCTGATATCAGGCCGTCGCCGTTTGGGCGACGGCTTTTTTATGTCCGCGTTTCCCCAGCTTGAATTCACTTCGCACCAGGCTATGCTCAACTACAAGCCCTCCGTTTTTTACTGAAAAATAACAATAATTCTTATCTCAGGTGCCTCAATGAACAGGATGAGCATCGTTATCCTCTGGGCGCTGGCGCTGCTGGTGCTCCAGCCGGCGCTGGCCGCCGAACCGCGACAGCAGCCAACCGCGCGCGAGCAGGCACGCACGGTCACGATTTTCCACCAACCTGTCGTCATGTTGCAGGCCACCTTTGGCCAGACCACGCCCGAAGAGCGCGTTTTGCGCACCCGCAGCGCCCTGCGCGCCTTCACCGAAGATGATATTCGCCAGCCGCTGCGGGTCGTGCCGGTTATCCGCTATGGTCAGCCAGGCAGACTGTTTCTGATGAACGGCAAACCGGTGCTGCTGCTGAGCCAGGCGGATCTCGACGAGGGCGATGATTTAACCCTCGACCAGGCAGCCCAGCGGGTGCTGGCGCGTATGGAAGCCCAGCGCACCAGCCTCCAGGAGCAGTTCAACAACCGCTATCTGTTCATCTCCGCCGGTAAAGCCCTGGCCGGGGCGCTGCTGCTGGCGCTGTTCCACTACGGTGCCTTCCGCGCCTGGCGGCGGGTGCGACGCTTTTTCCTGCTGCAGATCCTCGAAAAACGTAGCGCCATACCCCAGCACTGGCGGCGCTATCTCGGCAATATTGAAGTTCGACTCTATGCTGTGCTGGTCATCTTTCTCGGCATGCTGGCCTGTTATCTCTGGCTGAGCTGGGCCTTCAGCCTGTTTCCCTGGACGCGGGTGTGGAGCGAATCGCTGGGGGACTGGTCGCTGGGGGTGATCCGCGACCTCTCTCTGTCGATTGTCGCCTCCCTGCCGGGGCTGATGATCGTGGTGCTTATTTTCCTTCTCACCTGGCTTATCATTCGCCTGGTGAAGGTGGTTCTCGACCAGGTCGCCGCCGGCCGCATTCAGGTTCCCGGCATTCATCCGGAGACCGTTAGCGCCACCCGTCGACTTATCTCGGTGGTCATCTGGTTGTTTGCCCTCTCCGCCGCCTACCCGTTCCTTCCCGGCGCCAACTCTCTCGCCTTCAAAGGCATTAGCGTGTTCTTCGGCCTGATGCTGACCCTCGGGTCAACCGGAGTGATGACCCATGCGATGAGCGGCCTGGTGCTGATCTACTCTCGGGCGCTGCGCAAAGGGGATTGGATCCGCCTCGCCGATAATGAGGGTCAGGTCAGCGAGATTGGCGTACTGGCAACCAAAATTCTCACCCGCGAAAATTACATCGTTACCGTCCCGAACGCGGTGGTGGTGAGCGGGAAAATTATTAATCTCAGCGCCGAAAGCGCCGACGGTGGAGTCAACCTCACCACCAGCGTCACCATCGGCTACGATACGCCGTGGCGTCAGGTCCATGCGATGCTGGAGCTGGCGGCGAGACGCACCCCGGGGATCGATCAGCAAATTGCGCCGGTGGTGCGTAAGCTGGGATTGCTCGACTGGTATACCTCGTATGAGCTGCAGGTGCGCTTACTCCCCACAACCAAGCTGCCGGATGGCCGCAACGCATTGCATAGCAGCATTATTGATGTGTTTAACGAATTCGGCGTGCAGATTATGTCGCCGAACTTTGTGATGCAGCCAAAGGCGGCGGTAGTTGTGCCGCAGGAAGCCTGGTACGCCGCCCCGGCCGTCGCGCCGCAGGAGCCTGAGAAATAAGGGTTAACGTAGCGGCATTTTCGCCGGGTGGCGGCTGCGCCTTACCCGGCCAGGGGTTCGTGCGGCCTGTCACTCATTTACCCACTTGCGCGACTGAAACTGCCGGTGCTGGCGGCCTCAACATCGCTGAGATGTTCCCGGAAGGCCGGGGCAGCCCGCATGGATGCGGGCTGAGGGCCGTGTTTTGCAGGGACGCTGCCTCGGCCCGACCCGCAGCCTGCAGGGATAAGTCGAAGGTACCGCGCAGCGGCGATTTTGCTGGCCGGAGCCCGGGGGTACAGGGGGCGGCGGCGACTGGCCGCCCCCTGTGCGCTCCCTGCGCCATACGAAACATAACGCAGAAGATCAACCGGGAGCGCAATCTGCCCGGAATTAACATAGAAGTTGTAGCCCTGCCAAACGTTGTGGCCCTGCCAAACATAGTGCGAACAGGGACATTTCCGGTTGTGCCTTTATTTCGCCGGGTGGCGGCTACGCCTTACCCGGCCTTCGGGGTCTACAGGCGATCTTCGCTTCCCAGGCCCGGCAAGCGCTGCGTCGGAGGGCAATCTATCGGCGCCGTACCCGCCATTTCGCCGGGTGGCGGCTGCGCCTTACCCGGCCTACAACGACTGCCGGGCAATCCTACTCGGACGACGACTCAACCCTGCGCGGCGTCGATGTCGTCAAACACCTGCTGCGCCAGATGCATCGTGGCATTGGCCGCCGGCAGCCCGCAGTACAGCGCAGAGTGCATGATCAGCTCTTTCAGTTCATCGCGGGTCACCCCGTTGTTAAACGACGCGCGTAGATGCATCTTCAGCTCCGCCTCGCGATTGAGAGCGATCAGCATGGCAATAGTGATCATGCTGCGGGTATGGTGATCGAGCCCCGGACGCGTCCAGGTCTCGCCCCAGGCATAGCGGGTAATAAAGTCCTGAAACTCATCATTCAACGGCGTCAGATGCTGCAGCGTACGGTCGACGTGGGCGTCGCCCAATACTTTGCGCCGTACCGCCATCCCGTCCTGATAGCGCTGTTTATCATCCATGGCGTTCCCCCTGGAAAAAGCTCAGCAGCGCCGAAGTAAAGCTTTTCGGCGCCTCAATGTTAGACAGATGCGATGCCGCCAGAACCACCACCTCGGAGGCGGGGATCTGCTGCTGCAGGAAATGAGCGTCACCGACCGTGGTGACAGGGTCACTTTCCCCGGCGATGATTAGCGTCGGCAGCGGGATCTGCCCCACTTCGCCCCGCAGGTCGGCGGCGGCCAGCGCCTCACAGCAGGCGGCATAGCCTTCAGCATCGGTATGGGTCAGCTGGTGACAAAGCGCCTCGACCACCTCCGGCGCCTTCTGGCGAAACGCGTGGGTGAACCAGCGGTCTGCCGCTCCGGCGGCCACCACCGCCATCCCCTCCTGACGTACGGCCCGCGCCCGCGACAGCCAGCTGGCCTGATCGCCAATGCGCGCCGCGGTGTTGGCGACCGCCAGACCATGAAAACGCTCCGGCGCAAAGCGTCCCAGCCACAGGCCGGTCAGACCGCCCATCGAGATCCCGCAGAACCAGGCGCGGTCGATATTCAGGTGATCGAGCAGCGCAATCACATCCTCCCCCAACTGGGCGAGGGTCACTTTGCCATTTTTTGTCGTTTTACCGTGGCCGTGCGTGTCGTAGCGCAGCACCCGGAAATGGGCGGTTAACGCCTCGATCTGCGGCTGCCACATCGCCCGGGTGGTGCCCAGCGAATTGGAGAGGACGATAACCGGCGCGCCATCCGGCCCGTCGAGTTGATAATCAAGATTCATCACGTTGCTCCTGATAACGCGCCAGCACCTGGCGCACAAAGCGTTCGGCGCTGCCGGTCGCCGTTGCCGGGTCCAGCAGCGTGGTTAAGCGTTCACGAGAGAGATACTGACTGACCTGTGGGTCAGCCGCGAGCAGATCGACCAGCGGGTAGTGACGGTCCAGCGCCTGGCGGCACAGCGCTTCGATGTGATGATGCGCCTCGGCTTTGCCAATGAATTCCGCCAGCGCCAGAGTCACCGCCTCAGCCATAATCAGCCCGTGGGTGATATCGAGATCGGCGCGCATTTTCTGCGGGAAAACCTGCATGTCGCGCACCAGCGCCTCGCTTTGCGCCAACGCCCCGCCCACCAGGGTAATTAGCTCCGGCAGGGTCTCCCACTCCGCCTGCCAGCCGCCCAGCGCCCGCTCATGCTGCTGGAGTTGGCTGGCGTAGAGCGTCGCCATCAGCCCCGGCGTACGCTGGGCGGCGGTCAGGATCGCCGCGCAGGCCACCGGATTGCGCTTATGCGGCATCGTCGACGAGCCGCCGCGGCCTTCCGCCACCGGCTCGCCGATCTCAGCCACTTCGGTCTGCATCAGCAGGGAGAAATCGTTAGCGAATTTCCCCAGCGTGCCGCAGACGCCGGCGAACCAGGCGCCCGCCTCCAGCAGCCGATCGCGCTGGCTGTGCCACGGAGTATCCGGCAGCGACAGACCGAGGATCTGCGCCAGCGCCAGGCCAACCGCCGGCCCTTTCTCTTTTAGCGCGTCCAGAGTGCCCGCGGCGCCGCCAAACTGCAGCGCCAGCAGCCGCGGACGCATCTCGCGCAGCCGCTGCTGCCAGCGCAGGAGCGCGTCGAGGGTGCCCGCCAGCTTCAGGCCAAAGGTCACCGGCAGCGCGTGCTGCATCCAGGTCCGGCCCGGCATCACGGTATCGCGATAACGATCCGCCTGGAGAGCCAGGGCCGCCAACAGCTGCTCAAGCAGAGTCTCAGCGGCATCCAGCGCCCCGCGCAGCTGGAGCACCAGTCCGGTGTCGATGGCGTCCTGGCTGGTAGCGCCCCAGTGAACGTAGCGCGCAGCCTCGGGATCTTGCGCTTTTACCTGCGCCGTCAGCTGTTTCACCAGCGGGATGGCCAGATTACCGGCTCCCACCGCCGCCTCGCCCAGCGCGGCAAAATCGATGGCCTCGTGGCGGCAGGCCGCGACAATTGGCCCGACCGCTTCCGGCGGCACCATCCCGCAGGCGGCCTGCGCTTGCGCCAGCGCCGCTTCAAAATCCAGCATGCCCTGCACCCGCTGCGCGTCGCTGAACCAGTCGGTTAGCGGACTGCTGCGCAGCATCGGGGTCAACAAACTCATTCTGGCTCCTTAAACGCGTTCAATAATCAGGGCGATCCCCTGTCCGACGCCGATGCACATGGTGCACAGGGCGTAACGACCGCCGGTCCGTTTCAGCTGATAAGCCGCGGTCATCGCCAGCCGGCCGCCGGAGGCGCCGAGCGGGTGGCCCAGCGCAATCGCCCCGCCGTTAGGGTTCACGTGGGCGGCATCGTCCGGTAAGCCCAAATCACGGGTCACCGCCAGCGCCTGCGCGGCGAAGGCTTCATTCAGCTCCATGACATCCATCTGGCCTAATGTCAGGCCGGTCTGCGCCAGCACCTTGCGCACCGCCGGCGCCGGGCCAAAGCCCATGATCCGCGGCGCCACGCCAGCCGTCGCCACGCCGACCACCCGGGCCAGCGGCTGAAGATCGTTAGCCGACAGCGCCGTCTCGCTGGCCAGCAGCAGCGCGCAGGCGCCGTCGTTAACCCCGGAGGCGTTACCGGCGGTAACGCTGCCGTCGGCGCGCACCACGCCGCGCAGTTTAGCCAGCGCCTCCAGCGAGGTGCTGCGCGGGTGCTCATCGCGGCTAAACAGCAGCGGCTCGCCTTTGCGCTGCGGCACCTGGACGGCGATCAGCTCATCGGCGAAACGCCCCGCCTCTTGCGCCGCGGCGGTGCGCAACTGACTGCGTAAGGCGAACGCGTCCTGATCGGCACGGGAGATGGCAAACTCATCGGCGACGTTTTCCGCCGTCTCCGGCATGGAATGCACGCCGTACAGGGCTTTCATCTGCGGGTTAATAAAGCGCCAGCCGATGGTGGTATCCTCCATCTGCATGCTGCGGCTAAAGGCGCTCTCCGCTTTCCCCATCACAAACGGCGCGCGGGACATGCTCTCCACCCCGCCGGCGATCATCAGCTGCGTCTCCCCGCTTTTAATCGCCCGCGCCGCAACGCCGATCGCGTCAAGGCTGGAACCGCACAGGCGGTTGATGGTGCTCCCGGGCACGCTCTCCGGCAGGCCGGCCAGCAGCAGCGCCATTCGCGCCACGTTGCGGTTGTCTTCCCCGGCCTGGTTGGCGCAGCCAAAGATCACATCGTCAATGCGCGAGGGATCCAGTCCCGGGTTCCGCGCCAGCAGCGCTTTCAGCGGCAGCGCCGCCAGGTCGTCAGCGCGCATCGTCGCCAAGGCACCGCCGAAACGGCCAAAGGGTGTACGCACCGCATCACAGATAAATGCCTGATTCATCATAGGTTCCTTACGCGCTTTCCGCCAGTTGTTGAAAGGTCAGCGCCACCGGAGTGATGCGCTGCAGCTCTTCAAAAGAGAGGCCGTTAAAGATTTCCCGCACCACCGGGCCGCGGTCGGTGATGTCGATCACCGCCAGGTCGGTATAGATCCGGCTGACGCAGCCGACGCCGGTCAGCGGGTAGCTGCACTGCGCCACCAGCTTGCACTCGCCGTCACGGGTCAGGTGGTCCATCATCACAAACACCTGGCGGGCGCCGATGGCCAGATCCATCGCCCCGCCAACGGCCGGGATCGCATCCGGCGCACCGGTGCTCCAGTTGGCGAGGTCGCCGCTGGCGGAAACCTGATAGGCCCCCAGCACGCAGATATCGAGATGACCGCCGCGCATCATGGCGAAGGAGTCGCCGTGGTGGAAATAGCAGCCGCCCTGCAGGAGGGTGACATACTCTTTACCGGCATTGATCAGCTCGGGATCTTCTTCCCCGGGCTGCGGTTTCGGCCCCATCCCCAGCAGGCCGTTTTCGCTGTGCAGGAATACCTCTTTGTCAGCGGGCAGGTAATTGGCGATGCGGGTCGGCAGGCCGATGCCGAGGTTGACGTAAGCGCCTTCGGGAATATCGCGGGCCACGCGCTGGGCCATTTCGTCACGGGTCAGTTTTTGCATGTCGGGCTCCTCAGGCGCGTTGTGCGGCAGTCAGGTTTTCCAGCGAGAAGACGCGCTGGACGAAAATGCCGGGGGTGATGATGTGTTCCGGGTCGAGGTCGCCCAGCGCCACCAGCTGCGAGACCTCTACGATGGTGGTTTTCGCCGCTGTCGCCATGATCGGGCCAAAGTTGCGCGCCGCCTTGCGATAGACCAGGTTGCCCCAGCGGTCGCCCTGGTGGGCTTTAATCAGCGCGAAATCGGCTTTGATCGGGTACTCCAGCACGTAGTGGCGACCGTCGATTTCCCGTGTCTCCTTGCCTTCCGCCAGCGGCGTGCCGTAGCCGGTGGGGGTAAATACCGCCCCCAGCCCGGCGCCAGCCGCCTGGATCCGCGCCGCGAGGTTGCCCTGCGGCACCAGCTCCAGCTCCACTTTGCCGCGACGGTAGAGATCATCGAAAATCTGCGAATCCACCTGGCGCGGAAAGGAGCAGATCATTTTGCGCACCCGGCCCGCCTTGAGCAGCGCGGCGAGCCCCACTTCCCCGTTGCCGGCGTTGTTATTTATGATGGTCAGGTCGCGAGCGCCCTGGTCAATCAGGGCGTCAATCAGAAAGGTCGGCTGGCCGGCGGGGCCAAAGCCGCCGATCATAATAGTCGCCCCATCGTGGATCCCGGCGATGGCCTCGCTCAGCGTCGATACGCTTTTATCAATCATCAGGTCGCTCCAGTGATGTGCGGTAATCGCACTTTTATTCGTTGTTCGCACAAAATGTGACCTGCTTAACGATGTCGGTCAAGGGCGATAATCGAAATATGGTGCGATAATCGAACATCGGTTATCTTTAGCGAAAGAATGTGATCGATGGCAAATATGGGGAACAGAAATGGACAAGCATCCAGACGATTTACTGACCGGCGACGGCGATCCGTTTAAAGGCGATCCTAACTTTATGGCCTCCCTGGCGCGGGGTCTGGAGGTGATTCAGGCGTTCACGCCGCAGCGGCCCCTGCTGTCTATCTCACAGATCAGTCAGAAGACCGGCATTCCGCGCGCCGCGGTGCGCCGCTGCCTGTATACCCTGAGCAAGCTGGGGTTCGTCTATGCAGAAGACGGTAAGAATTTCCAGCTGCGGCCGCGGATTCTGGCGCTGGGCCACGCCTGGCTGGCCTCGACGCCGCTGGCGCGTTCGGCGCAGCCGGTGCTGCGGCATCTGAGCGAAATGCTCAATGAGTCCTGCTCCATCGCCACCCTCGACGGCGACGATATCCTGTATATCGCCCGCGCCTCCAGCTCGCGGATTATGACCATCGACCTGGATATCGGCAGTCGCCTTCCGGCGTGGGCGACCTCGATGGGCCGGGTGCTGCTGAGCCATCAGCCGGAGGAGAAGCTCAACGATATGCTGGCCCGGGTGACCATGATCCGCTATACCCCACAGACGGTGGATTCGGTGGCGAAGCTGCGCGCCGAACTGAAACGGGTGCATCAGCAGGGGTATGCCCTCAACGATCAGGAGCTGGAGATGGGGCTGCGCTCCCTCGCGGTCCCGCTGTTTAACGCTCAGGGGCAGGTCCAGGCGGCGCTCAACGTCGGGGTGCATGCGGGCCAGATGACGGCCCGCGAGATGATCGAGCGCGTGCTGCCGGAGCTGCAAAAAGCCGCCCGCGAGCTGACGCTGCTTCTGCGCTAACGACTGCGCTTGGCGTGCTGCTCCCAGGTCTCCTGCTTCGCCTGCGCCGATTTACGCAGCGCGACATAGCAGGCGCCGCTGCCGCCATGATGCGGAAGCGCGGCGCAGAAGGCCTGCACCTCCGGCAGCTCTTCCAGCCAGCGCGCCAGATAGCTGCGGATAATATTGGCGTGGGACTGGTCGTCGCGGCCTTTGCCGTGAACGATCAGCACATTGCGTAACCCCTCTTTCTGCGCCTGCACCATAAAGGCGAAGAGCATCTGCCGGCACTGTTCCACCGGCTGGCGCAGCAGGGAGAGGCTCGCCTGCTGGCTGTATTTCCCCCGCCGCAGCTTATCCAGCACGCCGCTCTGCAGCCCTTCTCGCTTAAACTCCAGCGGCGTGGCGAGCGGCACGATATCGAGATAGCCGGTGGTGAGAAAATTATCCAGCTGCAGGGTATCGACGCGTTGCGGGGCCCGGCTGTTACGCCCGGGATGCCAGTGCACGTCATTATTACGTTTCAGAGGCTGGACATCTTCCATGGCGTCAAGAAACAGGGATTTGTCATCAAGGTTCATGGGCTCTCCTCCAGCGGCTGTCGCCAGCTACTATAGCCGCCTCGCGCTCCCCTCTCAACGCGTTTAGCCGCGTTCGCTGGCAAAGTGAGCGCGACGGACGATTAAGGAAACAATTGTCGGCTCTGGCGGCGGAACAGGGTGATTAACGACGCCGTGAGCGGCGTCTGCCGGGTATCGCGCCGCTGGATCAGATAATAGGTGGCGGTGGGTAACACTTCACGGATGGGGATCATCACCAGTTTGTCGGCCATCAGCGGGTCGTTGCCCAGCTCCACCGGCAGGATGCTGAGAAAATCACTTTTCACCACCAGGCTGATGCAGGATGAGAACGTTTCGCAGACGATCCCCACCTTTGGCTCCCGTCCCAGCTGTTCGAAGCGCTCCTGCAGCTGCTTGAAGTAGCTGCCGCGCGGCGTCGGCATGGTCCAGTGGTGATCCATCAACTCCCCCAGCGAGGTGGCCTGCGCCGCCGGATGGCCCGCGCGGGCGAACACCGCGAACGGTTTCTCAAACAGTTTCTCAAAGCTGAACTCATGGTCGTACGGCCCGGGGTAATAGGTATTGATGGTGAAATCCAGCTCTCCCTGGCGCAGCTCATTGATCATCGCCAGCAGTTGGCCCTCCATGATCCGCACCTTTACCTGCGGATGCTGCTGATGAAAGCGGCAGATCACCGACGGCATCAGCGACCGGGCGACGCTGGCGCCGAGGCCAATATTAATTTGCCCGGCCTGCTCGCCCTGGCGCTGCAGCAGTTCGTCCTGCGCCGCCCGCAGCTCCTCAAGGATCAAGCTCGCATGTTGGTAAAAGCTTTCGCCGTTTTCGGTCAGCGCCACCCCCTGACTGCGGCGGACGAACAGCTGGGCGGAAAGCCCCTCCTCCAGCTCTTTAATCGCTTTGGTCAGGGCCGGCTGCGAGACCGCCAGCGCCCGGCTGGCACCGCGAATACTCCCTTCCCGGGCCACTTCGACGAAGGCGCGGATATGATGAAATTTAATCTGAAATGCCATGCTTTCGGTGATAACCATTGTTTATCAGACAGAAGAAATTCACATCTACTGTAATCCATCAGGCTGTGGCAGGTTAAGTGGGATACGGCCTGTAAAACGCAAGTGATAAACAAAAGCTATCACATCGTGAACGCCGTCACATTTTTTACTTATGACAGGATAAGCTATGCCGCAACTTGATGAATACCTCCGCCAGCTGGCGCCCTCCATGACCCAATGGCGCCGCGATTTTCACCTGCACGCTGAATCCGGCTGGCTGGAGTTTCGCACCGCCAGTAAGGTCGCGGATATTCTTGACGGGCTCGGCTATCAGCTGGCGCTAGGCCGCGACGTCATCGATGCCGACAGCCGGATGGGGCTGCCGGACGAGGAGACCCTGGCCCGGGCTTTCGAACGCGCCCGCGAACAGGGCGCGCCGGAGCGCTGGCTGCCGGCGTTTGAAGGTGGTTTCGCCGGCGTGGTGGCCACGCTCGACACCGGGCGGCCCGGGCCAACCCTGGCCTTTCGCGTCGATATGGATGCCCTCGATCTCAACGAACAGCATGACGATAGCCACCGCCCCCATCGCGATCATTTCGCCTCCTGCAACGCCGGCATGATGCACGCCTGCGGCCATGACGGCCATACCGCCATCGGGCTGGGGCTGGCGCATGTGCTCAAGCAGTATGCCGCCCAGCTCAATGGCGTCATTAAACTGATTTTCCAGCCTGCTGAAGAGGGTACCCGCGGCGCCCGCGCGATGGTGGCCGCCGGCGTGGTTGATGACGTGGATTATTTCACGGCGATCCATATCGGGACCGGCGTGCCGGCAGGTACCGTCGTCTGCGGTGGAGACAACTTTATGGCCACCACCAAATTCGACGTGCAGTTCAGCGGCGTGGCCGCCCACGCCGGCGGCAAGCCCGAGGACGGGCGCAACGCGCTGCTGGCCGCCGCCCAGGCCGCCCTTGGCCTGCACGCCATCCCGCCGCACAGCGCCGGCGCCTCGCGGGTCAACGTCGGGGTGATGCAGGCCGGTACCGGGCGCAACGTGGTGCCCTCTTCCGCGCTGTTAAAAGTGGAAACCCGCGGCGAAAGCGAAGCCATTAATCAGTACGTGTTCGAGCGGGCGCAGCACGTCGTCGCCGGGGCGGCGGCGATGTACGAAGCCCGCTACGAACTGCGCATGATGGGCGCGGCGACCGCCAGCGCACCGTCGCCGGCGTGGGTGGACTATCTGCGCGAACAGGCCGCCCGGGTGCCCGGCGTGCAACAGGCGGTGGATCGCATCGCCGCCCCGGCGGGCTCCGAAGACGCCACCCTGATGATGGCCCGGGTCCAGGCGCGCGGCGGCCTCGCCTCGTACATGATTTTCGGCACTGAACTCAGCGCCGGTCACCACAACGAAAAGTTTGACTTCGACGAGAGCGTGATGGCGGTAGCGGTCGAAACCCTGGCGCGCGTCGCGCTTAACTTTCCCTGGCAGCGGGGGGTGTAATGGAAGCCATTTTTCAGTTTGTGGACGAGGTGGTTGAGGCACAACGCGACACTTACTGCGCCATCGCCGACGACATCTGGGACCACCCGGAGACCCGCTTTGAGGAGTTCTGGTCAGCCCAACGGCTGGCCGACGCCCTGGAGGCGGAAGGTTTTCAGCTCACCCGCGATGCTGGCGGGATCCCGAATGCCTTTATCGCCAGCGTCGGTGAGGGCCAACCGGTCATTGCCCTGCTCGGCGAATTTGACGCCCTGGCGGGACTCAGCCAGCAGGCCCACAGCGCGGAACCGACGCCCTTGACACCGGGAGCCAACGGCCACGGCTGTGGGCACAATCTGCTCGGCACCGCGGCATTCGCCGCGGCGGTCGCCGCCAAAGGCTGGCTGCAGCAGCACGGCGACAGCGGCACTCTGCGCTTCTACGGTTGTCCCGGCGAGGAAGGCGGTTCGGGAAAAACCTTTATGGTGCGCGAAGGGTTGTTTGATGATGTCGATGCGGCGCTGACCTGGCATCCGGAAGCCTGGGCCGGGATGTTCAGCACCCGCACCCTCGCCAACATTCAGGCGGCATGGCGATTTACCGGCACCGCGGCCCACGCCGCTAATTCGCCGCACCTGGGCCGGAGCGCGCTGGATGCCGTCACCCTGATGACCACCGGCAGCAATTTCCTCAATGAACATATCATCGAGAAGGCGCGCGTCCATTACGCCATTACCGATACCGGCGGCGTCTCGCCCAACGTGGTGCAGGCGCAGGCGGAAGTGCTGTATTTGATCCGCGCGCCGGAGATGGCCGACGCTGAGCAAATCTTCGCCCGCATAGAGAAGATTGCCCAGGGGGCCGCGCTGATGACCGAGACCCAGGTCAGCTGCCGCTTTGAAAAAGCCTGCTCCAGCTATCTGCCCAACCGCACGCTTGAGGCGGCGATGTATCAGGCGGTCTGTCATTACGGTACCCCCGCCTGGAGCGACGAGGAACGCGCTTTTGCCGCGGCGATCCGCGCCACTCTAAGCGCCAACGATATTAACAACAGCCTGAACAATATTGCCGGCACCAGTGGCGAGGAAGGCAAAACGTTCGCTCGTCGCCACCGCGACACCTTGCTGATTGATGAGGTGGCGCCCTGGGTGGCCACGGATAACGTCCTCGCCGGATCCACCGACGTCGGCGATGTTAGCTGGAAAGCGCCGGTGGCCCAGTGCTTCAGCCCGTGCTTCGCGGTGGGTACCCCGCTGCACAGCTGGCAGCTGGTGAGCCAGGGCAGAACCTCCATTGCCCATAAAGGGATGTTGCTGGCGGGGAAAGTCCTCGCGGCGACCGCCATCCGTTTATTCAGCGACAGCGCCCTGCTGGCGGCCAGCCAGCAAGAGCTCAGGCAGGTACTGGCCGAACGCCCCTATCGTTGCCCGATCCCGGCGGAGGTGAGTCCGTCCGTTTTACGATAACCACTTAAGACAGGCTACTCCTGGCCAACGCTGACCGGCATCGCGGCACGCACCGACCATAATAACCGCCGGCAGTACGGGAGCAGGCCTGCCCAACACAACAACGACAACAGAGGAATGCCCATGAGTATGTCATCCATACCGTCATCTTCCCCCGGCGGAAAGCGCTATGGCTGGGTAGAGAAGATCGGTAACAAGGTCCCGCACCCGTTTTTGCTGTTTATCTATCTCATCGCCGTGCTGATCGCTGCCACGGCAATCCTCTCCGCCCTCAACGTTGGGGTACAAAACCCAACTGACGGTTCGCGGGTGGTGGTCAAAAACCTGCTCAGCGTGGAAGGATTGCACTGGTTTTTGCCGAACGTGATTAAAAACTTCAGCGGTTTCGCGCCGCTGGGCGCGATCCTCGCCCTGGTGCTGGGCGCCGGCTTTGCCGAGCGGGTGGGCCTGTTACCGGCGTTGATGGTCAAGATGGCCTCGCACGTCAGCGCCCGCTATGCCAGCTATATGGTGCTGTTTATCGCCTTTTTCAGCCATATCTCTTCCGATGCGGCGCTGGTGATTATGCCGCCGCTGGGGGCGCTGATGTTTCTTGCCGTCGGTCGGCATCCTGTCGCTGGTCTGCTGGCGGCGATAGCCGGCGTGGGCTGCGGCTTTACCGCCAATCTACTGATTGTCACCACCGACGTGCTGCTCTCCGGGATCAGCACCGAGGCGGCAAAGTCCATCGATGCCTCTTTGCACGTCAGCGTGATCGACAACTGGTACTTTATGGCGACCTCGGTGATCGTTCTGACGCTCGTCGGCGGACTGATCACCGATAAGCTGGTCGAGCCGCGGCTGGGCCAGTGGCAAGGCAGTCGTGATGAAAAGCTGCAGACGCTGACGCCCGGGGAGCGGTTCGGCCTGCGCATCGCCGGCGTGGCGACGCTGGTATTCGTGGCGGTCATCGCCCTGATGGTGGTCCCCGAAAACGGTATTCTTCGCGATCCGGTTCAGCATACGGTCATGCCCTCGCCGTTTATCAAAGGCATCGTGCCGCTAATTATCTTTTTCTTCTTTGTCGTGTCGCTGGCATACGGCATCGCCACCGGCAAAATTCGCCGCCAGGCCGACCTGCCGCAGTTGATGATTGAGCCGATGAAAGAGATGGCCGGGTTTATCGTGATGGTCTTCCCGCTGGCGCAGTTCGTGGCGATGTTCAACTGGAGCAACATGGGCAAGTTTATGGCCGTCGGGCTGACGGATCTGCTGGAGAGTTCAGGCATGAACGGTGTTCCGGCGTTTGTCGGTCTTGCGCTGCTGTCGGCTTTTCTGTGTATGTTTATCGCCAGCGGCTCGGCCATCTGGTCGATTCTGGCGCCGATCTTCGTGCCAATGTTTATGCTGTTGGGCTTTCACCCGGCGTTTGCGCAGATCCTGTTTCGTATCGCTGATTCATCGGTGCTGCCGCTGGCGCCGGTGTCACCGTTTGTGCCGTTGTTTCTCGGCTTTCTACAGCGCTACCGGCCGGATGCCCGCCTCGGCACCTACTACTCGCTGGTGCTCCCTTACCCGCTGATTTTTCTCGCCGTCTGGCTGCTGTTGCTGGTGGGCTGGTATCTGGTGGGACTGCCGATCGGCCCTGGCATCTATCCGCGGCTGTCTTAACCCACCGATGCGCCAGGGACGGCCGCCTTAGCTTAACGCGATATCTTCACTTTGAACTTACGGGTCGCTTCCCCGGCTCCGGCGAATATGCCGAAAAGCGCGCGATACCCTCGCTCAAGCAACAGCGACATACCGTGAATAACCAGACCGCTGAAGATCAGTACGATTACGCCAGTCAGTATATATTGCATAGCTCCACCTCTGAGTTATTAACCGCGCCGCGCCGACGCGGTAGCACTTTCCCGAGCGCGCACAGCGGCGCGGAGGACCGACGTCGTCAGCTTAAAAGTAGCAAAAACCCTGTCCGGTAACCCGCCAGGATCGATCCAAAAATAAATCATCGTGGCGATCGCAGAATGCCTCCACGGCGGATAGCCCGCCGTGCTATCTGGCGATGCGGTTTTACCTTTTGGGAGTATAGTTGACTGCCGTCAGCGCGTGGTATCGTGTGCCTCTCATGTACGATGGTGGATGACAGAAACGATGTTGACCTTGCTGCAGGATAAAATGGATACCCCGCTGGGGCCGTTGTGGGTGCTTTGCGACGAACAGTTTAATTTGCGCGCCGTCGAGTGGGACGAGCACCGCGATCGGATGGAAACGCTGCTCGACGTTCACTATCGCCGGGAAGGCTATCAGCGCGTCGACTGCCGCAATCCCGGCGGTCTCAGCAGTAAGCTGAGCGACTATTTTGCCGGCGATTTAGCCATTATCGAGACTCTGCCTACCGCCACCGCCGGCACCCCTTTTCAGCGCCAGGTCTGGCAGGCGTTACGCGATATCCCCTGTGGCCAGGTGATGCACTACGGCCAACTGGCCGAGGCGCTCGGTCGTCCCGGCGCCGCGCGCGCGGTGGGCGCCGCCAATGGCGCCAATCCGGTGAGTATCGTGGTGCCCTGCCATCGGGTCATCGGGCGCAACGGCACCATGACCGGCTATGCCGGCGGCGTACAGCGTAAAGAGTGGCTTTTGCGTCACGAGGGCTATCTGTTGCTTTGACTGAAAATGCCTTTTCTGGAATTTTCAGGTAATTTTACAATCAAAAGTGGCGTAATAATCTGTTTTTAATCAAATAGATACACAAGCAATTTGATTTACCCTGCTGATATTACGTGTTTCCGGGCCTGAAGACTTACCTGCTGATCAAAAAGATGTTAAAATTGACCAATATCAATTAAGGCCTGAGCAGACATATGATCCCTGAGAAGCGAATTATTCGACGCATTCAGTCTGGCGGTTGTGCAATCCATTGTCAGGATTGCAGCATTAGCCAGCTCTGCATCCCCTTTACTCTGAACGAGCATGAGCTTGATCAGCTGGATAATATTATCGAGCGGAAAAAGCCTATCCAGAAAGGTCAAACCTTGTTCAAAGCCGGTGATGAGCTGAAGTCGTTGTACGCTATTCGCTCCGGGACCATCAAAAGCTATACCATCACCGAGCAAGGTGATGAGCAGATCACTGGCTTCCATCTGGCGGGCGACCTGGTGGGCTTTGACGCCATCGGCACCGGTCTGCACCCGAGCTTTGCGCAGGCGCTGGAAACCTCAATGGTCTGCGAGATCCCCTTCGAAACCCTTGACGATCTTTCCGGAAAAATGCCCAATCTGCGTCAGCAGATGATGCGCCTGATGAGCGGTGAGATTAAAGGCGACCAGGATATGATCCTGTTGCTTTCCAAAAAGAATGCCGAAGAGCGCCTGGCCGCGTTTATCTATAACCTTTCTCGTCGTTTCGCCCAGCGCGGCTTCTCACCACGTGAGTTCCGGCTGACCATGACCCGCGGCGATATTGGCAACTATCTCGGCCTCACCGTCGAAACCATCAGCCGTCTGCTGGGCCGTTTTCAGAAAAGCGGCATGCTGGCGGTGAAAGGCAAATATATCACTATTGAAAACAGCGATCTGCTGGCCCAGCTGGCCGGGCAGGCGCGCAACGTCGCTTAATCTCTGCGCAATACCTGGTCACGATCGGCAATTTTTTCAGATTTGTTGATCTGACCAGGCTCCTCCCCTGTTTCAATTCATCCATATAGGTTATCTTTTTAATAACTGACGGTAGCTGCAGTTGTAAGGAGACCCTGTATGGCGAAGTATCAGAGCATGCTGGTAGTAATCGATCCTAACCAGGACGACCAGCCGGCGCTAAGGCGAGCGGTGTACCTGCACCAACGGATTGGTGGACGCATCAAAGCCTTTTTGCCGATCTATGATTTTTCCTATGAAATGACCACCCTGCTGTCGCCGGATGAGCGGACGGCAATGCGCCAGGGCGTCATTGCCCAACGAACGGCCTGGATCCGCGAGCAGGCGAAATTCTACCTGGAATCGGGCGTGCCGATTGACGTGAAAGTGGTGTGGCACAACCGCCCCTTCGAAGCGATTATTCAGGAGGTGGTCAGTGAGAAACACGATCTGCTGCTGAAGATGGCCCACCAGCACGACAAACTGGAGGCGGTGATCTTTACCCCGACGGACTGGCATCTGCTGCGTAAATGCCCTTGCCCGGTGTGGATGGTCAAAGACCAGCCGTGGCCGGAAGGCGGCAAAGCGCTGGTCGCCGTCAATCTCGCCAGCGAAGAGAATTATCACAACACCCTTAACGAGAAGCTGGTTCGCGAGACGCTGTCGCTGGCGGAAGAAGTCAACCACACTGAAGTGCACCTGATCGGTGCCTACCCGGTGACGCCGATCAATATCGCGATAGAACTGCCGGATTTTGATCCCAGCGTCTACAACGACGCGATCCGCGGCCAGCATCTGCTGGCGATGAAAGCGCTGCGGCAGAAGTTTGGCATCGATGAAAAATTCACCCACGTCGAAAAAGGACTGCCTGAAGAGGTGATCCCGGACCTCGCCGAGCATCTGCAGGCGGGGATCGTGGTGCTGGGAACGGTCGGACGTACCGGCCTGTCGGCGGCGTTCCTCGGCAATACCGCGGAACAGGTTGTCGACCACCTGCGCTGTGACCTGCTGGTGCTGAAACCGGAGGCCTACCAGACGCCGGTGGAACTGGACGACGACGACGACGATTAACCGCCACCGCTCATCTTCCCCCGCCTCGCGGGGGATTTTTTTGCTTGCTGCCAGCCAGGCACAAAAAAAGGGCCGTTGGCGGCCCCTGTCGCTGTCCAGCGAGAATGGCTTAGTGGATACCCAGACGCCAGGCCAGATCGATCTCTTCTTTCAGCTCCAGCGAGGAGAGCGCCATCAGGTCAGCAAACTCCAGCTCCAGCAGTTTAAGTTTTTTCAGATACTGCGCTGGGGTCATGACGGTAGTGTCGCGGCGTAAGAATTCGATGGCCATCTGCGTTGGGGTTAACTCGGTATCCATAATATCCTCTGTCTGATGTAAGAACAGGAACATTATATCACCTCTTGCTGCTTATTTTATGAACAATTCCAGGCATTCCCCTGCATATAAAAAAGCCGTCTCACAGGAGACGGCTTATAAACAAACGTTGTAAAACAATTATGTTACATTACAGCGCTTTCAGGATCGCATCGACGCTGGCTTTAGCATCGCCAAACAGCATATGTGTGTTCTCTTTAAAGAACAGCGGGTTCTGTACGCCGGCGTAACCGGTGTTCATTGAACGCTTAAAGACCACCACATTCTGCGCTTTCCACACCTCGAGCACCGGCATGCCGGCGATCGGGCTCTTCGGATCGTCCTGCGCCGCCGGGTTGACGGTATCGTTGGCGCCGATCACCAGCACGGTGTCGGTGTCGCTGAAATCGTCGTTGATCTCATCCATCTCCAGCACGATGTCGTAAGGCACTTTGGCTTCCGCCAGCAGGACGTTCATATGCCCCGGCAGGCGCCCGGCCACCGGATGAATACCAAAGCGTACTTTGATACCCCGCGCCCGCAGCTTCTCGGTAATTTCTGCTACCGGATACTGCGCCTGAGCCACCGCCATACCGTAGCCCGGGGTGATGATCACCGAGTGCGAGTTTTTCAGCATCTCCGCCGTCTCTTCGGCACTAATCTCGCGATGCTCGCCCACTTCTTCATCGCCGCCGCTGGAGGAACCATCGGTGCCGAAGCCCCCGGCGATCACGCTGATAAAGGAGCGGTTCATCGCCTTACACATAATGTAAGAGAGGATGGCGCCGGAAGAGCCCACCAGCGCGCCGGTGACGATCAGCAGGTCATTACTCAGCATAAAGCCCGCCGCCGCTGCCGCCCAGCCCGAGTAGGAGTTGAGCATCGAGACCACCACCGGCATGTCCGCACCGCCGATAGAGGCCACCAGGTGCCAGCCAAAGGCCAGCGCGATCGCGGTCATCACCAGCAGGCACAGGACCTGGGTGCCGGTGCTGTCAGAGCGAACAAAAATCACCATCAGGATGAAGGAAACCACCAGCGCCGCCAGGTTCAGCTTATGGCGATTGGGCAGCATCAGCGGCCTGGAGGAAATTTTGCCGCGCAGTTTACCAAACGCCACCACCGAACCGGTGAAGGTCACCGCGCCGATGAAGATCCCGAGGAACACTTCGGTCAAATGAATATTGACCAGAATTTGCTCCATACCGGTTTCATGCTGCAGGTAGCTGTTGAAACCCACCAGCACCGCTGCCAGACCCACGAAGCTGTGCAGGATAGCCACCAGCTCCGGCATTTCGGTCATCTCGACCTTCTTCGCCAGACGAATACCGATCGCCCCGCCGATCACCATCGCAAGAATAATCCAGCCGACGTTGCCGGCGTCCGGCCCCAGGATGGTAGCGATCAGGGCAATGGCCATCCCGGCGATGCCGAAATAGTTGCCCTGCTGCGACGTTTCGTGTTTCGACAGGCCCGCCAGGCTGAAAATAAACAGGATTGCAGCAACAATGTATGCAGCCGTTACTAATCCACCAGACATGTGCTACCCCTTATCCTTTGCGAAACATTTTCAGCATGCGCTGAGTCACGGTAAAACCACCGAAAATATTAATGCTGGCGATCAGCACCGCGATAAAGCTCAGGAAGCTGACCCAGCCGCCGTGGCCTATCTGCAACAACGCGCCAACCACGATAATGCCCGAAATGGCATTGGTCACCGACATCAGCGGCGTATGCAGCGCATGGGAGACGTTCCACACCACGTAGTAACCCACCACGCAGGCCAGCGCGAAGACGGTGAAATGGCCGAGGAACTCTTTTGGCGCCACGTTGGCCAGCCAGCCGAAGAGAATAATCGCCAGCGCCATCAGCGCATATTTGCGCCACGGCGACGCCGGTTTCACCGCTTCTTTCGGCGCTTCCACTTTTTTCGCCGCGGCCTGCGGCTGAGCGGAGACCTGAATCGGCGGCGCCGGCCAGGTGATTTCACCTTCGCGAACAACGGTCACGCCGCGCACTACCACGTCATCGAAATCGATAACGATATTGCCGTCTTTCTCTTTGCACAGCAGCTTCAGCAGGTTCACCAGGTTGGTGCCGTAGAGCTGGGAGGACTGGGTCGGCAGACGGCCAGGAAGATCGGTGTAACCGATGATTTTCACGCCGTTGGCGGTGGTCACCACTTCGCCCGGTACGGTGTACTCACAGTTGCCGCCGTTTTGCGAGGCCAGATCGACCACCACGCTGCCCGATTTCATGGAGTCGACCATTTCGCGGGTGATCAGCTTCGGCGCTGGTTTGCCCGGGATTAACGCCGTGGTGACAATGATATCGACCTCTTTCGCCTGCGCGGCGAACAGCGCCATTTCAGCCTTAATAAAGGCCTCAGACATCACCTTGGCGTAGCCATCGCCGCTGCCCGCTTCCTCTTTAAAGTCCAGCTCGAGGAACTCGGCGCCCATACTCTGCACCTGCTCCTTCACTTCCGGACGGGTATCGAAGGCGCGAACAATAGCGCCCAGGCTGTTGGCGGCGCCAATCGCCGCCAGACCGGCTACCCCGGCGCCAATGACCATCACCTTGGCGGGCGGAACCTTGCCTGCCGCCGTAATCTGCCCGGTAAAGAATCGACCAAATTCATGCGCCGCTTCAACGATAGCGCGGTACCCGGCGATGTTGGCCATTGAGCTGAGCGCATCCAGCGACTGGGCGCGGGAAATACGCGGCACGGAATCCATCGCCATTACGTTGATATTACGGGCCGCCAGTTTTTCCATCAGCTGCGGGTTTTGCGCCGGCCAGATAAAACTAATCAGCGTGGTCCCCGGATTCAGCAGGGCAATTTCATCGTCATTCGGAGCATTGACCTTAAGGATGACATCAGACTGCCATACCTCGTCGCCGGTCACGATTTCAGCTCCTGCCTCGGCAAAGGCCTCATCGTCAAAGCTGGCCAGCTTCCCGGCGCCGCTTTCTACCGCGACGCTAAAGCCGAGTTTGAGCAATTGCTCAACGGTCTTCGGCGTGGCGGCGGCCCGGGTCTCCTGGGCTAGCCTTTCTTGTGGTACACCAATACGCATAGTTTTCCCTTCCATCGGTTTTTGATGATGGTTTACTTTTCTGCCCAACAACGCCAGGACGGCAAAATCTTCCTCGCCATCTTTCGCTGTCTACAAAATGAAACAGTAACAAACTTTTTATAACCTACTGAAAATACCGATTGTGATCTACTACGATAAAACACAAATTTTGATTTTATTGCTTATTGTCAGCTCAGATGGGTCCGGGCAGCAATATTTACCTGAATTTGCCGCCCAGGCCTGATAATCCGCTTATCCTGCGGTATAAAACGCCATTTATCGCCATTGAGATCATTGTGTTAACATTACATTAACTAATAAAAGTGGTATTGATTATCGTTTTTGCTGGTCAAGCGCCTGTTTTTTCAACATATCGAAAAATGTTATCTTTCCGTAGTATACGATTCGGGCGGCAAGCAAAAATTGACGCAGACAGTCACGGCGATTAAATGCAATAATCAAACGTTTTCAGTCAACAACAACACCAGTATATGGTTTGCGCAAGGCAAAGGATTATTTTTATGAAGCTTAAAAACACCCTCCTGGCGTCTGCTCTCCTGACAACCGCCACGTTGTCTGCCCATGCAGCGACCGAGTTGACCCCGGAGCAGGCGGCTGCGCTGAAGCCCTACGATCGCGTTGTCGTCACCGGCCGGTTTAATGCCATTGGCGATGCGGTACAGGCAGTATCGCGCAAAGCCGACAAAGACGGCGCGGCCTCATTCTATGTTGTCGACACGTCGGACTACGGCAATGGCGGCAACTGGCGCGTCACGGCTGACCTTTATAAAGAAGACGCGCCGAAAGCGGATGCGCCGAAGAATCGCATTATCAACGGCGTGATGGAGTTGCCGAAAGATCAGGCCGTTGAGCTGATGCCTTACGACACCGTCACCGTTCAGGGCTTCTATCGCAGCCAGCCGGAAGTCAACGACGCCATCACCAAAGCGGCGAAAGCAAAAGGCGCCTATGCGTTCTTTATCGTCCGCCAGGTTGACGCCAACCAGGGCGGCAACCAGCGCATTACCGCTTATATCTACAAAAAAGATGCTGAAAAACGCGTGCTGCAGAGCCCGGACGCTATCCCGGCTGACTCTGAAGCTGGCCGCGCAGCGCTGGCCAAAGGCGGCGAAGCGGCGAAGAACGTTGAAATTCCGGGCGTTGCCACCACCGCCGCGGTGGGTTCGGGTACCGGCGTTGGGCGTTTCTTTGAGACTCAGTCTTCGAAAGGTGGACGTTACACTGTCACCCTGCCGAACGGCACTAAGGTCGAAGAAGTGAACAAAGTGACTGCGGCGCAAATGGTGCCGTTCGATAACATCCAGTTCACCGGCAACTACGGCAACATGACCGAGATCTCCTATCAGACGGCGAAACGCGCGGCGAAGAAAGGGGCGAAGTACTACCACATCACCCGCCAGTGGCAGGAACGCGGCGGCAACATCACCATCAGCGCCGATTTGTACAAATAATCGCTGCTGGCTGGCTAAAAAGGCGGCGCATTGCCGCCTTTTCATTTTTTTTCATCCCCCGCCATTGCATGGCCCCCGGACACTCCGTAAAATCCCGCGCCTTAGCGCAATCCTCCATTTTTATGCGATTTCGCAAAATAAATATTCTGGAACAGCCATTTTCACCTCGGGAATGCAATGGAAAAGAAACTGGGCCTGAGCGCCCTGACCGCCCTGGTCCTTAGCTCAATGCTCGGCGCTGGCGTATTCAGTTTGCCGCAAAATATGGCTGCCGTGGCCAGCCCCTCCGCTCTGCTCATTGGCTGGGCCATCACCGGCGTCGGGATCCTGTTTCTCGCTTTCGCCATGCTGCTGTTGACCCGTATTCGTCCCGACCTCGACGGCGGGATCTTCACCTACGCTCGCGAAGGATTCGGCGAACTGATCGGCTTCTGCTCCGCCTGGGGATACTGGCTGTGCGCGGTGATCGCCAACGTCTCCTATCTGGTTATCGTCTTTTCGGCGCTCAGTTTTTTCACCGATACCCCTGAGCTGCGCCTGTTTGGCGATGGTAATACCTGGCAGTCTATCGTTGGCGCGTCGGTTCTGCTGTGGGTCGTCCACTTTCTGGTCCTGCGCGGTGTCCAGACGGCAGCGGGGATTAACCTGGTGGCCACCCTCGCCAAGCTTCTGCCGCTGGGCGCCTTCGTCGCGCTCGCCGCCCTGGCCTTTCAGCTGGATACGTTCCGCCTCGATTTTAGCGGCCTGGCGCTGGGCGTGCCGGTATGGGAGCAGGTCAAAAACACCATGCTGATCACCCTGTGGGTGTTTATCGGCGTGGAGGGGGCGGTAGTCGTGTCCGCGCGGGCGCGACACAAGCGCGACGTTGGCCGCGCGACGCTGCTGGCGGTGCTGTCAGCCCTCGCGGTGTATCTGCTGGTCACCCTGCTGTCGCTGGGCGTTGTGCCGCGCAGCGAACTGGCCGAAATGCGCAACCCGTCGATGGCGGGACTGATGGTCAGGCTGATGGGGTCATGGGGGGAGATCGTCATTGCCGCCGGGCTGATCGTGTCGGTGTGCGGCGCTTATCTCAGCTGGACCATCATGGCCGCGGAGGTGCCTTTCCTCGCCGCCACTCATAAAGCCTTCCCGCGCCTGTTTGCCCGTCAGAATAGCAACAACGCCCCCTCCGCCTCATTGTGGTTGACCAATATCAGCGTTCAGGTATCGCTGGTGCTGATCTGGCTGACCGGATCGGACTACGGCACGCTGCTGACCATTGCCTCTGAGATGATTCTCGTGCCCTATCTGCTGGTCGGCGCCTTTCTGCTGAAAATCGCCACTCGCCCGCTGCATAAAGCGGTGGCTATCGGCGCCTGTATTTATGGCATATGGTTATTATACGCGTCGGGGCCTGTGCATTTGCTGTTGTCGGTGGTACTTTACGCTCCGGGTCTTCTGGTCTTTTTGTACGCCCGACGTACGCACCAGCACGATCGTTCGCTCAAACGCCGCGAAGTGGCGCTAATTGGTTTATTGCTGGTTGCCGCTGTGCCGGCAACGTGGATGCTGGTGGGGTAAGCGGTCGCCCTGCCGCAGAACGCATAGGAGATACCCATGGCTGAACAACAGCCCCGCCCGATTCTGATCACAGGAGCAGGCCGCCGCATCGGCCTCGCTCTGGCACACCATTTTCTGCAGCAGCGCCAGCCGGTCATCGTCAGCTATCGTACGCCCTATCCGGCGATTGACGGCCTGCGCGAAGCGGGCGCGCTCTGCCTGCAGGCCGATTTTAGCAGCGATGACGGCATTCTGACCTTCGCTGAAGCGGTCAAATCACACACCGACGGTCTGCGCGCCATCATCCATAACGCCAGCGACTGGATGGCGGAAAAGCCGGGCGTCCCGCTGAGCACCGTCATCAACCGCATGATGCAGATCCACGTCAACGCCCCCTATCTGCTCAACCATGCGCTGGAGGCGTTGCTGCGCGGCCACGGCCATGCCGCCAGCGACATTATCCATATCACCGATTACGTGGTGGAGCGCGGGAGCGACAAACATATCGCCTATGCCGCCAGCAAAGCCGCCCTGGATAACATGACCCGCTCCTTCGCTCGCAAGCTGGCGCCAGAGGTTAAGGTCAACGCCATCGCGCCGTCGCTAATCATGTTTAATGAGGGTGACGACGAGGCCTATCGTCAGCAGGCGCTGGATAAATCGCTGATGAAAATCGCCCCTGGCGAAAAAGAGATTAGCGATCTCATCGATTACCTGTTTACCAGCCGCTACGTTACCGGCCGCTCATTCGCTGTCGACGGCGGCCGCCCGCTGCGCTAGTGGAAACGGCTCCAGCCGAGGATTAACAGCCAGGCGCACAGCCCCCAGCATCCCACCGCGCCTGCCAGCGCCAACGGCAGGCGCATGATCCCGGTGAAATACCACAGTGACAGCAGATAGATAAAATAGGGAAGAATCGACCACATGCCGAAAACGATGGTCGCGCGCAGGGCTTCGATCCCCCGCTCGCTGGCGACAATATAATGGGCGATGAGCGCAAAGGTGGGAAACAGCGGGACCAGGCCAGCGATAGCGTAGTTTTTGGTTTTCGCCAGCACGCCAATCAGCACCACCACCAGCGCTCCCAGCAGCCCTTTGATTAACAGCCCCATGCCCGTATGCCTTAACAGTGAATCAATAAGTTAGGGCAGCATAGCGGATTTAACGCTGTTTATAAAAGAGTAATGGCGGGTAAAATAAGTGCGGTGTATGTTACTTCTTTTACTGATGTGCAATAGACATGAATAAAATCGTTTTTGTTGAGGATGACCCTGAGGTAGGCACGCTGATCGCCGCCTATCTCGGCAAGCATGATATGGATGTGGTGGTCGAGCCTCGCGGCGACCGCGCTGAGGAGGTGATCGCGCGGGAGAAACCGGATCTGGTGCTGCTGGACATTATGCTGCCCGGCAAGGACGGAATGACGCTCTGTCGCGATCTGCGCGGGCAATGGCAAGGGCCGATTGTCCTGCTGACTTCGCTCGACAGCGATATGAACCATATCCTCTCCCTGGAGATGGGCGCCAGCGATTATATTCTGAAAACCACGCCGCCAGCGGTACTTCTCGCGCGACTGCGTCTGCATTTGCGCCAGCATATTGCTCCGGCAGGCGCCGGATCCGCCTCCTCAACGCTCACGCCACATAAAACCATCTCCTTCGGCTCGCTGACCATTGACCCGGTCAACCGCCAGGTGCTGCTTGGCGGAGAAAACGTCGCCCTGTCGACCGCCGATTTCGATCTGCTGTGGGAGTTGGCCACCCACGCCGGGCAGATTATGGACCGCGACGCACTGCTGAAAAATTTACGCGGCGTGACCTATGACGGGATGGATCGCAGCGTCGACGTGGCTATCTCCCGCCTGCGCAAAAAACTGCTCGACAACGCCACGGAGCCCTATCGTATTAAGACCGTTCGCAACAAAGGCTACCTGTTCGCCCCTCACGCCTGGGATAACTAAGCAGCCCTGCTGCGGCCCTGCGAGGGGCCCGCTCATCGCGCGCTCGCCGGCGGCAAAGTTATCACGTTTGCTGCCTGCTGCGTTCGTCCCTGGCGCGCACATTCATCACCGGAACTTGTCATATTGATTAAATCAATAGAATTAGCCGTACAGAACCCCATCACATAACCCCTCAATATGATTGTGCTCAAGGACTTACCGCTGTCAGAGTGGCATAAAGCCTGAAAACACAGGACTTTTGCATGATGAAATACGTTGTACTTTTGGCACTCTCACTGTTCACTTCTCTCTCTGGCTGGGCTTTTTCCCTCGACAACGCCGATATTCGACTCCTCTGTCCGCAGCGCGGGCAAATCGAGGTGATCCTTCATCGCTATGAACATACCCAGCAATCCTGGGGGCAGCATCACTTTGAAACCGGCGGCGGCCACGTTCGCCAGGGGCCGCTGCTGGTGATCCCGTTTGCCAACCTCGATCAGATGATTTACCACCAGACCACCGGCGAGTTTGCTTACTGGTATGCCGAAACGGAAAAGCTGGTGCGCTGTCGGCTGCTGAGTCTGACGACCACCTATCCGGTAGACATTCCTTATTATCGTGAGTAGCGTATCCATCGACGCACAAAATACGATTGCCCTGCTCCCCCCGAGGGTGAAGAAATCACCGCATCGAGTGACACTGTCACCTTTTCACCGTTCTGTCTCCAGGCTGGCTATTGTCAGGGGGCATAAACCCTGCTTTGATAGCGTATCTATGATTTCCCCGCGCCTCGCCCGGGGATATCGATAACATTGACTCCCCGACGCGCAGAAGATGCCCCTGGGGCGCCAGACAGGTTTCTCTTGAATACGCGGTAATGTAATGAAAAAGCTGTTCGTGCAGTTCTATCTTCTGCTCTTCGTCTGCTTTCTGGTGATGACCATGCTGGTCGGTCTGGTCTATAAATTTACCGCGGAGCGCGCCGGACGGCAGTCGCTTGACGATTTGATGAAAAGCTCGCTGTATCTGATGCGCAGCGAGCTGCGGGAGATACCGCCACGCGACTGGAGCAAGACCCTTAAAGAGCTGGACCTGAATTTATCGTTTGATCTGCACATCGAGCCGATCAGCAAATTTAAGCTGTCGGAAAGCTCGATGCAGCACCTGCGCGCCGGCGATATCGTCGCCCTCGACGATCAGTACACCTTTATTCAGCGCATTCCCCGCAGCCACTATGTGCTGTCGGTGGGTCCGGTGCCCTATCTCTATTTTCTGCATGAGATGCGCCTGCTGGACGTGGCGCTGATGGCGTTTATTGCTATCTCGCTGGCCTTTCCGGTGTTTATCTGGATGCGCCCGCACTGGCAGGACATGCTGCGCATTGAGACGGCCGCCCAGCGCTTTGGCGAAGGTCACCTCAGCGAGCGCATTCACTTCGACAGTATGTCCAGCTTCGAGCGGCTCGGGGTGGCCTTTAACCAAATGGCCGATAACATTAATGCGCTTATTGCCAGCAAAAAGCAGCTGATTGACGGCATCGCCCATGAACTCAGGACACCGCTGGTACGCCTGCGCTACCGTCTGGAGATGAGCGAGAATCTCAGCGAGGCGGAATCGCAGGCGCTGAACCGCGATATCGGTCAGCTGGAGGCGCTGATTGAAGAGCTCCTGACCTACGCCCGCCTCGACCGCCCGCAGACGGAGCTCAGCCTGACGACTCCCGATTTTCCCGCCTGGATCAGCGATCACGTCGAGGATATCCAGATGGTTAACCCACAGCGCGAGGTCGCCCTGGCGACGCTGACCCACGGTAACTACGGCGCGCTGGATATGCGACTGATGGAGCGGGTGCTGGATAATTTGGTCAATAACGCCCTGCGCTACAGCAGCCAGCGGGTGGCGGTCAGCCTGACGCTGCAGGGTTCGCGCGCATCGTTGCTGGTTGAGGATGACGGCCCGGGAATCGCCCCCGAGGAGCGCGAGCGGGTGTTTGAGCCCTTTGTCCGCCTTGACCCCAGCCGGGACCGGGCGACAGGAGGCTGCGGCCTCGGCCTGGCGATTGTCCACAGTATCGCCCAGGCGATGGGCGGCGAGGTGCGCTGCGAGGCCAGCCCTCTCGGCGGCGCCCGCTTCTGCTTTAGCTGGCCGGTCTATCATCAGCTGCCTGATTTCACCTCTGCCTGAATAAAACTTGCGCAGAAGCCGCGGGCTGGGTATGCTGCAAAAATCTAATAGTATGTTGTAACTAAGGTGGTAATAATGGCCAGCTACGACCTCGTTGAACGTCTGAATAATACCTTTCGCCAGATCGAGCTGGAGCTGCAGGCGCTCCAGCAGGCGTTAAGTGACTGCCGTCTGCTGGCGGGCCGGGTATTTGAACTGCCGGCGATCGGTAAGGATGCCGAGCACGATCCGCTGGCCACTATTCCGGTGGTGCAGCACATCGGCAAGACGGCCCTGGCGCGCGCCCTGCGCCACTACAGACATCTGTTTATCCAGCAGCAATCGGAAAACCGCAGTAGCAAGGCCGCCGTACGCCTGCCGGGGGCTATCTGCCTGCAGGTTACCGCCGCGGAGCAGCAGGATCTGCTGGCGCGTATTCAGCATATCAATGCCCTGAAGGCCACCTTCGAGAAGATCGTCACCGTCGACTCCGGCCTGCCCCCCACCGCCCGTTTTGAGTGGGTACACCGTCATTTGCCGGGGTTGATCACCCTTAGCGCCTACCGCACGCTGACGCCCCTCATCGACCCGAGCACCATCCGCTTCGGCTGGGCCAATAAGCACGTCATCAAGAATCTGACCCGCGACCAGGTGTTGATGATGCTGGAGAAAAGCCTGCAAGCGCCGCGGGCGGTGCCGCCGTGGACCCGGGAGCAGTGGCAGAGCAAACTGGAAAGGGAGTATCAGGATATCGCCGCCCTGCCGCAGCGGGCGCGGCTGAAAATAAAACGACCGGTGAAAGTCCAGCCGATCGCCCGCGTCTGGTACGCCGGCGAGCAGAAACAGGTACAGTACGCCTGCCCCAGCCCGCTGATCGCCCTGATGTCCGGCAGCCGGGGGGTCAGCGTACCGGATATTGGCGAGCTGCTGAACTATGATGCCGACAATGTGCAGTATCGCTACAAACCGGAGGCGCAGTCGCTGAGATTGCTTATCCCGCGCCTACACCTCTGGCTGGCTAGCGAATAGCCAGGCTGCCGACCATCTCTTCCGGGCGCACCCAGCTGTCGAATTCGGCTTCCGTCAGGTAGCCCAGCGCCAGCGCCGAGGCTTTGAGAGTCAGCCCCTCATGGTGCGCTTTTTTAGCGATTTCCGCCGCCTTGTCGTAGCCGATATGGGTATTCAGCGCAGTAACCAGCATCAGCGACTCATTGAGCAACTGACTGATCCGCTCGCGATTCGGTTCAATACCCACCGCACAGTGCTCGTTAAAGCTCGCCATACCGTCCGCCAGCAGACGCACCGACTGCAGGAAGTTGTGGATGACCATCGGGCGATAGACGTTAAGCTCAAAGTTGCCGGAAGCACCGCCGATATTCACTGCCACGTCGTTGCCCATCACCTGGCAGCAGACCATGGTCAGAGCTTCGCACTGGGTTGGGTTAACCTTGCCCGGCATAATCGATGACCCTGGCTCGTTTTCCGGGATGGCGATTTCACCAATGCCGCAGCGGGGGCCGGAGGCCAGCCAGCGGACATCGTTAGCGATTTTCATCAGCGAGGCCGCCAGGCCTTTCAGCGCGCCGTGGGCATGGACCAGGGCATCCACAGTGGCCAGCGCTTCGAATTTGTTCGGCGCGGTGACAAATGGCTGTCCGCTGAGCGACGCCAGCTCGGCCGCCACCCGTACGGCATATTCCGGATGGGTATTCAGCCCGGTTCCTACCGCCGTCCCGCCCAGCGCCAGCTCGGCAAGATGCGGCTGACTGGCTTCAATGTGCTTCAGGCTATGGTCCAGCATCGCCACCCAGCCGGAGATCTCCTGGCCTAAGGTGAGCGGCGTGGCGTCCTGCAGATGGGTGCGGCCGATCTTGACGATATCCCTGAAGGCCACCGCTTTTTCATTGAGCGTCGCCCGCAGCGCCTGCAGTGACGGGATCACTTTTTCCCGCAGGGCAATCAGCGCCGCGACGTGCATGGCGGTGGGGAATACATCATTTGAGCTCTGGCTCTTATTCACATCGTCATTGGGATGAATTTTTCGCGCCATCCCCCGTTCTCCGCCGAGCAGTTCACTGGCGCGGTTGGCCAGCACCTCGTTCATATTCATATTGCTTTGGGTGCCGGAGCCGGTCTGCCAGATAGCCAGGGGGAACTCCTGCGCGTGCTTTCCGGCCAGCACTTCGTCAGCGGCGGCGACGATCGCCCCGGCTTTTTCCGCCGTCAACAGTCCGAGATCCTGGTTAACCTTCGCCGCCGCCCGCTTGGTCAGCGCCAGGGCGTATATCAGCTCCCCGGGCATTTTTTCGGTCGAGATGCGGAAATGCTCCAGCGAGCGCTGGGTCTGGGCGCCCCAGAGTTTATCGGCCGGGACCTCGATGGCGCCCATCGAGTCTTTTTCACTGCGATGCGTTGTCATTACTTTCTCCTTGGATGAAAAGTGCGTCATAGCGACAAAGCTCACCTGCTTAAAAGACTAAGTATTGGCCAGATTGATAAGTTGTTTTGGTGGTTCGTGCCGCGAAGCGACATAAAAAAAGCCGCCCCGAGGGGCGGCCCAGACCGCTGACAAAATGCAATCGTCGGGATTGCCCGGCGGCGCTACGCTTGCGCGGGCCTACAGAGAACTGCATAACTTATTGATATTGCTGTTTTTCGTAGGCCGGGTAAGGCGAAAGCCGCCGCCCGGCAGAAAGGCGCTCACCCTAACGAAATCAGGTTTGTCATCGACCAGCGCCGCCCCGAAGGGCGGCCTGGGTTACTTCACGCAGCGGGCGCACTGCGAGGTCTGGATCTGCTGGAAGAAGTCATTGCCTTTATCATCAACGAGGATAAAGGCCGGGAAATCCTCCACTTCAATTTTCCAGATAGCCTCCATACCCAGCTCCGGATAGGCCACGCACTCGAGGCTCTTGATGCTCTGCTGGGCCAGCACTGCCGCCGGGCCGCCGATGCTGCCGAGGTAGAAGCCGCCGTGTTTGTGGCAGGCGTCGGTGACCTGCTGGCTGCGGTTGCCTTTCGCCAGCATGATCTTGCTCGCCCCATGGGACTGCAGCAGATCAACGTAAGAGTCCATGCGGCCTGCGGTGGTCGGCCCCAGAGAGCCGGAGGCGTAACCGTCCGGCGTCTTGGCCGGACCTGCGTAGTAGATCGGGTGATCTTTGACGTACTGCGGCAGCGCCTCGCCGTTGTCGATAAGCTCCTTCAGCTTAGCGTGGGCGATATCGCGGGCGACGATGATAGTCCCGCTCAGCGACAGGCGGGTGGACACCGGATACTGTGACAGCTGCGCCAGGATCTCGCTCATCGGCTGGTTAAGATTTACCTTCACCGCTTCGCCTTCCCCGGCCTGGCGCAGATGCTCAGGGATATATTTCCCCGGGTTGCTCTCCAGCTTCTCGATCCAGATGCCGTCGCGGTTAATCTTGGCTTTGATGTTGCGGTCGGCGGAACAGGAAACCCCCATCCCTACCGGGCAGGAAGCGCCGTGACGCGGTAGACGGATCACGCGGATATCGTGGGCAAAGTATTTGCCGCCGAACTGCGCGCCGAGACCAAGGTTCTGCGCCTCCAGCAGCAGCTCCTGCTCCAGTTGCACGTCGCGGAACGCCTGGCCGTGCTCGTTACCTTCGGTCGGCAGGCCATCGTAGTATTTGGTGGACGCCAGCTTCACGGTCTTCAGCGTCGCTTCCGCCGAGGTACCGCCGATCACGAAGGCGATATGGTACGGTGGACAGGCGGCAGTACCGAGGGTGCGCATCTTCTCGACGAGGTAATTTTTCAGCTTCGCCGGGGTGATCAGCGCTTTGGTTTCCTGGTACAGATAGGTTTTGTTCGCCGAGCCGCCGCCCTTGGCGATGCAGAGGAATTTGTACTCATCGCCATCGGTAGCATAGAGATCGATCTGCGCCGGCAGGTTGGTGCCAGTGTTAACCTCTTTATACATATCCAGCGGCGCGTTCTGCGAGTAGCGCAGGTTGTCCTGGATATAGGTGTTGTACACCCCCTGCGCCAGGGCGGCTTCATCGCCGCCGCCGGTCCACACGCGCTGGCCTTTTTTACCCATGATGATCGCGGTGCCGGTGTCCTGGCAGGTGGGCAGAATACCTTTGGCGGCGATATCCGAGTTGCGCAGGAACTGCAGCGCGACGTATTTATCGTTTTCGCTGGCTTCCGGATCGTTAAGGATATCCGCCACCTGCTGCTGATGCGCAGGGCGAAGCATAAAGGAGGCGTCGTGGAAAGCATGCTGCGCCAGAAGGGTCAGCGCCTGAGGGTCAACTTTTAGCACTTCCTGGCCGGCGAATTCGGCGACGGAGACGTAATCACTGCTGAGGAGATAATACTCGGTGTCATCCTTTTTGAGCGGAAAAGGATCCTGGTAAACAAACGGTTTATTCGACATTGTACTCTCACTTACTGCTTTGGCTGATTATGTTTCAGGCAGGGACTCCATGTGCCTGTAGAAAAGCGAGTCGAACAATCTTACACAATTTTTTAACAAAAACTGAGACAAGGACGACTTTTTCTTTCAGCAGTTGCTTCTCCACCGTTTGCTGGTTTAATAGGGCGATAAAATTTACTTTGTTTGAAACAGGGATTGAGAATGCAAAAGCTGATTAACGCCGTGCAGAACTATGCATGGGGAAGCCACACCGCCTTAACTGAACTGTATGGCATCGCCAACCCGGACAATCTGCCGATGGCAGAGCTGTGGATGGGGGCGCATCCGAAGAGCAGCTCGCAGATCCTGGCGGCCGACGGCCAGCCGCGTTCACTGCGCGAGGTGATTGACGCGGATAAAGCCGCTCTGCTCGGCGACAAGGTTGCCGCCCGCTTTGGTGAACTGCCGTTCCTGTTTAAGGTACTGTGCGCCGCTCAGCCGCTCTCAATTCAGGTGCATCCCAACAAGCAGGCCTCGGAAGAAGGTTTCGCCCGCGAGAACGCCGCCGGTATCCCGCTCTCCGCCGCCGAGCGTAACTACAAAGATCCGAACCACAAACCGGAGCTGGTTTTTGCCCTGACGCCGTTCCTGGCGATGAATGCATTTCGCGAGTTCAGCGAGATTGTCACCCTGCTGCAGCCGGTGGCTAGCGCGCATCCGGCAATCGGCGCCTTCCTGCAGCAGCCGGACGCGACTCACCTGAGCCAGCTGTTTGCCAGCCTGCTAAATATGCAGGGTGAGGAAAAGGCCAAGGCGCTGCAGGTGCTGCGCGACGTACTGGCCCGTGAACAAGGCGAACCGTGGCAGACTATCCGCCTGATCGCGGAATTCTATCCGGACGACAGCGGCCTCTTCTCCCCGCTGCTGCTGAACGTGGTGAAGCTGAACCCAGGCGAAGCGATGTTCCTGTTTGCTGAAACGCCGCACGCCTATCTGCAGGGGGTGGCGCTGGAGGTGATGGCCAACTCGGATAACGTACTGCGCGCCGGCCTGACGCCGAAATACATTGATATTCCTGAGCTGGTTGCTAACGTCAAGTTCGAGGCTAAACCGGCGGGTGAGCTGTTGACCCAGCCGCAGCGTCACGGCGCGGAACTCGACTTCTCGATCCCGGTGGAAGATTTTGCCTTCTCCCTGCATGACCTCTCCGCCGAGGCCAGCGATTTGGCCCAGGCAAGCGCGGCGATCGTGTTCTGCGTCGACGGCGAAGCCGTACTGCGCAAAGGCGACCAGAGCCTGACCCTCAAGCCGGGCGAGTCGGCATTCGTGGCCGCCAGTGAATCGCCGGTGCAGGTCAGCGGCCGCGGCCGCGTGGCGCGCGTTTTCAATAAGCTCCAGTAAGCGACTGACCCTTCAGGTCGCGCTTACTGTTGGTGATAACTCAGCCAGGCGGTCTCTCCGCCTGGCTTCATTTATGGATAAATGCTATGAAAAAATCGCTGGTCGCAGCAGGAGTCATCGTGGCGCTGGGCGTGGTATGGACAGGCGGCGCCTGGTTCACCGGTAAACAGCTGGAAGGCCGGATCGCCGATATGGTGCAGCAGGCAAACGCCCAGCTGCGCAGCAGCGCGCCGGAGTCAGGTCTGGAGCTGAGCTATCAGGACTACCAGCGCGGGCTGTTCAGCAGCCATCTGCAGCTGGTGGTGAAGCCGATCGCCGGTCAGGCTAACGGCTGGCTGGCCGCCGGGCAGAGCGTGGTGCTTGACGAAGTGGTCGATCATGGCCCCTTCCCGCTGGCCTCGTTAAAAGCCTTTAATCTGGCGCCGGCAATGGCTTCCGTCCACACCACGCTGGTGAAAAACGACGCCAGCCAGGCGCTGTTCGAGATAGCCAAAGGCGACACCCCCTTTACCGTCGATACGCGCATTGCCTACAGCGGCGACAGCCAGTCGGCTATCGTCCTTAACGCCCTCGACTACGCTAAAGGCGATGAGAAAGTCACCTTCAGCGGCGGTCAGTTCCAGCTCGACGCCGACCGCGACGGCAAAAACATCAGCCTGAAGGGCCAGGCCGGCAGCGGGCAGATCGATGCGCTCAATGAATATAATCAGAAGGTACAGCTGCGCTTCGTCAACCTGACCACCGACGGCGCCACCGAACTGGCCAGCTTCAACGAACGTATCGGCCAGCAAAAAATGACCCTCGATAAACTGGCCATCAGCGTCGAAGGCAAAGAGCTGGCGCTGATCGACGGCATGGCGCTGGACGGCGGCTCGACGCTGACCCAGGACGGCAAAGGCGTGAACAGCCAGGTGAACTACACCGTCAACAGCCTCAAGCTGCAGGGGCAGGATATGGGCAGCGGCAAACTCACGCTGAAAGTGGATAACGTCGACGGTCAGGCGTGGCACCAGTTCAGTCAGCAGTACAGCGCGCAGTCTCAGGCGCTGCTGGCGAAACCGGAGCTGGCGCAGAATCCGGAGCTGTATCAGCAGGCCCTCACCGAAACGCTGTTCAATGCGCTGCCGATCCTGCTCAAAGGCAACCCGTCGGTGACCATCTCTCCGCTGAGCTGGCGCAATGCCAAAGGCGAAAGCACCCTCAACCTCTCGGTTCTGCTGAAAGATCCGGCCCAGGTGACCGCTCCGCCGCAGACCCTGGCGGACAGCCTGGATCGCGTGGTGCAGTCCCTCGACGGCAAAGTGGTGATCCCGGTGGATATGGCGACGGAGTTTATGACTAAGATCGCCGGTCTGGAAGGCTATCAGCCGGCCGATGCCGCCAAGCTTGCCGATCAGCAGGTCAAAGGCCTGGCGGCGATGGGCCAGATGTTCCGCATTACCACCATGGAAGATAACGCCATCAGCAGCAGTCTGCAGTACGCGAACGGCCAGGTGACGCTGAACGGACAGAAAATGCCGCTGCAAGATTTTGCCGCGATGTTTGGTCTGGAAGCGCCTTCGCTGCCGGACAGCGCGCCGCAGGAAGGCCAGCCGCAGCAGGATGACGCCGCCCCGCAGCCGTAACTTATCGGTACAGGAGACGGCCAGCGCGCGCCGTCTCCCTTATTTTCGCGTCACCAGCCGCGGGGGCATAATCTGGTTTCGCGTCTCGCCAGTCCCCTCTTCCAGCCGCCGCAGCATCGAATCCGCCAGGCTTTTCCCCATCTCCCGCGCCGGGGTGGTCACCCAGGTGAGGGGCAGGTCGTCGAGGGCGGCCTCCGGCACGTCGGCAAACGCCGCCAGCGCCACCCGCTGCTCAAAGTAGCTCTCAACGCCATCTTCCCCGCTCTGTCTTCCAGCCCGTAACAGACCGAACCACGCGCCGGTGGCTACCACGTTGTTGTAGCACAGCACCGCGGTAATGGTCGGATTCTGGCGCAGCAGGCCGGTCATCGCCTCCGCCGCCTGCTTCTGACTGGACTCGCACTCCAGCACCCATTCGCTGTGAAACGGCAGGCCGTATTTCAGCAAGGTGGCGCAATAGCCGCCGACCCGCTCGGCGCGCGTCAGCGAAGCACTCTGCCCGCCGAGCCAGGCGATCCGCTGATGGCCGCGGCGGATAAGATGCTCCGTCACCAGCTGCGCCGCCTGCATGTTGTCCGGGCGGATCAGGTCGACATCGTCAAGATAGCTGGCGCGGGAAGCAAACACCAGCGGCACCCCCGCCTCCGCCGCACGCTCGCGCAGCTCGCTCCCGCGGTCGATCGCCCCGGCGATAATCACCCCGTCCACCCCCTGCGCCGCCAGCGTATCAAACCGCTGGGCCATCTTCTCGCCGCTGCGGCCTCCCTGGGTGAGAAATACCATTTTCCCCTGCCTCTCCAGGGCATCGGTGAGGCCGGCGGTTAATTCAGCATAAAACGGTTTTGACAGGTCGCTGACGATAAGGCCAATCACGCCGCTCTGCCCACCGCGCAGCGAGGCCGCCTGACGATTGCGCACAAATCCCAGCTGTTCGATAGCCTGATTAACCCGCTCGCCGGTGGCGCTGGAGATGCGCCCTTTGCCGCTCAGTACCAGTGAAACGGTACTCACGGAGACGCCGGCGGCCAGCGCCACATCATTGATGGTGATCTTTTTTGCGATTGCCATAACCTGCTGGCTGACTCCCTTGCCTGTCGATAAAACGTTTTATCTTGCCGTGGCGTTAGTTCTTCCCGACCACTTGAGAATCAGGAACCGTGCTATGACGGCGAAAACCGCACCAAAAATCACCTTGTGGGAATTTTTCCAGCAGCTGGGAAAAACCTTTATGCTGCCCGTGGCGTTGCTCTCGTTTTGCGGGATCATGCTGGGGATCGGCAGCTCGCTAAGCAGTCACGATGTTTTGACTCTGCTGCCGTGGCTGGATATGCCGCTGCTGCAGGCCATCTTTATCTGGATGAGCAAGGTCGGCTCCTTTGCCTTCAGCTTCCTGCCGGTCATGTTCTGTATCGCCATCCCGCTGGGTCTGGCGCGAGAGAACAAAGGCGTCGCCGCCTTCGCCGGCTTCGTTGGCTACGCGGTCATGAACCTGGCGGTCAACTTCTGGCTGACCGCGAAGGGTATTCTGCCCACCACCGACGCCGCGATCCTGAAGGCCAACAATATCCAGAACATTATCGGCATTCCGTCAATCGATACCGGGATCCTCGGGGCGGTGATCGCCGGGATTATCGTCTGGCTGCTGCATGAACGCTTCCATAACATTCGCCTGCCGGACGCCCTGGCCTTCTTCGGCGGCACCCGCTTCGTGCCGATCGTCACCACCGTGGTGCTGGGGCTGGTCGGGCTGGCGATCCCGCTGGTGTGGCCAGTCTTCGCCATGGGGATCAACGCCCTCGGGAAGATGATCAACAGCGCCGGGGATTTTGGGCCGATGATCTTCGGCACTGGCGAGCGACTGCTGCTGCCGTTTGGCCTGCACCATATTCTGGTGGCGCTGATCCGCTTTACCGAAGCCGGCGGCACCCTCGACGTCTGCGGCCACAGCGTCAGCGGCGCGCTGACCATCTTCCAGGCGCAGCTGAGCTGTCCGACGACCCACGGCTTCGCCGAAAGCGCCACCCGTTTCCTGTCGCAGGGTAAAATGCCGGCATTCCTCGGCGGCCTGCCGGGAGCCGCGCTGGCGATGTACCACTGCGCCCGTCCGGAAAACCGACATAAAATTAAAGGCCTGCTGATCTCCGGGGTCATCGCCTGCGTGGTCGGCGGCACCACCGAGCCGCTGGAGTTCTTGTTCTTGTTTGTCGCGCCGGTCCTGTATGTCATCCACGCGCTGCTGACCGGTCTCGGCTTTACCATCATGGCGGTGCTCGGGGTAACCATCGGCAACACCGACGGCAATATCATCGACTTCGTGGTGTTTGGCATTCTGCATGGCCTGGCCACCAAGTGGTATCTGGTGCCGGTGGTGGCGGCTATCTGGTTCGCGGTCTACTATGCCATCTTCCGCTTCGCCATCACCCGCTTCAATCTGAAAACGCCGGGCCGCGACATCGACACTGCCGCCAGCGTGGAGAAAGCCGTCGCCGGTACCATCGGCAAATCCGGGTATAACGTACCGGCGATTCTGGCGGCGCTCGGCGGCGCAGAGAACATTGTTTCGCTGGATAACTGCATTACCCGTCTGCGCCTGTCGGTGCACGATATGAGCAAAGTGGACGCCGCCGCGCTGAAAGCCCATCGCGCTATCGGGGTGGTACAGCTCAACCAGCATAATCTGCAGGTGGTTATTGGCCCGCAGGTACAGTCGGTAAAAGATGAGATGGCCACGCTGATGAATACCGTGCAGGCCTGATCCCACTAGTCCCCCTCCGCTACGGAGGGGGCGCTCGCTAAGGAAGCTCCAATGTTTGATTTTGCCACCCCTATCGATCGCCACGGCACCTGGTGCACGCAATGGGACTATGTCGCCGACCGGTTTGGCGCCGCCGATCTGCTGCCGTTCACTATTTCCGATATGGATTTCGCCACCGCGCCCTGTATTCTCGACGCCGTCAGCCAGCGGCTGGCCCACGGGGTGTTCGGCTACAGCCGCTGGCGCAACGAGGCGTTTCTCGGGGCGATTGTCCACTGGTACGCCAGCCGCTTTAACAGCGACATCGATCCGCAATCTGTGGTCTACGGACCGTCGGTTATCTACATGGTGGCGGAAACCATCCGCCAGTGGTCGAAAGAAGGCGACGGCGTCGTGGTCCACACCCCTGCCTACGATGCGTTCTATAACACCATCACCGCTAACCGGCGGCGGATTGCCCCGGTGCCATTGATCCTGAAGGATAATCGGTGGCGCTGCGATATGGACCGCCTGGAGGCGGCGCTGGCGGAGCCAAAGAATACCCTGCTGCTGCTGTGCAGCCCGCACAACCCAACGGGGAAAGTCTGGCGTCGCGAGGAGCTGGAGACCATGGCGGCCCTGTGTCAAAAACATGGCGTCAGGGTGATTAGCGACGAAATTCATATGGACATGACCTGGGGCGAACACCGCCATATCCCGTGGAGCGAGGTCGCTCATGGACCATGGGCGTTGTTCACCTCCGGTTCGAAGAGCTTCAATATTCCGGCCTTTACCGGGGCCTACGGCTTTATCCCCGAAGAGAACGAGCGCGACAGCTACCTGCAGGCGCTAAAGGGTCGCGACGGGCTCTCTTCCCCTTCCGTGCCGGCGCTGGTCGCCCATATCGCCGCCTACCGCGACGGGGCTCCCTGGCTCGATGCCCTGCGCGACTACCTGCAGGCGAATATGCGCTATGTCGCCGACACGCTCAACAACGCCTTCCCCGCGCTCTGCTGGCAGCCGCCGGAGGCCACCTACCTGGCATGGATCGACCTGCGCCCGCTCAACGTTGACGATCGCGCGCTACAGCAGGCGCTGATCGCCGAACAGAAGGTGGCGATTATGCCGGGTTATACCTATGGTCCTGAGGGCAACGGCTTTCTGCGACTCAACGTCGGCTGCCCGCGCGAGAAGCTGGAACGCGGTGTCGAAGGACTGATTGCCGCCCTGCGCAGCCTCAGCTGATTCGACGCGCAATCTACAGGTCATCGCGCCGGCGAAACGCCAGGTAACCGGCGCCGAGGGTAAAGACAGCGACAATCACCACCAGCAGGATAAACCCGTGGTGGTTGCTTGCCAGCGGGATCCCACCGACGTTCATGCCGAAGAAACCGGCGACGATGTTAATCGGCAGCGCGAGGACGGTGATCACCGTCAGGGTATAGAGGGTGCGATTGCTCTGCTCCAGCTGGCGGGCGCCAATCTCCTCCTGCAGCAGACTGATGCGCTCGATCAGGCCCGACAGATCGTTAAGCACCACGCTAAACTCTTCGGTGAACTGACGAAACGCCTGCACCACCGCGCGATCCATCCACGCCGGCGGCCGGTTAAGCAGCCGGAACATCGCCGCCGGCTCCGGCGCCAGCAGCCGCTGGAAGCGTAAAAGCATCCGCCGTAGCCGCGCCAGATCGGCCCGGTTGCGCTGCACGTGATTGCTCAGAAGACGCTCTTCAATAAGGTCAACATGGCGGCTGGCCTGGCGGACGACCTGCTCCAGCACCTCCTCCTGCTCCTCCAGCAGAAAGGCCAGCAGCTCAGTAGACGTGTTCACCCTGAGCGTCTGCAAGCGCGGCAGCATCCATTCGATAAACCGCAACGGTTTGAAGCGCGCCGTCACCACCAGCCTGGGGCTACAGTAGAGCCACAGCGTGGCGGTTTCCGCGCTGGTATCCTGCGGACGAAACAGCACATCGTTAAGCACAGCGAACAGATTTTCCCCCTGTCGCTCAATGCGGGTGGTGTGCGAGCCGCTGCGGATCTCCTCGAAGAAAAAATCGGCCACCGGAAAGTGGCTGGTTAACCATTTCTCGGCGGTGGCATGATTAAGATTCAGGTGTAACCAGATAAACGCCTTGTCATCGGCGAGCGCCTGATAGCGGGCGCATACCTCGCCAGAGGCGATCGGCTGCGGGGGGCGCTGTTCATGAAACAAATAGCCATGCACCAGGCCGGAAACTTCACTATCAAAATCGGGCTTTAACATCTTCGCGGTGACGTCTTGACTCATGGCTCCCTCAGGACAGGCACTGGCACCGTTGATGCCCGAATATTGTCATCTTTCGCTATTTTCCGCGGGCTGGCAAGGTTAATAATCTGGTCATAAAACAGTAACCTGGCTGACATATGACGGCCAGTATCACGCTTCATCCCCTCGCCGCGCAGGCGATGCGATGGAGGCGAACAGAAGGTCTTCTTGCCTTTATGCTCAGGCGGTTATTAAAATAAATTTGATTATCCTCAAAACTTTTTTAGGCAGAAAGCGGTATTAATTTGCGCGCTTAATCATTGCTTTCACCCAGGTTTATTGAGGAGGAGACCATGAAAACCTATGACCGTAATCGTAACGCTATTGCTACCGGCAGCATGGTAATGATCGCCGGTAACGGGACGACGGGCGTGATTAAAGCTATCCATGGCGAGGGGAAAACCGCTGAGCAGCTGCGCCGGGCGGACTGCGTTGAAATCGACGGCTGCGAGGGCCGCTTCTGCCCGTTGGATCTGATCCGTCTCGGCTTCCATTAATTCCTGCCGCCAGGTCGTTAGTATCAGGCCACCTGTGGTGGCCTGCTCTTTTCCCGGGAAATAAAGCGTCTAGCGAAAGCTCCACTGAACACTCATCACAAAGATCGCCGGCACAATAATGCCGCCTTCCACACCGAAATAATCGGTGAAATTATATTGCAGGCCATGATAGAGGTAGGGCGAAAAACCGATGCCGGTGATTTTTTTGGCGGTGCGGTAGGTGCCGGAATCCCCACAGTGGCTGAAGGCATCAAAGAAAAATTCCCCGGTATAGGCATACACCCCTTTCAGTACCCAGCCGGTATCGTTTTTCAGCCAGTCGCGGCGCACGCCGAGGGTCAGGCAACGATCGTCAAAGCTGTTTTTCATCGTTCCGACCAGCACGCTGTATTTTGAATCCTGAGAAAACTTGCGCTCCACCGAGAAAAAGTTGTTATTGAAATGTTCGTTATATTGTCCGTGGTTACCCGTCATATGATAGACATAGGAACCGGTATTCATCGAATAGAGGTTTAATTCCCCGGCCTGCGCCGACGGCATGGCAACCATTAGTAGCGCTGATAACAAAATCCATAATTTATTTACCATTCAGTAACCTATGCCATACCCGTAAAAAGAACCCGGCATGCTAGCACCGCTTAGCTAAACCAAAGGGCAATCAGATAAACCGACGCTCTTCGCGGCGGGAAAATATGACGCTATCTGCACTATAGCAGTCGCCCTCTCGCCTGGTGAGCACCTGCGGTTATACTGGAGAAACATTTCTCTAATCGTTAAGGACCGCTGTGTTAGCCACTCTCCTCGTTGCGCTGGTCGCTATTATTCATCTCGCCATCCTGGTGCTGGAGATGTTTCTCTGGGAAGCCCCCGCCGGGCGCCGGGCCTTTAACCTCAGCGCCGATTTCGCCCGGCAGACCCGGGTGCTGGCGGCCAACCAGGGCTTGTATAACGGCTTTCTGGCCGCCGGCCTGGCATGGGGGCTGTGGCTGGGGGCGCCGGGGGTGCAGGTGGTTATCTTTTTCCTGGCCTGCGTGCTGGCCGCCGGGATTTTCGGCGCGCTGACCGCCAGCCGCAAAATTCTCTATATTCAGGCGCTGCCCGCGCTGCTGGCGCTGGTTGCCGTGCTGACGCAAGCGTAGGGCCTTGATCCAAAACAGAGAAAGCAGGCGCTAAGGCGGGTACTATTTGCCCCCTTTGGTCGGTCATCGACCGTTAATACCTTCTGAGTTCAGAGGCATTTTTATGACATGGCAATCCTTCAAACAGGCCTGGCTTATCCGATTCTGGTCTCCTGTCCCGGCGGTCATTGCCGCGGGCATTCTCTCTACCTACTATTTTGGCATCACCGGCACCTTCTGGGCGGTGACCGGCGAATTCACCCGCTGGGGTGGTCAGCTGCTGCAGCTGCTGGGCGTCCACAGCGAACAGTGGGGCTATTACCAGCTGATACATCTCGAAGGGTCGCCGCTGACCCGCATCGATGGCAGGATGATCATCGGCATGTTCGGCGGCTGCCTGGCCGCCGCGCTGTGGGCGAATAACGTCAAACTGCGCTTGCCACGCAGCCGGATCCGCATTGCGCAGGCCGTGGCGGGCGGCATCATCGCCGGGTTCGGCGCACGGCTGGCGATGGGCTGCAACCTGGCGGCCTTCTTCACCGGCATTCCGCAGTTCTCCCTGCACGCCTGGCTGTTTGCCATCGCCACCGCCATCGGCTCCTGGTTTGGCGCCCGCTTCACGCTGCTGCCCCTTTTTCGCATCCCGGTAAAAATGCAAAAAGTGTCCGCCGCCTCGCCCTTAACCCAAAAACCGCAGCAGGCGCGCCGCCGCTTCCGCCTGGGGATGGTGGTCTTTTTCGCCATGATCGGCTGGGGCCTGCTCACCGCCGCAGACCACCCGGCGCTCGGCCTGGCGATGCTGTTCGGTATTGGCTTTGGTCTGCTTATCGAGCGCGCGCAGATCTGCTTTACCTCCGCCTTTCGCGATATGTGGATCACCGGCCGGACGGTGATGGCGAAGGCGATTATCTTCGGCATGGCGGCGAGCGCCATCGGTATCTTCAGCTATGTGCAATTGGGGATGGCGCCGAAAATTATGTGGGCCGGTCCTAATGCGGCGATTGGCGGGCTACTATTTGGCTTTGGCATCGTGCTGGCCGGCGGCTGTGAGACCGGCTGGATGTACCGGGCGGTGGAGGGCCAGGTTCACTACTGGTGGGTTGGGCTGGGCAACGTCATCGGCTCAACGCTGCTCGCCTGGTGCTGGGACGATATCGCCGCCCCCCTCGCCACCCACTGGCAGAAAGTCAACCTGCTGAACGCCTTCGGTCCCTTTGGCGGACTACTGGCCACCTATCTGCTGCTGCTGATCGCCCTGCTGCTGGTGATCGCCTGGGAGAGACATTTTTTCCGCCGCCAGGCGGCGGTCCGGACCGTGAAGGAGAGCGCATGAAAAACATCATCCCTGATTATCGCCTGGATATGGTCGGCGAACCCTGCCCGTATCCGGCGGTCGCTACCCTGGAGGCAATGCCTTCCCTGCAAAAAGGCGAGATCCTCGAAGTGGTCAGCGACTGTCCGCAGTCGATCAATAACATTCCGCTTGATGCAAGGAACCACGGCTACACGGTGCTGGATATTCAACAGGATGGCCCAACCATTCGCTATTTGATTCAGAAGTAGCGCCGTTTTCCCGCCGGCGGCCTTCCCCGCCGGCGCTTGTCTCCTCGTTCCCGCCTCGCCGTTCGCTTACGCATCGCTGACCAGGTAGCCAAACGATTGCAATAGATTGTAACACTTGAAACCGTGTTCCAGTTACACAATAACCATTAATATAACGCGCCTATATTATTAAAATGCGAATAAGTTATTTAGTGAATGGTTTCTGCCGCTATCGGCCAAAGCCGCACACAGCGACACGATAAGGATCGAAATGGAACTGCTGGTCAGGCTGGGTCATTTTTTTGAGCAAGCGCGTTCTGACGCCGACTATGCCACCTTCGCCAATGAACTGCGTCGGCATCAGGTCTCCTACTACATCTATTTTGTTTCCACCGGCAATATGAATTTCGTAATGGCAAACGACGAGGTGGTCTCGGTAAAAAGCGCCCGCGGGCTGCTGCGCGTTCGGGCTGAGGCCAGCCATTGTCTGACCAGGGCCGCCGTTATCCGCCACTTTGCCCGGGCCATTAACTTTGAACAGTACTGCCGGGATCTTGCCAGCGCCGGGGTATTTAAGTGGATCGTCGATCTGGAAGAGGAGACCCGGCACTACTGGTCGAAGGATAATACGCTGTTGTATAAAGAGTGCCTGATGCCCCCCTGAGCCGGTCTCAGGGGGAGGCGGCGAGGGTCAGCCTTTAATCGCGGGTCTGCACCCAAAAGGCGTGGATCAGGCCAGGAATATAGCCCAGCAGGGTCAAAATGATATTGAGAATAAACGCCCAGCCGAAGCCTTTTCCCAGCAGCACACCCAGCGGCGGCAGAATGATAGTGAAAACGATTCTCCAGAATCCCATAACCTCTCCCTTCGTCTAACGTCAATTTTTTACTAAGCTATTCAATAGTTAAGCATAGACGCTTTTCGTCGTTTCGCCAGCAGGCAGCCCCCTCATCTCTGGTAACAAAAATCATTCCCTGCCGTCACGGGCAAAAAAGACCGGGAAAACATTCACTTTTCCCCTCTCCGGCCCGCAGGCCCTGGCATAGCGCACAGATTGTCAGTTGACCAATCAGGGGGACAGGGCTAAGCCTGGAGGAGTTTCATCACATCGAGTCGTTTTACCAACCGGAGAATATCCATGAGTAAACTTGGGATTAATGGATTTGGTCGTATCGGACGTCTGGTGTTACGTCGTTTATTAGAAGTCGACAGCAGCCTGGAAGTGGTGGCTATCAACGACCTCACTTCGCCAAAGGTGCTGGCCTACCTGTTGAAGCATGATTCAAACTACGGCCCCTTCCCGTGGAGCGTCGACTTTACCGAAGATGCGCTGATCGTCAACGGCAAAACCATTACGGTGTATGCCGAAAAAGAGGCGCAGCATATTCCATGGCAGGCGGCAGGCGCCGAGGTGATTGTGGAGTGTACCGGGTTCTACACCTCGGCCGAGAAATCGCAAGCCCATCTCCAGGCCGGCGCGCGCAAAGTGCTGATTTCCGCCCCCGCCGGCGAGATGAAAACCATCGTCTACAACGTCAACGATGACACCCTGACCCCGGATGACACCATCATCTCCGTGGCCTCCTGCACCACCAACTGCCTGGCGCCGATGGCCAAAGTTCTGCAGGATGCTTTCGGCATCACCGTAGGCACCATGACCACCATCCACGCCTATACCGGCACCCAGTCGCTGGTGGACGGGCCGCGCGGAAAAGATCTGCGCGCCTCCAGGGCGGCGGCGGAAAACGTTATCCCGCACACTACCGGCGCGGCAAAAGCCATTGGCCTGGTGATCCCTGCCCTGAGCGGTAAGCTGAAAGGCCATGCCCAGCGCGTACCGACCAAAACCGGCTCAGTGACGGAGCTGGTATCGGTGCTGGAGAAAAAGGTGACTGCGGATGAGGTCAATCAGGCGATGAGGCAGGCGGCTGAGGGCAATGAATCCTTTGGTTACACCGAAGAGGAGATCGTCTCTTCCGATATCATCGGCAGCCATTTCGGTTCGATCTACGATGCTACCCAGCTGGAGATTGTGGAGGCCGGCGGCGTATAGCTGGTGAAAACCGTCGCCTGGTACGATAACGAATACGGCTTTGTCACCCAACTGATCCGCGTGCTGGAGAAATTTGCCCGCTAAGTGAACGGCGGACAGCCTGCGCTGTCCGCCGGTTCTGTGTGGAGTGCCTCAGGCCTGCAGATAGACCACCTGGGTCTGCAGGTACTCATTCAGGCCGTGGCGGCCATCTGCCCCGCCGATCCCCGACTTACGCCAGCCGGCGTGGAACCCCTGCATCGCCTCAAAGTTCTCACGGTTGATATAGGTTTCGCCAAACTTCAGTCCCTTAATCGCTTTCATCGCCACGTTCAGATCGCGGGTATAGATTGAGGAGGTCAGGCCATAATCGCTGTCATTGGCCATCGCCAGCGCCTCATCGAGGGTCGAAAAGGCCACCACCGGCAGCACCGGACCGAAGGTTTCCTCATGGATAATGTCCATCTCCTGACGTACATCCAGCAGCAGGGTCGGCGGATAAAAATAGCCTTTGCCCTCCAGCGGCTGACCGCCCAGCGCCACCCGCGCCCCCTGCGCCACCGCCTTCGCCACTTTGCCCGCCACCTGGTCCCGCGCCGCCGCGTTGATCAGCGGCCCCATCGCGATGTCATCCCGCGTCGCCGGGTCGCCAAACTGGACGGCCTTCATCGCCTCACCGAGGCGGTTGACGAAGCGGTCGTATATTCCGTGCTGAACATAGACCCGCTCGACGCAGTTACACACCTGCCCGGTGTTAATCACCCGCGAGTCCACTACCGCTTTCACCGCCAGCTCCAGATCCGCATCGTCCATTACAATGGCAGGCGCTTTGCCGCCGAGCTCGAGGCACACTTTGGTGATATTTTTCGCCGCAGCGGCCATAATTTTTTCTCCCGCCGCCACGCTGCCGGTCATGCTGACCATCGCCACCTTCGGATTGCCGGCCAGCTCCTGGCCAACGGTTTCTCCGCGGCCAAGCACAAGGTTAAAGACCCCTTTCGGCAACCCAACCTGATGGACAATCTCGGCAAAGGCGATGGCATTATTGGGCGTAAATTCGCTGGGCTTAATGACGATGGTATTTCCAGTGATCAGGGCCGGCGCCAGCTTGCGGGCGATAAGAAAGAACGGGAAGTTCCACGGCAGGATCCCGGTGGTCACCCCCAGCGCGCGTTTAAAGACAAGGATATTCTCCCCCGGGCGATCGCTCTGCACGATCTCACCTTCGTAACGGCGCGCCCATTCTGCCATATAGTCGAGATAGTCCGCGGTGAACGCAACCTCCACCGCCGCCAGCTGCTGGATCTTGCCGCCTTCAGCGACAATCAGCCCGGCGATCTCGTCGGCACGCTGGCGGATACCGGCGGCAATTTTGCGCAGCCAGCCCGCACGCTCAATGGCCGGCAGCGCTTCCCAGCCGGGCTGGGCGCGCTCGGCGGCGTCAATCGCCAGCCGCGCCTCTTCGGCAGTCCCGTCCGGGATCCGCGACAGCAGCGCTTCGGTCGCCGGGTTAAGCACGTCGATCCAGCCGTCGCCGCGACCGGAAACGAACTGGCCATCAATATACATCGGGTGTTGAACGGGTGCTGTCATGGCTGCTCCTGTGGTGCATTTGTATTTAACAGGTGATTTTTTTGTTAAATATCGGGCGGATAAGCCGCTGTTCGGCAGCACATTGACGCAGTTCTGTGAGCTGATTCATAAAAACGGGCCAAAAATGCCCGCTTGAGGTAACATTTTAATAACACAAATTGCCCGTTTGCGACGAATCTGCCGTAAACGGGCATTTTTCAGCCGAGGGTGCGGGCCTGCAGGGCCCCGGCAAGCTGGGCGTCCTCCCGCAGCTGTCGCCAGGCGTCGAGGATCTCCGGCGGGAAGGTGACATGGCTGATGAAGTCTTTTCCCCGCGGACCGTACCCTTCAGGGGTATCCTGCAGGCGCGGCAGCTCGCCCAGCAGCAGCCCCAGGTAGCGGGTGACCGGCCAGAGCCCCGCTCCGCCGCCCGCAAACCCCAGTTGGCCATCGGTCTGCTCCAGCACCGGCGAGCAGCCGGGAAAGCTCAACCACTGCGGCGGCGTCGTCGCCCCCTGCCAGACGCGGGCGAAGGTAGCCATGGTTCGCCGCTGCATAGTCGGGTCCTGAATGACGATCCCGCGACGATGGGCGAGCCCCCGGCTCTCCAGCGTGGTCCGGGTAAAACGGGCGTTCTCACCGCAGTTGGTTGACTGGTCCTCCACCACCAGCCGCGAATGGGGGATGTGCCAGTAGTCATGAGCAATGTCGGCCAGAATATGCGCTTCCGGGCGGCCATCCACCGGCAACGTACGGTAACGGGGATCCTGGCGCACCGCCTCGTAGAGATAGCCCGTAGAATGTCCCACGCCGCCGCTGATCAGCAGCGGGACCGCCTGCGCCGCCGCCAGACGGCAGGCGGCGTCGATGGTTGGGATCACGGCGTTGCCGGCCAGCACTACCACGTCCACCTGCGGCAGCGCGGGCAGCGTCGCCAGATCGTCCTGCGCCAGCCAGGCGCCGACCTGGTTAGCCGCCGCCAGCGTCGCTGCCGACAGCGGAGGAAATTGTTCTGCCATTCTGTCTCCTTAATCCTCTCTCAGCCGAGCGGAGAGGATGCTTTCGCTATCATAAACGCCGCCTGCCGGAAGGCATAGCGGCGTCGATTTGTAACCATTTTGAAATAACAAGAAACATCTAAAAACAGGCGGGTTGCACCTGAACAACTCACTATGAAAATAACAAAAAACAGCAAAATCAGGTGGAAAATAAAAAATAGCGTCGCGGTTATACCAGTTCAAAGCGCGCCATAACGCCCAGTTTGCCAGCGATAAACTTGCCAATTGTAACCTTCAACCCTAAGTTGCTTAACAATTACACAACCTTTTCACATCAGGTTGCACCCTGCTCGTACAGAGTGACACCTGACCTATCTACCGTGGCGGGAGAACGTTTCGTAATGAGCAATCCACAAGACAACACTGCATCCATTCTGCAGAAAAACAAGAAGGTACTGATCGCGAGCCTGACAGGCAGCGCCATCGAATGGTTCGATTATTTTCTCTATGGCACCGCCGCCGCGCTGGTGTTCAACAAAATCTTCTTTCCGATGGTCGACCCGGTTATCGGCCTGATCCTCTCCTGGCTCTCCTTCTCGCTGACGTTTTTTATCCGCCCCATCGGCGGCGTGATTTTCGCCCATATCGGCGATCGCATCGGCCGCAAGAAGACGCTGGTGCTGACCCTGTCGCTGATGGGGAGCGCCACGGTGGCGATCGGCCTGCTGCCCACCTACGAGATGGTGGGCCTCTGGGCGCCGGCCCTGCTGATTACTCTGCGCATTATTCAGGGCATGGGTATCGGCGGCGAATGGGGCGGCGCGCTGCTGCTGGCCTATGAATACGCGCCGGAAAAGCGGAAAGGCTTTTTCGGCAGCATTCCCCAGGCCGGGGTGACCATCGGCATGTTGATGGCGACATTTATCGTCTCGCTGATGACGCTGTTCGATGAGGCGCAGTTTCTCGCCTGGGGCTGGCGCATACCGTTCCTGCTCAGCTCCGTCCTCGTTTTTCTCGGCCTGTGGATCCGTAAAGATATCGACGAAACGCCCGCCTTTAAGCAGGTGAAAAAATCCGGCCAGGTGGCGAAGGCCCCGCTGCGCGATACGCTCAAGCACCACTGGCGGGAAGTGCTGATCGCCGCCGGCCTGAAAGTGGTGGAGACCGCCCCCTTCTATATCTTCTCCACCTTTGTGGTCAGCTACGCCACCACCACCCTGAGCTATCAGAAGTCGCAGGCGCTGGAATCCGTGACCCTGGGCGCGCTGGTGGCCACCGTGATGATCCCGCTGATGGGGCTGCTGTCAGACAAGGTGGGTCGGCAAAAGATGTACACCCTGAGCGTGGTGCTGCTGGGGCTGTTTATCGTCCCGTGGTTCCTGCTGCTCGACACCGGCACCGGCTGGGGCATCATGCTGGCGACGATCGTTGCCTTCGGCATCCTGTGGGCGCCGGTAACCGCGGTGCTCGGCACCCTGTGCTCTGAGATTTTCAGCGCCAATGTGCGCTATACCGGGATCACCCTCGGCTACCAGCTGGGCGCCGCGCTGGCCGGGGGCACCGCGCCGCTTATCGCCACCGGTCTGCTGGCAAAATATGACGGTGACTGGCGGCCGGTGGCCATTTATCTGGGCGTTACGGTGGCGATTTCGCTGCTGGCGATATTCTGCGCCAGCCGGATGAAGTCCGCGCTGGGCGCGGCCCCCTCCCGGGCGGAAAGCGCCTGACCGCCGCCCGCCAGGGCTACTACGGCGCCGACTATCCCGCCCGGCGGCGCTGCGCTTGCGCGGGCCTGGGGGGAGATCGCACCGCGGGGGATACCGCTTATCCCAGGTCCGGTAAGCATGTAGGCCCGGTAAGGCGCCAGCCGCCACCGGGCACAAACAGGCGTCAAGTCTTCCCCCCTGCTTAGCCGGCCGCCAGGGCCGGCGGGTGTCAGGCGCTCTGGTTGTCCAGCTGAAGCTGCCCCTCGCGCCGCTGCTTCAGCTTCCAGAAGCCCCACAGCGCGATAAACCACAGCGGAGAAGCCAACAGCGCCAGCAGCGTGTCCGGGTCAAAGATCATGATGAAGATAGCGAACGCGAAGAACAGCAGGCTCACCCAGCTCATCACCACCCCGGCGGGCATCTTAAAGATCGACCCGGCGTGCAGGTCCGGACGCTGACGGCGGTAAACCAGATAGGCCACGAGGATCATCCCCCAGCTGAACACCACCATAATCGCCGCCAGGGTCGAGACGATGGTGAACAGGGTCATCACGTTCGGCACCAGAAACAGCAACAGCGTGCCGATCAGCATGCAGAAGCAGGAGAACAGCAGGCTGCGCACCGGAATGCGGGTACTGCGCGACAGGATACGAAACTGCCAGTGCGCATGCTTCTCCACCGACAGGCCGTACAGCATGCGGGTGCTGGAGAAGACCCCGCTGTTGGCCGAGGACATCGCCGAGGTCAGCGCCACAAAGTTAATCACCGCCGCGGCGGCAGGCAGCCCGGCCTTGGCGAACAGCGTCACGAAGGGGCTGGTCTCCGCCGACACCCCCGGCCACGAGGCGACAGCGATGATCACCACCATCGACAGCAGATAGAAGATGATAATCCGCAGCGGCAGAGCATTGATCGCCTTGGGCAAAATGCGCTGCGGATCGCGGGTCTCCGCCGTCATGGTGCCCAGCAGCTCAATGCCGGTAAAGGAGAAGATCGCTATCTGGAAGCCGGCGAAAAAGCCGGTGATGCCGTGAGGCATAAAGGCCGTCGGGTCGGTGAGATGGCTGAGGGAGGCCGTCACGCCGTCCGGGGAGGTCCAGCCGGTGGCAATCATCCAGCCGCCGGTGCCGATCAGGGCGATAATGGTGATCACCTTGATCAGGGCGAACCAGAACTCCGCCTCGCCGAACATTTTCACCGACAGCAGGTTAAGCAGGAACAGGATCGCCAGCATGCTGAGGGCCGGCATCCACGCCGACAGTTCCGGGAACCAGTACTGCATATAGCTCCCGCAGACCACCACGTCGGCGATACAGGTCACCACCCAGCTTAGCCAGTAGGTCCAGCCGAGGTAAAAGCTGGCCTGCGGCCCGAGATACTCGCCGACAAAGTCGGCAAACGAGCGGTAGTCATGGCGGGTGAGCAGCAGCTCGCCCATCGCCCGCATCACCATATAGGTAAAGAACCCGACCAGCACATAGATAACCAGGATCGAGGTGCCGGCGACGGCGATGTTGCGCCCCGCCCCCATAAACAGTCCGGTGCCGATGGCGCCGCCGAGGGCAATCATCTGGATATGGCGGGCGCTGAGCCCGCGCTTAAGCTGTGACGCGCCTTCACCTCCGGCGGCAGGTGACGCCTGATGTTGATGTTCAGTCATGGTGTTTCCTCAGGCTGGTTGCGGGAGACGAAGGGCAGCGGCGCGGAGCAACAGCCCGGCGCGCTGGCCGGTGGCGACCCCGGCGTTGGGAAAGAGGATATAGGGGGCCCGGGCCTGCACCACCCAACGTTTCTCTGCCTGGCGGGCGATCTCATACCCTGCCGGGAGCGCGGTGAAGTTTTCAACGTCTGCCGCGAGATTAAGCGTAAATTCCCCCTCGCGCTTGATGATGCTCTCCTCGACCAGGAAGTAGTCCACCGGCGCTTTGTCGCGCGGCGGCAGCGGCGCGTCAGCGATCCAGGCCCGGATCGCCGCGTCGGCGGCGGCGAACAGGCTGAGATCGTTGGCGCCGAACGGCATCACTTTCCCCAGCTCCAGGGTGGCGCTTTGCGCGGCGAACTTTTCGCAGGTGAAATGGGTGAAGGTGCCGCCCGCTTCGGTATGGCGCACGACGGCGTCCATCCCGCTGGCCTGCAGCAGCTGATAGAAATCGGGCGAAAAATCCCCGGCGTGGGCCGGGAGCAGCGCAAACTGGCGATACAGCGATCCGCGAATGGCGGTGTGCATATCGAGATGACCACGGTTGACCGGCCCCGCCGCATCGGCGGCGCGATAAAAAGCCTGCACCGCCTGCTCCAGCGCAAAAGCCCGCCGCGACTCATTTCCCGGGGTGACCGCCAGATGGCGGCCGCCGAACAGGCGATTCAGGTCGTTATGCAGATAGCGACGCGCGGCGCGGATCGCCGGCAGATTACCAAAGACGATCAGCAGCGCCTGCGTGAGCGGCTGCCGCCCCTGGCTCAGATCGTGGGTTAGCTGCAGCAGCAGTTCAATCGGCGCGGTCTCATTGCCATGCACGCCGGCGGAGAGGATCGTCGCCTGGCGCCAAGGCGCCGTCGGCAGCAGCTGTAAAATGCCCTCGCCCAGCCAGCGGGCCTCGATGCCCGCCGGAAAGGTCCACGCCTGCAGGCGGCAGTGCAGTAAATCGTTAACCAGGTGCTCCATCTGCCGCTCCTTAACGCTGAAAATCATAGACCGCGCCCAGGCGCAGGATCTGCGTCAGCTCATCCAGCGCCTGATAAACCTCGCGCAGCAGCTGCGGGTCCGCCAGATCGCGGGCATGCAGCCGGTCGCGATAGTGTTTTTCCACCCATGCCGTCAGCTGCTGATAACGTTCGTCGTTCATCAGGCTATGGGCGTTGACCGCCTGGCGCTCCGCCTCGTTGAGCACCACTCGCAGCCGCAGACAGGCCGGGCCGCCGCCGTTGCGCATGCTTTCCCGCAGGTCAAAGACCGCCACTTCATCGATCGGCGATGCGCTGTCGGCGGCGAGATCGCTGAGATAGCGCCAGACGTTTTCCCGCTGGCGGCACTCCTCCGGCACCACGATCAGCATCTTACCGTCAGGTTTGCTCAGCAGCTGGCTGTTGAACAGGTATGAGGCCACGGCGTCATCGAGCGAAACCCGCTCGTCCGGCACTTCCACGCTGGTGAACGGGATATCCAGACTGTCGCTTTTAGCCCGCAGCGTGGCCAGCACCGCCGCCTGATCGACAAACGCCTGCTGATGGTGGAACAGCACATGGCGATTGCTGACCGCGATGACGTCGTTATGAAACACGCCGCGATCGATAGCCTGCGGCGCCTGCTGGGCAAACACCGTGTAGCGCGGATCCAGCTGATGCAGGCGGGCCACCGCCTCACTGGCCTCGAGGGTCTGCCGCGCCGGATACTTCACCGGGGCGATACCGCCGCTGGCGCGTCGACCATAGACGAAAAACTGCACCCCCTGCCGGTCATATTCCCGGCAGAAGCGGTTATGGTTGGCCGCCCCTTCATCGCCGAGGTCGCCATGCTGCGGCAGCGCCGCATGGTGGGCAAAGTAGCGCGGATCGGCGAACGTGGCGCCAAGGATCGCCGAGGTGGTGGGCGCCTCCTGCATACGGTGCAGCTTATTGTTCAGGTTGGCGACGGTGAAATGGACTTTGCCATCGGCGCTGTCCGCCGACGGTGAGACGGTCGCCGCGTTGGCGGTCCACATCGACGAGGCGGAGCTGAAGGCGGAGAGCAGCTGCGGCGCCGCGTGGGCCGCCTGCCGGATAACCTGCTCATCGCTGCCCTGGAAACCCACTTCACGCAGCAGACGCAGATTCGGCCGCGGCTGCGGCGGCAGAATGCCCTGCACGAAGCCGCGATCGGCCAGGGCTTTCATTTTATACAGCCCCTGCAGCGCCGCCTTTTTAGGGTTAGAGAGACCATCGCGGTTATTTTGCGAGGCTTCATTGCCGACGGAGAGTCCGGCGTAGTGGTGCGTCGGGCCGACCAGGCCATCAAAGTTTGCTTCAAAACCAGACATATGTCCTCACAGGATCCGTTATCAGAATGGCAGGCCCGGCGATACCGTCGCCGGAAGCGTCAGCGTATCGCTGACCAGAGAGGCCATCGGCCAGGCACAGTAATCGGCGGCATACCACGCTGCCGCGCGATGGTTACCGGAGGCGCCCACCCCGCCAAACGGCGCTTTACTCGATGCGCCGGTCAGCGGCTTGTTCCAGTTGACGATCCCGGCTCGCGCCTCGTCCGCCAGCTGATCAAACTGCGCCGCATCGCTGGAGATCAGCCCGACGGCCAGGCCATAGCGGGTCTGATTGGCGAGGCGAATCGCCTCCGGGAAGCCGTCGTAACGGATAATCGTCAGCAGCGGGCCAAAGTACTCTTCATCCGGCACCTCAATGCCGGTGACGTCGACGATCCCCGGGGTCAGCACCGTGGAGCGCGGGTCAGGCTGGCGCATGCGCAGCAGCACCTTGCCGCCGAGCCCCTCCAGTTTTTGCTGCGCCGCCAGCATGTTCTGCGCAGCGTCGAGAGAGATCACCCCGCCCATAAACGGCGCCGGCTGATCATCCCACTTGCCGGCGCGGATCTGCGCGCTGGCCTCTACCAGCCGCTGCAGCAGCGCATCCCCCTGCTCGCCGCGCGGCACGATCAGCCGGCGCGCGCAGGTGCAGCGCTGCCCGGCAGAGATAAACGCCGACTGGATAATCACATGTAGCGCCGCATCGATATCGGCCACGTCGGCGACGATCAGTGCGTTGTTGCCGCCCATCTCGAGGGCCAGCATCTTCTCCGGCTGGCCGCCGAAGTAGCGATGGAAGTGGAAACCGGCCGCCGCGCTGCCGGTGAACAGCACGCCGTCGATATCACGATTTTCCAGCAGCGCCTGGCCGGTGGCTTTTCCGCCCTGCAGCAGGTTGATCGCCCCGTCGGGGATGCCCGCCTGCTGCCACAGCTGGACGGTCATTTCAGCGGTAGCCGGCGTCAGCTCGCTGGGTTTAAACACAATGGTGTTCCCGGCGATCAGCGCCGGAATGATATGTCCGTTGGGCAGGTGGCCCGGGAAGTTGTAGGGGCCAAAGACCGCCATCACGCCGTGCGGTTTGTGGCGCAGCAGCGCTTTACCGTCCGGCAGCGTCGACTCATGAAAGCCCGTCCGCTGGTGATAGGCTTCGATGGAGATCGCGGCCTTGCCGATCATCGCCTGCACTTCGGTGCGGGTCTCCCACAGCGGCTTGCTGGTCTCGCGGGAAATCAGGGTCGCCAGCGCCTCTTTATGCGTCTCCAGCAGCGCGGCAAAACGCTGTACGACGTCAATACGCTCGGCCAGCGGCCGGTGCGACCAGGGATAAAACGCCGCGCGCGCCGCGGCGCAGGCCGCCTGGACGTCGTCAGCCCCCGCGCTGGCCGCCTGCCACAGCAGCGACTGATCCTCCGGGGCCAGTTTGCTCATCGTTGCGCCGCTGCCTGGCAGCCACTGCCCGGCTATAAACTGTGCTTTTACCGCCATGATCTGTTGTCCTCTGGATTCAGGGTTACCGTATAAACGCGGTCGGTTTCACTGACCTGCAGCGCGTCCAGCGCGGCGCTGTCAAGCGAGACCTGCTCTTCGTGGGCCACCAGCAGCGCCCGAAAGTTGTCGAATTGACCGTTGGCGACGAGGGTCGGCGCCGGCAGGTCGCCCATCAGCTGCCGGACAGGCAGGCGCTGGCTGTCGCGCACGGCGCGGATCTGATCGGTGTCCGCCTCCAGCACCGGACCGGCATCGAAAATATCCACCGAGCCGCGCCAGCTGAAACCCTCTTTCTCGAGGATCGCCCGCGCCGGGGCGGTATTGGGATGCACCTGACCGATGACCCCGCGGGCCGCTTCCGGCAGCAGTGAGATATAGATCGGGTACGCCGGCATCAGTTCGGCAATAAAGGTTTTCATGCCGGTGCCGGTCAGCCGGTCGGCATCGGCGAACGGGATGTCGAAGAAATGATGGCCCAGCGCATCCCAGAACGGCGACTGTCCCTGCTCATCGCTGCAGCCGCGCAGTTCGGCAAACAGGTGCGGGGAGAACCACTCGCGAAAGGCGGCGATAAATAAAAAGCGCGCCTTGGAGAGCAGCAGACCATTGCGGTTGCGCTGATACGCCGGGTCGAGAAACAGCGTACACAGCTCACTATGCCCGGTGTGGTCATAGCTGAGATTAAGCAGCTCCTGGGGCTTATAGACTCCCAGCGCTTTCGAGGCGCGTACCGTTTTCTGAATGCGAAAATTGTAAAACGGCTCGTCCAGGCCCACTGCGACCTCAATGGCGCTCACCCCCACCACCCGCGCCAGCGCGGTGTCCTCCAGCACAAACAGGAAACCCTGCTGGCTGCGCGGCAGTTCGCCGGCGAAGGTCTCGATACTGCGCCGGATCCGGGCCGCCAGGCGCCCGACGTCATGCGGTAAAGAGGTCATGCCGACCCCCGCCCGCGCGGCGAGGCGGACGATGTCGTCGAGATCGTTTTCCCGTACGGGACGAAATAGCATCACAGGCCGTCCTCCCGGTTAGCGGGTTAAGCGGGCAACGGCGCGATCAAGGCGCACGAAGGCTTCCGCAATATCCGCCAGCGGGATATTGAGCGCCGGCGCGAAGCGCAGCACGTCCGGGCCGGCAATCAGGGCGATCAGCCCCTCTTCCGCCGCCAGGTTGGTCAACGTTTTGGCCTTGCCGCGCAGCGGCCCCGCCAGCTCAGCGCCGATCAGCAGACCGGTGCCGCGCACGGCGCTGAACGCATCGTAACGGGCAGAGATCGCATTCAACTGGTCAACGATCAGCGCATGGCGCTCGCCAACGCCCGCCAGCAGCGGCGCATCGAGATGGGCCAGCACGGCGTTAGCGACGGTTGCCGCCAGCGGGTTGCCGCCGAAGGTGGTGCCATGGGTGCCTGGCTGGAAGACCTGCGCCCAGGCCTCTTTCGCCAGCATCGCGCCGATCGGGAAGCCGCCCCCCAGCCCTTTGGCGCTGGTGAGAATGTCCGGGACGACGTTGTAATGCTGGTAGGCGTAGAGATGGCCGGTACGCCCGGCGCCGGTCTGCACCTCATCGAATATCAGGGTGGCATGATGGCGATCGCAGAGGGTACGCAGCGCCTGCAGGAACGCCGGGTCCGCCGGGATCACCCCGCCTTCGCCGATAATAGGCTCGACGATCACCGCGCAGGTGCGCGAGGAGATCGCCGCGGTGACCGCCTCGATATCGTTATAGGGCAGATGGGTAATGCCCTGCGGCAGCGGAGCATAATCGCTGGAATATTTCGGCTGGCCGCCAACGGAGACGGTGAACAGCGTGCGGCCGTGGAAGGCGTGGTTGAAGGCGATGATTTCGCTTTTTTCACCGCCAAACTTATCGTGGGTATATTTCCGCGCCAGCTTAAGGGCCGCCTCGTTGGCTTCGGCGCCGGAGTTGCAGAAAAACACCTTGTCGGCAAAGGTCGACTGCACGAGGGTTTTTGCCAGCTGCAGCACCGGCTCGTTGGTATAGCCATTGCCGATATGCCACAGTTTCGCCAGTTGATCCTGCAGGGCCTGAGCCAGCGCCGGGTGAGCATGGCCCAGGGCGTTCACTGCGATGCCGCCCGCCATATCGATATACTCTTTCCCCTGCTGGTCCCAGACGCGGGAGCCCGCCGCTCTGACCGGAATAAACGGCGCGGGGGCAAAACAGGGAACCAGGTAAGCGTCAAAATCTTCGCGAGTCATACTGCCTGACATAATTTATCTCCGGAACGTAAGACGACGGAAAACGCTCCCGTCGCGTTGGACAATCGACATTAACCCTGCCCCTCGGCTTATTTTGGGCACGAGCGCACCCGCTGCGATGGTAAAAATATTCACCACAGAAAAATAAAGCCCTATTCTTTTTACGGGTAATTGTTAATTCATGGTTAATGCCATGTTGTTGTGTGGGCTAATGCTGGCCTGTGAACAACAAGATTGTCAATACGGGCAAAAGCAATTTATTCACTTTTTGAAGATCATCAAGATAATGAAAAACATAGAAAAAATATTTTCTTATGCACTTAAGTGAATAAAAAGTGAATTAAAATGCACAGCTTGCGGGTGGTTGACGTGCGTAGTTATTCACTCAAAAAATAAAAAATCTAACAAAAATTTAAAAATCGGAATTGCCGTCAAATACCGCTTTATAAAATTGGTGATACCATTCATTGCACAGAGTTTACTGCTGTAGCTATTCCACGGTTTTACACGACATAAATAACACTGAGAAACAGGACTCTTATGGAAAAGTTATCTTACGCATCTGAAAGTAGTACATCTCCATGGACCACCTACCTGCGCCAGATCGACCGCGTCGCGCCTTATCTCGGCGATCTTGCCTACTGGGTGGAAACCCTGCGCCATCCGAAGCGCGCGCTGATCGTCGACATTCCTGTGCAAATGGACGACGGCACCATCCGCCACTTCGAGGGCTATCGCGTTCAGCACAATCTGTCGCGCGGACCGGGTAAAGGTGGTGTTCGCTACCATCCGGATGTCGATCTTAACGAAGTCATGGCACTTTCTGCCTGGATGACCATTAAGTGCGCCGCGGTCAATATTCCTTACGGCGGGGCCAAAGGCGGCATCCGCGTCGACCCCTTCTCCTTGTCGGAAGGTGAACTGGAGCGTCTGACCCGCCGTTACACCAGCGAAATCGGCATTATTATCGGGCCGCAGAAAGATATTCCGGCGCCGGACGTCGGCACCAATGGCAAAGTGATGGCATGGATGATGGACACTTACTCCATGAACCATGGCACCACCATCACCGGCGTGGTCACCGGCAAACCGATCCACCTCGGCGGCTCCCTCGGTCGTGAAAAAGCCACCGGACGCGGCGTGTTTGTCACCGGCCGGGAAGTTGCCCGTCGCGCCGGTATCGAAATTGAAGGCGCCAAAGTGGCGCTGCAGGGCTTTGGTAACGTCGGTAGCGAAGCGGCCCGCCTGTTCGCCGGCGTCGGCGCTCGTATCGTGGTTATTCAGGATCATACCGCGACCCTGTATAACGAAGGCGGAATCGATATGGCCGCCCTCACCGCCTGGCAGGCGGAGAAAAAGCAGATTGCCGGTTTCCCGGGCGCCCAGGAGATCGATAAAGACGCCTTCTGGACCACTCCGATGGACATCCTGATCCCGGCGGCGCTGGAAGGGCAAATCACCCGCGAGCGCGCGGAGAAGCTGACCTGCAAACTGGTGCTGGAAGGGGCCAACGGCCCAACCTATCCGGAAGCGGACGACGTGCTGGCCGAGCGCGGCGTGATCGTGGTGCCGGACGTTATCTGCAACGCCGGCGGGGTGACCGTCAGCTACTTTGAGTGGGTACAGGACATGGCCAGCTTCTTCTGGAGCGAAGAGGAGATCAACGCCAAGATGGACCGCATTATGACCGACGCTATCGTGCACGTCTGGGATAAAGCCGCCGAGAAAGAGTGTACGCTGCGCACCGCCGCCTATATCGTGGCCTGCGAGCGCATCCTGATGGCGCGTAAAGACCGCGGCATCTACCCGGGCTGATCCCCATCAGCAACCGCATCAGGGGTGGCCTTGCGCCGCCCCTTTTTTTCTTTGCCGCGCCGTTAACCGCCGAGGATGTGCGCTATCTGACGAGGAGTTGTTCGGCAAAGGTGACAACGTCACGCAAGTAATAACCATCCGCTGCCCGTAGGGGATTATTTTTCGATTAAATCAAAATCGCCCTGGGTATAGCGTAAGCCAGTGACGTTGTCGGCAGTGAAAATATGTTCGATGGTGAGGATGTCCTCCGGCGCGAGGGTAATATTCGCGGCGCCGGCATTGTCGCGCAGGTGAGCAATTTTCCTCGCCCCCGGGATAGGCACGATATCCTCGCCTTTGCTCATCACCCAGGCAAGGGCAATCTGCGCAAGGGTCGCGTCATAGCGGGTGGCCACCTGCTGAAGGCGCTCAAGCAGCAGCTGGTTTTTGCGCATGGTTTCGGCCTGGAAGCGCGGCAGATGGCGGCGGAAATCATCCGCTGCCAAAACGCCGGGATCGGTAATTGTCCCCGTCAGGAAGCCGCGGCCAAGCGGGCTGTATGGCACAAAGCCGACCCCCAGCTCGCGGCAGGTGTGGAGAATACCGGCCTCCGGCTCGCGGCTCCATAGCGAATATTCCGTCTGCACGGCAGCGATCGGATGTACCTTGCAGGCCCGGCGCAGCGTCTGAGCAGATACTTCCGACAGACCGATATGGCGAATTTTACCCTCTTTAACCAGATCGGCCATAGTGCCCACCACCTCTTCCACCGGTACCGCGGGATCGACGCGGTGCTGATAGAGCAGATCGATGGTCTCGACATTCAGTCGCTTCAGCGACCCTTCCACTGATTCGCGAATATGTGCCGGACGGCTGTCAACGCCGGCCATCCGCTCCAGACCCTGGCCGGTCGGCAAAATACGAAATCCAAATTTGGTGGCAATCTGCACCTTATCGCGAAAACCTTTAATCGCTTTTCCGACCAGAACTTCATTATCGAAAGGACCATATACTTCGGCGGTATCCAGGAAGGTCACGCCCATGTCCATGGCGGCATGGATCGTATTTATCGCCTGCGACGTTTCAGCGCCGCCATAGGCAAAAGTCATCCCCATACATCCGAGACCTAATGCGGAAACCTGAAACTTCTCTTTTCCAAGATAACGTGTTTTCATCTTATTTTCCTTAATTGCTGAATGGCATTAAATATATACTTCCCTTTCATATTGATAACAATTAATCTATTCCGAACGCGGTGTTAGCTGGAAATTAACAATGAAAACCTTGCCCGATCTGCAACAAATAGAAATATTAATACTCATAGTGAAACATGGCAGTTTTCGTCAGGCCGCTAAAGCGTTAAACCTTTCCCCACCGGCCCTTACCGTCGCTATTAATCATCTGGAAGAAAAGTTAGGCGTGCGCCTGCTAAATCGCTCAACGCGCAGTTTGTCATTAACCGCAGTGGGTGAGGAATTTCTTAATAATATAACGCCGGTGGTCAATGATTATCGCCGGGTGGTGGACAGTCTGAATTATCACCGTCTGACTCCGGAAGGCGTGGTGAAAGTTAATTTACCGCGCATTGTTATTGACCTGTTTTTTCAAGACTATTTTATCGCCTTTAAAAACGCCTGTCCCAATGTGACGCTCGAACTGTATGCCACCGATCGGAAAGTCAATATTATCGAGTCCGGTTTTGACGCCGGCATTCGCTATTCGCAGGATGTGCCCAAAGAGATGATTGCCATCCCCTTTGGCGAGAAACTATCGCTGATCCCGGTGGCCAGCCCGGACTATATACGCGAAGCCGGAGAGCCCGATACCCCGCAGTCATTAGTTAATTTCCGCTGCATTAACCGCTGTTTTCCTGGTGGTGAGAAGTACCGCTGGGAGTTTATTGGCCCCAGCGGCGAGCTTAGCGAGGTCGCGGTTAAAGGCGATCTGGTCGTCGATGCCGATAGCGCAATGATCCAGGCCGCGGAGAGCGGATTAGGCATCGCCTTTGTCTATCAGTCGCTGGTGACGCAGCAGCTGAGCGCGGGCAGCCTGGTCCATTTGTTACCCGGCTACCGCTATCCTGCCGACCATTTCTGCGTCTACTACCCAAGCCGGAAACATATTCCCGCCCCCCTGCGGGCCTTTATCGCCTGGGTGATGGCGCAGAATAAAAATATCCTCGGTCAGCAGACCGCACGACACGGATCGCGGCCGGAAGATTAACTACAATTAACGTACATACCGTTAACCAATTTCTATCTTTCATCTTGAACTCCGGCGGTTATCCGGCATAAAATCGTTAGAGCTCTAACGATATTGACAGACGACCTATGGACAATCGACAGCTTACCTTCTCTCATCTTTTATACCTCACCGCGCACCACTGGCGGCTGGCGGTCAATCGTCGGCTGAAAAATCTCGGTCTCAGCCAGGCCAGCTGGGTGGCGGTAGCGTCCATCGCCCGCCACCAGCAGCCGCTGTCGCAAAGCGAACTGGCGCAGGAGCTGGGGGTGGAGAGCCCGACCATTGTGCCGTTGATCCATCGTCTGGTCGCCCTCGGACTGGTTGAGCGCATCACCACCGCCAGCGACAAACGTAAGCGACTGCTGGTGGTCACCGACAAAGGGAAGGCCCTCTATGAACAGGTCAAAACGGTGGCTGACGATCTGCGCGAAGAGATCCTGACGGCGATTACCCCACAGGAGCAGGAGCAAACCCAGCGGGTGCTGGAAAAGCTGTTGCGCGAAGTGGAGAAGAAATAATGCCCCGTCGCCAGGATAACCCCTACGCCCCGCATGACTGGGCGCCGCATGAAAAACCGGCTCTGCTCGGTTCGCCGTCGACGCCGCTGCACAGTCCGGCGAAACGCCTTGCCTACGGCGTGGTCGGTCTGCTGGTATGTCTCACCGGCGCGCTGGGCAACGCAGTGGTCACCGCCAACCTGCAGCTGCTGCAGGGTACCTTCGCCGCCTGGTCGACAGAAATCGCCTGGCTGCCGGCGGTATACGTGATGACCAACGTCTCCATCAACCTGCTGCTGGTGAAATTCCGCCAGCAGTTTGGCCTGCGCGCTTTCACCGAAGGCTTTCTGGTGCTCTATGTGCTGGTCACCTTTTTCCACCTCTTCGTCAACGATCTCAGCTCAGCGATGATGGTTCGCGCCGCCCATGGCATGGTGGCCGCGGCGCTCAGCTCGCTGGGGATTTACTACCAGGTACAGGCCTGGCCTGCGCGCCATCGCCTGAAAGGGCTGACTATCGGCATCACCGGCTCGTCGCTGGCCATTCCCCTGGCGCGCCTCTTTTCCACCGAACTGCTGCAGACCGATGAATGGCGCGGTCTCTACTTCTTTGAGCTGGGCCTGGCGCTGGTGTCGCTGGCCTGCGTCATCGCGCTAAAACTGCCGCCAAGCGATCGTAAAAAAGTGTTCGAAAAAAAGGATTTCATTACCTTCTTTCTGCTGGCGCCCGGCATGGCGCTGGTGTGCGCCGTGCTGTCGCTGGGGCGGCTCGAGTGGTGGTTTGAAGCGCCGTGGATCGGCTGGGCGCTGGCGGCGGCGGTAATACTGATCGTCGCTGCGATTACCTTCGAGCATAACCGCAGCAACCCCCTGCTCAATACCAAATGGCTCTCCAGCGGCAGCATCGTGCGTCTGGGCCTGATTATGCTGTTGATCCGCATCGTGCTGGCGGAGCAGAACACCGGGGTCATCGGCTGGCTGCAGTACGTTGGCCTGCAAAACGAACAGATGACTAACCTCGCGTGGTCGATTTTCGCCGGTATTCTGTGCGGGATCATTGCCAGCTGTCTGACGCTCAACCCGCAGAAGCTCTACTGGCCGACCGCCACCGCGCTGGCGCTGATCATGATAGCCTCGCTGCTCGACAGCCAGTCCAACGCCCTCACCCGTCCGGAACAATTAATGTTCAGCCAGTTTTTACTCGGCTTCGGCAGCGCCTTCTTTCTGGCCCCGGCGATGCTCGCCGGGATTGGCGGCGTGTTTGCCGACCCGCGCAACCTGGTCAGCTTCTCGGTGCTGTTCGGCATGAGCCAGAACATTGGCGGGCTGCTCGGCTCGGCGATCCTCGGCACCTTCCAGACCTGGCGTGAGAAATTCCACTCCAGCCAGCTGGCGGACCAGATAACCACCCTTAACCCGCTGATCGTCGAGCGGCTGCAGCAGTACAGCCAGATGTATCAGAGCCAGATTGGCGACAGTACGCTGCTCAACGTTCAGGCCACCACCCTGCTGCAAAACGCCGCGACGCTGCAGGCCAATATTCTCGCCTGGAATGATACCTATCTGCTGACGGCGGCGATCTCCGCCGGGACACTAGTGTGGGTTTTCTGGCGCTTAATTCGCTTACGACTGACTGCCCGTATCGCGTTGCAACGCGCTACCGGCAGCAAATAATTATCATCATTTCATCTCTGGAGTCGTTATGAGTCAGCAGGATGCGGCCAAACAACAGGCCAACACCCGGAATAATATTCGCGTGGTTTCCATTTTTACCGCCGCGGCGATAGGCCTCGTCGGCGTGCTGGTGATCCTCTACGCCTGGCAACTGCCGCCGTTCACTCGCCATAGCCAGTTTACCGACAACGCCTATGTGCGCGGGCAGACCACCTTTATTAGCCCGCAGGTCAACGGCTATATCACCGCCGTCAACGTCAAAGATTTCGCGATTGTCCAGCCGGGCGAGGTGCTGTTCCAGATAGACGATCGCATCTATAAACAGCGGGTGCATCAGGCCCAGGCTACCCTGGCGATGAAAGAGGCCGCGCTGCGCAATAACCTGCAACAGCGCAAAAGCGCCGAGGCGACGATCGCCAAGAATGAAGCCGCGCTGCAAAACGCCCGCGCGCAGAATCTGAAAATCCAGGCCGATTTAAAACGCATCCAGCAGTTAACCGCCGACGGTTCGCTGTCGATCCGCGAACGTGATTCGGCGCGGGCCAGCGCGGCGCAAGGGGCGGCGGATATTGAGCAGGCGAAAGCGGCGCTGGAGATGTCGCGCCAGGACCGTGAATCGACCATCGTCAATCGCGATTCGCTGGAGGCCGACGTGGCCAGCGCCAAAGCGGCGCTTGAGCTGGCGCAGATCGACCTGCAGAATACCCAGATTATCGCCCCCACCGGCGGCCAGCTGGGGCAGATCTCGGTGCGTCTTGGCGCCTATGTCAGCGCCGGGACCCATCTGACCTCGCTGGTTCCGCCGCAGCACTGGGTGATTGCCAACCTCAAAGAGACCCAGCTGGCCGAAGTACGCGTTGGCCAGCCGGTCACCTTCACCGTAGACGCGCTCAACGGCGAGACCTTCCACGGCAAGGTGCAGAGTATCTCCCCGGCGACCGGGGTGGAGTTCAGCGCCATCTCTCCGGACAACGCCACCGGCAATTTCGTCAAGATCGCCCAGCGCATCCCGGTGCGTATTACGGTCAACGACGGGCAAAACAACAGCGAACGCCTGCGGCCGGGGATGTCGGTGCAGGTGACTATTGATACCCGTGCGGAGAAACAACCATGATCCGCCCGGTCGCCCTTGCTATCGTTCTGGCGCTGGTCGGCTGTCAATCCGCCGATGTGCAACGCGCGCAGCCGACCCTGACCATTCCTGCCGCCTGGCGGGCCGACGTTGGCCCGGCCAGCCCGGTGGAGGGCGTATGGTGGCGCAATTTTCATGACAGTACCCTCAATCAGTATGTCGACCAGGCGCTGCGCTATAACAGCGATGTGCTGATCGCCTGCGAGCGGGTGAATGAGTATCAGGCGCGCGCTTACGCCGCCGACAGCAGCCTGTTTCCGTCACTGGACGCCAGCCTCACCGGCACCCGCGCCCGGACGCAGTCCGCCGCCACCGGCCTGCCGATCCACAGCACACTGTATAAGGGCGGCCTGACCGCCAGTTATGATGTCGATATCTGGGGAGCGAACCGCAGCGCGGCCAACGCCGCCGGGGCCAGCCTTGAGGCGCAGAAAGCCGCCGCCGCCGCCGCCAATTTGAGCGTCGCCAGCTCGGTGGCCGTTGGCTACGTCACGCTGCTGTCGCTGGATGAGCAGCTGCGGGTGACCCAGCAGACGCTAACATCAAGGGAAGACGCGTGGCGCCTGGCCAAACGTCAGTTTGAAACCGGGTATACTTCACGCCTTGAGCTGATGCAGGCGGATTCGGAGCTGCGGTCAACGCGGGCGCAGATCCCGCCGCTACAGCACCAGATTGCGCAGCAGGAAAATGCGCTCAGCGTGCTGCTCGGCGATAACCCTGGCGCGGTAAAACGCGGCGAGTTCGCCCAGCTTACCCCGCTGCGTCTGCCGTCGCAGCTGCCGTCCACCTTGCTCAACCGCCGCCCGGACATCGCTCAGGCCGAGCGCCAGCTGGTGGCCGCCGACGCCACGCTGGCCTCGTCGCAGGCGCAGCTGCTGCCCTCTATTAACCTGACCGCTACCGGCAGCCTGCAGGACCGGACGCTGCCGGATCTGCTGGACAACCCGCTGCGGCTGTGGAGTCTTGGCGGCAGTATTCTGGCGCCGCTGCTAAACCGCCAGGCGTTAAATGCCCAGGTGGACGTCTCCATGGCCCAGCGCAATCAGGCGCTCTATAGCTATGAGAAAACGGTGCGCAGCGCGTTCAAAGAGGTCAATGACAGCCTGGACGCCATCAGTCGCTATGGCGAACAGTTAACCGAGCTTCAGGAACAAGAGACCGTTGCCCAGGAAACCTTACGTATTGCACAAAACCGCTACCGTAACGGCTACTCTTCTTATCTGGATGTGCTTGATGCCCAGCGAACGCTGTTCTCCACCCAGCTTAGCGTGGTGCAGGTGAAGAACAACCTGCTGCTGGCGCAGATCGATCTGTACCGGGCGCTGGGAGGCGGCTGGTCTGACTCATCAGGGAGCTAAATGGGGAAGCGTCATATGCAACAACAGTGGTCGGCAGTAGACAATTATTTGATTAAGGCCTTAATTCCCAGCGATCCTGTGCTCGATCGGGTACTGGAAAACAACCATCGTGCCGGGCTCCCGGCACACGATGTCGCCGCCAATCAGGGTCAGTTTCTCGCCCTGCTGGTACGGCTAACCCAGGCTAAGCGGATACTGGAGATCGGCACCCTCGGCGGCTATAGCACCATCTGGATGGCGCGCGAGCTTCCTGCCGACGGCCAACTCCTCACCCTGGAGGCCGACGCGCATCATGCCCAGGTGGCGCGGGAGAATCTGCAGCTGGCGGGCGTTGACCAGCGGGTCACGCTACGGGAGGGACCCGCGCTACAGTCCCTGGAGTCGCTTGGCGAATGTCCCGCTTTCGACCTGATCTTCATCGATGCCGATAAGCCGAATAACCCCCATTATCTGCGCTGGGCGCTACGTTATTCCCGCCCAGGAACCTTAATTATTGGCGATAACGTGGTACGCGACGGCGAAGTGGTCAACCCACAGAGCGCCGACGAGCGCGTTCAGGGCGTGCGTCAGTTCATTGAGATGATGGGCGCCGAGCCACGGTTGACGGCAACGGCGCTGCAAACCGTGGGCACTAAAGGCTGGGACGGCTTTACTCTGGCGTGGGTAAACGCTTAAGCGTGGACGCCTGACCAGTAGCCCCGGTAAGCGCAGCGCCACCGGGGACAACCAGCCAGGCTATGGGGTAATTTGCTCCATCGCCTGCAACACTCGCTTGTCCGAGATAGGATACGGGGTGCCCAGCTGCTGGGCGAAGAAGCTGACCCGCAGCTCCTCGATCATCCAGCGGATCTCCCGGACATCGTCGTCCTCACGGCGGTTCGGCGGTAGCTTATTCAGCCACTGCTGCCACGCCTGCTGCACGCTCTCCACCTTAAGCATCTGCGCCCGATCGCGGTGCGGATCGATAGCCATCTTCTCCAGACGCTTTTCAATCGCCTGCAGATAGCGCAGCGTATCGCCAAGACGGCGGAAACCGTTGCCGGTGACAAAGCCGCGATACACCAGACCCGCCATCTGCGCTTTGATATCCGACAGCCCCAGCGCCATGGTCATATCCACCCGGCCTTTCAGCCGTTTGTTGATATTGAACACCGCGGTGAGGATCTGCTCGACCTGTTTAGCGATCTCCACCACCGTGTCGTTGAGCTCGGCTCGCACTTTATCGTGCAGCTGACTAAAGCCCTCTTCCGTCCACACCGGACCGCCCGCCTCGTCAATAAGCTTATCAACGCCGCAGGAGATGCAATCGTCAATCAGATCCAGCACTTTGCCGTACGGGTTAAAGTAGAGCCCAAGCTTGGCTTTATTCGGTAGTTTCTCGTGCAGATACTTAATCGGCGACGGGATGTTGAGCAGCAGCAGGCGACGCAGACCGCGCCACATGGCCTGCTGCTGTTCCTGTGGATTATCAAACAGTTTGATGGCCACGCTGTCGCGCTCGTCCACCAGCGCCGGCCAGGCTTTCACCTTATAGTTACCGCGCTTCTGTTCGTAACTTTCCGCCAGGGTGCCAAAGCTCCAGATATGCAGCCCGCTTTGCTCAATACCGTCATCAGCGACCGCCGACAGCGTCTCCTGCACTTTGCCCTTCAGGGCGTCTTTCAACGCCTGCAGCGAGCGCCCTTCCTGCAGCTTCTTGTTTTTATCATCCACCACCCGGAAGGTGATTTTCAGGTGATCGGGCACCTGATCCCACTGCCAGGCTTCGCGGTCGATGGTCACGCCGGTCATCTTACGCAGCTCGCGCTCCAGCGAATCGAGCAGCGGCAGCTCAAGCGGCGTCGCCCGGCCAAGAAACGCTTCCGCATAGTTGGGAGCCGGGACGAAATTGCGCCGTACCGGCTTCGGCAGCGATTTTATCAGCGCGATAATCAGCTCGCGACGCAGACCAGGGATCTGCCATTCAAACCCGGCCTCCTCTACCTGGTTGAGCAGCGGCAGCGGAATATGCACCGTTACGCCATCGGCATCGGCGCCAGGTTCAAACTGATAGCTAAGACGCAGCTTGAGGTTGCCCTGATGCCAGAAATTCGGGTAGTCCAGTTTACTGACCTGCTCCGCCCCCTCTTTAATCAGCATGCTCTTTTCAAAATTGAGCAAGTCTGGCGTTTCGCGGCTGGCCTGCTTCCACCACTTATCAAAGTGGCGAGCGGAGATGACATCGTGGCTAATGCGCTGGTCGTAAAACTCGAACAGCGTCTCGTCATCAACCAGGATGTCGCGACGGCGCGACTTATGCTCCAGCTCTTCGATTTCCGCGCGCAGCTTCAGGTTATCGCGGAAGAAGGCGTGACGCGTCTGCCAGTCGCCCTCCACCAGCGCATGGCGGATAAACAGTTCGCGGCACAGCGCCGGGTCGATCTGGCTGTAGTTGACCTTACGCGCGGCGACGATCGGCAGGCCGTAAACGGTGACCTTTTCCGTCGCCATCACCGCGCCCTGCGCCCGCTCCCAGTGCGGCTCACTGTATGAGCGCTTGATCAGGTGCTGCGCTACCGGCTCCACCCACTCCGGCTCAATGCGGGCGGCAATACGCCCCCACAGCCGGCTGGTCTCCACCAGCTCGGCCACCATCGTCCACTTCGGCGGCTTTTTAAACAGGCCGGAACCCGGGAAAATAGAGAACCGCGCATTACGGGCGCCGGTATACTCCTGTTTATCGGCATCCTTCATGCCGATGTGCGACAGCAGACCGGTCAGCAACGCAGTATGGATCTCGCGATATTCCGCCGGCTCACTGTTGATCGGCAGGCCAAGCTCTTTCACCACCTGGCGCAGCTGGGTGTAGATGTCCTGCCACTCGCGCACACGCAGATAGTTAAGAAAATCGACCCGGCACTGGCGGCGGAACTGATTCGACGACAGCGCCTTCTGCTGCTCGCCGAGGTAGTTCCACAGATTGACGAAGGCGAGGAAATCGGACTCTTTATCGTGGAAGCGGCGGTGTTTTTCGTCAGAGGCCTGCTGTTTGTCCATCGGCCGCTCGCGCGGGTCCTGGATCGACAGCGCGGAGGTGATGATCATCGCTTCCCGCACGCAGCCGTGCTTCTGCGCCTCCAGCACCATGCGCGCCAGACGCGGATCCACCGGTAGCTGGCTGAGCTGGCGGCCCAGCGGGGTTAGTTTATAAGCCGTTGCCTGCGCATCGGTGGTGATGGCGCCCAGCTCTTCCAGCAGGCGTACGCCGTCCTGGATATTGCGCTTATCCGGCGCTTCGACAAACGGGAAGGCGGCGATATCGCCTAAGCCCAGGGCGGTCATCTGCAGGATGACCGACGCCAGGTTGGTGCGCAGAATCTCCGGGTCGGTAAATTCCGGGCGCGACAGGAAATCGTCTTCTGAATAAAGACGAATACAGATCCCTTCCGAAACGCGGCCGCAGCGGCCCTTACGCTGGTTGGCGGACGCCTGGGAAACCGGCTCGATCGGCAGGCGCTGCACCTTGGTGCGGTAGCTGTAACGGCTGATACGCGCAGTACCGGGATCGATAACGTATTTAATGCCCGGCACGGTCAGCGAGGTTTCCGCCACGTTGGTCGCCAGCACGATGCGTCGTCCGCTGTGCGGCTGGAAGACGCGGTTCTGCTCGCTGTTGGACAGGCGGGCGTACAGCGGCAGCACTTCGGTATGGCGCAGATCCAGCTTATTCAGCGCATCGGCGGTATCGCGAATTTCCCGCTCACCGCTCATAAAGATCAGAATATCGCCGGGCCCTTCGCGCCCCAGTTCGTCAACCGCATCAAAGATCGCCTGTAACTGATCGCGCTCGGTATCGTCCGCCTCTTCCACTATCGGCCGATAGCGCACTTCCACCGGGTAAGTCCGCCCGGAGACTTCGATAATCGGCGCATTATTGAAATGCTTTGAGAAACGTTCCGGGTCGATGGTCGCCGAGGTAATGATGATTTTCAGGTCCGGGCGGCGCGGCAGGAGCTCTTTCAGATAGCCGAGCAGAAAGTCAATATTCAGACTGCGCTCGTGCGCCTCATCGATAATGATGGTGTCGTACTGCATCAACAGACGATCCTGCTGGATCTCCGCCAGCAGGATACCGTCGGTCATTAGCTTAACCATGGTGTTTTCGCTGACGTGGTCGCTGAAGCGGACTTTATAGCCGATGCAGCCGCCCGGCTCGCTCTGCAGCTCTTCGGCAATACGATTGGCGACGGTCCGCGCCGCCAGGCGACGCGGCTGGGTATGGCCGATGAGTCCTTTCAGCCCGCGGCCCAGCTCCATGCAGATTTTGGGCAGCTGGGTGGTTTTACCCGAACCGGTCTCCCCGGCGACGATCACCACCTGGTGGTCGCGCACCGCCTCGAGAATCTCTTGTTTTTTCTGGCTAACCGGCAGGTTTTCCGGATAGGTGATGGCCGGACGCGCCGCTTCGCGCAGCAGGACTTTACCGGCTGCCTGGCTTATCTCCAGCGCCATCTCCTGCAGAATGGCCTGTTGCGATTCAGGATTTTTAACCTTCTTCACGCCGTGCAGACGGCGGGCAAAGCGCGTTTTGTCGCGCAGCATTAGGCCGTCGAGCTGTTGATAAAGCTGGGGGAAGGTGATTTTTTGTTGTTCTGTCATAGCGTTATCGGGCAGAGCTCTGCCGGGAAAATCTCTTTTGAAGTATTGCCTTAGAGTACCACATCTGTGTCATTCGTGCCTTGTTCAAAAAATCTGAACATAGGATTCGATATATTGCGCTATCTCTGTGGCGCGATTGTGAATACAGTGTCAACAAGCACCAGGGCATTGACCCGTCAATCACATTAAAAAAAGGAAACACCCATGAGCAAAGTATTAGTTCTGAAATCCAGTATTCTGGCAGGGTACTCACAATCTGGTCAGCTTTCCGACTATTTTGTTGAACAATGGCAGGAAAAACACCCTGGCGATGAGATCACCGTGCGTGACCTGGCCGCCAATCCGATCCCGGTTCTGGATGGCGAACTGGTTGGCGCCCTGCGTCCGAGCGACGCGCCGCTGACTCCGCGTCAGCAGGAAGCGCTGGCCCTTTCCGACGAGCTGATCGCCGAACTGAAAGGCAACGATGTGATTGTTATCGCTGCGCCGATGTACAACTTCAACATCCCGACGCAGTTGAAAAACTATTTCGACCTGGTGGCTCGCGCCGGCGTCACCTTCCGCTACACCGAGAAAGGGCCGGAAGGTCTGGTAACCGGTAAACGCGCGGTCGTCGTTACCAGCCGCGGCGGTATCCATAAAGATACTCCGACCGACCTGGTCACCCCGTACCTGTCCACCTTCCTCGGCTTCATCGGCATCACCGACGTGAACTTTGTGTTCGCCGAAGGTATCGCTTACGGCCCGGAAGTCGCGGCCAAAGCGCAGTCTGACGCGAAAGCGGCCATCGACAGCGTGGTTGCAGCCTAATATTTCACTCCTCTCGCTTCCTGCGGGAGGAGAGTTTTACTTTTTCTCGTAGCGTAAATACCCCACCACGCCTCCGCCGCCATCTTTTGGATGATTCACGCCGTCGTTGACCTCCACGCAAGGGAAATCGAAAGGCGAAACGCCGTCAATGCAGGCCACATTCACCCCATACTGCTGTGGGTTTGATCGCCGTTGATGAAAGGTGTAGATCCCGCATACCGAGCAGAAAAAGTGCACGGCTTCCCCTGTATTAAAGCGATACTCTGTGAGCTTATCCCCTCCGCGTACCACCTCTATTCCTGAACGCGGCGAAGAGACCGCGACCGCCCCACGCATGCGACAATATGAGCAGTTACAGCGCCGAACGTTGTTGAAGCCGTCGCTGAGTTCCACGGTAAACGCCACCGCACCGCAGTGACAGTGAGCGGATAATTTCTCTGCCATAATTTTACCCCTCAGGTTGCGGCTTTTGGCCGCAGGTTTTCATCAAACGCCAGCCGCTTACGCCCTGCTTCGACTTCCCGTAATGGCTCCACCTGGTGCAGCGTCTGCTTACAGCGTTCCACCAGCGCCTGGTATTCACGGGTACCTTGTTTTTTCCACGCCAGCTCCTGTTCGCTCAGGGTGCGAATCGCTTTTGCCGGGCTGCCGATAATCAGATGGTTGGCGGGCATCTCGGCGTTGGCTTTGACAAAGGCCGAAGCGCCGACAATGCTGTTTTCGCCAATGACCGCCCCGTCGATAATCACCGCGCTCATGCCCACCAGAGCGTTGCGGCCAATCACGCAGCCGTGCAGAATAGCGCCGTGGCCGATATGGCCCTCCTCTTCCACCACCGTATCCTGGCCGGGGAAGCCATGCATCACGCAGTTATCCTGAATATTGGCGCCGTCTTTGACCACGATGCGCCCGAAGTCGCCGCGCAGGCTGGCGTTGGGCCCAACATAGACCCCTTTGCCGAGGATCACGTCGCCAATCAACACCGCGGTCGGGTGAACGTAACTCTCCTCCGGCACCACCGGCGTCAGTCCGTCAATCTGATATATCGGCATGCAACCTCCTTATGCGCCCGGCAAACCGCCAAAGCGCTGATAATAGAGCGGACCCGGCGCCGGGAGCTCGCCCACCGAGCTCTCACCTTTCTCGCTGACGAACGCCAGCGCGCCGGGACTCACGCGTTGATAAATATTGATACACAGCTGGCGGGCGGTTTGCCCTGCCCAATGCGCCGGCAGGAGCTCTTCCGGCAGCAGCGGGTCTTTGAGCACCACCCGGCGATAGAAATGGATAAGGAGCAGTTGGATCTGGAAACAGCGATCCGGCGTCAACTCTGACGGGTCGCAATCGCGCAGCAGCGGCAGTAGAGGTCGGAACAAGGCGATAAACGCCTCGTACATCTCATTTTGTTCGGTGAGATGCCAGCACTCCTCCACCCGGCTGCGCAGGGCCGCCCTGGAGAGCGCCAGCGGCGAATGGGCTTCAAAACAGATGACGTTTTCGGCGACGCCCGCTTCGTGGAGCAGAGACTGGACATCGGCCAGCTTTTGCGACGGCGAGGCCAGCAGGCTCGGCGCCAGCGCGCCAAACCCCTGCCACAGCAGCTGCTTTTTAACGTCGGCGAGCACATTTTTCTCCAGGCCTTCCGAAAGCAGCAGCAGCCAGGTACCGTCCCATTCCGGGGCACTGGCGCGATAAATTTTATGCTCCGCGCGCCGGGTCAGGCGCAACCCTTTATCACTCAGGCGATAGAAGCTGCGCCGGCCGATGCGGACAACATCAAGCCACTCTTCTTTATTGAGGCGAAACAGCGCGGTGCGTACGAAGCGCTCGCCGAAGCCTAATCCTTCCAGCAGCGCCGCGACGCTGCCCAGCCACACTTCCCCACCGCGTTGTAATAAAGCGTCGCCATACAGCGAGGCAATTAATGACGTGCCGCTGATGGGCATCGCCGTCACCGCTTGTTGAATAAAGGCGTCGAGTTTACTCATCTGATTCATTCTGTTGTTATATTTTTCCTTTATGAATCATAGCACAGGAAACTCCCCGGCTGACGGCGCAAACGCTTCAGCCGGGTGCCTGCCGCGCAGCCGGAGAGAGGATTAACCGCTAACCACCGCTTTTCGCAGGTCGAATACCCGACAGGCTTTCCCTTCCGAGCGCGGAATGCTGCCGCAGTTGACGATAGTAATATCGGTGGAGATCCCGACCATCGACTTAATGCGGTGACGCAACTGATGGCAAATCTGGCAGCGTTGTTCATGACTCAGCGCCAGCCCGCTCTCTTTCAGCTCAACGCGCACCGCCAGCGAATCCAGATGACCGCGGCGATTGACCTCTAACTGATAGTGCGGCGCCAGGTGTTCAAACTTGAGGATCTCCTCTTCCAGCTGCGAGGGGAAGACGTTAACCCCGCGGATAATCAGCATATCGTCGCTGCGTCCGCTGATGCGGTCCATGCGGCGCATGGTCCGCGCGGTTCCCGGCAGCAGGCGCGTCAGATCGCGGGTACGATAGCGGATCACCGGCAGCGCTTCTTTGGTCAGGGTGGTAAACAGCAGCTCACCATGCTCGCCATCTTCCAGCGGCGTACCGTCGTCCGGGTTGACGATTTCCGGGAAGAAGTGGTCTTCCCAGATAGTCGGGCCGTCAACGGTTTCCAGACACTCCATCGCTACGCCCGGTCCCATGACTTCCGACAAACCGTAAATATCCAGGGCGGTGATCCCCAGCCGGCGCTCGATTTCCGCGCGCATCGCCAGCGTCCACGGCTCAGCGCCAAAGACGCCGACCCGCAATGAACAGCCGCGGGCATCGCCGCCCATCTGGCGCTCCAGCTCTTCAATCAGATTCAGACAGTAGGACGGCGTCACCATGATCATATCCGGCTGGAAATCGCGGATCAGCTGCGCCTGTTTTTCGGTCTGTCCGCCGGACATCGGGATCACCGTCGCGCCCAAACGTTCCGCGCCGTAGTGCGCGCCAAGGCCGCCGGTAAACAGGCCGTAGCCGTAGGCGACGTGAATTTTATCTTTTGCTGAACCACCGGCCGCGCGCAGCGAACGGGCGACAATATTGGCCCAGTTATCAATATCGTTTTGCGTATATCCCACCACCGTCGGTTTGCCGGTGGTGCCGGAAGAGGCGTGAATGCGCACCACCTGCTCCATCGGCACCGCGAAGGTATCGAAGGGATAGTTGTCGCGCAGATCCTGTTTGGTGGTACAGGGGAATTTTTGCAGATCGTTTAATTCCCGAAAGTCGTCAGGGTGCACGCCGGCGGCGTCGAACTTGCGGCGATACATCGGCACATTTTCGTACGCATGCTTCAGCGTCCATTTCAGGCGCTGGGTTTGCAGGGCCTGCAGTTCGTCACGCGACGCGGTTTCAATCGGATCTAATTTTGTAGTAGTTATCATTGTAGGGTACTCGCAGGTAAATTAGCTCACACTCGCTCGAGGATCATGGCAATGCCCTGACCCACGCCAATACACATCGTACACAGCGCATAGCGCCCGCCCCGGCGTTGCAGCTCAAGGCTGGCGCTCAGCGCTAACCGCGCGCCGCTCATGCCCAGCGGATGGCCTAACGCGATGGCGCCGCCGTTGGGATTCACGTGCGCCGCATCGTCCGGCACGCCGAGCTGTCTGAGCACCCCCAGCGCCTGGGCGGCGAAGGCCTCATTCAGCTCAATCAGATCCATATCGTTAATATTGAGTCCCGCCCGCTCCAGCACTTTACGCACCGCCGGTACCGGCCCCAGTCCCATCAGGCGCGGTTCGACACCCGCCGTCGCCATCGCCACGATACGCGCCCGCGGCGTGAGCCCCTGGATAGCGGCCTGCTGTTCGCTGGCGATGATCAGCGCCGCGGCGCCATCGTTGACGCCTGAAGCATTGCCCGCAGTAATGACGCCGCCCTGGCGGAACGGCGCTTTCAGTTTCGCCAGCTGCTCAAGCGTGGTTTCCGGGCGCGGATGCTCGTCCTCGCGCACGTCGCTAACCGCCCCTTTCCGGCCGACAATCTGCACCGGCACAATCTCCTGCGCCAGAATGCCGTCGCGCTGGGCCTGCGCCGCGCGCTGCTGGCTGCGCCAGGCGAAAGCGTCCTGATCGGCCCGGCTGATATTTAACAATTCAGCTACATTCTCGGCCGTTTCCGGCATGCTGTCAGTTCCGAAGTGTTGCGCCATGAGCGGGTTCACAAAACGCCAGCCAATCGTGGTATCAAAGAGTTCCGCCTGACGCTGGTACGGCGCGCTGGCTTTTCCCATCACGAAAGGCGCACGCGACATCGATTCCACGCCGCCGGCAATCAGCAGATCGGCATCGCCGGCTTTGATCGCCCTGGCGGCAAAGCCGATGGCATCCAGACCCGATCCGCACAGGCGGTTAATCGTGGTGCCCGGCACGGTATGCGGGTAACCGGCCAACAACGTCGCCATGTGCGCCACGTTGCGGTTATCTTCCCCGGCCTGATTCGCACAGCCGAAAATCACATCATCAATTGCTGCCGGGTCGAGCTCGGGATTACGACTCAGGAGCTCACGCAGCGGGATTGCCGCCAGGTCGTCGGCGCGCACACTGGCCAGCGCGCCGCCGTAGCGGCCAATCGGCGTACGGATCCCGTCACAAATAAAGGCGTCGCGCATTACACGTCTCCCGTGATTGTGCCGCCGATGCGGTGCGATTTGCCGCGGAACAGGGCCACAATCTTTTGCTGTTGATTAACAATTTCGATGTCGTAGACGCCGGTCAGCTTGCCCTGCTGTTTGACTCTGGCGGTGGCGACCAGCCGGTCGCCGGCGAACGCCGGACGAAGAAAATCAATGCTTGCCGCCGAGGCCACCGCCGCCAGCCCCTGGCTGTTACAGGCGTAGGCGAAAGCGGTATCGGCAAGCGTAAATAGCTGACCACCGTGACAGGTTTGATGGCCGTTAAGCATGTCCGCCGAGACGGTCATACTCATCTGCGCAAAACCGTCGTCTATTTCGATAAGTTCGATCCCCATCTTTCTGGCGCAGGTATCTTTTTCGTACATCACGCGCGCGTTGCGCCACGGATCATTGCTCATGGTGCTTCTCCATCAGCGCCTTCTGGCGCAGCAGGGAACTGGGGCGATAGCGCTCCTCGCCATAATGGTGTTGCAGGTTCTCCAGCAGTTGCAGCACCCGCCGCCAGCCAAGGCGTTCTCCCCATGCCAGCGGGCCATGCGGATAGTTGACGCCAAGGCGCATCGCGGTATCGATATCCTGCGGGCTGGCGACGCCTTTTTGTACCGCATCCAGCGCTTCGTTAATCAGCATCGCCACCGTGCGCCACACCAGCAGGCCGGGATAATCGGCAATACGCAGCACTTTCTTGCCCTGCTGCTGGAAGTAATGCACGGCCTTATCAGTGGCCGCAGGCGCGTTGGTTGCCGCTGCGGCCAGCACCACCGTATCGCTGGCGCACAGGTCATACACCACCACCGGGCGGTGATGCTTAATACTCAGCGCCAGGGCGGTCTCGCCTTCGGTCTCCAGCAGCAAGACATCGTCTAATTCAGTGACATTGTCACTTCTGACGGTAACGGATTCAGCACCCATCATTACCGGCGGTAGCGCCGCGTCCGGCAGTGTCTCAACGGGCCAGCGATAGACGCCGTGGCCGCTCTTTTTACCTAGCCGCCCGGCCAGCGCCAGCTCTTGCTGGAGGAGCGATGGCAGGTAGCGGCGGTCCTGCCAGAAGGCGTTAAACACCGAACAGGTCACGGCGAAGTTGACGTCCTGGCCAATCAGGTCAGTCAGCGCCAGCGGTCCCATCGGGAAGCCGCCGCCGTCACGCAAAGCGGCATCGATAACCTCCGGGGCGGCGACCTGCTCTTCCAGCGCGCGCCAGGCCTCAGCGTAGAACGGACGCGCTACGCGGTTAACGATAAAACCGGGCGTTGAGCGGCAGCGCACCGGCTGTTTCCCCCAGCCGCTTACGCACTGGCACAGCTGCTCCACCACTTCTGTGGAGGTCGCAAGACCACTCACCACCTCGACCAGCTTCATCACCGGCGCCGGATTAAAAAAGTGCAGTCCGGCCACCCGCTCCGGGTTTTTGACCCCGGCGGCGATAGCGGTAATCGAAATAGACGAGGTATTACTGGTCAACAGCGTTGACGGCGCGCAGATCTCCGCCAGCTGCGTGAACAGCGCCGTTTTGACCTCCAACCGTTCAGAGGCCGCTTCGATCACTAAATCCGCATCGGCAAGCGCGGCTAAATCGTGGGCCGGATGCAGGCGCGCCAGCAGCGCATCGGCCTGCTCTGACGCCAGTTTGCCCCGCGCAACGCGTGACGCCAGACGCCCGGCGATACCCTCTATCGCCAGGTCTACAGCCTTAGGGTTAATATCAAAAATACGCACCGGATGCCCGGCTGCGGCAGCCACTTCGGCGATGCCGGCTCCCATGGTGCCGCTGCCGATCACCGCCACGGTGGCTAAGGATGTCGTCATCATCTATTTCCCGCTGAACTGTGGTGGCCGTTTGGCCAGAAACGCGCTGACCCCTTCGCGGTAATCATCGCTGCGCCCGGCCAGACGCTGATAATCGCGCTCCAGGTCCAGCTGCGCGTCGAGACTGTTGGTTTCAGAGGCCAGCAGCGCCTTTTTAATCAGCCCAAGACCAAACGTCGGTTGCGCCGCCAGATGGCGCGCCAGTTGCAGACTGGTATCCGCCAGTTCTGAATCGTCCACCAGTTGCCAGATAATCCCCCACTGCGCGGCCTGTTCCGCGCTGAGGCTGTCGCCCAGCAGCGCCAGCCCCATCGCGCGCGCACGGCCGGCCACCCGCGGCAGGAACCAGCTGCCGCCGCAGTCCGGCACCAGGCCGAGCTTGCTGAACGCCATCACAAATTTGGCCGAACGCGCGGCCAGCACGATATCGCAGCCCAGCGCCAGGGTAGCGCCCGCGCCGGCGGCCACGCCGTTAACCGCGCAGATGACCGGTTTCGGCAGCGCCGCCAGACGGCGTACCAGTGGGTTGTAAAAGCGTTCTACCGACATGCCGAGATCCGGCGGCGGGCCGCTGGGGTCGACATTGCGGTCGTTCAAATCCTGGCCGGCGCAAAAACCGCGGCCGGCGCCGGTGATCAGCAGGCAGCGCACGCCATCATCGCGCTCGGCCTGCTTCAGACATTCCGCCAGCTGGTGATGCATCAGATCGTTAAAACTGTTGAGGCGGTCCGGGCGATTGAGGGTAATGGTCATGACGCCCTGTTCCACTGCGCTGAGAATGAAAGCTTCCACGATTAGCGTCCTTTAAATTCCGGGGTACGTTTTTGTAAGAAGGCGTCGATGCCTTCGCGGCGGTCCTCGGTGGCGCTCAGCAGGCTAAACAGCTGGCGCTCCTGTTGTAGACCGGCCTGCAGGCTGACTTCCTGCGACAGGCGCAGCGACTGTTTTGCCGCCCGTAGCGCCAGCGGCGAATGGCGGGCAATGGTGGTTGCCAGTTTCAGGGCATACTCATCGGTTAACGCCGCCGGATGGATATCACTGACCAGCCCGGCCTGCTGCGCCTGGCGGGCGTCAATACTCTCGCCGCTCAGCACCATCCGGCTGGCCAGCGCCTTGCCAACGCTGCGGATCAGCCGCTGGGTGCCGCCCGCGCCCGGCATTATGCCGAGGGTAATTTCCGGCAGGCCAAAGCGGGCGTTGTCCCCGGCGACAATCAGGTCGCACAGCAGGGCCAGCTCGCAGCCGGCGCCGAGGGCGTAGCCGTTGACCGAAGCGATGAGCGGTTTAGTAAAGGCATCAATTCGCCCCCATAACCGTGGGCGAATATCATCCAGGGTGGCAGGAAGATCTTTTTCCGCCATTTCATTGAGGTCAGCCCCGGCGGCGAAAAAACGCGCGTTACCGCGAATAACGCAGACGCCGACGCTGTCATCAACTGCCGCCGCCTCCAGCGCCTCGGCAATCTGGGTTAATAAGGCATTGTTCAGCGCGTTGCGGGCCTGCGGGCGGTTCAGCGTCAACTGAAGCACCCGGCCATGACGGTGGATCAGCAGGTCGCTCATGCCATCCCCCGCGCGTCAAAGTCGACCACCACATCGCCGCTGGTCGGCAATGACTGGCAGCTCAGCACGTAGCCCGCCGCCAGCTCATCCGCTTCCAGGCTGTAATTGGCGGCCATCGCCACTTCACCGCGCAGCACTTTGCATTTACAGGTGGCGCATACCCCGCCCTTACAGGCGAACGGCAGATCGGCGCCCTGACGCAATGCGGCATCCAGGATGCTGTCGTCTTCGGCGCTGAGGGCGATAAGCCGATCGCGCCCGTCCTGGCGGATGGTCACCGTGCGCCCTTCCGCCTGCACGCCGGCAGCGCGCTTCACATTGCCGCCTGGTGTATTAAAGCGTTCGAGATGAATCGATTTCTCCGCTACGCCAAGTTCACGTAACGCCGCTTCCGCCTCATCCATCATCGCCGCCGGGCCGCAGATAAAAGCCTCGTCGAAACGGCTGAAATCCAGCAGATGGTCAGCGAGCTGGCGCAGTTTGTCGCCGTCAATGCGCCCCTGTAGCAGATCGCTGTCCATCGACTCCTGGCTAAACAGGTGGATCACCTGCAGGCGCTGCGGATAGCGGTCTTTTAAATCGGCCAGCGCCTGGCGGAACATCATGCTATGGCTGCTGCGGTTGCCGTAGATCAGCGTGAAGCGGCTTTGCGGCTCGGTCGCCAGCGTCGCGCTCATGATCGCCATCATCGGCGTGATCCCGGAACCGGCGGCAATCGCCAGATATTCACCCTGCCGTTCAGCCTGCGGTTGATAACCGAAATGCCCCTGCGGCACCATCACTTCCAGCTCCATACCCTGCTGGATATCCTGCTGGGCGTAGCGCGAAAAGCGCCCGCCGTCGATAGCTTTGACCGCGACGCTAATTTCGCCGGGCGTGCGGCTGCGACAAATGGAGTAACAGCGGCGCAGTTCTTCACCGCCCAGACGGGCTTTTAGCGTCAGATGCTGGCCCGGGCGAAAGCAGTACTCCGCCTGCAGGGCTTGCGGGATCGCAAAAGTGATGGTCACCGCATCGCGGGTTTCCGGCTCGACTCTCGCCACCTTAAGCGAATGGAACGTCGTCATGGCAACCTCAAATACATTTAAAGTAATCAAAAGGTTCCCGGCAGCTGTCGCAGCGATAGAGCGCTTTGCAGGCCGTGGAACCGAATTCGCTAATCAGCGAGGTATGGGCGCTGCCGCAGCGCGGACAGCTCACCTCAGCGGGCATGTCCGCATGGCAGGCGTGCCCCTGGGGCGGGCTGATGCCGTACAGGCGAAGGCGCTCGCGGGCATCCTGACTCATCCAGTCGGTGGTCCACGGCGGATCCAGCTGCAGGACGATATGTACCGGCTGAAAACCATGCTCGCTCATGACCGCGCGGATCTCCCCCAGCAGATGCTCCGTCGCCGGACAGCCCGAATAGGTCGGGGTAAAGCCAATCACCCAGCCGTCGCCATGGCGCGCGACGCTGCGTACCATACCGAGGTCGGTGATGGTGAGTACCGGCACTTCCGGATCCGGGATCGCGCTTAATAATCCCCAGATGGTGCGAACCTCTGCAGGAGCGATATCGGCAAGACGTTGCATAGTCACCTCACTTACCACTGCAGTCCGGGATGCGAACGCTGCAGATACTGCATCTCCGCCAGCAGCGGGCCGAGATGTTCACTGTGCAGCCCCTGTTTGCCGCCGCTGCGGAAGGCCGCTTCCTGCGGGATTTGTAAGCCGGAGTCGAGCAGCGCCGTGTGTACCGCGCTTTGCCATTCGGCCTGAAGCTCACGCGGATCAACCGCAATACCCTGCTCAACCAGGCTGAGCTCCACTTCATCGGCAAGGAACAGTTCGCCGGTGAAGCGCCACAGATTGTCGACCGCCTGCTGCATTTTGCGATTTGATAACTCGGTGCCGTTACCCAGACGCTCCAGCCAGCCGCGGCTGAAGCGCAGGTGGTAACGCACCTCTTTCAGCCCTTTGGCGGCAATGGCCGCCAGCTGCGCGTCGCGGCTGTTCACCAGCCGGCTGTACAGGGCGACGTGCCAGACATCGATAAAGAACTGGCGGGCGATGGTGTCGGCAAAATTGCCGTTTGGCTGCTCCACCAGCAGCAGGTTGCTGTACTGGCGCTCATCGCGACCAAAAGCCAGCGTATCTTCGTCGCCGCAGCCGTTAAGCTCGGCGGCATAGCTTAAAAAATTGCGCGCCTGGCCGAGCAGGTCGAGGCCGATGTTGGCCAGCGCAAGATCGATCTCGAGCTCGGGAGCATGGCCGCACCAGGCGCCTAAACGCTGGGCCAGAACCAGACCATTGTCGCCAAGCCGCAGGGCGTAGGTGGCTACGGGGTTAGGGATATTCATCGCCGCCTCACATATGTTCCATGCCATCCGGCACGGTATAGAAAGTCGGATGACGGTAGACTTTGCTTTCCGCCGGGTCGAAGAATTCGCCGCGCTCTTCCGGCTGCGAAGCAACGATTTCGCTGGCCTTCACCACCCAAATTGAGCAGCCTTCGCTGCGGCGGGTATAGGCATCGCGGGCATTCTCCAGCGCCATTTGATCATCGGCGGCGTGCAGACTGCCGACGTGACGATGGGATAACCCCTGTTTGCTGCGAACGAACACTTCATATAACGGCCAGTAAACTTTGCTCATGTTGTCTCTCCTCATGCCGCGCTGCGGGCCTGCTGTTTTTGCGCATGGGCCAGCGCGGCCTCGCGCACCCACTCGCCCTCTTCCCAGGCCTTACGCTTGGCGGCCAGCCGCTCGTGATTGCAAATGCCACGGCCGCTAATCACCTCGTTAAATTCCTGCCAGTCGATTTCGCCGAAGCGGTAGTGGCCGCTGGCTTCATCAAACTGCAAATCCGGGTCCGGGACGGTCATACCGAGGATCTCTACCTGCGGCACGGTGTTATCGACGAAGCGCTGACGTAGCTCGTCGTTGGAGTGCAGTTTGATTTTCCACGCCATGCTGCGGGCGCTGTTCGGCGAGTTGTCGTCGTTGGGGCCAAACATCATCAGCGCCGGCCACCAGAAGCGGTTAATGGCGTCCTGCAGCATCTGCCGCTGCGCGTCATTGCCCTGCGCCAGCGCCATGCAGGCTTCAAATCCCTGACGCTGGTGAAAGCTCTCTTCTTTGCAGATTTTGACCATCGCCCGGGCATAGGGGCCGTAGGAGGTCCGGCACAGCGCCACCTGGTTGACGATGGCCGCGCCATCGACCAGCCAGCCGATCACGCCGATATCCGCCCAGCTGAGGGTCGGGTAGTTAAAAATGGAGGAGTATTTCATCTGCCCGTCGAGCATCTTCTGATACAGGTCTTCCCGGGCGCAGCCAAGGGTTTCCGCGGCGCTATAGAGATACAGCCCGTGTCCAGCCTCATCCTGTACCTTAGCCAACAGGATCGCTTTGCGGCGCAGCGTCGGCGCGCGGGTGATCCAGTTGCCTTCCGGCAGCATGCCGACGATCTCCGAGTGCGCGTGCTGGCCTATCTGCCGAATCAAGGTCTTACGGTAGGCATCCGGCATCCAGTCCTGCGGTTCGATGGCCGTTTCCTGCACGATGCGCTGGTCAAAGCGTTGTTCTTCTGTCACGTCATCACCTTTATGATTCCGATATTCACAACAAAAACATTTATGTGAATCACTTTGTTTATTGAAGGTTACATATTGGTTAAATAAAACCACAAATTTTGTTTGCTCTTTTTGTGATAATCTCCGCAAAACCTTTTGTAAACCACAATTAATACAGTAAGTTAAGCATAAGGCGTAACGCCATCGCGATCACAATGTTAATAATTTATTAAATACGGGCTTGCATTTTATGATTCATAAAAGAACTATTTATAGATATCACACGTAACACATTTGGAGATTTGCGATGCAGCAGTTAGCCAGCTACTTATCCGGCGCCTGGCAGACCGGCCGGGGCCGCGCCCGTACTATCCATCACGCCATCACCGGCGCGGCGCTTTGGGAGGTGACCAGTGAAGGCCTGGATATGGCGCAGGCGCGCCGCTTCGCGATTGAGCGCGGTGGTAAAGCCCTGCAGGCGATGACCTTTATTGAACGCAGCGCGATGCTGAAAGCGGTGGCGAAACACCTGCTGGAGCAGAAAGACCAGTTCTACGCCATCTCCGCGCAAACCGGCGCCACTCGCGCCGACAGTTGGGTGGATATTGAAGGCGGTATCGGTACCCTTTTCACCTATGCCGGGCTCGGTAGTCGAGAATTACCGGACGATATCCTGTGGCCGGAAGACGAGCTCATCCCGCTCTCCAAACAGGGCGGTTTTGCCGCGCGTCATGTGCTGACATCAAAATCAGGCGTCGCCGTCCATATCAACGCCTTCAACTTCCCCTGCTGGGGAATGCTGGAAAAACTGGCGCCCACGTGGCTTGCCGGTATGCCGGCGATCATTAAACCGGCAACCGCTACCGCCCAGCTCACCCAGGCAATGGTGAAAGCGATTGTCGACAGCGGCCTGGTGCCGGAGGGCGCCATCAGCCTGATTTGCGGCGGCGCGGGCGATCTGCTCGACCACCTCGATAGCCAGGACGTGGTGACCTTTACCGGGTCAGCCGCCACCGGCCAGCAGCTACGGGCGCACCCTAACCTGGTAGCCAAATCCATTCCCTTTACCATGGAAGCAGATTCACTCAACTGCTGCGTGTTAGGCGAAGACGTCACTCCGGAGCAACCGGAATTCGCGCTGTTTATTCGGGAAGTGGTCCGCGAGATGACGGCGAAAGCCGGGCAAAAATGTACCGCTATCCGCAGAATCATTGTGCCACTGGCTCAGATTAATGCGGTTAGCGATGCACTGATCTCCCGCCTGCATAAAGTAACCGTCGGTGACCCTGCGCAGGAGGGCGTTAAGATGGGGGCCCTGGTTAATAGCGAACAGCGTCAGGACGTACAGGAGAGCGTCAATAAGCTGATAGCCGCTGGCTGCGAAGTACTGCTCGGTGGAGAGGCGGATCTCAGCGCGGCCGGCGCATTTTTCCCGCCGACCCTGTTGTACTGCTCACAGCCGGATGAAACGCCGGCGGTTCACGCCATTGAAGCTTTTGGTCCGGTGGCGACGCTGATGCCGTATCGTGACCGCCAGCATGCGCTGACGCTGGCGCGCGCCGGCGGCGGCAGTCTGGCGGGGACGCTGGTCACCGCCAGCGGCGAGCTGGCGCGCGAGTTTATCCTCGGCGCCGCCCGCGCCCATGGCCGTATTCAGATACTGAACGAGGCGTCCTCGGTCGAGTCAACCGGCCACGGTTCGCCGCTGCCGCAGCTGGTGCACGGCGGCCCCGGCCGCGCTGGCGGCGGAGAAGAGCTTGGCGGGCTGCGTTCGGTGAAACACTATATGCAGCGTACCGCGGTCCAGGGCAGCCCAACGATGCTGGCGACCATCGGTCAACAGTGGGTGCGCGGCGCCCAGGTGAACGAAGACCGTATTCACCCGTTCCGCAAATATTTCGAAGAGATTCAGCCTGGCGACAGCTTATTAACCCCGCGCCGAACCCTGACCGAAGCGGATATCGTTAACTTCGCCTGCCTGAGCGGCGATCATTTCTACGCGCACATGGACAAAATCGCCGCCGCCGAGTCGATTTTTGGCGAGCGGGTGGTCCACGGCTATTTCCTGATCTCCGCCGCGGCCGGGCTGTTCGTCGATGCCGGCGTCGGGCCGGTTATCGCCAACTACGGGATGGAAAACCTGCGCTTTATTGAGCCGGTCAAACCGGGCGACACCATTCAGGTTCGCCTCACCTGTAAGCGGAAAACGGTCAAACGTCAGCGCAGCGCCGATGAGAAAGCCACCGGCGTGGTGGAATGGGCGGTGGAGATTTTCAATCAGCACCAGCAGGCGGTGGCGCTGTATTCCATTCTGACCCTGGTGGCGCGTCAACAGGGAGATTTCCCGGCGTGATAGCGAAAAATAGACCGCTGACGCTCTGTTGGCCGACCCTGTAGCCATTGATACAGCAATCGGTTTGCAACGGTTTCGCCCCGGGAAGTCCTTTATGTTATCCGTGGCTTCAGCGCACATTGCGCTCCCGGTTAATCGTCTGCGTTATGCCTGGCATAGCGCAGGGAGCGCACAGGGGGCGGCCAGTCGCCGCCGCCCCCTGTACCCCCGGGCTCGGGCCAGCAAAATCGCCACTTCGTGGTGCCTTCGACTTTTCCCTGCAGGCTGCGGGTCGGGCCGAGGCAGCATCCCTGCAAAACACGGCCCTCAGCCCGCATCCATGCGGGCTGCCCCGGCCTTCCGGGAACGTCTCAGCGATTTTGAGGCCGCAACACCGGCAGTTTCAGCAAGAATGGTGAATAAATTAACGGCAGGCCGCACGGCCCCCAGGCCGGGTAAGGCGTCAGCCGCCACCCGGCAAAAAAATCAGCGCACGTTCTCAATGCCTCTGCGGAGGCATTTTTTACGTCCGTCTGGCAAAACTGACAAACAAGCTGGCAAAAGCAAACAAACGCCCCGGCGCCGCTGGCTGGTAGCTTAAGGGTAACAAAGCCGACATTCGCAGCGGCAAGAGACAACACAACAATAAGATGAGGTCACAATGGCAAACGGCTTGAAATTTTCTCCTCGTAAAACCGCGCTGGCGCTGGCCGTGGCGGTGGTTTGCGCCTGGCAATCACCGGTCTTCGCTCACGGTAGCGAAGCCCACATGGTACCGCTGGATAAAACGCTGCAGGAATTCGGCGCTGATGTGCAGTGGGATGACTACGCGCAAATGTTCACCCTGATAAAAGACGGCGCTTACGTCAAAGTAAAGCCCGGCGCCAAAACGGCGATCGTCAACGGTAAATCCCTTGACCTACCGGTGCCCGTGGTAATGAAGGAAGGTAAAGCCTGGGTTTCCGATACCTTTATCAACGATGTGTTCCAGTCCGGTCTCGATCAGACCTTCCAGGTGGAAAAGCGCCCGCACCCGTTAAACTCGCTCTCGGCGGCGGAAATCAGTGAAGCAGTGACCATTGTCAAAGCCGCGCCGGAGTTTCAGCCGAATACCCGCTTTACTGAGATTTCCTTACACGAGCCGGACAAGGCGGCGGTATGGGCCTTTGCCCTGCAGGGAACGCCGGTCGATGCTCCCCGCACCGCCGATGTGGTGATGCTTGATGGCAAACATGTCATTGAAGCCGTCGTCGATCTGCAAAACAAAAAAATCCTTTCCTGGACGCCGATCAAAGGCGCCCACGGGATGGTGCTGCTCGATGATTTTGTCAGCGTGCAGAACATCATCAATACCAGCAGCGAATTCGCTGAGGTGCTGAAAAAGCACGGTATTACCGATCCTGGCAAAGTGGTCACCACCCCGCTCACCGTTGGCTTTTTTGATGGCAAAGATGGCCTGCAGCAGGATGCGCGTCTGCTGAAGGTGGTCAGTTATCTGGATACCGGCGACGGCAACTACTGGGCGCACCCGATTGAAAACCTGGTGGCGGTGGTCGACCTTGAAGCGAAGAAAATCATCAAAATCGAAGAAGGTCCGGTGATCCCGGTACCGATGGAACCCCGTTCTTACGATGGCCGCGACCGCAACGCCCCGGCGGTGAAACCACTGGAGATAACCGAACCGGAAGGCAAAAACTACACGATCACCGGCGATACCATTCACTGGCGGAACTGGGATTTTCATCTGCGCCTGAACTCGCGCGTCGGGCCCATTCTCTCGACGGTGACTTACAACGATAACGGCACAAAACGCCAGGTGATGTATGAAGGTTCCCTCGGCGGGATGATCGTCCCCTACGGCGACCCGGACGTCGGCTGGTATTTCAAAGCCTATCTGGACTCCGGCGATTACGGCATGGGCACCCTAACATCGCCGATTGTTCGCGGTAAAGATGCGCCGTCAAATGCGGTACTGCTGGACGAAACTATCGCCGATTACACCGGCAAACCGACCACTATTCCAGGTGCGGTGGCCATATTCGAACGCTATGCCGGGCCGGAATATAAGCACCTGGAAATGGGCAAACCCAACGTCAGCACCGAACGCCGGGAGCTGGTGGTGCGCTGGATCAGCACCGTCGGCAACTACGACTATATCTTTGACTGGGTGTTCCACGACAACGGCACCATCGGTATCGATGCCGGCGCCACCGGGATTGAAGCGGTGAAAGGCGTGCTGGCGAAGACCATGCATGATCCCAGCGCCAAAGAGGATACCCGCTACGGAACGCTGATCGACCATAATATTGTCGGCACCACTCACCAGCACATCTATAACTTCCGCCTCGACCTCGATGTGGACGGCGAGAACAACACCCTGGTGGCGATGGACCCGGAAGTGAAGCCCAACACCGCCGGCGGCCCGCGCACCAGTACTATGCAGGTGAATCAGTACACGATTGACAGCGAGCAGAAAGCGGCGCAGAAATTCGACCCTGGCACCATTCGCCTGCTGAGCAACACCAGAAAAGAGAACCGCATGGGCAACCCGGTCTCATACCAGATTATCCCTTACGCCGGCGGCACGCACCCGGCGGCGACCGGCGCCAAATTCGCCCCGGACGAGTGGATATATCATCGCCTGAGCTTTATGGATAAACAGCTGTGGGTGACGCGCTACCACCCGACAGAGCGATATCCGGAAGGGGAATACCCGAACCGTTCCGCCCACGATACCGGCCTGGGCCAGTACGCGAAGGATGATGAGTCGCTGACTAACCACGATGACGTCGTGTGGATCACCACCGGCACCACCCACGTGGCGCGCGCCGAAGAGTGGCCGATCATGCCGACCGAGTGGGCGCAAGCGCTGCTCAAGCCGTGGAACTTCTTTGACGAAACCCCTACTCTGGGCGAAAAGAAAAAGTAATCTTAACCGGCGGTGAAATCCAGCAGGATCTTACCGCCTCTTCCCGGCTGGCCGGCGGCGGCAATCGCCGCCCGCCAGTCGTTCAACGCTATGCGCTGGGCCGGCGGCTGGGAGGTCGTCGGCAGGCGCTGCCAGATTTCGTCGAACGCTGCCCGCCACGCCGCTACGCTGAGTGTCGGCAGCGCCTCCCGCAGATGAAACTTGCGCACCGTCGCGCTACCGCGCGTCTGGGTCAGCGGCCGCCCGGATAACAGCCCATAGGAGATCAGGGTCGACGACCCGGGCAGCACCGACAGCAGCGTATTCGCCAGTTCGCCGCCCACCGCGTCAAACACCAGATCGCTGTGCTGGCTGACCTTCTCCATCAGCGCCCGGTCGGTATCGAGGATCGGATAGATCCCGGCCTGTTCCAGGCGCGCCCGATGCTGCGGCGAGCGAATAATCCCGCTCACCGAGCGGGCGCCCATCGCCAGCGCCCACTGCCCCAGCAGACTGGCGCAGGAGGACGATGCCGCGGTCAGCACGAGGTGTTTTCCGGCAACCGGCCAGCGCTTGAGCATCAGCATCGCCGTCAGCGGATTGATATACCCGCGGGCGGCCAGCAGATCGTCAACCGCCGGCGGCACCGGCACCAGCCAGGTCTCATCCAGATCGATAAACCGCTGCCAGGTGCCGCCCCCGCGCAGGGGCAGCACCCGCTGGCCCGCGGCCAGCCGGCTGCCGTATGGCGCGGCGACCACCTCGCCAAGGCCTTCATAGCCGGCGACGGCCGGCAGTCGGGTGCGGTGGCGATAGGCGCCGGTCACGGGGATCAGATCCGAAGGATTCACCGGGGCAAAGCGCATCCTGACCCGCACCCGTCCGCCCGCCAGCGGCGCCAGCGGCAGGCGTTTCAGGGTCAGCACGGCGGCCGGCGGCCCGTAGCGGTCATAAACAATGGCGTCGTTGAACATCGACTGGCTCCAGACAGCGAAAGGCGGGATCATAGCAGATCCCGCCGCCAGTGGCTCACGCCCGCGGCCAAACCTGGGGGAACAGCGGGGAATCCAGCGGGTCGCCGTCCCGCAGGGTCAGCTCGGGGAACGGTGGCGACGTCACGCCGCCGCGATCGGCAAACGAGGCGTCATCCCCCACCCAGCGGGCGGAGAAGACCCGTCGCGCCCGCGCGCCGGGGTTGCCGCGGGCGCCATGGACGGTGCGAAAATGGAAGGCCACCGCATCCCCCGGCTCCAGCGCCCAGCTGACGATATCGTATTCGTCCTCATGGGCGTCGATATCCGGCAGGGTGCTGAACCGGGTGTGCTCGTAAAGCTTAGTGCCATTGAAACGGGTAGGACTGAACTCCTCCTCCCAGCGATGCGACCCGCGAATGCAACGCAGCGAGGTGGCCTCCGCCACCGGGTCCAGCGGGATCCAGAAGCTGACGTTCTGCCTGCCGGAGACGCAATAGTAAGGCTGGTCATGATGCCAGGGAGTCACCGTGCTGCCTCCGGCCGGTTTGACCAGCGTATGTTCATGGAAAAATTTCGCCGTCTGCGACTGCATCAGCGCCGCCGCGATCTCGGCGGCCGCTGACTGAAAGACAAACTCGCTAAACGCCGGGATCCGCGACCAGTTGCAGTAGTCCTGAAAAAAAGGCGGCGAACCATCTTTGGGGATCACCGTGCGCGCATGACCATACTCGCTGGGGCTGGCCATCAGCGCCGTGACCCCTTCGGCGAGGCGCTCGACCCAGGGGGTAAAGACGCCTTTTAATAACACCGCGCCATCCGCCTGCCAGCGGTCGATGGTCGCTTGATCGATGTGGGGAGAGTGTTGATTGTGCATCGCTTGGGTTCCTGTGTTGAGGGATCAGGTGAGCGGTTCCGCCGGTTCGGCACGCATCCACGCGCAAAGCTGTCTCAGCATCGTCATACAGCGCTCGGTCTGCGCGATGCTGATGTACTCATCGGCCTTATGGCCCTGGGCCATGCTGCCCGGTCCGCAGACCAGGGTCGCGACGCCCATCTCATCGAACAGCCCTCCTTCGGTGCCGAACGCCACGGTGGAGAAGCGGTCGCTGCCGCACCACTGCGCCAGCCAGCGGGCGAAGTCGGACTGCGGATCGCTGAGCAGCGGCGGATAGTGGCTTAACAGCTGGAACTGGATGTCGCTCCCGCTGCCTACCCGGCGCATCTCCGGCAGCAGCTGGCGATGGGCGTAGGCCGCCAGCGCCTCGGTGACCGCTTCGGGACGCATCCCCGGCAGGTAGCGGATCTCAAAATCAAAGCGGCAGGACTGCGGAACAATGTTCAGCGCGGCCCCACCCTGAATGGTGCCCACCTGCAGCGTGCTGAAGGGCGGCGAAAAGCGGCTGTCCTGCTGCCGGGCCAGACGCACGCCCAGCCGATCCAGGTGGTTGATCAGTCTCGCCGCGTAGCGGATGGCGTTCACCCCCTGCGGGGCATAGGCCGAATGGCAGGCCTGCCCCTCGATGCAGCAGCGCATGGCCAGTTTGCCTTTATGACCGAACACCGGCTGCATCTCTGTCGGCTCGCCGATGAGGCACAGCGCCGGTTTCTCCGGCGAGGCCTGCAGAAAATCCACCAGGCTGCGCACGCCGAGACAGCCGACCTCTTCGTCATAGGAGAAGGCCAGATGCAGTGGCATGCGCAGCGGCGCCGCCAGAAAGTCATCCACTGCCGCCAGCACGCAGGCGAGAAACCCCTTCATATCGGCGCTGCCGCGGCCATAGTAGCGGCCATCGCGCTCGGTGAGGCTGAAAGGCGGAACGCTCCAGGCCTGGCCGTCCACCGGGACCACGTCGGTGTGGCCCGAGAGCATCACCCCACCGCCGCCGGACGGCCCCAGCCGGGCGTAGAGATTGGCCTTACCGCCCGACGGGTCATAAAAGCGGCGGGACGCCACGCCGCGGGCAGCGAGAAAATCGGCGATCCAGTCGATCATCGCCAGGTTCGAATGGCGGCTGGTGGTGTCAAAAGCCAGCAGCGCGGCGAGGATGTTATTCATCGCCGGGGACGCCATAGGCGGGCGCATCGCGAGGGTCGAGCGCCCGGGTAATATAGGCGTCCATTTGCGGCTCCCAGGCCAGCCACAGTTGCTCAAGGGCCGCCAGCGGATCCTTCTCCGCCCAGTCAATACGCAGATCGACCACCGGCCACGGGTAATCGTCCACCACCTTCACCGCCGCCGAGTGGACCGGGCCGGCCTCGCCCCCGGCGGCAATCCCCGCGCGCAGCCCGGCCAGCAGCCGGCTGGCCAGTTCACCGCTCGCCGTCTCGAAGGCGGCCACCATCGCGGCGATCACCTCGTGACTGGCCAGCATGTTGCCCGCCGCCACGCAGTTATCTCCCGCCAGGGTGCCACCGATCCCGAGAGTATGTTCTCCGCTGAACGCCGCCACTTCACCGTTGGCATCAATCGCCGCGACCTGGCGATATTCGCGGAAGCGGTCCTCCGCCAGGGCCAGGTTCAGAGCCTGCTCAACGGAGGCCCCCGCCTCAAGCGCACCAAGAATATGCGGCCCCAGCGACGGTAAGGTTATGTTCTGACTGGCGACTGCGCCGACGCCAGGCAATAGCCACGGACAGCGCGATCCCACGGCCATGCTCGACGAACTAATGGCAATGCCCAGCTGACCTGATTCCGGGCAGCGGGCGCTAATAGAGAGAGTCATTCTGCTGCCTCCCCCTGCCAGTCGTCAGGGATCACCGCCGTAACGTCAATCTCCATCAGCCACTGCGGCTGCGCGAGGGCCGACACCACCACCCCGGTGGAGATGGGAAAGACGCCTTTTAACCATTTGCCCACCTCCTGATAGACCGGCTCGCGATAGCGGGGATCGATCAGATAAGTGGTGGTCTTGACGATATGCGAGAGGTCGCTTCCCGCCTCTTTCAGCAACTGTTCAACATTCTTCATCGCCTGCTCCGCCTGCGCCCGCGGGTCGCCGAGGCCAATCAGATTGCCGGCGAAATCGGTGCCAACCTGGCCGCGAACGTAGACGGTATTGCCGGCCCGCACCGCCTGGCACAGATCGTTGTTCAGCGCCTGGTTCGGGTAGGTCTCTTTGGTGTTAAACATGCGAATACGGGTATGAGTTGGCATCAAAGCACTCCTTAAGGAAAACGGTTAACAGGACGGCTGGTAACGCTGGTACTGGCGCTGAATGGCGATCTGATCGGCAATATATTTGGCATCGTGCCAGACGCCCCAGATAAAGGTGGACCCGCGCCGCGAGAGCCAAGGCAAGCCGAGGAAATAGACGCCCGGCTCCGTCGACACGCCGCGATGATGCTGTGGCCGCTGTGCATCATCGAAAGCGTTGACCTTCAGCCAGCGATAGTCGGTGGTGTAGCCCGTCGCCCAGATGATGGTGCCGATCCCGGCCTCCGCCAGATTGAGACTGAGCAGCGGGTCGGTAACGCAGGCCGGATCGGGCAGAAATTCGCGGGCGGAGGGCTCTTCGGGCAGGTCCATGCCGTTGCGGGCCACCCACGCGTCCGCGGCGTCGAGCAGCGCAAGGTAGGAGGCATCGCCGCGGCGGATATTCTCCGCCAGGTCGTGGTGAAACAGTGCTTTGTCACCGTCAAAGCCGCGGGTCTGCCCCACTAACGTGACCCCCTGATGCGCCAGCTGGCGAAAATCGACGGTATGGCCGCCGCGCGCGCCGCTCACCGCGATAGTGACATGCTCTTTACCCGGCGCATTGGCCGCGGCATCCCACATTCCCAGCACCCCGAGCCACCAGCAAAAATCGCGCTGACGATAGCGACGCGGCGGGCGGTCGTGCGCTCCCACCGACAGCCACACCGCGCGTCCGGCTCGCTGTAGCTCATCGGCAATCTGCACGCCGGAGGAGCCTGCGCCAATCACCAGCACACCGCCCTCCGGTAGCTGCTGCGGGTTAAAATAGTGCGCGGAGTGGAGCTGCTGAATAGCCTGACTCTGTGGGGCGATGGCCGGGATCACTGGCCGCTGAAACGGCCCGGTGGCCGCTACGATCCGCTGCGCTTCAATCACCCCCTGCGAGGTGTCGATACGAAAGCCCGGCCGTCCGACGAGGCGTTCGGCGCTGAAAACCTCCACCCCGGTACGGATCGGCGCATTGAAGCTGCGGGCATAGGCGGCAAAATAGTCTGCCACCTGCTCTTTGCCGACAAAGCTGTCTGCCGGGCAGTCCGGGAACACCATGCCCGGGAACCGATCGTGCCAGGCCGGGCCGTTGGCGACCAGCGAATCCCAGCGTCCGCTGCGCCAGGCCTGGGCAATACCCTGCTTTTCCAGCACCAGGTGGGGGATATCCAGCCGGGTCAGATGCTCGCTCATGGCGACGCCCGCCTGCCCCGCGCCCACCACCAGGGTATCGATCTCGGTAATCTGTTCAGTCATTTCGCTATCCTTCAAGCACAGTTGCCGACGACGTCGCCGGAATTGACGGCTTTCAGGTTATTTAACTGTGACGAATTGGTAAAATATTATAAAACGATCGACTGAATAGAATTTTACGAGGCTGAGTGACGACAAAAAATAAGGCCTGCCGGATCGACAGGCGTTATTTCAGGCGTGAGTTGGGGTTAATTCGATGCTGCGACAATAATCCATAAACAGTTGCGTCGGCCGCGTGGGCTCATTATTCGCGAGATGCGCCATAATTAAGGTCGAGGCGGGCATCTCGTCGGCAATATCCCGCTGCACCACTCTTTCACCATCGTAGGTCATATCGCAGCAGGGCCGGGTGACCAGCACCGAAAAACCCAACCCCTGACCCACCATACAGCGCACCATTTCAATGGAGGGGGAACTGTAAGCCACTTCCGGGTGATAACCCTTTTCCTTAAAGATGGAGATAAAATAATTTTTACTGGGGACCGCATCGAGGAGGATCATCGGCTCGCGGCTCAGCTCCTGCAGCGTCACCTGCGCCTTCTGCGCCAGCGGATGCGCGGCGGGCAGCAGCGCGTAGGGTTTATGTGGGGCATTGAGCCGCTCTTTATTGATCGAATGGCCGAGCTCCAGATCGTAAACCAGCGCCAGGTCGAAGCGGCCGCGGTGCAGGCCATGCATCAGCTCATGCTGTTCGCCGTCGTACAGATGCAGGGTGATTTCCGGATAGCATTTCTTAAACCCGGCCACCAGCTTCGGCATATACAGCGGAGCCACCGATTCGAAGCAACCGATGGAGATCATGCCAGAAACCAGCTCTTTATCCGCTCGCGAATTCTGTTCGAACTCCCAGGACAGGCGCAGCAGCTCTTTCGCTTTATCGTAGATCCGCCGACCGCTGGAGGTGAGCGAAACGCCCTGCGCATGGTGGCGAATAAACAGCTGCTGGTCGAAGGTGCTCTCCAGATTCTTGATGGCAATCGAAATCGACGGCTGCGCAATGTGCAGCTGGCGGGAGGCCTCGGCGATACTCTCCGTCTCCACCACGGTGACGAAATATTTGAGCTGCTTCAGGGTAAATCGGTTCATAGCATCACCATTGATAAAATATGGTCCGGCGCACACGGGGAATAGTTTTCCTCTAAGTCCCAAGCAATCCGCGTGCCACCCCCGGAAAAGAGCGGCGCATTGCCCGACAAGGGGCGACAATATTTATTATTGCTCTACGCCCGCGTGGTTTATTTCCGCCATTGCACCATCATGCGCCACGCTGCACGCCAGACTGGCAGCGCCTGCCCCAGTTTCGCGCAAAATAACCTGTCTGCGCAAAATAGCGTTATTGAATTACAGTCATTGTTTTTAAATTGTTTGCGCAAAGTATCTTAACAATCACTTTAAATTCCATATCGTTAATATCTCTGTATAGTTTTTTTAAACTTAAAGACCAAAAATTTACTAATTGCCTCTGAAAGCATCCTGCCAGCATAGTGTATTCGCACGATGAATACCGGTGGCTCCCCATTACGGCACAGCCGAGCCACTTTCATTTTTGATAATTATGACGAGTGAAATAGCCCATGACGTTTAACTGGAACTACATGTTAAGCCTGCTCAGCGATGCCGATTTTTGGTGGGCCACCTGGACCGTCATTAAATTAAGTCTGCTGACCTGGGGCTGCAGTATTGTGCTCGGATTTATTCTGGCGCTGGCCAAACAGTCGCCGCGCGGCTGGTTATCCACCCCAGCCCGGCTGTATATCTGGTTATTTCGCAGTATGCCGCTGCTGGTCCTGCTGATTTTTGTCTACAACATGCCGCAGGCGCTGCCCTCCTTCGCCCCGGTGCTGAACGATCCCTTCTGGGCCGGCCTGCTGGCGATGGTCCTCAGCGAAGCGGCTTATATCGCCGAGATCCACCGCGGCGGATTGCTCTCCATCCCTCGCGGGCAGAGCGAAGCCGCACGGGCCCTGGGGTTGCGCTACGCCGGGATCCAGTGGCGGGTGATCATCCCCCAGGCGCTGCGCGTCGCCCTGCCGGCGCTGGCCAATGAATATATCGCCATCGTGAAGCTCAGTTCGCTGGTGTCGGTGATCTCCCTGACCGAAATATTGATGGTCGGCCAGCAGCTCTACTCGCAGAACTTTCTGGTCATGGAGACGATGACGGCCGTGGCGTTTTATTACATCTTTATCGTCACGGTGTTCGATTTTCTGCTGAAACGGCTGGAGAACTACCTTGACGTGACCCAGCGCAATACCGCTCGTCCGGTAGATGCCGAGATGCAGCGGCTGGCCAGCGCCCGCCGCCCGGCGATGGCGCGCAGCGTCGCCCAGAGTCATGAGCCGGCGCTGCAGGCCTCTAAGCTGCATAAGGCCTACAACAACGTCGAAGTGCTGGGGGCGGTGAGCCTGCAGATCCAGCCCGGCGAGGTGGTCTCGGTCATCGGTCCGTCAGGCTCGGGGAAAACCACCCTCATTCGCCTGCTGAACGGTCTTGAGCAGATCGATAACGGCGAAATTCAGATTAACGGCCAACCCTTTATTCACCTCGACCGTCAGGGGCAGCAGAAGCCGCGCTTTATGGAGAATGCCGAACATCGCCTGAACATCGGCATGGTGTTCCAGAGCTTTAACCTGTTCCCGCATCTGACCGTGTTCGGCAATCTGCTGCTGGCCCCGCGCTATCACCATCTGGCAAGTGACGCGGAGCTCCGCCAGCACGCCTGCGAACTGCTGCACAAAGTGGGCATGCTGGAGCACGCCTGGAAGTATCCGCACCAGCTCTCCGGCGGACAGCAGCAGCGGGTGGCGATCGCCCGCGCCCTGATGATGCGTCCGCAGATCATGCTGTTCGATGAGCCCACCTCGGCGCTGGATCCGGAAAAAGTGAATGAAGTGCTGCAGGTTATCGAATCCCTGGCCCACGAAGGCATCACCATGGTCATCGTCACCCACGAGATGAACTTCGCCTTCAAAGTGTCCGACCGGATCGTGTTTATGGAGAAAGGCCGGGTGGTGTGCGATGACACGCCGCAGGCGATGCGTAGCGGGCAACACCCGCGGGTCGAGGCCTTTCTCAAAGATGTTTCTCTGGCTTAACTATCGGAACGTGAAGAGGAAAAACTATGATTGCGCAGTGGCAAATTGATCAGTTTCATCAGCAGGGTTTTCTGGTGGTCGAAGAGGTGCTTTCCAGCGCCGACATCGCCGCCCTGCAGAGCGATTTCGACGGCTGGGTCGAGGAGAGCCGCGGTCACGCGACGGTGTGGGGAGAAACCCTCGACGGGCGGCCGCGCTTCGATATCGAGCGCGATCATGCTCCTGACCATCCGTCGCTGCGCCGGGTCGCCTCCCCGACGGAGATCTCCGAGGCCTATCACCATACTGCGCTGAACTCACGGATGGCGACCATCGCCGCGCAGCTGATCGGCGGCAGCGGCACCCGCTTTCATCACAGCAAAATTAACTCCAAGCTGCCGCACACCGCCACCGAGGTGAAATGGCATCAGGATTTCCTTTTCACCCCACACAGCAATGACGACATCATCACCGCCCTGCTGATGGTCAGCGAGGTGACGCCAGAGAATGGTCCGCTCAACGTGGTGCCGGGCAGTCATCAGGGGCCGCTGTGGTCCCACTGGCAGGAGGGGCGCTTCACGGGGGCGGTGGATGATGAGGTGGTGGCGACGCACTGCCAGCAGCCGCAGGCCTGTTTTGGCCCGGCGGGCTCAGTCTGCTTTATGCATACCCGCCTGCTGCACGCCTCCAGCCCCAACGAGACCGCCCTGCCGCGCACCCTGTTCATCAGCGTCTACGCCGCGGAGGATGCGCTACCCTACGGCGAAAACCCGCTGCCGAGCCGCCATGCCGGCCAACTGGTCGCGGGAGAAGAGAGCGGTCTGGTGCGCAGCACCAATAACCAGCTTCGTCTGCCGCAGAAGCCGCGCGGCGCTTCGTTTTTTGTTCAGCAGGCCGGCGCCGATCGCGCCAGCATGTAATTTGCCCACACTCCGGAGGTTTTATGACACGCATTTTCGCACCACGCCCGCTGACCCTGCTGCTCTGCGCAGCGGCTGCTCTGACATCCTTTAGCGCACTGGCCTTTCAGCAAAGCGGTAAGATCACCGCCGGTTCGGACATGACCTTTTTTCCTTACGAGTACATGGAAAACAATAAGCCAGCCGGTTTTGACATCGAGCTGCTCGATGGTCTGGCGAAGACTATGGGCCGTGAAGCAGTGAATATCGATACCCGCTTCCCCAACCTGATCCCCGGGCTGCAGGGCGGGCGCTTCGATATCACCAACTCGTCGATGTACATTACCGCCGAACGCCTGAAGGTGATCGATATGGTGCCGTACCTGAAAAGTGGGGAAGCGATCCTCGCCCGCAAAGGCGGCGACTACCAGCCTAAGACGCCGGAAGACTTCTGCGGGCATAAAATCGGCTCGATGGGCGCCACCTCGTGGCTGGCGCAATTGCAGAAGCTTTCCGCCGACTACTGCGTGAAGAAGGGGTTGAAGCCGATTGCGCTGAGCGTTTATACCACCGACCCGCAGACCACCCAGGCGCTGTTGTCGCGCGCGGTGGATGCGCAGATCACCGACGCCGCCGTGGCGCGCGGGGTGGTGGAAAAACTGGGTGACCGGGTGGTTATCTCCTCTGACACGCTGATCTATCCGGTGCTGAACGGCTTTGGCGTTAAAAAAGGCAATACTGAGGTGAAAACCGCCCTCGAAGAGGCGCTGAAAAAATACAGCGCGACGCCGGAATATGCCGCCCTGCTGAAGAAATATCACTTCCAGGCGCCGACGGCGGACGATCTGCAGACCCTGATGCCGAAAGCGGAGTAATGCCCATGCGCGATTCCGATGAAGAGCAGATCCGCATCGACCTGGCGGCCACCTTTCGCATCATTGCCCATCTTGGCATGCATGAGGCGGTGGCCAACCATTTCAGCGCCGCGCTCTCCGCCGACGGGAAAACGTTTTTACTCAACCCGAAGTGGAAACACTTTTCGCGCATCCGCGCCAGCGATCTGCTGGTGCTGAACGCCGATGATGAACGTTGCGCCGCGCGCCCTGACGTCGATGCCACCGCGTGGGCCATCCACGGGCAGATCCATCAGCGACTGCCCGACGTGCGGGTGGTGCTGCATCTGCACCCGGTGTACACCACCAGCCTCGCCTGTCTGGCGACGCCGCAGATCCTGCCTATCGACCAGAACACGGCCCGCTATTTTAACCGGGTCGCCGTCGATACCCTGTACGGCGGGATGGCGGACACCGCGGCAGAAGGCGCCCGGCTGGCGGGGCTGCTGGCGGATAAACGCCGTCTGCTGATGGGCAACCATGGGGTGCTGGTGACCGCCCCGACCATCGGCGAAGCGTTCGACGATATCTGGACCCTGGAGCGCGCCTGTCAGATCCTGATCACCGCCTGGTCAACCGGCCAGCCGCTGAAGGTGCTGTCAGACGCGGTGGCGGAAAAAACCGCCCAGGACTGGGAGAAGATTGCCGATTTCTCCAGGCAGCACTTTGCCGAGATGAAGCAGTTGATGATCGACCTCGATCCCTCCCTGGTGGACTAACCCCGCGCCAGCCCGGGTCAGCCCGGGCCGTCGCTGGCCGCCGCCAGCAGCGGCACGATGATATCGCTGAGCGGCGTCGGAATGCCGTGCTGACGCCCGCGACGCTGCACCACGCCGTTACGAATATCCCACTCCAGCGGTCGGCCATTGAGGCGATCGATCAGAATAGAGGTGCTTAAGTCGGCAGGCGCCCGATGAAAGCCGGCGATAATCTCCTCCGGCACGTTGTCGCTCAGGGCGGCCCCTTCCGCCCGCGCCACCTGTAGGCATTCGCGCAGATAAGCCAGTCCGAGGGCAGTGATGTCCTCCCGGGCGAACATCCCGGCGCGGCGTCCGGTCAGCACCATCAGTCCGGCAACCGCGTTCTGCAACAGTTTGCGCCAGGCCACGGTGGTAAAATCAGCCGCCAGGTCCACCGCGCAGCGGGTTCCCGCCAGCGCCTGCTGCACCCGCTCTGCCCCCGGCAGATCCGGCAGCGTCAGGCGCGGCGTGGCGCGCAACCAGACAGAGGCATCGGCATCGCGCTGGGCCGGGAACCAGACCACCGACGGCAGCACCGTCGCGCCGCCGGTCAAGGGGGCAAACTGCTGGCGCTGCTCAACGCCGTTTTGCAGCACGCACACCACGGTGTCAGGGGAACACAGGGCCGTCAGCCAGGGGGCGATGGCCTCCGTCTGGGTGGTTTTCACCGCGACAAAGACCAGGTCGAAGGGGGCGGCTATCGCCATCGGGTCGGTGTGCACCGGGCCGGGCACCACGATCTCACCCTCGTCAGTGCGCAGCACCAGCGCCGAATGCGCGGTACGCCCGCAGACCATCGGCGCCCTCCCCCTCTCAAACAGGGCGGCGGCAATCGTGGTGCCGATGGCGCCGGGACCAATTAGCGCAACCTTAGGAAATGCTGTCATGCCGAAGACCTCCTGATGATTCACCGCCCAGATTAGGCAAAGATTGCCCTCCACAGTAGCGAGAAAGACCGGAAGTCGGCAAGGGGCGCGTCGGGAAAAGCCTTTCGCCTTCCCCGACGGAGGGCTAGTAGCGCACGCAGACGGATTTGGTTTCGCACCAGCCGTCGAGCCAGTCAGGGCCGAAATCGCGGCCGGTTCCAGACTGCTTCATGCCGCCGAAAGGCAGGTTGGCGTCAATCAGGGTATGGCTGTTGACCCATACCGTTCCCGCCTGCAGACGGTCGGTGTAGTTCAGGGCCTGGGTCAGATCGCGGGTCCAGACGCTGGCGGTCAGACCAAAATCGCTGTCGTTGGCCAGGCGCAGCGCCTCCTCGCCATCGGCCACTCGCACCAGGTTCACCACCGGGCCAAAAACCTCCTCACGGCTGAGACGCAGTCCGGCGTCGGGGTTTACCACCAGCGTCGGCGGAATATAGTACCCTCCCGCATCTGGTCCGGCGCTGCCGCTGATAATCTCTGCCTTCTGCTGGCGAGCCTCTTCGAGGTAGGCCGCCACCTTGTCGCAGTGGGCCCGGGAGACCACCGGGTTGATCTGCGCCGTCTCCTGCATCCCCGGCCCCACCTGCAGCGATTTCACCGCCTGCTCGAAGCCGCTGACCAGGGTATCAAACAGCGGCGCTTCGATGTAGATCCGCGAGCTGGCGGCGCAGACCTGCCCCTGATTGAGGAAGCTTCCGGTCATCAGCCCCTCAATAACCCACTGGGGGTCGGCGTCTTTGAGCACAATCGCCGGATTCTTGCCACCCAGCTCCAGCGTCACGCGGGTCAGGCGGTCGGCAGCCACGCGGGCAATCTGTTTCCCGGTCGCCGTCGAGCCGGTAAAGCTAACCTTCGCCACCTGCGGATGGGCGGTCAGCGCCGCGCCGCAGCCGGCGCCGCTGCCGGTGACCACGTTGAACACCCCGTCAGGAACGCCCGCCTGGGTCGCCAGCTCCGCCACCCGCAGCAGGGTCAGCGGGGTGGTTTCCGAGGGTTTGATGACGATCGAACAGCCCGCCGCCAGGGCCGGCATGACCTTCCACATGCCGATCATCAGCGGGAAATTCCACGGGACGATGCCCGCCACCACCCCGACCGGCTCTTTTTTGGTCCACGCCTGGTAACGCGCCCCTTGCGGGAACGGGATCGAAACGTCCAGCGTCCGGCCGCTGATCTTGGTGGTCAGCCCCGCGGTGTAGCGCATCCAGTTCAGGGTGCAGCCGACCTCAAAGGCGCGGGAGATGGCAATGGATTTCCCCTGCTCGAGGGTTTCCAGTTGCGCCAGCTCTTCGCCGTGCTGCTCCACCAGATCGGCAAAACGCAGCAGGATGCGTTCACGGTCAGCCGGGGTGCGCCCGGCCCAGCGGCGATCGACAAAAGCGCGCCAGGCGGACATCACCGCCCGGTCGACATCCGCCGGGCTGGCGTCGGCGGTGGTGGCAATCGCCTGCCCGGTGGCCGGATCCCAGACGGTTAACCGGTTTTCGCTCTGCGCGGCGCAGGGGGCGCCGTCGATATACAGGCCATGCTGACGGTCTAAAAACTGCTGGACGCTGGCAAGCAGCGCTATCTGTGAGGTGGACATACCCTTTCCTTATTCATCGCGGATAGTGCTTTCAGTCTATGTCTGGTTGGCGGTTGGCGCTTTTTTCTCTGTGACATTCGTTTGCGCCGCTGTGACAGTCGCCGCAATTCCGTCGTCTGCCCTCGCAGAAATGTGCCGCGGGTAATAGTTCTTTCATATACCCGCCATCGCGCCCTTGCCTGAGGCGACACAAATGCAACAATGCGGAAACATTGTTATTACAGGAGAAGGGCGAATGATGACCACGGCAGAGGGAGGGCTGGCGTATCAGCGCTGGCTGGCGACGATCAATCAGGTCTGCGGCCATTTCGCCGCCCGGCCGTTGGAGGAGAGTTTCCACGGCGAGATTGACGCCCGCTACGCCGGCAGCCTCAAGGTCAGTACCGTCACCGCCGCCGGCGTCAATCTCTACCGCACGCGCAATGAGATAAAACGCGATAACGACGCCTGGTTCTATACCGTGTTTCAGCTCGCCGGCGAAGCCATCCTCGAACAGGACGATCGCCAGGTGACGCTGGCGGCAGGCGATATCACGTTAATCGACGCCGCCCGCCCATGCTCCATCGTCTGGCAGCAGACCTCGCGTCAGGCCTCGCTGCTGCTGCCGCGCCAGCGGGTGGCGCCCACAGGGGACATCACTACCGCCTGCCGGCTGGACAAATCTCTGCCAATGGTCCAGCTCAGCCAGCGACTGCTGCTGGAAAGCATGGGCGGCACGACGCTCTCCGCCAGCGAGAGCGAAGCCGCGCTGGAGGCGATCGCCTGCCTGTTGCGCCCGGTGCTGCATCAGCGCGATCCTGCCCCTTCCCGGCGGGAAAAGCAGTTTCAGAAGATTATTGCGTTAATCGATGCGTCCATTCAGTCGGAGCATCTGCGTCCGGAGTGGCTGGCCAGCGAGACGGGCATGTCGGTACGCAGCCTGTACCGGCTGTTTGCCGATCAGGGGCTGGTGGTGGCGCAGTATATTAAGAACCGGCGGTTGGATCTGTGTGCCCAGGCGTTACAGAACGTCCATGACGATGAAAAGCTGGCGGGGATCGGCTACCGCTGGGGCTTCAGCGACCACAGCCATTTCTCCACCGCCTTTAAGCAGCGCTTTGGCGTCACCCCGGGGGAATACCGCAAGCGCTGTCGCTAATTATTTGCGCAGCCACTGGCCGTTCAATCCCTGGACGTACTCCCCGGGCTGCGCGCGGGCCACCAGCTTCTGCCCGGCCATTTTCGCCACTTCATCCACCGGCAGATTGTTGTCATCCGCCAGCTGCTGGTAGCTTTCGCTGCGCGCGGCGTTAATCTGCTTTACCAGCGCCAGCGTCTCTTTATCCTGACGCAGCGGCGCGAGATAGCCGTTCAGCGTCTCCCCCACTCGTCCCTGCTGGCGCGCTTCGCTCAGGGTCAACGCCAGCGCGGGCGCGCTGAGTAAAGCCAGCGTCAGCGCCGCGGTTAACAGTCGTTTTCTCATCGTCGCCTCAGAACAAATCGCTGCGGGATTTGAGCAGGTTTTCCACATCCTTATCGACCTTGATATGGATCTCATGCTCAATTTTGACATTCATATTGATGGTGATGGGCTCTTTCGACGCCGCGATTTCGATGCGCGGCGTACAGCCGGCGAGCAGCATCGACGCCACCATGGCCAGTAACAGCTTCTTCATTTAGGTTCCTTACATGTCTTACCGTCCGTACAGCGCCGTACGGGCAGCGTAGCATTCTGCTCGAGCCACGCCTGCAAATTGTCGCCGAAGCGCAAACTGCGCCACAGGTCGAAAATATTCTCTTCATGAGCGTAGTTTAAATGCACGGTACTGCTTTTCCCGTCCACCCGGCTGGTGCCGTTGATGCTGGCCTTAAGCGTCAACACGCCCAGATTATTGAGGTTAATCTGCGTCCACGAGCGGGAGATTTCCATATAGCGCAGCCAGTTAATCGCCGCCCCGGCGGAGACGTTATCCGCCACCAGCGCATCGGCGGTGTCTTTATCCAGCCGCAGGGTCATCGGTCCGTCATTGCGCAGCCAGCCGTCGTGGATGATCCATTGATTATTCTCCAGCCACAGCGGCAGCGCGCCGCTCACCGCGCCGGACATGGCGAACTGTTTCACCTTGACGGCGCTGGTCAGTTCGCTGCTGGAGATATGCTGCAGGCGGATCAACGCCGGGTCGCGCTGCGGCATACGCAGCTGCAGCAACGTCAGTTTCCCGCCTAACAGATCGACGCTGACGTCGCTGAGCTGCAGCGGATTGGCCTCGCTCCACGGCCAGGTGCCCTGCAGGTCCGCCGTCAGATTACGCGCGGTGACCTGGTTGACGATTTCGCCAATGCGCAGGGAGACCGGGCGGCGGATGCCCAGCTGCCAGTGACCGTCGCTGAAGCGGAACGGCAGGACGAAGTCGACGCCGTTGATCTGGTTATCCGGCATCCAGGCGCTGCCGCCCTTCAGGACGCCATGGCCGCCCGCCTCAAATCCCTGCCCGGCTGCCGCCGAGAAGGCCACCTGCGCGTAGAGACTGCCTTCGCGCAGGTTCATCTTCCAGTCCGGCGGCACCAGCGGCTGGAACACCGTTAGCGACTGTTTTGGCCACCACGCCTGGCCGCGCAGCCGTTCGCCATCCCAGCGCCCGGACAGACGCACCGGACCGATAGCCTCGGCATGCAGGGCGCCGGTGAACTGGAACCACGTCGGGTCCCGACCGTCGAGAGCGAATTTCAGCGTTGAGGCCGGGAGATAGCTGCCGCCGGAGAAGGTGGTTTTGGCGGCGTCCAGCGACAGCGCGCCGGTCAACCGCGGATGCTCAGCATCGCGCAGCCAGCGGATCGGCTGCTCGAGGGTCAGACGCGGGGTGCTGACCCGCATTGTGCCGTACTCAAGCTTATCGAAGCCGGTGGAAAGGCTGCTCAGGGTAATAGCATTGTCGCGCCATTCCCCGCTGCCCTTCACATCCCAGCGCGCCTGCATCGGGGTAAAATGTCCCTCGCCCCAGTAGCGCCACTGCCAGCGGCCGCTGTCGGGCAGAAAATCGCTCGCCTGACCGTCCAGATGCAGCGTAAAGTCGCCCATCTGCTGCTCATGGGCGCGAAGGATCGCCTGCAGGCGGCCATCGACGCCCTGCTGGGTGACCTTCACCCCGGCCAGCGGCCAGCGGATTTCGTCAATATTCAGCGCGTCGATCACCCGCCCGCGCGAGCGCAGCAACGCACCGGGGTGAAAAGCCAGCTGCGGGCTGATCAGCGGCCCGCTGAGCTGAGCCGGCAGCGCCGCGTATAGTATCATCTCCCCCAGCTTGGCCTCGCCGGTGAGCCGCAGCGGCAGATCGCTGTTATCCATGCTCAGCTTGCCCGGACCAATATTCAGTACCGCATTGCCCTTCCCGGCATGCCCCTCGGTGAGAACATTCAGGCGACCGCTGACGATCATCTGTTCGGTGCCCTGCTGCCAGTTACCCACCGACAGCGCCACCCGCCCGCGCAGCGGATACGCCTCGTAACGGGTGCGCCAACGGCCGTCGCTGATGGTGATCCGCTCCGGGGTGATCTCCCACGGCAGGTCCAGAATAGGCTCTACCTCACCCCGCGGGGTGACCAGCAGCTGGCCGCGATTGTGCTGCCACTCGAGCTCAGCATCGATCCATTCCGCAGTCTGCGGGAATTCGAAGGTGCCCTGCATCTGGCCGTCGACCGGCAGACCATCCGGCACCAGCGGCAGATGGAAGGTCCCCACCAACTTCACCGGCGGCTGATCGTCAGTCAGCCGGGCGCTGAACTGGCTGACGGTGAGCGCCTGGCCGCGCAGGCGCGCCTGCAGACTCAGTTCCTTCCCGGCAAAGCCGATATCCTGCTGCGCAGGCGTTAATGACATTACCAGCCGCCCCTGCCATTTCTCCCACGGCGAGAGCCGCAGATTGTCAATGGTTAACCAGCTATAGGGCAACATCGATTGCCATTCGGCAAGCGTGCGCGGTGAACCGGGAGAGGGATCGCTGGCCGGCAGTTTGCTCAGGCAGGCGCTGTTGATCTCCAGCTGGCCAATATGCAGCCGCCAGCGGCTGGGACGCGAGAGACGGGCATCGGTCACCCGGGCGATTTCACAGTCGCCCACCAGATAACGCAGATCGGGGATCAGCAGGGCCGACCGCGTCAGGCGCGGGCTCTCCTGCAAAGAGATACGCGTGCCCACGGGCAGCCAGATGCCCGCCAGCGTCGGCACCCAGTGGGTTAGCGTCAACAGCAGGGTTAGCGGCAATAACACCAGAACTAACACCAGCGCGATGGCGGCTTTATATTTACCCTTCATGGGCAGTTAATATCCTGATTCAACATAAGTAAAAGCCGAAAGGCGTCCATTGTGACACGTTCGACCAGTGAGTGAAAGTTTACGGCCTGTTAAAGCATAGTTGCCAGCCGGACTCGCGGCGCGACGTTCGGCCATTATCATTTAACTGTTGTTTAAGTCGCCCCTGCCACACTCCAGCCAGACGGGAATAGCTTGCGGGAGAGGCGGTGTCGTTAATTATCTCGCTCATAGAGAGCGCACAGGACCACTATCCATGGGTATTGCTGATTGTTTTTCTGCTTACCTTCACTAAATCCTGCGCATTGGTCTCGCTGGCAATCCCCGGCACCTCCGGCCTGCTGCTGCTGGGAACATTCGCTTCCGCCAGCCTCGGACATTTCCTGTTAATGTGGTCCAGCGCCAGCCTCGGCGCCATCGGCGGATTCTGGCTATCGTGGCGGCTGGGCATTCGCTACCGTCATCGCCTCACCCATCTACGCTGGCTGACCGCCGAGCGTCTGGCCCGCAGCCGCCTCTTCTTTCAGCGCTATGGCCCGTGGGCTATCTTTTTCAGCCGCTTTCTCTCTCCCCTGAGGGCTACGCTGCCCTTCGTTAGCGGCGCCAGCAGTCTGCCGCTGTGGTCGTTTCAGCTGGCTAACGTCAGCTCCGGTCTGCTGTGGCCGCTTCTGCTGCTCGCCCCCGGCGCTTTCAGCCTCAGTTTGTGGTGAAAAAACTTTGTCTTTCAAAGAGATTCCGCAAGTCCGCGATATGCTCTAGAATTAGGATTAGCACCCTCTCATTAAACTATTTTTTAATAATTGTACGATTATTTTAAATATGCTACCGTGACGGTATAATCACTGGAGAAAAGTCTTATGAAAATCGCGGTTTATAGTACGAAGCAGTACGATAAAAAGTACCTGCAGCACGTTAATGATGCATACGGCTTTGAACTGGAATTCTTCGATTTCCTGCTGACAGCGAAGACTGCCAAAACCGCCAACGGTTGCGAAGCGGTATGTATCTTCGTCAATGACGACGGCAGCCGCCCGGTGCTGGAAGAGCTGAAGGCCCACGGGGTGAAATATATCGCCCTGCGCTGCGCCGGGTTTAACAACGTCGACCTTGAGGCGGCAAAGGAGCTTGGCCTGCGCGTCGTGCGCGTTCCAGCTTACTCTCCGGAAGCGGTCGCTGAGCATGCGATCGGTATGATGATGTCGCTCAACCGCCGCATCCACCGCGCTTACCAGCGTACCCGCGATGCCAATTTCTCCCTCGAAGGCCTCACCGGCTTCACCATGTACGGCAAAACCGCCGGGGTGATCGGCACCGGGAAAATTGGCGTAGCGATGTTGCGGATCCTCAAAGGCTTCGGCATGCGCCTGCTGGCGTTCGACCCGTACCCAAGCGCCGCCGCGCTGGAGCTGGGGGTGGAATATGTTGACCTCGCCACGCTGTACAAGGAATCGGACGTGATCTCCCTGCACTGTCCGCTGACCGACGAAAACTACCACCTGCTCAATCGCGAAGCCTTCGATCAGATGAAAGACGGGGTGATGGTGATCAACACCAGCCGCGGCGCCCTGATCGACTCTCAGGCGGCCATCGACGCCCTGAAGCACCAGAAAATTGGCGCGCTGGGGCTGGACGTTTATGAGAACGAACGCGATCTGTTCTTTGAAGACAAATCCAACGACGTGATCCAGGACGATGTCTTCCGCCGCCTCTCCGCCTGCCATAACGTGCTGTTTACCGGCCACCAGGCGTTCCTCACCGCCGAGGCGCTGATCAGCATTTCGGAGACCACTCTGGGTAACCTGCAGCAGGTCGCCAACGGCGAAACCTGTCCGAACGCCATCGTCTAATGCCTTTCCCTTTTGTGCTCCTCTCCCGGGGGGAGCACATTCAGATAATCCCCACAGATCCCCGCTGCGATACCGTTACACTGGCTTGGTTTTATTAGTTATGTGAATGTCTTGGAGTGAAAATGAACAAATTTGCGGCGCTTCTGGCGGCAGGTATGCTGCTGTCCGGCTGTGTCTATAACAGTAAGGTGTCCACCGGTGCGGAACAGCTGCAGCATCATCGTTTCGTGCTGACCAGCGTCAACGGCCAGGCGGTCAACGCCAGCGACCGGCCGCTGGAGCTCAGCTTCGGTGAGAAGATGGCTATTACGGGCAAGATGTATGTATCCGGCAATATGTGCAACGGCTTTAGCGGGGAAGGTAAAGTGTCGGACGGCGAGCTGAAGGTCAAATCGCTGGCGATGACCCGGATGCTGTGCCACGACGCCCAGCTCAATACCCTGGATGCGACGATCGGCAAGATGCTGCGCGAGGGTGCGCAGGTCGATCTGACGGAAAACCAGTTGACGCTGGCGACCGCCGACCAGACGCTGGTCTATAAGCTCGCCGACCTGATGCACTAGCCGGCGTTGAGGTGCCGCTGACGCTGCCCCGCGACGGGGCCGCTGTTAGTAGCCGCAGCTGCCGCCCGCCAGCGCCTGCTCGCTGCAGCGTTTGCCGTTCGGCAGCGCGCACATGCCAATCGCCGAACCATCGAGCTGACGAGCCACCGATAACGAGCCGCCTATCATGGCGCAGTTGGCCTGACCGGCGTCGCTCATCGCCGCCCGCATTCCCGGCGTGACGTGCGCCGCCGTGGCCTGCTGAACGGGTTCACTACTGCACGCGGACAGCAACAGCGCCGCACATCCTACTAACATCGCAGCTCGCATTCTCTCTCCCCTCGGAAACGTCTTAAAAAAGCAAACCCCAGAATAATAGGCAGCGTGGCGGGCGGCGTCGAGAGGGGAAGTACGTATTTATGCGCCTCATTAACATTTTCTAGCAAATTTTCGCCGAAAGCTTGATCTGCCTCGGCCATGTCGCCCGACGCAGGTGGTTCCTCTCCCGGCAGGCAGCCATTTTCTCCGCGAACCACGCAAAATATTGATCTGGTCACGGGTACCCGGCGCATTGAGGACACAAATGCAAAAATGGCGGGGTCAGCGGTTTGCTAAACTACCCCTTATATAATTACAGGGCGCGTCGCGGTTTCACGCGTCCATTCTTTTGCGCAATGTAAGGGTGTCTTCATATGATTACGATTGATGGTAATGGCGCGGTCGCTTCCGTCGCGTTTCGCACCAGTGAAGTTATCGCCATCTACCCGATCACGCCCAGTTCAACGATGGCGGAACAGGCTGACGCCTGGGCCGGCAATGGGCTGAAAAACGTCTGGGGCGATGTTCCCCGCGTGGTCGAAATGCAGTCGGAGGCGGGCGCCATTGGCGCCGTACATGGCGCGCTGCAGACCGGCGCCCTCTCCACCTCCTTTACCTCATCGCAGGGCCTGCTGCTGATGATCCCTACGCTGTACAAACTGGCCGGCCAGCTGATGCCGTTTGTGCTGCACGTCGCCGCCCGCACTGTCGCTACCCATGCGTTGTCGATCTTCGGCGACCATTCCGATGTCATGGCCGTCCGCCAGACCGGGTGCGCCATGCTGTGCGCCAGCAGCGTTCAGGAAGCGCAGGATTTCGCGCTAATCTCGCATATCGCCACCCTGCAAAGCCGGGTGCCGTTTATTCATTTCTTTGATGGTTTCCGTACTTCGCACGAAATCAACAAAATCGCCCCGCTGGCGGATGACACTATTCGCGCCCTGCTGCCGCAGGATAAGATCTCTGAGCATCGCCAGCGCGCGCTCAACCCGGAACACCCGGTGATCCGCGGAACCTCGGCCAACCCCGACACTTACTTCCAGTCCCGGGAAGCTACCAATCCGTGGTACGACGCGGTGTATGACCATGTCGAGAAAGCGATGGACGATTTCGCTGCCGCCACCGGCCGTCAGTACAAACCGTTTGAGTTTTACGGCCACCCGCAGGCAGAGCGCGTGATCGTCATTATGGGCTCGGCCATCGGCACCTGCGAAGAGGTGGTCGATGAGTTGCTGAGTCGCGGCGAGAAAGTCGGCGTGCTAAAAGTCCGCCTCTATCGCCCGTTCTCCGCCGCCCACCTGCTGGCGGCGCTGCCGGAGAGCGCCCGCGCGGTTGCCGTACTGGATCGCACCAAAGAACCCGGCGCGCTTGCCGAACCGCTTTACCTCGACGTGATGACCGCCCTGGCGGAAGCCTTTAACCGCGGCGAGCGCGAGACGCTACCGCGCACTATCGGCGGCCGCTACGGTCTCTCCTCCAAGGAGTTTGGTCCGGAATGCGTGCTGGCGATATTCAGTGAACTGCAGGCCGCCCAGCCGAAGCCGCGCTTTACCGTCGGGATCTATGATGACGTGACCAACCTGTCACTGCCGCTGGGCGAAAATACCCTGCCGGCAGAGGCCAAGCTCGAGGCCCTGTTCTACGGCCTCGGCAGCGACGGCAGCGTGTCAGCCACCAAAAACAACATCAAAATCATCGGCAACTCGACCCCATGGTTCTCCCAGGGCTATTTTGTCTATGACTCGAAGAAAGCGGGCGGCCTCACCGTCTCGCATCTGCGGGTCAGCGAAAAACCGATTCGTTCATCGTATCTGATTTCGCAGGCTGATTTCGTCGGCTGCCACCAGCTGCAGTTTATCGATAAATACCAGATGGCCGAGCGGCTGAAGCCCGGCGGCATTTTCCTGCTCAACACGCCGTACAGCGCCGTTGAGGTCTGGTCCCGCCTGCCCCAGGAAGTCCAGGCCACCCTGAATCAGAAAAAAGCGCGTTTTTACGTGGTCAACGCGGCAAAGATCGCCCGCGAATGCAGCCTCGGGGCGCGCATTAATACCGTGATGCAGATGGCCTTTTTCCATTTAACCCAGATCCTGCCGGGTGATAGCGCGCTGGCGGAACTGCAGGCAGCCATCGCCAAAAGCTACAGCAGCAAAGGTCAGGAGCTGGTGGAGCGCAACTGGCAGGCGCTGGCCCTGGCCCGTGAATCACTGGCGGAAGTACCGCTCCAGCCGGTGAACGCCAGCAGTCCGAACCGCCCGCCGGTGGTCTCCGACGCCGCGCCGGATTTCGTCAAAACGGTCACCGCCGCGATGCTGGCCGGCCTCGGCGATGCGCTGCCGGTCTCCGCTCTGCCGCCGGACGGCACCTGGCCCATGGGCACCACCCGCTGGGAGAAACGCAACATCGCCGAAGAGATCCCCATCTGGAAGGAAGCGCTGTGTACTCAGTGCAACCACTGCGTCGCCGCCTGCCCGCACTCGGCGATCCGCGCCAAAGTGGTCGCCCCGGAAGAGATGGAGAACGCCCCTGCCAGCCTGCATTCGCTGGATGTGAAATCCCGCGATATGCGCGGGCAGAAATACGTTCTGCAGGTCGCCCCGGAAGACTGCACCGGCTGCAACCTGTGCGTCGAAGTGTGCCCGGCAAAAGACCGCCAGAACCCGGAGATCAAGGCCATCAATATGATGTCCCGCCTGGAGCATGTGGAAGAGGAGAAGGTCAATTACGAGTACTTCCTCAACCTGCCGGAAATCGACCGCAGCAAACTTGAGCGCATTGATATTCGCACCTCGCAGCTGATCAGCCCGCTGTTTGAATACTCCGGCGCCTGCTCGGGCTGTGGCGAAACGCCGTATATCAAACTGCTGACCCAGCTCTACGGCGACCGAATGCTGATTGCCAACGCCACCGGCTGCTCCTCCATTTACGGCGGCAACCTGCCCTCGACACCGTACACTACCGACGCCAACGGCCGCGGCCCGGCGTGGGCCAACTCGCTGTTTGAGGATAACGCCGAATTCGGGCTCGGCTTCCGCTTGACCGTCGACCAGCATCGCCAGCGCGTGATGCGCCTGCTGAGCGAATTCGCCGACAAACTGCCGGTAGAGCTGAACGCGGCGCTGCACGCCGAGGCGACGCCGGAAGTTCGCCGCGAACAGGTGGCGGCCCTTCGTCAGGCGCTGGCCGGCGTGGCGGGAGCTGAAGAGCTGCTGACCGATGCCGACGCGCTGGTGGAGAAATCCGTCTGGCTGATCGGCGGCGACGGCTGGGCTTACGATATCGGCTTCGGCGGCCTGGACCATGTACTGAGCCTGACGGAAAACGTCAATATTCTGGTGCTGGACACCCAGTGTTACTCCAACACCGGCGGGCAGGCGTCAAAAGCCACCCCGCTGGGAGCAGTGACTAAGTTTGGCGAGCACGGCAAACGCAAGGCGCGTAAAGATCTGGGCGTCAGCATGATGATGTACGGTCATGTTTATGTGGCGCAAATTTCGCTGGGCGCGCAGCTGAACCAGACGGTAAAAGCGATTCAGGAAGCGGAAGCCTATCCGGGGCCATCGCTGATCATCGCCTATAGCCCTTGCGAAGAGCATGGCTACGATCTGGCGCTCAGCCACGACCAGATGCGTCAGCTGACCGCCACCGGCTTCTGGCCGCTCTACCGCTTCGACCCGCGTCGGGCAGATGAAGGCAAGATCCCGCTGGCGCTAGATTCCCGTCCGCCATCAGACGCGCTGGCCGAGACGCTGCTTAATGAGCAACGTTTCCGCCGCCTGAACGCCCAGCAGCCTGAAGTGGCGGAGCAGCTATGGAAAGACGCCGCCGCCGATCTGCAGAAGCGCTATGACTTTCTCGCCCAGCTGGCTGGCAAAGCGGAGAAATCGCCAAGCGAAGGTTAACCGCCCCGTCACCTTTGTCCATAAAAAAAGCCCGAACACAACGTTCGGGCTTGTCGTTTTACCGATAAACAACATCATTCCGCAGAATGAGACGGCAACAATAAATTATTGGCATGACAATAAAGGCATATAACGCGCAAATAATACGTGATTAGCCCGGGCATGTATAATTTTTATTTTGTATATTATCTATAAATGCATTCAGCATAACTATCACCATTTCATTGGTATTATTTATTTTAGATTTTACTTATATCGTAACAATTGAGTCTTACCGGATCTCAGACCGCTCCTTTAGCATGAGTTCACTTCCCACCCGGAAGTTAAAACATAAAAACAGTTAAAGGAATTTCTTCATGAAAAGAAAAGTACTGGCCCTCGTTATTCCGGCTTTATTAGCCGCCGGTGCCGCGCATGCGGCGGAAATTTATAATAAAGACGGGAATAAATTAGATCTCTATGGCAAGGTAGATGGTCTGCATTATTTCTCCAGCGACTCGAAAAAAGACGGCGATCAAACTTATTTACGTTTTGGCTTTAAAGGCGAAACCCAGATCAACGATATGCTTACCGGCTATGGCCAGTGGGAATATAACGTTCAGGCCAACAACACCGAGACCTCCAGCGATCAGGCGTGGACCCGTCTGGCATTCGCCGGTATCAAAGTGGGCGATTACGGCTCCTTCGACTACGGTCGTAACTACGGCGTGCTGTACGACGTTGAAGGCTGGACCGATATGCTGCCGGAGTTCGGCGGCGACTCCTACACCTATGCGGATAACTTTATGGCAGGCCGCGCCAACGGCGTCGCAACCTACCGTAACAGCGATTTCTTCGGTCTGGTGGAGGGTCTGAACTTCGCCCTGCAGTATCAGGGTAAAAACGAAGGCCAGAACGCGCAGGATATCAACGTCGGCACCAATAACCGCAGCAGCGACAGCGATGTTCGCTTCGACAATGGCGATGGTTTCGGCCTCTCTACTTCCTACGACTTCGGCATGGGCATCAGCGCGGCGGCAGCTTACACCTCGTCTGACCGTACTAACGATCAGATGACCCAGACCAACGCGCGCGGCGATAAAGCGGAAGCCTGGACCGCCGGCCTGAAGTACGACGCCAACGATATCTACCTGGCGACCATGTACTCTGAAACCCGCAATATGACCCCGTACGGCAATGACGGCGTGGCCAATAAAACACAAAACTTCGAAGTCACCGCGCAGTATCAGTTCGACTTCGGCCTGCGTCCGGCCATCTCCTACCTGCAGTCCAAAGGCAAAGATCTGTACAATAACGGCCGCTATGCCGATAAAGATCTGGTCAAATATATGGACGTTGGCGCGACCTATTACTTCAACCGTAATATGTCCACCTATGTTGATTACAAAATCAACCTGCTGGATGGTAACGACAAATTCTACGAAGACAACGGTATCTCTACCGATAACATCGTCGCCCTGGGCCTGGTTTACCAGTTCTGATGCGCCTGCCCGCCGGTTCCGGCGGGCTTTCCCCCACCCGCCTCGCTGCAGATAAAACAAAACGCTATATCTCGCGGACTAAAATAGCCGTCCGTTTAATGATATAGTCATGGCCAGTCAGTGCTTGCCCGAGGACGTCCATCATGCACCACCATCCGGTTAAATCTTCCCGAATTATCTCCGTCGCCTACGATGACGCCTCCGCCACACTGGAAATCTATTTCTATCACCAGCCGCCATTACAATATACCGGGGTCCCACCGCGTATTTTTCATGATTTTTTACAGGTGGTGTCAAAAGGCCGGTATTATGATGGGGTGATCAAAGGAAAATTTCCCGAACGCAAGCTACGTTAATGTCAAAGTGTGACTGCGGTCATGATACAAAACGTGCCCTAATACCGTACAATATGAAGGGATACTTAAACAGGAGGTTTTATGAGCAGAATGATTCTTGTCCCTATCGATATCTCTGATAAAGAATTTACTGAACGCATTATCAGTCACGTTGAATCGGAAGCGCGGATTGACGACGCCGAGGTGCATTTCCTCACCGTGATCCCTTCTCTGCCCTATTATGCCTCACTGGGAATGGCCTATACCGCTGAGCTTCCCGGCATGGATGAGCTGCGTGAGGGTTCTGAAACGCAATTGAAAGAGATCGCGAAGCAGTTCTCCATCCCGGAAGACCGGATGCATTTTCACGTCGCGGAAGGATCGCCAAAAGATAAAATCCTTGCGCTGGCCAAGTCGCTGCCAGCCGACCTGGTGATCATCGCTTCGCACCGACCGGATATCACAACTTATCTGCTGGGCTCCAACGCCGCCGCGGTGGTTCGTCACGCCGAGTGCTCGGTACTGGTGGTCCGCTAACGCCGCAGCCCGCCGCCCGGCGGGCTTTTTATTTCCGCATCAGCCGCCCCCGCCTGGCTGCTCGCTGCCGAAAGTGCCGGAAAGATGCTGACATTCCGCCCCTGAATCCGTACCATACACGCCACGGTTGCCTGTCAAACCTCAATAATTGCTACGCGCCAGCGCCACGTTGTTCAGCGGCTGGCAGAATGCGTGCTCTTCTGATGCCACACTATGAATTGAGCCACTATTACATGCTGCAAAACCAAGAAATCAGTAAAAAAGAAAAGTACAACATCGATAAGCTGCAGAAACGTCTGCGCCGCAACGTCGGTGAGGCGATTGCCGACTTCAATATGATTGAAGAGGGCGACCGCATTATGGTTTGTCTTTCAGGCGGCAAGGACAGCTATACCATGCTGGAGATCCTGCGCAATCTGCAGAAAAGCGCGCCCATCTCCTTCTCGCTGGTGGCGGTGAACCTCGATCAGAAGCAGCCAGGGTTCCCGGAGCATATTCTGCCGGCGTATCTGGAGCAGCTGGGGGTTGAATACAAGATTGTCGAAGAGAACACCTACGGCATCGTCAAAGAGAAGATCCCGGAAGGAAAAACCACCTGCTCGCTGTGCTCTCGCCTGCGTCGCGGCATCCTCTATCGTACCGCCACCGAGCTCGGGGCGACCAAGATCGCCCTCGGCCATCATCGCGACGATATCCTGCAGACGCTGTTTTTGAATATGTTCTACGGCGGCAAAATGAAAGGGATGCCGCCGAAGCTGATGAGCGACGACGGCAAACACATCGTCATCCGCCCGCTGGCCTACTGCCGCGAAAAGGACATCGAGCGCTTCTCCCAGGCCAAAGGCTTCCCGATTATTCCGTGCAACCTGTGCGGTTCGCAGCCAAACCTGCAGCGCCAGGTGATCGCCGATATGCTCCGCGACTGGGATAAGCGTTATCCTGGGCGCATTGAAACCATGTTCAGCGCGATGCAGAACGTGGTGCCTTCGCACCTGAGCGACGTCAATCTGTTTGATTTTAAAGGTATCACCCACGGCTCAGAGGTGGTGGATGGTGGCGATCTGGCGTTTGACCGGGAAGATATTCCCCTGCAGCCCGCCGGCTGGCAGCCGGAAGAAGAAGACGCCCGTCTCGATGAGCTGCGTCTGAACGTGGTGGAAGTGAAATAACCCTCACGCGTCTCAGGCAGCCGCCTGAGACGCACTCTCCTGCCCTTACTTCAGCAGTCGTACGCGGCAGGATTTACCTTTGATCTTGCCATTTTGTAACTGCTTATACGCCTTCTGCGCCATATTCTGGCGGATCGCCACATAGACGTGGGCCGGGTGGACGGTAATTTTGCCGATATCGGCACCATCAAAGCCCATATCCCCGGTCAGGGCTCCCAGCACATCTCCCGGGCGCATTTTCGCCTTTTTCCCGCCGTCGATACACAGCGTCGCCATCTCCGCCGTCAGCGGCGCGATGGTGTTGCCCGTCGGCGCCGGCAGCCAGTTCAGGGAAAGCTGCAGCATGTCGGCCAGAATAGTGGCGCGCTGCGCCTCTTCCGGCGCACAGAAGCTGATGGCCAGCCCTTGTTCACCGGCGCGGGCGGTACGGCCGATGCGGTGAACATGCACCTCCGGATCCCAGGCCAGCTCGAAATTCACCACCAGCGCCAGGGATTTGATGTCCAGACCGCGGGCAGCGACGTCGGTCGCCACCAGAACCCGGACGCTGCCGTTAGCGAAGCGCACCAGCGTCTGATCGCGATCGCGCTGCTCAAGGTCACCATGCAGCGACAAGGCGCTCTGCCCGGCGGCGTTGAGCGCATCGCAGACCGCCTGGCAATCGCGTTTGGTATTGCAGAACACCACGCAGGATGCGGGCTGATGCTGGCTGAGCAGGCGCTGCAGCAGGGCAATCTTACCGTGGCGGGAAACTTCAAAGAACTGCTGCTCAATCGCCGGGAGCGCATCGACAGTGTCGATCTCAATTGTCTGCGGATTGCGCTGCACCCGGCCGCTGATCGCCGCGATTGCCGCCGGCCAGGTAGCAGAGAACAGCAGCGTCTGCCGGTCAGCCGGTGCGAAGCGGATCACCTCATCAATGGCATCGCTAAAGCCCATATCGAGCATGCGGTCCGCTTCGTCCATCACCAGGGTCTGCAGCGCGTCAAGGGAGACCGTTCCCTTCTGCAGATGATCGAGCAGACGGCCCGGGGTGGCGACGATAATATGCGGGGCATGCTGCAGGGAATCTCGCTGGGCGCCAAAGGGCTGCCCGCCGCAGAGCATCAGAATCTTGATGTTCGGCAGGCAGCGCGCCAGGCGGCGCAGCTCGCCGGCGACCTGATCGGCCAGCTCGCGGGTCGGGCACAACACCAGCGACTGGGTCTCGAAGCGCGCCGGATCGATATGCTGCAGCAGACCCAGCCCAAATGCGGCCGTTTTTCCGCTGCCGGTTTTTGCCTGCACGCGCACATCTTTCCCCGCGAGGATCGCCGGCAGGGCGGCGGCCTGAACCGGGGTCATCGACAGATAACCCAGCTCGTTAAGGTTGGCTAATTGGGCGGCAGGTAAAACAGTCAGGGTAGAAAAAGCGGTCACAATGTATTCTCGTATTAAAAGGCAGACAATCTGCAGGCGCGTATCCTCGCAGATCTCCGCGCCTGATGCGACAATTTAATCGGCTCTTCGTCAGGCGGCGGATCGGGCTGGGGCTGCGGACGCGGTCGTGGATCGGGTAAAGGAGCCGGATCGTTCGGCTCGGGCGAGATAGGGATAGACTGGGCTGTCAGCTCTGAAGCGTAATACATAGAGGCCTCCCGGAGAGTGATACGGGCGTACCCGCAGGCGTCAACGGCCAGAAACCGTCGGGTGTCTTAGTAAGGGTAGAAGCTGGTCCGGAGAGCGCAAAAAAAAAGCCGACTCAACAAAGCCGGCGTCGTACGAATCAATTGTGCTATGCAGTAATTCAAAAAAGGAAGTAAGACAATATGGAGCGCAACGCCCATCGCTTGACGTTGCATTCACCTGCGAGAGAGATATTGCCCTGAATGGGTAGATGGTTTATTGATTTCGCTCAAACATTGCCGGGTTTTCCCGGCACTACAGCCGCTAAAAGGCGATTCTTTACAGCCATTTACTGCGATGTAACCACCACGCAACACCACCGATGACAACGACTAACATCAAGCAGAAAAGGCTAAACCCCAGATGCCAGCTGTTGCCAGGGATCCCGCCGAGGTTGACGCCGAACAGGCCGGTTAAAAAGGTGCTGGGTAGAAACACCATCGCCATCAATGACATGGTATAGGTCCGCCGCGCCAGCGACTCCTGCATAATCTGGGCGATCTCGTCGCTCATGATCGCCGTCCGCGCGATACAGCTGTCGATCTCATCCAGACCGCGCCCCAGCCGCTCGGCAATATCCTGCATTCGCCGCCGCTGATCGTCACTCATCCACGGCAGCCGCTCGCTGGCCAGCCGGGCATAAACGTCGCGCTGCGGCGCCATATAGCGGCGCATCACAATCAGCTGCTTACGCAGCAGCGCGAGAAATCCGCGCGGCGGCACCTGCTGATCGAGCAGGTCGTCTTCCAGGTCGATAATGCGATCGTGCAGTTGTTCGATAAACTCGCTGGCATGATCGGTCAACGCATCGCATACCTCCACCAGCCAGCTGCCGCCGTCCGTCGGGCCATTACCTTCCTTCAGGTCGCCCAGCACATCGTCCAGCGCCAGCACTTTGCGCTGACGAGTGGAGACGATCAGCCGCTCATCCATATACAGGCGCATCGCCACCAGCTGGTCGGGCCGCTCATCGGTACTGCCGTTGATACAGCGCAGGGTGATCAGCGCCCCGTCGCCGATCCGCGTCACCCGCGGCCGGGTGCTCTCTCCCGCCAGGGCATCGCGTACGTTATTGGGCAGCAACGGGGTGGCCGCCAGCCAGTCGGCGCTGTCGCTATGGGTATAGTTGAGATGCAGCCAGCAAGGCTTGTCTTTGTCGATAATATCGTCATCGGCGAGCGGCTTAACGCCCCCCTGCCCGTCGAGCACCCACGCGAAGATCGCGTCCGGTATCTGCAACTCCGAGCCTTTAATCGCGTCCACTCAACCTCCGTTAATCCATATCTGCTAAATTACGCGCCTTCTCTATAAGGTACGCGAAAGCGCGCATTCTTGCTTTTAATGACCCGGAAATACAGGCCTAGTCGCTTCATTGAAAAGCGCTTTCGCCCCCGGTCGCGGCGCTCCCCTCATTTAACGTTAAAACTTAGTGAAATCAAGTTCTTCACGATTCAACACATACAGAGCGACGTTTTGCCGTTTATTTTGCAACTTCTTGCTGTATTATGCTGTTTATTGCGTTAATTTGCGGAGTCAATGGGCATGCATAAGCTCGCCAGGCAAAAACATATTCTCGACAGGCTTAGCGAAACCGGTCAGCTGAGCATTAGCGAACTGGTTGCAGAGCTGCAGGTGTCGGCCGATACTATTCGCCGCGATCTGAGCGACCTGGAACAACAGGGCGTGCTGCAGAAAAGCCACGGCGGGGCCATCGCCCTTAACGTCCCGGCCATGACGCGCCAGGGCAGAAACGCTCTTCTCACCCAGACCAAGCAGCGCCTGGGTCAGCAGGTCGCCGCGCGCATTCCCTCTGGCTCGACGCTGTTTCTCGACGCTGGAAGCACGCTGTTGGCGGTGGCAGCCCAGCTGAAAGGGCCGTTGACCGTGATCACGGCATCTCTGGATATCGCTCAGCTGTTCAGCGACCGTGCCGATATCCAGCTGATCCTGCTTGGCGGCCAGTGGGATAGTAAACAACGGCTGTTCGCCGGCAGCGCCACCCTGGCGCTGGTCACCCGCTACCGGGCCGATATCGCCATTCTCGGCGCCTGCGCGCTCCATGCCGGGCTGGGGCTGAGCGCCAGCCAGGAAGCTGATGCCGACGTTAAACGCGCCATGCTGGCCGCCAGCGCCGAGCACTGGCTGGTGGCGGACCATACCAAACTCAACCGCTGCGAACCGTGGCGGGTGGCCGGGCTCAGCGACATTCACCATCTTTTTCTTGATCGTCCCTGGGCTGAGCTGGGGGATGACCCCGCCCTCTCTGTACATATTGCTGACGCTTAACAACGTGGAGAACCTGATGAGTAACAACACGATAAATATCGCCCTGATTGGCTACGGATTCGTCGGTAAGACCTTCCACGCGCCGCTTATCCGTTCGGTGCCGGGGCTGAACCTGGCGTTCGTCGCTTCCCGCGATGAAGAGAAGGTCAAACGCGACCTGCCGGACGTCACGGTGATCGCCTCCCCGGAAGCTGCGGTCCAGCATCCGGACGTTGACCTGGTGGTCATCGCCTCCCCTAACGCCACGCACGCCCCGCTGGCCCGCCTGGCGCTGAACGCCGGCAAACATGTGGTGGTGGATAAGCCCTTTACCCTCGATATGCAGGAGGCCCGGGAGCTGATCGCCCTGGCGGAGGAGAAACAGCGTCTGCTTTCCGTCTTCCATAACCGCCGCTGGGACAGCGACTATCTCGGGATCCGTCAGGTGATTGAGCAAGGCACCCTCGGCGCGGTGAAACACTTCGAGTCGCATTTCGACCGCTTCCGCCCGGAAGTCCGCGTCCGCTGGCGCGAGCAGAACGTCCCGGGCAGCGGCTTGTGGTTTGACCTGGGGCCGCACCTGATCGACCAGGCGCTGCAGCTATTTGGTTTGCCGCAGTCGGTGCAAGGTAACATAGCCACCCTGCGCGACGGGGCGGAGATCAACGACTGGGCGCATGTGGTATTAAACTACCCGGCGCATAAAGTGATTCTGCACTCCAGCATGCTGGTCGCGGGCGGCTCGTCGCGCTTCACCGTGCACGGCGATAAAGGTAGCGTTATCAAAGCGCGGGCCGACCAACAGGAGAGCCAGCTGCTGGCGGGCGTGGTACCGGGCAGCGCCGGCTGGGGCCAGGATGACGACCCGCTGGTTATCTATGATGCCTCGCTGCAGGCCCACGCGCAGGCTACCCCGCAGGGGGATCAGCGCCAGTACTATATGCTGATCCGCGATGCGCTGAAGGGCCAGATCGCCAATCCGGTGCCGCCGGTGGAAGCGCTGGCGGTGATGGCCGTTCTGGAAGCGGCGGTGCGCTCTGCTGAAAGTGGTATGGTGCAGACCCTGGACCTGTCCGACGACGAGCGCAACACGCTGCGCTAATCCGCCCTCTTCTCCGGTTACCTGCGCGGCCCGCAGGTAACCGCTACTTTTGCGCCACCTTAGAAAAAATCACTATCTATCCGCAGATTAACATTGCTTTATCCTGCTCCATGGCGCAAAGCACCGCTGGAAATTTCAGCCAATTGGGAGGAGGATAGAATGCAGATCGATCGTAATGAAAAAGAGGTTGCTGACGCTGTGGACGCGGCAACCGTACTACCGGACAGGAGAAGCGCATGTATTACACGTTAGGAGATACCACTCTCCATTTTTATCGCTATCAGTGCAAATTTTACGTCGCCCACTGGGAAGGGGGTAACGTGATGAGCGAAAAATTTAAATCGTTTATCGAACAGATCACTGAGAAGACCGGGCTGGATGCGAAACGCGTTGAGACCGCCGCGCGCGATTATTTTACTAACGTGGATTAACAGGCAGTGCTGTTCGTAAGAGACAAGCTGGTACGGTAGCCGCGCAGGCTAACCCCACCTTTCACCGCCAGGACGCCTCGCGCCGCCTGGCGGCTTCTCTATTCTGCCAGCATTAAACGGTAGTCAGTTTTGCCAGAATGGCGGCGAAGGCGTCATTAACCTTATCGCCGGCGAGCAGTTTTTTACGCAACGTGAAGCTTCTGCCGCTGGAACGGATCAGCAGCCGGACTTTCGCATCATTATTGCTGCGTTCAACTACGGCAACATCCCGCAAGGGAATAACGTAGGTATCGGCATAAAGCCCCGGCGTAAATATCATCGACTCGCCGCTCACGCCAATCACCACCCGATTTTGCAGACGATAGCCATTGCACAGCGCAACAATACCGGCGGCAATAAATACTCCGCCTATCCCCATGCCAATCATTAAAATAATGATCCCGGCGATGAGCGCCAGCGCCCCTTGGGGATAAAAGCCTGAGGCATTAAAGGTTAATAGCTGCTGGTTATCAGCCTCGCCCACTGCCGTGGTTGATCGCCAGGGCGTAAATCCGGCGTTAATCCGCGTTTGCAAGCTGAACAGACTACCCACCAGAAAGATCACGCTGGCGGGCACCATCACGATGCCGCCAACAAACGCCAGGACGATGGCCAGATAAGGGTAGCGGCCTGACAGCATTATGCTGATCGCCTGAACCACCACGGCAATAAACAGGGCCAGCACCAGCCAGGACCATACGCCGTCCGCCCGACTATGGAAGTTCAGCTGTCCTTCATCAAGTAATAAATTTCGCGCGACAAAACAGATAATAATATTGACGAACAGGCCTATCCAGGCCAGCTTGTGCACATGCTTCATACCCTACTCCATTATGGTTTTTACTATTCCATTTCCAGGCATTATTAAATACAGTCTCAATGCCGGCTGGATAGTAGCAAAGCGGTACGCAAGATCAATAAAAAGCGCGCGGTCTCCTCACATTCTAATTTATATTCAGCGTGATATTGTTAATTATCATTTATCGTAATTATATAAACCATCCTATATATTGGCGCTATATATTTTCAGCGCAATAATATCGCCCTGCCGCCAGGCAGGGCGTCGCAGATTAACGCTCCTCAAGCGCCGCCACCGGCGCCGGCGCGCTTTTCCTGCGCAGCAGATAGCCTGCAGCAAGGATCAGCAGCCATACCGGGATCAGGCAGACGGAGATGCGGATGTCCGGGGTCAGATACATCACCCCGAGGATCGCGGCGAGAAACAGCAGACACAGCCAGTTTGTCAGGGGATAGGCGAAACTCTGGAAAGCCGTTACCTTCCCCGCCCGCTGCATGGCGCGGCGGAACTTAAGATGAGTGATGCAGATCATCGCCCAGTTGATGACCAGGGCGGCCACCACCAGGGCCATCAGCAGGGCAAAGGCTTTCCCGGGCATCACATAGTTAATCACCACGCAAAGCGCCGTGGCGACGGCGGATACCGCCAGGGCGGTCAATGGGATCCCGCGGTGGTTCACCCGCAGCAGCGCACGCGGGGCGTTGCCCTGCTGAGCCAGGCCGAACAGCATCCGGCTGTTGCAGTAGACGCAGCTGTTGTAGACCGACAGCGCGGCGGTGAGCACCACCAGATTGAGGGCGTTGGCCACAATATTGCTGTCAATGGCGTGAAAGATCAGCACAAAGGGGCTTCCCCCTTCCACGACGTTCCGCCACGGGTAGAGTGACAGCAGGACCGCCAGCGACCCCACGTAAAACAGCAGAATACGGTAGATCACCTGGTTGGTGGCTTTGGGAATGGTTTTATGCGGTTCGTCGGCTTCCGCCGCGGTGATCCCCACCAGCTCAAGCCCGCCGAAGGAGAACATGATCACCGCCATGGCCATCACCAAGCCCGTGATGCCGTTAGGGAAAAATCCCCCGTCCTGCCACAGGTTGGCCACCGTCGCCGCCGGGCCGCCGTGACCGCTAAATAACAGATAGCAGCCAAAGGCGATCATGCTGATGATGGCGGCCACTTTGACAATCGAGAACCAGAACTCCAGCTCGCCATACACTTTGACGTGCGTCAGGTTGATGGCGTTGATCGCCACGAAGAAGATCGCCGCCGACAGCCAGGTGGGTACCTCCGGCCACCAGTACTGAATATAGATCCCCACCGCCGTCAGCTCCGCCATGCTTACCAGCACGTACAACACCCAGTAATTCCAGCCGGACATAAACCCGGCGAAGGGCCCCCAGTAGCGGTTGGCGAAATGGCTGAACGACCCCGCCACCGGCTCCTCTACCACCATTTCGCCAAGCTGACGCATGATAAAGAAAGCGATAACCCCGGCGATGGCGTACCCCAGCAGGACCGACGGGCCTGCCATACGGATCGTTTGCGCGATACCTAAAAACAGTCCGGTGCCGACCGCCCCCCCGAGGGCGATCAACTGGATGTGGCGGTTTTTTAACCCGCGTTTTAACTGATGCTCTTGCTGCGTTGTCATCTCTGACCTGCCCCTGTCTGTAAAAAGTCACGTTCGCCGGTAGCAACTTTCAGGCCAGCGGAGCGCCTTGCAGCGTCAGACAAAAATTAATTAATTGAAATATATTCAAATATTCTTTTTAAATCAGTTCCGGTAGCTGGTCATGTCGGCGCCGACCTGGCGCATCACACGCGAAAACTGGCCAGATAACGCACAGATCATGAGAAAAAGAGCGGATTAATGCATGAACCTGACCCGTTTTGGTGCATCCGGTTTGCCGCCGTCCGCTCAGGCTTCACGCCAGGCAAAAAACTGTTAGGCTGGTAGCCACTTTTACGTTCCGCTAGTGGCCACTATGTACAACATCGACGACTATGATCTGAAAATACTTACCCTGCTGCAGGCCAATGGCCGTTTAACCAATCAGGAGCTGAGCGAGCTTATCGGCCTGTCCGCTTCCCAGTGTTCGCGCCGCCGTATCGCCCTTGAACAGGCACAGCTTATCCTCGGCTACCATGCGCGTCTGGCGCCGGATGCCGCCGGGCAGGAGATGCTTGGCCTGATTGAGGTGCGTCTGCTGAATCACACCCCGCAATGCGTGGAGAGCTTTCATCAGATGCTCAGTGAAGTGGACGCCATTCTGGACGCCTGGAAAACCACCGGCGACGCCGATTATCTGCTGCGGGTAACGGTCCCGGACCTGCCCGGTCTGAGCCATTTGATCAGCCATATTCTGGCGCAAAACAAAGGGGTGGCCCATCTGAAAACCGCCGTCGTGCTCAACCGCCTTAAAGAGAACGGCCAGCTGATGCCGGGCACGACCCCGCTGCGCTGAACCGGGGCACAGTGCCCTGCGCTGGTGCAGACGCGGGGCCAGACAATGCGCGACAAGCGGCAAGTTCGCACAATTCACGCATTCGGAAACCATAAAACGCACGCCCCGTGCAATTTTCTCTTCCTGTCAGAACAACAGGTTAGGCTAAACCACGGGTATTTTTTCCGCAAACGCTCGCCAGGGCACGCTCCTCTGGTGCGATTTTTGCAAACAAGAGCTTATCCTTGTTAACGAAAAGATAGTGCTTATTTATGGATAATATCCTTTCCCCTGAAAAACTGACCCACACCTGGCTGGAGGATACCCTGGCGCTGCTGTTCGGCACGCTGATGATCTCCTTTGGCATTATTTTATTTCGCCAGGCTGGCGCCCTGACCGGCGGGACGGCGGGCATGGCCTTTCTGATCCACTATGCCACCCACCTGCCGTTTGGCGTGGTCTTCTTCGTCATTAACCTGCCATTCTACTGGCTCTCTGTCCGGCGGATGGGCGCCGCCTTCACGCTGAAAACCTTCTGCGCGGTCGGACTGGTGTCCCTGTTCTCTGACCTGCACGGTTACTTTATCCATGTCGATCGCCTGAATCCCTATTACGCCACCCTCTTCGGCAACATCATGGTCGGCATCGGCTTTGTGGTGCTGTTTCGCCATAAAGCGAGCCTCGGCGGCGTTAATATTCTGGCCCTCTATCTGCAGGACAAAAGCGGCATCCGCGCCGGTAAATTCCAGATGGTGGTTGACGCCTGCATCGTCACCGCCTCGCTGTGGGTGGTTAGCCTGCCGATGCTGCTGGTCTCTGTCCTCGGCGCCGTGATTTTGAATTCGATTATCGCCATGAACCACCGTCCCGGACGCTACGCGGTGTAATGGCTTCACCTTTGACGGTCATTTCAGGAGTAACCACTGTGTTTCAGAACGTTGACGCCTATGCGGGCGATCCTATCCTGTCGCTGATGGAAGCCTTTCAACAGGATCCCCGGGCAGACAAAGTTAACCTCAGCATCGGGCTGTACTATAACGAGCAGGCCATTATTCCCCAGCTGGAGGCGGTCCGTCAGGCCGCTGACCGGCTGCAGAGTCAGCAGCAAAAGGCCAGCCTTTATCTGCCGATGGAGGGGCTGGCGCCCTATCGCCGCGCGGTCCAGACCCTGCAGTTTGGCGACAATCATCCGGCGTTGCGTGCCGGACGCATCGCCACCATCCAGACACTGGGGGGCTCCGGCGCGCTAAAGGTGGGCGCTGATTTCCTCAAGCGCTACTTCCCCGACTCCGCGGTCTGGGTCAGCGATCCAACCTGGGAGAACCACGTTGCCATCTTTGCCGGCGCCGGCTTTGAGGTACATACCTATCCCTGGTTCGACAGCGCCACCCGCGGGGTGAACTTCCCCGCTATGCTCGCCGCCCTCCAGCAGCTGCCGCCGCGCAGCATTGTGCTGCTTCACCCTTGCTGCCATAACCCGACGGGGGCCGATCTCACCCGCGAGCAGTGGGATCGCGTGATTGAGGTGCTGATCGGCAGGGAGCTGATCCCATTCCTTGATATCGCCTACCAGGGCTTCGGCCGCGGACTGGACGAGGATGCCTATGCCATTCGCGCCATCGCCAGCGCCGGGCTGACGGCGCTGGTCAGCAACTCGTTTTCCAAGATATTTTCGCTGTATGGCGAGCGGGTTGGCGGCCTGTCAGTGGTCTGTGACAATGCCGATATCGCCGGGCGCGTGCTGGGCCAGCTGAAAGCCACCGTGCGGCGCAACTACTCCAGCCCGCCGGGGTTTGGCGCCCAGGTGGTGTCGCAGGTGCTCAACGATCCCGAGCTGAATGCCCTGTGGCAGGAAGAAGTGGAGGCCATGCGCACCCGCATCAGCGCCATGCGCGTCGCGCTGGTGAAGGCCCTGCAGGCAGCCCTGCCGGCGGGGGATTTTTCCTATCTGCTGACCCAGCGCGGCATGTTCAGTTACACCGGCTTTAGCGCCGATCAGGTAGACGTTCTGCGTCAAGAGCATGGCATCTATCTGATCGCCAGCGGTCGGGTCTGCGTGGCCGGGCTCAACCACGGCAATATTGCGCGGGTAGCCAGCGCCTTCGCCGCGGTCTGCGCACGCTAGCCGGGTCAACCCCGGCGCGGTAGAGCGATTAATCGCGACGCAGCCGGCGAGCCAGGCGGGTCCCCAGCGTCTGAATAAGCTGGACAATAACAATCAGCACCAGGGCGGTGGTGAGGGTGGCAAAGGCGTCGAAACGCTGATAGCCGTAGGTGATCGCCAGGTCGCCAATTCCGCCGCCGCCCACCGTTCCTGCCATGGCGGTCGCACCAAGCAGGCCGATGGTCGCCGTGGTAAGGGCCAGAATCAGCGATGCCGCCGCCTCCGGCAGCATAAAGTGCCAGACCGTCTGCAGGGGGGTCGCGCCCATAGCATCCGCGGCTTCGAGGATCCCCTCATCCACCTCCAGCAGTGAGCTCTCCACCAGCCGGGCAATGTAGGGGGCGACAAAAACGATCAGCGGCACGATGGCCCCCGCGGTGCCGATAGTGGTGCCCACCAGCAGTCGGGTAAAGGGCAGGATCACAATCAGCAAAATGATAAACGGCAGCGAACGCAGCACGTTAATCAGCGGATTCAGCGCCTGATGCACCACCGGGTTGGCCACGATGCCGCCGGGACGGCAAACCACCAGCACAATCCCTAACGGTACGCCGATCAGCGCGCCAAAGCCCAGCGAGACGGCGACCATAATCAGGGTGTCATGCAGCGCCAGCAGAAACTGCTCACCGGTGATGGCGGTATCAATAAGATCAAACATGGGTGATTTGCACTCCTGCATCGACCAGATGGGTGATGGCGCGGTCGGTTTCGTCAGGCTCGCCGAGGAGCTGCACAATCATAAATCCCAGAATCCGGCCCTGAACTTCAGACATGCTGGCAAACAGGATATTCACCTCGACAGCATACTCGCGGATCAGGTGGTTAATAATCGGCTGCTGCGCCGTCGCGCCGACAAATTCGAGGCGTAAAGCCCGGGCGCCGTTATCGCGCTGCAGGAACGACGCCACCCGCTGCGGCAGGCGGTCGTGCACCACCGACTGCACGAAACTGGCAGTGACCGGATGCTGCGGCTGAGCAAAGAGATCAAAAACCGCCCCCTGTTCAACGATACGGCCCGCCTGCATCACCGCCACCTTGTGACAGATTTTCTGGATCACCGACATCTCATGGGTGATCAGTACGATGGTGATGCCATACCGACGATTAATCTCCTGCAAAAGCAGTAAGATCTGCACCGTAGTGTGGGGGTCGAGCGCCGAGGTGGCTTCATCGCATAGAAGGACCGACGGGTTGGTGGCCAGCGCCCGGGCAATACCGACCCGCTGCTTTTGTCCGCCCGACAGCTCATTAGGGTAGCTGTGGATTTTGTCGCTCAGATCGACGAACGCCAGCAGTTCCGCCACCCGCGCCTGGATAAAGGCCTTGTCGCGCCTCTGTAAAATAAGCGGGATGGCGATGTTATGAAAAACGGTTTTCGAATTCAGCAGATTAAAATTCTGAAAGATCATGCCGATATCTTTTTTGATGGCCTGCAGGCGCTGGCCGCTGCAGTCCTGTAGCGGCTCGCCGTTTAACAGTACCTCGCCCTCGCCAGGTGTTTCCAGACGATTAATCAGCCGTAATAAGGTGCTTTTTCCTGCCCCGCTGTAGCCAATAATGCCAAAAATATCGCCTCGCTCAATGCTGAGATTAATATCCTGCAAGGCCAGAACCGGATGTCCTTTCCTGGAAAAGCTTTTACTGACGTGGCGAAATTCTATCATCGCGTTATTCATTTTAAATAGTCAGGCAGCAGGTAACCATCATACTGCGGATGGCTGAGAATATATTTTTTGAACTCGGCCGAGTGGTAGCCATCGATAATATCTTTGGCAAACTGCGCCTTCTGATTTTTACCGGCGACGGTCACGACATTAATAAAATGGCTGGTGGCTGCTTCCAGCTTTAATGCCGAGGTCAGGGACATACCGCTGGAGACGGCAAAATTGCCCTGAATCAGGCCATAGTCGACGTCCGGCAGAGCGCGAACCTGCTGGGCATTATCCATCTCTTTTAGGACAATTTTGTAAGGATTATCTACGATGTTACGCTGCGAAAAAGTGGCCGGATCGCTGTCTGGTTTAATTTTCACCCAGCCAAGGCTCTCCAGCACCAGTACCGCGCGATATTCATTTGACGGCTGGTTTGGTACCGACACGACGGTGCCCGCCGCCGGGGTCCCCAGGGTGGTCAGTTTCCCACCATACAGCCCCATCGGCGGCGTGGGGACCTGCACAATGCCCACGTTATCGATCCCCAGCCGCTCATTAATTGCTTTCAGATATACCGGATGCTGCATAATATTCGCTTCGATATCGCCGCGGGCTACCGCGTCATTCACCTGAATACCGTCGCTGAAATCCTTATATTCGATTTTATACCCTTTACTCAATAAATAGGGCGCGACGCCTTTCTCAAATTGTTCTTTATACGGCCCGGGGTTAAAGCCGACGCGGATAAGATGAGCGTCGGCGGCGGCATAAAAAGAGGTGGCCGACAACAGGGCGAGAGCGATCCCGCGCGCAACTGACTTGTTCATAAGGTATTTTCCTGGAGGGTTGGCGATATTGAACGATTAAATCACAGCCGATTGTGGGTTGTAAGCCAGAACGCCGAATTTCCTTTTGCTAATTCCTCATTAACTTTTGCTATACCGACATATCTTAAAAACAAGAATCTTTTGCGTATATTGTTATTTAGCCAGCCGCTATAAATCCCTTAAAGATGGTCAATTATTCGTGATTTAAACCGGGAATGTTATGCCTGATTTTACTGCTTCGCCGCTGGTGGACGCCCTGGAAGAGAATTTGTTCAGCCTGCTGGAAAAACTGGCCGCGGAGGTCAACACCGAAGCGCTGCCGCTGATCGATCTTTCCAGCGGCAGTCCGGATCAACCCACCCCGCCGGAAGTGATCGACTCGCTGCAGAGCGCTATTCATCGTCGTGAAAACCATGGCTACCCGTCGTTCTGGGGCAAACCACAGGTCCGCGAGGCGATCGCCCGGTTCTATCGCCGGCAGTATGATGTGGAACTCGATCCGCACAGCGAAATCGCCGTGTTTCAGGGGTCGCATATCGGTATAGGCGGCATCCCGCGGGCGCTGCTCAGCCCCGGGCAATACCTCATCTCCACCGATCCCTGCTATCCGATTTACCGCTCGGCGGCGCTTCAGTCCCAGGCGGCGTTTTATGGCCTGCCGCTCAGGGCGGAGAACCATTTCCTGCCGGATTTTAACGATCTTCCCCGGGAAGTCGCTGACAAGGCCGGGCTGGTGGTGCTTAACTATCCGCATAATCCAACCGGCGCCCTCGCCACGCCGGCGCTGTTCGCCAGCGCGCTGCAGTTTGCTCGTCGTCACCAGGTGCCGATCCTCCATGATTTTGCCTATGCGGCCATCGGCAGCGCGGCCAGCGATGCGCCGCTGAGCCTCTTCTCCCAGCCTGACGCGAAAGCATGGGGAGTGGAAACCTATACTTTTTCCAAGACCTTTAATATGGCCGGCTGGCGCTTCGGCTTCGCGGTCGGCAACGCCTCGATTATCCGGGCGTTTAAAAAGCTGCACACCCATAGCTACAGCACGGTGTTTGGCGCGATTCAGGATGCGGCGATCGCCGCGCTCAGCCTGCCGGCCGAACGGATTGCGCAGCTAACGGCGGTCTATCATCAACGTCGGGAGTGGGTTCTGCGTCGACTGGTTGCGCTGCGCTGGCCGGCGCGTGACGCACAAGGCACTTTCTTCCTCTGGCTCGGCGTGCCGCCCGGCTACCGTTCGCAGGAGTTTGCCCGCCTGCTGCTGCAGGAAGCGCATATTCTGGTGGCGCCGGGCACTGGTTTTGGCGCAGGGGGAGAAGGATTTATTCGCATCAGCCTGACCGCAGGGGACGAGGCGCTGAGCAACGCGCTGGACCGTCTTGCCCGGCTGGCGCTGTTTTAGTCCGCCGCAGGGAGAAGCAAAAACGCAACCCTGGCCGTCGGGGATTACCCGGCTGACGAGTCCATCACCGACAGCACGATTTTGCCCTCAAGATGCCCCTGCGCTGCTCGCTCATGCGCCATCTGCGCCTGCGCAAGGGGGAAAACGCTGTCAATTGCAACCCGGATGACCCCGGCGTCCAGCAGGTCGGCAAGCCGGGCGAGCTGCGCGCCGCTGGAGCGTACCTGGGTGGTGGAGACCGTCACTCCGCGCTGTCGCGCCTCTTCCGCCCCGGCAAAGCCGAGCGGAAAGATCGGGTACAGCGCGCCGCCGGGTCGCAGGGTACGCAAAAAACGGCCGCTGGCCGGCCCGCCCGGCGCATCAATGACCAGATCCAGGTCACGCACCGTCTCCTCCACTGCAGTGGTTGTATAGTCGATAACGCTATCGGCGCCGAGCTGACGTAAAAAGGCTTCATGGCGGCCCGCGGCGACGGCAATCACCTCGGCGCCCTGCCACTTCGCCAGCTGCACGGCGAAATGACCGACTCCCCCTGCCGCGCCGTTGACCAGGACGCGTTTACCCGCCAGCGGCACCGGCCGATGCGGCCCCGGCTGCAGCGGATTCGCCACCTCATGCCCGGGATCGATCATGAACTGCCAGGCGGTCAGGAGCGACATCGGCACCGCGGCAGCCTGCTGATGGCTCAGGGTTAGGGGTTTGCGAGCGAGGTCGCTGACCGGCACGCTAACGTACTCGGCGTAAGCGCGACTGCCCCCTGCCGCCCCTTCGGGAAAACGCGCCATAGCATACACTTCGTCGCCGACCGCCACCTCCCGGACGTCATCCGCCCGCGCCACCACCACCCCGGAGAGATCGGTCCCGAGGATCAAGGGAAAGCGGACCTCGGGCCGCCACTCCGGGGGCAGCTGTTGATAGCCATCGCGCAGATAGCTGTCCGGCGGGTTCACGCCCACCGCGTGCACCTGTACCAGTACTTCACCGGCCTGCAGGACCGGCATGGGCGCATCCTCATAGCTCAGGACTTCCGGCCCGCCAAAGGCGTGCTGTTGAACAGCCTTCATCATCTGCGTCGACATCGCTTTCTCCTCATATGGAAATGCGTTATATTTAACGGAGCACTGTTCCGAATATATGGAGCAGTGCTCCGATTGTCAAGGAACGCCAATGAGAGCTGATGCCAGAAAAAATTATGACCTGTTGATCGAGGTGGCCCGGGACGTCTTTGTGGAGCAAGGCGCTGAGGCCTCGCTGCGCGATATCGCCCGCCGGGCGGGCGTCGGAATGGGAACCCTCTATCGCCACTTTCCCAACCGCGACAGCCTGCTGGAAGCCCTGCTCCGCAGCCGCTTTGCGGCGCTAACCGCCCGGGCTGAGTCGCTTCTGCTCGCCGCCGATCCTGCCGCGGCGCTGCTGGAGTGGCTGGCCGAGAGCGTGGCGTTTACCCATCAGCATCGCGGGATCATCGCCCCGCTGATGAGCGCCATCGACGATCCTGAGTCCGCCCTGCATAGCGCCTGCGTTGCCCTGCGCGCCGCCGGTACGTCGCTGCTTACCCGCGCGCAGCAGGCCGGGCTGGCACGGCCAGATCTCAGCGGAGAGGAGCTGTTCGATCTGATCGCCGCGCTTGCCTGGCTGCGGGAGCAACCGTCCCATGCCCCGCGCGCAGAGCGGATTTTAGCGGTGCTGGCCGACGCGATCCTGACTGCCGGCTAGCGGCGGCCGGTCACCGACGAGACAGCGCGCCTGGCGGGTAACCAGAACACCAGCCTTTAACGATCAAACGCCCAGCGAGCCCCGCTGGTCAGCGCCCGCTTGAAGGCGGGACGGCCGGGGCCTGCCAGCCAGCCGGCGAAGGTGTGCAGCTGCGGGTGCAGCTGGCGCAGGGCGTCGAGGTCGGCGTGCCCGGCCAGCCGCCCGTCGTCCACCAGCCCGGTCAGCTTGTGCAGAAAAGGACTGGCGGCCAGCACCTCGTCGGAAAATCGCGAATAGGGGATCGGCCGTCCCGCCGCCGCGGAGAATAACACCTCCAGCTGACGACCGGTCACGCTGTCGCTGGCGATCTCGAACGTCTTGCCGGCAAACCGCGCCGGCGCGGCAAAAACCGCCGCGACAAGATGGCCGATATCCTCCACCGCCAGCACCTGCATTCTCCCCTCCGGCAACATAAAAAATTGAAAACGACCTTCATCAAGGCCAAAACCAGGCATCACCAGCAGCTCCATAAAGGTGGCGGGCCGCACGATGGTCGCCGCCAGCGGCAGGCGGCGAATATGCCGTTCAATTTCCGCTTTGGTGTCATAATGCGCTACGCCGGTCGGCGTCTCCCCCGTCGCGCTGCCGGAGCTGTACACCAGATGCTTCACCCCGCACTCGACGGCGAGATCGGCGATGGTTATCCCGTAGCGTACCTCCTGCTCATCGGTCACCGTCCCTCCCGGCGAACTGGGCTGGACGCTGAAGACGCCGTCGACCCCTGCCATCGCCGACCGCATTGCCGCCCGGTCTTCAAAGGTACCCACGACCAGCTCGGCTCCCCGCGCCGCCAGCGCAGCGGCCCCGGCGGAGAAAGGATCCCTGACCAGCGCCCGAACCCGCCAGCCGCGGTGCAGCAGCGCCCGCGCCACCGAGCCGCCCTGCTGACCGGTGGCGCCAAAAACCAACACGGTTTGCGCATTATTCATCACTGTTCCCCTTATCTGCAGCCTGTTTCCCGGCCTCTCGCCAGCGATAGTCACCTTGCTTATCCTTCTCCAGCCAGCCGCAGGAAGGCCCGGCAAAATGCCCGGTGAACCATTGAGCATGATGGCTTGCCCCCCACGCCATCATCTCCCGTCGCGAGACTTCCGCCTGCCGGGGATCGCCGCAGAACGCTGAATTCCACTGCGGATGGGCAAACTGGATCGGGGAATGCAGAAGATCGCCGGAGAAACAGGCGTAGTCATCTCCGGCGGCGAGGACCAGCGCGGCATGGTCCGGACTGTGGCCGGGGGTGGGAATAAAGTCGATCCGTCCGCCGACCCGCGGCCGGGTCGCCACATCGACGGTCTCCAGCTGGCCGGCCTCAATCACCGGCAGCAGGCTGTCAAGCCACAGCGCCCGGTAGCGTTCGCTGTTTTTCACCCGCGACAGCTCTTTTGCCGAGCACAGATAGCGGGCGTTGGGAAACAGCGGCACCCAGCGATCGTCCTGCCAGACGGTATTCCATCCGACATGGTCGGTATGCAGGTGAGTCAGTAGCACCAGGGTCACGTCCTCCGGGTTCACTCTCGCGGCGCGGAGATTCTCCAGATACGGCGTGTTAAGTTGATGATAGAGCGGATTGCCGCCGCGCTCCCGACCATTGCCGGTGGCGGTATCGATAACAATCAGATCGTAGGGGGTCTGCACCACCCAGCTGTGGATTGACAGCGCAATCGGCTGAATAACGGCCTCCGCCTCCGCTACCGGGAACGCCTCTGGATAGAGCGCTGCCGGCTGCAGGGAAATCTCGCGCTCCGGCACTTTGAAAATCAGGCTATCGCCTGTCTGGTAAGTTTGCATCACTCCCTCCGCGCGCATTGCGCTGGTTGATTTATCGGGGTGATATTCACTATGCTGCCGGGATAACCCACATTCAAATTGATTATCATAATGAACAAAATCATTGAAAATGATTTTAGTCGTATCGATCTGAATCTGTTGACAGTCTTGATGGTGCTGTACCGCGAAGGGAGCGTCACCCGCACCGCAGAGGTGCTGCATCTTGGCCAGCCGGCTATCAGCGGGGCGCTGAAACGGCTGCGCGAGATGTTTGACGACCCGCTGTTCGTGCGCAGCGCCAGAGGCATGCTGCCGACGCCGCGGGCGCAAGCGCTGATGACCGACCTGCAGCCGCTGATGGAAAACCTACATTCGGCGATGTTTGGCGTCGGAGAGTTCGTCCCGGCGCGCGCGCAGCAGCTTTTTCGCATCGGCCTCAGCGACTGGAGCGAACACTGGCTGATGCCCCCGCTGTTACCCGGGCTGATGCAGGAGGCGCCCGGAGTGTCACTGCAGTCGATAGCCACCGACCCCTTCCAGGTTCGCCAGTTGCTGGAGGAGGAGCGCATTGATGTCGCGGTGTCTGTCAACAAACAGAGCCGTGGGGAGATCGTCAGCGAGCCGGTGATGTCCATGGGAGTCACCACCCTGTGGTCGCCGCAGCAGATCCCCTGCCGCGGTCCGCTGTCGGTGAGCGACTTTGTCGCCTGGGAACATGTGATGGTGGCCTATCGCGAAACCGGCCACGGTGAAATTGACCGCCAGCTCGCCAGCCAGGGGCTCGCGCGGCGCGTGCGCTTTGCCACGCAGAATTTCTCCACCTTTCCCCTGCTGCTGACCACCCTGCCGCTGTTCGCCACCGTCCCGCAGGGGCTGGCGCAGCGCTGGCAGGCGCAGTATGCGCTGCGCGCGGACGCTCCGCCGGTAGCGTATCCGGAATTTACGCTGTGCATTTTGCGGCACAAACGGCGGGCGCAGGATCCGGCGCTGAACTGGCTGGTGACGATGTTAAAACAGGCCATGCGCGGCCAATAACCGGGCCGATGCCCCGGCATCAGGCCTCGCTGTGCGGGGGTTGCAGCACACGCCTGCTCCAGTCATAAAACGCGCGCACCGCCGGCGGCAGATAGCGGTTTTGCGGATAGACCAGCGACAAGGGAAGATCAGAAGCGGCCTGCTCCAGACAGGCGACCAGCGCCCCGCTCTGCAGATAAGGTTGCGCCAGATAGCTGGCGACGCGGATCAGGCCCAGCCCCTGAATGCCAGCCTGAATGTAGGCATCGGTATCGTCGACCACCAGCGTCTCCCGCATGCGGATCGCGCAGTCGCCTTCATCGAGGGAGAAAAGCCAGTCGATGGTCCGCCCGGTACGGTGATTCAGGTAGCCCACCGCCCGATGCTGGTGCAGTTCGTCGATGCTCTGCGGCCGGCCGTGGGCCGCGAGCCAGGCCGGCGAGGCGAGGACCATCCAGCGGTAGCGGGCCAGAGGACGCGCCACCAGGGTGGTGGAATCTTCGATCCGCCCGGTACGGATCACGCAGTCGAATCCCTCCTGAATAATATCTTCCACGTTGTCGCTTGAGCAGAGGATCAGCTCCAGATCGGGATACTGCTGCAAAAACTCGCCGATCCTCGGCAGAATGCAGTGGCGGGCAAGGGATTGCGGCATCCCTACCTTGAACCGCCCGGCGGGCTGAGCCGAGCGCCCGGGAAAGGAGGCTTCCATCGCCGCCATCTCGGCCAGCAGCCTTTTACACTCCTCATAATACCGGCGACCCTCCGCCGTCACGCTGAGCTTGCGGGTGGTGCGCTGGAGAAGCTGCGCCCCGAGCCAGGCTTCCAGCTCCTTCACCACCCGCGATACCGTGGAGCGCGGCTGCCCGAGCACCTCCGCCGCGCGGGCGAAGCTGTGGGTATCCACGACCGCAACATAGACCTGCATGGCATCCAGTTTGTCCATTTCGTTACCCCCCCGGCGCTCATTATCCCATTATTACGAACAGTCTAACCCGAAACGCTGTACTTATCGAATGTCGACCGTCCCCCTACACTGAGCCTGTAGCCCGTCAACACAAGGCTTAACTGAGCAAGGAGTTAAAATGAAAACTGATAATTTTAATCATGCGGAAAAGGTATTGGTGCTGGGAGCGGGACAACTGGGCGCCGCCGTTCTCGATGCGCTGGTGCCTGCGGTAATCGAGCGCCAGGGCACGGTCTCGGTCATCGTCTCGCCGGCGGCCTGGGATGAAGCCGGCCAGCTGCGGTCGGCAAACCATCAGGCGCTGGCCGACGCCGGAGCCACCTTCCTCGCCGTCGACATCGCCGGTAGCGCCATGGAGACGCTGGCCGATCAGTTTCGCGGATTCACCACCGTGATTAACTGCATGGGGTTTGTCGCCGGTCCGGGGACACAGCTGAAAATTACCCGCGCGGTGCTGGCGGCCGGGGTACCCCGCTATTTTCCCTGGCAGTTTGGCGTCAATTACGATGTGGTAGGCAAAGGCAGCGGTCAGCCGGTCTGGGACGAGCAGTACGATGTCCGGACCCTGCTGCGCGCGCAGCGGGCCACGGAGTGGGTCATTGTCTCCACCGGGATGTTTACCAGCTTTCTCTTCGAACCAGACTTCGATGTAGTGAATTTATCCAACCGAACCCTTCACGCCCTTGGCAGCTGGGATACCCAGGTGACCGTCACCTCACCGACGGATATTGGCCGCCTGACCACGGCGATTTATCTGCATCAGCCGCGGATCGTCAACGAGGTGGTGTTTGTTGCCGGTGAAACGACCTCTTACCGGCAGTTGGCGGATACCGTGGAGCGCGTAACGCAGCAGACGTTCAGCAAAGCCGTCCACACCCTGCCCGCCCTGCTGGAGCAGCTGCGGACAGACCCGGATGACGCCATGCTGCGCTATCGCGCCGCCTTCGCCCGGGGGGATGGCGTGTGGTGGCCGATGGGCGACACCTGGAATGCCCGCCACCAGCTGCCGACCCAGGACATTGCCGGCTGGCTGCAGACCGCGCGCTGATTTTCTCTCACAGGACAGAATGACGATGAACAAGTTAATTCCACTGATCGTATTGAGTTGTCTGCTGCCCCTGGCGGCAAATGCCAGAACCATCACCGCCACCGGCGATACCCTGGACCATGCGGAGAGCAAAATCCGCCAGCAGGCCGCCCGCGAGGGCGTGACTACCTATCGCATCACTGAAGCGCGAATGGGCAACAAAGTGCATATCACGGCGAAAATCGCGGACTAAAGCACCGGCGTCAGGCTCAGGGATGAGCTGCCGGCAGCCCGCGCGCCAGGTCAGGCGCTCATTTTTTCCCGGCGACGATCGCGGCCCGGCGGCGCGCCATACAGGCGAGCGTATTCCCGGGTGAACTGCGACACGCTGATATAGCCCACCTCCCCGGCAGCCTGCGCAATACTCATCCCTTCCGCCAGCATCAGGCGGCGGGCGTGGATCAGGCGTAACTGCTTCTGAAACTGCAGCGGCGACAGCGTGGTCATGGCGCGGAAATGACGGTGAAAGACAGAGACGCTCATCCCGGCGGCGTCGGCCAGCGCGTCGACGCTGACTGGCTGCATAAAATCCCGGCGCAGCATCGCCACCGCCCGACGGATCCGCGCCGAATGGCTGTCTACGGCGCCCAGCGCCCGGATGGCCGGCCCATGGACACTCTGCAACAGCCAGTAATGCAGCTCCCGCCGCAGACCTTCCCCCAGCACCGCCAGCGCCCCCGGTTGATCAAACAGCCTTGCCAGCCGGTAAGCGGCATCCGTCACATCGGCGTTCATCGGTTCGATACCAACGCGGGGCGCCTCATCCGGCCCTGACGGCCCGGCCTCCTGCAGCTCGCGCAGGATAGCCAGGTCCAGCTCCAGCACCAGCGCGTAATAGGGAAAACGCTGACTGGCCTCGGTGATCTGGCTGGTAGTGGGAACATCCGCGGCAATCACCATCGCCTCGCCCGGACCATAGTCAAAGCTGGCCAGGCCGGTGGTCACGCTCTTACGCCCCTGGAGCAGCATGGCCACCAGCGGCCTGGCGATAGCCGCCTGCAGGTCACCAGGATGCAGGGCCCGCACCAGAGTAATACCGGGAACCGGGGTAACTGCCACCCCGCTGCTATCGACATGAGCATCGGCAAACCGGCGGCAGAGATCGAACAGAGCGTCGCGCATAAGATCCTTTCAGGCAAGTTTTAAAGCCTGAGTATGCGCTATTTCCCAGCAAAAGGGAGTGAACGGAGAGAAATGGGCAAAAAATAACAAGGATTGGGCAACCCGGCCCGGTGAGCCTCTCCTATTGTAAGGACTCCACATATCAGAGAGGACCGAACATGACTAAAATTGCACTTATTACCGGCGCCAACGGCGGCCTTGGCCGTCAGACCGCACTGGATATCGCCCGCCAGGGTGGGGATGTCATCGTCACCTACCGCGGCAGTCTCGAACAGGCGGAAGCGGTGGTCGCCGACATCCGCGCCCTGGGCCGCAAGGCCATCGCCCTGCCGCTGGATATGGCGCAAACCGCCAGCTTCCCGGCCTTCGCCGACAGCCTCGGCAGCGCGCTGGCCAGCGTCTGGGGGCGGGCCACTTTCGACCACCTGATCAATAACGCAGGGCACGGCGAATTCGCCCCGCTGGCCGAAACGCGCGAAGCGCAGTTCGACGGGCTGTTTAACGTCCACGTTAAGGGGGTATTTTTTCTCGTACAAACCCTGCTGCCGCTGCTGGCAGACGGCGGGCGGATCGTTAACTTTTCCTCCGGGCTGACCCGCGTCTCCTATCCTGGCTTCTCCGCCTACGCCGCCGCCAAAGCGGCTGTGGAGATGCTGAGCGTGTACATGGCCCGCGAGCTGGGCGGGCGCGGCATCACCGTCAATACCATCGCCCCCGGCGCTATCGCCACCGATTTTGGCGGTGGGCTGGTGCGGGACGACGCAGAGGTAAACGCGCAGTTTGCCGCCATGACGGCGCTGGGACGGGTGGGCGTTCCCGAGGATATTGGGCCGATGATCGCCAGCCTGCTACGCGACGATAACCGCTGGGTGACCGCCCAGCGGATCGAGGTGTCGGGCGGACAAACCATCTGACGACTCAGGCTGGCAGGATGCGCTCCAGCGCCAGGCCTGCCAGCCGCACGGTCTCCAGAAGACGCGGCAGACTATCCCCTTCCCGCGCTTTCGCCGACAGGCCAAGCATCAGCGTATCCATATAGTCAGTCACCCGCAGCGCGTCCTGCGGGCGATGGCGGGCGATGTACTGCTGGATTTTGGCTCTTGCCGCAGCATGCCATTCGCCTGCCGCCACCCGGGCATCAGCATCCTGACAATGTACCCCCTCCAGCACCAGGCAGCCGGCGGCGGCCGGATCGGCCACATAGCGGCGAGCCGCCTCCTGCAGTACGGCGATGAGCGACGCCGCCACCGGCTGGTCGTCTCGCAGCAGGGCATCAATGGGAATGGCCCCGGTCTGGCTGTAGCGCTGCAGGACGCGGGTATACAGCCCGAGCTTACTGCCAAAAGCGGCATAAAAGCTCGGGGGGTTGATGCCGAAAGCCTGGGTCAGATCGGCCACGCTCACCGCGTCGTAGCCTCGCGCGTGGAAGAGGCGTTGCGCCGTTTCAATGGCCTGTTCCGCATCAAACTGGCGGGGACGTCCCGGAGTGCGCCCTGGTTTTGTAGTGGTCACTATATTAATCCTTGACAGCCTTTTTTGCCGCAGCATATTGTAATCATCACTACAATATCATGAGGTGTGGGATATGACAGCGTTTCACAATAAATCAGTGCTGGTTTTAGGCGGGAGTCGGGGAATTGGCGCAGCGATCGTCAGGCGTTTTGTCGCCGATGGCGCGTCGGTGGTGTTTAGCTATTCCGGTTCGCCGCAAGCGGCCGAGCGGCTGGCGGCAGAGACCGGCAGCACGGCGGTGCAGGCGGACAGCGCCGATCGCGATGCGGTGATAAGCCTGGTCCGCGACAGCGGCCCGCTGGACGTGTTAGTGGTCAATGCCGGGATCGCGCTTTTCGGTGACGCTCTCGAGCAGGACAGCGATGCCGTCGATCGCCTGTTCCACATCAATATTCACGCCCCCTACCATGCCTCCGTCGAAGCGGCGCGCCGCATGCCGGAAGGCGGGCGCATTATTGTCATCGGCTCAGTCAATGGCGATCGCATGCCAGTGCCGGGAATGGCGGCCTATGCGCTCAGCAAATCGGCCCTGCAGGGGCTGGCGCGCGGCCTGGCGCGGGATTTTGGCCCGCGCGGCATCACGGTCAACGTCGTCCAGCCCGGCCCAATTGATACCGACGCCAACCCGGAGAACGGCCCGATGAAAGAGCTGATGCACAGCTTTATGGCCATTAAGCGCCATGGCCGTCCGGAAGAGGTGGCGGGAATGGTGGCGTGGCTGGCCGGTCCGGAGGCGTCGTTTGTCACTGGCGCCATGCACACCATCGACGGAGCGTTTGGCGCCTGATACCTCAGGGCGGCGATGCGCGCTTTGCACCGCCGCCGCGAGGACGTCATCGCCTGTCAGGGATCTTCAGGCCAGGCTGTCGACCGCCATAAAAAAGCGATCTTCGGTAAGCATAAGCCGCGCTTCCGGGGACTGGTGCGCCTTGCGGATCATCCAGCCCTCCTCCGGGGCCAGGCTCAGATAAAACACCTCCCGGGAGCCCGCGCCGTCGGGCGCCTCAAGACTCAGGGTCACGATCCCCTTTTCCACGCCATCCAACAGCTGCTGCGGCACGATATTGACGCTGCGCTCGCCGTTTTGCAGACGAATGGCCGGGATATCGTAGCGGCAGATGCCGCTGTTGAGGCTGTAGCCAAGGGTACTCAGGTCGTGGAGATGGCGGGTCGAAATCACCACCTCAATACCGGTTCCATCAAACCACTGACTTATCTGCTGTGCCAGCGCCGCCATCTGCTGACGAAACCTGGCGATATCCGCGGCGGCCGACCCGTCGAGGGCCGCTGTCCGCCGCGGATTTTGCTGTTGCTGCAGTTTCTTAAAAAAACGTTCCCTCGCTGTCACGTTATCTCCCTGTGCTGTGATGAAACCGGTTGGGCTGGATGAAGATGGTTATCGCCCGTTCGCTGGTTACGAAGGTTGAGGGCGAACTGGCGCGATGGCCCCGCCGCAAATGTTTGTTTTTTTACGTTACTTCGCCGCTTCAGGCCTGAGCCGTAGCTGGTTGTGTTCGGCGGTGAAAATGCGCGGCTTGTCCGGATCCAATTCCTCACGCGCCAGCACCTGCTTCCAGGTATTTCTTTGTGTGTCCGGATGGCGGAACAGGCCGACAACCGCCACGAACGTCGCCTCCGCTTCCAGCGGCATATTCAGACTGGCGTCCCCTCCGGGACCGATCACCACATCGCGACTGGCGAGGAGATCGGCGGCGAGCAGAATATCCCCCTCCTCCAGCAGCTGCTGGTAAACCAGCCGGTCAAAGGTCTGGCGATCTTTAAGCTGATAGATGCGCACCACCACCGGTTCAGAGAGCGAGTGATTCTCTCTGGCATCGGTGTTGAGCGCTTCGCGCGCGGTAAAGTCCAGATGCAGCGTATTAATTTTCTTATAAAAAACGGCGTTGAAGGCAGACTTTGTTCCCTCCGAGACGCGCTGGGTGAGTCCGCATCCGCTCAGGCAAAGCGCAAGCAGGGGCAGCAGACAGGCGGTTTTAGTCAAACTTATACGTAACACGTCGGTTTCCTTGTAGAAAGGTGGCAGGCTGCAGGCCCGTATAGGTACCCAGCTCGGTGGTAAAGGTCTGAGGAATATCGCCCTCACTCTCGCCCTCACCCACGCCCAGCACGCCGTTCATACCGAGCCAGAACGGCTCGTCCCCCAGCGGCGGGACAGCCAGCAGTCGGGTCGGCGCGGTCAGGGTGATGTTGGCCCGGAATCGCCAGCCGAGGTATACCCGCAGCAGGATGAGAAAGTCCCGAAACAGCGGGCCGTCAGGCTTCCAGCCCTGCGCCTCCGCGGGATTGTCGGTGGTAAGGGCAACGAGGAGCTGGCTGCTGGCATCCATCGCTTCGTCACCCAGCGGCGTATTGCCGTCCAGGAAGAAGTCGTCATCGCCGTAAAACCCCAGCGGCTGGCTGATCGCCACCGGACGCAGGCTGTACGGGCTCACCCTGACGGTGGTCTCCGGGGCCAGCAGGGTGACTAGCGCCTGGATCCCCTGCTGGGTTTTGCCCGGCTGACGCAGCACGCCGGTTAGCGCCAGAAAGCGCGACGCCGGCGAGGCGATATGCTGCGTCGTGCCGGGGATGCCCAGCCCCGCCAGGCCCAGTAGCGACTGCGAGAGACGATCGGTGCCGCCGGGCTCAAAGGTGGCGGGCCAGGAGTATTTCCGCCAGATGCGGTAAAACTGCGTCATGATCCGATGGCTGAAGATATCCAGTAAGCCCTGCAGCGCTTCATGCCCTTCCCTGTGCTGGGCGATATCATCGAGATATGCCGTCGGGAGCGGCGAATCGACACCGTACAACCCCATAAAGGTGGTGCGGATGACCGGCGGCCTGCTGTCATCGGCCTCATCGTATTCCACGGCTTTCAGTTCGCTGGCGGGAAATCCCATTCCCGGATGCGGGTAAAAACGCACCGGATCGTCAGCCGGATGGCTGGTTCCCCCCATCAGCGGTTGGCCGGGACGCCGTTTTTCCAGAAGCTGGCAGAAGCGGTAAAAATTGATCCGCGGCAGGTCGGCCTCCAGCCGCGGGGTCAGCCGGGAATGCGGCGGCTGTGCTTCTCTTCCCATTCCAGTCGTTCTCCGGTTGGTTGCAGAATGATAATCAGGCGGTTGAACAAGTAGATGTCGGTGTAGAGCGCGAAGAAGCGGCTAAGCATCTCGCCAAACAGGCATATATCGCCACGTCCGGCAAAGCCGTGACTGTCGAGGGTGACTTCAATCTGCACGCCGCGCACCAGATGGCCCTGTGCAAAGCGCTCTGTTGCGCGGTGCTTCACGTCGAGGATGGCTTCCAGACGCCGACGATTCATCTCGCTGTCGGTCCATTCATACAGCGCCAGGGTGCCGCGCAGGACCTCCGCGTTATCCATCAGGGAAAGAAAACTGCTGCCCAGATGGCTCAGCACCCGCCAGTGAAAACGGTCCTGGGCGGGGGAATAGCACGGCAGCGTCGGCGCGCAGAGGTTCCGCACTGCAATACTGGCGGAAGTGGTTTTCATCACCGTATCGAGCACGGTGCTCTGCAGCGCGCGACGCGGCAGCTGGCCGTTGGTTCCGGTGAGGGTCAGCGACAGGCTTTCATCTTCCGGTACGGTATGATTATCAAAGGCTTCTCCGCCGACGATAAGCCAGGTGTTGTACAGCCCGGAGGGGCCACGGCGCACCCGGGTATGATAGTAATAGTCCGCCGCGTCATGACGCATCATGCCGCCTTTGTGGCGAAAACTTGAGAACGGCGCGTAAACCTGCTGGTGTGAGGAGATCACGGAATCGACGGTGTAAATTTCGGTGTGGCCGTCCTGCACGCGCATCGGGCGCAGCGGGTATTCGGTCTGCAGGTAATTGATGGTCAGCGGATCGGACTCCAGCGGAAACAGGTTGATCACTGGCACGCAGTGCAGGCGCAGCTGCTTTTCGCTGAAGCGGAAGTCATGTTCCCAGCGTTCCGCCAGCACGACGTCGATTTCAAACCACGCCAGTCCGGCCGGAAAAACCACCGTCTCCAGCCCGCGCAGATCGATGAACATGAACTTTTCGCGGAAGGTAAAATACTCCAGCAGCAGCTGGTAACCGCGAAAACTGCGGCCATCTTCAGGCCAGAGGCCGTCATCCTCGCCAAATCCCAGCGCGCTGAAATACCCGTCCAGCGGCCTTCTGTCCACCTCATCGGGGATGCGCAGCCACATCCGGGCCACATTGAGGGTAAAGGCCTCGTGCATGGCGCAGGCCAGCGGCGCATCGGCGTTGCAGTACAGCGGGATATGACTGAGATCGACCCGGCGCCAGTCCGTCAGCTGGCTGCAGGTAAAGCGCAGCGTGATCACCGACCGGCCATCCGTATCGGTGGCCAGCTGGACGCGCTCCAGGGATAACGGCTGCAGAGCGATCGCTTTGGTGGTGGTGTACCGGCAGCGCGTGCCCTTTTCACCGATCGGCCGGGAAAGCACTTCAAAACCTTTGCCTATCGTCATCGATTCTTTCATTTCCGGCCAGTCGGGGGTGAACTCCACGACCGACATCGAGGGAATGGTACGTAAATAATGTGGCCACAGCAGACTGACCACGCCTTCGGTCAGCTCAGGCAGATCGTCATCGAGTTTCTCGCGCATGCGGCCCATCAGGAAGGCAAAACCTTCAAACAGGCGCTCGACAAAGGGGTCGCGGGCGCCCGCTTTGTCGAGATTGAGCATTGCCGCCTGCTCAGGATGAGCGCGGGCAAACTCTTCACCCGCTTCCAGCAGGTAGCGCATTTCAGCGTCGTAATAACGCAGGGTTAAATCGTCCATAAATCACCAGAATGAGTAATAGCTTTCAGATATGCAGAGAACCGCAGGTGCAGGGAGTGCAATGTGAATGATGCGTGAATTATGCGCACAGCACCGCGGCGCGAGCAGGATCCAGAGCGATGAGCCCGGCAAGCAATGACTCCATTTCTGGCAGCAAGCGATTTTTTTCTGCCTCACTGCGCCCGGCCTTGCCTCTGAGCAGCCGGAGTCGGCGGGCTTTGACCTCAAAGATAAGCTCCGGCTTCCATTGTTCGAGCGTCATTTCCCGGGCGCGGCTGTCGAGTTCCGCCAGCAGATGCAGCGCCATTTCATTTTTTCCGTACTGCTCGCTGACCCGCGCCATCAGTAAGCGCATCAGCCACCGATTGCGGCTGGTGGTATAGCCCGGCTGCGCCTGTAACCAGTTCAGCGCCGACTCAATACCTTTATCGTCCGCGCGGGTGAGCACTTCTGGCTCCAGCGACAGCACCTCATCAGCGCTGGTCGCCGCCATTACCGGCTCATCTTGCCATCCGGCCATCTCATCCAGGACACGTTCGTTAAGCCAGTTGAGCGTCACTTCATCGGCGAATGGCGTACCATCGTTAAACGCCAGGGTTTCCAGCCCCGGCAGACGAGCCAGCAGCCCTTTCATATCCCGGCACAGGATATCGGCCCGTACACTGTCAGCATCCAGTTTCAGCAACGCCTGCCAGGCGTACCACTGCACATCCAGCCACAGATGGTTGACGCCTTGCGCCAACAGCGTGTCCGTATGCTCCAGCAGTTCCGACCAGCTTTTCTGTAAATACAAACGCTTAAGATGGGCTTTACTCTCAGGCTTGGGAGGCAATAGCCGTGTCCGGCCGGAGGCATCCAGCGGCGGTAACTCCGTTAACGTATCCCAACGCACACTCTTCATCAGATGATGACCTGCCAGCCATCCGCCGGGACACTCACGCAGATATTTCGCCAGCACCTTAGCCTGATCGAGCAAATCACGACCTGACGTGACGGTATGCATTACCGGTGCGGTGTCCGTATGTTGGGGTAGCAGATCGTGTTCTTCGCGGCTGGTCTGCGGCACCAGACTGTGGGCTCCGCCGCTTTGCACCAGGCGGTTCTCCAGTATCTGATATAGCCCGGAAAGATCGGGGCGAGATGCTTCAGCCAAGCCGGAAAAAGTGGCTTCCGCCAGCAATAACGCCCCGATAATGACCTGCATAGTGGTCATGTCGACTTCCGGATAAAGAGACAGACTGTCCGACATCCGGCGACTGCCAAGCCATTCCAGCGCTGATTTACAGCTACGTTCACGCTGTGGATGGAGCATAGCCCCAAACCGCTCAAGCATTGCCGCCAGCAGCGTAACGCCCTCCGCCAGACCGGTTTCACCATCCCGCTGCAGACGCGCCCACACGTAAAAGGTGATCACGCGCAGATCCTTGCAGGTCTGAGTCAGCAGTTTTTCTGCCAGCTGGCAAATCAGTTCGGTATCGACGCCGGAGATCTTATTGACCTCATCGCGGATACGCTGAAAATCATCGTCATAGCCCGGATCGTCCCCGGTTGGTTGGGCGTCACTGATTGGCGCAAGCCAGGACTGCCACTGCGCCTGACGTGACCGGGCCTGCTGGCGCAGTACGCTTTCATCCAACTGACTGGCGGCAACCAAATTTTGTAAAATACTCATAATTCCATCTCATCCATGTCACTATTCCCTACCCCCGTCGTCAGGACCTGTGCGCTCTCTGCCGCATCGACAATAAAAATCTGATCCGGCAGGGTCAATCCGCGCAGCGCCAGAAGCGCCAGCGGGCCACTCCCAAGCTGGGAGCGCAATACCCACTGCAGGGTGCGGCCATCCGGAGCGGAGAAGCTCATCATCCACTGGCTGCGATCCAGCGGATGGCGTTTACCCTGCTCCAGCCAGCGAATAAAACCCCAGGTACCGCTGTAGTCACCGAACAGGCGCGTGCCCGCATTGACGGTGGTCCAGGTAAGCAGAGTGCCGGGTTTATACGTCTCCCCCGGCCAGCGGAAAGTCTGCCAGTCGGCCATCTGATTGAAATAGCGCAGCTTTTGGCCGTCTATCGTCAGCTGTGTCTCGACAACCTCCGGGGCAGGCCTGGCCTGTAACTCAAAGCTGATCCCCTGGCTGCCGTCGGTGAAAAGAATGTCGGACAGCTGGCTTAGCTGGTTGATCGCGCGCAGAAAGGCCGGATTAAAGACCAGGCCGTGACTGTTGACCTTATCCGGCACCCATTGACTGCCTTCTTTATGCAGGACACCGTTCAGCTCCGTCGTGAGAAAACGTTCGATTCGCCCGCTGTCTTTGCGCACAAACTCAGCCAGCATCGGCAGGGAGGCGTCGCTTTTGCTGGCGGCAAACGGAAAGCGTCCGTCAAAGGCGGTGTGCCAGTTGGCGACCACCGAGCGGCGCCATTTATCATTCAGACTGGCCGCCGACGGCAGAAGCACGGTTTCCCAGGCCTGAGTCAGCGGCTGCACAAACAGAGTATTACCGAAGCCACTCCACTCTTCGCCAAGGCTTGCCGAAATCAGGCTACCGTACTGTTGCGTGTCGGTCAGGTCGACGCTTTTCCCCTGGAAGACGGTCTGCGCCAGGGTCTGCATCATCTCCTGCGGATCGGAAGCATTCGCAACCTGCTGCAGGCGCAGGCGCACGCGGGTGATACGGGTCAGATAGGTTTGCAGGCTCAGGGTGCTATCGGCCGACATGACGTTGCTGCCCGTGTTTTTCCCCATCAGCTGGAGCAGTGGGCCGAACGTGTCATCCAGAGGCCCCTGCGGGCCCGCGGCCGACTGGTCGATGACCGGCTTGTCTTTCCCGCCCACCAGATCTTTGGCCGATTTAATAAGGCTGTCCGACAGCCCCTCCCTTTGTTGCCCCGCCTGCCCCTGCCAGGCAAGGGTATTCATCAGGGCAATCAGCGGCGACTGGCGGACATCGCTAATCAGCGTGAGCTGGTCGGTAACATCGGCGATATTGGTCGCCGGATTAAGTCGCAGACTGTTGAGAAAATTCAGCCAGCTGCCGGCGAAATCGGTGAAGTAGCGTCGGGTCAGACGCGCTTTCAGCGCCTCCGGCGACAGGTCTGTCGACACCGTTTTGCGCGAATCGCTCAGCACCCAGTCGATTTCCTCCCGGCGCGAGCTGGCTGCCTTATCAATGGCCTGCTGAATGCCGCCTTCCCATGCCTGGCGGGTAAACATCCCCGGGACCACTTCATCGGTGGTAAACAGGCGGCGCGCGTCGGTGCCACTGGTCATGTCTTCCAGCGATACATCGGCAAAATTACGACGCACGGATTTGAGCATGTTCTCATATAAGGTGCTTTCGGCATTGCGGCGACCTAGCTGCTGCAACAGAACCTGACGGCTCTGACTCACCCGTTGCGCATCCGGGATGATCTTCCACTCTGGCCGCTCGGGCAGCAGGGAGAGATAAAAGGCCCACAAATCCGGCGCCAGACTTTGCCACAGACCGGTCGAGATCCCCATTCGCGTCGGCTGGACCGTTTTCATGGTCTGCGCGAAAAATGCGCCATCGGCTTTATCCGGACGAGCCATCATCAGCCAGGCTTTCAGCTGGTCATAGCCCGGTTTCGCCAGCCTGGCTCGTTGGTCGCTATTGGGGGCGGAGTTGACCAGCGCGCTGAGCGCCTGCTGCAACGCGGCATTGGCCGGGTCACGTATCAGGCGATGATTTGCCACACCGTACCAGGGCAGGACGGCGTTTAATAGTTGCTGATGATGGTCCAGACCAAAGCGCCGATACCAGGGCGCTCCCTTCTGCCCATCGTGCACGAGACGGCCGGCCTCATTGCGCAGGGCATGGAGGGCCGTCAGTTGATAGTCAGAAACGGAGGGGTGGGCCACCAGGTCGCGGGCTTTTCCCGCTACCGAAGCAATCTGACTGTAATTGAGGGCAAAGGAGAGCAGCAGTCCCGCCGCCCACAGGCCGAGGATGGCCAGCAGACCGCACGCCAGGCCCCGCTCCCACGCCATTCCCACGTGATGCCCGCGTAAACGGCGGCAGTCATCGACGATCCCCAGCCAGGTGGCGGGCAGCGTCAGGAGATGAGGCTGGCCCGCAGGCGAGGTATCCGCCTCCTGATACGGATCTACGGTACGAGGCTCTGGCAGGCTAAACATCAGGCCTCGCAGCGCAAGCCGCTGCCGCGAGGCGGTCAGCCACGGCGCCAGCTGCCAGCGCCATTGCGCGATCCCCCCGTCGATAAGCTGCTGCCCCAGACGCAGCAGGAAGTCGTGGCGGGTCTCCTCCGCGATCTGGCGCATCCCCTGCTCCCGCAGCGTGGGCAGCATCTGCGCAAGCTGACGGGCGACATCGTCCTCGGTAGCGCGTAACGGGAAGCTAACCCCTACCGCCTGCACCGCGCGGTCAGCCTGCGGCCACTCACTATCGCACAGTTTCCACAGCCAGACCGGGGCGGCATAGCCCAGCAGTTCGCTGATTTTTTCCAGCCCGCGCAGGTCGCTCTCGCTTATCTGCGGCGTCAGGGTCAGAGACGACGGCATCACCCGCACAATCCCGTCCAGAGGACGACCGCGGCGCAGCTTGCGCAGCGCGATGTATTTTTCTCGGTCAGGCTCCGATGCAAGGCTGCCGCCGTAAATCAGCACGGTGCGGTTGCCTTCAAGCCAGTGCTGCTGACGCAGGCCAGGCACCAGTTGTTCGATTGCCGCCTCGTCGCCGGTGACTAAAAGCAGGCGGACTTTGCGCCGCCAGCGCAGGCGGTAACGTGCGTGAAGGTGCTTTTTCAGCGGGGCATAAAGGGCTTCGCCCCCGGCAGGCCTGGTGGGTTGCCGCACAGGCGCTGCTGAAGGCTTAACCTTATCTTTTATCAGCAGTCGAAAGGCCATAAACCCCAGTACCAGCAGGCTGAGTGCCATCCCCCAGATAATAAAGCCCGTGGCGATAAGCGGGCGCAGCGTTTCCCACTGCGTGGCACGATCCATCGCCCATAGCCACCATGCCAGCCCGCCCAGGAGCACCAGAAGCGTGACCGCAGCAATACAGACGATAACCGTAGCCGCCACAGAGATAGCGGCAGGTTTATTGACGTTGTCCATCAGGTTTTACAATTCCAATTGCGAGGGTATTCAAGGGATCGCGGGCTAGCCAGCCACACGGTTGTTGGTAGTGCGCGGCGTAGATCGCCGCCAGCGACAGGACGGTCAAGCCTTCCATCTCGCCGATGTCTCCCCAACAGGCATCCTGGCGATACAGGTTGATATCCCAACCGCTGTGCGCCAGCGCTTCCAGCCCCGGCTGAAAAAACAGCGCACAGGCTTCCGGGGGGCCGCTCAGTTCGTTCTGCTCCAGCACACGAGCGGCTACAGCAGTCAGGGCCTCCCCTTTTTCTGCGCAATAGATTTCTCCCCTGGTCAGGTGCACCGGACCGTCCCGTCCGGCGAGCCACAGTACTGCAGACTCTCCGGCGGGTTGCACCGCCCCCGTCTGGGCGACAACCACCTGACATCCGGCGATAAGCACAGTGTCATGGGGGTCAGCTTCCGCCAGAGCGTGTGCTATCTCCGCGAGGCTGGCCTCCCCACGCCAGGCATCCGGGCGTGATGGTAGTGTCATCTGCGCAACAGTGAGGGTCATCTGTGCACGAAACGCCTGCCAGGCGAGCTCCGTTCCCTGCCAGTAGCAACGCAGCGGCGGCGTAAGCGTTCTTTCACTGCGCTGTCGTTGCCATTCCATCACCAGTAGTTCCGCCAGCCGTTTTTCGCGGGCGATAGCCTCAGAAACTGAAAGGTATGGCGCTCGCAGCGCCCTGCCGCCGCCCTCGTTCTCTTCCTCTGGCGGACGCTGGTGACGGCTTAGCACCCGCAGCCAGTCAGTGGTCGTTTTGCCCATGGGCCCCAGTAACAGACCTTCCTGTAGCCCGATCGGCTGCCGATGCTCCGCCCACCATTGCTGTTGTTCGTATGCCACCAGTTGGTCATAGAACCTGGCGTTATGCACGCTCATGCGGTAGTACAGCAGCCGGATCAACCAGCCGGTACCTGCCAGCACCAGAGCCAACAGGATCCCGGTGGCGGCCAGGGCGCTTTTCCCTTCTGACGAGGGAAGTAAAGCGCTGACCCCGCCGCTAAGCAGGACCAGCAGGGCCGAAGCCGATAGCCACCTGGCCGTACCAGGCGGTCGCGCGTCTCTGTACGGGGGATACTCCGGTACCGGCCTCACTGATCAACCCCGCAGTCTGGGTTAGAGCTGACCAGCGTGCAGCCGCAGGCGCAGCGATGACCGTGCAGCGCAACCGGCTGGCCATCAATCGTGGTTCGTGCGCTGCCTTCAGCAATGGTCGTCATACCGTGTTTGTTACACTTGACCGGGTCGCCCTTGCAGGCGAACCCCAGCCCAAAACACTGATAATGCCCCATCAGCACCCTGCCCCCATACTCCCGCAGGGTATCGCCTTTGCGAATGACTTTATTCATCGGATCCTCCTTATCCGCGTTCAGACCGTTGTCGTCAGAACGTCCTCCAGCCAGCTGGCCGGCAGCGCGGCTTGCCCCCGCGCCAGCTGCTCGTCCGCTTTCCGCGCCTTTTGCTGTGCGACAACGGTTCCCGGCTCGTGGGTAAATGCCCGCAGCTGCTCCCCTCCGGGCAGCTCCGGCAGCGCTTCCCCGGTTATCTGGTCCAGCACCGCCACCTCCAGCGAGCGCACGGCGCCTGTCGCAGCCAGCCCGGCCAGCTTGCTGGTCAGGCGCTTTTGCCGGAAACTGAGCACGACACCCGCGGTCACGGTCGCAAAACCCACCAGGTCTCCGGCGAGCACCAGCGGCGAGAGCGGTTTACTGCAGCGCTCGCTGAAGTAAATCATCCGGTAGCGGAAGTAACCGGTCCACATCTCGCGCGTGCCGAGCGCGGCATACATAAACCAGGCGCGTGAGTCATGCACCTGGTCATCAAACAGCGCCCTCACCAGCCCGGCAGGCTGCTCCGCGTTGCTGGCCTCCCCGGCATCGGGAAAGAGGACGGCCACCCGGGCTTCTCCGTCACGCTTCATGCGCCGGTATTCCTGCGCTTCATCATCGGTATTGAGAACGAAAATCACCGGCTGCAGCACGGTATCCAGCACCAGCTGCGCCAGGTTATCCGGAATACGGTAACCGTCGTGGTAATCCTTTCCGAACTCCTTCGCCGCGTCGAACAGCTGGGTTTGATCCATCTTTGGGTCAAAATCCTTCACGCCCGGCTGCAGAACCAGCTCGTCCATCCTGTCAGGAGACTGGTTTGCTATCTGGTTCTGGCGAGCACTGAGCACCTTCTCCTGTTCTTTATCACGAATCACTTCTGCCGCCTTCCGTGCGGCAGGCAGCGCTTCGGTATTCGTGGCGCGCTGATAGAAGGGCGTTTTCAGCATCGAGCCTCTGGCATAGCGGTCGATGCGCCAGGCGGTGATCCAGGCCATCTGCTCAGCAATGACGGTTTCCAGACTGCCGCCGGCGGCAGGTGGTTCGTAGTGAGAGGCTGCTTCGGGATCGAACGTTTTCGGCGTGGTTTGGCCCAGGGTAAGTTCGCGCCAGGCGTTGAAGCGTGCACTTAAAACTTCAGATACAAAGAACTGAGAATCTAGATCAAGAGGAATGACTCTCCAACTTTGTGACTTAAATTTTTCAGGCAACGCCTGTTTAGGAACCTTTAACGGAGCGCCACAGTTAAACGCTGCTGAATACATGTCATGTAACACTATTTGAGACAACAAATGCCCATCATGTTCAGCATTCCCCTTCCCCTGCTCCCCCGGCGGATATCCTCCACCAATATCCGAGTGCATTCCCGGGTAAACCACCTCAATGGCACAGGGCGGGTATTTGCCGTTTGCCCGGCGCACAGAGTCCAGCGGAAAGCAGAGACGCTGCTCATGCCCGGAGACCAGGTGAACACATTTTTTTATCAGCCCGCCATAGGTTTCATCATCCGGCAGCTCCATCGTGCCGTCTGCCCAGGACATATGCCCGTCGGCAACCGGCACCACATGCGCCACCCCGACGGAGGCCACCGTATCCAGCAGCCCGAGAAACTCCACGCTGACGGGCAGCTGCATCCCGCCTGTCTGCAGGCACTGCGGCGGTTTTTCACCTTCCGCCGCCGGCGGGGGCAGCAGTTCGCTCAGCCAGCGCACAAAGGTGCGCGCCGCTGCCGCGCCGCGGGAAAAACCATAGACATACAGCTTGATGCCTGTCAGTTTCGGCTTGCCCGGCTCAGGCTGAATCAGCATCGGCATCAGTTTCGGGGCAAGACCATTCAGCAAGCGAGTGAACTCTTCATAGCGGTTATGGCTGCCGCCAAACCACAGCCGGTTCCAGCTGGTGCTCATTTCTTTCAGTGAACGACGACTCTCTGTGGTGGTCAGCCATTTTTCGGTGGCACTAAACATCAGCACATCGATTATGCGCAGCAGCGCCCAGTTAATCCGATCCTCCCCCTTAACTGCCCCCACCAGACCCATGGTGGAATAGTCCGGGTCATTCACTTCCGGGAAGGGGGTGCCCACGCCGGGCATATAGAATTTAAAATATTTCCCGTCCCCCTCGGCGTCATCATCAAACAGCTTGCTCTGATCGTCAGACGGCACCCCGCCAGCCGTTCCCGTTCCAATAGTCGCCCGAAACAGCCGGGCGATATTGGTCGGATGTTTCGGCTTCGCGATAAAAAAGTCATGATTTAAGTTATTGCCGGTACCGTCGAAAAACAGGCTGATGTGCAGCGTCTTGCAGCACGGCGGCTCCACGCGACGTCCGGCAGCCAGGCACAGTTCCTGGTGATAGCGCCGCTCGTCGCTGTTCTGCTGATGGCAGTTCTGCCCAACCTGCAGCGCCCGGCCCGGCAGACGTCCCTGCGGCGGAAACGGCGGCGGGACCCAGGCGGTATGGGTTTCGGTTATTTCGGACATACGGCGGGCTCCTTCATCCTGACGGGCTCTTTTATCGGATAGTTCACATTTCTCGGTGACCAGCAGCTGGTAGTCACCTTCACGTCATCGCAGGGTAAAAAGTGCACCGTAATGCCGCACACATCCTGGCCGTTATAGTCAGGCAGCGGAACGGTTTTGCTGTGCTGACGGTTCTGAGCCTTCATTTTCTTAACCCAGGCAAGGTACTTTTCATCATTACCAAAGCCAGGGGAACCTTCTGTATCACCCACCCCGGTTTCCCAGTCAACGCGCACCGTCATACCCGGCGTCCAGCGGGCGGGCACGCTGAAGCAGCAGCCGCCACCGCCTCCCTGGAACGGGCCTATAATGTCGATGCCCGACTGGCCATTGATACTGAAGTGGTTAATTGCCCATTTTGTGTGGTTGATGGCTTTTATTGTTCCGCCACCGCCGCCTCCGGCCTGTGCGGCAGGCTGTGCGCAGCCGGTTAACAGCAGCAGACCCGCCAGCAGCGGGCTGATTAATGCAGATTTCATCGGACTCTCCCTGTCGGTTTGAGGGTGATTAAGTGAGGGTGATGCCAGCCTGAATAAACGGGGCGTGCTACTTCGGACAGACGGCGGGCTCCTTCATCCTGACGGGCTCTTTTATCGGGTAGGACGGACTGCCGTAGGTGTAGCAGCTGGTGGTCACCATCACGTCATCGCAGGGTAAAAAGTGCACCGTAATGCCGCACACATCCTGGCCGTTATAGTCGGGCAGCGGAACGGTTTGGCTGTGCTGGCGTTTTTGGGCATCAATGTCTGCTATCCAGGCTTTATATTTAGCCCTGTCGGCAAACCCCGGGAAACCCGCGGATGAACCCTGCCCGGTTTCCCAGTCAACGCGCACCGTCATACCCGGCGTCCAGCGGGCGGGCACGCTGAAGCAGCAGCCGCCTCCGCCCCCCTGAAACGGGCCTATTGAATCGATGCCCGACTGGCCGTTGATACTGAAGTGGTTGATTGCCCATTTTGTGTGGTTGATGGCTTTTATTGTTCCACCACCGCCGCCTCCGGCCTGTGCGGCAGGCTGCGCGCAGCCGGTTAACAGCAGCAGCCCCGCCAGCAGCGGGCTGATTAATGCAGATTTCATCGGACTCTCCCTGTCGGGTGAGGGTAATGAAGGGATGGTGATGTCACCCCGGGGAAACGAAGGCGTGCTACTTCGGACATACGGCGGGCTCCTTCATCCTGACGGGCTCTTTTATCGGGTACGACGGACTGCCATAGGTGTAACAGCTGGTGGTCACCTTCACGTCATCGCAGGGTAAAAAGTGCACCGTAATGCCGCACACATCCTGGCCGTTATAGTCGGGCAGCGGGACAGTTTTGCTGTGCTGCCGATGACTGGCTTTTATTTTCTTTTCCCATTCAAGATATTTATTCCAGTTTTCATATCCCGGGAAATCATCAGTTGAAGCTTCCCCACTTTCCCAGTCAACGCGCACCGTCATACCCGGCGTCCAGCGGGCGGGCACGCTGAAACAGCAGCCGCCTCCGCCCCCCTGAAACGGGCCTATAATGTCGATCCCCGACTGGCCATTGACACTGAAGTGGTTGATCGCCCATTTTGTGTGGTTGATGGCGTCAATGGTGCCACCGCCGCCTCCGGCCTGTGCGGCAGGCTGTGCGCAGCCGGTTAACAGCAGCAGCCCCGCCAGCAGCGGGCTGATTAATGCAGATTTCATTGGACTCTCCCTGTCGGTTTGAGGGTAATGAAGAGAGGGGTGTACTCAGCCAGACCAGGCTTTTCATTCTGAAGGTCTCTCACTGGTTTTTACGTCGGCAAGCCACTTCTTCATTACCCAGTCTTCACGAGCGTCATCCAGAAGAAGACCCTGGCGTGTCGCCTCCACCATGCCCTGGTAACAGGCCGAAAACAGTGACTGTCTTGAGTCAAACATGCCCGCAGGCGGAGCACAGTGCGACAACATGACGATGACATCGCTGATACACATCAGATGCTCAAGCTGGCGATCGCTGAGTTCTATTTTTGGCGCCTTTTCATCGCGTTCCGGCAGGAGACCACTGCCCTTGATGCCTTTCGCCTGGCCGTCAAGATCCTGCCACGCCCAAAACAGGGCCGGACGCATCAATGGCTCTTGCTGCTCGTCACTGAGAATGTGCGTAAACAACAGCGGAAATACCCGGGTATCGTAAAAGCGTAAAATTCCGCTGCGCCCTTCCTGCAGAATATCCATACACTGCGTGAGCCAGTTCGCTAGCGCCGAAAAGGGCCAATATGTGCAGAACAGGAGCAGCGGCGCCTGGATGGCAAGTTGCTGGCTGATATCCTGTAACCAGCGCATTTGCTCAAGATCATCAAGCGTAAAGCGCGCCACCAGCGGAGCATCATCGACAATAAATGCTTCCGGAAGTCCATGAAAAAGCGACTGCCACTCAACTGACAGCGAATTCAGCGCCGGAATAACGGAAAAATCCACCCCCGCCTGATCGATAATGACATGCAGATAATCCGTTCCGAAAGCCCGACAGGTTCCGGCGACCTCCTCAATCCATTGTCTGGTCATCTATGCCTCCCGCGGCACGAAGCCCTGCGCCAGCGCCTGGGCTTTTTTAAGGCACTCTTTACACACCGATGCCGGTAGCTCAGGCAAGGGAAACTCCTCGCTGACCGGCCCCTGCAAATCATGCTGCCCCTTAAGGCTAATCACCCCCGGTCCGTGGATCTGTACCTCTCCCTGCGGGGTAAGACGGATATATGCGCCGCCGCAACCCAGGGTGATGCCATTTTTAGCCGTCAACTGCAGATGCCCCTGGGTTGACTGGACTGTGATATCTTTTAGCGCGGTCAGCGATAGAATATCGCCGTGCGACTCTACTTGCAGCGGACCTTTGGCGGAGACCAGCCTCATCCCCTCCTGTTGCGCCAGCAGTGAAATAGCCTGGCTGGCATTCAGAGAACAGCGCTGTGCCGTGGTGATGTTGACCTCTCCCAGGCTCTGCAGATACAGCCCGTTACCGCTGTGCAGGAGGGTTGTTTCCGGCGTGACTGCGGCAATCCCCTGCGGGGCCGACATCAGCAATGTCGGCTGTTTAAGATCGCTGGCGCCTGTGGTCAGTGCGCTTAATGGGCCGGTGTCTGGGATAACATTATGATGGGTTTGCGTAAGGCTTCCCCATTCCGTGACCTGATTCACCGCACCTTTCAGCAAACTGACCGCCGGCTCCATCGCCAGCACCTGCCCCTGAGCCTGCGCCTGTCCGTCCGCGCTGATAAACATCCCTTTCTGTGCCCGGATAGCTCCCCAGCTGTCGGTTCTCAGCTCAAAACCGTCCCCGCGCGGCTGCTTTTCAGCATCCACGAGATGGCCGAGGTTCAGCTGGCTCTTGCCGCCATACTCCGTCGAGAGCTTGATATGCTCTTTCCCGCGCTCATCGTCGAGGCGGATTTTGTTGTTGGCCGGGGTGCGCAGGACGTTACGTTTGTCATTGCGAATGGTGACGTGGTCGCCGTGCGCCGAGTCGTGCAGCACGCCCGCGATATACGGCCAGTCAGGGTTACCATCCTCAAAGCCAATCGCCACCTCCGTCCCCGCCAGCAGCGGCAGGTGCAGGCCGTAAGTGTCTCCGGCATACGGCCGCGACTGACGGACCCACAGGCTCTCGAACCCGGTTTCCCAGCGCGCCCGATCAAACAACATATTCACCCGGTAGCGCCCGTGTTTGTCGATATGCCCGTAGGTGTCGTTTTCCCGGGTGCTGGTCACGCGGGCCGGCAGCGTCCCGGCCATCACCGGACGCGCGCCGGGCTCAGGCCTGTAGCCGACGTCCGGGCTGTCCGGTATGCCGGCAAACTCCACCGCAAAGTCGGCATCGCGCCGGGCGTGGCTGTGCATCGCCGTGACGAGCACGCCATCAGCAAACTCCCCGGCCACCTCCTCTCCGCCGGTGACCTTCAGCACCTGTCCCGGGCAGAGCGTCGGGCAGCTGGTGGTGGCCTGCATCCGGGTCTGGCCGTTCAGATAACGCTCATGACGAAGCCGGGCGTAAAACGCCCCGGACTCCGGCGCCGGATGGCGGTCATGGACATTCCCCGCGGTCAGGTAGTTATCTCCCCAGTGGTAAGCCTCACCAAAGGTGGTGGTCTCCCCGCGGGTGACATCCACCTGCGCGTTCATGTCCGCCGTCGCCTCGCGGTAGTTGTAGTCGCGGGTACTGACCTGCTGCTCCACGACGCGGTGGCGGCATGCCATCTCCCACACCGCGTCCACCCCGGCCGACTGCTGCCCTGACGGCGGGACCGAAGGCAACGTCAGCCCCTTCTCATAGCCCTGCTGACTGTCGCAGAACTCAGCGACGTCGATGTGCAGCCGCGTGTCGGCGGTAAACCGAAACCAGATCCCCACCTCACCCAGCAGCCGGGTGATAAAGCGCAGGTCATCCTCGCCGTACTGCATCACCTGCTCGCGGCGCGGATACGTTTTTGTCAGCGAGAACAGAAAATCCTGACCGCGCAGGCCGTGGCGCTCGCGGAGGATTTTTTCCACAATCTGCGGAACGGACTGGTCCTGGTAAATGGCGTTCTGGTGCGAGCGGTTAAGCAGCGCCAGGCGCGGCTGAAGCGTCAGCGCGTAGTGCGTTTCATCCCTGGAGGTACTGAGCCGTTCAAACCCCGTCACCACGCCCTGGATCACCCGCACGGGTTGCTGAACATTGATGCCGAAGCCCTGAGCCACCGGCGCCTGCAGCGTCAGGGAGGCTGCCTTCATCAGCATCATCTCTTTGCTGATGGCATGGTCTGCGCTGGTGAATTCAATACGGTAGCGGAACGGCTGGCTCAGGGCTTCATCGCCCTCGAAGGCCAGCACATCAAGCCCGGCTTCACATCCCTTCACCGAAAGCAGGTGGTGGTTGTGGCTGAACAACAACGATTTCACGCTACTCATCGGCGATTGCCCCCTCGTCAAACGCCATCACGACGCCTTCCTCTTCGTGATACCCCAGCGTCACCTGGCGCGGTTTCTGCCCCGCCGCCATATGGCTCAATAGCTGCTGACTCAGCGCCGGCAGGATCTGCTGATTCAGCAGACTGTCGACGTTGCGGGCGCCGGTATCCGGCAGCAGGCAGGCCTCGGTTAGCGCGTCGAACAGGCTCTCGCTGAGGGTGGTGGTGATTCCGTAATGGCAAGCCAGACGCTGACTTACCTGCCCGAGCTTCATGCCGACAATGGCGCGCAGCGCTCCCGCCGGCAGCGGACGGTAAATCACCGTCTGGAAGCGGGCCAGCAGCGCCGGCTGGAAGTGGCCGCGCAGCACCGGGCGCAGCAGCTCGTGCAGGTCTGATTCGCTGGCCTGCGGCTGTTCATCCAGCAGCTGCATCAGGAGGTCGCTACCGAGGTTGGCGGTCATCAGGATCACGGTGTTGCGAAAGTCGATTTCACGCCCCTCGCCGTCGCGCATTACCCCCCGGTCGAAGACCTGGTAGAACAGGTTCATCACATCGCGATGGGCCTTTTCCACCTCATCGAGCAGCACCACGCTGTAGGGGCGTTTGCGCACCGCCTCGGTCAGGATCCCGCCCTGGCCGTAGCCGACGTAGCCGGGCGGAGAACCCTTCAGCTGGCTGACGGTGTGCGGCTCCTGGTACTCGGAGAGATTGATGGTGATCAGCGCTTTCTCGCCGCCGAACAGCGCATCGGCCAGGGCGAGCGCCGTTTCCGTTTTGCCGGTGCCGCTCGGCCCGACCAGCAGGAACACCCCTTGCGGACCGTTCTCCGGCGTCAGGCCGGTTTTCGCGGCGCGCAGGCGCCGGGCAATAGCGCTCAGGGCCGCCTCCTGGCCAACCACCCGTTTGCCGAGACTCTCTTCCAGACTCAGCAGCTCCGTCTGCTCATCTTTCATTAGCGAGGAGAGCGGCACGCCGGTCCAGTCGGCAATCACCGTCGCCACGGTGCGGACGTCGACGTCCAGCCCGAGCAGCGGATTGCCCTGCTGGACGGCGATAAGCGCGGTTTGTAGATCGCTAATTTCCGCCTGGCGGGAGATATCGCGGCGACAGGCGAGCAGCGCTTCCGTCAGCTGCAGCTCCTGACCATACTGAGTTTCAAGGGTATCCAGCGCCAGAATAAGGCGGATCTCCTCCTGCTCAATGGCCGCCAGCCGATCGCCGCGGGCGCTGTTGCCCAGCGCAATATCTTCCAGCAGCGCCTGCTTCTCCATTGCCAGCGCGGTGAGCTGCGCCTTCATGCGGGTCAGCGGCTGAGGCACGGTATCCAAACTCATACGCAGGCGGGCGGAAGCGGTGTCGAGTAAATCCACTGCCTTGTCCGGCAGCTGGCGGCCGGTGAGATAGCGTCGTGACAGCGTCACGGCGGCGCGCACCGCATCATCCGTGATATGCACGCCGTGGTGGTCGGCATAGCGGGACTTCAGGCCGCGCAGCATCAGGCAGGCGGTGTCGTCGTCCGGCTCATCCACCTTGACCATCTGAAAGCGGCGCTCCAGCGCGGCGTCGCGCTCGAAGTACTGCTTGTATTCAGACCAGGTGGTGGCGGCGATGGTCCGCAGCTCGCCCCGGGCCAGCGCCGGCTTCAACAGGTTGGCGGCATCCGCGCCGCCCGCCTGATTACCCGCGCCGATGATCGTGTGCGCCTCGTCGATAAACAGTAGCACCGGCGAAGGCGACTGCTGTACCGCCTCAATGATATTTTTCAGCCGCTGCTCGAACTCGCCTTTGACCCCGGCGCCGGCCTGCAGCAGACCGAGGTCAAGGGTGCGCACCGACACCGGCTTCAGCGCGTCGGGGACGTTGCCTTCGGCAATGCGCAGCGCCAGGCCTTCCACCAGAGCGGTCTTGCCCACGCCCGGCTCACCGACGAGGATCGGGTTGTTTTTTCGCCGACGGGAGAGAATATCCACCATCTGGCGGATTTCCGTGTCACGTCCGAACACCGGGTCAATCAGGCCGTCTCTGGCTTTGGCGGTGACGTCGAGAGTGAATTTGTCCAGCGCGTTCTGCAGCGCCGGGTTGAGCCCATCCGCTTTCAGTTCGCTGCCCGCGGGACGCCCCACAAATTCCACGTCCCCGCCATGGGGCTGCGCCAGCGCCGCTTCCTGCTGCGCTGGCGGACGTTCGTCGGACTGGGCATCAAGCAAGGGGCGCAGGCGTTCCAGCTGACGCTGGCCCAGCGTTAACAGCGGCCACAGGCCATCGCACTGGATCAGATTCTGTTTTTCAACCAGCGCCATCAGCAGGTGAACACTGCGGATCTGCGCTTCGCCGCTGAGCGAGGCAATCAGCCAGGCCTCCTGCATCAGCCTCAGGGTATGGTCAGAGAGCTGGGGACGATGACGTACCGAGCGCGGCTGTTTATCCAGCCAGTTCAGCAGATCCTCCCACAGCGCATCCATATCCCATTCATAGCGCCGCGCCAGCACCGTCAGATCGCCTTCCCCCTGTTCCAGCAGCTTAAGCAGCCAGTGCTCGGGCAGGATCTCGGCATGCGCCCGGGTCTGGCACAGGGAGGCCGCCCCCTCCATTGCGCGGGCACAGCAGGGATTAAGACGGCGTAACAGGTTGGCTGGATTTTCCATGAGATCCTCTCTTATTGGTTCCGGACACGCTACCGCCCGTCGCTGTTCCCGAACAGGAACCCCAAGCGCACAAGGTCAGGCAGACAGATTGTGTTTTTCTTTGCTGAGAACCCGTATCTCAGGCGCTCAGCAAAAAACGGCGGGCAGAGAAAGGCTGCCCGCATCAGGCGATCGCCAGCAATAATCCCCGGCCGCAGAGATAACGATGCGGCCGGGATGAGCGAACGTCGCCTGCGCGCCAGCGGCGCGAAATATGACGGGCAATTACGCGGTGGCGCGTTCGTTCCAGCTATCGGAGTGAATGATGTTGCCGTCTTTATAGGTCCAGGTGATCTTCTCGTAGCGCAGCTCAATCTGTTCCAGATGGTTGTGCTTCTCGTAGGCGGGGTTTTTGATGTCGTGCATCAGGGGATTCACTTTCACCACCTTGACGTTCTCAAGTTTGGTATTGAAATACTCCACTTCCTGGCCGGCATCGTTGATTCGGTACCACTTGAACTCAGCGGATTTCAGGGTCTGGCCGGTGGTCACTGCCTTGTACAGGTAGGGGCTGGAGGAGTCGATCTCCTTGGTGAACAGGAACGGCGTATGAATACGCGTGCCGGTCAGTTTGCCGGTGTTGTTATCGGTCGGGATGTACAGGTTATGCTCCTGAGCCACCACTTCGATACTGCCTTCACGATCCTGAACGTCGACAGACCCTTTAATGTCCGCGCCGCCGTCGTCTTTCAGCCAAAGATAAACAGGAATTGCCATGGAATTACTCTCCATTGTGTAGTGAAGCGCCATCATCCTGGGATGACGCAGAGGGTTGGTCCGGTAACCGGCAGGCGTCTACCTGCGGCACCAGACTGATTTCGACACGACGGTTCAGCGCACGGCCTTCCGGCGTATCGTTTGTTGCAATTGGTCGGCTTTCGCCATAGCCCTGAACGGCAAAGCAGCTGTCCGGCACGTCGCCGGTATCGCGCATCCAGTCGCGGACCGATTCCGCACGTTTCAGCGACAATAGCTGGTTGGCTTTTTCCTCACCCACGCTGTCGGTGTGACCCGCCACCACGATCAGCCACCCGGGCCTGGCCTTAATGTCCATCAGCGAGCTGACCAGCCGCTTTGTCGAACCAGGCTTCAGTACCCATTTCCCGGTATCGAATAGCGACATGCTGTCAAGGCGGATGACATCCGGCGCGACGCGCTGCACCGGCCTGGGCGGCGGCGGAGGCGGCACGTAACCGCGAATCGCCTCCAGCAACGGCAGGCGAATCTGCTCCCCGTGATACAAGCCCAGACTCAGGCGCAGCGGGACGCCGTTACGCGCCCAGCTATCAAGCAGCGCGGCATCTTCACGCAGCACCCTGACAGCGCTGGCTTTTGGTCGATAATCATCCATCGCAATCCGCTCATAACGGGCAATATCGACGCCCACGCGCTGCAGCAGTTGTCGATTATTCCAGCCACTGCTGAGCAGCGCGGCGACAGCCGCGAGGGTGAAAACCGCGAGCGCCGCGCGCCAGGCCCTGCCTCGTGGCGTGAGTCCCCGTCCCGCCGGTAACTGCGGCAGGATGAATTCCGGCAAAGCTGAAGCGTCCCCGGTGTCGCTCTCATCTGGCTGCCAGCCAGCTACCCGCGACAGGCCGCTATGTCGGGATAACCACGTCGTCCAGGCCGACGATGCCAGACTTCCAGGCAGCGAGGGCCCGAGGCCCCACAGCACGGCCGCAGGGGTCAGAGGTGGCAGGTCGGTATTCTCTTCCGTCAACACGGCATGGACGTACTGTTCAGACCAGCCCATCAGGCTGTTCATCAGCACCTGCTGCTCCAGCGCGGCCGCCCCGCCGGCGCGTACCCAGGCCGGTACGGAACAGGGGGCGCAGGAGGGCTGCCAGACTTTCACCGCTTCACCCGGTATCGCCGCCTGCCACAACAGGTCGCGACTCATCGCGCTGCCCACCTGCCCCTGCAGCGCCAGCGGTACGGCATACCCCGTCTGCTGGCGCAGCTGGCTGAGTTGCCAGCGCAGGGCCAGCAGAGCGCTGGTCAGCGCATCGCTTTGCGCATGCCGCTGCGGGCAGACGCAGAGCAGCACCGACAGCTGAGGCCCCCATTCCGGCCGCTGGCTCAATACCTGGCGCGCGACCTGCTGCAGCTCCTCCGTCTTTTCCACGCGGATCCAGCAGCCCTGTTTGACCACTCGCACCGGTGACGCTGGCGGCCAGACACACGGCAGGTCGCCGCAAACGAGGACCACCGGCTGGCGATAAGCGCCCTCCGGGAGAGGGGCCAGGGTTGATGCGACGTTACGTCCGGTACGACGACTGGCGATGCGCCAGATCCCGATGATCAGGGCCAGCGTGACCAGCAGAATGAGCCACGCCCCCCAGCGGGGAACCGGCAAAAATAGCAGGCACACCAGCGCACTCAGCAGACTGGCCCACAGCGCCAGCCCACGCTGCTGCGCGGGGCTCATTTCACCTCCCCCGGTAACAAGGTCAGCAGCAGGTGATCGAGCCAGTGGTTGAGCCCCCACCACAGGGCGAGTACCACTACCACGCTCAGGCCAATACGTACCGGCCATGGGGCCAGCCAGCCGCTTATCCCCAGACCGGCGCGACTCTCTACCAGTACGGGAGCGGTAGCCGGGCACTGAAAAGGAGGAACACGCTCACCGAGCGCGTTGACCAGCTTCAGGCGCTCGGGGTCGTGGAGGGAGCGAAAGCTGCCAATAAAACCCAGCAGCATCACCCGCTGAAAACAGGTGACCACGGCCAGGTTGGGCGCCGGTTCACGCAACACATCACGCATCCGCTCGCACAGGGTGTCGCCGGCGTCCATGGTGCCGAGGAAGTGCCCCTGCAGCGGAATGTCATACCACTGCAGGCAGGCCTCATCCTCCACGCCGCGACCTTTCACGGCTTCATCGAGCAGCGCGCACTGGGCGGTGAGAATATGCTGACAGCTGGCGTCATCAAGCCCGCTCGCCTTCAGCTCATGTTGCACGCGCTCGACATCAGCGATACAGCGCTGCCATAGCGTGTACCCTTCCTCATCGCGGAACTGCGGGCCGTGGCGCAGGCTGATAACCTGCAGCCAGGTGTTCTGCAGCAGCGCATCAATATCAATGGACGCGGCGTTGCCGCGTTTAGGCTCATTCACGTTCGTAGTACCGCAAAAAGTTCAAGTTCAGGCTCACCGAGCATCCCCGGGACGTAAAACATACAGGTGCCGCTCTGCAGCATTTCCGTCGCCAGAGGGTGGGACACATCGAGGCTGAAATACTGATTTTCCAGACGCAGCGGGATCGCCGCCGGCACATGACGCAATGGCGTGAGGGGCACCCCTGTCCGCGAGGAGTTGACGATGGCTTTGACATGATCCGGACTGCCCACTTTGCACTGTCGCGGAAACTGCTCCTGCAGTTGGGCGACCGGTACCGACGAACGAACCGACAGGTAGTAATCAGCCCCTTCCCGCAGCCGGGCATCGTGCAGACGCGCCTGCCAGAAGTGCAGCCGGGCATCATGCTCCAGCGCAATCGCCACCACCCGCGATGGCAGGCTCGCCTCCAGCAGGTCGCTCAGTAAATCAAACAGCGGCGGAAAAACCGCGTTCAGCTGGTCATGCTGATAGATCGGGACGGCATTCGCCTGATGGGTGAGCGAAAAGGTCAGCAGGCTACCAGCCAGGCGCGCCAGCTCCGGGTAGAGGCGTTCCGGCGGGCTTTGCCGGTAACGCAGAAAGTACCCCAGCACCGGTTCGGCGCTGTTCAGCGCATTCAGCAACCAGAACAGAGAGACATCGGCTACGGCAAAATCAGCCATCCGTTCATTGCTTTCGCGACGCATGGCCATCAGGCGCGTCAGACGAGCCCGGAGCTGGATGAGCAGCTGTTCAAGCTGCGTCGCCAGCCAGCGGCTGCCCTGGATCTGCAGCAGCGGCGGGAGAAACGTCTCGTCGATAAGCCAGGCCCCCTGCGAGTCCCGCTGCAGGCGAACAAGCGGACAGGTCAGGTAATCGCTGTTGTCCTGGTGGGCGAAGCGGAGGGTCAGCTCCGGCTGTATGACGGCAATCTGCCGGGTATCATCCCCAAACTGGTTACGGACATCGCGCCAGCGCTGCCGGAAGCGCGCCGGCCTTTCGGCCACCTTCTCCGGCTTCAGACAGTTGCCGCCATTCGCCTGCATCAGGGGCAGCGCCAGCACGATCACCGCCTCGCCGGATGCGCCGTCCAGCGACAGCGCGGACGGCAGCGCATCGGCATTGTCCGTATCAATCATCGTGCCATCCTGGAACCGGACCTGCAGCCTGTGAGCCTGCAGGCGGCCCAGTTTGAGCATCTCTGGTTCGAAGGTCGCCTCAACCACTCCCCAGGGGTGGTTAAGACCCATCCGGGCAATCACTTCCGCAGTCCAGGCTGCATACGCAGCCTGCTGTTGAAAATGCTGAGGCGACACCATAATGCCCCGGCCCCACAACGGACGTTCCGTTTTCATCATCGTCCGAACCTACGCCTTCGCCTTTGGCATCTGGCTAACCAGCGACAGATTGACGTCCATCCCCTCGACCTGGAAGTGCGGCACCGCGTACAGCTTCACGCGGAAGAAGCCCGGGTTATCCTCGATATCTTCCACCACCACGCTGGCATCGCGCAGCGGATGGGAGGCCTGCAGCTCGTCGCCGGGGTCGGTCATTTCTGTCACCAGGCTCCGCACCCAGGTGTTCAGCTCCAGCTCCAGCAGCCGCCGGTCCTTGGTGGTGCCGATATTCTCGCGCTGGATCATCTTCAGGTAGTGCGCGATGCGCGACAGCAGGAAGATATAAGGCAGACGCGCGTTGATACGGCTGTTGGCGGTGGCGTCGGCGGTATCGTACAGCGCCGGTTTCTGCGCGGAGTTGGCCGAGAAGAAGCAGGCGTAATCGCGATTTTTGTAGTACGACAGCGGGATAAAGCCCAGGCTGGCGAACTCAAACTCCCGCGTTTCCGGGATCATCACCTCGGAAGGAATTTTCACCTGGTTGCCGGTGCCCAGATCGTACAGATGGATGGGCAGATCTTTCACCGCGCCGCCGGCCTGCGGACCGCGAATTTGCACGCACCAGCCGTTATTGACAAAGCTCTTCACCATATTGGAAGCGAAGGAGAACGCCGCGCTGGTCCAGAGATACTTTTCGTGGTCCGGACCTTTCACCTGCTCGACATAGTTGAAGCTGCGCACCGGCACGGTGTCCGGACCGTACGGCAGACGACCCAGCACGCGCGGCATCACCAGACCGATGTAGCGGGCATCGTCGGTTTCGCGAAACGCCTTCCAGCGGATATATTCCGCACGATCGAAGTAGTTGCCGATATCCTTAATGGCAGCCACCTCTTCCATGGTCTCTTTCAGGAAGAAGGCCGGGCCGACTGCGCCGATAAACGGCATATGGGCGGCCGCAGAGACGCGGGAGATATTGCGCAGCAGCGCCACATCCTGCGGGCTGGCGTCGAACTCATAGGCCGAGATCACCGAGCCGATCGGCTCGCCGCCGGGAGTGTCATACTCCGCGGTATAGGTGTGCCAGTAGAGGCCGCTCTGGATAAGCTCCGGCGCGTCCTCAAAGTCCTGGCGCAGATCGTCTTTGGCGACGTCGAGGATCTCCGTTTTGACGTTCTGCCGATAGTCGGTGTTGTCCACCAGCTGTTTGAGGCCGCGCCACAGGGATTCGACCTGCTGAAACTCCTGATGGTGCATCACCGCGTCCAGCTGACGGCTTATCTGGAAATCCAGCTCGGCGATATGGTGGTCGATCAGCGTTTTGTCGAGCTTTTCCACCCGCTGGCCGGACTGACGGATGCGTTCCATAAACACCTGCATCGCCGCGGTGAGACGTTCCGCCGCCGGCGCCTCGGAGAGCGCGGCATCGTCCAGAAAGTCGTTGATATCCCCGAGGCGAGACGCCGGGGCGAGATTAATTTTTTCAAACAGCGAGGCGTAAACGCCCTCGCCCGCGCTGTTTTCCTGCAGCGTGGTTTGCCCCTGAACAGGGGCGTTTTCTGTGGTAACAGACATTAGCATTTTCCCGGTTAATCCATTAACAGACTTGCCCCGCACTTATTTCGGGGCAAGCGCACTCATTTCGTCGCGTAATTCCTGGGACAGCGCCGGATCTTTCAGGATTGCCTCAAGCTCTTTTCTGAAAGTGGCGTTATCAAGCAGATTGGATTTGAGATCGCGTAATAAATTACGCATCGCCAGCATGGCACGGAGTTGCGGAATTTGCCGGGCAACCTGCTCCGGTTCAAAATCTTTGATGTCGGTAAAACGCAGTCTGACGTTCTCCTCTTCGCCATTGCCGGCCAGCGTATTCGGCACCGAGAGGTTAACTTCCGGGCTAAATTCCGAAAGTACGCTGTTAAAATTATTTTTATTGACGTTGATTTTTTCTCTTTCCGATAAAGGCCGGTTTTCCTTCCCATGACTAAAATCGCCAATGGTAAGCAGCTTCAGCGGCAGTTCGACCTTCTTTTGCGCGCCGCCGGTATGAAGAGATAATTTGAGATTAATGCGCGCCCTGGGGACTTCATTCTGGAACGTATCAGCCATAGCAGTTCCTTTCCTTAAGGAATAATTATTGAAGATATATTGATGTGAAACGTGACGATGATAAAGCAAAAATGGATTACCGATCAACTTAACCACCTAATAATTATATTTATTCATAAACACCTACTTTCACCACGAAAATAAAAGCACCATGAATATCAATATTTAAAATGTGAAACAACAGTCAATGATAAATTCAATAAATAATGCACCAAAGGAATGTTTGCAATGGATACTATAAGGCGGGCTAAAACATTAAGCGGATGAATAAAGGAAACCATAGAGACGACCGGGGCAATATAATTCGCTCATTATGCAAATTTAGCGTAACAACGCAATAAATTACTCAGAGGGATAATATCTGGCTTCCATCCGATTGCCCCTTCGCGGCGGACGCTTAATAGTGCTGGCGCGAAATATAAACGGTAACAATATTCTTCTGCTCCCCTTACTCCCCACAAACCGATTTTTTGCGGATAACGAGCCACAGCGCGATGTCGAACAAAGTTGTCGTTAGCAAAAAAACATGAGCCCGGTTACAAGACGCACACGACACCGTCGTCGGCATCCTGAACGGTTCGCATTCTGCAAGTCGCCAGGCTATATCTAAGACACCTTTCGCCCACAACGAGACACAAAGATGAGCAAGAAAATCCTAATGCTGGTCGGCGATTATGCCGAAGATTACGAAACGATGGTTCCTTTTCAGGCACTGCAGATGATTGGCCACCAGGTCGATGCCGTCTGCCCGGATAAAGCCGCTGGCGACTATGTCATGACCGCAATCCATGACTTTGACGGCGCCCAGACTTATAGCGAAAAGCCGGGCCATCGCTTCACGCTGAACGCTGACTTCGCCGCAGTAAAGGCCGAGAACTACGATGCGCTAGTGATCCCCGGCGGCCGGGCGCCGGAGTATCTGCGCCTGAACGAGGAGGTTATTAAACTGGTACAGGCATTCGACGCCGCGCGTAAACCTATCGCCGCCGTCTGCCACGGCCCGCAGCTGCTGGCCGCCGCCGGTATTCTGCAGGGACGGACCTGCAGCGCCTATCCCGCCTGCGCCCCGGAAGTGCGTTTGAGCGGCGGGCACTATGCGGATATTGGTATCGACCAGGCGCATGTGGACGGTAACCTGGTTACCGCCCCCGCCTGGCCGGCTCATCCACAGTGGCTGGCGAAATTCGCCGCCCTGCTGGCGGAATAACCATACTGAGCCGGTGTTTTTGTTGAGCCACCCGCTCCCCTGCGGGAATCTATGCCTCAGCGCGGTGTTTAGTCTCGGGTAAACGCGCTGTTGTATGTTATACCGATGGCGGGGATGCGCCACGATTTACCGCTTATCTTCAGGGGCCGGTTAAAAAACCAGCCCCTGAAAGATTTATCGCTGCCCTGACGGGCATCATCAATTCAGCAACGCGATCTGCTTGACCACTATGTCATTGATTTTATAGATTATTTTAGGAGTTACGCGTTCTTTGATATCGCGGTCAACAAATACCCGAATGCAATATTTGATGATTTGATACTGATTTAACTTATCACCACATTCAATTAACGGTTTTATTTCGTAGCGGTTCTTAAGATCTTTCACCAAAAGCTTAACTTCGGTTTTATCCAGGTCTTTAAAGGCGCAGTCGGAGACAATATCAACGGCAAATTCATGTGGTTTGAAATGAGGCTGTAATACAGAAGTCAATAACCCGGTGAGTTGACTCTTCCACGCCTTATTTTCCTTGTCAGCGATGTTAGCTTTATACACAGAGTGTTTGGCCTCATAGACCTTCGACCATGGGTGTCGGTTAATAATGTCATCAAGTATTTTTTTATTAACCGCCTCGGTATCGCTGATATCTATCCATTCACCAACCTTGTCATTCAAAAAATAATCATCACTGCACGCCAGATAAAAATCCTTCAGCGCGTCGATGAAGCTTTCATCGCTATGGTCAACGATACGGTCGGTAACGTCAGCGATAATGACATTTTGTGGATCCTTGCTTTGCATAATCTCACATAATGTGCTCAACATCGTCGCAAAGGCGCGGTTTGTTTTATGGTAATATACCTGCGAAAAAAGGCTGGAGCGCGCCCCAATAAACTCAGCGATCGAATCAATCCCACTCTCTTTGTAAGCAAGGTACAATTTTCCCTGTTCCTCGACCGGGACAATTGACATAAACAAGCGATTGTAATCGTAGATGCCACACTTGACGCCGGAGAAATAGCCATCTCTGAGCAAGTAATCCATCCGGTCGGCATCGATCGGACAGGAAGAGATGATCGAGGTCATTAACGGCAGGATATCTGTTGCCTTTCCATTAATTTCCTCAATGATCTGTTGGTCACCGTATCTTTTTTCGATGATTTTTAACACATTTTCGATATTTATTTCGTCATCGACCTTACCTTGTTTTCTCAGATCATGATAAATCATCAGGCTGAACAACAGCGAAAGCTGTTCATGTTCAACTTTCTGTTCTGGCTCGCTTAATACATCAATGATTGAATGGTAGGCTATGGGGAGAACATCGGAGAATTCGTGCTTACCAGGCATAAAACTCTCAAACTGGTGGGATACCGGCCCGTGCCCGATGTCATGCATCAGGGCAGCGAGTCTCAACTCCTGAATGTTGTGTTTTGGTATCTGATCGATATGACCAAACACATGGCCATCATCATATTTCTTTTGATACCGTATCGCATTCAGGCGTAAATTATTGAGTATTTCACTTGATAAATGCAGCACCCCGAGAGAGTGTTCGAAGCGGCTGTGCACCGCAGAGGGAAACACCTTATATAAAAAAGAGTTCTGTTTAATGTTGCGTAAGCGCTGGAACAGGGGGTGATTGATAAAGGCAATCTCGAGTGTCGTCAAACGAATAGTGCCGTGAATGGGATCAAGGATCTTACTGGTCAATTCATTTTCAAAATCCATATCTTAAATCCTTTCATACGTGCATTAAATATATTTAGCATATTGACTGTTTATTCAACAATAATCTTGCGCATTCAGGCAATAAGGTCAATCACTAATATTTAACGAGCAATGCGGCAGATCTTTATTTCCTTATCTCTGCACAGGGTCGCGCTATATCGGCATCCACTGACATATCGATTGACTACGGATGAAAACAGCCTCGGTTTTCTTCGCTCAGATGCGCATTCCACCGGACACTTCAACTCGCTGGGCATTCACCCAGCGATGATCATCGGATAACAGCGAGGCGATCATCGGCCCGATATCCTCTGGCAGGCCAGGTCGGCCCAGCGCCGTCATATTCGCCACCGCCTGAGCGACCTGCGGGTTATCCCGCACCACCCCGCCGCTGAAATCGGTGGCGATGGCGCCGGGCGCCACGCAGTTCACCGTGATCCCGCGACTGCCCAGCTCAAACGCCATATAGCGAGTCAGGGTTTCCACCGCGGATTTCATGATCGCATAGGGCGCCCGGTTCGCCATCACGATGCGGGTGAGGCCGGACGAGACATTCACTATTCGCCCGCCATCGGCCAGCAGCGGCAATAGTTTTTGGCTGAGGAAGAAAACGCTCTTCACGTGGATGCGATACAGCGCATCGAATTCCGCTTCCGTGGCGTTAAGAAATCCCATGCCGCTGGCGTTGCCGGCATTATTGACCAGATAATCAAATTTATCGGCGCCCAGCTCCGTCAGCGCGCCCTGAAAAGCGCTAACAAATGCGTCAAAGGTGTCGATTTCGCCGGCGCTGAAAGGCAACGCGATCGCCCGGGCGCCCAGTGCTTCAACTCGTGTAACCACCTCGTTCGCCTCGGCAAGACGCGTTTTGTAGGTCAGTACTACATTTACGCCGCGCTGTGCCAGCGCTTCGACGGTCGCGCGTCCCAGGCCGCGGCTGCCGCCTGTCACCAGGGCGATTTTTGCGCTATTGTTCATGTTTTCTCCTTTTCTCTCTGCTGAAAACATGAGCGATTATAAGCCCCTGAATGCCGACGATAAGACCGCGTTGGGCGACAGGATAGTTTTGCCTGCTGGAACAATGTCATGGATAAACTGGATACTCTGACCTTGTTTGTGCGCATCGTCGAACGGGGCTCATTCAGTGCCGCCGCCGCGGATCTGGGGGTTTCCCGGCCAGTAGCGACCGCGGCTATTAAAGCGTTGGAGGTCATTCTCGGGGCGCGGCTGCTACATCGTACCACCCGGCACGTACGGCCGACGGCAGAAGGCTCGCTGTATTATCAGCGCTGCGTGTCCATTCTGGCGGCCCTTGAGGAGGCCAACCGCAGCGCCGGGGGGAGCATCTCCGGCACCATTCGGGTAGACGTGGCGGGCAACCTGGCGCGGACCCTGCTTCTGCCCGCACTGCCGCAGTTTCTCGCCCGCTACCCGGACATTACGCTGCAGATCGGGGAAAGCGAGCGTGACGTCGATCTGGTTCGCGAGGGAGTCGACTGCGTCATTCGCGGCGGCCATCTCCCCGACAGCGAGATGATCTGCCGGCCGCTCGCCGGGTTGCAGGAGATCACCTGCGCCAGCCCGACCTATCTCGCCCGGTACGGCACCCCGCATACGATTGAAGGACTGACGGGCCACGTGATGATCGGGTTTGTTTCATCGCGCGCGCACCGTACCTTGCCGCTGATCTTTACCCAGAATGGCCGCCAGAGCGAGGTCAGTTTGCCCTGTCGGCTGCTGACCTCCGATGCCGACGTCGGCGCCGAAGCGGCAAGGCTTGGCTTTGGCCTGTATCAGGCCCCCTTGCCCCGCCTTGAGGCCGATCTGGCGTCGGGCGCGTTAACGGAAGTGCTGGCCGATTTTCGCCCTGCGCCGTTGCCGCTCTCCCTGCTCTATCCCAGTAATCGGCAGCTCTCTGCCCGGGTACAGGTATTTATCGACTGGGTGACGGCGCTGATGAAGCCTCCCCTGGCGCAGCAGGCATCCGGAAGGCTAAAATAACGTTTGCTATTATTCACGGCACGTGCGTTAATCGTTGAGTCGATTTACCAGACAAAAAGTTATTATCTGAGTACGTGTTCTCATCTCCAGGCGTTATCCCTGATACCACCTTCCTTTGAGCAGTCCCGTTAGTAGTTTGCTTTTTCTGTAAACAGGCCCTGTCAGATCCTTGTCGGCTCCTTAAACAGACCGCCATCTGACCCAAAACCCGGCTTACCACCAACTAAAATCAGCCGCGTTAATTTTCCTGTAACGACCATTGTCTTTTCAACAGAACATCACCCATACAAGGTTTACATTATGATCGAACATATCCATTTTAGATGCCCATGCTGCCATGGCTCCCAGTACAGAACGTCCCAGTTTGACGTCACTGAAAAAAACCCTTTTGGTGCGAAATGCATTTTCTGCAAATCAGCCATGATGACATTAGATACCATCCGTCCTCATCACCTGGGCGTGCACTCCGCTGCCCAGGCACAGCAATAAGATGATGAAGCCGGTGAACGCGGGTGGGGAAATTTCCCCGGTGATTCGCCCGGGGGCAACATCTGTTCCCTCACCCGCAGCGATCATCGGTGGCATGGCTTAGGCGGGTATCAGGCAACGCTTCTATCAGGGTAGTCACGTTCTCCCCGGCGCCAGTTTCCACATTAAAATAGTCCACCGCACGCAGAATAAGCCGCAAGCCCCTGCCGCCTTCCGCTAACGGATCGACATCAAAGTGCTCATCGTTACGCGCCAGCGCCAGGCGTTCGGCAGGAAAGATCTCTCCCGCATCGATAAAGCGCAGCGTCACGCGGTCATTGGCAGCGAAAATTTCCCGGGAGACTGCCGCTTTAAAGGCCACTGCGACGGAAGCATCCAACCGACATGTCACCGGCCAGAGGATCAACTGTCACCAGTCAGCTGCCCGTGACGATCGACTACCGCATTGACAACCGTCGCGGCAAACACGTGGGTGCTAACCAGCATACCGAGCCCGTCGCCGCGGCGCAGGCGGGGAGATGAAGATGGAGCCAATCGGTGCCGCGGTCAGTCGTGGATTTTCACCCCCAGACATCCGCGAACGAACTCAGGGTTGAAGTGTTTTACCGCTTCGCCAACATAGCCTAAATCCAGGGCGCTGATTTGCGCCATTTCGTTATCTGTTAATACGAAATCCCAGATAGCAAAATTTTCTTCAATGCGCTCCTGGCGGGTGGATTTAGGGATCACCGTGACGCCACGCTGCACGTTCCAGCGCAGAACAACCTGCGCAATGGTTTTCTGGTGCGCATCGGCGATCCCCTGCAGCAATGCATCTTGATACGGATTATGTCTGCCACCGCCTAACGGCGCCCACGCTTCAGGCTGAACGTGATAATGCTTCATGGCTTCCAGCGCCGCGGGCTGCGCGAAATAAGGATGCAGTTCAACCTGGTTCACCATTGGTTTAATTCTGACAGTTTCGCAGAAGTTAGCTAACACATGGGGGTAAAAATTGGAGACGCCGATCGCTTTCAGGGTACCGGCCTCATAGGCCTCTTCCAGCGCACGCCAGGCGCTGAAATAATCGCCCATCGCCTGATGTAGCAAATAAAGATCAAAGTATTCCAGGCCCGATTTTTTTAATGACGCGGCAATCCCGGCTTTCGCCATCCCGGTGTTGGCCATGTCCTGGACCCACAGTTTGGAGGTAATAAACAGCGCCTCGCGGGTACACAGACCTTCGGCGATGGCTTCGCGCACGGCCTCACCCACCGCATCTTCATTATCGTAGACGGCAGCGGTATCGATGAGGCGATAACCGGTGCGAATGGCGTTCAACACCGCCTGCTTACACTCCGCTTTATCGGTCACCTTGAAAACGCCGAAACCCAGCATCGGCATTTTGCGAGCGTTACTTAATACTGAATATTCCACGGTGAAGCTCCCCTCTTGTTAAAACACCATGGTAAGACAGGAACGCGGTCACGATTAGCCTGTCATTCCTGATTTGACTTATGCATTCAATTCATTAATCGCAGTGCGCTGAGATGATCTGATTTTGACAGAGAGCAGAAAAGTCACCCCTGCCGCGCCCAGCAGTAACAGACCGCTCAGTGCAAAAGTGCTGTGCCATCCCAGACTATCAAACACCAGGCCGCCTACCGTTGACCCGAGGGCTATCGATAGCTGGATCACGGCGACCATCAGCCCGCCGCCCGTCTCCGCATCCTCGGGCAGCGTCCGCGCAATCCATGTCCACCAGCCGGTGGGCGCCGCCGTCGCCAGCAGGCCCCACAGGCTTAACAGTACGGCGACCGATCCCGTGTGGTGTCCGGCCAGCAGAAGCGTTCCGGCAATTGCGGCCATTAACAACGGGATAGCCACCAGCGTCGGATAAAATCGGGCATTCAGAACGGTCGTAATAAGCAGCGTGCCGATAAAACCGGCGATACCCATTGTCAGCAATATCAGGGACAGACCAGAAGGACTGACCTGGGTCACCGTCTCCAGAAACGGTCGCACATAGGTAAATAAGGTAAACTGTCCCATAAAGAACAGTCCGCAGGCCAGCAATCCCAGGGATAGCGTAGAAAGACGGAACAGACGCAGCACCGATCCCTGCCGCTGTGGTGCGCGCGGACTTTTCATCGACGGCAGGCTAATGCATTGCCAGACGAAGGCCAGCACCGCCAGCGGGACAAGACATAAAAAGGCGCCGCGCCAGCCGACGGTGGCCCCCAGGTAGCTGCCCAGCGGCGCTGCCACAACGGTGGCCAGCGCGTTGCCGCCGTTAAAGATGGCCAGTGTGCGGGGGACCTGGCGTTGCGGCACCAGCCGAATGGCCGTTGCCGCCGACATCGACCAGAAGCCGCCGATGACGATCCCAATGAGCGCTCTGCCCAGCATATAAACCGGGAAACTGGACGCCAGGGCAATAATCACCCCAGAGGCTGCCATCAACGCCGTGAGCCCCAGCAGCAGCCATTTACGGTCCAGCGATCCGGTAAGACGGGATATCGTCAGGCTGGTCAGTACCGCCAGCGCGCCAGAAAGCGCAATGCCCTGACCGGCTAATCCCTCGGTAATGTGTAAATCACCCGCGATGGGTGTCAACAGACTGACCGGCATAAATTCTGAAGCAATGAGCACAAATACGCAGAGCGTCATCGCCTGGACGCCGCTCCAGTGTGCCCGGGTGTGACCTAATGCAGACATTATTTCTCTCCGACAAGACAAAGCCGCCCGCAGGCGCGTGGCGGCTTTGGGGATGTCTCCGGCACAGGAGATCTATTTCAGGTTGGTTTTAAAAAATTGCGCGAACGTCGCAAAGGGAATTTTGCCCGCGACGTTGTCATAGAGATCGACGTGGTTTGCGCCTGGGACAATCACCAGCGCTTTCTCTTTACTGCCGATGGCCTTAAAGGCATCTTCGGCAAAATAGCGTGAATGGGCTTTTTCGCCGGTCACGATAAGCGTCGGAATAGTCACTTCACTGGCGTAACTCAGCAGCGGCATATTCATAAACGACAGCGGCATCGTCGCATTCCATGCCCCGGTTGAATTAACCGAACGCGCATGGAAACCTCGTCGCATACGGTAATAATCGAAGAACTCTTTCAGGACCGGATTGGGGTTGGCGGGCAAGGTTTCCGGCAAAATACGATCGGCAGCGCTGACGTTGCCTTTATCATCAACATATATGTCATGCCCACCGGGGGCGGAAGTGCCGTTTGCCGCATCCTTCCAGCGCTGCGCGTTCAAGTACTGCAGTACCACTCGGCGGTCGGCTGTCGTGTAGCGGTCTTTGCCATCGCCTACCCCATGCCCCATCGCGCGGCTCATGTCATACATGACGCTGGTCGCCACCGCTTTGACGCGGGTGTCCATCGCCGCGTCGTTCATGGCCATACCGCCCCAGCCGCAAATGCCGAGCAAACCGATACGGTTGCGATCCACCTCTTTTTGCAGGCCCAGAAAGTCCACCGCGGCACTAAAATCCTCGGTATTGATATCCGGTGAGGCCACGTTGCGTGGGTAGCCACCGCTTTCGCCCGTATAGGATGGGTCAAACGCCAGGGTGACAAACCCCTGTTCGGCCAGCGTCTGGGCATACAGGCCGCTGGACTGCTCTTTTACCGCGCCGAAGGGACCGCTCACGGCAATAGCTGCCAGTTTGCGTTCACCGCGATCCTTCGGCAGGTAGAGATCGCCAACCAAGGTTATCCCGTAGCGGTTCTGGAAGGTCACCTTACGGTGATCCACTTTCAAACTCTCAGCAAACGTTTTATCCCATTGTTCAATCAGTGAAACAGGCGCATTCGGGTTAGTTGTCTCAGCAGAGCTCATCGTTGTGACTCCAGTTAATGAGGCGCAAAGCAGCATGGCGGGTATCGCGGCTGTCAGTTTTTTGGTGAAAACTGTCATCAAAATTCCCCTAAATAAAGGTGATCAATGCAAGTCTCCATTAGACAATGCAGCTTTGCTTTATTGTCGTTCGCTTAGTGTAGCCAGCAGTAATGGTTCTTATTAGGGGGCGAAAAATGCTAAGATTAATACCATATTGTTCTAAATGGCATGCGGATGACGAGACGGGAGAATGGCGAAACGGGAAAACTATAATGACCTCTATCTGTTTATGCAGGTGGTGCGGGAAGGCAGTTTTACCGCCGCAGCGCAACGACTTGGCCTGGCGCAGTCCGGTGTAAGCCGTGCGGTTCGTGAACTTGAAGAGCGGCTGGGCGTTCAGCTTCTGGTGCGCACCACCCGCCGATTGTCGCTCACTCAGGCGGGTGAGCAGCTCTATCACAACGTCGAATCCGGTTTCGACGCCTTAGATATGGGACTCGCCACGCTGGCCCACTATCGTCAAACGCCCTCCGGTACGGTACGCATCAATGCCAGCCAGCATGCCATTGATAAAGTCCTGCTGCCGAAGCTGGCAGTATTTAAACACCGCTATCCCGATATCAGACTGGAACTGATCAGCGAAAGCCGGTTTGTCGATATTATTGCGCAGCGATTCGATGCGGGCGTGCGTCTGGGCCCGGAAGTCGGGAGTGGCATGATTGCGGTACGCATTTCGCCCGATATGGAGATGGCGGTGGTGGGTACACCGGAACATTTTCGCCGCTACGGCTTTCCACAAACGCCCGCCGATTTAGTCGCCCACCCCTGCATCGCTTATCAGTTCGGCGACGGTAGCCTTTACGCCTGGGAACTTAATGTGGATGGCAAAAAAATCACCAACCCGCCTCAGGGACAGTGGGCTTTCGCCGATAGCTATATGGAGGCCAAAGCGGCGAGGCTCGGTCTGGGGCTGGCCTATGTCCCGGAAGAGCTGATTACCGACGATCTAGCCCAGGGCACACTTATCCGGGTGCTCCAGCGTTATAGCCAGCGTCTGGAAGGTTCATATCTCTATTACCCGCACCGCAATGTGTCGCCCGCGCTGAGAGCGGTCATTGATACATTGCGAATGTAGCTGAGGTTGCCTGCAGGCAGCAGGCAACCGGTAGCGGCCGGTGACAGCTTCTGTACTCGGACCTGTCATTTAATTCCGATCGATGCAAACAGTAATGCCAGACGGAAATGAATTTATATAAATATTAATTTTGTGAGTTATGTACTTCATTATAAAGTTTAGAAGCAGCACCTCTGCGTAACAAGCTAAAAAAGCAAATAATCGTAAAGATGAAGGGGTAAATAGCCAAAACCCATGCCAGTTTTTGATTTTTAATAATATTATTTATAGTATCACTCAACGAACCACTTGAAAAGTTCTCACAAATCCTGTCAACCGAGCGCACACTTATCCCCGCTTTTTCTGAGAAAACCGTTTTATCGAAATCTTCACTTTCACACTGTTTTTTATCGAGCTTCCACTCAGTCCAGTTCAGGGGAAGGTAATTATTGGTCCAGATCGAACTCTCAGCAATATGATCATTAATCCAAACCCATGACTTGTCGTCGCCTAATCGTACTAGTGCGGATGGCTTCAATGCCAGCAACATAAAATTTGATAATAGCAGCATAGTTAACACACAAGAGAAAAATACACCAACACTAGCGATAAATAATGGTTTTATTGCCTTAAGCGTTGATATTTCAAACCATCCTTTCGCGGCTGTGACATGACGAATATCTATATTTTTCTTTTTCGTCCAGTTAATCAGTGATTTAATCTCTTCTTTATTCTTTGCGCCAACATTAAATAAAACATTAAAACGTTCAACATCATTTCTCTCATTGAAATATGCATTTATTTTACCGTCGTGAAACGTTTTCCCTCCCAGGCAGAACTCCCATAGCCGGTTCAATAAAGAATATGCGGATCCTGCCCGTTTCCAGAGAAACACTCCTAATAAACCAAAAGTAACAAAAATTAACGCGCTATTTATCAGTCCATCAAAATTCCATATCGAAGAAATTAAACTTTCCATCTAGCCCCTCTTAATCATCCCGCTAATCGTATGCTCAGCAATCACACCACAGCATCATTACAAAATAAATATTTTTTAACTGCAACTTTTCTTATCCAGCGCACAAGGTCATTGCCGATATCTTCTTATACGCAGGCCACAACTATACGTCACGCTCTTCTGCTACTTGAGCCTTACATTCCACCTCAGTGCTGCTACGCTATCTCTGAGAAAATGGCGAAGGAGATATAATGAAAGTCCTCAATATCCTGATCCGTCGATGCGTGCTGATTGCCCGCTTTGAAGATACCGTTTCGTTCTACGAAAATCTCATCGCGCAGAAGGCAAGGTTGCGTTTCGACTATCCCGAATACGATCTCAAACTGGCGCAGGTGGGTTCCGTGCTTTTAATTGGCGGAACCGAGCAAAGCCTGGCTCCGTTTCGCGCCACCGAGGCCACTTTCCTGGTAAACGACATTACCGCCTGGGAGAAACATCTGCCTTCCACCGGGGCAACGATTATCAACCTGGTGAAGGCCGTGCCCACCGGCTGGAACATGCTGGTTCGGCATCCGGATGGCATGGTTGCCGAATACGTTGAGCATCATGATAAAAACCCGGCGGATGAGATCTTCTGATGCTTCGCGACCAGATGGTAGAACCTGGCATCAGTCGGCCATACTGCCAGAAAAGTGAGACTTTCTACTGTGGCGCGAGAAGGAGAGCAGGAAAAACTGGCGCGGCAAGACGCGCCAGCTCGGGGATCAGCGATGGTTGCCTGGCATCATCAGGCAACCAGTACCGGTTAGTGCTTCACGATATACATGGTACGGCTGTAGGCCACATCTTCCGGGTTGGTGATCGGGTAGCCTTTCAGCCACGGCTTAATCAACCGGCCGTTAGTGTACTGGTAGATCGGCGCGATCGGCGCTTTGACCATAATGATCTTTTCCGCCGCGTTGTAATCGTCGTTACGCGCTTTGGCCGAATTCTCTACCGCCGCCTGGGCGAGGATTTTGTCGTACGCCGGATCGTTAAAGCGCGAAATATTTCCGCTGTGGGTGGAGGTCAGCAGCGACAGGAAGGTGGACGGCTCGTTGTAGTCCCCCACCCACGAAGCGCGGATCACGTCGAAATTGCCGGTGTTACGGCTGTCGATATAGGTTTTCCACTCCTGGTTCTGCAGCTTCACTTCCACGCCGAGGTTTTTCTTCCACATCGACGCCACCGCGATGGCAATCTTCTGGTGGTTCTCAGAGGTGTTATACAGCAGCGTCAGCTTCAGCGGACGATTCGGGCCATAGCCCGCGGCAGCCAGCAGGGCTTTCGCCTGGGCATTAAGCTCAGCCTGACTCATGCTCTCAAACTGTGACGGCTGGGGGGTGAAGCCCGCCGTCACGTCCGGCGTGAAGCGCCAGGCCGGTTTTTCCCCGGTCCCCAGTACTTTCTCCGCCATCACCCGGCGATCGATGGTCATGCTCAGCGCCAGGCGTACCCGCTCATCCGCCGTCGGCCCCTTTTGGGTATTGAAAGCGTAATAGTAGGTACCCAGCTGCGGCGGGGTATACACCTGCCCCGGAATATCCTTCAGCAGTTTCTGGTACATATTTTTCGGGAAAGACTCGGTGATATCGATATCCCCTGCAAGATAGCGCTTGGTGGCGGCGGACTCCTGGTTAATCGGCACAAAGGTGACCTGCTGGATCACCGTTTTGGCGTTATCCCAGTAGTGCGTGTTCGGCACCGCCACCAGCTTCTCATTGACCACACGGTCTTTCAGAACATAGGCGCCGTTGCCCACCAGGCTGCCGGGCCGCGTCCAGTTCGCCCCGCTGTCGACATTCGCCTTTTGCACCGGATAGAAGGCAAAGCTGGCGGTCAGGTTGCTGAACCACGGCAGTGGTTTATCCAGCTGCACCCGCAGGGTGTGGGCGTCGACGGCGGTGACTCCCAGGGTCTCCGGCGCGGCTTTGCCGTCAATAATGTTCTGCGCGTTAGCGATCCCCGCCAGCGCCGCGAACCAGGCGAACGGCGAAGTGGTTTTCGGATCCACCAGACGCTGCCAGCTATAGACGAAATCTTCGGCAGTAACCGGCGTGCCGTCGGACCAGCGGGCATTATCACGCAGGGTAAAGGTCCAGACGCGGTTATCGTTGCTCTGCCAGCGGGTCGCTACGCCTGGAACCAGGTTGCCTTTCGCATCCTGATTGACTAAACCTTCAAACAGATCGCGGATCACCTGGATTTCCGGCAGGCCCACCGCTTTGGCGGGATCTAACGAGGCGGGTTCATCTTTGATATGGCGCACTAACAGCTGTTTTTCCGCCAGTACCGTGCCCGGCGGTACGTCAGCCGCCCAGGCCAGAGAAGATACGCTGGCTAACCACAGCGCGCCGCATGTCAAAGCGACAGGATACTTCATAAGATCCCCTTTAAAATGAAAAAAATACCGCCAACAGAGCGATAATTATTTGTTTCATCACCTGAAATTGCAAACGACATATGATAGAAAATTGATGTGCCGTCGGATTTCACGCCTCAGGGAATGGGTTTGATCCCGATACGCTTTTCGCCAACACTAAATAATAACGACACACAGGAAGCCCTATGTCTATTTCACGTCCTCGCCCGCAGCGCGGCGACTTTCCGCCGGGAACCCGGCAGTATGGCAGCTCGGAACTGGGCGCGCCGCTGCTGTGGTTTCCTGCGCCGCAGGCCGACAGCCGTAGCGGGCTGATTATTGCCGGTACCCACGGTGATGAGAATTCGTCGATTGTGACCCTCTCCTGCGCCCTGCGCACCCTGAAACCCGAGCTGCGCCGCCACCACGTGGTGCTGACGGTCAATCCTGACGGCTGTCAGCTCGGGCTGCGCGCCAATGCCCGCGGCGTTGACCTCAACCGTAACTTTCCAGCAGCCAACTGGAAGCAAGGGGAAACGGTTTACCGCTGGAATAGCGCGGCGGCGGAGCGCGACGTGGTGCTGTTGACCGGCGAGCAGCCGGGTTCGGAACGGGAGACCGAGGCCCTGTGTCAGTTGATCCATCAGATTCATCCGGCGTGGGTGGTCTCCTTTCACGATCCGCTGGCCTGCATCGAAGATCCGGGCCACAGCCCGCTGGGTCGCTGGCTGGCCGACGCCTTCTCCCTGCCGCTGGTGGGCAGCGTGGGCTACGACACGCCGGGCTCCTTTGGCAGCTGGTGCGCCGATATCGGACTACCCTGCATCACCGCCGAGTTTCCGCCGGTCTCCGCCGACGAGGCAACGGAGCGTTACCTGCCGGCGATGACCGATCTGCTGCGCTGGCAGGCTTAAAGATGAAGCACGCCGGTGCTGAACCGCAGCGCCGGCTCAACGTCCACCGCCAGCCATGTCGGGCCGTCGAGGTCAGCGAAGCGCGCCAGCGGCGCCAGAGGGAGCGCGGCGGCGATCCCGCGCGAGGTGCAGAGCATACAGCCCAGCATCCGTTCAAATCCCTGCCGTTCCGCCTCCCCGGCCAGAGCCAGCGCTTCGGTCAGGCCGCCCGTTTTATCCAGTTTGATATTGACCATCTCATAGCGCCCGCGCAGCCGCGGCAGGCTCTCCCGGGTGTGGCAGCTCTCGTCGGCGCAAATCGGCAGCGGATGAACGAAGTTTTCCAGCGCCGAGTCGTCGTCGGCGGGGAGCGGCTGCTCAAGCATCGCCACACCGAGGTCCGCCAGCAGCTGACAGCGCGCCGCCAGCCCCTCGCTGTGCCAGGACTCATTGGCGTCAACAATCAGCGTAGCCTCCGGCGCCGCCTGGCGGATAGCGATTAGCCGCTCGCTGATCAGTCGATCGTCGAGCTTCACCTTCAACAGCTGGGCCCCTGCCTGCCACAGCGCCGCGGCGCTGGCCGCCATCTGATCCGGCGTGCCAATGACCACCGTCTGGGCGGTAATCACCCGGTTAGGCAACGCCACGCCCAACAGCTGGGCCAAGGTTTTGCCTTCGCGCCGGGCCTGCAGATCCCATAGCGCGCAGTCAATGGCATTGCGGGCGGCGCCTGCCGGCAGCAGCCGCTGCAGCTGTTCGCGGGTAAGCCCCGCCTCCAGTTGCTCGCCGATCGCCATCACCTGGGCCATGACCGAGGCGATGCTCTCGCCATAGCGGGGATAGGGTGTGCATTCGCCTACCCCTTTCACGCCGTCCTCTTCCAGTTCCACTACCACCACTTTTGCCTCGCTGCGGCTACCGCGGGCGATCACAAAAGGGGTATGGAGCGGCCAGGCTTCCTCATACACTCGCACGTTACGCATTCCCTTGTCCTCTCTGGTAAATGTTAAATAGGGTTTGCCGTGTAGCTGGCGGATGTCATACACTACTCGCGACGTTAACTATATGTAAACAGGAAGATAACCATGTCACAAACCGTGCATTTCCAGGGCAACCCCGTTTCTGTTCAGGGCACCATTCCGCAGGCAGGCGCTAAAGCGCAGCCGTTTACGCTGGTCGCCAAAGATCTCTCTGACGTCGCGCTGAGCCAGTACGCCGGCAAACGTAAAGTACTGAATATTTTCCCGAGCATTGATACCGGCGTGTGTGCCGCATCAGTGCGTAAATTCAACCAGCTGGCCGCTGAACTGGACAACACCGTAGTGCTGTGCATTTCCGCTGACCTGCCGTTCGCCCAGTCCCGCTTCTGCGGCGCGGAAGGCCTGAGCAATGTGGTCACCCTGTCCACGCTGCGCGGCGCGTCCTTCCTCGCTGACTACGGCGTCGCCATCGCCACCGGTCCGCTGGCTGGCCTGGCTGCCCGTGCGGTGGTCGTTATCGATGAAAACGATCAGGTCGTCTACAGCCAGCTGGTGAATGAAATCACCGAAGAGCCGGACTACGACGCCGCGCTGGCCACCCTGAAAGCCTGATAACAGATTGCCCGGGCGCATCGCGCTCGCGGACATTCGATCTGCCCAGCCCTCGCTCTGCGAGGGCTTTTTATTGCCGCGGCGCATAGCGGGAGATAGCCCGCGCCATCGCCGGGCCGGTCAGCAAAATGGTAAACAGCCGCAGCGTCTGTAGCGCCATAATAAACGACATGTCCGCCCGGGTGCCGGCGGCGATAATCGCCACCGTGTCCAGCCCGCCGGGGCTGGTGGCCAGATAGGCGGTCATAAAGTCCATCTGCAGAATGTGGGTCAGGGCAAGGGCCATCAGGGCGCACATCAGGATCAGTCCGATGATGGAGGCGATAATCTGCGGCAGCGTCTTGAGGGCCAGCAGAAAAATGGCTTTATTAAACTGGAGCCCCACCGTCCAGCCCAGCACCGCATAGGCCATCGCCAGCAGCCACTCCGGCAGCTCCAGCATCAGCCAGCCGCCGCCCTGGGCCAGGGCGCCAAGCAGCATCGGCAGCAGCATGGCCCCGGAGGGGATGCGCAGCCGCATGCCCAGCCAACAGGCCACCGCCGTCAGCAGCAGCGTGAAAGGGAAATTCAGGGTCAACGATGGAAACCAGACAATATCCTGAGTCATCTCCTGTGCTTCATTGCCCAGGGCATAGCGCACCACCAGCGCCGCCGCGCCGACGACAAACAGCACCCGCAGATACTGCATCAGCGCCACCAGCCGCACATCGGCCCCGTACTCCTGGGCCATCACCACCATTGCCGACGCGCCGCCGGGAGAGCTTCCCCAGGCGCCAGTGGCGCCCGGCAGCGCGCTGTAGCGGACCAGCAGCCAGCCGGTAAGGCCGCTTATCGCCAGGGTGGTCAACAGGATCGCCAGCACCAGCGCCCAGTTGTTGAATAGCACGCCAAAAACAGAGGGATTAATCGCCCGGGCGATCATGCAGCCGACGATGGCCTGCGCCGCCAGATAACAGGGGCGAGGGATGCTCAACTTCACCCCGCGCAGGCTCAAAATGAGACCGGCGATCAGCGGCCCCAGCAGCAGCGCTGCCGGCAGGTGTATTCGTAACAGCAGCGAGGAAAAGAGAACAGAGAGCAGCAGCAATATCAGCCAGTGCCCGATCGCGCGACGCGACGCCAAGATGCACCACCCCGGAAAAAGGATTAAAAAACCAGTATATACAGGTTTGGCCCGCTTTGCAGGCCGGGATGCCGGCGACGTGGGTCGCCGGCCTGGCGGGATTATTCGTCGCCCTTTTTCTGACTCAGACCATATTCACGCAGTTTATTGGCGATGGCGGTATGCGACACCCCCAGCCGCTTCGCCAGCTTACGTGTGCTGGGGTAGCTGCGATAGAGCTGGGTCAGCACCGAGCGCTCAAAGCGGCGGGTGATGTCGTCCAGCGACCCTTCCATGGCCTCCTCGCCCACCGGCAGCGAGGCGACGTCATGGTCCGGCAGCAGAATGTCCTGTGGACGCAGCTCAAATCCTTCCAGCTGGGTCAGTGCGCGATAGACGGCATTCTTCAGCTGGCGGACGTTGCCGGGCCAGCTGTAGCGGGTAAGCACCGTACTGAGATCGGCAGAGAGCTTCGGCCGCGGGATCCCCTGCTCGTCGGCAAAGCGGGCCACGAACAGCTCCGTCAGCGGCATGATGTCCTGCGGGCAATCGCGCAGCGGCGGCAGATACAGCGTCAGGACGTTGAGGCGATAGTAGAGATCTTCGCGGAAAAGCCCTTTCTGCACCAGCTCGATCAGGTTTTTCTGCGTCGCGCAGATCACCCGCACATCGACGTGCACTTCATGATCCTCGCCAACGCGGCGGAAGGTGCCGTCGTTGAGAAAGCGCAGCAGCTTAGTCTGCATCCGCGGCGACATCTCGCCAATTTCATCCAGCAGCACCGAGCCGCCGTTGGCCTGCTCGAAGAAGCCCTTCTTGCCCTGCAGCGCGTCGCCAAACAGCTCGCTCTCGACCGCGTCCTCGGGAATGGAGCCACAGTTGAGCGCCAGATAGGGTTTGCCCGCCCGCGGACTGGCCAGATGGCAGGCATGGGCCAGCAGATCTTTACCGGTGCCGGTGTCGCCGACAATCAGCAGCGGCGCGCTGAGCATCGCCAGCTTGCGCGCTTGCTCCACCACGTGGCGCATTTTCGGCCCCACCGCGAGGATCTGACTGAAGGCGCTGGTATCCTGGCTGGTCATGGTCTGCAACTGGCGTCCCATGCGCACGGTTGAGCGCAACATCGCCACGGCGCCGGTCAGCACTCGCTCGTTATGCTCGCCTTCCAGATAGACCGGAGTCACTTCCAGCAGGTAGTTCTGCCCATTCACCACCACATGCTCCGCATGCGTCTCCTGCGGGCTGCTCTCCAGCCAGCGCTGAACGTTAAAATCGGCGATCAGCTGGGCCACCGGGTGGTTACGCAGCTTCGCCTGGCTTTGGCCAAACAGCAGGCAGCTGGCGGGGTTCGCCAGTTCCACCCGACCTTTGGTATCCAGCGACAGCACCGGCTCCGGCATCGCTACCAGCAGCGCGCTGAGCGCCAGGTGTTCACGTTCAGACGGCATCCAGGGCACGGTGCGCACGTCCGTCACGCCGGCGATACGGCGGATCTCAGCCATCAGGCTGCTGAACGTGGCGAATTCCAGTTCGGCGAAATTGAGGTAAATTCGGCCAATAGGGTCAATATCGATACCGCGCAGGTCAATACCGCGCAGCACCAGCAAATCGAGCAATTCACGAGTCAGACCGAGACGGTCTTCACAAAAGACTTCAAGACGCATGGGAGTGTTCACCCTAAAAGTGCCAATGACGGGAGAATAATAGGCCAGGAATAGGTTTTCGGGAAGCTAACTGTCAACAATTATTGACAGTGTGGCGGAAAAATGGGCGCTGTGGCGTAAAGTCAGACGGTCAGTGGTTAAATCACCGGCCAGGCGGCCGGTGAGTCTTGGGTCAGGCGTGGAAAGCAGGCAGCCACTGACGGTTCTCAGCGATCACCTCATCCAACGCCAGTTCGAGCTTCTCGCCGCTGACGATCAGCGGATTCAGCATCAGAGCACGCCATGCGGTGTGGCGGTTGCCGGTGAGCGCGGCCTCGATAGTCAGCCGTTCAAATGATTTCATCAGCTGCAGCAAACGCAGGGTATCTTCCGGGAACGGCGCCACATTGAGAGGTAGCGGACCAGAAGCGGTAATCAGCGAGCTGACCTCTACCGCGCAGTCATCCGGCAGGCCATTGATGGCGCCGTTATTACGCGTATTGACGTGCATGATAATCCGCTTGTCGTTGTAGATGGCATTCATCAGCTCGCAGGCCGCCTCGGAATAGTACTGGCCGCCGCGCCCTTCCTGCGCCTTCGGTTTGACCGCCAGGTGAGGGTCGCGGTACTGGTCAAACAAGATTTTTTCCAGCTGCTTAACCACTTCCCCGCGGGTTCCTTCGCCGCCCGCCTCCGCCAGCTCCTGGCGCAGCAGATCGTCTTTCATGTAGTAATAACGCAGATAGGCGCAGGGGATCATGCCTAAGCCCTGCAGCAGATGCGACGGCCAACGGAACGGCGGAATGTTGCGCGGCACCAGCGGATCCCGACCGGCGTTGATCTCGGCTATCACCTCCGGCAGCCATTCTTTACCTTTGTGCAGGATCTGGCGCACGAAGATAAAGTGGTTCAGGCCGGCGACCTGCATCACCACCTCTTTTTCGTCAGCGCATTGCAGCAGAGTGGTTATCCCTTTTTGCATAATCACCGGCACGTTACACAGGCCGACGGCTTTGATGCGGCTGTGGCGCAGGATCGCTTCGGTCACCATCCCCGACGGGTTGGTAAAGTTCAGCAGCCAGGCGTCGGGACACAGTCGCTCCATATCGGCAGCGATCTCCAGGGCGATGGGAATGGTGCGGCAGGCGTTGGCGAAGCCGCCGAGGCCATTGGTCTCCTGGCCGATCAAGCCATACTTGAGGGAGATACGTTCATCGCTGATCCGGGCGTCAAGGCAGCCGGCGCGAAACTGCGAGCAGACGAAATCGGCATCGCGCAGCGCGCTTTCCCGGTCAAGGGTGGCCACCACTTCAATAGTCAGCCCGGCTTTGGCGATCATTCGCCGCGCCAGTCCGGCGATAATCTCGACTTTCTCTTTGCCCTCTTCAATGTCCACCAGCCATAGCGAAGCGACCGGCATTTCGTGATAGCGGTTGAGCAAACCTTCAATCAGTTCCGGGGTGTAGCTGGAGCCACCGCCGATCACCACAATTTTGAGTCCTGACATGGTATACCTCGGTTTAGTTACGATATAACTATTTAAAACCGGCAAAACTGGCCTAACAAACGAATTAAATCGGCCTATGCATGAACTCAATTAATGCATAAGGGAGACAATCTGTGCTTGAGCAACAAAGCATCCTTGCGCTGCTGCAGACCTTTGAGGTGACCGCCCGCCACCTGAGCTTTACCCTTGCCGCGCATGAAATGAACCTTACCCAGGGAGCGGTCAGCCATCGGATCCGCAGGCTGGAGATGCACATCGGGTTTCGCCTGTTTATCCGCATGACGCGTAAACTGGCGCTGACAGAGGAAGGTAAGCGGCTGCTGGCGACGTTAAGCCATTCGCTGCGGGCGATTAACGATGAAATTGAGGATATTCGCGATCAGGATCTGCGCGGCACACTGCATATTGGTATTGCGCCGACGCTGGCCCATCTGTGGCTGATGCCGCGTCTGCCGCGCTTTCAGGCGCAATGGCCGGGACTGAATCTGCAGTTTCGCGTGCGCGCCGGGGTGATGGATTTTAACGAGGAGCGGGTGGATCTGGCAATTTACTACGGCGCCACGCGCTACCCCGATCTTTATCAACAGCGGCTGATGGCGGAAAGTTTGCTCCCGGTCTGCTCCCCGCGTTATCGCCAGCAGTATCGTCCGCTGAGCGGCGGCGACCCGGCGGCGCTCGTCTGGATCCATGCGTGCGAATCCACCGACGTACAGGATCAATTTGCGGAATGGCGCCTGTGGTGCCAGCACAGCGGACAGGCGTTACCTTTTGACGGCCGGTATTACGCGGTGAATAACCACTCGCTGGCCATCGAGATGGCGCTCAATGGACTCGGCGTGGTGATGGGGCGTAAAACGCTGATCCAGCCGCTGCTCGACGCAGGCAGGCTGGTGGCCTTGTCTGAAAATGAAGCGCCCTCGCCCTTTGGCTATGACCTGATTTGTCCGCAGGAGAACCGTTCCCGCCCGCGCTTTCGCGCCTTCAGCGAGTGGCTGGCGGCGGAATGCGCCTAATCGAATATTGCCAGGGTGCGCGTGCCAGAGCTTGACTTCGAAGGCCGGGCAAGGCGAAGCCGCCGCCCGGCGATGTCTCTGAGCGGAGGTTACTTCTCCGGGCGGGTTTTGCTTTTCTGCAGGGTCTCTTTCAACTGCCCAATCAGCTCGCGACGAAAATCGCCGAGTCGCGGTTTATCATCGGCGATCCACGGCAGCGGGCGGCACAGCTCCATCGCCTTGATCCCGAGACGGGCTGTCAGCAGACCGGCGCCAATGCCCTGCGCGGCGCGCGCCGACAGCCGGGCCGCCAGATCCTGCGACATCCAGTCCATGCCCACCTCGCGCACCAGTTCGCTGGCGCCAGCGAAAGCGATATTGAGCAACACCAGGCGAAACAGTCGCAGACGGCTGTAATACCCGAGCTCAATGCCGTACAACGTGGCAATTCGGTTGATCAGCCGCAGGTTCCGCCAGGCGATAAACGCCATATCCACCAGCGCCAGCGGGCTGACGGCAATCATCAGCGTCGACTCCGCCGCCGAACGGCTGATTTCCCGCCGCGCCTGGGCATCGAGCACCGGCTGCACCAGCTGCGCATAAAGGCTCACCACTTCGCGATCGCTTTGCGTTTCGTGGATCGCGGCATACCAGCGCTGCAGCGCCGGATGCGACTTATCCAGCCCGGCCTGCTGCGCCAGCTTCTCACAAAACGCTTTCGCTTTACCGACCGCGTGACTGTGCAGCATATCGCGCGCTTCATCGCGTTCGTGGGCGCGCTGGCGCAGTCGCCACAGACGGCGCCACTCGGTGGCTACAGATCCGACGCCGGCTCCGACGATCAGCGCCCCGGCGACGCAGCCGCCCAGCGCAATCCAGTCCTGGGTCTGCCAGGCGTTAGCCGTCCATTGCACGCCTTGCGCCACGACGCTGACGCCGAAGATCGCCAGTCCGGCGCTGACCATCCGCCGCCACAGGCTGCGTTTGGGTCGCAGGACCGACTCCACCACCGCTTCCGCCGCCCCCTCTTCCTCTTCGCCGGTCACCAGCCGCGCTGGCGCGAAGTTGTCCGCCTCCAGGGTGTCGAAGGCGCGAGCGCCTTTCAGCGGCGGAATTTTCTCCGCTTGCAGCGGCCCATCAAAATCAATCCGCGGTTTTAACGGTTCGCTCATCGCAGTTTATCTCCAATCAAAAATTCCAGCGCCGCGTCGAGACGAATGTGCGGCAAAGGCCGATCGACATCCATGACCTGCGGACGAAAGTTTTCAAACTGAAATCCCTGCTGCTGCCAGAAGGCCTGGCCCGGCAGGCGCGCCGGCACCTCTCCGGGATAGATGGTCAACGGCTGGCCGTCGCTCAGGCGATTGCCGCGCAGGGCGGGAATTTTCTCGCCATTCACCTCAATCAGCCCGCTCTGGGTCGCCTGAATAGACGCCAGCCCCAGGCAATCCATACTGATCCCTTCAAAGGCGGCGTTCTGCCACGCGTCCTGAATCAGTTGCTGCAGGAGCGACACCATATTGCTGTGCTGATCGATCGTGACGTGATCGGCTTTGGTAGCGGCAAACAGCAGCTTGTCGATAACCGGCGAAAACAACCGGCGGAACAAGGTGCGCTGCCCGTAATGGAAACTTTGCATCAGCTGGGTCAGCGCCAGGCGCATATCGTTAAACGCCTGCGGCCCGCTGTTGAGCGGCTGCAGACAGTCCACCAGCACAATCTGCCGGTCGAAGCGCAGGAAGTGCTCTTTGTAGAACCCCTTCACCACCCTTTCGCAATAGTATTTGTAACGTTCGCGCAGCATGCCGGCGTTGCTGTGTTTATCGGCCTGCGCCAGCTTGGCTTCGCCGACGGCGTCGACGTCGGGCCACGGGAAAAACTGCAGCGCCGGCGCGCCCGCCATTTCTCCGGGCAGGACAAAGCGCCCGGGTTGGATAAAGTGCAGCCCTTCACGCTTACAGGCGTGGAGATAGTCCGTCCAGGCGGCAGCGATATCCGCCAGCCGAGCCTCGTCGGCAGGGGCTAGCGGATCCAGCCCGGCGCACAGCTGCCGCCAGCGGGCCGACCACTCCGCACGCTGTCCCTGCAGGAGCCCGGTCATCTGTCGCGACCAGCTCAGATAATCCTGCGCCAGCATCGGCAGGTCGAGCAGCCACTCGCCCGGATAGTCGACAATCTCCAGATACAGCGTGGAGGTATCTTTAAAATGGCGCAGCAGGGAGTCATTCGAACGGTAGCGCAGCGCGAGACGGATCTCGCTCACCCCGCGCGTCGGGGTTGGCCACATGGGGGGCTGGCCGTACAGCTGGGCCAGCCCTTCGTCGTAGGTGAATCGGGGAATGCCAAAGTCCCGCTGCGGCACGCGCTTGACGCCGAGCAGCCGCTCTTCGCGTGCGGCGCTCAGCAGCGGCAGGCGGGCGCCGGTGTGGATATTCAACAGCTGGTTGACCAGCGCGGTGATAAACGCCGTTTTACCGCTCCGGCTCAGGCCGGTCACCGCCAGACGTAAATGCCGGTCAACCCCGCGGTTGACCAGCGCATTCAATTCAGTTTTCAGTCGCTTCATCGCCAGTCCGTTATGCCCTGAAGGTATGTCTCGTCATCATAAGCGATCTGCCGGGGATAAGCAGGACAACGTTAATCCTTTTGCGCCTTCCCCACGGCGGCATTATTTCATCCCGCGCGTGACGCGGTTGGCCAGCCGGCTGAGCAGCGGCTCCAGCGCCACCGCCAGCAGCATTTTCAGCGGCCGACGCGCGACCGATTTAACCGCCCAGCCGGCAACGCCCGCCGGGCCATAACGCAGCGCGGTCAGCAGCGCCAGCTTACCGACGATTTTCAGACCGGGCTTCACCTGCTGCCCGGCGCGTTGCCATTTGCTATTCATGCGTTGCCTCATTCGTTAGAAACAGGGTTTACAGCTGGCGAAAGCGGCTGCGCAGCGTAAAGGTGTCGGAGGTCACATACCGCTCCATTTCACGCAGACGCTGTTCACCGGAGGCCAGTTCGGCATCCACGGCGGCCAGCAGATCGCCATTGCTCGGCGCTTTATGACCGTACAGCTCGCTGTCCGGTATCGGATCCAGAGCAAAAGTCAAAATGATGTAGGCCACCAGGACAAAGAAAAAGAGGCCGAAAATCATCGCCAGCACGGTAATCAGACGCACCAGCTTCACCGGGACATCAAGATGCTGAGCAATACCCGCGCAGACGCCCTTTACCATCCCGCGCTGCGGGATACGCCACAGTTTTTTATTCAGATCCAGCCCGGCCATTATTTGTCCCTCCAGTTCGGATGTTCGGCGTCCAGGATCGCTTCCAGCGCCTGAATGCGTTCGCGCATCCGCTTCGCGTCATCGGTCAACTGCAGCAGCCGTTGCTGCTCATTTTGCGTCAGACTACCGTTGGCGCCGCGATTGTTGTAGTGCAGCCACAGCCAGACCGGCAGAACAAACAGCACAAACAGCGTCAGCGGAATGGCGAGAAAAAGCATGCTCATGTGTACTCCTTACAGGGGGTGAGCCGCGGCGCAACGCCGCGCCGCGCAATCATACTTACTGGTTGGACTGATTCATTTTGGCTTTCAACGCCGCCAGCTGCTCGCTGATTTCATCGTCCGCTTTCAGTTCGGCAAACTGCTGATCCAGCGTCTGCTGCTTGCCAAAGCGGTGGCTCTCCGCTTCCGCTTCCATCTGATCGATGCGACGCTCAAAAGATTCAAAGCGCGCCATCGCCTCATCCAGTTTACCGCTGTCCAGCTGGCGACGCACATCGCGGGACGAACTCGCCGCCTGATGGCGCAGCGCCAGCGCCTGCTGACGGGCGCGGGTTTCGCTGAGTTTGTTCTCCAGCTCGCCAATCTCTTTTTTCATCCGCGCCAGGGTTTCATCCACCAGCTGCACTTCATGATCCAGCTGAGCGATAAGGTCGGTCAGCTTTTGTTTTTCGATCAGCGCCGCCCGGGCCAGATCTTCTTTCTCTTTGCGCAGGGCCAGCTCGGCTTTTTCCTGCCATTCCGCCTGCTGGGCGACCGCCTGCTCAATACGACGGGACAGCTGTTTCTTTTCCGCCAGCGCGCGGGCCGATGTCGAACGCACCTCAACCAGCGTGTCTTCCATCTCCTGGATCATCAGACGCACCAGCTTTTGCGGGTCCTCCGCTTTCTCCAGCAGGGAGTTGATGTTGGCGTTCACGATGTCGGCAAAACGAGAAAAAATACCCATAATTTCAATCCTCATAGTTCTGGTTTCAGGCATTCACCTGTGGCTTAGCTAATACAAATGGCGTGCCAACTTTTTATCTTATTGATTTTAAACAGGGTGGTTGCGAAACGTGCTGGGCATTGCTACAGTCACCTGGTTAATTACACTACTTAATGGCGAAATTCATCATGGCGCAGTACAAGGATAATCTGCTGGGCGAGGCCAACAGCTTTCTCGAGGTGCTGGAACAGGTTTCCCGGCTGGCCCCGCTGGATAAACCAGTGCTGGTCATCGGCGAGCGCGGCACTGGGAAAGAGCTTATCGCTAACCGTCTCCACTACCTCTCCAGCCGCTGGCAGGGGCCGTTTATCTCGTTGAACTGCGCGGCGCTGAACGATAATCTGCTCGACTCGGAGCTGTTCGGCCACGAAGCCGGGGCTTTCACCGGGGCCAGCAAGCGCCATCCCGGGCGCTTCGAGCGCGCCGACGGCGGGACGCTGTTTCTCGATGAGCTGGCGACAGCCCCAATGCTGGTGCAGGAGAAGCTGTTAAGAGTGATTGAATATGGCGAGCTGGAGCGCGTGGGCGGCAGCCAGCCGCTGCAGGTTAACGTCCGGCTGGTGTGCGCCACCAACGCTGACCTGCCGCAGATGGTCGAGGAAGGTCATTTTCGCGCCGACCTGCTCGACCGCCTGGCCTTCGACGTGGTACAGCTCCCCCCGCTGCGCGACCGGCAGAGCGACATCATGCTGCTCGCCAACCAGTTTGCCATCCAGATGTGCCGCGAACTCGGTCTGCCGCTGTTTCCCGGCTTTAGCGAACGAGCGACCGCGACGCTGCTCGGCTACCGCTGGCCGGGGAATATTCGCGAACTGAAGAACGTCGTTGAGCGCTCGGTGTATCGCCACGGCGACAGCGAACATGAGCTGGACGCGATTATTATTAACCCTTTTCGTCAGTCCCCCGGCTCTCCGCCGGAAGCCGCGCCCGGCGATGAGCTGCCCGCGCTACCGCTGGATCTGCGCAATTTCCAGCTCCAGCAGGAAAAACGCCTGCTGCAGCGGAGTCTGGAGCAGGCGAAGTATCATCAGAAGCAGGCGGCGGAGCTGCTGGGATTAACCTATCACCAGCTCCGCGCGCTGCTGAAAAAGCATCAGCTGTGAGAGGCGCGCGGCAGCAGCAGCGCGCTCACCGCCATCGCCCCCAGACATAAGACGGCGTTAAACCACAGGGCATACTGGGCGGCATGGGCCATGCCCAGCGGTAAAAACAGCGCGAAAAGTGACGCTGTCACGGCGATACCCATCGCCCCGCCCAGCGAGCTGCCCATCTTATAGATCCCCGAGGCGACGCCGATTTTGTTCTCCGGGGCATTGGCCACCGCGGTATCCGTCGACGGCGTGGCGTAGCAGCCCAGCCCGAGGCCAAACAGTACGTTGCTGGCGAACACCACCCCGATATACAGCGCCTTTTCGAGAAAGGTGCAGGATATCAGCGCGATGGCGATAGCGGTCAACACCGGACCGGCTATCATCGGCAGCCGGGCGCCATAGCGCTGCAGCAGCTTCTCGCCGACCCGGATCATCGCCAGGACGGTCACCAGATAGCCGAGGGTCATCATCCCGCTCTCCAGCGGCGTCAGGTGGTGCCCTTGCTGCAGCCAGATGCTGGCGATCATCATGGTGCCAATCGCTCCATTGAGCAGAAAGTTCGACAGCACTGCCGCACCGTAGGCCCGGTTACGAAACAGCGCAAAATCAATCAGCGCCGCCTCGCCTTTGCGCATGCCGTTGCGGATAAATATCGTCCCGGCCGCCAGCGCCCCGGCCAGCATGGTCAACGACAGCGGGCTGCTCCAGCCCCAGCCGTGGCCCTTGCTGATAAACAGATTCACCAGCACCAGCGCAACAATCAGGCTCAGCAGACCGCCGACGTCCAGCTTATGCTGGCTGGCGCTGGCGCTGCGGCTCTCCGGCGTGCCGCGCAGCAAAAACAGCGCCAGCAGGGCAACGGCGATCGAGAAGACGAAGATCCAGCGCCAGCCCAGTCCGGTGGCGATAGCCCCGCCAACGAAGGAACAGAGACCGCTGCCGCCCCACGAGCCGATGACCCAGAAGCTGACCGCCCGCTGCCGCGCACGCCCCTCATACCAGGTCTTAATCAGCGCCAGCGTCGCCGGCATAATGCAGGCTGCCGACAGCCCCTGCAGCACCCGGCCGGCCAGGAACAGCCCCGGTCCCTGAGCGACCACCAGCATGGCGCTGCCGACGATACTCAGCCCCAGCCCGAGGGTGGTCATCCGCATCCGGCCAAACTTGTCCGCCAGGCCGCCGCTGGCGACCACGAAGCAGCCGCTGAACAGCGCGCTGAGACTGACGGCCAGAGTTAAGGTTTCAAGAGAGATATCAAGGCTGCTTTTCATCGCCGGCACCACGTTAATCACCGACTGGGCGAACAGCCAGAAGGTTAAAACGCTTAACACAATCCCCACCAGCAGGCGATCGTTGCCGACAAACGGGGTGTCGCTTATTGTGACAGTGCTCATCGCATGGCCCTCCCGTTTCTCGTGATTAGCGCAGATAGCGTTCCGTCAGGCCACACCACAGCGCCGCGCCGGTCAGCAACAGCGCGTCGTTGAAGTCATACCCCGGGTTATGCACCATGCAGCGATCCGGCTCATCGCCAGCGCCGATGGTGAAATAGCTGCCATGCGGGTGCTGCTCCAGCATGAAGGCAAAATCTTCACTGCCCATAAACGGCTTCACCTCGCCCACCTGCCCTGCGCCAAACAGCGCTGTCGCCACCTCCCGCACCATGGCGTTCGTCGCCGGATCGTTACGCAACACCGGACTGCCGTTGACGTGGGTCAGCGTGGCGGTGGCATTGAAGCTCTCCGCCTGGGCCACGGCGATATCATGGATCCGCTGCAGCACGGTCTCGCGCACCTGCTCATTGAGGGTGCGCACCGTGAGCTTCATCAGCACGTGATCGTTAATGATATTGGGCGCATGACCGGCCTGGATGCTGCCGACGGTCACCACCGCCGGTTCAAACGGGGTGATATTGCGCGAGACAATGGACTGTAGCGCGAGGGTAATATGGCAGGCCACCAGCGTGGCATCCACCGTATGCTCCGGCACCGCGCCGTGGCCGCCAACGCCCTTCACTTCAATATGCAGCGTATCGGAGGAGGCCATCATCGCCCCGTCGCGCAGGCCGATCTTGCCCAACGGCTGACCCGGCATATTGTGCAGGCCGAAGATGGCGTCGCAGGGGAACTGATCAAACAGACCGTCCTCGACCATTACCCGCCCGCCGTACAGCAACTCTTCCGCGGGCTGGAAAATCAGCTGCAGCGTGCCGGTAAACTGCCGGGTGCGCGCCAGATATTCAGCTGCGTAGAGCAGCGTGGTGGTGTGCCCGTCATGGCCGCAGCCGTGAAAGCGCCCTTCAACCTGGCTTGCCCACGGCTTACCGCTCCGCTCCTGCATCGGCAGGGCATCCATATCCGCCCGCAGGCCAAGGCGTTTTTTCCCCTCGCCGACGCGCAGCGTGCCCACCACTCCGGTGCCCGCCAGGCCGCGGTGAACCTCGTATCCCCACTCGCCAAGCAGTCGGGCGACCTCGCTGCTGGTCTGGTGCTCTTCAAAGCCGATCTCCGGCTGCTGGTGGAACCGACGACGCAGAGCAATAAATTGCGCCTCGTTAACCTGCAATGCTTCTAGCAACGGATGTGTCATTTTTGTTATTCCTGTGTTGTGTTTGCACGACACTTTCGAGTTTATGCGGGTGCCTCAGCTTGCAGGCGCGCTTTTTTGTTTTATATTGACGAAAAATCAATGAGTGTTTTTCATACATATCGGTTATGACAAAAAACAACCGGTTGTTTTTTGTCTACAGAGGAGAGTCATGTGGAGCACCATTCAGGCGACTTTAGCGTCACCGTACGCGATGTGCGTCAGCTGACCCAGCCGGAAAGCGATCTGCTGACGCTGCTGTGGGTGCTGGAGGGAAGCGTAAATCTGGCGGTGGCGGAAGGTGCGTCGCAGCCGCTCGCCGCCGACGGGCTGGCGATCGTTAACCGCAACCGTCGCTGGAGCCTGCGCAGCGCCGGGGCCAACGCCGTGATGATCCTCACCCTCTCCGCCAGCTGGCTGGCCCGCCTCGATAATGCCTTTTTTGCCGTCGATTACCAGATAACGCCGCGCACCCGGGATGCCGATGACGGCCTGCGCCGCCTGATGCGCCAGCTGCTGGTGAGCGGCCTGGTCAATCATCCTGGCCATTACCGACTGGAGGCCAACCGCTGGCTGAGTGAGATAGCGCTGCTGCTGGCCACGCGCTTTAGCCAGCCCATCGCCTCCACGCCCCGGCGCGATACCGAAAAATGGAGCCGGAGAATAGCCAGCGTGGTGGCGCGGATCGACGCTAACTATCAGCGTCGCCTCTCGTTGCAGGAGGTAGCGGCCGCGGAATTTGTCTCCGAGGCCTGGCTGTCACGCTTATTTCGCAAAGAGGTCGGGGTAAGTTTTGTCCAGTACCTCACCGCGCTGCGCCTGCGCCACGCCGCCGACCAGCTATTAACCACCCGCAAAACCGTCCAGCAAATCGCCCGCGAACAGGGATTCGCCAGTACGCGAATGATGAGCGATTTGTTTAAGCGCCAGCACGGCGTGACGCCGCGCCAGTATCGTGAACAGCATCCTCTGGAGCTTGCCCGACCGCGCCCGCCGCAGGCCGATCGCTGGCAGCCGGTGGCGGCCGACCGGCTGTATGCGCGACTCAATGAGCCGGAACCACGCGACCGGGAAAGTCCCCCCCTGCCGATCAACCCACCGCAGACCCGGGAGATCAATCTGCGCGATCGTCCAGCGCGCCCCGCAGCGCTGCGCCATACCCGGATGGTGGTGACCGTGCGCGAACTGGACGATCTGCTGCGTGAAGATGTGCGCCGGGAACTCGAACAGCTGCACCACGCCCTGCCGGTGTATGCCATCGATATCAACGATCCCTTTCTCAGCAGTCGGCTGTTCGGCACCGGCTGGGACGATCCGCAGATGGCCGGCTACGCCTGCTGGTACAACCTGCAGCAGATTTTTAGCTGGCTGGCGGCGATGGGCTGGCAGGTGATCCTGCACACCGGCGTCACCACCCGCAGTGACCTGCTGCAGCGCTTCCTGCAGCTCGCCGCCAACCATTTTCCGCCAGCCACGCTCAACAGCTGGCGCTTTGTCTGGCACTGGTCGCCGCAGGCCAGCGAAGCTGCGCGCCAGGCCGCCTGGCGGCAGCAGCGCGGGGTCCTTCATCGCCTGCTGCCGCAGCCGCAGCTGGGGATCTGGCACCGCTTTGCTCCCAGCGATCCCGGGAACGATCCGCTGTTCCACTCGCCGCTGCTGGCAGAGGCGGATTTTCTCGCCTGCCAGGCAGATGCCAACGAACAGCTGGATCTGGCCCAGGCAGACAGCAGCCGCCTGGCCTCCAGCGAACATTACCCGCTGCACAAGCTGCGGCAGATCCACAGCGCCCTGCGCCAGCGTCAGCTCAACCTGCCGCTGTGGCTGCTCTCCTGGAATACGCTGACTGGCGATACGCGGGATACCAACGGCCGCTTTTTTCGCGGCGCGCTGCTGATGGATAATCTGCTGGGGGTTGCGGACCAGGTCTGGCTGGCGGGCTTCTGGTTAAATTCAGGCCTCCAGGGCGAAGCTCGCGCCAACGGCAAGCTCGATACCTCCAGCCTGGCGCTGCACTATCTGCACGGCCTGCCGCGCCCGGTTTACTGGGTACTCTGGCTCTGGCGGCGGCTGCGCGGCGAGATCCTGGTTCACGATAAAAACCTGCTGCTGCTCCACCACCAGGGTCACTACCAGCTGCTGCTGCGCAATACGGTGGTCTACAATCCCTGGCTCTCCAGCGAAGCGGCCTTTATCCAGCGCTTCAGCCAGCCCTACAGCGTGCGGCTGCAGGGCCTGGATGGCAGCTGGCGCATCAAACAGCACCTGTTCGATCAGCACCACGGCGCGTTGTTCCCGCTGGTGGACGCCTTTCGCAGCCGCAGCGGCCCTGACGCCGAGGATTATCAGTGGCTGATGCATCAGGCCCGTCCGGCGCTCAGCGTGGATGAAGCCAGGCTCGATGGCTATTGGCTGCGGATCGACTCGCTGCAGAGCAATGCGCTGGTGCTGTACGAGTTTACCCCTCAGTCGCCCACAGCCCCCTGAAGTAAACCGTGAATTTTCCGCTGGCTCTCCGTCGTTGCCGGATTAAAGACCAGCAGGGAAAGATCGGGACGGCCTTCCACGGCAAAGGAGGTAAATTCCAGGTCGAGCGGACCCATCTGCGGGTGATTAATGCGCTTATAGCCCTCGCCGTGGCCGGCGACGTCATGGCTTTGCCAGAAACGGGCGAACTCGACGCTCTGCTGGCTGAGCTCCGCGATCAACTGGTCAGTTTCTTTCGTGGCGCCCATCCGCGTGACGTCGGCGCGGAAGGCGTTGACGATAAGCTGCCCCACCCTCTGCCAGTCCTCCAGAGTGCAGCGGGCCTCCGGCCGGGTAAACAGGCGGCGCAGCACGTTGCGCTCCGCCAGCGGCAGTTGGCTGTAGTCGGTCAGCACCCTGGCCGCCGGTGCGTTCCAGGCGATGACGTCCCAGCTGGCGGTGCGGATAATCGCCGGAATGGTGAAAGCGTCAAGCACCCGCTGCAGCCGCGGCGTCATATCATCCGTCACCGTCAGACGCGTCTGCGGCGGATGGCCAAAGGCGAGAATAAACAGATGCTCGCGCTCCGGGGTGGTCAGCCGCAGACCGCGGGCGATCCGCTCCAGCACCTCGCGGGAAGGCGCCCCGCCGCGCCCCTGTTCAAGCCAGGTATACCAGGTCGGGCTGATGCTGGCGAGCTGCGCGACCTCTTCGCGGCGCAGCCCCGGGGTGCGCCGGCGTCCCGCCGGGAAGCCAAACGTTGCCGGATCGAGACGCTGGCGGCGGGCGCGGAGAAAATCGCCTAAAGCATGGTTGTCAGAAGTGTTCATCATCTGCCTGTGGGTTCTGCCTGTTAGAATTTATACCCCGATAATGTCTCTACTTTTATAGTATGACATCGCAGGTAGGATACGCCTGAAACCCATTCAGGAGATCCATGATGCGTATATTTCTTACCGGCGCGAGCGGATTTATCGGCTCACGTATTCTTCCGGCGCTGCAGGCGTCGGGCCATCAGGTTATCGGCCTCGCGCGCAGCGAAAGCACCGCACAGGCCCTGAAGGCGGCCGGCGCCGAGGTGCATCGCGGCACGCTGGATGCCCCGGAGTCGCTGCTGGCTGGCGTCGGGAACGCCGACGCGGTGATCCATACCGCCTTCGACCACGACTTCAGCCGCTTTGCCGCTAACTGCGAGAAAGACCGCCAGGCGATCCTGGCCCTGGGCCAGGCGCTGCGAGGCAGCACGCGGCCGCTGGTGATCACCTCCGGCACGCTGATGGGCGACGACGGGAGCGGCGCCCCGGCCCGGGAGTCGTTCTTCAACTCAGGGCACCCCAGCCCGCGCACCGCCTCAGAGCTCGCCGGCCAGCAGTTGCTGGAGGCGGGAGTGGATGTCAGGGTGGTCCGCTTACCGCAGGTGCATGACACCGTGCGTCAGGGACTGCTGACCTGCTACATCGAACGCGCGGTCGCCAACGGGGCGGTAGCCCTGCGCGGCGAGGGAAGCAACCGCTGGTCAGCCGCCCATGTCGATGACGTCGCACGTCTGTATGTCAGCGCGCTGCTTCAGGGCGCGGCCGGCGAGCGCTATCATGCGGTGGCCGAAGAGGGGATCGCATTACGCGATATTGCCGCGGTAATTGCCCACGGATTAAACCTGCCGCTGACCCACCTGGATGACTCGCAGGTCGACGCCTGGTTCGGCTGGTTTGCGCCGTTTACCGCCCTTGACCTGCGCGCCAGCTCGGCATGGACCCGCGAGCGCTTGCAGTGGCAGCCGGTTGGCCCCGGGCTGCTGGAGGACCTGCAGAACATGGACTATCATAAAGTGACACTGTCACAATAATCGAAACACGCTCCCCCTGTATCACACCCGACGGGTACGGCTAGTCGCCCGTCGGGTCATCGGCTTTCTCCCCGCTATACTGAATCTATTCTCTAGCGTCCGCACGTCGTCGCCGTTTGGTCAACCGCGGCCAAACAGAGCTGACTGGCGATATCGGCGATAAAAAGTTACCATGTTTCACTATACAGACTCGGTTCCGCGACTATTTTAATCAATTGACTGAATACTATACGCACCCGGTAACCGCATTATCCCTCAGGCTTGTTGAAGGCGGTGGTGAATGTCTATTAATCTTAATAAGATAGAGTTCAGCTCTATAATCAAACAGAAAATATGCGCCTGAAATTGTCATCTCTCCTGGCAGCCGTTTCCCTGCTGTGTGGGCCAGCTTTTGCCGCCCCTGCGCTCCCCGACCGCGCCGATATCCGCGATAGCGGTTTCGTCTATTGCGTCAGCGGCCAGGTTAATACCTTTAACCCGCAGAAAGTCAGCAGCGGCCTGATTGTCGATACGCTGGCCGCTCAGATCTACGATCGTCTGCTTGACGTCGATCCCTATACCTACCGGCTGGTCCCCGAGCTGGCGGAGAGCTGGGAAGTTCTCGATAACGGCGCCACCTACCGCTTTCACCTGCGCCGCCACGTCCCGTTTCAACGCACGGCGTGGTTTACCCCGACGCGGGACTTTAATGCCGATGACGTCATTTTTACCTTTGGCCGTATTTTTAACCGCGACCATCCGTGGCACAACGTCAACGGCAGCAGTTTTCCCTACTTCGACAGTCTGCAGTTTGCTGACAGCGTGGAGAGCGTCCGCAAGCTGGATAATCAGACCGTGGAGTTTCGCCTCAAGCGGCCGGACGCCTCGTTCCTCTGGCATCTGGCCACCCACTATGCGTCAATTACCTCTGCCGAATATGCCGCCCGCTTAATGCAGGACGACCGCCAGGAGCAACTGGATCGCCAGCCGGTTGGCACCGGCCCGTTCCAGCTATCCGATTACCGCTCCGGACAATATGTTCGCCTGCAGCGCCACCCCGGCTACTGGCGCGGCAAACCGTTGATGCCCCAGGTGGTGGTCGACCTTGGCTCCGGCGGCACCGGCCGCCTGTCGAAACTGCTGACCGGAGAATGCGACGTGCTGGCCTGGCCAGCCGCCAGCCAGTTGACGATCCTGCGTGACGACCCGCGCCTGCGCCTGACGCTGCGCCCGGGAATGAACATCGCCTGGCTGGCCTTCAACACCGCTAAGCCGCCGCTGGATAACCCTGAGGTGCGCCATGCCCTGGCGCTGGCGATTAACAACCAGCGCCTGATGCAGTCCATCTACTATGGCACCGCGGAGACGGCGGCGTCCATGCTGCCGCGGGCCTCGTGGGCCTACGATAATGACGCTAAAATTACCGAATATAATCCGCAGGAGGCCCGCGCCCGCCTGAAAGCCCTGGGGCTGGAAAACCTGACCCTCAAGCTGTGGGTGCCCACCAGCTCGCAGGCGTGGAATCCCAGCCCGCTGAAAACGGCGGAGCTTATCCAGGCGGATATGGCGCAGATTGGCGTTAAGGTGATTATTGTGCCGGTAGAGGGACGTTTCCAGGAGGCGCGCCTGATGGATATGAGCCACGACCTGACGCTCTCCGGCTGGGCGACGGACAGTAACGATCCGGACAGTTTCTTCCGACCGCTGCTGAGCTGCGCGGCCATCGCCTCGCAAACCAACTTTGCCCACTGGTGTAACCGGGAGTTTGACGACGTGCTGCAAAAAGCGCTGCTCTCGCAGCAGCTCTCCTCGCGGATGGACGCTTACAAAGAGGCGCAGCGGATCCTCGCCCGCGAACTGCCGGTCCTGCCGCTGGCCTCGTCGCTGCGGCTGCAGGCCTACCGCTATGATATGAAAGGCCTGGTGCTCAGCCCTTTCGGTAACGCTTCGTTCGCTGGCGTATCGCGGGAAAATACCGAAGAGGTGAAAAAGCCATGATTATTTTTACCCTGCGCCGTCTGCTGCTGCTGCTGATCACCCTCTTTTTTCTGACCTTTGTCGGTTTCAGCCTGAGCTATTTCACCCCTCATGCCCCACTGCAGGGCGCTTCCCTGTGGAATGCGTGGCTGTTCTGGTTTGAAGGGGTGCTGCACTGGGATTTCGGCGTATCCAGCATTAACGGCCAGCTGATTTCTGAGCAGTTGCGCGAGGTTTTCCCGGCGACCATGGAGCTGTGCATCCTCGCCTTCGGCTTTGCCCTGCTGATAGGCATTCCGGTGGGGATGATCGCCGGCGTAATGCGCAATAAATGGCCCGATACCCTGATCAGCGCCGTCGCGCTGGTCGGTTTCTCGATCCCGGTCTTCTGGCTGGCGCTGCTCCTGACCCTCTTCTTTTCCCTGACCCTCGGCTGGCTTCCGGTCTCCGGTCGCTTCGATCTGCTGTATGAGGTGAAAAACGTCACCGGTTTCGCGCTGATCGACGCCTGGCTTTCGGACTCGCCGTGGCGCCATGAGATGATCGTCAGCGCCGCCCGGCATATGGTGCTGCCGGTATTGACCCTGGCGGTCGCCCCCACCACTGAAGTGATCCGCCTGATGCGCATTAGCACCAGCGAGGTGTATGACACTAACTATGTAAAAGCGGCCGCCACCCGCGGCGTGTCGCGACGCAAAATTCTACTGCGCCATGTGCTGCACAACGCCCTGCCGCCGGTGATCCCGCGTCTCGGCCTGCAGTTTTCCACCATGCTCACCCTGGCGATGATCACTGAGATGGTGTTCAGCTGGCCTGGACTGGGCCGCTGGCTGATCAACGCCATTCGCCAGCAGGACTACGCGGCGATCTCCGCCGGAGTGATGGTGATTGGCGCGCTGGTGATTATTGTCAACGTGATTTCCGATATTCTCGGTGCCATGGCTAACCCACTGAAACATAAGGAATGGTATGCCCTACGATAGCGTTTATCTGGAAAAGCGTCCGCCCGGCGCGCTGCGCACCGTATGGCGTAAGTTCTATGGCGACACCACGGCGATGATCGGTCTGTACGGCTGCGCGGGCCTGCTGCTGCTCTGCGTCTTCGGCGGCTGGTTCGCCCCCTACGGCATCGACCAGCAGTTCCTCGGCTACCAGCTGTTGCCGCCGTCGTGGTCGCGCTATGGCGAAGTCTCCTTCTTTCTGGGAACCGATGACCTCGGCCGCGATGTGCTGAGCCGACTGCTGAGCGGCGCGGCGCCCACCGTCGGCGGCGCTTTTGTCGTCACCCTCGGCGCCACGCTGTTTGGTCTGGTGCTGGGTGTGATTGCCGGATCGACCCACGGCCTGCGCTCGGCGGTGATGAACCATATCCTCGACACCCTGCTCTCCATCCCCTCGCTGCTGCTGGCGATTATCGTCGTCGCCTTTGCCGGGCCGCATCTGAGCCATGCGATGTTCGCCGTCTGGCTGGCGCTGCTGCCGCGCATGGTGCGCTCCGTCTACAGCATGGTCCACGATGAGCTGGAGAAAGAGTACATCATCGCCGCCCGCCTCGATGGCGCCTCGACGCTGAATATTCTGCTGTTCGCCATCCTGCCCAATATCGCCTCCGGCCTGGTGACCGAGATCACTCGCGCCCTGTCGATGGCCATTCTGGATATTGCCGCGCTGGGCTTTCTTGATCTCGGCGCCCAGCTGCCTTCGCCGGAATGGGGAGCCATGCTGGGCGATGCGCTGGAGCTTATCTATGTGGCGCCGTGGACCGTGATGCTCCCCGGGGCGGCGATTATGCTCAGCGTACTGCTGGTCAACCTGCTGGGCGACGGTATTCGCCGGGCGATCATTGCCGGGGTAGAATAATGCCGTTACTCGATATTCGTCACTTAACCATTGAATTTAAAACCAGCGAAGGCTGGGTAAAAGCCGTCGATCGCGTCAGCCTGACGCTGACCGAAGGCGAAATCCGCGGCCTGGTGGGGGAATCCGGCTCCGGGAAAAGCCTTATTGCCAAAGCTATCTGCGGCGTGACCAAAGACAACTGGCGGGTCACGGCCGACCGCATGCGCTTCGATGACATCGACCTGCTGCGACTGTCGAACCGCGAGCGCCGGAAGCTGATCGGCCATAACGTGTCGATGATTTTTCAGGAGCCCCAGTCGTGCCTCGATCCCTCTGAGCGCATCGGCCAGCAGCTGATTCAGAGTATCCCCGGCTGGACCTACAAGGGCCGCTGGTGGCAACGGCTGGGCTGGCGCAAGCGCCGGGCCATCGAGCTGTTGCACCGCGTCGGCATTAAAGATCACAAAGATGCCATGCGCAGCTTCCCCTATCAGCTGACCGAGGGCGAGTGCCAGAAGGTGATGATCGCCATCGCCCTAGCCAACCAGCCGCGTCTGCTGATTGCCGACGAGCCGACCAACGCCATGGAGCCGACCACCCAGGCGCAGATTATTCGCCTGCTGACGCGGCTCAACCAGAACAACAACACCACCATCTTGCTGATCAGCCATGACCTGCAAATGCTCAGCAAATGGGCGGATAAAATCAACGTCATGTACTGCGGGCAGACGGTGGAGAGCGGGCCCAGCGAAGAGCTGATCACCCTCCCACATCATCCCTACACCCAGGCGTTAATCCGCGCGATCCCGGATTTCGGTAGCGCCATGCCGCATAAAAGTCGCCTCAACACCCTGCCTGGAGCGATCCCGCTGCTGGAGCAGTTGCCTATCGGCTGTCGGCTGGGGCCGCGCTGCCCGTACGCCCAGCGGGAGTGTATCGAAACGCCGCGTCTTACCGGGGCGCGCAACCATCTGTACGCCTGTCATTTCCCGTTGAACATGGAGAAAGAGTGAAATGGTCGAAACATTGCTGGAAGTTCGCCAACTCAGTAAGACCTTTCGCTACCGCACCGGCTGGTTTCACCGTCAGACGGTTGAGGCGGTTAAACCGCTGAGTTTTACCCTGCGCGAACGGCAGACGCTGGCGATTATCGGCGAGAACGGCTCCGGGAAATCGACCCTCGCGAAGATGCTGGCGGGCATGGTGGAACCCACCAGCGGCGAACTGCTGATTGACGATCATCCGCTGACTTTTGGGGATTACTCCTACCGCAGCCAGAAGATTCGCATGATCTTTCAGGATCCGTCGACCTCGCTGAACCCGCGTCAGCGCATCTCGCAGATCCTCGATTTTCCGCTGCGACTGAATACCGATCTCGACGCCGAAGCGCGGCAGAAGCAGATAATCGACACCCTGCGCATGGTCGGTCTGCTGCCGGACCACGTCAGCTACTACCCCCATATGCTGGCGCCCGGTCAGAAGCAGCGTCTCGGCCTCGCCAGGGCGCTGATCCTGCGCCCGAAGGTTATCGTCTGCGATGAGGCGCTGGCCTCGCTGGATATGTCGATGCGCTCCCAGCTTATCAACCTGATGCTGGAGCTGCAGGAGAAACAGGGCATCTCCTATATCTATGTCACTCAGCACCTGGGAATGATGAAACACATCAGCGATCAGGTGCTGGTGATGCATAACGGCGAAGTGGTCGAGCGCGGCAGCACTGCCGATGTGCTGGCCTCGCCGCTGCACGACCTGACCCGGCGCCTGATCGCCGGCCACTTCGGGGAAGCCCTCACCGCCGACGCCTGGCGCAAAGACGGGAAATAGCTGGCAGGCAACGGCAGGGGCGGCCCTCACGCCGCCCTTGTCATTCAGGTAGAAGGGAAAAGACTCTGCGCCGGCAGCGACCGGCGGTCAAAGCGGCGCAGCGCGTAGTAAAGAACCCCGGTGCCAAACCAACCTATTATCCATGAGACATCGTTACCGGCGAAGATCCACGTGAGCGAACCATGGAACAACGGGTTCTCAATGAACGGCAACTGGATAAGCACACCGACGATATACAGGGTGATCGCGTACAGGTTCCAGAACCCGTAGCGTTGCTGCGGGTCGCTTAGCGCCGGAATATCGATGGCGCCCTTCGAGATAAGATAATAATCCGTCAGACAGATGGCGCTCCACGGCACGAAGAACGCCAGCAGAAACAGAAGAAAATGCGTGAAATGCTTTAAGAAAGCGGGTTCGCTAAGCAACGCGATAATGCAGGAAGCCGTCACCATCAGCACCACGAATGCAATGCGACACTTTTGCGACAGCACGGTTTGCCGGCGGAAGGCGGAAACAATGGTGGTCAGCGACATAAAGCTGCCGTACGCATTGAGGGTAGTGAAGGTAATTTTACCAAAACAGATGGCGAAATAGATAACCAAGGCCATCGCCTGACTCTTACCTAATCCCACCAGATAGCTCACCTCGTGACCAGGGAACGCGCTGCCGGCAATGGCCGCTGTCAGAACCCCGAGCGTCATCGACGTTTGGGTACCCAATACGGTGCCGAAAAACACTGAGCACCACGTTTTCGTGGCGGAAACATCGCGTGGCAGGTAGCGCGAATAGTCGGATACATAGGGGCAAAAAGCGATCTGCCACGATGAGGAGAGCGATACGGCTAATAAAAACGTCGGCAGCGAAAAATGGTTATTGTGCGCGAGCGCACTGAGATCGGCCGAAAGTAGCAGCGTGATGAACATATAAACGAAGGCGAGAATTCCGACGATACTCGCCAGTTTGCCCAGCTTGTGGATCACCTTATAACCGAGGACCGCGATAACGATAATAATCGCACTGAATATCAGCATCCCGGCTACGTGGCTGATATTCAGTAGTTTAGCCATTGCCTGCCCGGCCAATACGGTGCCGCTGGCAGAAAAACCGATATACATGACGCAAACCAGCACCAGCGGCACCACCGCGCCAAAAACCCCAAACTGGGCGCGGCTAAGGATCATTTGCGGAAGTCCCAGTCGCGGTCCCTGCAGCGCATGCAGAGACATCACCGCCGCCCCCAGCATCTGACCGACCAGCAGCCCGACCAGCGACCACACTACATCGCCGCCCAGCACAACGGCTAAAGCGCCAGTGACAATCGCCGTAATTTGCAGATTGCCGCCAAACCAAAGGGTGAACTGGCTAAAAGGGTGTCCATGCCGTTCGCTTTCCGGGATGTAATCAATCGACCGCCTTTCACTCATTCCAGCATAATTGCTCTTTGACTGCCCGTCTGTAGACGAAAACGAAGACATAGGTTCCTCACTCAAGTTATTAATATCACCTCACTCAATCGTTCTTGTATATACAAGCATTGACAACACACCGCCTTGCATGCACTCTCATTTTGTGACGAATATGTAAAATATTTGTATTGCAGAAAGTTACTAAACTAGCTCAAGGCGGTGCTTATTGTTGACGCCGGAAGCGATTAACTAAGGTATGCTGCCCATGATGGTCCCTTTTCAACTTTCGACGCTCCCCGTCACGCCGTGGAAAAACGGCGCCGGAGAGACGCGCGAAATCATCTGCGTACCCGCTCCAGATGCCCCTTTTCTCTGGCGAGCGAGTATTGCCACCCTGCAGGCGGATGGCCCTTTCTCCCCCTTTCCTGGCGTCGACCGGGTCATTACTCTGCTGGCGGGGCAGCCGCTACGGCTGTGTGGCGAGAATATCGACCAACCGCTGGCGCTCTGGCAGCCGTGGGCTTTCCCCGGCGAATGGGCGCTGTCCAGCGTCGGGATCGTTGCGCCAGGGCTGGACTTCAATATCATGACTCAGCGCGGGCGCGCGTCGGCGACAGTTCAGGTCGTTAGCGACCTGCAATGCCCTGCCAGCGAGGGGGTCGCTTATGTTCTACAAGGCGAGTGGGATCTGGCCGGGCGACGCTGCGCGGCCGGCAGCGGCCTCTGCTGGCGCGGTGGATCCCCGCGGAATCTGCGTCCCGTGGGCAGCAATGGACGCCTGCTGCTGGCGGAGATCGCGCTCAAATAATCGTCAGGAGAGATGATATACTGCAGCTATCGCGATGTACTTTTGCCCCGCGCGGCGCGGACCGGCTGAAAAATATCGTGACACAAGGGGTCGTCAGTGGGATATAATTCCCGGCTAAATTTGAGTTATTTTGAAATAACAATATTAACGTTATGATTGTTAAAGTAAAAATAAGCAATAACGATAAGGATTAAAGCTATGGGTTTTCTTTCCGGTAAGCGCATTTTGATCACTGGCGTCGCCAGCAAACTGTCCATCGCCTACGGCATCGCGCAGGCAATGCACCGCGAAGGCGCGGAACTGGCATTCACCTATCAGAATGAGAAACTGAAAGGTCGCGTAGAAGAGTTTGCTGCCGCGCTGGGTTCTGACATTGTGCTGCCGTGCGACGTTGCTGAAGATGAGAGCATCACCGCGCTGTTCACCGAGCTGGAAAAAGTCTGGCCAAAATTCGATGGTTTCGTCCACTCAATCGGTTTTGCCCCGGCTGACCAGTTAGACGGCGACTACGTTGACGTTGTCACTCGCGACGGCTTTAAAATCGCGCACGACATCAGCGCTTACAGCTTCGTGGCAATGGCCAAAGCCTGCCGCGGCATGCTGAACCCGGGTTCGGCTCTGCTGACGCTCTCCTACCTGGGCGCAGAGCGCGCGATCCCGAACTATAACGTGATGGGTCTGGCCAAAGCCTCTCTGGAAGCTAACGTCCGCTATATGGCTAACGCCATGGGTCCGGAAGGCGTTCGCGTCAATGCCATCTCTGCCGGTCCTATCCGTACGCTGGCCGCGTCCGGTATTAAAGATTTCCGTAAAATGCTGGCGCACTGCGAAGCGGTCACCCCGATCCGTCGCACCGTCACCATTGAAGATGTGGGTAACAGCGCAGCCTTCCTGTGCTCCAACCTGTCTGCGGGGATCTCCGGTGAAGTCGTTCACGTTGACGGCGGGTTCAATATCGCCGCCATGAACGAGCTGGAACTGAAATAAGTTCCTTCCCCTCCTCGCCCCGGTGAGGAGGGTTCTTCCCTCCCCCACGCCTTACACCCCACCTGTTATTCCAATCGGCTATTTGTTAGCACGTATCAATATTTTCTCCTGCTTCCGGGTTACGCCAGGATAGTTCTGCATAAACGATCCGCGGAACGGCGGTTCGCCACATACCGAACAAGGAAAGCCCATGGAGCCACGCCGCGTGAATGGCAAAAATCACTGGTATCACGAAACCCAGTCAACAATCTGCCCGGTGGATGTCCTGCCGCTCGTCCCTGAAGCCGCCCATGTTGAAGACCGCTTTTTGCTGGACCTGACGCTGCCGGCCGCCTGGCTACGTGCCCACGCTGACTGGCTACACCCCGCACGCCAGCTGGCCGAACTGCTATTTCCCGACCAGGTGGCGGTGAGCCGCCTGCAGACCTTTACCGCTTACGATCGACTCAGCACCGCGCTCACCGTCGCCCAGGTCTACGGCGTCCAGCGGCTGTGTAACCACTACGCCGCCCGCCTTGCTCCCCTGCCAGGCCCCGACTCCTCGCGCGAGAGCAACCGTCGTCTGGCGCAAATCACGCAATATGCTCGTCAGCTTGCCGGTTCGCCCTCGGTTATTAACGCTCTCTCCCGTAGCCAGCTGGACGAAGTGGGCTTAACCAGTCGGGACATTATTCTGTTCAACCAGATTATCGGATTCGTCGGCTTCCAGGCGCGGGCGATTGCCGTCCTGCAGGCGGCCCAGGGCTTTCCGGTGCGCTGGATCCCCGGTATGCCCCAGCAAGAGGAGGCACCCGCGGAACTGTTCGCCCCGCCGCCGGGAGCATGGCAGGCAGACATTGCGGATCCCGACCTGCAGTATGCCGATGATGAGCGTCAGCGGCGCATCGCCGGCTGGCAGTCGCTGCCCGGTCTGGGCGAGCTGGCGCCGCTGCTGGCCTGCGACCCACAGTTATTCGCGCCTCTGGAGACCTTGATCCGCCAGCTCAGCACGGATGATACCTTTGGCCCGCAGGTCGCCTTACTCACGGCGCGCACCAATGGCAGCCCCACCTGTTTTGACGCCTGGCTCCCCCACTGGCAGGGTGAAGAGGAGTTCGCCAGCCATCTGCGGGAGGGCGACCAGGCCCTCCATCACTGGCTCCAGCAGCATCCTCAGGCCCGGTCTCTCGTGACCGCGGTGCAGCTGTTAACCCGCTCGCCTGACCGGTTTAGCGCCGCCCAGTTAACGCCCCTCGCGGAATATCGACTCTCTGAGCAACAAGCAATCGATCTGTTGATCTGGAGCGGGCTGTGCGGATGGATGAATCGTCTGAAAATCGCCCTCGGCAATGTGCGTCAGCAGACGTAAATTGCTGAAACAGCGCTTGCTGCGGCAGGCATATTCGCGTAAAAATGTCAGCCGCTCTTTTAGCCACGAAAATACCTAATTATGTTTCAGGATAACCCGCTGCTAGCGCAGCTTAAACAGCAACTGCATTCCCAGACGCCGCGCGCGGAAGGGGTCGTTAAGGGCACGGAAAAGGGCTTTGGCTTCCTAGAAGTGGACGCTCAGAAGAGCTACTTCATTCCGCCGCCGCAGATGAAAAAAGTGATGCATGGCGACCGTATCGTCGCGGTGATCCATTCTGAAAAAGAACGCGAAAGCGCCGAGCCGGAATCGCTGGTTGAGCCCTTCCTGACTCGTTTTGTCGGTAAAGTCCAGAAGAAAGACGATCGCCTCGCTATCGTTCCTGACCATCCGCTGCTGAAAGACGCCATTCCCTGCCGCGCCGCCCGCGGCGTTGAACACGATTTTAAACAGGGTGACTGGGCCGTCGCCGAGATGCGCCGTCATCCATTAAAAGGCGACCGCGGGTTTTACGCGGAGTTGACCCAGTTCATCACTTTTAGCGACGATCACTTCGTCCCATGGTGGGTAACCCTGGCGCGCCATAATCTTGAGAAAGAGGCACCGGACGGCGTCGCCACCGAGATGCTCGACGAGGGGCTGACGCGCCGCGACCTAACCGCCCTCGACTTCGTCACCATTGACAGCGCCAGCACCGAAGATATGGACGATGCGTTGTATGCCGAATCCACTGCTGATGGCAAACTGCTGCTGACGGTCGCCATTGCCGACCCGACCGCCTGGATTGCCGAAGGCAGCAAGCTGGATAACGCCGCAAAAGTGCGCGCCTTTACCAACTATCTGCCGGGCTTCAACATTCCAATGCTGCCGCGCGAGCTGTCGGACGACCTCTGCTCCCTGCGCGCTAACGAAGTGCGCCCGGTGCTGGCCTGCCGGATGACCCTGGCGGCCGATGGCACCATCGAAGACAATATCGAGTTCTTTGCCGCCACCATCGAATCGAAAGCCAAGCTGGCCTATGACGACGTCTCTGACTGGCTGGAAGGCCGCGGCAGCTGGCAGCCGGACAGCGAGGCGATCGCGCAGCAAATTACGCTGCTGAAGGACGTGTGCCAGCGTCGTAGCGAATGGCGTCAGACCCATGCGCTGGTGTTCAAAGACCGTCCGGACTACCGTTTTGTTCTCGGCGAAAAAGGCGAAGTGCTGGATATCGTCGCGGAACCGCGTCGCATTGCCAACCGCATTGTCGAAGAGTCGATGATCGCCGCCAACATCTGTGCCGCCCGCGTTCTGCGCGACAAGCTCGGCTTCGGCGTTTATAACGTTCATACCGGTTTCGATCCGGCGAACACCGAGCAGTTGGCCGCCCTGCTGAAAACCCATGATGTGCACGTCGACCCGACGGAAGTGCTCACCCTGGAAGGGTTCTGCAAGCTGCGCCGGGAACTTGACGCTCAGCCGACCGGTTTCCTCGACAGCCGCATTCGCCGCTTCCAGTCGTTTGCGGAAATCAGCACCGAGCCGGGCCCACACTTTGGTCTTGGGCTTGAAGCCTATGCCACCTGGACCTCGCCGATCCGTAAGTATGGCGACATGATCAACCACCGTCTGCTGAAAGCCATCATTAAAGGCGAGACCATTGCGCGTCCCCAGGATGAAGCCACCGTGCAGATGGCGGAGCGCCGTCGTCTCAACCGGATGGCCGAGCGCGACGTCGCCGACTGGCTGTACGCCCGTTTCCTCAACGATAAAGCCGGGACCGATACCCGCTTCGCGGCGGAGATCATCGACGTCAGCCGCGGCGGGATGCGCGTGCGTCTGGTGGACAATGGCGCGGTCGCCTTTATTCCGGCCCCGTTCCTCCACGCCGTGCGCGACGAACTGGTGTGCAGCCAGGAGAACGGTACCGTGCAGATCAAAGGTGAAGTAGTCTATAAAGTGACTGACGTTATCGATGTCACTATCGCTGAAGTTCGCATGGAAACCCGCAGCATTATTGCGCGTCCGGCGGTCTGACGCCCCTTCACAGCGGTTCCTGCGGGAACCGCTGCTTCTTTCCTCTCTATCCAGCCATTTCCGTCGCACCGATTAAGGTTGTGCGTTTTTTTCGCTTCTCTTTTTCATTCATTTTTAGCATCATTGATTTCATTCGTTTTTGTTACCAGGATAATGCCATGTCAGATGTGAATGCCCACCTGCTCGCTCAACGTATCGATACCGTGCTGGATATTCTGGTTGCCGGTGATTACCATTCTGCGATCCATAATCTGGAGATCCTCAAAGCGGAGCTGCTGGCGCTGGCGGCGGACGATGCTGAACAACAAAACCAACCCAAGGCGCCCTGGGAAATCTGAATATCAGCCATGCCGCAGCCGGCCATATGGACCGGTTGCTCGCCATATAGCCCCCTAACAGTGATGTTGCTATGAACGCCCGACAACAAAGTATTTTGCAAGTGGTCATCGATAAAGGCCGCATGAGCGTCGCCGATCTGGCGAAGATGACCGGTGTCTCTGAGGTTACTATTCGTCAGGATTTGAATTTGCTGGAAAAGCAGAGCTATTTGCGTCGTACTCATGGCTATGCCGTACCGCTGGACAGCGAAGATGTCGAAACCCGCATGATGACCCATTTCGCCATTAAGCGTGAGCTGGCCAGCCGGGCTGCGGCGCTAGTGAATACCGGTGAAACGGTATTTATCGAAAACGGCAGCAGCAATGCCCTGCTGGCGCGTACGCTGGCCGAGCGCGGCGATATCACCATCATTACCGTCAGCAGCTATATCGCCCATCTGCTGAAAGAGACCCCAGGAGAGGTGATCCTGCTGGGCGGAATTTATCAGAAACGCAGTGAGAGTATGGTCGGTCCGCTAACCCGTCAGTTCATCCAGCAGGTGCATTTCAGCAAAGCCTTCATCGGGATCGACGGTTGGCAGGCGGAAACCGGCTTTACCGGCCGCGATATGATGCGTGCGGACGTGGTGAACGCCGTGCTGGAGAAGCATTGTGAGGCAATTATTCTTAGCGACAGTTCAAAATTCAGCGCGGTACATCCCTATCCGCTCGGTCCCGCCGGCCGCTTTAATCGCGTTATTACCGACGATCGCTTACCGGACGCCTGTCGCGAACAATTGCTCCGCAGCGGCCTGACCGTCGATATCGTGCCCTACATCTGATCCTCCGCCGCCCCATCTCCTGCCAAAGCGCCGGAAGGGGCGCTTTATCGCTCTGAGAGTATTCCGAGCCGCTAATTAAGACTTTTTACCTGACGATAAATTTTAAAAAAAGTAAAATTATTATTAGCGATATAACAGGAAGTGACTATCACCTGCGTGATTTTCGTGACACCTGCGCACCTTAACTTCATGGAATTGCCCTAAAGCTGCTTTATCAGGCTATGCTTAAAGGAGCGCTGTAATCCATGAATAGATTATTCAGGAGAAAAAAAATGATGACTTCAACGAGCAAAAAAATGGCTGCTGTCGTTCTGGCTGTCACTGTAGCAATGTCTCTGAGCGCTTGCTCTAACATGTCTAAACGCGATCGTAACACGGCTATCGGTGCTGGCGCCGGCGCTATCGGTGGTGCGGTGTTAACTGACGGTAGCGCGCTCGGTACCCTGGGTGGCGCAGCAGTCGGTGGTATTATTGGTCACCAGGTCGGCAAATAATTTAATTATCTGACGAAATAAAAGAATAATTCACACGAATTGACTTACGCACGTTAAATCATTCAAGGCCGCGGCATTTACCGCGGCCTTGTTATTTCAACCAGACCATTGGAGCAGAGGGAAAATAGCGATCAGCCACCGGCTAACTTGACCTTCATCCCTTTCGCCTCAAGCAGCGACTTGAGTAAATCCCGCTTATCGCCCTGGATCTCGATCACGCCATCTTTCACCGCGCCGCCGCAGCCGCACTTTTTTTTCAACTCTGCCGCCAGAGCGGTTAGCGCAGCATCATCGGCATCAATCCCGCTAATCAGACAGACGCCTTTGCCCTTGCGGCCGCTGGTCTGGCGCTGGATCCGCACAATGCCGTCGCCTTTCGGGCGCACCGGCGCCGGTTTCGCCTCGTCGATACGCCCGGTTTCGGTGGAGTAGACCAGACGGCTGTTGGAATCGCTCATTATGCCCCCTTGCGCAGAGAATCGTTGATCGCCCGCAGCGTCGCGGCTGGATCCGCCGACTGAGTAACCGGGCGACCAATCACCATATAGTCTACCCCAGCTTCCTGAGCCTGCTCAGGAGTCATAATTCGCCGCTGATCGCCAGCGTCGCTGCCCTGCGGACGAATCCCCGGGGTCACCAGCTTAAACGCCTGCCCCAGCTCATGCTTAAAGCGCACCGCCTCCTGGGCTGAACACACCACCCCATCAAGGCCGCAGCGTTGGGTCAGCGCCGCCAGCTTCGCCGCGTAGTCAGCCGGAGATAAGGTAATGCCCAGATCCTGTAGATCGCTGGACTCCATGCTGGTGAGCACCGTGACAGCGATCAGCAGCGGCGCATCTTTGCCAAAAGGCAGCAGCGCTTCGCGCGCGGCGGTCATCATTCGCGCGCCGCCGGAAGCATGGACATTCACCATCCATACGCCCAGCTCAGCCGCTGCGGCCACCGCGCGGGCGGTGGTGTTGGGAATATCGTGAAACTTAAGGTCCAGGAACACCTCAAACCCACGCTGATGCAGATCGCGGACAAACTGCGGGCCCAGCAGGGTGAACATCTCTTTGCCCACCTTCAGGCGGCAGTCGCGCGGGTCGATGCGGTCGACAAATGCCAGCGCTTTATCGCGATTATCATAGTCGAGCGCAACCACAACGGGAGAGGATGTGACAGCGCGGGAAGATGGGATAGCTGTAGACGTCATGACCAGACCTTAGTGTTGATGGGCGCCGGGGTGGCGCAAAAAAGGTAAACGGGCAGCATTCTACCTGTGAAGCGAACAAAATAACAGACTGCCGTACCTGCCCTGACCGGACGATGGCGCTGCCGGGGCCGCGCCTGGAGAGGAGTGAAGCGATAAGTATGTTGTAACTAACGGAGGGCTTTTTTTTGGCTTTACTGGCCGTCGAGACCGCGAATAGGTTTAATGGTCGCCCACGAGCGGCAGGACGGACAATGCCAGTAAAGTGTATGAGCGGTAAACCCGCATTTCTGGCAGCGATAGCGTGGTTTGCTGCGCACCTGCTCACCAACCATGTTTCGCAGCACTCCAAGGCTTTCTTTCGCCCGCCCTTCTTCCGCTTCGTTGAGATGGTAGTCCATCAGCTTATGGAAGACGCGCATGGTCGGGTGGCGTTCCAGCTGCCGGGTGACGTAGTTTTGCGCCGCTTCGACGCCTTCCCGTTGCTCGAGGATCTGCGCCAGCATCAGTTCGGCGGTCGCCCCGGCGTTCTCCTCCACGCAGCGGCGCAGAAAAACTTCCCATTCATCGGTTTTGCCGAGCTGCTGGTAGCAGGTCTGCAGCATCTCCAGCGTTTCACCCACCAGCTCTTTATCCTGATCGATAACCCGCTCGAGGCTCTCCACCGCTTTGGCGTAGTCGCCCTTTTCCATCCACACCCGGCCCATCATGATCGATACCCGGGCGCTGGTGCGGTCCGCGGCGGCGCCTTTTCTCAACAACGCCATCGCTTTATCCAGATCGTTGGCTGCCATCTGCTGCAGGGCCAGTTCGCACCAGAAGTTGGCGATTTCGCCACGATGTTTCTCTTTTCCCAGCTTCACCAGCCGTTCAGCCACTTCAATAGCCGACTGCCAGTCGCTGGTCGCCTGGTAAATCTGCAGCAGTTGCTGCAGCGCGCCGAGGCGGAAATCGGTCTCGTCCACCAGCTGTTTGAACATGTCTTCCGCGCGGTCATACAGTCCGGCGGCCATATAATCCCGTCCCAGCTGCTGCACCGCTAACAGGCGCTGATCGTAGGTTAACGACGCGCTTTCCATCAGGCTCTGGTGAATTCGGATCGCGCGGTCGACCTCGCCGCGCGAACGGAACAAATTACCGAGCGTCAGGTGCGCCTCAACGGTACCGGTATCCTCTTTCAGCATATCAAGGAACAGGTCGACGGCTTTATCCTGCTGGTTGCTGAGCAGGAAGTTAACCCCCGCCACGTAATCTCGCGACAGGCGGCTCGCATCGTCCTGTTTGGACTGTTGTGCACTTCTGCGCCCCATGTACCAGCCGTAAGCGGCGGCAACGGGTAAAAGCAGAAACAACAACTCCAGCATAAGAGGTTATTCCTTCACCGCAGGCACGCCTGCGTCGACAGCCGCCGGGCTGACGGGGGCAATCTGATGCTCAAGACGCTTAATTTTCCGCTCCGCGCGCGCCAGTGAGACACGCACCCGCAGCCAGAACAGGCCGCAGATCAGCCAGCCAATGGCAAAGCCCGCGGCAAACAGCACCGCCAGCAGCGTCGATATGCGGAATTCACCCTGAGCGAGTAAATAGTTGAAAGTGACCTGTTGGTCATTCTGCGCCCCCAGCGTCACTGAAATGACGAAGATTGCTAACACCAGTAAGAAAATGAGTAAATATTTCACATGACTTCCCGTTATGTGGGTTGCGCGAAAAAAGCCCGCTTTCAGCCCTATAAAGTATCATTTTCGCCGCAGCGGTGGAATGAAAAAGCATGGCAACTCTTCAGGATATGCGGTCGGATGCCGCTAAAATCAACATTATTCCGCTTCAGGCATCCGTTTTTTAATATCCTGCGCCTCTTCTCCGGGCGGCGAGAGCGGCCCACAAAGGCGCTGCGTCAGCCAGCAGGCCACCGTGACCAGCAGCCAGGAGATCAGCGTGGCGACGATGAGATCCAGCGGCCAGTGCATGCCCAGCGCCAGGCGACTGCCCATCACCGCCGTCGCCCACACCAGCAGCACCGCGATTGTGCCCCAGCGGCGACGCGGCCACAGCAGCCCCGCAGCGAGTAACGCCCAGCTGGCGGCAAACATGGTGTGACCTGACGGGAAAGCAAACCCCGTCTCCTTCTGCCAGTGTTTGCGTAAAAATGACGGAATGTCCTGCGCCTGCGCCAGCTGTTCATGCACCAGTTTAGCGCGTTCTTTACGCTTTAACGCGTAGAATTGCGTCACCGGCACCTGCCTTGTGTTTTCCAGCCAGATGACGAACGGTCTCGGCTCCTGGACCCGCGCCTTGACCCAGGATTTCGCCCCCTGTCCCGCCAGGATAGCGGCGGCAAGGATAAGGAACAGGATCAACGCCGCGCGCAGGCGAAAGCGCAGACACCAGAGGAACCAGCCGCAAAGCACGACATGAGTGATAATTCCCCACGGCTGGGTCACCGTTTCCGTCACCCACCACAGGCTTTTCAACATGGCAACCGGCAGTCCAGGCTGCCACAGCCACCCGGAAAGCCAGACCGTGAGGGGCATAACCAGCAGCAGCGCCGCCGCGAGAGCAGTTCGTCGGGCTATCAACAGCATTTTCTCTCCTTCTCCTTGTAGATGAACATCATAGCGGAAAGTAGATCGTTTGTGCGCTTTCCACACGGCTAACCGTTCGCGATTAGGAGAACGTCCAGGCGTTGTGGCAAAATAGTGGGAAACAGAAAGCACAGTCAGGTGCTGACAGAATCTGGAGAATCACATGCAGCTTAAACGTGTGGCAGAAGCCAAACTGCCAACCCCCTGGGGCGATTTCCTGATGGTGGGTTTTGAAGAACTGGCAACCGGACAGGATCATGTCGCGCTGGTGTATGGCGATATATCAGGGCAGTCGCCGGTCCTCGCCCGCGTACATTCAGAGTGTTTGACGGGCGATGCCCTGTTTAGCCTGCGCTGTGATTGCGGCTTTCAACTGGAGGCGGCTCTGTCGCATATCGCTGAAGAAGGTCGGGGGATCCTGCTGTATCACCGCCAGGAAGGACGCAACATTGGTTTATTGAATAAGATCCGCGCCTACGCGCTGCAGGATCAGGGCTACGACACTGTCGAAGCGAACCATCAGCTTGGCTTCGCCGCCGATGAGCGCGATTTCACCTTGTGCGCCGACATGTTCAAATTGCTCAACGTTGAGCAGGTGCGGTTATTAACCAATAACCCGAAAAAAGTGGAAATTCTTACCGAAGCCGGGATCAACATTGTGGAGCGGGTGCCGCTGATCGTCGGGCGTAACCCGAAAAACGCTCACTATCTGGACACCAAAGCCGCCAAGATGGGCCATCTGCTGAACAGCAAGCCGACGGAATAAACCGGTGGAATAACCGAAAAAGGGCCAGCGATGCTGGCCCTTTGTTTCACAGCATATTACGAATAACGTAGTGCAGGATGCCGTCGTTGCGGTAGTAGGTGAGTTCGGTCGCCGTGTCGATACGGCACCGACAAGGGATCGCTTCCTGCGAGCCGTCAGCGCGAGTCAGGGTCACCGGCACCGTAGCGCCAGGCTGAAGCGACTGCAGATTGCTGATATCAATCCGCTCTTCTCCGGTCAACCGCAGCGTTTTGCGGGTGACGCCCTGCGGGAACTCCAGCGGCAAAATGCCCATTCCGATCAGGTTGGAACGGTGGATACGCTCGAAGGACTCGGCGATCACTACCCGAATCCCCAGCAGGCGCGGCCCCTTCGCCGCCCAGTCACGGCTGGAACCTGATCCATACTCCTTACCGGCAATCACCGCCAGCGGTGTGCCCTCAGCCTTGTACAGCATCGCCGCATCGTAGATCGCCATCGGTTCAGGATCCGGCAGATGGCGGGTCATGCCCCCTTCCACCCCTGGGACCATTTCGTTACGGATGCGGATATTGGCGAAGGTGCCACGCATCATCACCTCATGGTTACCGCGACGGGAACCATAGGAGTTAAAGTCGCGCCGGGCAACCCCATGCTCCTGCAGATAGCGGCCTGCCGGACTATCGGCTTTGATGCTCCCCGCCGGCGAAATGTGGTCCGTGGTGACTGAGTCGCCCAGCATGGCGAGGATCCGCGCGCCGCGAATATCCTCTACCGGCAGCGGCTCGGCGCCCATCTCGTCAAAGAACGGCGACAAGCGAATATAGGTCGAGTCCTCCTGCCAGTCGTAGGTATCTGACGCCTCCACCTTGATCGCCTTCCACTCCTCAGTGCCGGAAAACACTTCCGCGTACTCTTTGCGGAACATCTCGGTGGAGACCTGTTCCACCGCGCGGGCAATCTCCTCCCCGCTCGGCCAGATATCTTTCAGATAGACCGGCTCGCCATTCTTGCCCTGTCCCAACGGCTCGCGGGTGAGGTCGATATTCATGTTCCCCGCCAGCGCATAGGCGACCACCAACGGCGGCGAGGCCAGCCAGTTGGTTTTCACCAGCGGATGAATACGCCCTTCGAAGTTACGGTTACCGGAGAGCACTGCCCCGACGGTCAGATCGCCTTTTTTGATCGCTTCTTCGATAGGTTCAGGCAATGGACCGGAGTTACCGATACAGGTGGTGCAACCATATCCCACCAGATTGAAGCCGAGCTGGTCGAGGTAAGGCGTCAGGCCGGCATGGGCCAGATAATCCGACACCACTTTCGAGCCTGGGGCCAGGGAAGCTTTCACCCACGGCTGCGGCTGCAGGCCGCGTTCGACGGCTTTTTTCGCCAGCAGACCGGCGGCCATCAACACGCTGGGGTTAGAGGTATTGGTGCAGGAGGTAATCGCTGCAATAGCCACCGCGCCATCCGGTAGCGAATAGTGATGCCCGTTCAGCGTATAGTCAACCGGCTGACGCTGACGCTGAAGGTGGTTAACCTCCAGCTCGCCGCTGGCGGCGAAGGCTTTCGGAACATCGCCCAGCGCCACGCGATCCTGCGGTCGCTTCGGCCCGGCGAGGCTCGCTTCGACGCTGCTCATATCCAGCGCCAGGGTACTGGTAAAGACCGGCTCATCGCCAGGCTGGCGCCACATGCCCTGGGCTTTAGCGTAGGCTTCCACCAGCGCGACCTGTTCTTCGCTACGGCCGCTGAGACGCATATAGCTGAGCGTTACGTCATCGATAGGGAAAAAGCCACAGGTGGCGCCATACTCCGGCGCCATATTGGCGATGGTCGCCCTGTCGGCAAGGGGTAAGGTATCCAGGCCGTCACCGTAGAATTCAACAAACTTGCCGACGACGCCATGCTGACGCAGCATTTGGGTAACCGTCAGTACCAGGTCAGTGGCGGTGATGCCTTCGCGCAGTTTGCCGCTGAGCTTAAAGCCCACAACATCGGGGATCAGCATTGACACCGGCTGGCCCAGCATAGCGGCTTCCGCTTCAATCCCGCCCACACCCCAGCCCAGCACGCCAAGACCATTAATCATGGTGGTATGGGAGTCGGTGCCCACCAGCGTATCCGGCCACGCCATCCACTGGCCGTGAACCTCCTCGCTCCAAACCGCCCGGCCAAGGTATTCCAGGTTCACCTGGTGGCAAATACCGGTGCCCGGCGGCACCACGCTGAAGCGGCTGAAGGCCTGCTGCCCCCAGCGCAGAAAAGCGTAGCGTTCGTGGTTCCGCTCCATTTCCAGGCGGACGTTGTCTTCGAAGGCCTCATCGTCGCCGAAGCGGTCAACGGTCACCGAGTGGTCGATCACCAGGTCAACCGGCGATAGCGGATTAACCTTCGCCGTATCGCCGCCAAGGCGTTTCACCGCCTCGCGCATGGCGGCCAGATCCACTACCGCCGGCACGCCGGTAAAGTCCTGCATCAGGACGCGTGCCGGACGGTAGGCGATTTCCCGGTCGGCATGGGCCTGTTGCAGCCAGCCGGCCAGGGCGCGAATATCTTCTTCAGTTACCGAGTCACCGTCCTGCCAGCGCAGCAGGTTCTCCATCAGCACCTTCAGCGACTTGGGCAGTCGACTGATCTCGCCCAGCTGCTTCTCCGCCAACGGCAGACTGTAGTAATGCCAGGTTTTATCGTTGACCTGCAGCGTGTCCTTACTGGCTTCTCGTAGGGTTGACGACATAGCTCCTCCTTTATCTCAGGGATGGCATACCCTGATTCTCCTCAGGGTCTCCATTAAAGATAACACATACTGAGCATAACACTTTGATAACAACCCAAATTGCTAAATACGGCGAGACAGAGAGAGAGGAAACGGGAATTATCCGAGAGCAGGCGAAATAGCACCAAAATAGTGCAAAGAGGGCGTATGCCGATATTGTATTAGTACACGAGGACAAAAAAAGAGCTAATCGGCCAGCGGGCAGTGATTAGCTCTGGTGAGTGATTTCAGGTTGGATGAATCCAGCGGCAAAATATATTCTCCCTGTATTGCCGGTCACTGATTTTATATTACAGTTTCCTTTCACTGTCATAAAAATGACATGTATCTACAACGATGACCTACAGCTTTAGCTGACAATCCAGATGTTGCAGATGGTGAGCGCGATGATGCTCCAGAACATCGCCAACCCTACCAACACTACGCCCCATACGCGACTACGCAGAACGGGATCGATTTCGGTTTTGTCATTCTCGTATGACATCGCCAGTTTCATGTAATCGATATTACTTATCATATTGTCACCACCAATTGCTCAAATCATCAGGTACAGATAAATCTTAATTATGGATAAAAGATTAATCCAGTGAATTTAGGCCTGATGGAATATATTTAACCGGTTATTTGATCGCGGCGGGCATAATGAAAAACGTGTTGCCAAAAATTATTAATTTTGTGATTGGTTCGAGGTTTAAGTTGTTAAATACAGTCCATCATAGTTAATGGCACTCCTCGCAGGGAGTGCCATTATTATTTTCAGGGTTATTTTTCCGGAAGTTTTATATCTTTGAACATCGCTTCAATATCTTCATTCGAGCGTAAAGCCACCGCGGTATCTACCACGTCCCTGGTCAAATGGGGAGCAAAACGTTGAATAAAATCATACATGTAGCTTCGTAAGAAGGTGCTACGGCGGAAACCTATCTTAGTGGTGCTGTGGCTGAAAATACCGTTCGCATCCAGCTTCACCAGATCCGGGTCAGAGACCGGATCCACCGCCATGCTGGCGATTACCCCTACCCCCAGCCCCAGGCGAACATAGGTTTTGATGACGTCGGCATCGGTGGCGGTAAAAACAATGCGCGGCGTCAGGCCCGCACGGTTAAACGCGGTATCCAGTTCGGAGCGGCCGGTAAAACCAAAGGTATAGGTTACCAATGGATACTGGGCCAGTTCCTCTATGGACACCGAGCCCTTGGTGGCCAGAGGATGCTCGGGGGTCACTACAATCGACCGGTTCCAGTGATAGCATGGCAGCATCACCAGATCGTCATACAGATGCAGCGCCTCGGTGGCGATGGCGAAATCGGCATTGCCTTTCGACACAGCCTCCGCGATCTGAGTCGGCGAGCCCTGATGCATATGCAGCGACACCCGCGGGTAGCGTTCAATAAACCCCTTGATCACTCCCGGTAACGCATAGCGCGCCTGGGTATGGGTGGTGGCGACGTAAAGAGACCCTTTGTCAGGCCAGGTATGCTCTCCGGCGACAGATTTGATGGCATCGACTTTCGACAGCACTTCGCGGGCGATGCGGATGATCTCCTGCCCGGCCGGCGTCACCTGGGTTAAGTGTTTACCGCTGCGGGCAAAGATCTGAATGCCCAGCTCATCCTCCAGCATGCGGACCTGCTTACTGATACCCGGCTGGGAGGTATAGAGCCCTTCGGCGGTGGATGAAACATTCAGGTTATGGTTAACCACCTCAACGATGTAGCGAAGCTGTTGTAGTTTCATGGCTGATATCCGTTTGCGCGTAAAATGAAGCCGCTTAATACACTTTACGTTCAGGCAACTTGTCGCCGATGAAGGCCCTGGGCTCCCGGCAGTTGGCCATAGTGGCGCCGCAATGCATCCTGAAAGCGATGATGTATAAGACGTTTTAATAATAAAAAAGGCATTAACTATAACCACTATATCATTTATATCAACACTGTATAGACGCTAACGAAAAATAATATAGGTGGTTATAAGGGGAGGAAATTAACGCAAAGAGGGGAAGACGACACGGCAGAGAAATGCACTCTCTCTGCCGGTCGCCTGAGCAGGAAAAGCGCGCTTTTCCTGCCCGAACGAACGCCATTACTTTTTGGCTTCCGTCCACTTACCGTCGATAAAGAAAGCTGACCAGCCGGTCGCTTTGCCCTCTTTTTCAGACGCCACGTACTGCTGCTTGGTTTTACGGCTAAAGCGTACCAGCGTTTTATTGCCTTCCGGATCCTGCTGCGGCGCATCGGCGAGATAACGCAGTTTTTCCGGCAGACGATCGCGGAAGCGGTACAGCTCCTCCACCAGCGGCGCACGCGTTTCCCGTGATTTCGGGAAGGTGTTGGCCGCCAGGAAGACGCCCGCCGCCCCGTCGCGCAGCACAAAGTAGGCGTCAGACTTCTCACACGGCAGCTCCGGCAGCGGCACCGGATCTTCCTTCGGCGGAGCCACTTCGCCATTGCGCAGGATCTTACGCGTGTTCTTACACTCGTCGTTGGTACAGGCCATGTACTTACCGAAACGCCCCATTTTCAGGTGCATTTCAGACCCGCACTTCTCGCACTCCACCACCGGGCCGTCATAGCCCTTGATGCGGAATTCGCCCTCTTCAATCTCGTAGCCGTCGCAGGTCGGGTTATTACCACAGACGTGCAGCTTACGCTTAGGATCGATAAGGTAGCTGTCCATCGCCGTCCCACACTTCTGGCAGCGACGTTTGGCGCGCAGCGCGTTGGTTTCCGCGTCATCGCCTTCCAGCACGTTGAGGACTTCGTTCTCCGGCACCAGGTTGATGGTGGTTTTGCACCGCTCTTTCGGCGGCAAGGCATAGCCCGAACAGCCGAGGAAAACGCCGGTGCTGGCGGTACGGATCCCCATTTTACGGCCGCAGGTCGGGCAGTCGATGCTGGTGAGCACCATCGGGTTCGGCTGCATGCCGCCCTCTTCCGGATCTTTCTCTGCCGTCGCCAGCTGGGTGGTAAAATCGCCGAAGAAGTGGTTCAGCACCTCTTTCCACTCGGCCTGGTGGTTCGCAACCTGGTCGAGGCGATCCTCCATCTGCGCGGTAAAATCGTAGTTCATCAGATCGCGGAAGTTTTCTTCCAGCCGGTCGGTAACGATCTCGCCCATTTTTTCGGCGTAAAAACGACGATTTTCCACCCGCACGTAGCCGCGATCCTGAATGGTCGAAATGATCGACGCGTAGGTCGACGGACGGCCAATCCCGCGTTTTTCCAGCTCTTTCACCAGCGAGGCCTCGCTGAAACGCGCCGGCGGCTTGGTAAAGTGCTGCGCAGGCGTCAGCTCCACCAGGCTCAGGCGGTCGCCCTGTTTGACCAGCGGCAGCGTCCGGTCTTCATCGCCCTTGCGCAGCGCCGGCATGACTTTTGTCCAGCCGTCGAAACGTAAAGTGCGACCGCGCGCTTTCAGTTTGAAATCACCCGCAGCCACGGTCAGCGTGGTGGAGTCGTACTGCGCCGGCGTCATCTGACAGGCGACAAACTGGCGCCAGATCAGCTGATAAAGCTTCTGCGCATCCGCTTCCATATCTTTCAGCGTTTCCGCCAGCACGTTCACATCAGACGGACGAATCGCTTCGTGCGCTTCCTGCGAGTTTTCTTTGCTGGCGTACTGGTTCGCGCTATCCGGCAGATATTTTTTGCCAAATTTGTCGCTGATGTAGCCGCGAACCATGTTCAGCGCGTCCTGACTCAGGTTGGTGGAGTCGGTACGCATATAGGTGATGTGCCCTGCCTCATAGAGTCGCTGAGCCATCATCATGGTCTTTTTCACGCCGAAGCCCAGACGGGTGCTGGCCGCCTGCTGCAGGGTGGAGGTGATGAACGGCGCGCCCGGCTTGCTGCTGGTCGGCTTATCTTCACGCTCCAGTACGCTGTAGCTGGCTTTTTCCAGCAGCGATACCGCCGCCATGGTCTCATCGCGGCTGACCGGACGGAACGGCTTATCGTCCTTATGGGTCACCTGCAGCGGCAGGGCGTCACCTCCCGGCGTGGTGGTGCTGGCGTCGACTTCCCAGTACTCTTCCGGGACGAACGCTTTAATTTCACGTTCACGCTCCACCACCAGGCGGACCGCGACGGACTGCACGCGCCCGGCAGAAAGACCACGGGCGATTTTTTTCCACAGCAGCGGCGAAACCATATAGCCCACCACGCGGTCCATAAAACGACGCGCCTGCTGGGCGTTAACCCGATCGATATTCAGTTCGCCCGGCTTTTCAAAGGCCTGACGAATAGCGTTTTTGGTGATCTCATTGAACACCACGCGGCTGTAACGCTGTTCATCGCCGCCGATGACTTCCCGCAGGTGCCAGGCAATGGCTTCCCCTTCGCGGTCAAGGTCGGTTGCGAGATAGATGTGGTCAGCTTTTTCCGCCAACTGTTTGAGTTCTGAAACTACCTTTTCTTTACCCGGAAGTACTTCATAGTGCGCATTCCAGTCATGCCATGGGTCCACGCCCATACGGTTAACCAGAGCACTACGTTCGTCCTTTTTAGGCTTTTTAGCCCCTTTGGTGGCGGTAGAGTCGGCGCTCTTTTTGGAAGCTGATCCACTGGTCGGCAAATCGCGGATATGACCGACGCTGGATTTCACCACGTAGTCATTACCCAGATACTTATTGATCGTTTTGGCTTTTGCCGGGGACTCAACGATAACGAGAGCTTTACCCATATTCACCTTTACCTAATTTGATTCATCCAGGAATACATCGCACATTCATACACCCTCCACTGGCGACTGCCTCATATGTTGCGGCACCGTCGGTGAATATCAACCCTGAACACCCGTTTCATCTCCGTAAAACCAGGCGCTTGAGTTTGCTGACTTTTTCTCGTCAGGTGACATAGCACGAAGAATTTTTGGCCGAATGTCAAGCAAATCTGTTGCCAGATCGCCGAAAGCGTCACACTGTACCTGATAAAATTCGTTACGCAACTTTATTAGCATGCAAAAGCAAATCCCGCCAGTAAACGGCTGTTTCTCCACTGGTTACCATTACCCCTGATTTATGCATGGAAAATTTGCCCCACGCCGCCGCGCGGCGTAAACTACGCGCGGAGAAAAAGAGGAGTCCGTTATGCAAGGTACAACCCAACCAATTGATCGCCAGACGCTGCTCGAAAAAGCCAACAAACTTATTCGCGAACATGAGGATACGTTAGCCGGTATCGAAGCCACCGACGTCGTTCAGCGCAACAATGTCCTGGTGTTTAGCGGTGAGTTTTACCTTGATGAGCAGGGACTACCGACGCCGAAGAGTACAGCGGTATTTAACATGTTTAAGTATCTTGCTCACGAACTGTCGGACAAGTACCACCTGGTCGATTAAGACCAGTGAAAACAATAACGCGAGGCCCAGGCCTCGCGTTATGTTATTTACATCAGCGGTTTCTGACCGCGCTGCCACCAGCGCAGCAGAAGCCGATCGGCGCTCTCCGCCGCGCTACCGGTAAAGCGGTCGAGCATCTTCTTACGCTGTTGATAACGCACCCCGATCACCTCGTGGCTCTCCATCAGCCCCAGCAGCAGCTCATCGCTGGTTTCAACCGCATCCACCAGACCTTTTTCCAGCGCCTGCACCCCGTACCAGTGTTCGCCGGTGGCCACCTGCTCAATATCAAGTCCCGGACGCATCCGGTGGACGAAATCCTTGAACAAATGATGTGTCTCATTGAGATCCTCGCGGAACTTGCGCCGCCCTTCCTCGGTATTTTCGCCCAGCATGGTGAGCGTTCGTTTGTACTGCCCGGCGGTGTGCAGTTCGATATCGATATCTTTATTCTTCAGGAAGCGGTGCAGGTTCGGGATCTGCGCCACCACACCAATAGAGCCGAGGATCGCAAACGGCGCCGAGACAATTTTGTTCGCCACGCAGGCCATCATATAGCCGCCGCTGGCCGCCACTTTGTCGACCGCCACCGTCAGCGGGATCTGCTTGTCGCGCAAGCGCTGCAGCTGAGAGGCGGCCAGACCGTAGCCGTGCACCACCCCGCCGGGGCTTTCCAGGCGAATCACCACCTGATCGCGCGCTTTCGCCGCCGCCAGTACCGCGGTGATCTCTTCCCGCAGGCTATTGACCTCATGGGCATCCATACTGCCTTTGAAATCCAGCACCCAGGCGCGCGGCTTGCCTTCCGGCTCGGCATTACCCAGCTTCGCCCGCGCTTTGGCCGCCTTCGCCTCTTGTTTTTGCTTTTTCTTCTGCGCCTTATGCCACTGCTTCTGCTGCGGGCCGTCCAGCAGCGCCACCGCCAGCGATTCCTTCATCTCTTTATAATGCTCGCTAAGATTGGTCACCCGCAGCTCGCCGCGCTGCTTCTTGCGCTGAGCGAGGTTGACGATAATAGCGGCAATCACCGCGATGGCGACGACAACCGTCGCGATCTTGGCTAAAAATAAGCCGTACTGAGCAAGTAATTCCACGTTTTCACCTTGTGTAAAGCACTGACGTTGCTGCACAGTGTACCTCAGCCGCTGGCGAGAAGTCTTTGTGCTTTGTGTTCTCTGCGCAGCGGATTCTGTTTTTTTTCGCGCGGCTGAAATCGTTGCAAGATATTAATTTTGTGAATACTTTCCGCTTCGCCGATTGCAATGGCGGGCGCTTTCAGGCATAACAGCGCAAAAGTGAGATACCAAAGATGAAGCGCGATCGGGAACCGATCGCCCAAGGAGTTGCCGTGCATTATCAACCACAACGTCACTTGCTGAAAGATCGCATCATCCTGGTCACCGGGGCCAGCGACGGGATTGGTCGTGAAGCGGCCCTGACCTACGCGCGCTATAGCGCCAGCGTTATCCTGCTGGGTCGCAACGACGACAAACTGCGCACCGTCGCCCAGGAGATTGAGCGTGAGGGTGGTATTCCCCCTCGCTGGTTTACCCTCGACCTGCTCACCTGTACGCCCCAGGCGTGCCAGCAGCTGGCGCAGCAGATCAGCATGCACTATCCCCGCCTTGACGGCGTGCTGCATAACGCCGGCCTGCTCGGCGACATCTGCCCAATGGAAGAGCAGAAGCCGGAGGTCTGGCAGCAGGTGATGCAGGTGAACGTTAATGGCACCTTTATGCTGACCCAGGCGCTTCTTCCTTTATTACTCCGTTCGGAATCGGGCTCGCTGGTCTTCACCTCATCCAGCGTCGGTCGTCAGGGCCGCGCCAACTGGGGCGCCTATGCCGTTTCCAAATTCGCCACCGAAGGGATGATGCAGGTGCTGGCCGACGAGTATCAAAGCCGCCACCTGCGGGTAAACTGTATCAACCCCGGCGGCACTCGCACCGGAATGCGCGCCAGCGCGTTCCCGACGGAAGATCCGCTGAAACTGAAAACCCCCGCTGACATTATGCCCGTCTATCTGTGGCTGATGGGTGACGACAGTCGTCGCAAGACGGGAATGACCTTCGACGCCCAACCGGGACGTAAACCAGGAATTGCCCAATGAGTGATGAACGCTACCGCGAACGCCAGCAGCGGCTGAAAGATAAAGTTGACGCCCGGGTGGCGGCGGCCCAGGACGAGCGCGGCATTGTGATGGTCTTTACCGGCAACGGCAAAGGCAAAACCACCGCCGCCTTTGGCACCGCGACCCGCGCCGTCGGCCATGGCAAAAAAGTCGGCGTGATCCAGTTTATCAAGGGGACCTGGCCTAACGGCGAGCGTAATCTGCTGGAGCCTCACGGCGTCGAATTTCAGGTGATGGCCACCGGCTTCACCTGGAACACCCAGGATCGCGACAGCGACACCGCCGCCTGCCTGGCGGTCTGGGAGCATGCCCGCCGTATGCTCGCTGACGACCAGCTCGATCTGGTGCTGCTGGACGAGCTGACCTACATGGTGGCGTATGATTACCTGCCGCTGGAGTCGGTGCTGAGCGCCCTGCGTGAGCGCCCTGCCCATCAGTCGGTGATCATCACCGGCCGCGGCTGTCATCGCGATATTATTGAACTGGCCGATACCGTCAGCGAACTGCGTCCGGTCAAGCATGCATTTGATGCCGGGATTAAAGCGCAGATGGGGATAGACTACTGAGGGCCTGATAGCGCGGAAGGAAGTAAGCGTTCCGGCGGCAAGTCACCGGAACGCATAACATTAACCGTTAGTCTTATTGCGAGTACTGGAACGACGGTTGCTGTTGTTACCCTGGCGCGGATTAGCGCTGGTCTGGCTGTGACGCTTCACCGCCCGACGGATCTGATTGGCTTTCAACCGCCGACGGTCTTTCTCGACGGCAACCTTAGAGCTGGTTTCCGGCGTGAGCTCCACCAGCTCGCGCAGGTAGTTGGTCTGCGCCAGGTCCAGCTCGGTATAGCCGCCGCGCGGCAGGCCTTTCGGCAGCAGAATATCGCCGTAGCGCACGCGGATCAGACGGCTGACCTGCACGCCGACCGCTTCCCACAGGCGACGCACTTCGCGGTTACGCCCTTCGGTCAGGGTAACGTTATACCACTGGTTAATCCCTTCGCCGCCGGTGAATTTGATGGTTTTAAACGCTGCCGGACCATCTTCTAACTGTACGCCGCGCGACAGCTGGCGCAGCTTATCATCATCCACCTGGCCGAAAACGCGAACGGCGTACTCACGCTCGACTTCACGGCTCGGGTGCATCAGGCGGTTGGCCAGTTCGCCATCGGTGGTGAACAGCAGCAGGCCGCAGGTATTCACGTCCAGACGACCAACGGCAATCCAGCGGGCGCCGCGCAGTTTAGGCAGACGATCAAATACCGTCGGGCGTCCTTCCGGATCGTTACGGGTGCACAGCTCGCCTTCCGGCTTATAGTAAGCCAGCACGCGGCAGATCTGCTCGGCAGACTCTTTCACCGAGATCAGATGACCATCGATACGAATTTTTAAACCAGGGACAATTTCCACACGATCGCCGAGGGTGGCGATTTTGCCGTCGACGCTGACGCGGCCAGCTTCGATTTTCGCTTCAATTTCACGGCGGGAGCCGTGGCCGGCGCGGGCCAGCACTTTTTGCAGTTTCTCGCTCATTGAGCTTCCTTAAGGTGTCGCCTTCCCAGGCGTCTGGTATGCTTTCAAAAACAACGAGTTAGCCTAAAACTCAACTTAACTCACTGATCTGTAAATATTTCATGGCACACAGCATGGCAAACAACGTACCACACAAGCTGTCACACAATGATTCGTGGGCGCACATACTACACGAATTTTAGACTAAATGATTCAACAAGTTTTGTGCGCTTGAGTCTCGGTACTGATAGCCGAAAGCAAGCGGAAGTGATCATGAATCAGATCCGCCCTTTCATACCCCTTGTACAGAATGGAACGATGAGCCTCGAAGAGTTCAAACACAAAATTCAGGGTTACCGCGCCGCCACTAAGCAGGACTTTGATGAATATCTTTTGAATTGGCTTAAAGGTGGCCTTTAAGAGGCTAAAAAGTTACCAGAATTAGGCAGGTACCATAGACAGATTACAGGTGAACCTTTATCGCCTCTAGACACCGCGAACAAGGCGCTAGGCTACGCCAACTCCTATATGGGGCATATGTATAATGGTAACGATATTTCCGCCAGGATGATGACCGCTGCACTCAGAAAGCAGATGTTAACAGTTAATGAATCCGACCTTGATCAGGTTCACCATATCGCCAGCCAGATAGATATGAATCAGGCCCTTATGTCACAGGCTTATGAAGCATTCTATTCAGGTGATTTGACACGATACCAGCAGATCATTAATTCGATGGGATCAGCTTTACAAAATACAATCCCGGCAGTTACCCCAGCACCAATGGAGCAAAATACAGCGACAACTGCCGAGACTGAACCAGCACACTGCCCAAGATTGTTGGAAGCGTGGAATGACTATATAAAGGATAAGGGTCAAAAGTGGCGCAAGCAAACAGCAAATGAGAATCAGCGTTTCTTTGATGTCCTCTATCATGTTGTGGGTGATGTCCCTGTTGATAGCGTTAAGAAACAGGATTTAAGGGATTCTCTCAAGGTGGCAGAGAATCTGCCTACTCGAACTAAACTACCCTACTCCAGAATGAGTCTTGCCGAGTGCATTGATTACGATGTCCCTGAGGATAACCTGATCGCCAGTGAGCATGTCCACAAACATTTAAAGCTATGGCGTTCATTGTTCAAAACGTATCAAGTCGATCAGAAAGATGTTCTTACCAAATCCCCTACTGATGGGATTAGTTACGAGGTTAAATCCAACCGGGGTGGGAACTATACAACCAATGAACTGAGTCGAATCAAAGAGCATCTCTTTGCACTACCAAACAGTGATTATCGGAAATGGCACTTACTGCCCCTGATTTATACAGGTGCTCGACGTGGTGAAATAGCGGATATCCGTAAGCACCACATACAGAAAGATGAGGAGACCGGGCGCAGGTATATTTATTGAAGGTGGGTAAACCGAACACGCCCGTCGCCAGGTTCCAATACATAAGACTATTGAGGCGGGGCTTTTGGCTTGTGTAAAAAACCTCAAGGATTCCGACCGTGTATTTGGCAAACTTCCCAACTACACCACCGTAACCACAGATTGGGTGGATATGATGAATGGACTAGACATCCCCGATTACAACGAGTTCGGACTCAAGCGCCGGGTCCACTCACTGAGACACACATTTATAATTAATGCTATTGCATCCGTTGGAAACGCCGCACTGGTCCAGTTTGTTGTTGGTCACAGCAGAACACAATCGCTACGTTTTACGACACTAACAAACACTCTATAAAAATGGTATCAATAAATCACCCTATTGAAACAATGATACCAATAATTAATTATGATACCGTTAATTGATACCTAGAGAGGGATGATATGAGCCGTACATTTGCATACTGCCGAGTTTCCACCAGCGAACAGACAACCGAAAACCAAATCATGGCTATTCGTCAGGCTGGCTATGATGTGATTGATAATCGTGTTGTATCAGAAGTTGTTTCTGGTGGTGTTCAGGCTATGCAGCGTAAAGCCTTTGCCGATATGGTAAATCATAAACTGGAGTCTGGTGATCGGCTGGTTGTGCTCAAACTGGACCGCTTAGACCGTGACAATATCGACGTGCAACACACTATCGCAATGTTGCTAGACAAAGGAATTGACGTTGTATCGTTGGATCTGCCTGCGAGCAACCTTGCCAGTGCCAAATGAAAGTTAATGCTTCAGATGTTCTCGGCGTTTGCTGAATTTGAAAAATCCCGCATCACAGAGCGCACTAAAGAGGGGCTAGAGCGTGCTAAGAAAGAAGGTAAGAAGCTAGGTCGCCCAATTGCTACAGACACCCGCCAACGAGTTCAGGAAGCCAAAACTGGTGGGCTGAGCCAGGCCAAGGTTGCTGCTGCTTTAGGTTTAGGGATTGCCACGATAAAACGTCATTGGAACATCTGATATTATTGTATTAACGGAGTAGCTATCGTTATGGCATTGAATTATTTGTGTAGACTACTCTTGTTCAGAGACTAAGGTAGATAAGGGAGCTAAGTATGTCCAAAACTAGAGATAATCATTATGTACCTCAATGGCATCAAAAAGGGTTTATGGAGGAACGGGAACAACAACTCTGTCACTTAACGCGACGTGAAATCAACATTCCCGGAGGCGAGACAAAGTTGGTCGAGTCAAAAAAATGGCAGACTCCAACCCAGCGGTTTTATGAGGTTGATTTATACTCAACTTTTTTTGGCTCTGAAATAAATGATGACATAGAACGACAATTATTCGGCCCTATAGATAACAATGGTTCAACAGCTATTCGAGCTTTTCTCGGAGATGATCAAGCTAAGTGGCATAATAGTTTTCGTGATTTGTTTACGTACATTGACTCTCAGAAATTACGAACGCCTAAAGGTTTGGATTGGATTAAAAGCAAATACTCTGAGCTAAATCAAAGTCAACTCATGATGGAAATGCAATCACTTAGAACAATGCATTGTACATTATGGGCCGAGGGAGTACGGGAGTTAGTTTCAGCATCAGAATCTGAAACCAAATTCATTCTTTCAGACCATCCAGTAACTGTTTACAACTATGCTTGCCCTCCCGATTCTGAACTTTGTGTTTATCCTAATGATCCAGACATTACGCTTAAAGGCTCACAGACAATATTTCCTTTAGACAAAAATCGCTGTTTGATTCTGACAAATCTTGAGTATGCACAAGATCCAAAAAATATAAACCCAATTCAGCAACGAACTAATGCCACTCGACAAAGACATAGTATGGTTAACACCATTAATTTCATTAACAGCCGAAAACTTACTGATGATGAAGTAAAAAAAATAAACTACATCATAAAAAGCAGATCTAACAAATCCATTGCCGCAGGTCGAGAAGATTGGCTTTATCCTGAAAAAGACATTAAGAATGATTGGGCTGAATTACGCCATGTGCTTTTACCATCATTGAATGGGGTATTGGGTTTTGGAGGAGAAATGTATGTTAAGTTTGAGGATGGCTCAGTACATTATCAAGATGCGTTTGGTAGAACATCTAGTGCACACGAATTTCTCCAGAAAAAGACAAGTAAAGAGCGAATAGGTCGTAACTCTATTTGTGGGTGTGGCAGTGGTAGAAAATACAAATATTGCTGCCTTAATCTTGCTGAAAATTTGCGTACATCATGGGATGTATTAAGCATAAGAGAAAGAAACCTCGCATTTTGCAATTGTATTAAAGATGTATTGGGTTTAAATAAAGGTAAAACGTGGCTAGATGTCAGAAAAGAACTCACAGAGGAACATATAACAAAGATTTATGAATTCTATGCAATCCTATGGCCTATTGATACAGACATATATAATCTATTACCAAAATCTGATGGAAAATTACGAGCTTTGTATTCAGGGCCTGTAGATATCCGTACCATAGTTGAAAATGCAATACCAATGGCTTCATTATTTGATGAGTTTTTGATTGAATCCCCTATATGTAACCCTAATGTTACCAATCCTGATTTTAGCCCCATAAATCACCCATCACAATATAAATATCAGTCACTCAAGGATTTTTTATTCTTCCTTCACATGGAGCCATTTATTGGACTTGGCTTGATAAATATCATTCCTGAACCAGCCGAATTTGATATTGAACTTATGCGAGCAATGTTAGACATGGCTAGGGATAGAAGCCAAAGAAAAGAGCATATACACGAGCAAGATCTGCAGCGACATTTCATATTAGCCACTGAGGATTTACTAAACTCAACGGTACTAATGCCTAGGTCTATAAGAGTTGATTTCCTTATGAGCCAGTTCGATTTGGCTGAAGAGTTAGCAACTGATATTATTTCTATGTCAGAGTCGAAAGCAGATTCATCACCTCTAATGCTATTACAAAAGCCACCAACAGGTAGTAGTGGGCAATTAATGATGTCACGTAACGGACCTAATTATGAAATGGCTTTATTTATAGCCCAGGCAACTGGATCAGTGATTGTAACTGATAGCATTTCGAGATGGAATCAGCTATATTCTGCACAGCACCGCAATCAAGGTATATCTGCTTACCCATGGAGTAAAACACTTGATACTTTCAATTCTGTGCCTCTAGACATTCAGTTTGACCGCACATTTTTAAAATCCCAAGGTCTATTCTCCAAGACCAGAAACCTGCTTAAATGCATTGACCAAACAATATTGAGAAATAATCGTTCACCATCACATCTACAGAACCTCGCTGCTCACATAAATGACCTTATGAAACAGCTAAATGTAGAGAGTGAGTCCTTGGTTCTTAAAAATATGATGATTTCCGCACCGGAGGGTGGTTTTCATGATAGAAATGTTCAGCGATTATTGGCACGTTCAAGTTGTTTAAAATACGATGACAATGTCAGGTCAATTTTGGGCCTTGATATTACAACTTAGCAATAACAGCCGTTTGAGCCCTCTGCAAAAAGTTGCATAACTTCATGATTAACATGGCTTATAACTGAAAAATACAAAAAGGGCTACGCCGATGAAAGCGGTAGCCCTGTGGTTATTTATCAATAAAAGCTGAGAATAACGCTCAGTAATTTAAATGTCAGTTGAGATAATGGATAAAGAACCCTGCTAAACGCACCGTATCATTCTCTATGAGGTTTGATCTCCTCTGATCTCCTCCCTGAAAACAGTGCCAGGCTAAACTGAAGTCTTCGGTCTTTCTTCCATCTCACAGAGAGGCACATCGCCATGAAAAAGACCCGCTATACCGAAGAACAGATAGCATTTGCGCTGAAACAGGCCGAAACCGGCACTCGGGTGGAGGAAGTCTGCAGAAAGATGGGCATTTCTGAAGCCACATTTTACAACTGGAAGAAAAAGTTTGGCGGCATGGGCGTGACAGAGCTGCGCCGCCTGCGCCAGCTTGAGGAAGAGAATCAGCGTCTGAAACGTCTGGTGGCCGATTTAAGTCTGGACAAGGAGATGCTGCAGGAAGTTATCAAAAAAAGTTCTGAGGCCGGCTCAGAAGCGTCAGGCGGTGCATTTTCTGCGGGAGGCTTACCGTATCAGTGTCCGGCGGGGATGCGGACTGCTGATGCAGAGCAGAACCGTTTACCACTGGCAGAGCCGGCGGGATGATCGGGCGGTAACCCTGCATATCCGGGAAATAGAGGAAACCCGGATCCGCTACGGTTGCCCGCGTATTCATATTCAGCTGCGGCGGGAAGGCTGGCCTGTTAACCACAAGAAAACACACCGGATTTACTGTCTGGAAGGCCTCAACCTGCGCAGAAAGCGCCCCCGCAGGCATGTCAGTGCAGCACATCGTCAGCAACGTCCAGTCCTGACCGGAGTCGATAAGTGCTGGTGTATGGATTTCGTGTCGGATAACCTGTTTAACGGACGACGTTTCCGGGCGCTGACTGTAGTGGATAATTTTAGTCGGGAGTGTGTGGCGATCCATGCCGGGAAGTCGCTGAAAGGTGAGGATGTGGTCGGTGTGATGGAAAGGTTGCGGGTGCTGGGCAAGCGCCTGCCGGTACGTATTCAGACAGATAACGGCAGCGAGTTTATCTCGAAAAGTCTGGATAAATGGGCGTATGAGCACGGTGTTACAATGGACTTCTCCCGCCCCGGAAAACCAACGGATAACCCGTTTATTGAATCATTTAACGGCAGTCTGCGGGATGAATGCCTGAACATTCACTGGTTTCTCTCGCTGGAAGATGCGCAGGACAAACTCGACAACTGGCGCAGGGAATATAATCATGAGAGAACGCATTCATCATTAAATGACATGACTCCGGCTGAATTCATCCGAAGTCTCCGGAAAGACGAAGATCTCTGATATAGCACTGCACTGATTTTGGGCCAGGGTCAGAAAGACGAAGATCTCTGATTTAGCACTGCACTGAATTTGGGCCAGGGTCAGTGCATAAAAAATGGGATTCTAAGTGAAATTAAAGCTGTCACACAAAACGATGATTGCCCTTTATGCTAACAAGGCAATTCATTGATTTGTAATGATATTAATTTTTCCTATGCGCCTTCCCAGGCGTCTGGTATGCTTTATGAAACAATGAGGCCAAAAGCACAACTCATTGTTACGTATATACTTTTAACGTAAAGTCTCGTCGGCGCGTTCAGGATATCCACCGCGAGGCCGTATTCGTGGCCGAACATACTACACTAACTTCGTCGGGAAAGCTTCTGTTCGCCGCGCCCCGTCTTTAGTATGGAACAGATTTTCCTCATTCTCCTGTGCCCATTCACGCATACGGATCTTTATCGGACAGCGCCCCCTCACTACGCGCGCTCCTCAGCAACGGCCGGGCGCTGGCCAAGCAGCCAGTCGCGAAAACAGCGGTTGGCAGGCGCCAGCAGCGCGGTCTCGTGGTAAACCAGATGATAGGCCAGCGGACAGGCGATGGGCTGCGCCAGAGGATTAACCAGCCGCCCCTGCGTCAGCGCAGGCGCTATGAATGAGCGTCGCAGCAACGCCATCCCCATACCGGCGAACGCCGCCTCCGTCACGCCGTTGGAATCAGTGAACACCGGCCCACGCCGCGCGAAGTGCGGCGCCAGCCCCACGGCCTCACACCACAGCGCCCAGTCTTCACGATGTTCATCGTGCAGCAGCGGATACTGCAGTAGATCGCTCGCATCGGTGAGCGTCCGGCGCGGAGCAATCAGTTGCGGGCTACAGACCGGCATCAGATCGTCATCCAGCAGGCGGTAAGCCTGCAGTTCCGGCCAGCCGCCGACACCATGACGCACGGCAAAATCGATCCCTTCACTCAGCACATCCACTCGCCGGTTGGTGGTGCCGATCTGGATCTCTATCTGCGGATAGCGTCGTTCAAAATCAGCCAGCCGCGGCAGCAGCCACTGAATGGCGAAGCCGCTGGTACAGCTGATAGCTACCTTTTCTGGTCCCGGGGGCACCTGCAGGCGCTGGGTGGCGGCGGCTATCTGATGAAACGCCGGCTGAACGGCCCGCAGGTAGATCTCTCCCACCGCCGTTAACTGTAACCGTCGCGGAGTACGGATAAATAGCGGGACATTCAGCGTCTCCTCAAGGCGGGCAATCTGCTGGCTGACGGCGCTGGGCGTGACGCAAAGCTCACTGGCGGCCAGCTTCAGGCTGAGCAGCCGCGCCGCCGCCTCAAAGCAGCGCAACGCATTCAGCGGCGGGAGTTTCATGGGTATGGAACCTCAGTTAAGAAAAACTTAATCATGTAAGCATAACGCGTTTGTCGCACGCTGCACGTGGGTTCTACAGTTGACTTCCTTCGTGACTACAAGGAGTCAATCATGCGTATTATCGACTATGGCCGCCTGCTGCTGCTCGCCGCCCTCTGGGGCGCCAGCTTTTTGTTTATGCGCATCACCACCCCGGCCTTCGGGGCGTTGAACAGCGCTTTTCTTCGCGTACTGTTCGCCGCTATCGCGCTCGGGCTGTTACTCGGCGTGCAGGGTAAATGGAGCGGGTATCAGGGAAAATTCACATCCACTCTGCAGCTGGGGGTCATTAATTCAGGCCTTCCTTTTCTCATGTACTGCCTTGCCGCGCAATGGCTGCCGGCAGGGTACTCCGCCACGCTTAACGCCACGGCGCCGATGATGGGGGTGCTGATCGGCGCGTTATGCTTTGCAGAACCGTTAACCCTGCGCAAAGGCGGCGGCGCGATACTGGGCGCCATTGGCGTGGCGGTGATCGCGCGCCCGACATCTGGCCTTAGCGCCGCCCTGCTGCTGCCGGGGATTGGCGCCTGCCTGACCGCGACCGCCTGTTACGGTCTGGCCGGCTTTCTGACCCGCCGCTGGATCCAGCAGCGAGGCGGCCTCGAGGCTGAACGCGTCGCGCTGGGTAGCCAGGTCGGCGCCACGCTGTTTCTGTTTCCTTTCTTTCTCTGGTCCTGCTGGCATGGGCCTGCCGTAGACTGGCGGCAGAGTCTGCCGTGGATAGCGATAGTCATGCTGGGCGTGGTCTGCACGGCGGCAGGGTATATTATCTACTTCCGCTTGATTGCAGATATAGGGCCGCTGCGTTCGCTGTCGGTGACCTTTTTGATCCCACCTTTTGCGGCGCTGTGGGGCTATCTCTGCCTCGGAGAGACAGTGGAGGAAGGATTGATTCTCGGCGCGCTGCTGGTTTGTGTAGCGCTATGGATGATTATCGTGCCGTCGGGGCGAAAACGCGGGGTACCGGACGGCGCATGATGCACCGCCCGGCAGATAGCCTTAGAGAAACGGCCTCACGTCGCCGACGCCTTCGCGCAGCACCACCGGGGTGTCTTCAGTGAGATCGATAACCGTGGTCGGCTGCTGCCCAAGGAAACCGCCGTGAATGATGAGGTCCACCACTTTCTCCAGACGATCTTTGATCTCTTCCGGGTCGGATTCGGTAAAGTCGCTGCCGGGCAGCATCAGCGACGTGGAGAGCATCGGCTCGCCTAAGGTCTCGAGCAACGCCTGAGCGATGGGGTTAGACGGGACGCGCATGCCGATGGTTTTACGCTTCTCCTGCAGCAGCCGACGCGGCACCTCTTTGGTCCCCTTAAGGATAAAGGTATAGTTGCCCGGCGTGTTGTTTTTCATCAGGCGAAACGCCACATTATCCACAAAAGCGTAGGTTGACAGCTCGGACAGATCGCGGCACATCAGGGTAAAGTTGTGGCCGTCCGGCAGCTGACGAATGCGGCAGATCCGCTCCATCGCCCCCTTGTCTTCAATTTTGCAGCCCAGCGCGTAGCCGGAGTCGGTAGGATAAACGATCACCCCGCCCTTACGCACAATCTCCACCGCCTGGTTAATCAACCGCGCCTGCGGGTTATCCGGATGGATATAAAAAAACTGGCTCATACTTCCCTCTCAATTTTTATTCGGCGGCCGCTTCCCAACTGTGCCAGACGCCTTCCACGCCGGCAGGAAGCCAGAGCTTACGGCCAAGTTCGATCCACGCGCAGGGCTGATGAAAATCGGATCCCTGCGACGCCAGAAGACCAAACTGCACGGCCAGGGTGGCCAGCTGGGCGCGTTCATGGGGCGCCTGCTGACACTGGGCCACTTCCATGGCATCACCGCCCTGCTCGCTAAAGTGGGCCAACAGCCGCTTCAACCACTTGGCGGAGAGATCGTAGCGCCCGGGATGGGCAATCACCGCCTTGCCGCCAGAATGATGAATCACATCAATCGCTTGTTTTATTGTACACCACTGCGGCGGCACGTAACCGGTTTTCCCGCGGGCAAGGTATTTTTTGAAGACTTCCGCCATGTTTTTCGCATGGCCGGCCTCCACCAGAAAACGGGCAAAATGGCCGCGGGTGACGGCGCCACCGTCCGCCAGTCGCAGCGCCCCTTCCCAGGCGCCGGGGATCCGCGCCTTCTCCAGGCGCTCGGCAATCATCTGACCGCGCTGCTGGCGCCGCGCTTTCTGCTCCTCCAGCAGGGCGGTCATCGTTGGGTGCGCAATATCAATATTCAGACCCACAATATGAATCTCGTGATTCTCCCAGAGGGTGGAAATCTCGACGCCGTTCACCAGGGTCAAGGGTAATCCGGCGCGGGCGATCTCCTCCCGGGCCGCCGGGATCGCCGCCACGCTGTCATGGTCGGTGATCGCCAGGGTGCCGACGCGCATCTCATGGGCGCGATGGACCAGTTCCTGCGGAGTCAGCCGCCCGTCAGAGGCGGTGGTATGGCTGTGCAGATCGTAAATCACTGCGTATTGGCTGTCGCTCAAAAGGACTCCTGCTGGACATCAACGTAAATAAGCGCATTATCATACCGACAGGCAGAGAAAATCTGCAAACAAGGGTTGACTTTATTCCATTGAACTAGTTAACTAGTACGCAAGTTCACATGAAGGGGTATCACGATGAAAATGCACTTTATCACTCTGCACAGCTGGTGGCGCACCTCCTGACGACGGGCGGCGTGATCGCGTTTTGCATTCAGCATACAGATACCCGGCCCGCCAATGAGCGGGCTTTTTATTGGACAAAAATAATACGAACAGGCGAGAACAATAATGCAAACATCCAAACCGGCACTCGAGCTTCTCACCAGCGACGCCATCTACCGGGAGAACCCGACGGCGTTATTCCACCAACTGTGCGGCGCCCGTCCGGCGACGCTGCTGCTGGAATCCGCTGACATCGACAGCAAAGATGACTTAAAAAGCCTACTGCTGGTCGATAGCGCGCTGCGCATTACGGCCCTTGGTGACACTGTCACTATTCAGGCCCTCTCCGCCAACGGCGCGGCGCTGCTGGAACTACTGGACGGCGCGCTGCCCTCCGGGATCAACAATCAGCGCCAGCCCAACGGCCGCATCCTGACCTTCCCGGCCGTCAGCGCCCTGCTCGATGAAGACGCCCGTCTCTGCTCACTGTCGGTGTTTGACGCCTTCCGTCTCCTGCAGGAGCTGGTGAGCGTTCCGGACAACGAGCGCGAAGCGATGTTCTTCGGCGGCCTGTTCGCCTATGACCTGGTGGCCGGTTTTGAAGATCTTCCCCAGTTGCAAAGCGACACCACCTGCCCGGACTACTGCTTCTATCTGGCGGAAACCCTGCTGGTCATCGACCATCAGACCAAGCATACCCGCATTCAGGCCAGCCTGTTCACCCCGCTGGAGAGTGAAAAACAGCGCCTGGAGCAGCGCCTGAGCCAGCTGCGTCAGCAGCTGAACGAGCCGCCGGCGCCGCTACCGGTTACCACCGTGGCCGAAATGCGCTGCGACGTTGACCAGAGCGATGAAGAGTACGGCGCGGTGGTGCGCAAAATGCAGCGCGCGATCCGCGCCGGGGAAATCTTCCAGGTGGTTCCTTCCCGCCGCTTCTCGCTGCCCTGCCCATCGCCGCTGGCCGCTTATGATGTGCTGAAGAAGAGCAACCCCAGCCCGTACATGTTCTTTATGCAGGACAATGATTTCACCCTGTTCGGCGCCTCGCCGGAAAGCTCGCTGAAGTATGATGCCGTCAGCCGTCAGATTGAAATCTACCCCATCGCCGGCACCCGGCCACGCGGCCGCCGCGCCGACGGCTCGCTGGATCGCGACCTCGACAGCCGCATCGAGCTGGAAATGCGCACCGATCATAAAGAGCTTTCCGAACACCTGATGCTGGTGGACCTGGCGCGTAATGACCTGGCGCGCATCTGCACCCCGGGCAGCCGCTATGTCGCTGATTTAACCAAGGTTGACCGCTACTCCTTCGTGATGCATCTGGTCTCCCGTGTAGTAGGCGAATTGCGTCAGGATCTCGACGTCCTCCACGCCTATCGCGCCTGCATGAATATGGGCACCCTCAGCGGCGCGCCGAAGGTCCGCGCCATGCAGCTGATTGCCGCCGCCGAAGGTAAACGCCGCGGCAGCTACGGCGGCGCGGTGGGCTATTTCACCGCCCACGGCGACCTCGACACCTGCATCGTCATCCGTTCCGCCTACGTGCAGGAAGGTATCGCTACCGTCCAGGCCGGAGCCGGCATTGTGCTCGACTCGGTTCCCCAGTCGGAAGCGGATGAGACCCGAAATAAAGCCCGCGCGGTGCTGCGCGCCATTGCCCAGGCCCATCACGCGAAGGAGATTTTCTGATGGCTGACATTCTGCTGCTCGATAATATCGATTCTTTTACCTATAACCTGGCAGACCAGCTGCGCGCCAACGGCCATAACGTAGTGATTTATCGCAACTCCGTTCCGGCGCAGGCGCTGATTGAGCGTCTGGGCACCATGGACAACCCGGTGCTGATGCTCTCCCCGGGCCCGGGTACGCCAAGCGAAGCCGGCTGCATGCCGGAGCTGCTGACCCGTATGCGCGGCAAGCTGCCGATCATCGGCATCTGCCTCGGCCACCAGGCCATTGTCGAAGCCTACGGCGGCTATGTCGGCCAGGCGGGCGAGATCCTCCATGGCAAAGCCTCCAGCATTGAGCACGACGGCCAGGCGATGTTTGCCGGTCTGGCTAACCCGCTGCCGGTGGCGCGCTACCACTCGCTGGTCGGCAGCAATATTCCCGCCGGGCTGACGATTAACGCCAATTTCAACGGTATGGTGATGGCGGTGCGTCACGATGCGGACCGGGTGTGCGGCTTCCAGTTCCATCCGGAATCGATCCTTACCACTCAGGGCGCGCGGCTGCTGGAGCAGACCCTGGCCTGGGCGCTGCAGAAGCTGGAGCATACCAACACCCTCCAGCCGATCCTTGAGAAACTGTACCAGGCGGAAACCCTGAGCCAGCAGGAGAGCCACCAGCTGTTCTCCGGCGTCGTGCGCGGCGAAGTGAAGCCTGAGCAACTGGCCGCCGCGCTGGTCAGCATGAAAGTGCGCGGCGAGCAGCCGCAGGAAATTGCCGGCGCCGCTACCGCGCTGCTGGAAAACGCCGCGCCGTTCCCGCGCCCGGACTACCTGTTTGCCGACATCGTCGGCACCGGTGGCGACGGCAGCAACAGCATCAATATCTCCACCGCCAGCGCCTTTGTCGCTGCGGCCTGCGGGTTAAAAGTGGCGAAACACGGCAACCGCAGCGTCTCCAGTAAATCAGGCTCTTCTGACCTGCTGGCGGCCTTCGGCATTAATCTCGATATGAACGCCGATAAATCCCGCGCCGCGCTTGATGAGCTGGGCGTCTGCTTCCTGTTCGCGCCGAAGTACCACACCGGTTTCCGCCACGCGATGCCGGTCCGTCAGCAGCTGAAGACTCGCACCCTGTTCAACGTGCTGGGCCCGCTGATCAACCCGGCGCATCCGCCGCTGGCGCTGATTGGCGTCTACAGCCCGGAACTGGTGCTGCCGATCGCCGAGACCCTGCGCGTGCTGGGTTATCAGCGCGCGGCGGTGGTGCACAGCGGTGGGATGGATGAAGTTTCACTGCATGCGCCTACGGTGGTGGCCGAACTGCATAACGGGGAAATTAAAAGCTATCAGCTGACCGCCGACGACTTCGGCCTGACGCCTTACCATCAGGCGCAGCTGGCGGGCGGCACCCCGGATGAAAACCGTGACATTCTGACGCGCTTGCTACAAGGTAAAGGTGAAGCCGCTCACGAAGCCGCCGTCGCCGCCAACGTCGCCATGTTGATGCGTTTACACGGGCATGAAGATCTGAAAGCTAACGCTCAGCAGGTACTGGATGTGCTGCACAGCGGCGCGGCCTATGACAGAGTGACCGCCTTAGCGGCAAGAGGGTAAATAATGCAAACCGTTTTAGCAAAAATCGTTGCCGACAAAGCGATTTGGGTGGAAGCCCGCAAACAACAACAACCGTTAGCCAGTTTTCAGAATGAGATCGTCCCGACGCAGCGCAATTTCTATGACGCGCTGGCCGGCACCCGCACCGCGTTTATTCTCGAGTGCAAGAAGGCCTCGCCGTCGAAGGGGTTGATTCGCGAGGATTTCGATCCGGCAGCGATCGCCAGCATCTACAAGCACTACGCCTCGGCGATCTCGGTGCTGTGTGATGAGAAATATTTCCAGGGCAGCTTCGATTTCCTGCCGATCGTCAGCCAGGTCGCGCCGCAGCCGATCCTGTGTAAGGACTTCACCATCGACCCTTACCAGATCTACCTGGCGCGCTACTATCAGGCCGACGCCTGTCTGCTGATGCTCTCGGTGCTCGACGATGAACAGTATCGTCAGCTCTCGGCGGTGGCTCACAGCCTGAATATGGGCGTGCTGACCGAAGTCAGCAATGAAGAGGAACTGGAGCGCGCCATCGTCCTGAAGGCGAAGGTGGTGGGCATTAACAACCGCGACCTGCGCGATATGTCGATTGACCTTAACCGCACCCGTCAGCTGGCGGCGCGTCTCGGCCCGGATGTCACGGTGATCAGCGAATCCGGCATCCATACCTATGCCGAAGTGCGCGAGCTGAGCCACTTCGCCAACGGCTTCCTGATCGGCTCCGCCCTGATGGAGCAGGCGGATCTGGAAGCGGCGGTTAAACGCGTGCTGCTCGGCGAGAACAAAGTGTGCGGCCTGACGCGCCCGCAGGATGCCCAGGTGGCCTGGGAGTCCGGCGCCATTTACGGTGGGCTGATCTTCGTCCCGACCTCGCCGCGAGCGGTGAATGACGCCCAGGCCAAAGCGGTGATCGCCGCTGCGCCGCTGCAGTACGTCGGCGTCTTCCGCAATGCGCCGCTGGAGGAGGTGGTCGCCCGCGCGCAGGCTCTGGGGCTGGCCGCCGTGCAGCTGCACGGTGATGAAGACCAGGCCTATATCGACGCGCTGCGCGACGCCCTCGCGGACAACGTCCGCATCTGGAAAGCGCTGAGCGTCGGCGAAACCTTCCCGGCCCGTACGCTCCGCCATGTCGACAAGTACCTGCTCGACAACGGCCAGGGCGGCAGCGGCCAGCGCTTTGACTGGAGCCTGCTGCAGGGCCAGGATCTGCGCAACGTCATGCTGGCGGGCGGCCTCGGCGCCGATAACTGTGTGGAAGCGGCCAAAAGCGGCTGTGCCGGACTCGATTTCAATTCAGGCGTAGAGTCGCAACCCGGGATTAAAGACGCCAGCAAGCTGGCCTCGGTATTCCAGACGCTGCGCGCATATTAAGGAGCAATAATGAGCACTTTACTGAACCCCTACTTCGGCGAATTCGGCGGCATGTATGTGCCGCAGATCCTGATGCCCGCCCTGCGCCAGCTGGAAGAAGCCTTTGTCAGCGCGCAGAAGGACCCGGCCTTTCAGGCGGAATTCACCAACCTGCTGAAAAACTACGCCGGTCGTCCGACGGCCCTGACCAAATGCCGGAATCTGACCGAAGGCACCCGCACCACCCTGTACCTGAAACGCGAAGATCTGCTGCACGGCGGCGCGCACAAAACCAACCAGGTGCTGGGCCAGGCTCTGCTGGCCAAACGGATGGGCAAAACCGAAATTATCGCCGAGACCGGCGCCGGCCAGCACGGCGTCGCCTCAGCGCTGGCCAGCGCCCTGCTCGGCCTGAAATGCCGTATCTACATGGGGGCCAAGGACGTCGAGCGCCAGTCGCCGAACGTCTTCCGTATGCGCCTGATGGGCGCCGAGGTGATCCCGGTGCACAGCGGCTCCGCCACGCTGAAAGATGCCTGTAACGAGGCGCTGCGCGACTGGTCCGGCAGCTACGAAAAGGCGCACTATATGCTGGGCACCGCCGCCGGTCCGCACCCGTTCCCGACGATTGTGCGTGAATTCCAGCGCATGATTGGCGAAGAGACCAAAGCGCAGATCCTTGAAAAAGAGGGCCGCCTACCGGACGCGGTGATCGCCTGCGTCGGCGGCGGATCAAACGCCATCGGCATGTTCGCTGATTTTATCGAGGAAACCAACGTCGGCCTGATCGGCGTGGAGCCCGCCGGACACGGTATCGAGAGCGGCGAGCACGGCGCGCCGCTGAAGCATGGCCGCGTTGGGATCTACTTCGGTATGAAGTCGCCGATGATGCAGACCGCCGACGGCCAGATCGAAGAGTCTTACTCCATTTCCGCCGGGCTGGACTTCCCGTCCGTTGGGCCGCAGCACGCGTTTCTGAACAGCACCGGTCGCGCTGACTATGTGTCGATCACCGACGACGAAGCGCTGGACGCGTTTAAAGCGCTTTCCCGCCACGAAGGGATTATCCCGGCGCTGGAGTCCTCTCACGCTCTGGCCCACGCGCTGAAGATGATGCGCGAGAACCCGGAAAAAGAGCAGCTGCTGGTGGTTAATCTCTCCGGCCGCGGCGACAAAGACATTTTCACCGTACATGACATCCTGAAAGCGCGAGGGGAAATCTGATGGAACGCTATGAGACGCTGTTTGCCCAACTGAAAAATCGCCAGGAAGGCGCCTTCGTCCCCTTTGTCACCCTTGGCGATCCGGGACCGGAGCAGTCGCTGAAAATTATCGATGCGCTGATCGAAGGCGGCGCCGATGCCCTTGAACTGGGGATCCCTTTCTCCGACCCGCTGGCGGACGGCCCGACCATCCAGGGCGCGGCCCTGCGCGCCTTCGCCGCGGGAGTGACCCCGGCGCAGTGCTTTGAGATGCTGGCGGCGATCCGCCAGAAGCATCCGACCATCCCAATCGGCCTGCTGATGTATGCCAACCTCGTCTTCAGCCCGGGCATCGATGCGTTCTATGCCCAGTGCGCCCGCGTCGGCGTCGACTCGGTGCTGGTGGCCGACGTGCCGGTGGAAGAGTCCGCCCCGTTCCGCCAGGCGGCGATGCGCCATAACATCGCGCCGATTTTCATCTGCCCGCCCAATGCGGATGACGATTTACTGCGCCAGATTGCCTCTTATGGCCGCGGCTACACCTATCTGCTGTCGCGCGCCGGAGTGACGGGTGCGGAAAATCGCGCCGCGCTTCCGCTGCACCACCTGGTGGAGAAGCTGGCGGAATATCACGCCGCGCCGCCGCTGCAGGGCTTTGGTATCTCCGCGCCGGAGCAGGTGAGCGCCGCTATTGACGCCGGAGCCGCCGGGGCTATCTCCGGTTCCGCCATCGTCAAAATCATCGAACGCCACCTCGATGAGCCGCAGACCATGCTCGACGAGCTGAAAGCCTTCGTCCAGAGCCTGAAGGCAGCGACCAAAACCGCCTGACCATCAGCCGCCTGGCATCGCGCCAGGCGGCGATGATTTCTGCAAACTGTCGGCGTATTTGCGCGTTAAGCGAAACAGCGCCTGCACTTCATCTTCCGGCCACTGCGCCAGCACCTGATTCATTAACCGCCGCCGCGCTACCGCAATACTGTCGATCATCTGTTGTCCGCTGGCGCTAAGCGTCACTTCGCTGATCCGTCGATCATGACGGTTCGGTTGCTTACAGGCGAGTCCCTGGGCTTCCAGTTTTTTCACCTGGCGGCTGACGGTGGTGTAATCGCGCCCTAAATGATCCGCCAGCTCAACCACCCCCACCGGGCCATGGCGCCCTACTGCCACAAGCAGCGGAAACAGCATCTGTTCCAGCTGGACGCCGGCTGCCTGCAGGATCTGCTCATCGCGCAGCGGCTGGTTCATTACGCTGATGATATCCAGCAGCGCGCCGTGAAAGTCGGTAATGTCGTAGTCATTATGTGCATCTTGCATGTATTAATTTTCCGCGTATAGTGCTGCAAAACAATATGTGTATTTTACACATAATTCCCGACAGGAGATAATTTATGAAAGCAGCCGTGGTTTTTGATCTCGCAGAAGGCCCGGTTTGGGCCGATTTTATCGACCCGCAGCCCGCGCCCGGCCAGACGCTCATTGACGTCCGCGCCGCCGCGATAAGCCATGTGGTTAAGGCCCGGGCATCCGGACGCCATTACAGCTTCGACGGCAATCTGCCCTTTGTGCCCGGTATCGATGGAGTCGGCACCACACCTCAGGGCCAGCGCGTCTACTTCGCCTTCCCCACCGCCCCCTTCGGCAGTATGGCGCAGCGGGCGCCGGTCGCCCTGCAGAATTGTCTGCCGCTGCCGGATGCGCTCGATGATATCCAGGCGGCGGCGATGGCCAACCCCGGTATGTCCGCGTGGGCATCGCTGGTGACACGCGCCCAGCTTCAGGCCGGCGAAACGGTGCTGATTAATGGCGCCACCGGCAGCGCCGGTCAGTTGGCGGTACAGATTGCCCGCTATCTGGGAGCGAAAAAAATCATTGCAACCGGACGGAATGCGCAGACGCTGGCGGCGCTGGACGCCGATGAGTGTATTCAGTTAACCGCTGATGATAAAACCTTGAGCGGGCAATTTTCAGCGGTCAGCGCCGCGCAGATCGATGTGGTCATCGATTACCTGTGGGGACACAGCGCGGAATTATTATTGCCGGCACTGGCGAAATATACCCCTGCCGGCAGTCCGGTGCGCTATGTGCAGGTGGGTTCCCTGGCTGGCGCCGATATCGCGTTAAATGGCGCAGTGCTGCGTTCCGCCCCACTCCTGCTGATGGGCAGCGGGATCGGTAGCCTGTCGGTATCGCAACTGCTGGCGGCGACCGGTGAAATGCTGCAGGCGGCGGTGCCGGGGAAATTGACCATCGCCACCACCCCGCGGCCACTGCAGGAGATCGCGGCGGCCTGGCCGCAGGACGACAGCCAGAAGCGCACGGTTTTCACCCTCGGATAAAAAATCGCTTCCGCACAAAAGATGGGGTTGATATCTTAAATGAGAAATATTATCTTTCTCATCACTGAATAGTTGAGTAAATCACTCAGGTATTCAGTACGACATTGCTCACATTGCTTCCAGTATTTTTGCCCGCACTTGTGCGGGCTTTTTTTATTCGCGACACACCTCACGCACCCGCTGCCGCAGCCAGCGGTGGCCGGGGCCTGCTCCAGACGCGGATGCCACGCCTGCGAAACCGTAATCACCTCGGTACTGACCGGCAGCGGATCGAGAGCCGCCAGCAAATTAAAATCGGGATCGTTCATTATCGCTCCAGTCGCCAGACAGGGCGTTTGCTGCAAGATATGAGTGCACTGGCGGCGTCTTCCGCCCGATCTCGGGCCTGATTATAGTGAAGACCTCCCTTCTGCAGCGAGAGACATCATGAAATCCGATCAGCACAACACTATCCTCATCGTCGGCGCCTCGCGCGGCCTTGGCCATGCTATGGCGGCGACGTTCCTGCAGCACGGCTGGGAGGTCATCGGCACCGTGCGCGATTTATCATCCCACACGCCGCTCCACGACCTGGCCAAGACGCATCCCCTGCGGCTACGCCTGGCGACGCTCGACATCCGCGATGAAGCCCAGCTTACCGCGCTGCAGGCGACGCTTCCCGCCGCGAGCCTCGACATACTGTTCGTCAATGCTGGCACCACCAATCGTGACCCGTCGCAGACCATTGGCGACGTCTCCACCGAGGAGTTTTACCAGGTGATGCTCACCAATGCCCTGGCGCCGATGCGGGTTATCGAGCGCCTGCAGCAGGCCGTTAAACCGCAGGGGCTGCTCGGCGTCATGTCCTCTGGCCAGGGGAGCCTGACCAATAACCTTACCGGCCAGCGGGAACTCTACCGCGGGAGTAAAGCTGCGCTGAATATGTTTATGCGCAGCTTTGCCGCTCGCCCCTCCTCGGCCTCCCATCCGCTGGTGGTGATGGCCCCGGGATGGATCCGCACCGAGCTCGGCGGGGCAGATGCCCCGCTGACCATCGAAGAGACGATCCCACGCCTGGTGAACGTCCTGCTCGACAAACGGCAACGTCCGGGACTGGAGTATCTCGATTACCAGGGCCGTACCGTGCCCTGGTAATCCGTGCCGGAACAACCATCATATGGCCGCCCGGAAGTTAACCCCGCCCGGCGCGGCTTGCTACCGACCTTATTCTGCAGCACATTCCCTATATTTCCGCTTTATCGTTCAAAAAATGTGAATTATGTAAATCGAAGTGAAGAAAGTTGTTTTAAGGTCAACTTTTCTATGTAAATATTAAGGCAAATGATAACTATTCTTTTTATCATTTATAGATTCACACCGGGTCAGCGCAAGCCAGACGACGAATAACGTCGCTTTTGCGCGGTGTGATATGTGCTCATAACAAAAAATAAGCCTGCATTTATCATGGAAAAAAACGCTTCTCTGCCTTTCGGCAGTTTCAACTCATTGGCATTGTTTACAGGTCTGTGTCTGGGAGCCTCGCCGGCAGCAGGCATCGCAGCGGAAAATTCGGTCAAAAATAGTGAAGAGACGCTGGTAGTGGAAGCCGCTCCGCCTTCACTCTACTCCCCCGGCGCTTCCGCCGATCCCAAGTTCAATAAACCGCTGGTCGATACCGCCCGCACCATCACCGTGATCCCGGAACAGGTGATTAAAGATCAGGGCGTCACCAACCTGACTGACGCCCTCAAAAACGTTCCCGGCGTGGGGGCGTTTTATGCCGGGGAGAATGGCAGCTCAACCACCGGGGATGCCATCTTTATGCGCGGCGTGGATACCTCTAACAGCATCTATGTGGACGGCATTCGCGACATCGGCAGCGTGACGCGCGATACCTTCAATACCCAGCAGGTGGAAGTCATCAAAGGGCCCGCCGGCACGGACTATGGCCGCAGCGCGCCCTCCGGCTCGATCAATATGATCAGCAAGCAGCCGCGCCTTGACTCCGGGATCGACGGCTCGGCCAGCATCGGCAGCGCCTGGTCGCGCCGGGGCACTCTCGACCTGAACCAGGCGTTTAGCGACAACGCTGCGTTCCGTCTGAACCTGATGGGGGAAAAAACCCATGACGCTGGTCGGGACCGCATTGAAAACGAACGCTATGGCATCGCACCGTCGCTGGCCTTCGGCCTTGATACCCCAACTCGTCTGTATCTGAACTATCTGCACGTCCGGCAGAACAACACCCCGGATGGCGGGATCCCTACCGTCGGCCTGCCGGGCTATTCGGCGCCTTCGCCGAAGTATGCCGCACTCAACTCCGCCGGGAAGGTCGATACCAGCAATTTCTATGGCACCGACTCCGATTACGATAAATCTACTACCGACAGCGGTACCCTGCGCTTCGAACACGATCTGACGGAGAACACCACCGTGCGCAATACCACCCGCTGGTCGCGAGTGAAACAGGAGTATCTTTTGACCGCGGTGATGGGCGGCGCGAACAATATCACCGCCCCCGATATCAATGACGTCAACACCTGGAGCTGGTCGCGTCTGGTTAATACCAAAGATGTCAGCAACCGCATTCTGACCAACCAGACCAATATCACCTCGACTTTCAATACTGGCTCGATAGGCCATGACGTCAGCGCCGGCGTGGAGTTTACCCGGGAAAACCAGACCAACTATGGCGTTAACGCCAGGACCGCGCCGGCGGTGAATCTCTACCATCCGGTGAGCAACCTGTCGATTGGCGGGCTGGACAGAAACGGGGCGAACGCCAACGGCCAGACCGATACCTTCGGGATTTATGCCTTCGATACGCTGACGCTGACCGAGCGGATTGAGATCAACGGCGGGCTGCGTCTCGACAATTACCATACCAAATATGACAGCGCCACCGCCTGCGGCGGCAGCGGACGCGGGGCTATCGCCTGCCCACCCGGACAGTCGACAGGCAGCCCGGTCACCACTGTCGATACCGCTAAATCCGGCAATCTGGTTAACTGGAAAGCCGGGGCGCTGTACCGCTTAACCGAGCAGGGCAATGTCTACGTCAACTACGCCATCTCACAGCAGCCGCCGGGAGGCAGCAGCTTCGCCCTGGCCGCCAGCGGCAGCGGCAACAGCGCTAACCGAACCGACTTTAAGCCGCAGAAGGCAAAATCCAGCGAGCTGGGCACCAAGTGGCAAATCTTCGACAATCGTCTGCTGCTCAGCGCGGCATTATTCCGCACCGATATTGAAAACGAAGTGGCCGCCAACGATGACGGAACCTGGTCGCAGTACGGCAAAAAGCGCGTGGAGGGGTATGAACTCTCCGCGACCGGAAACCTGACCCCGGACTGGACGATTATCGCCGGCTACACTCAGCAGCATGCGACAGTGACGGAGGGACAGAACGTTGCACAGGATGGATCTTCCGCCCTGGCCTACACCCCGAAACATGCCTTTACGCTGTGGACGCAGTATCAGGCCACCAGCGATCTGTCCGTCGGCGGCGGTGTGCGCTATGTCGGAAGCCTGCGCCGGGGCAGCGATGGTGCAGTTGGTACCCCGGATCACACCGAGGGCTACTGGGTTGCCGACGCCAAACTGGGCTATCGGGTCAACAGCAACCTCGATCTGCAGCTCAATATGTATAACCTGTTTGATACCGATTACGTGGCCTCCATCAACAAGAGCGGCTATCGCTATCATCCGGGCGAACCCCGGACCTTTATGCTGACGGCGAACGTCCATTTCTGAGTCTGCGCGTGGGGCCGTTGCGCCCCACTTTTTAGAGAGAACACCGCGATGATGTATCACATTCCTGACGTGCTATCGACAGACCAGGTGGCGGAATTTACCCGGCAGCTGGCGCAGGCCGAGTGGGTCGACGGGCGGGTTACGGTGGGTAGCCAGGGGGCGGCCGTCAAACAGAACCAGCAGATCGATACCCGAACGCCGCTGTATGCCCGCCTGCAGGCCGCTGTGCTCGATATGCTGCGCGGCCATCCGCAGTTTTTTTCCGCCGCGCTGCCGCGGACGATTTCCGCGCCGTTGTTTAACCGCTATGGGCCAGGGGAGACCTATGGTTTTCACGTCGATGGCGCCGTTCGCCAGAACGGCGAGGCGGGCTGGATGCGCACTGATCTGTCAGCGACGCTGTTCCTTTGCGATCCGGAGAGCTATGAGGGTGGCGAACTGGTGATTGAAGACACCTATGGCCAACATCGGGTGAAGCTCCCGGCCGGGCATCTGGTGCTCTATCCCGCCAGCAGCCTGCACTGCGTCACCCCGGTCACCCGCGGCGTACGCCAGGCCTCTTTCCTGTGGATCCAGTCGATGGTCCGCGACGATAAGCAGCGTGCGATGCTTTACGACCTGGACCGCACCATCCAGTCTCTGAAGGCCCGCTTTGGCGACGGAGAAGAGGTCCTCTCCCTGCTCAACATGTATCACAACCTGCTGCGCCAGTGGACGGAAGTGTGATCCGCTGTTGATGACAGAGGCTTGCGGCAGACAGGTGTGACGAGACAATGAACTGGCCATCCGTTGGCCAGTTTACAGAAGAATTTAGAACCGATAGCCTGCGGAGAACATAAACACCCACGGATCCAGACGGGTGCTGACTTTCTGGTCCACGCCGCCGGCTTTGAATTTCACATCGGTATCGATATCCATGTACCACACCGACATATTCAGCAGCCAGTCGCGGTTAATCAGATAATCTAGGCCGACCTGCCCCGCCGCGCCCCAGGAGTCCTTCAGGCTCAGATCGGAAAGCCCGGCCGCCTTGCCGGTATCGTTAAAGTCTTCATTAAAGAAGGTGGTGTAGTTGATACCGGCCCCCACGTACGGGCGCACCTTGCTTTGCGCATCGCCAAAGTACCACTGCGCCATCAGGGTGGGCGGCAGCTGATGGACGGTGGCGATAGTCCCGGTTGGCCCGGTGCCGACCTTATGGCGGAACGGCGTCGCGGCAAGCAACTCCACGCCAATGTTATCGGTCGCCATATAGGTAAAGGTTAAACCCAGCTGGGTATTGTTACTGACGTTGAAACTGCCAAGGCTGCCTAACACATTGTCAGAGCCCTCCGTCGGTCGGACGGTGGCGGTCCCGGCACGAATGAAAAACTCACCCGCTTCATGCGCCCAGACGCTGCCGGTAGAAAGCGTGCCAAGAATCAATGCCGCCGCTGCTAACTTCTTCATATCCACTTCCTCATTATGGTTTTTCAGCGCGGCCAAATATACCTATAACGAGTTACGTTTGATCTGTTTTAGATCACACTAAATCCTCAGATTTAACATTTATTGATCCAGATTAATTTTTGCTACCGATCGCAATGCCTTGAATTGTTCGCACATCAATTTTCACTTTTCGCGCAAAAATTTATTTCTGCCTCTCTTGCCGTCGCTGAGGCGGCTGGATAAGTTAACTGCCGACAATCTGTGTTGATGCGTTTTTTTCAGGTGTAATTATGAGTGAAATCAACCCGTGCATGACGTGCGGTGCCTGTTGTGCGTATTTTCGAGTCTCTTTCTACTGGGCGGAAGCCGACGACGCGGGCGGCCTGGTGCCCTCCGCGCTGACCGAACCGCTGACCCCTTTCCTGCGCTGCATGAGCGGCACCAATCAGCGCCAGAACCGCTGCGCGGCCCTGTCTGGCGATATCGGCGACGCCGTTCACTGCACTATTTATGAAAACCGGCCTTCGCCGTGTCGCGAATTCGCCATGTCCGGGGAAAATGGCGAGGAAAACGATGCCTGCAACCGGGCGCGGGCGCGCTACGGCCTGCCACCATTGCGGCCTCTTTACAAAGATATACCTGCCCTGACCGGCGCAGAGAGTGCTACGACGGAACGATTTGCGGTACAATCGCCGGCTAGTTAACACCTGCGACACTCAAGGAGAATGCATGTCTATCACGGCGAAGTCCGTCTACCGTGACACCGGGAATTTTTTTCGTAATCAGTTCATTACTATTTTACTGATTGCGCTGTTGTGCGCGTTTATTACGGTAGTACTTGGCCATGCCTTTTCACCCAGCGACGAGCAGCTGTCGATACTCAGCGAAGGCGATAACCTCGCCGGTAGCGCCGGGCTTTTCGAGCTGGTGCAGAACATGACGCCGGAGCAGCAGCAGGTTCTGCTGCGCGCCTCGGCGGCATCAACCTTCTCGGGTCTGGTAGGTAATGCGATCCTCGTCGGCGGCGTCCTGCTGCTGATCCAGCTGGTCTCCGCCGGTCATCGCGTTAGCGCCCTGCGCGCCATCGGCGCCTCGGCGCCGGTGCTGCCCAAGCTGCTGCTGCTGATCCTGTTCACCACCTTCCTGGTGCAGATGGGGATGATGCTGGTGCTGGTGCCCGGCGTGCTGCTGGCCATCGTGCTGGCCTTTGCGCCGATCATGCTGGTACAGGACAAAATGGGCATCCTCGGCGCCATGCGCAGCAGCATGCGCCTGGCGTGGGCCAATCTGCGGCTGGTGGCGCCGGCTATTATCGGTTGGCTGGTGGCGAAAACCCTGCTGTTACTGTTTGCTTCCAGCTTTGCCGCCCTGACGCCAAACGTCGGCGCGGTGGTGATTAATACCATCAGCAACCTGATTTCCGCCCTGTTGCTGATCTATTTATTCCGCGTGTATATGCTTATCCGCAGCTAATTTTAACCAGGACCGGGGCCTTCCCCGGTCCGTCCTGAAAGACGGGATCGATGTATGAAGCAGTTTCTGGATTTTTTACCGCTGGTGGTCTTCTTTGCCTTTTATAAGCTTTACGATATCTACGCCGCCACCACGGCGCTGATTGTGGCGACCGCCGTCGTGCTGATCTACAGCTGGGTGCGCTACCGGAAAGTGGAAAAAATGGCGCTGATCACCTTCGTGCTGGTGGCCGTCTTCGGCGGGTTAACCATCTTCTTCCATAATGATGAGTTTATTAAATGGAAGGTGACGGTGATCTATGCCCTGTTCGCCGGCGCGCTGCTGTTCAGCCAGTGGGTGATGAAAAAGCCGCTGATCCAGCGCATGCTGGGTAAAGAGCTGAGCCTGCCGCAGCAGGTCTGGTCGCGACTTAACCTGGCCTGGGCGGTGTTCTTTATTCTCTGCGGGCTGGCCAATATCTATATCGCCTTCTGGCTGCCGCAGAATATCTGGGTAAACTTTAAGGTCTTTGGTTTAACCGCCCTCACGCTGGTCTTTACCTTGCTGAGCGGGATCTACATCTACCGTCATATGCCGCAGGACGACCACCACTAACCCCTCCGCCGGCGCGCCATCGCGCGCCGCGCTCGCCCCCTATAAGCTTACTGCACTGGCAAACATTCCCTGCAACCACACAACCTCAGCGCATACGCTGACAGCTTCCCGGCCACACTGTGTAGGCTCTCTTCACGATTTCTCTCAACTGCATAAAAAGTTGCGGTAATTGTGAGGATTTTATGGAGATTCATCTCGTTACATTGTAATGATAATTGTTATCATTAATATTCTCGATCTCATTTTGCATTGTTTTGAAAAGGATATTTACATGAGATCGCCGCAATATTCTGTGCCCACGACCCTGGCGCTGGTCATATCCAGTCTCCTCGCGCCTAACGCCTTTGCTGAAGAATCAGAACAAGATACCGAAACGATGATTGTGCGCAGTACGGCGGAAGAGGCGCTTAAGCAACAGCCCGGGGTGTCGATTATCACGGCTGAGGATATTGCTAAGCAGCCGCCGGTCAACGATCTCTCAGACATCATCCGTAAAATGCCCGGGGTGAACTTGACCGGCAACAGCGCCAGCGGCAGTCGGGGCAACAACCGCCAGATTGATATCCGCGGCATGGGGCCGGAGAACACCCTGATCCTGATAGATGGGGTACCGGTCACGTCACGTAACGCGGTTCGCTATAGCTGGCGCGGCGAACGCGATACCCGGGGCGACAGCAACTGGGTACCTGCCGAAATGGTCGAACGGATTGAAGTTCTCCGCGGTCCGGCAGCCGCGCGCTATGGTTCCGGCGCGGCGGGCGGAGTGGTCAATATCATTACCAAACGTCCGACCAACACCTGGCACGGTTCGCTGTCTTTCTTCACCAACCAGCCGGAAAACAACAAAGAAGGCACGACCAATCGCGCTAACTTCAATCTCAGCGGCCCACTGGCCGGCGAGGCGCTGACGATGCGCCTGTATGGCAATATCAATAAAACGGAACCCGACGCCTGGGATATTAACCATGCGCAAAACGGCTCTTACGCTGCGGGGCGCGAAGGGGGCCGCAATAAAGACATTAACGCGCTACTGTCATGGAAAATGACCCCGCAACAAATTCTCGATTTCAGCTACGCCTATAGCCGTCAGGGGAATATCTATGCTGGCGATACCCAGTACAGCAACGGCAATCTTAGCCCGAACGGGCTGGTGGACTCCCTGTACGGCCACGAAACTAATCGCCTCTATCGCCAGTCCTGGGGACTGACCTACAACGGTCTATGGGATTGGGGCCAGTCCAAAGCCGGTGTTTACTACGAGAAAACCAACAATACCCGCCTGCAGGAAGGCTCTACCGGCCGCGTCGAAGGCATGATCAACAGTGAAGATTATGCCACCAGCCGTCTGGAATCCTGGCGTACTACCTCGGAATTCAATGTGCCTTTCTTCTGGCTGGCGGACCAGACGCTGACGCTGGGAATGGAATGGAACCATGATCAGCTTGACGACCCGGCATCAATGCAGGCCACTAACAGCAACGGCGAGACTATCCCTGGGACCTCGGGCGACCCTACGCAACGCAGTACCAAAAACAGCGCCACCCTCACCGGTATCTATCTGGAAGATAATATCGAAGCCGTGCCCGGCACCAACCTGATCCCCGGCATTCGCTTCGATTATCATAATCAGTTTGGCAGTAACTGGAGCCCCAGCCTCAATCTGTCCCAGGAGCTCGGCGATATGTTCACGCTGAAGGCCGGTATCGCGCGCGTGTTTAAAGCGCCAAACCTCTATCAATCCAGTAAAGGCTATTTGCTCTCCACCCGCGGCAACGGTTGTCCAAACACGATTGCTGAAGGCAGCTGCTATCTGCTGGGTAACCCTGACCTCGACCCGGAGATCAGTATCAACAAAGAGATCGGCATCGAATTTAACCTTAATGGTTACGCTGCCGGAGTCACCTGGTTTCGCAACGATTACAAAAACAAAATCGTCTCCGGAACAGAGGTACTGGGCTATACCTCCAGCGGCAATAATATTTTGCAATGGCAGAACGGCGGCAAAGCCGTGGTCGAGGGGCTGGAAGGAAATCTGCAGATCCCGGTGCTGAGAGATGTCCTCAGCTGGCGGACCAATGCCACCTGGATGCTCAAATCTGAAAGTAAAGAGACTGGCAACCCGCTGTCGGTTATCCCGAAATATACCGTTAACACGATGCTCGACTGGCAGGTAAACGACGCCCTGTCTGCGAATGTGAACTGGACGCTTTATGGCCGTCAGAAGCCGCGTCAGTATGCGGAGATCCGCAACGAAACCGGGACCCTTGCCACCACCGAGGTTGGCGCCTATTCCATCGTGGGTATTGGTACTCAGTATCAGCTAAACCGGGATATTCGCCTGAATGCCGGAATAAGTAATCTATTTGATAAACAACTGTATCGCGAAAATGCCGGCGCCTCGACCTACAATGAGCCTGGCCGCGCGTATTACGCCGGCGTTACCCTCTCCTTCTGAACCACCGCGCCCGCGCCAGCGGGCGTATTCCCCTATTCTCACTGCGCTATTTTCATAGTAGCATCCCGCTGATCGTCTTTGACCACAACAGAGTAGAGCATGACAACAACAGATCTCGCCCCAAAGGGCGAAATGGTTTTACGCACCCTGGCAATGCCGGCGGATACCAATGCCAACGGGGATATTTTTGGCGGCTGGCTGATGTCGCAGATGGATATTGGCGGCGCCATTATGGCCAAAGAGATCGCCCAGGGTCGCGTGGTGACCGTGCGGGTGGATGGGATGACCTTTTTACGTCCGGTCGCCGTTGGCGACGTGGTGTGCTGCTACGCCCGCTGCGTGAAGCGCGGCAACACCTCGGTGACAATCAATATCGAAGTGTGGGTGAAAAAAGTTTCTTCAGAACCGATTGGCCAGCGCTACAAGGCGACGGAAGCGCTGTTTATCTACGTTGCCGTTGATAATCAGGGAAAACCACGTCCTCTGCCAGCGGAATAAGAAGGTGCCCGGCTTGCCGGGCACCTGACTTACAGAAAGCCCAGCAGCGAAAAGAAGAAGTAACCGATGACAATCACGATCACCGGCAGCACGTACAGTGGGAAATACTGCACCAGGATCGTATGGCGCGGTACCACAATGCGTTCAGCGAGCTGCTCGCGGGTTAACCCATCTGCGCCTTTGGCCTGTTCGAGGATCAGCTGATCCTCAATCCCCTCGCGGAGAAATTTCGCCTGCCGCGCCATTCGCGCGCCGGAAGCCTGCAGGGCCATGCCGACAAACACCAGAATGAAGATGATCCAGAAGCCGATGTTCAGGCTATGGTGAAAATCCGGCAGCGGCGAGTTGTACCAGAAAAAGTTCAGGAACGGCGTGTTAAAGCGCATCATCTCAATCATCACGTGCGCAAAATCCATCATTACCGCATCAATGCCGGGTTTCTTTTCACTGTGCTCATACATAAATTTGAGCACAGAAATCAGCGTCGACAGCACGGCGGGAATAAAGATAACCCATCCTAAAATGCGTTTGATAACCGCTATGCGTCCAGCTTGTTGGTACGTCATGAGTTCCCCTTGTTAAAGACGCGTTGGTGGTTCGCCTGCTGCCTGTTGCGTGGCGCTGGCTTCCCTCGCTCCCCCGAGTATGTCGGGTATAAGTCTATCTGCCACGGCGAATTTCGCCCAATAATGCGCGGTATGATATACCATGATTGCCGATTCGTTTATCTGATTACGCAACAGGAGAAGGACATATGTCAGCGAAGCGCCGCATTGAGGCCGCGATATTTGATATGGACGGGTTGCTGATTGACTCGGAGCCGCTCTGGGATCAGGCGGAGGTCGAGGTCATGGAGAGCCTGGGAGTGGATACCCGTCGCCGCGATGAACTGCCCGACCTGCTCGGTCTGCGAATCGACCTGGTGGTGGATCTGTGGTACGCGCAGCAGCCGTGGCACGGCGTAGACCGGGCGGAAGCTACCGCGCGCATTATTCGTCGCGCCATTGAGCTGGTGGAAGCCTCACGCCCGCTGCTGCCGGGCGTACGCGAGGCAGTGGCCCTGTGTAAAGCTCAGGGCTTAAAGGTGGGCCTGGCCTCGGCCTCGCCGCTGATGATGCTGGAGAAAGTGCTCGATATGTTTGAACTGCGCGACCAGTTTGATGCTCTCGCCTCCGCGGAGCATTTACCCTGGAGCAAACCGCACCCGCAGGTCTACCTCAACTGCGCCGCTGCCCTGGGAGTCGACCCGCAGCGCTGCGTCGCGCTGGAGGATTCGGTCAACGGCATGATCGCCAGCAAAGCCGCGCGCATGCGGTCTATCGTGGTGCCGGAAGCGGAGAACAGCCGCGACCCGCGCTTTGCGCTGGCGGACGTCAAGCTTCCGTCACTGCTGGCACTCACTGCTGAGAACTTGCTCGGCTAAGACCGCTGGCGGGTGCAACAATCGCTGTCACGCCGCCAGCTACAAAATCAAAACATTGTTTCATTTTAATTGTAATTTTGTTTTCCTCCCTCTATGCTGGTCACAGGTGGCGTCATCGTACGCCAGTAGATCAGCTGACAGAGGTGAATATGGTACTGAACGCCTTCGACCTGACGGGTAAGGTCGCCATCGTGACCGGTTGCGATACCGGCCTGGGACAGGGAATGACGCTGGGCCTGGCGCAGGCCGGGTGCGATATCGTCGGCATCAACCGTAAAATTCCCCATGATACGGCCGCCCAGGTGCTGGCGCTGGGCCGCCGCTTTCACGCCATTCAGGCGGATCTCAGCCAAGAGAATGATATGAGCGGTCTGGTCGACCAGGCGGTGGCGGCGATGGGCCGGGTCGATATTCTGGTCAACAACGCCGGAATTATCCGCCGCCATGATGCCCTGACCTTCACGGAAAGCGACTGGGACGCGGTGATCGACCTGAATCTCAAAGCGGTTTTCTTTCTCAGCCAGGCGGTCGCCAGGCAGTTCATTCGCCAGGGGGAAGGCGGGAAAATCATTAACATCGCCTCGATGCTGTCGTTTCAGGGCGGGATCCGCGTCCCCTCCTACACCGCCTCGAAAAGCGGCGTGCTGGGTTTGACCCGTCTGCTGGCCAACGAATGGGCTGGCCAGGGTATCAACGTCAACGCCATAGCGCCCGGGTATATGGCCACCAACAACACCCAGGCGCTGCGCGAAGATGAAGAGCGTAACCAGGCGATCCTCGAGCGCATTCCCGCTGGTCGCTGGGGAGCGCCGAAAGACCTGCAGGGGCCGGTGGTGTTTCTCGCCTCATCAGCGGCCGACTATATTAACGGCTATACGCTGGCCGTCGATGGCGGATGGCTGGCGCGCTGAGAGTTTGTGACAAAGAGTTACACCGTCACCTCTTCCGTACACTGTATAAAAACCCTATACTGTATGAATCGACAGTTTAGGGTGTGTTATCATGACGGCGGAAGGCCATCTCTTCTTTTCAATCGCCTGCGCAGTATTTGCCAAAAACGCAGAGTTAACGCCGGTGCTGGCGCAGGGCGACTGGTGGCATATTGTGCCCTCGGCGGTATTGACCTGCCTGCTGCCGGACATCGATCACCCAAAGTCGTTTCTTGGCCAACGGCTGAGCTGGATCTCAAAGCCCGTGGCGCGGGCCTTTGGCCACCGCGGCTTCACCCACAGCCTGCTGGCCGTCTTTGGCGCGCTGACGCTGTTCTATCTGAAAGTGCCTGACAGCTGGATTGTCCCGGCAGACGCTCTCCAGGGCCTGGTGCTGGGCTATCTCAGCCACATTCTCGCCGATATGCTCACCCCCGCCGGTGTGCCGCTGCTGTGGCCCTGTCGCTGGCGCTTCCGGCTGCCGATCCTTGCGCCGCGCAAGGGCAATCAGCTCGAACGCGCCTTGTGTATGGCGCTGTTCGTCTATGCCGTCTGGATGCCGCAGACGCTGGCGGACAACAGCGCGATACGCTGGTCATCCGGGGTGATCAATTCCCTGCAGATCACCTTCAATCGCTTTATAAGTCACCAGAGTGGGCGATAAAGCGGCGGAAAACGCCATTTGGTTATAACCCATTCCATTTGAATATAAGTCCTTGATAACGCCTTCTGCTAACCTTGCCGTCATAAGAGCTGGTTATCCACCAGCCCAGGTTATAAAAATATCAGGAGAACGGGGATGAACTTTCCATTAATAGCGAACGTAGTCGTGTTCGCCGTATTACTGTTTGCGCTGGGGCAAACACGCCATAAACAGTGGAGCCTGGCCAGAAAAGTGCTGGTCGGTCTGGCGACTGGCGTGGTCTTTGGTCTGGCGCTGCAGCTGATCTACGGGTCTGACAGCCAGGTGCTGAAGGATTCCATCCAGTGGTTCAATATCGTCGGCAACGGTTACGTCCAGCTGCTGCAAATGATTGTTATGCCGCTGGTCTTCGCCTCCATCCTTAGCGCGGTGGCCCGCCTGCACAATGCCTCGCAGCTGGGGAAAATTAGCTTCCTGAGCATCGGTACTCTGTTGTTCACCACCCTGATCGCCGCCCTGGTTGGCGTGCTGGTGACCAATGTGTTCGGCCTCACCGCCGAGGGTCTGGTCCAGGGCAGCGCGGAGACCGCCCGTCTGAACGCCATCCAGAGCAACTATGTGGGGAAAGTAGCGGATCTCAGCGTCCCGCAGCTGATCCTTTCCTTCGTGCCGAAGAACCCGTTTGCTGACCTGACCGGGGCTAACCCAACCTCCATCATCAGCATCGTCATTTTCTCGGCGTTCCTCGGCGTCGCAGCGCTTAAGTTGCTGAAAGAGGATGTGGAAAAAGGCCAGCGCGTGCTGACCGCGATCGATACCCTGCAGGGCTGGGTAATGAAGCTGGTTCGTCTGGTCATGCAGCTGACCCCTTACGGTGTGCTGGCCCTGATGACCAAAGTGGTTGCCGGGTCGAATTTGCAGGACATCATCAAGCTTGGCGGCTTCGTGGTAGCCTCGTACATTGCGCTGGGTATTATGTTTGTCGTCCACGGCCTGCTGCTGGCGATTAACGGCGTCAGCCCGCTGAAGTACTTCCGTAAAGTCTGGCCGGTGATCACCTTCGCCTTTACCAGCCGCTCCAGCGCCGCCTCCATTCCGCTGAACGTTGAGGCGCAAACCCGTCGTCTCGGCGTACCGGAGTCGATTGCCAGCTTCTCCGCCTCCTTTGGCGCCACCATCGGCCAGAACGGCTGCGCTGGTATCTATCCGGCAATGTTGGCGGTGATGGTCGCGCCGACCGTGGGCATCAACCCGCTGGATCCGATGTGGATTGCCACCCTCGTGGGCATCGTCACCGTCAGCTCGGCGGGCGTCGCCGGGGTGGGCGGCGGCGCGACCTTCGCCGCGCTGATCGTCCTGCCGGCGATGGGCCTGCCGGTGACCCTGGTAGCCCTGCTCATCTCCGTCGAACCGCTGATCGATATGGGGCGTACCGCGCTGAACGTTAACGGCTCAATGACCGCCGGGACGCTGACCAGCCAGTGGCTGCGCCAGACCGACAAGTCGATCTTCGATAGCGAGGAAGAAGCCGAACTGGCGCATCGCTAAACGGCAAGCACAAAAAAAACCGCTGATCATTCAGCGGTTTTTTTATTTCTGCAGCCGACTCAGGCTTCAATCTCACCTTCCTGACGCACCTGGTTAGCCCAGCGCTGCGCCGACTCCGGCACGCTGAATGCCGGTGAGCGACGGAAATGCTCCCCCATCAGCAGAAAAGCGACATACTTCCCGCGCAAAATCCAGACATCGCGAAAATGGTCCATTTTCACGGCATGTTCCGGGGGCGCAGGCTCCACGCGCGGCACGTAGCTAATGACAGGGCGATTTTGTTGGCGCAATGGTTTCATAACAAATGGATTCACTAAACATAGCGGGAAACAGAAACCTCTATCATAGCCGATTGTGGCCCCGTTCGTCGCCCCTTCGCCGCCGATGCGCATTTTAGGATAACTCCCTGCCCCCTCGCCGGGCGCAGACAGCGTAATGTTCTATAGTTAGAAGGGTTTTGGTCTATCAACGACCACTTTTAGCAATGAAAGCAGGAGACGAGTAATGTCTGATAAGCACCCGAACCCTCACCAACAGCAGGCACCGGTCCACGACAGCGAGGAAGCGCAGCCGGGTCTCGATTCGCTGGCGCCGGACGATCGGGAGTGGCGCCCCACGCCGAAACCTACCGCTCCGGGCGTCGAACCCACCGCCCCAGGCAGCCTGAAAGCGCCCGATACTCATAACAGCAAACTGGATTCCCTGGAGGCGCAACGCAAAGGGGGGGAAGATTTTCCGCTGACCACCAACCAGGGCGTGCGCATTGCTGACGATCAGAATTCGCTGCGCGCCGGTAGCCGCGGCCCAACGCTGCTGGAAGATTTTATCCTGCGGGAGAAGATCACCCACTTTGACCACGAGCGTATTCCGGAGCGTATCGTTCATGCCCGCGGCTCTGCCGCCCACGGCTACTTCCAGCCCTACAAAAGCCTGGCTGCGTTGACTAAAGCCGATTTTCTTTCGTCAGCCGATAAAATCACCCCGGTGTTTGTACGCTTTTCCACCGTGCAGGGCGGCGCGGGGTCGGCGGACACCGTCCGCGATATTCGCGGCTTCGCTACCAAGTTTTACACTGACGAAGGGATTTTTGACCTGGTGGGCAACAACACACCGGTCTTCTTCATCCAGGACGCGATGAAGTTCCCCGACTTTGTCCACGCCGTGAAGCCTGAACCCCACTGGGCCATCCCACAGGGGCAGAGCGCCCACGATACTTTCTGGGACTATGTTTCCCTGCAGCCGGAAACGCTGCACAACGTGATGTGGGCGATGTCGGATCGCGGCATCCCGCGCAGCTATCGCACCATGGAAGGCTTCGGGATCCATACCTTCCGTCTGATTAATGCCGAGGGCAAAGCCACCTTCGTTCGCTTTCACTGGAAACCGGTCGCCGGCAAGGCGTCGCTGGTGTGGGATGAAGCGCAGAAGCTGACCGGCCGCGACCCCGATTTTCATCGCCGCGATCTATGGGAGGCCATCGAAGCCGGGGACTACCCGGAATTTGAGCTTGGCCTGCAATTGATCCCCGAAGAGAATGAATTTGCTTTTGACTTCGACCTGCTCGATCCCACCAAGCTGATCCCCGAGGCGCTGGTGCCGGTGCAGCGGGTTGGCAGAATGGTCCTCAACCGCAACCCGGATAACTTCTTTGCCGAAAATGAACAGGCGGCCTTCCATCCCGGACATATCGTCCCGGGCATTGATTTCAGCAACGATCCGCTGCTGCAGGGGCGTCTCTTCTCTTACACCGATACGCAAATTAGCCGCCTGGGTGGGCCGAACTTCCATGAAATCCCCATCAACCGTCCGACCTGCCCGTATCATAATTTCCAGCGTGACGGGATGCACCGGATGGACATTGACACCAATCCGGCCAACTACGAGCCCAACTCGATTAACGACAACTGGCCGCGCGAGACGCCGCCTGCCGCCAAACGCGGTGGCTTTGAGTCCCTCGCCGAGCGCGTCGACGGCGAAAAAATCCGCCAGCGCAGCCCTTCGTTCGGCGAATATTACGCCCAGCCGCGTCTGTTCTGGCTGAGCCAGACGCCGATTGAACAGCAGCATATTATCGATGGTTTCAGCTTCGAACTCAGCAAAGTGGTCCGCACCTGGATCCGCGAGCGGGTGGTCGATCATCTGGCCCACATTGATACTAAGCTTGCGGAAGCGGTTGGGGCGAACTTAGGCATCGAACTGAGCGACGATCAGCGCAACATTACCCTGCCCGCCCCGGTCAATGGCGTGGAGAAAGATCCCAGCCTCAGCCTCTACGCCGACGCCGAAGGAGATGTGAAAGGTCGCGTGGTGGCAGTCCTGCTCAACGAACGCACCTCAGCGCAGGATCTGGTTCAGCTCCTGCAGGCGCTGCAGGCCCAGGGCGTGCACAGCAAGCTGCTCTACTCGCGAATGGGCGAAGTCATTGCCGACGATGGTTCTCCGCTGCCGATCGCCGGCACCTTCGCCGGTTCCCCGTCGCTGACGGTGGATGCGGTGGTGGTGCCCGGCGGCGACCTCAGCGCCCTGAGTCAGAGCGGTGACGCGCGCTATTACCTGCTGGAAGCCTATAAACATCTGAAGCCGATCCTGCTGGCAGGGGATGCGCGGCAGCTGACGTCCGTTCTGCATGTTCCGACCCAGGGTGAAGAGGGGGTCATCGTCACCGATGCGCTCGACACGCCAGCGGCGGACAAACTGCTCGCCCTGATGACGGCCCACCGCGTGTGGTCGAGAAGCCCGAAAATCGCCGCTATTCCGGCGTAGTAAAAAGCCCGGCACGCTGTGCCGGGCTTGATTCACTTTCCCTTTCCCCCGTCGGGCTTACACGTCGCGGTAGGTTCCCAGACGATAACCCCGGTCGGCCACCGCCGCTTTCAGCGAGGCAGATGTCAGCACATCAAGCTCATCCAGTCGCGGATAGCAGTAGGCGCTGCCCATAATGATCCGATCGACATAAGCCGGATGACACATCACCTCCAGGGAGCGCTCCCCGCGGGCGATGGAGGCATCCAGCGTCTGCAGAAACAGTTCCTCAGAGACCGCTTCGCCGTAAAACTCGCTGCTGAAGCCGGCGCTGCTGCGCGCCGCCTGCTGGTCGAGCCCACTCTGCGCCGCCACCTGGCGGTCAATGCGTAACGCAATGCCCTTCTCGCGGGCAAAGGCCGCGACGATGGGATAAATCTGGGCGAACATATGCACATGGTGATGGCTGTCGATATGCGTCGGCTCATGGCCGAAGAGTTCGACAAAACGACGGTACTGACACGCCAGCTCGTGGGCGATCTCTTCCAGCGGCAGGATATCTTCTTCCGCCTGCTGCCAGATCCATTTGCCCAGACGGCCATCGCGGGTTAATCCCGGCATGGCCGACAGCGGCTCGCCCAGCGTCAGTACAAAGTGCATACCGACCGCCAGCTCCGGAGTACTGCGGCTCAGCTGGGCGGCGTGGTCAATGGCTGCGCCGTTGACCAGCGCGGTGGTCGATGCCACCACGCCGTTGCGACAGGCCTCGATAATGCCGTAGTTCTGCCCTTTACTGAGGCCGAAGTCGTCGGCATTGACGATCAATACGCGTTCCATTTGCTACTCCCGTTACGATTTTAGTTTTTCGATCGTCGCCGCAAAGTTCGGCAGCCATTTTTCATGCGCCAGAATCATCTCCCGCGCCAGCTGTTCGGCGTCACGATCGGAATGGATCAGCGGGCTTAAGTTCAGCGCCAACAGGACATCGTTCAGCTCACCGCTGATCGCCGCCTGGCTGGCCGCCACTTCGAACCCCTTGATGGTGTAGATAAGCCCTAACACCTTCTCATCGAAATGAGTAATGCGCGGCGTCGGCTTCGCGCCGTCGCGGCCTAAGGTGCAGCTCATCTCTACCGCCCAGTCCGCCGGGATATTATCGACATGACCATGATGCGGGATATTCACATAGTGCTCAGTCTGCTTGTCGTTATAGATGGCATTGATTACTTCGCAAGCGGCATCAGAGTAATAGGCCCCGCCGCGCTGCTCCAGCTCCTTCGGCTTAACGTTAAGATCCGGGTTTTTATACAGCTCGAACAGCTGTTTCTCCACCTTCTGCACCACCTGGGCGCGCGCACCGCCTTTGTAGTACTCGCCCATCTCAATCGCCAGCATCTCTTTTGGCTTAAAGTAGTAGAGCAGGTAAGAGCATGGGATCAGGCGCAGGGAGCGGATCAGCCCTTCGCTAAACGGCAGGTCGAAGATGTTTTTCACCGAGTTCGCGGTCAGACGGCCGGAGGCCACGCCGTCCAGCAGTTCATCGAAGCGCGAGACGCCGTTAACCAGCACGTCGCGGACGAACACCAGGTGGTTCAGACCAAACAGGTCGATATTCAGCTCATCGCTCGGGCTCAGCTGCAGCACGTCGGTGATGAACATCTTCATGCCGATAGGAATGTTGCACACCCCGATAAAGCGTTTGAAATTGGTGTGGCGATAGACCGCCTCGGTGACCATGCCCGCCGGGTTGGTAAAGTTGATGATCCATGCGTCGGGGCAAATTTCCTGCACATCTTTCACGATGTCGAAAATCACCGGGATGGTGCGCAGTCCTTTAAACAACCCGCCCGCCCCGTTGGTCTCCTGGCCCAGGTAGCCGTGACTCAGCGGGATGCGCTCATCTTTTTCACGCGCCTTCAGCTGGCCCACGCGCAGCTGGGTGGTGACGAAATCTGCGCCCTGCAGCGCTGCGCGGCGATCCAGCGTTTTATAGACTTTCATCGGCACGCCGGCTTTTTCCACCATCCGCTGGCACAGCGCGTGGATAATATCGAGCTTCTCCTGTCCCTCTTCGACGTCTACCAACCACAGTTCGCTTACCGGCAGTTCATGATAACGTTTCAGAAATCCTTCCAGTAATTCCGGGGTATAGCTGCTGCCGCCGCCAATAGTGACTACTTTTAATTTCTGGCTCATCTTTTTCTCCCTTAGGCGCTGCGCCTGGACGCAGGCCGCTCTCCGCAACAATGCGGACAGTTAACTTGAATGATTTTCGGTATAAACCTGGCGGCGAACGCCGCGCGGGTTTAATTAATACTGGTCAAATGTTTGCGATAACTGCTCGGCGTAAACGACGTCAGTTTTTTAAAGGTTTTAATAAACAAGCTCGGGCTGCTGTAACCTGATTCATACGCAATATCCGTCACCGAATAATTGGTAATTTCCAGCTGTTTTTTGGCAAAGTTGATACGGATATCATTAATTATCTGCATCGGCGTTTTACCATAATAGCGCTGGGTCGCCCGGGTTAAATATTCCTGCGTTTTTCCGGATAAGCGAACCATATTTTCAAGAGCGCCTTCACCGAATTTCAGCTTATCATGCATGGCTTCCACGGTATTTTTTAACCATTGCGGCGTCACGTCGGCAACCGGCTCTTCACGATAGTGGCGTAAACGGTTAATGACATAAAAGGAGACCAGCTCGATAAATTCGTCAAATTCCGTTTCGCGAAAATTGAGTGAGGCGATGACCGACTCAACGTAGCCGAGAAAAGCGCTCTGCACGGCGTAGACTTGCGAAGCCACCAGACCAAACGGCAGCAGCGGCAGGTAGTGTTTCTCAAAGAAGCGTCTGCTGATGCCGACGTTAAGGATGCGCGTCGCCCCGAACTCGTAAAAGCTCTGGTGGTGCGAGCCCATCGGGATAAAGACGAAATCCCCGCGCTCCAGCAGCACCCGTTTGCCATTGATCTCCTGGTAATAGCGCCCGGTTAACACCACGGTAAATTCGTAGTAATCATGCTGGTGAAGCCCGCTCACGCTTTCCGTTTTGTTATAGATGACCACATGAAAGTTCTTCCCGTTGAACAGCTGTTGTTCTCTGGCGGTACTGATCTCGGTGGTCATCATTCTGGGCTGCCTCATCGTCGCGATGGCCTATTGTACCTTCTCGTGCAGCTCAATCAATTCGGCCACCAGCTCACGAGCCAGCATGGAGGTCATCAGATGGTCCTGGGCATGCACCAGCACCAGGCTGACCTTCATTTTCCCTTCGCCCTCGTCGCTTTCGATAAGCTGGGTCTGCACGCGATGCGCCTCGCTCAGCGCCTGGCGCGACTGCTCCATCATCGCTTTCGCTGCGGCAAAGTCGCCCTGCTTCGCCTGCTTCAGCGCGGCATAGGCCAGGCTGCGGGCTTGTCCGGAGTTGATAATCAGCCCCATCACTACCTCTTCGAGGTCATTTTCCGGGGTCTCTACCGCGTTGATGTTGTCCAGATCAAACATAATATTTCCCTCATTTATCAGGCGGTACGGGACGCTGCCCGTACCGCGCGGTATCAGAATTTCAGTGCGTTAGCGATGTCTTCTTCGCTCTCTTCCTGCTCGATAACGGTCTGCGCTTTATTCGACAGCACCACAAACGGCAGGTAGACCAGGGTAGCGACGCCAAGGTTGAACAGGGCCACCAGCAGGGCGGCAACGCTGCCGTTACTGTTAAAGAACGCTCCCAAACCGGTCGGCATAGTCCACGGCGCCAGGTTGGTCACCGGTGGGATAATCCCCAGGCTGTAGGCCGCCAGCGTAATGGCCGCCAGAATCGGCTGAACCAGCACGAACGGGATGAACATCACCGGGTTCATGATGATCGGCAGACCAAACAGAATCGGTTCGTTAATCTGGAAGATGCCTGACGGCAGCGCCAGCTTAGCAACCTGACGATGGTCAGCGCGGCGAGAAGCGATAAAGATGGCGATAATCAGACCCAGCGTCGCCCCGGAGCCACCCAGCAGGATGTAGGAGTCGAGCATCGGCTTAGCCCAGAAGTGGAACTGTTTGCCCGCTTCGATGGCCGCATCAACAGAGCCGTACTGGTTGTACAGCGCGATGTTTTCCAGCGCCCACGGCGTCATGATGCCGTTATCCAGGGCGGTAAGCGCCAGAGAACCGTGCACACCGAAGAACCACAGCAGAGAGTTAAAAATAACGTATGCCCAGCCAACCACGCTGCCCATCGCCGCCAGCGGCGTCGAGATAGAGTCCATGATGATCTGGTGGAAGTTGCTGCCATAGCTCGCCAGGGCCCACGAGATAATGCCGAAGATGGAGAGGATCAAGAAGCCCGGGATCAGCGCTGAGAAAGAGCGTGATACCGACCCCGGCACGCTGTCCGGCAGTCTAATCACCCAGTTGCGACGGATCACGAAGGTGAACAGTTCCGCAACGACCAGACCGATAATCATCCCGGAGATGATGTTCTGCCCGCCCAACCAGTTGGCGCCCACCGCATAGGCTTCGCCCACGCTATACGGGGTCACGGTCATGAAGGCCGCCACCGCCAGCAGGCCAGCTGCCATCGGGTCAACTTTGCGCTCTTCCGCCAGCGCGGAGCCGATAAAGAACGGCGCCATTAGCGACATAATCCCGAGGGTGCCGTTATAGACGTTTCCGCCGATAGCCTTAAAGCCGTTTAAGGTTTCAATGGTGGAGGCATCCAGGCGAATGCCCATGGAATAAAAGAAAGAGCCTTCGCCGAAGCTCAGAAAAACGTTGTTAATTAACACAAACATGGCCCCGGCGAGGGTCAACGGCATTAATTTAATAAATCCATTTTTTATTGCATTAATATGCGGCTGCTTTCCTATTTTCACTGCAAAAGGAAGGAGTACCTTTTCAAGCGAATCGATCACTTTACTCATAGTCAATACCCTTAAAAGCCGCAATAAACTATTACGGCGATGATGTATGAAATTACTCTTTGACGGGAAAATAAACTCATTATTTTTTGACGTCCGGCAACAGTCAGCCGCCAGGCGTCAAAATACATCGAGTTTTAAAAGTTAAAATTATTGTGCTGCAGCTTTCTTAATAGCCGCGACGGCGGCTTTCAATACCCCTAAACCATCAACTTTGCCATAGAGAAGGGAGTCGATAACTTCAACCGGTTTATTCGGCAGCAGGCGCTGAATTTCCGGTAACATATACGCAATTTGTGGCCCTAATAATACTACGTCGGCTTCCGGCCCTTTTTCGCCCGCGAGGGTTTCGGGATAGGCTTCAATAATGACCGGGACTTCATATTTTTCCGCCTGCGCCCGCATTTTGGAGACCAGCAGTGACGTGGACATGCCTGCCGAGCAGAAGAGATAAATGTGTTTCTTTTCCATGAACGCTTCCTCAATGTGTGAGACCAGGGCCTTCAGTAACCGCTGAGAGCCGGTAAGACTGGTAACATCCGGTTAATTCTGTTTATGAGTTGAGTATACGGCAAGCTGAGCCGCCAGGATAATTCGCTGTTGAACAGAATTGTCTCTCATTGACCTCCGGTTTTGACTACCCTCACATTTTCATCCAAATAATTCGCGCAATTAAATAAGCATCATTACTCACAAAAAAGCCCGACCAGTGGTCGGGCTTACGTAGAAGTCAGTAAACAGTAGGAAGCTTACCTGGCGTTGCGCGGGTCGGTATCATACTCGGCGCAGGTCTGGTAGCCGGAGTTCATGACGTGACCCGTTTCGTCGAGGGCCACAAAGTAGGTTTCAACTTTACCATCTCGTTGACCGAGGATATAGGTCTGGCAGGTGCCGCGGGCATGGACCATGGTGACTTCCGTTGAAGGTTTGCCGGCGATCTGCATCACCTGCTGACGCGACATCCCTTTCTTCACATCTTTCACCACCGGCTGGGTAAACTGGTCTTTGGTACGATCGTAAGCGGTACAGCCCGCCAGTAAGGTTAACGCGACGGTGACGCCCAGTATTCCTGCTAAGCTTTTGTTCATTTTGGTTCCTCTTTTCTACTGTGTAACGATAAGCCTGGAATAAATAGTGTTATTTTTCAAGCCGAACAGCGAAATCATGTCAGGTTATGTTATTGCGTAAACAGGATTGATCTGCCGACGTCGGACGGCGGCGCAATGCGCGGTACAGCATCTATAATGAAAACCTATGTCATTGATTGCCTTCTTTTCCGGCAGTCAAAACCACGGTCCTTGTCGTTTCAGCGGCAAAGAGGTAGCTTTAAGCCAACAGCTTGCCAAACAGATTCACTTTCGGAGGGCGCGATGACGCTACAACAAGAGATTATTCAGGCGCTGGGCGCAAAGCCGCAGATTGATGTCGCAGGCGAGATCCGCCGCAGCGTCGATTTCCTGAAGTCATACCTGCAGACCTACCCGTTTATTAAATCGCTGGTGCTGGGTATCAGCGGCGGTCAGGACTCCACCCTGACGGGAAAACTGTGCCAGATAGCGATAAACGAACTGCGTGCCGAAACCGGCGACAGTAGCCTGCAGTTTATCGCCGTCCGTTTACCCTATGGCGTGCAGGCTGATGAGCAGGACTGCCAGGACGCCATCGCATTTATCCAGCCTGACCGGGTGTTGACAGTCAATATTAAAGCTGCGGTGCTGGCCAGCGAACAGGCGCTGCGCGAAGCAGGCATCGAACTGAGCGACTTCGTTCGCGGAAATGAAAAAGCCCGTGAGCGAATGAAGGCCCAGTACAGCATCGCCGGAATGACCAAAGGAGTTGTGGTCGGTACCGACCATGCGGCGGAAGCGATTACCGGCTTTTTCACCAAATATGGCGACGGCGGCACCGACATCAACCCAATTTTCCGCCTGAACAAACGTCAGGGCAAACAGCTGCTGGCCCATCTCGACTGCCCGGAACATCTGTATAAGAAGCTGCCCACCGCCGACCTGGAAGACGATCGCCCCTCCCTGCCGGATGAAGTGGCCCTGGGTGTCACCTACGAGAACATCGACGATTATCTGGAAGGCAAAACGCTGGACCCGAGCATCGCCAAAACGATCGAGGGTTGGTATCTGAAAACCGAACACAAGCGTCGGCCGCCGATCACCGTCTTTGACGATTTCTGGAAAAAATAGTCTTTCCCCCCGCCCCGGCCTGCGCCGGGGTTATTTTTTGTCCTTTTCGCCGCAAAAATGGCCTGCTATACTGGATGGATAGACAGTATCAGGAGTTATTGTGGCCAGAAAGCAATCAGCCCCGCGTCTCGAGTTTGAGGCGGCGGCGATCTATGAATATCCCGAACATCTTCGCCCGTGGCTGGAGGCGCTGCCGAAGCTGCCGGGCGTCTATCAGTTTCACGGCGACAGCGACACGATGCCGCTCTATATCGGTAAGAGCGTCAACCTCCGCAGCCGGGTGTTATCCCACCTGCGCACCCCTGAAGAGGCCGCGATGCTGCGTCAGTCGCGGCGTATCACCTGGCAGCGCACCGCTGGCGAGCTGGGAGCGCTGCTGCTGGAGGCGCGCTTGATTAAAGAGCAGCAGCCGCTGTTTAACAAGCGGCTACGGCGTAACAAGCAGCTCTGCGCCTGGCTACTTACGGACGACCGGCCGCAGATTGTCTATGCTCGTGAGGTTGATTTCTCGCACCAGCAGCATCTCTATGGCCTGTTCGCCAACCGGCGGGCGGCGCTGCAGATGCTGCAGAGCCTCGCTGACGAACAGCGCCTCTGTTATGGCCTGCTTGGTCTGGAACCGCTCAGCCGCGGCCGCGCCTGCTTTCGCTCCGCGCTGGGCCGCTGCGCCGGGGCCTGCTGTGGAAAGGAGAGCGTGGAGGCGCACAGAGAGCGCCTGCTGGCGCAGATGAGCAGACTGCAGCTGGTGTGCTGGCCGTGGGCGGGGCCCGTGGCGCTGGAGGAGCGCGGCCCGGACATGACGCAGTATCACGTCATTCATAACTGGCTGTGGCTGGGCGCCGTTGAATCGCTCGACCAGGCAGCGGAGTTGACCCGTCTGCCCGCCGGATTTGACCAGGATGGTTACAAGATCCTCTGTAAGCCTTTGCTCAGCGGAGACTATCCGCTGCATCCGCTTGGCTGAGAAGCCACCAATAAAAAACCGCCGGCCCTGCCCAACGCCTGATGGCATTATTGGGCAAGACCGGCGGTCTTGATTCAGTGCGCTACATTATTCAGCAGGTGCAGGCATTTTACCTGCCGGCGCGTTGCGTTCTGTCAGATGCTTCTCAAAATTAGCATTGAACTGTTTTTTCTGCTCTGGGGTCAGAATGTTGTAGATCTTGTTCTGCGTTTCCAGGCGGGACAGCGCCATCGCTTTATGCTGCGCTTCCATCTTATCGATCTGCGCTTCCGCCTTCGCCTTATCGAAGGTGTCGCTGGCGATCAGATCGTGCATCGCGCGGCGTTCTTCAAGGGACGGACGTTTCATATTTTCGCGCTGGCTCTTCATGATGTCGCGGATCTGCTGCTTCTGCGCATCGGTCAGGTTCAGGCCTTTAAACATCATGTCATGCTGACCCGGGCCGCCTTTATGATGCATCATCATCGGCTTGCTGTCGCTCGGCGCGGTGGTGGTATCGGCGGCGTGTGCCAGGTTAGCCGCGCCCAGAGCCAGAGTAGAGGCAACAAACAGTGCAGTGAGTTTCTTCATCATTCAATCCTTACTTTACGTTATTCTTACGGCGCGTTGCCGTGTTGACGAGATTAACTTTACGACGTTAATCGTCAATTAGTCAGAGCAAGAGTAAAACAATGAAAGTGTAAAAAACAGTTTCTCGCCAATTATGGAGAAAATAAGGAATTTAGCCGAAGAATTGCAATAAAAAATAAATAACTTACTGTTTTGCAGAGAAATTATGGAGAGTATAAAGTAGGAGAGATTAAAAACAAAGCATTTTACCAGGAATAATCTGCAAATTTACACTGGGGCACGAAAAAATAAGATGGCGAAAAAAGACGCGCGCAATAAAGCAGGCCGCCCGGCGGACGGCTTGCCCTCAGGATAATTTCTCCAGCATCAGGCCGGCGCGCAGTCCTTTCGCCACCGTCGGGTTAGGAAACAGAACATACTCCGTCTCAGGCCCCACCACATACCGCGTCTCGCCCTCCTCCGCCAGCAGCGTGCCGGGTTCGAAGGGGGTGAAGTTCAGCGTCTGATCCGCCATATGCAAGCGGAAATCATCGCTATGGCGGGTTAGCTGCTGTACCACCCGGTAGCGCAGCGGCGCTGGGGCGTCGGCAATGGCCAGATCCCCCACCAGCAGCCGGGAGAGCGCCCGCTGGACGGCGGCAAACTGCGTCAGATCGTTTTCCCCCAACGGCAGCGCTTTGCCCAGCTCAAGGGTGCAGGCCAGCGCCGCGAACCGTTCGCAGCTGAAGTGGGTGAAGGTCCCGCCGGGCTGGCGATGAAACACCAGCGCCTCCAGCCCGGCGCCGCCCAGCCAGTGAAGAAAATCCTCCTCCCACGGCGTATCGCGGGCCGGGAGCACGCCGAAGCGCGGATGTAGCGACCCGCGGATCGCGGTATGCAGATCGAGGTGCCAGCGCGGGCCATCGTGGTCGCGATAAAAGCGGGCCACCGCCTGCTCCAGCCGCTGCGCCCGCTGCGTCTCCTCACTGAGCGGAAACTGCCGCCAGCGCTCGCCAAACATGCGGTTCATATCGCTGTGCAGATAGCGCTTATTCGCCCGCAGCGCTGGTGGGTTGCCGACGATCACCAGCAGCCGCCAGCGCAGCGGGAGCGCCTCCCGGACCAGTCGCTGCACCAGCTGGTCGACTATCTCCACCGGCGCCGTTTCGTTGCCATGAATGGCGCAGGAAAGTACCAGCCCGCGCTCGCAGCGCGCATGCGGCGTCAGCTCAAGGATCCCTTCCCCGAGCCAGTGCCAGCGGAAATGGGCCGTCTCGCCGTGAAAGTGATGGGGCAATCGCCCCGCCAGGGTTAATGCCAGAAAATGTTCCACCGCGCCCCCTTATTGCTGAAATGGATAAACCGAACCGAGCTGCAGGATCTGGGTCAACCGATCCAGCGCGTCGCACCCTTCCCGCAGCAGCTGCGGGTCGGCGAGGTCGGCCTGGGTGAGACGATCGCGATAGTAGCGATCCACCCAGTCATTGAGGGTGGCAAACAGCGTATCGTTCATCAGGACGTGCGGATTGACCGCCTGATACTCCTCGGCCGTCAACACCACCCGCAGGCGCAGGCACGCCGGACCGCCGCCGTTGGCCATGCTCTCGCGCAGATCGAACACCCGCAGGTCGGCGATGGGGTTATCCCCGGCCAGCAGCTCATTGAGGTATTCCCAGACGCCGGCATGCTCCTGCGCTTCCTGAGGCAGGATAAGCGCCATGCTGCCATCCGCCCGGCTCAACAGCTGGCTGTTGAACAGATAGGTGGCAACCGCCTCTGCCACCGAGACCCGGCTGGCGGGAACCACCAGCGGCGTAAAACCCGGCACCCGCTGCGCCAGCTGCTGGAGAAGCGCGGTCTGGTCGGCAAAGGCCTGCTCATGGCAGAACAGGACCTGACGGTTGCTCACCGCGATGACGTCGTTATGAAAAACCCCCGTGTCGATCGCCGCCGGATGCTGGCGGGCGAAGATCAGCTGGCGGGGATTGACCTGATTGAGGCGCGCTACCGCCTGGCTGGCCTCAAGGGTTTGCCGCGCCGGATAGCGACGCGGCGCCTCCTCGCTCCCCCGGCGGCGGCCATAGACAAAGAGCTGGACGCCGGGAGCGCCATACTCGCCGCCGAGACGATTATGGTTCGCCGCCCCTTCGTCGCCAAACCAGGCCGAGGCGGGCAGCGCCGGGTGGATAGCAAATCGCGTGCGGTCGGGGAAAATCGCCTGCAGCAGCGCCTCTGTAGTCGGTGCTTCGCTGGCGCGGTGGAATTTATCCTGCAGATTCGCCACCGTCAGATGCACCAGGCCATCCAGCGAATCGGCGGAGGGACACACAGTCGCCGCGTTCGCCACCCACATCGCCGAGGCCGAACTCACCGCCGACAGCAGATCCGGCTCCTGCTGCGCCGCCCGGGCCACCACCTGCTCATCGCTGCCGCTAAAGCCCAGCTGGCGCAGAAGCGGCACGTTGGGACGCTCGTGCGGCGGGATCACCGCCTGCGGGTAGCCAGCGTCGGCGAGGGCTTTCATTTTTTTCAGCCCCTGCTTGGCCGCCAGCTGCGGGTTAGACACCCGATAGCGATGCCGGGTGGAAGCCTCATTGCCAAAGGAGAGCCCGGCGTAGTGATGGGTCAGCCCGGGCAGACCGTCAAAGTTGACTTCGCGGGCGGTCATGACGCCTCCCCGGCCAGAAAGTCGAGCCCCGGGCTCAGGCTGGCGGGCAGCGTCAGGGTCGGCGATTCAAGGCTGGCCATCGGCCAGGCGCAATAATCGGCGGCATACCAGGCCCCCGGACGTTGGTTACCGGACGCCCCGGTGCCGCCGAACGGCGCGGTACTCGCCGCCCCGGTCAGCGGTTTGTTCCAGTTAACTATCCCTGCCCGCGCCTCGAGCAGCAGTCGATCAAACTTCTCCCGTTCCGGGGAGATTAACCCACAGGAGAGGCCGAAGCGGGTAGCGTTGGCTAAGGCAATCGCCTCCTCGAAAGTGTCGTAGCGCCAGACCCCAAGCAGCGGGCCAAACACCTCTTCATCCTCGACATTGGCCACGTCGCTCATGTCGACAATCCCCGGCGTTAGCAGCGACGTCCCGGCCTGCAATAACCGCGGCTCCAGCAGGGTGATCGCGCCAGCGGCGACCCGCTGCAGCCAGGCCTGATGCACTTTCTGCGCGGCTTGTTCAGAGATAAGCCCGCCGAGAAACGGCTGCGGCTCGGCGTCCCACGCCGCCGGGATCAGCCGTTGGCTCACCGTCACCAGCCGGGAGAGGAAGGCATCGCCCGCCTCTCCGCGTCGGACCAGCAGACGTCGGGCGCAGGTGCAGCGCTGGCCAGCGGTAATAAAGGCGGACTGGATGGTCAGATGCACCGCGGCATCCACGTCCCGCGGATCGTCGACGATCAGCGGGTTATTGCCGCCCATCTCCAGCGCGAGGATCTTCTGCGGCTGCCCGGCCAGCTGGCGATGCAGATGAAAACCGGTGGTTGAGCTGCCGGTAAACAGCAGTCCGTCGATATCCGCCTGGCCGCTGAGCGCCTCGCCGGTTTCCCGACCGCCCTGCACCAGGTTGAGCACCCCGGCGGGCAGGCCGGCCTGCTGCCATAGTTTCACCACCGCTTCGCCGCTGCGCGGGGTGAGTTCGCTGGGTTTAAAGACCACGGTATTGCCCGCCAGCAGCGCCGGCACGATGTGCCCGTTCGGCAGATGGCCGGGAAAGTTATAGGGGCCAAACACCGCCAGTACGCCGTGCGGCCGGTGACGCAGCGTGGCGGCGCCGTCGGGCAGGTCGCTGTGCTGTTCGCCGGTGCGGACGTGGTAGGCCTTCACCGAGATCGCCACCTTGTTGATCATCGCCGTCACTTCCCCGGCCGCCTCCCAGCGCGGCTTTCCGGTCTCGGCGCCGATAACCGCCGTCAGCTCCGCCTTACTGGCTTCCAGCAGAGCGGCAAACTTTTCAACGATCGCCTGACGGGCGGCAAACGGCAGCCGCGCCCAGGACGGGAACGCCTGGCGGGCAGCCGCCACCGCCTCGGCAACCTGCCCGGCATCCGCCGCCTCGCCCTGCCAGACAACCTTCAGGTTAACCGGATCCTGTTTACTGAAACCTGGCCCACGGCCGGGCCGCCACTCGCCGTTAATCCACAGACTCATGCAGTTTTCTCCTCAGGGATCAGGCGCACCATGCGCACCTGGTCGCCGGCATGACACTTCAGCATATCCAGTTCGCGGGCGCTGAGGGTCAGGGTGTCGCCATCCGGATCGGCATGCACCAGCAGAGCGCGGAACTGGTGATACTGTTCATTCGCCACCAGGCACAGCGGCCAGTCACCGGGCGGGGTTTCGCCGGCCTCGGTGGTCACCAGACGGCTTTTGCGGATCGCCCGCACCCGGTCGATGTCGCACTCCAGAGTCGGGCCGCCGTCGAAAATATCGATGTAGTTCAGGTAGCGGAACCCCTCTTTCTCCAGCACCGTCCGGGCCGGGGCGGTCTGCGGATGAACCTTGCCGATCACCGCCTGTGCCTCAGGGGAAAGGAAATCGATATACAGCGGATGCTTGGGCATCAGGGCGGCAATGAAAGCCTTCTGTCCGGTGCCGCACAGGTAGTCGGCACGGGAAAACTCCATGGCGAAAAAGCGTTTGCCCAGGCTCTCCCAGAACGGCGAGTAGCCCTGCTCGTCAATCACCCCGCGCATCTCGGCGACCACCTTCTCATTGAAGCGCTCGCGAAAGGCGGCCATAAATAAGAAGCGTGATTTCGACAGCAGATAGCCATTGCCCTCTTTGCGCCACTGCGGGTCGAGGAACAGGGTACACAGCTCGCTGCTGCCGGTATGATCGTTGCTGAGAAACAGCGTCGGCAGCGCCTGATAGACGTTGAGCTCCTTCGAGGCATGGACCTGGGTGCCGACCCGGTAGTTATACCAGGGATCGTTGAGCCCCACCGCCACCTCGATCGCGCAGATGCCCACCACCGCGCCGCTTTCGCTCTCCTCCAGCACAAAGACATAGCCCTGCTCGCTTTTCGGTAGCTCGCCGCGCCAGGTCTGCTGCGAGCGAGCGATCCGCGCCGCGAGGGTCGCTTCATCCACCGGCAGCGAGGTCAGCCCGCCGCCGGTCTCCGCTGCCAGCTTCAGCAGCCCGGGCAAATCGCCCGGCTCCACCGGTCGAATAACCATCATGATGAGACTCCTGCCACGAAACGCGCGCAGGCCCGCTCGACGCGATCCAGCCCGCTGTTCACCTCTTCTTCACTGACGTTCAGCGCCGGCGCGAAACGCACCACGTTGGCGCCGGCGATCAGAATCATCACCCCCTCTTCCGCCGCCAGGTTACTGAGGGTTTTCGCCTTCCCGGCCCAGGCGTCGTTTAGCACGCAGCCGAGCAGCAGTCCCAGGCCGCGGATCTCCTTGAACAGGCCATAGCGGGCGTTAATTGCCTGCAGGCGTTCACAAAACCACTGATGGCGCTGTCTGACGCCGGAGAGCACTTCCGGGGTGTTGACGATCGACAGCAGTTCGCCGGCCACCGCCCCGGCCAGCGGGTTACCGCCGTAGGTGGTGCCGTGGGTGCCGACGGTCATCACGCTGGCGCAGGCCTCTGTCGCCAGCAGCGCGCCGATAGGGAAACCACCGCCCAGCGCTTTGGCGGTGGTCAGCACATCGGGCGTCACGCCGTAGTGCATATAGGCATACAGCTCGCCGGTGCGCCCGACCCCGGTCTGCACTTCATCGAAAATCAGCAGGGCGTTGTGCTGGTCGCAAAGCTGACGCAGGCCGCGTAAAAACTCGACGCTGGCCGGCACCACGCCCCCTTCGCCCTGCACCGGCTCGACGATCACCGCGCAGGTCTGGTCATTGATTAAGGCCTTTGCCGACTCGAGATCGTTAAATACGGCATGCTGGATCTGCGGCGGCAGCGGGGCGAAATCCCGGGAATAGGCCGGCTGACCGCCCGCCGAGACGGTGAACAGCGTCCTCCCGTGGAAAGCGTTCTGAAAGGCGACGATGCCACTTTTCTCGCTGCCAAAGCGATCGTGGGCATATTTACGCGCCAGCTTGAGCGCTGCCTCATTGGCCTCGGCGCCGGAGTTACAGAAGAAGACCCGGTCGGCGAAGGTAGCATCGATAAGCATTTTGGCCAGACGCAGGATCGGCTCATTGGTGTAGCCGTTGCCGGTATGCCAGAACTTGCCGGCCTGGTCGGTCAGGGCTTGCACCAGACGCGGATGGGCATGCCCCAGCGCGTTCACGGCGATACCGCCGGCAAAATCGATATACTCTTTGCCCTGCTGATCCCACAGCCGTGACCCGGCGCCCCGCACCGGAATAAACGCCGCTGGCGCGTAGACCGGCATCATCCATTCATCAAAGTGGTTACGCGTAATTGACTGAGACATATCGACCTCTTCCGGTAAATTAAAAGTAGCAATAATGTTAATAAATATGAGTTATTACGCTGTAAATGTAGATTGCACGGTTCGTGCCAGCCAGCGATAAAAATGCATAAATCGGATGAGATAACGCAGAATCAATGAGTTACAGCTGAACGCTATTCACATAAAATGCATATTTAGTGAATAAGTATCCGACAAAGGGGGATAAACAGTGATTAAAGAAGATAAATTATGCAACGGTAAGATATAATTCTGTAATTGTGATCCTCTGCGAAATTTATCGTATCTATTTGCCCTTTTTTGGCGCGGCATGCCCGCAAAAGGGGCACCCACGGCACGCTCATGCGCAGCGATTGGCAGAATGACGCATCCGGTGGCAGCCAGCCTGGCGAATTTCTGCTACCATCCCTGCACTATTCACCTTGCACAGTGGCAGCGACTATGAAATTCGTCTCTTTTAATATCAACGGCCTGCGTGCCCGCCCACACCAACTGGCCGCCATCGTCGAAAAACACCAGCCGGACGTGATTGGCCTGCAGGAAACCAAAGTTCACGACGACATGTTCCCTCTCGAAGAGGTTGCCAGGCTCGGCTATAACGTCTTTTATCACGGGCAGAAAGGCCATTATGGCGTCGCGCTGCTGACCAAAGAGACGCCGATTGCCGTCCGCCGCGGTTTCCCGGACGATGGCGAAGAGGCTCAGCGCCGCATCATTATGGCGGAGATCCCGTCGCCCTTCGGCAACGTCACAGTGATTAACGGCTATTTCCCGCAGGGTGAAAGCCGCGATCATGAAACCAAATTCCCGGCCAAAGCGGCGTTCTATCAGAATCTGCAGAACTATCTGGAGACCGAGCTCAACAAAGAGAATCCGGTGCTGATCATGGGCGATATGAACATCAGTCCTACCGATCTGGACATCGGTATCGGTGAAGAGAACCGCAAACGCTGGCTGCGCACCGGCAAATGTTCCTTCCTGCCGGAAGAACGGGAATGGATGGACCGCCTGCTGGGCTGGGGCCTGGTGGATACCTGGCGTCAGGCTAACCCCGACAATCATGAGCATTTCTCGTGGTTTGATTACCGCTCCAAAGGCTTCGACGATAACCGTGGGCTGCGCATCGATCTGCTGCTGGCCAGCCAGCCTCTGGCGCAGCGCTGCGTGGAAACCGGGATCGATTACGAGATCCGCGGGATGGAAAAACCGTCCGACCACGCGCCGGTGTGGGCCACCTTCCGGCCATAATTCACGCCCTTCTCTCGCCTCCCGCTGTGCGGGGGGCAGAATTTCCTGAGCAAAATCAACAAAGCGACGGTAAACCATTGTGACGGTCGTCGGAACAGGATACTGTCGCGCGCACTTTTTGATGTCCACTGCGTCCAGACTGTACAGGAGCACCTCTCATGCAAAAGAAGCCGTCATCCGGCCATTGGTAAAGGGCTGGGACTTCTCGCGCTGGTGGCCACGCTGGCCGTTATCAGCCACCGCGTCGGTCTCCACGATCTGCTGACTCATCTGCATCTGCTTCAGGACACCCTCCGCCATCAGGGCGCCTGGGGATATCTGGTCTATGCTGCGCTGTTTATCATTGCCACCCTGTGTCTGATCCCCGGCAGCCTGCTGGTGATCGCCGGCGGGATGCTCTTCGGCCCGCTAACAGGCTCCCTGCTCTCGTTTGCCGCCGCCACCCTCGCCTCTTCGCTGTCGTTTTTAATCGCCCGCTGGCTTGGGCGCGATCTGCTGCAGCGCTATGTGGGCCATACCACCGTCTTTCAGGCGATTGAGCGCGGTATCGCCCGCAGTGGCTGCGATTTCCTGATCCTCACCCGCCTGGTGCCGCTCTTTCCCTACAATATTCAGAATTACGCCTACGGCCTGACGGCGATCCGCTTCTGGCCCTTTGCCCTGATCTCGGCCGTGACCACCCTGCCGGGTCTGGTCATCTATTCGGTGATGGCCAGCGAACTGGCCCGCGAGGGGGTGACCCTCGCCTTCGCGCTAAAACTGAGCCTCGCCGGCGGGCTGCTGTTTGCCCTGGTGCAGATAGGCAAACGGTTTGCCCGCGCCCGTCGCGTGGCGGCGTGCAGTGAGGAGGTGCGCCATGACCCAACCTGATCGCCGTCACCTGCGCCGCGCCCGGCTGGCCCTTGCCGTCGTGGTCGCCGCCGCTCTGGCCGCCTGGCTGTGGTTCCCTGGCGGGCGTACCTTTCTGCAGCAGAGTCTGACGGCGTTAGCCTCCCTGGATCCGCAGCAGGTCAGAGGGTTTATCGCCGCCTGGGGGCCGCAGGCCGCGCTGGTCTCATTTGCGCTGATGATCCTCCAGGCGATCGTCGCTCCGCTGCCGGCTTTCCTGATTACCCTGGCGAACGCCGCCCTGTTCGGCGCCTTCTGGGGCGGGGCGCTGTCGTGGTTCAGCGCTATGGTCGGGGCCGGGCTCTGCTTCTGCATCGCCAGAGCGCTGGGGCGCGAAGTGGTGGAGAAACTCACCGGCCGCGCGATGCTGCGCAGTGCCGACGGCTATTTCACCCGCTTTGGCCCGCAGACGATCCTGGTCTGCCGCCTGCTGCCGTTTGTCCCGTTTGACCCGGTCAGCTATGCCGCCGGACTAACCTCGCTGCGCTTCTGGCCCTTTATGCTGGCCACCGGCGTGGGCCAGCTCCCGGCGACTATCGTTTATTCCTGGGCCGGGAGTCTGCTCACCGGGGGCACCTTCTGGCTGGCCACCGGGCTTTCGCTGCTTTTTGCCCTGGCGGTGGTCATCTCTATCGCCAAAAATATTTACCGTGAACGTCATAAGAGATCGTCGCCATGAGCTTACCCCCGCTGGATTCTGTCCCCCTGATCCTTCGTCCGCAGGTGTGGCTGCACCGCCGGCATTACGGCCAGGTGCTGAGCCCCATTCGCTGGTGGGGTCGGATCCCGTGGCTGTTTTACCTGGTTTCGCTGTTCGTGGGCTATATTGAACGCCGCCGCTCGCCGCTGGATCCGGTGCTGCGCTCGCTGGTCAGCGCCCGCATCGCCCAGCTGTGCCACTGCGAATTCTGTATCGATATCACCAGCATGATCCTCGCGGCGCGGAGCGGTAGCCAGGACAAGCTGCTGGCGGTCGCCGACTGGCGCAGCAGTACGCTGTTCAGCGAAAAAGAGCGCCTGGCGCTGGCCTATGCCGAAGCCGCCACCCAGACGCCGCCGGCGGTGGATGATGCCCTGCGTAGCGCGATGGCCGCGCATTTTGACGCCCGGGCGCTCACCGAGCTGACCGCCCTGATCGGCCTGCAAAATTTATCAGCGCGGTTCAATGCCGCGATGGCGATCCCGGCTCAGGGGTTGTGCCAGATACCCACTTCTTCCTCGCAGAATAAGGAGTAACGATGCGCCGTTTGCGTGATTACAGCCTCTGTCTGTGCCTGCTGCTGCTCTGGCCGCTGGCGGTTAATGCCGACGACAGCTGGCGGCAGATTCAGACGGAAGCCCGCGGACAGACCGTCTGGTTTAACGCCTGGGGCGGCGACCCGGCCGTCAATCGCTATCTGGCGTGGGTCAGCGAAGAGGTCAAACGCTATTACGCAATCGACCTGCGTATTGTGCCTGTCGCCGACGCCGCCGACGCAGTGAAACGCATCCAGACCGAGGCGCAGGCCGGTCGTCGCCAGGGCGGGTCAGTGGATCTGCTGTGGATCAACGGCGAAAACTTTCGCACGCTTAAGCAGGCCGATCTGCTGCTCACCGGCTGGGCCGAATCGCTGCCCAACTGGCGCTATGTCGATCAGCAAAAGCCGGTACGGGAAGATTTTTCTGTCGCCACCGAGGGCGCGGAGTCGCCGTGGGGCAGCGCCCAGCTGACGTTTATCGCCCGCCGCGGGCAAACGCCGCAGCCGCCCACCAGCCCGCAGGCCCTGCTGGCCTTCGCCAGAGCCCATCCGGGCAGCGTAACCTACCCGCGGCCGCCGGACTTCACCGGTACCGCCCTGCTGGAGCAACTGCTGATCGCGCTCACCGACCAGCCAGCCGCCCTGCGCCAGCCGCCGCAGCCGGCGACCTTCGCGGCGGTCACCGCCCCGCTGTGGCGCTATCTCGATGCGCTGCACCCGGCTCTGTGGCGGGCGGGCAAGGATTTCCCGGCGTCGCCGGCGCGGATGGACGCCATGCTCAACCAGGGCACCCTCCGCCTGTCGCTGACGTTTAACCCGCTGCACGCCCGGCAGAAAGCCGCCAGCGGCGAATTACCGACGGACAGCTACAGCTTCGGTTTTACCGCGGGGACCCTCGGCAACGTCCATTTTGTTACCATCCCGGCTAACGCCCGCGCTGTCGCTGGCGCCAAAGTAGTGGCCAATTTCCTGCTCTCCCCTGAGGCGCAATTGCGCAAGGCCGATGCCGCCGTCTGGGGCGATCCGAGCGTACTGGATCCGCAGCGTCTGCCTGACGGCCAGCGCCAGGCGCTGGCGGCAGCCCTGCCGCAGGATCTGCCGCCGGTGCTTGCTGAGCCTCACGCGGCATGGGTTGACGCGCTGGAGCAGGAATGGCTGCGCCGCTACGGTACACACTGATCCTGCTGGCCTGGGGGGCGATGGCGGCGATCTATCTGCCGCTGTTCCCCGCCGCCGGGGAACTGGTGGGCGCTGCGCGCTCCCCGGCCCACTGGCGTGCGCTGTTCGCCGACCCGCAGCTGGGCCAGGCGCTGGCCGCCACCCTCGTCTCCACGCTGTTGTCCGTCGGCGGCGCGCTGCTGATCGCCCTGACCATCGTCGCCGCCCTCTGGCCTTCGGCCCGCTGGCGGCGGCTGGCTTCCCGTCTGCCGCTGCTGCTGGCGGTGCCCCATCTCGCCCTGGCGACGGCGGCGCTGCTGCTGTTCGCCGAAGGGGGCTGGCTCTGGCAGCGGCTGCCGTTTCTGACGCCGCCGGTTGACCGGTACGGCATTGGGCTTGGCCTGACGATGGCCCTGAAAGAGAGCGCCTTTGTGCTGTGGGTGATCTATGGCCTGCTGGGAGAGAAACGCCTCGCCGACCAGGCGACCGCCCTGAAGAGCCTCGGCTACGGCCGCTGGCAGTGCCTGCGTTGGCTGGTGCTGCCCGCCCTGCTGCCCGCCCTCGGCATGGTGCTGCTGGCCACCACCGCCTGGAGCCTGTCGGCGGTAGACATCGCCCTGGTGCTGGGGCCCGGCAATCCGCCCACCCTCGCCGTGCTGGCGTGGCAATGGTTAAGCCAGGGCGATGAGCTGCAGCAGGCCAAAGGGGCGCTGGCCAGCCTGCTGCTGATGGCGATCCTCGGCGGGCTGGCGCTGGTCGCCTGGGGCGGATGGCGGCTACAGCGCCAGTACCAGCCCGATCTGCGCGGTGTTCGTCACCCGCATCCTCATGCCCTGCCCGGCCGCCTGCTGGCGGCGCTGCTGCCGCTGAGCGGTCTGCTGGGCGCGCTATTGCTGGCGGGGCTGGCGCGCTCGGCGCCGCCGCAGATGGATGCCCTCGGCAACAGCCTTGGGCTGGCACTGGCGGCCTGCGCCCTCGGCGCGGCTGTCTGCCTGCTGTGGTTGGCCTGCGGCCCGGCGCGAGGCGATGGCTGGGTCTGGCTACCGCTGGTCCTGCCGGCCCTGCCGCTGGCCGACGGCCAGTACCGGTTGGCGCTGTACGCCTGGCTTGACGGTGACTGGTGGACCGTCCTGTGGGGCCATCTGCTGTGGGTGGTGCCATGGATGCTGTTTATTTTGCGCCCGGCCTGGCGCCAGCGCGATCCGCGGCTGACGGTTGTCGCCCGCACGCTCGGCTGGGGATCCACGCGTATTTTCTGGTTGCTGACCCTGCCTTCGCTAACTCGCCCGCTGCTGACCGCCCTGGCGGTGGGCTTCTCAGTGAGCATCGCGCAGTATCTGCCAACGCTATGGCTGGGGGCTGGCCGAATTCCGACGCTCACCAGCCAGGCGGTGGCGCTCAGCAGCGGCGGCGAGGCGCAGACGCTCGCCGCTCAGGCGCTGTGGCAATTACTGCTGCCGGCGGTATGCTTTACCCTGACCGCTCTGCTGGCCTGGCTGGCAGGCCGCTATCGACGAGGACTTCGCTAGTGCTAACCGTAAACCATCTGACTCTGAGCGTGAGACGCCAGCCGCTGCTGCGGGAGGTCGCCTTTTCGGTAGCCCCGGGGGAGGTGCTGACGCTGATGGGCCCCTCCGGTAGCGGGAAATCAACGCTGTTTGCCTGGATGATTGGCGCCCTGTCCGGCGATTTTCGCGCCCGAGGCGAACTGTGGCTCAACGAACGGCGTTGCGATACGCTGCCGACAGAGCATCGGCGCATCGGCATTCTGTTTCAGGACCCGTTACTGTTCGACCATTTCAGCGTCGGGCAAAATTTACAGCTGGCGCTGCCGGAGAACGTGCGCGGCGAGGCGCGAAAAACCGCGGTGGAGGAAGCGCTTAGCCGCGCCGGGCTGGCGGGCTTCGCCCCGCGCGATCCGGCCACGCTCTCCGGCGGGCAGCGGGCGCGGGTGAGCCTGCTGCGCGCCCTGCTGGCGCGCCCCGAGGCATTGCTGCTTGATGAGCCCTTCAGCCGCCTGGATGCCAGCCTGCGCGCCGGGTTCCGCCGCTGGGTCTTTGAAGAACTGGCCCGCCAGGCCATTCCGGCGATCCTGGTGACCCACGATCGCGAGGACTGCCCGCCGACGGGGCGCTGCCTGGCGATGGAGCGCTGGCAATGAAGGACAATAGCGTGCAAACCTGCGTTACCGCAAAGAAATCGGCGCCTGGCGAGTGGAGAATACGCCCTCCACTTTTTACCGTCGGGCATTTCGATGAAACGTGTTTCTCAATTGACCGCACTCGCCCTGCTCATGGGGCTTGCTGCTTCCACTACCTGCGCCGCTGAAACCATGCCAGCGCTCACTCTCTCCCACCTGCAACAGCAGCACGGCGTGGCCATCGACACCCGGCTGAGCGCTTATTACAACGGCTGGCCGCAGCGCGCCAACGGCCCGGAAGGCCATGAGCCGCAGGCCCTCAATCTTTCCGCCCGCTGGCTCGGCGCCATGAGCGACGATCAGCTCCGCGCCTGGGCTAAGCAGCACCAGCTCCTGTCCGATACCCCCATCGCGCTGTACGGCAGCCCGGAGGATAACGTCAGCGTCGCGGCGCGGCTGAAACAAACGGGTTTCACCCGGCTCAGCACCCTGAGCGATGCGCTGAGCCAGACCGACCGTCTGCAAAAGCTGCCGCACTTTGAACAGCTGGTCTACCCCCAGTGGCTGCACGACCTACAGCAAGGGAAAGCGGTCGCCGCCGCCCCGGCAGGCGACTGGAAAGTGTTTGAAGCCGCCTGGGGAGCGCCGAAGCTCTATCTGCTGAGCCATATCCCTGGCGCGGGCTATATCGATACCAATGAGGTGGAGAGCGAACCGCTGTGGAATAAAGTGTCCGACGCGCAGCTGAAGGCGATGCTGGCGAAGCACGGCATCCGGCATGACACCACGGTGATCCTCTATGGTCGCGACGTCTACGCCGCAGCGCGGGTGGCGCAGATCATGCTGTACGCCGGGGTCAAAGACGTGCGCCTGCTTGACGGCGGCTGGCAGACCTGGTCCGACGCCGGGCTGCCGGTAGAGCGCGGTATGCCGCCGGCGCAGCAGCCGGCGCCTGATTTCGGCGCGCCGATCCCCGGCCAGCCGCAGCTGATGCTGGATACCGAACAAGCCCGCGGGCTGCTGCATCGTCAGGACGCCTCGCTGGTCAGCGTCCGCTCGTGGCCGGAGTTTATCGGCACCACCAGCGGCTACAGCTATATCAAGCCGAAGGGCGACATCGCTGGCGCCCGCTGGGGCCACGCCGGGAGCGACTCCACGCACATGGAGGATTTCCATAACCCGGACGGCACCATGCGCAGCGCCGACGATATCGCTGCCCTGTGGCGCCAGTGGAACATTCTGCCGAGCCAGCAAGTGGCGTTCTATTGCGGGACCGGCTGGCGGGCCTCGGAAACCTTTATGTATGCCCGCGCCATGGGCTGGCCGCACGTCGCGGTGTACGACGGCGGCTGGTACGAATGGAGCAGCAACCCGCACAATCCGGTGGCCCGCGGAGAGCGCGGCCCGGAAAGCAGTCAGTAACTCGCCCCGCCTCAGCGCGTCGCCCTTTGTCGGCGACGCGCGATACCCCGTTTACGCTATGGTCGTTACCCGCTTTAAGGTCTGGTAGCCACTGCAGATGCGCGTCGCCGTCGTCAGCCAGCACAGCGCGCCAAACAGCCACGCCAGCCAGGCGAAATGCGCCGGAAACAGGCAGCCGAGGACAAACAACAGGATGGTCTCCGTCCCCTCCGTCAGTCCCCCGAGATAGTACAGCGATTTATGGGCGTAGCCGGGATTGGCGATCTGGTGCCTGGCCGCCAGGGCGGCAAAAGCGAGAAAGCTGCTGCCGGTGCCGATAAAGGCAAACAGCAGCCAGCCGCCCGCCAGGGCATTGTTCAGCGGATCCGCCAGAATAAAGCCGAACGGCACCAGGGCGTAAAAGAGAAAATCCAGCGCAATATCGAGAAAGCCGCCCGCGTCCGTGAGCCCGCGCCGCCGCGCCAGAGCGCCGTCCAGGCCATCCAGCAGGCGGTTAAGGAGAATGGCCGCCAGCGCCGCGCCATACCACCCCAGCGCCAGAAAGGGCAGAGCCAGCACGCCGATGGCAAAACCAACCAGCGTCAGCCCGTCCGGTGAGATGCCGGGGCGGTCAAGGACGCCGGCGACAGCGTTAAGCAGGGGTTTAAGGCGCGGATGCAGGTGGCTATCAAGCACGAAGGTCTCCAGCAGGGTTGGCGGTTGTCAGTTACGGTCTATGGCGGTGATAATAGGCCATATTCGTCTTATTAACCTTGATGCTTATGCTAAAAATGATTGATGTTGTCGCCGCCATTATTGAACAGGATGGCCAGATTCTGCTGGCGCAGCGTCCGCCCCGCGCCGACCAGCCGGGGATGTGGGAGTTCGCCGGCGGCAAAGTGGAGCCGGGTGAAAGCCAGCCGCAGGCGCTGGCCCGCGAACTGCAGGAGGAGATGGGCATCATCGCCCGCCCGGCTTGCTATATCGCTAGCCATCAGCGGGAGGTCTCCGGCCGCCGGATCCATCTGCACGCCTGGTGGGTGCCGCACTTTCAGGGCACGCCGCTGGCCCACTATCACACTCAGCTGCGCTGGTGCCTTCCCACAGAAGCGCTGGCCCTCGATCTCGCCCCGGCCGATATTCCTCTGCTGCACGCCTTTATCGCCCAGCGCCCCACCCTTTCCGTCCGCTGATCCGCCCGCCGCCTCGTCATCGCTTTTAGTTATGACGAGCGGGCAATTATAAATTTTGTTGTCGGCTCAATTTTTCCTTGCTTGCCTAAGGATTAGCGGTGTTATAGTCGGAAAATCGGTTTTTTCAAGGACCGAATCATAATAAATACATGCAACCACAACCATAAGGGGAACTGATATCTATGGATCAGACGTGCACTCTGGAAGGCTTTCTCACCCGCGTTCAACAGCGCGATCCTCATCAAACCGAATTTGCTCAAGCCGTCCGGGAGGTGATGACCACCCTGTGGCCTTTCCTTGAGGAAAATCCGCGCTATCGTCAGCTTGCTTTGCTGGAACGTCTGGTGGAACCGGAGCGCGTGATCCAGTTCCGCGTGGTGTGGGTGGACGACCGCAATCAGGTCCAGGTCAACCGCGCGTGGCGCGTGCAGTTCAACTCGGCCATCGGCCCGTATAAAGGCGGGATGCGTTTTCACCCGTCGGTTAACCTGTCGATTCTCAAATTCCTTGGCTTCGAGCAGACCTTCAAAAACGCCCTGACCACTCTGCCGATGGGCGGCGGGAAAGGCGGCAGCGATTTCGATCCTAAAGGCAAGAGCGATGGCGAAGTGATGCGTTTCTGCCAGGCGCTGATGACCGAACTCTATCGCCACCTTGGCCCGGATACCGACGTACCGGCGGGCGATATCGGCGTCGGCGGTCGCGAAGTCGGCTTTATGGCCGGAATGATGCGCAAGCTCTCCAACAACAGCGCCTGCGTCTTCACCGGTAAAGGACTCTCCTTTGGCGGCAGCTTGATCCGTCCGGAAGCCACTGGTTACGGCCTGATCTACTTCACCGAAGCGATGCTCAAACGTCACGGCCTCGGCTTCGAAGGCGCTCGCGTGGCGGTCTCCGGCTCCGGCAACGTCGCGCAATACGCCATTGAGAAAGCGATGGAGCTTGGCGCGCGGGTGGTGACGGCCTCCGACTCCAACGGCACCGTCGTTGACGAAGCGGGCTTCACCAAAGAAAAACTGGCCCGCCTGATCGACATTAAAGAGCGTGCCCACGGCCGCGTGGCCGATTACGCCCGCGAATTTGGCCTCACCTATCTTGAAGGCCAGCAGCCGTGGTCAGTGCCGGTGGATATTGCCCTGCCTTGCGCGACCCAGAACGAACTGGACGTCGATGCCGCCCGCCAGCTGATTGCCAATGGCGTCAAGGCCGTGGCGGAAGGCGCCAACATGCCGACCACCATCGCCGCAACCGACCTGTTCCTGGAAGCTGGCGTGCTGTTTGCCCCGGGCAAAGCGGCCAACGCCGGCGGCGTGGCGACTTCCGGTCTGGAGATGGCGCAGAACGCCGCGCGCATGGGCTGGAAAGCGGAAAAAGTGGATGCCCGCCTGCATCACATCATGCTGGATATCCACCACGCTTGCGTGCAGTACGGCGGCGAAGCGAAGCAGACCAACTACGTGCGCGGCGCGAATATCGCCGGTTTCGTGAAGGTTGCGGATGCTATGCTGGCCCAGGGCGTGATTTAACCTCCCCTAACTCCATCCCGGCGGCAGCCCGCCGGGATGCGTCTCACGACGTCATCGTGATCACAACTTTCCCCAGATGCTGACCACTGTCCAGACAGGCATGGGCCTCGGCAATCTCCGCCATCGGGTAGCTGGCGTAGATCAGCGGCTTGCATTTCCCTGCCTCTAGCAGCGGCCAGACGTGGCGGCGCAGCGCCTCGGCAATCTGTTGTTTCTCCGCCGCCGTCCGGCCGCGCATGGTCGAGCCGGTGACGGTGGCTCGCTTGAGCATCAGAGTCTGAATATCAACCTCATGAGCGATTCGCCCGCCCATAAAGCCGATGATGACCAGTCGTCCATCCTTTTTCAGTAGCCCAAGGTTGCGGTTAAAGTAAGGGCCGCCAACAATATCCAGAATGACGTCCACCCCTTCATCGTTGGTCAGCTGGCCGATTTTCTCGGCAAAATCATCGGTTTTGTAGTTAATCGCCGTAGCATAGGGACGTAGCGCAGCAATTTTTTCGTCCTGGCCGACGGTGGCATAGACGGTCATCCCCAGCGCGTGGCACAGCAGGACCGCGGTGGTGCCAATCCCGCTGGCGCCGCCGTGGACCAGAATGCTTTCGCCAGGCTGCAGCTTACCCAGCTGGAAGACGTTCGCCCAGACGGTGAAGAAGGTTTCCGGAATGGCGGCCGCTTCGCTAAAGCTGAGGCCCGCCGGGATCGGCAACGTCTGGCCTGCCGGCACGGCGCAGTATTCGGCATAGCCGCCGCCGTTGGTCAGCGCGCAAACGCGATCGCCGGGCGTAAACGCTGTGACCTGCGCGCCGACCTTAACAACCACGCCCGCCACCTCGAGGCCGGGCACGGGGGTGACGCCCTCAGGCATGGGATACAGACCCTGGCGCTGCAGAATATCCGGCCGGTTGACGCCCGCCGCCTTCACCTCAATGAGCACCTCATGCTCCCCGATGGTGGGGATCTCCCCTTCGCGGATCTGCAATACCTCCGGGCCGCCCGGTTGGCTGATAGCAATATATTTCACGGGTCCTCCTTATCGCCTGTGAGAGAAATGGGGCATCGGCATCAGGAAAAGCGCAGCGGGCATCCCCTGCTCAGGGGCCCCGCGTCCAGGCTCTTCCCGGCTGTTTAGTGTAGACCATTGGCCTGACTGGCGGAGAAGCGGTGGCCGTGGGGTAACGCATCCTCGCGACCACCGGCGGGTTACTGCGGCGGCGGCGCGGTATCGTCTGCCGCTTTTTTGCCTTTCGGCTTCCCTTTACCTTTGCTGAACGACTTCTTCGCCCCGCCCGGCGCCACCAGGCCGCGGAACTGACGCACCGGCGTGCTGCGCGCCTGATCGATCAGTTGATACAGCGTCCCCACCAGCGGCTGCATAAAGTCCTGATAGCGGCACTGTTTCTCGCTGATCTGCGTCAACACCGACTCCCAGTGGGCGGTCATGTCCGGTCGCCCGGCCATCTCCGGCAGGGAATGAATGAGCGCCCTGCCGGCCTCCGAAGAGTGGATATAGCGCCCCTTTTTGCTCAGGAAACCACGCTTGAACAGCAGCTCGATAATCCCTGCGCGGGTCGCTTCCGTGCCGAGGCCGTCGGTGGCGCGGAGGATCTTCTTCAGATCTTTATCCTGCACGAAGCGGGCAATCCCGGTCATCGCCGACAGCAGCGTGGCGTCGGTAAAGTGGCGCGGCGGCTGGGTCTGACGCTCCACCACCTCGCCCCTCTCGCACAGCAGTTCATCGCCTTTGGCCACCACCGGCAGCGGCGTGCCGTCGTTCTCTTCATCGCGCTCTTTGCTGCCAAGCAGCGTCCGCCAGCCCGCCTCGGCCAGAAAACGCGCCTTGGCGACAAACTTGCCGTTGGCGATCTCAAGATCAATCTGGCATTTGCGGAACACTGCGTCAGGGCAGAACTGCATCAGATACTGGCGGGCGATCAGGGTGTACACCTTCGCTTCGTTATCGGTGAGCTTCACCTGGCTGCTGCGGGCGGTTGGGATAATCGCATGGTGCGCGTCGACCTTTTTATCATCCCAGCAGCGGTTGCGGATCTCCGGATCCACTACCGGCTGCGGCAGCAGGTCCGCCGCATGGACGGCAATCGCATTCAACACCGCATGGCGGCCAGCGAAGTGCTCTTCCGGCAGATAGCGGCTGTCCGAACGCGGATAGGTGATGAGTTTGTGGGTTTCGTACAGCTTCTGGCAGATATCCAGCACGTTCTGCGCGCTGAAGCCGAAACGTTTGGCCGCCTCAATCTGCAGCGCCGACAGCGAGAACGGCAGCGGCGCGGGTTCGGAATCGCGCTTATCGTTATAGCCGGTCACGATTGCCGGCTGGCCTTCGATGCGCTTAACCACATGCTCGGCCAGCGGACGATGCAGCAGGCGCCCTTCTTCATCCTGGTAAGGTTCGCAGGCTTCGCTCGGCACCCAGGTGGCGACAAAACGCTCCTCCTGCGGCGTGACGATATGCGCCTTCACGTCGAAGAAATCTTTGGCGACGAAATTTTCAATCTCTTCATCGCGACGGACCACCAGGCCAAGTACCGGGGTCTGCACCCGCCCCACCGAGAGCACCCCCTGATAGCCGGCGTTGCGCCCCAGCAGGGTGTAGGCGCGGGTCATATTGATGCCGTACAGCCAGTCGGCGCGGGCCCGCGCCAGCGCCGACACGCAGAGCGGCACGAACTCGCTGTTGGCGCGCAGACGGTTGATCGCCCGCTCCACCGCCTGCGGGTTGAGATCGTTAATCAGACAGCGCTGCACCTGCTGACGCTTCTCCGGCGCCAGCTGCAGGTAGTCGAGTACTTCGTCCACCAGCAGCTGCCCTTCTCTGTCCGGGTCGCCGGCGTGGATAACCTCCTCGGCGTCGCCGAGCAGGCGCTTGATGACATTCAGCTGTTTGGTGACCGAGGGCTTTGGCTGCAGCTGCCATTTCTCCGGCACAATCGGCAGATCGTTGAGATTCCACCGGGCATAGCGGCTGTCGTAGATGTCCGGCTGCGCCTGCTCCAGCAGGTGGCCGATACACCAGGTGACCACCTGCCCGTTGCCGCACTCAATATAGCCATCGCCTTTGCGGTGCGGTTTAGGCAACACATCGGCGATAGCCCGACCGAGACTCGGTTTTTCTGCAATAAACAACCGCATCGAATCAACGGATCTCGATCATGGGTCGCCCGCCGCGGGCGGTCACCAGCTCGCCGATGGCGGCCAGCTTAATGCCGAACTCCGCCGCGGCGCCCTGAACTTCCGCCTCCGCCTCCGGGGTCACCGCCAGCAGCAGACCGCCGGAGGTCTGCGGATCGCACAGCAGATCCCGCCACTCCGTCGGCATCTCGCCCATGAGATGGCCGTAGCTGGCAAAGTTGCGCCCGGTGCCGCCCGGCACCGCGCCGGCGGCGATATAGTCCTCCACCCCCGGCAGTTTTGGGATATCGGCATAGCGCAGCTGCGCCTGCACGCCGGCCCCGCGGCACACCTCGCTGAGGTGGCCGAGCAGGCCAAAGCCGGTGACGTCGGTCATCGCCTTCACCCCGTCGATGGCGGCAAACGCGGCGCCGGCGAGGTTCATCTGGCACATGGTCTCCGTCGCTAACCCTTGATGCTCTGGCTTGAGCAGCGATTTTTTCTCTGCAGTGGTCAGTACGCCGATCCCCAGCGGTTTAGTAAGATACAGTTTGCAACCCGCCTGGGCGGTGCTGTTTTTCTTGATGCGCTCGGTGGGCACCACGCCGGTGACCGCCAGACCGAAGATCGGCTCCGGGGCGTCAATGGAGTGGCCGCCCGCCAGCGCGATCCCCGCCTGCTGGCAGGCAAAGCGCCCGCCCTCCACCACTTCGCGAGCGATTTCCGGCGCCAGGGTGTTGATCGGCCAGCCGAGGATGGCAATCGCCATAATCGGTTTCCCGCCCATAGCGAAAATATCGCTGATGGCGTTGGTGGCGGCGATGCGGCCAAAGTCGAACGGGTTATCGACAATCGGCATAAAGAAATCGGTGGTGCTGACGATCGAGGTGCCATTACCGAGATCGTAAACGGCGGCATCATCGCTGGTTTCGTTGCCGACAAGCAGGTTTGGATCGACAAACTTCGCCTGCTCGCTATGCAGGATAGTTTCCAGCACTTTCGGGGAAATTTTACAACCACAACCGGCTCCGTGGCTGTATTGCGTTAAACGAATGGCTTGCTCGCTCATGGACATCTCCTGTCATTGCAATCCCGCTATGTTAGCGCCCAAACGCCAGGGTGGTAAGTACGACAGTCTGAAATCGCGTATGGTTGCTCATTAAGCAGACAAAAAGCCGTTTTTGCGAGACGCGACAATTTTTTCCCGACCATTTTCACTTTTACTTAAAGATGACAGAAATGTGACAGCACAGGACTGTCTTCTCTGGAATGATTATGACGTAAGGAAATTCTAATGAAAAAGCGTGTTCTTGCCCTTTGCCTGGCCAGTTTCTTCTCCGTTAACGCCTTTGCTCTGGTTCCCCCCGGGAACGATGTCACCACCAAGCCCGATCTCTACTATCTGACCAATGCCCAGGCCATCGACAGCCTGGCGCTGTTGCCACCACCGCCGGCGGTGGGCAGTATCGCATTTTTAAACGATCAGGCGATGTATGAGCAAGGACGTCTGCTGCGCAATACCGAGCGCGGGAAGCTGGCGGCAGAGGATGCCAACCTCAGCGCGGGCGGCGTGGCCAACGCCTTCTCCAGCGCCTTTGGTTCGCCGATCACCGAGAAAGACGCGCCGCAGCTTCACAAACTGCTGACCAATATGATTGAAGACGCCGGCGACCTGGCGACCCGCAGCGCGAAAGAGAAATACATGCGCATTCGCCCGTTTGCGTTCTATGGCGTCTCCACCTGCAACACCACCGAACAGGACAAGCTGGCGAAAAACGGCTCTTACCCGTCCGGGCATACCTCTATCGGCTGGGCCACCGCCCTGGTGCTGGCGGAGATCAACCCGCAGCGGCAAAACGAAATTTTGAAGCGCGGCTATGAGCTCGGCGAGAGCCGGGTGATCTGCGGCTATCACTGGCAGAGCGATGTCGATGCGGCGCGCATCGTCGGCTCCGCGGTGGTCGCTACGCTGCACACCAACCCGGCCTTCCAGCAGCAGTTGCAGAAAGCCAAAGATGAATTCGCGAAAAGGCAGAAGTAACGTCATCGCCGTTGCATTCCCGGATGCGGCGCCTGGCGCGCCTTGTCCGGGCTACAAAAACCGCGATTGATTCGAATGGTAGGGGTTGTAGGCCGGGTCCGGCGCGAGCCGCCACCCGGCATAGATGCGGCTCCGAGCCTGCTGCCATCGCCCGGCGGCGCTGCGCTTGCGCGGCCAGCCGGACGGTTCCCTCTCCCTCCGGGAGAGGGCCAGGGTGAGGGGAAGCACTGCAGTGTGGTTGTTTATGTTATCTGTGGCTTCAGCGTAGTTTGCGCTCCCGGTTAATCGTCTGCGTTATGTCACTCATGGCGCCGGGAGCGCACAGGGGGCGGCCAGTCACCGCCGCCCCCTGTACCCCCGGGCTCTGGCCAGCAAAATCGCCGCTGCGCGGTCCCTTCGACTTATCCCTGCAGGCTTCGGGTCGGGCCGAGGCAGCGTCCCTGCAAAACACGGCCCTCAGCCCGCATCCATGCGGGCTGCCCCGGCCTGCCGGGAACGTCTCAGCGATTTTGAGGCCGTCAGCACCGGCAGTTTCAGCAAGAAAAGTGAATAAATTAACGACAGGTCGTACGAACGTAGGCCGGGTAAGGCGCAGCCGCCACCCGGCACAAAATCGGCTCCGTGCCCGCTGTCCTTGCCCGGCGGCGCTGCGCTTGCGCGGGCCTACAGACAGTCAGAGCCGGATGCGTTGGCCGGGTAAGGCGCCAGCCGCCACCCGGCATAATAAGCACCGACTCAGAATCGCGTCACAAACGGCGCGGTATCCGGCAGGGCAATGGTGGTTGAGGCTTTTAGCTGCGGCGTCCCCAGATAGAGGAAGCCGACAATTTTATCCTGTTCGCGGCACTCGAAGCCGGCCCGCACCACCGGACTCTCGGTCAATGCTCCGCTGCGCCAGATACCGTTGAATCCCTGAGCCAGGGCCGCCATCTGCATCGCCATCACCGCGCAGCCAGCGGACATCTCCTGCTCCCAGCGCGGCACCTTAGGGTGGTCTTCACAGCGCGCGACCACGGTAATAATCAGCGGCGCACGGAACGGCGCATTGCGGGCTTTCTCTATTCCCTTCTCATCCTGGCCGGCCTCTCTGGCCCCTTTTTCCAGCAACTGGCTGAAGCGCTCGCGGCCGTCATCGGCGATAATAAAGAAGCGCCACGGCTGCAGGGTGCCATGATCCGGGGCGCGCAGCCCGGCGCGCAGAATGTTTTCCAGCTGTTCGCCCGCCGGGGCAGGTTCCGCCAGGCGGGAAGCGCTGCGGCGATTAAGCAGTAGATCGAGAGCATCCATCTGTATAACTCCTGTGATGTCATTTTTCATAAAATTAACATGCACAAGGATTTTGTTACAGCGCGGTCGGTGATTCCTGCTGACAACCGACGGCTCACTCTTTAGGATAGCCAGACGCGGCGGCCCCTGCGGCCTGCCCTTTTTAGATAACGTTAGGGAGAAGACATGCGAACCCTTTGGCGACTGATTGCCAGCTTTTTTAAATGGACGTGGCGGATACTCAACTTTATTCGCAAACTGGCCCTCAATGCGATCTTCCTGGTGCTGGTGCTGGTGTGTATCGGCATCTGGAGCCAGTTCAGCAGCACCACCAGCGAACATGCCGCGCGCGGCGCGCTGTTGCTGGATATTACCGGCGTGGTGGTGGATAAACCATCCGCCAGCAGCAAGCTCGGCGTGATTGGCCGCCAGCTGTTTGGCGCCAGCTCGGACCGTCTGCAGGAGAATTCCCTGTTCGATATCGTGCAGACCATTCGCCAGGCGAAGGATGACCGCAATATCACCGGTATTGTGCTGGATTTGAAAAACTTCGTCGGCGGCGACCAGCCATCCATGCAGTACATCGGCAAAGCGCTGCGCGAATTCCGCGATAGCGGCAAACCGGTGTATGCCGTTGGCAGCAGCTACAGCCAGGGCCAGTACTACCTGGCGAGCTTCGCCAACAAAATCTGGCTCTCGCCGCAGGGCGAGGTAGACCTGCACGGCTTCGCTACCAACGGGCTATATTACAAATCGCTGCTGGATAAGCTGAAGGTCTCCACCCATGTCTTCCGCGTCGGCACCTATAAATCCGCCGTCGAGCCATTCATCCGCGATGATATGTCCCCTGCCGCCCGCGAAGCGGATAGCCGCTGGATTGGCGAACTGTGGCAGAACTACCTCAACACCATTGCCGCCAACCGCCAGATCACCGCCCAGCAGCTCTTCCCGGGCGCCCAGGGCATTATCGATGGCCTGCGTAAGGTGGGCGGCGACACGGCGAAATATGCGCTGGACAATAAGCTGGTGGATGAGCTGGCGACCTCCACGGAAGTGGAAAAGGCGCTGACCAAACAGTTTGGCTGGAGCAAAGCGGATAACAATTACCGGGCGATCAGCTATTACGACTACAACGTGAAGACGCCGTCTGACCAGGGTTCCGCCATCGCGGTAATCTTCGCCAACGGCGCCATCATGGACGGTGAAGAGACCCCGGGCAACGTCGGCGGCGACACCACCGCAGCGCAAATTCGCGATGCGCGCCTCGATCCGAAAATTAAGGCCATCGTTCTGCGCGTAAACAGCCCGGGCGGCAGCGTAACCGCTTCGGAAATCATTCGTGAAGAGCTGGCGGCAGCCAAAGCCGCCGGTAAACCGGTAGTGGTCTCGATGGGCGGCATGGCGGCGTCCGGCGGCTACTGGATCTCCACCCCAGCGGATTACATCGTGGCGAACCCAAGCACCCTCACCGGCTCCATTGGCATCTTTGGGGTGATCAACACCGTGGAAAATACCCTCGGGTCGATTGGCGTCCACACCGACGGCGTCGCCACGTCGCCGCTGGCGGATGTCTCCAGCACCAAAGCGCTGCCGCCGGAAGTGCAGCAGCTGATGCAGTTGAGCATTGAGAATGGCTATCAGCGCTTTATCACCCTGGTGGCTAACGCCCGTAAGAGCACGCCGGAGAAAATCGACCAGATCGCCCAGGGCCACGTCTGGACCGGGGAAGATGCTAAAGCCAACGGACTGGTCGACAGCCTCGGCGACTTCGACGACGCGGTGGCCAAAGCCGCCGAGCTGGCGAAGCTGAAAACCTGGCACCTCAACTACTATCAGGAAGAGCCGACCTTCTTCTCGATGGTGCTGGATAGCCTGACCGGCTCGGTACGCGCCTCGCTGCCGGCGGCCATTCAGGCCTGGCTGCCTGCGCCGGTCGCCGCAGCGGCCGAGACGGTGAAAGCGGAGAGCGACAAGCTGGCGGCGTTTAACGACCCGCAGAATCGCTATGCCTTCTGCCTGACCTGCGCTAACATCCGTTAATACGCAGCGGCTGCCCCGTCTCCCGGGGCAGCCTTTTTCCCTCTCCTGCCAACACTGCCACAAAGCCCGCGACCGACGCTGTATTTTTTCCTGCGTCTCTTTATACTGCGCCTGTCTACGACCAACCTAAGCGATGCTATGCAAAAAAAATCGATTTACGTTGCCTACACCGGTGGGACCATCGGTATGCAGCGCTCTGAACACGGCTATGTACCCGTTTCCGGCCATCTGCAGCGTCAGCTGGCGCTGATGCCGGAGTTCCATCGTCCGGAGATGCCGGACTTCACGATCCATGAATACCATCCGCTGATGGATTCATCCGATATGACCCCCGAGGACTGGCAGCACATCGCCGACGATATCCGCAGCCATTATGAGGAGTATGATGGCTTTGTGATCCTCCACGGAACCGACACCATGGCGTTTACCGCCTCGGCGCTGTCGTTCATGCTGGAAAACCTTGGCAAGCCGGTCATTGTGACAGGGTCACAAATTCCGCTGGCCGAGCTGCGTTCCGATGGTCAGATTAACCTGCTCAACGCCCTGTACGTCGCCGCCAACTATCCGATTAACGAAGTGGCGCTGTTCTTCAACAATCGACTGTTCCGCGGCAACCGCACCACCAAAGCCCATGCCGACGGCTTCGACGCTTTCGCCTCGCCAAACCTTGCCCCGCTGCTGGAGGCCGGGATCCATATTCGCCGTCTCGGTACTCCGCCGGCGCCGCAGGGTAGCGGAGAGCTTATCGTGCACCCCATCACTCCGCAGCCGATTGGCGTGGTGACGATTTATCCCGGCATCTCCGCCGACGTGGTGCGTAATTTTTTGCGCCAACCGGTGAAAGCGCTGATCCTCCGCTCCTATGGCGTCGGCAATGCCCCACAGAATGGCGAGTTTATTCAGGTGCTGGCGGAAGCCAGCCAGCGCGGTATTGTAGTGGTCAATCTGACGCAGTGCATGTCCGGAAAGGTGAACATGGGCGGCTATGCCACCGGCAACGCCCTCGCCCAGGCGGGGGTCATCAGTGGTTTCGATATGACGGTGGAAGCGACGCTGACCAAGCTACACTATCTGCTTAGCCAGCAGCTGGACGTTGACGCCATTCGCGCGGCGATGCAGCAAAATCTGCGTGGCGAACTCACCCCCGACGAGACTTAAGGAGGACGTATGGCACATCGAGCGCTGTTACTGGTTGATTTGCAGAACGACTTTTGCGCCGGCGGCGCGCTGGCCGTTCCTGAAGGCGACAGTACCGTCGACGTAGCCAATGCGCTTATCGACTGGAGCCTGGCGCGCGGCGAGCCCATCGTCGCCAGCCAGGACTGGCATCCGGCGGATCACGGCAGTTTCGCCAGCCAGCACCAGGTGGAACCCTACACCGAGGGCGAGCTGGACGGCCTGGCGCAAACTTTCTGGCCGGATCACTGCGTGCAGCACAGCGAAGGCGCGGCGCTGCATCCGCTGCTCAAGCAGCAGGCGATCGCCGCTGTGTTCCACAAAGGGCAAAACCGGATCATCGACAGCTATAGCGCTTTCTTTGACAACGGTCACCGGCAGAAAACCGAACTGGACGGCTGGCTGCGTGGTCAGGGGATCGTGGAGCTGACCGTTCTCGGCCTCGCCACCGATTACTGCGTTAAGTTCACCGTGCTGGATGCCCTGGCGCTGGGCTACGCGGTCAACGTCATCACCGACGGCTGTCGCGGCGTAAATCTGCAGCCACAGGACAGCAGCCAGGCGTTTATGGAGATGGCCGCCGCGGGCGCCACGCTCTATACCCTCGACGACTGGCGGGAAACTCAGGCCTGATCCCTCCCCCCCGGCGCCCTCGCGCCGGGTCTTCTTCTGCCGCCTCGCTATTGTCCATAAATTGAACTCTCTCGCAGTTTCAACAGGTTATTGCTGCTAGTCTGGCAAGGCTGTTTTTTCGCCACGCCATTTCCGTGGCGTGGTTATTTTTATGTCAAAGAGGAACCACTATGAAACGTTTGCCCTTGCTGGCAGCTTTGCCCTTGCTTTGCGCTTCCGCGCTCTCTGCCCAACCGCTGATGTCCGTCGGCTATTTTAACGGCGGCGGCGACGTCACCGCCGGGCCGGGCGGTGATATCGATAAGCTGGACGTCCGGCAGATCACCCATCTCAACTACTCGTTTGGCCTTATCTATAACGATGAAAAAGACGAGACCAATGCGGCCCTGAAGGATCCTGCTCATCTGCACGAGATCTGGCTGTCGCCGAAGGTGCAGGCGGATCTGCAAAAGCTCCCCGCCCTGCGTAAACAGAATCCGGACCTCAAAGTCCTGCTGTCGGTCGGCGGCTGGGGCGCGCGTGGTTTCTCCGGCGCGGCGGCGACCGCAGAAAGTCGCGCCGTCTTTATTCGTTCCGCGCAGAAAATCATCCAGCAATATGGTCTGGACGGCATTGACCTCGACTGGGAGTTTCCGGTCAACGGCGCCTGGGGACTGGTGGCCAGCCAGCCGGCTGACCGCGACAACTTCACTGCCCTGCTGAAATCGCTGCGTGAGGCAGTCGGTGAGCAAAAGCTGGTGACTATCGCCGTGGGCGCCAATGCCGAGAGCCCGAAAAGCTGGGTGGACGTCAAAGCGGTGGCCCCGGTGCTGAACTACATCAACCTGATGACCTACGACATGGCCTACGGCACGCAGTACTTCAACTCGAATCTGTATGACTCCAGCCACTGGCCGACGGTCGCCGCAGCGGATAAATACAGCGCCGATTTTGTGGTCAACAATTACCTGGCCGCCGGGCTTAAACCCAGCCAGATGAACCTCGGGATTGGTTTTTATGGCCGGGTACCGAAACGGGCGGTCGAGCCGGGGATTGACTGGACGAAAGCGGATGCGCAAAACAATCCGGTCACCCAGCCCTATTTTGGGCCACAACAGATCGCGCTGTTTGCCTCGCTGGGCTATGACCTGAGCAAAGACACCTATGTGAAATACAATGATATCGTGGGCAAACTGCTCAACGATCCGCAAAAGCGTTTTACCGAGCACTGGGACGATGAGGCGAAGGTTCCGTGGCTGTCGGTGCAGTCCGCAGAGGGCAAGCCGCTGTTCGCCCTCTCCTATGAGAACCCGCGCTCGGTAGCCATTAAGGCGGACTATATCAAGGCGAAGGGCCTCGCCGGGGCCATGTTCTGGGAATATGGCGCCGATGACCAGAATCAGCTGGCCCGTCAGCTGGCGGAATCGCTGGGGATCAAACACTAATCATGGCTGTTCCGCCGCATCGTCGGCACCGAGAGGCGTGACGCAGGCAGCATCGCCTGCAATGCAGGTATATCGCGCCGCCCGGGATAGGTTATGATGCCTGTTATCCGCTGCGCCAGGGGCTGGCGCAGCTTAACCGTTTGACAGGAGGCAGGGGGCCATGGCCTATATCCCCAAAAATTACGCACGTCTGGAAGTGGGTTACCGCGAAAAGGCGCTCAAGCTTTTTCCCTGGGTGTGCGGACGCTGCTCACGGGAGTTTGTCTACTCCAATCTGCGCGAGCTGACGGTGCACCACATCGATCACGACCACTCCAATAACCCGGAAGATGGCAGCAACTGGGAGATGTTGTGCCTGTACTGTCACGATCACGAACATTCCAAGTACACCGAAGCCGATCAGTATGGCTCCACGGTGGTGGCAGGAGAAGATGCGCAAAAGAGCGTCGGCGAGGCCACCTACAACCCGTTTGCCGATCTGAAAGCGATGATGAACAAAAAGTAAGCGAAGCGGCTGACCGCCGGACGCGGTCATTCGACATGACGCCATCCGGCGCGCAGTTACCCGACGCCGGAACGTCTCACCGCCGGCCGGCGGTTTATTGCAGTTTAACGGTGGCGATCGGCTTCGGCACGATGCCAAAATCCTCTTTCAGCTGCTGTTTGCTCTTCATTACCATCTGCCCGCTGGTGTCGATGGTCATGTGCTGGGCGTCGGTGTTATACCGGGCCTGCCAGAGCATCACCAGCTGCAGGCTATTTTCCTTCTGCTCCGGCGTCAGCGCGACGCCATCCGGCCATTTTCCCAGCTCTACCGCCGTCGCCAGACGCTGATACACTTCCGGCGTCATACTGTCGATAATTTGCTCAATATCCATCTTCCGCTCACCTCCGCCTGGAATAATTTGCTGAATCGTTTCTTCAACCCTTGATTTGCTCGCCATTTTGCTCATCGGTGAAGCTCAGCGATGCCGAGTTGACACAATAGCGCTCGCCGGTCGGCTGCGGACCATCCGGAAACACGTGGCCGAGATGGGCATCACAGTTTCCACAACGGATCTCAATGCGCTGCATGCCGTGCGAATTGTCGGTCAGATAGCGAATGGCCTCCGCGCTTACCGGCTCGTAGAAGCTCGGCCAGCCGCAGCCGGAGTCGTATTTAGTCTGGGAGTTAAACAGCGGCGCATCGCACACCAGGCAGTGGTACACGCCATTTTTCTTGTTGTGCAACAGCCGTCCGGTGAAAGGCGGTTCGGTGCCATGATGCTGCGTCACGTAAAACTGCATTTCGCTCAAGCCATTTTTCAGCTCTTCCGGGGTGGGTTTATTCGCCATGGGCTTACATCTCGCTTTGCAATGGACTACTTTCGCCCCAATTCTAACAAAACATTAACAATGAAGCGTACACTTTTGTTCTAAACTTATCCGGTGCCCACAGGCAGCCAGATAATTGTGACTTAAATCACGTTTTTATCTTAAATGCCCTTTAAAATTCCGCGCGCAGCCCCCATATGGAATTGGGCTCAAAGGGAAAGTGAGGCAAATCAATCGCGCAAAGGTCTGCTCAGGATTGATTTGTCGCAATGATTGACACGATTCCGCTTGACGCTGCGTAAGGTTTTTGTAATTTTACAGGCAACCTTTTATTCACTAACAAATAGCTGGTGGAATATATGACTATCAAAGTAGGTATCAACGGTTTTGGCCGTATCGGTCGCATTGTTTTCCGTGCTGCTCAGAAACGTTCTGACATCGAGATCGTTGCAATCAACGACCTGTTAGACGCAGAGTACATGGCTTACATGCTGAAGTATGACTCCACTCACGGTCGTTTCGACGGTACCGTTGAAGTGAAAGACGGTCATCTGGTCGTTAACGGTAAAAAAATCCGTGTTACCGCTGAACGTGACCCGGCTAACCTGAAGTGGGACGAAGTTGGTGTTGACGTTGTTGCTGAAGCAACCGGTATCTTCCTGACCGACGAAACCGCTCGTAAACACATCACCGCTGGCGCGAAAAAAGTCGTTCTGACTGGCCCGTCCAAAGACAACACTCCGATGTTCGTTCGCGGCGCTAACTTCGACGCTTACGCTGGCCAGGACATCGTTTCCAACGCTTCCTGCACCACTAACTGCCTGGCGCCGCTGGCTAAAGTTATCAACGACAACTTCGGTATCGTTGAAGGCCTGATGACCACCGTCCACGCTACCACCGCTACTCAGAAAACCGTTGATGGCCCGTCTCACAAAGACTGGCGCGGCGGCCGCGGCGCAGCTCAGAACATCATCCCGTCCTCTACCGGCGCTGCTAAAGCAGTAGGTAAAGTACTGCCAGAACTGAACGGCAAACTGACCGGTATGGCGTTCCGCGTTCCGACTCCGAACGTATCTGTTGTTGACCTGACCGTTCGTCTGGAAAAAGCTGCGTCCTACGAAGAAATCAAGAAAGCCATCAAAGCCGCTTCTGAAGGCGCTATGAAAGGCGTTCTGGGTTACACCGAAGACGACGTTGTTTCTACCGACTTCAACGGCGAAGTTTGCACTTCCGTATTCGATGCTAAAGCGGGTATCGCACTGAACGACAACTTCGTGAAACTGGTTTCCTGGTACGACAACGAAACCGGCTACTCCAACAAAGTTCTGGATCTGATTGCCCACATCTCCAAATAAGTTGAGATGAAAAAGTAATCTGTAAGAGCGACTTCGGTCGCTCTTTTTTTTGTCTGCAGAGATAGGATTGCACAATGATAAATAAAATTTTTGCTCTCCCGGTGAATGAAACCATTTCTCCCGTGATCTCCCGTCGCCAGCTGGACGACCTGGAGCTGATTGTCATCGACCATCCGCAGGTGAAAGCCTCTGTGGCGCTGCAGGGGGCGCACCTGCTCTCCTGGAAACCCGCCGGTGAAGAAGAAGTTCTGTGGCTGAGCAACAACACCCCGTTTAAACAGGGCGTCGCCCTGCGCGGCGGCGTGCCGATTTGCTGGCCCTGGTTTGGTCCTTCTGCGCAGCAAGGTCTGCCGTCGCACGGCTTTGCCCGCAATCTGCCATGGACCCTGGAAGGTCATGACGAAGACGACAGCGGCGTCATGTTGACCTTTGCGCTCCAGCACAGCGCTGAAACCATGAAGCTCTGGCCGCACGAGTTCACCCTCTATGCCCGCTTTAAGCTGGGTAAGACCTGTGAAATCGAGCTGGAAGCCCACGGTGAATTCGAGACCACCTCTGCCCTGCACAGCTATTTCAACGTCGGCGATATCGCGGCGGTGAAGGTGAGCGGTCTTGGCGAGCGCTATATCGATAAAGTGAACAATGCCGAAGAAGGCGTTCTGAGCAACGGCGTGCAGACCTTCCCGGACCGCACCGATCGCGTCTATCTCAACGCCGACAGCTGCAGCGTGATCCATGACGACGCGCTAAACCGCACTATCGACGTGGTGCATCATCATCAGCACAATGTGGTGGCCTGGAACCCGGGCCCGGCGCTGTCCGTCAGCATGGGCGATATGCCGGACGATGGCTACAAAACCTTCGTTTGCGTCGAAACCTGCTGCGTAACCCAGCCGCAGAAAGCCAGCGAAGAGACGCCCTCTCGCCTGGCGCAAACCATCAGCGTGAAAAAACGCTAATAGCAAAAGCCCCGTTGGTAACGGGGCTTTTGTTTTTCTTTGCCGTGAACGATGGGTTAAACCATATCCAGCCGGGTTTTTCGCTGCGGCGGCGGATAGAGGCGGTCCAGCTGCGCGAGCTCTTCCCCACTAAGGACGATGTCGAGCGCTGCGGCATTCTGCACCACATGCTCAATACTGGCCGCTTTCGGGATCGCCAGCACTCCCGGATGACGAATCACCCAAGCGAGCAGCAGTTGCGCTACCGTAATCCCCCGCGCGTTAGCCATATTAATGATATCGCTATGCTGAAAAAGTCCATCGCGTAAGCGCCCCGCCTGCGCCAGCGGGCAGTAGGCCATCACCGGCAGACTGTGCTGCTGGCACCAGGGCAGGAGATCGTATTCAATGCCCCGCGATGCGAGATGGTAGAGCACCTGGTTGGTTGCACAGTGCTCTCCATCCGCCGTCCGCCACAGCGCCTGCATATCGTCGGTGTCCAGATTAGAGACGCCCCAGCGGCGGATCTTGCCCTCGGCCACCAGCTTCTCCATCGCCTCAACCGTCTCCTGCAGCGGGATATCCCCGCGCCAGTGCAGGAGATACATGTCCAGATAGTCGGTCTGCAGCCGGCGCAGGCTGTTTTCACAGGCGCGGTGCATCGCCGTTCCGCCGGCATGCCAGGGATAGACTTTGGAGACTAGCACTACCCGGTCGCGCAGACCGCGGATCGCCTGGCCCACCACTTCCTCCGCCCCGCCATCGGCGTACATTTCCGCCGTATCGATCACCGTCAGTCCATGGTCGATGCCCGCCCGCAGTGCAGCCACTTCCTGCTGACGCTGCGCCGCATGTTCGCCCATATACCAGGTGCCCAGCCCGATGGCCGGCACTGCCTCCTGCTCGCCGAAGCGTACTGTTTTTTTCACCATCTTCTCCTCCTTAACCGTATGCACCACCATAAAGCAAAACAGGGCGCAAGGCCCTGTTTTGATGCATGAAGCGTACTGTAAGAATGCACAATCAGAAGGTGTAGGTGATCCCGGTGGAGATCAGACCGCTCCAGGATTTATCCACCATCGGACTGTCGGTAATTTCATCCGACAGACGCGTGTAGCGCGCCACGCCATAAACGCTCCAGTCACCAAGGAAGCGATAGTTAGCCGACAGTTCCAGATACGGGTTCCAGCTACTGTCCGGGTCATAGCTGCGCATGCCGCTGCGGCGCGACTCGTGCCGGGAGACACCATAGTAGTATTCGTTCTGATTGTCGCTGTTCCACTCCACGCCAATACCCGGCGTCAGCGTCAGGTTACCGTTGGTGTAACGGTACAGCCAGGCGAGATCCCAGTTAATACCGTTGCTGTTATCCAGCGTATCGCCGGCAATCGTCGTGCGCAGGAAGCCATAGGGCGTGTTGTGGACATAAGAAAGACCGGCCATCACGGTCGATTTACGTTTATCCAGTCGACGCATCTGCTCGCTGTCGCTGTCGCCCGGCTTGAAGTACATTGGCGACCAGTAGGCCGTAATCGACAGTTTATCGTTGGTGTCATTCCACAGGTAGTAACCCCCGCCCAGACCGTGGAACCAGAAGTTTTCGCTCTCATAACTAATGACCGGCACCGGATAGACATCCGCATCATATTGCTTATACGGATGCTCAACGACCCCTACGCCAGCCCCAAGAGTGAACTTCCCGTCGGCATGCGCCGCGCTGGCGGACGTCGCTATCAGCACGCCGAGTGCCAGAAGTTTGATTTTAGTCACAATCCATATTCCCGTTGTCAAATAATCAGCCCGTGCAGTGTACCGTCGTAGGTCTCATGCCTCAAATTCTTTACCCGATATGACACAAATCGTTCACTTTGCCACCCTTCTCTTACCATCCGGTGACAGCCCGATGACAACTTTGCGTCCCAACGAATCAAAAAGCGTCATGTTCAGGATGAGTTATTGATATGTCATTGAAATTGATTTTCTGCGCCATGCAAGATTTCTAAATGCATCTACGCTTAAATTTAGAAGGTGTAATTGCCGGGCACATTCACGCTACCCCACCCGCAACCTGGCATAAGGGTTGCTGGATACCAGGAGAGCGATGTTCAGCTTATGTCTTCCGGGGGCCCCCACTATTCATATGAACGGCTCTCAACCTGTGCTAAAAAACGAAAGGACGGCATGCCATGAATATATTCGATCACTATCGCCAGCGCTACGAAGCTGCCAAGGACGAAGAGTTCACACTGCAGGAGTTTCTTACCATCTGCCGGCAAGATCGCAGTGCCTATGCCAATGCGGCAGAACGTCTGTTGATGGCCATTGGTGAACCCGTCATGGTTGATACGGCTCTCGAGCCGCGGCTATCCCGTCTCTTTTCAAACCGGGTTATCGCACGCTATCCGGCATTTGAAGAGTTTTACGGTATGGAAGACGCCATTGAGCAGATCGTTTCCTACCTCAAGCATGCCGCCCAGGGGCTGGAAGAGAAGAAACAGATCCTCTATCTGCTGGGGCCGGTGGGCGGTGGTAAATCGTCGCTGGCTGAACGGCTGAAAGCGCTGATGCAGCGCGTGCCCATCTATGTGCTGAGCGCCAACGGCGAACGCAGTCCGGTCAACGATCACCCGCTGTGCCTGTTCAATCCGCAGGAAGATGCGCAGATCCTCCAGAAAGAGTATGGCATCCCGACCCGCTATCTCGGCACCATTATGTCGCCGTGGGCGGCCAAGCGCCTGCACGAGTTTGGCGGCGATATCACTAAATTCCGCGTGGTTAAAGTCTGGCCATCGATTCTCGAGCAGGTTGCCATCGCCAAAACCGAACCGGGTGATGAAAACAACCAGGATATTTCAGCGCTGGTCGGTAAGGTGGATATCCGTAAGCTGGAACACTATGCGCAGAACGACCCGGACGCCTACGGCTACTCCGGTGCGCTGTGCCGCGCCAACCAGGGGATTATGGAGTTCGTCGAGATGTTTAAAGCGCCGATTAAGGTGCTGCATCCGCTGCTGACCGCCACCCAGGAAGGTAACTATAACGGCACCGAAGGGATCTCCGCCCTGCCGTTTAACGGGATCATCCTTGCTCACTCCAACGAATCGGAATGGGTGACCTTCCGTAATAACAAGAACAATGAGGCCTTCCTCGACCGCGTCTATATCGTCAAGGTGCCTTATTGCCTGCGTATCTCCGAAGAGATCCGCATCTATGAAAAACTGCTCAACAACAGTGAGCTGACCCATGCGCCCTGCGCCCCGGGCACCCTGGAAACCCTGGCGCGCTTTTCGATTCTGTCGCGCCTTAAAGAGCCGGAAAACTCGAGCATCTACTCGAAGATGCGGGTCTATGACGGCGAAAGTCTGAAAGATACCGACCCGAAAGCGAAGTCCTATCAGGAGTATCGCGATTACGCCGGGGTTGATGAAGGGATGAACGGGCTCTCCACCCGCTTTGCCTTTAAGATCCTGTCTCGGGTATTTAACTTCGACCACGTCGAGGTGGCCGCTAACCCGGTGCATCTGTTCTATGTGCTGGAGCAGCAGATTGAGCGCGAACAGTTCCCACAGGAGCAGGCCGAGCGCTATCTGGAATTCCTCAAAGGCTATCTGATCCCGAAATACGCCGAGTTTATCGGCAAAGAGATCCAGACCGCTTATCTGGAATCCTACTCCGAGTATGGACAGAACATTTTCGATCGCTATGTCACCTACGCTGACTTCTGGATCCAGGATCAAGAATACCGCGATCCGGACACCGGGCAGCTGTTTGACCGTGAATCGTTGAATGCCGAGCTGGAGAAAATTGAGAAGCCAGCCGGGATTAGCAACCCGAAAGACTTCCGTAACGAAATCGTCAACTTTGTGCTGCGTGCCAGAGCCAACAACAGCGGACGTAATCCGAACTGGACCAGCTATGAGAAACTGCGCACGGTTATTGAGAAGAAAATGTTCTCCAATACCGAAGAGCTGTTGCCGGTCATTTCGTTTAATGCCAAAACCTCAACCGATGAGCAGAAAAAACATGACGACTTTGTCGACCGCATGATGGAGAAAGGCTACACCCGCAAACAGGTTCGCCTGCTGTGCGAGTGGTACCTGCGGGTTCGTAAATCGTCCTGATGCGTCCAACCCGGCGGCACGCCGCCGGGTCAACTGCAGCTGAATGATGATAAGTAAAGTTGGCTAATGCAGTACAGGAGGGCATATGACCTGGTTCATAGACCGACGCCTGAACGGGAAAAACAAAAGCGCCGTCAACCGCCAGCGCTTTTTGCGCCGTTATAAGGCGCAGATTAAACAGTCGATCTCCGAGGCCATCAACAAGCGCTCGGTGACCGATATTGAGAGCGGAGAATCCGTCTCGATCCCGACGGACGATATCAACGAGCCGATGTTTCATCAGGGTCGCGGCGGCCTGCGCAACCGCGTCCACCCGGGCAACGACCATTTTGTGCAAAACGACCGCATTGAGCGCCCGCAGGGCGGTGGCGGCGGCGGCGGTAGCGGTCAGGGGCAAGCCAGCGCCGATGGTGAAGGAAAGGATGAGTTTGTCTTCCAGATCTCGAAAGATGAATACCTGGATCTGTTATTTGAAGATCTGGCCCTGCCGAACCTGAAGAAAAACCAGCACCGGCAGCTGAATGAGTTTAAAACCCATCGCGCGGGTTTTACCTCCAATGGGGTGCCAGCCAACATCAGCGTGGTACGTTCACTGCAGAACTCGCTGGCCCGCCGTACGGCGATGACCGCCGGCAAGCGTCGTGAACTGCGCGCCCTGGAGGAGGATCTGGAAGCCATCAGCCGCAGCGAACCGGTGCAACTGCTGGAGGAGGAGCGCCTGCGCAAAGAGATTGCCGAACTGCGGGCTAAAATAGAGCGGGTGCCGTTTATCGACACCTTTGATTTACGCTACAAAAATTACGAAAAACGGCCGGAGCCTTCCAGCCAGGCGGTGATGTTCTGTCTGATGGACGTCTCAGGCTCGATGGACCAGGCCACCAAAGACATGGCCAAGCGCTTTTATATCCTGCTGTATCTGTTCCTCAGCCGGACTTATAAAAACGTCGACGTGGTCTATATCCGCCACCATACCCAGGCAAAAGAGGTGGATGAGCACGAATTCTTCTATTCTCAGGAAACCGGCGGCACCATTGTCTCCAGCGCCCTGAAGCTGATGGATGAAGTGGTGCAGGCCCGCTATGACCCGGCGCAGTGGAACATCTACGCCGCCCAGGCGTCGGATGGCGACAACTGGGCCGATGACTCCCCGCTGTGCCACGAACTGCTGGCGAAGAAAATTCTGCCGGTGGTGCGTTATTACAGCTATATCGAAATTACCCGCCGGGCGCATCAGACCCTGTGGCGCGAGTATGAACACCTGCAGGCGACCTTTGATAATTTCGCCATGCAGCATATTCGCGACCAGGAGGATATCTACCCGGTATTCCGCGAACTGTTTCACAAGCAGTCATCTAAAAGTGAAGCTTAATTAAATACTCAGCCAGTGAGTCGAGTGACTTGCTGGCTGTTTTCCTCAGACACAAGGCCCGGTGGCACATCCATACATCATGTAAAACGGAAACAACGGGGCCAGGGCAACGGCGCCAAGCGAGCTAATCGTTTTGGTCTTATCATTGATTGATACCACAACGGGGTGCGCTAACTGGTAGGCGGCGGCCAGATCTGACGCGTCCGATGCAGTCCAAAATCCTGTCGCTTTAAACAACACCCCGAGGCGATCGTTATCAATTTGCACCGCATGATACTGATTCACCAGCTCGCTATGCTGCCCGGCATCCAGTTTGCGCTGATCCATCACCACCAGATATTCCGCCGTCACCTCATGTTGTTCCACGACAAAGTTAACCCGCACGCCGGAAGCCTGTTGGTGAAAGCGTTCATAAAAGGTCTTGTAACGCTGATATTCCTGAGGCACACCGTCACGGACAAAGCGGTAACTGTATTTCGCTGAGCTGGCGACAATACCGGACTCTGTGGGTTTCATCGCCACAATGGTATCCCGAGGCGGCAAGTTTGGCGTGCTGGTACATCCTGCGAGTATCGCCACCACCACCAGCGATAAGACATATTTCATCATTTTCAGCCGTTCCTGTTCGCGATTTTCTCTATGACATCTGGCGTTTTTTTAACACTCCAGGTACAAATCCCTAACCCTGTGTATCATAACTGCCTAATCTGCTTCAAACATTCGCGCGATCGTCAGCGTTGAACTGTTTCTACTCTCAGGAGCCTGCTATGACCCCTTTTTATCAATTGACGGCTACCCGCCTGCGCGGCCAGCCCCTCTCCATGGCTGACTATGCTGGCAAGGTGGTTCTGGTGGTGAATACGGCCAGCCATTGTGGCTTCACACCGCAATACGCTGGCCTGGAAGCGCTCTACAAAAAGTACGCGGCTCAGGGGCTGGTAGTGCTTGGTTTCCCGTGCAACCAGTTTGGTAAGCAGGAACCCGGCGGTGCGGATGAAATCGAGCAGACTTGTCACGTTAACTACGGCGTGAGCTTCCCGATGTTTGAGAAAGTGGACGTCAACGGCCCCGCCGCACACCCGCTGTTTCGTTATCTGAAACAAGCGTTGCCCGGCGTGCTCGGCGGACGGATCAAGTGGAATTTCACCAAGTTCCTCATCGGTCGCGACGGCACACCCCTCACGCGTTTTGCGCCGTTCACGACGCCGGAGAAAATGGAAGCCTCCATTGTCGCGGCCCTCACGCGCTGAGTGTTCCCATCATGCCACGTTCACCCAGCGGCGGCTGGCTGCCCATACAAGGTAGACGTCGCTCTCACGCGGCCAGCAACCGCCTGCTGCTGGCCAATCTTCCACCTGCCCGGTCATCAGCCTACAGCGGCGACACGGCCTCGACTTCATGCTGAAACACATAGGGGTCGGAGAGGAGTTCGAATGCTTCGTCGTCCGGATAGGTGACCGCGACGTGATAGTCTTCGCCAGCGAAGGCTTTGACCGCCGCGAGATCCTGCCAGTAGGTGGCAAGAAAGAAATGCGCCCATTCGCCCTGGTTTTCCTGGCGCACCAGCGCCCCCCGGTTGCCGGCGATGCTCTGAGCGTGTTCCACGCCGGTCCGCTCGAGGTGGCGGGCAAACCCCTCAGCATGTTGCAATGGCACACAGCCGTGCCAGGTCCTGACAATCATTTGCGTTCTCCTGTGGTGATAAACGTCTCACCCTAACATCGACAGGCATTTCTGGGGGAGCGCAACAATGCCGCGCTGGCCACAACACAAAATTATTTTGCCGGACGGGGATATCCTCTCACTCTGCAGTATTTTCGACTGCGGGGCAGCATTGGGCCGAATATTGCGCGGCGAGTATCACTGTTAGCTGGCGCGGAGAAAATCGTGGCTCGTCAGCCTCAGGCAGTCTTATCGATACACGCCCAAGCCGCGCCCCTTCAGGGCATCGCCAGCCGATCTTGATGGTCCGCAAAGAGAGCGATGAGATGGTCGGCGAGAACCCGCACGCGTCTGGATCCGGCCAGGTCAGAATGCATCACCAGCCAGAGGGTCTGATCCGCGCCGATCTCCGGCTGCAGGCACTGCAGGCCGCTGGCCCGCGCCATAAAGTGCGGCAGGACGCCCAATCCGAGGCCCGCGGATACTGCGGAAACCTGGGCCACGAGCGTATTGGCTTCGACTTTACACGGCCGGCCGCGCAGGGTGCGCGTGATCCATTGGGCGGCCGGCAGGTGCTGGTGAGTTTCCGGCCACCCCACAAAGTCCGCCTCGCTCAGCGACAGGCCGTCCGCGCCGGCCAGACAGTCGGCGGCGCCATAGACGCCAAACCCCACCGTCCCCAGCCGCTTTAACGTCAGATGCCCGGCCTCAGGCTTGACCATGCGGATCGCCAGATCGGCATCCCGACGGTGCAGGTTCACCGGCTGCACGCCGCTCAGCACCTCCACCCGCAGCTCGGGATAATGGTCCAGGAGCCCTTTCAGGGAGGGCAGAATAAAATGCGTGGCCAGGTTATCCGAGGTGGCCAGGCGAACAACCCCGGCGACATGCCCCTGCAGTTGCGCCGCTTCGCCGAACGCCAGGCCAGCGTATTCCAGCGCCTCCGCCCGCGCGAGCAGGGCTTCGCCATCGTCGGTCAGGCGGTAGCCGCTCTGATGGCGGCTGAAGAGCGGAACGTTCAACGCCTGCTCCAGCCGATCCAGCCGGCGGGAGACCGTGGCAATCCCCATGTTCATCTTGTCGGCGGCGCCGCTCAGCGTTCCCGCCCGGGCGATGGCGAGGAATATGCGAGCATCATCCCAGTGGAATTCTGCGGTCATCTATTTTCCATGTATGGAAAACGGCTCTCCGTTTTCCGCTCTTTTTTATCAGTTTCGCAGGGATGATACTGCACGCCATTCGCGGAGACAACCAGGCCATCCGATCGCCTGCTCTCTCCTCACCTGAACGTCCGTGCACCGCGCGGAACGCTCCTTTCCTAAGGATACGCCTGATATGAAAGAGATTGCTTTACCCCTCCACCCGGCGCCGGCGCGCGTCTGGATTGCCGTCGTTGCGCTCGGGATCTGCGCCTTTTCGATCGTCACCAGCGAACTGGCGCCGGTGGGCATGCTCAGCGCCCTGGCGGCGGATTTTCACCAGACGGAATCCGGCGTGGGCCTCGCCGTCACCGCCTATGGCTGGGTAGGCGCCCTGGCGGCTCTGCTTTCCGGCGCAATGCCGACGCGTATTTCCCGCAAGGCGCTGCTGGTCGGGCTGATGCTGATCCTCGCGCTTTCCTGCCTCGCCGCAACCCGGTCTTATTCGATGTTCGCCCTGATGAGCGCCCGCATGATTGGCGCCCTGGCGCATGGCGCCTTCTGGGCCTTAATTGGCATTGTCGCCGCGCAGCTGGTGCCGCCGCACCGGCTGGGGCTGGCCACGGCGATCATTTTTGGCGGCGTGTCAGCGGCAAGCGTAGTGGGGGTGCCGCTGGCGAGCTTTATCGCCACCCTGGCGGGCTGGCGACCCGCGTTTATGTCGATGGCCTTGCTGTCACTAGCCGCCGCTGCTGTGCTGTGCTCGACGCTGCCCCCGCTGGCCGCCCCTGCCCCCGTCAGGCTGCGTGTTTATCGCGATATCTTCCGCAATCCGCTGCTCGGTGGCCTGTATGGCGCCACGGCCTGCATCATTACCGCTCACTTTGCCGCCTTCACCTACATTGAACCGCTGCTGATAAATCTGCAGGGAGTCCCGGCGACCGCTCTCTCCGGCCTGCTGCTGCTGTCAGGGGTTTCCGGGCTGCTGGGTAACGTTATCGCGGGTAAGCTTATCGATCGTCATCTGAAGGGGCTGATTTTCGCTGCGCTGCTGCTGAGCGGGGGCGCGCTGGCGCTCCTTGGCGCCGCCCGTCTTGCGCCACTGCCGTTCTGTTTTAGCGGGCTACTGTTAGCCCTGTGGGGCGCCGGCATCGCGATTGTGTTCGTCGGCTTACAGACCTGGCTGCTGCGCAGCGCGGGCGCTGTCGCCCAGCCGGCGTCAGCCATTTATGTGGCCATTTTTAATGCCGCCATCGGCACCGGGGCGTTTGTCGGCGGCCAGCTGATCGCCTCAGCTGGCCTGTCGGGAATGGTGTGGCTGGCGGCGGGGATCATGGTGGGCAGTACGCTGCTGATCGCCCTGCTGAAAGCGCCTCTGCCCGGTCAGATCGGTGCGGCGACGGCAGGCGCTTAGATTTGCGCCAGCCCGCCGTCGACATAGATCTCCGCGGCGTTAATAAAGCTCGACTCATCCGACGCTAAAAATACCACCGTCCGGCCAATCTCCTCCGGCTCGCCCAGCCGCCCGAGCGGTACGCCGGCCGCCAGAGCATCGAACAAGCCCTGGCGGTCCGCCTCCGCCACCAGCCCTCCCAGACCCGGGGTACGTACCGGCCCCGGGCTGACCACATTGATGCGGATCCCGCGGTCGCTAACCTCCAGCGCCCAGGAGCGCGCCAGGCTGCGTACCGCGGCCTTACTGGCGCTATAGATGCTGAAGTTAGCCGTCCCTTTTACCGCCGCCGTAGAGCCGGTCAAAATCACCGAGGCGCCGTCGGCGAGCAGCGGCAGCGCTTTTTGCACGGTGAACACCACCCCGCGCACGTTGGTGGCGAAAATTCGGTCGACGTGCGCTTCGGTGATGGCGCTCAGCGGCAGCATGTCTCCGCCGCCGGCATTGGCGAACAGCACATCCAGCCGGCCGGACTCTTCGGCAATGGTCGCAAATACCGCGTCAAGGTCGCTTAACACGGCGGCGTCGGCGCGGATCCCGCGGGCGGCGGGCCCGATGAATCTTACCGCCGCATCCAGCTCCTCCTGACGGCGGCCGGTGATGTACACCTTCGCGCCCTGCTCCGCCAGCGCTTTCGCCGACGCCAGGCCAATCCCGGCGCTGCCGCCGGTGACTAACGCCACTTTATCCGCAAGTTTTTTGCTCATGGTGCATTTCCTTGGTTAGAGTATAAACAGGCCAGGCTCGCGAACGCGCCCCGCCGGGTATGGAAAGCACTGTAATCGTCCCGGCGAGGCGGAAAAATGGCCTAATCTGAAAAACACTCTTCCCCTCGGTGGATAATGACCTCCAGTAACCAGGATAAAGCGAATAATGGACCGGTTTTCAGCTCTCAAAGCCTTCACTCGCGTTGTCGAAGCCGGCAGCTTTACCCGCGCCGCGGACTCGCTGAATATGCCCAACGCCACCCTCAGCAAAACCATTCAGCAACTGGAAGCGCATCTTGGGGTTTCCCTCCTGCAGCGCACCACGCGGCGTATTACCGTGACGCCGGAAGGACGGGAGTACTATGAAAAAGCCCGCTGTCTGCTGGAAGACCTGGAAGAGATCGACGCGTCGTTCAATACCGCCCGCAATAAGCCGAAGGGCCATCTACGGATCGCCATCGGCGGGTCGACCGCGTGCGATGTGCTGATCCCGCTGCTGGCGGACTTTATGACCTCCTGGCCGGATATCCGTATCGATTTGCAGGTGGCCGATAAGCCCGCGGACCTCATCAGCGGCAATATTGACTGCGCCATCCGCGGCGGTCCGATGGAAGACTCGACGCTGATCGCCCGTAAAATCGGCGAGGCGACGCTGGTCACCTGCGCCACCCCGGGCTATCTTCAGCGCTACGGCACCCCCGCCTCGCCGGATGAACTACATCATGGCCACCGGCTCATCAGCTATCTGTCGCCGGCCAGCGGCAGAGCGTTTCCGTTTCGCTTTACGCGTCACGGCGTCAGCACCGAGCTGAAGACAGAGCCCCATCTCGGCATCAATGAGAGCAACGCGCATATTGCCGCCGGCGAGGCGGGCTTAGGCATTGTGCAGACCTTTACCTATTCGCTGAAACCGGCGCTGGCGAGCGGCGAACTGGTGGAGATCCTCAGCGCCTGGCGCCCGGCCCCCTATCCTTTTCACGTTGTCTATGCCCGGCACCGGCACGTCCCGCCCCGGCTCCGCGTCTTTATTGACTGGCTGGCGGCGGTTTTTCCGGCCGCGGTGCAGGGATAGCGCGCGTTATCTGACGCGGAGCAGGTCGCTGTATCGCGTGGTGTAGCGCGGCGAGAGCATCTCTCGCTTCATCTGCCACTGCTGCTGGATCCCCTGGCCGGCAAAATAGAGCGCCCCCCTGCCGTTTTTCGCATTCAGCTGATCGAGAACCTGCATCAGTCTGGCGCTGTTGTGCCGCGGAGCAAGCTCGTCGAACAGATTCAGCTGGGCGACGCCCTGGCTGTAGAAATCGCCGAGCATCACGCCGGCCTTCTGATAGCGATGCCCCGCTTTCCAGATGGCATCCAGACAGCTCGTCGCCGCGGCGATAATATCCCGGGAGTCCTGGGTCGGCGTCAGCAGCTTTAGCGAGGCGCTGTTGCCGTAATAGGGTTCATTCAGCGCGAAGGGGCTGGTTTTGACAAAGGCGGAGACGAACCGGCAGTACTGATGCTCACCGCGCAGCTTTTCTGCTGCCCGCGCGGCATAGCTGCAGATCGCCTGGCGCATATCCTCATAGGCCGTAATCCGATCCCCGAACGAGCGGCTGCAGATAATTTCCTGCTTAGCGGGGGCAAACTCCTCCAGCGCCAGGCAAGGCTCGCCGCGCAGCTCCCGTACCGTTCGTTCGAGCACCACCGTGAAGTGCTTGCGGATAAAGCGGATATCGCTCTCCGCCAGCTGGAGTACCGTGCCGATCCCCATCGCTTCAAGCTTTTTGCCGATCCGCCGCCCGATGCCCCAGACCTCGCTCACCGGCAGCAGCGCCATCAGCTTTCGCTGCCGCTGCGGGCAGGACAAGTCCACTACCCCGCCCGTCTGCCGCGGCCACTGCTTCGCCGCGTGGTTGGCCAGCTTCGCCAGGGTTTTGGTCTGGGCGATGCCAACGCCCAGCGTCAGATGGGTACGCTGCAGCACCGTGGCACGGATTTCGCGGCCAAAATCGGTCAGATCTCTGCAATGACGCACACCGCTGACATCGCAAAAGGCCTCATCGATACTGTAAATTTCGCAGCGCGGGGTGAGCTCTTCCAGGGTGGCCATCACCCGGCTGGACATGTCGGCATACAGCTCATAATTACTGCTAAACGCCACGACGCCGTGGCGAAGAAACGCAGCCTTCTGCTTAAAGTAGGGTTCGCCCATTTTCACAAACGGCTTCGCCTCCGCCGAGCGGGCGATCACGCAGCCGTCGTTGTTCGACAGCACCACCACCGGCCGCCCCTTCAGGTCTGGCCGGAAGGCGGTCTGACAGCTGGCATAGAAGGCGTTCACATCACAATGCGCGAACATGATCAGCCCGCCGCCTTGATGATGTAGGTTACGACACCGAAAATATCGAGCGTCTCCTCGCGGCCGACCACGATGGGCGAATAGGCCGGGTTCATCGGGTTAAGCTGCACCCGCGGCAGAAGCTGCAGCTTCTTTACCGTAAACTCGCCGCCGACGGCGGCAATCACGATATCGCCATGCTCCGCTTTACGCGCGCTGTCCACCACCAGCAAATCGCCTTCGTCAATGCCGGCATCGATCATGCTGTCGCCAGCGGCTTTGACAAAATAGGTCGCGCTGGGATGCTGCACCAGCAGCTCGTTGAGGTCGATTCGCTTTTCAACATAGTCCTGAGCCGGGCTGGGAAAGCCGCACTGCACCAGGTCGGCAAAAAAGGGAAAGGAGACAATCTGACGTAGCTCAACCGGCGTGTAAACGTTCATTTTTCAACCCACCACACAATGTCGCGGTAGGGATACCCGTTACCGGATACCCCCCGCACAGATCCCGGCGTGCGCGATTTACGCACCGGGCTCCTGCCTCGGGTGTCTGGCGGTGAACCGCTCCACAGGCCATGGATGAAGAACCCGAACCCTTGGTAGCCATGCGGCTGCCAGTTTGTTTGCTTTCGTCCAGGTCGTATCATCCTTCTGGCTCCTGCGCCTGAGCGCCCGGCGCCAGAGGTTTGTTACGTGTGTCCTGAACTTCTGCATGGTGGGGAAGTTGCCCGGTACCGAGTGATAGTTCAGGTATCCCTGAACCACTCTCCTGAGCCATTTTCCCTGTTCGGGGATTGAGTAATGCCAGCGCCTTCGCAGACCGTCTTTGATGGCTTTCAGAGTTGCCGTCATCCGATCCCGGCGGGTCTTTCGTATCAGCATGAACCTGCCGTTGCGATCTTTCCCGCTGATGTGCGTGAACCCGAGGAAGTTGAACGTTTCTGGTTTGCCTTTTCCCCTGATGGCACGGTTTTCGGCAGCGAAGCGGCCGAACTCCATCAGACGGGTTTTCTCCGGGTGAACCGTGAGTCCGAACTCCCTCAGTCTGCGCTGCATGGCTATACGGAAGCGCCGGGCATCGTATCGTTTGTCGAACCCGATGACGATGTCATCGGCGTATCTGACCATTACCACATTGCCTGTGGCATAGCGACGTCGCCACTGATGCGCCCACAGATCGAAGACGTAGTGGAGGTATATGTTTGCCAGCAGCGGTGAGATGACCGCACCCTGTGGGGTGCCTTCCTCCGTTGCTCGCCATTGACCCTCCTCCGACGTCCCGGCTGTGAGCCACTTACGTATGAGCCTGATTACCCTCCGGTCGCCGATCCGATGCTCTGTGAACCTGATCAGCCATTCGTGGCTCACCCTGTCAAAGAACTGACTGATGTCGGCATCCAGTACCCAGTTTACGTTAGTGCGTACCAGCCCTGTGGCCAGTGCGTCCAGTGCATCGTGCTGGCTTCGCCCGGGTCTGAACCCGTATGAGAACCCCATAAAGTCGTTTTCATAGACTGCGTTCAGGATTTTCACCAGCGCATACTGGACGATCTTGTCCTCCAGCGAGGCGATGCCGAGCGGGCGTTGTTTTCCATCCGCTTTTGGGATGTAGTGACGCCTGCCGGGCTGCGCCCTGTAGCTGCCCTGATGTAGCCTCCGGTGCAGATCTGTTATGTTGTTCTTCATGTTTCCGGCGTAGTCCATCCACCTGATGCCATCCACTCCGGCGGCCGCTTTCCTGCTCAGGGAGAGGAATGCGGCTTCCAGTGCTTCGACTGTCAGCAGGTGGAACAATGCTGTAAACCGTTCTTTCTTCCGCTGCTTCGCAGCTTCCCGCACGCGTGACAGCCTCTGTGACATGCTTTCCCGGCTCTGTGTCCGGCGCATGTGTGGCTGTTCCACGTTCCCCTTGGCCCCGCTCCTTCGCTCCACTGACTCCGCTCCTTTCGGGTTGTTCGCCTGCTTCGCCGCTACTATGAGCGAGTCCGACTTCTCCTCTCCGTACATCACCGGCTATGACTCCTCGTCTTCCCGGTGCGGGCCATCTCCGACACTGGCAGATGGTCAGAGGGGAGATCTCCCGGTTCCCGCGTAGAGATCGTATTGACATGCCAGGGTCTCAGACCCCGCCGGGTCCATGTGGCACTCGCAGTATCGCACCCTATGATGTTGCCTTCCGTTAACAGTACAACGTCGGCACCCGGTAATTTAATATACATTTCGTGGCTCAATGGCTGGCCTGTCAACACCCCTGTCAACGCTTCGCCCCATACCTCGCGGTATGCAACGCATGACTCGGGGACCTTGTGGATTGCTGGTCCTTCAATGGTCGGGGACTTTCACCCCTTGATCTCTACCGGTCTCCCGGCGCACACTGAATATATATACAGTAGTTTTGCCAGTTTTACCGGTCAATATCGGCTCCAGCTATCAATCGCCAGCACTGAAATAACTCCTTGATGTCAATAGGGGTCTTCTTCAGCGCCAGCGAACCGTTTGCTGCTTTTGCGCGCAGCCCGCCCGCCGCGCGAGGTGGTAGATGCGCAGCGCCGCGGCATTCGCTTGACACTGTACATTAATACAGTAAAACTATCGCCCGCGATCAGCATACAGAGGACAGAAGATGTTTGTGGAACTGATTTATGACAAGCGCAATTTTGCCGGGCTACCGGGCGCCAGAGAGGCCATTCTTAACGAGCTGACCAAACGCATGCAGCGCATTTTCCCGGAGGCGGAAGTGCGGGTGAAGCCGATGATGACGCTGCCGGCGATCAACACCGACGCCAGCAAGCATGAAAAAGAGCTGATCAGCCGCACGGTGCAGGAGATGTTTGAAGAGGCGGATATGTGGCTCACTGAAGAGTGATCCCGCCCGTCAGTCGCGGCGACCACCTCTTTAAGAGCTTTCCCGGATGTGGCAGAGCCGCGGGCAACAGTACAATAGCGGCGGTTGCAGACTGGCAATGCAACCTTCGCTCACCTGCTGGCTCTTGCATACGGCCAGCAGGTGAGCCCTACCTGCCTCCCCTCATCGCCTCACAGCGTCTCCGGTAGCGCCGCTATAATTCTATCCACTAGCCCGCGATGCTGATGGACCTTCCCGCATTTAACAATGATCTGCCTGGCGTTGTCATAGCCCGGGGCCCACAGCCGGTTATTAAGCAGAACGTCCTTATAGACCGCGATCAGCGGTTTGTTCCACGCCGCCGCCATGTGCACCACCGAGGTGTCCGGGGAGATAATCAGCTCCGCCTGGGCGATCAGCGCCATCGCATGGTGTAACGTGTTAAATGGGTTAATCACCACCTCCGGCGGCAGCGGGATGCGGATCTCGCGCCGGTGATCGAGCAGAATAACCGCGCTCCCCGGGTGGCGGGCCAGCAGTTTGTCGAGCAGTTCCGCCAGCTGCGTCTGCGAGAGACTGCGGTCGGCATGGCCGGCAAAAATATTAATCACCACCGCTTTTCCGCTTAGCGACGCCAGATACTGCGCCACCTCCTGCATAATCGGCCCGGGCACCGCCAGGTCGTAAGCGTCCAGCCCGCGGGTGTCCAGTTGGAGATAATCGGCGATCAGCTCGAACGTTTTCGTCACGTGCCAGCGCTGGCAGTCAAAATCAAAAGAGTGGGAGTAGTGCTTAATCGATGGCCATTTATTAAACCCGAGCACTGATTTGGCTTTTATTTGTCGGAAAAGCCGCAGGCGATGCACGGGAATATCGAACAGCGAAGGGTCAATAATAATATCGTACTTATTATTAGCCAGTTCATTAATAACGTCGCGAGGAACGTTATGATTAAATTTACGCAAAAAATCGGCGGACGTAACCGGATCAGCTTCATAAATATGGCGGATCCGCGGGTTATAACGCATCACCTGGCTGTTAGAGGTCGTCAGCAAAAAATCAACGATATAGCCTGACTGATGCAGGCATTTCACCAGCGCGGAATCCACCACTACATCGCCGACCGCCCCCTCATTGCGCATCAACAGGACGGTTTTCGCAGACGACAAATCTACCGGCTGACGGCGTCGGCGATCCCAGAGCGCTTTCGCCACCCCCACCCGCAGGGCATTACGTACTTTCTTAGTAAAGTAATTCCGCCGTCTGTTGAGCTCCCTTATTTTATTAAATTTCTTGCGTGGGGAACCCTGCATGGTTGCATCGTGCATCATCCTAACCTCATTACGGCAATTATTAATATTCTGTGTCGTCCGATAGAGACTGAGCGAAATAAAAAAAGTTCGATTGAAAATGAAAATCATTCTTTTTTTTATTTGCAAAACTCATCTGCGCCTGCGGGATTGCACCACAGCACTGTGAAGTAATAATGAGCGAATGGTGAATTTCCCGGCCCACCGTTGGCAGGCCGGCGCAACAGCGCTAAGCTGGCTGCTTTATGATGTCAGGAGGACGCTATGCTTGAAGCAGTAGAAGGTAATATCCACCAGCGGCTGTGCGCGCTGCTCGACGAGCACCGGGCCCGCTACCGGGTGATGGCGCACGAGGCGGTCGGTCAGTGCGAAGCCGTCTCGGCAATCCGCGGCACCGCGCTTGGCCAGGGCGCGAAAGCGTTAGTCTGTAAAGTGAAAGGAAACGGCGTCAACCAGCATGTGCTGGCGATCCTCGCCGCCGATCGGCAGGCCGACCTCGCCAGCCTGGCCCGGCATATCGGCGGCAGCAAAGCCTCGCTGGCCAGCCCGGCGGAGGTGGATGCCCTCACCGCCTGCGTGTTCGGCGCCATTCCCCCCTTCAGTTTCCATCCGGCGCTGCGGCTGGTGGCGGACCCGCTGCTGTTTGAACGCTTTCCACAAATCGCCTTTAACGCCGGGCGCCTGGACCGGTCGATCATTCTCGACACCGAAGACTATTTACATATCGCCCGACCAGAGATCGCGACCTTTCGCCGTCTTAGCTAACCGGGCATCCGCCCAGATTTCCGCCGCATGGCGTAAAAATCCTGTTTATTCACGCCACGATGCGTAGAGTAAGCGGGATATTTTTGGCATTCTTATTTTGGCAAGGACCTCTGTACATGTTTGATACCACCCTGTTGATCCTGCTGGGTCTGGCGGCGCTCGGCTTTATCAGTCATAACACCACCGTGGCGATCTCCATCCTCGTGCTGATTATCGTGCGCGTCACGCCGCTGAACGCCTTCTTTCCCTGGGTTGAGAAACAGGGACTGACCGTCGGGATCATTATTCTGACCATCGGCGTGATGGCGCCTATCGCCAGCGGCACGCTGCCGCCCTCGACGCTGATCCACTCCTTTATGAACTGGAAATCGCTGCTGGCGATTGCGGTCGGGGTGTTTGTTTCGTGGCTCGGCGGGCGCGGCGTCTCCCTGATGGGCTCCCAGCCGCATCTGGTGGCCGGGCTGCTGGTCGGTACAGTACTCGGCGTCGCCCTGTTTCGCGGCGTCCCGGTCGGGCCGCTGATTGCCGCCGGGATCATCTCATTGTTTATTGGGAAGTCGTAGCCAGGCTACCGTGATAGCGGCCCGGTGTCTGCCCGAGCCCTTTTTTAAACATGGTGATGAAGGCGGTGGTGGAATCGTAGCCCAGCGCCTGAGCCGTCTGCTGCACCGTCTGCCCGCGGATCAGCAGCTGCAGCGCGAGGATCAGCTGCAGCTGATGGCGCCAGCGGCGAAAGCTCAGCCCCGTTTCGCGCACTACCAGGCGGGCCAGATTCCGCTCGCTCATCGCAAACACCGCCGCCCACTGGCTCAGGGTCTGCCAGCGCGCCGGATCCTCAGCCATCATCGTCACCATTTGACGAATTTTCGGGTGGTTTGATACCGGCAGCTGCAGGTGCTCCTGCGGCTGGCGGGGCAGCTCATCAAACAGAACCTGCACCAGCCGGGCCGTGGCGGGGGCGGCCAGGGACTCTCCGCCGCGCTCCGCCAGAGTAAGGATCAGCTCTCGCACCAGCGGGGAAATCTTTAGCGTACAGCAGCGATCCGGCATCGGCGCGGCGCCCGGCTCGATGAACAGGAAGCATACCTGGGCGCCGGGGGTAGCGCGGTTACTGTGGGACAGCTGCCCCGGAACCCACACCGCATACTGCGGCGGCACCATCCACATTGCGTTCTCCACCTCGCAGGTCAAGGCGCCGTGCAGGGCAAGGATCAGCTGCCCCTTACGGTGGGAATGCGCCGGAATATACTGCTCCGCCTCCACCACCCGGATACGAAAGGCAATGGCCGATTCGTGGCCACTGTCCGGTTCATAGCCATCCAGCCCCAGTCCAATCATCATCTTGTCCGATATTAGCGATAATCTGTCATTTTAGCTTGATTTAAACGAGGGACAAAGCCGCTATCGTAACCCCCCTCGTTAGTTACCTTGAGAATGATATGTCTTCTGTGATCTCCTCTACCGGCCGCCGCCCCGCGCTGCTGATTGCCGGTATCCTGCTCATCGCCACCACCCTGCGCGTGGTCTTTACCGGCGCGGCGCCGCTGCTGGACGCGATTCGTAGCGACTATGGCCTGACCACCGCGCAGACCGGGCTGCTCACTACCCTGCCGCTGCTGGCCTTTGGCCTTGTCTCGCCGCTGGCGGCAGGGGTTGCCCGCCGGTTCGGCATGGAACGCAGCCTGCTGCTGGCGATGCTGCTGATCTGCGCCGGCATTGCCCTGCGCTCCCTGCCCTCCGCTGCGCTGCTGTTTATCGGCACGGCGGTGATCGGCTGCGGCATTGCGCTGGGTAACGTGCTGCTGCCCGGGCTGATTAAACGGGATTTCTCGCAGCATGTCGCGCGGATGACCGGCGCCTATTCCCTGACGATGGGCGGCGCGGCGGCGCTTGGTTCGGCGCTGGTGGTCCCCGTGGCGATGGCCGGATTCGGCTGGCGCGGGGCGCTGCTGCTGCTGATGGTCTTCCCGCTACTGGCGCTCCTCAGCTGGCTGCCGCAGTCCCGGTGCCGGGCGGAGACGCCATTGACCGGCTCAGGCGCTATGCATAACCGGGGGATCTGGCGGTCGGCGCTGGCCTGGCAGGTGACGCTGTTCCTCGGCATCAACTCGCTGGTCTATTACGTGATTATCGGCTGGCTGCCGTCGATTCTGCAGAGTATGGGCTATAGCGAAGCGCAGGCCGGCTCGCTGCATGGCCTGCTGCAGCTGGCGACCGCCGCGCCCGGCCTGGCGATACCGCTGATCCTGCATCGGCTGCGCGACCAGCGCGGGATCGCGGTGCTGGTCGCCCTGATGTGCGCCATCAGCGCCGCCGGGCTGTGGCTGTTGCCTGAGCTGGCGATCGGCTGGACGCTGCTGTTCGGCTTTGGCTCCGGAGCCACTATGATCCTCGGCCTGACGTTTATCGGCCTGCGCGCCAGCTCGGCGCATCAGGCCGCGGCGCTGTCAGGGATGGCGCAGAGCGTCGGCTATCTGCTGGCCGCCTGCGGGCCGCCGCTGATGGGCAGGATCCATGATGCCAATGGCGACTGGCATATTCCGCTGCTGGCGGTGGCGCTGATTTCGCTGGTGATGGCGGTCTGCGGCGCGCTCGCCGGACGTGACCGGGAAATTCACCCCTGAAGATGACCGGCAGCGCCCGCTGCCGGTGGAATTATTGTGCCGCGGCGCGGAGAAACGCCTGCACCAGCGGCGCGGGACGCCCGTCCAGCGCGTGACGCTCATGCTGGAACAAGGTGGCGACAAAAAACGGGTGCGTCACCAGCTCGACGGCGCGGATCTCACCCTCTTCATCCCAGCCGGTGACGCGCAGATCGCCCTGCTCCAGCTCCGCCGCAAACGCGCTGCTCACGCCGTACCGGCAGTGGTAGCCCTCTTCAATGCTCTCCCGGCCATAGGCGCGGGCAATCAGCGTATTCGCCCGCAGCTCGACGACGGCGGAGGTCTCCACCAGCGAGCAGCTGAGGGGAGCGATCACCATCCGCCCTTCGCTGTCGGTTTCCGCATGTCCGGCGTCCTGCCAGCCGAGCACGTTGCGGGCGTATTCAATCACCGCGTGCTGAAAGCCGCCGCAGGTGCCGAGGAAAGGAATGCTGTTTTCCCGGGCATAGCGGATCGCGGTAAACGCGCCTTCCGGGTGACGATACGGGCTGCCGGGAACGACCCAGATGGCATCGTACTCCGCCAGCGCCTCGCCGGAGGCGATCGATGGGGTGGCGAGCCAGTCATATTTCACCGGCTGCTCCAGCACGGCGGCGGCATCGTCTATCGCCAGGGGAATGGCCTGATGGGCAACAATATCGGGGTGATAATCGCCGACAAGGGCGAGGCGTAAAGGAGTTTTCATAGCAGGTTCCTTATGTCTGGACGAGACGGACAGCACAAGGCACGTCAGAATAGCGATCCCGCCTGTGGAACACAATCCTTATTTTCACCCCACCGCCGTGGCCGACGGGTGAGGTATACTGGAAAAAGCGCGTAAGGGAGAGAGAATGAAAAATAAGCTTTTGGTCAGCGCCTGCCTGATGGGATTCCAGGTGCGGTATAACGGTAGTGAGAAGGCACAGCTGGCGGCGACGCTGTCCCGCTGGCAGCAGGCGGGGCGGCTGGTGATCCACTGCCCGGAGCTGGCGGCCGGTCTGCCTACGCCCCGACTGCCGGCGGAGATCCTCGGCGGCACCGGCGGCGATGTGCTTGCCGGACGGGCGCGGATCGTGGAAAGCGACGGCCGCGACGTCACCGGACATTATCAGCTGGCCGCCTGGCTGGCGCTCAGCGCCGCCCGGGAAGCGGGCTGTCAGGCAGCGTTACTCACCGACGGCAGCCCTACCTGCGGCAGCCAGTTTGTCTATGACGGTTCCTTTCGCGGACGGCGCAAAGCGGGCGCCGGCGTGGCCGCCGACCTACTCCGCGCCCACGGCATCACGGTATTTTCCGACGGGCAAATCCCGCAGTTGCTCGCCTGGATGGCACAGAAGGAGCAGGATGATGATTCAGTGTAAACGGGTGTATGACCCGCAGGAAAGCAGCGACGGCTATCGGGTGCTGGTCGACCGTCTCTGGCCGCGGGGGATTAAAAAAGAGGCGCTGGCCTGTGATGAGTGGTGTAAGGAGTTAACGCCTTCCGCTGAGCTGCGCAAAGCCTTTCACGGCGAGGCGATCGATTTCGCCCACTTCAGCCAGCGCTATCGTCAGGAGCTCGACGCCCATCGCGAAACGGGCCTGCGGCTGGCGGCGCTGGCGCAACGCCAGCCGCTGACGCTGCTGTACGCTGCGAAGAACACCGAGCAGAATCATGCCCGGGTGTTGGCCGCCTGGCTGGCGGCCCTGCCGGTTACGATTTAGCCGGATGATCCCGGCGCCACAGCGCCCACTCGTCGAGAGTTTCGCCGCTGGGTAGTTTGCACTGGGTGCTGACGCCCTGCGGCGTTTGCACCGGCACCCGGGTGCCGCCGGATTGCTGACAGTATACCGCCGCGGGGTTGGGCATGCCGATGGTTTTCGTCGGCGCAGTGGGCTGCGGCTGGGCACAGCCGGCTAATACCAGTGGCAGAATAGCCAGTAGCTTTTTCATTGTTCCTCCCTTTCCTGAATGCCCGGGGATTTTAGCCTGAATCTCCACGTTTTCTCCATCTTGCCTGCACTTTTCCCCCGTAGAGTAGCCCTGTTCTCGAACTGACCAGAGAACAGATCATTCCATAATCAATGAGTTTTTCCCCGTCGCCCCCGACGGGGCTTTTTTTCCCACCGCGTGGACAAGTATTCCCCAGACAGATGTGATAAATTTAAAAATATCACTGTTTATTTGACGCTGATGTCCGTTTGCAGCCCAATATGCTGGGGTGACGTTTGGCGTGCTGGAGCTGTATTATTCATGTCAGATTTTATTCTTGCCCGGGTGTCGCAAACCCTCGCTGCGGAACAGTCCCTGGAAACCCTGGTGCGCCAGCTGCTGGAGATGCTGGAGGCGGTGACCCGAATGGAGTCCACCTACCTCACCCGCATTGATACCAACGCCCAGCGGCAGCAGATCATGTTCGCCCACAACAGCAGCGAAATGCAGATCCCGGAAGGATTTTCCGTCCCCTGGGATGAATCCCTGTGCAAACGCGCCCTTGAGGATCAGTGTACGTTTAGCAATGACGTTGCCAACCGCTGGCACTCCTGCATCGCCGCCCAGGAGCTGGGAATCGCTACTTTTTTAAGCATTCCCGTCCGCCTGGCCGACGGCTCTCTGTTCGGCACCCTCTGCGCCACCAGCCGGCAACAACAGCCTTATAACCTCGAAGGCGAACAGGTCATGGGCCTGTTTGCGAAGCTCATTTCCCACTACGTGGAAAAAGACACCCTGGTGCAACAGCTGCAGGCGGCAAACGTCGCGCTGGAGCTGCACTCGTCTACCGATGAGCTCACCCAGCTTCCCAATCGCCGCGCGCTGTTTAAGCAGCTGGCGTTACGCTTTGCCTCCGCCCGCGCCCAGCAGCAGCAGGTCTCGCTTATTTTTATCGATCTCGATGGTTTCAAAGCCATTAACGATCGGTTCGGCCATCCGTGCGGCGACAGCTTTCTGGTGCAGGTCGGCAAACGACTCACCGCTGTCGCGCGCCGGGAAGATATCGTTGGCCGCCTTGGCGGCGATGAGTTTTTGATCGTCGGTAGCGCCCAGCAGCCTGCCGCACAGCAGGCGTATGTCACGTCCCTGCGTCAGGCTCTGTGCGGCGTCTACTTCCTCGGCGAACAGCGTATCGACTATGAGGGCGCCAGCTTCGGGGTGGTCACCTGCGATCCGCAGAGTATCGATGTTGAAGCGGCCTTACGCGCTGCCGATGAGGCGATGTACCAGGATAAGAAGTCCCGCCGCCAGGAGAATTTCATTCATATTGACTAAAGTACCGCGATATCCAGTATCATGCAGGGCATCATTCGTGGGTACAGGGACACAATCATGAAATTGGGTATTCTTTTCCCGGTGGCGATCTTTATCATCGCCGTCGTCTTTCTCGGCTGGTTTTTTGTCGGCGGCTATGCGGCGCCGGGTGGGGCATAATGAAAAAAAGCACCATTATCATGCTGGTCGTCGCCATCGTGGCGGTGGCCGGCACCCAGTTTGGCTGGTGGTGATCGCCGCGGCGATATTGCGGAGTTATCCTATCCCATCAATAAGTTAACCCTTTACACTCACGTTATCCGCCGCGGCATTCTCGGCCCCGGGGAATAAGAATAGCGGGAGAAGTAAGGATGAAAAAACCGATCGTGTTACCGTTGATTATTGCGCTGTGCACGCTGTTATCGGGATGCATTATTGACGATGGATATCACCCCCATCGCCACCACCACCATCATCACTATCATGACGACGACTAATGCTTCACGCTGTTGATAAGCCGATAAGACAGGGCGAACCGCGGTTCGCCCGTTGACGCTTAATCCTGACGATCGGCGCCGAGGAAAATAAAGCCGAGGGGGATAGCGAAGAGCGCGGTAAAGACAATGCTGTAAACCGTCACCATCGCCCCCTGCAGGAAGAACATGGACGTCGTCCACTCTGAGTACGGCATATTGTACTCGCTCACCACGCCCCCGAAGGTCGCCCGCCCCACTACCGCCAGCGCGATAGCAAACACCACCGCGAGCGACAGACAGTATTTTTTGCAGTTTTTATTGCTGAGGAGTTTTTGCAGAATCATCGGGGCTTCCTTTTTGCTGAGCGATAAACGGCTGTATATGTAACACCAATGCAATAAAAAATGAAGGGTTTTTGTTACAGGGCAGAATAAGAGACGGCGGGCCGGTCAGCGGGTAACCGGCCCGTGGGGATCAGGACTGCAGGGTAGCCAGGCGCGCGGCGAACCCGACGAAAACCAGACCAATCAGGCTGTTGCCAAGTTTAGCCAGCTTCTTGCGGGTTTTGACGTAGCGGGTGACAAACGAGCCGGAGAGGATCAAAAAGCTCATATAGCAGAAGCTAATCACCTCGAGGGTCAGCGCCAGGATAAAGAACGCCACGCCGGGGGTTTTGGCGTTGACATCGATAAACTGCACGAAAAACGACACATAGAACAGAATCGCTTTCGGATTGGTCAGGCTCAGGGTCAGGGAGCGCTTGAGGATCGCGCTCGCCGGCTCCGCGCTGGCGTCGGACTGGCCGTCGCGCTGGGTCAGCACCGCATAGAGCATTTTGCCCCCGAGCCACAGCAGGTAAATTGCCCCGAGGTAGCGCACGACGTTAAACAACACCGGCGTGGTTTTAATCAGCGTCGCCACCCCGGCGAAGGCCAGAAACATCAGCACTGCGTCGCCAATAAAGACGCCCGCCGCCGCCAGATAGCCTTTCTTCACCCCGTGGGCAATGCCCGTTTTCAGCACGAAAAACGTATTAGGGCCAGGAACGAGGATGATAAGCACCGCCCCGACCAGATAGGTTAAATAATTCAGAACACCAAACTCAGCGAACACTCTGCACTCCTTCGCGCACGACTAAAACATGATCCGGCTCACGTTACCCCAACTGTCGGGATTTTGAAAGCGCAGCCTGTGCGGGAAGGTTAATAGACGGAAGGTTCGCCCAGCGGTCGGGTTTTAAAACGACGGTGTACCCACAGATACTGCTCGGGAGCGCGCAGGATCTCGCGCTCAATAACCTTGTTGATATAGCCGGCGGCGATCTGCTTATCCTCACCCGGATAGTCATTCATCACCTCGCTGATATGCAGGCTATAGCCCCGGCGATCCAGCTTACGTACCATGCTGATGCTCAACATTTTCGCGCCCGATAAGCGGGACAGGACATAGGTGCCGTTGGTGGTCGCCGCCTGCGGGACGGAGAAAAAAGGTGCAAAGACGCTGCCCTTGGGACCGTAATCCTGATCGGGCGCGAACCACACCGCTTCACCGGATTTCAAGGCATGCACCAGACCGGTCAGATTGTTGCGATCGATCATCGCTTTGTTCGAACGCAGGCGACCGCGGGTTTGCACCCACTCCATCAGCGGGCTGTTGTGCGGCCGGTAGGTGGCCATCATTGGCCGACACAGCCCCATCGCGCGCCCGCCCAGCTCCAGCGACATAAAGTGCACGCCGACGACCATTACCCCTTTCCCACCGCTAAGCGCGTGATTAAGGTTGGCGAACCCCTCGACATCAAACCATTTTTTGACCCGCTCGTCGCTCCAGAACCAGGCCATGCCGGTTTCGATAAGCCCCATTCCCAGCGACATAAAGTTTTGATCGATCAGCGTCTCGCGCGCCGCTGGCGACATGTCCGGGAAGCAGAGTTCGATATTACGCCGGGCGATATGTTCGCGGCGTTTAAGAAAGCGACGGGAAAGGCGACCAGCGCTGGTGCCGATAAAATGCAGCAGCGGATAAGGCAGTTGCACGATTAACCAGAGGATGCCGAGCCCGAACCAGGTCAGCCAGTTACGCGGGTGTAAAAGTTGTTTATTAAATACGCAGGCCATGATTTTTCCTGTAAACATTAATTATGTGGTAACGCTTAAGGAAAACAGAATCCATTTATCATCATTAGGCGGTACGTACAGCAAGTTCGACAATACTAATCCGCTGAAATTCCCTCCGGCAAGTAAAAAACAGCAAGCTGACAAAAAAACATAATTGCGGCACATATGTTACTAAATGTAAACTTAAATCTTGAACCACGCTTAATATATTCATCATGCATATCATTTTCACGCTAATCATCAGCGTTACTAACGAAAACAACCGAAAGCTGCCGCAGTGCGGCCCTGGCCGCCGGTGGCAGGCGTCCGCTGAGCCGCGCGATCGGCGGTCTGACCGCGTTGGGATGCATCGTAGTCTGTCAAAGCGAGTATTAAACGCGTCCCACTGCGAAATGCATCTTTTTTAATCCGTCAGCATAAAAAAGATTAAAACGACTTTAAGACAACAATTAAGAATAGACTTATTTAAACCTGCTTTTAAAATAAGCGCGGTGCATTGAAATACTGTGCCCGCCGGACAATAAAAAATATTTTTTTACGCCTCGTGGGAAATACAGGTGGAGTGAATGATGGGCAATCATCCGCCATCGATTTGCATGGAAGCCAGGTCATTGAGAAGAAAGCACGGCGAGGGTGTGAAAAACGCCCTCGCCGCAGAGGATCAGTAGGTATGGAAATATTGCTGAATCAGCTGCGGATCTTTAGTCTGCGTCAGCGCGGTCATCAGCAGTATACGCGCTTTTGCCGGGTTGAGGGAGTCGGCCACCAGCCCGGGCTGGCTGTCATCCGGCGGTACGACGCCGCTGCCGGTACGGGAGGCTCGCACCACCACGATGCCCGCCTGCTGCGCTTTTTTGATACCGGCGGCGCTACGTACCGACACCGACCCCGCCCCGGTTCCGGCGTAGATAATACCGTCGGCATGATGGGCGATCGCCGCATCGTACATATACTCCGGATCGTCCTGGTAACCATAAATAATCACCACCTTCGGCAGAACCTTCAGCTGACGCACATCGAACACCGAGCGCAGCGTGTGAATTTTATCCACCCGCGTCTCGAACTGGGGTTTTCCGCCCACCACGACACCAAGATAGCCCTCCTCGGGCGCCCGGAAGGTATCCAGCGAAGTGGCATTAGTTTTGGTGACAAAGCGCGCCGCGCCGATGCGGTCGTTAAGCACCACCATTACCCCGCGTCCCCGGGCATCAGGATCGGCGGCGACCGTGACCGCTTCCAGCAGGTTCATCGGCCCGTCGGCGCTGATCGCCGTCGCCGGGCGCATCGCCGCGGTAAAGACCACCGGCTTGTTGCTTTTCACCGTCAGATTGAGGAAATACGGGGTTTCATCCAGCGTGTCCGTGCCATGGGTGATCACCACGCCATCGACATCGTCCCGGGCCAATAGCGCATTCACCCGCTTCGAGAGCTGGAGAATAATATCGCTGGTCATATTCTCACTGCCAATATTGGCCACCTGCTCGCCCTCGACGTGAGCGATTTTACTCATTTCCGGCACGGCGTTAATCAGCGTCTGCACCCCAATCGCCCCGGCTTTATAGCCGGTTGTTTGGGTATTGCTGGCCGCCGAACCAGCAATCGTTCCGCCGGTGGCTAAAATAACAATATGCGGAAGACGCGTCTCGCTAAACGCCAGGCTGCTCATCGTCAATAACGCAATGGCAAGTAATGCTCTAAAATTCATACAGGTCACTCCCTTCATAGACATTAATCAAACTTACGCTTGCTTAATGCAAAGGGCTTGCCAGAATTCATTTCTTTTCTGGGGGGGAAATGGTTAACTATCAGACAATAATAAGGTTCTTAGGACGATATCGCCCAACTCTGGTGCACCACTGGATCTGAAACGGGCAGAGCTATGAACCAAAACATTCTGAGGATTTACCTGTTCAGCAACACACAACACGCATTGCGATCAGATTATCGACACTTCCGTCACCGGCGAGAGCATTTTTGCCCGCCAGGTCACGCGAACGGAGAACAGAGATGCGTATTGCCCTGAAGTCGGCCCTGATGCTGACCACCAGAGTCATCCAGATCATTAACCCTGAACTGCACCGGCATATGCAACGAACGGCCTTAATCGCCCTGACGCTGGCGCAAAGGCTGGAACTGCCTGACGAACGGCAGCAGACCATTTTTTGCGCCGCGCTGCTGCACGATATCGGCGTGCTGGGGGATAAACGCACCATTCATTCGCTGGATGCTATCGATAATATCCACGACCCGCATCAGCGCCAGGGTGTGGCGATGCTGGAGGGATTAGCGACCTTCCAGCCCATCGTTCCCTTTATTCGCGATCACCATTTTAGCCCGAACCACCGGGGCTCCCGCGAACAGCACATTGTCTATTTCGCTGATGCCTTTGAACGGCTGCTGCCGGCCGATAGCCACGTTGCCGCCTGGCCCACGCGGGCGGTGGTGGAACAGTTCGTCGCTTTGCATCGGGAGATCGATCCGCCGCTCTGCGATAGCCTGTGCGAGGTCGCTGAAAATGCGAACTTCTGGCAGCACCTTCACCCCGGCCATATTCAGCGGCTGCTGGAGATTATTGGCCCCATCAACACGCGCTATCTGGATATTCACGGTCTGAAGGATGTCTGCCTGCTGATTGCCAAAATCGTCGACACCTACAGTAGCTTTACCGCCACCCATAGCATCATGGTGGGGGAAATCGCCCGCCAGCTTGCCCGCTGGATGCAGCTGCCGGAGCCCACCTGTCAGCAAATACAGATAGCCGGCTATCTACACGATATTGGCAAGGTCTATATCCCACTCTCCATTCTCGAAAAAGAGGGCGAGCTGGATGATGAGGAGCTGAGTCAGGTGCGGGAGCACAGCTACATGACCGGCGAACTTCTCAGCGACTATAGCGAGCTCGGCGACATCATTAACTGGGCCTCGAATCATCATGAAAAAATGGACGGCAGCGGCTACCCTCTGCATCTCGAAAAGGAGCACCTGACCCTCGCCGACCGGATTATCTCCATCGCCGATATTTTCACCGCGCTGACCGAAGATCGCCCTTATCGTAAAGGGATGGCCTGGCAGGAAGCCTTACAGATTATGGAAGCGGATGTTATAAATGGCGCTCTGGATAGCGATGTCTTCCTCGTTTTGCGCCACCATGCGGAAACGCTACACGCCATCATTCTTCAGACCCTTGCCCCTCTGCATAGCGAGCGCCGCCTCTGAAGCGGGCCGCCGTCGTGGCGGGGGCGGAGTTCTATAATCAAAACAGCTTCATCTGCATGCAAGGAAATTCACGGTGAGAATCGCCACCATCACTAACTGGGCTTACGGGATCACCGTTGGCCTGACGCTGGCTTCCGGGAGCGCTATGCTCATGGCCTCCAGCGCCGACCGCGTCGAACGCCAGGCGGTACAGCAGCGCCAGGTCTTTGATACCCTCTCCGACGAGGTGGAAAACGACGCCTGGGCGCTGTCTGACCTCGCCCGGCTGTACGTGATAAAGCCTTCGCCGGAGACGCTTACGCAATATCAGCAGCTGCAGCAGACCGACAAGAGCATAGAGCAGCGGCTGGGCGGCCTGAAAGATAACGGCGCCAGCCGCGAGGAGCTGGCGCTACTCCAGGATGGCCTGCGGATCGCCAATGAGCTACAGGATGAACAGCAGGCGGCCCTGGCGCATGTCGCTCGCGGCGATGCGCCAGCGGCCATCGCGGTGCTGTACGGCACCGCGTACGAGACTGAACTGGAGCGCATGCAGACGCAGATCGATCGCTTCCGCCAGATGCTTGAGCATCGCGCCGCCGTCGCTATCGACCAGGCCACCGAGCGCTCGCGGATCTGGCGTACGCTGTCGGAAATCATGGTCGGCCTGACCGCCCTGATGTTTTTGTTCGTCCTCGGCTTCATTCTCAAACGCCGGGTGCTCTACCCGGTGGTTCGCCTGAGCGACGTGGTCCAGCGTCTCGCCTCCCAGGATTATGCGGTGGAGACGCCGCACTTTACCCAGGTGGATGAGATTGGTGACATGGCTCAGGCGATCCGCATTTTTCGCGAGAACGGCCTGGCCCGTCAGCGGCTGGAGCAGCAGCGCGACGCCGACTGGGCGATCCGCGAGCTGCTGGCGCGTATGACTCAGCGGCTGCAGGGCTGTGAAACCATTGAGGATGTGATTAAGGTGGCGGAGCGGTTTGCGCCGAATATCGCCCCGACGATCCCCGGTAAACTGTATGTTCTGGATACCGACCCCTGGCAGCTGCGCTGCGTAGCGCAGTGGCTGTCACCCGCCGGTGAGACGACGCCCTTTTCTCCCGACGACTGCTGGGCGATACGGCGGGGACTCAGCCATCCGCCGGTGCAGGGCGAGCCCGATATCACCTGCTATCATCTGCCGGAGACGCACGCCGGCCAGTCGCTCTGCGTACCGCTCATCGCCCAGGGCGAAGCCATTGGCCTGCTGACTTTCCAGAACGTCACCGCCAGTGACGCTCCTTCCCGGGCCTATCTCGAGCTGATGGCGGAAGCGTTGGGCCTGGCGCTGGCCAATCAGCGTTTGCGCAGCGCCCTGCTGGAAAAAGCGCTGTTCGATTCCCTGACCGGCCTGCGTAACCGCCATCATCTTGACGAAGCGCTGCATTCGCAGATGGCGCTGGCGGTCCATACCCATACTCCGCTGAGCTGTCTGATGATCGACATCGATCATTTTAAAACCATCAATGATCGCTATGGCCATGAGGCTGGGGATCTGGTGATTAAGAGCGTTGCGACCATTGTGCAGCGCGCGGTGCGCGATATCGGCATGGCTTTCCGCTACGGGGGCGAGGAGTTTTTAGTGCTGCTCCCCGGGATTGACGAAGCCGGGGCGCACCAGTGCGCCAGCGAGATCTACACCCAGGTGCGTAATATGACGCTGCGCGATGGTCTGACCGAGATAGGCCAGGTGGATGTGTCGATTGGCATCGCCAGCTACCCGCAGCACACCCAAAGCGATAGTCTGCTGCGCGCGGCGGATGCCGCGCTGTACCGGGCGAAAGAGCTGGGCCGCTCAAGGATTGTCAGCTTTGGCCGCCTGAAGACCAGCTAACCGGGACTATCGCTCAGCGGTATTAAGCAGCGAGATAACTTTCCTTACCACCGCCGAACGAATATGGCGGTGGTAAACCATGCTCAGCTCACTCTCCGCCAGCCGATCCTGGAGATCGATATACACCACGTTATCAAGGCGTAAGGCCCGCGCCGAGAGCGGAACCAACGCCACTCCCACCCCGGCGGAGACCAGGCTAATCATCGAGGTAACGTCGTTAATCCGCTGCGCCACCTGCGGCGTAAAGCCCGCGACGCGACAGGCATCCATAAAAACCTGCTCCAGTCCGGTGCCCTGCGGATCGTCAAGCGAGATCCAGTTGTCAGTGCGCAATGAGGCCAGATTAAGCGCGCCCACGCCGGCCAGCGGATGCTGTTGATAGAGGGCCAGGCAGAGCTTTTCACGTACAAACGGCCTGACCACCAGCGCGTCCGGCGGCGAGGCCAGCGGCGCGCGGATGATGGCGATATCCAGACGCAGATCCAACAGCGCTTCGTAGAGCATTTGCACATCCCCCTGGACCAGCGACAGCTCAATCCCCGGCCAGTCGGCGCGCAGCCGGCGCAGGAGCCCCGGCAGTTTACTGTCGTACATCGCGCTGGAGACATACCCCAAATGCAGCCTCCCCTGCTCGCCCCGCGCGGTGCGCTGGGCGTCCAGCACCGCCTGATCGGCCATTTCCAGCGCCAGCCGCGTCTTGTGTAAAAAGGCCTCGCCCGCGGCGGTCAGAGTCAGACGGCGGTTAGCGCGGGAAAAGAGCACCACGCCCAGGCGCTGCTCAAGCTGCTTAATCTGCTGACTGAGGGCGGGCTGGGCGATATGTAACCGCTCCGCCGCCCGGTGCATATGCAACTCTTCGGCAACGACCACAAAATGGCGTAACGCTCGCAAGGACATGGTCGGACTCCTCCCTACAAATTGATAAGAAAAAGCTTATCAATAAAGCATAAATGATGTAATTGATAACCATTAGCCTGCGAAGCATACTGTGCGCATCGATACGCTAAGGAGAACATCATGACCGCACTGATTCAGGATCTGCGCGACGCCATCGCGCTGCTGCAACAGCATGACAATCAGTATCTCGAAACCGATCATCCGGTTGACCCTAACGCCGAGCTGGCCGGTGTTTATCGCCATATCGGCGCGGGCGGCACCGTGAAGCGCCCCACTCGCATCGGGCCGGCGATGATGTTTAACAATATTAAGGGTTATCCACACTCGCGCATTCTGGTGGGTATGCACGCCAGCCGCCAGCGGGCCGCGCTGCTGCTGGGCTGCGAAGCCTCGCAGCTGGCCCTTGAAGTGGGTAAGGCGGTGAAAAAACCGGTCGCGCCGGTGGTCGTCCCGGCCAGCAGCGCCCCCTGCCAGGAACAGATCTTTCTGGCCGACGATCCGGATTTTGATTTGCGCACCCTGCTTCCGGCGCCCACCAACACCCCTATCGACGCCGGCCCCTTCTTCTGCCTGGGCCTGGCGCTGGCCAGCGATCCCGACGACGCCTCGCTGACCGACGTCACCATCCACCGCTTGTGCGTTCAGGGCCGGGATGAGCTGTCGATGTTTCTTGCCGCCGGCCGCCATATCGAAGTGTTTCGCCAGAAGGCCGAGGACGCCGGCAAACCACTGCCGATAACCATCAATATGGGTCTCGATCCGGCCATCTATATTGGCGCCTGCTTCGAAGCCCCTACCACGCCGTTCGGCTATAACGAGCTGGGCGTCGCCGGCGCGCTGCGTCAACGTCCGGTGGAGCTGGTTCAGGGCGTCAGCGTCCCGGAGAAAGCCATCGCCCGCGCCGAGATCGTTATCGAAGGTGAGCTGTTGCCTGGCGTGCGCGTCAGAGAGGATCAGCACACCAATAGCGGCCACGCGATGCCGGAATTTCCTGGCTACTGCGGCGGCGCTAATCCGTCGCTGCCGGTAATCAAAGTCAAAGCAGTGACCATGCGAAACAATGCGATTCTGCAGACCCTGGTGGGACCGGGGGAAGAGCATACCACCCTCGCCGGCCTGCCAACGGAAGCCAGTATCTGGAATGCCGTCGAGGCCGCCATTCCGGGCTTTTTACAAAATGTCTACGCCCACACCGCGGGTGGCGGTAAGTTCCTCGGGATCCTGCAGGTGAAAAAACGTCAACCCGCCGATGAAGGCCGGCAGGGGCAGGCCGCGCTGCTGGCGCTGGCGACCTATTCCGAGCTAAAAAATATTATTCTGGTTGATGAAGATGTCGACATCTTTGACAGCGACGATATCCTGTGGGCGATGACCACCCGCATGCAGGGGGACGTCAGCATTACGACAATCCCCGGCATTCGCGGTCACCAGCTGGATCCGTCCCAGACGCCGGAATACAGCCCGTCGATCCGTGGAAATGGCATCAGCTGCAAGACCATTTTTGACTGCACGGTCCCCTGGGCGCTGAAATCGCACTTTGAGCGCGCGCCGTTTGCCGACGTCGATCCGCGCCCGTTTGCACCGGAGTATTTCGCCCGGCTGGAAAAAAACCAGGGTAGCGCAAAATAAGCAATAGCCGCCGGTAAACGGCGGCATTTTTCCATGCCGCGCGATCCTGAGCGGATGGCGCAGGCAGGATTAATTGATCGCAGCGGCGAGATCTTTTTTCACCAGCTCGCGCAGCTCAGAAGTCAGCACCTGGCTTACGTCGAAATGGCGATCGGGGCGTTACGCATGGGGGTATTTACAGGGAACGATCCTTCATAAAAAAGAGAGGCGCTTATCACTGCGCTAATAAAGATTATCAGTAGCAAAGGGGGAATTTAAAACTGGAAAATAAAAGAATAGCAGGTAACCGAAACCAGCCCCCGGTCGACCCTCAACCGCAAAGAAAAATATATTCTTCCTTCCAGTAGCGGCCCTGACCTATGATGTCCCCGGCAGAAGTGATTAACCGTTTTTGCTTTTCGGTTTCGATACCCTCAACGATCACATGGCCGGTCAGGGTATGAATAGACTGCAACAGACCGGGCAAAGCGGGGTCGTTTTCTTTATCCCAGAAGTAATCCTTATCCACTTTGACGCAATCGAAGCGGAATCTCTCCAGCAGCGGGAAGGAGGTTCGCCCGCGACCAAAATCATCCAGCCAGACCGGACAAAGCGCCGCCAGCGTGCTTAGCGCCGTCAGCTCGCGGCCGGCGATAAACTCATGAAAATTCTCATTTATCTCCAAAGCAATATGCTTACACGAGCGCAGAAAATCGCAGAGATAGCGGTCCGTCAGAATAAAATGGCTTAATAAATCATCGATATTGAGCGAGATCGGCTTATTATCGACCAGGGAAAAATCAAATACGGAAAGCAACTCGATTTGTCGGGTAAATAGTGCAAGCTTATCGCTTTCGGTAAGCGTGGAGAAAGAAAACGCGGGCGCTGAGGCGTTATTTCGTGCGGGTGCTATAATATCTTTAGTGAGCAATTCCCACGAGTGGCAGCTGCCATCATCGCTAATAGCGGGCTCCAGTACGAAGCGATAGGAGGTATTTTTCGCGTTTTCTTCAACCATTTAAAAAATACCCAAAATAAGAAAGGGTTAAAGCATGTCATATATTTCCCGCCAACAAAAATAGTTTAAAATGATCGATAAGAAACATTCGATAGCTAAAAACTATCAACATATAATTTATTGATCGGTAAAGTGAATTAATATAAATTAGCCACCGCTGTCGCATGCGTTTAGACAACAATTAAAATATTGTTTCAAACCAGCCAGTTACATGACGAGCCGCATCCAGTCGTAGCCACATTACGCTTTTCCCCGGCGGCAAAAAAAAGCGTGGTGTAATAAAAATCAAAAATACAAGCCGCCAGTTTTCGTCCTCTCGTATGCCAAAAGATGAATAATCTCTGGCCCAACGCAACCGCTTGCCAATAATAAAAACGCTGCCCCGGTCAACGAAACGTCATACTTTACCGCTACCTTGCTGGCAGAACAGGCGCAGCGGATAAAGGGCAGTGAAAAGAAAATACATAGTCCCACTGGCGCTAATGCTCCTCATGCTCATCGCCAGCGCATGGCTGGAACCGGCCCCGCGGCCTGTCGCCAGAGGGCTGTGCGTCTGGTTCGACGGGGCAATGGTCAACTGTCTGCAGAGGCAACGGCTGGGCGAAAGGTTGCCGACTCACTCGCTGGCCAGGCAGTAAACGGGCACTCGTCGGGTGGTATTGAACAAATTGTCGCTGACCTCCACCTCCGTCGTGACAATCGCCATGCCGGACCGGCGCAACTGCGCGATGTCCGCCGCCACTCGCTGACTGCCGAACCAGAACAAGGCGTCGAGAGCGGTGACCGGCAGGCCGGCGTTCAGCGCCTGGCGGAGCCGCTCCCGGGCCGGCTTTATCTCCCGGGCAATCTGCTGGTACGGGGCCGCCGTCAGCCCGGTTGCATCGACGCGACGAATGCGGTTTGCCAGGCGGTAATGAAAGGCTTCCGGTACAGCCTGTAAATCCTGTTTCAAACTATAGACGCAGCCGTAACGTTTGCCGTTGAAAACGGCGGCTTTACGGCTAAGCTGCAATGTCTCGCGAACATCGGCGATTAGCTGCGGCGCGCGCACCAGCAGCAGGCGAAAAGGCAGCTCGAAGCTGGTGACATAGTCGACGTTCAGTAACGCAATGCGCAGGCGCTCCTCTGCCCCGGCCCGCAGCTGACGACACTCCAGGTATACTTCACGCCACTGCTCCCGGAGCCGTGGCGTCTCACCGGCTTCGGTAAACTGGTATTTTTCAATATCGTAATCAATTCTCCCGGCCACCGCGCATTCCTTTCTGAATCAGTCCGCGGGTTATATTATCATCCTCCGACGCCGTCCCCTATGCCCAACGCCGCTGTCGTTGTCGATTATTTACGATAAAGATAACGGGTGATGATCACATCAAGAACAAACAGCAGGAAGATAACGCTGCTTAACCATAATAAGCCTGCGAATAAATCAAGTAATTGCATCGTTGTTCCCTCGCCGTTGGCCCTAAAAAAGACGCTCCATCACCATAAAGTAGTTAACAACCACCTTACCAGCCACAGAATAAAATTATTTAGCACGATGCCATCCCGAGCCCGGACAGATTCATTTTATTGTCATTAATTTGTCATCAAAAAATGTCTATCATCAACCGGCGCCGCAGGGTCGTCTCTGCCGTCATGGTATGGTGGACAACGCGTCGCCACGCGGTTTAACAACACGGAATAACCTCGCCCTGCCTCATTCTTACTGTCATTGCATAATTTTATATCAGGCACGTTTGTCATCCTGCTGAATAATCCGTAAAAGCGCCGTAAGCAATAAAACCCCTGCAGATCGGTTTACCATGGAGAAATAAGATGCCTAGCGAAAAAGCCCGCAGCCTTGACCATTTCTATGAATTACTGGCGACAGGACAACACCCGAAGATTGAGCTCGATTTTGATGTCGCCGCGGACGATTTTTTTAAAATCGCCACCGAGTTTGGCGATATTGGCGCGAGGATCACCCGGGTTAACGAACGATTTATTATTAAGATCAAGCCACCGAAGGCATAAACACCCGGCCCGAGTCGTTGCAGCAGATCACCGGTTTGTGCGCATCCCTCTCGGTCATCCCTGACCGGACGGCGCGACGCGCCGGCAAATCCTCACCTGCCGGCGCGAATCAGGCTCAGTGATAGCCCTCGCTGCCGGAGACTTTGCCGCGAAAGACGTAGTAGCTCCAGGCGGTATACATCAGGATCACCGGGATAATGAGCAGCGCCCCCGGCAGCATAAATACCTGGCTGGAGGGCGGCGCAGCGGCATCCCACAGGGAGATATGCGGTGGAATAATGTTCGGCCAGACGCTGATCCCCAGCCCGCTGAAGCCGAGGAATATCAGGCCCAGCGTCAGGATAAAGGGACGGGCGTGGCTGGCGGGGCGCGCGCTCAGGCGCCAGATCCACAGGCTCAGAGCCAACACCAGAATTGGCACCGGCACGAACCAGAAGAAATTGGGCAGCGTAAACCAGCGTTCCGCCACGTAGCGCCAGCCCAACGGCGTCCAGACGCTGACCACCGCAATCACCACCATCAGCGCCAGCAGTACCTTGCGGGTCAGCTCGCGCATCCGCTGCTGCAGCGCGCCTTCGCTTTTCATAATCAACCACGTGGTGCCCAGCAGCAGATAGGCCACCACCAGCCCCAGACCGCAGAACAGATTGAAAGGGGTAAGCCAGTCCAGCGTCGAACCGGCGAAGCGGCGGTCAGCCACCGCAAAGCCGTTGATAAACGCGCCGACGACAATCCCCTGGCTGAAGGTCGCCAACAGCGAGCCGCCGGCAAAGGCATAGTCCCAGAAGATGCGATGCGAGGGAACCGCTTTAAAACGAAATTCAAAGGCCACGCCGCGAAAAATCAGGCCGATGAGCATCGCCGTCAGCGGGATAACCAGCGCATCGGTGATCACCGCATAGGCCAGCGGAAAGGCGCCGAACAGCCCTGCCCCGCCGAGCACCAGCCAGGTTTCGTTACCATCCCAGACGGGGGCGACGCTGTTGACCATCACATCGCGCTCTTCGCCATCATGCACCACGCTGAACAGCATCCCAATACCTAAATCGAAACCATCCATCACGATATACATCAGCGTGGCGAAGACAATGATGACAAACCAAATCACCGAGATATCGATGCTCATGATGCGTTCTCCTCATCACGCACCGGCTCAGCCGCTGAGAGCGGACGCGCCGGGGTGCCTGCGGTTTGCGAGGTCAGCTCCGTCACCGGCTGCGGCCCTTTTTTGATAAGCCGGAAAATGTAGTAATACCCCACGCCAAACACGGCGCAGTAAACCACGATAAATACCAGCAGGCTGATGGCCATCTGCAGGGTGCTGTGCAACGACACCGCATCCCGCGTGCGCAGCAACCCGTATATCACCCACGGCTGGCGGCCCATCTCGGTGGTCACCCACCCGGCGACCAGGGCAATCAGACCGGCGGGCCCCATACAGAGCGCAAACCACTGGAAGGGACGCGAGTGGTACAGCCGCCGCCGATAGCGCAGCCAGGCGCTGCAGATCCCTAAGGCGATCATCAACACGCCCATCCCGACCATGATGCGAAACGACCAGAAGACGGCGGGCGAATAGGGTCGGTCCTCTTTCGGGAAGTCTTTCAGGGCCGGCACCTGCTTATGCAGGCTGTGGGTAAGGATCAGGCTACCGAGAGCGGGGATCTCCAGACCATAGCGGGTCCGCTCCTGCTCCATGTCCGGCAGGCCAAACAGCAGCAGCGGCGTGGCCTCGCCGGGGCGATTTTCCCAGTGCCCTTCGATGGCCGCGATCTTCGCCGGCTGATGCTCAAGGGTATTAAGACCATGCATATCCCCCACCACCGCCTGGATCGGCGCCACCAGCAGCGCCATCCACATCGCCATCGACAGCATTTTGCGGATGGCCGGCGAGTCGTTGCCGCGCAGAAGATGCCACGCGGCAGACGCCCCGACGAACATGGCGCTACTGAGAAACGCGGCTATCGCCATATGGAACAAGCGATACGGAAAAGAGGGGTTAAAGATAATCGCCAGCCAGTCCTGCGGGATGAGATGGCCATTTTCGATGATAAAACCCTGCGGCGTCTGCATCCAGCTATTGGAGGCAAGGATCCAGAAGGTAGAAACCAACGTGCCAAGCGCCACCATGCAGGTGGTAAAAAAATGCAGCGCTGGCGGCACTTTATTCCAGCCAAACAGCATCACACCGAGGAATCCCGCTTCAAGGAAGAAGGCGGTCAGCACTTCGTACAGCAGCAGCGGGCCGGTAATACTGCCAGCGAACTGGGAAAATCCGCTCCAGTTGGTGCCGAACTGATAGGACATGACTAATCCGGAGACTACGCCCATGCCAAAATTGACGGCAAAGATTTTCAGCCAGAAATTGTAGAGTGAACGCCAGACATTATCCCGGGTTCGCAGCCACATCCCCTCAAGCACCACAAGGTAGCTGGCAAGGCCGATGGTGATGGCCGGAAAGAGGATATGGAAGGATACGGTAAAGGCGAATTGCAATCGGGCCAGATGAAACGCGTCGAATTCAAACATATTCCACACCCATCATTGTGAATCGCCCCGGCCGCAGCCGGGGCTCATGCGAACATCACTTAGCCGATGATGAAGTGTTTTGCTTCCCGGCGCCGAGTTCGGCGCCGGTCAAAGGATCGCCCTGCGGGTCAGACTGCGTTCGCTTCAGCATCGCTTTGCACAGCGCTTCCTGCTCTGGCGTCAGGCCGACAGAAGCACTGCCATCTCCGCCATCTACGGCCGGCTGTGGATCCTTGACATAATCGAAGTGTTTGTCACTGTTCCAGCTGCCGCGTACTTCTCCACCTTCAGACATATTGTAGTAGGTGTTAGCGTACTCGCTAATGGGCGGCAGTTTGCCCGGTGGATAGTTGTTGCGAATCGACTGCAGGGCCTTCTCAAAAGAGAGCTGATGCGCCGCTTCGCGGGTCATCAGGAAGGCCAGCGCGTCTTTCACGCCAGGATCGTCGGTCACGTTGATCAGGCGTTCATAGACGATCTTCGCCCTCGCCTCCGCCGCGACATTCGACCGCAGGTCGGCGGTGGGTTCGCCGATAGTATCAATGTAGGCCGCCGTCCACGGCACGCCCGCCGAGTTGGTCAGCGGGGTACCGCCGCCGTACAGCAGGGATGTAATATGGCTGTCATTGCCGTTGGCGGTGAGCGAACGTTAGAGTTCCGCCTCGCTCTCGGTGCCCTCCGCCAGGGCTCCTTTGGCGCCTTTATTCAGCATGCCGACCAAAGTGCCAATGATCTCCAGATGGCTCAACTCCTCTGTCGCGATATCCATCAGCATATCTTTGCGGCCGGGATCGTCATCGCTTAATCCCTGGGTGAAATAACGACACGCGGCGGCCAGCTCGCCCTGAGGGCCGCCAAACTGTTCGAGCAGTAAATTCGCGAGCCCCGGATTCGGTTCAGCAACGCGTACGGTATACTGCAGTTGTTTCACATGACGAAACATGGGCCTGCCTCCTGGGTTATTTTTTCGCTTCTACGCCGTCAGCATCTGAACGCAGGAGAAACTGCTCCGTGGTCTGAGGAATATGTTTAATCAGCCAGTCGGCCATTTCCCGCTCTTCCGCCAGTATGGCTTCAATGGCTGGGATGGAGGCGGTATCGCCTGCTTTTTCAGCGGCCGCCAGTAGAGAGGTATAGCAGGCGATTTCAAACTGCTCGAAAACGTACCCGCTGATCGAGCCTTTGACGATTTCATCGGAAGGAAACATCCCGCCGATGGACTGGCCGAGAGCCGCCATTTTACTCATCGAATCTTTAATCACCGAGCGCGAAATCTCATTGCGGTCGAGGATCTCTTCCAGCACGGTAATTTGCCGTTTGGTCTCGTTAACATGCTGTTCGATTCTGGCACGGAGATCCGGATAATTATCGATACGGCCAGCCATTGATTCCAGCATGGACTCTGCCTGTTTTTCCATGGCATGCGCATCTCGTAGCCAGTCATGGTAATGTTCAACGTGATTCATCGTGATTTCCTCGTGTCAGGGAGAGTTTATTTTTCCGCTTTCTTATTAATATTACCTACCGCCAGATCGGTTAATTTCACATCGGTTTGTTTTTCTTCTTCCAGGGTTTCGGCAAGCAGTTTGGCTGCTTTTTTATAGCCCAACTGCTCTGCCAGGGTGACCAGAGTACCGTAACTGGCAATTTCGTAATGCTCGACCTTTTGCGCAGCGGCAATTAATGCAGCATCACGTACCTCATTTTTTTCCGTGCTCTCAACGACTTCATTAGCTTCTTCGATTAATCCTTCCATGGCCACGCATTTCATGCGTTTGATTTTCAGGTTGGATTCCTGTTCAATAATCTGGTCGATACGTTCGATCTGGCCCTGGGTTTCTTCAAGATGAGCATTGAACGCCGCGCTGAGTTTTTCACTGGACGCCGCTCTGGCTAGTTTAGCCAGCCCGCGGGTTAATTGTTTCTCTGCGCTGTAGGTATCTGAGAGCAGGTGAATAAATACATCTTCAATGCTTTTCATATTCATAGAAATACCTTCTGGAGTCAGAAAATAACTGCGAGTCTGTGACAGACTCGCAGGAGATACTTTCACTTCAGGGTGCAAGGAAAAGGATAATCAGGAATTATCGGACTTGCGGCCACCGCCGTGGCTATTCTGTCCGCCTTTTTTACCCGCTTCGGACGCACGCTGCGGATCATTTTTAAAGTTCCCGCCGCTGTGCTGACCACCTTTACGACCTGCTTCAGAAGCTTTTTCACGGTCTTCAGCAAAATTACCGGAACCACCACGATGCTCTGCCATATTTCACCTCATGTATATCGGTTATGTCAGTACGATACGAAAATATTCCGTATCACTCGTCGTTCGATATTTAAATCTAGCGGGTAATGCTGGTTAGTCAAATTATTATTCCGTTTTTTCGACACCTTTTAGCAGTAATTCGGAATAATTCTACAAGACACCTCAAAAATAACCAGACGGCACCTTGCCGCTAACTCACTGTGTTCAGGGAAATAATGTATGCAGATCACCTCTGCGGCAAAGAATTATCTATACCGGAGGATTACTACCGTTGGGTTATATAACGAAGCGGCAGCATTGCCCTTTGCCAGACGGAAATTAAGAATTTTCCCTGATTTTACGGATAAAAAAAGCCGCTGGGGAAGCGGCTAGCAAACAAAATGGAGCGAATATCATGCCCGATTAATACTGGCACACATAAGGGCAATAGGCAAATAACTCGAACAGACCAGCCGGGAAATAAGCGAAGCGTGGAATATATTCAGCTCCTGGAATATCACGCAGTTCCATTATTAGTACTCTACGCTTTATTTTTTACGATGATTTATCGGTGACGATAGCAGCCGTTCACCAGGCCGAAGAACCGCATGCTGTCAACCTTTCTCTCGAGGAGAATATTCTATGAAAGCACTCACTTATCACGGCCCGCATCATGTCAGCGTCGACACCATGCCTGACCCGGCTCTTGAGGCAGCGGACGATATTATTCTGCGCGTCACCGCGACAGCGATTTGCGGTTCCGATCTGCATCTGTACCGCGGAAAGATCCCCGGCACGCACCATGGTGATATTTTCGGCCATGAATTTATGGGGGAAGTGGTGGAAGCCGGTTCCGAGGTCACCGCGGTCCGCAAAGGCGACCGGGTGGTTATCCCGTTTGTCATCGCCTGCGGAGACTGCTTCTTTTGTCGCTTGCAGCAGTATGCCGCCTGCGAAAGCACCAATAGCGGCCAGGGAGCGACGCTCAATCGAAAAGGCATTTCGCCACCGGCGGCGCTGTTTGGCTATAGCGATTTGTACGGCGGGATCCCGGGCGGCCAGGCGGAATATGTACGGGTCCCCAAAGCCAATACCGGACCGTTTAAAGTGCCAGACACCTTACCCGATGAAAAGGTGCTGTTTCTGTCAGATATTCTGCCCACCGCCTGGCAGGCGGTTAAAAACGCCGAGGTCAAACCCGGCAGTAGCGTGGCTATTTTTGGCGCCGGCCCGGTAGGCCTGCTCTGCGCCTCCTGCGCCAGGCTCAATGGCGCAGAACAGATATTTATCATCGATCATAACGATTACCGACTCGATTTCGCGCAACAACGCTATGGCGCGATCCCGATAAACTTTGACCACCATGACGATCCTGCGCAGTGGATTATCGATAACACGCCGGGCCATCGCGGCGTCGACGCGGTGATCGACGCCGTGGGCTTCGAGGCGAAAGGTAGCCTTACGGAAACCGTCCTCAGCACCCTGAAAATCGAGGGGAGCAGCGGAAAAGCCCTGCGCCAGTGCATCGCCGCCGTGCGCCGCGGCGGCATCGTCAGCGTACCCGGGGTTTACGCCGGTTTCATCCACGGCTTTATGTTTGGCGATGCCTTTGATAAAGGACTGACCTTCAGGATGGGACAAACCCACGTCCACGCCTGGCTGCCGGATCTGCTGGCGCTTATTGAGCAAGGGCTGCTTACCCCGGAGGAGATTGTCACTCACCATATGCCGCTGGAGGAGGCCGCGCGCGGCTACCAGATCTTTGAGAAACGTGAAGAGGCGTGCCGCAAAGTGATCCTCGTACCGGGAATGCAGCCCGGGAAGGCGACCCTCTGAGAAGGCGATTACCGCGCAAGGAAATTCTCGGCGGACCGATCGCGGCATGATATAAACATAGCGTGCTTTGGCCCGCCGTCGCTGATATAGCCGTTCACCAGAGGAGAAGTTGATGCTCGAGTTACGTCCGAATTGCGAATGCTGTGATAAAGATCTGCCGCCAGACTCACCCGAGGCGTTTATCTGCTCGTTCGAGTGCACCTTTTGCCGGGACTGCATGACGACGCGACTGAACGGACATTGCCCGAACTGCGGCGGCGAACTGGTGCGGCGCCCTGTGCGTCCCGAAGAGGCGCTGCGGCGCCACCCCGCCTCCACCCTGCGCCGCCATGCACAGTAGGCGAGACGCAGGTCTCCCGGCTAAGGTAAAAATCCACGCCCGAGGAGAGCGCGGAGCCTGAAGGCGTGACCGGTGGCAGACAACGTGCTCTTTCGATTATTGCCCGGCGGCGCTTCGCTAGTCCGGGCGAGCGTTTCCGGGTTCATATTCTGCATGTCAGTAAAACGTCTTCCCCGCCCGTACTGCCCGTCGGCGATCGCTTTCATCGATAGCCGCAGCCGTCAGGGTTTATCCCCCCACATCGCGATTTCACTAAAACTCAGCCAGCCCTGTGCGCTCAGGCTGCCGTATCGCATGGCTGGCGTTCTTTTTTATTCACCATCGCAATAACGCTGGAAGCATTTCCGTTGCAATCGTTGATCTCCTGCCAGGCATATTTCGCTGCACACCGAAGCTTCCTGCTCTGGCCGTCAGTAGACTGCCGGGAAATTCACCATGGAGCAGACTTATGATTGCGGTACTTTTTGAGGCCGACGCCTTACCACAAGCACAGGAAAGATATCTTCAGCTGGCGGCCGGGCTGACGCCTTTGCTTTCAGACACGCCGGGGTTTATTGCCATTGAGCGCTTTCAGAGCCTGAGTACGCCCGGCAAAATCCTCTCGTTATCCTGGTGGGAAGATGAAGCCTCGGTGGCCAACTGGCAGCAAAATGAGCGGCATCTGGCTGCCCAGCGCGAAGGCAAAGCATCGATTTTTTCATATTACAGAATACGCGTCGCCCGCGTGTTCCGGGATTACGCATCGGATCGGGGAGCACAGTCGGATGTATGACATTCACGTGATTCTCAGCAACTCGCCGGGCTCGCTTGGCGCAATGGGTATGGCGCTGGGTAACAACGGCGTGGGGCTCGAAGGCGGTGGCGTATTCACCACGCCTGATGCCGGACATGCGCATTTTCTGGTGGAAGACGGTGAGACAGCCCGCAGGGTGCTGACCGAGGCCGGCTTTACGGTCAGCAATGTATGCCGTCCTCTGATACGAAAGTTACCTCAGGAACGTCCTGGGGAACTGGGAGACATCGCGGACACCCTGGCCCATAATGGTATTAATATTCTGGTACAGTACAGCGACCACCGTAACCGGCTCATTCTCCTTACCGATGATGACGCCCGGGCAGCGGAAGTGACCAAAAAATGGGCCATACTTTCTGAATGAATCTCCTGAAACCGCAGCAAGACAGTGAGCCAGAGGAGGCGCTGGAAACCGCTATGGCGATGGTGGCCTCCGCCCTCTCTGACTCGTCAAGGGTCAGTATTCTCTGCGCGCTGATGGACGGGCGCGCATGGACGGCAACCGAACTCAGTACGGTCGCCGAGGTGTCCGCCTCCACCACCAGCGGCCATCTTGCCCGGCTGCTCAGCAACGGACTGGTGGTGAGTCTCGCGCAGGGGCGCCACCGCTATTACCGCCTGGCGGGCTCGCATATTGCCGGGCTGCTGGAAAACCTGATGGGCGTCTCTATGCAAGCGCATAAGACGCTTCTCCCCAGCACGCCGGTTAATCTTCGCTACGCCCGGACCTGCTACGATCATCTGGCGGGCGAGCTGGCGGTCAATATTTATGAATTTATGCTGAGGGAAAAATGGCTGGCGGCAGATGGCCTGGCCCTGACGTCAGCCGGTAAAACCCAGCTTGAACGCCTTGGCGCAGTGTTTAACGCCCGCCCACGGCGTAAGCCCTGCTGCCCCTGTCTCGACTGGAGCGAAAGACGTTTTCATCTGGGCGGCGATGCCGGTTCGTTGCTAATGACGCTGTTCCTGCAAAAAGGATGGATAACGCGCGCGCCGGGATATCGGGAAGTACAAGTGACGGATAGCGGCAGAGCGGCGCTGTCCCGGCTGTTTAATCTGAAAGTGAGCGGATAGCCTGAGTTTAGGCTACAGCACATTTTCGCCGAACGGCCCCGGTTTAAGCCGGTCGGGCCCTCAGTATGACGCCTGGCGTGCAATCCGTTTTCATGCGAGCTCTTACGGCAAATGGATCTCTCCCTGTCATGAGGTATATAGCTTTGTTGAACGTTGCGCTGCGGGACATTCGCCATCGCCTAATGCTTCAAGCGTCCGGCAGAATAATTGCCTGAAGGCGAAAAAAAACGGGAGCCCATCGGCTCCCGCTTTTACTTAATCCACCAACGGGATTACATGTTCGCGATAATCGCGTCGCCAAACTCTGAACATTTCAGCAGCTTAGCGCCTTCCATCAGACGTTCGAAATCATAGGTCACGGTCTTGGCGGCGATAGCGCCTTCCATGCCTTTGACGATCAGGTCTGCGGCTTCGAACCACTGCATGTGGCGCAGCAATACCTACCACAAAAACAGATAAGATATTGTTTTTATTATTTATTATATCAGTTTAAAGTAAATTTTTTACCTCAAGTATCCATTTTCAACCCATTGATTTATCTTATGTAATTCTTCATTTTGGGGAATGTATATCTATCAATATTCATGCTCACGGTTCTTTGTCTCACAACACTGGACAATCATCATCATCCTTCCCTGTCCGATTGATAACGAATGTCACTACCCCGACAACTGTAACATCATCCAGGGACTCACCTTCCAGCGCTTCACCGTCTCGTGTAATAAATGCCCGGCCCATAATTTTTGCAAAATCAGTGCCGCCGCCGTATTGAATTAAAACGGTATCTCCTTGCTTTGGTTTACCGGAAACATCGACTACGGTGTAACCAGTTTCTGTCTGAACGAGCCTAGTATTTGGGCCGGTACCGCAGAGTGAATCAACGGTCAGACGCCGTTCAACATAGTCAGCAGATGGTGATGGAAAGCCCACGATTACAGCCCTCCATTTGGGTTGTAAAGCTGGAACGTGCGATCGTCACCTTCCTGAGTTGAGACGTCGCGGAATGTTGTCACGTAGCCTTCTATCCACTGGTTAGCCTGCTGTGGCGACCAGTGCCAGTTATATCTCTCCAGTTCCTGCAGAAATCGCTTGGTGGTGAGGATGCGCTTTCCGTTAGGCAGGATATCTATTGCGTTACGGCAGGCCGTCTCGATTTCGTATAAACGCGGCATACTTTCCCCTGTCAAATTTGTCGCGGTAGGGATACCCGTTACCGGATACCCCCCGCACAGATCCCGGCGTGCGCGATTTACGCACCGGGCTCCTGCCTCGGGTGTCTGGCGGTGAACCGCTCCACAGGCCATGGATGAAGAACCCGAACCCTTGGTAGCCATGCGGCTGCCAGTTTGTTTGCTTTCGTCCAGGTCGTATCATCCTTCTGGCTCCTGCGCCTGAGCGCCCGGCGCCAGAGGTTTGTTACGTGTGTCCTGAACTTCTGCATGGTGGGGAAGTTGCCCGGTACCGAGTGATAGTTCAGGTATCCCTGAACCACTCTCCTGAGCCATTTTCCCTGTTCGGGGATTGAGTAATGCCAGCGCCTTCGCAGACCGTCTTTGATGGCTTTCAGAGTTGCCGTCATCCGATCCCGGCGGGTCTTTCGTATCAGCATGAACCTGCCGTTGCGATCTTTCCCGCTGATGTGCGTGAACCCGAGGAAGTTGAACGTTTCTGGTTTGCCTTTTCCCCTGATGGCACGGTTTTCGGCAGCGAAGCGGCCGAACTCCATCAGACGGGTTTTCTCCGGGTGAACCGTGAGTCCGAACTCCCTCAGTCTGCGCTGCATGGCTATACGGAAGCGCCGGGCATCGTATCGTTTGTCGAACCCGATGACGATGTCATCGGCGTATCTGACCATTACCACATTGCCTGTGGCATAGCGACGTCGCCACTGATGCGCCCACAGATCGAAGACGTAGTGGAGGTATATGTTTGCCAGCAGCGGTGAGATGACCGCACCCTGTGGGGTGCCTTCCTCCGTTGCTCGCCATTGACCCTCCTCCGACGTCCCGGCTGTGAGCCACTTACGTATGAGCCTGATTACCCTCCGGTCGCCGATCCGATGCTCTGTGAACCTGATCAGCCATTCGTGGCTCACCCTGTCAAAGAACTGACTGATGTCGGCATCCAGTACCCAGTTTACGTTAGTGCGTACCAGCCCTGTGGCCAGTGCGTCCAGTGCATCGTGCTGGCTTCGCCCGGGTCTGAACCCGTATGAGAACCCCATAAAGTCGTTTTCATAGACTGCGTTCAGGATTTTCACCAGCGCATACTGGACGATCTTGTCCTCCAGCGAGGCGATGCCGAGCGGGCGTTGTTTTCCATCCGCTTTTGGGATGTAGTGACGCCTGCCGGGCTGCGCCCTGTAGCTGCCCTGATGTAGCCTCCGGTGCAGATCTGTTATGTTGTTCTTCATGTTTCCGGCGTAGTCCATCCACCTGATGCCATCCACTCCGGCGGCCGCTTTCCTGCTCAGGGAGAGGAATGCGGCTTCCAGTGCTTCGACTGTCAGCAGGTGGAACAATGCTGTAAACCGTTCTTTCTTCCGCTGCTTCGCAGCTTCCCGCACGCGTGACAGCCTCTGTGACATGCTTTCCCGGCTCTGTGTCCGGCGCATGTGTGGCTGTTCCACGTTCCCCTTGGCCCCGCTCCTTCGCTCCACTGACTCCGCTCCTTTCGGGTTGTTCGCCTGCTTCGCCGCTACTATGAGCGAGTCCGACTTCTCCTCTCCGTACATCACCGGCTATGACTCCTCGTCTTCCCGGTGCGGGCCATCTCCGACACTGGCAGATGGTCAGAGGGGAGATCTCCCGGTTCCCGCGTAGAGATCGTATTGACATGCCAGGGTCTCAGACCCCGCCGGGTCCATGTGGCACTCGCAGTATCGCACCCTATGATGTTGCCTTCCGTTAACAGTACAACGTCGGCACCCGGTAATTTAATATACATTTCGTGGCTCAATGGCTGGCCTGTCAACACCCCTGTCAACGCTTCGCCCCATACCTCGCGGTATGCAACGCATGACTCGGGGACCTTGTGGATTGCTGGTCCTTCAATGGTCGGGGACTTTCACCCCTTGATCTCTACCGGTCTCCCGGCGCACACTGTATATAAATACAGTAAACGCATGTGTGCAGCAGATCAATATTGGCAGTGGCTATCAATGATCGGCGCTGACGTAACGCATTGATGCCTCAATTCGACTGGCAACATTAAGCAGGGAAATATTTATAAATCGTATTCACCCCCTCCTATTACATCGGCTACCGACCCAATGTTTTAACTACTCAGACCAGAAATATCTGGAAGCTTTAGGCATCTTCTTGGAAGATAGATGAGCGCAAAGACACACACAGCAATGATGTTATGTAGTATTTTCCCCTTGAGTGTGCCTGCTCAAGGGGATTTTTTATCGCCGTATTGTACTGGCAAATATTTGTAAATCGTCTTCACTCCCACGCCTGTCACATCGGCCACACGCGACTGGACAGGCGGTTAGTCCGGTATGTTTCTCGCGCTACTACTGCTTACGTTAACGTCTGGTAATGATCTAGCGGCGCGACGTAAAGCGGCGTTGAAAGCAATTATAGTGACCGGCCGGCGATGGTACTTCACACGGTTAGAATGACTCTGAAATAAATAAACATCTTCTGGATAGCGTTCTCTTCTACGAGCAATCATCGCCTCCACTGGAGGGGTTGATTTAACACGTAGCTCCTTCAGGTGACCCTGTTTTCGTATCAGTATCAAGTCACCATCAATATCATCATATCGAATACTCAGCAGCCTTCCAGCGCTTAAACCCGTGTGAAAAATTAACGCCCACAAGTCAGCCCATGTATCTGAGATGGAAACAAGATTGCTGTTAATAGTTAAAAATTGCTCAAAACTTATTGTTTTCTTACCGTTCATGAACAAACCAAACTGTTTTCAAAGCTGAATGAATTGATTAAGCCAAACGTAACATATCAGGAAAAGTAGTGAAATCTTTGCCTTCAAGTCGCCGGGAGGTACTTGTAGATTGTTTTCACGTCTACACCTATCACATCGGCTACCTGCTGCCGGGTGGCGCCGTTCTCCAACATCCTGTTGCAGCGCTCAACGCTCTCAGCCTCACACCACAACTGTGTTATTCAACATCGCACAACGCTATCCTTCGATCCTGGTGACAACTAAAAATCAATTCGGTCTGTTCTTCATTATCTCCCTTGTCTTTTCATTTCCAAAATTAACGGCAGAAGAATTATATTTTTTGTTCGATATCAGAGAATCAACCAGATTAATGCCATCAGACAAAAAATTAACTCCAATAAGAGAAACTTGATTATCGTATGACTGCTCAAACATTACATATTTGCCAGTATTTTTTCTTATAAAGATCGAACCACCATTAAATGTGAATGATGACCCCCTCCCTGACAATTGAACCAATGGCTGACTTCTCTCCTTGAACTCTACATGTCCTGATATCTGTACATGACCATTTGTTATAACTGCAATTGATTTGCAATAGTCAAAACTACCATCAGACCAGTATATTTTACCATCAGGATTGTCAACGTAGAAAGCAACACCACCATTCTGCCATATGCAGGAAATAAAGGTATAGCGTTCGTATGTCTCTTTTTCCCTTTTTATATCAAGTAGTGTTTGGCAAGAGTTAAAGCCACACATAGACCATGTCCACCCCCAACCGCCAGGTCCGTTTGTAAAAATACAATCAAAACCAGTAAATCTGCACTTCGTAATATTCATTAAACATACTGGATTTTTATCTCCTAAAGTGCTGGCGGCACAATAGAATAAATCTGTTTTCCTCCTTGAAAAAAAATTAATTGAGTCGAAAAGGGCACCAACATTGTTGGTATATGCTGAACTTGCCCCGCCCTCGCCGTTGAACTCAATGCAATACCCATCCCCTTCTATGTCGAACAATAATGTAGCCGGCCCTGTAACACAGACTTTGCTGGCATCTATAGTTAATGGACTGCGAACGTTGAATACCCCCGAGAGGGATATTTCCGTTTTTTGGTACCCGTTAGGAACTTTCTTTGCTAAGGAGGCTGCGTAATCAAGCATAGATTGAAGCTTTAATGTGTGGTCCACCTGACCACCATCGCCATGCAAGAATGGATTCATTGTGGCGGAAGGTTGAATCGCTAACGATTGATTACTTTTGCCGATTAATAAAAACGAAAGTGGCATAAAATTACAGATAAAACCACGTCTATTCATACATGAAACCTGTTAATTACCTGCTCAAGATGAGTATTTTTTATCCATCTCTATAATGCACATGAATCCTATTGATTGCAACAACAATCCATGCAATAATGTTTTCCCGGAAATTTAAAATTAGAAAAATCTTAAACATGAAAATCAGTATACCTGGCGCAAAATACAAATTGTCCTGGATTTTTATTTTAATGTATTTTCTGCCATCTTTTATTTTTGTCTTCTTTAAGCAATCCTCACTTGCTGTAGGTATTGCGATCGTTTCAATATTAATAATACTCTTTGATATATTACAAATAACCAACCGAAAGATAGGAGTTAAGGGGCTAATTTTATTCGTATTAGTAATAATGCTTTTATTAATCGAGTCATTTCACTCGGTGTACTCATTCAACGACAGCAAACCTATTATGTCAATTCCAGTTGTAATCCTTATGATTATAGCTGCATGGTCTCTTTCTTTTAGAATAGAGAATAGCGACGAAATAGTCGTTAAGGATTCTTTTAAGTTTGCTTTATGTGTATTTTTATTTTTCGGCTGGCTAGCTGTATTTAGGACAATTGACATTGGCAATTACGCATCAAAAGGGAAAGGTGCGTTTCCCTTCTCGGAGGATAGTCATTACGCCCTTTGTGCCGGTTTCCTTTCTTGCATAGTTGGATCAACCTCAAGTTTTAAGGGTAAGCTTTTCATTCTACTAAATATCTCTGCTCAAGCCATTCTATTCCCCAATCTTACCTTGCTGGTTTTCTCTTTGATATGCTGCTTCCTGTTTTGGTTTTCAAACAGATTCTTATTGTTGGCAGTTTTAATTTGTGTTGTTGCAGTATCTGGAACACTGATTTTGCAGTCAATGCAAGGAACATTTGCAGGGGATTACTTACTATCTCGCATGGACCTAAGTAAAAACTCAAACAACCTCACTACATTGGTTTTTTTACAAGGGATTGATGACAGTATTCGCGCTCTCACTGACACATATGGCATTGGGTTAGGATTTCAAAGGGCTGGAACAGATACCCTTGGAGAATATGGCTATTTAATCAAGGTGCTTACCGGCGGTGAATACAACCGTACTGATGGTGGCTTTCTTTCTTCAAAAATTATAACTGAGTTTGGGGTTATGGGACTTATGGCATCCCTCTTATATACCTTATTAATATTAAGAAGTGTAACGAATTACAGACAGTCAGACAGTCAGACAGTCAGACAGTCAGACAGTCAGACAGTCAGACAGTCAGACAGTCAGACAGTCAGACAGTCAGACAGTCAGTATATCATAAAAATATCATCAGCCGCAATGATTGCATTCTCTGTTGAGTTCTTCCTGAGGGGGTATGGTTATTTCTCGCCAAGTGTTATTTTGCTTATAGCTCTAACTCTCTGCTCAATAAGAATAAAGAAAAATCGCGCATAAAGGCAAAGTTTATATGGCCCCCCCCATCCAAGGTAGGGCCATATTATAACCACCGCTACGCCCCCCAGAATTAAAAATCTAATCCATCAGGCTCACGCCGAAATAAGCCCCCACGACTCTGATGCCTCTCCCGCTTCTCTTTCAGCATCACGCCAGAAACGGGGGAGACCATCAGCCCCGACGACGACATAGCTGGATGATTCTGTGTCGTCGTCTGTATAGGTCATTTTCACGACGTATTCCCCCTCCTGCATCCCATCGAAGCGAACTTTATTACCGATCTCTAATTCCGCTTTCGCACTGGCCCAGTCCATAAATACCCCTTACGTAGTTGCAAAATAAAAACCGCTGACGGTCACTGTCCCGCCCGCTGCATTGAGCTGCGGATATGAAGTGGCAGCAGACCCGTTATTGAACAGCAGCTGCGCCACCATGCTGCTGGCCACGTTTCTCATAAACAGCCTGCCCGATGTGACAGACGGGTCTACACCAGCAGTTGCCGGGCTGGAGGGCTGGATAGCATCCGACGTTGACGTGAACGGTAACCCCTGAACCAAAATGGGGCCGGAGCCGGTATGCGCGGTCCACGTCACTGACAGGGTGAAATGAACGAGATTGCCGATTCGGGTGTATTTACCGTACTGGTTAGAATAGGTTCCCGTCCCGCCCGTGGTTGCCCCTGCCACACCCGGGGTAAACGTCCCCTCAGCGTAACGTTCTGTCCCGGTATTCCCCAGTGAGCCGCCCCAGAAATTCCAGTTGTCCACAACCACGGCAAAACTGGTTGTCGCCTGATTGTGGTACAGGTATTCACTGGTGAGGCCGACGGTATTATCCACCGTATTATTTTTTACGGTTATGCGGGATGCCTGAAGTCCGCCTATCCATAGGATGTAGGTGGTCGCCAGCAGGGGTATGAAGGTGTTATTTCTGACGTTGATGTAAGAGGCGTTCGAGTCCGTGCTATTACCGAATCGCAGCATTGCGACAGTACAGCCACGCATCGTGTTGCCCTCAATAGTCAGCCCCCGGGTGTCTGCCTGAACGCGAATACCGTAAAGCCCTCCCGAAATCGTATTCCCGGTAATGGCGATGTTTCGGGGCTGGCTGATAATGCGGTTTACGTGGACATTCTGGGTGTTATCACTCAGGTTGTTACCCGTTACCACCCCGTCCGCCACAGTCTCCAGGAATACCCCGGTCAGGCTATCACTGACTGTATTCCCGACAATACTGAAATTGGTACCTATTGGTGCCGACCCTGTGTTATTCCCATAAACATCAATACCGTTATCTGCGCAACGCTTCACGATGTTAGCGGTCATATTGAGACCATCAAATGCCGTGACCTGCAATCCAATATTGCCGCAATCATAAACCTGACAGCCGGAGATACTAATATTCTCGGACGCGATGGTAAGACTCCCCCGAACGGAAGCCCCGCAGCCCGGCATATTTTTAAATGTACAGTTTATTACCTCGGTATTTTCTTTGACGTAAATCCAGACCCCGTGGGCATTGACGTTGGCCGCCTGATTTTCCGCATCCCCGTCCAGCGTTATTCGCTCAATCGAGATATCGGAGGGATAGTTATCGTCCGTCTGGTCTGTACCGAAAAATCGCACTAACGAATCGCTGGCGGAGACCGTCCCCGGCAACCATTTAATCGTCCCGCCACCAGTGATGCGAACCCCTGATTTGAGCTCGAATGACCATTTCCCCCTCACCGTTCCGCTGTCGAATACCGCCGGTACCGTGGAGGTGAGAAACACGCCCGGTGGCACTATGACATTCTGCACGTGCCCCGTCGACTGCCAGGCTGCGTGGGCGGCATCGATTGCGTCCTGAATAGCCTGCCGGCTGTCAAATTCGCTGTAGCCGTCCTCGCCGGCACTCCTCGCGCCGTATGCGCAAATATTAAAGCCGTAGATGCGTTTTAATATTTTCTGGGCGGTTTCTTCCCAGATAGTTCTCACCAAAGAAAGCCCCAGACCCTCTTCGCTTGAACCCAGGTTTTGGCGAAGCGCTGCATCACCGACAGATACAAAATGCGCAGCGTCAGTACCGGTCCATGTTTCGTCAGTATTACCAGCCGTGGTAAACGGGATATCTGTCGCTGCGGTGAGTTTATACAACTCGTTGTTATAGCGAATGAGCTGGTTATACTCAGTAAGTGTCAACGGGCCAGCGGTGTAATCACCGACAATCTGATAGCCCGAACTTTGGATGAAGGTATTGAACCGACTTTCCTGGCTGGTGAGTTGCGTGACAAATGCCGACTCCATTCCGAAGAAAGAGCGACGCGTTTTGCCCAGACGGTCGGTCCAGATTAAGGCGGTCAGGCTGTTAAGTGCAAAGTCGAGGTTCTCGGCGTTATCAAATAAATCCTTTACAGCCGCCGAACCCAACGGGTTGCCGGTTTTATATGTGCTCATAGTCGCCCTATAACAAAAAACCCGCCGAAGCGGGTTGTTGAGAGTTATTTCTGTTTTATGCAATATCGCCGGGATAACTGGCGTTGTCGTAGTCGTAGAAGGACGCGCGGTACTCTTTGGCCGTAACCTGACACGTCCCGTCTGATTGTGGGGCAATCTCCTCAACAATGGCGTCATAGACATGACGCGTTGAGCCGCAGAACACCAGGCGGACTGGCTCAATGGCTGGTGAAGTCTGGTCAATCTTCAATGGGTCATCAAAATCACTCAGGTGGGAAACGGACAACTGATAATCCCCCACTCTGCTCGCCACCATCAGACCGGACGCAGAGCCATCCTGATAGCGGATCAGCGCACGGGGATTTTCGAAAGACCAGTCCAGCGGCTCCGTAACAGTGAAGGTTGTCACGCCGCCAGCCGTTGTCATCGCCTCCACCAGACAGGAAATAGTGTTGTTACCCGGAATATCATCCGTGAGCACGATGCGATCGCCCGTGTTGTAGCAGAGCGCATCCAGCTCGGTAGTGGTCTGGTATGTAACCCGCTGCTGAAGATACTTCATCAGGCGACGCATGCCGATCTGGTAGGCGTGATCCTGAGAGAGTACCCCATCAAGTTTGTAGTTCTCGATTTTCACCGGCGTGGGATTGTCGGGTGTCCGGCATTTAACGGTCTCCTCTGCCCAGGTGACGCCGTTGATGTACGTCACGTCTACGCCATCAAAATCATCGTCGGACGGCACGGTAAATCCGCTCTGCAGCTCCTCCACCATCTCATGCGGCGTTATGATCCCCGTCCAGGGCTTAATCCCCTCGCGGTTGACCGTTGCAAGGCCATCGCTTAACAGGAAGCGGGATTTTCCGGCACTGGCTATCATCTGCAGCATTTCCAGCGCCGAGATACTGTCGCCGGTGGCGAAATCGAAATTTTCGCCCTGTGGCGTCCAGTACGCGGATTCCAGCGCAGTGATGGTATCGACGTCCATCTCCAGCCCCAACGAGTTCCCGACATGCAGCAGCGCCCCCGAAATGGTTCTGGCCGTTCCTGAGTCATAGGACCGCGTTGCCACAACGTTTACGCGGCGGTCTGACTGCGCCGCCAGCTTCCCGCCCGTCTCGACGGTCACCGCCATCAGCGACACGCCGGGATAGGATGAAGGGCGTGTCAGCAGTCGCCCGCGCAGTGCCTGCCAGTACATACTGTCTCGCGCGTTGTTTGAGCCCTGCTCATTGCGCCGACGGCAGCGAACCTCTACTAGCCCCGGAGAACTGAGGGTGATCCGCTCAGTAAAACCCAGCCCGTTGACGTTTTTCAGCGCGTACTCGCCCTGGTGACTCACCCACCCCGAGCCGGAACCGTAGACGCGATACTGTATCTCCCACTCAACGTGGCGAATCCGTTTTTTGCCCTTACTGTCAAAGCCGCAGATACCGTTCGGGAAAGAGAAATTCACCTCGAACATATCGACGGTCTCATTTTCAGGGCAAACCAGGAACGGCCCCAGCCAGCTCAGCGTGTCGTTAAGACCAGTGGCCTCATAGTCGATCATCGTCCTGGCGGTGAATCCCGGCCACGACTCATCAACGGACCCATTAACCAGGCGCGCCACTGTTGCCGTTGTGCCGTCGGCAGAGACGATCTGGTACTCATTCCCGCGGTGAGCAAGTGAAAGCCGTTGCACACCTTCAGGCATGCCCGAGAATGCGGTTCCCGTAGTGCTGTTATACGCAAGCGTCACGTTTGCCGTTACCGCCGGGCTTCCGCCGGTTGATGCCGTGCCGGAGGTGTAAACCGGGGCATCACCGAAAACGACTACAGGCAGCGAGGAGGATGTGATTGCCCCACCCACGTAAGGACTGACCGCCTCGGTTATTAGTACGGTACCGCCGTTGTCCCGTGCGACCAGGCCGGAGCCAGTGAGCCCCTCGGTAATAGCCGCCAGCAGTCCCGACATCGAGATATAGTTCGCTACCAGCGACACCGTATAGGTGGTACCCTGCCATGTGATCATGAACGTACTGGAACTGGTCGAAAAATCATAGGTAACAGGAGCGGCACTGGCCTGAATTTTTGCTGCACTGCCACCCTCGCCAGGCACCGCCTCCTGACCTGGGGTATAGGACGCAATGACGAGGTCATAATCGACACTGTTGAAACTCAGCGTCACCGGCATACCCGCTACGGGAGCAAGTTCGGTAAGCAACGAGCTGGCAAAAACACTGTAACCAGAAGAGGTGGAGATCAGATAATTTGTCGGCGCCTTAATTTCAACTATGGCCCCCGTTACCCAGCTGTCCGGAAGAGAATTATCGTCCTCGTCGTCATCGTCACCATCATCCGTATCAAGGCCTGTAAAGGTTACGGATGCACCAGAAACCGTCATGCTGTCAGCGATAATATCGTCGGAATCAGGTGAGGTCTGGGCCATGTCCAGCCCTGTTCCGCTTGATGTTCCACCGACCTCTGTCGAGTTGAACCAGTTCTCGCTGCGCTCATCGCCGGAAACATCCGCGCCTGGCGGGTAATGGGTGCTGCTGAACCCCGGCAGCGTTGAAGCTGGCGTACTGCCAACCCGGATATCGCCATTGGTATAAATCAGATCACCGACACCGAGACACAGCAGCATCTGGACGCGCATTTTCGTAGGATCGGCGGCATCAAACCGGGTAACCGGCTGCACCACATAATCAGGGTAGATACGCACCCGACCAAACACCTCACGAATGGCATCACCGAGTTTTGCAGTATTTGCCTTTGCCGGGTTCAGGTCGAGACTCCGCCCTGTGGATGAGGTATAGCCCCCCGTATCGATACTGCTCATCATAAACAGCGAATAAGCTGCTGCAGCAACGGAGATGCCGACACCTATCCACGCGATGGTGGCGGCCTCCAGCCCGAAGGGCACCGGATAAAGCCGGACATCACTTTCAGGGTGGATCACGCAAGTAGCCCACTCGCCTGGCGGAATGGACAGACCGTCAACCTCAATGGTTAACGGCGGTACATCCCGATCCTCGTAACCTTCAACATTCACCGCCAGCCAGTTTCGAAGGCTGGTTACGCCATGCTCATGCGTTTCGAGAGGTTCACCGGAAAGCCGGGACGGGTAAAAACGAATGGTCATTGCCAGAACTCCACTTTGACAAATCGCCGCTTAAACCGCGCTAACGGAAGAAACGTTACGTTAGATCCTGGATTGCATTCCGCCACATGCAGCAGGCCATCAATACTGACGACAATCCCCACATGGGTGACGGCTGAGCCGGAATAGCAGGCCACCCCCGCACCTTCACAGGGCTCGCAGCGTTCCAGGGTAAGCATCATTTGACGCGCCTCCCGGTCGAGGCCGCCGTCGTCTTTAGTGACCCCGGCAAAATCAGGCCAGAGAGGCAAGCCCAAATCCCGGCGTATCTCGTTCACAATGCCGAAGCAGTCGAGCTGCGGATATACGCGACCGCCCTTCAGCCAGGTGACTGAACGGTATTTATCAGGGATGAACATGATGGATTCCTTAGCTGATATAACGTAGTCCGGGGAAGACAGGGAGCGTGTAGCGGTAACGCGGCCAGGCCATATCGAGGACATTCATATAGCCCGCAGTGATCTGAACCTCTGTAGCCGTCCAGTAACCCGACTTGATTTTCAGCGTATACGGTACCGCCGCAGGCGCGGCTAAATCCGTGGAGATAAAACTGCGGTATGTCAGCGATGCAGACAACCTGTTAGCCAGGGCATTGCGGATCGTCGTGGACACAAAACCATCAACATTGCACAGGGCGAATTTCAAATCTTGCGTACCGTCCGCGTTGCGCGCCGGCAGCGCAATGTCAATCGCGCAGGCGGTAAACGTTACGGTATCGCCGCTCTCCGTCGTCGCCGTAATATCCTCGTACCCCTGGCACAGGTAGTGAACATCTGAGCCAACGGTGATCTGCAGCGTTTCAATGATCACCTCCGGCCCGCTGCTGGCATAGAGCCTGTTAAGTCTTGTCATGCTTCAGGCCACTCCCTGTTAACTGCAAGATCAAGAATATCGCTGTTCACAATGAAGTCAGGGAACTCGGCCCAGCCAGGCGGAAGGATTGGACGCTCCCATAATTCCAGCGTTGCACTATATCGCCAGTATTTACCGCCCTCTGGTCTCGGTCCCTCGTATATATCGACAAACCTACAGACATAATCTTGCGCACCTAAAGGGGTAAGGAGCGGCATGTTGAACCAGTCAGCCCCATCGGTAATGATGTCTCTGTACCAGGCTTCGAAAAGCTGTGCCTGACCATCAGTAAAGATCCATGAAACTGGCGTTTGAGTAGGAACCGAAGTATAAGCTCGCCTTTGTCGCCGCCTGCCGGTAACCATCGCTGTACTTTTTAGCGGAGAAGTCGCTTTAAGACCAAAGTTCTCCTTCAATGGGCAAGGGAGATAATCCTTCGGGTAATTGAGATTAGTTGAAATTGCCATCAGCTAATTTTCCTCCCCGAGGTAGTTTTCCCCATCAGAGCTCTATGTAAATCACCCTGCCCGGTAGCAATAGACTGAACCGCTTTTTGATACCCCATCTGAGCACCATCGGATGCAGCTTTCTTCATCATGGCGATTTGAGCATCAGAGGGATCGCCGTTGACATAGAAACTCATACTCGGCGCATAGGTTGCCCCCCCTGTTGACTGGTTTGCTACTCGATCCAGAGTGGCATCAAGTTTGGCGCTGGTCGCTGCGGTGGTCACCCGCTCTCCTTTTTGAAGCAACCAGGTACCTGTTTCAGGAACTGCATCGATCCCATCGTGGGCCATGCCAGAAAGGGAAGCGGCAGAAATAGCAGCAACCATAGGTTCTGTTATAGCCGCTGCAGCAGCCATCGCGGCTGGAGCTAATCCCGGTCCGACAATTGGGATTGCGGCAGTTGATGCGAAAGCAGCAAGTTGAGCCTGTAAGGCTGTAGCCTGAGCATTAGCGATCATTGAAGGAATAGCAGAGGCTTGGGCACTTTTATTAACCAGCATCTGAACACCTTGATACACGATCCATTGTGCAGCCATATCAACCAGAGCTTTTATCACTGACTTCCCGAGGTCTGCAAATACTCCCTTTATTGCCTCCCCCATCGATTCAGTTCCGCTTACAACATCATATAAATGTTCTGAAACTGAGTCCGTAGCAGCCCCTAAGATTGATGTCATTGCGTCCGCTGCTTGTTGGTAATAATCAGTTGAGCTATCAGCAAAATCAGCTAGAGCACTAGAAATACCAGATTGCCAATCATTTCTTAGGTCATCTGACTCATGGTAATAATCCTTTTGGATCTGCAATCTTTCTTCAAGAGCTTTTTTTAAGGCGGTTTTCTTTTTTTCATATAAGCTTTCTTCAATGTCGCCAGCTTGAAATTGATTTAAAAGCTCCTCTTGTCGAGTTTCATAATCCTGCTGAATGCTGTTTATTTCACGCATTCTTTCGCGGTCTTTCCCTCCGAATGAAAGACCGGATAGTTCATTATCATAACCCTGTTTAACAAGCTTATTCTGTTTATTTAAACCTGACACATATTCTGCAAGCTTAGCATTCTCCTTGTTTGTGCGAAGCTCTTCTTTTCTTGCATCAAGAACTTTTGCAGCAGTACGAAGTTGCTCTTTCTGTGACTCTGATAGTTTTTTAAGGTTTCCACTAGATATATCAAAGTTTATTTTTTCAAGCTCAGTAACTTTAGCTGTTTTTTTGCCAGTTGTTTCTATTAGTGCAGCTTGCTTCTGTAAATCAAGAAGACGACTCTTAAATGCATTACCAGTAGCATTTTTTTTGGCTTTTGGCTGCTTCTGATTAGAATCACCTTTTCCTAAAGAGTAATCATCCGATTTTGGTGTATCTATGCCAAGGTCAGAAAGTAAAGATGTGAGCCCTTTCGCTCCTTTATCTATCTGTTCTGGAGTCATGCTTGACTTTATCGCGCGAAGAAATTGAAGACGTTTAGTTAAAAATTCTAATTCGTCTTTTTGTTCCTTACTTTGATTCCCTCGTTTGTTAAGGAATTCAATGCGCTGTGCAATATCACTTTCATCAGCAGCGTTATAATTACCAGATACAGCACCGATACGAGAGCGGGTATAAGTTGCAATAGCCCCCAGACCACCAGCAATACGCCCCACAACCCCGGCAAGGCTTATGGCTTCACCAACCAGGTCTGATAGCCCCTGAAGAACAGCGGGATCGGTGAAGACGTCACGAATATCATCAAGTCCAGACTGTAATGGCGTAAGATCCACTTTAGCCAGCCCGGAGGCTATTTCCATCTTCAGGCCACGAGCGCTAGCCTCAATATCCTGAAAGAACTGGTTTACTTTGACGAGGTTGTCAATATCCTCTTGTGGCGGGGCAATACCAAAATCTTTTGATAATTGAATAAATTGCTTTAACTTCTCATTGTTGTTCTCGAACAATGGAAGCATTTTTGATAAGTCATTACCGAGGCTTTCAAGAATATTAGTTTTACCAGCCTGACTCGGTATTTTCTGCAATGCTTCACTGATAGCCATAAGTTGCTTATCAGGAGATTGCTCGGAAAGTTTTTTAGCAGAGAGGCCAAGAGTATCGAGTGCTTGAGCCGCCTCTCCTGATTTATTTAAAACAGCATCACCAACTTTATCATTAATGTCTTTAAAAATATCTGCAATGTTATCGCCAGTTAAACCAGCCTGTTCCGCTGCGTATTGCCATGACAATAAATCCTGCGTGGACATTTTTAAGGATTTAGCCCAGCGGTCGGCCTCAGTTACCTGTTGAGCTGTATTTTTAACAATGGATAACCCAGCAGCCCCTATTCCAACTGCTGCTGTGGCTGCAGCTGCCCCAACTGCGATGATTGCTGAACTTACCTCTTTGGCGTCTTTTTTTACCTGGTCACTCCACTTCTGGGAAGCTCTTTCGGCTTTGCCCATGCCCTGAACAAATCCACCTACTTTGGCAATCAGGTCAATTGTTAACGTACCGAGTGACTTGCCAGCCATTGCGTTTTCTCCAGGCAATAAAAAACCCCGCCGCAGCGAGGTTCATCATTAATTTGAAAGGCTACTTTTTAAATGCCTCAGCATAGGTTTGGGCAGTTTTTTGTGATGACTCCATGAGATCATCAGTCAGCGTTTGCTGCCCCCATTTGGTTACTTTCCCGTTTACAAAAGTAACGACCAAACGATCATTGGCTAACTGTTCATTGTCTACAATTGTGTAGGCATACCGTGTCTTATTCCAATAGATCCAGCGCTCACGTTCTGCGTTGACATCCGTCCGTCGCGGTGCTCCCATGATCTGCATAACATCATTTTTTGTCATACCAAGGGACAACAGCATTGACTTCTGGTTGTAGTCAATTTTCTGTTCTGATGGCGCGCAAGCTGTGATAGCTATAGACGAAGCACCAAGAAATAAAGCTAAAATTATCTTTTTCATACCCCTATCCATGTAGTTAATGATCTTATGATCATAGTGATGCTGAATTGTATTTTACAATTATTAATGCCAACTTTTCATAGCATCTTCCAGAGATAATGGCGCTTCGTTGATGTGCGGTGCAAAATCACTCACCTTGAACGGCGGCGAGTTCTTTGACCTATTGATGTTCGCCAGCACAGACGCCACCAGCGAAGCCCCCCACTCGGTACGCATCATGATATTGAGCGGTCCATACTTCTCACGGTACTTAAGCCAAACCAGAAATTCCCTGCGACTCATCCGCTCCTGAGCCTCTGCGATGGTGCGGCCGCCGATGCCGTTCATCACCAGTTCGCACCAGAATTCATCCTCGCCGGTTAGCTCGTAGTCTTTCCCAGTTCGTTTACATCATGAATTGCAGCCAGGAGGGCCATAACGATCGGACCGTCCAGCGCCCCACGCTCCGGGGTAGCAGTTCCAAGAATGTCAGCCGCGGTAAACACTGGGGCGCCGTCCTGATCGCAAATATGCGCCGCAATGCGCTCAGCAATCGGGTCCGATTTCCCGTTATACGCCAGCAGTTCAGCTTTAGTGGTGTGGTAGCCCATCGGGCGCACATAGACGGTTGCGATATGCTCTTTCCCGTCACGGCCTTTCCACTTAATTTCTTTTTCCACGGGACGCCCGGTAAAGGCACCGGTTTCTTTTAACGTATCGAGAGTAAGTTGCATTTCAGCTCCTGAATTGAAAAGCCCGGATAACCGGGCATATTAATTACGCTGCGGCCTTCGGCACCCATACGGAAGAGCCAGACCGCTGGATCGTGGCGGAGGTCGTCACAACAGCGTTACCCTGAAAATCAAACGGGAAGTCAGAAACGTAACCCTGGAAAATGAACCAGGTTCGATCCGATGGCAGCACCAGACCATCAACAGCATCCTCAGCGCCAGGAGCGGCGGCTGTCGGGATACTGGTTCCATCTGACCAGCCAACCGCAAAAGTTAACGGCGTCTGATCATTCGCTTCAGCGAGACCATGCAACATAATGTGGCTTGCGTTCGTCGGATCAGCGTTAAGCCCGACGGTTGCGGCCGCAGGCGTTTTAAGTCCCTTTTTGTAGGTTCTGGAATCCCGCTCACTCAGACAGGTATCTTCAATCTGATCGGCAGGGTTCCCGCCGGGGTTGAAACTGGTGATGCATTCAACCTCGCTGACCACGCCAGACTTGAGCACAAAAAACTGCGTGCCTTGCGTTAATACAGACATGTTTTGTCTCCAAAAAAGAAAAACCCGCACAAGGCGGGTCAGTTTGGGGTTGTTGGTTATCTGGTCGTTATCCAGTCAACATCGAAGGAATAGCGGTATCGCATTGTTTCAGGATCGCGGCTTTGTTCACCCCATCGGGTGATATAGGCCTTGCCCTCAATTGCGTCACGCAAAGCGCGGGCAACGGCGATCACATCGGTGTCAGTATCACCATAGACATCAACCTGCAGAGAATAGTGATCTGCATCTGGCCGCTGGTTTAGATAATTTTCAGGGAAGCCACCTACGTTTTGCCAGACTGCGTAGGGATAAACGATATTGTCGTCCTGCATACCGAACGGATAAAGCCGCACGGGAGTAGAACCTAACAAATCCCTGACTGCCTGGCTGGCTGCGCAAACTGCAAATATTGGAGCAATCATACCGGAGTTCCTTTTTTAGCCGCCCGTCGTACAGCGCGATCGATGGACTTTTCCAGCTCCAAAGCAAAAACGTTAATCACATCGGCATCGACCCCATTCAGTGCAGGCCTAATTATTGGCCTCGCTGCAGCATGTTCTGTGCCGAACTCCAGGAATCGCCAGTACCAGGTATCCCCGCCGGGATTACCTTTATCTCCGGCAGTGTTAAAACTTTTACCCGCCCTGCCTTTTCGGACGTTGGCCTTTGTATTGGCGTATTGCCTGGCGCCGCCCATCACCCCGACACGAAACGTTGGATCGCCGGTTCTGCGAAATGCCTTGCTGCTGAAACTGACCACAATGTTTTTGTAGATAGCCTCTTTGGTGAGAGGGTCATCAACCCTAGCGGCATTATTGCGCGCTCTGTCCCTGATGACGTTCGCCGCTTTACGCAGCGCTGCACGACCGGATTTATCGCGAGTGACCTGTGAGACGGCATCCAGTTTCCCCAGGACGGAATCGAGGCCGGTCAGATTTACTTCTACACCATCAGCCATCATTAGCTCCATCGGAACAAGGCAGTGTCAGGTATTCCCTGCCACTCCGGGGGTCAGGTAAAACGCCCTCAATGTTGTAGAAGCGGCCACGAAACAGGATCCGATGTTTGCGGGTGACACCCTCACGGTAACGCATCGTTATCCGTGTGGTAACTTCGCCCTGAGAAGCCTGGGCGGCGATAAACTCACGTGCGGATAAAGGAGCGACTTCGGCCCAAAGGGTTGCGACATCGCGCCAGGTATTAATCACGGCTCCCGTTGTCGGGTTCTGTTCTTTTACTGGCTCCTGCAGGGTGATCCTGTGACGCAATTTTCCGGCCTGCATATCACCCCCTCGTTCTTTGACTCAGGTAAACGGGGCGATTATCATCCAGTGAAGTGATTTCAATATCGTCATCTGCAGCCAGCGACTGGATAATTACATCGGACAGGGCGACGTTAGATTCAGCCAGGCGGTTTATCGCTTCCGTCTGCTCTCTCTGTGCTGCTGTTTGTTCTCTCAGCGCTGCTATCAGCGCGTTTACCAGTTGCTCGTTCATAGGCTATTTTCGTCCACTTTTTTAACCATTCACGCCGACGGAGACACCCTTCACAGGCCATACTTCCCCCTACAGTCCATATATTCGGTATGGTTGTAAAAGAGACTCAACGGCAAATGGAGCCTCTATCGCTGTTTGACCGACTACAACGGTTTCACGGTGTTCATACCAGTGACCGATAAGCAGAAGCATCGCTGCTTTCACATCATCGCCAGGGAGAATTGAATCAGGATCATCTGCATACCCCTCGCTGGTTTCGGACTCATACATTTTGCGACGAGTCCATGTTTCGACATAACGAGAAGCAGCTCCGATGTAGAGGGTCAATAGTGAGTCGTCATCGGTAAAGTCAGGCTCAATGCGACAGTGCTTTTTAACCACTTCAAGTTCTAACATTATTTTTTAGCCTTCTTCTCTGGCACAGTTTCCGGCTTTTCCGGCTGTTCCGGCTGTTCCGGCTGTTCCGGCTGTTCCGGCTGTTCCGGCTGTTCCGGCTGTTCCGGCTGTTCCGGCTGTTCCGGCTGCGCAGAATTATCAACATCTACCAGCCGTGCATAACCTTTTTGAACCAACTCACGGCCATGCTGTTCCAGCGTCTCCAGTGACTCGCCTTCAGTCACCACTACCCCACCAAAATAAATTGGTTTCACCGCGATAAGTTTCATCGTGTTACTCCGAAAATAGCGGCCCGGAGGCCGCCAGAAAAATTACTGGCCGCCGGAAGCCGGCACAGTAAAGGAGCCATAAATAAATGCTTCAGGGCGTTTTACTGCTAACGCCAGACGCTCTTCACAGCGAATAGAGATCATGTTTTTCTCGAAGTCGTCGCCGTTCTCCGTCGAGATCACAACGTTTGCGTCTTCGCGGTCGAAAAGCTGTGCCGCAGCATTAAATGCACCTGTCAGGAACTTGCCCTGGAAAGCTGCTGCTTCAGTGGCGACAACCGGAAGCCCCCACAGCGTCGGCCCCGTCAACGCAGCCGGGTTCGCCAGGATATAGCGCCCCAGGGTGTCTTTAGTCAGTTCGATTTTCGCCCAGTCCATGAAGTGCAGGACGTGACCGGATGCAGGGAATCGGGCAAGTTGAGCCTGAAGCATTGCCAGGCGCAGATCGTCAATACCGCTCTGCTGTTCAACGGCAAATGCCGCGCTGTAAGCCGTGGCCTGCGGCACGATGCCATGGAGGTGAGCGCCAGTGCCATCACCAAACAGAATCTCCTGTTCTTCGACGTACTTAAGGCCGTAACGCATTTCCGCATCAATCATGGACTGCAACTGGGCGAAGTCGTCCAGAATCTGCTTGGATGCCTTGAACATGTGCGCGATGGTTGTCACTGGAGTGATTTTCGGCGTGAACTCAATATTGCTGTACGGCTTGGTTGTGTTCTCCGGTACCGCTGCCGCAGCATTGGTAAAGCCGGTCTGCTGCACCCAGAAAATGGCCGGTGAACCCGTACGGCCTGGCGCGATAAGATCGCGAATAAATAACCGCTGCTTTGGCGCTACATCAATACCCGGCAGTCGTTGTGGTTCAACAACCCCCTCAGGAACGTCACTGGAAATCAGAGCAGCTTTTACAGGAACAGAAATACGCTTGTTCCCTTCGATGCTGGACGACAGAACTTTAATGGCTTCAGCAGAGATAACCTGCTGGCCGACAGTTTCAATAACCTGTTTTGCATTTGCCAGCGGCATCTGTGCAACATGCTGCTCCAGTTCGCCCAGCGCTGCTTTAAGAGTCTTTTCGGCTTCTTTCAGCGCATTAAACTCAGTCGCCATTTTGTCCACGGTTTCTTTGGTTTCCGCCGACAATTTGCCGTTCTTTTTCGCTTCAGTCAGCGCTTCTTCCGCTTTGGCGTTAAATTTGCCGGTTGCTTCTTCAATGGAAGCGGTGACTTTTTTCAGAATCTCGTTTACATCAGACATACATGGTCCTTATTTGACTAACGCCGCAAGAGCGCTTTCAAGTGAATTGAGGGTTTCAGGTTTGATATCTTCGGCAGCGCCCGGCTTACCATCAGGATCGGTAACAGCGCCCGGCGTGTTACCTGTTAATGCTTTGATTAATTTCCGGCGCTCGGACCGGGGGGTATTTGTTTTCGCCAGCAGTGCATCAAGTTTGCGAAGCGCAGCTGCAGGTGATTCGTCGCCGTCGCTGACCGCATCAGCAGAAAGCAGGCTGTCTGCCAGTCCCTTCGCCACAGCATCGCTTCCACCGATATAACTTTCGGCGTCCATTAGTTTCTGAACGGCGGCAATATCAAGGCCAGATCGCGCCGCGTAAATATCAGCCATTGCGGTATCGAATGGCTCCAGTGACTGCGCCAGTTCAGCGAAGTCATGGCGGTTTCCCATCGCGTACAACCAGCAGTTATGGATCATCAGAAAGGCACCGCGGCCAATCTGAATATCATCCCCGGCCATCGCAATTATTGAGGCGGCACTGGCGGCAATGCCCAGCACCTTCACCGTTACATGGCCTTCGTATTCGCGGAGAAGGTTATAAATAGCCAGACCTTCGAACATGTCGCCACCCGGCGAGTTGATATTCACCGTAACGTCTGCGCCGTTCATTGAGCGAAGTGCACCGGAAATGCGCTTTGCTGTTACGCCTTCATCCCAGTAATCACGCCCAACGACATCAAAAATTGAAATGGCGTTATCATTATCGGTTGCAGCTCTGATTCCGCCGTTCCACCGCTCAAGCGCTGAAGGCAAGGGTTCACTGGTGACACCCGCGCACGGGCGCCCCGCCGGAGCAACCGGAAGTTGTCTAATTGTCATGGGGATTAGCTCCTAAGCAGCCTGTTTAAGTGGCGATTGCTCGAAAGGAATATCAGGGAATACGTGGTTATGAAGTTCTCTTACAGCCAGCGCCTGAACCGCCGGGTTGCTGTTTTCAAGATTCTTCAACTGAGTCAGGTTGAGCTGAACTGTATAAATATCACCGCCTTCAATTGGCGGCATATTTTCCAGCCTTCGCACATCGTTGCGCGACATCCAGCCATTTTGCAGGGCGCTGGTATAGTACGCCGCACGCCCTGCGCTATCGGCACGCAGAAGCCCTTCAACGGAGAACTCAGCAAACAAGTCCTCATCACTGTTCAGAAGACAACGCGCTATTTCCTGCTCAATATTGACCAGGAGAGGACGCAGGGTATGAGTCAGGAACAGCATGTTCATCCCTTCAAGACTCGAAGCCCAGCTGGATTGTTTTGTCGTATGGCCGACCATAAATGGCGGTACGCGAAACCAGCGACAAATTTCCTCAATACTGAATGAACGGCTTTCAAGGAGCTGAGCGGCCTCCGGGTTCATAGTGACATTCTGGTAAGTCAGTTCATTTTCCAGAACCATCAGTTTCCCGGCATTTTTAGAACCAATAAAGTTCTGGAGGGCCTTGCGAAGCCTTTCTCGCTGCCCTTCGTTTAGCGCAGTTTTCGAAGAAAGAAAGCCGGTACTCTGCAAGCCATTCTCGAATATTTTCGCCGCAGCTTCATCTACCGCCATAGCTGCGCCGAAAACGTCAACCCCGGCCATCGTCGGCATCATCCCGCACACACCATCAAGACCAAACCCACGAATGTGCATCATCCTGTCTACAGGAATGATCCGCTGAACGCCGTTATCCGTATAGGTGTACTGTAATTTTCCGCTATCGAGTCGTTTTACAACCATATTCTGAGGAAGTAACGGGACCAACGATACCAGCTTGCTACCGATATAAAGCTTTTCGACAAATGCATTACCGCGCAGACAAACGCTGGCTACAATCATCAACATGAAGCGGGAAGGTGTCATTTCCGGGTTAGGGCGCCTGCATAATATCTGGTAGGCGGGATTGTTCTGGGCCAGCTTTCTCGATCCATCAGCCTGCCGCTCGTAAATTTTAAGCGGAAGCGTGGAAACTGACTCACTTAAGAGTCTTACGCACGCCCAGACAGCAGAAAGCCGGATAACTTTGTCAGCGGTAACCACTTTTCCGCTACTGCTGGTTCCGTACCACTCCCGCCAGAATTCACCGGTCGTCAGGCTTATGGGAACACCAAGCCAGTTTAAAAGAGCGCTCTTAACGCGCCCTGGTTGCTGTTTATTCTTAGCCATCAGATACCCACTATGATCGGATCGTCAAAAAAGCCCTCTATATCGCCATCATCAGGCTCATAACCTTCTGCAGCACCAATTGCCATCGCCGACGCAACCACACCATCTATTCGACCAGTACTCTTTTTCTTGGCGAATATGCGGTTTTCTTTTTGGTCGGCTTCGGTTACGGCGGAAGCAGCGTTCCATCGGAGGCAGGGGTTTGTTTTAATAATGATTACGCCATCATCGAGCATCTGTTCAAAAAGTTCGATGGAATGAGGCATCCACAGTCCGGAATCCTGCGCCTTGTAGTATCCCTGCCCGTGAGGTATCAGCGGTACTGATACAGAAGCGCTCTCTAATTCCGGCTCAAGATATTTTATGCGGTACTGGTCGAAGGCGATCGCCTTGATATCGAACAACATGGAAAGATCAGCAATGCGCTCAGCAACAAAGCCATATTTCACCGCCTTTCCGGGAGTGGTATGAATATGGCCTCCCCGTTCCCATGCGTCGTAAGGTACGCGGTCTGTTTTCGCTCTATCCAGCAAAGTATCTTTTGGTGTCCAGAACTCCACCAGCAGCTTTCTTTTTTTAGGGAAAAAGAGCGCCAGAGACGTAAGGTCGCGAGTTCCTGAAAGGTCCAGGCCGCCATAACATTCTTCTCCCTGCAGCTCCTGCAGGTCAAAGTCCTCTTCACACCCCATCCACACATCGCTACTCATCCAGGGGTTATCGGCATCCACCCACTGACAGAAGTTTAACCGCCGAACAATGCTTTCCTTCGACGGCATCCCCCGAGCCTGAGTAACCTGCTCACGCAGGTAGCGATCGGTAAAAGTATGACCAAGAGAGGGATTTGCTTTTTTCCAGCAGGACTCGTCCTTGAATGGGTCTTCTCCTTCGTCCAGGGAGCAAATGAAAGAAAAGAAACTGTCATCCTCAATCGAGCCTTCGGCAACTTTACGCCCATACTCGTGATAGTCGTAGCAGACGCTGGTTTTGTCGTGGCCGCTGTTAGTGATCATGAAAATCAACGCCTGGCGACGACCTTTCGTCCCGGCGCGCATCATTTCCACAACCTGGTTGTTTTTGTGCTCGTGAATTTCGTCAATCAGTGCACAGTGTGGGCGTGGCCCTGACTGCCCATCATCCGAACTGATAGGCCGGAAAAATGAGCCTGTCTGAAGAAATGCAAGGTTCCACTCTTTCCCGGCACCGCCTGATTTATTTATTCGCTGTGCTAACGCAGGGGACTGATCCACCATCGCGACAGCATCACGAAAAAGGATCATGGCCTGGTCTTTTTTCGTTGCTGCTGCATATATCTCGGCACGAGGCTCCTTATCTGCTGTTAGACAGTAAAGCCCCACTCCGCCAGCCAGTGGTGATTTGCCGGAACCCTTACCAGATTCAACGTACACCATGCGAAATCTACGATAACCATCCGAGTTCTTCCAGCCGAATATCGACCCTACAATAAAGCACTGCCACGGTAGCAGGTTGAAGGGTTTACCTTCATGCTCACCACCGTTGAGCTTCAGTACCTTGGCAAAAAAGTCGATGGCGCGCTGCGCCGCTGCAACATCCCATACCAACCCGCGAGCATGGCAGGATTCCAAATCTTTGAGATGTCGCTTACAGGCATTCCTGATGTCAGGCCCGGCGATTTCTTTGCCGGAGTCTACATCCCGCGCATATTGCGTGGCGGGATCAACCGAAGAACTGGTTGAGCGGGTCTTCTTCTTTTTCTCCACCATCCACTTTCACCTTCGTTCTGGCGGCCGGAGTCAGACCGAATTCAACCAGGTAACTTTTAAAACGTCGATCAGCATCCGCCAACATTGCTACTGCCGGGTTAGCCTTAATCAAAAAACCGCCCTCGGTCTGCACGGTGTAAGTTCGCCCCTCGTCAGCAATAGTCAGGCGAAGCTGCAGAATGTCGGCGTAAATATCGCAGAGTCGTTCGAGCGCCAGCGTATCGGCAATGGTTAAAATGCCCATGCCATCCAGCAGCACGGTCAGCTTCCCCCACGCCACCTTTCCCCAGTCAGTGAGGTGCTCTGGAGGGCTTGGGATTTCTCGCGCTGGCGATGGTTCTTTGTCGTTAAGTTTGCGTTTGCCCGGGTTGCCGGTAACCACTTTGAGGTGGGTCGGTTTCGGGCGTCGTCCTGCCATCGGAACCTCCCGGAAAAAAACTTTTCATTTCGCGGTTGTGCACAAAAAGGACTGGCGGCGGTCATTTAGGTTCGAGGTTCTGAACTTTTGACCCGCCCCTCCCAATCAGATGAGAATCAACATCATTTGAATGATAATAATTTCAAATTACAATTAATTTTGAAGTGTATTGATAATGGTTATCACTTAAACCAATGAGAAGCCGGGTCCAGTGGCATCCCATTTTCATCGCAGCCGATCACGGTGCCACGCTTCTCCATTCGCTGCTTCGTTGAGTCGTGGTGCTGCTTGCACAGCCCTTGCCAGTTCTTCCGGCTCCAGAAAAGCTTTTGCGCCTTCGCTATTTCCTGGCTGTCACCAGAGCGCAGAGCCTCTTTCAGTTTGTGCGGGATGATGTGGTCAACCACCGTTGCCGCTGTAACCCTGCCTTGCTCCTGGCACATGACGCACAAGGGGTGCGCACGTAGGAAGATAAGACGCTCTCGGTCCCACTTGCTGCCGTAGATACGGGGCTCTTTGTTCATGTGGTGGTCCTGTTACTTGGGCGCGCGCTCTATCATCTCACTGTGCCGTACAATGTCTGCCGCTTCACCTCTCCGTTCTCGGCGGGGATGTGTCCACGACTATCGCGCACAGCGACAATCACTTCACCTTTCTCATCGTCAACAGTAATGGCGTACTTTACCTTAAAGCCATTGAGATACACGGTGATAAATTCGCGCATTATGTTTTCCTCTTAGATGTGAGCCTGCCGAACGGGAATACCTCCCGATAAAGCGGAATACCCGAGGTTCACTACTGAAATATATCGTTAGACAGCACGTACGAGGTGCATAAAAAGCCCCGCATTAACACGGGGCTTTTATCTAAGTCGATAACTTTACATATCAGTTGTTAGCGGTGAACTTATGCCCACAATCTAAACAAACACAATTATCCAAGATATTTTCGTCAACCATTTTTCCGGCAATTGCACCTGCTGTTGCCCCGGCACCGCCACCCGTAATAGCCCCAAGAATACCACCAGCAATACCGCCAAGAGTCGCGCCTACTATGTTCCCAACTAATGGCACGACTGTACCAATAGCAGCACCAGCAGCAGCACCAGCAGCAGCGCCAGAAGTTGCTCCAGCATACCCCCCAGCGGCACCAGCTACAGCACCTAAACTACCACCAACTTTTTTCCCGTAATTTTTAGTATCAACGTGCTCGGAACCACATTTAACACAACGCATAAGCTCCCCCTCTATCACAGATTTTGAGACTTAATAATATGCTTACGAACTTTGTGTTAAAAGCATTATCACAGGCACTCAGTGAATGCCTGCTGTATTGCCTTAGCTGACCTTCTCAGCGGCAGTATCAAACAGCGCCAGCGCTTCGGTCGCTTCCTGGATTGCCTTACGGGTCTTCGAGACAATCTCACTTTCCGTGAAAACACGATCGAAAGAGTCAGCGAATAGCTCAGACTTCAGATAGCTGTCGCCTACCCAGTCAATGGCCAGCTTGGCCGCTGCGGTGTCATAATTAACTTTCTTGATTATATCCAGGCGGATTTGCTCGGATGCAGTGATCTCTGACATGTCTTACCTCTGTGCGATGTGGGGAGTATTATCGAAGCCATTCGACAAAATAGCCTCTGTGATGCTTTTGCATTTATCTTTGCCGTGTGTACAAGCTGAACGGTTTCCTTACGGATGCCTGTTACGCACAATAAAAAAGGTCGCATAAAAAATGCGACCTTTGGTTGGTACCAGTTAGAAAACTAAAATCTCTCAGGAGCCACCCGGGAGAGGCTTTTCTGCTTTTAAACTGACCACTGCCGTTTTGGTGTTGGCTGGCAGTGATAACGTGTTGATAGCTTCATTTAAGTTATCGAAAGCATTTAAATATCGAAAGAGCTCATTGAACCAATCATTTTCAACTTGCCGGAACATTCAACCAGAGCACCAGGCATCTCTGCTGGTCTTTTGATGGCAATTCTCAGCTCTCCCGAACGAGGCCGGTAACTAACAATTTATTCGACAGTTCCTTCGGCATTAACCCAAAGATCTAGATGCTTGATGTAGCGTTGGATGGGCACATAAATAACCACCCCATCTACAAGGTTAACGGACTTGATAACATATCCCTGCGGAGCTAAATAATCCTCATCACAATGAGGGTGAATAGATTGCTCGTCACCGTATCGATAACCATGCGGAAGTTGAGGGAGTGAATTTCTTGTCATGGGCAGCTTCTTAGATAGAAGGAATTGAAAATCCATAGTGCCTTAATGCACCTGACTTAGATACCAACTTTTCATTTTTCAGCGCTCTGTTGTCTCGTATTCTGATTTTTTGTTCATGTGGCCATGTAAATTTCAATACCTAAAGTGTTCTGCGTTTGTAGCTGAATTACCTGGAACCCTTCTCTGTGAGCTGCGAGCAATTGGCCTGCACTGCTTTGTTGTGCGCCAAGATGTCACGCTTGGTCTGCTTATCCAACACATCGATATCGTGGTCAGTCAGGTAGATGATCCGCACCCAGCTGCAGGCCGTGTCAACGACTACCGGGGCGGGTAAACTTTTCGCGCAGCTCGCGATCAACATCGTCATCGCCCATACGCTTAACGTCTTCCTGTACATCGCTTGCCCCTTTCGTGACTTCAGCACGGCGTTCTGCCGCGGCGACAGTAGCAGCGGCGTTCTCTTCGGTACGTTGCTGATCAGCTTTGGCTTTCGCCTTACTGGCCCCGCGAGCATGACCAATGCCGAACGCGCCAGCAATAGCACCCAGGATGATGACCACCAGTCCCGCGATAATTTCAAAGCTCATTGCTGCTCCTTCAGTTCGTCGGCCTTTTCTTTCAATGCTGGCTGGCGTACGTATTGCGATAGTACGGCCAGCACCACCAGCGCAGGGCTAATCAACGCAACGATGTTTGGCGGCAGGATGTTTTTGATATCCGGCGGCAGCACCGCCCAGGCGTGCAGCGCAGCATCCGGGAACGACTGCGCCCATACACCAACCAGCGCGCCGATAGCTCCCAGCTTTACAGACCACGTTTTCAGCAGCAAGCTGGCATGCCCTACGAACTCCAGCCGGGTATATTTGCGCAGAAGTAACAGAACGAGCACAGCCACCAGCACAAGCAAAGCGAAAATAATCATCTTCACATGACACGCTCCTTAACCCAGCCGTAGAGAAAATCCTCGTTGGCTTCGCGGCCCTCCGCCAGTTCGAGGTATCTGGCACCCTGGCTGCAGTTCAGCGCACGCAACAGAACCTGTTCACCCTCTTTCCCGCGGGCTGAAAGATATCCCTTAAGCGCGGTGATAGTTCGTGGGCCAATGGCGCCATCCGGGATCAGATCGGGGTATAGCTTCCCGCGCATGTTCAGAGCAGTGAGCCAGCGCTGGAAAAACTTACTGGCGACGCTGGGCCCCATGTTCACGCCAGTGTCGCAAAGCTCATCCGCCAGTAACGTAGACAAACTCGCTACCTGGTCGAACCGGGGGCCGGTCCAGTAATCGCTCAGCAGGATTTGCTTTGCTGTTTCCCTGGGCAGGTTTCGCATATCACCGGTGTAGCCATGTGCGCGAGCTGTGGTTTGCGTGATGCCCCAGCGGGTTGGCCCGCCTTTATCAGAGGGATGATCGACATAACCGCCCTCTTTTCCGAGGATCCCCTCGATAATCTGGTCTGCTGTCATTGTGCTTTCACTCCGGTGATTCGTTCCCAGAAATACGTGAGCGCTACGGAACCCATAGCACCACTGATACCGGCAGTGGCCAGTATCATGTAAATACTCAGTCCACCTTCAATGCTGATGAGCCCACCAATGACCCCGGTAAAAGCCGAAACCACAATCTGCGCAAAAGCATTTATCCAGCTCCATTTTGCTTTGCCCTGCTTCACATCCATCAGGAATCGGACAAGGCCGCCCCAACCAGCAATGATCAGCAGAGCCAGCCAGGTGATTCCGGCCATGCTCTCTTTGTCTTGCATATGCTTTGCCATAGGTTCACCTCCGGGTTAACGGGGTGCTGTGTGAATAAAGGTGGCAGGCCCATCGGGCTGATTTAACAACGAGCCGTATCTATGATGGTTCCCGTGAGCCTGAAATGAAAAAGGCCACGTATTAGCGCAGCCCTTAAATGTTTTTGGTTAGTTGAAGTGCCTTAATCAGACGAAAAAAAGCCCGCTCAGAGGAACGGGCAGAAATGTAGGCAATACTGATTCTGTACCGGATCGAGACGTACCTAATAGTCCGAGCTACCGATTTACCAGGCGAGCGCTCGCTTTTTCCGTTACTGCCTTTTAAACATAGCTGGAGAAGCCGAAACGACAACCCCACTACCAAATAGCTTAGTGGCATTGCGTGGTGCCGGGTGCCTCCCGGTGAGCATGCCCCAGTCGGCATGGCCCGCGCTGCATTTACAGGTTCTGTAACTGACTGGTCGCCCCTCCGCATAGGGGGATTCACCACGCGCATACATTAGCTATGCAACATTCACTTAGTCAACATGCTGCGATACCAGTGCGCTAACTTCTTCCTTAAGATTCAATAATCAGTCGGATTATGCATAATCAATGCATGAAATATAATTTCAATAACAACAATAAAAAATCATCTAAAATTATAAATTTACCAAAACTATTGATTAGGATTTTTCTTACCCTCACCATAGAATCCTCCCCACAAAAAAACAAAAATGTCCACATACATTTCAAGGGGTTACACCTGCATGGCAAATTTACTCATTTTAGCACTGGCGGTAGTTCTTTTTATAGTCGCTGTACTTTCTTTCGCTTCTTACACCAAGGACAGGAAAAAGCTTAAAAATACTTTTAAGAAGCGGTATTGATCATGCGCTGATCTTTATCTTAAAGAGGCTGAGCCCGTCAGCCTCTTTTTATTCTGATTGGCCAGCACACCGCCAGCGCCCCGACGATAACCACCAGCAGAACCAGATCCATCAGCATGCCAGCCACCCGCCAGGCTACGAACAGTAGAACGACAAACAGCGCCAAGAAACACAGCCTGCGCAGCATGATTACTTACCGTTGGTGCCGAGTACCCGGCTCAGGTTTTTCAGCAGGACAGTCGAGGCCGTTTCCAGCATGTCATCACCGGCATCGGTATTGGCGACCACCAGCGTCTTAGTGCAGGGAACCTTCACCTTCGAATCACTCAGCCAGCCGGATTCGGTAACCGCCTTTTTCATCTCGTACACCGGCTTCCCGTTCGGCAATTTATCGTCAACGTGCCAGCCGTTCATATCGATCATCGTCAGGCCGCTGCCTTCCTGATTAACCGCCTCCAGAAACTTATTCGACCGGTCCGGCGCAGATACCCAAAGGAAGGCGTCATACTCGCCAGTGGTGACTTTCGCCAGCGAGCGCACACCGCCTTTGGCATAGGTCTCTACTTTGGCGTAATCCTTTTCCAGCCCCTGCAGATATTGCCAGGATGCATACGATCCGCTGGAGGGCTCACCGACCGCGATTTTCACACCTGCCTTTAAATCACCTTCATCGCTGACCTTGCCGCCCTTCTTCACCGCGACAAAAACGCATTCATCAGCCAGCTCGCCGATGATGTCCACCTTCTGCGCTTCGTTGCTGTGGCGGCTGCGCCAGAACTGGAAAGCATCAGCCTGAGTGAAACCGATCTGGGCGGTACCGCTGGCGACCTTGTCGAGATTGTCCAGAGAGCCTTTACTGGGGATCACCGTCGAGCTGTAACCATACTCGCTGAGTGCGCTGGCGAGATTAACGCCGTACACCGCGTTATAGGTCAGGCCCTGTTGACCCGTAGTGATAACGACATCCGCAGCCGAAGCGGCGTTACTCAGGCACAGCGAAGCGACCGCAATAGCAGCCATGATGACTTTTTTCATGTGACTATCCTTTTGAGGTGAGCCTTCGCCCGGAGTGGTCGCCCTGCAGAACAGTCACACGACCATTCCAAAGGCTCACCCCGAAAAGCTCTGCAGGTTTATGCGCCGGGCGGGGCGCAGATATAAAAAAGGCCCGCAAATGCGAGCCTATGGTTGTGTGGTGGTGAGCGCCCAACTCTCACTTAAAGCCAATCGACAAATTTTTATCGCTGCTTTATGGGCCGGGATTAACCGATATGTTCTTTCACCACAATCGTGCTTTGTTCCGCTTACTGGTACGGAGCGCTCAACATTAGTTTGCGCAGATCCAAATTGTGGCCCTGCTTTAAAGTCACTTTGCGCGCAGCTGGGACATGTAAGTTACGCATTGTGATCGGGATTCGCTTCAGACGCTGGCCCCGCTGCCGTTCTGGTGCTGGTTGACGGAATCGAACCGCCGACATCCTGCTTACAAGGCAGGCGCTCTACCTTCTGAGCTAAACCAGCAATCTGGTTCAGGGCTCTGCGCAGAGGGCTTTAACGTATCGTGCAGCACGTCTCTACCCAAGAGCCCTGACCGGAGTGCAGAAATGACAAGGCCCAAGGGGGTTAGCCTTGGGCCTTTAATTTATTTCATGCTGCTCAGTTCGCTTTAACGTCCCGAGCCTATCACAATTCAAGCAGTTTCTGGCTCACTTTGCAAGTAAAATCTGTCGCCATTTGTGCCGAATGCGTCACACATTGGTGCGTACAGCATCGATTCTGCCAAACTAAGCCATGTATCAACTCTTCGCCTGCAGGTCATAAAGCACCAGTCTGGATGCTTTTCATAGAGCTCTTCCGCTATGCGCCGTTTGCTCTTACGTAACCGGTAATGATCCACCAGCAGGTGGTAAAGCTCTTTGTGACCACCCGTAATGAGGACTGCCCCCAATACCTTATCAATCAGCAGTCCCTCGTCGTCTGTGCAGAAAGCCAGACCGCTTTTATTTTTACCACTGAGGATTTCCTTAAAGAACGCTTCCAGCTCCGGCTTGGTAATGCCTGATTTTTTCATACGGCGCAAAGCATCGTTTATAGCGGTCTTCGTTATCTTCCCTGACGCCAACAGCTGATTGAACATATTTCCACCACTACCGCCGCCGATGTAAGACCAGCGGCCCCACATGCGCAGCTTCCCTTGAATCCAGATGGCCTCCAACGTTTTCAGCCTGACCATTTCACCAGCTTTTCCAACCTCGGACGGGTTAATCATTATGCGTTCTCCACTATGCCAGCACGCCAATTGCCAGCGAACGATCCAGAAATCGAAACAGCAGCTCCAGCTGTGAGCCGTGCTTCTCCTCAAATGCCACGATAGAAGCGTGCAACTCGTCGTGATGCGCTCTGCAAAGCGGCAGCACAAACAGGTCATGCGCTTTTGTTCCCATTCCACCTTGTCCGTGGCCTATCAGGTGATGGGGATCATCTGCTTGTTTGTTACAGCAGACACACGTCTGAGACTTGACCCAGCGAGTCCAGCTCTCGTTAACCCAGCGGCGGCGCTTTGGTCGCAGCATGAATGATTCCGGCGTTTCAGGATCTACGCGAAGACCGAGAATTTTTTTCTGCACCACTTCGCTCGCCGCTGGCTCCGGCACAATATCGCTCTCCTTCATCACTGGTTGATGCTTTATTTCCGGCAATCGCAGGGCTTTACGGGCCAGCGATTCAGGGATTACGTGCGCCAGATTGTTTATCACCAGCCACCAGCACAACTCGGGGATCGTCAGTTGATGGTCTTCGTTGAACCCCAGCTGTGAGCGGATGAGCGTTATCAGCCAGGATACCAGGTTCTCACGCGCAATGCCTGCCAGCGTCTCTGTGTACTGATCACGCAGCAGGTTATCGCAGGCCCAGCAAAGGCGGATGCTGCCGGGCTCATGCCGGAACAGCGTAAAATTTTCGCTGTGCCATGAGCCGTGGGGATACTGGCATTCAAAACGACGCTCCAGCTCGGCCTCCAGCGAGCTGATACCACCCGCGCGCAGAATGACGTCTTTGTTTTCGAATACAGGTATCAAAACCGGGTCTTCTGCCAGTGGCTGCGTGGCGGGAGGAATGACGCCGGTTGCATAGTCGCTGTATTTTTCCGGTGCTGGCTCAATCAGTACCCGCCCTCTCCTGAACATCGGCATGAGATCAGCACCTGGGCGAAGAAGAACAACGCCCATGCGTGGGGCAATCTCAGGGGTTAGTAGTGCTCTCATATCATCTCCACGTCAGGCAGCTGCACGAAAACGTCGGATGGTGATTTCTACTTTCCCTTTCTTCACGATGTTCCCCCACTCCACCAGCATGCGCTTAACCTGACTGTCGTCTTCCCAGACGCCTGTTAGAGTCAGGGCATCGAACAGCGCTTTGTTGTAGTTATCGATATCCCGACGGCGCTGATCCGGCGGATACAACACTATGTGAACCTCGGCCAGATCAGATGATGGCCGGGGAACGGCCCGCAGTTGCTCAATAATCGCCGCTCTCGCTGCCTGCTGGAACTTGCGCCCTGTCTCGCTTACAAGATGCCTGCCTTTCAGCGGTCCCTTGCTTGGAGCGCGCCAGTAACTATTTACGCTCGGTGGAAATGGTAAAGTCAGTTTCATTTAGCCCCCTTAAAGGATCGCTACTACGTCTTTTGCGACTTCCCGCGTACTGCTTTTGCAGGAGATCGAACGGCGCGCGTTGATGAATTGCAGGTTAAAACCATGCTCCCGGTACAGGTCGAGAACCTTCGGGGCGGATGAGTTAGAAATGACTACCCGAGCCCCACGGTGAAAGGCTGATACGCATTGCTTCGCCAGGTCTACCTGGTTCTCCCAGCGAAAACCACCAGCGGCGTAGGCAGTGAATCCGGTTGTTCCCGGCATCGGTTCGTAAGGCGGATCGCAGTAAACCACATCCCCTTTCCCGGCCAGGCTGATTGTCCGGCGATAGTCTGCAGTCATGAAGACGCAGTTATGCGCCATAGCCGCGAAGGCTTTCATCTCATCCATCGGGTAATACGGAGCCTTGTAGCCTCCCCAGCCCACATTGAACTTGTTCGCCTGGTTGTAGCGCATCAGGCCATTGAAGCAATGCCGGTTGAGATACAGGAATGCAGCTGCGCGTTCAGTAGCATCCAGCGTCTGAGCGTTGAACTCGGAACGGATCAGCTCATAGCCATCTGGTGACCGCATGTGCTCGAACATCCAGCGGGCCTTCAATTCCACTTCATCCGGCACCACCGCTAACATCTGATACAGATTAATCAGGTCCGGATTAACGTCCGCCAGCAGGTAATCTGCGTGCTTTTCGCTGTTCAGGAATACCGACCCACCACCAACGAATGGCTCTATCAGGCGTTTCCCTGCCGGGATATGCACGAACAGGTCAGCCAGCTGGGTATACTTTCCACCAGCCCATTTGAGAAATGGCTTGCTCATGTGCGGAACCCCGAGTTTTCTGGCAATGAGTAATCAACCCCGTCGAAGCTGGCTCGCGAAATGGACGATTCCTGGCGGGAGCTATTGAGTGGAGCAGATAGTTTTAACGACAGCTCATCCCATTTTTCCCGAAGCTTCGACGGGCTGAGTACGTTTTTACACCAGAACGAATCTTTGTTGGCGCGCTTGAACAGTGAGCAAATTTGTTTATGGGTTCTCCCGTCCTGCATCACCATCAGGCGAACCTCATTCGCCCATGCGGTCCAGTTTGGTTCTTTAGGGCGAACTACCTCACCATCACTTTCAGCAGCCAGTTCGTACATGCTGATAATTTTTCCCCAAATGAACTCGGCGCAGGTTAAATCGTCCTGGCTGCCCCACTGCCGCTTTGCAGCGCTGTACACCACCGCGTCAGGATGTCGTGACAGAAATTCATCTGCAGAGCCCTGTTCGTCCGGTTGCGAAGCGTCCGGACAAGAAGGATTTATATCTGATGGATCAGTAGTTGATTTTACTGACGGATCCCCACCAGATTCTGACGGGTCAAAACTGGTTTTTTTGATGGATTCCGACGCCTCAAATTTTGAGGGGTCAATTTTTGACGCATCAGATTTTGACGCGTCAGATTTTGATGTGTCAGAAACTGACAGGTGAGAAAATGCCGCTTTCTGTAGTTTGGAAACGTTGAGCTGGTAGACGTTCGATGCATTACGGTTGCCGTTGCGGCGCTGCGTACGAGTGAGCCACCCCTCTTTCTCAAGTGCAGCTATCGCCGTTCTGACAGTACTTTCACCAGCGCCAATCTGACGGGATATGGTCGCAATAGAAGGCCAGCAAACACCCTCATCGTTGCTGAAGTCAGCCAGGCGCGCCATGATTGCCACGCTGGATAGCTTCATCCCCGAAGATGCACAAGCGTCCCAGACGTATCCTGTTAATTTAGTGCTCATGATCGTCCTTTATTTCTCTGAATTTACGTCTGAATTGCTCGAGGGGGCTAAAGCATTCATGCTCGTACCCTTCACGCAGGTATATAACGCGCTGTGTCTGGGGCTCCCAGCGTATGACCCTGACCGGGACACCGTAGTGATCTCTGAACCATCGGTTGAGCTCTCGCATACTTTCTCCGCCTGGCCGTTAAAGTCCCCTACCACCCACTGAGCAAACTGGTAGCAGACAGGCTCGAACCCGCCTGGTACTCTTACCCCATACACGAACTGCACCGGCCCTGATCCACCAGGAACCGGACGCGCCACAAGTTGCGACCTGCGGTACTGTGTTGATAAACTGTTCATGCGTTAGTAATCTCCACTGATAACGACACGCCACGACGCCAGGAGCTGCAACTCGCTGGCGTCACTTCTTTTTGCGTGAAAAAAGCGTGATGATTGCGGCAATCTCTTCTTCACGAGCTGCCAGGTGACGGCGGTGATGCACCATGATTTCTTCGGCCTCGTGCCTTTCAATAACGCCATCTTCAAGCGCCTGTTCGATAATCTGATCAACCTGCCCCCTGGCGGCAGAGGTACGCATTGCCCGGCTAAATAAGTCCACGCGGTCCAGTTCTTCCAGGTGCGGAACATCCACCAGCAGAGCACCACGACGGCGAGCGAAGTAGTCAGCCAGTAACGACGTGTTGGAAATGTCCTCCATCGCTTCCAGTTCGCTGACTTCGAAGAAACGACAACCATTTTTCTCATAAAGGTTGTTATTGAACTGCGTTAAGGTCATGCCTAGCGCGCCAGCCATAGCCTCACGCCCACCATGTATGGACTTACACATAGCCTTGACTACATCTTTCAAACTTTGCTTTTGTTCTACCATGTTGATAACCCTTCGCTTAAAATCACTTTCTTAGCCCACGGAACAGCCGGTGTATTAAATGAATAACCCTTTGTCTAAATTGACTCTGGACTACTGGTACAAAGTTTTGATTGTCGCTGGTGCATTCGTTTTTCTGCTGAACGGTACTGGAGTTCTTTCTGCATATCCTCCTGGCCCTACAGCACTGGTTTCCCTTGGCGTCTTTTTTTGGGGCATTGGTGAGTGGATTAACCACCCCTACCAGGAAATGCTCCAGTACGACGGCCTCGGTCGGGTTACAGCAACCATTTCTGGTTACCCGAGAAATCCCAAGCGAATCGGAGTCGTGTTCGATATCCTTGCCTTTGTTCTTATCGCTATAGGTGTCTGGAAGTTTTTCTGATAAGGTCCACCCGATCAGAGTCACTACTCGATTCATTTCATCCAGCCTTACCGTTTCAGGGTTGAGCGCTTGCAACCGCTTTATCACCTCTGATTCAATTTTTTTTGTCACACCTACCCCTTTAAAATTCGATTTGTAGTTACTTTCAAGCAGCTGAATCTGTAGCCTTTTGGTAAAGGCTGGCGTCGTACTTCAGCTTGCCTTTCGTAATTCGTTCGATGACGAATGCTTGTTTTTGAGGGATGACTTCACCCCATCGGCAAACTGCCGGGTGGGAAATACCAAGAACACTTGCGGTTTTTGATACGCCTCCGAAGTGTTCGATAACTTCTGATTTACGCATGGTTCCTCCTGGTTAACTTACGCTTTAAAGGTAACAAAAGGTACATTAAATAGCAAACAACAGTTACAAGGAATCCATGTAACATTGGTTACATGAAAACAGAGATGAAAGACCGAATAAGATCCCGTCGAGTCCAGCTCGACATAACACAGCAGACCCTAGCTAAACGCTTGGGGGTAAGCCGTGTTTCCGTAACAAAATGGGAGAGCGGCACTACTAAACCTGATGGTGAGAATCTCCATCAGCTGGCGGTGGCGCTGCAGACAACTCCAGAATGGATTCTTTACGGTCGAGGTGAGGAAACGCCGGATGATACAAAAGTTATTCCGTTCCTTAAGCCACCCACGGCAGTTCCTATTATCTCCGCTGTTCAAGCTGGGATGTGGACTGATACTTATGCATGCTCAAGGCTTTCTGATGTGATTTCATGGACGCAAACCACTGCAAACGTTTCTAATGAAGCATTCGGACTGGTAGTTCGCGGGGAGTCTATGACTAACCCTCATGGTCTGCCATCCATCCCAGAAGGATCGATCGTTATTGTTGAACCGCACTATGGTCAATTGGATGACCTTTACGGAAAAATTGTAGTGGCAATACTCGACGGCTCTGCTGAAGCTACCGTTAAAAAGCTGGTATGGGATAGCCCTTTCGCATACTTGATGCCACTTAACCCTGCCTTTAAACCCATCCCGATAGATGGTAATTGCCGGATTGTTGGTAAAGTGGTTCAGATTACCCAAAACATTTAAGTTACTCATTTCTAAAGCCAGATCTCCTTCTGGCTTTTTTTTCAATCCACAGGTAACAAAAAGTACATAGCTCTCTTGACCATATTGGTAACTAAAGGTACATTTAAATCACACCACGAGTACCGGTAGTTACATACTCTGGTGTGGTAGTGAGCATTACGGCATATGGCACATGTGCCGCAGCGGCCTGAGAGTCCCTTTATCCATGCCTCTCAGAACAACCGGAATGTGCAAGCGACGTGCGCCCCACCAGCGCGGCGAAAAGGTGTGACGCCCGGGAAGAGTCCGGGACATAACAGATGAGAGCATTGGCGGTGAACGGGCAAACACACAAGCCGTAAGCCGATCCGAACGCAATAGCTAATCGTATCAGTGCTCTTTTCGTTGTGTGGAGAACTAACGTACCGCCATTGCAGTGGCGGTCCCCCATCAGCAAGAAATTTTAACCAGCTATTCACCCACTCTCATGGGTTGGGTTGCTGCACCCTAAATTTACGCGTTGCAGCGCGTCAGATGGAGAACAAAAGATGGCTAAGACAGCAAAACAACTGATTAAACAGGCGTACGAAATAGCCAAAACTATGCCACCAGAACAGGCAGCAATCATCAGGGAACTGGCTACCGTCCTCGATGTGTCGAATGTAGCCCTGCGCCAGACGCGCACCGAACGTGACGCCCTTCTCGCAGAGGTCAAATCCTGGGCGAAAGAGTGTGATCGTCTGACCGAGCGACACACCAAGAAGCGCACAAATCTGCATGTCCTCGAAGCAATGCGCGACTTGAAAGCAATTTGCCCTACCAGCTTCCGTAACGTGGAGGCTCTCTAATGGCTAAAGACTCAAAGATTGTATACGGCGCCAGCGGCAAAACGAACGTTTTAACGTTCGAACCTGAAAGCCTGCATCTGGTTACCGACAAAACACACCCGCTTTACGATGAACGGATCCACCTTCCTATCGACGAAGGAATGATTCTGAACATCAAAGAGCTGGGTGTACTGGAACCTATCATCGTCTGGAAAGACCCTGAAACGGGGCTCACCTGCGTAGTTGTAGGCCGTCAGCGCGTAAAACATACCCTGGAGGCAAATAAGCTTCTTTTGAAAGAGGGCAAAGCCCCACTGCTTGTTCCTGGGGTCGTTAAGCGCGGATCAGCAAATCAGATGGCTAAATACATGGTAAGCGAAAACGAAATTCGCCGACCTGATACGCCGCTTGGCCGGGCTAAAAAAATGTCAGATGCGCTCGACCGCGGGCTCGATGAGGACGACATTGCTGTGTTGTTTGGCTGCAGCGTTCAGACCGTTCGTGCAACGCTCTCCCTTCTCGATGCCACTCAGGCCGTCAGGGAAGCGGTAGAGGCTGGCACAGTTACCGTTACCCAGGCGCGTCAGCTGGCATCTCTTAAACCCGAAGAGCAGCGGGAGAAGGTCTCTGAAATCGAAGCGGCAACTGCTGGCACAACCGGCCATGAAAAAGCCCGGCGTCAGCGTCAGATCCTCGGTGATGTAAAGCCGCGCCTGAAAACCCGCAAAGAAATTACTAAAGCCCTGGAATCTGCCGGGGGTGAGTATGCGAGCGCACTCCGTTGGGTGCTTGGGGAGGCGCAATGAATTTTGAACCTGAGAATTACAGCAAATACACCCTGCGTCGGTTCGCCGCCCTGTTAGATGTGATCTGCTGGGTGCTGATTGCCGTAGTAACCGTTGGTATCTGCATGTTTATTGAATGGTGGGCAGCATGAGTAAATCACTGAACGCACGTTGCATCCGCCGCTGGGAAGTTGAATTTAAACCATTCTGCGACTCAAAGCGCAATCCGTACTGGCGCAAGCGTGACCTTCGTGGGTATATCCGCGAAGCGGCGCTTACCACCGCTTACAGCATGGTCGAGAGCATGGCTGAACGTAACGCCAAGGTTGACTATGACGGTGAGCCGAACGGCTGGACACCAGAATTTTCGGTCTGGTATCGGGAGCGCCATGAACAGTACCTGAAAGAGGCGCGTGACTACCTGGACGAAGACGCTACCAATGACGAAATAGACGAAGAGATCGAGAACGAGCTGGAGGCCTGGAATGACTGAGCAAACCATTCTCGACATGTGCTGTGGCTCCCGCATGTTCTGGTTCGACAAACAGGACCCGCGTGCAGTGTTCGCCGACATTCGCTCCGAGCAGCACACACTGTGCGACGGGCGCAGCCTGGTTATCAGCCCGGACATTATCGCCGACTTCCGCGCGCTGCCGTTCGCTGACGCCTCTTTCCCCATTGTCGTGTTTGACCCGCCGCATCTTGAAAGAGTTGGCGAAAACGCCTGGATGGGTAAGAAATACGGTCGCCTGAACAAAGACACCTGGCGCGATGACCTGCGTGCGGGTTTCAAAGAAGCGTTCAGAGTGCTGCGGCCACACGGCGTACTCATCTTCAAATGGAATGAAACCCAGATACCGGTTAGCCAGATCCTGGCGCTCACTGACGAGAAGCCGGCTATCTGGCAACGCACAGGGAAAGCGGACAAAACGCACTGGGTAATTTTCGTGAAGGGGGCCAACAAATGAGCATCACTATCGAAAAAATGGATGTTCTGTCTTTCACCATTACCGGCGCTGAACGTTTAGACCCTGTGCGGGTGATGATTGAAAACTATGAGCCAGGAAAGGGAAGAATTACTGTCACCTGCTACGGCCAAGCATGGACTGGCGCATGGTTTGCGATGGGCGGTGACACTGTTCAGGCGTTCATTAAGCGTGTCAGCAATGACTATCTGATCGGGTGTTTAGCTCCCCGGCTTGAAAGCTCGGTTGACGATGATAACGACGCCAACCTTGAATTCGTTAAATCGCAAATCATCAAGCTTCGCCGCGAACATGAAATTGATAAGGGTGATGCCCGTGAAATGTGGACAGAGGCCGAAAATGCGGAGGATGTGAAGGCGAACTGCTGTGATTTTATCGTTGGGGACAAACTTTTGAAATTGTTTGGCGACGACCCCTGGTATGCCGGATGGCCGTCTGTACCCAATCCGAAATATCAATACCTCGATCGTATCCTGAATGCGGTTCGTGTCGGGCTGGTAGAAATGGAGCGTGCAGCATGACAACTGATATCACCGAACTGGCGCAGCGTATGAAGGCCGCTGCAGAGAAAGCGACTCCGGGCGAATGGTGGGCCGACGAAGTTAAAAATGAAGGATGCTACGGGTCTGGCGATGACTGCGTGGAGGGATTCACCTCATACGCAATTTATGGCTCTGACGGGCAAACCCTCTTTGATTCGCTCAACAGTGACGCCGCCTGCATCTGTGAGGAATACGACGGCGAGGGGCATGTGGCATGGGATGAGACGGCGCAGCGTAACGCCGAATTCATCGCCCTGGCTAACCTTGCCAACGTTCTCGCGCTGGTAGAGGCACTGGAGAAGGCACAGCAGCGTATCGAGGAACTCGAGTCTGATCTGTCTAAATGGACAGACTGCAAGCACGATGGTGCTACCTACTACGACATGAGCGGCCAAGAGCGCTGCGGAAGATGTGGGGCGGATGTATGACCACCAAATTAACCAAAAAAGAATCCGCATGGTTCGATGAAGTTAACGCGGTTCTGGCGCGCTGCCCATCGCCGGAAAAGTTCGGCTTCTACACCATTGGCGATCCTAACGTGATGGTATACGACCTGCGCAAAGAGAAAGATATCGATCGCTTGTTAGACACACGCCGTTCGCCAGATTGGTGTATTGCGGTTCGTGACGCCGACGCTGAGATCGACGCCAATATTTACTTTCCTTCTGCCGTACTGAGCACGGCAGGATAAGGAGCCAACCAATGACCAGCAAAATAACCAGAGAGCAGCTTCACGAACGCGCTCGTGAAAACGTCAAAGCGCTGAAAATGGCATCACGACAGACAGCATTCGAAAGCGCACGCGAAGAAATATTGGCTGACCTGCAGCTTGCTGAACTGGCTCTGGCCGCAATGGACGGCGAGCCGGTGGCGTGGACATGGCACTATCGTGAGCAATGGCATGTCACAAACGATAAATGCCGGGCAGAATTTGTCGCAAAAGATGGAGATGTGGCTGTACTGCCGCTCTATCGCCACGCGCAGCCGGTGCCGATAGTGCAGATGGTCCCGGAGGAAGCGCCAGAGCACCTTCTACCAAAGGGCAATAGTCGCGATACCACTTATCGACGTGGGGCAATTATCCTTGGCTGGAAACTATGCCGCGCCGCCATGCTCGCAGCCGCCCCGCAGGAGGTGAAAGGTGAATAGAGTCGAATTGCTTCAGAAGATATCGGCGCTCGCTACTGAATGCCACGCGCTGGCCTGTGAGCTTGATATTGGTGATGAGCGAACCGAAATGTTCGAAATCTACAGCGTGCTACACAACCTCGGTCGCCGCGGGTACGCCTGCCAGGTAGGGCGGCGAATGAATCCATTGCTCGCATCCTGCGATGACGACGATGATGAGGATGATGACTGATGCCAAGTAAATTAAAGCGTCGGCGATGGAGGCGTATGCGGGATGATTTAGCCTGGTATAAGGATGAAGCAAAGGACCTTCATTGCCGTCTTATGGAATTAGCCGATGAAGTTGCAAACCTTCGCAAACAGATTCTCCCAGAATCTAAAACGGTGATTGCCAAACTGAAGATGTACGAAACAGATAAGGATGATCGAGACCACCAGCTATGCAGAAGATGTAATGACGGGATTCGTGGTGGTTGCTCGTCATGTGCTTATAACGTTCGATAACCGGGTGCAGCCGGTATGTGGAGAAGAAATGTCACGTATGGTCTCTTTACTCGAATGGGCGAAAGATGAATTCGGCAGTGAAGCCCCTAGCGAGCGAGTATTAAAAAAATACGCTAAAGGTCAGATGATAGCGCCACCACCGATGAGAGTCGGACGGCGCTGGATGGTTGACAAAGAAGCTCGTTTTATAGGTGTAGTTGCTGAACCGCAACTTCCAATAAATGTTAACCCAAAACTGAGACGGATAATTAGCGATGGCAGCTAGACCGCGTACCCATAAAATCACTATTCCAAACCTATATTGCAAACTTGATAAACGTACCGGAAAGGTTTACTGGCAATACAAACACCCGATATCTGGTCGTTTTCACAGCCTCGGCACGGACGAAGCTGAAGCAAAGCAGGTGGCAAGTGAAGCAAATACTATTATTGCAGAGCAGCGAACCAGGCAGATCCTTGGTATTAACGAGCGCCTAGCTCGCATGAAAGGAAACCGCACGGATATTACAGTTTCTTCATGGCTCGACAAATATGAATTGGTGCAGGAGGAAAGATTGAAACACAACGAGCTGCGCCCAAACTCTTTTCGACAGAAAGCTAAACCAATCCGTCTTTTTCGGGAACATTGTGGAATGCAATATCTAAAAGATATTACAGCACTTGATATTTCCGAAATAACAGATGCTGTTAAGGCAGAGGGTCATAACAGGATGGCTCAAGTTGTACGCATGGTACTAATAGATGTTTTTAAGGAGGCTCAACATGCTGGTCACGTTCCGCCAGGATACAACCCTGCCCAAGCAACGAAACAGCCACGAAACAAGATAAGCAGACAAAGGCTATCTCTGGAGGAATGGAAGGCTATTTATACATCCGCCGAACAACAACAACCTTATTTACAATGTGGAATGTTGCTTGCCATTGTAACAGGGCAACGCCTAGGAGATATTTGCAATATGAAGTTTTCGGATGTATGGGATGATATGCTGCATATTGAGCAGGAGAAAACAGGAACTCGATTAGCCATTCCCCTTTCTCTCAGAAATGAAGCGTTAAATATTACTCTGAGTGATGTTATTTCAAAATGTAGAGATGCTGTGGTGAGTAAATACCTTGTTCATTTTCGCCATAGCACCTCACAGGCTAGTCGTGGTGACCAAGTGTCAGCCAAGACACTTACTTCAACGTTCAAGAAAGCACGGGATAAAAGCGGTCTAACCTGGGAAGAGGGAACAGCTCCGACTTTCCATGAACAGAGATCACTTTCCGAGCGCTTGTATCGTGAGCAAGGGATAGACACCCAGAAACTATTGGGCCACAAAACAATGAAAATGACTGACAGATACAATGATGACCGCGGTAAAGAGTGGATCATTGTTGGTAAAAAAGCAGTATGATCTTCAATCAGTTTTGGGGAAGAATTTTGGGGAAGTTTTGGGGAAGCCTCCGCACACTCCAAAAAAACGGGAGCCCATCGGCTCCCGCTTTTACTTAATCCACCAACGGGATTACATGTTCGCGATAATCGCGTCGCCAAACTCTGAACATTTCAGCAGCTTAGCGCCTTCCATCAGACGTTCGAAGTCATAGGTCACGGTCTTGGCGGCGATAGCGCCTTCCATGCCTTTGACAATCAGGTCTGCGGCTTCGAACCACTGCATGTGGCGCAGCATCATCTCTGCGGACAGGATGATGGAGCCCGGGTTCACTTTGTCCTGGCCGGCATACTTCGGCGCAGTACCGTGAGTCGCTTCGAACAGCGCGCACTCGTCGCCGATGTTGGCGCCCGGGGCGATACCGATACCGCCAACCTGCGCCGCCAGGGCGTCAGAGATATAGTCGCCGTTCAGGTTCATACAGGCGATAACGTCGTATTCCGCCGGACGCAGCAGGATCTGCTGCAGGAACGCATCGGCGATCACGTCTTTCACCACGATCTCTTTGCCGGTGTTCGGGTTCTTGATTTTCACCCAAGGACCGCCGTCGATCAGCTCGCCGCCGAACTCTTCGCGAGCCAGCTGGTAGCCCCAGTCTTTGAACGCGCCTTCGGTGAACTTCATGATGTTGCCTTTGTGCACCAGAGTGACGGAATCACGATCGTTGGTGATCGCGTATTCAATCGCGGCGCGCACCAGGCGTTTGGTGCCTTCTTCAGAGCACGGCTTGATGCCGATGCCGCAATGTTCCGGGAAGCGAATTTTCTTCACACCCATCTCATCGCGCAGGAATTTGATGACTTTGTCTGCTTCCGCAGAGTCGGCTTTCCACTCGATACCCGCATAGATATCTTCTGAGTTTTCACGGAAGATAACCATGTCGGTCAGTTCCGGGTGTTTAACCGGGCTCGGGGTGCCCTGGTAGTAACGTACCGGACGCAGGCAGACGTAGAGGTCCAGCTCCTGGCGCAGCGCCACGTTCAGAGAACGAATGCCGCCGCCGACTGGGGTGGTCAGAGGACCTTTGATAGCAACGCGGTAGTCACGAATCAGATCGAGGGTTTCAGCTGGCAGCCAGACGTCCTGGCCATAGACGTGGGTTGATTTCTCACCGGTGTAAACTTCCATCCAGGAAATTTTACGCTCGCCCTTATAGGCTTTCTCAACGGCGGCATCAACCACTTTCAGCATCGCTGGGGTAACGTCAACGCCGATACCGTCACCTTCAATGAACGGGATAATCGGATTGTGAGGGACGTTCAGTTTGCCGTTTTGCAGGGTGATTTTTTGACCTTCCGCCGGAACTACTACTTTGCTTTCCATTAACCTCTCCTTCGAGCGCTTCTGGTTCTGCTCTTCCCTCTTCACGCGAGCCTGGTGTTGGCTGAGTCGGCCAGCTTCGGCGTACCGGGTCTTCCCGCTAACCGGAGCTAGCGCGTCCGTGTCGCCTTCCTGCCTGTAGTGCGAATCGGTTTGAGCAATTTTTTGTTAATAATTTGTAATGAGCATGTCAATACTACCTGAATGTTTGCGTCCATGAAAGGCATTCGTAATTAGGCTATAATGCGGCAATTGATAAAGCCTGAAAATACCATGCAGAAAACTTCATTTAGAAAACATCGCGTTGAGCGATTCAGCACACAACAAGTCACCAGACAACGTAAAGAACGCCAGCCAAAAACTGTGATCTTGTTCAATAAACCCTATGATGTGTTGCCGCAATTTACCGATGAAGCCGGGCGCAGCACGCTAAAAGATTTTATTCCGGTGGCGGGCGTCTACGCCGCAGGTCGGCTCGATCGCGACAGCGAAGGCCTGCTGGTGCTGACCAACGACGGCGCGCTGCAGGCGAAGCTGACCCAGCCGGGTAAGCGCACCGGCAAGATCTACTATGTTCAGGTGGAAGGCGAACCCACGCCCGAGGCGCTGACCGCCTTGCGCGACGGCGTCACCCTTAACGACGGCCCCACCCTGCCTGCCGGCGTAGAACTTGTCGAGGAGCCCGTCTGGCTGTGGCCGCGCAACCCGCCGATTCGTGAGCGCAAATCGATTCCCACCCGCTGGTTGAAAATCACGCTCTACGAGGGACGCAACCGCCAGGTGCGCCGGATGACCGCCCACGTCGGCTTCCCCACCCTGCGGCTGATCCGCTACGCCATGGGCGGCTATACCCTCGACGGACTGGCCAACGGCGACTGGCGCAAAGCCGAATAACTGAAAAAGGAAAAGCGATGTTTAAACCTCATGTCACCGTTGCCTGCGTGGTTCACGCCCAGGATAAATTTCTCATCGTCGAAGAGACCATTAACGGCAAAGCGCTGTGGAACCAGCCGGCCGGCCATCTCGAGGCCAATGAAACGCTGCTGCAGGCCGCCGAACGTGAACTGTGGGAAGAGACCGGCATTCGCGCCACGCCGCAGCACTTCATCCGCATGCATCAGTGGCTGGCTCCCGATAACACGCCGTTTCTGCGCTTCCTGTTCGCCATCGAACTTAGCGATCTGTGTGCCACTGAACCGCACGACAGCGATATCGATCGCTGCCTGTGGCTCAGTGCTGAGGAAATTCTTAACGCGCCGAACCTGCGCTCGCCGCTGGTTGCCGAAAGCATTCGCTGCTACCTGCAGGACCCGCGGCAGCCGCTGTCGCTGATTGGCGCATTTAACTGGCCGTTCACAGGGGGTGAATGAACGGTGAGCGCGTGCTAGAATACGCCGCCTCGAAGTTCAATGTAGCGAGTATTTCCATGTCAGAAAGCCAGAAAAAAGTGATCGTCGGCATGTCCGGCGGCGTCGACTCCTCGGTCTCCGCGTACCTGCTGCTGCAGCAAGGGTATAAGGTGGAAGGCCTGTTCATGAAGAACTGGGAGGAAGACGACGGCGAGGAATACTGCACCGCCGCCGCCGACCTTGCCGATGCGCAAGCGGTCTGCGATAAGCTGGGCATTGAACTGCACACCGTTAACTTTGCCGCCGAATATTGGGATAACGTCTTTGAGCTCTTCCTGGAAGAGTACAAAGCCGGCCGCACGCCGAACCCGGATATTCTGTGCAATAAAGAGATCAAATTTAAAGCCTTCCTCGGGTTTGCTGCCGAAGACCTCGGCGCCGACTACATCGCCACCGGGCACTATGTGCGCCGCGCCGATGTCGACGGTAAAAGCCAGCTGCTGCGCGGACTCGACGGCAACAAAGATCAGAGCTACTTCCTCTACACCCTTAGCCACGAACAGATTGCCCAGAGCCTGTTCCCGGTGGGTGAACTGGAAAAACCGCAGGTGCGTAAGATCGCCGAAGAGCTGGATCTGATCACCGCGAAGAAAAAAGATTCCACCGGCATCTGCTTTATCGGCGAGCGTAAATTCCGCGATTTCCTTGGCCGCTATCTGCCGGCGCAGCCGGGCAAAATCCTCACCGTCGACGGCGAGGAGATCGGTACTCATCAGGGGCTGATGTACCACACCCTGGGCCAGCGTAAAGGGCTGGGTATCGGCGGCACCAAAGAGGGTAGCGAAGATCCATGGTACGTGGTCGATAAAGACGTTGAGAATAATATTCTTATCGTCGCCCAGGGCCATGACCACCCGCGCCTGATGTCCGTCGGTCTGATTGCCCAACAGCTGCACTGGGTAAACCGTGAACCGCTGCAGGGCACCCTGCGCTGCACGGTGAAAACCCGCTATCGCCAGACCGATATCCCCTGCACCGTTACCGCGCTGGATGAAGACCGTATCGAAGTCCGCTTCGATGAGCCGGTCGCGGCGGTGACCCCGGGCCAGTCCGCAGTGTTCTATTTAGGGGAAGTGTGCCTCGGCGGCGGAATTATTGAACAACGACTGCCTCTGCAGTCCTGAACGCGCGTTATTTCCGCCGGGACGAACCGCCCTGGCGGCTGACAAGGAGTATGTGTGGCGAAGAATTACTATGACATCACCCTGGCGCTGGCTGGCGTTTGCCAGGCGGCGCGACTGGTTCAGCAACTGGCGCATCAGGGACATTGCGACAGCGATGCCCTGCATGTGTCGCTGAACAGCATCATCGACCTCGATCCTGAGTCGACGCTGGCGGTGTTCGGTGGCAGTGAAGCCAATCTTCGCCTCGGTCTTGAAACGCTGCTCGGGGTGCTCAATACCAGCAGCCGTCAGGGCCTCAATGCGGAACTCACCCGCTATACCCTGAGCCTGATGGTGCTGGAGCGCAAGCTCGCCGCCAGTAAAGGGGCGATGGACACGCTCGGCAACCGCATCGCCGGCCTGCACCGTCAGCTGGAACACTTTGACCTGCAGTCCGAAACGCTGCTCAGCGCCATGGCGGGCATCTATGTCGATGTGATAAGCCCGCTGGGGCCGCGTATTCAGGTGACCGGCTCCCCTGCCGTGCTGCAAAGCCCGCAGGTGCAGGCGAAAGTTCGCTCAGCGCTGCTGGCGGGTATTCGCGCCGCGGTGCTCTGGCATCAGGTGGGCGGCGGACGTCTGCAGCTTATGTTTTCCCGTAATCGTCTGGTTAACCAGGCAAAGCAAATTCTTGCTCATTTAACCCCGGAGTTGTGATCTATGGAATTATCCTCACTGACCGCCGTTTCCCCTGTAGACGGCCGCTACGGCGATAAAGTCAGCGCGCTGCGCGGTATCTTCAGCGAATTCGGTTTGCTGAAATTCCGCGTTCAGGTGGAAGTACGTTGGCTGCAAAAACTGGCCGCCCACGCAGCGATCAAGGAAGTTCCTGCTTTTGCTGCCGACGCAAACGGTTTCCTTGATAAAATCGTCGCCGATTTCAGCGTTGAAGACGCGGAGCGCATCAAAACCATCGAGCGCACCACTAACCACGACGTGAAAGCGGTAGAGTATTTCCTGAAAGAGAAAGTCGCTGACGTCGCCGAGCTGCACGCGGTATCAGAGTTTATTCACTTCGCCTGTACGTCTGAAGACATCAATAACCTCTCCCACGCGCTGATGCTGAAAACCGCCCGCGACGAAGTGGTTCTGCCTTACTGGCGCAAACTGATTGACGCGGTAAAAGATCTGGCGACCCAGTACCGCGATGTGCCGCTGCTCTCCCGTACCCACGGCCAGCCGGCAACGCCGTCCACCATGGGTAAAGAGATGGCGAACGTCGCCTACCGTATGGAGCGGCAGTATCGTCAGCTGAACCAGGTGGAAATCCTCGGTAAAATCAACGGCGCGGTGGGTAACTACAACGCCCACATCGCCGCCTACCCGGAAGTCGACTGGCATCAGTTCAGCGAAGAGTTCGTTACCTCGCTGGGTATTCAGTGGAACCCGTACACCACGCAGATCGAGCCGCATGACTATATCGCTGAGCTGTTTGACTGCATCGCGCGCTTCAACACCATTCTGATCGACTTCGATCGCGACGTGTGGGGCTATATCGCGCTCAACCACTTCAAACAGAAGACCATCGCCGGGGAAATCGGCTCCTCCACCATGCCGCACAAGGTGAACCCAATTGACTTCGAAAACTCCGAAGGCAACCTCGGCCTGGCCAATGCGGTCATGCAGCACCTGGCCAGCAAACTGCCGGTTTCCCGCTGGCAGCGCGACCTGACCGACTCCACCGTTCTGCGTAACCTCGGCGTGGGCATCGGCTATGCGCTGATCGCCTATCAGTCCACCCTCAAAGGGATCAGCAAGCTGGAGCTGAACCAGGATCGCCTGCTGGACGAACTGGATCACAACTGGGAAGTACTGGCTGAGCCGATCCAGACCGTGATGCGTCGTTACGGTATCGAAAAACCTTACGAGAAGCTGAAAGAGCTGACCCGCGGCAAACGCGTGGACGCGGAAGGGATGAAGCAGTTTATTGACAGCCTCGCCCTGCCGGAAGAGGAAAAAGTGCGTCTCAAAGCGATGACCCCGGCCAACTATATCGGTCGGGCAACCACCATGGTTGACGAGCTGAAGTAATCGCCCTGCCCCTCTTTCCGCCGGAAAGAGGGGCGTTTTATCGCCGGAAAGCGATCAGATCCAAACGTCGTTCACCGCCGTCCGCTCGCCGCCCTCGTGGCCGGTATTCAACACCCCGCGCGGCTCAATCAGCATCAGCTTCGCTTCCGTCTCCGCCGAGGTCTTATGTTCCACCCCGCGCGGCACGACGATCATCTCCCCGGCCTTCACCAGCACATGCCCGTCGCGGAAGTCCACGCGCAATACCCCCTCCACCACCATCAATGTCTCATCGGTTTCCGGGTGGCTGTGCCAGATAAAGTCGCCGGCGATGCGTACGACCTTGAACTGATAGTCGTTCATCTCAGCCACCACTTTGGGCTGCCATTGTTCGCTGAACAGGGAAAATTTATGAGCAAGATTAACGAGTTGAAACATGGGCTGTCTCCTTATGATAAAGGCAGTCAGCATAGTTCGCCTCGCCGCGGTCACGCTTGAACGATTGTGCAACCTGAACCGCGCTAGCCGCGGATCGCCCGCAGCCAGCGGCCCGGAGAGAGACCAAAGCGGCTGATAAACTGGCGCGTCATGTGGCTCTGATCGGCAAAGCCCGCGTCGGCGGCAATATCCACCAGACGTTCCCCGGCGCGCATCCGCTGGCGGCAAAAATCGAGCCGGCGCATCATGACGTAGCGCCACGGGCTGGTGCCGTACAGCGTTCTGAAATCCCGGCTCAGGCTCCAGCGGTCCCGGCCGCTGACCTGCGACAGGGTGTCGAGGGTCATATCCTGCATAAAACAGGCATGAATATACTCCCGGGCCCTCTCCGCCGCCTGATAATCAAACGCCTGGCGACGGGAACGTTGGCCGCCGACAACGGCCAGGGTCTGCGCCAGGTCGTACAGAGCATCCTCTTCCTCCAGCGGCTCGAAGGTATCCGTGACCGCTTTCAACAGCGGCTGCGCGGCGCGACGTAGCCGTGGATCCGCCGACAAGCCGTCGGGGATAAACGGTAGTGGCCTGCCGCCGAGTATCTTCTGGATCAGCGCCGGTTCGATATAAACCATACGGTAGTGAAACCCCGCCTCGGTGCCCGCCTCGCCATCGTGTATTTCGTCCGGATGAAGCACCATCGTTCCGCCGGGCAGGCTGTGCTGGAGTCCGCCGCGATAGTGAAAGCTCTGCACGCCGGCGATCGTCTGGCCGATGGCGTAGGTATCATGCCGGTGCGGCTCATAGCCGTGGCCGCCGAAGAAGGCTTCGATGCGTTCCGTCCGGCTGGGCGATTGCGCCAGCCTGACCCAGTCCGCGCTCTGCTGCTGAGACATAATGGATAACCTGCGACGTTCTTGAGGGGTGATTCCAGCACTATTACACAAAAAATTAACATCACCAACCCGCTCGCCGTTCGCATCCTGCCGCTGGGCGTTTACTGAAATTACGCATAGAATGAAGGAGTTCCATGCAGTATGCGCAAAGGGCGCCGCCGAATGCTGGCCAGCCCGGGGCACCAGGGGCCCTTTTTATAAAAAGCTTTATTTAACAGCCGTTTATATTTTGCGTATATAATGAGCGTCAGACTACTATCGAAAATGCTAGGGAGAACAGCCATGCGCGTACTCGTGGTTGAGGATAATGCCCTGCTGCGTCACCACCTCAAAGTTCAGCTGCAGGAGCTGGGCCATCAGGTCGATGCGGCGGAAGATGCCAGGGAAGCGGACTACTATCTGGGCGAACATCTCCCGGATATCGCCATCGTCGATCTCGGCCTGCCGGATGAAGACGGTTTATCACTGATCCGCCGCTGGCGCAGCCACGACGTGTCGCTGCCGGTGCTGGTGCTGACCGCCCGCGAAGGATGGCAGGATAAAGTGGAAGTGCTGAGCGCCGGGGCGGATGATTACGTCACCAAGCCTTTCCATATTGAAGAGGTTGCCGCCCGCATGCAGGCGCTGCTGCGCCGTAACAGCGGCCTGGCCTCGCAGGTGATCTCCCTGCCGCCGTTCCAGGTCGACCTCTCCCGGCGCGAGCTGTCGGTGAATGACCAGCCGATCAAGCTGACCGCCTTTGAATACACCATTATGGAAACCCTGATCCGTAACCGCGGCAAAGTGGTCAGCAAAGATTCGCTGATGCTCCAGCTTTACCCGGATGCCGAACTGCGAGAAAGCCACACCATCGACGTGCTGATGGGTCGGCTGCGCAAGAAAATTCAGGCTGAATACCCACAGGACGTCATCACCACGGTGCGCGGCCAGGGCTATCTGTTCGAATTGCGCTGATGAAGGGACTGTTGCGGCATATCTTCCCGCTGTCATTACGGGTTCGCTTCCTGCTGGCGACCGCCGGGGTGGTGCTGGTGCTCTCCCTGGCCTACGGCATGGTGGCCCTGGTGGGCTATAGCGTTAGCTTCGATAAAACCACCTTTCGCCTGCTGCGCGGCGAGAGCAATCTCTTTTATATGCTGGCGAGATGGGAAAACGGCGCTATTGACGTCGACATCCCGGAAAACCTGAATATGGAAAGCCCGACGGTGACCCTTATCTACGATGAGCAGGGCAAACTGCTGTGGGCGCAGCGTGATGTTCCCTGGCTGGCGAAACGCATTCAACCGGAATGGCTGAAACGCAATGGCTTCCATGAGATTGAAGCCGATGTCGACAGCAGCAGTATGCTGTTGCGCAATAACCATGAGATTCAGGAACAGCTGGACGCTATCCGCGAACAGGGCGACGACTCTGAGATGACCCACTCGGTGGCGATCAACCTCTACCCGGCCACCAGCAAAATGCCTCAGCTCAGCATTGTGGTGGTCGACACCATTCCGGTGGAGCTCAAGCGCAGCTATATGGTGTGGAGCTGGTTTGTCTATGTGCTGGCCGCCAACCTGCTGCTGGTGATCCCCCTGCTGTGGGTCGCCGCCTGGTGGAGCCTGCGGCCCATTGAGTCGCTGGCCAAAGAGGTGCGCGAACTGGAGGAACATCACCGCGAAAAGCTCAATCCCAACACCACTCGCGAGCTGACCCGGCTGGTCAGCAACCTCAACCGCCTGGTTCGCAGCGAGCGCGAACGCTATGACAAATACCGCACTACCCTCACCGATCTCACTCACAGTCTGAAAACGCCGCTGGCGGTGATGCAGAGTACACTGCGCTCGCTGCGCGGCGAGAAGATCAGCGTCGACGAGGCGGAGCCGGTGATGCTGGAGCAGATAAGCCGCATCTCGCAGCAGATTGGTTATTACCTGCATCGCGCCAGCATGCGCAGCGGCGGCACCCTCTTGAGCCGGGAATTACACCCGATCGCCCCCCTGCTTGACAGCCTGACTTCCGCTCTCAACAAGGTCTATCAGCGCAAAGGGGTCAATATCTCGCTCGACATCTCGCCGGAGATCACTTTTGTCGGCGAGCAGAACGATTTTATGGAAGTGATGGGTAACGTTCTTGATAACGCCTGTAAGTATTGTCTGGAGTTTGTGGAAGTTTCCGTGCGCCAGACCACCGACAGCCATCTGCACATCCTGGTGGAAGACGATGGGCCGGGGATCCCGCAGAGCCAGCGCCGGGCCGTTTTCGACCGCGGCCAGCGGGCTGATACCCTGCGTCCCGGCCAGGGGGTAGGGCTCTCCGTTGCGCGTGAAATTGTCGAACAATATGATGGAGAGATCATCGCCGGGGAAAGCCTGCTCGGCGGCGCCTGCATGGAGGTGGTGTTTGGCCGCCAGCAGATGGAAGATAAACAGAGTTAATCGTTGAGATTTTTCACGGCGCCTGCATCGCCAGGGCGCCGCATCCGTTATAATCCCTGTCAGACACCTGCAGTGGAATATCAATATGGATTATCAATTAACGCTTAACTGGCCCGACTTTATCGAACGCTACTGGCAAAAACGGCCGGTGGTATTGAAGCGCGGCTTCGCCAATTTTATCGACCCCCTAAGCCCGGACGAACTGGCAGGACTGGCCATGGAGAGCGAGGTCGATAGCCGCCTTGTCAGCCATCAGGATGGAAAATGGCAGGTCAGTCACGGTCCTTTCGAAAGCTACGATCACCTGAGCGAAAACAACTGGTCCCTGCTGGTGCAGGCGGTTAACCACTGGCATGAACCGTCCGCAGCGCTGATGCATCCGTTCCGTGCTCTGCCGGACTGGCGTATCGACGACCTGATGATCTCCTTCTCGGTGCCGGGAGGCGGCGTCGGCCCGCATCTGGATCAGTATGATGTGTTTATCATTCAGGGCACCGGCCGTCGGCGCTGGCGCGTTGGGGAAAAGGTGCCGATGAAACAGCACTGCCCGCATCCGGACCTGCTGCAGGTTGACCCCTTCGAGGCGATCATCGATGAAGAGATGGAGCCTGGCGATATTCTCTATATTCCGCCGGGATTCCCGCATGAGGGTTATTCGCTGGAAAACTCGCTTAACTATTCGGTCGGCTATCGCGCGCCGAATGCCCGCGAGCTGTTTAGCGGCTTTGCCGACTATGTCCTTCAGCGCGAACTGGGCAGCCAGCGCTACGCCGATCCGGACGTGCCGTCCCGCGACCATCCGGCGGATATTTTACCGACCGAACTCGACCGCCTGCGCGAGATGATGCTGGGTCTGATTAACCAACCGGAGCACTTTAAGCAGTGGTTCGGCGAGTTTATCACCCAGTCGCGTCATGAGCTCGACGTCGCGCCGCCGGAGCCGCCGTATCAGCCAGATGAGATTTACGATGCCCTGCAGCAGGGCGATACCCTGGAACGCCTGGGCGGCCTGCGGGTGCTGCGCATTGACGGCGAGATATTCGTTAACGGCGAGAAGATCAACTCCCCGCACCGTCCGGCGCTGGACGCCTTAGCCACCCATCTGACGCTGCGCGCCGACCATTTTGGCGATGCGCTGGAAGATCCTTCTTTCCTCGCCATGCTGGCAGCGCTGGTCAACAGCGGCTACTGGTTCTTTGGCGACTGAGCCATCATCCTGCCCGGCGGCGCTGCGCTTGCCGGGCCTACGGGTCCCGCGCTCACCGGCTGGACCGTAGGCCGGATAAGGCGAAGCCGCCATCCGGCATCTTGTCCGACACGCGGCCTTACCGGGCCGCCTGAGAAGATTAATGCCCTTTGCGTGCCGCCGTCAGCTCGGCGATACGCACGATCACCTGCACCGCTTTCTCCATTCCTTCCAGGGTGACAAACTCATGTTTGCCGTGATAGTTGTAGCCACCGGTAAACAGGTTTGGGCATGGCAGTCCCATAAATGAGAGCTGCGCGCCGTCGGTGCCGCCGCGGATCGGCTTCATCTGCGGTTCAATATCGCAGTCCACCATCGCCTGGCGGGCAATATCGACCACGTGCGGATGGGCGATCACCTGCTCATGCATGTTGTAATAACTGTCCTCGATCACCAGCTCAATATAACAGTCCGGGTGCAGTCCCTTGCCGACCTTTTTGGCGATCTCCATCATCTTGCGCTTGCGCGCCTCGAAGTGCTTACGGTCAAAATCGCGGATGATGTAATGCATCTCGGCCCGATCGACGCTGCCTTTCATGCTGGTGAGGTGATAAAAACCTTCATAGCCTTCAGTGGTCTCCGGCGCTTCATCGGCCGGCACTTCGGCATGAATGCGCGCGGCCAGCGACAGCGCGTTGACCATCACCCCTTTCGCGGTGCCGGGGTGCACGTTATTACCGACAATTTTAATCGTCACCGAGGCGGCGTTGAAGTTTTCAAACTCCAGTTCGCCGACCCCGCCGCCGTCGACGGTATAGGCCCAGCGGGCGTCAAAGGCCTCGACGTCGAAATGCTTCGCCCCTTTACCCACCTCTTCATCAGGGGTGAAGGCCACGCGGATATCGCCATGAGGAATATTTTTCGCCTGCAGGGTCGCCAGCGCGGTCATAATTTCGGCAATGCCGGCTTTGTCGTCCGCCCCGAGCAGCGTTTTCCCGTCGGTGGTGATCAGCGTCTGTCCCAAAAGCTGATGCAGAACCGGGAACATCACCGGGGAGAGCACCTCATCGCCGATACCCAGCGCGATATCGCCGCCGCGATAGTTTTCAACAATCTGCGGATTAACGTTTTTACCACTGAAATCCGGGGAGGTGTCGACGTGGGAGATAAAACCGATGGCCGGGATATCGCCCTCAACGTTAGCGGGCAAAGTTCCCATTACCGTCCCTTTTTCACTCAGCGTTACCTTGACCAGTCCCATTTCTTCCAGCTGCGCCTGCAACAGGCGTAACAGCTTCCACTGCCCTTCCGTGCTGGGGACCTGACGAACGCCAGGCTTTGACTGCGTGTCCAAAGAAACGTACTGCAAAAAACGCTCAAGCAATTTATCCATGTAGCCACCCTCTTCTTTTGTGACAACATTATTCATAAGCCAGAAAAGACAAATATTGCGTCAGGTCATTTTTAGCCCGTAAAGCGAAATTTAATAACGGAACCGACGTTATGGTGTAAAGGTAGACTATGCGGGCGTATCAAGGATTGGCGATTACCCTCGTTTGCCGTAGAATGCTGGCCCTTATTAAAAACGTGCAACCCCAAAGGTGGTTAATCACAAACCCCGCAGCGGCCGGAAATTTGCCGTTGCGTCTACATGGGACAGAGTCAAAAATTGAATATACAACCGCGTTCGCGTTCGCCGCTGGTGCATCTGGCGGGAATTCGCAAGAGCTTTGATGGTAAAACGGTCATCGACAACCTTAACCTGACCATCAACAATGGTGAGTTTCTCACTCTGCTTGGCCCCTCTGGCTGCGGTAAAACCACCGTTCTGCGCCTTATTGCCGGCCTGGAAAACGTCGACAGCGGACGGATCCATCTCGAAGATCACGATATCACTCATGTTCCGGCGGAAAACCGCCACGTCAATACCGTATTCCAAAGCTACGCCCTGTTTCCGCATATGACGGTGTTCGAGAACGTCGCCTTTGGCCTGCGGATGCAGAAAACACCGGCGGCGGAAATCACCCCACGGGTGATGGATGCCTTAAAGATGGTGCAGCTGGAGGCGTTTGCCCAGCGCAAACCGCACCAGCTCTCCGGCGGCCAGCAGCAGCGCGTGGCCATCGCCCGCGCGGTGGTCAACAAACCGCGTCTGCTGCTGCTCGATGAGTCTCTTTCGGCACTGGATTACAAGCTGCGCAAGCAGATGCAGAACGAACTGAAAGCGCTGCAGCGTAAGCTCGGGATCACCTTCGTCTTCGTCACCCACGATCAGGAAGAGGCTCTGACCATGTCCGATCGCATCGTGGTGATGCGTGATGGCAAAATCGAACAGGACGGCACCCCGCGAGAGATCTACGAAGAGCCGAAGAACCTGTTTGTCGCCAGCTTTATCGGCGAGATCAATATCTTTGACGCCACGGTAATTGAACGTCTCGACGAACAGCGCGTGCGCGCCCGCGTTGAAGGACGGGAATGCAACATCACCGTCAATTTTGCCGTGGAGGCCGGCCAGCGTCTGCATGTCCTGCTGCGCCCGGAAGATCTGCGCGTCGACGAGATCCACCATAACAGCGACGCCGATGGCCTGATCGGCTATGTCCGCGAGCGCAACTATAAAGGCATGACTCTGGAGTCGGTGGTGGAACTGGAGAACGGCAAAATGGTGATGGTCAGCGAGTTCTTTAACGAAGACGACCCGGATTTCGACCACTCTCTTGACCAGAAAATGTCTATCAATTGGGTGGAAAGCTGGGAGGTGGTGCTGGCCGATGAAGAACACCAGTAAATTCCAGAATGTGGTGATCGCCACTATCGTCGGTTGGCTGGTGCTGTTTGTCTTCCTGCCCAACCTGATGATCATCGCCACCAGCTTTTTGACCCGCGACGATGCCAACTTCGTCAAACTGGTCTTCACGCTGGATAACTATTCGCGGCTACTGGATCCGCTCTATTATGACGTTCTGCTGCATTCGCTAAACATGGCGCTGCTGGCGACCCTCGCCTGCCTGGCGCTGGGCTATCCGTTTGCGTGGTTCCTCGCCCGGCTGCCGCAGAAGGTACGGCCCCTGCTGCTGTTCCTGCTGATCGTCCCTTTTTGGACCAACTCGTTGATCCGCATCTACGGGCTGAAGATTTTCCTCAGCACTAAAGGTTACCTGAACGAGTTTCTGCTGTGGCTGGGGGTGATCGACACCCCGATACGCATTATGTTCACCCCCTCGGCGGTGATCATCGGCCTGGTGTACATCCTGCTGCCGTTTATGGTGATGCCGCTCTACTCCAGCATTGAGAAACTGGATCGCCCGCTGCTGGAAGCGGCGAAAGATCTCGGCGCCAGCAAGCTGCAGACCTTTATCCGCATTATCATCCCGCTGACCATGCCGGGGATCATCGCCGGCTGTCTGCTGGTGATGCTGCCGGCGATGGGGTTGTTCTACGTTTCCGACCTGATGGGCGGCGCCAAGAACCTGCTGATCGGCAACGTGATCAAAAGCCAGTTCCTCAATATCCGTGACTGGCCGTTCGGCGCGGCAACCAGCATTACCTTAACCCTGGTGATGGGCCTGATGCTGTTGATTTACTGGCGCGCGGCGCGCCTGCTGAATAAAAAGGTGGAGCTGGAATGATCGGTCGACTGCTGCGCGGCGGCTTTATGACCGCCATCTACGCGTATCTCTACATCCCTATTATTATTCTGATCGTTAACTCGTTTAACCGGTCGCGCTTCGGCATCAACTGGCAGGGGTTCACCACCGACTGGTATAGCCTGCTGATGAACAACGATAGCCTGCTGCAGGCCGCCCAGCACTCGCTGACCATGGCGGTGCTGTCGGCGACCTTCGCCACCCTTATCGGCTCGCTGACCGCCGTGGCGCTGTACCGTTACCGCTTTCGCGGCAAACCGTTTGTCAGCGGCATGCTGTTTGTGGTGATGATGTCGCCAGATATTGTGATGGCCATCTCTCTGCTGGTGCTGTTTATGCTGATCGGCGTCCAGCTTGGTTTCTGGTCGCTGCTGTTTTCGCATATCACCTTCTGCCTGCCGTTTGTGGTGGTCACCGTTTACTCCCGCCTGAAAGGCTTTGACGTGCGGATGCTGGAGGCGGCGAAAGATCTGGGCGCCAGCGAGATGACCATCCTGCGCAAAATTATCCTGCCGCTGGCCCTGCCGGCGGTAGCCGCTGGGTGGTTGCTGAGCTTCACCTTGTCGATGGATGACGTGGTAGTCTCCTCGTTCGTGACCGGTCCGGGGTATGAAATCCTGCCACTGAAGATCTATTCGATGGTCAAGGTTGGCGTTTCGCCAGAGGTGAACGCCCTGGCCACGATTTTGTTGGTTCTGTCGCTGGTGATGGTCATCGCCAGTCAGTTAATTGCACGTGATAAAACTCAGGGGACGTTAAAATGAAAAAATGGTCACGCCACCTGCTCGCGGCGAGCGCTCTGGCAATCGGCATGGGCGCTGCGCACGCGGACGATAGCAAAACGCTCTATTTCTATAACTGGACCGAGTATGTGCCGCCGGGCCTGCTGGAGCAGTTCACCAAAGAGACCGGCATCAAGGTTATCTATTCGACCTACGAGTCGAACGAAACCATGTACGCCAAGCTCAAAACCTATAAAGACGGCGCGTACGACCTGGTCGTCCCGTCGACCTACTTTGTCGACAAGATGCGCAAAGAAGGTATGCTGCAGAAGATCGATAAGAGCAAGCTGACTAACTTCAGCAACCTCGATCCGCAGATGCTGAATAAACCGTTCGATCCGAATAACGACTACTCCATCCCCTATATCTGGGGGGCGACGGCCATCGGCGTCAACAGCGAGGCGATTGACCCGAAAACTATCACCAGCTGGGCCGACCTGTGGAAGCCGGAATACAAAAGCAGCCTGCTGCTGACCGACGACGCGCGCGAAGTGTTCCAGATGGCGCTGCGTAAGCTGGGCTATTCCGGCAACACCACCGACCCGAAAGAGATTGAAGCCGCCTATAACGAGCTGAAAAAGCTGATGCCCAACGTCGCAGCGTTTAACTCTGATAACCCGGCGAACCCGTATATGGAAGGCGAAGTGAACCTCGGGATGGTATGGAACGGCTCGGCTTACGTCGCCCGCCAGGCCGGTACCCCGCTGGAAGTGATCTGGCCGAAAGAAGGCGGCATCTTCTGGATGGACAGCCTGTCGATCCCGGCGAACGCCAAAAACGTCGACGGCGCGCTGAAGCTGATTAACTTCCTGCTGCGCCCGGATGTCGCCAAACAGGTCGCTGAAACCATCGGTTATCCGACGCCGAACCTTGCGGCGCGCAAGATGCTCAGCCCGGCAGTGGCCAACGATAAATCGCTCTATCCGGACGCCGCAACCATTGAGAAAGGCGAATGGCAGAATGACGTCGGCAGCGCCAGCGCCATTTATGAAGAGTATTACCAGAAGCTGAAAGCGGGCCGTTAATCCCGCAGGGCGGAACCGCGGTTCCGCCCTTTTTTTTGCTCTCACCTTAGCCCCGCAGCGCGCGCCAGAGGAGCGCCGGCAATTTGCGCCAGCGCGGCCGATGGTAAAAATCCACCAGCCGCTGCGCCACCGCTTCCTGCCCCCGGTGGGTGATGAACCAGGGCGGCAGGGGCATCAGCGTCAGTTCGCCATGCCAAAGACTACGCGGAAACGGCCGAAACGGCGCCTCAATCACCGTGCGCTCGGTTTTCTCCAGCATAAAGCTGTTATGCACCTTGCCCCGCCCGCTCTGAATATCGTCGAGCGTGTGGCCGGGAAACGCCCCCCACGGGCAAGGGGCTAACAGGAAGGCCACCCCGCTCCAGCAGTTGATCGCCACCGTGCCGTAGCGCAGCTCGGCGATCAGCGCATTAAAACGCTTACGTCCAATCGCTTTGCGGGTGCGCGGGTGGATCACAATATTGGCCCCTAGCGTGCCCTGCAGCCGCTGATTCGCATAGCCGATCGCCTGGCGCAGAAAGCTTTCCGCACTATCGGCCTCAAGACGGGTGACCGACAGCCCCGGGCCAAAGACCTCCTGCTGGCAGAACCCGGGATCATCGTCGGTATTCGCCACAATCAACGGCAGCGCGTCACCGCGGGCTATCTCCAGCGGCTGACGGGCGCGCAGGCGAAAGTCTGTCAGCCGGTTTTCAGCGCCGGGGTAGTAGTCCGGGCGGGTATTCGCGGCGATCAGTCGGTACAGCTGATTCAGCAAGGCCGTCGCAGGCTCCCAGCCTTGCTGCAGGATCAGCACCTGGCTGGCCACGCAGTTAAACCCGCCGTTGTTCATCTTCTGCGTCGCCAGCTGCTGCGCCTGAAAAGCGATGTCCGCCTCGCTCCACGGCCCGGGTACGATAATGGTGGGGCTGACGCCGCCCAGCTCCGAGGTCACCCGACGCGGGTTCAGCGGCGTCCCGGCGGCCCGACGCTGGCGAGCCGCCTCACCCTCGCCCCAGACGATGACGTCATGGGTCTCGCGGGAGCCGGTGATATGGATCTCATCGACAGCGGGATGGGTGGTCAGCCACGCTCCCGCCCGGGCGTCGCCGGTGACGATGCGGAGCGCATCCATGGCAATCAGCGGCGCCAGGGCCTGGGCCAGCAGATCGTGCAGATAATCATTCACCGGATTGAGCTTCAGCAGGCAGACCTGATTCTCAATAAACAGCTTGTGTAGCACATCCAGTGGCGCAATCGAGGCCACATTGCCGGCGCCAAGCACCAGCGCCAGCTTGCCCTGCCGCGCGGCAGGCGGGATGTCGTATGCCCGCGCCGCATAGCGGTCGAGATGGGCCCGGGTGACGCCTGGCTGCATCCATATCTCAGCGCGAACACCAGACAGAAGCAGCCGATCCCAGAGCGTGCCGGGCACCACCCGCAGCGCCAGGCGGCCGTCCGCCAGCGTCCGCAGTGGGATCCGCCGCAGAAAGGTCTTCTCCTCCAGTTGCTCCAGGGTGGCGATAAGCCCGTTGCAGCCGACCATTAGCGCGCAGGGGCCCGCCAGCCACTCTTCCCCCGCCAGCGGATCGCCCGCCGGCAGCCCTTTGGCCGCCGCTGCCGCGGCCACCCACGCCGGGGCAATGCCGGCCAGGGCATCCTTGATCTGGCGCAGGAGCGCCAGACGACGGTTCACTGAGGTTTCCGCCCAGCGCTGGCGCGCCGCCGACAAGGCGTGCAGGGCCGCATCATACTGAGAACAGGTCGTCAGACCGGGTCGCGCATGGCTCATTTTCCCTCACTCATTAAAATCTCTCCGTAGGCCTGGCGCAGCTGATTTTTGAGCACCTTACCCGTGGCGCTGACCGGCAGCGCATCGACAAATATCACCCGGTCCGGGATCTGCCATTTAGGCACCCGCTTCTCAAACCAGCTCAGCAGATCGGTCTCCTCCACTTCGCCCCCTTCCGCACGGACGCACAGCAGCACCGGCCGCTCGTCCCAGCGCGGATGGCGGGCGGCGATGGCCGCCGCGCTGCGCACCCCCGGATGCGCGATGGCGATATTCTCCAGCTCAACGGTGGAGATCCACTCGCCACCGGACTTGATAATATCCTTTGCCCGATCGCTGATCACCAGATAACCATTGGCGTCGAGCGTACCGATATCACCGGTATCAAACCAGCCTGCCGCGGTCAGGGCGCTCGCATCCTGACCATAGTATTGCTCTACCACCCAGTGCCCTCTGACCTGCAGATAACCCTGGCTTTGACCATCCCGGGGCAACGGTTCGCCATCCACGTCCACCACCTGCAGTTCGATGCCGAAAATGGGCCGCCCCTGACCGGCGCGCTGCTTTTGCTGTTCCTGTGCCGGGAGCGCGTCATGTTTGCTCAACGGTGTGTTGATGGTGCCGATGGGCGATGTTTCGGTCATTCCCCAGGCGTGGGTCAGCGCAATGCCGTAATCACGCTGAAAGGCCTCGGCCATCGACGGCGGCAGCGCGGAGCCGCCGACCAGCGCACGTTTAAATTCAGGCAGCCGGACCTCTGTCCGGCGCATCGCCGCCAGCAAGCCGGCCCAGATCACCGGCACGCCAAACCCCACCGTCACCTTCTCGGCGGCCAGCAGCTGCAGCAGGCTGTCGCCATCGAGGTGCGGCCCCGGCAGCACCAGCCGCGCGCCGACCATGGCGGCGATAAACGGCGTCCCCCACGCGTTGACATGGAACATCGGCACCACCGGCAACAGGCTGTCCTTCGCCGATATGCCGGCGGCGTCCGGCTGGTTGCCGCTCAGGGCGTGCAGGACCAGCGAACGATGGGTATTCAACACCCCTTTCGGCCGGCCGGTGGTTCCCGAGGTGTAACAGAGCGAAGCCGGAGTCAGTTCATTGAGCTGCGGCCAGCGATAGTCTGCCATCCCCTGCTGCAACAGATCGTCATAAAACAGCAATGAGGGCAGCTGGCTGAGCGCCGCTTCGCTGCGGGACTCCATCAGCACGACGTGTTTCACCGTCGGCAGCTGTGGCAGCAGCTGTGCTACCAGCGGCAAAAAGGTCTGGTCAAAAAACAGCACTTCGTCGGCAGCGTCGTTGAGGATATATCGCAGATGGTCAACCGACAGGCGCGGATTGACGGTGTGCGTCACCCAGCCGCCGGAGGCGACGGCAAAATAGATCTCCAGATGGCGGCGGTTGTTCCATGCCAGCGTGGCGCAGCGGGCGCCCGGCGGCAGCCCCAGCGACGCCAGCGCCGATGCCAGCCGCTGAGCACGGCTGGCCACCTCCCCCCAGCAGCTGCGCTCCTTCTCACCGCCAGTACTCACCGAGACAATCTCGGTCTCGCTGTGATACTGCGCCGCATGGCCGAGCAGCGCGGCAGTGGTGAGATCCTGATAAATCATCGGTGACGGCATGGCGGGGTCTCCTTTACAGACGTCCGGCGGAATCGAGGGGCGCGGCGCGATCGTGCGGGCGCCTATTGAATCTGGTCTACATTTGCCGGTCTGCACAAAAAAACGTACAGAAATCAGCGGTCACGCACAAAATAGAGTGGGAAATGGTTCAGAAAGGAAAAGACAAACTCATGACCGGAAGATCATTACTCAGAGAGCGTATCGCCCGACTCCGGGCCGGGCGATAGCGGTGGGGATTTACAGCAGTGCTTTCGCTTTAGCAACCACGTTATCGACGGTGAAGCCGTACTCCTCGAACAGCTGCTCAGCCGGCGCAGACTCACCGAAGGTGGTCATGCCAACGATAGCGCCGTTCAGGCCAACGTATTTGAACCAGTAGTCAGCGATACCCGCTTCCACGGCAACGCGCGCGGTCACGGCTTTCGGCAGTACGGATTCGCGATAAGCCGCATCCTGCTTGTCGAACGCGTCGGTGGACGGCATGGAAACCACGCGCGCCTTCACGCCTTCGGCAGTCAGTTTGTCCCATGCGGCAACCGCCAGTTCCACTTCTGAACCGGTGGCGATGAAGATCAGCTCCGGCTGGCCGGCGCAATCTTTCAGCACATAACCGCCGCGGGCCACGTTCGCCAGCTGCTCTGCGGTACGCTCCTGCTGCGCCAGGTTCTGACGGGAGAGGATCAGCGCGGTCGGGCCGTCCTGACGCTCCACGCCATATTTCCACGCAATCGCGGATTCAACCTGGTCACACGGACGCCAGGTGGACATGTTCGGGGTCACGCGCAGGGAAGCCACCTGCTCTACCGGCTGGTGAGTCGGGCCGTCTTCGCCCAGACCGATGGAGTCGTGGGTGTAGACCATCACCTGACGCTGTTTCATCAGCGCGGCCATACGTACCGCGTTACGCGCGTATTCCACGAACATCAGGAAGGTGGAGGTGTACGGCAGGAAGCCGCCGTGCAGCGCGATACCGTTGGCGATAGCGGTCATACCGAACTCGCGCACGCCGTAGTGGATGTAGTTCCCGGCAGCGTCTTCGTTGATCGGCTTAGAGCCGGACCACAGGGTCAGGTTGGACGGCGCGAGATCTGCGGAGCCGCCGAGGAATTCCGGCAGCAGCGGGCCGAAGGCTTCGATGGCGTTCTGCGAGGCTTTACGGCTGGCGATTTTCGCCGGGTTGGCCTGCAGCTTCGCGATGAACTCGTTAGCTTTCGCGTCGAAGTCAGACGGCATCTCGCCTTTCATACGGCGGGTGAATTCGGCTGCTTCCTGCGGGAAGGCTTTGGCGTAAGCCGCAAACTTCTCGTTCCATGCGGCTTCTTTCGCCTGGCCGGCTTCTTTGGCATCCCACTGGGCATAGATGTCAGACGGGATGTCAAACGGCGCGTGTTTCCAGCCCAGCGCTTCGCGGGTCAGGGCGATTTCGGCGTCGCCCAGCGGCGCGCCGTGGGAGTCGTGGGTACCGGCTTTGTTCGGCGAACCGAAACCGATGATGGTTTTGCACATCAGCAGGGACGGTTTGTCGGTGACCGCCCGCGCTTCTTCTACCGCGCGTTTGATGGCGTCAGCGTCGTGACCGTCCACGCCGCGCACCACGTGCCAACCGTAGGCTTCAAAGCGTTTGGCGGTGTCGTCGGTGAACCAGCCTTCAACGTGGCCGTCGATGGAGATGCCGTTGTCATCATAGAACGCCACCAGTTTACCCAGTTTCAGGGTACCGGCCAGGGAGCACACTTCGTGAGAAATGCCTTCCATCATGCAGCCGTCGCCCATGAAGGCGTAGGTGTAGTGGTCGACGATATCGTGTCCCGGACGGTTGAACTGCGCCGCCAGGGTTTTCTCGGCGATAGCCATCCCGACCGCGTTAGCGATACCCTGGCCCAGCGGACCGGTGGTGGTTTCCACGCCTGCGGTGTAGCCGACTTCCGGGTGACCCGGAGTTTTGGAGTGCAGCTGGCGGAAGTTTTTCAGCTCGGATATCGGCAGATCGTAGCCAGTGAGGTGCAGCAGGCTGTAAATCAGCATCGAACCATGGCCATTTGACAACACAAAACGGTCACGGTCAGCCCAGGCCGGATTGTTCGGGTTATGGTTCAGGAAATCACGCCACAGCACTTCGGCAATGTCAGCCATACCCATCGGGGCCCCCGGGTGGCCGGATTTGGCTTTCTGTACAGCGTCCATGCTCAGGGCGCGCAGCGCGTTGGCGCATTGGCGGCGAGTGGTATTTGTCGTTTTCATCAGTCTTTATCCCCGTGGATTACAACATCTGCTGAATCTGTTGTTCCAGTTTCACCTGATCGACAGCAAACAGTCGGATCCCTTCCGCTAGTTTTTCCACTGCCATGGGATCCTGATGATGCTGCCAGAGGAACTCCGCCTGCGTCATCGGGCTGGGACGGGTTTCCGTCACGCAGCCGGGGGTCAACTGGCGGGTCAACACTCCTTCGCTGGCCGCCAGCTCGTCCAGCAGTGCCGGAGAGATAGTCAGGCGATCGCAGCCCGCCAGCGCCTGGATCTGCTCAATACGACGGAAGCTGGCACCCATTACCACCGTGTCATAGCCATGTGATTTGTAATACTGATAAATCTGGCGCACAGAGACCACGCCCGGATCGCTGTCCACCTGATAGGCTGACTGCGGCTGGTGCTTCTGATACCAGTCGTAGATGCGGCCCACAAAGGGCGAGATGAGAAAGACGCCCGCTTCGGCGCACGCCCGGGCCTGAGCGAAAGAGAACAGCAGCGTCAGGTTGCAGTTTATACCGCTCTGCTCCAGCTCTTCGGCAGCGCGAATGCCCTCCCAGGTGGCGGCGAGCTTAATTAAAATCCGCTCGGGACCAATGCCATTTTTCTCATATAACTGGATGAGCTTGCGCGCCTTCGCGACGCACATCCCGCGATCCCAGGCAAAGCGGGCATCCACTTCGGTGGAGATACGCCCGGGCACATGGCGCAGCACCTCGCTGCCGATATCCACTGCCACCTGATCGCAGGCGTTAATCAATTGCGTTTCTGCGCTGCCTCCCTGGCGGCGTGCCTTGCCAATCGCATCGGCAATCAGCGGCTGATACTGCGGCAGCTGCGCGGCCTTCAGCACCAGCGAGGGGTTGGTGGTCGCATCCTGGGGTGCAAACTTTTTAATCGATTCAATATCGCCGGTATCAGCAACAACCGTGGTGTATTTTTTCAGTTCGTCTAACTGGCTCATCATCTGTTCCTTATCTTACGACTGCGGAGATTAATCTCTGGCATGCTGGTGTTCGTAATAATCAATACGTTCCACTTTGGGCGCGGATCCGCCGCCCTCATATTCGGACTCAAGCCACGCCTGAATAATTTTTTTGCCCAGCTCAGCGCCAATCACCCGCGCGCCAAGGGTAATAATCTGCGCGTTGTTACTTTTACGCGCTCGCTCGGCGGAGAAGGTATCGTGACACTGTGCGGCGCGGACCCCGGGGACTTTATTGGCCACAATACTCATCCCAATGCCGGTACCGCAGATCAGGATCCCACGCTCGTGTTCGCCCTGTTTAATCGACATCGCCACCGCATGGGCAACATCCGGATAAACGGTACTCCCCTGGCGTTTATCGCTGCTGTAATCCGCGACGTTAATTCCCAACCCATTCAAATAAGCGACGATGGCATCGCGAAAAGCATAGGCGGCATCATCCGCACCAATAGCGATTGTTTTCATGGTTATTTCCTTAATTTAACAGTACGTCTTAATGACAATTCGGGTAAAACGAAATTTGGTCGCCAGGCTGAATAATTTGTGGTGGTTCGCCGTAAAGGTGTACCGTCCCGGGTAATTCAGCGATATCTGCGCCATCAAAATTTAGCGTGATATGGCCAAGCTGTCGTAAATTTGCCGTTGCCACACGGCCTACCGCGGTCACCCGATAATTTTTATCATTTAATTTCATTTGCTGACCAGGCGATAACTCGGCGGTCAGTTCGCTGGCCTGGTGTACAGCGCAATAACTCGCAATATCGTCGGGAACGGCATCGGAGAATAAAATAAGCCGCAGCTCCCGCAGAGAGTACTCAACATATTCCCCGACGGCGGTAATCCGTAATGAATACAACGGCACGCTCATACTATTTGTGTCCTTTGGCGGCAGGGGAAGATAATGTCACGCTCTCTTCACTTTTCACCTCTTTCAGCGGTTCAGCGGCTGGCGCACGCTTTTTCAGCCGTTTATCAAACCAGGCGACCAGTATCGGCGCGGTGATCATGGTGATAATGCTCGCCGTCGCCAGCTGCGCGGTGGCGGCATCCACGTACATCGCCAGCGAAGGATCCGCCTGGGCAACCATCGCCGGCGTCAGCGCCGAGCTGGCGGCGGTGGTTCCCAGCGCGGCGCCCAGCGCGCTTTTCTTCTTCAAAAACAGGTTGTAGATAAAGTAGAACACAATCCCGGTTAGCGCGGAGATAATCCCCAACAGGATCCCGGACAGCCCGGCGGTGAACACCGTATTGATACTGGAGTTGGCGCCGATGGCGAACGACATAATAATGATCACCAGCGGCTGCGCCGCAGCGCATAACTGTTTAAAGCGTTCGTCCAGATTGCCCCACAGCATGCCAATCAGCAGTGGGATCAGCATCGACAGCAGCGCGGCGAAGGGAATATTGGCCAGGCCGCTGACGCCCAGCACCATCATGGTAACAAACGGACCATCCTTGATGCAGAATACGGAGATCGCCCCGGCATCACTGGCATCGCCATAGTTGCTGCACAATGCGATATAGAGGGAGCTGTTCGAGCTGGTCAGGCAGGCAATCAGCGCCAGGGTCGATATTCCGAGAAAACCGCTCGGGCCAAACAACGTTCCCGCAACCCACACCGCCAGTGCCCCGGCCAGACATTTGAGAAACAGCAGCACGGCGCCTTTATAGAGCGGCAACCCGGCCTGACGGATATTGATCGAGGTTCCGCAAATGAGCAAAAATATGCCCATCATGGCGCTGGAACCGACTTTAAATAAGGCGGTGGTCGGCCCGCCAATGCTGAGCACCTGGGGCGCGAAAGTATTAATTAATATAGCCACCAGCAGTGGAATAATAATTAACCCACCGGGCACCTTATTCATTTTTTCAAGTATATTAATATTCATAGGGTAACTCTTAAATTAAGATTTAACAGAGATAACGACGCAATACTACCCTGACGACCATTACGTCGTTTATTAGTTATTAGATTACTGGGTTATTGCTGTGCTTCCTGATAAATTCGGTCAACAATGATGCTAATAATATCTTCCGGTCCGGTTAGCCCTCCTTTCCCGACGCAAATTAAGCCGGCATAATCGCCGCCAATGATCCGCACCATATCGGTTTGCGGGATGACATAGTCAATCATTTCTATTCCGGTGGCGCCCAGCTCTTTTAGTACATTGACCATGGTGTCACCACCGGTCATATACAATCCTTTAATTTCACCCGACGCACAGTTAAGCACCTCGCGCACAATACTGCCCAATCCGTGGTTAATATTTTGCGCAGCCTCACCGTGGGCCAGACCAAATCGCTGCTCCTCTTCCTGAAGGTTTAGCAACCGCCCGGTCAAGGCGGACTCAAAAACAAAGAGCGCGTTGTGCTGCGCCGGAACGCACTGTCGGGCATGCTGCACCACGCGATTGACTTCAATCTCAGCGGCGTTTTTCCGGTCAACCAACAGCTCGGCATCCACCGGGATATGGCAGACCCGGGCATCATTAGCGATCAAATACTGGAGCTGTTTTTTGGTTACTGGCGTTGCGCTGCCGGCAACGATCAAAATCGAGCCGCGCTGGCCGTCCGCTGTCAGGCTCGCGGGCGCGCTGCTCCGCGCTTCGCGCATCAGGCCGCGACGAACCGCCAGCCGTTCGGTAAAGGGCCCCGGATCGACGGCCAGCACGTTCCAGTTCAGGGCCACTACCGCCCCGGCGATGGCATCGACATCGTCGACGGTTATCGCATCGACCACTATCACCCGCACGCCGCGCTGTTGTTGTTCCTGTAAATCCTGCTGGATTTGCCCTTCGCCTTTCATCACCGATGTCAGCGCGATATGCCCGACCTGATGATGGGTCTGCGCCGCCAACAGTCCCGGCACCCACGACTCGGTGACCGGGGTACGTACATCGCGAGCCACATCGGTCCGCGACAGGGCTACCGAATCAATCACCGAGTAACCGCCGACGAGAATACGCCGTGACTGCGGCATCGCCGGCACCACAACCGCCACCGTCTCCTGCGGCAGTTGTTCCAGCATGGCGTCGATTTCAAATCCGATGCCGCCGCGCAGCGTGGTATCAATCCGCTTGGTGAAGTAATGCGCGCCGCGAGCCTGCAGCTGTTTCACCGCAGCGCTCACTTTGTGCTGGGCCTCCGCTTTCGGCAATGTGCGGCTGTCGCTGCTGACCACCATCGCCGGATACTCTACCTCATTGCGGGCGAAGGATTCGGTATCGAAAAACGCGGCGGTTTTTAAACCACTGCGCGCCAGCAGCACCCCGACGGTAGTTGCCCCGGTCAGATCGTCAGCCACGATCCCAAGCTTTCCGCCTTCCCCTTGCGGCCAGACCATCTCAATGCAGGCTGGCGTCACGCCGGAGACGTAGATCCCTTCGTGTATAAATTCCGCCAGCGGGCCGCTTTTACCGGTGGGATGCAGGTTAATGGTGGGAATTCCCCGCTTCGGATAGAGTCCGCAGCGCAACGTGCCGCCGCAGTCGATGACCATTAAACCAATCTCTTCCGCCGGCGGTTCGCCATTCTTGAATACATCAATGGAAGGCCAGCCGGTCAGTTCGCTCAGGCGGTCGACGACCGGGGGACGGATCCCCCCGGTGATGTACGCAATCTTTTTCCCCTGACCTGGCGTGATAGTCAGCGGCCCGCCCCAGCCCTTACAGCCCTTGCTAATCAACAGATGTTTTTCCATTTCTCTGTCCTCGTGATTCGCATGAACCTCAGCGATTATTGATGCTTCATTTTCCAGTAACGGGCCGCCACCAGCGTCGACTCCAGCATACTGACGGTACCCGCCTTACCGGTACCGGCGATATCAAACGCCGTCCCATGGTCGACGGAGCTGCGCATAAACGGCAGGCCGAAGGTAATGGTGATCGAACGTTCAAAGTCGAGGGTTTTGCAGGCAATATGCCCCTGATCGTGATACAGCGAGAGAATGGCGTCGTAGCGCCCCTGTTTGCCGAGATGGAACACGGAATCGGCCGGAACCGGCCCGATAGCGTTGATCCCCATCTCCTGGGCCGCTTTCACCGCCGGGATCAGATTGTCAGCCTCTTCGTGACCAAACAGACCATTGTCGGAACCATGCGGGTTCAGGGCGGCCACGGCAATGCGCGGATTTTTGATGTTCAGGGCGGTAAATTCATGGTGGATCTGCTGAACGCAGGCCAGCACTCGCGCTTTGTTGGCATAGTCACAGGCTGCTTTTAGCGCCATATGACGGCTCACGAAGAAGACGCGCAGGTTGTGGACGTGGAACATGGTCAGACCGTAATCAGATTGGGTTTCCACCTGATAGATTTCGGTATGGCCCGGGAGCTTACATCCTGCCAGCTTGATGGCTTCCTTATGAATTGGTGCAGTAGAGACCACGTCGATCAGCCCCGCTTTACCCAGCTCGATCGACTTCATCACATAGTCCAGCGACATTTGCCCCGCCAGTTTCTGCACCTTGCCCCATTCGATACTGTCGCAATCGTAGTCGCCAGTTTCCAGAACATCCAACGTCCCCCAGCTGAAACGAGCCTCCTGCGGATGGGCAATTTTATGGATAGCAAAATCGCAGCCCATGATTTTCATCGCCCGGCTGATAATCGGTACCGAGCCGATCAGGAACGGTTTGCACTCGTCATACACGCTTTTGTCCATCATGGTGGCCACGGTGATCTCCGGGCCGATCCCTGCCGGATCGCCAATGGTAATCGCCACAACGGGTTTTTTCTCTGCTGACATCATGCGCCTCTCATTTTTTCAGTTGACTGTTCATATGTTCACTATCAAATCATATGCTCAAAACATTACCTGATGAATGAGCCGCCATGAGTGATGAAGATCACATAAAAAAATTCATAGATTTTTTTCATCGAAAAATGTGATCTAACATATGTTCATACAGTGATAAAAAGTTCAACCTCAATACAGGGTATGGCCCCGTTTCTGGCAAGTATTTGATTTTATTAAGAGGAGAAGCAATGATGACCCCGATATGGTTAGGAACCAGCTGGAAAATGAACAAGCCGCTGTCCCAGGCCATGGCCTGGTGCGAAACGCTGGCAGCGCGGATGCCGGAGGGCTGTCACCCTGCTATTCAGCCCTTCGTCATTCCCCCCTTCACCGCGATCCAACCCGTCAGCCATTTTCTGCAAACGCATCAGTTACCGCTTCTGACCGGCGCGCAGAATATGCATGAAGCGGATCAGGGCGCCTGGACCGGGGAAATCTCGGCGGCCATGTTGGCAGAAACCGGCGCCACGCTTGTTGAGCTGGGACATTCAGAACGACGCGCCGCCTTTAATGAAAGCGATGCCGCGATTAATCGAAAAGTGCATAGCGCCTTAGGTCATGGCCTGCGCCCGCTGATCTGTATTGGCGATAGCGCCGAGGAGAAACGCTGGCAGGTGTCGCGTGAAAGCGTGGTGCGGCAGATGAAGATCGCCCTGTATGGCCTGAGCCACCAGCAGGCGCTGCGGACCCTGATTGCGTATGAACCGGTGTGGGCCATTGGCGAACATGGTACGCCCGCCTCACCGCAGGAGGCGGGTGTCATTCATCAGGCGCTACGTCAGGCGCTTTGCGAGCGGTTTGGTCACGAGACGGGAACCCGTATCCCGCTGCTCTATGGCGGCAGCGTAACGCTGCAAAACGCGGTGGAATTGCTGCGCCAGCAGGAGATCAATGGGTTGTTTATCGGCCGCGCGGCCTGGGACGCGCAAGGCTATTGCGACATTGTTCAACGCGTTACACAGGAATTTATTTTGCAGGCGCAGTAATATAAAAGGGACACCAGAGATGGAAATTCCAGGCCATGATTGAACAAGACTCAGATTACGCCCTGCTCACTGAAATTGCGGTGGCTTATTACGATCAGGAACAAACGCAGGAAGAGATCGCCAAACGATTCGGCATTTCGCGTATCAAAGTCGGGCGCCTGCTGAAAAAAGCGCGCCAGGAAGGGATTGTTGAGATCAGCGTCAAATACCATCCGGTCTTCAGCTCCCAGATTGAGCAGCAGTTTATTTCGCACTTTGGCATTAAGCGCGCGCTAATTGCCCTGGATCACCATGATGAAGATGAACAGCGCCAGCAGGTGGCGGCCCTGGTCAGTAACTACCTTGCCGGGGTGTTAAAAAACGATATGACCGTCACCGTTGGTCAGGGGCGCAATGTGGCCGCGGTGGCGAATCACGTCGGTGTGTTTCCTGAGCGCAACTGCCGCTTTATCTGCGGCATCGGCGGAACCAAGCGCGACAATCAGCTGATCGACGCCGACCACATCAGCCGGAATCTGGCGCGCAAATTTAACGGCTTCAGCGAAACGCTTTACGCCCCGGCCTATGTGGAAACCCCGGAGCTGCGCGCCGCCTTTATGCAAAACCGCCTGATTAAGGCCACGCTCGAACAGGCCAGCAAAGCTGACGTGGCGATCATTGGCCTCGGCGATATGAATGAAAACAGCTTTATGGTCCAGCTCGGCTGGTTTACGCCGCAGGAAATTGCCACCGCGCGTCAGGAACAGGGGGTGGTGGGCGATCTGGCGGGGTACAGCTTTTTCAATATTCAGGGCAAACCCGTCGATACGGTGATGAATGACCGGGTCATTGGCTTAAGTCTCGAACAGCTGCGGGCCATTCCCTGCGTCATCGCTATCGCCTCCGAAAGTACGAAAGCGACGGCGATCCTGGGGGCATTACGCACCGGGGTTATCGATGTGCTGGCTACCAGCGCCTCGAACGCCCGTTCGGTCATTAATATGCAAAAGGCGCTATAAATAAGCCACGGCGCAGGCGGCGGATCAGCGTTGACCGCCGTCGCGCTGGCCTTTGCCCTTCCCTTTTTCGGCTCGCTGTATCAAAAAATCATCAATGATGCCGACAACCCAGTTGAGAGGTTTCCACAGTACCAGCAGCAGCAGCATGGGGCCGTATATCCGCACACCCCCTGTCGCGATCTGACCGATGCACAGCAGGGCTAAGATATCCAGCAGCAGGCACAATGCGCTGCCAGTGCCGACGAACAGACACAGCAGGAAGAGGATCGGCCGGCTATCGGCGTGTAGCGGTAAAGCGCGCTGGCTCCAGACGCCAACGATAATGGCCGCGATCAACATGATCGCTTCGATAACCAGCGGATTATGCATGGTCTGACTCCTGTCATGACGTTTCATCCTTGTCAGCAGCGCTGCCGGAAGCAGTGGCCAGGGCCCTGGCTACCGGCAGGCGGCTTCAGTTTATAGCGGGTTTTCCTGCAGCAGCTTATCGATAAAGGCCGGCACCACTTCGCTTGCCAGCCCGTAGTGCTTCTCGGCAAACTCGCTGCCCACCTGGCTGGGCTCCAGGTTCAGTTCAACGGTATGGGCGCCGTGCAGCCGCGCCTCGTGCACAAAGCCAGCCGCCGGATAGACATGGCCGGAGGTACCGATGGCGATAAAAATATCCGCGTCGGCCAGCGCGCTGTAGATCTCATCCATCCCCAGCGGCATTTCGCCAAACCAGACCACGTGCGGACGCAGCGCCGCCGGGAACTGACAGCAGTGGCATTTGTCCTCAGCGGTGACGTCGCCGGTCCACTCCAGTACCTGGCCGCTCCACGAACAGCGCACCTTCAACAGCTCGCCGTGCATATGGATCACCCGGCGGTTGCCGGCGCGCTCGTGCAGATTATCGATATTCTGGGTGACCAGCAGGAAATGGTCGCCCAGCAGATCTTCCAGACGCGCCAGCGCCAGATGCGCCGCGTTCGGCGCGATTTCCGGACTCTGCAGCTGACGACGACGGGCGTTGTAGAACGCCTGCACCAGCGCCGGATCGCGGGCGAAGCCTTCCGGCGTCGCCACATCTTCCACCCGATGCTCTTCCCACAGGCCATCCGCCGCGCGGAAGGTTTTGATCCCCGACTCTGCCGAGATGCCCGCGCCGGTTAACACCACCACTCTCGGTTTTGCCATCGCTTCAGGTTTCATCCTGTCCTCCCTAAAGAAAATCCGCTGACGCAGACGGTCACGCAACCGACGTTTATTGCGACGAAAACGGCTCAATCGATGTAAACGGCGCGACTGCATAGCTACCTCTGTGATTAATGGGTCAGATGAAGGAAGGCCGCACCGCGCATTCCCCCGGCATCGCCGTGGCGTGCGCGCTCAATGCGCGGAACCCTGGCGACCGGCAGAAGATGGCGCGGCAATCGTTGCGCCAGCCCTTCGCTAATGGCCGTAAAGTTAGATAATCCACCGCCGAGCACCAGTAAATCCGGGTCGACAATGGTCAGTATATTCCCCAGACACACCGCCAGCAGATCGAGATAGCGCTCAACGTGCGCCTGGGCGCGCGGATCGTGCTGCTGCCACTGCGCCACTATCTCCGGCGAGGAGAGCGGTTGCTGGTAAAAATGTTCGTACAGCCAGGCGAAACCGCGGCCGGAGAGATAATTTTCAATGCAGCCCAGCTGGCCGCAGCCGCAGCGCAGCAGCGGAAAATCGCGCCCGACCACCTCCAGGGCATCCACCGGCAGGCGAATATGGCCGAACTCGCCGGTGATATAGCTATGTCCGGTAATCGATTTACCGTTCAACACCAGGCCGCCGCCCACGCCGGTGCCGAGGATCAGCCCCATCACCAGCGGGTATTGCGTAAACTCATCGTCCCACGCTTCAGACAGCGCGAAACAGTTGGCGTCATTATCGAGGCGCACATCGCGCCCCAGCCGCGCGCTGAGGTCGGTGCGCAGCGGCCGGCCGCTGGCGGCTGGCACGTTAGCGGCATACAGCGTGCCGTCTGCCGTTTCCGGCATCCCCGGAATACCGATCCCGACCGACCCCTGCTGGTCGAAGCGCTCATCGGCCTCGCGGACCAGCGCCTCCACCGCCTGGAGAAAATCCTCATAACTGCTTTTCGGCGTGGCGACGCGTTTTTCCCACTGCAGTCGCCGCTCCTGATTAAATACGCCCAGCGCTATCTTGCTGCCGCCAATGTCAAATCCATAATACATTTCAGCAATTCCTCTTTTGTCGTCAGCCAGGCCGACGATGACGATAAATTACTGGCCACTCAGCACCCTCGCCGGGTCGATGCGGCTGGCGCGGCGGGCGGGATACCAGCTGGCCAGCAAACTCAGCAACAGTGCTGTCACCAGCACATAAAAGACATCCAGCCAGTGCAATTCTGACGGCAGGAAGTCAATAAAATAGATGTCGCCGGAGAGGAATTTATGCCCAATCAGGTATTCGATGCCGTTGATGATCGACGTCAGGTTCAACGCGCAGATCACGCCGATCACCACCCCAAACAGGCTGCCTACCGATCCGGCTAATAAACCATACCACACGAAAATCGCGCGAATTAAGCCGTCTTTTGCGCCAAGCGTGCGCAGCACCGCAATATCGCCGCTTTTGTCTTTGACCGCCATCACCAGCGTCGAGACGATGTTAAAGCAGGCCACGCCGATCACCAGCACCATCGCCAGGTACATAATGGCGCGGATCATCTGGATGTCGCGATACATATAGCCATAGGTGCCGATCCAGCTCTTGATGTAGACGTAGCTGTTGGTCACCTCGCCGGCGTCGCGTACCAGCTTGTTAGCATGGAAAACGTCGGTGACCTTGATGGCGATGCCGGTCACGCTGCCGCCCATCTCCAGGTACTGCTGCGCATCCTGCATCGGGATCATGGCAAAACTATGATCGAGCTGGCCGCTCAGCTGTAAAATTCCGGTCACATGCAGCCTGACGCGTTTTGGCTGCAGCAGCTGATGGTCGGCGTCGGCATTAGGGATCATGATCGACACCCAGTCCCCCTGCTTCACGTGCAGGGCATCGGCGACTCCTTTACCCAGAATCACCTGCTGTTCGCCAGCCTTGAATCCGGCCCACGCGTTATTCTGCACAAAGGTAGGCAGCGCGCTGAGCTGGCTCTCCTGCTGCGGGTCGACGCCTTTCACCTGGATGGCGCGCATATTGCTGCCGCTCTCCACCAGACCGGTGAAGTTAATATAGGGCGCTGCCGCGACAATCCCCTTCACCTTCTGCACCTTCGCCAGCGCTTCCTGCCAGTTATTCCACGGCTGATTCACGGGTTCGATTTCGCCGTGCGGTACCACCGCCAGCACGCGGTTATTCAGCTCGCGCTCAAAGCCGTTCATCGCGCTGAGGCCGACGATCAGCACCGCCACCCCCAGCGCAATGCCGATGGTGGAGATCACCGAGATCAGCGACACCATGCCGCCGCGCCGCCGGCCGCGGCTGAAACGCAATGCAATCAGTAACGATAACGGAGACGCCATTACTCGGCCCCCATCAGGGTCAGGTCGGCGGTCAGACGGCCATCGCGCATCTCCAGCTGGCGGCTCATGCGCTTCGCCAGCTGCAGGTCGTGGGTTACCACCAGAAACGCGGTGCGCTGCGCGACGTTCAGTTCGCCCAGCAGCTGGAAGATGCTGTCGGCGTTGCGAGCGTCGAGGTTACCGGTTGGCTCGTCCGCCAGCACCAGCCGCGGTTTATTCACCAGCGCGCGGGCAATCGCCACCCGCTGGCGCTCGCCGCCGGAGAGCTCCGACGGACGGTGATGGCTGCGGTGTTCAAGCCCGACCGCCTGCAGCATCGCTTTCGCCTGGCGTTCAATATCCGCCGGCTTCTTTTTGCCAATCAGCAGCGGCATCGCCACGTTTTCCAGTGCGCTAAAGTCCGGCAGCAGATGGTGGAACTGATAGATAAAGCCCAGCTCGCGGTTACGCAGGTCGGCGCGCGCGGCGGTGGATAGCTTGCTCATCGGCTGACCGGAGAAAATCACGTCGCCAGAGGTGGGCGTATCCAGGCCGCCGAGCAGATGCAGCAGCGTACTTTTGCCAGAGCCGGAGGTGCCGACGATAGCCATCATCTCGCCTTCACCAATGCTGAAGCTGACATTGTGCAGGACATCGGTTTGCACATTGCCTTCCTGATAGCGTTTGCACAGGTTGTCGCATTGCAGCAGGATCTTATTCATAACGTAAAGCCTCAGCGGGTTGGGTGGCGGCAGCGCGCCAGGAAGGGTACAACGTAGACAACAGGGCCAGCACCATCGCCACCAGGGCGATAACAATGACCTGCAGCGGCTCAATCGCCACCGGCAGCGCCGCGCCGTCAAGGAAGGCGCCGATGATCGGCATTAAATTATTCAGCTGGCTGGCCAACAGGGCGCCAAGCACCGCTCCCAGCAGCGCGCCGACGATCCCGGCGCTGGCCCCCTGCACCATAAAGACGGCCATAATCTGCCGCGGCGTCAGCCCCTGGGTCTGGAGGATCGCCACTTCGCCCTGCTTCTCCATCACCATCATCCCCAGCGAGGTAATAATGTTGAAGGCCGCGACGGCGACGATCAGGCTCAGCAGCAGGCCCATCATATTTTTCTCCATGCGCACCGCCTGGAACAGTTCGCCCTTGCGCTCGCGCCAGTCCTGCCACTGAGTTCCCGGCGGCAGCGTCTGCTGACTCAGGGTGTCGACCTGCAGCGGTTTATCCAGCCACAGGCGCCAGCCGGTGATATTCCCCAGCGGATAGCGCATCAGACGGGAGGCGTCGTCGATGTTGGTCAGCATCTGATAGCCATCGACTTCGCTGTTGGCGGCGAAGGTGCCGATGACCGTGAACAGACGCTGGCTCGGCACGCGGCCCATCGGCGTAAACTGACTCGCGGAAGGAACCATCACGCGAATTTTATCGCCGCGATTAACCCCTAGCTGGCCCGCCAGCTGCTCGCCGAGAATAACGTTATATTTGCCCGCCTGCAGATCGCTCTGTTTGACGTTCACCAGGTATGGAGTCAGGGGATCGTTCTGCGCCGGATCAATGCCCAGCATAACCCCGACCGCCACGCTGCGCGCGCTCTGCAGCACCACGTCGCCGGTGGTGATCGGCGCTACGCGGGTTACCCCATTAAGTTTCGCTTCGCGCTCCGGCAGTTGCTGAGGGTTCACCGACCCCTGTTTGGCGCTAAGAATGGCCTGTGGCATCAGCCCCAGGATGTTGTTTTGCAGCTCGCGTTCAAAGCCGTTCATCACCGACAGGACCGTCACCAGCGCCATTACGCCAAGCGTAATACCGATAGTTGAGAGCCAGGAGACGAAACGACCGAAGCGGTCGGCTGCGCGCCCGCGCATATAGCGTAGGCCGATAAAGAGTGCGGCAGGTTGGTACATGTCATCCATCTGGTTGCTGATAGCCGATGCCCGAGTATATAAGCGATTAGGGGCAGCGTAAACGACTGATACATGACGACTTTATTAGCAATAAACCTAAAAACCAAGTAAATACAAACGGATAGATAAGTACTTACTTATTTATCTTTACGCTTATCGACAGCGCTGACCTTTCTTCACCCAATACGCGATGGCAATTCGGGTTGGCGAATCCAGACCAATCGCGGATAATCTCACTATTGAATATCAGCGAGTTGCCCTCCATATCGGCAGAGCGAATCCCTAAGAGATCATGAAACCGTCTATGCCTGAACAATATCGATACTCATTGCCGGTCAAAGCCGGCGATCAGCGCCAGCTTGGCGAGTTGACCGGCGCAGCCTGCGCCACCCTGGTGGCGGAGATGGCCGAACGCCACAACGGCCCGGTGGTGCTGGTGGCGCCTGACATGCAAAACGCGCTGCGTCTGAACGACGAGATCAGGCAGTTTACCGACAGCATGGTGATGGGGCTGGCGGACTGGGAAACGCTCCCTTACGACAGCTTCTCGCCGCATCAGGACATCATCTCCTCCCGTCTTGCCACCCTTTACCAGTTACCCACCATGCAGCGCGGCGTGCTGATCGTCCCGGTCAGCACCCTGATGCAGCGCGTCTGTCCGCACAGCTTCCTTCACGGCCACGCGCTGGTGATGAAAAAGGGCCAGCGCCTGTCGCGCGATGCGCTGCGCGATCAGCTGGAGGGGGCCGGCTACCGCCATGTCGATCAGGTGATGGAGCACGGCGAATATGCTACCCGCGGCGCGCTGCTCGACCTGTTCCCGATGGGTAGCGATCAGCCCTATCGCCTTGATTTCTTTGACGATGAAATCGACAGCCTGCGCCTGTTCGACGTTGACAGCCAGCGCACGCTGGAGGAAGTGGCGGCCATTAACCTGCTGCCGGCGCACGAGTTCCCCACCGACCAGACCGCTATTGAGCTGTTCCGCAGCCAGTGGCGCGACCGCTTTGAGGTGAAGCGCGATGCCGAGCACATCTATCAGCAGGTCAGTAAAGGGACGCTACCTGCCGGTATCGAATACTGGCAGCCGCTGTTCTTCAGCGAGCCGCTGCCGCCGTTATTCAGCTATTTCCCGGCCAGCACGCTGATCGTCAACACCGGCGATCTCGAGGCCAGCGCGGAGCGATTCCAGAATGAAGCCCGCGCCCGCTTTGAAAACCGCGGCGTCGACCCGATGCGCCCGCTCCTGCCGCCTGAGCTGCTGTGGCTGCGCAGCGATGAGCTATTCAGCGAACTGAAAAAATGGCCGCGCGTGCAGCTGAAAACCGAACGTCTGGCGGACAAAGCGGCGAATACTAATCTGGGCTACCAGACGCTGCCGGACCTCGCCGTCCAGGCGCAGAACAAAGCGCCGCTGGATAATCTGCGCCGCTTCCTCGAGTCCTTTACCGGTCCGGTGATCTTCTCGGTGGAAAGCGAAGGCCGCCGTGAAGCGCTGAGCGAAATGCTGGCGCGGATTAAAGTTGCGCCAAAACATGTGCTGCGTCTGGAGGAAGCCACCGGCAACGGCCGCTATCTGATGATTGGCGCTGCTGAGCACGGGTTTATCGACAGCCAGCGCGGCCTGGCGCTGATTTGCGAGAGCGACCTGCTCGGCGAGCGGGTGGCGCGCCGTCGTCAGGATTCGCGACGCACCATTAACCCTGACACTCTGATTCGCAACCTCGCCGAACTGCATATCGGCCAGCCGGTCGTTCACCTGGAACACGGCGTGGGCCGCTACGCGGGCATGACTACCCTGGAAGCCGGCGGCATCACCGGCGAATATCTGATGCTGACCTACGCCAACGATGCCAAGCTATACGTTCCGGTATCGTCCCTGCATCTTATCAGCCGCTACGCCGGCGGGGCGGAAGAAAACGCCCCCCTGCACAAGCTGGGCGGCGATGCCTGGACCCGGGCGCGACAAAAAGCGGCTGAGAAAGTACGCGACGTGGCGGCCGAGCTGCTGGATATCTATGCCCAGCGCGCGGCGAAGGCGGGTTTTGCCTTTAAACACGACCGCGAACAGTATCAGCTATTCTGCGACGGCTTCCCATTTGAAACCACGCCGGATCAGGCGCAGGCGATCAACGCCGTCCTCAGCGATATGTGCCAGCCGCTGGCCATGGACCGCCTGGTATGCGGCGATGTGGGCTTCGGCAAGACCGAAGTGGCCATGCGCGCCGCCTTCCTCGCCGTGGAGAACCACAAGCAGGTGGCGGTGCTGGTGCCGACCACCCTGCTGGCTCAGCAGCACTATGACAATTTCCGCGATCGTTTCGCCAACTGGCCGGTACGCATCGAAATGCTCTCCCGCTTCCGCAGCGCTAAAGAGCAGGCGCAGATCCTCGAGCAGGCCGCGGAAGGCAAAATCGATATCTTGATCGGCACCCACAAGCTGCTGCAGAGCGAGGTGAAGCTGCGCGATCTCGGGCTGCTGATCGTCGACGAAGAGCACCGGTTTGGCGTGCGGCATAAAGAGCGCATCAAAGCGATGCGCGCCGATGTCGATATTCTGACCCTCACCGCCACGCCGATCCCGCGGACGCTGAACATGGCGATGAGCGGGATGCGCGATCTGTCGATCATCGCCACGCCGCCGGCGCGCCGCCTGGCGGTGAAGACCTTCGTTCGCGAATATGACGCCCTGGTGGTGCGCGAGGCGATCCTGCGCGAAACGCTGCGCGGCGGCCAGGTCTACTATCTGTTTAATGACGTTGAGAACATCCAGAAAGCCGCCGACAAGCTGGCGGAGCTGGTGCCGGAGGCGCGGATCGCCATCGGTCACGGTCAGATGAGGGAGCGCGAACTGGAGCGGGTGATGAATGACTTCCATCACCAACGCTTCAATGTGCTGGTGTGCACCACCATCATCGAAACCGGGATCGACATTCCCACCGCCAACACCATCATCATCGAACGCGCCGACCATTTTGGCCTCGCCCAGCTGCACCAGCTGCGCGGCCGCGTTGGCCGTTCGCATCACCAGGCCTATGCCTGGCTGCTGACGCCGCATCCGAAAGCGATGACCACCGATGCGCAAAAGCGCCTCGAGGCCATTGCGTCGCTGGAGGATCTCGGCGCCGGCTTTGCGCTGGCAACCCACGATCTGGAGATTCGCGGGGCTGGGGAACTGCTTGGGGAAGATCAGAGCGGTCAGATGGAAACCATCGGTTTCTCCCTGTATATGGAGCTGCTGGAGAACGCAGTCGATGCGCTGAAAGCCGGGCGTGAACCCTCGCTGGAAGATCTCACCAGTCAGCAGACGGAGGTTGAACTGCGCATGCCTTCCCTGCTGCCTGATGATTTCATCCCTGACGTCAATACGCGCCTGTCATTCTATAAGCGCATTGCCAGCGCCAAAAACGAACAGGATCTGGAGGAGATCAAAGTCGAGCTGATCGATCGTTTTGGCCGCCTGCCCGATGCCGCCCGCAACCTGCTGGATATCGCCCGTCTGCGTCAGCAGGCGCAAAAGTTAGGGATCCGCAAGCTGGAAAGCAACGAAAAAGGCGGCGTGATCGAATTTAACGAGAAAAACAACGTCAATCCGGTGTGGCTGATCGGCCTGCTGCAGAAGCAGCCCCAGCACTTCCGCCTGGACGGGCCGACGCGCCTGAAGTTCATGCAGGACCTGGAGGAGCGTAAAACGCGGATGGACTGGGTTCGCCAGTTTATGCGCCAGCTGGAAGAGAACGCCGTCGCCTGACTGGCAGGAGATACGGCCCCGCTGCCGTATCTCCCTTCCCACATACCTCGCAATCTTTACAAACATTTTGCAATCCGCCTGGATTTCCCCACACAGACTCACGCCATAATCTCATCTGCTTTTCGTATAAAAATAACCACTTACATATTTTGGAGTTATGGTAATGAGAAACCGTTTCCCCGTGACGCTTTGGCTGACGCTAGTCGCGTTAGTCGCCGCGCTGGCCCTCCCCGCGCGCGCTAACACCTGGCCCCTTCCCCCGCCGGGCAGCCGGCTGGTGGGTCAGAATCAGTTTCATGTGGTACAGGATGACGGCGGTTCGCTGGAAGCGATTGCCAAGAAGTACAATGTCGGCTTCCTGGCCCTGCTGCAGGCCAATCCCGGGGTTGACCCCTATGTTCCGCGCGCCGGCAGCGTGCTGACCATCCCCCTGCAGACGCTGCTGCCCGATGCGCCGCGCGAAGGGCTGGTGATAAACCTCGCCGAACTGCGCCTCTACTATTACCCGCCGGGCAAAAATGAAGTGACCGTCTACCCAATCGGCATCGGCCAGCTGGGTGGGACCACCATCACACCGACGATGGTCACAACCGTGTCCGACAAACGGGCCAATCCGACCTGGACACCTACCGCCAACATTCGCGCGCGCTACAAGGCTATGGGGATTGAGCTGCCGGCGGTAGTGCCTGCTGGTCCTGACAATCCGATGGGCCATCACGCCATCCGCCTCGCCGCCTATGGCGGAGTCTATCTCCTGCACGGCACCAATGCCGATTTCGGCATCGGTATGCGCGTCAGTTCCGGCTGCATTCGTCTGCGCGATAACGATATCAAGGCGCTGTACAACACTATCTCGCCGGGCACGAAGGTGAACATTATCAACACGCCGATCAAGGCGTCGGTTGAGCCGGATGGCCGCCGTCTGGTTGAGGTCCATCAGCCGCTGTCTGAGCATATCGATGACGACCCGCAGACCCTGCCCATTACGCTTAATGCGGCCATGACTGCGTTCAAACAGGCGCCGCAGACCGACGGGACGGTGATGGAGCGCGCGATGAATTATCGCTCGGGCATGCCGATTGACGTCACCCGTCATGCTGAGCCTGGACCGCAGTCGCTGTAGTCTTACGCTGCACAAAACAAAAAACCCGCCTGATGGCGGGTTTTTTGTTGGCAAGGGTCAAACAGGGGTACAACAGGGTCTTACTCATCGCCGTCCGGTGAAGGGGGCCGGGCAGCGACGCATCGGGCTTACTTGTAGATAACGGCGGTACCGTGAAGGGTATTCGGACCGGTTACCGAAGTAATACGGTATGAAGTGGCGCCCATCTCATCCGCTTTCTGCGCCAGCTGGTCTTCCAGCGAGCCCAGGTTAGTCCCGGCAGAAGCAGAGATGGTGCCTACTTTATGCTGTCCTGCAGGGGTGGACTGCACCTCTACAGCGGCAAAGCTGGCGAAAGAAAGGGAACTTAAAACGGCGGCAATAGCCAGAGTATTAACGGTTTTCATGATTATTATACCTGTGCAGATGAATTTTATAGTAGGGTCGCAAGCATTAACTTAACGATCGATAGGTAAATAATAATGTGATCTATGTCACACGTCAATGCATTTTTGTAACGATCGTTTAACTATTTATAAAATGCTTAAATTTCATACATATATGAATTATTTATTTTTAAACCGACAGCGCTGGCCCCGGCGATCGTTTATTTTTATAATGGCCTTTCACCAAACCAACATAGGTACAACGGCACCATGACAACTGACGTTCAAAGTTGCGCCAAAAAAAGCCGTGGCCGACCGAAGGTGTTCGACAGGGATGCGGCGCTGGACAAAGCCATGACACTCTTCTGGCAGCACGGCTATGAGGCGACCTCGCTCGCCGATCTGGTCGAGGCGACAGGAGCAAAAGCCCCCACCCTGTATGCGGAATTTGTGAATAAAGAAGGCCTATTCCGCGCAGTGTTGGATCGTTACATTTCGCGCTTTGCCGCGAAGCACGAAGCCGTGCTGTTTGCCGAGGGAAAATCCGTCGATCGCGCGTTGCGTGACTACTTCACGGCGGTCGCCACCTGCTTTACCAGCAAAGAGACGCCGGCCGGCTGCTTTATCATCAATACCTCCGCCGCGCTGGCCGCCTCCTCGACGGATATCGCCAATACCATCAAATCCCGCCATGCGATGCAGGAGCAGGCGCTAACCCAGTTTCTGCAGCAGCGGCAGGCGCAGGGCGAACTGCCCGCGGGCCGCGATGTCGCGCAGCTGGCGCAATTTCTTAACTGCGTTCTGCAGGGGATGTCGATTAGCGCCCGGGAAGGTGCGGATTTCGACAAGCTGATGCAAATCACCGACACCACTCTCCGTCTCTGGCCGCAGGTCCTCGAGTCCTGATGCGCCCTGCTTCCGGCGGTATTCTGCCGCCGGATCCGCTCTCCTGTTGGCTTTATCCCCACAAAATAGATTGATTTTTATTACCTTTTCTCGCGCAAGATAAACGCAAATGATATTGATTGCGATATTCATTATGTGCAAAATCCTTTTTTGAGTTTTTCCAGATGTTTCGCATTGTAACGAATACCGGCCGACGCCGACCCATAACAACGACAAAGCAACTTGCTCATAAAAGGAATGGATATGAAAAAGCGCCTCTGGGTGCTCCACCCTCTGCTGCTGGCCAGCACGCTGCCTGCGCTGGCGGCTCAGTCTGATGAAGACAGCATCATCGTTAGCGCAAACCGCACCCATCGCACCGTGGCCGAAATGGCCCAAACCACCTGGGTCATTGAGGGCCAGGAGATTGAGCAGCAGGTCCAGGGCGGGAAAGAGTTCAAAGACGTGCTGGCGCAGCTGATCCCCGGCATCGACGTCAGCAGCCAGGGGCGGACCAACTATGGGATGAACATGCGCGGGCGCGCGATCGTCGTGCTGATTGACGGCGTCCGGCTCAACTCCTCACGCACCGACAGCCGCCAGCTCGACGCCATCGATCCATTCAACATCGAACATATCGAAGTGATCTCCGGAGCGACCTCGCTGTACGGCGGGGGCAGTACCGGCGGGCTTATCAACATCGTTACCAAAAAGGGGCAGCAGGATCGTCAGGTCGATCTTGAGGTGGGCAGCAAGAGCGGTTTTGCGAACAGCAACGATCATGATGAGCGCGTCGCGGCGGCCGTCAGCGGCGGAACAGACCACGCATCCGGCCGCTTGTCGGTAGCCTATCAGCGTTTCGGCGGCTGGTACGACGGCAATACCGATGCGCTGATCCTCGATAATACCCAAACGGGGCTCCAGCATTCTGACCGCCTCGACGTGATGGGGACGGGGACGATTGAGATCGATAATAACCGCCAGCTGCAGTTGGTCACCCAGTATTATAAAAGCCAGGGCGATGATGACTACGGTCTGTGGCTCGGGAAGAACATGTCCGCGGTCACCAGCGGCGGCAAAGCGTATACCACCGACGGGCTCAATTCCGACCGTATCCCCGGCACCGAACGCCATCTGATCAGCCTCCAGTACTCTGATGCCGACTTTTTCGGCCAGAATCTGGTGAGCCAGGTGTACTATCGCGATGAGTCCCTCACCTTCTATCCGTTCCCGACGCTCACGAAAGGTCAGGTCAGTAGCTTCTCCTCGTCGCAGCAGGATACCGATCAGTATGGGGCCAAGCTGACCCTCAACAGCCAACCGCTGGCGGGGTGGGATCTCACCTGGGGTCTCGACGCCGATCATGAGACCTTTAATGCCAACCAAATGTTCTTCGATCTGCCACAATCGATGGCCTCCGGCGGGTTGCACAACGAATCGATCTACACAACCGGCCGCTACCCGGGATACAGTATTTCCAATGTCGCGCCATTCCTGCAGTCCAGCTACGATCTGAACGATATCTTTACCGTCAGCGGCGGGGTACGCTACCAGTGGACCGAAAACCGGGTCGACGACTTTGTCGGCTACGCCCAGCAGCAGGATATCGCCAACGGCAAAGCGCGCTCCGCCGACGCCATCAAAGGCGGCAAAACCGATTACGATAACTTCCTGTTTAACGCCGGGATCGTGGCCCACCTGACCGAGCGTCAACAAACCTGGTTTAACTTCTCGCAGGGCGTCGAGCTACCGGACCCTGGTAAATACTATGGCATCGGTAAATATGGCGCTGCGGTGAATGGTCATCTGCCGCTGATCTCCAGCGTCAACGTCGATGACTCGCCGCTGCAGGGGATCAAAGTTAACTCGTACGAGCTGGGCTGGCGCTACACCGGCGATAACCTGCGCACCCAGCTGGCGGCGTACTACTCGACCTCAGATAAGACCATTGTCGTCAACCGCACCGACATGACCATCGACGTTCAGTCCGACAAACGGCGTATTTACGGCGTTGAGGGGGCGGTCGACTACTTTATTCCGGATAGCGACTGGAGCGTCGGCGGTAACTTCAACGTGCTGAAATCCCAGGTGCAGACCGACGGCCGCTGGCAAAAATGGGACGTCACCCTCGCCTCGCCGTCTAAAGCCACCGCCTGGGTGGGCTGGGCGCCGGATCCGTGGAGCCTGCGCGTGCAGAGTCAGCAGGTATTTGACCTCAGCGATGCCGCCGGCAACAAGCTGGAAGGCTATAACACCGTCGATTTTATCGGTAGTTACGCGCTGCCGGTGGGGAAACTGACCTTCAGTATCGAAAACCTGCTTAACGAAGACTATGTGACTATATGGGGCCAGCGCGCGCCGCTGCTCTACAGCCCAACCTACGGCAGTTCATCGCTGTATGAGTACAAAGGTCGTGGCCGCACCTTTGGTCTGAACTACGCCTTAACCTTCTGATAAAAAAAGCCCCTCAGCCTGAGCGATTGAGGGGCTAATCACTACACAAATCTGTTTTTAGATTTTGTTGTTCAGGACCAGCTGGCCGTTGTTGTCCAGCGGGATCTGGCTGCCGGGATCGTGATCCATGCGGATTTTCCCCTGCTGATCGCCTATCTTATAGGTCACATCGTAGCCGAGCATTTTATCGGATTTATCATACACCGTTTTGCAGCGCTGCTGGGTGGTGGTGTAGGTATCGTTGTCCTGCATCGCGCCCTGGATCTGGTTGCCTGCATAGCCGCCGCCCAGCGCACCTACAACCGTCGCCACGCTGCGTCCGTGACCGCCGCCAAACTGGTGGCCAATCACCCCGCCCGCCACCGCGCCCAGCACCGAACCGGCGATGCGGTTTTCATCCTGTACCGGACGACGATGAGTCACCGTGACATTGCGGCATTCCTGACGCGGCGTTTTCACGGTTTCTTTAATCGGTGTACTGGAGACCACTTGCGCATACTGCGGGCCGCGATCCAACACGTTGAGACCAGCGACAGCTGCAACGCCCAGCGCGGCAGCCACGCCTATCCCTATACCCGCCAACATAGATTTATTCACGGGAGTTCCTCCTTTGTTGCTGTTGATACAATTTTGCAACCGGAGCCGGGAGGGCGCAAATCAGATAGCGGATGAAAAGTGCGAGAATTCGCTGCAAATCAAAGGGATTCAGAGGATTCCGAGCGGGATCTCTGCGGTTCCAGCAGAAGAGCCCGGAGGTGCCCTCAGAGCGCGCCTCCGGGTCGCGACAGCGATTAGTGCAGCTTCAGGCGCGGGCGAATGATGCGGTTGATGCGCCCGACCAGCATCATCAGGCCGGTCTTGAAGTAACCATGCAGAGCAATCTGGTGCATACGGTACAGGGAGATGTACACGAAGCGCGCAATGCGCCCTTCCACCATCATCGAACCGCGCATCAGGTTACCCATCAGGCTGCCGACGGTGGAGTAATTTGACAGCGACACCAGCGAGCCGTGGTCTTTATAGGTGTATGCCTTCAGCGGTTTGCCTTTCATCTGCGCCAGGATGTTGTTCAGCGCGCAGGTAGCCATCTGGTGCGCCGCCTGGGCCCGCGGAGGCACAAAGCCGCCTTCCGGACGGGCGCAGGAGGCGCAGTCGCCGATGGCGAAAATATCCGCATCGCGGGTAGTCTGCAGCGTCGGCTCGACCACCAGCTGATTGATACGGTTGGTTTCGAGGCCGCCGATCTCTTTCATGAAATCTGGCGCTTTGATCCCCGCCGCCCAGACCATTAGATCCGCCTCAATATATTCGCCATCTTTAGTGTGCAGGCCGCCCGCATCCGCGCTGGTGACCATGGTCTGCGTCAGAACCCGTACGCCCAGCTTAGTCAGCTCATTATGCGCTGCCCCGGAAATGCGCGGCGGCAGCGCAGGCAGAATGCGCTCGCCCGCCTCGACCAGCGTGACGTTCAGCGCTTCGTTGGTCAGCCCTTTGTAGCCGTAGCTGTGCAGCTGTTTCACCGCATTGTGCAACTCAGCGGAGAGCTCCACGCCGGTGGCGCCGCCGCCGACGATGGCGATATTTACTTTACCGTTAGCGCCGAGGTTAGCAGAGTATTTAAGGAACAGGTTGAGCATTTCCTGATGGAAGCGACGCGCCTGGTGCGGGTTGTCGAGGAAAATGCAGTTCTCTTTTACGCCAGGGGTATTAAAGTCATTCGAGGTACTGCCCAACGCCATGACCAGCGTGTCGTACGGCAGTTTACGCTCAGCCACCAGCAGCTCGCCTTTTTCATTGCGCAGCTCGCCGAGGGTGATGGTTTTCCCTTCGCGGTTGATATCAACCACCGAGCCCAGCTGGAACTGGAAACCGTGGTTGCGGGCATGGGCCAGATAGCTCAGCGCATCAACGCCTTCATCCAGAGAACCGGTGGCCACTTCGTGCAGCAGCGGCTTCCACAGATGGCTGTGGTTGCGGTCCACCAGAGTGATTTTCGCTTTCTTATGGCGCCCTAACTTTCTCCCCAGCTGAGTTGCCAGTTCCAGTCCGCCAGCGCCGCCACCCACAATTACGATTTTTTTCAATGGCGTAGTCATGTGTACCCCTAAAATTATTAACCAATTGTTAAATAAAAGTTATTGAAATAGCCTTTATTTAACAACAAGTTACGTTAATGAAACCATTCAGCACTGTCGAGAATACCATGAACGGTGCATTGGTCATACCAAAATTGATGTGCATCAAGTTTTGTCGCGTATTTTTTCAGCGAAACCAATAAGTGTAGACATGAAAAAACCCGCGTGGTGAACCCGACGCGGGTTTGGGAACAAGGGAAAGCAGTTAGCCGAGGGTTTTAAACGCTTTCAGCCGCTGCAGATGCGGCGAGATATTTTTAAACTTATGGGTCTGCTCTTCATCCCAGATAATTTCATAATAGTGGTGCAGGAGATCGGCGGAACGCTGGCTGTCCAACGCCTCGTCCTGGCGGGAAAGCACCACCAGGCAGCGATCGCGGTTCTTCTCGCGGAAGTTGGTCACGCACTTGGTGGCGATGTCAGCATACTCTTCCGGTCGGTCGATTTTGCCTTCCATGTTCTCATGCGGAAACAGGTTTGGATTGAACACCGCCTGGCGGATATCGCACAGAAAACCAATCCGCTCCGCCCAGTAGCCGCCAAGGCCGACGCCGCAGATCAGCGGCCGGTCATCGGCAGTGAGCTGCAGCATTTTATCGACCTCTTTCAGCAAATGCTGCATATCGTGCTTGGGATGCCGCGTGCTGTAGCTAATCAACCGCACGTCCGGGTCGATAAACTGCAGCTGCATCACCTTCTCATGGTTACCGGGGCTGTTCGAGTCAAAACCGTGTAAATAGATAATCATCGCATCCTCACCAGACAACAACGCCCCGTAGAGCGTTACGCGGACTTCGCCTCTTGCCAGCGCGCATGAAGCTGCTCCAGCTGGGCACTCACCGTTTTCCAACGGGCTGAATCCCTTAACTCCTGACGGGAAAAGGAACCTTTATGATACAATTTCGTAACACGCTCTGCTTTGATCGGCGACAGGTTATCCAGCACACTGACCGCGCCTTTACGATTATTGCAGACGAGGATCATATCGCAACCGGCGTCGAGCGATGCCTGACCGCGTTCGGCATAGCTGCCCATGATCGCCGCCCCTTCCATCGACAGATCGTCGGAGAAAATCACCCCGTCAAAGCCCAGTTCGCCGCGCAGCACCGTTTTCAGCCAGTACGCCGAGCCGCTGGCCGGACGCGGATCGAGCTCCGGGTAAATCACATGCGCCGGCATAATGGCGTCCAGACGCTGCTCGGCGATAAGGCTTTTGAACACCGCCATATCATGGTCGCGGATAACCGATGCCGCCCGCGGATCGAACGGCGTCTCTTTGTGCGAATCGGCAGTCACCGCCCCGTGTCCCGGGAAGTGTTTGCCGGTGGTTTTCATGCCCGCGGCGTGCATCCCGTCAATGAAGTGACGCGCCATCGTCAGCGCTTTCTGCGGATCTTCATGATAAGAACGTTCGCCGATTGCGGCGCTGATATGGCCGACGTCCAGCACTGGCGCAAAACTAATATCGATATCCATGGCGATCATTTCGCTGGCCATCAGCCAGCCGGCTTCGGCGGCCAGTTTGCCCCCCTCTTCCATCCCCAGCAGCGCGGCGAAAGACTGGGCCGCCGGTAAACGGGTAAACCCTTCGCGGAAACGCTGAACCCGCCCCCCTTCCTGATCGACCGCCACCACCAGGTGGTTCCGGGAGGCGTCGCGGATCTGGCGCACCAGCTCGCGCAGCTGCGCCGGATCGTGATAATTTCGGGTAAAGAGGATCAACCCTCCCACCAGCGGATGCGCCAGAATTTCTCGCTCTTCCGCATCCAGCTCATACCCTTCGACATCCAACATCACTGGGCCCACACTGACCTCTCTTATCCTTTACGTTCGTTGTCTAACTGACACCATATTTCATCTGCCAGCGTGATAAATTGCCGGTCCCCGCTCTGCCGCCAGCGCATTTCATACCAGCCCGCCATCAGCAGCAGTACCCACGGGCGCCAGCGCGCCACCTGCCGCCATAGCTGCTGCGCGTCGATGGCCGCCCGCCGGGCATACGCTTCTACCAGCCGACGGCGCTCGCCAGGCGTGATCCACACCGCGGCCAGCTCCAGCGCGATATCGCCATCGCCGGCATATTCCCAGTCGATCAGCCTCAGGCCGGACTCATTATGAATAATATTGCCGGCATGGACGTCCATGTGCAGCGGCGCCAGCCGCAGGGGACGGGGCTCGCCCTGGCGGCGCAGCCGCTGATGCCAGCGCAGCCAACGCGGCTTGCGCCGCGCCGGATCGCACCTCTGCCAGTACTGGGCCAGCAGTGGTGTGAGGCTAACCCGCCAGCCAAACCGCGGTTGCTGATGCAAATCATACAATAAGCCTGACAGCTGCGGGGAGGCCGGTAACTCGCTTTTCACCTCCCCTGCGCAATACTCCACCACCAACCAGCAGGGTGAGTAAAACAGCGGGGTTGGCGCCAGCCTGGCAGGCAGTCGGCGGAGTGCGTGATACTGACGGCGAAAATGGTAAGTGGCGGCAGACGGATCGTGCGGCTGACGCAGCACGTGCCGCCGGTCGCCGTCGCTGATAATCACACTGCCGCCGCTGAGGCCACTCTGGCTCAGCGAGGCGACAGGATGATAATGGGGAAAGAAGCGCGACAAGAGCTCGTCGCGCGTTAGCTTATTGTTGCTGAACAGCACCTTTACCTGACCAGATTATCTCACCGGTTTGCACCAGCATGAGCTGCATTTTCAGCTCAGGCGCGTTGACGTTGCCGGTGGCATTGGAGTAAAGCACATACTGCGCGCCCACGTTGCGGGCGATGCCCATGGCTTTGCTGCGGCTGCCAAGGCTGTCCTGCGGCGACAGGCCCAGCTGCTGCTTGGCGACCGCCAGCTGCTGCGCCGATACCAGGGTAAATTTGCCGTTACCGGCCAGCGCACTACGTAGCGCAGTGGTGGCTTCTCCAGCATTCAGCGAACCGTTGGTGCGGTTGTTCACGCTGTCAACCAGCAGAATACTGCCGGCATTGACCCCACTCGCCTGCAGCATCTGCCCCACCAGCGGCTGAACCGCGCCGTTCCAGTCATAATGACGCACGCGCGGCGCCGGCTGACCCGACTGCTGATCCTGATGCTCAATCGGCCCAGGCTGCGCCGGGACAGAGGGCACCGCCGGTACGGTCGGCACCGTGGGCTGCGGCTGCGCAGGCTGCTGCGGCTGCGGTTTGGCCTCTTCTACCGGCGCGGGCTGCTCCCGCAACCCCGCACAGCCTGCGAGGAATATCGCCAGTGCTGTGATTAACGCATAGCGACACATTTTCATCATTATAATTACCCCTTACAGATAAAGATAAAGGCGGGCCTTATGCGCCCCCAGGATATTGGCGCTGCCATATAACGTGACCGAGGAGCGGGCCGGTACCACGATGGTGCGCGGCGCGTCCAGCGGATGCATCTCCAGCCCTCGGGCGTCATACCAGAAAAAACGATAGTGCACGGTAACCGGCTGCTGGCGCTCGTTATATAGCGTTGAGGAGGCGGTAGCCTGAATCTCTGTCGCCACGACGGCAGGCTCGCTGGCGCTGATCCCCGCCGCCAGCACGCTCGACTCCATCACCAGCGCCTGCTGGTCAGAAACCGGGATCTCCGGGTGTGAACTACACCCGGCGAGTAGCCCCGCCGCCAGACACGCGCCCAAAAGGGTCCTGAGCATGACGTTAGCCTTTGTGCGCCAGCATCGGGCCAAGCGGACGACCGCCCAGCAGATGCATATGGATATGGTACACTTCCTGGCCGCCGTGGCGGTTGCAGTTGACGATCAACCGATAGCCATCGTCGGCAAGACCTTCATCGCGGGCGATCTTCGCCGCGACGGTCATCATCCGGCCCAGCGCCAGCTCATGTTCAGCGGTGACGTCATTTACGGTAGGAATCAGAACATTCGGGACAATCAGAATATGGGTGGGCGCCTGCGGGGAGATGTCGCGAAAAGCGGTCACAAGCTCATCCTGATAGACAATATCCGACGGGATCTCCCGGCGAATGATTTTGCTGAAAATCGTTTCTTCTGCCATGACTGATTCCTTATAAGTTTTATCCCGTGCGCTGGCCTGCTTCTGCAGATAAACGCGGACGCACAGGTTCCGCTAAGAGTATGAGCGACATTCTCCCTCTCTTTCAACCTGAAAGCTCTTTTTCTTATTCAACTATAGACTTAGCTGCTGAGGGAATAAGCATATGGCGGACTGTTTTCAGGGTTATCGCTTGTGGGGCACCGACTTTAGCGCATAAAAAAGGCAGCCAGTTGGCTGCCTTAGTCTCCCCGATACTACGTCTTAACTGTTACGGATGTACTCATCCATTTCAGTTTTCAGGTTATCGGACTTGGTACCGAAGATGGCCTGTACGCCAGAACCTGCCACTACCACGCCAGCGGCGCCCAGTTTTTTCAGGCCAGCCTGGTCAACTTTCGCTACATCCGCCACGCTAACACGCAGACGAGTAATACATGCGTCGAGGTTGGTGATGTTCTCTTTACCGCCGAAAGCGGCGACCAGAGCCGGAGCCATCTCGCTGGTGGCGCCAGCTTTGCTCTCTTCGGTGGTGTCTTCACGACCCGGTGTTTTCAGATCCAGGGCTTTAATCAGCACACGGAAAATGACGTAGTACACGATCGCATAGCAGATACCAACAATCGGGAACAGCCACAGTTTGCTGCTGTTACCGGACAGCACGATAAAGTCGATCAGGCCGTGAGAGAACGAGGTACCGTCACGCATACCCAGCAGGATACAGATCGGGAACGCCAGGCCCGCCAGAATGGCATGGATAACGTACAGGATCGGCGCCACGAACATGAACGAGAACTCGATCGGCTCGGTGATACCGGTCAGGAACGAGGTCAGCGCGGCGGAGATCATGATACCGCCCACTTTGGCGCGGTTTTCCGGTTTAGCAGAGTGCCAAATAGCGATAGCCGCTGCCGGCAGACCATACATTTTGAACAGGAAGCCGCCAGACAGTTTGCCCGCCGTCGGGTCGCCTGCCATGTAGCGCGGGATATCGCCGTGGAACACCTGACCAGCCGCGTTGGTGTATTCGCCGATCTGCATCTGGAAAGGAACGTTCCAGATGTGATGCAGACCAAACGGCACCAGGCAACGTTCGATGAAACCGTAGATACCAAACGCCACCACTGGGTTCTGATAAGCAGCCCACTGGGAGAAGGTTTGGATCGCGGAGCCGATCGGCGGCCAAATGAAGGAGAGGATCACGCCGGTGAAGATAGCGGCCAGACCAGAGATAATCGGCACAAAACGCTTGCCCGCAAAGAAGCCGAGATATTCTGGCAGCTTGATGCGATAGAAGCGGTTGAACATGTAGGCGGCGATAGCACCGGAGATAATACCGCCAAGCACGCCGGTATCAGCAAGGTGTTTTGCCGCAATCTCGTCAGCAGGTAAATGCAGCACCAGCGGCGCAACAACCGCCATGGTTTTCACCATGATGCCGTAAGCCACGACTGCAGCCAGTGCGGATACACCGTCGTTATTGGTGAAGCCGAGGGCCACACCGATAGCGAAGATCAGCGGCATATTGGCGAAAACTGAACCGCCTGCTTCTGCCATAACGTGGGAGACCACGGCTGGCAGCCAGCTGAAGTTAGCGGAACCGACGCCCAGCAGGATACCTGCGATAGGCAGTACGGATACCGGCAGCATCAGCGATTTACCGACCTTCTGCAGGTTAGCAAATGCATTCTTAAACATAATTGAGAGTGCTCCTGAGTATTTGGTACTTTTTTACGCTTTCACGCATTGGCCCGGGGGGAGAACCGTGCCGTGGACAGGACATCTAAGCGCCCTTTATTTATTACACAGAGTAAAATAATTAACGGGATGATTGTTTGACGGCTATCACGTTTCAATCAGCCTTCCGGTAAAAATTTACATCAACTTACATAAATTGTATCCAGATGTTGCTAAAAAACCTTCACCGCCACTTTTGTGGCGGTGAACTTTACTCGCTTTGGCTATTAATTACGAGCCTTAAAATAATAAGCAGATCAAGCAGGTTGCAAACGGGCGGGGTCGATGTGGAACAGGGTGGCAAAATTGTCGGTGGTCTGCTGAGCCAGCTGCTCAAGCGACACCCCCTTCAGTACCGCCATATACTCGGCAACGTCACGGACCAGCGCCGGCTGGTTCTCTTTGCCGCGGTGGGGGACCGGCGCCAGGTACGGCGAATCGGTTTCAACCAGCAGGCGATCCAGCGGCACGTAGCGCGCCGCATCACGCAGCTGCTCGGCGTTACGAAAAGTGACGATACCGGAAAACGAGATATAGAACCCCATATCGAGCAGCTTGCCCGCTGTCTCCCTGTCCTCAGTGAAACAGTGTAGTACGCCACCGCAATCCGTCACCTTTTCTTCGCGCAAAATAGCCAGAGTATCGGCACGCGCGTCACGGGTATGGACGATCACCGGCTTATTGAGCTCACGGCCGATACGAATGTGGTCGCGGAACGAGCTTTGCTGTTGGGCTTTAGTTTCCGGGGTATAAAAATAATCCAGACCGGTCTCCCCCATCGCCACGACGCCCTCTTCCGCTGCCAGCGCGCGCAGAGTCTCTACCTCCCAGGGCTCGTCCTGGTTTAATGGGTGTACGCCACAGGAGAAGACGACGTTGTCACGCGTCCCCACCAGTTCGCGCATACTGCGGTAGCCAGGCAGCGTCGTGGCGACGGCGAGGCAAAATTTCACATCGCGTGCGGCCGCTTTTGCCAGCACGTCGTCGACGTTTTTGTGTAGAGTTTGATAATCCAGACCATCAAGATGGCAGTGGGAGTCGACTAAAAACATAATGTCTCACTCAGAGGTGGGAGACGGGTAAACCCGTCCCGGGTTGCAGGTAATGTTCCCAGCGCAGCAGGCGCTCGGTAAGCAGCAGTTCGCGGTTGACACCGACAACGTTGAGCAATTGCTCGCGGCAGGTACAGACGTCATGGGCAATCGCCTGCAGCCGGGCGGCGGGCAGGCTGTGCGCCAGCTGCTCCAGCAGCGGCCAGACGTCAGGGTTACTCACCAGGGTAATCCCCTGCTGTCGTTTTTGCGCATCGACCAGCAGCGACGCCAGCCAGTGCAGGCGAACCGCCGCCTGTTCATGATTGAGTATCGGCAGCAGCGCCAGCCAGTCACCGCTCGCCAGGGTAGCCGCCAGCGCCTGACACAACTGCTGCCGCGCCGTCCACAGCGGTTCCTGTAACAGTTCGAGCGCCGCAGCCGGCGCGCTGGCGCACAGGCGTAACGCGGTCAACAATGACTCCTGCGGCAGGCTCACCTCACGCTCCAGCCAGGCCAGAGCATAAGGCTCAGACGGCGGCGCCAGATGATGCAGGCGACAGCGGCTGCGCAGAGTGGTCAGCAGACGCGCCGGCTCCTCGCAGGCGAGGAAGAACCAGGTATTCTCCGGGGGCTCCTCCAGCGTTTTCAGCAACGCGTTGGCGGCGGCATCGGTCAGCAAGGCAGCATCGCTAATCCAGACCACTTTTGCCCCACCAAGGCGCGCATGTTCATAGAGCTTTTCATTGACATCGCGCACCGCGTCAATACCCAGCGCGCTCTTGCCCTTCTCGGGGCTGAGCGCATAGTAATCGGGGTGCGTGCCGGCCTGCATCAGCTGACAGCTATGGCAGTGGCCGCAGCTTTTATGTCCTTCGGGCTGGCGGCACATCAGGAAGCGGCACAGCGCGTAAATCAACGCCTCGCCGCCCATCCCGTTCAGGGACTGTAACAGTAAGGCGTGGTGGCCTCGTCCGGCCTGATAGCTACCGACCAGTTGCTCGAACGAGGGGCGCAGCCACGGATACCATTTCATGCCGCTTGCTCCGCCATCCACTGGGCGATCGTGGCGCGAATGTCGCGCGCCACGGCATCCAGCGGCTGAGTTGCGTCAACCGTGCGGATAGAAGGATCGGCGGCGGCCAGCTCAAGATAGCGCGCGCGGGTACGGTTGAAAAAGTTCATGGACTCCTGCTCAATGCGATCCAGCTCGCCGCGGGCCCGGGCGCGCTGCAGCCCCACTTCCGGCGTGACGTCGAGATACAGCGTCAGATTGGGGCGAAAATCACCGAGTACCGCGTCGCGCAGCGTCGCCAGCATCGTGCGGTCAATTCCCCGGCCGCCGCCCTGATAGGCCTGCGTCGACAGATCGTGACGATCGCCGATCACCCACTGGCCGCGGGCCAGCGCGGGCTTAATCACGGTCTCCACCAACTGGACGCGCGCCGCGTAAAACATCAGCACTTCCGCTTTATCGTTAATCACTTCATCGCCCGTGGACTGGATATCCAGCACCAGGCTACGCAGTTTTTCGGCAAGGATTGTGCCCCCCGGCTCGCGGGTAAACACCATATCGTGAATACCCGCCGACTGCAGCGTCTCCACCACCAGTTGACGTGCGGTGGTCTTCCCGGCGCCCTCCAGCCCCTCGATGACGATATAGTTACTGCGCATTTTTTTCCTTAAGTACTTTCAGATAATCCTGCACCGCACGGTTATGACTGACCAGGTTTGTGGTAAACGTATGGCCCCCTTTCCCGTCGGCGACGAAATAAAGATATGGCGTTTTCGCCGGATGGGCGGCCGCCTTCAGCGAGGCCTCGCCCGGCACCGCGATAGGGCCCGGCGGCAAACCGCTGATGGTATAAGTATTGTATGCGGTCGGCGTCTCGAGATCCTTACGCGTTAACTTACCAGTATATCCTGCGCCCATCCCGTAGATTACGGTCGGATCGGTCTGCAAGCGCATACCGATGCGCAGGCGGTTGATAAATACCGACGCGACGCGGTCGCGCTCTTCCGCTACCGCGGTCTCTTTTTCAATAATCGAGGCCATGGTCAACAGCTGGTTCTGATCGGCATAGGGCAGATTCTCCATCCGTCCTTCCCAGACCTTCGCCACTTCGGCGACCATTTTCTGATGCGCGCGCTTGAGGATGGCGATATCGCTGGTGTTGGCGGTGTACATCCAGGTATCCGGCCAGAACCAGCCCTCTACCCAGTCGGCATGCTCAAGACCTAATGCCTTAGCCACCGTCGCGTAGCTATCGTCTTCAAGCGTGTGCTTCACGTACGGGGCATCGCGCAGCTGGCGCAGGTAGTCGCTGACGCGCATGCCTTCGACAAAGCGCAGCGGAAACTGCGCCTCTTTGCCGCTGGCCAGCAGCTGCAACATCTCGCGCACCGTCATTTGCGGCGTGAAGCGATAGGTCCCGGCCTTGAAGTGAGACAGCTCAGGTTCCACCCGTAGCAGCCACTGGAAAACGCGCGGGCGATTGATCACCTTCTCGCGATAGAGATCCTGGCCCAGCGCCAGCCGGCCGGTGCCGGCTTCGAGGGTAAAGATGGTCTCTTCCTTAATCAGCAGCTTGCTGTCCGCCAGCTGGCGTACCTTCCACATGCCTGCCGCCGCGGCGATGCCCAACAGCACGACCAGCAACAGGATAAAACGTAACATTTTCTTCATACTAACCAGACAGCTCACACAAAGGGGCTAAAAAATGGTAAAGCTCACGCGAGGACCAGGTGGTCTCCTCCCAGCGGCGAACCGGCACCAGCGGCATCAGCGCATTGCAGATCAGCACTTCATCGGCCTCCCGCAACGTCTCGGGACGCGCTGTCACTTCGACAACGCGAAACGTCGATGGTGCCAGCTGCGCGATACAGCGCTGCCGCATAATGCCGTTGACCCCGGCATAATCGAGTCGCGGAGTAAATACATCACGTCCCTGACGCCAGAATAAATTCGCGGCACAGCATTCCGTAAGCCACCCGTCACTGTCAAGGACCAGCGCCTCATCGGCGTCCGTCTGCTCAAGATGAGAGCGGATCAGTACCTGCTCAAGGCGATTAAGGTGCTTCAGGCCGGCAAGCCAGGAGTTGCGCCCCAGGGGCACCGGACTCTGGGTCAGAGTAATGCCCTCCTCCCGCCAGCGCGCATAATGCGCCGGGTATGGAGAGAAGCTGAGAATGCGAGTGGGCGACACGCAGCCTGCCGTACTGTATCCCCTTCCCCCAACGCCGCGGGTGAGAGTCACCTTGAGCACGCCCTGCGCGTGCGGCCGAGCCAGACGCTGCATCTCTTCGCTCAGCGTCAGCCAGTCGTTAAATGGGATATGTAATTTTTCACAGGTTGTCTGTAAACGCTGCAGATGGGCGTCCAGTAGCGCAACCTGCCCTTGCTGGATGCGGGCGGTGGTAAAACAGCCGTCGCCAAACTGGATGGCGCGATCGTTCGCTGCCAACGTGTCCTGTACAACGCCGTTTATCAAGAACATAAAGGACTCCTTTTCACTGGTCGGTCAGTGTGTCAGGACCCAGAGCAGAGAACAAGGGGAGAAAGCTGAATAAAAAAGGCCCGACGAACGGGCCTTTTGTTAAAGCAGTGCCGGGGCAAGCCCTGTCACACTTTTTTGAAGATCAGCGAACCGTTAGTGCCGCCAAAGCCGAAGGAGTTGCACAGGGTGTACTCCATACCGGAAACCTGACGCGCTTCGTGTGGAACGAAGTCGAGGTCGCAGCCTTCATCCGGGTTGTCGAGGTTGATCGTCGGCGGAACCGCCTGATCGCGCAACGCCAGGATAGAGTAAATCGACTCTACCGCCCCTGCCGCACCCAGCAGATGGCCGGTCATGGATTTGGTAGAGCTCACCAGTACGCGGCTCGCCGCATCACCGAAGACAGACTTAACCGCCTGCGCTTCCGCTTTATCGCCGGCCGGCGTCGAGGTGCCGTGGGCGTTGACGTAGCCGATCTGGCCTGGTTCGATGCCCGCATCGCGAATAGCATTCACCATTGCCAGCGCGGCGCCCGCGCCATCTTCCGGCGGTGACGTCATGTGGTAAGCATCGCTGCTCATGCCGAAGCCAACGATCTCGGCGTAGATTTTGGCGCCGCGTTTTTTGGCATGCTCGTACTCTTCCAGCACCACCATACCCGCGCCGTCTCCCAGCACGAAGCCGTCACGATCTTTATCCCACGGACGGCTCGCCGCCTGCGGGTTGTCATTGCGCGTGGAGAGCGCACGCGCCGCGCCGAAGCCGCCCACGCCAAGCGGGGTGCTGGCTTTTTCCGCGCCGCCTGCCACCATCGCATCGGCATCGCCATAGGCGATGATGCGCGCGGCCTGGCCGATGTTGTGCACGCCTGAAGTACACGCGGTCGCGATAGAGATACTTGGCCCACGCAGACCAAACATGATGGTCAGATGTCCGGCCACCATGTTAACAATTGTGGAAGGAACGAAGAATGGGCTGATCTTGCGCGGTCCGCCGTTAACCAGCGAACTGTGGTTTTCTTCGATCAAGCCGAGACCGCCGATACCGGAGCCGATAGCGGCGCCAATACGGGTTGCATTCTCTTCCGTCACTTCAAGGCCAGAATCCTGCATGGCCTGAACGCCAGCGACAATTCCATATTGAATGAAGGCATCCATCTTGCGCTGTTCTTTGCGCGAGATAATGTCATCACAGTTAAAATCCTTTACTAAGCCAGCAAATTTCGTTGCATAGGCGCTAGTATCGAAATGGTCGATCAGGCTGATGCCACTCTGACCGGCAAGGAGAGCTTTCCAGGTAGACTCTACGGTATTGCCGACAGGAGACAACATGCCCAGTCCGGTCACAACTACACGACGCTTAGACACGTTTGTCCTCCAGGGAGGGAAAATAGATTCTTGTGGGACAATAAAAAGATAAAACTCAGGCGGTCGAATGACCGCCTGGAGATGTTCACTTACGCCTGGTGGCCGTTGATGTAATCAATGGCAGCCTGAACGGTGGTGATTTTCTCAGCTTCTTCGTCCGGAATCTCAGTATCAAACTCTTCTTCCAGAGCCATTACCAGCTCAACGGTGTCAAGAGAATCAGCGCCCAGGTCTTCAACGAAGGAAGCATTGTTGGTAACTTCTTCCTGCTTAACGCCCAGCTGCTCGCCGATAATTTTCTTAACGCGTTCTTCGATAGTGCTCATACTCTTAAATTTCCTATCAAAACTCGCTTTCGCGATGGTTTTCGTAGTGTATAAAATGTTGAAAAATTTGCAACTAAATCCCGGCAGGTCTTACCACGATTTTGCGCTATTTTGAGGCCGTTTGCCCTAAGAACGCAAATCTTTTCGCACAAAACCGCACAGAGAACCGTGCGAAGTGCGCGGTTCCTGAACATTTTGCACAAATCTCGGTCAGACCATGTACATTCCGCCGTTGACGTGCAGCGTTTCACCAGTGATGTAACTTGCTTCGTCAGAGGCTAAAAATGCAACCGCGCTGGCGATTTCATTTGGGGTGCCAAGGCGCCCCGCAGGAACTGCCGCCAGCGTACCCGCACGCTGCTCATCGGTCAGCGCACGCGTCATGTCCGTTTCAATAAAGCCCGGAGCAACAACGTTTACAGTAATACCGCGGGACGCAACTTCACGCGCCAGTGATTTACTGAAGCCGATCAGACCCGCTTTCGCCGCGGCGTAGTTGGCCTGACCGGCATTTCCCATGGTACCAACCACAGAACCGATAGTGATAATACGTCCATGACGCTTTTTCATCATAGCGCGCATTACCGCTTTTGACAGACGGAAAACCGATGACAGGTTGGTTTCGATAATATCGTTCCACTCGTCATCTTTCATGCGCATTAACAGATTGTCGCGAGTGATCCCGGCATTATTCACCAGGATATCCACTTCGCCAAACTCTGCGCGCACATTTTCCAGAACAGATTCAATAGATGCCGGGTCGGTCACATTCAACATCAGACCTTTACCATTGGCGCCTAAATAGTCGCTGATCGCCTGCGCGCCGCTTTCGCTGGTCGCAGTACCGATAACTTTCGCGCCACGGGCGACGAGCGTTTCAGCGATAGCACGGCCAATACCGCGGCTTGCACCGGTAACCAGCGCGATTTTTCCTTCAAAACTCATGGTTTTCCTCTTTTATTGCTCAAGCGCCGCAGACATCGCCGCCGGCTCGTTAAGCGCGGAAGCGGTCAGGGTGTCAACAATACGTTTGGTCAGGCCGGTGAGGACTTTACCCGGGCCAACCTCATACAGGTGCGATACGCCCTCGGTAGCCATAAACTCAACGGTTTTGGTCCACTGCACCGGGCTGTACAGCTGGCGCACCAGCGCGTCGCGAATGGCGTCCGGCGCGGTTTCGCACTTCACGTCGACGTTATTCACCACCGGAATCGTCGGCGCGTTGAAGGTGATTTTCTGCAGCTCTACCGCCAGTTTTTCTGCGGCTGGCTTCATCAGCGCGCAGTGGGACGGCACGCTCACCGGCAGCGGCAACGCGCGTTTGGCGCCGGCGGCTTTACAGGCGGCGCCAGCGCGTTCAACGGCCTCTTTATGCCCGGCGATAACCACCTGGCCCGGAGAATTGTAGTTCACCGGAGAGACCACCTGCCCTTCGGCAGATTCTTCACAGGCTTTGGCGATAGCGGCGTCGTCCAGACCGATAATCGCGGACATGGCGCCGGTACCTTCCGGTACGGCTTCCTGCATGAATTTACCACGCAGCTCAACCAGGCGCACGGCATCAGCGAAACCGATAACGCCCGCGCATACCAGCGCGGAGTATTCGCCGAGGCTGTGACCCGCCAGCAGCGCTGGCGCTTTGCCGCCCTGCTGTTGCCAGACGCGGTACAGCGCCACGGAGGCGGCGAGCAGCGCCGGTTGAGTCTGCCAGGTCTTATTCAGTTCTTCTGCCGGGCCCTGTTGCGTCAGCGCCCACAGATCGTAACCCAACGCTGCGGAAGCTTCACCGAAGGTCTCTTCAATGACCGGCCAGGCGGCAGCCATTTCGGCCAGCATGCCTACGGCCTGAGAGCCCTGCCCCGGGAACACAAATGCGAATTGCGTCATGTTTAAATCCTTATACTAAAAACGAACCAGCGCGGAACCCCAGGTGAAACCGCCACCAAAGGCTTCCAGCAAAATCAGCTGACCGCGCTGAATACGGCCATCGCGGACGGCCTCATCCAGCGCGCAAGGGACTGACGCCGCGGAGGTGTTGCCATGGCGGTCGAGGGTCACAACGACGTTATCCATCGACATACCCAGTTTCTTCGCCGTCGCGCTGATAATACGCAGGTTAGCCTGATGCGGCACCAGCCAGTCCAGCGCTGAACGTTCAAGATTATTCGCTGCCAGCGTTTCATCAACGATGTGCGCCAGCTCGGTGACCGCCACTTTGAAGACTTCGTTGCCGGCCATCGTCAGATAGATCGGGTTTTCCGGATCGACGCGATCGGCGTTCGGCAGGGTCAGCAGTTCGCCATAGCTGCCGTCGGCATGCAGATGCGTCGAGATAATGCCCGGCTCTTCGGAGGCGCCCAGCACAACCGCGCCGGCGCCGTCGCCGAAAATAATAATCGTTCCGCGATCCGCCGGATCGCAGGTGCGCGCCAGCACATCGGCGCCAACAACCAGCGCATAATCTACCGCGCCGTTCTTCACATACTGATCGGCGACGCTTAGCGCATAGGTGAAACCGGCGCAGGCGGCGGCGACATCAAACGCCGGGCAACCCTTAACGCCCAGCATTGACTGGATCTGGCATGCAGAACTCGGAAACGCGTGCGTGCCGGAGGTGGTCGCAACGATAATCAGACCAATTTGCTCCGCGGACACGCCCGCCATCGCCAGCGCCTGCTTTGCGGCTTCAAAGCCCATCGTAGCAACTGTTTCATGCGCTGCGGCAATACGACGCTCACGGATACCTGTGCGGGTGACAATCCACTCGTCAGAGGTTTCTACCATTTTTTCCAGGTCGGCGTTTGTACGCACTTGCTCGGGCAGATAGCTGCCGGTACCAATAATCTTCGTATACATGTACGCTCAGTCACTCTTGGGTGATATACCCGCCTCGTTCAACCGCCGCGGCGTCAATCGTGGCCATTCGTCCCGCTTTGCTGTCGGGCGTTCACGTCACTGTCGCTTTCCGGCAGCTCGAAACCAGCTGGGTATAAAGATTCCAGGCGCGCGGCGATCCGCTGAGGGATCTGCCGCTGCACCGCCTGCACTGCCTGCTCTATCGCGACGCTAAAGGCGCGTTGATTGGCAGCACCATGACTCTTGATCACGGAACCGCGCAATCCTAACAGACAGGCGCCATTATACTGGTCGGGGTTGAGGTGACTGAATCGCCTCGCCAGGCTTTTTTGTAACCAACGTTTTAGTAACAGCAGCCACCACGACCGTTTTTTGCCCTCTCCCTGAGATTTCAGCAGTGAAAGGAACATTCTGACAACACCTTCCATGGTTTTTAATGTGACGTTGCCCGTGAATCCATCACAAACCAGCACATCGGTTTTTCCGGTCAACAGTTCATTGGCTTCAAGATAGCCGATGTAGTTGAGGGAAGGCAGCGTTTTGAGCACTGCGGCAGCATCGCGGATGCTGCCAAGGCCTTTCATCTCTTCTTCGCCGATGTTCAACAAAGCGACGCGGGGGTTGGCAATGCCGACCACTTCTTCCGCCAGCACCGCGCCCATTACCGCGAACTGCACCAGCATCGTGCTGTCGCAATCGACGTTGGCGCCGAGATCCAGCACCACGGTTTTGCCCTTCTGCTGGTGCGGTAAAACCGTCACCAGCGCCGGCCGCTCAATACCTTCGATCGGTTTGAGCAGCAGTTTCGCCAGACCCATCAGCGCGCCGGTGTTGCCAGCGCTGACGCAGGCTTGCGCCCGCCCTTCTTTCACAAGCTCCAGCGCCACGCGCATTGAGCTTCCGCGACTGCTGCGGATAGCCTGCGCGGGTCGCGCATCACTGGCAATAACTGACTGCGCAGGAATAATCTGCAGACGCGAACGTTGTTCGAAGTCAGCTTTGGCGAGTAATGGCGTGATGGCGTCGGGATCGCCGACTAAAAGAAGTGTGAGTTGCGAATTAGAGTTCAGTGCCTGCAGTGCTGCAGGCACCGTCACGGATGGGCCGAAATCGCCCCCCATGACATCTAACGCCAGGGTTAGACGTGTCAAGGTATCGTCGCTGCCCGGTTCGGTGATTCCCCAGTTGCCCGGGGAGTCCTCACTAAGCTTCATCACGCTGGCACCCGCGAATATTCACGCTGCAGACGCAACAATCCGGGCATAAATGCCCCCAGCGACCGGGTTAACCGAGTTTCCAGGGACGCACACGCCCGCCATGGCCTGCAACGGGAAATCCTGCGAGTATCGCGTGATTACTTAGCGATAACCTTGCGACCGCGGTAGAAACCGTCGGCAGTGATGTGGTGACGCAGGTGTTTCTCACCAGAAGTTTTGTCTACAGACAGGCTGGTGACTGCGGTCAGCGCGTCATGGGAACGACGCATGCCACGTTTGGAACGGGTTGGTTTATTCTGTTGTACGGCCATGGACCTTACTCCTCAATTACTTACGCTTTAAGCTGGCTAATACGGCAAATGGGTTTGGTTTTTGTGCCTCTTCAGGCAGTTCGCCAAAGACCATGTCCGCGTCGGACACTTCACAGTGTTCAGAATCATGCACCGGAACTACGGGCAGGGAGAGGATAATTTCATCCTCGACCATTGCCTGCAGGTCGATTTCACCGAATTCGTTAACCTCAATCGGCTCATACGCTTCCGGTAGTGCTTCGGCCTGTTCGTCATTTCTGACGGGGCTAAAACAATACGTGGTGTGGACGTGATGGGAGAACGGTTTCCCGCAACGCTGGCATTCGAGAGTTACCGTTACCTTTGCATCGCCAGTAATAACGGCGAGACGCTGGTTATCGATAGCGAACGACATGCTGCATTCCACATCGCTGTCCACGCTGACTACAGAATCGGTTACACGTTCAACCTGATCGCGGGCATAGATGCCTTCGTAATCAAGGCGTTTTTGAGCCGTGCGTACCGGATCAAGAGTCAGGGGTAATTTTACCTTTTGCATAGGGCGCGCATATTAACTTTGTAATGTCATAGAGTCAAAGAAAAAGGCAGCCTCAGGTTGCCTTTTGCCATTTATTCGCACACATTGCGGCGCATAGTTTAAGATGATGCTCTGCGAAGCGCTATATGTGGATGAAAAAATATGTCTGATCTTATCCTCGCGTCAACCTCTCCCTGGCGGCGCATGCTGCTGGAAAAACTGGGTTTACCGTTTGAATGTGCCGCGCCTGACGTCGACGAAACGCCCCGGCCTGATGAATCCGCACGTCAGCTTGTCACCCGACTGGCGCAGGCCAAAGCGCAAAGTCTGGCCACACGCTTCCCTAATCACCTTATTATAGGCTCCGATCAGGTTTGCGTACTGGACGGTGAAATCACCGGCAAACCGCACACCGAGGAAAATGCCCGCAGGCAGTTAAGAAAGGCCAGCGGGTCAATCATTACCTTTTATACCGGACTGGCGCTGTACAACTCTGCCAGCGGCCATCTGCAAACCGAATGCGAACCCTTTGACGTTCACTTTCGCCATCTCAGTGATAAAGAGATAGAAGGCTATGTGCGCAAAGAGAACCCGCTGCAGTGCGCCGGGAGTTTCAAGAGCGAAGGATTGGGCATTACGCTGTTCGAACGGCTGGAAGGCCGCGACCCGAACACCCTGGTCGGTTTACCCTTAATCGCGCTCTGTCAGATGTTGCGCCGTGAAAACTACAACCCGCTGTTAGGCTGAGGCAAAAAAAACGGCGGAACTGATTCCGCCGTTGCGCTTATTTGCTCTTCCGTAGCACCTGTAAACAGTGCTTCAGCTGGTTGTCCAGCGGCGCCTCAACGCGCATCACCTCCCCGCTCCCCGGGTGGGTAAACTTCAGCGCCGCCGCGTGCAGGAACAGGCGGTTTAAGCCGGTAGCGGACAGCTGCTTGTCGAACTCGCGGTCGCCATAGCGGTCGTCAAAAGCGATAGGATGGCCGGCATACTGGGTATGAACGCGGATCTGATGCGTGCGGCCGGTGACCGGGCTGCAGCGCACCAGCGTGGCGAATTCGTAACGCTCTTCCACTTTAAAGCGCGTCTCCGACGGCTTGCCTTCCTGACTCACGCGAACGATGCGCTCCCCGCTCTGCAGAATATTCTTCAACAGCGGGGCCTGGACCACTTTGGTATGCGACTGCCACTGGCCGCGCACCAGCGCCAGATAATCTTTCTGCATGCCTTTATCGCGCAGTTGCTCGTGCAGCGAACGCAGCGCTGAGCGCTTTTTCGCCACCAGCAGCACGCCGGAGGTATCCCGGTCGAGACGATGCACCAGCTCAAGGAAACGCGCCTCCGGGTGCAGGGCGCGCAGCCCTTCAATCACGCCGAAGCTCAGGCCGCTGCCGCCATGTACCGCGGTACCAGAAGGCTTATTGAGCACCAGAATATGATCGTCTTCATAGAGGATCACCTCAGAGAGCGCGGCCACTTTCTGCAGGTGCGGCGATACCGCCTCTTCTTCACGCTCCGCCACGCGCACCGGCGGGATACGGACTTCATCGCCCGCTTCCAGCTTATACTCCGGCTTCACGCGCTTTTTGTTTACCCGCACCTCGCCTTTACGCAGGATGCGATAAATCATGCTCTTCGGTACGCCTTTCAATTGCGTACGCAAAAAGTTGTCGATACGTTGCCCCGCTTCATCAGCAGCAATGGCAACCATTTTTACGGTTGGGGTCTCAGTTTTCATGGTGCGCGATTCTAAATAGCCGGACGCATTAGCGCCACTCATTTTTATATGCTTATATTTATCATTATCCTGTTTTCACGGTTTACCTGACCGCCATTTTGTTTGTTATTAGAACAATCTGTATGGGCAGGTGATAAAACTGTGAGTAACCGGGTGATAAAAGGTGAAAGTCAACTTGCTATAACAAGGTTAGCAATGGAATAATGAGACCGTTTTCCGTATTGCATCTTGTTAGAACAAGACATTAGCGGAATGACCAATTTTGTCTGACCGATCGCCCACGCAGCAATGGCGTAAGACGTTGTGATCTTTCAGACAGTTAGCGGGCTGCGGGTTGCAGTCCTTACCGGTACAGGCTCTATGGATTTCAAGTCGCAGGAAGGCGTCAACTCCGGGACTCCCGGGAGCTCATCTGGATCGCCAGATCGAGGTGAGCAGGTTAAGCCACCATGCCTGCAACGCGAAAGACGACGAGTATAAATGGAATATTCTCTGGTGATACATCCCAGGCTGTTCCCCTGAATAATTGCGCTGTGTTTCCGTTTGAAACACAGGCGACCGACACTCTGCGCCTCTTAAGCGCGCGACAACCGTGAGGTTGGCGACGTGAACCAGACACGAGGCCATCGGTTTTCCCCCGGAAAGGCATTACTCTGCCCGCAGCTTAGTCGTCAATGTAAGAATAATGAGTAAGTTACGATGAAAAGAATGTTAATCAACGCAACTCAGCAGGAAGAGTTGCGCGTCGCCCTTGTTGATGGGCAGCGCCTGTACGACCTGGATATCGAAAGCCCCGGGCACGAACAGAAAAAAGCGAACATCTACAAAGGCAAAATCACCCGCATTGAACCCAGCCTTGAAGCCGCGTTTGTTGATTACGGCGCCGAGCGTCATGGTTTCCTCCCCCTCAAAGAAATCGCCCGCGAATACTTCCCCGCCAACTACAATGCGCATGGTCGTCCTAATATCAAAGACGTACTGCGGGAAGGTCAGGAAGTTATCGTGCAGATTGATAAAGAAGAACGCGGCAACAAAGGCGCTGCGCTCACCACCTTTATCAGCCTGGCGGGCAGCTATCTGGTACTGATGCCGAACAACCCGCGCGCCGGGGGAATTTCCCGCCGTATCGAGGGCGACGACCGTACCGAACTGAAAGAAGCGCTGGCGAGCCTGGAGCTTCCGGACGGCATGGGCCTGATCGTTCGCACCGCTGGCGTCGGCAAATCCGCCGAAGCCCTGCAGTGGGACCTGAGCTTCCGCCTGAAGCACTGGGAAGCGATTCAGAAAGCCGCGGAAAGCCGTCCGGCGCCGTTCCTGATCCACCAGGAAAGCAACGTCATTGTCCGCGCCTTCCGTGACTACCTGCGCCAGGACATCGGCGAAATCCTGATCGATAACCCGAAAGTGCTTGAGCTGGCGCGCCAGCATATCGCCGCGCTGGGTCGTCCGGATTTCAGCAGCAAAATAAAACTGTACACCGGTGAAATCCCGCTGTTCAGCCATTATCAGATCGAATCGCAAATTGAGTCCGCCTTCCAGCGCGAAGTGCGCCTGCCTTCCGGCGGGTCTATCGTTATCGATAGCACCGAAGCGCTGACCGCGATCGATATCAACTCCGCCCGCGCCACCCGCGGCGGCGATATCGAAGAGACAGCCTTCAATACCAACCTCGAAGCGGCTGACGAAATTGCCCGCCAGCTGCGTCTGCGCGACCTCGGCGGCCTGATCGTTATCGACTTCATCGATATGACCCCGGTTCGCCACCAGCGCGCCGTGGAGAATCGTCTGCGCGAAGCCGTCCGTCAGGACCGGGCGCGCATTCAGATCAGCCATATTTCGCGCTTCGGCCTGCTGGAGATGTCCCGTCAGCGCCTGAGCCCGTCGCTGGGCGAGTCCAGCCACCACGTCTGCCCGCGCTGCTCCGGCACCGGCACCGTGCGTGATAACGAATCGCTGTCGCTCTCTATTCTGCGTCTGATCGAAGAAGAAGCGCTGAAAGAGAATACCAAAGAAGTCCACGCCATTGTTCCGGTACCGATCGCCTCCTATCTGCTGAACGAAAAACGTGCCGCAGTGAGCGCTATCGAATCCCGTCAGGGCGATGTGCGCGTTATTATCGTGCCAAACGACGAAATGCAAACGCCGCACTACTCCGTCCTGCGCGTGCGCAAAGGTGAAGAAACCCCAACGCTGAGCTATCTGCTGCCGAAGCTGCATGAAGAAGAGATGGCGCTGCCAGGCGACGATGAGCCGGCGGAGCGGAAACGTCCGGAACAGCCGGCCCTGGCCGCTTTTGTCATGCCAGATGCGCCGCCAGCCCCGATGCTCGAAGAACCTACCGCCGCGCCTGTCGCCGCAGCGGCACCGGTCGCGGCCGCCGCACCGGCGCAGCCTGGCCTGCTCTCACGCTTCTTCAGCGCGCTGAAGAATATCTTCTCTGGCGCCGAAGAGGCCAAACCGGCTGAAGTTCAGATCGAGAAGAAAGCGGAAGAAAAACCGGAGCGTCAGCAGGAGCGTCGTAAACCGCGCGCCAACAACCGCCGCGACCGCAACGACCGCCGTGATAACCGCGACAATCGTGACAACCGCGATAACCGTGACAATCGCGACACCCGTGCGGACAATGCCGAGGGCCGTGAACCGCGCGAATCGCGTGAAGAGAATCGTCGCAACCGTCGCGAGAAGCCGTCGCAGAACGTGGAAGCCCGTGATGTTCGCCAAACCTCAGGCGACGACGCGGAGAAAGCGAAATCCCGTGACGAGCAGCAGCCGCGCCGCGAACGCACCCGCCGCCGCAATGACGACAAACGTCAGGCGCAGCAGGAAGCCAAAGCGCAGACTCGCGAAGAGCCGGTTGTGCAGGAGACGGAGCAGGAAGAGCGTGTACAAACTCTGCCGCGTCGTAAACCGCGCCAGCTGGCACAGAAAGTGCGCGTTGAGTCCGCTGTCGTCGAGCCAGTTGCCGAGATCGTGCCAGAAGCCGTAGTGGCTGAAGTTATCGCTCCGCACAGCGAGCCGGTGAAAGCCGAGCTGCCGGCAGGGGTGGAGAGCGTGGCGGACCAGGACGAAAATGGCGAATCCCGTGAAGCGAACGGTATGCCGCGTCGCTCACGTCGCTCCCCGCGTCACCTGCGCGTCAGCGGTCAGCGTCGTCGTCGCTATCGTGACGAACGCTATCCGACCCAGTCGCCTATGCCGCTGACCGTAGCCTGCGCATCGCCGGAGATGGCTTCCGGTAAAGTCTGGATCCGCTACCCGGTGGTTCGTCCGCAGGATCAGCAGCCGGAAGAGGTTCAGGTTCAGGACGCCAGCGTCGCGAAAACTGTCGAGGCAGTAGCGGCCCCGGTTGCCGTCGTTGAAACCGTTACCGCTGCGCCGGTCACCGTCGAGCCGGCTACCATGGAACCAGTAACCGCTGAGCCGGTAGTCGTCGAGCCGGTAGCGGCCGCCGAGCCGCTGGTCGTTGATGCTGCGGAAGTTGTCGCGCCAGCAGCCGTCGAGCCAGCGCCTCAGGAGCCGGTCACCGAAGCACCGGCTGTCGAAGCGCCTCAGGCTATCGCGCCAGTGACGCTCGACGCCGAGCCGGTGGTGGTAGAACCTGAAGCGGTGGAAACGACGCCTGTCGTTGCAGCGCCAGTGGAAACTATCGCCCCGGTCGCAGAAACCGTGGAGCAAGCGCCAGTGACCGAAGCGGCCCCTGCCGAACCGGTCAAAGCCGAGCCCCCGGTGAGCAAGCCGGTCGTAGTGGCGGGTCATCGCCATGCCACCGCGCCAATGACCCGTGCGCCAGCTCCGGACTATGTCCCGGAAGCACCGCGTCACAGCACCTGGGTGCGCCCGCCGTTCGCCTTTGAAGGTAAAGGCGCCGCCGGTGGTCATAGCGCGACCCATAAAGCCACCGCTGAACCGACTCGCCCACAGCCCGTCGAGTAAGCGTGCTTAATAAAAAAACCGGCCTTTGGCCGGTTTTTTTATGCGCTTTGCGGACGCTGCATCCCGGCGAGATCCGGCATGATCTCCCGCATCAGGTCGAGGAACTTACGCAGGCGTGTCGGGTAATAGCGCGCCCAGGGATAAACCAGATGAACCGGCAGCGAGGCGGGTCGCCACTGCGGGAACAGCTCAATCAGCCGTCCGGCGGCAATATCCTCCACGACCGTCCAGCTGGACACCATCGCCACCCCCAGCCCCGCCAGCGCGGTGTTGCGCGCGACGTAAAGACTGTCAGTGCTCAGACAGGGAGTAATCGCTGTAGAGACAATCTGCCCGCTTGCCTGATGCCTGAGCCGTACCTCATGCTGATAAAAGGTATTAATGGCGATCCATGGCAGGCCCGATAACGCCTCCAGCGAGGTTAACGGCGGATACTTCGCCAGAAGCTCAGGAGAAGCCACTACGCAGCGCGGCACTTCCGCCAGCAGTACGGATACCGTTGCTGGATCCACCTCCGCCCCCACGCGAATAGCGCAGTCGATATTATCGCTGAGGAAGTCGACGGTATTATCGTTTAGCATCCACTCCACCGACAGCTGCGGATGGCGCTGTAGAAATGCCACCAGCGGCGCCAGCAGCTGCTGCTGGCCAAACGCGTGGGGCGCCCGCACTCGCAGAACGCCCACCGGCCGATCGTCGGCAATACGCAGGTCATCCTCCAGCGCCAGCCAGGCGTCCACCACCTGACGGGCGTGACGATAACAGCGTTCGCCATCGTCAGTGAGCTTCATCGCATGGGTGGTGCGCAGGATCAGCTTAACCCCCAGCAGCCCTTCAAGGGACTGCAGGCGGCGGCTGACGGTCGCCTGGGTAGTGTCCATCTGCCCTGCGGCGGCGGAGAGCGATCCGGCCTCTACGATGCGGATATAGGTGCGCATCAGCTCAATGCGGTCTATACGCTCTTGTCTTTTCATTTTCCTTTTGCCTATACGTGCTACGTATAACCGTTTTACCACCAGCCCGGCTACCGCGCCAGTCGCGTTCAGGGAAAAATAGCCCCATCGCATCTATGAGGCATTGAACATGACACCGACTTCACTTTCCACCCGCGACGCAGGCTGGATTATCTTCATTCTCGCACTCGGCGCCGGCTTTAGCGTCGCCTCTATTTACTACGCGCAGCCGCTGCTGCCGTTGATGGGCGCCAATCTCCACCTGACTGTAGAAGGTATGGGTCTGGTCCCTACCCTGACGCAGGCGGGTTATGCGCTCGGCATTCTGTTCCTGCTCCCGCTCGGCGACCGCCACGATCGCCGCCGGCTGATCCTGGTGAAAAGCGCGCTGCTGGCGCTCCTGCTGCTCCTGTGCAGCCTCACCGGCCAGCTCAGCTCACTGCTGGTGGTCAGTCTGCTGATCGGTATGGCGGCGACCATGGCGCAGGATATCGTCCCGGCGGCGGCGATCCTCGCCCCGGCGGGCAAGCAGGGAAAAATGGTGGGCACGGTGATGACCGGGCTGCTGCTGGGGATCCTGCTCTCCCGGACGGTCAGCGGCGTGGTGGGCGCCGTATTCGGCTGGCGGGTGATGTATCAGGCGGCGGCGGTCAGCGTCGCGCTGATTGGCCTGGTAATGTGGCGCGTCCTGCCGCGCTTCGCTGTGCACTCGACGCTGAGCTATCCGCAGCTGATGGCCTCGATGGCGCATCTGTGGCAGCGTTACCCGGCATTACGCCGCGCCGCGCTAGCTCAGGGCGCGCTCTCCATCGCTTTTAGCGCCTTCTGGTCGACGCTGGCGGTGATGCTCTCCGAACACTATCACATGGGCAGCGCAGTAGCGGGCGGTTTCGGTATCGCCGGGGCCGCCGGGGCGCTGGCCGCGCCGCTTGCCGGCGGTCTGGCCGATAAATTTGGCGCCGGTAAGGTGACACAGATGGGTGCGGCGCTGGTCACCCTCTCCTTTGCCCTGATGTTTATGCTGCCGCTGCTGCCAGTGCACGCTCAGTTGGCGCTGATTGCCCTGTCGGCGATTGGCTTTGACCTTGGCCTGCAGTCAAGCCTGGTGGCGCATCAGAACCTGGTATATGGCCTTGAGCCACAGGCCCGCGGCCGCCTCAACGCCCTGCTGTTCACCGTGGTGTTTATCGGGATGTCGCTGGGGTCGGTGCTGGGCAGTAAGCTGTACGTGCTGGCCGGCTGGAACGGAGTGGTCACGCTGGCAGTGATCACTGGCGCGCTAGCCCTGGCGATCCGTCTGCTGGAGAATGCCCGCATCCTCGCTGCCGAACGCAGCGCATCATAAAAAAACCCCGCTTCGCCTGCGGCGAAGCGGGGTTTTTCTACCCACACAACTGCTTACGCCTACGCCGTGCGACGGACAAACTCTTTCACGCGGAAGCCCAGCACCAGCAGCGTGGCGAAATAGGCTACCATCCCGGCGATAACCACCGCCAGCAAACGCATCAGACGGAACGGCATCGTCCCCAGCGACCACTCAGGCATGAGATGCATGACGCCCAGCAGCGCCGCGGCCATAACCAGCACTGCAATAATCAGACGCAGCAGGAAGGCCAACCAGCCTGGCTGCGGGGTGAAAATTTTCTGTTTACGCAGCTGCCAGTAGAGCAGCGCGGCGTTCAGGCAGGCCGCCAGGCCGATGGACAGCGACAGACCCGCATGCTTCAGCGGGCCGATAAACGCCAGGTTCATTACCTGGGTCATAATCAGGGTGATAATAGCAATCTTGACCGGGGTCTTGATGTCCTGACGGGAATAGAAGCCCGGCGCCAGCACTTTCACCACGATAAGGCCCATCAGCCCTACGGAATAAGCCACCAGCGCGCGCTGGGTCATCGCCGCGTCAAAGGCGCTGAATTTGCCGTACTGGAACAGAGCCACGGTTAGCGGTTTGGCGAGGATCCCCAGCGCCACCGCGCTCGGCAGCGCCAGCAGAAAACAGAGACGCAGTCCCCAGTCCATCAGCCGACAATACTCGTCATGGTTACCGCTGGCGAAGCTTTTTGACAGCGATGGCAGCAGGATAGTGCCGAGCGCCACGCCCAGCACGCCGGAGGGAAACTCCATCAGGCGGTCGGCATAATACATCCACGACACCGAGCCCGACACGAGGAATGAGGCGAAAATGGTATTGATGATAAGGGAGATCTGGCTTACCGACACGCCAAGGATCGCCGGCCCCATCTGCTTCACCACCCGCATCGCGCCGGCATCTTTCAGATTAATTCGCGGCAGGACCAGCATGCCAATCTTCTTCAGATGCGGCAGCTGGTAAGCCAGCTGCAGCACGCCGCCGACCGTCACCGCCCAGGCCAGCGCCAGCACCGGCGGATGGAAATACGGCGCGGCAAACAGCGCAAAACCAATCATACTGACGTTGAGGAACGTCGGCGCAAAGGCCGGCACCGAGAAGCGGTTCCAGGTATTGAGGATCGCCCCCACCAGCGAAGCCAGGGAGATCAGCAAAATATAGGGAAAGGTAATACGCAGCAGCTGGGTGGTTAGCGCAAACTTATCGGCGGTATCGGCAAAGCCGGGCGCAGTAATGGTGATTACCCACGGCGCCGCCAGCATCCCGATAACGGTAACGATAGCCAGGGCCAGGGTCAGCAGCCCGGAGACGTATGAGACAAACACGCGGGTGGCATCTTCGCCCTGCTTGCTTTTATATTCGGCAAGGATCGGCACAAACGCCTGTGAGAAGGCGCCTTCGGCAAAAATACGCCGCAGCAGGTTAGGCAGTTTGAAGGCGACAAAAAAGGCATCGGTCGCCATCCCGGCGCCAAAAATACGCGCCACAATCGCATCGCGGGCAAAGCCCAGCACGCGCGAAAACATGGTCATCGAACTGACTGCCGCCAGTGATTTTAAAAGGTTCATTACGCTGTTATTCCAAACCCTGGAGTAAAACGCCCGCAAATGCGGGCGCTGGAAAGTGGCGATAGTCTACCGGGTTCAACATGAATTACTACTGTCAGTTGTTACAATGGATTATTCGCTAATGGCGTCGCGCCACAGTTTCTCAACGATCCGCTGAGCCAGCAGCGCCTGTTCGCCTGCAGTTTCAGGAACTGTCTGATTTTGCACGCATTCGATAAAATGGCGCGCGCAGCCGACAAAGCCGCGCTGCTCAAGGGTGGTTTGCCAGCCGGCAACCGGGCGCTGGACCACGCCATGACCGCACTCCTCCTGCCATTCGCGCATCTCGCTGACGGCATATAGCCCGCCATCCGTGACCGCCTGCACCCACTCGCGCTGGCTGCCTGCGCGACGATGCATGCTGGTGGTGACCTGCAGCCGGGGCGAACTGAACTGATGTTCGGCATAGAGCATTTCGCCCTGCGGGGTGATCTTCAGCGCGCCGCCGCGCAGACGTGCCTGACCGTCGGCCAGCCATAGCGCGGTATCCACCACATGCAGATAGTCATCAAGCAGCGTAAAGCGCAGATCGTTGCCGACGCTATCGCTACGGTGTTTATCCATCCGCAGCGAGGCCGCCTCGCCCAGCCGCCCCTTCAGCTCCCGATAGAGCGGCGCGAAGCGGCGATTGAAACCGACCATCAACGTCAGTCGACGTCGCGCCGCCAGCTCGACCAGCGTCTCCGCCTCACTCAGCTTGTCCGCCAATGGTTTATCCACACAAACATGAACCCCGGCATTCAGTAAGTGATTCACTACTTCATAATGTGAAGCCGTCGAGGTATGGACAAAGACCGCATCGCACTGTGCCGCCAGGGCATCGAGGGAATCAGCGTATGGCATCCGCCAGGTTTCGCAGATCCGTAGCGCCTTCTCTTTACCCGGCGACCAGGCCGCCTGCAGCGTCCAGCTTTCCGCCGCCCCCAGCACCGGCAGCCACGCTTTCTGCGCAATGCTGCCTAAGCCGACCACCCCAATGCGCAATCTTGTCCCCACGTTTTAGTCTCCCAGATGGTGTAACAGCGAATCGAGGCGCGCTTTCAGCTCCGCCACCTCGCCCTCCAGCGCTTCAACCCTGGCGCGCAGATCGCCGTCATCGTCCAGCGGCGCGAGAGCTTCCACTGTGGTGATCAGCGTGTCCATATCGTCGCAAAACAGATGCATATAGCGGCTTTCCCGTTTTCCCGGCTCCCGGGGCAGCCGGGCGACGAAGGGGCCATCTTCGCGCGTCGCCAGCCCTTCCAGCACGCTTTCCACTTCCGCCATATCGCTGAACTCATACATCCGCTGCGCCCGACTGCGTAGTTCGCCCGGCGTCTGAGCACCGCGCAGCAGCAGCGTCGTGACCACCGCAACCTCGCCGGCGCTAAGCTTCAGATCGCCAAATTCGGAGTTGCAAAAGCGCTGTTCATACTTGGTGACGCGATTACCGAATCCGCTGACCGTGCGCAGATAGTGCCGTTTCACCAGCGTATCCAACAGGGCCTGGACCTCGCTTTCGCTCAGCGACATCACTGGCTCGCGGTTGGTTTTCTGATTGCAGGCGGTCACCACGGCATTTACCGACAGCGGATACTGCTCGGGGGTGGTGACCTGCTTTTCCAGCAGGCAGCCAATGACGCGCGCTTCATGCGCAGTTAACTGATATTTCATCCTCTCTCCTTAACGTCCCGCAGACCAGTCCGGCGTCGTTAGCGCCGTCAGTACATGGTCACGCCACTGCCCGTCAATCAGCAGATAATCTTTGGCGTAACCCTCTTTTTCAAACCCCAACCGCGCCAGCAGCGCGCCGCTGCGCTGATTATGCGGCATGTAGTTGGCCATAATGCGATGAATATGCTGCGTGCGCTGCATATAGCGAATCGCCGACGTCAGCGCTTCAAACATCAGCCCCTGCCCCTGCCACTTCTCGCCAATGGAATAGCCAAGATAACAGGCATGGAAAGATCCGCGCACCACGTTGGAGAAATTCGCCACACCGATGATCTCTTTTTCCTCAGGATCGAGCAGCGCGAAATAAAAAGCTGACCCCTGCTTATGAAACTCAGCGATCATCGACAGACGCGCCTGCCATCCGGAGGGATAGCAGTGGCTGTCGTCACGAACCGGCTCCCAGGGTTTTAAGAACGCTTTATTTTCGGCGTAATAATCGGCCAGACGCCAGGCGTCACGATCGTGAACCAGGCGCACCACCAGCCGGTCCGTCGTCAAACGCACCTTCGGCACGTTACTGCGATAGCCAAACATTTCCTTTTTCAGTCCCCCTGACTTCACTCTTGCTTTCATCACTATACCTTTCCTGCACGATAGTGTGAAAACAGCAACATACCATTTTCTGCGCCATCTCCTCTTTTCGATGAATAGGCTCAATCGATCTTGCTTTTTGATAAAAAAATATTGTCGCAAGGGTGCTGGGAAAAGCAGCAGATTGCCCGCAGAATATCCTCGCTTATCTCTATTTTTCCCTGGAGGGGAAATGTCCCGCGTCTCGCAGGCAAGGAGCCTGGGTAAATATTTCCTGTTAGTCGATAACATGCTGGTCGTGCTGGGCTTTTTTGTCGTTTTTCCGCTGATTTCCATCCGCTTTGTCGATCAGATGGGCTGGGCAGCGCTGATGGTCGGCATTGCGCTCGGCCTGCGCCAGCTGGTACAGCAGGGATTAGGCATCTTTGGCGGTGCCATCGCCGACCGCTTCGGCGCGAAACCGATGATCGTCACCGGTATGCTGATGCGTGCAGGCGGTTTCGCGGCGATGGCCGTCGCCCATGAGCCGTGGGTGCTGTGGTTCTCGTGCATACTCTCCGGACTCGGCGGTACACTGTTCGATCCGCCGCGGGCGGCGCTGGTGGTTAAGCTGGTGCGTCCGCATCAGCGCGGCCGCTTTTTCTCCATCCTGATGATGCAGGATAGCGCCGGCGCGGTGATTGGCGCGCTGCTGGGCAGCTGGCTGCTGCAGTATGATTTTCGCCTGGTGTGCAGCGCCGGCGCCGCGCTGTTTATCGCCTGCGCCGCGTTTAACGCCTGGTATCTGCCGGCATGGAAGCTCTCGACGGTGAAAACGCCGATTCGCGAGGGTCTGGGCCGGGTGCTGCGGGACAAACGCTTCGTCACCTATGTCCTGACGCTGACCGGCTATTATATGCTGGCGGTGCAGGTGATGCTGATGCTGCCGATCATGGTGAATGACATCGCCGGCTCGCCGGCCGCCGTGAAATGGATGTACGCCATCGAAGCCACCATTTCGCTCACCCTGCTCTATCCTATTGCCCGTTGGAGCGAAAAACGCTTCCGCCTTGAGCACCGGCTGATGGCCGGTCTGCTGGTGATGACCCTGGCCATGCTCCCCATCGGGATGACCAGCAGTTTACAGCAGCTGTTTACCCTGATTTGCCTGTTTTACATCGGCTCTATCATTGCCGAACCCGCCCGCGAGACGCTGGGCGCTTCGCTGGCGGACGCCCGGGCGCGTGGCAGCTATATGGGTTTCAGCCGTCTGGGGCTCGCCTTCGGCGGCGCGCTGGGTTACGCGGGCGGCGGCTGGCTGTTTGATGCCGGGAAAGCCGTCGGCCAGCCCGAACTGCCGTGGCTGATGCTCGGCGCCATCGGGGTTATCACCTTCCTGGCGCTATGGTGGCAATTCAGCCCGAAACGCTCTGCCTCCGGTATGCTGGAGCCGCGCACCTGATGCGCGCGGCGGCGGTTTCTCCTGCTTTCAGCCTATTCTGCTGGCGCGATGGGTGCTGACAGGTCATGATGCTTTGTGTCAGGATGAAGGAAGGTATGAGCTTGAGGAACCCCATGAAAAAGATATTGATCGCCGCCGCGCTAATTGTCAGCGGCCTGCTGAGCGGCTGTAATCAGCTGACCCAATACACGGTAAGCGAGCAGGAGATTAACCAGGCCCTGCAGAAGCGAAACCATTTCGCCAAAGATATTGGTCTGAAAGGCGTTGCCGACGCCCATATCGAACTGCAGAACCTGACCAGCGCTATCGGGCGCGAGGAGCCGGGCAAAGTCACCCTGAGCGGGATCGCCAACGTCGATCTTAACTCCCTGTTCGGTACGCAGAAAGCGACGATCGATCTGAAGCTCAAAGCGCTGCCAACCTTTGACCGAGAGAAAGGCGCCATCTTCCTGCAGGAAATGGAAGTGGTCGATGCCAAAGTGGCGCCGGAGAAGCTGCAGTCGGTTATTCAGGCCCTGCTCCCCTACCTAAATCAGTCTCTGCGCAGCTACTTCAGCCAGCAGCCGGCTTATGTCCTGCGTGAGGACGCCAGCACCGGCGAAGCGCTGGCGAAGAAATACGCCAAAGGTATAGAGGTGAAGCCAGGCGAGATTGTCATCCCCTTTACCAATTAATCTCCAGGGCGCTACGGCGCCCTGAATTTTTTACGGAAATGAGTGCAAAGGAAAACGTTTACGCTTATCCTTAGTGCCCGGCAAAAAACAGCCCTGATGACTGAACCTATTAGCCGGAGCCTTCCATGACAGCACAATCCCAGGTATTGAAAATCCGCCGCCCAGACGACTGGCATATCCATCTGCGCGATGACGATATGCTGAAAACCGTTGTGCCTTATACCAGTGAGTTTTATGGCCGGGCGATCGTGATGCCGAATCTGGTGCCGCCTGTCACCACCGTCGCGGCGGCTATCGCTTACCGCCAGCGCATTATGGACGCCGTGCCGGCCGGGCATGATTTTACCCCGCTGATGACCTGCTATCTGACAGACTCCCTCGACCCAGCGGAGCTGGAACGCGGCTTTAACGAAGGGGTTTTCACCGCCGCCAAGCTCTACCCGGCCAATGCCACCACTAACTCCAGCCACGGCGTCACCAGCACCGACGCCATTATGCCAGTGCTGGAGCGGATGGAAAAACTGGGGATGCCGTTGCTCGTTCACGGCGAAGTCACTCACGCCGAGATTGATATTTTCGATCGCGAAGCGCGCTTTATTGAGACGGTGATGGAGCCCCTGCGCCAGCGCCTGCCCGGCCTGAAAGTGGTTTTTGAACATATCACCACCAAAGACGCCGCTGAGTACGTGCGTGACGGTAATGAACTGCTGGCTGCTACCATCACCCCGCAGCATCTGATGTTCAACCGCAACCATATGCTGGTGGGCGGCATTCGCCCTCACCTGTACTGTCTGCCGGTACTTAAACGCAATATTCATCAGCAGGCTCTGCGGGAGCTGGTCGCCAGCGGCTTCAGCCGCGCCTTCCTCGGCACCGACTCCGCGCCGCACGCCCGCCACCGTAAGGAAGCCAGCTGTGGCTGCGCCGGCTGCTTTAACGCCCCGACCGCCCTCGGCAGCTACGCCACGGTGTTTGAAGAAATGAACGCTCTGCAGCACTTTGAGGCTTTCTGCTCGCTGAACGGCCCGCGCTTCTACGGTCTGCCGGTCAATGAGAGCTACGTTGAACTGGTGCGTGAAGAGACGACCGTTGTGGACAGCATTGCCCTGCCTAATGACACCCTGGTGCCCTTCCTGGCGGGTGAAACCGTTCGCTGGACCGTGAAGAAATAAAAACGCAGCCCCCTGTTGTCAACGCTAACCGGATACTGTATAAATAACCAGTATCGAACGCAGGGGGCAATTATGCGCATTGAAGTGTCTATCGCCAAAACGACCGCCTTACCTAACGGCGCGCTGGAAGCGCTGAATAACGAACTCTCTCGCCGTATCGCCGAGCAATTCCCGGCCATCGATAGCCAGGTGAGCGTCCGCTACGCCACCGGTAATCAGCTCTCGGTGTTTGGCGCCCTGAAAGAAGACAAAGACCGGATAAGCGAAATCCTGCAGGAAACATGGGAAAGCGCGGACGACTGGTTTGTCCACGATCTCTCCTGAAGCATGGCGGGATCCAGTTACTCTGGTTTGCTCCCTCATTGTGCTTTTTTTGCCGGGTCGCCCCGGCTTTTTTTATCCCCTCTTCTGTTCAGAATAGTCCTGATTATTCTGCTCAATATCGACTAAAGTGGCCATTTTACGCGCTTATCTTGAGTAAAAAAGCGGCAAAAGAAGAAAATCATGCTGCCTTTCATTTAATTTCTCGAGTTTATTCTTGATCCCTGATATAATTAACTTGCTTCAAAAAATATGCATTAAACCTCGAGAATTGTTGTCTTTTAACATATGAATAAGGGGTTATGATGGAAAAAAATAATGAAGTCATTCAGACCCATCCCCTCGTTGGATGGGACATCAGCACCGTTGATAGCTACGATGCGCTGATGTTGCGCCTGCACTACCAGAACCCCACTCAAGAAAACAGTAATGATGCTGAGATCGGCCAGACGCTATGGCTAACGACGGACGTCGCACGTCAGTTTATTTCAATCCTGGAAGCAGGCATTGCGAAGATTGAATCTGGCGAATACCAGGAAAACGAGTATCGCCGACATTAACGCGGCTTGCGAATGACTTAACATTAAACTTAACAGGCACCTGCGGGTGCCTGAATTATTTTCGGGCTTGTATAAGCACAGGGAGTTAATTACCCTGCTAACAAGGCAATTACCCGGAACTCACCATGCAATACGATCTTATCATTATTGGCAGCGGCTCCGTCGGCGCCGCCGCTGGCTATTATGCGCGCCGTGCCGGACTCAATGTTCTGATGACCGATGCCCATCAACCTCCCCACCAGGAAGGCAGCCATCACGGCAGCAGCCGTCTTATCCGTCACGCCTATGGCGAAGGTGAGAAATATGTTCCGCTGGTGCTGCGTGCCCAGCAGCTATGGGATGAACTGGCAGAGATCAGTGGCGAAGCCGTGTTTGAACGCACCGGCGTCATTAACCTCGGCCCCGCCAGCTCCGCTTTTCTCGCCAACGTCGCCGCCAGCGCCCGTGCGTTCCAGCTTGAGGTGGAAGAGCTGGATGCCCAGGCCGTGATGCAGCGCTGGCCGGAGATACGCCTCCCCGATGACTATCGGGCGATTTTCGAACCCGCTTCCGGCGTACTGCGCAGCGAACTGGCCGTCGAAACCTGGATCCGTCTGGCGCGGGAAGCAGGCTGCGCGCAGCTATTCAACTGTCCGGTCTCGGCTATTCATCACCATGCTGACGGGATCACCATCGATACCCTCGACGGTGAATATCATGGTAAAAAGCTGCTGGTCAGCGCCGGCACCTGGGTCACCCGCCTGCTTCCGGACCTCCCTATCCAGCCGGTACGCAAGGTGTTCGCCTGGTACCAGGCCGATGGCCGTTACAGCAGCAAGAATCACTTCCCGGCCTTCACCGGCGAGTTGCCCAATGGCGATCAATATTACGGTTTCCCGGCGGAAGATAATGAACTGAAAATTGGCAAGCATAACGGCGGCCAGCCGATCTCCACCCCGCAGGAACGGGTAGCGTTTGGCGCTGTCGCCAGCGATGGTTCCGAATCCTTCCCGTTTTTGCGTAACGTCCTGCCTGGCATCGGCGGCTGCCTGCACGGCGCCTCCTGTACCTACGACAATACCGTCGATGAGGACTTTATTATCGATACGTTGCCAGGCAGGCCAGACACGCTGCTGATCACCGGGCTGAGCGGCCACGGCTTTAAGTTTGCGCCGGTGCTGGGCGAAATTGCCAGTCAGTTTGCTCAGGGCGAAGCATCGAGCTTCAATCTGGCCCCCTTTTCTCTGGCGCGCTTTAACGCGTAATGGAATGCGGCACTTTTGCCGTTGGGTAAAGAAACGGCCTCTGCTGAGGCCGTTAGTGATTGAGAGCGGTTATGCGTCGCCTGTTTAATATGCTGGTCAACAACGTGCGCGAGCATTTTATGATCTACCTGGCGCTCTGGCTGCTGCTGGCGATCATCGATCTCGTCTGGTTATGGTTTTTCTGACGGCTCCGGGTCGAGGATCCCGAGTTTGGTATTCAGCCGGCCACGGGATTTATTAAAGATTTTGTTGCCGTTTTCACGCCCGGCGCGCAGCTTACGCTGCTCCTCTTCCGGTAGCTTATGCTCTTCCATGCAGGCTTCGCTACAGCAGCCGGCAAACTTCTCGGCGCAGCTCGGGCACTGGATAAACAGCAGATGGCAGCCATCGTTCAGGCAGTTAGTATGGGTGTCGCACGGCGCGCCGCACTGATGACAGTGCGCGATAACGTCATTGGAGATCCGCTCGCCCATCCGCTCATCAAAGACAAAGTTTTTACCAATGAAGCGCACCGGCAGCCCCTGCTCGCGGGCGCGACGGGCGTACTCGATGATGCCACCCTCGATGTGCCAGACCTTATTGAAGCCGTTATGCTTCATCCAGGCGCTGGCTTTTTCACAGCGAATGCCGCCGGTGCAATACATGACAATTTTCTTGTCTTTATGGTCCTGCATCATTTCCACTGCTTTCGGCAGCTGGTCGCGGAAGGTATCCGCCGGGATCTCCAGCGCGTTTTCGAAATGGCCCACCTCATATTCATAGTGGTTGCGCATATCGATAAACACGGCATCCGGATCGTCAAGCATCGCGTTGACTTCCGCCGCCTTGAGATACTCCCCCACATTGGAGGCGTCAAACGAGGGATCGTCGATGCCGTCGGCGACGATACGATCGCGAACTTTCAGGCGCAGCACCCAGAAAGACTTACCATCGTCCTCCACGGCGATATTGAAACGCAGCCCCGCCAGCGCCGGATCGAAGCCATAGAGAAACTCACGCAGAGCCTCAACGTTGCTTTGCGGCACGCTGATTTGCGCGTTGATCCCTTCCCGGGCCAGATAGATGCGGCCAAAGACCTTCAGCTGGGTTAAGGCAACCCACAGCGCATCACGGGTCGCCTGCGGGTCGACAATGGTGAAATATTTATAGAATGAGATCGTCGTGCGCGGCTCGGTCTCAGCCAGCATTTGCGCCTTTAACGTCTCATTTGAAATGCGGTTGTGTAACACTGGCATGGTGTACCTGCTCGACATAGAAATGAGGAAATAAACGGCGGGCATGATATAGCAAAGCTAATTAATTTACATCCCTACATTTTACGCTACATTTCTCTCACCCGGTCGCGCCCCGCTTAACAAAACGAGCTGACTGTCGCCGCCTTTGGCTGGCCGGTAAAAAAATGCGATAATATAAGACGTTGCTCACTGATACGGGTATGAAATGACTCATTTGCCTAAATTTTCTCCGGCGCTGTTGCATCCGCGCTATTGGCTGCTGTGGCTGGGTATCGGCCTGCTGTGGCTGGTTGTCCAACTGCCCTACCCGCTGATCTACCGCCTCGGGAACGCCATCGGCCGTCTGGCCATGCGCTTTATGAAGCGCCGGGCGAAAATCGCCTATCGCAATCTTGAGCTCTGCTTCCCCGAGAAAAGCGAGCAGGAACGCCACCGAATGGTGGTGATGAACTTTGAATCGGTGGGCATGGGGCTGATGGAGACCGGTATGGCCTGGTTCTGGCCGGTTCGCCGTATCGCCCGCTGGACCGACACCATCGGCTTTGAGCATATTCGCGATGTGCAGGCGCAGCAGCGCGGCATTCTGCTGATCGGTATTCATTTCCTCACTCTCGAGATGGGAGCGCGGATGTTCGGTATGAACGAGCCGGGGATTGGCGTCTATCGCCCCAACGACAACCCGGTGATCGACTGGCTGCAGACCTGGGGCCGCTTGCGCTCCAACAAGGATATGATTGACCGTAAGGATCTGAAAGGCATGATCCGGGCACTGAAAAAAGGCGAAGTGGTGTGGTACGCACCGGATCACGATTACGGCCCGACCGCCAGCGTCTTTGCCCCACTGTTTGCGGTCGACCAGGCGGCGACCACCTCCGGCACCTGGATGCTGGCGAAAATGTCCAAAGCCTGCATCGTGCCCTTCGTCCCGCGCCGCAAACCGGACGGTAAAGGTTATGAACTGATTATCCTGCCGCCAGAGTGTTCCCCGCCGCTGGACGACGCGGAAACCACCGCCGCGTGGATGAACAAGATCGTTGAGCAGTGCATCATGATGGCCCCGGAACAGTATATGTGGCTCCATCGTCGCTTCAAAACCCGCCCCGAAGGCATGCCCTCCCGCTACTGATCCCTTTCCCGGCCGCGCTCATCCCGGCCGGGAAGCTTCGCCGCTCAGGCTTTAGGCTCTCCTTTAGCTTTAAAAGCTCTCCTCCATTGCGGCATCTATTTCTCAGGCGCATAATTAGCAGGCTCATATTTTCTCTTAATTTGACCTGCCGCGCAGGCCAGTGGAACCCTATGTCGTCTGCTGAAACCCCCATTAACTGGAAACGAAACCTGACCGTGACCTGGCTTGGCTGCTTTTTAACCGGCGCCGCCTTCAGCCTGGTCATGCCCTTTCTGCCACTCTACGTCGAACAGCTCGGCGTCACCGGGCATAGCGCCCTGAACATGTGGTCCGGGCTGGTCTTTAGTATTACCTTTCTTTTCTCTGCCATCGCCTCGCCGTTCTGGGGGGGGCTTGCTGATCGCAAGGGGAGAAAAATCATGCTGCTGCGTTCCGCCCTCGGGATGGCCATCGTGATGATGCTGATGGGAATGGCGCAGAATATCTGGCAGTTTCTGCTGCTGCGCGCACTGCTCGGCCTGCTGGGCGGCTTTATTCCCAACGCCAACGCCCTGATTGCCACCCAGATCCCGCGCCATAAAAGCGGCTGGGCGCTGGGGACACTGTCTACCGGCGCGGTAAGCGGCGCCCTGCTCGGCCCGCTGGCAGGTGGCTTCCTGGCCGACCACTGGGGATTGCGCACCGTCTTCTTTATGACCGCGGCGGTACTATTTATCTGTTTCTTGTTTACCCTGTTTTTAATCCGCGAAAATTTTGTGCCGATCGCCAGGAAAGAGATGCTCAGTGCCAGAGAGGTGTTCTCCTCGCTGCAGAATCCCAAACTGGTGCTCAGCCTGTTTGTGACCTCGCTGATAATCCAGGTGGCCACCGGTTCCATTGCGCCGATCCTGACGCTTTATGTACGCGATCTCGCGGGCAACGTCAGTAACATCGCCTTTATCAGCGGAATGATCGCCTCGGTGCCGGGCATTGCCGCGCTGATGAGCGCCCCGCGGCTGGGCAAACTGGGAGATCGCATCGGGCCGGAAAAAATCCTCATCGTGGCGCTGATTATCTCGGTGCTACTCCTGATCCCGATGTCGTTCGTTCAGACCCCGCTGCAGTTAGGTATCCTGCGATTCCTGCTCGGCGCCGCGGACGGCGCGCTGCTGCCGGCGGTGCAAACCCTGCTGGTGTACAACTCCACCAGTCAGATCTCCGGGCGAATCTTCAGCTATAACCAGTCGTTCCGCGATATTGGCAACGTTACCGGCCCCCTGATTGGCGCGTCGGTTTCCGCTAACTATGGCTTCCGCGCCGTATTTCTGGTCACCGCAGGGGTGGTATTGTTTAATGCGATCTACTCCACCCTCAGCCTGCGTCGGCCAGCCGCGGATACTTCGCATTCAGTAAATTAACGTCGAGAGGGGCTCTGTCCCTTGACGCCGTGCGTACCGCCTTCTATAGATTGAATCGTGTTCAATTCATATTCTTCGCAGGAGATTCGCTATGCCAAAGGATTCGATGTTCTACGCCACGCTTGAAGAAGCTATTGATGCAGCACGTGAAGAATTTCTCGCCAACAACCCTGACAGCGATGAAGAGAGCGCCAACGTTGAGCAGCTCAACATTCAAAAGTATGTGCTGCAGGATGGCGATATCGCCTGGCAGGCCGAATTTTTTGCTGACGAAGAGGAACAAGGCGAATGCCTCCCGATGCTCAGCGGCGAAGCCGCGCAGAGCGTCTTCGACGGGGATTATGATGAGATAGAGCTGCGTCAGGAGTGGTTGGAGGAAAATACGCTCCACGAATGGGATGAAGGCGAATTTCAGCTCGAGCCCTCGCTGGACACCGAAGAGGGGCAGACGGCAGCCGACGAGTGGGACGAGCGTTAATCAGTTATAGGGGCCGTGGCTGGCGTCCAGAGGCAGCAGAAGCGTATCAAATACCAGCGAGAACGGTAGGTCAAGAATGGTGAGATAGCGCCATGCCGAATCGCGAACATCCCACTGTACGCCCGGGTAATATTGATTGCCATGCCCCTGCCCGGGCACCGTACGGCTGATAATGCTGCCGCAGCCGCTGAGCAGCAGCGCCATGGCAATGATCGGTAGTATTCGCATCCACATCCTCGTATTTCAGATAAAAAAATACCGGCATCGCTGCCGGTATTTTCCTTAACGTACGGCTTATTTCGTTTTCAGCGCCAGCGGGTTAAGCGCCAACTGCTGATAGGCGTTCACCCATGAAGAGTATTTCTCCGGCGCGGCCCATACGCGATAGTGCAGACGCGACATGGTTACCGGGTCGCTCAACAGCACCAGTCGACGATCGCGGTTCAGCTTATCCGGCGTTTCATTCAGCGCCTGCTCGACATGGCGCTCGCGGGCGATCTCCAGGATATGCCCCTGACGGTGGCGCGCAGTGGCCATTGCGGTGGCGAGGGCGTTAAACGACGGGTTAAACACCGCGTGCATAAAGCCATCGTCCAGCGAACGCTGACGGTTCATCGTCAGGTACGCATCGGTATCCTTGAGCACCTGCGGCGGCGAATACTCTTCCGGGATCAGGAACAGCTTCCAGCGCTTGGTGCGCAGGCCCACTGTCGCCCGGCTGGAAATCGCCGATACGAACGGCGAGAGGATCAGCGAGACAACAATCGGCGCTAGCCAGAACAGGAAGCGTAGATCCAGCCATGCCATCCCGACCGCCCACACCAGCCCCAGCAGCAGCTGCGAGCCGTGGCGCATAAAGGCTTCCCCCCACGGCGTGGAGTCATCATCACGCTGCGGCGAATTCCATACAACCTCCCAGCCGAGGAAGGCGCTGACCACGAAGACCGTGTGGAACAGCATACGGACCGGCGCCAGCAGGACCGAGAACAGGACCTCCAGTAGCAGTGAAAGCGTGACGCGGATAAATCCGCCGTACTCTTTCGGCCCTTTACACCACACCAGAATAATACTCAGCAGCTTCGGCAGGAACAGCAGCACCATGGTCGAGGCGAACAGCGCGATGGCCAGCTCAGGCCGCCACTGCGGCCACACCGGGAACAGCTGACGCGGCTGCAGGAAGTACTGCGGTTCGGTCAGGGCATGCACCACCTGCAACGCCGTCGACAGGGCAAGGAACATAAACCACAGCGGCGCCGACAGGTAGGACATCACGCCGGTAAGGAACACCGCCCGGTGAACCGGGTGCATCCCTCTGACAAGGAACAGGCGGAAGTTCATCAGGTTGCCCTGACACCAGCGACGGTCGCGTTTCAGCTCGTCCAGCAGGTTCGGCGGCAGCTCCTCATAGGAGCCCGGCAGATCGTAGGCAATCCACACCCCCCAGCCGGCACGGCGCATCAGCGCGGCTTCGACGAAGTCGTGAGACAGGATCGACCCGGCAAAGTTGCCCTCGCCCGGCAGCGGCGCCAGCGCGCAGTGCTCAATGAACGGCTTCACGCGGATAATGGCGTTGTGGCCCCAGTAGTGGGACTCCCCCAACTGCCAGAAGTGCAGACCCGCCGTAAACAGCGGACCGTACACCCGGGTGGCAAACTGCTGGCAACGCGCATACAGCGTGTCCATGCCCGAGGCGCGCGGGGAAGACTGAATGATCCCGGCATTCGGGTTCGCTTCCATCAGGCGCACCAGGCTGCTCAGACACTCACCGGTCATCACCGAGTCAGCGTCCAGCACCACCATATAGCTATACTGGCTGCCCCAGCGGCGGCAGAAGTCATCGATGTTGCCGCTCTTACGCTTCACTCGACGACGACGGCGGCGGTAGAAGATCTGCCCTTCGCCCTGCACTTCGGCAATCAGCTCCATCCACGCCTTTTGCTCAGCCACACAGATATCGGGGTTATAGCTATCGCTGAGGATATAGACGTCGAAATGAGCGGCGTTACCGGTCGCTTTCACCGACTCCCAGGTCGCCCGCAGGCCGGCGAAAACGCGGTCAACGTCTTCGTTACAGATCGGCATTATCAGCGCCGTACGGTGCGCCGGGTTCAACGGTTCGTCACCGACCGTCGAGGCGGAAATACTGTACTTATCGCGGCCGATCAATAGCTGCAGGAAGCCCATTAACGCGGTCCAGAAGCCGGCGGAAACCCAGCAGAACAGCACCGCGAAGAGGATCAGAATGCCGCTCTGCAACACGTACGGCAGCAGCTGCATGAACGAGATCCACAGGTTCTGCCCCACCATGTCGGCCGGGTTGATCAGCGCCCAGCCCTGATAAGGCAGAATGGTTTTCATATACCAGGTGGCTACCACGGTCTGCGACAGCGTCAGCAGCAGCAGGATATAGCGACGAATGGTGCCGACGGTACGCCATTTTTGCTCACTCTCGCGCTCTTCTTGCGTCAGACGGGAGAGATAGCGCGGCGTGACATCGCGTCCGCGCAGACGGTCCCAGAAGCGGCCGACCGGGTTGGTACGCCACGGGTCCGGGATCATTGAGGAGCGCTTGGCTTTAGGCATCGCATGCAGCTGAGTACGGCCTTCATCGTCCTTCACCAGCTGATCGCCAGACAGCGAATCCGGCCAGCTATGCGCCAGCCGTGCCTTGACCGACCCCAGCGGGGAGTCGTCTTCGCGGGCGAAGGTCTGATGGTCGTCATCCAGGGCCTGATGAACGGCCTGCAGGCTGGTGTCCGGCAGCGCCGATTTCTCGGCGTCCGACAGCGGCAATGCGTCAATGTACTTTGTTATCTTATTCATTGGCAGGCAGCTGATAGCTCCAGGTTTCGCTCAACGTGTCATCACCGTTAACCAGCGCGGCGCGCATTTCCGTCGTTTTCTTCGGATCTTTCACCTTCAAACGCAGGATCATTCGCCAGCCTTTGGTCACCGGATTGTAACGCACGGTATTTTCAACGATTTCAGCGTTATCGCCGGTACTCGCCTGGGCGGCGACCGGGGTATCCGCCGGCAGTTTTTTCATATCGGCGCCGGTGAAGTCGACAATGAAAGCAATGGTGCCGTCCGGCTGGCGGATCAGGTTCGACTGCTTCACGTCGCCGGTAGAGCGGCGGGTCTGCATAACGTAAGCGTTATCCGGCGCATGCAGCTTGTCTTCATCGCGACTGAAGGTGATGGTGTACTTGAAGTTCATCTCCTTGCCCGGCTCCGGCAGCTGATCCGGCGTCCAGTAAGTCACGATGTTATCGTTGGTTTCATCGTTGGTCGGGATTTCAACCAGTTCGATTTTCCCTTTGCCCCACTCCCCTTTCGGGGTGATCCAGGCGCTCGGACGCAGGTCATAACGATCGTCGAGATCCTCGAAGCGCGAGAACTGACGGCCGCGCTGCAGCAGGCCGAACCCTTGCGGGTTTTCCATCGCATAGCTGCTAACGGCAAGGTGTTTCGGGTTGTTCAGCGGACGCCAGATCCACTCGCCGTTACCGGCCAGGATCGACAGACCATTGGAGTCGTGTAGCGCCGGACGATAGTTAAGCGCCGGAGAAGGCTGGTTGGAACCGAACAGGAACATGCTGGTCAGCGGCGCCACGCCCAGTTTGCCCACTTTGTCACGCAGGTAAACTTTGGACTGGACATCTACCACGGTGTCGCGTCCCGGCATGATGACAAAGCGATAAGCGCCGGTTGCCCGCGGGGAGTCCAGCAGCGCATAGATAGTCAGACGTTTGTCGGTGGCTTTAGGACGCTCGATCCAGAACTCGCGAAAACGCGGGAACTCTTCGCCGGACGGCAGCGCGGTATCGATAGCCAGGCCGCGCGCGGACAGGCCGTAAACCTGACCCTGACCCAGCACGCGGAAGTAGCTGGCACCGAGCATGCTGACGATCTCATCGTTCTTATCTTTGCTATTGATCGGATACAGTACTTTGAAGCCGGCGAAACCGAGGTCTTTCACCGTGTCTTTATCGTGCTGAACGTTACCAAAGTTAAAATAGTCCGGGCTATATTTAATTTTGCGCACGCTGGTGGCCGTCACTTCATTGATGGTGACCGGCGTGTCGAAGTACATACCCTGATGGTAAAATTCAAGCTTGAATGGGGTTTTCTGGTTATTCCAGTAAGCTTTATCGTGATTAAACTGAATTTGCTGGTAATCCGCGTATTTCATGTCGCGGAAAGCGGAGGGCAGGTTACTCTTCGGCGCTTCATAGCCTTTCCCGGCTAACGTTTTGGCCTCTTTTGCAACGTCATCAATGCTAAATGCCCATGCAGATGAAGTACACAGGGACAACATTACGGCTGCGCTTAACCAACGCATTTTCATCATCTGTGGTTTATGTTTCATATAAGTAAGCACTTCCCCCTTTGTGTGCTTAAATCGATCCGATCTATTTTAATGGAAACTCAGGCAATCCGACAACATAATCCCTGCTTTGTTCAGCGTAGCGGCGCAGGGAATAAACAGTTCGCTATCCCGTTTGCACTTTGCGTGCTTATCCTGGAGACAGGTACCCCGAGTTCATGTAGGGTTGCTGATAATGTAAGCGTTATCATCTTGAGTGATAAGACGAATTATCTGAGATTGTCGTGAATCGTATGAATAATACTCCGGTACAGCGTGAATATTTCTTCGACAGCATCCGCGCCTGGCTGATGCTGCTGGGGATCCCTTTCCACATTTCGCTGATTTATTCCAGCCACAGCTGGCATGTCAACAGCGCTGAGCCCTCGTGGTGGTTGACGCTGTTTAATGACTTCATCCATGCCTTCCGGATGCAGGTCTTTTTCGTCATCTCCGGCTATTTCTCCTACATGCTGTTCCTGCGCTACCCGTTGAAAAAGTGGTGGAAAGTGCGCGTCGAACGGGTCGGTATTCCGCTGCTGACCGCTATCCCACTGCTGACGCTGCCGCAGTTTATTATGCTGCAGTACGTCAACGGCAAGGCGGAAAACTGGCACACCCTTTCCGGGTACGACAAATTTAACACCCTGGCGTGGGAGCTTATTTCCCACCTGTGGTTTTTACTGGTGCTGGTGGTGCTGACCTCGCTGGGCGTGGTGCTGTTTAAATGGCTGACGCGCCGCCCGGCAGGAGGCGCCTCAGCCTTTAGTGACACTGTCACTATGAGCCAGCTAACGATGATTTTCCTTGCGCTGGGGGTGCTTTACGCGCTGATCCGCCGATCGCTGTTCCTGATTTACCCGCCGCTGCTTAGCAATGGTCTGTTTAACTTTGTGGTGATGCAGACGCTGTTCTATCTTCCCTTCTTTGTGCTGGGGGCGCAGACCTTTATTAATCCGCGTCTGAAGGCGATGTTTACCACCCCGTCACCATGGTGCTGCGCAGCGGCGCTGCTGGGATTTATCGCCTACCGGCTGAACCAGCAGTACGGCTCCGGCGACGGCTGGATGTATGAAACGGAATCGGTGATCACCATGGTGCTTGGGCTGTGGATGGTCAATGTGGTCTTTTCGCTCGGCCATCGCCTGCTGAACTTCCAGTCGGCGCGCGTAACCTATTTCGTCAATGCTTCGCTGTTTATTTACCTGGTGCACCATCCGCTGACGCTGCTGTACGGGGCGTGGATCACCCCGATCATTAAGTCCAATACCTTAGGCTTTATTGTCGGGTTGGTTTTTGTGGTGGGTATTGCCCTGATCCTGTATGAAATTCACCTGCGCATTCCGCTGCTGCGTTTCCTGTTCTCCGGTAAACCGATGAACAAACCGGCCAAAACCCCAGCCTCGGCCAGCTAACCATTAGCCTGTGCGGCACGCCAGGCGTGCCGTATTATGCCTGCTCGTCAAAAAGCCGGTCGAAAATCATATTGTACAGGGCTTCTAAATCTGCCTTATCGACCGGGGTGGAGGCGCTCAGCTCACAGCGGTAGGCTGCCCCCTCTGTCAGAACGGCGATGAGCTCTGATGCGGCATTGCGTCGCGCATCGCTGAGCCCGGGATGGTAGCGCTGCGACAGGCGACCGCCCTCCTCTTTCAACCGCCGATCGGCCTGCATCAGGATCTCACGCAAGCGTGGGTTACGCGAGGCCTCGGCATTGATCTCCATCAGCAGATAATTATCGCTTTTGGTGGCTGCCGACGTCGGGATCCTGCCGGCCAAAACCGCCGCTTTACGCGCCAGATTGTGGTTCTCATCGATCATCTCCCCGACTCTGGCGTTGACGATTTCGCTAACAATCGCTTCGATGATCGCTTCCTTGCTGGCAAAAATGCGATATAGCTGACCGACGCTCAGGCCCGCTTCCCGGGCGATATCGGCGACGGAAGCGCCGTGCAGCCCCTTTTCAGCGAAACATTTTTGCGCGGCGACAACGATCTCCGCGCGGCGCGCCTGCTGTTTCTGCTGGACTTTTCCTTCTGACACCCTGCTCCCTCCTGCTACCCATCATTCCCGTCAAGACTGGCGGTTATCATAGCCTATTCTGTTGAATCAGGGGTATGACGCCAGCAGGCGGCGATAGATAGCCGCCGTTTCCTCGTCAAAACAGACGAACAGGACGCGCTCAAGAGGATTATAGCGAGTGAGAAACGCGGTGACGGTGCGCACGGCGATCGCCGCCGCTTCCTCTCTCGGATAGCCATACACGCCGGTGCTTATCGCCGGAAACGCAATGGAGCGATAGTTGTTTGCCGAGGCCAACTGCAGACTGTTTTTGTAAGCATCGGCCAGGGTTTGCGCCTCCATGCGGTCACCGCCGTGCCAGACCGGGCCCACGGTGTGGATCACCGCGCTGGCCGGCAGATTGCCGGCAATAGTAATTACCGCATGCCCGGGCGGGCATTCGCCCTGCTGCTGCAGCACCTGCTTGCAAGCCGCCAGCAGCGCGGGACCGGCCGCCCGGTGGATGGCCCCGTCTACTCCGCCACCACCCAGCAGCGAGGGATTTGCCGCATTAACAATCACATCGACATCAAGTGTCGTAATATCGCCGAGAATTACCTCAGGTTTAACAGCCATTTCTCCTCCTGTCGGCATAGCGTGTGGATACGGCTTTCTGCCGATACTAGGGCATTCTCGCCTGCGGGAGCAAGATTATCGCTTTGTCCGGTGACGAGAAGATAAAAAAACAGGACCCGTAAGGTCCTGTTTTTTAGTCGTCCCGCCGATCAGGCGTTGTCGTTGGCGAACGATTTATGCTTATCCGCACGGGCAGCCAGCCACAGGCCACTATTTTTCATGGCATAGCCAAAGACCAGACCCAGCGCCAGGGAAGGGATCACCAGACGCCAGTCGCCGTCTGCCGCGAAGGTCGCGCAGGCGCCGATAAAGGTGCCCGGGACAAACGACAGTAGCGTCCGTCGCGCCTGAATGCACATCAGGAAGGCGACCACACCGGTCATCATATAGCTGAGGATCTGCACCTGTGGCGCCAGCGCGCTACCGTGGATAATCACTAACGCCCAGGCCACGCCGCTCATCACCGTGCAGGACGAGATGGCCAGCCCTTTCAAGCCGCCCTGCGGGCAGGCGAAATAGGCCGTACAGCCGAGGAATCCGGCCCAGCTCAGCAGGCCGAGAGCGACCGCCACCCACCCCCAAATCCCGGAGAGGATGCCTGTCGTTAATGCGATTGCGAAGAGTATGTTCATGGCGCGTATCCTAGCAGATACGCGCCGGAAGAATGCGATCTAAAACACAGTATATGAATGAACTTTCTTTCAGTTTCATTCAAACAGTGATTTACATCACATATTATTGCTCATCTTCTTCCTGAAGCTCGTCCCACATCGCGGCGATGGCGTCGCGGGTCAACGGCGCCATGGTGCGCCAGAACGGCGTGTGCGCATGGGCTTCGACTTTCCCCAGCATCGTCCCGCACCACGGCAGGATATAGTCGGCGAACAGGAGCTCCAGCGTCTCGCTCTGGTCTTCTGCGGCATGATCCTCCAGCCAGGAGGCGGCCAGCAGCAGCGAGCCGAGATGATCCGCCGGACCTTCCCCTGTCGGGATGCCGTGTTCGCTCAGAAAAGCCCGAACTTCCGCTTCCGAGGAACCCTCCACCCACGCGCTACGGTACGGCGGGACGCTGCAGGCTTCACCGACGAACAGCGCATTATAGTCCGTCGCCAGGGACTGCATTTCACAGCTTTTCTGCAGACGCGCCAGCAGCTCGTCCTGCTCAAGCGGCCAGCTGGCGGCCAGTTTGCCCTCGCGGATCAGGGTAAACAACGGCACCAGCAGCGGGTCCTGCGGTTGACGGTAATACAGCGAACCCAGCACGCGGCAGAGGATTGAAAACTCGTTCATTCAGTTATTCCAGTTATACAAATTAAAGGTCAGCAAATTCCGGGATCGCCGGCATGCCCCGCGACTCGAGGAAGTTAAGCAGGCGACGCGGAGAAACGTTGAGGATCCTCTCCTCCGGGAAATCGACCGCATCAAGGATCTTGCGGCATTCGGTAAACTCCCCGAGGGTAAAGGCGGTGTGAGAGTCCGAGCCCAGCGCCACCCATCCCCCGGCATCACGCACTGCGGCGGCGATGGCCCGGCAGTTGTCTTCACTGCCCACGCGCGATGATACGAATGAGGAGTTATTAATCTCCAGCGCCACCTGGTAGCGAGCCGCCGCTTCGGCAATCGCCGGGATATCCACCGGGAATTTCGGATTACCCGGATGGCTAATCATATGCACTTTACCGCTGGCCATCGCGGCTATCATCGCCTGTGTATGGGTGTCACGATCCTGCGGCGGAAACACCGGCTCATGAAATCCGGCGATGATCAGATCGAGGGAAGTCAACATCGGTCCGGAACAGTCGATCTCGCCTTCAATATTTTTAATATTCGACTCAATACCGCGCAGGATCCCCACCCCGTCTACCAGGCGGGGCCAGATGCGCATATTAACGAAGTGCCAGTAGTGCGGAGCATCCGCCATGTCCGGGCCGTGGTCGGTGATGGCGAAGAGTTTGATCCCTTTACGCTTTGCTTCCGCAATATAATCGTGCAGGGTGCTGTAGGCATGGGTGCTGGCGACGGTATGCATGTGCAGGTCAACGGGATACATCACATTCTCCTCTTCTGTTTGCCGCAAGAATAGCAGGAAACCGGGCTATTGATTAGCAAAAACCCCGCCGTGGCGGGGTTCTCTCGTCTTAATAACCGCGCTGGCGGTCGACCTGACCGCTTACCGGCTCCCCTCGCTCAAGCCGGCTAATGGTCTCCGCAATGTAGGTGATAGCTTCCATTGGACGGGTCACTGCCGCCACATGGGGGGTCATGGCCACCCGCGGATGCGCCCATAGCGGGCTCTCCTGCGGCAGCGGTTCGCGACTGAAGACATCGAGCATCGCCCCTTTGAGCTTACCGCTGTTCAGCGCCGCCAGCAGATCCTCTTCAACGACATGCACGCCGCGAGCAAGGTTGAGGACATAGCTCTCATCAGGCAACTGCGCCAGCAGCGTCTGGTTAATAATGCCGGCGGTTTCGGCGGTATTCGGCAGCAGGTTGATCAGCACGCGAGTGCCCTGCAGGAATTCGCCCAGCTCGGCCTGGCCGGCGAAGCTCTGCACCTGCGGCCAGGATTTGCGGCTACGGCTCCAGACGCGAAGCGGGAACCCCCAGGGTTGCAGACTTTCCGCAACCTTCGCCCCCAGCACGCCGGCGCCCATAATCCCGACGGTGAATTCGTCGGCGCGGTACTCGGGCAGCGGCTGCCAGCGGGACGCCAGCTTCAGCGCCTGATAGTCATCAAAGCGGCGGAACCAGTGCAGCACCTGGCTAACGGCATACTCCTGCATCTGCCGTCCCATACCGGTATCTTCGAGACGAAACAGCGGAATCGACAGCGGCAGCATATCCGGATGGTCGCGCAGCTTGCTGAGAATAGAGTCCACCCCTGCCCCGAGGGCGAACACGGCCTTCAGCGCCCGGCCCTGCAGCATCTCTACCGGCGGATGCCAGACCAGGGCATAGTCCGCCGGCCGGTTATCGCCCGCTTTCCACTCGCGCACCCGCGCGCCGGGTAACTGCTTTTCCAGCTCACAGATCCAGTATTGGGTATCAAAGGTCGGATGGTAAAAAATAATCTCCATAGGGGCTCCTGATAGCAGACGCCTTTGGCCGATTGACGCTGGCGTCTTATTTTACTCATTGTTTTCTATTGGTTTGCCAGCATAACAAATTTCCCCCGAGCGAAAAGGGAAAAGCTACTGGCGACAAAAAAAACGGATTTCGCACGTTTAAGGAGCAAGTTGCTCGAAGTTTGTCTAAACGCGCTTTTTTTGCAAAAAGTTGATTGACGGGCGATACGTATTTCCCTACATTAGCGCCCGTTCCCGACAACAACGGGAAAGACAATATGGTGAGGTGTCCGAGTGGCTGAAGGAGCACGCCTGGAAAGTGTGTATACGGCAACGTATCGGGGGTTCGAATCCCCCCCTCACCGCCATATTCGAGATGAGAGCCTGTACGAAAGTACGGGCTCTTTTCTTTTATATTCTCCACAGGGGGGGATGAGAACCCCCGACCGGGGTTCGACAACTGGCGCAGCCAGTTGGACAGACCGCGCACGCAGTAAGCGGGCTGCCCCGCAGGGGCGAGCGAAGCGAGTCAATCCCCCCCTCACCGCCATATTCGAGATGAGAGCCTGTACGCAAGTACGGGCTTTTTTATTTTATATTCTCCGCTGGGGGGGATGAGAACCCCCGACCGGGGTTCGACAACTGACCACAGACATTACGCAGTATTGTCAAAGCCAGACTCTTCTTCGCACGATTAACAGCGCAGCGAAGATGTTCGCCAACACTATCCCCTCTTCCGCTTTGAGCCACCCGGCATAACGAAAATCATATCGCTCCGGATGGTGTACGTTATGCATTAACGAAAAGTGCTTTGTTACTTGCGTATCGACCGTAATTCAATATAAAACTGAATGAACGTTCATTCATTTTAGCACATGACAACACAGAAGGTACCAATGACTAGCAAAACACTGCGACTTATATTTCCTCAATGGCAAGGCGGTAACAATCCTCCCTACTATCTTGGCTCGCAGCTCCTCTCGTTTCTCTCTCCTGAAGCAAAAGGGCCCGTTGAGATCGTTCCTGTTGAGTTACCAACAACAGAGCCATTGCCAAGGATTAATGACATCACGGCTAAGCCATCCCTCATCAGGCAACTCAATAATGCTGCCGCACTGATTGAAAAACATGATCCCAATAGCATTGTCATTTTAGGCGGAGACTGCCTGGTTTCGCTGGCGCCTTTCGCCCACCTGCTCGATAAGTTCGGAGACAAACTCGGTGTGCTCTGGATTGACTCGCATCCTGACGTGCAGACGGCTGAACAATATCCAAACGCGCATGCCCATGTGCTTGGTGCGCTAATGGGTACGGGTGATAACGATTTAGTTGCCCATGTAAAAACCAAACTTAATCCGTCAAAAATAATGATTGCCGGTATCCACGCGCCACTTCCTTATGAAGCTGAATACCTCACTCGCCATAACATTACGACGCTAGCACCTGAACAGGTTAAAAGCGGTGCAGATGAAGTCCTGGAGTGGATAGCGAAAGAAAAGATTGCGTATCTGGCGATCCATATCGATCTGGACGTACTCGACCCATCTCTGTTCCGCTCCATTCTTTTTGCAAAACCGGGGCGCGGAAAACACGATTTTGGCGACGTTGCTGAAGGCAAACTGACGATTGAGGATGTACTCAATCTGATAGCGGCAGCGACGACAAAAGCAGTCCCCGTTGGCCTGACAATCGCTGAACATTTGCCCTGGGACATGCTGAATCTCAAGAACATGCTCAGTGAATTACCCCTTCTAAAGTAAGACGAAATCCAGGAGCCAGACGACAGAGTTTAGCTCTGGCTCCTTGCATAAAAGCGCGTTAAAGTCTGGACACCGAATTTACCAAGATGCCGATATGTTAAAAAAAACCGAAACCTACCATAAGTTGATTACGGCTGCTGCTGCCTGCTTTGCGGAAAAAGGCTTTAGTGCGACAAGCGTACGTGAAATCTCTACCCGGGCAGGAATTAGTCAAGGAGCAATGTATACGTATTTCAAAAGTAAGGATGAGCTTGTTAAGGCTATTGTACTGGAAGAACAGAACTCCGCGCTGACTGCCCATAATGCAACCTATGCAGGCTCTTATTTTGATCGCCTTTGTGCACAAGTCACGTCCTGTATTAGCGAGATCGGTTACCCTATCACGCATCAACTTTGGGTTGAAATCATGGCTGAGTCTGCGCGTAATCCAGAACTGCGAAAAACGTATATCTCCAGTGATGACATCATGCGGAAAAGCTTCGCGCGGCTCATCCAGGAGGGTATCGCTGCCGGAGAGTTTCGCCGTGATATTAACCTTGAAGAAATCACGATCATTATTTTTGCCCTTATTGACGGTTTAATCGCTCGTCAGGCAATAAACACGACCTTCTCATTCAAGGATGATCTGCCAATGTTTTTTGACGTTATGGCAAAATTGCTTAAATAATACCAGACGGTCATAGTAAAACGATGTATCGAAAAAACCAGAGGTTGCTTATAACAGCCAACGCTCTCAAGCGGCAAACGACTCACACAGTGAGCAATCTTTCACGAGCCTACGCGATTGCGAAGAGTGCGTGAAAAAGTACGGACGCTTTTCACATATGAGTTCCGACAAAAAACCTCTGCCTACCCATCAATCTTCCTCCATCCGCTGATACTCTTCGCTGAGGTAGTCCACCAGCGCCCTGACGGAGGGCAGCAGCCCGCGCCGTGAGGCAAATACCGCATGGATCACTTCCCGCCGCGGCTGCCACTCGTCCAGAACCACCTCTAATTCACCTGACGCCAGCTGATCGCGCACCATTAATAAAGGAAGCTGCACCACGCCTACGCCGGCCATCGCCGCCTCGCGCAGCGCCAGCATATCGGTGGTCACCATTCGCGGCGTGAAATACACTTCCGCTCTCGCTCCCCCGGGCCCGGTGAGCTGCCATTTATGCTGATGCTTGTTCGCACCCAGGCTGAGGCCCGGCCAGGCGCTCAGCTCGGACGGCGCCTGCGGACGTCCGAGCCGGGAAATGAGATCCGGGCTGGCCACCAGCCGGTGCCCGCGGTCCGCCAGCACGCGCATCACCAGGTCGCTATCCTCGATGGGCCGGGGACGGACGCGGATCGCCACATCAACGCCCTCCCCGACCACATCCACCCGGCGGTTGGTCGCCTCAAGATGCAGCGTTACCCCAGGATAGCGTGCCATAAATCGCGCCAGCATCGGTCCGATATGGACATGCAGCAAGGTGACCGGACAGGTGATCCTGACGCTACCGCGCGGCTCGGCGCGCAGCGTCTCGACCGCCTGCTGCGCCGCCTCGGCCTCAATCAGCATCGCTTTGCAATGCTGATAAAAGGTCTGCCCGACCTCGGTGACCGCGAACTGACGGGTGGTTCGCTGAATCAAACGCACGCCCAACCGCTCCTCGAGTTGCGCAATGCGGCGGCTGAGTTTGGATTTCGGCTGGTCAAGCGCTCGCCCCGCCGCCGCGAAACCGCCATGGTCTACCACCTGGACAAACCAGGCGAAGTCATTGAGATCCTGCATCCTTCCTCCATTGTTCCATTTTTAGAACAGTATAGGTCATTTTTGCTCACTACCGCATACGTCGTCCCGGATATAAGCTTATTTACATCAGATACCGATACACAGGAGAAAGCCATGAAACAGATCACAGGAGTCTACACCGCGCCTGCGCAGCATTGGGTAGGCGACGGCTTCCCGGTTCGCTCGATGTTTTCCTATCAGACGCACGGCCAGCAGCTGAGCCCCTTCTTACTGCTCGACTATGCCGGGCCGTACACCTTCCCGGCGGGCAGCGAAAAACGCGGCGTCGGTGAGCATCCGCATCGCGGATTTGAAACCGTCACCATCGTCTACGCCGGTGAAGTAGAGCATCGTGACTCCACCGGACGCGGCGGGGTGATTGGTCCAGGCGACGTGCAGTGGATGACGGCGGGCGCCGGGATCCTGCACGAAGAGTTCCACTCGGAGGCCTTCACCCGCAGCGGCGGCGAGCTGAAGATGATCCAGCTGTGGGTCAACCTGCCCGCGAAAGACAAAATGGCGACCCCCGGCTACCAGAGCATTACCGCTGGGACGATCCCCACCGTGGCGCTGGCGAACGGCGCCGGACAGGTTCGGGTTATTGCCGGCCAGTATGACGACGTCAGCGGCCCGGCCCATACCTTCTCACCGCTTAACGTGTGGGATCTGCAGCTGAATCAGGGGCACGACCTCACGCTGCGCCAACCGGAGGGCTGGAGTACCGCTCTGGTGGTGCTGGAAGGGGAAGTGATCATTAACGGTTCCGAATCTGCTCGCGAAGGCCAGCTGGCCGTCCTGAGCCAGGCAGGTGACGCAGTGCATCTGGAGGCGACCGCTCCGGCAAAAGTTCTGCTGATGGCCGGAGAACCGCTACATGAGCCGATTGTGGGCTATGGCCCGTTTGTCATGAATAACAAAACGCAGATCGCAGAAGCTGTACGCGATTTTAACAGCGGCCGCTTTGGCCAAATCTAACTGATTGAGGTGAATACTATGTCTACTCCCGCTAACTTTAACGGTGCTCGTCCGGTGATTGATGTTAACGATACCGCAATGCTGTTGATTGACCATCAGAGCGGTCTGTTCCAGACCGTCGGCGATATGCCGATGCCAGAGCTGCGCGCTCGCGCCGCCGCGCTGGCCAAGATGGCGTCGCTTGCCGGGATCCCGGTGATCACGACCGCCTCCGTGCCGCAGGGGCCGAACGGCCCGCTGATCCCGGAGATTCATGAAAACGCGCCGCATGCGAAATACATCGCCCGTAAAGGTGAGATTAACGCCTGGGATAACCCGGAATTCGTCGCCGCGGTGAAAGCGACCGGTCGTAAAACGCTGATTATCGCCGGGACCATCACCAGCGTCTGCATGGCCTTCCCGGCTATCGCCGCTGTCGCCGACGGTTATAAAGTGTTTGCCGTGATTGACGCTTCCGGCACCTACAGCAAAATGGCGCAGGAGATCACCCTGGCTCGCGTGGTACAGGCCGGCGTAGTGCCAATGGATACCGCCGCCGTCGCCTCTGAGCTGCAGCGCACCTGGAATCGCCCGGACGCCGCAGAATGGGCGGAGGTGTACACCAAAGTCTTCCCGGCCTACCAGCTGCTGATCGAAAGCTACAGCAAAGCGCAGGACGTCGTGAAGAATAACGAACAGCTGGATTCCCAGCGCTAAAACGCCCGCCCCGCTGAGCCGCAGCGGGGCATTGTTCATTGCGTGAGCGAACGGCAAAGAAAGAAGAAAATATGCTTGACCGTTTTAACGCAACTCCCTATAGTAGCGCCCCGTTGCCCACCCAAGGTGAGCAGCAAGACAATATGGTGAGGTGTCCGAGTGGCTGAAGGAGCACGCCTGGAAAGTGTGTATACGGCAACGTATCGGGGGTTCGAATCCCCCCCTCACCGCCATATTTTAAGAAGAGCTCGTACGCAAGTACGGGCTTTTTTTTCGCATGTGGCACCCGCCGGGGGGGATGAGAACCCCCGACCAGGGTTCGACGAGTGGCAACGCCACCCGGACAGAACGAAAAAGACAAACCTAATGATACTTTCTCACTTCGTGTTACAGGGGCTTGTTAAGCAAAAATAAAACCAGATTAGCCATATCCTCTGCATAGGTATCATAGTCATCTTGCGCGAGTGATGCATTGTTAATATGATATTTTCCTGAAACATAAAAAGAAGGCGTACCATGCACTTTCATTTTTTCGACCAGATTATCCTGTCTGGCAATTAAAGCTTTTACCATAAAGTTACTTTGCATTTCGGCATATTTCTCTGACGTAATGCCAAGTTGATTAAACACCTTAACAATATCAGCTGCCGTTTTAATATCACGCTTAACCTGTAAACCTTCAAACAATAACTTTTCCACCTTGCCATCTACCCCAGCATATTGTGCTACGGCCCATGCTTCTGTTAATGCTGGTCCTAAAGGCCCCATCTGGCTGACATGGTATTTTTCCAGTTTCATATCGTCGGGCAGGCGCTTTCTGATAGCTGTATCAACATTGATGCGCTCTGCAAACGCATAACAAGGTCCGCAGTAGAAGGAAAAAAACTCAACCAGTGGCGGCGGTTGCTTAACAGTAGAATGAATAACAGTGAAGTTTTTCCCTGCCTGATAATCTTTACTATAAGCAGCGGATGACAACCCCACCATCAAAATAGTAATTAATAACTTGATAACTTTCCCATGTACGACCATTGTGCTTCCCTTACAAGTATCCATACAATTAAATGAGTAAAACGGCGTAAGACGAAAGAAATTATTAGAAAGGCGCTTATGTATAGCAAAGCAGATATTCTTGTATTACAGAGAAGAAATTCTATCACATACAGCGATGGATCCCTCAAAACAGAAATTTTATCCGCACTTCAGACTGTCGCAAGGATCAAAACAACAAAGCCCGGGCTAGCCCGGGCCTTACTCACAGTATGACGATTAATAATAGGCTTTCAGCGTCCGCTGGCAGAGGGCCGAGCGCACGCAGTCATCGGTGGTGAAACGCACAATGCCGATCATCTCGTCTTCCTCAAAACGCGCCAGCGCATCGCTCAGGCCAGATCTCACGCCAGAGGGCAAGTCGCACTGGGTGATATCGCCATTGACGATGACCGTCACGTTCTCCCCGAGGCGGGTTAAAAACATCTTCATCTGCGCTGCGGTCACGTTCTGGGCCTCGTCCAGAATCACCACCGCATTTTCAAAGGTACGTCCGCGCATATAGGCGAACGGCGCGATTTCCACCTTGCCGATTTCCGGACGCAGGCAGTACTGCATAAAGGAAGCCCCCAGCCTTTTCACCAGCACATCGTAAACCGGTCGGAAATAGGGAGCGAACTTCTCGGCGATATCTCCCGGTAAGAAGCCGAGATCTTCGTCGGCCTGCAGAACGGGACGGGTAACAATAATTCTGTCCACATCCTTATGGATCAGGGCTTCAGCTGCCTTCGCCGCACTGATCCAGGTCTTGCCGCATCCAGCTTCGCCGGTAGCGAAAATCAGCTGCTTATTGTCGATGGCATTCAAATAATGCGCCTGAGCCTCATTGCGCGCCTCAATTGGGGAAGTATCACGGCTGTCCCGCGCCATGCCAATTGCTTCTACGCCACTCATTTGCACAAGCGATGTGACCGATTCTTCTTCACGCTGCTTATGGCTGCGTGAATCCCGTCTCAGCACACGTTTTGCTTCACGACGAGCTTTGATCACTGCTTTTTGTCTTCCCATGGATAGCACCTTGCGTTGTTGGTTTACATCACACGCGTCAACATCGACGCGACTATGCGCACGAACGATTGAGGTTTGGCTTCCTTGTAAGCCATTGCTTGCCGGTAGAACTGACAACGAGTCGCGGCTACGCGCACCGCGTACCCTGCCAAGGTTGTAATAATGCGAAGCGGAGAGAGAAAGAGTAAGAAAATCGCTGCCGGAAGCGGGGCTTCCGTGCTGAAGAGTACGGTCTGAGGTTGTACGTTGTCCGGTACGGGACCTTACCATTCGCGATCTCCATAGTGAAACGTCACACTGCCGGGAACTACCGCGTATGTAATAAGTACATCAAAAAAGATTCTTAATGCAACTTATTTTTCACAATGACGCAACAAATAGTTCTTAAGCAAGTGTAGGAGACTATCGGTCATTTGTATTACAGAAATATAACACATGGCAGGAAATATAAGAAAAATGAGAAAAACAGCAGAAAACGCCCTGCCCTTACGGGCAGGGTCGGTATCAGGCCTGCAGCAGCGACTCTCCCAGATAGTGTTTTTCATCCACTACGCCGGGTAAAACAAAGAAGTAGCCCCCGCCGATCGGTTTGACATACTCCTCCAGCGCCTCGCCGTTAAGCCGTTTCTGCACCGTCAGAAAACCCTTTTCCAGATCGTGCTGATAGCAAACGAATAACAGCCCCATATCCAGTTGTCCGGCGTTAGTAACCCCCAGCGAATAGCTGTATCCGCGGCGCATCATCAGGCTGGACTGGGTTTCCGGCGTGCGGGGATTGGCCAGACGAATATGGCTATCCAGCGCAATGACTTCGCCGTTAGGATCTTTACTGTAATCCGGGGTATCGTGTTCGTTTTTCATCCCCAGCGGCGCACCGGTGTGCTTGTCGCGACCAAAGATCGTCTGCTGCTCCTTGAGCGGCGTCCGATCCCAGAACTCCACGTGAAACTGGATAATTCGCGCCGCCTGATAGCTGCCGCCCACGGTCCAGGCCGGCTCGTCCTGATCGGCTGTCACCCACACTACCTTATCCATCAGCGCGCTGTCGTGGCTCGCCGGGTTAGCGGTGCCGTCCTTAAACCCCAACAGGTTGATGGGGGTCTCTTTGCCTTTGCTGCGCGCCGCGCTGTCGGAGATAAACCCTTCCCGCTTCCAGCGCACGCTCAGCAGATCCGGCGTATGTTTGATGACATCACGCAGGGCGTGGATCACCGTATCCTGAGTATTGGCGCAGATCTGCAGCAGCAGGTCGCCATGGCACAGCGCGGCATCCAGCGAATCGTTGGGGAAGCGGGTCATCGGCTGCAGCTTTTTCGGTGCTTTATCCGCCAGGCCAAAGCGCTCATCAAATAGCGAATGGCCGACCGAGACGGTGATGGTCAGGTTATCTGGCGCAATCCACGGCCCCAGGATGCCGGAATCCATCGGCGGCAGCCGCGGATTCGGCGTGTCCGGCGCCGGGCCGCCCTGGGTTAAAAAGGCGATACGCTGGGTCAGCAGTCGAAACAGCCGCTCGAGGTCGGCTTTATCAGCCGCCAGCACATCGAAGGCCACCAGCATCATCGAAGCCTGCTGCGGCGTCAGAATGCCCGCCTGATGCCGGCCATAGAATGGCTGCTTTTCCTGGCGCGCGTCGGGTGTGAGCGTCCCCGGGGAACTTTCCGCTTTTGCCGCATGCGCTACCGGGCAGCCGCCGGTGATGGCCAGCGCGCCGCCAAGCGCGCCGATCCCTTTCAGTAAGCGACGACGTGACGGCTCGTTCACGTCGTGGGGTTTCTGCTGTGCCATCGACTTAGTCCAGCCCCAGGATCCCGCGCAGCTGAGCCAGATCTTCCGCCAGGGTGGTGATCGGCCCTTTCAGCGCATTACGGTCGGCGGTGGTCAGCTTATCGTAGGTCTCGAAACCGTCTTTGGTGCGATATTTGCTGAGGATGCTGTCCACTTTCTTAAAGTTGGCGTCCACTTTCGCCAGCAGCGCGCTGTTCTCTTTTTGCAGCTGCGGGCGCAGCAGGTCGACAATTTTCTGCGCGCCGTCAATGTTGGCCTGGAAGTCCCACAGATCGGTATGGCTGTAGCGATCTTCTTCACCGCTGATCTTGCTGGCCGCGACTTCCTCAATTAATCCTGCCGCGCCGCCCACGACTTTTGACGGCGGGAACGCCAGCTCGCTGATACGCTTTTGCAGCTCCAGCACATCGCTGTTCAGCTGATCGGCATATTTTTCCATCCCCTTGACGCTGTTATCGCCAAACAGCGCTTTTTCCAGACGGTGGAAACCGGTAAATTTCGGATCTTCCGCTTTTTTCTCGAAGTCGTCTTCGCGGGCGTCGATGCTGCCGTCAAGGTCAGAGAACAGCTCGGCAATGGGCTCGATGCGCTCGTAATGCTGACGCGTCGGGGCGTACAGCGCTTTCGCTTTTTCGATATCGCCGGCTTTCACCGCGTCGGTAAAGGCTTTGGTGCCGCTAACCAGCTGCGCGGTTTCCGCCGTCACATAGGCTTTATAGGCGGTGATCGCGTCGCCGAGGCTCAGCACCGCATCCGCTTTCGCCGCGTCTTTGGTGGCGGCGCCGGTGACGATCAGTTTGCCTTTCGGGTTGGTGAGCAGGCCACAGGTCATGTCATATTCGCCCGGCTGCAGGTTCGCGGTGAGCTTCTGAGTAAAGCCCGGCGCGATGTTTTCGCGCTCTTCCACCACCATCACCCCTTTCAGAATCTCCCACTCCAGCGCTTTCTGGCTGTGGTTCTGAATAATAAACTGGGTTTTACCCGCGTTAACGGTCACCTGCATCGGCTCGCACTGCTTGTCGTTGACGGTGACTTTGACCTGCGGGATATCCGCAGCCTGAGCACCGAATGCAGAGCTGAGCAGCGCGGCCACGGTCACCCGCAGCGCATTACGGCGAAAATGAATCATCATGATCATCCCTTTCGGTAAGTAGAGTGTCGCTTATAAGCTCGCAGCGCCCGGTCAGGCAGCCCGCGAGGCAGTGGTATTATTCCGCGGCGGCAGGGCAAACAGCACCAGCGCCGGGATCAGATAAAGCAGATAGACAGCCACTTCGCTGACGCTCGGCGTCTCCTGATAGCCGAAGATCCCTTCCAGCAGCGTGCCGAACAGCGTATGCGTCGACAGCACGTTGCTCAGATCGAAGGCGGTATCCTGGAACAGGTTCCACAGGCCCGCCTCGTGGAAGGCGCGGATCGCCCCCGCGGCCAGGCCAGCGGCCACCAGCAGAATAAACAGGCTGGTCCATTTGAAGAACACGCCAAGGTTAAGGCGGATACCGCCCCAGTAGATCAGGAAGCCCAGCACGATAGCGGTGGCCAGACCCAGCAGCGCCCCCAGCGGCGGCCAGATGCCGACATCCTGCTGGAAGGCCGCCAGCAGAAAGAAGACCGACTCCAGCCCCTCACGGGCGACCGCGAAAAAGACCATCATCACCAGCGCCCAGCCGTGGTGATTACCGCGCTGCAGCGCCTTGTCCACGGCCTGCTCCAGCTGCTGCTTGACGTTGCGTGAGACATTGCGCATCCAGAAGACCATCCACGTCAGGATCACCACCGCAATGACCGCGACGATCCCTTCGAACAGCTCCTGTTCACGCTGAGGAAATTCGCCGGTGGTTTCGTTGATAAAGATGCCTAAGCCAAGACATAGCGCCGCCGCGAGGATCACGCCAATCCACATCACGCCAATCCAGTTGCCGCGCTGGGTGCGTTTCAGATAGCTGGCGATCAGGCTGACAATCAGCGCCGCCTCCAGGCCTTCGCGTAACATAATGAGAAATGGGACAAACATGCCAATACCCTTAAATGTAAAGCACCGTCAACGAATGCAAAAACAGGTAATATTTATGATAGTGATTATCATTACAATGCTCAGAAACACAAGCGAAATGTGCAGAGAATGATGATCAGTTGTAAATAAATCGCTGACAAATAATGACTTATGAAAATATTCGCCTGTTATGAAGGGAAAGAATAAGCAAAGGATTTTTTACGCCAGATATTTACCCGCCGTAACGGCTATGGCTAAATGGCGGCCTTATTGACTTGCGAAAAGAACAACATGACTGCATTTTTTCATTTCCTGCTGGCGCTGGCGGTGATCCTCGCCCTGGCCTGGCTTGTCAGCTACGACAGACAAAAAATTCGTATTCGTTATATTCTCCAGTTGATTATTATCGAAATAGCGCTCGCTTTCTTTTTCCTGCACGCCGAAAGCGGCCTGTGGCTGGTAAAAAATATTTCCGGCTTTTTTGCTTCGCTGTTAGGCTTTGCCGCCGAAGGGACCAATTTCGTCTTTGGCGGCATGAGCGAAAAAGGCTTAGCCTTTATTTTCCTGGGCGTCCTGTGTCCGATTGTGTTTATTTCCGCGCTGATTGGTATTCTCCAGCACTGGCGGATCCTGCCGATTTTTATTCGCGTGATTGGCACCCTGCTGTCGAAAGTAAACGGCATGGGTAAGCTGGAATCTTTCAACGCCGTCAGCTCGCTGATCCTCGGTCAATCGGAGAACTTCATTGCCTACAAGGGCGTACTGGGCGACCTCTCCTCACGGCGACTGTTCACTATGGCGGCGACGGCCATGTCGACCGTATCGCTGTCAATTGTCGGCGCCTATATGACCATGCTGGACGCCAAATATGTCGTCGCAGCGCTGATCCTCAATATGTTCAGCACCTTTATCGTGCTGTCGGTAATTAACCCGACGCGGCCGGGCAGCGAGCAGGAAATAAAACTCGAGAAGCTGCATGAATCGCAGAGTTTCTTTGAAATGCTCGGGGAATATATTCTGGCCGGCTTTAAAGTGGCGATGATTATTCTGGCGATGCTGATCGGTTTTATCGCCCTGATCAGCGCCATTAACGCGCTATTCGCCACCCTGTTTGGTCTCAGCTTCCAGCAGATCCTCGGCTACGTCTTTTATCCGCTGGCGTGGCTTATCGGCATCCCGCTGAGCGATGCGCTAAACGCCGGCAGCATCATGGCCACCAAACTGGTCGCTAACGAATTTGTGGCGATGATTGAGCTGCAAAAGATTGCCGCCAGCATGACCCCTCGCGGGCTCGGCATTCTCTCGGTATTCCTGGTGTCGTTTGCCAACTTTGCCTCGATCGGCATTATCGCCGGGGCGATCAAAGGCCTGAATGAACCGCAGGGCAATATCGTCTCCCGCTTCGGCCTGCGGCTGGTGTATAGCGCCACGCTGGTAAGCCTGCTTTCCGCCAGCTTCGCCGGGCTGGTGCTGTAAAACAAACGGCGGGGCTGCCCCCGCCGTTTACTCAGAACTGCACGCAGACCGGCTGGTCGACACGCATCACCGACTCCTGCGCGAAGCGTGATTTATAGCCCTGGCGCAGAGCCTCAATACCGGCCTCGCTCTGCGCGTCATGCCCATGGATCACCATTAGCGCCTTGCTCTGCTCCCGCACCACCTGACCATTCTGGCCAAGCCACTGGCCGTGGGCATCAAACACCGTCAGCCCGTCGCGAAAGCGCGGCGTGACGTCACGGTCGACAAACTGTTGCCACTCTTCAGCGGTGATGTCTTTCCCCGCCGGGCGGCTCAGACCGAAGTAAAGCGTGGTTTGCACCATGGACTTATCCGCCGGGCAGACGCCGGGCTTCGGCGCGCTGGTCGATGAACTTCCACCCGCCACGCAGCCGCTGAGTAACCCTGCCAGCACCAGCGCCATTGCACCCTGTCTGAACGTCATCTTTGCTATCCTCATTGTTATTAGTCAGGAAATATCAGCGGATTTTCAGATAATTAGCAAGGGTTATAATATTCCGGTACGGCACCAGGCAATAAAAAGCCCGCCAGCGGCGGGCTCGTGAGCATCAGATGATCTTACTCAGCCGTGACGCGTACCGGCGGCGGCGTATGGTAGTGGGCATCCGCTTCGGCAAAGCGCTGCTGCATGCTGGCCGACGGCGCTTTATCCAGCAGGCTAAAGACCACAATCCCGATGCTGCCGAAGACGAAGCCCGGAATAATTTCATACAGGCCCAGCCAGCCAAACTGCTTCCAGACGATCACGGTCAGGGCGCCAATCACCATCCCGGCCAGCGCGCCGTTACGGGTCATGCGCGACCACATTACCGAGAACAGGACCACCGGGCCAAAGGCGGCGCCGAAGCCAGCCCAGGCGTAGCTCACCAGACCCAGCACGCGGTTTTCCGGATTGGCCGCCAGGGCAATGGCCACCAGGGCAACCACCAGCACCATCATACGGCCCACCCACACCAGCTCTTTCTGACCGGCGTTTTTACGCAGGAAGGCTTTATACAGGTCTTCGGTAATTGCGCTCGAGCAGACCAGCAGCTGACAGCTCAGGGTGGACATCACCGCCGCCAGAATCGCCGACAGCAGGATCCCGGCAATCCACGGGTTAAACAGGATTTGCGCCAGTTCGATAAACACGCGCTCGGCGTTCTGGTTAACCGCGCCCGCCAGGCTCGGGTTGTTATTGAAGTAGGCGATGCCAAAGAAGCCGACGGCCACCGCCCCGCCGAGGCAGAGGATCATCCAGGTCATACTAATGCGACGTGCGTGAACGATGCTGTGGTGCGAATCCGCCGCCATAAAGCGCGCCAGAATATGCGGCTGACCGAAATAACCCAGCCCCCAGCCCATCAGCGAGATAATCGCCACGAAGTTCAGCCCTTTCAGCATGTCGATATTTTCGATGCTCTTCTGCTTAATCACTTCCAGCGAATCGCCAAAGCCGCCGACGGAAATAATCACGATCACCGGGGTGAGGATCAGCGCAAAAATCATCAGGCTGGCCTGCACGGTATCGGTCCAGCTAACCGCGAGGAAGCCGCCGACGAAGGTATAGATAATCGTCGCCGCCGCCCCGGCCCACAGTGCGGTTTCATAACTCATGCCGAAGGTGCTTTCAAACAGACGCGCCCCCGCGACAATTCCTGAAGCGCAATAGATGGTAAAGAACAGCAGAATAACCAGCGCCGAAATAATTCTCAGCACCCGGCTTTTATCTTCAAAACGGCCGGTAAAATAATCGGGCAGCGTCAGGGCGTTATTATTCACCTCGGTATGCACGCGCAGGCGACCGGCCACCAGCTTCCAGTTAATCCACGCCCCCAGCGTTAAGCCAATGGCGATCCAGCTTTCGGAAATCCCGGAGAGAAAAATCGCCCCTGGCAGGCCCATCAGCAGCCAGCCGCTCATATCCGACGCCCCTGCGGAAAGCGCGGTCACAAATGGCCCCAGACTCCTTCCCCCGAGAATATAATCATCGAAGTTTTTGGTCGAACGCCAGGCAATAAACCCTATCAATACCATACCAAAAATATAAACAATAAATGTCACCAGCATCGGTGTGCTAATAGCCATGCAAAGTCTCCAGAATTTTTATCGACAGCGTCCAACTTCGTCGTTTTTTTCCACTACCGGAACGGGGTAATGGCGCATTGTTTAATTGGGCGACCGTATCCTGACGGAAGCTTCGGTTTTTCACAAACGATTTAACACAGCATTTACACGAAAAACCGACGGCGCAAAACGTCAATTTGTTAGAGGTTGCACTCTCTCACGTTTTTAAAGGTTGCACCAAACAAAAGTGTTAACTCACGCATACAAATACCCTATGAGCCCGGGGTTAAATTTCTGCTATTTTAGGGGTTATTTTTAACAAATTAGCCATTTCACGGCTTCCGTCACAAGCCACAATTAACAAGGTTGCACAAAGTTGCAACATAGTGGATATTTCCATGCAACCGCATAAGCCTAACGATAAATGACAGGAGTTTTGAGCATGGGCACCACCACCATGGGTGTTAAGCTTGACGACGCAACCCGCGAGCGCATTAAATCCGCCGCGAGCCGTATTGACCGCACGCCGCACTGGCTGATTAAGCAGGCCATCTTTAATTATCTGGAAAAACTGGAGAACGACGAGACGCTGCCTGAGCTGCCGGCCCTGCTCTCCGGGGCCGCCAACGAAAGCGATGACGCCAGCGTACCAACGGAAGAGCCCTATCAGCCGTTCCTCGAATTCGCCGAGCAGATCCTGCCGCAGTCGGTGAGCCGCGCGGCGATCACCGCCGCCTGGCGACGTCCGGAAACCGACGCGGTACCGATGCTGCTGGAGCAGGCCCGTCTGCCGCAGCCGCTGGGCGAACAGGCGCACAAGCTGGCGTATCAGCTGGCGGAAAAACTGCGCAACCAGAAAACCGCCAGCGGCCGCGCCGGCATGGTGCAGAGCCTGCTGCAGGAGTTCTCCCTCTCTTCACAGGAAGGGGTGGCGCTGATGTGCCTGGCGGAAGCCCTGCTGCGTATTCCGGATAAAGCCACCCGCGATGCGCTGATCCGCGACAAAATCAGCAACGGCAACTGGCAGTCGCACATCGGCCGCAGCCCGTCGCTGTTCGTCAACGCCGCCACCTGGGGGCTGCTGTTCACCGGAAAACTGGTGTCGACCCACAACGAGACCAGCCTCTCCCGCTCCCTGAACCGCATCATCGGCAAGAGCGGCGAACCGCTGATCCGCAAAGGCGTGGATATGGCGATGCGCCTGATGGGCGAGCAGTTCGTCACCGGGGAAACCATCGCCGAAGCGCTGGCCAACGCCCGCAAGCTGGAAGAAAAAGGGTTCCGCTACTCCTACGATATGCTCGGCGAAGCCGCCCTGACCGCCGCTGACGCCCAGGCCTATATGGTCTCTTATCAGCAGGCGATTCATGCCATCGGCAAAGCCTCCAACGGCCGCGGCATTTATGAAGGTCCGGGTATCTCCATTAAGCTCTCCGCGCTGCACCCGCGCTACAGCCGCGCGCAGTATGACCGGGTGATGGAAGAGCTTTACCCGCGGCTGAAATCGCTGACCCTGCTGGCGCGTCAGTATGACATCGGCATCAATATTGACGCCGAAGAGGCAGACCGTCTGGAGATCTCCCTCGACCTGCTGGAAAAACTGTGCTTCGAGCCGGAACTGGCCGGCTGGAACGGGATTGGCTTCGTGATTCAGGCCTACCAGAAGCGCTGTCCGTTTGTCATTGATTACCTGATTGACCTCGCCACCCGCAGCCGCCGTCGCCTGATGATCCGTCTGGTGAAAGGCGCCTACTGGGATAGCGAAATTAAACGCGCGCAGATGGAAGGTCTCGAAGGCTATCCGGTATACACCCGCAAGGTTTACACCGACGTCTCCTACCTCGCCTGCGCGAAGAAGCTGCTGGCGGTGCCGAACCTGATTTACCCGCAGTTCGCCACCCATAACGCCCATACTCTGGCGGCTATCTACCAGCTGGCGGGCCAGAACTACTACCCGGGCCAGTATGAGTTCCAGTGCCTGCACGGCATGGGCGAACCGCTGTACGAGCAGGTGGTGGGCAAGGTCGCCGACGGCAAACTGAATCGGCCGTGCCGCATCTACGCCCCGGTGGGCACCCACGAGACGCTGCTGGCGTATCTGGTGCGCCGTCTGCTGGAAAACGGCGCCAATACCTCTTTCGTCAACCGTATCGCGGACAATACCCTGCCGCTGGACGAGCTGGTGGCCGACCCGGTCAGCGCGGTAGAAAAACTGGCGCAGCAGGAAGGCCAGGCCGGCCTGCCGCATCCGAGAATCCCGCTGCCGCGCGATCTCTACGGCAGCGGCCGGAGCAACTCCGCCGGTCTCGATCTGGCGAACGAGCACCGTCTGGCCTCCCTCTCCTCTTCCCTGCTCAACAGCGCGCTGCATAAATGGCAGGCATTGCCGATGCTGGAGCAGCCGGTGGCCGAAGGCGAAATGCAGCCGGTGGTTAACCCGGCAGAGCCGAAAGATATCGTCGGCTACGTCCGCGAAGCCAGCGACGCTGAAGTGCAGCAGGCGCTGACCAGCGCTATCAACAATGCGCCGATCTGGTTCGCCACTCCGCCGCAGGAGCGCGCCGCCATTCTTGAGCGCGCCGCGGTGCTGATGGAAAGCCAAATGCCGACCCTGATGGGGATCCTGGTGCGCGAGGCGGGTAAAACCTTCAGCAACGCCATCGCTGAAGTGCGCGAAGCCGTTGACTTCCTGCACTATTACGCCGGCCAGGTGCGCGACGATTTCGATAATGAAACTCACCGCCCGCTGGGTCCGGTGGTCTGTATCAGCCCGTGGAACTTCCCGCTGGCGATCTTCACCGGCCAGATTGCCGCCGCGCTGGCGGCCGGCAACAGCGTGCTGGCGAAACCTGCCGAGCAGACGCCGCTTATCGCCGCCCAGGGCGTGGCGATTCTGCTGGAAGCCGGCGTGCCGCCGGGCGTTATTCAACTGCTGCCGGGTCGCGGGGAGACCGTGGGCGCCGCGCTAACCACCGATGAGCGCGTACGCGGCGTGATGTTCACCGGCTCCACCGAAGTGGCCACCCTGCTGCAGCGCAATATCGCCAGCCGCCTCGATCCCCAGGGCCGCCCGACGCCGCTGATCGCCGAAACCGGCGGGATGAACGCGATGATCGTCGATTCGTCGGCGCTCACCGAGCAGGTAGTGATCGACGTGCTGGCTTCCGCGTTCGACAGCGCTGGTCAGCGCTGCTCCGCCCTGCGCGTGCTTTGCCTGCAGGAAGAGGTCGCCGATCACACCTTAACCATGCTGCGCGGCGCCATGAGCGAGTGCCGGATGGGCAATCCGGGGCGCCTGACCACCGATATCGGTCCGGTTATCGATGCGGAAGCGAAAGAGAATATCGAACGCCATATTCAGGCGATGCGCGCCAAAGGCCGCACCGTCTACCAGGCGGTGCGCGAGAATAGCGAAGACGCCCGCGAATGGCGTCACGGGACCTTCGTGCCGCCGACGCTTATCGAGCTCGACAGCTTCGACGAGCTGAAAAAAGAGGTCTTCGGCCCGGTACTGCACGTGGTGCGCTATAACCGTAACGAGCTGGACAAACTGGTCGAGCAGATTAACGCCTCTGGCTACGGCCTGACCCTCGGCGTGCATACCCGTATCGACGAAACCATCGCCCAGGTCACCGGCAGCGCCAAGGTGGGCAACCTGTACGTCAACCGCAATATGGTTGGCGCGGTGGTCGGCGTTCAGCCGTTCGGCGGCGAAGGGCTGTCCGGTACCGGTCCGAAAGCCGGCGGTCCGCTGTATCTGTACCGTCTGCTCTCCAGCCGTCCGCAGGACGCGGTTGGCGTAACCTTCGCCCGCCAGGATGCGGAGCGTCCGCTGGACGCCCAGCTGAAAACGCTGCTGGAAAAACCGCTGCAGGCGCTGCAGCAGTGGGCCGCGGGCCGTCCTGAGCTGCAGGCGCTGTGCCAGCAGTACAGCGAGCAGGCGCAAAGCGGCACCCAACGCCTGCTGCCGGGGCCAACCGGCGAGCGCAACACCCTGACGCTGATGCCGCGCGAGCGCGTGCTGTGCGTAGCGGATAACGAACAGGATGCGCTGATCCAGCTGGCGGCTGTGCTGGCGGTGGGTTGTGAAGTACTGTGGCCGGACAGCGCCCTGCAGCGCGATCTGGCGAAGAAACTGCCGCGGGAGGTCAGCGAGCGCATTCGCTTTGCCAAAGCGGAGCAGTTGCCTGGCCAGGCCTTCGACGCGGTTATCTACCACGGCGATTCCGACCAGCTGCGCGAGCTGTGCGAGCAGGTGGCGGCGCGCGACGGGGCGATTGTCTCCGTGCAGGGCTTCGCCCGCGGCGAAACCAATCTGCTGCTGGAGCGGCTGTATATCGAGCGTTCGCTGAGCGTTAACACCGCGGCGGCAGGCGGTAACGCCAGCCTGATGACCATCGGCTAAAACGGGCTCCCCGGTGGCGCTACGCTTACCGGGGCTACCTACCACCGCCAAAGGGTAGCCCGGATAAGGCGCGGTGCGCCGCCATCCGGGCAATCAGTCTGCGCTGCGATCAGCTAATGACAGCCGACGTCAGCTGTGTTTAATTAAGGCTCCCGGACGGGAGCCTTTTTTATGGGAGCAGAACAATGAAACGCACGTTATTTGCCGTGATGGCCCTGCTGGCCAGCGGCGCGGCGCTGGCGGACGAGTGCAGCAGCGCCAACACCCAAACCGAAATGAATCAGTGCGCGGCCGCGCAGTATCAGGCGGCCGATAAAAAACTGAACGACACCTGGCAGCAGGCCCTGCAGCGGGCGGTGGGTAAACAACAAACATTACTGAAGCAGGCGCAGCAGGCATGGATCGCCCTCCGCGACGCCGACTGCGCCTTTCTCGCGTCCGGCGCCGAAGGCGGCAGCATGCAGCCAATGCTGGTCAGCCAGTGCATGACCGATAAGAGCGTGGAGCGGGAGTCTTTCCTCGCCTCGCTGCTACAGTGCGAGGATGGCGATCAAAGCTGCCCGCTGCCGCCCGCCAATTAACGGACGCGAATGCCTTCGATAATCATCCGCTGGACATTATCGACCGTTTGTTCAAAAAAGGCCGCATCCTGCAGCGTGGCGCCGGTGACCGCCTCCACCTGGGTGGCGAAGTCGGCGTAATGCTGGGTGGTAGCCCAGATCATAAAGATTAAATGCTGTGGATCGACCGGCGCCAGCTTGCCGCGGTCGATCCAGCCGGAGACTATCGCCGATTTTTCGTCGACCAGCGCTTTCAGATCCCCGGTCAGTTCGCCCATCAGCAGCGGCGCCCCCTGCAGTATCTCGAGGCAGAAGAGCTTCGAGGCCTGGGGGTGATCGCGGGACACCTCCAGCTTCAGGCGAATATATTCGCGGATCGCCACCAGCGGGCTGATATCCTCACGAAAGGCCTTCAGCGGCGCCAGCCAGATGGCGAGGATCTGCTGCAGGACTGCCACATACAGCGCCTCTTTCGAAGGGTAGTAATAGAGCAGATTGGTTTTCGATACCCCGGCGCGCTCAGCCACCTGCTCCAGCCGCGTACCGTGAATACCAAATTGCGAAAATGCCTCCAGCGCGGCGGCCAGGATGGCCTCCTTTTTGGCGCTGACCGCTTGTGAACGTTTGCCGCTTTTCTTCACCGCGCCCTGTGCCATACATCCTCTCCTTCAGTTGACGCCACCAGCATAGCAAAAGCCCTGCGCCGACACGACCCCATGCACCCTGATTGCGCATGACTGCCGTTTTTTCGTGCACTGATTTTGACCATCCAGTCCACTTTTTTATCGTCCTTTTTAGCAACTCAAAAGTAACACATTAATAACATTAGCATTTATAAAACTGGCATCGCCTTTGCTTTACCTTTTCTGCGAGGTGGTCCAGGGAGAGGCAGGATGCCGCACCATCGCAACCCATCTTCCATGACTGCAGAGAGGTAGGTATGAAAATTGGTGTTTTCGTTCCCATTGGCAACAACGGCTGGCTGATCTCCACCCATGCCCCGCAGTATATGCCGACCTTTGAACTGAATAAGGCCATCGTGCAGAAGGCCGAGCACTACCATTTCGACTTCGCGCTCTCCATGATCAAACTGCGCGGCTTCGGCGGGAAAACTGAATTCTGGGATCACAACCTGGAGTCCTTCACCCTGATGGCCGGCCTGGCCGCGGTGACCTCGAAGATCCAGATCTACGCCACCGCCGCCACCCTGACGCTGCCGCCGGCGATTGTCGCCCGGATGGCCTCCACTATCGACTCCATCTCCGGCGGCCGGTTTGGCGTCAATCTGGTAACCGGCTGGCAAAAACCGGAATATGACCAGATGGGCATGTGGCCGGGAGATGACTATTTCGCCAGCCGCTATGACTATCTCACCGAATACGTCCAGGTGCTCCGTGACCTGTGGGGCACCGGGCGCAGCGATTTCAAAGGCGACTACTTCACCATGAACGACTGCCGTGTCAGCCCGCGCCCGTCGCAGCCGATGAAGGTGATCTGCGCCGGGCAGAGCGATGCCGGGATGGCCTTCTCCGCCCAGCATGCGGACTACAACTTTTGCTTTGGCAAAGGGGTCAACACGCCAACGGCCTTTGCCCCGACCGCCGCACGCATGATGCAGGCGGCGGAAAAAACCGGCCGCGACGTGGGGTCCTATGTGCTGTTCATGGTGATCGCCGACGAAACCGACGAGGCGGCGCGCGCCAAATGGGAACATTACAAAGCGGGCGCCGATGAAGAAGCGCTAGCGTGGCTCACCGAGCAGAGTCAGAAAGATACCCGCTCCGGCAGCGATACCAACGTGCGCCAGATGGCCGACCCCACCTCGGCGGTCAACATTAACATGGGCACCCTGGTCGGATCGTATGCCAGCGTCGCCCGTATGCTTGATGAAGTAGCGAGCGTGCCCGGCACCGACGGCGTGCTGCTGACTTTTGATGATTTTCTTGCCGGCATTGACGCCTTTGGCGAACGCATTCAGCCGCTGATGCGCTGCCGGAACCACATTGCTTCTGTTACCCGTGAGGTGGCCTGATGATTACCCTTCCCGCTCGCCCGGAATCCCTGACCTTCGCGCCGCAGCAGAGCGCGCTGATTGTGGTCGATATGCAGAACGCCTACGCCAGCCAGGGCGGTTATCTGGATCTCGCCGGCTTTGACGTCTCCGCTACCCGGCCGGTTATCGACAATATTAATACCGCCGTCGCCGCCGCTCGCGCCGCGGGTATGTTGATTATCTGGTTCCAGAATGGCTGGGATGATCAGTATGTTGAAGCCGGCGGCCCGGGCTCGCCGAACTATCACAAATCCAACGCGCTGAAAACGATGCGTCAGCGTCCGGAGCTGCAGGGCAAGCTGCTGGCGAAAGGCGGCTGGGATTATCAGCTGGTGGACGAGCTGACGCCGCAGGAAGGCGATATCGTGTTGCCGAAACCGCGCTACAGCGGCTTCTTTAACACCCCGCTCGACAGCATTTTGCGCAGCCGCGGCATACGCCACCTGGTGTTCACCGGGATCGCCACCAACGTCTGCGTCGAATCGACGCTGCGCGATGGCTTCTTTCTCGAATACTTCGGCATCGTGCTGGAGGATGCCACCCATCAGGCCGGCCCGGCCTTCGCCCAGCAGGCGGCGCTGTTCAATATTGAAACCTTTTTCGGCTGGGTCAGCGACGTTGAGAGCTTCTGCCACGCGCTGTCCCCCGCCGCCCCGCTGGCTTTAGCCAAGGAGAAACGTTATGCCTAAACAGGTGATTATTCCGCCAGGCACCACCGCGCCGATTGCCCCCTTTGTTCCGGGGACGCTCGCCGACGGGGTGGTCTACGTCTCGGGCACCCTGCCGTTTGATAAGCAAAACAATGTGGTGCACATCGGCGACCCAAAGGCGCAAACCCGCCACGTGCTGGAGACCATCAGGAGCGTTATCGAAACGGCGGGCGGGAGTATGGCGGATGTGACTTTCAACAGCATCTTTATCACCGACTGGACAAATTACGCCGCGATTAACGAGGTCTACGCCGAGTTCTTCCCCGGCGATAAACCGGCGCGCTTCTGCATTCAGTGCGGACTGGTGAAGCCCGATGCGCTGGTGGAAATCGCCAGCGTCGCCCATATCGGTACCCCGACATGATGAGGCTCAATATTGCTCCGGCTCCGTGGCCCGGCGCGCCGGTGGTGGTCCTCAGCGCCGGTCTGGGCGGGGGCGGCGGCTACTGGCTGGCGCAGCGCGCGGCGCTGGAGGAACAGTATCAGCTGGTGAGTTATGACCATAACGGGACCGGGGAGAACGCCGGTCCGCTGCCCGCCGACTACAGCCTGGCGACGATGGCCGGGGAGCTGTTCAGCGCTCTGCAAGCGGCGGGGATCGCCCGCTTCGCGCTGGTGGGCCACGCCCTGGGGGCGCTGATTGGCCTGCAGCTGGCGCTCGATCGCCCCGAGGCGGTGAGCGCCCTGGCGCTGGTCAACGGCTGGCTGTCGCTGTCGCCGCATACCCGCCGCTGCTTCCAGGTGCGCGAGCGTCTGCTGCATGCCGGCGGCGCGCAGGCGTGGGTCGAAGCGCAGCCGCTATTTCTCTACCCGGCGGAATGGATGGCCGCGCGCCTGCCGCGCCTCGAAGCGGAAGATGCGCTTGCCATCAGCCATTTTCAGGGCAAAGAGAATCTGCTGAAGCGGCTGCAGGCCCTGAAGCAGGCTGATTTTTCACGCCGTGCGTCGGCCATCGCCTGCCCGACTCTGATTATCAGCGCCGCTGACGACCTGCTGGTCCCCGCCTCCTGCTCCCGCGTGCTGCAGACGGCGATCCCCGGCAGCCAGCTCGTGGAAATGCCGTGGGGCGGCCATGCCTGTAACGTCACCGACGCCGATACCTTTAATACCATTTTACGCGACGGGCTGTCCGCTATGCTGCCGGTCGCCACGGAGACCCGATGAACGACGCGATAAACCACACGGCCTGCGAGACGCTGTTTACCCAGGCCCGGACCCACAACGGCTGGCTGGATAAGCCGGTGAGCGATGCGCAGCTGCAGGCCGTCTGGGACCTGATGAAAATGGGGCCGACTTCCGCCAACTGTTCGCCAGCGCGCATCGTGTTCGTGCGCAGCGCGGAAGGCAAAGAGAAACTTCGCCCGACGCTCTCCAGCGGCAATCTGCAGAAAACCATGCAGGCGCCGGTGACCGCCATCGTGGCGTGGGATAGCGCCTTCTACGACCGGCTGCCGACCCTGTTTCCCCACGGTGACGCCCGCAGCTGGTTTACCTCCAGCCCGCAGCTGGCGGAAGAGACCGCGTTTCGCAACAGCTCCCTGCAGGCGGCGTATCTGATTTTTGCCTGCCGGGCGCTGGGCCTCGACACCGGGCCAATGTCCGGTTTTGACCGGGAAAAAGTCGACGCGGCATTTTTTGCCGACAACGGCTGGAAAAGCAATCTACTGGTGAATATCGGCTATGGTGACCCCGGCAAGCTGTACGGCCGCCTGCCGCGCCTGTCCTTTGATGAAGCCTGCCTGCTGGCATAAGGAGTTTACGATGGAGTTAACGGACAAAGCGAGTTTCCGTGACGCCATGGCCCACGTCGGCGCCGCGGTTAACATTATTACCACCGATGGCCCGGCGGGCCGGGCGGGGTTCACCGCCAGCGCGGTCTGCAGCGTTACCGACACGCCGCCGACCCTGCTGGTCTGCCTGAACCGCTCGGCTTCGGTGTGGCCGGTGTTCAGCGAACACCACACGCTGTGCGTCAATACCCTGGCGGCCGGACAGGAGACCCTGTCGACGCTGTTTGGCGGTAAAACGGCAATGGACGAGCGTTTTGCCGCCGCCGACTGGCAGACCGGCGCCACCGGCTGTCCGCGGCTGGAGGCGGCTCTGGTCAGCTTTGACTGCCGCATCGACCAGCGCGTCAGCGTCGGGACGCACGACATTCTGTTTTGTCACGTCGTGGCCATTACCCGTCACCCGGAGCCCCGGGGACTGATGTGGTTTGACCGCGGCTATCACACGCTTATGCGACCCGCTTGTTAACCTTTAACCCGGGATATCATCATGGCACTCTTCGATTTTCCTCGCTGGAAGCTGACCTCTCCTGCCGCCGAATCCGGCGTTGTCGCCCCCGATGAACGCTTGTCGGCCGGGCAAACGCTGGTGATGGGCGTGCAGCACGCCGTTGCGATGTTCGGCGCGACGGTGCTGATGCCGTTGTTGATGGGGCTCGACCCGAACCTGTCTATTCTGATGTCGGGCGTCGGCACCCTGCTGTTCTTTGTCGTCACCGGCGGACGGGTGCCGAGCTATCTCGGCTCCAGCGCCGCTTTTGTCGGGGTGGTGATCGCCATTACCGGCTTTAACGGCCAGGGGCTGAACCCTCATCTGAGCGTCGCCCTTGGCGGGATCATCGCCTGCGGGCTGGTCTACACCCTGATTGGTCTGGTGGTGATGAAGATCGGCACCCGCTGGATCGAGCGCCTGATGCCGCCGGTGGTGACCGGCGCGGTGGTGATGGCTATCGGCCTGAACCTGGCGCCGATTGCCGTGCGCAGCGTCTCCGCCAGCGCCTTCGACAGCTGGATGGCGGTGTTAACTGTGCTCTGCATCGGCATAGTGGCGGTATTTACCCGCGGGATGCTGCAGCGACTGCTGATCCTGGTCGGCCTGATCGTCGCCTGCGCGCTGTACGCCCTGCTGGCTAACGGCCTGGGCCTTGGCAAACCGCTGGACTTCTCCCCCCTCGCCCAGGCGGCGTGGTTCGGGCTGCCGCACTTTACCACCCCATCCTTTAACGGCCAGGCGATGATGTTGATTGCGCCGGTCGCGGTGATCCTGGTGGCCGAGAACCTCGGGCACCTGAAGGCCGTCGCCGGGATGACCGGGCGCAATATGGACCCGTACATGGGGCGCGCCTTCGTCGGCGACGGGCTGGCGACCATGCTCTCCGGTTCGGTGGGCGGCAGCGGGGTCACCACCTATGCGGAGAACATCGGCGTCATGGCGGTGACCAAGGTCTACTCAACGCTGGTGTTTGTCGCCGCGGCGCTGATTGCCATGCTGTTGGGTTTCTCGCCGAAGTTCGGCGCATTAATCCACACCATTCCCGGGCCGGTGATCGGCGGCGCCTCGATCGTGGTATTTGGCTTAATTGCCGTCGCCGGGGCGCGGATCTGGGTGCAAAACCGGGTGGATCTGAGTCAAAACAGCAATTTGATCATGGTGTCGGTGACCCTGGTGCTGGGCGCCGGCGATTTCGCGCTGTCGCTGGGCGGCTTTACGCTGGGCGGGATTGGCACGGCCACCTTCGGGGCGATCCTGCTGCACGCGCTGCTTCATCGCGGGACGCGCGAGGCGAAGGAGGCCAGGGTAACGCCGGTGTAAGCCACATTAGCGCGGCGTTGGCGCAGGGAGCGGTGTGGGCCTGGGTGGTGTGATCCTGTAGGCCGGATAAGGCATTTATGCCGCCATCCGGCACCACCACGGGCACGGAACCTGACCGCCCGGCGGCGCTGCGCTTGCCGGGCCTGGGGACTGCCACGGCCTTTCGGGAATGTCTCAGCGATTTTGAGGCCGTCAGCACCGGCAGTTTCAGCAAGAAAGGTGAATAAATTAACGGCAGGTCGTACGAACGCAGGCCGGGTAAGGCGCAGCCGCCACCCGGCATAAAAGCGACGCCGTGCCTAGAGCCATCGCCCGGCGGCGCTGCGCTTGCGCGGGCCTGGAGACTGCCACGGCCTTTCGGGAATGTCTCAGCGATTTTGAGGCCGTCAGCACCGGCAGTTTCAGCAAGAAAGGTGAATAAATTAACGGCAGGTCGTACGAACGTAGGCCGGGTAAGGCGCAGCCGCCACCCGGCATAAAAGCGACGCCGTGCCTGATGCCATCGCCCGGCGGCGCTGCGCTGGCACGGGCCTGGAGACAATCAGAGCCGGACGAATACCAGCCAGGATAAGCGCCGCTGTCGGGTCAGAAGGAAAATATTATGGCTCGCGGCGATCGGCCAGGTCCGTGAGCGGCTGCGCATCGTCGTTTGTGGAAACCTGCGGCGGCGACTTGCGCTTCCACTTCAGCTCGCTCACCAGCACCCCCGCGAGGATCAAAACGCAGCCGAGCAGGGCCAGCAGCGGCAGACGCTCACCGGCCAGCCGGCCAAAAATACCGGCCCATACCGGTTCACCGGTATAAATAAGGGTGGCCCGCGTCGGCGAGACGCTGCGCTGCGCCCAGTTCATGGTCACCTGAATGATCGCGCTGAAAATCCCCAGCCCCAGCGCGACGCCGAGCAGGGCCGGCGTCAACGACGGCACCGATTCACCCGCCGGCTTCATGGCGGCGAAAGCCACCAGCGACGCGGTCGCCAGCTGCACCACCGTCACCCGGCGGACATCGACTTTTCCGGCCCAGGCGCTGATAAGGATAATCTCCGCCGCGATCGCCACCGCGCTTGCCAGAGTGATCATCTCCCCCACGCCAAGCGCCAGCAGATTATTTTCCGGCCCGGCCAGCAGAATTAAACCAATAAAGGCCAGCACAATCCCCACGCAGGACATCACCCCCGGCATACGTCCCAGGCACAGCCACTGCAGCAGCGGCACCAGCGGCACATACATCGCGGTGATAAAGGCAGATTTACTGCTGGAGATGGTCTGTAGTCCCCAGGTCTGCAGGCCATACCCCAGCGCAATCGCCACGCCAATCGCTACCCCGGCCTTCACCTCCAGCCACGTCAGACCGCGCAGAGTGCGCAGCGAAAGCAGGCCCACCGCCAGCGCGGCGGTCGCAAAACGCAAACCGACAAAAAACAGCGGCCCGCTGAGGCTCACCGCGTACTGTACGGCAAGGAACGTCCCTCCCCAGAACATGGTGATCATGATAAGGAGCGCTTCCTGGCGGCTAACGGAGAATTTTAACGAAGACATAAGACAGCCATGACGATTAACGGGCGACCAGTGTGCAATCCGCCCGGCGGGAGCGCAACCACCGACAGATAAAAAAACCGCCGGCAGATGCCGGCGGCGAGGGCGATGCGGTTGGGTCGGGGAGATTAACACCGCATCAAAGAGAACAGTGCGAGTCGCGCGTTAACTTTCACGACTACCATGACTGTTTTTACCCCCTTTTTTGCCAGCCTCTGAGGCGCGCTGAGGGTCATTTTTAAAATTCCCCCCGCTATGCTGGCCACCTTTACGTCCTGCTTCTGATGCTCTTTCACGGTCTTCGGCAAAGTTGCCGGAACCGCCACGATGGTTTGCCATTACTGACCTCCATTAGGTTAGACATCATAGTGCATTACGCGGGAGCGGCGACGCCGCTGTCCTGCCGCGTATCTATAAGGTTAGTGAATGACTGCGGCTGACGGCGGCGAATGTAATATCCAGAAACAAAGCCGGGCGAAAAAAGCTTCCTCGCGCCGCGAACAGCTCCTAACCGACTCTGCTGGCGAAGAAAAAATAGTCAGCAAAAATGTATCCTGATGCTACATCCTCGCCGCAGCGGCCAAAATAGCAGGCGCAACGCTTCCTCCTTCACTTCCTTTCAGGCCGCGCGGTGCAAGGAAAAGTAAATAACGCTTTGTCATTTTGTTATAAATCAAACAAATGCCCGTTGGATTTGCACTCTCCGGCGGAGGCTTTATCTTTAAAGGTACCAGCTATTTTGCTGGCTTATAATGCAACCGAGGAGTGATGGAAATGGCTAAAATTCTGGTGCTTTATTATTCCATGTATGGACACATTGAAACCATGGCTCACGCCGTCGCCGATGGGGCGAACCGGGTGGACGGCGTTGAGGTGGTTGTGAAGCGCGTGCCGGAAACCATGCAGGCTGAAGCATTCGCCAAAGCAGGCGGGAAAGCGCAAAACGCGCCCGTCGCCACGCCGCAGGAGCTGGCAGAGTATGACGCCATCATCTTTGGTACCCCGACGCGCTTCGGCAACATGTCCGGTCAGATGCGTACTTTCCTCGATCAAACCGGCGGTCTGTGGGCGTCCGGCGCTCTGTATGGCAAAATCGCCAGCGTATTTAGCTCAACCGGTACCGGCGGCGGCCAGGAACAAACCATTACCTCGACCTGGACGACGCTGGCCCACCACGGCATGATCATCGTCCCGATCGGCTATGGCGCCCAGGAGCTATTCGACATCTCCCAGGTACGCGGCGGTACCCCTTATGGCGCAACCACCATCGCCGGCGGCGACGGCTCGCGGCAGCCGAGCGAGGAAGAGTTAGCCATCGCCCGCTATCAGGGTGAACATGTCGCCAAACTGGCCGTTAAACTGCACGGCTAATCTTCTGCAGGAGGAGCACTATGCCAACTCAAGAAGCAAAAGCACATCGCGTCGGCGAATGGGCAAGTTTACGTAACACCTCACCGGAAATTGCCGAGGCGATTTTCGAAGTCGCCCACTACGATGAGAAACTGGCGGAGCAAATCTGGGAGGAAGGCAGCGACGAAGTGCTGGCGCTGGCCTTTGCCAAAACCGATAAAGACAGCCTGTTCTGGGGCGAACAGACGATTGAGCGTAAAAACGTCTAGGAGGTTTATCCCCACCTGGGCTCATCCTAACCTGCTAAAAAAACCCGGAGTGCTCCGGGTTTTTTTCGTTATTTCGCCGCCTCGTTGATCACCTTTTTAAAGGTCTCCAGCGGGCAGAATCCCTGGTCATCAACCGGACAGCCGTTAAGCGCCAGAGTGACCCGCTGCGGCGGGGCCTGCAGGGTTAACGCGTCGGCGTTACGCAGTTGCTCGGTACTTTGATAGACATACTCAATCTTCATCAGATCGCGATTGCCGGCGCTGTCATGCCAGCGCTGAAACAGCAGTTTGCCGCCGATAGGAGTGCGCTCATACTGGCCGGGCAGTTGATAGGGCTTAAAGTCCAGGGCGGTGAGCAGCGAAGCGATATTCGAGTCGTGTCCCACCAGCAGCGTGACTTTCGCCTTGCTGGCTCCCTCGCCCACCAGCGCGTTATCGATATATTTAACCAGCGGTTTGGCGACGTTTTGCGCCACCGCCACCGAGGTAAACAGACTATCCTGATAGCCATTTTTCAGCTTCGACAGCACTTGCCACTGCTTATCGCTGGCGATCTCCCCCCACGCCACCTGATCTTTCGGGAAGCCTTCATAATATTGCAGGGTGAAGGCGTCTACCAGCGAGTTGCCCACCTTCAACGGTCCGGACACTCCCGGCTCCTGCTGATAACCGGCGCTAAAGGTATCTTTACCCTCGCTCAGGGAACAGACCTTCTTCTCTTTGCAGGAGGGCGAGTTGCGGTAATCGATCATCGTCTCCAGCAGCTTGTAGCTCTCGGTCAACTGCATTCCCTGGCGCTCTTTTTCCATCGCCTGCAGCGCTTTCTCGCGAAACACCGGGGAGTCGTCGGTAATAACCGGGTTGAAGGTCGGGTCCATGGTGCCCATCTGCGGCTGGTGATGCACCGGGATGCCGCAGCCCGGGAACGCGCCGGTGATAAAGAACTGCGCGGTGGCGACGGTGCGCTGCAGGCTGTTAGCGTAGGCATAAACCGCGTTTTCCGGCGGGCACTCGCCGCTGGTCACCAGCTTCTGCTGCGCCAGCCATTCGCGCATATAGTGGCCCATATACACCTCCAGCACACCGCCTTTGGTGGTCAGCTGGCCGCCCGGCACATCCCACTGCGGCCAGGCCTTGGCGGTGGACTGCTCCAGCACGCTGCCGTTATTGGCCAACGGCGCACGCAGGTTGTGACGACTCATGATCAGCACCTGCTGCAGCTGATACCCCTCCGGGGCGGCCGTGTCCTGCGCCTGAGCGCCAGCGGATAACATCACCGCGCCGGCAACGGCGGCGGCAAGTAGACGTTTTTTCATCCCTTCATCCTTAGTCATTTATTATCATCGCGTTAATTGTGCCGGATTTATGACATTTTTCCTGGTAATCGCTCGCAAACTTAGACCGTAGCCGGAAATTTCCCCTGCCGGGCAAAGAGTTTTATAATGAAACAATTAACCTGGAGGCTTTCGTGAAACGTACCCGTCTGGAAAACAGCTGTTGCCCTATCGCCCGCTCCCTCGACGTTATCGGCGACTGGTGGTCGCTGCTGATCGTCCGCGATGCTCTGCGCGGGGTGCGCCGTTTTAGCGAATTCCAGAAAAACCTCGGTATCGCCAAAAACATGCTCGCCGGGCGGCTGAAAATGCTGGTGGATGAAGGCATCCTGCGCCTGCAGCCGGCCTCCGACGGCAGCGCCTGGCAGGAGTATGTCCTGACCGATAAGGGCCGTGCCCTGCAGACGGTGCTGGTCGCCCTCTCCCAGTGGGCAGACGACTATCTGTTCGATCCTGACGAACCGGCGACCCGGCTCATTGACCGCCAGCAGCGCCAGCCCCTGCGTAAGCTGGTCCTGCAGGCGGCGGATGGCCGTGAGCTGGCCCCGGCGGACATCACCATCGCTATCCCGCTGAACGACTAAACGCTGCCCGCGACAGGCAAAAATGAAAAAGTCCTGGCAAAATGGTTGCATTATTAAACCTAATATCTCATGCTGAATTTGGTTTAATAATGCAACCTTTTACGAGGCATTTCTCATGACCCAACCATCGCACACAGCTTTTATCACCGGCGCGTCCTCAGGTATCGGCGCGATCTATGCCGAACGACTCGCCGCCCGCGGCTACAACCTGATCCTCGCCGCCCGTCGTGAAGACCGTCTGCAGGCGCTCGCCGACCAGCTGCAGGCGCGCTACGCCATCCAGGCAAGCATCCTCAAAGCCGATCTTAGCGAAGAGCACGGGATTGCCGCCGTAGAGCAGCGTCTGCAGCAGGATCCCGCCATCGACCTGTTCATTAACAACGCCGGCACCGCGAAATTGGCGGGTTTTCTCGCCAGTACGCCACGCGAGCACCAGGCGATTCATACGCTCAACACCACCGCGCTGCTGCGTCTGAGCTATGCCGCGCTGGCCGCTTTCACCCCACGACGCCGGGGGACGCTGATCAATATTGCCTCTATCCTCGCGCTGCATACGCTGCCGGGCAGCGCAGTCTACAGCGCCAGCAAAGCCTGGGTGTTGAGCTTCACCCGCGGCCTGCAGGAGGAGTTTGCCGACAGCGGCGTGCGTATTCAGGCGGTATTGCCGGCGGCGACCGCTACCGATCTGTGGCCGACCTCCGGCGTGGCGCTGGACGCTCTGCCCAGCGGCACGGTAATGACTACCGAGGATCTGGTTGACGCCGCTCTCAGGGGGCTGGAGATGGGGGAACAGGTCACCTTACCACCGGTTCATGACCTGGGACTGTGGGAGACTTTTGAGCAGTCCAGAGTGGCGCTGTTTACCAGCGCGCGAACCGGACAGCCTGCGCCGCGGTATCGATAAGCGGCACCGTGCGGCGGGCGCTACTCCGGTAGCGGAACCGCCGTCAGGGTACAGATCGCCTCGTGCTCGCCGCCGCGGCGATCGGTAATCACCACCTTATCGCCCGCCTTTTTGCCTTCACACGGCTTGAGGACCTGCTCCACGATCCGCTCGCGGCTCGCCTGACGTTCACTTTCAGCCTGACTGGCGAAGGCAGACAGCGCCAACGCTACGCCCAGCAGGCTGAGGGTTTTCTTATACATGACTGACTCTCAGATCGTTCTTATTCGCGGTCAGCGTAACTCGCTGTAGGCCGCACTTCTGTAAAATCACTTAACGGAGTGTTACGCCATTTCAGGTGAAACCCAGGCGGTCACATCCCTGCGGGAAATATTTTATCACAACCCCGCCGCCGGATATTCTCGCGATGAGGCGTCATCTTTCAGACATATCCCGATGTTATCTTCACACAGAGCCCTGTATCTTTTTCCCTTTCCAAACAGAATATTAGGTTGGTCTATGTCGGGTCTTATTCTCTTTATCGTCGCGGTGGCGCTGCTGGGCGTCGCCATCTACAGCCTGGTGTCGTACCTCAAAGAGCGGCGCGCCAGTCAGTTACCTGTCCATAAAAAGAAGAAATAATACCTTCCGTTCCCCACCGTTTTCTGCTGATTTCTTTACCGTCCTGTACTGTCCCTTACCGAAGCCAACACGAAGGCAGGCCTGCGGGCCTGCCTTCGTTCAGTTTATGCCTCAGAACCTATGACTCCCAGGCCTGCTCCGCTTTAGCGGCATCAAACTGCGGCGGCGGTTTGCGGAAGCGTCGGGTCAGATAAGTCAGGTACAGCAGACCAAGCGCCGCCCACACCAGGCCGAGCGTCAGGGAGGTGGCCTCGAGATTGATCCACAATACCCCGACCGTCAACGCCCCGACCATCGGCAGCAGCAGATAATGCAGTCGATCCTTCCAGGTTTTGTTATACCCCTTGCGCCGCCAGAAGTGGTTGAACACCGACAGGTTAACGAAGGTGAAGGCCACCAGCGCACCGAAATTAATCAACGCGGTGGCGGTCACCAGGTCGAAGAACAGCGCCGACAGCGCAACGATGCCCACCATAATCACGTTCAGCGCCGGGGTACGCCATTTCGGATGCACATAGCCAAAAATGCGCTCCGGGAAGACGTTGTCGCGGCCCATCACGTACAGCAGACGGGAGACGCTGGCATGGGAGGCCAGGCCGGACGCCAGGGTGTTAACAAAGGTGGTGCACAGGAAAATCGACTGGAACAGCTTGCCGCCCACGTACAGCGCAATCTCCGGCAGCGCGGCATCGGGGTCTTTAAAGCGATGAATATCCGGGAAGAACAGCTGCATAAAGAACGACGCGACGATAAAGATAATGCCGCCGTACATCGCGGTGAGAAAAATTGCCTTCGGGATCACCCGCGCGGCGTCAGGGGTCTCTTCCGACAGGGTGGTCACCGCGTCGAAACCGAGAAACGAGAAGCAGACAATGGTCGCGCCGGTAATAATCGGGATCAAATGCGCATTCTGGCTGATAAACGGCTGCAGCGACCAGACGGTACCCACCCCCTCGCCTTTATGCAGCCCCTGCACCACCAGAATGACAAACACCACCATGATCGAAATCTGCACCAGCACGAACAGGGTATTGAAGTTGGCCACCAGGTTAACGCTTTTCAGGTTCGCGGCGGTCAGAATAGCGACAAAGGTCACTACCCACACCCACGGCGGCACTTCGGGGAACAAGGCCGAGAGATAGATCTTCGCCAGCAGGACGTTGATCATCGGCAGAAACAGATAATCCAGCAGCGACGACCAACCGACCATAAAGCCGACGTGCGGACTGATGGATTTTTGCGCGTAGGTATAGGCGGAACCGGCTTCCGGAAACTGACGCACCAGTTTGCCGTAGCTGATGGCGGTGAACAGCACGCCAGCCAGCGCCAACAGATAAGACGCCGGAACGTGGCCATTGCTGATGCCGGAGACGATGCCGAAGGTATCAAACACCGTCATTGGCGTCAGATAGGCCAGCCCCATCATCACCACTTGCCAGAGTTTGAGGGATTTACGCAGACGCGGTCTGCCCGCCTGAGCGGCGTTATGCGCCGGAGGATTAATAGCCATCGCCCATACCCCCCTTGCTGTTAACAGTTTGCGGGCCCAACGTCCGCGTGACAAACCTGCTTAGCAAAGGGGTAAGGCATAGATAAAAGGGTAAGACGGACCGGTAAGCGGTAGCTGGCTGGCATCCAATGCGGCCTGAGCGGCCTCCCTCTCCCTGCGGATATTTGAACATCTGCATCATCTCATTTCCTCGTCACACACTGTGTCGTTAACTGAAGCCCCGTTGCCGCCTGCGCTCCTTAACGCGACATCCGGGAAATGGCTGGGCTCCCAGCAAAAACGTCGGCCAGGCTCCGCTCAGGCCGTATGATGCTACTGATTACCAAACTTATGGGCCCCTCGCGGGGCGACCATCAGGCGTTTTTCAACATCCACTCAATTTCGGTTTCTGTGATAAGACGCTCAAACTGCAGTAATTCATCATGCTTACAGGCATGGAAAACATGGCAGAAACGCTCGCCGAGGCGCTCACGCAAGTGATCGTTCTGCATAAACTCCCACAGCGCATCGCTCTGGCGGATCGGGAATGGCAGGCCCTCTTGTTCCAGACCGTTACCTTCCACCTCTTCCTGTAAAGGCAGCTGGGGGTTATCCAGCCCGTGCAGAATGCCGGCAAAAATCGCCGCCATCACCAGATACGGGTTGGCGTCCGCCCCCGCGACGCGATACTCCACGCGGTGGTTCTGCCGCTCGCCGCACGGAATACGCAGCGCGACGGTGCGGTTGTTATGCCCCCACGAAGCCTGCGTCGGGACGTACATCCCCGGCTGGAAGCGGCGATACGAGTTCACGTTCGGCGCCAGCAGCGCCATCGAGGCCGGCATCAGATCGATCATCCCGGCCAGCGCGCGTTTGAGCAGCGCAGAGTCTTCCCCATCGCCGTCCACCAGCACGTTTTCCCCTTTATTGTTCAGCATGCTGATGTGGATATGCATCCCACTGCCGGCATGCTCTTCATAAGGCTTCGCCATAAAAGTGGCGTGCATCTTATGCTTCTCCGCCATCAAACGCACGAGACGTTTTAACGCCAGCGCATCATCGCAGGCGTCCAGCACGTTATCGGTATGGTGAAGGTTGATTTCAAACTGGCCCGGCGAGGCTTCCGCCACCGCGCCATCGGCGGGGATCAGCTGCAGTTTGGCCAGCTCGTCGATGTCGTTGAGCACGTCGGCGAAGTGGTTAAGGTTATCGACCGAGTAGACCTGGCTTTGGGTGTTGCGATCGTCGGTGCCCGGCGCACACGGCGGCTGCAGGTAGCCTTCGGCATCGCGTTTGCGGTCCAGTAAATAGAACTCCAGCTCTACCGCTACCACGGGGAACAGCCCGCGCTGGCGCAACTGCTGCCAGAGGCGGTTGAGTACGTTCCGCGGCTCAACGTCAAAGGGAGCGCCATCTTCATCAACCATGGTTAGCTGTACCTGGGCTATCGATTGTGGGTCAGCCGCCGAAGGGGTTAAGGTGCCGGGTACCGGGATGCAGCTGCGATCCGGCTCGCCCATCTCCTGGCCCAGACCGGCCTCTTCCACCACATTGCCGAGAATATCCATCGCAAACACCGAGGCCGGGAAATAACAACCTTTCTCCAGTTTGCTCAGGCCGGCAACCGGGATGCGCTTGCCGCGGAAGCAGCCGTTCAGGTCAGTGAGGAGGACATCGACATACTGGGTATCAGGGTAGGTTTCGAGGTAGCGCTTCACTTCTTTCGCGAACGCGCTAACCCGTCTCTCTTCCGTTTGCTGAACAAAATTCTCAACTTCTACGATATTGGTTTCCATGATTCACCGCCGTTGGTTGGGTTTCGGTCCTGCACTCAGACCGTTAAATATAATGTCCACCCCATCGACTGTGTATGCAAATAAATTGTTTGTCAAATGTTAAATTAAGTTTGCAAAGGGCTATTTCCACTGCTAGATTGAGAAAATATTGAACGATATGGCCGTTAAACCCGCTATGGCGGTCATAATTTAGTCCACTTTGTGAGGGCGATCATGGAAAATATAATGTACAAGCCAGTTATTGGCGTCGTGATGTGTAGAAACAGGCTTAAGGGTCACCAGACCCAGACCTTGCAAGAAAAGTACCTGAATGCAATTGTTAACGCCGGCGGACTGCCGATTGCCCTGCCTCATGCGCTGGCGGAGCCGGAGCTACTGAACGCGGTCGTTGATAAACTGGACGGGATCTACCTGCCAGGCAGCCCCAGCAATGTGCAGCCGCACCTTTATGGTGAAAACGGCGATGAGCCTGACGCCGACCCCGGGCGTGATCTTCTGAGCATGGCGCTGATTAACGCCGCGCTCGAAAGGCGCATCCCCATTTTCGCCATCTGTCGTGGACTGCAGGAACTGGTTGTCGCCACCGGCGGGACTCTGTATCGTCGTCTGTTCGAGCAGCCTGAGCTCCTTGAACATCGCGAAGATCCTGAACTGCCCGTCGAGCAGCAGTATGCGCCGTCCCATCAGGTTGAGGTTCAGGAAGGAGGATTGCTGTCGCAATTGATACCGGGCTGCAACACGTTTTGGGTAAACTCGCTACATGGGCAAGGGGCAAAAACCCTCAGTCCGCAGCTGCGCGTGGAGGCGCGAGCGCCGGATGGACTGGTGGAAGCGGTCAGCGTGAACGATCATCCTTTCGCGCTGGGCGTACAGTGGCATCCAGAATGGAACAGTAGCGAATACGCCCTGTCGCGTATGTTGTTTGATGGTTTTATCACCGCCTGTCAGGGCCATCATGCTGAAAAGCGGCGGCGCTGACCACTACCGTTAAGGAAATGCAAATATGAGCGATGACGGACTGGCGCCAGGGAAACGTCTGTCAGAGATCCGCCAACAGCTGGGTCTCTCACAGCGTCGTGCCGCCGAACTGTCTGGGTTAACACATAGTGCCATCAGCACCATAGAGCAGGATAAAGTCAGTCCTGCCATCAGTACGCTGCAAAAGCTGCTGAAAGTCTATGGGCTGTCGCTCTCGGAATTCTTTTCTGAACCCGAAAAGCCGGACGAACCCCAGGTGGTCATTAATCAGGATGACCTGATTGAGATGGGAAGTCAGGGCGTTTCCATGAAGCTGGTTCATAACGGAAATCCGAACCGTACGCTGGCGATGATTTTTGAAACTTACCAGCCTGGAACCACGACCGGGGAGAGGATTAAGCATCAGGGTGAGGAGATAGGCACCATACTGGAAGGTGAGATCGTGCTGACCATTAACGGTCAGTCGTACCACCTGGTGGCTGGACAGAGCTATGCCATTAATACCGGCATTCCGCACAGCTTCAGCAACACCTCGGCAGGCATCTGCCGCATCATCAGTGCCCACACCCCCACCACATTCTGATTATTTCGCCTGAACGAAGTTCAGGCTTACTTCAGGCCTGTCGCGACGGAAAATCTATTTTCGTCGCGGCGAAGAACTCGTAGTAATAACGTCTGCGCCGTACGGAATATTATTTCCTGTTGGCCCTGAAATAATTAACGCCAGTGAATGGCGTCTCGCTCCTGAATAATTCGGGTTGCAAACAACCCGTCAAAAATCAGGAGAATAAAACGGTATTCAACTCCGGGGATACGCTATGCCCTGCGCCCGGCGCAGTGCCCCCGTGCAGCCTGAAAACGCCGCACTGATTAATTTGCCGATAATGTTTTTAAGGAGTCATGATGAATTTTCAGCACCTGGCTTACTGGCAGGAAAAAGCGAAAAACCTGGCCATTGAAACGCGCTTATTTATTAACGGCGAATATTGCGCCGCGGCCGATAATACCACCTTTGAGACGATCGACCCCGCCGCGCAGCAGACATTAGCCCAGGTCGCCCGCGGTAAAAAAGCCGACGTCGAACGGGCGGTGAAAGCCGCGCGCCAGACTTTTGATAACGGCGACTGGTCGCAGGCCTCCCCCGCACAGCGTAAAGCGATCCTCACTCGCTTTGCTGATCTGATGGAGGCCCATCGTGAAGAGCTGGCGCTGCTGGAAACGCTGGATACCGGCAAACCGATTCGCCACAGCCTGCGCGACGATATTCCCGGCGCCGCCCGCGCCATTCGCTGGTATGCCGAAGCGCTGGATAAAGTCTATGGCGAAGTGGCCCCCACCGGCAGCAACGAGCTGGCGATGATCGTTCGCGAACCAATTGGCGTGATCGCCGCGGTGGTGCCGTGGAACTTCCCGCTGCTGCTGGCCTGCTGGAAACTCGGCCCGGCGCTGGCGGCGGGCAATAGCGTAATCCTCAAACCCTCGGAAAAATCGCCGCTCACCGCCCTGCGTCTGGCCGGGCTGGCGAAAGAGGCCGGCCTGCCGGACGGCGTGTTGAACGTGGTCAGCGGCTTTGGCCACGAGGCCGGGCAGGCGCTGGCCCTGCATCCTGATGTTGAAGTCATCACCTTCACCGGCTCCACCCGCACCGGCAAGCAGCTGCTGAAAGACGCCGGCGACAGCAATATGAAGCGCGTGTGGCTGGAAGCGGGCGGCAAGAGCGCCAACATTGTCTTCGCCGACTGCCCGGATCTGCAACAAGCGGTTAGCGCCACCGCCGGCGGCATCTTCTACAACCAGGGACAGGTGTGCATCGCCGGGACCCGTCTGCTGCTCGAGGAGAGCATCGCTGACGAGTTCCTGGCGCAGCTGAAAGCTGAGGCGCAACACTGGCAGCCGGGCAACCCGCTCGATCCGGACACCACCATGGGCATGCTGATTGACAATACCCATGCCGACAACGTGCATAGCTTTATTCGCGGCGGCGAAAGCCAAAGCACCCTGTTACTCGACGGACGGAAAAACCCGTGGCCTGCCGCCGTTGGCCCGACCATTTTCGTTGACGTCGACCCGGCATCAACCCTCAGCCGGGAAGAGATCTTCGGCCCGGTGCTGGTGGTGACCCGCTTCAAAAGCGAAGAAGAGGCGCTAAAGCTCGCCAATGACAGCGACTACGGCTTGGGCGCCGCGGTGTGGACCCGCGATCTCTCCCGCGCCCACCGCATGAGCCGCCGCCTGAAGGCCGGCTCGGTCTTCGTCAACAACTATAACGATGGTGATATGACCGTTCCGTTCGGCGGCTACAAGCAGAGCGGCAACGGGCGCGATAAATCGCTGCACGCACTGGAAAAATTCACCGAACTGAAAACCATCTGGATTGCCCTGGAGTCTTGATCATGACTGAACATACCACTAGCTACTACGCCGCCAGCGCCAACAAGTATGAACCGTTCCCGACGCTGGAGGGATCCATCAACTGTGACGTCTGCGTCGTCGGCGGCGGCTACACCGGCCTCTCGTCTGCCCTGCATCTGGCCGAAATGGGCTACGACGTGGTGGTGCTGGAAGGGGCGCGCATCGGCTTCGGCGCCAGCGGCCGCAACGGCGGTCAGCTGGTCAACTCCTATAGCCGCGATATCGACGTCATTGAAAAGAACTACGGCCCGGATGCGGCAAAAATGCTCGGCAGCATGATGTTCGAAGGCGGCGATATCATCCGCGAACGCATCCAGCGGTATCAGATCCAGTGCGATTACCGCCCGGGCGGCCTGTTCGTGGCGATGAACCATAAACAGCTGGAAACCCTGGAAGAGCAGAAAGCCAACTGGGAGCGCTACGGCAACACCCAGCTGGAGTTGCTGGACAGAGAGGCCATTCGTCGCGAAGTGGACAGCGACCGCTACGTCGGCGCCCTGCTCGACCACAGCGGCGGCCATATTCACCCGCTGAACCTTGCCATCGGCGAAGCGGATGCCATTCGCCTGAACGGCGGCCGGGTGTATGAGCAGTCGCCGGTCACCCGCATCCAGCACACCAGCCCGGCGGTGGTCAGCACCGCGCGCGGCCAGGTCACCGCGCGCTACGTGATCGTCGCCGGCAACGCCTATCTCGGCGATAAACTGGAGCCGGAGCTGGCGAAACGCAGCATGCCGTGCGGCACCCAGGTGGTCACTACCGCTCCGCTGTCGGAAGAGGTCGCCCGCTCGCTGATCCCGAAAAACTACTGTGTGGAAGACTGTAACTACCTGCTGGACTACTACCGTCTGACCGGCGACAACCGTCTGCTGTACGGCGGCGGCGTGGTCTACGGCGCGCGCGATCCGGACGACGTGGAGCGGCTGATTATGCCGAAACTGCTGAAAACCTTCCCGCAGCTGCAGGGGGTGAAGATTGACTACCGCTGGACGGGCAACTTCCTGCTAACCCTGTCGCGGATGCCGCAGTTCGGGCGTCTCGATAACAATATTTACTACATGCAGGGCTACAGCGGCCACGGCGTGACCTGTACCCACCTTGCCGGACGCTTGATTTCAGAGCTGCTGCGCGGCGACGCCGAGCGTTTCGACGCCTTCGCCAAACTGCCGCACTACCCGTTCCCGGGCGGCCGCAGCCTGCGCATTCCTTTTACCGCCATGGGCGCCGCCTACTACAGCCTGCGCGACCGCCTTGGGGTTTAATCGCCTCTGCCGACGGCGCTGGCCGTCGGCTCATGCTGCGGATAGTGCAGCTGAAAGTAGTGGCGCAGAAACTCCACGGTGGTGCGGATTTTGGCCGACGTCGCCAGCCGGGAGACGTAAACCGCCCAGACGTTGGCCGGCTGCCAGTAGTCCGGCAGCACCTGCACCAGATGTCCGCTGGCGATATTCTCCCGGACGTCCCACCACGAACGGAGCGCAATCCCCTGCCCGTCCAGACACCACTGATGCACAATTTCACCATGGTTGGAGGAGAGCGGCCCGGTTACCTTGATGGCGTGCTGGCCCTCTTTGCTATGCAATTGCCAGACGCCGAACGGATGATCGCGCTCTTTAATCACCAGGCAGGGTAACGCGGCCAGATCGCTCAGCTGTTTCGGCGGCGCATGGCGGGCAAGGAACTGCGGCGAGGCGCAGAGTACGCGGTGATTGGCCGCCAGCTGGCGGGCAATCAGATTCGGTGCGATATCGTCGCCGACGCGAATATCGAGATCCACCCCTTCATTGACTAAATCCACCAGCCGGTCCTGGACATCGAAACGCAGCTCCAGCTGCGGGTACTGGAGAGCCAGCGCCGACAGCGCCGGGGCGACAACCCGACGGCCAAAGCCGAAGCTACTGATAATACGCAGCGTTCCCTGCGGCACCTGGCGCACGTCGGAAAGCTCATCCATCATCTCATCGACATCCTGCAAAATGCGCTGCGCCCATTCATAGATCCGCTCCCCCTCTTCGGTAATGGTGACCCGACGGGTGGTCCGGTGCAGCAACATCACATTCAGGGTTTGCTCCAGCAGCGAAACCCGCTTGCTGACGAACGCCGGCGATACGCCAAGCTCCTCGGCGGCGGCGGCGAACCCGGCCCGGCGAGCGACCAGCATAAAGACGCGTAAATCATTTAGCAGCGGCAGATTATTCATGATCTGTGTTTTATGTTTCACCAGTTAGCGTGATTAATTATGAACCAGTCAATTATAGGATAGGTAGGTGGTCAAACATCATCGTTAAAAAGTGAGAACCGGAATGAAAAAAACCTGTCGTATTGCCGCCATCCCGGGTGACGGAATTGGCAAAGAAGTGCTGCCTGAAGGGATTCGCGTGCTGCAAGCCGCCGCACAGCGTTGGGATCTGTCGCTGAGATTCGAGCAGATGGAGTGGGCAAGCTGCGAATATTATGCCCATCACGGCAAGATGATGCCGGACGACTGGCGCGAGCAGTTGCAGGGCTTCGATGCTATCTACTTCGGCGCCGTCGGCTGGCCGGATACCGTTCCCGACCACATTTCGCTGTGGGGGTCGCTGCTGAAGTTCCGCCGCGAGTTCGATCAATACGTCAACCTGCGCCCGGTGCGCCTGTTCCCCGGCGTCCCCTGCCCGCTGGCGGGTAAAAAGGCCGGCGATATTGATTTTTACGTGGTGCGCGAAAATACCGAAGGCGAATATTCCGCCCTCGGCGGCCGCGCCAATGAAGGCACCGAGCATGAAGTGGTAATTCAGGAGTCGGTCTTTACCCGCCGCGGCGTGGACCGGATCCTGCGCTACGCCTTCGAACTGGCGCAAAGCCGCCCACGCAAAACGCTGACCTCCGCAACCAAATCCAATGGTCTGGCCATCAGCATGCCCTACTGGGATGAGCGGGTGGAAGAGATGGCCAAAAACTATCCGGATATTCGCTGGGACAAGCAGCATATCGATATCCTGTGCGCCCGCTTCGTGCTGCAGCCGGAGCGTTTCGACGTGGTAGTGGGTTCTAACCTGTTCGGCGATATTCTCTCCGATCTCGGCCCGGCCTGTACCGGCACTATCGGTATTGCGCCATCGGCCAATCTCAATCCGGAGCGCAATTTCCCGTCGCTGTTCGAACCGGTTCACGGGTCGGCGCCGGATATTTACGGTAAAAATATCGCCAACCCGATCGCCACCGTTTGGGCCGGGGCGATGATGCTCGATTTCCTCGGCAACGGCGATGAGCGCTACCACGCCGCTCACGATGGCATTCTGGCGGCGATTGAGCAGACGATCGCCTGCGGACCGAAAACTCCGGACATGAAAGGCAGTGCCTCAACGCAGCAGGTTGGCGAGGCTATCTGTAAGGCCATTTTGGCGTAATTACCCCGCCGCTCCCCGGTGGCGCTGCGCTTACCGGGGCTACAATCGCGCGATAATGTAGTGTGTAGGCCGGGTAAGGCACAGCCGCCACCCGGCAAAAAAAACGGCACAGCAAGTAGCCCGGGTAAGGCGCAGCCGCTACCCGGGAAAACCCGCGCGCCTGGTCCGCCAACTCCCCTCTCTTTTCGCTATGCAGAATCCCCCACGATTGACAAGTGAACCGCATCACAGCGGTAAACTTTATTAATTCCTGAAAGGACAGAACCTGCGCCAATTCACCTTTTATTATTTCCGTTTCGTGTTTTATTGCTTCACGAAACGGCCAATTGTTTAATTCATGTAACGAAGAAATAATCCAATTGTTAATAGCATTTTGCTACGAACCCTGACCCTACAGCGTGATAACAACGACAGGCTAAAGCCACCGACGGGCAATCATGCCCAGGAGATCACTCATGTTGAGCAACGTAAAGAAAAAAGATGTGCCGCTGATTGCCATCAGCCTGGCGGCCATTGTTTTCATCGCCGCTACATTAAGTCTCTTCCCCCAGCAAACCGCGCAGGCGGCTGATTCGATTTTTAACGGCGTGACCCGCCTGCTGGGTTCCACGGTACAGGTACTGGTGCTACTGGCGCTGGGACTGGTGTTGTATCTGGCCACCAGCAAATACGGCAATATCCGTCTCGGCGAAGGTAAAGTCGAATACAGTACCCTCTCATGGCTGTTTATGTTTATCTGCGCCGGTCTCGGCTCCTCCACGCTGTACTGGGGCGTTGCCGAATGGGCTTATTACTACCAGACCCCGGGCCTGAACATTGCTCCGCAATCGCCGAAAGCGCTGGAATACAGCATCCCTTATTCTTTCTTCCACTGGGGGGTTAGCGCCTGGGCGACCTACACTCTCGCTTCGCTGATCATGGCCTATCACTTCCACGTGCGGAAAAATAAAGGCCTCAGCCTCTCCGGGATCATTTCGGCAATCACCGGCGTCAATCCACAGGGTTTCTGGGGCCGTCTGGTTGATCTGATGTTCCTGATCGCCACCGTCGGCGCGTTAACCATTTCGCTGGTAGTCACAGCCGCCACCTTCACCCGCGGCCTGTCAGCGCTGACCGGACTGCCGGATAACTTCACCGTCCAGGCGTTTGTGATCCTGCTCTCCGGCGGTATTTTCTGCATGAGTTCGTGGATTGGCATCAACAACGGCCTGCAGCGCCTGAGCAAAATGGTCGGCTGGGGGGCGTTTCTGCTGCCGTTGGTGGTATTACTGGTTGGCCCGACCGAATTCATCACCAATAACATCATTAACGCCGTCGGCCTGACGACTCAGAACTTCCTGCAGATGAGCCTGTTTACCGATCCCCTCGGCGACGGCGCCTTTACCCGCAACTGGACCGTCTTCTACTGGCTGTGGTGGATCTCCTATACCCCAGGCGTGGCGATGTTCGTCACCCGCGTCTCCCGCGGGCGCAAAATCAAAGAGGTGATCTGGGGACTGCTCCTCGGTAGCACCGCCGGCTGCTGGTTTTTCTTCGGGGTGATGGAAAGCTACGCCATGCACCAGTTCGTTAACGGCGTGATTAACGTACCACAGGTGATGCAGACTCTCGGCGGCGAAACCGCCGTCCAGCAGGTCCTGATGTCGCTGCCGGCAGGTAAGCTGTTCCTCGCCGCCTATCTGTTCGTGATGATTGTATTCCTCGCCTCGCACATGGATGCGGTGGCCTACACCATGGCGGCGACCAGTACCCGCAACCTGCGCGAAGGCGAGGATCCGGATCGCGGCATGCGCCTGTTCTGGTGCGTGGTGATCACCCTCATCCCGCTGTCGATTCTGTTTACCGGCGCTTCGCTTGAGACCATGAAAACCACCGTGGTGCTGACCGCCCTACCGTTCCTGGCCATTTTACTGATTAAAACCGGCGGCTTCGTGCGCTGGTTAAAACAGGACTACGCCCACGTTCCGGTCCATCAGATAGAAACCCATACCCCCGAGCCCATTATTAAAGCCGAGACGCTGCCGGTTGGCGCGGTACTCAAAGGCGACGGCCAGTCGCTGTAAAACCTCTTACTGACAATAATCACAAGGAGACCCTACATGAGCAATTTGAGCCCTGACTTCACCCTGCCGATTAACTTTTGCGCTAATCCGCAGGATGCCTGGACCATTCCGGCCCGTTTTTATACCGACAGCCAGGCGTTTGAGCACGAGAAAGAGCGCATCTTCGCCAATAGCTGGATTTGCGTCGCCCACGGCAGCGAGGTCGCCCGGCCGAACGATTACATTACCCGGGAGATCATCGGCGAAAATATCGTTATCGTCCGCGGCCGCGACAACATTCTGCGCGCCTTCTATAACGTCTGCCCACACCGCGGCCACCAGCTACTGAGCGGCGAGGGCAAAGCCAAAAACGTGATTACCTGCCCCTATCACGCCTGGGCCTTCAAGCTGGACGGCAATCTCGCCCACGCCCGCAACTGCGAAAACGTGGCGAATTTCGATAGCGAAAAGGCAACGCTAGTGCCGGTTCGCCTGGAAGAGTATGCCGGCTTTGTGTTTATCAATATGAATCCGGAAGCGGAGAGTGTGGAAACGCAGCTACCGGGGCTGCAGGACAAAGTGCTGGAAGCCTGTCCGGACGTGCATGATCTGAAACTGGCGGCGCGCTTTACCACCCTCACCCCGGCGAACTGGAAAAATATCGTCGATAACTATCTGGAATGTTACCACTGCGGTCCGGCGCACCCGGGCTTCTCGGATTCCGTCCAGGTTGACCGCTACTGGCACACCATGCACGGCAAATGGACGCTGCAGTATGGCTTCGCCAAACCGTCCGAGCAGTCGTTTAAATTCGAAGAGGGTACCGACGCCGCGTTTCACGGTTTCTGGCTGTGGCCGTGCACCATGTTCAACGTCACGCCGATCAAGGGCATGATGACCGTTATCTATGAATTCCCGGTGGATGAAGAGACCACTCTGCAGAATTACGACATCTATTTCACCAACGAAGAGCTGACTGACGATCAGAAAGCGCTGATTGAGTGGTATCGCGACGTGTTCCGCCCGGAAGATTTACGCCTGGTGGAAAGCGTGCAGAAGGGGCTGAAGTCCCGCGGCTATCGCGGCCAGGGGCGCATTATGGCGGATAACAGCGGCAGCGGTATCTCCGAGCACGGGATCGCGCATTTCCACAATCTGGTCGCCCAGGTGTTCCAGCCGTAATCGTTGAAGGAGCTTGCTATGTCTGTGTTTCACTCAGATCTGTTTCGCCAGCAGGCGCTGATTGCCGGAAGCTGGCGCGACGCCGCCGACGGCACGACGCTTGCCGTCAGCAATCCTTCCACCGGCGCGACGCTCGGCCAGATCCCCAATATGGGGCGTGCGGAAGCGCAACAGGCAGTGGATGCCGCCGCGGCCGCGCTGCCGAACTGGCGCGCGTTCACCGCCGCTCAGCGCGCCGCGCTATTGAAAAACTGGCACCGCCTGATCCTCGAAAACAAAACCGCGCTGGCGCAGATAATGACCGCCGAGCAGGGCAAGCCGCTGGCGGAAGCGGAAGGCGAAATCGCCTATGCCGCCTCGTTTATCGAGTGGTTTGCCGAACAAGGGAAACGCGCCAACGGCGAGATAATCCCCTCCCCCGGCGCCGATAAACGCCTGATGGTGATCCGCCAGGGGGTAGGCGTCTGCGCGGCGATCACCCCGTGGAACTTCCCGGCGGCGATGATCACCCGGAAGGCCGGCCCGGCGCTGGCCGCGGGTTGTACGATGGTGATTAAGCCGGCTAACGAAACGCCGTTTACCGCGCTGGCGATGGCTGAGCTGGCGAATCAGGCCGGGATCCCGCAGGGCGTCATTAACGTCGTTACCGGCCAGTCGCGAGAGATTGGCGCGGTGTTCACCGGCGATGAGCGGGTGCGTAAGCTCTCCTTTACCGGTTCGACCGAAGTTGGCCGCGTGCTGATGCGCCAGTGCGCGGAATCCATCAAAAAGCTCTCTTTAGAGCTCGGCGGTAACGCGCCGTTTATCGTCTTTGACGACGCCGATATCGATAAAGCGGTCGAGGGCGCGCTGATCGCCAAGTTCCGCAACGCCGGGCAAACCTGCGTCTGCGTCAACCGCTTCTATATTCATCGCGCCATCTACGACCAATTCTGCGATAAATTCGTCGCTCGCGTCGCCGCCCTGAAAGTGGGCGATGGCAGCGAGTCCGATGTACAGATTGGCCCGCTGATCAACGCCGACGCCGGGCGCAAAGTGCAGTCCCTGCTCGACGACGCCCTGAGCCGCGGCGCCACGCTGTTAACTGGCGGTAAAGCGCATCCGCTGGGCGGTAATTTCTTCACCCCTACGGTGATCGGCGACGTACAGCCGGGGTCACTGCTGCTGCAGGAAGAGATCTTCGGCCCGGTGGCCGCTTTGGTGAAATTTGACGATGAGCAGCAGGTCATCGAGCAGGCGAATAACACCATCTACGGCCTCGCCTCCTATTTTTACAGTAACGATGCCGCCCGTATCTGGCGCGTCTCCGAGCAGCTGGAATACGGCATGGTCGGTATCAATACCGGGCTAATTTCCAACGAAGTCGCACCGTTTGGCGGGGTAAAGCAGTCCGGTCTTGGCCGCGAAGGGTCGGAACACGGAATCGAAGATTACCTGGAGATGAAGTATCTCTGCCAGGGGTTGTAAATGTGCTCTCCCGGCGATGGCGCTAGCCACGCCGGGATTTTTTGATGGAGTTCAGCGATGTCTGATTATCAAATGTTTGAGGCGGTCGTTCGCGATGTTGAACAGATCACCCCTCTTGTGAAGCGTTTTACGCTGGTGTCGCCGACCGGCGCCCCGCTGCCGGCATTCAGCGGCGGCAGCCATATTATCGTCCAGATGCAGGATGGCGAGCAGCGCTACAGTAACGCCTATTCGCTAATGAGCTCGCCGCTGGATACCACCAGCTGGCAGATTGCGGTGCGTCTTGAGTCGCCTTCCAAAGGCGGCTCGCGTTTTATGCACCAGCGGGTGCGCCCGGGCGATACCCTGACGGTGTCCACGCCCAACAATCTGTTCGCCATCGAACCACAGGCGCGAAAACATCTGCTGATCGCCGGCGGCATCGGCATTACGCCATTCTTATCGCATATTCCGGAACTGGAACAGCGGCAGGCCGACTGGCAGCTGCATTACTGTTTTCACGACGCCGACAGTAATGCTTTCGTCGATACGCTTCGCGCTGCGCCATGGCGCGATCGGGTCAATGTTCATGTATCAGCGCTCGGCAGCCGTCTCGACCTACCGCGCCTGTTCGCCGACCTCGAGCCAGGAACCCACGTGTATACCTGCGGCCCAGCGGCGCTTAACGAGGCGGTGAAAGCCGCCGCCGAACGCCATCAGGTGCCCGCCAGCCAGCTGCACTTTGAGCAGTTTATCCTTGAGGATAAAAGCGGAGAGGCATTTACCCTGGTGCTGGCGCGTTCCGGACGCGAATTTACCATGCCGCAGGATATGACCATTTTGCAGGTGATCGAGAATAACAAAGCGGCGAAGGTCGAATGCCTGTGTCGAGAAGGGGTGTGCGGCACCTGCGAAACGATGATTCTGGAGGGGGAAGCCGACCACCGCGATCAGTATTACAGCGAGGAAGAGAAAGCCAGCCAGCAGAGTATGCTGATCTGCTGCTCGCGCGCCAAAGGCGGCCGGTTAGTGCTGGATTTGTAAAGCGCACACCGGCAAAGCGGCGGTGAGATGGACTGACCCCGCGGAATTGTTCCAACGTACTACCACTCCATGGCGACGAGGTCAGTGGCGCGGATACTATCGGCTTCATCCTCCGCCTGATTAGCTTTCTGTGCGGCACCGGCGATAGCCGGCGCCGCCTGCTCAGGGATTAGCCGCTAAATACCCGCGCCTTGCCGCTGACCGTCAGTCGCACCATCGCGCCGGGCTGCCACGCGGCCTGGCTGACGGTGCGATCGCCAAGAAACAACGCCGTCTCTTCATCCACCGGCTGCGAGTGATTGCCTTTTCCCTGGCGCTGATAGTATTTCTTGCTGGCGTGTTCGTCATTAACTGGCGACCGGGTCCTGACACTTAGCCCTGAGTCTTTGCCTGATGACCCTCTGTTACTGCTCCCGGCCAGAATGATGGTCAATAAGCGGCCGGTGCTGATCTATCAGACGCGCTTAGCGCCGATCAGGGTGATTGTCACGATCAGCGACATCTATCTGCGCGATGCGCTATATAGCGATACCGATGACAACGGGCTGGCACTCTGGGTGCAGAACCAAATGATTGCCAGATATGGCGATGTTAAGCCGCTGGCTGCGGACCCACACCAGGAGGTATTTACCTCGCCCGCTGGCAAAACAGCACGACGCCAGCGCGCTCGCCCGCGGAATTTATTCCGCTGGCCGAACGTACCGGCTTAATTATTCCCCTAACCCGCAGCCTGATGGCGCAGGTCAACGCGCAGATGAGACCACTCTTTAGTAAACTACCGGATGGGTTTCATATTGGCCTGAATATCAGCGTGTCACATATTAACGCGCCGACGTTTATCGATGACTGCCTGCACTATCAGCGCGGCTTTGAGGGTAAAGCGGTGAAGCTGATGCTGGAGATCACGGAGCAGGAGCCGCTGTTGCTCAACGGGGCGGTTGTGGACAAGCTCAATACGTTACACTCCCGCGGATTTTCCATCGCGCTGGACGACTTTGGCACCGGCTATTCCGGGCTTTCCTGTCTCCACGGCTGGTTTTCGACTATATCAAAATCGATCAGAGTTTTGTCGGCCGGATAACCGGGGAGGCGCCGACAAGCAAGCTGCTGGACTGCGTGATAGAGATGGCGCGGACGCTGTCACTGCGCATCATTGCCGAGGGCGTCGAAACCGAGGCCCAACGGGATTATCTTAATCGCCAGAATATTCATCTGCTGCAGGGCTACTATTTCTGGAAGCCGATGCCCTACGTCGCGCTGGTCATGCTCCTGCTGAGCAAACCGAAGGCGCGGATTATCGAAGAATAAGCGGGCGTTGTGAAAAGTCCTGCCATGCGACGGGCTATGTATCCGTCAGCGCTGTGGGAATGAAAACGTCGTCGGTCGCTGTCCGGGTCATGCACGACCGACCGGACAAAGCAAGAAGGGGTTACCTTTCGGTAACCCCTTCTTTTATATGGCGGAAGCGCAGAGATTCGAACTCTGGAACCCTTTCGGGTCGCCGGTTTTCAAGACCGGTGCCTTCAACCGCTCGGCCACACTTCCGGTGTGAGGCGCACTATAAACACCTCGGCGGATGCTGTAAAGCATCATTTTGATCAACTGCCTTAAAAACAAACAATTTTGTGTTATTCGTCTGAATTTCAGGCAGTTTGCACAGAAAATCAACGCCCATCGCCGCTGGCGGATGGGTGTTTTTTAATGTACATGTCTTTGGTGTAGTAATACCCCAGCTTATCCGGCGTGAAGCCCCCTACCCAAGGTTTCACCAGATGGGTACGTACATAGTGATAGACCGGAATGGCGGGAACATCCTGCGCCAGCAGATCTTCCGCCTGCTGATAGTATTTGCCCCGGGTCGCCACGTCGGAGGCTTTCGCCGCGTTGCGCAGCGCCGCGTCGTAAGCCGGGTTGCTGTACTGACTGGTGTTCTCGCTATCCCCGGTACGGAAAGTATTGAGGAAGGTGGCGGCATCGTCGTAGTCGGCAATCCACGCGTAGCGGACGGCGTCGAAGTTATGCGTATGCATGGTATCCAGCATCGTCTTCCACTCCTGGTTCTGTAGCTTCGCCTCGACGCCGAGGTTTTTCTTCCACATAGAGCTGGCGGCAATGGCGATACGCTGGTGCGACTCAGAGGTGTTATAGAGCAGGGTAAAGACCAGCGGATGGCTTTCATCATACCCCGCCTGCGCCAGCAGTTTTTTCGCCTCGGCAATCCGTTTCTCACGCGGCCAGCTGGCGTAGTCCGGGTTATGCAGCGTCACGCCGCCGATATCCGGCTGACCGATCAGCCAGGCCGGGCGCTGGCCCTGGCCCTGGCCAAGCACTTTTCCGGCAATGATATCTTTATCAAGCGCCATATTCAGCGCGCGACGCACACGGGCGTCGTTAAACGGCGGCCGGGTAGTATTGAATTCGTAGTAATAGGTCGCCAACTGCGGCGAAACGTCCAGCTGGTCGCCCATGGTTTTCTGCAACTGCGCAAACTGATTGATCGGCACCGTATAGACAATATCAATCTCCCCTGCTTTGTAGCGGTTGACATCGGCGGCCTCCGAAGAGATTGGCAGGTAAGTCACTTTATTAATAACGGTATGCGCATTATCCCAGTACTTTGCATTACGTTCAGCCACCAGCCGCTCATTCACCACCCATTGGGACAGCTTATACGGGCCGCTGGTGACGATATGCTCTGGTCGGGTCCATTTATCGGCATACCGCTCCACCAGCACTTTGTCGATCGGTACCAGCGAAGGGTGCGCCAGCATCGCCAGGAAGGCGGCATTCGGCTGGGTCAGAGTGACCTGCAGCGTGGTGTCGTTCAGCGCTTTCACCCCCAACGTCTCGGGTCCCTTTTGCCCGAGGGCAATCTCGCGGGCGTTGGCGATATGCATATTGCCAGGGTAGCTCGCGTAGGGGGAGGCTGTTGCCGGCGAGACCAGCCGTTGCCAGCTCCAGACGATATCCTGCGCTGTAATGGCCGTGCCGTCGGACCAGGTCAGACCGGGGCGTAAATGAAAGGTCCATAACAGGTTGTCTTTGTTTTCCCAGCGTTCCGCCAGTCGCGGCTGGATCGCTCCCGCTGGCGACACGTTAACCAGCCCTTCAAAGAGATCGCTAATGATATTAAATTCAACATCGCTCTCGACTTTATGCGGATCGAGTGACGCCGGTTCACTGCCGTTATTTCTGACCAGCTCCTGCTTTTCCGCCAGCTGGGTGCCCGGCGGCACCTGCGCCGCCAGCGCCCCGCCGCTCATAGCCAGCATACTGACAGCCAGGAGTGTTCGGGTGATGTGATTTTTTTTGTGTAATGTCATTTCCCTTTGCCTTTGACGTACGGGGTAATCCCCCTCTTCCACACTTAGTCGCAGAACTGCCATAAGGCAATATTTTTCAGTGACCTATAAGATTTCGATCGGCTCAGCGACGCGAAAAGCGAAAATATATCGCTTTTCCCTATCTATATAGAATTTTATGCCAGGCAAAAGCGGTAAAAACTAAGTAAAGATGGGTAAAAGCATTAGGGCTTCACGCTTGTTTTTCTTATTCTTTATCCCTAATTACATCTGTCATAAGAGAGTGACTCATGGATCGCATAATTACATCATCGCGTGACCGTTCCTCGCTGCTCAGCACGCACAAGGTTCTGCGTAACACCTACTTCCTGCTCAGCCTGACGCTGGCGTTTTCCGCTATCACCGCCACCGCCAGCACAGTGCTGATGCTCCCTTCGCCGGGTCTCATTTTGACCCTCGTGGGGATGTACGGTCTGATGTTCCTGACCTACAAAACGGCGAATAAACCCACCGGGATTATTTCCGCCTTCGCCTTCACCGGGTTCCTCGGCTATATCCTTGGGCCGATGCTGAACGCGTATCTTTCTGCCGGCATGGGCGATTTAATCGGCCTGGCGCTGGGCGGCACGGCGCTGGTCTTCTTCTGCTGCTCGGCCTACGTGCTGACGACGCGTAAAGACATGTCATTCCTTGGCGGGATGCTGATGGCCGGCGTGGTGGTCGTCCTGATTGGTATGGTCGCTAACCTGTTCCTGCAGCTGCCGGCGCTGCACCTGGCGATTAGCGCGGTGTTCATCCTGATCTCTTCGGGTGCCATCCTGTTCGAGACCAGCAACATTATCCGCGGCGGTGAAACCAACTATATCCGCGCGACGGTCAGTCTGTATGTCTCGCTGTACAACATTTTTGTCAGCCTGCTGAGCATCCTGGGCTTCGCCAGCCGGGACTAACCGCTCCCCTGCTTAACAGAGGCCTCGCTTATGCGGGGCCTTTTTTTTTGCTACACTGCGGCCAGTTTCAGGCGGTATGTGAAAAATCATGTTTATTTTTGAAGGCAACGAAATTGAAACGGATAGCGAAGGCTATCTGAAAGATACCACCCAGTGGAGCGAGGCGATGGCGGAAGTCATTGCCGCGCAGGAAGGGATAACGCTCGCCGTTGAACACTGGGAAGTAGTGCGCTTTGTGCGCGAGTTTTACCTTGAATTTAACACCTCTCCGGCGATCCGTATGCTGGTCAAGGCGATGGCCAACAAGTTTGGCGAAGAGAAAGGCAACAGCCGCTATCTCTATCGCCTGTTCCCGAAAGGACCCGCCAAACAGGCGACTAAAATCGCCGGCTTGCCGAAGCCGGTGAAGTGCATCTAATAGAGGATCGCGAATTTGTCCCAGCTGCGGGTGGGTTGATGGGGCTCGGTTAACACTCGGTCAACCCGCGCGCTGCGCGGCCCCCCGGCTTTCAGCCAGGTGATGAGTTTTTCCACCTGCTCCGCCTCGCCGCAGGCAAGCACTTCCACCCCGCCGTCATCCAGATTACGGGCATAACCGGTCACCCCCAGCTGCAGCGCTTCCCGCTGCGTGGAATAGCGAAACCCCACGCCCTGAACCGAACCGTAAACCCATGCCATTGTGCAGATACTGGCCATAATCATCTCCTTTTCGCTCACGCTATACGCTGAGGATAGCAAATTCGCTCAGCGTACATGCTTCGGCAGTAAACCATAATGCTGACGGAAGCGCGCGGTAAAGCGCGATCCCGACTGATATCCGCTGTTCTGCGCAATTTCGCCTATTGGCCGCGAGGTGGTCTGCAGCTGGCCCAGGGCGTGGGCCATCCGCACCTCCTCGACGATCTGGCGAAAACTCTGCGATTCCTGCTGCAGCCGACGGCGCAGCGTGGACTCGCCGAGAAAGAGCATTTTCGCCACCCGCGACACGCTCCATGCCTGCGCCGGCGACAGCATAATCAGCTGCCGCACCTGCGCCGACAGATCCTGCTGCCGCTCGACGAGCAGCGGGCCCGCATAGCCAGCCTCATACAGGGCCAGCAGCAGTCCCATGGTCTGGTGCTGCTGCAGCGCGACGGACAATCCCTCCCGCACCGCCTGCAGAACGCTTTGCCACATAAACGCCAGCTCTGTCGTCACCGGTGCGCAGAGCGAGGTCAGGCGCCCTGGCGGTGGTTCGCTGAGATAACGAGTCTTAAACCTCGTCAGCAGCTCGGGCGTCAGCGATAGCAGATCGGAGCAAAAGAGGCCATTCTCCGGCTGGTTAATCACCTCCAGTTCCACGTCAGCTGGCAAAACAATCAGCTGTTGCGGAGTCGCCAGCACCCGGCTCTCCCCTTGCACAATCACTTTGCTGCCGCGTTTCACCCGACAGAGCGCCGGGGAGAACAGCCGCACGCGATGCAGTCTGCATAGCCGTCGGGTGGTGATCTCCGCCGCGGTTAAGGCGTTATGCTGAAAGTGGATACTCTCCATCAGACCAACCTTTTATTTTAACGCCCGGCCATCGCCGTCAACTGTGCGCTGGCGAGAGCATGGCTATGTAACAGATAGCCGACCAGCGCCCCGCTGGCCCCGGCATCCACCGGCAGCGTGGGGACATCCAGCGCCCATACCGTAAAGCGATAGCGGTGCGGTTTATCTCCCGCCGGCGGACAGGCGCCGCCGAAGCCGGCATAGCCAAAATCGTTGCGGCCCTGGACCGCTCCGCCCGGCAGTGTAGCGCTGTTTTTATCTCCCGCGCCAGCAGGCAGCGAAAAGACGCTGCTGGCGATATTGACCACCGTCCAGTGCCACCAGCCGCTGCCGGTAGGCGCATCGGGATCCCGGACGGTGACCGCGAAGCTGCGCGTGCCCGCCGGGGCGTTTTTCCATGCCAGCTGCGGAGAGACATTGCCTCCGGTACAGCCGAAACCGGCAAACCAGTGCTGCTGGGCCAGCGGCTGCCCGTCACGCATATCATTGCTGCTTACGCTAAACGGCGCGGCCATCGCGCCGCTGCTCACAGCCGCTAACATCGCCACAGCCATGCGGATACCTGTTTTCATCGTCTGCTCCTCGTTGGGGTGAGAAAACAGGGTATGAGAGTCCGCACCAGCTGAATGTGCCGAAGCGCCTGCATTTTGTGCCGAAACGCTCACCTGTGCCTGCCGGGCGAAAGATGCTTGCGTGCGCCAGGTGTGCTAATCTACGCGCCATTTTTCGGTGCCGACATTCCCGTTGCTTAAAGGTAGCCCCATGACAGATTCCCTATTCCCCCGCTTAGTGTTAGCCAAAGGACGCGAGAAATCCCTGCTGCGTCGCCATCCGTGGATATTCTCCGGCGGCGTCGCCCGCATGGAAGGTAAAGCCCGCAGCGGTGAAACCATCGATATCGTTGACCATCAGGGAAAATGGCTGGCCCGCGGCGCTTACTCGCCGTCGTCGCAGATCCGCGCCCGCGTGTGGACCTTCGACCGCAATGAAGCCATCGATAGCGCCTTCTTTGAACGCCGTCTGCAGCAGGCGCAAACCTGGCGTGCCTGGCTGGCCGAGCGCGATGGCCTCGACAGCTACCGCCTGATCGCCGGCGAGTCCGATGGCCTGCCGGGCGTCACTATCGACCGCTTTGGCAACTTTTTCGTGCTGCAGCTGCTCAGCGCAGGCGCCGAATACCAGCGCGCCGCCATCATCAGCGCCCTGCAGAACCTGTTCCCGGACTGCGCCATTTACGATCGCAGCGATGTCGCCGTGCGTAAAAAAGAGGGACTGGAGCTGGCCCAGGGGCCGGTGGTGGGCGAACTGCCCCCGGCGCTGCTGCCGATCACCGAGCACGGCATGAAGCTGTTGGTCGATATCCAGGGCGGGCACAAGACCGGCTACTACCTCGACCAGCGCGACAGCCGCCTGGCCACCCGCCGCTATGTCGCGGATAAACGGGTGCTGAACTGCTTCTCCTACACCGGCGGCTTTGCGGTGTCGGCGCTGATGGGCGGCTGCCGCCAGGTCACCAGCGTGGATACCTCTCAGGAGGCGCTCGACGTTGCCCGCCAGAACGTGGAGATCAACGGACTGGATCTGTCCAAAGCGGAGTTTGTGCGCGACGACGTGTTCAAACTGCTGCGTAAATACCGCGATCAGGGAGAGAAATTCGACGTGATCGTGATGGATCCGCCGAAGTTCGTGGAAAATAAAAGCCAGCTGATGGGCGCCTGCCGCGGCTATAAAGATATCAATATGCTGGCGATCCAGCTGCTGAACCCCGGCGGCGTGCTGCTGACATTCTCCTGCTCCGGGCTGATGACCACCGATTTATTTCAGAAAATCATCGCCGATGCCGCAATTGATGCCGGGCGTGATGTACAATTTATAGAACAGTTCCGTCAGGCTGCCGACCACCCGGTGATCGCAACCTACCCGGAAGGGCTGTATCTGAAGGGGTTTGCCTGTCGCGTCATGTAACTTGAAAAACGAAACATGAGCCTCATATAGGGAGTATTCATGTTTCCCAGGAGGTGCCTATGATAGCCAGCAAATTCGGTATCGGCCAACAGGTCCGCCATACGCTCTTGGGCTACCTGGGCGTCATCGTCGATGTCGATCCCGAGTATTCGCTCGCGGAGCCGGAAGAGGATGAAATTGCCGCCAATGACGAACTGCGCGCGGCGCCCTGGTACCATGTGGTGATGGAAGATGATGATGGCCAGCCGATTCACACCTATCTGGCAGAAGCGCAGCTGAGCAGCGAAACCCGCGACGAACACCCGGAACAGCCGTCCCTCGACGAACTGGCCAAAACGATTCGTCAGCAGCTGCAGGCTCCGCGCCTTCGCAACTAAAACAAAACCCCGCCAGGCGGGGTTTTTTGTTATTTTGCTAATCCCAGTCGCGGTAGCTCAATGGCCGGGCAGCGATCCATCACTACGCTCAATCCGGCTTCCCTGGCCAGCACCGCAGCCTGCTCATTGATCACCCCCAGCTGCAGCCATAGCGTTTTCGCGCCGATGGCTATCGCCTCCTGCGCTACGCCCCACGCCGCTTCTGAATTACGGAAGACATCAACCATGTCGACCTTTTCCGGAACGTCGGCGAGCGTCGCATACCCCTGTTGTCCCAGCAGCGTCTTGCCCGCCACCTTCAGCGAAACCGGGATAACGTGATACCCCTGATCCAGCAGATACTTCATGACCCGGTAGCTCGGACGGTCAGGCTTGTCGCTGGCTCCGACCAGCGCAATCGTCCGTGTCGAGGTCAGGATGCCAGCAATATCATTCTCTTTCATGGTTTCCTCCTGCTATTTCACTTAAGTGTATGCTAATCCGCAGCAGGGGGCCATCCAGCCTAACCCACAGATTCAGCAAAATTTTCATCCCCGATGCTTGCAGCGACAGCCACATTCAGTAATCTGTTTGCAGGTCAAAATGTGGAATGAAAATATGGAACTGACAACACGTACCCTGCCTGCGCAAAAACATATCGCGCTGGTGGCTCACGATCACTGCAAAGATATGCTGATGAAATGGGTTGCTCGCCATCAGGCGCTGCTGGCGCAACATATTTTGTATGCTACCGGCACTACCGGTAATCTCGTCTCCCGGGCTACCGGCCTGGAGGTTAATGCCATGCTGAGCGGTCCGATGGGCGGCGACCAGCAGGTGGGTGCCCTCATTTCAGAAGGCAAAATCGACGTGCTGATCTTCTTCTGGGATCCGCTGAACGCCGTTCCCCACGACCCGGATGTCAAAGCGTTGCTGCGCCTGGCCACCGTCTGGAACATTCCGGTCGCCACTAACGTCTCCACCGCTGACTTTATTATCCAGTCGCCGCACTTCGGTCAACCGCTCGATATTCTGATCCCGGATTATCCACGCTATCTTGCCGAGCGCCTGAAATAATCGAGCCGCGATTACGGCTTCCTGGCCACGGGCACATCCAGCGCCTGCAGGATCTCGACAAACGGCGAAGGTTGCGCCTTGTTAAATAACAGCCATACCCGGTGACGAGCGCGGGTGAGCGCCACGTACAACAGTCTACGCTCCTCCGCATCCGGAAAATCTTCCGGCTGTGGCAGGAGCGCCTGCTCCATAATCGACTCGCGCGCCGGGGCCGGAAACGCATCCTCCCCCTCCTGCAGTCCCAACACAATGACAAAGTCAGCCTGCTGACCTTTGCTGGCATGAATCGTCATAAAATCAAGCTGCAGGTGCGGCCAGCGCGTCGCCGCTTTGTTGAGCGCCTCAGGCTTCAGATGGTGATAACGGGCAAGCAGCAGGATGCGCTGCTCGGGCTTAACGTAACCGCTCAGCTTATCCAGAAGATCGTCCAGCTTGTCGTCGGCTAACAGCGTGACGGCCTTTTTATCACCTGCCATAAGGCTGTTCAGCGGTTTGCTTAACTGATGCGGATTTTGCTGGATAAAGCCATTGGCTATTTCGCCGATACGCCCGTTAAAGCGATAGGTGGTATCCAGCGCACAGCAATCCCCTTCGCCAAAGTAGTGGTTGAATGCGGTGGTCAGAGAAAGCTGCGCCCCGCTGAACCGATAGATCGCCTGCCAGTCATCCCCGACGGCAAAGAGCGTGGTTTGGCTATTCTGCCGGCGTAACGCGGCCAACAGCGAGGCTCGCTGCGGCGAAATATCTTGAAATTCATCCACCAGAATGTGTTTCCATGGGCTGACGAAGCGGCCTTTATCGAGAATATTGACCGCCTGATGGATCAGGCCGGAAAAATCGACCGCATTCTCGGCCTTGAGCGCCGCTTTCCAGTCTTTCATCAGAGGCGACATCAGCTTCACCCGTTTACTGAACAGGTCGCGTACCGCTTCCGGCGCCCCGGCAATCATCTCCGCCTGGGAGCCGCCGTGCATGCGCATCAGGCTCACCCAGCGGTCAAGCCGGCTGGCCATCCGCCGCTGCACCTTTTTGTCCTGCCAGAAGTCCCCCTCCGGCAGTTGCCAGCCCATCTCTTCTTCCAGCCACAGGCGCCAACCTTTCGCCTGCGCTTTTTTCTCCTGGCACTGCTTTTGCCAGCTTTTCAGCAGCAATGCGTGGCGGGCCGCAGTATCGCTTTCCAGCTTACTGATAGTGGGCACTTTTTTGCTGCCCTGCTGAATAATATGCAACGCCAGCGAATGGAAAGTACGCGCGGTAATATCATCTGATGCCAGACGCTCGCGGATCCGCTCATCCATTTCCTGCGCCGCCTGGCGGCCGAATGCCAGCAGCAAAATTTGATCTGCCGCGGCTTCTCCCCGCGCCAGCAGCCAGCCCGCTCGCGCCACCAGTACCGAGGTTTTACCGCTGCCCGCTCCCGCCAGCACCAGCAGGGAGCGCTCGCCGTTCACTACCGCACGCGCTTGTGACGCATTGAGCGGGGACGACTCAACGCTATCAAAAAATTCGCGATATTGCTCCAGCATCGCCTCGGTAAAGGCCTGGTTATGGGCCAGACGCGTCGCTTCAATATCGCCTAACCAGCGCTGACACTCCCGCCACAGCTCCCGGCAGTTATCAAAGGCATCAAGCCGACTGGTGGGCATCGGCAAACCAGTCAACGCATGGCGTATATTATCCTGAACATCCGCCACCTGCTGACGGGTTAGCCACTTGCCTTCTGCGCGAGTGTGCTCGATCGTCGCCAGCTGCTGCTTCAGCACGCCGGCGGCGATATTGCTCATCTCCGTGCTCCACTGCTGCCAGAGTGTGTGTAAATGATGATAAAAGCGCTGCGTTTCGCTCCACTCGGTACCGTGCAAACGCACGACTTTCCCGTCCGGTAGCACAAACTCCAGTTCGCCCCAGACCAGACCGCGCTTACAATGCACTGACAATAACTGATTGAAAGGTATAAGATACTCATGACGATCGCCGGAAACTTTTACCCCGGCGTTCAGTAGCTGCACCCGATCATAAGGGTGCTGAGCCATGCGTTTGCCCAATGTTGTCGCTTTAAGTTCCATATAATGTCGATTTTCAATCAGGGTGGATTGTTTTTCAGTTTAACCGCCCCGGACCAGGTGCTCCAGCGCAAAAAAACGTTACAATCATCAGGTCTTATTATCCACCGGGCAAAACCGAGGCTTTATGCGTACCATTCTGAATATTTTGAACTTTATCCTTGGCGGTTTCGCCACCACTCTAGGCTGGCTACTCGCCACCCTGGTCAGCATCATTCTGATCGTCACGCTGCCGCTGACTCGTTCCTGCTGGGAAATCACTCGCCTTTCGTTATTTCCCTACGGTAACGAGGCGATTCATGTTGACGAGCTCGAGCCGGGGCGCAAAAACGGTCTACTGAACGCCGGCGGTACCGTTCTGAACATTCTGTGGTTCATTTTTTTCGGCTGGTGGCTCTGCCTGATGCACATTTTCAGCGGTATAGCTCAGTGCCTGACTATCATAGGCATCCCGGTGGGGATCGCGAATTTCAAAATCGCCGCCATCGCCCTCTGGCCGGTGGGTCGCCGGGTCGTTTCTGTGGAAACCGCGCGTGCTGCGCGTGAAGCCAATGCGCGTCGTCGCTTTCAGTAACAGAACGGAACACGGACATGATTAGCCCCCTGCTACGCCGCTACACCTGGAACAGCGCCTGGCTTTATAACGTACGAATTTTTATCGCGCTCTGCGGCACAACGCTGTTTCCCTGGTGGATCGGCGAAGTCAAACTGACCATCCCCCTCACCCTCGGCGTCGTGGCTGCGGCTCTGACCGACCTTGACGACCGTCTGGCCGGCCGTCTGCGTAATCTTGCCATTACTCTGGTTTGCTTTTTTATCGCCTCCGCCTCCGTGGAGCTGCTGTTTCCGTGGCCGCCGCTGTTTGCCCTTGGTTTGACCGTGTCTACCATCGGCTTTATTTTGCTTGGCGGCCTCGGTCAGCGCTATGCGACCATTGCCTTCGGCGCCCTGCTTATCGCCATCTACACCATGCTCGGCGTCACGCTGTACGATCATTGGTATCTGCAGCCGTTGTTCCTGCTGGCGGGGGCCGTGTGGTACAATCTGCTGACGCTGTCCGGGCACCTGATCTTTCCGATTCGTCCATTGCAGGACAACCTGGCGCGTAGCTATGAGCAGCTGGCCCGCTATCTTGAGCTCAAATCCCGGCTGTTTGATCCTGACCTTGAGGATGAGAGCCAGGCGCCGCTGTACGATCTGGCGCTCGCTAATGGCCAGCTGGTAGCTACGCTTAACCAAACCAAGGTCTCGCTGCTAACCCGACTGCGAGGCGATCGGGGCCAGCGCGGAACCCGCCGCACCCTGCAGTACTACTTTGTGGCCCAGGATATTCATGAACGCGCCAGCTCATCGCATATTCAGTATCAAACCCTACGCGATCAATTTCGCTATAGCGATGTGATGTTCCGTTTCCAGCGTATGCTTTCGATGCAGGCGCAGGCCTGCCAGAAACTGTCGCGGGCGATTCTGTTACGCGAACCCTATCAGCATGATGCCCATTTTGAACGGGCGTTCATGCATCTCGATGCGGCACTTGAGCGCGTGCGCGCCGGCGGCGCATCCGACGAGCAGCTCAACGCCCTCGGGTATTTACTGAATAACCTGCGCGCTATCGATGCTCAGCTGGCCACCATTGAATCGGTGCAAACCACCGCGCCTGCCGGGAGTAATACCGAGACGCTGCTGGCCGACGACAGACTCGGCGGTCTGAGCGATATCTGGCTGCGCCTGCAGCGCAATATGTCGCCAGAGTCGGCCCTTTTCCGCCACGCAGTACGTATGTCGTTGGTGCTCTGCGCCGGCTATGCCTTTATCCAGTTTACCGGGCTCCAGCATGGCTACTGGATCCTGCTAACCAGCCTGTTCGTCTGTCAGCCGAACTATAACGCCACCCGCCATCGCCTGGCGCTAAGGATTATCGGCACGCTGGTTGGGGTGGCGATCGGCCTGCCGGTCCTGCTGCTGGTTCCCTCTGTTGAAGGGCAACTGCTGTTGATCGTCCTGACCGGCGTGCTGTTTTTTGCCTTCCGTAACGTGCAGTACGCCCATGCCACGATGTTTATTACGCTGCTGGTGCTGCTGTGCTTTAACCTGCTTGGCGAGGGCTTTGAAGTCGCGCTGCCGCGTATCATTGATACGCTGATCGGCTGCGCCATCGCCTGGGCAGCGGTCAGCTTCATCTGGCCGGACTGGAAATTCCGCAACCTGCCGCGGGTGCTGGACCGGGCAATGAACGCGAACTGCCGCTATCTGGACGCGATTCTGGAGCAGTATCATCAGGGCCGCGACAACCGGCTGGCCTACCGTGTCGCGCGTCGTGACGCCTACAACCGTGATGCTGAGCTGGCCTCCGTCGTCTCGAACTTATCGACTGAACCACGCGCGGATGCCACCCAGCGAGAAACCGCCTTTCGTCTGCTATGCCTTAACCACACGTTCACCAGCTACATCTCCGCTCTTGGCGCGCATCGGGAAAAACTGTCCACGCCGGAAATCCTCGCCCTGCTGGATGATGCAGTCTGTTATGTGGATGACGCCTTGCACCATACCCCCGCGGATGAACAGCGGGTGCAACAGGCTTTGAACAGCCTGCAAAGCCGGATCCATCATCTGGAACCGCGCGCGGACAGTAAGGAACCCTTGGTCTTACAGCAGATTGGCCTGCTGCTGGCGCTGCTGCCTGAAATCTGCCGCCTGCAGCAACGGGTCCACGCCCAAACCGAATAACAAGGCTTTTCCGCTACCGGGTAGCCGCCCATTCGAGAAGCTCCTGACGCCGTGGCGTCGGGAGCGCGGCGGCATGTACCCCGGCAATCGCCCCCTCCAGCGCCAGCAATACGCTCAGCGATAAAGAAGCATTATTTACGCGTAGCCTCAGCCATGCCTCCTGCGCACCAACTTCCCGCAACGTCCTAACGTCCGGTATGCCCGCGTGAATCAGCTGCAATTCCATATGAAAGCTGATATTGGGTAAATCCTTCAGGCGGCCCGACGCCCGTCGGCAGTTCTTTTCGCGCTGCGCACTCTGCCACGACAGTAGCGATAGCCGAAAAAGCTGCTGCTCATCGCGCCATAAAGTGTCGTCAATTTGATAATACTTCAGCGGCACTATGCGGCCGTGTCGGCGCAGCGTTAACAGAGGATTACGATGTTCCACCCGATAAGCAGCGCTCTGCTCGCAGGCCTTCAGATAAATGTTCCCCTCGGCCACCATCGCAAATACCGTATCATCAATAGCCAGGCTGTAGCCGCCAAAGAGCGGACGAGTATGCAGTTGACCCAGCGGTGAGACGCAGGCCTGAAATTGCGGGAGCCGCGGACAAACTAGTTTTCTCATGATCATTCCTTTGTTAATCATGTAATTAAACTTAAGTTGTTAACGGATCCGCTAAGAGAAAACATAAGGGACTTCCCGGGCAGCAGCAAGATGATTTTCGCCGACTTTTTCACCAGAATGCGGTTTTGCGAGACGCTTTCAGAAAATCGCAAGCGTTGCAGCAATCGACAGGGAGAAATGAAACCATTAGCGCGCGTTAAGGATTGGATAATGCAGGGGCTTCTTTTGACAGATAAGGAACCACGAGAAGCGATTAAATTCCCGGCAGCAAAATGGCAAATTGCGGTTGATCTTTTCCCCTGGCGAAGATACTGTATATGCATACAGTAACTAAAGGCGGGATAGACTATGTTTACTTCAGCTCACGCAAACCGTTCAGCACAGGCTTCTGCTCCGGCAGGCCACTACGCTCATCGTTCTGGCGAACAGAACACCAATGGGCTGATCAGTGAAATTGTCTATCGTGAAGATCAACCCATGATGACGCAGTTATTGCTGCTACCTTTATTACAGCAGCTGGGTCAACAGTCGCGCTGGCAGCTGTGGCTCACGCCGCAACAAAAGCTCAGCCGCGAATGGGTTCAGTCCGCCGGTCTGCCGCTGTCCAAGGTCATGCAAATTAGCCAGCTCTCTCCCTGCCATACCATAGACTCAATGATCCGTGCCCTGCGCACGGGTAATTATAGTGTGGTTATCTGCTGGCTGGCGGAGGAGTTAACCGCTGACGAACATGAACGTCTCGTTAACGCTGCCCAGGTAGGGTCCGCGATGGGATTCATCATGCGCCCGGTGCGAAATCAGGGCACGCTCGGCAGACAACTCAGCGGGCTAAAAATTCACTCAAATTTGTATCATTGAGTGAAATTAGGATTATTCCTGGAATTTTTTTTACCGCTGGGAAAGGTACAGCGTTTTTTATGGTCTTTTTCGCGGAATGCCTGCCACACGGGGATTTCTGTCTTTTTTTCGTGTACGAAAATCAACCATATTTGTTAAATATTGTGTACACAACCCTTTTTTTTCATATGCCTGACAGAGTTCACACTTGTAAGTTTCGAACTAAGTTGTAGACTTTACATCGCCAGGGGTGATCGGCTTACGCTGCATGTATCAGCATAGTTAACAACAAGTCACGCCCCCGGTGAAGGATTTAACCGTGAGGTCTTTTGTAACTTCATGGCGAATTTTGGATGATAATGAGGCGCAAAAAATGAAAAAGACAGCTATCGCGATTGCAGTGGCACTGGCTGGCTTCGCTACCGTAGCGCAGGCCGCTCCGAAAGATAACACCTGGTATGCAGGTGGTAAACTGGGTTGGTCCCAGTATCACGACACCGGTTTCTACGGTAACGGTTTCCAGAACAACAACGGTCCGACCCGTAACGATCAGCTTGGTGCTGGTGCGTTCGGTGGTTACCAGGTTAACCCGTACCTCGGTTTCGAAATGGGTTATGACTGGCTGGGCCGTATGGCATATAAAGGCAGCGTTGACAACGGTGCTTTCAAAGCTCAGGGCGTTCAGCTGACCGCTAAACTGGGTTACCCGATCACTGACGATCTGGACATCTACACCCGTCTGGGCGGCATGGTTTGGCGCGCTGACTCCAAAGGCAACTACGCTTCTACCGGCGTTTCCCGTAGCGAACACGACACTGGCGTTTCCCCAGTATTTGCTGGCGGCGTAGAGTGGGCTGTTACTCGTGACATCGCTACCCGTCTGGAATACCAGTGGGTTAACAACATCGGCGACGCGGGCACTGTGGGTACCCGTCCTGATAACGGCATGCTGAGCCTGGGCGTTTCCTACCGCTTCGGTCAGGAAGATGCTGCACCGGTTGTTGCTCCGGCTCCGGCTCCGGCTCCGGAAGTGGCTACCAAGCACTTCACCCTGAAGTCTGACGTTCTGTTCAACTTCAACAAAGCTACCCTGAAACCGGAAGGTCAGCAGGCTCTGGATCAGCTGTACACTCAGCTGAGCAACATGGATCCGAAAGACGGTTCCGCTGTTGTTCTGGGCTACACCGACCGCATCGGTTCCGAAGCTTACAACCAGCAGCTGTCTGAGAAACGTGCTCAGTCCGTTGTTGACTACCTGGTTGCTAAAGGCATCCCGGCTGGCAAAATCTCCGCTCGCGGCATGGGTGAATCCAACCCGGTTACTGGCAACACCTGTGACAACGTGAAAGCTCGCGCTGCCCTGATCGATTGCCTGGCTCCGGATCGTCGTGTAGAGATCGAAGTTAAAGGCTACAAAGAAGTTGTAACTCAGCCGGCGGCTTAAGTTATAACCGATAAAAAAACCCGCTTCGGCGGGTTTTTTTTATGCCCTCTCGCCCACTTCAGCGGCTGAGAGCTGTGAAGCAGCCCCCGGCCAGGGCAACCACCAGCAGGCGGGTCGACGATCCTACCTGGCTATTCTTTCCCTAACAGTACCTGCAGATCGTGCTTCAGGCTCGACATTTTGCTGGCATATTTCTCTTTGTGCTCGGCATCTTCAATCAGCTGGACGATGGTTTCAGACAAGGTTTTGCCCCGCCGCTGCGCCAGGCCAGCAAGACGCTGCCAAACGACAAACTCAAGGTCGATAGACTTCTTACGCGTATGCTGATGCTCAGCGTTAAAATGGCGTTTCCGTCGCGCGCGGATAGTCTGCTTCATGCGGTTCATCAGCGCCGGATTCATATGCTGCTCAATCCAGGCATGCACCAGCACAGGTTCATTCTCGAGCGTCAGCAAGTCATCTACCGCAGCTTGCGCAGCGCTGGCCTCAATGTAGCGGGTAATCAGCTCACCTTCCCGGTGCTTCTTTACCAGATATTTCCATTTCCAGCCGCTTTCAAGATTTTCCAGTTGTTGATATTTCATTGCGATCTCAATGTGACCGTGTAACTCATTTCAGGATATCAGTTTTTTTCTGATGTGCTGAATATAAATCATTATTCGTGAAGTCTGCGACCGGGTAATCATCAGGGTAACCATAATCCTCCGTGTGCTCGGTCGCGGCATCAGGTATAATTGCGCGCTTTACATCTAACTAAAAAACAGCGACTTTGACCATTACGAAACTGACCCGAACCGACCTTGCGCCTGATCTGGAAGCTTACCAGGCGCTGTTTGCTCAAGCTGAACTTTCCCATCCGGCCCCCTCCCTCTCGGGCGATCTGCAGCCGCGTTTGTTCTATGGGCTTGAGCAGCTGCTGTACACGCCGGCAGTCTCCTCCTTCATGCTGGTGAAAGCCCCTGAAGAGCCGGAATATCTGCAATGGCTGGCGGCTGAAACCCGGACTCTGCACGAGCCTGCCGCACCGCTTTACGGCGTCCGCTATGAGGTAACCGACGCTCAGGTGACGCTCGCACCGGCGCAGGGCGCTGAGGATAATTTCGCCAGTACTGCCCCGGTCGTGATGGCCGATTGGGTAGAAGCGGAACAGCTGTTTGGCTGCGTACGCCAGTTTAACGGTGCAATCACCCTCCAGCCTGGGCTGGTCCATCAGGCCAACGGCGGCGTGCTTGTGCTTTCGCTACGTACACTGCTGGCGCAACCGCTGCTGTGGGTGCGTCTGAAAAATATGGTGACTCGTCAGCGCTTTGACTGGCTTTCTATGGATGAATCGCGTCCGCTGCCGGTCAGCATTCCCTCCATGCCGCTGAGTCTGAAAATCATCCTGGTGGGCGAACGCGAATCGCTGGCCGATTTCCAGGAAATGGAGCCGGAGCTGGCTGCGCAGGCGATCTATAGCGAGTATGAAGACACTCTGCAGTTTGCTGACGCCGACACGCTAAAGGCCTGGTGCCAGTGGGTATGGCAGAATGCGCAGCAGCTGGAGCTGCCGGGCCCGGCAGCCGATGCCTGGCCTCTGCTGATCGATGAGGGAACGCGCTATACCGGCGATCAGGAGACCCTGCCGCTCAGTCCGCTATGGATAACCCGCCAGCTGCGGGAAGCCGCCGCCTTCTGCGAAGGCGAGGAGATTACCGGCGAAGCGATGCAGACCATGCTGGCGCGCCGGGTATGGCGTGAAGGCTACCTGGCGGAGCGTATGCAGGATGAAATCCTGCAGGAACAGATCCTGATTGAAACCGAAGGCGAATGCGTCGGGCAGATCAACGCCCTGTCGGTGATCGAATTCCCCGGTCATCCACGCGCGTTCGGTGAACCTTCACGCATCAGCTGCGTCGTGCACATTGGCGATGGCGAATTTATCGACGTCGAACGTAAAGCCGAGCTGGGCGGTAACATTCATGCGAAAGGCATGATGATCATGCAGGCTTTTCTGATGTCCGAGCTGGAGCTGGAGCAGCAGCTTCCCTTCACTGCTTCGCTGGCCTTTGAGCAGTCCTACAGTGAAGTGGATGGCGACAGCGCCTCCATGGCGGAACTCTGCGCCTTAATCAGCGCCCTGGCCAACGTACCGATAAATCAGAGCATCGCGATCACCGGCTCCGTCGACCAGTTTGGTCGCGTGCAGCCGGTCGGCGGCCTGAACGAGAAAATTGAAGGCTTCTTCACTATCTGTCAGCAGCGCGGTTTAACCGGCAAACAGGGAGTGATTATCCCTGCCGCCAACGTTCGTCATCTCAGCCTGAGCCACGAGCTACGTCAGGCCGTTGCCGACAACCAGTTTGCTATCTGGGCCATTGACGATATTACCGAAGCGCTGCCGATGTTGACCCAGCTGATGTGGGACGGTGAAGGACAGACGCTGCGACAAACCATTCAGGAGCGGATAGCGCAGGCGACCCAGCAAGAGACTCGCCATCGTTTTCCGTGGCCGCTACGCTGGTTAGGTGGGACAAGTTCTAACTGATCGGACTTGTTCAGCTTACACGTGTTAGCTATCCTGCGTCCCGAACTTAAAATAAGGCTTACTGAAAACATGGTAGATAAACGCGAATCCTATACAAAAGAAGATCTTCTTGCCTCTGGTCGTGGTGAACTGTTCGGCGCGAAAGGCCCGCAGTTACCGGCACCAAACATGCTGATGATGGACCGCGTCATCAAAATGACCGAAACCGGTGGTAACTACGATAAAGGTTATGTTGAGGCAGAACTCGACATCAATCCTGACCTGTGGTTCTTCGGTTGCCACTTTATCGGCGATCCGGTGATGCCGGGCTGCCTGGGCCTGGATGCTATGTGGCAGCTGGTCGGGTTCTATCTTGGCTGGCTGGGCGGCGAAGGCAAAGGCCGCGCGCTGGGCGTTGGCGAAGTGAAATTTACCGGTCAGGTTCTGCCGACCGCGAAAAAAGTCACCTACCGTATCCACTTCAAGCGCATTGTTAACCGTCGTCTGATTATGGGACTTGCGGATGGTGAAGTGCTGGTTGACGATCGTCTGATCTACACCGCGAACGATCTGAAAGTGGGTCTGTTCCAGGATACTTCCGCTTTCTGATAACATTCAGTAGCGATTAAAAGGCGAAGCCCCCGCTATGCGGAGGCTTCTTTTTTAAAGAGACAGTGTCAGGCCGTTAGTACCCTGTCCTCCATGGCTTCTCGCCAGCCTCCCAGCCACCATGAGCGTTGATTCAGGCTCTGGTATGGACACATTTCTTTCGATCTTCCCGCGATACCCGCCTGATATCCGCGTTGATGTGCCCGTTCCAGGCGATCTCGTTTTTGTCTCTTCATGCCTCGTTTCCCTCATTCTTTGATCTGGTGGAAAAGAAAACAGTGGTCGCAAATTGTGCAGCCACGAGTTACGAATACCGCGAAAAGAAGGCAACGTCAATGCGCAAAATTCACGCCAGTGTCATATTTGTGACCTATATAAGAGTTCATTTTTTGTTCGCTCGGCGCAGCCGCCGGTAACAAACTGACCTGGCAAAAAAAATGCCGCGCGGCCCAGGTGAACCGCGCGGCAGATCATTATGATGAATTTTACTTATGGCAGACGATTAAGCTCGCTGGCAATGGCAGCCGCCTCCTGGCTCCACGCCTGCGCCAGGGTCTTGACCATCGCGTCATAACCATCCTGTTCCTGCCTGAGGACGATGTTAAACGGGCGCTTAATCAGCTGTCCCTGATGCTTCAGCAGCCACTCACCGCTAACGATAACCCGCCCGTCATAGCGACCATGAAAGCCATTGACCGCAACGTTGAGGGTATCCTGCTCGCTCCCCAGCGGCTGGGACGACACTACCCAGCCGGGCAACTGCTGGCTGAGATTTGCCACCAGCGTAGTGCGCAGCTGCTGATCCAGCGGACTGGCCCACAGATTATTATTGGCGATCACATACTGCACGTCGGTGGTCTGATAGACCACCCCGTTACCCGCCAGATAATCCGGGATGCTGACCTGCTCTACCCACAGCAGACGTGCCCCCTGACTGGCGGCGCTCTGCGCGCCGCCCTGCACAACCGGTAGCTGATAGTATGTCTTGCTTTCCCCGCCGCTACTGCACGCCGTCAGTACGCATACGGCTGCCGCCAGTAACCATTTTTTCATTGTTTCGCTCCCTTCGGCTGTGGATCTTTTTTATCCTTCGCCTCAAATACCAGCGCATTGCTCTTATCATTTAGCGTTTTCAGAACCGGCTGCAGCTCACGCAGCACCTGATCCAGACGCTGCATATCGGCCACCATCTTATTGTAGGCCGCAGAGCCAGGCTGGAAGCCCTGCATGCTACGGTTCAGCTCACGCAGCGTCGTCTGCATATCGGCGGGCAGCTGCTGCATTGACTGGCTGGAGGTGATCTTATTCAGATTATCCAGCGTGGTCTGCACGTGCTGCATCGTCTTCTCGCTCTGCGCCAGGGTGCTGGTCGCCTGCTCCAGCAGCGGATTAATCGGCAGGTTATTAATCTTATCCAGCGCATCCATCAGACGCTGCTGGATCTGTGCCAGTCCACCGCTGATGGTCGGGATAATCGGATAGCCGTTAAACTCCTGTATTTTCCCGCGCGGGGGCGCCTTCGGATAGAAGTCGAGATCGATATACAGCGCGCCGGTCACCAGGTTACCGGTTTTCAGCGAGCCGCGCAGTCCGCGGTTGATCAGATCGTCAATGTGGGCGCGAATATTCGGATCGCCGCCAAGCTGATTAATCAGCCGTTGCGGTTCAACCCGCACTTCCACTGGAATACGATAGTCATCGTTCAAACGCTGCTTCAGCCCCGGAATAAAGAACGGCACTTTGCCGACGGTGCCCAGACGGATACCGCGGAACTCCACCGGCGCGCCCGGCTGCAGGCCGCGAACCGAGTCTTTGAAGAACATGACGTAATCGATATGCTCGGTAAAGACTGAATCCTGGATGCTCTTCTGATCGTCAAACAGATGGTATTCCGTTTTATTCGCCACCGGCTCGCCGAGGTCCAGTCCTTCAGGAATATCGAAGCTCACCCCGCCGCCAAACAGCGTCGACAGCGAGCCCATCTCGACGCGCATCCCCGCCGAGGTCAAATCTACAGCGATCCCGCTGTCCTTCCAGAAACGAACGTTGGTGGTCACCAGGCGATCGTTCGGCGCATTGATGAACAGCTGGTAAGTTATACGACGTTTCTGCGTGTCGAAGGTGCTGGTTTCCACTGACCCCACGCGATAGCCGCGGAACAACACCGGATCGCCCGGCGACAGCTGGCCCGCCTTGCTGCTTTCCAGCAGAATACGGATCCCCTTGGCATCCGGCGAGGCCAGCGGCGGAGAATCCAGTAGCGGATACTGCGCTGGCACCGAACCTTTCGTTCCCGGCTGCAGTTCAATATAGGCCCCGGACAACAATGTCCCAAGACCGCTGATCCCCTCGCGCCCAACCTGCGGCTTTACCACCCAGAAGACGGAATCGTTGTGCAGCAGCTTCTGCATCCCGGAATTGAGGCGGGCTTTGATTTCCACGTGGGTGAGATCGTCGGTCAGCGTCGCGCTCTCCACCACCCCAACGTCTACGCTGCGGCTCTTGATCCGGGTTTTTCCCCCTTCAATCCCTTCCGCATTGGTGGTGATCAGCGTGACCTCAGGCCCCTGATGGCTGTAATGATAAAACAGGATCCATGCCCCGATCAGCGCAGTGACGATAGGGAAGATCCACACCGGTGACCAGTTCTTCACCTTCTGCACTTTCGCTTCTCCGCTCTTATTTTCCATGTTGTTGTATTTCCTCATGGCTTGAATCTGGCTCACGATCCCACAGTAAACGGGGATCAAATGTCATGGCTGAAAACATGGTCATCACCACCACCAGCGCAAACATGACCGCGCCGATGGCTGGATAGATATTCATTAACCCTCCCATGCGGACCAGCGCAGAGAGCACGGCGATGACAAAAACGTCAATCATTGACCAGCGGCCAACAAATTCCACCACCTCATAGATCAGATGCATGCGCTCCGAATCTCGCGCGCCGTTGCCGTTGGCGTTCCAGCACAACCAGGCGATAGCGATCATCTTCAGCGTCGGCACCATAATACTGGCGATAAAGATCACCAGCGCCACCGGATAAGAACCTTCGCTCCACAGTAAAATCACCCCGGCCATAATGGTCGATGGCATTTTATCGCCCAACAGATCGGTGATCATGATCGGCATAATGTTGGCAGGGAGATAAAGGATAAATGACGTCACCAGCAGCGCCAGCGTCCACTGCAGGCTATTTTTGCGCCGCGCCGTTCCTTTACTGTTACAGCGCGGGCAGACGGTCTGATCGACCGGCAACACCGCCGTACAGCAGGCACAGGAGCGCAGCCCCTGACGGATACCGGTCACCCCGACCTTCAGCGGCTGGGTAATGGCCGGCATGGGGGCAATATCATCCCATAGCCAGCGGCGGTCGACGCACTGAAAAGTACGTAACTGCAGCAGGCAAAACATACACCAGGGAACAAAGCTCAGACCGATGCCGATATCACCGTAGGCCATCAGCTTGACGAAGCTCACCAGTACGCCGGCAAGAAAGATCTCCGCCATGCCCCAGGTTTTCAGTTGAAAGAGAATTCGCGCAAGGAACGTCTTCAGGCCGGCAGGCATTCTGACCCGATTAACCAGCAGCAAAATGGTGACCAGGCAAAACGCCGGCACTAATTGAACAAAGAGTAAAAAGAAAGTCCCGAGACTGGCGTAATCCTCGGTAAACAGTACGTTGGGAATTTCCAGCAGCTCTATTTCGCTACTGATGCCGCCCACTTTCATATAGATAAAAGGGAACAGGTTGGCCAGCAGCAGCATAAACAGCGCGACCAGCGCATACGCCGTGGGACGCTGGCGAGGCGCGTCCCACGTGGTGGTTAACGTTGTACCGCAGCGCGGGCAGGCGGCTTTCTGGCGATGCTCAAGCTGCGGCAAAGCCACCAGCAAATCACATTGGGGACATAGAATATGTCGCGCAGCATGATGATGATCGCACATGACAACTCCTCGGCTCAGGCGCCGTTCTTTAATCCTTCGAGATATTCCCAGCGTTCAAAGGCCGCTTCCAGCGCCTGCTCCGCTTCGGCCAGCTGCGCCAGCACCTGCTGCGTGCGATCGTGCGGTTGCCCGAAGAAATCGGGATCGGCAACCTGATCCTGCAGCGTCTGCAGTTCGGCCTCGAGAGCCTCCAGCTTCTGCGGCAGTTGTTCCAGCTCGCGCTGCAGGTTATAGCTTAGTTTGTTCCCGCCGCGTTTGACAGTTTCTGCTTTTGGCTGAGCGACTTCCGTCGTTTTTTTAACGACCGTCTGCTTTTGCGCCAAAGACTGGGCCTGCTGACCGCGGGCGTCGTGATAGCCGCCGACGTACTGGCCAATACGACCGCCGCCTTCGAAGATCCAGCACTCGGTCACGGTATTGTCGACAAACTGACGATCGTGGCTCACCAGCATCACGGTCCCCTGATAACCATCGATCAGCTCTTCCAGCAGCTCCAGCGTTTCAACATCGAGGTCGTTAGTCGGTTCATCAAGGATCAGCAGATTGCTGGGTTTCAGGAACAGCCGGGCCAGCAGCAGGCGGTTACGTTCCCCTCCGGAAAGCGCACGTACCGGGGTCATCGCTCGTTTCGGATGGAACAGGAAGTCCTGTAGATAACCCAGCACATGGCGTGGCTTACCGTTAACCATTACCTCCTGTTTGCCTTCCGCCAGGTTGTCCATCACCGTTTTATCCGGATCCAACTCCGCGCGGTGCTGGTCGAAGTAGGCGACCTCCAGCTTGGTGCCAACATGGATCCGCCCGCTGTCGGCCTGCAGCTGGCCGAGCATCAGCTTCAGCAACGTGGTTTTCCCGCAGCCGTTGGGGCCGATCAGGGCGATCTTGTCGCCGCGCTGGATCTGTGCGGAGAAATCCTTCACCAGCACTTTGCCGTCAACCTGATAGTTGACGTTTTCCATCTCAAAGACGATTTTGCCGGAACGGGAAGCCTCCTCAACCTGCATCTTCGCGCTGCCCATCACTTCCCGACGCTCACCGCGCTCGCGGCGCATCGCCTTCAGCGCGCGGACTCGGCCTTCGTTACGGGTCCGGCGCGCTTTGATACCCTGACGGATCCACACCTCTTCCTGGGCCAGCTTGCGGTCAAATTCTGCATTCTGCAGTTCTTCGACCCGCAGGGCTTCTTCTTTATCGAGGAGATACTGATCGTAATTTCCCGGATAGGTCACCAGCTTGCCACGATCGAGGTCGACAATGCGCGTCGCCATATTGCGGATAAAGGAACGGTCATGCGAAATAAAGATAATCGTGCCTTTAAAGGTTTTCAGGAAACCTTCCAGCCAGTCGATGGTTTCGATATCGAGGTGGTTAGTGGGCTCATCCAGCAGCAGCACGCGCGGCCCACTGACCAGGGCGCGGCCCAGCGCCGCTTTACGTAGCCAGCCACCGGACAGCGACGCCAGCTGCGCATTGGCGTCAAGGCCCAGCTGCTCAATCACTTCGTTAATGCGGCTGTCCAGCTGCCATAGTCCCAGGTTATCGAGCTGCTCCTGCAGGCGCGCCAGTTCATTTAAATTTTTGTCGCTCGGATCGGTCATCACCTGATGCGACACGTCATGGTAGGCTTTCAGATAAGCCGCCTGCTCGGCGATCCCTTCGGCGACAAAATCGTACACCGTACCAGCAACGTTCCGCGGCGGATCCTGCTGCAGACGCGCCACGATCAGGTCCTGTTCATAAATGATGCGTCCGTCATCCAGCCCCTGTTCGCGGTTGAGGATCTTCATCAGGGTAGATTTACCGGCGCCGTTGCGTCCGACGAGGCAGACGCGTTCGTTATCTTCAATATGCAGCTCGGCATTATCCAGCAGCGGCGCATCGCTGAAGGAAAGCCAGGCGCCGTGCATACTAATCAGTGACATTATTTATTCCTTTCAGGCTGCGGTAATCAGCCAGCAGTTGTGGATCTGACGGTTGCGGGCAAAATCCTGCGACAGCGTTTTTTGCGAAATCTCTTGCGCCTTCAGGCCAAGCGCCGCCAGCCCGTCATGATCCATACGGAAACCGCGTTTGTTATTCGAGAACATAATGGTGCCGCCTTTACGCAGCAGACGTTTTAGATCGGTCATCAGGCGAATGTGATCGCGCTGGACGTCAAACGCATCTTCCATTCGTTTGGAGTTGGAAAAGGTCGGCGGATCGATAAAGATCAGATCGAACTGCTCGGTGCTCTCCCGCAGCCAACCCAGCACGTCCGCCTGCATCAGGCGATGCGCGCGGCCGGTCAGGCCATTGAGACGCAGGTTGCGTTCCGCCCACTCCAGGTAGGTGCGTGACATATCCACCGTGGTGGTGGATCGCGCACCGCCGAGGCCTGCGTGGACGCTGGCGCTGCCGGTATAGGAGAACAGGTTCAGGAAGTCCTTACCTTTACTCATCTGGCCGAGCATGCGACGGGCGATACGGTGGTCGAGGAACAGACCGGTATCCAGGTAGTCGGTGAGGTTGACCCACAGGCGCGCGTTATACTCCTGTACCTCAATAAAGTCGCCCTTCTCCGCCATCTTCTGATACTGGTTTTTCCCCTTCTGCCGTTCACGGGTTTTCAGCACCAGCTTGTTAGGCGCCATGTCCAGTACGGCGATAGTCGCAGCGATGATGTCGAACAGACGCTGGCGCGCCTTATGCGCGTCGACGGTTTTCGGCGGGGCATACTCCTGGACCACCACCCAGTCGGCATAGCGGTCAATGGCCACGTTGTATTCCGGTAGATCAGCATCGTACAGGCGATAGCATTCGATTCCTTCCTGGCGGGCCCATTTTTCAAACTTCTTCAGGTTTTTACGCAGACGGTTAGCAAAATCCTCCGCCAGCATCGCCGGCTTGCCGCCTTCGCTCTCCGCCAGGTGATAATTCTTCTGCACGCAGTCCAGCGGGCCGTTCTTGGCTTTAAACTGCTTGTCGGCACGCAGCTGCAGGCAACTCAGCAGCTCCGGCGAAGCGCTGAATACCGACAGGTTCCAGCCGCCGAACTGACTTTTCATTATCCGGCCAAGCAGGCTGTGCAGAGCGATCAGCGCTGGCTCGCTTTCCAGACGTTCGCCGTACGGCGGGTTACTGATCACCGTCCCGTACGGGCCTTTCGGCAGCGGGTTGTTCAGTTGGGCGACGTCTTTCACGTCAAAATCGATCAGCTCGCCAATGCCGGCGCGGCGGGCGTTGCGGCGCGCGCGCTCGATTACGCGCGCGTCGACGTCTGAGCCGTAGAAGCGTGACTCATACGCTGCCAATCCCTGACGAGCGCGGGTTTGCGCTTCCGCCTTCACCTCTTTCCAGATGGCGTCATCGTGCTGCGCCCAGCCGCCAAAGCCCCAGTGGCCGCGGTGCAGGCCCGGCGCGCGGTCGGTCGCCAGCATCGCCGCTTCAATCAGCAGGGTACCGGAGCCGCACATCGGATCGAGCAGCGGCGTACCCGGTACCCAGCCAGAGCGCATGACGATCGCCGCCGCGAGATTTTCTTTGATCGGCGCCATTCCGGTACCATCGCGATAGCCGCGCAGGTGCAGGCCTTCGCCGCTCAGATCCAGCGAGATGTGCGCCGTCTCTTTGTTCAGCCAGACGTTGATCCGCAGATCGGGCGACTCACGATCGACGTTCGGGCGCGGTAGATTCTTACGGGTGAAGCTGTCGACAATGGCGTCTTTAACCTTCAGCGCGCCGTACTGGCTGTTACGGATCTCGTCATTGAGGCCGCTAAAATGCACCGCGAAGGTGGCGCCAGGGTTGAACATCTCCGTCCACGGAATGGCCTGTACGCCGAGGTACAGATCCAGATCGCTGTATACGCGACATTCGCCCAGCGGCAGCATGATGCGCGAAGCCAGCCGGCTCCACATCAGGCTTTGATACAGCAGGCGCGTATCCCCCTGAAAATGGACCCCGCCCTGGACTACCTGGCAGTCCGTCGCGCCAAGCCCTTCCAGTTCAGTTTTTAACAGCTCTTCCAGCCCACGAGCCGTACTGGCAAACAGAGAATTCATATCGTCACTTTTACTTAAAGAAAATTGGTGCGCATTATAGCCAATATGTGCCCTATGTCATAAAGTTATAGGCTTATTTTTGGAACCCGGAGGCAGCGTATGGTAACGCTATCGCGACTTTTTATTCATCCTGTTAAATCCATGCGCGGCATAGGCCTGACCCACGCCTTTGCTGATATCAGCGGCCTGGCCTTCGATCGCCTGTTTATGGTCACCGAAACCGACGGGACCTTTATTACCGCTCGCCAGTTTCCGCAAATGGTGAAATTTATTCCGGCGCCGCTGCATGATGGCCTTCACCTGACCGCACCGGACGGCAGCAGCGCCGTGGTGCGTTTTAGCGATTTCGCCACGCAGGCCGAGCCGACCGAAGTCTGGGGCAACCATTTTACCGCCCTCATCGCGCCCGCCGCCGTTAACCAGTGGCTCAGCGGCTTTTTCAAGCGCGATGTCCAGCTGCGCTGGCTGGGGCCGCAGCTAACCCGCCGGGTAAAGCGCCATGATGCGGTGCCGCTCTCCTTCGCCGACGGCTACCCTTACCTGCTGGCTAACGAGGCCTCCCTGCGCGATCTGCAACAGCGCTGCCCGGCCAGCGTAAGCATAGAACAGTTTCGCCCTAACCTTGTGGTCACCGGCGCGGCGGCCTGGGATGAAGATAGCTGGAAAGTGATCCGCATCGGTGAGGTGGTGTTTGATGTCGCTAAGCCGTGCAGCCGCTGCATTTTTACCACCGTCAGCCCGGAGCGCGGTCAGAAGCATCCCGCCAGGGAGCCGCTGGAAACCTTAAAGCGTTTTCGTACCGCGCTGGACAATGGCGATGTCGATTTTGGCCAGAACCTGATTGCCCGCAACAGCGGGGTGATCCGGGTGGGAGATGAAGTGGAAATCCTTACCCGCGGCCCGGCGAAAGCCTACGGGGCAGGTGAAAGCGACGATACCCCGGCTCCCGAGGCGCAGCAGCAGGCTACGGTTGCCATCGAATGGCAGGGTCAACAGTTTACCGGCAATAACCAGCAGGTGCTGCTGGAGCAACTGGAACAACAGGGCATTCGCGTACCCTATTCGTGTCGGGCGGGGATCTGCGGCAGCTGCCGCATCCGGCTGGAAGAGGGAGAAGTGAGTCCGTTAAAGAAAAACGCGGTTGCCGGGGATGGCACTATTCTCGCCTGCAGCTGTGTACCGAAAACAGCGCTACGCCTGGCGCCTTAAACCGCCTGCCCCAGACTGTAGCTGACCGCGCTCTGCGCCGGCTGCAGTCTGTCATTCATGATTTTAATGACATCGCCCAGCTGCATGACGCGGCCGGCAAGGGTGAGACCCGGCTGAGCCAACAGACAGAGCGCGGCGTTATCGCCCGGCTCCACCACCAGTAAATTCACCTGCTCGCCGGTATCGCTCAGCCAAACGCAGGCGGCGTCGCCGCCGCTCGGCTGCCAGTGATGGGTATGAGCGATAAAGTGCCAGCTTTTCGGCATCTGCGGTTTGAGAAAACGGATGGCGGTGAGCGCGTTAAGGACTAATTCCGCCCGCTGCTCTTTCGATAGCTCGAGATCGCGACATTTTTCTTCAAAAGAGAAATAGAGCGCGGCGTCATCAACGCAAAATCCCGAAGGGGCAAAGGCATCCGGAGTCAGCATGCGCCGGGCGAAGCGCGAGCGAAATAACATGCCATTGGCCAGATCGAGCATCATGCGGTCGTGCTCTTCATCGTAATACCAACGCCAGTTATCGTCAGGTTTAATCCGCATTTTTCCCCCTGTCCCCTTTCATACGCCTCTGCAAAGTTGTTGCGACTTACCGCAGAATATTTTCTAAAATTAAGAAAAGTCTAAAATGTTTAAATAAGCAACAGTGAGGGAATATAAAACAACCAGGGCCGGAAATAAAGCCCTGGGTGGGATTCAGAGGAGGAAAAGATTAGATGTGGGTAACAATTTCTTTAATCAGCGGCGGACCTTTAAAAATAAATCCAGAATAGATCTGCACCAGCGATGCCCCGGCGGCAATCTTTTCCCGCGCGGCAATCACCGAATCAATGCCGCCCACGCCGATGATAGGCAAACGGCCATTCAGCTCAGCGGAGAGCATACGGATAATTTCAGTGCTTTTTAATTGTAATGGACGACCGCTAAGCCCGCCGGTCTCATCGCAATGTTTCATTCCCTGAACCAGGGAACGATCGAGGGTGGTATTGGTTGCAATCACGCCATCAATATTATGACGCACGAGGCTATCGGCAACCTGGATCAATTCCTCAGGCAAAAGATCCGGCGCGATCTTTACGGCGACCGGGACATATTTTTGATGCTTCTGCTGCAGCTCGAGCTGCTTATTTTTAATACCGGAGAGTAAATCATCCAGCGCTTCGCCGTATTGCAGCGTGCGCAGCCCTGGGGTATTCGGCGAGGAGATATTAATGGCGATATACCCGGCGTACGGATAGACTTTTTCCATACAAATCAGGTAATCATCTTTCCCGTGCTCAACCGGCGTATCTTTATTTTTGCCGATATTGATACCCAGCACGCCGTCAAAATGCGCCTTTTTCACATTCTCAACCAGGTTATCGACGCCATGGTTATTAAAGCCCATGCGGTTGATCAATCCCTCGGCATCAACCAGACGGAAGATCCTTGGCTTATCGTTGCCCGGCTGCGGACGCGGCGTCACGGTGCCGATCTCAATCGAACCAAACCCCATCGCGCCCAGCGCGTCAATGCATTCCCCATTTTTATCCAGCCCGGCCGCCAGACCCAGCGGGTTTTTAAAGGTTAGCCCCATGCAGGTGACAGGCCTGGCCGGTACCTTCTGGCGAACCAGCATTTCCAGCGGCGTCCCGGTGACACGGCGTAATTGTTGAAAGGTAACTTCATGAGCGCGCTCAGGATCGAGCTGAAAAAGGGCTTTACGAACGAAGGGGTAGTACATGAACTCTCCTGGATTCCCGGTGTGCAAACCGGGGGCGTATTATGTGCGATCTGTTGCGGAAAGGGAATTGACCTGCGACAAAAAATCCCCCATCAGCGCAAACGATTACCTACCCCGCGCGCCATTATGCGCTTTTCGGCTATCTAACCGCGGATAAATCATTTAGGGAAATAATGGCCCTCTGTCACACTCACTATAAATGTTATCAATTATAGATAAATGCAAACATTTAGTTATAAGGAGAGAGAGATGCGCGTCATTACGCTTGCGGGCAGCCCGCGTTACCCTTCCCGTTCCAGCGCTTTGCTGGAATACGCCAGAGAGACGCTCACCGCCGCCGATATCGAAGTCTGCCACTGGCATCTGCAGAACTTTGCCCCGGAAGACCTCCTGTACGCTCGTTTTGACAACCCGGCGCTGCAGACGCTCAACGAACAGCTGGCCGGGGCTGATGGCCTGATCATCGCCACGCCGGTGTATAAAGCCTCGTTCTCCGGCGCGCTGAAAACGCTGCTCGACCTGCTGCCTGAGCGAGCGCTGGAGGGCAAAATTGTGCTGCCGCTGGCCACCGGCGGCACCATCGCTCACATGCTGGCGGTGGACTATGCGCTGAAGCCAGTGCTGAATGCCCTCAAGGCCCAGGAGATCCTCCATGGCGTCTTCGCTGATGACAGCCAGGTGACCGATTACCAGCATAAGCCGCAGTTTACCGCGAATCTGCAGCGGCGCCTTGATGACGCCCTGGAGACCTTCTGGCAGGCGCTGCATCGCCCCAGCAGCCGTGCGCCGTCGTTAACATCTCTGCGTGGGGTGGAGCATGCTTAATCCTCTCCGCGCCCTGACTCTGGGCGGACTGCTGCTATTCTCTATGCTGGGTCACGCCGCCCCGGCGGCGCCTGACGCTCTGCGCATCGGCTACCAGAAAGGCAGCGTCAGCATGGTGCTGGCGAAGAGCCATCAGCTGCTGGAGCAGCGCTATCCGCAAACCCATATCTCGTGGATTGAGTTCCCGGCCGGTCCGCAGATGCTGGAGGCGCTGAACGTCGGCAGCATTGATATCGGCAGTACCGGCGATATTCCGCCTATCTTTGCCCAGGCGGCTGGCGCCGATTTGGTCTATATCGGCGCGGAGCCGCCCAAGCCCAAGGCGGAGGTGATCCTGGTGGCGCAGGGCAGCCCGATTCATAACGTTGCTGAGTTAAAAGGGAAAAAGGTCGCTTTCCAGAAAGGCTCCAGCTCTCACAATCTGCTGCTGCGCGCCCTACAGCTCGCAGGTCTGAAATTTAGCGATATTCAGCCGGTTTACCTTGCTCCCGCCGATGCGCGCGCCGCCTTCCAGCAGGGCAATGTCGACGCATGGGCCATCTGGGATCCGTACTACTCCGCCGCGCTGCTGCAGGGCGGCGCCCGGGTACTCACTGACGGAACCGATCTGAAACAGACGGGATCCTTCTATCTTGCTTCCCGGCCCTACGCTGAACGCAATGGCGCTTTCATTGAAGGCGTACTCGACACCTTTACTCAGGCCGATGCCCTGACCCACAGCCAACGCGCGCAAAGCATTACGCTGCTGGCGAAAACGATGGGCTTACCGGAGGCGGTGATCGCCAGCTATCTGGACCATCGTCCCCCCACCGCGGTTACCCCGGTGAGCGCCGAAACCGCCGCTCGCCAGCAGCAGACGGCAGACCTGTTCTACGAGAACAAGCTGGTGCCAAAAAAAGTTGATATCCGGGCCCGCATCTGGCAGCCCACCGCCACACAAGGAGCGAAATCATGAGTCTGAATATGTTCTGGTTTTTACCGACCCATGGTGATGGTCGTTATCTGGGTACCGAAGAGGGTGCCCGTCCGGTCGATTATGGCTATCTGCAGCAAATCGCGCAGACGGCGGATCGGCTGGGCTTCACCGGCGTGCTGATCCCGACCGGACGCTCTTGTGAGGATGCGTGGCTGGTCGCGGCCTCAATGATCCCGGTGACGCAGCGGCTGAAGTTCCTTGTCGCCCTCAGGCCAAGCGTGGTATCGCCGACGGTGGCCGCGCGTCAGGCGGCGACCCTGGACCGGCTGTCAAACGGCCGGGCGCTGTTCAATCTGGTCACCGGCAGCGATCCTGCCGAACTGGCAGGCGACGGCGTCTTCCTCGACCACACCGAGCGCTATGAGGCCTCGGCTGAATTTACCCACATCTGGCGCAAGCTGATGGAGGGAGAAACCGTCACCTTTAACGGCAAGCATCAGCGCGTTCGCGACGCCAAACTGCTGTTTCCGCCACTGCAGCAGCCGCGTCCACCGCTCTATTTCGGCGGCTCGTCTGAGGTAGCGCAGGAGCTGGCCGCTGAGCAGGTCGATCTTTATCTTACCTGGGGAGAACCGCCGGCCCAGGTGGCAGAGAAAATAGCTCAGGTGCGAGAGAAAGCCGCCCGGCATGGTCGCCAGGTGCGTTTTGGCATCCGTCTGCACGTGATCGTCAGGGAAACCAACGAGGAAGCGTGGCAGGCGGCGGACAGCCTTATCTCCCATCTTGACGACGAGACGATCGCCCGCGCCCAGGCGGCTTTCGCCAGAACCGACTCCGTTGGCCAGCAAAGGATGGCGGCCCTGCACAACGGGCGACGCGATAAGCTGGAAATCAGCCCCAACCTGTGGGCTGGCGTGGGTTTAGCGCGCGGCGGCGCCGGGACCGCACTGGTGGGCGATGCCGCCACCGTTGCCGAAAGGATCAATGAATACGCCGCGCTGGGTATCGATAGCTTTATCTTTTCCGGCTATCCGCATCTGGAAGAGGCGTACCGGGTCGGAGAGCTGCTGTTCCCCCTGCTTGACGTCGCGGTGCCGTCCATCCCGCAGCCGCAAGGCCTGCGCCTGCAGGGGGAAGCGGTCGCCAACGAGTTTATTCCGCGTAAAGTAGCGCAAAGCTGAGGAGACCGTGATGGCAAAATCAACCCATCCCCTGTTGTTACGCCTCGCCCCCTGGCTGCTGCCGGTAGGGACGGTCATTGTCTGGCAGCTGGCCTCGTCCGTCGGCTGGCTGTCGACGCGGGTGCTGCCCTCGCCGGAGGGGGTATTGAAAGCGTTCTGGACCCTCTCGGCCAGCGGTGAGCTGTGGCAGCATCTGGCCATCAGCTCATGGCGGGCGCTGGTCGGCTTCGCCATCGGCGGCTCGATCGGGCTAATACTCGGCCTGATCAGCGGCCTGTCTCGCTGGGGCGAGCGTCTGCTGGATACCTCGATCCAGATGCTGCGCAATGTCCCGCATCTGGCGCTGATCCCGCTGGTGATCTTGTGGTTCGGCATCGATGAGACCGCCAAGATCTTCCTTGTCTCGCTGGGCACCCTGTTCCCGATCTATATCAACACCTGGCACGGGATCCGCAATATTGACCGTGGGCTGGTTGAGATGGCGCGCAGCTATGGCTTATCCGGCTTCGCCCTGTTCCGTCACGTGATATTACCCGGTGCCCTGCCCTCAGTTATGGTCGGCGTGCGTTTTGCCCTTGGTCTGATGTGGCTGACGCTTATTGTCGCCGAAACTATCTCGGCGAATGCCGGCATCGGTTATCTGGCGATGAACGCGCGTGAATTTCTGCAAACCGACGTGGTGGTAGTGGCGATCATTCTTTACGCCATCCTTGGCAAACTGGCCGACGTCTGCGCCCAGCTGCTGGAACGGCTCTGGCTGCGCTGGAATCCGGCGTATCATCTTCAGGAGGCTAACGCATGAACACTGCCCGTCTCAACCCAGGTATCCCGCTGCTGCTGAACGGGGTGACGAAACGCTATGGCGACAACACCATTCTTAACGAGCTGGATCTGCATATTCCCAGCGGCCAGTTTGTGGCGGTGGTGGGCCGCAGCGGCGGCGGCAAAAGTACCCTGCTGCGCCTGCTGGCAGGTCTGGAAAAACCAAACGCCGGCGAACTGCTGGCTGGCGCGACGCCCCTGGCGGCGATCCAGGACGACACCCGGATGATGTTTCAGGATGCGCGCCTGCTGCCGTGGAAAACAGTGATTGATAACGTGGGGCTGGGGCTAAAAGGCGCCTGGCGCGACGCCGCCCTGCAGGCGTTGGCCAGCGTCGGACTTGAAAGCCGCGCACAGGAGTGGCCGGCCGCGCTGTCGGGTGGGCAGAAGCAGCGCGTTGCGCTGGCCCGCGCGCTGATCCATCGCCCGCGCCTGCTGCTGCTGGACGAACCGCTGGGGGCGCTGGATGCCCTCACCCGTCTGGAGATGCAGGAGCTGATCGTCTCCCTGTGGCAGGAGCATGGCTTTACGGTCCTGCTGGTCACGCACGACGTCAGTGAAGCGGTGGCCATGGCCGATCGGGTGCTGTTAATTGAAGAGAAGAAGATTGGCCTCGATTTAAGCGTGGATATCCCGCGACCGCGGCGCACCGGTTCGGCGAAGCTGGCCGAGCTGGAGGCTGAAGTACTGGATCGGGTGATGAAACGCGGCGACAGCGAGCGTGCGCCGCGTTTGTTTAGTCATGGCTGACCGGCGTAACTGTCTGCTGTCTGAACGGGGGCATATCGTCATCCGACATGTCCCCGGCTCGCGCGTTGCACAGCCGGGCTACCAACGCCAAATCAGCCGTGTATTCCAGGTCGGGTAAGCATCGCGCCGCCCGACAACATCACCGCGCTAACGGGTAACCCGGACAGGGCGCAAGGCGCGCCGCAGCCCGGGGTTATGCCACCGTTACGCCAGCGCCTTACTGATTTTCTCGAACAGGTCGCCAGAGAGATTTTCCAGCCCCTTCAGCTGCTCCAGCGCGGCGCGCATCAGCGCCTGTCGCTTCTCATCATAACGCTTCAGACGAATCAACGGCTCAATCAGGCGCGACGCCACCTGCGGGTTACGCTGGTTAAGCTCGGTCAGCATCTCCACCAGGAACTGATAGCCGCTGCCATCTTCAGCATGGAACGCCGCCGGGTTGCTGCTGGCGAAAGCGCCGATTAACGAGCGCACACGGTTCGGGTTGCTCATGCTGAACGAACGGTGGTTCAGCAGACCGCGCACGGTTTCCACCACGTTGGCTGCCGGGCTGGTGGACTGCAGGATAAACCACTTATCCATCACCAGACCGTCCTGATGCCATTTGTCATCGTACTCCTGCATCAGCGCATCGCGGCACGGCAACTCAGCGGCAACCGCCGCCGACAGGGCGGCCAGCGCGTCGGTCATGTTATCTGCCTGGTGATACTGCGTCGCCACCAGCTTATCGCCCAGCGTCGGTTCCGCAAACGCCAGATAGCGCAGGCAGGTATTGCGCAGAGCACGTTTACCAATATCGGCGTGCTCCACCCGATAGCTGTCGAGCTTATTGGCGTTATAAACCGCGAGGAATTCGTCCGCCAGTTCGTTCGCCAGGGTGCGGGTGAGCGCTTCGCGCACGGCGGCGATGGCGATCGGATCGATAATCGCGAACATCTCGGCGATTTCGTTGGCTGACGGCAGGGTTAAGATCTCAGCGGCCAGCGCCGGATCAATCTTCTCATCCAGCAGGATGGCGCGGAAGGCATCCGCTACGTGCACCGGCAGCGACAGCGGCTGCCCCTGCTGATGGCGGTTGACGTTCAGCTTGATGTAAGTCGCCAGCAGGCTCTGCGCCGCATCCCAGCGCGAGAAATCATTCCGCGCGTGACGCATCAGGAAGGTCAGCTGCTGATCGCTCCACTTGTATTCCAGTTTCACAGGCGCTGAAAATTCGCACAGCAGCGCCGGCACCGGCTGGAAATAAACGTTATCGAAGACAAACGTCTGCTCGGCCTGGGTCACATTAAGCACCGGGTGTACCGGGTGACCGCCCTTCTGCAGGGGGATCACCTTGCCCTCGTTATCGTACAGCTCAATGGCAAACGGGATATGCAGCGGCTGCTTCTCGGCCTGCTCGGCGGTCGGCGGCGTACGCTGGCTGATGGTCAACGTATACTGCTCGGTCTCCGGATTATAGTCGTCATGCACGGTGACGATTGGCGTACCGGACTGGCTGTACCAGAGGCGGAAGTGCGACAGGTCGACGTTAGAAGCATCTTCCATCGCCTGCACGAAATCGTCGCAGGTGGCGGCGCTGCCGTCATGGCGTTCAAAGTACAGCTGCATCCCTTTCTGGAAGTTTTCTTCACCCAGCAGGGTGTGCAACATGCGGATCACTTCGGCACCCTTTTCATAGACCGTCAGGGTGTAGAAGTTGTTCATCTCGATAACCATATCCGGACGGATCGGGTGCGCCATCGGGCTGGCGTCTTCGGCAAACTGCAGCCCACGCATGGTGCGCACGTTGTTGATGCGGTTCACCGCCCGTGAGCCGAGGTCGGAACTGAACTCCTGATCGCGGAACACGGTCAGCCCCTCTTTCAGGCTGAGCTGGAACCAGTCACGACAGGTGACGCGGTTGCCGGTCCAGTTATGGAAATATTCATGACCAATCACGCGCTCAATATCGAGGTAGTCTTTATCGGTGGCGGTATCGGTACGGGCCAGAACATATTTGGAGTTAAAGACGTTGAGTCCTTTGTTCTCCATGGCACCCATATTAAAGAAGTCGACGGCGACAATCATATAGATATCGAGGTCGTACTCGAGGCCAAAGCGCTCCTCATCCCACTTCATAGAGTTTTTCAGCGAGGTCATCGCCCAGGGCGCGCGATCGAGGTTGCCGCGATCGACGTACAGCTCCAGCGCCACTTCGCGGCCAGAGCGGGTGCGGAATGAATCGCGCAGGACGTCAAAATCACCGGCCACCAGCGCAAACAGATAGCACGGCTTCGGGAACGGATCCTGCCACTGTACCCAGTGACGACCGTTCTCCAGCTCCCCTTCCGCCATACGGTTGCCGTTGGAAAGCAGGAACGGGTATTTAGCTTTATCGGCGATAATTTTGGTGGTAAAGCGCGCCAGCACATCCGGACGGTCCAGATACCAGGTGATATGGCGGAAACCTTCCGCTTCGCACTGGGTGCACAGCGCTTCGCCTGACTGATACAGGCCTTCCAGCGCGGTGTTCGCCGCCGGGCTGATCTCATTGACGATGGTCAGGATGAAATGCTCCGGCAGGCCGCCGATCACCAGCTGATTGTTTTCTTCTTTATAGTCACTCCACGGCTGGCCGTTCACCTGCAGAGCGATCAGGGTCAGATCTTCGCCGTCCAGGCGCAATGGCACATCAGACGCAGCCGCGTGGCGGGAGACCTTGCTCTCGGCCGTAACAACGGTTTTTGCGGCATCCAGGTCAAAGGTCAAATCGATATCGCTAATCAGATACTCCGGCGCACGATAGTCGTGGCGGTATTTGGCTTGGGGCTGTTGTGTCATAAAAAACCTTTAGCATCTTCGGTAAAGTGTCGTCCCAGTCTATTCCTGTTGTGTCAATCGCGCTATGCAGAATCTTCATCTTTTCAACGTGAAACACGGAAATCGCTACATTTTGTTAACACTCGCGGCACGAAATGCCCTCGACCCGACGCAAAGCTTGTGGTGTGATCCATGTTCAATATATTAAACTAGGCCTCGCAAATGACCGTCAGCGTCACCATTGCTCGCCATCGCGGGACAGAGTCGGGTAATAAAGGTATACTCCGCCTCCATTTTCCGCGTTGGTTTCGATGGAACGCTCCAGTGAGAGGATGCTACTGCGCACCATGACACAATTCACTTCTCCTGTACTGCACTCGCTGCTTGATACGGATGCCTATAAGCTGCACATGCAGCAGGCTGTCTTCCACCGCTACGGCGATGTGCATGTGGCGGCGGAGTTTCGCTGCCGCGGAGACGACCTGCTCGGCATCTATGCCGACGCGATCCGCGAGCAGGTGGAGTCCATGCGCGACCTGAGGCTGCGGGATGATGAATATCGCTGGCTGTCCACCCTTCCCTTTTTTCGCCAGGATTACCTCAACTGGCTGCGCGATTTTCGCTATGACCCGAGCCAGGTCACGGTCAGCAATGACAATGGTAAGCTGAACATTCGCCTTACCGGCCCATGGCGGGAAGCCATCATGTGGGAAGTCCCGCTGCTGGCGGTGATAAGCGAGTTGGTCCATCGCTATCGTTCACCAGAGATGGGCGTCGATCAGGCGCTCAACACGCTGGAACATAAGCTAGGCGACTTCGCCACCATGACCGCTGACCTCGACATGAGCGCCTTCCGTCTGATGGACTTCGGCACCCGCCGTCGTTTCTCACGCGAGGTGCAGGAAGGTATTGTGCGGCGTCTGCAGCAGGAACCATGGTTTGTCGGCACCAGCAATTACGATCTGGCGCGCCGTCTGAATTTAACCCCGATGGGTACCCAGGCCCATGAGTGGTTCCAGGCCCACCAGCAGATCAGCCCCAGCCTTGCCAGCAGCCAGCGGGCGGCCCTTGCCGCCTGGCTGGAAGAGTATCCCGACCAGCTGGGGATCGCGCTGACCGACTGCATCACTATGGATGCGTTCCTGCGCGATTTCGGTCCGGAATTCGCCACCCGCTATCAGGGGTTGCGCCACGATTCCGGCGACCCGGTGGAATGGGGAGAAAAAGCTATCGCCCATTATCAGAAGCTGGGTATCGATCCGCTGAGCAAAGTGCTGGTCTTCTCCGATAATCTCGACCTGGCGAAAGCCGTCGATCTGTATCGCCACTTCGCCTCGCGGGTGAAGCTCAGCTTTGGGATCGGCACCCGTTTAACCTGCGATCTGCCGCAGGTTAAACCGCTCAATATCGTGATTAAGCTGGTGGAATGTAACGGCAAGCCGGTGGCGAAACTCTCCGACAGCCCGGGGAAAACCATCTGCCACGATAAGGCCTTCGTCCGCGCCCTGCGCGAGGCTTTCGACCTGCCGCCGATTAAAAAGGCAAGCTAAAAAACATGGCCCGACGGCATTCTGCTATCGGGCCAATCAATATCACTCCTGCGGCAAACGGGCTCTGACGACCTCGGCAAAATACTCCGCGCCAGTTAGCAATATCTCATCATTAAAGTCGTAGCAGGCATTATGCAACGGTGTATTGCCCTGAGCATCTGAACTATCGCCGTTGCCTAAAAAGATGAAACAGCCGGGGATTTTTTGCAGAAAAGCGCCAAAATCCTCCGAAATCATCATCTGTGCGACGTTGCCGTCCACCTTCTCAGCCCCTACCACGTTAATCGCAGCGGTGACCGCTACATCAACGCATTGCTGCCAGTTCACCGTTGGCGCAAATTCATGGGTATAGCTGAACTGGCACGTCGCACCGTGCATCGCGCAAATCGCTTCGCTAATGGTACGCATTCGTTCTTCGAGCAGCATCTGCACCTCCGGTGCAAAGCTGCGCGTATCCCCTTTGATTTCGACGTGCGTCGGAATCGCATTGCGGATGCCATCGGTGTGCAGTTCAGTACAGGAAATGACCGCTGGCACGTTCGGATCAACATTTCGCGAAACAATTGTCTGCAAAGCCAGGATGATTTCCGCCGCAATGACCAGCGGATCTTTCGCCATATGCGGCCGCGCCGCATGCGCTCCCTGCCCTTTAATACGAATAATAAAGTTATCTTCACTGGCCATAATGCCACCGACTCGCGTGGCGATAGTCCCGGCTTTCATACCCGGCATATTATGCAGACCGTAGATTTCCTCTATGCCAAAGCGTTCAATAACGCCATCGTCCATCATCGCTCTGGCGCCATAGCCAGGTTCCTCAGCAGGCTGAAAAACAAAGCAGACCGTGCCGTTAAAATTCTGCCGCTGCAATAGCAACTGCGCCGCGCCCAGCGCAATGCAGGTATGACCATCATGTCCGCAGCCGTGCATCCGCTCGGCGGTCATGGAGCGGTAAGACCAGTCTCCCTGTTCGGTCAATTGAATGGCATCGATATCGGCACGAATAGCGATAACGCCCTTCCCGTCGCCGCATTTCAATCTCCCCACCACCCCGGTTTTGCCAATATCGCGGTGCACCTCAATGCCCATAGCTTCGAGCTTTTCGGCAATAAACCGTGAAGTATTCTGCTCCTCGAAGGCGCTTTCCGGATGGGCATGCAAATAGTGACGCCAGGCGATAAGCTGCTGCTTTAGCTGTTGCTGATTCATTCTCTGCTCCTGTAAACATTAGTCCATACGCTGGGCGCGCTGTAAAACCACCTGCAGCAGCACATTGGCGCCAGCAATCAGATCTTTGGCTGCGCTATGTTCTTTGACGTTATGGCTAATGCCATCGACGCAGGGGACAAAAATCATCCCGGCGGGACATACCGACGCCATAAATTGTGCATCGTGTCCGGCGCCGCTTGGCAAACGTCGGTAACTGAGCGCCTGACGCTCCGCCTCGGCTTCCACCGCATTGACGATCTCATCGGCAAAAATGACCGGATTAAAGCGCACCAGTGAGCGGCTGGTTATCTCCACGCCCTCTTCCTGCGACGTTTTCGCGACAAATTCGGCCAATTGCTGCTCCGCCAGACATAAGATCGCATTATCGGTATTGCGGAGATCCACTGACATGACGACATGGTTGGGAATGACGTTGATCAGATTAGGCTTCACGCTGAAATGTCCAACGGTAGCTACTTGATCGCCACCAAGGCTTAGCGCCAGCTCACGGGCAAAAACAGCGATTTTCGCAGCCGCCAGCCCGGCATCACGTCTCATGGACATTGGGGTAGTACCCGCATGATTCGATACGCCTCTCAGGGTAAATTCCTGCCACGAAATACCCTGTACGCCGGTAACCACGCCAATATCAATCTGCTCTTTATCAAGAATTGGTCCCTGTTCGATATGCAGCTCAACGTAGCTATCTACCGCCATATCTCCCGGCTGACGTTCGCCTTTATAACCAATGTTACGCAGCGCTTCATCGAGCGTGATACCGTCGAGATCTTTTGCCGCGAGCGCCTGCGCCAACGGATACTCGCCGGCAAACACCACGCTGCCCATCATATCGGGCTGAAATCGCACCCCCTCCTCGTTAGTAAAGAAGGTTACCGCCAACGGTCGTCGGGTGCGGATCCCGGCATCCTGGAGGGTGGCAATCACCTCAAGGCCGGCCATAACGCCGTAGTTGCCATCGTATAACCCACCGGTGGCGACGGTATCGATATGTGACCCCATCATCACCATCGGCAACGTCTCCTCGCCGTGATAAACGCCGGTGACATTGCCGATAGCATCAATTGACACGCTCAGGCCCAGCGCCTTCATGCGGGCTACAACAAAGTCCCTGCCGGCTTTATCTTCGGCAGTCGCTGCCAGGCGGCATACGCCGCCGCCTGGCAGCGCACCATGTTCGCCAAGTGCATACAGGGAATCGATAAGCCGTTGGCCGTTAATCTGCAGATAATGACTCATATAACATCTCGCTAATAATGGTGGTTAGTGGAACATGCCGTAAAAAATGGCAGATACGGTGATAAGACCGATCAGGGTGACGAAAACGTTGCTCGCTTTACCGCGCCAGGGGGCAAGCACCGGTAATTTATGAATGGCGTACATAGGCAACAGCAGCAGAATTGCCGCCCCGGTGGGACCGCTGATGCATTCGATAATACCGAGGATACTGGGGTTCTTGTACGCGGCGAACCAGCAGGTAAGCACCATAAACACCAGGATGACCGCGTCGACGAGGCGAATACCAGGTTTTTTCCCGCGTGCGGCGGCGGCCTCCAGAATCAGGTCGCGCAGCGATTCATAGGCGCCGATGTAGTGGCCAAGAAATGATTTAGTAATAGCGACAAAGGCGATAATCGGCGATAGCCAGGCAATAATCGGTGTATGGTACTGATTGGCCAGATAGGACAAAATCGACAGATTCTGGGCTTTGGCTTCCGCCAGTTGCTGCGGCGACAGGCTTAACACGCAGCTGAGAACAAAAAACAGCACCACCACCGTCATGAGCAGGATACCGTAGCGCTGGATCTGCGCACATTTACCCTCAGCGAGCGCCAGACCGTAACGCTGCTTCTGGCGCACCACCATCGGCGAAATGATGGGATAGTGGTTAAACGACATCACCAGTACCGGGAAGGTCATCCACAGGGATAACATGATCCCCTGCCCATCGCCCGTGGCGCTGAAGCTTACGGTTTGCAAAATTGCGCCGTTCCAGTGCGGAATCAGAAAAAGTGCCATAAAAATAAGCGAGATGATGAAGGGATAAACCAGGGTGCTCATCACCCGCATTATCAAACGCTGTCCGAAACGGACGATAAACATCAGCCCGAGGATCAGAACGATGGCCACCAGCGACCGGGGAGGCTCGGCCATCGCCAACTGGTGGGTGATAAAGCTCTGCGCGGTGTTGGTGATAGCCACCGCATACATAATCAGAATGGTATAGACGGCGAAGAAATAGATGACGGTAAATACTTTTCCCGCCAGCGCGCCAAAATGCTCGCCAATAACATCGGTAATACTGCTTTCCGGCGTATTGGAAGAGTAAATGAATCTCGCCAGACCGCGGTGAGCCAGATAAGTAATAGGAAAAGCGAGGACAAAAACAATCAGCAGCGGCCAGAAGCCGCCAATTCCGGCATTAATCGGCAGAAACAGCACCCCAGCGCCAATGGCGGTACCGAACAGGCCAAGGACCCAAACGGTATCTTCGCTATGCCACTTTGCGGGATCGGAATATCCTTTATTGATAATTATATTTTCAGTATTCATCGGTCAGGTTCTCTCTATGCATGACGCGAAAGCGCGTATGTTTTCGTTATGAGTCAGAACGCTTGTCATACCGAGGGCTTGTAGGGTAGGTAAGATGGCCCCCTTGTTATTGTCGATAGCGCTCAACCATTACGGCCAAACCAGACGATGTCTTCATAGACATCGGGTGATGTATCTCCTTCCGTGCTGATTAACAGAACCTGTGCATCGGCATTCAGGCGCAGCGATTCGGCAAGCTCGCGATACGCCGGTTGAGTCATCAGCGCATAAAGCACTCCTGTGCCAATAGCGCCGGATTCCCCGGAGACAAAAGGTTCGTCAGTACCTGGACGCGGAGCGGCCAACAGGCGCATGCCATTGGCCGCCAGACAATCGTCGGCGGAAATAAAACAGGTGGCATGGTCGCGGAGCATTGGCCAGCTGGTGATGTTAGGTTCACCACAGGCAAGCCCGGCCATCAGAGTTGACATATCCCCGCCGACGCTGTGCGGCAGTCCGTCATTAATGGTTGCCGAGCGATACAGGCAGTTCGCCTTGTGCGGCTCAACGATGATGATGGTGGGAGCCTGCTGCTGCATCTTTTCGATGAAATATCCCATGATGCTACCGGCAAACGACCCGACCCCGGCTTGTAAAAACAGATGCGTCGGCATCGACGCTCCGCTTTCTGCCAGCTGCTGCCAGATTTCAACAGCGAGGGTCATATAGCCTTGCATGATCCATGTGGGGATCTGCTCGTAGCCCTGCCAGGCGGTATCCTGGAGTAGAACCCATCCCTGCTCGCGCGCGGTTTTGGCCGCCAGCCGAACTGTGTCGTCGTAGTTCAGTTCAGTAATCGTGCATTCGGCGCCATGCCGGCGAATATTCTGCGCGCGTACCGGCGACGAGCCCTTTGGCATATACACCACCGCACGCAGCCCAAGCTGCTCAGCCGCCCACGCCACGCCACGTCCGTGGTTACCGTCGGTAGCAGTCACAAATACGATGTCCTTGATACGCGCCTTAATCACTGGTGAATTAAGCTCGGCAAAGCTCAACGTATTAATATCTCGCTCAAGCAGAGCGGCGAGATATTTCCCCATCGCATAAGATCCGCCTAATCCTTTAAACGCATTCAAACCGAATCGCTGCGCTTCATCTTTTATATGGATCGATCCCAGCCCCAGCCGCTGGCTTAAAAATTCCAGCTTACGCAGCGGCGTGACCCGGTAATCAGGAAATTTTTGATGGAATGCCAGCACTTCGTTCCCCACGCTTTCATTCAGCAGACTCAAGTCTGCTCCCTGGCCATAGGGCTGCCGCCGGGCGTTAAGTTGAAATTTAATTGTGTCCACTATTCAGGCACCTCTATTTTCATATCGTCCTGCGACGATAACGTTATTTGCGACCATTCCGCCTAAACGACGGGTGCACGGATCCGTGCGGCCTGAGACAGGACGGTCGCTTTAAATTGGTTAAGTCAGAATGTGAGAGGCTTTTTGTCGCGATATACCGCTTTCCCACTGTCTGTGATGGTACACTGCGCCAGGCGGTTAATTGGCGCAAAGTTGCCCATCGCGCCGCAATTTTCACTCTGTTTTATCATTCTCACGCAACAACGTTGCATTAGTGAGGTTGATCACAGGCTTGCAGGACGAGATATATGATGAAACTTGACGCATGGGATAAAAAAATTCTTACGCTCTTGCAGCGTAATAATCGCTTGTCGCAACGGGAGATCGCCGATCGGATCAGCCTGTCTCCTTCGGCAGTCAATCGGCGTATCGCTGCACTGGAGGATGCAGGGGTGATTAAAGGCAGTGTTAGCTTAGTGGACGCCAGTAAAGTGGGAAGACCAATCACCATTATGGTGCAGGTGACCATTGAGAATGAACGTCTCGATCTGCTTGAGGAGGATAAACAGCGTTTCGTAACCTGTCCGCAAGTGCAGCAGGTCTACTATGTCACTGGCGACTTCGATTTCCTGCTCGTGATCAACGTCCGTGATATGGCGGAATACGAAGCGCTAACCCGTGAACTCTTTTTTGCCTCGGGAAATATCAAGTCTTTCCGGACCATCGTGTCGATGCAAAATGCGAAGCAGGAAATGACGGTCATTATCGAGTAAGTCGTGTAAAAGTCGAAATGGGGAGCCAAAGAACGCCCCGGAGGTGTATTTATTTCCGAAATCCACCCTTCCCTGTGCGAAATCTACTTGTCTGATGGAAGATGACAGGTAACATAGATATCCCCCCGCTGTTGGGGGAAGAGACTTTTTTATTGGACTACATAGAGAGATTATTATGAGCGTTGTGCCTGTAGCCGACGTACTCCAGGGCCGCGTTGCCGTTGACAGCGAAGTCACGGTCCGCGGATGGGTGCGTACCCGCCGAGATTCTAAAGCTGGCTTTTCTTTCCTCGCCGTCTATGACGGTTCCTGCTTTGATCCTGTACAGGCCGTTATTAATAATTCTCTGCCCAATTACAATCAGGAAGTGCTGCGTCTGACCACCGGATGCTCGGTGATTGTCACCGGTAAAGTCGTGGCTTCTCAGGGTCAGGGTCAAAGCTTTGAGATCCAGGCGACCAGCGTGGAAGTGACCGGCTGGGTGGAAGACCCGGACACCTACCCGATGGCAGCCAAGCGCCACAGCATCGAGTATCTGCGTGAAGTAGCGCACCTGCGTCCGCGCACCAACCTGATTGGCGCGGTAGCCCGCGTGCGTCACACCCTGGCGCAGGCGCTGCACCGCTTCTTCAACGAACAGGGCTTCTTCTGGGTTTCCACCCCGCTGATCACCGCCTCCGATACCGAAGGCGCCGGCGAAATGTTCCGCGTGTCGACGCTGGATCTGGAAAACCTGCCGCGTAACGATCAGGGCAAAGTCGATTTCGACAAAGACTTCTTCGGTAAAGAGTCGTTCCTGACCGTTTCCGGCCAGCTGAACGGCGAGACCTACGCCTGTGCGCTGTCGAAGATTTATACCTTCGGCCCGACCTTCCGCGCCGAGAACTCCAACACCAGCCGCCACCTGGCGGAATTCTGGATGCTGGAGCCGGAAGTGGCCTTCGCCAACCTGAACGACGTTGCCGGCCTGGCGGAAGCGATGCTCAAGTACGTCTTCAAAGCGGTACTGGAAGAGCGTGCGGACGACATGCAGTTCTTCGCCGAGCGCGTGGATAAAGACGCTATCGACCGTCTGCAGCGCTTTATCACCGCTGATTTTGCCCAGGTGGATTACACCGACGCCGTCACCATTCTGGAAAACTGCGGCAAACAGTTCGAGAACCCGGTGTACTGGGGCGTGGATCTCTCCTCTGAGCACGAACGTTACCTGGCCGAAGAGCACTTCAAAGCGCCGGTGGTGGTGAAAAACTACCCGAAAGACATTAAAGCGTTCTATATGCGCCTTAACGAAGACGGTAAAACCGTCGCGGCAATGGACGTTCTGGCGCCGGGCATCGGCGAGATTATCGGCGGTTCCCAGCGTGAAGAGCGTCTCGACGTGCTTGACGCGCGTATGGCAGAGATGGGTCTTAACAAAGAAGACTACTGGTGGTATCGCGACCTGCGTCGCTACGGCACCGTGCCGCATTCCGGCTTCGGTCTGGGCTTCGAACGCCTCATCGCTTACGTCACCGGCGTGCAGAACGTCCGCGATGTTATTCCGTTCCCGCGGACGCCGCGCAACGCGACATTCTAAATTTTTCTGACATCAATCTGAAAGGCCAGCGCAAGCTGGCCTTTTTTTATGTCAATTACTGTTAGTAAAATTCAACAACCTTAAACATCAAGACCCGGAAATCACAATTATGTTACGCACTGTTTCGGTGCATCCTGGTGATGTAGATCGCACTTTATGTTCATAACTGAGCAAAACCGCTGATAAATTTGCTCATTTTTTGACCTTTACCCGCACATCTTGCAAAGACAGAGACTGAATAAAAAGAATACGAATTCAATACACAAAATGAACGAATTGCCGCTTAGCCAAATTAATCATAAATAATTCATATAGATAGATAAGTAATGGCGTTTGCCCTTATCCGGTGGAACGGAATTTTGATTAAGTTCACAAAGTTCCGTTAAATACACATTTAGTTACATGATTTTTCGTTTTGTTACTCATATGAGATATTCGTAGCATTTTCCGGCTAGCGAAACGTTGTCGCGGATGGAAAGATGCCTTCAGACACCAAACTCTCATCAATGGTTCTGTAAGTTTTTATTGACAGAACTTATTGACGGCAGTGGCACGTGTTCATATAAAAAATATTAATGAGGGTAATAAATAATGATGAAGCGCAATATTCTGGCAGTGGTGATCCCTGCCCTGCTGGTAGCCGGTGCAGCCAACGCTGCAGAAATCTATAACAAAAACGGCAACAAACTGGACTTCTATGGAAAAATGGTCGGCGAGCACGTCTGGACCACCAATGGCGACACCAGCAGCGACGATACCACCTATGCCCGTATCGGCCTGAAAGGCGAAACTCAGATCAACGATCAGCTGATCGGCTACGGCCAGTGGGAATACAACATGGACGCGTCCAATGTTGAAGGTTCCCAGACCACAAAAACCCGTCTGGCGTTCGCAGGCCTGAAAGCGGGCGAATACGGTTCATTCGACTATGGCCGTAACTACGGCGCGATCTACGACGTCGAAGCGGCAACCGATATGCTGGTTGAATGGGGCGGTGACGGCTGGAACTATACCGACAACTACATGACCGGTCGTACCAACGGCGTCGCAACCTACCGTAACTCCGACTTCTTCGGTCTGGTTGACGGTCTGAGCTTCGCGCTGCAGTACCAGGGTAAAAACGACCATGACCGTGCGATTCGCAAGCAGAATGGCGACGGCTTCAGCACCGCAGCCACCTACGCGTTCGACAACGGTATCGCACTGTCTGCAGGCTACTCCAGCTCTAACCGTAGCGTCGATCAGAAAGCTGACGGCAATGGCGACAAAGCCGAAGCCTGGGCGACCTCTGCAAAATATGACGCTAACAACATCTATGCGGCCGTCATGTACTCCCAGACTTACAACATGACTCCGGAAGAAGATAACCACTTCGCTGGTAAAACTCAGAACTTTGAAGCAGTTGTACAGTATCAGTTTGACTTCGGCCTGCGTCCGTCCATCGGCTACGTACAGACCAAAGGCAAGGACCTGCAGTCGCGTGCTGGCTTCTCCGGCGGCGATGCGGATCTGGTTAAATACATCGAAGTGGGTACCTGGTACTACTTTAACAAGAACATGAACGTCTACGCTGCGTATAAATTCAACCAGCTGGACGACAACGATTACACCAAAGCGGCTGGTGTCGCCACTGACGACCAGGCGGCCGTGGGTATCGTTTACCAGTTCTAATCTGCAGTACACCCCTTCGTGATATGCCTTCAAAGCAGGACTTCGGTCCTGCTTTTCTGTATTCGTGAGACAAAGATCGTCTCTTTCGAAAACCTTCGCGCTTTTTGTCGCAAACGGTTGGCAATTCGTTATTCTCCCGTTAACCTGATAGCGGATTTCCCTTCAGTAATCACAATGGAACCTCGTCATGTTTGAGAACATTACCGCCGCCCCAGCCGACCCGATTTTAGGTCTGGCCGATCTGTTTCGTGCCGATGACCGCCCTGAAAAAATTAACCTCGGAATTGGTGTTTACAAGGATGAAACCGGTAAAACGCCCGTTCTGACCAGCGTCAAAAAAGCAGAGCAGTATCTGCTGGAAAATGAAACGACTAAAAACTATCTGGGCATCGATGGTATTCCTGAATTTGGTCGCTGCACCCAGGAGCTGCTGTTCGGTAAAGGCAATGCGATTATCGCTGATAAACGCGCCCGCACCGCGCAGACACCGGGCGGTACCGGTGCGCTGCGTGTCGCCGCAGACTTCCTCGCCAAAAACACCGACGTGAAACGTGTGTGGGTAAGTAATCCGAGCTGGCCGAACCATAAAAGCGTATTCACCTCTGCCGGGCTGGAAGTGCGCGAATACGCTTACTATGACGCGGCTAACCACGCGCTGGACTTTGATGGTCTGCTGGCCAGCCTGAACGAAGCCCAGGCGGGCGACGTGGTACTGTTCCACGGCTGCTGCCACAACCCGACCGGTATCGATCCGACGCTCGATCAGTGGCAGCAGCTGGCGCAGCTGTCGGTGGAAAAAGGCTGGCTACCGCTGTTCGATTTCGCCTACCAGGGCTTCGCCCGCGGTCTGGAAGAAGATGCTGAAGGGCTACGCGCTTTTGCTGCTCTACATAAAGAGCTGCTGGTCGCCAGCTCCTACTCGAAAAACTTTGGCCTGTACAACGAGCGCGTCGGCGCCTGCACTCTGGTCGCCGCGGATCAAGAGACTGTAGACCGCGCCTTCAGTCAGATGAAGTCGGTGATCCGCGCCAACTACTCGAACCCGCCTGCGCATGGCGCCTCCGTGGTCGCCACCATTCTGAGCAACGATGCGCTGCGGGCAATCTGGGAGCAGGAACTGACCGATATGCGTCAGCGCATCCAGCGTATGCGTCTGCTGTTCGTCAATACCCTGCAGGAGAAAGGCGCGAGCCGCGACTTCAGCTTTATCAGCCAGCAGAACGGCATGTTCTCATTCAGCGGCCTGACTAAAGAGCAGGTGCTGCGCCTGCGCGAAGAGTTCGCCATCTATGCGGTCGCTTCCGGACGTATCAACGTGGCCGGGATGACGCCTGACAATATGGCGCCGCTGTGCGAAGCCATCGTCGCCGTACTGTAAGCGATAGTATTCGGTATAAAGAAAAAGGCCGCGAATGCGGCCTTTTTTATGTGTTCGCGTCATGTCTGTTACCAGACCGGCATCTCATCCTGCAGAAACGGGTTATTACGGCGTTCCTCACCCAGCGTCGACAGCGGACCATGGCCGGGAATAAAGGTCACATCATCGCCCAGCGGCAACAGCTTTTCCTTGATAGCCGCAATCAGCTGCCCATGGTCGCCGCGCGGAAAATCGCTGCGTCCCACCCCGCCTTTGAAAATCACGTCTCCGGAGATCAGCAGTCGGGAGGCGTCATCAAAAAAGACCACATGGCCCGGCGTATGGCCCGGGCAGTGCAGCACCTGCAGCGCCACATTCCCCACATTGACCACATCGCCTTCATTAAGCCAGCGATCCGGACGCAGCGGTTGGCAATCCTCCAGGCCGAACATCCGGCTTTGCGCCGGTAATCCTTCCAGCCAGAACTCATCCTCTTTTTCCGGACCAATAACCGGTACGCCATAATGCTGCGCCAGTTCAGCCGCGGCGCCAACGTGATCGAGGTGGCCATGCGTCAGCAGGATCTGCATCAGCGTGACGCCAGCCTCCGCCACCACCGCTTTGATACGTTCAGCATCGCCGCCAGGATCGACCAGCGCCGCCAGCCGGGTTTGCCCGCACCAGATAAGAGAACAGTTCTGCGCGAACGCGGTAACCGGAATAATACGATAGTTCATGACGCTCCTTTCGTTACCAGTGCCTTACGGGACCGGTATCAATATGCACAAAGTTACTACGTGGGTAATATCCTACACCACCTGCGCGCATAGATAACGCCGCTTTGCGAATATTGCTTAACGAAATACCTTCAATATGGAAATCCATCGCCTGCCCCTTGGTGTGATAGCTGTGTTTCGCTACACCACGGCTTCGTGCGCGAAGCTCATCGTTGGTATCAAGGGAACGATAGCCAGAGATAAGCTGGACAGGTTTGTTGGTGCCAAGTAGTCCCTGCAACCGATAAAGATGATCGAACAGATTTGGATCGATGGACTTAATTTTATTCGCGCGATAGTCACGGAAAAAATGGTTAAGTCTTGCTAATTCATCCTGAATATAGCCTCTGCCATCGAAAAACTCCGCCCTGAGCGATTCACCGGTATGCAGGTTATTCAGCGTCAAAATACGCGGACGGGGGGTCGAGAGGGTGGCAAATGCCGGCGCAGGGAGAATGGCGGCAGCACCCAGCGCAGCGCCACCCAACGCCAGCAATCTGCGGCGATTAGCGTCAAATTTGTCCATGATAATCAGGTCTACAGTCAATGAATCGTTATATACTTTTTCCGCTTTGCGCGATGCCAGGATCAGCTCGCTATCGCTCGCCACGACCGAGATGTTGCCCGGCAAAGGAGAGCGTTCGCGCTAACCGCGCTACGCATTGAGCGGAATGATATGTATATGCACTTCTGGCGCACGAAAGGCACCTTACCGGGCATTATTGCCAACGTCAAGGCAGCCTCACCCCAGGAAAATCGGGCGCTGCAGAGGTGCAGCGCCCTTTTTTACCCAGTGCTAGGACAACAAAATCCATTGAACTACTTCATTTACCTGATTAATTGTTCCGCTTTCGTCAGAATTTGTGCGCTGGATCGCGCGGTGATATCGTAATTGTAAATATCTGTTCGATATTGTGTACGTCCATCAGCGTCCACAAACGCCGTTAAGTAATATAAATTCACCGGTATATTTTGCCGAATATTGACATAGCGCGTATCCCCCTGCTTCAGGGCGTCGGAAATGCGCGTGTCATTCCAGCCCGCGTCCTGCAGCAGCATATTGGCCAGCTCCGAGGCTTTATTGACCCTGACGCAGCCGGAACTGAGCGCACGGACATCCTTCTGAAACAGATTATGATTCGGCGTATCGTGCAGATAGATAGCATCCGAACTCGGCATATTAAACTTGTAACGCCCCAGTGAATTACGTGCCCCAGGCGCCTGCTGAAAACGGAACGGTAAATTGTTCTCGGTGATGGTTGACCAGTCAACCCGGTAAGGATCGATGGTCTCTTTACTGTTCCAGCCGCGCATCACGGTGTAGCCATGCTGCTCCAGATAGCCAGGATTATTACGCACCTTCGGCAGAATATCTTTGCGCGCCAGGGTGGGCGGTACGTTCCACGGCGGATTGACCACTACGTTGTTCAGCGCGCTGCTCATCATCGGCGTCTTGCGGTCCGGACGTCCGACGATCACCCGCGAGGCCAGCACCTGACTGCCGTCCTGGTAATAGACCAGCGAAAACGCGGGAATATTCACCATGATACCGGTCGATAGTTTGCCTGGCAGCAGACGTAGACGCTGAATGTTCAGCGCCAGCACGCCAGCGCGCTGCGCCGATGAGACATTGAGCCAGTCACGGGTGGATTGGCCGATGACCCCATCCGCCCCCAGCCCCTGCATGGCCTGAAAGCGCTTAACGCCCTCCACCAGTTGGCGATCGTACACACCGCGCGCCGCGGGCTTGCTCTTTTTCTTCGCCGAAGGACTCACCACGTCGCCGGGCAGAACGATATTGGCGGAATTTTCCAACATCCCGGTACGCTGGAGGATCTCGCGCAGCGCGCCGATATCATTGCTCCATTCTCCCGGGCGCAGCGAGCCGCTGCCGGTCATCTGCGGCCATGGACGTGAATCAGCCACCAGCGCCAGCAGCGACTGGTGCATGGCCTCATACTGCGGATGACGCGGCGCCAGGCCGGCGATAAACGCCGGCAGGGAGCCATTATCCAGCGCCAGCTGCCACTGGTTAATCACCGACAGCGGCGGGGTCGCCATCTTGTACGGTGTCGAGCTATATAACCAGCGGGTCCCCTGGGTGGGGATGCCGCTGATAAAGTGCAGATAGCCCATCATGGCATCAGACAACACCACATCGCGCGCCATGCCGCTGACGGCAGGATCGGTCAGCAGACTGACCCAGGTGGTAAACTGCGGCTGAAAACCGGCGATGGCGATCTCCGCCAGCTGCTGCTGGAACGCCTGCACCGCCTCGCGGTTTTCCCACATCGGTTTCATATCCCTGGCGGCGTATAGCGAGACCAGCGGATTCATAAAGACGGGTTTGTAGCCAGCCGGCAATAGCGCTTCGATCTGGGCGCGACTGTTCGCCGCGGCTTCCATCGACAGCGGCTGCTCACCGGCCAGCTTCGCGACCGCCGGCGATTGCCCGTCGCTTTGCGACAGCGCGACGGAAAGCTCTCCAGGCGTAGCGGAGCTATCACCTGGTACGACTTCAGGCTCTGCGGCCTGGACATTGAACAGCGGAGCAAATGCCATTGCCAGGCTCAGACTGAGCGCTGACAATGGACGACCATACCGTTTCTTAAGCAACATCCCTTGCCCCCTGTTGTCACACATTGCCGCCCACAAATTCGTGGGCTTTAACACAGTATATAAAGACGAAAAGGCTTTTGCCTTACCTAATGTAAAGAAGCTTAAAGATTATACCACCCTGGCATAGCAAGCTGGATAGCAAAAAGGGCAACTTAACGTTGCCCTTTTCAGCGCTTACCCGCCAGTAGTGAGCTGCATCGTCAGGAGGCGTCGGCCGTTCCCGGCAGCGCTTCCGGCAGCGGCGCGGCAAACCCGCGCAGCCCCACGACGTGCACATGTTCGTGATTATTGAACACCTTACGCACCAGTTTATAGGTAGTGCCTTTTTCCGGACTGATGTTCTCCGGCGCTGCGATAATCAGCTGCATCTCCAGACGTTCGCACAGCTCGAAAAGGGTGGCGATGGAGCGGGCGTCGAGACGCGCCGCTTCATCGAGGAACAGCAGACGGCAAGGCGAGATATCCTTGCCGCGCAGGCGACGGGATTCATCTTCCCAACTCTGCACCACCATCACCAGAATCGACATCCCGGTACCGATAGCTTCCCCGGTAGACAGCGCGCCGGACTCCGCGCGCAGCCAGCCGTCGGAGCCGCGGTTAACTTCCACTTCCATCTCCAGATAGTTGCGGTAGTCGAGCAGCTCTTCACCGATGGTTTGCGGCGTGCGCTGCCCCATGTCGATCTGTGGGTTGAGACGCTGATAGAGCTTGGCCAGCGCCTCAGAGAAGGTCAGACGATTGCTGTTAAACAGATCCTGGTGCTGCTCATGCTGCTCGGAGAGCACGTCGAGCAGCATCGAGTGGGTCTCACGCACATTGACGTTCAGACGCACGCTGTTGACCTGGCCGAAGGAGACGCTCTGCAGACCCTGGTTGAGCATCCGGATACGGTTCTGCTCGCGCTGAATGGTTTTGCGAATAATGTTGGCCACGCTGCGGGAACTGATCGCCAGCTTCTGTTCACGGTTGGTCAGCTCTTCGGTCAGGCGGCTGAGCTCGATCTCCATCTGCTCGATCGCTTCCACCGGATCATCGGTGCGAATAATATCCTGACGAATACGCTCGCGCAGATGCTGGTATACGGCAACGAAGAACTGAATTTTGCGCTCCGGACGCTTCGGATCTTCCGAGATACGCAGCACGTCACGCAGATGTTCGTTATCGGCGACCGCCAGACGCAGCGCCCCCAGCGCCTTATCCGACATTGAGCGCAGCTCATCGGCGGAGAGATAGGCCAGCTCGCGGCGATGCAGACGACGTTCGACGCCGTTGTCTTTCACCAGACGCATCACCGCGCACCAGCCCGCCTTGGCGGTCACCACCTGCTCGCGCATTTCGCAGTAATCGCGCTCCAGCTTGCGCAGTTTACGGGTCAGGTTGTCCATTTCCGCTTCGCAGAAGGTCAACGCTTTCTCCAGCTGATTGCGTCGGGAGCGGTTATTGCTCAGCTGCATGTGCAGCTCATCGCGACGCGCGCGAGCACGCTCTTCCGCGCCGGCGTCGGCGCGCACGCCAATGTCCTGCAACTCTTTATACAGATCGTTGAGCAGCTCTTTCTTGGTGTCATACGAGCTCTTCAGCGAGGCCAGCACCTGATTGTACTGACTAAGCTGCGCCGCATGGGCACGCATCGCGTCGCGCGCGCGGCTGCGTTCGGACTCCGCCTGCTCCAGACGCTGGCGCAGCTTCTCGTTGAGATCGCTGTTGCCGCTGAGCATTTCCGCCGAATCGGAGTAGCTGAAGTGGGCCCTGCGCTGCACAACTTCCGCCAGGGCAAAAGCCTGCTGACGCGCATCGCGCTGGGTTTGCTGCGCATAGGCGTAATCTTCTTTCAGCTGCTCAAACTGCTCCGGATCGCTCTGCAGCACCGAAACAATAGGCTCCAGCTTCGCCAGCTGGTTACCGTGCTGCTGAATAAAGCGCGCGGCCTCCTGCGCTTCGTCCAGACGTTCCTGGATCTCGTCCACGCGGTCGGCCAGCGTATCATCCGCCAGCAGGTTCAGGCGCGGCAGCAGGCGGTTGAGCGCCGACACGCCCTCTTTCGCCTGCTCGTACTGCACACGGTTCTGTTGGTTATCGCTTTCATGGGCGCTCAGCGCACGCTCCAGCTCGCCGCGGCGGCTGTTGAGTTTGCGGATCTCTTCTTCCGGATCGTCCTCGAAAGCCACCGCCAGATGGCTGCCGATAAAGCGGCTGAAGGCCTGGTGCAGGCGCTGGGTTTTCTGCACATCGAACGACAGGGTCGCAAAACGCTCTGACAGCGATTCACGCTCGGCATGCAGGGTTTCAATGCGGTTTTCACGTGCCGCGCGGCCAAACAGCGGCAGCGACGGGAAGCGCGAATAACGCCACTGGCGATCGGCAATCTTCACCACCACCGCTTTTTCCAGCTCGTCGACGCTGAATACGCTGTCATCGAAGGACTGCGGATCGCCTTCGATCAGATAGAGATCTTCCGGGCAATCTTCCAGTCCCTCAAGCTGCTCGGCTACCCGCGACAGATCCGGTACCACGATCGCATGGCGCGACGGACCGTACAGCGCGGAGAAGTACGGCGCATCGTCCAGGCTAACATCATCGTAGATCTCGGACAGCAGAACGCCGCCGAACCGTTCCGCCAGGGCGTTGAGGCGCGGATCTTCCGAACCGCCCGGCTGGCTAAGACGCTCGATTTCTTCGTCGATGGCGCGCTTGCGGGCGCCGACCTCGTCACGTTCAACGATAGCCTCTCGTTCACGCTCCAGCAGCTGCTGCAGGTATTCGGTGACCTCCTGGCCGGACGCAAACTGCTCGCCGCTTTGCTCGCACAGCTGGTTAAGGCTGTTCTGCGCCGCCAGCCAGACCGGCGCCCGACGCATCAGCGTCTGGGTACGCGACTGCAGTTGCTCCAGCTCCTGACGCAGCGCCATGCGCTGCTCCTGAGCATTGGAGACGCTGTCGGCCAGCGACGCGATGCGCGCTTCCAGCTCCTGATGCAGCGTTTCCAGATCGTCGATATCGTAGCGTTTACCCTGGCGTTTGCAGAACTCGGCCAGCTGACGCTCAGCGTCCTGCTGCTCGCGCAGGCGCTGTTCAAGCTCGTTGAGGCGGCTGCGCAGCCCCTGCGCCTGCTCGGCCTGGTGGCGCTGGTTCACGCCGTCGCGCAGCAATTCGCGCGCTACGTCCCAGGCTTCATTGCGCGCCAGCGGGCCGTTAATCGCCGCCACCAACTGGTAAGCCTGTTCAAACTGGCTGTGCGCGGTTTGCGCCACGCTCATTTTCTGTTCCAGCGACAGCATTTTCTCCGTCGCTTCCTGCTCTTTCGCCTGGAAGGTTTCCAGCCACTCGTCGGCGCTCTCCGGGGTCAGATCCGGCAGATGGCACAGCGCCTTCGCGCGCTCCAGCGCCTGCAGCGCCTGGTTATACTGAATGGCGCGGGTCTGCTGCACATCGAGCGCCTGCTGATAGTCGGCGAGCTGGCTTTTCAGCTCATCCACTTCCAGCTCGGCGGCCTCAGCGCGGGCTTCGTTCTCTTCCTGACGATCGACGGCTTCCGCCACCACTTCATTCTGCTCTTCCAGACGGATCTGCAGCTCGTCGAGATCCGCTTCGTAGCGCTCGATTTTTTCCTGCTGACGCAGCGCAGTCTGCACCAGGTTCAGGTGATCGCTGGCGGCCTGGTAATCGGCTTCCAGATCGCCCTCCGCGCCGTTATGCTCCTGCAGTTCGCGCGCCATGTCGACGTGCTTATACTGCTCAGCCGCCAGCTGCGAACGCGAGGTGAAGAGATCGCGGCGATACTCCAGCGCCTTATCCAGGTGAATGCGCCTCTCGTTGGCGTGACGCATATAGTCCGCCGCCACGTAGTTGGTGGCTTCGCTGATCAGGTGTTTAAACAGATCGCGGTCGGACTGGGTAACGCGAATGGCTTCCAGCGTCATGCGGTTTTCCCGCAGCGCCGCTTCCATATCCTGGAACGCTTTACGCACGCCGCTGTTTTCCGGCAGCAGGTAGTCGCGCAGCGAGCGGGTAATGGTGCTGGAGATCCCGCCGTACAGCGAGGCCTCAATCAGGCGGTAGTACTTGCTACGATCGGAGGCGGAACGCAGGCGACGCGCCACCACGCCCAGATCGAACATTAGCGAGTGATATTCGGTGATCGAGTTGAACTGTTTAAACTGGACCCCTTCCATCGCCTCGAGTTTATCTTTCAGCTCGTTGAGGCTCACGACGCGCGCCTGGCGATCGTTCAGCGTTTCGGTCAACAGCTGGGTCGGCAGGATAGAGGTCGGCAGTCCCTGAATGGCGAAAGGTTTAATATCGACTTTACGATCGCGCCCGGCGACCTGCTGCAGGCGCACGCCGACCACCACGCGCTGGTGGCGGGAATTGATCACATCGAGTACCGAGTAACACACCCCGGCGCGCAGCTTACCGTGCAGGCCTTTATCGCGTGAGCCGCTGGTGGCCCCCGCTTCGGTGGTGTTACGGAAGTGCAGCAGGGTTAAATCCGGGATCAGCGCCGTGACGAAGGCCGCCATGGTCGTGGACTTACCCGCGCCGTTCCCCCCGGAGAGGGTGGTCACCAGTTCATCAAGATCAAAGGTCCGGGCAAAGAAGCCGTTCCAGTTAACCAGCGTTAGCGAGCGAAACTTACCGCGTTCAATCATTACTCTTCCTCCCCGCTATCCGGCTGGTTTTCTTCATTCTCATCATTGAGCTGCAGGTGATTTTCCAGGGCCATCGCTTCCCCGTCGCGGATCAGACGGCGCTGCGCTTCGCGCGGGTCGTCGCCGGCGCGCACATCGGCGCCAAAGCGGAATACCGATTCGGTAATGCGAAACTTGCTGCTATCGTGGCCCATAAACCACACCATCCCCAGACGGCGTAAGCGGTTAAGCGAGGCCCGCATTTTTTCCTGCAGCTTCTGGCGGTCCAGATCCGAACCGGTGGAACGGTTGTTCACCAGCTTCAGCAGCCTGGATTCATCGGCCAGGGTCAGCAGCTCGTCATAGAGCTCCTGCTGGGTAAAAATCCCTTCGTTCGCCAGGCGCTCCGGGCTGAGATAGAGATAGCAAAGAATTTTGCCCACCATCATATCCAGCTCGGACAGTACCGAGCGCGAAATCAGCGTGGTGGACCGCGGGCGCAGGTAGAAGAATCCCTCCGGCGCGCGGATCAGCTCGACGTTATAGCGAGCGTAAAACTCTTCCAGGTAATCCTGAAAATCCATCAAAAATGCGTGATTATCCAGCTCGTCGAGACCGATATGACGGCCCGCGCGCAGGGCGCTGTCCAGCGCCGGAAATAACGGATTGGCCAACGCCTGCGCCAGCTTAACCGGCATCACTTGTTCAATATTTGTCAATGACATGCGCCTGTACCTTGGCTCCGTAATCATTAATCGGCTGCCATTTTGCCGGCAGTCCGGTGAAATCTGCCTGGGCGACGCCCAGCTGTACCGCCTGATCCACGACGATCCGCGCCACGTCGAAGTGACGCCCGCGCGGATACTGCGCCAGGAACTCCCGTGCCACCAGGCCGAGATCCAGCGGTATTCCTTTCTCTTTATAGACCGCCAGCTGCGCTTCGATCAGCGCCGCCAGCTGCTCGCGAATTTCGTTAAACTCTTCAAATTCGAGGTCCGCCGGCAGCTCGCCGGTGACCTCTTCATCGCGCAGGGCCATCTCTTCATCGCGCATATCCAGCAGGCGGTCGGCGTTGGCGTAAGTTAGCGCCCACGGTTCATCAAAATAGGTCTGTACCGACTGGCGCAGACGCTGGGCGAAGACGCGGTTCTTATCCATATCGATAGCGGTACGGATAAACTTGTGCACATGGCGGTCGTAGCCGATCCACAGGTCAATCGCCTGCTGACCCCAGCTGACGATGCGGTCGAGCTTGCTTTGCAGATCGAACACCAGCCGATCGACAAAATGGAGATCGTCGCGCGCCATGGTCGAGTCCTGAATGCGCAGCAGGTTCGCCTGCAGCTTATCCCCTGCCGCATCCAGCGTATCCTGCAGTTCGCGCAGGGTGCCGGAGGTTTCCGACAGCAGCAGTTCACAGCTGGAAATCGCCGCGCGCCAGTCTTTATTCAACAACTGCGCGATATCGTCTTTCACCAGCTGCTGCTGCTCATCCATAATGCGCTGCGTCAGGTCGATGCTGTCGAAAATTTCCGCTACGGAATACTTCAGCGGCGCAAAAACGTTGCGATGCCAGTGGAATTCATCACCGCCCTCTTCCGCGGCGTCCGCCGCGCGCTTCAGCTCGCCGGCGACGATCGACAGCTGCATCGAGAGACGCAGCGTCGAGAATTCGCGCTGACGGATATAATAATCGGTGATCCCAATCCCCAACGGCGTCAGGCGATAGATCGCATTGCCTTCGGTAATTTCGCTGGTAAAGCGGTTCAGCAGACGCTGGCGCACCAAATCGTTGATCGCGTTATTGGCGCGCTGGCTGATGGTTTCGCTGGTCTGCTCAAACGCATCACTGACGTGGCGGAACGCATCCACCAGTTCACCCTCGCTCATTTCTCCTTCCAGTCGTTCACCATTCAGAGTGGCGATCGCCAGCAGGAAAGAGAGTCTGTCGACTGGTAGCGAGATTGAAAAATCATTTTTTCTGGCCCAGGCAACCAGTTCGGGGACTGTCTGGGAAAATTCACTCATACTTTATCCTTGCATCTGCGGCTATGAGCCTGGCTCTTAAGCGCGGTGACATGAATATAACGGCCCAGGCTGAGATACGGCTCCTGACGACAGTAGCGCGTCTCCAGCGCCAGCAGCGCCGCATAGCTGTCATGCTGTTGGCGTTTTTCACGCAGATAATCATGAAACACCCGCACGCCGGTTTTGCTGACGATCTGCCAGCCAATCTCTTCCAGCCAGTGATAAACCTGCTGTGGTTCACGCGGATAATCCGGCGACAGCGTGCGGTTTTTCTTTTTTGGCATGCCCAGTTGAACGTAATCAAAATTACCGGCAACCATATTGTGCATCAACAGGCCGTTAGCATTGTAGAACATCAATGACAGTCCACCGCCAGCACGCAGCGTCGACCACAGGGTATGCAGTATTTCCTGGGGCTCCGCCACCCACTCCAGCACCGCATGAAACAGTACCAGATCGACCGGGCTTTCCAAATGCTGCGCAATATCCTGAGCCGCGCATTGTACAAAATGCATGTTGTCGATCACACCTTTATCGGCGGCCGCCTGGCGGGCGCGAGCCACCATCTCAGCGGAGAGATCGCACAGCGTCACGTGATGGCCCAGTTGCGCGACTTTGATGGCCGTTTGTCCTTCGCCGCCGCCGGCATCCAGCACCCTCAGCGGTCCCGGCCCCAGCTGCGCCAACAGCGGTTCCAGATCCTGCCAGAGGATCGCCTGACGCAACTGGCCTTTTGTGGTGCCGTAAATATTGCGCGAAAACTTTTCAGCAATGTCATCGAAATTGCGATCCTGCACGAGTGACTCCACAAGCCAACACAAAACCGCTATTTTGTCATACCCGCGCCGAGAATGAAGCGATCTGTTATAAGATCCGAACATAACTTTGGTTATATGGTTAAAAAAGGAACCATCTGGCATGCTTTTCACGCTAAAAAAGATCGTCGGCGGCCTGCTGTTGCCGCTACCCGCCTTACTGTTGCTGATCGGTATCGGGATCGCGCTGTTATGGTTCAGCCGCTTTCAGCGTACCGGGAAGCTATGCGTGAGCCTCGGCTGGCTGCTGCTGACGCTGCTGAGCCTGCAGCCCGTAGCCGACAGCCTGCTGAAACCGATTGAAGATACCTACCCCACCTGGCGCGGCGAGCAGCCGGTGAACTACGTGGTGGTGCTGGGCGGCGGCTATACCTGGAATCCGGAGTGGGCGCCAAGCTCTAATCTTATCAATAACAGCCTGCCGCGCCTGACGGAGGGCATCCGCCTGTGGCAGGCGAATCCCGGTTCGAAAATGATCTTTACCGGCGCGGCGGCGAAAACGAACCCCGTCAGCACGGCGGAAGCCGGGGCGAGAGTGGCGGAGAGCCTTGGCGTACCTCGCAGCGATATCATTGTGCTCGATCGGCCGAAAGATACAGAAGAGGAAGCGCTGGCGGTGAAGCGCGCCATCGGCGACGCGCCCTTCCTGCTGGTCACCTCGGCGTCACACCTTCCGCGGGCGATGATATTCTTTCGCCATGCCGGCCTGGATCCGCTTCCCGCGCCGGCCAATCAGCTGGCGGTGACCTCGCCGCTCAATCCGTGGGAGCGGGCCATTCCTTCTCCAGTGTGGCTGATGCACAGCGACCGGGTCGGCTATGAAACCCTTGGTCGCGTCTGGCAATGGCTGAAAGGCAGCTCAGGCGAGCCAGGGCAGGAGTGATTTTGCAGCGAGGTCAAAACGGGCGCGATCAAAGCGCCCGGTGTTGACCAGACTATCCACCTCATCCCACAGCAGATAAAGCCAGCGACGCCAGACAAAGGCCTCGGAAACTGGCGCCTGCTGCAGGTAGCGCCACAGCAGCTGTTCCGCCTGGCCGCCTTCAGCAAGGCGGAACAGTTCATACTCGCGTGGCGCCCACAGCATCATCCCCGGCCCCACCATCGCCAGCAGCTGATCGCTGCGCGGATCTTTTAGCATGCTGCGCAGAGTGAAGTTGCCATGCACCAGCACAGCATTATCATTGAAATCGCGGAACAGCTCCGGAAGGCACTCGCGGGAGCGGAACAAAAGGCGCTTATCCTGCATGGTGAGACCGGTGTCCTGATACAGGTTCAGGGTGCTCCACAATATCTCTACCCGCTGGCGGTACCAGTTCGGCCACAGGTTTTCCTGGGTATTGTCGACCATTCCCACGCAGCCGCCACTGTCCTGCCGATGCCACGCCAGCAGCGCCTCGACGATTTGCTCCTGCAGTTGCTCCCAGCGCGCCGGGGTGCGCGTCGGCGCCTCCACCGGTACGCCGCGCAGGCGCTCAAGCAGCAGCACATCTGGTCCGGGATGTTCTTCGTGCGTCATGACGCCATAAACCACCGGCATACGCACCGTACCATTACGCGCCAGGGTCGAGATCTTCCATGCCAGCTGCCGCGCCACGCCGGGCGTGGTGAAACTTCGCGCCAGCAGCGGCATCGGGTTTCCCTGCGCATCGTACAGGAACCACAGCGCCGTAGCGGCTTGTTCACTGACACACTCCACCCGGCTTAGCTTTTCGCCAAGAAGATGACTGAGTTCGGTTCGCAACTGTTCCATTGTCGATTACCCCTATGAACACTACTGGTTTCATAATGAGCGCCCGCACCTGGGTTGTCATCGGATAAGATCAAAAAGGGGTAAAAAAAGCAAAAAACCGACGGGGATATCCCCTCCAGCAAGGAGGGGACAGAGGACTAACGCAGCTCAGCGCGGACGCGCTCCAGATCTTCCGGGGTATCCACGCCGGTGCCGGGCACTTCCGCCGCTACGGCGACATGGATTTTCTCGCCATACCACAGCACTCGCAGCTGCTCGAGCATTTCAATCTGCTCCAGCGGGCTCGGCGCCCAGCTGACATAGCGGCGGATAAAGCCGGCGCGATAGCCATAGATGCCGATGTGACGCAGCAGGGAGTCACCGATGGTCTCGCGGGATTGGGCAAAGCGATCGCGATCCCAGGGAATAGTCGCGCGGGAGAAATAGAGCGCGTAACCCTTGGCATCCATCACCACTTTCACCGCATTCGGGTTAAACGCCTCTTCCGCATCATGGATCGGTACCGCCAGCGTCGCCATTCCGCTGCTGCTGGCAGCCAGATTCTCCGCCACCTGGCGGACAATCGCCGGGGGGATCATCGGCTCATCGCCCTGAATATTGACGATAATGGTGTCATCGCTGAACGCGCACTTTTCCACCACTTCCGCCAGCCGTTCGGTGCCGGACTGATGGTCGGCGCGGGTCATACAGACCTCGCCGCCGGCGGCTTCAACCGCCCGGGCGACATCTTCGTGATCGGTGGCGACAATAATACGATCCGCGCCGGATTCGCGAGCGCGCTCCAGCACATGGACAATCATCGGCTTACCATTAATGTCCTGCAGTGGTTTTCCCGGCAGGCGCGTGGAGGCGAAACGCGCAGGAATAATGACCACGAAACTCATGAGTGACTCTCTTCTAGCGCCAGCGGACGCGCCTCTGTCTCCAGCAGCACCGGGATACCGTCGCGCAGCGGAAACGCCAGGCTATCAAGTTTGCAAATAAGTTCTTGCTTATCCTGACTGTAATACAGCTTGCCGTTACAGACCGGGCAGGCGATGATTTCAAGTAAACGGTGATCCATGTTTCCTCCTGATGGACCGGATAGATTTCTCAGCAGCATATCACAGGAAGGCAGGCGCCGGGATCAATCGGCGTCGATTTCCCACCCCTGCTCCTGGCCGACAAACAGCCCTTCCGGCAGGCGTCGGCACAGGATCCGCTCTGCCGATTGCCAGTGTGCGAAGTCGTTAATCGCCCGGCGCAGCCCCTGCTCCAGACCACGGGTGATCTTCACCCCCTCCTCCAGCCACAGAGCGAAGATCTCCAGCTCCCGGCTTTTGCGATGTATTTTACTGTCCATCCGCCCGACCAGTTTTCCCTGGTGCAGCAGAGGCAGTACGAAGTAGCCATACTGACGCTTCGGCGCCGGGGTATAACACTCCAGGCGATAGCTGAAGTTGAACAGCTGCTCAGCGCGTTTCCGATCCCAGACCACCGGGTCGAAGGGCGAGAGCACGGCGCTATGGCTGGCGGTCAGCTTACCGCCGGGCGCGGTCTCCAGCTGCGCCAGCGCCTCGTGATGCAGCCACATCTCGCCGAGTGCTTCCACGTTAACCGGCACCACCAGCCCCTCTTCCTGCCAGGCCGCCAGCAGACCCGGTAGCGCCGGCTGGCGCAAGCGATAGTAATCGGCCAGCCACTGGGCGCGGAAGATGCCGAGGCTACGGGCGCTATTGCGCAACATAATGGCCTCTGCGTCTTCGCGGGAGAGCGCGTCGCACTCGTCGTCCCAGTCCGGCATCACCCGCCGGGTTAGATCATACACGCGGTGAAAATTGCGCCGCTCCACCACCATCACTTCGCCGGCGGTAAACAGCCCTTCAAGGTGGCGCTTATGCGGTTTCCACTCCCACCAGCCGCTGGCGCCTTTGCGCGGGTGGGTAAAATCCGCCGAGCGAACCGGGCCGTTTTGCCCGATATGCGCCACCAGCTCGGCAATACTCCCGGCATGCTCCTCCATCCACGCGCGATGGTATTTCCAGCCCATATTGTCGGGATTCAACATGCGATGGCGCACCAGGGCGAAATCGCTGCGCGGCAGAAAGCAGGCTTCATGCGCCCAGTATTCCATTAGCTCGCCGTTGCGCAGCGACTCATCCAGCCAGTGCTGCGGATAGCTGCCAAGACGGCTGAACAGCACCAGGTAGGGGCTGCGGGCCACCACGTTGATGGTATCGATTTGCAGCAGCGACATCTGCTGGATGGTGGAAAGAATGTCTTTCGGGCGAGCGCGACGTCGGGGCTTCTTTAACAACCCCTGCGCCGCGAGATGGAGGTGGCGCGCCTCGTTAAGCGATAGTTGCAATACCGACATGCAGGTTCTCCGTCAGGAATTCCAGCACAGCGGCGAGCAAAGCCGGCGCGTCAGTTAACGTTGCGCCAACGTCGCTAAGTCCGCAAGCAACCGCTGTGCGCGTTCATCGGCCATTATGGCGTCGACCGGTAAATACCACCAGTTTGCAGCGGCGAAATCGCGACATTTCACGGCATCTTTCTCGGTCATCAGCAGCGTCTGATCGGCGGTCACCAGGGCGGCGACATCAGCCTGGCTCAGCGCCTGATGGTCCGCCAGCGCCACGGTTTTGACCGGCTGGACGCCGCAGCTTTCGATGGTGGCGAAGAAGCGCGGCGGATGGCCGATGCCGGCCATCGCCACCACGTTCGTGAAGGTGGAGACATCGCGACGTTCGCCGGTAAGCAGGTTAACCGCCATCCCTGGGCGCAGCCGCATCGGGATCTCACCCGGACGCGCCACGCCGCCGTTAACGATAACCGCATCAACGCTTTGCAAACGCGACGCCCGCTCGCGCATCGGCCCGGCAGGCAGCCACCAGCCGTTGCCAAAGCGGCGCACGCCGTCAATAACGACAATTTCTCTGTCCCGCGCGAGCTTATAGTGCTGCAACCCGTCGTCGGTCACAATCATCTGCAGATCGTGCGCGCTGAGCAACGCTTTTACCGCGTCGCTGCGCAGCGGAGCGACAGCGACCGGGGCACCGGTACGCTGATGGATCAACACCGGTTCATCACCCGCCTGCGCCGTACTGGTCCTGTCGTCCAACACCAGCGGATAGCGGTCGGCTTTACCGCCGTAGCCGCGAGACACGACGCCAACGCGAATACCGCGCTGCTGCAGCTGCTCCACCAGCCAGATCACCACCGGCGTTTTGCCATTGCCGCCAGCGGTCAGGTTACCAACCACCACCACCGGCACCGGCGCGCGCCAGGCTTTTTGCCACCCCAGCTGATAGCTGAGGCGAATCACCCCGCTCACCAGGCCATACAGCCAGGAGAGCGGCAGCAGCAGGCGCCACAGCGGCGATTCCCCGGACCAGATGCGCGCGATCATTCGCCGAATTGCATCTTATGCAGCTGGGCGTACACGCCCTTATGCTCCAGCAGGTCATGGTGCGTTCCGCGCTCCACGATCCGCCCGTCTTCAACCACCACGATTTCATCAGCCTGCTCAATGGTCGACAGACGGTGAGCGATAACCAGCGAGGTACGGTTTTTCTGCAGCTCATCCAGCGCCGCCTGAATGGCACGCTCGGACTCGGTATCCAGCGCCGAGGTGGCTTCATCAAGGATCAGGATCGGGCTGTTACGCAGCAGCGCGCGGGCAATAGCAATACGCTGGCGCTGGCCGCCGGACAGCATCACGCCATTCTCGCCGATGATGGTATCCAGACCATTATCCATCTTGTTAATGAAATCCATGGCGTAGGCCATGCGCGCGGCCTCTTCAATCTGCTCGCGGCTGTACTCTTCGGTACGGGCATAGGCGATATTGTTGGCGACGGTATCGTTGAACAGATGCACGTTCTGTGAAACCAGCGCCACCTGATCGCGCAGTGAGCTCAGCTTGTACTCGCGCAGGTCGTGGCCATCCAGCAGGATCTGCCCCTCGTCGACATCGTAGAAGCGGGTGATCAGGCTGGCAATGGTCGATTTACCCGACCCTGAGCGCCCCACCAGCGCCACGGTTTTCCCTTCCGGGATATCGAGATTGATATTGCGCAGCGCGGCCACTTCGCGACCCGGGTAGGTAAAGGTGACGTTCTCGAACTTGAGATTGCCTTTCGCCCGCTCAATGACCCGCGTACCTTCGTCTTTTTCCTGCTCGGAATCGAGGATCGCAAACAGCGTCTGGCACGCCGCCATCCCACGCTGGAACTGGGCATTGACGTTGGTCAGCGACTTCAGCGGACGCATCAGCGCAATCATCGAGGAGAAGACCACGGTAATGGTCCCGGCGGTCAGGGTGTCCATCACGCTCGGGAAGCTGGCGGCATACAGGACAAAGGCCAGCGCCAGGGAGGCGATAAGCTGAATGATCGGGTCGGAGATAGACGAGGCGGAAACCATCTTCATCCCCTGCAGACGCATTTTATTGCTGACTTTATCAAAACGTTTGGTTTCCACTTCCTGGCCGCCAAACATCAGCACCTCTTTGTGCCCTTTCAGCATCTGCTCGGCGCTGGTGGTGACCTGCCCCATCGTGTTCTGCATATTCTTACTGATATTGCGAAAACGCTTGGAGACCACGCGGATCGCCACCGACACAATCGGCGCCAGTACGATCAGGATCAGCGACAGCTGCCAGCTGTAATAGAACATCATCACGAACAGACCGATAATCGATGCCCCTTCGCGGACCACGGTGATCAGCGCGCTGGAAGAGGAGGAGGCGACCTGCTCAGAATCATAGGTGATGCGTGACAGCAGCGTTCCGGTAGACTGCTTGTCAAAGAAGGCCACCGGCATACCCATCATGTGGCCGAACAGGCGACGACGCATGGTCATCACCACTTTGCCGGAAACCCAGGAAATACAATAGCTCGAGATGTAGCTGGTGATCCCACGCAGCACCATCAGGCCGATAACCACCAGCGGCATCCATAGCAGCACTGAGCGATCCGTTTTACCAAAACCATCATCCAATAACGGTTTAAGAAGCGATAACATGAAGGTGTCACTGCCCGCGTTAAGCACCAACGCCACCGCCGCTACGATTAGCCCGGCTTTAAACGGCGCGATAATCGGCCAAAGTCGGCGGAAGGTCTGCCACGTGGAGAGATCTTTATCGTTCTGCATTCAATAAACCAGCTTGTGTTGAAATAGCCGCATATTCTACCCGTTATCGGCGGGCGCGCCAAACCACTGATGATACCAACGCGGTAAAACTTGATCCCGTAAGCTATGGATTTGCCACCCTTCTGCGGAAAAAACCACCGTTATCTGCCCCTGCTGCGGCGTGGCGAACCAGCGATAACCCCGCTGGCGGTAGCGCTGAACCACCTTGTACGAGGGCATCCGCCACGCATTGTAGCGCGAAGCGGAGGCCAGCGCGGCCGCGCCATCCACCCGGCGGATCAGCAGCGCGCTGGAGGAGGTATTGCTGCCGTGGTGGGGAACCTGAATAAGTGTAGACGTCAGATGCCGCCAGTAACGGCTGATCATCGCCTGCTCCGCCTGACGTTCTATATCGCCGGTGAGCAGGATGCTGGAGCGACCATCATCGATCCGCACCACACAGGAATGATTGTTACCCTTTGCCGTGCTGCCCGGCAGCGGCCACAGGGCCTGGAAGTTGAGTCCCTGCCATTGCCAGCGCTCACCGCGATGACACGGCAGATGATGCGCCCAGCCTAACGGGCTGCGCACCCAGGCCTGCGGCCATGCCTGCAGCACTGAATCAAGGCCGCCGCGATGATCCAGATGTTCATGGCTCAGCATAACCCCTTGCAGCTGCAGATGGTGCCAGCGCAACCACGGGATAATCACCTGTTGACCGCTATCACCCTGCGGCCAAGCCGGCCCGGTATCGTAAAGCAATGCCTTACCGTGACGCTCGATCACCATCGCCAGCCCCTGCCCGACATCCAGCATCGTCACCCGCCATTCGTCCGCAGGCGGTTGTCGGCTGAATGGCCGCGTCAGTAAAAACAGCACGCTGAGACACAGCGCCGGTGAATGCCGCCAGCTCTGAAAACGCCAGCCCATCACCAACAGCCACGGCAGGCTACTGATCCACAGCCAGCGAGCATCCAGCGTCAACCAGCCGTCCGGTAAACGTCTTAATCCCCAGAACAATACGGCCAGCACGCGATCGGCCGCCAGCCAGAGCAGCGACTCCACTATCTCCGGCCCCGAGAGATGCACCAGCATCGCGGTCAGAATAAGCGGCACCGCCAACAGGGTGACTAACGGTACCGCCAGCAAATTAGCCGCCATCGACGTCAGGCTGACTCCATGGAATAGCAACAACTGCAGCGGCAGCAGCAGCAGCGTCACGCCAGCCTGCAAATGAACAAGAGCAATTATGGTCTTCCACGGCCAGCGCCAGCGGCCGGCAGGCAACGGGAGCCACTGGAACCAGAAGATCAGCCCCGCCACGGCGAAGGCAGATAGCCACAGGCTTTGCGACAGGACCGCCAGCGGGTCGGCAACCAGTATCGCTCCCAGACAGCAGAGCCACACCTGCCACGCCGTCCATCGCTGGCCCGACAAGCGTAAGGCGCAGCACATGCCCAACCCTACGCAGGTGCGCAGCGCCGGCGGCTGCATACCGGTCAGCCAGGCATAGCCGACGGCGCCGGCCAGCCCGGCCAGCAGCGGCAACCGCCAGCCAATCCAGCGGCCCGGGAGAATATACTGCACGCCGCGCAGCAACAGCATGATAAGAGAAGCCGCGAGAGCGATATGCAGACCCGAGATAGCCATCAGATGGGAAGTGCCCGTGTTCTGCATCAGGACCTTTATCTCCGTCGGCAAAGACAGCCGCTCCCCCATTCCTAATCCCAACATCACCGCGCGCCAGGGATAAGTCTGCAGTCGCCGGGTCAGCGACGTCAGATAGCGGGCGCGCAGACTGCAGCGGGCATCCAGCGCGGAAGCGGCGACGATCCCTCCGCTCAGCGGTCGGTGCTGCGCCAGCGCATAGCGCTGGCTGTCGAAGCCCCCGTCATTGAGCTGCCCGTGCACCGGGCGCAGGCGCAGCGTCATCAGCCAGTGTTGACCCGCACAGGCTGGCGCAGGTGCAAGTTCCCCGTACAGCGTTACGCCTACCGGGGGAAACAGATAGCGGCCCCGCAGGCGCACCATCTGTCCACGGTGCAAGGTCTGGCCATCCGTCTCGCTAAGGATCACTTCCGCTTGCCGGATGGCGCCGGTAAGGTGCCGGGTCGGCCACAGCGCCTGATGCGCGCTCAATACTCCCCAGACCACCAGCAGAAGCGTCATCGCCACTCCGGCGACGGCCCTTCCATGCAGACGAATCAGCGCCAGCGCCAGTGCGCTCGCGCCCGCCAGACTGCACGGGCCCGGCAAGACGGGTAGCCAGAGAAGCGGCAGCATTGCAATGATGGCGCATCCGGCAAGCCATGGTAGACGCATAAACACCTCCCTGTGAGTGGGCAGTGTTACGCAAAGCGGTGCTGGCGTCCTGGCGGCGAATTCAGGTTTGCGCGGCGCATTCCAGACAATCGCCTCGCTTGCAGCCGGGCACGCTTTTTTTGTAAGGATGGCCGTAAATGGCGGGCACAAAAAAAGCACCCGAAGGTGCTTTCTTTATCGTCAGGCAGGCTGCACGTCGTGCAACTCACCCTTCATAAATATTGGCGCGGTCACGTAATTCTTTCCCGGGCTTAAAGTGCGGAACGTACTTACCTTCCAGTTCGACTTTATCACCAGTTTTCGGGTTACGTCCGGTGCGAGGTGCTCGATAGTGCAGAGAAAAGCTGCCGAAACCGCGGATTTCAATGCGCTCACCTTGAGCAAGCGTTGAGGCCATATGTTCCAGCATTTCTTTAACAGCATCTTCCACCGCTTTCGCCGGAATGTGAGATTGCTGGCTGGCAAGTCTTTCAATCAATTCTGACTTGGTCATTATTCCTCCGGTTTCCTTCAAGGCAAAAATTAGCTAACAGCTTAAACAAGGGCGGCCGTAGCCGCCCTTTGTGCTTGATTACAGGACGAATCCTGCAATCTGTCAAGTAAACTCGTCGCTATTCAGGTTGTTATTACCTGAATGACAAAGATTACTCGCCTTTCGCTGCTTTGAACGCTTCAGCCATAGCGTTGTTGGAGAAGTTCGCGTCTTCCTGCTTGTTCACGGTAGCGATAGCGTCTTTTTCTTCCGCTTCGTCTTTCGCACGTACAGACAGGCTCACTACGCGGTTCTTACGATCCACGCCGGTGAATTTCGCTTCAACTTCGTCGCCAACGCTCAGAACCAGAGTTGCGTCTTCAACGCGGTCACGGGATGCTTCAGAAGCACGCAGGTAACCTTCTACGCCGTCAGCCAGTTCTACGGTTGCGCCTTTAGCGTCAACTGCAGTCACTTTACCAACAACGATAGCGCCTTTCTTGTTCAGAGCAACGTAGTTGTTGAACGGATCTTCCGCGAGCTGTTTAACGCCCAGGGAGATACGCTCACGCTCTGCGTCAACCTGCAGAACAACTGCTGCGATTTCGTCGCCTTTTTTGTATTCACGAACTGCTTCTTCGCCTGCAACGTTCCAGGAGATGTCAGACAGGTGAACCAGGCCGTCGATGCCGCCGTCCAGGCCGATGAAGATACCGAAGTCAGTGATAGACTTGATTTTACCTTCAACACGGTCGCCCTTGTTGTGGGTTTCCGCGAACTGCTGCCATGGGTTAGATTTGCACTGCTTCAGACCCAGGGAGATACGACGACGCTCTTCGTCGATATCCAGAACCATTACTTCCACAACGTCGCCAACGTTAACAACTTTGGACGGGTGGATGTTTTTGTTGGTCCAATCCATTTCGGAAACGTGAACCAGGCCTTCAACGCCCTCTTCGATTTCAACGAAGCAGCCGTAGTCGGTCAGGTTGGTCACGCGACCGGTCAGTTTGGTACCTTCCGGATAACGTTTAGCGATAGCTACCCACGGATCTTCGCCCAGCTGTTTCAGGCCCAGGGATACACGGGTACGCTCGCGGTCGAACTTCAGCACTTTAACAGTGATTTCGTCGCCAACGTTTACGATTTCGCTCGGATGCTTAACGCGTTTCCAGGCCATATCGGTGATGTGCAGCAGGCCGTCAACGCCGCCCAGATCAACGAATGCACCGTAGTCAGTGAGGTTCTTAACGATACCTTTGACTTCCATGCCTTCCTGCAGGTTTTCCAGCAGCTGATCGCGCTCTGCGCTGTTTTCGGATTCGATAACGGCACGACGAGAAACAACAACGTTGTTACGCTTCTGGTCCAGCTTGATGACTTTGAACTCAAGCTCTTTGCCTTCCAGGTGCAGCGTGTCGCGCACCGGACGAACGTCTACCAGGGAACCCGGCAGGAACGCACGAATACCGTTCAGCTCAACAGTGAAGCCACCTTTAACTTTGCCGTTGATAACACCGGTAACAGTTTCAGCGTCTTCGTAAGCTTTTTCCAGCGTGATCCAAGCTTCGTGACGTTTAGCTTTCTCACGGGACAGCAGAGTTTCACCGAAGCCGTCTTCTACTGCATCCAGAGCAACGTCAACTTCGTCACCAACCTGGATTTCCAGCTCGCCCTGGGCGTTTTTGAACTGCTCAGCCGGGATGGCGGACTCAGATTTCAGACCGGCGTCAACCAGTACTACGTCTTTGTCGATAGCAACAACAACACCACGAACGATGGAACCCGGGCGGGTTTCGATTTCTTTTAAGGATTCTTCAAACAGTTGAGCAAAAGATTCAGTCATGTTTAATCTTCAGGTTAATATTAACGTCCACCTGGCTCCGTGCCGGATGGGGTTGTTTCACATACCCGCTGACCATCCATTGCCGCGGGGTACTGCTATAATTCGGAGGCTTCGGCGCGTTACCGGTTAAGGCCTACGCAACGGCCAATTTTTCGCGCGCATATTGTAGCGCTTTTTCAATCACTTGCTCAATGTTTAGTTCGGTTGAATCGAGAACTAATGCATCGGCAGCCGGGACAAGCGGCGCCACGGCGCGATTTCGGTCGCGATCGTCACGCTCTTTTATCTCGGACAAAAGACGTTCAAAGTTAACATCAAAGCCCTTTTCCTGCAACTGCCGCATGCGGCGATGCGCCCGCTCATCGGCCGAGGCATCGAGGAAAATTTTCACCGGCGCGTCCGGGAAAACTACCGTTCCCATATCGCGACCGTCGGCGATAAGCCCCGGCAGTTCGCGGAAGGCGCGCTGGCGGCGCAGCAGCGCTTCGCGAACGCGCGGAAAAGCCGCCACTTTCGAGGCCGCGTTCGCGACCTCCTGAGTGCGAATTTCGCTACTGACATCTTCCCCTTCCAGCACCACTTCCAGGTTGCCGTCAGTAGAAATAAAACGCACGTCAAGATGGGCAGCCAGGGGCACCAGCGCCTCTTCGGACTCCACGTCGACATGATGATGCAGCGCCGCCAGCGCCAGAACGCGGTAGATCGCGCCTGAATCTAACAGATGCCAGCCCAGCGCTTCCGCCATTGCCTTGCACAACGTACCTTTACCCGCACCGCCAGGCCCATCAATGGTGATTACCGGAATATTCGCCGTCATCTTTTTCTCCTTCAGCAAGGCGCATGGAATATAAACGCCGCGCATTATACGCATCAATACGCCGGAAAGTGAGCATTGCTTGTAAATTACGGACTACAGGAAATGAAAAGCAGAAGTTTTGCGCAATTATAGCGGGCTGACAGGACATCAGCCCGCGGGATGACAAAGTTTTACTCAGGCGAGGGTACTGATCCGCGCCAGCTGCTCAAAGTAGTCAGGGAACGTTTTGGCCGTACATTTGGGATCAAGGATGGTCACCGGCGTATCAGACAGCGCTACCAGCGAGAAGCACATCGCCATCCGGTGGTCGTTATAGGTGCCGATTTCTGCGTACTTCAACTTTGCCGGCGGGGTGATGCGGATATAATCTTCCCCCTCTTCCACCTCGGCGCCCACTTTACGCAGCTCGGTCGCCATGGCGAACAGACGGTCCGTCTCCTTGACCCGCCAGTTGTAGATATTGCGCAGGGTAGTGGTCCCTTGCGCGAACAGCGCGGCGGTGGCGATGGTCATCGCGGCGTCCGGGATATGGTTCATATCCATATCGACCGCCTTGAGCTCGCCGTGGGTGCAGGCGATGAAATCGTCGCCCCAGGTGACGGTGGCGCCCATTTTCTCCAGTACGTCGGCGAAACGAATGTCGCCCTGTACGCTGTTGCGGCCGATACCGGTGACTTTTACCGTGCCGCCCTTAATGGCGCCAGCGGCGAGGAAATACGAGGCCGAGGAAGCATCGCCTTCCACCAGGTAATCTCCCGGCGACTGATACTGCTGCTTGCCGCGCACCACAAATCGCTGATAAGACTGATTGTCCACCTCAACGCCGAAGGTTTTCATCAGGTGCAGCGTAATGTCGATATAGGGTTTCGACACCAGATCGCCCTTAATGACGATGACGGTATCCTGCGGCGCCAGCGGCGCGGTCATCAGCAGCGCGGTCAGGAACTGGCTGGAGACGCTGCCGTCAACCTCGACGTTGCCGCCCTGAAAACCGCCGCGCAGGCGCAGCGGTGGATAATTTTCCTGCTCCAGATAGTCGATCTGAGCGCCGCCCTGACGCAGGGCATCCACCAGATGGCCGATCGGACGCTCTTTCATCCGCGGTTCGCCGGTCAGCACGATATCGTTGCTGCCAAGGCACAGAGCCGCCGCCAGCGGACGCATCGCGGTACCGGCGTTGCCAAGGAACAGCTCCAGCGCCGCGGCAGAGCGCAACGGGCCCCCGTTGCCGGTCACTTCGCAGCGGGTGCGGTCGGCAGACAGGGTATATTGAACCCCCAGCGCACTCAGGGCATTCAGCATATGGCGCACATCGTCGCTGTCCAGCAGGTTGGTCAGCACCGTCGTGCCGCGGGCCAGGGCAGCCAGCAGCAGCGCGCGGTTGGAGACGCTTTTCGAACCTGGCAGGTTCACGGTGCCCTCTACGCGTGCGATGGGTTGTAACGTCAGGGATTCCATCAAACTTCACTCTCAAACAAACAGAATAAAAACCCCGCAGACAGGCCGCGGGGAGGAAGAAAGAAACAGGCGATTAACCGTGGCGGCGTTCGAAGTCCAGCATAAAGTCGGTTAACGCCTTCACGCCGTCCAGCGGCATGGCGTTGTAGATGGAAGCACGCATGCCGCCCACCACCCGGTGGCCCTTCAGCGCGTGCAGCCCGGCAGCAAACGACTCTTCGAGGAACAGTTTGTCCAGGGCGCTGTCCGCCAGCTGGAACGGTACGTTCATACGCGAACGGTTGGCCTGCGCCACATCGTTACGATAGAAGCCGCTGTTATCGATCACGCCGTAGAGCAGTTCGGCTTTCTGCTGGTTGATTTTATCCATCGCGGCAACCCCGCCCTGCTGTTTCAGCCACTTAAACACCAGTCCAGCCAGATACCATGCGAACGTCGGCGGTGTGTTAAACATCGAGTCATTCTCGCTTAACACGGTGTAGTCAAGAATTGATGGGCAGGCCACGCTGGCTTTGCCCAGCAGATCTTCACGCACGATGACCAGCGTCAGCCCAGCCGGACCGATATTCTTCTGCGCGCCGGCGTAGATTACGCCGAAGCGGTTGACGTCAATTTCGCGGGAAAGAATGGTGGAGGAGAAATCGGCGGTCACGATGACGTCGTCGCCGAAGTTCGGCGTCTCATCAATCGCGATACCATCAATGGTTTCGTTCGGGCAGTAGTGCAGATAGGCCGCTCCCGGGGTCAGCTGCCACTCGCTCATCGGCTTCACAGCGCGCTTGCCGTCGACGGTGATTTTCGCGTCGATAACGTTCGGCGTGCAGTATTTCTTCGCCTCTTTGACCGCGCTGGCCGCCCAGTAGCCGGCGTCCACATAGTCAGCGACCTTTTTATCGCCGAGGATGTTCAGCGGGATCCCGGCGAACTGGCCGCGGCCGCCGCCGTGGCAGAATAAAACTTTATAGTTGGAAGGGATGTTCAGCAGAGCGCGGAAGTCCTGTTCTGCCTCTTCTGCCACCTGGATAAACTCCTTACCACGGTGACTGATCTCCATGACCGACGTCCCCAGACCGTGCCAGTCGCACAGTTCCTGCTGCGCCAGTTTGAGTACTTCCGCCGGCAGCATTGCCGGGCCCGAACTGAAGTTATAGACCTGAGCCATTTCCCCTCACCACGTTGCTATGTTGTTTTGCCCGCGAACCGCCGCGGGCATAAGTTATTCCTGTGGCTATCGGTTTTATCATTCAGTGACACGGTCCGCAATGGCTAAAACTCGCCGACGGTAAAACGCGGCCGCCGTCACACAACAGAATCTATCGGCTTGACGTAATAAAACCGACATATTTGCTGTCAGGTAAGCCGTTTCGCCCGGCTGGCCTTCGACCATTCTGCATTTGCGCAGCGCGGACATATTCGTTTTTCTCCCGCCTGCATCGCCATTACGATGCTGCAGCGCACGCAGGCATAGATCCCCTCTTGCGGAATGGTGGTATAGCGTGTGGTACAATGCGCTGGAAGGATCGATAATCCGGCCCTCACCTCTTCATCGGGATAATAAAACACGCTGATCTGCCCGTTGGTTTCGAGGATTGCCAGCCGGACCTGGCCAAGCTGCTCGACGCTGTTGACCCGCAGCTCCATAAAAAATTCGAATTCGGTCATGTTTTCCGCATGCAGCTTCTCCCAGGCCAACTGTCCCTCTTCCACCACTACGATAGGTTTCCCCTCCAGTAGATCCTCCAGCTTTTCGCTATGCCCCATCAGCCACATAATGCCGCGATACAGTAGCGCCAGCGTAACGAAGACCACCAGCACCGGCAGCAGCGGCACATCGTCATAAAACGCCACGTCACCCGCCGCCGAGCCGAGGGTCAAAATAATCAGCACCTCGAACAGCGACATCTGCCGCACGCCGCGCCGTCCGGTAATCTTGAGGAAAATAAAGACCAGAACGAAGGTATAGAGGCTGCGCAACGCCACCTCCGCCAGGAATTCCACCGGTACTTTATCGAGCGCCATCCGCTGCCAGTCAAAGGCTTTCATTTTCCATCTCCCTGTGTATTAAAGATGCCTCTAAGCATAGCCAGATGATGGAGATAGCACCTGTCAGATAAAAGCCGTATCATTGCGCGCTTTCCGTACGACAAAAGTGATCGCCATGACCCAAACGTTTATTCCCGGCAAAGATGCCGCCCTGGAAGATTCCATCGCTCGCTTCCAGCAGAAATTGCTCGACCTCGGATTTGATATCGAAGAGGCCTCGTGGCTGAACCCGGTGCCGCACGTGTGGTCCGTTCACATTCGCGATAAAGCGTGCGCGCTGTGCTTTACCAATGGTAAAGGCGCCACCAAAAAGGCAGCCCTGGCCTCCGCGCTGGGCGAATATTTCGAACGTCTGTCCACTAACTATTTCTTCGCCGACTTCTGGTTAGGCGACACTATCGCTAACGGCCCGTTTGTTCACTACCCGAACGAAAAGTGGTTCCCGCTGACTGAGGATGATGAAGTCCCGGAAGGTCTGCTGGATGCCCGCCTGCGCGCGTTCTACGATCCTGACGATCAGTTAACGGCCAGTATGCTGGTGGATCTGCAGTCGGGTAACGATGAGCGCGGCGTGTGCGGTCTGCCTTTTACCCGCCAGTCCGACGGCGAAACCGTCTATATTCCGATGAATATTGTCGGCAACCTGTACGTCTCCAACGGCATGTCCGCCGGTAACACCCGCAACGAAGCGCGGGTACAGGGTCTGTCAGAGGTCTTTGAACGTCACATTAAAAACCGCATCATCGCTGAAAGCATCAGCCTGCCGGAGATCCCGGCGGAAGTCATGGCGCGCTATCCGGGCGTCGTGGAGTCGATCGCCAAACTGGAAGCTGAAGGTTTCCCGATCTTTGCCTATGATGGCTCGCTGGGCGGCAAATATCCGGTTATCTGCGTCGTGCTGTTTAACCCGGCTAACGGCACCTGCTTCGCCTCCTTCGGCGCCCACCCGGACTTTGGCGTGGCGCTGGAGCGAACCGTCACCGAACTGCTGCAGGGCCGCAGCCTGAAAGACCTCGACGTCTTCACGCCGCCAACCTTCGATGACGAAGAGGTCGCCGAGCACGCGAACCTCGAAACCCACTTTATCGACTCCAGCGGCCTGATCTCCTGGGATATGTTCAAGCAGGACGCCGACTATCCATTCGTTGACTGGAGCTTCTCTGGTACTACCGAAGAAGAGTTCGCCACCCTGATGGCCATCTTCAAGGCCGAAGATAAAGAAGTGTACATCGCCGACTACGAGCACCTGGGCGTTTACGCCTGCCGTATCATCGTCCCGGGGATGTCGGACATATACCCGGCGGAAGACCTGTGGCTGGCGAACAACAGCATGGGCGCTCATCTGCGGGACACCATTCTGTCCCTGCCGGGCAGCGAGTGGGATAAAGAAGATTACCTGGCGCTGATCGAGCAGATGGACGATGAGGGTCTGGATGATTTCACCCGCGTTCGCGAACTGCTGGGGCTCGCCACCGGAAAAGACAACGGCTGGTATACCCTGCGCGTCGGCGAGCTGAAAGCGATGCTGGCCCTGGCCGGCGGCGATCTGGAACAGGCGCTGATCTGGACCGAGTGGACCATGGAATTTAATGCTTCGGTCTTCAGCGCGGAGCGCGCGAACTACTATCGCTGTCTGCAAACCCTGCTGCTGCTGAGCCAGGAAGAAGAGCGTCAGCCGCTGCAGTACCTGAACGCCTTCATCCGTATGTACGGCGCAGACGCGGTCGAAGCCGCCAGCGCGGCGCTGAGCGGGGAAGCGCCGTTCTATGGTCTCCAGGCGGTCGATAGCGATCTGCAGGCCTTCCCGGCCCATCAGTCGCTGCTGAAAGCCTATGAAAAACTGCAGCGGGCGAAAGCGGCGTTTTGGGCAAAATAAGCCCAGCTTGCGCCATCGTTCATGCTTACAACGGAGCCATCAGCGGCTCCGTTATTTAACCCTAAGAAAGCGCCTCCTATAATTTGTAGTTGTAAAGTTAATTAATGTTAAATAACGCCATTTCATCATTTATCAATTGTTAAATTTAATAAAAATACTCCATTTTAATTAACTCAAAAATGGGGGTAAAAAAGAAAAAATTCAACATTATTTATAAAATTTAAAAATTATTTTCTCTATATATTTCATGAGCTTACGGATAATTTCAATAAAAACCACACACTAAAAAGGCATATAGTTCCGGTGAGATATGATCTATATCAATTTCCCTTCTATAATGCTTTGTTAGTATCTCACCGCCAACTTATATAAAGAGAGAGTTAGTGTGAAAGCTGACAACCCTTTTGATCTTTTGCTCCCTGCCGCGATGGCGAAAGTCGCCGAAGAAGCAGGTGTCTATAAAGCAACGAAGCATCCGATGAAGACGTTTTATCTGGCGATCACCGCTGGCGTTTTCATCTCCATCGCTTTCGTATTCTATATCACCGCGACCACCGGCACTGCCGCGATGCCTTATGGGATTGCCAAACTTATCGGTGGGATCTGTTTTTCTCTGGGTCTGATTCTGTGCGTTATCTGCGGCGCTGACCTCTTTACCTCTACGGTACTGATCGTGGTGGCCAAAGCCAGCGGTCGAATTACCTGGGGGCAACTGGCAAAAAACTGGCTCAACGTCTATTTTGGTAACCTGGTGGGCGCGCTGCTGTTTGTGCTGCTGATGTGGTTATCAGGCGAATATATGACTGCCAACGGCGGCTGGGGGCTAAACGTTCTGCAGACCGCCGACCACAAAATGCACCATACTTTTGTGGAGGCCGTGAGCCTGGGTATCCTCGCTAACCTGATGGTTTGTCTCGCCGTATGGATGAGCTATTCCGGTCGTAGCCTGATGGATAAAGCGATGATCATGGTCCTGCCGGTAGCGATGTTCGTTGCCAGCGGCTTTGAGCACAGCATCGCCAACATGTTTATGATCCCGATGGGTATCGTAATCCGCAACTTTGCAAGCCCGGAATTCTGGACCGCCATCGGTTCGACTCCGGAAAGTTTCTCTCACTTGACCGTTATGAACTTCATCACTGATAACCTGATTCCGGTAACTATCGGGAACATTATCGGCGGGGGTCTGCTGGTCGGGTTGACATACTGGGTCATTTACCTGCGTGGCAACGACCATCACTAAGGGTTGTTTCAGGCAGTAAATAAAAAATCCACTTAAGAAGGTAGGTGTTACATGTCCGAGCTTAATGAAAAGTTAGCCACAGCCTGGGAAGGTTTTGCGAAAGGTGACTGGCAGAATGAAGTCAACGTCCGTGACTTTATTCAGAAAAACTACACCCCATATGAAGGCGACGAATCCTTCCTGGCTGGCGCGACTGAAGCGACCACCAAGCTGTGGGACACCGTAATGGAAGGTGTAAAACAGGAAAACCGCACTCACGCGCCTGTTGATTTTGACACTGCCCTGGCTTCCACCATCACCTCTCACGACGCGGGCTATATCGAGAAAGGTCTGGAAAAAATCGTTGGTCTGCAGACCGAAGCGCCGCTGAAACGTGCGATCATCCCGTTCGGTGGTATCAAAATGGTTGAAGGTTCCTGCAAAGCGTATAATCGCGAGCTGGACCCGATGCTGAAAAAAATCTTCACAGAGTACCGTAAAACTCACAACCAGGGCGTTTTCGACGTCTATACCCCGGACATTCTGCGCTGCCGTAAATCCGGCGTGCTGACGGGTCTGCCGGATGCTTACGGTCGTGGTCGTATCATCGGTGACTACCGTCGCGTTGCGCTGTACGGTATCGACTTCCTGATGAAAGACAAATTCGCCCAGTTCAACTCTCTGCAAGCGAAACTGGAAAGCGGCGAAGACCTGGAAGCGACCATCCGTCTGCGTGAAGAAATCGCTGAACAACACCGCGCACTGGGCCAGATCAAAGAGATGGCCGCTAAATATGGCTATGACATCTCTGGTCCGGCGACCACCGCTCAGGAAGCGATTCAGTGGACCTACTTCGGTTACCTGGCTGCCGTGAAATCTCAGAACGGCGCGGCAATGTCCTTCGGTCGTACCTCCAGCTTCCTGGATATCTACATCGAGCGTGACCTGCAGGCGGGTAAAATCACCGAGCAAGACGCGCAGGAAATGGTTGACCACCTGGTCATGAAACTGCGTATGGTTCGCTTCCTGCGTACCCCGGAATATGATGAACTGTTCTCCGGCGACCCGATTTGGGCAACGGAATCCATCGGCGGTATGGGCGTTGACGGCCGTACTCTGGTGACCAAAAACAGCTTCCGCTTCCTGAACACCCTGTACACCATGGGGCCGTCTCCGGAGCCGAACATTACTATCCTGTGGTCTGAAAAACTGCCGCTGAGCTTCAAGAAATTCGCCGCTAAAGTGTCCATCGATACCTCTTCTCTGCAGTATGAGAACGATGACCTGATGCGTCCGGACTTCAACAACGACGACTACGCTATCGCATGCTGCGTAAGCCCGATGGTTGTTGGTAAGCAAATGCAGTTCTTCGGCGCTCGCGCTAACCTCGCGAAAACCATGCTGTACGCTATCAACGGCGGCGTGGATGAAAAACTGAAAATGCAGGTTGGTCCGAAATCTGAACCGATCAAAGGCGACGTCCTGAACTTCGACGAAGTAATGGATCGCATGGATCACTTCATGGACTGGCTGGCTAAACAGTACGTCACCGCGCTGAACATCATCCACTACATGCACGACAAGTACAGCTACGAAGCCTCTCTGATGGCGCTGCACGACCGTGACGTTATCCGCACCATGGCGTGTGGTATCGCTGGTCTGTCCGTTGCTGCTGACTCCCTGTCTGCAATCAAATATGCGAAAGTTAAACCGATTCGTGACGAAGACGGTCTGGCTATCGACTTCGAAATCGAAGGCGAATACCCGCAGTTTGGTAACAACGACCCTCGCGTCGATGACATGGCCGTTGACCTGGTTGAACGTTTCATGAAGAAAATTCAGAAACTGCACACCTACCGCAACGCTATCCCGACTCAGTCTGTTCTGACCATCACCTCTAACGTGGTGTACGGTAAGAAAACCGGTAATACCCCAGACGGTCGTCGCGCTGGCGCGCCGTTCGGTCCAGGTGCTAACCCGATGCACGGCCGTGACCAGAAAGGCGCAGTAGCCTCTCTGACCTCCGTCGCTAAACTGCCGTTTGCTTACGCGAAAGATGGTATCTCTTATACCTTCTCTATCGTGCCGAACGCGCTGGGTAAAGACGACGAAGTTCGTAAGACCAACCTGGCGGGTCTGATGGATGGTTACTTCCATCACGAAGCGTCCATCGAAGGTGGTCAGCACCTGAACGTGAACGTCATGAACCGCGAAATGCTGCTCGACGCGATGGAAAACCCGGAAAAATATCCGCAGCTGACCATCCGTGTATCTGGCTACGCCGTACGTTTTAACTCCCTGACCAAAGAACAGCAGCAGGATGTTATTACCCGTACCTTCACTCAGACCATGTAATTCCCTGTCTGACTGAAAAGGCGTACAATAAAGGCCCCACATCAGTGGGGCCTTTTTAACAAGCATTCCCCGCCCCAGCCTGCTTTGCCAGTTATCTATACTTTGGGTACCTGTCAAAACAGACTCGACGCAGCCGCTGAGCTGCGCACCAACACGGCCCCGGATGGGCCACATCTGGAGAAAACACCGCAATGTCAGTTATTGGTCGCATTCACTCCTTTGAATCCTGTGGCACCGTTGATGGCCCGGGCATCCGCTTTATTACCTTTTTCCAGGGCTGCCTGATGCGCTGCCTGTACTGCCATAACCGTGACACCTGGGATACCCACGGCGGCAAAGAAATCACCGTTGAAGAATTAATGAAAGAGGTGGTGACCTATCGTCACTTTATGAATGCTTCCGGCGGCGGCGTCACCGCCTCGGGCGGTGAGGCGATCCTGCAGGCGGAGTTTGTTCGCGACTGGTTCCGCGCGTGTAAGAAAGAAGGCATCCACACCTGCCTGGATACCAACGGCTTCGTACGTCGCTACGATCCGGTTATCGACGAGCTGCTGGAGGTAACAGACCTGGTGATGCTGGATCTCAAGCAGATGAACGATGAGATTCACCAGAACCTGGTCGGCGTCTCTAACCATCGTACGCTGGAATTCGCCCAGTATCTGGCGAAGAAGAATATCAATGTCTGGATCCGCTACGTGGTGGTTCCCGGCTGGTCAGACGATGATGATTCCGCGCACCGCCTGGGCGAATTTACCCGCGATATGGGCAATGTCGAAAAAATCGAGCTGCTGCCCTACCATGAGCTGGGTAAACACAAATGGGTAGCGATGGGCGAAGAGTACAAGCTGGACGGCGTCCATCCGCCGAAGAAAGAGACCATGGAGCGGGTAAAAGGCATCCTTGAGCAGTATGGTCACAAAGTAATGTACTAATCCCGCCCGGGCCGGTGATGCGCTTATGCCGGCCTGCAACGGCGTGGGAAGCTGTGTCCGCCCCGCCGTTTCATTCTCATGAAAAACGACTTGTCCTCTCTGCGGCAGAAAGCCTATGCGATTGCAGCAGATGACGCGCAGCATGCGCTGCGCGTTGCAGGGTCAGGCGTGCGCCACCGGCGTCGGATGATGCCCGGCTTTGCGCAGCAGGGTCAGCAGATAGATAAACGACACGCTGGCGATCATGATAAACAGCAGGTTGTCTGAGAAGTTCTGCATCAGCATCGCCGTCAGGGTCGGGCCCAGCAGGCTGCCGATGGTATAGCTCATCAGCAGCGCCTGATTCATCGCCACCAGCTGATGGTGCTCCACTTTTTCACAGGCCCAGGCCATCGCCACCGGATACAGCGTGAAACCAGATGCCCCAAGCACAAACAGCGCCGGAGCCATTGCCGCCTGACTAAGCATCGCCAGACATCCCAGAATGACCACAAAGACCTGTACCCGCAGCACCAGCAGGCGACCGTAGCGGTCTGCCAGGCGCCCTACCGGCCACTGGCCGAGGATCCCCGCACTCACCATCACCGCCATCCAGAAGCCGATGCCGGAGTCGCTGACGCCCTGATGGTTCAGCCACAGCGGCATCAGGCCATACAGCGAGCCGAGGACAATCCCCGAAATAATACAGCCATTGACCCCGTGGCGCGCCTGGCGCAGCTTCAGCATCGGCCAGATACGTACCGTTTCATGCGGTTCTTCTGCCTGCCCCATAATGCGGGTAAACAGCAACGGCAGGATCGCCGCCAGCGCCAGGCCGGTCACCCACGGCAGGACGCTCATTAAATCGGTGGGTAATTTACTGACCATCAGCTGGCCCAGTACGGTACCGACGTAATAGACCATCATGTACGCCGCCAGCAGACGACCGCGACTGCGGGAAGTGCCGCTGCAAACCAGCGCGCTTTCCACCACCACCCAGATCATCGCGCAACCTACGCCGGCGATAAAACGCCAGCTCAGCCATGTCCAGAAGCCAACGGTGATCCCCAGCCCTACGCAGCCGACGGCGAAAATTAACGATGCGAGATAATAGCTACGGTTAAACCCCAGGCGCTTGATCACCCAGCCGGCCAGCAACGTACCGGCCAGGTTGCCGGTAAAATAGGATGACCCCACCATGCCGACCTGCCAGGTTGGCATGTTTTCATGGGCGAGCCAGAGCGGGACGAGCGTATTCAGCACCGCTATCGCCAGGGTCAATAAAAGCAGGCCACAGAGCAGCATTTGCACTGGCCGGGTGTAGATGGTCATGGGTAAAAACCGTGAGGAATGTTCAGATCGCGAGCGCATCATGCCACTGCTAAAAACATTGTCAATCCACCTGAAATCAGGCGTGACGCGGTTTTGTCGGCTACGATAGAAGTTTTTTATCCAGAGGATGGAAAAAGGTGAGACAACAGATAATACGCTATTGTTTTTGCTGGTTTATTAATAAATGCCGAAGTTAATTTCAGTTGAAAAATTTCATCTATCGACAGCACGTTTTCATCATGCCGGTGGTTAGGCACCGGCATGATGGAGGTGGTTAACTGGCGACAGCCATCCCAACGGTCATATGCAGGCCATAGAATACGCCGCGGCCGATCATCTCTCCCGCCAGTATCAGAACAAAGGCCAGGCCGAGCAGCGAGACCGCCGGTTTGCGGCCGCGAATCTGCGGCACGCACCAGCAGGCCAGGGCCAGCGCCAGCAGCACTACGCGCCAGGCCATAAGCAACCCGTAATCCGGCACCAGGGCGGAGGCCTGCTGAACTGAGCTGCGGATGGTGGCAAGTTCACTTCCCTGCATCACGACCACCATAATACTGACCAGCAGCGCCAGCAAACTAACCACCGGCAGCAGGCGCAGCGCCCAACCATCGACGCCTGCGACGCGCAGCAGCAGGTAGCCCAGCAGTGGACCGCCGATAAACAGCGTCAGGAAGAAGCTCAGCGGCGTCCAAACGGTGTACCAGGTCGGCACCGTGTCGATGGTGTTGTATACCCGCACCATCATCCACACGAAAATCACGCCCAGCACCATGGTCACCACCAGCCACAGGCTCCGCAGGCCGGCAGGCAGCTTTTTGCACACGGCCAGCAGCCAGCCAATTCCGCCGACGGCGAAGAAGATCGCCCCGCTGGCGATTTCATTACTCAGCGACGAGGCTCCCACGCGATTCAGCGAATTAAAGGCCCGCAGCGGCGAGCCAAGGTGCATCGTCGAGGCAATAAACCCGATCCCCATCAATACCCACAGTCCGAACATGCTGCCCACCACGCGCTGCTCCTGCTCACGGGAAAGCTTGCCTGTCATCAGCGCCAGCGCCAGAACAATAAAGCCGCCTACGACGCACTGGCCGAATACCGTAAAGACCATCAGCGGCCATTCATGCCATCCGTTTCCCATCTCACACCTCCTTCGGGTTCGCCAGGTAACCGGTGGTATCGCCACACGGCCGGGCATTGGCGTTAGGTTTGATAACGATACTCGGCCGGGTAAAGTGCGCCGACGGCAGCGGCGCTACCGCGGCCAGCTGGCCGTGCTTAGCGCGCAGTTCGGCAATCGGCCCGAAATCCAACGCCCGCAGCGGGCAGGACTCGACGCAGATCGGCTTTTTCCCCTCGGCGACGCGCTCGTGACAGCCATCGCACTTGGTCATATGGCCTTTGTCGGCATTGTACTGTGGGGCGCCGTACGGGCAGGCCATATGGCAGTAGCGGCAGCCAATGCATACCTCTTCGTTGACCACCACAAAACCGTCTTCGCGCTTATGCATCGCGCCGCTCGGACAGACCTTGGTGCAGGCCGGATCTTCACAGTGGTTACAGGCGATGGAGAGGTAATAGGCAAACACGTTCTGCTGCCAGACGCCGTTGTCCTCCTGCCAGTCGCCGCCGGCATATTCATAGATGCGGCGGAAGCTGACCTCCGGGGTCAGGTTCTTGTAGTCCTTACAGGCCAGTTCGCAGGTTTTGCAACCGGTGCAACGGGCGGAATCAATAAAAAATCCATACTGAGTTGTCATCGGTTACTCCTTACAGCTTCTCAACCTGAACAAGGTTGGTATGCGACGGGTTTCCCTTCGCCAGCGGCGACGGACGCTGGGTGGTCAGCACGTTGATGCTGCCCGCCTGATCCACACGCGAGGCGTCCGGGTTGTACCAGGCCCCTTCCCCCAGCGCGACGACGCCCGGCATCATGCGCGGCGTCACCTTCGCTTCGATATGCACTTCACCCCGATCGTTGAAGATGCGAATACGATCGCCGTTGGCAATGCCGCGCTTGCGGGCGTCGATCGGGTTAATCCACATCTCCTGCCGACAGGCGGCCTTCAGCACATCGACGTTGCCGTAGGTCGAGTGGACGCGAGATTTATAGTGGAAGCCGGTGAGCTGTAGCGGGTATTTCTCTGTCAGCGGATCGTTGTAGTTTTCGAAACCCGGGGTGTAGATCGGCAGCGGATCGATAACATCCCCTTCCGGCAGCTCCCAGGTAGCCGCGATTTTCGCCAGATCCTGCGAGTAAATTTCGATCTTGCCCGAAGGCGTGGTCAGCGGATTAGCCTGCGGATCCTCACGGAAGGCTTTGTAGGCCACATGATGACCTTGCGGATCGCGCTGCTTATAGATGCCCTGCTGACGGAAGGTGTCGAAATCCGGCAGGTCGGGAATCGCTTTGCGCGACTGCTCATACAGATAGCGCATCCAGCCTTCCTGGGTACGGCCCTCGGTAAACTGCTCTTCGACGCCCAGACGCTTTGCCAGTTCGCTGGTCATCTCATAGATGGTTTTGCATTCAAAGCGCGGCTTGATGGCCTGATCGGCAAAGATAACGTAGGACATGTTGCCGCAGGAGGCATCCAGCGCGAAATCCATCTGCTCGGAGGCGGTACAGTCCGGCAGCAGAATATCAGCGTATTTCGCCGAGGAGGTCATATGGCAGTCAATGACCACAATCATCTCGCATTTCTTGTCGTCCTGCAGGATTTCGTGGGTCCGGTTGATCTCAGAATGCTGGTTAATCAGACAGTTGCCCGCATAGTTCCAGATCATTTTGATCGGCACGTCGAGCTTATCTTTACCGCGTACGCCGTCGCGCAGAGCGGTCATTTCCGGGCCGCGCTCAATCGCATCGGTCCACATAAACATCGAGATACTGGTCTCAACCGGATTCTCCAGCGTCGGCATACGCTCAAAAGGCAGACTATACGAGCCCTCGCGCGCCCCGCTATTGCCGCCGTTGATCCCGACGTTACCCGTCAGAATGGCGAGCATTGAGATGGCGCGGGTGGCGATCTCACCGTTGGCGTGACGCTGCGGACCCCAGCCCTGGCTAATATAGGCCGGTTTGGCGGTGGCAATTTCGCGCGCCAGTTTAACAATGCGTTCGCGCGGAATACCGGTAATCGTCGAGGCCCACTCCGGCGTTTTGGCGATACCGTCAGTGCCCTGGCCAAGAATGTAAGCTTTGTAATGACCATTGGCTGGCGCACCGGCGGGCAGCGTTTTCTCGTCGTATCCCACGCAGTATTTATCGAGGAAAGGCTGGTCGACCAGATTCTCGGTGATCATCACCCACGCGAGGCCCGAAACCAGTGCCGCATCGGTCCCCGGACGAATCGGGATCCATTCATCTTCACGCCCGGCGCCGGTGTCGGTATAGCGCGGATCGATGATTATCATCCGGGCATTGGATTTCTGCCGCGCCTGTTCAAGGTAGTACGTTACCCCGCCGCCGCTCATCCGCGTTTCGCCGGGGTTATTGCCGAACAGCACCACCAGCTGACTGTTTTCAATATCCGATGGGCTGTTGCCGTCCGCCCAGCCGCCGTAGGTGTAATTCAGACCGGCAGCAATCTGCGCTGATGAATAGTCGCCATAATGGTTGAGATAGCCGCCGCAGCAGTTCATCAGACGGGCAATCAGCGTTTTCCCCGGCGGCCAGGAGCGGGTCAGCGTCCCGCCGAGCGTGCCGGTGCCGTAGTTCAGATAGATGGATTCATTGCCGTACTCTTTAATCAGCCGCTGCATATTGCTGGCGATGGTATCCAACGCCTCTTCCCAGCTGATTTGCTCGAACTTGCCCTCACCGCGTTTACCAACGCGCTTCATCGGGTACTTCAGACGGTCCGGATTATAGACCCGGCGGCGCATTGAACGCCCACGCAGGCAGGCGCGGACCTGGTGCAAACCGTCATAGTTATCATCACCGGTATTATCGGTTTCGACGTATTTAATCGCGCCATCCACCACGTGCATGCGCAGCGGGCAACGGCTACCGCAGTTGACGGTGCAGGCGCTCCAGACCACCTTCTCACTGGCGGGCGCCGGCGTATCGGCAGCATGCGACAGTCGGGTAAAAGGTAACGTTAGTGCGTTGCTGGCCAGCGCCAGGCCGCCTATTGCCGTGGTTTTCATCAGACCACGGCGGCTTACCTCAGCAGCCAGTAAAGCATCAGGGGCTTTAATTTTCATGGATACTCGCTTTGGTTGCTCACAATAAACTGACAAGCGTTATATAGACATATATATAATGCTTTGCGATATTATTGGTTTTTTATGCTGGTTTAATCCAAAGGGAGTATCACTGCATTCGCGACAAGGATTATTGCCCGGTATCAATAAGGGCGTAAAAAAAGCGCCCGCAGGCGCTTTTAAAAGAAGGAGTGAGAAGTTTAGCCGATATATTCGAGGCCGCGCATATACGGGCGCAGCACTTCCGGGATCTCGATACGGCCATCAGCCTGCTGATAGTTTTCCATCAGCGCCACCAGGGTACGACCTACTGCCAGGCCAGAACCATTCAGGGTATGAACGAGACGGGTCTTCTTATCGGACTTGCTGCGGCAGCGAGCCTGCATACGACGCGCCTGGAAATCCCAGACGTTGGAGCAGGAGGAGATCTCACGATAAGTGTTTTGCGCCGGAACCCATACTTCGAGGTCATAGGTTTTGCAGGCGCTGAAGCCCATATCGCCGGTGCACAACGCGACCTTACGGTACGGCAGGCCCAGCAGCTGCAGCACTTTCTCGGCGTGACCGGTCATCTCTTCCAGCGCGGCCATAGAGTCTTCCGGGCGGACGATCTGCACCATTTCAACTTTATCGAACTGGTGCATACGGATCAGACCGCGGGTGTCGCGGCCATAGGAACCGGCTTCAGAGCGGAAGCACGGCGTATGGGCGGTCATTTTGATCGGCAGATCGTCCTCGTCGATGATTTCATCGCGCACCAGGTTGGTCAGCGGCACTTCCGCCGTCGGGATCAGCGCGTAGTTGCTGCTGTCAGCCTCTTCTTCCAGCGGACGGGTATGGAACAGGTCGCCGGCGAATTTCGGCAGCTGGCCAGTGCCATACAGGGTGTCCTGGTTTACCAGGTACGGGACATAGTTTTCGCTGTAGCCATGCTGTTCGGTGTGCAGATCCAGCATGAACTGCGCCAGGGCGCGGTGCAGACGGGCCAGCTGCCCTTTCATCACCACGAAGCGCGAGCCGGTGAGCTTAACGGCGGCGGCAAAATCCAGCCCCCCGTGCATTTCACCCAGCGTCACATGATCGCGCACCTCAAAATCGAACTGACGCGGCGTACCCCAGCGGCTAACTTCAACGTTGTCGTTTTCGTCGCGGCCAACCGGCACATCATCATGAGGAATATTCGGGATCGCCAGCGCGATATCGCGAATTTCCGCCAGCAGCGTTTCCAGCTCGGATTTTGCAGCATCCAGTTGTTCGCCAAGCTTGTTAACTTCCAGGCGTAATGGCTCGATGTCTTCCCCGCGCGCTTTCGCCTGGCCAATGGATTTCGATCGGGAGTTACGCTCCGCCTGCAGGTTTTCCGTTTGCACCTGCAGAACTTTACGACGCTCTTCAAGCGCGCGAAGTTTATCTACATCCAGCTTAAAGCCCCGGCGTGCCAGTTTTTCTGCGACTGCGTCTGGCTCGGTACGCAGCAGATTGGGATCGAGCATGCTTATCCTGTGCTTATCGAATTAAAAAAGAAAAGTGGCCGCAGACTACGACCACGGAAATAGTGTAATAACCTTACCGCAACGCCTCAATTAGCGGTAGCGTTTTATCGGGCTATTTTGATCCTGTTCAGCGAGCCAGGCGAGCTTTTCGCCAATTTTGCCCTCAAGCCCCCGGTTTGTCGGGTGATAATAGCGCGTTTGCGCCATTTCCTGCGGGAAGTACTGCTCGCCGGCGGCGTAGGCGTTGGGTTCGTCATGAGCGTAACGATACTCCTGGCCGTAGCCCATCTCTTTCATCAGCTTCGTCGGCGCATTGCGCAGATGCACCGGAACGTCGTAGTCAGGACGATCCCGCGCGTCGGCCAGCGCCGCTTTGAAGGCGGTGTACACCGCGTTGCTTTTCGGCGCGCAGGCCAGATAGACAATGGCCTGGGCAATCGCCCGTTCGCCTTCCGCCGGCCCGACGCGGGTAAAGCAATCCCACGCCGAAATAGCGACCTGCATCGCCCGTGGGTCGGCGTTGCCGACATCTTCCGAGGCAATCGCCAGGCAGCGGCGGGCAACGTACAGCGGATCGCCGCCGGCGGTGATGATCCGCGCATACCAGTAAAGTGCCGCATCCGGCGCGCTACCGCGCACCGACTTATGCAGAGCAGAAATCAAATCGTAGAACCGGTCGCCTTTGTTATCAAAGCGCGCGCTGCGCTCGCCAGCGATCTCGGTCAGCAGTTCCGCCTTCAGCACCCGCTTGCCCGAGTCATCGCTTTCGGCCATATCGGCCATCATTTCCAGGGTATTCAGCGCTCGCCGCGCGTCGCCGTTCACTAGCTCGGCAATAGCCCTGCGGGTCTCATCCGGCAAAATGATATCCTGGCCGCCGTAGCCGCGGGTTTTATCGTTCATCGCCTGGTCAAGCACCCGCTCGATATCGTCGGTGGTGAGCGATTTCAGTAAGTAGACGCGAGCGCGGGAGAGCAGCGCCGAGTTAAGCTCAAAGGAGGGGTTTTCGGTGGTCGCGCCAATAAAAGTGATGGTGCCGTCTTCAATATGCGGCAGAAAGGCATCCTGCTGGCTTTTATTAAAGCGATGCACTTCGTCAACAAACAGGATGGTCCGCCGGCCGGCGTTGCGATTTTGCCGCGCGCGCTCAATAGCCTCGCGAATCTCTTTCACCCCGGAGGTTACCGCTGAGATCCGTTCGACATCGGCGCTGGCGTAGCGGGCAATCACTTCCGCCAGAGTGGTCTTGCCGGTACCCGGCGGCCCCCAGAGGATCATCGAATGCAGGTGCCCGGCCTCAATGGCCCGCGGCAGGGGTTTACCCGGCGCCAGCAGGTGCTGCTGGCCAATATACTGCGCTAAATTTTCTGGCCGCATGCGAGCGGCCAGAGGTTGAAACGCGTTGTCGGAAAAATCGAGCGACAGATTGCTCACTTTCGCCTCTACTTACGTTGATCGTCCACCGTCACCCCTTTCGGCGGCGTAAAGGTGAACTTAGCTGCGTCGACGGCGCCGTTCTGCTGCGATTTCAGCTGATAGCTGCTGCGCTGATCATCCTGCTCGACGGCGCTGAACTGATGGATAGTGCCGTCCCGACCGACGTTGATCGTGAACTGCTTGAGGTTGCCGCTGCCGCTTTTTGGCGTCAGCACAAAATCATCGCCATTTTGCTTGATATTATATTGCTGCCAGTCGCTGGACTGGTTGCGGGCAATCAGCATAAACGGCGTGTTGCTGGTAGCGTCTTTCAGCCAGGTCGCCGTGGCCTGCTCGACGAACGGGTTATAGAACCACAGCGTTTTACCATCCGAAACGAGGACGCTCTCATCCGGCTGGGTCATATGCCAGTTAAACAGGTTCGGGCGTTTCACCCACAGGTCTCCCTGCCCGTCCTGCACGGCGTTACCGCTGCCGTCGGTAACTTTTTGCGTGAAGCTGGCATGGAAGCTGCTCACTTTATCAAGACGGCTTTTTAAGTCGCTGGCCGCATCTGCCCAGACCTGGCTGACGACCATACCAGACAGTAATGCACAGGTGATTGCGAGTTTTTTCATTGTTCTTCCTTAATGTGCGTCACTCCCGACGCGGGAGCCTCTTCTGCCCCTACTGTAGGACCGCCGGCGGCGGCGGGACAGAAGAATTGGCTGATTTTGCGCTTATTTACCCAACTTTGCACTCATTCAAAGGGCGGCGGCGCCAGCACTTCGCGGTTACCGTTATGGCCCTGCTCGCTGACGATACCCTGCGCTTCCATCTGTTCGATAATACGCGCGGCACGGTTATAGCCGATGCGGAACTGACGCTGAACCCCGGAAATCGACGCTTTGCGCTTCTCGGTCACAAAGTTGACTGCCTGATCGAACAACGGATCCAGCTCTTCCCCGCCGTCGAAGCCGCCACCGCCGCCTTCGCTTTCGCTGTCGGAGGTAATGCCATCCACATATTGCGGGCGACCGCGGGCTTTCCAGTCCTGAACCACGGCGTGGACTTCCTGGTCGCGCACAAACGCCCCGTGGACACGCACCGGCGTGGTAGAGTTCGGCCCGGAGTAAAGCATATCCCCCATACCCAGCAGCGATTCCGCGCCGCCCTGATCGAGAATGGTACGTGAGTCAATTTTACTCGACACGGTAAAGGCGATGCGCGTCGGGATGTTGGCCTTTATCAGGCCGGTAATAACATCTACCGACGGACGCTGTGTCGCCAGCACCAGGTGGATCCCCGCCGCGCGCGCTTTCTGCGCCAGGCGAGCGATCAGCTCTTCCACCTTTTTGCCGACGGTCATCATCAGATCGGCGAATTCATCCACCAGCACCACGATGTACGGCAGTTTTTCCAGCACCGGATGTACGGCGTCCATGCTGTCGCCAGGCTTCCAGTACGGATCCGGGATCGGACGTCCCATGCGCGCGGCTTCGGCGATCTTCTCGTTGTAGCCCGCGAGGTTACGCACGCCCAGCGCCGACATCAGCTTGTAGCGGCGCTCCATCTCATTGACGCTCCAGCGCAGCGCATTGGCGGCGTCTTTCATGTCGGTGACCACTTCCGTCAGCAGGTGCGGAATTCCTTCGTAGACCGACAGCTCGAGCATTTTCGGGTCGATCATAATGAAACGCACATCTTCCGGCTGCGCCTTGTAGAGCATGCTGAGGATCATGGCGTTGACGCCAACAGACTTACCGGAACCGGTGGTACCGGCCACCAGCAGATGCGGCATTTTCGCCAGATCGGCTACTACCGGATCGCCAGCGATGTCTTTGCCCAGCACCACGGTGAGCGGAGATGGGTTATCACGGAACTTGGCGTTGTCGAGCACTTCACGCAGGTAGACGGTCTGGCGTTTTTTATTCGGCAGCTCAAGCCCGACATACGGTTTGCCCGGGATCACCTCCACCACGCGCACGGCGACCGTTGACAGCGATCGCGCCAGGTCCCGTGACAGGTTAGAGATCCGTGCGGCCTTAACGCCAGGCGCCAGATTCAGTTCGAAGCGGGTGATCACCGGCCCCGGTGAGTAGTTCACCACATCCGCTTTAATGCGGAAATCGGCGAGTCGCGCTTCCACCAGGCGTGCCATCTGCTCGAGAGCAAAGGTATCCACCGGCTCGACTTCACTCGGCGGCGGGGTAAGCAGATCCAGCGACGGCAGTGGCGTGGTCGGCTTTTGCAGCGGTCGACTATCGCCATTGCGCATCAGCAGCGGGTGGATCAGGCTCTCCTGCGGCGCAGGGGCGGCAGGCTGATGCCCCTGAGGGGCAACCGGTTGTTGCGGCTGCACGGGCTGCGACGCAGTCGGATAGGACTGCGGCTGCGGCGGCACAGGCTGATGGTGTATCGGCTGATGCTGCGCAGGTTGATAACCCTGCTGCGGAGCGGCCGCCGGTTGTTGATAGCGCTGGGCCGGCTGCTGCGGCTGGACTTCCGGCGTCGGCGTAAACAGCGGTTCGCTCGGGCCGTCATTGACCAACGTTTTCATCGGCGAGAATTCATAATCTGCCGGCGAGAACGGGTTGGCGCCCGGCGGCTGCTCGGTAGCGTACCGCTGCTGCTGGGTAGCGGCAAACTGACGCGCCAGCTCCGCTTCCGCCGCGGCGTCGGCCTCATCGTCATCAGTCGCGTTATCGTCTTCCCAGCGATGACCGTAGCGCTGCTGCTGGGTGGCGGCGAACTGGCGAGCCAGTTCATCCTGCTCCATAGCATCCGCTTCCTCATCCGAGAGCAGCTCATCATCATAATGCGGATCGCGCTCCGCCTGCCGCGCGCGCTGTTCCGCCTCCCGCTGCGACGGTAGCTTGATGCCGTAGGAGGCCAGTTCCCGACGCGTAGGAACACGCACGCGATTGGGACGCGGTAGTTTTGGACCGATGCCCTCTTTCACCTGAACCCGTGGGCCGCTGGACGCCGGGCTGAACAATGGCGTAGCCGCAGCGGATGCGGCAGTGGACGAGGTTGTTGCCGCCGCGCCGCCGCTGGCGGCGGTAGCCTGATGCACCCCAGCCGCTACCGCAGAGACTACGGTTGTCTCCACTGGCGGTTTGGACGCAGTGGTCGGCGGCGTCAGCGGTTTAGTGGCAATCGGACTTTCCGGCTCAGGAATTGGCTGATACCAGGAGGCCAACAGCTCGCGTTCGCGCGCCCGCTTCTCTTCCACTTCCTCGAAATAATAGAGCGGCGGACGTTTCACTTCCTCCTGCACGACCTCGGGCTCTGGCTCCGGTGGGGGAACTGGCGCGCTTTGCGGCTGATACGCCGCTGGCTCCGGCTGATACGGCTGCGGCGCGGGCTGGCCGGCATGCGGATCGTAAGCTGGCTGCTGATAGGTCTGAGGCGCAGGCTGACCGGCATAGGGATCGTAAGTTGGCTGCTGATACGGCGCTGGCTCAGACTGATAGGCCTGCGGCGCAGGTTGACCGGCATACGGATCGTAAGCCGGCTGCTGATACGGCGCTGGCTCAGGCTGATAGGCCTGCGGTGCAGGTTGACCGGCATGCGGATCGTAAGCCGGCTGCTGATACGGCGCTGGCTCCGGCTGATAGACCTGCGGCGCAGGTTGACCGGCACGCGGATCGTAAGCCGGCTGCTGATACGGCGCTGGCTCAGGCTGATAGGCCTGCGGCGCAGGTTGACCGGCATACGGATCGTAAGCCGGCTGCTGATACGGCGCTGGCTCAGGCTGATAGGCCTGCGGCGCAGGTTGACCGGCACGCGGATCGTAAACCGGCTGTTGATACGGCGCTGGCTCAGGCTGATACGCCTGCGGTGCGGTTTGCCCCGCTGGCGGCTGATAAGCAGCCTGCTGGAACGGAGCGGGTTCAGGCTGATAGGCCTGCTGCGGCGGATAGCTGGCTTCCGGCTGATAAGCTGGCGCAGCGCCGTGATGGCCCACCGGTGATTCTGCCCACGCCTGCGGCGCGGCAGTAGCCGCCGCCGCTGCGCTTACCGGCTCAGCGATACTGTGGCCATTCAACAACGGATCGTAAGGGTCGAAATCGCCCGGGCGCACGGCGCTGGCGCCGGAGAACAGCACATCATCCTCTGCGGGACGCGCGGCGCTGGCGCCGGAAAACAGTACATCGTCGGCGGCAACAGGCGCCCCGCTGGCGCTGTATTGCACCACCTCTTCGCCGTCATCCATCCGTTTGCCGGAGAAAAGCGCAGCGTCGGTTTTACGCCCCATAGGGTTGGTAAACTTCTCGGCCAGACGCTTACGCCGCGCCAGCGCGCTGCGTAAGATACGGGCGCGACGCGATTCCTGCGGCCTGGCCGCCTCTTCGTCGTCGTACTCTTCCTCGTCGTCTTCGTATTCGCCTTCATCGACCCAGGTATCATCCCGACGGGTACGGTTGCTGGCAAAGGTGAGAACGGACAGGATGCCGCCGCCCAGCTTTTCCGCAATGCTGACCCACGACCAGCCGGTGAACAGCGTCAGCCCGGCCGCCCAGATACACAACAGGGCGATGGTGCCGCCGCTGCTGTGCAGCAGGGGTTGCAGCGTGGTGCTCAGCAGGCTGCCGATCACCCCGCCGGAGGCGAAGTACCAGATATCATCGGCGTTAATCGCCGCCAGACCACAGGAGGTCAGGATCAGGGCTAACGCACCGATGAGGCGAAGGGAAACGGCAAAATAATCAATGTATTCGTCGTTTTCCTGATGCCGCCAGGCAAACCAGCATCCGCCGATGATGATCACCGGGATGGTGTAGGCCATGACGCCAAAAATGAAAAAGAGGGTATCGGCAAGCCACGCGCCGGGGGCGCCGCCTAAATTATGAATAGGCTCATGCCATGCCGTTTGCGACCAGCTGGGGTCCGAGGGGTTAAAGCTCAGTAGTGCCGCCATCAGCCAGATGGCGAAGAGGGAGCAAAGGATGAGCATCGCCTCAAGGAGTCGGCGCCCGCTGCTGAGTTTGGTTAGTTTGACTTCTTTGTCTTCGGTGTATTCCTGGCTCAAGAAAGGCTCTCCAGGTATCAGGCTGTTTCCTGCCTGCTGCTAAAACGGACAACAGCGCCGGGTCTCCCCGGCACTGTTGCTGTATGGATTAACAGGAGTGTAATCAAACTACGTCGAGTTTGCACCTGTTCCGTGTTAGCGCGTCTTAATAACCAGACGATTACTTTGCTTGACTTCTTCCATTACCACGTAGGTACGGGTGTCGTTAACGCCCGGCAGGCGCAGCAAGGTCTCGCCCAGTAATTTACGATACGCTGACATATCCGGTACACGGGTTTTCAACAGATAGTCGAAATCACCGGAAACCAGATGACACTCTTGAATTTCTTCAAGTTTTTGTACTGCGGCGTTAAATTGCTCAAACACATCCGGTGCGCCACGATTCAGAGTAATCTCAACAAATACCAGAAGTGATGCATCCAGATAATGCGGGTTGAGCAGCGCCGTATAGCCCTGAATAAAACCCTGTCTTTCAAGACGACGCACACGCTCAAGGCAAGGCGTCGGAGAAAGTCCCACCCGTTTAGAAAGCTCGACGTTAGAAATTCGCCCATCTTTTTGCAATTCATTCAGGATGTTACGATCAATGCGGTCGAGATCTTTGCCAGGGCGCTTCTTGCTATCTACCATTATTATTGTCTCTCTGTATTCCTTCCCTACTCCTGTTCCGGCTCTGAGCCTTCACTGCCAGAGCCCATCCTGTTATCACCCGTACGACATTGGGTAACCCAGGGGTACGTGAGAAGCCCGTTGCCTGACGGCAGTCACCGACATCACGCATGGCGTCTGTCCACACCATGCGTAGATTTCGTTAACCCGGATAAAAATGGCATTTGCGTGCATGAAAATTCGCCGCACGCTAAATACTGCTTTTCTTCTTCCTTGAATGTTTTCGCAAAAGCACAGGTGATTGTCAAAGCAAAACATCGATTTTTAGTACAAGATGCCAGATATTCATCATCCGCCCTGGTTGATTCTCATTTTTTCGTCTTATAATTGTCCCGCCGACAGTAGAAATAGTTATATTCCTTGCCGGGAAAATCACCAATTCATTGGCAGCTTCTATTGCACACATCGTTAACAAAATCGCTGTGCTCTTTTTTTACGACAACAAATTCCCTACAATCCCAGCCCAATGTATGCCAATTATTATGGGGATCTCATGGGCACAGCCAAACACAGTAAACTGCTTATCCTTGGTTCTGGACCTGCGGGATACACCGCGGCGGTCTATGCCGCACGCGCCAACCTGCAGCCGGTGCTGATCACCGGGATGGAAAAAGGCGGTCAGCTGACCACCACGACGGAAGTGGAAAACTGGCCAGGCGATCCGAACGATCTCACCGGTCCGCTGCTGATGGAGCGCATGCACGAGCATGCCGCAAAATTTGAAACCGAGATCATTTTCGACCATATCAGCCGCGTCGATTTGCAAAACCGCCCGTTCCGTCTGACAGGCGACAGCGGCGAGTACACCTGTGACGCGCTGATCATCGCCACCGGCGCTTCCGCCCGTTACCTGGGCCTGCCTTCCGAAGAAGCCTTCAAAGGCCGCGGCGTTTCCGCGTGCGCTACCTGCGACGGATTCTTCTATCGCAACCAGAAAGTGGCGGTGATCGGCGGCGGCAACACCGCAGTGGAAGAGGCTCTGTATCTGTCGAATATCGCCTCTGAGGTACACCTGATCCACCGTCGCGATTCCTTCCGTGCGGAAAAAATCCTCATTAAACGCCTGATGGATAAAGTGGCAAGCGGCAACATCGTGCTGCATACCGATCGTACCCTCGAAGAGGTGACCGGCGACCAGATGGGCGTCAGCGGCCTGCGCCTGCGCGATACCAAAAACAGCGACAATGTCGAGTCCCTGGAAGTGGCTGGTTTATTTGTCGCCATCGGCCACAGCCCGAACACCGCCATCTTTGAGGGCCAGCTGGAGCTGGAGAACGGCTACATCAAAGTGCAGTCCGGTATCCACGGCAATGCGACCCAGACCAGCATCCCGGGCGTGTTCGCCGCCGGCGATGTCATGGACCATATCTATCGTCAGGCCATCACTTCTGCGGGCACCGGCTGCATGGCGGCGCTGGATGCGGAGCGTTACCTCGACGGTTTGGCTGACGCTTGCAAATAATCTTTACAAGTCAGTAACAAAGGTAAAGAAGGCGACGAAAAGTCGCCTTTATTTTTGCTGCGATGTAACATTGCCGTGCCCAATACTCCGATAACGACACCTGCAAAGCGCGCAATGAATAAAACCCGTCAACAAGAGTTAACCCGCTGGTTAAAACAGCAAAGCATTATCTCCCGTCGCTGGTTGATGATTTCCCGCCTGCTTGGCGTGGCGAGCGGTCTGCTGATCGTGGCGCAGGCCTGGTTCCTGGCGCGGATCCTGCACCGGATGGTAATGGAGAATATTCCAGCGACCGCCCTGCTGCTGCCGCTCACGCTGCTGGTGCTGATCTTTATACTACGCGCCTGGGTGGTCTGGCTGCGTGAGCGGGTCGGCTTTCAGGCCGGGCAGCATATTCGCTATGAAATTCGCCGCCAGGTTCTTGACCGCCTCCAGCAGGCAGGCCCGGCGTGGATCCAGGGCAAACCGGCCGGCAGCTGGGCAACGCTTATTCTTGAGCAAATCGACGACATGCACGACTATTATGCCCGCTACCTGCCCCAGATGACGCTGGCGGCCTGCGTACCGCTGCTGATCGTTATTACTATTTTTCCGATTAACTGGGCCGCCGCGCTGATCCTTCTCGGCACCGCCCCGCTGATCCCGCTTTTCATGGCGCTGGTCGGGATGGGCGCCGCCGACGCCAACCGGCGTAACTTCCAGGCGCTGGCCCGCCTCAGCGGCCACTTCCTCGACCGCCTGCGCGGCATGGAAACCCTGCGTATTTTTCATCGCGGTCAGGCAGAAACCGATAATATTCGCGACGCTTCGCAGGATTTTCGCCAACGCACCATGGAAGTCCTGCGTCTGGCCTTCCTCTCCTCCGGGGTTCTGGAGTTTTTCACCTCCCTCTCCATTGCGCTGGTAGCGGTGTATTTTGGCTTTTCTTACCTTGGCGAGCTGAACTTCGGCCACTATGGCGCGGGCGTCACGCTGATGGCGGGATTCCTGACGCTGATCCTCGCCCCGGAATTTTTCCAGCCGTTACGTGACCTGGGTACCTTCTACCATGCCAAAGCTCAGGCCGTGGGCGCCGCAGACAGCCTGAAAACGTTTATGGAAACGCCGCTGACCCAGGTAGAGCGTGGCGAGAAAACGTTAAATGACAACGATCTGATTAGCGTGGAAGCGCGCGACCTGGTGATCAAATCTCCGGAAGGTAAAGTTCTGGCGGGGCCGCTTAATTTTGCGCTGCCCGCCGGCGCTCGCGTGGTGCTGGTCGGCCAGAGCGGATCCGGGAAAAGCTCTTTGCTGAATACACTGCTCGGCTTTCTGCCCTATGAGGGGTCGCTGATGGTCAACGGCGTAGAGCTGCGCGAGCTGGACGCTGAGCGCTGGCGCCGCCTGCTGAGCTGGGTAGGACAGAATCCGCAGTTACCTGCCGCCACGCTGCGGGAAAACGTGCTGCTGGCGTGGCCCGAAGCTAGCGAAGCACAGCTTAGGCTGGCGCTGGACAAGGCCTGGGTCAGCGAGTTTATCGCCCTGCTGCCGCAGGGGATCCATACCGCCGTAGGCGATCAGGCGGGGCGTCTGTCGGTAGGCCAGGCGCAGCGTATCGCGGTCGCCCGCGCGCTGTTGGTGCCGTGCCGCCTGCTGCTGCTGGATGAACCTGCCGCCAGCCTTGACGCCCATAGCGAACAGCGAGTCATGCAGGCCCTGATCCACGCCTCCAGTGAGCAAACCACGCTGCTGGTCACCCATCAGCTCGAGGGGCTGGCCGACTGGGACGACGTCTGGGTGATGCAGGACGGACAGATTATCGAACAAGGCGACTACGCCACGCTGGCCCGTGCTGGTGGGGTCTTCTCGGCGCTGCTGGCCCATCGTCAGGAGGAGATTTAAATGCGCGCACTTTTACCCTATCTGGCGCTCTATAAGCGCCATAAATGGATGCTGCTGCTTGGCGTCGTGCTGGCCATTGTGACCCTGCTGGCCAGCATCGGCCTGCTGACGCTCTCCGGCTGGTTCCTCTCCGCTTCAGCGGTGGTGGGCGTCGCCGGGATCTACAGTTTTAACTATATGCTGCCTGCCGCGGGCGTTCGCGGCGCGGCAATTATCCGTACCGCCGGGCGCTACTTTGAGCGCCTGGTCAGCCACGACGCTACCTTTCGCGTGCTGCAGCACCTGCGCGTTTTCACCTTCAGCAAACTGCTTCCCCTCTCTCCGGCGGGGCTGGCGCGCTTTCGCCAGGGTGAGCTGCTCAACCGGGTGGTAGCCGACGTTGACACCCTGGATCATCTCTACCTGCGGGTCATTTCGCCGCTGGTCGGCGCGCTGGTGGTGATTGTGGTCGTCACCTGCGGATTAAGTCTGCTCGACGTCCCCCTCGCGCTGACGCTCGGCGGTATCATGCTGGCGACCCTGCTGGTTATGCCGCCGCTGTTCTATCGCGCAGGTAAGCCAGCCGGCGAAATTATGACGCAGCTGCGCGGCCAGTATCGCCAACAGCTCACCGCCTGGCTACAGGGCCAGGCGGAGCTGATGGTATTTAACGCCAGCGACCGCTACCGCGCACAAATGGAAAAGACCGAGCTGAGCTGGCAGGATGCACAGCGGCGCCAGGCCGAGCTGACCGCGCTTTCGCAGGCGGTAATGCTGTTAATCGGTGGCATCGCCGTGGTGGCCATGCTCTGGCTGGCCTCAGACGGCGTCGGCGGCAATAGTCAGCCCGGGGCGCTGATCGCGCTATTCGTATTCTGCGCGCTGGCGGCTTTTGAAGCCCTGGCGCCAGTCACTGGCGCTTTCCAGCATTTAGGCCAGGTGATCGCCTCCGCGCGGCGGATCTCGCAGATTACCGACCAGCAGCCGGAGGTCACCTTTGTCGAAGATGAAGCCAGTCCGCCAGCGCAGGTGGCCCTAACGCTTCGGGAGGTCACCTTCCGCTATCCTCAGCAGCCCTCCCCTGCCCTGGAGAATATTTCCCTGCAGATTGCCGCCGGAGAGCACATCGCCATTCTTGGCCGGACCGGCTGCGGAAAATCGACGCTGTTGCAGTTGCTTACCCGCGCCTGGGACCCGTCACAGGGAGAGATTCTGCTCAACAATCAGCCGCTCTCCGACCTCAGCGAAGCCACTCTGCGGCAGGCAATGAGCGTAGTGCCGCAGCGCGTGCACCTGTTCAGCGCCACCCTGCGCGACAACCTGCTGCTGGCGGCGCCTGAAGCGGATGACGCTCATCTCAGCGCTACCCTTGAGAAGGTGGGCCTCGAAAAACTGCTGCAAGATGGTGGTCTTAACGGCTGGCTGGGCGAAGGCGGGCGTCAGCTCTCCGGCGGCGAACTGCGCCGACTGGCCATTGCCCGCGCGCTGCTCCACGATGCGCCGCTGATGCTGCTCGATGAACCGACAGAAGGTCTGGATGCGGCCACCGAAAGCCAGATCCTGCATCTGTTGGCAGATGTCATGCGCGACAAAACCGTGCTGATGGTGACCCATCGCCTGCGGGGCCTGGCGGGTTTTAATCAGATAATAGTCATGGACAACGGCCAGATAATTGAGCAAGGTAGTCACGCGGAGCTGCTCGCTAAACAGGGCCGGTACTTCCAGTTTAAACAGCGTCTGTAGGCTATTCTATTATCTAATTTTTGCTGATGCGTATTGAGGTTAAAATGCGTCTGGTTCAGCTCTCCCGGCACTCTATCGCCTTCCCCTCTCCGGAAGGCGCCTTGCGAGAACCTAATGGCCTGCTGGCGCTCGGCGGCGATCTGAGCCCCGCGCGGCTGCTGATGGCCTATCAGCGTGGTATTTTCCCCTGGTTTTCCCCTGGCGACCCGATCCTCTGGTGGTCGCCCGACCCCCGGGCGGTACTTTGGCCAGAGCAATTCCATCTCAGCCGCAGCATGAAGCGCTTTCATCAGCGTTCGCCCTACCGGGTCACGCTCAACCACGCCTTTGGCGAAGTGATTGAGGGCTGCGCCAGCGATCGTGACGAAGGCACCTGGATAACCAGCAGTATCGTTCGCGCCTATCACCAGCTGCATGAGCTGGGTCATGCCCACTCCATTGAAGTCTGGCAGGAGAATACCCTGGTGGGAGGAATGTACGGCGTAGCGCAGGGAGCGCTGTTTTGCGGCGAATCGATGTTTAGCCGGGCGGAAAATGCCTCCAAAACCGCGCTGCTGGTATTTTGCCAGGACTTTGCGCACAGCGGCGGTAAATTAATTGACTGCCAGGTACTGAACAACCATACCGCGTCATTAGGCGCAGTGGATATTCCCCGCCGCGATTATCTGGACTATCTGTCGGTATTACGCGGCTACCGACTGCCCGAGCGATTTTGGGTGCCGCGGGTGCTATTTCCTGGCGGATAATAAAATGTTTTCAGCACATTTTGCGTCAGGATGGTATAATTGCGCGGTAGAGTAGCTTCTGCCTGTTGCCCCGCCGCCGTTTGGGAATAATAAGAGTCAGATAACGCCCATCGTTCTGTCACTCCCCTTTACGTTTGCGCCTGTCACGCGGCATGGCCGTGTGTGTCCCGGGCAATGCGCCAAAACTACTTCGGCGATTCATACCCGTCATATTTCCGTAGCCGCTGCGCTGACTATGCGCCTTGCGGCAAGGTGAATGATTCAGGGTAGATACGTAAAACTTTACTTACATGATGAACTTCGGCATTATCTTGCCGGTTCAAAACTACGGTAGTGATACCCCAGAGGACTAGATGGCCAAAGAAGACAATATTGAAATGCAGGGCACCGTACTTGAAACGTTGCCTAACACTATGTTCCGCGTAGAACTGGAAAACGGTCACGTGGTAACCGCGCATATCTCCGGTAAAATGCGTAAAAACTACATCCGCATTCTGACGGGCGACAAAGTGACTGTTGAGCTGACCCCGTACGACCTGAGCAAAGGCCGCATTGTCTTCCGTAGTCGCTGATTGTTTTCGCCCTTAAGGCGTCAGATGCTGAAGGCCGGGATAATTCCCGGTCTTTTCATTTCTGCCGTCAGCAAAAAAAAAACCGGCCCCTGGCCGGTTTTTTTACATTGAAGATATCGCCTTAGTGGGCCGCTTCCGGTTTGTGCTTCGGCGCGCTCTGGAAGTCGTAAGTCAGCGTATTTTTGTCGCTGTCCAGAGAGACAGTGACCTGACCACCGTCGACCAGCGAGCCAAACAGCAGTTCGTTCGCCAGCGGTTTTTTCAGGTTGTCCTGAATGACGCGTCCCATTGGACGTGCCCCCATCGCCCGATCGTAGCCTTTCGTCGCCAGCCAGTCGCGCGCTTCCTGACTCACTTCCAGGGAGACGCCTTTCTGGTCCAGCTGGACCTGCAGCTCGACGATAAACTTGTCGACAACCTGATGGATCACCGTGGTAGACAAATGATCGAACCAGATGATGTTGTCGAGGCGGTTACGGAACTCCGGCGTAAAGATCTTTTTGATCTCATCCATCGCATCCGGACTGTTGTCCTGCTGAATAAGGCCAATCGATTTACGCTCGGTTTCCCGCACCCCGGCGTTGGTGGTCATCACCAGCACCACGTTGCGGAAGTCCGCTTTACGGCCGTTATTATCGGTCAGCGTCCCGTTATCCATCACCTGCAGCAGCAGGTTGAACACGTCCGGATGCGCTTTTTCGATCTCATCAAGCAGCAATACCGCGTGCGGATGTTTAATCACCGCATCGGTCAGCAGCCCGCCCTGATCGAAGCCGACGTAGCCCGGAGGCGCCCCGATCAAACGGCTGACGGTATGACGTTCCATATATTCGGACATGTCAAAGCGCAGCAGCTCAATCCCTAACGCCTTCGCCAGCTGGACGGTCACTTCGGTTTTCCCGACCCCGGTCGGCCCGGCGAACAGGAACGATCCCACCGGCTTGTGCTCATGGCCCAGCCCGGCGCGCGCCATTTTAATAGCCTCGGTCAGCGCCTCGATGGCTTTATCCTGTCCAAAGACCAGCATTTTCAGACGGTCGCCCAGGTTTTTCAGCGTGTCGCGATCGCTGCGGGAGACGCTCTTCTCAGGGATCCGCGCAATGCGCGCCACCACTGATTCGATATCCGCCACGTTAACCGTTTTCTTACGCTTGCTGACCGGCATTAAGCGCGCCCGCGCGCCCGCTTCGTCAATGACGTCAATCGCCTTATCCGGCAGATGACGATCGTTAATGTATTTCACCGCCAGTTCTACCGCCGCACGCACCGCTTTGGCGGTATAACGCACATCATGGTGCGCTTCGTACTTCGGCTTCAGGCCGTTGATAATCTGGACCGTCTCTTCCACCGACGGTTCGGTAATATCGATCTTCTGGAAACGGCGGGCCAGCGCACGATCTTTTTCAAAGATGTTGCTGAACTCCTGGTAAGTGGTGGAGCCGATCACCCGGATCTTGCCGCTGGAAAGCAGCGGTTTGATCAGGTTAGCCGCATCGACCTGGCCGCCAGACGCCGCCCCCGCACCGATAATGGTGTGGATTTCATCAATAAACAGGATGCTGTTTGTATCCTGCTCCAGCTGTTTGAGCAACGCTTTGAAGCGTTTTTCAAAATCGCCACGATATTTGGTCCCTGCCAGCAAAGAGCCAATGTCGAGCGAGTAGATAGTGCAGTCGGCCATCACTTCCGGCACATCGCCCTGCACAATACGCCAGGCAAGGCCTTCGGCGATCGCGGTTTTACCGACGCCGGATTCCCCCACCAGCAGCGGGTTATTTTTCCGCCGACGGCACAGGACCTGAATCGCGCGCTCCAGCTCTTTTTCACGGCCGATCAGGGGATCAATACCGCCGACGCGAGCAAGCTGATTGAGGTTGGTGGTGAAGTTTTCCATACGTTCCTCCCCGCCGGCTTGCTCTTCATTGCCAGGCTGGCTTCCGCTGTTATCGGAAGACTGGCTCGGCTCGTCTTTGCGTGTACCATGAGAAATGAAGTTCACCACATCAAGACGGCTCACTTCATGTTTACGCAGCAGGTAGGCGGCCTGCGACTCCTGCTCGCTGAAAATCGCCACCAGCACGTTGGCGCCGGTCACTTCGCTGCGGCCAGAAGATTGTACGTGGAAGACGGCGCGCTGCAGCACACGCTGGAAGCTTAGCGTCGGCTGGGTGTCGCGCTCTTCTTCCGTGGCTGGCAGAACGGGTGTGGTTTGTTCGATGAAGGCTTCAAGTTCCTGACGCAATGCCACCAGGTCCACTGAACACGCTTCCAGGGCCTCACGGGCCGAGGGGTTGCTTAGCAGAGCCAGCAGCAAGTGCTCGACGGTCATAAACTCATGACGGTGCTCGCGCGCTCTGGCGAAAGCCATATTTAAACTGAGTTCCAGTTCTTGATTGAGCATAGGCACCTCCCCCAATTTTCATGCCTGTATTCAGGCTTTTTCCAGCGTACACAGCAATGGATGCTCGTTCTCCCTCGCGTACTGATTCACCATAGCGACTTTGGTCTCCGCCACTTCCGCGGTAAACACGCCACAAATCGCCTTACCTTCATAGTGAACCGTGAGCATCAGTTGCGTTGCACGTTCAACATCATAAGAAAAGAATTTTTGTAACACGTCAATAACAAACTCCATCGGAGTGTAGTCATCATTGACCAATATCACTTTATACATAGATGGCGGTTTAATCGCATCACGAACTTCGTCGTCAACCAGGTGCTCGAAGTCCAGCCAATCTCTCTTACTCATCGTCAGTGTTCATCATCGGTTGCTGTTGCCAACAGGCGGAGGCCTGTCGATGACCAGAGGTTATGCTCATCACAAATCTACAATAGATCATAGATAACTATCATCTATCGCTTCTATCCGCGACGGCTGTCACATTCCCCGGCAATAGCGTTAACTGCTTCAAATTTTGACGCATTTTTCGCCGTTCCCCCTCCTCAATCGCTTGACGCGTTTTCGTATTTCTCTAAATTGTAGTGGCGAGAGTTGGCGAGCAATTGAACAACTCGTCACTCCACCACCGGTTCATTCCATCTTACTAATAAAGATTTACGAAGGATGTCGAAGTATGGAAATGGGTACTGTTAAGTGGTTCAACAATGCCAAAGGGTTCGGTTTTATCTGCCCTGAGGGCGGCGGCGAAGACATTTTCGCCCATTACTCCACCATCCAGATGGATGGTTACAGAACGCTAAAAGCCGGACAAGCCGTTCGGTTTGATGTTCACCAGGGGCCAAAAGGCAATCACGCCAGCGTGATCGTCCCTGTGGAAGCGGAAACGGCTGCATAACTCTTTTGCTTCATTGTGTACATCCTGCTAATAAAATGCCAGTCCTTCTGACTGGCATTTTTATTTCTCGCCCCGCCTATTCTCGCGCCAGGGCATCCACCGGATCGAGCCGCGCCGCGTTGCGCGCAGGCAGCCAACCAAACAGCACCCCGGTCAGCGTCGAACAGAGAAACGCCGTCAGCAGCGCCAGCGGAGAAAAACCAATCTCCCAGCCGGGGAGAAACAGCTGTAAAATAAAGGCGATCATCAGCGACAATGCTACGCCCAGCGCGCCACCGACCAGGCAAACCAGCACCGCTTCAATGAGAAACTGCTGCAGCACATCGCTGGCCCGGGCGCCAACCGCCATGCGAATGCCGATCTCCCGGGTTCGTTCGGTCACCGACACCAGCATAATATTCATTACGCCAATCCCGCCGACCACCAGGGCAATCACCGCCACCAATGTCAGGAACAGCTGTAAGGTATGTGTGGTCCTTTCGGCGGTTTTCAAGACGCTGTCCATATTCCAGGTGAATACATCTTTTTTACCATGCCGCAGCTCCAGCAGACGCAGCAGCTGTTTCTCTGCGGTTTCACTGTCGTAGCCTTCATGAACGCGCACAGTGATGGAGTTCAGCCACGACTGGCCCATTACTCTTCCCGCCATGGTGGTGTAGGGCAACCAGACGCGGAGAATTTTGCTGCTGCCGAACATCGACTGTTTTTCATCCGCAACGCCAATCACCGTGGCCGGCATATTGCCCACCAGAATCACCTCTCCCACCACTTTCGCTTTATTGGGAAACAGCTGCCGACGGGTATTGCTGTCGAGCACTACCACCTGTGCCCGACTGTTGAGCTGCAGTTCATTGAAGGTATTGCCTTCGCTAAAGGTCATGCCGTAGACATTAAAATACTGTGGACCGACCCCCTCCGCACTGGCGGCAACGTCAATATTGTTGGCGCGCAGGCGCAGGCTTTTTGAAACCGCCGGCGTGGCGGAGCGCACCCACGGCTGCTTCTGGATCGCCAGCAAATCGTCATACTTCAGCGCCTGCTGATAGCGCGGGTCGTCGTCGCCAAAATCCTTACCAGGATACACATCAATGGTATTGGTGCCGATGGCGCGAATATCCGCCAGCACCATCTGCTTGGCGGCATCCCCCACCACCACGATCGACACCACCGAGGCAATACCGATAATAATCCCGAGCATGGTAAGCAGGGTACGCATTTTATTCGCCGCCATCGCTCGCCAGGCCATCACCAGCGCTTCGCGAAAGCCGCTGGTAAACTGACGCCACGCCGAAGGCTCCGCCTGCGGACGGGCGCGCAGTCCGCCGCCCTGGCGACTGGCGGGCGGGTTGCGGACGATCTCGCCATCGCGGATCTCGACGATCCGCTCCGCCTGAGCGGCGACCTGCGGATCGTGGGTCACAATGATGACCGTGTGCCCCTGCGCTTTTAGCTGGTGCAGGATCGCCATCACCTCTTCGCCGGAATGGCTGTCCAGCGCGCCGGTCGGTTCATCAGCGAGGATCACCTCCCCGCCATTCATCAGGGCGCGGGCGATACTGACCCGCTGCTGCTGACCGCCGGACAACTGTGACGGTTGATAGTCGGCGCGCTCGCCCAGCCCCAGCCGCACCAGCAGCTCATGAGCGCGCGCCAGGCGCGCGCGCCGTTCACTGCCGGCATACACCGCCGGCACTTCGACATTCTGCGCGGCGGTCAGATGGGACAGCAAATGGTAGCGTTGAAAGATAAAGCCAAAGTGTTCCCGCCGCAGACGGGCCAGCGCATCGCCATCCAGCTGCGCGATATCGCTTCCCGCCACCCGATAGGTGCCGCTGGTGGGTTTGTCGAGGCAGCCAAGGATATTCATCAGCGTCGATTTTCCCGAGCCGGAGGCCCCGACGATCGCCACCATCTCACCCGCATGGATGCTGAGGGTGATCCCCTTCAGGACCTCAACGCTGCCGTCGCCGGAAGGATAGCTGCGACGTATATCTCGCAGCTCAAGCAGCGCCGTCATTTTGCCGCCCCGCTCGCGCTCTCGCCGACGATCACTTCGTCGCCCTCTTCCAGACCTTGCACCACTGCGACGTCGGTATCATTGCGGGCGCCAATGATAACCTCACGCTCTTTGACCTCACCGGTGCGCAACAGTCGAACGTGGTAGCGGTTATCGCCTACCGCGTCGCCCAGGGCGCTCAGCGGGATAGTAATCACGTTCTTCACCTCAGCCAGCTGAATGTGCACCTGCGCGGTCATGTCGAGGCGCAGGATCCCCTGCGGGTTCGGTACCTCGAAGCGGGCATAATAGAAGATGGCGTCATTCACTTTTTCCGGCGTCGGCAGAATGTCTTTCAGTTTACCTTCATAACGGGTAAGCGGGTCGCCCAGCACGGTAAACCACGCTTTTTGCCCCGGTCTGAGGTGGATGACATCCGCTTCAGAGACCTGCGCTTTAACCAGCATGGTGCTGAGATCCGCCAGCGTCAGAATGTTAGGCGCCTGCTGGGCGGCGATCACTGTCTGTCCCTGCAGGGTGGTAATTTGCGTCACTTCGCCGGCCATCGGCGCCAGGATCCGCGTGTAATCGAGGTTGGTCTTCGCCGTATCGAGCGTCGCCTGGTTACGCTTTATTTGCGCTTCAATAGTGCCGATCTGCGCCTGTTTCACCGCCAAATCGGTGGCCGCGGTATCAAGGTCCTGCCGCGAGACCAGCTGGCGCTGCGCCAGCTGCTGCTGACGGGCCAGAGTCACTTGCGCCAGTTTGCTCTCCGCGCGCGCCTGATTGAGCTGGGCGCGCAGCTCCATGAGCGTCGCTTCCACCTCTTTAATCTGGTTTTGCGCCTGCTCCGGATCGATAACCCCCAGCAACTGATCTTTTTTAACCTTATCGCCAATATTGACGTGCAGCGTTTTCAGCTGTCCGCTGACCTGGGCGCCGACGTCAACTTTTCGCAGGGCATCCAGTTTGCCGGTGGCCAGCACGCTCTGCTGAAGATCCCCTTTGCGAACTACCAGCGTCTGGTAGTTCGGCAGCGGCGCATTGAGGATCCGCCATCCCCAGATAGCCAGCCCCAGCACAACGATCGCCAACAGCCACCAGACGGTCCTGCGTTTTCCCTTCACTTTCATATTCCGATTCCTGCTGTTTCCCTGCCGCTCCAGGCGGTGATTCTATCGAAACCCGTTGGCAACAGGACACCCATTTTTCGCGTCAATGAGGTTTTGTTTAGCTGCCGGAGAGCTTTGTGCCGCCGTAAATGACGACGGCGGTGAGATTAATCGGCACGACCGCGGGCTAGCCACAGCACCCGTGAGAACATTTTCTTCAGCAGCGTCGGCACAGCGTCCACGCCACGGCGGCCGGCCTCCATCGCCACCTCAATCGCCAGGTCCGGCTTGGATGAGCGATGGATGGCTTTGGTGATCACCCGCCGCATATTCATCGGGACATTATCCGGGATCTGCGCCACCCGATGATAAACGTCATCAAATCCCTGACGATACATAAAGTGTTCCATATCCAGCGCCGGCAGACTGGTCAGATGGTCGCGCTCCAGCTCGCGATCGTTATTGAGCAGACCTCGTACCGTCGCGGCATATTTTTTCCCCGCCTCATCGCCGTCCACCAGCACGTGCCACTGGATCCCCATCCGGCGGGCAAATTTGATCAATGGCTTCAGGCCGGACTGGGCGAACTCGATCACCTTAACCCCTTCAGCATCAAAATGATGACCGCACTGCCGGGCCAGTTCGTTGATAACCCAGGTTTCCGTCTCTCCCTCCACCAGCAACCAGCAGCGGGCGAAGAGCGATGAGGCGCGATTGAAGCGGATGTGAAAAGCAATGCGCCGGCTCTCTTCGGCATTCATTCCGCCCGGCCCCAACCGCCACGCCGATACCCGCGTCGACTCACGCACCAGCCGGCAGACCTGCTCTACCGGCGTCAGGGACAGCAGCTCTCCGGAGTTGGTGGTGGTCACACGCTGCAGCGGCAACAAATTCAGCAGGTGCCAGGCGACGGAAAGCATGATCGGATGCAGACGGGTCTCGGGATCTTCAATCAACAGCAGCGGTCGCGCGTCGCGATCGAGGCGCACCGTCCCTTTCGCCTGCAGGAGGGTGGCAAAAAGCCCCAGCAGGATCACCCGATGGCTGCGCCCGCCGGGCTTGTCGATCATCCGGTTGATAATATCCAGATAACGCCAACTGCGCTGTTCATCATGGGAGCGCCGCCGCATCAGGCGATGCCGCGTCTGAGCGCTGCTTTGCTCGGCAAAGTAATGCTCAAGCAGTTGCACCATGGCCGATAGCCCCTGACGGATCTGACCGTCCGATAAATTTTGCGGATGGCTGACCAGTTCGCGGGAGAGAAAATCCAGCTGACGGGCGGTGATCTCTATCTGCGGCGAGTGCGGTACCGTCCCGTTATGGATGCGGCGCATAAAGCGCGCATCGCGCAGGCGCAGCACCGGCATCAAACGCACCAGGTGTCGGGCCAGCTCATCAATCTCCTCCAGCACCAACGCTTCGCCTTCACCATCGATAAAGCTCCGCAGGGTCATCACGCTGTCATCTTCGGCGAGCTCGCCCTCCAGGCGATAGAACACCCGGTGATACCCGTCATCGCAAGGCACCCAGCAGCGCTGAAGCGGACGGAAACGCCGGACCCGATGGCGGCCTGGCTCCGTTTCGCGGAAGGTCAGGATAATATGCAAATGGTGTTCGCGCCCCTGGATGTCGCCCGGGGGAAACCAGAAATCATCGCGAACAAAGTGATAAAGATCGAACTCCGGCGACAAAAGCAGGGTCAGCGCATCAAGCAGACTGGACTTCCCCCACGCGTTCTCCCCGATCAGGACGTTATTTTGCTCCAGCATCAACGACAAACGATTGATACCGCGAAAACCGACGATTTCTACGCGCTCAAGAAGCATATCCCCTCCGCTACACCACCACTCTCCTTCAGTAATCAACAGTATAGCGAGGGCGGAGGCAAGATGACACTCTGCTTAATCGCATCCGTGGCTCATATTCAGCGGATTAAATATATTCATAAAATTACTCACTTATCGCCTATTACCGGCCGTTGATTATTCATCAAACAAAATAGTTTTATTTCAGGCGTTATGATCTACACTATTGATAATCTTCCATGGATAAAGGAAAGGCTAAACTGGCAAAAGGAATCCACTCACCTTGCCCTAAATCAAATAATATCAATATATTTAACTGGCTCCGGGATGGCGATTATCTCTAGAATAACGCCGCTTTATTTTTATCGTCATCCCTTATCACGATAAATAAAGACCGGCACGGTCCGCTCGTGCGCGTAAACAATTTAATTGAGGTGGTTATGTTCAGAAAATTAGCAGCCGAATGCTTCGGCACCTTCTGGCTTGTATTTGGCGGCTGCGGTAGCGCCGTGCTCGCCGCGGCTTTCCCCGAGCTGGGTATTGGTTTTGCCGGCGTCGCGCTGGCATTTGGCTTAACGGTATTAACCATGGCGTTTGCGGTCGGCCATATTTCCGGGGGGCATTTCAACCCGGCGGTCACCTTAGGCCTGTGGGCCGGCGGCCGTTTTCCGGCAAAAGAGGTCATTGGCTATATTATCGCTCAGGTGGTCGGCGGAATTATTGCCGCGGCGGTGCTGTACGTGGTTGCCAGCGGTAAAGCCGGCTTTGATGCCGCCGCCAGCGGCTTCGCCTCCAACGGCTATGGCGAACACTCCCCGGGCGGCTTCTCCATGCTGTCGGCTATCGTCATTGAAATTGTCCTGACCTGCGGCTTCCTGCTGGTTATTCATGGCGCGACCGATAAACATGCGCCGGCGGGCTTTGCCCCCATCGCCATCGGCCTGGCGCTGACCCTCATCCATTTGATCAGCATTCCAGTCACCAATACCTCGGTCAACCCGGCGCGCAGCACCGCGGTGGCAATTTTCCAGGGCGGCTGGGCGCTGCAGCAGCTGTGGCTGTTCTGGGTCATGCCAATCGTCGGTGGGATCCTCGGCGGCGTGCTGTATCGCACCCTGCTGGAAAAACGCGATTAACGCTTTTCAAAGCCCGGGTCTCCGGGCTTTTTCTTTCTGGCGACAGCTTTACTCGGCCCGGTGATTTGGGTAGTGTCATGGGCGCTATTCTCATCATGCAAGGGCTGCATCGTTCATGTTTTCGGGACTCTTTATTATTCTGTTGCCGCTGGTCGTCGGCTATTTACTGCCTCTTCGTCACTCCTCCGCGCTAAAGCTGATAAACCGCATGCTCAGCTGGATTGTCTATGTAATCCTTTTTTTTATGGGTATCAGCCTGGCGTTCCTCGACAATCTGGCCAGCAACCTGCTGGCAATATTGCATTACGCCGCGGTGAGCGTGGTTATCATTTTACTGTGTAATATCGCCGCCCTGCTGTGGCTGGAAAGTAAAATGCCATGGCGCAGTCAGCATCGTCAGGAGAAATTACCCTCGCGCCTGGCCATGGCCCTGGAATCGCTGCAGCTGTGCGGTGTGGTCGTGCTCGGTTTTCTGCTCGGTCTGACCAGACTGCCTTTTTTACAGCACGCGACAGAAGCCAGCGAATATACGTTGATTTTTCTCCTGTTCCTCGTTGGTATCCAATTACGCAATAATGGAATGAGTCTGCGACAAATAGTCCTTAACCGCCGGGGAATGATCGTCGCCGTGGTGGTTACGGCCAGTTCATTACTCGGCGGGATACTTAACGCCTTTATTCTCGGTCTGCCGTTAAAGACCGGTCTGGCAATGGCCAGCGGTTTCGGCTGGTATTCGCTCTCCGGTATTTTACTCACCGAATCCTTTGGCCCGGTCATCGGTAGCGCGGCGTTCTTTAACGATCTCTGTCGCGAGCTGGTGGCCATCATGTTAATTCCGGGCCTTATTCGCCGCAGCCGCTCCACGGCGCTGGGGCTATGCGGCGCCACCTCGATGGACTTCACCTTACCGGTACTGCAGCGTTCCGGCGGCGTCGAAATCGTCCCTGCCGCCATCGTGCACGGTTTTCTGCTTAGTTTGCTGGTCCCGATCCTGATCGCCTTTTTTACCGCCTGAGCACCCGCTGGCGGCAGCCCTCCTGCCGCCAAATTTGCGCTAAATCAATCTCCCTTTAAGTTGTCTTAGAAATACCTTTTCACCCGTTGCCGCGCGGCATAACCTTAAACATGTATATCAAATATAACTTTAAAGGTGTGACTATGTTTTGTGTGCAATGTGAACAAACCATTCGTACCCCAGCCGGCAACGGCTGCTCTTACGCGCAGGGGATGTGCGGTAAAACAGCGGAAACCTCGGACCTGCAGGATCTGCTGATTGCGTCACTGCAAGGCCTGTCCGCCTGGGCGCTTAAAGCGCGCGAATATGGCATTATCGATCATCAGGTCGACAGCTTTGCCCCCCGCGCCTTCTTCTCCACCCTGACTAACGTTAACTTCGATTCCCCGCGCATCGTCGGCTACGCCCGCCAGGCAATTGCCCTGCGTGAGGCGCTGAAAGCGCAATGCCTAGCGATCGATGCCAGCGCCGCGGTCGACAGCCCGGTCGCCGACCTGCAGCTGGTCAGCGACGATCTGGGCGAGCTGCAGCGTCAGGCGGCGGACTATACCCCGAATAAAGATAAAGCCGCCATCGGCGAAAATATTCTCGGTCTGCGCCTGCTGTGCCTGTACGGTCTGAAGGGTGCGGCGGCCTATATGGAGCACGCCCACGTGCTCGGCCAGTACGACAACGCTATCTATGCCCAGTACCATAAAATCATGGCATGGCTGGGCACCTGGCCTGCGGATATGAATGCGCTGCTCGAATGTTCGATGGAAATCGGCCAGATGAACTTCAAAGTGATGAGCATCCTCGACGCCGGTGAAACGACCAAATACGGCCATCCGACGCCGACTCAGGTCAACGTTAAAGCCACCGAAGGGAAGTGCATCCTGATCTCCGGCCACGATCTGAAGGATCTGTATAACCTGCTGGAGCAGACGGAAGGCACCGGCGTCAACGTCTATACTCATGGCGAAATGCTGCCGGCTCACGGCTATCCGGAGCTGCGTAAATTCAAACATCTGATTGGCAACTACGGCAGCGGCTGGCAAAACCAGCAGGTGGAGTTCGCCCGCTTCCCGGGCCCCATCGTGATGACCTCTAACTGCATCATCGACCCGACCGTCGGCGCCTACGACGACCGCATCTGGACTCGCAGCATCGTCGGCTGGCCGGGTGTGAACCATCTGGAAGGTGAAGACTTCTCCCCGGTCATTGCCCAGGCGCAGCAGATGGCGGGCTTCCCGTACAGCGAAATCCCGCATCTGATCACCGTCGGCTTTGGCCGTCAGACCCTGCTTGGCGCGGCGGATACGCTGATCGATCTGGTCAGTCGTGAAAAACTGCGCCATATCTTCCTCGTCGGCGGCTGCGACGGCGCCCGCGGGGAGCGTAACTACTTCACCGATTTCGCCACCAGCGTGCCGGATGACTGCCTGATCCTGACCCTGGCCTGTGGCAAATACCGCTTCAACAAACTGGACTTTGGCGATATCGAAGGGCTGCCGCGCCTGGTCGACGCCGGGCAGTGTAATGACGCTTACTCGGCGATTATTCTGGCGGTCACGCTGGCGGAGAAACTGGGCTGTGGCGTCAACGATCTGCCACTGTCGCTGGTGCTCTCCTGGTTCGAACAGAAAGCGATCGTCATCCTGCTGACGCTACTGTCGCTGGGTGTGAAAAACATCGTCACCGGTCCGACGGCGCCTGGTTTCTTCACCCCGGATCTGCTGGCGGTCCTCAATGAGAAGTTTGGTCTGCGTTCCGTGACCACCGTGGAACAAGATATGCAGCAGCTGCTGAGCGCTTAAGGAGTCCCTGATGACTATGCCAACCTCCCAGTGCCCGTGGCGGATGCAGGTTCACCACATTCACCAGGAAACCCCGGACGTGTGGACCCTTTCGCTGCTGTGCCACGATTACTATCCGTACCGCGCTGGCCAGTACGCTCTGGTTAGCGTGCGTAACTCGGCGGAAACGCTGCGCGCCTATACCCTCTCCTCGACGCCGGGGGTCAGCGAATACATTACGCTGACCGTTCGCCGTATTGACGAGGGTACGGGTTCGCAGTGGTTGACCCGCGAGGTCAAACGCGGCGATTACCTTTGGCTGTCCGATGCGATGGGCGAGTTTACCTGCGACGATAAAGCGGAAGATAAATTCCTGCTGCTGGCCGCCGGTTGCGGCGTGACACCGATCATGGCGATGCGCCGCTGGCTGGCTAAGCATCGACCGCAGGCCGACGTACAGGTGATTTATAACGTGCGTTCGCCGGAAGATGTAATCTTTGCCGAAGAGTGGCGCAACTACCCGGTCACCCTGGTAGCGGAGCACAACGCGACGCACGGTTTTGTCGCCGGCCGTCTGACCCGGGAGCTGCTGCAGAGCGTGCCGGATTTAGCCAGCCGCACCGTGATGACCTGCGGCCCGGCGCCTTATATGGAGAAGGTCGAGCAGGATGTTGCCGCCCTGGGCGTCACCCGCTTCTTTAAGGAAAAATTCTTCACCCCGGTGGCTGAGGCCGCCACCAGCGGGCTGAAATTTACTAAACTGCAGCCGGCGCGCGAGTTTTACGCGCCGGTGGGCACCACGCTGCTCGACGCGCTGGAGAGCAATAAAGTGCCGGTGACCGTCGCCTGCCGCGCCGGCGTCTGCGGCTGCTGCAAAACCAAAGTGGTTTCCGGGAAGTACAGCGTCACCAGCACCATGACGCTGACCGACGCCGAAATCGCCGACGGCTATGTGCTGGCCTGCTCCTGTCATCCGCAGAGCGATCTGGTTCTCGCCTGAGGTCAAAATCCCCGGTGGCGCTACCGCTTACCGGGGCTACCGCGCTGTGCGATTTGGTAGCCCGGAGAAGGCGCAATGCGCCGCCTCCGGGAAAATCCCTGGCGACAATAAACGCTCAGGCGACATGAGATAAACGCTTTCCCGGACTGAAAAAATTGCAAATCGCCAACAGTATCGACTTTACGCCCCAGGACGAATGAGGCATTTTTACCGCCAGGCCGACTGACCGGCCAGCGAATAACGCCCCGCGCCGAGTAGCGCAATCGCCAGTGCGCCAACAAAGAAATAGACCAGATTCTCAATGGCCCACGCTCCCACCGTATCAAGCGCAAACGTCTTATCTAAGCCGACCATCAGCCACGCCACCACCATGGTGAACGCCAGCACCAACGCCGCCGGGCGGGTCAGGACGCCGAGAATTAACAAGCAGGGAGCGACCACTTCCCCCACCAGCACACCGTAGGCGATAAACCCGGGCAATCCCTGCGCCGCCAGCATCCCGCTAATGCCATCCACACCATCTATCAGCTTATGGATTCCATGGAAAAGCATTAAGCCGCCGACGGCAAGTCGTAACAAGAGTTTACCGGCGTCATCATGCGACAGCCTGCGATTTACTGTGTTTAACAATCCTTTAACCATTTGATGTGCATCCTGTTTTGCATCCTGTGTACTTCCAGAGTATGCGCAGCCGGAGAGGAATAAAACCAGCAAAAAATCAGGGGTAATCGGTTACATTGCGGTCAGTTTCATCTAAGCTTGAAGGCGTTATCAAAAAAAGGAGATGGAGATCATGAAACAGACCGTGGCGGCATACATTGCCAAAACGCTGGAACAGGCCGGCGTGAAACGTATCTGGGGCGTCACCGGAGATTCCCTCAATGGATTGAGCGATAGCCTTAACCGCATGGGCACCATCGACTGGATGCCCACCCGGCACGAAGAGGTCGCCGCTTTCGCCGCTGGCGCGGAAGCGCAGCTGACCGGCGAGCTGGCGGTCTGCGCCGGCTCCTGCGGACCGGGCAACCTGCACCTGATTAACGGTTTGTTTGACTGTCATCGCAACCATGTCCCGGTGCTGGCCATCGCCGCCCACATCCCATCCAGCGAAATCGGCAGCGGCTATTTTCAGGAAACCCATCCTCAGGAGCTGTTCCGCGAGTGCAGCCATTACTGCGAACTGGTCTCCACGCCGGAGCAGATCCCGCAGGTGCTGGCAGTGGCGATGCGTAAGGCAGTGATTAACCGCGGCGTCTCGGTGGTGGTGCTACCCGGCGATGTGGCGCTGAAGGCCGCCCCGGAAAGCGCCAGCAGCCACTGGTATCATGCGCCGCTGCCGACGGTCACCCCGGCGGAAGAAGAGCTGCGCAAGCTGGCGCAGCTTATTCGCTACTCCAGCAATATCGCGCTCATGTGCGGCAGCGGTTGCGCCGGCGCCCACCAGGAACTGGTAGAGTTCGCAGCCAAAATTAAAGCCCCCATCGTCCACGCCCTGCGCGGCAAAGAGCACGTGGAGTACGACAACCCGTACGATGTGGGCATGACCGGGCTGATTGGCTTCTCTTCTGGCTTCCACACCATGATGAACGCCGATACCCTGATCCTGCTGGGCACCCAGTTCCCCTATCGCGCCTTCTACCCAACCGACGCGAAAATTATCCAGATCGACATCAACCCCGGCAGCATCGGCGCACACAGTAAGGTCGACATGGCGCTGGTGGGCGATATTAAATCGACGCTGAAGGCGCTGCTGCCGCTGCTGGAAGAGAAAACCGATCGCCACTTCCTCGATAAGGCGCTGGAGCACTATCGCGACGCGCGAAAAGGGCTCGACGATCTGGCTAAACCCAGCGATAAAGCCATTCACCCGCAATATCTGGCGCAGCAGATCAGTCATTTTGCCGATGAAGATGCCATTTTCACCTGCGATGTCGGCACCCCGACCGTCTGGGCGGCACGCTATCTCAAAATGAATGGTAAACGCCGCCTGCTGGGCTCGTTCAACCACGGCTCAATGGCCAACGCCATGCCGCAGGCCATCGGCGCCAAGGCCACTGCGCCGGAGCGGCAGGTAGTGGCCATGTGCGGCGACGGCGGGTTCAGCATGCTGATGGGCGATTTTCTGTCGCTGGCGCAGATGAAGCTGCCGGTGAAGATTGTCATCTTTAACAACAGCGTGCTGGGCTTCGTGGCGATGGAAATGAAGGCCGGGGGCTATCTCACCGACGGTACGGAGCTCCACGATACCAACTTCGCCCGCATCGCTGAGGCCTGCGGTATCAAAGGTATACGCGTTGAAAAAGCCTCCGAGGTGGATGAAGCGCTGCAGACCGCCTTCCGCACCGACGGTCCGGTGCTGGTCGACGTCGTCGTCGCCAAAGAGGAACTGGCGATCCCGCCGCAGATCAAGCTGGAGCAGGCCAAAGGCTTTAGCCTGTATATGCTGCGGGCGATCATCAGCGGGCGCGGCGATGAGGTCATCGAACTGGCGAAAACCAACTGGCTCAGGTAAAACAGAAGCAATACGTTGAAGCAGACCAAGGAAAAGCCGTGATCGATTTACGCAGTGATACCGTTACCCGTCCCGGGCGCGCCATGCTGGAGGCCATGATGGCCGCCCCGGTCGGGGACGATGTGTATGGCGGCGACCCTACCGTCAATGAACTGCAGCGCTATGCCGCCGACCTGGCCGGCAAAGAAGCGGCGCTATTTCTACCCACTGGCACCCAGGCCAACCTCGTTGGCCTGCTCAGCCATTGCCAGCGCGGCGAAGAGTATATCGTCGGCCAGGGGGCGCATAACTATCTGTACGAAGCCGGCGGCGCGGCGGTCCTCGGCAGTATTCAGCCGCAGCCGATCGACGCCGCGGCGGATGGTTCGCTGCCGCTGGATAAAGTGGCGGCGAAAATCAAACCCGACGATATCCATTTTGCCCCCACCCGCCTGCTGAGCCTGGAAAACACCCATAACGGTAAGGTGCTGCCGCGCGACTATCTGCAGGAAGCCTGGGCGTTTACCCGCCAGCGCAATCTGGCGCTGCACGTCGACGGCGCACGCATCTTTAACGCCGTGGTGGCCTACGGCTGCGAGTTACGCGATATCGCCCAATACTGCGACTCCTTCACCGTCTGCCTGTCAAAGGGGCTTGGCGCTCCGGTAGGCTCGCTGCTGCTCGGCAGCGAGGCGTACATTCGCCGCGCCGTCCGCTGGCGGAAAATGGTCGGCGGCGGGATGCGCCAGGCGGGCATCCTGGCCGCCGCCGGGCTGTACGCGCTGAAAAATAACGTGCAGCGCCTGCAGGAGGATCATGACAACGCCGCGTGGATGGCGGAGCAGCTGCGCGCTATCGGCGCCGACGTCACCCGTCACGATACCAACATGCTGTTCGTTCGCGTCGGCGAAGAGCAGGCCCCGGCGCTCGGCAAGTTTATGCAGGCGCAGGGGGTATTGATTAACGCCTCGCCTGTTGTCCGTCTGGTCACTCACCTGGATGTCAACCGTCAGCAGCTGAGCGAGGTGGTCGCCCACTGGCAGGCTTTTTTACAACGCTAAGGAGTCAGGCGTGTCGCAATCAGTTCTGGTGCTCGGCGCCAGCGGCTATATTGGCCAGCATTTAGTGCGCGCATTAAGCGCGCGGGGCTATCCGGTGCTGGCGGCGGCACGCCATATCGACCGATTGCAAAAACTCGCTTTGCCCGGCGTTACCTGCCGGTCAGTCGATCTCAATCAGCCGCAGGACCTGCCTGCGCTACTCACCGGTATCGATACCCTTTATTATCTGGTCCACGGCATGGGCGAAGGCGGTGATTTTATCGCCCATGAGCGGCGGGTGGCGACGTATGTGCGCGATGCCCTGCGTCAGTCATCAGTGCGCCAGGTGATATTTCTCAGTTCGCTGCAGGCCCCGGCGCAGGAGCAGTCCGACCATCTGCGCGCTCGTCAGATTACCGGCGATCTCCTGCGTGAGTCGGGCGTGCCGGTGACCGAGCTGCGGGCCGGGATTATCGTCGGCGCCGGCTCCGCCGCCTTCGAGGTGATGCGCGACATGGTTTATAACCTGCCGGTGCTAACCCCTCCGCGCTGGGTACGTTCGCGTACCACCCCTGTCGCGCTGGAAAACCTGCTCGTTGACCTGGTTGAGCTGCTGAATCATCCCTCCGACATGCACCGCGTCTTCGAAGCCGCCGGTCCGGAGGTGTTAAGCTATCAGCAGCAGTTCATTCGCTTTATGGCCGTCAGCGGTAAACATCGCCCGCTCATTCCCATTCCCCTGCCGACGCGCTGGATCTCGGTGTGGTTCCTCAATGTCATCACCTCGGTGCCGCCGACCATCGCCAAGGCGCTGATTCAGGGGCTGAAGCACGATCTAATCGCTGACGATCGGGCGCTGCGGGCGCTGATCCCGCAAACGCTGATCCCCTTCGATCAGGCGGTTCGCCGCACGCTGAAAGAAGAAGAGCAGTTAGTAAACTCCAGCGACTGGGGCTACGACGCTCAGGCTTTCGCCCGCTGGCGACCGGAGTACGGCTACTATCCGAAGCAGGCAGGTTGCACCGTCGCCACTCAGGCAAGCCGCCAGGCCCTGTGGCAGGTCGTTAACCAAATCGGCGGGGAAGAGGGGTATTTTTTCGGCAATCTGCTGTGGAAAACCCGCGGCGCGATGGATCTGCTGGTCGGCCACCGGCTGGCCAAAGGGCGGCCGCAGCGCGCTTATCTGCAAACCGGCGATACGGTCGACAGCTGGAAGGTAATTATCGTGGAGGAAGAAAAACAGCTCACCCTGCTATTCGGTATGAAAGCGCCCGGGCTGGGCCGATTAAGCTTTACCATTAACGATAAAGGCGATCGTCGTGAACTGGACGTGCGCGCCTGGTGGCACCCGCACGGTATGCCAGGCCTGATCTACTGGCTGCTGATGATCCCGGCGCACCTGTTTATTTTCCGCGGTATGGCGCAACGCATCGCCCGGCTGGCCGAACAAATCTCAGGCAGAGTCGAAGGATAAGCGTTATTCTTTCATGATTCTCATTGCATAGTCGGGAGAATCACGGAAAAATGCGCACGAAATTCTTTTCTGGGACAGTAGAGTGATATGAAGGTACTGGTTACCGGTGCGACCAGCGGATTAGGCCGCAACGCAGTGGAATATCTGCGCAACAAGGGCATCAGCGTGCGAGCGACCGGGCGCAACGAAGCGATGGGCAAGCTTCTGAGCAAAATGGGGGCGGAATTCATCCCGGCAGATTTAACCGAGCTGGTCTCTTCGCAGGCTAAAGTGATGCTCGCCGGTATCGATACCCTATGGCACTGCTCCAGCTTTACCTCGCCATGGGGCACTCAGCAGGCTTTCGATCTCGCTAACGTCCGCGCCACCCGTCGTCTGGGCGAATGGTCAGTGGCATGGGGAGTGCGCAATTTCGTCCATATCTCTTCGCCATCGCTCTATTTTGATTATCACCATCATCGTGATATCCAGGAAGATTTCCGTCCACACCGCTTCGCCAACGAGTTTGCCCGCAGCAAGGCGGCCAGCGAGGAGGTGATCAACCTGCTGGCGCAGGCTAACCCGCATACCCGTTTTACCATTCTGCGGCCGCAGAGCCTGTTTGGGCCGCACGACAAAGTCTTTATCCCCCGGCTGGCGCAAATGATGCAGCATTATGGCAGCGTCCTGCTCCCGCGCGGCGGCAGCGCGCTGGTCGACATGACCTATTATGAAAACGCCGTACATGCGATGTGGCTGGCGAGCCAGCCGGCCTGCGATCATCTTCCCTCCGCCCGCGCGTGGAATATCAGCAACGGCGAACCGCGCACCTTGCGGAGCATCGTGCAGAAATTGATCGACGAGCTCGGCATCAAATGCCGGATCCGCTCAGTTCCCTATCCGATGCTGGATATTATCGCCCGCAGCATGGAGCGCTTTGGCGATAAAACCGCCAAAGAACCCGCGTTTACCCACTACGGCGTCTCCAAGCTTAACTTTGATTTTACGCTCGATATCACCCGCGCGCAGGACGAGCTGGGCTATCAGCCGGTGGTGACGCTTGACGACGGCATCGTGCGCACCGCCGCCTGGCTTCGCGACCACGGTAAACTACACCGCTAACCCTGGCCATATTTTTCTAACAGCGCCTCGGCTATCGCTTCGGTTTGCGCATCCGCTACCCCATCCCAGCGCTGCGGACGGAAGTGCATCTGGAAGGCGATAATCACCCGCTTCTTCTGCGCGGGGGTCATCTCCGGCGTCACCTGATAGCCATAGCGCGAGAGCAAATCCAGTACGATTTCGGGGTCCACTGGCTCGCTGGCCGGCCGCCCGTTGAGATAAAAGGCCACCCGTTGCTCGTCAGGCCAGGCGCCGATCCCCTGCTGCGCCAGCTGTTGCCAGGGGAATAACGGCCCCGGATCGTCTTTGCGCTGCGGGGCGATATCCGCATGGGCGACCACATTCTGCGGCGCGATGTGGTAGCGGGCGATGATATCGCGCGCCAGCGGGATCAGAGCCGCAATCTGTTCCGGATGAAAGGGGGTAAAACTTTTGACGCCCGCCGTCTTCTGCCAGCCGCGGTTCTCCAGCTCAATGCCAATGGAGGTATCGTTAATGCGCGTACTGCCGCGCCAGTAGCTTACCCCGGCGTGCCAGGCTAAATCCTCTTCCGGCACCAGCTGCCAGATCCGCGGTTTATGCTGATAACGCGGGGGCTGTTCAGGAATTAAATAGTGGGAGCTGACCTCTTTATCGGTCAACGTGGCCAGCGAGACATCAAAATTGTCAGCCGTATAGTGGATCACTAACACCTTTATTCGCGGATAGGCAGCCTGCGCCGGATGACGGGTGTCCAGCTGGTATCCGTCGCGATCGATAATGCCCTTTTCCCCAGCGCAGCCGGTTAGCAGCAGCGCCAGCAGCACGATCCGCATCATCCGTTTCATCCCTTCTCCCTTGCCCGGCAGCGTCTCCGGGTTAATAAGACCATTGATTACGTCCTTTATTTTTCGCCTGATACAGCGCACTGTCCGCCCGGGCGATCAGCGTCTCTATCGGGACCGTGCCATCGGAGGCGACGATCCCGATACTCACGGTGACCTCCGACGCCACCGCCGAAGCGGCGTGCGGTAGGCCTGCCTCGCGGATCTTCTGCTGAATACGCTCGGCAATAGCGGTGGCATGCGCTAAGGACACCCCGGGCAACACGACGACAAACTCTTCGCCGCCGTAGCGAGCCACCAGATCGCCCTCAGCCCGGACCGCCATTTTAAGCACCTGCGCGACAGAAGATAAGCACTCATCACCAGCCTGATGGCCATAGCGATCGTTATAGCGCTTAAAATAATCGACATCGATCATCATCAGCGCCAACGGCGTTTTTTGCTGCCAGATCGCCGCCAGGTAAGCATTGAGCGCCCGACGGTTAGCGGTTCCGGTTAAGGCATCCTGGTTGGCGATACTTTCCAGCCGCTGAATAAGCTGCATATTCTCCTGGTGGGTATCCCAGGCTTCGTCATACCAGCGCTGCAAAATACGTCGGCCATACAGCAAAATCGCGGTAAAAATGGCCCAGAGGATCAAAAAGCGGATCTCGGTGTGATAGTGGAGCTGTATTCCCGCCAGCAAGGCGGTCACCCATAGCGGCAGCATAAAAGCGGTTATGCCGGGCCAATGGTGATACAGCGCGGTGAGGCCGGTAGTCATTAATATCACCAGCAGCGGCCAGGCAAAGGGCAAGGTCCAGAAAAAAATAAAACAATAATTACTCAGGGACCAGCACAGACTGAGCGCCAGCAGCAGCCCGGTGATGATATTCAACGTATATCGTCCCTGCGCCAGTCGCGGCGTGAGGGCAATAATCACTAAAATGGCCGAAATGATAATAACCGCAATCAACGCCGCTTCGATATAAGGAATAACCGCCCGGTGCGTCAGTAGCCTCTTATCAAAATAGGTAAAGATAAAATTGCGGAAGAAAATCATTAACGCAAAAGCGATATTGACAAAGGCCAGCCAGGGCATACTCATGGACAGCGCATGGCGCTGGACATTATCTCTGGTGGCCCACAACGCGGCTCGCTGCTGCCGGGCGCGCTCTCGCTTATTTGTTAACATCTTAACTCCCTGGTGACCTGCATGACCATGGGCGCAGCCCCTGCTTTTCTATATGATAAACCATGTTACCGGGAATGTCTGTCAGCGCCCTATCCCCTCAGCTCCGGCCTCTCAGGGTGATTTTCAGCTAACGACCGAAGAAAATAGCCTGGTCCGCTCCCGATGGGTAACCGGCTCAAAAAACAAGCATCAGCACTGCGAAATACGTCATCTTTTCGCTAAAAAGCGTTAACTAACCGTCATTAAATTGCAGCATTTTGCTTACAAAAAGCAGTGTGAGTTCAATCTGAATCATTCATTGGTGAATGCAAACAAGAGCATGATGATAGCGAGATAAACAATAGGGGCTAAGAATATTAAATATGCAGCTTTAGTGGCAGGTACAGCATTGTTTTAAGCGGCCAATGCCGTCTCCGCAGAAATTTTAACAAAACAGCTTTTGATAAAGTCCATACGCAATATACCAAAATCGGCGCCATTTCCTCTACTGGTCAAACCGCATCCAACGATGCCCGTGAAGAGCTGATTAAAAAAACAAATGAACAAGGGGGGCGTCATTGTCCCGTCCTTCGGTAATACGGATAAAAAAATGCACGTCGCCACTCGCATCTATAAGAAGAAATAATTACCCTTATCTTTCAAGAGCCATTTCCCTATTTTACGGGGTAATATTTCTTGTTCACGGGAAAATTAAGTTTATTTTTATACTGCCCTGCCTTTTAGCGCCTGACGGAATTCTGTCATCCCCGTGCCGATTTCCCGCCCTAAGGCTGTAGCCACATCAAGGTCTTAGCTCTTTGCGTCAAGTACAATCCGCACGCTATACGCTATGCTTTAACGGAAACTGAAAACGTAGTTCGCTTATAAGGAAATCATCATGCGCTACAAACTTTTTGCTGTACTTCTCCCTTGCGCGCTGGCGCTCAGCGCCTGTACGACCGTCACCCCGGCCTATAAAGATAATGGCACCCGCAGCGGCCCCTGCGTCGAAGGCGGCCCTGACGACGTAGCGCAAAAATTCTACGACACCCAGATCCAGAATCGTACTCAGGATCCGGCGGCGCTGCGCCCCTATCTGAGCGACGGCCTGGCGCAGTTACTCAATGACGCCCGCCAGGATCCCGCCAACAGCAAATTACTGCAGGCTAATCCGTTCTCCAGCAGCAGCACCCCGGCAGACAGCGCCGTGGTCGCCAGCGCCTCCACCATCCCGAACCGCGATGCGCGCAATATTCCGCTGCGCGTCGATCTGAAACAGGGCACCCAGAGCTGGAAAGATGAAGTGCTGATGATCCAGGAAGGCCAGTGCTGGGCCGTCGATGACGTTCGCTATCTCGGCAACAACAGCCATGCGCCAGCCGGGACGCTGCGACAGAGTCTGGAGAAACGCTGATTCCGGAGTTGAAGCGACGCCGCTGAAACGATAACCCCGGTAAAATGTCGGTATTCGCCCCAGGAATGCCGACATTTGCGCCCCCCTCACCCACCAGGCCATATTTTGTGCTAACTTTAAAGCTAAACGTGGTTTAGATTTAACTTTTAACGCATAAATATTGCATAACTATTCTGCCAAAGGTAGTATTTGCGGCCTCAATAGCTATTCGTATCAGACTGCCCAGATGAGTATTAAACTAAACGGCATTAATTGCTTCTACGGCGCACACCAGGCGCTGTTCGACATCACGCTGGATTGCCCGCAGGGGGAAACGCTGGTGCTGCTCGGCCCCAGCGGTGCCGGGAAGAGCTCGCTGCTGCGCGTACTCAACCTGCTGGAGATGCCGCGGTCCGGTTCGTTATCCATCGCCGGTAACCAATTCGACTTCACCAGAGCGCCGTCCGATAAAGCGATTCGCGAGCTGCGTCAGAACGTCGGCATGGTCTTTCAGCAATACAACCTGTGGCCGCACCTGACGGTACAGCAGAACCTGATCGAGGCCCCCTGCCGCGTACTGGGGTTAAGCAAGGATCAGGCGCTGGCTCGCGCAGAGAAGCTGCTGGAGCGCCTGCGTCTGAAGCCGTACAGCGATCGTTACCCGCTGCATTTATCCGGCGGCCAGCAGCAGCGGGTGGCCATCGCCCGCGCGCTGATGATGGAGCCGCAGGTTCTGCTGTTCGATGAGCCTACCGCGGCGCTCGACCCGGAAATCACTGCCCAGATCGTCAGCATCATCCGCGAGCTGGCTGAAACCGGCATTACCCAGGTTATCGTCACCCACGAAGTTGAAGTGGCGCGCAAGACGGCCAGCCGGGTGGTGTATATGGAAAATGGCCATATCGTCGAGCAAGGGGATGCCTCCTGCTTCACGCATCCGCAAACTGACGCGTTTAAAAACTATCTTTCACATTGATGTTTTTCGGGGAAATGACGATGAAAAAAGTACTGATTGCCGCCCTGCTCGCAGGCATGAGCCTCTCCGCTTCCGCCGCGCAGACCATTCGTTTCGCCACCGAGGCCTCTTACCCTCCGTTTGAGCTGGTGGACGCCAACAACCAGATCGTCGGTTTCGATGTCGATCTGGCGAACGCGTTGTGTAAAGAGATCGACGCCACCTGTACCTTCACCAACCAGGCCTTTGACAGCCTGATCCCGGGACTGAAATTCCGCCGTTTCGACGCGGTCATGGCCGGGATGGACATCACGCCGGAGCGTGAAAAGCAGGTGCTGTTCTCTACCCCGTATTATGACAACTCGGCGCTGTTCGTCGGCCAGCAGGGTAAGTTCACCAGCATTGACCAGCTGAAGGGCAAAAAAGTGGGCGTGCAGAACGGCACCACCCACCAGAAATTCATCACCGATAAACATCCGGAAATCACTACCGTGCCTTACGACAGCTACCAGAATGCGAAGCTGGACCTGCAGAACGGTCGTATCGACGCGGTCTTTGGTGACACCGCCGTGGTGACCGAATGGCTGAAGAGCAATCCGAAGCTGGCGGCCGTGGGCGATAAAGTGACCGACAAAGCCTATTTCGGCACCGGGCTGGGCATTGCCGTACGTCAGGGCAACACCGACCTGCAGCAGAAATTTAACGCTGCGCTGGAAAAAGTGAAGAAAGACGGCACTTACCAGACCATCTATAACAAATGGTTCCAGAAGTAAGACTGAATGAACGCAATTTTTCCATTAGCAAGCGCCGCCGGGATGACCGTCGGCCTTGCCGTTTGCGCGCTCGTCATCGGCCTGGTCCTGGCGATGCTCTTTGCGGTACTGGAGTCAGTGAAATGGCGCCCGGTAGCCTGGCTTGCAACCGGCATAGTGACCATCCTGCGCGGGCTACCGGAAATTCTGGTGGTGCTGTTTATCTATTTCGGCTCTTCCCAGCTGCTGCTGACGCTCTCTGACGGTTTCACCATCCCGCTCGGGTTCACGCAGATCCCGGTCCAGATGCAGATTGAGAACTTTGACGTCAGCCCGTTCCTCTGCGGGGCGATCGCCCTGTCGCTGCTGTATGCCGCTTACGCCTCGCAAACGCTGCGCGGCGCGCTAAAAGCGGTTCCGCAGGGCCAGTGGGAGTCCGGCCAGGCGCTGGGGCTGTCGAAAGCGGCCATATTCTTCCGTCTGGTGATGCCGCAGATGTGGCGCCATGCCCTGCCCGGCCTCGGTAACCAGTGGCTGGTGCTGCTGAAGGACACCGCGCTGGTGAGCCTGATCAGCGTCAACGATCTGATGCTGCAGACCAAAAGCATCGCCACCCGCACTCAGGAACCCTTTAACTGGTATATCATTGCGGCGGCAATCTATCTCGTCATCACCCTGTTGAGTCAATACATCCTTAAGCGGATTGACCAGCGTGCGACGCGCTTCGAACGGAGACCAGGCTGATGCTCGACTATTTACCCGAACTGCTGAAAGGACTGCATACCAGCCTGACACTGACCGTGGCGTCGATTATCGTGGCGCTGATCCTGTCGCTGATCTTCACCATTATCCTGACCCTGAAGACGCCGGGGCTGGTATGGATAGTTCGCGGCTATATCACCTTGTTTACCGGTACGCCGCTGCTGGTGCAGATCTTCCTGATCTACTACGGCCCGGGACAGTTCCCTTCGCTGCAGGAGTATCCGTGGCTGTGGCATCTTATCTCCGAGCCGTGGCTGTGCGCCCTGATCGCTCTGTCGCTCAACAGCGCCGCCTACACCACTCAGCTGTTTTATGGCGCCATCCGGGCGATCCCCGACGGGCAATGGCAGTCCTGCAGCGCGCTGGGGATGAGTAAAAAGGATACTCTGGCGATCCTGCTGCCGTACGCCTTTAAGCGTGCGCTATCGTCCTATTCCAACGAAGTGGTGCTGGTTTTCAAGAGTACCTCTCTGGCCTACACCATCACGCTGATGGAAGTGATGGGCCACGGCCAGCTGCTGTACGGACGCACCTACGACGTGATGGTGTTCGGCGCCGCCGGGATTATCTATCTCATCGTTAATGGACTGCTGACGCTGCTGATGCGCCTGGTGGAACGCAAAGCGCTGGCCTTCGAGCGACGTAGCTAGCACCAGAGCATATTGCATAAAAAGCAAACAGCAAGGCGGACAAGTCTAACACCTGTCCGTCTTTTTTTATGCCTATAAAAATATTTAATCAAATTTATTGCATATAAATTCATTTAATGGCATTGTCACTCTATGCCGCAGACACGGTGAATAATCATAAGATAGACAGACGGGAGTTCCACGATGAAAAAGTTAGTTCTGGCTGCACTGCTCACCTCTTTCGCGTTCGGCGCCGCTGCCGCGGAAAAAATCAGTTTTGGCGTCTCCGCAACCTATCCGCCGTTTGAATCGATGGACGCTAATAACCAGATTGTCGGCTTTGATATCGATCTGGCCCACGCGCTGTGCAAACAAATGCAGGCAGAATGTACCTTTACCAACCACGCGTTTGACAGCCTGATCCCGGCGCTGAAGTTCAAGAAATATGATGCGGTGATTTCCGGAATGGATATTACGCCGGAGCGGAGCAAGCAGGTGGCCTTCACCGACCCGTACTACGCCAACTCGGCGCTGGTGATCGCCAAAAAAGATGCGTTCCATTCTTTCGATGACCTGAAAGGCAAACGGATCGGCATGGAAAACGGCACCACCCACCAGAAATATCTGCAGGATAAGCATCCTGAGGTGAAGACCGTCGCCTATGACAGCTACCAGAATGCGATTATCGATTTGAAAAATGGCCGTATCGACGGCGTGTTCGGCGACACCGCGGTGGTCAACGAATGGCTGAAAACTAACCCGCAGCTGGGGGCAGCCACGCCGAAAGTGACCGACCCGCAATACTTCGGCACCGGACTCGGCATTGCCGTGCGCCCGGATAACAAGGCGCTGCTGGAGAAACTGAACGCCGCGCTGAAAGCGATTAAGGCCGACGGTACCTACCAGAAAATTAGCAACCAGTGGTTCCCGGAGTAACTTTTTTCGCCGGGTGGCGCTGCGTTTACCCGGCCACCGCTCTTCCCCGTTGGCCGGGTAAGGCGTAGCCGCCACCCGGCGATTTCTCAAAGTGGCACGAAGAACCTGAACCGCGCCCCGCTTACCGACTCCACCAGTCTGATATCGCCCCCGTGCAGCTCCAGCATTCGTTTCACAATCAGCAGTCCTAACCCGCCGCGATCCTCCCGCGATGCCTGGGTTGACAACGCCGACGGCCGCTGGAACAGATCGTCGCGCAGCGCGGCATCGACGCCCGCTCCGTTGTCTGCCACTTCGACCTGAAGCTGTTGATTCTCCTGCCAGACCGCCAGACGGATCTCCCCGCCGATGGGAGTATGCCGCATCGCGTTATCGAGCAGGTTGGTCACCACCCTCTCAATCATCGACACATCGGCGTTAATCAGCGGCAGCGGTCCCGGTACATCAATATGCAGGTTCACCTCGCGCGTGCGGGCAGTTAATTCAAACTTCTGCGCCACGTCGGAAATCAGCTCCCCCATCGCGAAACGCTCGCGCTGCGGCTTAATGCCTCCATGCTCCAGTCGCGCCAGCTCAAACAGCTGCTGCGAGAGATGGCGCACTTTGTTCCCCTGGCGCAGGGCGATGGTGAGATACTGCCTGCGCTCCTCGGCGGTCAGCCATTCATCCTTCAGGGTCAGCGTTTCCAGATACCCCAGCAGCGAAGTCAGCGGCGTGCGCAAATCGTGAGAGATATTGGCCACAAATTCACGGCGCTGGCGATCGCTGTCGGCCAGCCGATCCCACTGATCGGCAATCTGCCGGGCAAGGTCAATAAAGCGGTTCTCGAGCACCGCCACCTCGTTACCAGGCCGGGGCTCCGGCCTGCGGGCCGCCAGGGTTTTGATGGCGCTGATGCTGTCCTGGCCGCTCGCCGCCACCTGGGCGGTGAGCAGGCGGACCGGCCGGGTGACCCAGAACCATGCCAGCCCCCCTGCCAGCAGGCCAAACAGGGCCACCAGCAGCAGCGTCCACAGAACAATGCTCCACAGCGTTTTTTGCCAGGCGTCGGCCGCCAGCTGATTAAACGTCTCCCCCTGCAAAATGATATACAGGTAGCCGCGCAGTTGGCCGTCGACGCGCAGCGGGGCGGCGCTGAAGACTTTTCGTCCGTCGGGACTGCGCGGATCGTCGCCATACACCGGCGACGCACTGCCGGTGAGAAAAGCCTGCACCGGCGCCATGTCGATACGCTGGCGCTGGATATGGCCCGGCGGCGCCGCATCGGCCAGCAGGTCGCCATCCGGCGACAGCAGATAGAGCTCCACGCTGGGATTAAAGGTCATCAGTCGGTCAAACAGCGATTTCAGGGTTTGCCGGTTGACCTCGCCGTGGGCGTCCAGCAACGGCTCGCGGGCGACAATCTGTTGAGCCAGCCCGGACGACAGACGCTGCACCATGGCGTTGCCATACTGCGCGCTGCTGTGTAACTGGACGGCGCATACCGCCACCGCGCATAGCATCAGCAGGGAAACCACCACCAGCGCCAGCCGCTGGCTGAGGCTCAGGCGGCGGATCACGGGACGGCCTCTTGCGTCACCGGGGCGAACTTATAGCCTTTTCCCCAGACGGTAAGAATGATGTCCGGCTCGGCCGGGTCACGTTCGATTTTACTGCGCAGGCGGTTGATATGGGTATTGACGGTATGCTCATAGCCCTCGTGCTGATATCCCCAGACCTGCTCCAGCAGCGCCAGCCGGGAAAACACTTCCCCGGGGTGGCGGGCGAAGTAATACAGCAGGTCGAATTCACGCGGCGTGAGGTCCACCGTCTCGCCGCGCAGCTTCACTTCGCGCGACAGCGGGTCGATGCTCAGGCCATGGCAGGACAGGCGCCCGGCGTCCATCAGCAGATTCTGCCCCATCGCCTCCTGGCGACGAAACAGCGCTTTGACGCGGGCGATAAGCTCCAGCAATGAAAAGGGCTTCGCCAGATAGTCGTCGGCGCCCATCTCCAGGCCCAGCACGCGGTGCATTTCGCTGGTGCGAGCGCTGATGATAATCACCGGCAGGTAGCGGGTCATCTGGCGGATACGCCGGCAGATCTCCAGACCATCGACGCCGGGCAGCATCAAATCGAGGATCACCGCATCCCAGACCTGCGTCTCCAGCCGGGCGAGGGCCTGGCCGCCGTCGGCTTCATGGACGATCTGATAGCCCTCATCCTGAAGATTGAGCCGCAGCAGCGTGGCTATATCCTCGTCATCTTCCACCAGCAGAATGGTTTTGGCCATTAGATTCCCCCCACCAATAACAAAACATGCTGCCTCAAGCTTACCCGATTTCAGCGGCGCAAAGCCTTCACATTTTGTTTAAACTTCGCGGACCAGCAGGGTCAGCACTTCGTAGTGGGCGGTGTGGGGGAACATATCAAACAGCTGGACCCGCTCAACGCGATAGCCGCTAAGACGAGCGATATCGGTCGCCATGGTGCGGGCGTTACAGCTGGAATAGATAATATAGGGCGGCGCCATGCGGCTTAAATAGTCGCATAGTTCAGCGCCAATACCGCGGCGCGGCGGGTTAACCAGCACCAGCTGCGGGGCATCCGCTTCGTGAGTGGCGAACTGCGTGGAGTCCAGCGCCTGAAAATGCAGATTGCTGAGCCCCAGCTGCGCGGCTGACTGTCTGGCGCAGGCGATGGCTTCCGGGGCGATCTCGATACCGGTCAGGCGCATCGTCGGCGTCGCGCAGTGCAGGCCAAATCCCCCAACGCCGCAAAACAGATCCCACATATGCTGGACCGGCAGCGCGCGCACCCAGTCGCGGGCCGTGGCGTACAGCCGGCTGGCTACCGCCGGATTGGTCTGAAAGAAGCTTTGCGGGCGGATCCACAGCGGCACCCCATTAAAGACCTCCCCCAGCGCCTGCTGTTCGGTGAAGAAGATCTCCTGCTCACCTTCCATGATTGCCATATGCACCGGCTGGATATTCGCCGTGATCACGCTGAGCTGCGGCAGCTGTGCCTGTAGCCACGGCAGCGCGGCGCGCAGCTGAGCTACCTTGGCCTCTGAGCGCAGCACGAAGCGCAGCATCATCTCCCCCTGCTGGCTGGCGGTCAGCAGCAGGTATTTCAGCTCCCCGCGTTTGCGCGCGACGTTGTAAGGTGTTAACCCGGCGCGGGCGATAAAGGGCTTCAGGGCAGCAAAAACCGGGGCAAATTCGGCGGGATAGAGCGGGCAGTCGGTGAGGTCCACCGGAGTGCCATCGCGGTGCAGCATCCCCAGCAGCGGACGCTCAACGCTGCCGCTGACCACCATTTTAGCCTTGTTACGGAAAGCCGCCTCCGGCCCGCTGACCGGCTCGCCCCAGGCTGCGACCGGGATCGCCGCCAGCAGCGTGCGCAGATCGGCCATTTTATCGGCGAGCTGTTGCGGGACCGGCCGCTCCAGCCATTGACAGGAGCGGCAACGGCCGGCGTCGTAGAGTGCGCAATGCATAATTGACCTTCAAAAATCCAGGGGCGGGGATTGTATCACCGTTATTGCAGGCGGAAAAAGCGACGGCAGTTCGCCGGCACGAACAGCAGCGTCAGAACCAGCAGATCCGGCAGTTTTTGCATCACCAGCGAGTGGAAAATTTCTCGTTTTGATTCCCCGGGAATGCTGAACAGCTCCGGATACCCGTAGCCCAGCGATGCCGCCCACAGGTAGCCGGCAGCGATAATCTGCGTCAGCAGATAGATCCAGCGCGCCCAGTTGCGCCCTTTCACCAGCGAGAAGGCGCACCAGATCTCGATAAACACCAGCGCCAGGCTGCCGAGGAAGACCAGCGTCAGGTTCCAGGTCTGAACGCTGCGGTGTATGAATTCGTTCAGCCCCTGCAGGCCCAACAGATTGAGGATCATCAGCAGATCCAGGCCGCGAATCAAAATAATAGCAAAGGCCGCCACCTGCACCAGCGCAGGGACGTTAAGGCGGGCATGCGATGAGCGAGTTTTCGTAAACAATCCCAACGTAATGTCTTCCATGAAAACGGCGCCACAGGGTGGCGCCGACCGGAGGCTGCTGTACCGATTTTAGGTGGTTCAGCCTTGTCTTGCACGCTGGATATCGCGCACTCGCTGCTTTTCTGCGCGGGCCATCAAATACCAGGCGATAAAACCAACAATACCGACCACGCCGAGGATGAGCGTCGCCAGGGCGTTGATCTCCGGGTTGACCCCCATGCGCACGCTGGAGAAGACCAGCATCGGCAAGGTCGTGGCCCCGGGACCGGAGACAAAGCTGGCGATCACCAGGTCATCCAGCGACAGCGTGAAGGCCAGCAGCCAGCCGGAGATCACCGCCGGCATAATCATCGGCAGCGTGATGACGAAGAAGACCTTCAGCGGCGCGGCGCCAAGATCCATCGCCGCCTCTTCAATAGAGTGGTCCAGCTCGCGCAGGCGCGAGGAGATCACCACCGCCACGTAGGCGGTACAGAAGGTGACATGCGCCAGCCAGATGGTCAACATGCCGCGGTCCGACGGCCAGCCGATGGCATGTCCCAGCGCCACGAACAGCAGCAGCAGCGAGAGACCGGTGATCACGTCCGGCATGACCAGCGGCGCGGTGATCATAAACGCGAAGCCGTTGGAGCCGCGAAAACGCCCAAAGCGCACCATCACCACCGCGGCGATGGTACCGAGGATCGCCGCCGCCGTCGCCGCGCAGGCGGCGATGGTCAGGCTCAATCCTACCGCGCTCATCATCGCATCATCGTGGAACAGTTCGCTATACCAGCGCGTCGACCATCCGGCCCAGACCGTTACCAGCTTCGAGCTGTTGAACGAGTAGATCACCAGCATAAGCATCGGGGCGTAGAGGAAGGTGAACCCGAGCACGAGGATCAGAATGCGCCACGGCGAGCGTACTACCGGCAAGTCGTTCATCCCTGCTCTCCCATCTGTTTTTGCTGGTGCTTGTGGAACCACATGATCGGCACGATCAGCAACAGCAGCATGACAATCGCCACCGCCGAGGCGACCGGCCAGTCGCGGTTGTTAAAGAACTCCTGCCACAGCACGCGGCCAATCATGATGCTGTCCGGCCCGCCCAGCAGTTCCGGGATCACGAACTCGCCTACCGCCGGGATAAACACCAGCATGGAGCCGGCGATAATGCCGCCTTTGGTGAGCGGGACGATCACCTGGAAGAAGGTCTTCAGCGGCCGGGCGCCGAGATCCAGCGAGGCCTCCACCAGCGAATAGTCGATGCGGGTCAGCGCGGTGTAGATAGGCAGCACCATAAACGGCAGATAGGCATACACGATACCGATGTACACCGCCAGGTTGGTGTGCAGGATCTCCAGCGGCTGATCGATAACCCCTAACCACAGCAGGAAGTTATTCAACACCCCGTTGCTCTTCAGCAGCCCCATCCAGGCATAGACGCGGATCAAAAACGAGGTCCAAGACGGGAGGATCACCAACAGCAGCAGAATATTACGCGTCGACGGCTTGCTGTGCGCCACCGCCCAGGCCAGCGGATAGCCCAGCAGCAGGCAGCAGATCGTCGAGATACCCGCCACCTGCAGCGACTGGAGATAAGCTTCAAAATAGAGCGGATCGTCAGTCAACTGCAGGAAGTTGGCAAAGTTAAGCGTCAGCGTCAGCTGGCCGTCCGCCCACTCCATCAGCTCGGTGTAGGGAGGGATCGCCCGCGCCATCTCGGCAAGACTTATCTTGAACACGATCAGGAACGGTAGCATAAACAACAGGATCAGCCACAGATAGGGCAGCGCAATCACCAGCTTGCGGCCATGCGCCATCTGCAGGCGCGCCGCCCACAGCGCGAAGCCGCCCGGTTTTTTCGCCCCTGACGGGGATTCAACGGTATTCATCGCCCTCTCCTCACACCGTCAGCACAACGCAGCTGTCAGCATCCCAGCATAAACGCACCTCATCGCCCCAGGTGGGCGTCCCTTTCCGATGGCGGTGTTCATTCTGCAGCTGGGCGCTGATCATCTGCCCGCTTTGCAGGCGCACATGATAGATAGAGAGATCCCCCAGATAGGCGATATGAATCACCTCGCCGACGGCAAAATTGTAGCCGTCCGCCGGCGGTTCATCGCACAGCATGATCTTCTCCGGACGCAGCGCCACCCAGACCGGCACGTTGTCCACCACCGAGGCGTCGGGGTCGACCTTCAGCGGATGCATCAGTCCCGGGGAGCTTAGCACCAGACCGTCTTCCAGACGCTCCTTCACCAGCCCTTCAAAGACGTTCACCGAGCCAATAAACTCGGCGCTGTAGCGGGTGGTCGGGTGCTCGTAAATCTCTTCCGGTTCGCCAATCTGCACAAACTTGCCGCGATTCATGATGGCGATACGGCCCGCCATGGTCATCGCCTCTTCCTGATCGTGGGTCACCATCACGCAGGTCACGCCAACGCGCTCAAGAATATCCACCACCTCGAGCTGCATGCGATCGCGAAGCTTTTTATCCAGCGCCCCCATCGGTTCATCAAGCAGCAGCAGCTTGGGCCGTTTCGCCAGGCTGCGCGCCAACGCGACGCGCTGCCGCTGGCCGCCTGAGAGTTGGTGCGGCTTACGTTTGGCAAACTCCTGCATATGTACCAGGGCCAGCATCTCCTGCACCCGGGCGGTGATTTCCGCCTTAGGCAGGCGGTCCTGCTTCAGGCCGAAGGCAATATTCTGCTCAACGGTCATATGGGGAAACAGGGCATAGGACTGGAACATCATATTAATAGGCCGCTGATAGGGCGGCACGCGCGCCAGATCCACGCCGTCGAGCATAATCTGCCCGGCGGTCGGTTGTTCAAAGCCCGCCAGCATGCGCAGCAGCGTCGATTTCCCGCAGCCTGACGCGCCCAGCAGAGCAAAAATTTCGCCTTTGTAGATAGTGAGACTGACGTCGTCGACCGCATGCTGGCCATCAAACGACTTGGTTAAGTTACGGATTTCCAGTAGCGGGGTCAGCGCTTTGGGGGCTTTCGCCTGTGGGCGGGGCATTACGTCGTTCAATCGGGTGCTCTCCGGCAAAAAAACGATCACCATATGGTCCGGTGCCATACTTCGTGCTTAACAGTGCATTTGCACCATCCTGGTGCTTCTGCTCGCCGGGCGCGCTGCTATTTCCCGGCGAGTGCAGATCTGATTTGGCCCGTATTCGACGGGCCGTCAGGAATTATTTGCCGCTCTTCACTTTGGTCCACGCGCGGGTGCGCACGCGGTCAATCTTCGGATCCTGCACCTTCAGCGTGAACAGTTTGGCGAACACATCCGCTGGCGGATAAATCGCCGGGTTGTTACGGATAGTCTCGCTGACCAGCGGCGTGGAAGCCTTGTTGCCGTTGGCGTAGAACACCTGGTCGCTGATTTTGGCGATGACGTCCGGACGCATCAGATAGTTAAGGAACTGATAGGCTTCATCTTTATTCTTCGCGTCGGCCGGCATGGCAAAGACGTCAAAGAACGCCAGCGCGCCTTCCTTCGGAATAAAGTAGGAGACATTGACGCCGTTCTTCGCCTCTTTCGCGCGGTTGGCCGCCTGCCAGACGTCCCCTGCCCAGCCGATCGCCACGCAGATGTCGCCATTGGCAAGGTCGTTAATATATTGCGAAGAGTGGAAGTAGCGAATGTTCGGCCGCAGCTTCAGCAGCAGATCGGTCGCCGGGCCGGTGTAATCATCCGCTTTGCTGCTGTTCGGATCTTTGCCGAGGTAGTTCAGCACGGTGGCGAAAATCTCTTCCGGCGCGTCGAGGAAGGAGACGCCGCAGCTTTTCAGTTTTTCGAGGTTCTCCGGCTTCAGCACCAGATCCCAGCTGTCCACCGGCGCATCTTTGCCGAGAACGGCTTTCACCTTATCCACGTTGTAGCCAATGCCCGTCGTCGCCCACAGGTAAGGCATGGCGTATTTATTCTCCGGGTCATGCTTGGCGACCAGCTTCAGCACTTCGGGGTCAAGGTTCTTCCAGTTGGGCAGCTTACTTTTATCCAGCGGCTGGAACACGCCCGCCGCCAGCTGGCGTTCGAGGAAGCTTGCCGACGGCACCACCAGGTCGAAACCGGTGCTACCCGCCATTAATTTGCCTTCCAGCACTTCGTTGGAATCAAAAACGTCATACACCACTTTAATCCCGGTCTCTTTTTCGAAATTCGCTACCGTGTCCGGCGCGATATAATCAGACCAGTTATAAACATGCAGGGTTTTTTGTTCGGCGGCGAGCGAACCGGCAGAGACGGCCATCAGCGCACCCGTAACCAGACCTGTTAACCATTTTTTACCAAAGGCGGTCATATCTCTTTTCCTTCTCAACGCCCGTTAACTTACGGGCTCAAATATACGCATTTCTACGCATGCAAAAATCATGCATATTTTTTCATTGCCTGAGAAAAGGAGAGCGGATCTCTCCCGGAGTGGTTGCTCGCAACTGGAAGCATCGTCAGAATAACTGTAGCCAGAATAAGAGGCTATAGCCCAGGTAAAAAAACGCCTTTTATCAAATTTTTATGCAATAACGGTCTACGTGATAAGCCAAAACGGCCTGAATGGCGGTGAATAATGCTTTAAAGAAAGGTTAAATGCAGAATAAAAGCGGGTAATACGCAGCCGCTGCGGTAGTGGCTGCGCTAATTTTAGGCAGGTTTAGTGAAGAAAATGGTATTGCACGTTTTCCGCCGCAGGCTCTTCTTCTTCGCCTTTGTACAGCAACTGATTTGCGCCAGCTTCGAGGATTACCATCGAGATCTGCTCTTCGCTTTGGCGGAAGAACCAGGCGAACTGCTCCATGGTCACCCCTGGGCCGATAGACAGCGACTGGCAAACCACCAGCTTGGGCAAATTATCGTCCTGAATGTCGATAAACGCCTTCACGGTTAACGAGCTGGCGTTGATGGCCGAGAGATCCGCCGACAGCGCCAGCAGGGCAGACGGCTTCACCTCCGCCAGGGCGGAAAAGAGCACCACGTTGTCCACCAGGTCAATTTTGGCATCAAAAATACCGTCGAAATTCTGCATATGCGGCAGGTGCAATGCCTGACAGGAATCGCACTCAAAAAAGCTGATGCCGATTTCGTCCAGCCAGCGACGTAGCGTATCCAGACCTGGAACGACCAGTGAATCCATAGTGCCTGTGACCTCTTACAGTGGAAAAACGACGCCATAGCTTACGCAAAAAAAGCGCCGCATACCATGGCCGTCTTGCATCCGGCGGTTAGCCGCCTATTTTCAAACAGAATTCCGGCGTCGCCTGGCGCTCGATCCAGGCGATCATCTTGCCGGCGACATCCACGCCGGTGGTGGTTTCCACCCCTTCCAGCCCCGGCGAGGCATTCACCTCCATCACCAGCGGCCCGCGGGCGGCGCGTAAAATATCGACACCGGCGGCGTCCAGCCCGAGAGTTTGCGTTGCCTTGATGGCAATGGCCCGCTCCTCGTCGCTAATCTGCGCCACCGTGGCCATGCCGCCGCGGTGCAGGTTAGAGCGGAAATCCCCCTCTTTCGCCCGCCGCTCGATCGCCGCCACCACCTCATTGCCGACCACCAGGCAGCGGATATCGCACCCTTTCGCTTCGGCAATGTATTCCTGCACCAGAATATGAGCGTTCAGTCCGCGAAAGGCGTCGATCACGCTCTCCGCCGCCTGGCGGGTCTCCGCCAGCACCACGCCGATCCCCTGGGTGCCCTCCACCAGCTTCACCACCAGCGGCGCGCCGCCCACCATGGCGATCAGATCGCTGGTGTCATCCGGGGAATGAGCGATGCCGGTCAATGGCAGATCGATGCCCTGGCGCGCCAGCAGCTGCAGCGAGCGCAGCTTATCGCGAGCGCGGGTGATGGCGACCGACTCATTCAGCGGATAGCTTCCCAGGAGCTCAAACTGGCGCAGGGCCGCGGTGCCATAGTAGGTGATCGCCGAGCCAATGCGCGGGATCACCGCATCAAAGTGCGGCAGCTGACGCCCTTTGTAGTGGATCGACGAGGCCACCGGGCTGACGTTCATATAACAGGAAAGCGGATCGAGGATCTCGATCTGATGACCGCGCTGTTGCGCTGCTTCGCGCAGGCGCCGACATGAATAAAGCGTTCCATCCCGGGATAATATGGCAATTTTCATCCTGCACCTCTGCGAAAAGACCCGCTCTGGCGGGCCTCAGCTATCGAACACACTTTCACCTTTCCTGCGGCCGGCGGCGGATATCACCTGGCCGGAGCAGCAGTGTACACGTAATCAGCGCGTTGCCCACCCCTGCTTATGCAGATAGTCAAGAATAAACGGACGACTCTCTTTCACGATAGTGCGCCGGATATGGTCGCTCCAGGTATCGCGGCGGGCGTTGCTGCCGCGCGACAGATAATAGTGCGCCAGCTGTTCGTCATACTCCGCCAGCAGCGCGTTATCCAGCGGCTGATAGCGGTTCTCATGCACCAGCATGGCCGCCGGCATCCGCGGCTTGATATCCGGGTTATCCGCCGGCCAGCCAAGGCAAAGACCGAACAGCGGCAGGACGTGCTGCGGCAGCTCCAGCAGCTCTGTGACGGCCTCAATGCTGTTGCGCAACCCGCCGATATAGACGCCCCCTAGTCCGAGGGACTCGGCGGCGGTCAACGCGTTTTGCACCAGCAGCGCCGTATCGACAACGCCGATCAGCAGCTGTTCCGCCAGCCCCAGCTGCGCCTGTGGGCAGATCTGCAGGTGGCGATTAAAGTCGGCGCAGAAGACCCAAAACTCCGCTGCCTGGGCGACGTGCTGCTGGCCGCCGGTCAGCGGGACCAAACGTTCACGCAGGGCCGGGTCAGTAATACGGATGATGGAGGTGCACTGTAAAAAACTCGAGGTAGATGCCGCTTGCGCGCTGGCGATAATCTCTGCGCGCTGTTCGTCGCTCACGGGGGCATCGGTGAAGTGGCGGATGGAACGGTGGCTGCGCAGCAGCTCAATGGTCGGCGTCATTACGTTTTTCTCTGTCAGACAAGGATTCAGGCTTTGGAGAGTGCGTTAACTGCGGGGCCACGATCTGCGCCATCCGCCACATAACGACGAGGGCGGCGGGGATCATCAGCACGATCCCGGCAAAGAGCATCACCAGCGCCGCGGTCGGGCTGGCAATGGGCGCAGGCAGCTGGACATACTGGTTAAGGGAGAGCCAGGCGAGGGTTAACAGCCCCATCCCGAGGATCTCAACCAGCAGTATGCTTTTCGGCAATGGGGCAAATTTTCGCATCACGCCTCTCCGGTTGATAAACGCGGCGCGCCAGCCAATTCCACCGCGCCGTCGGGCCAGTATACGGGTTTTGACAGTCCGACATTTATCAAACATAGCCGTAAACCATCGAAGTAAAAGGCAGAACCTTCTTTCCCTCCCCGCCCGTTGCAGGCATCATAAGCGCCATTCGCCATCCGGCTGAGGTTTAAGGAGAGAAGCAATGTTTACCGTTATTTTTGGTCGTCCAGGCTGCCCTTACTGCGTTCGCGCTAAAGAACTGGCAGAAAAACTGACCAACGAGCGTGATGATTTCAACTACCGCTACGTGGATATTCATGCCGAAGGCATCAGCAAAGCTGACCTGGAAAAAACCGTTGGCAAACCGGTTGAAACCGTGCCGCAGATTTTCGTCGACCAGAAACACATCGGCGGCTGCACCGATTTTGAAGCCTGGGCAAAAGAGAATCTCGGCCTGTTTGCCTGAGTCAATTTATTTGCTCGATGAATGACTGCGCCAGGTATCAAGCCAGGCGCAGATAAACAAAAAGCACAATGCCCCAAGCGCGCACCAGAACACGGCGCTCAACACCCACGCCATCTCCTGCCAGAACGTCCGGTGGGTCACGAAGAACAGCCGCATCGTCACCATGCAGACCGGCGCCGCCAGTATCGCGCCGAGCAAAGGACGCAGCACCCGCCGTCCGGGAGAGAGACAGCTCGCCGCCGCCCCTGGCAGCAAAAAGAAGAGCAGGCCCAGCTCCGGGTTGCCGCTGGCGCGAAATGCCCCTTTCATATGTAACAACAACGATAAGCACACCACAATGAACAGAACGAAGCCACAGATAATGCCGGCCCAACTACGCTCAGATTTCACCGTATCCTCCTGATGTTGCCTCTAACTCACGTCCACGTCGCCCAGTCAGATAAAGCATTTCGGCAATCCATGCCAATAACTCCCCTACCAGCCTAAAAACGATTGTCACTAGCCGCCGCATCCAGGAAGGATTAAACTAGCGGTATATTTTTGCTGGTTATAACAGGGTGCCAGAATAGGTTCGCGACAACGCGAACGCCTGAGCAACCTTAGACCAAATAACCATTTCCTTCAACAACTTACTAGTAAATGAGAAGTTGGCTTTCGTGAATATAAACGTCGCAGATTTGTTAAACGGGAATTACATCCTGTTATTATTCGTTGTACTTGCATTAGGACTATGCCTGGGAAAACTGCGTCTCGGCTCAGTACAACTTGGTAATTCCATTGGCGTTTTAGTCGTTTCTCTATTATTAGGCCAGCAGCATTTCGCGATTAACACCGATGCCCTTAATCTCGGCTTTATGCTGTTTATTTTTTGCGTTGGCGTAGAAGCCGGGCCCAACTTTTTTTCTATTTTTTTCCGCGACGGGAAAAACTACCTGATGCTGGCGCTGGTGATGGTCGGCAGCGCGATGCTGATCGCCATGGTGCTGGGTAAAGTGTTCGGCTGGGATATCGGGCTCACCGCCGGTATGCTGGCAGGCGCCATGACCTCCACCCCGGTGCTGGTGGGCGCGGGCGACACCCTGCGCCATTTCGGCCTGCCCAGCGATCAGCTGGCGCAGTCGCTTGACCATCTGAGCCTCGGCTATGCCCTGACCTATCTGGTTGGTCTGGTGAGCCTGATCGTCGGCGCCCGCTATATGCCCAAGCTGCAGCATCAGGATCTGCAGACCAGCGCCCAGCAAATCGCCCGCGAGCGCGGCCTCGATACCGATTCCAAACGTAAAGTCTACCTGCCGGTGATCCGCGCCTACCGCGTCGGCCCGGAGCTGGTGGCCTGGGCGGATGGCAAAAATCTGCGCGAACTGGGTATTTACCGCCAGACCGGCTGCTATATTGAACGCATTCGTCGCAACGGCATTCTGGCCAACCCGGACGGCGACGCGGTGCTGCAGATGGGTGACGATATTGCGCTGGTGGGTTACCCGGACGCCCACGCCCGCCTCGACCCGAGCTTCCGCAACGGTAAAGAGGTGTTCGACCGCGATCTGCTCGACATGCGCATCGTCACTGAAGAGATTGTGGTCAAAAACCACAACGCCGTCGGCCGCCGCCTGGCGCAGCTCAAGCTTACCGACCACGGCTGCTTCTTAAACCGGGTTATTCGCAGCCAGATCGAGATGCCTATCGACGATAACGTCGTACTGAACAAAGGCGACGTGCTGCAGGTCAGCGGCGACGCCCGCCGCGTAAAAACCGTGGCCGACCGCATCGGCTTTATCTCCATTCACAGCCAGGTGACCGATCTGCTGGCCTTCTGCGCCTTCTTTATCGTTGGCCTGATGATCGGCATGATCACCTTCCAGTTCAGCTCCTTCAGCTTCGGCATCGGCAACGCCGCCGGCCTGCTGTTCGCCGGCATCATGCTTGGCTTCCTGCGCGCCAACCACCCAACCTTCGGCTATATCCCGCAGGGGGCGCTGAACATGGTGAAAGAGTTTGGTCTGATGGTGTTTATGGCCGGGGTCGGTCTCAGCGCCGGGGCCGGGATCAATAACGGGCTGGGCGCCGTCGGCGGCCAGATGCTGGCGGCAGGGCTTATCGTCAGCCTGGTGCCGGTGGTGATCTGCTTCCTGTTCGGCGCCTACGTGCTGCGCATGAACCGGGCGATGCTGTTCGGCGCCATGATGGGGGCCCGCACCTGCGCCCCGGCGATGGAGATCATCAGCGATACCGCGCGCAGCAATATTCCAGCGCTCGGCTACGCAGGCACCTACGCCATCGCCAACGTGCTGCTTACCCTTGCCGGGACGCTCATCGTGATCATCTGGCCAGGGCTACAATAATTTTTTGAGAAAAAAGCCGTCACAGGCAGAACTTTTTCTCAGGGCATCAGTCATAAGTAATGCCACTGCTTTTCTTTGATGTCCCCATTTTGTGGAGCCCATCAACCCCGCCACTTCGGTTCAAGGTTGATGGGTTTTTTGTTGCCTGCATTTAGCCATTCCGGGTGAAACGCCGCTTCAGCGCCCCTCTTCCTGCGCCCTCTCCCCCGCCAGCTGCCCGACCATCATGCGGATTGCCGCCTTCGACAGCGGCGCGCGGTCGGTGACAAAGTGCAAGGTCATCCCTTCAATAAAGGCGTCGAGACCGCGGGCGGTATCGGGGGCGAACCACTGCTCCAGCGTCTGCTGGCTGCGCCGCATCCAGTTCTGCATCACCGCCTTCAGCGCCGGCTGACTGCTGCAGAACGCGTACAGCTGGTACATCAGCTCCATATTGCGCGCCGTGGTCACCTGGGCGCTGAAGATCAGATCCGCGATGGCATCGCAGGCTTGTTCCCGGTTCGTTACCCCGACGAAGCCTTGCTGATACTGCGCCGACATCTCGGCGGTAAACAGGCTGAACGCCTCCTCAATTAACGCCTCAATGCCGCTGAAATAGTAGGTCAGCGATCCCAGCGGCACATTCGCGCAGGTGGCGATTTTACGGTGCGTCACCGCATGGATGCCGTGCGCCGCGATGGTATCCAGCGTCGCCTGCAGGATGCGCTCGCGGCGCTGCGGATCGTTTGGTCTACGGGCCATGATTTTCCTCTTCCGGTTTATGTACAAATGTACACATACTTGCTACTGTTGTCTTCACTCTTCTCCTTTAAGGCGTTTACGGATGACGACGCAATCCTCGCGCAGAGCGCTGCAGCTTCGGCTATGGGCGCTGTTTATGTTCTTTTTCATCCCCGGCTTGTTAATGGCCTCCTGGGCCACCCGCACGCCGGCGATCCGCGATCTGTTGGCGCTATCCACCGCAGAGATGGGCGTGGTGCTGTTTGGTCTGTCGGTGGGGTCGATGAGCGGTATTCTCTGCTCGGCGTGGCTGGTGAAGCGCTTTGGTACCCGCAAGGTCATCCGCACCACCATGTCCTTCGCCGTGCTTGGCATGCTGGTGCTCAGCCTGGCGCTGTGGGTCACTTCCGCCCCGCTGTTCGCCTTCGGTCTGGCTATCTTCGGCGCCAGCTTCGGCTCTGCAGAGGTCGCTATCAACGTCGAAGGCGCGGCCATCGAGCGGGAGATGAATAAAACGGTGCTGCCGATGATGCATGGCTTCTACAGCTTTGGCACCCTGTTCGGCGCCGGGGTGGGCATGGCAGTGACCGGATTCGGTCTGCCGGCCGCCCCGCACATTCTGGCGGCGGCGCTGGTGGCTATCCTGCCCATCGCCATTGCTATTCGCGCCATTCCCGACGGCACCGGTAAAAATGCCGCCGAAGTCGCCCACGGTGAGGCGAAAGGTCTGCCGGTGTGGCGCGACGCGCAGCTGCTGCTGATCGGCGTCATTGTCCTGGCGATGGCCTTTGCCGAAGGCTCGGCCAACGACTGGCTGCCGCTGCTGATGGTGGATGGCCACGGCTTTAGCCCCACCTCCGGCTCCCTGATTTATGCCGGTTTCACCCTCGGCATGACGCTGGGCCGCTTTACCGGCGGCTGGTTTATCGATCGCTACAGCCGGGTGGCGGTGGTCCGCGGCAGCGCAGTGATGGGCGCCCTCGGCATAGGCCTGATCATCTTCGTCGATAACCCCTGGGTGGCGGGCATCTCGGTGCTGCTGTGGGGCATTGGCGCCTCGCTCGGCTTCCCGCTGACCATCTCCGCCGCCAGCGATACCGGGCCGGACGCGCCCAAGCGCGTCAGCGTGGTGGCGATCACCGGCTATCTCGCTTTCCTCGTCGGGCCGCCACTGCTGGGTTTCCTCGGCGAACACTTCGGCCTGCGCAGCGCCATGATGGTGGTGCTGGGTCTGGTGATGGTGGCGGCGCTGGTCGCCCGCGCGGTGGCTAAGCCACAATCTGAACCCGTTATGGAGAACAGCTAATGAGCATCAAACTGATTGCGGTGGATATGGACGGCACCTTTTTAAGCGATGCCAAAACTTACAACCGGCCGCGCTTCCTCGCCCAGTACCAGCGAATGCGCGAACAGAATATTCGCTTCGTGGTCGCCAGCGGCAACCAATATTATCAGCTGATCTCCTTTTTCCCGGAGATCGCCCATCAGATCGCCTTCGTGGCGGAAAATGGCGGCTGGGTGGTGAGCGGCAATGAAGACGTCTTCAACTGCCAACTGCCGGTTCACCACTTCAACGCCGTGGTCGACCATCTGCAGACGTTGCCGAATATCGAAATCATCGCCTGCGGGAAGCGCAGCGCCTACACCCTCAATCGCTACAACGACGCGCTGAAGACGGTGGCGGCGAAGTATTATCACCGCCTGGAACTGGTGGATGATTTTAACCATCTCGATGACACCATCCTCAAATTTGGTCTCAACGTGCCAGACAGCCTGATCCCGGAAATTCAGCCGAAGCTGCACGCGACGCTGGGGGACATGGTCACCGCGGTGGCCACCGGCTACGGCAGCATCGACTTAATTATCCCGGGTGTGCACAAAGCCAACGGGCTGCGCATTTTGCAGCAGCGCTGGGGCATTGAGGATCACGAGGTGGTGGCGTTCGGCGACAGCGGCAACGATATCGAAATGCTGCAGCACGCCGGGTTTGGCTTTGCCATGGCCAACGCCCGGGAAGACGTCAAAGCCGTCGCCCGCTATCAGGCGCCGCATAACAACGAAGAAGGTGTCCTGCAGATTATTGATAAGGTGTTGGATCGCGAAGCGCCGTTCGCCTGATAAGACCCGGATGCGAGCGCATCCGGGTTGAAAACAACTACCCCTGCTGCGAATTGCCGACGCTTTTATCTTTCAGAAAGTAAATCATCAGCCCCAGCCATAGTACCCCACCCAGCAGGTTAAACAGGCTGAACAGCCCGTTGCCGCCCAGCTCGTAAGCATGTTTGCTGAGCTCGATGCCGACGGTGAAGATCAGCATCTGCAGCATTCCCATCGCCGCCGAGACCGTGCCTTTACTCATCTCGCTGGCGAACAGGGTTAAACGCACCAGGCCGGCGTTCGCGAGGCCAATCCCGAAGGCGTAGAAGCTCAAACCGGCCGTCATCCACAGATAAGCGTGGGAAGAGACCACGGTCGCCGCCGCAGAGAGGATCAGGCCAAACATGATCGGCCAACCGCCCATGATAATCAGCGAGCGCACGGTCCGGCGCGCAGTCAGGCGCGCCAGCACCAGGTTGCCGGCAATCAGCGCCCCGAAAATCGGCACCTGCAGCATGCCGTACTCATAGCTGGTGGCCTGTTCGCCGCTGATAATAATCACCGGCGACTGGGCAATCCACGCCAGCAGCGGCAGGCTGACAAAGCCGGTGGCCAGCGCGCCGGCGACGAAGCGCAGGTTCTTCAGCACCAGCCGATAGTCGCGGCCCAGCTCTTTCACCGACAGCTTTTCGCCCAGCCGCGTCGCGGTCTCCGGCATCGCCCGCTGCAGGCCGAAGAACGAGATGGCCGCCAGCACGGCGAACAGGACAAACATCATCTCCCACGGCAGGACATGCACCCAGGCGGCGCCCACCAGCGGCCCCAGCAGCGGGGCAATCAGCGCCACGTTAGCCATCAGGGCGGTGATTTTGATACACACCGCCTCCTCAAAGGACTCCTGTATCGCCGCATAGCCCACCGCGCCAATAAAGCACAGGCTGATCCCCTGCAGGAAGCGCAGCAGGGTAAACTGCTCAATGGTCTGCGCCAGCAGCGTCGCCAGGCAGGTGACGATGAACCATACTACGCCGGTCAACATCACCGGACGGCGGCCAATACGATCCGACAGCGGCCCCAGCAGCCACTGTAAAAACATGCCGCCTGCCAGATAGGCAGTCATTGAGGTAGGTACCCATTCGTTGCCCACCTGAAATTCCTGCACCACGGCTAACATGCCCGGCTGAATCATATCGTTGCCGATATAAGTGGAAAACTCGTACAGCACCAGACATAACGGGAACAACAGCGCCTGCCTTCCGAGGCGGCGGCCTGAAAGCGAATAATTTTGCATGAAATCTCTTATCTATCAAAAATCGCGCAAAGTGTAATGAAACTCCCGGCGCGGAGATAGTGAATTGTGGGTGACACCGCACAATATTACGAGCCGTGCGCCATCGTCCTGCCTCTCCCCTGTTATTCAGCCTGTGTATATATTCCGTTTATGTTTCAGCAATGTGACAAACGATATACTGACGTTTTTCAGGCTGTTAGCCGTAGACTTTATGGTAGTGGATTTCATAACAACCTGATCTTTAAGACAATGCCGCCTTTAACTCCGCACCGCTTTTATTTAGGGTAGGCGGCTTAATTGCTATCGGACCAACGAGCCTGGAAGTCTATGCTGGAAAATATTAACTATGCGCTGTTCGCCCTGCTCAACGCGACGCCTGCCTCGCCGCAGTGGGCCATTGAGATGGCGATCTTCATCGCTAAAGATCTGATTCTGATCGTACCTCTGCTGGTGGTGACATTGTGGCTGTGGGGGCCTGCCCAGCGGCAGATGGTGTTTAAGCTGATGCTGGCGCTGACGATCAGCCTGACCGTGTCGTGGGCGATCGGCCATCTTTATCCGCACGATCGGCCGTTTGTCGCCGGCGTAGGCTATAACTTCCTGCACCACGCGGCGGACGACTCCTTCCCCAGCGACCATGGCACCGTCAGCTTTACCTTTGCCCTGGCCTTCCTGTTCTGGCATCGCCTGTGGTCCGGCGCCCTGCTGATGGCCATTGCCGCCGCCATCGCCTGGTCCCGTGTCTATCTCGGCGTGCACTGGCCGCTGGATATGGTCGGCGGGCTGCTGGCCGGGATGTGCGGCTGCCTTGGCGCGGCGCTGATCTGGCACACGTTCGGCCCGGCGCTATACCATCAGCTGCAGCGGCTGTATCGTCTCTGCTTCTCCTTGCCAATCCGCAAAGGCTGGGTGCGCGGCTAAACGCCGCCGTCGCTGCGGCCACCGCGTGACTAACCCGCAAGCGACAGGTAAAATCCCGCTAACGCCCTGCCCCCGCAGGGCGATTTTAGCGCAGAGGGAATATGGAAACTCGCCGTGACGAACGTATCAGTCAGCTCATTCAGGCACTTAAACGCAGCGATAAGCTGCATCTGAAAGAAGCCGCTTCCCTGCTTGGGGTGTCGGAAATGACCATTCGTCGCGACCTCAATGGCCACAGCGGCCCGGTTGTGCTGCTCGGCGGATACATTGTGCTGGAGCCGCGCAGCGCCACCCATTATCTGCTCAGCGATCAAAAAACCCGGCTGGTCGAGGAAAAACGCCGTGCCGCTCGCCATGCGGCCGCGCTGCTGGAGGCCCATCAGATGGCCTTCTTCGACTGCGGGACCACCACGCCGTGGATTATTGACGCCATTGACGATGCCCTTCCCTTCACCGGCGTCTGCTACTCCCTGAACACCTTTCTGGCCCTGCAGGAAAAACCCCAGTGCCGCGCGGTCCTGTGCGGTGGGGAGTTTCATGCCAGCAACGCGATTTTTATGCCGCTGAGCCTTGAGGATACCCTCAGCCATCTGAGCCCTGATATCGCCTTTTACTCGGCGGCGGGGATCGACTGCGAGCAGGGGGCGACCTGCTATAACCTGGAAGAGCTGCCGGTTAAGCACTGGGCGATGCGTCACGCGCGCTACCACGTGCTGGTGGTCGACCACAGCAAGTTTGGCAAAGTGCGTCCGGCGCGCATGGGGGCGTTAGCGAAATTTGACGTGATCGCCAGCGATATCTGCCCGGATGATGAGCTGGTCGCGCTGGCGAAGGCGCAGCAGATTTCCCTACTGTATTGAAGCGTCGCTGCCCGCGCCCCGCAGGGCGCGGGCAGGCATCAGGAGAACCAGCTGCCGAACCAGCCGTGCAGTTTCATCAGCACGAAGTCGATCATCCGGCTGAAGAAGCCGCCCTCTTTTACCGACTCCATGACAATCAGCGGACGCTGTTCAATGGTTTTATCATTTAGCTTAAAGTCGATAGTCCCGACCACCTGTCCCTTCTCCAGCGGCGCGGTAAGCTGCGGCTGATTTAAGGTATAGCTGGCTTTCAGGTTTTTCAGCTGGCCCTTCGGCAAAGTGATAGAGCCCGCCTCGCCAGCCCCCAGTTTCGCTTCATTGCTATCGCCAAACCACACGCGCTGGGTAACGAAGGTGGCATCTGGTTTAATCGGCGTCACGGTTTCAAAGAAGCGGAAGCCCCAGGTCAGCAGTTTTTCTGACTCGTTAAAGCGAATGCGGTCGGTTTTGGTCCCCAGCACCACGGCGATCAAACGCATATCACCCTGAGTGGCCGAGGAGACGAGGTTATAGCCGGCCCCGGCGGTGGTCCCGGTTTTCACGCCATCGGCGTTGAGGTTGCTGCTCCACAGCAGGCGGTTGCGGTTCGGCTGGCGAATTTTATTGAAAGTGAACTCTTTCTCTTTATGTACCGCGTACTCTTCCGGTACGTCGTGGATCATCGCTTTGGTCAGCAGCGCCATATCGCGGGCGGTGCTGAACTGCCCCGGCGCGTCAAGGCCGTGGACGGTCATAAAGGTGGTGTTGGTCAGCCCCATTTTTTTGGCGTAGCCGTTCATCAGGCTAACGAAAGCGTCCTGGCTGCCCGCTACGTAGTCAGCAATCGCAATGCTGGCGTCGTTACCGGACTGAATGATGACCCCTTTGTTCAGATCTGCTACGGAAACCTGCATGCCAGGCTTGAGGAACATCACCGATGAGCCGCGCAGCGCCGGGTTGCCGGTCGCCCAGGCATCGCGCCCAACGGTCACCATATCGGTCAGTTTGATTTTTCCCGCTTTTATTGCCTGCCCTACCACGTAGCTGGTCATGATCTTCGTCAGACTGGCCGGGTCGAGTTTTTCATCGGCATTGCCTTCGCTGAGCACCTTCCCGCTGGCATAGTCCATCAGGATCCAGGCGCGAGCGTCAATTGAAGGGGCGTCGGGGAGTTGTTCCGCAGCCTGCACCGCAGGTGCGACAAGAAATAACAGCGCGCAACCTGCCGCGAGGCCGCGAAGGGAAAAAGCGTCATGCATCATAAGAGCCACCCAAGTATCCTTTCCAAACAAAATATGCCGCGCCACTCTGACCGCGCCGCAGCAACCGGTGAGTAAAGCGTACAAATGACCTTAAAGAAACAGCGAGTTGGTAAAGTTTTTAAAGTTTACGCAATAACATGCCGCTGTGCTTTAATCAGAACAATTTTTTTGATCGTAATCGCCTTAATGTTAACTTTATTATGGCAAGAAAAAAATCGCCTTTCAAAACCAATTAGTCACCGAAATTTCAATGACATAGCTCACTTGCCTTCGGGAAAAATGCTACTAAAGAGAGGTCGCAAGCGTGTCTTTCATTGTGGTTTGCCTGGTTATAGATTCTCATTATGGCGGGGCCGTGTGGGGTAAGCGAAAGCCTGGCCAGTGATATCCAGTCGCGTCGCCCCTACCCCCTTCACCTGAGAACCGGGGATGGTTGTTACTGCTGATACCCTTCACAAAACTCAAAATGTCGGCCCGGTTGCATTCCATGAGGCCCAGTTCAACTTCCGAACTCACAATAACCACATCTGGCTTGCTGCTGTAGAAGTCTCAGACGCTTAAATATAAACCTGAAGGTTCTGTAGGCCGTATTTACGCCTGAAATGCAGTTGAGAACTCCCGGGCTATGCTTGAGACGGTCATTACGCCCGTCTCAGGAAATTAGCAACAACGCCCGCACTTTTCTCTCCATCGGGCCTGCCTGATCGCCATGTTCAGCAGGGCTTCGATTGCCATAGCATTCCGCCGATGGAGGCGCAATCTCCTTGATAAAGGATATCAATCAGCTATCCCCTCTATACGCCACCATCAGGAATTGAGGTCAGGAAGGGAGAGCCTCCCGCTAATGATATGAATTATTCGCCCACTGGATAAGCAGGCAGACGGCTTTCCTGTTTTAGTCGGCATATCGGTAAAAGATAGTTTATCGGGCTATTTTCCCTTTCCGTATTACACAAGTAAGAAAAATAGCACATCGATAAGGATGGATTCCTGGTCATTAAATACAGTATAGTTTCCCCTGCAATCTTTATGGAAGCGGGTAGCTCACCCGCAGTTATTCCATAAATTAAGATTCGCATATTGTGTTGAAAATGGCATATCCCTTTATGCGTGTAATTACACCCCAGCCTGTCGCTGGGCTTTTTTTTTCAAGGCGACTCTGGATGGTGATAAATTTTACAAATACATTCATAACAGCGCATCCACAGCCGTGGCCTTTACAGAAGTATTGCTCTCAAAACCCCGGGCCGCTCTGATTCTGTTGCCCGTTATTAATCACGCCGGTTTGATGAAAAGGTTAACATCTCTTCCCGGGTAATCTCCTACCCTTCTCGTCCGATGCCATATCGAGCTCTACGACTCGCTCTTCCAGACTGCAGTTCGCCAGTGCTTCTTTTATCCCTATTTCGTTTTGCAGGGATGTTTTGATAGCACCGCGATAGTATGCTGGCCATCCTTATCAGTCATTCATTTTAACCGCCTTTTTCAAATCCTTCCGGGGAAAGTAAAGTCCTCTACCAGGCTCTGCTCGTTTAACGCTATAGATTCAAATACTGATTATTGCATTATATACCACTTACCCCCGCCGTGATTACCCAGGTAAGATAAATAGCACAAAAGTAAGGGTGGATTCCTGGTTATTTAATACAGTATATTTCCCATGTAGTCTGTATGGAAGTTGATGGTTACCTTTGGTTAACCCATACTTCGAGACTCGAATATTATCTTGAGAACAGCATGCAACCCTGAGTAAATTTACTCCCCAGTGCCAGTCACTGGGTTTTTTTTGCTATTTTTCAGAATATCTTCCAGCCAGTCGGCGCCTCTCATGGTCTATTTTTTCTGGGTGGGATGAAAAAGATGTATATCCGATCGATAAAAACAACAGTTCATCCCTGTAAAAATATAATTCTTTCACTGACTTTCTATTTATTAATATTAACCTGTGTTCCTCAGATGATTGCGATGCAATAATCAGCATCAAATTATACCCTCAGGCGACATTGAGATTTTAACCGAGACGGAGAGGGAGCGTTTTTATAGATGCATGCATGATTTAAAGCTTTAATTATCAATAAGATACACCATATTCACGCCCTTTCCTTCGTAGCGTAACACCCTATAGATATTACTCCTGTAAAATAGTAAAAACACTTTCCGGGCCCTGTAACCCAGGAGTGCCCCTGGCTGAAGGGAGTAAGCATAAAAACCTTTAATAACAGCCAAATAAAAAAGCTTGCCGGATTTTTAACTTTATCCCAACATGATCGCCGATCGCGCTGCAACGGCAGTGAAACAAACTCAGGAGCGAAAATGATTACACTGTGGGGACGTAATAACTCGACCAACGTGAAGAAAGTACGCTGGGTGCTGGAGGAGCTGGATCTACCTTATCAGCAGATCCTCGCCGGGCTGGAGTTTGGTCTCAATCATGACCCGGAATATCTGGCGATGAACCCGAACGGGCTGGTGCCGTTGTTAAAGGACGATGCCACCGGGGTGGTATTGTGGGAATCAAATACGATTATTCGCTACCTGGCGGCCCAGTATGGCGTTGACCGTCTGTGGCTGGCCGCGCCGGCGCAGCGCGCGCAAGGGGAAAAGTGGATGGATTGGTCCAACGGCACCCTCTCACCCGCCCATCGCCCGGTATTAATGGGCCTGGTGAGAACGCCACCGGAGCAGCGCGACCCGGCGGCCATCGCCGCGGGGATCAGCGCCTGCGAAGCGCTGTTCGCCATGCTGGATGACGAACTGGCCAAAACGCCGTGGCTCTCCGGCGAGCAGTTCGGCCTTGGCGATATTGCCGTCGCTCCCTTCGTCTACAATCTGTTGTCGATCCTCGACAGCTGGCAACCGCGGCCCCATCTGCAGCGCTGGTATCAGCAGATTAGCCAACGTCCTGCCTGGCGCGAAGTAGTGCAGATCCCGGTGACCTGAGGCTAAGCCTCGGGACTCAACCGCAATAGCTCGCCGTTAGACTCGTCGGTTAAAACGTACAGATAGCCGTCGGGTCCCACGCGAACATCGCGGATGCGTTTTCCGCGCGCCTCCAGTAATCTCCCCTCCTCGCGGACCTGATTACCGTCCACCGCCAGGACAATCAGCGATGTCTCCTTCAGCGCGCCGATAAACAGCTTATGCTGCCACTGGGGAAAGGTCGGCGCCGAATAAAAGGCCATCCCGCTCACCCCGGGAGAGACCGGCCAGACATACAGGGGAGGTTCGGTCCCCGGAACCGTTTTGCCTTTTGCTTCCGGAATGGGCAGGCCGCTGTAGTTAATACCGTGCGTCGCCAGCGGCCAGCCGTAATTTTTCCCCGCCTGCGGAATATTAATTTCATCTCCGCCGCGCGGGCCATGCTCGTTCAGCCACAGCGCCTCGCTCCAGGGATTCATCGCCATGCCCTGCGGATTACGGATGCCGTAAGCCCAGATCTCCGGCCTGGCGTCAGCCCGGCCGACAAAAGGGTTATCCGGCGGTACACCTCCGGTCTCCGTCAGGCGGACCACTTTCCCCTGCAGCTTGCTGAGATCCTGGGCGGTGGCGCGCTGATTATTTTCGCCCAGCCCGATAAACAAATATCCTTTGCCGTCGAACACCAGCCTGCCGCCAAAATGATTGCCGACGGAGAGCTTCGGCTGCTGGCGAAAGACCACGGTAAAGTTCGTCAGCTGCGTGGCATCCTCGCTCAACCGCCCATAGCCCACCGCGGTGCCCGCCTTACCGCTGGCGTCGCTTTCCGCATAGCTCAGCCACACCCGCCGCGACTGGGCGAAATCCGGGGCCAGCGCCACGTCCAGTAGGCCACCCTGGCCGTTGGCCCATACCTGCGGCACGCCGGCTATCGGCGCCGACAGACCTTTACCCGGCTGCCAGCGCTTGAGCTCGCCGCCGCGCAGGGTGATCAGTATGCCCTGATCGTCAGGCAGAAAGGCCATGCCCCACGGCTGGGCCAGCCGGTTTTGCAATACCTCCACCCGCACCGCGGCCTGGCTCAGGGCTGGTAGCGCTAAGGCGCTCAATATCAACAGCAGTGGGATCGGACGCATGGCATTCTCCTTTCGTCAGCTCTGGGCTAAAGGGTAGCCAGCGGGGAAATTTGCGCGGGGATTTTTACATAACCTTTAACAGGGGAAGCATTCACTTCCCCTGGGTTTCAGCCGATCAGGCATGAGTGATTGGCGCCAATTTATTCAATTTATGAATATTTGAGGTCAATCCTGTCAGACAGCGTTCTAGCTTCTCTACGTTAACAGCGATGTATAGCGGACAATCATGATGCCCGCTCATCAGGCATAGTGCAGCGGCGGCGACCGATTCGCCGGCCAGGCGAAGGACATCCCTCTCCTCCGGTGAAATGGCATTCTGCAGGCGCGGCGCCTGCGCACGCATTTCACGGCAAAGCTCAAACAAGTTATCACGCAGATGGTCATTTTCGCTGACTGACATGTAGCCTTTGGCCTTTCGCAGTTGCAGATAGGCGTCAATATCGATATTGGCGTTAATAAGCTTCTGCAGAAGGTGGCGGTATAGTCTGTCAACGGTCATCACGGTTCCTCCTCTGTCGTCCTTTACCCTTTCCATAATACGGTTATTTTTTGTGCAAAATGATGCGCCAGGTCAATAATCCCCAGTTCTTTAACATCATTTACAATGTGGAAACTTTAACGCATTGTAGGGTGTATAACAAAAACAATGTTATACGATCACAATTAATTTCAATCTGAAATTAATAAACAGAAAATGGCAATAAGAGACAAAATTAGTGCAGCAATGATCACAATACCTCATATGACCTGTTGCACCATCGTCAATTAGGATGTCATAACAAATAATTAATGTAATACGTATAACATGCCTGGAAAACAGCGAACGCGGCCCGCGGATCGCTGACATTCTCTCTGCCCATTTGCAAGGAACTGAAACATGACGTCCGGTAAAAGAAACTACCTTCTGTTGAGTCTTTTCGATTTCCTCTACCTGTTCGCCTGGTCGTCGACCATGGCTTTCTTCGTTATCTGGACCACCCAGCATCTTGGCATCAGCGCCACGAAGACCGGGCTGCTTTACTCGGTCAACGCCTTTATCGCCCTGCTGATGCAGCCTTTCTTCGGCTTTATCTCTGACAAGTTCGGCCTGAAAAAACGGCTTATCTGGCTGCTGGTCGCCCTGCTCCTGCCGGTGGGCCCCTTCTTTATCTACGTTTACGCGCCGCTGCTGGTGCACAACTTTTGGTTTGGCGCCTTGCTGGGAGGGATCTATCTGGGGATCATCTTTAACTCCGGCTGCGGAGTAATCGACTCTTATATCGATAAGATTTCCCGGCGCTATCAGTTCGAATATGGTCGTGTGCGGATGTGGGGCTCGTTAGGCTGGGCAGCGGCGGCCTGGATTGTGGGTAAGTATATCGACAGCAATCCTAATCTGGCCTTCTGGCTCGCCAGCCTCGCCATTGTCATCGCCGCCATCTGCTTTATGCTAACCAAAATTGAATTAACCGACGCCGATGTGGCGCGAAGCGAATCGCTGAAGGTCTCTCATGCCCTTGAGCTGGCGAAGAATGGTCAGTTCTGGATGCTGCTGCTCTTTACCCTGTTCGTCACGCAGATTTACGACACCTACGATCAGCAGTTTGCCCAGTACTTCTCGCTACAGTTCCCGACGCCGGAGGAAGGCAACCGCTGGTACGGGATCCTCGCGTCTATTCAGGTCTGCGGTGAAACCCTGTTCCTCTGCCTGATGCCATGGTTTGTTAACCGGACCGGCGCCAAATGGGCGCTGATCATCGCCGGGCTGATCATGTCGGTACGTATTGTCGGCTCAGCCGTGCCCCTCGGCCCGGTGTGGATTGGTGCGGTGAAAATGATGCATGCTCTGGAGAAGCCGTTGATTCTGGTATCGGTCTTTAAATTCATCGCCGCCAACTTCGACCACAAGCTCTCTTCGACGGTCTATTTGCTGGTGCTGTTCGTCGCCTCGATCGCCACCGCCATTTACTCTCCGCTGGCAGGCTATCTGTACGATACCATTGGCTTCGCCAACACCTATCTGATTCTCGGCAGCGTCGCCGGGCTCTTTACCCTGATCTCTATTTTCACGCTGCAGGATAAGCGCGAGCCGAAAAAAACCGGCGCCACGCCCTCCGCAGCCATTAACCCGGCGCAATAAGTCTCTGCCCGGCAGCCACGCCGGGCTTGAGCCGCCTGTGCGCACGGCTTGTCAGAAGCGTGTCCCGCCCCTCTGCTCCGGGGCGTGTGGGATCCGCTCTGGCGGTGGGGGGCGTAAAAGACAGGTCGGGGGCGCTTTTTCACCATTAACCGCGACGGAGCTATACTCTTTTTCGCAAAGATCTGTAGAATTCCTGCCCTGACCACTCCAATAATTGAACACTTTTTAAGCTATGAGCAATGTCACGCATCAGCCGAAAATCGGCTTCGTCTCCCTGGGCTGCCCGAAAAACCTCGTGGACTCAGAGCGTATCCTGACCGAACTGCGCACCGAAGGTTATGACGTCGTACCGACCTACGACAACGCCGATATGGTGATCGTTAACACCTGCGGCTTTATTGATAGCGCTGTGCAGGAATCGCTGGAAGCGATCGGCGAAGCGTTGAAAGAGAACGGCAAGGTAATCGTCACCGGCTGTCTCGGCGCGAAAGAGGATCAGATCCGCGAAGTGCATCCGAAGGTGCTGGAGATCACCGGTCCGCACAGCTATGAGCAGGTGCTGGAGCATGTCCACCATTATACGCCGAAGCCGAAGCACAACCCGTTCCTGAGCCTGGTGCCGGAACAGGGGGTTAAGCTGACGCCGCGCCACTACGCCTACTTAAAAATTTCTGAAGGCTGCAACCATCGCTGCACCTTCTGCATCATCCCGTCCATGCGTGGCGATCTGGTGAGCCGTCCGATTGGCGAAGTGCTGGCCGAAGCCAAACGCCTCGCTGACGCCGGCGTGAAAGAGCTGCTGGTGATTTCGCAGGACACCTCTGCCTACGGCGTCGACGTCAAGCACCGCACCGGCTTCCACAACGGTATGCCGGTGAAGACCAGCATGGTCAGTCTGTGCGAAGAGCTGGCGAAGCTCGGCATCTGGGTGCGCCTGCACTATGTCTATCCGTACCCGCACGTTGACGATGTGATCCCGCTGATGGCGGAAGGCAAGATTCTGCCGTACCTCGATATTCCGCTGCAGCACGCCAGCCCGCGTATTCTGAAGCTGATGAAGCGTCCAGGTTCTGCGGACCGTCAGCTGGCGCGCATTAAGCAGTGGCGTGAAATTTGCCCGGATCTGACCCTGCGCTCCACTTTTATTGTGGGCTTCCCGGGCGAAACGGAAGAAGATTTCCAGATGCTGCTCGACTTCCTGAAAGAGGCGCGTCTCGACCGCGTCGGCTGCTTCAAGTACAGCCCGGTTGAAGGCGCTACCGCCAACGAGCTGGCGGACCAGGTGCCGGAAGAGGTGAAAGAAGAGCGCTGGAACCGCTTTATGCAGCTGCAGCAGCAGATCTCTGCCGAGCGTCTGCAGGAGAAAGTGGGGCGCGAAATCCTGGTGCTGGTAGATGAAGTTGATGAAGAAGGCGCCATTGGCCGCAGCATGGCCGACGCTCCGGAAATCGACGGCGCGGTGTACCTGAACGGCGAAACCCGCGTTAAGCCGGGCGACGTGGTGCGGGTGAAAGTCGAGCACGCCGACGAATACGACCTGTGGGGTACCCGGGTCTAGTCCAGCTTCCCGGATAGCGGCTTAGCGCATTCCCCAGCCTACGGGGTCCTCCCGTAGGCTCACCCCCCAGGTCCGCGCAAGCGCAGCGCCACGGGCAAGCATTGATTACCTTCCAGGCAGCCCTGTTGCGCCGTTATTTTGCTGCGCCATAAGAGACATAACGCAGACGATTAACCGGGAGCGCAAACTACGCTGAAGCCACAGATAACATAAAGGACTTTCCAGCGATGCTTCGCCTCACCCTGGCCCTCTCCCGGGAGGAGAGGGAACCGTCCGGCGGTCGTTTCCGCCTCACACCGCTCCCTGCGCCATGAGAGACATAACGCAGAAAATTAACCGGAAGCGCAATGTGCGCTGAAGCCGCAGATAACATAAAGGACTCCCGGCGGAGCTTTCCCTCACCCTACCCCTTTAACTTCGGATCCAGCGCATCGCGCAGGCCATCTCCCAGCAGATTAAACGCCAGCACGGTCACGAAAATCGCCACCGCCGGAAAGAGCGCCACGTGCGGAGACATCACCATATCCGCCCGCGCTTCGTTGAGCATCGCGCCCCACTCCGGGGTGGGCGGCTGCGCGCCGAGGCCGAGAAACGACAGACTGGCCGCCGAAATAATCGATACCCCAATGCGCATGGTGAAATAAACCACGATCGATGACACCGTCCCCGGCAGAATATGGTTGAACAGAATGGTGGCGTCGCTGGCGCCGATGCTGCGCGCCGATTCAATAAAGGTCTGCTGCTTCAGAACCAGCGTATTGCCGCGCACCAGACGAGCAAACGCCGGGATCGAGAAGATCGCCACGGCGATGATCACGTTGGCCATCCCGCTGCCCATGACGGCGACCACCGCGATCGCCAGCAGGATCCCCGGAAAGGCGAACAACACGTCGCAAAGTCGCATAATGAGCCGGTCCCACCAGCCCTCATAGTAGCCAGCCAGCAGCCCAAGCACCGTGCCGATGGCCGCGCCAATCAGCACCGCCAGTACCCCGGCGGCCAGCGAGATCTGCGCCCCGACCAGCACCCGGCTGAAAATATCCCGTCCCAGGGAGTCGACTCCGAACCAGTGCACCAGCGAAGGTCCCTCGTTCAGACGGTCGTAGTCGAAATAATTTTCCGCATCGTACGGCGCTATCCATGGGGCAACGATGGCTACCGCAATCAGCAACAGCACGAAAATACCAGCGCCCATCGCCACCGGCTGGCGACGAAAGCGCCGCCAGAACTCATGCCAGGGGGTATGGATCTCGCCGGGTCTGATGCCCGGCATGGCGTTCAGCGCCGCCTGCCTTCTCCAGTTAAGCAATCGCACCTTACTTATACCTGATAGCCGGGTTTATGGCCGCGTACAGCACATCCACCACTAAATTGATAAGAATAAACTCCAGCGAAAAGAGCAGCACTTCCGCCTGAATCACCGGATAATCGCGCATCTCCACCGAATCGACCAGCAAGCGCCCAAGCCCCGGCCAGTTAAACACCTTCTCCACAACGATCGACCCGCCGAGCAGAAAGCCGAACTGCAGCCCCATCATGGTCACCACCGGGATCATCGCATTGCGCAGACCATGCTTGAGCACCACCCTCGTTTCGCTCACCCCCTTCGCCCGGGCGGTACGCATATAGTCTTCATGCAGCACATCGACGAATGACGCGCGGGTAAAGCGCGCCATGACCGCCGCCACCGCCGCGCCAAGGGTCAACGACGGCAAAATATAGTGCCGCCAGCTGTCGGCCCCCACCGTCGGCAGCCAGCCCAGCTCAACCGAAAACACCTGCATCAGCAGCATACCAAGGGCAAAAGCCGGAAACGAAATGCCGCTCACCGCCAGCGCCATTCCCAGACGGTCGGGCCAGCGATTGCGCCACACCGCGGCCGCAATCCCCGCCGCCATCCCGAACAGTACCGCCCAGCTCATGCTGGCCAGCGTCAGCCACAGCGTGGGCATAAAGCGACTGGCTATCTCACTGGCAACGGGACGCCGCGAGGCCATGGAAATGCCAAAATCGCCGCGCAGCACGTTGGTGATGTAGTGCCAGAACTGGACATGCAGCGGCTGGTCAAGCCCCAGCTGCTGGCGCACCATCGCCACCACCTGGGCATCGGCCTCAGGTCCGGCAATCAGCCGCGCCGGGTCACCGGGCAGCATATGGACGAACAGAAACACCAGCACCGCGACGATAAGCAGAGTAGGGATCAGGCCCAGCAGGCGCTTAATCACATAATTCAGCATCGCTCCCTCCCATTCCGGGAGAGAGGACGCATGAAGATGAACATGATCACGGCGTCAGGTCCGCCTGTTCGAAGCTAAAGCCGGTATCCGGCTGGATATAGAAACCGGTGAGGTTCTTGCTGTGGGCGGAGACCAGTTTCTCGACCACCAGCGGCACCCACGGCGACTCTTTCCAGATAATATCCTGCGCCTCTTTATAGAGTTTGGTTTTCTGTTGCGGATCGGTGGTTTTCAGCGCCTCGCTCAGCGCGTTATCCACCTGCGGGTTGCTGTAAAACGCGGTATTAAACAGCGTCGGCGGCCAGTTTTGCGAGGCGAACAGCGGCGACAGCGCCCAGTCGGCTTCACCGGTGGAGGCGGACCAGCCGGTATAGAACATCCGTACCCCGCTCTCTTTCTGCCCTTTACCTTCCACTTCCGCCGCCCGCTGACCAGCGTCCATCGCCGTCACCTGCGCCTTAATCCCCACCTGCGCCAGCTGCTGCTGGGTGAACTGCAGTACTTTCTGCGCGGTGCTGTGATTATGTGATGACCACAGCGTGGTGCTGAAACCGTTAGGGTAGCCCGCCTCTTTCAGCAGCTGGCGCGCTTTCGCCGGATCGTATGGCCAGGCGGTGTAGGTCTGGGCATAGGCGATCGACGGCGGCACCACTCCGGTCGCCGGGGTGGCGTAGCCGGCGAACGCTACCTTCACCAGCGCCTGGCGGTTAATCGCATAGTTGATGGCTTCCCGTACCTTCGGATTATCGAACGGCTTCTGCGTCACGTTCATGCTGATGTAGCGCTGCATGATCGACGGGCTGGCCACCAGCTCCAGTTTGCTGTTTTTCGCCAGCAGCGGCGCCTGTTCGTAAGGGATCGGGAAGGCGAACTGCGCCTCGCCGGTCTGCAGCATCGCCGCCCGGGTATTGTTATCCACCACCGGACGCCAGGTGATAGAATCCAGCTTTGGCAGCCCCGGCTGCCAGTACCCATCGAACTTGCTGACCTTCACAAAATCCGTCTGGTTCCAGGTGTCGAGCTTATACGGCCCGGTGCCCACCGGGTGGAAGCCGATATCCTTACCATATTTTTTCAGCGCCGCCGGCGAAATCATCGCTGTCGCCGGATGGGCGAGAATGTTAATAAACGCCGAGAAGGGCTGCTTCAGGGTAATTTTGACCGTAGTCGGATCGACCGCCTCGGTACTGGCGATATTTTTATATAGGTTATAGCGCTTGAGATGGTTATCCGGGTTACTCGCGCGATCGAGGTTAGCCTTTACCGCCTCGGCGTTAAAGTCAGTGCCATCCTGGAATTTCACCCCGCTGTGCAGCTTAACGGTGTACACCAGGCCGTCCGGTGACACGGTATAGCTCTCAGCAAGAACGTTTTGCAGCTTCATCTCTTTATCAAGGCCGAACAGGCCTTGATAAAAGGACTTCGCCACCGCCTGCGACAGGGTATCGTTGGCATCATAGGGGTCGAGGGTCGTGAAGTTAGACCCGACCGCCACCACCACATCTTTGGCGGCAAAGGCGGGAGCGCTCGCCAGGGCTGCCGCGATACTCAGCGCCAGCCACCATTTGCGTGAAACAGGTTGTGTCATCGTGTTCTCCTGAAAAGATGCGTTATGTGTTGTTATGTTCTGCCCAGCACATCGGCGGATTCGCGGGCGACGAAGTGGCCCGGCCCGACCTGCTGCAACGGCACGCTGGCGATCTCCTCGCCCCGCTTATAAATATTGCCCGGGACGTCATCAGACAGCAGGACCCGCTGCGGATGACGGTGGCCCGGGTCGGCCACCGGTACGGCGGCCATGAGCTTACGGGTATAGGGGTGCTGCGGGTTTTCAAACACCGCGCGGCGCGGGCCTATTTCGACAATGCGACCGCGATACATCACCGCCACGCGGTGGCTGATGCGCTCCACCACCGCCATATCATGGGAAATAAACAGAAACGCGATGCCCATCTCGCGCTGCAGGTCGAGCATCAGGTTGATAATCTGCGCCCGAATGGAGACATCCAGGGCCGACACCGACTCGTCGGCTATCACCACCTTCGGATTCAGCGCCAGCGCGCGGGCAATGCAGATCCGCTGCCGCTGGCCGCCGGAAAAGGCATGGGGATAGCGCCAGGCATGCTCCGGCTGCAACCCCACGCGCTTCAGCAGCCAGGCGACCCGCTCACGCGCTGCTTCCCCACGCAGCAGGCCATGCACCCGCAGCGGCTCCATAATCGAATCGCCGACCGTCTGACGCGGATCAAGCGAGGCGTAAGGATCCTGAAAAATAAACTGAATATTGCGCCGCAGAGCCTGCAGCTTGCCGCCGGCGAGGGTATCGATCCGCTGACCGTCGAAGGTAATGGTGCCTCCCTGGGTCTCTACCAGCCTCAGCAGCGCCCGGCCGGTGGTCGACTTGCCGCAGCCGGACTCGCCCACCAGCGACAGGGTCTCTCCCGGCCAGAGATCAAAACTGACCTTCTCCACCGCATGCACTTCGCGCGTCACGCGATTGAGCAGCCCGCCGCGCACCGGAAAACGGGCCACCAGGTCACGCACCTGCAGGATCGGCTCGCCGGCGACTACCGTATCGGGCGTTTCGCTCTCCGCCAGCGGCTGGCCCGGCAGCGGAAAACGGCGCGGCAGATCCTGGCCACGCATCTCCCCCAGCCGCGGGACCGCCGCCAGCAGCGACTGCGTATACGGGTGCTGCGGCGAACGAAAGATCTCCTCAACGCTGCCGGTCTCTACCGCCTCACCGCGATACATCACCAGCACCCGATCGGCGATATCGGCCACGACGCCCATATCGTGGGTGATAAAGATCACCCCCATCGCCATCTCCTTTTGCAGGACGGCAATGAGTTGCAGAATTTGCGCCTGGATGGTGACATCCAGCGCCGTGGTTGGCTCATCGGCTATCAACACCGCCGGCCGACAGGAGAGCGCCATGGCGATCATCACCCTCTGGCGCATGCCGCCGGAGAGCTGGTGCGGATAGCGCGAGAGCATCTCTTCCGCCTGGGGAATACGCACCTGATCGAGCATCTTTTTCGCCGCGCGCAGCGCCTCTTCGCGCCCCAGCCCCTGGTGCAGGCGCAGGGATTCGGCAATCTGCTCGCCGATGGTAAAAACCGGATTCAGCGAGGTCATCGGCTCCTGAAAAATCATGGCCAGATCCGCGCCGCGCACCCGGCGCATCTCAGCGTCCGTTTGCTCATTGAGCGCGATCACCTGCCGGTTACGCCGCCGCAACCACAGCCCCTCGCTGTTCACCTCGCTGCTGGCCGCGTCTAGCAGACGCATCAGCGCCAGCGCGGTCACCGATTTTCCCGAACCGGACTCACCCACTATCGCCAGCGTCTCGCCGCGGCGCAGGCTGAAGGAAAGCTGACGCACGGCCTGCACCTCCGGCGCATCCTGCTGGCGGAACGCCACGTTCAGGTTGCGCACCACCAGCACTTCGCAGGTATCGGTTTCGTGAGTTTGCGACACTCGCCCTCTCCCTTGTTCTATTCGCGATAAATGCCAATGGTCGGCGTATCGCCGGCATAGCACCAGGCGCGGTACATGCCTTCACTGTTAAACGGTAAAACGACGTTGCCTTCGCGATCGACGGCTATCAGCCCGCCGCTGCCGCCGAGAGCCGGCAGTTTCTCCATCACCACCCGCTCGCAGGCGGAATAGAGACTGAGCTGCCCATACTCCATCAGGGCGGCGATATCGTAGGCCGCCAGGGTGCGCATAAAGACTTCGCCGGTGCCGGTACAGGAGACCGCCACGCTGGCATTATTGGCATAACACCCCGCGCCCGGCAGCGGGCTGTCGCCGACGCGTCCGGGCAGTTTGTTGGTCATGCCGCCGGTGGAGGTCGCCGCCGCCAGATTGCCGGCCAGATCGAGCGCCACCGCGCCGACGGTGCCCATTTTCTGGCGTTCGTCGAGGGGAGCGGCGTGGTGGTCGAGGATAATCTCCCCGCCCGCTTTCGCCTCCTGCAGCTGCAGCAGCCTTTCAGGAGTGGAAAAGAGATCGTTATCCACGCGCGCCATCCCGTGGGAGATGGCAAAATTTTCCGCCCCCTCGCCGATCAGTAATACGTGCGGACTCTTCTCCAGCACCAGACGCGCCGCCAGCACCGGATTACGCAAATGTTTGACCCCGGCTACCGCGCCCGCCTGCAGGCTGTAGCCGTCCATTACGCAGGCGTCCAGCTCGTGGGTTTGATCGCGGGTAAATACCGCGCCCATTCCGGCGTTGAACAACGGACACTCCTCCAGCAGCCGAACGGCCTCGGTCACGGCATCCAGCGCGCTGGCGCCCGCGGCCAACATTTTCTGCCCGCTTTCGACGATAGTCGACAGCGCCGCCACATACTCTCGCTCCCGCTCCGGCGTCATTTGCGCGCGAGAAATCGCCCCTGCGCCGCCGTGAATTGCTATAACCGCCTTGCCCATTTCGCCAGTCCTTAACGATGAAGTGGATCGCCCCTGCCCTGTCGTACCGCGGCGCGGCGCCGGTCACGTCATGAATAAGGGTATTGATATCATTATATTGCTGAATGTCTTATACAATTTTTGAATATAGAAAGAGCGGCGGGCGATGTAAAGCCTCGTACCCAGGTGGCATACAGCCCGCGCCGCTTTTCTGCCATAATAGGCGTTTTCGCTGTTTTGCCCGCAGGAGTGACCCATGGATTTTACCGCCGGACTGATGCCGCTCGACACAGCCCTCGCCCAGATGCTCGATCGTATTACGCCGCTGAACGCGACGGAAACTGTACCGCTGTTGCAGGCCTTCTCGCGTGTGACCGCCCATGACATCGTCTCCCCGCTGGATGTGCCCGGCTTTGATAACGCGGCGATGGATGGCTATGCCGTCCGGCTGAACGACCTTCGCGACGGCGCGGCGCTGCCGGTCGCCGGTAAGGCCTTCGCCGGCCAGCCGTTCAACGACGCCTGGCCGTCGGGGACCTGTATCCGCATCATGACCGGCGCGCCGGTGCCGGAAGGCTGCGATGCGGTGGTGATGCAGGAAGAGACTGAACAGACCGAGGCCGGCGTGCGCTTTATCGCGCCGGTAAAAGCCGGGCAGCATATTCGCCGCCGCGGAGAAGATATTGCCCACGGCGCGGTGGTCTTCCCGGCGGGGACACCCCTGACGGTGGCCGAGCTGCCGGTGCTGGCCTCGTTCGGCATTGCCGAGGTCGAGGTGGTGCGCAAGGTACGCGTCGCGGTCTTCTCAACCGGCGATGAGCTGCAGCTGCCGGGTCAACCGCTCGGCGACGGCCAGATTTACGATACCAACCGCCTGGCAGTGCACCTGATGCTGCAGCAGTTGGGCTACGAGGTCATTAACCTCGGCATTATTCCTGACGACCCGGCGAAGCTGCGTGACGCTTTTATCGCCGCCGACCAGCAGGCCGATGTGGTCATTAGCTCCGGCGGCGTCTCAGTGGGTGAAGCCGATTACACCAAAACTATCCTCGAAGAGCTGGGGGAGATCGGCTTCTGGAAGCTGGCGATTAAGCCGGGGAAACCCTTCGCCTTCGGCAAGCTCAGCAGCAGCTGGTTCTGCGGCCTGCCGGGTAACCCGGTGTCCGCCACCGTCACCTTCTGTCAGCTGGTGCAACCCCTGCTGGCGAAACTCTCGGGCAAGCACGGCCCGCTTCAGGCGCCCCGCCTGCGGGTCCGCGCCGCCACGCGCCTGAAAAAGTCGCCTGGCCGCCTCGATTTTCAGCGCGGTATTCTGCAGCGCAACCCGGACGGCGAACTGGTGGTGAACACCACCGGCCATCAGGGCTCGCACATTTTCAGCTCCTTCAGCCTCGGCAACTGCTTTATCGTGCTGGAGCGTGAGCGCGGCCATGTTGAAGCAGGTGAATGGGTCGAGGTCGAACCCTTCAGTCACCTGTTTGGGGGGCTGTAATGACCGTTGAGCTGAGCGATGAAGAGATGCTGCGCTATAACCGGCAGATCGTCTTGCGCGGTTTTGATTTTGACGGCCAGGAGCGGTTAAAAGCCGCTCGCGTGCTGGTGGTCGGCCTCGGCGGGCTCGGCTGCGCCGCCGCGCAGTATCTGGCCGCCGCCGGGGTCGGGCAGCTCACCCTGCTCGATTTCGACACTGTCTCGCTCTCCAACCTGCAGCGCCAGACGCTGCACAGCGACGCCACCCTCGGCCAGCCGAAGGTGGATTCCGCCCGCGAGGCGCTGGCGCGCATTAACCCGCACGTCCGTCTGGTCCCGCTCAATGCCTTGCTGGATGAGGCGGCGCTGGCGGCGCAGATTGCCGATCACGATCTGGTGCTCGACTGCACCGACAACGTCGCCATTCGCAACCAGCTTAACGTCGGCTGCTTTCAGCACAAAACCCCACTGGTCTCCGGAGCGGCGATCCGTATGGAGGGGCAAATCAGCGTCTTTACCTATCAGGATGGCGACCCCTGTTACCGCTGCCTGAGCCGTCTGTTCGGCGAAAATGCCCTCACCTGCGTCGAAGCCGGGGTAATGGCCCCGCTGGTAGGCACCATCGGTTCGCTGCAGGCGATGGAGGCGATTAAGCTGCTGAGCGGCTACGGCACCCCTGCCAGCGGAAAAATCGTCATCTACGATGCCATGACCTGCCAGTTTCGCGAAATGAGGCTGATGCGTCACCCGCAGTGCGAGGTATGCGGCTCGCACTGACCCCCACACCGGCGACGAGAGTCGCCGGTGGTTTTGTGACCGCTCTCGTTATTTTCTCCTCTCTGACTTATCCCCATCCCGCTTGTTGATTTGCGTCAACATAACTTTCATTCGAAAGTGTTTTTATATTCATACGCAAAAAAGAGGATAAGCCATGATCTTCAACATCCAGCGCTATTCCACCCATGACGGCCCAGGGATCCGCACCGTCGTCTTCCTGAAAGGCTGCTCGCTGGGCTGCCGCTGGTGCCAGAACCCGGAGAGCCGCGCCCGTAGCGAAGATCTGCTGTATGACTCGCGGCTGTGCCTGCCCGGCTGCGAGCTGTGCCAGCAGGCGGCGCCGGCGGTTATCACCCGCACCCTCGATGGCCTGATCATTCACCGGCAAAACGTTAACGACAGCCATATCGCCGCGCTGCGCGACTGCTGCCCCACCACCGCACTCACGGTGTGCGGCGAGGAGAAGAGCGTCGAGGAGATCATGGCGACGGTGCTGCGTGATAAACCATTCTACGATCGCAGCGGCGGCGGCATCACTCTTTCCGGCGGCGAACCCTTTATGAACCCAACGCTGGCGCAAGCGCTGTTCGAAGCCAGTCATCAGGCAGGCATTCACACCGCCGTGGAAACCTGCCTGCACGTGCCGTGGAAATACATTGAACCGTCTTTACCCTTTGTCGACCTGTTTCTCGCCGATCTGAAGCACGTTGACGAGGCCGTTTTTCAGCAGTGGACCGACGGCAGCGCCCGCCGGGTGCTGGATAACCTGCAGCGTCTGGCGCAGGCGGGGAAAAAAATGATTATTCGCGTGCCGTTGATCCAGGGATTCAACGCCAGCGAAGCCGACATTGCCGCGATCACCGATTTTGCCGCCGATCGCCTGCAGGTCAGCGAGATCCATTACCTGCCGTACCACACGCTGGGAATGAACAAATACCAGTTACTCAGTCAGCCCTACACCGCACCGGACAAACCGCTGGACGCTCCTGAGCTGCTCGCCTTCGCGCAAGATTATGCGCGGAGCAAGGGGCTAACGGCGATATTACGAGGATAACCCTATGACAACCCTGAAGCTCAACACCCTCAGCGCCCGTATCCAGGCCCATAAAATGGCGCTGGTGCATATCGTCAAGCCGCCGGTCTGTACCGAGCGCGCCCGTCACTATACGGAGATGTATCAGCAGCATCTCGATAAACCGATCCCGGTGCGCCGCGCGCTGGCGCTGGCTCACCACCTGGCGGAGCGCACCATCTGGATCAAGCACGATGAGCTGATCGTCGGTAACCAGGCCAGCGAAGTGCGCGCCGCGCCTATTTTCCCGGAATACACCGTCAGCTGGATTGAGAAAGAGATCGACGATCTCGCCGACCGCCCCGGCGCCGGCTTCTCGGTCAGCGAGGAGAATAAACGCGTATTGCATGAAGTGTGCCCATGGTGGCGCGGCCAGACCGTACAAGACCGCTGCTACGGTATGTTCACCGATGAGCAAAAGGCGCTGCTCGCCACCGGCATTATTAAGGCGGAAGGCAATATGACCTCCGGGGATGCTCACCTCGCGGTCAACTACCCCTTGCTGCTGGAGAAAGGGCTCGACGGGATGCGTGCGAAAGTCGCCGAACGCCGCTCGCGTATCAATTTGACGGTACTGGAAGACCTGCACGGCGAGCAGTTCCTGAAAGCGATTGATATCGTGCTGGAAGCGGTCAGCGATCACAGCAAACGCTTCGCCGCGCTGGCGCGCGAGATGGCGACAGCAGAATCCCGCGAATCACGCCGCCACGAACTGCTGACGATTGCCGAAAACTGCGACGTCATCGCCCATGAGCCGCCGAAAACCTTCTGGCAGGCGCTGCAGCTGTGCTACTTCATTCAGCTTATCCTGCAGATTGAATCCAATGGCCATTCGGTATCCTTCGGCCGTATGGACCAGTACCTCTACCCGTACTACCGCCGCGACGTTGAGTTGCAACAGTTGCTGGATCGCGAACAGGCCATTGAGCTGCTGCACAGCTGCTGGCTGAAGCTGCTGGAGGTCAATAAGATCCGTTCCGGCTCGCACTCCAAAGCCTCTGCCGGCAGCCCGCTATACCAGAACGTCACCATCGGCGGCCAGAATCTGGTGGATGGTAAGCCGCAGGACGCGGTCAACCCGCTGTCGTATGCGATCCTGGAATCCTGCGGTCGCCTGCGTTCTACCCAGCCGAACCTCAGCGTGCGCTACCACGCCGGGATGAGCAACGACTTCCTCGACGCCTGCGTCCAGGTGATCCGCTGCGGTTTCGGCATGCCGGCGTTTAACAACGATGAAATCGTCATCCCGGAATTCATTAAGCTGGGCATTGAGCCGCAGGACGCCTACGATTACGCGGCTATCGGCTGTATTGAAACCGCGGTCGGCGGTAAGTGGGGCTACCGCTGTACCGGCATGAGCTTTATTAACTTCGCGCGGGTGATGCTGGCGACGCTGGAAGGCGGCCGCGATGCCACCAGCGGTCAGGTGTTCCTGCCGCAGGAGCACGCCCTGTCGAAAGGCAACTTCGCTAACTTCGATCAGGTGCTGGCCGACTGGGACCGCCAGATTCGTTACTACACCCGTAAATCCATCGAGATTGAGTACGTGGTCGATACCATGCTGGAAGAGAACGTCCACGATATTCTCTGCTCGGCGCTGGTCGATGATTGCATCGAACGGGCGAAAAGCATTAAGCAAGGCGGCGCGAAGTATGACTGGGTTTCCGGCCTGCAGGTGGGTATCGCCAACCTCGGCAACAGCCTCGCGGCGGTGAAAAAACTGGTCTTCGATCAGGGCGCCATCGGCCAGCAGGAGCTGGCGAAGGCGCTGGCGGAAGATTTCGACGGTCTGACCCACGAGCAGCTGCGCCAGCGGTTGATCAACGGCGCGCCGAAGTATGGTAACGATGATGACAGCGTCGACGAGTTGCTGGCGCGGGCCTACCAGACCTATATCGACGAGCTGAAGCAGTATCACAACCCGCGCTATGGCCGCGGCCCGATTGGCGGCAATTATTACGCTGGCACCTCCTCTATTTCCGCTAACGTCCCGTTCGGCGCGCAGACCATGGCGACGCCGGATGGCCGTAAAGCGCATACCCCGCTGGCGGAGGGGGCCAGCCCGGCCTCCGGTACCGATCATCTGGGGCCGACGGCGGTTATCAGTTCGGTGGGCAAGCTGCCGACCGGGGCGATCCTCGGCGGCGTGCTGCTTAATCAGAAGCTGAATCCGTCAACGCTGGAGAACGAGTCCGATAAGCAGAAGCTGATGGTGCTGCTGCGCACTTTCTTCGAGGTACACAAAGGCTGGCATATCCAGTACAACATCGTGTCGCGCGACACGCTGCTGGAAGCCAAGAAACATCCTGACCAGTACCGCGATTTAGTGGTCCGCGTCGCTGGATACTCGGCATTCTTCACCGCCCTGTCGCCGGATACCCAGGACGATATCATCGCCCGTACCGAACATACGCTGTAATCCTTCGTGCCCGCTGGCGCTATGCTTAGCGGGCCAACCCTGTTCTGCAGGCCGGAAAAGACATGCCCTTCCGGCATTTTCTGAATGCCTGAACTTTCATTCGAAATAAATTTGTGCTCCTCATCACATTGTAATTAGAATGTTACTGGTCGAAGTTAAGCCAGGAGCACTCTCTTATGACCGTTAAAGTTATCGTCACCGATATGGACGGAACTTTTCTCAATGACGCCAAGCAGTACGACCGCCCGCGTTTCCTCGCCCAGTTTGCGCAGCTCAGGCAGCAAGGTATTGAATTCGTTGTCGCCAGCGGCAACCAGTACTATCAGCTGATCTCATTTTTCCCGGAAATTCGCGAGCAGATTTCATTCGTCGCAGAAAACGGCGCTCTGGTTTATGAACATGGCAAGCAGCTGTTCCACGGCGAACTGACCCGCCACGAATCACAAGTGGTGATTGGCGAATTGCTCAAAGATCCGCAGCTCAACTTTGTCGCCTGCGGCCTGCAGAGCGCCTACGTCAGCGATAAAGCTCCGGACGCCTTTGTTGAGCTGATGTCGAAGCACTACCATCGCCTACAGCGGGTGAGCGACTATCACGCCATCGACGATACGCTGTTTAAATTCTCTCTCAACCTGCCGGACAGCGAGATCCCACAGCTGATTGATAAACTGCACGTGTCGCTCGACGGCATCATGAAGCCGGTCACCAGCGGCTTTGGCTTTGTCGATTTGATTATCCCTGGCCTGCATAAAGCCAACGGCATCAGCCGTTTGCTCAAGCGCTGGGATCTTTCGCCGCAGCAATGCGTCGCCATCGGCGACAGCGGCAATGACGCCGAAATGCTGAAGCTGGTGAAATACGCTTTCGCCATGGGTAACGCTGCCGACAGCATCAAGGCCATCGCCGGCTACACTACCGACGATAATAACCATGACGGCGCGCTGAACGTTATCCAGGCCGTCCTCGATAACACCCCGCCCTTTAACGCCTGACCCTTCGCCGGGGCATCGCGCCCCGGTTTTCCATTTTGTGCGCCGCAGCAAGATTTTAAACTTGCATTAACTCCATTTTAACTTAAATTAACGCTTGTAAGATTTTATACTTTCGAATGAAAGATACAGCGAGGTTATTATGGCTGCTCTCCCGATCCACGAAACACTTCCCGCCGATCACAAAGCGGCGATTCGCCAGATGAAACAGGCCCTGCGGGCGCAAATTGGCGACGTCCAGGCGGTGTTCGATAAGCTCTCAGCGCGCATCAGCGAGCGGCTGCAGGAGATTGAGACACTGAAAGCCGCAGGCCAGGAGGTCTGGCCAACCATTCCGTTCCGCGATATCGCCGAAGGAACAGTGAGCGATGAGCAGCGCGCGGCCATTAAGCGCCGTGGCTGCGCGGTGATTAAAGGCCACTTCCCACGCGAACAGGCGCTGGCGTGGGATACCGCGATGCTGGAATATCTGGATCGCAACCATTTCGACGATGTTTACAAAGGGCCTGGCGACAGCTTCTTCGGTTCGCTGGAGGCTTCGCGCCCGGAGATCTACCCGATCTACTGGTCGCCCTCGCAAATGCAGGCGCGGCAGAGCGATGAAATGGCGGCAGTGCAATCTTTCCTCAACCGCCTGTGGCGTTTTGAACAGAATGGCAAACGCTGGTTCGATCCGGACGTCAGCGTGATCTATCCCGACCGCATCCGCCGCCGCCCGCCGGGAACCACTTCGAAGGGGCTGGGGGCGCATACCGATTCCGGCGCGCTGGAGCGCTGGCTGCTTCCCGCCTATCAGCAGGTTTTCGCCAACGTTTTTAATGGCAATATCGACGCCTACGACCCGTGGGACGCCGCGCACCGTACCGAAGTGGAAGAGTATACCGTCGACAACACCACCAAATGCTCGGTGTTCCGTACCTTCCAGGGCTGGACCGCGCTGTCGGACATGATCCCGGGTCAGGGGCTGCTGCACGTGGTGCCGATCCCGGAGGCGATGGCTTATGTGCTGCTGCGCCCCCTGCTCGACGATGTGCCGGAAGATGAGCTGTGCGGCGTTGCGCCGGGCAGAGTGCTGCCGATCTCTGAGCAGTGGCACCCGCTCTTAATTAAAGCGTTAAGCTCGATTCCAGCGCTGAATGCCGGGGACTCCGTCTGGTGGCACTGCGACATCATTCACTCGGTGGCGCCGGTGGAAAATCAGCAGGGCTGGGGAAATGTGATGTACATTCCGGCCGCGCCGATGTGCGAGAAGAACCTCGCCTACGCGCAGAAAGTAAAAATCGCTCTGGAAAAAGGCGCCTCGCCGGGGGATTTCCCGCGCGAGGACTATGAAGCCAGCTGGCAGGGGCGCTTCACCCTGGAGGATCTGAATATCCACGGCAAACGGGCGCTGGGTATGCCGGTCTAATCGTCATACAGCCCCTGCGGCTCGACGGCGGTATGGCCTTTGCCCGGCCGGATCCGCCGTACCGAATCGCGTACCACCAGCGTGCCATGCAGCAGTAGCGAGCCGTGCGGCGCCTCCGGGCGCAGCAGGCGCTGCTGCAGGAGATGCACCGCCTCGCTGCCCAGCTCATCCCGCGGCACATGCACCGCGGTCAGCGGCACCTCCTGAATCGCCGCCAGATTAAATCCGTCAATGCTCATCACCGAGACATCCTGCGGCACCCGCAGGCCACGCTTTTGCAATGCGCTGACGGTGCCGGCGGCCATAAAATCGCCGCCCACCAGGAAGGCGGTGGGCATCGGGCGCCCCTGTAAGCCGTCAAGCCAGGCCCCGACCTGCTCTTCCGTCTCTCTGGCGCTAAAGTTGGCGACGCTGATAAGATCCCGGCTGGCGGTAAAGCGCAGATTACGCGCGCGCCACGCCTCCTGAATCCCCCCCAGCCGCAGCTCCATGGTATAGCGGCGCAGGCACATCACGTTCATCACCGCCCGATGCCCCATATCAAACAGATAGCGGGCCGCGCACTGGCCGATCAGCCGATGATCGGGAGCGATGGACGGCAGCCGCATCCCTTCATCCCGACAGTTGATCAATACGCAGGGTTTGCCCAGATCCGCCGCCAGGCCATGAATATGCGGATCGTCGATCCCCAGCAGCACCGCGGCCTGGGTCTCAGGTTCATTCATGCGGGCAAGAAACAGGTTGGCGTCGCTGTCGTTCTCATCCAGCGCGCAGTAGCGCAGGCGCACTTCATGCGCCGCCAGCGCGTTATTGATACTCTGGATCACCCGGTAGTAGAAGATATCCGATCGCTCATCGAATGCGCGCTGCGGGGCAAACACCAGCAGATGATTGAGCAGCAGACGCCCGGCGGCCAACCCCTGCATGACACCCAGCTCGCGGGCGCACTCCAGCACCGCCCGGCGCGCCTTGTCGCTGGTATTCGCTTTCCCGGCCAGGACGCGTGAAACGGTGCTGGGCGATAGCCCGGTGCGGGCGGCAATTTCGGCGACGCGCAGCTTTTTATCCATTTTGTGATCCAGCTCCGATTGAAAAATGAAAGAATTTTCATAATCACCAAAGCACACGTTACAAGCAAATTCCGCTGTCAAATATGCGATCTCGCTCATTTCATGAAAAAACTTGCATAAATAGCGCTTTGCCAGACGATTTTTCTGCCCTAGCCTGAATTGGTCCAACATCTCCCATACTAGTTATACCAATGATGTTGAGATTAAAAATAGACTATTCAAATAGTTAATAAATCTACGTGACCACTCAGGGAGTGAGACCGTCACTTTCCCCTACAAACGTCTTGTGGAGTGTGCTATGAGTCAAGGCCTCAACAATGATATCGCCGTCAGCAAAACGCGCCGGGTAGTGAAAAACCTGCGCTGGTGGGTGCTGGTCCTGTTTTTACTTGGCGTTACCGTCAACTACATCACACGCAACTCGCTGGGAATTATCGCGCCGGAACTGAAAGCGACCCTCGGCATTACTACCGAACAATACTCGTGGATCGTCGGCGCGTTTCAGCTGGCTTACACGATTTTCCAGCCGCTGTGCGGCTGGCTTATCGACGTCATCGGCCTGAAGCTTGGCTTTATGATCTGCGCCACCCTGTGGGCGCTGGCCTGTATCGCCCACGCCGGTGCCGGTAGCTGGCTGCACCTGGCTATGTTGCGCTTCTTTATGGGTGGGGCCGAGGCGGCCGCTACTCCGGCCAATGCCAAAACCATCGGCGAATGGTTTCCGAAATCTGAACGCCCGATTGCCGCCGGCTGGGCTGGCGTTGGGTTCTCCATCGGCGCGATGCTGGCCCCGCCGATCATCTACTTCGCCCACGCCTCCTTCGGCTGGCAAGGGGCGTTTATGTTTACCGGCGCGCTGGCGCTACTGTGGGTAGTACTATGGTGGGCCTTCTATCAGACCCCGGAAAAGCACCCCAATCTCAGCAAAAGCGAGCTGGAGTACATCAAACAGGATAACGAAGCCCCGCCGGTAAAACAGCCCTTCTTTACCGCGCTCAAAACCGTCTCGAAAAATAAACGTTTCTACGGGATCGCCATTCCCGCCTTTATGGCCGAGCCCGCCTGGGCGGTGCTGAGTTTCTGGGTGCCGCTGTACCTGGCGAAAGAGCACGGCATGGATTTGAAGCAGATCGCCATGTTCGCCTGGCTGCCGTTTCTCGCCGCCGATCTCGGCAGCGTGGTCAGCGGCTACCTCACCCGCCTGTATGTTCGCTGGTTCGGCTGTACGCGAGTGAACTCGGTGATCGCCAGCTCGGTAACCGGCGCGTTCCTGATGCTCTCCCTGGCCCTCGTCGCCATCACCCGCGATCCCTATATCACCATCATCCTGATCTCCATTGGCGGCTTCGGCCATCAGATCATCTCCTGCATGCTCAGCGCGCTGGTGGTGGAGTCTTTCGACAAGGGACAAATGGCGACGGTCAACGGTATGCGCGGCTCCGCAGCGTGGATCGCCAGCTTCTTGTTCTCGTTATTAATCGGGGTGACCGCCGACAAAATCGGCTTCAACCCGCTATTTATCGCCATGGGTTTCTTTGACCTGATTGGCGCCGTTTTCCTGGTGGCATTTATTGCTGAACGTCGCGCCAAGCGCGCCTGAGAGTGGATGTAAGATATGAAGACGCTGAAACACTGGAGTTTGCATCAACAGCTGGAGCATCACGTTGAACTGACGGTCGATGGCCAGCACACCCTGTGCCTGTACGTACTGGAAGAGAATTTGTTCCGCGTCCTGCTAAAACGCCAGGGCCAGCTGGCGCTGGATCGCACCTGGAGCATCGCTCCGCAGCAGGATGTGCCGTGGGAAGGCCGCGCCCGGGATGACCTCAGCGGTTTTAGTCTCCCGGCCTGGCAGCTGGCCCAGGAGGGCGATACGCTGACTATCGCCACCCGCCAGCTGCGCGTCACCGTTCACCAGCCGCTGTGGCTGGAGTGGAGCTATCGCGACGAGGCCGGCGAATGGCAGCCGCTTGCCAATGACCGTCCGACCAGCGCCTACCTGGCGAATGCCCACGGCGACGGCGTCGCCCATTATCTGAGCCGCCGCAAAGACGAGCGTTTTTACGGCCTGGGCGAAAAGGCCGGCGACCTGCAACGCACCGGTAAACGCTATGAGATGCGTAACCTCGATGCCATGGGCTACAACGCCGTCAGCACTGACCCGCTGTATAAACATATTCCGTTCACCATCACCCAGCGCAGCGATATCAGCTACGGCCTGTTCTATGACAACCTGAGCAGCTGCTGGCTGGATCTGGGGAACGAGATCGACAACTACCACACCGCCTATCGCCGCTGGCAGGCGGAAGCCGGCGACATCGATTATTACCTGTTTACCGGTAAGCAGGTGCTGGATGTGACCAAAGCCTTCGTTCGCCTGACCGGTAAAACGCTGTTTGGACCCAAATGGAGCCTCGGCTACAGCGGCTCCACCATGCACTATACCGACGCGCCGGATGCGCAAAATCAGCTGATGAACTTTATCCGCCTGTGCGAGCAGCACGCGATCCCCTGCGATTCGTTCCAGCTCTCTTCCGGCTATACCTCAATCAACGGCAAGCGCTACGTCTTTAACTGGAACTACGACAAGGTGCCGCAGCCCAAAGTGATGAGCCAGTCGTTTCACGATGCCGGGCTGAAGCTGGCCGCCAATATCAAACCGTGCCTGCTGCAGGATCACCCGCGCTACGGCGAGGTGGCGGAGCGCGGTCTCTTCATTCGCGATTCGCAAACTGACGCTCCGGAGCGTTCCAGCTTCTGGGATGATGAAGGGTCGCATCTCGATTTCACCAATCCGCAAACCGTGGCCTGGTGGCAGGAAGGCGTGACCACCCAGCTACTGGAGATGGGCATCGATTCGACCTGGAACGATAATAACGAATACGAAGTATGGGACGGCGAAGCCCGCTGCTACGGCTTTGGCCGCGAAATCGCCATCAAACATATTCGCCCGGTGATGCCGCTGTTGATGATGCGCGCCTCGCTGGAAGCCCAGCAGCGCTTTGCGCCGCAAAAGCGCCCATATCTGATCTCCCGCTCCGGCTGCGCCGGGATGCAGCGCTACGTCCAGACCTGGAGCGGCGACAACCGCACCAACTGGGATACGCTGCGCTATAACATCCGCATGGGCCTGGGGATGAGCCTTTCCGGGCTGTTTAACGTCGGCCACGACGTCGGCGGTTTCTCCGGCGATAAACCCGAGCCGGAACTGTTTGTGCGCTGGGTACAAAATGGCGTCATGCATCCGCGCTTTACTATTCACTCGTGGAATGACGACCAGACGGTAAACGAAGCATGGATGTATCCGGCCATCACTCCGGCGATCCGCTCAGCCATTGAGCTGCGCTACCGCCTGCTGCCCTATCTGTACACTCTGCTATGGCAGGCGCATGCTGATGATGAGCCGATGCTCCGCCCGACCTTCCTCGATCACCAGCACGATGCGCAGACCTTCGCCGAATGCGATGACTTCCTGCTGGGCCGCGACCTGCTGGTGGCCAGCGTGGTCGAGCCGGGCGCCCGCCAGCGTGAAGTATGGCTGCCGGATAATCAGGCCGGTTGGTACGATTTCTACAGCCATCAGTGGTTCGCCGGCGGCCAGTGGGTGACGCTGGACGCGCCGCTGGAAAAACTGCCGCTGTTGGTCCGCGCCGGCGCTGGTCTGCCGCTTAGTGAACGTATCAGCCATGTCGATGCGCAAAAAGACGATCGTCGCGAACTGCAGCTGTTCCCGCTGAAAGGTACCGGCTCAACCCGCGGTCTGCTGTTTGAAGACGACGGCGAAAGCTGGGGCTATAAACAGGGGGATGCGCTATGGCTGGAGTGGGAAATGACCTGCAGCGCCAGCAGCATAAACCTGGATATCAACGCCCGCGGCAACTATCGCCCGGCGTGGAAAGCGTTGAAGCTGTCATTACCGGTAGGAGAAAAGCGTAAGCTGCTGGTGAATGGCGTTGAAGGAACGGAGTGGAGGTTCTGACCATAGGCCGGTAGTTTCAGCCAGCGCGGTGAAGACATTAAAGGCAGGTCGCAAGAACCGTAGGTCGGGTAAGGCGTTAGCCGCCACCCGACAAAAAAACGGCACCGCGTGTCGCCCGGGTAAGGCGTAGCCGCTACCCGGGTAACGGACAGGGATTACTCGATACCTTTGCTGCGCAGGTAGTCTTCGTAGTTGCCGCTGAAGTCGATCACGCGGTCCGGAGTGATCTCCAGGACGCGGGTCGCCAGCGAGCTGACAAACTCACGGTCGTGGGAGACAAAGATCAGGGTGCCCTGATACATCTCCAGCGCCATGTTCAGCGATTCAATCGACTCCATATCCAGGTGGTTGGTCGGTTCGTCCATCACCAGGATGTTTGGCTTCTGCATCATCAGCTTACCGAACAGCATGCGCCCTTTCTCGCCACCGGAAAGCACCTTCGCCGGCTTTTTGATATCGTCCTGGCTAAACAGCAGACGGCCGAGGATGCTGCGTACTGCCTGCTCGTCGTCGCCTTCCTGCTTCCACTGGCTCATCCATTCGAAGACCGTCAGGTCGTTTTCGAACTCGTACTCATGGTCCTGCGCGTAGTAGCCGATTTGCGCGTTTTCAGACCATTTCACGCTGCCGTTGTCCGGCTGCAGTTCGCCTACCAGGGTTTTCAGCATGGTGGATTTACCCACGCCGTTGGCGCCCAGAATGGCGATCTTTTCGCCCACTTCCAGCAGCAGGTTGACGTTTTTGAACAGCGGACCTTCATCAAAGCCTTTGGTAAGGGCTTCCACTTCCAGCGCGTTACGGAACAGTTTCTTATCCTGCTCGAAGCGGATAAATGGGTTCTGACGGCTGGAGGCTTTAACCTCTTCCAGCTTGATTTTGTCAATCTGGCGCGCGCGCGAGGTGGCCTGACGCGATTTAGAGGCGTTGGCGCTGAAGCGGCTAACGAACGACTGCAGGTCCGCAATCTGCGCTTTTTTCTTGGCGTTGTCCGCCAGCAGACGCTCACGCGCCTGGGTGGCCGCGGTCATGTATTCGTCGTAGTTGCCCGGATACACGCGCAGCTCGCCGTAGTCGAGATCCGCCATGTGGGTGCAGACCATGTTCAGGAAGTGACGGTCGTGCGAAATGATAATCATGGTGCTGTCGCGATCGTTCAGCGTCTGCTCCAGCCAGCGAATGGTGTCGATGTCCAGGTTGTTGGTCGGTTCATCGAGCAGCAGGATATCCGGATTGGAAAACAGCGCCTGCGCCAGCAGGACGCGCAGCTTCCAGCCCGGCGCGACTTCGCTCATCGGGCCATAATGCTGTTCAACCGGAATGCCGACGCCGAGCAGCAGTTCGCCGGCGCGCGCTTCCGCCGAGTAGCCGTCCATTTCGCCATATTTGACTTCCAGGTCGGCCACTTTGTAGCCATCTTCTTCGCTCATCTCAGCGAGGGCGTAGATACGATCGCGCTCCTGCTTCACTTCCCACAGCTCGCCGTGGCCCATGATGACCGTATCCAGCACGGTGAACGCTTCAAAGGCGAACTGATCCTGACGCAGCTTACCGATGCGCTCGTTCGGGTCGAGAGAAACGTTGCCCAGCGTCGGTTCGAGATCGCCGCCGAGGATCTTCATAAAGGTCGATTTACCGCTGCCGTTGGCGCCGATCAGACCATAACGGTTGCCGCCGCCAAATTTAACGGAGATATTTTCGAACAGCGGCTTACTGCCAAACTGCATGGTAACGTTGCTGGATACTAGCACGGGGATATCCTGAAAAAAGAGTATGAGGGGTGTGATACAGCAGACATTATGCCAGCAAATGACACACTTTTCACGGCCTGCGGTAAATTCCACCGCGGCGCTTGTGCTAAGGTCTTTGTCAGATGAGCCGGAAACCCGCGCTCAAACGGTTATTCTGTACGTATTTATAAGGAGTCCCATGACCAGCAGCCTATCGCGACACCCGGCTTTTTTATCCCTGCAGGGCGGCATCAATTTTCGCGACCTGGGCGGCCAGCTTGCCGCCGACGGACGCCGCGTCCGCAGCGGCAAGCTATTGCGATCCGGCGCGCTAAACCGGTTAACGGCGGAGGATCTCAACCACCTCGATACTTTGCCGCTCAGCCGGGTGCTCGACTATCGCGACCCCGGAGAGGTAGCCCGTACTCCGGACAAGCTTAGCCCGCTTACCCATTATCTTAACGCGCCGGCCAATCCGCCGGTGAGCGAGGTTAATGCGAAGGTCACCGAGCTGAATGCCGCCACCCTTAACGCGCTGAACGGCGAGCAGTTTATGCTGCAACTCTACCGCCAGCTGCCGTTTAACAACCCGGCCTATCGCCAGCTCGCCGCCTGGCTGACCACGCCTTTTGAAGGCGCTTTACTGCAACACTGCGCGGTCGGCAAAGATCGTACCGGCGTCGGCTGCGCGTTAACGCTGTTCGCCGTCGGCTGCGACAGCGAAACGGTGATGGAGGAGTATCTCCTTACCCACGGCATGCTGACGCAGGTGGAGGCCTGGATGTTGGAGCTGCTCGGCAACGACCTCACTGCCCAGGGGCGCCAAAGCCTGGCGGATATTCTGACGGTAAAAGAGTCCTATCTCGCCGCCGCGCTGTCGGCTATTCACCAGCGCTATGGCACCGTCGACGCCTGGCTGGCGGCAGAGTACCAGCTTACCGCGCCGGTTCGCGCCGCGCTGCAGGCCCGGCTGCTGGAAGAGTAACCGCCCGTTACCCGCGCGGCGAGCGATGCTTCGGCCGCCTGCCGGACCGCGGCAGCCGAGGCGACAGGGAAAAAAATGTGATTTCGTACACATCTGATTTACCTGTTCAGCGGAATGCACATATAATGCGCTCCCATCTACTGTCTCAATCATTAACAAAGGCCTGTGTGGCGTTGATTTCGCACACGACATTAAAGACTATGAAATTATCTACACTCTTAGCGGCAGCCTTCGCCATCGTAGGCTTTTGCAATACAGCGTCTGCTGTCACCTATCCTTTGCCAACCGATGGCAGCCGTTTGGTTGGTCAGAATCAGGTCATTACCATTCCGGATGATAACAAACAGCCGCTGGAATACTTCGCGGCGAAATATCAGATGGGGCTTTCCAACATGCTGGAAGCCAACCCGGGGGTGGATACTTACCTGCCGAAGGGCGGTAGCGTCCTGAACATCCCTCAGCAGCTGATTCTGCCGGATACCGTGCATGAAGGGATCATTATCAACAGCGCGGAAATGCGTCTGTACTACTACCCGAAAGGCACCAATACCGTGATCGTTCTGCCGATCGGCATCGGCCAGTTAGGTAAAGATACGCCGATCAACTGGACCACCAAAGTCGAACGCAAGAAGGCCGGCCCGACCTGGACACCGACCGCCAAAATGCATGCTGAATACGCCGCCGCCGGCAACCCGCTGCCCGCCGTCGTACCGGCCGGTCCGGATAACCCGATGGGGCTGTACGCGCTGTATATCGGCCGTCTGTACGCCATCCACGGCACCAACGCTAACTTCGGTATCGGCCTGCGCGTGAGCCACGGCTGCGTGCGTCTGCGTAACGATGACATCAAATTCCTGTTTGAGAACGTGCCGGTCGGCACCCGCGTACAGTTTATCGATGAGCCGGTAAAAGCGACCACCGAGCCGGACGGCAGCCGTTACATCGAGGTGCACAACCCGCTGTCGACCACCGAAGCGCAGTTCCAGGGCGGCGAGATCGTGCCGATCACCCTGACTCAGCCGGTACAGGCAGTTACCAGCCAGTCTGATGTCGATCAGAACGTGGTTGAGCAGGCTATCCAGAACCGCTCCGGTATGCCGGTGCGTCTGAACTAAGTTGTGCATGACAAGAAAAACGGCGGGCCTGATGCCCGCCGTTTTTTTATCGGCATTTTCCCTCGAGGCGGCTAACGCTCGCCCGGGCTACCAAACCCTACCACGCCGTAACCCCGCTATGCGCAGCCGCCAGCAGGAGCCCCGGCCTAGCCGTTATTCACCAGAATAATCCCGCCGTGATCGTAGCGATAATGGCAGTGGGCGTACTCCAGCGGCGTGCCATCCTCCAGATAGATAACCTGCTCCACCTCCAGCACCGGATCGGTCGGTTCGCAGTGAAGATGCTGTTTATCCAGTTCCCCGGGCTTCATCGCCCGCACCACGCGGTAAGATCCCATCAGCTTCAGCCCCAGCGTCTCCTGCACATAGCGAAACACGGAACCTTCCAGATGGCTTTTGGTTAACCCCGGCACCAGCCCCACCGGCATGACCGTCAGATCCAGCGATACCGGCTCGCCGTTGAGCAGCCGCAGGCGAACAAAGTCATACACCGGGGCATCGGCGTCGATAAGCAGCGAACTTTGCTCCTTGTCGCTGGGAAAGCGCACCGCAAAGCGCACCACTTCGCTTTGCACCTCGCCAAGATGCTCCCAGGTTTTGGTGGCGCCGAAATAGTCGCTGCCGGGCAGCTCCCACTGCGACAGCTGAAGGAAATTTTTCCGCACAAAGGTGCCCTGCCCTTTTCGGGTATAGATCAGCCCTTCGACGATTAACTGGCGCATCGCCTGCTGGATGGTCATCCGGCTGGTGCTGAACTCCGCCGCCAGCGCAAACTGGTCGGGTAGCGGCGCGCTGGCAGGATACTGCTGGCTGATGATGCGTTTTTTTATTTCCCGCGCGATTTGCAGATACTTCGCCGTCATTTCCCGGTCCTTATCCATTCAGTGAGTGGCTGGCGGGCTGGATACACCATCTGACCGCCAGGGCAGCGTTACATCGCTTCGCCGTTGCTGCGGAACACCTGCTTCAGCCATGCATAGCTCTTCTTCGGCACCCGCCGCAGGTCCTTGAGGTCATGGTTTTCGCGATTGACGTACACCACGCCGTAGCGCTTACGCATATCGCCCTGTGAGCTCAGGATATCGATTAATCCCCAGCCGAGATAGCCGATCACCTGCGCCCCATCCTCAAAGATGGCCGCTTTCATGGCGTTGATATGGTCGCGATGGTAAGCAATGCGGTAATCATCGGCAATGGGATGTTCGCCGTCCCAGGACTCAATCACCCCGATGCCGTTTTCAATCGGGAACACCGGCAGGCGCCAATCGTTATAGTAACGAGTGATGATCGTCCGGAAGCCCAGCGGATCAATCTGCCAGTTCCATTCCGTCGCTTTCAGGAACGGGTTATCCTGGTTGCCAAACAGCATATAGTTGTTGACCGCCGTTCCCGGCGGGATCGCGTCGCTGTTCAATGTGCGGCTGGCGTAATAGCTGAACGCCAGATAATCGACCCTCACCGTCGCCATCAGGGCGAGATCCTCCGGACGATAGATATCATCGAACCCTTCCGCGGCGACAAAATGCATCACCTCCGGGCTATAACCCTCACCCGCGTAGGCGCGCAGCAGGTTCTGGTTTAAGAACTCATCCAGCTGCTGGGCGCAGAGGATATCGCGTGGTTTGCAGGTAGCCGGATAGACCAGAGCGTGAGCCAGCATTCCGCCCATCAGACACTGCGGCTTCGTCTGGTGCAGATAGTGAGTCAGATGGACGTGCGCCATCATCACATGATGCTGGATCAGATACAGTTCGCGCAGGGTCTTCTCCCCCTGCAGATAGCCGGAAATCAGAAACGCTTCCGGCGAATGGTACAGATTCTGCTCATTAAAGGTGAGCCAGTATTTCACCTTGTCGCCATAGCAGGCGATCATCTTCTGGCCGTAGCGGATAAAAGCGTCCATCACCCGGCGGTCGGTAAAACCGTTGTAGCGCTCCGCCAGCGACAGCGGCATATCGAAGTGGTACAGGCAGATCATCGGCTCAATGCCGCGGGCGATCAGTTCATCTATAAATTGATGGTAGAAGGCAATCCCCTGTTCATTGAATTCGCCATCTCCGTCAGGGCACACCCGGCTCCAGGCGATCTGAAAACGGTAGCAGTTCATGCCCAGATCCTGCATCAAATCGAAATCTTCCCGATAACGATGATAAGAGTCGGTCGCCACCTTCCAGTCGGAGGCGAACTCCGCCGGTTGACGGATATCATACACCGACATCCCCTTGCCACCCTCGTTCCACGCCCCCTCCGTCTGCATGCTGGAGACGGAATTTCCCCATAAAAAATCTGCCGGTAGTCTGTTCTTCATGCTGCGCCTCGGTATATGACTAGCCATTTAAACATAATGACTAGTCATATACCGGAAAGTGAAAAGGTAAGCAAAGGCCGGGATCGGTTTCTGTGAGCCGGACAAAAAAAGATCGCCCCGAAAGGCGATCCTGGCGATCGATGTGAATGATGGCGCGATTCTGTTGAGATCAGGCGCTGAGTTTGAAGAGCCAGTAGCCGCTGAGTGCCGCCCATAGCAGCATTGGAATGGAGTAGAGATGGAAGCGCCACCAGATGCGCCGATCGCTGGCCATACGCAGGGCGATAATATTGGCCAGCGAGCCCGGCAGCAGGCCAAAGCCGCCCACGTTAACCGCCCATGCGAGCAGTATCGACGGCGGGACATAGTTGAGCAACAGAATAGTCGAGGGCACATTACTGATCACCTGCGACAGGCCAATAGCAGTAAGCCACAGTCCACCGCCGGAGAGGGTCCCCACCCCGCTCAGCACCTGGTGCAGCGCCGGAAGCTGGGTCAGCAGATGGACGTCAATAAACATCACCATAAACACCAGCAACAGCGACCAGTCGACATGGACGATCACCGCCCGGGCCAGCACCAGGAAGCCCAGCAGCACCAGCGCCAGCCCCCACAGGGCCTGATTCATCTCCAGCGCCGTCAGAAACACCACATACAGTCCCAGACAGCTCCAGACGAGCTTGGGTTGCCATGACGGCGCCCTGTCGCTGCTCTGGTAACTGAGCCGCTTCGCCGGAAAACAGAACCAGCACAGCGCCAGCAGGGTCAGCATCATCGCCGCTGCCAGAGGCAGCATCTGACCGATAAACCCGAAGAAAGAGAGGCCGGATCGTCCCCACAGCAAAATATTCTGCGGGTTGCCGATCGGCGTCAGCAGCGAACCGGCGTTCACCGCCAACGCTTCGAAAATAATCAGCCGGTTCACCGGGATGGCGCACCATTTTTTTAGCGTCAGCGTCAACGGCACCACAATAAACAGCGCAACGTCGTTGGTAAGAAAGGTAGACAACAGCGCCGCCGCCAGCACCATAAAGATGGCCAGCTGGCGCTCAGTCACAAAGCGGCGGGCCATTTTTCGGCCCAGCACGTCAAAATAGCCGCTCAGTTCGATCCCCTTAGTCAACAACATCAGGCCGCTAAGCGTGACGATGGTATGCCAGTCAATGGCCGCCGGCCAGCTTGCCGGGACAAACGGCACGATGGCGCTGAGCACGCAGGCGATAATCAGCAGCAAATGGAGAAAACGATCGCGCAGCAGCGACTGGACGAAGGGAAGAGTCATGCTTCCTGAGATCCCTGTGTTTGGGTAAATTTCAGGAACATCGCCAGCGTCTCTTCGCTCACGTGATGCTCCATCCCTTCCGCATCACGTCGGGCAATCTCCGGGCTGACGCCGATCGCCAGCAGGAAGTTCTCCACGATTTGATGGCGCTCGCGGCTCTCCTGGGCTAGCTTCTCACCTTCCGGGGTTAAGAAGATCCCGCGCCAGGGGATCTGTTCAATAAGACCGACGCTGGCCAGGCGTTTGAGCATTTTAGCGACCGTAGGTTGCGAAACGCCAAGACGCGCGGCCATATCCACCTGGCGCGCCTCGCCCACTTCGTTGATCAGATCGGAGATCAGCTCCACATAGTCATCGATCAGCTCGCGGCGATGCGCTTCCCGCACCTGGCGAAACCCTTCCACGTGCTCTTCAACATTCACTAACTGCGTCACTTTTTTTGTTATTGGCTTACCTGCGCGACGGTTCATTGTGCTTCCTCATTCGTGTGACGCGTCAAGCATCGTATAAAAAGATCCACATTGTAATGGATTGCGCCAAGAGCACAAAAAATTAACGTTTTAGCCATAGCTATAAAATATAGCCTGTGCTATATCTGTATATAATGCAAACATCCATCAGGGAATGACGGAGCGAACTGGCAGGAGGAGAGCAGATGAATGAATTCAAGAGGTGCATAAACGTGTTTAGCCATTCACCCTTTAAAGTACGATTAATGCTGATCGGTATGCTGTGCGAGATGATCAACGGTAAACCGCAGCAGGGCAAACCCAATTCCTAAGGCGGCGTCGCGGTACGCCGCTTCATTTTTCTGTCATTTTCTGCCGGTAAAATGACCGGTTCCCCCCGTTTCCCTGACCTTTTTTCAAGTTTTGTAAGCGCCCTCGCAAAACAATCTGTTATGTCTGGTTGACCTTACCATTTACAAGCCCTATCTTTGCACAGCCCTGCCACATTCGCGGCTCGCAGAGACCCTCTTCACGCACTGTCCAGCAGGTTTTACCCCTTGACGCCAGGGGATGCGCATGGCCTCTTTTTGATTGTTTACTATGAATGTCACCACCCTGAAAGATACGCTGGTCGCCCGCCGACTGGCACTGAACCCATGGACGGGATTCTACTTTTTACAGTCGCTGTTAATTAACCTGGCGCTGGGCTATGAATTTAGCCTGCTTTATACCGTGGCATTTACCTGCGTGTTACATCTGCTCTGGCGCGCCTTTCCGCGCGTCCAGAAAGCGGTGGTCGGCGCCTATTCCCTGCTGGCGGCTCTGTACTATCCCTTTGGCCAGGCCTACGGTGCCCCCAACTTCAACACTCTGCTGGCGCTGCACGCCACCAACGTGGAAGAGTCTACGGAAATCCTGACCATCTTCCCGTGGTACAACTATCTGCTGGCGGTCTTCATCTTCGCTCTCGGGGTCATTGCGGTTCGTCGTAGGATCGTTGAGCCATCACGCTGGGGAAAAATGGATACGCTGGGCCTGTTGTTCAGCATCGGGATCTTCTTTCTCCAGCCGGTGCAAAACCTTGCCTGGGGCGGTGTATTCAAGGTGATTGACACCGGTTATCCGGCCTTTCGTTTTGTCAAAGACGTGGTGGTGAATAACAACGAGGTGCTGGACGAACAGGCTCGGATGGCGCAGCTGGCTGGCATGAAAGACAGCTGGCACGTGCTGGCGGTAAAGCCAAAATACCATCTCTATGTGGTGGTGATCGGTGAAAGCGCGCGCCGCGATGCCCTCGGCGCTTTCAGTGGCCATTGGGACAACACGCCGTTTGCCAGCTCGGTAAACGGTTATCTGTTTAACAACTACATCGCCGCCAGCGGCTCAACGCAGAAATCGCTCGGCCTGACGCTTAACCGGGTGGTCGATGGCAAACCACAGTATCAGGATAACTTTGTCACCCTCGCCAACCGCGCCGGTTTCCAGACCTGGTGGTTCTCCAACCAGGGGCAAATTGGCGAGTACGACACCGCTATCGCCAGCATCGCCAAACGGGCGGATGAAGTACAGTTCCTGAAAAACGGCGATTTCGAAGCCAATAAAAACACCCAGGACGAGCAGTTGCTGAAGCTGACCGAGCAGGTGCTCTCAACCCAGCGTACCCAGCCGCAGCTGATTGTCCTGCACCTGATGGGCTCTCACCCACAGGCCTGCGATCGGACCAAGGGCAAATACACGGTTTTCGTTCAGTCGAAAGAGACCTCATGCTACCTCTACAGCATGACGCAGACCGATTCGCTGCTGGCTAAGCTTTATCATCAGTTGCAAAATTCCGGTGACACTTTTTCCCTGACCTATTTTTCCGATCATGGTCTGGCGTTCAAGGAGCGGGGCAAAGAGGTGCAGTATCTGGCGCATGACGATAAGTTCCAGCAGAACTTCCAGGTGCCGTTTATGGTGCTATCCAGCGATGACAAAGCGCATAAAGTGATTAAGGCGCAGCGTTCGGCGAATGATTTCCTCAGTTTCTTCTCCCAGTGGACCGGGATCCAGGCGGCGGAAATCACCCCACGCTATCGGTTTATCTCTGAGCAAAAGGCCGGTCCGGTGTACATCACCAACTTCCAGCTGCAGAAGGTGGACTACGCTCACCTCGGTACCGATGAGTTCACAGTCAATTAATCGCGCCGGCCCGGCCAGTCGCCCGGGCCGGCCGTCAGCAGGCAAAAAAAATCCGCCTCGAGAGGCGGATTTTTCATATCACCGGAGTGATTAGAAGCGGTAACCCACGCCAGCAATCCAGGTGCCGACGTCAACGTTACGAATACGAGACTGCTCGTAGGAGAAGTCCAGAGCAACGTTTTCGATCGGGTTGAACTGCAGACCAGCACCATAGGAGAAACCGTAGTCGCTCATATCGGATTTATGAGGGTAGTTGTTGTTCTGGAATTTACCGTAACCAACACCCACTACGCCGTAGATGCTTGCCCAGTCGTTCAGACGGTAAGCCGGACCAGCGGTGATGCCGTAGTACTGACCTTTGTTGTAAGTACCGTTGCTGTTGTTATCCTTCTCGGTGTAGGTGAAGGAACCGATAACGCCCAGCGGGTTGTTATCTTGCTCGTAACGGTATTTCAGGTTGAAACCGCCAGCTTTGTTCGCTTTACCCTGCATGTCGCTCTGCGCGTAACCGCCGGTTACGGTAGAAGTTGCAGCAAATGCAGTGGTACCTACGGATGCAGCCAGAACAACGGCCAGTGCTGAAAGACGTGCAATTTTATTCATAACCACCTCAAATGTGTTTCTAATAAGTCCTAAGCCTTAAATATATCAAAAACTTTTGGGAAACTCTTTGGAGTTTACATTGTCTAACATACTTTTTCATGTAACCAAAAGTTTCCATATTTCTGTAACAATATGGAAAACAACAATTTTTGGCGTTAACTTACATCTTAACGCTCATTAAGAAATTCGCAAGCATCCAGATTAATCCTAACCGCCTGGTGAATTTCTCAGCAGTTTTCGCCATTGTACTGTTTTTGCCCCTGTTTTTTTCAACATTAGCTCAACCGCCGGCAGGTAATTCCAGTACACTGGAACTTTTACCCCTTTTGACAAAACCTGACAGGAGAAAGGATGCCCGGTCCATCCAGAAAAGCGGCGGCATGGTTGCCGATACTGGTGATTTTAGTCGCCATGACCTCGATTCAAAGCGGCGCATCGCTTGCTAAATCGCTGTTCCCGGTGGTCGGCGCCCCGGGCGTCACCGCCCTGCGTCTGGCGCTGGGAACGCTGATTCTGGTGGTGGTGTTCAAGCCATGGCGGCTACGTTTCTCCCCGGCGCAGCGCGTGCCGCTGCTACTGTACGGCCTGGCGCTCGGGGCGATGAACTATCTCTTTTATTTATCCCTGCAGCGCATTCCGCTCGGCGTGGCGGTGGCCCTGGAGTTTACCGGCCCGCTGGCGGTGGCGCTGTTTGGTTCGCGCCGCCCGCTGGATTTTGTCTGGGTGGCGCTGGCGATCCTCGGACTATGGTATCTTCTGCCGCTGGGGCAGAACGTGGCGCAGGTCGATTTAACCGGCGCGCTGTTCGCCCTCGGCGCCGGGGCGTGCTGGGCGGTCTATATTCTGACCGGACAGCGTGCCGGTGAAGAGCATGGTCCAGCCACGGTAGCGATGGGGTCGCTCATCGCCTCGCTGGTGTTTGTGCCGTTAGGTATGGCGCAGGCCACCGATACGCTGTGGCAGTGGTCGCTGCTGCCGCTGGGTTTGGGGATCGCGATTCTCTCCACCGCGCTGCCCTACTCCCTCGAGATGATGGCCCTGACGCGCTTGCCGACGCGCACCTTCGGCACGCTGATGAGCCTTGAGCCAGCGTTAGCAGCCCTCTCCGGTATGATCTTCCTCGGTGAAACGCTGAAGCTCTCCCAGACCCTGGCGCTCGGCGCGATCATTATCGCCTCGATGGGCGCCACGCTGACTATGCAACGGCAGAGTAAAGTCGAGCAGGTCGATATCAATTAACATTCTGTTACGGCGCCGGCTCGAGAGAAATCCGGGCCGTTCAGCCGAATATAAATACCTGATATTTAAATATTTTTAAAATAACCAACCACTTTGCGCTATCGGAGTGATATAGCCTGCCGATGCCTCACTCTTGAAAACCCTTGCTATACTTATTTCCGAAGTCATTTGGGACAACGCTCCACATCATTCAGATCTGAAGTGTGATGAGCATCAATATCAAGAGGATATGAAACGATGAGTACCGCAAAACTGGTTAAATCAAAAGCGTCTAATCTGGTCTATACCCGCAACGATGTCGCTGACAGCGAAAAGAAAGCGACCATTGAGCTGTTGAATCGCCAGGTGATCCAGTTCATTGACCTGTCACTTATCACCAAGCAGGCACACTGGAATATGCGCGGTGCGAACTTTATCGCCGTGCACGAAATGCTGGATGGCTTCCGTACCGCGCTGACCGAACATCTGGACACCATGGCCGAGCGCGCGGTGCAGCTGGGCGGCGTCGCCCTGGGTACCACTCAGGTCATTAACAGTAAAACCCCGCTGCAGAGCTACCCGCTGGACATCCATCACGTTCAGGATCACCTGAAAGCCCTGGCTGACCGCTACGCGGTAGTGGCGAACGATGTGCGTAAGGCGATCGACGAAGCAAAAGACGAAGACACTGCAGATATCTTCACCGCGGCTTCCCGCGATCTGGATAAATTCCTGTGGTTCATTGAAGCCAACATCGAGTAAGGCTTTGCCGCCGGCCCAGCGCGGTCGGCGGCGCCTCAGCGTTTCTCCCTGCCCTATATTCCATCCTTTGCTTTTCATCCCCCACTGGCCTTGCACCGTTTCAGGGCACCAGATTGATGAAAATGCGCGCAAAAGTAAAAAGATTGTAATAATCACCTCACACAATCGTTACGTCGAGATTGTTTTCCCATCAGGGTTTGCGCTAAAAATGGGCTGGTAATTCAGCACCCTTATGACGCACCAAAATGACGCCCCATCATGGTGCAGTCACTGCCTGAAATGATCGATCTTGTGCAACGACTTACGCTTCGTTTGTTGAAAAACAACAGCTTGTAAAAGTGGCACGATTTTTTCATTAGGCTAGTCGTTCTCGCAGGGGATCGTCCCGTGGATATAAAAGGAAATGCTATGAAGTCTGTATTTAAAGTTTCACTGGCTGCACTGACCCTGGCTTTTGCGGTTTCTTCCCATGCCGCCAATAAGACCCTGGTTGTCGCCACCGATACGGCGTTCGTCCCGTTCGAATTTAAGCAAGGCGATAAGTATGTGGGTTTTGACGTTGACCTGTGGGCGGCTATCGCCAAAGAGCTGAAGCTCGACTACACCCTGAAGCCAATGGACTTCAGCGGCATTATCCCGGCGCTGCAAACCAAAAATATCGATCTGGCGCTGGCGGGGATCACCATTACCGACGAGCGTAAAAAAGCGATCGACTTCTCCGACGGCTACTACAAAAGCGGCCTGCTGGTGATGGTCAACGCCAATAATAACGACATCAAAGATGTCAAAGATCTGAACGGTAAAGTGGTCGCGGTGAAGAGCGGCACCGGCTCCGTTGACTACGCGAAAGCCAATATCAAAACCAAAGATCTGCGTCAGTTCCCGAACATCGATAACGCCTATATGGAGCTGGGAACCGGTCGCGCGGATGCCGTGCTGCACGATACGCCGAATATTCTGTACTTCATCAAAACCGCGGGCAACGGTAAGTTCAAAGCGGTAGGCGAATCACTGGAAGCGCAAAACTACGGTATCGCCTTCCCGAAAGGCAGCGACGAGCTGCGTGAGAAAGTGAACGGTGCGCTGAAAACGCTGCGCGACAATGGTACCTATAACGAAATTTATAAAAAATGGTTCGGCACTGAACCCAAATAATAAAAACGTACTTCGCCGGACCGAGGTCCGGCGACACCACAACGGTCTTCCGGCACAGGCTCAGCGGGAGACGGTATTTTGGCGGAGGCTTTCCTCTGCTCTCGACACGGTAACAGGAACGTATTATGCAGTTTGACTGGAGTGCCATCTGGCCTGCCATTCCGATTTTGCTGGAAGGCGCCAAAATGACGCTGTGGATTTCCGTCCTCGGCCTGGCCGGCGGTCTGATAATTGGTCTGGTGGCCGGTTTCGCCCGCTGCTTCGGCGGCTGGATCGCCAACCACATCGCGCTGGTCTTTATTGAAATCATTCGCGGCACCCCGATTGTGGTGCAGGTTATGTTCATCTACTTTGCGCTGCCGATGGCCTTTAGCGATCTGCGCATCGACCCCTTCTCCGCGGCGGTAGTGACCATCATGATAAACTCGGGCGCCTATATCGCGGAAATCACCCGCGGCGCGGTGCTCTCCATACATAAAGGCTTCCGCGAAGCGGGCCTGGCGCTTGGCCTGTCGCGTCGCGAAACCATTCGCCACGTGATCCTGCCGCTGGCGCTGCGCCGCATGCTGCCGCCGCTGGGCAACCAGTGGATCATCAGCATCAAGGATACCTCGCTGTTCATCGTCATCGGCGTCGCCGAACTGACCCGTCAGGGACAGGAGATCATCGCGGGCAACTTCCGCGCGCTGGAAATCTGGAGCGCTGTAGCCGTGATCTACCTGATTATCACCCTGGTCCTGAGCTTTATTCTGCGTCGTCTTGAAAGAAGGATGAAAATCCTGTGATTGAATTTAAAAACGTCTCCAAGCACTTTGGTCCGACCCAGGTGCTACACGATATCTCTCTGAAAATTAATCAGGGTGAAGTGGTGGTCATTATCGGCCCTTCCGGTTCCGGTAAATCAACGATGCTGCGCTGCATCAATAAGCTGGAAGAGATCACCAGCGGCGATCTGATTGTCGATGGTCTGAAGGTCAACGACCCGAAGGTGGACGAACGTCTGATTCGTCAGGAAGCCGGGATGGTTTTCCAGCAGTTTTATCTGTTCCCGCACCTCACGGCGCTGGAAAACGTGATGTTTGGCCCGCTGCGGGTACGCGGCGCCAGCAAGCAGGCGGCAGAGAAGCAGGCGAAAGAGCTGCTGGCGAAAGTCGGTCTGGCTGAGCGCGCGCATCACTATCCGTCCGAACTCTCCGGCGGCCAGCAACAGCGTGTGGCCATCGCCCGCGCGCTGGCGGTGAAGCCGAAGATGATGCTGTTTGATGAACCGACCTCCGCGCTCGACCCGGAGCTGCGCCATGAAGTGCTCAAGGTGATGCAGGACCTGGCGGAAGAGGGCATGACGATGGTGATTGTGACCCACGAAATCGGCTTTGCCGAAAAAGTGGCCTCGCGACTAATCTTTATCGACAAAGGACGAATTGCTGAAGACGGCAATCCCCAGGAGCTGGTAAAGAACCCGCCCAGCCCGCGCCTGCGTGAATTCCTGCAACACGTCGCCTGACCCACAACGGCTCTCTCCCCCACGATGAGAGCCGCTTTTCCAGAATCCTCTTCCCTCCCCTTCCGCCAGCGGCTTCTATACTTACCCGTTTACGTTGCAACGGAGGTGCCCATGCCGTGGATCCTGCTTTTGCTCGCTGCACTGTTTACTGCCCCGCTTTCCGCCGCCACCCTCCCCGGCGTGCCGACGGCTAACACTGATAAAAACAGCGCCAGCGAACCCGATGTGGAACAGAAAAGAGCGGCTTATGCCGCACTGGCCGATGTGCTGGCCAACGACTCCGCCCGTCAGGAGCTCATTGACCAGCTGCGTAAAGCAGCCGCCACGCCGCCGCCCGACAGCACCCCGACGCTGACGCCACCGGCGGTGAAAGAAGAGACCACGGTACTGGAGAACGTCACCCAGATAAGCCGGGAATATGGCGAACAGCTCTCATCACGCTTTTCCCAGCTGTGGCGCAATATCACCGGCTCACCGCATAAGCCCTTTAATCCGCAAACCTTTACCAGCGCGGCCTGGCATTTTTTACTGCTGGCCGGGCTGGTGTTTGCCTTCTGGTGGCTGGTACGCCTCGCGGCGCTGCCGCTGTATCGCAAAATGGGCGAATGGGGACGGCATAAAAACCGCGATCGCGGTAACTGGCTCCAGCTGCCCCTGACCATCGCCGGGGCGTTTATCATCGACCTGCTGCTGCTGGCGCTAACCCTGTTTGTCGGTCAGCTGCTAAGCGATCGCCTGAATGGGAATAACCCTACCATCGCCTTCCAGCAGAGCCTTTTCCTCAACGCCTTCGCGCTGATCGAGTTTTTTAAAGCTATTCTGCGGCTCATTTTCTGCCCGCGCATTCCTGCCCTGCGGCCCTTTAACCTCAGCGACGAGGCCGCGTCATACTGGAGCCTGCGCCTGAGCGCGCTCAGCAGCCTGATTGGTTACGGTCTGATCGTCGCGGTGCCGATTATTTCCAATCAGGTGAATGTTCAGGTTGGCGCGCTGGCTAACGTCGTCATCATGCTGTGCATTACGCTGTGGGCGCTGTACCTGATTTTTCATAACAAAGCGGTGATTACTCAAGGGTTGATCCACCTGGCCGACCACTCACTCGCTTTCTTTAGCCTGTTTATCCGCGCCTTCGCGCTGGTCTGGCACTGGCTGGCCTGCGCCTACTTTGTGGTGCTTTTTTTCTTTTCGCTGTTCGACCCGGGCAACAGCCTGAAATTCATGATGGGCGCCACCCTGCAAAGCCTGGCGATTATCGGCGGCGCGGCGCTGGTGTCTGGCATCCTGTCGCGCTGGATAGCCAAAACCATCACCCTGTCGCCCGCCACTCAGCGCAACTACCCTGAACTGCAAAAGCGGCTAAATGGCTGGATCTCCGCCTCGCTGAAGGCGGCGCGCATTCTCACCGTCTGTGTCGCCATCATGCTGCTGTTGAGCGCCTGGGGCCTGTTTGACTTCCGGGAATGGCTGCACAACGATGCCGGGCAAAAAACGGTGGATGTGCTGATCCGCATCGCCCTGATCCTCTTCTTCTCCGCCATTGGCTGGACAGTTCTGGCCAGCCTGATTGAAAACCGGCTGGCATCGGATATTCATGGCCGTCCGCTGCCCAGCGCGCGGGCCCGGACGCTGCTGACGCTGTTTCGCAACGCGCTGGCGGTGGTGATCAGCACCATCACGGTGATGATCCTGCTCTCGGAAATTGGGGTAAACATTGCGCCGCTGCTGGCGGGCGCCGGGGCGTTAGGGCTGGCCATTTCGTTTGGTGCGCAAACCCTGGTCAAAGACATTATCACTGGCATATTTATCCAGTTTGAGAACGGGATGAACACCGGCGACCTGGTCACCATCGGCCCTTTGACCGGCACCGTGGAACGAATGTCGATTCGCTCCGTGGGGGTACGTCAGGATACCGGCGCCTATCACATTATTCCCTGGTCCTCGATCACCACCTTTGCCAACTTCGTGCGCGGCATTGGCTCGGTTGTGGCTAACTATGACGTTGACCGCCATGAGGATCTGGATAAAGCCAGCCAGGCGCTGAAGGCGGCGGTGGACGATCTGCTGGCCCAGGAGGAGATCCGCGGTCTGATCATTGGCGAACCGTCGTTCGCCGGGCTGGTGGGGCTGAGCAATACCGCCTTTACGCTACGCGTCAGCTTCACCACCCTGCCGCTGAAGCAGTGGACGGTGCGTTTTGCCCTCGACACCCAGGTGAAAAAGCACTTCGACCGCGCCGGGGTTCGCGCGCCGGTACAGACCTGGCAGCAGCTGCCGATGCCGGGCGCCGACAGCCCGGCCGCCGAGTAGCGTTAGAATGGACGACGGCGTTTGGCGTCGTCCATAAAGCTCCAGGCGATAAAGCGACTTTGCTTTTGCCCCTGGGCCATCTCCTTTTTCACCACTTTCACTGCGCCGACCTCGGTCAGCAGGCGGTAGAGCGGCGGCAGATTATCGCCGCGCGACACCAGCGAGGTAAACCATTTCACCTGGCGGGCGAAGGCCTGGCTTTCGCGGATCATCTGCGAAATAAAGGCTACTTCGCCCCCTTCGCACCACAGCTCCTGCTGTTGACCGCCAAAATTGAGGCCACTTTCGGCGCCGAGTCCGAGGTTGCGGCGCTTGCGCTCGCCCCCCGCCCGGGCGCTCTCTGCGGAGTCATGGAACGGCGGATTACACAGCGTGGCGTCGTAGGTCTCGTTTTTATGGATCACGCCGTGAAAGATAGCCTGGCTCTCTTTTTGCCGGCGCAGGCGGATCTGCCGGGTCAAGCCCGGGTTGCCATTGATAATCGCCTGCGCGCTGGCGAACGCCTGCGGGTTGATTTCACTGCCGGTAAAGCGCCAGCCATACTCGTGAGCGCCGATCAGGGGATAGATGAGGTTAGCGCCGGTGCCAATATCAAGGATCGTGGCATCCTTCGGCACCTCGCCGCTATCCCCGGCCAGCAGATCCGCCAGATGATGAATATAGTCGGCCCGCCCAGGCACCGGCGGACAGAGAAAGCCGTCAGGAATGTCCCAGTGTTTGACCGCGTAGAAATGCGCCAGCAGCGCTTTATTCAACGCTTTCACCGCCTGCGGATTGGCAAAATCAATGGTCTGCTCACCCAGCGGATTGAGCGTAATGTAGCCCTGCAGGTCAGGATGGGCCTGGCAGAGCGCGGGCAGGTCGTAGCGTTGATGGTGGCGGTTACGCGGGTGTAACCCCGGTTTCTGGGCTTTCATGACAATCTCCTTTGAACAGCCGCGTAAGATACCCGTTGACGGCGGCGCGGTAAATAAGGGAGTCTGGATATCTCCATTATCCGTGACAGGTGCAGCATGTACTTTTATCAACCTTCGCAGGGCCACGGCCTGCCGCATGACCCGCTGAACGCGATAATCGGGCCTCGCCCGATAGGCTGGATCGCCTCGCAGGACGCCGAGGGCCAGCGTAATCTGGCGCCATACAGCTTTTTTAACTGCTTTAACTATCGGCCGCCGATCATTGGTTTCGCCAGCAGCGGCTGGAAAGACAGCGTGCGAAATATCGTCGAAACAAAGGAGTTTGTCTGGAACCTGGCGACGCGACCGCTGGCCATGGCGATGAATGAAACGTCAGCCTCGATTCCGCACCATGAGGACGAATTCGTGCGCGCCGGCCTCACCGCCGCCGCCAGCCGCCTGGTCAGCGCTCCCCGGGTCGCGGAGAGTCCGGTGAACTTTGAGTGCCGTCTGTCGCAGTGTATTCAACTCACCACCGCCGACGGCAACCCTGTCGATACGTGGCTGGTGCTCGGTGAAGTGGTTGCCGTGCATATCGATGAATCACTGCTGGACAACGGCATCTATCAAACCGCCCGCGCCCAACCGATCCTGCGCGCCGGTGGCCCGAGCGCCTATTACGGTATTGATGACAGCCTGCGCTTTGACATGATCCGCCCTGACGCCCGTTAAATAATCTACCGGCCAGAGTAGCGCTCCCCTGCGCCGGTAGCATGCAAAACGCACTGTTTTGCATTAAACATTCCCTGTCGCGCGGTCTGGAAAGACCTACACTTAAGCTATGTCCCATGCGGTTTATGAGGATATGCTGATGAAATTCGTCTCGCTGCTGTTCGCCGCGGCGCTCACCGCTCATGCCACCGCGGCCTCTCCCCTGCCACCGCCACCCGTACTGCCCTATAACGGGCCGCTCCGCCCTGTCGGCACCGTCTCCGCCTTCGGCGCCAGCACCCTGGACGACCTGGCGGCCGCCCTCGCGGATAAGGCCCACCGTCAGGGGGCGATAGCCTGGCGGATCAATGCCGCCAGCAGCGGTAACCGGCTGTACGGTTCAGCTATAATTTATCAATAACCTTTTACAGGAGGCAGACGATGGCATCAGGTTGGGCAGGCGACGGCGCCGTACAGGATCAGATCGACAGCACTATTGACGATGCGGTGGCTCGCGCCCGCCGCGAGCTTCCGCGCGGCGAAAGCAACAAATTTTGTGATGAATGCGGAGAGCCGATTCCGGAGGCCCGTCGACAGGCCATCCCAGGGGTCAGATACTGCGTGAAGTGCCAGCAGGAGAAAGATTTACATAACAATACATTTTCAGGATATAATCGTCGCGGTTCCAAGGATAGCCAGCTACGCTGACTTTCCTTTACCGTTTATGACAGCCTTTCGCATTATCTTTTCGCGCACATTTTTTGGCGGAAAAAGTCGCAATATGTGCCCTTAAACGCGTCGGTCTTCCTCGCTACGCTTCGTGACGAAAAGAATAAGAAATAATTTATTAATAATCAGTAAATTATTAATCATTCAAAAAATTCGATGAAGACTGTGAATTTCCTTCGATTTTATCTCCCGCAAAAAAGCGTGATACTTATCACATCGACGGAACATCGTCCCCTGAACAGAACAACCTGCGAGAGATTAACTATGAAAAACATCAAATATGCTGCCGCTGCCATCGCTCTGACCGCTCTTTCCTTCGGCGCCTTTGCCGCCGAACCGGTTACCCCCGCTCAGGCTGAAAGCATGAATAAGATCGGCGTGGTGTCTGCGCAAGGCGCAACCACTTTAGATGGTCTGGAAGCAAAACTGGCTGCTAAAGCCGAAGCCGCTGGCGCGACCGGCTACAGCATTACTTCCGCTAACACCAACAACAAACTGAGCGGTACTGCGGTTATCTATAAATAATCGCTGCACCCATCTGTAAGCCACTGAATTAACCCTGAAAAGACCTTTAATACCCTTGCCTTGCCCGTCCGAGCCACCGGACGGGCTTTTTTTTATCCTGCAGATCCGATCACCAGCAGTCGTTGACGCGGCTGAGGCCCTGCTCCAGCGAGGTCACTTCCCCGCAGGCCAGCATACAGCAGGCAAGCTGGATCTTCAACGAGTTGGGCACCGGTTCGACGCCAGCGACGCAGCGTTCAATCCAGCGCGCGGTGACCTCAGGGTCTTTCGAGGTCGGCAGGACCACCGCCTCCGCTGCCATCTCAGTCTGGCGTTCGTACAGCACCCGCACGCCCTGCTCATCAATCAGGCTGATCTGCGGACAGCGCTGCGGGTTGGCGTACACTTCGCCCTCGGTACCATGCATCAGCAGCGCGCGGCCACCGGTCTCGCGAAAGAAGTTCGCCACCCGGGGAACATATTCTGGATGCGACACGCTGGAGAGACGCAATGCCTCCCCTTCGCCAAACGGCGTGGCCAGCTTGGCCAGGGTATGGGCGCTGTTGCGTACGCCCATCCGCCAGCGCATCGCCAGCTGTTTCTCCAGCGGCGGACAGAAGGCCCCCACCGGGATATACACCGGTTCATGGCCCTCCAGCTGCGCCTGAGCCTGTCCGGCGTGCAGGGTGGCCGGAATGTCCAGCAGGGTAAAAATGGTTTCGGTCAGCACCCGGGTGGGATCGTGACTGACGCCGTGAACCACCACCGGAAATCCCAGCTTGTGCAGGAGCATCGCCAGCAGCGGCGTGAGGTTCGCCTGCTTGCGCGCGCCGTTGTAGCTGGGGATAACGATCGGCATCGGCTTGCCGGCCGGCGGGGTCAGGCGCAGCGTATGCTGCTGCATCGCGGCGTAAAAACCTTTCATCTCCGCTTCGCCTTCGCCTTTAATGCGCAAGGCGATTAATATTCCCCCCAGCTCCAGCTCCGGCACCTCGCCGTTCAGCATCCGCGCGTAGAGCGCACGGGCGGTCTCTTCATCGAGATCGCGGGCATGATTCTTACCGCGACCCACCTCTTTTATAATTTTGCTGTACTCCATGGCTCCCCCTGGTGCATCACGCGCCGGCGTCAGCGACGTTTGCGGCCCGTCTGTTTTGCTGTCTGTTTTGCTTTCCGTTTTACTATAACCTCCGGAACGCCCGGCTGCTCTATGGGAAAAACAGGTAACGCGTTCAGTAGACGCGCGCCGTAGTTTTTGGTCAACAGACGCTTATCGTAAATCACCACCTCTCCCCAGCAGTTATGGCTACGGATCAAACGCCCCACCTGCTGAATAAGATTAAAGGAGGCGCTAGGCAAACTCTGTACCTCGAAGGGATAACGATTGAGGCTTTTCAGCCATTCGCCTTCGGTGATCACTACCGGGCTGTCGATGGGCGGAAAAGCGATTTTATGGATATGCACCTGGCTTAGCAGATCGCCTTTTAAATCGAGACCTTCGGCAAAGGACTGCAGACCCACCAGCACGCTGCGCTCGCCGCTTTCCACCCGTTTGCGATGCAGCTCCACCAGCCGGTAGCGCGGCTGGTCGCCCTGCACCAACAGCATCAGGCGCAGATCGGTCACATGCTCGAGGAAGCGGTTCATCGCCCGCCCGCTGGCAAACAGCACCAGCATCCCGAGATGTTTTTTGCTCTCCACCTGCTGGCGAAAATAGGCCGCCATCTCGGCAATGTGCTGCTCTTCGTTATCCATCAGCGGTTCATAACGCATTTGAGGAATAATAATTTTCCCCTGCTCCACGTGGTTGAACGGCGAATCCAGCGCCACGAAGCGGTCCCCCGCTTTCTCCTTCAGACCGCTCATCTCCTGCAGGCGCGAGAAGCTGTTTAGCGAGCGCAGCGTCGCTGACGTCACCACGATATGCGGCACGCTGCGCCACAGCAGCCGTTCAAGCTGATCGCTGACGCGGATCCCGACGCAGTGGAACCAGACGTGGATCTGGCCATCGCGCACCACCCGCGTCGCCCATTTGGTTACCGGCGCGCCTGAGGACTGCGCCAGCGAAGCCAGGCGCCACAGCTTGCTTTGGCTTTCAAACATGCCAAGGGCGCGGTTCATCTGCAGCAGCACCCGATGCAGGCGCACCACGTCATGGCTGCCGGTCTTTTCGCTGAGATCGTTCAGGAACAGCTCCGCCAGGCCGCGCAGCAACTCGGTGAGCTTCGCCAGCCGCTGGCAGATCTCCATCACCTCCTGCGGCAGTTCGCCCATCGGGAAGCGATGCTCCGCTTCCTGACCGGCGGGCATATAGAGATTGAGAATATTATTCAACGAGGCAATCAGCTCGAAAAGCTCTTCGCAATGAGCGGTGAGCCGCTCCGGATTGGCCAGCGGCGGCGTGGTTTTCGGACGAAACTGCTCCATGCAGGTGGCCACCAGCTTGCAGAATAGATCCAGCTGCAGGCGAAACCAGGGGGCGGTGATCTCGGCGCTCATCTCCAGCGCGTCGCGGGCGACGTCCGGCAGATGATGGCCTTCATCGAGGACCAGCAGCAGGTTTTTCGGCTCCGGCAGCACCGCTTCGCTCTCCATCGCCGCCATCACCAGCGCATGGTTGGCCACCACCACTTCCGCCTCCTGAATTTCCCGCCGCGCCACAAAGAACGGGCACTCGCGATAGTAGTGGCAGTTGCGGTTCAGGCAGCTGGCCTTATCGGTGCTCAGCCGGCTCCATAGCCCATCGTCGATGGCTTTGTCGGTATGGTCGCGCAGGCCGTCCCAGCGGTAGCTGTCGAGATCCTGCTTCAGGGTCGCGCACAGCTTCTGCTCCGCCTGATTATTCGGGGTGAGATCGTCATCGAGAAAGGCCAGCAGATCCTGCTGCGACGGCTCGGTGCTGGCCAGCGCCGTCAGGTTGCGCGGACAGACGTAGCGTCCGCGGCCAAAGGCGGCGGTAAAGCGCAGGTCGGGAATGATTTTACGCAGCAGCGGCAGGTCCTTACTGTAGATTTGATCCTGCAGGGCGACGTTGGCGGTGCTGACCACCAGCGTTTTTTGTTCCTCGCGGGCGATGGCGATGCCCGGGATCAGATATGACAGCGTTTTGCCGACACCGGTCGGCGCTTCGATAGCCAGATGCCTGCCCTCTTCCCCGGCAAGGGTTTTCGCCACATCGGCGATCATCTGCCGCTGCGGGGGACGCGGAATAAAGTCCGGGATCTGTTCCTGAAGCGCCTTATACCAGGCGGCGATTTGCGCTTTCAGCGCAGCGGTCAAAGCCATGAGAAAACCTGAATACTGTATAAACAGCCACTATTGTGCCATTTTTGCCCGCCCGGAGGTATTGCTTTCTGCGGAGTGTGGAAGCCTGCTCGACAAATAGTGTAATGGAAAGAAAAAGGCCCGCCGCCGCGTAGCGGACAGACGGGCCTGAGCCGGGGCGCGTTATCGCGGCCCGGACATCAGCGTGTTATTCGCCAGCCGGTTTACGCGGGCGACGGCGGCGCGGCGGTTTGCCGTCCTGAGTGCGCGCTTTCGGCGCCTCGCCGTCCTGACGGCGCGGGGCATTATTCTGGCTGCGCGGCTGTCCGCTGCGTCCCTGACCTTGCCCACGACCGCCGCCGCGCTGCTGGCGACCGTTCTGGATAGGTTCGGCTTTAATGGACGGATCCGGCTCATAGCCGGCAATCGCGATGCGCGGGATCTCTTTTTTCAGCAGGCGCTCGATATCGCGCAGCAGCTTATGCTCATCCACGCACACCAGCGATAAGGCTTCGCCGGTGGCCGCCGCGCGACCGGTACGGCCGATACGGTGGACGTAATCTTCCGGTACGTTCGGCAGCTCGTAGTTCACCACGTGCGGCAGCTCTTCGATATCCAGACCGCGGGCGGCGATATCGGTCGCCACCAGCACGCGAATGCCGCCGGATTTAAAGTCGGCCAGCGCGCGGGTACGCGCTCCCTGGCTCTTGTTGCCATGGATCGCCGCGCTGCGGATGCCGTCTTTGTTGAGCTGTTCCGCGAGGTGGTTGGCGCCATGCTTGGTACGGGTAAACACCAGCACCTGCTGCCAGTTGCCTTCGCCGATAAGCTGCGACAGCAGTTCACGCTTGCGGTTCTTGTCAACGAAATGGACGTGCTGGGTGATCTGCTCGGACGCGGTGTTACGACGCGCCACTTCCACTTCCAGCGGGTTGTGCAGCAGTTTCTCGGCCAGGCCCTTGATCTCGTCGGAGAAGGTCGCCGAGAACAGCAAATTCTGTCGACGCGCCGGCAGTTTGGCCAGTACGCGACGGATGTCATGGATAAAGCCCATATCCAGCATGCGGTCCGCTTCGTCAAGCACGAGGATTTCTACTTTATCAAGACTGACGGCGTTCTGATGTTCAAGATCCAGCAGACGGCCCGGGGTGGCGACGAGGATGTCGACGCCGCCGCGCAGCTTCATCATCTGCGGGTTGATACTCACGCCGCCGAAGACCACCAGCGAGCGAATATTCAGGTATTTACTGTAATCGCGGACGTTCTCGCCCACCTGCGCCGCCAGCTCACGGGTCGGGGTCAGGATCAGCGCGCGCACCGGACGACGGCCCTTTGCGTGCGGCTCATTCTGGATCAGGCGCTGCAGCAGCGGCAGGGTAAAGCCCGCCGTTTTACCGGTGCCGGTCTGGGCGCTGGCCATCAGGTCACGGCCCTGCAGTACCGCCGGGATCGCCTGCTGCTGGATAGGGGTCGGCTCAACGTAGCCCTGCTCAGCGACAGCGCGCAGGATATCGGGATTCAGGCCAAGGGAATCAAAAGACATAACAACTCCGAACCGCCCCGGCCCGGTGAAGGGCGTAGTTTTCAGGGAGATTATTGCGATAAGAGATGGCAAAAACCACAATGCCATGAAGGGGCGCAGTCTAGCAGATTTTGTGACAGGCCGCATAAAATCTGCAAAAGAATGCCGCGCCTGGCTGGCGGGCATGAGAAGGCCGCTGAGCGCGCTCAGCGGCCAGTGGGTCATAGCAGCGCGGTTAACGCAGACGATACTTAATTTTTTCGACAATCTTCGCGGTGGAGATGCCGTAGCGATCGTGGAGGGTCGGCAGGGCGCCGGCTAACAGGAACGCGTCGGGCAGCCCCACGCTATCCAGCTCACAGCGTACGCCCTTACGCATCAGCAGCGCGGCCACCGCTTCCCCCAGGCCGCCGACCGCGGTGTGGTTCTCCGCAGTTACAACCAGGCGGCCCGGCTTCGACGCCTGTTCAATAATCGCTTTCTCATCCAGCGGTTTGATGGTCGGCACGTGCAGAACCGCCACGCCGATATTATCGGCCCGCAGCTTTTCAGCCGCCTCCAGCGCGCGCATGGTCATCAGCCCGGAGGAGATAATCAGCACATCGTTGCCGTCCTCCAGCAGTTTCGCCTTACCCAGTTCGAACTGATAGTCATATTTATCCAGCACCAGCGGCACCTTACCGCGCAGCAGACGCATATACACCGGCCCCTGGTGATCGGCAATGGCCGGTACCGCCTGCTCTATCTCCAGCGCATCGCAAGGATCGACGATAACCATCCCGGGGATACCGCGCATGATCGCCAGATCTTCGGTGGCCTGATGGCTGGGGCCATAGCCGGTCGTCAGGCCCGGCAGCGCCGCGCAGATCTTCACGTTCAGATGCTCTTCGGCGATGACCTGGTGAATAAAATCATAGGCGCGACGGGTTGCAAAGGCGGCATAGGTGGTGGCGAAAGGAATAAATCCCTCCTTCGCCATCCCCCCTGCCGCCGCCATCAGCAGCTGTTCGGCCATGCCCATCTGGAAAAAGCGATCCGGGAAGGCCTGGGCGAAAATATGCAGGTCGGTATATTTTGACAGGTCCGCGGTCATGCCGACGATTTCCGGGCGCTGCGCCGCCAGTTTTGACAGCGCGACGCCGAAGGGCGCAGGGACGGTCGCCTGGCCTTCATCGGCAATCGAGGCGATCATCGCCGACGTTTTTAAACGGGGTTGACTCTGGCTCATTACAGCACTCCTTCCGGTTTGTTAGCGTCCAGCACCGCGATCGCTTTTTGCCATTCGTCGGCATCGACGCGAATAAAATGGTTTTTATCGCGGGTTTCGAGGAACGGCACCCCTTTGCCCATCAGCGTGTCGCATAAAATGACCCGCGGCTGATTGCCGGAATAACTTTTCGCGTTGTCAAAGGCGGCCATCACCGCCGGCAGATCGTTACCGTCCACGCGCTGTACGTACCAGCCGAAGGCGGCCCATTTATCCTGCAGCGGCTCAAAGCCGAGGATTTTGCGTGAATCGCCGTCAGCCTGCTGTTTGTTGACATCGACAAGGTTAATCAGGTTGCTCAGGCCATAGTGAGCCGCCGACATCGCTGCCTCCCAGGTCGACCCTTCGTCCAGCTCCCCATCGGACATGGAGTTGTAGACCCAGGCCTTGCTCTGTTTCTGCCGCAGCCCAAGCGCCATGCCGACGGCAATGGACAGCCCCTGCCCCAGCGAGCCGCCGGACATCTCCATCCCCGGGGTGTAGGTCGCCATGCCGGACATCGGCAGGCGGCTGTCGTCGGAGCCGTAGGTTTCCAGTTCGGCTTCCGGGATAATGCCCGCCTCCAGCAGCGCGGCATAATAAGCGATAGCGTAATGGCCATGAGAGAGCAGGAAGCGATCGCGCCCCTCCCACTCGGGATCTTCCGGGCGATAGGTCATGGCATGGCTGAAGGCGGTGGCGAGCACATCGGCATAGCCCAGCGCCTGGCCGATATAGCCCTGCCCCTGCACTTCCCCCATTTGCAGGGCGTAACGGCGAATACGCCACGCCGCCGCGGCGACTTTTTGTGATTCGGTCATCTTCATCTGTTTGCCTCGCTTAGTGAATTAACATGCCGCCGTTAACGTCCAGGGTGATGCCGGTGGAGTAGGAGGAAAGATCGCTGCCGAGGAACAGCGCGGCGCGCGCGATGTCTATCGCGTCGCCAAGGCGGTTCATCGGAATGCCGGCAAGAATGTTGGCCGTCATGTCATCAGTCAGCTTGCCGGCGGTAATATCGGTCTGAATCAGCCCCGGGGTGATGCAGTTAACGCGGACGTTATCCGGGCCAAGCTCGCGCGCCATCGCCCGCGCCAGACCCAGCACCCCGGCTTTTGCCGCGCTGTAGTGCGGTCCGCCGAAAATACCGCCGCCGCGCTGGGCGGAGACGGACGAGATGCAGACGATGCTGCCGGATTTTTGCGCCCGCATGGTGGGGATAACCGCCTGCGACATCAGCAGCGTGCCGCGCAGGCTAACATCAAGCACCGCGTCATAGTTGGCGCGCTTGATATCCATCAGCTTCAGCGGCTGGGTAATCCCGGCGTTATTGACCAGTACATCAACCCGACCGTATTTCGCCAGGATCTGTTCGATGGCCGCCTGCACCTGCACTTCATCAGCGACGTTGGCCGCCAGGCCGAGATGGCCTTCGCCTAATGCCGCCGCGGCGGTTTTACTGGCTTCGCCATTGAGGTCGATAATGACCACTTTCGCGCCGTTTTCGGCGAATAATTTCGCAGTCGCGAAGCCCAAACCGCGTGCGGAGGCCGCGCCAGTAATAATGGCGACTTTATCTTTTAATAACATAGTTTCACTCCATGACATTACGTCATATTAATTAACAGGATATATTTCCGTTATTGTGGTTCATCGAGGAAAAGAATCACCACCAAACCAATGGCGGCGCAGATACCAAAATAGGTAAATACAGAATTAAAACTCCCGGTTTTATCAAGCAAGAAACCAGCCGCCATCGGCGCGACAAATCCACCGAGGTTGCCGCCGCTATTAATTATGGAAGAGGCGATTGGATAGGTTTTGCTATCCGAAACGGCCATACCGTACGCGGTAAAGGCTGGCCAGCCGATATTTAAACAAAAGCCGACAAAGAATAATCCAATACAAACTGCCAGGGTGCTGGCCGGGATATTCAGCATAATTAGCATCATGACCACCGTTGACACCGCAGTGAACATCATGGTGGGTTTACGCCGGCGGCCTAATAGCTTATCCGAAATCCATCCGCCACCGATCGCGCCAATAAAGCCGCCGATGCACGGCATACTGGCCACGAAGCCCATACTCATTACATCGAAACCGCGCTCTTTGACTAAATACAGGGGGATCCAGGTTAATAATCCGTACAGCACGCTAACCATCATAAAATACGCCAGGCAGTCACCGAGAATATTTTTTGAGGTGAATAAGCCTTTCGCCGTATCAATTGGCGCCATTTTCTTTACCCGAATGATTTTATCCAGCCAGGTGAATCGATCGGCAATTAATATATTTTCGCGTACGCTATTATTATGACTTTCACGCCCGGCATTAATCTCTGCCAGTTCGCTTTGGGAAACAAATCCGCTCTCAGCAGGCTTGGATTTGACCAGCAGATACCACGCGATGGCCGCCACAATTCCGGGTATAGCAAAAGAGAAAAAGACCCACCGCCACCCCCAGGTCACCGCAATCCACACCGCCAGCGGCGGCACAATAATCGGCGCAAACATGGTCGCCGCGATGTAAACGCCGGTTGCCGTGGCTTTCTCCTTTGGTGGAAACCAGTTATTTATGGTGGAAGCCAGCCCCACCGGGCAAGGCCCTTCGCTCAGCCCCAGTCCCAGCCGCACCAGCTTCAGGCCAAACACGGAGCTCACCGTGCCCATCAGCCAGGTAAAGGCGGAGAAGCCGAAAATGGAGAGCGATACCAGCCCCCGGGTACCGCGTTTGGCGATGAAAAAGCCGGCCGGGATCTGGCTTACCGCATAGCCGAGGAAAAACATACTGGCGATGGCCCCGGCTTCAAAATTATTGATATGAAACTCATCAATGATGAAAGGCAGTACCGCGCCAATATTCGTTCGGTCGGCGTAATTGATGGCATACACCAGAAAAATCATCGTCAAAACCACGAAACGATATTTCGTTTTCCTGGCGTCAGTACAGACCAGCGTATCTATACGTGACATAGGGTTTCCTCGTTTTATACCTCATCCACTTCGCTGTAAGCTGCCGCTTCGGATCACTGCGTTTTACTATCCATACAGGAGCAAGAGATAAATGCTTTTCGCCAGCGAAACAGGTGGTTAGGTGTTTTATAATTGCGATGCAAGCACATCGCAGTTTGTTATCAGGCCTGTGAGAGGAATATAACAACCCCAAAATGAAACGGTATTCAAAAAACCTCAATTATGATTGAGAAAAATTGAGCTAGTGACTTCCCGCAAATTTTTAGCGTTTTCTGACCTGCGCGCTTTTAACAAGATAAATTGTTAAGCCCATCACAAATTAACGTTGTTTTTTCGCTTTTCCCTATGCTGTACATCCCGGCTGCGCCACGCTGTTGGCTATTTTCTTTTATTCGCGCCCCGCGCAGGATGCCGCCATGAGCCAACCGCTACCCAATAAAAATCTGCCGATGCCCTCTTTACGCAATATCCAGGCTTTTATTGAAGTCGCCGCTACCGGCAGCCTTAATCTGGCCGCAGAGAATCTCAATATTACCGCCTCGGCGGTCAGCCATCAGATAGCCAGCCTGGAGCACTTTCTGGGGAAAAAACTGTTCTCCCGCAGCAGCAAAGGCGTCACGTTAACGGCGGTGGGAGAAAAATATCTCAAAGAGGTCTCCGGGGCGCTGAATATGATTGGCCAGGCCACCAGCCAGGTGATCAACGATATCCATCAGGATTATTTACGCATTCATTCGGCGCCGAGCTTCGGCCTGCTATGGCTGATGCCCCGTCTGGATAAATTCCGCCAGGCGTGGCCGGCGTTAAAAATCAGCCTGACCTGTTCATACGAAAGCATCCAGTTCTCCCGGGATAATATTGATATCGATATTCGTCACGGGCTGTCACAGTGGCCGACGCTGCTGGTCAGAACCATTAAAAATGAGCGCGTCCTGCCCTACAGCGCAGCGTCTTATTTAGCCAGCCATCCTGTGCAGGCTGTGGAAGATCTGCTGGCCTGCGATCTGATCCACTCCGACAGCACCTTGATTAACTGGAGCAACTGGCTGTCGTGGCACAAGGTCCGCGGCTGGCATAAAAACTTCATTTTTAATTTCGACCGGTCATATATGAGCATCGAGGCGGCCAGAATGGGAATGGGCGTGATCCTCGAGAGCAATCTGCTGGCCGGCGGACACGTGCGCCAGGGGCAGCTGACGCCGGTATTTGCCGACGAGCGGAGCATGCCGGTCGGCGCGCACCACTTCGTCCTCCCCCACGCTAATGAACAGAAGGAGAAGGTCCAGCGCTTCTTCGCCTGGGTCGCCGGAGAGCTGAAAGAGGAAGGGTTCCATATTTGATCCCGGCTGGTGGACAAACCGCCAGTCGGCGCCTAAAGTTAATCAATCGATTGATTAATTTTTACCGAGCGCGATGACCAGTAAAGGCGAACAGGCAAAAAATCAGCTTATCGCGGCCGCTATCGCCCAGTTTGGCGAGTACGGCCAGCACGCCACCACCCGCGATATTGCCGCCCAGGCCGGGCAGAATATCGCCGCTATCACCTATTATTTTGGCTCGAAAGACGATCTGTATCTTGCCTGCGCCCAGTGGATCGCCGATTTTATCGGCGACAATTTTCGCCCGCAGGCCGAAGCGGCGGAGCACCTGCTTGCCGGGGAAGCGCCGGATCGCCAGGCGATCCGCGACCTCATCCTTAGCGCCTGCCACAACATGATCCTGCTGCTCACCCAGGACGATACGGTTAACTTAAGCAAATTCATTTCCCGTGAGCAGCTGGCGCCGACCGCCGCCTACCATCTGATCCACCAGCAGGTGATTGCCCCCCTGCACCATTATCTCACCCGGCTGATTGCCGCCTGGACCGGCGGCGAAGCCAGTGATACGCAAATGATCCTCCATACCCACGCCCTGCTGGGCGAGGTGCTCGCTTTCCGTCTCGGGCGTGAAACTATCCTGCTGCGCACCGGCTGGACGCAGTTTGACGCGCAAAAAACGGAACAGATTTTCGAAGTCATTACCTGTCATATCGATTTCATCCTGCATGGGTTATCGCAAAGGAGTTTGGGCTGATGAAAAAACCCGTCGTCGTCATTCTGCTGATCGTGATTCTTCTCGCCGCGCTGGGCGGCGGCTGGTGGTGGTACCAGAGCAGCCGGCAGCAGCCGCTGACCCTGTATGGCAATGTCGATATCCGCACCGTCAACATGAGCTTCCGCGTTGGCGGTAGGCTGGCCTCGCTGACCGTCGACGAAGGCGACAGCATCCGCGCCGGGCAAACTCTCGGCGAGCTTGACCGCGCGCCGTATGAAAACGCCCTGCTGCAGGCGCAGGCCAACGTCTCCACCGCCCAGGCGCAGTATGACCTGATGATGGCCGGCTACCGCGCGGAAGAGATTGCCCAGGCCGCGGCGGCGGTGAAACAGGCGCAGGCCGCTTACGACTATGCGCAAAACTTTTATCAGCGCCAGCTCGGGCTGCGCGCCAGCAGCGCCATTTCCGCCAACGATCTGGAGAATGCCCGCTCCTCGCGCGATCAGGCGCAGGCAACGCTCAAATCGGCGCAGGATAAGCTGCGTCAGTATCGCGCCGGTAACCGCCCGCAGGAGATTGCCCAGGCCAAAGCCAGTCTGGAACAGGCGCAGGCGGCGCTGGCCCAGGCCAAACTGGACCTGCACGATACCGTGCTCACCGCCCCTTCTGACGGTACGCTGATGACCCGCGCCGTCGAGCCCGGCACTATGCTCAACGCCGGCGGTACCGTACTGACGCTGTCGTTAACGCATCCGGTGTGGGTCCGCGCCTATGTTGACGAGAAAAACCTCGGCCAGGCGCAGCCGGGACAAGAAGTGCTGCTCTATACCGACAGCCGGCCGGATAAGCCCTATCACGGCAAAATCGGTTTTGTCTCGCCGAGCGCTGAATTCACGCCGAAGACCGTCGAGACCCCGGATCTGCGCACCGATCTGGTCTACCGTCTGCGCATTGTGGTGACTGATGCCGACGGCGCGCTGCGCCAGGGAATGCCGGTGACCATCTCCTTTAGCCACGGGAACGGACATGAGTGAGACCGTCATCGCCTTAAACGGCCTGAGCCGCCGTTTTCCCGGTATGGACAGGCCAGCGGTAGCGCCGCTCACCTGCACGATCCGCGCCGGCTACGTCACCGGGCTGGTGGGGCCCGACGGCGCGGGGAAAACCACCCTGATGCGAATGCTCGCCGGATTGCTCAAGCCTGATGAGGGCCGCGCCAGCGTGATAGGCTTCGACCCGCTAAAAGACGACAGCGCCCTGCACGCGGTGCTCGGCTATATGCCGCAGAAGTTCGGCCTGTATGAAGATCTGACGGTGATGGAAAACCTGACCCTGTACGCCGACCTGCGCAGCGTCACCGGCGAGGCGCGGAAGAAAATTTTCGACCGCCTGCTGGAGTTCACCTCCCTTGGTCCATTCACCGAACGGCTGGCAGGCAAGCTTTCCGGCGGGATGAAGCAAAAGCTGGGCCTCGCCTGTACCCTGGTGGGCGATCCGAAAGTACTGCTGCTCGATGAGCCCGGCGTCGGCGTCGACCCTATCTCGCGCCGCGAGCTATGGCAGATGGTGCACGAGCTGGCCGGCGACGGCATGCTGATCCTGTGGAGCACCTCCTATCTCGATGAAGCCGAGCAGTGTCGCGACGTGCTGCTGATGAACGAAGGCAAACTGCTCTACCAGGGCGAGCCGACGGCGCTGACGCAAACCATGGTCGGGCGCAGCTTTCTGGTTTCCAGCCCGCAGGAGAACAACCGCCGCCTGCTGCAGCGGGCGCTGAAGCTGCCGCAGGTTAGCGACGGGGTGATCCAGGGCAAATCGGTGCGTCTGATCCTGAAAAAGGACGCGCGCATTGAGGAAGTCCAGCAGCATGGCGACATGCCGCCCCTGCAGGTGGCCGACACCGCCCCGCGCTTTGAAGATGCGTTTATCGACCTGCTCGGCGGCGCCGGGACCGCTGAATCGCCGTTGGGGGCGATTATCCATCGCGTTGACGGCAGCAAAGAGGAAACGGTCATTGAAGCCCAGTCGTTAACGAAAAAGTTTGGTGATTTCGCCGCTACCGACCATGTCGATTTCCAGGTTAAGCGCGGTGAAATTTTCGGCCTGCTCGGCCCCAACGGCGCCGGGAAATCCACCACCTTCAAAATGATGTGCGGCCTGCTGGTGCCCACCTCCGGCAAAGCGCTGGTGCTGGGAATGGATCTCAAGGTCAGCTCTGGCAAGGCGCGCCAGCATCTGGGCTATATGGCGCAAAAATTTTCCCTGTACGGCAACCTCAGCGTCGAGCAAAACCTGCGCTTTTTCTCCGGCGTCTATGGCCTGCGCGGCCGGGCGCAAAATGAAAAAATCGCCCGGATGAGCGATGCCTTTGGCCTGAAAAGTATCGCCCGCCACGCCGCCGACGAGCTGCCGCTCGGCTACAAGCAGCGGCTGGCGCTGGCCTGCTCCCTGATGCATGAACCCGATATTCTGTTTCTCGATGAACCCACCTCCGGCGTCGATCCCCTTACCCGCCGCGAGTTCTGGCTACATATTAATAGCATGGTTGATAAAGGCGTGACGGTAATGGTCACCACCCACTTTATGGATGAGGCGGAATACTGCGACCGCATCGGGCTGGTCTATCACGGCAAGCTTATCGCCAGCGGGACCCCGGATGCGCTGAAGGCCCAGGCGGCGGACGACAGCCAGACGGACCCAACCATGGAGCAGGCGTTTATTACCCTGATTAACCGCTGGGACAAGGAGAATAGCCATGGGCAATAGCATTCTCTCCTGGCGGCGGGTCCGCGCCCTGTGCGTCAAAGAGACCCGGCAGATTGTGCGCGATCCCAGCAGTTGGCTGATCGCGGTGGTGATCCCCCTGCTGCTGCTGTTTATCTTCGGCTACGGCATTAACCTCGACTCCAGCAGGCTGCGGGTCGGCGTATTGCTTGAGCAGCAGAGCGAAGAGGCGCTGGATTTCGTCCATACCATGACCGGTTCGCCCTATATCGACGCCACCGTCAGCGACAGCCGCAGGCAGCTGATTGAGATGATGCAGGCCGGGCGCATCCGCGCCATGGTGGTCATTCCGGTGGATTTCGACCGCCAGATGGCCCGCCCCGGCGCCGACGCACCGCTGCAGCTCATCACCGACGGCAGCGAGCCCAATACCGCCAACTTCGCTCAGGGCTATGTGGAAGGTATTTGGCAAATCTGGCAGCAGCAGCGGGCGGAAGACCGCGGCGAAACCTTTGAACCGCTGATCGACGTGCAGATGCGCTACTGGTTTAACCCGGCGGCTATTAGCCAGCACTTTATTATCCCCGGGGCGATCACCATCATCATGACCGTGGTCGGCGCCATACTGACCTCGCTGGTGGTGGCCCGCGAATGGGAGCGCGGCACCATGGAGGCGCTGCTGTCGACGGAGATCACCCGCGCCGAACTGCTGCTGTGCAAGCTCATTCCCTACTATTTCCTCGGCATGCTGGCGATGCTGCTGTGTATGTTGGTGTCGGTATTTATTCTCGGCGTGCCCTATCGCGGCTCGCTGCCGATCCTGTTTGTCATCACCAGTCTGTTTTTGCTCAGCACCCTGGGGATGGGGCTGCTGATCTCAACCATTACCCGCAACCAGTTTAACGCCGCGCAGGTGGCGCTGAACGCCGCCTTTTTACCGTCGATTATGCTGTCCGGGTTTATTTTCCAGATAGACAGTATGCCGGCGGTGATCCGCGCGGTGACCTATGTGATCCCGGCACGCTATTTCGTTAGTACTCTGCAAAGCCTGTTTCTGGCGGGCAATATTCCGGTGGTGCTGCTGGTCAACGTGCTGTTTTTGATTGCGTCGGCGGTGATGTTTATCGGTCTGACGTGGCTGAAAACCAAACGGCGTCTGGATTAGGTTTTGTCCGGTGGCGCTGCGCCGACCGGGCCTACGGTTTAACCAACATTGATTATACGGTTCGCCGATCCCGTAGGCCGGGCAAACGCAATGCCGCCCGGCGTGGTTGAATGGGCCAAAGGAGCTATTATGTTTCACCGTTTATGGACATTAATCCGCAAAGAGCTGCAGTCGCTGCTGCGCGAGCCGCAGACGCGGGCGATTTTAATCATGCCGGTGCTGATTCAGGTGCTGCTGTTTCCCTTTGCCGCGACGCTGGAGGTGACCAACGCCACCATCGCCATCTACAACGAGGACAGCGGTCGCCACGCGGTGGAACTCACTCAGCGCTTTGCCCGCGCCAAAGCCTTTACCCACGTCCTGCTGCTGCAAAGCCCGCAGGCGATCCAGCCGACCATCGATGAACAAAAAGCTCTGCTGGTGGTGCGCTTCCCGGCCGATTTCTCGCGCAATCTGGATAACTATCAAACCGCCCCGCTGCAGCTTCTGCTCGACGGACGCAACTCCAACAGCGCGCAAATCGCCGCCAACTATCTGCAACAGATTGTGAAAAACTATCAGCAGGAGCTGCTGGAGGGTAAAGCGAAGCCGAACAACAGCGAGCTGGTGGTGCGCAACTGGTACAACCCGAATCTCGACTATAAATGGTTCGTGGTGCCGTCGCTTATCGCCATGATCACTACCATCGGGGTGATGATCGTCACCTCGCTGTCGGTGGCTCGCGAGCGCGAGCAGGGCACCCTTGACCAGCTGCTGGTCTCCCCCCTCGCCACCTGGCAAATTTTCGTCGGCAAGGCGGTGCCGGCGCTGATCGTCGCCACCCTGCAGGCAACTATCGTGCTGGCGATTGGTATCTGGGCCTATCAGATCCCGTTTGCCGGCTCGCTGCTGCTGTTCTATTTCACCATGGTGATTTACGGTCTATCGCTGGTGGGCTTTGGCTTATTGATTTCGTCGCTGTGCGCCACCCAGCAGCAGGCGTTTATCGGCGTGTTCGTCTTTATGATGCCGGCTATTCTCCTGTCGGGGTACGTCTCACCAGTGGAAAACATGCCGCAGTGGCTGCAGGATCTGACCTGGATAAATCCCATCCGCCACTTTACCGATATCACCAAGCAAATTTATCTGAAGGATGCGAGTCTGGAGATTGTGTGGGGAAGTTTGTGGCCGCTACTGGTCATAGCGGCCACCACCGGCTCAGCGGCGTATGCGATGTTCCGAAGGAAGATTGCGTAATACCCGTCATCGTTCAAACTACAACGGCGTTGGCTTTCCTTACTCACCCCAGTCGCATAGTTATCTATGCTTCTGGGGATTCGCTGCGTTGCCGCCTTGTTGTAGCCCGAACGCTTTAGGGTAACGGCTCTTATCTTTCGCCAGCAGCGAGACCACCGCCGGGCCTGCCAGTATCACCAGCCCGGCGAGGGCCAGCAGCAGGTTGTTGTGCAGCACGCGCGACAGCAGCCACAGCGCTATCATGGCCGCGCCGAAGTACCAGGTCGTGGTGAGCTCCTCAAGGAAGTCTCCCACATCGCGCCAGCGCGCCTCATGGTGACGCTGTAAAAACAGCATCGCCAGCAGCGTGACGCTGTAGAGGACGCACAGTCCCAATCCGACGCGCACCAGCGCGCCGCTCATCCAACCCATCACCAGTACTGCCACGACCAGTAGATGCAACATAATCTGCCAGCAACTAAGACCCGTTGCGACGCGTACACGTTGTTGCCACTTCATGGCTTCTCTCCTGAAGGATTTTTCTCTGCTACTCAGAGTACCGCACTTTACGGAAAATTCCGTAACACCGCATCTTTTTGTGACGTCTACTACACTATTTTATTCAGGAAAGTGACATTTACTGGAGAATTATGGCTGAGCCAACGGCGGGATTTTCGTTGAACGTGCTGACAATTAACACCCATAAAGGCTTTACGGCGTTTAATCGGCGTTTTATTTTGCCCGAACTGCGCGACGCCGTGCGCAGCGTTAGCGCGGATATTGTTTGCCTGCAGGAGGTGATGGGCGCTCATGAGGTACATCCGCTGCACATCGAAAACTGGCCGGATACGACCCATTATGAATTTCTCGCCGACACCATGTGGAGCGACTACGCCTACGGGCGCAATGCGGTTTATCCGGAAGGCCACCACGGCAACGCCGTGCTGTCGCGCTTTCCCATTGAATACTACGAAAATCGCGATATCTCGGTCGGCAACGGGGAGAAGCGCGGCCTGCTGTACTGCCGCATCGTGCCGCCGCAGAGCGGGATAACTATTCACGTGATTTGCGTCCATCTCGGTCTACGCGCCGACCAACGGCAGGCGCAGTTGACCATGCTGGCGGAGTGGGTCAATACCCTGCCCGCGGGCGAGCCGGTGGTGGTGGCTGGCGATTTTAACGACTGGCGTCAGCAGGCTAACCAGCCGTTAAAAGCCCAGGCCGGTCTGGAAGAGATCTTTACCCGCGCCCGCGGACGGCCGGCGCGCACCTTTCCGGTCAGTTTTCCGCTGCTGCGCCTCGACCGCATTTACGTAAAGAACGCCCACGCCAGTCGCCCGAAGGCGCTGGCCCTTAAACAATGGCGGCATCTGTCCGATCATGCACCCCTTAGCGTGGAGATACATTTGTGAAATGTCGTTGGCAGGAAGGCAACCGCATTACGCTACTGGAGAATGGCGACCAGTACTATCCGGCGCTGTTTGCGGCCATCGGTCGCGCCAGCCGGCGGGTGATCCTCGAATCCTTTATCTGGTTTGAAGATGAGGTAGGCCGGCGGCTGCACGCGGTCCTGCTCGAGGCTGCCCGCCGTGGCATCCAGGTGGAGGTGCTCCTCGATGGCTATGGTTCCCCGGATCTCAGCGATGAATTTGTCGGTGAGCTCACCGCCGCTGGCGTGATTTTCCGCTACTACGATCCGCGTCCTAAGCTGATGGGGATGCGCACCAATCTGTTCCGTCGCATGCACCGTAAAATCGTGGTAATCGACGACACCACCGCCTTTGTCGGCGGTATTAACTACTCCGCCGAACATATGAGCGACTACGGTCCGGAGGCGAAGCAGGATTATGCGGTGCAGGTCGAAGGACCGGTGGTGCTCGACATCCTGCAGTTAGAGCTGGAAAACCTGCCCAACAGCGAAACCGCCCGCCGCTGGTGGCGACGTCGTCGCCACCAGCCGGAGATTAACCAGACCCCCGGCGAGGCGCAGGCGCTGTTCGTCTGGCGCGACAACCAGGATCACCGCGACGATATTGAACGCCACTATCTGAAGATGCTGACCAGCGCCCGCCGGGAAGTGATTATCGCTAACGCCTATTTTTTCCCCGGCTACCGCCTGCTGCATGCGATGCGCAATGCCGCGCGGCGCGGAGTACGGGTTAAGCTGATCGTGCAGGGCGAACCGGATATTCCCATTGTGAAGTTTGGCGCCCACCTGCTCTATCACTATCTCGTTAAGGGCGGGGTGCAGATTTACGAATATCGCCGTCGCCCGCTGCATGGCAAGGTCGCTCTGGCAGACGACCACTGGGCCACCGTTGGGTCAAGCAACCTGGATCCGCTCAGCCTGTCGCTGAATCTGGAAGCCAATCTGATCATCCACGATCGGGTGTTTAACCAGACGCTGCGCGATAATCTCAACGGGCTTATCGCCCGGGATTGCCAGCGGATCGATAAAACGATGCTGCCGAAACGCAACTGGTGGCGGCTGGGCGTCAGCGTGATGGCTTTCCACTTTCTGCGCCACTTCCCGGCATGGGTCGGCTGGTTACCGGCTCATACCCCGCGGCTGGCCAGAGTCAGCCCGCCGGTCCAGCCGGAAATTGAAACTCAGGACCGCGTCGAGTCTCCAGCCAGGGATAATCCACTATGAGCAAATCACATCCCCGCTGGCGGATGGCGAAAAGAGTGCTGACCGTGCTCTTTTTTATCGCCGTCATCGTCCTGTTGGTGATCTACGCGCAAAAAGTCGACTGGCAGGACGTGTGGAAGGTGATCCGCGGCTACGATCGGCTGGCCTTGTTTAGCGCCATTGCGCTGGTTATCGTCAGCTACCTCATTTACGGCTGCTACGATCTGCTCGGTCGGGCTTATTGCGGGCACAAGCTGGCGAAACGCCAGGTCATGCTGGTGTCGTTTATCTGCTACGCCTTTAACCTGACACTCAGCACCTGGGTCGGCGGGATCGGTATGCGCTACCGGCTGTACTCGCGGCTGGGGCTGAACGGCAGCACCATCACCCGTATTTTTTCCTTAAGCATTACCACCAACTGGTTGGGCTATATTCTGCTGGGCGGGGTGATATTCACGGCAGATCTGGTGAAGCTGCCGCCGCACTGGTACATCAGCCAGACCACTCTCCGTATTATCGGCGGGGTGATGCTGATCCTTACGCTTTGCTATCTGTTCGGCTGCGCGTTCGCCAAACGCCGTCACCTGACGATTAAAGGCCAGCGGCTGGTGCTGCCCTCCTGGCGCTTCGCGCTGCTGCAGATGGGGCTCTCGGCGGCGAACTGGATGGCGATGGGGGCGATAATCTGGCTGCTGTTGGGCAGCGAGATTAACTATTTTCTGGTATTAGGGGTGCTGCTGGTGAGCAGTATCGCCGGGGTGATTATCCATATTCCGGCTGGGATCGGCGTGCTGGAGGCGGTGTTTATCGCCATGCTCTCCGGGGAAGATATTTCGAAGGGCGCGATCATTGCCGCCCTGCTCGCCTGGCGCGCGCTATATTATTTCCTGCCATTGCTGCTGGCGACGGTGGCCTATCTGCTGCTGGAGAGCCGGGCGAAAAAGCTACGGCAAAAGAACCAGCGCAAGCTGGCCCGCGAATGAAACGGCCAGGCCACGCTGCGCTTGCGCGGGCCTGCGGGGTGTGAGCCTGTGAGAGGAGCCTGTAGGCCGGGTAAGGCGTAGCCGCCACCCGGCAAAATCAAGAGTACCGTGCCTGAAATCTCGCCCGGCGGCGCTGCGCTTGCGCGGGCCTGCGGGGTGTGAGCCTGTGAAAGGATCCTGTAGGCCGGGTAAGGCGCCAGCCGCCACCCGGCAAAATCACGGCTATCGTGCCTAATGCCATCGCCCGGCGGCGCTGCGCTTGCGCGGGCCTACGGGGTGTGAGTCTGTGAGAGGATCCTGTAGGCCGGGTAAGGCGTAGCCGCCACCCGGCAAAATCAAGGGTACCGTGCCTGAAATCTCGCCCGGCGGCGCTGCGCTTGCCGGGCGTTCGGAGATGCAACCCCTTGATATAAAGAGGTTAGCGGCGGTTGCCCATAATACGCAGCAGCATCAGGAACAGGTTGATGAAGTCCAGATACAGCGTTAAGGCGCCGAGGATCGAGTATTTACGCAGCGTGGCGCTGTCGCGGGTATCAATCTGCTCGCCGATGTTTTTCAGCTTCTGGGTGTCATACGCCGTCAGACCGACAAACAGCACCACCCCAATATAGGTCACGGCCCACATCAGCGCCTCGCTCTTCAGCCACAGGTTGACCAGCGACGCCAGCACGATGCCAATCAGCCCCATAAACAGCATGCTGCCGAAGCCGCTCAGATCGCGCTTCGTGGTGTAACCATACAGGCTCATCGCCCCAAACATCCCGCCGGTGACCACAAAGGTGCTGGCGATCGATGAATAGGTATAGGCGATAAAAATGCTCGATAGCGTCAGTCCGGTCAGCGCCGAATAGAGCATAAACAGCGTGGTGGCCATCCCGGCGCTCAGCCGCTGCACCATTCCCGACAGCACAAACACCAGCGCCAGCTGGGCAATAATCAGCCCGAAGAAAGTGATTTTGCTCGAAAAGACGAACATCATCACTGCCGGAGTATTCGCTGCAAACCACGCGATAAACGCCGTCAGCAGCAGGCCGACCGTCATCCAGCCGTACACCTGCGCCATGTAAGTCTGCAGGCCGGTACGGCCCTGCACTATTGAATCGGAACGCGGATATCTGTCCATGACTCTCTCCTGATTAACAAAGTTTCACCCTGTAAGCGTATCACACTACCAGCGCTCTGCCGCCTGGCGATCGCTGTCGCGGGCGTCGACCCAGCGTTCGCCATCCGGCGTCGCTTCACGCTTCCAGAACGGCGCGCGGGTTTTCAGGTAATCCATAATAAACTCGCCGGCGGCGAAGGCGCTGCCGCGGTGAGCGCTGGTGACGCCGACAAACACAATCTCTTCCCCCGGCCACATTTCGCCGATGCGATGGATAACCGTCACCCGGCCCAGCGGCCAGCGCTCGCGCGCCAGCTCGACAATTTCCGCCAGCGATTTTTCAGTCATCCCCGGATAGTGCTCGAGGGTCAGCGCCTTCACACTGTCGCCGAGGTTGTGGTTACGCACTTTACCGGTGAAGGTGACCACCGCGCCGTCTTCATCGCGTTCCGCCAGCCAGGGATATTCCTCACTGACGCTAAAGCGCGCCGGGCTGACCACGATACGGGTTTGCGTCATGTCAGCCCCCCGTTACCGGTGGGAAGAACGCCACTTCGTCGCCGCTGGCCACTGGATGTTCGAAAGAGGTTAGCGTCTGGTTAACCGCCGCCAGCAGCTTGCCCTCCTCCAGGGCCAGCGCCCAGCGATCGCCGCGGGCGGCAAGCTGCTGACGAACCGCTTCGACAGTCGCCAGTTCGCTGGCATCAAGGGTCAGCGAATCGGTACCGACCAGCTCGCGCACCTGGGCAAAAAACAGAACCTTAATCATGGCATTCACCCACCTTAAAATCGCCGGACTTGCCGCCGCTTTTCGCCAGCAGGCGCACCGGGCCAATCACCATATCCTTCTGCACCGCTTTGCACATATCGTAAATGGTCAGCGCGGCAACCGAGGCGGCGGTCAATGCTTCCATCTCAACGCCGGTTTTACCGGTGAGTCGGCAGAGCGATTCAATGCGCACCCGGTTATGTTCCGGCTGCGCCTGCAGATTGACTTCCACTTTGCTGAGCATCAGCGGATGACACAGCGGGATCAGCTCCCAGGTGCGTTTGGCCGCCTGGATCCCGGCGATACGCGCGGTGGCAAACACGTCGCCTTTGTGGTGGCTGCCGTCGATAATCATCGCCAGGGTCGTCGCCTGCATTTCGACATAAGCCTCGGCGCGCGCTTCGCGCACCGTTTCCGCTTTGCCGGAGACATCGACCATATGGGCTTCACCCGCGGCGTTAATATGGGTCAGTTGTGACATAGATTATTTCTTCAGGTGTGGAATGAAGTTACACGGACGGGTGCGGGCATCAAGCTGCGGGGCGATGATGTTGTCCCACGCCGTACGGCAGGCTTTGGTTGAGCCCGGCATGGCGAAAATCAGCGTGCGGTTGGCGACGCCGGCCACGGCCCGGGACTGCAGCGTCGAGGTGCCGATCTCTTCGAACGACAGCATGCGGAACACTTCGCCAAAGCCTTCGACCTCACGATCAAACAGCGGCAGCAGCGCTTCCGGCGCCTGATCGCCGTCGGTAAAACCGGTGCCGCCGGTGATCAGCACCACCTGCACGTTATCGCTGGCTATCCACGCCGATACCTGAGCGCGGATGGCGTAGCGATTCTCTTTGACGCTCGCCTTCTCGACGACTTGGTGCCCCGCCTCCTGCGCCGCCTCGCGCAGCCAGTGACCGGAAGTGTCGTCCTCTTCGCCGCGACGGCTGGAAACGGTAAGAATAGCAATACGGGTCGGGATAAACTCAGCGCTAGCCTGGCTCATCTGAATGCTCCTTTCGAAAACGATTAACCGCCAATATAGGACAGGTTCTGCGTAATACCGGTGTTGCCCTGATGCAGGAAATGGGTCTGCTTTTTATGGGTTAAGGCTTCGGCGATCCGCGCCTCCAGCGCGGCCTGCTGCTGGTCTTCGGCCATCAGGTCGCGCAGGTCGACGCCGCCTTCGCCAAACAGGCACAGGTGCAGTTTGCCAACGGACGAGACGCGCAGCCGATTGCAGGTGGCGCAGAAGTCTTTTTCATACGGCATGATGAGGCCGATCTCGCCGGCGTAGTCCGGGTGACAAAAGACCTGCGCCGGGCCATCGCTGCGCTGGCGGATCTGATGGATCCAGCCGCGGCGCAGCAGTTCATCGCGCAGCACCATGCCGGAGAGATGGTGACGGCGGAACAGGTCGCTGCCTTCACCGGTTTCCATCAGCTCAATAAAGCGCAGCTGGATACGGCGGGGTTGGATCCACGCGAGGAAGGTATCGAGCTGGTGATGGTTAACATCACGCATCAGCACGGTATTCACCTTTACCTTGTCAAAGCCGGCGGCGAAGGCGGCGTCAATGCCGTCCATCACCTGGTGGAACTTATCCTGGCCGGTGATGGCATGGAACTGGCGGGCGTCGAGGCTATCAACGCTGACGTTAATCGCCGTCAGGCCGGCATCGCGCCAGCGTTCGACATCGCGCGCCAGGCGGTAACCGTTGGTAGTGACCGCAATCTGACGGATCGCCGGGTTTTCACGCACGGCGGCAATAATCTCGGTGAAGTCGCGGCGCAGGGAGGGTTCCCCACCGGTGAGGCGAACTTTTTCGGTGCCCAGCGCGGAGAAAGCGCGCGTAACCCGGCGTACTTCGTCTACGCTGAGAAAGCCATTGTTATTGACGGCGCCGGGTTTGTAACCGTTCGGCAGGCAGTAGGTGCAACGGAAGTTGCACACATCGGTAATCGACAGACGCAGGTAATAAAACTTACGCGCGAATGCATCGGTAAGCTGTGAGGCCATATACACCTTTCCAAATACGGGAGACGCGGTCATTTCTTTCCACGCCCTGGCGACAACCGGCGGCGTCGCGGCCAAATCGCCATATCTTTTGACACAGGCGAAGAGGCTAGAGTGTTAACAGGTTATGTCGATAGTAGCGCGTTACAGGCAGTTTCGCCATTGGCGATTTCGCTATATAATTTTATACATATCGCTATCTTCGTGCATTTTCGCTACAGAATAGCCATAAATCATTTTTTTGCCTTGATGTCGGTCAGTTTGTCGGGCTCCTCCCATCGTCTTTTAGGGGTAGATCGGGTAGTGTGTGGCCGTTTATGTGAAATAAGGAATTTCTATGCGCAATCGTACATTCGCTGACCTCGATCGGGTGGTAGCGCTCGGCGGCGGGCATGGTTTGGGCCGGGTGATGTCCTCCCTCTCCTCGCTCGGTTCACGGCTGACCGGCATTGTCACCACCACCGATAACGGGGGTTCCACCGGGCGGATCCGTCGTTCGGAAGGTGGCATTGCCTGGGGCGATATGCGCAATTGCATCAACCAGTTAATTGCCGAGCCGAGCGTAGCGTCGGCGATGTTTGAGTATCGTTTTGGCGGTAACGGCGAGCTTTCCGGACATAACCTCGGAAATTTGATGTTAAAGGCGCTGGATCACCTGAGCGTGCGGCCGTTAGAGGCGATCAATTTGATCAGAAACCTGCTGAAAGTGGACGCTTTCCTGATCCCGATGTCAGAACAACCGGTGGATTTGATGGCGCTCGATCATGAAGGCCATGAAGTTTATGGCGAAGTGAATATTGATCAGCTTGATAATGTGCCGCAGGAGCTGATGCTCACCCCGCCGGTACCGGCCACCCGCGAGGCGGTGGAGGCTATCGCCGAAGCCGATTTGATCCTCATTGGGCCGGGCAGTTTTTACACCAGCCTGCTGCCGATCCTGTTGCTCGACGAGATGGCCCAGGCGTTGCGCCGCACCCCGGCGCCGATGGTTTTTATCGATAACCTCGGCAAAGAGCATAGCCCGGCCGCGAGGCTGTCGCTGGCGGAGCGCATCGCGATTATGGAGCGCTATGTAGGCAAGCGGGTGGTGGATGCGGTGATCGCCGGTCCAAAAGCCGATATCAGCGGCATCGACGACCGGTTGGTGATCCAGACGCCGCTGGAGGCCAGCGACGTTCCCTATCGTCATGACCGGGCGCTGCTCCGCGGGGCGCTGGAGAAAGCGATCCAGCTGCCGGGCTGATCCTGCGCGCCGGAAGCGGCCCACTTCGGCGCACCTTAAAATCTTAAGGTTGTCTTAAAATAGGGCTGGCACTATACCCTCATCTTTTTCTGTGGGTGTGCATTATGTCGTTATTGCCTCTGCGTCGGCCGGTGGTCAGCCGCACGACTTATCTGATTCTCTTTGCTTGCTATATCGGTATCTTTCTCAACCTGGCTTTTTATCGCCAGGTTTTCCCGTTACTGCCGGTAAATAGCCTGCATAACTGGCTGTTATTTCTCAGTATGCCGATCGTGGCCATTAGCGTGATGAATATCCTCACCACTCTCGCCTCGTTCCTGAAGCTGGACCGGCTGGTGATTAGCCTGTTCATTCTGCTCAGCGCCTCGGCGCAATATTTCATCTGGAACTTTGGCGTGGTGATCGACCGCAGCATGATCACCAATATCCTCGACACCACTCCGGCGGAAAGCTTTGCTCTACTCTCCGGCGAAATGATTGCCGTCCTCGGCCTTTCCGGGGTTTTGCCGGTATTCGTCGCCTGGTGGGTGAAAATCCGTAAGCCCGCCACGCGGTGGCGCGGCGCGGCGATGCGCCTGCTCAATATCGCCGTTTCGGCGCTGCTGATTATTCTGGTGGCCGCGCTGTTCTACAAAGATTACGCCTCGGTGTTCCGTAACAACAAAGAGCTGGTGAAATCCCTGAGCCCTTCCAACAGCATTGTGGCCGTGAACTCCTGGTATGCTCATCATCGGATGGACAACCTGCCGCTGGTGAAGATTGGCGAAGATGCCACGCAGAAAGCGGTGATGCATAACGCTCCCCGTAAGAACCTGACGATCGTCGTGCTCGGCGAGACTTCGCGAGCGGATAACTTCTCACTGGGCGGCTATTCGCGCGACACCAACCCGCTGATGCGGCAGGACGGCGTGATCTATTTTCCGCATACCACTTCCTGCGGCACGGCAACCGCAGTTTCCGTGCCGTGCATGTTCTCCAATATGCCGCGCGCGCATTATGACGAAGAGCTGGCGCACCATCAGGAAGGCGTCCTGGATATTCTACAGCGCGCAGGGATCCAGGTACTGTGGAACGATAACGACGGCGGCTGCAAAGGCGCCTGCGACCGGGTACCACACCAGAACGTCACCGACTTGAAGCTCACCGGGCAGTGCATCGATGGCGAGTGCTACGATGACGTCCTGTTCCATAATCTCGACAGCTATATCGATAACCTGCAACAGGATGGCATTATTGTGCTGCATACCATCGGCAGCCACGGTCCGACGTACTACAATCGCTATCCAGCGGCGTTTCGCAAATTCACGCCGACCTGCGACACCAATGAGATCCAGGGCTGTACCCGGGAGCAGTTGACCAATACCTATGACAACACCATCCTTTATGTCGACTATGTCGTTGATAAAGCGATAAAACTACTGCAATCTAAACAGGATAAATTTACCACTAGCCTGGTTTATTTGTCCGACCACGGCGAATCGCTGGGAGAAGATGGCGTCTATTTGCATGGTCTACCGTATTCCATCGCGCCGGATACGCAGAAACATGTGCCGATGGCGCTGTGGCTCTCCGCCGACTACCAGCAGCGCTACGGCATTTCCGCGCACTGTCTGCAGCAGCGGGCGCAAAAAGAGAATTACTCGCAGGATAATCTGTTCTCCACCCTGCTCGGCCTGCTCGGCGTCAGCACCCGCGAGTACCAGGCGGCAGATGATATCTTAACGCCATGTAGAGAGGCTGGTTGATGAAAATCTTAGTCATTGAAGACGATGCGCTGCTGTTGCAGGGGTTAATTCTGGCGATGCAAAGTGAAGGATACGTGTGCGACGGCGTCTCCACCGCGCACGAAGCCGCGCTATCGCTGGCCAGCAATCATTACAGCCTGATCGTGCTGGATCTCGGCCTGCCGGATGAAGACGGGCTGCATTTTCTCTCCCGCATGCGGCGGGAGAAAATGACCCAGCCGGTGCTGATCCTCACCGCCCGCGATACGCTTGAGGATCGCATTAGCGGTCTCGATACCGGGGCGGATGACTACCTGGTAAAACCCTTTGCCCTGGAGGAACTCAATGCGCGCATTCGCGCCCTGCTCCGCCGGCATAACAACCAGGGCGATAATGAAATCAGCGTCGGCAATCTGCGCCTTAACGTCACTCGCCGCCTGGTGTGGCTGGGTGAAACGGCGCTGGATCTTACGCCGAAAGAGTATGCCCTGCTGTCGCGGCTGATGATGAAAGCCGGTAGCCCGGTGCATCGCGAGATCCTCTACAACGACATTTACAGCTGGGACAACGAGCCGGCGACCAATACCCTGGAAGTGCATATTCACAACCTACGCGAAAAGATTGGCAAATCGCGGATCCGCACCGTCCGGGGCTTTGGCTATATGCTGGCTAACAACATCGACACGGAATAGACCATGGCTCTGTTTGCAACTGAAACCTGGACCATGCGCCACCGGCTGCTGCTGACCATCGGCGCCATCCTGGTGGTCTGCCAGCTGATAAGCGTCTTCTGGCTATGGCATGAGAGCAAAGAGCAGATCCAGCTGCTGGTGGCCAGCGCCATCGAAGGGCACAACAACCAGAAACATGTGGAGCATGAGGTACGGGAAGCGGTTGCCAGCCTGCTGGTGCCGAGCCTGCTGATCGTTGGCCTGGCGCTGTATATCAGCATGCTGGCGGTGCGCAAGATCACCCGCCCGCTTTCACGACTGCAAAGCGAACTGGAGAACCGCACGCCGGACAACCTCACTCCTATCGTACTCAGCGAATCGGTGCCCGAAGTCACGGCGGTGACCACCGCCCTGAATCAGTTGGTTTCCCGCCTCAATCTGACCCTCGACCGCGAGCGGCTGTTTACCGCCGACGTGGCGCATGAGCTACGCACCCCGCTGGCCGGGCTGCGGCTGCACCTTGAGCTGCTGGCGAAAGTGCATGGCATGGGCGTCGACCCGCTGATCCAGCGTCTCGATCAGATGACCACCAGCATTTCCCAGCTGCTGCAGCTGGCGCGCGTCGGCCAGTCCTTCTCCGCCGGCAGCTACCAGCAGGTGCTGTTGCTGGATGACGTGGTAAAACCGCTGCAGGACGAACTGGAGGCTATGCTGGCGCAGCGTCAGCAGCGGCTGCTGCTGACGGATATCGAAAACGAGGCCGTCGTCTCTGGCGATGCGACGTTAATCGGCGTGATCCTGCGCAATCTGGTGGAGAATGCTCACCGCTACAGCCCTGAAGGGTCGACGATCCGCGTGTCGGTGAAAGCGGGCCTGATGCCGGTGATGGCGGTGGAAGATGAAGGGCCGGGGATCGATGAGGCGAAAAGCGGCGAACTCAGTAAAGCCTTCGTGCGCATGGACAGTCGCTACGGCGGCATTGGCCTCGGACTGAGCATCGTCACGCGCATCGCTCAGCTGCATGACGCCCAGTTTTTTTTGCATAACCGACAGCCAGGGCCAGGGGTCCGCGCGTGGGTGCTATTCCCGCAGCGCGGGGGTCAGAACGTCAGCACCCATTGATGGAAGAAGGCAACAATAATGACCAGGGCGGTGGCGACCGCCAGATATTCACGGAAGTTAATTTTTTGCATGGGCGCTATCCTCATCAGGTTGAAGATAGTGTCGCCTGGCGAGATTAAGCAAACATTAAGAAGGCCGCAACGCGGCCTTTTTTCTTCTCAAATGTTTGTTATCTGGCAAGCAGGACGATAAGAGAAGCGCGCCTTCACTATACCCCGCACGTCCACTCCGCCAGTCTGCGCCCAGAATCAGGAGGCGGCGATAAACAGCTCGCGCAGCTGATGCAGCTGGTCGCGTATTTGCGCCGCCTCCTCAAACTCGAGGTTCTGCGCGTGCTGCATCATCTGCCCTTCCAGCTCGTGGATTTTCTGCTGCAGCGCTTTTGGCGTCATATCCACAGCGCTAAGCCCGGCAGGCTCAACGGCCTTCGCTTTACCGCGCCCTTTGGCTTTGGTTTTCGCCAGGCCCTGGCCCAGCTGCAGGATATCCACCACTTTCTTATTGAGCCCCTGCGGCACGATGCCGTGCTCTTCGTTGTAGCGCTGCTGTTTCTCCCGTCGACGCTCGGTCTCGCCAATGGCTTTGGCCATGGAGGGGGTGATCTTATCGCCGTAGAGGATGGCCTTGCCGTTGACGTTGCGCGCCGCGCGGCCGATGGTCTGGATCAGCGAGCGTTCAGAACGCAGGAAGCCCTCTTTATCCGCATCCAGGATCGCCACCAACGACACCTCAGGCATATCCAGCCCCTCACGCAGCAGGTTGATCCCCACCAGCACGTCAAACTCGCCAAGACGCAGGTCGCGGATGATTTCCATGCGCTCGACGGTGTCGATATCCGAGTGCAGATAGCGCACGCGCTCGCCGTGCTCCTCAAGGTACTCGGTTAAGTCCTCCGCCATCCGCTTGGTGAGAGTGGTGACCAGCACGCGCTCGTTGATGGCCGTGCGCAGGCGGATCTCTGACAGCAGATCGTCGACCTGGGTCGCCACCGGGCGCACTTCGATGATTGGGTCAAGCAGACCGGTCGGCCGCACCACCTGATCCACAACCTCGCCGCCGGATTTATCCAGCTCATAGGCGCCCGGGGTCGCCGACACATAGATGGTTTGCGGCGCCAGCGCTTCGAATTCTTCAAACTTCATCGGCCGGTTATCCAGCGCCGACGGCAGGCGGAAACCGTATTCCACCAGCGTCTCTTTGCGCGCCCGGTCGCCCCGGTACATACCGCCGATCTGCGGCACCGTGACGTGGGATTCGTCAATCACCAGCAGGCCATCCGCCGGCAGATAATCGAACAGGGTCGGCGGCGGCTCGCCGGGCCCGCGCCCGGAGAGAAAGCGCGAGTAGTTTTCAATGCCCGAGCAGTAACCCAGCTCGTTCATCATTTCGAGGTCAAACTGGGTACGCTGGGTTAAGCGCTGCTCTTCCAGCAGCTTGTTGTTGGCCAGCAGCACCTTGCGCCGCTCCGCCAGCTCCAGCTTGATCTCTTCCATCGCCTGGACGATGCGCTCCCGCGGCGTCACGTAGTGGGTCTTGGGATAAATGGTATAGCGCGGCACCGTCCCTTCGACGTGGCCGGTGAGCGGGTCGAACAGCGACAGACGCTCGACCTCTTCGTCAAACAGCTCAATGCGCAGGGCGATATCGTCGGATTCCGCCGGGAAGACGTCGATCACCTCGCCGCGCACGCGAAAAGTGCCGCGCTGGAAGGCCTGATCGTTGCGGGTATACTGCAGTTCGGCCAGACGACGCAGGATCGCCCGCTGGTCAATCAGCATACCGACCGTCAGATGCAACATCATTTTCAGATACAGGTCCGGGTCGCCGAGGCCGTAGATCGCCGAGACTGACGCCACCACCACTACGTCGCGCCGCTCGAGCAGCGCTTTGGTGGCCGACAGACGCATCTGCTCAATATGTTCGTTAACCGAGGCGTCCTTCTCAATGAAGGTATCTGAACTGGGAACGTAGGCTTCCGGCTGATAGTAATCGTAGTAGGAGACGAAATACTCGACGGCATTCTCCGGAAAAAACTCTTTCATCTCGCCGTAGAGCTGAGCCGCCAGGGTTTTGTTTGGCGCCAGCACCATCGTCGGCCGCTGCAGGTCGGCAATCACGTTGGCGATGGTAAAGGTTTTACCGGAGCCGGTAACCCCCAGTAGCGTCTGATGCGCAAGCCCATCCTCCAGCCCCTCTTCCAGGCGGCGGATGGCTTCCGGTTGGTCTCCGGAGGGGCGAAAGGCGGAATGCAGTACAAACGATTTACTCATCAATCAGAACCTGAAAAAAGAATTAGCGGCCGGTGTTTAATTCTACCCCCCGGGCCGTTTTTTGCCAATAAATTATACTGGATATTTAAACAGTGCGTACTTATGATAACGCCACAAAAGGGTCTTATTGGCCGGCAAGCTGGGTGCAAAACGCGCGTCAGACGGAATAATCCTCCGGCCGCCAGGGTTATCCCCAGAAAATTTTACCTTTTAACATTTGTCAAGCGGACGGATTAAACTTTTATGGCAGCAGATGACGCTTTTCTTACACCCATTGATTTTATCTAACAAGCTGATATTTAAGATCTTTAAAGAAAAGACGCCTTTCGCGCCAATTCAGCCGCAAGCCGCGTACGCTCTAGCTTGCCGCAGGTTTTCTAACTCTAATACACAAGGTTATCCACAGGAATAGTGGATAACTGTCCGCAGCCCAAGACCACCGCCGCCCGGCGCCTGTCGCCTTTTGCGGTCAACCGCGGGGCGAAAAATTTTTATCGAACTATTTTTGATAACTATCCGCTTAAAGCCGCTCGATTTTTGCTGCTTTTTGCACCACCCTTTAGCGTCGGGCACCGGAAAAGTGCAGCCCCGGCGCTGACGAGGCCCGATGGTATCGGCGTTTAGCGCTTTTTTCCGAGCGTTCTTTTTCCTGGCAAGAGTTTTGCAGCATCTTTCTGTCGCCCTGACGCCAGGATAAGGAGAAAACGTCCATGTTGAATTTACAGGCAGTAAATCACTTTTACGGCAACCAGCATTCGCTGTGGAATGTCGATCTTGTACTACGCCCGGGAGAGTGCATTGGCGTACTGGGACGCGAGGGCATGGGAAAAACCACCCTGGTTAACTGCATTGCTGGCCACCTGCCGGTGGCTAGCGGCCGGATGACCTGGCATGACATTGGCGCCCCGCCGCAGGATCTCACCCCCCTGTCCGCTCAATCGCGCAGCGCCATTGGTATCGGCTACGTGCCACAAGATAAACGCATTTTTTCCCAACTCAGCGTGGAAGAGAACCTGCACATCGCCCTGGCGGCCGGGAAACCCGGGGCTAACGCCAGCGGCGGCGAGATTTATGAGCATTTTCCCGAGCTCTATGCCCTACGGCAGCGCAAAGGCGCCTCGCTGAGCGACGACGATCAGTACCAGCTGGCGCTGGCCAGGGCGCTGATCGTCCAGCCGCGGCTGCTGATCCTTGATGAACCCTCGCGCGGCAGAGGGCCGCGCTGCCTGCAAAAGCTGGCGGATCTGCTGTTGCGGTTAAATCGCGATATCGGCCTGACGGTGCTGCTCGCCGAGCAGCACCTGCCCTTTATCCGCCGGGTGGCGGATCGCTTCTGTGTCTTGCACCGGGGCCGTAACGTCGCCGAAGGTGATATTATGGCGCTGGATGAGCCGCTGCTGGCGCAGTGGATAACGCCGGATCCAGCGCCCTGAGGTCCAGATACTGGCCGAGATCGTCGCGCTGCGCGATATCGGCAAGCCACGGTATTTCGCCGAGGAACGGCGCGGCCAGTCGGTTTTTCAGCGTCGCCAGATATTCGGCGTGGCGCTTGCCCGGCGGCTGTACGTCATTGGCGATCCACCCCGCCAGCGGTAGTCCCGCCTGGCGTACCGCCTGAGCGGTAAGCATTGCGTGGTTGATACAGCCGAGCTTAACGCCCACCACCAGAATGACCGGCAGCTGTTCCGCCTGCGCCCAGTCGGCGAAGGTCAGGGAATCCGAGAGCGGCGTAAACCAGCCGCCGGCGCCTTCCACCAACACCCAGTCGGCGAGACCTTCCAGCTCACGCAGCCCGCTGGAGAGCCTGGCCGCGGCGATCGGCCGCCCCTCGTCGGCGCTGATGATGTGCGGGGAGGTCGGCTCGGCGAAGGTATAGGGATTCACCTGGTCGTAACGCAACGCGACCCGACTATGACGCTGCAGCGCCAGCGCATCTTCATTACGCAGCCCATCGCCGGTAAGCTCGCTACCGGAGGCCACCGGCTTATAGCCGGCAGTGTGAAAACCCAGCAGATTAGCCGCCTGCAGCAGGGCGCTGCTGGCGATGGTTTTACCGACTTCAGTATCGGTCCCGGTGACAAAAAAACGTTTAGTCACGCTCAATGACTCCTGTAAAAAGAGAATACGTCAGCGGGCAGATGCCCTGCCGCTGCGGCCAGGCCAGCTGCAGCTCGCGCAGTTTGCCGCGGCCAAGCGGGGCGGCGGTCCGCCCCTGGTGCAAATGGGTGGCGCCGATGCCCTTCAGCGAGCGCATAGCGCTCAGCGCATCGGCGAACGGCAGGCTAATCTGATGAACCTCGCCGGTCGCGCGCAGGCCGCTAAGCGCCGCGCGCACCGCCGCTTCGCTAAGGAAACGGTTGGCATGCGGCCGGTCGTCGATGGCCTGCCACGCCTGATTGAGCTCCGGCAGCGAGTCGGCGAGCAGCGTGCTAAACGCCACTCTGCCGCCGGGACGCGCCACCCGGTACAGCTCGCCAATTGCCGCCCGTAGATCGTCGCACCACTGCACCGCCAGATTGCTCCACGCCAGATCGACGCAGGCGTCCGGCAGCGGCAGCGCCTCAATATCCCCCAACAGATAATGCTGCGCGGCGTCGTTACGCTGCGCCTGGGCGAGCATCCCGGCGGAGAGATCCAGCGCGGTCACCACGCTGCCCGCCTCACGCCAATAGCGACTCATACTGCCGGGGCCGCAGCCGGCATCCAGCACCTGCGCAAAATCGCGGCGCGCCAGCTGGCGCAGCAGTAGATCGGCGCAGCGCCGCTGCAGTTCATCATGTTGCGTATAGCCGCTGGCCGCCCGGCCAAACGCCGCGGCCACCGCCTGCTTATTCACTGTGGCCATGCAGCACCTCCAGTAAACGGTTAATGTCTTCAGCATGATGGGCGGCTGTCAGGGTCAGGCGCAAACGCGCACTGCCGACCGGCACCGTCGGTGGACGGATCGCCGTTGCCCAGCAGCCCGCGTCGCGTAGACGGCAGGCCAGGTTCAGCGCCCGGGCGTTGTCGCCGACGATCAGCGGCTGGATCGCGCTGACGGAGTCGGTCAACCCCAGCGACACCTCGCCCATCCCCTCACGGAACTGACGGATGCGGGCGGCCAGGATGTCGCGACGCTGCTGCCCTTCATCGCTGCGAATGATCCCCAGGGCAGCGCTCAGCGCCACCGCCTGGGCGGGCGGCATCGCGGTGCTGTAGATCAGATGACGGGCAAACTGCAGCAGATAATCGGCCATTGCTTCGTCGCACAGCACCGCCGCGCCGCTGACGCCGAAGGCCTTGCCGAAGGTAACCACCAGCAGCTCAGGGCGCACCGCCTGCGCGGCGCAGCTCCCGCGTCCTTCGTCGCCGACCACGCCAACACCGTGGGCGTCATCCACCAGCAACACTGCCCCTGCGGCCTGCGTCGCGGCGTGAATGGCCGCCAGCGGCGCGCTGTCGCCGTCCATGCTGAAAATGCCTTCAGTGACCGCCAACTGTTCGCCCGCCAGCGGCTTAGCCAGCAGTTGCGCGAGCTGCTGCGGATCGTTGTGGGTAAAGCGCCGCAGCTGGGCCGGGCTGAGGCTCGCCGCCTCCAGCAGAGAGGCGTGGCTCAGACGGTCGGCGACAATCCGATCGTCTTTCTCCACCAGGGCGGCGATCAGCGCCTGATTCGCGGCAAAGCCGGAGATAAACAGCAATGCGCGCGGATAGCCCAGCCAGTCGGCGAGCGCCTCTTCCAGCGCGCGGTGGGCTTCGCTATAGCCGCTCACGTGGCCAGAGCCGCCGGCGCCGACGCCATAGCGCGTGGCCCCCTGTTGCCAGGCGGCGATAATCGCCGGATGCTGACTCAGGCCCAGATAGTCATTGCTGGAGAAGTTAAGCCAGCGCTCCCCTTCCCGCTCCAGCCAGCGCCCGGCGCCGTGCGTCACCGGCAGGCGGCGGCGAAAAGCTTCCGCCGCCCGCCGCTCGTCCAGCGCCCGATCGATTCGCTCCTGCCAGCTCATAGCGCCGCCGCGTTGTAATATTCCTCAGTGTCCGGGGTGAGTAAGGCCTGCTCCAGACGCTGCTGCTGCTCATTGTCGCCTTCCAGCACCGCCGTCTGCTGCGGGTTGATCCCCAGCTTGCGGAACAGCTGCAGGTCTTTGTCCTCTTCCGGGTTCGGCGTGGTCAGCAGCTTGCAGCCGTAGAAAATCGAGTTCGCCCCGGCCATAAAGCACATCGCCTGGGTCTGCTCGTTCATCTGCTCGCGGCCGGCGGAGAGACGCACGTAGGAGGTGGGCATCATGATGCGCGCGATGGCGATAGTGCGGATGAAATCGAAAGCGTCGACGTCGTCGTTATCCGCCAGCGGCGTGCCCTTGACCTTCACCAACATGTTGATTGGTACGCTCTCCGGCGGCGTCGGCAGATTAGCCAGTTGCAGCAGCAGTCCGGCGCGATCTTTTACGCTCTCTCCCAGCCCGACGATACCGCCGGAGCAGACTTTGATCCCAGCATCACGCACTTTGTCCAGCGTATCCAGGCGCTCCTGGTAGGTGCGGGTGGTGATGATGTTGCCGTAAAATTCCGGCGAGGTATCAAGGTTGTGGTTGTAGTAATCGAGGCCCGCTTCGGCCAGGCGCTGCGCCTGACTGTCGGTCAGGGTGCCGAGCGTCATACAGGACTCCAGCCCCAGCGCCTTCACCCCTTTCACCATCTGCTCCAGGTAAGGCATATCGCGGTCATTGGGGTTTTTCCACGCCGCGCCCATGCAGAAGCGGGTGGAGCCGGCGTTTTTCGCCTGGCGCGCTGATTCCAGCACCTGCTCAACCTCCATCAGGCGCTCGGCTTCGAGGCCGGTTTTGTAGCGTGCGCTCTGCGGGCAATATTTACAATCTTCCGGGCAGGCGCCGGTTTTGATCGACAGCAGGGTGCTGACCTGCACCTGGCGCGGATCAAAGTGTTGACGATGGATTTGCTGCGCTTCGAATAGCAGATCGATCAGCGGTTTATTAAATAATTCCGTTACTTGCGACATTGTCCAGCGAGGTTGGTGAGCCATTTTCCTCTCCAAAAGGTCGTACACTTCCTATTTCACACAGCCTCTTTGTTGGCGGCACTCGCGCCTCCCAGTCACATAGTGAACTATGCTCCTGGGGATGTTCTCGCTTGCCGCCTCGATGCTGCGCGAAATATTTTGTGTACGTTTCATTGTAAGTAAGTTCAGTGTAGACTTGTAAACCTAAATGTTTTCAAAATGGTTTACAAGTCGCTTATGACACTGGACGATCTCGCTTTCGATCGGCGCCACATCTGGCACCCCTACACCTCTATGACTTCCCCCCTGCCGGTCTACCCGGTGGTGTCCGCCCACGGTTGCGAGCTGTCCCTCGCCGGCGGCGAACAGTTGGTTGACGGTATGTCTTCCTGGTGGGCGGCGATCCACGGCTACAATCACCCACGCCTCAATGCGGCGCTGAAGGGGCAAATTGACCAAATGTCGCACGTGATGTTCGGCGGGATCACCCATCCGCCGGCAGTTGCGCTATGCCGTCAGCTGGTGGCGATGACCCCGGCCTCGCTGGAGTGCGTTTTCCTCGCCGACTCCGGTTCAGTGGCGGTAGAGGTGGCGATGAAAATGGCGCTGCAGTACTGGCAGGCTAAAGGCGAACCACGTCGTCGTTTTCTGACCTTCCGCAACGGCTATCACGGGGATACCTTCGGAGCGATGTCGGTCTGCGATCCGCAGAACTCGATGCACAGCCTGTGGCAGGGCTACCTGCCGGATAACCTGTTCGCCCCCGCGCCGCAAAGCCGCTTTGACGGCGAGTGGGACGAGATGGATATGGTACCGTTTGCCCGCCTGATGGCCGCGCATCGTCACGAAATCGCCGCGGTGATCCTCGAACCTATCGTCCAGGGGGCGGGCGGCATGCGGATGTACCATCCGGAGTGGCTGAAGCGGGTGCGTAAAATGTGCGACCGGGAAGGGATACTGCTGATCGCCGATGAGATTGCCACCGGCTTTGGCCGCACCGGCAAGCTGTTCGCTTGTGAACACGCCGGGATTACCGCCGACATTCTGTGTCTGGGCAAAGCGCTGACCGGCGGCACCATGACCCTTTCCGCCGCCATCACCACCCGAACGGTTGCTGAAACCATTAGCAATGGCGAAGCCGGTTGCTTTATGCACGGCCCCACCTTTATGGGCAATCCGCTGGCCTGCGCGGTGGCCAGCGAAAGCCTGCGCCTGCTGGAGAGCGGCGAATGGCAGCCGCAGGTGGCGGCGATTGAAGCCCAGCTGCAGGCCGAGCTGGCCCCGGCGCGGGGATCTGCGCTGGTCGCGGACGTCCGCGTGCTGGGCGCTATTGGCGTGGTTGAAACCCGTCGCCCGGTCAACATGGCCACCCTGCAGCGCTTTTTCGTCGAGCAGGGAGTCTGGATCCGTCCGTTTGGCCGGCTGATTTATCTGATGCCGCCGTACATCATCACGCCCGAGCAGCTGACCCGCCTGACCCGTGCGGTCAACCAGGCAGTGCAGGACGAAACATTTTTTAGCGAATAAATAGCGGAATTGCGTCGTCGGGAAGGCTACACTTCTTTGTTAATCAGCGCATTATCAATGAGGATGAAGCATGAAACTGATCAGTCACGATCTCCAGGACGGCGGTAAGCTGCCTAATCGTCACGTCTTCAACGGCATGGGCTACGATGGCGACAATATTTCGCCGCATCTGATGTGGGATGATGTGCCCGCAGGAACCAAAAGCTTTGTGGTGACCTGCTACGATCCGGATGCGCCGACCGGCTCCGGCTGGTGGCACTGGGTGGTCGCTAACCTGCCGGCCGATACCCGCGTCCTGCCGCAAGGGGCCGGTTCCGGTCAGGCGGAGCTGCCGGAAGAGGCCGTTCAGACCCGCACCGATTTTGGTAAGGCAGGCTACGGCGGCGCGGCGCCGCCGAAGGGCGAAACCCACCGCTATATCTTCACCGTCCACGCCCTGGACGTCGAGAAAATTGAGGTGGATGCTGAGGCCAGCGGCGCGATGGTCGGCTTTAACGTCCATTTCCATTCCCTCGCCAGCGCCTCCATCACCGCCCTGTTCAGTTAATCTTCCCCGGATAGCGGCTTGCGCCTTATCCGGGGTACCCGCGGCGCCATTTGTTTTTCGGGTGGCGCTGCGCTTACCCGACCTACACTACCCCCAGGCCCATGCTAGCGCAGCGCCGCCGGGCGATTGCCGCGGGCACGGAGCCGCTTTTATGCCGGGCGGCGGCTAACGCCTTGCCCGGCCTACGGTGCGTGCGACCTGCCGTGAAGTTACCCACCAGTCCTGCTGAAACTGCCGGTGTTGCGGCCTCAACATCGCTGAGACGTTCCCGGAAGGCCGGGGCAGCCCGCATGGATGCGGGCTGAGGGCCGTGTTTTGCAAGGACGCTGCCTCGGCCCGACCCGAAGCCTGCAGGGATAAGTCGAAGGCACCACGCAGTGGCGATGTTGCTGGCCGAAGCCCGGGGGTACAGGGGGCGGCGGCGACTGGCCGCCCCCTGTGCGCTCCCTGCGCCATGAAAAACAGAGTGCAGAAAAAATAACCGGGAGCGCAAAGAACGCTGAAGTCACACGTGATACACGCTTTTGCCGGACTGAGAAAGTGGCAATCCGATAACAGAATCTACAATACACGTAGACCTACGCAAGCGCAGCGCCGCCGGGCGATTGCCGCGGGCACGGAGCCGCTTTTATGCCGGGCGGCGGCTGACGCCTTACCCGGCCTACGGTCCGTGCCATTTGTAGCCCCGGTAAGCGCAGCGCCACCGGGGAAATTGATCTTACTGTTCAGTGGCTACCTGCAGCGCCGTTTTACGCACCCGCGCATACCACACCACCGTCAGCAGCCCGAGCCAGACCAGGCCGGCGATCAGCGCCATCCGCGTTTCGGCAAACATCCCTAATACGGCGATGACCAGCCCCATAAACAGCAGCGTCAACAGCGGCGCAACCGGCCAGAACGGAATGGGAAAGGCGATCTGGCTGCGCTCTTCGGCAGACAAACCGCGGCGCATGGCAAAATGGGATAGCAGAATCATCAGCCACACCCATACCGTGGCGAATGCCGCCAGCGAAGCAATTAGCACAAATACCTGCTCGGGGATCAGATAGTTCAATACCACCGCCGCCAGCAGCGCGCCGCCCATGACCACCACCGTCATCCAGGGCACACCGTTGCTGGCGATGCGCTGGAAGCTTTTCGGCGCCAGCCCCTCTTTCGACATGCCGTACATCATGCGTCCGGCGCCAAAAATATCGCTGTTAATCGCCGAGATGCTGGCGCTGATCACAATGATGTTAAGGATGGTCGCCGCCGCCGGGATCCCCAGACCGTCGAAAATAAGCACAAACGGACTCCCCTGTTCGCCAAAGCTGTTCCACGGGAAGATCGCCATCAGCACCGCCAGGGTGCAGACGTAGAACAGGATAATGCGCAGCGGAATGGTATTGATGGCCTGCGGGATCACCTTCTTCGGATCCTTCGCTTCCGCGGCGGTGACGCCGATAATCTCCACCCCGCCGAAGGCGAACATCACGATGCCAAGCGAGGCGATAACGCCCTGCCAGCCGTTAGGGGCAAAGCCGCCGTGGCTCCAGAGGTTTTCCAGCCCGGTGGCTGGGAAGCTGTGGCCAAAGCCAAAGAAGATGATCCCCGCCCCCGCCAGCATCATGGCGATAATCGCCACCACCTTCACCAGAGACAGCCAGAACTCCATCTCGCCAAATACCCGCACGTTGCACAGGTTCATCGCGCCGATAAAGAAGATGATGCTGAGGATCCAGATCCAGCGCGGCACATCGGGGTACCACAACCCCATATAGATACCGAAGGCGGTGACGTCGGCCAGGGCGACGATCACCATTTCAAAGGTGTAGGTCCAGCCGGTAATAAACCCGGCCAGCGGCCCGAGATACTGGCGGGCATAGCTGCCGAAGGAGCCGGAAACCGGGTTGCGCACCGCCATCTCGCCCAGCGCGCGCATGACGATAAACACCGCCGCGCCGCCAATCAGATAGGCCAGCAGCACCGCCGGGCCCGCCGCTTTGATGGCTGAGGCCGAGCCATAGAACAGCCCGGTGCCGATAGCGGAGCCGAGCGCAATAAACCGAATGTGTCGGGCATTGAGCCCGCGCAGCAGATGTGGCTTGTGTTGTTGTTGCATATACAGGTGTCCTGATTTTTTTATATGACGACAAATATGCGATGTAGGGCGGTCGGGGGAATGACTTCCCCCGACGCGGGTACAGAGAACAACGGTGATTAATGCAGTACGGCAGGCAGCAGACGCGTCAGGTGACGGGCCGCCAGAAGCGCAATGGCGTTATCGATATCCGGGGCGAAGTAGCGATCCTGCGTATAGTGCGGCACGCGTTCGCGCAGCAAGTGACGCGCCTCTTCCAGCAGCGGACTGGTGGTCAGTCCTTCGCGCATATCCAGCCCCTGCGCCGCCGCCAGCCACTCAACGGCCAGCACCCCGCGGGTGTTCTCGGCCATCGCCCACAGGCGGCGACCGGCAGCCGGCGCCATGGAAACATGGTCTTCCTGGTTCGCGGAGGTGGGCAGGCTGTCAACGCTATGCGGGTGCGACAGCGCTTTGTTTTCACTGGCTAAGGCCGCCGCCGTGACCTGGGCAATCATAAACCCGGAGTTGACGCCGCCATTTTTGACGAGGAACGGCGGCAGCTGCGACATATGGCTGTCCATCATCAGCGCGATGCGGCGCTCGGAGAGCGAGCCGATTTCGGCGATCGCCAGCGCGATATTATCCGCGGCCATCGCCACCGGTTCGGCATGGAAGTTACCGCCGGAGATGACGTCATTTTCGGCGGCAAAGACCAGCGGGTTATCGGAGACCGCGTTGGCTTCAGCCAGCAGCACCTCAGCCGCCTGGCGGATCTGCGTCAGGCAGGCGCCCATCACCTGCGGCTGGCAGCGCAGGGAGTACGGGTCCTGCACCTTGCTGCAGTTATGGTGCGACTGCGAGATCGCGCTATCTTCGGTCAGCAGGTGGCGATACAGCGCCGCCGCATCAATCTGCCCGCGCTGGCCGCGCACTTCATGGATGCGCGCATCAAACGGACGACGTGAGCCCAGCGCCGCTTCGGTGGTTAACGCCCCGCAGACGACCGCGGAGGCGAACAGATCCTCGGCTTCGAACAGACCGCGCAGGGCAAAAGCGGTCGAGGCCTGGGTGCCGTTGAGTAGCGCCAGCCCCTCTTTCGCCGCCAGGGTAATCGGCTCCAGCCCCACCTGACGCAGCGCTTCGGTGGCCGGCAGCCATTCGCCGCCGCGTACCCGCGCTTTACCTTCTCCGAGCAGGGTCAGCGACATATGCGCCAGCGGCGCGAGGTCGCCGGAAGCGCCGACGGAGCCTTTGGCCGGGATCCACGGCGTCACGCCGGCATTCACCAGGCCAATCAGCGCCTGGATCACGCTCAGGCGGATCCCGGAGAAACCGCGGGACAGGCTGTTAATCTTCAGCACCATAATCAGCCGCGCCAGATCATCGTCCAGCGGCTCGCCAACGCCCGCCGCATGGGACAGCACCAGCGAACGCTGCAGGTTCTCCAGATCTTCCGTCGAGATACGGGTTTGCGCCAGCAGGCCAAAACCGGTGTTGATGCCGTAGGCGGTACGCCCTTCGGCAAGGATGGCGTTGACGCAGGCCACGCTCTCGTCAATGGCGGCAAACGCGCCGCTGTCGAGGGTAATATTTACCGGGTGGCTGTAAACGTCGCGGAGCTGCGACAGGCTGAGTTGACCCGGGATCAAAGTTAAAGATTTCATTTAGCGTTCCCCTGCGTTGCCGCCACCATCGGAAGATTCAGACCCTGTTCTGCTGCGCATTCAATGGCAATCTCATACCCCGCGTCGGCATGACGCATCACGCCGGTGGCCGGGTCGTTGTGCAGGACGCGGGCGATACGCGCCGCCGCTTCATCGGTACCATCGCAGACGATAACCATCCCGGAGTGTTGCGAGAAGCCCATGCCTACCCCGCCGCCGTGGTGCAGCGACACCCAGGTCGCGCCGCTGGCGGTATTGAGCAGGGCGTTGAGCAGCGGCCAGTCGGAGACCGCATCAGAACCATCGCGCATCGCTTCGGTTTCGCGGTTCGGGCTGGCGACGGAGCCGGAGTCAAGGTGATCCCGGCCAATGACGATCGGCGCGGAGACTTCGCCGCTGCGCACCATTTCGTTAAACGCCAGACCGAGCTTTTGCCGCCACTCCAGACCGACCCAGCAGATACGCGCCGGCAGTCCCTGGAAGCTGATGCGCTCGCGCGCCATATCCAGCCAGTGGTGCAGATGCTGATCATCTTTGATGATCTCTTTCACTTTCGCGTCGGTTTTGTAGATATCCTGCGGATCGCCGGACAGCGCTACCCAGCGGAACGGGCCGATACCGCGGCAGAACAGCGGGCGGATATAGGCCGGCACGAAGCCCGGGAAATCGAAGGCGTTGCTGACGCCCACTTCCTGCGCCATCTGGCGGATGTTGTTGCCGTAGTCGAAGGTTGGGACCCCCATCTCATGGAAGGCCAGCATCGCCTGCACGTGAGCGGCCATCGAGCGTTTCGCCGCCAGAATAGTGCCCTGCGGGTCGGATTCGGCTTTCTGCTGATACTCTTCCCAGCTCCAGCCTTTCGGCAGATAGCCATGCAGCGGGTCGTGGGCGCTGGTCTGGTCGGTGACCATATCCGGGCGCACGCCGCGCTTCACCAGCTCCGGTACGATCTCCGCGGCGTTGCCGCACAGCGCGATAGAGATGGCCCGCCCTTCGGCGGTGTATTTTTTGATGCGCGCCAGGGCGTCATCCAGCGAGGTCGCTTGCTCATCCACGTAGCGGGTACGCAGACGGAAATCGATGCGGCTCTGCTGACATTCGATGTTCAGCGAGCAGGCGCCGGCCAGCGTCGCGGCCAGCGGCTGCGCGCCGCCCATGCCGCCCAGACCGGCGGTTAATACCCAGCGGCCTTTCAGGCTGCCCTGGTAGTGCTGGCGACCGGCTTCGACGAAGGTTTCGTAGGTACCCTGCACGATGCCCTGGCTGCCGATGTAGATCCAGCTGCCGGCGGTCATCTGGCCGTACATCGCCAGCCCTTTGGCATCCAGCTCGTTAAAGTGTTCCCAGGTGGCCCAGTGCGGGACCAGGTTGGAGTTGGCGATCAGCACGCGCGGTGAGTTTTCATGGGTTTTGAATACGCCCACCGGCTTCCCGGACTGCACCAGCAGGGTTTCATCGCTCTCCAGGTTCTTCAGCGCCTTCACGATAGCGTCATAGCATTCCCAGTTGCGCGCTGCGCGACCAATACCGCCATAGACCACCAGCTCGTGCGGGTTTTCGGCGACATCGGGATCAAGATTATTCATTAACATACGCAGCGGGGCTTCGGTCAGCCAGCTCTTCGCGGTCAGCGTCGTGCCTCTTGGCGCACGGACGTCCAGCTGGCGATATTTGCTTTGCGACATCGGGGTTTCTCCTGACAATGAACGTTGTTTACGTAGATACATATACTTGTCTATACAAGCATGCGCAAGCCAGGATTTAACAGAAATGATACAATTTTGTTATATTGCGTCAGCAATCACGTTTTGCTGACGCCAGCGTGGATCAGGAGCCAAAGCGCCCCTGCAGACGATATCGGCTACCGGGGAACAGCAGGCGCGCGTGGGAGACGATGTGGGTTGTCGACCAGGTGCGACGACGGATCAGCAGGCACGGATCGTGGGCGTGAATATGCAGCAGCGCGCACTCTTCCGCCGTGGCCTGCACCGCTTCAACAATATGTTCACCTTCGGTTAACGGCGCGATCAGCGACAGGTAATCATGGGGCGTGGTGGCGGTGTAGTCCTGATGCAGATAGTCCGGGACCACTGCGGCATTGACGCAGCGATCTTCGATTTGCACCGGCACCTCGTTTTCGTAATGCACCATCAGCGAGTGAAAGATGCGGGTGCCTTCCGGGACGCTGAGCGCCGTCGCCTGAATATGATCCGCCCGGGTCTCCTCAAGCAGGAGTACCTCACAGCGGTGCTGATGGTGACGGGCGACAATTTCTGCGGCAATACTGCGCACCTCGAACAGCGCCGACTGCCCTTTCGGCTCGGCGACAAAGGTTCCCACCCCTTGCAACCTGACCAGCAGGCCTTCATCCGTCAGCTCGCGCAGCGCGCGATTGATGGTCATTCGGCTGAAGCCGAACTGGGCCACCAGCTCAGCTTCCGACGGGATACGGTCATGCGGTCGCCAGACGCCGCTGTGGATCTTTTCGCTGATCGCCTGCTTCACCTTTTCATAGAAAGGCGCGGGCGCGGAACGAGGTTGTTGTGCAAACATGGCCTGGCTTTCCTTATGCGTAATAAGCGGAGCGGCGAAACGAAAATAATAGCGCGGATCGCTAGCGCCACCAATGGGCGATTTGCCATGCCACACGGGCCGCCGCGCGAGCGCCCTGACCGTCAATGTCAAACAGCGGGTTAAACTCCACCAGATCCACCGCCTGCAGCTTACCGCTGCGGCACAGCGGCTCAACGATGCGCAGCAGCGTGGCCAGCGGCACGCCCAGCGCCGCCGGGGCCGACACCGCCGGCATTTCTCGCGCCGGCAGCACGTCGAGATCGATAGTCAGATACAGACGGTCGAATTGCGCGATATTGCGCTCAAGCTCCGGCAACACGCGAGTTTCGAAGGCTGTCAGCACCTCCAGATCTTCAACGATAGCCACCTGGCGGCGCGCCGCTTCATCCCATAGCGCCTGGGTGTTCGCCGCCCGGCTAACCCCGATGCAGGTATAGTGAAAACCGCGCTGCTGCGCGTCACACTCCAGCGCCAACTGGCGGAACGGCGTCCCGGAGCTGGCGCAGTCGGCAAAGCGCAGATCCAGATGCGCATCGAGATTAATAATGCCCACTTTTTCGCCCGGGAAGGCGTCCAGTACCCCAGCGCCGTGGCCGAAGGCCGTCTCGTGGCCGCCGCCCAGGACCAGCGTGCGTTTACCCGCCCGCTGACAGTCGGCCACCGCCTCGCGCAGCGCCTGATGCGCGGCTTCTAACTGCTCGCCGTCGACGCTGATGGTGCCCATATCCACGCAGCGGTCATGACCCTGATGGCTGGCCATATTGGCCAACGCCCGGCGCAGGGTCGCCGGGCCGTCCGCTGCCCCGGTACGCCCCTTGTTACGCCGAACCCCTTCGTCACAGGCGAAGCCGAGCAGCGCGATATCGCCGGGCATCTCCTGCGGCGCGAAGCGTTCCGCGCGGGCGATGGTCTGGAACAGGCGCAGCGCATTGGGCGCTTCCGCGCTGTCGTCGCGTCCCTGCCAGAGACTGGCGGGCGTAGCTTGCCACAGCATCATTGCAATTCTCCTTGAACAACGCGATGCCAGAGCGGACTGCGCCCCGGCTCATACACCATCTCGACGGGATGCTCAGCATCCCAGATGGCGAAGTTAGCGACAAAGCCCGGCGCCAGCTGGCCGTGGCTGGCCTGGCGCCCCAGCGCCCTCGCGGCATGGCGCGTCACGCCGGCCCACGCCTCCTCCGGCGTCAGGCCAAACTTGACGCAGGCCATGTTCATCGCCAGATGCAGGCTGGCGAAGGGGCTGGTGCCGGGGTTGAAATCGGTCGCCACCGCCATCGGCACCTGGTACTTGCGCAGCAGCTCGACCGGCGGTTTACGGGTTTCATTAAGGAAGTAGAACGCGCCGGGGAGCAGGGCTGCCACGGTGCCGCTTTCGCGCATCGCCGCCACGCCCTCTTCCGTCAGATACTCGATATGGTCGGCGGAAAGCCCATGATAGCGGCTCACCAGCTGCGCGCCGCCCAGCGATGAGAGCTGCTCAACGTGGCCTTTTACCGGAATGCCCAGCGCCTGCGCCGCCTGAAAGACGCGCTCAGTTTGCTGCGGGCTGAAGCCGACGTTTTCGCAGAAGACGTCAACGCTTTCAAACAGTCCCTCCTGCCACAGCGTCGGCAAAATGGTCTCGCAGACCAGCGTAATATAGCCGTCAGCATCGCCTTGATATTCCGGCGGCGTGGCGTGGGCGGAGAGCAGCGTCGCCGACAGTTCCACGCCATTATGATCGGCCAGTTGTCGGGCGACCCGCAGCATTTTGCGTTCGTTTGGCAGGTCGAGGCCGTAGCCGGATTTGATCTCCAGGGTGGTCACCCCTTCACGCAGCAGGCGTTCCAGACGCGGCTGGGCCAGCGCCAGTAGTTCAGCTTCGCTGCTGTCGCGCGTGGCGCGCACGGTGGAGTTAATGCCGCCGCCGCTGGCGCTGATGGTTTGATACGACACGCCGTTCAGCCGCTGCTCCCACTCCTGGGCCCGGCTGCCGCCGAAGACGAGATGGGTGTGGCAGTCGATTAATCCCGGCGTTACCAACCGGCCTTCAAGATCGATACTGCGCCCGCTGGGGACGTCATCTTCGGCGACAATCGCCGCGATGCGGCCGTCGCGCACCAGCAGCGCGTGGCGCTCCAGCAGGCCGTAAGGTTGAGCGTGATCGGGGTTCAGGGTGGCGAGACGCCCGTTTCGCCAGATAACGAGTTCGGAAGTGGCTTCAGTCATAGCGCTTAACTTGTCATGGGTTGTATAGACATTTATTTTCATAACGCCGGTAAAGTCAACAATAGCGCAGGGAAATGTTATTTTTTTGTGACTAAAGACCATCCGGCAGAGCTGCGCGTTGCGTAAAGACGGTAAGTTTTTCCGTCCACGTCTTCCCGTTTCGTTCAAGTTAGTATAAAACAGCAGGTTTTAAAGGACTTATACCCTGGCGTCTCAGCCGGGGTATTTCACTACGCTTAATTTTGCCCGGAGCAACATGAACACATATTCCGTTTCCCGTCTGGCGCTGGCGCTGGCCTTCGGCGTGACGCTGTCCGCCTGTAGCTCGACGCCTGCCGATCAACAGCCCTCAACGCAGACTGCACCGGGCACTACCGCGCGTCCCATACTCAACGCCGAAGAAGCGAAAAACTTCACGCCGGCGGCCTATTTCCAGTCGCTGGCTCCCAACGCCGCCGCCTGGACGCCGTCTGCCATCAGCCTGCCGGCGCAGCCTGACTTTATCGTCGGCCCTGCGGGAACCCAGGGCGTAACCCATACCACCATTCAGGCGGCGGTGGATGCGGCAATTGCCCGTCACTCTAACCGTCGTCTGTATATCGCGATTATGCCGGGCGAGTACCCTGGAACCGTCTACGTTCCGGCGGCGCCGGGCGCCCTGACCCTGTATGGTACTGGCGATAAGCCAATCGACGTGAAAATCAGCGAAGCCATTGATTCCGAGATGGATCGCAACGCCTGGCGTCGTCTGGTCAATCCAGGCGGTAAATATATGCCGGGTAAACCGGCGTGGTATATGTTCGACAGTTGCCAAAGCAAATCCGCGGCGACCGTCGGCGTAATGTGTTCCGCAGTCTTCTGGTCACAGAATAATGGTCTGCAGCTGCAGAACCTGACCATCGCCAACAACCTCGGCGACAGCGTTGACGCCGGTACCCACCAGGCGGTGGCATTGCGCAGCGATGGCGACCAGGTGCAGATCAATAAGGTCAATATTCTTGGCCGTCAGAACACCTTCTTCGTGACCAACAGCGGCGTGCAAAACCGTCTGCAGGACAACCGTCAGACCCGCACCCTGGTGACCAACAGCTACATTGAAGGCGATGTGGATATCGTTTCCGGCCGCGGCGCGGTGGTGTTTGATAACACCGATTTCCGCGTGGTGAATTCCCGTACCCAGAAAGAGGCCTACGTCTTCGCGCCGGCTACTCTGAAGAGCGTGACCTACGGCTTCCTGGCGACCAACAGCCGCTTCACCGCCTCCGGGGATAACGTCGCGCAGCTCGGCCGCGCGCTGGATGTCGATGGCAACAGCAACGGCCAGGTGGTGATCCGCGACAGCGCTATCAATGAAGGCTTTAATATTGCCCAGCCGTGGGCGGCGGCGGTAGGCTCCGGCCGCCCGTTCAGCGGCAACACCGGCAGCGCCGATGACAAAGGCAATCTGCAGCGCAACCTCAACGACAACGGCTTCAACCGCATGTGGGAGTACAATAACCGCGGCGTGGGAAGCACCGTGGTCGCCGAGCCGAAACAGTAAAGCGCAACAAGCGTGAACCATAATAAAAGAGAGGGCGATGCCCTCTCTCAAACTGCTGACAATGTGCAATCTTCAGGAATTGCCCGGCGGCGCTGCGCTTGCGCGGGCCTACAGATAACTGCATAACGGTTTGATATTGAAGTCTTTCGTAGGCCGGGTAAGGCGAAAGCCGCCACCCGGCAGAAATGCGAGCACAATGACGAAACAGGTTTGTCGTCAGCCAGAGAGGGGGCATGCCCCCTCTTTTCTTTTTCGTTCAGCGCTTCACGCCGTCAGGCGGAACGCCATTTGCGGGTCAGCGGTTTTTCCAGTTCCACGATCAGGAACATGGCGAAGCCGATGATAAAGGTGATCACCCAGTAGCGGAACGGCAGCCCGGTGGTGCCGAACAGCATCTGCATAAAAGGCGCGTAGATAATCAGCAGCTGCAGCAGCAGCAGTACGCCGCTGACGATCCAGATCCCTTTGTTGGCCAGCAGACCTTTGGTTAACGAGAATCCATCCGATACGCGGCAGTTCAGCATATAGAACCACTGGGCGGTGACCAGAGTCTGCAACAGCACGGTACGGATAAACTCCGGCGAATAGCCGCGCGGCTGCAGCCAGGCTTCGAGAATAAAGGCGCTGACCGCAATCATTGACCCCACAAACGCTACGCGCCAGATGGCAAAGCCGTCCATCACGTGAATTTTCGGATCGCGCGGCGGCCGCCGCATAATATTTTTCTCACCGGCTTCAAACGCCAGGCCAAACGACAGCGTGGCGGAGGTGGCCATGTTCATCCACAGGATCAACACCGGCGTGAGCGGCAGTACGTTGCCCGCCAGCAGCGCGATCACGATCAGTAACCCCTGGGCAAGGTTGGTCGGCATGACGAAGAGAATGGTTTTCTTCAGGTTGTCATACACCCGGCGCCCCTCGCGGACTGCGCTGGCGATGGTGGCGAAGTTATCATCGGTCAGCACCATATCGGCGGCCTCCTTGGTCACCTCGGTCCCCTTGATCCCCATCGCCACGCCGACGTCAGCCTGCTTCAACGCCGGGGCATCGTTCACCCCATCGCCGGTCATTCCGACAATTTCTTTCTTACTCTGCAGAGCCTGCACCAGGCGGAACTTATCTTCCGGGCTGGTGCGGGCGAAGATATCAAACTGCTGCGCGGCTACGCTCAGCTGCGCGTCGTCCATCACCTCCAGCTCGCGTCCGGTAATGGCATTTCCCGCATTGCCAATCCCCAGCATCTTGCCGATGCTCATCGCCGTTTGCGGGTGGTCGCCGGTGATCATCTTCACGCGGATCCCGGCCTGCAGGCAGTCGGCAATCGCCGTGATGGCCTCCGGACGCGGCGGATCCATCATCCCGGCGACCCCTAGCAAAATCACCCCTTGCTGCAGATCCTGATGGGTCAGTTCGGTCTGGCCTGCGGCAGCCGGCTTCCAGGCTGCGGCCACCATCCGTAGCCCTTCCCGGGCGTACTCTTCAATTTTGCCTTCCCAGTACGGGAGATCCAGCGGCTGCAATCCGCTGTCGCTCTGCTGATACTGGCACAGGCGGAACAGGACATCCGGCGCGCCAGTGACCAGCACGACCTCCTCTTCACCCAGCCGGTAGAGGGTCGACATGTATTTATATTGCGAATCAAAAGGAATTTTACTGCGCAGTTCGCTGGTCAGCGGCGGCAGAGTGACCTTCGCCGCCAGCACCTTCAGCGCCCCCTCGGTCGGGCCGCCGGTGATTTTCCACAGCCCGCTCTCCTCTTTGATAAGCTGGCTGTCGTTACACAGATCGATGGTGCGCAGATAGCGCTCGAACAGCGAGCCGGGCGCGATCGTGACCGGCGTCGGATCGTCAATGGCGTGGATCTTACCGACCGGCTCATAGCTATCCCCTTCCACCCGATAGACGCTGTCGGCAGTGATCACCGCCTTCACCGTCATTTCGTTCATGGTCAGGGTCCCGGTTTTATCCGAGCAGATAACCGTCATCGCGCCGAGGGTTTCCACCGTCGGCAGCTTGCGGATAATCGCTTTCTGACGGGCCATCGCCTGTACGCCGAGCGACAGAATAATCGAGATAATCGCCGGCAACCCTTCCGGGACCGATGCCACCGCGAGGCTAATCAACGACAGCATCAGTTCGGAGACCGGCATATCGCGGAACAGCAGGCTAAAGACGAACAGCGCCGCCATCATCACCAGAATAAGGATAAAGATGGCTTTGCCCAGCTTGTCCATTTGCACCAGCAGCGGCGTGCGGTGTTTCTCAATGCCCGCCATCATTTGGTTGATATGGCCCAGCTCGGTATCGCCGCCGGTGGCCACCACGATCCCTTTTCCCGCCCCTGAGCTAACGGTGGTCCCGGAAAACAACAGGTTGCTGCGATCGCCGAGCGGTAAATCGCCGCTTAGCGGCTCGGTGGTTTTTTCCACCACCGTCGACTCGCCGGTGAGGATCGCCTCTTCCACCCGCAGGTTGTGCGCCTCAATCACCCGTAGATCGGCGGGGATACGGTCGCCGGCGCGGATCACCACGATATCGCCAGGTACCAGCGAGGTGGTGGGGATGGTTTCATGGTTGCCCTGACGGATCGCCACCGCCTCGCTGGACAGCATATTGCGGATACTCTGCAGCGATTTTTCCGCATTACTCTCTTGAATGAAGCCGATCAGCGCATTGACCACCGCCACGGCGAGGATCACCGCCATGTCGATCCAATGGCCCATCACCGCCTTGAGCAACGCTGCCGCCAGCAGGACATAGATCAGCACATCGTTAAAATGCGCAATAAAACGCAGCCAGGCGGGTTTACCCGGCTTCTGCGGCAGGGCGTTTTCGCCATACTGCTGCAGGCGCGTAGCCGCCTCTGTTCCGCTAATCCCTTCCGGCGAACTCTGCACGCTGGCGAGAGTCTCCTCGACGGAGCGCTGATAATAGGGCGCCCCCGGTTTATCTGTATTCATACTCTTTCCCTCGATTTCTGAAGCGGAAGTCAGGGCGACATCCCGCCATCATCAGCGCACAACGAACACTGGTACATGGGCATAGCGCACGATATTGGCCGCTTCCGAGCCCAGCAGATGAGTCTGGATCCCCGGATTGCGCGAACCGACAATCACCACATCCGCTTTCAGCTCATCGGCCAGGGCAATCACTTGATCGCGAACATTGCCACTGCGCACATAAAGATGGCTGGCGTCTTCCGCAAGCCCATTTTTCTTCACCAGCTCGCTCAGCTTTTCCTTAGCGGTATTAAGCAAATGGTCTTCCATCTTTCGGGCATCAGAGATAAATCCGCGGGTTAATACAGGAGAAAAGGCCGGAATAACATGGATAAGATGAATTTGCCCGGCAGAATGTTGGGCGAGGAATTTCGCATGAGAGAGCGCTTTGTCGGCCAGGCCTGCATCAAACACGTCAACGGGAACAACGATATTTTTATACATGAGATAATCCTTTTATTACCAATACAATGCGTAGTGATGAATAGCCCCTTACTTGGGGAGGAACGAAATCTCAACAACAGAAGCGGCGAGCGGAATAGATGTTATTAAACGTAGCACAGGAAAATTAACATTAGAAAATGGCGGATTAATAGACTGAAAAATATTATAAAAACCGCATATTCTCTGCGGATCTCCTGCGCTTTCCCCTCAATGCCGCCAACGCTCGCGGCATTCTCTTTTTTAACACTTCATATTTTCTCCGACTATGCTGATTACAAGCAGGCATGCCGCTCCGAATGTCCGGTGGTCACAGTGGGGGCCGAATTAAATGACATTCACGGTTCGGGTGGGAGTAAAGGGAGGAAATTATGTTGGGTTATAGCCTGTTACGCCTGGGTTTGTTTGTCGCGCTGGCCATTGTCGCCTGCACAGCGGTGGGGCTCTTCACTTATCTGGTCGTCGCCGCTCTCGCAGAATAAGCAGGCGCCATGTAATAAAAATGTAAAATAAATCCTGAATCTGAGGGGAATATTGTGAACCGTTATTTTTCTCTCATCCCGGTTGTTATTATATTTACAACCGCTTGCGATCAGAAAGCACCCACCGTCGAGTCCGCCCCGCGCATGGTTAAAGTGGCGCAGGTGACCGCCGTGGGCAATACCCAGCAGCGAACGTTTCCGGCACGCATTGAGTCTGGCGATTCCACCGAACTGTCGTTTAAGCGGGGTGGCCAGGTGGAGTCGCTAGATATTCGTCAGGGGGCAAGCGTCGCCCAGGGGCAAACGCTGGCGCGCCTGAATGCCCGCGAGGCCCAGCAACGGGTCAATGAGCGGCAAACGGCGGCCACTCTCGCCCAGCGTCAATTCGACCGCTTCCAGACTCTGGCCGGGCGCCAGGCGATTTCCCAGGCGGAGATGGACGTGCAGCGCGCCAATCGCGATGCCGCCAATGCGGCCTTAAAAATCGCTCGCGAAGAGCTGGCGCAAATGAGCCTCATCGCGCCCTTTAGCGGGATTGCCGCCGGCGTGCATATCCGCAACCATCAGGTGGTCGCCGCCGGCCAACCGGTGATCACCCTGACGCGGACCGACCTGCTGGATGTGGTCTTCAGCATTCCCGAAAATCTGTTCACCTCCCTGGATATCCGCAATACCGCCTACCGTCCCGTCGTCAGGATCAATACCCTGCCGGGCCGCGAGTTTACCGCGGAATACAAAGAGCATACCGGCAGCAGCGACAATAGCACCCTCACCTGGCAGATCGTGTTAACCATGCCGCGGCCAGATGATTTTCCCGCCGTCGGCGGGGTCAGCGGCACCGTGACGGTCAATCTCGGCAATTTACCGGCCAGCGCCGGACGGGAAACCCTCATTGTGCCAGCGGAGGCGGTGTTTAACCCCGATAACCGGCCAAAGAACGAGCCGGTAGTCTGGGTGGTGAAAGGCGATAACGCGCATCGATATCTTGAGGAGCGTAAGGTCACCGTCGGCGAGGTGACTTCGCAGGGAGTGGCGATCACCGACGGTCTCCGCGCGGGTGAACAGGTGGTTGCGGCGGGCGTGAGCGAGCTGCATGCCGGGCAGCCGGTGCGGGTCTGGACGCGTGAACGAGGATTATAAATGGATATTTCCCGTCAGTTTATTAACAACCCGACCCGCGTCTGGTTAGCCATTTTGCTGTTAGGGGTGGGTGGCCTGCTCGCCCTGCTCAATATCGGCCGCCTGGAAGATCCCGCCTTCACCATCAAAACGGCGGTGATCGTCACCCACTACCCTGGCGCGTCCGCTCAGCAGGTGGAAGAGGAGGTTACCCTGCCGCTGGAAAACGCGATTCAGCAGCTTCCCTCGCTGGATAACGTCAGCTCCATCTCCTCGAATGGCTTATCGCAAATTACGGTGAATATTGCTTCGCAGTACCATTCCAGCGAGCTGCCGCAAATCTGGGATGAGCTACGTCGCCGGGTCGGTGACGCCAGCCGCCTTTTCCCCCCTGGCGTAGTCCCCCCTTTCGTCAACGATGACTTTGGCGATGTGTTTGGCTTTTTCTTCGCTATCTCGGGCGACAGTTTTACCAACCCGGAGCTGGTGCGCTATGCCGAACAGTTGCGCCGGGAGCTGGTGCTGGTGCCGGGGGTCGGTAAAGTCGCTATCGGCGGCGTCATTCCGCAGCAGATCAATGTGGATATCTCGCTGGCGAAGATGGCGGCGCGCGGGATCACCCTCAACCAGCTCGCCGCAATCCTGGCCCGACTCAACGTGGTGTCCAGCGCCGGGGAGATCCGCGTTGGCAGCGAATCGATCCGCCTCCACCCCACCGGTGAGTTTCAGAGCATCGATGAGCTGGGAGATCTGCTGGTCAGCCCTCACGGCGCCAGCGCCACCACCCGACTGCGGGATATTGCTACGCTGTCGCGCGGGCTAACCGACTCGCCGGCCAGTATCTATCATGCCAACGGGCGCCAGGCGGTGACCATGGGAGTTTCTTTTATCCCTGGCGTCAACGTTATTGACGTCGGCCACGCTCTCGAGGCCCGCCTCCAGCAGATGGCCGCCGACAAACCGGCGGGCATCGACATCGCTATTTTTTACGATCAGGCAGCTGAGGTCGCCCACTCGGTCAATGGCTTTATTACCAATTTTCTGATGGCCCTGGCGATTGTCGTCGGCGTGCTGCTGGTATTTATGGGGGTGCGCAGCGGGATTATTATTGCTCTGTCGCTGGCGCTCAACGTTCTCGGCACCCTGCTTATCATGTATATCTGGGGGATCGAACTACAACGGATCTCCCTCGGAGCGCTTATCATCGCCCTGAGTATGTTGGTGGACAATGCCATTGTGATTGTCGAAGGGGTGCTCATCGCCCGTCAGCAAGGCTCTCCGCTGCTTGGCGCGATTAACTATGTGATCCGTCGCTCTGCCCTGCCGCTGCTTGGCGCGACGATCATCGCCATCCTCGCCTTCGCGCCGATTGGCCTTTCCCAGGACTCTACCGGGGAGTATTGCAAATCGCTGTTCCAGGTGCTGCTGATCTCCCTGATGCTGAGCTGGTTTTCCGCTCTGACCATCACCCCGGTGCTTATTAAGTGGTGGTTGTTTAAAAACGCCCCGTCGGCCGCCGCCGCGGAGGAAAAGGCCGATCCTTACCGCGGCAGCTTTTACCGTGGCTATCAGCAGGCGCTGCGAATACTGCTGCAGCAAAAGACCCTGACCCTGGTGCTGATGGGCGCGCTGTTAGCCGGAGCGATCTGGGGCTTTACCTTTGTTCGGCAGAATTTTTTTCCGTCATCGAATACGCCTATATTCTTTGTCAACCTGTGGCTACCCTACGGTACCGATATAAACGCCACGGAGAAGATGACCCGGGATATCGAGCGGTCGATAGCCGGTCAGCCGGGGGTGGTCACCACCGTCTCCACCATCGGCCAGGGCAGTATGCGTTTCATTCTCACCTACAGTGGGCAGCGCCAGTACAGCAACTACGCGCAGATTATGGTGCGGATGGATGATCAACGCGGCATCGCCCCTGTCACCCGCCACGTGGAGGACTGGATTGCCAGAAACTACCCGCAGGTTAACGCCAGCACCAAACGCATTATGTTCGGCCCCTCCGGAGATAGCGCGATTGAGGTGCGCATTAAGGGCCCAGACCCGGATACGCTGCGCGCGCTGGCGAGTCAGGTAGGCGATATCCTCGCCGCGGACCCGGCGACCGACAGCGTGCGTAATGACTGGCAGAACCGCAGCAAAGTGATCCGCCCGCAGTATTCCCCGGCGCTGGGACGCGAGCTGGGGGTGGATAAACAGGATATTGATAACGCGCTGGAGATGAATTTCTCCGGGAGTCGCGCCGGGTTATATCGTGAAGGGGCCGATCTGCTGCCAGTGATCGTCCGGCCGCCGGAAGCAGAACGTCAGGATGCCAACCATCTGAATAATGTGCTGGTCTGGAGCCAGAGTCGCCAGCAATATATCCCGCTGAGTAACGTCATCAATGGTTTCGCCCTGGAGTGGGAAGATCCGTTGATCCTCCGCCGGGATCGTACCCGGGTGCTGACGGTCCAGACCGACCCCAGCCCGCTAAGCGGCCAAACCTCGGGTGATATTCTCGCGCGGGTGAAACCGCGCATTGACGCACTGCCGCTGCCCCACGGCTACCGTATCGAATGGGGCGGCGATGCCGAGAACTCCAGTGAGGCGCAGCAGGGACTGTTTACAACCCTGCCGCTTGGCTATCTGGTGATGTTTATCATAACGGTGCTGATGTTCAGTTCGCTGAAAAACGCCGTCGCCATCTGGCTGACCGTTCCGCTGGCGCTGATCGGGGTCACACCCGGCTTTCTGCTTACCGGCATCCCCTTCGGCTTTATGGCCTTAATCGGCTTGCTCAGCCTGAGCGGTATGCTGATCCGTAACGGCATTGTGCTGGTAGAAGAGATAGAGCAACAAAAACAGGAGAAAGATCAACGACAAGCTATTATTGATGCGGCAACCTCTCGTCTGCGGCCGATCCTGCTGACCGCCTTCACCACCGTACTTGGCCTGGCCCCGCTGCTGCGCGATGTCTTTTTCCAGAGTATGGCGGTGGTGATCATGTTCGGCCTCGCCTTTGCCACCGTGCTGACGCTGCTGGTTCTGCCGGTGATTTACGCCTGCTTTCACCATAAGGATATGACGCCTCAACGATGAACAGTACCGGTCTGAGCATTATCAAGACATTAGGCTGTATGACAGCGGTGACCTTTTTCACCATCTATAACACCTGGGATCGCTTTGATTATGACTATCACTGGATCCTCGGGCTGCTGACCTTTATCTCGACCATCGCGACGCCGCTGTTTTTTGTCGTGGCCGGCTATCTTGATGCGCAGACGCGCCACGATGCCAACTGGCAAATTGGTAAAATTAAAAACGTGGTCATCGTCTTTCTGTTTTGGGTGACGGTCTATTATGTCTGGGAGCCTTACCAGCGCGGCTACCTGATCCAGCCCTGGTTTATTTTCGCCCTGATTGTCATCTATACCTTTCATCCTTTGATCGCCTGGCTCAGCCAGCGGCGCGGGCTCTTTTTCGCCGTGCTCCTGACGCTGCTGTGCTGCTCCTACGGTTACGACCTGCTCTCGGTGATCTACCCGGACAGACATCTTTTCAGTTTGCCGCCGCAGTATCGCCTGTGGATATGGCTACTGTTTTATTTAACCGGGCAGTTGTTTAACGATCCAAAGGTCGCGGAGTGGATACGCAACCCACAGGTGATTAAAGGGTCGATTATCGCCCTGCCCTTTGTCTATTTATTTACCTGGTTTTATGAACGCCATTTCTTCTTCGCCCTGTTTAAAGCAGATCGTAATGCGTTCATTCTCACGGGATCGCAAATTTATATCCTGATCGTCCTGCTGGTGATCGCCGCTAACGCCGTGCAGTTTAAAAAGAACCGCGAGTGGAAAGAGGCCGTGCTGGCGACGGTCAGTAAAGCGATGACCGGGGTTTATATCCTCCACTATTCCGTGTTTCACCTGCTGGTGATGCTCATCCCTGTGCACTCGCTAGCCACCAAGTTGGGGGTAATAGCGCTGACCTTTGTCCTGTCGGTGCTCATTTCCCTTGCCGCGCTCTCCAGTACGCTGCTCAGGAAGGTGATTACCTTGTAACCGACAACGGGACGATTTAGCGGAAGCTCCACTGGATACTGATCACAAACACGCTGGGAATAATAATGCCGCTTTCAACGGCGAAATAATCGGTGAAGTTATACTGGATAGCGTGGTAGATATAGGGTGAAAAGCCGATCCCCGTGGCGTCCTTAAAGTCTTTATAGGAGCCATGATCGCCGCAATGCTCGAAGGCGTCGAAGAAGAATTCGCCGGTATAGCCGTAAACGCCTTTGAAGGTCCACCCGCTGCCGCTGTGGTACCAGTCTCTTCTCACCCCCAGCGCCAGGCAGCGATCGTTGAAGCTGTTATTCATAGTGCCAAGCAGAAGGCTGTATTTGGAGTCTGCAGAGAATTTCCGCTCCACTGAGAAAAAATGATTTTCGAAATTCTCTGTATATTGTCCGTGATTATTGGTCAGATGGTAAACATAGGAACCGGTATTCACCGAATAGAGGTTAAGTTCGTTCGCCTGCGCGAGAGAGGCTAACCCGGCCAGGAGCATCACGCTTTTGCCGCGCATTTTCCCTCCTCAGTCCTCAAGGCCTGTCCAGGGACAGAAAGCTTTTGCCGTATTTACCGGTCGTGACAGGGGTATAAGACTCGACAGGGAAATGGGGGAAAAATAACGATGCCAAACCGCCGCGTCGTTACCAAAAAGCGTAGCACAGCCCTTATTCGCCAACAAATCGAATGGGCCGTTTACGACATGGCAGACGTTACCCCTTTACCTTACTGTGCAAAAAGCAGACAAAGCCTCATCATATTTTCCGCTATGCTCAGACTCCGACGCGGAAGAAAGCCACCTGTCGACGACAGCGTTGCTGTTTACCCCTTCGCGCGTCGGCGCAATTTCATGCATTTCGCCAGCCATGACAGAATTTTCACAATTGGCTTTCTTCTACCATCATCAGCTTCTTCCCGCTGGTTTTACAGCTAAATCCTGCACAACCCGACTTTTCTGTACAAGTTATTACTTAATAAAATTATTATAAATCAACAAATTAAAACACACACAAAAAATAAGCCGTTACGTTGTACATATAGTAATGAAAAAAGTTGTACATAGTGAAATCAGCGTCTATAGTTTTGGAGTGTTAACTGCTTGTTGCGCAACAAAGCGGGGAAGCTTGACGATTGCGCAGCGAGTCGGACGGTGGTTCCTGGTTATACATTTCCTGTTCGTGACTTGGCGCGTACCAACGGTACGCTGCGACTTTTATTGTCTGTTTGCTTTATACGTGGGAGAGTTCGAGCTATGCATATTAAAAATACCATTCCAGCAGAGTTTGTCTTCAATTCGGCCCTGATGAAGAATATTGAGAATACGCTCATTAAGCAGCACAGAACGGTAAATAATGAGCGGATGATTACGGAAATCCAGCATCGTCTGCAAACGGAAAGTAACGAAATACTTTCCGATCTCTATCTGCAGGCGCTGGATATGCTGTACAGCAAACCTCATCATTAAATAAACCCACTGTGCTGGCAGCAGGCTTCGACCTGCTGTACCGGCGCGCCTGGGTCTCTATCGGCTAACTGAGGCAAAAAAATGTCACACCATAATACTTGCTATCGTTCTGAGCATTACGATCTGTGGTTTGATAATGGTTTTCTTCTCTATGGGATGTCGCTGATCCTGAATAGCCTGCCGGCATCTTACTTCCGCAAAAAACATGTTTTCTTCACCAGCGACAATTATTTCGCGGTACTGCAGCACAACTATAATCGGCGGGATACATTATTTATTCTGTTAACCGAAGGCAACGATCTTAATTTTCTTAGTGAACTGCCTATGCTGCGCTTACCGGCCAACTCGACGCCGGAAGAGTTAAAGATATTTCTGCATCAACCCACCCGCTATTACAAAACCCATCCGGCGCCAGGCGCCTCGGTGCAGTTTACCGAGCGGGAAAAGAAAGTTATTCAACTTATCAGCAATGGCGAAGCAGTCGCCAGCATTGGCCGGTCGCTAAACCTGCATATAAAAACCATTTATCAGATCCGGCTGAATCTGATTAAAAAGCTCGGCTGCAGCGGTAGAACCGATTTTTTTAATATCAGCCGCAGCGAAACGTTCAAATCCTGGAGCCAGATTCACCTGTAACCAAGCACTCAAGCCCTGATCCGCACCACGGATCGGGGCGCTTAATTTTGGCCGTGAAAATGGATGCTGAAGCCCTGCTCCTGCCAGTGGCTGAGCAGCTCCTCCTGCAGAGGCGTGGCGGCACGTCCGGTCCAGACGAAAATATGCTGCCCGGGAAATAGCTCAGGCCGCGGCGACTCCAGCGGTTCGGCGAGAACGTTGACATGCCAGCCGCGTTGGGAAAGACGCCATGCCTCCAGCCACAGACGCGTCCTGTCCTCATTGCTCCAGCCCACCAGCAGCGTCTCTTTGCCATTTTTTTTACGCGCTTCGGCGAGAAACAACGCTACGCAGTCAATTAACAGGCCGTCCAGCATGCTGCTAATCACCAGCGAGGTATTCTGATCCAGCTTGAGACGCTGTCGTACCGGCACTAACAGGCTATCGATGAGGGTGTCGACGGGGTGTTGATGACTGAGCGCCATTAATTTGGCGCGGATTCTGGCGGGCTGCATATAACGCAGAATGGACATCATCTCTTCCTGAAGATGCGCGGATTCGTCGCGCGCCGCCGGCAGGTTATCCTCCAGCAGCGCTTTGACTTTCCCTACTGATACACCGCGCTCTATCCAGCGCTTGATCTCTTCGATACGCAGGATATCTTCTTCATCAAATTGTCGATGCCCGCCTTCGCTACGCTGCGGTTTCAGTAGACCGTAACGACGCTGCCAGGCGCGCAGTGTGACCGGATTGATTCCGCAACGTTCGGCGACTTCACCGATACTGTAAAACGCCATAGCAGCCTCACATCAACCTGATACCTTAATACCTAAACTAACGAATTCAGGCATCCTGTACAACTCTATTTTCTTGTACAGATAAAGATATCAGGTTGCGGCTCACAGCGCCCGGGAAAAAAGATGAAAAAATGTTTAGCTGATTTCGCGGTGGTTCATTTTTTCTCCGGCCATGCGACGGCGGGTAGGCCCCCCAGGCGCGCGCTGGCGAACAAATTGCCCTGAAACTGTGAAATACCGGCTGATTCCAGCCACATCCACTCTTCAGCACGCTCAACGCCGACGGCTGAGACCGCAATCTCCAGAGAAGTACAGCATTTGATAATCGCCTGTACAATCGACTGGCGCGGTCCGTCCTGGTGGATATTGCGGATCAGCTCATGGTCGATTTTAATTCTGTCGGGTTGGTATTGCGCCAGCAGCGATAGCCCGGCAAACCCGGCGCCGAAGTGATCGATGGCAAGATTAATTCCCGCGCCCTTCAGTTTGCGCACCGCATCGGTAAAATCGTCCATCCGCGAAATCACTTCCCGCTCAGTGAACTCGACAATAATCTGCTCCGGAATAAGGTCATTGCGACTAATTTCGTCGAGCAGGAAAGCCACCGCATTCGGCGCTTTGACCATGGTCATCGGCAGTAAATTAATGCTTAACGCCTTATTACGTAAACCTAATTTTCCCGCCAGCGACAACGCCACCCGTTTACTGTGCAGGTCGGCGAGATAAATATCGTCCCCGGTCAGCCCGGCAAAATAGGCGCCGGGGGATTGCCCGTCCGGTGTACGCAACAGCGCTTCCCACGAAATAATTTCGCAGGCGAAAGGGTCGACAATCGGCTGGAAGGCAAAGGAACAACCTTCCGTATTATCGATAATCGGGGTATCAGGATAGAACGTCTCCTTATCAGGAATAAAAACCCAACTATCTGCGGAAGGAATCTCAAAATAGTTCGCTTTTTCTGTGGCTTCGACAAAAGTACGGAAAAATTGCAGCGCCCGGTCATCATAGGTGAGCTGATATTTTGACGTCCCCCGGTCCATCACCGCCTGCAGAACTTCCTCGCGATCGTGTTCGCGTAAATCAAACAGTTCCATCCCGACCTTACCAAAACGACGGGACGGCGCATAATCGCAAAGCAACTCCACCAGATTATAGTGGCGAGGATCCCGGCAGATATGCTGATAAATATCCTGAACCTTTTCTTCAGGCCCCTCAATGAGTTGAAAAAAATGCGTCCCGTTAAAAAGTAAAATACCGGTGACGTCCGCCTGCCCATTTCTTTCGTTTGCCCTGGCGACCATGGCCTCGATCGATTTGAATGAGACATTGTCGCAGATATGGCTGCGATAAATGATGGTGGTTAGCATAGTGATTCCAGATGGGAGGGATAAGCATTCACAGTAGCAGTTATCAGACTAAGGGTCTCGTAAAACTACGTTTTGTCTTAACAAAAAAGATACACTAAAAATCCCTTTTTTGTGCAAGGTTTTCCCTTTTTTTCTTTCCTTGTACAACATGCAACGCTAAACCCCACCTTTACAAGCCAGAACCGCGCCAGGCAAAAAAAATTAAACAATTAAAAATCATATAGTTAAACTAACATGAATCATTATTGTGCAACTTTGTGTGTACAGGTTAATAATTATTGTATAAGTTTAATGGCAGTTAACAGATGAATGAAATGAAAGGAGCACATATGCAGCAGAATGGTTACATTCCAGATACAGCGAACGCAATTGCCCAGTATTTCAACAAAGCATCTTTGCCTTCCCAGCAGGAAACCCTGGGTCAGATCGTGATGGATATTCTTAACGAAGGGCGTCATCTCAACCGCAAAGCGCTATGCACCAAACTGTTGAGCCGCCTGGACCGCGCTCGCGCGCCGGAGGAAGAGAGCCACTATCAGACCTTAATTGGTCTGCTGTTTGCTGGCCAGGAATAACGCCATCGATCGTCGCCTGTTGCAGCGCCGCAGTAGCAGATGAGGGGCGATCGCTTCCACAAACCTGCTGCTGACCTGAATGCCGTTCGCCTATTCAGGAAAAGGGTGGCATGCATAGAGACGGTTATGAATAACAGTGAAACTGAGGAAATAACCGATGAAATCATCGGCGAGGCGGTTCTAGCGCTTCTGAAAACGAATCGCCCGATTACCACCCCGACCCTGCTGGTTCGACTTCGGTTAATGCAGGCGACAGAACCAGATCGCCAGCGTAGAAAGATCATCGCTGCCGTGATCGAAGAAATTTGCGCGAAGCTTATCCGTCAGCGGAAGTACGCGCCTTTACAGGTAAAGAAAATCAATGGCCGTTGGGAAACCAGAGGTTCGCTGGCGCCAGACAGCATGCCGTCGGAAGTTAAAAAGATCCACTGATTATCCCAACCATGGTGAATTAAACAGAGTGAGAATGTGATGAGACAGACTATGCATCAGCAACCAGATATTTACGCAAGACTGCAGGACACCGCGCTCTCCGACTATTTCCGTAACGCCGGTGATAAACTGGTTGATGAGTCCGCCGTCATGTCGCTCGCCATCAACAGTATTCTCCAGTCCGAGGGTCACCTGAACAATAAGGCCATTATTTTATGGCTGATTCAGGCGCTGGAAACCACCGATGACGTGGTGACCGCGGACGTGATCCGAAAAACGCTGGAGATTGTCGTTGGCTACACCATGGACGATATCTAACGTCGTCACGCTTCTGGCCCGCCAGGACAACGCCTTCTCCGCAGAGCCTGTCCGCTCTGAGCAAAAAAAACCTCGCTAAGGCGAGGTTTTTTCTTTTACCTGATGGCGGTTCAGTGGGCGTTGACCACCACCCACATCGGCCCCTGCCCAACCGCATAGCGGCCTTTCTCCTGCAGCAGTCCCTGCTCACCGACGATATCGTACACCGCGATATGGTGCGACTTCTGCCCGGCGGCAATGAGATATTTACCGCTGTGATCGAGGTTAAAGCCGCGCGGCTGGGTCTCGGTAGGCTGATAGCCTTCCACCGCCAGCACGCTACCATCTTCCGAAACGCTGAATACCGTGATGATGCTGGCGGTACGATCGCAGGCGTAAAGATGACGGCCATCCGGGGTGATATGAATATCCGCCGCCCAGCGCACGCCGCTAAAATCAGGCGGCATCATATCCAGGGTCTGTACACATTCGATGTTGCCCTTAGGATCTTTCAGCTCCCAGACGTCAATCGAGCTGTTTAGCTCATTGACGCAGTAACCATACTGCTGGTTGGGATGGAATACCATGTGACGCGGACCGGCGCCCTCGACGGTCGTCACTTCCGCGGGCTCCTGTGCCGAAAGGAAACCATCGTCGCTGAGGGTAAACAGGCAAATGCGATCCTGCTTCAGCGCCGGCACCCACAGGGTGCGATTATCCGGGGAGATATTGGCCGAGTGGCAGCCTTCCAGCCCTTCCACCACGGTGATGGTTTCGCCCGGCAGGCCGTCGTGCAGCGGGGTCACGCTGACACAGCCCTGATTGTAGGAGGCGCTGAAGACAAAGCGGCCATGACGATCGGTAGAGATATGGGTCGGGCTGCCCGGCAGCGCAGCTTCGCCCGCAAAGGTTAACGCCCCGTTATCCGGCGTGATGCGATAGGCCAGCACGCGAAACTCCGGACGAACGCCAACGTACAGAAATTCCTTGTTGGGGCTGACCACCATCGGCTGGACCTGCCCTGGGGCATCAACCACCTGCACCAGCGTCAGTTTGCCGTCCGCTTCAAGACTCCAGACATGGATTTGTTGGCTTTCCGGGCTGGCGGTATAAACGGTTTGTTTCATGACTACTCCTTCCCTCACTGCACGTGGAATTTTCATTTTCAGGATAACAGCACCCTGAAAATTATAAGACATCCGCCCATGATACTCGCATCGTCCGCCGAATTTCCGCCGGACGGCGGCACAAAGGGCATACAGACATTCACGACAGATGTGGAAAAATTGGTCCTGACGCCACGGCGGTGTACCATCATGGCCAGGTCACTTTTCAACATCAACCGGAAATAACACATGACAACACGCGTGATTGCCCTGGATTTAGACGGCACCCTGCTTACCAGCAAAAAAACCATTCTGCCCGCTTCGCTGGAGGCGCTGGCCCGCGCCAGAGAGGCAGGCTATCAGGTCATCGTCGTCACCGGACGTCATCACGTCGCTATCCATCCTTTTTATCAGGCACTGGCTCTCGATACACCTGCAATTTGTTGTAATGGCACCTATTTGTATGATTATCACGCAAAAAAGGTTTTGGCCGCCGATCCTATGCCGGTAGAGCAAGCGGTAAGCCTCACTGCCATGCTCGCCAAACAGCAGATCCACGGCCTGGCATATGTGGACGACGCGATGCTTTATGAACACCCCACCGGGCATGTGATCCGCACCCGCAACTGGGCGCAGGCGTTACCGGAAGATCAGCGTCCGGTTTTCGCTCAGGTCGATTCGCTGGCGCAGGCGGTTCGCGAAGTTAACGCGGTATGGAAATTCGCTCTCACCGATGACGACATTCCCCGCCTGCAGCGGTTTGCGCAGCAGGTTGGCGAGACGCTGGGCCTCGAGTGCGAATGGTCGTGGCACGATCAGGTAGATATCGCGCGCGCCGGCAACAGCAAAGGCAAACGCCTGGCGCAATGGGTGGCCGACCAGGGGCTGTCGATGCAGGATGTGGTGGCCTTCGGCGATAACTACAACGATCTTAGCATGCTGGAAGCGGCGGGCACCGGGGTGGCGATGGGCAACGCGGTGGACGAGGTGAAAGCCCGCGCCAACATAGTCATCGGCGACAATGAGTCCACGAGCATCGCCGAGTTTATCTACCGCCAACTGCTGTAATCAGGCGGCGATCGACACGCTTTTGATCTGGGCAAACACCTGCTGACCTGGCGCTATCGCCAGGTCGTCCCGCGCCCATGGGCTAATCCTGGCCCATAGCAGACGGCCACTCACTCTGAGCTGCACTTCAATCTGTCCGTTGACCTCCAGACACTGAGCCACCTCGGCGCGCAAGATATTGCGGATGCTGGTCCCGGACGGCTGGGCCAGTGTCAGCGAAACGTCCGACGCCTGAATGCGGATCCGTGCGGTGTCGCCTGCGGGACGTTCGAGCCGGTTGACCCACAGCAACTGGTCTCCCAGCGCCAGGGCCGTCATCGCATACTGCGGGTGCTGCGCGGCGACGGTGGCGCTAAGGATCGTACTCTGCTGTTCCGCCGGCAGCCAGGGGTGCATCACGCTGCTGCTCCAGACCTCCTCCAGCGGACCGAAAGCTTTCACCTTACCGGCCTCCAGCACCAGCACACGATCGGCCAGATGCTGGATCTCATCCAGCGAGTGGCTGACGTAGAGCATCGGAATATGGATCTCCTGCGCCAGCCGCTGCAGGTAGGGCAATAGCTCGCGTTTGCGCGGAATGTCCAGCGAGGCCAGCGGCTCATCCAGCAGCAGCAGCTCCGGCGCGGTCAGCAGAGCGCGGCCGATAGCCACTCGCTGCTTTTCGCCGCCGGATAACCGGCCCGGCAGCCGATCCAGCAAGGGCGCAATCCCCAGCAGATCCACCAGCTTATCGAACTGGCTGACCATGGATTTCGCCATCCCATACTGCAGATTGCCGCGCACTTTATAATGGGGAAACAGGCGCGCATCCTGAAAGACATAGCCGATACGGCGCTGCTCCGGCGCCAGGCAGATACGCTGCGCGGTGTCGTTCAGCACCCTGCCGTTGAGCACGATCCGCCCCGCCTGGGGTCGGGTCAGGCCGCTGATGGCGTTAATCAACGAGGTTTTGCCCGCGCCGGAGACGCCAAAGACGGCGGTGATCCCGCTGGCGGGCAGAGTTTCACAGATCTGCAGGCAGTGGCTACCGAGGGTCTGGGTAAAGTCCAGCTCCAGCATCATTATCCTCCCATGCGCTGGCGGCTCACGCGGGCCAGCCATTCCGAAATCAGCAGCGAAACCAGCGCCAGACCGATGGCGACGAGGCAGAGGCGGGCCGCCGCCCCCTCCCCGCCCGGGGTTTGAATCAAGGTGTACATAGCCGAAGGGAGGGTGCGCGTTTCACCGGGAATATTGGAAACGAACGTGATGGTCGCGCCAAACTCCCCTAACGAGCGGGCGAAGGCCAGCACCGTGCCGACAATAATTCCCGGCAGAGTCAACGGCAACGTAATGGTCAAAAATACCCGCCAGCGGCTGGCCCCGAGGGTTCTCGCCGCTTGCTCCAGTTTGACGTCCACCCCTTCCAGCGCCAGGCGAATGGCGCGCACCATCAGCGGGAAAGACATCACCGCCGCCGCCAGCACCGCCCCGCGCCAGCTAAAAGCAAAGCTGATGCCGAACCAGTCATACAGCCAGCTGCCAATAAACCCGCGCCGCCCCATGGCCACCAGCAGCAGGTACCCCACCACCACCGGAGGCAGCACCAGCGGCAGATGGAGAATACTGTCGAGCAGGGCCTTGCCGGGAAAGGTGCGCCGGACCAGCAGCCAGGAAAAAAAGATGCCAAAGGGCAGGCTCAAGGCCACCGCCAGGGAGGAGACTTTCAGGCTCAGCAGCACCGCCTGCCATTCGGGTTCGCTCAGAAACATCAGCGGGTGGTAAATCCGTAACGTTTAAAGATAGCGGACGCTTCCGGCCCTTTCAGGTAGTCATAGAAGGCGCTCACAGCCGCATTGCGGTGCCCATCGACAATCGCCAGCGGGTACTCGACTTTCTGATGCGAGGCTTCCGGGAAGGTGCCGACCACTTTCACCCCCTTGCTGGCCACGGCATCGGAGCCATAGACAATCCCCAGCGGCGCTTCGTTGCGCTCCACCAGCGCCAGCGCACCGCGCACGTCTTCAGCCGGGGCGAGCTTCGGCGACAACGTCTCCCAGGCACCGAGTTTCTGCAGTGCCTCTTTGGCATAGATACCGGCCGGGACATGCTGTGGATCGCCCACCGCCAGACGGCCTCCTTTCAGCAGGCTGGTCCAGTCGGTTTTCTCATCAATGGTTATCGCCCCCTGCGCACTGGCTTTCGGCGCGACCACTACCAGGCTGTTGCCAAGCAGAGTGGCGCGGGTTGCCGGATCGATGGCCTTTTTATCTGCCGCGTAATCCATCCATTTCTGATCGGCGGAGATAAACAGGTCCGCTGGCGCACCCGCTTCTATCTGCCGCGCCAGCGTCGAAGACGAGGCAAACGACGACACGACCTCGACGTTTTTTTCTTTCTTGTACGCCTGGGCAATATCCTGCATCGCGTTGGTTAACGATGCGGCGGCGAAAACGGTCACTTTACCCTCTGCCGCCAGCGCCTGACCCGCGACGCACAGCGTGAGTGATACCCCGACAACCCCGCGTAACCAAGAACCTGCCATCTTACTCTCCTGTCAATGCGTTATGTAGTCGATAATATAACGATATGCGAAGCGTTTTTATAGTGACACAGGACAATAAAACGAAGGGAAATGATACAGGAGGGAAATAGCACAGCGCCCGGTTAAACCGGGCGCCGGGAAATCAGTGATTTTGCTGGCTGCGATCTTTGTGGCCTACGCCGGAGAAGAGGTTGAACACTTCGCCAAGACCGTAAATCAGTCCCAGGATGACCGCCATCACCACCGGTACCATGATGACCGCAAAAACCAGACTTTTCAAAAGCTCTAACATGGTTCACTCCAGATAGTATGATTTCCTGATTGTAACGATTTCAGCCGAAAAAACACGTCCCATTTGTGCGGTGGGTAATGACCAACCGCGCAGAGAGGTTTTGCAAGTGGGCGACTATCGGTCACAATACCCTTTTTTGTCAGGAAACGATTATGCAGGCCGAAATTCTTCTCACCCTTAAGCTACAGCAGCGCCTGTTTGCCGATCCGCGGCGGATCGCCCTGCTCAAACAGATTGACCAGACCGGTTCGATAAGCCAGGGGGCGAAGCATGCGGGTATCAGCTATAAGAGCGCTTGGGATGCCATCAATGAGATGAACCAGCTCAGCGAACAACCGCTGGTGGATCGCGCCACCGGAGGAAAGGGCGGCGGCGGCGCGGTGCTGACCCGCTACGGGCAGCGTCTGATCCAGCTGTACGATCTGCTGGCGCAGATCCAGCAGAAAGCGTTTGATGTACTCAGCGATGACGATGCCCTGCCGCTGGATAGCCTGCTGGCGGCCATCTCGCGCTTTTCCCTGCAGACCAGCGCCCGCAACCAGTGGTTCGGCACCATTACCGGCCGCGATCGCCAGCAGGTGCAGCAGCACGTGGAAGTACTGTTGGCTGACGGAAAAACCCGCCTGAACGTCGCCATCACCGCCCAAAGCGCTGAGAAGCTGGGACTCGATGAGGGCCAGGAGGTGCTGGTCCTGCTCAAAGCGCCATGGGTCGGCATCACCCTCGATCCCGCAGCAGCCCGCCAGGCCGATAACCAGCTGTCGGGACGTATCAGTCATATCGAATGCGGGTCCGGACAGTGCGAAGTACTGATGACCCTGGCGGACGGTCAAACCCTGTGCGCCACCCTGCCACAGGCGCAGGCCGCTGGCCTGGCGGAAGGAACGGAGGCGATCGCTTACTTCAATGCCGATCGCATCATTCTCGCGACGTTATGCTGACCCCATTGACATTACGCGCCTGAAGTCGTATCCCTGATGCACATCGCTGCAAAAAATGGGATACATCATGTCATCATTGCAAATTTCGCAAGGCACGTTTCGCCTGAGCGATACAAAGACCTTAAAAATAGACCACCTGAGCGTGGCGGCGGGTGAAAGCTGGGCGTTCGTCGGCAGCAACGGCAGCGGCAAATCCGCCCTCGCGCGAGCCCTGGCCGGCGACCTGCCCCTGCTCAGCGGCCAGCGCGAAAGCCATTTCTCCCGCGTGACCCGCCTCTCCTTCGAACAGTTGCAGAAGCTGGTCAGCGACGAGTGGCAGCGCAATAACACCGACCTGCTCAGCCCAGGCGAAGAAGATACCGGCCGCACCACCGCGGAGATTATCCAGGATGAGGTGAAAGATCCTGCCCGCTGCGCGCGCCTGGCTGAACAGTTTGGCATCAGCGCCCTGCTGGACCGCCGGTTTAAATACCTGTCGACCGGGGAAACGCGTAAGACCCTGCTGTGTCAGGCCCTGATGACCGATCCGCAACTGCTGATCCTCGATGAACCTTTCGACGGTCTCGACGTCAACTCCCGCCAGCAGCTGGCTGCCCTGCTGGCCGACCTGCACAGCGCCGGCATCACCCTGGTGCTGGTGCTCAACCGTTTCGATGAGATCCCGGAGTTTGTGCAATTCGCCGGCGTGCTGGCTGACTGCACCCTCAGCGAGACCGGCGAGAAGTCTTCCCTGCTGCAGCAGGCGCTGGTCGCCCAGCTGGCGCACAGTGAAAAACTGGACGGCATCACCCTGCCGGAGCCGGATGTCCCACCGGCCCGTCATGCGCTGGCAGACTCGGCGCCGCGTATCGTGCTCAACGACGGCGTGGTCTCCTATAACGATCGCCCGGTCATCAATCACCTCTCATGGACCGTGAATCCAGGCGAACACTGGCAGATCGTCGGTCCCAACGGCGCCGGTAAATCTACGCTGCTGAGCCTGGTCACCGGGGATCATCCGCAGGGCTACAGCAACGATCTCACGCTCTTTGGCCGCCGGCGCGGCAGCGGTGAGACCATCTGGGATATTAAAAAGCATATCGGCTACGTCAGCAGCAGCCTGCATCTGGACTACCGGGTCAGCACCAACGTCCGCAACGTCATCCTGTCGGGCTATTTTGACTCGATCGGCATTTATCAGGCGGTCTCCGACAAGCAGCATAAGCTGGTGCAGCAATGGCTGGATATTCTCGGCATCGATAAGCGCACCGCCGACGCGCCGTTTCACAGTCTGTCGTGGGGCCAGCAGCGGCTGGCGCTTATCGTCCGCGCGCTGGTGAAGCATCCAACCCTGCTGATCCTCGATGAACCGCTGCAGGGGCTGGACCCCCTCAACCGCCAGCTGGTGCGCCGCTTTGTCGACGTGTTGATTGGCGAAGGGGCCACACAGCTGCTGTTTGTCTCGCACCATGCGGAAGATGCCCCGGACTGTATTACCCATCGCCTGGCGTTCGTTCCCAGTGGAGACGGTTACACTTATCAGCTCGGCCCCGTGGCCTGACGCCCCCTGCCGGGGATCGAAAGATCCCTGGTATTTTTGAGAAAAATAGCGCCAAAATAATATAATGACATGTTTTTAAATCAAAATATATTCAATGATATCATTTCGCCCTTGAGTGTAAACGATTCCACTAACTTGTGCTATGTCACACTTTTCACTTCTTTGATATGCTATCTTCCTCACAAACGATAAGCCGAATGGAGCGAATCATGAAAGTTCTGGTTACAGGTGGTAGCGGTTACATTGGAAGTCATACCTGCGTTCAACTGCTGCAGCAGGGACACGAGGTGGTGATCCTCGACAATCTCTGCAACAGCAAGCGCAGCGTACTGCCGGTGATTGAACGTCTCGGCGGCAAAGAAGCCACCTTTATTGAAGGCGATATTCGTAACGAAGCGCTGATGACGGAGATCCTCCACGATCACGCCATTGAGGCGGTGATCCACTTCGCCGGGCTGAAAGCCGTCGGGGAGTCCGTCGCCAAGCCGCTGGAATATTACGACAATAACGTCACCGGCACACTGAAATTAGTCTCTGCCATGCGCGCCGCTGGCGTGAAGAACTTTATCTTTAGCTCCTCCGCTACCGTCTACGGCGATCAGCCGAAAATCCCGTATGTCGAAAGCTTCCCGACCGGCACCCCGCAAAGCCCCTACGGCAAAAGCAAGCTGATGGTGGAGCAGATCCTGACCGACCTGCAGAAAGCCCAGCCGGAGTGGAGCATTGCCCTGCTGCGCTACTTCAACCCGGTCGGCGCCCACCCGTCGGGCGACATGGGGGAAGACCCGCAGGGGATCCCGAACAACCTGATGCCCTACATCGCCCAGGTCGCCGTTGGCCGTCGCGAATCGCTGGCCATTTTTGGTAACGACTATCCGACCGAAGATGGTACCGGCGTGCGCGATTACATCCATGTGATGGACCTCGCCGATGGCCACGTCGCGGCCATGGAAAAACTGGCTGACAAAGCCGGGGTGCATATCTACAACCTTGGCGCCGGCGTCGGCAGCAGCGTGCTCGACGTAGTCAATGCTTTCAGCAAGGCCTGCGGCAAACCCATTAACTACCATTTCGCGCCGCGCCGCGATGGCGACCTCCCGGCCTACTGGGCGGATGCTGCCAAGGCCGACCGCGAGCTGAACTGGCGCGTAACGCGCAACCTGGACGAAATGGCGCAGGACACCTGGCACTGGCAGTCCCGTCATCCGCAGGGTTATCCAGACTAAGGAACCTTCATGAGCGTATTTAACCCCGTTGACCATCCACATCGTCGTTATAACCCGTTAACCGGACAGTGGATTCTGGTTTCTCCGCATCGCGCCAAGCGCCCCTGGCAGGGGGCGCAGGAAACGCCGGCAAAACAGACCTTGCCGGCCCACGATCCGGACTGTTTCCTGTGCCCGGGCAACACCCGGGTGACCGGCGACACCAACCCGAATTACACCGGTACCTACGTATTTACCAACGACTTTGCGGCCCTGATGACCGACACCCCGGACGCACCGGAGAGTGACGATCCGCTGATGCGCTGCCAGAGCGCCCGCGGCACCAGTCGGGTGATCTGCTTCTCGCCAGACCACAGCAAAACGCTGCCGGAACTGAGCCTTGAAGCGCTGGAAGACGTGGTTAAAACGTGGCAGGAACAGACCGCGGACCTCGGGAAAAGCTACCCGTGGGTGCAGGTTTTTGAAAACAAAGGGGCAGCGATGGGCTGCTCCAACCCTCACCCGCATGGTCAGGTGTGGGCAAACAGTTTCCTGCCCAATGAAGCGGAACGGGAAGACCGTCTGCAGAAAGAGTATTACGCCGCACAGGGCCAGCCGATGCTGCTGGACTATGTGCAGCGCGAACTGGCCGACGGCAGCCGCACGGTGGTGGACACCGAGCACTGGCTGGCGGTGGTGCCCTACTGGGCCGCCTGGCCGTTCGAAACGCTGCTGTTGCCGAAAGCGCACGTGCAGCGCATAACCGATCTCACCGACGCCCAGCGCAGCGATCTGGCGCTGGCGTTGAAAAAGCTGACCAGCCGTTACGACAACCTGTTCCAGTGCTCATTCCCCTACTCCATGGGCTGGCACGGCGCGCCGTTTAACGACGAAGACCATAACCACTGGCAGCTTCATGCCCACTTTTATCCGCCGCTGCTGCGCTCCGCGACGGTCCGCAAGTTTATGGTTGGTTATGAGATGCTGGCCGAAACTCAGCGCGATCTGACCGCCGAGCAAGCTGCCGAACGACTGCGCGCCGTCAGCGACGTCCATTTTCGTGAATCCGGAGTGTAATGATGAGTCTGAAAGAGAAAACCCAAACCCTGTTCGCTGACGCCTTCGGCTACCCGGCCAGCCATGTCATTCAAGCGCCAGGCCGCGTCAACCTGATCGGCGAGCATACCGATTACAACGACGGTTTTGTGCTGCCCTGCGCTATCGACTACCAGACGGTGATCAGCTGTGCGCCGCGCGACGATCGTACCGTGCGGGTGATTGCCGCCGATTACGACAATCAGACCGATGAGTTCTCTCTCGACGCGCCGATTATCAGCCACGACACCCAGCAGTGGTCGAACTATGTCCGCGGCGTGGTAAAGCATCTGCAGCAGCGGAACAGCCACTTTGGCGGCGCGGATCTGGTGATCAGCGGCAATGTACCGCAGGGTGCGGGGTTAAGCTCATCAGCCTCGCTGGAAGTCGCCGTCGGCACCGTGTTCCAACAGCTGTATCATCTGCCGCTGGATGGCGCGCAAATCGCCCTCAACGGCCAAGAGGCGGAAAACCAGTTCGTCGGCTGCAACTGCGGCATCATGGATCAGCTGATTTCAGCGCTGGGCAAAAAAGACCACGCGCTGCTGATCGACTGCCGTTCGCTGGGCACCAAAGCCGTCTCGATGCCGAAAGGCGTGGCGGTGGTGATCATCAACAGCAACTTTAAGCGTACCCTCGTCGGCAGCGAGTACAACACCCGTCGTGAACAGTGCGAAACCGGCGCGCGCTTCTTCCAGCAGCCCGCCCTGCGCGATGTCACCCTTGAGCAATTTAACGCCGTCGCCCATGAGCTGGATCCGGTGGTCGCGAAGCGCGTACGCCATGTGCTGACGGAGAATGCCCGCACTGTGGAAGCCGCCAGCGCCCTCGAAAAAGGCGACCTGAAGCGGATGGGTGAGCTGATGGCAGAGTCCCACGCCTCGATGCGTGATGATTTCGAGATCACCGTCCCGCAGATCGACACCCTGGTGGAGATCGTTAAGGCCGCGATCGGCGATAAGGGCGGCGTGCGCATGACCGGCGGCGGCTTTGGCGGCTGCGTGGTAGCGTTAATCCCGGAAGAACTGGTCGATACCGTTCAGCAGGCCGTTGCCAACGAGTATGAAGCGAAAACCGGTATTAAAGAGACATTCTATGTCTGCAAACCGTCACAGGGGGCCGGGCAATGCTAACGCAAACCACCGCGCTGGCCCCGGACGGTCAGCCATGGCAGCAGGTGACCCTGCGCAATAAGTCGGGGATGACCGTCACCGTGGCGGACTGGGGCGCGACGCTGCTCAGCGCCGAGGTGCCGTTGGCCGATGGCAGCCTGCGCCGACCGCTGCTGGGCTGCGCAAAGTTGGAAGACTATGCTCGCCAGGCCGCATTTCTTGGCGCCTCGGTAGGCCGCTACGCCAACCGTATCGGCCACAGCCGCTTCCCGCTTGACGGCCAGGTCGTCAACGTCACGCCGTCAAACGACGCGGGCCACCAGCTCCACGGCGGCCCGGAAGGGTTTGATAAGCGCCGCTGGCGCATTGTCCGCGCCGACGAGCAGGAAGTGCTGTTCGCCCTGACCTCGCCCGATGGCGATCAAGGCTTTCCGGGTACCCTGCAGGCCACCGCGCACTATCGTCTGACCGACGATAACCGCATCGCGATTACCTATCGCGCCACCGTGGACCAACCCTGCCCGGTGAATATGACCAATCACGTCTATTTCAACCTCGACGGTGAGCAGGGCGATGTGCGCCAGCATCAGCTCCAGATCCTCGCCCAGAGGTATCTGCCGGTGGAAAGCGACGGTATCCCGGATGGCGAACTGAAAGATGTTGCTAACACCAGCTTTGATTTCCGCCAGCCGAAAACCATCGCCGCCGACTTCCTCGCGGATGCCGATCAGCAAAAGGTGAAGGGATACGATCATGCCTTCCTGCTGGATGCCAAAGGCGACGCCAGCCAGCCTGCGGCACAGGTCTGGTCGCAGGATGGCAAGCTGCAGATGACGGTCTATACCTCCGCTCCGGCGCTGCAGTTTTACTCCGGCAACTATCTCGGCGGCACCCCGTCGCAGACGACGGAGCCCTACGCCGACTGGCAGGGACTGGCGCTGGAGAGCGAATTCCTGCCGGATTCGCCGAACCATCCGCAATGGCCGCAGCCGGACTGTGTATTACGTCCGGGCCAGGAGTACGTCAGCCTGACGGAATATCAGTTTATCGCCCGATAATCGCCAGCGCCCTCCATCAGGGGGCGCTGCTTTTCGTCCCCGCCCTCCTCTCTGCCGCCTCTTTTTTCAGCAACCTGCTCTATTTTCCGTCACCAAAGGACAAAAAAATAACCTGTGTATTACAAGCACCTTACACTGCGCCACTATTTTCGCTATGGTTAGGGATAAGCATTGCCGTGCGCCAAATCACGGCAATATAATGAGAATAGTTATCAATCAATAACACATACACCATCACATTCAGCGCACCGTTCGCGGCGCGAGGGATGGCGTGTAGAGAGGAGTGAGAGAATGGCTGTAACTAAGCTGGTACTGGTTCGTCATGGCGAAAGCCAGTGGAACAACGAAAACCGCTTCACCGGTTGGTACGACGTGGATCTGTCCGAGAAAGGCGTTAGCGAAGCGAAAGCAGCGGGTAAACTGCTGAAGGCTGAAGGCTTCAGCTTTGATTTTGCTTATACCTCCGTGCTGAAACGTGCCATCCACACCCTGTGGAACGTGCTGGACGAACTGGATCAGGCCTGGCTGCCGGTTGAGAAATCCTGGAAGCTGAACGAGCGTCATTACGGCGCGCTGCAGGGCCTGAACAAAGCGGAAACCGCTGAGAAATATGGTGACGAGCAGGTTAAACAGTGGCGTCGCGGCTTCGCTGTCACTCCGCCGGAGCTGACCAAAGACGACGAGCGCTACCCGGGCCACGATCCGCGCTATGCAAAACTGACCGACGCCGAACTGCCGACCACTGAAAGCCTGGCGCTGACCATCGACCGCGTCGTGCCTTACTGGAACGAAACCATTCTGCCGCGCCTGAAAAGCGGTGAGCGCGTGATCATCGCCGCTCACGGTAACTCCCTGCGCGCGCTGGTGAAATACCTCGACAACATGGGCGAAGACGAGATCCTCGAACTGAACATCCCGACCGGCGTACCGCTGGTATATGAGTTCGATGAAAACTTCAAGCCGATCAAACATTACTATCTGGGTAACGCGGAAGAGATCGCGGCGAAAGCTGCTGCCGTCGCCAACCAGGGTAAAGCGAAGTAATTTCTCCTGGTGAGAACAAAAAAGCGTGGAAATCTCCACGCTTTTTTTATGACCTGCGCTAGCGCGGAGTAGCTTAGCCGCGGCGGGTTTTCACCGCTTCCGCCAGCTGACGCAGGATCGTTTCGGTATCCTCCCAGCCGATGCAGGCGTCGGTGACGCTCTTGCCGTAGGTCAGCGGTTCACCGCTCTCGAGGCTCTGGTTGCCTTCCACCAGATGGCTTTCAATCATCACGCCCATAATGGCGCGCTCGCCGCCGGCGATCTGCTGGCATACGTCGGCGCCCACTTCCATCTGCTTCTTGAACTGCTTGCTGGAGTTGGCATGGCTGAAGTCGATCATCACCTGGGCCGGAAGACCCGCTTTCGCCAGACCGATTTTCACCTCCGCCACGTGCTTCGCGCTGTAGTTAGGCTCTTTGCCGCCGCGCAAAATAATATGGCAGTCGCCGTTACCGCTGGTATTCACGATGGCGGAGTGGCCCCACTTGGTGACCGACAGGAAACAGTGCGGCGCGCCGGCGGCGTTAATCGCATCGATAGCCACCTTGATGGTGCCATCGGTACCGTTTTTAAAGCCCACCGGGCAGGAGAGTCCGGAGGCGAGCTCACGGTGCACCTGGGATTCGGTGGTTCGCGCGCCAATGGCGCCCCAGCTCATCAGATCGGCGACATACTGCGGGGTGATCATATCGAGGAATTCCCCAGCCGCCGGCAGGCCGCTGTCGTTAATGTCCAGCAGCAGTTTGCGCGCGATGCGCAACCCGTCGTTGATGCGGAAGCTGTTATCCATATGGGGATCGTTGATGAGCCCTTTCCAGCCGACGGTGGTGCGCGGTTTTTCAAAATAGACCCGCATGACGATCTCGAGCTCGCCCTTCAGCGCCTCGCGCAGGGTCAGCAGGCGGGCGGCATACTCTTTCGCCGCTGCCGGATCGTGAATAGAACAAGGCCCAATCACCACCAGCAGACGGTCATCGTCGCCTTTGAGGATCTGATGAATCGCTTTGCGAGCATGTGCAACGGTGTTTGCAGCATTTTCGGTAGCAGGGAATTTTTCCAGGAGCGCAACGGGAGGTAATAATTCGTTGATCTCTTTAATGCGTAAATCGTCGTTCTGATAATTCATCTTCTTTCCAGCGTTGCCATACTTATTCAATGAAATGCAATCCCTCCAATCTATCTCTTCGCTGAAATAGTGTAAACATGATTTTACAGTAGTGATGGAATAATCCTGGAAATAGGCAAAAATACGCCATAAAGTAGCGAAACCAGGCTCATGAACTACAATATTTAACTGTTAAAGCTAATTAAGTCTTACGTTTCAGGATTATATAGTGACACTGCGATCGTCTGCGGAGTCTTAAACCATAGCGAGTCAGATCCCTGGCACACTCACCGCGGGAAGCGCATTTCCCCTTCCCGGCTCAACAGGAGTATCCGATGAATATGAAAAAACTGACGACCCTTTTGCTCACCGCCACCTTAGGTCTTGCCAGCGGCGCGGCCCTGGCGGCAGACACCGGCGCCCAGTCCAATAATGGCCAGGCCAACTCTTCCGCGGATGCCGGTCAGGTGGCGCCGGATGCCCGTGAGAACGTGGCCCCGAACAACGTGGACAATAGTCAGATCAACTCTGGCTCTGGGGGCACCACGGGCTCGACGATGACCCAGGATAATATGTCGAGCGATGAGGTACATAAAAACTCGATGTGTAAAGACGGCCGCTGTCCGGACACCGGTAAAAAACTGGACAACGGCGGCAATACGACCCAAGACAACAGCAAAACCGACGGCACCACCCAGTAACACATGAGGTGGGCAGATCGAAGAAAAGGCGAGCCGGTCTCGCCTTTTCTTCGTTTTTTATCGCTCTCTGTTTATGATGTCATAGCGTAATAATGATAACTATTAAGGGACGACACTATGGCGCACTCGCATTCGCACTCCTCTGTCCAGGCTCCGGATAACAGCAACGCCCGCCGGCTGCTATGGGCGTTTATCGTCACCGCCGGCTTTATGCTGATTGAAGCCGTCGGCGGCGCGATCTCCGGCTCGCTGGCCCTGCTGGCGGATGCCGGCCATATGCTCACCGACTCCGCCGCTCTGCTGTTTGCGCTGCTGGCGGTTCGCTTCGCCAGCCGCCCACCAAATGCCCGCCATACCTTTGGCTGGTTGCGTTTAACCACCCTGGCGGCGTTTCTCAATGCTATTGCTCTGATGGTGATCACCATGCTGATTGTCTGGGAGGCGATTCAGCGCTTCCAGCATCCGCAGCCGGTAGCCGGCGTGACGATGATGGTCATTGCAGTCGCCGGTCTGCTGGCCAACGTGCTGGCGTTTTGGATTCTACATCGGGGTAGCGAGGAGCGGAATCTTAACGTACGCGCCGCAGCGCTACACGTGCTTGGCGACCTGCTGGGCTCGGTCGGCGCGATCGTGGCGGCCGTGGTGATCCTCACCACCGGCTGGACGCCTGTCGACCCGATTCTTTCCGTGCTGGTTTCCTGCCTGGTATTACGTAGTGCCTGGCGCTTACTGAAAGAGAGTCTGAATGAATTGCTGGAAGGCGCGCCGCGTTCGCTGGATGTGGCGGCCCTGCAGCGGGATATCCGTCGCTCTATCCCAGAGGTACGCGATGTTCACCACGTCCACGTCTGGCTGGTGGGGGAAAAACCGGTGATGACGCTCCATGTACAGGTCGTTCCACCGCACGACCATGACGCGTTACTCAACCGCATCCTGCATTTCCTGGAACATAAATATGAAATTGCGCATGCCACGGTGCAGATGGAGTACCAGCCCTGCAGCGGCCCGGAGTGCCATCTCAACACGATGCACGCCGGGCACGATCATCACCACCACCATTAGCCAGAAAACGCGTGAGAACCTCGCTCACGCGCGCTGTTTATCCACATCCGGCTGCCGTTCAACGCAATGAACGTCAGCAAGAGGTATTCCAGCGACATGGCATAGACGCCCTGACGGGCAAAAATCACCACGCTTATCACGTTGACGATCACCCACAGCAGCCAGTTTTCAACATACTTGCGGGTCATTAAGATCATCGCCACCACCGACAGCACCGTCATACAGGAGTCCCAGAACGGGAAAGCATCCGGCTGCAGTTCCGGCATAGTGACCTGCAAACCGAGCGCTTGCATCAGGCTGACCGCAATCCGCGTCAGGAAAGCAAAGAACGGGTTGATAAACAGGGTCAGCAAGCCGATCGCTACCACGCAGGCCGCCAGCCAGCCCAGCGCTTTGCTGCGCGGCAGCCAGCGGATCTGCAGCTCAGCCTCATGGTTGCTGCTTTGTCGCGACCATGCATACCAGCCATAAACGTTTGCGGCAAAAAAGAACAGCTGCAGCAGCAGGCTGGCGTACAGCTGGATCTGAAAGAAGATGATGGCGAACAGCGTGACGTTGACCAGCCCGAAAGCATAGTTACTGATCTTCTCCAGGCTCGCCAGCCAGATACACAACAGCCCGGCAATCGTCCCCACGGCCTCTATCCAGGAGAGATCGTACCCCCCAGCGCCGATGGGTATATGTACTAAAATATTCTGCGTGCTAAAAAAATCCATTTCCTCCCCTCAGCGTCTGGCGACGCGACAATAGGTTATCCCCGTAGTGTAGCCGCAAAATCCAGCATCCGGTTAAGGGGAATTAATGCGCCGGTTCGCAGCGCTTCGTCGACATGGATTTCATGTTCAGCGCCGCCCTGCTCGAGACCCTCGGCAATAGCTTTCAGGCCATTCATCGCCATCCACGGACAATGCGCGCAGCTGCGGCAGGTCGCCCCTTCGCCGGCGGTGGGCGCTTCCAGCAGCGTTTTCTCCGGCACCGCCTGCTGCATTTTATAGAAAATACCGCGATCGGTGGCCACGATCAGCTGGCGCTGGGGCAGGCTTTTCGCCGCCGCAATCAGCTGGCTGGTGGAGCCTACGGCATCGGCCATCTCAACGATCGCCTGCGGCGACTCGGGATGGACCAGCACGGCGGCTTCGGGATGCAGAGCCTTCATCCGCATCAACGCCTGGGTTTTAAACTCGTCGTGCACGATGCACGCCCCCTGCCAGCACAGCACGTCTGCGCCGGTCTGACGCTGAACGTAGCGCCCAAGGTGGCGGTCCGGCGCCCAGAGGATCTTTTGACCAAGACTATCCAGATGGTCAATGAGTTCCACGGCGATGCTGGAGGTCACCACCCAGTCGGCGCGGGCCTTCACCGCGGCGGACGTATTGGCATAGACCACTACGGTGCGGTCAGGATGGGCGTCGCAAAAGGCGTTGAATTCCTCAATCGGACAGCCCAGATCCAATGAACACTCGGCGTTCAGGGTCGGCATCAAAATGGTCTTTTCCGGGCTGAGGATTTTGGCGGTTTCCCCCATAAAACGCACCCCGGCGACCAGCAGCGTGGAGGCCGAATGGCGGGCGCCAAAGCGCGCCATCTCCAGCGAGTCGGCGATACAGCCGCCGGTCTCTTCCGCCAGCTGTTGAATTTCAGGATCGGTGTAGTAATGCGCCACCATCACGGCATCGCGCTCGCGCAGCAGGCGCTTGATTTTTTCGCGGTAAAACTGCTTTTCGTCGACGGTCAGCGGCTGCGGTTTAGCAGGGAAAGGATAAATCGCCGTTTCAGGATCAAACATTACGCTCATCATGCAATCTCGTTTTACTGGCTTAACTCTACAACCGTCAGTATGGCCTTTCGGCGGCTTAACACGGTCATGGTGTTTTATATGCTAAACAAGATAGCCGATTACGAGCTAAAAGTCGTGATGAATTTTGTACATCAGACCCTTTTCCCGGGGACGGTGCTGCGCATCTGCCCGAACGACCGGTTCGTATCCTGTGCAGGCACGATAAGCGCAGCGTGACCGTGGGAAAATGATGAATTAAGAAAGTATTAACATTGATGAGTGGCAGGGAAATGCAGATAGTAAAAAGGCGCCTTTAGGGCGCCTTTTTACATTGGTGGGTCGCGCAGGATGACTCGGCTTCGCCTCGCCCTGCGGGCCGTCGCCGCAAGCGGCTCCGTTGTCTCACTACGTTCGACCCGAACCTGCTGCAGGTTCGAATCGTTGAGTTCTGCGCATAGCAAAAAGGCGCCTTTAGGGCGCCTTTTTACATTGGTGGGTCGTGCAGGATTCGAACCTGCGACCAATTGATTAAAAGTCAACTGCTCTACCAACTGAGCTAACGACCCCTTGCGGGATTTTACTGCTGCCATCATTCAGGATGGTGGGTCGTGCAGGATGACTCGACTTCGCCTCGCCCTTCGGGCCGTTGCTGTCGCAACGTTATCCTTCACGTTCAGCATCTGAGTTAAATGCTGAAATTGGTGGGTCGTGCAGGATTCGAACCTGCGACCAATTGATTAAAAGTCAACTGCTCTACCAACTGAGCTAACGACCCGCTCTGGTGCTACCTGAATAATTTCACTCGACACCAATTCAGAAATTGGTAGGTCGTGCAGGATGACTCGGCTTTGCCTCGCCCTTCGGGCCGTTGCTGACGCAACGTTATCCTTCACGTTCAGCATCTGAGTTAAATGCTGAAATTGGTGGGTCGTGCAGGATTCGAACCTGCGACCAATTGATTAAAAGTCAACTGCTCTACCAACTGAGCTAACGACCCGAGTGGTGGGTGATGACGGGATCGAACCGCCGACCCCCTCCTTGTAAGGGAGGTGCTCTCCCAGCTGAGCTAATCACCCGAAACTGCGCTGGATACTACTGATACTGCCTCCACCGACCCCATCATTATAATGGTGGGTCGTGCAGGATTCGAACCTGCGACCAATTGATTAAAAGTCAACTGCTCTACCAACTGAGCTAACGACCCGGTGGTGGGTGATGACGGGATCGAACCGCCGACCCCCTCCTTGTAAGGGAGGTGCTCTCCCAGCTGAGCTAATCACCCGATACTACGCTGGATACTACTAAGCGGTGGGTCGTGCAGGATGACTCGGCTTCGCCTCGCCCTACGGGCCGTTGCTGACGCAACGTTATCCTTCACGTTTTACTATCGCGTTCCACCAGAACGATTGGTGGGTCGTGCAGGATTCGAACCTGCGACCAATTGATTAAAAGTCAACTGCTCTACCAACTGAGCTAACGACCCACTCTGGCATTGCTTTGGGTTTGTTTGATATCCCTTGGCAACGGCGGCATATATTACTGATTTCAGAATTCAGCGCAACTAAAATTTCGATAAAGATCACTTAACTGCTGGCGATTCAGGCGACAAGACCAGAAATAACGCGATTTCTGGTCATGCCGTAATCAACCAAGAGCATTAAGTCGTTTTTGCGCTTGTTTCGCACCGTCGGTGCCGGGGAATTTATTGATCACCTGCTGGTAAACCGCTTTCGCTTTCGCGGTATCACCTTTGTCCTGCATGATCACGCCGACTTTAAACATCGCGTCAGGCGCTTTTGGCGATTTCGGGTAGTTCTTCACCACCGAAGCGAAGTAAAACGCCGCGTCGTCTTTTCTCCCCTTATTGTAGTTCAACTGCCCGAGCCAGTAGTTAGCGTTTGGCTGGTAGGTTGAATCCGGGTACTTTTTGACGAAGTTTTGAAACGCCACCATCGCGTCATCCTGGCGTGAGGCATCCTTCACCAGGGCAATAGCGGCATTATAATCGGTGTTCGCATCGCCGGTCATCGCCGGGGCGCCTGAGGTGGCCGCTGGCGCTGCGCTGGTGGCAGCCGCGCTCTGATCGCCAGAAGACGACGGAGCCTGCGCACCTGATGCTGCGCCGCCACCGCTGCTCAAACTATCTATCTGCAGCAGAATCTGTTTCTGGCGCTCAACGATCTGATTCAGCTGGTACTGGTTCTCCTGGATCTGCCCGCGGAGAGAATCAATGTCAGTCTGGTTATCAGAGAGTTGTTGCTGGAGTTGGGTTAAAAGCTGGCTGTGAGCATTGGAAATACGCTCGAGTTGAGTGACGCGGTCTTCGACCGAGCCTGAGCCGACACTACTGATTGGCGCCTGAGCAAAAGCGGCCCAGGGGGCCGCTATGCCAACCAGTAACGACAGACTCAATAAATGATGTCTGAAGTTACTGCTCATGCAATTCTCTTAGTAAACCAGTACGGCGCGACGGTTTTTGGCATATGCCGCTTCGTCATGACCCAGTACTGCTGGTTTTTCTTTACCGTAAGAAACGATGGAGATCTGATCGGCAGAAACACCTTTGCCCTGCAGATACATCTTAACGGCGTTAGCACGACGCTCACCCAGAGCGATGTTGTATTCCGGCGTACCGCGCTCATCCGCGTGACCTTCTACAGTCACTTTGTAGGACGGGTTGCTGCGCAGGAAGTTAGCGTGCGCGTCCAGCATAGCAGCGAAGTCAGAACGGATATCGTACTTGTCGAGATCGAAGTAAACGATGTTGTTCTGCTGCAGCTGCTGCATCTGCAGACGAGCTTGCTCTTCAGAAGACATGTTGCCGCCGTTACCGTTAGCGTCCATACCAGTGCCGGCACCCAGCATGCCTTCACCGCTCTGGTCGTTGCTGGCGTTCTTGTTAGAAGAACATGCCGCGATTGCCATAACCGGCAGAGCGATCATCAGCCCTTTCAGCACTTTGTTCAGTTGCATTTCTTTGATTCCTTTAATAATCAATTATTTATTATCACAGATACGGCGACCAGGCAGGCGATTTTACCTGTCCATCAGTTGCCGGAAGACGCGCTTTGAAACGCCCATCTGTAGAAACCAGATTCAGCACGGATCCCATCCCCTGAGAAGAGCTGTAGATTACCATAGTGCCGTTAGGTGCCAGACTTGGCGTTTCGTCTAAAAACGTTGATGACAGAACCTGTACACCACCCGTTTCCAGATCTTGTTTGGCAATGTGCTGCTGACCGCCGGCCGAGCTGACCATTACCATGGTTTTACCATCCGCGCTCACGTCGGCGTCCTGGTTCTGAGAACCTTCCCAGGTGATACGCTGCGGCGTGCCGCCATTAATGTTGACTTTATATACCTGCGGACGACCTGCCTGGTCAGAAGTGAAGGCCAGATTCTGGCTGTCCGGGAACCAGCTTGGTTCGGTGTTGTTGCTGCGACCGTTGGTCACCTGACGAATCTGACCGGATCCCAGATCCATTACGTACAGGTTCAGGCTACCGGTTTTCGACAGCGCGAACGCCAGTTTAGAACCATCCGGTGAGAACGCCGGGGCGCCGTTGTGCTGCGGGAAGGAGGCGATCTGACGCACAGAGGCGTTCGCCAGGGTCTGAACCACCAGCGCAGAACGACCGCTTTCAAAGGTAACGTAGGCCAGTTTAGAACCGTCCGGAGACCAGGCCGGGGACATCAGCGGCTGGGAGGAACGGTGAACCAGGAACTGGTTGTAACCATCGTAGTCGGACACGCGCAGTTCGTAAGGGTACTGGCCGCCGTTTTTCTGCACCACGTAGGCGATACGGGTACGGAAGGCGCCCTTGATGCCGGTCAGCTTCTCAAATACCGCGTCGCTGGCCGCGTGCGCCGCATAGCGCAGGTACTGCTTAGTGACTTTAAAAGAACCTTGCGCCAGCGTTGTGCCCGGCGCTCCGCCGGTGTCCACCAGTTGATACGCAACCTGATAAGAACCATCCGGATTTTGCGTGACCTGGCCGACGACTACCGCGTCAATACCCAGCGCAGACCAGGCAGCAGGCTGCACTTCCTGGGCACTGGTCGGCTGCTGCGGCAGACGAGAGCGATCCAGCGGATTGAATTTACCGCTGTTGCGCAGGTCAGCTGCCACGATACCACCGACATCTTCCGGCGCAGCGCCCTGGCCGGCCCACTGGAACGGTACCACGCCGATAGGGCGCGCCGAGTCCACCCCCTGGGTGATCTCGATACGTACTTCTGCGTGCAGCACCGCCGCCCACAGCATTAAAAAACCAAATGCTACTCGTAATGCCTGCTTCATCATATCTCCCTTATCCGGGCGGAAAGCCCACGATAATTTAGCAGAATGTTAACAAACTCAAATATACAAAACTACCAAAACCCTGTGACTACCATAGATTGTTTTTCCCCGTTTGCACGGGGAAAAATGTCACTGAGGTTTGAAGTCCAGTGGCGCATTTTTGAAGACTTCATATACTGCCTGGCTAGGTGGTTTCGGAAACTTAGCCTGTCGGGCTGCGGCAAGAGCGGCCTGGCACAGAGCAGGATCACCACCTTCGGACTGTATATTTAACAACAGGCCGTCAGGAGCAAGTTTGATACGCAAGGTACATGTTTTGCCCGCATAGGACGATGCGTCATAAAACTTACTTTCAATCGCCGATTTTATCTGTCCGGCATAGTTGTTGATATCAGCCCCTGAGGCACTGTTTTTAGTATTACCACTCCCGGCAGCGGAGGCATTGTTTCCTTTGGCCCCACCGCCTGTTTTAGGCGCATTCTTACCAGAACTCAGATCGCCGAGCAGGTTGTCTACGCCGTCCGCTTCTTTCGCAGCCGCCGCTTTCTTCGCCGCCGCGGCTTTTGCTGCTGCCGCCTTGGCCGCTTTATCAGCTGCAGCCTTCTCTGCTGCAGCCGCTTTCGCTGCCGCCGCTTTTTCAGCGGCTGCGGCTTTCTCGGCGGCGGCCTTCTCAGCGGCCGCTTTTTGCGCGGCGGCTTTCTCAGCGGCTTTTTCGGCAGCCGCTTTTTCAGCTGCCGCCTGCTTAGCCGCTTCCTGCTGGGCTTTTTTCTCCGCTTCCTGTTGCGCTTTCTTCGCAGCCGCCGCTTCCGCTTTCTTCTGCGCCTCGGCCGCAGCTTTCGCCGCTTCAGCTTCCGCCTGTTTCTTCGCCTCGGCAGCGGCTTTCGCTGCAGCGGCTTCGGCCTGCTTCTTCGCGTCAGCAGCCGCCTTGGCCGCCGCCTGTTCTGCCGCTTTCGCCTGGGCATCCGCCTTCGCTTTCGCCTCGGCGGCCGCTTTGGCAGCGGCTTCCTGCGCTTCTTTTGCCTGTGCGTCCGCTTTGGCTTTTGCCGCCGCGGCGGCCTTGGCAGCCGCTTCTTCAGCTTGCTTCTGCTGCTCCTTCGCTTCTTTCGCCGCTTCCTGCGCCTGCAGCCGCTCCTGTTCGAGCTGTTTCAGCCGTTCCTGTTCCGCCGCCTGTTTCTCACGTAACTCTTCCGCCTGCTGCTGCGCCTGTTTTTCACGCTGTTCAGCGGCGCGACGTGCGCTGGCCTGCTGCTGTTGCTGACGGTTATAGTTATTTACCACCGCCCCCGGATCGACCATGACGGCATCAATCGACGATCCGCCGCCGCCGCCGGCAGAGGCATCCAGATGCTCGTCAAACGAACTCCAGATCAGCAGCGCGATCAGAATGATGTGCAGCGCGACTGAAATGATGATCGCTCGTTTAAGCTTGTCGTTTTGTTCGGTTGCCTTTGACACTATCGGTTCCCAAAAACTGTTCGCCTGTATCCGCGATGCGCACCGACGGCGAGCGATACCCGCCACCGGACGCCGCGCGGACGCACCTACCTGAAGCGATTAAATAGGTTTGGTCATCAAGCCGACCGATTTAACCCCTGCACTATGCAACAGGTTCAGCGCTTTAATAATTTCATCGTAAGGGACGTCTTTCGCACCGCCGATCAGGAATACCGTTTTTTCATTGGCTTCAAGACGACGCTTCGCTTCGGCAATCACCTGCTCCGGCGGCAGCTGGGACAGCGTCTCCTGCCCCACCTTCACGCTGTACTGCCCTACCCCGGAGACTTCCACAATCACCGGCGGATCGTCATTGCTTTTCACCGCTTGCGATTCCGTGGCGTCCGGCAGATCGACTTCCACGCTCTGCGTAATGATCGGCGCCGTTGCCATAAAGATCAGCAGCAGCACCAGCAGGACATCCAGCAGCGGAACGATGTTGATCTCGGACTTCAGTTCGCGACGTCCGCGTCCACGTGCTCTGGCCATGGCTTACCCCTTATTGCTTTCGCTGGTGGTAAAGGCCTGACGGTGCAGAATAGCGGTGAACTCTTCCATAAAGTTGTCGTAATTCAGTTCAAGCTTGTTCACGCGCTGGTTCAGGCGGTTATACGCCATGACCGCCGGGATCGCGGCGAACAGACCAATCGCGGTGGCGATCAGCGCTTCGGCGATACCTGGCGCCACCATCTGCAGGGTGGCCTGCTTCACCGCGCCAAGGGCGATAAAGGCGTGCATAATCCCCCAGACGGTACCGAACAGACCGATATACGGGCTGATCGAGCCTACGGTGCCGAGGAACGGAATATGGGTCTCCAGCGTTTCCAGTTCGCGGTTCATCGAAATACGCATCGCACGCGATGCCCCTTCGACAATCGCTTCCGGCGCATGGCTGTTAGCCCGATGCAGGCGTGCAAACTCTTTGAAACCGCTGTAGAAGATTTGTTCCGAACCGGTCAGGTTATCGCGACGCCCCTGGCTCTCCTGGTACAGACGAGAGAGCTCGATCCCGGACCAGAATTTGTCCTCGAACGCTTCAGCTTCACGCGCGGCCGAGTTAAGGATACGCGTTCTCTGAATAATGATAGCCCAGGAAGCGATAGAAAAACCAATCAAAATCAACATGATAAGTTTTACCAGAAGGCTCGCCTTCAGGAACAAATCAAGGATATTCATGTCAGTCACTGCTTAAACTCCGCGACAATAGACTTGGGAAGCGCACGTGGCTTCATTAAGAGTGGATCAACGCACACAATGAGAACCTCAGCTTCGTTTAACACTGTATTCTCGGCGTTGACGATTCGCTGCGTGAAAACCAAAGAGGTGCCGCGCATCGAGGTAATTTCCGTCTGGACTTCGAGCATGTCGTCGAGTCTGGCGGGGGCAAAATACTCCAGCGTCATTTTGCGAACCACGAAGGCAACGCGTTCAGCCAACAGCACCTGTTGACTAAAGTGGTGGTGGCGCAGCATCTCTGTGCGTGCTCTTTCATAAAAAGCGACGTAACTGGCGTGGTAAACCACACCACCGGCATCGGTATCTTCGTAGTAGACCCGAACCGGCCATCGAAACAGCGTTGTATTCACTTTACATCCCGGTAATGCAAAAAAAGGTTAGAGCTTTCAAACTTCGCTACTATACGCGCGGGAAAGGTGGTTTGGAATGGGGGAAAGTAAACGGGGCGTAAATTTTTATGGGCTTATGCAAGCCCATAGCATTAACAGAGATCTCTTATTCAAAAGAAGAAAAAGAAGAGACCTAAAGCGAGCACGATATCAGCGATAAGCGGACAAAAAATCCCCTGCCAGTGAACGGCACGCGGGCGAAAGCCCACGCCGTGAATAACGCCGCTGCAAACCGCCCACATCAGCAAGAAACCATGCCAGATTTCCAGCTCGCTGGTCTTCGCCGCAAAGCGCGACGGATCCCAGAAAATGCAGCCAGCCAGCAGCAGCGCCATCAATAAGGAAAGCGCCCGGAGCGGGCGCTTGTCCATTATCGCGTACAGAGTAGCGATAAATTTCATCAGATTTCTTCTTTCTTCCCGGCTTTGGTGGCTTCCACGTGCTCAAGCGCCAGCGCGGTAATGACCCCAAAAGCACAGGCAAGAAGCGTTCCCAAAATCCATGCGAAGTACCACATATATAGCTCCTTACCTTAGTACAGCGAGTGGGTATTCTTTTCGATGTCTTCGCGCGTGATGCGGCCAAACATCTTCCAGTAACACCAGCTGGTGTAGGCCAGAATGATCGGCACGAAAACAATCGCCACGTAGGTCATCAGGTTCAGCGTCCGCTGACTGGAGGTCGCGTCCCACATTGTCAGGCTGGCGTTCAGCATGGTGCTGGACGGCATGATGAACGGGAACATCGCGATACCGGCAGTCAGAATGATGCAGGCCAGGGTCAGCGAGGAGAACAGGAATGCCCAGGCACCTTTATCCGCTTTGGTCGAAACGACGGTCAGCAGCGGCAACACCACGCCCAGGGCAGGCACCGCCCACAGCGCTGGCATATTGTTAAAGTTCACCATCCACGCGCCAGCTTCCCGCACCACTTCCTTGGTCAGCGGGTTAGACGGGCCGGTATGGTCAATCACCGATTTCACCACATAGCCGTCGATGCCGTAGTAGACCCACACGCCCGCCAGCGCGAAGCAGACCAGCGTCACCAGCGCCGCCACCATGGAAACGGTGCGAGTACGCAGGTGCAGTTCGCCTACGGTACGCATCTGCAGGTAGGTGGCGCCCTGAGTCAGGATCATCGCCACGCTGACGATACCGGCCAGCAGACCAAACGGGTTCAGCAACTGGAAGAAGTTACCGGTATAGAACAGACGCAGGTATTCATCGACGTGGAACGGCACGCCCTGCAGCAGGTTGCCAAAGGCCACGCCAATCACCAGCGGCGGCACGAAGCTACCGATGAAGATGCCCCAGTCCCACATGTTGCGCCAGCGGGTGTCCTCGATCTTGGAACGGTAGTCAAAACCGACCGGACGGAAGAACAGCGAGGCCAGCACCAGAATCATTGCCACATAGAAGCCAGAAAACGCCGCGGCGTAAACCATCGGCCAGGCAGCGAACAGCGCGCCGCCGGCGGTGATCAGCCACACCTGGTTACCGTCCCAGTGCGGGGCGATGGCGTTGATCATGATCCGACGCTCGGTGTCGTTGCGGCCGAGGAAGCGGGTGAGCATGCCCACCCCCATGTCGAACCCGTCGGCGACGGCAAAACCAATCAGCAGAATGCCAATCAGCAGCCACCAGATAAAACGCAATACTTCATAATCGATCATTTGACGACTCCTGTCTTAGCGTGCCGACTGAATAGCCGCAGAGGACTGTTCAAAGTGATAGCGGCCGGTTTTCAGGCTGCTAGGTCCTTTGCGGGCAAACTTGAACATCAGGAACAGTTCAGCCACCAGGAACAGCGTGTACAGACCGCAGATCAGCAACATTGAGAAGATCAGGTCGCCCGCGGTTAATGATGAGTTAGCCACCGCCGTCGGCAGGACCTCACCAATCGCCCACGGCTGACGGCCGTATTCGGCAACAAACCAGCCCGACTCCACGGCAATCCACGGCAGCGGCAGGCCGTAGAATGCGGCGCGCAGCAGCCATTTTTTCTCGCCGATGCGGTTACGGATCACGCTCCAGAAGGAGGCGCCTATAATCAGCAGCATCAGGATGCCGCACGCCACCATGATACGGAAGGCGAAGTACAGCGGTGCGACGCTTGGAATGGAATCTTTGGTCGCTTTGGCGATCTGCTCTTCCGTGGCGTCAGCGACGTTCGGGGTATAGCGCTTCAACAGCAGGCCATAACCGAGGTCCTTCTTCACGTTATTGAACTGGTCACGCACGGCCTGATCGGTTGAACCGGCGCGCAGCTGTTCCAGCAGCGCGTAGGCTTTCATGCCGTTACGGATACGCTCTTCGTGCTGAACCATCAGATCCTTGAGGCCGATAACCGGTTTATCCACCGAGCGGGTAGCAATGATGCCCAGCGCGTAGGGGATCTGGATCGCAAAGTGGTTGGTCTGCGCATTCTGATCGGGAATACCAAACAGGGTGAAGGCCGCCGGCGCAGGCTGGGTTTCCCACTCTGCTTCGATAGCCGCCAGTTTGGTTTTCTGCACGTCACCCATTTCGTAACCGGATTCGTCACCCAGCACAATAACGGAGAGGATCGCCGCCATACCGAAGCTGGCTGCGATGGCAAAGGAGCGCTTGGCAAAGGCGAAGTCGCGACCTTTCAGCATGTACCAGGAGCTAATCGCCAGGATGAACATCGCGCCGGTGACATAGCCCGACGCCACAGTGTGAACGAATTTCACCTGGGCGACCGGGTTGAGCACCAGTTCAGAGAAGCTGACCATCTCCATACGCATGGTTTCGAAGTTGAAGTCCGATGCGATAGGGTTCTGCATCCAGCCGTTGGCGACAAGGATCCACAGCGCGGAGAGGTTGGAACCCAGCGCAACCAGCCAGGTGACGGCCATGTGCTGAACTTTGCCCAGACGATCCCAACCGAAGAAGAACAGACCTACAAAGGTGGATTCGAGGAAGAAGGCCATCAGACCTTCAATGGCCAGCGGCGCACCAAAGATATCGCCCACGTAGTGTGAGTAATACGACCAGTTAGTCCCGAACTGGAACTCCATGGTCAGACCGGTCGCCACACCCAGCGCGAAGTTAATACCAAACAACTTGCCCCAGAATTTGGTCATATCTTTATAAATCTGTTTGCCGGAAAGGACGTAGACCGTTTCCATGATGGCCAGCAGGAACGCCATACCGAGCGTTAGCGGCACAAACAGGAAGTGGTACATCGCGGTCAAGGCAAACTGTAAGCGCGACAGTTCGACTATATCTAACATCATGACTCCTTGCTCATCGCATGAAGACTCCGAAAATGAACCGAGAAGCTCTGGCTCATACGCATGCCCCAATACAAATTTATTTGTCGCCCGTCCACAGCAGGTTTCAATCGAAGGTAAAACCATGCCAGGGTAAGGTTACAAATACGTTAACGAAAAACCCAATTGATTCCCCAATATATTACGCCGCAATAACCTTACAATAAATATGTTTTTATTGTTCCAGTTTTACATTTTTCGACGGTGATCAATATATAGTGAAGATGGCTGAATTCAGCCAATTTGACTTGAGACAATTTAACGTTTTTTGAGGGATTTTTCCAAGGATTAAGTATTGATATAAATCAATTTTTACTCTATGTGTTAATTATGTAGCCCAATAAAGAATATTGGTGAACTTAATGTTAATTAAGTGTTTAAACTATGGCTTTTCCAGTTACTAAAAAGAGAGATATGAGAATCATAGGTAATATTATTTAACGTCGTGGAAAAAAAACAAAAAAAAGGAACCGATCCGAATAATGTTAGACCGCTCACAGTATTTTATCTGCCTCCTTATCCCCTGCCCCACGCTTTTTCGCTGCCGCTTTTGTTTCCTTACGGTACACCCGGGGTATATTTTTTTAGCCAGTACAGCGCATCGAAAATACTTATTAAATAATAAATTAAATCAATATGATAGATAGGGCTTTTCGCAGAAAATCAATTCGTTGTTGGCGCTGCGGTTCTGACGAGACGGGATAACGGTCACAAAAAAGGCCACCTGACGGTGGCCAACCATGTCGAAATCGGACAGATTTCTGCTTGCGGACAAGCAGAGAGGGTTTACTTGATAATAGCTTTCAGCGCTTCGCCGATGTCGGCCAGGCTGCGAACAGTTTTCACACCCGCCGCTTCCAGCGCTGCGAATTTCTCATCCGCTGTACCTTTACCGCCGGCGATGATAGCGCCCGCGTGGCCCATACGCTTGCCTTTCGGCGCGGTAACACCCGCGATGTAGCCGACAACCGGCTTAGTGACATGATCTTTAATATAAGCAGCCGCTTCTTCTTCCGCGCTGCCGCCGATCTCACCGATCATGACGATCGCTTCGGTCTGCGGATCTTCCTCGAACATCTTCAGGATATCGATGAAGTTGGAGCCCGGGATCGGGTCGCCGCCGATACCGACGCAGGTAGACTGGCCGAAGCCGTAGTCGGTGGTCTGCTTAACCGCTTCATAGGTCAGGGTGCCGGAACGGGAAACGATGCCCACTTTACCCGGCTTGTGAATGTGACCCGGCATGATGCCGATTTTGCACTCGCCCGGAGTGATAACGCCCGGGCAGTTCGGGCCGATCATACGCACGCCCGCTTCGTCCAGCTTCACCTTCACGGTCAGCATATCCAGCGTTGGGATACCTTCGGTGATGGTGATGATAAGCTTAATGCCCGCGTCGATCGCTTCCAGGATGGAATCTTTGCAGAACGGCGCCGGAACGTAGATCACGGTCGCGGTCGCGCCGGTCGCTTCAACGGCTTCGCGCACGGTGTTGAACACCGGCAGGCCCAGATGAGTGGTGCCGCCTTTGCCTGGCGTCACGCCGCCAACCATTTGCGTACCGTAAGCGATCGCTTGTTCAGAGTGGAAGGTCCCCTGGCTACCGGTGAAGCCCTGGCAGATAACCTTGGTATCTTTATTAATTAAAACTGACATTATTTCCCCTCCACTGCGGCAACAACCTGCTGTGCTGCGTCCGTCAGACTTTTCGCTGCAATAATATTCAGGCCGCTGTCAGCCAGTTTTTTCGCGCCCAGTTCGGCGTTGTTACCTTCCAGACGAACCACAACCGGAACGTTAACCCCTACTTCCGCTACCGCGCCGATGATGCCGTCAGCGATCAGGTCGCAACGCACGATGCCGCCGAAGATGTTAACCAGCACCGCTTTAACGTTGTCGTCAGAGAGGATGATTTTGAACGCTTCGGTCACGCGCTCTTTGGTCGCGCCGCCGCCTACGTCGAGGAAGTTAGCCGGTTCGCCGCCGTGCAGCTTAACGATGTCCATGGTACCCATCGCCAGGCCTGCGCCGTTAACCATGCAGCCGATGTTGCCGTCCAGCGCGACGTAGTTCAGTTCCCACTGCGCCGCCTGCGCTTCACGTGGGTCTTCCTGAGACTGATCGCGCATTTCGCGCAGATCCGGCTGGCGGAACAGCGCGTTGCCGTCAGCGCCCAGTTTGCCGTCGAGGCAGATCAGGTCGCCCTGCTTGGTGATCACCAGCGGGTTGATCTCGATCAGCGCCAGGTCGCGCTCAAGGAAAATGGTCGCCAGACCCATGAAAATCTTGGTGAACTGCTGAACTTGTTTACCTTCCAGACCCAGTTTGAACGCCAGTTCACGACCCTGGTAAGGCATCGGGCCCGCCAGCGGATCGATGGCGATCTTGTGGATCAGGTGCGGGGTCTCTTCCGCCACTTTCTCGATTTCCACGCCGCCTTCGGTAGACGCCATGAACACCACGCGACGGGAGCTACGGTCAACAACCGCGCCCAGGTACAGCTCTTTGTCAATATCGGTCGCCGCTTCAACCAGGATCTGGTTAACCGGCTGGCCGTTCGCATCTGTTTGATAGGTCACCAGACGTTTGCCCAGCCAGTGCTCGGCAAATGCGCGGATCTCTTCTTTGCTCTTAACTACTTTCACACCGCCCGCTTTGCCGCGGCCACCAGCGTGAACCTGACATTTCACTACCCACGGACCCGCGCCGATTTTTGAAGCGGCTTCTTCTGCTTCACGCGGAGTAGTACAGGCATAACCCACCGGCGCCGGTAAGCCATAGCGGGCAAAAAGTTGTTTTGCCTGATATTCATGTAAGTTCATGTGTTCAGTCCATCCTTCAGGGTGTAATTATCTTTAAACCTGTAGGCCTGATAACGGCGCTAACGCATGTTATCCGGCCTACGGTAGGTAATACGCTTGCTGACTACACGTCCAGCAGCAGACGGGTCGGATCTTCCAGCAGCTCTTTAATCGCCACCAGGAAGCCTACCGATTCACGTCCGTCGATCAGACGGTGGTCATAGGAGAGCGCCAGGTACATCATCGGCAGGATCTCTACCTTGCCATTGACCGCCATCGGACGGTCTTTAATGGCATGCATACCCAGAATAGCGCTCTGCGGTGGGTTGATGATCGGCGTGGACATCAGGGAGCCGAAGACGCCGCCGTTGGTAATAGTGAAGTTACCGCCGGTCAGGTCGTCTACGGTCAGCTTGCCGTCGCGGCCTTTCACTGCCAGCTCTTTGATATTCTTTTCGATATCCGCCATGCCCAGCAGGTCGACGTCACGCAGAACCGGGGTGACCAGACCGCGCGGAGTGGATACGGCCATGCTGACGTCGAAGTAGTTGTGGTACACCACGTCGTCGCCATCGATGGAAGCGTTCACTTCCGGATAGCGTTTCAGCGCTTCCACTACCGCTTTCACGTAGAAGGACATAAAGCCCAGGCGGATGCCATGACGTTTTTCGAACGCCTCACCGTACTGCTTACGCAGATCCATGATGGGCTTCATGTTGACTTCGTTAAAGGTCGTCAGCATGGCGGTAGAGTTTTTCGCTTCCAGCAGACGTTCGGCTACGCGTTTACGCAGACGGGTCATCGGGACGCGTTTTTCCGAACGGTGGCCCAGCTGCGGCGCCGGCGCGGCTGCCGGGGCGGCGGCTGGCGCTTTGGCTTCTGCCGGCGCCGGGGCTTTCGCCAGATGTTTCTCAACGTCTTCGCGGGTCAGACGGCCGCCGACGCCAGTGCCTTTGATGGCCGCTGGGTCAAGGTTGTGTTCAGCCAGCAGACGACGGATCGCCGGGCTCAGCGCGTCGTTGTTCTGCTCTTCCAGAGAGGCCTGCTGACGCTGCGCCGGAGTGGACGCTTTCGCATCGGCTTTCTCGCTGCTTTCTTTACCTGCGCTGTTGCCTTCGCGCAGGCGGCCAAGGATCTGGCGAGACAGGACGGTGGCGCCCTCGTCTTCCAGCACTGCATCCAGAATGCCGTCCGCTGATGCCGGTACTTCCAGTACCACTTTGTCAGTTTCGATTTCGACCAGAACTTCGTCACGGACGACCGCGTCGCCCGGTTTTTTGTGCCAGGTGGCGACGGTTGCGTCAGCTACGGACTCAGGCAGGTCGGGAACCAGAATATCTACGCTACTCATTGTGTATCCTTTAATTAATCGACGTTCAGCGCGTCATTGACCAGATCTTGTTGCTGTTTCTGGTGAACGGACATATACCCTACCGCCGGAGAGGCGGAGGCCGGGCGGCCTGCATAACGCAGAGAGGCCCCAAACGGAATCACTTCACGGAAGTGATGCTGGCTGCAGTACCATGCGCCCTGGTTGAGCGGCTCTTCCTGGCACCAGACAAAATCATGCACGTGCGCATACGCTTTCAGCGCTTCCTGCACCGCCTGATGCGGGAACGGATAGAGCTGCTCGATACGAACGATAGCGACATCTTTTTGCTCGTTTTTGCGGCGCTGTTCCAGCAGGTCGTAGTAAACCTTACCAGAGCACAGCACAACGCGCTTCACAGCCTGCGGATCAAGTTGATCGATTTCACCAATAGCCGGCAGGAAAGTGCCGTTCGCCAGCTCATCCATGCTGGAGACCGCCAGCGGATGACGCAGCAGCGACTTCGGCGACATCACCACCAGCGGACGACGCATACCGCGCAGCGCCTGGCGACGCAGCATGTGATAAACCTGTGCCGGCGTGGACGGCACGCAGACCTGCATGTTTTGTTCAGCGCACAGCTGCAGATAACGCTCCAGACGCGCGGAGGAGTGCTCCGGGCCCTGGCCTTCGTAACCGTGCGGCAGGAGCATCACCAGGCCGCACATCCTTCCCCACTTCTGCTCACCGGAGGAGATGAACTGGTCGATCACCACCTGCGCACCGTTGGCGAAGTCGCCAAACTGCGCTTCCCAGATGGTCAGAGTGCGCGGCTCGGCGGTGGCGTAACCATATTCGAACGCCAGCACCGCTTCTTCAGACAGTACCGAGTCCCAAACGCGGAACTGGCCCTGGCCGTTATGGACATGCTGCAGCGGCGTGTAGGTTGAACCATTGGTCTGGTTATGGATCACCGCATGACGGTGGAAGAAGGTGCCGCGGCCGGAGTCTTCGCCGGACAGACGAACCGGAATACCTTCGTCAACCAGCGTGGCGTAGGCCAGATTTTCGGCGCCGCCCCAGTCAAACAGCTTCTCGCCTGCCGCCATCGCCTGGCGGTCGGCGTAAATTTTCGCCACGCGGGACTGCATTTCGATACCTTCCGGTACCGTGCTGATGCGTTTGGCCAACTCCTGCAGACGTTTCGGCTCAACTTTATCCGGATAGCTCTCGTCCCACTCGTGGTTGAGGTACGGCGACCAGGTAAAGGAATGCATATTCATCGGACGCCATTCCTGCACCACGCATTCGCCGGCATCCAGCGCATCGCGATAGAGGTTAACCTGCTCGGTCGCATCTTCCAGAGTCGCCACCTTCTCCTGCTCCAGCTTGTCAGCATAGATTTTGCGCGGAGTCGGATGCTTTTTGATCTTCTGATACATCAGCGGCTGGGTTGCGCTCGGCTCATCGGCTTCGTTGTGGCCGTGACGGCGGTAGCACACCAGGTCAATGAAGACATCGCGTTTAAAGGTATTGCGGAAATCAAGCGCCAGACGGGTGACGAAGGCGACCGCTTCCGGATCGTCCGCATTGACGTGGAAAATCGGCGCCTGCACCATTTTACCGATGTCGGTGCAGTACGGCGTTGAGCGCGCATCCAGCGGGTTAGAGGTCGTGAAGCCCACCTGGTTGTTGATAACGATGCGCACGGTACCGCCCACTTCGTAACCGCGGGCTTTGGACATGTTCAGAGTTTCCTGAACCACGCCCTGGCCGGTGACGGCGGCGTCGCCGTGGATGGTAATAGGCAGAACTTTGTTGCTGCTTGGCTCGTCCAGACGATCCAGACGGGCGCGTACGGAACCGATAACCACCGGGCTGACGATCTCGAGGTGCGACGGGTTAAACGCCAGCGCCAGGTGCACCAGACCGCCTTCGGTTTCCATATCGGAAGAGAAGCCCATGTGGTACTTCACGTCGCCGGTGCCGAGGTGTTCTTTATGTTTGCCCGCGAACTCGTCGAACAGGTCCTGCGGTTTTTTACCCAGCACGTTGACCAGCACGTTCAGACGGCCGCGGTGCGCCATGCCCAGCACCACTTCGCGGGTGCCGCTTTTGCCTGCATGGCGGATCATCTCTTTGAGCATCGGGATCAGGGCGTCGCCACCCTCCAGCGAGAAGCGCTTCGCCCCCGGGAATTTGGCGCCGAGGTAGCGCTCCAGACCTTCCGCGGCGGTCAGTTCGCTGAGGAAGCGTTTTTTCTCTTCCGCGGTAAAGCTCGCTTTGCCAGCTACCGATTCAATGCGCTGCTGGATCCAGCGTTTTTCTTCGGTAGAGGTGATATGCATGTATTCCGCGCCGATGGAGCCGCAGTAGGTTTGCTTGAGGGCGGCAATCAGCTCGCCCAGCTTCATCGTGTCTTTACCGATGGCAAATGAACCTACGTTATAGCTTTCCTGGAAATCGGCCTCGGTCAGATCGTGGTAGGCCGGATCGAGATCCGCCACTCTCTCTTGCTTCCACAGCCCCAGCGGATCGAGATTCGCATGCTGGTGGCCACGGAAACGGTATGCGTTGATGAGCTGCAGGACTTTAACCTGCTTCACATTGGTGTCTGGGTCGGAAATCGAAGAAGTGTAACGTGAGGCATCCTTCGCCAGTCGACGGAAATAATCACGCGTTTTGGAATGAAATTGATCCGGTTTAACTCCGGTGCCAGGTAACTGCTGGAACATTGAACGCCAGTTGGCGTCAACAGAGTCAGGATCGGTTAAGAAGTCTTCATAGAGCTGTTCTATCCAGCTCTGGTTCGAACCAGAGAGGTAAGAAGAGTCCAGCCAGGCTTTCATTGCGCCGTTCTGCATCGTGATCCCTTAAGCATTCATATGCTTATTTCGCCGTAGAAACTACCACGCACACCGAGTGCACGTGCCGGGGTTCACTTGTTGCGGACGAGTTGTGGTTTCTATCCGCTAAGGAACCTTTAAAAACTGCCATTAATCTTCAGCGTTCAGGCTGCGGTTGCGTTGGCTGCCTTCGCTTACCCCGGTCACATAGTTCACTATGCTCCCGGGGATGCGCTCAGTTGCCGCCTTACCTCGCACTGAACGCCTCGATTACTGGTACATCTTGTGGCGGTTTTTAAAGATTTCCTGCTATATCCCCCGGCGGCGCTAACGCTTGCCGGGGCTACTGCTTTGGTAGCCCGGATAAGCGCTAGCGCCATCCGGGACAGACCGTGTTGCTTACGCGCTGCGCTGCAGCAGCATCGACTTAATATGGCCGATGGCGCGAGTCGGGTTCAGCCCCTTCGGACACACACTGACGCAGTTCATAATGCTGTGACAGCGGAATACGCTGAAAGCATCGCTCAGGCCGTCCAGGCGCTCGCTGGTTTCGGTATCGCGACTGTCGATCAGGAAGCGATACGCGGCCAGCAGGCCAGCCGGGCCGATGAACTTGTCCGGGTTCCACCAGAACGACGGGCACGAGGTCGAACAGCAGGCGCACAGAATACACTCGTACAGCCCGTCGAGTTTCTCACGCTGCTCAGGCATCTGCAGATGCTCGCGAGCCGGAGGATTTTGCCCATTATTCAACAAGTAAGGCTTAATCTTCTCATATTGTGCATAGAATTGCCCCATGTCCACCACCAAATCACGGATAACCGGTAATCCTGGCAGCGGACGGATAACAATCTTCTTGCCCGGCTGATTCAGCGCGGAGATTGGCGTGATGCACGCCAAACCGTTTTTCCCGTTCATGTTCAGACCATCGGACCCGCAGACCCCTTCACGGCAGGAGCGGCGGAACGACAGCGACGGATCTTTTTCTTTCAGCTGGATCAGCGCATCCAGCAGCATCATGTCGCGACCTTCTTCCGCTTCAAGGGTGTAATCCTGCATGTGCGGAGCGTCGTCAACATCCGGGTTATAGCGATAAATTGAAAACTCGAGTTTCATTTTCCTGTCTCCGCATTAGTAAGTACGAATCTTCGGCGGGAATGCCGGACGCAGTTTCGGTTCCATATTGACGCTACGACGCGTCATGGATTCCGACTCTGGCAGGTACAGGGAATGGCACAGCCAGTTTTCATCATCACGATCCGGGAAGTCGAAGCGGCTGTGGGCGCCACGGCTCTCGGTACGGAAGTTAGCGGATACGGCGGTCGCGTAGGCGGTTTCCATCAGGTTATCCAGCTCCAGGCACTCAACGCGCTGGGTGTTGAACTCGCTGGAGGTATCGTCGAGACGGGCGTTTTTCAGGCGCTCGCGGATCACTTTCAGTTGCTCCAGACCTTTGTGCATCGCATCGCCTTCGCGGAACACCGAGAAGTTATGCTGCATACATTCCTGCAGCGCTTTACGAATCGCCACCGGATCTTCACCAGAGCGGGTGTTGTTCCAGCGGTTGAGGCGATCCAGCGAGCCTTCGATATCGGATTCGCTAGCGTCGCGCAGCGTGCCCTGCTCGGCAATGGATTCCTGCAGATGCAGGCCCGCCGCGCGGCCGAAGACCACCAGGTCGAGCAGCGAGTTGCCGCCCAGACGGTTGGCGCCGTGGACCGATACGCAGGCGATTTCGCCTACCGCGAACAGGCCCGGGATCACCACGTCTTCGCCCTTCTCATTCACGGTCAACGCCTGGCCGGTGACTTTGGTCGGGATACCGCCCATCATGTAGTGACAGGTTGGGATAACCGGGATCGGCTCTTTCACCGGATCGACGTGGGCAAAGGTACGGGAAAGCTCAAGGATACCCGGCAGACGAGATTCCAGAACCTCTTTACCGAGGTGATCCAGTTTCAGTTTCGCGTGCGGGCCCCACGGACCGTCGCAGCCGCGGCCTTCGCGGATTTCGATCATGATGGAACGCGCCACCACGTCACGGCCCGCAAGGTCTTTAGCGTTCGGGGCATAACGCTCCATAAAGCGTTCGCCGTGTTTGTTCAGCAGGTAACCGCCTTCGCCGCGGCAACCTTCGGTAACCAGAACCCCAGCCCCGGCGATACCGGTCGGGTGGAACTGCCACATTTCCATATCCTGCACCGGCACGCCGGCGCGGATGGCCATCCCGACGCCGTCACCCGTATTGATGTGGGCGTTGGTGGTGGACTGATAGATACGGCCTGCGCCGCCGGTCGCCAGCACGGTGGCGCGGGCTTTAAAGTAGACCACTTCGCCGGTCTCGATGCACAGGGCGGTACAACCGACTACCGCGCCGTCCTGGTTTTTCACCAGATCGAGGGCGTACCATTCGGAGAAGATAGTGGTGTGGTTTTTCAGGTTCTGCTGATACAGAGTGTGCAGCAGGGCGTGACCGGTACGGTCAGCCGCCGCCGCGGTACGCGCCGCCTGTTCGCCGCCGAAGTTCTTCGACTGGCCGCCAAACGGGCGCTGATAAATACGGCCATCGTCAAGACGAGAGAACGGCAGTCCCATGTGCTCCAGCTCAAGAATCGCTTCCGGGCCGGTCTTACACATGTATTCGATGGCGTCCTGGTCGCCGATATAGTCCGACCCTTTTACGGTGTCGTACATATGCCATTCCCAGTTATCTTCATGGGAGTTACCGAGCGCGACGGTGATGCCACCCTGCGCGGATACGGTATGGGAACGGGTAGGGAACACTTTGGAGAGCAGTGCACAGGTCTGTCCGCTCTGGGAAATTTGCAGCGCCGCGCGCATACCTGCGCCGCCGGCACCGATGACAACAGCATCAAACTCTCTGACTGGCAATTTCATTACACACCCCACACCACAACAAATCCATAAAGAACGTAAGCCACCAGCGCCACAACGATAGCCAGTTGCAGAACCAGGCGCAGAGCCAGTGGTTTAACGTAGTCCGTTAACACCTGCCACATCCCGATCCAGGCATGGATGAGAATGGAAACGAGAGCCAGCAGAGTGAAGACCTTAGTGAAGCCGGAGGCAAAGAATCCGGTCCACACTTCCCATGAGATTTCACCGGTGGTGGCGAAGAAGCCAACCATGTAGATGATGTAGAGGGTCAGAACGATGGCGGTAGCACGGACCAGGATAAAGTCATGTACGCCGTTGCGTCCCAGTGCTGAGGCGTTGCTTACCATACGAGGACTCCTGCGAGAAGTGAAAGCACGACAGTAATAACAAAAGAAATTTTGGCGGAACGTTTCCCTGCTTCGAGGGTTTCGTCCAGGTAGCCAAAGTCCATCATCAGATGGCGAATACCGACAACGACGTGATAGGCCAGCGCGGTGAGAATGCCCCACATGATGAACTTCACAAAGAAGCTATCCATGATGGAGGCCGCCGTCAGAAAACCTTCTGGGGAGGAAAGGCTGGTGCCCAGCAGCCAAAGCAGAATTCCGACCGCCACGAAGGTGATGACACCGGAAACGCGATGGAGAATGGACGCTATCGCCGTGATTGGGAACCGTATCGTTTGTAGATCCAGATTGACAGGTCTTTGTTTTTTCACATTTCTTACCATGAATAACGCCCACATGCTGTTCTTATTGTTTCCTTCCTCCGGTCTGCTTGCGGGTCAGACAGCGTCCTTTCTATAACCAGAAGTCATGTTAAAACGTCTTTTCAGGCATTAAAACATCACTAAACAACGCTGGGTGGCTCGGGATTGCAGGGTGTTCCGGAGACCTGGCCGCAGTATAGGCCGTTCACAAAATCATTACAATTAACCTACATATAGTTTGTTGGGTTTTCTCCGGAACAGTGATCAAGGTCACGATACCAACATTTTTTTAATTTTTAATCACCTGATTTGACAAATATTAAACATTCTTGTTACAACCATTACCAGTTAAATGCAATAATGCTCAAAAGTTATGGGGTCACTCTTTCACCTGAGAATAAGTTATGTAACAGTGTGTCAGTATTGACCGATGTAATCAGGACAGTTATTAGTGGTATATAGGTTTTAATATTCGGACTGCTAAAACGCTGATTTGCTGTTGTTTCACCGCAGCCCTGAAGGACGTGCCATCAAGCGCCGTTGCTCTGTACCCTGCCCTTTTCGCTGACGCAGAGCTGTGTGCAACATAACAAACTGGTAACGTATGCAGGCGCGGGCCGAAAGCAAATCCACCACCCGGCAGTCTTAAGCAATAAAGGCGCTAAGGAGACCATAAATGTCTGATGCTAAAGCAAAAATCACCCTGGGTGGTGACACTGCTATTGAACTGGATGTGCTAAAAGGCACGCTCGGTCAGGATGTTATTGATATTCGTAGTCTTGGTTCAAAAGGCGTATTTACCTTTGACCCAGGTTTCACATCAACGGCTTCTTGTGAATCTAAAATTACGTTTATCGATGGTGACGAGGGGATCCTGCTGCACCGCGGCTTCCCGATCGACCAGTTAGCGACCGAATCTAATTATCTTGAAGTCTGTTATATCCTGCTGTACGGCGAAAAGCCGACCCAGGCCGAATATGACGAATTCAAAACTACCGTCACCCGCCACACCATGATTCATGAGCAGATCACCCGTCTGTTCCACGCGTTCCGTCGCGATTCCCACCCGATGGCGGTGATGTGCGGGATCACCGGCGCGCTGGCGGCGTTCTATCATGATTCCCTCGACGTGAATAACCCGCGTCACCGCGAGATTGCCGCCTACCGTCTGCTGTCCAAAATGCCAACCATGGCAGCCATGTGTTACAAATATTCTATCGGCCAGCCGTTTGTTTATCCGCGCAACGACCTCTCCTACGCCGGCAACTTCCTGCGCATGATGTTTGCGACACCGTGCGAAGAGTATGAAGTCAATCCGGTGCTGGAGCGCGCGATGGATCGTATTCTGATCCTGCACGCCGATCACGAGCAGAACGCGTCGACCTCCACGGTACGTACCGCGGGCTCCTCCGGCGCTAACCCGTTCGCCTGTATCGCTGCGGGCATCGCCTCCCTGTGGGGACCGGCACACGGTGGCGCCAACGAAGCGGCGCTGAAAATGCTGGAAGAGATCAGCTCCGTTGAGCACATTCCGGAATTTGTTCGTCGTGCGAAAGACAAGAATGACTCTTTCCGCCTGATGGGCTTCGGCCATCGTGTTTACAAAAACTACGATCCGCGCGCCACCGTGATGCGTGAAACCTGCCATGAAGTGCTGAAAGAGCTGGGCACCAAAGACGACCTGCTGCAGGTGGCCATGGAGCTGGAGCATATCGCGCTGAACGACCCGTACTTCATCGAGAAGAAACTGTATCCGAACGTCGACTTCTACTCCGGTATCATCCTGAAAGCGATGGGTATTCCGTCCTCCATGTTTACCGTTATCTTCGCCATGGCGCGTACCGTGGGCTGGATTGCGCACTGGAACGAAATGCACAGCGATGGCATGAAGATCGCCCGTCCGCGTCAGCTGTATACCGGCTACGCCAAACGCGATTTCCAGTCCGACATTAAGCGTTGATCGCACTGTCCGGATCATAAAAACGCGCCTGCTGGCGCGTTTTTTTATGCCTGATAACGCGCTTCATGCTGAAATCGCCCGCCAGCCGGCTTAATGCTGGCATCCTGGACACCAGTAAAATGGCCGCGAGGAGAGCGTCGTCTTCTCAATGATTCCCCCACAGCGTTCGCACCTTTCCCCATCGCGATGGAAGACCTTAAAGCGAAACAGCGCGCCATGATGCTTGTTGTCATCCACCAGACCGCGAGTACGATAGGACAGCCGCGGGATATCGAGCAGCGCGTGCGCCAGCGCATCCAGCTGACTGTCGCTCAGTTCAGCGGCTTTACGCTTCCCGCTTAATCCCACCTGCCAGAGAATTTCCACCCGCAGATAGTTTCCGAGCCCGGCAAGAAAAGCCTGATCCAGCAGCAGGCCGGAAAACTGACGATTGCGGAATTTGGCCGACAGCAGCCGCGCTTTCACCTGCTCCGCGGTTAACGTCATGTCCAGCACGTCCGGTCCGACGCGCAGCAAGAACGGATGGTTGGCAACCTGCTCCGCCGTGAGGATATCAATGTCCGACGCGCTGTAGAGCAAAATCGCCTTGCTGGCGGTCTGCAGCCTGACGCGCAGTACGCGGTTCGATTGCGGCTCAACGCCGGCATCCACCACGCGCCAGACGCCGTACAGCTGGTTATGGCTATACAGGGTCAATCCGCCGGAGAAGTGGGTTAGCAGGGCCTTGCCGCGGGTGGCGATATGGGTCACCCGCTGACCAGTTAGCTGAGTTTGATAGGGTTGCAACTGAGGAAAGGCGAACCAAACGTTGGTTAAGGGTTCGCCTTTGATTGCCGCCTCCAGTTTATCCGCCGCACGGCGGATCTCCGGACCTTCCGGCATACTGTCATCCTTCTGTTAATGGGTGGCGCCGCCGCCAATTTTGACATCGTCATCCTGTTCAAGAGCGACGGCAATCGCCGTTTCCAGCGCCGCGCGTACCGTCGCGACCGACATACTCGCCTGCCCCGGGTGGGCCGCCGCCTGTTCAGGCAGATACGGAATATGGATAAAACCGCCCTTCTGTCCGCGTTTTCCCTGCAGCTGATGCAGCAAACCATACATCACGTGATTGCAGACGAAGGTGCCCGCGGTTTGCGACACCGAGGCCGGGATCCCCTGCTGGCGCAGCGCGCTGACGATCGCTTTGATCGGCAGCGTACTGAAGCAGGCAGCAGGGCCATTAGCGACGATCGGCTCATCGATCGGTTGCTGGCCTTTATTGTCGGGGATCCGCGCATCATCGACATTGATCGCTACACGTTCGACGGTGATATCGACACGGCCGCCGGCCTGTCCGACGGCAATCGTCAGCCGCGGTTGATAGGTTTCCAGCGCCGCCTTCAGCACCGTCAGCGCTTCGCCGAATACGCAGGGTAACTGTTTAGCCACCACCTGCTGTCCGCGAATAATCATGCCATCCAGCTGCTTAACCACTTCCCATGAAGGATTAACCGTTTCGCCGCCGAACGGCTCAAAACCGGTAATCAATACGCCAGCCATCATCCCTCCTTACAGGAACATCAGGAAATAGAGTAAGAATACATTGACGATAAGCAACAGGATACCGGTCGGTATCTGGGCTTTAATCACCGCGTTTTTATCCGGCAGTTCCAGCAGCGCCGCCGGGACAATATTGAAGTTCGCCGCCATCGGCGTCATCAGCGTGCCGCAGTAGCCGGAAAACATACCAATCGCCGCCATTACCGCCGGATTGCCGCCGTGCTGCAGGACTAAAATCGGAATGCCAACTCCGGCGGTCACAATAGGGAAAGCGGCAAAGGCGTTGCCCATCACCATTGTCAGCACCGCCATGCCGATGGCATACACAGCCACGGCGATAAAGCGGTTATCGACCGCCAGATAGTGCTCGGTCAGCCATGAAATGCTGGTTCCGACGCCCGCTGCGGTAAACAGCAGCCCCAGCACCGCGAGGATTTGCGGCAGGATAAAGGCCCAGCCGACGGAATCAAGCAAACGGCGCGCTTCCTGCATTGGCTGCGCCACCGTTTCATGCGTCATACGAATCGCCATCGCCAGGCCAATCAGCGTACCGACAGTCATCGAGAACAGAGTAATCAGCGTCGCGTGGTTGCCCGGCCCGAAGAGCGCCACCTGCCATGAGGGCAGATTGTTAAACAGCAGTACGCCAATGACGGTGACGACCGGAATCGCCAGCGCCGGAAAGAAAAGTTTGTTGCCGAGGCGTTTCGCGCTGGTGGTTTTCTCTTCCTGGGTACGCTGATGGTAGCTGCCGAGACGCACGCCGCCAAAACCGGCGATCAGCGCCAGGATGACCACCACCCCGCCGACAGCGATATTCACCGTACGCTTATCGCCCACCAGTTGATATGTCCAGTCGCCGAGCAAGAACACCAGCCCGTACAGGCCCCAGAACAGACCGGTTGTCAGACGCCGCGGATTGCTTTTGTCGCGCCAGGACATGATAGCCACGACCAGCAGTACCGCGCCGGCCAGCCAGTATAAATAGGTTTGCTGGAAATTCATGCCGCACCGCCTTTCGCCTGTCCGGCGTTTATCCGGTCCAGCTCGCGCTGGAGATGGCGATCGAGTCGCCACAGGCGCGCGGCGTGGATCAGAAAGGCGCAGATCGCCGTCGGGATCCCCCACAGGGCAATATGCAACGGTTCTGTCTGGATCCCACCCGACTCCAGCATAAAGTTGTGCATGAAGATGATCGCGCCGAAGGCGACAAAAATATCTTCGCCGAAGAACAGCCCGACGTTATCGGTCGCCGCCGACATCGCGCGCAGGCGGTACCGTATATTGCCCGGCAGCGGGCCAAAGCGCTTTTCCGCCGCCCCCTCCGCCATCGGCGCCAGCAGCGGGCGCACCATTTGCGGATGTCCGCCGAGGCTGGTCAACCCCAGAGCGGCGGTGGCTTCGCGCACAAACAGATAGACGATCAGCAGACGTCCGGCGGTCGCGCTATGGATCTTCGCGATCCACGCCTGCGCCCGCTCTTTCAGACCATGGCGCTCCAGCAGCCCGATCACCGCCAGCGGCAGCAGCAGAATAAACGGCAGATTACGGGTATTCAGGAAGCCCTCGCCCAGTTTCTCCAGAATAGTGGCTATTGGCATATGCGCCGCCACGCCGGTGACGATCCCGGAGATAATCACCACCAGCACCGGGTTAAAGCGTAATACAAAACCGACCACAATCACGGCAATGCCGATTAGCGGCCAGAGGGATATCGCCTCTTGCATAATAACGTCCTGTTCAGTTGTGAGTATTGTGAGTGTTGTTAATTATTTGATTTAATTATTATTAATAACTTAGGCGGACTATTACTCGAGGTCCGCGCTGACGTCGATATTCCGCCCGGCAAACGCGGCGCGCAAGCGTCGGGCGAAATCGAGCGCGTGAGCGCCATCGCCATGCAGGCAGACCGTTTCCGCCTTTACATGCGCCCATTCGCCGCTCAGGCTGCGCACCCGATTGTGCTGCACCATTTCCAGCGTTTGCGCCAGCGCCTGCTCTTCGCTCTCAATCAGCGCGCCCGGTTGGCTACGCGGCACCAGGCTGCCGTCGGCCTGATAGCCGCGATCGGCGAAGACTTCCTGGCGCGTCGTCAACTGATAATGCTGTCCGGCGCGGATAAGCTCGCTGCCCGCCAGCCCAACCAGCACCAGGTCGGCGTCGGCATCGCGCACCGCACGGGCGATAGCGTCGGCCAAAGGCGGCTCTTTCGCCGCCTGGTTGTACAACATGCCATGCGGTTTGACGTGCCGCAGCTCGCCCCCCTGGGCGTGTACGATTGCCGCCAGCGCGCCAATTTGGTACAGCACCTGGGCGTAGACCGTCTCTGGCGGTAACTGCATCGCGGTTCGACCGAAATTTTCCCGGTCCGGGAAGCTCGGGTGTGCGCCAATAGCGACGCCGTTTTTCAGCGCCTCGCGCACGCATTGCTGCATAAGAACCGCATCGCCGGCGTGAAAGCCGCAGGCGATATTGGCGGAAGAGACCAGCTGCAGCAGCGCGCTATCGCTGGCGCAGCCTTCGCCGAGGTCGGCATTTAAATCAATTTTCATCGCTTAATCTCCAGGCCAGTTGTTCAAGGTAGCGCTGCTGGTCGGCGCGCGCTTTTAGCGCTTCCTCCAGCGAACAGGGGGTGAAATGGATCGGCTGACCTAGCGGAATTTGCGCCAGTTGGTACATATCGGCTTCAATAATGCAGGCTATACGCGGATAGCCGCCGGTGGTTTGCGCATCGTTCATCAACACAATCGGCTGGCCGTTATGCGGTACCTGTACCACGCCGGGCAGCAGGCCATGAGAGAGCATTTCCCGGTCGGTTGTGCGCCTGAGCGGCTGCCCCTGCAGGCGGTAGCCCATACGGTTGCTTTGCGGACTCAGCTTCCACGGCGAGCGCCAGAAAGACTCCTGCGACACGCTGTCGAATTCGTGATACTCCGGCCCCGGCAGCGCGCGAATAATATTGCCTATCGGCAGCTGTTTAACGCCGCGCGAGGCGCTAAAGCGGCGGGACGATTTCCCAATCTTCACTTGATCGCCATCCTGCAACCGGCGCCCTTCGATTCCGCCGATACCGACTTTCAGATCCGTAGAGCGGGAACCTAAAACTTCAGGGACATCAATACCGCCCGCGACCGCCAGATAGCTGCGGATCCCATGCTGAGGATTTTTCAGCACCAGCCGCTGCCCGGCCTTCGCCTCCATTCGCCAGCCCAACCAGACCGGCGCGCCGTCGAGCGTCGCTTCACAGGCGGCGCCGGTCAACGCGAACCAGCAGTGGCGGGTAAACTGCACATCGACCTGACCCAGCGTAATTTCCAGCGCCGCCGCCTCCGGCGCATTGCCCACCAGCAGATTGGCAATGGTCATCGCCGGTTTATCCAGCGCGCCGCAGCGGCTAATCCCCCACTGGCGCTGGCCTTCCCGGCCGCCATCCTGTACCGAGGTATACATGCCGGCGCGGATAAATTTCAACATACCCCCTCCTTCTGCGGCACAAAGCGCACGCGATCGCCGGAACGCAGCAGCACCGGCTCTTCACGTTTTGGATCGAATAATGCCAGCGGCGTGCGCCCCAGCAGCTGCCAGCCGCCCGGCGTCGCCAGCGGATAAATACCGGTTTGCGATCCGCCGATGCCGACGGATCCCGCCGGTACCAGTACGCGCGGCTCGGCGCGACGCGGCATCGCCAGCTGCTCCGGCAGGCCGCCAAAGTACGGAAACCCCGGCTGGAAACCCAGAAACCACACCATATACTCCACCGAAGAGTGCAGTTCGACCACCTGCTTTTCGCTCAAACCGCTATGGCGCGCGACGTCGCCAAGATCTGGCCCCGCCTCGCCGCCGTAGATAACCGGGATACTTATCTCACGGGATTCCGGCTCCAGCGCATCGCTCTCTTCCCACCAGCGCTGCAGCTTGTCAATCGCCTCCCACGCCATCTCCTGCGGATGACGCAGCACAACGGTGATGTTGTTCATCCCCGGGATCACTTCAACCACCTCTTCGCGATCGGTCAACCGCTGCGTCAGGCCCCAGATACGTTTTTGGCTCTCCAGGGTCACCGGAGGCTCAAGCTCCAGGACCACCGCCGTTTCACCTAACAGATAACAACGCGCTCGCTGCACTTTCTTCTCTCCCGTCAGGCAGGGTTAGGAATATCAATAAAGGTAACATCCAGATCGGTCGTTTCCGTCAGCCATTCGCTGAGGGCGCGAATGCCGCCCCGCTCGGTGGCGTGGTGGCCGGCGGCATAAAAATGCAGGCCCTGCTCGCGGGCAGAGTGAATAGTTTGTTCCGACACTTCGCCGGTGATAAAGGCGTCCACGCCAAAGCGCGCCGCGGCGTCGATAAAGCTCTGGCCGCCGCCGGTACACCAGGCGACGCGGCTGACGGTATCCGGCCCGGTATCGCCGCACCACAGCGGCTTGCGCCCCAGTCGCGCTTCGATCCACGAGGCCAGTTCGAGGCCGGAAACCGGCATCGACAGCTCGCCCCACGGCACCAGCGGTTCGATTTCGCCGAGCACGTTAATCCCCAGCAGATGCGCCAGCTGCGCGTTATTGCCCAGCTCCGGATGGGCATCCAGCGGCAGGTGCCAACCGTAGAGATTGATATCGTTGGCCAGCAGGGTTTTCAGGCGACGGCGCTTCATGCCGCAGATCACTGGCGATTCGTTTTTCCAGAAATAGCCGTGATGAACAATCACCGCATCCGCCTGCAGACGGACGGCCTCATCCAGCAGCGCCTGGCAGGCCGTCACTCCGGTGACGATCTTGTGCACCGTTTCGCGTCCTTCCACCTGCAGACCGTTAGGGGCGAAGTCACTGATGGCCGCACTATTGAGCTTGTCGTTAATCAGTTGTTCCAGTTCGCTATTTTTCATCGCCACTCCAGCAGATAATCAGGTTATACAAAGGCATAACATAACCATATCCATTCGGGTCGTCGATAGTCCGCTACCGTCACTGACCATGACTTTTTAACGAATCCCGCAATTTGTCTATTCATCCCGCCGCGCATTAGTGTATATTTATGCACTAATAAAGCATATTAAATAATCAGAAAGCCCCTCAAGCCATGAATATGACTGATAAATCGCTATTCATGCAGAACGATCGACTTTCGCTTTACGCCAGGAAACACACTTCATATGCAGACAACATCATCGCAGCCGCGGGCGATCTACTACGTCGTGGCGCTGCAAATCTGGGAGTATTTTAGCTTTTACGGCATGCGCGCCCTGCTGATCCTCTATCTCACCAATCAGCTCAAATATGACGATAACCATGCCTACGCCCTGTTCAGCGCCTACTGTTCGCTGGTCTATGTGACGCCGATCCTCGGCGGCTATCTGGCCGATAAGCTGTTAGGCAACCGGATGGCGGTCATGCTCGGCGCGCTGCTGATGGCCATTGGCCATCTGGTGCTCGGGGCCAGCGAAACCGCTCCGGTTTTCCTGTACCTGTCGCTGGCGATCATCGTCTGCGGCTACGGGTTGTTTAAATCCAACGTCAGCTGTCTGCTGGGCGAGCTGTACGAACCCGCCGATCCGCGTCGCGATGGCGGCTTTTCGCTGATGTATGCCGCCGGCAATATCGGCTCGATTATCGCGCCGATCGCCTGCGGCTACGTACAGGAGGAGTATAGCTGGGCGATGGGCTTTGCCCTGGCGGCCATCGGCATGGTCGCGGGGCTGGTGATTTTCCTCTGCGGCAACCGTCATTTCCAGTATACCGCCGGCGTCAACCGCCAGGCGCTGTGCGCGCGCCGCTTCCTGTTGCCGAACTGGGGCTGGCTGCTGGTATTGCTGGTTACCGCCCCGCTGCTGATTGCGGTACTGTTCTGGCAGGAGTGGTCGGTGTATGCCCTGATGGTCGCCACGGCCATTGGCCTCGCGGTACTGGCGCGGATCTACCTGCGCGCCGAAACCGATAAACAGCGCAAGGATCTGCGCCTGATCGTCGTCCTGACCGCCTTCAGCCTGCTGTTCTGGGCCTTCGCCCAACAGGGCGGGAGCTCCATCAGCCTGTATATTGACCGCTTCGTTAACCGCCATATCATGAGCTACGAAGTCCCTACCGCTATGTTCCAGTCAATCAACGCCTTCGCGGTGATGCTCTGCGGGATGGTGCTGGCGTGGCTGGTGAAAGAGAGCGTGAACGGCAATCGCACCGTGCGCATCTGGGGGAAATTTGCCCTCGGTCTGGGCCTGATGAGCGCCGGGTTCTGCATTTTGACCCTCAGCGCCCGCTGGTCGGCGGCCTATGGTCAGTCGTCCATGCCGCTGATGGTGCTGGGTCTGGCGGTGATGGGCTTTGCCGAACTGTTTATCGACCCGGTCGCGATGTCGCAGATCACCCGCATTGAGATCCCGGGTGTCACTGGGGTGCTGACCGGTATCTATATGCTGCTCTCAGGGGCCATCGCCAACTATCTGGCCGGCGTTATCGCCGACCAGACCTCGCAGGCGTCATTCGACGCCGCCGGAGCGGTGAACTACTCCATTGACGCCTACATTACCGTCTTCAGCCAGATCACCTGGGGCGCGCTGGCCTGCGTCGGCGTGGTGCTGGTCATCTGGCTGTATCATTCGCTGAAAGTCAGGACCCGCCGTCTGGCGGTGGAGTAATTCCTTTTCTGGCGGCCTCCCAGGCCGCCAGCGTCTCCTGCCGCGCCTGCTTGTGATCAACTATCGGGCGCGAATAGTCCAGCGTGATCCCTTGTTTATCCGCCCACGCCCACGGCTGATGCAGGGCCTTCTCCGGCACCTTTGCCAGCTCCGGCAGCCAGCGACGTATAAACACCCCCTGTTTATCAAACTTTTCGCCCTGGGTGGTGGGGTTAAATATGCGAAAATAGGGCGCGGCGTCGGTGCCCGTTGAAGCCGCCCACTGCCAGCCGCCGTTATTCGCCGCCAGGTCGCCATCAATCAGCTGGCTCATGAAATAGCGCTCGCCCGCCCGCCAGTCGAGGCGCAAATCTTTCGTCAGGAAGCTGGCGACAATCATGCGCAACCGGTTATGCATCCAGCCGGTGGCGTTCAGCTGGCGCATGGCGGCATCAACAATCGGAAAACCGGTCTCCCCGCGCTGCCAGGCCTGCAGGGCGGCCTCCTCTGCGCGCCAGGCGACCTTATCTGTCCAGGCAGTAAATGGCCGTCCTTTACAGAGCTTCGGATAGTAGACCATCAGATGGCGGTAAAACTCGCGCCAGATCAGCTCGTTAAGCCAGGTGGCGCCGGCTCCGCCGTCCAGCGCGGCGGGATGTTCCGTCAGCAGACGATGCAGGCACTGGCGGGGGGACAGCACGCCGATGGCCAGGCAGGGCGACAGGCGACTGGTCCCTTCCACGGCCGGGAAGTCGCGCTGCCCCTCGTAATCCGCCGCCGCTTGCTGACAAAACGCGCGCAGACGCGCCAGCGCCGTTTTTTCATCCGCGGCAAACAGCAGCCCGTCGAACGGCGTTTGCGGGTAGTTAAGCTCAGGCAGCGGCGGCGCCTGGCGGGCAGGCGCCTGGCGCGGCTTCGGGGCCGCCACGCACGCCGGCAGTCCGTCCCGCAGACGGCGAATAAACGCATTTTTAAACGGGGTGAAGACTTTATACATTTCGCCGCCACCGGTCAGTACGCTGCCGGGCGGCAACAGGACGCTGTCGTCGAAGCCCTGGCAAATCACGTCGCGCAAGGTGTTCTCAACGGCGGCATCGCGCTGGCGTTCATTGAATTCGTACTGATAGTTGTAGAACAGGTGACTGACCTGATGCTGCTGGCAAAAATCGGCCAGCCGTTCGACGCTGGCGGTAAAATCGTCCGCCTCTTCCACCCACAGCGGTATACCCCGTTCCGCCAGCGCGGCATGCAGACTCTGTAAATGGCTGGCGATAAAAGCGGCCTGCCGTGGCGCCAGGTGATGTTCACGCCACTGCCCCGGGGTGGCGATATACAGCGCCAGCACCTGCGCCTGCGGATCGCGGCAGGCGGCAGCCAGCGCCAGGTTATCGTGAATGCGTAAATCCGTGCGTAACCAGACCAGATGGGTGGCCATATCACTCCTTATTATCCGTCAGCAATACTCATCTTATGATCTAAGCCGGCAAAAATAGCGCGCTCCGGCAAAATACGCACCTGCCAATTCCAAGGCGGCGCATAAAAACGAGTGTAGACAAGCGGCGAAAAAAAACCGCCGGGGCAACCCGGCGGTCTTGTTATTTTCTTCGCAGCAGGAGGATTAATAGAAATCGTGAGCGGCTTTCTCCGCCTGCGCCATCCACACCGGCTGCTCGCTGGTTTTCGACCACACCCGGTGCAGCCAGCTGTAGTAGCGGGCGCGATCTTTCCAGAACAGCATCACCGGCAGCGCCGCGACGCCAGCCACGACGGCGAAAGCACGACGCAGCAAAATAATATGAGCAGGATAAGCTTTGTACAACGCCATCATTTCTCTCCCCTTTGTCAGGCCGGCAAGCAGCGCCGGTAAAATTAATCATGTTTGTCTGAGCAAAATAATACCGCTCTGCTTGTAATTTTACTACTCATCCGACCACTAAAAAGCACGTATTTATACTTAATTTACATTCGCCACGTAAATTAGTTACGAAAAAGTTAAATTAATACTAACCATCAGTTAATTTGTGCCTTTGTCATTTTTATACTTTTTTTACACCGCACCCGCGGATTTTTGCGAAATCTTTGCGCCGTAATTTCTATCCTCCAGGTAAATCGAAAACACACCCGGAGGTGGATTGTGACTGCAGGCGTACTCACTGGCGTTGGGCTGGTGTTCCTGTTACTGGCTTATCTGGTTTATGCCTTGATACATGCGGAGGCATTCTGATGGCTGCCCAGGGATTTTTATTATTAGCCAGCTATCTGCTGGTATTGCTGGTGCTGGCGCGCCCGCTGGGGATGTGTCTGGCGAGAATGGTGAATGACATCCCGCTTCCCGGCCTGGCCGGGGTCGAGCGCGTCTTGTGGCGCGTGGCCGGGATCCGCGCCGAAGAGATGGGCTGGCTGCAGTATTTGCTGGCGCTCCTGCTGTTTAACGCCCTCGGCGGCCTGGCGCTGTTTGCCCTGCTGATGCTCCAGGGCGTGCTGCCGTTTAACCCGCAGCACCTGCCGGGGCTGTCATGGGATCTGGCGCTCAATACCGCGATCAGCTTTGTCAGCAATACCAACTGGCAGGCTTACGCCGGCGAAAGCACCATGAGTTATCTCAGCCAGATGGTCGGCCTGACGGTGCAGAATTTCCTCTCCGCCGCCACCGGCATCGCCGTGGTCTTCGCCCTGACCCGCGCCTTCGCCCGGCAGAAAATGTCGACCCTCGGCAATGCCTGGGTCGACCTGACGCGCATTACCCTGTGGCTGCTGCTGCCGCTCTCTCTGCTGGTGGCCCTGTTCTTTATTCAGCAGGGTGTGCCGCAGAATCTGCAGGCCTACCAGCCCTTTACCACCCTCGAAGGGGTGCACCAGCTGCTGCCGATGGGGCCTGTCGCCTCACAGGAAGCGATTAAGCTGCTGGGCACTAACGGCGGCGGTTTCTTCAATGCCAACTCCGCCCATCCGTTTGAAAACCCGACCGCGCTGACCAATCTCGTGCAGATGCTGGCGATCTTCCTGATCCCGGCGGCGCTGTGCTTCGCCTTCGGCGAGGTGGTAAGCGATCGGCGTCAGGGACGCGCCATCCTGTGGGCAATGACGCTGATCTTTATCCTCTGCGTCGCCGTGGTGATGTGGGCGGAGACCCGCGGCAATCCGCATCTGCTGACGCTGGGCGCCGACAGCAGCCTGAATATGGAAGGAAAAGAGAGTCGCTTCGGTATTCTCGCCAGCAGTCTGTTCGCGGTGATCACCACCGCCGCCTCCTGCGGCGCGGTCAATGCCATGCATGACTCCCTCACCGCGCTGGGCGGCATGGTGCCGATGTGGCTGATGCAGATTGGCGAAGTGGTATTCGGCGGCGTCGGCTCGGGCCTGTACGGCATGCTGCTGTTCGTTATGCTGGCGGTATTTATCGCCGGGCTGATGGTCGGCCGCACCCCGGAGTACCTCGGGAAGAAAATCGATGTCCGGGAAATGAAAATGATCGCCCTCGCCATTCTGGTCACCCCGACGCTGGTGTTGCTCGGCACGGCGCTGGCGATGATGACCGACGCCGGCCGCGCCGGGATGTTCAACCCTGGACCGCACGGCTTTAGCGAAGTGCTGTACGCCGTCACCTCGGCGGCCAATAACAACGGTAGCGCCTTCGCTGGCCTGGGCGCGGCGACGCCGTTCTGGAACCTGCTGCTGGCGTTCTGCATGCTGGTCGGCCGCTTCGCCGTCATCATTCCGGTGATGGCCATCGCCGGCTCGCTGGTGGCGAAGAAAATTCAACCGGCCAGCCCCGGCACCCTGGCCACCCACGACGCCCTGTTTATCGGTTTACTGATCGGCACCGTGCTGCTGGTGGGCGCCCTGACCTTTATTCCTGCGCTGGCGCTTGGCCCGCTGGCTGAACACTTTTCCTTACTTTGAGCGATGCGGAGCACCCTGTTATGAGTCGCAAACAATTAGCCCTGCTGGAGCCGACGCTGGTGCGCCAGGCGCTGCTGGATGCCGTGAAAAAACTCAGCCCGATGGTGCAATGGCGCAATCCGGTGATGTTTATCGTCTGGGTGGGCAGTCTGTTAACCACCCTGCTGGCGATCGCCATGGCTGGCGGCGCCCTGACCGGTAGCGCCACCTTTACCGCCGCCGTCAGTATCTGGCTGTGGTTTACCGTGCTGTTCGCCAACTTTGCCGAAGCGATGGCGGAAGGCCGCAGCAAAGCCCAGGCCAACAGCCTGAAAGGGGTGAAAAAAACGGCCTTCGCCCGCAAACTGCGCGCCCCGCAGCATGACGCGCCGGTCGATCACGTGCCGGCGGAAGACCTGCGCAAAGGCGACGTGGTACTGGTGGAAGCCGGGGATATTATCCCCTGCGATGGCGAAGTCATCGAAGGCGGCGCCTCGGTGGACGAAAGCGCCATTACCGGCGAGTCTGCCCCGGTGATCCGTGAATCCGGTGGCGATTTTGCCTCGGTGACCGGCGGGACACGCATTCTCTCCGACTGGCTGGTGATCCGCTGCAGCGTGAACCCGGGAGAAACCTTCCTCGACCGGATGATCGCCATGGTGGAAGGCGCCCAGCGCCGTAAAACGCCGAACGAGATCGCCCTGACGATCCTGCTGATCGCCCTGACGCTGGTGTTCCTGCTGGCCACCGCCACCATCTGGCCCTTCTCGGCGTGGAGCGGCAATGCGGTCAGCGTTACCGTACTGGTCGCCCTGCTGGTGTGCCTGATCCCGACCACCATCGGCGGGCTGCTGTCGGCCATCGGCGTCGCCGGGATGAGCCGTATGCTCGGCGCCAACGTGATCGCCACCAGCGGCCGCGCGGTGGAAGCCGCTGGCGACGTCGATGTCCTGCTGCTGGATAAAACCGGGACCATTACCCTCGGCAACCGCCAGGCTTCCGCCTTCCTGCCGGCTCGCGGCGTGGAAGAGCGAACCCTCGCCGACGCCGCCCAGCTCTCCTCGCTGGCGGATGAAACCCCTGAGGGGCGCAGCATCGTGGTGCTGGCGAAACAGCGCTTTAATCTGCGCGAACGCGATCTGCAGTCGCTGCACGCCACCTTTGTCCCCTTTACCGCGCAAACGCGGATGAGCGGCATCAATATCGATCAGCGCATGATCCGCAAAGGGTCGGTGGACGCCATTCGCCGCCACGTGGAGGCCAACGGCGGCCACTTCCCTGCCGATGTCGATAAACAGGTGGAAGAGGTCGCCCGCCAGGGGGCCACGCCGCTGGTGGTCGCCGAAGGGGAAAAGGTGCTGGGGATTATTGCGCTCAAAGATATCGTCAAAGGCGGCATCAAAGAACGTTTCGCCCAGCTGCGCAAAATGGGCATTAAAACGGTGATGATCACCGGCGATAACCGCCTGACCGCCGCGGCGATCGCCGCCGAGGCCGGCGTCGATGATTTCCTCGCCGAAGCGACGCCGGAAGCCAAGCTGGCGCTGATCCGCCAGTACCAGTCGGAAGGTCGGCTGGTGGCGATGACCGGCGACGGCACCAACGACGCGCCCGCGCTGGCTCAGGCCGACGTGGCGGTAGCCATGAACTCCGGTACCCAGGCGGCGAAGGAAGCGGGCAACATGGTCGACCTGGATTCCAACCCCACCAAGCTGATTGAGGTGGTCCATATCGGCAAACAGATGTTAATGACGCGCGGTTCGCTGACCACCTTCAGTATTGCCAACGACGTGGCGAAATATTTCGCCATTATTCCGGCGGCGTTTGCCGCGGTCTATCCTCAGCTGGCCATGCTGAACGTGATGGGCCTGCATTCGCCCTCATCGGCGATCCTCAGCGCCGTTATCTTCAACGCGCTGATCATCGTCTTTCTGATCCCGCTGGCCCTGAAAGGCGTCAGCTATCGCCCGCTCTCCGCCTCGGCGATGCTGCGCCGCAACCTGTGGATCTACGGCCTCGGCGGTCTGCTGGTGCCCTTTATCGGTATTAAAGCCATCGACCTGCTGCTGACCCTGAGCGGTCTGGTGTGAGGAACAAACTATGTCATTGATTCGTTCGGCACTTGTGCTATTTATTCTGTTAACGCTGCTCACCGGCGGCGTCTATCCTCTGCTTACCACCAGCCTGGGACAATGGTGGTTTAACTCACAGGCCAACGGCTCGCTGATCCGCCTGAACGGTGAAGTGCGCGGCTCGGCGCTGATTGGCCAGAACTTCACCGCCGCAGGCTATTTCCAGGGCCGCCCGTCGGCCACCGCGGAGACGACGGATAATCCCATGGCCTCTGGCGGCAGCAACCTCGCCGCCAGCAACCCGGCGCTGGATAAAGCGGTGAGCGAGCGCGTGCAGGCCCTGCGCGCCGCCAACCCGGACGCCGACCCGCGGGTGCCGGTCGAACTGGTCACCACCTCGGCGAGCGGTCTCGATAACAACCTGACTCCGGCCGCCGCGCTGTGGCAGGTGCCCCGGGTGGCTCAAGCGCGCCAGCTGAGCGTTGAGCAGGTAACCCAGTTGGTGAATCAGGCCACACAAACCCCGCTGCTGAGCTTCCTTGGCCAGCCGGTGGTCAATATACTGCAACTCAATATGGCGCTGGATACCCTGAAGGATAAGTAAATGAGTGACGAGCCGCTGCGCCCGGACCCTGACCGCCTGCTGCAGCACACCGCCGCCCCGCATCGCGGCAAACTGAAAGTGTTCTTTGGCGCCTGCGCCGGGGTGGGGAAAACCTGGGCGATGCTGGCGGAAGCGCAGCGGCTGCGCGCCCAGGGGCTGGATATTCTGATTGGCGTGGCGGAGACCCACGGCCGTAAAGAGACCGCCGCGATGCTGCAGGGCCTGAGCACTCTGCCGCCGCGGCGGCTTGCCCATCGCGGGCGGTACGTCTATGAGTTCGATCTCGACGCCGCCCTCGCCCGCCGTCCGGCGCTGATTCTGGTGGATGAGCTGGCGCACAGCAATGCGCCAGGCTCCCGCCATCCAAAGCGCTGGCAGGATGTGGATGAACTGCTGGAGGCCGGGATAGATGTTTTCACTACCGTTAACGTCCAGCATCTGGAAAGCCTGAATGACGTCGTCAGCGGGATCACCGGCGTGCAGGTGCGGGAAACGGTTCCCGATCCCTTCTTTGACGCCGCGGACGACGTGGTGCTGGTGGACCTCCCCCCTGACGATCTGCGCCAGCGGCTCAATGAGGGCAAAGTCTACATCGGCGGCCAGGCCGAGCGCGCTATCGAAAACTTTTTCCGCAAGGGCAATCTGATTGCGCTGCGCGAGCTGGCCCTGCGCCGCACCGCCGACCGCGTCGATGAGCAGATGCGCGCCTGGCGCGACCGCCAGGGCCAGGAGAAAGTCTGGCACACCCGCGATGCGATCCTGCTCTGTATCGGGCACAACACCGGCAGCGAAAAGCTGGTGCGCGCCGCCGCCCGGCTCGCCGCCCGCCTGGGCAGCGTCTGGCATGCGGTGTATGTCGAGACCCCTTCCCTGCACCGGCTACCGGAAGGCCGGCGGCGGGCTATTCTCGCCGCGCTGCGTCTGGCCCAGGAGCTGGGGGCCGAAACCGCCACCCTCTCCGACCCGTCGGAAGAGAAAGCGGTCCTCCATTACGCCCGCGAACATAACCTCGGCAAAATCGTCATTGGCCGCCAAAGCAAGCGCCGCTGGTGGGATCGCAGCGGCTTCGCCGATCGTCTGGCTCGCCATGCGCCGGACCTCGATCTGGTGGTGATCGCCCTCGATGAGAAACCCTTCCCCCTTGCCGCACGCGCCAGCGACAGCCGTCCGGCGCTGGAGAAATGGCGCCTGCAGCTGCAGGGCTGCGCGGTGGCGGTGGCGCTATGCGCCATCATTACCCTGGTGGCCATGCAGTGGTTGATGGCTTTCGAAGCCGCCAACCTGGTGATGCTCTATCTGCTGGGGGTGGTGATCATCGCCCTGGTCTATGGCCGCTGGCCGTCGGTGCTGGCGACGGTGATCAACGTCATCAGCTTCGATCTCTTTTTTGTCGCCCCGCGCGGGACGCTGGCGGTGTCGGATGTCCAGTATCTGCTCACCTTCGGCGTGATGCTCACCGTGGGCCTGCTTATCGGCAACCTCACCGCCGGCGTGCGCTACCAGGCGCGGGTGGCGCGCTACCGTGAACGCCGTACCCGCCATCTGTATGAGATGTCTAAAGCGCTGGCGGTGGGTCGCAGCCAGCAGGATATCGCCACCACCAGCGAGCGATTTATCGCCTCCACCTTTCAGGCCCGCAGCCAGCTGCTGCTCCCGGACGCCCAGGGAAAACTGCTGCCCTTAACCCACCAGCCAGGGCTGACCCCGTGGGATGATGCCATCGCCCGCTGGAGCTTTGATAAGGGCCAACCTGCCGGCGCCGGCACCGATACCCTGCCCGGCGTGCCGTATCAGATCTTGCCCCTGAAGAGCGCCGCCCGCACCTGGGGACTACTGGTGGTGGAACCGGAGAATCTGCGCCAATTGATGATCCCGGAGCAGCAGCGGCTGCTGGAGACCTTTACTCTGCTGGTGGCCAGCGCCCTGGAGCGCCTCACCCTGACCGCCAGCGAAGAGCAGGCCCGGCTGACCAGCGAGCGGGAAAGCCTGCGTAACTCGCTGCTCGCCGCCCTGTCGCACGATCTGCGTACTCCGCTAACCGTGCTGTTTGGCCAGGCGGAAATTCTGACCCTCGATCTGGCCAGCGAAGGTTCAAAACATGCCCCGCAGGCCAACGAAATCCGCCAGCATGTGCTCAACACCACCCGGCTGGTGAACAACCTGTTGGATATGGCGCGGATCCAGTCCGGCGGCTTTAATCTGCATAAGGAGTGGCTGACGCTGGAGGAAGTGGTCGGCAGCGCGCTGCGCATGCTCGAGCCAAGCCTCGGCGGCCAGCATATTCAGCTGGATTTACCCGATCCCCTCCAGCTGGTGCATGTCGACGGACCGCTGTTCGAGCGGGTGCTGATCAACCTGCTGGAAAATGCCCATAAGTATGCCGGCGCCCGGGCGAGCATCGGCATCCGCGCCGAGGCGGACGCCCGGCAGCTGTCGCTGGAGGTATGGGATAACGGTCCTGGGATCCCGGCAGGCCAGGAGCAGACTATCTTTGATAAATTCGCCCGCGGCAACAAAGAGTCGGCGATCCCTGGCGTCGGGCTGGGCCTTGCCATCTGTCAGGCCATCGTCGACGTCCACGGCGGGACCATCTCCGCCAGCAACCGGCCCGAGGGCGGCGCCTCATTCCGTGTTACACTGCCGGGAGAAACGCCCCCTGAACTGGAAGAGCTACCTGAGGAATTGTGATTAACGTTCTGATTATCGAAGACGAACACGCTATCCGACGCTTTCTCCGCACCGCGCTGGAAGCCGACGGCATGCGCGTATTTGAAGCGGAAACCCTGCAGCGTGGGCTGATTGAAGCCGCCACCCGTAAGCCCGACCTCGCGATCCTCGATCTCGGCCTGCCGGATGGTGACGGCATTGATTTTATTCGCGACCTGCGTCAGTGGAGCCAGATGCCGATTATCGTCCTGTCAGCGCGTAGCGAAGAGCATGACAAAATTGCCGCCCTGGATGCCGGCGCCGATGACTACTTAAGTAAACCCTTTGGCATCGGCGAGCTGCAGGCCCGCCTGCGCGTCGCGCTGCGTCGCCACGGCGCGGCGCAGGCCGATGAGCCGGTGGTGCGCTTCGCTGACCTGGAGGTCAATATCCCCGCCCGCCGCATCCTGCGCGGCAGCGAAGAGATCCACCTGACGCCTATCGAGTTTCGCCTGCTGGCGGCGCTGTTGAATAATCCCGGCAAAGTGCTTACCCAGCGTCAGCTGCTGAATCAGGTGTGGGGGCCTAACGCCGTGGAGCACAGCCACTATCTGCGGATCTATATGGGTCATCTGCGACAAAAGCTGGAGGCCGATCCGGCACGGCCGCAGCATTTGCTGACCGAAACCGGGATTGGCTATCGCTTTATGCCCTGAATCCCGCCTCTGCAGTACCAGAGGCTGGCGATTTTCAGCCCTTCAGAGAGCAGCAGAAAGCCTGCCAGGATCGCTACATGCCTGATGCCGGCAGCCTGAATCAGCCACAGGCCCAGCGATAGCGAAGGCTGCATAAACAGCAGCCTGAGCGGCGCCTGCCCCCAGGCCAGCCACAGCGCATAGCGGCTCTGGCGGAAAAAAAAGATCATCGATAGCGGGATGCTGATAATCAGCAGAACATTCAGCGGGTACAGCCAGACCGCCGCGGAGCCCCAGGTGTGCAGCAGCTGGAGATAAGCCAGCAGATCGTCGTAAAAAGGGAGGCGGCGGTGGGCAATATTCCACCATAAGAATTGCAGGACGAAAAAGAGATCCATCCACGCCCAGAACAAAAACAGGGACTTCCGTTGTATTTTCATCGCTATCCTTGCGAAAAAAATCAGGCCCGCAAGGGGCCTGATGGTAGTGCGTCGTTAAGCGTTCTTCAGCACTTCGCTGACAATCTCCACCGCTTCTTTTTCAATCTGCTTGCGATGCTCTTCGCCGAGGAAGCTTTCGCAGTAGATCTTGTAGGCGTCTTCGGTGCCTGACGGACGCGCCGCGAACCAGCCGTTGTCGGTCATCACCTTGAGGCCGCCAATCGCCGCCCCGTTGCCCGGCGCCGCGGTCAGACGGGCAGTGATCGGATCCCCCGCCAGGGTGTCAGCGCTGACCATTTCCGGAGAGAGCTTGGACAGCGCCGCTTTCTGCGCGGAGGTCGCGGAAGCCTGCAGACGGTTGTAGCTCGGCGCGCCGAAGCGTTCCGCCAGTTCGTTGTAATGCTCCTGCGGGTTTTTCCCGGTCACCGCGGTGATCTCCGCCGCCAGCAGGCACATGATGATGCCGTCTTTATCGGTGGACCACGGCGTGCCGTCGAAGCGCAGGAAGGAGGCCCCGGCACTCTCTTCGCCGCCGAAGCCGAAGCTGCCGTCGAACAGACCGTCGACAAACCACTTAAAGCCCACCGGCACTTCCACCAGCTTGCGGCCCAGATCGTTCACCACGCGGTCAATCATCGCGGAGGAGACCAGCGTTTTACCCACCGCCACCTCTTTGCCCCACTGCGGACGATGCTGGAACAGGTAGTTGATCGCTACCGCCAGGTAGTGGTTCGGGTTCATCAACCCCGCCGGGGTCACAATCCCGTGGCGGTCGTAATCCGGGTCGTTAGCAAACGCCAGATCGAACTTATCGCGCAGCGCCAGCAGGCCGGCCATCGCACACTCTGAGGAGCAATCCATGCGGATGGCGCCGTCTTTATCGAGGTGCATAAAGCGGAAGGTCTGATCCACCTGATCGTTAACAATGGTCAGATTGAGCTTGTAGTGCTCGCCAATGCGCTTCCAGTATTCGATACCGGACCCGCCCAGCGGATCGACGCCCAGCGTCAGGCCGGCTTTCTGGATTGCGGCCATATCGACGATATCCGCCAGCCCTTCGATGAACGGCTGCACCAGATCCTGTTCTTTAACGTGGCCAGAAGCCAGCGCCGCGTCCAGAGAAATGCGTTTCACGCCCTGCAGGCCCGCGGCCAGCAGTTCGTTGGCGCGGTTTTCCACCACTTTGGTGACGTTGGTATCAGCCGGGCCGCCGTTTGGCGGATTGTACTTGATACCACCATCTTCCGGCGGGTTGTGTGACGGGGTGATCACAATGCCGTCCGCCAGCGGACCGCCTTTTTTGTTATGCACCAGAATCGCGTTGGAGACCGCCGGCGTCGGGGTGAAGCCGTTGTTTTCCTGCACGATCACGTCGACGCCGTTGGCGGTTAACACTTCCAGCACCGAAATAAACGCCGGCTCGGAGAGGGCGTGGGTATCTTTGCCGACATAGCACGGACCGGTGATCCCGTTTTTCGCACGATCTTCCGCAATGGCCTGGGCGATGGCCAGGATATGCGGTTCGTTGAAGTTGTGGCGCGCCGCGCTACCGCGATGGCCAGAGGTGCCGAATTTTACCGCATGCTCCGCATTACCGACTTCAGGCTTCAGCACGTAGTACTGAGCAGTCAGTTGGGCGACGTTAATCAAATCACTCTGTTGCGCAGGCTGCCCCGCACGTTTATCGATTGCCATTGCCTGATCCTTCTGGTGCAAATGTTAAAAAGCTAGATCGTGCCGCAAACCTTTTCAATCAGCTCCGCAGGGAACTGCATCGACTGCATGATGTGCTCAATCATGCTGCATTTACGGCCGGTATTGGTATTGGTGATCACCCACCACGGTGTACCAGGAACCTGTTTCGGTTTGGTCTGATTACCGCTTTTCAGCAGCGTACGCGCATCTTCCGCGAAGTAAACGCGCGTGCGGCCGTGCAGAGACTCGGTGGCCTCGGCAAATGCTTTACTGTCCAGGGAGTAGAGGGTCGTCAACACCAGCATAAAACGGTTCACCGCGCGCTTCTGCTCGGCGTATTCATCAGATAACAGCATCTCGCGCATGGCGCGGACTTTATCTTTCACCGGGTTAGCGGGTTTCACCTCAGCGACAGGCGCTGACGCCAGCGTCGGCGAGGCTTTGCTGACCGGTGTAGCCGGTTGGGAAACGGCGGAAAATTTCAGCATACGCCGTAAAATGTCGGATGCGCTCTCGCCGATATGCAGAGTGTGGCTGGCAATATAGCGATAGAGTTCATCATCAACTTCAATTGTTTTCATCTTAATCCAGTGCGATATCTTTTCTGAATACAAATCGTTGGGATTATAAGTACAAATCCCAACCGCGGATAGCGTCAAACCAGGATGGCGGTAAAACTCAGAAAACTTCTGGGTCTTGCAGCCGGATGGCAGAATGTCCAACATAATACCCTAACCCGACGGAGCGAAAAAAAGAACTTTGCCATGAAATTAAATAGCCGAGCGCAATCTGCACAGAATCCGCACAACCACTCCCCGATCGTGCTGGTCCACGGTCTGTTTGGCAGCCTGGACAACCTGGGCATCCTCGCCCGCGACCTGATCGCCGACCATGATATTGTGCAGGTCGATATGCGCAACCACGGTTTGTCGCCGCGGTCGCCAGAGATGACCTACCCCGCCATGGCGCAGGATCTGCTTGATACGCTCGACGCGCACCAGATCGAGCGCGCCACCTTTATCGGCCATTCGATGGGCGGGAAAGCGGTAATGGCGCTTACCGCCCTGGCGCCTGAACGCATCAGCGGTCTGGTGGCGATCGATATCGCGCCGGTGGATTATCACGTTCGCCGCCATGATGAGATCTTCGCCGCTATCCGCGCCGTCAGCGAATCCGCCGCCAGCACCCGCCAGCAGGCGGCGCAGGTGATGCGCGAGCACCTGCAGGAAGAAGGCGTGATTCAGTTCCTGCTGAAATCATTCGTCGACGGCGACTGGCGCTTCAACGTGCCGGTGCTGTGGGACCAGTATCCGCATATCGTCGGCTGGGAAACCATCCCGGCCTGGCCGCACCCGACGCAGTTTATTCCCGGCGGCAACTCGCCCTATGTGACCGACGCCTACCGCGACGCGCTGCTGGCCCAGTTCCCGCAGGCCCGGGCCCACGTCATCGCCGGCGCCGGACACTGGGTCCATGCTGAGAAACCCGAGGCGGTGTTACGCGCCATCCGCCGCTATCTGACGAGCATCGCCGCCTGATTGGCTAAAATATGCCCGACCGCGCCGCAGAATGCCCACGGTCGTTGGCGCAGCCGTTCGCCTGATGTATGATGGCGCGCTATCTGCGCCGGCTAGAGCCCGGCAGCTTGTTTCCCCGAAGTCACTCAGAATCATGGCAAAAGAACAAACGGACCGTACGACATTAGATTTGTTCGCAAACGAGCGTCGCCCGGGAAGACCGAAAACCAATCCGCTGTCGCGCGATGAACAACTGCGCATCAACAAACGTAACCAGCTGAAACGCGATAAGGTTCGCGGGCTGAAGCGCGTGGAGTTAAAACTCAACGCCGATGCGGTCGATGCGCTCAACGAGCTGGCGGAAGCGCGTAATATGAGCCGCAGCGATCTCATTGAAGAGATGCTGATGACCCAGTTAACCGCCCTGCGCAGCCAGGGAAAAGTCTAACTTTCCGCGAAAAACCCGCATTCATGTAGCAGAGTGTGCAGTCGGGCGTGATTGCTGTTTCCGCGCCCTTGCCTGTTCTGCTATGATTGCCGTTATCTATGGGCATTGCGTCCCTACCACATCATTTAAGTTTCAAGAGGTTATTTTACTCATGGCAATCATCGGCATCTTTTTTGGCAGCGACACCGGCAACACCGAAAATATTGCAAAAATGATTCAAAAGCAGCTTGGTAAAGATGTTGCTGATGTTCACGACATTGCCAAAAGCAGCAAAGAAGACCTGGAAGCCCACGACATCCTGCTGCTCGGTATCCCGACCTGGTACTACGGTGAAGCGCAGTGTGACTGGGATGACTTCTTCCCGACGCTGGAAGAGATCGACTTCAATGGCAAACTGGTGGCGCTGTTCGGCTGCGGCGACCAGGAAGATTACGCAGAATACTTCTGCGACGCGCTGGGCACCATCCGCGACATCATTGAGCCGCGCGGCGCGACCATCGTCGGTCACTGGCCAACGGCGGGGTATCATTTTGAGGCTTCCAAAGGCCTGGCGGATGACGACCACTTCGTCGGCCTCGCCATCGATGAAGACCGCCAGCCGGAGCTGACCAACGAGCGCGTTGAGAAATGGGTGAAGCAGGTTGCCGAAGAGCTGCACCTCGAAGAAATCAAAAACGCCTGATGATTAAGCGGCGCAATCATTGAGTTGCGCCGCATTAATAGACAAAAGCAATCAAACTAATAGCTACAAGTTTTTAACTTTTAATCACATATCTGTACAATGTCCTCTGATTCTACGAGGCACGTGACGCAGTTTGTAGCTGGTGCCTCGTTTTTGACAGCAAACCAGGCCTGATGCTTGCAGTTTTCATTTACCAGTGGCAGTTCTATAATGAGACGCATTACGTCGGGTTAATTTCTGTATGACTTCCGTTGAAGGAAGTAGATCGTTTAGCAACAGGACAGATTCCGCATGACTGACAACAATACCGCATTAAAGAAGGCTGGCCTGAAAGTCACACTTCCTCGACTAAAAATCCTTGAAGTGCTGCAGGAACCGGATAACCATCATGTCAGTGCGGAAGACTTATATAAACGCCTGATCGACATGGGCGAAGAGATCGGTCTGGCGACCGTTTACCGCGTCCTCAACCAGTTTGATGACGCCGGCATCGTGACTCGTCATAATTTCGAAGGCGGAAAATCCGTTTTCGAACTGACCCAGCAGCATCACCACGATCACCTGATCTGCCTCGACTGCGGCAAAGTGATCGAATTCAGCGACGACTCGATCGAATTACGCCAGCGTGAAATTGCCTCCCGCCACGGCATCCGCCTGACCAACCACAGTTTATATCTGTACGGTCACTGTGCGGAAGGGGATTGCCGCGAGGACGAACACGCCCACGACGCGGTGGAAAAATAATTCCCCGTTTCGCTGAGACTGAAAAGCCAACCTGCCGGTTGGCTTTTTTATGGGCGCCTCTGGCACCCTTCCCGCACACGCCCCTGGGGTGACTTTCCTCATCCCCGCTTTGTCCGGAGAGTTGATATGGAACTTCGCCAGCGGGGCGATCTCTGATCGGATCGGTCGTCGTCCGGTGCTGATGGGCATTACCGTGCTGGCCCTGCTCACCACCTGGCCGGTGATGCACTGGCTCACCGTCGCGCCCGATTTCACCCGTATGACGCTGGTCCTGCTATGGTTCTCGTTCTTCTTTGGCATGTATAACGGCGCGATGGTCGCGGCGCTTACCGAAGTGATGCTGGTACACGTCCGCACCGTGGGCTTTTCGCTGGCCTTTAGTCTCGCTACTGCCATTTTCGGCGACCTGACGCCAGCTATTTCCACCGCACTGGTCGAGCTCACCGGCGATAAAAGCCCGCCGGGCTGGTGGCTAATGTGCGCCGCGCTGTGCGGATTCATTGCCACCGCGCTACTGTTCGTGCGGCTGAGCCGCGGCTATCAGCCGGCGGAGAGTCAGCGCAAAAAAAACAAACGGGCGGAGATATGCCCCGCCCGTTTGCCGCTGTCGTCTGATTTAATGGGTCGTATTATTGCTGCGGATCTCCTTCCAGATCTGATCGCAGCGCGCTTTCACCGCCTGATCGTTGCCGGTGCGGGTGGCCTGAATACACTGTTGGTAATCCAGGACGCGAACGCTCTCCTGGTTGGCGAACTGCTGGTGCTGTTTATCCTTTTTCAGCACATTCAGTACGCTCTGGCAGGCTTCAATCTTGTCCGGATTCCCTTCCGCCGTATTAATACAGGCGCTATAGGCATCTTTCAGTTTGGTGTCTTCTTTCGGCGCCGGCGACGTGGTGCAGGCCACCAGGCCCGCTGCCATCATGGCAATAAGCAGCATTTTTTTCATTGTCGTTCTCCCAGAGGTGCGGCAGGCTCACGCCCGCCGCGCAGGCATCAGAAAATAGTGAACGGGGCGATAACCATGAACTTCACGTCGCGCTCATCCTGGAAGATGTTGCCGTAGCCGCCGCTCCAGCTCGGAATATCGGAATGGTTGTCGTATTGGGTAAAGTGCAGTTTGAACAGGGTGCCCTTCGCCCGCCCTTCCTGTACGGTATACATTGCATCCAGGCTATAGGCCGACTCTTTCAGGCGATAGTCAGGGTCATAGTACGCATCCGGAGAGGACATTCGGCCCGGCTTCGCATCCCAGGCGTAGACATAAGACGCGCCGAACGCCCAGCCCGGCATATCCCAGTTTTTCATGTCATACATCGCGCCAAAGAAGACCGCTTTTTCGCCGTTGGCGTTAAAGTCGGAGCGGTTATCCCACCAGATATCGAGACGACCATTGGAAGAGGCGTAGGTCGGGGTCATACGCTGCAGGAAGTAGCCCTGCTGGCCATCAGCCTTCACCCAGGTTCCCTCGAGACGCAGATCCAGGACATCCGCCACCTTATAACCAAAGGTTAACGCCTGCAGCCATGCGGTGCCATCATAGATGTCGTTGACCCCGCCGTTGCTGACCTTATCGCGGGTGCCGTAGAACTGGTAGCTGGTGCTCAGCGGCGCGCCGGCGACATCAAACTTGTAGCTGGCTTTAGCAAAGTACTGATCGATATAGCCCTGAGCCTGACCAAATGCCGCCTCCAGCACCAGGTCATTTTTGAAATCATATTTAGCGCCGACGGAGTGGAGATAATCGACTTTGGTCTTCTTATCGTTCTGATAGAAATCGTCCATCTCGATATGCCATGGCGCTTTATACTCGTTCGTCCACATATAGGAGAAACTTAACGCGCCCGCCGTGCCATAGTCGAAGTTAGCCCCGGCCTCCGCCCCCTGATAGGTACCTGGCATAAAACTCCAGTGCGGGGCCAGCAGAGTCTGGCCGGTTGGCTGGATATAGCCCGCACGTGCCCACGCCGGACCATATTTGAATTTCGCTGCGGCTTTATACAGGCTGATGCCGCTCTTATCGCCGGAATAGTCTTCGTCATAGGCTTTGTTACGTGACGAGAAAGCAATTTCGTTCGGGTGACCGCTATCGCCGTTCTCCGCCATTTCAATCGCGGTAAACGCGGCAATATCAAGGCCAAACATATCGGCGGCATAGCCGGACTGGAAGTCCAGGTTGGCGTTCCAGGTGGAGTGGGAAAGGTTGGTTTTGTATTTGTCGCCGTCGGTCACATCTTTACGGTCACGCTCACGCTGCCAGTAATAGATACCGCCGGTTAAGGTTGAATCATCGATAAAGCCTGCTGCGCTGGCATGTGGAGCCACAACCCAGCCCGACATCGCGGTGACGGCGGCAATAGCCAGCGCCAGCGTACTACGTTTGCCACTAAACGTACGCATGTGCATATCCTCTTTGACGTTTTAAAAGGCGAAGACCAGCGGTCAATCGCTAAAAAATAAATAAAACTGCAAAATGTGGGGCGGTAAAAAAGACCGCGAAACCACTGTAGATAGACTATTTTTCGTGGCGCGAATTATCAATGTTTTTCGTGAGGCAAAGCTTAAGATTATGACAAAGCGCACATATTTTATGTCGTTTTGTTACAGTCTTATCTCTGATGATTTTGTTATGGAAGTCATTGCAAAATCAGGGAAAAACGCAATCATTGAAAGCGATTACATTGGTTTTTTGTATGTGACAGGAAACATCAGAAGCGCTATTTATTACCGCGCAGAAACAGAATTAATTCGCATCGCGAAAATGAAAAGTTTAATTAGCTGATTCTGAAACAAAAAAAGCGCCGCTGGGAGCGACGCTTTGACAGAAAAGAAATGTTATTCGCCCGCTTTCGCCCAGGTATCACGCAGCCCGACGGTGCGGTTGAACACCAGATTGGTTGCGGTTGCATAGCGGCTGTCGAGGCAGAAATAGCCTTCACGCTCAAACTGGTAAGCTTTACCGGCTTCGGCCTGCGCCAGGCTCGGCTCCGCGTACCCCTGTTTGATCACCAGCGATTCCGGGTTGATCACTGCGAGGAAATCGTCCGCCGCGCCCGGGTTTGGCACGCTGAACAGACGATCGTAGAGACGGATCTCTACCGGCAGCGCATGCGCCGCGCTTACCCAATGGATCACGCCTTTGACCTTGCGGCCATCGGCCGGATCTTTGCTCAGGGTGTCGGCATCGTAGGTGCAGAAGATGGTGGTAATATTGCCTTCGGCATCTTTCTCCACGCGTTCCGCTTTGATGACGTAGGCGTTGCGCAGACGCACTTCTTTACCCAGCACCAAACGCTTGTACTGTTTGTTGGCTTCTTCGCGGAAGTCCGCGCGATCGATCCAGATTTCGGCGCTGAACGGCACTTCACGACTGCCCATTTCCGGCTTGTTCGGATGGTTCGGCATCACCACCATTTCGCTTTCGCCCTGCGGATAGTTCTCGATAACCAGTTTCACCGGATCGATCACCGCCATCGCGCGCGGGGCGTTTTCGTTCAGATCTTCACGAATGCAGGACTCCAGCGACGCCATCTCGATGGTGTTGTCCTGCTTGGTCACGCCGATGCGCTTGCAGAACTCGCGGATGGATTCGGCGGTGTAGCCGCGACGACGCAGACCGGAGATGGTCGGCATACGCGGGTCGTCCCAGCCTTCCACGTGCTTCTCAGTCACCAGCTGGTTCAGCTTACGCTTGGACATCACGGTGTATTCGAGATTCAGGCGCGAGAATTCGTACTGACGCGGATGCACCGGGATGCTGATGTTGTCTAGCACCCAATCGTACAGGCGGCGGTTGTCCTGGAACTCCAGGGTACACAGCGAGTGGGTAATGCCTTCCAGCGCATCGCTGATGCAGTGGGTGAAGTCGTACATCGGGTAGATGCACCACTTGTTGCCAGTCTGATGATGCTCAGCGAACTTAATGCGGTACAGCACCGGATCGCGCATCACGATAAACGGCGACGCCATATCGATCTTCGCGCGCAGGCAGGCTTTGCCCTCTTCGAAGCCGCCGCTGCGCATTTTTTCAAACAGCGCCAGGTTCTCTTCCACGCTGCGGTCGCGATACGGGCTGTTTTTACCCGGCGCTTTCAGGGTGCCGCGGTATTCGCGAATTTCATCAGGAGAGAGTTCATCAACATAGGCCAGACCTTTGTTGATCAGCTCAACCGCATACTGATGCAGCTGATCGAAATAATCAGACGAGTAGCATACGTCCCCGGACCAGTGGAAACCTAACCACTGCACGTCGTTTTTAATCGACTCAACGTATTCGATATCTTCTTTCACCGGGTTGGTGTCATCGAAACGCAGGTTGCATTGGCCCTGATAATCCTGGGCGATGCCGAAGTTCAGGCAGATGGATTTTGCATGGCCAATGTGCAGATAACCGTTCGGCTCCGGCGGGAAGCGAGTGTGAACGGTGGTATGTTTACCGGTAGCCAGATCTTCATCAATAATCTGACGGATAAAGTTAGTCGGGCGGGCTTCTGCCTCACTCATCACGGGTTCCTCAAAGCGTAAACAACGTATAACGGCACATGATCTTACAAGCAGGGCGTAGTGACAACTATTAGTTACGTAAAATAGGTATCAGAAGAGGATTATGGGGCCGATTGCTGGAAAAAAAAGCGGCGAAGGTTTCCCTTCGCCGCTGAGGCAAAAACTCGACTCAGGAGCCTTACTTGCCTTTAATCTCATACAGCGGCGTCTGGCCAGCAACGACCTTACCGCTCGCCAGTATCACCAGCGCGCTGTAGTCATCGCTGTTGCTGCAGACGACCGGACTGATCATTGAGCGCGCGTTGGCGTTGAGGAAGTCCAGATCCATTTCCAGAATCGGCTCACCCGCCTTCACGTCCGTGCCCTCTTCAACCAGACGTTTGAAGCCCTTGCCTTCCAGCGCCACGGTGTCGATACCCATGTGAACGACGATTTCCGCACCGTTGTTGGTTTCGAGGCAGAACGCGTGGTTAGTGTTGAAAATTTTCACCACGGTACCGGCGGCCGGGGCCACCACGATGTTGCTGGTCGGTTTCACCGCGATCCCGTCGCCAACGGCTTTGCTGGCGAAGGCTTCGTCCGGCACCTGCTCGAGGGCCACCACGTCACCGGTAATCGGCGAAACCAGCGACTCAACGGTCTTCGCGTTCGCTACCGCCTGCGGTTTAGCCGCGGGCGCTGCGGTGGCGACGTTGCCAGCCGGTGCGGCTGCCGCTGCCGCTACCGGGCCGCGGGTAACCACTTTTTTCATCTCATCGCCGATAGACTCTGCTTTCGCACCGACGATAACCTGGATGGTTTGCTTATTCAGTTTCACCACCCCGGACGCGCCGAGACGTTTACAGGCGGCGTCGTTCACCTTCGCCGAATCGCCCACGGTCAGACGCAGACGGGTGATACAGGCGTCAATGGCTTTCAGGTTGTCCGTTCCGCCCACCGCGGCGATATAGCTGGTCGCCAGTTGGGTCAGCCCCTCTTCAGTGTTGCTGTTGGCTTCTTCCGTTACCACGTCAGCGGCTTTGTCTTCACGACCCGGCGTTTTCAGGTTGAACATGCGGATCACCGCGCTGAACAGCAGGAAGTAGACGAAGAAGAACACCACGCCCATCACCAGCAGCATCCAGACGTTTTTGCTGGCGGCCGGCAGGCTGTACATCAGCACGTAGTCAATTGCACCTGCGGAGAAGGAGAAGCCCGCATGGATCCCGAGCGCCGTTGCGATGAACAGGCTGATACCGGTCAGCACCGCATGCAGGAGGTACAGCAGCGGAGCCAGGAACATGAACAGGAATTCCAGCGGCTCGGTTACCCCGGTCAGGAACGCGGTGATGGCCACGGACAGCAGCATACCGCCTACCATCGGACGACGCGCTTTCGGCGCCGCCAGATACATCGCCAGCGCCGCACCCGGCAGACCAAACATCATGATTGGGAAGAAGCCGGACATGAACATCCCCGCGGTGCCGTCGCCGGCGTAGAAGCGGTTGATGTCGCCGTGGAACACAGCGCCAGCGGCGTTAGTGAACTCACCAATCTGGAACCAGGCGATGGTGTTCAGCACCTGATGCAGACCGGTTGGGATCAGCAGACGGTTGATGAAACCAAAGATACCGGAACCCAGCGCCCCTGCGGAGACGATCCATTCGCCGCCAGAGTGGATAGCGTGCTGCACCGGCGGCCAGACGTAGCCGAAGATCGCCGCGAGGATCAGACAGAAGAAGCCGGTGGCGATCGGCACGAAGCGTTTGCCGCCGAAGAAGCTCAGGAAGTCCGGCAGCTTGATGCCGGCCCAGCGGTTGTATACCGCCCCTGCCACCAGACCGGTAATGATACCGGCCAGCACGCCCATATTGATTTCCGGGTTGATGGTGACCATCGCTTTGGTCATCACGAAATACCCTACCGCACCGGCCAGCGCCGCAGAACCGGCGTTATCCTTGGACCAGCTTGATGCCACACCAATTGCGAAGATCAGCGCCAGATTATCGAAGATCGCCCCACCCGCTTGCGCGATGAAGGGTACATTCAACAGGTCTGGTTGCCCGAAACGCAGCAGCAATGCCGCGACCGGCAGCACTGCGATAGGGAGCTGCAACGCCCTACCCAGTCGCTGAAAGAAACCTAAAATATTCATCTTATTCCCCCTATGAGACCCCGATGAGGCTCATTTCAAAGCCACTTTTTTATTGTGTAACAAGGTCGGTTTTATCACTTACCGGCAAAGTGTGTGAAAAATTAATTCGTATCGCAAATTAAACGGGTATTTTTTGTGATAATTATCACCAAATATCGTATTCCCTCCTCCCTTGCACTGGCTAACAACGAAAACTTATTTTATCATTCAAAAAATCAACACGGATTGACCCCGGTCGGCGCAGTTGCTGCAATACTCTCCTTAGAGTGCTGGCGCCAATCCGCCAGAATCTACTTTGACTATAGAGGTGAAGAATGAGACTGATTCCCCTGGTAACCGCTGAGCAGGTCGGTAAATGGGCTGCCCGCCATATCGTTAACCGCATTAATGCATTTAAACCAACCGCGGACCGTCCGTTCGTCCTGGGTCTGCCAACCGGTGGTACCCCGCTGACCGCCTACAAGGCGCTGGTTGAAATGCATAAAGCAGGCCAGGTTAGCTTCAAGCACGTCGTCACCTTTAACATGGATGAATACGTTGGCCTACCGAAAGAGCATCCGGAAAGCTATCATAGCTTTATGCACCGTAATTTCTTTGACCACGTTGATATTCCGGCAGAAAATATCAACCTGCTGAATGGTAACGCGCCGGACATCGATGCGGAATGCCGTCGCTATGAAGAAAAAATTCGTTCCTACGGTAAAATCCACCTGTTCATGGGCGGCGTGGGCAACGATGGTCATATCGCGTTTAACGAACCGGCCTCTTCTCTGGCGTCCCGCACCCGTATTAAGACCCTGACCCATGAAACCCGCGTAGCGAACTCCCGCTTCTTCGACGGCGATGTGGATCTGGTGCCGAAATATGCGCTGACCGTCGGCGTGGGCACCCTGCTGGACGCAGAAGAAGTGATGATTCTGGTGCTGGGTCATCAGAAAGCACTGGCGCTGCAGGCGGCGGTAGAAGGTAACGTCAACCACATGTGGACCATTACCTGTCTGCAGCTGCATCCGAAGGCGGTGATCGTCTGCGACGAACCGTCCACCATGGAGCTGAAAGTGAAGACGCTGAAATATTTCAACGAATTAGAAGCTGAAAATATTAAAGGTCTGTAATGTAGTCCTTCCCGCGCCCTGGCGCGGGATCATCTTTTTCTTTGTACGCACCATCATGCCGGCGGCAAACGAACGAACGCTGACCTGATGAGGCGTATATACCGGGGGTCGTAATGTATGCATTAACCCAGGGCCGGGTTTATACCGGTCATGAAATTCTCGATGACCATGCGGTTGTTATCGCTAATGGCTTTATCGAACGTCTTTGTCCGCTGGCAGATTTGCCGTCTGACATCGAGCAGCGCTCAGTCAACGGCGCAATAATCGCCCCCGGTTTTATCGACGTCCAGCTCAACGGCTGCGGCGGCGTGCAGTTTAACGACAGCCCAGAGGCGGTCACTGTCGAAACGCTGGAGATCATGCAGAAGGCCAACGAACGCTCAGGCTGCACCAGCTTCCTGCCGACGCTGATTACCTCCAGCGACGATCTGATGAAGCAAGGCGTGCGCGTGATGCGCGAATATCTGCAAAAACATCCGAACCAGGCGCTGGGCCTGCATCTCGAAGGGCCGTGGCTGAATATCGTTAAGAAAGGCACCCACAATCCGGACTACGTGCGTAAACCGGACGCGGCGCTGGTCGATTTCCTGTGCGACAACGCCGATGTGATCACCAAAGTGACCCTCGCCCCTGAGCGCGTTGAGCCAGAAGTGATCCGCAAACTGGTCGCCGCCGGGATCGTTGTCTCCGCGGGCCACTCCAACGCTACGCTGAAAGAGGCGAAAGTCGGCTTCCGCGCGGGCATTACCTTTGCCACCCACCTGTATAATGCGATGCCGTACATTACCGGCCGCGAACCGGGTCTTGCCGGGGCGATTTTTGACGAGCCGGATGTCTACTGCGGTATCATCGTCGACGGGATGCACGTCGATTACGCCAACGTGCGCAACGCCAAGCGCCTGAAAGGCGACAAGCTGTGCCTGGTCACCGACGCCACCGCGCCGGCGGGGGCGAATATTGACCAGTTCATTTTTGCCGGGAAAACAATATACTACCGCAATGGGCTGTGCGTAGATGAAAACGGCACCCTCAGCGGATCTTCCCTGACCATGATTGAAGGGGTGCGTAATCTGGTTGAGCATTGCGGCGTGGCACTGGACGAAGTATTGCGCATGGCGACGCTCTATCCTGCGCGCGCTATCGGCGTGGACAAGCAGCTCGGCAGCATTGCGCCGGGCATGGTCGCTAACCTGACCGCCTTTACACGCGATTATAAAATCACCAAGACCATCGTTAATGGTAACGAGGTCGTCACTGAGTAAGTAAAAGTATGACAGCAGGCGGACAAGCTCAAATTGGTAACGTTGACCTCGTAAAACAACTGAACAGCGCGGCCGTGTACCGCCTGATTGACCAGCATGGGCCCATCTCGCGCATTCAGATAGCCGAACAAAGCCAGCTTGCCCCTGCCAGCGTGACCAAAATCACGCGTCAGCTTATTGAGCGCGGCCTGATCAAAGAAGTCGATCAGCAGGCCTCCACCGGTGGCCGCCGCGCTATCTCTATCATCGCAGAAACTCGCAACTTCAACGCCATCGGCGTGCGGCTTGGCCGCTATGACGCCACTCTGACCCTGTATGATTTAAGCAGCAAGACCCTGGAAGAGGAGCACTTCCCGCTGCCCGAGCGCACCCAGGAAACGCTGGAACACGCCCTGCTGAATATCATCGCCACCTTTATCGAAAACTGTCAGCGCAAAATTCGCGAGCTGATCGCTATCTCAGTGATCCTGCCGGGCCTCGTCGACCCGGAAAGCGGCGTGATCCGCTATATGCCGCACATTGCGGTGGAAAACTGGGGCCTGGTCGGGGCGCTGGAGAAACGCTTCAATGTTACCTGCTTTGTTGGCCACGATATCCGCAGCCTGGCGCTGGCCGAGCACTATTTTGGCGCAAGCCAGGATTGCGAAGACTCCATTCTGGTGCGCGTGCACCGCGGTACCGGGGCGGGGATTATCTCCAACGGGCGCATTTTTATCGGCCGCAACGGCAACGTCGGCGAAATTGGCCATATTCAGGTCGACCCGCTGGGCGAACGCTGCCACTGCGGCAACTTCGGCTGTCTGGAGACCGTCGCGGCCAATGCCGCCATTGAACAGCGGGTTCGCCACCTGCTGGAGCAGGGCTACCAGAGCCGTCTGACGCCGGATGACTGCACGATCAAAACTATCTGCAAAGCGGCCAACAAGGGCGATGCCCTGGCCTGCGAGGTGATTGAGTACGTGGGGCGCCACCTCGGGAAAACGATCGCCATCGCCATTAACCTGTTCAACCCACAAAAAATCGTCGTCGCCGGCGAAATAGTGGAAGCTGAAAAGGTCCTTCTTCCGGCCATCGAAGGCTGCATTAACGCCCAGGCGCTTAAGGCGTTTCGTAAGAACCTGCCGGTGGTGCGCTCCACCCTCGATCACCGCTCTGCAATCGGCGCCTTCGCGCTGGTCAAACGCGCCATGCTCAATGGCACGCTGCTGCAGCGTTTGCTTGAGAGCTAATCGCCCCTTTTCTGATAGCGCGTCACCTTGATACGGGCGGGCCTCGCCCGTCAGAGGTGTGAAACCTCATCGATGACGCGTATAGTTTCGTCTTTGTTAATGATTCTGGACCCACCATGACCATTCAAAACATAATTTGTGATATTGACGGCGTACTGATGCACGATAACGTCGCCGTTCCCGGCGCAGCCGAGTTTATCAAGCGCATCCTCGATAAAGGCATGCCGCTGGTAATGCTGACCAACTACCCGTCGCAAACCGGCCAGGATCTGGCGAACCGTTTCGCCACCGCTGGAATTGATGTTCCGGATAGCGCCTTTTACACCTCAGCAATGGCCACCGCCGATTTTCTGCGTCGCCAGGAAGGCAAAAAAGCCTACGTGGTGGGAGAAGGGGCGCTGATCCACGAGCTGTACAAAGCCGGCTTTACCATTACCGATGTGAACCCGGATTTTGTCATCGTCGGGGAAACTCGCTCCTTTAACTGGGAAATGATGCATAAGGCCGCCTTCTTCGTCGCCAACGGCGCCCGCTTCATTGCCACTAACCCGGATACGCACGGTCGCGGCTTCTACCCTGCCTGCGGCGCGCTGTGCGCCGGGATCGAGAAGATCTCCGGCCGTAAGCCGTTTTACGTCGGCAAACCCAGCCCGTGGATCATCCGTTCAGCACTGAATAAAATGCAAGCTCACTCCGAGCAGACGGTGATCGTCGGCGATAACCTGCGCACCGATATACTGGCCGGTTTCCAGGCGGGGCTGGAGACTATTCTGGTGCTCTCCGGCGTCTCCACCCTCGACGATATCGACAGCATGCCGTTCCGCCCGTCGTGGATTTACCCTTCCGTCGCGGAAATCGATATTTTCTGATGCCAACCACGTCGCAGGACGTGGTTTTTCATTTCTAGCGCCCTTCAGAATTACCCCATCTAATAAAAACGGCTTATAAATACGAATTCCTCAATAAAGCCGTTCAAAAGATACTCTTTTTTCACTGTTCAACAATCACGGTTGCGTTTTTTCTTTTTCCGGCCGCAAAACCCTTGCGCCTGCTCCCCCTTTACGGCATTTTCTTAAGCACGCACTCAGGCTTCGCCACGAGACGAAGCCAGCACAACATCAAACACGACAGGGTAATGGAGAAGGCTATGTGTTCTATTTTTGGCGTACTGGATATTAAAACTGACGCAGGCGAGCTGCGTAAAAAGGCGCTGGAGCTTTCCCGCCTGATGCGCCACCGCGGTCCGGACTGGTCTGGCGTATATGCCAGCGACAAAGCGATTCTGGCGCACGAGCGCCTGTCGATTGTCGACGTCAACGCCGGGGCCCAGCCGCTGTACAACGCCGAAAAAACCCATGCGCTGGCCGTTAACGGCGAGATCTACAACCACCAGGCGCTGCGCGCGGAGTATGGCGATCGCTACCAGTTCCAGACCGGTTCCGACTGCGAAGTGATCCTCGCGCTGTATCAGGAAAAAGGCCCGGAGTTCCTCGACGACCTGCAGGGAATGTTCGCCTTCGCCCTGTACGACAGCGAAAAAGACGCGTACTTAATTGGCCGCGACCATATCGGCATTATCCCGCTGTATATGGGCCATGACGAACACGGCAACTTCTATGTCGCCTCCGAAATGAAAGCGCTAGTGCCGGTATGCCGCACCATTAAAGAGTTCCCGGCGGGCAGCTACCTGTGGAGCAAAGACGGCGAAATTCGCCAGTACTATCAGCGCGACTGGTTTGATTACGACGCGGTGAAAGACAACGTTACCGATAAGAACGAGCTGCGCCAGGCGCTGGAAGAGTCGGTGAAAAGCCACCTGATGTCCGACGTGCCTTACGGCGTGCTGCTCTCCGGCGGTCTTGATTCATCGGTCATCTCGGCTATCACCAAGAAATTCGCCGCCCGTCGCGTCGAAGATCAGGAGCGTAGCGAAGCCTGGTGGCCGCAGCTGCACTCTTTCGCGGTCGGTCTGGAAGGCTCTCCTGACCTGAAAGCGGCGCAGGAGGTGGCCAACCACCTCGGCACCGTGCACCACGAAATTCACTTTACCGTCCAGGAAGGGCTGGATGCCATCCGCGACGTTATCTATCACATCGAAACCTACGATGTGACCACTATTCGCGCCTCGACGCCGATGTACCTGATGTCGCGGAAAATTAAAGCCATGGGCATCAAAATGGTGCTTTCCGGCGAAGGTTCGGACGAAGTGTTCGGCGGCTACCTCTACTTCCATAAGGCGCCGAACGCCAAAGAACTGCACGAAGAGACGGTGCGTAAGCTGCAGGCGCTGCATATGTTTGACTGCGCCCGCGCCAACAAAGCGATGTCCGCCTGGGGCGTGGAGGCCCGCGTGCCGTTCCTCGACAAGAAGTTCCTCGACGTCGCGATGCGCATTAACCCGCAGGATAAGATGTGCGGCAACGGCAAAATGGAAAAACACATTCTGCGCGAATGCTTTGAATCCTACCTGCCGGCCAGCGTCGCCTGGCGCCAGAAGGAGCAGTTCTCTGACGGCGTCGGCTACAGCTGGATCGATACCCTGAAAGAAGTGGCCGCCAAACAGATCAGCGACCAGCAACTGGAAACCGCAAGCTTCCGCTTCCCGTACAACACGCCGACCTCCAAAGAAGGCTATCTGTACCGCGAGATCTTCGAAGAGCTGTTCCCGCTGCCGAGCGCGGCGGAGTGCGTCCCTGGCGGTCCGTCGGTGGCCTGCTCTTCAGCGAAAGCCATTGAGTGGGATGAAGCGTTCAAAACCATGAACGATCCATCAGGCCGCGCGGTCGGTGTCCACCAGTCGGCCTACAAATAAGCCCAGACGGGCGGTGAAACGCAAAACGGACCCTCCGGGGTCCGTTTTCTTTTTGCCGGATTTATACCGCTGAAAAACGATAAATAACCAATAATTGCCGAATATTCCAGCGAGCTGTTCGCAACCTAACCAAACAGTCACATTACAACGATTTTCCTTGAAAAAGAGGTTGACGCTCGCAGGCCCAATACGCATAATGCGCCCCGCAACGCCGATAAGGTTACGCGAAAAAAAGATGGCTACGTAGCTCAGCTGGTTAGAGCACATCACTCATAATGATGGGGTCACAGGTTCGAATCCCGTCGTAGCCACCATCTTTTTTGCGGGAGTGGCGAAATTGGTAGACGCACCAGATTTAGGTTCTGGCGCCGCAAGGTGTGCGAGTTCAAGTCTCGCCTCCCGCACCATTCACCAGTTAGCGTTGTACGGATGGGGTATCGCCAAGCGGTAAGGCACCGGTTTTTGATACCGGCATTCCCTGGTTCGAATCCAGGTACCCCAGCCATATTTCTTCGATATTTGCGGTTCACCGCGACGGTATTGGGGTATCGCCAAGCGGTAAGGCACCGGTTTTTGATACCGGCATTCCCTGGTTCGAATCCAGGTACCCCAGCCATCGAAGAAGCAGCAAGACAATTAGGCTACGTAGCTCAGCTGGTTAGAGCACATCACTCATAATGATGGGGTCACAGGTTCGAATCCCGTCGTAGCCACCAAATTCTGGACGTATCGATACGCATCGATAAATCCGCAAACAATTTGTTGGGGTATCGCCAAGCGGTAAGGCACCGGATTCTGATTCCGGCATTCCGAGGTTCGAATCCTCGTACCCCAGCCAAATTTAAAAGTCGTTCAGCAGTGAACGCACTGTTGCCCTCAACCGGCGTAGTTACGGTCAAGTGCAACAGACAATTGGGGTATCGCCAAGCGGTAAGGCACCGGATTCTGATTCCGGCATTCCGAGGTTCGAATCCTCGTACCCCAGCCACTTCAATGCAAAAAAGCTCACTTCGGTGGGCTTTTTTGCTATTGGCGTCCTGACATGCTTACTCCGTACTGACTGCCGGGCAGGTGCTCTCCGCTACGCCCCTGCCCGGGAAGCCGGTTTTACAAGCCTAACGCATACTTCAGCGCCTGACGCTTCAGCATCCCGGCGCGTTCAGCCGCCATCAGGCCAATATTACGCAGCATCCGCACCGGCGCCAGGTCATTGCTGAAACCGGCATAAAACAGATCCATCCCCGACTGCATGATAAAATTATCCGCTCGCCGCCGCGCCTGGTAGCGCTTCAGCACCGGCAGGCTGGCCCAGTCTTCGCCGCGGCCGCGCGCTTCCGCCAGGATCTCCAGCAGGGCATCGACATCACGATAGCCAAGGTTAACCCCCTGCCCCGCCAGTGGATGAATGGTGTGCGCCGCATCGCCCACCAGCGCTAGGCCGGGCTGAACATACTGCAGCGCATGACGCCGGGTGAGCGGGAAGGCGCCGGCCGCCTGCGGCGTCACCCGTCCCAGCCGCGCCGGAAAGTGACTGGCGATCTCCTGCTGGAGCTGCGCCATGGTCATGCTCTGCAGCTGACGGATCCGCGCCGGGGCGTCGTACCAGACCAGCGAGGCCCAGTGGTCGAACAGCGGCAGGAAGGCGCGTGGGCCGCTGGGAGTAAACTGCTGCCAGGTGCTGTCGCCGGGATCGTCGGCGCATTCGACGCTGATCAGCATACAGGACTGCTGATATTGCCAGGCGTGCACGCCGATGCCGGCCATCTCCCGCACCTGGGAGTTAGCGCCGTCGGCGCCGATAACCAGCCGGGCGTGGATCGTCTCCCCCTCGCGCAAATGCAACGCCGTCTGCGTCTCGCCGCGCTGCATCTTTTTCAGTTCGCTACCGACGCGCAGGGTAACCGCCTCATGCGCCGCCAGCGCTTGCCACAGGCCCCATTGCAGAACCTTGTTCTCGACCATATAGCCCAGCTCCGGCAGCTTGAGCTCCGCGGCGTCGAAGGCGACGTGCGCGCTCTCCCACTCCCAGGTCTCCAGACGGCGATAAGCATGGACGCGCATCGCCCGTATGGCATCCCAGACGCCGAGACTCTTCAGCAGGCCGACCGAAGCCGCGCTGATCGCCGAGATCCGCACATCCGGGGCGGATGCCGGTTCGAACGCCGGTGGCGCCGCTTTCTCAAGCACCGTCACGGTAAATCCCTGTTGCGCCAGCCCTAACGCCAGGGCGCCGCCGACCATGCCGCCGCCCACGATGGCGACATCTGTTACGTGAATTGTCATGGCTATTATCCTTAAAGCAGAATCCGTTAAGTTTACCGGATTTTTCGCCCTCTTGCGGCGATAACGCTCGCACTGGTCAGGGGGCGACCAAAGCATTACAATACGCGCCCTGGAATGCGAAATTCACCCTGTATATATCCCCGCGTTTTGGATATCTATTACTGAGCATGAGCAAGTCAATGACAAAAAAACTCCATATTAAAACCTGGGGCTGTCAGATGAACGAGTATGATTCATCAAAGATGGCCGATCTGCTGGATGCGACACATGGGTATCAACTGACCGAGGTGGCGGAAGAAGCAGATGTGCTGTTGCTCAATACCTGCTCAATTCGTGAGAAGGCCCAGGAAAAAGTTTTCCATCAGCTTGGCCGCTGGAAGCTGCTGAAAGAGAAGAACCCGGACCTGATTATTGGCGTCGGCGGCTGCGTGGCTTCCCAGGAAGGCGACCATATTCGCCAGCGCGCGCACTATGTCGATATTATTTTCGGGCCGCAAACCCTGCACCGCCTGCCGGAGATGATTAACTCCGTGCGCGGCAACCGCAGTCCGGTAGTTGATATCAGCTTCCCGGAAATTGAAAAATTCGATCGCCTGCCAGAGCCGCGCGCCGAAGGGCCGACCGCCTTTGTCTCGATTATGGAAGGTTGCAATAAATACTGCACCTACTGCGTGGTGCCGTATACCCGCGGAGAAGAAGTTAGCCGTCCGTGCGACGATATCCTGTTTGAAATCGCCCAACTGGCGGCGCAGGGCGTGCGTGAGGTCAATCTGCTGGGGCAGAACGTTAACGCCTGGCGCGGTGAGAATTACGACGGCACCACCGGCAGCTTTGCCGACCTGCTGCGCCTGGTCGCCGCCATCGACGGCATCGACCGCATTCGCTTCACCACCAGCCACCCGATCGAATTTACCGACGATATCATCGACGTTTATCGCGATACGCCGGAGCTGGTGAGCTTCCTGCACCTGCCGGTGCAGAGTGGCTCCGACCGTGTGCTGAACCTGATGGGACGCACCCATACCGCGCTGGAGTATAAAGCGATTATTCGCAAGCTGCGTGAAGCGCGCCCGGATATTCAGATAAGCTCCGACTTTATCGTCGGCTTCCCGGGCGAAACCACGGAAGATTTCGAAAAGACCATGAAGCTTATCGCCGACGTCAATTTCGATATGAGCTACAGCTTTATCTTCTCCGCTCGCCCGGGCACCCCGGCGGCCGATATGGTCGACGACGTGCCGGAGGCGGACAAAAAACAGCGTCTGTATATCCTGCAGGAACGCATTAACCAGCAGGCGATGGCCTGGAGCCGTCGCATGCTCGGCACGGTACAGCGCATCCTGGTGGAAGGCACCTCGCGTAAGAACATCATGGAGCTTTCCGGACGTACGGAGAATAACCGGGTGGTCAACTTCGAAGGTACCCCGGACCTCGTCGGTAAGTTTGTCGATGTCGAAATCGTCGATGTATACACCAACTCGCTGCGCGGTAAAATCGTGCGCACCGAAGCGGAGATGGGTCTGCGTATCGCTGAATCACCCGAATCAGTGATTGCCCGCACCCGTAAAGAGAACGATCTTGGCGTGGGAATTTACCAGCCATGATCCCTTCAGGCCTGTCGGTTCCGGCAGGCCTTGTAATTCCTCTCTCCGTCCCTATATCTACAGCAATGCTTGCGCCATTTTCCTGTGACGTAAATAATTTCCTGATTAGCCGGCCACGCGCCGCGTCCGGCCACCTGCGTAAAGAGGAATAGTTTGAACATAGACACTCGTGAGATTACCCTGGAGCCAGCGGATAACGCACGCCTGTTAGCCCTGTGCGGCCCGTTTGACGACAACATTAAACAGCTGGAGCGTCGGTTAGGCATTGAGATCAACCGCCGTGACAATCACTTTAAGCTGACCGGTCGCGCCCTGTGCGTGCACGCTGCCGCCGATATTCTGCGCAGCCTGTATGTCGACACAGCGCCAATGCGCGGTCAGATTCAGGATATTGAACCAGAGCAGATCCACCTGGCGATCAAGGAAGCGCGCGTACTGGAGCAGAGCGCCGAAAGCGTGCCTGAGTACGGTAAAGCCGTCAATATCAAGACCAAGCGCGGGGTAATCAAACCGCGTACGCCGAACCAGGCGCAGTACATCGCCAATATCCTCGATCACGACATCACTTTCGGCGTGGGTCCGGCGGGTACGGGTAAAACCTATCTGGCGGTGGCGGCGGCGGTCGATGCGCTGGAGCGCCAGGAGATCCGCCGTATTCTGCTGACCCGTCCGGCCGTCGAGGCAGGCGAAAAGCTCGGCTTCCTGCCCGGCGATCTGAGCCAGAAGGTCGACCCGTATCTGCGCCCGCTGTATGACGCGCTGTTTGAGATGCTCGGCTTTGAGAAAGTGGAGAAGCTGATTGAGCGTAACGTCATCGAAGTGGCCCCGCTGGCCTATATGCGCGGACGGACGCTGAATGACGCCTTTATCATTCTTGATGAAAGCCAGAACACCACCATCGAACAGATGAAGATGTTCCTGACCCGCATCGGCTTTAACTCCAAGGCGGTGATCACCGGCGACATCACGCAGATTGACCTGCCACGCAGCACCAAATCCGGTCTGCGCCATGCCATCGAAGTGCTGGCGGAAGTCGATGAGATCAGCTTTAACTTCTTCCATAGCGAAGACGTGGTGCGCCATCCGGTGGTCGCCCGCATCGTGAACGCCTATGAGGCATGGGAAGCCGCAGATCAGAAACGTAAAGCAGAGCTGGCCGCCGAGCGCAAACGCGAAGCCCAGGAACAGGAGCAAAAATGAGTCAGGTGATCCTCGATTTACAGCTGGCCTGCGAAGAGACCAGCGGCCTGCCGGACGAAGCCCTTTTCCAACGCTGGGTCGACGCCGTCATTCCGCCGTTTCAGGAGGAGTCAGAGTTAACGATTCGTCTGGTCGACGTTGCAGAAAGCCATGAGCTGAACCTGACCTATCGCGGCAAGGATAAGCCGACCAACGTCCTCTCCTTCCCGTTTGAAGCGCCGCCGGGAATTGAAATGCCGCTGCTCGGCGATCTGATCATCTGCCGTCAGGTGGTAGAACAAGAAGCCAGCGAGCAAGGTAAGCCGCTGGAGGCGCACTGGGCGCATATGGTGGTGCACGGTAGCCTGCATCTGCTGGGCTACGATCATATCGAAGACGACGAAGCGGAAGAGATGGAAGGCCTTGAAACAGAGATAATGCTTGCTCTGGGCTATGAGGACCCGTACATTTCCGAGAAGATTGCGGAATAGCGCCCAGCCGGATGGCGGTGCTTGCGCCTCATCCGGCCGCTGTTTCTGCGTTTTACCTGCCAGAAAGTCAGGCAACCCATGCCGTCCGGCGCTGAGTTTACGCGCGACGAGCGACAGTTAAATCAACATGAGAACCCAAACGACGCCATGAGCGACGACAATTCACACAGTAGTGACACAGTAAACAGCAAAAAGGGATTTTTCTCCCTGTTACTCAGCCAGCTTTTTCACGGGGAACCGAAAAACCGCGATGAACTGCTGGCGCTGATCCGTGATTCCGGGCAAAACGACCTTATCGATGAAGATACGCGTGACATGCTCGAAGGGGTAATGGATATCGCCGACCAGCGGGTCCGCGACATTATGATCCCCCGTTCACAAATGATAACCCTGAAACGCAACCAGACGCTGGACGAGTGCCTGGATGTCATCATCGAATCCGCCCACTCGCGTTTCCCGGTCATCAGTGAAGATAAAGATCACATCGAAGGGATTCTGATGGCCAAGGATCTGCTGCCGTTTATGCGCAGCGACGCCGAAGCCTTCAGCATGGAAAAAGTGTTACGGCCGGCGGTTGTCGTCCCGGAAAGCAAGCGGGTCGACCGCATGCTGAAAGAGTTTCGCTCACAGCGCTATCATATGGCGATCGTTATTGACGAATTCGGCGGCGTCTCTGGCCTGGTGACCATCGAGGATATCCTTGAGCTCATCGTCGGGGAAATTGAAGACGAGTACGACGAAGAAGAAGATATCGATTTCCGCCAGCTGAGCCGCCACACCTGGACGGTGCGCGCCCTGGCCTCCATCGAAGACTTCAACGACGCCTTCGACACGCACTTTAGCGATGAAGAAGTGGATACCATTGGCGGGCTGGTGATGCAGGCCTTCGGCCATCTGCCGGCCCGCGGCGAATCTATCGACATTGATGGTTACCAATTCAAGGTAGCAATGGCAGATAGTCGTCGTATCATTCAGGTGCATGTAAAGCTGCCCGATGACGCTCCCCAGCCGAAGCTGGAAGAGTAAGCGGTAGCGCTGAAATGGCCAGCCGGGAGACCGCGAGTCATACACGGTTGTAGGTGCCCCGCGTCCGGCTGGCAAAAAGAATAGCCTGTAGCAGCAGGCGTTAATTAACGGGACGATTAACCTAAATGGTATTTGCCTCTCTTCTTGAACGCCAGCGCATACGTCTGTTGCTGGCGCTGTTGTTTGGAGCCAGCGGAACGCTGGCTTTTTCACCTTATGACTTCTGGCCAGCGGCTATCGTTTCGCTGATCGGTCTGCAGGCGTTAACCCTCAACCGACGCCCGCTGCAAAGCGCCGGGATCGGCTATTTCTGGGGACTCGGGCTGTTCGGCACGGGTATCAACTGGGTCTATGTCAGCATCGCGCAGTTTGGCGGAATGCCCGGCCCGGTTAACGTCTTCCTCGTCGTTCTGCTGGCGGCCTATCTCTCGCTCTACACCGGCCTGTTTGCCGGCCTGCTCGCCCGTCTGTGGCCTAAAACTAACTGGATACGGATGGCTATCGCTGCCCCTGTCGTCTGGCAAATCACCGAGTTCCTGCGCGGCTGGGTGCTGACCGGCTTTCCGTGGCTACAGTTCGGCTACAGCCAGATTGACGGCCCGCTGAAAGGTCTCGCGCCGGTGATGGGCGTCGAGGCGATTAACTTCCTGCTGATGGTAGTCAGCGGCCTGCTGGCCCTGGCCCTCGTCCAGCGCAACTGGAAGCCGCTGGCGATTGCCGCGCTGCTGTTCGCCCTGCCCTTCCCGCTGCGCTATATCCAGTGGTATCAGCTGCTGCCGGCGCGCGCGACCCAGGTCTCGCTGGTGCAAGGCGATATCCCACAGGCCATGAAATGGGACGAAAAGCAGCTGGTCAATACCCTGAAAACCTACCTGGCGCTGACCCAGCCGCATATCGGCCACTCGCAGCTGATTATCTGGCCTGAATCGGCGATCCCGGATCTGGAGATCAACCAGCAGCAGTTCCTCAGCATGATGGACGATCTGCTGCGCGCAAAAGACAGCTCGCTGATCACCGGCATTGTCGATGCGCGTCTCAACAAGCAGAACCGTTACGATACCTACAACACCATCATTACTCTCGGCAAAGATAACCCGTACCGCTACGACTCGACCAACCGCTACAACAAGAACCATCTGGTGCCGTTCGGCGAGTTTGTACCGCTGGAGTCGATTCTGCGTCCGCTGGCGCCGTTCTTTGACCTGCCGATGTCCTCCTTCAGCCGCGGCCCCTACGTGCAGCCGCAGCTGATGGCGCATAACCTGAAGCTGACCGCGGCCATCTGCTACGAGATAATCCTCGGTGAACAGGTGCGGGATAACTTCCGGCCGGACACCGACTTCCTGCTGACCATCTCCAACGACGCCTGGTTCGGCAAGTCCATCGGCCCGTGGCAACACTTCCAGATGGCGCGAATGCGCGCCCTGGAGCTGGCCCGCCCGCTGCTGCGCAGCACCAACAACGGCATTACTGCGGTGATCGGCCCGCGCGGCGAGATCCAGAAGATGATCCCGCAGTTTACCCGCGAGGTGTTGACCACCACCGTGACCCCCACCAGCGGCTTAACCCCTTACGCCCGCACCGGCAACTGGCCGCTATGGGCGCTGACGGCGCTGTTTGGTTTCGCCGCGCTGCTGATGAGCCTGCGCCAGCGTCGCCGATAAGTTTCTCCGCCGGCGACGCCCGTCGCCGGCTTTTTCTTCCCATCATCTGCCACTCTGGCACAGTCATTGCTTTATTTAACCTGGTAGCGGCCTCGTCCGACCCAGTGCAACCGGGTTGCACCAGAAACGATCGGTGGTCGCGCTATTTTGGTGCAATGGAAGATATTTGCCTCCGATTGGTGCGGAGCGCTTCGCAAAAATAAACAATAAAGCAGCAAAATCTTTACATTAAGCCAAACTAAATGCTAACAAACACATACAAATGCGGCACGTGGACGCGTGCCCCCAATAACAACACACACAATCACAATGGGTATCAATAGCGTCGCTGACGCTGCGGATAAGGAGTTGGATATGCAATTACGTAAACTGGCCACGGCAATGCTGGTAATGGGAATGACCGCTGGTCTGGCGCAGGCGGAAGATGCTGCCCCGGCGGCTGGCCAGAACACCCTGGATAAGATCGCCAAAAACGGGGTTATCGTTGTCGGCCATCGTGAATCTTCGGTCCCGTTCTCTTACTACGATAACCAGCAGAAGGTTGTGGGCTACTCTCAGGATTATTCCAACGCCATCGTCGATGCCATCAAGAAAAAACTGAACAAACCCGATCTGCAGGTCAAACTGATCCCGGTCACCTCGCAGAACCGTATCCCGTTGCTGCAGAATGGCACCTTTGATTTCGAGTGCGGCTCAACCACCAACAACCTTGAGCGCCAGAAACAGGCGGCCTTCTCCAATACCATCTTCGTGGTCGGTACCCGTCTGCTGGTGAAGAAAGGCGGTCCGATCAAAGATTTCCCGGACCTGAAGGATAAAGCGGTCGTCGTCACCTCCGGAACCACCTCGGAGATCCTGCTGCATAAGCTGAACGATGAGAAAAAAATGAATATGCGCATTATCAGCGCCAAAGATCATGGCGACTCTTTCCGCACCCTGGAGAGCGGACGCGCCGTGGCCTTTATGATGGATGATGCCCTGCTGGCTGGCGAACGCGCCAAGGCGAAGAAACCGGATAACTGGGAAATCGTCGGCACCCCGCAGTCGAAGGAAGCCTATGGCTGCATGCTGCGGAAGGACGATCCGACGTTCAAGGCGCTGGTTGATGAAACCGTCGCCCAGGCTCAGACCTCTGGCGAAGCGGAGAAGTGGTTTGACAAATGGTTCAAAAACCCTATTCCGCCAAAAAATCTTAACCTCAACTTCGAGCTGTCGGACGACATGAAAGCGCTGTTCAAATCACCTAACGACAAAGCACTGAACTAATTATAACAACCAGGGGCGGGATATCCTGCCCTCCCGATGATTGTCACAGCACGGACAGACTATACGGCGGCTGGTCGTTCCCCAGCCGCCGCGAATACCGAAACAAGCTGGACAACCGTCTTCGAGGGTAGCACTGGCTACCCTTTTTTTTCCAGGAGTCATGTATGTCAATAGACTGGAACTGGGGGATATTCCTGCAACAGGCCCCCTTCGGCAACACTACCTACCTGGGCTGGCTGTGGAGCGGTTTTCAAATCACCGTCGCCCTCTCCATCTCGGCCTGGATCATCGCTTTTCTCGTCGGCTCACTGTTCGGCATTTTACGCACGGTACCCAATCGCTTCCTCTCGGGCATTGGCACCTGCTATGTCGAACTGTTTCGCAACGTGCCGCTGATCGTGCAGTTCTTTACCTGGTACCTGGTGGTGCCGGAGTTCCTGCCGGAAAATATCGGCATGTGGTTTAAATCGGAGCTGGACCCAAACATTCAATTCTTTGTCTCCTCCATGCTGTGCCTGGGGCTGTTTACCGCCGCTCGCGTCTGCGAGCAGGTACGCGCCGCCATCCAGTCGCTGCCGCGCGGGCAGAAGAACGCCGGCCTGGCGATGGGCCTGACCCTGCCGCAAACCTACCGCTACGTGCTGCTGCCGAACGCCTACCGCGTTATCGTGCCGCCGATGACCTCGGAGATGATGAACCTGGTGAAAAACTCGGCCATCGCCTCCACCATCGGTCTGGCCGATATGGCCGCGCAGGCGGGCAAACTGCTGGACTACTCCGCTCATGCCTGGGAGTCTTTTACCGCCATCACCCTGGCCTATGTTTTCATCAACGCGGTGATTATGCTGATTATGTATGTGGTCGAGCGTAAGGTTCGCCTGCCTGGCAATATGGGAGGCAAATAATGTACGATTTTGACTGGAGTTCGATCGTTCCCTCCATGCCCTATCTGCTGGCAGGGCTGGTGATCACCCTGAAGATTACGGTGATCGCCATCGTGGTCGGCATCGTCTGGGGCACCCTGCTGGCGGTTATGCGCCTGTCCAGCTTTCTGCCGCTGGCCTGGTTTGCTAAATCCTACGTCAACGTATTCCGCTCAATCCCACTGGTGATGGTCCTGCTGTGGTTCTACCTGATTGTCCCGGGCTTCCTGCAGAACGTGCTGGGACTGTCGCCGAAAACGGATATTCGCCTGATCTCGGCGATGGTGGCGTTTTCGATGTTCGAAGCCGCCTACTATTCAGAGATTATCCGCGCCGGCATTCAGAGCATCTCCCGCGGCCAGTCCAGCGCCGCGCTGGCGTTGGGGATGACCCACTGGCAGTCAATGCGGCTGGTGATCCTGCCGCAGGCCTTCCGCGCCATGGTGCCGCTGCTGCTAACCCAGGGGATCGTCCTGTTCCAGGATACCTCGCTGGTGTATGTATTGAGTCTCGCCGACTTCTTCCGTACCGCCTCCACCATTGGCGAGCGTGACGGAACCCAGGTCGAAATGATCCTGTTCGCGGGCGGCGTCTATTTTGTGATTAGCCTCAGCGCCTCGCTGTTGGTCAGCTGGTTGAAGAAAAGGACTGTGTAATGATTACCCTGAAAAACGTTTCAAAATGGTATGGTCACTTTCAGGTGCTGACCGATTGCTCCACGGAAGTGAAAAAAGGCGAAGTCGTGGTGGTCTGCGGGCCGTCAGGCTCCGGTAAATCCACGCTGATTAAGACTGTGAACGGCCTTGAGCCGGTACAGCAGGGGCAGATTATTGTCGATGGCACCGTGGTTAACGATAAAAAGACCAACCTGGCTAAACTGCGCTCGCACGTCGGCATGGTGTTTCAGCATTTTGAACTGTTCCCGCATCTGTCGATTATCGACAACCTGACGCTGGCGCAGGTCAAAGTGCTTAACCGCGATAAAGCCTCAGCGCGCAAGAAAGGCCTCAAGTTGCTGGAGCGCGTTGGCCTGGCGGCGCATGCGGAAAAATACCCGGCGCAACTCTCCGGCGGCCAGCAGCAGCGCGTGGCCATTGCCCGTGCCCTGTGTATGGACCCAATCGCCATGCTGTTTGATGAGCCCACCTCAGCGCTTGACCCGGAGATGATTAACGAGGTGCTGGACGTTATGGTCGAACTGGCCAACGAGGGGATGACCATGATGGTCGTGACCCATGAGATGGGCTTTGCCCGCAAGGTGGCGAACCGGGTGATCTTTATGGATGAAGGGAAGATTGTCGAGGATGCCGATAAAGAGGCCTTCTTTGCCAATCCGCAATCCGAGCGTGCCAAAGATTTCCTCGCCAAAATACTTCATTAATGGTTTTTCTCTGCGCATACCGCCCGGTATGCGCAGTTAATCTTTTCCGCCATATTATTCGCCAATGTTATTTATGCGGCAGATTATCGCTACTATCATTTACGTACCCAATAAACCTGGGCGATAAAAGCTGAACTTATTTATTAAATCGATCAATTCATAAAGAATTCAATAATGAATTCGTGGACCGGCCTTGCCACCGCCGCTAGCATATAACGCCTCGTAACAGGTTCGTCGCACGATTATTTTATTAATTGAATATAATATTCTTGCCTGACCTCGCCTGCGCCGAAATAAAGGCCATCAATATTCTCTGCCGCTCGCAGAATAATGGATGCGCCACCAAACCAATGAAACAAATGGATATTGCTTCATGTTAATTCGATCTCGCACGCTCACCGGGCTGCTGTTTATCACGCTGGCGGGCACCTCAGCCGCCGGGGCCGCGCCATTGGCCTCTTCTACTCACCAGACGGAGCAGGATAAAGCCCGCCAGGAGGCGCTGGCGCCGCAGCAACAGGATTTTCAGTCTTCACAACAGCGCGTGGCGCCGCAGGGGATCCCTTTTCCTGAGGAAACGCATTGCAAATTGATCAACCGGGTCGATATCGACTCCGATAACCAGGCGCTCACCCGGAAATTACTGGCGAAAACCGCACGGCAGGCGCAGGGACGCTGTCTGGGTAGCGAAGGCATTCGCCTGCTGGCCTATACCTTGCAAAATGAGCTGATCGCGCAAGGCTACATCACCTCGCTGATTGATGTGCCCTCCCAGTCGCTGGAGCACGGCATACTCAGGTTCACGCTGCACTATGGCAAAGTGGGCGCTATCGACTATGCCGACGGCTCGGACACCACCCGCCTGTGGAATTCCCTACCCACCTCTTCCGGTACTATCCTGCGCTTAAGCGACCTTGAGCAAGGGATGGCCAACCTGCAGCGTCTGCCCGGCGCCACCGCGCACATGAAACTGTTGCCGGGCCAACACGAGGGAGAAAGCGATATCCAGATCGCCCGCAGCCTGGCGAAAAAATGGCAGCTTGGCGCCTGGCTTGACGACGCCGGCAGCAAAGCCAGCGGACGCTACCAGGCCGGCGGGGCCCTCTATCTCTATGACCTGACCACCCTCAACGATATCCTGTACCTTTCCGGCGGGGGCGATATTGAATTCAATCAGCATAACGACGGCAACCACAACGGCAGCCTGTATTACTCCATTCCCTTTGGCTACTGGACACTAAGCGCCTACGGGGCATACAGCCAGTATCGTCAGCAGTTTAACGGCAACTGGTCGACGATGGATTATAAGAGTAAAAATCGCTACTACAGCGCCACGCTGAGTCGTCTGCTCTCCCACACCCGGCAGCAAAAAACCACCGCTGACCTGCGGATCGCCAAGAGCACCTCGCATTATTACTTCGGCGGCAGTGAGCTACTGGTGATGCGCAAGCAGAACCCCTCATGGGAATTCACCCTCAACCACCAGCACTACTTTAACAAAAAGATTGTTGATGCCAGCATCGGCATCCAGCGCAGCCTGCCGTGGCTCAGCTCGACAGCAACGCCGGAAGAGCAGGCCGGGCTGTATAGCCCGCTGTCGCGGATTGTGCATGGTAATCTGCAGGCAATGATGAAATTTGACGCCACCGGCGACAAATTTACCTGGGCTCCCCGCCTCAGCGCCCAGTTCAGCCCGGACAAACTCGCTTCCGATAATAAATTCAATATTGGTAGTCGCTGGAGCGTGCGCGGTTTTGACGGTGAAAACAGCCTGTCCGGCAATCAGGGATGGTACTGGCGCAACGATTTTATCTGGGATCTGGCCACCCACGAGCGGCAATTCTATTTGGGCGCGGATATAGGCCGTCTTATCGGCGCCGATCTATATCAAAAAGGCAAAGTGCTCTCCGGCGCCGTCAGCGGGCTGCGCGGTCAGCTATGGTCAACGCAGTACGATCTGTTTATTAGTACCCCGCTGAGTAAACCGGATAAGTTTCATAGCGACGCCCTGAATATGGGCTTTTCATTACAGTGGAGGTATTAATTCGCACATTATTGACTCGTCATATTTACATTATTTATTAATCATTATTTAAAGGAATAAAGAAAATGTTTAAGTTTAAGGCTTCTTATGTCGCACTGGCGGCAGTATTAACCTCGTCGGTAGTTTATGCCGACCCCACAAGCTATACGCACTCTTCCGGCGCCACGGTTATCGATATTGAAAAGCCGAACGCCGCCAGTGTCTCCCATAACCTGTACCGCGACTTCAACGTCGGCACCAATGGCACCATCCTCAATAACAGCGGCGATGATGTCAGCCACAGCACATTTGGCAATATCGCCCGCAACAATAATCTGACCGCCGGCAGCGCTTCGGTGATTTTGAACGAGGTGACCTCCAAAAACGCCAGTAGCCTGAAGGGCTTTATCGAAGTCAACGGTCAGAAAGCGGATGTGGTAATCGCCAACCCGAACGGCATCACCTGTTCCGGCTGTAGCTTTGTTAATACCAACAAGGCTATCCTGACCACCGGCAAGGTTAATATGACCGACGATGGCGCCATCGGCAGCTATACCGTAACGGGAGGCACCCTCACCATCGGCGAAAATGGCATGAACGCCGCCAACGGCTACGCGGTTCTGCTCGCCGACGCGATTAAGATTAACGGTAAAGTGCAGGCCAACAACGCCCTGGTCAGCGCGGGCAACTTCACCATGGATAACAGCTCTGGCTCGGTGACCTCCGCCGGTAAAAAGGCCACCCTGATCCAGATGACGGTTAACCCGCAGTACAGCATCGACGTCAGCAGCCTTGGCGGCATTGAGGCCAACAGCATCAGCATGGTCGGCAATAATATCGGCTTTGGCGTACGTAATAAGGGTTCTATTATCTCCAACGGCACGCTGATGCTCACCAGCAACGGTAATTTGCTGAACAAAGGGTCAATAACGGGCAAAGGTTTGCTGAGCCAGGTTTCCACCGTCACGGGCATCACCAATGACGGTAGCATCGCCGGCGCCTATTATTTAATGCTCTCCAGTGGCGATTATATCGTTAACACCGGTTCTCTCTCCGGCGGCCAGCTGATTGCCACCGCTAACGGCAACATCACCAACGGCGACTCAGGCACGATGACCGGCACCAGTGGATTAAGCCTGACCAGCGGCGGGAAAATCCGCAACGAAGAAAAAGCCTCCCTGCTGTCAAATAACCAGATTGCCGCCACGGCAATCGGTGATTTCCTCAATGAAGGCAAAATCAGCGCCAAACACACCAGCCTGACGTTTGTCGGCGACAGCTTTAAAAACACCGGCAATATTAACTCTACTGGCCAAACCACCATTCAGTCGCTTACACAGGACGGCAGCGCCAATACGGGCGAGATCTATAACCTCGGCAATATCACCGGCGAAAATATCAATCTGCAGACCAATGGCACGCTGGCGCAAAGCAGCAGTGGTCGTATTGAGGCAACCAACGCGATTACCGCCCACAGCTACTGGCTGAACCAAAATGGTTATATGAATGCCGCCGATATCACCACCGATCACGGCGTAGTGAATAATTATGGCAATATTACTGCCAAAAATATTTCAATCACGACCTACTCAGATATCACCAACGAAGGGCAGATCAGCAGCACCGGCGACCTGACCTTAAATACCAAAAATAAAGGCGCGATCTACAATTATTCAACCCTCAGCGCGGGCGGCAACATGACGTTAACCGCCACCAAAGTGGTCAATGGTGGTAAAAGTTGCGGCATCCTGGGCCTGGCGAAATGCGGCGTCGGGACGTTAACTGCTGACAAGCTGGTACTGAACTCATCGCAGAAATATGTTAGCGACATGGGTGGAAAACAGTATTTCAAGAGCACCGAAGTCAACACGGTGAAATAAGACAAACCACGATGCGCGAAGCCTCGCGCATCGTTTTTCGCACGCTTAGGGCTCGAAGGGCCGACGCTGGAACTGATCGTGGCCACATTTTGGACAGCGCGGCAGCACGTCCGGGGTGTATACCGCCAGGTGATAGTGGCACTTCTCGCAGACCAGGTTGCCCAGACCGACCACTTCGCCGCTGTGGTACACGCCGTGATGATTCAGATCCTGAAAGACTTCCCGCCACTCGAGCTGGGTTTTGTCGGTGATATCAGCCAGCTCCTGCCACAGGCTCTCTTTGATCACCCGCATAAACACGCTGTCGCTCTCGTCTTCGTGACTCTCTTCGTAGCTGCGGGCAAACTCCTCGAGGTCGCGTTTGACCGCCGCAATCACCGACTCGATCTCGCTCTGCGTCAGATCGCCGGCGCGGACGATTTTTTCCCGCGCCTGCGTCACCAGCGCGTCGATATCGCGCTCTCCATGGCGGAGCCGTTCGCTGAGCGAGGAGACCAGTTCACGGTAATATTGAGCAACCTTGTTCATCATTTCGCCTCCGGTGGGGTTAACGTCTTCTGATAATAGACCTTATTCCTCTCCCGCTGTGTCTGACAAGCCACAGAGTCGCGAAATAATCTGCGCAGCTTTTGCCGATGTTGATGTGCGAAAAGCTGTTTTGACGTGGGCGTTTGGGCTATGCTATGCCGATCTGAAATAACACATCCATTGGCTACACTTTGTAGCTGTATTGAAAACAGGACCACTGGCTGCCATGCAAGAGCAATACCGCCCGGAAGAGATAGAATCGAAAGTCCAGCTTCACTGGGACGAAAATCGTACATTTGAAGTAACTGAAGACGAGAGCAAAGAGAAGTATTACTGCCTGTCGATGCTTCCTTATCCTTCTGGTCGACTACACATGGGTCACGTGCGTAACTACACCATCGGCGACGTGATTGCCCGCTACCAGCGCATGCTGGGCAAAAACGTCCTGCAGCCGATCGGCTGGGATGCGTTCGGTCTGCCGGCAGAAGGGGCGGCGGTGAAAAACAACACCGCGCCAGCGCCGTGGACCTACGACAACATCGCCTACATGAAAAACCAGCTAAAAATGCTGGGCTTCGGCTATGACTGGAGCCGCGAGCTGGCGACCTGCACCCCGGAATACTACCGCTGGGAGCAGAAGTTCTTCACCGAGCTGTACAAAAAAGGCCTGGTGTACAAAAAAACCTCCGCAGTGAACTGGTGCCCGAATGACCAGACCGTGCTTGCCAACGAACAGGTTATCGACGGCTGCTGCTGGCGCTGCGATACCAAGGTCGAGCGTAAAGAGATCCCGCAGTGGTTTATTAAAATCACCGCCTACGCCGATGAACTGCTGAACGATCTGGATAAGCTGGACCACTGGCCGGACACCGTGAAGACCATGCAGCGCAACTGGATCGGCCGTTCGGAAGGGGTAGAAATCTCCTTTGACGTCAACGACTACGCTGACAAACTGACTGTCTACACCACCCGTCCGGACACCTTTATGGGTTGTACCTACCTGGCCGTCGCGGCGGGTCACCCGCTGGCGCAGCAGGCTGCGGCGAATAATCCGGCGCTGGCCACCTTTATCGACGAGTGCCGCAATACCAAAGTGGCCGAAGCCGACATGGCGACGATGGAGAAAAAAGGCGTCGATACCGGCTTTAAAGCCATTCATCCGCTGACCGGTGAAGAAATTCCGGTCTGGGCGGCAAACTTTGTGCTGATGGAATACGGCACCGGCGCGGTAATGGCCGTTCCGGGTCACGACCAGCGCGACTACGAGTTCGCCAGCAAGTACGGTCTGAACATTAAGCCGGTTATCCTCGCTGCCGACGGCTCCGAGCCGGATCTCTCCGAGCAGGCGCTGACCGAGAAAGGCGTCCTGTTTAACTCCGGCGAGTTCAGCGGTCTTGATTATGAAGCGGGCTTCAACGCCATTGCCGACAAACTGGCTGCCATGGGCGTGGGCGAGCGTAAAGTTAACTACCGTCTGCGCGACTGGGGCGTATCCCGTCAGCGCTACTGGGGCGCGCCGATCCCGATGGTGACCCTGGAAGATGGCACCGTGCTGCCGACCCCGGAAGATCAGCTGCCGGTGATCCTGCCGGAAGACGTGGTCATGGACGGCATCACCAGCCCGATCAAAGCCGATCCTGAATGGGCCAAGACCACCGTCAACGGCCAGCCGGCGCTGCGCGAAACCGACACCTTTGACACCTTTATGGAATCCTCCTGGTACTATGCGCGCTACACCTGCCCGCAGTATCAGGAAGGAATGCTGGATTCGAAAGCGGCCAACTACTGGCTGCCGGTAGATATCTACATCGGCGGTATCGAACACGCCATCATGCACCTGCTCTACTTCCGCTTCTTCCATAAGCTGATGCGCGACGCGGGCATGGTGAACTCCGATGAGCCGGCGAAACAGCTGCTGTGCCAGGGCATGGTGCTGGCTGACGCGTTCTACTATGTGGGCGAAAACGGCGAACGTAACTGGGTTTCCCCGGTTGACGCCATCGTTGAGCGCGACGAAAAAGGCCGCATCGTGAAGGCCAAAGACGCGGCGGGCCACGAGCTGGTGTACACCGGCATGAGTAAGATGTCCAAGTCGAAAAACAACGGCATCGACCCGCAGGTGATGGTTGAGCGCTACGGCGCGGATACCGTGCGTCTGTTCATGATGTTTGCGTCCCCGGCGGATATGACCCTCGAGTGGCAGGAATCTGGCGTTGAAGGGGCGAACCGCTTCCTGAAACGCGTCTGGAAACTGGTCTACGAGCACACCACTAAAGGAGAGGTTGCGGCACTGAACGTGGCGGCTCTGAGCGAAGATCAGAAAGCGCTGCGTCGCGATATCCACAAAACCATCGCCAAAGTGACCGATGACATCGGCCGTCGTCAGACCTTCAACACCGCCATCGCGGCAATTATGGAGCTGATGAACAAGCTGGCGAAAGCGCCGCAGGAAGATGAGCAGGATCGTGCGCTGATGCAGGAAGCTCTGCTGGCGGTGGTGCGTATGCTCAACCCGTTCACTCCGCACGCCAGCTTCACCCTGTGGCGTGAGCTGAACGGCGAAGGCGATATCGACAACGCGCCGTGGCCGGTGGCGGATGAGAGCGCGATGGTGGAAGACAGCACCCTCGTCGTCGTCCAGGTCAATGGCAAAGTTCGTGGTAAAATTACCGTTGCGGTAGATGCAACTGAAGAGCAGGTTCGCGAGCGCGCCGGCCAGGAACATCTGGTGGCGAAATATCTCGACGGTAAAACCGTGCGTAAAGTGATTTACGTTCCGGGTAAACTGCTCAATCTGGTCGTTGGCTAAGCGCGGGAGGAAGCGTGCGATATCTGGTAACAATGTTGTTATCTCTGGCGGTGCTCGTCACCGCCGGCTGTGGCTGGCATTTGCGTAGCACTACCAAGGTGCCCGCCACCATGAAAACCATGATTTTCCAGTCGAGCGATCCGAACGGCCCGTTAAGCCGCGCGGTACGTAATCAGCTGCGTCTTAACGGCGTGGAACTGATCGACGCCAGCACGCTGCGTAAAGATGTCCCTTCTCTGCGCCTCGATGGCTCGTCGATTCAGAAAGATACCGCATCGGTGTTCCAGGATGGTCGTACGGCGGAGTATCAGATGGTCATGACCGTTCATGCCAGCGTCCTGATCCCGGGTCACGATATCTATCCGATTACCACCAAGGTCTATCGGTCGTTCTTTGATAACCCGCAGGCGGCATTAGCGAAAGACGCCGAGCAGGATATGATTATCCAGGAAATGTACGACAAAGCGGCGGAACAGCTGATTCGTAAGCTGCCAAGCGTTCAGGTAGCGGATGTTGAAGCAACCCAGCAGGAAGAGAAACCGGTCGCCAGCAGCGCGGCGCCGGCTTCCTCGGGTAACCGCGTCTCCACCACGCTGGGTCAATGATGATTCGGTTGTACCCGGAACAGCTCCGCGCGCAGCTCACTGAAGGGCTGCGCGCGGCCTATCTGCTGCTTGGCAACGATCCCCTGCTGTTGCAGGAAAGCCAGGACGCCATTCGCGAAGCTGCTGCCGCGCAGGGCTTTACCGAGCACCATACTTTTTCAATCGACAACAGCACCGACTGGCAGGCGATTTTCGCCTTAAGCCAGGCGATGAGCCTGTTTGCCAGCCGGCAAACCCTGCTGTTGATCCTACCGGAAAACGGCCCCAACGCGGCGATCAATGAACAGCTCGCCACGCTGGTTGGCCTGCTGCACGACGACCTGCTGCTGATAGTTCGCGGAAATAAGCTGACCAAAGCCCAGGAGAATGCCGCATGGCTCACCGCCCTGGCTCAGCGCGCCGTCCAGGTCAGTTGCCAGACGCCGGAATACGCGCAGCTGCCGCGCTGGCTGGCCGCCCGGGCCAAACAGCATCAGCTGCAGCTCGACGACGCGGCCAGTCAGCTGCTGTGCTACTGTTACGAAGGCAATCTGCTGGCGCTGGCGCAGGCGCTGGAGCGTCTGGCGCTGCTCTGGCCGGACGGTAAGCTAACCCTGCCCCGCGTTGAGCAAGCGGTAAACGATGCCGCGCACTTTACGCCTTACCATTGGGTCGATGCCCTACTGGCAGGCAAAAGTAAGCGCGTGCTGCACGTCCTGCAGCAGTTACGCCTTGAAGGCTGCGAGCCGGCGATCCTGCTGCGTACTCTGCAGCGGGAGCTGCTGCTGCTGGTTACCCTCAAGCGCCAGGCGACGCACACGCCGCTGCGCTCGCTGTTTGATAAACATCGGGTCTGGCAAAACCGCCGTCAGCTGCTCAGCGACGCCCTCACGCGCCTGAGCGGGGAACAGCTGCGCCAGGCGGTGACCCTTCTGACCCGCGCGGAGCTCACCTTTAAACAGGATTACGGGCACGACGTCTGGCCCGAACTGGAAAGTCTTTCGTTGTTGCTCTGCCACAAAGCCCTGGCGGACGTTTTTATTGATGGTTGATATGACTCAGTTACAGGCAATCTATGGCGGCACCTTCGATCCGGTGCATTACGGTCACCTCAAGCCGGTTGAGATCCTGGCGAATCAGATTGGCCTGAGCAAGGTCATCATCATGCCTAACAACGTCCCGCCGCACCGGCCGCAGCCGGAAGCCACCAGCGCCCAGCGCGTGCACATGCTGAAGCTGGCGATTGCCGATAAACCGCTGTTCACGCTCGATGAACGCGAACTACGGCGCGATACCCCCTCCTGGACGGCGCAAACGCTGCAGGAGTGGCGCCAGGAGCAGGGGCCGCGCAAACCGCTGGCGTTTATCATTGGCCAGGATTCGCTACTGACCTTTCCCACCTGGCACAACTATGAAATCATTCTCGACAATGTCCACCTGATTGTTTGCCGCCGCCCGGGTTACCCGCTGACCATGGCGCAGGAAGCGGATCAGCGCTGGCTGGATCGCCATTTAACCCACGACGTGGAGTCTCTGCATAACCGCCCTTCCGGCGTGATCTACCTGGCTGAGACGCCGTGGTTCGATATTTCCGCGACGATCATCCGCCAGCGCCTTGAGCGCGGCGAGTCCTGCGACGAGATGCTGCCTGCCGCCGTGCTGGATTACATCCGCGAGCAGGGACTCTATTGCTAACCCCAGGCTGGGCCTGGCGCGAAAAAAGCGCTATCGTAACGCCATCTTTTCATCGCCTGTCAGAGCCTGTTCATGAAATTGTGGTTAGTTCGCCATGGCGAAACCGAAGCCAACGTTGCCGGGTTATACAGCGGCCATGCCCCAACGCCCCTGACGCCGCGCGGCGTCGCTCAGGCGCGCGCGCTCGGCGAACGGCTGCGCCTGGCGCCTTTCGATAAAGTATTCTGTAGCGAGCTGGCGCGGACCGGGACAACGGCCGATCTGCTGCTTGGCGACCGCGCTATTCCGCGTGAGCGCCATCCCGCGCTCAATGAGATGTTTTTCGGCGACTGGGAGATGCGTCATCATCGCGACCTCCAGCGAGAAGATGCGGAAAACTATGCCGCCTGGTGTGCCGACTGGCAGCATGCGGCCCCCACCAACGGCGAAAGCTTTCAGAATTTTGCCCGCCGCGTCAGCGAGTTTATCCCAACGCTGACCGACTGCCGCCATCTTGACCATCTGCTGATCGTCGGCCATCAGGGCGTCCTGAGCCTGCTGACCGCCCTGCTGTTGCAGATGCCTGCGGCGGCGATGTGGCACTTTCCCATTGCCCATGGCGCCTGGAGCCTCCTCGAAATCCGCGACGATTTCACCACCCTGCGGGTATTAAATAGCCAGGCCGTCTGGCAGCCGCAAGAAGAATTCCCGCCAGACCATTGACAGGCCAGAGCAGGCTGTTATTCTCCGCTGCCAGGCAGCATCCGCCAAAGCCGGTTTGCAGAAATTGTTTTACAAAAATGGCGATGCAATCCGCGGCGAGGGATGGGATGATAGCCCGCCACGAACGCCTGCCGACAGACATTTCACCCGACTTTTTCATCAGTTCAGGTATACTGTCAGGCTCTTTATGATTATCAATCTTCACGCACCCAGGGGGAACACTTGCAGGGTAAAGCACTCCAGGATTTTGTTATCGACAAAATTGATGACCTGAAAGGTCAGGACATCGTTGCCATTGATGTACATGGCAAATCCAGCATCACCGATTGCATGATTATCTGCACCGGCACCTCCACGCGTCATGTGATGTCTATCGCCGACCACGTGGTTCAGGAGTCCCGCGCCGCCGGCATGCTGCCGCTGGGCGTTGAAGGGGAAGCCGCCGCCGACTGGATCGTCGTCGACCTCGGCGACGTGATGGTCCACGTCATGCAGGAAGAGAGCCGTCGTCTGTACGAGCTGGAAAAACTCTGGAGTTAATGCGTGAAGTTGCAGCTGGTGGCCGTTGGCACCAAAATGCCGGACTGGGTACAGACCGGCTTTAGCGAGTATCTGCGCCGTTTTCCCAAAGATATGCCGTTCGAGCTGGTGGAGATCCCTGCCGGTAAGCGCGGTAAGAACGCTGATATCAAACGCATCCTCGAAAAAGAGGGCGAGATGATGTTAGCCGCTGCCGGTAAGAACCGCATCGTGACCCTGGATATTCCGGGTAAACCATGGGATACACCGCAGCTGGCGCGCGAACTGGAACGCTGGAAACAGGACGGGCGCGACGTCAGTTTACTGGTAGGCGGTCCGGAGGGTCTCTCTCCCGCCTGTAAAGCAGCGGCGGAACAGAGTTGGTCGCTCTCCACCCTCACCTTACCTCACCCGCTGGTGCGCGTACTGGTGGCCGAGAGTCTGTACCGGGCGTGGAGCATCACCACCAACCACCCGTACCACCGTGAGTAATGATGATCAGGGTAGACTAAGCAGCGAATGAAATTACAGAATTCTTTCCGCGACTATACGGCTGAATCCTCGCTGTTCGTGCGCCGGGCGCTGGTCGCTTTTTTGGGGATTTTGCTGCTTACCGGCGTTCTGATCGCCAACCTGTACAATGTGCAAATCGTTCGCTTCGACGACTATCAGACGCGCTCGAACGAAAACCGCATCAAGCTGGTGCCGATCCCGCCGAGCCGCGGCATTATTTACGATCGCAACGGCACCCCGCTGGCGCTTAACCGCACCATTTACCAGCTGGAGATGATGCCGGAGAAAGTCGATAACGTACAGCAGACGCTGGATGCGCTACGCGACGTCGTCGATTTAACCGACGATGACATCGCCGGTTTCAAAAAGGAGCGCGCCCGCTCCCATCGTTTTACCTCGATTCCGGTAAAGGTCAACCTCAGCGAAGTGCAGGTGGCCCGCTTTGCCGTCAACCAGTACCGCTTTCCCGGCGTGGAAGTCAAAGGCTACAAGCGTCGTTATTACCCCTATAATTCGGCGCTGACTCACGTCATTGGCTATGTCTCAAAAATTAACGATAAAGACGTCGACCGCCTGGATAAAGAGGGCAAGCTGGCCAACTACGCCTCGACGCACGACATTGGTAAGCTGGGTATAGAGCGTTATTACGAGGACGTTCTGCACGGTCAGACCGGCTACGAAGAGGTTGAAGTGAACAACCGCGGCCGCGTCATTCGTCAGCTGAAAGAGGTGCCTCCGCAGGCCGGACGCGACATCTACCTCACCCTCGACCTCAAGCTGCAGCAGTATATTGAAACGCTGCTGGCCGGCAGCCGCGCCGCCGTGGTGGTGACCGACCCGCGTACCGGCGCTATTCTGGCGCTGGTTTCAACCCCGAGCTATGACCCGAACCTGTTCGTCGACGGCATCTCCAGCAAAGATTACTCCGCGCTGCTCAACGACCCGAACACACCGCTGGTCAACCGAGCAACGCAGGGGGTCTATCCGCCGGCGTCGACGGTCAAACCGTACGTCGCCGTCTCGGCGCTGAGCGCCGGGGTGATCACCCGCAACACCAGCCTCTTCGACCCCGGCTGGTGGCAGTTGCCTGGCTCAGAGAAACGCTATCGTGACTGGAAAAAGTGGGGCCACGGCCATCTGAACGTCACCAAAGCGCTCGAGGAGTCTGCAGATACCTATTTCTACCAGGTCGCCTATGACATGGGCATCGACCGTCTCTCAGAGTGGATGAGCAAGTTTGGCTACGGCCACTACACCGGTATCGACCTCTCCGAGGAGCGCTCTGGCAACATGCCGACCCGCGAATGGAAGCTCAAGCGCTTTAAGAAACCCTGGTACCAGGGTGACACCATTCCGGTGGGCATCGGCCAGGGTTACTGGACCGCCACGCCGATCCAGATGAACAAAGCGCTGATGATCCTGATTAATGACGGCGTGGTGAAGGTGCCGCATCTGCTGCAGAGCACCGTGGAAGACGGCAAGCCCGTACCCTGGGTCCAGCCCCATGAGCCGCCGGTAGGCGATATCCATTCCGGCTATTGGGAAATCGCCAAAGACGGCATGTACGGCGTGGCCAACCGCGGCAACGGCACCGCGCACAAATACTTCGCCAGCGCGCCGTATAAAATCGCGGCCAAGTCAGGTACCGCTCAGGTGTTCGGCCTGAAGGCCAACGAAACCTATAACGCGCACCGGATCTCCGAGCGCTTGCGCGACCATAAACTGATGACAGCGTTTGCGCCTTATAACAACCCGCAGGTTGCCGTGGCGATGATTCTGGAAAACGGCGGCGCCGGCCCGGCGGTCGGTACGATTATGCGCCAGATCCTCGATCACATCATGCTGGGCGATAACAACACTACGCTGCCAAGCGAAAACCCGGCGGTAACCGCAGGGGAGGATCAATAATGACGGATAATCCGAACAAAAAATCGCTATGGGATAAAATCCATCTTGACCCCACCATGCTGCTTATCCTGCTGGCGCTGCTGACCTACAGCGCGCTGGTTATCTGGAGCGCCAGCGGTCAGGACGTCGGCATGATGGAGCGTAAAATCGGCCAGATCGCCATGGGCGTGGTGATCATGATCGTCATGGCGCAGATCCCGCCGCGGGTCTATGAAGGCTGGGCGCCCTACCTCTATATTTTCTGTATCATCCTGCTGGTAGCCGTTGACGCCTTCGGCGCCATCTCCAAAGGGGCGCAGCGCTGGCTGGATCTCGGTATTGTGCGCTTTCAGCCGTCGGAGATCGCCAAAATAGCCGTGCCGCTGATGGTGGCGCGGTTTATTAACCGCGATGTCTGTCCACCGTCGCTGAAGAACACCGGCATTGCCCTGGTGCTAATCTTCCTGCCGACGCTACTGGTGGCGGCGCAGCCTGACCTCGGGACCTCGATCCTGATCGCCCTATCCGGGCTGTTTGTGCTGTTCCTCTCCGGCCTCAGCTGGCGCCTGATTGGTATCGCCGTGGTGCTGGTCGCCGCCTTTATTCCGATCCTGTGGTTCTTCCTGATGCACGACTATCAGCGTCAGCGCGTGATGATGCTCCTCGATCCGGAAACCGACCCGCTGGGCGCCGGCTATCACATTATTCAGTCTAAAATTGCCATTGGCTCCGGCGGTCTGCGCGGCAAAGGCTGGCTGCACGGCACCCAGTCGCAGCTGGAGTTTCTGCCGGAACGCCACACCGACTTTATCTTCGCCGTCCTCGCCGAAGAGCTGGGCCTGATTGGCGTACTGATCCTGCTAGCGCTTTATATTCTGCTGATTATGCGCGGACTGTGGATCGCCGCCCAGGCGCAAACCACCTTTGGCCGGGTCATGGCCGGTGGTTTAATGTTGATTTTATTCGTTTATGTCTTCGTAAATATTGGTATGGTGAGTGGTATTTTACCGGTGGTGGGCGTACCGTTGCCGCTGGTGAGCTACGGGGGCTCCGCCCTGATCGTACTGATGGCCGGGTTTGGTATCGTAATGTCGATCCATACCCACAGAAAAATGTTGTCGAAAAGCGTTTAAAGGGGTTAGCAATGCGTAAGCAATGGCTGGGGATCTGCATAGCAGCGGGGCTGCTGGCGGCATGTTCGAGTGATGACGTGCAACAAAAAACGGTCAGTACTCCACAGCCGGCCGTCTGTAATGGCCCGACGGTTGAGATCAGCGGCGCCGATCCGCAATATGAAACGCCAAACGCCACGGCGAATCAGGATTATGAGCGCGACGGTAAAAGCTACAAAATCGTTCAGGATCCGGCCAACTTTACTCAGGCCGGTTTCGCGGCGATCTATGACGCAGAACCCAACAGCAACCTGACCGCCAGCGGCGAAGCCTTCGATCCGACTCAGTTGACCGCAGCGCACCCGACGCTGCCGATCCCGAGCTACGCGCGGATCACTAACCTTGCCAACGGACGGATGATCGTCGTGCGGATTAACGATCGCGGTCCCTATGGCAACGATCGGGTCATCTCGCTTTCCCGCGCATCCGCTGACCGCCTGAACACCTCCAACAACACCAAAGTGCGCATCGACCCCATCATCGTCGCGCCTGACGGTTCGCTTTCCGGCCCGGGGATGGCCTGTACCACCGTCGCCAAACAGACTTACGCCCTGCCCGCCCGTCCGAATCTGGACGGTGGGGACGCCGCTGGCATGAGCCAGCCCGCACCCACTGACGTTCGCCCGATCAGCAACAGCACGCTGACGCCGGCAGACAGCGTGGGCGCGCCGGTGAACAGCGGCGGTTTCCTCGGCGCGCCGACGCCCCTGAACAACGGCGTGCTGGAGAGTAGCGAACCAGCGGCAGCCGCCGCGACGGCTCCTGCCGCCGGCGCCACGCCAACAGCGCCAGTGACCGCGCCTGGCTCCATTCAGGGTAATGTGGCGCCCGCTGCGGCCACCGCCGCAGCCGCTGGCGCCGTGGCGGCCTCGTCCTCCGCGACCTCCAGCGCCAGCGGTAATTTTGTTGTCCAGGTGGGCGCAGTAAGCGACCAGACGCGGGCGCAGCAGTATCAGCAGCGCCTGAGCCAGCAGTTTTCTGTGCCAGGCCGGGTCATGCAAAACGGCGCGGTCTGGCGTATTCAGCTGGGTCCCTTTGCTGATAAAGCACAGGCCAGCGCCGTGCAGCAGCGCCTGCAAAGCGAAGCGCAGCTGCAGTCCTTTATTACTCGCGCCAACTAAACGCCGCGGGCCGCCCGTTCACCTCGCGCATGTAAAAGTCATTAACAAACTCATGCGCAATGTCGGATGCTGGCCCGCAGAGCATTTGCTATAGTAAGGCACTTTTTTAACTCCATCACGGATGCCGTTGTTCTGACCATGAAGACCTCTTTCACCGCTCGTTTACTCATTACGGCGCTCTCCGTTGCAGCGCTCTCCTCCGCTGCCCGCGCCGATGACCTGAATATCAAAACGATGATCCCAGGCGCCCCGCAGATTGACGCCGAATCCTGGATCCTTATCGATTACAACTCTGGCAAGGTACTGGCTGAAAACAATGCCGACTCCCGCCGCGACCCGGCCAGTCTGACCAAAATGATGACCAGCTATGTTATCGGTCAGGCGATGAAAGCGGGCAAATTCAAAGAGTCCGATCTGGTCACCGTCGGCAACGATGCCTGGGCCACCGGCAACCCGGTTTTCAAAGGCTCTTCTCTGATGTTCCTCAAGCCGGGCATGCAGGTGCCGGTTTCTCAGCTGATCCGTGGTATTAACCTGCAGTCCGGTAACGATGCCTGCGTGGCGATGGCCGACTACGTCGCCGGCAGCCAGGACGCCTTCGTCAGCCTGATGAACAACTACGTCAACGCTCTGGGCCTGAAAAACACCCATTTCCAGACCGTTCACGGTCTTGATGCTGACGGACAGTACAGCTCCGCGCGCGACATGGCGCTGATTGGCCAGGCGCTGATCCGCGACGTACCGAACGAGTACTCCATCTATCGTGAGAAAGAGTTCACCTTCAACGGCATCCGCCAGCTGAACCGTAACGGCCTGCTGTGGGATAACAGCCTGAACGTCGACGGCATCAAAACCGGCCATACCGACAAAGCGGGTTACAACCTCGTCGCTTCCGCCACCGAAGGCCAGATGCGCCTGATCTCCGCGGTAATGGGCGGCCGGACGTTCAAAGGCCGTGAGTCGGAAAGCAAAAAGCTGCTTACCTGGGGCTTCCGCTTCTTCGAAACCGTCAACCCGATTAAAGCTGGCAAAGAGTTTGCCTCCGAACCGGCCTGGTTCGGCGACAGCGATCGCGCTTCGCTGGGGGTGGATAAAGACGTCTACCTGACCATTCCGCGCGGCCGAATGAAAGATCTGAAAGCCAGCTACGTGCTGAATAACACTGAGCTGCACGCCCCGCTGCAGAAAAACCAGGTTGTCGGCACCATTAACTTCCAGTTGGATGGTAAAACCATCGACCAGCGTCCGCTGGTGGTCCTGCAGGAAATTCCGGAAGGTAATTTCTTCGGCAAAATTATTGATTACATTAAATTAATGTTCCACCACTGGTTTGGTTAAAAATCGAACACTTGAAAGTGTGATTTCCATCCCCATATACTATTCATCCAAGTAACCTGATAACTCCCGCCCTTGGTGGGAGTTATTATTTTGTCGTAACACCGGAGCTGACATGAAAACCAAACTTAACGAACTGCTTGAATTCCCTACGCCATTTACTTACAAAGTAATGGGGCAGGCGTTGCCGGAGCTGGTTGATCAGGTGGTGGAAGTGGTACAGCGCCATGCGCCTGGTGATTACTCGCCGTCAGTAAAACCGAGCAGCAAAGGTAACTACCACTCGGTCTCCATCACCATCAACGCCACCCACATTGAACAAGTGGAAACGCTGTACGAAGAGTTAGGCAATATCGATATCGTTCGGATGGTGCTGTAACCTTTTCCCTGACCCGGCCGCCGTGCCGGGTCTTCTCATTCCCTTCTGCACGGCTGTGATATACTCCCCAACCTGAATTCTCTCTTCCCGGCGGAGATGTTGTTTTGCAGCACAATAAAATTCTTATCCGGCAGCTTGGCCTGCAACCTTACGAACCCGTCTCGCAGGCGATGCATGAATTTACCGACGCCCGTGATGAAGATACCCTCGACGAGATCTGGCTGGTGGAACATCACCCCGTATTCACCCAGGGTCAGGCCGGCAAAGCGGAACACGTGCTGGTGCCCGGCGATATTCCGGTGATCCAGAGCGATCGCGGCGGCCAGGTCACCTATCACGGTCCGGGACAGCAGGTGATGTACGTCCTGTTGGACCTCAAGCGCCGTAAGCTGGGCGTGCGGGAGCTGGTGACGCTGCTGGAGCAAACGGTCGTCAATACCCTGGCTGAATATAGTATCGAGTCGCACCCCCGCGCCGATGCCCCTGGCGTCTATGTCGGCGAACGCAAAATCTGCTCCCTGGGATTGCGGATCCGTAAAGGTTGTTCTTTCCACGGTCTGGCGCTTAATATCGCCATGGATCTCACACCGTTTCTGCGTATCAACCCCTGCGGCTATGCCGGTATGGAGATGACGCAAATGCGCCAGTGGCAGCCGGCAGCCTCCCCGGAGACGGTCGCTCCGCGACTGGTCGCCAATCTGCTGGCGCTGCTAAATCATCCACCACACGAATATCTTCCCCGGGATTAAGCGGCAGGCCAACGTCCCGCTGTCAGCGGGGCGCTAAACGAGTAACACGTTATTTTTGCAATCAATTGTCACGCACGGCAACGCGGTGGGCCGCTATACTTGGCCTATCATTCCCAACCGGACTCATCGCGTGCCAGAGAATACGCCTCCGTCAGAATCTCCTGACAGACAGGATGAACGTTACGATCGTCAAATGTTTCGCATCCTGCGTAATATTGACCTCAATCTGTTGACGATCTTTGAAGCGGTATACGTACATAAAGGTATCGTCAACGCCGCGAAGATACTCAATATCACACCGTCGGCGATTAGCCAGTCAATTAACAAACTGCGGGCGTTGTTCCCCGATCCGCTATTTATCCGCAAAGGACAGGGCGTCACCCCCACCGCCTATGCCACCCATCTTCATCAATACATCAGCCGCGGCATGGAAGCTTTCCTCAGCGCGCTGGATATCACCGGTAGCCCGCACCAGCAGCGGGTGATCACTATCGCCACTACGCCAGCGATGGGAGCGCTGCTGATGCCTGGCCTGGCCAGCGCGCTGAAGCCGACCTTTCCGCAGATCCTGTTGCACAATATCGCCATCGTCGACGCCGCGCGGCAGCTTGACCAGCGCCAGGTGGATCTGCTCATTGATACCCACCTGCACAGCGGCCAGGCGATAAGCCATCATGTGCTGTATCAGGATCGGGTACAGATGTACTGCCGCGCAGGGCATCCCGCGCTGGACGGTCCGCAGGATGAAACGACCCTCGCGGAGTACGAATTTGCGCTGCTGCTGCCGGAAGGCCAGCGCTACCCCACCCTCCATCGCCGACTACAGGAAGAGATGGGCGAGCGCCGCTGCGGCTTTAGCACCTTTAACCTGATGACCCAGGCGGCGATGATCGCCGGGAGCGATATGCTGGGTCTGACCACCGAACGCCTGTTCGCCATGGTGTCCCGTCTCTGGCCGCTGCAGACCCTGGATTTCCCTTCCCTGGGTGGAGAGCAGATTGACGTTGCGCTGCACTTTAATAAGCTGAGCGGGAAAGAGCCATTGCTGAAAGAGATCATCGAGACGGTGATCCGCTCGTTTAAGGCGTAGCGCACGGAAGGGAAAAGGATAAAACAACAACTATTTTACAATTTGCCGGGCAGGCAGGCTGCTTTCTGCCCCTTTTCAATGGTATACTGCCTGCTCTTGATTCAAAAATAGTTGATAATTGCAACATTTCATTGAATTAATTCGCTTTCCTTCGTGACTCGCAACTGGAACACGCACGCTATGAGTAAACCCATTGTGATGGAACGCGGTGTTAAGTACCGCGACGCCGATAAAATGGCCCTTATCCCGGTGAAAAACGTGGCAACTGAGCGTGAAGCTCTGCTCAGAAAACCGGAATGGATGAAAATCAAACTTCCGGCAGACTCGTCCCGTATCCAGGGAATCAAAGCAGCGATGCGTAAGAACGGCCTGCACTCTGTGTGCGAAGAGGCCTCCTGCCCGAACCTTGCAGAATGCTTCAACCACGGTACCGCGACCTTTATGATCCTCGGCGCGATCTGTACCCGCCGTTGCCCGTTCTGCGACGTCGCGCATGGACGCCCGGTCGCGCCAGATGCAAACGAGCCACAAAAGCTGGCGCAAACTATCGCCGATATGGGTCTGCGCTATGTCGTAGTCACCTCGGTAGACCGTGACGACCTGCGTGATGGCGGCGCACAGCATTTTGCCGACTGCATCAGCGCCATTCGCGAGAAAAACCCGTCGATTAAGATCGAAACGCTGGTTCCGGATTTCCGCGGCCGCATGGATCGCGCACTTGATATTCTGACGGTGACCCCGCCGGATGTCTTCAACCATAACCTCGAAAACGTGCCCCGTCTTTATCGTCAGGTACGTCCGGGCGCGGATTACAACTGGTCGCTGAAGCTGCTGGAGCGTTTTAAAGAAGCGCACCCGGAGATCCCGACGAAATCCGGCCTGATGGTAGGTCTGGGCGAAACCAACGACGAGATCATCGAAGTGATGCGCGACCTGCGTCGCCATGGCGTCACCATGCTGACGTTAGGCCAGTATCTGCAGCCGAGCCGTCACCACCTGCCGGTGCAGCGCTACGTCAGCCCGGAAGAGTTTGAAGAGATGAAAGCGGAAGCGATGGCGATGGGCTTCACCCACGCCGCCTGCGGTCCCTTCGTCCGCTCTTCCTATCATGCCGACCTGCAGGCTAAAGGGATGGAAGTTAAATAACCCACCGCTTCCGCCGCTGCGCGCCTGTTCGGCGCAGCGGCTCTCTCCGCTTCATCCGTTTCGCCTGTCCGTAACAGTTAGTTGCATCTTTTCTCCGCGGCGTCGACAAAAACGACAAAGGCCGCAACGATAAACGTCGCGGCCTCTTCGCCGTACCGCCAGCATCCCGTCAGGAGACGCAGCCGGAGAATTACTCTTTATGAGAGAGCTTCTGCGCCGGCGCTTCTTCTTCTGCGGTGGTTTTCTTCGCGCTATCGTCATCTTCGTTCATGGCTTTTTTAAAGCCCTTGATAGCCGACCCCAGGTCGCCGCCCAGCGTACGTAATTTCTTGGTACCAAACACTAAGATAATCAGTGCTGCGACTACCAGCAGTTTGGTAATACTAATCTCACCCATAGCTAACCTTCTTCTCTATACAAGCTGCGAATACGCCATCATACACGCATTTATCCGTCCTATTGTAATCCACCTGTGCGTGGGCTGCGTGTTTCGGCCCATAGCCTCCCCTCCGGGAGTGAGCGCTGAGATGTCCATCCTGACGTGCACAGCGAATTATTGGGATAAACAATACGGGTATTTGACGCGCGGACACAATAGCAATCTGTAACAAGGTGAATCAAGCCTTGTTTAAAAAAACGTCATAATAATTGCGGTGGCGCAAATCGTCGGTTCCGCAGCACTGGCAAACGCTCGCGAACGCGCGCAAGGTCATCCGCTGAGAGATCGGCAAAGATCAGCTGCGGCTCGCTCCCGGCCCCCGCCAGAGTGGTCCCCAGCGGATCGACGATGCGGCTCAGCCCGATATTGCGCGTTCCGCATTCGCCTGCCGCCACGATATAGCAGGTAGTATCGAGAGCGCGTGCCGCCAGCAGCGTCGCCCAGTGATACTCTTTCTGCGGCCCTTTCACCCATGCAGCGGGCAGCACCAGCAGCTGTGCCCCATTCAGGGCCAACGAAAGCGCCAGTTCCGGAAAGCGAAGATCGTAGCAGGTCATCAGGCCAACGCGTAATCCCGCCACCTCAATCACCGGCGGGATCTGCTGACCGGGATCCACCCGCCGGGACTCCTGCATCGCGAAGGCGTCATATAGATGAAGTTTGTGATAATGGGCGATCACTGCGCCTTCCCGTAACACCACCAACGTGTTGGTCGCTCTCCCCTCCCCTGACGGCACATGGAGCGTCAGGACCGTGGTCAGGCTGTTACGCCTGCTCTCGGCTGCAAAAATGCGCCATCCAGCGGCTGGGCCGATTTAACTGACAGATCCGGGTCGTTGTCATCCCGCGCCAGCAACGCCTCCGGCAGCACCAGCAGTGCCGCCCCTTCTCGCTCCGCCTGCTGCATCATCGCCACACAGGTTTGCGCATTCGTCCGCCATACTGGCGTGACGGCAAATTGTCCTGCCGCTACCCGCATGTTCTTCTCCCGTCAGGTTATGGATAGCCAATCGCGCCCGATGCGCGCTACACTTGACACTCTCTTACATCAAATAGCAGGAAACGACCGTGTTTCAACTTCTTTGCGCCGTTTTTATTGGCGGCGGCACCGGCAGCGTATTGCGCTGGTGGCTCGGCATGAAGCTCAATCCTGTGCACCATGCTATCCCGATTGGGACTCTAACGGCCAACCTGTTAGGCGCCTTTGTGATTGGCGCCGGGCTGGCGTGGTTTAATCGTCTGACCGGTATTGACCCGATGTGGAAACTGCTGATTACCACCGGTTTCTGCGGCGGCCTGACCACGTTCTCCACCTTTTCTGCGGAGGTGGTGTTTCTCCTGCAGCAGGGCCGGGTAAGCTGGGCGCTGCTCAACGTCGCGGTGAATTTGCTGGGTTCGTTTGCGATGACGGCGGTCGCCTTCTGGCTTTTCTCGCAGGCGGCCAGCCGCTAAAAGCGAAGGAGACAGGCAAAAAAAAACCCGCTTATTAGCGGGTTTTTATATTCTACTGACGCGTTGCTTACAGAGCGATGACGTTTGCAGCAGAAGGGCCTTTGGCACCGTTAGTGATTTCGAACTCTACGCGCTGACCTTCAGCCAGAGTTTTGAAACCGTTGGACTGGATTGCAGAGAAGTGTACGAATACATCTTTGCTGCCATCTTCCGGAGTAATGAAACCGAATCCTTTGGACTCATTAAACCACTTAACGTTACCTTTAATCTTAGACATCAAAATTACCTTTATATGAAAAATCGACACTAATGCTGTGTCGGGTATCAGTACACCAATTGTGGTACCTTTTGTCCAGTGCAACTTTGCTAAAAAGTGATAAAAGTCGCTATCTTTTTTAGTGGGTAACGCTTTAGTCCTTGTTTTTGCACAAGACCTTCCGCTTATCTCATTTATTGCTAAGACTTAGCGAATTAAAACTGGAAGCGCGCCCAGGCGAAGTAAACGTTACCGTTATTGTAGGTGCCGGGAATATAGGTCATCTGGAAAGTTGCCGGACCGTAACCTATTGACGCCAATGGCAAGATCACCGGGATCGGGATGTAGTTCCAGTTATCGCGCGCCGTGACGCCGAGGGTATAGCCAAGGCCGAGGTGGAAATTCTGGTCCGTCAGCGGGCGCCAGGTTTTCTCCCACCCGTAGCCGCCGATGGGCTCCCACTTATTAAAAGAGTCTTTAAACGCCATCAGGTACAGGCCATGCCAGTTCCCTTTCTCATCCCAGCGCGAGACGCCGAAACCTGCCCCCCACGGACGTTCGTTATACTTATCGGTTTTTTCCTTGTCATAGGCAAAGCGCGCATGCCAGGTGATGGCTGGAACGTACAAATCATAGTGCTCCGGCTCATTCCAGGTCTGCGCTACGTTATTACTTAAGGTATGGTAACCTTCGCTAAGGGTCGATGAAAACGACGCGCTGGCGTTTCCGGACACCAATAACCATCCTAAAAAACCAAGAGAAAACAATGAAAAACGACGTAACATCAACACTTTTCTATTACCACTTTGATTTAAAAACCACCTAAAATAGCAAAGATAATCTCAATGCAGGTTGAACGAAATAAGGCAAACTCCTGATTTTCGCCCGCTGTCCATCAGAACGGCTTAACTATCCATCTGGTGATTATATCCAGGCGTGACGGGGGACGTGTAGTTCTTATCGCTTTATTGATTTGCATCAGCGAGTTTTGTCCGTTTTTTCGGCACATTCGCACATTAAAATTTGGTGTGGTGCTTTTTAGCTACATATTCTTTGGGTTTAGGGGTAATAAATGCTGACGTTTATTGAGATCCTGATAGGGATCGTGGTCATTGTGGGCGTAGCCCGCTATATCATTAAAGGCTACTCGGCCACCGGGGTGCTGTTCGTCGGAGGCTTAATCTTACTGATCGTCAGCGCCCTGCTGGGACATAAAGTGTTACCGGGTAATACCGCGAGCACCGGCTATTCCGCTACCGATATTATTGAATACATTAAGATTCTACTCATGAGCCGCGGCGGCGATTTGGGTATGATGATCATGATGCTGTGCGGCTTCGCCACCTATATGACCCATATTGGCGCCAATGATATGGTGGTCAAATTAGCGTCGAAGCCGTTGCGCTATATTAATTCGCCCTATCTGCTGATGATTGCCGCCTATTTTGTCGCCTGCCTGATGTCGCTGGCCGTCTCCTCCGCGACCGGCCTTGGCGTACTGCTGATGGCGACGCTGTTCCCGGTAATGGTGAATGTCGGTATCAGCCGCGGGGCCGCCGCCGCCATCTGCGCCTCACCGGCGGCGATTATCCTCTCGCCAACCTCGGGTGACGTCGTCCTGGCGGCCAAAGCCGCTGAAATGCCGCTGATCGACTTTGCTTTTAAAACCACGCTGCCGATCTCCATCGCGGCCATTATCTGCATGGCGATCGCCCACTTTTTCTGGCAGCGCTATCTGGATAAAAAAGAGCACATTTCTCACGAGATGCTCGATGTCAACGACATCACCACCACCGCCCCGGCGCTGTATGCCATTCTGCCGTTTACCCCGATCATCGGCGTGCTGATCTTTGACGGTAAATGGGGGCCGGAGCTGCACATTATCACCATCCTCGTTGGCTGCATACTGCTGGCGGCGATCCTCGAGTTCCTGCGCGGTTTCAACACCAAAAACGTCTTTAGCGGGCTGGAAGTCGCCTACCGTGGAATGGCCGACGCCTTCGCCGGCGTAGTGATGCTGTTGGTTGCCGCCGGCGTCTTTGCCCAGGGGTTAAGCACTATCGGCTTTATCAACGGTCTGATCTCAATCGCCACCTCCTTCGGCTCGGCCAGCATTATTCTGATGCTGGTGCTGGTGATCCTGACCATGCTGGCGGCGATGACCACCGGTTCCGGTAATGCCCCGTTCTACGCCTTTGTTGAGATGATCCCCAAGCTGGCGCACTCCTCCGGCATCAATCCGGCCTACCTGTCGATTCCGATGCTGCAGGCTTCTAACCTCGGCCGCACGATATCGCCCGTCTCCGGGGTGGTGGTCGCCGTTGCCGGGATGGCGAAGATTTCCCCATTCGAAGTGGTCAAGCGCACCTCAGTGCCGGTGCTCGTTGGCCTGCTGGTGGTGATCGTTGCTACTGAAATCCTGGTGCCCGGCAGCGCGCTCCACTAATGGTCTAACCACGCGAAAAGGCGCCAGCGGGCGCCTTTTTTATGCTTTAATAACTCCCCGTTATCTTTTGCCATCCATAATCAGGAATAAAAATGTTCAGGAAGGATTTCGCCGCGATTGCCCTTGTGCTTACCGCCACTCAGGCCGGTGCTGAACCGCTCACCGCGACGCGATACGCTGATTTTGACCGCTACGTCCTTGCCCTCTCCTGGCAAACCGGATTCTGTCAGAGCATGTATGACCGCAATCGCAACGAACCGGAAGAGTGTCGCCTGCAGCAGGACACCGCGAATAAAGCCGACTTTCTGACCGTGCATGGCCTGTGGCCCGGGCTGCCAAAGTCCATTGCCGCGCGCGGAGTGGATGAACGTCGCTGGATGCGCTACGGCTGCGCCACGCGTCCGGTGCCCAACATGCCGGAGGTAAAAGCGAACCGCAAATGCCAGGCGGCGGAGACCGGACTGTCGCTGGAGATGGCCAATAAACTTAATAATGTGATGCCGGGATCGGGCGGCACCTCCTGCCTGGAACGCTACGAATATGCCAAACATGGCGTCTGCTTCGGCTTCGATCCCGACAGCTACTTTGGCGCCATGGTGCGACTAAACGGTGAAATTAAGCGCAGCCCGGTGGGGGATTTTCTCGCGAAGCACTATGGCCAAACGGTCAGCCGCGCCGACTTCGACGCCGCCGTGGCCCGCGCCTGGGGTCCGCAGAGCGTGAAGGCGTTTAAGCTAACCTGCAACGGTAATCCGGCCTATCTGACGGAGATGCAAATCTCGCTCAACGCCGCGACCATCAACGCCCCGCTGGCCACTTCCGCTTTTCTGCCCCAGCCTCACCCGGGTAACTGCGGCGCACAGTTTATCCTCGATAAGGTTGGCCACTAGCGTAAAGCGGGATGCTGATTGGAAAACACCGTCCGCCGGATGGTGTTGCACGCTGAATGTGCGTTTCATCACTTCAAACTGCCGGCAACTCTCAGTATGATGGTAGGACCTTAACCCTTGCCCCTTTCGGCGAGGGTTTTCTTTTACGGACAGGTTCCTGGATAACATGGAGTATGCAATGACCAGACCCGCAATCATCATTAATGAACTGGATGCCGAACGTATCGACAGGCTGCTGGAGCAGCCGGCTTTCGCCAACTCACCGGTTGCCGATGCCCTGAATGAGGAACTCGACCGCGCGCAAATGCTGGCCCCGGAAGCGATGCCGCATGATGTCGTCACCATGAATAGCAGGGTAAAATTCCGCGATTTAACCAGCGGCGAAGAGCGCGTGCGGACGCTGGTGTTTCCGTCACAGGTGACCGACAGCGCCAGCCAGCTCTCCGTCCTCGCGCCGGTGGGCGCCGCGCTGCTGGGCCTGAAAGTCGGCAGCACCATTCACTGGGAGCTGCCGGGCGGCGCATCGACGCACCTGGAAGTGCTGGAGCTATTGTACCAGCCGGAAGCCGCTGGCGAATTCCACCGCTAATCCCTGCTGCCTGAGGCGTTTCGCGCTTTATTCAGAGGATGTCCATACATCCTCTTTCTGCTGTTCCTTCCTCGCTAACCTTTTTTTACGCTTTGCACCTGCCTGACTGACAGTTTTGCGACCTGAATGACACTATATCCGCATATAATATGTTGATATAGACGCAAATGAACAAGGAGGATTGCATATGTATAAGACTATCATTATGCCGGTTGATGTCTTTGAGATGGCGCTGAGCGATAAAGCCGTCCGGCACGCGGAGTTTCTGGCCCAGCAGGACGGGGTGATCCATCTGCTCCACGTCTTACCGGGTTCCGCGAGCTTTACCATGAGCCGTTTTACCGCCGACCTGCGGCGGTTTGAGGAACATCTGCAGCATGAGGCGGAGACTCGCCTGCAGACGATGGTCAGCCACTTCAGCATTGACCCGTCTCGTATCAAGCTACATGTCCGTTTTGGCAGCGTGCGCGATATGGTCAACGAGCTGGCCAGCGAAATTAACGCCGACGTGGTAGTTATTGGCTCACGCAATCCCTCCATCAGTACCCACCTGCTCGGCTCCAATGCCTCGAGCGTGATCCGCCATGCCCATATCCCGGTAATGGTCGTCAGGTAAGAATGACGAAAAGAGCATAAAAAAAGAGGCTACCCCTGGGTAGCCTCTTTGTTATGCAGGTCTATTGTCTGACTTGTTATGCGGTTTTCGTGCGGATCAGGTAGTCGAAAGCGCTCAGCGACGCTTTTGCCCCTTCCCCTGCCGCGATAATAATCTGTTTGTACGGCACGGTGGTGCAATCGCCCGCGGCGAACACGCCTTTGACGTTGGTTTCGCACTTCGCATCGATGATGATCTCGCCCATGCGGTTGCGCTCAACGGCGCCTTCCAGCCAGGTGGTGTTAGGCAGCAGGCCAATCTGGACGAAGATCCCCGCCAGCGCGACATGATGCTCATCGCCGCTCACCCGGTCACGATACTGCAGACCGGTGACTTTGCTGCCATCGCCTTTCACTTCCGTGGTCTGCGCATTAAGAATGATGTCGACATTCTTCAGGCTGCGGACTTTATCCTGCAACACCTGGTCGGCTTTCATCTCTGGGGCAAACTCCAGCAGGGTTACGTGCTCCACTACGCCCGCCAGGTCAATGGCGGCTTCCACGCCGGAGTTGCCGCCGCCGATTACCGCTACGCGTTTGCCCTTAAACAGCGGACCATCGCAGTGAGGGCAGTAGGTCACGCCCTTGGTGCGATACTGTTCTTCGCCCGGCACGTTCATATTGCGCCATTTCGCCCCGGTGGCGATGATGACGCTACGCGCCTTGAGCACCGCGCCGGAGGCGGTTTCGATCTGATGCAGGCCGCCCTCTGTCGCCGCCGGCGTCAGTTTGGTCGCACTCTGGGAGTCGATCACGTCTACGTTATAGTCATTGACGTGCGCTTTCAGCGCGCCTGCCAGCTTCTGGCCTTCAGTTTTCGGCACCGAAATATAGTTTTCGATATCCACGGTATCCAGCACCTGACCGCCGAAGCGTTCGCCCATCAGGCCGGTACGAATCCCTTTACGTGCAGAGTAGACCGCCGCCGCCGCGCCGGACGGGCCGGAGCCAACGATCAGTACATCGTAAGCGTCACGCTGATTCAGCTCTTCCGCTGCGCGTTTTTCCGCACCGGTATCCACTTTGGCGACGATTTCAGTCAGCGTCATCCGTCCCTGACCAAACTCCTGACCGTTCATGAACACCGCTGGCACGCCCATGACGTTACGCTCGGTGATCTCATTCTGGAAGGTCCCGCCGTCAATCGCCGTGTGTTTGATGCGCGGGTTGAGCACCGCCATCAGGTTCAGGGCCTGGACCACGTCCGGGCAGTTATGACAGGAGAGCGAATAGTAGGTTTCGAATTCGAAATCGCCATCAATATCGCGGATCTGCTCCAGCAGCGACTGGGCCTCTTTCGACGGATGACCGCCGGTCCACAGCAGCGCCAGCACCAGCGAGGTAAACTCGTGGCCCAGCGGGGAGCCTGCAAAACGCGGGCCCTGGTCGGAACCTGGGTTAGTAATCAGGAACGAGGGCTTACGTACCGCGAGCGTGTTGTCTTCTTTAAAGGTGACTTTGTCTGACAGTTCAGCGATTTCAGCCAACAGTTCCTTGATTTCTGCCGATTTAGCGCTGTCATCCAGCGTGGCAATCAGCTCAACAGGCTTGGTCAGCTTCTCAAGGTAGGCCTTGAGCTGGGTTTTCATGTTGGTGTCGAGCATTGTTATCTCCTGGGCTTAAAACATCATCATGCAAGCGGCCTCGTCAGGCTGCCTGAATGCGCTTGCATCATGGTGTTGGAATAAAATGGGCGCGAAAGCGCCCATTGATTGCCGGGTGGCACGCCGTTTACCCGGCCTACGATGTTGTAGGCCCGTGCAAGCGTAGCGCCGCCGGGCACAAACAGACTTAAATCTTACCGACCAGGTCCAGAGACGGAGCCAGTGTCGCTTCGCCTTCTTTCCATTTAGCCGGGCAGACTTCGCCTGGGTGAGAAGCAACGTACTGCGCCGCTTTGATTTTACGCAGCAGGTCAGACGCATCACGGCCGATACCTTCAGCGGTAACTTCGATCGCCTGGATGATACCCTGCGGGTCAACCACGAAGGTGGCACGGTCAGCCAAACCTTCATCTTCACGCATATTGTCGAAGTTACGGGTCAGGGCGCCAGTCGGGTCGCCGATCATCGCGTATTTGATTTTCGCGATGGTTTCAGAGCTGCTGTGCCACGCTTTGTGGGTGAAGTGGGTATCGGTAGACACAGAGTAAACGTCTACGCCCAGCTTCTGCAGTTCTTCGTAATGGTCAGCCACGTCGCCCAGTTCGGTCGGGCAGACGAAAGTGAAGTCAGCCGGATAGAAGAAGAAGACGCTCCAGCGGCCTTCGGTGTCTTTCTCGGTGACTTCGATGAATTCACCATTTTTGAATGCCTGGTTTTTGAACGGTTTGATTTTGGTGTTAATTAAGGACATCTATACTTCCTCCGTGTTTTCGTTGAGGTCTAAGTTAACGAATTTTTCCTGACCCGACCAATGCGTTTACATTATCGAATCAATAAGCGTTATCTAACAACCGGAACAAGACAACTCTGTGAACCTGTCGACGCGTTCAGCGCTGATCGCTTTTTTTCGCATCATTTGCCGCGACAAAAGTAAAAAGGCCACCCTTTCAGGCGGCCCCGTTACCTGAAATACCCGAAGGTAGGTTCAGCGCCAGTCAAACTGGCTATGTGTTGCGCTCTACATTACCTTAATGTAACAGCATTCAGGATTACATCACCCACGCCAGCAAAGGGCAATCCGTCATTCTGCTGATCTTGCCTATGACTGTGATAGGTTCGACAATCGTTTTGCCCTTTCCTGCTGATTTTACAAGGAATATTCATGTTAAAGCGTCTTCTCTTGCTCAGCCTTTTTCCGTTATGCAGCCAGGCGGAGGAGCTCCCCGCTCCGGTAAAAGCGATTGAAAAACAGGGCATTACTATTATAAAACCCTTTGAGGCGCCGGGGGGAATGAAAGGCTGGCTGGGCAAATACCAGGACATGGGGGTCACCATCTACCTCACGCCGGACGGCAAACATGCCATTTCCGGCTATATGTATGACGAGAACGGCAACAACCTCAGCGAGCAGTTGTTTCAAAAAGAGCTCTACACGCCGGCAGGACAGGAGATGTGGAAGAAGATGGCCAGCGCCCACTGGCTGCAGGATGGCAATAAGGACGCCCCCATCGTGTTGTATGTCTTTGCCGATCCCTTCTGCCCCTACTGTAAACAGTTCTGGCAGCAGTCCCGCCCCTGGGTGGAAGCCGGTAAAGTGCAGATCCGCACCCTGCTGGTGGGGGTGATCAAGCCCGAAAGCCCGGCCACCGCCGCCGCGATTCTGGCCACCAAGGATCCGGCGAAGACCTGGCATGATTATGAGCAATCGAATGGAAAAATGGCCCTGACGATCCCGAAAGCTATTCCGCCGGAGAAAATGAAAATGCTCAACGTCAACCAGCAGCTGATGGACGATCTGGGAGCCAACGTGACGCCGGCGATTTATTATATGAATAAAGATAATATGCTGCAGCAGGTGGTCGGCCTACCGGATAAAGAGAAACTGCATATTATGATGGGTGAAAAAGAGTAATTCCATCCCGCAGTGGCGCCTGGCGGAAGCGACCGCTGGCGCCACCGTCGACGATAAGATATATTAAGCAGAACTTAACTGTATTTGCCAATAATTAAATTCACACCGCAAATATTAAGCTACAAAACATTATCATTAAGAATATCATAATCCGCACCGGTAATAAACAGGACTGCATTAATGGCAAATCTTTACGATCTGAAAAAGTTCGATTTGAATTTATTGGTTATTTTCGAATGTATCTATCAACATTTGAGCATCAGCAAAGCGGCGGCGATGTTATTTATCACCCCCTCAGCGGTGAGTCAGTCGTTGCAGCGTCTGCGCCAGCAGTTAAACGATCCGCTATTTGTTCGTGTTGGCAAAGGAATGACGCCCACCACCGCCTGCGTCAATCTTCATTATCATCTACAGCAAAATCTGGAGCAGCTGGAAAAAACCATCAATCTAAATAATCGCTCAGAACTGCGTAAACGTATTGTGATATATGGCCCCCCGCTGTTCTGTTCAGTCAATAGCCACGTTATGATTAACCAGCTCTGTCATCAGGCGAACTTGCAAATTGAGCACCATAACCTGACCACCACCGAATCGGCTGAGGAGCTGCTGGCGTATCGCCAGGCGGACCTGGTGTTCACCCGCATGCCCATTACCAACCGCGCCACGATCTGTCAGCCCTATCAGACGGTGCAGACGCTGGCGGTTTGCCGGGCGGGCCATCCGCGACGCGAAACGCTTACCTCGGTAGAGTCACTGGCGCAGGAGTTTTTCACTCACTATATTACCAACGATCCCGTTATTCAGCGCGTGCAGCAAAGCAGCATCGCCTGGCTGAATCCGCGCAATATTGCCTTTCGCAGCGACTCTTTTATGACCATTCTTAACATGATTAATAAAACCGACTTAATTGGCTTTTTGCCTTCCTATTTATATGACTTTATCTCACCCACTATGCAGCTTCACGCCATCAACATAGATAATCTTTTTCCGGATATCACGATCTACATTAATTACCACCATGCATCTTCGCAAAATCATTTTTTAACTGAATTAATCACCATATTAATGAATGATCGAGAGGCATCACGGCCCAAATTTAATCACAGCGAATAACGCCCTTCTGTTCCCCCGCTGCCAGAAACAATAATCGACCATTAATTTCCTACCCCTCATCGTTTATACTGAGCTAACGGGAATTTTCTACTATTAAAGGATTAATGGTCATGTCGTTTATTAAATATCCCTTACCGGAATCGGTGCTGCAGGCAACTGAGCAGCGGATCCAGTGGGTCATGGATAATTTTTCGCGCATCTGTGTCTCTTTTTCCGGGGGAAAAGACTCCACCGTTATGCTGCATTTAACCGCCCAGGCGGCGCGGTTACAGGGGAAAAAAATCTGCGTGTTGTTTATTGACTGGGAAGCGCAGTTCTCCTGCACCATCGCCCACTGTGAAAAACTGCGTGCGCTGTATGCGGATGTCATCGAAACCTTTTACTGGGTCGCCCTGCCGCTCACCACCCAAAATGCCCTGACGCAGTATAAGCCGCAATGGCAATGCTGGGAGCCCGGAACCGAGTGGGTACGCCAGCCGCCGCCCTGGGCCATTACCCACCCGGGCTATTTTTCATTTTATCAACCCGGAATGAGCTTTGAAGCCTTCGTCAGCCACTTCGCCGAGTGGTTTTCGCAGCGTCGTCCCGCCGCCGTGCTGGTGGGCATTCGCGCCGACGAATCGCTAAATCGCTTTATGACGATTTCTTCACAGCGTAAACAGCGCTTCGCCGACGATAAACCATGGACCACTTCAGCGCCGGGCGGCCATGCCTGGTACATCTACCCGCTCTATGACTGGAAAACCGCCGATATCTGGACCTGGTTTGCCAAAAGCGGCGAGCCCTATAACCCGTTGTACGATCTGATGTATCAGGCCGGGGTGCCGCTGCGCTATATGCGCATTTGCGAACCGTTTGGTCCCGAGCAGCGCCAGGGGCTGTGGCTGTATCACGTGCTGGAACCTGAGCGCTGGGCCGCGATGTGCCAGCGAGTGAGCGGCGCGCACAGCGGCGGGGTCTATGCCGGGCATGATAATCAGTTCTACGGTCATCGGAAAATCGACAAGCCCGACCACCTGACGTGGAAAAGCTACGCCCTGTTCCTGCTCGACAGCATGCCGGAAACCACCGCCGAGCACTACCGCAATAAAATCGCCGTCTACCTGCGCTGGTACCAGAAAAAAGGTATGGAGGATATTCCGGATACCCAACCTGCGGACATTGGCACCAAAGATATCCCATCCTGGCGGCGAGTCTGCAAAGTACTGCTCAATAACGATTACTGGTGCCGTCAGCTTTCGTTTAGCCCAACCAAAAGCAGCCACTATCAGCGCTACCGTAAACGCATGGAAAAACATCGCCAACAATGGGGGATATTATGCAACAACAACTGACGCAGGCGCTGGAAGCTTACCTGCAAAAGCTGGATGACGAGGCGCGCATTGAGGCTATCAACGCGTTTCGCCAGGTGCTCCACCACTACAGCCCCTTCCGCTCGCAGCCCGTCGACTGCGTGCTGTGGGTCAAACAGGAGCTGGTCGCCCCCAACGACTACAACCCGAATAACGTGGCGCCGCCGGAGAAGCGTCTGCTGCAAACGTCGCTGGAGGCCGACGGCTTTACCCAGCCGGTCGTCGTCATCCAGCAAGGCCCACAGGCGTATACGATTGTCGATGGTTTTCACCGCCATGAGCTGGCCTGCAGCAAAGCCGCGCTGAAAAAAACGCTGAAAGGCTATTTGCCGGTGACCTGCCTGACGAGTGAAGCTGCCTCGCGTGACGGGCTGATGGCAGCGACCATACGCCATAACCGGGCGCGCGGTCGCCACCAAATCCACGCCATGTCAGAGATCGTCCGCGAGCTGACCCAGCTCGGCTGGACGCCGCAGAAAATCGGCAAAGAGCTGGGGATGGATGCCGATGAAGTGCTGCGTCTGAAGCAAATTAGCGGCCTGACAGAAATGTTCGCCGGCCGCCAGTTCTCCCAGGCGTGGACGATTAAGTAACTACAGCTGGCACAAACGCGCCGCCGCAGCCAGCAGAGTCGCCGGCTGTTTGGCGAAGCACAAGCGGATCAGCTTGTGCGGGAACGGATCGGCGCAGAAGACGGAGAGCGGGATCGCCGCCACGCCGATCTCAGTGGTCAACCAGCGGCAGAAGCTGACATCGTCAAGATCGGAGATGGCGCTGTAGTCCGCCAGCAGGAAATAGGTCCCTTCACAGGGCAGGATTTCCAGCCGGCTTGGGCGCAGCGCTTCAATAAACAGATCGCGACGTTCCCGATAAAACGCCGGCAGCTCACGATAATGCTCCGGCGCTTCGCGCAGCATGTCGGCGATCGCCAGCTGCGCCGGGGTATTCACCGAGAAGGTCAGATACTGGTGCACCTTGCGCAGTTCGGCGCTGATGGCCGCCGGGGCCACGCAGTAGCCGACCTTCCAGCCGGTCATATGAAAGGTTTTGCCAAACGAAGAGACCGCCACCGCCCGCTCGCGCAGCTGCGGATGCGCCAGTACGCTGGCGTGGCCGCCCTCAGCAAAGCAGATATGCTCATAGACTTCATCGCTCAGGACATAGATCTCGCGTTCGGCGATCGCCTGCCACAGGGCGGCAAAATCCTCGCGCTGCCAGACGGTGGCCGAAGGGTTGTGCGGGGTGTTGAGGATCACCAGCCGGGTTTTCTCGCTCAGGGCGGCGGCAAATTGCCACCAGTCGACGCGAAAATGCGGCGGCTGCAGCGCAATACGACGTAACTCGCCGCCGGCCAGCGCCACCGCAGGGGCGTAGCTGTCATAGCTGGGATCGAAACAGATCACCTCGTCGCCGCGGCGCACCAGGGCGGTGATCGCCGCATACAGGGCCTCCGTCGCGCCGGCGGTGACCGTGATCTCGCTGTTAACGTCGGGCTGGTAACCATACAGCTCCGCCGTCTTCCCGGCGATCGCCTCGCGCAGCGCCGGCACGCCGGTCATCGGGGCGTACTGATTCGCCCCCTGCGCCACGTGGTACGCCAGACGCTCCTGAAGATAGCGCGGGCCGTCAAAATCGGGAAAGCCCTGGGACAGGTTTATGGCCTGATGCTGCTGGGCCAGGGCGCTCATCTGGGTAAAAATCGTGGTGCCGAGCGCAGGAAGTTTACTCTCTGGAATCAAGGGGTTATTGTTCATTCTTTTTATACCGATTGTAATGCTGTTGTTGAAGCCACTATAACACGATGTTAATATTTGGCAATCAAGACGCTTAGACGTCTAAATGCTAATGTTATTCCACGCTACGCCCACTCTGGAGAAACCATGATCCGCGCCATCGTGACCGACATAGAAGGCACCACCAGCGATATCCGCTTTGTGCATAACGTGCTGTTCCCCTACGCCCGCGAACGACTGGCCGGCTTTGTGACCGCTCAGCAGCACGCTGAACCGGTCAAAACCATTCTCGACAACCTGCGCCGCGAAACAGACGCCCCCGCCGCCAGCACCGCCGACCTTATCACTACCCTCTTCGCCTTTATGGATGAAGACCGTAAATCCACGGCGCTGAAGGCGCTGCAGGGGATCATCTGGCGTGACGGCTATCTCAACGGCGACTTTACCGGCCATCTCTACCCGGACGTACTGCCGGCGCTGGAGCAATGGAAAGCGCAGGGTATTGATCTGTATGTATATTCCTCAGGCTCGGTGGCTGCGCAGAAATTGTTATTTGGCTACAGCGATGAAGGTGATATTACTCATCTGTTCACGGGCTATTTCGATACCCTGGTAGGCGCCAAACGCGAGGTGCAGTCCTACCGTAACATTGCTGAACACCTGGGCCATGCCCCTGGCACCATCCTGTTCCTGTCGGATATCCATCAGGAACTTGATGCCGCCGAGGCCGCGGGTTTGCGCACTGTGCAGCTGGTTCGCGGCGACCGCGACCCGGCGAGCCACCATCCTCAGGTTCAGCGTTTTGACGACATTCATCCGGAGCAGATCCCAGCATGAGCGCATTAACTCTTTTTTCCGTGACCGATCCGCAAACGCCGGTCTGGCACAGCACCGACGCCAAAGCGATTCAGGATCAACTTAACGCCAAAGGCGTCCGCTTCGAGCGCTGGCAGGCCGACCGCGACCTCGGCGCAAATCCCAGCCCAGAAACGGTGATTGCCGCCTATCAGCATGCGATTGATAAACTGGTCGCCGAAAAGGGCTACCAGAGCTGGGACGTCATCAGCCTGCGCGCCGATAACCCGCAAAAAGAGGCGCTGCGGGAAAAGTTCCTGAACGAGCACACCCATGGCGAAGACGAGGTGCGGTTTTTTGTCGAGGGCGCTGGCCTGTTTTGCCTGCACATTGGCGACGAGGTGTTCCAGGTGCTGTGCGAAAAGAACGATCTGATTTCGGTTCCCGCCCACACTCCGCACTGGTTTGATATGGGTTCAGAACCGAACTTCACCGCCATTCGCATTTTTGATAACCCGGAAGGCTGGATCGCCCAGTTTACCGGCGACGATATCGCCAGCGCCTACCCGCGGCTGGCGTAACGTCAAACTGTCGTCAGTCTTAAACCGCCAGGGGCGGGCTTTGCCGGAGGCGGCGCATACCGCGCCTTCTCCGGGCTACCCGCCCCGCCGCCGGCGAGCGCCAACGCCTAAACTTCAATAAACTTCGGCGGATCAAAGGCGGTGATCGGTGGCAGCTCCTCTCGCCACGGGGCGATCTCCACCCAGCAGCTCTGGGCGCTACAGCCCTGTCCCAGGCGCGAACTGCCGCGATCCTCGGTTAATACGTTGGGATTACCGTGCTTATCGAGCGACCGTTCTTCCTTCGGATCCAGCGGGTCATACCAGGCGCCGGTGGACATCTGTACCACGCCGGGCAAAATCTGCTCGCTCAGGTGCACGCCCGCCAGAATCGCCCCGCGGTCGTTATAGACTTTCACCACGCTGCCTTCGCGGATATCCCTTGCCTGCGCATCGCTCGGATGCATCCACAGCGGCTCGCGTCCCTGAATTTTCGTCGCCAGGCTGACGCTGCCGTGGTCGTACTGACTGTGCAGGCGGGCGCGCGGCTGGCTGGAGAGCAGATGAAGCGGCCAGCGCGCCGCCTCCTGCCGCTGGCGGGCGGCCTCCTGTTCATCCCACCACGGATGGCCAGGGCATTCGCGATAGCCAAACCCGGCGACGGTGGCGGAAAAGAGTTCAATTTTGCCGGAGGGGGTGGAGAGCGGATAGCGCTGCGGATCGGCGCGAAAATCGGCGAGAAAAATTTGCGGCCGCTTCGGCGCGCTGTACTCCAGCACCCCTTGCTGCCAGAAGTCATCGAACGAGGGCAGCGCAATACCCTCCTCCTGCGCCCGCGGTCTTGACTCCTCATAGAGATGACGCAGCCACTGCCCGGCGTCCCGCCCTTCGCTGAACGCTTCCCCGAAGCCCAGCCGCCCGGCCAGATCGCAGAAAATGGCGTAATCGTCACGCGCTTCGCCCACCGGCGGGATCTGCGCGCTCATGGCGATCATATACCCGTCGTGACCGCCGCTGCCGATATCCTCTCGCTCCAGCGAGGTGGTGGCCGGCAGAACGATATCGGAGAATTTGGCCTGCGCGGTCCAGTATTGCTCATGCACCACCACCGTCTCCGGGCGGCGCCAGGCCTCGCACAGTCGGTTGATGTCCTGATGATGATGAAACGCATTGCCTCCCGCCCAGTAGACTAAACGGATATCGGGATAGCGCCGCTGCTGACCGTCGAACTCATAGGTTTCTCCCGGGTGCAGCAGCATATCGGACAGCCGCGCCACCGGGATAACGCTGTCCACCGCATTCTCTCCGGCGGGTAAGCGTGGGCCGGAAAACGCTTTTCGCACCGCGCCCGCCAGGTTGGTGCAGGCGTAGCCAAACCCGAGGCCGCCGCCCGGGGTGCCGAGCTGTCCCAGCAGCGCAGTCAGGGCCACCGTCGCCCAGTAGGCCTGCTCCCCTTGACGGGCGCGCTGGATAGACCAGGAGATATTCACCATCGTCCGGTGGCGGGCCATCTCCCGCGCCAGATCGGCGATGCGCTGGGCGTCCAGGCCGGTAATCGCCGCCGCCCACGCTGGGGTTTTCGCCACGCCATCGTGCTCGCCCAACAGATAAGCGCGATAGGGGGCAAACCCGACGGTATGGCTGGCAACAAACGCCTGGTCGTAGAGAGACTCAGCGATCAGCACATAGCTCAGGGCCAGCAGCAGTGCGGTATCGGTGCCCGGCCGAATGGCCAGCCACTCGGCGTCGGGCACCGCGCTGAGGTCATTGCGCACCGGACTGATATTGATAAACCGCGTGCCGTTGGCCTGCATCTTATCCAGCCAGTACTGGAGCATATGGTCATTGGCGCCGCCGCCGTTGACCTGGGCATTGCGCAGCGGCAGACCACCAATGGCGACAAACAGCTGACACTCCCGGGCCAGCTCGGAAAAATGGGTATGCTGCCGGTGCAGCGGGCTCAGCGGCCCGAGAATATGCGGCAGAATACGCTCGCCCGCGGCGCTGCTATAGGTATTGGTGCTGGCGGTGTACCCGCCAAAGCCCTTGAGAAACCGGTGCAGCTGGCTCTGCGCATGGTGAAAGCGTCCAGCGCTGGCCCAGCCGTAGGAGCCGCCGTAGATCGCCTCATTGCCGCAGCGCGCCTTGACCGAGCGCAGCTCGCGCGCCAGCAGGTCCAGGGCCACCTCCCAGCTGACTTCGACAAAGGGCTCTTTACCTCGCCCTTCTCGTGACGCCGGCCCGTGCTGGAGATAGCCGGCGCGCACCGCCGGACGGCGAATGCGCGTTTGGCTGGTCACCGCGTCGGGAAGCGACTGGCCGATGCGTGAGGGATTTTTATCCCAGGGCACCGGCTTAACCGCCACGATCTCGCCCTCACTGCTCTCCACCTGCCAGGTTCCCCAGTGCATCACCGTATAATTATGCTGTTTCTTCATAGCGCCCGCGTTCTTCTCAGCTTAAGGTTCATTACAATAAAGCGGGGAAATAGGGTAATAATCCTTACCCGGCCAGACATTGCTCTGCTAAAAAAAGCTTTAGCCCGCGCAATCTTCTTTTTTTCTCTGTAGACGCCGTATTTCCCATGCACTCACAATATTAAGAAAATTGTCTTTATCCGCTAAATAAACACGGAATAAGTCAAAAATAAAACCACAAAATAAAAAGGTCTATCCGCCATCATGAAATATTTTCAGGTTCCTCATGACAAAATAAACTTTTTCTCTGACGTTTCTGCGATATAACATTCCTGGCATAACTTAGACTTATTTTGTATTTGAGGTGGCGAGGTGCTTCTTGTCATGCTACCGGTCCGCAACCACCTTCATCACAGGATCATAATAACAATGTCGCAGAAAAGAAAATTATTGCCTGCCGCGCTGGGACTGCTTTCCCTTGCCTCGCTGAGCGTCGCTGCCGCAGACGCCCTCTCCTTACAGGGAAAAACCATTGGCGTTGCCGTGGTCGGCACTCAGCATTTCTGGGATCGCGAGGCCTTTAAAGGCGCGACAGAGGAGGTGGAGAAGCTGGGGGGCAAAGTCATTGGCGTCGATGGCGGCCGCGATAATCAGGTGCATGCCAATAACCACGATATTTTACTGTCACGCAAGGTGGACGCGGTAATTAGTATTCTCGGCGATAGCGCCGTCGAACCAAAATTTAAAGCATTGCGTGATGCCGGTATCCCGGTATTTACCGTAGATCATGTTTCTCAATATTCGGTCAACAATACTACTTCCGATAACTACACCTTAGGCTCAACCATCGGCCGCTACATGGCGGATGAATTAGGCGGCAAAGGCAACGTCGCCGTATTTAACGCCTTCTCCAGCGCGCTGCGTATTTGCGGAATTCGCTACGATCAGTGGAAATATGTCCTTAAGGATTATCCGGATATTCATATTATCCAGCCCGAGCTCGCGGAACAGTTCGCCAACTCGCCGGAAGACGCGCGCAAGAAAACCCTCGAATTACTCAGCCAGTATCCGAAAGGTAAACTGGACGCCATCCATGTCGCCTGCTGGGATCAACCGGCCATCGGCATCGTCCAGGCGCTGGAAGAGACCGGTCGCGATAAAGACGTGAAAGTGACGGCCATCGACGCCGGTCCGGAGACCCTGGAGATCATGGCGGAGCCCGGCAGCCCGTTCGTGGCTAACGTCGCGCAGCAGCCGCATCTGATCGGCCAGACCTCGGCTGACAACGTGGCCCGCTACTTTGCCGGCCAGAAACTACCGGTGCAAACCTTTATTCCGGTGGTTCCGGTGAAAGGTCCGCAGGAAGCGAAAGCGGTGTATAAACAGTTGGGATACGGCGAGCTGCAGTGATTAATCAACATCCTGGCGGGGAACGCCCCGCCGCTGGTCTGGTCATGGAGCAGATCGGTAAACGTTTTGCCAGCGTCACCGCGCTTAATGCGGTTACCCTGCGCCTCAATCCGGGGGAGATTCATGGCCTGATTGGCGAGAACGGCGCCGGTAAATCGACGCTGATCAAGATCCTCGCCGGTGTCTATCAGGCCGACAGCGGCAGCGCCACCCTCGACGGTCACCCGCTGCCCCTCGGCAATCCGGCAGCCATCGAAGCCGCCGGCATCCGCGTTATCCACCAGGAGTTGAACCTGATCCCGCACTTTACCGTCGCGGAATCGGTGTTTCTGGGCCAGGAGTATCGCACCCGCTGGGGGGCGCTGGATCGCCGACGGATGAAGGCCGCCACGGGGCAATTTTTCCAGCAAAACTGGCAGCTGGCGATCGACCCCGAACGGTTGGTGCGCGACCTGAGCCTGGCCGAGCGCAAGCTGGTGCAGATTGCCCGCGCGCTGATCGACGGCGCAGCGCGGCTGGTGGTGTTCGACGAACCCACCGCCCCCCTGGAGGCGCAGGAGGCCAGTCTGGTCTCCTCCGCTATCCTGCGCCTGCGCGACCAGGGCATTGCCATTCTGTATATTTCCCACTACCTCAATGAGATAGCCACCCTCTGCGACCGCGGCACCGTGCTGCGCAACGGGGAAGTGGTCGGCTACCCGGACCGCGACCTGCTGCAGAATACCGAAGCGCTGATCGCCATGATGGTCGGCCGGGAAATCGACCAGCTGTATACTCCGCGCCAGCGCCCGGCGGCAGACAATGGGGCGACCCCGCTGCTCTCGGTGCGCCAGCTGAGCGACGGGCGGCAGTTGCAGGATCTCTCTTTTGATATTCAGCCGGGCGAAATCGTCGGCGTCGCCGGCCTGCTGGGCGCCGGACGCGATGTGCTGGTCGACCTACTCTACGGCTTACGCCCGGCGGAACGCGGCACCATCCACCTCGAGGGCCGGCCGCGGCGCATTCGTACGCCAAAGCAGGCGATCCGCGCCGGCATGGCGCTGGTGCCACGCGACCGCCGCCATCAGGGGCTGATCCTGCCCTTCACCACCGCCGACAATATTAATCTCGCCTCACTGCCGGAGACCGCCACCTTTGGCTGGGAGCGGCGGGGTATCGCCGAGCAGAAAGCGCGCGACTGGATAGAACAGCTGGCAATCCGCCCGGGACGCCCGGGGCTGCCGGTACGCTACATGAGCGGCGGCAACCAGCAAAAAGCGATCCTCGCCCGCTGGCTGGGGACCGATGCCCGGCTGTTTATTCTCGATGAACCCACCCTGGGGGTCGATATCGGCGCCCGCCGGGATATTTATCAACGGACGCGCCAGCTGGCCGATAAAGGACGGGCGGTGCTGGTCTCCTCCAGCGACGCCCCCGAACTGCTCGGACTATGCGACCGGATCCTGGTCCTCTGGCGCGGCGCTCTGGCGGCCAATCTGCCCACCCGCGGGCTAACGCTGGACGCCCTGCTGGTGGCTATCAACGGCGGACAGGAGCCTTCACCATGAGTACTGCTATCCAGCGTCGCGGCCGTCCGGGCCTGGCGACGCTGATTGAAAAATTTCCCCTGATCCTGTTTCTGGCGCTGCTGGTATGGCTGAGCGTACAGTCGCCCTACTTTCTCAGCTGGCAAAATATCAGCCTGATGCTGGTCCAGAGCGTTCCGCTGGCAATCCTTTGTTTCGGCCTGGTCTGCGTTATCGCCGTGGGCGGAGATGACGTGGTCTCCGGCGGCATCGACCTCTCCCTGCCGGCGACGGCGGTGCTCGGCGTCGCGCTGCTCAGCCTCGGGCTGGCCGAATGGCACACGCCGTATCTCCTGCTGCTGGCGCTGCTGGCGGCGGTTTGCCTGCTGTGCGGGGCGATCAACGGCTTGCTGGTGCTGGCGGCCGGCCTGCCGCCGCTGCTGGCCACCCTCTCGACCTCGGTGGCGTTTACCGGCCTGACAGATCTGTTGACCGGCCAGCGACGCATTGCGGTCAGCGATCCGCTGATGGTCGCCTTTCGCGACAACAGCGTGCTGGGCCTGCCCTGGCCGCTGGTCTACCTGCTGGGGGTGTTTATCCTGTTCCAGTTCCTGCTCCACCACTCCCGCTTCGGCCAGCATGTGCAGGCGGTGGGCGGCAATCGCGATATGGCGCAGATGAGCGGCCTGAACGTGCGCCGCTTGACCCTGCTGGTCTGGCTGTTAGCGGGCATTGCCGCCGGGCTGGCTATTCTGCCGCTGCTCAGCCAGGGCTCCGGCAGCTCCAGCGGGACGGCCACGCCGCTGCTGCTGGAGACCGTGCTGGCGACCTTTATCGGCGCCGCCTTCTCGCGCCGTCGGGTGGTCACCATCTGGGGCGCGCTGCTGGGGGCAATCCTGGTCAACGCCCTCTCTAACGGGCTCGGCCTGCTGGGGGTCAATATCTTCTGGATGGGCGCCATTAAAGGCGGCCTGATCCTGGTGGTGCTGGCGGCCTCGGCGGTCAGACACAAAGGAGGCGAGGCATGAGTCAAATCACCCTGAAAACCTCTGCGTCGGCGGAACAGACGGCCAGCAGCCCGCTGGCCTGGCTGTCGCGGGCCGGATTTGGCGTCATCATCCTGCTGGCCATCGCCCTGTTTGGCTGGGCGAATCCGGTATTTTTAACCGTGGATAACTGGGCCAACCTGCTGCAGGGCAGCGCGATCCTGCTGATTGTGGCGATGGCGATGACCCTGATCGTCAGCGCCGGGGCGATTGATCTGTCGGTGGGCGTCGCGCTCGATTTCGGCGCCGCCTTCGCCCTCGTCGCCCTGAAAACCTGGCATCTGCCGTGGCAGGCCGCGGTGGGCTGCGCCCTGCTCGGCGGCGTGCTGATTGGCCTGCTCAATGCCTTTCTGATCCTCATCTGCCGGATCCGCCCCTTCCTCGCCACGCTCGGCACCTGGTTTATCGCCAGCAGCGCCGAGCGCATCTATACCGACGGCGGCGGCGCGATAGCCTATCGGCGGATGGCTCCGGAGTATCACGACCTGGCGGTGGGCAACCTTGGCGGGATCCCCACGCCGGTAGCGATCGTGCTGGCGCTGTGGCTGGCGGCCTGGCTGGTTACCGAGCGCACCCTGTGGGGCAAATATGTCCGCGCCATCGGCCAGAACAGCGAAGCGGCGCGTATCGCCGGGATCCGCGATCGCCTGACCATGCTCGGCGTGCTGGTGACCGCCTCGGCGCTCTGCGCCGTCGGCGGGGTGATCCTCTCCTCCAACCTGCGGCAGTTTACCCCGCTGGCCGGGCAGTCTTACCTGATGGACGCCATTGCGGCAGTATTTATCGGCACTGCCTTTAACCGTCTGGGCCGGGTCAGCATCCTCGGCACCCTCGGCGGCGTGCTGTTCCTTGCCATTATTGATAACGGCCTGAACCTGATGGGGCTCAATTATCTGGTGAAGGACGCGCTGGTCGGCGTGATTCTGGTGGTGGCCCTCGCCCTATCCTTCTGGCAGGCGCGCCTGCGCCAAACGCATCGCTAAACGGGAGAACGATGGCAACCTTTGACGCCGTATTTGTCGGCCTGACTATTCTGGATATCGCCGGGCGCCCGGTGGTGGCGATCCCGCCGCGCGGCGGCGTCGCCTTTATCGAGCAAATTCGTCTCAACCCCGCCGGCACCGCCGCCGGGGCTAATATCAACGCCGCGAAGCTCGGGATCCGCACCGCAGCGGTGGCCTGCCTGGGCGAAGATGAAAAGGCCGACTTTATCCTCGCCAGCTATGCCCGGCTGGGCATCGACTGCTCGCTTATCCAGCGCACCGCGCTGAAGGAGACCTCGGCGACGATCCTGCCGATTCGCCCCAACGGCGAACGTCCGGCCCTGCACTGCCGGGGCGCGTCTGACGCCCTGTTTGTCAGTGAAGCGGAATTTGACGCCGTCCTTGACTGTCGTTTCCTACATCACGGCGGGACCGGGCTGCTGGCGGCAATGGACCAGGGACAGAGCACGCGGCTGTTGCAGGCGGCCAAAGCGCGCGGAGTCACCACCAGCTTTGACCTTATCGCCCCGAATGAAGAGACCCTCGAACTACTGCGGCCCCTGTTGCCGTCGGTGGATTATTTCATGCCTTCGCTGGAGGAAGCCGCCTTTCTCTCCGGAGAGACGCAGCCGGAGGCCATCGGCCACTTCTTCCTGGCGCTCGGCGTGGGCACCTGCATTCTGAAAGACGGCGAGAACGGCTCCTGGCTTATCGGCCGCGATGGCGGGCCGCAGCATATTGCGCCGTGGCCGGTCGAGGCGGTGGATACCACCGGCTGCGGCGACAGCTACTGCGGCGGGTTTATTGCCGCACTGGCGCGCGGACTCAGCGTGAAAGCAGCGTGTGACGTCGCCTCGGCGGTGGCCGCGCTGGTGGCGACCGGGATGGGATCGGATGCCGGGGTAGTGGACTGGGAACAGACCCAGGCTTTTATGGCGGCCCATCGCCCCTGACGATGGACCCGCGCCGCTGCAGAACGCGGCGGCGCAAGCGGCTTAACGCCACTGATACAGCAGCGGCTCCCCGGCGACATAGCGCTGAAGATCGGCGGCAATCATCGCCGTGTGTTTGGCGATACTCTCCCGGGTGGCTCCGGCGATATGCGGCGTGATAATCACGTTATCGAACTCGATGACAAAAGGATGATCGCGCCACAGCGGTTCGCGGTGATAGACATCCAGCGCCGCGCCGCCCAGCGGGCCGTGGCGCAGGGCATCAATCAGCGCTGCCTCGTCGACCACCGCCGCGCGAGAGGTATTGATCAGCAGCGCGCCGGGCTTCATGCTGTTTAACAGCGCGGCATTCACCAGCCCGTCGCTGTGCGGCCCGCTGCTCAGGTGCAGGCTGACGATATCCGCCTCGCGGAACAGCGCCTCCAGGGTCGTTTTCTGTAACCCTGGCTCATTGATATCCTCTGCGGCGACGAACGGATCCACCACCAACACCGCCATGCCGAACGCCCGGGCGATACGCGCCACCCGGCGGCCAATGTTGCCATACCCCACCAGCCCCAGCGTTTTATTGCGCAGTTCAGTGCCTTTAAACACTTCATAGGGGCTTTCCGGGCTCACGTCCCAGACCACATCCCGCCGCAGACCCTGCTGGGTGGCGGCGGCGGCATTGTCAGCCTGCGTGAATTCCCCCCGCTTCAGCGCCGCATGAGATTGCGGAATATGGCGCGCCAGGCTGAGCATCAGGCCAAGCGTCAGCTCCGCGGCGGCATCGGCATTGCGCCCCGGGGTGTAGAGCACCCGGATGCCGCGCGCCTGGGCGGCCTGGGTATCAATATTCACCGGATTCGCGCGGGTGCAGGCGATCACCTGCAGGCGCGGACAGGCGGCCATTACCGCGTCCGTCACCTCATCATAGCTGGTCACCAGCACCTCGGCGTCGTGGGCCAGCTCAATCAGCTGACCGGCGCTGAGTTTCGGTTTGCCCAGCGCCCACCCCTCCACCAGCAGCTCGCCCAGCTGGTGGAAGGCGCTAAGGTCGCCAGCATGCTCGGCGGTAAAAACGATTTTCATGGTTGTAGGTCCTGAGAAAGAGGTTGAAGGGCGGCCTTTCTGGCCTGCCATACCGGCAGCATCTGCTCGCGCAGCAGGCGGTAAACGGGATACAGCGCCGCGTAGCGGGCATGCGCCTGAGGGCGCGGCTGATAGCGGGTCTGCGCCAGCGGAGGCGTCTCGGCCAGCGCCGCGACGCTACGGGCCGCCAGGATCGCCGCGCCGCGCGCGCTCAGTTCGTTAAAGGCGCTGGAGACCACCGTGCGTCCGGTACAGTCGGCGATAATCTGCAGCCAGGTCGCCGAGGCTGCGCCGCCGCCGGTCAGATACAGCTCGCCGCCCTGCGGATAACCCTGCAGCGCATCGACAATGGCGAAGGCCAGTCCTTCAAACACCGCGCGCTGCAGTTCGGCGCGGGTGGTGTGCGGGCTAATGCCGAAAAAGCCGGCCCGCGCGTCCGGGCTGTAAAACGGCGCACGTTCGCCATTGAGGTACGGCTGCCAGAAGACGCCGCCGCTGCCTGGCTCCACCGCCGCGATCGCCTGCTCCAGGCGCCCCAGATCGGCGTCCAGCGAAATATGCTGCTGCAGCCAGTCAATGTTTGGCGTACCGGCCTGCATCGGAAACAGGGAGATCACCTGTCCGGCTTCGGTATGGGTGACAAAGCGCGTCGCCTCGTTCACCGTCTGCGGGCCGCGGCAGACGATCCCGGTGCAGCAGGTGGTGCCGAGGATCGTGTAGATATCCCCTTCGTTGACCGCGCCGCAGCCCAGCGCGGCGCTACAGACATCCAGCGCCCCGGCGGCCACCGGCGTCGCGGCGGGCAGCCCGGTCAGCGCCGCCACCGCGTCGCTCAGCGTGCCGGCCGGGGCATCCGGGGCCAGCAGCGGGGGAAACAGCGGCAGCAGTTCGTTCAGCCCCATCTCGTTCATCACCACCGAGGACCAGCTGCCGGTCTGCTGATTGAGTAACGAGCTGCTGGCGTCCGTCAGCTCCAGCGCCGCCACGCCGGTCAGGCGAAAGCGGATCCAGTCCTTGGCGAAAAAAAGATAGCGCGCGGCCGCCAGCCGCGCCGGCTGATACTGTTTCAGCCAGTACAGCTGCAGGCTGGTATTGCAGGGCTGCAGGTGGGTGCCGGTATCGGCGAAATAGCGGCGGTCGAAGCCGGGTCGGCGCAGCAGGTCGCTCATCAGCTCGTGGCTGCGGGTATCGCTCCACAGGATCCCCGGGCCCACCGGTTCGCCCTGATCATCGCTGAGCCAGACCCCCTCCCCTTGCCCGGCGAGGCCGATAGCCCGCAGCCGCCCCGCCTGTAGCGCCGGATGGCGGGCAATCTGGCGCAGAATAGCCAGCACCGAATGCCACAGCTGGGTCATATCCTGTTCCGCGTAGCCATTGGCCGACAGGCGGGGTGAGGTATTTTCCGCGGCGCTGGCGCAGGCGGTGAAATGCTGATCAAACAGCACCGCTTTCACCCGCGAGGTGCCAATATCGATACCAAGATAAAAATCCATACCTGCTCCGGCTCAGGGCTCGTAGCGGCGGCGCATCAGCTCGCACTCGAACAGGAACTCCAGCCCCTCCAGTTGACGGCGGGCCTCCTGAATATCTTTCCCCCAGCAGGTCAGGCCGTGGCCGCGCAGCAGAAAGCCGTAGCGCAGCGGGCGGGTTTGCGCATAATCGGCAATCCGCGCCGCCAGGGCGTCAATATCCTGGTCATTATCGAAGATGGCGATCGGAACAGTATCGAGATGGCTATGCTGCCCGCTAAGGGTTTTCTGCATTTCATACCCTTGCAGCGCCAGCGTGTCGCTTTTTTCGATGCGCGACAGCACGGTGGCGTTGACGGTATGCACATGCAGCACCACGTTGGCTTCCGGGAACAGGCGATACACCAGGGTGTGCAGACCGGTCTCGGCCGACGGCTTCCGTCCGGAAGGCGCCTGGTTGGTGGCGATCTCAACCTGCAGAAAATCCTCGGTTGTCAGGCTGCCTTTGTCGCGGCCCGACTCGCTTAGCCAGCACCAGGTATCATCCTGACGCACCGACATATTGCCGCCGGTCGCCGGCGCCCAGCCTTTCGCGCCGATCCAATGACAGGTGGTGACCAGTTGCGCGAGTCTTTCTTGCCACATAGCAGTTCCTTAGGTTAGCGATGATTTATTTAGCCGTCTAAATGGCTATTTATCCGATACTAACACCGCTAACCGGAGGGGACAATATTTCAGGAAACACACACAAGACAAATGGTTATATCATAAAAGCATATTAAATAACCTTTATTCACAGTGATTTAACCAACCGTTTTCAGTACACCACTATTCTCCACTACTCTCTGGCCAAAAACAGGCGGATCGTCCTGGCTAAAATTCTCCTCCGGCGCCAGGGATGCGCTCACCGCCCTCCTCTGCCCTGGACTGGTGCAAAACCTGGCAGGATGCACAGTAGAATGGCATTACCCCTCCGGGATCCTTCAATAACTGTGCATGTTGCACACCGCGCGCTATTCCCCGTGCCCGGTTTTTCCTGGCACATCTCTTGCTACTTCCGGCTATCACCGCCCATCTACCAGCCAGAGGTTCCAGGATGTCAAACAGCAATGATTTTCCCCTCGTCGAAGCGCCCGCCGCCGGACGCAAAGGCGTATTTTCCATCGCCATGGTGTTGTTCAGCTTTACCTTTTTCACCGGCACGATGTTCGCCGGCGGTAAACTCGGCGTCTCCTTTTCCATCGTCAATCTGCTGTGGATAGCCGTCATCGGCAACGCCTTGCTGGCCCTCTATGCCGCGTCGCTGGGCTGGATCGCCGCGCGCAGCGGCCTGAATACGGTGCTGATGGGCCGGTTCTGCTTCGGGGAGATTGGCAGCAAGCTGGCCGATTTTATTCTTGGCTTTGCCGAGCTGGGCTGGTACGCCTGGGGCACCGCCACGGTCGCTATCTCGTTGGTGAAGATCCTCGCTCTGCCCGAGGCGCTGACCCAGCCGTTGATGGTGCTGTTTGGTATTCTGTTCTGCGTCACCGCGCTGGTGGGCTACAAGGGGCTGGACGCGCTGTCGCGCCTGTCGGTGCCATTGATGTTTGTGCTGCTGATGGTCTCCATGTATCTGGCGCTGCACCACGCCGGCGGCTGGCAGGCGATGACCCGTATTGCGCCGAGCGACACCATGACCTGGTCGGCGGCCATCACCATGGTCTTCGGCACTTTCGCCAGCGGCGCCACCCAGGCGACAAACTGGACCCGGCTGGCTAACTCCAGCCGGACCGCCATTCTCGCCAGCATGGGCAGCTTCCTCATCGGCAACGGGCTGATGATCGTCGCCGGCGCCTGGTGCGCTATCGTCTATCAACAGGCCGATATCGTTGAAGTGCTGATCCTGCAGGGGCTGTCGGTGGCCGCGGTGATCATGCTCTGTCTCAACCTGCTGACCATCCAGGGCCCCACCATCTATAACGTCTCCGCCGCCGCCTGCCATCTGCTGCGCAGCGAACGTCGCCGGACGCTGACCCTCGCCGCCGCCGGGGTGGGCATTGTGCTGGCCATTGGCGGGATGTACGAAATGCTGATCCCCTTCCTCGTGCTGCTGGGCAGTATTATTCCGCCCATCGGCGGGGTGATCCTCGCCGACTACTGGTTCGCCCGCAGCGGGCGCTATCCCCTGCTGCAGAACGCCCGCCTGCCGCGTTTTAACTGGCTGGGACTCGGCGCCTACGCCGCCGGCGCGGTGGTGGCCTATCTTTCGCCGTGGATCGCGCCGCTGGTGGGGATCACCGTCTCCGCGCTGGTCTATATCGTCCTGACCCTGCTAAGCAAACGCCAGCCTGCCGCCGTCGCGGAGCAGGAGCCATGAGCCTGACGGTCAGCGAACTGCTGGCCCTTGAGGGACTCTCCGCCCTGCGTCTGCGGGCGGGAAAGCAAGGGCTGCAGCGGGCCGTACGCTGGTACTATGTGGCGGAAAATGAACATATCGCCGAGTGGATCATGGGCGGCGAGCTGGTGTTTATCACCGGCATCAACCATCCCCGGGATGAAGCCAACCTGATCCAGTTGCTGATGGAGGGCAAACAGCGCGGCATCGCCGGGATGGTGATCCTCACCGGCGAGGCCTATATCCACGCCATTCCCGCCACGCTGATCGCCCTTGCCGACGAGCTGGGCATGCCGCTGATCGAGCAGCCCTACCTGCTGAAGATGGTGATTGTCACCGAGCGCATCGGCACCGCGCTGGTCCGCAGCGAAAACGTCCTGCAGTCGCAGCGCGACATTCTGATGCAGCTGGTCACCGGCGACTATCCGGACCTGCAGATGCTCCACCAGCGCGCCCTCCATCAGCAGCTCGATTTTACCCGTCCGCTGCGGCTGGCGGCGCTGCGTCTGGAGGGGCTGTCCCGCCTGTTTCGCCAGTTCCCGCCCGAGCAGGCCGAAGCCTGGCTACTGCAGGCCCACCGCAGCGTACGTCAGCAGCTGCAGCAGCAGCTCAACCAGCAGGGCAATCCCTTCCCGCTGCTGGAGCGCAGCAATATGTTTCTTTTCCTGCTGCCGGATGAGGAGGGGGAAGGCTTTCAGCAGAAAAAATGGCTGCAGCAGTGGCTGCAAACCCTGGCGGACGGAGAGGAGAGTTTATCGCTGCTCTGCGGCCTCTCCGCGCCGGTCAGGCAGCTGCAGGGTTACCCGCGGGCGCTGTCGCAGGCGCGCCAGGCGCTGGATCTGTGCGATACCCTGCGGCCAACCCAGCGCATCAGCGACTATCAGCAGCTGGGGTTTATCAAACTGCTGTCCGCGGTCAGCGACCCGGCGCTGCTCAACGATTTTATGCACGACACCCTCGGCTGCCTGATCGAGCCGGGCCGTAAAGCGCCGTGGCTGCTGCTGGAGACCCTCGAGACGCTGCTGCAGGAGAACGGCAACGTGGTGCGGGCCGCCGACCGGCTGGGTCTCCATCGCAACACGTTGCATCAGCGCATACAGCGCATTGAAAAACTGACCGGCTACCCGGTCAGCCACCCTCAGTTTCATCTCAACGCCTCGGTCGCGCTGGTGATCTGGCGTTTATCGCAAAACCATTTACAGGACCCACCATGAAAATTATTAACGCTCGCCTGCGCCGCCAGGAGGCGCTGTTTACCCTTGACCTGCAGGACGGGATGATTCACCGCATCACCGCCCAGGCCGCGATGCAGACTGCCGACGCAGGGGATATCGACGCCCAGGGCCGGCTGGCGATCCCGCCCTTCGTCGAGCCGCATATCCATCTTGATGCCACCCTCACCGCGGGCGAGCCGGAGTGGAACCGCAGCGGCACCCTGTTTGAAGGCATCACCCGCTGGAGCCAGCGCAAAGCGAGTATTACCCCGGAGGACACCCGTCAGCGAGCGCTGAAAACCATCGGCATGCTGCGCGATTTCGGGGTCCAGCACGTCCGCACCCATGTGGATGTCACCGATCCGTCGCTGTCGGCCCTGAAGGCGCTGCTGGCGGTGAAACAAGAGGCCGCCGATCTCATCGATCTGCAGATTGTCGCCTTTCCGCAGGAGGGAATCGAATCGTATCCCAACGGCCGGGAGCTGATGACGCGCGCCATCGAGATGGGCGCCGACGTGGTGGGCGGCATTCCGCACTATGAGAACACCCGCGACAAAGGGGTCAGCTCGGTGATGTTTTTGATGGACCTCGCCCAGCGTTACGGCCGCCTGGTGGATGTCCACTGCGATGAAATCGACGATCCGCAGTCGCGTTTCCTCGAAGTACTGGCGGAAGAGGCGCGGGTGCGCGGCATGGGGGCCCAGGTCACCGCCAGCCACACCTGCGCGATGGGCTCTTATGATAACGCCTACTGCTCAAAGCTGTTTCGCCTGCTGAAAGCCTCGGGCATCAACTTCATCTCCTGCCCGACCGAAAGCATTCATCTGCAGGGCCGGTTTGACAGCTGGCCGAAACGGCGCGGCGTCACCCGGGTGGCGGAGCTGGATCGCGCCGGCATCAACGTCTGCTTTGCCCAGGACTCGATTCAGGATCCGTGGTACCCGCTGGGGAACGGCAATATCCTGCGCATTCTGGATGCCGGACTGCACATCTGCCATATGCTCGGCTATGACGATCTGCAGCGCTGCCTCGACTTCGTCACCGACAACAGCGCCCGGGCGCTGTGTCTGGGCGATAACTACGGCCTCGCCGAAGGCCGCCCGGCGAACCTGCTGATCCTCGATGCGGAAAACGACTACGAGGCCGTCCGCCGTCAGGCACGGGTGCTGACCTCCATTCGCCACGGCAAGGTGATTTTGCAGCGTGAGGTGGAGCACATCCGCTACCCGGCATAGGGCGCAAGGCGCTGCGCGACGACGCCTTTCTGTGATACCTTTTCAGGCAGTGTGCGTGACCGACGCCCGCCCGGGCGTCGGCATCCTGGAAAACAGACGGCGCGAAACGACGATGAGCGATAAAAAATGGATTAAGGCCGAGGACGTGGCCAGACTGGCCGGCGTCTCGCGCTCGGCGGTCTCCCGCACCTTCACCCCCGGCGCCTCGGTGTCGGAGAAGACCCGGCAGAAGGTGCTGAGCGCCGCGGAAGCCCTGGGCTATCAGGTGAATATCATCGCCCGGACGATGATCACCGGCAGCAGTAATTTTATCGGCATCGTTACCGCCGGTTTCGACAACCCGTTTCGCAGCAAACTGCTGGCGCCGCTGGTCCATCAGCTGGCGCTCAACGGCTTTATGCCGCTGCTGATGAACGCTGACGATCCGCAGCAGCTCGCCCCCTCGCTTAAACAACTGCTGAGCTATCACGTCGCCGGGGTGATCATCACCTCCGGCGCGCCGCCGCTGTCGCTGGCGGAGGAGTATCTGGCGCGCAAGATCCCCGTCACCCTGATCAACCGCCATGCGGACCTCGCCGGCTGCGACCGGGTGTGCAGCGATAACGCCCAGGGAGCGAAGCTGGTGGCGGATCTGTTCAGTCGCCGAGGCTGGCGGCAGGTTGGCTTTATTGGCGAAAATCGCGAGAACTTCAGCACCCGCCAGCGCTATGAGGCTTTTATCGCCCGGACGTCGGATATGGCGGTGAGCAGCCGCTTCTGCGACGGCGGCGGCTATCAGGCTGGCTACCAGGCTGCCAGAGAATTGGTTGCTGAAAACCCCGGGATGCAGGCGCTGTTTTGCGCCACCGATATGCTGGCGCTGGGCGCCCAGGACGGCCTGCGGGACGCCGCCGCCCCGCTGCCGGCCATCGTCGGCTTTGACGATATCCCGCAGGCGGACTGGCAGCCCTATCAGCTCACCACCGTTCAGCAGAATACCGCCCTGCTGGCCCACCACGCGGTGGATTTGTTAATGACGCGGATCGCCCGCTTCAGCCTGCCCTCGCGCCATCGCGAAGTGCCGGTGAAACTAATTATTCGTCATAGTGCGAAATGAAAAAATCATTTTATGCTGGAGCGATCACAGAATCTTCTGCGAAACCCGGCCACACTCATTCGGCCCTTCGGGGCTGTTTTTTTCACGCAAAATGCACACGTGTGCAAAATAGGGAGTCACTATGCAATCTCAGGAATCAGAAGCGCTACAGGCCCGCTACCGTCTGGCCTGCGAGCTGGCGAAAGCGGGGGCTGAGCTGGCGTTTGAATACTATCAACAGCGCGAGGCGCTGACCGTCGACCATAAGGGCGACGACCTGCAGGATGTGGTCAGCGTGGCCGATAAGCGGGTGGAGACCTTTGTCAAACAGCGCATTCAGAGCGCGTTTCCGGAGGATGGTTTTCTCGGCGAAGAGAGCGGCGCCCGCCTGCCCGACGCGCGAGTGCTGTGGGTGGTCGACCCCATCGATGGCACCAGCTGTTTCCTCAACGGCCTGCACACCTGGTGTCTGTCGCTGGCGATCGTCGCCGACGGCGAACCGGTCATCGGCGTGGTCTACGACCCCAACCATCGCGAGCTGTTTCACGCCCTGCGGGGCCATGGCGCCTGGCTCAACGACGCTCCGATCCGTCCGCACCCCGCGACGATGGTCAAAGAGGGCGTGATGGGCGTCGGCACCTCGCATCGCGTCACCCCGGCGGACTTTCTGCCGTTTCTGCAGGCGCTGCTCAGCGACGGCGGCATGTTTATCCGCAACGGCTCCGGGGCGTTGATGAGCGCCTGGGCGGCGGCGGGCCGGTTGATTGGCTACTACGAGCCGCACATGAACCCGTGGGACGCCCTGCCGGGGCTGGTGCTGATGCGCGAAGCGGGCGGCGCCAGCAACGATTTTCTGGCGCAGGAGGGGATCCAGCGCGGCAATCCGCTGCTGCTGGCCAGCCAGACGCTCTACCCGCAGCTGAAAAAGATGATCCCACAACCATTACATTAACCCTTACGGGTCAGGCTATTTCTGATTATGTACTCTACACAGTAACGATAACTTCATTCACGGACGAACCACATCAATCAGTCAGGCCTCCGACCTGCGGAGAACCACCTATGTCTGGAATTATCGCTTTTTTCCGGGCGTCGCCGCCGAAAGCGGGCGCCGCGTTTGATGAACACCGTTTTCGCCGGGTGCGCTGGCAAACCTTTATCGCCATGACCCTGGCCTACGTCACCTTTTACGTCTGCCGGTTATCCTTCACCGTCGCCAAAAGCGCGCTGGTGGAGCTGGGGATCACCCCGACGGAGCTCGGCATGATCGGCTCTACCCTGTTCTTCAGCTACGCCATCGGCAAACTGGTCAATGGTTTTATCGCCGATCACGCCAACGTGGTGCGCTATATGAGCCTCGGTTTATTGCTCAGCGCCGGGATGAACCTGATGATGGGGATGACCACCAACGCCCTGCTGCTGGCCATCTTCTGGGGGATCAACGGCTGGGCGCAGTCGATGGGCGTCGGCCCCTGTGCGGTCTCGCTGGCGCGCTGGTACGGCGTTAAGGAGCGCGGCACCTTCTATGGCATCTGGTCGACGGCGCATAATATCGGCGAGGCGGTGACCTATATGGTGATCGCCGCGGTGATCGCCGGGTTTGGCTTGCAGATGGGCTACCTGTCCACCGCCGCGCTCGGCGCCGCCGGCGTGGTGCTGCTGGTGCTGTTCATGCACGATTCGCCGCAGAGCAGCGGCTTCCCGTCCATCAACGTCATCCGCGATGAACCGCAGGAGGAGGTCGAAGCCCGCGGCTCGGTGTTTAAAAACCAGCTGCTGGCGCTGCGCAACCCGGCGCTGTGGACCCTCGCCCTCGCCTCCGCCTTTATGTACATCGACCGCTACGCCGTCAACTCATGGGGGATCTTCTTTCTCGAGCAGGATAAAGCTTATTCCACGCTGGAGGCGTCCGGGATTATCGGCGTCAACGCTATCGCCGGCATCGCCGGGACCATCATCGCCGGCATGCTCTCCGACCGCTTTTTCCCGCGCAACCGCAGCGTGATGGCCGGATTCATCAGCCTGCTGAACACCGCCGGCTTCGCCCTGATGCTCTGGTCGCCGCACAATTACTACACTGATATTCTGGCGATGATTATCTTCGGGGCCACCATTGGCGCTCTGACCTGCTTCCTTGGCGGGCTGATCGCCGTCGATATCTCTTCGCGCAAGGCCGCCGGGGCCGCGCTCGGCACCATCGGCATCGCCAGCTACGCCGGCGCCGGCCTGGGCGAGTTTCTCACCGGGATCATTATTGATAAAACGGCTATCCTTGAAAACGGCAAAACGCTGTATGATTTCAGCACGTTGGCGCTGTTCTGGGTGGGTACCGGTCTGGGTTCCGCGCTACTCTGTTTTACCACTGCCGCCATCGTCGCCCGGCGCCATGCCGTCGAACGGCAGACCTCGTTCTCCTCATAACCGATTAACGAATAAGGAAGAAGATATGATGCCTGCAAGACATCAGGGACTGTTACGCCTGTTTATCGCCTGCGCGCTGCCGCTGCTGGCGCTGCAATCTGCCGCCGCCGCGGACTGGCAGCTGGAGAAAGTGGTCGAGCTCAGCCGCCACGGTATTCGTCCGCCGACGGCCGGCAACCGGGAAGCCATCGAGGCCGCCACCGGCCGACCGTGGACCGAGTGGACCACCCATGACGGGGAGCTCACCGGCCATGGCTATGCCGCCGTGGTCAACAAAGGGCGTGCGGAAGGCCAGCATTACCGCCAGCTCGGCCTGCTGCAGGCCGGATGCCCGACGGCGGAGTCGATATACGTGCGCGCCAGCCCGCTGCAGCGGACGCGAGCGACCGCCCAGGCGCTGGTGGATGGCGCCTTCCCCGGCTGCGGCGTCGCTATCCATTATGTCAGCGGGGATGCCGATCCCCTGTTTCAGACCGACAAGTTCGCCGCCACGCAAACCGACCCCGCCCGCCAGCTGGCGGCGGTGAAAGAGAAGGCCGGGGATCTGGCGCAGCGTCGGCAGGCGCTGGCGCCGACCATCCAGCTATTGAAACAGGCGGTTTGTCAGGCCGATAAGCCCTGCCCGATCTTCGATACCCCGTGGCAGGTCGAGCAGAGCAAAAGTGGGAAGACCACCATTAGCGGACTGAGCGTGATGGCCAATATGGTGGAGACGCTGCGTCTCGGCTGGAGTGAAAACCTGCCTCTCAGCCAGCTGGCGTGGGGCAAGATCACCCAGGCCAGGCAGATCACCGCCCTGCTGCCGCTGTTAACGGAAAACTACGATCTGAGTAACGATGTGTTGTATACCGCGCAAAAACGCGGGTCGGTGCTGCTCAACGCTATGCTCGATGGCGTCAAACCGGAGGCGAATCCGAACGTACGCTGGCTGCTGCTGGTGGCCCATGACACCAACATCGCCATGGTACGCACGCTGATGAACTTTAGCTGGCAGCTGCCGGGCTACAGCCGGGGAAATATCCCGCCGGGCAGCAGCCTGGTGCTGGAGCGCTGGCGCAACGCGAAGAGCGGAGAACGCTATCTGCGGGTCTATTTCCAGGCGCAAGGCCTCGACGACCTGCGTCGTCTGCAGACGCCGGACGCGCAGCACCCGATGCTGCGTCAGGAGTGGCATCAGCCGGGCTGCCGTCAGACCGACGTCGGTACGCTGTGTCCCTTCCAGGCGGCTATTACCGCCCTCGGTCAGCGTATCGACCGATCATCCGCCCCGGCGGTAGCCATGGTCCTGCCGTAGCGGCGCGGTGTTTGTCCGGGCCCGGGAAAACCTTTTTTTCCAGGCCCGGCACGACGTCCGTTATCCGTTGTCCGGCGCAAACGCCCCGGCGGCGACCTGCGCCGGGGTGACCACCCCGCTGTCCAGCGCCCAGCCGCTTATCAGCCCAGCAGGCGTGACGTCGAACGCCGGATTGTAAACGGCGGCCCCCGTCGGCGCCCACTGTACCGCGCCGAAGCTGCCCGCCACTCCGGTCACTTCCGCCGCCGCGCGCTGCTCAATGGGGATCGCCGCCCCGTTCGGGCAATGGCGGTCGAGGGTGGTCTGCGGGGCAGCGACGTAAAACGGGATCTGGTGATAATGGGCCAAAACCGCCAGAGAATAGGTGCCGATTTTATTCGCCACATCGCCGTTGGCGGCGATACGGTCGGCGCCGACCCACACCGCATCCACCTGCCCCTGCGCCATCAGGCTGGCGGCCATTGAATCGGCGATCAGCTGATAGGGCACGCCCAGCTCGCCCAGCTCCCAGGCGGTTAAACGACCGCCCTGCAGCAGCGGCCGGGTTTCATCAACCCATACGTTGGTCACTTTTCCCTGCCGGTGCGCCAGCGCGATAACGCCCAGGGCGGTCCCTACCCCGGCGGTCGCCAGGCCACCGGTGTTGCAGTGGGTCAGCAGTCGACTGCCGGGCTTCACCAGCGCACTGCCCGCCTCAGCGATGCGGTCGCACAGCTGTTTATCTTCTTCGACCAGACGCAAGGCTTCCGCTTCCAGCGCCTGCGGGTAATCCTCCCGGGCCAGCGCCTGCTTCATGCGATCCAGATTATTCATCAGGTTGACCGCCGTCGGCCGCGCCGCGCGCAGCGTCTCCAGCGCCTGCTGGAGTGCATCCCGGTTCAGGCCGCGCTGGGCCAGCAGAGCCAGCAGCAGGCTGGCGGACAGGCCAATCAGCGGCGCGCCGCGCACCCGCAGGGTATGAATATGGTCCACCAGCAGCGCAACGTTATCCGCCGCCAGCCAGCGTTTTTCCTGCGGCAAGGCCTGCTGGTCGAGAATAAAAAGCTGATTTTCACTCACCCGCAGGCTGGTGGTCTGTAATGTCTGCATGTCGTTAAATCCCTGTTGCGTTGTTGTATCACATTGTGTCAGGATGGAATCCAGAAGTATAGACGTCTGAACGGCTTAATCAGAATTCGAGGATCGAGGCAATGTCGCAATACCATACCTTCACCGCCCACGATGCCGTGGCTTACGCGCAACAGTTCGCCGGCATCGACAACCCATCTGAGCTGGTCAGCGCGCAGGAAGTGGGCGATGGCAACCTCAATCTGGTGTTTAAAGTGTTCGATCGTCAGGGCGTCAGCCGGGCGATCGTCAAACAGGCCCTGCCCTACGTGCGCTGCGTCGGCGAATCCTGGCCGCTGACCCTCGACCGCGCCCGTCTCGAAGCGCAGACCCTGGTCGCCCACTATCAGCACAGCCCGCAGCACACGGTAAAAATCCATCACTTTGATCCCGAGCTGGCGGTGATGGTGATGGAAGATCTTTCCGACCACCGCATCTGGCGCGGAGAGCTTATCGCTAACGTCTACTATCCCCAGGCGGCCCGCCAGCTTGGCGACTATCTGGCGCAGGTGCTGTTTCACACCAGCGATTTCTACCTCCATCCCCACGAGAAAAAGGCGCAGGTGGCGCAGTTTATTAACCCGGCGATGTGCGAGATCACCGAGGATCTGTTCTTTAACGACCCGTATCAGATCCACGAGCGCAATAACTACCCGGCGGAGCTGGAGGCCGATGTCGCCGCCCTGCGTGACGACGCCCAGCTTAAGCTGGCGGTGGCGGCGCTGAAGCACCGTTTCTTTGCCCATGCGGAAGCGCTGCTGCACGGCGATATCCACAGCGGGTCGATCTTCGTTGCCGAAGGTAGCCTGAAGGCCATCGACGCCGAGTTCGGCTACTTCGGCCCCATCGGCTTCGATATCGGCACCGCCATCGGCAACCTGCTGCTTAACTACTGCGGCCTGCCGGGCCAGCTCGGCATTCGCGATGCCGCCGCCGCGCGCGAGCAGAGGCTGAACGACATCCACCAGCTGTGGACCACCTTTGCCGAGCGCTTCCAGGCGCTGGCGGCGGAGAAAACCCGCGACGCGGCGCTGGCTTACCCCGGCTACGCCTCCGCCTTTCTGAAAAAGGTGTGGGCGGACGCGGTCGGCTTCTGCGGCAGCGAACTGATCCGCCGCAGCGTCGGACTGTCGCACGTCGCGGATATCGACACTATCCAGGACGACGCCATGCGTCATGAGTGCCTGCGCCACGCCATTACCCTGGGCAGAGCGCTGATCGTGCTGGCCGAGCGTATCGACAGCGTCGACGAGCTGCTGGCGCGGGTACGCCAGTACAGCTGAGTGCGCCTGTTTCCCTCACCCCAACCCTCTCCCACAGGGAGAGGGAGCACCCCCTAAAAAAGTGCTATTTTCGGGGATTGCCCGGCGGCGCTGCGCTTGCCGGGCCTACAAATAGCCGCATAACGGTTTGATCTTGCAGTCTTTCGTAGGCCGGGTAAGGCGAAAGCCGCCACCCGGCAGACATGCGAGTACAATTTTGCGTTTACCTTACCCTCACCCCAGATACTCAATCACCGATAGCCCGCCGTTGTAATCGGTGCTGTAGATAATGCCTTGCGCATCGACAAACACGTCACAGGACTGGATCACCCGCGGGCGGCCGGGACGGGTATCCATCATTCTCTCAGGCGCAGCCGGCACCAGCGCCCCGGTCTCCAGCGGGCGATACGGGTTGGAAATATCGTAAGCCCGCACGCCGGCATTCTGATACGTGGCAAAAATCAGCGTTGAGCTGACAAAGCTCCCCGGCCGGTTCTCATGCAGGTTGTGCGGACCGAAATGCGCCCCTTTCGCCACGTAATCCGCTTCATCCGGCGGCGGGAAGGTGGCGATGCTCACCGGGTTGGTTGGCTCGCGGATATCAAACAGCCAGATCAGCTTCTCGCCGTCCTCCTGGTTGTCGAGCACCGCTTCATCCAGCACCACCAGCAGGTCACGATCCGGCAGCGGCAGCGCGGTATGCGTTCCGCCGCCGAACGGCGGGCTCCAGTTGCGATGACTAATCAGCCTCGGCTGGGTACGGTCTTTGACATCCAGCAGCGTCAGGCCGCCGTCGCGCCAGCTGCCGTAGGCGGTATCCCCGGCAATAATGGCGTGATGCAGCGCATAGCGTTTGCCCTGCGGCCAGTCCGGTGTTTCACCGCCCGCCTGGTGCATCCCCGGCAGCCACCAGCGCCCGGCCACTTTGGGCTTACGCGGATCGGCCAGATCGATGGTCAGGAAGATGTAGTCGGTAAAACCGTCGATCAGCGCAGACACATACGCCCAGCGCCCGCCGACGTACCAGATGCGGTGAATACCGATGCCGTTAAGCGACAGGAAACTGATTTCCCGCGGCTGCGCGGGAGTGGAAATATCAAAGATGCGCAGCCCGGCGCTCCATCCCTTGTCCTGAACATCGCTGACCGTGTCACCCACCGAGCGGGTGTAGTACACCTTCTCATCAGCAAAACGGGCGTCAGCAAACAGATCCCGGGCGTTGATCACCAGCAGCAGATCGTCATGCGCCTGGAGATGCACGTTCCAGGTGCCCGGCGGCGCGGCAATATAGTTGACGGTGGTGGGCCGGGTCGGATCGCGAACATCGACCACGGAAAAACCCTGCGACACCATATGGCCGATATAGGCGAATCCGCGGTGCACCATCAGCTGCACGCCGTCCGGACGACCGCCCTGATCGCTATGGCCAATCAGCCGCATATTGCGGCTGTATTCGGGGGAAGGTAATGCTGACATAGGGGATCCCTCTCGCCAGGTGGCATGGTTTTCCCCCTCTCCCTGCGGAGAGGGCCGGGGTGAGGGCACCAGGCCGCCACCCACCGCCACCCGGCTTGATTTTATTTGTTCTTCGCTTCCAGCGTCGCGAACCACGGCGCGATAAAGTCTTCGGTCTGGCCCCAGCCAGGGATAATTTTCCCCAGCGACGCCACGTTTACCGCTCCCGGCTGGGCCGCCAGCAGCGCCTGGGGAATCGCTGCCGCCTTGAAGTCGTAGGTGGCTGGCGTCGGCTCGCCGGCGATCTTGTTGGCGATCAGCCGCACGTTGGTCGCGCCGATAAGCTTCGGATCCACCGCCACGCTCACCTTCCACGGGCTGCCGGCTTCGCGCATCAGCTGCAAATCCTGGTTGGAAATATCAATGCTGTAGAGTTTGATCTCGGTGCGGCCGTTCTCTTTCAGCGCTTTATAGGCTCCCTGGCTAAAGGCATCCCAGGTGCCCCAGATCGCGTCAATTTTCCCTTTCGGATACTTGGCGAGGATCGCCCCCACCTTGTTGGCAGTGTCGCCCTGCACATCGGATGACACGGCGCCGATCGACTCCAGCTCTTTAATCCCCGGATTTTGCTTCAGCAGCGTCTGGTAAGCCGCCTGACGGCGCTCCATCGGCGGGAAGCCCGCCACCCACAGCTTGACGATGTTGGCCTTGCCGTTGAAATCTTTCACCAGCTGGCCAAAAGAGAGCTCGGTCAGTGAGGCATCATCCTGCTGGCTGACCGTCACCCCGGGGATCTCACCGCTTACCGCGGTATCGAACACCGCCACTTTGATCCCGGCGTCCACCGCCTTCTTCACCAGGGCGGTGGAATACGGGTCACGCCCCTGAGAGAGAATAATGCCATCGTATTTCTGGCTGATGGCCTGGTTGACGAAGTCCTGGAATTTGGCGTCATCGCCGTTGCTCAGGAAGGTGCTGATTTTGAAACCGAGCTTTTTGCCTTCCTGCAGCGCCCCGGCGACAAACTGGGTGGTGTTATCGTCAGACCCGAGGTTGCGGATCACGGCAATGCGGATCGGGCCGTTGTGTTCGGCAATCGCCGCCGGCACCGGCGTCGGGGCGGTGGCCAGCGCCGCCGTCGACTGCAGCAGACCCAGCGTCATCAGAGAGAGTGCGATCTTTTTCATGCGGTTTACCCTGTAAAATGTTAAGTACGGCGCTGAAAATAGGTCAGTGCCAGCGCGCCAGCCAGCACCAACCCTTTAATAATGTCCATCGCGTAATACGGCACCGAGAGCATCACCAGCCCGTTGGAGAGCACGCCGAGGATCACCGCCCCCACCAGCGTTCCCAGGGCGTTTGGTTTGCCGGAGCCCGCCAGCGAAAAGCCGATCCAGGCCGCGGCCACCGCGTCCATCAGATAGCCGCCGCCGGCGTTGACCTGCGAAGAGCCGATGCGCGAGGCCAGCAGAATGCCGCCGAGCCCGGCCAGCAGCGAGGCAATCACGTATGCTGCGACTTTGTAACGCGTGATCCGCAGGCCGGAGAGCCGCGCCGCCTCCGGGTTGCCGCCGATGGCGTACATCCGCCGTCCGTGGGTGGTGAACGACAGCGCCAGCTGGGCGACCAGCGTCACCACCAGCATGATAATGACGATGGTCGGCACCTGCCCCAGCGCGCCAAAGGCCGCCGGGATAGTACCCTCCGCCATCTCGCCGCTCGGCAGCACCATGTTTTCGGTAATCGACCCACCGTAGCTGTATGTCATTGCCACGCCCTGAATCACAAACAGGCTGGCCAGGGTGGCGAGCATGTCAGGAATGCGCAGCACCACGATCAGAAAGGCGTTAAACAGCCCCACCAGGGTGCAGAGCGCGAGGGTTATCAGAATCGCTTCGGTGGTCCCCAGGCCATGCCAGACAAACAGGGAAATCACCAGCGCGTTAGCCAGCGATGCCGTCGATCCGACGGACAGATCGAAGCCGCCGATGGTGAGAGAAATCGACACCCCGATGGCAATCACCGTCACGATGGCGATCGAGCGCAGAATGTTGATGATGTTGAACGGGTCAAGGAAGTTGTCCGAGGCGAGGCCAAAGACCGCCACCAGCAGCACCACGGTCAGCAACATGCCCCACTTATAGAGAAAATCAAAAAATCGCTGACGGCCCGATACCGTCGCGTTCACTGCCAGGGCCTTGCTCACGCTGCCGCTCCTCCGGTTGAATAATAAAGCAGTGTCTCTTCCCGGGCTTCCGCGCCGGGGATCTCCGCTACGATCCGTCCGTCCCACAGTACGCAGATGCGGTCGCATAAACCGACCAGCTCGGCGAATTCACCCGAGGCATAAATCACCCCTTTGCCTTCCCGCGCCAGACCATCGATCAGCATGAACAGATCGGTTTTCGCTTTCACATCGACCCCTTTGGTCGGTTCGTCAAAAATCAAAACGTTGGCATCACCGCGCAGCCATTTGCCAATGGCCACCTTCTGCTGGTTGCCGCCAGAAAGACGGCGCAGCGTCTGACCGGGACCGGTAGCGCGCACGCCGAGGCGGGCAATCACCTCCTCCGCCCAGCGCCAGGCCTGCCGATGGCCAAACAGGCTCCAGCGCGAAAAGCTGTTATCGGCGCTGACCGCCAGGTTCATCGCGATCGGCTCTTCAATGAAAATGCCCTCTTTGCGTCGCTCCTCCGGGACCAGCGCCAGGCCGCGCCCCACCGAGTCGGCCGGATCGCGCGGCCGCCACGGCTGGCCGTTCAGCTCGCCCCGCTGCACCCGGCTTTTGCTGGCGCCGAACAGCGCTTTGCACAGCTCGGTTTTGCCCGCGCCGGCCAGCCCGGCGATACCAAGAATTTCCCCCTTCCGCAGGCGCAGCGAAATATCCTGCAGCAACGCCTCATCATGCAGACCGTCAACCTGCAACAGCACCTCTTCGCCGTGCGGCGGGCGCGGCGGCGGGAAGATATCGCTCAGCTCGTGGCCCAGCATCTTTTCGACGATCTGTTCGCCGCTCAGCGGCGCCATCGGGCCGCTCTCAATCAGCCGCCCGTCGCGCAGCACCGTCAGGGTGTCGCAGATCGCCTTCAGCTCATGGATACGATGCGAAATAAACACCATCCCGATCCCCTGATGCTGCAGACGGCGTACTACCGCAAACAGACGCTCACTTTCATGCTGATCCAACGGCGCGGTGGGTTCATCGAGGATCAAAAAGCGGCAATGGTGCGACAGGGCGCGGGCCAACAGGATTTGCTGTTTTTCGGCGAGCGTGCAGCTGTCAATGGAGCGCCGGACGTCCAGCGCCACATCCAGCTGCGCCAGCGCCTCGCGCGCCAGCTGCCGAACCCGCGACCAGCGGAAGGTCATGCCCGGCTCCGCCAGCCTGTCCAGCATAATGTTTTCGGCAATGCTCAGGCCCGGCACCAGCGCCACGTCCACCTCCTGCTGCACCAGGTGGATCCCCAGCTGTTTAGCATCCCGCGGCGAACGAATGGTGACCGGCAGGTTGTTGATCGTCACTTCGCCCTCATAGTGGGCGTGGGTGCCGCACAGCACGGCCATCAGCGTCGACTTACCCGCGCCGTTGGCCCCGGTCAGGGCATGCACCGACCCGCCATGGAGGGTAAAGTCCACCTTGTTCAGCGCCTGAAAGCCGGAGAAGGCCAGGCTAATGTTATGCATCTCAAGGCGATTCGCGCTCATCACTGCTCCCGTGCGGCAATTAATCTTCTGATTTAACGAATTTTTCATAGCCGCCGCTGGCTGACAACTGCGTAAAAAGCATAAGATACAACGAAATAATATTAGCCATCTGGATGTCCAGACATAACATCAGGTTAGCCCAACACCCATAAGGACAGCTTCCATGAGCAACAGCGATATCCGCGTCGTGCCCGGCCCGGCCAACTATTTCTCCCATCCTGGCAGCCTTGAGCGGCTGAGCGATTTTTTTAACGCCGACCAGCTCTCGCGAGCGGTGTGGGTCTATGGCGAGCGCGCTCTGGCCGGCGCCGAACCTTTTCTGCCGGCGGCCTTCCACCTGCCGGAGGCGAAAAAGATCCGCTTTACCGGCCACTGCAGCGAACGCGACGTGGCGGGGCTGGTGCAGGCCTCCGGTGACGATCGGGCGGTAGTGATTGGCGTCGGCGGCGGCACGCTGCTCGACAGCGCGAAAGTGCTGGCCCGCCGCCTGGGGGTACCGCTGGTGGCCATCCCGACTATCGCCGCCACCTGCGCGGCGTGGACGCCGCTGTCGGTGTGGTATAGCGACGCCGGACAGGCCCTGAATTTTGAGATCTTCGATGACGCCAACTTCCTGGTGCTGGTCGAACCGCGCATCATTCTCAACGCCCCGGCGGAGTACCTGCTGGCGGGCATTGGCGACACCTTAGCCAAATGGTATGAGGCCGTGGTGCTGGCGCCGCAGCCGGAGGCGCTGCCGCTCACCGTGCGGCTGGGGATTAACGGCGCGCAGGCGATCCGCGATGTGCTGCTGGCCAGCAGCGAAACGGCGCTGGCGGACCAGCGCCGCGGCGATCTGACCCAGGCGTTTCGCGATGTGGTGGAGGCGATTATCGCCGGCGGCGGGATGGTTGGCGGGCTGGGGGAACGTTACACCCGGGTCGCCGCCGCCCATGCGGTGCACAACGGACTGACGGTGCTGCCGCAGACGGATAAATTCCTCCACGGTACCAAAGTGGCCTACGGCATTCTGGTACAGAGCGCCCTGCTTGGTCAGGACGATGTGCTGGCGCAGTTAGTGCAGGCGTATCAGCACTTTAACCTGCCGACCACCCTGGCGGCGCTGGAAGTCGATATCAATAACCGCGCAGAGCTGGACCGGGTCATTGCCCATACCCTGCGCCCGGGCGAGTCGATTCACTATTTACCGGTGACGTTAACCCCTGAGGTTCTGCGCGCGGCGTTTGAGAAGGTGGAATACTTCAGCCGTTAATCACCCCGACCGTCTATACCTAATGATGATGCTCACCACTCTCGCAACGAGGTCATCATGCAGATCGATTTAACAGGTAAGAAGGCGCTGGTTACCGGCGCCAGCCGTGGGTTGGGTCGCGCCATCGCGCTGTCGCTGGCGCGCGCCGGCGCCGATGTGGTTATTACGTATGAAAAATCGGCCGATAAAGCCCAGGCGGTCGCCGATGAAATAAAGGCGCTGGGTCGGTACGGCGAAGCGGTACAGGCCGACAGCGCCAGCGCGCAGGCGATTCAGGAGGCGGTAACCCATGCGGCCCGGTCCCTCGGCGGGCTGGACATTCTGGTCAACAACGCCGGAATAGCCCGCGGCGGTCCACTGGAATCCATGACGCTGGCGGACATTGACGCGCTTATCAACGTCAATATCCGTGGAGTGGTCATCGCCACCCAGGAAGCGCTGGTGCATATGGCCGATGGCGGACGGATCATCAATATCGGCAGCTGTCTGGCTAACCGCGTGGCCATGCCGGGCATCTCGGTTTACGCCATGACCAAGTCCGCCCTCAACGCCCTGACCCGTGGCCTGGCGCGTGATTTAGGCCCTCGCGGGATCACCGTTAACCTTGTCCATCCAGGGCCGACCAACAGCGATATGAACCCGGAAGACGGAGAACAGGCGGAAGCCCAGCGCCAGATGATTGCGGTCGGCCACTACGGCCAGCCGGAAGACATCGCCGCGGCGGTCACCTTCCTCGCCAGCCCGGCCGCCGGGCAGATCTCCGGTACGGGGCTGGACGTGGATGGCGGATTGAACGCCTGATCGCACATTTTCTGCAAGCCTCTGTCGCCCGGCAGAGGCCTTTCCGCGCCGCCTCGACGGGTTGCGTTTTGCCTCTTACCTGCGTTTTTTCTCCGCTCTACAGTACCCCATAAGAAATTCGGAATTTATCTAATAGTCTTATTATTTCCTTATATTTTGTGTGGGCGTACAGTGGAGGTACGGATGAAAATTGTCTGGTCAAAAACGGCAGATAAGCAATTTTCTAAAATCGATACTCGGTATAAGAGCCGCATTAAATCCAGGCTGGAGAAGATGGATGATAAAGCTTCACCTATCTCGGATATCAAAAAATTGTCCTCTCCCGAAAACCACTACCGGCTGCGATTAGGTGATTACAGAGTCATCTACACCTTTGGGGATCCGCCGGGCGATACCTGCTACGTCGTGGCGGTTAAACGCCGAACCACCACCACCTACCTTCATGAGGAACATACCGAATATGACTATTCAGTACATCAAGGATGAAGAAGGAAAAGACCAGTATGTCGTCATTCCTTACAGCGATTACTTTCGTATGCGCCTGGCTCTGCTGGAGTACGACGACGAGGATGAAAGCGACTGGGAAGATATTCCTTATGAATCAGATATCTATGATGACGTCATGCTGCCGGGCGAAGTATGCGACGTGATGCATAAAGAAAACGTCAGCCTGCAGGCCGCGTGGCGCATCCTGCGCGGGATGTCCCAGCAGGAGGTAGCCGAAAAGCTTGGCATCAGCCAGTCCGCGGTGTCACAGCTGGAAGCGCTGGACTCCCGTCCGCAAAAGCGCACCCGCGAGAAGCTGGCGGCGATTTACGGCTGTACTCAGGAGCAGATCAGCCTCTATCTGCCGAAAGAGGGTTAACAGCACTTCGCCCCGCCCTTGCCGCCGTAGCGCGCGTCCTGGCGTTCGCGAAAGAACTCTTCATAAGTCATCGGCGTCTGATCCGGGTGGGTTATTCGCATGTGCTCGACGTAGTTATCGTAATCCGGCACGCCGATCATCATCTTCGCCGCCTGGCCCAGGTACTTACCTGCTTTGGAAAGGGTGTCAAACATAAGTCATTTCTCTTTTGTATCCCTCACCCCGAGCCTCTCCCAAAGGGAGAGGGAGGATCGGAAATGTAGGCCGGGTAAGGCGAAGCCGCCACCCGGCACACCGGTTAATGCGCCCCTTTCGCCTGGGTCTCAATCGCGTCCAGGTTTTCAGGCATTGGCTCATACGGCGTCTCTTTCGCCGTCGGTTTATCCTCTTTCAGCGCCGCCAGCGCGGTTTTAATCGAGAACAGCGCCAGCACCACCACCACAATCATAAAGAAGATGGTCAGCCCGGCATCGAGACGGTTGTTAAACACCAGCTGCGCCAGCTGTGATTCGGTATATTGCGGCGGAATGTTGCCGCTGTCGATCATCGCCTGGAATTTATTGGCGATGGCCAGGAAACCGACTTTGGTGTCCGGGCTAAACGACTTCTGCCAGCCGGCGGTCAACGTACAGATCAGCAGCCAGCTGGTCGGCAGCAGCGCCACCCACGCATAGCGCTGGCGTTTCATCTTGAACAGGACCACCGCGCAGAGCATCAGCGCCATCCCCGCCAGCATCTGGTTGGCAATACCGAACAGCGGCCATAGGGTGTTAATCCCGCCCAGCGGATCGACCACCCCCTGATGCAGGAAGTAGCCCCAAGCCAGCACGCACAGCGCTGTCGCCAGCAGGTTGGCCGGTAGCGAGCTGGTTTTTTTCAGCCCCGGGCTAATCACGCCCAGCAGATCCTGCAGCATAAAGCGCGCCGCGCGGGTGCCGGCGTCAACCGCCGTCAGGATAAACAGCGCCTCAAACAGAATGGCGAAGTGGTACCAGAACGAGACATCCATCAGTCCGCCCAGCGAGCCGTGCAGGATGTAGGCCATCCCCACCGCCAGCGTTGGCGCGCCGCCGGCGCGGGAGATAATCGACTGTTCGCCGACCTCGCTGGCGATTTGATGCAGCGTATCAGGCGTAATGCTAAAGCCCCAGCCGCTCACCACCTGCGCTGCCGAGGCGACCACATCGGTGGTACCCGCCGGCGCCAGCACCGCCATCGGGCTGTTCATCGCGAAGTAGACGCCCGGATCGATAATACAGGCCGCCACCAGCGCCATAATAGCGACGAAGGATTCCATCAACATGCCGCCGTAGCCGATAAAGCAGGCCTGGCTTTCGTTGGCCAACATTTTCGGCGTGGTGCCGGAGGAGATCAGCGCATGGAAGCCGGAGACCGCGCCGCAGGCGATGGTGATAAACAGGAACGGGAACAGGTTGCCGGTCCATACCGGGCCGGTACCATCGACGAACTTGGTCAGCGCCGGCATCGTCAGGGTCGGGCGCATAATCAGGATGCCAATCGCCAGCCCCACGATGGTGCCGATTTTCAGGAAGGTGGAGAGATAATCGCGCGGAGCCAGCAGCAGCCAGACCGGCAGTACCGCAGCCACAAATCCGTAGCCCACCAGGATCCAGGTCAGCTGTACGCCGGTGTAATCAAACCACGGCGCCCAGGTCGGGCTTTCCGCCACCCAGCCGCCGGAGATGATGGCGAACACCAGCATCACCAGGCCTATCACCGACACCTCGCCGATGCGTCCCGGACGCAGATAGCGGATGTAGATGCCCATAAAGATCGCCAGCGGAATGGTAAAGGCGACGGTGTATGTCCCCCACGGACTGTGGGTCAGCGCTTTCACCACAATCATCGCCAGGACCGCGAGGATGATCACCATGATCATAAAGCAGGCCACCAGCGCCAGGACGCCAGCGGTCGGTCCCATCTCCTCTTTAACCAGTTCGCCAAGCGAACGGCCATCGCGGCGGGTCGAAACAAACAGCACCATAAAGTCCTGTACCGCCCCAGCCAGCACCACGCCGGCGAGGATCCAGATCATCCCCGGCAGGTAGCCCATCTGCGCGGCGAGCACCGGGCCCACCAGCGGCCCCGCGCCGGCAATGGCGGCAAAATGGTGACCGAACAGCACTTTTTTGTCGGTTGGAACGTAGTCGAGGCCATCGTTATGCCGCACCGCGGGCGTCATCCGCGTCGGGTCAACGCCAAGCACGGTTTTAGCGATATACAGGCCGTAGAAACGATACGCGATCAAATAAACGCAGACCGCGGCGACGACAATCCACAGCGCGTTTATCTGCTCACCCCGGTTTAAAGCGATATAGCCGAGGGCGAAGGCTCCGATGACGGAGAGCAGCGCCCAGATAAGGTATTTCCCTGAATTATTCATTGTTGTGGTCCACCGGTAGGGTAATCAGGATGTTACATTTTGTTTCTAGATCACAACGCAGAATTTAACAACACCGAAACATCGCAGATGCCGTACACCCACAGAGATTTGTCTCACATTGCTAGCGAGATCACTTAAGGCAGGAAAATGAATGAAAGGGTTACCGTGAACGGTGCCGTTTTTTTTGTCGGGTGGCGGCTAACGCCTTACCCGACCTACAGATCCGTAGTCCTGCTAAGCGCAATGCGAGCAGGGAAACTCCCGGATGGCGGCGCGCTGCGCCTTATCCGGGCTACCCCATTGCGCCGATACGTAGCCCGGCTAAGCGTAGCGCAAGCCGGGGAAACAGCGGCTTCTTAGCCCAGCACCGCGGTGCCCAGACGACAGGTGCAACAGCGCCGCCCCTTCTCGTCATACACCACAATCTCCCAGCTCTGGCTCTGGCGGCCAAGATGCAGCGGACGGCACTCGCCGCGCACTTTCCCGCTGGAGACGGCCCGGTGATGGCTGGCGTTAAGCTCAGTCCCGACGACGCACTGCCCTTCTTCGGTCATCAGCCAACCGGCCATCGAGCCCAGCGTCTCCGCCAGCGCCGCGGAAGCGCCGCCGTGCAGCAGGCCAAACGGCTGATGCGTGCGCGCATCCACCGGCATCTCCGCCTCCAGCAGCCCCTCTTCCAGTCGGGTGTAGATGATGCCAAGATGCGCCACCATGGTATTTTCGCTGCTGGCGTTCAGCGCCGCCAGCGTAAGCTCTCGCTTCCAGGCCATTTACGCCCCCAGCGTCGAGCCGCCATCAACCACGATATCCTGCAGGGTGATATGGCTGGCGTGAGAAGAGGCGAGGAACAGAATGGTATTGGCGATCTCCTGCGGGCGGGCGATTTTACCCAGCGGGATGCCGAGCTTAAACTGCTCGCCGAAGCCGCGGATCCGCTGCTGCTCTGCATCGTCGCTGACCCACAGGGTGCGCTGCATATCGGTATCGGTGGAGCCCGGCGACACCAGATTACAGCGCACCCCGCAGCCCGCCAGCTCAAGCCCGACGGTCAGCGCCAGGCTTTTCAGCGCCGCCTTCGAGGCTCCATAGGCGCTCATGCCGATGCGCGGCGTGTGCGCAGCATCGGAGGCGACGGTGACGATCGCCCCGCCCCGCTGGCGACGGAACTGGGCCATCGTCTGCTGAAACAGGTTGAACGCCCCGCCGACGTTGACCGCGAAGGTCTGCTGCCAGTCTTCCGCGCTCAGCTGGTCGGTAGCGCCCATGCGCAGGATCCCGGCGGCGTTCACCAGCACGTCCAGTCGTTCGATGTTGTTGAGCAGCCGCGCGCACAGGTCGCGTACCTGGTCGGCATCGGCGACGTCCAGCGTTTCGGTGGCAAACGGGTAGCTTTCGCCGTCAAAGGCGAGGTCGAACCCGGTGACGTTAGCCCCGGCCTCGACGAAAGCCAGCGCGGTGGCATAGCCAATCCCTTTACCTGCGCCGGTCACCCACACGGTCTGACCGCGAAAATCCAGCGCCGCCATTAGTGCACCTCGCGGGAGAGCAGCGCCCACCAGGCGTCGATGGTCGGGTTTTTCGCCAGCATCACGAAGTCGATATCACCGTGCACTTTGCGCCAGCGGGCGGCCAGGGCCATCATCCGCACCGAATCCAGACCGTAGTCGATCAGGTTTTCATCATCCAGCGGTTCATCGGATTCGTCGAGCAGCGGCAGGATCAGCGCGCGCAGCGCCGCTTTGGAGGCTGGGAGCGGTAGCAGCTCTTCGGTCATCACCACCCGTCCGGAGCGGCCGGCAACGTATTTCAGCGCCATCAGGTGCTCTTCACGGCTGAAATCTGCCAGCGCGTCGGCGACAAAGAACGGTTTGATATCGCGCATGAAAGCATCGGTGGCGGTGGTCATGCAGCCGATATGGGCGTAAACGCCGGTGATGATCAGCTGGTCGCGACCGGTCTCTTTCAGCATCTCCTCCAGCGGCGAGCGATGAAACGCGCTGTAGCGCCATTTCACCAGCACGGTATCGTCTTCATCCGGCGCCAGCGCGGCAATCACCTGCTGCTGCTCCGGCGAGCGGGTCAGACCCGGCCCCCACATATCATTCAGCAGGGCGCGGTCTTCATCGCTCTGCTCTTTCGGCTGGGCGGTGTAGTACACCGGAATGCCGTTCTGTTTGCAGAAGTCGCGCAGGGCGGCGATATTAGCCACCACTTTCTCCATCATCGCGCTGTTTTCGCCCCAGAAGTTGAGGAAATACTCCTGCATATCGTGGATCAGCAGCGCGGCGCGCGACGGCTCAAAGGCCCAGTTGACCTTGTTCGCCGGGATATCGCTGGCTTCCGGCAGCGCATATGCCTGTAATTTAGGGATTGCCATTCTCTGTTCTCCTTCAGCCCAGCTTGCCTTCGGCCAGCCACTGACGTAATTGTTTTTTATCGACTTTGCCCACCGGCGTCAGCGGCAGCGCGGCAACGCACTCCACGCGGTCCGGCAGTTTAAATTCCGCCACCCCCTGCTCGCGCAGGAAGCGGCGCACGGCGACGGCGCGCAGCGGCGAGGTCACCACCAGATAAGCGCAGCTTTTCTCGCCCAGCAGATTGTCTTCGATGCTGACCAGCGCGGCGTGGATCACCGCCTCATGGCGCAGCAGCAGGTTTTCGATCTCTTCAGCGGCGATCTTCTCGCCGCCGCGGTTGATCTGATCTTTTTCCCGGCCCTGGACGGTGATATAGCCATCTTCATCGATCGAAATCAGATCACCGGAGCAGTAAAATCCATCGGCATCAAAGGCTTCAGCGTTATGTTGCGGACTGTTGTAATAGCCGCGGAAGGTATAAGGGCCGCGGGTCATCAGACGGCCCACTTCGCCGCGCGGCAGCGGGTTGCCGTCGGCATCCGCTACCCACACTTCATCGTCCGGGCACATCGGACAGCCCTGGGTATTGATGATCCGCTCCGGGCTATCGTTAAGGCGGGTGTAATTCACCAGCCCCTCCGCCATGCCGAACACCTGCTGCAGCTGGCAGCCGATTTCCGCCGGAATGCGCGCGGCGAGGGTCGCTGACAGGCGCGCGCCGCCGACCTGCAGCAGCTGCAGCGATTGCAGCTGGGCGTTGCTGCCCCATTCGTGAATCGCCTGCAGCCACAGGCTGACCGCCGGCGGCACCAGCGACGCGACGTTAACCTGATGTTTTTCGATCAGCGGGAAACAGAGCGTGGCGCTCGGGTCAGCGGCGAGGATCACCCGCCCGCCGGCGAGGAAGACGCCGAGCGAACCCGGGGAACTCATCGCATAGTTATGCGCCGCCGGCAGCGCGTTGAGGTAGCGCGTTTCAGCGTTAATCCCGCAGATCTCATTGCTGCGGCGGATACTGTAGTCGTAATCGTTATGGGTGCGTGGGATAAGCTTCGGCGTCCCGGTGCTGCCGCCGGAGAGCTGGAAAAAGGCCACTTCGTCGGCAGGGGTTGGATTGGCGATAAAGTTATCCGCCGGGCGGTTAATCTCCGTCGCCAGATCGCGCTCGCCGCCGTCGTTACGCAACAGTGCGACGCGCAGGGAAGGATGTTCCGCGATAAACGCGTGGAGAAAGCTATCGTCAGCAAACAGAGCGTGCTCGCGATCGGCAATCAGCAGCGCCGGTTTAATCTGCGCGGCGTAGGCATTAAGTTCGCTGCGCTGGTGGCTGAACAAAGCGTTCACTGGCGCGACGCCGATGCGCAGCAGCGCAAAGAAGGTCATGTAAAACTCGGCGACATTGCCCAACTGCACCAGCGCGGTCTCCCCGCGCTTCAGTCCCTGGCGCTGCAGCGAGCAGGCGAGGTTGTCCACCAGCTGGTTAAACTGGCGGTAGCTAATCTGCCGCTCGCCATCGATAATCGCCACGGCGTCGTTTTCCGCGTGACGGGTGATCAGATTGGTTAACGGCAGATCCTGCCAGTAGCCTTTTTGACGATAGCGGGCCGCAAACTCTTCCGGCCAACGGGTAAATGCAATCATCCTTGCCTCTTAGTTCAAGCCAAATACGTTAAGCATGGTGGTCAGTTTGACGTCGGTTTCGCGCCATTCGCCCAGCGGCGAGGAGGCCGGAACAATGCCCGCGCCGGCAAACAGGCGCAGCGTACGCTGCTGCAGACGCGCGCAGCGGATAGTCACCACCCACTCGCCGTTGCCTTCGTCATCGCACCAGCCGACGATGCCGCCGAACAGCTGGCGATCGAAGGGTTCCAGTTCAGCAATCAGGCGCTTCGCCGCCTGATGCGGGAAACCGCTCAGCGCCGGCGTCGGGTGCAGCAGACAGGCCAGCGACATGGCGTTTTCTTCCGCCAGCGCGGTACCTGCGATCGGCGTCGCCAGATGCCAGAGCGTCGGGGTGGTAATCAGCTGCGGCGACTCCGGTAGCGACAGCTGACTGCTGCGCGGGCCCAGCACGCTCTTCATCGCCTGGGTCACCAGCTCGTGCTCGTGGCGATCTTTGCCGGAGGCCAACAGCCTGTTGCCTGCTTCCCGGTCCAGCACATCGTCCGGCTGGCGACGGGCGGAGCCGGCCAGCGGCAGAGAGCTGAAGTGCTGTCCTTCTTTACGCAGCAGCAGCTCCGGGCTGGCGCCCAGCAGCACGCCGCCGTCGGAGAGCGGCACGTGGAAGTTAAAGCTGGCGGGGTTCTGGGCGATCAGTCGCTCCATCAGCGCGCCGCTGTCGACGCGGTCGCGGGTGGTAATATCGATAAGCCTTGATAGCACCACTTTGTCGACTTCCGGGGTGGCGGTCAGCGCGGCGGCGCGTTCCACCATGGCTAAAAACGCGTCCTGCTCCGGGATCTCCCGACGCTCCACCACCTCCATCGCCTCCAGCGGCGCGGCATAGCGGGCGGAACGCTGCTTTTCCGGGCGAGAGAACGCTTCCCAGCGCTCGGGGATATAGAGCTCGGAAGGCTGACAGGTGTCGAACGGGATAGCCCCGACCATCACCGGCTTGCGGATCCCCGCCGCCCGGGCCTCGGCAAAGGCGGCCGCCATCTGCTGCTGGAACTCGCCGTTCAGCGCATCGCCGCCAACGGCGGGCTGTGAGAAGCGACGGAAGCAGCCTGAAGTGGTAAAACTGCGGTACGGCGACATAAAGAAGAAGCTGTCCGGCGACAGGGTCCGGGTCGGTTTCTTTACATCCTCAGCCAGTGACGTTTCCATATCATCCTCCAAAAACGATAAAGATATTAAGAATAATTATCATTTATATTTTGGTTGGCTAACCTAAAAGGTATTGCCCGCCATGTCAACCGCGTTACGTCATGGCGCCGCCACTTTGGCTTGCATCCTGCTGACACAAAGTTGAAAATGAGACGCATTTATCACCTTTCAAATCAGGATGCGATGACGTGAACTTCTTTTCTTTCTGCCGCCGCGGTGCGCTGACCGGCATGCTGTTGCTTTTAGGAATTACCTCAGCCCAGGCGGCGGACTGGCCGCGCCAGGTCACCGACAGCTACGGGACGCATACCCTGCCGAGTCAGCCGCTGCGCATTGTCTCCACCAGCGTGACGCTTACCGGTTCGCTGTTGGCGATTGACGCTCCGGTGGTCGCCAGCGGCGCGACCACGCCGAATAACCGCGTCGCCGATAGCCAGGGCTTTCTGCGCCAGTGGAGCGAGGTTGCCAAAGCCCGCAAGCTGGCGCGGCTGTACATCGGCGAACCAAGCGCCGAAGCGGTGGCCGCCCAGATGCCGGATCTGATCCTGGTGAGCGCGACCGGTGGCGACTCCGCCCTGCCACTGTACGATCAGCTTAAAACCATCGCCCCGACGCTGGTCATCAACTATGACGATAAAAGCTGGCAAACCCTGCTCACCCAGCTGGGGCAGATCACCGGTCATGAACAACAGGCCAGCGCGCGCATTGCCGACTTCAATAAACAGCTCGTTTCGTTAAAAGAAAAAATGAAACTGCCGCCGCAGCCGGTGACCGCCCTGGTCTATACCGCCGCCGCGCACAGCGCCAATATCTGGACGCCGGAATCGGCTCAGGGGCAGATGCTCGAACAGCTGGGCTTTAGCCTGGCGACGCTGCCGGGCGGCCTGCCCGCCAGCCATAGCCAGGGTAAACGCCACGATATCGTGCAACTGGGCGGGGAGAACCTCGCGGCCGGTCTGAACGGCCAGAGCCTGTTCCTGTTCGCCGGCGACCAGAAAGATGCGGATGCCATCTACGCTAACCCGCTGCTGGCGCATCTCCCGGCGGTCGCAGGCAAACGCGTCTACCCGCTGGGCACCGAGACCTTCCGCCTTGACTACTACAGCGCTCTGCTGGTGCTCCAGCGTCTCTCCAGCCTGTTCGGCTAACGCGGGCTACGCCATCAGGACGGGCACTCGGCCTGCACACCTTGCCGGGCGGCGCGGCGCTTGCCCGGCCTACAATGCCAGCGTCCCCCAGTCCAGACCGTAGGCCCGGTAAGGCGCAGCCGCCACCGGGCAAGCGCACCCGACTTAACTTTCGTTGACAATTTCCGGGCGCTGGAAACGGCGCAGCTCGCGTAGCAACCCAACCAGCAGCACACCGACAAGCGCCAGCGCCCAGCCGCTGGCGCTGGCGGATGCCGCCGGCGTCATCACCGCCCCTAAGCCGCCGAGCAGCGCCGCGCCGATGGCGTCGCCGGTGACGTTTTGCGCGGTCCACAGACCGTTAATCCGCCCGAGCATATGTTCCGGCGTCTGGGTCTGGATCAGGGTGTACTGCAGCAGCGAGCTAATAGCGCTCAGCCAGCCAAACAGCGCCAGGCACAGCGCGCCCAATGCCCAGTGCGGCATCAGGCTGAACAGCGCAATGGCGACAAACGATCCCACCGTGGTCGCCAGCATCAGCGCGCCCGGCCGCACCGTCTGGGCCAGCTGGCCGCTGGTCAACGCCCCCAGCGCCGCACCGAGCGGAATAGCGGCGTACAACAGGCCAATCTGTCCGGCCGACATCTGCCAGCTACCGGCCAGCGCCGGATAGAGCACCCGCACCGCGCTGGCCATGGTCAGCAGACCGCCAAGCAGCGCAATCCCGCCGATAAGCGGGCTCCGGCAGAGGAAGGTCAGCCCCGCCAGCAGGGAGCGCAGCGGATGCTCGCGCGGCTGCGGAGGCGGCGGCAGCTGCGGCAGACGCAGCAGGGTTAAGGTGGTGATAAAGGTCCCCGCCGCCGCCAGGCCGAAGTTCCAGGCCACGCCGCCGGTGGCCAGCAGCAGGCCGCCGATCATCGGCGAAATCACCGAGCCCAGGCGCACCGTCAACATAGTGATGGCCCCGGCCTGCATCAGGTTTTCCCGTCCCACCAGCGCCGGGGTCGCCGCCAGCAGCGCGGTCACCCCCAACGAGGCGAAGAACCCGTCCCAGATCCCCAGCAGGTAGATCGCCGCCAGCGACGGCTCCGGCAACAGGGCGTTCAGACACAGGCCGACAAAGCCCACGCCGCAGGTGCCGCGCGCCAGCAGGATCAGGCGTTTACGTTCATAGCGGTCAGCCAGCACGCCCCCCACCATCAGACCAACAAACATCGACGCCCCGGTCAGCGTCACCGACAGCCCGACCTGCCAGGTCGAATGGGTCATCATCTGGATCTGCACCGGAATGGCCACGCCCAGCAGGCCAAGCGACAGAATAGAGATAAAGCGAGCGATAAAAACGGCGCGAAACGCCGGGTGAGTTTTCAGCAGGCTGAGATTGAGCAGCCAGGATTGTCGGTTCATTACAGCGCCTTGTCGTTATTTTTAATACCCTTTTTACTGTGGGTCATGCTACCATAGCTGAATAAAATCGATAACGATAATTACTATCATTATCATATCAGGGATGTCAGTTATGTCGTTTTCTACGACCGCGGTACGCTCTGTCGCCGTGCCCGGATTGTTGCTATTACTCGCCTTAGCCGCCGCGCTTAGCCTGACCATCGGCGCCAAATCGTTGCCGATCGGCACGGTATTCACCGCCTTCAGCGGAACCTGTCAAAGCGCTGATTGCACTATCGTGCTGGACGCGCGCCTGCCGCGCACTCTGGCCGGTCTGCTGGCCGGCGTCGCCCTCGGCCTCGCCGGCGCGCTGATGCAGACGCTCACCCGCAACCCGCTGGCCGACCCCGGCCTGCTGGGGGTCAACTCCGGCGCCAGCTTCGCCATCGTCCTCGGCGCGGCGCTGTTTGGGATCACTTCCCCGCAGGAGCAGCTGCTGCTGGCATTCTGCGGCGCGCTCTGCGCCTCGCTGCTGGTAGCCTTTACCGGCAGCCAGGGCGGCGGTCAGCTGAGCCCGGTGCGCCTCACTCTCGCCGGGGTCGCCCTTGCGGCGGTACTCGAGGGGCTGTCCAACGGCATCGCCCTGCTCAACCCGGACGTCTACGATCAGCTACGCTTCTGGCAGGCCGGTTCGCTGGATATCCGCACCCTGCAAACGCTGAAAATTGTCCTGCTGCCGGTAGTGGTGGCGGGGATCGCCGCTCTGCTGCTGAGCCGGGCGCTGAACAGCCTGAGCCTGGGCAACGATACCGCCACCGCCCTCGGCAGCCGCGTCGCCCGTACCCAGCTGATCGGCCTGATCGTCATCACCGTCCTGTGCGGCAGCGCCACCGCCGTCGTCGGCCCCATCGCCTTTATCGGCCTGATGATGCCGCATATGGCGCGCTGGCTGGTGGGGGCCGATCATCGCTGGTCGCTGCCGGTCACCCTGCTCGCCACCCCGGCCCTGCTGCTGTTTGCCGACGTGATTGGCCGCCTGCTGGTGCCCGGCGAACTGCGGGTATCGGTGGTGAGCGCCTTTCTCGGCGCGCCGGTGCTGATCTGGCTGGTGCGCCGCCAGCCGCGGGGAGGTGGCCTGTGATTGCCCCGTCCCGCCGCCTGATAGCCAGTTGCCTTCTGCTGATGGCCGCCAGCCTACTGATTTCCCTGCTCGGGCTGGCGCAAGGCCCGGTGCCCCTGACGATTGACCAGGTGTTCTCGGCGCTGTTCGGCGATGCGCCGCGCAACGTCGCGATGGTGGTGAACGAATGGCGGCTGCCGCGGGTGTTAATGGCGCTGCTCATTGGCGCCGCGCTCGGCGTCAGCGGCGCCATTTTCCAGTCGCTGACCCGTAACCCGCTCGGCAGCCCGGACGTGATGGGCTTTAACACCGGCGCCTGGAGCGGCGTGCTGGTGGCGATGGTCCTCTTCGGCCAGAACCTGACGGCGATCGCCCTGGCGGCGATGGCCGGCGGGGTGCTGACCTCGCTGGTGGTCTGGCTGCTGGCCTGGCGCAACGGGATCGAAACCTTCCGCCTGATCATTATCGGCATCGGCGTGCGCGCCATGCTGGTGGCATTCAACACCTGGCTGCTGCTGCGCGCCTCGCTGGAGACCGCCCTTTCTGCGGGCCTGTGGAACGCCGGATCGCTTAATGGCCTGACGTGGGGTAAAACCTGGCCGTCGGCGCCGCTGATCCTGTTGATGCTGGTGGGCAGCGCCCTGCTGGTTCGCCGGATGCGACTGCTGGAGATGGGCGACGATACCGCCTGCGCGCTGGGGGTGCAGGTCGAGCGTTCGCGCCTGCTGCTGATGCTGGTGGCGGTGGTGCTCACCGCCGCCTCGACGGCGCTGGCCGGGCCGATCTCATTTATCGCGCTGGTGGCGCCGCATATCGCCCGCCGCCTGAGCGGCACGGCCCGCTGGGGACTGACCCAGTCGGCCCTGTGCGGCGCGCTGCTGCTGGCGCTGGCCGATTACGGCGCCCAACGGCTGTTTATGCCGTGGCAGCTGCCGGTTGGCGTGTTAACCGTCAGCCTCGGCGGTATTTACCTTATTGCATTGTTGATTCAGGAGTCCCGCAAAAAATGAGTGCTGTCCCCTCCCGTTTGCGCGGCGAGCAGTTAACCCTGGCCTACGGGAACAAGACCATCGCCGAGTCGCTGAACGTGACCATCCCTGACGGTCACTTCACCGCCATTATCGGCCCCAACGGCTGCGGCAAGTCGACGCTATTGCGCACCCTCAGTCGCCTGATGACGCCGGCCAGCGGCCACGTCTGGCTCGACGGCGCGCAGATCCAGCAGTACGCCAGTAAAGAGGTTGCCCGCCGCATCGGGCTGCTGGCGCAGAATGCCACCACCCCTGGCGATATCACGGTGCAGGAGCTGGTGGCCCGCGGGCGCTATCCGCACCAGCCGCTGTTTACCCGCTGGCGCAAAGAAGATGAAGAGGCGGTGAACAAGGCGATGCGGGCGACCGGGATCAGCGATCTGGCGCAGCAGAGCGTCGACACGCTTTCCGGCGGCCAGCGGCAGCGGGCGTGGATTGCGATGGTGCTGGCCCAGGAAACGGCGATTATGCTGCTGGATGAGCCGACCACCTGGCTGGACATCAGCCATCAGATCGACCTGCTGGAACTGTTGAGCGAGCTGAATCGCGAGAAGGGCTATACCCTGGCGGCGGTGCTGCACGATCTTAACCAGGCCTGCCGCTACGCCACCCACCTGATCGCCCTGCGCGACGGCAGGATCGTCGCCGAGGGGGCGCCGAAGGAGATCGTCACCGCCGATCTGATTGAACGGATTTACGGTCTGCGCTGCACGATCATTGAAGATCCGGTGGCGCATACGCCGCTGGTGGTCCCGCTGGGCCGCCGGTAATCTCCTCTTTCCCCGGCTTGCGCTACGCTGAGCCGGGCTACCTGCTGTAGCCCGAACTCAACCGTTACCCCAGAATCTCCCTGACCACCGGACCGATGGCCTCAAAGGCCTGCGGGGAGATGATATCGACGTGGGCGCAGTTCTGGCTGAACACCTCCAGTTCCCCCACCCACGGGCCCCATACGACCTGCGGATCCATCCCCTCCTGCCGCGTCTTCTCCGCCACGAACAGCGTCGCCTTGCCGTCAAACTTCGCGCTGTGCGCGGTGGTTAACAGCCGCACCGCATCGGCATAGTTGCCTTCGATGGCGCTGAACAGCTCGCCAGAGGCTTGCCCCTGCTGGGCGGCGAGGAACGCCTCGCGCTCGCGGTCGATCTCCGCCAGTACCTCGGGATCCAGCCCGTTGGCCTCTTTCTCTGCCCAGTTTTGCGTCTCCGGCGGCCAGGTATCCAGCAGGCCGAGGAAGGCCACCGCTTCGCCGCGCTGGCGCAAGCGGGCGGCAATCCCCTGGGCTAAGGTGCCGCCCAACGAATACCCGAACAGGTAATAAGGGCCGTGCGGCTGCTGCGCCAGCAGCGTGCGCAGATGATGCTCGCAGACCTCGTCGAGGCTGGCGGCGCTGGCCATCGGCCCCTGCGGGCGCGGCGACTGAATACCGGTAATCGACCAGCGCGGGCTGAGATAGCGCGCCAGCACGCTGAACTGCCAGGCGAAGCCGGAGGCGGGATGGAAGCAGAACAGCGTCGGGCCGTCGCTCTCGCGCAGCGGCAGAAGCGTATCCAGCCCCAGGCGCTGGGCCTGCTCATCGCTGAGATCGGCGGCCAGCAGCGCGCTCAGTTTGCCCACCGTCGAGGCCACCATCACCTGCCCCGGGGTCACCTGCCGCGCCAGCTGGCGGCTGAGCTGTGCCGCCAGGCGCATCGCCAGCAGCGAATGACCGCCAAGGGCGAAGAAATCGGCGTCGATATCGTTCACCTCGCAGCCCAGCAGCTGGCTGAAGGCGGCGGCGACAAGAGTTTCCATGCCGGGCTCCGGCGGCCGGCCGCTGCGCTCGCCGCCGAGGGTCGGCAGCGGCAGCGCTTTGCGGTCCAGTTTGCCGTTGGCGCTCAGCGGCAGGTCGGCGAGCTGCATCAGCACCACCGGCACCATATGCGGCGGCAGCTGTTCCGCCAGCCGCGCTTTCAGCGCCGCGGTATCCAGCGGCAGGCCGGAGTCAGAGACCAGATAGCCCACCAGCTGCCGGGCATCGCCGCCGGTCGCCGCCGCCTGGTTGAAGACGCAGGCATGACTCACCGCCTGCCCCACGTCCGGCAGGGCCGACATCACCCGATCAATCTCGCCAAGCTCGATGCGCTGCCCGCGGATCTTCAGCTGATCGTCGCTGCGGCCAAGGTACTCCACCGCGCCGTTCGTCAGCCAGCGCGCCACGTCGCCGGTGCGATACATCCGCTCGCCGGGGGCAAACGGGTCGGCGATAAAGCGGCTGGCGGTGAGATCCGGGCGCCCCAGATAGCCCTGCGCCAGCTGGATGCCGGTGAGATAAAGATCCCCCGCCACCCCCGGCGGCACCGGGCGCATCGCGGCATCGAGAATGCGCAGCCCGGTGTTCCACACCGGCCAGCCAATCGGCACGCTGCTGCCGGTCACCGCCGCCAGCTCAGATCCGCAGGCCGGGTACCAGCTGACGTCCACCGCCGCCTCCGTCGGGCCGTACAGGTTATGCAGCGGCGCGCCGGTTAAGCGCTCCCACTCGCGGCACAATTCCGTCGGCAGCGCTTCGCCGCTGCAGAATACCCGCCGCAGCGTGCGGCAGGCAGCGACGCTGTCGGCATCCAGCGAGGCGACAAACGCCGCCAGCATCGACGGCACAAAGTGGGTGGTGGTCACGCCGTAGCGGGCGAAGAACTGCTGCATCGCCTGCGGGTCGCGGTGCGCCTCCGGCTCGGCCATCACCAGCTGCGCGCCGGCGATAAACGGCCACCAGAATTCCCACACCGACACGTCGAAACTGCACGGCGTTTTCTGCGCCACCACGTCGTCGGCAGATAACGGATAGCGATCCTGCATCCACAGCAGGCGGTTGACGATGGCGGTCTGGCCGACCATCACCCCTTTCGGCCGCCCGGTGGAGCCGGAGGTAAAGATGATGTAGGCGGTATGGTCTGGTTTTGACAGCGCCAGCGGCGCGTCATCCCCGGCGGCCAGCGGCTGCTGGTAGCAGAGGCTTTCCAGCCCCGGAATATCGCTGAAGCGGGCCAGTTGATCCTCCGTGGCGATCAGCAGCGACGGCCGGGCGTCTTCCAGCATCATCCGCAGGCGGTCGTCCGGGTAGCCTGTGTCCAGCGGCAGCCAGGCGGCCCCCGCTTCGACAATGCCGTGCAGCGCCAGGGTCAGGAACACCGAGCGCGGCAGGGCCACCGCCACGCTGTCCCCAGGCTTCACGCCGCGCTGACGCAGCAGCTGCGCGAGCGCCACCACCTGCTGACGCATCTCGCGATAGCTGAACTGCCAGCGGGCATCCGCCAGCGCCGGCGCATCCGGGGTCTTCCGCGCCTGGTCGGCCACCAGCGCGCTGAGGGTGGTGGCAGGCAGCGGCACAACGGTATCGTTGACCGCCGCCAGCCGGGCCAGCTCGTCGGCGGAGAGCATCTCTGCTTCGCCGCAGCGCAGCGCCGGATCGGCGGCGAACTGCGCCAGCAGCGCGGTCAGTCGCGCCATGTGGCGACGAAGCTCGGCTTCGTCGTACCGGGCCTTGTTGGCGAGGATCTCCAGCGACAGCCCGCCGGTCTCATCCGGGAACAGCGCCAGCTCGAGATCGTTGACCGGGCCGGTGGCGAGGGTGTGGGTCACTGCCTGCACACCATCGATATCCAGCTGGTAATCAAAGACTTTGACGTTCAGCACCGGGCCGAACAGCGGTTCGTCCCCTGCCGCTTTGCCGCTGTCGCGGACGATCTGCTCGGCGTCATAGCGCTGATGGCGGCGCATCTTTTTCAGCTGACCGGCGAGGCGCATCGCCAGGTCCGCCAGCGTCTCCCGGGCGTCAATATGCACCGCCAGAGGCAGGACATTGAGCACCGGCCCCGTCGAGGTCAGCGCGGCTGAACCCATCCGGCGCATAAAGATAAAGCCCGCCGCGTAGTCCATCCGGTTGCACAGGCGGCCCAGCCACAGCGTGGTGAGCGCCAGCGCCAGATCAGCGGGCTGACACTGCGGCGCATGGCTGGCCAGGCGGCGGAAGCCGTCGGCGTTCATCTCCAGCTTCATCCGCCAGATATCGCTCCCGGCGGCGCGCCCGCCCAGCGGCGCGGCAGAGAGTGAGGCAGGCGCCGGTAACGCCTGGCGCTGGGCCTGCCAGAAAGCTTTATCCCGCTGCCAGGCCTCGCTGCCGGCGTAGCGCAGGTACTCGTCCACCACCTCGGCGAAGGGGGTGAAAGGCGACTCAGGAGTAGCTTCCCCCCGCTGCCAGGCGCGATAAATGGCGGCGATCTGCCGGGTTATCGCCGGGAAGCTGAAGCCATCCACCAGCAAGTGGTGATAACGCTGATACCAGTACCAGCGGTCGTCGCCGACGCGCAGCAGCTGATGGCACACCAGCGGGTTGCCGCCGTCGACGCGCAGATCCTGCGCCAGATCCGCCTGCATCCGCTCCGTGGCGGCGCGATGCGGATCCGGCGCCGTCCGCAGGTCAATGATCGACGGTTCGCCAAAGGTGCGGTCGGCCGCCAGCCACTGCCAGACTTCCCCCTCCTCTTCCTCAAAGCGCAGGCTGAGGGTGTCCGCCTGCTGCAGACCGGCGACAATCGCTTTTCCCAGCAGCGTCGGATCGAGGGCGCCGCGTAGTTCAACATAGTGGGCTACGCTCCAGGCGCCTGGCAGAGTGGAGAGGCGCTCGGCCATCCAGATCCCCGGCTGCGCGGCAACCAGCGGTAAACGAGTGGTCATTGTCAGCTCCTTATGACGCATGATGGGCGGGGGTCAGTGTCGACCAGTTGGCCGCCAGCCAGGCGTTGCAGGCCTCGGCCGACTGCGGGGGGCACACCACCGTCCAGCCGGCAGGCAGGTCGCAATGCGCCGGCCACAGGCTGTACTGCTGTTGATCATTGCGCAGAATGTAAAACTGCCCTTGCGGATTGTCGAAGGGGTTACTGAATTGCATATCAAACTCCTGTCGTAAAACGCGATGCTAAGGGTGCGACAGCAGAGGCTGCCAGAGCTGGATAAGCCCTGCCGTCAGCCCGCCGCGCCAGCAAAGCGCATCATGCCCGCCGTCAACCTGACGCCAGAAAATCGTCTGCTGTGTTGTGATGAGTTGCGCCAGTAGCGCCTGGTTCGCGCGAAAAATGATCGGTTCGCGTTGGCCCGCTTCCAGCCAGACGCGCAGCCCGGCCGCGGACACCTCACCCTGGCGAAGCTGTTCGCCGATAAAGCCCGTCCCGCGGCCATCGCGGTGCGGCCACCAGTAGGAGCCTGACTGGCTGAGCACGCAGCCAAAGCGCTGCGGCCAGTTGAGAGCGGCGAACATCGCCGCCAGACCGCCGAAGCTTTGCCCGGCCGCCACCGTCCGATCCGGGCGGTCGCTGAACGGGGCATAGCCGTGGACCAGCGGCAGGAGCTCCTCCTGCACCGCCAGCCAGAAATCGCGGTGACAGGGCAGCTCAACCCCGCGGCGCTGGTTGTCGATCGCGTCGATCAGCAGGTAGACCGCCGGCGGCAGTCTCCCCTCGCGGGTCAGGGCGGCCAGCGGCGACCACACCGGCATGCTCTCGGCCCAGAACTGGCCGTCGAGCAGGATCGCCAGCGGCCGCGTTTGCGGGTCGACAGCCTCGCCGGTGGTGTAGATCCAGACCCGGCGATGGTTGCCCAGACGCGCGCTGCGCCACTCAAGGCAACGGGCGGCAGGATGCGCCTCATTAAGCGGGTCCCAGCCGGGCTGCGCGGGGGCCTGCGGCATCTCCAGGGCGGACACGCCATGGCCGCGTCCGCCCCGCCAGCTGTGCGGGTTCAGCGGATCGGCTATCGCCCGCGGCAGCAGTTTGCGCCAGCCTTCGCGTAGCAGCGCGCGGTCGGGCGCATCAGCGCTGAACACCTCAGGGGAAAAATCATCGTCACGGTCGGAGGGAATAAAACAGTAGCTGCCGCGCCAGGTCGGCGACAGCGTAGTGCGCCAGAACCAGGCGTCGGTCCCGGGGAGACGTTGCAGCGATTGCGGACGCGCATTCTGATGGTGGTCGGTCACGCCGGTGATATAGAGCCATACCCGACGATGGGGAGAGCAGGTTTCATCCCCCGCCGGGTCCCGCCACCAGAACGTTACCTCGATGGCGTCATCCACTGCGCGGCACTGCGGCCCCCGCAGGGTTTGCCACCACTCCTCGCTTCCTGTCCTTAACATTCTGTCATTAACCCTATGTATAGCGTGACTTTTTTAATTAATTGTCATTATTTATTGATAATATTATTGATAACTATTTGCATTTGCAATAGCGTATTAGCGCGCCGTGGGAAGCGCGTCTTTCATCAGAACATGTCAAATCGGGCCTATTCAGCCAGCGACGGAGTGCCTTTGCCCGCTTTTGGCAACATTTATGCCGCCTCCCCTCCCGGTGGGAAGGGGCGTTTGGGGAACGTGGCGACAAAAAGCAGGAATAACAATGAATAACAGGATCAAATCCCTGGCCTTGCTGGTCAATCTGGGAATTTACGGGGTTGCTTTTCCGTTAAGCGCAGCGGAAACCGCCACCGACGATAAAAACAGCGCCGCTGAAGAGACCATGGTGGTCACCGCCGCCGAGCAGAACCTGCAGGCGCCGGGCGTCTCCACCATCACCGCCGATGAGATCCGCAAACGCCCCCCGGCGCGCGACGTCTCGGAGATCATTCGCACCATGCCGGGAGTCAACCTGACCGGCAACTCCACCAGCGGCCAGCGCGGCAACAACCGCCAGATTGATATCCGCGGCATGGGCCCGGAAAATACCCTGATCCTGATCGACGGCAAGCCGGTCACCAGCCGCAACTCCGTGCGCCTTGGCTGGCGCGGCGAGCGCGACACCCGCGGCGATACCAGCTGGGTGCCGCCGGAGATGATCGAACGTATCGAAGTGATTCGCGGCCCGGCCGCCGCCCGCTACGGCAACGGCGCCGCCGGCGGCGTGGTGAATATCATCACCAAAAAAACCGGCGATGAGTGGCACGGCTCATGGAACACCTATATGAACGCCCCGGAGCACAAGGATGAAGGCTCCACCAAACGCACTAACTTCAGCCTCAGCGGCCCGCTGGGCGGCGATTTTAGCTTCCGCCTGTTCGGTAACCTCGACAAAACGCAGGCCGACGCCTGGGATATCAACCAGGGCCATCAGTCCGAGCGTACCGGGATCTATGCCGATACTCTGCCGGCCGGGCGCGAAGGGGTGAAAAACAAAAACATCGATGGTCTGGTGCGCTGGGAATTCGCTCCGATGCAGTCGCTGGAGTTTGAGGCCGGCTACAGCCGCCAGGGCAACCTCTACGCCGGCGACACCCAGAACACCAACTCCAACGACCTGGTAAAAGAGAACTACGGCAAAGAGACCAACCGTCTGTATCGCAACACCTACTCGGTTACCTGGAACGGCGCCTGGGACAACGGGGTGACCACCAGCAACTGGGCGCAGTACGAACGCACCCGCAACTCGCGCAAAGGCGAAGGCCTGGCCGGCGGCACCGAGGGGATCTTTAACAGCAACCAGTTCACGGATATCGATCTGGCGGATGTGATGCTGCACAGCGAAGTCAGCATTCCCTTCGACTATCTGGTTAATCAGAACCTGACGCTGGGCAGCGAGTGGAACCAGCAGCGGATGAAGGATAACGCCTCCAATACCCAGGCGCTGTCGGGCGGCAGCATCCCGGGCTACGACAGCACCGGCCGCAGCCCGTACTCGCAGGCGGAAATCTTCTCGCTGTTCGCTGAGAACAACATGGAGCTGACCGACACCACCATGCTGACCCCGGCGCTGCGTTTCGATCATCACAGCATCGTCGGCAATAACTGGAGCCCGTCCCTCAACCTGTCGCAGGGCCTGTGGGATGACTTCACGCTGAAGATGGGCATCGCCCGCGCCTATAAAGCGCCGAGCCTGTATCAGACCAACCCGAACTACATTCTCTACAGTAAAGGCCAGGGCTGCTACGCCAGTAAAGACGGCTGCTATCTGCAGGGTAACGACGACTTAAAAGCCGAGACCAGCATCAACAAAGAGATTGGCCTCGAGTTTAAACGCGACGGCTGGCTGGCGGGCGTCACCTGGTTCCGCAACGACTACCGCAACAAGATTGAAGCGGGCTATGCTCCGGTCTATCAAAACAATAAAGGTACCGATCTCTACCAGTGGGAAAACGTGCCGAAAGCGGTGGTGGAAGGTCTGGAGGGGACGTTGAACGTTCCGGTGAGCGAGACCGTCAACTGGACCAACAACATCACCTATATGCTGCAGAGTAAGAACAAAAAGACCGGCGATCGTCTGTCGATTATCCCGGAATACACGCTGAACTCCACCCTGAGCTGGCAGGTTCGCGATGACGTTTCGCTGCAGTCGACCTTCACCTGGTACGGCAAGCAGGAGCCGAAGAAGTACAACTACAAGGGTCAACCGGTCACCGGCAGCGAGAAGAACGAGGTTAGCCCCTACAGCATCCTCGGCCTGAGCGCGACCTGGGACGTCACCAAATACGTCAGTCTGACCGGCGGCGTGGATAACGTCTTCGATAAGCGCCACTGGCGCGCGGGCAACGCCCAGACCACCGGGGGCGCCACCGGCACGATGTACGGCGCCGGCGCCGAGACCTACAATGAATCGGGCCGCACCTGGTACCTGAGCGTCAACACCCACTTCTGATAGCGGGTTCTCCCTCCCCCGCCCTTGCTGGACAAAGGGCGGGGGCAACCGCGGTAACCTTATCCTATGCGCCACCATCGCACCGTTTTGCCTCTGGCCGGCTATACCATCCAGCAGATCGACTTCGACCCGGCGACTTTCCAGCCTGAAGATCTGTTCTGGCTGCCCTATCACGCCAGCCTGACCGGGTGGGGCCGCAAGCGGCAGGCGGAGCACCTGGCCGGACGCATCGCCGCGGCATACGCCCTGCGCGAGGTGGGGGAGAAACGGCTTCCCGCCATCGGCGATCGGCGCCAGCCGCTGTGGCCCACGCCCTGGTTCGGCAGCATAAGTCATTGCGGCCAGCGCGCGCTGGCGGTGATCGCCGATCGGCCGGTGGGCGTCGATATCGAGCGCCGGTTTACCCCACAGCTGGCCGCGGAGCTGGAGAGCAGCATTATCAGCCCGGCGGAAAAAACGGCGCTGCTGCACAGCGGCCTGCCCTTCCCGCTGGCGCTGACGCTGGCGTTTTCGGCAAAAGAGAGTGGGTTTAAGGCCTGGTCCTCACACGCTTCCGGCCTGCCCGGCTTCCACAGCGCCCGGATTGTGGCACTCACTACGCAGCAGATCCATTTACGTTTTACCGCCAGCTTCTCCCTGCAACTTGCTGATTTCCCCCTTCAAATCAATCATCTGATAAAAGACGATCTCGTTATTACCTGTACCTGCCCGACTCGCGAAGCGTGATCCTTTTCGCTTTTTAAGAAATTACCTGTGCAAACCGTAGACAGTTCTGACTGGCCGCTTTATGGTTACATTGAATAATAAATCATTATTGAATATATATTCAATGCGGAGATAATAATGAAAACTACCCTGATAAAGTCTGTTCTGTTTGCCTCCATGATGGCCGCATCTGGCTCACTTTTCGCCGCCGATAATGGCCTGATCGCAATCATTACCCCTTCACATGATAATCCTTTCTTTAAAGCCGAGGCTGACGGCGCAGCGGCGAAAGCAAAAGAACTGGGTTACAGCACCCTGGTCGCCTCTCACGACGACGACGTCAACAAACAAAACCAACTGATTGAAACGGCTATTGCGCGGAAAGCCAAAGCCATCATCCTTGATAATGCTGGCGCGGATGCTACCGTCGGCCCGCTGGAAAAAGCAAAAGCGGCAGGTGTGCCGGCATTTTTAATCGACAGGGAGATCAATAAAACCGGCGTCGCCGTGGCGCAGATCGTCTCTAACAACTATCAGGGCGCCCAGCTTGGCGCAGAAAAGTTTGCCAGTCTCCTCAACGGTAAAGGCAAGTATGTCGAACTATTAGGTCGTCAGTCAGACACTAACGCCAGCGTCCGCTCGCAGGGTTATCACGATGTGCTGGACGACTATCCGGAAATGAAAATGGTCGCCCAGCAGACGGCGAACTGGAGCCAGACGGAGGCCTTTACCCGTATGGAAGCCATTCTGCAGACGAATCCGGATATCGTCGGCGTGATTTCCGGCAACGATACCATGGCGCTGGGGGCGGAAGCGGCGCTGAAAGCCGCGGGTAAAAACGACGTGATTGTTGTCGGCTTCGACGGCAGCGACTACACGCGCGACTCGATACTCAAGCAGGGCAACATTAAGGCCACAGTTCTCCAGCCCGGCTGGAAGCAGGCGCAAATGGCCGTGGAACAGGCGGACTTTTTCCTGAAGAACGGGAAAGCCCAGAAAGAAGAGAAGCAGTTGATGGACTGCATCCTCATCGATAGTGGCAATGCGAAAAAACTCAACATGTTCAACCTCAGCGAGTAAGGCGGAAATGATGCGGTTAAAACAATGGGGCGCCGTGCTGATGGGCTGCGCCGCCCTGTTGCTGACGGCCTGCACGGTGGTGGACTTAGATGAGAATGGCAAGCCAGTGCTGCCTGCCGACCCGAACGCGAAACCCAGCTTCGACCATCTCACCCCGCAGCAGATCGCGCAACAAACCTGGCAATCTCGAGTGATTGACGCAGCGAACCAACATGCGCTGGACGCGACTGCGCTGGAAAAAGTGCGCCAGGCGTCTGGCGCTACGCCACAGAGCGTCTTTGTCCGCCTGAACAGCGAGGTGACCGGGACTGACGTCAGCAACCCACGCGAGCAAAAGCTCACTCTTACGCTACTGGGCCAGCCGTTGGTCGTGCAGTTGGGTCCTGTCATGAGAGGCAACGCCATTCGCGATGCCAGCGGTTTTAAATTTGAAGACTTTACCAACCAGGTGCAGTTTGCGCAGCTTTCACGCGCCTACAACCGGGAGGCAATAAAATCGTTGCCGACAGTGGACGCGAGCTGGACAGGCAAGCCTATCGATATTCTCTTTGCGGTCACGGTGGTTAACGGCAGCCTGCAGGATGCGGCCGCTCTTGAGCTAAAACAGGAGGCGCGCTGATGGCCAGTTCACCCGCAGAGGAAATCATTTTACGCACCCGTGGTATTTCCATGCTGTTCCCCGGCACGGTGGCCCTGGATAACGTCGACTACAACGTCTGGCGTGGCAAAGTTAACGTGATCATCGGCGAAAATGGCGCGGGTAAATCAACGCTCATGAAAATTCTCGCCGGTGTGCAACAGCCGAGCCTGGGCGAAATGGAACTCAACGGCAACATAGTCCATTTCTCCAGCACCCGCGAGGCCGCCGCCCACGGCATTGGTATGGTCCACCAGGAGCTGAACCTGTTTGAAAATCTTAGCGTCGCGGAAAATATCTTTCTTGGTCGCGAGCTACAGCGCGGGCTTACGCCAATTAACGAAGCAGAGCAGGAACGACAAGCCGCGGAGCTGTTGCAGCGACTCGATCAGCCGATCTCGCCGCGGGAGCTGGTGGGTAACCTGAAGGTCGGTCAGCAGCAGTTGGTTGAGATAGCCAAAGCGCTGGCGGAAAATGCGGACATTCTGATCCTTGATGAGCCTACATCCGCCTTAAGCAAAACCGAGGTGGATATCCTGTTTCGGGTCATCCGCGAGCTGACGCGTCAGGGGGTGTCCATTATCTACATCTCACACCGTCTGGAAGAGCTGATGGCCATCGGCGACGTCATTACCATTCTGCGTGACGGCAAATTCCAGGCGGAGGCCAGGGTGAGTGAAATTGATGTGCCATGGATCGTCCGTGAAATGCTGGGAAGCGATCCGGTAAGTCATTTTCTTCCCCCGAATCGCCGCTTCGGTGCCCCACTGCTGGAAGTGGAGAACCTGACCTGCGTGAATGCCGCGGGCAATACGGTGGTGGATAACGTCAGTTTTAAAGCACATGCCGGTGAAATTATTGGGATCTACGGCCTGATGGGCGCCGGACGAACCGAGCTGTTTGAATGTCTGCTGGGGACAGCGCGCCACTACTTTGGCAAGATCTGGCTGGACAGCAAACCGGTTCCCCAGCGGTTAACCACGGCCGAACGCATCCGCATGGGCATGAGTCTGGTGCCGGAAGATCGTAAGCGGACCGGGATTTTTCCGATCTCTTCAGTCGCCAGCAATCTGACCATTGCCAGCCTGTGGCGTCGTCTTCAGCGCGGGGTAACCATTGCCAATAAAGAGGAAGAGGCCGTCGTCGCCAGCACAATTGGCAATCTATCCATCAAGGTCTCATCACCAGAAGTCGAGATCCAGGCGCTCAGCGGCGGCAATCAGCAAAAGGTGGTTATTGGCCGTTCGCTGTTAACCAATCCGAAGGTGCTGTTTCTTGACGAGCCTACGCGCGGAATCGACATCGGCGCCAAGGGGGATGTGTTTCGCATGATGGTGCAATTGTCGCAGCAGGGAATGGCGGTGGTGTTCTCCACCTCCGATTTAAAAGAAATCATGGCGGTCTCTGACCGTATCCTGGTGATGTCAGGCGGCAAACTGACCGCCGATATCGTTCGTGACCAGGCCGAAGAGTCGGCGCTGGTTTCAGCAAGCGCTCAGGGGTTCTAAGATGAAAATGACACAATCGGTCGCACTGGCGCCGCGCGGCGGAGCCTCTCTCTCCCGTGAAAATATCCTGCTGTTGTTATTAAAACTGCGCACCTTTATCGCGCTGTTTCTGATTGTCGGCTTCTTCACGATGACCGTGCCCGGATTTTTATCCGCTGGCAGCATGGTGATTATGATTAAACACATTGCGATTAACGCCTTTCTGGCGTTGGGGATCACCTTTGTCATTATCACCGCCGGTATCGACCTCTCGATTGGCGCCACGCTCGGTCTCTGCGGAATGATAGCCGGCTGGCTTATCACCAAAGGGATCGTCCTGCCGATGTTCGGCATCGCCATTTTTCCAAGCGTGTGGGTCATTGTGCCCCTGGTGCTGCTGATAGGCGCCCTGATTGGCGCCGTTAATGGCTGGATCATTACCCGCTACAATGTGGCGCCGTTTATCTGCACCCTCGGTACCATGTATGTGCTCCGCGGAGCCGCGATGCTGACCTCTGATGGCCAAACCTTCCCCGGGCTCGCGGGCAATCCGCAGCTGGGCAACACGGGTTTCGATGAAATTGGCGCAGGTGCGCTCTTTGGCATCCCGTGGGCCATCTGGCTGATGATCCTCCTGGCGCTGATCATCGCCTATATCGCCCGGCGTTTGCCTTTTGGCCGCCATGTTTATGCGATCGGTGACAACGAGCGCGCCGCCGAGCTTTCCGGCGTGAAAGTGAAGCAAATTAAAGTGCTGGTCTACACGCTGTCCGGTTTTTGCGCCGCCATTGCCGGGATCGTGGTCTCCGCGCAGCTGCTGGCCAGCCATCCGGCTAACGGTACCGCTTTTGAGATGAATGCTATCGCCGCCGTCGTACTGGGCGGAACATCGCTGGCCGGCGGCCGGGGAACCATTCTGGGTACGCTGATTGGTGCGTTTGTCATCGGTTTTCTCGCCGACGGGCTGGTGATGATGGGGGTGAGCGAGTTCTGGCAGATGGTCATCAAAGGGATCGTGATTATTGTGGCGGTCATTATCGATCAGATGCAAAACCGGATGCAGCAGAAAGCGGCGGTGGTCGCCCAGAAAGCGGTCATGGAGAATAAGTAACCGCAAGACCTCCTGTGGCTCAGGCCACAGGGGGAGCGGGCCTGACTCACGATGCGCCTTTCTCCGAGGCGCTTCGCAAAATCTCATCGAAAAATCCTGCCCGACGGCAAGCGGTGGTAGCATCCCGCCACTCTGCTCTGCCAGGCAAGGAAGCCATGAAAAAACGTCCGCACTCGACTCCGCACGACAGCCTGTTTAAACGCTTTTTGCGCGACAACGAAACCGCACGCGATTTTCTGGATATTCATCTGCCGCCCGCGCTGCGGCAACTGTGCGACTTAAGCACTCTGCACCTGGAATCCGGGAGCTTTGTTGAGGACAACCTGCGCGCCAGCTATTCCGATATTCTCTACTCTCTGCAGACCAGCAAGGGAGAGGGCTATATCTATGTGGTCATTGAGCATCAGAGCACCCCGGACAGCCATATGGCGTTCAGACTCCTGCGCTATGCCCTCGCGGCCATGCAACAGCATCTTGATCGCGGCCATAAAGCGCTGCCGCTGGTGATCCCCATGCTGTTTTATCATGGCACCATTTCTCCCTATCCCTTTTCACTGTGCTGGCTGGACGAGTTCCCACCTGACTCACCGGCAAAGCAGCTTTATCTCGGGGCTTTTCCGCTCGTCGATGTGACCGATATTCCCGACGACGCCATATTACAGCATCGGCGGATCGCGCTTCTGGAACTGGTCCAGAAACACATCCGTCAACGCGATCTTAGCCATATCCTCCAGCAGTTGGTGGAGGTGGTGCTGATGGGATACACTGACCACCAGCAGTTCAAAACGTTATTTACCTATATGTCGCTGCATGGCAATAGCGCCGACCCGGACAACTTTATCGACCAGCTGGTCGAACGTCTGCCGCAATATGAGGATACCCTGATGACGATTGCCGAGTACCTGAAGCAGAAAGGGCGCGAAGAGGGAAAACAACGCTGGTTACAGGAAGGCTTGAACGAAGGTTTACAGGCGGGTGAGCATCGCGAAGCCTGCCGCATCGCACTGATGATGTTAGAGAACGGCATGGACACTGAAACCGTATTGCGGATGACTCGCCTCAGCGCGGACGAACTGGCGATGCTGGCGCGCCAGGCACGCCAGTCTCCCCCGCTTAGCCCTTAATTAACGCGCGCGCGGTCGGGAAGTCGGTGATCAGGACATCAATATAGTCGCCCTGCAACGCGCCGCGGATGGCGTTCTCTTTGTCCACGCCGCCGGCCAGCGCAATCACCTGCGGACAGCGACGAATTTGCTCAAGTTCCATACCGATCACCGGATCCTCATCCTGGCTCAGTACCGGTTTGCCCGCCGCATCATAGTAATGCAGGCAGATATCCCCCACCGCGCCGCGCGCCGCCAGCAGCTGGAGCATGGTTTCATTATAATAGTTACCGGAGTTTTTCAGCAGCTGCGAAGGCTCCAGTTCACCAATACCGACGATGGCCACATCCACTTCGGCAAATTTCGCCACCACCGCCGCGACGTCCGGGCTGTTTACCAGACGGCTGCGCTCCTCCACGGAGTGCTCAATACTCTGCGACGGCAACAGCCACGCCGGGCAGCCTAAATGCGCCGCCAGCTGCTGGGTTAAGATGGTGGCCTGCACGTTGCCGTTGGGACCGACGCCGCCCAACAGCTGAATCACCCCGGCGGCGCGAATGTTCTGCGGATGCATCTCATCCACCATGCAGCGGATCGTACTGCTCCAGGACGAGATCCCCACGAGGTCTTCCGGCCGCAGCCGCGTTTCGACATAGTGCGCCGCCGCGCTGCCGATGGCATGCTTTACCTGGCTGTAACTGGCGTTCTCGCCCACATCGACGACTATCGCCTGTCGAATGCCAAAACGCTCCTCAATCGCCTTTTCCAGATCGACAAAAATATTTGTCGGCTGGACCACGGTAATTTTCACCAGCCCCTCTTTCTGACAGCGGGTTAGCGCCCGTGAAACAAAAGACTGGGACAGATGCAGCAGCGAGGCGATCTCGGACTGCTTTTTATTCTCGCTGTAGTAAAGCGTGGCGATCTTCACCAGCAACCGCTGTTCATCCTGCTTCGACATGGCATTCCCCTCTGTTTTCTGCTCGTTATTTTTATGCATCATTGAATAGATAACAAGCGCAGCGCCCTTTTCCCGACGATCCAAATGTGATCATTTTCTCCTTTTTTAGAAAATAGGCCGTACAAATCGTGGACAAACCCCGTCACAGGGCATATCTTACCTATGTGAATAATAAATCAGTAGTGAATATATATTCAATCACTTATTAATACCTTGTTTTGTCGACGATTAAAGGTAGTCAGGATGGGAAGTGTTTTTTTTACCCTGCTGGAATATTTATTCATACAAGAATTTACTTTCAAGAGGTGTTTTATGAATCCGTTTTCACTCTCCGTTAAGGAGTTAGAACAAAAAGCACGCGCCATCCGCCGCCGCATCATCGTCTTGAATGCGGAAAGCCCGGCAGGCGGCCACACCGGTGCCGATCTGTCACAAGTCGAACTGCTGACCGCCCTCTACTTTCGCATCCTTAACTGCTCCCCTGCGCGAAAAGAGAGCGACGACCGCGATATCTATATTCAGTCGAAGGGGCACGCTGTCGGTGGTTACTACTGCGTGCTGGCCGAAGCAGGCTTTATTCCCGTTGACTGGCTGGCAACCTATCAACACGCCGACTCGGCTCTGCCAGGACACCCGGTAAAGCACAAAACGCCAGGTATTGAGCTCAATACCGGTGCGCTGGGCCATGGTCTGCCCGTGGCGGTAGGCATTGCGCTGGCAGCGAAACGCGATAACAACCCGCGTCGCGTATTTGTCGTCACCGGCGATGGCGAACTGGCGGAGGGCAGCAACTGGGAGGCCGCGCTGGTCGCCGCCCACTACCAGCTGGATAACCTTATTATTATCAACGACAAAAATAATCTGCAGCTGGCCGGTGCGACCAAAGAGATCATGAATACCGATCCGCTGGATGAAAAATGGCGCGCTTTCGGCATGGAGGTTACGCAGTGCAACGGCAACGATATGGCGGAGGTGGTCGCCACGCTTGAGCGCTTGCAGCCGAACGGGAAACCACACGTCGTGATTGCCAATACCACCAAAGGCGCAGGTATTTCCTTTATTCAGGGACGCCCCGAATGGCATCACCGGGTACCGAAAGGAGAAGAAATTGAACTGGCGCTGGAGGAACTGAAAGATGAGTAATAGCGAACATCTCGCCACGGTGATGGTGAATGCCTTTATTGATGCTGTAGACCGCGGCGTGGATCTGGTGCCGGTGGTGGCCGACTCCACCTCAACGGCGAAAATTGCCCCGTTTATCAAAAGATTCCCTGGCCGGCTGGTCAACGTCGGCATCGCCGAGCAGACGCTGGTTGGCGCTGCCGCCGGCCTGGCGCTGGGGGGTAAAGTGGCCGTGACCTGCAACGCGGCGCCATTCCTTATTTCACGTGCTAATGAACAGATTAAGGTCGACGTTTGCTACAACAACACCAACGTCAAACTGTTCGGGCTGAACGCGGGCGCCAGCTACGGTCCACTGGCCAGCACCCACCACAGTATTGACGATATCGCCATTCTGCGCGGTTTTGGCAATATTGAAATTTACGCACCGTCCAGTCCCGGCGAGTGCCGGCAGATTATTGATTATGCCCTTGCCCACGTCGGGCCAGTGTATATCCGCCTCGACGGTAAAGCGCTGCCGGAACTGCATGATGAACATTACCGGTTTATTCCGGGCAACATTGATGTGCTGCGTCTGGGGCGCGATATTGCGCTGGTTGCCATGGGCTCAACGGTACATGAAATTGTGGAAGCCGCCGCACAACTCGCTGCAGAAGGTATTGACGCCACCGTTATCAGTGTCCCATCTATTCGTCCTTGTGATACCCAGGCGCTACTGGCGGCAATCCAGTCCTGTCCGGCCGCAATCACGGTGGAAGAACACAACGTCAACGGCGGCGTCGGGAGCCTGGTGGCGGAAGTGCTGGCCGAGGCCGGGTGCGCTATCCCGTTGCGGCGCTTAGGTATCCCTGACGGGCAATACGCCATTGCCGCCGATCGCGCCGCCACGCGTGCGCGCCATGAAATTGATGCCGCCGGGGTGGTGAAGCACGCCCGCAAGCTGCTCACAAAAAAAGCATGCTGAAAAATAACAAGAACATCTTACTGGAGAGAACGCAATGTCCCGTATTCCTCAACAACTCACCATGGGCGTCATTATTGGCAACCGGGGATTTTTCCCCAGCTACCTGGTCGCCGAAGCGCGCGAACAGGCGGTAGCGCTGTTTAGCCGCCTTGGGATTAACACTATTATGCTTGATCCATCCCAGACGGAACTGGGTGGCGTGGAAACCCGGCAGGATGCCAAAATTTGCGCCGAGCTGTTCCGCACCCACCGCGACAAAATTCACGGTGTCGTGGTGCTGTTACCCAACTTTGGTGATGAAAAAGCCATCGCCGAAACGTTGCGCCTCTCCGGTCTCAACGTCCCGGTGCTTATTCAGGCCGAAGAGGATAATCTGGATAAAATGGGGTTGTCGACTCGCCGCGATAGCTTTTGCGGCAAAATTTCCCTTTGCAACAACCTGCGCCAGTACGGTATCCCGTTTACGCTGACCACCCAGCACGTTTGCGCGCTTAGCGGCGAGGTGTTTGAGCAGGATCTCCGGCGCTTCAAGCAGATATGTCGCGTGGTGAACAGTATGCGCGGCGTGCGCGTTGGCGCGATTGGCGCCCGTCCAGCGGGCTTTAACACCGTTCGCTACAGTGAAAAACTGCTCGAACGTTTAGGCATCGCAGTGGAAACGTTAGATCTATCAGAGGTATTTACCCGGATTAAAGCCCTGCGTGATGACGATATTCGTGTCGATGAGAAGCGCCGCCTGCTGATCGATAATGCCGACGCCAGCGGTATTCCGGCAGATAAACTGATCACCATGGCGAAACTGTTTGTGGTCCTGAGCGAGTGGATTGTTGCCAACGACATCGACACCACCGCAATTCAGTGCTGGACCTCGCTGCAGGAAAATCTGGGGATTAACGTCTGCTCCATCATGAGCGTGATGTCCGGACAACTGATGCCAAGCGCCTGTGAGGTCGATGTCATGGGCGCGCTCTCCATGTACGCGCTCGCCAGCAGCAACCTGAGCCCCGCCTCGATCGCAGACTGGAACAATAACTTCGGCGACGATCGTGATAAATGTGTGCTGTTCCATTGTGGGAACTTTGCCTCGACCAGCCTTGAGTCGCCGCACATGGGAACGGCCGATATTATCGGCACCACCGTCGGCAAAGAAAACACCTGCGGTGCCGTGCACGGTCGCATGAAAAGCGGCGCGCTGACCTATTTTCGCCTCAGCACCGACGACCTGACTGGCGAAATCAAGGCCTACGTCGGAGAAGGTCAGTCAGTTGACGATCCCCTCGATACGGTAGGCTGTCGGGCGGTCATTCAGGTTCCCCACCTGGAAAATCTGCTGTCGTGGATCTGCCGCAACGGCTTTGAGCACCATGTCGCGATGAACCATTCTGCCAGTGCCGCAATTTTGCACGAGGCATTTACGCGCTACCTGGGCGTGTCGACCTATCTCCACCAGTAAGGCCGGAGGCCGCTATGTCGGTAAACAAGGATATTATTATTGCCCTCGATGAGGGCACAACCAATGCCAAAGCCGTTGCCTTCGACAGCCACGGGCGGGTAATCGCGCAATTTTCCCGCGCGCTTGAGATCGCTACGCCGCAGGAAGGATGGGTTGAACAGTCAGCGGAGCTTCTCCTTGCCGCGTCGCTGGAGGTGATTTCTCGCACAGTGGCCGCCGTTGGCGAGGAGCGTGTGGCGGCCCTGGCGATCAGCAACCAGCGCGAAACCGTCGTGGGCTGGTATCGGGAAACGGGCGAGGCCATAGCGCCTGCCCTGAGCTGGCAATGTTCACGTACTGCCGCATTTTGCCACATACTGCGTGAACAAGGTCATGAGCCGCAGATCAAGGCGGTAACCGGCCTGCCAGTCGCCCCGCTCTTTTCCGCCTCGAAAATGCGCTGGCTGCTGGACCACACTCCGGATGGTCTGAACCGAGCGAAAGATGGCGAGATTTGCCTCGGTACGGTGGATAGCTGGCTACTCTGGCACCTGACGCAAGGCCAGCATTTTTGTTGTGATTACGCCAACGCGTCTCGTACACAGCTCATGAATTTGCAAACAGCGGACTGGGATACCGATATGCTCGCCCTGTTTGGCATTCCGCGTGCAGCGCTCCCGGTGATAAAACCTTCAAGTGGACTGTTTGGTTACACCGCTGGTTTAGCCACCCTCCCTGATGGGATCCCGGTAATGGCGATGATTGGCGATTCGCATGCCGCCCTTTTCGCCCACGGTCTGGGCGCCGCCGGTTGTGTTAAAGCCACTTACGGTACAGGGACCTCGGTGATGGCGCCCGTCGATTCGGTGGCGTTTCACGTCAGCAATCTCGCCACCACGGTGGCCTGGCACGACGGAGAAAAGCTGGTCTACGCACTCGAGGGGAACATTCCCCATACCGGCGATGCGGTGGCGTGGATGGCCGACAGTACCGGATTGAGCGAACGCTCTCCCGCCGAACTGGCCCAGGCGCTGAATGCTCTGCCCCGTTCGGTAGATTCCACCTTAGGCGTCTTTTTTGTGCCGGCGCTCACCGGCATGGGCGCCCCCTGGTGGGACGATAAGGCCCGCGGTTTGATCCATGGATTAAGCCGGGGCGTGAAGCGGGCCCATCTCATTCGTGCCGCGCTAGAATCAATTACCTACCAGATTGCCGATGTAATCACTGCGATGCGTGCCCATCATGGCTTTACGCTCAACACGCTGCTGGTGGATGGGGGACCCACCAAAAACGACTGGTTAATGCAGTACCAGGCCGACCTGCTAGGTTGTCCGGTGATGCGCAGCGATGTGGCCGAGCTGTCGGCGACCGGCGCGGCACTGCTGGCGCGTAAAGCGTTGCACAAGCTGACGGTGGCAGAGCTTCAGCCCTTTTTACCAGAACACATCACTTATGCACCAGACCTGATCCGGCATCATCGGCTTGTGCAACGATGGCAGTCCTGGCAACACGCGGTGACGCTGGCAAGACGCTGAGCGCAACCCAGCCGGGCGATAACGTCTTCGTCCGGCTGCAATCCAACGCCCCCTGCCGTTAACCCAGCGGATACTGTTGAAACGCCGGCAGCGCCTCTCCCTTCTCCGCCAGCGCGCGAATATGTGGAAACTCAGCTGCCGACACCACCGCCGGGATCATCAACTGGATAAAGGACCAGACCACCGTGCTGGTGACCAGCACCTGATCCGGCTGCGCGGCGGCGACGCGGTCTGCCAGCCGGGCGTCCCACTCCCGACAGGCGGCCAGCAGTTGGCCGGTCACCCGGGCTATCCACGGCTGATGCTGCTTCTCTTCCGGCCGCAGACGGTGCTCATAAACATGCTGGACCGCTTTTTCACAGGCGGCGAGGATCACCCCCAGCAGGTGCAGATCGCGGGCCAGCGCCTCGGGATGCGTGGGAAGCAGCCGGCGCCCGGCCGGATTGGTCGTTTCGAAATAGTGGAGGATCAGCGTGGAGTCCATCAGCTGCGTCCCGTTATCGAGCACCACCGTCGGCGCCTTGACCACCGGATTAATGCGGGAAAATTCGTCAAAGCCGCTAAAGACCGATAGCGGCAGGCTCTCGAATTCCACGCCATAGAGCGCCAGAGAAACCGCCACGCGTCTTACATAAGGTGAATCCATCATACCAATGAGTTTCATCGTCACTCCTGCCTGCGATAAAGAGGTTGCGGCTTTACCTTACTGGAAAACCGATGCCGCGAATATCACCAGATACTTACCGCAACAGTTAGTAAAACTAACAGATTGGCGACTCGCGGTAGCCCTCCAGTCCCCCTTGTGCTATACCGACTGAGGCAGCATTTAGCCCCTTTTTCAGCCTGTTCGCGGTGGCTATAAAACCCGCTAACCCGGTAGTAACGTTAACGTATCGACTCACTGACTGAGAGATCACCATGGCAGATTTTCCCCCTGTCGCCAGCCTGCGCAGCTTTGAGGCGGTGGCGCGCCTCGGCAGCGTAACGCAGGCCGCCCACGAGATGAGCGTGACCCATTCGGCGGTCAGCCAGCACATCAAACAGCTGGAAGCCCTGGTCGGCGTCACGCTCTTTATCCGCCACGGCCGCGGAGTGCGCATCACGGAAGAAGGACGGCTCTATGCCCTGCAAATCCGCGAGGCGTTACAGCACATCGCCGACGCCACGCGCATGGTGCAGATCAAACCCCGCACCCTGGAAGTGACCCTGGCGACGCTCCCCTCCTTTGGCTGCCACTGGCTGCTGCCGCGGCTGGCGCGCTTTCAGGCGCGGCATCCGCAGATCGCGGTGCGCCTGCTGACCAGCCTGGCGGTGGTTAACCTGCAACAGGAGGGTATCGATCTGGCCATACGCATGGGGCAAGGCGACTGGGAGGGGATGGAAAGCCGGCATCTGTTTGCCGATGAACAGCTGGTGGTCGCCGCCCCCGGCTATCGCGGCGGTAACCTGCCGACCACCCCGCAGGCGATCGCCGCCAGCGATATCATTTTTTCCATGGAGTCCTGGCATGCCTGGTGCAGCCAGGCGGGGCTGGAAAAGCCGATCGTCCCCTCAGGCCTGCGCCTGAACGACTCCAATCTGGTGCTGGAGGCGGTTCGTCTGGGGGCCGGCGTGGCGCTGGAGCGGCGCTCCCTGGTGGCGGGGGCGATAGCCCGCGGCGAGCTGGTGCAGCTCACCGCCGTCACCGTCCCCTACCCCTGGCACTACTGGCTAACCGTCTCCCCGCAGGCGGAGAACCGGCCGGAAGTCGCCCGGTTCATCGCCTGGCTGGAGGAGGAGAGCGCCCTCTGGCGCCAGCAGATCAGCGCTTAGCCTTCGGCCGACGGCGGCAGGCCCGTCCGGGCGGCGTGCTCCTGGGAGAGACGCCAGAAATCGTGCCCGGCGGGATACTGATAGAGGCGCAGGGAAAACTGTCCAGCCACCGCGGTAATGTACTCAAATATCGCCGACTGGGTGTTTTCGTAGTCTTTCCACAGCGTTGAGGTGGTGAAGCAGTAAATCTCCAGCGGGATGCCCGACGGCGACGGTTTCAGCGTTCTCGCCACAATGTACATCTCCTTAATAATATCCGGCCGCTCGGCGAGATAGTGCATCAGATAGTGGCGAAACAGGGTCAGGTTGGTCAGCCCGTTATCGATAAACCAGCGGTCGGCCACGCCGCCGGGATCCCGGCCGTCAAGCAGCGTCGCCAGAGGCTCACTCACCCCGCGGATGGTCAGCATCGAGGAGAGCATCTCCTGGTCGAGAAAACGCACCGAGTGTTGATCGATGGCGATACTGCGCATGATCCGCCGCGCCCCGGAGGAGAACATCGCCTGCCAGTTGGTATAGGTCTCGGTGAGGAAATTCTTGGTCGGGATACGGGAGATGGTATTGTCCCAGTTGCGGATGGTAATGGTGTGCAGCGCGATATCCGTCACCTCACCGCTGAGGTTCTTGTCAGGCATTTCAATCCAGTCCCCCAGCTGGAGCACGTCGTTGGACGACAGCTGAACGTTCGCCACCAGCGACAGCAGAGTATGCTGGAACACGATCATCAGTACCGCCGCCACGGCCCCCAGACTGGAGATAATAATGATCGGCGATTTGTTCGACATCACGGCGAGGATCATAATCGCCGCCAGGATGTGGACTAAGATTTTGCCTATCTGGATATAGCCCTTAATGGAATGATTTTTACGTTTGGTCTTTCGCAGATAGGAGCTGTTGACAATATCCAGCATCTCGTTGAAAAACACCGACATAAAAATAAAAAACAAGATCCCGCAGATAGTATTAATCGCCGTCACCAGCGATGCCGGCATCGCCGGCATAAACTGCAGAACGTAATAGACGATAATAACCGGAATGAAATTGGACAGCTTTTCGGCGATGCGTCGATCCTTCTCCAGCGGCACATCCTGTTTGTGGCTACTAAAGAAGACCTTACGCACCACTTTAATCAGCAAGAACTTGCATAAAAGATGGGCAAATATGCCGGAGAGCAGCAGCAGAATAAGATTAAACCCCACCGCCAGCGCCGGATTACTCTCAATAAACGTCAGTAGATGATTCACATACGCCATGCTTTATCGCCTGAATAACTATGCCACTTCGCTAACTGCTTTATCCCAAGGGCATATATTTGGAAAATAAATCAATCCGCATCATGGCATATCGCTTAGCGTAACGTCCATGCGCGCACCGCTTCTAATCATTCACAGAAAATATGTCAGAGTTTGCATTAATCATTCTCTACGCTCACTATAAAGAGGCTTGTTATGAGGACGGAATAAGTCCAGGAGGAAACATGTTTAAAGCTCTTACCGCTATCGTCGCCTTAGCCGCCTCCGCCAGCGTTATGGCGCAAAGCGATGTCACGCTGAACAGTCTGGCTCACGATGCCGCCACCCGGGCGTCGTTTAACCAGATGGTCAAAGGCCATCAGCTGCCCGCCTGGGTGACCACCGGCGGCACCGGTTCGCCCGCGCAGACGGTGAAACTGGGTAGCGAATCCTGGCAGGTGTTAAGCGCCTGCAAACCCCACGACTGCGGCCATGAACGTATCGCGGTGATCTGGTCGGAAAAAAGCAAACAGATGTCCGGCGTTTACTCGGTGGTCGATGAAAAAACCGACCAGGAGAAGCTGACCTGGCTTAACGTCAGCGATGCCCTGTCCATCGATGGCAAAACCGTGCTGTTTGCCGCCCTCAGCGGCAGCCTCGACAACCATCCGGACGCCTTTAACTACCAGTAACGACCATCGCCCCCGTCAGCCTTTCCCCGACGGGGGCTTCCCTGATTAGCCATCCGGGAACATCACGCTGTTCCCCGGCGCTTCCCGATGCAGATGGATAAAGTTCAGGTGCCGCTCGTACTGGTCGAGAATATCGGTGATCACCTGCTCTTTGCTGTAGTCCATCAGGTCATTACCCTGACTGCCCTCCAGCAGGAAGGTCTCCAGCCGGTAATAGGTGGATTTCCCGCTGCGCGCCCGATAGGTAAAGCCCGGCACCGAGTACTGCTGCGGCCAGATCTTGTAGATAAAGTTCTGCTCGTCGCCCATGTGCACCAGCAGATCGAGGTGGCCAAGGTTCTCACCCTCTTCCGGCGGCAGGCTCTTCAATTCCACCGCCGCGCCGCGCAGCCGCAGCTCCTGGGCCACCTCCTCCATCGCCGGGTAGCACACCGTCTCCATCATCAGTTTGGTATAGCGCGTGCCGGGGTAATTCATCAGCCGCGACAGGCGCTTCTTCCAGCTCAGACGATCCTGGAGGCCCATCGGGCGCGGGGCGGTGTCGCGGCTGGCGCTGACCCGGCGGTAATCTTCCACTTTCAGAGATTTATACAGTCCGGCCATCACGAAGAAAATCACAAAGCTGAACGGCAGCCCCATGATCACCGTGGTGTTCTGCAGCGCCGAGATGCCGTTGGTCATCAGCATCCCGAGGGTCAACAGACCGATGGCCACCGACCAGAAGATGCGCAGCCAGTTCGGGGCGTCGCTGTTGATGTCCTTCAGCTTCGAGGTGAAATTCCCCAGCACCAGCGCGCCGGAGTCGGCGGAGGTAACGTAAAACAGCAGACCGGTGATGGTCGCCACCGACGCGCTAAAGGTAAACGCCGGATACTGCGCCAGCAGGCTATAGAAACCGCGCTCCGGGTGGGCCATCGCCTCCTGGGCAAAGGCCGCGTCGCCGTGGATGATCTCATACAGCGCGCTGTTGCCGAACACCGACAGCCACAGCAGGGTAAAGGTGAAGGGAATAATCAGGGTGCCCATCACAAACTGGCGGATGGTGCGCCCGCGCGAAATGCGCGCCAGGAACAGGCCCACAAACGGCGACCAGGCCACCCACCACGCCCAGAAAAAGAGCGTCCAGTTGTTCATCCATTCTACCGGCCGGTCGAAGGCGAAGCTGTTCAGCGTCATGCCCATAAAGCGATTGACGTAGTCGCCGACGTTGAGCACTAACGCATTGAGCAGGAAGGAGGTATCGCCCATGAACAGCACGAACAGGATCAGCCCCAGCGCGAGGGCGACGTTCAGTTCGGAGAGCACGCGGATGCCCTTGTCCACCCCGGAGGTGACCGAGATGGTGGCGATGATCACCGACAGCGCAATCAGGGCCGCTTTCGCCGCCAGCGAGTCCGGAATATCGAACAGCACGCTCAGACCGTAGTTGAGCTGCACTACGCCGATACCGAGGGTGGTGGCGATGCCGAAGATGGTGCCGATCACCGCCGCAATATCGACGCTGTGGCCGATGGGCCCATTGATCCGTTTACCAAAAATCGGGTACAGCGCCGAGCGGATGGTGAGCGGCAAATTATAACGATAGCTAAAGTATCCCAGCGCCATGCCCATCAGGGCATACATTGACCAACCGGTTAAGCCATAGTGAAACAGGGTCCAGACCATCGCCTGGCGCGCCGCCTCGATGGTCTGCCCCGCCCCTTCCGGCGGCTGCATATATTGCGTCACCGGCTCGGCGACTGAGAAGAACATCAGGTCGATGCCGATGCCGGCGGCGAACAGCATCGCCGCCCAGCTCAGCAGGCTGAACTCGGGCTTTGACTGCTCCGGCCCGAGCTTCACCGAGCCGAAGCGCGAGCAGGCAATGCAGACGACGAAGACGATATACAGCGTCGCCGCCAGCAGATAGTACCAGCCGAAGGTTTTCGACACCCAGTCCAGGGTGCGCCCAATCCACTCGGCAGAAAAATCGCGAAAAAAGATCGTCATCAGGGAAAACAACAAAATCAGTCCGGCCGAGGTATAAAAAACCACCGGATTGATTTTGTCCTTTTCTCTGCTTTGCGAAAGATCTGTCATCCAGTATCCCCACTGTTTTTGTAACTATTAAAATCCAAATCCGCAACAATTAAGACACATTTTATATTGAACGTCCAATCAAAAACCGCTTTAATAGTTAACCAACGCTGATGAATGGAGTGGCAAAAATGCCCAAACTGGGGATGCAGCCGATCCGGCGCAGGCAGCTGATCGACGCCACGCTGGACGCAATAAATGAAGTCGGAATGCACGACGCGACCATCGCGCAAATTGCCCGGCGGGCGGGCGTATCGACGGGGATCATCAGTCACTATTTCAAAGACAAAAATGGTCTGCTGGAGGCGACCATGCGCGACATCACCAGCCAGCTGCGCGACGCGGTGCTCAACCGTCTGCACGCTCTGCCGGACGGCAGCGCCAGCCAGCGCCTGCAGGCGATTGTCGGCGGCAACTTTGATGAGACGCAGATCAGCAGCGCGGCGATGAAGGCCTGGCTGGCCTTTTGGGCCAGCAGCATGCACCAGCCGATGCTTTATCGGTTACAGCAGGTCAGCAGCCGTCGCCTGCTGTCGAACCTGGTGTACGAATTCCGCCGCGAGCTGCCGCGCGAGCAGGCGCAGGAGGCCGGCTACGGGCTGGCGGCGCTGATAGACGGCCTGTGGCTGCGGGCGGCGCTCAGCGGCAAACCGCTGGATAAAACGCTGGCGCAGTCGCTGACCAGCCACTTTATTCGTCAGCATTTACCGAACCCATAACCGAGGAGGCGTTATGTCCCGAATGGCAGAACAGCAGCTTTATATTAATGGTGGTTATACATCGGCCACCAGCGGTCGCACCTTCGAGACCATCAACCCTGCCACTGGCGAGGTGCTGGCGACCGTTCAGGCTGCCGGACGCGAGGATGTCGACCGCGCCGTCGAGAGCGCGCAGCGTGGGCAAAAAATCTGGGCGGCGATGACCGCCATGGAACGCTCGCGTATCCTGCGTCGCGCCGTCGACCTTCTGCGCCAGCGCAACGATGAGCTGGCGCGACTGGAGACGCTGGATACCGGGAAACCCCTCAGTGAAACCGCCGCCGTCGATATCGTCACCGGCGCCGACGTGCTGGAGTATTACGCCGGATTGATCCCGGCGCTGGAAGGCAGCCAGATCCCGCTGCGCGACAGTTCCTTCGTCTACACCCGTCGCGAACCGCTGGGGGTGGTAGCCGGGATCGGCGCGTGGAACTACCCGATCCAGATCGCCCTGTGGAAATCGGCGCCAGCGCTGGCCGCTGGCAATGCGATGATTTTCAAACCGAGCGAAGTCACCCCGCTGACCGCCCTCAAGCTGGCGGAAATTTACAGCGAAGCGGGCCTGCCGGACGGGGTGTTTAACGTCCTGCCAGGGATCGGCGCGGAAACCGGCCAGTATCTGACCGAGCATCCGGACATCGCCAAAATATCCTTCACCGGCGGCGTCGCCAGCGGCAAAAAAGTGATGGCCAACTCGGCCGCTTCATCACTGAAAGAGGTCACCATGGAGCTGGGCGGCAAATCGCCGCTGATTATCGCCGACGATGCCGACCTCGACCTCGCCGCCGATATTGCCATGATGGCCAACTTTTACAGCTCCGGTCAGGTGTGCACCAACGGCACCCGGGTGTTTGTCCCGGCGAAACAGAAGGCGGAATTCGAGCACAAGATCCTCGAGCGGGTGGCCCGCATCCGCGCCGGCGATCTGTTTGCCGACGACACCAACTTCGGCCCGCTGGTCAGCTTCCCCCATCGCGACAACGTTCTGCGCTATATCGAGAGCGGCAAACGCGAAGGCGCGCGCCTGCTGTGCGGCGGCGAGGCGCTGAAAGGCGACGGTTTCGATAACGGCGCGTGGGTCGCCCCGACGGTGTTTACCGATTGCAGCGACGAGATGACCATCGTGCGCGAAGAGATCTTCGGCCCGGTGATGTCGATCCTCAGCTATGCCGACGAAGCGGAGGTCATTCGCCGCGCCAACGCCACCGAATACGGCCTCGCCGCCGGCGTGGTGACGCCCAACCTCAACCGCGCTCACCGAATTATCCACCAGCTGGAAGCCGGCATCTGCTGGATCAACAGCTGGGGGGAATCCCCGGCGGAAATGCCGGTTGGCGGCTACAAACACTCCGGCATTGGCCGCGAGAACGGCGTCATGACGCTGCAGAGTTACACCCAGGTGAAGTCCATCCAGGTTGAGATGGGTAAATTCCAGTCCATATTTTAACCGGGAGGTTTTTTTGCAATTTGACTACATCATTATTGGTGCCGGCTCCGCCGGCAACGTTCTGGCAACACGACTGACTGAAGATCCAAACACCACCGTCCTGCTGCTGGAAGCCGGCGGCCCTGACTACCGGTTCGATTTCCGCACCCAGATGCCCGCCGCGCTGGCTTATCCGCTGCAGGGCAAGCGCTACAACTGGGCCTACGAGACCGAACCTGAGCCGTACATGAACAATCGCCGCATGGAGTGCGGACGCGGCAAAGGGCTCGGCGGCTCCTCGCTGATCAACGGCATGTGCTACATTCGCGGTAACGCGATGGATCTGGATAACTGGGCCAAAGAGCCGGGTCTGGAACACTGGAGCTATCTCGACTGCCTGCCCTACTACCGGAAAGCGGAAACCCGCGATATCGGGCCTAACGACTACCACGGCGGCGATGGCCCGGTGAGCGTGACGACGCCGAAGCCGGGCAATAATCCGCTCTTCGAGGCGATGGTTGAAGCCGGGGTGCAGGCGGGCTATCCGCGTACCGACGATCTCAACGGCTACCAGCAGGAAGGCTTTGGCCCGATGGACCGCACCGTGACGCCGCAGGGCCGTCGCGCCAGCACCGCCCGCGGCTATCTCGACCAGGCGCGCGGTCGCCCGAACCTGACCATCCGCACCCATGCGCTGACCGATCACATTATTTTTGCCGGCAAGCGCGCGGTGGGCGTCGAGTGGCTGGAGGGAGAGAGCACGATCCCGTCAAAAGCGACGGCCAACAAAGAGGTGCTGCTGTGCGCCGGGGCGATTGCCTCGCCGCAGATCCTGCAGCGCTCCGGCGTGGGTAACCCGGAGCTGCTCAGGCAGTTCGATATCCCGGTGGTGCACGATCTCCCCGGCGTGGGTGAGAACCTGCAGGACCATCTGGAGATGTATCTGCAGTACGAGTGCAAAGAGCCGGTATCGCTCTACCCGGCGCTACAGTGGTGGAACCAGCCGAAGATCGGCGCCGAGTGGCTGTTCGGCGGCACCGGCATCGGCGCCAGCAACCAGTTCGAAGCGGGCGGTTTTATCCGCAGCCGCGCAGAGTTCGCCTGGCCGAACATTCAGTACCACTTCCTGCCGGTGGCGATTAACTACAATGGCTCCAACGCGGTGAAAGAGCACGGCTTCCAGTGCCACGTCGGCTCGATGCGTTCGCCCAGCCGCGGCCACGTGCGCCTGAAGTCGCGCGACCCGCACGCCCATCCGGCGATCCTGTTTAACTATATGTCCCATGAGCAGGACTGGCAGGAGTTCCGCGACGCCATCCGCATTACCCGGGAGATCATGAACCAGCCGGCGCTGGATAAGTATCGCGGCCGCGAAATCAGTCCGGGAATAGAATGCCAGAGCGATGCCGAACTGGATGAGTTTGTGCGCAACCACGCCGAGACCGCGTTCCACCCGTGCGGGACCTGTAAGATGGGTTACGACGAGATGGCGGTGGTCGATGGCGAGGGCCGCGTCCACGGTCTGGAAGGATTGCGGGTGGTCGACGCCTCGATCATGCCGCAGATCATCACCGGCAACCTCAACGCCACCACCATTATGATCGGCGAGAAGATGGCCGACGCCATTCGCGGCCGCCAGCCGCTGCCGCGCAGCACCGCGACGTATTATGTCGCTGGCGACGCGCCGGTTCGCCGTTAACAGGTCAATGCCGGGCGGCGACTACGCCTTGCCCGGCCTACCCTGAGGCGATGTAACGTAGCCCCGGTAAGCGCAGCGCGACCGGGGTGCCGTTCCGGGTTTTGACCCCATAGGTTGATGTTAGCGAAACGCCTCCAGGCGCTTAATCTGCTGACCGTCGGCAGTAAAGTTCTCCGCCGCCAGCCACGCCCGCAGCGCCGCATCGCGCGCAGGCCACTCGCCGTCGATGATGGACAGCATATCGCTGTCGCGCGTCCGCCCTTTACGCACCAGCCTCTGCCGCAGACGTCCTTCCCAGCTAAAGCCCAGCCGCTCGGCGGCGCGGCGCGAGGCGACATTCATCGAATCGCATTTCCACTCCAGCCGACGATAGCCATGGTCAAAGCCGTTTTTGAGCAGCAGCCAGACCGCTTCGGTACCCAGCGGGGTGTTTTTCATCCGTCGCGACCAGGTGACATGGCCGATCTCAACCGTGCCCATTTCCCGCTCGATCGCCATATAGCTGACGATGCCCACCGCCTGCTCGCTACGCAGGTCAACCACCGCATACGGCACCAGGGCATCATCATTCACCTTGCCCGCGATCCAGTGGGCGGTCGCCGTCACGCTCTCCGGCCGCGTAGACGCCAGCCACGTCCAGTCGCTGTTGTCGCCGAGCGCATAGGCGGCAAACAGATCCGCCGCATGACGGTCAACGTCCAGCGGCTCCAGGCGGCAAAAACGGCCATTTAACGCCGTCCGCCGCAGGACTTGCGCCCCCTGCCAGCCAGGGACCAGGTCGTTCACCTGCTGGCCATACTCATTGATTTCCGGCACACCCACCTCCTCGCAATAGACAATGCGTTATAGCAAGAACCCCGCAGCGGAGAAAGGCGCTTCTGCGCGACCGGCAATAACCTGTCGTTCTTGAATATGCGTTTTTAGCATAAGGATATCCTTATTTTGACTTTACGCCTTATGGCAAGCGGCCTAACGTAGCGAGGCATAAAACAATAAAATAACCATTCTTCAGGGATTGCACATGACCAAAAAACTGTTGCCTTTACTGCTACTGTCGGCGCTCTCCGCCGCCGCGCATGCCGCCACGCCGCCCAACACGCTGGTGGTCGCCCAGGGTCTCGACGATATCGTCAGCCTCGACCCGGCGGAAGCGAACGAACTCTCCAGCATTCAGACGGTCCCCAGCCTCTATCAGCGTCTGGTGCAGCCCGACCGCAACAACCCTGAAAAAATCGTACCGATCCTCGCCGAAAGCTGGCAGGCCGATCCGGCGGCGAAAACCCTGACCATTAAACTGAAGCCGGATGCCAAATTCGCCTCCGGTAATCCGCTGCGCCCGGAAGATGTGATTTTCTCTTACACCCGCGCGGTGACGCTGAATAAATCGCCGGCGTTTATTCTCAACGTGCTCGGCTGGCAGCCGGACAACATCGCCAGCCAGCTGAAAAAGGTTGATGACCATACCCTGACGCTGCACTGGACCGCCGACGTCAGCCCGGCGGTGGCGCTGAATATTCTCTCCACCCCCATCGCCTCTATCGTTGATGAAAAACAGGTGGCGCCGAACGCGAAAAATAACGACTTCGGCAACGACTGGCTGAAAATGCACTCGGCGGGCAGCGGGGCCTATAAAATGCGCGTCTACCAGCCGCATCAGGCCATCGTGCTGGAGGCCAACGCCAGCTCCCCAACCGGCGCGCCGAAGATCAAGAGCATCATTATTAAAAACGTCCCCGACCCGGCTTCCCGCCGCCTGCTGATCCAGCAGGGGGATGCCGACGTGGCGCGCGATCTCGGCGCTGACCAGATTGCCGCCCTGCAGGATAAACCCGGCGTGAAGGTGCTGAGCATCCCGTCCGCCGAGCAGAACTACCTGGTGTTTAATACCGCCAACAGCGCCAACCCGCTGCTCAATAACCCGGCCTTCTGGGAGGCGGCGCGCTGGCTGGTCGATTATGAGGGCATCACCAAAAATCTGCTGAAAGGCCAGTACTTTATTCACCAAAGCTTCCTGCCGGCCGGCCTGCCGGGGGCGCTGGAGACTAATCCGTTCACCTTTGATCCGCAAAAAGCTAAGGCTATCCTCGATAAAGCGGGCATTAAGGATGCCCACTTCACCCTCGATGTGGAGAACAAACCGCCGTTTATCACCATCGCCCAATCGCTGCAGGCCAGCTTTGCCCAGGGCGGGGTGAAGGTGGATCTGCTACCCGCCGCCGGCAGCCAGGTCTATGCCCGGGTGCGCGCGAAGCAGCATCAGGCGGCGATCCGCCTGTGGATCCCCGACTACTTTGATGCCCACTCCAATGCCAGCGCCTTTGCCTGGAACGATGGTAAATCCAGCACCGTGGCCGGGCTCAACGGCTGGCAGATCCCTGAGCTGAATAAAGCCACCCTCGCCGCGGTGGCGGAGCCGGACCCGGCGAAACGCCTCGGCCTGTACAAAACGATGCAGGAAACCCTGCTCCAGCATTCGCCGTACGTCTTTATTGACCAGGGGAAAACCCAGATCGTGGTGCGTGACAACGTGAAGGGCTATCAGCAGGGACTGAACGCCGACATGGTCTGGTACGATAACGTGACCAAGTAAGCGGGTTTTGTCACCGGGTACGGCGGCCTTGTCTGCCCGGATGACCGACTCCTCTCCCGGGCCCGGTCGGCATCGCGCCGCCGGGTACAATGCTGATATACCAGGAATTTCCATTTTCCATGCCATCGTTTTCCACTCACCTTACCCGCCTGCTGCAGGGGCTGTTTACGCTGCTGCTCACGCTGTTCGGGCTGTTGCTGGTCACCTTCTCGCTCTCCGCGCTGTCGCCCGTCGACCGCGTACTGCAGATCGTCGGCGACCATGCCAGCCAGTCGACCTATGACCAGGTTCGCCATCAGCTGGGTCTCGACCAGCCGCTGCCGGTGCAGTTCTGGCACTACCTGGTCAACCTGGCCCATGGCGATCTTGGCATCGCCAGCGCCACCGGCCAGCCGGTGCTCCACGACCTGCTGGCAGTCTTCCCGGCGACCCTTGAGCTGGCGACCCTGGCGCTGATCGTCGGCGCGGTACTGGGCATCGTCGCCGGGGTGCTGTGCGCCCGTTACGCCGGTTCGCCGTGGGATCTGGCGGTTCGCACCTTTACCCTGTTGGGCAACTCGGTGCCCATTTTCTGGCTCGGCCTGCTGATGCTGGCCCTGTTCTACGCCCGGCTGCAGTGGGCGCCGGGCCCGGGTCGCCTCGACGATATTTATCAGTACACCGTCGAGCCACGCAGCGGTTTTGCGCTGATCGACACCTGGCTCTCCGGCGATACCGCGGCGTTTAAAAATGCGATCGGCCATCTGGCGCTGCCGGTGCTGGTGCTGGCCTATTACTCGCTGGCCAGCATCACCCGCCTGACCCGCTCCGCCTGCCTGAGCGAGATGAACAAAGAGTACATTCTGCTGGCGCGGGCCAAAGGGGCCGGAGAGATGACGATTCTGCTGCGCCATGTCCTGCCCAATATCCGCGGCACTCTGCTGACGGTGACCGCCCTCGCCTGGACCTCCATGCTCGAAGGGGCGGTGCTCACCGAAACCGTCTTCTCGTGGCCGGGGATCGGCCGCTATCTCACCACGGCGCTGTTCGCCGGGGATACCACGGCGATCATGGGCGGCACGCTGCTGATCGGCGTGAGTTTTGTGCTGATCAATAACCTGACCGATCTGCTGGTACGGTTAACCGATCCGAGGGTGCGCTGATGCCGACTTATCTGTTTTTACGCCGTCTGCGCCGCTCACCCGCCGCCTTCAGCGGCCTGACCCTGGTGATCCTGCTGGTGCTGACCGCGCTGTTCGCCCCGTGGCTGGCGCCGCACGATCCCAACTGGCAGGATGCCGCCGCTCGTCTGCAGGGGCCCGGGGCGGGACACTGGCTCGGCACAGACAGCTACGGCCGCGACCTGCTGTCGCGCTTGCTCTACGGCGCCCGCCCGGCGCTGGGTCTGGTGGCGCTGGTGACCGCCATTACCCTGCCCGTCGGGCTGCTGGTAGGTATCCTCTCCGGCTACTATGGCGGGTGGCTGGAGCGGATACTGATGCGCTTTACCGACGTGGTGATGTCGATGCCGCGCCTGATCCTCGCCTTCGCGTTCGTGGCGATGCTTGGCCCGGGGCTGGTCAACGGCGCGCTGGCGTTAGCCCTGACCACCTGGCCGGCCTACGCCCGTCAGGCGCGCAGCGAAATTCAGCGCCTGCGCCATAGCGACTACCTCGCCGCGGCGGAGATGCTGGGCATTCGCGGCGGGCGGCTGCTGGTCGGCCATATTCTGCCGCTGTGTCTGCCGTCGGCGATTGTCCGGCTGGCGCTCGATCTGGCGGGCATTATCCTCGCCGCCGCCGGGCTCGGCTTTCTCGGCCTGGGCGCCCGCCCGCCGATGGCGGAGTGGGGAGCGATGATTGCCGACGGGATGCAGGTGATTTTCGACCAGTGGTGGATCGCCGCCATCCCCGGCGCGGCGATCCTGCTTGCCAGCCTGGCGTTTAACCTGCTGGGCGATGGCCTGCGCGATATTCTGGAGCCGCAACATGACTGACATCCGACTGACCGTCCAGGGACTCGCCGTCGACTATCCCACCGCCCGGGTGGTGGACAACGTCAGCTTCACCCTCGGCAACGAGCGGCTGGCGCTGGTGGGCGAATCCGGCTCCGGCAAATCGATGACCGCCCGTGCGCTGATGGGCCTGGTGCGCAAGCCCGGGGTGGTGAGCGCTGAACGGCTGGAGGTGCTGGGGCGCGATGTGCTGACCCTCAGCGCCCGCGGCTGGCGCGCGCTGCGCGGCAACGATATCGCCATGGTGCTGCAGGACCCGCGCTATGCGCTGAATCCGGTGCAGTCCATTCAGACGCAGCTGGAGGAGGCGTTAACCCTGCATCAGCGTCTGAGCCGCCGCGCGCGCGCTGAGGCGGTCAAAGACGCCATCGCCGCCGTCGGTCTGGATCTGCCGGTCCTCAGCCGCTATCCCGGCGAACTCTCCGGCGGGATGGGACAGCGGGTGATGATCGCCCTCGCGCTGCTCAATAACCCGAAGGTGCTGACAGCCGATGAGCCGACCTCGGCCCTCGACGCCCGCCTGCGCAACCAGATCCTCGAGCTGCTGGTGGAGCAGTGCGCGCAGCGGCAGATGGCCATGTTACTGATCAGCCACGATCTACCGCTGGTAGCCGCGCATTGCGATCGCGTGCTGGTGATGTACCAGGGAAGACAGGTCGACGAGATGCCGGCGCGGGCGCTGCCGAGCGCGACGCACCCTTACACCCGCACCCTGTGGACCTGCCGGCCAAATGCGCATACCTACGGCCAGATGCTGCCGACCCTCGACAGAACCCAGGACTTTACGGAGACAGCCCATGGCGATCGTTAATCTTCAGGATTTACAGGTTACATTCGGCGCGAAGACGGCGGTCTCCGCCGCCAGTTTCCGTGTCGACGCCGGGGAAACCTTCAGCCTGATCGGCGCCTCGGGCTGCGGCAAATCGACGATTTTGCGCGTGCTGGCCGGATTGCAGCGCGAATGGCGCGGCAGCGTGGATCTGCTCGGCCAGGCCATTACGCCGGGCGCCCGCTTTCAGGGCGATCTGCGGCGCAACGTGCAGATGGTGTTTCAGGATCCGTACGCCTCGCTGCATCCCAACCATACCCTGTGGCGCACCCTGGCGGAGCCGCTGCAGATCCACGGCATCCGCGACGTTGCCCCGCGAGTAACCACCGCCCTTGAGCAGGTGGGTCTGGCCGCCGACGCCGTGCGCCGCTATCCGCATCAGCTCTCCGGCGGCCAACGGCAGCGCGTGGCCATTGCCCGCGCCCTGCTGCTGCGCCCGCAGATCCTGCTGCTGGATGAGCCGACCTCGGCGCTGGATATGTCGGTACAGGCGGAAATCCTTAATCTACTTAATCGTCTTAAACAGGAGCACGGCATGACCTATCTGCTGGTCAGCCACGATGCCGACGTCATCGCCCATATGTCCGATCGGGCGGCGTTTATGGCGGAGGGCGTGATCCAGCGCTTTTTCGATCGCGAAGCGTTGGTCAACGGAGAGCACCGGATGAGGTGAGGTCAGCGGATGCGCGGTTGTTTTGTCGGGTGGCGCTTCGCTTACCCGACCTACAGGATCCATTCACAGGCTCACACCCCGTAAGCCCGGCAAGCGCAGCGCCGCCGGGCAAGATATCAGGCACGGTATCCTTGATTTCGCCGGGTGGCGGCTGCGCCTTACCCGGCCTACAGGATCCACTCACAGGCTCACACCCCGTAGGCCCGTGCAAGCGCGCCGCCGGGCAACAGTATCCGGCCCCCTCCCCTACTTCGCCAGGCTGGCAAAGCGAGCAAAGACCGCATCAAAAATCGCCAGCCCCTGCGCCACCTGCTCAGCAGTAATGGTGCACGGCGGCACCACGTGAATGCGGTTCTCCACCACAAAGGCCAGCAGCCCGGCTTCGGTCAGGGCCCCTTTGATCGCAGCCATGTCGGCGGCGGTCAGCGGCGTTTTTTGTTCACGGCTGCTCACCAGCTCCAGCGCCTGGAACAGGCCGCGACCGCGCACCTCGCCGATAATGGCGTGCTTCTCCGCCAGCGCCTCGAGACCGGGGCGCAGCACCTCGTTGCCGATAGAGGCCGCGTTCTCAACCACCTTCTCCTCTTTCATCGCGTCGATGGTGGCGACAATCGCCGCCATCGCCAGCGGATGGCCGGAGTAGGTCAGCCCCCCGGCAAAGAAGTGATCGTCAAAGTAGCGGGCAATCGGCTCGCTAATCAGCACCCCGCCCGCCGGCACGTAGCCGGCGTTAACCCCCTTGGCAAAGGTCACCAGATCCGGCACCACGCCATCCTGCTCGAACGCGAACCAGCTGCCGGTGCGGCCAAAGCCGGCCATCACCTCATCGAGGATCAGCACGATGCCAAACTCGTCGGCCAGGGCGCGCACGCCCTGCATATAGCCTGCCGGCGGCACGAGGATCCCGGCGGTGCCGGGGATGGACTCCAGCAGGATCGCCGCGATGGCCGTCGGCCCCTCGCATTCAATGATCCGCCGCAGATGCGCCAGCGCGCGCTGGCACTCCTCTTCCTCAGTCGCGGCGTTGAACTCGCTGCGGTAAAGGTAGGGGTTGAAGAAGTGAACGTGGCCGCGGGAGAACTCATTCGGCACCCGGCGCCAGTCGCCGGTAGCGGCGATCGCGCTGCCGGTGTTGCCATGATAGGAACGATAGGCCGACAGCACCTTGTCGCGCCCGGTATAGAGCCGCGCCATGCGAATCGCGTTCTCATTGGCATCCGCCCCGGCGTTAGTGAAGAACACCTTACTGAAGCCCGCCGGCGCCAGGTCGACGATGCGCTTCGCCGCTTCGCCGCGGGCAAGGTTGGCGGTGGCGGGCGCGATGGTGACCAGGGTCTCCAGCTGCGACTTCATGGCCGCCAATACCCGGGGGTGCTGATAGCCAATGTTGACGTTCACCAGCTGGCTGCTGAAATCGAGCCAGGTGTTCCCCTCATAATCCCATAGCTCGCAGCCTTGCGCCCCGGCGATGACCAGCGGGTTGAGATTGCCCTGCATCGACCATGAATGAAACACATAGGCGCGATCTAATTGCCGAACTTCGTCATTGCTTACCGCGACCTCGTTGTGAATTGCCAGCTTCATACCCTGCCCTCTCTCATGTCGTAGTGGTTGGCTTCATCATTGGCCTTGGCCGCGCAAATCGGATAGAGCCAGTGCGCGCATAACGATGTGACACGGTGTCACATCCCCGCCCGTCGTCTGGCCCTGTGCCTTGTCGTCCGGCGTTTTTATAGTGAAGGGACAACCGCACAGGAGAATGAGATGGCAACGAGCAACGTAGTGTTTATCACCGGGGCGACCTCGGGTTTTGGCGAAGCGGCAGCGCAGGTGTTTGCCGACGCGGGCTGGTCGCTGGTGCTGAGCGGGCGCCGCTATCCGCGACTGAAGGCCTTGCAGGACAGACTCGCCGCCAGGGTGCCGGTGCATATTATTGAGCTTGACGTTCGTGACAGCGAGGCGGTGGCTGCCGCCGTGGCGTCGCTGCCCGCCGATTTCGCCGATATCACCACCCTGATCAACAACGCCGGGCTGGCGCTGTCGCCGCTGCCGGCGCAGGAGGTGGCGCTGGAGGACTGGAAAACGATGATCGACACCAACGTCACCGGTCTGGTGACAGTCACTCACGCCCTGCTGCCGACGCTGATCCGCCATGGCGCCGGGGCGAGTATTATCAATATCGGCTCGATCGCCGGGCAGTGGCCCTATCCCGGCAGCCATGTGTATGGCGCCAGCAAGGCGTTTGTGAAGCAGTTCAGCTATAACCTGCGCTGCGATCTGCTTGGCACCGGCGTGCGGGTCACCGATCTGGCGCCGGGGATTGCCGAGACCGAATTTACCCTGGTGCGAACCAAAGGCGACCAGGCGGCATCGGATAAGCTCTATCGCGGCACCACGCCGCTGAGCGCGCGCGATATCGCCGAGCAGATGTTTTATATCGCCACGCTGCCGGCGCATATGAACATTAACCGGGTGGAGGTGATGCCGGTGCGTCAGGCGTGGCAGCCGTTCGCTATCGACCGGGATTAAGCGAAACCCGACGCATCCCCTGTCGGCGCTGCCGGCAGGGAATGCAGGCCGGACTAACGGCTGCTTTGCAGAAACTGCCTGACGCGTTCGGAGTCAGGCTGAGTGAAGAACTTCTCCGGCGGCGCCTTCTCAATCAGCAGTCCCTTCTCCAGAAACACCACCTCATTGGACACCTGGCGGGCAAAATCCATCTCGTGGGTCACCACCACCATGGTGTAGCCCTCGGCGGCAAGGGCTTTCATTACCCCCAACACCTCATTAACCAGCTCCGGATCCAGCGCCGACGTCGGTTCATCGAAGAGAATAACTTCCGGCGACATCGCCAGCGAACGAGCGATCGCCACCCGCTGCTTCTGCCCGCCGGAGAGAGTGATCGGGTAAACATCGGCTTTGTGCGCCATGCCCACTTTCTCCAGCTGCTGCATGGCCATGGCCTTCGCCTCGTCTCGTTTCATGCCCTTAACGCGCAGCAGCGCCTCGCTGACGTTCTGCTGCACGGTCAGATGCGGCCACAGGTTAAAACTCTGAAAGACCATCCCCACCCGCTCGCGGATTTTGGCCAGCTGGCGGTGCGACATCGCCCGGCCGCGCTGTTCATCAATCCCCAGCCGCTGACCGCCGATATGAATTTCACCGCGGTCCGGCTGTTCCAGCCAGTTCATACAGCGCAGCAGGGTGGATTTTCCCGACCCGGACGAGCCGAGAATACTCACCACGGTCCCCTTCTCCACCGTCAGGTTAATATCCCGCAGGACTTCCACATTATCGAACTGTTTGGAGACGTTTTTGACGCTTACGGCAATAGACTCAGGCATGGCTCATTCCTCTTTTGGCTCCCCAGGCGGTCAGGCGCTTAATCAGCAGCTCCAGTAGAATGCTGATCGCCCAGTAAAGCCCAATGGCGACGATAAAGGCGTTAAACGGAATAAAATAGGTCGCCTGGACGCTGTTGGCGGCGGCGGTGATCTCCTGAACGGTAATAATGCTCAGGAAAGCGGTGTCCTTCAGGCAAATAATCAGCTGATTGCCGATCAGCGGTAAGGCGGAAGAGACGATATTGGGTAAAATAATCCGCCGAAAAATGGCATAGCGAGAAAAGCCCTGAGCAATTGCCGCTTCAATATATCCGCCGGAAAATACCCGCCGCTGGCTGCGCAATATTTCAAAGAAATAGGCGCCATGATAAATAATCAGGGCCAGTAAACCGGCGGTCCACGGCTCCATGCTAATACCGAGCTGCGGCAGTCCGTAATACAGAAGATAAGCGAGGATCAAAAAAGGGATCGCGCGCATCAGGCTGACGAAACCAATAATAATCCGGTTAATCACTTTCTTTTGATATTCGCTAAAATAACACAGCGCAATACCGATAATCAGCGCCGCCAGGGCGGCGGTAATAAACAGTTCGAGGGTCGCGAATAACCCGGCAATAAAGCTATCGCGAACCGACCAGATAACGCCCCACTGATTCATAATGCCTCCCGTTCCTAGCGCGCCAGACGCCTGGCTTTACGTTCCGCGATACCCTGCAGCTTCAACAAACAGCCGATGATCGCCACATACAGCAGGCCGGCGGCGAGGATCGGCGACAGCGGCTCGTAGGTGACCGAGGAGATACGGTTGGTGACCCGGGTGAGATCCACCACGCCAATCACGGCGATCGCCGGGCTACCTTTGATCAAAAAGGACATCTCATTGACCAGCGCCGGCAGGCTCTCGATCCACATCTGCGGCAGCATGATGTAGCGGAAGTAGGTCCAGCGGCGCATCCCTACCGACTCCGCCGCCTCCCGCTGTTCGCGCGGAAAGGTGCGGAAGGCATTGCGCCAGATCTCAGCGTTAAACGCCGACGTGTTAAGCGTCAGCGCCACGATGGCGGCCACGTTCTTGTCGAGGTTAATGCCCATCGTGGGCAGGGAAAGGAACAGAAATAGCACCAGCGTCACCAGCGGCGTCGCGCGGGCCAGACTGATATAGACCACCAGCAGCTGGTCGATCACCGGCAGGCGCAGCATCCGTACCAGGGCGATCAGCAGGCCAGCCACCACCCCGAAGGCGATAGCGATGGCCGAAATCCAGAGGGTCGTCCATGCGCCTTCGATTAATAACTGCCAGGAAATTGCATCCATGAGGCCCTCCTTCTCAGCAACAGGCGGCGGTCGCCCGCCGCGGAATATTACAGTCCGGCGAGTTTGTGAAACTGTTCCGGGCTGGTGATCGCCTCGGTCGGCAGGTTGTCATAGGTTTCGCCGAACCATTTTTTCTGCAGTTCGGCGAGCTTGCCGGTCTCCTTCATGTGGTTCATAAACCTGGTCATATAGGCCAGCAGCTGCGGCGAGTTTTTCGGGATCGGCCACGCCATATACCCCGGTCCGGAGACGGCCAGCCCTTTGGCGAAGACCTTCGGTTTGGCTTTCGCCAGGTCGTTTACCGAGATCACCACGTTAATCACGTAATCCAGTCGCTTGTTCGCCAGGTCGGCGTAGGCTTCCGGATAGGAGGGATACTCCACCACCGGCCCCAGATTGCCGCCGGTCTTCTCCAGCATCGCCTTCAGCTCCGGCAAACGCGCCAGCAGCGCGCTCCCGGCCTGTACCCCCACTTTTTTGCCGCTGAGATCGGCAATGGTATTTAGCGAGGTATCGCCAGCGCGTTTGACGAAATAGTGCTGCGCGGAGGCCCACGGTGGGGTGAAATCAAAGACCTTCAGCCGCTCATCGGTAATAACCGCCCCGGTTAAGGCCATATCGTATTGCCCGGTGGAGACAGCCGCTAATAATCCGGTCCACGGTAATATGCTCTGGTCGACATGGAATTTTGCGTACTTACGTAATTCCTCAAGCATATCTTTGTTAAAGCCATCAGCCTGGCCATTATTCATAAAGTTAAACGGCGCATAATCATCTTCCGTCGCCACTTTCAAGGTGCCGGATTTTTCTATTTCCGGAAGATCGGCCGCGACGGCGTGATAAGAAAAAGCGACCGTTAATACAGCGCTCAGACACATTGATGCCAATGATTTTTTCATTATTTCACCCCTGATGGATTGGCCAGACGGGTTCATTCCAGAACGCGAAAAGGTTTCTGCAAAATAGTGGCCGGGGACGTTCCAGTCCACGGCGGCTGAATACGTTTTTAATGTGGGAGCGTTTTTCAATTCCGTATAGAGCCAGATGAACCGCATCGCTGTGTCAGATGGCGGCAGGGTGGTATGGAATTTGCTGAGTGTAACGGGTGGTCGCAATGCGTTATTGCCAGAGGAGCCCCGTATGATCCGTCACCTGTTACACGTTGATTTTCAGCCTGGCCGCGGTTTGCAGGAACAGGTGCGAGAGACGCTGGTGAATGCCATTCTCAGCGGGATCTTCGCCGCCGACACCCCGCTGCCCTCCTGTCGCCAGTTGGCCAGCCAGCTTCGCGTCTCGCGCAACACCACCGCGCTGGTGTTTGAAAGTCTGGTCAACGAGGGCTACCTGATTAGCCGCCCACGCAGCGGTTACTACCTGCATCCCGACTATCATGAAGCTTCGCCTGCCGCCGTCGAGAGTGCACCGCAGCGCGAAGCCGCTGCACCACGCTGGGGCGACCGGCTGCAGATGACCCCCAGCCAGCAGGAGTCGATCCTCAAACCGGCGGGCTGGATGCACTACCGCTACCCGTTTATCTACGGCCAGCCCGATACCCGGCAATTCCCGCTGGCCACCTGGCGCTCGGCGGCGAACTGGCTGCACGGCGGGGTGCGCGACCCGGCCTGGGTCATCGACCATATTGACCAGGATGTGCCGATGCTGATCGAGCAGATCCGCACCCGGGTGCTGCCCAAGCGCGGCATTGTCGCCGCGCCGGATGAAATTCTCATCACCCTTGGCTCGCAAAATGCCCTCTACCTGCTGACCCGACTGCTGCTCTCTTCCACCACCCGCATTGGCGTCGAAAACCCCTGCTTCCGCGAAGCCATCAACACCTTTCTGCTCGCCGACGCCGAGGTGGTGCCGCACCCGGTGGATGAAGAGGGGATCGTGCTTAATGAGCGTCCCTGCGATTACTACTATGTCACTCCAGGCCATCAGGTGCCCACCGGGGTGACCATGAGCAGTGCGCGGCGTCGCCAGCTGCTGGAGCATGCCGCCCGCCATGACGCGGTCATTATTGAAGATGATTATGACTCGGAGAGTAACTTTACCCTCAACCCGCTGCCGGCGCTGAAGGCCAGCGATCGCAGCGGCCGGGTGGTGTATGTCAGCAGCCTGTCAAAAGCGCTGTCACCGGGGTTGCGGTTGGGGTTTATGGTCGCCGACCCGGACCTGATCGACGAGGCGCGCGCCCTGCGCCGGCTGGTCTATCGCCATCCGCCGACCAACATTCAGTACCAGATGGCCCACTTCCTTGCCCAGGGCCATTATGAAACCCATCTGCGGCGCTACCACTTTGACTCCGCCCAGCGCTGGGAGCGTCTGCACGCCGCCCTGCAGCGCTATCTGCCGTCGTGTCGCGCGCTGGCGGGGAGCGAACATGCTAACGCCTTCTGGCTGCAGACCCCGGCGCAGATCAACACCCAGCAGCTCACCTGGCGCGCCGCCCACGCCGGCGTGCTGATTGAGCCCGGGGCGCGCCATTTTCTCAGCGCCGCGCCGCCGGATAACTATTTTCGCATGGGATTCCACGCCATTAACCCCGACGCCATCGCCCAGGGGGTGGAGGTCCTGCGCGGCCAGCTGGAGCAGATGGGTTAGCGGTATTGTTCATACTCAACGGCGTCGCGCACGCTGAGCAGCGCCGGGCGCAGGCTGTCGAAAGGCACCGATCCGAGCGCAATGCGCAGCGCCTGCGGGATCGTGGCGGAGACGCAGAACGGCTCGGCGGTCGATACCGAAATGCGGCGTTCCATCAGCGCATTCGCCAGCCGATCGGCCCGGCTCTCTTCACCCAGCGGCAGCCAGACGAAGTACGAATCGGGATGACTGACGACGGGAAGCCCACAAAGCACCTCGCGGGCCACCTGCTGTCGCTGTCGCGCATCCTGGCGTTTCTGCGTTTCAAAGCGCGCCACCGTGCCATCTTCAATCCAGGCGCAGATCAGCGAACTTATCAGCGTCGGCGTATTCCACGTCGTGGCCCGGATGGCGCGCTCAATCTCCGGGCGATAGCGCGGCGGAGAAATCACCACGCCCACGCGCAGTCCGGTGGCGATATTTTTTGAAAATCCGGTGACATACACCGTTCTTTCCGGCGCATAGCTGACCACCGGCGGCGGCGGATGGCTCACCAGCCGGGCGTAGGCGGCATCTTCAATAATCAGCAGGTCGTGCTGGCGCGCGAGATCGGCCAGCGCCTGCCGCTGACCGGTGTTGAGCACCCAGCCCAGCGGATTGTGCAGCGTCGGCATGGTATACACCGCCCGCACCCGCCGCTGCTGGCACAGGGTATGAAGCGCCTGCAGGTCCGGTCCCTCCGGTCGACAGGGGATCGCCGCCAGCTCCAGATGATACAGCGCCGCCAGAGCCTTGAAGCCCGAATAGGTCAGCGCATCCACCGCCACCACATCCCCCGGACGTAACAGCCCCATGACGGTCACCGCCAGCCCGTGCTGTGCGCCGTTGACGATCAGGACATTTTCCGCGTCCGGCGCAAAGTGCTGGCAGGTCAAATGGCGGGCGATAATGTCCCGCTCGGCAAGCCGCCCGGCGTGAGGCTGATAGCGCAGATGCGAGTCAATATCGCCCGCCATCGCCAGCTGCCTGAGCGCCTCGCGCAGCGCATCGCCCTGCTCCGGCAGCGAAGGGTAGTTGAAATTGAGATCCACGACATCGGCGGCGACCACCTGCTGATCGACCCCGTGCCCCGGCGGCAGCGAGAGGTCGCGCACGAAGGTGCCGCGGCCGGTTTCGCCGCTGACCAGCCCCATCTCTTCCAGTTCACGGTAGACGCGCGTGGCGGTGGCCAGCGAGATGCGCTCCCCGGCGGCAAGGGTACGGTGCGTCGGCAGACGGCTGCCTGCGGGCAGCTGCCCGCTGCGGATCGCCTGCGCATATCGATCGACAACGGCTTTATATCGGGCTTTCATCGCGAAATGTATCTATGACAATAATTTGATTGTATTAGATTGGGCACATTACCATCGCCGCTGACGATGCTCAAGCGGGCGAAGCCCAATCAGATAACGCGAGGTTAACGTGGTAGATTCAACACTGGATAAATCGGCGCCCGGCCCCTGGTCCGGATGGCTTCATGGTTTACTGGGGGTGATCATTTTCAGCGGTTCGCTGCCCGCGACGCGGCTGGCGGTGCAGGATATGGATCCGTTGTTATTGACCTTTCTGCGCGCCTCTATCGCCGGGCTGCTTGCCATCGCGCTGCTGGTGGGCTTTCGCCAGAAACGCCCGCGCCTGGCGCAGCTTGTGTCCCTGATCATCGTCTCATCCGGGGTGGTGCTCGGCTTTCCGCTACTCACGGCGCTGGCCCTGCAGCGCATCACCTCGGCGCATTCGATTGTGTTTATTGGCCTGCTGCCGCTGATGACCGCCCTCTTTGGCGTACTGCGCGGCGGCGAACGCCCGCGGCGGGCTTTCTGGATCTTTTCGCTGCTGGGCAGCCTGCTGGTGGTGGGATTCGCCCTGACGCAAAATGCGGCGGCCTCGCTCAGCGGCGATCTGCTGATGCTGGCGGCGGTTATCGTCTGCGGCCTCGGCTATGCGGAAGGGGCGAAGCTGACGCGGGAGCTCGGCGGCTGGCAGGTGATCTGCTGGGCGCTGGTGATTGCCCTGCCGTTGATGCTCCCCGCCTCGCTGCTGGTTCAGCCCGCCTCCTGGCATGCCATCTCGGCCTCCTCCTGGGTCGCGCTCGGCTATGTGTCGCTGTTCAGCATGCTGATCGGCTTCATCTTCTGGTACAAAGGGCTGGCCGCGGGCGGGATCGCCGCCGTCGGCCAGCTCCAGCTATTGCAGCCGTTCTTCGGGCTTGGCCTGTCGGCGGCGCTGTTGCACGAAACCGTCAGCCCCTTGATGCTGGCGGTCACGCTGGGCGTGGTGCTGTGCGTGGTGGGCTCGCGCAAATTTGGCCGTCAGCGGGTTGTCGCAGGGAGCGGGAGCCGTGATTGACCGCCCCGTCATCCGCCGTCCCGGGTCGCGGCGGCGTAACCGCCTTACCCGGGTGACAGCATGATAAACGGCTGGAGGACGCGCCGCCGGGGAGGACGACCGTCTACACCGGCCGCGCGTACTGAAGCATCACCTGCAGCAGCACGTTGGCCCCGGCGGCGACGTGCTCCGGCGAGGCATACTCAATTTCGTTATGGCTGATCCCGTCCTTGCAGGGGATAAAAATCATCCCGGTGGGCGCCAGGTAGCTCATATACACTGCGTCATGCCCGGCGCCGGAGACGATCGGCCTCGCCGGATAGCCCAGCCGCTGCGCGGCATCGGCAATGGCCTGCTGGCATTCAGCATCGAACGGCGCCGCCGGATAGTGGCTTACCTGCTTCAGGGCCACCTGCAGACCGCTCTCCCGCTCAACCTCCGCTATAAACGCCCGCAGCTGGCGATCCATCTCGTCCACCAGCGCATCGCTGAGATTGCGCATATCAATGGAGAAGGTGACCTCCCCTGGCACCACGTTGCGGCTGTTGGGCCACACCTGCACGCTGCCGACGGTGCCGCGTCCCTCTTCGCTGCGCCCGGCAATGGCCACCACTTCCTGCATAATGCGGGTCGCCACCTGCAGGGCATCCTGACGCAGGCGCATCGGCGTGGGTCCGGCGTGCGAGGCCTGGCCGGTGACCACGCAGTCGTACCAGCGGATCCCCAGCACGCCCTGCACGATACCGATGGTTTTCGCTTCATCTTCGAGAATCGGCCCCTGCTCAATGTGCGCCTCAAAATAGGCGCCGATGGGATGGTCCCCCGGGGTCTGCTCGCCGATATAGCCGATCTGCGCCAGCGCCTCGCCGACGCTGACACCCTCTTTATCCGTGACGGCCCAGGTCTCTTCCAGCGGGAAGACGCCGGCAAAGACCCCGGAGCCCATCATCACCGGTACAAAGCGCGACCCCTCTTCGTTGGTCCAGAACACCACCTCAATCGGCGCGTCGGTGTCAATCTGCAGATCGTTGAGCGTGCGCACCACCTCCAGCGCCGCCAGCACGCCGTAGTTGCCGTCAAATTTGCCGCCGGTGGGCTGGGTGTCAATATGGCTGCCGGAGACGATGGGCGGCAGGCCGGGGTTGCGGCCTTCCCGGCGCATAAACACATTGCCGATTTTATCGATGGTGACGCTCATCCCGGCCTCCCGCGCCCAGCCTATTACCTTGTCCCGCCCCTGGCGGTCGAGGTCGGTGAGGGTCAGACGGCGGCAGCCGCCCTTCGGCGTGGCGCCGATCTGCGCGAGATCCATTAACGACGCCCACAGGCGGTCGCCATTGATGCGCCAGCCGGTGGTGTCGGTCGCGGGGGTAAAAAGTACATCACTGCTCATGGTAGTCTCCTGACATCAAGGTCGCCGCCAGCGTAACCGGCGGTGGGAATGCGCTATCAACGCCTGGTCTTCATCCTGTATGGTTTTTTGCCGCCGATCAGACGGCCAGGGCCTGGGCGTTAGCGTCAATCGCCAGCTCGCGCCAGCGGTGGCAACTCACCGCGTGGCGCTCCGCGACGGATTCCGTCGGCGGCAGACTCTGCTCACAGACCGGGCGACGGTGCGGGCAGCGCTCGGCAAAGGCGCAGCCGGGCGGCAAGCGCGCCAGATCCGGCGGCGCGCCGGGAATGCAGTGCAGGGCATCACCTTTCTTAAGCCCCTCTTTCGGCCGACTGCCCAGCAGCACCTGGGTATAAGGATGGCGCGGGTGGCGCAGGATCTCGCTCATCGACGCTTCCTCGACGATCCGCCCGGCGTACATCACCGCCACCCGGTCGGCGATCTCCACCGCGGCGCCGATATCGTGGGTCACAAACACGATCGACAGCCCGCGCTGCTTTTGCTGCTCGCGCAGCAGGATCAGGATCTGGATTTGCACCGTGGCGTCGAGGGCGGTGGTCGGCTCATCCGCCAGCAGCAGCTGCGGGTTACAGGAGAGCGCAAGGGCGATCATCGCCCGCTGGCGCATTCCGCCGGACATCTCGTGCGGGTAAGCATCCAGCCGCCGCTCGGGGCTGGGAATGCGCACCTGGCGCAGGGCCTCCAGCGCCCTGTCCCGGGCCGCCTGGCGCGACAGCCCTTCGTGGCGGCGCAACCCTTCAATAATCTGCTGCCCGACGGTGTAGACCGGATCGAAGGCCAGCAGCGGCTCCTGAAAAATCATCGCGCAGCGTCCGCCGCGATAGCGCCGCAGCTGGCTGGCGCTCATCGTCAGCACCTCGTCGTCCCCCACCTGCAGGGTGCCGGAGAGCTCACTGCTCCCTGGCGGGTGCAGGCGCATCAGCGCCCGCAGGGTCACGCTCTTGCCGGAACCCGACTCGCCAATCAGCGCCATCACCTCCCCCTTTTGTACCTCAAAGGAGACCCCGTTGACCGCGTTGATGGTCTGTCCGTCGCGGCGAAAGACGACCCGCAGGTCGCGCACATGGACAAAGGCGTTATCCGACATGGCTGACCTCCTTAAGGGGGATGCTTTGATGCCAGGGCGAGGCCGGCTGCGCCATCAGGCAGGCGCTCTGGTGCCCCTCCCCGACCGCCTCCAGCTGCGGTTTCACTTCGGCGCAGACCGCCTTCGCATGCGGGCAGCGGGTGTGAAAGCGGCAGCCGCTCGGCGGCGCTATGGGGCTGGGGGGATCGCCGCTTAGCGGCGAGGTCAGGGTGCGGTTTTCCGGGTCCATGGAGGGCATCGAGCTTAACAGCGCCCGGGTATAGGGGTGGGCGGAGGCGGTAAACAGCTGCTCCGCCGGGCCAATCTCCACCACTTCGCCAAGGTACATGACGAGGATCCGATCCGACAGCCAGCGAACCACGTGCAGATCGTGGCTGATGAACACGTAGGTCAGCTCAAGAGTCCGTTTTAGCTCCTGCAGCAGCTGCAGCACCTGGGCTTCCACCGATTTATCCAGCGCCGACACTGCCTCATCGAGGATCACCAGCCGCGGCTTCATCGCCAGCGCGCGGGCGATATTCACCCGCTGCCGCTGGCCGCCGGAGAGCGCATGCGGGTAGCGGTCGGCAAAGCGCGCCGGCTCAAGGCCAACGTGCGCCAGCAGATAGCGGGCATATTCGCTGGCCTCTCTGGCGCTGACGCCGTGGACGCGCTGGCCGAAGGCGATGCTCTCCTCCATGGTCAGGCGCGGATTGAGCGAAGCATAGCTATCCTGGAAGACCATCTGCACCTGGCGACGGTAGGCTTTCAGCGGCAGACGTGACGAGCCGACCCCCTGTCCGTCGAAGATCAGTTCGCCGCTGTCCTGGGTGAGCAACTGCATCAGCAGCCGGGCGGTGGTCGATTTGCCGCAGCCCGACTCGCCGACCACCCCCAGGGTTTCGCCTTTCATCACCGTGAAGCTGATATCGTCCACCGCCTGCACCACCTCCCGGCCTTTGCCGCCGCGAAAGTACTTCAGCAGGTGATTGACCTTCAGCAGCGGCTGCGCCGGCCCGCCAAGGTCGATATTGATAAAGGGTTGCATCGCTTACTCCTTAATCGCCATTGCCGCACGCAGGCGGTCCGCGAGGATATTGAACGAAATGGAGGTGATAAAAATCATCAGGCCCGGCAGGGCGGCCACCCACGGCTGGGTATAGATTGCCGTGCGCAGCGTATTGAGCATCAGCCCCCACTCGGGCTCCGGCGGCCGCACGCCGAGGCCGAGAAACGACAGGCCGGAGGCGAGGATCATGCACACCGAAATCAGCCCGGTGGAGAAGACGAAGATCGGCCCGAGCACGTTGCCCAACACCTGGACGCGGATAATGGTCAACGCGCTGGCGCCAGTGGCCCGGGCGGCGTCGATATAGTCCATATGCCGCACCTGGGCGGTCACGCTCTCGGCAATCCGCGCCACCTGCGGGACAAACACGAGGGTCAGCGACAACAGCGCATTGCCGATGCCCGCCCCCAACGCTCCCGACAGCGCAATCGCCAGCAGGACGGAGGGAAAGGCATAGAACACATCCACGGTGCGCATAATCACGGTATTGGTTTTGCCGCCCGTATAGCCGGCGATAATCCCGATGGCCCCGCCGATAAAAAAGGCGAACACCACCGGGACAATTCCCATAAACAGCGACAGTCGGGTGCCAAGGATCAGCCGCGACAGCATGTCGCGTCCCAGCTCATCCGAGCCCAGCGGGAAGCCATCGCTGCCGATGGGTTTCAGGCGCAGGAACATCGACGTTTGATAGGGATCTTTGACGATAAGCCACGGACCGAACAGCGCCAGGGCCAGCAGCAGGAGGATCACCACGCCCACCACCACCCCGCCGGGGTCGCGCAGTAGGCGGCGCAGCACGCCGCGCCAGTAACCTTGCCGGGTAGCGTGGGCCGCTGCGGCCGGGACCGCTTTCGTCGTTGCCGTATCCACCATGGTCAGCTCCTCTTAATACGCGGATCGAGGGTGGTCTGCAGAATATCCACCAGCAGGTTGAGCAGCACGAAAAACAGCGCCAGCACCCAGATGGTGCCCTGCAGCAGGGGCAGGTCGCGCTGAAAAATGGCGGTATTGAGCAGCAATCCGGTTCCCGGCCAGGAGAAAACGGTCTCCACAAGGATCGAGCCGCCCATCAGATAGCCCACCTGCAGCCCCATCACCGCCAGCGCGGTGGGCGCGGCATTTTTCATGACATGGACAAAGATGCGCGACTCGTTGAGCCCGCGGGCGCGCAGGCCAACGATAAACTCCTGGCTGAGGATATCGGCCACCTGCGAGCGCACGGTGCGGGCGATAATCCCGGTCGGGATCACCGACAGGGTGAGGGCCGGCAGCAGCATGAACTGCAGGTGCGCCCAGTCCCATTGCCAGCCCACCTCGCCTATCGGCCCGCCGCCGGTGGCCGGCAGCAGCGCGAACTTGACGCTGCAGAGGATCACCAGCAGCATCCCCAGCCAGTAGTGCGGCACGCTGACGCCAAACACCGACAATACCGAGGCCAGACGGTCAATGACGCTGTTGCGAAAATAGCCAGCGACAAAGCCGAACAGGCTGCCGAGGACAAAACCGATCGCCGTCGCCAGCAGCGCCAGGCGCAGAGAGTAAGCCACCGCGGTCATCACTTCGTCTATCACCGGGCGGCCGGTGGCGACCGACATACCAAGGTCGCCGTGCAGCGCCCGCCACAGCCAGTGGATAAACTGCAGGGGCAGCGGCTTATCAAAGCCGTAAGCCTGCATTAATGTCTGACGCAGCGCCTCCGAGGCGTCCGGCGGCATCACCGACACCAGCGGGTCGCCCGGGGCGATCTGCACCAGCATGAAACAGATCACCGCCACCCCCAGCATGGTGGGGATAGCCAGCAGAATGCGGTATAGCAGCGTATTGATCATCGGTCGCCCCTTTCGCGATTACTCTTTTTTGCTCACCAGGCTGAGGTCGATAAACCAGCTCTGCGGTTGCACCACCCCGGTCACCGCAGGGGAAATCGCACGCGGCCCGACGTCGTGGGCGACAAACAGGAATGGCACCTGATCCACCAGCGCGGCGTGCAACTCACCGGCCGCTTTGTTCATCTCCGCCGGGGTAAAGGCGTGCTTGACGGCGGCGGCCAGCTTCTCCGTCTCCGGCGTGGAAAAGTAACCCCAGTTGGTCGCCACCGGCGGAAACGCTTTGGCCGTCGAGAAGCGGATCAGGCCAAAGTAAGGATCGTTAACCGCGGCGCTGACGTTGATCGCATCGATCCCTTTCGCCGAGGGGTCCCGGGCGCCCAGGCGCCAGTTGGTAAACAGGGTGTTCCATTCCACCACTTTGATATCCACATTGAAGAAGCAGCTCTTCAGGCTCTGCTGGATATACTCGTTCATCGGCAAGGGCTGCATCTGCCCGGAGCCGGAGGCCGAGGTAGCCACCGTGACGTGCAGCGGTTTGCTGGCACTGTATCCGGCCTCGGTCATTAGCTGGCGGGCGACGTCCGGGTCATATTTGATCTGGAAGGTGGGTTTGCCATGCCACGGGCTGTCAGCCTCGTAGACCCCAGTGGCCTCGGTCATATAGCCGCCGAGGTAGCTCTTCAGCTCAGCACGGTTCAGACACAAGTTGGCCGCTTTGCGCACGCGGATGTCCTGCCACGGCGATCCTTTTTCAAAGGAGAACTGCCAGGGCCACAGATGCGGCTGGGTGTTGGCGTAGAGGTGAAAACCCTGAGACTTGATCTGATCGATGGCGTCCGGCGCCGGGGCTTCAATCCAGTCCACCTGCTTCGACAACAGCGCCGCGGTACGGGCGTTGGCCTCCGGCAAGGGGATCAGCACCACTTTATCCACCCGGGGAATGCGATCTTTGTTCCAGTAGTCGGGGTTTTTATCGAGGATCAGCTGCTGACGCGGCACCAGCTTCTCCAGTTTGAACGGGCCGCTACCCACCGCGTGGGCGGCGAAGGCGGTCCACGCCTGTTTGCTGCGCGCGGCGCTATCTCCCACGCTGGCCGGCACCGCGTCATACTGCTTCTGCCACGCCGTCGGCGAGACGATAAACAGGTTGGTGATGTTGTACGGCAGCAGCGCATCCGGTTCCGAGGTGGTCAGCGCCACGGTGTGGTCGTCAATTTTCTCTGCGCCGGTGAGGGTCGGCATGCGCGACAGGGTGTTGCCGATCTGACCCGGGGCGTACTGCGGCGCCGCTTTATTCAGTACCTTATCCACGTTCCAGACGATGGCGTCGGCGTTCACCTCCGTCCCATCATGAAACTTCACCCCCGGACGCAGGGTGAAAATCCAGCGGCTGGTATTCTGCGGATCGATGTGCCACTCGGTCGCCAGCCCCGGCACCAGACCGCTGGGCTTTTCACCTTGCGACAGATCCCACTCCACCAGCGCGTCGTACAGCGGGATGCCGGTAAAGCGGTTGCCCTCATAGCCTTGATCCGGCTGGCCAAGGGTTAATGGAATATCCGCGGCGGTCATGGCGATCCGCAGCGTGGAGGCGTTGGCAGGTAAGGCGGCGCCCGCCAGGGCCAGTGCGCCGCTCACCGCCACGGCGAGACGACCGGCACGCGAAAATAACGTCTTTTTGTGCATCACATGATCCCTGTTAAATAAAATGTCACGGATTAACAGGCAAAATGCGTACCAGCTCTTACGCGGACGAAAATAGGTCAAAACCGACCGGTAAAATAAGAATGACTTATATTATCACCATGATAATTATGGGAAAATAATTGCGCCTTATTCCGCCGCACCGCCAGCGGGAAATATGTTGCAGAATTGCACCAGCCGCTATATGGCAAATTTCAAATAATCACTCTGCGTCACTTTTTATTCATCCCCCGTCCACCGCCGCCGCGTATTCTCCGTCGGGATCAATCCCTTCTATACTTCAGGGAACACATCGACCGGGAGAGACTATGCCTTTAGCCGATTTTCACCGCTCCGATCCTTTTACCCTCGGTATCGAACTGGAGCTGCAGGTGGTGAACCCGCCGGGTTACGATCTCAGCCAGGATGCCTCGACGCTGATTGCCGACGTCCAGCATGAGCTGACCGTGGGAGAAGCCAAACACGACATCACCGAGAGCATGCTGGAGATCGCCACCGGGGTGTGCCGCGACATCAGCCATGCGCAAATCCAGCTCAGCGCCATCCAGCAGGCGGTCCAGCGCGCGGCGCTGCGCCATCATCTGCAGATCTGCGGCGGGGGTTCCCACCCCTTTCATGCCTGGCAGCGCCAGCAAATCAGCGATAACCCGCGCTATGTCAAAACCGTCGAGCATTTTGGCTATCTGGCGCAGCAGGCGACGGTCTTTGGCCAGCATGTGCACGTCGGCTGCCAGAGCGGCGACGACGCCATCTATCTGCTGCATGGCCTGTCGCGCTTTGTACCGCACTTCATCGCCCTTAACGCCGCCTCGCCGTGGTTTGACAGCACCGACAGCCGCTTCGCCTGTTCACGCCTGAACCGCTTCTCCTCCTATCCCGACAACGGTCCGATGCCGTGGGTGGCCGACTGGCAGGGGTTTCGTCGCCTGTTCCGCCAGCTGAGCTACACCAGCATGATCGACAGCATGAAGGATCTGCACTGGGATATTCGTCCCAGCCCGCAGTTTGGTACCGTCGAGGTGCGGGTGATGGACACCCCCTTGACCCTTGCCCAGGCGATCCACATCGCCGGCTTTATTCAGACCCTGGCCTGCTGGCTGTTGACGGAGCGTCCTTTTAAGCACCAGCCTGATGATTATCTGCTGTACCCCTTTAACCGCTATCAGGCCTGCCGCTACGGGCTGGACGGGACCCTCACCGACGTGCGCAGCGGGGAGCAGCGCAGCATCCGCCAGGAGATCCTGCAGCTCGCCGACCGGCTGGCCCCTTTCGCCCATCAGCTGAAGGCGACGGCAGCGCTGGAGGCGGTGGTTCGCCAGGCGAAATCGCCGCACAACGAGGCGCAGCAGATGCGCGACTTTATCGCCAACGGCGGTTCGCTTTCCGGGCTGGTGCAAAAACACTGTGAGATTTGGGCGGCATAAGGCAGCGAGGCGGGTATACTCGGCGCAGACTATAGAAAGGACTGCCCATGTTATTACGTTGCCTGCTCCCTCTGGCGCTGCTGCCCCTGGCCGCCGTCGCCAGCGCCGCCTGTACCCTCACCGACCCGACGCTGACCCTGCAGAGCTATCGGGTGGATGCGCAGAAAGAGCGCATTGCGATGTACTGGCAGGATCGGCACGGCAAAGCCTGGGGTTCCCTGCGTTCGCTGCTGGCGGGTATCGATGGCGACGGCCGGGTGCAGATGGCGATGAACGGCGGCATTTACGATAAGGCCTACGCGCCGCTGGGGCTGTATATCGAAGACGGCAAACGGCTGACGCCGGTCAACCGCTCCGCCGGCGGCGGGAACTTCTTTATCCGCCCCGGCGGCGTATTCCTGGTGGAAAACGGCCGGGCGAAAATCGTGCCGCTGCCGGCGTACAAACCCTCTCCCGCCATCCGCTATGCGGTGCAGTCCGGCCCGATGCTGATTGAAAATGGCGTCATCAACTGGCGACTGAAGCCCTCCGCCAGTTCGCGCAAGCTGCGCAACGGGGTTGGTATCGATAAGCAGGGCCGGGTGGTGTTTATGCTCAGCGATCGCGAGACCAACTTTTACGATTTTGCCTGCTATGCGCAGTCAAAGCTTGGCGTGCGGCAGATGCTTTATCTCGACGGCACCCTGTCGAAGATGTACCGCAAAGGCGGCAGCGTGCCGTGGCAGTATCATCCGTTCGTGACCATGATAACGGTGGAGAGAAAATAGCGGGCGCGTTTGGGGGCGGCCATACCAGCCACGAGAGTGAATAAATTAACGACAGGCCGGGCAAGGTATTGCCGCCGTGCCCGATGTCCTTGCCCGGTGGCGCTGCGCTTACCGGGCCTACAGAGTCTGTTCGCTATGGTGTGGCTCCTGAAATCTACGGGCGTGCAGCAGGGCTGATTCCCGCTGAAATCGGCGAACCGGAGGTCGGCAGATAAGGCGGGGCTCACGCCCAAACGCAACGTGAACGCAAAACCCACCCTCACCCTACCCCTCTTCCAAAGGGAGAGGGGACCGCCCGGTAGTCGTTGCAGCCTGGAGTATCCCCGTTACCGACCGGTAGCGCCGCGCTTACCCCCGCCGATGCGCCCACTCGCGCATACGCTGAAACAGTACATACAGCGACGGGATAAACAGGATGCCAACCATCGTCGCCACCAGCATCCCGCTGAATACCGTGGTGCCGATGATCCGCCGGCTCTGCGCCCCGGCGCCGGTGGCGAGCATCATCGGCATAATGCCGATAATAAACGACACCGCGGTCATCATTACCGCGCGGAAGCGGCGGGTAGCCCCCTCGCGCGCAGCGTCGACTATCGACAGCCCCTCCTCGCGCCGGCTGCGGGCGAACTCAACGATCAGAATCGCATTCTTCGCCGCCAGGGCGATCAGCAGCACCAGCCCTATCTGAACATACACATCGTTGGCATAGCCCGCGGTCCACAGCCAGAGCAGCGCTCCGCCGATGGCGAACAGCACCGAGAGCATGACGCTCGCCGGCAGCGTCCAGCTCTCATACTGCGCCACCAGGAACAGCCACGCCATCGCCACCGCCGCCAGCACGATCCACACCGCCTGATTGCCGGTCTGCTGCTCCTGCCAGGAGATCCCGCTCCAGGCATAGTCATATCCCGGCGGCAGATGGGCCTGCAAAATCTGCTCCATGGCCGCCATCGCCGTGCGGCTGCTGACCCCCTCGGCCGCTGAACCGCTCACCGACACGGACGGGAACTGATTGTACTGCTGAATAAACGGCGCCCCCACCGTCGGCGTAATGGTGACCAGATTGCTCAGCCGCACCCGCTCGCCGTCGCGGCTGCGGACGTACAGCTCGCTAATCTGCTCTGCCCGCTCGCGCCACTGCATCTCATTTTGCATCACCACATGATAGACACGATTGTTACGGCTGAAATCGCCGGCGCGCGTGCCGCCGAACGCCGTCTGCAGGCTGCTGAAGATCTGCGCCACCGGCACATCCAGCAGCGCCGCCCGGTCGCGGTGGACCGTCAGGGTCAGCTGCGGCACGTTGCTGCTCCAGGTGGTAAACACCCGGCTCAGCTGCGGATACTGGTTCGCCAGCTGGAGGATCTCCCGCGTCACCTGCTCCAGCTCCGCCGACGACTGACCGGCCTGCGCCAGGATGCGCAGATCAAACCCCGAGGCATTGCCCAGGCCCGGCAGGGTCGGCGGCGCGAAGGTCATGATCGTCGCCTCCGGTAGCGACAGCAGCTGGCGCTGAATATCCGCCATCACCGCATCCAGCGGCGGCCGCTGATGCCAGTCCTTGAGCATTACCGAGATAAACCCGCCGTTAGAGGCGCTGGTGCCGTTGAGAATGTTGAACCCGGACACCTGAATCACATCCTCCACCGCCGGGTTAGCCATCAGCAGTTTACGCGCCTGGGCCATCACCGCTTCGGTACGCTCCAGCGACGCCGCCTCCGGCAGCTGCACGCTGGCAAACAGGTAACCCTGATCTTCCTGCGGCAGGAAGCCTTTCGGCATCGAGGTGAAGCTGAACGCCACCAGCGCGCCTGCCGCCACCGTCGCCGCCAGCGCCAGCCAGGGACGGCGGTTCATCCAGCCTACCAGCCGGCCATAGCCGTCGCGGGTGCCGTCGAGAAGACGGTTAAACGCCCGCCACACCGCCGCCGGCCGGGCAGGACGCGGGCGCAGCAGCAGCGCGCAGAGGGCCGGCGTCAGGGTTAGCGCCACCAGGCTCGACAGGGCCACCGCGGTGGAGAGCGTCACGGCAAACTGCCGGTACAGCTCGCCGACGATCCCCGGGAGCAGCGCCACCGGCACAAACACCGCCAGCAGCACCAGGGTCGTGGCGATCACCGGCCCGGCGATCTGCCGCAGCGCCTGGGCGGTGGCCTGCAGGCGATCCAGCCCTTCCGCCATTTTGGTTTCCACATTCTCCACCACCACAATGGCGTCATCCACCACCATCGTCAGGGCGAGAATGATCGCGAACAGGCTGAGGGTGTTGGCGCTGTAGCCCAGCAGATAGAGCACCGCAAAGGTGCCGATCAGTGACACCGGGATCGCCAGCACTACGATCAGCGTCGCCCGCCAGCTCTGCAAAAATAGCGACACCACCACGACCACCGCCAGCAGGGTCAGCGCCAGCGAGACGCCGATCTCTTTGATCGTCGCCGCCACAAAGCGGGTGGTATCGAACTTCACCTCCCAGGTGAGATCCGCCGGAAAGCGAGTGTGCAGGCGGTTAAGCTCCGCACGCACTGCGCTGGCGACCTGCAGGGCGTTGGCGGTGGGCGTCGGATAGATCCCCAGATAGGCCGACGCTTTACCGTTCAGCTGGGCGCCGGAGCTGTAGCTGCGGGCGCCCAGCTCAATGGTCGCTACGTCGGCGAGGCGCACCAGCTGCCCCTGCGCGCCGCGGCGGATAATAATCTCGCCAAAGCTGGCCGCCTCGTTCAGACGCCCCAGCCCGTTGATGGTCAGCGTCTGCTGCTGGCCGTTAAATACCGGCGGGGTGCCCACCTGCCCCGCCGCGCCCTGCACATTCTGCTCGCGCAGCGCCTGGGCGACATCATCCGTGGTGATGTTGAGCGCGTTCATGCGGTCCGGGCGCAGCCAGATGCGCATACTGTAATCCCGGGCGCCAAACATCTGCACCTCGCCGACGCCGGGCAGGCGGGCCAGCGCCTCGCGCACCTGGGTGCTGGCGTAGTTGCTGACAAACAGCGGCGACAGCGTGCCCAGCGGCGAGTAGAGGCTTACCCCCATAAGCAGATTGCTGGCGCGCTTGCGCACCTGGACGCCATTCTGCTGCACCTCCGCCGGGAGCTGCGCCAGCGCCTGCGCCACCCGGTTTTGCACGTCGATCGCCGCCAGGTCGGCATCGGTGCCCGCCGCGAAGGTTATGCTCAGGCGGTACGTCCCCTCATCCGAGCTGGTGGACTCCATATACAGCATATGATCGACGCCGTTGAGCTGGGTCTCCAGCGGGGCGGCGATGGCTTCCGCCACGTCTGACGCGCTGGCGCCCGGCCAGCTGGCGCTGACGTTCACCACCGGGGGGGTGATCGCCGGGTACTGCTCCACCGGGATCAGCTTCAGCGACACCGCGCCGACAAAGGTCAGCAGCAGCGCGATCACCATGGCAAATCGCGGACGACGGATAAAAAAGGTCAGCATCCCTTCTCCTTAGCTAGTTCAGCACCTGCACCGCAGCGCCTTCGCGCAACCGCTGCGCGCCGTCGGTGATCACCTGCTCGCCCGCCTGCAGCCCTTTCTCGACCGCAAACTGCTGCCCCTGCTGCCCCGCGAGGGTCAGACGACGCTGCCCGGCGGTGTGGTCCGGCTTCAGCACCCAGCTGAAAAAGCCCTGCGGATCCTGCTGCACGGCGGCGGCCGGGACCATCACTCGCGACGGCAGTTCCTGCGGACGGAACAGGATCGTCACGCTGCCGCCCGGCAGCAGACGGTGCTGCGGATTGGCAAACTCGGCCCGCACCGCTACGCTGCCGGTGCGGGCGTCGATCCGGTTATCGATAGAGGTCAACACCCCGTCGCGCCGTTTACCATCAACCTCAATCTGCGCCAGCCACGCCTGCTTCAGAGCGTGGATATCGGCGTGCTGGCCGGTTTTGCTGAAAAACGCGGCTTCGTCGAGGGCGAACGAGACCCGCACCGGATCCAACTGCACAATGTCCACCAGCACGCCGCTGGACGAATTGACCAGCGTCCCGACGTGAAAGGCGCTATGGCCCACGCGACCGGTCACCGGCGCCGCAATCCGGGTGTAGCTGAGCACAATCTGCTGGGCCTCGACGCGGGCTTTGGCCTGCTGTACGGCAGCGGCGGCGACGTCGCGCTGCATCCGGGCCGTATCGACGTCGTTGCGGCTGATGGAGTGATTGTTGATAAGCCGCTCGTAGCGAGTGAGCAACTGCTGCGACTGACGTAATGAGGCTTCGGCGCTTTTCAGCTCGGCCTGCGCCAGAGCCAGCGCCGCGCGGGGCTGCGCGTCGTCGAGGGTAAACAGCAGGTCGCCTTCGGTAACATACTGCCCGTCCTGGAAGTGGCGCTGAACAATCACCCCTTCGGTGCGCGCGCGAATGTCGACGGCGCGGATCGCCTCGACCCGCCCGGGGATAGCGCGTTCTTCAGCATGAGGAGCCAGTTCAACCGTGGCGACGCGGACCGGCACCGCCGGCGCGGCGGTCGCCGTCAGGGCGCCGCCGACCAGACCGCAGGCCAGCAGAGCAAAGCGGAAGGTTTTAATCATAGAGGATCCTTGCGACAGTAACGCGCGCCTGCAGCGAGGCGCGCGAGATTGTTCAGGCCGTTTTGCGGAACCGGCGCGTCAGACGCTTCTCGATTTCCACCACCAGGAACATGGCGACGCCGATGACCAGAGTGACAAACCAGTAGCGCAGCGGCAGCGCTTCCGTACCAAACATGCTTTGCATCAGCGGGACATAGATAATGACCAGCTGCATCAGCAGCAGGACGCCGGTCACCAGCCAGATGCCTTTGTTGCGCAGCAGACCCATGCTCAGGGAGAAACTGTCGCTGCTGCGGCAGTTGATCATGTAGACCCACTGCGCCGTCACCAGCATCTGCAGCAGCACGGTGCGGATAAACTCCGGACTGTGGCCGCGCGGCGCCAGCCAGGCCTCAAGGATAAAGGCGGCAATCGCGATCATCGACCCGACGAAAGCCACTCGCCACACGGCGAAACCATCCATCACATGCTGGCCGGTTTTACGCGGCGGACGGTTCATCACGTTGCGCTCTGCGGCCTCAAAGGCCAGGCCGAAGGAGAGCGTCGCCGACGTCGCCATGTTCATCCACAGGATCAGCACCGGGGTCAGCGGAATAATGTTCCCCGCCAGCAGGGCGATGATGATCAGCAGCCCCTGCGCCAGGTTGGTCGGCATGATGAAGAGGATGGTCTTCTTCAGGTTGTCATAGACCCGACGGCCCTCTTTTACCGAGCTGGCGATGGTCGCGAAGTTATCATCGGTCAACACCATGTCGGCCGCCTCTTTGGTGACTTCGGTGCCTTTGATACCCATGGCGATACCCACGTCGGCCTGGCGCAGCGCCGGCGCGTCGTTAACGCCGTCGCCGGTCATGCCGACCACTTCGCCGTTATCCTGCAGGGCTTTAACCAGGCGCAGCTTATGCTCCGGGCTGGTACGGGCAAAGATGTCGTACTCCACCGCCGCCTTCGCCAGCGCCGCATCGTCCATGTGCTCCAGCTGGTAGCCGGTCATGGCCTGGCTGCTGTTGGTGATCCCCAGCATCTGGCCGATGCTCATCGCCGTCTGCGGGTGGTCGCCGGTGATCATTTTCACGCGTATGCCGGCGGTCTGGCAGGCGTGGATGGCGTCAATGGCTTCCGGACGCGGGGGATCCATCATCCCGGCGATGCCGAGGAAAATCAGTCCCTCCTGCAGGTCCTCATGGTTGAGGGTGGTGGCATCAAGGCTGGCCGGCTTACAGGCCGCCGCCACCATCCGCAGTCCCTGACGGGCGAAGCGCGCCATCTCCTCTTCCCAGTACTGCGCCTCGAACGGCACCGCGCCGTGGCGGCTCATCTGCTCGCGGCACATGGCGAAGATAACGTCCGGCGCACCGGTGATCAGCACCCGGGCATTGCCATCGATGTGCTGCAGGGTCGACATATATTTGTACTGCGAGTCAAAGGGGATCTTGGCCACCAGACGGGCCTCCACCGCCGGGAGCTGCGCTTTCGCCGCCAGCACTTTAAGCGCCCCTTCGGTCGGCCCGCCGGTGATCCCCCACAGACCGCGCTCATCCTGGGTAAGCTGGCTGTCGTTACACAGGTCGATGGTGCGCAGCCAGGTCTCCAGCACGGTGCCGGGCTGAACCTGCACGGGCTCATCGCTCCCCTCGAGGAAGATCCGCCCCTGCGGCTCGTAGCTGTCGCCTTCCACCCGATAGCAGCAGTCGGCGGTGATGATCGCTTTGACGGTCATTTCGTTCATCGTCAGGGTGCCGGTTTTATCCGAGCAGACCACGGTCATGGCGCCGAGGGTTTCCACGGTCGGCAGCTTACGAATAATCGCCCGCTTGCGCGCCATCGTCTGCACGCCGAGCGACAGAATAATCGAGATGATCGCCGGCAGTCCTTCCGGTACCGCGGCTACCGCCAGGCTAATCAGCGACAGCAGCAGCTCGCCCATCGGGATATCCCGCAGCGCGAGGCTGAAGATAAACAGCGCCACCATCATGGCGAGAATAATGGCGAAAATCGCTTTGCCGAGCTTATCCATCTGCACCAGCAGCGGGGTACGGTGCTTCTCAATACCCGCCATCATCTGGTTGATATGGCCGAGTTCGGTCTGCGCGCCGGTGGCGGTCACCACGCCGACGCCGCCGCCGGCGCTGACGGTGGTCCCGGAAAAGACCATGTTCACCCGGTCGCCCAGCGGCAGATCGCCCTCCAGCGCGTCGGTGATTTTATCCACCACCGTCGACTCGCCGGTGAGGATCGCCTCTTCCACTCGCAGGTTGTGGGTTTCAATCAGGCGCATATCCGCCGGCACGCGGTCGCCGGCGCGCAGGATAACGATATCCCCCGGAACCAGGTCGCGCGTCGGGATAGTCTCATGCTTGCCGTTACGCTGGACGCGGGCATCGCTGGAGAGCATGTTGCGGATCCCCTGCAGCGATTTTTCGGCGTTGCTCTCCTGGATATGACCGATCAGGGCGTTAATCACCGTCACGCCGAGGATCACCAGGGTATCGACCCAGTGCCCCATGATGGCGGTCAGCGCCGCGGCGGCCAGCAGCACGTAAATCAGTACGTCGTTAAAGTGGGCGAGAAAGCGCAGCCAGCCCGGTTTGCCTTTCTTTTCCGGCAGCGCGTTCGGCCCACAGGTATTCAGGCGCTCGGCGGCGTCTGCGGAACTTAACCCAGCGGCCTGGCTTTTGGTCTGCGCCAGCACTGCGTCAACGGTCTGCTGCCAGACCTGCCGTGGCGCGGTGTCGCCCGAGGGCGTCGTAAACTTTGGGTTATTCATCTTGGTCAATTTACATTTTCCTTATAAATTCCGTGAGTCGGAAAGCCTGAAATCATTCCTGGCCAATGAAGTAAAAGAGGGCAAAAATGCCGATAAAAATGTGAACCAATACAAGTCTAAATTTTTCGCAAAATAAAATTTTTGTGATAAGTTAATTCCACAAACCAACTATTACAGAATATTAATAAACCAAAACTAAACGAGGTAAAATATGTTTGGAATCTACCGCGGGCGCCGACTGGCGCTGTACATCGCGTTAGCTATCATCATTGCTACGCTGGTGGGATATAGCACTTACAGTTTTGTAAAAGCGCTGGCATAATAATGACGTTAATTTACAACCGGCTGCAATTAACTTAATTACAAATTATTTCAGATTAATTAACATGAGAGCTAAAGGCAGGCGATAATATTTAAAATAGTCGTGTTATAGCGAGTAAAAAAACAAAGCATATTGCGTTAAGCATTATTTTACCGGACAATATGTTTTTTAACTGATGATTAACATGACATGAAACATCCACTGGAAACGCTGCTCTCCGCCGCCGGGATCTTACTGCTGGCCCTGCTCTCCTGTCTGCTGTTGCCCGCGCCTTCGCTGGGCCTGACGCTGGCGCAAAAGCTGGTTGAGACATTCCATATGATGGATCTCAACCAGCTCTATACGGTGCTGTTTTGTCTGTGGTTCTTAGCGCTGGGCGCCATTGAGTATCTGGTGCTGCGCTGGGTGTGGCGTCGCTGGTTTTCCCTCGAGCGGTAAACCAGGAGAGGCGCGCCTCAGTGGGCGCGACTGTGGTTCTCTTTGCGGTAGGCGCCCGGCGGCTGATTGAAGGTCCGGGTGAAGACGCGGGTAAAGGTCTGTTGCGAATCGAAGCCATACTTGAGGCAGATATCGTAGACCCGCTGATCGGTGTCGCGCAGATCGCGGGCGGCCAGCAGCAGCTTCCTTTCGCGAATATAGCGCCCCAGGCTCTCCCCTTTGTACTGTAAAAACAGCCGTTGCAGATGCCATTTCGAATACCCGGCATGGCGAGCGATATCATCAATACGCAGCGGTTGATGCAGGTTATCATCAATCCACTCGACGATAGTATCAATCACCTGAGCGGAAATCGTCATATGCTCTCTCCTCTGATACTGCACTGGCGCTTAGCGCCACCAGGCGTTAAATGATTGCGTCTTATCGGCGACCCACACCGGCTCGCCCTGCACAGGCGTCAGCAGACGCCAGGCCCTTCCTTCGCTGGCAGCCGCCAGCCGTTGATACGGTTCATCCCAGCTGTGTTTCGCCAAAACGAATCGTCCTGCATGCCCAGGCAGCACCGCGCGAGCGCGCAGATCGTCGGCAGCCTGAGCCGTTTCATCCGGCATCATGTGGATATATTTCCAGTCCTGGTCATACTGCCCGTTCTCCATGATCGCCAGATCGACCGGACCGAACTCATCGCCTATCGCTTTAAAGTGCGGCCCATACCCGCTGTCGCCGCTGTAATAAATCTTTTGCTGCCGGGTAACGAACAGAAAACTGGCCCACAGCGTCTGGTTACGCTTCAGCCCGCGGCCGGAAAAGTGCCGCGCCGGCAGCACGTGGACGGTGAGCTCGTCGCTGGCCGGTACCGCCTGCTGCCAGTCCGCTTCGGTAATCAGCGCCCCGTCCATTCCCCAGTAGCGCAGATGCGATCCGACCCCCAGCGGCGTAATGACCCGCTTAATTTTCGGCAGTAAGGCGCGAATGGTGGCGTAATCCAGATGGTCGTAGTGATCGTGGGAGATGATCAGCAGATCGATCTCCGGCATCCCTTCCGCCCGCCACGGATAGTCGCCGGGGAAGGCTTTATTGATAAAGGAGAACGGCGCCGCGTAATCGCTGAACACCGGGTCGATCAGGATGCGTTTTCCCGCCAGCTGCAGGTACCAGGAGGAGTGGCCGAGCCAGACCATCACGTCCTGCCCGAGGGGCAGCGTCGCCAGATCGGTCTTCACCAGCGGCAGCGGTTGCGCGGGACGGGCGTTTTCCCGTTTGGTCATCAGGAAATCCCACCACGCCGCCAGCATATTTTTCTGCCCGGTGAACCCTGGCGTGGGCAATTGGTTATGGAACTGGCCGTCCCGGTAGTGGGGAGACGCTTCCACCTGGCTAAGCTGTGCTCCCTGCGGCGCCTTACCAAAACCGGCATTAAGAACAAACGGCAATGTCGTTGCTGCTGCGAGTAACATGATGGCGACCACGCTGAAAGTGACACGGTTCATATCCTGACCAGACAAAAGCCCCCATCCCGGAGGCTTTATGATATAACTTGATTATGAGTGAGTACGCACTCATTATTAGGAAAGCGATGAAAGTCGTCAAGACGATTTTCAATTTTTGCGTTCCGCCGTTGCAGCGACCTGGTCAGACGTGCCAAGATCGGCAGGTTTGTTTAAACCTGCGTGAGGAAAAAAGTAGTGGCTCGTCCAAAGAGTGAAGATAAAAAGCAAGCGTTACTGGAAGCTGCCACCGCGGCTTTCGCCCAGTCCGGCATAGCCGCCTCGACGTCGGCCATCGCCCGCAGCGCCGGTGTGGCCGAGGGAACGCTGTTTCGCTATTTCGCCACCAAGGATGAGTTGCTCAACGAGCTGTACCTCGCGATTAAGCTGCGCCTGGTGCGCACAATGATCGCCGGGCTGGATCCGGACGAGAAGCGCCCGAAAGAGAACGCGCGCAATATCTGGAACAGCTATATCGACTGGGGCGTGCGCAACCCGATGGAGCACAAAGCGATCCGCCGGATGGCGCTCAGCGAGCGCATCACCGACGAAACCCGCCGCTAGGTAAAAGAGAGCTTTCCGGAGCTCAACGAAATGTGCCAGCTGTCGGTGAAAGAGATATTCCTCAGCGAGGCGTACCGCGCCTTTGGCGACGCCCTGTTTCTGTCGCTGGCGGAAACCACCATCGAATTCGCCAGCCACGATCCGCAGCGCGCCCGGGAGATTATCGCCCTCGGCTTTGAAGCCATGTGGCACGCCCTGCATGAGGCGGACGCCTAATGACGCCGGAAACACTGCATCCCTGCGCTCACCGTATCGCCCTGACCTACCCGTTTACCGAACACTGCTGGCCCTTTGGGCCAGAGTACGACGTGTTTAAGGTCGACGGCCGCATCTTTATGATCACCATGACTATTCGCGGGCGGGCGCTGGTCAATCTCAAGGCCGAGCCGCAGAAGTCGCTGCTGAATCAGCAAATTTATCGCAGTATCGAACCCGGCTACCATATGAACAAGAAACACTGGATCACGGTGGTGCCAGGAGAGGATATCAGCGAGGATCTGCTGGCCGAGCTGATTGACGATTCGTGGCATCAGGTGGTGAACAAGCTGAGTAAAAAGGCGCAGCAGCGCCTGCGTCCGCGCTGATTTTCAGCCAAATGCGATAAGTGTTATCGCATTTTTCACCCTTATCATTTTGCGATCTTCGCTGTACTCTTCCTCTCCTGAACGCACCGGTAAGGTGCTGTAAACTGTGAGGAAGAGTTATGGATATCGTATCGGTCGCTTTGAAGCGCTATTCCACCAAGGCCTTTGACGCCACGAAAAAGCTGACTGCCGGGGAAGCGGAACAGCTGAAAACGCTGCTGCAGTACAGCCCGTCTAGCACCAACTCCCAGCCGTGGCACTTTATTGTCGCCAGCACCGATGAAGGGAAAGCTCGCGTGGCGAAAGCCGCCAGCGGCACCTACGTGTTCAACGAACGTAAAATTCTCGACGCCTCGCACGTGGTGGTGTTCTGCGCGAAAACCGCGATGGACGACGCCTGGCTGCAGCGCGTGGTGGATCAGGAAGAGGCCGATGGCCGTTTCGCCACCCCGGACGCAAAAGCCGCTAACCACAAGGGTCGTACTTTCTTTGCCGATATGCACCGCAAAGAGCTGAAAGATGACGATCAGTGGATGGCAAAGCAGGTGTATCTCAACGTCGGCAATTTCCTGCTGGGCGTAGCGGCGATGGGTCTCGACGCCGTGCCGATTGAAGGGGTCGATTTTGCGATCCTCGATGAGGAATTTGACCTGAAAGCCCAGGGCTACACCAGCCTGGTGGTGGTCCCGGTCGGCCACCATAGCGTAGAAGATTTCAACGCTACCCTGCCGAAGTCGCGTCTGCCGCAGTCGACGACCATTACCGAGATTTAATTCCCTTCTGCCGGGAACGCCCGGGCCATGGCGCAGCAGCGTCTCGCCCGGGACTTTCTTCACCCACTCTTTCCCCCTCTTTTCTGCCGTTTGTGCCAAGTTTCTGGCGCTCATAATCCCGCTTGTGCCAGGAATAACGACTTTAGTGTGAACCAGACGATTTAATTAATTGATAAATAATACTTTTCATTTCTGGCACGCCCTTTGCTCTTAACAGATACCGCTATCTGGATGAAGGAGAAACCGGGTGAAACATATCTATGTGGCCAGCCACGGCCATTTTGCTCGCGGACTGGTGAACAGTTTGTCGCTGCTGATTGGCGACGAACACGGCGTTATCCCGGTCTGCGCCTATGACGAAGATATCGTGACCACCGAACAGCTGGAGCAAACCCTGGAGCATCTCATCGTCCAGGCGAATGGTGATGAAGTGGTGATCTTCACCGACCTGCTTGGCGGCAGTATCAACAATAGCGCCGTGAGCGTCTTGGTGCGACATCGCAACGTTTTCGTGGTCGCCGGCATCAATCTGACTCTGCTGCTGGAGTTTCTGCTGTGCGAAGAAGCCACTACCGAGGCCGCGATTATCTACGCCACCAGCGCGGCGCGTGAATCCATTGTTTTCATCAATCCTCTAATAACACAACCATCCTCTGACCCACAGGGAGAATCTCATGATTAAACTCGTGCGCATTGATTATCGGCTGCTGCACGGCCAGGTGGTTTTTGCCTGGACCCGAGCGCTGGATATCGACCATATCATCGTCGCCAACGCCAAAGCCGCGGCGGATGCCTTCATTACGATGTCGCTTAACCTGGCAAAGCCAGCGGGCGTCACGCTGGACATCGCCACCGTTGAACAGGCGGCGGAAAAGCTTAACAGCGGCAAGTTGGATCATAAAAAAGTCATGGTGGTCCTGGGCAATACTGCGGAAACCCTCGCGCTAGTGGAAAAAGTCCCAGGAATTAGCGCAATTAATTACGGCGGTCTGCCACAGAAGGAAGGGGCAAGACAATTCGGCAAGGCCATCTATCTGACCGAAGAGGAAATCGCCCATAGCAGAGTGCTAAAAGAAAAAGGTATTCGGCTGGAGATGCGTCAGGTACCCGCCCACTCGGCTGAACTCCTTAACGACCAACTTTAACTTCGGAGGTCACTATGTTGCTCACCGCAACGTTACTCGGACTGATCGCTGCCCTGGGGATACTTGATGGCCGCCTGCTTGGGGTATCAATGATCGATCGACCGCTGGTGATGTGCGCCCTCACCGGTCTGGTCTGCGGTAATTTACATGAGGGGATTCTGATTGGCGCTACGCTGGAGCTTATTTTCCTCGGCAACGTCGCCATCGGCGCCGCGCACCCGCCAGATATCGTGACCGGCTCCGTATTGGCCACCGCGTTTTCGATCATGTCCGGTCGTGGTCCAGAGGCTGCGCTCACCATCGCCATCCCTGTCTCAATGCTGGCGCAGACGCTGGGAATCCTGGTGCGCGTGGTGAACGCCCGCTTTGGTCATCTGGCGGACCGCTATGCGGCACAGGGTAATACCCGAATGGTCGGCCTGATGCACCTCGCCGGTCCGACGCTACTCTATTTTTTAAACGGATTTCTACCGGTATTTTTTGCCATTCTGCTTGGTTCTTCGGCGGTAAGCTGGTTCCTGGAGGCCATTCCGCCGGTGATAACCAATGGATTGATCGTCGCCAGTAAGATCCTGCCAGCGCTCGGCTTCGCCCTGCTGATCAGCATGATGCTCAGCAGCAAACTGATGCCGTACCTCGGTCTGGGATTTCTGATAGCGGCATATACCAAACTGGATATCATCGCCATCGCGCTGTTCGCTGTGGTGTTGGCATTTATCATCAGCCAGTTCCTTAATCTTAAGCAGCAGGAGAGCTAATCATGAGCGAAATGACGCAAACTGTGACTGGCGCTACCCAGCCGCAAAGCGATGATGCAAGCCGCATCACCGCCCGCGATTTACGCAGCGTGTTCTGGCGCTCCTTTACGCTACAGGGCTCCTGGAACTACGAGCGCCAGCAGCATATGGGCTATGCCTTCGCAATGTCGCCAGCCCTGAAGCGCATCTATCAGGACCCAACGGAGCTGGGGCGCGCCCTGCAGCGTCATCTGGTGCTGTTTAACACCACGCCCCATCTCTCGACCTTTATCTTCGGCCTGTCGATTGCCATGGAAGAAGAGAACCAGCGTAACCCCGAATTTAATGAGGAGTCGATAAACGCGATTAAAACCAGCCTGATGGGGCCGCTGGCGGGCATCGGCGACTCCATATTCTGGGGATCATTAAAGGTTATCGCCGCCGGGATGGGTATCTATTTCGCCCAGCAGGGCAGCCTGCTGGGGCCGATACTGGCGCTGTTAGTTTATAACCTGCCGCATCTTTTGTGCCGCTGGTATGGCCTGAAGCTCGGCTACCGGGCGGGTACGACCTGGCTGATGAGAATTTACCAAAGCGGCCTTATGGACCGGGTGACCTATATCGCATCAATTGTTGGCCTCATGGTCGTCGGCGCGATGACCGCCAGCATGATAGATATCACCACCCCGCTCAGCTTTACCGCCGGGCAGACCACCATGAAGGCGCAGGAGTTTATTGACAAAATACTTCCTTCGCTGCTGCCGCTGCTTTTCACCCTTGGGATGTACAAGTTGATCCGCAAGGGAGTCAATATTAACTGGATCCTGCTAGGAACCGTCGCGTTTGGCATGGCGGCCAGCGCGCTAGGCCTGCTTTAAGAAGAGGAATATCACCCATGCACGTAGAAGACTATATGAATGAAACACCCGCCTGTCTGCTCGCTATGCTGACGCAGACGCGGGAAGATCTCTGGCAGGCGGCAAAAGCGCTAACGGAGCGCGGCGTCACGCGTATTATCCTGACCGGCTCCGGTACCTCTTATCACGGCGCGCTGACCGCCCGCTCGTTTATGCAGCAGTGGTGCGGGCTACCCGTTGATGTCTACTGGCCTTTTCTGCTGGATGATTCGGCGCTGACCCTCAGCGACAAAGCGCTGGTCATCGGTATTTCTCAGGGAGGCGGCAGCCTCTCTACCCTCGCCGCAATGGAACGCGCCCGGGCAGCCGGGCATCTTACCGCTTCCATGGCCGGGGAAGCGCCAGCCGTTATCGACCGGGCGGCAGATTTGGTCTTAACAGTACCCTGTGGAGAAGAGCGGGCTGGCGCCAAAACCAAAGGGTATCACTGCACCATACTTAATCTGATGCTGCTGGGGCTTGCTGTCGCCAGTCGCCAGCGGCGCCTGAGCGATGAGGAGCGCAAGGCGCTACTCATCCGCATGGATACCACGTTTAATCATTTGCCGACGCTCATTGAGGCCTCGCAGGCGTGGGTTCTCAATCATGCCCGACCGCTTATCGACAGCGCGGACATTCGCCTGACCGGTCCGGCAAGGCTGTTTGGCACCGTTCAGGAAGGTGCGCTAAAGATGCTTGAAACGCTACGCTGTCCGGTTGCCGGTTACGAATTTGAGGAGTTCATCCACGGGATCTATAACGCCTTCGACGAGCGCTCTACCCTGATCATGCTCGATCCGTTTCCCGATGAGCGTCAGGATCGCCTGGCGGAAATACTTGGCGGCTGGACTCAGCATATTTATCGCATTGGTCCACAAGTCGAAAATAACGGCAAAAATATGCCCTTCGCATTTATTAACGATCCCGACTTTGCGGTCTTTGAATATATTATTCCGTTACAAATGGTTTGTGCCCGACTGCCGCCAGTGAAGGGCATCGATCCCGCAATACCGAAGGATCCGCAGTTCCACCAGAAAATGAAAAGTAAACAACTCAATTAATTGACGCATAGTAAAAGTTATCCGCTATTCAGCGGAGGACCCGTTACATCCCAAGGAGACCAATATGTCTATAGCTCATCAAAACGCACATACTATTATTCGCGATATTTTATCTAAGCAGCACATTGAGCGCGTATGGTTTGTTGGCTGCGGTGGTTCATTAACCGGTTTCTGGCCGGGGAAATATTTTCTCGATTGTGAAGCTAAAAAGCTGGCCGTCGGCTATGTTACCAGTAATGAATTTGTCCATGCGACGCCGAACGCGTTAGGTAAAAACAGCGTAGTGATCCTCGCCTCGCAGCAGGGCAACACCGCTGAAACGGTGGAAGCCGCCCGCATCGCACGTCAGAAAGGCGCCGCCACTATTGGACTGGTATATACCCCCGGCACGCCGCTGTGCGAACACAGCGATTACACTATTGAATACTGCTGGGCGCGCTATCCCGAAACCGTCGATCCGACGCAGCAAAAAGCGGCATATAGCCTGTGGCTGGCGCTGGAAGTACTTGCGCAAACTGAGGGATACGCCCATTACGATGAGATGGTCAGCGCCTTTGCCAGTTTTGAATCCGTGGTACGCGGCGCTCAGCAGCAGGTTCAGGCGGATGCGCGCCATTTTGCCGAAGCCTGGAAGACCGAAAAGGTCATCTACATGATGGGCAGCGGCCCCTCATTCGGCGCCGCGCATCAGGAATCCATCTGTATTCTGTTGGAGATGCAGTGGATTAACTCCGCCAGCATCCACAGCGGCGAGTATTTCCACGGCCCCTTTGAGATTACCGAAACGGGAACGCCGTTTATTTTATTAAAAAGCAGCGGCCGCACCCGCCCGCTGGATGATCGCGCGATCCGCTTTATCGAACGTTACCAGGGAAAACTGCAGATTATTGACGTGGAAAAGGTGGGAATCGACGCACTGCACGCCAGCGTGCGCGAATATTTCTGCGGCCTGCTGCACAACTGCGTACTGGATGTTTACAACCTGGCGCTGGCCACCGCTCGCAACCACCCGCTGACCACCCGCCGCTATATGTGGAAAGTCGAATATTGATTCGCTAACCGCCTGCCAGCCCCGGCGTAATTCTCCGGGGCTGCGTTGAGGATTACCAGCTAAAATCTTCAATACGTAATTCAAAAATATCGTGAATATAGCCAATTTCCGCTACCGGTAGCGCCACGTTATAGAGTATTTTCAGGCGCTGGAACGAGTGATTCACCATGGCAATAAATTCGCCATGCTGGCTGGTAAATTGCTCAAGATCTTTATAATGGCTAATTTCATTACGCATTACCAGACGCTCAATCATACAGCTGAGATGCACATATAAACTGATAATTAAGTTATTATTAAAATGAAAACCAAGCGTATTTTGCCACTCAGCGATAATGGTTTCGATATGACCCATGGTTTTTCCAGCATTCAGTATCGTCAGAGAGTTGACAACGTTATGCAGTGAAAACTCACGAACCATATTTTTATTAATCAGCGCAATTTGCTTTTCATTAAGATAGCCGCTTAAGAGCTGACTCAGATGTCGATGCCCCTGCTCGCCAAGTAATTCCTCAATGCCAACCCAGGGCACTCCGGCCAGCTGCGGGTCGTGGGTACCCACGACCGCAATAACTTCATACTGGTGGAGCAACGATACCGCCGTACGACTGTTTTTTAAGCGCGTATACTCGCAGGCGATGATGTTAATATCAAAATCGTTGAGCAGGCTCTTCTCCATCAGATTTTTAAATTTAAATGCGGTACCGATACCTGTAATACAGGTCACCAGCAGCACACGCTCTTTTTTTTCTGCGGGCCAGAACACATCCCAACGCGACTGATTAAGCGGCACGATCTCTTCGGCGATTTGTTCGATGTTTTTTCCCAACGCGATCTCGCTGGCAACGTTCAGCGCCATGCGGGTCGTGACGTTATCCACCACTACCAGCGGGCCGTTAATCACCGACAAAAGCGCATCGGCAATCTCCTTGGTGTAGCCCATATCAATAAGCACCATCACACCCGCACGCGTGTCCGTATGCTGGAGATAATCAACCACGGCGCGACTGACATCGTTAAACGCCACCTCCATCGGCATATCCATGGCCTGGTAGATCTTCTCGCCAATCAGGCGGTTGGCAACGCCGGCAATGCTGCTGGCGGTCGAATAACCGTGGGCGATTATCAGCGCTTTCACTTTTCCGCCGCTGGTCGCATCGATAGCATTACTGACAATGGCGGTAATCGCCAGACGGTCAAGCGTATCGATGAGCAGATCGTATTTATTATTGACGACATCCAGTAGTTTCTCCGCGATGCGTTGCGCCAGCCCCGCCGAGGAGTCCAGCCAGCGCTGCATCACCAGACGCACGGGCTCAGCAACGCTGCGCGGCGCCAGAGGGAGGCTGGTGAGGTAGCGGCCGGTAAGATAAGCGAATTCGACATTTAGCTGAAGGTCATAATTGACAGCGATTGCTTTGCCCACATCTTCAATAAAGCGCAGCCGTTTGTCCTGCAGAGAGACCGTACTCTCCTGATTCATCAGCGCATCAAGATAGAGCGTCACGTTCTGATAAATAAGCTTTTCAAAGGTCCGCACGCTAATATTATCCTGAGCCAACTCCTCGCACAGGCTACAAATATTTTCCGTTAGCCGTTGGTATTCATGGTGACGACCAGAAAAAAGAGGCTGCGCGTCGCCATCGCGGTAAATCATAACCCGCTCGCTATTTTGCTGAAGGGTAAAAGGCGCATCCGCCAGTAATCGGTCGGGCAGCAAACCCGCTTTTATATGTAAAAGACCGCTATCACGTTCGCCAAATGTCCAGGCGCTGGCGCAAATATTGCGAATCAAATTTTCCAGCCCACCGACATTTCCTTCAAGCGTTTCACGCATTAGCTGGCTGACGATTTCGCCATCCAGCTCCAGATCGTGGTTCAAACGCTGGGCTTCACGGCGGAAAAAGTGGTGGATAAACGCCAGCCGCTCGAATTGGCCGCGTTCAGCGATCGGCAGAATTTTTACAATCACCGGAATACGGCGAATAAAGGTCGCCAGGAAGTGTTTTTCCAGATCCTCGGTTGAAGCAAAAATTAGCCGCACCGTGGCGCTGCGCTCGTCGGCGCTCTCCCCCAGCCGGCGCCAGCTACCGTTATCCATAAAATGAAACAACTTTTCCTGGCCTTCGGGCGGCAGCCGATGAACCTCATCGATAAACAACACCCCGCCGTTGCTGGTCTCGATAAGACCAGGAACGGCCTTATCGGCGCCGGTAAAGGCCCCCTTCGCATGACCAAATAACTTCGAGGTCAGTAGTTCTGGATTATTCGCGTACTCGGCGCAGTTAAATACGGTAAAAGGCGCATCGGCAGGTAAAATACCTTCATCTATTGCGTAGTGCCAGAGCTGGCGAGCTAGAAAACTTTTCCCGGTGCCAGTAGGGCCCCGCAGCAGCAGCGGCAGACCTGCGCCAGGGTAGCTGATGGCAGCCTTGCACTGGCGCAATGCTTCCTGCAGGCTGCCCTGCGCGCCAATCAGCTGCGCCAGACTATCCTGACGATCCGCGCACAGCGCCTGAATGGAGGCGTATTCGCCGTGCCGAACCGCCAGGCGGTGATGATCGCGCAGAACGGTAACGGGTAAAAAAAGCACCGGGCGACCGTTCACTTTGACCACCCGCTGCTCGCGATGGAGATTATTCAGATGATGGCTGATGATGCTGCGTTTTTGCTTCAAGCTATCGGCGATGGCCATAGCGTTAAACTCGCCCAGCGCTTCCGCCGTCAGCGCTCGCCCGGCGATCCGTTGTTCTAGTTGGCGAAAAATCGACTCCTTATTCATCTCGCTCCCCTGTCAAAAGCGTAAAATTCGCTTATACGACAATTCGCGCAGGACGTCGCTGCCGCCAGCCACACTTCTTTAAAAACGCTTAATTTTTCATGGCTTAACGTTCCCCGCATGCCAGATGCGCTCGGCATAGCGGCCAATCACCGCCAGCGAGACGGCAAGGATCAGGAAAAACAGCACTTTGTGCATCCCGTTCCAGAAAAACTCAAAGAAACGGGTATAGAGATTGATCGCCAGGAAGGTTAGTCCGAAGCCGCGCAGCATTCCGTCATCGGTTTTCAGGCTGATAAAAATGCAGACGCCGGCCGCTACGGCAAACAGCAGCCCCCACGGCAGGAGTCGCGCCTGGCTCACCTGGTACCAGCTGTCTGCGTCGTAATTGCCGAAAATCGACATGATCCACAGCGCAATAAACAGGTACGTGAGGCCCATCGCCTTGCTGACGGTAAACAGCTGCCGCTGGCGAAGCAGGGATTGCGCGCCGTAGCAGAGCGCCAGCAGCGCGCCGCCGAACAGGACGAAGCGAATCGGGTAGTTCATGCCCAGCCAGTAGGCGCCCCACCCCGAGACGTAGCCGGTTTCCGCGCCGAACCAGTTGCCCAGCGCCAGCAGAAAAAAGAGCCACACCAGCCCGGAGCGGGCAATATAGCCAATGGCACCGTAAATCACGCATCCGGCCAGAAACAGCGGTGCGATATGGCCGCTGCCGTTATCCAGCCGTTCGCCAAGCTGCCATAGCGCCACCGCGGTAAAGACGACGCCCAGAAACAAAATCGCCTCGGTGCTGTAGTGCCACTGCGTCTCCCGCCGCTGGCGGCGAAAACCCCAGCCGTAGCAGACGACTGCCAGCAGCGCAGGCAGCAGGATCCGCATCAGCGCCGAGTGGCTGAACAGGCTCAGCAGCCACGCCACCAGCTCGCTGTCGGCGAACAGACTGCCCAGGGAAATCAGCACGCAGGCCAGCGCGGTCCAGAAGGCATAGCGGCTCAGGCGCCGCCAGTCGAAGGGGGAGACGCGCATCGTTTGCGCCAGCCGCTGGCTGTCCGAGGGGGTTAACTCCCCGCTGGCCTGCCAGGCATTCAGCGCGCGCTGAATAATGCGCTGCTCTTTTCGGGTTACGTTCATAGGCATTCCTTGAGACTGATGACAAACCTGTTTTCGCTAATATGCTCGCCTTTCTGCCGGGCAGCGGCTGTCGCCCTCCCCGGCCTACTTAACCATTTATATATCAGATTGTTACTCCTTACCGTAAGCCCGCGTAAGCGCAGCGCCGCCGAGCATGATATCAGGCACGGAGCCGCTTTATTGCCGGGTGGCGGCTGGCGCCTTACCCGGCCTACGGTCCGTATCAGCCAGCCGTTAACTTACCCACTAGTGCGACTGAAACTGCCGCTGTTGCGGCCTCAACATCGCTGAGACGTTCCCGGAAGGCCGGGGCAGCCCGCATGGATGCGGGCTGAGGGCCGTGTTTTGCACGGACGCTGCCTCGGCCCGACCCGAAGCCTGCAGGGATAAGTCGAAGGCACCACGCAGTGGCGATGTTGCTGGCCGGAGCCCGGGGGTACAGGGGGCGGCGGCGACTGGCCGCCCCCTGTGCGCTCCCTGCGCCGTAAGAGACCTAACGCAGAAGACTAACCGGGAGCGCAATGTGCGCTGAAGCCACAGATAACATAAAAGACTTCCCGGCAGGGCTTTGCCTTCCCCCCTACTCCCGGAGGGAGAGGGAACCGTCCAGCAGCGCCGACCGGGCAATACCCGAAGATGGCACATTGCCAGCCATCTGATTCCCTGTGATTAATGTTGGTCCAGCCACGCCAGCGCCTGCTCGCCCGCCTCGTCCATCGGCAGGTAGACCAGCAGGCGCGAGCCGTTGCGCGGCGCCGAATACCAGTACATCTGCTGCAGGCTGAATCGCCCGAGCTGCGGGTGGTTAAAATGTTTAATCTGGTTTTCCACGCCGCGCACCTCGTAGCGCTGATGCCACAGCGCTTCAAACTCCGACGAGGCGGCGAAAAAGCGCGCCAGTTTGTTTTCCCACGCCGGATCGCCGCGGTGCTCGGCCATCGCGGCGCGGAAATAGGAGACGAAGGTCGGCAGCACATCGCGATTTTCGATCCGGCTGCGCCAGGTCTCATGGGTCAGATAGAGATAAATGCAGTTGCGATCTTCTTCCGGGAGGGTGGCGAAATCGATGCCCATCAGGCGGCAGAAGCTGTCGTTCCACGCCACAATATCAAAGTTCGGTTTCTGAATGCTGGCCGGCTGCGGCATCAGGCTGTCCAGCATCCGGCGGGTCCCTGGGCTGATGCCTTCGCACACCGTCACCTGGGTGGCTTCCGGCGGGGTCAGCCCGGCGAGCACGAACAGATGCCGGGTCTCCAGCGGACTGCACTGCAGGGCATTCGCCACCCCCACCAGCACCGCCTCCGACGGATTCACCTCCCGCCCCTGCTCCAGCCAGGTGTACCAGGTAACGCCGACGTCGGCGAGCATCGCCACCTCTTCCCGGCGCAGACCCGGCGTGCGCCGGCGGCCCACCCGGGGCAACCCCAGGCGCTGCGGATCGAGGCTTTCACGGCGGGCGCGCAGAAAGGCCCCCAGCTGTTTGCGTCGATCGTCCGGCACGGCGATCGTCGACTCCCGTTGCGGCATCGTGGTCATCACCCCTCCAGCATAGTAGTGCCAATACCAGTATAGACAGGAACTGGTACCCGTTTAATTTATCGGTAATGCTACGTCGGTCTGCTGAATGACGCAATGGAGAATCCCATGAATACGTCTGCTGTTTCACCCGGCCGCGCCGGTCTGTTGCTGCTGCTGAGCGGCCAGATGCTGCCGCTTATTGATACCTCGATCACCAATGTGGCGCTGGACGCCATCACCCACACCCTGGCGGCCAGCGCCACGCAGCTGGAGCTTATCGTCGCGCTGTACGGCGTCGCCTTTGCCGTCTGCCTGGCGATGGGCAGTAAGCTTGGCGATAACTATGGCCGCCGGCGCCTGTTTATGTGGGGCGTCGCCCTCTTTGGCATCGCTTCCCTGCTGTGCGGGATGGCGAACAGCATCGGCGCCCTGCTGGCGGCCCGCACCCTGCAGGGCGCCGGGGCGGCGCTGATTGTGCCGCAGATCCTCGCGACCCTGCACGTCACCCTCAAAGGCCCCGCCCACGCCCGGGCCATCAGCCTGTATGGCGGGATCGGCGGGATCGCCTTTATCGTCGGTCAGATGGGCGGCGGCTGGCTGGTGTCGGCGGACATCGCCGGGCTGGGCTGGCGCAACGCCTTTTTTATCAATGTGCCGATCTGCCTGCTGGTGCTGGCTCTGAGCCGCCGCTATGTGCCGGAAACCCGTCGCGAGACGCCGTCGCGGATTGACTGGCAGGGTACGCTGTACCTCGCGCTGATCCTCTGCTGCCTGCTGTTCCCGATGGCCCTCGGTCCGGAGCTGCACTGGCCGCTGTGGCTGCAGCTGATGCTGGTGGCGGTCCTGCCGCTGCTGTTCGCCATGCGTCAGAGCGCCCTGCGCCAGCAGCAGCGTGGCGACCATCCTCTGCTGCCGCCGCGTCTGCTGCAGTTGACCAGCATCCGCTTCGGGATGGCCATCGCCCTGCTGTTTTTCAGCGCCTGGTCCGGCTTTATGTTCTGCATGGCGCTGACCATGCAGGAGGGGCTGGGGATGGCGCCGTGGCAGTCCGGCAATAGCTTTATCGCCCTCGGCGTGGCCTATTTTATTTCGGCGCTGTATGCCCCGCGGCTTATCGCCCGCTACAGCATGGGGCGGATCCTGCTGACCGGTCTGGCGGTGCAGATCGCCGGTCTCCTGCTGCTGTGCGCCACCTTCTCCCGCTTCGGCGTCGCCACCAACGCCCTGACGCTGGTTCCCGCCACGGCGCTGATCGGCTATGGCCAGGCGCTGATCGTCAACAGCTTTTATCGGATTGGTATGCGCGATATCAGCGCCAGCGACGCCGGGGCCGGGAGCGCAATCCTCAGCACCCTGCAGCAGGCGACCCTCGGTCTCGGACCGGCTATCCTTGGTTCGCTGTTCCTGGCGCTGGCCCGTCGCGGCGGCGGCAACTATCCGCAGGCGCTGATTGATTTTCTGCTGGTCGAGGTGGCCATGATGCTGTTGCTGGGGGCGATAGCGCTGTGGCTACGCCATCATCTCAACCGACAGCCGGCGACGGTGGCCTCGTAATACCGGCGGCGGTAATTTGCATAATAGCTATCCAGCGGTCATCATACCCGCTGGATATTCAGGAGACGTTATGCAGGAATTAATATCGCAAATTGCCGCCTTAGGAATCGAAATAACCCCCACCCGCTCGCTGATGATTATCTTCGGCATTATCTTGTTCACCGCCGTGGTCGTGCATCTGATATTGCACAAAGTGGTCCTGCGCGCATTTGAAAAACGGGCGCTGGCCAGCAGCCATCTGTGGCTGCAAATCATCACGCAGAATAAACTCTTTCACCGACTGGCCTTTACCCTGCAGGGGATCATCGTCAATGTGCAGGCGGTGCTGTGGCTGCAAAAAGGCAGCGAGGCCGCGGAAATATTAATCACCGTGGCTCAGCTATGGGTGATGATATATGCCATGCTGTCCTTCTTCTCGCTGCTGGATGTCATTTTAAAGCTGGCGCAGAAATTTCCCGCCGCCTCACAGCTGCCGCTGAAGGGCATATTCCAGGGAATTAAGCTGGTGACGGCGATTATTATCGGCATTCTGATTATTTCGCTACTGATAGGCCAGTCGCCAGCGATCCTGATTAGCGGGCTCGGCGCCATGGCCGCGGTGCTGATGCTGGTGTTTAAAGATCCGATCCTCGGTCTGGTGGCCGGTATCCAGCTCTCTGCCAACGATATGCTCAAGCTTGGCGACTGGCTGGAGATGCCGAAGTACGGCGCCGACGGCGCGGTGATCGATATCGGCCTCACCACGGTCAAGGTGCGCAACTGGGACAATACCATCACCACCATTCCGACCTGGTCGCTGGTCTCTGACTCGTTTAAAAACTGGAGCGGCATGTCGGCCTCCGGCGGCCGCCGCATCAAACGCAGCCTTAACATCGACACCACCAGCATTCATTTTCTTGATGAACAGGAGCAGCAGCGCCTGATCCGGGCGAAGTTACTTAAACCCTATATGGATTCACGCCACGAGGAGATTAGCGCCTGGAACCAGCAGTACGCCGGGGAGCAATCGATCCTCAACGAGCGGCGGATGACCAACGTCGGCACCTTCCGCGCCTATCTGCAGGAGTATTTACGCCATCATCCGCGCATCCGCCAGGATATGACCCTGATGGTGCGCCAGCTGGCGCCGGATGCCAACGGCTTGCCGATCGAGATCTACTGCTTCACCAACACCGTGGTATGGGCGGAATATGAGGGGATCCAGGCGGATATTTTCGACCATGTATTCGCTGTGGTGGATGAGTTTGGCTTACGCATTCATCAAACGCCCACCGGCAACGATATTCGCGCGCTGACCGGCGCCTTCTCCCGCTGATCCTCAGACGCTGGCGCGGTCTATCACGCGCCAGTCCATCATCACCCGCTCGACGGCAGCGTCGGGATCGTCGATGCGTTTCATCAGTAGAGACACCGCCGTACGGCCGATCGCCCGGGAGGGCTGTTCGACGGTGGTCAGCTGCGGGGAGACCACTTCCGCCAGCTCGGTGCCATCGAAGCCGATCACCGCGATATCCTCCGGCACCCGCAGTCCGGCCTGGGCGATAGCCCGCAGCGCCCCGGCGGCGAGGGAGTCCGAAACGGCAAACACCGCATCGGGCTTCTCGTCTTGCGACAGCAGTTGCTCCATCGCCCGTTTACCGGCCGCCGCGCTAAGATCCTGCGCGTAGGTCACCTGCTGATACGCCAGACCGTGCACGTGCAGCACGCTTTTATAGCCGCGCTCGCGCAGACGGGCATAGCGATAGCTGAGGTCGTGATTAATGAGCGCGATGCGGCGGCGGCCGCTATCGGCCAACCGGGATACCGCCCCCTGAGCCGCCTCGACGTCGTTAATCCCGACGCAGGAGATGCTGCCGGTGTCGGCATACTCCGCGCACTGCACCCAGGGCGCGTCGCCAATCATGGTGGTCAGCTCCGGCAGGCTGGAGAGCGCGTTCATGGTAATAATGCCGTCGACCATTTTGCCGGAGAGCAGCTGCAGGCCCGAGGTCGAGCGGGCCAGATCCGACCCGGAGTTACACAGCAGAATGCGATAGCCATTCTTCTCCGCCTCTTCTTCTATCCCCTTCACCACCTCGGCGCAAAAGGGGTTAGCGATATTGGAGACCATCACCAGGATCATATTGCTGCGGGCGGTTCGCAGCTGACGCGCCAGCAGGTTCGGCTGATAGTTGCTCTCTTTGATCGCCTGCAGTACGCGCTCACGGTTTTTGGCTTTTACCGTATCGCTGTTGTTCAGCACCCGCGACACCGTGGCCACCGAGACGCCGGCCAGACGAGCAATTTTCTGAATAGACATAAACCCTGCACTTCCTGCGATAGAGGTGGATCCTGCAGGCTATCATAAATGACCTCTGATTGGCCTGCCAGCCTGGCGCGAAAGCGTAGCTCAGCGAGACGGTGTCCCGGGAAACTATTAATAATCAGGGCTTCTCTCCCGCCCCGTTAACGCGCATCCTTTTGCCGTTTCATATTCTCATTAGCGCAGGAGGCGCAACAGACCGCCTGCGCCCCATTTTTTCTTTTATGATTAAGGATGATATCCCCATGAGGCTCTCCACCGCGGTTCTCGCCCTCAGCTGTGCCCTGGCAACGATCACCGGCTGCACCTCGTCAAAATCGTCACCGGAACGCCATGCCTACGCCTTCGTCGCCCACCGCTCCGATTTTGTCGGCGGCAACTTCACCGTCAACCGCCAGGAAAATTACCGTTTAAACCTGCCGACCTTTACGGCGATGTATGCCCGCGGACAGCAGGATAAAGCCGCTGGCATGAGCGAAAGTGATGCCCGCCGCACCGCGGAAGCCATCAAACAGCAGGCGGCGCAGGGCACCCGCACCGAGCACGCCTTCACCGGCAATGCCAGCGACAAATGGGATAATGCGATGGAAAATAAAGATGCCGTCCTGTTCGGCAACGAGCTCTCCGGTGCCTATCTCGACGGCTATCTTGGGGTGAAATAATCCTGCGCCCCGCCTGCGCTCAGCGTTCGACGCTGACCCAGCGCTGCTGCTGATGGCTTTTGACGATCGCCTCGATGATGTACATCACATCGGCGCCGTCGTCGAAAGCGGCGAAGCGCCGGGCCCCGGCCGCCGGCATCTTCCCGGCGCGCACCGCCTGATAAAAATGCCCCATCATATTCTTAAAGGCGTCCGGCCAGCCCTCAATATGGCCGCCGGGGTAATGGGCGCTGTCAGCGATTTCCGGCCGCAGCAGGCTCGGGTCATCGCTGAGCAGGCGATCCGGCTGCTCGCGGTGGCCGATCCACAGCCGCTGGGGCACTTCCTGATCCCAGGCCAGAGAACAGAGGCTGCCGTTAATCTCCACCGCCAGACGGTTTTTCCGCCCGGCGCTCACCTGAGAGACCATAAAGCTGCCCTTGCTGCCATCGTCAAAACGCAACAGCACCGAGCCAAAGTCCTCGGTATCGACAGGCCGCGTTTCATATGCCTGCGCCTCGTGAACGGCGCTGAAGGTCGCTTTGCCATTGACCGGCGCTTTACGCGTTGGCCAGACGATAGACAGATCTGCCATCACCTCGACAATCCGCCGACCGGTCATAAACTGCACGGTATCGCACCAGTGGGAGCCGATGTCGGCCACCGTCCGCGACGCGCCGCCCTGCGCCGAATCGACCCGCCAGTTGTAGTCGGTCTCCAGCAGCATCCAGTCCTGCAGATAGCTGCCGTGGGCCGCGAAGATTCTGCCGACCTCGCCATGGCGGATCATCGCCGCCGCCTGCTGGACCATAGCGAACTGGCGATAGACGAAGCTGACGCCATGCACCACGCCGGCCCGGGCGGCAAGCGCCACCAGCTCCCGCGCCTCCTCCGCCGTCATACACAGCGGCTTTTCCGAGAAGACGTGCAGCCCGGCGGCGAGGATCTGCCGGTTAATCTGGGCATGCAAATGGTTCGGCGTACAGTTATGCACCACCTGCAGCCCCGGATGGGCCAGCAGCGCCTCCACGCTGTCGTAGGCATGGGCAATGTTCAGCGCTCGCGCCTTGCGCTGCGCCGCCTCAAGGCGGCTGTCGCACAACGCCACCACCTCGACATCTCCCAGCCGCCGCAGCGCCTCCAGATGCGCCGGGCCAATAAACCCTGCCCCGATAATCGCAACCTGAATCATGTTACTCCCTCCCGCCGGCGGCAAAGTCATCGAAGGCCCGTCCGGCAACGGGAATGATATGGCGGCGGATAAACTCGCTGCCCTCGCGCGCGCCGGTCTCACTATCCTTCAGGCAGCACTCCCACTCCAGCACCGCCCAGCCGGCAAAATCATATTCGGTCAGCTTACTGAACACCCCTTTGAAGTCGATCTGCCCGTCGCCGGGAGAGCGGAAACGCCCGGCCCGCTGCTGCCAGGGCTGGTATCCACCGTAGACGCCATTGCGCCCGTTGCGGCGAAATTCGGCGTCCTTGACGTGAAACGCTTTAATACGCGCATGATAGATATCGATATAGGCCAAGTAGTCCATCTGCTGCAGATGCAGGTGGCTCGGGTCATAGAGCATATTGCAGCGCGGATGGTTATCCACCAGCGCAAGAAAACGCTCAAAGGTCACGCCATCGTGCAGGTCTTCGCCGGGGTGGATCTCATAGCAGACATCGACCCCCTGCTCGTCGAAGAGGTCCAGCAGCGGCCGCCAGCGCCGGGCCAGCTCGGCAAAGGCCTCATCCAGAAGCGGCTGATTGTGCGGCGGCCACGGATAAAAAAAGGGCCATGCCAGCGCCCCGGAAAAGGTCGCGTGCGCCTGCAGCCCCAGGCGGCCGGAGGCTACCGCCGCCTGCCGCACTTTCTCCACCGCTCAGCGCTGGCGCGCCTGCGGATCGCCATGCAGCGCCGCCGGGGCAAAGGCGTCAAACGCCGCGTCATACGCCGGATGCACCGCCACCAGCTGTCCTTCAAGGTGAGTGGACAGCTCGCTGATCACCAGCCCATGCTCCGCCAGGATGCCGCTGACCTCGTCGCAGTAGGTCTGGCTCGCCGCCGCCCGCTCGACATCAAAAATCGCCGGGTGGTTGCAGGGGATCTGCAATGCCTTGTACCCCAGGCCGGCGGCCCACTGCGCTATCCCCGCCAGGGTGTTGAACGGCGCCTGCGGCCCGATAAACTGCGCCAGAAAAATGCCCGGTCCCTTAATCGTTTTCATACCCCCTCCTGAAAAATTAGTGCGGCTCTTTCTCGTTGTACTGGAAAGAGAAAAGGAAAATCAGCGCGATAACCGCGGCGGCCACCGCCGGGATCCACCAGAAGGTCACCCAGGCCTGAGGCACGCTCTGGCCGGCCACCAGATGGTTATACAGCGCGCCGGAGATCTGCGAGCCCAGCAGCATGCCGATCCCGTAGGTGAACATCACAATCATGCTCTGCGCCTGGCCTTTTACCTTCTCGCCCGCCACGCGGTCGGTGTAGATAAAGCCAACGACAAAGAAAAAGTCATAGCACACGCCGTGCAGCAAAATGCCCAGATAGAGCAGGAAGCGCCCCTCCTCGCTGACTCCGAGAGCGAAAAAGGCGTAGCGGACGAACCACGCCGCCATGCCGATGAGCAGCATGTATTTCACCCCGAGGCGACGGAACAGCAACGGGATCACCAGCATAAAGACGATCTCTGACATCTGGCCGAAGGACATCGCGGTGCTGACATCTTTGACGCCGGCATCCGCCAGATACGACGCGGTATAGGCGTAATAGGTGCCTAACGGTACGGAAATTAAGGTGGCGCAGAGGGAGAAAATCAGGAAATGGCGGGTTTTCAGCAGCGCGAAGGCGTCCGCGCACAGCAGGTCGCGAAACTGAACCGGCATGCCTTTGGCCGGCGCCGGGGTGTGCGGCAGCGTCAGGCTGTAGAGCGCCAGTGCGACCGAACAGAGCGCCGCCAGCGTGAAGATGCCGGTGGTATCAGAGATACCGGTCACCCCGATGCAGATCCCGGCGATAATCCAGCCGATGGTGCCGAACACGCGGACCACCGGGAAGGTTTTATCGACATTGGCCAGGCTGTGGAAGGCGATATTGTTGGTCAGCGCCAGGGTCGGCATATAGCACAGCGTATAGCCGAACAGCAGGCCAATCAGCAGGGCGCCGTTCTGCGCCACCAGCGCCTGCGGGACAAACCACAGGATCGCCGCCCCGGCCAGGTGCATCACCGCCATCACCTTCTGCGAGGCGAAAAAGCGATCCACCAGCATCCCCAGCACAAAGGGAGACAAGATGGAGGCGATCGGCCCGGCGGAGAACGCATCGCCGATCAGCAATGACATCTCATAGCGGGTCATCACCAGCCCCAGGGTCACCGACCAGCTGCCCCAGATAAAAAACTGCATAAACATCATTAACGACAGCCGCGGCACCAGAAAACGGTGGCTCACGCGGATACTTCCCCGACCTTCTGTTGTTGTGACCATGTTGCTCGCCCTCAGAAAAGTAATCGATTACAAAACCGCTCAAAACAAAAGTAATCGATTACAAAAAGAAGTTCGCCAGGCAAATGCGCCGCCTGCGAAGAGGATCACAATAAAAAAGCAGGCAGCCCCGCCGGACGGCGGGGCATCTCGCTTACGCCGGGCGGCGCAGCAGTTTGAAGGCGATAAACAGGAACAGGATCCACACCGGCAGCAGGATCGCCGACAGACGCATGCCGTCGATAGTGCACATCAGCGCCAGGATCAGCCCAAGGAAAGCAATGCAGAAGTAGTTGCTGGCGGGCGCCAGCAGCGCTTTGAACTTCGATTCGCGCCCTTTGCGGCGCTGGGCGGCGCGGAACTTCAGGTGCGCCATACAGATCATGATCCAGTTCAGCAGCAACGTCGCCACCACCAGGGCCATCAGCAGCCCCAGCGCTTCATGCGGCAGCAGGTAGTTCAGCACCACCACCAGCGAAGTGATAATCCCGGAGAGCAACAGGGAGTTCACCGGCACGCCGCGCTTGCTGACGCGGGCGAGAAATTTCGGCGCATTACCCTGCACCGACAGGCCGAACAGCATCCGGCTGTTGGAGTACACGCCGCTGTTATACACCGACAGCGAGGCCACCAGAATGACGAAGTTCAGCGCGGAGGCCACCAGGTTGCTGTCCAGATTATGGAAAATCATCACAAACGGGCTGCTGTCGGATTTGATCTCCACCCACGGGTAGAGCGCCAGCAGCACCACCAGCGAACCGATATAGAACAGCAGGATACGATAGACCACCTGATTGACCGCTTTTGGAATGCTCTTTTCCGGGTTTTGCGCTTCGGCGGCGGTGATGCCGATAAGCTCCAGCCCGCCGAAGGAGAACATGATCACCGCCAGCGACAGAATAAGTCCGTGCCAGCCGGTGGCTAGGAAGCCGCCGTGTTTCCACAGATTGTCGAACCCGGCTTTGCTGCCGCCGTGGCCGCCGAACAGCATCCACAGGCCGAAGGCAATCATGCCGATAATCGCCAGCACCTTGATCAGCGCGAACCAGAACTCCGCTTCGCCATACAAGCGTACGTTGACCAGGTTGACGGCGTTAATAATGATGAAGAAAGCCGCCGCCCAAACCCAGGTGGGCACGTCGGGAAGCCAGTACTGCATATAGATCCCGGCGGCGGTCAGCTCCGCCATCCCTACCAGCACGAACATCACCCAGTAGTTCCAGCCGGAGAGAAAGCCGGCGAACGGCCCCCAGTACTTATAGGCAAAGTGGGCAAAGGAACCGGATACTGGCTCTTCCACCACCATTTCGCCCAGCTGGCGCATGATCAGAAAAGCGACAATCCCGGCCACGGCGTAACCCAGTAAGACCGCCGGGCCGGCCATTTGAATCGCGGGACCAATGCCGAGAAACAGGCCGGTGCCAATCGCGCCGCCAAGGGCGATAAGTTGAATATGTCGGTTCTGTAAACCGCGATGAAGCGTCGGGCCGCTCTCTTCTACGGCATCCGACGACGTTGACGCGTCTTTCACGTCGTTCCCCTGTGTGTTTTTGCGAAGGGGCACCTTTTATCACTTAGGGGGGATTGTCGCAAGTTGCGTGGGGCGAGCGTCAGCCGCCCGCCCCGCTTTTTTTAGCGTCAGAAGTCGTAGCTCATTGAGACGCGGACGGTACGCGGATCGCCTTCGAACAGGTAAGTACCGGTATCGTCAATGCCAGACCAGTACTTCTCGTTGGTCACGTTGGTCACCCCGACGCGCCAGATCATTTCGTTCTGGTCGGCGTTCAGACGCATACGATAGCGCAGGCCTAAATCCAGGGTGGTGTAGCTATCCAGCTTCTTGGTGTTAGCCGCATCGGCATACTGCGAGCCGCTATGATTGACGCGCGCGGTGGCGGTCAGGCCTTCCACCGGCTTGATGTCATATTCGGCGCCGAGTACCGCGTAGAAGTTAGCCACCCCGATGGCATCTTTACCGTCGGTTGCGCCTTCAGCGGTTTTAGTCTGTTTGGCATCCAGCCAGACGGTACTGGCGTTAAGACGCAGTCCCAGCATCGGCTCGCCAAAGACGTTCATCTCTACGCCGCGGTTACGCTGCTCGCCGTCGAGGCCGTAATTGCCAGCGGTATCGGAAATGGCGTTCGGTTTTTTGATTTCAAACAGCGCCAGCGATCCTCCGATCGTACCGTAGTCGATCTTGACGCCCACTTCGTCCTGCTTCGAGTGCGCGATCCCGGTACTCTGCCCGGCATTGGCCGCCGTCGTCGGCGCCACAGAGCCCGGCTGCAGCGCTTCGGTATGGTTAGCATACAGCGACAGCTGCTCCCACGGCTTGTACACCAGGCCAAACGTCGGCATCCAGCGGCTTTGGGTATAACGCGAAGAGGTATCTTCCAGCCCGGTGGCGTTGCTGTAGTTGCGCACAACCACTTTCTGATGACGAGCAGCGGCGGTAAACAGCACTTTATCGTTAAAGAAGCCGAGGGTATCACTCAGCAGCCAGCCCTGCGTACGGCTGCGCGAGGTGACCAGCGGATCGTGGTAGTTGCCGCCAAAATAGGCGTTATCCGGCATCGCCACATCATGGTTGTCATAGATATTAGTGGTCGGGTTCCTGGCCGACATCCGCCAGGCGGTCGCATCGGTATGCACCTGCGCCGCATAGCCGAGGTTCACCTTATGCGAAATCGCGCCGGTATTGAAATCGCCGCGTACCCCGCCCATGCCGCTGATCGCGTCGATAATGCGGTTAGTATCCAGGCGGCCCACCGTCGCATCGCCGTTTTTATTCAGAAGCTTCGGCGCGCTGTAGGTACCAATTTCATGCGAATGCTGGCCGCCGAGGGCGCTGTATACCGTCCAGCTATCGGTCAGGTCATATTCTGCCTTCGCCATGCCGAACTCGCTTTCAATATCGCTATAGCCCCACTTCTGGCTGTAGTTTTTGCTGTTGTCCGGCAGCGCCGGAACGAAATCCACGCCGCTGATATTGACGCCCATCGTACCGCCGTGGAACGTTTTCTTCTGATAGCCGAAATCGAGCGAGGAGCGGAAACGGTCGCCGCGGTAATCAAGCCCCAGCGAAGCCAGCGTGGTACGGCGTTTATCATTATCGATAGCGCCTTCACCCTCGCGGTGCACCAGGTTGACCCGGGCGCCGAACTGGTTGTTGTCGCCGAAACGGCGCCCCAGGTCGAGGGTGCCGCCCACCTGAGAATCAGAGGTATAGTCGACGCCAACGCGTGCGGTCGGCAGATCTTCCGCCCGCTTCGGCTCGAGGTTAATCATCCCGCCGACGCCGCTGCTGGCCGCGCCGTTAAGCAGGCTGTTAGCCCCTTTGAAAATTTCAACGCGCTCCAGCATCTGGGTGTCCATCACCTGACGCGGCACCACGCCCGCCAGGCCGCCCATCGTCATGTCATCGCCATCGAGCTTAAACCCGCGGATTCGATAGGTCTCGGCGAAGTTGCCGTAGCCCTGTACGGCCTGCACGCCAGCGTCGTTACTGACGACATCGGCGATAGTTTTCGCCTGCTGATCCTGAATCAGCTTCGAGGTATAGCCGATGACGTTAAACGGGACGTCCATCGCTTTTTGTTCGCCAAGCATCCCCAGACGGCCGCCGTGGGCGATCTGGCCATCGAGGAATGCCGGAACCACCAGGTCGCCGCCGGATTTAAAATCGCTGGTTTCGTTAGCCTCGACGATGAGGGTCTCTTCGCCAGGCTGCTTCGCGGCGGCAGCATCCGCGGCCATCGCCGTTTGACTGGCGGCGCCGATGGCTAAGGCCAGCAGCGTTTTACGCAGCGGGAAGGATGAATAGTGCGTGGTGTGCATAATTTGCCCCATGGATGAGGATAAATGAATCAAAGGGCCCGTCGCCGGACCCGTTATTTTTATTGCGCGTTCAGGTCGATACGTACGACGCTGTCCGGGCCTTTAGTGGAGTGGTCTTTATTGAAGGGCTGTTTGACGGTGACAAACAGCGTCTGACCATCGGCGGAAAGCAGCAAGCTGTTGGGATTGGCCGGCAGCGCCCAGCTTTTCTTCAGCGTGTAGCGGCTGGCGTCAAGGCTGATGACCTTGCCGGATTCACGCTGTGAAATATAAATTTCGTGGCGTTTCTTATTGAACTGCACCGCCAGCGAATCGCCGACGTCGAGCTGTTTAAGCAGCTTGCCGCTGTGGATATCCAGCACCAGAGTGGTTTTCGCTTTCGAGTTGTCGGTCACGAACAGACGGCCGGTGTCGCTATCTTCGGCCATATTAAGCAGCAGCGCCGGCTTGTCGCCCAGCGGCTTCCAGCGCTGTTCAATGCGTTGGTTACGCGGGTTGATCACCAGAATTTCACCGCTGCCGTTAGCGGCGTACACGCGACCGGTTTGCGCGGAGTAGTGCAGGCCGGTCATCCATTTACCGGTATTTTTAATCCGCGTTTTCAGCTTCAGGGTAGTGGCGTCAACCACCCAGATTTGCGCCGGGTCGGCGACCGCGCCAACGTAGAGAGTATTATTCAGCAACAGCAGCTGACGGGCCCCATAAGGGCGACCTTTTTCATTGCGCTCGCTGAACAGCAGGCGGTTTTTTACCTTGCCGGTGGCGGTGTCGATAGCGCTGATGCCGCCGTCCAGCGAATTGCTGACATACAGCGTTTTACCCTCCGCAGAGAGCCGTAAAGCGAAGTTTTTCAGATCGGTATGCGTCAGGCCGATGGTATTGAGGGTGTGCGGATCCAGTGTGTAAACCGCCCCGCCCTGTACATTTTTAAAGCCTTCAGCGCTGGCGACGTACAGCGCATCACCCTGCGGGCTTAACGCCATCTCGTACAGCCCTTCCGCTAGCTGGCGCTGCAGCGGTTGCGCCACGTTAGGGACTGGCGAGTCGACAACCGGTTGGGAAACGGCAGAGGAATGAGGCGTCGCGCAGCCGCTTAACGCCGCGCTGATGGCCAGCGTCAACGCCGGAAGTGTGTATTTCATTGGATCAACCCTATAAAAAATCAATGACCCGATGGACGCGCAGCGGCCGATATTGTGTGTTTCCAGCCTGCTGTCTTTACGTCACCCTACGCCTTCGCGACTCTTAGTGAACGACTCACTGGCGCAGCTCGAACCTTGCCAAAATTACGAATGTAAAAGAGAATGAGAACTATACTCATTATCCAATGTCAAACAAGTCCTGGCGGGCAAAAAAGATAATCTGCTGATTTTTTTTACGGCAATGGCGGATTAGGAGGGGAAGAAAGGATCCGTGACGGGAAAAGCGTCCCGGAAGCGATGCCGTGCACCGCCCGGGTTGCAGGCCAGAAGGCACACAATGTGTTGCCTATCTGGCGCAAAGCGACACATGACAGCGCTATGTCGCTGAACGGCGATTAATAGCGCACCATCACCGACTTCAGCTCCGTATAATCATCGATAAACGCGCTGCCGAATTCGCGCCCGATGCCCGAGCCCTTCATGCCGCCGAACGGTACCGCCGGGTCGAGGAAGGTATGCATATTGACCCATACGATGCCGGCCTCAATCGCCTCCGAGTAGCGTAGCGCCTGGCGAATATTATCCGACCAGACGCTGGCCGCCAGGCCATACGGTGAGGCATTCATCCGCGCCAGCGCCTCTTCTTCACTGCGATAGCCGATAAAACTGCACACCGGGCCGAAGGTCTCCTCGCGCATCAGGGTGCTCTCTTCGCTGCGCACTTTGACCGCGGTCGGCTGCAGGAAATAGCCCTCCCCCGGCAGCGCTTCGCCGCCGCAGACGATGGTATCGCCCTCGTCGCGGGCGGTCTGAATGAGCCGCAAAACTTTGTCATACTGCTGGCGGTTGGCCAGCGGCCCCATCAGCGTCCGTTCATCCAGCGGCGACCCCGGCGCAAAAGCACTGAGCTTGTCTTTCAGCAGCGCCAGTACCGCATCCAGTTTTCCCTGCGGCAGATAAAAACGCTCCGCAGCGGCGCAAATCTGCCCCTGGTTCAGGTAGCCAGCTTCAATAATGCCGTTGACCATCGCCTCCGGCGTCAGGTCATCGAGGAACAGCGCGGCGTTTTTGCCCCCCAGCTCAAGGGTCACCCGTTTACCTGACGCACTGGCCGACTGCTGGACTTTTTCACCGGTGGCCACCGAGCCGGTGAAGCTCACCTTGGCGCAGGCCGGATGCGTAATCAGCCGCTGGGCAATCTCGCCGCCGGCGCCGTTGACCACGTTAATCACCCCATCCGGGATACCCACCGCTTTTGCCAGCTCCGCCACGCGCAGCAGCGTCAGCGGCGTATATTCGCTCGGCTTGAGGACGATGGTGCAACCGCAGACCAGGGCCGCCGCCAGCTTCCAGATGGCAATCATGATGGAGAAGTTCCACGGCACGATGCCAACCACTACCCCCAGCGGCTGGCGGCGGGTAAAGGCGGTATATTTCTCCCCGGCCATCGATGGCAGCGAGACATCCAGCGTTTCACCGGTGACTTTCCCCGCCCAGCCGGCGAAGTAGCGCAGGAACGCCACCGACTGGTCCAGCTCGAGCATCCGCGCCAACGTGATAGTTTTGCCGGAACAGAGACTTTCCAGCTGCGCCAGCGCTTCGCGATGCTCTGCCAGCGTGTCCGCCAGCTTCAGCAGCAGCGCGCCGCGCGCCAGCGTCGGCATCTCGCGCCACTGACTAAACGCCTGGCGGGCGCTCTCCATAGCGCGATCCGCCTGGTCACTATCCGCCGCGGTGACCTCGGCAATCGCCTGCCCGGTCGCCGGGTTGATCACCGCGAACGGCGCGCCGCGGCCCGCCTGTCGATGACCGGCAATAAACTGCCCGTGCGGCTGGCGTAAAAAGGTGGTCACTTCCGCCAGTAAGGTTATCTCGCTCATCGTCAGCACCCGTTTTTCAGCAAAGTTAGCCCATCACAGCACGGTTGCGCCGCGCCGCCCATCGTTCTAAAGAACGTCATTCTTCCGGACGATATTCAACGCCCGCTCGGCGTGCTGTGATGAGGGTCTTGAGCCAGGCAAGACCACAGGGTAACGCGATGAACATCAAGATCGATGCGCTGAACTACTACGGCGCGACGAAGAAATATCACCTCCATTTCCCGGCGCTACGGGAAGATATTGAAGCCGATGTGGTAATTATCGGCGGCGGCTTCTCTGGCATTAACACCGCCCTTGAGCTGGCGGAACAGGGGATCACCAACGTGGTGGTGCTGGAGGCGCGCCATCTCGGCTACGGCGGCACCGGGCGCAACGGCGGCCAGGTGATGGCCGGTATCGGCCACGATATCGAAGCGGTAAAAAAGCACGTCGGCAAAGAGGGGCTGGAGACGCTGTTTAAAATCGCCAACCTCGGCGCGGGCATCATTCGCGAACGCATCCGCAAATATAACATCGACGCCGATTTCGTGCCCGGCTACGGCTATCTCGCCTATAACCAGCGACAGCTTAAAACGCTGCGCCAGTGGGAGAAGGAGTTTAAAGCCGCTACCCCGGATGAAGAGATCGAACTGTATACCGGAAAAGAGGTGCAGCAGGTGGTGGGCTCCGAGGTCTACTGCGGCGCGCTGAAACATATGGGCGGCGGCCAGATCCATTCACTCAATATGCTGCTCGGTTCGGCGCAGGCCGCCCATTCGCTGGGGGTGAAGATTTTCGAATCCTCGCCGGTGGTGGAAGTGAATTACGGCAAACAGGTGCGGGTACGCACCGCGATGGGCAGCGTCAAAGCCGCCAAACTGCTGTGGGCCTGCGACAGCTTCCTCAACAATATGGAGCCGGAGATCTACAACAAGACGCTGGTCACTTACTCCTACCAGGTGTCGACCGAGCCGCTCTCCGATGAACTGATCGAGCGCATCAGCCCGCTGCGCGGCGCCTTCAGCGATATTCGCCCGGTAATTAACTACTACCGCGTCACCCGGGAAAACCGCCTGCTGTTCGGCAGCGCCACCCGCTTTGTGGAGTATACGCCGAACGATTTCGCCGCCTGGAACCGCACCTTGCTGGCGGAGGTCTTCCCCTATCTCAGGGATGTGAAGATCGATTTTGCGTGGGGCGGGCCGATGGCCTGTAGCGCCAATCTGTTCCCGCAGATCGGCACCCTACGCGATCACAACAACGTCTTTTACGTCCAGGGGTACTCCGGCTTCGGCGTCACCCCGTCGCACATCGTGTGCAAAATCCTCGCCGAAGGGATCAACGGCGGTTCCGACCGCTATCGCCTGCTGAGCAGCATCCCCCACGCGACCATCCACGGTCGTGACAGTCTGCGCTTGCTATTAGTCACGGCCGGAAAACTGATGCATCAAACCGCCGGTTTCTGGAAAGGCCGGAGTTAACCAGGAGAACGCTATGCACGCTTTTAAACTTAAACACCCGGTACCTGATCTGCAGCCGATCGGCAGCGTCAGCCTGCTCGGCGCGACGCCGACCGCCGGCGACCCGCAGGTAGCGGGCGCGATGATCTACGGCGAGCCGCAGGACGCCTTTACCTGCGGACTGTTTTCGTCCACTGAGGGGAGCTTTACCATGACCTATCCGTTTACCGAGCACGCCACCGTGCTGGAGGGCGAAGTGGAGCTGACCGTCGCCGGCGGCGAGCCGCAGCGCTTTGCGCCGGGCGACAGCTGGTTTGTTAAACAGGGCACCGAAGTGGAGTGGAAAATTCTGACGCCGCGCTTTGTGAAGCACTACCTGGCGAACGTCGAGACCCGCTAACAAACTGATAATGCCCGGCGGCGCATTACGCCTTCTCCGGGCTACCAAATCGTGCAGCGCTGTAGCCCCGGTAAGCGGCAGCGCCACCGGGGGGTTTGAGGCCAAATTAAAGGCAGGCCGCACGGACCGTAGGCCGGATAAGGCGCAGCCGCCATCCGGCAGAAACAGGCGCAACGTGGCAAGACGGATGGCCCCGGTTTTCGGGGTCATATTGTTTATCCGCCGCGACATTCATCGACTGCGTCACAGAATCATGCGCCGCCCTCCACCTTCCGGACGATATTCGTTGAGCAGGATGCCCGCCTAAATTATGACTATCCGGGAGTGGCGCTGGCTATTCCCTGCCCTACCCCATTATTGTGCAGAGGTTGACTATGTTTAGTAACAGACTCGCCAGCCATCTTGAGCGCGGCGTCGTCGGCTTCCCGACCACCCTCGCCAGCTCCGTCGGGCTGATCATGGCCAGCCCGGTGATCCTGACGGTCACCAGCGGCTTCGGCATGGGCGGTGATACCTTCGCGCTGGCGGTGCTGCTGGCCTTTATTATGATGCAGGCGCAGGTCACCACCTTTGCCGAGGCGGCGACGCTCATTCCCACCACCGGTTCGGTGTACGACTATATCTCCTGCGGCATGGGCCGCTTCTTCGCTATCACCGGCGCGCTGTGCGCCTATCTGATCGTCCATATCTTCGCCGGGACGGCGGAGACGATCCTGGCGGGCATTATGGCGCTGGTGAACTTCGAGTCGATTAACGCCCAGATGGCCGCTCACCAGAATACCTGGATGGTGGGCGTCGGCATGGTGGTGATTTTCGGCTTGCTCAACGCCATCGGCGTGGAAATCTTCGGCAAGGTCGAAGTGGTGCTGACCTTCGGCATGTGGACCACGCTGACCATTTTCGGCCTGTGCGGCATTTTTATGGCGCCGGTGACTCATCTTTCCGGCTGGTTCGGCACGCCGCTGAACGTTAGCGATATCAACGGCCTGTTCGGCTATATCGGCATGGCGATGTTTATGTTCGTCGGTTGCGAACTGGTGACGCCGATGGCGCCGGAGATCAAACAGGCCCACCGCACCATACCGCGGGCGATGGCGCTGGGCCTGCTGGGGGTCGCCAGCTGCATGTTTATCTACGGCGCGGCGATCAACCGCCAGGTGGAGAATACCGTGCTCGACGCGGCCAACAACGTCCATCTGCTGGATACACCGATGGCGATCCCGGCCTTCGCCGAACGGGTGATGGGCCACGCCGGCCAGTACTGGCTGGGGGTCGGGCTGCTGTTGGCCGGCTGCGCCACCATCAATACGCTGATGGCCGCCGTGCCGCGTATTATCTACGGCATGGCGCTGGACGGCGCGCTGCCCCGTTTCCTGACCTGGCTGCATCCGCGCTTTAAGACGCCGGTGATCGCCATTGCCATCGGGGTGGCGATCCCCTGCCTGCACGCCTGGTATCTGAACGGCGATCTGGACCGCATCGTGCCGCTGATCCTCGCCGCGGTCTGCGCCTGGGGCGTCGCCTATCTGCTGGTTACTCTGTCGGTGGTGATGCTGCGCATTCGCCGCCCGGACCTGCCGCGCGCCTACCGCTCGCCGTGGTTCCCGCTGCCGCAGATTATTTCCAGCGTCGGGATCATCATCGCTATCGTCAATATCACGCCGCCCGGGATGGACAGCCGCCAGGTGCTGGTGCCTTTCGGCATAATGCTCGGCCTGACCGCCGCTTACGCCCTGTTCTGGACGGTGTGCGTGCAGCGCGTCAATCCGTTCAAGCCGCTGGTAGTGGAAGAGGTGGTTGAGCGCGCCATCAACAATTATGAAAAACAGACCCGCGGGGAGATGACGCCAGATGTCCTCCGTCCCCTGGTTTGAAACGCCGTTAATGAACGCGGTGCAGCGCGATCTGGCGGGCTGGCCCAGCGAAAAGCTGAGCGAACGCAGCGCGCTGCTGCGCTTGAACGACGCCACCGCCGTCACCTTCAGCGTGCGTCAGAAGCGGCTGTTTATGGCCAGCATTCACAGCTGCGAGTTTATCGTCGAGGGGCCGGTGACCCGGCCCGTGAGCGGTAACATTCGCGCCCATCAATCCGGCTGGTGGAAACGCCAGCCGATCCGCTTTATCGGCGGCAAAGGCAGCGAGGAACTCGCCGGCTATCTCAACGGTTTTCCTAATCTCCAGCAGACCTTAAGCGAGCTGGATTACCGCCGCTTTTCGCTGACCTTTGATAGTAGCGGCTGGCGCTGCAGCATTGAACCCTGGGCCGCCAGCGAAGTGGTCTGTAAAATGCCGCCGCTGCGCCGTTATCTGCGGCTGGAAGCGCAGCAGCGGATGCTGCTGCTCAGCGTGCTGGCGATGGTTAATCAGGCGGTAAGGCAGTGGATGCATGAGTGAGCCGGATGCCCGCGCCATCACGCGCCGATCAGACTCTCCAGAGGAATGCCGAACTGTGCGTGAAGCCGGCGAATCATCGGGAGCGTCAGGTTGCGCGTACCATTGAGAATTTCATACACGCGATTCGATTTACCAATCGCCGGCTCCAGATCTTTGACGGTCAGCCCCTGCTGCTCCATGCGAAACTTGATCGCCTCTATCGGCGTCGGCGGCTCGATGGAATAGTGCTTTTTTTCATATTCAGCAATCAGCAGGCACATCACCTCAAAAAAATCCCCTTCCGGCGTGTCCGGCGCAGGTTCATTATCAAAAAAAGGTTCAACCGCGCGTAACGCGGCCTCGTAATCTTGTTCAGTGCGGATAGGCTTCACATTCATCATTTACTTCCTCTCTATCGTCTCAGCGTTTATCTCGTCATATTCCTTATGCGAACCGATAAACTTAACGAACACCCACCCCCGCAGATAAGCAACGGCTACGATTAACCGGTAATCATTTCCTTTAATGTTGAATACCACCCGCTTATTTTTCAGAATACTTGCGCTGCGGTATTGGTCCTTTATCTCCGCCGGGGTTTTCCAGTCTGCTTTTGTCGCTTCGTCTACCCAGGCCTTTAGCGGTTGTTCAGCGTCGGGATTCTCCGCCCAGAAGTCCCTTAAGGTTTTCACTGAGATTATCTTCATGGGCAGAGACTAGTCCCATTTCGGGACTAAGTAAAGTAAAAGTCCCATATTGGGACTTTAGGGATCAACGTGAGCGTGAGCGACTATTGCAGGCCAAACTGCTGCGCCAGCCGATCGATGGCCTGGCGCTGAAACTGCGCGAACGTGGCGCGCGGCTGCTGCTGTTGAATAAATTCCAGCAGCGGATCCTGGACCTCGGTGCGGATGCCGCTCAGGGCTTCCATCACCGCCAGGCCGCAGAACGGCACGTAGGACTCGGCGTAGCCGCCCTCGTGCACCATCACCAGTTTCCCGCCGCACAGGCGATCCGCCGCCTGCTGGACCTGTTCGGTCATCGCCCGGAAGCTATCGCTGTGCAGCTGCATCCGCGCTAATGGATCCATGGCGTTGGCGTCATAGCCGCAGGCGATGATGATCAGCTCCGGCTCAAAACGCGCCAGCGCCGGAATAACGATAGTTTCCAGCGCATAGCGCCAGCTGTCATCCCCCGCCCCGGCCAACAGCGGAATATTGATGTTGTAACCTTCGCCCGCGCCCACGCCGCGATCGTCCTCGCCGGCGTAGCCCGGCGGGAAGCAGCCGTCCTGATGCAAGGAGATAGTCAGCACATCGTCGCGCTGCAGGTAGATATGCTGGGTGCCGTTACCGTGGTGAACATCCCAGTCAATGATCGCCACCTTGCCCAGCCCCAGCTGCGCTTTCGCTCGCTCGATGGCAATGGGAATATTGGCGAGGAAACAAAATCCCATCGACTGGTCCGGCAGGCAGTGGTGTCCGGGCGGGCGCGACAGCGAATAGGCGTTATCCAGCTCCCCCTTCAGCACCGCTTCCACCGCCGCACAGGCCAGCCCGGCGGAAAGACAGGCGATTTCATAACTGCCCGGCCCCAGCGGCGCCTCTTTGCCGAGCATGCCGCCGCCGTTATCGCTTATCGCCTTGAAGCGCTCCAGATAGCTGTCGGGGTGGATCCGCCGCAGGTCCTCAAGGCTCGCCGGCGCCGCGCTGCGCAGCGCCAGCTGCGGCGTCAGCCCGGAGACATCCATCAGGTTTTTCATCCGCCGTTTGGTCTCTGGCGATTCAGCATGACCGCCGCCGGCGGGCGGCTGTACCCACCCGCCCACCGGCAGCGTCACCGCGTGCAGACCGGTACTGTGCCAGAAACAACGTTCATCAAAGAAGAAACCGGTTTTTCTTTTCACTCTATCCTCCCGTGGGCTAAGCCTTCCCGGCGGCGGACGCCGCCACAATTAAAATCAGTGACAGCAGCGCGCAGACGCCTGCCGCCGCCAGCAGCGGGTCGGCGCTGGCGAAGTGTTGCAGTAAGGCCCCCGCAAGCGCCGGGCCAGCCGCCATGCCGCCGCCGATCACCAGATTGATGCTGTTCATTAGCCGACCGCTGTTATCGAGCCCGGCCACGCGGGCGAGAATAAAGGGCAGCACGAAGGTCCAGGTGAACTTAAACAGCAGCGCCGCGATGGCGTAACGCACCAGCAGCGGCTGGCCGATCAGCAGCCCAACGCTGACGATCAACAGGCCGTAGCCCAGCCACACCGGTAAACGATCGGCCCGCCGGGTGCCGCGCAGGGCCGCGCCGCCGGCGCCGATAATGCCGCAAACCGTCGCCGCCGCCAGCACCAGACCGACCTGCGTCGGGCTCAGCCCCGCCGCGCTGCCAATGGTGCCGATAAAGGTCCACACGGCGCTGAGGCTGATATAGAAAGTGAGCACCGCCAGCACCGCCAGCGCCTGACGCCACAGCGCCGTCGACGGCTGCTGGCGGGAGACTGAAAGCGGTTGAAAGCGCGGAGGGAAAGCGGATACCAGCGGCAAACAGCAGAGCATGATGGCGGCGAGGATCAGATACACCACCTTCAGGCCAAAGGTCGCGAACAGGCCGGGCAGCGCCAGCAGGCCAAGCATCCCTAACAGCAGTTGCCCGAGCACCCAGAAGGCGTAGACCCGCGACGGGTTCGGCGTTCCGGCCGCGCAGCTGATGCACAAAATCATCAACGTGCCGCCCGCCAGCGAGGCGATAAAGCGCGCCGCCAGCAGCGTCTCGTACTGGGTGACCACCGCCGAGGCGAGGTTGGCGGCCAGAAACACCACCCCGGCCGTCAGGGCAACCCGCCGCCAGTCGAGGCGGCTCATCCACCACCACGCCGGGAGCGTCGCCAGGCTCATCGCCCCCAGCTCCGCTGAGAACAGCCAGCCGATCTGCCCGGGTTTTAGCTGCCATTCGCTGGCCAGCTGCGCCGCTACCGCCGGCGCGGTCATCAGAATACCCGGCGCAATAGCGGCAAAAATCACGATCGCCGCCAGCAAACGCAGGGACACCACCAGCCCGGCGGGCCGGGAAAGCGCATTTTCAGTGAGAGGTGTACTCGACATCGTAGGGCGTGCTCCGGTCAAAAAAGCCTCCCCCCGGGGGATCCTCCAGGGAGTGATACCCACAGGCATCAGGAAAACGCCGTGCTGCCACGGCGCGCGCGGGATGCGAAAGTCAGATTACAGATGCAGCGTACGCTGAGCGGCCGGCATCCAGGTTCGGGAAACCAGTTCGGTACGATTGACCACTTCGGTCTTGGCGAAAATATTGCGCAGGTGCGTTTTTACCGTCGAGAGCGAGATATCCAGCTGGCGGGCAATCAGCTTATTGCTGGCGCCTTCGCGCACCATGCCGACGATTTCCCGCTCTTTCGCCGTCAGGATGGCGGGCAGATCATCTTCTTCCTGCAGGCAGTCGCGGATGGCCAGCTCTACCAGCGGCAGCACCGCCTGGGCCCGCTGGCGCTCTTCGCTGGAGAAAGGCACGTCGCGCATCAGCGAGATACCGGCGACGATCCGCCGCTCGCGGCGGATAAAGATCTCGGTCATGTCGCGCACGTTATTCGGCAACATAAATTCATGATAGTAATGCCGGTTGCGGTCGCAGAGCCGCGGCGTCATCGCCGCCACGGTGGTGTTCTGGTGGCTAAAGTGCGACGGCAGAAGCGGATCCAGCGGCTGGAAGTTTTCCAGATATTGTTGGTGCGTATTATCGGAAATATTATGCAATATATAGTTTTCGGGTTTTAAACGATTATTTACTCGATAAAACACCGCTGAAGTTAGTGGAATTAACTGGGAAATAGTCTGTAAACAACGGGCTATTATCGCATCATTATGGCTGGCTTTTAACAAAGCAGACATGATAGGGCCTCCCCGTCGAGATGATGGTACATGACACATGGATGACTACTGATAATTGAAGCATACATTTCACATTTAAGTAACACAATCATTAACATATTAACAATGTGATAGCCGTTACAAAATTTTCAGCAATACATTGTTATATAAAGCATTTAAAAAACACCCCGGCCATGCTTTACGATAGCGGCGTTAAAACATAAACAAATAAGATTAACACCCGGCGTACCTGCCCCTGGTGATAAAAAAACCCTATTCCCGACGCGTGATTCTCATCCTAAAGAACGATGGATTTTTGTTTTTTTTCACTTATACCCTTAACAGGATGCATTTAATTTTCGCCGCGGCTTAATCATGTGATTACGCCTGACCCGCTGTTGCCAAAATAATATCAACAGTACCGGTCATTAACCGAGGATAAGCCGATGCTGAATATCGCCGCCCTGCGCCAGCAGCAAATTCCGCTGGCCGCTGAGCCGCGCTCGCCAGTGCCGTTTCATATTCTGATGAAGCCGATTGGCCCCGCCTGCAATCTCGCCTGCCGCTATTGCTATTACCCGCAGGACGAAACGCCGGTCAACAAGATGGATGACGCGCGGCTGGAGCAGTTTATCCGCCGCTATATTGCCGCCCAGCCCGCCGGCGCGCGGGAAATCAACTTTGTCTGGCAGGGGGGCGAGCCGCTGCTGGCCGGCCTGAGCTTCTACAAAAAAGCGCTCGCCCTGCAGGCACGCTATGCCCCCGACGGCGTGACTATCAGCAACAGCCTGCAGACCAACGGGACGCTGATCAACGACGCATGGTGCCGACTGTTCCGCGAACATGGCTTTATTATCGGGTTGAGCCTCGAAGGCAACGAAGCGCTGCAGGACTACCATCGTCCGGATAAACGCGGCCGGTCGACCTGGTCGGCGGCGCTGCGCGGCATTGACCTGCTCCATCAGCATCAGGTGGACTTTAATCTGCTGGTGGTGGTGCATAACGAGATGGCGGCCCACGCGGCGGCGATTTATGACCGGCTGGTCAGCCTCGGCGCGCGCTATCTGCAGTTTCAGCCGCTGATGAGCGAAGGCGCGGCCCTGCGCGAAGGATACCAGCTCAGCGCCGATAACTGGGGACGTTTTATGGTCGGCATCTGGCGACAGTGGCGGAAGCGCTGCGATAGGGGGCGGGTGTTCGTTATCAATATCGAACAGGCGTGGGCGCAGTATTTCACTCATACCAGCGGCAGCTGCGTGCACAGCGCCCGCTGCGGCAGCAACCTGGTGATGGAGCCCGACGGACAGCTCTACGCCTGCGACCACCTGATCAACGCCGAACATCGGCTGGGCCGCCTCGATGAGCAGACGCTCGCCGCCGCGGTCGACGCCTCGGTGCAACTGCCGTTCGGTCAGCAGAAAAGTCTGCGCCGCGAATGCCAGACTTGCTCGGTAAAAATGGTCTGCCAGGGCGGCTGCCCGGCGCATCTCAACGCCGCAGGCAACAACCGCCTCTGCGGAGGCTACTACCGCTTCTTTAGCGACATCCTCGCGCCAGTACGCCCCTTTTCCCGCGACCTTAATGGCCTGAAGGCCTGGCGGGCCGCGTTTGTTGGGACTGCGCATACTGCGTAGCGCCTTACCCTGATGATATCCCCCTCTGAACAGGAGAGTAAGTCGTGAACAAAAAAGCCATGGCCGCGGCGGTCAGCATGATCCTCGCCGGTGGCGCGCACGCCGCGCAGCAGGAGCGTCCAAACGTCATCGTGATTATCGCCGATGATATGGGCTACTCGGACATCAGCCCCTTTGGCGGCGAGATCCCCACCCCCAATCTGCAGGCGATGGCCGAGCAGGGAATGCGCATGAGCCAGTATTACACCTCGCCGATGTCGGCCCCGGCGCGCTCAATGCTGCTCACCGGCAACAGTAACCAGCAGGCTGGGATGGGCGGCATGTGGTGGTACGACAGCACCATTGGCAAGGAGGGCTACGAGCTGCGGCTGACCGACCGCGTCACCACCATGGCCGAGCGCTTTAAAGACGCGGGGTATAACACCCTGATGGCCGGTAAATGGCACCTCGGTTTTGTTCCCGGCGCCACGCCGAAAGATCGCGGCTTTAATCACGCCTTCGCCTTTATGGGCGGCGGCACCAGCCACTTTAACGACGCGATACCGCTGGGGACCGTTGAAGCCTTCCACACCTACTACACCCGCGACGGCGAGCGCGTCTCCCTACCGGATGATTTTTACTCCAGCGAAGCCTACGCCCGCCAGATGAACAGCTGGATTAAAGCGACGCCGAAGGAACAGCCGGTCTTCGCCTGGCTGGCCTTCACCGCCCCTCATGATCCCCTGCAGGCGCCGGACGAGTGGATTAAGCGCTTCAAAGGCCAGTATGAGCAGGGTTACGCCGAGGTCTATCGCCAGCGCATCGCCCGCCTGAAAGCGCTGGGAATTATCCATGACGATACCCCGCTGCCGCATCTCGAGCTGGATAAAGAGTGGGAGGCGCTAACGCCAGAGCAGCAGAAATATACGGCGAAAGTGATGCAGGTGTATGCGGCGATGATCGCCAATATGGACGCGCAAATCGGCACCCTGATGGAGACGCTGAAACAAACCGGGCGCGATAAAAATACCCTGCTGGTCTTTTTAACCGATAACGGCGCCAACCCGGCGCAGGGTTTCTACTACGAATCTACCCCGGAATTCTGGAAGCAGTTCGATAACAGCTATGACAACGTCGGCCGCAAAGGATCATTTATCTCCTACGGCCCGCACTGGGCCAACGTCAGCAACGCCCCCTACGCCAATTATCACAAAACCACCAGCGCCCAGGGCGGCATCAATACCGACTTTATGATCTCCGGTCCCGGGATCACCCGCCACGGTAAAATCGACGCCTCGACGATGGCGGTGTATGACGTGGCGCCGACGCTATATGAGTTCGCCGGCATCGATCCGAACAAGTCGCTGGCGAAGAAGCCGGTGTTGCCGATGATCGGCGTCAGCTTTAAGCGCTATCTCACCGGCGAAGTACAGGAGCCGCCGCGCGGCAACTACGGGGTTGAACTGCATCATCAGGCGGCCTGGGTCGATGGCGAATGGAAGCTGCGACGGCTGGTGCCGCGCGGCCTCACCGCCGGCGACGCGCCGTGGCAGCTGTTTAATCTGCACGACGACCCGCTGGAGACGCATGATGTCGCGGCCGAACATCCCGATCGGGTCAAAGCCATGAGCGAGGCCTACGAGGCATTTGCTAAGCGCACCATGGTTACCAAAGCGCAGGGCAAAATGATCGACTACGTCGGTATCGATAGCAAAACCGGGCGCTATCTGGCGGTCGACCCCGCCACCATGAAGCCGGTGCCTGCGCCGCAGGCGATCCCTGTGAGCGAGATCCATTAACCACCACGGCTATCGTTCTTCCGGGCGATAGCCGGGACCTGACGCGCTTTTTAAGGTAATCGGAAACCCCATTACAGGAGAGTGCGGATGGCGAGAGTCGTGGTGATAACCGGCGGTGGAACCGGAATTGGCGCCGCCTGCGCGCGGCTGATGCGCGCCGCGGGCGACCGGGTGTTTATTACCGGACGGCGCGAAGCGCCGCTGCAGGCTGTCGCCAATGAGACCGGCGCCACGGCGCTGGTGGGCGATGCCGCCGACGGCGAGGTGTGGCGCCAGCGGCTGCTACCGGCGATCCTCGACCAGACCGGCGGGATTGATGTCCTCATCTGCAGCGCCGGCGGGATGGGCAACAGCCCCGCCGCCGAGACCAGCGACCGCCAATGGCGCGAGGCGCTGGACGGCAATCTCACCAGCGCCTTCGCCAGCGTTCGCGCCTGTCTGCCTTCGCTGATTGCCCGCCGCGGCAATGTGCTGTTTGTCGCCTCCATCGCCTCTCTGGCCGCCGGGCCGCAGGCCTGCGGCTACGTCACCGCCAAACACGCTTTAATCGGCCTGATGCGCTCCGTCGCCCGCGATTATGGCCCCCAGGGGGTACGCGCTAACGCCGTCTGTCCCGGCTGGGTCACGACGCCGATGGCGGATGAAGAGATGCACCCGCTGATGCAGGCGGAAGGGCTGTCGCTGGCTGAGGCTTATCAGCGGGTCTGTCGCGATGTTCCGCTGCGCCGCCCCGCCAGCCCCGAGGAGATAGCCCAGGCCTGTCAGTTTCTCTGCTCTCCGCAGGCCGCCATCATCAGCGGCGCTACGCTGGTCGCCGACGGCGGGGCCAGTATCGTCGATGTTCCCACTCTGGCGTTTGCCTAACGCCCTACTCTGTTCAGGAGCCCCTATGACTTCAGAAGCCGTATTTATCCAGGTCGGCGCGCTGGCCGATGGTTTTGCGCCGCACGGTAACCTGCTGGCTACCGCCAGCCTGCCCGCAGGCGAAAACTTTACCTTTTATGTCGCCGGGAGCGAGCCGCAACAGCTGGTTATCGAAGATGAGCAGACGCTAAGCTGGAACGGCAAGCGCGCCCCCTGGCGGGCGACCGCCCTGCGCCCGGACATTCTGTTTATCGACTTCCTTGACCCGGAGCGGGATAACGCCAGCATTAGCGCGGTATGCAACCTGACGCAGCGCAATGCCACGCTGGTATACGGCCAGCTACCGGACGAAGCCGCCGCGCGGCTGGACGCCTTCAGCCGGGTAGAGCAAGGGTTGCCGCTGACCGCGGTTGAGGAGCGATTTGTCTTCGCCCGCCTGGATACCCAGCCGGGGCCGCTGCCGGGCTTTACCGATGCGCTCATTGGCATGCGCAATCAGTACACCTACAGCCCGACCGAGCGCTATGAGCACATCTATCTCAACGACAATTTTTACGCCTGGCAGTGTCTGGACGGTGTGGAAAAGGGGCTGGCGGATGTCGATCGCTGCCACTATGTGCAGGTGGCTGAGGATCTCTATCTGTTCGTCTGGCGGGAGAAAATCATCCCCACGCTGGGGGTGATCCTCATCGATCTGCAGCAGATGCGCACTGACGGCAAGATCATGGGCTATCAGGGCAGCGATTTCGGCGCCCTCAGCAATTTCCCGGTCGGCGCCAGCGCGAAGATCCTCAACGTCACCCGCCATCAGGAATAGTAGGGCGCCGCCGGGCACGCTTTCAGGCACCGCACCCGTCATTTCGCCGGGTGACGGCTGCGCCTTACCCGGCCTACCGGGGCCTCTCACAGGCTCACACCTCGCAGGCCCGGTAAGCGCAGCGCCACCGGGCGATGCTATCAGACACGGAGCCGCTTTATTGCCGGGTGGCGGCTGGCGCCTTACCCGGCCTACAGGAGCCTCTCACAGGATCACACCTCGTAGGCCCGGTAAGCGCAGCGCCACCGGGCGATGCCATCAGGCACGGAGCCGCTTTATTGCCGGGTGGCGGCTGGCGCCTTACCCGGCCTACGGTCCGCGTCATGTTTAGCCTTCCCCCCTCTCCCCGCCGGGAAGAGGGATTGCCTCAGGCGCTGGCGCCGTCCAGCCGCGCCACTTGCTCCGCGCTCAGGCTCAGCGCCGCCGCGCGGGCAAAACTCTCCACCTGAGCCACGCTGGTGGCACTGGCGATCGGCGCGGTCACCCCTTCGCGGCCGATCAGCCACGCCAGGGCCACCTCAGCCGGCTTCGCGCCCTGCTCGTCCGCGACCGCCGCCAGGGTATCGATAATCCGCATCCCGCGCGGATTCAGGTACTTACCAATCCCGCTTCCGCGCTGACTCTGTGTCAGATCCGACGGCTGGCGGTACTTACCGGTTAAGAACCCCGAGGCCAGGCTGTAGTAGGTCACCACCCCGATATCGCGGCTGACGCAGAGATCGCACAGCGCGCCTTCAAACGCAGAGCGGTGGTAGAGGTTATATTCCGGCTGCAGCACCTGCCACGCAGGCAAGCCGCCCTTACGCGCCACCTCCAGCGCCCCCGCCAGTTGCATCGCATCGAGGTTAGAGGCCCCCATCGCGCGGATTTTTCCGGCCTGCTGCAGGCTGTGGAAGGCCTCCAGCGTTTCCGCCACCGGGGTTTGCGGATCCGGCCAGTGGGAGAAGTAGAGGTCGATATAATCGGTATTCAGGCGACGCAGAGAGTCGTCAACCGCCTGTTGGATCCAGGCTTTGCTGAGCCCTTTATGGCCGGGGAGGCCGAGATCGGAGCCGACTTTGGTGAAAATTTTGACTTTATCACGCATGCCGGGGCGCGCCTGTAGCCAGCGGCCGATTATGGTTTCAGATTCGCCGCCCTGGTTGCCCTCCGCCCAGCGGGAATAAACATCCGCCGTATCGATAGCGTCAAAACCGTGGTCAACGAAAGCATCAAGAAGAGCAAAACTGGTTTTTTCATCGATGGTCCAGCCAAAGACGTTGCCGCCAAAGACTAATGGGGCGATGGAAAATCCGGTTTTGCCCAAAGGACGTGTCATCATGCCGAGTACTCCTTAGCTTATATTCTGCTTCCCTCAGGTAACCACAGGGGTCAGGAGAGGAGGTCGATTGGATAATCAGAAAAGGAATCTTACGGCGGGCGCTCCACGCCCGCAGGTACACTCTGACATTATGTCCCGGAATAAACATCAAAGCTAAAATATTTGCCAGCTAATTTTTTATAGGTGCCGTCGGCAAGAATCTTCGCAATCGCGCCGTTAATTTCCTGACGCAGCGCCTCATCGTCTTTACGCAAACCTATCGCCGCCCCGGCGCCAAACAGCGTATCGTCCTGCAGATGGCCGCCGACAAAGGCGAATTCTTTACCCTGCGGCTGCTGCAGGAAGCTGTAGTCGGCCATCATCCCGGAGAGCACCGCGCCGTCGATGCGCCCCGACTCCAGGTCACGCACCACGCTATCGGCCCCCTGGTAGGCCACAATGTTTATCCCCTGCGGCCGCCAGTGCTGGTTAACATACGTCTCCTGCGCCGAGCCCTGCTCCACGCCGATGGTTTTGCCCTTCAGCTGTTCCGGCGTATTGCCTTGCAGGGTATTTTTACGCGCCACGAGGAACACCGGCCCGTTATACAACTTGTCGCTAAAGGCAATCTGCGCTTTGCGCTTCTCGGTCATATACATCCCGGAAAGGATCGCGTCGAATTTACGCGCCTTCAGCGCCGGGATAATGCCGTCGAAATTGCTTTCCACCCACACGCATTTCGCCTGCAGCTGCTGACAAATGGCGTTGCCTAAATCGATATCAAACCCCGCCAGCTTGCCCTGCGGATCTTTCCATTCAAACGGCGCGAAAGTCGGGTCGACGCCGAAGCGGATCTCCTTTCCCCCTTCGGCCAGCGCCGACGTCGACGCCATTAATGCCAGCCATAGCAACAGTGATTTTTTCATTCGCGTTCTTCTCCAGAGATTAGCGACAGTGTTTTTCCACCAGACGGGCGAACAGCGTCGCGCCGATGGTGATAATGTCATCGTTAAAGTCGTAGCCGGGGTTGTGCACCATGCAACCGCCCTTCTCCCCTTTCTCGCCATTGCCGAGCAGGAAGTAGCTGCCCGGGCGTTCGCGCAGCATAAAAGCGAAATCCTCGCTGGCGTTCATCGGCGAGACCGACTCCAGGACCCCTTCGCGGCCAAACACCTCCAGCGCCAGCGCCCGGGCGAAATCGGTCTCTTCAGGACTGTTGGTTAATACCGGATAGGAGTCGTAAACCTCCACTACGCTGCTGGCGCCATAGCTTTTGGCGGTAAAGTCAGCGAGCTCGTGAATACGCTTGATCAGCAGGTCGCGGATTTCCGGCTTCATCGCCCGCACGCTCAGCTCCATCACCGCGCTCTCCGGAATGACGTTGGAGGCGATACCGGCCTGGAAGGTGCCGACGCTGACCACTGCCGTTTCCCCCGGCGGCACGTTGCGCGCCACGATGCTCTGCAGGGCCATCACCAGCGCCGCACCGGCGACGATCGGGTCGACGGTGCGCTCGGGGTGGGCGCCGTGGCCGCCGTAGCCGGTAATCGTGATTTTGACGGTGTCCGCCGAGGCCATGAAGTTGCCGGCGTAGAAGCCCAGCTTGCCTACAGGCAGGCCTGGCATGTTGTGCAAGCCAAAGATGCGTTCGCAGGGGAACTGCTCGAACAGGCCGTCTTTAATCATTAAATCCGCGCCGCCGATAGCCTCTTCCGCCGGCTGAAAAATCAGATGCACCGTGCCGTTGAACTGACAGGCCGGCGAGGCGATATATTTCGCCGCCGCCAGCAGAATGGTGGTGTGACCGTCATGGCCGCAGGCGTGCATTTTTCCTGGCGCCGTGCTGGCCCAGGGTAAACCGGTGGTTTCCTCGATCGGCAGGGCATCCATATCGGCGCGTAAACCGATGGTGCGCGGAGAATCGCCTTTGCTCAGGCTGCCGACCACGCCGGTCTTGCCGAGACCGCGCGTCACCTGATAGCCCCACTCCGTCAGCTTGCTGGCGACCAGTTCGCTGGTATTAAACTCTTCAAGACTTAATTCCGGATTGGCATGTAAATAATGACGGATAGAAATCATTTCCGCTTCCGTCGCTTTAATTTCTGGAATTACATAATCACTCATGCCGCTCTCCGGGAAATAAATTAAGGACTTATCACGGTATCGCGATGAAAAGTTTATGCAAGCAGCATTTCTAATACCTGGAATGGACGCATCTTATTTAATAATCCACTCACCACAGCGCAATGAATAATAAAAATAGTGCAATTAAAAAATAAAAGTTTATTTTTTTGAGAATTTCCCGTTATTTACCCTACCCTGCACGGCCACATCCAGCGTTATATAAAATAAACGGGCAGACAATTACAGAGGCTTTTCCTTCTCGCTATCGTCACGCTGGCGGGCTGCAGCGCGCCGATCGCCGCCTCCACCAGCGGCGTGGCGTCAGATACCGCCTCCCTGCCCTCGAAGGTCAACGTTTATCATCTGACCGAAAAAGAACTGTCCACCCAGGCAACGATCAATGGTTATAAATACTGGCCGGATGCTGCGCTGGATCCGTAGCTTTCCGCGAGTGCGCCATCGCCGGATCAGGCTTTTCCTGACCCGGCGTCGCGGAGCAGCGCATTTAGTGGCCGAGGGCGCCGCTCACCAGAATCGAGGTGATGATCCCGGTCGCCGCGGCGATCAGCACATAGTTACCGTCGATATAGGACCAGTGATGGCCTTCCGGCGGGGGCGGCAGGCCGCGGTCGCTCCAGTCGCGGACGCGATATTCATCGCCACGGAACGGCGCCGGAGCCGGGTGGCCTTTGCGGAAATCGTTCCCGCGCCAGGCGAAATGGTCCTGCTCATGACGTGCCAGATCGCGTTTGTCATGGCCGTCGCGATCCGGGCCACGCTGGTCATGGTCGCCCTGATGATGCGCGTCAGGTCCGCCCTGCGGTGCATGCCCGTCATGGTCCGGACCGTTCTGCCACACCGTGGGTTGCCCCGGACGATGGCCGTCGTTCGGGCCATCGGCAAAGGCCGGGACGCTCAGCACACAGGATAAAATTACTGCCAGAGAAATCATCTTTTTCATGGTACACCTCCTGATTCAGCTCCTTTGTACCGGGCAAATGTGAAGAAAGAGTGAGTAACTGGTTAACCAGGACGATTCCTGGCATCGGCAGTCGGGAAGAGGTTGTGCTGATGGCGGGGCAATAAAAAAGGCCGCTTTCGCGACCTTTATTCAGACAGGTTAAAGGACTTATTCAGTCACTTTATTTTTTAATTCTTCGGCGCCGGTTTTGGTTTTATCCCAGCCCTTTTCCGCACCGGATTTGGTGGCATTCCAGCCTTTTTCACTGACCTCTTTGGTCTTATCCCACCCCTTCTCGGTGCCTTCTTTGGTCTTGTTCCAGGTTTTCTGCGCGCCTTCGCTCACCTGGCTGCCGACGCTGTCCTGCTTGCCTTCGGCGGCGTGTTTCGCCTTCAGCTGCTGCTCTTCGCCCTCGTGCTGGGCCTGATGCAGCTTCTCTTTAGCGGTGTTGGCGTTGGCATTCGCCGCCGCGACGGTATCATCTGTTGCATGTGTTGTCGCAGCAAAAACCGGAGCCGCAACCAGAATAGCCGATAACGCAATCATTGCTTTTTTCATAATATCCTCTCTCACGTGTCGTGTTATGAGTCGCATTCAGGATGGCACAACGAACCGGGGATGACATTAGGAATTAGCCTGAAAAACGTCTTCGACCTCCAGCCATGGCAGAAAATGCTGCCGCCGCGCGCGCCCTGTCGGCGTTGGCATAATTTCCAACATGTTTGTTACATTTTATGAAATTTGCCCTTGATATACTTGCCGTTGACGTTTACTCGAGAATAATTCTCAGAATCATTATATTTATAAATTGGCAAACGGAACTCATTTTATGGCAAGAAAATCAGTAAGATCGCTGTTACTTACTGCGCTGCTCGCGACGCCCCTCCTCAGCTATGCAACCCAATATCCCCTGACGGTCACGGACCTCGACGGCCGGCAGGTCACCCTCGCCAAAGAGCCGCAGCGTATTATTTTGCAGGATGGCCGCGACATTATGACCCTCGCCCTGCTGGACCGGGACAATCCGTTTAAACGGCTGGTGGCATGGAATAATCTGGCGAAAAAGCAGGATGTTGCCACCTGGCAGATGCTGAAAACGACGTGGCCCCAGTCGGCCACGATCCTTGACATGGGCTTCAGCGATAAAGGGAACGTCGATCTTGAAAGCGTCATCGCCCGTCAGCCGGATCTGATGATCGCCCAGCTGCGCGCCAGGCCAGCGCTGATGGAGAGCGGCGTCATCGACAAGCTCAGCGCCCTGCACGTTCCGGTGCTGTTTGTCGACTATGAGATCGCCCCGGCGAAAGATACCGCCCCCAGCATCGACCTGCTGGGCAAAGTCCTTAACCGCGAGAGCCAGGCCAAAGCCTTTACCGATTACTATCGTCAGCAGCTGCAGTCGATTCGCCAGAAGACCGCGACCATCACGCCGAAGGCCAACGTCTTCGTGGAAGCGCTGGCCGGCAACAGCGACGCCTGCTGCTTTACCCACGGCCACAGCGGCTGGGGCGGGCTGGTGGAGGCGGTCGGGGCGAACAATATCGGTTCGCAGCTGCTGCCGGGCGCCTCCGGGTTCGTTTCGCTGGAGAAAATCATCAGCATGAAGCCCGACGCCTGGATCATGACCGGCTCGAAGCGCGGCAACAGCCAGGTGTTGCCCCTGGGTTATGCGGTTAAGCCAGAGGCGGTGAAGGCCCAGGCGCAGACGCTGCTGGCGCGACCTGGGGTCAGCCAGATCCCGGCGGTACAGGAAAAGCGGGCCTATGGCGTTTATCACCACTTCTATAACCACCCGTGGAATATTGTCGGCATGGAATACCTGGCGAAAGATATCTACCCGCAGGCCTTCGGCGATCTCAACCCGGATGAGACGTACCATTATATCGTGCGCCATTTCACCGACCTGCCGGACCAGCCGTTCGTCTTCTCCTGGCAGCAGAGCGAGTAAATACAGCATGCGTTTAACCTCCGACTCCGTGCTCGACGGGCTGCCCGCCGGGACCTCTGGCGTGATGGATGACTATCGCCGTATCGTGCGTCGCCGTCTGCTGCTGATCCTCCTGCTGGCGCTGTTGATTGTCGCGTCACTGCTGCTCGATTTTATGCTCGGCCCCTCCGGTCTGCCGCTGCAGAACCTGTGGCAGACGTTAACCGATCCGGCCAGCGCCGATCCGGGCACGCGCGCCATCGTCTGGGATATCCGCCTGCCCTATGCGGTGATGGCGATTATCGTCGGTCTGGCGCTGGGACTGGCCGGCGCCGAAATGCAGACCATCCTCAATAACCCGCTGGCCAGCCCGTTTACCCTCGGCGTCTCCTCGGCTGCGGCGTTTGGCGCCGCGCTGGCGATTGTGCTGGGTATTGGTCTGCCCGGTATTCCCGGCCAGTGGTTTATCTCGGCCAACGCCTTTATCTTCGCCCTGCTGGCGGCCCTGCTGCTGGACGGCATCACCCGCTGGACCCAGGTGGCCACCTCCGGCGTCATTCTGTTCGGCATCGCGCTGGTCTTTACCTTTAACGCTCTGGTCTCGATGCTGCAGTTCATCGCCAACGAAGACACGCTGCAGGGGCTGGTGTTCTGGACCATGGGCAGCATCGATCGCGCCTCCTGGAGCAAAGTCGCCATCCTGCTGGTCGCCCTGGCGCTGGTGATGCCCCTGTCGCTGCGCAGCGCGTGGAAGCTGACCGCCCTGCGGTTGGGCGAGGACCGGGCCATCAGCTTTGGCATTAACGTTCGCCGTCTGCGCCTGACCACGCTGCTGCGGATCAGCATCCTGTCAGCGCTTTCGGTGGCCTTTGTCGGGCCAATCGGCTTTATCGGCCTGGTGGCGCCGCATATTGCGCGGATGCTCTTCGGCGAAGACCATCGCTTTTACCTGCCCGCCAGCGCGCTGATCGGCGCCCTGGTGCTCTCCCTGGCCTCCATCGCCTCGAAAAACCTGATCCCCGGGGCCATTATTCCGGTGGGGATCGTCACTTCCCTGGTCGGGGTCCCGTTCTTTTTGAGCATCATTTTACGTCATCGGGGGCAGGTATGAGCGACCAGACATTATCCGGGCTGTCGCTGTCTCACTTCAGCGCCGGCTACCCCAGACGCAAGGTGATCGAGAACCTGACGGTTCCCCATCTGCCGCGAGGGAAAATCACCGCGCTGCTGGGGCCAAACGGCAGCGGTAAATCAACGTTAATGCGGGCGATGGCGGGTCTGGGCCCCTGCCGCGGCGAGCTGCTGCTGGAGGGGGAAAATCTGCTGACGCAGCCGTTCTCACGTCGCGCAGAGCAGGTGGTCTATCTTCCGCAGACGCTGCCCGCCGGCGTGCATCTGCATGTGCTGGAGTCGATAATCGTTGCCCAGCGCGCCGCCGGAGGACGCCACAGTCCGCAGCGCCAGGAGGAGGTGATGGCGCTGCTGCGACAGCTGGGGATTGCCCATCTGGCGATGAGCTACCTCGATCAGCTCTCCGGCGGGCAAAAGCAGCTGGTGGGTCTCGCCCAGTCGCTGATCCGCCAGCCGCGCCTGCTGCTGCTCGACGAACCGCTCAGCGCCCTTGACCTCAACTACCAGTTTCACGTGATGGATCTGGTGCGCCGGGAGACCCGGCGGCGCAACATCGTGACCCTGGTGGTGGTGCACGACATCAATATTGCCCTGCGTCACGCCGACCACGTGCTGATGCTCAAGGCGGGCCAGCTGCTCGGCGACGGCACCCCGGCCGCGGTCATCACCCCCGAGACTCTGGCGGCCGTCTATGGGGTGCGCGGGCGTATTGAACCCTGTTCGCAGGGGGTGCGGCAGGTGATTATTGACGGCCTGGTGGACAGCGAGGCCTGACCGCGGCGCGGGGCGGTTCGTCCGCCCCGCGCCCGCCGGCTTAGTGATCGAGATAGATATAGTTTTCCCAGCTTTTCATGCGGATCAGGATCTTCCTGATCAGCGACAGCTCTTTCAGGTGATCCGAGTAGACCGCCGCCTCGAGGGTGGCCCCCTGCGGCAGAGCGTATTCGGCAAAACGCGGATCGGTCACCTTCAGCACCACCAGCGCCCGGCCATGGGTATTGAGCGCGTCTGTGGTCAGCAGTTTGCCCTGCCCCTGGAACTGGCTCTCGCCAATCGCCGGCAGCACGTCGGCCACTTCTCCGCGAAAGACGGTGCCCGGGATAGCCGGAAACATCAGCTCCGCGGGCTCGCCTTTGTGCAGACGCTGCAGGGCGTTCTGGCGAAATGCCGCGACGTACTCCCGCGAGGCGGCGCCCTCCACCGGCACAAAGGTCATCAGCGGGATCATCCCCAGCGCAGTGGACATGGTGCCCGGCCGTAAGCCGACGGTACTGACATAGCCATCCTCCGGGGCGCGGACGACGGTGTTCTCCAGCTGAAACTGCGCCTTTTGCAGCTGCGCCAGCAGGGAGGCCACGGTGGTGTTTTTGCCCTTCACCACCGAGTCCAGCGCATTACGCGCCTGAACCACCTTTGCCTGAGCCGCGCTGACGCTGGCTTCATCGGCTTTCCACGTCTGCAGACGGGTATCAACCATTTGATCGGAGAAGGCGCCCTGGGCATGGCCCTCCCGATAGCGGGCATACTCCCGCCGCGACTGGTCGCGCTGGGCCACCGCACGGCTCAGCTCGGCCTGCGCCTGGCTTAACGCCGCGTTTAAGGAGAGCGCATCCTGACTGGCTGCTTTTATCTGCGCCTGCAGATCGTCCACTTTCGCCTGGAAGGGCGTCGGGTCGAGGGTAAACAGCACATCGCCCTTATGCAGCATCTGGTTAGGCTTCACCGGTACGCTCTGCACCCGGCCGCGTACCTGCGACACAATCGGCACGGTGCGAAACACCTGGTTACCGACGTCGGTATAAGGGAAGTTGTAGTTCATCCCGAAGATCACCGCGCCAATCAGGGCGATACCGCCGAGCACCGCCGTCGGTACGGTCCACTTATTGAGCGGGATGCGAAAAACTTTAAACACCACGATGCATAGCGCGGCGTAGGTCAGCAACATTAACGTTTCCATTATTTTGCCTCCTTCGCTTTCAGAACGTCCACCTCGCGCTGGACCTGTTCCAGCTGCTGGACCACCGTTTCCAGACGCTGATGCAGCGCCTGCTGCTCGTCGGCAATGTGGCGCATCCCCCATCCGCGGTCTTCGCGCCACAGCGTCGCCCAGATCCATAACAAGGGCCACAGCGCGTGGAGGGTAAATAAGCTGACCCAACCGGCATAATGAATCGCATCCTGATGAGGATGACGCCGCTCTTTGGCGATTTCATAAGGAATATCGTGAATAACAATCACGCCATAAAAAAGTATTAAGGCCACGGCGATCAGAATGGCCAGCGCCACATAGTCCAGGGTCATAAAATAACTCCAGAGTGCAAGGTTAAATAAATAAAACAGCCAGATTCAGGCGTAACGGGGCCGGGGGAAAAAGCGCGCTTAGCGCTTTCCCTGGCGGTAATAGCAACGTGATGGCGTGAATCTGCCGAATCGGATTTAGAATTTCTCAGGAATATGACGGTCGATGGAGATCAGCTTGCCTTTTTTCACCGTGATATATCCCCCCTCGCGCAGCGCGGCCAGCACCTGGTACACATAGCTGCGCGAGAGATTGGTTCGTTTAATAATAAATGCCGACAGGCTCTCATGCTGACCCCCATCAATTTCGCCGCGATATAAATAGCGCGACAGCATCGATTTAATGGTCTGAAAGCTGGTCTGGCTGCCGCGTTCATAGTGGGCGTCAAGGGCAAATATGCCCATATAGGCCAGGATCGTGGTCAGCTCTTGCATATAGCCCGGCGACGAATGAAAGAATATTCGCTCAAAATCGCTGGCGGCTATTTTCGCCAGCTGGCACTCGCCCAGACACTGATAATAGAGCGCGACCGACGGACAATAATGTTCCAGTAATCCTAACGGCATATGCGCGATAACAATCCCGACCAGGTTCTGCTCATCGCCAAAGGCCAATGTCATTTGCCCCTGCAGCAGAAAGTAGAGATAGCCCGGCTGCGGAATAAAGCCCTGGTCTTTGCCCAAACTCAGCGTTTCACTGCAGGCGATCACCGCCGGCAGATGCGTAGTCAGCGTCAGCTTCTGGTACCGATCGTAAATATCGCCAAAACTGGGGTTCATCGCGCTACGCACTCCTTTACCTTTGGCCACCGCGGCGGGGCTAACCGCGACCTGGTGAACTATACCTAAGCGGGTGGGGAAGGAAAAGTCCAGATCTGGAGTGGCGAAATATTCCGCCTGGCTCACATTTTTTACCCTCGCCTCCCTGTTTCGTGACCCAATCGTTCCGCTTACCGGTGGGCTGTGCTTTAATGAGCTAAACCGGTTTAATAAAGTTTAGCTTAGAGGAGCTTGTCGTATGAATGGAAAAATCTGGGTACTCGGCGATGCGGTCGTCGATCTCCTGCCCGATGGCGAGGGCCGCCTGCTGCAATGCCCCGGCGGCGCGCCGGCCAACGTGGCGGTCGGCGTGGCGCGGCTCGGCGGTGACAGCGGGTTTATCGGCCGCGTCGGCGACGATCCCTTCGGCCGTTTTATGCGTCACACCCTGGCGCAGGAGCAAGTGGATGTGAACTATATGCGCCTCGATGCGGCGCAGCGCACCTCCACGGTGGTGGTCGATCTCGATAGCCACGGGGAGCGCACCTTTACCTTTATGGTCCGTCCGAGCGCCGACCTGTTCCTTCAGCCCGAGGATCTCCCGCCGTTTGCCGCCGGTCAGTGGCTGCACGTCTGCTCCATCGCTCTCAGCGCGGAGCCGAGCCGCAGCACGACATTCGCGGCGATGGAGGCGATAAAGCGCGCCGGGGGCTATGTCAGCTTCGACCCCAATATCCGCAGCGACCTGTGGCAGGATCCGCAGGACCTTCGCGACTGTCTCGACCGGGCGCTGGCCCTCGCCGACGCCATAAAACTTTCGGAAGAGGAGCTGGCGTTTATCAGCGGCAGCGACGACATCGTCAGCGGCATCGCCCGGCTGAACGCCCGCTTCCAGCCGACGCTACTGCTGGTGACCCAGGGTAAAGCGGGGGTCCAGGCCGCCCTGCGCGGGCAGGTTAGCCACTTCCCTGCCCGCCCGGTGGTGGCCGTCGATACCACCGGCGCCGGCGATGCCTTTGTCGCCGGGCTACTCGCCGGCCTCGCCGCCCACGGTATCCCGGACAACCTCGCAGCCCTGGCTCCCGACCTCGCGCTGGCGCAAACCTGCGGCGCGCTGGCCACCACCGCCAAAGGCGCCATGACCGCCCTGCCCTACAGGGACGATCTTCAGCGCTCGCTGTGATCCCCTTGGGCCGGTTAACGGCCCACTTTGCTGGCGACATCACAATTCTTAAACCGGTTTAGCAATTTTTATTTTCACCGCGTTACCGACATGTTTACCATATCAACTAAACCGGTTTAGCAAACATTAGCACACTCACTGATTTACCTTTGGATGTCACCAACATGTATAAAAAACGGAAGTTAGCCATTCTTATTGCTTTGCTAACCGGCACCGCCGCCGCCCATGGGCAGACAGACCTGAACAGCATTGAAGCGCGTCTCGCCGCCCTGGAAAAACGCCTGCAGGATGCCGAGACCCGCGCCAGCACTGCCGAAAGCCGCGCCGCCTCAGCGGAGCAGAAAGTTCAGCAGTTAACCCAGCAGCAGCAGCAAACCCAGGCCACCACCCAGCAGGTGGCCAGGCGCACCACTCAACTGGAAGAAAAAGCCGAACGGCCCGGCGGTTTTGAGTTCCACGGCTATGCGCGTTCCGGGGTGATCATGAACGACTCGGCCGCCAGTACCAAATCCGGCGCTTATATGACCCCCGCCGGGGAGACCGGCGGCGCCATTGGTCGCCTGGGCAACCAGGCCGACACCTATGTGGAAATGAACCTCGAACATAAACAGACCCTGGACAACGGGGCGACCACCCGTTTCAAAGTGATGGTGGCCGACGGACAGACCACCTATAACGACTGGACGGCAAGCAGCAGCGATCTGAACGTGCGCCAGGCGTTCGTCGAGCTGGGCAATCTGCCGACCTTCGAAGGCCCGTTCAAAGGCTCGACCCTGTGGGCCGGGAAACGCTTTGACCGCGACAACTTCGACATCCACTGGATTGACTCGGATGTGGTGTTCCTCGCCGGGACCGGCGGCGGGATCTACGACGTGAAATGGAACGACAGCCTGCGCAGCAACTTCTCGTTATACGGCCGCAACTTTGGCGATATCGCCGACAGCAGCAACAGCGTGCAGAACTATATCGTCAGCATGAATAACTTTGCCGGCCCGGTGCAGATGATGGTCAGCGGGATGCGGGCGAAAGATAATGACGACCGCCAGGACGCGAACGGCAATCTGGTGAAAGGCGATGCCGCTAACACCGGGGTTCATGCCCTGCTGGGCCTGCACAATGAGAGCTTCTATGGCCTGCGCGACGGGACCAGCAAAACGGCCCTGCTGTACGGCCACGGGCTGGGCGCCGAGGTTAAAGGCATCGGCTCCGACGGCGCGCTGCGCCCGGGGGCCAATACCTGGCGCTTCGCCAGCTATGGCACCACGCCGCTGAGCGATCGCTGGTTTATTGCCCCGGCCGTGCTGGCGCAGAGCAGTAAAGATCGTTATGTCGATGGCGACAGCTATCAGTGGGCCACCCTCAACCTGCGTCTGATTCAGGAAGTGACGCAGAACTTCGCCCTCGCCTGGGAGGGCAGCTATCAGTACATGGATCTGCAGCCTGAAGGCTACAACGATCGCCATGCGGTCAATGGCAGCTTCTACAAGCTGACCTTCGCCCCGACCTTCAAGGTGGGCAGCATCGGCGACTTCTTCTCGCGGCCGGAGATCCGCTTCTATACATCGTGGATGGACTGGAGCAAAAAACTGGACAACTACGCCAACGATGACGCGTTAGGCAGCAACGGATTCAAATCGGGCGGCGAATGGTCGTTCGGTATGCAAATGGAGACCTGGTTCTGACGGCAACCGGGGCGACAGGGTAAATAACACATAAATATAAGGTTCGCGGCGCCTGCCACGGCTGGCGCCGCCCACGCCATATCATCATGCATTTAGAGGGTACTATGGATTTTGAACAGATTTCCCGCTCACTGCTTCCCCTGCTGGGCGGCAAGGAAAATATCGCCAGCGCCGCGCACTGCGCCACCCGCCTGCGGCTGGTGCTGGTCGACGACGCGCTCGCCGATCAGCAGGCGATTGGCAAAATCGACGGGGTGAAAGGCTGCTTTCGCAATGCCGGACAGATGCAGATCATCTTCGGCACCGGGGTGGTCAATAAAGTCTATGCCGCCTTTATCCAGGCCGCAGGCATCAGCGAATCGAGCAAATCCGAAGCCGCCGACCTGGCGGCGAAAAAGCTGAACCCGTTCCAGCGCATCGCCCGCCTGCTGTCCAACATCTTCGTGCCGATTATTCCGGCCATCGTCGCCTCCGGCCTGCTGATGGGCCTGCTGGGGATGGTGAAAACCTACGGTTGGGTCGACCCGAGCAACGCTCTCTATATCATGCTGGATATGTGCAGTTCGGCGGCGTTTATCATTCTGCCGATCCTGATCGGCTTTACCGCCGCCCGCGAATTTGGCGGTAACCCCTATCTGGGCGCGACCCTCGGCGGGATCCTCACCCATCCGGCGCTGACCAACGCCTGGGGCGTCGCCGCCGGCTTCCACACCATGAATTTCTTCGGCATCGAAGTGGCGATGATCGGCTACCAGGGCACCGTCTTCCCGGTGCTGCTGGCGGTGTGGTTTATGAGCATGGTCGAGAAGCGGCTGCGCCGCGTGATCCCTGACGCGCTGGACCTGATCCTCACTCCGTTCCTGACGGTGATTATCTCCGGCTTTATCGCCCTGCTGCTGATCGGCCCGGCCGGTCGCGCGCTCGGCGACGGCATTTCGTTTATCCTCAGCACGCTTATCAGCCACGCCGGCTGGCTGGCGGGCCTGCTGTTCGGCGGCCTCTATTCGGTGATCGTTATTACCGGTATCCATCACAGCTTCCATGCCATCGAGGCCGGACTGCTGGGCAACCCATCGATTGGCGTCAACTTCCTGCTGCCGATCTGGGCGATGGCCAACGTCGCCCAGGGCGGCGCCTGCTTTGCGGTGTGGTTTAAAACCAAAGATGCCAAAATAAAAGCCATCACCCTGCCGTCGGCGTTTTCGGCGATGCTGGGGATCACCGAGGCGGCAATCTTCGGGATTAACCTGCGCTTTGTGAAACCGTTCATCGCCGCGCTGGTGGGCGGTGCCGCCGGCGGCGCCTGGGTGGTGTCGATGCACGTCTACATGACCGCGGTGGGCCTGACGGCGATCCCGGGAATGGCTATCGTGCAGGCCAGCTCGCTGCTGAACTACATTATCGGAATGGCGATCGCCTTCGCCGTGGCCTTCGCGCTCTCTCTGACGCTGAAATACAAAACGGACGCTGAATAATGTCATTACCGTCACGTCTGCCTGCGATCCTGCAGGCCGTTATGCAGGGCCAGCCGCAGGCGCTGGCCGACAGCCATTATCCGCAATGGCATCTGGCGCCGGTCAACGGACTGCTGAACGATCCTAACGGCTTTTGCCAGGTCGCCGGGCGTTACCACCTGTTTTATCAGTGGAACCCGCTCGCCTGCGACCATACCTATAAGTGCTGGGGACACTGGAGCTCTGCCGATCTGCTGCACTGGCGGCACGAACCTATCGCCCTGATGCCGGATGAAGAGTATGACCGCAACGGCTGCTACTCTGGCAGCGCGGTCGAGTTCGAGGGCGCCCTGACTCTGTGCTACACCGGCAACGTGAAATTCCCCGACGGCGGGCGCACCGCCTGGCAATGTCTGGCGACCGAGAATGCCGATGGCACCTTCCGCAAGCTGGGGCCGGTGCTGCCGCTGCCAGAAGGCTATACCGGCCATGTGCGCGACCCTAAAGTGTGGCGGCAGGACGGGCGCTGGTACATGGTTCTTGGGGCGCAGGATGTGCAACAGCGCGGCAAAGTGCTGCTGTTTACCGCCAGCGACCTGCGGGAGTGGCGCCTGGTAGGGGAGATCGCCGGGCACGATGTGAACGGCCTGGCGAACGCCGGCTACATGTGGGAGTGCCCGGATCTCTTTCCGCTGGCGGACACCCACCTGCTGATCTGCTGCCCGCAGGGGCTGGCCCGCGAAGCGCAGCGCTTTCTCAATACCTATCCGGCGGTGTGGATGGCAGGCCGCTTCGACGCCGAACGCGGGATCTTCGACCACGGCCCGCTGCACGAGCTGGACAGCGGATTTGAGTTCTACGCGCCGCAGACCATGCAGGCCGATGATGGCCGCCGCCTGCTGGTCGGCTGGATGGGCGTCCCCGACGGGGACGAGATGCATCAGCCCACCCGCGCGCAGGGCTGGATCCATCAGATGACCTGCGTGCGTGAGCTGGAGTGGCAGGCTGGCACTCTGTATCAGCGTCCGCTGCGCGAGCTGGTCGCCCTGCGCGGGGAAGCCCAGGGCTGGCGCGGGCAGACCCTGCCCCTCGCCCCGATGGAGCTGGCCTTTGACCTTTCCCCCGACAGCACGCTGGGGCTGGACTTTGCCGGCGCCCTGCAGCTCACCGTCAATCGCGACGGTCTGCGTCTGTCGCGCCGCGGCCTGCAGACGGCGGAGATGCATCACCGCTACTGGCGCGGCGAGGCGCGACGCCTGCGGATCTTTATCGACCGCTCCAGCGTGGAGATTTTCATCAACGATGGCGAAGGGGTGATGAGCAGCCGCTTCTTCCCGGGCTATCCGGGGCAGCTCATTTTCAGCGGTGCGACGCCGGTGGCATTCTGCCGCTGGCTGCTGCGGCCATGCATGGTAGAATAAGCGTTTTGCTTTCAGGCTCCCGGGTGCTGATGAAAACCAAACGCGTAACTATCAAAGATATCGCCGAACTGGCGGGCGTCTCCAAAGCGACCGCCAGCCTGGTACTCAACGGTCGTGGTAAAGAGCTGCGCGTGGCGCAGGAGACGCGCGAGCGCGTACTGGCGATCGCTCGCGAACAGCACTATCAGCCGAGCATTCACGCGCGCTCGCTGCGCGATAACCGCAGCCATACCATTGGTCTGGTGGTGCCGGAGATCACCAACTACGGGTTTGCCGTTTTCTCCCACGAGCTTGAGACGCTCTGCCGGGAAGCCGGCGTGCAGCTGCTTATCTCCTGCACCGACGAAAACCCTGGCCAGGAGAGCGTGGTGGTCAATAACATGATCGCCCGCCAGGTCGACGGCCTGATTGTCGCCTCTTGTATGCACAGCGATGCCGACTATCAGAAGCTCAGCGAACAGCTGCCGGTGGTGCTGTTTGACCGCTCCCCCAGCGACAGCGCCCTGCCGCTGGTGATGACCGACTCGGTCACCCCAACGGCCGAGCTGATCTCCCGTATCGCGCCTCAGCATGCGGACGAGTTCTGGTTTCTCGGCGGCCAGCCGCGGCTGTCGCCGTCGCGCGACCGGCTGGCGGGGTTCACCCAGGGCCTGGCCCAGGCGGGGATCACGCTGCGCCCTGAGTGGGTGATCAACGGCAACTACCACCCCAGCTCCGGCTATGAGATGTTCGCGGCGCTCTGCGCTCGGCTGGGGCGTCCGCCGAAGGCGCTCTTCACCGCGGCCTGCGGGCTGCTCGAAGGGGTGCTGCGCTATATGAGCCAGCATCATCTGCTGGATTCCAATATTCATCTCGCCAGCTTCGACGATCACTATCTGTATGATTCGCTTTCCCTGCGCATTGATACCGTGCAGCAGGATAATCGCCAGCTGGCCTGGCACTGCTATGATCTGCTCAGCCAGCTGATCGACGGCCAGGCGCCGGAGCCGCTTCAGCGCTATCTGCCCGCCACCCTGCAAATTCGCCATCCCTGACGGCGCGGTTGGCAATTAGCGTTTTCGCCTGGCGCGCGCCGCCTGCCTCAGCGCCAGCAGCGCGCTGGCGAGCACCGCGCCAAGGCCGATCGTCACCGGCCAGCGGTAAGCCACCAGCAACGAGGGCAATCCACCATCCGGCGCCAGCATCACCAGATTCCAGCCCGCCAGCCCCGCGTTGCCGTTCAGCGCCCGGCTTAACATCCGCTGATGCGGGGCGAATGGCTGAATGGTCTGGTAGTGGCTGCCGAACAGCGGGGGCTGCATCTCTCGCGGGAACTGCGCCTGCACCTGGGCCAGCACGCTGGCCGGCAGCGCGTGCGATGCCGCCAGCAGATGCCCGTCGCCATTCACCAGCAGCAGCTGATAATGCCGCTCCTGGGCGAGGGTCTGGAGAGCGGCGCGCATCGCCGCCAGCGGCCAGGTCGCTTCCCGCTGCGGCGCCGGAATGTTCATCCGCCGCTCAAGGCGTTCCGCCACCCACTGCGCATCCTCCTCCAGCTGGCGGATCTGCCTCTCACGGTAAACCTCTCTGGCCGGCAAATTCATGCCCCGACCGAGCGCCAGGATCGCCAGCCCCGCGAGCAGCGTGACGATAAGGCCCCTTTTTCCCGCTAGCCAGCGCGGCGAGAATTTGCCAAAGGATGGTGTATTCATACGACTCCAGAAACCGCAGGCCACGCGTGGCCCCTGACGAATGGACAACGGAAGTGGCGAAACTGTACAGGATGCGCAGCGCGGGCAAAACAGACAGGCGGAGCCTGGCGGGGAGTATTTTGTTTATTTCTGGACAGGACGGGCGGCAACGGCATCCTTCGCCGTTGCCGCCCGTTGATAAGATTAGTGTTTTTTCCGGTTGCGACGCATATCGATGGTTACTGCCGCAACGATAATGATGCCTTTAATAATATCCTGCACATAGGCATCGACGCCGACAAAGGTAAAACCGCTTTTGATCAGGCCAAGGATCATCGCGCCAATCAGGGTGCCGGTAATGCGCCCCACTCCGCCCATTAAGCTGCTGCCGCCGATCACCGCGGCGGCAATCGCGTCCAGCTCGTAGGACATCCCCATGCTCGACTGGCCGCTACTGACGCGCGCCGCCAGCACCACCCCCGCCAGCCCGGAGAGCGCCCCGGCGATGGTGTAGACGATCACCAGATATTTATTCACATTGATGCCGGACACTTTGGCCGAGGTCATGTTGCCGCCGATGGCATACACATATTTGCCATACCGGGTATGCTTCAGCGCAATGTGAAACACGGCGGCGATCACGAAGAAGATAATCACCGGCATCGCCCCCTGGCCTATCGCCGTAAAGCTGTCGGAGAGGAAGCTGATCGGGTTGCCCTGAGTGTAATACTGCGCCAGACCGCGCGCCGAAACCATCATCCCGAGGGTGGCGATAAACGGCGGGATACCGGTCCGCGTCACCAGGAAACCGTTGGTCAGGCCGCACAGCAGGCCGACGCCGATCCCCGCGCAAATGGGGATCACCGCCGGCAGGTTGACCAGCGCCGGGAACATTGGCGACAGGCTATCGGAGGTTTGCGCCAGGCTGGCCGCCACCACCGCCGCAAGGGCAATAACCGAGCCGGAGGAGAGGTCAATCCCGGTGGTGATGATCACCTGGGTGACGCCCACGGCGATGATGCCGATAATCGCCACCTGCAGCACAATCAGCACCAGCCGGTTGGTATTGAGCAGGAACGACTGGTCGCGAACATACCAGCCGGCGATTTCAAAGGTCAGGGCAATCACCAGCATCACCACAAAGATGCCGGTATCTTTCGGCATTTTATGCCGCAAATTAGCGAAGAAGGAGGAACCCTCGCTGGCCGGAGCCGCCGTTAATTTCATATTACTCATTCTCTGTGCCTCAATGGGATGCCAACGACAAAATGGTTTCCTGGTCGGCTTCGTCTTTTTCCAGGATGCCGGTGATACGACCTTCATGCATCACCATGACCCGATCGCTCATGCCAAGGATTTCCGGCAGTTCAGAGGAGACCATAATCACCGCCACCCCCCGATTCGCCAGTTCACTGATCAGATGATAAATCTCCGCCTTCGCCCCGACGTCGATACCGCGGGTCGGCTCATCGAGAATTAAGATTTTCGGTTGCGCTAACAGCCAGCGCGCAATCAGGACTTTTTGCTGATTCCCCCCGCTGAGGTTATTAATAATTTGATCCATCGTCGGCGTTTTAATATTGAGCCGGCGTATTTGCTCCATGCAGTCTTCGGCCATTTTCACGTGCTGGACAAAACCGCTCTTGCCGATATATTCCGGCATTTTGACGATACTCATATTTTCCAGCACCGACAGCACCAGAAACAGGCCCGACTTTTTCCGGTCTTCGGTTAATAATGCCATCCCCTTTTCAATCGCCACGGAGGGGGAATCGATGGTCACCGGCGCCCCGTCGATCAGCACTTCGCCGCTGTCGAAGCGCTCCATACCGAACAGGCTTTCCATCACCTCGCTGCGCCCGGCGCCCACCAGCCCGGCCACGCCCAGGATTTCGCCACGGCGTACGCTAAAGCTGACGTCATGGAACACGCCCTGACGCGTCAGGTTGCGCACCGTCAGCACCTCTTCGCCGATGGTGTTATTAAATTTCGGAAACAGCTGGGTTAATTCGCGGCCCACCATCTGGGTGATCAGCGACTGCCGGGTAAATTCGGTGGTGTTTTTGCTCCCCACCCAGGTGCCGTCGCGAAAGACGCTGATCTCATCGGTGATGGCAAAGATCTCATCCATTTTGTGGCTGATATAGATGATCGCTTTACCCTGGGCGCGCAGGTCGCGGATGATGGTGAACAGGTGAGCCACCTCGCCTTCGGTCAGCGCCGAGGTGGGCTCATCCATGATCACGATATCCGCGTTCCATGAAACCGCTTTGGCAATCTCCACCATCTGCTGGGCGGCGATGCTCAGGTCGCCCACCAGCCGGTCAGCGGTTAAGCGGATATTGAGCTTATCCAGCAACGCCTGGGTCTGGCGGGTCAGCTGGCCGTGGTCGACAAAGCCGTACTTCATCGGCTCGCGCCCCAGCCAGATATTCTCCGCCACCGTCATATGCGGCACCAGATTGAGCTCCTGGTGGATCATCGAGATCCCCGAGCGCAGCGCATCCATGGTGTCGGTAAACTCCACCGGCTCCCCTTTCACGCGAATCGACCCTTTATCGGGGCGATAGATACCGATCAGGCATTTCATCAGCGTGGATTTACCGGCGCCGTTCTCGCCCATCAGGGCATGCACCGTTCCCGGACGCACGCGCAATGAGACATTATCGAGCGCCTTCACGCCGGGGAAGAACTTACTGATACCTTCGGCTTCAAGGGCAAAAGCGTTCATACATCCACCTCCGTATCACAGGTTGGCCAGGACTATTTCTGATTACGGTTGGTAAATTCAGCCATGTTCTCTTTGGTGATCAGCTGATACGGCACATCGATGATTTTTTCCACTTTCTCGCCGTTCGCCAGCTTGATGGCCGCGTCGACTGCGCCTTCACCCTGGCCTTTCGCATCCTGGAAGATGGTGGCGATCATCTTGCCGCTCTTCAGCATCTGCAGCGCGTCCGGGGTGCCATCCACGCCGGCGATGAGAATATGGTTCGGGTTTTTGCCCAGCGCCTGCAGGGCGCCGATCGCCATTTCATCGTTGTTGGAGGCGATGGCCTGGATATCCTCACCGCTGGTCATCCAGTTGCTGACCACATCCACTGCGTCATTGCGGGTAAATTTCGCGGTCTGCTTCTGGACGATTTTGATGTTCGGGTATTTCGCTACCACCTCTTCCACCCCTTTGGTGCGGTCGCGAGTGGATTCATTCGCCAGGTCGCCGAGCAGGATCGCCACATTGCCCTTACCGTTCATCGCTTTCGCCAGCGCTTCCATCTGCAGACGGCCGGCGAGAATAGAGTCAGATCCCACATAGGCCATCTTGTCGGTCAGCTCCGCCTGCGGACGGCGGTTCACAAACACCAGCGGGATCCCGGCTTTGGTGGCCTGATCCATGATCGGTTTCACCGCGTTGGTATCCACCGGGTTGACGATAATGGCGTCCACCCCCTGGCCGATAAAGTTCTGCACCTGCTGCAGCTGCTGGGAGACATCCCCTTTCGCGTCTTCGATCTGCGATTTAACGCCATCTTTTTTCATCTCTTTTTGCATCGAGGTACGCAGGATCGTCAGGAAGTTATCGTCAAACAGCGCCATCGAGACGCCAATGGAGACATCTTTTGCCATAACCACCGCAGGCAGCATGCAGGCTAACAAAGAGGCAACAATCGTTTTCTTAATATTCATAGTTGATCCTTGATTTTGTAGGTACGCCGGTGAATGAAACAAAATGAAAAATTAATTTCAGTTACGTTGCGGCAAATGTCTGCTGGTATATCGACGACGCTGCGGCACCTCTCGCACTCCATCGTGATCTAAATCACAAATAACGGCTGTTTTATCATCACTATTTTGAAACATCAGTCCATTTACGCCGCAACCTGGATTTCAGACCATTTATTTCATTAACAAGACATTTGAAACTTTTATAAGTAAATAACTGAAATGAAAATTTTAAAACTATGCAGTAACAGAATTTTGACAGACATCTAACATTGCCGCATAAATGAGCGAAAAATGAGAAGCAGACAACGCTTTGAAGCGATCCCTCCCGGCGGGGTGGTCATTTACCCGCCGGGGAAATCCGTGTTGTCAGGAAGGGAGGCGCCGCACGCCTTAGTCCACGTTCTCGGCGCTGTAGAGGATAAAGTCGACTTTACCGTCGGCATAGGTTTGCGGCTGGTAGCCGGACTCCAGATGGCGCAGCATCAGGTCGATCGCCAGCTGGGCGTGCTGGCGGGTGTTCTGATCGAGCGTTAACGCCAGGCTGCCCTTCGCCAGCTGCTGCCGGGTGGTGTTGTAACGCTCATGGGTGATCCAGCAGACGTCGCCTTCGCGGCGGTGGCGGGCCAGCGCCTCGGCAATCTGGGTATTGCCAAGCCCGGTGTTATAGATCCCAACAATATTTCGGCTGCGGCACAGGGCTTGCTCCACCAGGCGGGTGATCTGCTCCCGCCGCTCCTCGCCCGCCAGCACGTCGCTGAGCTGCAGGTGGGGAAAGCGCTGGCTCAGCACCTCGCGGAACCCCTGAATGCGCAGGCGATGCGCGCTGTAATCTTGCCGGCCGCTGACCATCAGCACCTCGCCGGGCCGTGGCGTCATTCTCCCCAGCATTAACCCCGCCGTGCGGCCAGCCTGTAGCTGATTGATCCCCACGTGGCAGAGTCGGTCGGCGCCGGGCAGGTCCGTCGCCAGGGTGATCGCCGGGACGCCAGCCTCCCGGCAGCGGTGCAGCGCGTCGTGCACCGCGGGATGGTCATTGCCGAAGACGATGATCCCTTGACGCTGCTGGCAGCTGCGCGCAATGCGCCGGGCCAGCGTCGTTGGCTGCGACTCCGGGACAAAGGTGCGGTGCAAGGTCAGACGGCGATAGCCGAGGCTATCCGCCACGGCGGCAAAATCCTGCGCCAGCTGCGGAAAGAAGAACGAGTCATTGCTGCTGAGAAAGACCTCAATCTGCCAGGGAAAGCGGTGCTCCTCCGGCAGGATCCGCTTCAGCCCCGCCTCGCGCGCCGCCTGCAGCACTTTGCGCGTGGTCTGCGGCGATACGCCGCCGCGCTCGTTCAGCACCCGGTCAACGGTGGCCACGCCGACGCCAATCTGTCTGGCCAGCATCGCCAGTGAAATGTTTTTCATCGCCCCTCTCTTCATGATGGAAATCCATCAAAACGGCAGTGTCAGTGAGTTTAGCAAACCGATTATGGTGGCAGCGTCCCCTCGCCATTCTGGAGAAAAAAATGATCTGCAAACGTTTTGCCCTGGTAGGCAGTGGTTTTATCGGTCAGGTTCATGCCGCCAGTCTTGCTCGTCATGAAGGAAGTGCGTTGACGATGGTGGCCGATGCCGCCCCGGAGCGCGCCCAGGCGCTGGCCGCCCGCTATGGCGCCCGGGCGGTGACCGTGAGCGAGGCGATCCATAGCGACGCCATCGACGCGGTGCTGATCGCCAGTTCAACCCCGTCGCATGCCGAACTGCTGGAAGCTGCCGCCAGGGCGGGCAAGGCGGTCTATTGCGAAAAACCGATCGACCTCTCCCTGGCGCGCGCCCGTGAGGTGGTGGAGCGGGTGCTCCCCCTGAACGTGCCGGTCACTGTCGGCTTTAACCGGCGCTTCGATAGCAGCCATCAGCAGCTCCGCCGCCAGCTGGAGCAAGGGCTGATCGGCCGGGTCGAACTGGTGCAGATGGTCTGCCGCGCCTCCAGCATGCCGCCGCTCGACTATCTGCGCAGCTCCGGCGGCCAGATGCGCGATCAGGCGATCCACTTCTTCGATCTCCTGCGCTTTCTCACTGGCGATGAAGTGCGCACCGTAGCAGCGATGGGCGCGGCGCTGGCCCTGCCGGACATTGCCGAATTTGGCGATGTCGACACCTCCATCCTGATGATGCAGATGCGCGGCGGCGCGCTGGCGCAGCTGGACAATACCCGCCGCACCGGCCACGGGTACGATGAACGGATCACCCTGCTGGGCGCCGAAGGCGCGCTGGAGTCCGGTAGCCAGTCGCCGGCGGGCCCTACCCTGTGGCGCGGCAATCAGCGCATTGAGCCGGGCCTGTGGCCAGACTGGTTCAGCCGGGTACAGGGATCTTATTACCAGCATCTTGACGCCTTTATTCGCTCCCTGAATGGTGAAACCGTCGCCGACCTGCCCGGCCTGCTGGACGGCCTGCAGGCGCAGGCCATTGCCGAAGCGGCGGTTCAGTCCCTGCAGCATGGCCAGTTTGTCGCCGTCGACGACTGTCGCTGAGCGGGTGCGAGGCAACCGCTATCAGGCGCTGCACCTGCCTTTATGCCGGGCGGCGGCGATGCCTTGCCCGGCCTACAGAAGACAGACATTAATACACCGTAATATCAATCGGTTGCATAGATATCCCAGGCCCGCGCAAGCGCAGCGCCGCCGGGCAAGAACAGCGGGCGCGGAGCCGCTTTTATGCCGGGCGGCGGCGTCGCCTTGCCCGGCCTACATAACACAGGCACTAATCTGATTTAATATCAAACAGTTGCATAGATATCTCAGGACCGCGCAAGCGCAGCGCCGCCGGGCAAGAACAGCGGGCGCGGAGCCGCTTTTATGCCGGGCGGCGGCGTCGCCTTGCCCGGCCTACATAACACAGGCATTAATCTTATTTAATATCAAACGGTTGCAGTAAAATCGTAGGCCCGTGCAAGCGCAGCGCCGCCGGGCAAGAACAGCGGGCGCGGAGCCGTTTTATGCCGGGCGGCGGCAACGCCTTGCCCGGCCTACATAACACAGGCATTAATCTGATTTAATATCAAACGGTTGCAGTAAAATCGTAGGCCCGTGCAAGCGCAGCGCCGCCGGGCAAGAACAGCCGACGCGGAGCCGTTTTATGCCGGGCGGCGGCGATGCCTTGCCCGGCCTACAGAAGACAGGCATTAATACACCGTAATATCAATCGGTTGCATAGATATCACAGGCCCGTGCAAGCGCAGCGCCGCCGGGCAACAGACATCAGGCATCGTACGCGTCCTTTTGCCGGGCAATGGCAGATACGCTCGCGCTATCTGCAAACCAATGCCCGGCCGGCTCCTTAACGTTCTTCGTTAAACACCGCGCCCACCTGGCGCCGCACCTCATCCATCACCTGCAGATTCTGCAGCACCCGACTGAGCGGCCGCAGCGGCGAGTCCTGCAACCCCTGTCCGATGCACCAGGCAAAATGCTCCGCCTGCCAGAACAGCTGGTCGTAGCGATTGCGCGGCTCTTCCCAGCGCAGCACCTGCCCGCCCTGGCTGGCGGCGAGCGTGAAGCCGCCGGGGGCGTAAAACTGGCCGTCGATCGTCAGGGTCGCCTGGCGTCCGGCCACCACCGCCCCGCCCGGCGTGTTGCTGAACAAAGTGGTGTTTAACAACCCCTGCATCCCGTTCTGCCAGCCGAACAGCATCGACGTCTGACCGTTCAGCCCCTCCGCCGTGTCGCTGCCGCGGGCGACAATCTCCTGCGGCATGCCGCCCACCATTAGCGCAAACGAGGTCACATAGCTGCCGAGATCCATCATCGGCCCGCCGGCAAGATCGGCATTGAAGATGCGGTGGTCGCGGGTGAAATACTCGCCGTGATCGGCCAGCAGGGTATGCAGGTCGCCGAGCGCCCCATCCTCCAGCAGCTGGCGGATCACATCATATTTCGGCGCGTAATCGCACCACATTGCCTCCAGCGCCAGCTTCTCCTGGCGGGCGGCTTCGGCCTGCAGCTCACGCCCTTCGCCGAGGTTGAGGGCGAAGGGCTTCTCAATCAGCACGTGTTTACCCGCCTTCAGCGCCTGCATGCCGTCGGGAAAGTGATGGTTGTGCGGCGTCGCAATATACACCGCATCAATATCCGGACGCGCCAGCATCTCCTCCACCTGGCCGTAAGCCTGGGGGATCCCCCATTCCGCGGCCACCCGGTCGGCCTTCGCCTGGCTGCGGGAAGCCACCGCCACCACCTGCTGCCGGCTGTAGGTTTTCAATGAGTGCACAAAGCGCTCGGCGATCCAGCCAGGACCGATAATGCCCCAGCGCAGGATGGGAATGCTCTGCGCCGCCGGGCGGCGCGGGGTTGGTAAGTGTGACGGAAACATAGCGGCTCCTTAGTCTTTAACCACGTTCACCCAGCGACGGCTGGCCATCGAGGCTTCAATCGCCGACAGCACGCGCTGATTCTGCAAACCAAATTCAAAGTTGGGATAGCAGTCGCCCTCCCCGCAAATCCCCTGCACCAGGTCATGCACTTCGATCACCTTGACGTCAAAATAGCCCAGCCCGCCGCCGCCAAAATCGAAGCCGAAGAAGCCGGCATAGGCCGGGATCTGGCTCCCGGCATACAGCGTCTTAAAGCCGCGGTCATGTTTATCATCGTTGAAGCGATAGACCTGCAGCTCGTTAAAGCGCTCCCCGTCCATATACAGCGTGCCTTCGGTGCCGGAGACCTCCCAGAACACGCCGAAGATCCGCCCGGCGGCGATGCGCGAGGCCTCAATCACCCCCGCGGCGCCGCTGTCGAAATTGACCAGGCACTGAACCTGATCGTCATTTTCCACTTCCCGCCACTCGGCATCGGCCGCGACCCGGCTGGCATACCCGGCATCGGTCTGCGGCACCGGACGCTGGCGCAGGCAGGTTTGCGCGCTGGCGGTCACTTCACGGATCCCGCCCAGCAAAAACTGGGCGACGGACAGGGTATGGGCGCCGAGGTCGCCAAGCGCCCCGCTGCCGCCGAGGGTTTTCGAGCAGCGCCAGGACCAGGGCAGGTTCGGGTCGTTATAAAACCCCTGATCAAAGGTGCCGCGAAAGCGCACCGGTTCGCCAATATCGCCCCGGGCGATAATCTGCTTTGCCAGCAGCGCCGCCGGCGTTTTGATGTTGTTAAAGGCCACCATGGTCTTCACCCCCGCGCGCCGTGCCGCCTGCGCCATCTCCTGCGCCTGCTGCTCATTGACCGCCAGCGGCTTCTCGCAATAGACATGTTTACCCGCCGCGATCGCCGCCATCGCCATTGTGTAGTGCAGATGGTTCGGCGAGGTGATATCCACCACATCAACCTGCGGATCGTTTACCAGCTCGCGCCAGTCGCCGTAGGCCTTTTCCGCCCCCAGTTTCGCCGCGTGGCGTTCGGCCATCGCCTGATCCTGATCCGCCAGCGCGTAGAGATGCGGGCGCTTGGGCAGATCGGGATAGAACATCGCCGCGCGACGGTAAGCGTCAGCGTGTGCCTGCCCCATAAAACCTGAGCCGATAAGGCCAATATTTAACCGCGCGCTCATGATGCGTACTCCTCTGACGATGAAGGGGAAGATAAATGGTGCGCCAGCCAGGCATAGGCGCGGCTGGCGGTGGCCAGCGGCGGCGCCATCGCCGGGTCCTGCTCGGCTTCGATAATCAGCCAGCCGCGGTAGTCGCTGTCCCGGACAAAGTCGAGGATCGGCGCATAGTCGATGCAGCCGTCGCCTGGGATGGTAAACAGCCCGGCGCGCACCGCCTCGTTAAAGCTCAGGTTTTCCCGATACAGACGCCCCAGCACCTGCGGACGCACGTCTTTCAGATGCAGATGGCGGATACGGTGGCCATATTTGTGCAATACGCGCGGGATCTCGACCCCGGCGACAAAGGCGTGCCCGGTATCAAACGCCAGCCCGACGTTGTCATGGGTGTGAGACAGAAACCGCTCCAGCTCGTCATCGTGCTCCACCAGCATCATCAGATGATGGTGATAGGCCAGCTGGAGGTCATAGTCGCGCAGCAGCAGGTCAGCAAAGGTATTCAGCTTGTGGCAATACGCCGCAAGGCTGACGCGGCTTAACGGCGGCGAGAGCGAAATAGGCTCATCAAGCGGGGTTTCACCTGGCAGTTGCCCGCATTCGCCGTAAACCATCACCTTCGCGCCGAGCTGCCGGAGGAGCTGGGCGTGCTCCCGCACCGCCTCCAGCTCCGCTTCCACGCTGCGGTCGGCCAGCATGCCGCTGTACCAGCCGGACGCCAGGCGCAGGTCAGCCGCCGCCAGCAGCGGGCCCAGGGTTGCTGCCTGGCGGGGAAATTTCCGTCCTAACTCAATGCCCTGATAGCCCGCCTCCCGCGCCTCGCGCAGGCAGGTATCCAGGGGAATATCACCGCCTAAATCCTCGAGTACATCGTTGGTCCAGCACAGGGGGCTCACGCCCCACCGCAGTTGCTCTGTCGCCATCTTGTTCTCCTTTCCACCCTGTGGTCTTGTCTGGCGTCACTATAAGCAGGTGACGACCGACGATGAAAACGGAGAAATGATGGAAATCCATCATTGCGCTGGCGGTATATTCGCTATTTCAGGTAACCCTGAAAAATAAATGGAAATAATGCTTGCCGCCGGCTTATTTTGCGGATAAAAATTACTGGCTTAATAACCCGCTTCAGAGGTTATCCCTTTCATTCGAAATATGATGATAGCAATATGAAAAAAACTCAACACCGCACCAGCGCGGGCTTTTGCCGTGCGCCAAGGACAGGCCTGCTATTATTTGCCTGAATGACACATAGCCGCTTTTAAAACATCAAATAATTAACATTCTCTCTGCAATAATATGACAAGCTGTGGGAAGGTTGGCTTGCGAAATAAGCATGAAACTTTGATGCTTTACTAATAAATAACTCCAGAGCCTCTTGCTAATTACTTATCAGGACTGGTTGGGTTATTTTATTCTGACGCCAACGGGAGAATACACCAACGTGTATCCCTCTCTCTGGCCCGGCACGCCGCTATCGCGATGAGAAACAATAAGATGAATAAGACCTGGCTTTTCACCACCCTCACCCTGGCGCTGGTCGCCGCCGCGCCGGCCCACGCCATTAGCGCGAAATACCGGGAACAGCTTGAACGTTCCGGCTGCACGCAGATGACCGACGGGATCACCTGCGATATTCATAAAACCAAAGCCGAGAATGCCGCCGCCGCGCAGCAGGCCGACAGCGGCTTCGGCCCCTGGGTGGGCACCTGGTATGTTTATACGGAGTATGGCGATAAAATTGATGAGATTACCGTCACCGCTAAAACGGTGAAAACCCGCGGCCATCTGATCGAGGAGGCGAAAGCCAGCCAGGGTAAACTGACCTTCCGGGTGAAAAGCTCAGCCTTTACGCTGAACGACGCCTTTAACGGCGTATGGGCAAACGGCAGCCAGCGCGGCACGTTGCAAAAAGTCCTGTAATAACATCGCTCTGCCGACAGGCCGGGGATAATGCAGGGAGAACCTCCCGGCGCAGGCCGGGAGGGAGTGCAACGGATTACTTCTGCGGACGCATGGCCGGGAAGAGGATCACGTCGCGGATGGTATGGCTGTTGGTAAACAGCATCACCATGCGGTCGATACCGATACCCAGACCGGCGGTCGGCGGTAGGCCGTACTCGAGGGCGGTCACGTAGTCTTCGTCGTAGAACATCGCTTCGTCATCGCCCGCCGCTTTGGCGTTCACCTGATCCTGGAAGCGCTGCGCCTGGTCTTCGGCATCGTTCAGCTCGCTGAAACCGTTACCGATTTCGCGGCCGCCGATGAAGAATTCAAAGCGGTCAGTGATTTCCGGGTTGACGTCGTTACGGCGCGCCAGCGGAGAAACTTCCGCCGGGTATTCGGTGATGAAGGTCGGCTGAATCAGATGCGCTTCCGCCACTTCGTCAAAGATTTCGGTAACTATGCGTCCCAGCCCCCAGCTTTTCTCTACCTGAATACCGATAGATTCCGCCAGCGCTTTCGCCGCGTCGAAGTTATCCAGATCCGCCATGTTGGTTTCCGGACGGTGTTTCTTGATCGCTTCCCGCATGGTCAGTTTTTCAAACGGCTTGCCGAAATCAAACACCTGGTCGCCATACGGCACTTCGGTTTTGCCCAGCACCGTCTGCGCCAGGGTGCGGAACAACGACTCGGTCAGTTCGATCAGGTCTTTGTAGTCCGCATACGCCATATACAGTTCCATCATGGTGAACTCTGGGTTATGGCGTACCGAGATCCCTTCGTTGCGGAAGTTGCGGTTGATTTCAAACACGCGTTCAAAACCGCCAACCACCAGACGTTTCAGATACAGTTCCGGCGCGATGCGCAGGTACATATCCAGATCCAGCGCGTTGTGATGGGTGATGAACGGACGGGCGGACGCCCCGCCTGGGATCACCTGCATCATCGGGGTTTCGACTTCCATAAAGCCACGAGCCACCATGAACTGGCGCATGGTGGCGAGGATCTGCGAACGGATACGGAACGTATGACGCGACTCTTCGTTGGCGATCAGATCCAGATAGCGCTGGCGATAGCGAACTTCCTGATCCTGCAGGCCGTGGAATTTATCCGGCAGCGGGCGCAGGGCTTTGGTCAGCAGGCGCAGCTCGGTGCAGTGGATCGAGAGTTCGCCGGTTTGCGTTTTGAACAGCTTGCCGCGGGCGGCGATGATATCGCCGAGGTCCCATTTCTTAAACTGTTCGTTGTAGACGCCTTCCGGCAGGTCATCGCGCGCCACGTACAGCTGAATGCGGCCGCCGACGTCCTGGAGGGTGACGAAGGAGGCTTTGCCCATCACGCGACGGGTCATCATCCGACCAGCCACCGCAACTTCAACGTTCAGGGAAGCGAGTTCATCGTTGTCCTTCGCATCGAATTCAGCATGCAATTGGTCAGAGGTATGATCGCGACGGAAATCGTTGGGGAAAGCTACGCCCTGCTCACGCAGCGCAGCCAGTTTTTCGCGACGAGCTTTCAGTTCATTATTAAGGTCAATGGCCTCATCGGCACCTTGTGCTTGTTGTTCAGACATATGGATTCCTCATAACCTTGCTTTCAAACTAGCTTCGATAAATTGAACCAGGTCACCCTTCCGCGCGGCCTGTCTCTGGGAAGACACCAGAGCACAATCTTAACGATCCTGGATTCACTCCAAGCTGATCTCACTCAGCTATGGCTTCAGTAACGGTATTTTTTATCGTTGGCCTCCGCGCATGCCAGAATATCCTCCTCCTGTTCACTAAGCTGTGCAAGGAGCGACTTCGCGCTCCGCTGTTGAGGTAATGTCCCCGGTCGCGCTGCGCTTACCGGGGCTACGAATCGCGGCCCGGACAAGGTGTTTACGCCACGAGCCGGGACGAGCGTCAGGCGCCGCCGCCGGTAATTTCACCGGCAGCCGCACGACGTTTGCCGACGCTACAGGCCGCGGCAAAGGCGATAATGACCATCACCGCCACGCAGCCAAGGGTCCATTCGCCCATCTGCGCGAAGAAATGCTGATAGGCGGCAATCGCCGTATCGCTGATTTGCGATTCGGTGGTTTGCTGGGCGACCACGCCCGCCAGCCAGTTGGCCACCGCGCCGGTGGCCAGCATATAAATGCCGGTCAATACGCCGGTGACGCCGGGCATGTTCAGACGGGTGATTTGCGCCATCGCCACCGGGTCGATAAACAGTTCGGCAAAGCCCATCATCGCCAGCCCGGCGACCATCATGCCCATCGAGGCCTGACCGTCAGCCGCGCCATGGCGGGCATTGAGCGCCAGCAGCATAAAGCCGCCGCCCATCAGCAGCAGGCCGAAAGAAAATTTCAGCCAGACGCGCAGCACCGAACGCACGCTGCCTTCCGGGCGCATCAGCCACGCCAGCACCACGCCGGCCGCCATCACCGCTATCGCGTTAACCGACTGGAACAGCGCGGTCGGCACGTCCCAGTTCAGCAGACGACGATTGACGAAGTGGTCGATAAACAGGCTAATCGAGCTCCCGCCCTGCTGCGCCAGCACCCAGAACAACGTTCCGGCGAGCATCAGCAGGACGATCTGCCACAGCGCGCGACGATGCTCCGGGGCTTTGATCATGATCCGCGCCACCATCTGGGCGGCGAACAGGCAGACGATCGCCAGCAGATAGCCGGACCAGTTGTTTTGCAGCAGCAGCGTGAAAAATACCGGCGCCAGGCAGAGCATCACCAGCAGCCAGCCCCAGGTCGGCAGCACGAACTTCACCGCCCGCAGCGCCGGTTTATCGACGCCGCGGGTATGCCGGAAGTGGCGGCTGCCGCTTAAGAAAATCATCAGGCCGATAAACATACCGATCCCCGCAAGGGCGAAGCCGATATGCCAGCCGTACCACTGCGCCGCCAGTCCGCAGGCGATGGGCGCGGCAATCGAGCCGACGTTGCCGGCGGCGTACAGCAGCGAGAAACCTCCGTCGCGACGCGGGTCGTCGTGAGCGTACAGTTCGCCAAGCAGGCAGCTGATATTGGATTTAAACAGGCCGTAGCCGCAGATGATGATCGCCAGCGCGACGTACAAACTCCATGCGGAGGTCGACTCAACGCCCAGCACCACATGGCCGAGGGTCATCAACAGCGCCCCGGCAATTACCGCCGTGCGGTTGCCGAGCAGGCGGTCGGCAAGCCAGCCGCCGAGAATAGGGGTAACGTAAACCAGAGATGCGTAAGCGCTGAACAGGCTGATGGCGTGGCTGTCGTCGAAGCCAAGCTGGTGGGTAAGGTAAAGGATGAGTAAGGCGCGCATGCCGTAAAAGCTGAAGTACTCCCAGATCTGGATCGCAACGATGTAGTAAATCGCGCGCGGCTGTGAGGGTGTTTTCATGTGTTCTCCTTGCAGCGTGAAAAAGGGAAGTGGCAAGCCACTTCCCTGGTGTGCGTCTATTACTTGTTATTCTCTTCTTTCAGCACTTTAACGGTGTAACGACCATCCGCCTGACGATAGGCGCCGTGGATATCGGTTTCGAAGCCTGGATAGTGGGCGCCGATTTCGCACAGCATCTGCAGGAACTCCAGCACCGGACGGCTCTCTTCGGTGATCATCTCACCCGGCATCACCAGCGGCACTCCCGGAGGATACGGCAGGATCATGTTGGCGTTGACGCGGCCGACCATCTCTTCGAGATACACTTCTTCCGTCTGACCGTGCAGCTCTTTCTGGAACGCGGCATACGGGGTCATCACCATCGATGGCAGCACTTCAAACGCGCGGAACATCAGATCCGGCAGGTTGTGATGCTCAATCAGTTTGTGAATGTTCTGCGCGAGGTCCTGAATACGCATGTTTTCATAGAATTCAGGATCTTCACGGTACAGCGACGGCAGCATGTTTTTCACCCGCAGGTTCAGGTCGAACGCGCGTTTGAAGTCGGTCAGCGCACGCAGCAGGCTCAGCGCTTTAGTCTTATCGATACCGATACTGAACAGGAACAGCAGGTTGTACGGACCGGTTTTCTCAACCACGATGCCGTGTTCGTCGAGGTATTTCGCCACGATGCTTGCCGGAATACCGAAGTCATCCATGGTGCCGTCTTTCTTCATCCCCGGAGTCAGCAGCGTGACTTTGATCGGGTCGAGGTACATGTGTTCGTTATCGATGTTTTTGAAACCGTGCCATGCGCTGTCGGAACGCAGCGGCCAGCATTCAGGACCATCGATATGCTCCGGCTGCCAGACGTCGAAGAACCAGCCGTCAGACTCGCCTTTCAGACGTTTGATCTCTTTACGGAACTTGATGGAACGTTCAATAGAGCCGTCGATCAGACGCTTACCAGCGTTCCCCTTCATCATCGCCGCCGCGGTTTCGGTGGAGGCCACGATCCCGTAGTGTGGAGAGGTGGTGGTGTGCATCATGTAGGCTTCGTTGAAGGTCTCTTCGTTTACGTCGCCTTTCACATGGATCATCGACGCCTGGGAGAACGCCGCCAGCAGTTTGTGCGTGGACTGGGTTTCATAAATCACTTTCCCTTCGACGCGGCCGCCGCTCATCCCGCATTTGCCTTCATAGATCGGCGAGAAGTTGGTGTAAGGCACCCACGCGGAGTCAAAGTGGATGGATTTCACATCCAGGGTTTTCTTGATGAAGTCGGTGTTGTATAGCAGACCATCATAGGTTGAGTTGGTGATAACCGCGTGTACCGGCCAGGTCGCATTCGGCGTCTCTTTCACACGCTTGGCGATAGTCGCGTGCTGGAATTCGCTCTGCGGAATACCGCCGAGGATACCGTAGGCGTTACGGGTCGGACGGAAGTAGATCGGCGTAATGTCGCTCATCATCATCAGGTGAGTCAGCGATTTGTGGCAGTTACGGTCAATCAGCACGGTGCTGCCGGCCGGCGCGGAGTACATGCCGACGATTTTGTTAGCGGTAGAAGTACCGTTGGTCACCATGTAGCTGCGTTCTGCGTTAAACACGCGAGCGATATACTCTTCCGCTTCTTTGTGCGGGCCGCTGTGGTCCAGCAGGGAACCCAGTTCAGAAACCGAAATGGAGATATCGGATTTCATGGTGTTGGAGCCAAAGAAATCGTAGAAGATGCTGCCTACCGGGCTTTTCTGGAACGCGGTACCGCCCATGTGGCCTGGGGTACAGAAGGTATATTTACCTTCACGGACATATTTGAACAGCGCTTTGGTCAGCGGCGGCAGAATGGTGTCGATGTATTCGTCAGTGTTCTGTTTGATTTTGTTCGCGATATCTTCCGCAGCGCCCAGCGCATATTCGAAGAAGCGAACCTGCATGCGCAGATCGTTCAGGCTAACGTCCAGAGTGGAGTAGGTGTTAGCGAACGCATACAGCGGCATGTACTCGTTCATTTTGCTGATTTCTTCGCACAGTTCGAGATTGTATTTATCCCAGTCGAAGATCACGCCGCACAGACGAGAGTTGTTTTCAATAAGTTTTAATAAGTCGTCACGGTCGTTCGGGTAGACAATACGGAAGTCCAGGCGTTCGAGAGCACGATGCAGTTCACGGATGGGTTCTTCTTTGAAGTAAACCCCCATGTGATTCATGATTGCAATAACGTTCATAGTCAAATCTCCAGATGTAGAAAGCCCCTCCCGTCGCGTGATGACAGGTGATGGAAGGAGCCTCAGGAAAACGGGTTGCTGATTAGTGCGCGTTAGCGGTGGTGTTGTTATCCGATGCGTTGTTCTGGCGCTGGTGCATTTTGCGACCGTAGAACATCAGGATAATCAGGCTAACGATGAAAGTGCCGGCCAGTTCGAAGGAGCTTGCGCCCATCAGCGCGATGAAGCAGAACACGCAACCCAGTACCGAACAAATCAGGCTAACGAAGTTACGGATGTTGATGCCTTCGAAACGAATCAGGTCAACACAGGAGTAGAAGTAAGGCAGCATGGTCAGCAGTACCGCGATACCGGTCAGTTCGCCGAACAGGTCAGAGGCTTTACCACCGGCGGAGTTCATCAGGGTAATCAGCACCATCAGCGCGGTCATTTTCACTGCGGCCAGCAGCAGGCCTTTTTTCGGAATACCGTTGTTATCAACTTCGCCATACACTTTCGGGAAGTTACCGTCGTTGGCGGCACGTACACCGGCCTGGCCAACCAGCATCATCCACGAGCCCAGAGAAGTCAGGCAGGCAAAGGCGGTGAAAGCGGATACCATCGGTGCAGCCCAGCCGCCGAGGATGGTAGAGGCGCTAATTGCGAACGGCGCACCGGACGCGGCCATCTGAGAAGCAGGATACATACCGGCGATAACCTGAGTCGCGGCGATGTAGACGATACCGGCCATCGCAGTGCCCAGCATGGTAGCCAGCGGCACGGTACGTTTCGGGTTTTTCACCATCCCGGTACTCACGGCGGCGGATTCTACGCCAACGAAGGCCCACAGGCAGAGCAGGATACTTTTAATAACCGCGTGGCTATCGGTGGTGCTGGAGGTATTCCAGTTCGCCTGATAGGTAGCGACATCAAACCAGTGCCAGCCGACGACCGCGGTCATGACTACCGGAATAAGCACCAGTACCAGACCAATAGTGGTCAGACGGCTGACCCAGGTCCCGCCGAGCATATTAACGAAAGTAAAGATCCACACGATGGCAATACAGGCAATACCTGCTGGCACCGGGTTATTTAAAATTGGGAAGAACGTAGAGAGATAAGAAACTGCGGTAATCCCGATGGCCAGGTTACCAATCCAGTTCGCATGATAATAAAGGACACCGGTCTGGAAACCGAATGCCGGAGATATTTCGCCAGCGTAGGCAATAGGACCGCCCTGCTGCGGGTTTTTAGTGGCCAGTCGGGCATAAACATAAGCCAGAGACATCGCACCAATAATTGAAATCACCCAGCCCCAAATGGCAATACCACCGATGCTGGCCAGGTTCGCAGGTAATAATGCAATCCCGCTCCCCATCATATTACCGGCGACTACGCCGGTACAGGCAAATAGCCCGATCTTCTTGGCAGAACTCATGGTTGTTTTTCTCCTAAGTTTATTTGGGAGGTACAGATCATGATACAGAACCATTAATTGACCCGACCAACTGCCAACAAGATTACTGATTTGTACGAGATTAGTCCTAAAGATAAAGTGATATAAAAACAAACATCAGACAAATGATATTTTGACCTTTTTCGCTTAACATATAAACATGACAACAGGGTGTCAGAAAAAGATAAACATCGTTGTATTACAGCAAGTTATAAGAAGCAGAGCGTGTTACCTGACTGTTATTTAAAGCCTCCTGAATGCTAAATAAAAATAACAACAAGAGGCTTCATGAGAAACATAAATTTAACCTCACCATGCCCAAAACCTTGCACATGATGAGGGTTTACTTATTCTGAAGAGAGAAAGTTGTCGAGATATGGAACTACTCGGTTAACCGACGTCTGGAAAACCCCATTTTCAATCCAGTACAGGGTATCTTCGCCAGGACGTAAATTAAACGCCGTGATGTAAGAATCGGCAGCCAGACGGTTCTCACCTTTCATCTCATAGACTTTCCCTAACAGCACATAATTTAGCCATGACATCTCTAAATCAATCGCACTATTAATTGCGGTATTTGCTTCGTCGACTTTGCCCTTCCCCAATGAATCCACCGCTTTTATTTGATAATAAATCGCCATGTCTTTTATACCCGGCATCGCCCCTACCCGCTCGACTTCACTGTAGAGGGCGGCCAGCTGTTTATCGTCAAGCGGCTGTTGTGAATGGCGCAATACATCCACCAGCGTTTTTTCGGCATAGGCGTAAATAAAATCCGGCGCCCGCTTAATCACATCATCCAGCAGGCTACTGGCCTTACTTAATGAATCGACATCGCCCTTCATTAACAGCTGATGCGACTGGTAGAAATAGGTTAACGCCACGCTTTGCGAGGGCTGATATTGCCTGAGCATCGCCTGCATTCGCGCCGGCCACGGCTGCGCCAGGGCATCCGACAGGCTGTTCATCAGATCGTTCTGGATGGTCAGCTGGTTATCGTTGGTCACAAAGTAGCGCTTATCCAGCATCGTCGAGCTGTCGGCGTTGTCCACCAGCTGGACCGACATAAAGCACTGCTGCGCCCGATAATGGCGCTGATTAACGAACTCAATGGTCAGCGTTTTGCCGGAACTGCTTGGTTCATTGATGTTGTAGTCCGTTTTGTCATGCACCATAAAGGTCGAGAAGGTGTTCAGCGAGGTGGTGATCAGGCTGGCCAGTCCTACGGCGTAGGAGTGCTGCGACGACCAGTTAGCGCAGGAGTTGCCATTCACCAGGTGGATATCGATATCGCGCGGATTGAGCAGCAGACGCGCCTTGTTGACCGGCGGCCGCGATTCCATGCTCGACAGCGCCACCAGCGCCACGCAGGTGCCCAGCGCCAACAGGAACAGCCCCCACACCAGGGCGGTAGTGAGGCGCTTGCGGCCTGACGGCGCGCTGGCCACGGTAGGAGCCGGTGGCGGCGCGGCGGCATCAGGGAGAGGGACAGAGACGTCGGATGGCGCACCGGCGGCCGGCGGCGCAGGAACGGCGGTCGACGGCGCAGGAACGGCGGTCGACGGCGAAGGCGTCAGCGCCTCCATCGACGGGGCTAGCTCCTCCCCCTCTTCGGTGCACCAGATCACCGGCACCGTGAGCTTATACCCCCGTTTGGGTACCGTCGCGATGTACTCAAGGCTAACGTCGTCGCCGTCTTTGAGCGACTTGCGCAGTTCAGAAATACTCTGCGTGACGACGTGGCTGGTCACAACGTTCCGGGTCCAGACGTTTTCGATAAGCTCGTCCCGGCTAAGCACTTCCCCCGGATGGCGGGCAAAAAAGACCAGAAGATCGATTAAACGCGGTTCAAGGGTAAGCTGGCGCCCCTTCCTGCTGATTTGGTTTACAGAGGGGGTTACCAGCCATTCACCGACGCGAACAACAGGTTGTAGCATACAAGAAAGCCCCAGACAAAAAGGGAAAGGCGCGATGATAACACATTTGTCCTACCTATTTTTGCCAGGGGTCACTCCCTCAGGCATTAGGCCGGAATTGGCTCTTTATTAACAATAAAAAGCAATAATTCATTAACATCGTGATCATGAAATCTATATATAGCGATAAAAACGCATTTCCGCTGCCGCTATTGCCTAAGGCAATTCCGATAGCAGAAAAAAATAAGCCCGGAGGCTTAACGCGCTCCAGGCTCAATGCGTTGCGCGCCGATACGGCACGCTTTAAAAAAAGGTTATTTATACACTTCCGCTGTGGCTTCAAAGTTAGGGCCATGCTCACGCGCAGCGGTGATCACGTAGTACTTTCCGCCTTTCTCATCGGCCAGCTTGGAGAGCTGATCGTGCAGATCGGAAGGCGAAGAGAATTCGCCACCGGACGGCCCCACCGAGATCGGCCCGACTTTGGTCAGTTTGAAGTGTTTCACTTCTTCTTTGGTAATCAACTGCGCGGCGGAGGCGCCAAATGCAACGGCGGAAAGGGCTAACGCGACTATCACTTTTTTCATCCTGCAATCTCCTTGGAATTAGCCTTCAGTCAGGCCCTTTCAGTATAGACGGCGATTTACTAAGCGTGCTACCGATGCGCTTATTTTTTGGCCGAGGCGTTCAGTAACGCGGCGGTACTCCTTCCGGGCGGGTCTTAAAGCGCCGGTGCAGCCACATGTATTGCTCGGGCGCCATCAGGATGCACTGTTCGATAATCTGATTCATCCAGGCCGCCGTAACCTCGGCGCTCGCCAGCGGCGGCGTGCGCTCCGGCGTCAGGGAGATCAATTCATACCCCATGCCGTTGGGCTTGCGCCGCGGAACAAACGGCACAATCGTCGCCCCGGACATTTTCGCCAGCATCCAGGTACCGGTGGTGGTCGCTGCCTGTTCGACGGCAAACAGCGGGGCGAAGACGCTGCTGGCCGGACCGTAGTCATGATCCGGCGCGTACCAGAGAATTTCCCCCTCTTTTAGCGCCCTGACCATCCCTTTCAGATTTTTTCGATCCAGCATGGTCTTGTTAGAGCGCAAGCGTCCCCAGGTTTGCAGCCAGTCAATCAGCGGGTTATCGTTAGGACGGTAGACGCCAATGCCTGGGGTAAACATGCCGTACATTCGCGCACCCATTTCGAGGGTCAGAAAATGGATACCGATCAGTAAAATGCCCTGCTTTTCTTCCAGAAGCTCCACCACCTCGTTAACGCCGCTGGTCTCGGTCCAGCGCGCTACCCGGTGCGTCGGCCAGAACCAGGCCATGCCGGTCTCCATCAGCCCCATGCCCAGCGATTCAAAGTTTTTCACCAGCAGCGCCTCGCGGTCGGCGGCGCTCATCTCGGGAAAGCAGAGTTCGAGATTACGTCTGGCAATCCGCGCGCGGCTTTTCATCACCCGCATTGCCAGCCGCCCAAGCGCCGTTCCCAGACGGTAGATCACCGGATACGGTAATTGCACCAGCAGCCACAAAAAGCCAATTCCCAGCCACAACAGCCAGTAACGCGGGTGCAACAGCGCGCGGGAAAATTTGGGTAAATTTGACATAGTAATCCTGTTAATTCACTCAATAATAGCTGAGCAAAAACCGCGAAATAAAGTAGCGGATCCTGCACGTAGTATTTTTCCAATTCGTGCGGTAATACTCAATCACAAAGCGCGTTATTATAAGCCGATTCCAGGATAAATTCAGCCCTTACGCTGGGGACTACTCTATTATTAGACGCAACGCGTAAAATTTCCTGTTTAATGCATAAATAAATAAACCTAACCTCTACGGCTCGGCCGATTGTCGATAAAATAGCCAGTACATTTGCCTCAGCCTCTCGACCAATACCTCTTTTACTCACGCTTTATTATGGCGATAGCGAACGCAAACAGTCCGTTTCGCCCGGTTTGACACGGCCAGCATGCGGTTATTTGTGACTGGGGCAAAGGTTAAGCATCGACATTGCGGATCCTTTTCCCAGATATGCTACGTTTACAGCGCTCATTCGACGCAAGTGCCTTTGCCGACGTCGCCGCTTTCAGAAGCCATAGTGAGAAGGAACTATGACAATGAATTATCAATTAGTGAAGCAAGTCAGAGAAAATAACCCATTAAGAAAAAGCTTCATTGACCTTGCCGTTAAGACTTTTGACCTGTCTTTTGAAGAGTGGTATCAGCAAGGTTACTGGACCGATGCCTATATCCCCTATGCTTTTGTCGAACGCAATAAAGTTATCGCTAACGCTTCGGCCAACATCATCGACCTGCGCTGGCAGGGCGAGCCCCGGCGTTATATTCAGATTGGCACCGTGATGACCGAGCCGGACCACCGTAATAAGGGATTAGCCGGCCAGCTTATCCATCACATCCTGCAGGACTGGCAGCAGGAGGCGGACGCCTTCTTTTTATTCGCCAATCCCACCACGGTGGATTTTTACCCCAAATTTGGCTTCACCCGCAGCGAAGAGTATCAATATATTATGCCGGTCTCCCCGCGAGCCGGTGATTTTCGTAAACTGGATATGGACAGCCCTGACGATGTCGCCCTGCTCCGCCATTACTATGAAAAATCCAACCCGTTCTCACCGCTGCGGGTGGAGCATAACTTTGGCCTGCTGATGTTTTACTGCTCAGCCTTTATGAAGCATTTTGTCTATTACTCGGCAAAAAATGAGGCGGTGGTCATCGCCATGCAAAACGGTCCGGTGCTGATCTGCTTTGATCTGTTCTGCGACGTGGGCAAGAGCCTGTCGACGCTGGTCAACGAACTGGCCGATGACCACGTTTACCAGGCCATCCTCGGTTTTACCCCCAGTGAAGACCGGCTCGGCGAGTATGAGAAGATAGAGGGAGAAGATATCCTCTTCGTCTATGACCAGAAGGAAAACCTGTTTAAAGACAGGAAGTTGATGTTTCCTTTACTGGCGCATGCCTGACGGCGCCGCGCCGCCAGGCAGATCAGTTATAAGTCACCACGAAGGTCGCGCTGGCGTTCGCTTCGCCCGCAGTCACTGCGGGCTGCGTCTGGATATAGCGGGCCTGATAGGATAAACGATAGTTCGTCTGACTGCCTTTTTTCCCGGACCAGACCTGGCTCACCTGGTTTAGCGGCACCAGCGAGCCGCCGGCACTGAGGATCTGCACGCCAAGTCCGGATGCCCCTTCAGGTTGGTCATCGATTTTAATCACTTCGTTGGCGGCGACAGCGCTGTCCACCGTCGCGTTAAACTGCATAAACACGCTGCCGACATTTTCACAGTTCGTCAGGTTGATGTTAAAAGGAACCGGGGCGGTGGTGCTGTTGAGCCCGGTAAATGCGGTTTTGTTATGCCGTCCGAGGAAGACGTTAATGTTTTTACTGTCGTCAGTAATCTTGCAGGTGGGTGATTTGACCTGAATACAGAGCCCGCTGACGCTGAAGCGCATCGCCTGTACTCCGCCAAGATAAATATCGCCAAGGTAATCATTAAGGCAATATTCGCCCGGCGGCGGTAGACCGCCGTTATCGGCAATCCGCCAGAAATAGATGGTCGGTTTTTTATTTTCCGCCTGAAATGCGCGCTGGCCGGAAAATACCGGCGCGGAAGGCCAGGCCGTGAACAGGGGATCGAAATTAATGCCATCCTGTTCCCCCATCTGAAAGCTGTAGCCGATGCCCGGCAGGCGGTCGATGCTGTAGATATCCCCCGGCTTGCCGTCTCCCGCCGGGCCGACCCGGGAACCGCCAATGCTCTGAAACCCGCCGGGCTCGCTGCCGCTGCAGGCGATCTCCCAGCGTTCGTTATTAGTGATAATCATCCCTCCGTAGCTGTATAGCAGGGAGCCGATGGGGAGATCGCTGACGTCAAGGTTGATACTGGCCTGGCTGACGTTCACTGAATACTCGATAGTTTTGCCACTGACCATCTGGCACGCTGCCGACAGCGAAGCGCAGTACCCGCCGGCCAGCAGAAGAGGTACCCCTGATGCGATGATTTTTTTCATATTACTTCTCCTTTATTCCCGGCCGGCAGACCTGATGCGGCGTGCCGCTGCTAACCTGCTGCACCGCGTCGTCGCGGATGGCATAGGCCAACCGGCAGCGTTGCCCGCTGCGTTCGCCCCATACTACCGAGACGCTGCCGTGGTCTTGCGGCACTCGGGCATACAGCAGCCCGCCCTGACCGACGGCGCCAACCGCCCGACCGTTGTCGTCGAACACCTCCGCGCCCAGCGGGGGCGCCGCGCCATCCGGCAGCGTGACATGGGCAAACCAAGGATAGCCGGTACGCGTGACAAATTTGACCTTCACCGCCGCGCCCGAATCGGGCACCACCGTCGTGCTGCTGGAGACAATCTCCACATGGTCGTTCAGACCCTGCGGATCGAGATCCAGCCAGTTAGCGGTAAAGGGATCGAGGTAAGGGATGATCGTAAAACCCTGGCGGTTAATCGGCTGTCCAAGGCGGTTAGCCACCCGGGCCCCCACCGCGCCGGGCGCTTCCACAATGGCGAAGGTTTCCCCCAGTTCGGGGGTGGCGGTCATGCCGCCCTGATGCGCTACCAGGGCGCCCGATGCCCCCAGCGAGTACTGCTGCTGATGGCGACCGGCGCTGGCGCTGGCGTTCAGGTACGCATAATCCGTCCGCAGGCTACCGTTGGCCGCAACGCTGGCTTCATTTGGGTTCTCCCGCGGCATGTCGTAGCTGGTGGTCAAACCGTAGCTGAAGGCGTTTTTCTCGCCTGCGCTGCCGGTATAGCTGGACTGCAGCTGGCTGCCGTAGTTTTTATCGTGGTTAAAGCGGGTGGTCAGGCTGCCCGCCTGCCCGAACGGCAGCGAAAAGGAGACGCCCACCACCTGATTATTGCGGTGATGGATATCCTGGCTCTGCTGGGCATACAGATAATAATTGAGCTGACCATAGCGGTTGGCATAGCCCAGCTGATATGAGCGCCAGCGGTGGTGGCGGACATCCTCACTCCAGATTCCGTTAAATGACAGACTGCCGCTGCCGGCCTGCTGAGACAACGTCGCGCTGTAGCGGGTCATCTCCCGCCAGTCGTTGGGGTGCCGGTCGTGCTCCCAGGCGGCATCGCGAATGGAGCGATAATTGCCGTCGTTGCTGTGGCTCATCGAGAGCAGCATTCGCGTATCGGATGTAAACGATTTTGATGCGGACACCCGCCAGCGGTAGCCCTCCTGCCAGCCGTGCTCCCTGCCCTTCGCCGCAGAACGGGAAAGATCGACCGCCAGCGCGCCCCAGTAGGTATTGAAGGCGCTGCCGACCAGCGTCGAGTAATAATCTGTCGTCGCGTTAGCGCCGGTATAGCCGCTGATATAGTCATTGAAGCCGTACTGCAGCGTGGCTTCGCCAAATCCCGGCCGCCCGGCGATCCCGTCCTCATCCAGATAGCCCAGCGACAGATCATAATAGACCGCGCCTGCCCGCACCAGGCCAGGCAGCGTGGCGTACGGCACGGTAAAGGTGTCCTGACTGCCATCCGCCTCGTGGATCGTCACCTGTAAATCGCCGCCGGCGTTGGTGGGATAGAGATCGTCGAAGGTGAATTTGCCCGGCGGAACCGTTGCCTCGTACAACAGAGCGCCGTTCTGGGTGACCGTTACGCGGGCGTTGGTGCGCGCCACGCCGCTGACCGACGGCGCAAAACCGCGGCGAGAGCCCGGCAGCATGCGCACATCGGTAGCCAGCCTGCCGCCGATAAAACTGACGCTGTCAAAGAAGGTTCCGTCGGTCCATCCCTGACCCAGCCGTAACGTGGACGCCCAGTTCACTACACTTCTCTCAGCCCAGGTGGCAATGCTATCCCAGTGCGTATTCCCTTCCTGCGCCTGGTAGCTGGACTGGTGATGTAACCGCCAGCCAAAGGCGCGCAGGCTGGCATCCAGCCCGAGATAATGATGGCTGCTGGTGTCCCCGTCGACGATGCTCTGATAGCTATTGGCCTGGTAGCGCAGCACCGCGGCGGGCACGCCGCTATCCACCTTTTTCAGGTTCACCGCCCCCCGATAATGGGGTTGCAGCAGCGCCTGGGGCATATTTACCCGCAGGACGTTTTCCCCGCTGTCATACTCCCAGCCGATCGCCTTATCGATCTGCGAAAAACGCAGGCAGGTGGCCGCGGTTGGCCACTGGGCATCCTTCAGCTGCAGAGCGTCGAACAGCGAGGGTGAGATGCAGGGCTCAAGCTGGCCATCGTGTTCCTGGATAACAAACGTTTCTTCCCCCAGGTCCCGGCCATTCACCGAGAGCGTGCTGCGGTACTGTCCGGCGTGTAGTGGATTACCGTATTGATATTTCTGGAGATCAACCTGCGCGGCGCCGTGCAAATGGGCGCGGTTAAAACTAAACGCCTCTGCCGCCCATGCCTCCTGCCAGGGAAGGAGCAGCATCAACCCAACCTTGATCTCCCTGAGTTTCATAATAATGTCCTTACTGAGGATAATTATGATTCACTACCGCGCCGTAATCATTGATGGTGGTGAAGCTGAATTTGGCTGGCAGCGTGCGCAGCGCGACCCCTTTAGGCGCGATCTCCAGCGAGGAAAACGGGGCGACCATGCCGGCAGCGTGTTTTTGTCCGTTAAGGGTGATGCTGTCGATGGTGATATAGCGCGCTGAGGCATTGCTCACCCGCAACCCGTTGCCCGTAGGAGCCAGCGCCCAGCTCAGGGCTTTTTCCGCGGCTATTTTTTCCGCCGCCACGCCTGCCGGACGGTAAAACAGCTTGATACGCGACCGTATCGCGAGCTGCAGGTAATTGTCAGTCTTGCCATTTTTCGGCTCAGGTGGGATATCCAGAAGATTGAACCAGAACAGCGATTCCCGATCCTGCGGCAGGCGGCTGCCGTTAAACACCAGGCGCCAGCTCTGGCCTTTTCCCGGTTCGATGCGCACAATCGGCGGCAGCACAATAAACGGCGCCGCATCCTTTTCCGGTTGATTTTGCACGCGGCCATCGTCGACCCAGACCTGCGTCAGAGAGGGGGTCTCCCCCATATTGGTGGCCCGGACGGCGATCTCTTTTTTGTCGCCGGGAAAAATAATCCGTGTGCCGTCAATAACCATGCTGGCGTCCGCCGAGGGTAAATAGCTGGACAGCAGCAGTGCCAGAACCATACGCCGCATATTCACCTCCTCCTTGTCGGGTGGATAAACGGCCCCTGAGCGGGGCCGTGGACAGGGGTTACGGATAGACCACCGTAAAGTTGACGTAGGTAGCGACTTTTCCAGCCGTAGCGGCGTCGGTCGCATAGTAGCGGGCATAGAAAGGCAGCGAGGCGGAACCATCCTGCTCAGCCACCGCCACCGGGATCACGTCCGGGCGAGCAATGGTGCCGTCTGCAGCGACCGCCGGGGTCTCCGCGAGGTTAATCGGCGTAAACCGAGTGTTCAGCAGCTCCACATCGACGTTTTCTGCTTCCGTGCCGTCAGACAGAGTGTTTTTTAGTCGACCCTCCGTGGAAACGTATTGATCTTTCTCGAAGTACACCGAGACATCAGCCCCTGGGGTGCAGCTCGTCAGATCGATGGTGAAGGGAACCACGCCCGCCGTTTCACCCGCGCTGCTGAGCGCTGAACGCTGGACCGTCGGTAGGGTTACCGTCTTGTCTTTATTCACTACCGTACAAGTATTTTCGATGACTTCACCATTAAAGGTGACTTTGCCATCAGCAGCCTGTGCCGCTACCGGAGAAAGCATCATCATCACCACGAAAGATGCCATTCCTCTGCTGTATTTTTTCATCTTCACTCCTCATCACCACGCTTATGGAGAATCGTTCAGGAAATACCCTGGCGTACTTTATACGTACAATTTATTAATGCTCAGTCCATTGGATTAACCTGTTATCTTTTAACCCCTTCCCTGCACTGACATCCTACTCACTTCATTATTTATTATTCAAATTCGCCACCAGGACCATTTCTACTTTTTATAGAAAAGTCTTAACACCACTTTGAAAAAGAAATAAAACTGACGCACAATAAAAACACAACTCACTGTAAATAAAAGATAATTTTTATTTTTTATTTTCTAAAAAACATTCGAGAAATGCGATCTAACTATCTCACCCTCATTATTAACCACCTCCTCCCACGTTCTCCCCCCTGAATTGAAAGCGCAGGGAGTATGTTATTTCAGGCGGGTATTCTCTACAGTAAATTGTCGAATCAGGCAGGACAGCATGCACAGCGTATTTATGCCAGGAGGTCATTATGTTGATCTGCATTGCGGATTCAGAATATTTTAATATTGCCCTGAAAGCGTATATTAATGAACCAAACAGCAAGCCTCTGGATATTAAAGAAATACTCTGTTACCCGTTTAGTGGACAGAGTGAGATGTTCTATACTTTTTTTGCGACCGATGCCGGAGCCCGGCTAAGCACCATCCTTATTGATTACAGCAGCGTCAGCATCGAAGTACTGCAGGTCGCGCTCAGTTTAAAATCGTTTAATCCCCTGATCCGGATCTTTATTTTTGCCAAATCAGGCTACCCGTTGAGCGAGCTCGAACGCAGCCTCGCCATTGTGCTCGGCGCAGAGTTCATCACCAGTTTTGCCGGGCTCAGCGCTGCCCTTGCCCGCGGTCCGCGCTTGACATCGCCCCCCGCCGACAAGCTCTATATCGCCATACCTGACAGCTATAACCTGACCCGTAAGGAAACTTTTTTAATCAGCCTGCTGATGGGGGGAATGCCGTTGTATCACGTGGCCAGCACCATGCAGCTCACGATCAAACGGGTCTACTACTACCGTTCACGCGTCCTTAGCAAGCTGGCGGTGAAAAATAACGTGGAACTGATGAACAAAGTTCAGGGGATGGTGTTGCGCCACTACCGACAGGAGACAGGCCATGAAATCGTATCTCTACACTAAAAATCGCCTCATGTTGATTATCCTGAGCTGGCTAAGCGCAGACGAGGCGTTGCCATCTCGTCATGATTTCCAGCAGACTGAAACCATCCTCAGCACCCTGCATATACCGTATGTGCTGAAGCCCGACCTTGATCAACTGAGAGCTACGCTACAGCCATTACTCGCCACGCCCAGGCCGCAGACCTGTGAGGTAGGCGCTTTTCTCAGCGCCCTGTTGGCGCTGTATACCCGGTTAACCGAATATACCGCCGTCGAGCACTATCTGCTCTCCCGGCATCTCTGAGTAGTAACCCGCCTGGGCAGGAAGACGCCGCGCGCCTCCTGCCTGTAAGGCATTACCTTAGCTCAGCAGACCGCTCGCCGCGTCGGGAGACGTAATCCCGATAGCCCTCGCCAACGTAAATCTGCCGTGGCCGGTAGATGGTCAGCGGCGCCTGGTGCATCTCGTTCCAGTGCGCCACCCAACCGACCGTCCGACCGACCGCGGTGACCACCGCAAACATCGACGAAGGCAGATTCATCGCTTTAAGGATCACCGCGGTATAGAAATCCACGCTTGGCGACAGGCCATTGTCCACAAAATAGGGGTCGGTCAGCGCCACGTCCTCAAGGGCCATCGCCACCTGCAGCAGGCGGTCAGACATGCCTACCTCCGCCAGCACCCGATGGCTGGTTTCACGCAGGATATCGGCGCGCGGGTCACGGTGACGGTAGCGCGAGTTGCCAAAACCCAGCCGGCGAAATGCCTGCGGATCGCGCTTCGCCTGGCGCAGAAACGCCGGAACCTGATCGACGCTTTCAATCTCCTCCAGCATTCGCATGCTCGATTCATTTGCTCCGCCATGCATCGGCCCCCACAGCGACGCCAGCCCGGCGGCGACGCAGGCGAATAAGTTCGCCCCGGAGGAGCCCGCCGCGCGCACCGTAGTGGTCGAGGCGCACTGCCCGTGATCGGCATGCAGCACCAGGATCTGGTTCATCGCCTGCTCGATGACCGGATTCAGAACATATTTCTCCGCCGGGATAGCAAACAGCATCTGCAGGAAATTTCCGGCATAGGAGAGATCGTTGCGCGGATACGCGGCGGGTTGCTCAATGGTGTACTTGTAGCTCATGGCGGCGATAGTGGGCATTTTCGACAGCAGCCGGGTGGCGGCCAGCGCCCGGTGCTGCGGATTTTCCACATCCAGTACATCATGATAGAACGCCGCCAGCGCCCCCACCAGGGCGCACATCAGCGCCATCGGGTGCGAATCGCGACGAAAGCCGCTGCACATGCGGGCTATCTGCTCGTGGACCAGAGTATGGCGGGTGATGGTCTCGCGAAAGGTTTGATAGCTGGCCTCATCCGGCGCGTCACCGTTCAGCATGATGTAGGCCACTTCGAGAAAATCGCACTGGCGAGCCAGCTGATCTACCGGATAGCCGCGGTGCAGCAGCACGCTGTTTTCCGTATCGATCCACGAGATCGCCGACTGGCATCCGGCGGTATTGGCGAAGCCGGGGTCATAGCTGCAGAATCCGGACTGATTTAGCCCGCGCATGTCGACTCCCACCGGCCCCCGCGTTCCCGGCACCTGCGGCAGGGCGATGGGCGGTTGTTGTCCGGCAAAAGAAAGCGTTAACGGTGTAGTGCTCATCCTGTTATTCCCCCAGCAAGCTTATCAGCGACCCGAAGTCATTCTTCAGGCGGAAAGACCAACATAACCAATGTGATGCAGCTTATTCATTGATGTCATCACTATAACCCTGACAAAGAGGATATTTTGCTGGCCTTCACGGGGAAACAGGCCGTCTTTCCCCAGCCCACCGCCGGATAGCGGCACAAATCGCCAAGGATAAAGGCGATCATCGCTGTCAAAATTTACGTTGAGTAAAGAAAGGATGAAGAGGAGCTACCATGAATTTTGTGCTGTCGATGACCCTTATCTGCATCGCCATCGCCTGGCTGATGATGAGCCTCCTGCCGGTGTAGATGCACCGCTAACCGCCACGCCAGTGGTCTGGATAACCCCTCCTTCAATTGATTTCCGCCGTGGTCTTCGCCTCTGAGGTTTCATAAGAGCCATATAAGAAGTACTGGTTGCATATCAGGCTGTTGCGTTTTCTCGCCGAGGGGTAGGCTAAAGGCCCACTGTTAAGGAGGTGATATGTCTGGACTTATTAATCCACATGCGGCCCCGGAAGAAGCAGCCTATGCGCTGCTGATTGAGCTCGTTCGCGCCCAGCGCGTGCCGCAATATGAAGGCGAAATTTCCGGCCTGCTGGCGATGTACGACGAAGCCGTTAAACACTTTAAAGAGAAAGAGACCGAGCGTTAGGCGTGGACATCGTGGTGCGAGAAAAGCGTGACGCCTGCGGAAGCCGCGCAGGCGTTGGCTGGATAGCGGCTTGGGTCATCAGCTGCCGCGGTAGGTAGAGTATCCGTACTGACTGAGCAGCAGCGGGATATGCAGTTTTTGATTTTGCTTTGTAACATTGAAAATAACCGGAATCACCGGGAAGAACGTATTCATATTTTGGCTTTTAAAATAGTCACCAGTTTTAAACGTCACTTTATACACCCCCGGCTCCATATTCTCCGCCTGCGGATAGAGCGATTTAATCCGCCCATCGGCATCCGTTTTACCGGTGGCGATATGCTGCCAGCTCTCCCCCTGCTGTTTATCCAGCTCAATCTGCACCCCCGGTGAAGGGAGCCCGGTTTGCTGATTAAGAATGTGTACGCTGAGCGTCCCCTCTGGCGCCGCCAGCGCGCTGAAGCTGAGCAGAGAAATTACGGAGGCGATAACTAATTTCATAATCGTGACCTTATTGGGCAAGTGAAAGTGCCCTAACTATAGTCAGCGCGGCGGGGAAAAAAATTAAACTTTTTGTTATCAGTTTGAGTTGATGGGTACTGTCTCCACACACAACACGCTAAACCGGTTTCCTCGTAAGAAGAGGAAGTGTCTTATGAGTAGGTAGCCCCGTGCTCTTAGTAACAGGATACGGTGACACTAAGTCTATCAGGCAGGGGAAATAGATTTGCTGGGTTCAAATATCACAAGGTAAAAAGATATACGCCGTGGCCTCTGCCGCCTCTACCAGAACAGAGCTTACTGCAAATGGGCTGCAGTATTCGAAATAATCATTTAATATTATTTAAACTACTATTCCAGTGTAAGTAATCACCTGGTTCAGATATTGATCGTTATCATTGATTCTCTTGTCGCCACGCCTTAACCATCTCCTTTGTTACCTCTTTCTTGTAGCAAATAGGTGAGTACCCACCAGCTTTGCTCCAGGCACTGCGGCCACCGCACGAGCTGCCGTTCCGGGCGGTATTGAAGGGACAGGCACAAGTACCGGGGTAGGATGCGACAGAGTCATCAATAATCCTTTGACTGACCTGATCATCGCTTAAGGAATTCGATTTGGCGATGGAAATATCTGATGCAAAGACGCACACAACAGCGAATACGGAGATGGCGACGAATTTGATGTTCATTCGGATCTTTCCAGGCAGTGGATGAACATCGAGGGTATGCTTTCAAATAGTGTTCAATATTGATCTATAACAACTGTACTTCACGCCAGCTTAAAATGCGATATTTAACCCAGTCAGACAGAACCTAAAGCTATAATGACTATTAGCCTGTTACCGGCAACATATTTTCACATTCCTGCAGAGCGCTTATTCTGCACTCAGCTATAACCAGCATTAACCATTCTGTTCGATATTACAGAGCAGTAATGCTGTACTCTGACTGGCCATCGTCCGACAGATACTACAAGACATTAGAATCATCGAAATGGTCCGTCGATATGCTCACCTGGCACCTAACCATTTAACTGAGCACGCACGTCAAATTGACTCAATTTTTGCAAATTTTTGCAGAAGATGTCCCAAATATGTCCCACAAGGAAAAATCAGCGACTGGAGGAAGTTGATAAGTGATTGATTATTAAATGGCACGCCCTACAGGATTCGAACCTGTGACCTACGGCTTAGAAGGCCGTTGCTCTATCCAGCTGAGCTAAGGGCGCCCTGAGAAGCGAGTGCTTCGCGGAGTGAAACGCGTGGAATTATACGGTCCACGTCGGTCGAGTCAATCCATTTTGCCAGGAAACTGCGGGGCTTATACGACGCTGGCGAAATATCCCCCACCAACTGTACAAGAAGCATACCGCCGGGGCTCATGCGCGCGTAAATCGACTCAGTGGCCAGGCGCAACGCACCAATAACCATGTAATAACCATGGCCATAACAGGCTAAATTAGCCTCAGACAGGATAAAACAGCAAACGAGGACTGACAGCGAGGCCCGCTTCTGACAAAATATCCTCATCCCCCTTTCGTAAAGATACAGATGGAATCCTCTCTCTGATGGCAGCAAAAATTATTGACGGTAAAACGATTGCGCAGCAGGTACGCTCTGAGGTTGCGGAAAAAGTGAAGGCTCGCGTTGCGGCCGGAAAACGCGCCCCTGGGCTGGCCGTCGTGCTGGTCGGCAGCAACCCGGCCTCGCAGATTTATGTCGGTAGCAAGCGCAAAGCATGTGAAGAAGTGGGCTTCGTCTCCCGCTCTTACGATCTCCCGGAAACCACCAGCGAAGCCGAGCTGCTGGAGCTTATCGACACTCTGAATGCCGATAAGACCATCGACGGTATTCTGGTTCAGCTGCCCCTGCCGGCAGGGATCGATAACGTCAAAGTTCTCGAGCGCATCGCGCCGGATAAAGACGTCGACGGCTTCCATCCTTACAACGTTGGCCGCCTGTGCCAGCGCGCGCCGCGCCTGCGTCCGTGCACTCCGCGCGGTATCGTGACCTTGCTGGAACGCTACAATATCGACACCTACGGCCTCAATGCGGTGGTCATTGGCGCCTCCAATATCGTCGGTCGCCCGATGAGCATGGAGCTGCTGCTGGCCGGCTGCACCACCACCGTCACCCACCGCTTTACAAAAAACCTGCGTCATCATGTCGAAAACGCCGACCTGCTGATCGTCGCGGTGGGCAAACCGGGCTTTATTCCTGGCGAGTGGATTAAAGAAGGGGCGATTGTGGTCGATGTCGGCATCAACCGTCTGGAAAGCGGCAAAGTGGTCGGCGACGTGGTGTATGAAGATGCCGCCGAACGCGCGTCCTACATCACCCCGGTTCCCGGCGGCGTTGGCCCGATGACCGTCGCTACCCTGATTCAGAACACGCTGCAGGCGTGCGAAGAGTATCACGACGTTGAGGAGGCCTGAGATGGCGACATTTTCCTTAGGTAAACACCCGCACGTTGAGCTGTGCGATCTGCTGAAGCTGGAAGGCTGGAGCGAAAGCGGCGCCCAGGCGAAGATCGCCATCGCCGACGGGCTGGTAAAAGTCGACGGCGCGGTGGAAACCCGCAAACGCTGCAAAATCGTCGCTGGTCAGACGGTGAGCTTTGAAGGCCAGAGCGTGACCGTCACGGCCTGACAACGAAAAGAAAAACGCCCGCTTTTGCGGGCGTTTTTTTATGGCTTACTTCCGGCGCCAGGTGGTGCCCTGCGGGCCATCTTCCAGCACAATGCCCATCTCGTTGAGACGGTCGCGCGCCGCATCCGCCGCCGCCCAGTCTTTAGATTTGCGCGCGTCCAGACGCTGCTGGATGAGCGATTCGATCTCCGCCACTTCCGCGTCGTCAACCTGCGCGCCGCTCTGCAGGAACGCCTCCGGCTCCTGCTCCAGCAGACCCAGCACCGCAGCAAGCTTACGCAGGTGGGCCGCCATGGCATTCGCCGCGGCCGCGTCCTCAGTTTTCAGACGGTTCACTTCACGCGCCATATCGAACAGCACCGAATAGGCTTCCGGGGTGTTGAAGTCGTCGTCCATCGCCTCGATAAAGCGTGCTTCGAAGGCTTCGCCACCCGCTGCATCGACGGATTTGTCCGTCCCGCGCAGCGCGGTGTACAGACGCTCCAGCGCCGAACGCGCCTGCTTGAGGTTCTCTTCGCTGTAATTCAGCTGGCTGCGATAGTGGCCGGACATCAGGAAGTAGCGAATCGTCTCCGCATCGTAATACTTCAGCACGTCGCGGACGGTAAAGAAATTACCCAGCGATTTCGACATCTTCTCGCGGTCAACCATCACCATACCGGAGTGCATCCAGTAGTTGACGTATTCACCGTCGTGGGCGCAGGTGGACTGGGCGATTTCGTTTTCATGGTGCGGGAACATCAGATCCGAACCGCCGCCGTGAATATCGAAGTGGTTGCCAAGCTGCTTGCAGTTCATCGCCGAGCACTCGATATGCCAGCCCGGACGGCCCGCGCCCCACGGCGACGGCCAGCTTGGCTCGCCCTCTTTCGACATTTTCCACAGGACGAAGTCCATCGGGTTACGCTTGACGTCAACCACGTCGACGCGCGCCCCCGCCTGCAGTTGATCGAGATCCTGACGTGACAGCAAACCGTAGTTCGGGTCCGTCGGCACGTCGAACATCACGTCGCCGTTATCTGCCACGTAAGCATGGCCTTTGGCGATCAGCTGCTCGGTGATCTCAATGATCTCCGCAATATGGTGCGTTGCGCGCGGCTCGCTGTCGGGACGCAGAATATTCAGCGCGTCAAAATCTTTGTGCATTTCGGCAATCATGCGATCGACCAGCGCGACAAAGCTTTCGCCGTTTTCATTAGCGCGCTTAATGATTTTGTCGTCGATATCGGTGATATTGCGCACGTACTTCAGCTTATAGCCGAGAAAACGCAGATAGCGCGCCACGACGTCAAAGGAGACGAAGGTACGTCCATGGCCGATATGACAGAGATCGTAAACGGTAATACCACACACGTACATGCCGACTTCCCCGGCATGGATAGGTTTAAATTCCTCTTTCTGGCGCGTCAGTGTATTAAAAATTTTTAACATCGAAGATTCCGTGTAGACGTGTGTGGGTAATGAAGTCTCTATAATACCCATAATTCAGACCGGACGCAGCACACATTGCAAGGTGCATCGACCCCCGCGGTTATGCTATAACACCCCCCTATATCTCACCCGACACCGGGTGCTGGCACCACACTCATCGGAACAGGATGCAAAAATGGTTACTTTCCACACCAATCATGGCGATATCGTAATCAAAACGTTTGACGACAAAGCGCCGGAAACAGTTAAAAACTTCCTGGACTACTGCCGCGAAGGTTTCTACGACAACACCATTTTCCACCGTGTTATCAACGGCTTCATGATTCAGGGCGGCGGTTTTGAACCTGGTATGAAACAAAAAGCGACCAAATCTCCGATTCAGAACGAAGCGAACAACGGTCTGAAAAACACCCGCGGCACGCTGGCGATGGCCCGTACTCAGGCGCCGCACTCTGCCACCGCGCAGTTCTTCATCAACGTGGTTGACAACGACTTCCTGAACTTCTCCGGCGAAAGCCTGCAGGGTTGGGGCTACTGCGTCTTCGCGGAAGTGGTTGAAGGCATGGACGTGGTTGACAAAATCAAAGCGGTTGCCACCGGCCGCAGCGGCATGCACCAGGATGTGCCGAAAGATGATGTGATCATCAAAAGCGTCACCGTCAGCGAGTAATTCGTGGCGACACTTTTTATTGCAGATTTGCACCTGCAAACAGAAGAACCGGCGATCACCGCCGGTTTTCTGCGTTTTTTACAGGGCGAAGCCCGCCAGGCGGACGCTCTGTATATCCTTGGCGATCTGTTTGAGGCATGGATCGGCGATGACGATCCTAACCCGCTGCACCAACAAATTGCCTCGGCAATCAAAGCCGTCGTCGAGGCCGGCGTGCCGTGCTACTTCATCCATGGCAACCGCGATTTTCTCGTCGGCCAGCGCTTTGCCCGCCAGAGCGGGATGATCCTGCTCGCCGAAGAAGAGCGACTGGACCTCTATGGCCGTGAAGTCTTGATCATGCATGGCGACACGCTGTGCACCGATGACCAAGGCTATCTGGCGTTTCGCGCCAAAGTCCACACCCCGTGGATCCAGCGTCTGTTCCTGGCCCTGCCGCTGTTTATCCGCCGTCGCATCGCCGCCCGCATGCGCGCCGACAGCAAAGCCGCCAACAGCAGTAAATCAATGGAAATTATGGATGTAAATCCACAGGCGGTAGTTGACGCGATGGAGCGGCATCACGTGCAGTGGCTGATCCACGGCCATACTCATCGCCCGGCGGTCCATGAACTGCAGGCCAACGGCCAACCCGCATGGCGTGTGGTACTTGGCGCCTGGCACAGCGAAGGTTCGATGGTCAAGGTGACGCCGGACGACGTCGAACTAATCCACTTTCCGTTCTGATTCCTGCGCGAGCACAATTCCGAAAGCGCCTTTTGCCCGGGCGAAGGTGCGCGCTTCCCCCCGCCCTGCATGCTAGTCTTCCACAACGTCACTCTCAAGGAACGAGCATGAGCAGGAAAAAGTGGAGTCAGCCGCTGACGTGGGGAATGATCATCGCGATCCTCAATCCGTTAGGGGTAAGTTATATCGCCTTAATCGGCGTCGTTATCGGCAACACGCTGACGTTTGTCTGGTGTGCGATGCTGGCGTGGGCTATCTATTTTTATGCCATTTATTTGCTCTGCACCCGCCCTCACGATAGCCGGCTGGTACAAATCTATTTACTGCTTATGGGCACTCTGATGCTCCCGTGGGGGTTAGTGCTGCTTATCACCTGTATCATGAGGGAGATAAAGGTCAATCAGTCACCCACGCCATCACCTCCAGGCGAGACAAAAGACGGCTAACCATGCGCACGCAACCGTTTTCCTTGCTGGCAGTTCATGCTATTCTCTGTGGCCTCTAAAGCAGTGTGAAACACACCCACAGGAGTTTTAAGACGCATGTCTTCCCGCAATAATTCGGCGCGTATCGCCATCGTGATGGGGTCCAAAAGCGACTGGGCTACCATGCAATTTACCGCAGAAATCCTTGATGCCCTGAACGTTCCGTACCATGTCGAAGTGGTCTCCGCCCACCGCACGCCCGATAAGCTGTTCAGCTTTGCTGAAAGCGCCGAAAGCCACGGTTATCAGGTGATTATTGCAGGAGCAGGCGGCGCGGCGCATCTGCCGGGCATGATTGCGGCGAAAACCCTGGTGCCGGTGCTCGGCGTACCGGTTCAGAGCGCAGCCTTAAGCGGTGTCGACAGCCTCTACTCCATTGTGCAGATGCCGCGCGGCATTCCGGTCGGTACCCTGGCCATCGGCAAAGCTGGCGCTGCGAACGCCGGCCTGCTCGCCGCGCAGATCCTTGCCCAGCATGATGCAGAACTGCACCAGCGCCTGAGCGCCTGGCGTCAGGCGCAAACCGATGAAGTGCTGGATAATCCGGATCCGCGGGGTGCGGCATGAAACAGGTATGCGTGCTCGGTAACGGCCAGTTAGGCCGTATGCTGCGCCAGGCCGGCGAGCCGCTGGGCATTGCCGTTTGGCCGGTCGGCCTGGAAGCCGACCCGGAAGCGGTGCCGTTCCAGCAGAGCGTCATCACGGCAGAAATTGAACGCTGGCCGGAAACCGCCCTCACCCGCGAGCTGGCCCGCCACCCGGCGTTCGTCAACCGCGATGTCTTCCCGATTATCGCCGACCGCCTGACGCAAAAGCAGCTGTTTGACAAGCTTGGCCTCGCCACCGCCCCGTGGCAGCTGCTGGCGGATAAAAGCGAGTGGCCGGCGGTGTTTGCTCGCCTTGGCGAACTGGCGATCGTTAAGCGTCGCGTTGGCGGTTACGACGGCCGCGGCCAGTGGCGTCTGCGGGAAAACGAGATCGATCAGCTACCGGCCGATAACTACGGCGAGTGCATCGTCGAGCAGGGGATTAACTTCTCCGGCGAGGTATCGCTGGTAGGCGCCCGCGCTCATGACGGTAGCACCGTCTTCTACCCGCTGACCCGTAACCTGCATCAGGACGGTATTCTGCGCGCCAGCGTCGCCTTCCCGCAGGCCAACGCTCGCCAGCAGGAACAGGCGGAAAGCATGCTGACGGCGATCATGAACGAGCTGAACTATGTCGGCGTGATGGCGATGGAGTGCTTCGTTACCGCCGAGGGGCTGCTGATTAACGAGCTGGCGCCGCGGGTGCACAACAGCGGCCACTGGACGCAGAACGGGGCGTCTATCAGCCAGTTCGAGCTGCATCTGCGGGCGATTACCGGCCTGCCGCTGCCGCCGCCGGTGGTCAACAGCCCGTCGGTGATGATCAACCTGATCGGCACCGATCTTAACTACGACTGGCTGAAGCTGCCGCTGGTGCACCTGCACTGGTATGACAAAGAGGTGCGCCCGGGTCGTAAAGTCGGCCACCTGAACCTCACCGACAGCGATACCGATCGCCTGAGCGCGACGCTGGAAGCGATCAAGCCGCTGCTGCCGCCGGAGTACACCAGCGGCCTGGTCTGGGCGCAATCGCAGCTCAGCTAAGCCCTTCGTGCCGGGGATTTGATCTATCCCCTTCCCCGGCACACCTTGAGGCGCGTACAATCCCCCCCTTGCTGTAAAGCTCATTTCTGTTTTGACTTCAGAGGATACCCCATGACCAATGGGACGGATTATCGCGCCATTCTCGCCAGCGATACGCCACTGATTGACGTACGCGCCCCGGTGGAGTTTAGCCAAAGCGCGATGCCGGCGGCGATCAACCTGCCGCTGATGAATGATGAAGAACGCGCCGCGGTCGGCACCTGCTACAAGCGCCAGGGGCCGGAAGCGGCGCTGGCGCTCGGCCATAAACTGGTCCAGGGTGACCTGCGCGCCAGCCGTACTCAGGCGTGGCTGGAAGCGTGCGCCCGTTACCCACACGGTTACCTGTGCTGCGCCCGCGGCGGCCAGCGCTCGCATATCGTCCAGCAGTGGCTGAAAGAAGCTGGCGTGGATTACCCCCTGATCGTCGGCGGCTATAAAGCGCTACGCCAGGCGGCGATCCAGGCCACCGACGAACTGGTGCAGCGCCCGATCGTGCTGATTGGCGGCTGTACCGGCAACGGCAAAACTCAACTGGTCTGCTCGCGCCCGGACGGTATCGACCTGGAAGGGCTTGCTCATCACCGCGGTTCTTCATTCGGTCGAACCCTGCAGGATCAGCATCCGCAGGCCACCTTTGAAAACCACCTGGCGGTCAGCCTGCTTAAAAAAGCCGAACAGCAGACCCGCTGGGTGCTGGAAGATGAAGGCCATATGATCGGCGCCAATCATCTACCGGAGAGCCTGCGCCTCCGCATGGCGCAGTCGCCGCTGGCGGTGGTGGAAGATCCGTTTGACGTTCGCCTCGAACGGCTGCGCGAAGAGTATTTCGATCGCATGTATCGCGACTTTATCGCCGCCTATGGCGAAGAGAAAGGCTGGCAGGCATACGGCGAGTATCTGCATCACGGCCTGTTTGCCATCCGCCGTCGCCTGGGGCTGCAGCGTTTTGCTAAGCTCACTGAACGGCTCGATGAGGCGCTGGTGCAGCAGCAGCGCACCGCCAGCACCGAGGCGCACTTTGCCTGGCTGGTACCGCTGCTGGAAGAGTACTACGACCCGATGTATCGCTATCAGTTGGGGAAAAAAGCCGGGAAAATTCTCTTTCGCGGCAGCTGGCAGGAGGTCGCAGCCTGGCTGGCGAAGTAATCGCATGCTCTATTGTCCCGGCTTGCGGCGTAAACGCCTTAGCCGGGCTACCGGTCGGCGCGATTTGTAGCCACGGTAAGCGCGCGCGACCGGGGAGTTGTGACCGCTTAGAAGTCGTAGCGCAGACGGACCAGGTTCATATCGCCAAGGTTGTCGGTGCTGGAGGTAAACACGTGTTCGTAGTCAACGCGGAAACCGTAATCCAGCTGGAAGCTAATCCCCAGACCGTTATCGATACGCTGATAGTTGCGGCCGTTCACATATTCCAGACGGTCGCCCATAAAGTACGGCTGAATAGATTTAACAGCGTATTGATTGATCGGGAATTTATAGCCCGCAAAATATTCAATCCCCCAGGCGTCACCGGCAAAGTAATTATGCACATCGGTTTTCTTGGTGGTGAGGAAGTTCTGATACCAGCCGCCGCCGAAGGAGAAGGTCCAGTTATCCGGGGTCCAGCTCAGCGCGGTACCGACGATATTCTGGTCATAGGTTTTGCTGTCGGCGCTTGACGGGTCGCGCATTTCCGCGCGGGTGTAGTTCCACGCGGTACCCCAGGTCAGATCCTTCATGATGTGGTAGTCCGCGCCAACAGAACCACCGCCTTTACGCTTGTAGCGCAGGCCGTTACCCGGCAGGTATTCGCTGTCTTCGAACAGATAAGATCCGTAAAGATCGACATCACCTACAGTTTTCTTATATTTCAGCATATTACGTGAACGATAGGAGCCATCGTAATCGCCATTAATACCGTTCCCCGGGGCCTGACCGATCATATCGTAGTCCCAGATATCGGTTTTCACCCCCACCACATCATAGTAAATGCTGTTCTGCTGCCCGTAGGTTAACGTACCCCAGGTATCGCTTTTCAGGCCGGTATACAGCATGCGGCGGGTGGTATTGTTCGCGCCTTCCGCGTAGTGGTTATCCCAGTCAAACAGCGCCGGAATGTTCACGCCCAGCTCATAGTAGCTGATCCAGCTAATATCATCGAACAGGTAGTAATCCGCCGCGAAGCGGAAGCGGGTGCCGCCGTCAAAACCGTTACGCTTATAGGAGCCTTTGTCGCCATCGCCGGTCATCATGTTGAACTGCGGCCGGATACTGCCGCCGACGGTAAAGTTAAGCCGGCTTAACGGATCGCCCGCCTGCGGATCTTGTTTCAGCAGCGTAATCTCCGCGTGGGAAGGCAATGACGTTAACGCTAATGCTGCGCCGATCGAGATCGCCAGCGCTTTTATTGTGTGTGCCATAGTTTTTCCTTGATTAATAAGCCACCTTATATTTTCCAGTTGAATATTAACCGCGAATCAGCATAGCGTGTTGTTGGGTTTTTAATGTTTTGTGCTCTTAAAAATCAATGATTTATCAATTTGTGCGTTTAAAATAAAAGCGCCGCCAAAAAAGGCGGCGCATCATCAAAATGCAATATTCTTACTGGCTAAACTGGCGGAATAGCGCTTTTCCTTTTAACAGACGCAGCCCCAGCCCGCCGCCGCACAGGGATAACAACACCGCTCCCGTCAGCGGCAGCAACACCCACAGGCGCCAGTCCGGCGCCCAGGGAAAATCAAAGACTTTCGTCTGCAGCATCGCCAGCGCCACTTCCGCGCCTATCGCCGCCACCAGGCCGGAAACCAGCCCCAGCAGGGCAAACTCCGCCCACAGCGTAGCGCGCAGCAGCGATTTTCCTGCCCCCAGCGTGCGCCAGACCACCAGCTCCTGATGGCGTTGACGCATACCGACCTGCACCTGCGCCAGCAACAGCAGCACGCCGCAGGCCGTCACCAGGCCCACCATCACCTCCAGCGCCCGGCTGACCTGGGAGAGCACCTGGCCGACCTGACGCAGGATGGCGCCGATATCCAGCAGACTGACGGTGGGAAACTCGCGGTTCAGCTGGGTCAACATCGCGGGACCGTTATCCCAGCGGAAGCTGGTGAGCCAGCTCTGCGGCTGCCCGTCCAGCGCCCCGGCGGGGAAAATAAAGAAGAAGTTTGGCCGCAGGCTCTCCCAGTCTACTTTGCGCACGCTGCTGACCTTCGCGCTGAACTCCTGGGTATCGCCGGTAAAGGTCACTGTATCGCCGATCTTTATCCCCAGCCGCTGCGCCAGCCCCTCCTCAATCGATACCTCGCCCGGCTTCGGCGGCCAGCTGCCGGCCACCAGCGGATTATGATCCGGACGCTGTTCGCTCCAGGTGAGATTAAGCTCGCGATTCAGCGCTTCGTCTTTGTTTCCGTCCGTGGATTGACCGTTGATCTGCGTCAGACGGGCCCGGACGATCGGATAGAATTCCGCCGCCCGCGTCTGGTGTTCGGCAAGGAAGGTCTTCACCGGCACTATCTGCTCAGGGGCGATATTGATCAGAAAGTAGTTCGGGCTCTGCGGGGGCAACTGCTGCTGCCAGCGGTCAAGCAGATCGCCGCGCAGCACCAACAGGAGCGCCAGCAGCATAAACGACAGGGAAAACGCCGCCAGCTGGCTGAGGGTCGACCACGGCTGGCGCAGCAGGCGGTTCACCGCCAGACGCAGCGGCAAGGCTTTGAGCGTCAGGCGTTTGAGCAGCCACAGCAATCCCCAGCCCACCAGGCCGCACAGCAGCGCCAGCACCACCGCCCCGGCCAGCACCGACCACAGCAGCGGGCTGCCGCCCAGCAGCCAGGCCAACAGGCCCACCACCACGACGCTAACCGCCGGGATCCAGATTTTCAACGGCCAGACGTTAGCCACCACATCCTGACGCAGCACTCGCAGCGGCAGAGTCGCCAGCAGCAGTCGATAGGGTCGCAGGCCCACCAGCAGGGAAATGACGCCTGTCGCCCCGATAGCCCACAGCCACGGCCAACCGCTGGCAGCGGGTAACGCGGCGGGCAGCACCGGTTTGAGCACCAGCAGCAGCAGACGCTCCAGCGCCAGGCCCGCCACCCCGCCGGTTATCACCGACAGCGTCAACAGCAGCAGCCATTGGCCGACGATAAGCTTGCGCAGCTGCGACCGTCCGGCGCCCAGCGTCTTGAGTATGGCGACCAGATCATAGCGGCTGCGGCAGTAGTGGCTCATCGCTACCGCCACTGCGGCGACGGCCAGCAGCAGCGTCAATAGCGCGGATAACAGCAGGAATTGCTGCGAGCGCTCAAGAGATTTGCCCAGCGCGCTGTCGTCCTGGTCAAGGCCAATCCAGCGATGCTCCGGGCCGAGCTTCGGCAGCAGCCACTGCTCATAATTGGCCAGCTGTTCAGCGTCGCCGGCGAACTTATAGCGCCATGCGACGCGACTGCCGGGCTGCACGGCCCCGGTTTTTGCCACGTCGGCCATATTCATCATCAGTCGCGGCGCCATCTGGAAGGGGTTAAACCCTGCATCCGGCTCCTGAATCACCTCCCCGGCAATGCGCAGCGTGGCATCGCCAACGTCAATCGTATCGCCGGTTTTCAGGTTCAGGAGCGCCATCAGCCTTGGCGCCAGCAGCACGCTCCCCGCCTGCGGCTTCAGCCCCGGCGGTTGCGTTTCGAGGGTGCCATACAGCGGATAGCGGTCGTCCACCGCCTTAACGTCCGCCAGCTGCGGCGTATCCCCGGCGAACGTCATGGTGGCAAAGCTCAGCTGCTCGCCGACGGTCAGCCCTGACTTCCGCGCCTGTGCGATCCACTCGGCGGGTACCTCGCGCGAACTGCGCAGCGTACGGTCGCCGGCCATAAACTCACGGCTTTGCTGGCTAAGGCCTTTCTCCATCCGATCGCTTATCGACCCCAGGGCCAGCACGCAGGCCACGGCGAGGCTTAACGCCAGCCAGACGATCAGCAGCGACGGCGAGCGCCATTCGCGCCAGAACCAGCGGGCGATCATGCTTCCTCCCGCAGCTGGCCATCCACCAGGCGCAGACGGCGATCGCAGCGCGCCGCCAGCAGCGGATCGTGAGTGACGAGGATCAGGGTGGTGCCGTGTTCGCGATTAAGCGAGAACAGCAGATCGGCAATTTTGTCCCCGGTCTGGCGATCGAGGTTGCCGGTGGGCTCATCGGCGAACAGAATGGCCGGGCGCCCGTTAAAGGCCCGGGCCAGCGCCACCCGCTGCTGTTCGCCGCCGGAGAGCTGCGCCGGCAGGTGGTGCAGGCGTTTGCCAAGTCCCAGCTGCTCAAGCAGCGCGCGGGCATCGCCCCGGCTCTGGCTATCGCTGGCGCCGCGCAGCAACGCCGGCAGCTCGACGTTCTCCAGGGCGTTGAGCGTCGGGATCAGCATAAACGACTGAAAAACAAAACCAACGTGCTGCGCCCGCAGCGCCGCCCGCGCCTCTTCATCCATCCGGTGCAGCGGTTTGCCCAGCATCGATACTTCCCCGCTGCTGCCATCGTCGAGGCCGGCGAGGATCGCCAGCAGGGTCGATTTACCGGAACCCGACTCGCCGATCAGGGCGATGGTCTGCCGCGGTTTGACAACCAGCTCAACTCCGGTAAGGATGGAGAGCTGATGCTCCCCCTGACCGACGGACTTCTTAAGATGATGAACTTCAAGTATGTTTTCCGCTGGCATGTGCCTTTCCTGTTGTTGTTCCTGTTTACCTGCCGCGCGATGGCGGCGGACACGCTGCTGATCCTCGGCGACAGCCTGAGCGCTGGCTATCGGATGGCGGCCAACGCCGCCTGGCCTGCGCTGCTCAATGAGCAGTGGCAGGCGAAAACGCCGGTGGTGAACGCCAGCATCAGCGGCGATACCTCGCAGCAGGGGTTGGCTCGCCTGCCAGCGCTGCTTAAGCAGCACCAGCCGCGCTGGGTGCTGGTTGAGCTCGGCGGCAATGACGGACTGCGCGGTTTTCCGCCGCAGCAGACCGAGCAGACGCTGCGCACCATTATTAAAGATATCAAAGCGGCCAACGCCGAGCCGCTGCTGATGCAAATTCACCTGCCGGCGAACTATGGCCGCCGCTATAATGAAGCCTTCGGCGCGATTTACCCGGCCCTGGCCAAAGAGTTCGCTATTCCTCTCCTGCCCTTTTTTATGGAGGAGGTCTATCTCAAGCCGCAATGGATGCAGGACGACGGCATTCACCCAAATCGCGACGCGCAGCCGTTTATCGCCGACTGGATGGCGAAGCGGCTGGCTCCCTTAGTTAATCATGACTCCTGAACGCCAGGGGTCGCTGACAGGTAAAGTTATGCAAAAAACGGTTTTAGTGACAGGCTGTTCCAGCGGAATTGGTCTGGAAAGCGCGCTGGATTTAACCCGCCAGGGCTTTCGCGTGCTGGCGGCCTGCCGCAAAGCAGAGGATGTCGCGCGGATGCAGGATCTGGGGCTAACCGGTATTTTGCTCGATCTGGATGACCCGCAGAGCGTGGAGCGCGCGGCAGCGGAGGTGATTGCGCTGACCGATAATCGTCTCTACGGCCTGTTCAATAACGCCGGGTATGGCGTCTATGGCCCGCTGAACACCATCAGCCGCCAGCAGATGGAACAGCAATTTTCCGCTAACTTTTTCGGCGCGCATCAGCTCACCATGCTGCTGCTGCCGGCGATGACGCCGCACGGCGAAGGGCGCATCGTGATGACCTCCTCGGTGATGGGGCTTATCGCCAGTCCCGGCCGCGGAGCCTATGCCGCCAGTAAATATGCCCTCGAGGCGTGGTCCGACGCGCTGCGCATGGAGCTGCGCCACAGCGGTATTCAGGTCAGCCTGATTGAACCGGGCCCGATCCGCACCCGCTTTACCGATAACGTCAACCAGACGCAAAGCGATAAGCCCGTAGAAAATCCGGGCATCGCCGCCCGCTTTACCCTCGGGCCGGAGGCGGTGGTGGAAAAAGTGCGCCATGCTTTTACCAGCGATAAACCAAAGCTGCGCTATCCGGTCACCCTGGTCACCCACGCGGTGGCGCTGCTTAAGCGCCTGCTGCCTGCCCGCGCGATGGACAAAATTATCCACGGCTGAGTTGAAGCGCGGAATGCCGCCCCCATGTAAAACAGAAATCGACTAACGAGAAATGCCCATGTCCGAACAGAATATTGTCAACATTAGCGAAGCGAACCTGCAGCAGACGCTACAGCAGTCCATGAACGTTCCGGTGCTGTTTTATTTCTGGTCTGCCCGCAGCCAGCACTGCGAACAGCTGACCCCGGTGCTCGAGCGCCTGGCAGCCCAATACAACGGCCAGTTCACGCTGGCGAAGGTCGATTGCGACGCCGAGCAGATGCTCGCTTCACAGTTTGGTCTGCGCGCCATCCCTACGGTTTATCTGTTCCAGAACGGCCAGCCGGTGGATGGTTTTGAAGGCCCGCAGCCGGAAGAAGCGATCCGCGCCCTGCTGGATAAAGTCCTGCCCCGTGAAGAGGAGCTGAAAGCTCAGCAGGCGCTGGCCCTGATGCAGGAAGAAAAATACGCCGATGCCCTGCCGCTGCTGAAGGAAGCCTGGCAGCTGTCGAATCAGGAAAGCCAGATTGGCCTGCTGCTGGCGGAAACGCTGATTGCTCTGCACCGTTCCGATGAAGCGGAAAGCGTGCTGAAAACCATTCCTCTGCAGGATCAGGATACCCACTATCAGGGTCTGGTGGCGCAGATTGAGCTGCTCAAACAGGCCGCCGACACCCCGGAAATCCAGCAGCTGCAGCAGCAGGTGGAACAGAATCCGGAGGATGCGCAGTTGGCCTCCCAGCTGGCGCTGCAGCTGCATCAGGTCGGGCGTAATGAAGAAGCGCTGGCCCTGCTGTTCAGCCATCTGCAGAAAGATTTAGGCGCCGGCGATGGCCAGGCGCGCAAGATGCTGCAGGAGATCCTCGCCGCCCTCGGTACCGGCGATGCGCTGGCCGCCAAATATCGTCGTCAGCTCTATTCGCTGCTGTACTAATCCGTTGCCTTCCCCGGATAGCGCTGCGCTTATCCGGGCTACGCGAACTATGCGGAACGTATCCTAAGTAGCCCGGGTAAGGCGTGAACGCCGCAACCCGGGATCGTTCACGGGCGCTTTTTCAGCTGCGTCACCACCAGCTGATGGCGGGCGTTGAAGAACTTCCGGTAGGTCAGATAGCCGGCGATAATCGTCGACAGGCTGGCGGTCGACAGCAGCATAAAGGTCACCATGATCTGGTACTTAATCGCCTTCACCGGGTCAATACCGGCAAAAATCAGCCCCGACATCATCCCAGGCAAGCTCACCAGACCGACCGTTTTCGCCGAATCGACGGTGGGAATCAATGACGCGCGAATGCTCTCGCGAATCAGCCGCGCTGAGGCCATCTTCGGCGTCGCGCCGAGGCTCAGTTTCTCCTGAATCTGCTGCTGCTCGCTGCTGAAGCGCTGGCCCATATTGTTGTAGCACAGCCCTACCGCCACCATGGCGTTCCCGGCCACCATCCCGGCAATCGGGATCACCTGCATCGGCACGAAGGCGATCGAGCCAGAAAACACCAGTACCGCCAGCGTTAGTCCAGCGCCAGTAGTGATGGCGATAAACGACGAGATAAAAGCTTTGTCGATATATTTACTGCGCTTCTTCGCATTCCACGCCGCGTTAAAGCAGATAAACAGCACCATCAACAGCGTCAGAACCGCATGATTGACGTTAAAGATATATTTCAGCACATAGCCGACGATTATCAGCTGCACGATCGCCCGGCAAATACTCCAGATAATATCTTTTTCCAGCGCCAGCTTTTCCCGATAGCTGACCAGAATAGCGATCAGCACCAGCACCATCGACAGCGCCAGCGATTCGTTCGTAATGTTATGCCCGTTCATGCTGTACCTCCTGCATATTTCCGCCGGCAGGTTGCAGCGTAATCACTTCATCGGCATGCGAAATTTCATTGCGATCGTGGGTGACCCACAGAACAGCGACCTGTTTTTCCGTTGCGTAGCCATGAATAATTTCATTCACATTCTGTTTATTACTTTCATCCAGCGCGCTGGTAATTTCGTCCAGCAGCAGCACGCGCGGCAGAAATTGTAGATTGCGGATCAGCGATACGCGCTGCTTTTCCCCTCCGGACAGTTCGTTAATGGATTTTTCCAGCATATTTTCGTCAAGGCCAAAGCGCTGCAGGTCGGCCAGCAGCGCCTGCGGATCCGGTTGTTTATTGCGGATCTGCCACGGAAAAATCAGATTATCGTAAACCGAATCACCGAACAGGGCCGGCGTCTGCGCGCAGTAAGAGACCTGTTGGCGATACCTTTCCGGCGACAGCGTCGCGACATCCGCATCGTCGAAGAACAGGCGCCCGGAGGTTGGGCTGAGCAGCGAGGCGATAATCTTCAGCAAGGTACTTTTCCCGCAGCCGGAAGGGCCGGTAATCAACTTGAATTCTCCGGCGCGAAGCTGAAAACTAATATTGTGCAAAATAACGGCGTCGTCGGTCTTAAACCCCACACCGTCGAGACGCAAAAGCGCGTTATTTTCCTTCATGAGTCTTCCTGATTATTTTCTGAAACACCGCTAGTTTACCGCACTTTCCTTTCTCCAGGATGAGGAGAAAGATATACTCAGTTTAAACATGCGCTATTTCCTTGTAGCGCCCCGCCAGGCAACAAGACAGGAGGTTTTTGATGCTGATTTTTATTCCTATCCTTATTTTCGTCGCGCTGGTTATTGTGGCCGCGGCGGTGAAAATTGTCCCGCAGGGCTACCAGTGGACGGTGGAGCGCTTCGGGCGTTTTACCCAGACGCTGCAGCCGGGATTAAGCTTAGTCGTGCCGTTTATGGACCGTATCGGCCGCAAAGTGAACATGATGGAGCAGGTGCTCGATATCCCCTCGCAGGAGGTTATCTCCCGGGATAACGCCAACGTCACCATCGACGCGGTCTGTTTTATTCAGGTGATCGACGCGCCAAAGGCCGCCTACGAGGTCAGCAATCTTGAGCAGGCGATCGTCAACCTGACGATGACCAACATCCGTACCGTGCTCGGCTCAATGGAGCTGGACGAAATGCTCTCCCAGCGCGACAGCATTAATACCCGCCTGCTGCATATCGTTGACGACGCCACCAACCCGTGGGGGGTGAAAATCACCCGCGTCGAAATTCGCGACGTTCGCCCGCCGGCGGAGCTTATCGCCTCGATGAACGCCCAGATGAAAGCCGAACGTACCAAACGCGCGTACATCCTTGAGGCCGAAGGGGTGCGACAGGCGGAAATTCTGAAAGCGGAAGGGGAAAAGCAGTCGCAGATCCTCAAGGCCGAGGGCGAACGGCAGTCCGCGTTCCTGCAGGCGGAGGCTCGCGAACGGTCCGCCGAAGCGGAAGCCCGCGCCACCCAAATGGTCTCCTCGGCGATCGCCTCGGGCGATATTCAGGCGATCAACTACTTCGTGGCGCAGAAATACACCGATGCGCTGCAGCAGATTGGCGCCGCTAACAACAGCAAAGTGGTATTGATGCCGCTGGATGCCAGCAGCCTGATGGGATCGATCGCCGGGATCAGCGAGCTGATCAAAGAAGGCGCTGGCGATCGGAAAAAATCATGATCGGCATGATCCTCGCACACCCCCATCTGTTCTGGCTAAGCCTCGGCGGGCTGCTGCTGGCGGCCGAGATGCTGGGCGGCAGCGGATACCTGCTGTGGAGCGGCGTCGCCGGCGTGGTGACCGGCGCCCTGACCTGGCTCCTGCCGCTGAGCTGGGAATGGCAAGGCACGCTGTTTGCCGTTCTCACCCTGCTGGCGGCGTGGCTGTGGTCGAAATGGCTGCGCAAGCGCGTCAAAACGCAGCGCCCGGCCGATGCTCAGCTCAACCAGCGCGGGCAGCAACTGGTGGGCCGCCGCCTGACGCTGGATGCCCCGTTGGTGAACGGCCGCGGCCACGTCCGCGTGGGCGACAGCTCCTGGCCGGTGATTGCCGATGAAGACTTCGCGGCGGGCAGCAAGGTTGAAGTGATTGCCGTAGAAGGGATTACGCTACGAATCAGACCCGCCGTCCGTTAAGCCTGCGCCTTGCGATGGCAGCAGCCGGAAAGATTATCGATAATCGGGCACTCCGCGCTGTCGTCGCCGGGGCAGGATTCGGCCAGCGCCAGCAGGTGCGCGCGCATATTTTGCAGCTCGCGGATATGGTTCTCGATATCCGCCACTTTCTCCAGCGTGCGTTTTTTCACATCGGCGCTGTGCCGCGACGGGTCGTTGAACAGGGCCACCAGCTCGCGGCACTCTTCCAGGTTAAACCCCACCTGCCGCGCCTGGCGCAGCAGCGTCAGCTCATCGAGATGCTGCTGACTATAGGTGCGGTAGCCGTTTTCGCTCCGCAACGGCGGCGTTACCAGCCCCTTCTCTTCATAAAAACGAATCGCTTTGCTGGTTAAGCCGGTTTTTTTCGCCACATCGCTGATATTCATTTTTTCTCCTTGACCTTCCCCTTGCTGGAAGGTTTAACCTTCTTAATACTCGATGAAAGAGTGGGTCTGGTCAATCGTTGACCGGAAAATTATTCAGGAGTTATTTATGTCTAACACTATCGACCTGACGCTGGATGGCCTCTCCTGCGGCCACTGCGTCAAACGCGTGAAAGAGAGTCTGGAGCAGCGTCCTGACGTTGAGCAAGCGGAAGTCACCCTCACTGAAGCCCATGTGACGGGCAGCGCCAGCGCGCAAGCGCTGATTGATACCGTTAAACAAGCCGGATACGGCGCGGAGCTCAGCCACCCAAAGGCTAAACCGCTGGCAGAATCATCAATCCCGTCGGAAGCACTGACAGCGGCCACTCCTGAGCTTCCGGCAGCCCATGACGAAGATGACAGTCAACAGCTGCTGATCAACGGCATGAGCTGCGCCAGCTGCGTCTCCCGGGTACAAAACGCGCTTGCCGCGGTGCCGGGCGTCTCACAGGCGCGGGTTAACCTGGCGGAACGCACGGCGCTGGTGATGGGCAGTGCGTCCGCCGCAGAATTAGTGCAGGCGGTGGAGAAAGCCGGCTATGGCGCGGAGGCGATCGAAGACGATCTGCAACGCCGCGAACGTCAGCAGGAAACCGCCCTCGCGACGATGAAACGTTTTCGCTGGCAGGCGATTGTCGCCCTGCTGGTCGGCGTGCCGGTGATGGTCTGGGGCATGATCGGCGATAACATGATGGTCAGCGACGACAACCGTTCGCTGTGGCTGGTTATCGGCCTTGTCACCCTCGCCGTCATGGTCTTCGCCGGCGGCCACTTCTACCGCAGCGCGTGGAAAAGCCTGAAAAACGGCACCGCCACCATGGATACGCTGGTGGCGCTCGGCACCGGCGTCGCCTGGCTGTACTCGATGAGCGTCAACCTGTGGCCGCAGTGGTTCCCGATGGAAGCCCGCCATCTCTATTACGAAGCCAGCGCGATGATTATCGGCCTGATTAACCTCGGCCATATGCTGGAGGCCCGCGCGCGTCAGCGCTCCTCGAAAGCGCTGGAAAAACTGCTCGACCTGACGCCGCCTTCGGCGCGGGTCGTCACGCCCGAGGGCGAGAAAGATCTGCCGCTCGCGGAAGTTCAGGCCGGCATGACGCTGCGCCTGACTACCGGCGACCGCGTCCCGGTCGACGGCATGATAAGCCAGGGCGAAGCCTGGTTTGATGAAGCGATGCTCACCGGCGAACCAGTGCCGCAGCAAAAAGGCGATGGCGACGCCATTCACGCCGGTACCGTGGTGCAGGATGGCAGCGTGCTGTTTACCGCCAGCGCCGTCGGCAGCCAGACCACGCTGGCAAGAATTATCCGCATGGTGCGCCAGGCGCAGAGCAGCAAACCGGAGATCGGCCAGCTGGCGGATAAAATCTCCGCCGTATTTGTTCCGGCGGTGGTCGTCATTGCGCTGATTAGCGCTGCGATCTGGTACTTCTTCGGCCCGGCGCCGCAGATCGTCTATACCCTGGTCATTGCCACCACGGTACTGATTATCGCCTGTCCGTGCGCCTTAGGCCTGGCGACGCCAATGTCGATTATCTCCGGCGTTGGCCGGGCGGCGGAGTATGGCGTGCTGGTGCGCGATGCCGATGCGCTGCAGGGCGCCAGTGAACTCGACACCCTGGTGTTCGATAAAACCGGCACCCTGACCGAAGGCAAGCCGCAGGTGGTGGCGGTGAAAACTTTCGCTGGCGTTGATGAGCATACCGTGCTGCGTCTTGCCGCCGCGCTGGAGCAGGGCTCAAGCCATCCGCTGGCGCGAGCGATCCTTGATAAAGCTGCCGACGGCCCATTGCCGGAAGTCAGCGGCTTCCGCACCCTGCGCGGCCTTGGCGTCAGCGGCGAGGCGGAAGGTCATCGTCTGCTGCTCGGTAACCAGGCGCTGCTCAACGAGCAGCATATCAATACCGCCGAGGTGGAAAGCGAGATGACAGCCCAGGCCTCACGCGGCGCCACGCCGGTGCTGCTGGCGGTGGATGGTCAGGCCGCCGCGCTGTTCGCCATCCGCGACCCGCTGCGCGAAGACAGCGTCGACGCCCTGGCGCGTTTGCATCGGCAGGGCTACCGGCTGGTGATGCTTACCGGGGATAACCCCACCACCGCGAAGGCTATCGCCAAAGAAGCCGGCATTGATGAAGTGATCGCCGGCGTGCTACCGGACGGTAAAGCCGATGCCATTAAGCGTCTGCAGAGCCAGGGGCACAAAGTGGCGATGGTTGGCGATGGGATTAACGACGCCCCGGCGCTGGCCCAAGCGGATGTCGGGATCGCCATGGGCGGCGGCAGCGATGTCGCTATTGAAACCGCGGCGATCACCCTGATGCGCCATAGTCTTCACGGCGTGGCCGATGCGCTGGCGATTTCGAAAGCAACGTTACGCAATATGAAGCAGAACCTGCTGGGCGCGTTTGTCTACAACTCGCTGGGTATCCCGATTGCCGCCGGGATCCTCTGGCCGCTGACCGGCACCCTGCTCAACCCGGTGGTCGCCGGCGCGGCGATGGCGCTGTCGTCGATCACCGTGGTGAGTAACGCCAACCGCTTGCTGCGCTTTAAACCAAAAGAGTAAACGCCGTCAGATGAAACGGGCGCCGACGTTGTTCGGCGCCCGTTTTTTTGCCGGGACAAGAAAAGCCCGCCGGAAGGGTGACGTGTATCACCATATGCGCTAGCATGAAGTCCTCACACTTCGGAGCGCGTATGGGCCTGTTAAACCGGATAAAAATGCTGTGGCGAGCCGCCGTCGGCTCGTCTTATTCCTGGCCTGCGATGGATATCGTCCTGCCCGGCGAACGCTATTTGCACCTCGTCGGCAGTATCCATATGGGCACCCGCGACATGGCGCCGCCGCCGGCGAAGCTTCTGAAAAAAATACGCCAGGCCGATGCGTTAATCGTCGAGGCCGATATCAGCGGCAATGAAACCCCGTTTAGCGATCTCCCCACTTACCCACCGCTGGCGGAACGCCTGAGCGATGCGCAGCTGAGCGAGCTAGAGGCGCGAGCCGGCGAGCTGGGCCTGTCGGTCGGGCTGTTCGACAGCCAGCCGCTGTGGCAGGTGGCGATGGTCCTGCAGGCCACCCAGGCGCAGAAGCTGGGGCTGCGACCGGATTACGGCATCGATTATCAGTTGCTGATGGCCGCCCGCGAGAGCAACATAGCGGTGATGGAGCTGGAAGGCGCCGACAGCCAAATCGCGCTGCTGCGCGATCTGCCCGACGGGGGGATGGCGCTGCTGGAGGATACGCTGACCCACTGGCGCACCAACGCCCGTTTACTGCAGGTCATGATCGGCTGGTGGCTGGAGCAACCGCCGTCGCACGGCGCGGTATCGCTGCCGACGACCTTTAGCCAGTCTTTATATGATGTGCTGATGCACCAGCGCAACCTCGCCTGGCGCGAGACGCTGCTGGCCTTGCCGCCGGGGCGCTACGTGGTTGCCGTCGGCGCGCTGCACCTGTATGGCGAAGGGAATCTGCCGGATATGCTGACATAAAAAAATGGCCAATATTGCTATTGGCCCGTCAAAGAGGAATTTCATCATTATTATTATCCCGGGATTTGCATCCCGGATCGTCTGATTGTCGCTCAAAGTGACCATCACTGCCAACACTATTGCGCAAGATGGTACTATTTTTTAGACAACCTGCGGGCGTATTCTAACGTCACGCAAAACCGGTTGGTAAGAAGGATAGCTATGACTCCCGCCGTTAAATTACTCGAAAAAAACAAAATTTCCTTTCAGATCCACAGTTACGATCACGATCCCAATGAGACCAACTTCGGAGATGAAGTGGTGCGCAAGCTCGGCCTCAATGCCGACCAGGTTTACAAGACCTTGCTGGTCGCCGTGAACGGCGATATGAAGCATCTGGCGGTGGCCGTCACTCCGGTCGCCGGGCAGCTGGATTTGAAGAAAGTGGCGAAAGCGCTGGGCGCTAAGAAAGTCGACATGGCCGACCCGATGGTGGCGCAGCGTATCACCGGCTATCTGGTGGGCGGCATCAGTCCGCTGGGGCAGAAGAAGCGCCTGCCGACGGTGATTGACGCCCCGGCGCAGGAATTTGCCACCATCTATATTTCCGGCGGCAAACGCGGGCTGGATATTGAGCTGGCGGCCAGCGATCTGGCGCAGCTTCTCGATGCGAAGTTCGCCGATATCGCCCGCCGCGATTGATAAAACGATCCCGGATAGCGGCGCACGCGCCTTATCCGGGATACCCAACTTGTAGCCCCGGTAAGCGTAGCGCCACCGGGGAAATAGCCAACCTGAAGCCCAGGCTTACTGCCAGCTCACCTCGCCTTTCGGCTCATAGGCGGCGGCATCCAGCGGCGAGTTCTTCTCGATATACTCTTTCAGCACTTCGGCATCGATAAAGCCGGTATTCACATACCCGGGTTTATCGGCGATGTTCGGATAGCCATCGCCGCCGGTAGCGTTAAAGCTCAGCGTCGCCATCCGATAGGTCTGCGCCGGATCCACCGGTTCGCCTTTGATTTTCAGATCGTTCAGCTTACCGTCTTTGGCCACGAAACTGACGTTGGCAAACTGCGGATAAGCGCCGGAATCCGGCTTCATCTGCGCGACGGCGGTCAGGTAATCCACTACCTCCTTGCCGTTCATATCGACATAGGTCAGCACATTGCCGAACGGCTGGACCTTCATCACATCTTTGTAGGTGATATCCCCCGCCTCAATGGAGTCGCGGATCCCGCCGCCGCTCATCACCGCGAAATCCGCGTTGCTGCGCGCTATTTGCGCCGCCAGCAGCAGGTGGCCCATATTGGTCTGCACAAAGCGCACTTTACTGCGGTCGCCCTCCAGATGACCATTCACGCTGCCGATTTTGACCTGCAGCTGCGCCTTGCCTTTGTTCTGGAACGGCGTCAGCAGCGACATCATCTGCGGGTTCTCGGCGATCTGCGGCGTATACAGCACCCGCTCGCTTTGGCCGTTATCGTAAGTCACTTTTTTCTTCAGGTTGACCGGGATCAGCTGATAGTGCACCAGCTTCATCTCGCCGTTGCGGAACTCAAAATCGGCGCGGCCGACGTATTTGCCCCACTCATGCGCCTGGACGATCCAGATGCCGTTCTGACGATCCGGAGCGCACGGGGTGCCTGGCACATAATCGACCTGCTTTTTATTTTCCGCCGCCATGCATACCGGATCCTGCGAGTGACCGCCGACGATCATCGCCAGCGATCCCGCAGGTAAACTCCGCGCCATTTCAACATCGCCCGGCGCATTAGAGCCGTGGTTGCCATTGTCGTAATGGCCCATATGGGTGGTGGCCAGGATCACGTCCGGCTTTTCATTCTGCTGCAGCTCCTGGATAACCAGCTTCGCCTCTTCCGCCGGTTTGCGGAATTCAATATCGGTGAAATATTCCGGATTGCCAATCTTGGCCGTATCGTCGGTGGTTAAGCCAATCACCGCGATTTTCAGCCCACCGCGCTTAAACAACGCCCAGGGTTTGAACAGCCGTTCGCCGGTGCTTTTCTGATAAATATTGGCCGACAGGAACGGGAACTTAGCCCACTTTTCCTGCTGGCGCAGTACGCTCAGCGGATTATCGAATTCATGGTTTCCCACCGCCATCGCGTCGTAGCCGATGAGGTTCATGCCGCGAAAATCGGGCTCTGCATCCTGTAAATCAGACTCCGGTACGCCGGTATTAATATCGCCGCCGGATAACAGCAGGACGCTTCCCCCTTCCGCCGCCACCTCTTTCCGGATGCCATCGACCAGCGTTTTCTGCGCCGCCAGGCCATATTCGCCGTAGTCATTGCGCCAGAAATGGCCGTGGTGATCGTTGGTGTGCAGGATGGTAATTTTATAGGTTTTATCCTGCTCATAGGCCTGTGCCGACAGGCTGCCCAGCGATAAGGCGGCGAATAACGCCAGCGCTACGCTGTGTTTGAAATAATGCATGCTTCACTCCCTGACTTAATCCCAAGTGCCGAAAGTATAGCGAGTTAGTCGCGTTGACAAATATGTTTTCAGAATTGCGACTTCCTTCAAACCTTATCAGCAGGTATGTTAGTTGGATAATAATTCTACCTGCATCCTCTATACGCCTTCGCGTTGTATGGCATTGCGTCAGCCCGTTCGTCATATTTCCCATGCAGTAGCCGGGAAAATCAGGGCAGTCGCCATGGCGGACAAAAGACGAAAGCTATATAAAAAAGTGACGTGAACCTATGGCAATCAATCAGACCGCTCAACCCTTGTCCGGCCCCGCTGCGCCGCCGCAAAAAGCACGCACCTCGTTTGGCATCTTAGGCGCGATCAGCCTGTCCCATTTGCTTAACGATATGATCCAGTCGCTTATTCTCGCTATCTACCCGCTGCTGCAGGCGGAGTTCTCCCTTACCTTCGTGCAGATCGGCATGATCACCCTGACCTTCCAGCTCACCTCATCGCTATTCCAGCCGGTGATTGGCTATATCACCGATAAACGCTCGATGCCGTGGTCGCTGCCGGTGGGCATGTGCTTCACCCTCTGCGGTTTGATTCTCCTCGCGCTGGCCGGTAGCTTCGGCATGGTGCTGCTGGCCGCCGCGCTGGTGGGTACCGGATCCTCGGTTTTCCATCCGGAATCGTCCCGCGTAGCGCGAATGGCCTCCGGCGGCCGTCACGGCCTGGCCCAGTCGCTGTTCCAGGTGGGCGGCAACTTCGGCAGCTCGCTTGGCCCATTGCTGGCGGCGGTGATCATCGCCCCGTACGGCAAAGGCAACGTCGCCTGGTTTGTGCTGGCCGCTCTGCTGGCTATTGTCGTGCTGTCGCAAATCAGCCGCTGGTATGCCGCGCAGCATCGAATGAATAAGGGCAAACCGAAACCGGCCATCGTTAATCCGCTGCCGCGCAAGAAGGTCATTCTGGCGGTAGGCATTCTGCTGATGCTGATTTTCTCGAAATATTTCTATATGGCGAGCATTAGCAGCTATTACACCTTTTATCTGATGCATAAATTCGGCTTAACGGTGCAAAACGCCCAGCTTCATCTGTTTGCCTTCCTGTTCGCAGTGGCTGCCGGGACGGTAATTGGCGGGCCTGTTGGCGATAAAATTGGGCGTAAATATGTGATTTGGGGTTCTATCCTCGGCGTAGCGCCTTTCACCCTTGTTTTACCCTACGCCAGCCTTGAATGGACGGGGATTTTAACGGTGATCATTGGTTTTATCCTCGCCTCGGCCTTTTCCGCTATTCTGGTCTATGCGCAGGAACTGCTGCCGGGACGCATCGGCATGGTTTCTGGCCTGTTTTTCGGCTTCGCCTTTGGCATGGGCGGCCTTGGCGCCGCGGTGTTAGGCCTGCTGGCGGACCATACCAGCATCGATCTGGTTTATAAAATCTGCGCCTTCCTGCCGCTGCTGGGATTCCTGACGATATTCCTTCCTGATAACCGGCAAAAAGCCTGATTATTCGGCGGCCAAAGTGCAACCTTGGCCGCCGTTAACCCTTGTGTCATCAGCCTGTTCCACGATTTCCCCCCGCCATTTTCCCTTCTGTGCCTTTTCATCGGCTAATTGCATTTTTTTGCACAACTCAAGAATTATTCATAAACAAAGTGAACGTTTTTGTCATAAACTATTACCCGGACAGGGTAGCAAAATGGACCGATACACCACTGGAAAGGAGACGGAATGCACCACGCAACACCGCTTATCACCACCATTGTCGGCGGCCTCGTGCTCGCTTTTATTCTCGGCATGATTGCCAATAAGCTACGTATTTCTCCTCTGGTGGGATATCTCTTAGCGGGCGTGCTGGCCGGACCTTTCACCCCTGGCTTTGTTGCTGACACCAAACTGGCTCCGGAACTGGCGGAACTTGGCGTCATTCTGCTGATGTTCGGCGTCGGGCTGCATTTCTCACTTAAAGACCTGATGGCGGTAAAATCGATCGCCATCCCCGGGGCTATCGCCCAGATAGCCGTGGCGACGCTGCTGGGTATGGCGCTCTCCGCCGCCCTCGGCTGGTCGCTGATGACCGGCATCGTCTTTGGCCTGTGCCTCTCCACCGCCAGTACCGTAGTGCTGCTGCGCGCGCTGGAGGAACGACAACTGATTGACAGCCAGCGCGGGCAAATTGCCATCGGCTGGCTGATTGTGGAAGACCTGGTGATGGTCCTGACGCTGGTCCTGCTGCCGGCGATTGCCGGTATGGCGGAGAAAGGCAACGTCGGCTTCGCGTCCCTGGCCCTCGACCTCGGGATCACCATTGGCAAAGTGGTGGCCTTTATCGCCATTATGATGCTGGTCGGCCGCCGGCTGGTGCCGTGGATCATGTCGCGCAGCGCCGCCACCGGCTCACGCGAGCTGTTCACTCTGTCGGTGCTGGCCCTGGCGCTGGGCATCGCCTTCGGCGCCGTGGAGCTGTTTGATGTCTCTTTTGCCCTCGGCGCCTTCTTTGCCGGCATGGTGCTTAACGAATCCGAGCTCAGCCACCGCGCCGCCCATGACACCCTGCCGCTGCGCGACGCCTTCGCGGTGCTGTTCTTCGTCTCCGTCGGCATGCTGTTTGACCCGATGGTGCTGGTCCAACAGCCGCTGGCGGTGCTGGCGACGCTGGCGATTATTATCTTTGGTAAATCCGCAGCCGCCTTTTTCCTTGTGCGGATGTTTGGTCACTCGCCGCGCACCGCGCTGACCATCGCCGCCAGCCTGGCGCAGATTGGCGAGTTTGCCTTTATTCTCGCCGGCCTGGGAATGGCGCTTAACCTGCTGCCGCAGGCCGGACAAAATCTGGTGCTGGCCGGGGCGATCATCTCAATTATGCTCAACCCGGTGCTGTTTACCCTGCTGGAAAAATATCTCGATAAAACCGAAACCCTCGACGAGCAGACGCTGGAAGAGGTCCTGGAAGACGAGAAGCAGGTGCCGGTCGATATCTGCAACCACGCGCTGTTGGTCGGCTTCGGCCGCGTCGGCAGCCTGCTGGGCGAGAAGCTGATGGCCCAGGGGATCCCGCTGGTGGTGGTTGAAACCTCGCGCACCCGCGTGGATGAGCTACGCGAGCGCGGGATCAGCGCGGTGCTCGGCAATGCCGCCAATGAAGAGATCATGGAGCTGGCGCATCTCGATTGCGCCCGCTGGCTGCTGCTGACAATCCCTAACGGCTACGAGGCCGGAGAGATTGTCGCTTCCGCACGGGAAAAATGTCCGAATATCGAGATTATCGCCCGCGCCCATTATGATGACGAAGTGGACTACATTATTGATCGCGGAGCCAATCAGGTGGTGATGGGCGAACGGGAAATTGCCCGCGCCATGCTACGGCTTCTGGAAACGCCACCGGCCGGCGAAGTGGTCACCGGCTGATGTACTGCCCTCTCCCCGCCGGGAGAGGGACGCGCTTACCGATCCCAGTACGCCTCTTCCAGGCTGTCCTCACGCTCCGGCAGGCCGCGGGTTAAACGCGGCGAGTGCTGGTTCAGCACCTGATAGCTCACGCGGTTGGCATATTTACACACCTGCGCCAGCGAGGAGTAGGTCAGCCATTTGCATTTGTGCTTGCTGGAGTTGGGGACGTTATTGCGGTGGTAGTTATTGGCGGTGATGTCATGCAGCAGCGCCGCCAGCGCGCCGTCGCCTGCGCCGTTGGTGTTCATGATCTTCTCGGGGCCGCCCATATAGGGAGCGATATGGGAATATATGCGCAGCGGATTAACGCAATCCTGGTGACGCATCGCGCGGCTGAATTCAAACTGGTTAAACTCCGGGATCGCCCCCGGCAGCAGCGGATGCTGGGTTTTCCGCTTCGCCTCTTCTTCGGTGAAGCCCGCCATATACAGGCCCGCCGGGCCGGCGGTGCACAGCACCAGGTCGACCCAGTCCAGCGCCTTATTCGCCGCTGAAAGCGGATCGGCAAAGCCGGTCAGCGCTTCCCCTTCCTCTTCGTTCATTGCCAGAATAGAGACATGCTCCTGCAGGAACTCCTGCCACCACGCCGGGTTATCGGCAATCACGTATTTGGTTCCGAGGGTTAACACCACCGGCACATCGTGCTTTTTGGCATACTCAATAGCCTTCATCGTGGCGTCCGGCATCGGCTCGCCCGGCTTGCAGCGGACCAGGTAAGAGGTCAGCACCAGCGCCGAGGCGCCGGCGATCACCGCTTCCGGAATGCTTTCCGGACGCAGCTTGTTCATGTGGCCCGGGCTGATGGCGAAGGTGCGCTCGCCGCTGTCACCGATCAGGGTAAAGCAGCGGCCAATGGCGCCGTCGACGCCCTGCAGATAGTTCAGATCGGTGCGGCTGGAGGTATTGCACAGGTAACGATAGGCGTAGCCGCCGATTTCGATATTGCTGCACATCACGCCAAGCAGCACCGAGCGATCGTCCGCCAGCACCGAGTAGTTGTGCATGGTATTGCCGATGGTGCCGCCGGCAAACTGATGGGTAATGAGATTGTTGCGCACCAGCTCCTGGTACAGCGCCTCGGCGACGTCATCTTCAATCACCAGCGAATGGCCCGCGCTCAGGCCGTAGCGCACGATAAACGCCTCATCCACTTTCGCTTCGATATCCACCAGCGTCTGGTCGATACCGACCACCCAGGAGACGCTGGATTCATTCTCCGGCTGAATTTGCTGCAGCAGCGGATCGCGGGCGTTAACGGGAAAATAGTGTTTAGATTTGCGTTTACCGGGAAATTTCATAGTGGCGCTTAAATAACAGGGAACAAGCGGGAAATAGTAGCATATTCCCCGCCCTGCGCGCGATCAGCGATAAGGCGCCGTCAGATTGACCATCATCTCAATATGCGCTGCGTCCGCATTAAGCGCCGGAATATATTCATATTGCTTGCCGCCTGCTTCGAGGAATATTTCCCGGTTCTGGACGGCGATTTCTTCCAGCGTTTCGAGACAGTCGGCGGCAAACCCCGGGCACAGCACCTGAATATGCTTCGTCCCTTTCTCGCCGAGCATCTTTAGCGTTTCATCGGTGTACGGCGTCAGCCAGGGTTCCCGGCCAAAGCGCGACTGGAAGGTCATCATCACCCGCTCCGGCGGCAGCCCCAGCGCGGAAACCAGTTCCCGCGTCGTATCGCGACAGCGCTGAGGATAATCATCGCCCTGGTTGGCATAGCGCTGCGGGATCCCATGATAGGAGAGCAGCAGCAGATCCGGTTCCCCATGCACCGCGAAGGAAGCGCGCACGCTGGCCGCCAGCGCATGGATATAGTCCGGATGTTCGGCATAGTCGCGAATAAACGAGATACCCGGAATGGCGCGCTTTTTCGCCAGAATCCGCGCCAGTTCGTCCCAGACGGCGGCCACCGTCGAGCAGGAATATTGCGGATACAGCGGCAGCACCACGATGTGCTCCACCCCCTGCGCCAGTAAGTCATCCACCGCGCTGGCCAGCGACGGTGAACCATAGCTCATGCCCAGCGCCACCGGGGTATCCGGCAGCCTGGCAGCCAGCGCCTGCTGCTGGCGACGACTATACACCATCAGCGGCGATCCCTCTTCCATCCACACGGACTGATAGAGCTTCGCCACGCGCGGGGAGCGAATCGGCAGTATGACGCCGCGCAGCAGCGGCCACCATAGCAGACGAGACGTATCCACCACCCGTTTGTCGCTGAGAAATTGTCGCAGATAGCGCTTCACCGCCCCGGGGGTGAGCGCATCGGGAGTGCCTAAATTGGCCAGCAAGATACCTGTTTTCGTCTGATGCATTACCGCCTCTTAACCATTTGAATCGCAGCCAATTGTAGCTGAAATGGCGCTAAACGGAACCAATCATAGCAAAAGGTAGAAGTGAGAGGAGTTCTCATCCTGCCGCAGCAGGATGAGAAAAGGCTTTATCAGCCGAGGATTTTTTCCAGTTCGGCGCGCACGTCAGCTACCGCTTTGGTGCCGTCGACTTTGGCGTATTTGGTGTTGCCCGCCTGCGCTTCTTTGGTGTAGTAGCCGATCAGCGGCGCTGTCATCTGATGGTATTCTACCAGACGCTTACGCACGGTCTCTTCCTGATCGTCTTTACGGGTGGTCAGCTCTTCGCCGGTCACGTCGTCTTTGCCTTCCACCTTCGGCGGATTGAATTTGATGTGGTATACGCGACCGGATGCCGCGTGGACGCGACGGCCAACGATGCGGTCGACGATCAGTTCGTCCGGCACGTCGAATTCCAGCACGTAATCAACGGTAATGCCCGCCTCTTTCATGGCGTCAGCCTGCGGAATGGTCCGCGGGAAGCCGTCCAGCAGGAAGCCGTTACGGCAATCTTCCTGGGCGATACGCTCTTTCACCAGCGCGATGACCAGCTCATCGGTCACCAGCTTGCCTGCGTCCATAATGTCTTTCGCTTGCTTACCGAGCTCAGAGCCGGATTTTACCGCCGCGCGCAGCATATCGCCGGTGGAGATTTGCGGAATACCGTATTTCTCCATGATGAACTGAGCCTGAGTTCCTTTACCCGCGCCCGGAGCGCCAAGCAGAATAATACGCATTACGAAAATCCCCTCAAAAGTCGATTCAATTTTTCAAAAACGCTAAACCATACCACCAGAACGGCGATGGCTCAAGGAAGGCGGTGCGGCTGAAACGGTTAATGGTGAGATATTTTATGCAATCCAATGTGAAATGCCCCGCCTGAGCAAATTGCTCAGACGGGGCATTTATTCCGTTTCCGGCGTCGCGTCGCTCGGCCGGGCTACTCGTTCAGCTTCGTGTCAGGAAGCCAGCAGCTGGTTCATACGGCGGATAAACTGGTTCGGATCTTCCAGCGTGCCGCGCTCGGCCAGCAGCGCCTGATCCAGCAGCAGTTCCACCCATTCGCCGAACTGCGCGTCGTCCTGGGTATCGGCCGCGCGTTTCACCAGCTGATGCGCCGGGTTCAGTTCGAAGATGTATTTCACTTCCGGCGCCGCCTGGCCCGCTGCCGCGAACAGCTTCGCCATCTGAGTGCTCATCTCGTCGGCGTCGGTGGTGACAATCGCCGGGGTGTCGGTCAGACGATGGGTCAGACGCACCTCTTTCACCCGGTCGCCAAGCAGGTTTTTCACCCGCTCAACGAACGGCTCCAGCGCTTTTTCGGCTTCTTTGGTGGACTCGTCTACTTCATCCGCCAGCTTGTCCAGCGACTCGTCGGCTTTAGCGACAGACTGGAACGCTTTGCCGTCGAACTCGGTCAGGTAGCTCATCATCCACTCGTCGATGCGATCGGAGAGCAGCAGCACTTCGATCCCTTTCTTACGCAGCAGCTCGAGGTGCGGGCTGCTCTTCGCCGCCGCATAGCTGTCGGCTGTGATGTAGTAGATCTTCTCCTGACCTTCTTTCATGCGTGAGACATACTCTTCCAGCGATACGGTCTGCGCGGAGGAGTCGGTATGGGTGGTCGCGAAACGCAGCAGTTTGGCGATCGCTTCCTGGTTGCTCGGATCTTCCGCCGGGCCCTCTTTCAGCACCAGGCCGAACTGTTTCCAGAAGGTTTGGTATTTTTCAGCGTCGTCTTTCGCCAGCTTATCCAGCATCTGCAGCGCGCGTTTGGTCAGCGCGGTGCGCAGGTTGCGGGTCACGCTGCTGTCCTGCAGGATTTCACGGGAGACGTTCAGCGGCAGATCGTTGGAATCGATCAGGCCGCGCACGAAGCGCAGGTAGTTCGGCATAAACTGCTCGGCGTCGTCCATGATGAACACACGCTGGACGTACAGCTTCAGGCCGTGTTTATGATCGCGGTTCCACATATCCCACGGCGCCTGCGACGGGATATACAGCAGGCTGGTGTACTCCTGCTTACCTTCCACGCGGTTATGGCTCCAGGTCAGCGGGTCGCTGTAGTCGTGAGCGATATGCTTATAAAACTCTTTGTATTCGTCGTCGTTAACTTCGGATTTGCTGCGGGTCCACAGGGCCTGCGCCTTGTTGATTTTTTCCCACGAAATCACGGTTTCGCCGTCTTTCTCTTCCCGTTTTTCAATCTCAACCGGCAGCGCGATATGGTCGGAATACTTGCTGATGATAGAGCGCACGCGCCAGTCGTTGAGGAAATCATCTTCGCCTTCGCGCAGATGCAGGGTGATTTCGGTGCCGCGATCGGCTTTGGTGATGTCGGCAACGGTATATTCGCCTTCGCCGGCGGATTCCCAGAACACGCCGTTTTCCGGCTTGTCGCCCGCCGCACGGGTACGCACGGTCACTTTGTCCGCCACGATGAAGGCCGAATAGAAGCCGACGCCGAACTGACCGATCAGCTGGCTATCCTTCGCCTGGTCAGAACCCATCGATTCGAGGAACGCTTTGGTGCCGGATTTGGCGATGGTGCCGAGATGGTCGATAACCTCTTCCCGGTTCATACCGATACCGTTATCGGCGATGGTCAGGGTGCGGTTGTCTTTATCAAACGAAACCCGCACGCGCAGCTCGCCGTCTCCCTCATACAAATCCGGCTGCGACAGCGCGCGGAAACGCAGCTTATCGGCCGCATCAGAGGCGTTGGAAATCAGCTCACGCAGAAAGATTTCTTTGTTGGAATAGAGGGAATGGATCATCAGGTGCAGAAGCTGTTTTACTTCTGACTGAAAACCACGAGTTTCTTGTCCTTTCATCTGATTCAACCTCAACAATGCCATTTTAAATGGGTAAAAAACCGTTGAGTGGGAGATGGGGACAGCGGGGAAATTTTTCAAGCGGAGGCGGCGAAGGCCGCCTCCATTTGTTCAGAAAGTAATCTTGTGGCGACCGGCCAGGGAGTGGGACAGCGTGGTGCCGTCGACCATCTCCAGCTCGCCACCCACCGGCACGCCGTGGGCGATTCGGCTGGCGTCGACGCCATACTGCGCGCACAGCTCCGCGATGTAGTTGGCCGTCGCCTCGCCCTCAACGGTCGGGTTGGTGGCGAGGATCACCTCGGTGATCGACTCCGCCTCCAGCCGTTGCTCCAGGCGATCGAGCCCGATGTCATCAGGCCCGATGCCGTCGAGCGGCGACAGGTGCCCCATCAGCACGAAGTAGCGGCCGGAATACTGCCCGGTCTGCTCAATGGCATAGATGTCCGCCGGACTCTCTACCACGCAGATCTGGCCGTTTTCCTGGCGACGCGGGTTGCTGCAGATATTGCACACCTCCTGCTCGGTGAAGGTGCGGCAATCGGCGCAGTGGCCGATCTCCGACATCGCACGCGTCAGCGCCTGCGCCAGGCGCATCCCGCCGCTGCGATCGCGCTGCAGCAGGGTAAACGCCATGCGCTGCGCTGACTTCGGGCCGACGCCCGGCAGACAGCGCAGCGCTTCCATAAGCTGAGTTAACAGCGGGCTGGTTTGCATCAGAACGGCATCTTGAAGCCTGGCGGCAGTTGCATACCGGCAGAAACGGAAGCCATCTTCTCTTTCTGGGTCTCTTCGATACGGCGCGCGGCGTCGTTGAACGCGGCAGCCACCAGATCTTCGAGCATCTCTTTGTCGTCTTCCAGCAGGCTTGGGTCGATCTCCACACGGCGGCAGTTGTGCGCGCCGTTAATGGTCACTTTCACCAGACCCGCGCCGGATTCGCCGGTTACTTCCAGCTGAGCGATCTCTTCCTGCATCTTCTGCATTTTTTCTTGCATCTGCTGGGCCTGCTTCATCAGGTTACCCAGGCCGCCTTTTCCACCAAACATAGGCTTCTCTCTCAGTCATCGTTAAAGGTACTGAATGCCAGTCAGACTGGCATTCAAATGGGGCGAATACTCTCTTCATCCAGATCGGCGTCGAAGAAACGACGCAGGGTCTGAATGTTATTATCCGCGATAATGGCTTCGCGCGCCTGCGCGAGCTTCTCTTCATAAATAGCCTGCCGCCACTCCAGCGGCGTACGCATCGCGGGATTATCGTCTTCCACGATGGTCAATTCAACCGGCGTACCGTACAACACCCCCAGCGCTTCAGCCAGCTTTTGCTGCGCGCTGGCGGAATTGAGGTGGCGCTGGCTGGGACGCAGATGCAGACAGACGCGGCTGCCCTCCTGCTCTTTCCACGCGTTGAGCGCCACCTGCTCGACCAGCTTCGGTACCGCCAGCTGGCTCACTTCCGCCGCCCAGCTGTCGCGCTCGACCGCTTCTTCGGCGAGCTTGGCCGCCAGCTCCGGCGTCTTCTCATGCTCCAGCGCCTTTTTCAGCGCTTTGGGCGTGGCGACTTCGACTTTGGTCTCTTCCACCACCGTCGTCGCCTTCCAGCGATAGGCCTCTTTCTTCGCCGGGGCCTGCTCCAGCGCGGCCGCGGCCGGACGAGCCTGGACGCGCTCGGTAATCGAACTCAGTCGCTCCAGCGCAGCGTTATTCACCGGCCGCGCGCGGGAAGCGGCTGCCGGTTCACTCTTTTTTGGGGTGGTTGCTCCCTGGCTGCGCTGCAGGTGGCTGCGGGCCGCCAGCACCTGGCTGGTGGTCGGCGGCAAACTCTGCGGCGACTGTGGCGGCGGCGCGGCGGGGGCAACCGGCTGACGCGGCGCGGGCGCGGCGGCCTGTGCCGGCTGCACCTCCGGCTCCGGCAGCGGCTTACGCGGATGAAACGCCAGGGCACGCAGCAGCGTCATTTCGACGCCCATCCGCCGGTCCGGGGCGTAAGGCAGCTCTTTGCGGCCAATCAGCAGCGTTTGGTAGTAGAGCTGAACGTCGCCGGGCGGTACGGTTCGCGCCAGTTCGCGCATCCGCACTTCGACCGCGGCCATGTCGGCGCCCAGCGCCGAAGGCGACAGCTGAACCATGGCGATGCGGTGCAGCAGGCTCTGCATCTCGACCAGCAGCGCCTCCCACTCGACGCCGCGTGCGGCGGCGTCATTGACGCCCGCCATGACCCGCTCGCCGTCGGCAGCAACCAGCGCTTCAATCAGCGACAGCGCCTGATCGTCATCAAGGGTGCCGAGCATGGTGCTCACCGATGCGGCCGTCAGCTGCCCTTCCCCACTGGCAATCGCCTGATCGGTCAGGCTTAAGGCATCGCGCAGGCTGCCATCGGCCGCCCGCGACAACAGCTGCAGCGCGCGGGGCTCAAAGGCAATCTGCTCTTCGCCAAGAATATGCTCCAGCTGATGGCGGATCTGTTCAACGTCCAGCGCCTTCAGGTGGAACTGCAGGCAGCGGGATAAGATCGTTACCGGCAGCTTCTGCGGATCCGTTGTCGCCAGCAGGAATTTGACGTGCGCCGGCGGCTCCTCCAGCGTTTTTAACAACGCGTTGAAGCTGTGACGCGACAGCATATGGACTTCGTCGATGAGATAGACCTTAAAGCGGCCGCGGGCCGGCGCGTACTGGACGTTGTCCAGCAGATCGCGGGTATCTTCGACTTTGGTTCGCGAGGCGGCGTCAATCTCAATCAGATCGACAAAGCGCCCCTGTTCAATTTCCCGGCAGTTATCGCACACGCCGCAGGGGGTGGCGGTGATGCCGGTTTCACAGTTTAACCCTTTCGCCAGCAGACGGGCGATGGAGGTCTTCCCGACCCCGCGGGTACCGGAAAAAAGATAAGCGTGATGAATGCGCCCTAACGACAAGCCGTTCGCCAGTGCGGTCAGCACATGTTCCTGGCCGACGACGTCAGCAAAGGTTTGTGGGCGCCATTTACGGGCTAAGACCTGATAACTCATGGGCTGGCTCTGAAACGCTGGAAGGTGAAATCACGAAGGGGTCATGCTATCACAGCCCCGCCCGATCGGCGAGGCTATGTGGAGGGATTTGCTTAGTGGCCCGGGAACGGCACCAGACAGTAGCAGTGGATCCCCAGCTTCTCCAGGCGCTGTTCGCCGCCCAGATCGAAGAGATTGATAATGAAAGCGGCATCGTGCACTTCGCCACCGAGGCGGCGGATCAGTTTGACCGTGGCGTCGATAGTGCCGCCGGTCGCCAGCAGATCGTCAACCACCAGCACTTTATCGCCCGGTTTAATGGCGTCAACGTGGATCTCCAGCTGATCGGTGCCATACTCCAGCTCATAGGTCTCGGCGATGGTTTCACGCGGCAACTTACGCGGCTTGCGTACCGGAACAAAGCCCACGCCCAGCGCCAGCGCGACCGGGGCGCCGAACAGGAAGCCACGCGCCTCAGTCCCTACCACTTTGGTAATACCCGCGTCTTTGTAGCGCTCGGTCAGCAGTTCAATGCTAAGCGCGTAGGCCTTCGGGTCTTCCAGTAAGCTGGTGACATCGCGGAAAAGAATGCCAGGTTTTGGATAATCCTCGATACTCTGGATGCTGTTCTTCAGATATTCAAGCTGCTGTGCAGTTGCGGTCATAAGTGTATGCCTGATTGAAACGGTATTACCCACGGGCGTGCAAAAGGGGCCAAAGAAACATTTGTTTAACCTTTGACCAGGCTTGCCCGCGCTCGAAAACGCCAGAATTTACTGGCTGTCGGCAACAATTGCAACAGGCATTATTGCGCATCAGTGCTTTTGTTGCTTTGCGTCAACCACCGGAATGCGCCACATAAAGATCAGCAGACAGGCCAGAATGACCAACAGCATGATGCGCACCCACGTAAGCTTAACCAGCCATAGCGAAATAGCAAAAGTCACCACGATCATCGCAATGGCGCGCGGTTTAGCGCCGCGAGGCATGGCGCGGTACTGTTGCCAGTGGCGAAGATAGCCGCCAAACCAGGAGCGATACAGCAGCCACTGGTGAAAGCGCGGCGATGAGCGGGCAAAGCACCAGGCGGCGAGCAGAATAAACGGCGTCGTCGGCAGCAACGGTAAGAAGACGCCCAGCGTACCCAGCGCTACCGCCAGCCAGCCGATAATGGTTAAAATAACAGGTGGCATAATGCGAATCGTTATCAAACAGATGAGGCTACTGTAGCACAGTTGGCTGACGGAAAATGGAGGGGGTTGGTGAAAACTGCTCAACTTTTACAAACGCTGAACGACCAGCTGAGTGAGCTGGCCGCGCTGGTGGCGCCGCTGGCGGAGCACGCGACCCTCAGCCCGCGCTTTGACCGCCAGCTCTTCCACACCCGCAGCACGCTGATGCAGGCCTATCTGGCGGAAGCCCAACACAACTTTAACCAGCTCCGCCAGGCCGTCGAGCGCCAGCAGCTGCCGCAAGTGGTCTGGATTGCCGAGCGTCTGGCGGCACAAATCGCCGCGCTGCGCCGTGAAACCGCCACCTGGTCCTTGCGCAGTTGGGACCACGCGTCGCCAACGTTGAGCCGCTGGCAGCGCCGTCGCCTGCAGCATCAGGAGTATGAGCGCCGCCTGCTGGCGATGCGCGACCAACGCCAGCGTCAGCTGGCGCAGGCGACCAGCCTTGACGAGCAGCAGCGGCTGGGGAAAGAAGTTGAAGCCTACAGCGGCCGGTTGGCGCGCTGCCGACAGGCGCTGGACAAGATTGAAAACGTACTGGCGCGGCTGACGCGCTAACAGGAGAGCCCGATGTCGCTGGAAAATGCATCCGATGAGGTCAAACTGGCCGTCGATTTAATCATGTTGCTGGAATCGCATCAGATCCCGGCGCAAACCGTGCTGAGCGCGCTGGAAATTGTCCGGCGGGATTATGCAAACAAGTTAAAAAACGCGGAAAGCGGGTCGCAAAACCCAGAGAAGTAGGATGTTGTCTCCGGCAGTGTGCTGGCAGTCTGGTCCTCTGCGCATGACGCCACTGGAGACAATATTGATGGAAAAAGTCAGTCAAACCCCACACGACGCGGTGTTTCGCCAGATGCTCATGCATCAGGCGGTCGCGAAGGATTTTTTGCAGTTGTACCTCCCCGCGCCGTTTCTGGCGATCTGCGAACTGGATTCGCTGCAGCTGGTCTCCGGTAGCTTTGTTGAAGAGGACCTGCGCGCCAGCTATTCCGATATCCTTTACTCACTGCGCACGCGTCATGGACCGGGCTATGTGTACGCGCTGATTGAGCACCAGAGTACCCCGGACAAGCTGATGGCGTTTCGCCTGCTGCGCTATGCGCTGGCCGCCATGCAGCGTCATCTGGACGCCGGCCACGACACGCTGCCGCTGGTGGTGCCGATTCTGTTTTATCACGGCAAAGTGAGCCCCTGGCCCTGGGCCCGCAACTGGCAACAGCTATTCGCCGATCCGGCGCTGGCGAAGGCGCTCTATAGCAATGATTTTCCGCTGGTGGACCTCACCGTAATGCCAGATAATCAGATCGCCCGTCATCGGCGGATGGCCATGCTGGAGCTGCTGCAAAAGCATATCCGCCATCGCGATCTGGCCGAGCTGCAGGTGCCGCTGATTGCGCTGATGACGCAAGGCTATCTGACAGAAGCGCAGCTGAATACGCTGCTGCGCTATATGTTGCAGGCGGGAACTACGGAACATCCGGGGGCGCTGATCCGCACGCTGGCGGCGCAGTCGCCCAGGCATAAGGAGCTGATGATGACCATTGCCGAATGGCTGGAAGAGAAAGGCCGTAAACAGGGACAGCAAGAGGGTGAGCAGGAAGCTACCCGCAGCATCGCCGCCAGAATGCTGGCGCGCGGCCTCGAACGTCAAACCGTGCAGGAGCTCACCGGGCTGAGCGATGAAGAACTCGCCGCGCTGGCGCCCTGATACAGCAGGGGCGGCTTTGCGCCGCCCCTCTTCGATCAGGACGCGGTGGTGGGCGCCAGATCGTCGCCTTTCCCGTCCCGTTTCACTTCGGTGACTTCATCGCCTTTTTCATTGCGCAGATGAACTTCCAGCTGGTTAAAGGCAATGTTGATGTCATTCTCCCGGCACAGGCGGTCGATGGCGCGGTTGAGCTCATCCACCGTGTAGCTGCGATCGCGCAGTTCTCGAACATACAGACGCAGTTCATGATCCAGGGTACTGGCCCCGAAGGTGGTGAAGAAAACCGCTGGCGCCGGCTCCTGCATCACTTTCGGATGATCGTGCGCGGCCTTCAGCAGCACCTCTTTCACCTTATCCAGATCTGAGCCATAGGCGACGCCGAGGCGGATCACCACCCGGGTCACGGTGTCGGAGAGCGACCAGTTGATCAAGCGCTCGGTAACGAACGCCTTGTTCGGGATAATCACCTCTTTGCGATCGAAATCGGTGATGGTGGTGGCGCGAATACGGATTTTGCTTACCGTCCCCGAGAAGGTTCCGATAGTGACCGTATCCCCAATGCGCACCGGACGTTCGAACAGAATGATTAGGCCGGAGACAAAGTTACCGAAGATCTCCTGCAGACCAAAACCTAAACCAACCGACAGCGCGGCCGCCAGCCATTGCAGTTTATCCCAGGAGACTCCCAGCGCCCCGAATACCGTCATCGCCCCGATAGCGATAATCGCATAGTTGAGAATGGTGGTGATGGCGTAGGAGGTCCCCTGACGCATGTTGAGCCGCGACAGCACCAGCACCTCCAGCAACCCCGGCAGGTTGCGGATCAGCGCCCAGGCGACCATTGACGCCACAATGGCGAACAACAAACTGCCCATCGTCACGCTGCGCACCACGCTGGCCCCCGCCTCGGTGCCGTTGTAGTGCCAGAGGGTAATGCTGTCGAGGTAGGCGAAAACGGTGATCAAATCAGACCAAATCGCCCAGAACATCACTGCGAACAGCGCGACCATCACCAACATGGTGATGCGCAGCGTCTGCTGGTTGACCTGCTCGAGAGCGATAGTTGGCTCTTCCTGCGGCTCGGCGCCTTCCGCCCCTTCCTTCACCAGATGTTGACGGCGCGCCAGCGCGCGGCGCCAGGCGATACGCCGCGCCGCCACGCTCAGGCCACGCAGCACGGTCTGGTACAGCAGGTTCCAGATCATCACCAGATACACGGTCTCGATCCAGCGTCCCGCCAGACGCAGCGTCGTGTAGAAGTAGCCGGTTGCCGTCAGCACCATCAGGGCCACCGGAACGATAGACAACACCGTGATCGTCAGCAGGCGCAGGCTGTGCGACTCTTTATCGCGCCAGCTTTCCCGGCACATCGGCCAAACCAGCACCGCGATCAGCAGTAAGTTGAAGAAAATCACCAACTGCCCCAGCACGTCGTCCATCAGGTTCAGCGGCGACAGTTCGGAAATCACCGACCAGAAATTCAGCGGCAGCAGCGCCAGGCTGACGCGAACAATCTGCCGCCGCCAGTGGCTGGTCAACTGCGCCGGCATATTAAAGTGGTTGACCGCGACGCCGTTCTTTTCCAGCACTTTCCAGCACAGGCCAAACACCAGCCAGAACATAGCCAGCTTTTTACTGTACGCCCACAGCAGTCCGCTAATATTTAACTGCATGGTGAGTAAGATCAGACCAATAGCCAGAATCAACAGCACCACCGGTAAGGCGCGGATCAGATCGATCAGGATCGCCTTCGGCGTATGCAGTTGGGTATCGTTGCGCAGCTGTCCCACCTGGGAAGCAAGCTTTGCCTGATAATCCTTGAGCCACTGCAGACGCCAGCGGATGAGGCCGGCAATCAACAGCAGCGGTAAACCGGCCAGGAAAGCGACAAACACCGCAGGCCACGCTTTTTCCCAGTTCACGGTGATTTTCATCGCCTTAAACTGACCTTTCAGCGCCTCCGGGAAGGCCTTAATCCACTCCCAGTCCATCGGTTTATTGCTGTTCACCCAGAAAATTTGCTGGGTCAGAATTTCCTTCAGACTGCTCGAGACGCTCATCAGCTGCTGCTGGTTGATCTGCAGGTTGATGGCCATCATCAGCTGGTTGCCCAACTGTTTGTTGAACTGATCAAGCAGTTCGCGACGCATGTCGATCACTTCCAGTAGCGCGGCGTGGACTTCATCGTTCACTTCGCTGCTGTGCCCCTCCTCCAGTTTGGCGACAAAGGCATCGCTCTGGAACAGCGCGTCGCGCTGCTGGTTCACCTCAAACTGTTCAAGCCGCAGGTCGGCGATGCGGTTGGTCATATCCTGCAGCTCATCCGCCGACGGTAATGTCTGTTGCTGTTGGTAAAGAATACGCGACAGCAGCAGGCTCCCCCGCAGAACTGAAATTTGCTCTTTAATATCCCGTTCAGACTGCAGCGCGCGGTCGAGCCAGTTTTTGACCTGGATATTGCGCTGCACCAGCTGGTTACCGTTCTCTGTTGCCTGGATCAGCTTCTCGCTGAGCTGATGGTTAATATCCAGCTCCTGCTTGACCAGCGGGTTGGCCTGAATACGCGCCGTTTCGTCGGGGGTAACCGCCTCCTGGGCGGTTTTCTCGGTCAGGGTCAGCCGTTTGCTGTTCACGGCCTCCTGCAGCAGCTGTAGCTGATGCTCCAGCCGGTTGCTCCAGGCGGTGACGTAGTCACGCTGCTTCTGCAGGGTATCCTGGAGGATAGTGTTGCCTTCGAGGCTCTTGCGCTGTTGCTCGATCTGCGCATTGAGCAATGCCTGTTGAGCCTGCAACAGCACCTGCTGGGTCGGGCGTAGGGTCTCGTCGCCCACCGAGGTGCCATTCAGACGATTGCGGATCTGCTGCAGCTGCTGGGAGGCGTTGAACATCGCATTTTGCACGCGTTCCGGCTGCGTTTGCAGGGAAACCAGTTGGCTGTTATAGGTCGCCAGATCATTTTGCGCATTCTGCAGATCGTCCAGCGTCTGGGTGACGCGCGACTCCAGCTGACGCAGGGAGAGCGTACTTAGCGTTTTGCGCGTCGCGTCGTCGTTCGGGACATCGCTCAGGTTATTGAGGCTCTCCACCGCCTGGCGCAGCTTCGCCGGCGCCTGCTCGACCTGCTGTCGCAGCTGTGCCGTCTCGCTTTTGATACGCTCGATTTTATCCAGCGTTTCCAGCGTCTGAGTCAGATCCTGCTGGACCAGTTTGTCCTGCGGAGTCAGTTCTTTTTGCTTGTTTAACGTATTGAGCTGGCTCTGCACCTCTGCCCGATCGGGGAGATCCGCGGCGCGGCCCTGGACTGGGCTGAAAAGGCCAATAAAACAGAGCAGCGTGATAATAAAGATGAACGTGGCGCGTTGCCTGGAGATCGTGTGCAGCATAGTTAATATGAATGAATGCAAATGCCGGAGAATACCGGGGGTCGTCGCAAGCGCGCAGAATAGCACTTCTCAGCGCTGGCGAATAGCGGCGGACGGCGCTAAAAATTCACGCCCATCCGCGCGCTACCTTTAAGCTGACAAGCTCTCCGGGCCGCGTAGCGTCGGGCAGAATTGATACATCTCCAGCAGAATAGCGACGTAGTCCCGCGCTTCCGCATGCAGGTCGAACGAATCGGGGGCAAACAGCCAGTTTTCCATCAGCCCGGAAAGGTAGCTGCGCATTAACACGGCCGCCCGCCGGGTGAGTAAATTGGCGGGCAGCAGCTTCGCCGCGATGCACTCTTTCAAGGTCTGCTCGATACGCTCATAACTCGCCAGGGAGAGCTGCCGCTGGGCCTGCTGCACCACGGTCATTTCACCGACGAACTCACACTTATGATAGATAATCTCCATCATTAATCGTCGACGTTCTTCTGTCACTGTCGCTTCAAGAACATAGACTAGAATCTCCCTGATAACTGAGAGTGGATCGTTGGGGAATTTTGCCCGATACTCAATTTCGAGATCGCTAATACTGGCGTCTGACAGCTCCCAAATTTCGTTGAATAAATCTGATTTATTCTTGAAATGCCAGTAGATAGCCCCCCTCGTTACACCCGCAGCTTTTGCAATTGTTGCCAACGAGGTAGATGATACGCCTTGCTGCGAAAACAGACGCAGAGCAACATCCAGAATCAGTTGCCGGGTTTCACGTGCCTGTTGTTTGGTTTTTCGTGCCATAGGTTAATGACTTTACAGAGGTTACGTTTACATACATTTGTGAATGTATGTACCATAGCATGACCATAATAGAAAGACTGTAGTGGGTTTGTGGTTGTTTGAGCCACTGAACATTTTGAAATTGGACACTCGAGGTTTACATATGAACAAAAACAGAGGGTTAACGCCTCTGGCGGTCGTTCTGATGCTCTCAGGCAGCTTAGCGCTAACAGGATGTGACGATAAACCGGCTCAACAGGGAGCCCAGCACATGCCAGAAGTCGGTATTGTGACGCTCAAATCCGCACCTCTACAAATAACCACCGAACTGCCAGGCCGCACCAGCGCCTATCGCATTGCGGAAGTCCGTCCTCAGGTCAGTGGCATTATTTTAAAACGTAACTTCGTGGAAGGTAGCGATATCCAGGCCGGCGTCTCCCTGTATCAGATCGATCCAGCCACCTATCAGGCCAGCTATGACAGCGCCAAAGGCGACCTGGCAAAAGCCCAGGCGGCGGCAAACATGGATCAACTGACGGTCAAGCGTTATCAGAAACTGTTGGGCACCAAATATATTAGTCAACAAGACTACGATACCGCCGTTGCGACGGCGCAGCAGAGCAATGCGGCCGTGGTCGCGGCGAAAGCTGCCGTTGAAACCGCGCGCATCAATCTGGCCTACACCAAAGTCACCTCGCCGATCAGCGGCCGGATCGGTAAATCCGCCGTGACCGAAGGGGCGCTGGTACAGAATGGTCAAACGACCGCCCTGGCAACCGTACAGCAGCTGGATCCGATCTATGTTGACGTCACCCAGTCGAGCAATGATTTCCTGCGCCTGAAGCAGGAGCTAGCCGACGGCCGCCTGAAACAGGAAAACGGCAAAGCGAAAGTGGAGCTGGTGACTAATGACGGTCTTAAGTATCCGCAGTCCGGCACGCTGGAATTCTCGGATGTCACCGTCGATCAGACCACCGGCTCAATCACGCTACGCGCTATTTTCCCGAACCCGGATCACACCCTGCTACCGGGGATGTTCGTCCGTGCCCGTCTGGAAGAAGGGATTAACCCTGACGCCCTGCTGGTACCGCAACAGGGTGTTACCCGTACGCCGCGCGGCGACGCCAGCGTCATGGTAGTGGGGGAAGGCGATAAAGTCGAAGTCCGCCAGGTCACTGCTTCTCAGGCGATCGGCGATAAATGGCTGGTCACTGACGGTCTGAAATCCGGCGATCGCGTTATCGTCACCGGCCTGCAAAAAATCAAACCAGGTGTGCAGGTAAAAGCGCAGGAAGTAGCTTCTGATGATAAACAGCAAGCCGCAGGCAACGCGCCATCAGAACAAACCAAGTCTTAACTTAAACAGGAGCCGTTAAGACATGCCTAATTTCTTTATCGATCGCCCCATATTTGCATGGGTGATCGCCATTATCATCATGCTGGCTGGGGGATTATCGATCCTCAAATTGCCGGTGGCGCAATATCCGACGATTGCGCCGCCAGCAATTTCCATTACCGCCATGTACCCCGGTGCTGACGCCGAAACGGTGCAGAACACCGTAACTCAGGTTATCGAACAGAATATGAACGGTATCGATCACCTGATGTACATGTCCTCAAATGGCGACTCCACCGGTACGGCAACCATTACGCTGACCTTCGAATCCGGTACCGATCCGGATATCGCCCAGGTTCAGGTTCAGAACAAGCTGGCGCTGGCGACGCCTCTGCTGCCGCAAGAAGTACAGCAGCAAGGGATTAGCGTTGAGAAAGCGTCCAGCAGCTTCCTGATGGTTGTCGGCGTCATTAACACCAACGGCACCATGAACCAGGACGATATTTCGGACTACGTGGCGGCCAACATGAAGGATCCGATTAGCCGTACCAGCGGCGTCGGCGACGTTCAGCTATTCGGTTCCCAGTATGCGATGCGTATCTGGATGGATCCAAACAAACTGAACAACTTCCAGCTTACGCCGGTGGATGTGATCAGCGCCCTGAAAGCGCAGAACGCCCAGGTGGCCGCGGGCCAGTTAGGCGGTACGCCGCCGGTGAAAGGCCAGCAGCTTAACGCCTCGATCATCGCGCAGACGCGTCTGACCAATACGGAAGAGTTTGGCAACATCCTGCTGAAGGTGAACCAGGACGGTTCCCAGGTTCGTCTGCGTGATGTCGCCAAAATTGAGCTGGGCGGCGAAAGCTATGACGTGGTGGCGAAGTTTAACGGCCAGCCGGCATCCGGTCTGGGTATTAAACTGGCTACCGGCGCGAACGCGCTGGATACCGCCAACGCTATTCGCGCTGAACTGGCGAAGATGGAGCCGTTTTTCCCGTCGGGGATGAAGATCGTTTACCCGTATGACACCACCCCGTTCGTGAAAATTTCTATTCACGAAGTGGTTAAAACGCTGGTGGAAGCGATCATCCTGGTGTTCCTGGTCATGTATCTGTTCCTGCAGAACTTCCGCGCCACCCTGATCCCCACCATCGCGGTACCGGTGGTCCTGTTAGGCACCTTCGCGGTGCTGGCGGCGTTTGGCTTCTCGATAAACACCCTGACGATGTTCGGGATGGTGCTCGCCATCGGCCTGTTGGTGGATGACGCCATCGTGGTGGTAGAGAACGTCGAGCGCGTGATGGCGGAAGAGGGTCTGCCGCCGAAAGAAGCGACGCGTAAATCGATGGGACAGATTCAGGGCGCGCTGGTAGGTATCGCGATGGTGCTGTCGGCGGTATTTATCCCGATGGCGTTCTTCGGCGGCTCAACCGGGGCCATCTATCGCCAGTTCTCCATCACTATCGTTTCCGCGATGGCGCTGTCGGTACTGGTGGCGTTAATCCTGACGCCGGCGCTGTGCGCCACGATGCTGAAACCCATTCAGAAAGGCAGCCATGGCGCGACCACCGGCTTCTTCGGCTGGTTTAACCGCATGTTTGATAAGAGCACGCACCATTACACCGACAGCGTAGGCAACATTCTGCGCAGCACCGGTCGTTATCTGGTGCTGTATCTGATCATCGTGGTGGGTATGGCATGGCTGTTCGTCCGTCTGCCGAGCTCGTTCCTGCCGGACGAGGACCAGGGTGTATTCCTGAGTATGGCGCAGCTGCCTGCCGGCGCCACCCAGGAGCGTACGCAGAAAGTGCTGGATGAGATGACGAATTACTATCTCACCAAAGAGAAGGACAACGTGGAATCCGTGTTTGCGGTTAACGGCTTCGGTTTCGCCGGCCGCGGCCAGAACACCGGTATCGCGTTCGTTTCGCTGAAAGACTGGAGCCAGCGTCCGGGTGAGGAAAACAAAGTTGAAGCGATCACCGCGAGAGCAATGGGCTACTTCTCGCAGATTAAAGATGCGATGGTCTTCGCCTTTAACCTGCCGGCTATCGTTGAACTGGGTACCGCGACCGGCTTTGACTTCGAGCTGATTGACCAGGGCGGTCTCGGCCACGAAAAACTGACCCAGGCGCGTAACCAACTGTTTGGCATGGTGGCGCAGCATCCTGACGTGCTGACCGGCGTGCGCCCTAACGGTCTGGAAGATACACCGCAGTTTAAAATCGATATCGATCAGGAGAAAGCTCAGGCGCTGGGCGTCTCCATCAGCGACATTAACACCACGCTGGGCGCAGCCTGGGGCGGAAGCTATGTCAACGACTTTATCGACCGCGGCCGCGTGAAGAAAGTGTACATCATGTCCGAAGCGAAATACCGTATGCTGCCGGAAGATATCGGCAAGTGGTATGTTCGCGGCAGCGATGGTCAGATGGTGCCGTTCTCTGCTTTCTCGACCTCGCGTTGGGAATACGGTTCGCCGCGTCTGGAACGCTACAACGGTCTGCCGTCACTGGAAATCCTCGGTCAGGCCGCGCCAGGCAAGAGTACCGGTGAGGCGATGGCGCTGATGGAAGAGCTGGCGGGTAAACTGCCTTCCGGTATCGGCTACGACTGGACCGGGATGTCTTATCAGGAGCGACTGTCCGGCAACCAGGCCCCTGCCCTGTATGCCATCTCGCTGATTGTCGTCTTCCTGTGTCTGGCGGCGCTGTATGAGAGCTGGTCGATTCCGTTCTCGGTTATGCTGGTCGTCCCCTTGGGTGTGGTCGGTGCGCTGTTAGCCGCCACCTTCCGCGGGCTAACCAACGACGTTTACTTCCAGGTGGGTCTGCTGACCACCATCGGCCTGTCGGCGAAGAACGCAATATTGATCGTTGAATTCGCCAAAGACCTGATGGAGAAAGAGGGCAAAGGGCTGATTGAGGCGACGCTTGAAGCAGTACGTATGCGTCTACGTCCAATCCTGATGACATCTCTGGCGTTCATCCTCGGGGTAATGCCGCTAGTTATCAGCTCCGGCGCCGGCTCCGGTGCGCAGAACGCCGTCGGTACAGGCGTAATGGGCGGGATGGTGACCGCGACGATCCTGGCGATCTTCTTCGTGCCGGTGTTCTTTGTGGTGGTTCGTCGCCGCTTTAGCAAAAAATCGGAAGATATAGAGCACAGCCATCAGGTTGAGCATCATTAATCTTCACTCCTGAACAAAGGGCCGCTACCGCGGCCCTTTTTTATCACTGGCTGGCAAGGCACATATTGCCATTGTTTATTTTTCGTTCTGCATTTAATATATATTGATATGGCGCAGGCTATTTTTAGCAGCTTGTTCAACAACTCGGGATCGGCAAACACTCATTTACCAGGAATAATCCTACTATCATTATCCACGGGTCGGCGGTTTCTGAACGCGACAGCTGCCTGCCTTAAACCAATGATTCATAAGATTTCTCTATTTCTCCGGCTGTGGGCCAGCGCCTGCGAAATTAATTCGTCTATTTTTAAGATAATTTCTCGCTGATAATTGTAATTTTTCGTAATAGCACGATGAAATCTGTTGGAGAGTGGATTATAGTTAAATCAGCAGGATTACTCAGTTAGTGTCAGGTCAGTTAGTCGTGTTCATCCCACAACGGTGTTTGCTAGTCGTCGTTTAAACCACTCAAAAGGGGATGCGTTATGGACGAATACTCGCCAAAAAGACATGATATTGCACAGCTACGCTTTCTCTGCGAAACGCTGTATCATGACTGCCTTGCAAACCTGGAAGAGAGCAACCATGGCTGGGTCAACGACCCGACGTCGGCTGTCAATCTCCAGTTAAATGAATTGATCGAGCACATTGCCACATTCGCTCTTAATTATAAAATTAAGTATGCAGAGGATAATAAGCTGATCGCTCAGGTTGACGAATATCTGGACGACACTTTTACGTTGTTCAGTAACTACGGCATTAACTCTACGGATTTGCAAAAGTGGAAAAAATCCGGTAACCGACTATTTCGTTGCTTTGTCAACGCCAGCCGGGAAAACCCGGCCAGTCTATCGTGTTAGAATTATTACAATCAAAAGGTGGAATTATGTCTGATAAGCCATTAACTAAAACAGACTATTTGATGCGCTTACGTCGTTGCCAGACAATTGACACGCTGGAGCGCGTCATTGAAAAAAATAAATATGAACTGTCTGATAATGAGCTGGCGGTATTTTACTCAGCTGCCGACCATCGTCTGGCGGAACTGACCATGAATAAGCTATACGATAAAATCCCGACCTCTGTCTGGAAATTTATCCGCTAATTTACGCGTACTACGTGGTCTGCTGGCCGGACGGTACGGGTCAGCCGCCATAGGGTATCTTTGTGATAGACATCACATCATTCAGCCAACAGCAACCCTGTAACCGGTTTCTTTTTTATACTGCTACGGCCATCAACAGTCAGGTATAAGGAAGACCCATGCATGAGTGAAGAAAAACGCAAAATGATCGCCGGTGAGCTCTATTTATCTGGCGACCCAACGCTTCGCGCCGATCGCCTGCGCGCCAGACAGTTGTTGCACCGTTATAATCATTCCGCCCCGGATGACCAGGAACAACGTCAGCATATTCTGGCCGAGCTGTTCGCTCGCGCCGGCGATGCGTATATCGAGCCAAGCTTTCGCTGCGACTATGGTTATAATATTTTTCTCGGCGCCGGTTTTTACGCCAATTTTGACTGCGTGATGCTCGACGTCTGCCCTATCCATATTGGCGATAACTGTATGCTGGCGCCAGGCGTCCATATTTATACCGCCACTCATCCGCTGGACGCCGATGCGCGTAATAGCGGCCAGGAATACGGCAAGCCGGTAACTATTGGCCACAATGTGTGGATTGGGGGTCGGGCAGTGATCAATCCCGGCGTGACCATTGGCGATAATGCGGTCATTGCGTCCGGCGCGGTGGTCACCAAAGACGTCCCTGCCTGTACCGTCGTCGGCGGTAACCCGGCGCAGATCATTAAGCGCCTTCCGCCGACAAATCCGTAACTGTTATGCTTTTCTGTAACTGATCTGTTACTTTCTCCGCAGAATATTGCAACATAAAATAGCCTTCAGGCTGAGCCTGCCGCGCCTGGTCCGCCGGGCGCGGCAGGCTCATTGCAGAATTCGAGGACCAAGATGACAGAAATACAACGCCTGCTGATTCACACCATTGACGAACTCAACGTCCAGGAAAAACGCGATAATCGCCCGCGTTTTAGCATCAGTTTTATCCGCAATCATCCGGGACTGTTTGTTGCCATGTATGCCGCGTTTCTGGCGACGCTGGTGGTCATGCTGCGCTCTGAAACGCTGGTAGACTCGGTCTGGTTGCTGGTGGTGCTGTTCATTCTGTTAAACGCCTTTTTCTTCTTTGACGTCTATCCACGCTATCGCTACGAGGATATCGATGTCCTCGACTTTCGCGTGTGCTACAACGGGGAATGGTACAACACCCGCTTTGTCCCCCGGCAGCTGATCGACCGTATCCTGCAGTCGCCAGACGTCGATAGCGAGCAGAAGGCGCAGCTCAAAAAGATGGTCGCCACCAAAGGCGAGCTCTCCTTCTACGATGTCTTTACCCTCACGCGCGCCGGTGCTGCGCAATAAGGCGATTTAGGGTCCGCAGCGCCGGGAAATAGCGAGAAGCAGAGGTATTGCCATACCCAAGCACCAGTCCGCTCCGCGCTCGCTGCGGGTCGAGATAGAAATGACTTAACGCGGCGGGCGCCAGCTGAAACTGGCGCGCCTGCTGCGCAAGCGTCCGGTCATTAACGCCCTCCATCGCCACCGTCAGGTGCATCCCCCCTCCCCCGCCGAGAACGTCGCACGGCACGGTTATCTCTTGCGCCAGCGCCTCGCGCAGCTGTTGCTGACGTTTACGGTACAGGCGGCGCATCGCTGCCAGATGGCGCGCATAGTGTCCCTTCTCGATAAAGCTGGCCAGCGCCCGCTGTTCAGCACGGTGTCCCCCGCGCAGCAGCGCGCCAATGGCGTCCTGAGCAGCATCCGCCAGCGCGGGCGGCATAACCATAAAACCGATACGCAACGCCGGAAACAGCGTTTTGCTGAAGGTGCCGAGATAGACCACCGGGGCATCAGGCACCATTCCCAGCATCGCCGGGATCGGTTCTCCGCTATGGCGAAACTCGCTGTCGTAGTCATCCTCCACAATCCACGCCCCGTGCCGGCGGGCATATTCCACGAGCGCCAGACGGCGCCCGGCGCTCATGATGCTCCCACAGGGATACTGGTGTGAAGGAGAGGTGAAAATGAGCCGGGGCGGCTCCGCGACGCCGTTGGCAATACACATCCCTTCATCGTCGACAGCCATTCCTCTGACCCGCAGTCCCGCCCGCTGAAAGCCACTCCTCGCCCCCAGGTACCCCGGTTCTTCCAGCCACACGCTGTCGCCCGGGTTGGTCAGTAGCGAGGCGCATAAGTTGACGCCTTCCAGCGCGCCTTCGGTGATGACGATCTGCCGGATATCGCACCGGATGCCCCGGGAGAGCGCCAGATGACGAGCGATAGCCTCTCGCAGCAAAGGATCGCCCGCGGCTTCGCCATAACCCAGCAGCGCGCTACCATCTTCGCGTAGCACGTTATCCATCAGTCGCCGCCACAGCGGCAGCGGGAAATAGTTTACCGCCGGCATGCCTGGCGTAAATGCCAGCGTCGGTGAGTCGCGGCGCATCGCGGCTGGCAGCCTTTGCAGCCGCTCAGGCAGCACGACGGGCGGCATCTGACCCGCCTCCTGCCGGCAGGAGGCGAGTGGTGCCACCTGCGTTCCCTGACGGCTCCGTGTCAGGTACCCCTCCAGCGCCAGCTGTTCCAGTGCCGCATTGACCGTATTCCGCGACAGGTGTAGCCGTTCGGCCATCACCCGCGATCCGGGTAAACGGCAGCGGGCCGTCAGGGTTCCCTGCAGGATAGCGTCACGTAAGGTGTGGTAAAGGGCGCGCTGTAAGGTTTCGACCGTGCGGTTCCGCATCCCCTGCGTCAACAGCGTAAAAAACCCCTCGTCCGGTATATTCATATTGCCTCCTCGTGGCCCCATAAAAACATACTCTAATGGCACTTTTTATGGAACCAGCGAGCGCGTACGCTGCCTGTAAATCCCCAATAAGGAAACCGCAATGTGCGAATATAATCAGTTTGGCCAGGCGCTCGGCGTCGCGCTGTCTGACTGGCAGCCGCGCCCCTGGCCGACACGACAGGTATTACAGGGCAGCCGTTGTCGACTCGAACCGCTGACTCTTGCTCATGCCAGCGATCTGTTCGCCGCTCACCAGCTGGCGCCAGACGCCCGCAGCTGGACGTGGCTGCTGCGTGAACCTGAGAGCAACCTTGCAGAATTCAGTGCCTGGGTGGAGCAGGTCGCCACGCTGGCAGACCCGATTCATTTTGCCGTCGTTGACCAGCAGCGAGGGAAAGCGGTCGGCTCGCTGGCGTTAATGCGTATCGATATCGCTCACGGTGTGGTAGAGGTGGGGCATGTGCATTTTTCACCGTTACTGAGCCGAACGGCCATGGCCACCGAAGCGCACTGGCTGTTGATGCAGTATGTCTTTGATACGCTCGGCTACCGTCGCTATGAATGGAAATGCAACAGTCTTAATATCCCATCAGCCCGGGCGGCAAGGCGGCTGGGGTTTCAGTACGAAGGACGTTTTCGCCAGGCGCTGGTGAGTAAAGGACACAACCGGGACACGGACTGGTTTTCGGTGATAGACGGCGAATGGCCGGAGCTGGATAACGCCATGCGCCAATGGCTGGCCGCCGACAATTTTACCGCCGACGGCCAACAGCGCCGCTCGCTGGAGAGTTTCCGTTAACGGCGTTTTTTGCGCCCCTGTACCGCTTTGAAGCGGGGGTTGCTCTTACAGATAACGTACAGCCGCCCTTTGCGTTTAACCAGCTGGCAATCCGGGTGGCGCTGTTTAGCGCTACGTAATGAGTTGACGACCTGCATCATGCTTTCCTTTTCGCATCAATAAAGCCGCCGAAGCGCTGGCGGAATCGGGCTGCACTGCCTTCATTGGCGAAGGTTTTTTGTTTGCCCGTGTAGTACGGATGCGATTTCGAGGAGACGTCGATCATCACATACGGAAAAGTTTCGCCATCGAGTTCAATCACGCGATCGGTGCGGATAGTTGAGCCGACTTTAAAATACTCATTCGCGCTGGTGTCGTGAAACACCACCGTACGATAGGGAGGATGGATATGGGCTTTCATGATGACCTCTTCATTACGTTATAACATAACAATAAGGTTACGCCGTGCTGTGACAAAGATCAACCCTGCTCAATTTAAGGGTAAGGTGATAAGGCGAGTTTCCCCGCCTTTGGCGTCAGGGTGCCAGACGGTGGGCGATGGCGCGGAGCTGTTCCGCAATGGCCTGCAGATCTTTTCCCTGCTCAATTCGGGCGCCGCTGGAATGGCGTATCACCAGGCGCGCCGGCAGAATGGATGAGGCATGAGGCGCCCCGCTGGTGCTGGCGAGGATCCGCCGCACCGCCTCTTTCCCCTGCAGGTCGAGGTCGAGCGACACGGTACTCAGCGCCGGATAGAAAAAGGAGCTTTCGTAGGTATCGTCATAGCCAATAACCGACTTCTCACCCGGCACCGCCACCTGATGCTGATGGAAGGCGCTGAGCACCCCCAGCGCCATCTGATCATTACCCACCAGCACAGCGCTGAAATTAGGCGTTTCGCGCAGCATCTGCAGCGCGCCGGCGTAGCCGCTCTGCGCATCCCAGTTGCCGTGCAGGACGGTCACCGGCTTCAGACCGTAACCATCCAGGGTCTCCAGCCAGCTTTTTAACCGGAGTTTGGCCGAGACTGAGCTGTCCGGCCCCGCCAGCAGGGCGATCTCCCGATGCCCCATCTCATAGAGATATTTGACGCTGGCCCGGGTGCCGTCCGCCGGGTTAAACGAAACGTTAAACACGGAGCTGTAGGGATCAACGTCGAGAAACAGGCAGACGATATCATCGTTGTCAGCAGCGATTTTCTGCGCCTGTTCGGTCTCCAGCGGCACGTTGATAATGACTTTATCCACCCGCTGAGATTTCAGCTCATTGATGGAATCCTGGATACTTTGGTTGACGCTCTCATCGATCATCGAAATCAGAACCTGGTAACCTTCCAGATTGGCATAGCGTTTTACCGCCGCCGCCACCTGGGAAGGCGCATGCCAGGCCAGAGAAATAGTCACCAGCCCGACCGTCTGGCTCTCCTTCCCCACCAGCTGCTGCGCCAGCCGGTTTGGCACATAGCGTAAGGCCTCTATCGATTTCTCCACCTTGCGACGCGTCGCTTCGGATACATTAGCTGATTTGTTGAGTACCCTGGACACGGTCTGGTAAGAGACGCCCGCATGGCGTGCGACGTCTTCCAGAGTAGCGCTTTTAGACTTCATGGTCCGGTTCCTTATGTTGTTATCCCATGATTGTAACAGGGGCCATTTGAAAAAACGCTCACCACCACCTCTCACTGCAAAACAATAGCGATAAAAGTATTACGTTCACAATACAGCGAATTGTGAATCATCTCACCCATCGCAACAAAAAACACCGTGATTATTTGCAGTTAGTCACACAATAATCATATCTCATTTGCCTGAAGTTACATTTAGGCATTTTATGACACCAGTTATGTGAACGTAATACAAAACAATAAGAGGATAGAGATGAACACTACACTGCGCGCCCTTTCAGTCGCGTTAGCCGCTGCGCTAATCGCTCCTTCCGCGTTTGCGGCCACCGCCGCGATCCCAACGATCGATTTCCATGGCTATATGCGCGCCGGGGTTGGGGTCTCCGGCGACGGTAGCGAAGCGGAATGGCAAAAAAATAAGCTGGGCCGTTTGGGGAACGAGTCGGATACCTACGGCGAGCTGGAGCTGGGCTCTGAGGTCTATAAGAAAGATGACGTCAGCTTCTATCTCGACAGTATGGTCAGCATGGTCTCCGACGGCTCTAACGATAATGAAACCACGCTGAACGATGATGCACAGTTCGGCTTACGTCAGTTGAACCTGCAGATAAAGGGGCTGATCCCTGGCGATCCGAATGCGGTGATCTGGGGCGGTAAACGTTACTACCAGCGCCATGATCTGCATATCATCGATACCAAATACTGGAACATTTCCGGCTCCGGAGCCGGGGTGGAAAACTACACCCTCGGCCCGGGCGCCGTCTCGCTGGCCTGGATCCGCGGCGATGCCAACGATGTTGACTATCGCGTCGATGGCGACAGCAACGTCAATATCAACTATATCGATTTACGCTACGCGGGCTGGAAGCCATGGGCGGGCTCGTGGACCGAATTCGGTATCGACTACGCGATGCCAAACACCACCAAAAAACAGGATAGCTACGGCGGACTGTACGATGCTGACAACGGCGTCATGCTGACCGGTGAAATCAGTCAGGATATGCTGGGCGGCTATAACAAAACCGTGCTGCAGTACGCCAACAAAGGCCTGGCGCAGAACATGGTCTCCCAGGGCGGCGGCTGGTACGATATGTGGAACTACGTGAACGACGCCACCGGTTATCGCGTGATTAACACCGGCCTGATCCCGATTACTGAGAAGTTTTCTATCAACCACGTTCTGACCTGGGGCTCGGCGGATGACATTACCGACTATACCGACAAAACGCGGATGCTGTCGCTGGTCGCCCGCGGGCAGTACCAGTTCACCGACTACGTGCGCCTGATTGGCGAAGTCGGCGGTTTCTATCAGAAAGACAGCTACAACAATGGCACCAGCTACAAACAGGCCGGTGAGAAATACACCATTGCGTTGGGCCTGGCGGACGGGCCAGACTTTATGTCACGTCCGGAATTACGCATTTTTGCTTCATATTTGAATGATTCCGAAGATGGTAAACCGTTTGAAGACCAGACGGCGAATAATACCTGGAATTTCGGCGTGCAGGTTGAGGCCTGGTGGTAATTGCGCACGGCTAAGACTCATACGTTATTTTTATCTCCTGCTGTAAGACTGTTAATTATCTTCCGGTAAACTTTATTGCCACTGCTGTCTTTGTCTTACTTTCGGGATAACCTGTTTTCAGGTTATCCCGTTTTATTTATTTCCGGGCGGCAAAATGTTCATCCAGAAGCTGACGCAGCGCATCGGACTGTTTACCGAAAATAGCATGCACCTGCTGACCAAGAATAATAACCCCCAGCGCACCCTGCTGCTGTAATGCTTCGGAGTCCACGGCCGCAAGATGGCGAACGCTAACCCGCAGACGGGTAATACAGGCGTCCACTTGCGTAATATTCGCTTCGCCACCAAAGGCCTGAATCAGCGCCTCGATTTGCTGTTTTTCCGCCTCGCTTAATGGCTGTGCCGGACGCGCTGGGGAGAAATAGTGCAGGAAGGATTTTAAACTCACCATAATAAACTCCAGGTTTAAGATAAAAAAAAGCCTGCTCGTCAGAGCAGGCGTGGAGAAGAAGAAATTACGCGTGACGACGGAGAATACGGCAATCCCATGCCGACAGGGTCAGTGGAGCCGATACCGCCGCGTCGGTCAGGCAATCCCGATACCCTTGCGGCAGGGTCAGGGTATGGTTTTGCGCGCTGTAGTTCTGCAGGAAGATAAATGCGTTGTCACCGTCGGTGCGCGCAGTCGCCACCACGCCGGGTGGTAACTCCGTCGCTATCGCCCGCGGCAGGGCCAGCTCCTTGCTCAGGGCGGTAAAGAAATCGCGCTGGAAGGCTAAATCGTTGCGGGAGGCCACATGCCAGGCTTTGCCTTTCCCGAACGCGTTCACCGTCACAGCCGGCCGTCCGGCATAAAAATCATCCCGGTAGGTGGCCAGCGCCTGGGCGCTCTCGATATGGATCAGTTCGCAGAGATGGCGCACCTGATAAGGGCCCTGCAGACCGCACTGATTCCCGGCAAGCCCCTGCACGAGATTAAACTCGCCGTCATTCAGGCAGTCGATCTCTTCCGCCCAGATCCCCAGCAGATTGCGCAGCGGGCCCGGGAAGCCGCCGAGATAGCAGAGATCGGACTCATTGACGATACCGGTCCAGTAGGTGGTCACCAGGTGGCCGCCGTTGGCGACAAACGCCTCCGCCCGACCGGCAAAGCCGTCGCGCACCATATATAACATCGGGGCAATCACTAACTGATACGGCGTTAAATCGACATCGGCGTCAATCACATCGACGGCGATGCCCTGCTCCCAGAACGGGCGGTAGTGCTCGTTGACCGTCTTCTCATATTCCATCCCAAGATTGCGCGGCCCCTGGGCGTCATCCAGCGCCCAGCGGTTCTGCTGGTCGAAGATAATCGCTACTTTCGCCTCGGTGCGACAGCCCCTCACCTCCGGCAGCTTGCTGAGGATCTCGCCGAGCTGGCAGACTTCGCGGCCAATGCGGGTATCAATATGTCCGACGTGGTCGACCACTGCGCCGTGAAATTTCTCAACCGAACCGCGGCTTTTCCGCCACTGGAAATACTGCACCGAGTCGGCGCCATGCGCCACCGCCTGCAGCGAGGAAAGAATATGCATTCCCGGCTTCTTCAGTTTGCTGGTCGGCTGCCAGTTGGTGGCGCCCGGGGTGGACTCCATCAGCACAAACGGTTTGCCGCCCTTCAGGCTGCGCATCATGTCGTGATACATCGCGGTGTAACAGGCCAGCGCGGTTTCGTCTTTATCGCGGTGCCACATCGGATAGCTGTCCCAGGAGATGAAATCCAGCGCCTCCGCCAGCTGCCAGTAGTCGTAATCGTAGAAATACTCCATAAAGTTGGTAGTCACCGGCAGGGAGGCATTCGCCGCCTTCAGCGGAGCAATTTCATGGCGGCAGAAATCAGTCACCTGAGCGGTGTTAAAGCGATGCCAGTCAAGATTAAGACCGTGGATCGACATCTCGCCCTGCGGCGCAGGCGATTCAATCTGCGACCAGTCAGTATAGGTATGACTCCAGAAGGTGCTCCACCAGGCCTGGTTGAGGTTCTCCAGGGTCTGGTAACGCGCCTTCAGCCAGTCGCGAAAACGGTTCTGGCAGAGATCGCAATGGCATTCACCGCCATATTCGTTGGAAATATGCCAGCCCAGCACCGCCGGGTGTGAGGAATAACGTTCTGCCAGCAAGGTATTGATTTGCAGGGTTTTCTCGCGATAGACCGGTGACGACATACAGTGGTTGTGACGGCCGCCGTGCAGGGCCGGCACCCGATCGCGCCCCACCCGCAGAACCTGCGGATAGCGCTGCGACATCCACGCCGGACGCGCGCCGCTCGGCGTGGCCAGAAAGACATGAATGCCGGCGGCATACAGTTTATCGAGGATAATATCCAGCCAGGCGAAATTAAATACCCCTTCGCGTGGCTCCAGTTTCGCCCAGCTAAATATTCCCACCGACATCACATTGCATTTTGCCTGCTGCATCATGGCAATGTCTTTATCAATAATATCGGGGTCATTCTCCCATTGCTCCGGATTATAATCCGCGCCATGCAGCAGCGTACTAACCTTCGGATGTAAAGGTGCAAATTTATTCATAATAAACTTCCTGAAAAAGACGACAAAAAAATTAATTAAAAACTTTTACCGACGGCAATACTTTTCCCTGGCAATCAAATAGCGCCTGATTTTCACGTGCATTACCCTCTTTCCACTCGTCGTGGATATATTTCATCCCCGCCGGGGTGGCCCAGGTATTTCCCGGCACGGCAATCCATGTAGGCTCCCAATAGAAAATACCTTTGCCACGCTGGTCTGGCACATCAACCACCGCCTGCATTAAATCGTGAATATAGTTATATTGCCCCTGTACGCTGGCGGGATATCCCCCATCCTTTTCCTCTTTTGCCTGGAAACTATTTTCCGCGTTATCGCAGTTGGCCAGGGTATAGGCATAGGCCGCCTCGACGACGATGACGTCTTTGTTATAGCGTTTGCTGATGTCATCCATATTGGCCTTCAGGGCGCTGATCGGGCCATTCCAGTAGGTGTACATCGACAGACCAATCACGTCATACGGTACATGGCGCTTGTCGATCTCATCAAACCACCAGCGGAAGGTATCGTTCTTGGTCCCTTCGGCCAGATGCAGCATGATTTTCACCTGCTCGCCCTGGCGCAGGTTCTCCTTCAGGCCAGCGATAGCCGCGTTCAGCAGGCCAGCCAGCCGGTCGAACTCTCCGCCGCCCTGCCCCCAGCTTTTCCCTTCCGGCCACAGGATGCCGCCGTTGATTTCGTTGCCGATCTGCACCATATCCGGCAGCACGCCCGCCTGCTTAAAGCGGGCGATGGTATCGCGGGTATAGTCATGAATCGCCGTTTTCAGCTGCGGGTAATCCAGCTTTTCCCAGGCTTTCGGCTTGAACTGCTTGCCGGGATCGGTCCAGAAATCGCTGTAGTGAAAATCAAGCAGCAGCTTCATCCCCTGGGCTTTCGCCCGTTTCGCCAGCGCCAGGGTGGTGGCCAGATCATTGTTCCCACCGCCATAGTCCTCGCCGCTCGCCGATTGCGGATCCACCCACAGACGGAGGCGGACATAGTTGACGCCGTTCTCTTTCAGAATAGCGATCGGATCCTTGCGCTGATTATTCTGATCGTAGAACGTCGCCCCGTGCTTTTCGGCGTCCAGCAGCGTGGAGATATCCGCGCCTTTGATAAAGTCCGCCGGCATGCCCTGAAACGCGCGGGTTGCAAGCGCGTCCGCGGCCAGAGAAGAGGTGGAGAAACTGCATGCCAGACAAACCGCAAGCCATGCGGGTGTGAATCTTTTCATGTGCTTATCCTTTAGTACTGCCCGAGGTCAGGCCGGAGACGAAGTATTTTTGTAGCGCCAGGTAGAGGATCGCCACCGGTACGGCGATCAGCACCGCCCCCGCAGCGTAGGTGGTGTAGCTGGCACCCATTTTTTGCGCCACCAGGTTATACAGACCGATAGGCAGCGTGTATTTATCCGGGGTGCGCAGGATGGTGCTGGAGAGGATGAAATCCCCCAGCGGCCCAGTGAACGAGAACAGCGCCACCACCGCGAGGATGGGCCTCGACAACGGCATGATGATCTCGATAAAGATGCGAAAGCTGCTGGCGCCGTCCATGCGAGCGGACTCATCCAGGTCTTTAGGGATCGCGTCGAGATACCCCTTCATCAGCCAGGTGTTCATCGGGATCATCCCCCCGACGTAGATCAGCACCAGCGCCAGGTGGCTGTTTATCAGGCCAAGCAGTTGCGACAGCACAAAGATGGCAATCAGCGCGGAAAACTGCGGGATCATCTGCAGCAGCAGGAACAACATCAGCCCGTTCTGCCGCCCTTTAAAGCGGAAGCGGGAGAAGGCGTAAGCGGTAAAGCTAACGCTAATCAGGGTCAGCACCATAGTCAGGAAGCTGATTTTCATCGAGTTCCAGTACCAGGTGAGGTAATTCACATTGCCATTGAACAGATCGGCATAGTGCTGGAACGACACATTTTCCGGAATGATTGAGGTACTGAGCAAGCTATTGCCGGCGTTCAGCGACGCCCCGACCGTCCAGACCAGCGGATAGATAATCACCACCGAGACCAGAATAACCACCAGCCAGGTGAGAGAGAGTCGGATCCACTTTTCGCGTTTAATACTGGGTGATTGAGCCATGTTGCTTCCCTTACGCCATGTCGTCATTTTTGAAGGATTTGGTGGCGCGGAACTGCCACAGCGCCAGGCCGACGACGAAGATCGACAGCAGGATCGTGATGGTCGCCGCGATGGCGTACTGCGACGAGGACATCGTCAGCTTATAGATCCACGACACCAGAATATCCGTCCCACCGGCGTTGGAGCCTGCCACCGCAGGACCGCCGTTGTTGAACAGGTAAATGATATTGAAGTTATTAAAGTTGAAGGTGTACTGGGTGATGATGATCGGCGCGATCGCATACAGCACCAGCGGCAGGGTGATGGTGCGCAGACGGGTAAAGGCGCTGGCGCCGTCCATCGTCGCCGCTTCATACAGATCGTCCGGGATCGCCTGCAACACGCCGGTGGTCATGGCAAAGACAAACGGGAAGCCAAGCCAGGTCTGCATCATGATCAGCGCCGTTTTAGTCCAGAACGGATCGGTGAGCCATGCCTTCGGACTGATGCCAAAAAAGGACAGGATCGCGTTGTTGATGACCCCGAAGGAGTCGTTGAACATGCCGGCAAAAACGAGAATGGTGACAAACCCCGGCACCGCCCACGGCAAAATAAAGATGGTGCGGATCAGCGGCTTAAAGCGCAGATCTTTTTGGTTGACCAGAATCGCCAGCAGCACGCCCACCGTACACTGCAGGGTGGTCGCCAGCAGCGTCCACACCACGGTCCACTGCAGCACATCCAGGAAAGTGGAGCGCCAGATGGAGAGGGTGAAAATATTAATAAAGTTTTTCAGCCCCACCCAGTCCACCAGCTTCGCCGGCGGGGTGTGGTACAGGTTGTAGTTAGTGAAGGCGATGGCGAAACCGAACAGAATCGGAAAGATCACCACAAACACCAGCAGAATAAAGCCCGGGGTGATCATCAGGTACGGAAAGCCGTCGCTCAGCAGCATCTGGTACTGCTTACGCACGCTGTTGAGGGCGATCCCCTCATCGCGTTTTTTGCCGTTGAGCCACGCATCCCGCAGCGAGAGAAAATAGATCAGCACGCCGAAAGCGACGATCAGCACGCTGATAATCCCCTCGGCTAACAGGAAGATAGAGTTATCCCGCGGTACCTCTTCACCCAGGGTATATAACCCCCACAACCCCTCACGCAGGAAATCATAAAAAATCCCCAGAAAGCTGCTCAGCAGCACCAGGAAGACCAGCCCTTTCAGCCACTGGCGATGATAAAACTGACCGAAACCCGGCACGATTGCCAGCAGCAGGCCGCACCATGCATGGCGCCCGGGCCCGCGTGCGTCGCTAAAATTTTCGCTGGAATGGATGCTCACACTCGACTCCTTCTACAAACGGGAGGTCCCCCTCCCGCTCGGTGACTTCACGTGACGGTGAATTACTGATTGCTGGCCTGCATCGCTTCGATCTGCATCGTGATCTGTTTCACCGCGTTATCGAGCGCGGCCTGCGGCGCCTGCTTACCGGTGAGGCTCAGTTCAAGCGCGGCGTTGGCCGGCCCCCACACTTCCCCCATCTCGGGAATGCCCGGCATCGCCACCGCTCGCGCCGACTGGATGGCGACGGCGCTGGCCTTTTGGTCGTTTTTAATCACCGGATCGTCAATCATCGCCTTCAGCGGCGGAATTTCGCCAGTGGCGACATAGCGGGCTTTCACATACTGCGGCTGGTTGATGAACTCGATAAACTGTTGCGCCAGCGCTTTGTCTTTACTCCAGGTCGATACTACATAGCCTTTGACGCCGAGGAAGGAGCTCATCGGCTTGCCGTCCGGCAGGGTCGGCAGGGGCGCCACGCCATAGTTAATGCCAGCGGCTTCATACGGCTGGAAGGCCCAGGGGCCGTTGATCACCGCCGCCGCTTTTTTCTCGGTAAACAGGGAATCGATGGCATTCAGCCCGTTATCGCCGAGGATCCCCGCCGGAAAGACCTTCTCGGCATAGAATTTTTTCAGGAAGGTGACGGCTTCGACGGCGCCGGGGGTATTGAGACCCACCTGCTGCGGGTTAAAGCCGCCGCTGTCGTTTTTAGCAAAGATATAGCCGCCCATCGGGCCAATCGCCCCCCAGCTGTAATAGATCTGGTCAAACTTGGCGAGCAGGCCGTATTTGTTCTGCTCGCGCTGGGTTTTCGAGTAGTGCAGCCAGGCCTGCAGGCTGTCCAGCGGCTTGTCGATCAGGTCCTTGTTGTAGATAAGCACCAGGGTTTCCACCGCCTTCGGGATCCCATACAGCGCGTTGTCCATGCGGAAGGCATTGATGGAGGCTGGCGTAAAGGCATCCTGTTTCGCCTGATCGACGCTGAGCGGCGAGAGTAGTCCCTGTACCACGGCGCCGCCGAGCTGGTCATTCGGGATCACCAGCACGTCCGGCCCAATGCCCGCCGGGCCGTCGAGGCGCAGTTTTTCCAGTTGCTGGGCGTAGGGCATCTCCTGGAGATTGACCTTCACGTTGTACTGCTTTTCAAAATCGCTAACCGCGGTTTTGATGCCAGCGGATTTTTTAATGTCCTCCCAGACGTTGAGCTGCCCGGCGGCATGCGCCTGCAGGCTGGCGAGTTGCCCCGCCGCCAGGGTGGTAAGGATCAGTGCAGCAAGCGTGTTCTTTTTCATTATCAACCTCATGTGAAGGTATAACAATTTAATGGTTTTTATTTGAATTCCGTCTGCCAGTTAGAAAAATAAATCTTTTCGAACTGCCGTATTATGTGGAAAACATGTTCTGATGCGCTTTTGTTATACGCTACGCTTTGATCGTTGATAAAACTACCATAAGCTGCCAGTTGTGTGATCATCCTTGCAGAAATGAAACGTCCCTGTATGGCGCAAAATCCGCGGAAGTTATAGTCAGGGCATGATTTTACTGCTGTTGAACATCGTCACACTGATTTGTTACACGTAATACAAATCACACTCAACATAGCGATAAGCCAACGGCAAATAACAGCTACTCACTCCGGGGAATGTGGATGTCCAATATACGACTGAGGAATGTCACCAAAAGGTTCGGCAGCACGGTGACGCTGCACCAGGTCAATCTCGATATTGAAGATGGCGAGTTTGCCGTCTTCGTCGGCCCTTCCGGTTGTGGAAAATCGACGCTACTGCGCATGATTGCCGGGCTGGAAGAGGTCAGCGAAGGAGAAGTACTGATCGGCGATGAGGTGATGAATGATGTCGTGCCCGCCCGCCGCGGCGTGGCGATGGTCTTCCAGTCCTATGCGCTCTATCCGCACATGACGGTGGCAGAGAACATGGGCTACGGGCTGAAGGTGAATAAAGTGCCGAAAACGGAGATCCGTCGCCAGGTGGAAATGGTGGCTAAAACGCTGCAGCTCTCGCACCTGCTGGATCGTAAACCGAAGCAGCTCTCTGGCGGCCAGCGGCAGCGCGTGGCCATTGGCCGGGCGATCGTGCGTAATCCCCGGGTGTTTATGTTCGATGAGCCGCTCTCTAACCTTGATGCGGAGCTGCGCGTCGATATGCGCCTGCATATTGCCCGTCTGCACCAGGAGCTGAAGACCACTATGGTGTATGTCACGCACGATCAGGTGGAGGCGATGACGCTGGCCGATAAAATCGTGGTCATGAACTACGGGAAAGTCGAACAAATGGGTTCGCCGATGGCGCTGTACTACAATCCGGTCAACAAATTCGTCGCCGGCTTTATCGGCTCGCCGAAGATGAACTTTCTGCCGGCTATCGTCAGCGACTGGCAGCCGGAACGCTTAACGGTCACCCTCGCGCAGGACCATCAGCTGGCCCTGAATATCGCCACCCAGCCGCTGAAGCCCGGCGCTGCGGTGACGCTGGGGATCCGGCCGGAGCACCTCACCCCGGAAGTCGCCACCGGTACCGTGGTGGAGTTTCAATGTGAAGTGGTGGAGCGTCTGGGCAACAATACCTATCTGTTCGGCCAGTGCTACGGCCACGACAACGTCAAGGTTCTGCTGCCCGGCGACGTCCATTTCCGCCCCTGGCAGAAAATTAAGCTGGCTTTCGATGAGCGCTTCTGCATGGTGTTTGATGAGAACGACCTGCGCATCAGCGCTGATATCCCGGCGCCGGATGCACACTAGCTAACATATTGCTGTCATCTGCGCAGCGTATGCTGCGACTGAATGCCGGAACACACCCTGCCCGGCATTCACACCCTCATTTTTATTCTGCTACATCGGAATCATCCTTCTCTCCCGGCATCGCAGCCTGTTGTGATGCCGGCTTTTTCCCCAAACGACGCGTTTTCTCCCGCTGCGCCCGAATTATCTTTCGCATATACTGATGACACCCGGCGAACGATAAGGACACAGGCATGAGGACCCGGCATCTGATGGCGCTGTTTACAGGAGTGCTGATACTGGCCATCATCCTGCCCATTTCACTCAGCATCTGGCAGGCGGCGCGGCAGGCCAAAATGCAGTTCTATCGTGAACTGGATGACTATTCCAACCGTATCGTCGTTCGGACGCTGCAGGTTGCCGACCAGGCCCGGGAAGCGTTACGAGAGGCTGACGCACACACCGCCGCCTCCTGTAGCCCTGAACATCTGCTTACGCTCCGCCGCATCGCCTATACCCATCGCTACATTCAGGAAGTGCTCTGGCTGCGTGATTCCGTGCCGCAATGCTCCTCCCTGGAAGACCATAGCGTCGCGGTCACCTTCCCCCCGCCGGACCACATTGCCCCCGACGGCTATCGCACCTGGCTGACCTCAATTAACGATCTTGGCCTCGATCATCAGATGACGGCCATGGGCAGCCGGCAGCACATGGTGATGATCGACCCCGTCTCCTTTATTGATGTCGTTCCCGCCAGCGAAGAGAAGATCCATACCATGCTGTTTGGCCTGGACCACCAGAAAATGGTGATCAGCAGTCAGCCGCTGCCGGCGAAAGTCTGGCAACGCATTAAAGATCCGCATGTGGATATGCTTACTCTGGATAACACAGTCTACCGGATCCAGCGCATTCCCGAGCTGGGCTCTGGCATCGTAACCTGGTCTTCAACCTTGCCGCTGCAGCAGCGCATTCGACAGCAGCTGTTCTTCTGGCTCCCTGCCGGCATTTTCACCAGCCTGCTCGCCACCTGGCTGCTGCTGCGTCTGCTAAGGCACCTGCGCTCACCGCGCAACAGCATGCTGGACGCCCTCAATTCCGAAGCGATTCAGGTTCACTATCAGCCGATTATTTCGTTGCAGGACGGGAAAATTGCCGGGGCGGAGGCCCTGGCCCGCTGGCAGCAGCCCGACGGCACTTTTTTATCGCCGGATATCTTTATTCCCCTGGCCGAGCAGACCGGGCTCATCACGCAGCTGACGGAAGATATCGTCAGGAAAATTTTTGCCGATCTCGGCCCCTGGCTGCGGCAGCGGCCGGAAGTGCACATCTCCATCAACCTGTCGGTAGATGATTTACGCTCGCCCACCCTGCCGACGTTGTTGCACAATCAGCTACAGCACTGGGGAATCGCCGCCGAACAGATCATCCTTGAAATCACCGAGCGCGGTTTTGTCGACCCGGAGACGACTATGCCGGTGATCGCTCACTATCGTCAGGCCGGGCATCGGATCTCGATTGATGACTTTGGCACCGGCTACTCCAGCCTGAGCTATCTGCAGAAACTGGACGTCGACACGCTGAAAATCGATAAATCTTTTGTCGATACCCTCGAGTACCGGCCGCTGACGCCGCACATTATTGAAATGGCCAAAGCGCTCAATCTGGCCACCGTCGCCGAAGGGGTGGAAACCGAAAGCCAGCGCGACTGGCTGCGCCAGCATGGCGTTCAGTACGCCCAGGGGTGGCTGTACAGCAAAGCGCTGCCAAAAGAGCAGTTCATTCTGTGGGCAGAGCATAACCTCCATGCGCATTAAGCGGCGGGTGGCTTGAGCGGAACGTCAGGGGGCGCTACTTCAGATAGGATTTAATCACCTGCATCACCGTCTCCAGATCCGCTTCGCGCTGCGTCTCGTCAGGCTCTTTCACCACATGGTCGGTAAGATGCCCCTGAATAACCTGCAGCATCATGCCGTTGACCGCGCCGCGGATCGCCGCCAGCTGCTGTAATATTTCAGCGCACTCATGCTCGCGATTAAGCATTTTCTCTAACGCGGTACTCTGCCCCTGAATTTTCTTCAGCCGGGTCAGTAACATCTTTTTGTGTCGAACTGTATGTGACATTGCACGATCCACCGTTTCATTCTGTCCGGGATTACCGACCTGCGTGGTCAGCAACGCCTGCCAGCATACCATGATCCTTTTTATTAGCCGCTTTATCTACTGGGGGGTAGTATTTTACTACTGGGGGGGAGTAGGATAATCGCACTTTTGGCAAGGATCCCGATATGAACGATTTCACTTCCCTTCTGCAGCAGGGCAATGCCTGGCTGTTTATACCCAGCGCAATACTGCTCGGCGCGCTGCACGGCCTCGAACCCGGGCACTCAAAAACAATGATGGCCGCCTTTATCGTTGCGGTGCGAGGAACCTTAAAACAGGCGGTACTGCTGGGGCTGGCGGCCACGGTTTCCCATACGGCAGTGGTCTGGCTGATCGCCATGGCCGGCCTGTGGTTTGGCCGCGGCTGGAACGCCCAAACCTCTGAACCCTGGTTTCAGCTGGTCTCAGGGATTGTCATTGTGCTGATTGCCTGCTGGATGCTCTGGCGCACCTGGCGCGAATCGCAGCCTCACACGCACCATGAGCACCACCATGAACATGAGCACCACCATGAACATGAGCACCACCATGAACATGATCACCACCATGACCATGATCACCGCCATGACCATCACCATGCGTCCTCATCCGCCGCGCCGCTGGTGGCGGAGGAGTGGCAGGACGCGCATCAGCGGGCTCATGCTCAGGAGATCAACCGGCGCTTTGATGGCCGCCAGGTGACGACAGGGCAGATCGTGCTGTTTGGCCTGACCGGGGGGCTGATCCCCTGCCCGGCGTCCATTACCGTGCTGCTTATCTGTTTACAGCTGAAGAAATTCTCCCTGGGCGCCACGCTGGTGCTGGGCTTTAGCGTTGGTCTGGCGCTGACGCTGGTGGCTTCCGGGGCCATCGCCGCCCTGAGCCTTAAACATGCCACCCGCCGCTGGCCGTGGCTTAACGACCTCTCGCGCAAGGCGCCCTGGTTCTCAGGCTTACTGATTATTGTGGTGGGGATCTACATGATGCTTCATGGCCTGAGCGGCCTGTAAGCGATGAAAGGCCCTCTCCGTGATGAAGAGGGCGATGGGTTAATTCAGGAGACTATTTCCCGGGGAGGGCTGACCGCGTTGCGGCTGACGGGCTGGCTGAACCACGGTAGGCACAGCTGGATCAGCGGCCCAATCGACAGCGCGTAGATGACGGTTCCGACGCCAAATTTGCCCCCCAGCAGCCAGCCAATCAGCAGTACGGAAAGCTCGATCGCCGTCCGGATACCGCGCAGTGACCAACCAGTGCGAGCATGCAGACCGGTCATCAGGCCATCGCGCGGCCCGGGGCCAAAGCCCGCGCCAATATACATCCCGGTAGCGATAGCGTTCAGCACAATCGCTCCTACCAGCAGCGCACTGCGCGCCAACATCGACTCCAGCGGCGGCAGGACGGCCAGCGTGGCGTCCGCCGCTAATCCCAGCACGATGACATTGCTCACCGTGCCGAGCCCCGGCATTTGCCGGATCGGGATCCACAGCAGCAGTACCGCCGCGCCGGTCAGGATAATCACCGTACCGAAACTGATACCCAGCTGTTTAGCCACCCCGAGATGGAAAACATCCCACGGATCGGCGCCGAGATTGGCATGCACGAAGAGCGCCGTGGACACGCCGTAAAGCACCAGACCAATATATAACTGCAGCAGGCGACGAAGCATATTTTTTCCTCAACATCATTGCGAATGCCCTCATCATCAGCAAAAATGGACTGATAATTAATGGCCAGTTTTGGAAAAGTGGATCGCTATGTCAGCCCGACGCTTTGGAACCCAATCGCTGGTACGCCTGCTCGGCAACTGGCAGGAGACCAGCTCACGCACGCCGCTATGGCGCCAGCTGGCGGAAGCGCTCCGCCTGCTGATCCTTGATGGTCGCCTGACGCTGCAAACGCGCCTGCCCGGCGAGCGCGAGCTGGCGGCGGCCCTGAACGTCAGCCGGACCACCATCGCCAGCGCCCTCGGCCAGTTGCGGGAGGAGGGCTTTCTCTACAGCCGCCAGGGGAGCGGGTCACGCATTGTTTTGCCGGAACGCCCCGCCGATCTTCCTCTGCCTGCCGGCATCTCATCTACGCTTAATCTATCTACCGCCGCCCTCAGCGCCGGGCCGGAGGTCCATCAGGCCTTCCAGCACGCTATGACCCTGCTGCCGCCCTATCTCGCACAGACTGGCTATGACCAGCAGGGGCTGCCGGTGCTGCGGGAGGCGATTGCCCGGCGCTACAGCGAACGCGGTCTGCCGACGCGGCCCGATGAGGTGATGGTGGTCAACGGCGCCCTCAGCGCCTTCGCGCTGATCCTGCGCCTGTTCACCGGGCCGGGCGATCGGGTGGTTATTGACGCCCCCACCTATCCGATGGCCATCAGCGCCATTCAGGGCGCCTCCTGCCGCCCCGTCGGGGTTGCGCTTCCGCAGCAGGGATGGGACTGCGATGGACTGGCGGCGACTATTGCGCAGACTGCGCCGCGGCTGGCGTGGCTGATGCCGGATTTTCACAACCCCACCGGACGCTGTATGGATGCCCTCACCCGCCAGCGGGTTGCGGACATCGCCGCCAGGACGCGAACAACGCTGGTAATCGACGAGACCATGGCCGACCTTTGGTATAACGCGCCGCCGCCCCCACCGCTGGCCAGCTTCAATCCCGATGCCGCGGTGCTCACCATTGGTTCGGCCGGGAAAAGCTTCTGGGGGGGACTACGTATCGGCTGGATCCGCGCCAGCGCGCGGACCATCGCCTCGCTTATTCAGGCCCGCGATTCGCTGGATTTGGGTACGCCGCTGCTGGAGCAACTGGCCTGCTGCTGGCTACTGGAAAATGCCGCCACACTGCTGCCGCCGCGGCGGGATATGCTCAAGGCGCGCCGGGACATGTGCGAAACTCTGATGGCGGAATATTTTCCCCGCTGGCGGTTTTCGCCACCGGAAGGTGGGCTCTCTTTTTGGGTGGAACTTCCTGACATGCTGGCCACCCTGTTCTCTGCGCGTGCGGAAAGCCAGGGGATCCATATCGGCACCGGTACGCGGTTTGGGCTGGAAGGGGCGTTCGATCGCTATTTACGTCTGCCGTTTACGCTGCCGGATGAAGCATTGCGCCGGGCCTTCTCCACGCTACAACCGCTGTGGCAAAGCCTTGCTGAACAGAAGGAAAATACACGTTTGCGAAAAATAATATAAGAAAATAGCGACGGGCTGACTTCAGCCCGTCAAATGACCTTCATCCATGAGGTATATGAGATGTTTTTATAAAATTGCCTGGCTATCCTGCCCTCTGGTTATGGCAACCCAATGACAGAAAGAAGGCAATTTCATTAATGCTGGCGCGGAATAGGAAACCCTTTCAGGGAAATAATAAAGCCATCTTCATCTTTTTTGATTTTAGCGCCGGTGTCACACCAGTCGGAAGCAATGCGAAAGAACTCATCACTACCGATATTCCAGTTCAGGCGGACGTGTTTTACGTATCCTGAGCGCAACATATCGCAAGCTTCGCTATAGTTGCTGGCTGTAGAGAATTGTTGTTTCATTTTTTCTTCTTCAGAAGTTTTCTTAATGCTTTGATTTCTTTAGGGGTAAGTGGCGTCGCTTCCTCTTCGGTATGCTGGCTGTCAATGTCCTCTTCCGTCACCCCCGCCTCACCTGCTGACTCCTCCAGCTGAAAAGCCAGCTGCAGCAGCTTTTCCGTTGCCGTTCCCAGGTTCTCGTTATTAACTTCCGCAAAATGACGCAACTTTTCTTTTAGCTCTGCGTCAATTTTTACATTCAAAACCACTGTGGTCATAGCTACGCTTCCCGTGCAATAAAATCATCATAATTAATACACGAAGTTAACATGCTGATCCAGAGATATATTTTACAGCATGAGCCTGGCAACAAATTCCCATCAGTAAGATGCGCTTTATTTATGACATGCAAATGACATTAATATTTCAGTAGTATTTCAGATTTATGACAAGTAAATATTATGGAATAAAAGAAGGGGGTTTTAACAACAAAAACTAATATGCGATCTTTATCAGAAATTAATTATTGCAGGAGTAAAAACCGGACAAATATAAGGGAAACACCAGGCGGGAGAAATGGGTGGGGGCCCTGCCAGCTACATCCCGGCACACACGTCGTCTGCTCTGGCTGCTTCCTTCCGGACCTGACCTGGTAAACAGAGTAGCGTTGCGGGAGAACCAACAGAGCCCCCATTGAGAGCGTTAGTTGCCTAACGCGCTGGCGCATTATCCCTGCTGACCTGGTGAATTGCAAGCTCACACCGTCCGCCTGCTGGTTTATTGCGCAATAACGCGAATAAAACCAGCCACTCACGGTCAGCCTGTGAGATTGCGAGCCCGCGCTCAGCACACATCCGGGTTGTCCACCATACTTATCCTCTTCGTCCTCTTTTATCACCAGTACATTGTCTCGACGGTAATCGAATGACTGACTCATCACCACAGACCATCACTCTGCCTTTACCTGCTATTGAAGGGATGACTATCGCCTTTCAGGGCGTAAACTACCTGCGTCCTGAAAAAATGCTCGACTTCGCGACCATCAGTCCCGCGCCGGTGCGGGCGGTTACGCCGCTGGCGCTGCTCTATTCCACCGTCGGCGTGCTGCGCCAGGTGGAGCTACGCAAGCTGCCGGTCTATATCAGCGGTCGGGTGGTGTACCCTATCTCGTCGTTAACCATGCCGGGCCTGCGCGCGAGGCTGATCATCAACGCCACTTCGCAGCGGTTGAAATTTCTTGAAAGTCTCATCGCCAGCTCAGCCTCCGACAATGTCCATGGCATGCAGATCCTCGGCCTCGCTCTGACGTTCACCGTCGAACAGGCCGCCTGACCCAGGCCGGCTGTACAGCTCCTGGCTTAGCGCTTATGCTGACGTTTTGCCGGTAACAGGACAGAAAATGGCTCCGCACGACACATTTCCCCAACGCGTCTGGCACATCGTGGCGTCGATACCGGAAGGGTATGTCACGACCTACGGCGAGGTCGCCCGGCTGGCTGGTTCACCGCGCGCGGCGCGCCAGGTGGGCGGCGTATTGAAGCGCCTGCCGAAAGGGTCCACCCTGCCATGGCATCGGGTGGTCAATCGCCATGGCGATATCTCCCTCACCGGCCCCGATCTACAGCGGCAGCGTCAGGCGCTGCTGGCGGAGGGTGTGCAGGTCTCCGGCAGCGGCCATATCGATCTCCAGCATTATCGCTGGGTTTATTGAAGGCAAAAAAAAGCCCCCATCCGGGGGCGTAGCGAGCTTACTGGGCGACAGGAACGGCGGTCTGCTGGACCGGAACCAGCGTCAGGTCGGCATGAGTGCCGCCCTGGTTTATTACCGTCTGCACGGTATCGGTAATAAACATCAACTGGCCGTTAACCGTGATCGCCGCGCTTAGCAGAATGCGAGCGTTCGGTTGAATATCTGCCGGGTTGTAAGGCAGCGCAAAGTTAAATGGCGCCTGTTTGCCTTCGGTACGCACCGCTTTTTGCGACAATACGCGGGCTGGCGCATCTGCCAGAGAAGCATCCGACAGGGTCACCGTCAGTACCGCATCCGGCGGTAAAGCGATTCTCTGGCGGATATTAATCGTCCCCGTGACGCTCGGCTGCTGCTGCGCCACGCTCAGCGTCGCGATACCGTAAGGGTCGGGCGCGGCCGCCTGCGTCGAAGAATTGTTCGAGTGGTGATTAGCACAGGCGGTCAGCGTCGCGGCGACGGCTAAGGCACTAAACATATAGGCAAATTTCATGATGTTCTCCTTATCATCCCTTAATACCCAGGAGGATGTTCCGCCGCTTCGCCGGCAGGAACTTTCGTGTCGTCAATAAGTGTGGCACAGATCTCAGATTTGTTCCTGTTAACTGGTCGTTATTCAGATTATTACACCCATCGGACCACTTGCGATTCCAGGTTATACTTGGCCACATTACGCGCGCTGCGCCGCTATTGTTAATTGAGGATAAGTATGAGTCAGGCACTCTCTAACCTGCTGGCATTATTAGATCTGGAAAAAATTGAGGAAGGGTTGTTTCGCGGGCAGAGCGAAGACCTGGGGTTACGTCAGGTTTTTGGCGGCCAGGTAGTGGGTCAGGCGCTGTATGCGGCAAAAGAGACCGTGCCCGTTGAGCGTCTGGTTCATTCGTTTCACAGCTACTTTCTTCGCCCCGGCGATAGCCAGAAGCCGATCGTTTACGATGTGGAGGTGCTGCGCGACGGCAACAGCTTCAGCGCCCGTCGGGTAGCCGCCATCCAGAACGGGAAGCCGATTTTCTATATGACCGCCTCCTTCCAGGCGCCAGAGAATGGCTATGAGCATCAGAAAGCAATGCCGGCCGCCCCCTCCCCTGACGGCCTGCCTTCGGAAACCGATATCGCTCGCAAGCTGGCGCATCTCCTGCCGCCGCAGGTGAAAGACAAATTCCTCTGCGATAAACCGCTGGAGATCCGTCCGGTGGAGTTTCATAACCCAATGAAAGGCCATATCGCCGAACCGGTGCGCCAGGTCTGGCTGCGCGCCAACGGCGCCGTCCCTGACGATCTGCGTATTCATCAGTATCTGCTGGGCTATGCTTCAGACTTTAACTTCCTGCCGGTGGCGCTGCAGCCGCACGGCGTTGGTTTCCTTGAGCCCGGCATGCAGGTCGCCACCATCGACCACTCTATGTGGTTCCACCGGCCGTTTAATATTAATGAATGGCTGCTTTATAGCGTCGAAAGCACCTCGGCCTCCAGCGCCCGCGGCTTCGTTCGCGGCGAATTCTACACCCAGGATGGCACGCTGGTTGCCTCAACGGTTCAGGAAGGGGTGATGCGCAACCGCAACGCATAAAAAAAGCCTCCCGGACGGGAGGCTTTTCGCTATCAGGAGAGAATGGCTTTTTTATCAGGCGTTATAGGCGTTTTCGCCATGGCTGTTGACGTCCAGCCCTTCGCGCTCCTGCTCTTCCGGCACGCGCAGCCCGACGGTCATATCCGCCACTTTGTAGCCGATGAACGCCACAACGCCGGACCAGACCACGGTGATGGCGATACTTTCCAGTTGCACCAGCAGTTGATGGCCCATGGTGACGCCTTCCGCATAACCGACGCCGCCCAGAGAAGTCGCCGCGAAGATACCAGTCAGGATACAGCCGACGATGCCGCAGACGCCGTGAACGCCGAAGACGTCGCAAGGATCATCCACACGCAGCCAGCGTTTCAGCGCAGTCACGCCCCAGATACCCGCCAGGCCAGAGGCGATACCGACGATCAGCGCCCCGCCGACACCGATATAACCACACGCCGGCGTAACGCCAACCAGACCGGCAATTGCCCCGGAGCAGGCGCCCAGCAGTGAAGGTTTGCCGCGCAGAGCCCATTCGCCAAAGGTCCACGCCAGGATAGCCGCAGCGGTCGCCACGACGGTGTTAACGAACGCCAGGGCCGCAATTTCATTCGCTGCGCTGGCAGAGCCGGCGTTGAAGCCGAACCAGCCCACGTAGAGGATAGCGGTGCCAGTGAACACCATCGGCAGGTTATGCGGTTTGAACGCTTCTTTGCCGAAGCCCACGCGTTTGCCCATCATATAGGCGCCCACCAGCCCGGCGACCGCGGCGTTGATGTGCACAACGGTGCCGCCGGCGAAGTCCAGCGCGCCATGGGTCGCCAGCAGACCGCCGCCCCAAACCATATGCGCAATCGGCACGTAGGAGAGTGTCATCCACACCACCACGAAGATCAGTACCGCGGAGAAACGAATACGTTCCGCCAGCGCCCCGACAATCAGCCCGACGGTGATGCAGGCGAACGAGCCCTGGAAGGCCACGTGGATATACTGATAGAAGGTGCCCATCAGCGCTTTCAGCTCAATATTTTTCAGCATCACCCAGTCAAAGCTGCCGAAGAAGCTGCCGCCGGTGCCGAAGGCCAGGGTATAGCCATAAATCACCCACAATACGCAGACCAGGCCAAAGGTGACAATCACCTGAGTCAGCATGGACAGAACGTTCTTACCGCGGATCAGGCCGCCGTAAAACAGCGCAATCCCCGGGATAGTCATAAACAGAACCAGCGCGGTGCAAATCATCATAAACGCGTTATCGGCTTTGTCCGCCACCGCAGGCGCGGCCATCGCCAGCCCCGGCAGAAGGGCTAATGCCCCCAGACCCGATTTCATTGTTGCCATTTTCATTGTTTCGTTCCCCATCACTGTGTGGTCTGGAAATTACAGTGCCGCTTCGTCAGCTTCGCCGGTACGGATGCGAATGACGCGCTGCAATTCAGCGACGAAAATTTTGCCGTCGCCAATTTTTCCGGTGTAAGCCGCTTTGCTGATGACATCGATGACTTCATCCAGCTGATCGTCGGCAATCGCCACATCAATCTTCACTTTTGGCAGAAAGTTGACGCTATACTCGGCGCCGCGGTAGAGCTCCGCGTGACCTTTCTGACGGCCAAATCCTTTGACTTCAGTGACCGTCAGGCCCTGAATGCCGATGGAAGACAAAGCTTCACGCACGTCTTCCAGTTTGAATGGTTTGATTACCACGGTAACCAGCTTCATAAGTCCCCTCCAGTCAGTATTCGGTAATGGCCGCAGCTAACACGATGGATATAAAGCAAGGGCTATGCCAGAAATGAAAAAAGGCCGCAAAGCGGCCCTTTGATGGCAAAAAACAGGGGACAGGTCAGGCAATATCCTGCGCAACGGCGCCTGGCGCGCAAAAATGCACCACAACAGTGCATTTGATGTAACGTTTTTGCACCATGGCAGGCCGCCCAGCGTTCCCTGCCTGCTGGTGGTGCATCAGGCGCTGAGCGACTCCTCTCTGGCGCTGGCCGCCAGCTCTTCGCCGGCCAGCTGCAGCTGATACATCTGCCAGTAGCGGCCTTTCGCCGCCAGCAGCTGCTGATGGGTGCCCCGCTCGACAGCCTGACCTCGATGCAGAACCAGGATGGTATCGGCCTCCACAATGGTCGACAGCCGATGGGCAATAACCACGAGGGTGGTATGCTGGCGGACCTTCGTCAGCGCCTGCTGGATCGCCTGCTCGGTACCGGAGTCGATGTTTGCCGTCGCCTCATCCAGAATCAGTACCTGCGGGGTGTCCACCAGCACGCGCGCCAGCGCCAGCAGCTGCTTCTGCCCGACGGAGAGATTATTGCCCTGCTCGCCCAGTTGGGTGTACAGCCCATCGCTCATGCTGCGCGCCACCGCCGCCAGCTGCACCGCCTCCAGCGCTTCCCAAACCTGCGCCTCACTGATGTCCCGGCCCAGCGCGACGTTGGCGTAGAAGGTATCCGCCAGCACTACGGGATCCTGTTGCACCATCGCGATGCCCCGACGCAACGCGCTGTGGCTGAGGGATGCGAGCGGTCGACCATCGATGCGGATCTCGCCGTGGGTTAACGGGTAATAGCCCATCATCAGACTGGCGAGGGTACTTTTTCCGCTGCCGGTATGTCCGACCAGCGCCACGAAGCTGCGGGAGGGAATATCCAGCGTGATATCCTGGAGAACCAGACGGTCCCCCCGGTAAGCAAAGGAGAGATGGTCAATTTCCACCCGACCGCTGCTCAGCGGCGCGTCATCCGTACCCCACGCCTGGCGCGGGCGATCCATCAGCTCGAAAACGCGCTCGCCGGCGACCACCGCCTGCTGCAGCATCGACTGCTGGGTGGTCAGCTCGATAAGCGGCTCGTTAAGGCGTCCAAGATAGCTGATAAACGCGTACAGGACCCCGACCTCGATCGTGCCCACCGCGCTAAAGCCGAACAGCATCAGCAGCCCGCACAGCACCAGCGAGGAAAAAAGGCTCAGCAGCGGGCGCAGCAGAAAACCGTCCAGGCGCAGCGTCTGCATCCGCGCCAGATAGTGGGCATAGCTGGCCTCGCGCATCCGTTCGCCAAAGCGCGCCTGCTGGCGGAACTGCTGGATGACGCCCATGCCGTTGATCACTTCGTTGAAGCCATCGTTGATGTCGGCAAGCCAGGCGCGCACCCGCCGCACGATCGGCGTGCTATAGCGCTGATAGATAATCATCACGATCAGCACCGCCGGGAAAATCGCGATCGCCACCAGCGCCATCCGCCAGTCGAGGCTAAACATCGCCACCAGCATCGCGCCGATCAGCGCGGCGCTGCGCAGTACCGTAGCCACCACCGTCACGTACAGATCGCGAATGACTTCCGTATCGTTGGTTACCCGTGAGATAAGCTGCCCAACCGGCTGGGTATCAAACTCGCTGAGCGGCTGATGCAGGGCGGCATCCATCACGTCGCTGCGCAACTGCTGGACGACGCCGACCGCGGCGCGGTTAAACAGCAGCGACTGGTTATAGTGCAGGAGCGCCGCCAGCAGCTGCAGGCCGATATAGGCTACCGCCAGGCCGGCCACCAGCTTCAGCGGCAGCGTATGTTTCGCCACCATGTTGTCGATGAAATAGCTGATAAGCAGCGGGCCGCTCACTTCCGCCGCCGCCGCAATCCACATCATCGCCACCGCGATGGCCAACGGCTTGCGCCACGGTGAACCATAGGCCAGCAGGCGTTTAAGCGTCGGCCAGAGTTCGGTAAAGCTACGCATCCAGGGCCTCCTCTTGCGTCTGCGGAACCTCGTCGAGCGCGGCCTCCAGCTGCTGATATCGATACATGTCGCGGTACCAGCCGGGCTGCACGGCCAGCGCCTCGTGGCGGCCTCGCTGGGCAATATGCCCATGCTGCAGTACCAAAATTTCACTGGCCTCGGTGAGCGCCGACAGGCGGTGGGCGCTGATAATGACCGTCCGCCCCTCCCCCCACTGGCGCAGGTTATGCAGGATCTGGTGCTCGGTGCGGCCATCCACCGCCGATAAGGCATCGTCGAGGATCAAAATTTCGGCCTCCAGCAGCAGGGCGCGAGCAATAGAGATGCGCTGTTTCTGGCCGCCGGAGAGCATCACGCCGCGCTCGCCCACTTCGGTCTCGTAGCCCTGAGGCAGACGCAGAATGTCGTCATGCACGCTGGCCAGTTGAGCAACCCGCTCAATCTGCGCCTGCGTCGCGTCCGGTTTTCCCAGCGCGATATTATTGGCGACGGTATCGGAGAATAAAAATGGCGTCTGATTGACCACCGCCAACCGGGCGCGCCAGCTGTCGAGCTGCAGAATCGGCAGCGGCAGATCGTGAAAGCGGATCTCGCCGTGAGTGACGTCAAAATGGCGCTGCAGCAGCGCCAGAATGGTGCTTTTGCCAGCGCCCGTCGGCCCGCAGATGCCCAGCATTTGCCCCGGCTGGAGAGTAAAATTTACCTGCTCCAGCGAAGGTTTGCTCGCCTGCGGATAGATGAAATCGCGGATAGCAACCTGCAGGACGCCGCGGCCTGCCGGCACCGCCTCGGTCCCGTCATCCACCGCCGGCGCCTCTTCAAGCATCGTGCGGATACGACCATAGGCCGCGCTACCGCGCTCCACGATGTTAAACATCCACGCCAGCGCCAGCATCGGCCAGATCATCAGGCCAAGATACATCACGAAGCTGGTCAGCTGGCCCAGGGTCAGGCTGCCGTGGATCACCATCCAGCTGCCGCCGCCGATGGCCAGCAGGTTAGCGGCCCCGATGGCGATATAGATGGTGGGGTCGAAGCGGGCGTCAATGCGCGCCACGCGCATGTTTTTCGCGCCGGTATCGGCAGCATCGGCAGCAAACTGCGCCGACTGGCGATCCTCCAGCCCAAACGCCTTAATCATGCGGATGCTGGTCAGGCTCTCCTGCGTGCGATCGTTGAGGCTGGAAAAGGCCGCCTGAGCAACGCGAAAACGTTCGTGAAGCGCATCGCCGTTACGTTTGATCGCCAGGGCCATCAGCGGCATCGGCAGCAGCGCCAGCAGAGTAAGCTGCCAGCTAATCTGCGTCGACATTACAATCAATACCGCACAGCCCATCACCAGGGAATCCACGAGGGTTAATACTCCTTCGCCAGCGGCAAACACCACCCGGTCCACGTCATTGGTGGCGCGGGCGATAAGATCCCCAGTGCGATGGCGCAAATAGAACGCCGGATGCTGGCGGCTCAGTTGCCGGTAAAAATCTTCCCGCAGCTCAACCGCCAACTGGTAAGAAGCGCCGAACAACAGCACGCGCCAGACATAGCGCAGCAGGTAGACCATCACCGCGATCAGCACCAGCGCGCCGATCCACATCCACACCTTCTCCGCGGTGTAATGCTGTTGCGTCACGCCGTCGACCACAATGCCCACCACCTTCGGTGGAATAAGCTGCAGGACGGCAATAATGACCAGCAGGGCAATTGCGCCAAGATAGCGGCGCCACTCCCGGCGGAAGTACCAGCTGAGTTGAGCAAATAATCGCAAGCAATAAAATCCTGATTTTGTAATGGGTTACGGCGCAATACCGTTATTCGACAGGCAAGGCGGTGGTATATTTTATCTGTTCCATGGCAAAACTCGAAGTGACATCCGACAGACCAGGCACACTGTTCACTAAACGTTTATAAAAGTCGTCATAGCGTTTCATATCAGCCACCTGCACCCGTAGCAGGTAGTCATACTCCCCCGCCATCCGCCAGAAGCCGAGCACTTCCGCCATCTGCGTCACTTCGCTCACGAACTGACAGTACCAGTCGCTGCTATGATGCTGAGTCTTGATCAGGACGAACGCCGTCAGCCCCAGCCCCACCTTTTCCGCGTCCAACAGGGCGACGCGCCCGCGGAGAATACCCTCGTCTTCGAGCCGTTTCAGGCGTTTCCAGCAGGGCGTGGTGGTCAGATTAACGGCATCGGCCAGCGCCTGCAAAGAGAGGGTGCAATCTTCCTGCAGTAGCGCCAGCAGCTTACGGTCAATTTTATCTAGCATTGGGCATCCTCAGAGAAAATTTTGCTCTCATAATGGTAATCCACAGGTTAAATGGCAACAAATTTTCCTGCGCTTTCCGCTAAGCTAGGCACAAAATGACAAACAGGAAATCACGATGAATAGCGCCTGGGTTAAACATGCCATTAGCGAAATCAACGCTGACTATCAGCGCTCCGCCGACACGCACCTGATCCGTCTGCCGCTGCCCGCTTTTCCGGGCATCCACCTGTATCTGAAAGATGAAAGCACCCACCCCACCGGCAGCCTGAAGCATCGCCTGGCGCGGTCGCTGTTTCTCTATGGCTTGTGCAACGGCTGGATCAAAGAAGGCACGCCAATTATAGAGTCCTCCTCAGGGTCAACCGCCGTTTCGGAGGCCTATTTCGCCCGCCTGCTGGGGCTGCCGTTTATCGCTGTGATGCCCTCCTGCACCGCCAAGCGCAAAATCGAACAGATCGAGTTCTACGGCGGACGCTGTCATTTTGTGCAGAGCGCCGGCGAAATCTACGCGGCTTCCGAAACGCTGGCCCGCGAGCTGAACGGCCATTATATGGATCAGTTTACCTTCGCCGAGCGGGCCACCGACTGGCGCGGCAACAACAATATCGCCGACAGTATTTTCCGCCAGATGAGCCATGAGCCGCACCCGCAGCCGTCATGGATCGTCATGAGCGCCGGCACCGGCGGCACCTCAGCGACCATTGGCCGCTATATTCGCAGCCAGGGCTACGAGACGCAGCTGATGGTCGTTGATCCGCAGAATTCGGTGTTCCTCGATTACTGGCAGACCCGCGACGCCAGCCTGCGCAGCCCGGTCGGCAGCAAAATTGAAGGCATAGGACGGCCGCGCGTCGAGCCGTCGTTTATTCCCGACGTTGTCGATGAGATGCTGCGCGTGCCGGATGCGGCGAGCGTAGCCACCGCCCTGTGGCTGGAAACGCAGCTTGGGCGCAAGGTCGGCGCCTCGACCGGCACCAATATGTGGGGCGTATTGCAGCTGGCCGCGCGGATGCGCGAAGAAGGTCGCACCGGCTCGATAGTGACACTCCTGTGCGACAGCGGCGAGCGTTACCTGGAAAGCTATTACAACCCGCAGTGGGTGGCGGACAATATCGGCGATATTGCGCCCTGGCAGGCGGAGATCGCCGGTCTGGTCGAAAGGCGATAAAAAAAGCCAGATAGAAGCCTATCTGGCTTGCTGGAAGGGTCTCTCTATTCGGGGGAATAAGGAAGATCAGGATTATCCAGCCAATGAGTTAAAAAATGGGAGACTGCCTGATTCCGGCAGTCGCCAATTACCGGCAGATGCGGCAGCTCGGCTTTCAGCTGCGGCATCGCGTTGCCCATGATGAACCCCCGCCCAACGCTGCCCAGCATCTCGCGGTCGTTCATCGCATCGCCGAAGGCCATGCACTCCTGCAGGGTGAAGCCTAAATGCTGGCTGAGCACCGCCAGCGCCGCGCCTTTATTGCAGCCAACCGGCAGCACCTCCAGACAGTCCATTGCCGAGAAGCAGAGAAATGCGCGATCGCCCAGCGTCTCATTCAGCTGGATCCGCAGACGGCGCAAATCGTCATGATCGCCGCAGAAACAGATCTTGGTGACATGCTGCGCCGACATACGCTTCAGATCGCACAGTTGATAGTGAAAGCCGCTGAATACATGCGCTTGCAACAATTCAGGCCTTGCCTGGCCGGTGAACCAGCCGCCATCGTTAAAGACGTGCATGCTGGCCTGGGTATCCCATTTGCCGTGCAGCACCGCTTCCGCCGCTTCGGGAGCGAGATCCTGGCGATAAAGCTCCTCCCCTTCCAGCGAATGGATGCGCGTCCCGTTGCCGGTGATCAGAAATGCATCAAGGGAAAATTCGCCAATCACATGGTGCATCTCCAGCACATGGCGGCCGGTGGCGAAGGTCAAGGTGATGTCGCGCTCACGCAGCCGTTTCAGCGCGGAAAGCGTCTTTTCTCCAAGACGATGGTCCGGCATCAGCAGGGTGCCGTCCATATCAAATGCCGCCAGTTTTGCCATGGTATATTCCCCGATGTGTGATGGGCTTCGCTTGTGTTGCAGTATCTCCTGGGATATACGGAAGTAATAGTGAATAGATATTATTAATTGTTCCGGGTTTACAGCGGCCCGGTGGACGACGGCCCCCATGCGACTCTTACACCGTTTAAATCAATACCAGCGCCTATGGCAGCCCTCAGCCGGGGCGCCGCAGCAGGTCACCGTCGGCGAACTGGCGGAGCGCTGTTTTTGCAGCGAGCGCCACGTCCGTACTCTGCTGCGTCAGGCGCAGGAGGCCGGGTGGCTAAGCTGGCAGGCCAGCTCCGGGCGCGGCAAACGCGGACAGCTCTCATTTCACAAAACCCCGGAAAGTCTGCGCAACGAGATGATGGAGCAGGCGCTGAACAACGGTCAGCAGCAAACCGCGCTGGAGCTGGCGCAGCTTGCCCCGGTGGAGCTGAAAGCCCTGCTCCATCCCTTCCTCGGCGGTCAGTGGCAAAACAATACCCCCACGCTGCGTATTCCTTACTATCGCCCGCTGGAGCCGCTGCGTCCCGGCTTTCTCCCCGGCCGCGCCGAACAGCATCTGGCCGGACAAATCTATGCCGGGCTGACGCGCTTCGACGAAGGCGACAATATGCCGATCGGCGATCTGGCGCACCACTGGCAGGTCTCCCCGGACGGCCTGCGCTGGCATTTTTATATCCGCTCCACGCTGTGCTGGCACAATGGCGATACGGTGGAAACCGCGCAGTTGCGACAGCGGTTACTGCTGCTGCTTGAGCTGCCCGCCTTGCGGACCCTCTTCGCCAGCATCAGCCGTATCGATGTCACCCATGCCCAGTGTTTAACAATAACCCTGCATCGCCCTGACTACTGGCTGCCGTTCCGCCTCGCCAGCTACTGCAGCGTGCTGGCGCATCCCGACGATCCGGCCATTGGCTGCGGACCGTTCCGCCTGAAGCGGTTTAGTCCGGAACTCGTCCGCCTGGAAAACCATCCCCGCTACCACTTGCAGCATCCGCTGATCCAGGCGGTGGAGTACTGGATCACTCCTCAGCTCTTTGACCGCGATCTCGGCACCAGCTGCCGCCATCCGGTGCAGATCACCATCGGCGATCGCGAAGAGCTGCATAATCTGCGTCAGGTCAGCAACCGTATCAGCCTTGGCTTCTGCTATTTGACCCTGCGCCACAGCCCTCGGCTTAGCAAAGCGCAGGCCCAGCGGCTGGTGTCGATAATCCATCACTCGTCGCTACTGGATACGCTGCCGCTGGAGGAGGATCTGATTACGCCAAGCCATGAGGTGCTGCCGGGATGGTCCATCCCGCAGGGACCGGCAAACAACGCGGTACCGCTGCCGGCCAGGCTCACCCTGCTCTATCATCTGCCGGTCGAGCTACATGCGATGGCCGAACAGCTGAGGCAACGTCTGGCTCTGCTGGGCTGCGAGCTGACGCTCCTGTTTCACGACGCTAAAAACTGGGAAGGCTGCCAGCATCTGGGGCAGGCCGACCTGATGATGGGCGACCGTCTGATCGGCGAAGCGCCGGAGTACGCCCTGGAACAGTGGCTGCGCTGCGATATGCTGTGGCCTAATTTGCTGACCGGGGCGCAATATGCTCATCTGCAGGCGACATTAGACGCGGTGCAGTCTCAGCCCGACGCTCGCAGCCGCAACGATGCGCTGCGCAACGTATTTAACAGCCTGATGGAAGACGCCATCATGACGCCGCTGTTCAAGTATAACTATCGGATCAGCGCGCCACCGGGGGTCAATGGTCTGCGCCTCAACGCCCGGGGCTGGTTCGACTTCGCCAGCGCCTGGCTGCCGGCCTCGTCGACGTGAGAGAGCTGGTGATGGAGGGCGTCTGGCGCTACCATATCGCCTTTATTCATTTAGTCAGGAATTGCCATGAAACGCGCCGTAGTTGTCTTCAGCGGAGGACAAGATTCAACCACCTGTCTGGTGCAGGCTCTGCAACAGTATGATGAAGTGCATTGCGTCACTTTTGATTATGGCCAACGCCACCGCGCGGAAATCGACGTTGCGCGCGAACTCGCCCTGAAACTGGGCGCCGTCGCGCATAAAGTGCTGGACGTCACTCTGCTCAACGAACTGGCAGTCAGCAGCCTGACCCGCGATAACATTCCGGTACCGGACTATCAGCCTGATGCCGAGGGCATTCCCAACACCTTTGTCCCCGGGCGTAATATTCTGTTTTTAACCCTGACGGCAATCTACGCCTATCAGGTAAAAGCCGAAGCCATCATCACCGGCGTGTGCGAGACCGACTTCTCCGGCTACCCGGACTGCCGCGATGAGTTTGTCAAAGCGCTGCACCACGCCGTCAGCCTGGGGATGGCGAAAGACATTCGCTTTGAGACGCCGCTGATGTGGCTGAATAAAGCCGAGACCTGGGCGCTCGCCGACTACTGGGGTCAGCTGGATCTGGTGCGCCGGGAAACCCTCACCTGCTACAACGGCATTAAGGGCGATGGCTGCGGCCAGTGCGCCGCCTGTAACCTGCGCGCAAACGGACTCAACCAGTATCTGGCGGACAAGGTCGGGGTAATGGCGGTGATGCAGCAAAAAACCGGACTGGCGCAGGCATAATCTCCGGGGATCGATTTACCGGAACTTTGGCTCAAATTCCCCGGTGGCGCGATGCTTACCGGGGCTACGGGTTCATCACCTGCCGTGGGCCCGCCACTCGCACGACGGTTGTCAGCGCAGGTTCATCTGGTCAAGTTTTGCACGCAATTCCCCTTCCAGCGGCAGCGCCTTCTGGGTTTTCAAATCGATACAAACGAAGGTAATCAGCGCATCGGCCACTACTTCGCCATTGGGGTTGAGGGTGACCACCTGGCTTAGGGTGCCGCTTTTGCCGTTGAGTTGCTCCAGTTTGCTGCTCACCGTCAGCACATCGCCCAGTACCGCCGGACGACGATAGTTAATATTGATATTCACCACCACGAAGGCGATGTTTTTCTCCATCATCCACTGAAACGCGGGGCTGTTTTCCAGGCCGTCCCAGCGGGCTTCCTCAAGGAACTCCAGGTAGCGAGCGTTGTTCACATGCTGGTAGACGTCCAGATGATAGCCGCGAACTTTAATTTGTGTCTGCATAGCATTAATGCCTTTCTGTTATTGTTGTTTATGAGGTAAGAGGTCACACCACTTGATGCAACCTCTTTATCCTGGCAAAAAATCACCGCTGTGCAAGGTCTGGCATAAAATTTACAGCGTCAGATGGGCTAAATTGCGCTCCACCAACGCGCTCCCCATTCCCGGGACCTGCTTCAGATCATCGAGGGTTTTGAACGGCCCGTACTCTTCGCGGTAGCTGACAATAGCCTGGGCTTTTTTCAATCCTACGCCATTTAACGCCTGCGCCAGCTGTTCGGCGCTGGCGCGGTTAATGCTGACCTTTGTCGCCCCGTTGTCAGCCTCGCCGGGCACCGCTTCCGCCTTCGCCGAAGAGGACGCCTGCACATTTTCTTTATTCACCGCCGCTTTGCCGCTGGCGGGTGCCGCCAGCGCCCCCTGTACCCCTACCGCAAAAACCAGAACGCCCGCGGCCATCAGTGCTTTTATTCCATATTTCATGCTGATATCTCCTTGTGTGTAGACAGCAAGGTCACGATAGCGTCAGTGCGGATGGTCGACAAAAGGCAAATCACAGAAATGGAAAGGGCCGCGAAAGCGGCCCTTGAGGATTACATCGTGTTGCTCATTTTTGCGAGACGACGCGAAATTACTGCTGCTGGTCGATGCTGTCGCCGAGCTTAATTTTCGCCGCCTTGCGCAGGTTGCTCATCAGCGCTTCGAAAGCGATTTGGGCATTGTTCTGGGTGATCCCCTGAACCATGGCCTTCTTCTGCTCTTCCGGCATGCTGCCGGCTTTCACCTCATCCAGCGCTACCAGCACCACATCGCCTTGCATATTGCTGCCCACGCCGTAGACCGGTTTACCCTGCTGCGGCAGCGGCAGGGTAAATGCCAGCTGGCTCAGCGGATCCTGGCCGGTACGAGAAAGCGTCTGCGGCGCGCCAAAGCTCAGGCCAGCCGCCTTCATCGCTTCATCGCCTTTGCCGTCTTTCAGCGCCGCCAGCAGCTTGTCGGCCTCCAGTTTCGCCTGCTGTTCCGCTTTATTGTGCTTAACGATATCGCTAACCTGTGCCTTCACTTCGGCAAGCGGCTTCACCGCCTCGGCTTTGTGTTCGCTAATGCGCAGAACAAAAGCGCGATCGCCGTCAACGGTAATGATATCGGAGTTGCTGCCCGGCGCGCCGTTCTCACCCACCAGACCGCCGTTGAAAATAGCGTCAGCGACCGGTTTAAAGTTCAGCTCCTCCGGCAGGTTATCGCGGCCAAACCAGCCGGTTTCTACGACCTTCAGCCCGGCGACCTGCGCTGCGCTCGCCAGCGATTCATTATCGTTGCTGGCCGCATCGCTCACCTTCTGCTGCAGCGCGTAGTAAGCATCCAACGCTTTTTCCTGCTTCACTTTCGCCGCAATGTCATTACGCACGTCAGCCAGCGGCTTCACCTGCGCCGGCTGGACGTCGTCCAGACGAGCTACCAGGAAGCCAACCGAGGATTTGATCACGCCAGACAGCTGGCCTTTCTCTTTCAGCCCGGCATCTTTCAGCTCAGGCACGGTAGAGGCATCTTCCATCCACCCCATATCGCCACCGTTGCGGGCAGAGATAATATCGGTCGATTTTTCTTTCGCCAGCGTGGCGAAGTCCGCTCCTTTTTGCAGCTCGGCCAGTACCGCTTTCGCATCGGCTTCAGTTTTGGTCTGAATCACGCTGTAGCGGTTGCGCTGCGGCTGAGTGAACTGATCCTTGTGCTGGTCGTACCATGACTGAATCTCTTCGTCAGAGGCGCTCTCCTGCATGCTGGCGGCATCCATTTTGATGTAGCTGACGCGGAACTGCTCCGGCGCCATAAAACGGGCCTGATTCTGCTGCCAGAAGGCGTTGATTTCCTCATCGCTGGCGGTCTGTTTTGCCGCCAGGGCATTTACGTTGATGGTCGCTTCGCGGACCACCCGCTGTTGAGATACCAGCGCCGCCAGCTGATCGGACTCGCCCGGCAGCATGAAGTCGGTACCCGCAATGGCGTTAATCAGCTGCTGCGTGGTCAGCTGGTTACGCAGCGCCTGGGCGTACTGATCGGTGGTCATCCCCATCTGGGCGACAATACCGCTGAAACGCTGGTTGTCGAACTTACCGTTCGTCTGGAACGCCTGGGTCTGGAAGATCGCCTGCTTCACCTGCTCATCGCTGATGCTGAGGCCCAGCTCGCGGGCATACTGATCCAGAAGCGACTCATCGATCAGGCGGTTCAGCACCTGCTGGCGCATGGTTTTCATGTAGTTTTCGTTCGCCGCCAGCTCGGAGAATTGATCGCCAAGCTGCTGCTGCATACGGTTACGTTCGCTGGCGACGGCGTTTTCAAACTGCCCACGGCCAATCTCCTGGCCATTCACTTTTGCGGCATAGTTTTTGCCACCGCCAATCAGGTAACCACTCACCCCGGTCAAAATGAACGAGACGATAATGATACCGAAAATAATCTTGAGCACGACGCTGTTGGCGGCCGTGCGTAGGTTGTCCATCATGGTGTAACAACGCTCCGCTGTAGATGACTTTAGCTCGCGCAGCATAGCACGTGATGGCCGCCGCGCGTGAGGACGTATTTTGACAAGAAAACAGGGTGATTGTCAGCCCACAAGTGGCGATAAACACACATAAAGTGGTCTGAAAAGGCAATAAAAAAGGCACATCTCACGATGCGCCCTTGTACTTCGTCACATTCCCTGACGGGAAAGCCGATCAGTTCACCGCGTCTTTCAGCGCTTTACCAGCACGGAAGCCCGGCACTTTTGCGGCAGCGATAGTAATTTCTTTACCTGTTTGCGGGTTGCGACCAGTACGGGCGGCACGTTCTTTAACAGCAAAGGTACCAAAACCTACCAGCGCAACGTCATCCCCAGCCTGCAGAGATTCAGTAACAGAAGCGATTAAAGCATCTAACGCACGTCCAGCTGCAGCTTTAGAAATGTCCGCACCCGCAGCAATTTTGTCAATCAGTTGAGATTTATTCACTGTTCTCTTCCTCTCTTTATAATTTATATCGCACCTGAGTCCTTCATAGTGCGACCGCGCAGCAGTTATATCAGGACTGTCATGCCCTTACAACAGCAGTTGTCGATGACCCCCCTGCCAGCGATCTAAGTTAGCTACACAAAAAAAGGCTGGCAAGTCCGAAATGACTTACCAGCCCTATTTTTATTAGCGCAATTTGCGCAGAATCACTATTTCGCGGTCACAACCTGCATGCCGAACGGTTCGTTCTGCAGCGCAAGTGTCAGAACTTCCTCGATTCGTTTCACCGGATGGATATCCAAATCGGCGATAACGTTATCCGGAATTTCTTCAAGGTCGCGTTTGTTCTCATCAGGAATCAGAACAGTCTTAATGCCGCCGCGATGCGCCGCCAGCAGTTTTTCCTTCAGACCGCCGATCGGCAGCACCTGACCACGCAGAGTGATTTCACCGGTCATCGCCACATCAGCGCGTACCGGGTTACCGGTCAGGCAGGAGACCAGCGCCGTGCACATGGCAATACCCGCGCTCGGACCATCCTTAGGCGTCGCCCCTTCCGGCACGTGCACGTGAATGTCACGCTTCTCGTAGAAGTCGGCGTTAATGCCCAGCTTGTCAGCCCGCGAACGTACCACCGTCAGCGCAGCCTGAATCGACTCCTGCATCACCTCGCCCAGCGAGCCGGTGTAAGTCAGCTTGCCTTTGCCCGGCACGCAGGCGGTTTCGATGGTCAGCAGATCGCCGCCCACTTCCGTCCACGCCAGACCGGTCACCTGACCGACGCGGTTCTCACTATCGGCGCGGCCATAGTCGAAGCGCTGTACGCCGAGATAATCATGCAGATTCTCACCGTTAATTTCGATGTGTTTCAGCGATTTATCCAGCAGCAGTTGCTTAACGGCCTTGCGGCACAGCTTGGAGATTTCACGCTCCAGGCTACGTACCCCCGCTTCCCGCGTGTAGTAACGAATAATGCCGATAATGGCGCTATCGTCGACGGTCAGCTCGCCTTTCTTCAGCGCATTACGTTCGATCTGCTTCGGCAGCAGATGACGTTTGGCGATGTTCAGTTTTTCATCTTCGGTATAGCCGGAGAGACGAATCACTTCCATACGGTCCAGCAGAGGCGCCGGAATGTTCATGGAGTTGGAAGTCGCCACGAACATCACGTCGCTGAGATCGTAATCCACTTCCAGGTAGTGGTCGTTAAAGGCCACGTTCTGTTCCGGATCCAGCACCTCAAGCAACGCGGAAGCCGGGTCGCCGCGCATGTCGGAAGACATTTTGTCGATCTCGTCCAACAGGAACAGCGGGTTTTTGACACCCACTTTCGCCATTTTCTGGATCAGTTTGCCCGGCATCGAGCCAATGTAGGTCCGACGATGACCGCGGATTTCCGCTTCATCGCGCACGCCGCCAAGCGCCATACGAACGTATTTCCGTCCGGTCGCTTTGGCGATGGATTGACCCAGAGAGGTTTTACCTACCCCCGGCGGTCCCACCAGACAAAGGATTGGCCCCTTGATTTTGTTCACCCGGCTCTGCACCGCGAGATATTCAAGGATGCGATCCTTCACGCGCTCCAGGCCATAGTGATCGGTATCGAGGATCTCCTGGGCCTGACGCAGGTCTTTTTTGACCTTACTGCGCGCATTCCACGGCACCTGCACCATCCAGTCGATGTAGCCACGCACGACGGTCGCTTCCGCAGACATCGGCGACATCATCTTCAGCTTCTGCAGTTCCGCTTCGGTTTTTTCTTTCGCCTCTTTCGGCATTTTCGCCGCGTCGATCTTACGCTTCAGCGCTTCGTTTTCGTCCGGGGCGTCGTCCATCTCGCCGAGTTCTTTCTGAATCGCTTTCATTTGCTCGTTCAGATAGTACTCGCGCTGAGATTTCTCCATCTGCTTTTTGACGCGGTTGCGAATGCGCTTCTCAACCTGCAGCAGATCGATTTCCGATTCCATCATCGCCATCAGATATTCCAGACGTTCGTTAACGTCGGACATCTCAAGTACAGACTGCTTGTCAGCCAGCTTCAGCGGCATGTGCGCCGCGATGGTATCCGCCAGGCGCGCCGGATCGTCGATGCTGTTCAGCGACGTCAGCACTTCCGGTGGGATCTTCTTGTTCAGCTTGATATAGCCTTCAAACTGGCTGATAGCGGTGCGAACCAGCACTTCCTGCTCGCGTTCGTCAATCGCCGGCGAGTCGAGATACTCCGCTTTCGCCGAGAAATGCTCGCCATTATCAGACAGCGCAGAAATGCGAGCACGCTGCAGCCCTTCGACCAGCACCTTCACGGTGCCGTCCGGCAGCTTCAGCATCTGCAAAATAGACGCCACGGTTCCAACGGTGAAAAGATCGTTTACACCCGGCTCATCCGTCGACGCTTCTTTCTGCGCAACCAGCATGATTTTTTTATCATGGTCCATGGCCGCTTCGAGGCAACGGATAGATTTTTCCCGCCCTACGAACAGGGGTATGACCATGTGCGGATAAACCACCACATCGCGCAATGGCAATACGGGGATTTCAATGCGTTCAGAACGCTCAGGATTCATAGAGCTCTCTCTTAGTTTAAAGTCCGCCAGGTAGCCGACGACGCCACACTCCACTGCATCGTCGTTAATATGTAATCCAGTATATGGGGATGTATTCCACACATTCAACGGCGGGAATGCAGGAAAAATAAAAGGGGAGATAAAATCCCCCCTTTTTGTTAACTGCTTGAGTGAAATGGTTAATTATTCACCAGATGCCTGCTGAGCTTCCGGTTTGCCGTAGATCAGCAGCGGTTTGCTCTGACCGGCGATAACCGACTCATCAATGACCACTTTTTCGACATCTTCCATCGAAGGCAGGTCATACATGGTATCCAGCAGCGCCGCTTCCACAATTGAGCGCAGGCCACGGGCGCCGGTTTTACGCGCCATCGCTTTCTTGGCGATAGCGTCCAGCGCTTCGTCGCGGAATTCGAGCTCTGCGCCTTCAAGGCTAAACAGCGCCTGATACTGCTTGGTCAGGGCGTTTTTCGGCTCTTTCAGGATCTGGATCAGGGCTTCTTCGCTCAGCTCGTTCAGGGTCGCCACTACCGGCAGACGGCCGATGAACTCCGGGATCAGACCAAACTTGATCAGATCTTCCGGCTCGACCTGAGCCAGCAGTTCCCCTTCGCTCGCTTTGTCGGACTTCGCTTTTACCGTCGCGCCAAAACCAATGCCGGAGCCGGTTTCCACACGGTGGGAAATCACTTTGTCCAGGCCAGCGAACGCGCCGCCGCAGATAAACAGGATCTTGGAGGTATCAACCTGCAGGAACTCCTGCTGCGGATGTTTACGCCCGCCCTGCGGCGGAACGGCGGCAACGGTCCCTTCGATAAGCTTCAGCAGCGCCTGCTGCACGCCTTCGCCTGAGACGTCGCGCGTAATCGACGGGTTATCGGATTTACGCGAAATTTTGTCGATTTCGTCGATATAAACGATGCCGCGCTGCGCTTTCTGCACGTCGTAATCGCACTTCTGCAGCAGTTTCTGAATGATATTTTCGACGTCCTCACCCACATAACCCGCTTCGGTCAGGGTAGTGGCGTCCGCCATGGTAAACGGCACATCCAGCAGGCGCGCCAGCGTTTCCGCCAGCAGCGTTTTACCGGAACCGGTCGGCCCGATCAGCAGGATGTTGCTTTTACCCAGCTCTACGCCATTGCTGGTATCGCCATTGCGCAGACGCTTGTAGTGGTTGTATACCGCGACCGCCAACACCTTCTTCGCCTGTTCCTGACCGATGACGTAGTCATCAAGGTGGTGGCGAATCTCGTGCGGCGTCGGCAGCGCGCTGCGCTCGCGGTGCGGCGCCACTTCTTTAATCTCTTCGCGAATGATGTCGTTACATAAATCAACGCATTCGTCGCAGATATACACGGATGGCCCGGCGATCAGCTTACGCACTTCATGCTGGCTTTTGCCGCAAAAAGAGCAATACAACAATTTGCCCGATCCATCTTTGCGTTTATCTGTCATGAGTCCAAACCTCTTTTTAAGTTCTTTGTGCCGCACACGACGACGCAAATGCCATTCTCAGGCGCAAGCCGCCATATAGCGTTGTGCCGCCCTTCATTAGTATATACACAAAATCCTTCGCGCTACATCGAGCCGGTAGCGAAGCCACCGGCCGCAAGCCTGCCAGACAAGCGGCCGAATAAAAGCCAACCGCTCGCACAGACGTGGCGAGAAGGATGAAGCGTAAAGCGGCACCCTTGCGCCTTGGGCATCAATTACGATGGGTCAAAATAGAGTCGACCAGCCCGTACTCCACGGCTTCCGCAGCAGACAGGAAGCGGTCACGCTCGGTGTCACGCTCAATCTGCTCAAGAGACTGGCCGGTATGATGCGCCATCAGCTCATTCATGCGTCCTTTCACCTTCAGGATTTCACGGGCGTGGATCTCAATATCCGTCGCCTGTCCCTGATAGCCGCCCAGCGGCTGGTGGATCATCACGCGGGAGTTCGGCAGGCAGAAGCGCTTGCCTTTCGCCCCGGCGGTCAGCAGGAACGCGCCCATAGAAGCGGCCTGCCCCATACAGATGGTGCTGACATCCGGCTTGATGAACTGCATGGTGTCATAAATCGACATCCCGGCGGTGATTACCCCGCCCGGAGAGTTAATGTACAGGTAAATGTCTTTTTCCGGGTTTTCCGCTTCCAGAAACAGCATCTGCGCCACGATCAGGTTTGCCATGTGGTCTTCGACCTGGCCGGTCAGAAAAATGACGCGTTCCTTAAGCAGACGGGAGTAGATATCAAAAGAACGTTCACCGCGTGAGGTCTGTTCAATGACCATCGGCACCAGGGCCATATGGGGTGCAAAGTTATCTCGTTCGCCACTGTATGACATTTCCGTCTCCTGGAGTAATTTTAAAATACCTGCTGCACTGATTGTAACCTTACGGACGGATTATCAGCCACAGTTTCTATCCGCTGAATGCGTCACCGCCTCTTCAATACGCGTGCGATTGCGGATGCAGTTGCCTCCCCCGGTAATGGGGATGGTGTTGCCATATTTCAAGCATAACAAGCTTTTGCTGTAACGCTATCATGGTTAATGCGTTTTCGCACCGTGCCTGTGGCTATCATTATCTTAAAAAAAAACCCGCCGCCTTTCGGCAACGGGTTTTTGCTCGAACCTTAAACGATAGCGGCGAAATTACGCCTGCTGGTTCATCAGTTCGTTGAAGGAAGTGGCTTTTTCAGACACTTTGGCTTTCGCCAGCACGGCTTCAACAGCCTGCTCTTCCAGCGCCACGTTGCGCATGTTGTCCATCAGCTCTTTGTTCTTGCTGTAGAACTCAACGACTTCAGACGGATCTTCGTACGCAGAAGCCATCTCTTCGATCAGGGCTTTTACGCGCTCTTCGTCAGCTTTCAGCTCGTTGGTGCGGATCACTTCGCCCAGCAGCAGACCAACAACGACGCGACGTTTAGCCTGCTCTTCGAACAGCTCGCGCGGCAGTTCCAGAGCCTGTTTCTCGTTGCCGCCGAAACGCTGAGCAGCCTGACGACGCAGCACGTCGATTTCGCTGTCGATCAGGGCAGCCGGAACGTCGATCTCGTTGGCTTTAACCAGACCTTCGATAGCCTGAGACTTCACGCGGTTACGCACAGCGCCTTTCAGCTCGCGTTCCATATTTTTACGCACTTCAGCGCGCAGGCCAGCGACGGAACCATCTTCCACGCCGAAACGTTTGATGAACTCTTCGGTCAGCTCAGGCAGTTCACGCTCTTCGACTTTCTTCAGGTTGATAACGAACTTAGCCGCTTTACCTTTCAGGTTTTCTGCGTGGTACTCTTCCGGGAAGGTCACGTCGATGGTGAACTCTTCACCCGCTTTGTGGCCTTTGATACCGTCTTCGAAGCCCGGGATCATGCGACCCTGGCCCATCGCCAGTACGAAGTCAGAGGCTTTGCCGCCTTCGAACTCTTCGCCGTCAACAGAACCGGTGAAGTCGATGGTTACGCGATCTTCAGCGTCAACCGCGCCTTCTTTTTCTTTCCAGGTCGCCTGCTGCTTGCGCAGAGTTTCCAGCATGGTATCAACGTCAGCGTCGGTGACTTCAACAACCGGTTTTTCAACTTCGATCGCGTCCAGACCCTGCAGTTCAACTTCCGGATACACTTCGAACTCTACCGCGTAGGTGAAGTCTTCGCCCAGTTTGTATTCGCCCGGAACGTAGTTCGGCGCGCCGGCCGGATTGATTTTTTCTTTGATGATCGCGTCAACGAAATGACGGCTCATCAGGTCGCCCAGCACGTCCTGGCGAACGGAAGCGCCATAGCGCTGAGCAACAATATTCATCGGCACTTTGCCTTTACGGAAGCCGTCAATGCGAACTTTTTTCGCTACGTTGACCAGCTCGCTTTTGACAGCATTCTCGATGCTGTCAGCGGCGATAGTAATCGTTACACGGCGCCCAAGGCCCTGAGTGGTTTCAACTGAAACTTGCATCTTGTTACCTCAAAAAAATCACAGTGCTCGGTCAACTCTGGAAGCGCGTGTAGGTGGCTTCGCAGAACCGGGATGCCCTCTTCAAATCAGAAACACATTCCCTGTCGTCAGAATCATCCCGAAGACATTCATATATAAGACGCGGCATTATAGCGGCATCACTTTTGTGAGTCGAGAACGGTTGTCGCCTGATGCTGCGGCATTTTTCACATTTCCCGCTCAAATTTGCCCGCAAAAGCGCTGACTTTGCGCATTTTCCAGGCAAAACAAAACGGCCCGTAGGCCGTTTTTGCTAAATCTGCAAGCAACATACTGGAAAAGCGCCAGCGGTTGCAAATGGGATTTCTAAGCGATACTCCCTGCGCCGCGGCACGGCGGCGAAGCAAATACCGTATCCTGTAATGCTTCCCATTCTTTAATCGTGTAGGTGTGCAGCGCCAGGGCATGCACCGTATTCGACAGCTCCTCGGTTAGCGTGCCGTAGATCATACGGTGGCGATTGAGGAAACGCTCGCCAGTGAAGCGATCGCTCACTAACACCACTTTAAAATGACTTTCAGAGCCCGCAGGGACGTTGTGACGATAACTTTCATCCACGACTTCGAGATACATCGGGTCGAACGCTGCTCTAAGTTTTGCTTCGATCTGTTCACGTATCATCATGAATTTTCTCCTCCGACAACGCTGAGATGCCGCCACTCCATTTAAATGTTAGCCGCTTTTACCGCTTCCATTAGGAGAAAACAACAAAAAATTAGCATTGTTCTGATATTTTCATTCAAAAGTATCACGTTTACTGGCTCTGGTCGCCAGATCCGTCGGGGAACGAGCCATTAACCGTGGCGGGACGCTCAGAAAACCGCCAGCACGATGGATTTACACGCGTTGCCACTTCCCCTTGCCGTTGGCAATGCTATGATGGCGGTAATTTTCCTTATAACAACACCATGCGTTGAGACCTGAACATGCTTAAGAAGATTCTTTTCCCGTTGGTCGCCATGTTTATGCTGGCAGGATGCGCCACGCCGCCGACCACCATTGAAGTATCGCCGAAAATCACGCTGCCGCAGCAGGATCCAAGCCTGATGGGCGTGACCGTCAGCATCAACGGCGCCGATCAGCGTCCGGACCAGGCGCTGGCGAAAGTGACGCGTGATAATCAGCTGGTCACTCTCACCGCCTCCCGCGATCTGCGCTTCCTGCTGCAGGAAGTGCTGGAGAAACAGATGACGTCTCGCGGCTACATGATTGGCCCGAACGGCGCGGTCGATCTGCAGATCATCGTCAACAAACTCTATGCTGACGTCTCTCAGGGTAACGTGCGCTATAACATCGCCACCAAAGCCGATATCGCCATCATCGCCACCGCGGCAAACGGCACGAAAATGACCAAAAACTACCGCGCCAGCTACTCCGTTGAAGGCGCCTTCCAGGCCTCAAACAAAAACATCGCTGATGCCGTCAACAGCGTCCTGACCGATACCATCGCCGATATGGCGCAGGACACCAGCATCCACGATTTCATCAAGCAAAACGCGCGTTAATGCTATCGCGAACCCGGCCTCCGCCGGGTTCGTGCTTTATGCTATGTCCAGTCATTACTTACGCATTTTCCAGCAGCCGAAATCAGCCATTTTGCTGATCCTTGGCTTCGCCTCCGGTCTGCCGCTGGCCCTCACCTCCGGTACCCTGCAGGCCTGGATGACGGTGGAAAATATCGATCTGAAAACGATCGGTTTTTTCTCGCTCGTCGGCCAGGCCTATGTCTTTAAATTCCTCTGGTCCCCGCTGATGGACCGCTACACGCCGCCGTTTCTTGGGCGTCGTCGCGGTTGGCTGTTGACCACCCAGGTATTACTCCTGCTGGCGATCGCGACGATGGGCTTTCTTGAGCCGGTCACCCAATTACGCTGGATGGCGGCGCTGGCGGTGGTGATCGCCTTCTGCTCGGCGTCGCAGGATATTGTGTTCGACGCCTGGAAAACCGACGTGTTGCCAGCAGAAGAGCGTGGCGCCGGCGCCGCGATCAGCGTGCTGGGCTATCGCCTGGGGATGCTGGTCTCCGGTGGACTGGCCCTGTGGCTTGCCGACCGCTATCTCGGCTGGCAGGGGATGTACTGGCTGATGGCGGCGCTGCTGGTACCCTGTATTATCGCCACGCTGCTGGCGCCCGAACCGAGCGACGTTATCCCGGTCCCCAGATCGCTCGAGCAGGCGGTAGCCGAACCGCTGCGCGATTTTTTCGGCCGCAACAACGCCTGGCTGATTCTGCTGCTCATCGTCCTTTATAAGCTTGGCGATGCGTTTGCCATGAGCCTGACCACCACCTTCCTGATCCGCGGCGTGGGATTTGACGCTGGCGAAGTGGGAATGGTGAACAAAACCTTAGGCCTGTTCGCCACCATTCTCGGCGCCCTGTACGGAGGCGTCCTGATGCAGCGGCTGACGCTGTTTCGCGCACTGCTCATTTTCGGTTTGCTGCAGGGGGTCTCTAACGCTGGCTACTGGCTGCTGTCGATTACCGATAAGCACCTCTATTCCATGGCGACCGCGGTATTCTTTGAAAACCTGTGCGGGGGAATGGGGACGGCGGCATTTGTCGCGCTGCTGATGACGCTATGTAATAAGTCGTTCTCCGCCACCCAGTTCGCGCTGCTCTCGGCGCTCTCTGCGGTCGGTCGCGTATACGTTGGGCCGATTGCCGGCTGGTTTGTCGAGGCTCACGGCTGGTCGACCTTCTATCTCTTCTCTGTCGTTGCGGCGGTGCCGGGGATTGCCCTATTGCTGCTGTGTCGGCAAACGCTTGAGCATACCCAACGCACCGCAAGCTTTATGCCGCGTAGCGAGTTCCCGCAGGCCTATGCGCTGGCGCTGGGGATCCTGACACTGGGCTGCCTGCTGCTCGCGGTGTGGCTGGCGCTGCTGATCCTCAACGCGCTGGATTATACGTCGTTCTCCTTCCTGTCCGGCCTGCTGGAGGTTGCCGCGCTCACCGCCGTCGGCGGAATTTTGTTCGGCGGCCTGCTTGACTATCTGGCGCTGCGTAAAACCCGCCTGATTTAAGGATCCAGCATCATTATTAGCCGTTGTAATTACGAAACGTAATTATAACGGCTTATTAACGCTTTTATATTGTCCGCCGCGCTATTTGTTGTTTTGTGCGTTTTTGATTTCTGGAAATTATTGACAGTTTTCGTTCGATTCTTTAAATAATTTAACCGATTCAGCTCCGGGGATTTTATTTTTCGTTTTCACAATGTCTTTTATTTGATAATTAAATGTTAAACAATTGTTCTAATTTGTGGGTGGTTATGCCCATTAGCCGCTAAGCACTCCTTTTCTTATCCCTTTCGTTATCAATCCCGCGAAAATCAGGCTTTGCAAGCGATTAAGTAACACTACGTTACATATGTGACAAACCAAGCAGAAGCCGCTAACACAGAACTGACAGAGATCCAATCATGTTTACAGTAATGCAACCTTACCGTAAAATGCCCATACACTTTAAACGCCACCAGATCCCGTGGAATTGAGGTCGTTCAATGAGACTCAGGAAATACAATAAAAGTTTGGGATGGATGTCATTAATCGCAGGTACTGTATTACTCAGTGGTTGTGATTCTGCACTCCTTGACCCAAAAGGACAGATTGGACTGGAGCAACGCTCTTTGATTCTGACGGCCTTCGGCCTGATGATGATTGTCGTTATTCCCGCCGTCTTGATGGCAGTAGGATTTGCCTGGAAGTATCGCGCGAGCAATAAAGATGCGAAGTATAGCCCGAACTGGTCACACTCCAACAAAGTGGAAGCTGTGGTCTGGACGGTACCTATTCTGATCATCCTGTTCCTGGCCGTTCTGACCTGGAAAACCACTCACGCACTGGAGCCAAGCAAACCGCTTGTCCATGACGAGAAGCCAATCACCATCGAAGTCGTATCGATGGACTGGAAATGGTTCTTTATCTATCCGGAACAGGGTATTGCTACCGTTAACGAAATCGCCTTCCCGGCGAACGTACCGGTACACTTCAAAGTGACCTCTAACTCGGTGATGAACTCGTTCTTTATTCCGCGCTTAGGTAGCCAGATTTATGCAATGGCCGGTATGCAGACTCAGCTGCACCTCATTGCTGACGAAGCTGGTACTTATGACGGTATCTCCGCTAGCTACAGTGGCCCGGGCTTCTCAGGTATGAAGTTCAAAGCGATTGCCACCCCGGATCGGGCGACTTTCGATCAGTGGGTTGCAAAAGCCAAACAGTCTCCGAACTCCATGGACTCCATGGCCGCGTTCGAGAAAGTGGCTGTGCCTAGCGAATACAACAAAGTGGAATATTTCTCTAACGTGAAACCGGATCTGTTCAAAGATGTTGTGAACAAATTCATGTCTCACGAGAGCATGAACATGTCTAAACCTGAAGGCGAGCACGCTGCTCACGACGGGATGGAAGGCATGGACATGAGCCACGCGGAAACCGCTCACTAAGGGGCCGAGGAAGAAAACGATGTTCGGAAAACTTACACTGGATGCAGTGCCCTACCACGAACCTATTATCGTGGTAACGGTGGCTGCGATTATCATTGGGGGACTGGCGCTTCTGGCAGCCATCACTTACTTCGGTAAGTGGTCCTACCTATGGAACGAGTGGCTGACTTCTGTCGACCACAAACGTCTCGGTATCATGTACGTTATCGTGGCAATCGTCATGCTGCTGCGTGGCTTTGCTGACGCCATCATGATGCGTAGCCAGCAGGTGCTGGCTTCGGCCGGGGAAGCCGGCTTCCTGCCGCCTCATCACTACGATCAGATCTTTACCGCCCACGGCGTTATCATGATCTTCTTCGTGGCGATGCCGTTTGTTATCGGTCTGATGAACCTGGTGGTTCCGCTTCAGCTCGGCGCGCGCGACGTAGCCTTCCCGTTCCTCAACAACCTGAGCTTCTGGTTCACCGTTGTGGGCGTGATTCTGGTTAACCTGTCTCTGGGCGTTGGTGAGTTCGCGCAGACCGGTTGGCTGGCCTATCCGCCGCTGTCGGGAATTGAGTACAGTCCTGGCGTAGGGGTTGATTACTGGATTTGGGCGCTGCAGCTCTCCGGTATCGGTACTACCCTGACCGGTATTAACTTCTTCGTGACCATTATCAAGATGCGCGCCCCGGGCATGACCATGTTCAAGATGCCAGTATTCTCCTGGGCATCTCTGTGCGCTAACATCCTGATTATCGCCTCGTTCCCAATTCTGACCGTCACCATCGCGCTGCTGACCCTGGATCGTTACCTGGGCACCCATTTCTTTACCAACGATATGGGTGGCAACATGATGATGTACATCAACCTGATTTGGGCCTGGGGTCACCCGGAAGTGTACATCCTGGTTCTGCCGGTGTTCGGGGTCTTCTCCGAAATCGCCGCGACCTTCTCGCGTAAGCGTCTGTTCGGTTACACCTCTCTGGTATGGGCAACCGTCTGTATTACCGTTCTGTCGTTCATCGTTTGGCTGCACCACTTCTTCACCATGGGTGCTGGCGCGAACGTAAACGCCTTCTTCGGTATTACTACCATGATTATCGCGATCCCGACCGGGGTTAAGATCTTCAACTGGCTGTTCACCATGTATCAGGGTCGCATCGTCTTCAACTCGGCGATGATGTGGACTATCGGCTTTATCGTGACCTTCTCCGTAGGTGGGATGACCGGCGTGCTGCTGGCGGTACCGGGCGCGGACTTCGTTCTGCACAACAGCCTGTTCCTGATTGCGCACTTCCATAACGTTATCATCGGCGGCGTAGTGTTCGGTTGCTTCGCAGGTCTGACCTACTGGTGGCCGAAAGCCTTTGGCTTCACCCTGAACGAAACCTGGGGCAAACGCGCTTTCTGGTTCTGGATCATCGGCTTCTTCGTGGCGTTTATGCCGCTGTACGTGCTGGGCTTCATGGGTATGACCCGTCGTCTGAGCCAGCAGATCGATCCGCAGTTCCACCCGATGCTGGTTATTGCAGCTTGCGGTGCGGCGCTGATCGCCTGCGGTATTCTGTGCCAGCTGATTCAGTTCTACGTGTCTATTCGCGACCGCGATCAGAACCGTGACCTGACCGGTGACCCGTGGGGTGGCCGTACGCTGGAGTGGGCAACCTCTTCTCCACCGCCGTTCTACAACTTCGCTATCGTTCCTCAGGTTCACGAACGTGATGCCTTCTGGGAAATGAAAGAGAAAGGTGAAGCGTACAAACAGCCTGCTCACTATGAAGAAATTCATATGCCGAAAAACAGCGGCGCCGGCATCGTGATTGCCGCCTTCGCTACGGTATTTGGTTTCGCCATGATCTGGCATATCTGGTGGATGGCGATCGCCAGCTTCATCGGCATCGTAGCGACCTGGATTATTAAGAGCTTTGACGAGGACGTGGATTACTACGTACCGGTTGCAGAAGTCGAAAAACTGGAAAAACAGCATTTCGATGAGATTAACAAAGCAGGGCTGAAAAATGGCAACTGATACTCTTGCGCATACTGCCCACGCGCATGAACACGGGCACCATGATACAGGACCGATGAAGGTATTCGGTTTCTGGATCTACCTGATGAGCGACTGCATTATCTTCGCTACGCTGTTTGCTACCTATGCCGTTCTGGTGAACGGCACGGCCGGCGGACCGACGGGCAAAGATATTTTTGAACTGCCGTTCGTTCTGGTTGAAACCGCACTGCTGCTGTTCAGCTCCATCACCTACGGCATGGCGGCTATCGCCATGTACAAAAACAACAAAAGCCAGGTGGTTTCCTGGCTGGCGTTGACCTGGTTGTTTGGCGCCGGATTCATCGGGATGGAAATCTATGAATTCCATCACCTGATCATGGAAGGCTTTGGTCCGGATCGTAGTGGCTTCCTGTCCGCGTTCTTCGCGCTGGTCGGCACCCACGGTCTGCACGTGACCTCCGGTCTTATCTGGATGGCGGTGCTGATGTTCCAGGTTTCACGTCGTGGCCTGACCAGCACTAACCGCACGCGTATCCTGTGCCTGAGCCTGTTCTGGCACTTCCTGGACGTCGTGTGGATCTGCGTGTTCTCGGTTGTCTATCTGATGGGGGCGATGTAATGAGTCATTCTACCGATCATAGCGGCGCTTCTCACGGCAGCGTGAAGAGCTACATGACAGGATTTATCCTGTCCATCATCCTGACGGTCATTCCGTTCGCCATGGTGATGAGTGGCTCCGCCTCGCATGCGGTTATCCTTGGCACCATTCTGGTGACCGCTGTGGTGCAGATCGTGGTACACCTCGTGTACTTCCTGCATATGAACAGCAAGTCCGATGAAGGTTGGAACCTGACCGCATTTATCTTCACCGTAATCATCATTGCGATCGTGGTTGTCGGCTCCATCTGGATTATGTGGAACCTGAACTACAACATGATGATGCACTAAGAGCGGCGAGTATGTTTAAGCAATACCTGCAAGTAACGAAACCAGGCATTATTTTTGGCAACCTGATCTCCGTGATCGGCGGTTTCCTGCTGGCCTCCAAAGGCCACATCGACTATCCGCTGTTCGTCTGGACGCTCCTTGGAGTATCCCTGGTGGTCGCCTCGGGTTGTGTATTCAACAACTACATCGACCGGGACATCGATCGTAAGATGGAACGGACGAAAAACCGGGTGCTGGTCAAAGGGCTGATCTCGCCAGAAGCTTCGCTGGTGTACGCCACCTTGCTGGGTATTGCTGGCTTCATGCTGCTGTGGTTCGGCGCTAACCCGCTGGCCTGCTGGCTGGGGGTGATGGGGTTCGTGGTTTATGTCGGCGTCTACAGCCTGTACATGAAACGCCACTCCGTCTACGGCACGCTGATTGGCTCACTCTCCGGCGCTGCGCCGCCGGTGATTGGCTACTGCGCGGTCACCGGTGATTTCGACAGCGGTGCGGCGATCCTGCTGGCTATCTTTAGCCTGTGGCAGATGCCTCACTCCTACGCCATCGCGATTTTCCGCTTTAAGGATTATCAGGCGGCGAATATTCCGGTGCTGCCGGTGGTGAAAGGCATTTCGGTCGCCAAAAACCATATTACGCTGTACATCGTCGCCTTTGCCGTGGCAACCCTGATGCTCTCGCTGGGCGGCTACGCCGGGTATAAATACCTGGTCGTGGCGGCAGCGGTCAGCGTCTGGTGGCTGGGCATGGCGCTGCGTGGCTATAAAGTGGCCGATGATAAAGTCTGGGCGCGTAAGCTGTTCGTCTTTTCTATCGTCGCCATCACCGCGCTGTCCGTGATGATGTCCGTTGACTTTATGGTGCCGGATTCACATAGTCTGCTGGCTTACGTGAGATAATTACGCACTCCCGTACGATCTAAAGCCCCGTATTTACGGGGCTTTTTCTTTCCTGTTTCATCATCGCTTTCTTTCTCATTTCATACTTCCCTCCCCTCCCCCGTCGCTTTCCCGCTATCTTTCATATCAAAAAATGAGGAAAAATTGAGCCAGTACGCATCGGGCATCACTCGCGCCGCACGGTCCTGCGATGCTACCTTTCGCCGGGGCTCTTGCCCCTTTGGGAAATAATCACTACAAGGAATTGCAATGAAAGAGTTAACACTGAACGAAATGGAGTATATCTCCGGTGGCTTTAATCTGTTCGGCGCAGCCAGCGGCTTCGCCAGCTTTGTCGCCAACTCTGGCGTCGGCTTCACCTCTTTTGTTCTGACCTCCGGCACCGCATTTGCCTCCTTCGTCGGCGACAGCGCGATGGCGTTTGGTTCCTTCCTGACCGGACAGTCAAACTGGGAAACCTTTGTGACCGCCGGAAAGGAAAACTGGGGAAGCTTTGTTAACACCGCCGGCAACAGCTGGAATACTTTCGTGAATAACGCGGCCAGCGACTGGAACACCTTTCTGACCAAAGCGTCGGCCTAAGCGACGTCTATCTTAGGGCAGCGCCACTGGCTGCCCTGTTTAACCCACCAGCATCGCCTGCGCGCTGTAGAGCAGATCGAGGTGATCGCGGCATAACGCTTCCAGCGAAGTGCGCGATTGATGACTGGTCAGACTCAGCGCCCCCCACCAGGTCCCTTCCCTGTCGGTTAACGGCACCGCCAGCACCAGCATGCCAATCTCAAACTCCTGCTCAATGGTGGCGTATCCCTGGCGCCGTACCTGGGCGATTTTCTCCATCAGCGACGCAATATCGGTCACCGTATAGGGGGTACGTTGTTCCCGGGTTATGCGCTGCAGGACGGTCTCACACTCTGCTTCCGGCAGCGAAGCCAGCCACAGTCGCCCCCCGGCGGTACAGAAAATGGGCACCCGCTCCCCAAGCCGCACCGACGTAGAGTTGAACGGCGTATGCCGACTGCGGGCGATATAGACCAGTTCATCTTCATCCACCACCCCCACCGAGGCGTGCTCTTCGGTCCGGCTGGCGATGTATTCGACAATCGGCCGTACCATGCGAGGAAACTGCGCCGAATCGACATAGGCCTGGCCAAGCCGCAGCGTCTTTGGGGTAAGCCAGTAATAGCGCCCGTCGGTTTGCAGATAGCGCTCATGCAGGAGCGTCAGCAGAAAACGTCGCGCGGCGCTTTGCGTCAGGCCGCTCATTTTCGCCGTCTGGGCGACGGTGAGCTTTGGGCAGGTTTTGGAAAAAAGCTGAATTAGCGCCAGCCCTTTTTGTAAACCGACGATCAGATCGCGTGGATGAATGGTGTTTTGCATATTCGCTCACATTTTTGCAACATCATTATCGATTTCCTGCGATTATCGCAGCGTTCGTGCGATTAACAACCGACATGTCCGAATTCTGCGTTGTCGCTCCCAGCTTCCACTGAAATACTTTCACAACATTCATTTAACAAATGAGGTTTGAAATGGTCAGTGGAACTACCCAGGTTGTCGCCGTGATTGGTCATCCGATCGCCCAGGTGAAATCACCGGATAACTTCAACCGCTACTTTGCCGAACAGCACATGGACAGCGTCATGATCCCGGTGGATATCGCCCCGGACGCGGTGGCCGCCTACCTTAACGCTCTGCGCGGCTGGCAGAACATGACCGGCGTGCTGGTGACGGTGCCGCATAAGCAGCGCGCCGCCGCGCTGGTCGACGACCTCACGCCGCGCGCCCGCCGACTCAACGCCGTCAATGTGATCCGCAAGCTGGCGGATGGCCGCCTGCAGGGCGATATGCTGGACGGCGTCGGCTTTCAGCTCGCCGCCGAGGCGCAGGGTTTTCAGCCGGCAGGTAAGCAGGCGCTGCTCTCCGGTTGCGGCGGCGTCGGCAGCGCCATCGCCTGGGGACTGTGCGAGGCGGGGATCCGTCGGCTGGCCCTGCACGATCAAACCCCGGCCACCCGGCAGCGCCTGCATGACCTTCTGGCTGAGGCCTTTCCGGCGGTGCAACTGAGCGCGCTGCCAGACACCCTTTACGGCCTCGATCTACTGGTTAATGGCTCACCGGCCGGCATGGCCGGATTTGATGAGCTGCCTCTACCGCAGGCGCTTCTGGATACGCTCGACAGCGCCACTCATGTGGCCGACGTTGTCACCGCCCCGGTGATGACGCCGTTGCTCACTTTCGCCGCCGCACGTGGTTGCAAAGTACAGACCGGGCCGGAAATGGCGCTGGCGCAGATGAGGCTGATGGGCCAGTTTATCGGCGCCATCCCGCAGGCGCAGGGAGCGGCGGCATGAAGAGCTGGGATGTGATCGTCATCGGCAGCGGCGCGGCCGGTTTTGCCGCCGCGGTCACCGCCTGCTGTAAAGGGCTGTCGGTGCTGATGCTGGAGAAAGCCGGCCAGTTCGGCGGCACCTCGGCCATCTCCGGCGGCGCCGTGTGGCTGCACGATACCGACCAGGCGCGCGCCGAGGGCAAAAGCGGTAGCGCCGAGGCGATGAAAACCTACCTGCGAACCATTATCGGCGAGGGCCAGTACCGCGAAGATCTTGCCGAAGCGTTTGTCAGCGCCGGGCGGGAGGCGCTGGCCTTTCTCGATCGTGAGGGGGCAGTAAAGTACAGCCTGCGTCCGCTCTCGCCCGATTACTATCCGGATGAACCCGGCGCAGTCGACGTCGGGCGCGCGCTGGAGGTGGTGGAGTATGACGGCCGTGAACTGGGGGACGCGTTTCGCGACCTGCGTTCGCCGCCGCCGGGGATGCTGCTGTTTGGCGGGATGATGGTCAACCGCGTCGATATTCAACATTTTCTCGACATGCGCCGCTCGCTGCGCTCCCTGGCCCATTGCACCCGGCTGCTGCTGCGCTACGCCCGCGACCGGGTGAAGTACCCTCGCGGCACCCGCCTGGCGATGGGCAATGCGCTGATAGCCCGCATGGCGACTACGGCGCTGCGTAAAGGCATGAACCTGCGGCTGAATGTCAATGTTCTGACGCTGTGCGAAGCGCAAGGCGCGGTCCGCGGGGTGGAGATTGAATATCAGGGGCAAAGAGAGACGCTGCACGCCCGACGCGGGGTGGTGCTGGCCGCAGGCGGCTTCGCCGCGGGCGCGCTGGCGGCGCGCTATCGGCCGCACACCCGCGAGCATTTCACCATGTCGCCGCCGGCCAACGATGGCGCCGCGCTGCATCTCGCGGCGGCGCTTAACGCTCGCGAGGGAGCCGATCGGGCCTCCAACTTTTTCTGGGCGCCGGTATCGGTGCTGACCCGGGCCGACGGCAGCGAGGAGCGCTTCCCCCATCTGGTAACCGATCGCGCAAAACCGGGCGTGATTGCCGTCAATCAGCGGGCGGTACGCTTCGTCAACGAGTCCAGTTCCTATCACCATTTCGCCAGCGCAATGCAGGATGCAGCGGAAAATGCCCCCTGTTTTTTACTCTGCGACGCCCAGGCGATGAAGCGTTATGGCCTCGGACTGGCGCGCCCGGCGCCGGTCAATAATGACGCCCTGGTCGCCGCTGGCTATCTGCACAAAGCCGATACTCTGGCCGCGCTGGCGCAACAGCTTGGTCTGGATGCCCAAACCCTGAGCGAGACGGTAGCCCGCTACAACCGCGACGCCGCGCAGGGCGTGGATCGGGAATTTGCTAAAGGCGGCAACAGCTATAACCGGGCGATGGGCGATCCGGGCCATCAGCCTGACGCCTGTAATGCCCCCCTGCTCAGCGCGCCGTTCTATGCCATCAAACTTTATACCGGCGATCTGGGGACCTCACGGGGCCTGGTCACCACCGCCGATGCCCAGGTCGTCAATACCGAAGGACACCCCATCCCGGGGCTGTACGCGGTGGGAAACGACATGGATTCGCTGATGGCCGGCACCTATCCGGGCCCCGGCATCACCCTCGGCCCGGGGCTGACGTTTGGCTATCTCGCCGCCTGCCATCTGGCACAACACTCCACCCACTAATCAGGAAAACATCATGATCTACGAAAAACGCACGTACACCATCAATCCGCTGAAAATGGCCGACTGGCTGGCGCTGTACCAAAGCGATGCCCTGGCGGTGCAAACCGACCATCTCGGCCAGCTAATCGGCTTCTTTTTTACCGAGATCGGCGTGGTCAATCAGGTAGTGCACATCTGGGCTTATGAAAGCCTGGACGATCGTCTGGTGCGCCGCGCGCGGATGGCCCAGGACGAACGCTGGCAGACCTTCTCGCGTAAAAATCGCGAACTGGCCGCCGTGGAACGCCTCGAGTCGGTGCTGATGCGCCCCACCGCTTTTTCACCTCTGCAGTAAGGAGTCCAACATGAGCGGGCCTGTGAAGGTGGATGTGCTGGTGGTCGGCTCCGGCGCCGCGGGGCTCTCTGCCGCGGTGACTGCGGCGATGCACGGCGCCAGCGTCATGGTGGCGGAGAAAGCGTCAGTGCTCGGCGGAACCAGCGCCTGGTCCGGCGGCTGGCTGTGGATCCCCCGCAACCCGCTGGCGCGGGCGGAGGGCATCGACGAAGCAGCCGACGCGCCGCTGACCTATCTGCAGCATGAGATGGGGGGCGAAGCCGCCGATATTCGTCTGCAAACCTTCCTGCGTTACGGGCCGGAGATGGTGGAATTTTTCCATCAGCGGACGGCGGTGCAGTTTCTCTCGGGCAGCGCCATGCCGGACTTTCACCCGTCGCCGGGTGCGGCGAACGGTGGGCGGTCGGTCACCGCGCAACCCTACGATGGCCGCCTGCTCGGCGACTGGCTCCATCGCCTGCGTCCGCCGCTGGAAACCATTAGCCTGGGCGGGATGGGCATCGCCGGCGGCGCGGATATGGCGCATTTTTTCAATGCCACCCGCTCGCCGCGCTCCGCGCTGTATGCTGCCCGCCGCCTGCTGCGCCACGGCTGGCAGCGGCTACGCGCCGGACGGGGGCAGCATCTGGTCAATGGCAATGCGCTGGTCGCCCGTCTGCTGCGATCCGCCCTCGACGCCGGCGTGCGTTTTCAGCTCAATGCCCCGGTGGTCCGGCTGCTGCAGGGTCCGCCGGGCGTGTCCGGCGCGGTGCTGCGCAGCGACGGCGGGGAGATTCACGTCGAAGCTGGCGCCGTGGTGCTGGCCTGCGGCGGTTTTCCCCACGATCGCCAGCGGCTGGCGCAGGTGGTGCCTCACGCTGCGGAGGGTTACGGCCATTTCTCCGCCGCACCGCCGGACAATCAGGGCGAGGGGATCAGGCTTGGCGAATCCGTCGGCGGCCAGTTCGACACTTCCCTGCGCCACCCGCTGGCCTGGGCGCCGGTGTCCCGCGTCACTCTGGCCAGCGGCCAGCAGCTAATGTTTCCTCATCTGGTGGAGCGCGCCAAACCCGGGGTGATCGCCGTCCTGCCCAACGGCAAACGTTTTGTTAACGAGGCCGACTCTTATCATGACTTTATCGCCGCCCTGCTGGCGGCCACACCCGCGGGCGACACGCCGCAGGCCTGGCTGCTGGCCGATCGTCGCGCGCTGCGTCGCTACGGCCTGGGCCACGCCAGACCGTTCCCGTTCACTCCCACCGCCTGGCTGCGTACCGGCTATCTGCAGCGAGGAAACACCCTGGCGGAGCTGGCGAAGCAGTGCGCTATCGACGCCAATGCGCTGGCGGAAACCGTTGAACGCTTTAACCACTTCGCCAGCACTGGCGAAGACGTCGATTTTCACCGCGGGGCATCAGCCTATAACCGCGCCCAGGGTGACCATCAGGTGACGCTCGGACCGCTGCGCGAAGGGCCGTTCTACGCGGTGCGCATTCTGCCCGGCTCGCTGGGCACCTTCAGCGGATTGCAAACCGACGAACACGCCCGGGTGCTGGATGAACAGCAGCAGCCGATACCGGGTCTGTACGCCATCGGCAACGACATGTCGAGCGTGATGCGCGGCTATTACCCCAGCGGAGGGATCACCCTCGGGCCCGCCATGACCTTCGGCTATCTGGTGGGTAAAAATCTGGCAAAAAAACAAATATAAACAATAACATATCTTGATTTCCACGAATGGATGCACCCTAACTCTCTTCACCTGCAACTGTACCGGAGCCCTTTATGAACAAGCGTACCCTATCGCTCGCCGCGCTGACCCTGCTCGATGTCCCTCCCCCCGAACAGGTGCGGATTGCGGCCAGAACCGGTTTTACCCACGTTGGACTGCGACTGCTCCCCGCCACACCGACCGACCCGGACTACGACATGCTGGGCGATACCCCGGCCGTCCGGGCGACGCTCGCCGCGTTGATGGAAACTGGCATCCGCGTGTCGGACGTGGAGATCGTCCGCCTGACCCCCGGGTTTACCCTCGACGATCGGCTGCAGCGTTTTATGGAGACCGCCGCGCGTCTTGGCGCCGGACAGGTGTTAGTCGCCGGCAATGATGACAACCTTCAGCGCAGCGCTGACAACCTCGCCATCCTCGCCGCGGCCGGTCGTCCATTTGGGCTGACCATGAATCTTGAGCCGATGCCCTGGACCCAGTTGCGCAACATCGCCGCAGCGCAAGCACTAATCGCCGCCAGCGGGCGGGAAGACATCGGCATTCTGGTGGACGCTCTCCATTTCTGGCGCGCGGGAGAATCGCTCGCCGCCCTCTCCAGCCTGCCCGCGCATCATCTCAACTATATGCAACTCTGCGATGGCGCGGCGCAGAGGCCGGAGAGCGAGCAGGAACTTATCCGCCAGGCCCGCTCGGCGCGCAACGTGCCGGGGGAAGGCGGTCTGGATCTGCATGGTCTGATGTCGGCCCTGCCGGCGACGCTGCCGGTCTCTCTCGAAGTGCCGCTTGACGGCGAGCAAGGCGCCATTCCGCCTCTTCAGCGGGCGCAGTTACTGTTCGATGCCGCGCAGCCCTACCTGCACGCCTGCGCATAAGGAATACGCTATGACACAGACTCAACGCCTGGATGTCAGAGAGTTAATAAATCGTAACCCGCTGAGCCGATTTCAGAAGCTGATTATATTTCTCGGCTTTTGCGTCATCGCTCTCGATGGTTTTGATATCGCGATCATGGGCTTTATCGCCCCGACGCTAAAGCTGGAATGGGGGGTAAGCAACCACCAGCTGGGTCTGGTGATCAGCGCCGCGCTGATCGGCCTCGCGCTGGGGGCGATTTTCTCCGGCCCGCTCGCCGACTGGCTGGGACGTAAGAAAATCATCATCAACAGCGTTTTCTTCTTCGGTTTCTGGACCATCGCCACCGCCTTCTCGCACAACGTAGAACAGATGATGTTCTTTCGCTTTATGACTGGCCTCGGGCTGGGCGCCGCGATGCCGAATATCGGGACGCTGGTGTCGGAATACGCCCCGGAACGCCAGCGTTCATTTATTATCACCGTCATCTTTTGCGGGTTCACCTTCGGTGCGGCGGCGGGAGGATTTTCGGCATCGTGGCTGATCCACCAGTTTGGCTGGCACTCGCTGATGGCGCTCGGCGGTATTCTGCCGCTGCTGTTTGCCCCCCTGCTCATCTGGCTGCTGCCGGAATCGGTTCGTTTTCTGGTGATCAAACAAGCGCCCGCGGCGCGCATACGCGCCATTCTTAACCGTCTCTATCCCGGACAAATCAGCGACAATGTGAGGTTTATCCTACCGGCGCAGCCAGCGGCCGGCAACGCGATGCGCATTGTCCTCTCCCGCCAGTACGGTTTCGGCTCGCTGATGCTATGGCTGGTCTACTTTATGGGGCTGTTCCTGGTCTATATCCTCGGCAGCTGGCTGCCAACGCTGGTTAAAGCGGTAGGAATGACCGTTAGCCAGGCGGCCATCATGACGGCGATCTACCAGGCGGGCGGCACCCTCGGCTCGTTGTTTGCCGGCTGGCTGATGGACAGGATCAACCCCCATCGCGCGCTGGGGATAATCTACGCCGTTGGCGGCCTGTTCACCATGGCGATGGGCTACGCCGCGGGCAGCTTTGCCTTGCTCTGTATGCTGGCGTTTATCAGCGGCGCCTGCCTGAACGGCGCGAATACCGGCATGAACGCCCTCTCCGCCCGCTACTACCCTACACAGGCGCGGGCAACGGGATCCAGCTGGATGCACGGCGTCGGGCGCATCGGCGCCATTCTCAGCGCCTTTGCCGGCGCCGAGATGATGGCGCTCAACCTGCCCTTTGAAAGCGTCTTTTTGATCCTCGGTATCCCGGCAGCCCTCACCGTCGCAGGCCTGGCGGCGAAGGGCATCTTTGCGGCCGGTCATCCTCCCGTCGCTTCAACTTCCCCCGCGTCTGTGCGCGGAGCGTCATAGCGGCATCTGGTTCCCGGTGCAATCGGCGGATTGCACCGCCTTCAGCAGCTAATAAAGAGAATTTATTTCATATTTTTTTGAAACGAAAAAACGCCCGCAACAATCTGGACGACTCCGGCAGGCGATATCCCGCCCTCACCTTTTCAACCAAGCGCAAAAGAAACTATCGCTAATTCGATCCCCCTCGCATATATGGAAAATAAATTCCACAACACAATTGAAACAGAACAAACATTTCCTTAAGTTGAAGTCAGTCTATCCGAATGCGCGTTGCCGCAGGCGTCGGCATTGAGCGCCTCAGAGTGCAAATGATTTCAAAAAGGAGAGCACCATGTTAAACGGCCTGAAACCCTTATCCCGTTCCCTGCGCTGGGGCATGGTCGGCGGCGGGGGAACCAGTCAGATCGGCTACAGCCACCGCTGTGCGGCGCTGCGTGACAATGTTTATACCCTGCTGGCCGGCGCGCTTGACGTCGATGCCGAGCGCGGGCGCGCGTTCGGTGAGCAACTGGGCATCGCGCCGGAGCGCTGCTACGCCGACTACCAGACCCTGTTTCGCGAAGAGGCGCAGCGCCCTGACGGGATCGAGGTCGTCTCGGTCACCACCCCGAACAATACCCATTTCGCCATCACCAAAGCGGCGCTGGAGGCGGGACTCCACGTTATCTGCGAAAAGCCCCTCTGCTTTACCGCCGAAGAGGCGCGCGAGCTGGTGGATCTGAGCAAAAAACAGAACAAAATCGTCGGCGTCACCTACGGCTATGCCGGCTATCAGATGATCCAGCAGGCGCGGCAGATGATTGCCGATGGACTGCTCGGCGAGATCCGCATCGTTAACATGCAATTCGCCCACGGCTTCCATAACCAGGCCGTCGAGCTGCAGGCAGAATCCACCCGCTGGCGAGTAACGCCGAAGTTTGCCGGGCCCAGCTATGTGCTTGGGGATCTGGCCACCCATCCGCTGTTTGTCGCCGAAACCATGGCGCCGCAGCTCAATATCAAACGGCTGATGTGCTCCCGTCAGAGCTTTGTTCCCTCCCGCGCGCCGCTGGAAGATAACGCCTTTGTCCTGATGGAATATGACAACGGCGCGGTTGGATCCATGTGGACCAGCGCGGTCAACAGCGGCGCCATGCACTCGCAAAAAGTGCGCATCGTCGGCGAAAAAGCAAGCATCGAATGGTGGGATGAGCATCCTAACCAGCTCAGCTATGAGGTGCAGGGCGAGCCGGCGCGCATTCTGGAACGTGGAATGCCCTACCTGTCGCCGAACGCGCTGGCGGATGACCGCATTGGCGGCGGCCATCCGGAAGGGCTGTTCGAAGCCTGGGCCAACCTCTATCGCCGCTATGCGCAGGCGATTGACGCCACGGACCGCGACGATCGCGCCTTCCTGCAAGACTTCTGGTATCCGGACGTCGAAGCCGGGCTGCACGGCGTCTATTGGGTAGAGCAGTGCGTCAAATCGGCTGACGCTGGCAGCCAGTGGGTTGACTTTACTTTACCTTAATTTTCCCCCTCGCCAGTGGAGTCCCCCTCCACTGGTTTATTGATTTTTACCAACTTGTCGCATCGCGCAACAGCCCCGTAATATCTGTTAAACAAACATTTATTTACGCTTCTTACCCCCCGCCGCTACACTAGGCGCAGTTTTTATATTGAGGTGGTAATGAACGATAACAAAATGACGCCAGGGGAACTGCGCGCGACCTGGGGTTTGGGGACAGTATTCTCCCTGCGCATGCTTGGCATGTTTATGGTCCTGCCGGTTCTGACCACGTATGGCATGGCGTTGCAGGGTGCCAGTGAAGCGCTGATTGGCCTGGCGATCGGTATCTACGGCCTGGCGCAGGCGGTGTTCCAGATCCCCTTCGGACTGTTATCTGACCGTATTGGCCGTAAGCCATTGATCGTCGGCGGCCTGCTTATCTTCGTGCTCGGCAGCGTCATCGCCGCGCTCACCGACTCCATCTGGGGCATCATTCTTGGCCGCGCCCTGCAGGGCTCCGGCGCCATCGCCGCCGCGGTTATGGCCCTGCTGTCCGATCTCACCCGCGAACAGAACCGCACCAAAGCGATGGCCTTTATCGGCGTCAGCTTCGGCGTCACCTTCGCCATCGCCATGGTGCTGGGGCCGATTGTCACCCACCAGCTGGGTCTGCACGCGCTGTTCTGGATGATCGCCATCCTGGCGACCGTCGGCATCCTGCTCACCCTGTGGGTGGTGCCCAACAGCCATAACCATGTCCTTAACCGCGAATCCGGGATGGTGAAGGGCTGCTTTAGCAAAGTGCTGGCGGAGCCGCGCCTGCTGAAGCTTAACTTTGGCATCATGTGCCTGCACATTATGCTGATGTCCACTTTTGTCGCCCTGCCCGGACAACTGGAGGCCGCCGGCTTCCCGGCCGCCGAGCACTGGAAGATTTACCTGGTCACCATGGTTATCTCGTTCATCTCGGTGGTGCCGTTTATCATCTACGCCGAAGTGAAGCGCAAGATGAAGCGCGTCTTCCTGCTCTGCGTCGCCATCCTGCTGATTGCGGAAATTGTCCTCTGGGGCGCCGGAGGCTACTTCTGGGAGCTGGTGGCGGGCGTTCAGCTCTTCTTCCTGGCGTTTAACCTGCTGGAAGCGCTGCTGCCGTCGCTAATTAGCAAGGAGTCTCCGGCGGGCTACAAAGGCACCGCGATGGGCGTCTACTCCACCAGCCAGTTTCTCGGCGTGGCGATTGGCGGCGCGCTTGGCGGCTGGGTCGATGGTTTCTTTGATTCGCAAACCGTGTTTCTGCTGGGCGCCCTGCTGGCGATGCTGTGGCTGCTGGTGGCCAGCACCATGAGCGAGCCGCCGTACGTCAGCAGCCTGCGGGTGGAGGTGCCGGACGGCGTGGTGGTCGACAGCGCGCTGCAGGCGCGTCTGCTGAGCGCCAGCGGGGTTCATCAGGCGCTGGTGGTACCCGAGGAGCGTTCGGTGTATATCAAAATCGACAGCAAGGTCACCAACCGCTTCGAGATAGAGCAGCTCATCAAAGGGGTATAAAAAAAGCGGGGAATTCCCCGCTTTTTGCTGTCTGCCCGCCGCCTTAGTCGCGGAAGTTTTTGAACTGGAACGGCTGTCCCAGATCGCCACCGCGCACCAGCGCCATCACCGACTGCAGATCGTCGCGGGACTTACCGGTCACGCGGATCTCTTCGCCCTGAATCTGGGCCTGCACTTTCAGCTTGCTGTCTTTGATCAGTTTAACGATCTTCTTCTGCACCGCGCTTTCAATGCCTTGCTTCAGCTTCGCTTCAACAAACCAGGTTTTACCGCTGTGCACGATATCTTCCGGTACGTCGAGGGAGGTGCCTTCAATGCCGCGCTTGAGCAGCTTGGCGCGCAGGATATCCAGCAGCTGGTTCACCTGGAAGTCAGACTCGCTCAGCACTTTAATGGTCTTGTTGGCGTCGTTTAATTCAAAAGTGGCTTCAACGCCACGAAAATCAAAACGCGACTCGACTTCGCGGCTCGCGTTGTCCACCGCGTTACGGGCTTCCTGAAGATCAACTTCAGAGACAATATCGAAAGATGGCATCTTTTCCTCTCCTTCCGTTTCTTTTGCGTTGCATAATACCTGCAACGCGGCATAACTCAACTTGTTATCCCGGAAGCTTAGCTGATTACGCAACGCTCGCGCTATTTTCCCCGTGATGTCCGACGATGCGAAAAGCGACGAGATAGACTTTAGCCATCAGCGCCTGGGATAGCGGCAGATGAGGAGGAACAATGAAAGTAACCGTACTGGGATGCGGTGCGCTGGGACAACTATGGCTGACCGCGTTGTACAAACAGGGACATGAAGTCCAGGGCTGGCTGCGCGTACCGCAGCCATTCTGTAGCGTCAACGTCATTGAAACCGATGGCTCAGTGTTCAACGAATCGCTGACGGCCAACGACCCCGATTTTCTCGCCAGCAGCGAGCTGCTGATCGTCACCTTAAAGGCCTGGCAGGTGTCGAATGCGGTAAAGCACCTGGCCGGGATCCTGTCGGACACCACGCCAATTGTGCTGATTCATAACGGCATGGGCACCGTCGAGGAGCTGCGCGGCGTGAAACAGCCATTGCTGCTGGCCTCCACGACCCAGGCGGCGCGGCGCGATGGGAATGTCATTATCCACGTTGCCCAGGGCACCACGCATATCGGACCGGCAAAAAGCTACGAGGGGGACTACAGCTATCTCGCAGAAGTTCTGCAGAGCGTGCTGCCGGATGTCGCCTGGCATAACAATATCCACTCGGCCATCTGGCGCAAGCTGGCGGTTAACTGCGTGATTAACCCTCTGACCGCGCTCAAAGGGTGTAAAAACGGCGATCTGCGCGACTATACGCAGGAAGTTGCGGCCATTTGTCGCGAGGTGGCGGCGGTGATGGAGCGCGAAGGTATTCATACCTCGGCGGAAAACCTGCTATTTTATGTCGAACAGGTAATTGAAAGTACGGCAGAAAATATCTCTTCCATGCTGCAGGACGTTCGCGCCCAGCGGCATACAGAGATCGACTACATCACCGGTTTTCTGCTCAACCGCGCCCGCGCCCACGGCGTCGCCGTACCGGAAAACGCCCGCTTATTTGAATTGATCAAGCGTAAGGAGAATGAATATGAGCGCGTCGGCACTGATTTGCCTCGCCCCTGGTAGCGAAGAGACCGAAGCGGTCACCACTATCGACCTGCTGGTCCGCGGCGGAGTAAAGGTGACCACCGCCAGCGTCGCCAGCGACGGCAGCCTGACCATCGTCTGTTCGCGCGGCGTCAAACTGCTGGCGGATGCGCCGCTGGTCGAGGTGGCCGATGGTGATTTCGATATCATCGTCCTCCCGGGCGGTATCAAGGGCGCAGAGTGCTTCCGCGACAGCACGCTACTGGTGGAAACCGTCCGCCAGTTTCATCTCTCTGGGCGCATTGTGGCCGCCATCTGCGCCGCCCCGGCGACCGTGCTGGTACCCCATAATCTGTTCCCGATCGGCAACATGACCGGTTTTCCGGCGCTGAAGGAACATATCCCCGCCGAGCAGTGGCAGGATAAAAGAGTGGTCTGGGATCCGCGGGTGAATCTGTTAACCAGCCAGGGTCCGGGGACTTCGATTGATTTCGCCCTGAAAATGATCGATCTGCTGGTGGGGCGCGAGAAAGCGTATGAGGTCGCCTCACAGCTGGTGATGGCCGCTGGCATCTATAATTACTACGAAGCCTGATAGCCGGTCCGCGCCGCGGGCTGGCTCCCCTTTTCCTGAGGAGTCGCAGCATGTCCCGGAGCGCAACCGATTCTCGCGATCTTGTAATCAGCCGCCTGCTCAGCGCGCCCGCCCCAGCCCTGTGGCGCGCGTGGGCCGACCCGGCATTACTCCGAACCTGGTGGTGCCCGAAGCCCTGGCAAACCGAGGTTCTGGCCTTTGATTTTCGCGCCGGCGGGGCCTTTCACACCGTGATGCACGGGCCTGACGGTGAACGCAGCGATAACCCCGGCTGTTTTCTTGAGGTTATCCCGCAACAAAAAATCGTCATGACCTCGATGCTGACGGCGGATTATCGCCCCGCCGTTTCCCCCTTCGCGATGACGGCCATCATCACCTTTGCCGATGAACAGGTCGGGTGTCGCTATACGGCTACGGTGCTGCATGCCGATGATGAAACCCGCGAGCAGCATGAGCAGATGGGATTTTTCGAGGGCTGGAATATTGTCATCGATCAGCTCAATGACCTGGCGCTGACCCTGCGCTAATACACTCCCCTGCCAATAGTAAAAAGGCCTTCCATTAGGGAAGGCCTTTTGCATCATAACAACCTGTTACGGGCGATAAACTTTCACGTTGTTGAAGCCCTGCTCGCGCAAATAAAGCGCCTGCAGACGGCTCATCACCCCGCGCTCGCACCACAGCAGCCAGGTTTTGCTCTGATCGAGATCGCCAAATTTGGTGCTTAGCTTGTAGAACGGCAGGGAAACAACTTCAACCCCCTCGACCTTCAGCGGCTTGTCTTCCTGCTCGTCGATGGAGCGAATGTCGAGGATCGCGTCATTGGCGCCAAAGCCGGTCACGGTTTCCACTTCCACCACCGTCTCTTCCGTCTGCTGGGCGATCTCGCGGATATCGATATTGCTCGCCTCTTCTACCACTTTATCAAGGATGCTGAAATCGAAGTGTTCTTCTTCCGCTTCAATCTTCGCCTTCACCGCCTTCACGGTCGGGCTCTTGGAGATCACGCCGCAATATTCCGGCATGGTGCGGGCGAAATCTTCCGTGCCGATCTCACGCGCCAGGTCGATGATGTGCTCTTTATCGTGCGAAATCAGCGGGCGCAGGATCAGAGTATCGGAGACATTATCGATCAGGCGCAGGTTAGTGAGGGTCTGACTGGAGACCTGGCCGAGCGCTTCGCCGGTGACCAGCGCCTGCACGCCATAGCGTTCCGCGACTTTTGACGCGGCGCGGACCATCATGCGCTTGAGCACGACGCCCATCTGGCCGTCGTCCACTTTTTCAAGGATTTCGCCGACTACTGGCTCAAAGTTAATCGCCACAAAGCGAACGCGGTGTGAGCTGCCGAAGCGGTTCCACAGATAATGCGCAACCTGGCGGACGCCAATCTCATGGGCGGCGCCGCCAAGGTTAAAGAAGCAGTAATGAACGCGGCAGCCGCGGCGCATCAGCATGTAGCTGGAGACGCCGGAGTCAAAGCCGCCGGAGATCAGCGACAGCACATCTTCCTGGGTGCCGATCGGGAAACCGCCGATGCCTTCATAGCGGCCTTTCACCAGCAGCAGGCGATCGTTTTCAATCTCGAGATTGACGGTGACGTCCGGGTCGGTCAGCTTCACGCGCGCCGTTTCAATATGCTGATTCAGGCCGCCGCCGACGTAGCGTTCCACTTCAATTGAGGTGAATTCATGTTTGCCGCGACGCTTCACTCGCACGCAGAAGGTTTTGCCTTCCAGCGCCTCGCGCCACAGCGGCAGCGTCTGCTCGAAAATATCGTGCAGCGAGGTGAACGGCACGTCTTCGACTTCCAGAATATGGTGGATGCCGGGGATACGGGTCAGCGCATCGCGAATAGCCGGGCGCTGATTTTCATCTTTCGCGCGAACTTCGATATGATCCCAATGACGGACGACGGCCAGCGTCTCATCATAGTTTTTGAGAACGTTACGAATGTTCCCGGTTAAGATTTTAATGAAGCGCAACCGCACAGATTGGCTTTTGATGGTGATTTCCGGGAACAATTTAATGATAAACTTCATAGCGACAATAGTTCGTTGGCAAGCCCGACGGGGCTATAAGCAAAAGTTGTAAAGCAGCGCACACCGGTGCCTGCATCCTGGGCGCGGAGTATATCACCATTGCGCGTTATTTGCTTACACGCGTGACTTCGTTACCATACCCGGTATTGCCGTCGCGACATAACAAGAGTCTACATTCACTATGCCAAAGAAAAATGAGGCCCCGGCCAGCTTTGAAACTGCTCTGGGCGAACTGGAGCAGATCGTTAACCGTCTGGAAAGCGGCGATTTGCCGTTAGAGGAAGCGCTAAGCGAATTTGAGCGCGGCGTACAGCTGGCGCGCCAGGGGCAAAGTCAGCTGCAGAAGGCCGAACAGCGCGTGCAGATCCTGCTGGCGGATAGTGAAGATTCCCCGACCACGCCTTTTACGCCGGACGCTGAATAAATGGATTTCCCGCAACAATTGCAGGCCTGTGTGGAACAGGCAAACGAAGCGCTGCGCCGTTTCATCGCCCCGCAGCCCTTTCAGAACACTCCGCTGGTGGAAGCGATGCATTATGGCGCATTGTTAGGCGGTAAACGCCTGCGTCCCTTCCTTGTCTACGCCACCGGCGAGATGTTCGGCGTGTGCCGTACCACGCTGGATGCTCCTGCCGCGGCGGTCGAATGCATTCATGCCTACTCCCTGATGCATGATGATTTGCCGGCGATGGATGATGACGATCTGCGCCGCGGCCTGCCGACCTGCCATATTAAATTTGGCGAAGCCAACGCAATTCTTGCGGGAGATGCCCTGCAAACGCTGGCGTTCTCTATACTGAGTGATGCGCCGATGGTCGACGTTCCTGACCGGGACCGGCTGGCGATGGTTTCCGAACTGGCGCAGGCCAGCGGCGTGGCGGGCATGTGCGGCGGCCAGGCGCTGGATCTGCAGGCCGAGGGACAGCAGGTTGATTTACAGGCGCTGGAGCGTATCCATCGCCATAAAACGGGCGCCCTGATCCGCGCCGCCGTCCGGATGGGAGCCCTGAGCGCCGGCGAACGCGGCCGCGCTGCCCTGCCCGCGCTGGATCGCTATGCGGAAAATATCGGTCTTGCCTTCCAGGTCCAGGATGACATTCTCGACGTGGTAGGGGATACTGCGACCCTTGGCAAACGTCAGGGTGCCGACCAGCAATTGGGTAAAAGCACCTATCCCGCCCTCCTGGGTCTTGAGCAAGCCCGGAAGAAAGCGCACGACCTGATCGCTGATGCCCGCCGGTCGTTAGATGAGCTGGCCGCACAATCTCTGGATACTTCGGCACTGGAAGCGCTCGCGAATTACATTATTCAGCGCGATAAATAAACAAAAAATGAGTCTCTGATGAGTTTTGATATTGCCAAATACCCGACCCTGGCGCTGGTAGATTCCACCCAGGAGTTGCGCCTGTTGCCAAAAGAGAGCCTGCCGAAGCTATGTGATGAGCTGCGGCGCTATCTACTGGACAGCGTCAGCCGTTCCAGCGGTCACTTTGCCTCTGGCCTCGGCACGGTGGAACTGACCGTGGCGCTGCACTACGTGTATAACACGCCGTTCGATCGCCTGATCTGGGACGTCGGCCATCAGGCCTACCCGCATAAAATTCTGACCGGTCGCCGGGACAAAATCGGCACCATTCGTCAGAAAGGCGGCCTGCATCCCTTCCCGTGGCGCGGTGAAAGCGAGTATGACGTGCTGAGCGTCGGTCACTCCTCCACTTCCATTTCCGCGGGTATCGGGGTGGCTATCGCCGCCGCGAAAGAGGATAAGCAGCGGCGCGCGGTGTGCGTCATTGGCGACGGGGCGATCACCGCCGGCATGGCGTTTGAGGCGATGAACCACGCCGGGGATATCAAACCCGACCTGCTGGTGGTGCTGAATGACAATGAAATGTCGATTTCCGAGAACGTCGGCGCGCTGAACAATCATCTGGCGCAGCTGCTCTCCGGTAAGCTCTACTCCACCCTGCGCGAAGGGGGCAAAAAGGTCTTCTCCGGGGTGCCGCCGATTAAAGAGCTGCTTAAGCGTACCGAAGAGCATATCAAAGGGATGGTGGTGCCGGGCACGCTGTTTGAAGAGCTGGGCTTTAACTACATTGGCCCGGTGGATGGCCATGACGTGCTCGGTCTGGTCAGCACGCTGAAGAACATGCGCGACCTGAAAGGCCCGCAGTTCCTGCATATTATGACCAAAAAAGGCCGCGGCTATGAGCCCGCCGAGAAAGACCCGATCACCTTCCATGCGGTGCCAAAATTCGACCATACCAGCGGCGTACTGCCCAAAAGCAGCGGCGGCCTCCCTTCCTACTCGAAAATCTTCGGCGACTGGCTGTGTGAAACGGCGGCCAAAGACAACAAGCTGATGGCGATCACGCCGGCGATGCGCGAAGGTTCAGGGATGGTGGAGTTTTCGAAGAAATTCCCCGATCGGTACTTTGACGTCGCCATTGCCGAGCAGCATGCGGTCACCTTCGCCGCCGGGCTGGCGATTGGCGACTACAAGCCGGTGGTGGCGATCTACTCCACCTTCCTGCAGCGAGCCTACGATCAGGTGATCCACGATGTGGCTATCCAGAAGCTGCCGGTGCTATTTGCTATCGACCGCGCCGGGATCGTCGGCGCAGACGGCCAGACGCATCAGGGAGCGTTCGATCTCTCCTTCCTGCGCTGTATTCCGGATATGGTGGTAATGACCCCGAGCGATGAAAATGAATGTCGCCAGATGCTGTACACCGGCTACCACTACAGCGACGGCCCCTGCGCGGTGCGCTATCCGCGCGGTAGCGGCACCGGCGCGACGCTCGAGCCGCTGGCATCGCTGCCGATCGGCAAAGGGGTGGTGAAACGTCAGGGCGAGAAAATAGCGATTCTCAACTTTGGCACCCTGCTGCCGGAAGCCGCGGCGGTAGCGGACAAACTCAACGCCAGCCTGGTGGATATGCGCTTTGTGAAGCCGCTGGATACCGCGCTGATCCTCCAGCTGGCCGGCGAGCACGACGCGCTGGTGACGCTGGAAGAGAACGCCATCATGGGCGGCGCCGGCAGCGGCGTGAACGAAGTGCTGATGGCCCACCGCCGGGCGGTACCGGTGCTCAATATTGGCCTGCCGGATTATTTTATTCCTCAGGGCACTCAGGAAGAGATCCGCGCCGACCTCGGCCTTGATGCCGCCGGTATTGAAGCCAAAATCCGCGACTGGCTGGCATAATTGCCCCTTCCGCTCCTGCTATGCTTAAGGGATACCCTTGATGAATAGCAGGAGCGCACTATGCACTATATCCCCCTCGGTGATACTGCCTTACGTGTTTCCCGACTCTGCCTCGGCTGCATGACCTTCGGCGAGCCGGACCGCGGCAGACACGCCTGGACGCTTCCGGAAGAGAGCAGCCGCCCGCTTATCCAGCACGCCATTGAAGGCGGCATCAACTTCTTCGATACCGCAAATAGCTACTCCGACGGCAGCAGCGAAGAGATCGTTGGCCGCGCCCTGCGCGACTTTGCCCGCCGTGACGAGGTGGTTGTCGCCACCAAGGTGTATCACCAGGTCGGCGATCTGGCGGAAGGACTTTCCCGGGCGCAGATCCTGCGCTCCATCGACGACAGCCTGCGCCGTCTCGGGATGGACTATGTCGACCTGCTACAGATCCACCGCTGGGACTATACCACCCCGATTGAAGAGACGCTCGAAGCGCTGGACGAGGTGGTGAAAGCCGGCAAAGCGCGCTATATCGGCGCCTCGTCCATGCATGCCCGACAGTTTGCCCAGGCGCTGGCGCTCCAGCAGCAGAACGGCTGGGCGCGCTTCGTTACCATGCAGGATCACTACAACCTGATTTACCGGGAAGAAGAGAATGAGATGCTGCCCCTGTGCCAACGTAACGGCGTAGCGGTGATCCCATGGAGTCCGCTGGCGCGCGGCAGGCTAACCCGCCCCTGGGGTGAGACCACCGCCCGGCTGGTCTCAGATGAGTTCGGCAAATCGCTGTACAGCGCCAGTGAAGAAAACGATGCGCAGATCGCCGGGAATCTCGCGGACGTGGCGGAAGAACTCGACGCCAGCCGCGCCCAGGTCGCCCTCGCCTGGCTGTTAAGCAAACCCGGCGTCGCCGCGCCGATTATCGGCCCGTCGCGTCAGGAACAGCTCGATGATCTGCTGCAGGCGGTGGATTTGACGCTCTCCCCGGAACAGATCGACAAGCTGGAGGCGCCGTATCAGCCGCATCCGGTGGTGGGATTTAAGTGAAGGGCGTGGTTTCCCCGGCAGCGTAGCGTTGCCGGGGAGAGGCGGTTAAAGCAGACCGATGGGCCAGTGATGGCCAATGACGTACAGCACGCCAGCGGAGATCACGCCGGCGACGATATCGTCGACCATAATCCCCATTCCGCCGTGGATATTGCGATCAAACCAGCGAATCGGCCACGGCTTCCACATATCGAAGATACGGAAAATCACGAAGCCGGCGGCCACCCACTGCCAGTCCAGGGTCGGCAGCGCCATCAGGGTGATCCACATCCCGACGAACTCGTCCCAGACGATGCTGCCGTGGTCATGGGTGCCCATATCTTTGGCCGTGCGATGGCACAGATAGACGCCGATACAGATGCTCATCATCACCACCAGCGAGTAAAGCTGCCAGGGGAGAAAGGTCATCAGATACCAGAACGGGATCGCCGCCAGCGAGCCCATCGTCCCCGGCACCACCGGGCTTAAGCCGCTGCCAAAACCGGTCGCCAGCAGATGCCACGGATTACGCATGCTCAGGCGGCTAAGCGCCTCGTCTCGACTACGCAAAGTGATCGTATCCCTTTAAATCAAGCGCGACCGGCTTACCGTCGCGGATAAACTGCAGCCCTTCGCTCTCCGGCGCAATCTGTCCGATACAGGTAAAACGCGCGCCAAGATGGCCAAGAGCCACGTCCAGCGCCCCGCGGTTCAGCTCCGGTACGGTAAAGCACAGCTCGTAATCTTCCCCGCCGGCGAGCGCCCAGCGCAGCGCCTGCTCAGAATCAACCTGGCGCAGCATCGCATCGGAGTACGGCATGGCATCGAGATCGATACGTGCGCCGCAGCCGCTGGCTTTAAGAATATGGCCCAGATCGGAGATCAGTCCGTCGGAAAGATCGATAGCCGATGTCGCCAGGTCACGCAGCGCCTGGCCCTGCAGCACGCGCGGCATCGGCCGCAGATGACGGGCCAGCAGGTAGTCGGCGTCAGACGGTTCATCCACCGTTAGACGATTCTGCAGTACCGCCAGACCGGCGGCGCTGTCTCCCGGAGTGCCGGTAACATAGATCCAGTCCCCCGGCTTCGCGCCAGCGCGTTTCATGGCGCGTCCCGGCGGCACAAAGCCGTGGATACCCAGCGTCATGGAGAGCGGGCCACGGGTAGTGTCGCCGCCAATCAGTTGCATATCGTAATAGTCCAGCTGGACAAACAGGCTGTCGCTGAAGGCTTCCAGCCAGGTTTCATCCACCTCCGGCAAGGTCAGCGCCAGCGTGAGCCACGCCGGCTCCGCGCCCATCGCCGCGAGGTCGCTCAGGTTCACCGCCAGCGCTTTATAAGCGAGGTCGGCAGGGTCGATATCGGGTAAGAAGTGATTGCCCGCCACCAGGGTGTCGGTGCTGATTGCCAGCGTTTTTTTCTCGGGAATATGCAGGAGCGCGCAGTCATCGCCGATGCCGGTTTCAACATCAAGGCGGGCGCTTTTAACGCGATCAAAATAACGGGCAATCAGGGAGAATTCGCCGCATGCCATACGTTATGCCTCAGCAAAATAATAAATAAGGCCGGGCTGCGAGGCGACCCTCGCAAAACCCGGCCTGCAGTTTACTTCTTGTGGGGACGAATTACCGGAGCCGCTTTGTCCAGCACGCCGTTAACGAACTTGTGGCTATCTTCAGCGCCGAAGGTTTTCGCCAGTTCGATAGCTTCATTGATGGCCACTTTATACGGTACGTCATCACGTTTGGACAGCTCAAACAGCGCGATACGCAGCACCGCTTTTTCAACCTGGCCCAGCTCTTCCAGCTGGCGGGACAGGTAGGGCTTCATCAGGCCGTCGAGGTACGCGCTGTTAGTCGCCACTCCGGACAGCAGTTCGCGGAAATACAGAACATCAACATCTTTTACGTCCTGTTCCGCCAGGAACTGGTATTCGACATCAGCGATGTCGTTGTGGGACAACTGCCAGGAGTAGAGCGCCTGAACGGCACACTCACGGGCGCGGCGACGAGCAGCAGGTTTCACGGAATTCCCCTTACAAAAATCAGGCCTTGATGGCTTTCAATACGTTAATCATTTCCAGCGCGGTCAGCGCAGCTTCTGCACCTTTGTTACCGGCTTTGGTGCCAGCGCGCTCAATGGCTTGTTCAATACTTTCAGTGGTCAGAACACCAAAGGCTACCGGGATTTCGCTGTCCTGAGCGACATGCGCCAGGCCATTGCTGGCACCGCCTGCCACATATTCAAAGTGGGCGGTACCGCCGCGAATCACCGTCCCCAGCGCGATCACCGCGTCATATTTACCGGTTTTCGCCAGTGCGCCAGCCGCCAGCGGCAGCTCATACGCGCCTGGAACCCAAACGACGGTGATGTTTTCATCTTTTACCTGACCAATGCGTTTCAGGGCGTCAATCGCGCCTTCCAGCAGGCTGTCATTGATAAAGTTGTTGAAACGCGCAATGGTGATGGCGACGCGAGCGTCCGGGGTAGCAACGTTAGCTTCAATAATGTTCATACTCTTCCTTCGGGTTCATGTGCCCCGCAAGGGGGGCGGATTTTATCATATTATTCTGAGCGCTGCTTCCTAATAATCAGGAAAGCCTCACGCAGTGGTTAAATGCAGGCAGACATCCGGGCCAACCTGACGTATCTCATTGAATTTAAAATGGGGGGCCTGGCTCAGCTCTTCAAGCCCCGGTAGCGCGCATAATCCACGCGCCGCATTGCCTAACAGTTTAGGCGCAATATAGACGATAAGCTCGTCGACCAGACCCGCCTGCAGCAGCGCCCCGGCAAGCGTAGCCCCTGCCTCAACCCAGACGCTGTTGATCTGCTGTTTGCCAAGCAGCATCATCAGCAGCACCAGATCGAGATGGCCGTTATGCTCCGGAACCAGCAGCGTGCGGGCGCTTTCCGGCCACTGCCGTTCATCGGCGCGCAGGCGGGCAAACAGCGTTTCCCCCGCCTGCTGCACAATACGATGCTCAGGCGTGACGCGGTTCTGGCTGTCGATGACGACGCGCAGCGGCTGGCGCAAATTCTCTTCGGGATAAAGCGCCTGGGTATCGGCGCTCAGCTCCTGCCAGCGCACGGTCAGCGCCGGATCGTCCGCCAGCACGGTGGCGCTGCTGGTCAGGATGGCATGGCTCTGGGCGCGCAGACGCTGCACGTCGCGTCGCGCCTGCGGGGAGGTGATCCACTGGCTTTCGCCGCTGGCCATCGCCGTGCGGCCGTCCAGCGAGGCGCCCAGCTTCAGCTGCACCCAGGGAAAACCGGTGCGCATCCGCTTCAGAAAGCCCTTATTCAGCGCTTCCGCTTCGTTCATCATCAGCCCATGGCTGACCTCAATGCCGGCCTGCTGCAGGCGATACAAACCGCGCCCCGCCACCTGCGGGTTCGGATCCTGCATCGCGGCGACCACGCGGCTGACGCCGGCGGCAATCAGCGCATCGCAGCATGGCGGCGTACGGCCATGGTGGCTGCAGGGCTCAAGAGTGACGTAGGCGGTGGCGCCGCGCGCCTTTTCGCCAGCCATGCGCAGGGCGTGCACTTCAGCATGCGGCTCGCCGGCGCGATAGTGAAACCCCTCGCCGACGATCTCGCCGTCTTTCACAATGACGCAGCCGACGTTAGGGTTAGGATGGGTAGTAAAGCGACCGCGCGCGGCAAGCTTCAGCGCACGCGCCATGTACATTTCGTCCTGCATGGCTTAGTCCTGTAAGCGGGCGATCTCTTCGCCGAATTCTTTAATATCTTCGAAGCTGCGATAGACCGACGCGAAGCGAATATAGGCGACTTTATCCAGCTTTTTCAGCTGCTCCATCACCAGGTTGCCGATCATTTTGCTGGCCACTTCGCGCTCGCCGGTGCCGCGCAGATGAGTCTTGATATGGTTGACCGCCATTTCCACGTCGTCGGCGCTAACCGGACGTTTCTCCAGCGCTTTCAGCATCCCGCTGCGCAGCTTGTCTTCGTTGAAGGGTTCGCGCACATCGTTACTCTTCACCACCCGCGGCATCACCAGCTCCGCCACTTCGAAGGTGGTAAAACGTTCGTTACAGACCAGGCACTGCCGACGGCGACGCACGGAAGAGCCTTCCCCCACCAGACGAGAGTCGATCACTTTGGTATCCACGGCGAAACAGAAAGGGCAATGCATAGCGCGTCCTGACAGGTAGTTAAACTGAAGAGTAGTTTACCGCGAAGTGACCGGACTACAAAGAAAGAGCTTTTGAGACAAAGGATCTATGGGAGATGAGGCCGGTTTGGCTACCATTAAGCATCCTCTGTAAACGGAATCCTGACCATGACAAGACGTTACCTGAAGCTCGCCATCGCGGGCTGCCTGTTCACCCTGACCGCCTGCGCCCAGCAAAGCGAAATCCGCCAGATGCACCAGAGCGTGAGTACGCTGAGCCAGGAGATGACCCAGCTCAACCAGCAAACGATCAAAATCACCCAGCAAAACGCGCTGAACGCCAAATCCACCCGCGGCGTCTATCTGCTGCCGGAGGCCAAGACCCCGGCGCGGCTGGAGAGCCAGATCGGCACCCTGCGCATGTCGGTGGGCAGTATTACCCCGGATGGCGATGGGTCACGCCTGACCTTACGCATTCAGGGCGAATCCAACGATCCGCTGCCGGCCTTTACCGCCACCGTCGCTTCCGGACAGATTACCGGCACCACCCACAGCTATCAGGAAGTCAATGTTCAGGATCAGCTGATTAGCGCGCCGGCCAGCACCCTCGCCCCCAGCGATGTCGATATCCCGTTGCGCCTCAATGTAACGCCAGATAAAGTCGGTTTTATTCGCGTACACGATATCCAGCCCGCCGCCGCCCAGTAAGCCTTCAGCCGGGCCTGCCCCGCCCGGCTACGTCCTGCCCCGTCTTTCTTATCCACTTACAACTTTTCGCAAGAGTTCATTAGAAATCGTTCTGCAGCGCGATTTTCAGTAGCATTTTGTCAAGAAATGCATAGAATCGTGAACGCAATCGATTACGCATGTTCTGGTTATGTGAAACAACACGTATTTTTGTGAGCAATGATTCCTATAATAGACCCCCACAGAAAGACGAAATATTTAGAAACGCTTCGGCACTTCTTTTAACGCCTTCAGGCTCAATTTAAACAGTGGCATTACTATGAAAAAAACATTACTGGCAGCGGGTGCGGTTGTGGCGCTCTCCACTACTTTTGCCGCCGGCGCGGCAGAAAACGACAAACCGCAGTATCTGTCTGACTGGTGGCACCAGAGTGTTAACGTGGTGGGCAGCTACCACACCCGTTTTGGACCGCAGATCCGTAACGATACCTACCTGGAATACGAAGCGTTCGCCAAAAAAGACTGGTTTGATTTCTACGGCTATATTGATGCCCCGGTATTCTTCGGCGGCAACAGCACGGCAAAAGGTATCTGGAACAAAGGTTCCCCGCTGTTTATGGAGATCGAACCGCGTTTCTCTATCGATAAGCTGACCAATACCGACCTGAGCTTCGGGCCGTTCAAAGAATGGTATTTCGCCAACAACTATATCTACGATATGGGCCGCAACGACTCCCAGGAGCAGAGCACCTGGTATATGGGTCTGGGTACCGATATCGATACCGGCCTGCCAATGAGCCTGTCGCTGAACGTCTACGCCAAGTACCAGTGGCAGAACTACGGCGCCTCCAACGAAAACGAATGGGACGGCTATCGCTTCAAAGTGAAATACTTTGTGCCGCTGACCGACCTGTGGGGCGGTTCGCTGAGCTACATCGGCTTCACCAACTTCGACTGGGGTTCTGACCTCGGCGATGACAACTTCTACGATCTGAACGGGAAGCACGCGCGCACCAGCAACTCTATCGCCTCCAGCCACATCCTGGCGCTGAACTACGCGCACTGGCACTACTCTATCGTCGCCCGTTACTTCCATAACGGCGGCCAGTGGGCTGATGATGCGAAGCTGAACTTCGGCGATGGTCCGTTCAGCGTTCGCTCGACCGGCTGGGGTGGTTACTTCGTGGTCGGCTACAACTTCTGATTGCTGATACAGCAAGACAGCGCCCGGGCCGCAGCTCCTGCTGCCCGGGCTTTTTTATTTCTCCCGCACCTCGCACCGGACCTTGCGCAGAAAATCGCTTAACGAGCGGTCGGCGCACTCGCTGAATCGACGTTCGGTCCTTCTGACCTCCAGGCAACGATCGAGGCGAAAATTGCGGTAATCATTGCGCAGTTCGCACCAGGCTACCAACAGCCAGCGTTCGCCCCAGAAAAACAGCCCCAGGGGCAGCACTTCACGCCACGTCACCTGACCGGATTCATCCTGGTAGTGAAGCTGTAATACCTGCTGATTGGATACGGCCTGGTGGATAACGTCAAAATGGGTTTTAGCATAGCGATGCGCGCCAAGGTCAGGGGCAAACAGGCGAGTCTGCTCCGCCTGGCGCCGACGCGCCTCCGGCAGGATCGCCAGCATTTTTTCCTGGGCGGACTCCAGCGACTGCGACAGCGCCTCACCGCCCCAGGTTTTTAGCAGCCGAATCGCAGCGATCAGCGCCTCGGACTCTTTGGTGGTCAGCATCAGCGGCGGCAGATCGTAGCCCGCCAGCAGCCGGTAGCCGCTGCCCGCTTCGCCCTCCACCGGTACGCCGGAGAGGGAGAGATCGCGAATATCGCGATAGACGGTACGCTCCGACACGCCCAACCGCTCCGCCAGCAGCGCGGCGGTAGTGAGCCGCCTGCCGCGCAGGATCTGCACAATCTGAAATAAACGGTCGGCGCGTCGGGTCATGTCTCACTTCACAAAAGTTAAGGTTAAGCCGGCTGGTGCAGGCCGACGCGGTTGCCCTCGCTGTCGGTAAACAGGGCGATGGTGCCAATATCATTCGGCAGCGTCAGCGGGCCGAAGACACAGGCCCCACCCGCCGAGGCAACGCGCTCCAGCGTGGCGGCAAGATGATCAGTATGCAGATAAATAATAGCGCCCTGCGCCGAGGGCGCGATACCTTCAAATTTGGCCAGCGCGCCGCCGGGGGCCGGATCCTGATGCGGGAACACCGCCAGCTCGGCGCAGTCCATGGTTTCGCGACGCAGCGACACTTGCATCACCGGCTCATAAAACGCGACGGCGCGATCCATATCGGCGACCGGAATTTCAAACCAGTTAATCACGTTATTCATACTTCCTCCTGCTCGTTAGTGAGTTTAGAGGCAGTGTATGGGAGGGCTCCTGACAGCATACTGTCAGCAGGTTTTGTCGCGGGCAAAAAAATCCCGGCCGCAAGGGCCGGGATAGCTTTATCTCAACTGAACTCTATTACGGCAGAATGGACGGCTGATCCGCCCCTTCTTTTTCGACCTTCTGCTGGATCAGATGCTCGCGCTTCATGCCCAGCTTCAACGCCAGCGCGGAGGCGACGTAGATAGAGGAAGCCGTACCGATGGAAACACCGATCAGCATGGTCAGCGAGAAGCCTTCCAGAATCGGGCCGCCGAACAGGAACAGCATCAGGATCACCATCAAAGTGGTACCAGAGGTGATCAAGGTACGGTGCAGCGTCTGGGTCAACGACACGTTAAAGATCTCGTACGGCGTACCGCGGCGGATCTTACGGAAGTTTTCACGGATACGGTCCGATACCACGATACTGTCGTTCAGCGAGTAGCCGATAACCGACATCAACGAGGCCACGATGGTCAGGTCGATCTCGATATGGAACAGCGACAGCACGCCCATGGTGATCACCACGTCGTGCGCCAGGGCGATAACCACCCCGGCGGCCAGACGCCATTCGAAGCGGAAGCCGACGTAGATCAGGATACAGACCAGCGCCGCAATCAGCGCCAGGGCGCCGGTTTGCGCGAGGTCCGCGCCGACGCTCGGGCCGACAAACTCAATACGCTTCACTGCCGCATTCTGGCTGGTCGATTCGTTAATCACCGTCACGACCTTGCTGCCCAGCTCCTGGCTGCCGTTGGCGTCATGCACCGGCGGCATACGTACCATGATGTCGCGGCTGCTGCCAAAGTTCTGCACCTGCGGCTCTTCAAAGCCCGCTTTCTGCAGGGAATCGCGCATCTGGTCCAGATCGACCGGTTTCTCAAGGGTAATTTCAATCACCGTACCGCCGGTGAAATCGAGCCCCCAGTTAAACCCGCGAACGCCGATGATGGCGATCGACACAATCAGCAGAAAACCTGAAATGCCGAAGGCCCAGTAGTCCCAGCGCATAAAGTCCCAGACTTTACGGCCGTGGTTCAATTGTTCAACAGTATATTCCTGTGCCACAACGCACTCCTCAGATAGACAGCTTTTTAACGCGCTTGCCGCCGTACAGCAGGTTCACGATGGCACGGGTGCCGACGATAGCGGTAAACATTGAGGTCGCGATACCGATACCGGTGGTAATCGCAAACCCTTTAATGGCACCGGTACCGACCGCGTACAGGATGATCACTTTGATAAGCGTCGTCACGTTGGCGTCGAAGATCGAGCTGAACGCGCCGCGATAACCTTCGTCAATCGCCTGCTGAACGGTACGCCCGTTGCTCAGCTCTTCTTTGATACGCTCGTTGATCAGAACGTTAGCATCGACCGCCACCGCAAGGGTTAACACGATCCCCGCGATGCCCGGCATGGTCAGCGTCGCCCCCGGGATCAGGGACATAATGCCGACAATCAGTATCAGGTTGGCAATCAGCGCCGAGGTCGCAATCAGGCCGAACTTCTTATAGAAGAGGATCATGAACAGGATAGAGACCACCAGACCGGCCAGACAGGCTTCCAGACCCTGCTTGATGTTCTGCATTCCCAGGGTTGGGCCGATAGTCCGCTCTTCGACGATCTGAATCGGCGCAATCAGCGCGCCGGCACGCAGCAGCAGCGACAGCTGACGCGCTTCGTTCGGATTGCTGATACCAGTGATACGGAAGCTGTTACCCAGACGCGACTGGATGTTGGCGATGTTAATCACCTCTTCCTCTTTCGCCAGGATAGCGCGACCGTTAGCGTCTTTCTTACCGCTGTCTTTATACTCCACGAACAGGGTCGCCATCGGCTTGCCGATGTTGTCCTTAGTGAAGTTAGACATGATGTTACCGCCCGCGCTGTCCAGCGAGATGTTAACCTGCGGCTGGTTGTACTCATCCATGCTGGAGGTCGAGTCGGTGATATGGTCCCCGGTCAGGATCACCCGCTTGTACAGCACTACCGGCTGGCCTTCACGCGTCTGCTTCACTTCCGAGTCGCCCGGCACGCGGCCAGAGGCGGCGGCGGACTGGTCCACGTTAGTATTGACCAGACGGAACTCGAGGGTCGCGGTCGCGCCAAGGATTTCCTTCGCACGCGCGGTATCCTGGATACCCGGCAGCTCAACCACGATGCGGTCAGCGCCCTGACGCTGAACCAGCGGCTCGGCGACGCCCAGCTGGTTCACACGGTTACGCAGGATATTAATGTTCTGCTGAACCGCGTACTCACGGGCTTCTTTCAGGCGCTCATCGGTCATCACCGCTTTCAGGCTGTTGTCACCCTGAGAGGAAATAACCAGATCGCGATGGCGAGGGCTGAGATAAGAGATAGCCTGGTCGCGCGCCGCGCTGTCGCGGAAGACGATGCTCAGACCGTAGTTGTCTTCTTTACGCACGGTCGCGTAAGGAATGCCTTTGTCGCGCAGCTCGCTGCGCAGGCTATCGATGTTCTGTTCCTGCAGTTTGCCTAACGCGGTGTCCATGTCGACTTCCATCAGGAAGTGCACGCCGCCGCGCAGATCAAGACCCAGCTTCATCGGCTCGGCATAGAGCGCCGCCAGCCAGCGTGGGGTTGCCGGAGCAAGGTTCAGCGCCACGACGTATTTGTCACCCAGCACGTTAAGCAGCGCTTCGCGCGCGCGCAGCTGGGTATCAGTGGTGTCGAAGCGCGCAAGAATAGCGCCCTCTTCCAGTGCCACAGACTTCGCGGTTATTTTTTCTTCTTGTAAAGTTTTCTGGACCTGGATCAGCGTTTGCTCACTGGCGGCGACGCCGCGCGCGCCAGTGATTTGAACAGCCGGATCCTCACCATACAGGTTGGGAAGCGCATAGATCAGGCCGACGACAATGACGACGACCAGCATGACGTACTTCCACAAAGGATAACGGTTTAACACGGCAGTTCCCTTTGGGAAAAGTTAGATTACAGCGCCTTCATGGTGCCTTTCGGCAGAACGGCAGCAACGAAGTCACGTTTGATAACCACTTCAGTGGTATCGTTCAGCGCGATAGCAATGTAGCCAGTTTCCGCTACTTTGGTCACGCGACCGACCAGACCGCCGTTGGTCAGCACTTCATCACCTTTGGCGATGGAGTTCATCAGGTTCTTATGTTCCTTGGTGCGCTTCTGCTGTGGACGCAGGATCATGAAGTAAAAAATCAGACCGAACACCACCAGCATCAGAATCAGAGACATCGGGCTGCCCTGCGCCGGTGCACCCGTTGCCGCTACCGCATCAGAAATAAAAAAGCTCATTGAAATTCCCTCATTATTAAAATTAATCAACGTTCAAAGGAGGCACGGTGCGCCCCTGACGTTGGTAAAAATCGGTCACGAAGCTCTCTAATTTACCCTCTTCGATAGCCTTGCGTAAACCAGCCATTAAACGCTGATAGTAGCGCAGGTTATGAATGGTATTGAGACGCGCGCCCAATATTTCGTTGCAACGGTCGAGGTGATGCAAGTAAGCGCGTGAATAATTGCGACATGTATAGCAATCACACTCGGCGTCCAGCGGCGCGGTATCGCTTTTGTGCTTCGCGTTGCGGATTTTCACCACGCCGTCGGTGACGAACAGGTGGCCGTTACGCGCGTTGCGCGTCGGCATGACGCAGTCGAACATATCGATACCGCGACGTACCCCTTCCACCAGATCTTCCGGCTTCCCGACGCCCATCAGGTATCGTGGTTTATCGGCCGGGATCTGCGGGCAGACGTGCTCCAGAATACGGTGCATGTCTTCCTTCGGCTCACCAACCGCCAAACCGCCGACAGCGTAGCCATCAAAGCCAATCTCTACCAGACCTTTCACCGAGATATCGCGTAAATCTTCGTAAACGCTACCCTGAATAATGCCGAACAGCGCATTTTTATTGCCAAGGCTATCGAAACGGTCGCGGCTGCGCTTCGCCCAGCGCAGAGACATCTCCATTGAGCGCTTGGCGTAATCCCAGTCCGCCGGGTACGGCGTACATTCGTCGAAGATCATCACGATGTCAGAGCCGAGATCGTACTGAATCTCCATCGATTTTTCCGGATCGAGGAAAATCGGATCGCCGTTGATCGGATTGCGGAAGTGGACGCCCTGCTCGGTGATCTTACGGATATCGCCAAGGCTGAACACCTGGAAACCGCCGGAGTCGGTCAGGATCGGTCCTTTCCACTGCATAAAATCGTGCAGATCGCCGTGCAGCTTCATGATCTCCTGACCCGGGCGCAGCCACAGGTGGAAGGTGTTGCCGAGAATAATCTGCGCGCCGGTGGCTTCCACCTCTTCCGGCGTCATCCCTTTGACGGTGCCGTAGGTGCCAACGGGCATAAAGGCCGGTGTTTCCACCACGCCGCGCTCAAACACCAGGCGACCGCGGCGGGCGCGACCGTCGGTGGTATCCAGTTCAAATTTCATGCTTGCTCCTGCGTCAGAAAAACAGTCCGACGTTTTCATACTCGCCACGGAATGATTCCGTAGCTAAAAAATGCGTTATGGCGTCTACAAGCCGGCGTACCGGCCTTTTCAGGGACGCTCAGAAATAGCCTGCGGATTGTACGTGATAAACATCGCATCCCCGTAGCTAAAAAAGCGATATTTCTGCTCAACCGCCACCTTATAGGCGTTCATGGTGTGCTGATAACCCGCAAACGCCGACACCAGCATAATCAGTGTGGATTCAGGGAGATGGAAGTTAGTCACCAGCGCATCGATCACCTGGTACTGATAACCCGGGTAGATGAAAATCTGCGTATCGTCGAAGAACGGCGCGATCAGCGCGTCTTTCGCCGCCTGCGCCGCGCTCTCCAGCGAACGTACCGAGGTGGTGCCCACCGCGATCACGCGGTTGCCGCGCGCTTTCGCCGCCAGCACCGCATCGACCACCTCCTGCGGCACTTCGGCATATTCGGAGTGCATGGTGTGCTCTTCAATGCTGTCGACGCGCACCGGCTGGAAGGTGCCCGCGCCCACATGCAGGGTGACAAACGCCATCTCAACGCCTTTGGCGCGCAGTTTGTCCAGCAGCGGTTCGTCGAAATGCAAACCGGCGGTCGGGGCGGCTACCGCGCCCGGCCTGGTGCCATAGACGGTTTGATAGAGCTCGCGGTCGGCGTCTTCGTCCGGGCGGTCAATATAGGGCGGCAGCGGCATATGGCCGATCCCGTTAAGGATCTCCAGCACCGGGCGCTCGTCGTTAAACTCCACTTCAAACAGCGCGCCATGGCGCGCCAGCATCGTGGCCTTAATGCTCTCGTCATCGCCCAGCAGCAGCTCGGCGCCCGGCTTCGGCGCTTTTGAGGCGCGAATATGGGCCAGGATGCGCTTATCATCCAGCATCCGCTCCACCAGCACTTCAATCTTGCCGCCGCTGGCCTTGCGGCCGAACAGACGCGCCGGGATCACCCGGGTGTTGTTAAACACCAGCAGATCGCCGGGATTGAGCTTATCGAGGATGTCGGTGAAGGTGCCATGCGTCAGCGCGCCCGTCGGCCCGTCCAGGGAGAGCAAGCGACAGCTACTGCGCTCAGGCATCGGATAGTGGGCGATCAGAGATTCGGGTAGTTCAAAAGCAAAATCGGTAACGCGCATGACGGTAACTCAGACTGAATAAAGAGGCGGGTAGTCTAGTGCCGGGGCGGTCTGGCTGCAACCTTTACCCCTCCGGATGAATGACATAATCTATATTCCAAATCATTCCGAATGCCGCCATGCGGCAACCGAATGCCTTACCGGTGGCAAAGGTGCCGCGCGCGGCCAGACAGCATGCCATTCGGCCACCGAGGCGGCGTTCAGCGCAACATCGGTGTTTCCACCTGCCCGCTCGTATTTAAAGGATGTCGTTTTATGAATTTTCTCGCCCACCTGCACCTGGCCCATCTCGCCGACAGTTCGCTGCCCGGCAACCTGATGGCCGACTTCGTGCGCGGCAACCCGCAGGGCGACTATCCGGCGGAGATCATCGACGGCATCTATATGCATCGGCGGATTGACGTGATGACTGACAACCTGGCGGAAGTCAAAGAGGCGCGGGAGTGGTTTCGCCCGCAGACCCGCCGCGTCGCCCCCATCACCCTCGACGTTATGTGGGATCATTTCCTGTCCCAGCACTGGGCGCAGCTCTCCCCTGACCTGCCGCTGGACGAGTTCGTACGCTACGCCGAGCGGCAGATCGTCCCCATCCTGCCCGACTCGCCGCCCCGCTTCGTCAATCTCAATCAATATCTGTGGTCGGAGCGCTGGCTGGAGCGCTATCGGGAAATGGATTTTATTCAGCGCGTGCTGAACGGCATGGCCAGCCGCCGTCCACGTCTCGAGGCGCTACGCGACTCCTGGCAGGATCTGGATATCCATTACGACCGTCTGGAGACGCAGTTCTGGCGCTTTTATCCGCAGATGATGCGCCTGGCAGAAAACAAACAGCTGTAATAGCCACGTCATTGATAGGTAAAAGCTGGCTGAACGATTGTTAGCGCCTCTTTGTGTTATTGCCGGGCAGGCTCTATACTTGCCCGCGTTGCGTTCCAAATAACCTTAGTAATTACAGGAGAATCAAATGGTTCTGGTCACTCGTCAAGCGCCGGATTTTACTGCAGCCGCTGTGCTGGGTAATGGTGAGATCGTTGAGAAATTCAATTTCAAACAGCACACCAACGGTAAACCTACCGTTCTGTTCTTCTGGCCGATGGACTTCACCTTCGTGTGCCCGTCTGAGCTGATCGCGTTCGACAAACGTTACGAAGAATTCCAGAAACGCGGCGTGGAAGTGGTTGGCGTTTCCTTCGACTCCGAGTTCGTGCACAACGCATGGCGTAACACCCCGGTAGACCAGGGCGGTATCGGCCCGGTTAAATACGCGATGGTTGCTGACATCAAACGTGAAATCCAGAAAGCTTACGGTATCGAGCATCCGGACGAAGGCGTAGCGCTGCGCGGCTCTTTCCTGATCGACGCTAACGGCGTGGTACGCCACCAGGTGGTTAACGACCTGCCGCTGGGCCGTAACATCGACGAAATGCTGCGTATGGTTGACGCCCTGCAGTTCCACGAAGAGCACGGCGAAGTCTGCCCGGCGCAGTGGGAAAAAGGAAAAGAAGGTATGGCCGCCTCTCCGGAAGGCGTTGCAAAATACCTGACCGAAAACGTTTCCAGCCTGTAATCGGCACGCGTTTTAATAAAAGGCTCGCTCAGGCGGGCCTTTTTTGTTAGCGGCGTCAAAATTTAAGAAAATGACCCGCCGATATTTGTGACCAGCGATACACTTCTGGCGAAAAAATTCGCCCTACCTCTCACTTTTTCTCTGCCAAATTTCAGCGTCAAAATACAAAGCCTTCATAACAGCCTGAAAAACTTATAAATTATTTATATCTTTTTCTGCCGGTACTTTGCCGTCGATGTGATCCCCATCAATATTTAAAACCGCGGATGTGATCTCATCCATCATTTTCATCAATGTATTTGGTCATGATTTAACTCAGGAACAGGAATACGTTCAGGAGCTGAGGATGGAAATTATTTTTGACCCGTCGTTAATCGCCCTTAAGCAGAATATTTCCCGTGCGGAAGAGGCCATCGAACTGGCGGGTTCATTACTTGCCAGGCGCCAGATTTGCAGCGCCGAATATGTCAACGAGATGCTGACGGTATATGAAGATTTTGGCGCCGCCATCGTGATAGATGACGGGATTGCCATGCCGCATGCCCGGCCGGAAAAAGGGGCATTACAGACCGGGTTCTCACTTGTCACCACCGCCACGCCAATCTCCTTCGGCCACGATGAGTTCGATCCGGTTTCCGTGGTCATCGCGATCGCCGGCGCCGATGCTGACAGTCATATCAAAATGATCCAACTGATAGCCTCGCTGATCGAGTCAGATATTGTGACCTTTCTTCAGCAGGAAAATGACGTTAATTCAGTCTTACATTTCATTCAAAAACAAATGGAGTAGTCATTATGTTAGTTATCAGAACGGTTTGTGGTAACGGTATTGGCAGCTCATTGATGGCTGCGAATAATGTGAAAAAGATCTGTGACGAATTAGGCATCAAAGCGGACGTCGCCTCGGTCGATTTTGCTAACGCCGTCGGGGAAAAAGCCGACCTTTACGTCACGATCAAAGAACTAGCAAATCAATTTCCGGCCCACTGTCATGTCGCCATCATTCGCAGCTACGTCCATAAAGCGAAGATCGCCGAGGATATTACCGATGCGCTGATGAAAATTGCTGCGACTCACTCTTAATCAGCATAGAGGGAACGACCATGCAGGCTATTCTTAGTTTCTTAACGGAAATATTCAGTCAACCCGCCTTTTTAATGGGGCTTATCGCCTTTGTTGGTTTAGTGGCGCTGCGCTCCCCCGGTAACAAACTGCTTACCGGCACATTAAAGCCGATTTTAGGCTATTTGATGTTGAGCGCTGGGGCAGGCGTTATCGTTGCCAATCTCAATCCGCTGGGCGGTATTATCGAGGCCGGATTTAATATCCGCGGCGTTATTCCGAACAATGAAGCCATTGTCTCCGTCGCCCAGAAAATGCTGGGCGTGGAAACCATGAGTATTTTACTGTTAGGCTTTATTTTCAATCTGATTATCGCCCGCTGTACCAAGTATAAATATATCTTTCTGACCGGCCATCATTCGTTCTTTCTCGCCTGCCTGTTCTCCGCCGTTCTGCAGGCGGCGGAGTTCCAGGGCTGGATGTTGATCCTGATCGGTGGATTCCTGTTGGGCTCATGGTCGGCCATCTCCCCGGCCATCGGTCAGCGTTACACCAGGCAGGTAACCGAAGACGGCGGGATCGCCATGGGCCATTTCGGCTCTCTCGGCTACTACCTCTCGGCATGGATCGCCAGCCGGACCGGCAATCCGGCAAATTCCTTCGCCGATACCGAAATTTCAGAAAAGTGGGGCTTTCTGCGCGATACCACGGTCACCACCGGTATCGTGATGTTTATTATCTACTTTGTCTGCAGCGCTGTCGCCGGGTCGGCGTACCTGAGCACCATCACCGACCAAAACATGCTGATCTTCTCGGTGCTGACCGGTCTGCAGTTCGCCGTTGGCGTAGCCATTGTCTATAACGGCGTGCGGCTGATCCTCGGCGATCTGGTGCCGGCGTTCCAGGGCATCAGCCAGAAGCTGATCCCGGACTCCATCCCGGCCGTTGACTGCGCGGTGTTCTTCACCTTTAGCCCCACCGCGGTGGTGGTGGGATTCATCAGCTCCTTTGTGGGCGGGCTGGTCGGGATGCTCTTGCTCGGCGGGCTGGGCATGGCGCTGATTATTCCCGGCATGGTGCCGCACTTCTTCTGCGGCGGCACGTCCGGCGTCTTCGCCGACAAACTGGGCGGTAAGCGCGGATGTATCATCGCCTCCTTTATCGGCGGGATCTTCCTCGCCTTCCTGCCGGCGATGCTGCTGCCGGCGCTCGGCAACCTCGGGTTTGAAAACAGCACCTTCGCCGATTTCGACTTCGCGGTATGGGGCATCATTATCGGGAATGCGTTCACCCAGTTTGGTCAGATCACTATCTATCTGATTTGTCTGGCGCTGCTCGTCGCGCTGCTGGCGCCTTTCTGCTTCCGTCACGTCCAGGTGGTGGGCAACACGCTCAGCTATGAGGAGCTGACGGCGAGGCAGAAAAATGAATAAGCGAGGTCATTTTTCCCGGCGGGAGGGCCACGCTTTCCGCCGCTGACAAATAATCAGGAGTGGTTATGGCTATTTTGTCCATTGGATTTGCTTGTTTCGATCAGTTTTTCTTTCTCAATGAATGGCCCCAGGAGAATACCAAAAACTTTTGTCATGATTTTATTGAAAGCGGCGGCGGTCCGGCGGCCAATGCGGCCTGGCTGCTGGGATTATGGGGCGAGGAGGTTTATTACATTGGTCATCTGCAGCAGGACCTTTACGGTCAGCGCATTATCGATGAGTTTGCCGAGGCGGGGGTGGATACCAGCCAGGTGGTTTTCTCCGATGACATGATCACCCCGCTGGCCTCGGTGCTGGTCAATCGCTTAACGGGTTCGCGGACGATTATTACCCGCAAGATGCAAACGCCGCCTTCCCTGACCTACGAGCAAAAGCTCAAACTGGACGACCTCGCCGAGCGACTGATTGCCAGCGAGGAGCCGGTCACCATTTTAATTGACGGCCATGAGGCGGAAATCAGTGAATATTTAATTAAGAAACTGCCCAACGCCAGGGTCGTGATGGACGGCGGGTCACTGCGCGCCAGCAATATTAAACTGGCGGCCTGGACTGACTATTTTGTAGTGAGCGAACATTTCGCCCGCGATTATATGAGCTATCGCTCGCTGAGCACCGAAGCAGAAATTAAAGCGGCCCTGATTGAGTTGAATAAAATTTGCCGCGGTGAAGCATTTATTACCCTTGGCGAAAAAGGCTGCGCTTTTTTAAAAAGCGGTATGCTGCAGATCGTCCCGTCCTGGCTGTGCAATGCCGTTGATACCACCGGCGCCGGGGATGTATTTCACGGCGCCTTCACCTATGGCGTCCATTACTCATGGCATATCGATAACATTATTTTATTTGCCAGCCTGACCGCCGCCATTTCTATTGAGAAAAAAGGGGTTCGGGAATCGATGCCGGACCTGGCGGTCGTCCACCACTCGTTAAATAGCTACGAGAGAAACTTAACGCAATATTTTGAAGAATAACTGCATTTAATAAATATCAAGAGGTGAATATGTTAGTGTCGATGAAGGACATGCTTCAGCATGCCCTGCGGGACGGCTACGCCGTCGGTCAGTTCAACATTAATAATCTGGAATGGGTCGGCGCCGTATTAAGCACCGCCCAGCAGTGCCGCTCACCGGTTATTTTGGGGGTGTCCGGCGGCACGGTTAAGCATATGCTCGGGTTAAAATGTATTCATGACATCGTGGTTAACGCCATGGAGTATTTGCATATTGATGTTCCGGTGGCGCTGCATCTGGATCATGGCACCTCCCGGGAGGCCTGCGAAGCGGCGATCGCCGCCGGCTTCAGTTCCATTATGTTTGATGGCTCGCATCTGCCGTTCAGGGAAAACCTGGCCATTACTCGCCACCTGGTGACGCTGGCCCACAGCAAAGGTATCTCTGTGGAGGCCGAACTGGGGACCATCGCCGGCAGTGAAGACGGCATTGTCAATTCCGAAGTCATCTACGCCGATCCGCAGGAGTGCTACACCCTGGTGACAGAAACCCAGGTGGATTGCCTCGCCGCCGCGCTGGGCTCCACCCATGGTCTGTATAAAGGTAAAGCCCGGCTGGGATTTACCGAGATGAAAGCCATTGCCGAGCAGGTGAAGGTTCCGCTGGTGCTGCATGGCGGCACCGGAATTGCCGATGAGGATATGCGCCGGGCGATTGCCTGCGGCACCGCCAAGATTAACGTTAATACCGAAAATATGTACGCCTGGTGCCAACAGGTGAAAGCAATTTTCGCCGCCGACACCGGACACGATGTGAACGATCCGCGGAAAGTCATCGCCCAGGGACTGCAGCCGGTACGCGAGATGATTGCCCGCCGCATGGCGCTCTTTGGCTCAGAGCAGCGCTATTGACGCCGGGCCTGCGGCTGAAACCACCGCCCCGACGCTGCCGGGGCGGTGGCGTCAGGTATCAAAAGGCAAAGCAGGAGCAGCCCAGCACGCCCCAGAAGGCCTGCTCGTCAGAGACCGGAATCGACGACTTACGCGCAATATCATGCTGATGGCCGTGGACGCCACAGCTACCGCAGCACTGGTGCATCTGCACCATGGCGCCGATTTTAGCCGTCGCCGGCGGAGCGGAACGGTAATGGCCCGGGACCTTCACCACCGGCGACCACTCCGGCAGCACCGGGATCGGCGGCGGCGCCAGCGGCGAGAAGTGACCGGCGGCGTACACCACTTTGCCGTCAACCACCGTCAGCACCGACTCAATGCCTTTGATCTCCTCTTCCGCGACGCTGAAGTAGTCTTTCGACAGCACCACCAGATCGGCAAGCTGACCGGCGGCCAGACGGCCTTTCTTGCCCTGCTCGCTGGAGAACCAGGCGCTGCCCGCCGTCCACAGCTCCAGCGCGACATCGCGCGGCAGGCGGTTGGCGTCGTCATACATCGCCATCCCGCCAACGGTGCGCCCGGAGACCAGCCAGTACAGCGCGGTCCACGGGTTATAGCTGGCGACGCGGGTCGCATCGGTGCCCAGCCCCACCGGCACGTCCAGCGCCAGCATCTTTGCTACCGGCGGGGTATGTTTCACCGCCTCTTTGCCGTAGCGATCGACAAAATATTCGCCCTGGAAGGCCATCCGATGCTGCACCGCAATACCGCCCCCCAGCGCCTTCACCCGCTCAATGTTACGCTCGGTAATGGTCTCGGCATGATCGAAGAACCAGTGCAGGCCATTAAACGGGATATCGCGGTTCACCTTCTCAAACACGTCCAGCATCCGGCTGATGGACTCATCGTAGGTGGCATGCAGGCGGAACGGCCAGCGATGCTCCACCAGATGGCGTACCACCCGCTCCAGCTCATCCTCCATGCCTTGCGGCAGATCCGGCCGCGGCTGCAGGAAATCTTCAAAATCCGCCGCCGAAAATACCAGCATCTCGCCGGCGCCGTTGGCGCGATAGAAGTCAGTCCCCTGCCCCGGCTTCAGCATGTCGGTCCAGCGTTCAAAATCCTCCAGCTCCTGCTTCGGCCGCTGAGTAAACAGGTTGTAGGCGATGCGCACGGTCATCTGATCTTTCGCGTGCAGCTGTTCGATAATTTCGTAATCTTCCGGATAGTTCTGGAAGCCGCCTCCGGCGTCGATGGCGCTGGTCAGCCCCAGTCGGTTCAGCTCGCGCATAAATTGACGGGTGGAGTTCACCTGCAGATCCAGCGGCAGCTTCGGCCCCTTGGCCAGCGTAGCGTAAAGGATCATGGCGTTCGGTTTGGCGATCAGCATCCCGGTCGGGTTGCCGTGGCTATCGCGGACGATCTCGCCGCCCGCCGGATCCGGCGTCTCTTTGGTATATCCCACGGCTTTCAGCGCCGCACGGTTCAACAGCGCGCGATCGTAGAGATGGAGCACAAACACCGGCGTATCAGGCGCCGCCTCGTTCAGCTCTTCCAGGGTCGGCATCCGCCGCTCGGCGAACTGAAATTCGCTCCAGCCGCCGACCACCCGCACCCACTGCGGGGACGGCGTGCGATCCGCCTGATCCTTCAGCATTCGCAGGGCATCCGCCAGCGAGGGGACGCCCTCCCAGCGGAGCTCAAGGTTGTAGTTCAACCCACCGCGGATCAGGTGCAGGTGAGAATCGTTGAGGCCCGGGATCACCGTATGCCCTTTGAGATCGACGATTTGCGTCCCCTCGGCGGCAAAGCTCATGATCCGATCGTGACTTCCGGTGGCAACAATTTTTCCGTCGGCGATGGCCACGGCTTCCGCCAGGGGATTCGCACGATCGAGGGTATGAATCTGACCGTGGGTCAGAATCAGTGTGGCAGTTTGCGACATAACGCACTCCTTGAGGAGGCTGACTCAGTTTTTCTTCAACCAGCCAGCAAACAGGCGGGTCACGATGGGCATCCAGAACCAGACCACCAGCGCAACCACGCAGGCATCATTGATGAGGTGCAGCAGCAGGCTCCCCTTAAGCGACGGCAGCAGCATGCCGGTCACCGCAGGCACCAGGTTGGTGCTGGGGAAAATCACCAGCAGGGTGATCAGAAACTGTTTCCAGCGCCGCGGCTGGCGTACGTTCACCGTCGGCGGGGTAAACCAGAAGGCCGGTTCAGTCCGCACCTCAGTCCGATCGCCTTCCGTCAGCAGTGGGGCAATCTCAGCCACCAGTTGCCGACGGGTTTCCGACTGCGTCCAGGCGTAGAGGTGCTCCAGGGTATCGAAGCGGATTATGACGCTCCACAGATTCTGCCCTGCGGCGGGCCGGATCACATTTGCCCCAAGATGGCCGGGAAATTCTGCCGCAATGGGCATAATTTTACCGAGCCACTCTTCGTAGCGCTGGCTGTGTTGCGGATCGAGCAGATGGCTGATAACCAGGGTCACCGATTTTTGCTGCGCCATGACGAGTTCCTTGCTTCAGGGAAATGGCCGGTTTTCTCCTGCCACTCTCCATAAATGATCTGACACAACATCCTTCATGCTGCGTTGAAGCGGCAGGCGGGCACGTCCCCGTGAACTTGAATAAATTCAGTAGCTGGGGACGGACAAATGCAGCCAACAACGCAACAGCCTGAAGGATGGAGTGATTTACGCTTTACGCTCCGGCGCGCCATGCACCATGGTATAAGCGTAATCCACGCCCATCCCGTAGGCGCCGCTGTGTTCGCGCACCAGGTCCATTACCGCATCGTAGGTCGCTTTGCGCGACCAGTCGCGCTGGTACTCCAGCAGCACCTGCTGCCAGGTCACCGGCACCGCCCCCGCCTGCACCATCCGGTCAATAGACCGCTCATGGGCGTCGACAGAGGTGCCGCCGGAGGTATCCGTCACTACATAGACCTCGTAGCCCGCCTCCAGCGCCATCAACGCCGGGAAAGTCAGGCAGACTTCGGTCCACAGAGCGGAGATCACCAGCTTTTTACGGCCGGTCGCTTTCACCGCTGCCACAAACGCATCGTCTTCCCAGGAGTTCATGGAGGTACGTTCAATCGGCTTGACGTCAGGATGCACGGCCAATAATTCCGGCCAGATATAGCCGCTAAAGCTTTTGGTCTCTACGGAGGTATAAATCACCGGTACATTAAAAATTTTGCCCGCTTTCGCCAGCGCCACGGTGTTATTTTTCAGGGTCTGGCGATCGATATTCGCCACGCCAAAGGACATTTGCGGCTGATGGTCAATAAAGATAAGCGCGGAATTAGTGGGATCGAGCAGTTCACGAATAGACATTAAATACCTTCTTAATCAATTAGTTAAAAAGATTACATGATGATTAATGCGTCGTGTGGATCCTGACTGATAAAGCATGGTGAGTATAGCCAGTTATTTCTAACAAGTTATTAAGGATTTTTTATGGTTTATATTTTTTGCCGCGACCAGGATTTATTCACGCCTGTTTTAATCAAATTTTTACGCCAAACTGTTCTGATTTATTCACTGGCTTTGATTATTGCGCTTAGGTACAACAGAGAAAACAAATTAATGGATAGCTTCATATGCGCGTAAACTTTGATGTTTTGATGATCCTTGATGCCCTTGACCGCCACGGATCCTTCGCCACCGCCGCGGAGTCGCTGTATAAACCCCCCGCCGCTCTGAGCTATATGATCCAGAAGCTGGAGAGCGATCTGAACATCGTGCTGTTGGATCGTTCCGGCCATCGGGCAAAATTTACCGATACCGGGCGGCTGATGCTGGAGAAGGGGCGACAGCTTTTAAGTGCCGCCAGAGATCTGGAAAAGCAGGCCCAGCAGCTGAGCGCGGGCTGGGAGCGAGAGCTAGCCATCGCCCTTGACGCCTCATTTCCCTTTTCGGCCCTGCTGCCGCTGATCGCCGAGTTTTACGCGCAAAACCCACAGACGCGACTGAACTTCAGCCATCACACCCTCGCCGGTTCGTGGGAAGAGCTGACCCATCATGGGGCGGATATTATCCTCGGCGCCATCAATGAGCCGCCCACCTCCGCGGAGTGGTCATGGCAAACCCTCGGCGCGTTGGATAACATCTTCGTCGTCGCCCCCCATCACCCGCTGGCTCAGGCGAAGGAGCCACTGGCCAATAAACAGCTCAGCCAGCATCGGGCCATCGTGATCCGCGACAGCGCCCGCTATTGCCATCCGCTCAACAGCAATCTCCTCGACGAGCAGCCGCAAATCGGCGTCGATGATTTCGCCAGTAAAGTCGAACTATTGTGCGCCGGGCTGGGCTGCGGCTTTCTGCCGCGCCATATCGCTCGCCCGTGGCTGGTAAAAGGCAGTCTGGTGGAGAAAAGCGTCGCCTGCTGGCGGGAAAAGGATATTACCTATATGGCCTGGCGCAGCGGGAATGATGGGCTGGCTCAGCGCTGGTGGCGGGAGGCGCTCCTCCGCGGCGACCTGCTGAGCCAGCTCTACCATTAACGGCCGGACCAGACGTTGGCGGAGATGGCCGGGAGGGTCAGCACCCCGTCCTGGAAGGCGCCGGCGCCCTCCTGCAGCGTCCACCCGGCCACGTTCAGCAGCGGGGAATCTTCAATAACCACCTCGCAGGCTTCCCCGCGGTTAATCGCCACCAGCACCCGCTGCTGTTTGTAGACGCGGACAAACACCACCACGTTATCCTCGGCGTAAATCACCTGACAGCCGCCATAGCGCAGCGCCTGGTGGGCCTTACGCAGTTTCGCCATCCGCTGATACAGCGCCAGCAGCTGGGTATCCTGCAGCGCCGGATCCCACGGGAACGGTTTGCGGCAGAACGGATCGTTATTGCCATCCACGCCCACCTCGTCGCCATAGTAGATGCACGGTACCCCCGGCCAGCTGAACAGCCACACCACCGCCAGCGGCAGGCGCGCTACGTCTTTGCCAAGAAGAGATTTAAAACGCGCCGTATCATGGCTGTCGAGCTGGTTGAACATCCGCAGCTGCTGCTGATGCGACAGCCCGGCGCGATAATTATCCATCCACGCCATACAGGTCTGGGCGTCTATTTTCTGCGGATCGTAAGAAATATCGGTATTGGCGAGGAATCCCCAGATCGGGAAGGTGAAGCCGCGATAGTTCATCGCCGCGTCTTCGGCATCCGCCTGCAGCCACTGGCGCGCGTCGCCAAAATGTTCGCCAAAGACAAAAGCTTCCGGCTGCGCTTGCTTCGCTGCCTGGGTAATGCCGGCGATATGCTGCAGGTTATTCCGCGCCCCGCCGCCTTCGCCCAGCATATGCACCACGTCCAGACGCCAGCCGTCCATGCTCCATGGCGCCTTCAGCCAGTGGCGTACGATACTGTCTTCACCGGCATAGATCTCGTTGACCAGGCTGGTCGACCGATAGTCGAGCTTCGGCAGACTGGCATAGCCCAGCCAGTTGTGCGCCTGCCCCTCCTCTGAGAAGGTAAACCAGTCGCGCCACGGGGAGTCCGGATCGTGGCCGGCGCCGCCGCTGCCCTGCTGGTGACGATCGAACCAGGGATGGGAATCGCCGGTATGGTTGAACACGCCGTCGAGGATCATGCGCATTCCCGCCCGCTGGGTGTTGTGGCGCAGCCGGAGCAGCGCCGCGTCGCCGCCAAACTGCGGATCGACGCGCCGATAATCCTCGGTATCGTATTTATGCACGCTGGGGGCGGCGAAAACCGGGTTCAGATACAGAGCGGTTACGCCGAGCTGCTTCAGGTAGGGAAGTTTTTCGCTGATGCCGTCGAGATCCCCGCCGTAGAACGTCGACCCGCCCGCCTCGCCGGTAAGCGGGTCGTCCCACGCCTTGCGCACAATCTCCCGCCCCGCCGCGTGATGGTAATAGACCGCATCCTGGTCGGCGTCACGCGCGGCGCTGCGGGCAAAGCGATCGGGGAAAATTTGATAGAACACCTGATCGGCCACCCATTGCGGGCCGGCGTCCGGCAGGTCAATGGCGAACTGCTCCAGTCTGGCCGGCGGAAATCGGGTGAAGCCTTGTGGCGTAAACCAGCGCTGATGGTCGGCCCACAGCAGCTTAAAGCTGTAGCGGCGGCGCGGCTGACCGCTGGCGAGAGAGATTTCGCCGCGCCATGCCACCACGCCTGGCTGTGGCGCCTGGCGGAGCCGCTGCATCGGCAGCGACAGCTCTTCGTTATCCTCTTCCGCGCGCAGCGTGATCCGCTGCGGCAGCGACTCACCGCTTAACCACAGAGTAATAAACAGTCGGTCCTGTTGCACCTTGATAAAGGGTGCAACCGGAAGGTGCCATGCCTTCAACATCGTGAATCCTCATTGTGCAGAATGGGCACACCTTGCCATAGCCGCCGGGCGCAGAACTCATCATCTCAGAACTTTTTGGGGGAGGATAACGGGGGAGGACGCGGGACCGCAAGCCGCCCCGGCCGCGCGATGCTGACCGGGGCGATGTCGATTACTGAGCCTGCGCCAGGCGGCGCTCACGGCGGGTCTTAAAGACCCAGCCGAGCAGCAACAGCGCAATCCACGCCATACCGACGTACAGCGAGATGCGGGTGTCCGGATGATAGCCGATAAGGGCGATAATAAAGGCCAGGAACAGCAGGCCGATCACCGTGGTCACCACCCCGCCAGGGACTTTGAATTTCAGCGCCTTAACCTCTTCGGGCGACAGACGGCGGCGGAAGGCTATCTGTGACAGCAGGATCATAATCCACACCCACACCGTGGCGAAGGTGGCCAGGGAGGCGATCACCAGGAAAACGTTCTCCGGCATGATGTAATTTAGGTATACCGCAAACAGCAGCGCAATGGTCATCACCATCACCGTCACCCACGGAATACCGCGACGCGACGTTTTAGCGAACACCTTCGGCGCGCTGCCCTGCTCAGCCATGCCGTGCAGCATACGGCCCACGCCAAACACGTCGGAGTTAATCGCCGACAGCGAAGCCGTCAGGACCACGAAGTTAAGAATACTGGCCGCGAAGGTAATGCCCAGATGCTGGAAGGTCAGGACGAAGGGGCTGCCGTCGGTTCCCACCTGATTCCACGGGTAGATGGACATAATGACGAACAGCGTGCCGACGTAGAACACCAGAATGCGCATCGGCACCGAGTTGATGGCGCGCGGAATGGATTTCTCCGGGTCCTTCGCCTCACCGGCGGTAATGCCGATGATTTCGATGCCGCCGTAAGCGAACATCACCATCTGCAGCGACATCACCATTCCCAGCCAGCCGTTGCTGAAGAAGCCGCCGTTGCTCCACAGGTTATGAATCCCCGTCGGCTGGCCGCCGTTGCCGATCCCCCAGATAATGATGCCGAACCCGGCGAGGATCATGATGATAATGGTGGCCACTTTGAAGAACGAGAACCAGAACTCCAGCTCGCCAAACACCTTGACGCTCATCAGGTTGACGGCGCAGATGATCAGCACCACGCTGAGCACCCAGATCCAGTGCGGCACCGTCGGGAACCAGACGCCCATGTAGATGCCGAAGGCGGTAACGTCGGCGATGGCGACGATCAGGATTTCAAAGCAGTAGGTCCAGCCGGTGATATAGCCCGCCAGTCCGCCGAGGTTTTCCTGGGCATAGCGGGAGAATGAGCTGGCGGCAGGGTTATGCACCGACATCTCACCGAGCGCCCGCATAATGATATATGCCGCGACGCCGCCGATAATGTAGGCCAACAGTACGCTGGGTCCGGCCATTTTAATGGCGTCGGCCGAGCCGTAAAAAAGCCCGGTGCCGATGGCGGAACCCAGGGCCATAAAGCGAATGTGCCGGGTGCTTAGCCCGCGCTTAAGCTTGTTACTACTTTCCATCGTGGTTTTTCAATGCCGTTTAACACAAAAAATAAAAAACCACGGAACCCGAAGTCCCGTGGTTAAACGCTTGTCCTCACCGCCGGTTAATGCGCGCTGGAAGTCACCTGACGTCCGGCTGCGCGATCCCAGATCACCGCGAGAATGGTCATCACGGCGGTGGGCATCAGCCAGGCCAGGCCCTGCTCCGCCAGCGGCAGACGCGCGGTCCAGTCCGGCAGAATCGCGGCAAATGCCGATGACTTAATCCCGTCAATGATACCAAACATCAGGCTGATAAACATGGCCGGCGCGATAACGCGGGACGAATTATGCCACCAACTGCGGGTAAAGCTTAATACAACCAGTGCGATACACGGCGGATAGATAGCGGTCAGCACCGGAATCGATACCTGGATCAGATGGCTAAGGCCCAAATTGGAGACCGCCATGGAGAACAGGCCGAGAACAAAGACCAGCGTGCGATAGGAGAACGGCAGATACTGGGCAAAGAACTCAGCGCAGGCGCAGGTCAGGCCCACCGCCGTCACCAGGCAAGCGATGAAGATCAGCGCCGCCAGCAGGAAACTGCCCGCCCCGCCGAAGGTGTGCTGCACGTAGGCATGGAGGATCGCCGCGCCGTTGGCGGACTGATCCACGAGAGTAGCGCTGTCAGAGCCCAGACGGAACAGCGCCAGATACAGCAGGGTCAGGCCGACGCCCGCCATCAGACCAGCCCAGACGGTATAACGGGTCAACAGACGCGCTTCGCTGACGCCGCGTGAGCGAGCGGCATTAACAATCACGATGCCGAACACCATCGCGCCGAGGGTATCCATGGTCAGGTAGCCGTTGACGAAGCCATTGGAGAATGGCGCCGTACGATACGCTTCCAGCGCGTCGCTGATCGGGCCCGCTGGCCAGATGATGGCGGCGACCGCCAGCACAATCAGGGCGATAATTTTCAGCGGCGCAAGGAAATTGCCCACGGTGTCCAGCAGTTTGCCCGGATAGAGGGAGACCAGAATCACCAGCGCGAAGTAAATAACGCTGTAGATCAGCAGCGGCAGCGGGCCGTCGCCGGTCAGCGGCGCAATACCGACCTCAAAGGAGACGGTCGCGGTACGCGGCGTCGCGAACAGCGGTCCTACCGCGAGATAGCACACCACCGCCAGCAGGATACCGGCCACTTTACCAATCGGGGTGCTCAGGCTTTCAACGCCGCCGCCGACTTTCGCCAGCGCCACCACCGTCAGCACCGGCAGACCCACCGCAGTGATCAGGAAGCCGATCGCCGCCGTCCAGACGTGCTCGCCCGCCTGTAAGCCAACCATCGGAGGGAAAATAATGTTGCCTGCGCCAACGAACAACGCGAAGGTCATAAAGCCCAACGCTATGATGTCGCGAGATTTTAACTGATGGGTCATAAATTCATTACTGCCTGTGGATGTGGTGTTGTAAAAAAAATGGAAAAATACCGCGCTCCCCTCTCAGGGACGATACAGCGGCCATTGCCGGTAAACTCAGCGAGATATGCTCCCGAAGCGGCGTGGGAAAGAATTGTTTTTGGTATTACCACGCAAAAGCAGTCTGTCATCGACTGCGCAGGCGCAATTTAAACGCTTATAACGTTTTAAAGCAAGGCACGATCGCAAAAGCAGATGATTATGCTGGTTATGTCTTTCACACCAGAATCATTTACCATATTGATAGAAAACCCATGGCTTATCATGCGAACAAAAAAGCAGCGCACGCTCATTAAATAGGCGAGAAAAAACGACTGCCAATGAAAATGACCAGCTGAAGCTGGTCATTGGCAAGATAAACTGACAGCGCGTCGATCAGGCGTCATTTTTGGCAATTAATCGTTCCGGGAGCAGGAAGCTAAAGCGGGTTCCCTTGCCCACCGTGCTGTCGATTTCCAGCCGGCTGTCATGATGGTTAACCGCGTGTTTGACGATCGCCAGTCCCAGGCCACTGCCCCCCGTTTGCCGGGAACGGGCTTTATCCACCCGATAAAAACGCTCGGTCAGACGGGGAATATGCTCTGGCGCAATGCCTGGCCCGTTATCCTCGACGCTGAACAGCGCTCCCTGCGGGGTCCGCTGCCAGCTGACGCGAATTTCGGTCCCCGGCGGGGTGTGGTTCACCGCGTTATAGACCAGGTTGGAGATGGCGCTGCGCAGTTGCTCCTCATTACCCAACACCTTGAGCTGCTCATCGACGGTGAAGATCAGCGTCTGTTTCTCCTGGCTGAGAGTTTGCGCCTCGCGCTCCACCACCCGCAGCATCATCGGCACGTCGATGCGATCATTCATCGCCAGCGCCGGCGCGGCTTCAATACGCGACAGCGTCAGCAGCTGCTTCACCAGACCTTCCATACGCTGAGTTTGCTCCCGCATGGTGTGCAGGGCTTTTTCTCGGGTCGCCCCCTCCAGCACCTGCTCCTGCATCATCTCCAGATAGCCCTGCAGCACCGTCAGTGGGGTGCGTAACTCATGGCTGACGTTGGCGAAAAAGTTCCGCCGCGCCCCTTCCAGCTGATGCATCTGCGTCACGTCGCGCGCCACCATCAGCCACTGCTTGTCGCTGTAGGGCATCACGCGAATTTCCAGATGACGGGCGTTATTCAGCACCAGATTGAGCGGCTTTGAAAAATCGCGCTGTTTCAGATAGTTGGCGAATTCGGGATAGCGCAGAAGGTTAAGAATGTTTTGGCCACTGTCGTCCGGCCAGCGCAGGTTTAGAATCTGCTGCGCCAGGCCATTACACCAGAAAATAGCCCCCTCTTCCGTGGTCAGGACGACCGCATCCGGCAGCGATTCCGCCCCGCTGCGAAAGCGTTTAATCAGGCTTCCCAGCTCGCGCCGACGCTTTTTATTACGCATCTGCATCTGGTGCAGACCATACAGCAGCGGCTCCCAACTGCCGCGGCCAGGCGGAGGAGTCATGCTCCGGTCCACCCACAGCCACCACGACAGGCGCATCAAATTCCAGAAATGCCAGATCAGCAAACCGGTCACTGCCGCCAGTAAAAACCACGGCAGATGACCCACAAACGCCCCCAGAATCAGGGCCGGAATACACGCTAAAAAGAGCTCCAGCGCCAGCCTTTTCCATGACAGCCGTTCCAGCACGGGTCACACTCCTGTCAAAATTCAGAAACGGGCGGAGAAACGATACCCCGTGCCGCGAACCGTTTGCACCATACGATCATGGCCACTGTGTTCCAGCGCTTTGCGCAGGCGGCGAATATGGACGTCCACCGTGCGGTCTTCCACATAAACGTTGGTCCCCCAGACGTGGTTCAGCAGCTGTTCACGGCTGTACACCCGCTCCGGATGGGTCATAAAGAAGTGCAATAATTTAAATTCCGTCGGTCCCATATCCAGCGGACTGTCGCCGGTCATTACCCGGTGCGATGAAGGGTCGAGGCTCAGCCCCTGCATTTCGATCACCTCTTCCACCGCCATCGGTGAAATACGGCGCATCACCGCTTTGATTCGCGCCACCAGCTCTTTCGGAGAGAAAGGCTTGGTGATGTAGTCATCCGCGCCGGTCTCCAGACCGCGAACGCGATCCTCTTCTTCTCCACGCGCGGTCAGCATCACTACCGGAATATCCCGCGTCATCGCCTCGCGCTTGAGCAGTTTAATAAACTGCAGCCCCGAACCGCCCGGCAGCATCCAGTCCAGGAGAATCAAATCAGGCCAGGGTTCATTGAGTTGATTCACCGCGCTGTCATAATCTTCCGCTTCGACAGGCTGAAAGCCATTTTGCTCCAGAACAAAGCAGACCATTTCGCGGATTGGAGCTTCATCTTCAACGACCAGAATTCTTCTCGCCATTATTTACCCTGTGTTTTTTAGCCATCAGTATAGAAGTGCGGCGTCATTATGCGTCACTTTTGTGACAGATTTATGAAAAAAATGACCGTCTGATGATCGGGTATTTTGAAGCACGACGCGGACTTACCCCTCACTAACAAGTGGTATACTGCCGCCCATGCTTTTTTCGCTAGGGAAGATTTATGCGCCTCCTTCACACCTCCGACTGGCACCTGGGCCAGAATTTTTACAGCAAAAGCCGCGCGGCCGAACACGACGCTTTTCTTACCTGGCTACTGGACCGCGCGCAGGAGCATGAAGTCGACGCCATTATCGTGGCTGGCGATATTTTTGATACCGGCTCGCCGCCGAGCTACGCCCGCGAACTGTATAACCGTTTCGTCGTCCAGTTGCAGCAGACCGGCTGTCGCCTGGTGGTGCTGGCGGGCAACCACGACTCGGTGGCGATGCTCAATGAATCCCGCGATATCCTCGCCTTTTTACACACCACCGTGGTGGCGAACGCCGGCTACGCGCCTATTGAGCTGCCGCTGCGCGACGGCACGCCGGGCGCCATCTTCTGTCCGGTGCCGTTTTTACGCCCGCGCGAGCTGGTGACCAGCCAGGCCGGTCACTCCGGTCGGGAAAAACAGCAGCAGCTGCTGCACGCCATCAGCGGCTATTATCAGGAGCAGTATCAGCAGGCCTGCGCGCTGCGCGGCTATCGGCCGCTGCCCATCATTGCCAGCGGCCATCTGACCACCGTCGGCGCCAGCAAAAGCGATGCCGTCCGCGACATTTACATCGGCACACTGGATGCCTTTCCGGCACAACACTTCCCCCCTGCCGACTACATTGCGCTGGGCCATATTCACCGGGCGCAGATGGTCGGCGGCTGCGAGCATATCCGCTACAGCGGCTCGCCGCTGCCGCTGAGCTTCGATGAAACCGGCAAAGCGAAATCGGTGCATCTGGTGAGCTTTAGCGAGGGGCGACTTAGCGCCGTGGAAACCCTGGAGGTGCCCGTGACCCAGCCTCTGGCGGTAATCAAAGGCGATCTGGCCGCCATCACCGCCCAGCTGGAGCAGTGGCGCGGCGTCGAGCAGGACCCGCCGGTGTGGCTGGATATCGAAATCACCACCGAGGACTATCTGCACGATATTCAGCGGCATATTCAGGCGCTAACGGAGGATCTGCCGGTGGAAGTGCTGCTGGTGCGCCGCAGCCGCGAGCAGCGCGAGAAAATACTGCTCAACGCCCAGCGGGAGACGCTCAGTGAACTGAAGGTGGAGGAGGTTTTCGAGCGCCGGCTGGCGCTGACCGAAATTGACGATATGAAGCGCGCCCGGCTGCATGAGCTGTTCGCCCATACGGTGCATACGCTCACCGCGGAGGATGAAAACGCATGAAAATCCTCAGTCTGCGTCTGAAAAACCTCAACTCCCTGAAAGGGGAATGGAAGATAGACTTTACCGCCGAGCCGTTCGCCAGCAATGGCCTGTTCGCCATTACCGGCGCCACCGGGGCCGGGAAAACCACGCTGCTCGATGCCATTTGCCTGGCGCTCTATCATGAGACGCCGCGCCTGAACAAGGTCTCCCAGTCGCAAAACGACCTGATGACCCGCGATACCGCCGAGTGTCTGGCGGAGGTCGAGTTTGAAGTAAAAGGCATCGCCTACCGCGCTTTCTGGAGCCAGAACCGGGCCCGTAACCAGCCGGATGGCAATCTGCAGGCGCCCCGCGTCGAGCTGGCGCGCTGCGCTGACGGCAAAATCCTCGCCGATAAAGTCTCGGACAAGCTGGAGCAAACCGCGACGCTTACCGGCCTCGACTATGGCCGCTTCACCCGCTCGATGCTGCTTTCCCAGGGGCAATTTGCCGCCTTCCTGAACGCGAAGCCGAGCGATCGCGCGGAGCTGCTGGAGGAGCTGACCGGCACGGAAATCTACGGCCAGATTTCAGCCATGGTCTACGAACAGCACAAAGCCGCTCGCCACGCGCTGGAGAAGTTCGAAGCCCAGGCGGCGGGCATCGTCCTGTTGACGGAGGCCCAGCAGCAGGCGCTGCAGGAAAGTTTGCAGGTACTTACTGACGAAGAAAAAGCCCTGCTGGCCCAGCAGCAGAGCCAGCAGCAGCAGCTCCAGTGGCTGACCCGCCGCGACGAGCTGGCGCAGCAGCAGCAGCAGGCCGCCACCCGGCAGCAGCAGGCCCGCCAGGCGCTGGCGGACGCCGCCCCGGCGCTGGCGAAGCTTGAGCTGGCCCAGCCCGCCGCCCAACTGCGTCCCCTGTGGGAGCGCCAGCAGGAGCAGACGGCAGGCCTGGCGCAAACCCGGCAGCGGATCAGTGAAGTAAATGCTCGCTTACTTGCCAGCACGGCGCTGCGCGCGCGCATCCGCCAGGGCGCCTTGCGCGCTCAGCAGCAGCGTCAGGCTGAATTGGCCGATCTGGCGCAGTGGCTGGCCGCCCATGAGCGTTTCCGCTTATGGGGTCAGGAGATCGCCGGCTGGCGAGCGCAATTCTCGCAACTGACGCGGGATAAACAACAGCTAACGGCTCAGAGCACCCGCCTGGCCGCGCTACGCCAGAAGCTGGCCACGCTGCCAGCCAGCCCTCTCACCCTGAGCGCGGATGACGTTGCCGCAGCGATAGAACAGCAAACCCAATCGCGGCCGCTGCGCCAGCGCCTGCTCTCCCTGCATGAGCAGCATCAGCTGCTGCGCAAGCGTCTGCGCCAGAACGCCGAGAGCGTCCAGCAGGCGCAGGCGGAGCAGGTAAAACTTAACGCTACCCTGACGCTGCGCCGGGAACAATATAAAGACAAAAACCAGCACTATCTCGACCTGAAGGCGCTCTGCCAACGGGAAGAAACGATTAAAGACCTGGAAAGCTACCGCGACCGGCTCGAGGCGGGTAAGCCCTGTCCGCTGTGCGGCGCCTGTGAACACCCGGCGATTGAACAATACGCCTCGTTGACGCTCACAGATAATCAGCGCCGCCGCGATGCGCTGGAAAAGGAGGTCGCCGCGCTGAAAGAAGAAGGCCTGCTGATCCTCGGGCAGGTCAAGGCCCTGACGCAACAGCTTCAGCGTGACACCGAAGCGGCCGGGCGGCTCGCAGAGGAAGAGCAAGCGCTTACTAAAGCGTGGCAGGAGACCTGCGCCTCTCTGCACATCACGCGGGATATTGCGCAAGAGATAAACGACTGGATGCAGGAGCAGGAGCGCTACGAGCAGCAGCTCTATCAGCTCAGCCAGCGCCTGATGTTGCAGAGTCAGCTTAACGATCAGCAGGCGCTGGAGCGCCAGGCCGAGCAGCAGCTGGCGGCCACGCGCCAGGGACTGGAGAGCGCCCTGCAGGCCCTGGCCCTGAGCCTGCCGGCAGAAGGGACAGAAGCCGCCTGGCTGCACGCTCGCGAAAGCGAATTTGCCCAGTGGCAGGCGCAACAGACCCAACATGATGCCATTCAGCAGCAAATCGCTGCTCTGCGGCCACTGCTGGAGACGCTGCCGACCAGCGACGAGACAGAGGTTGAAGCTGAGTCGGCCATCCCGGACAACTGGCGCGAAATCCACGAGGAATGCCTGTCGCTGCACAGCCAGCTTGTCGCCCAGCAGCAGCAGGAAACCCAGGAAAAGGCGCGTCTGGACCAGTCGCAGGCGCAATTCACCTCCGCCCTGGCCGCCAGCCGCTTTAGCGATCGGGAGGCGTTCCTCGCCGCGCTGCTGGATGACGAGACCGCCCAGCGGCTGACGCAGTTAAAACAGACGCTGGAGCAGCAGCTTCAGCAGGCGGCCGCGCTCTGCGAGCAGGCGACCCGGCAACATGAGGCGCACCTGGCGCTGCGTCCGCAAGGGGTGGACGCTGACGTCCCCACCCTGCAAACCCAGCTGCACGCCCTGGCCCAGCGGCTGCGGGATAACACTACCCGCCAGGGTGAGATCCGCCAGCAGCTCAGGCAGGACGCAGAGAGCCGTCAACAGCAGCAGGCGCTGGGGCAGCAGATTGCAGAGGCGGCGCAGCTGGCGGACGACTGGGGCTATCTCAATTCGCTGATCGGCTCCAGCACCGGCGACCGGTTCCGCAAATTCGCCCAGGGGCTGACGCTGGATAATCTGGTCTGGCTGGCAAACCAGCAGCTCAACCGCCTGCATGGCCGCTATCTGCTACAGCGCAAGGCCAGCGAGGCGCTGGAGCTGGAGGTTGTCGATACCTGGCAGGCCGACGCCGTGCGCGACACCCGCACCCTCTCCGGCGGCGAAAGTTTCCTCGTCAGCCTGGCGCTGGCCCTGGCGCTGTCAGACCTGGTGAGCCATAAGACGCGGATTGACTCCCTGTTTCTTGATGAAGGCTTCGGCACCCTCGACAGCGAAACGCTGGACACGGCGCTGGACGCCCTGGATGCCCTTAACGCCAGCGGTAAGATTATCGGGGTGATCAGCCACGTGGAGGCGATGAAAGACCGCATTCCGGTGCAGATCAAAGTGAAGAAGATTAACGGCCTGGGCTATAGCCGGCTGGACAAAGCGTTTGCGGTGGAGTGAGGTCTGAATTATGGCGATGTCCCCGCCCCCTAACCCTCTCCCTCGGGAGAGGGTTAGGGGGCGGGGAAGCGGTTCAGGTCCCCTGGAGCGGCCACAGCCAGGCCGCGCCGCGTACCCCGCTGGAGTCGCCGTGCATCGCTTTGCGGATCGGCGTTTCACACTCGCCGCCGAAGACCCACTGCTTCACCAGGTCCGGCACCGTCTGATACAGTCGTTCGACGTTACTCATCCCGCCGCCCAGCACGATAACGTCCGGGTCGAGGATATTCACCACGTGGGCCAGCGATTTCGCCAGCCGCTGTTCATAGCGGCTCAGCGCCAGTTCAGCCTTTTCGTCACCTTCTCCCACCAGGCGCATAATCTCGCTGCCGGTTAACCCTTTGCCGCTCAGCCGCTGATAGTCGGTGGCGAAACCGGTGCCGGAGATAAAGGTTTCGATACACCCCTGTTTGCCGCAGTAGCAAGGGACTTCCGCACGGTAGCGTAGCTCATCGTCGTTCATCCACGGCAATGGGTTATGTCCCCATTCGCCAGCGTTACCATTGCCGCCGATATGCGCCCGCCCGTTGAGCGCCACCCCGGCGCCGCAGCCGGTGCCGATAATCACCGCGAATACCGTTTGCGCCCCCGCCGCCGCGCCGTCCACCGCTTCCGACACCGCCAGACAGTTGGCATCGTTAGCCAGCCGGACTTCCCGCTCAAGGCGCAGGCTGAGGTCCTTATCAAAGGGCTGGCCGTTGAGCCAGGTCGAGTTGGCGTTTTTCACCACCCCGGTATAAGGCGAAATTGAGCCAGGAATGCCCATCCCCACGGTACCCTGCTGTCCGGTCGCCTGCTCGGCCATCGCCACCAGGGTGGCGATGGTCTCGATGGTTTGCCGGTAGTCCTCCCGCGGCGTGGGTAACCGGTGGCGAAACAGCTGCTCTCCCTGGTCGCTCAGGGCTATCACTTCGGTTTTTGTTCCACCTAAATCAATACCAATACGCACGCTCAGCTCCTCACCCCGATTAACAATGCAAGCATAGCGACAATTCGCTATCATGCCCGCCTGATTTAACGACAAAGCCGTGGAAATTATCATGCTGTGGTTCAAAAATTTAATGGTTTACCGTCTCAGCCGCGATATCGAATTGCGCGCCGAGGAGATGGAAAAACAGCTGGCCGAGCTGACATTTACCCCTTGTGGCAGCCAGGATATGGCGAAAACCGGTTGGGTGTCGCCGATGGGATCGCACAGCGACGCGCTGACGCATACGGCAAACGGCCAGATCATTATCTGCGCGCGTAAAGAAGAGAAGATCCTGCCGTCGCCGGTGATTAAGCAGGCGCTGGAGGCAAAGATCCAGAAGCTGGAAGCCGATCAGGGCCGCAAGCTGAAGAAGACCGAGAAAGATTCCCTGAAAGATGAAGTGCTGCACTCGCTACTGCCGCGCGCCTTCAGCCGCTTCAGCCAGACAATGATGTGGATCGACACCGTCAACGGCCTGATCATGGTCGACTGCGCCAGCGCGAAGAAAGCGGAAGATACTCTGGCCCTGCTGCGTAAAACCCTCGGCTCGCTGCCGGTGGTGCCGCTGACCCTGGAGAATCCGATTGAGCTAACGCTGACCGAGTGGGTCCGCTCCGGCACCGTGGCGCAGGGCTTCCAGCTGCTGGACGAAGCCGAGCTGAAAGCGATGCTGGAAGATGGCGGCGTGATCCGCGCCAAGAAGCAGGATCTGGTTAGCGACGAAATCGCTGTACACATTGAGGCCGGGAAGGTCGTCACCAAGCTGGCGCTGGACTGGCAGCAGCGTATTCAGTTTGTGATCTGCGACGACGCGTCAATTAAGCGCCTCAAGTTCTGCGATGAACTGCGCGACCAAAACGAAGATATCGATCGGGAAGATTTCGCCCAGCGCTTTGACGCCGACTTTATCTTAATGACCGGCGAGCTGGCTGCCCTGATCCAAAGCCTGGTGGAAGGGCTCGGCGGCGAAGCGCAGCGCTAAGCGCCGCTTTCCTTCCTGCCGGGCAGGAAGGAAAAAACAACCCGGCGGCAGACGCCGGGCGTCACGCTGGCTTACAGATAGCGGCACAGATAAGAGGTTGGCTCAGCCACCTGCAGATGAAATTCGCTGTTGCCTGGCACATTGAAAACTTCGCCGGCAGCGTAAACTTTCCACTCAGTCTCACCCGGCAGCAGGACATTCAGCGCCCCGCTGACTACCGTCATCTCTTCCGGCTGCGCCGTACCAAAGGTGTATTCCCCTTCCGCCATCACGCCAACGCTGGCGCGACCGGTACTGCTGCTGGTGAAGCCAATGGATTTCACTTTTCCGTCAAAGTATTCATTGCTTTGAAGCATAAACAAGCCCTTCTGATCGTCGGTTAAAGGCTCAATATAGGGGGCGCTCCTTGCCCCTGTCACGCGAAATTAACACATTAGACCAATAGTTCTGCCGCCAGTCGGGAAACCAGCACATTCGACAGCAAAACCGGAACATCGAGGGCTTTTTGTAACACATCGCGATGATGCTGATAGTAACCGAGACAGTCGAGGACCAGCACGTCGGCGCCCTGCTCCAGCAGCGTTTTGCCGGCGGTTAATAGCTCGCTGTCGCTGCCGGTAAACGGATTGGCCAGCGCGTAGTATGGCGGCTTTTCCAGCGAGAGCCACTTTTGCCGCTGCATGGGCATGATCTCTTCCACCGGCACGATCACCCCTACCTGGTGCCCATCGACGATCGATGCCACCAGCGGCGGGATGATCCGCTGCGGCTCGAGGAGGATCGCGTGGTGGGTGGTAAAACCGGTCAGCTGTTCGGAGCTGAGCAGCAGGATCACATCATAATGTTGTCGATCCAGCATCGCGATCGCGCTGCGGACATCGCGTTCAATTTTCTGTCGCGACACCATCACCAACTGGTTATTACTGAGCAAGGTCAGGAGTCCTTTCTCGCCGTCACCTACGGCGTACTCGGCCATTACCTCGTCAGGCGTCATCTCGCCCAGCAGGCTGATGTGGGCGATCTGTTCTTCCCTGATATGTTCGGTCAGGAGCGGCAATACTCCCGCCAGCGGCACAACGCCGATGGTCAAAATTGCCATCGTTGCACTACTCATATCATGTACCTTTTCACAACCACTGCTTCAACACAGGCTTTCCACACACAGCATCCGCCCCCCTGGTGAGTAAAAATCAACCGTCGAGAAGCGTAGCAGCTCCACGCCGCGGTTGAATGTAAAGATTGCCGGGCGGCGGCGCCGTGCCTGAAAAATCCGTGTGTTAGATATTCATTAGTACGACTGATAAATAAAAAATGTGAGATACGCCCGATATTGCCAGCATGGCGGGCAATTCGGGCTCAGGGGGTTACGACTTGTCAGGATCTTCATAACGCCGTTTGGCATCCACGGCTTCCTGCTCGGTAGGATGTTCGCTGATAAGCGAATCAGGCTCAGGATAATCCGCACGGAGCTGATACCAGGTCACCGTCTGACCCTGAGGACCTTTCTCTACCGCAACCACGCGCGCTTCTCTCGGATATGGGGGCCTGTTTGGCATAGTTCTTCCTTCTTCTGGTAGCAGAACTATTAAGTATAGGCGCCCCTCGCCGCCTTAATGTAAGTAAATTCTTAACTTACCGGGGTTGCCGTCGCGCTGCATAGCATGGACATAATCTGCTCCACCACCCGATCCGGCGAGGCCGTGGCATCCACAATATGGTGGGCAGCGTCCCGGTATAACGCTTCGCGCTGCGCCAGCACCTCGCCCACTTCCTCGCGCACCGGTTTTCCGGTCAGCGTCGGCCGCTGTTCGGCTTTCGGGTAGGCTTCCAGACGGTCAATCAGCGCCGACACCGAGGCCTGCAGATAAATCACCACGCCATTCTCCCGCATAAACTGACGGTTACCTTCCGCCAGCACAATACCGCCGCCGGTGGCGATTACCGTATTCGGCAGGGTCACGGCCTTCAGCGACAGGGTCTCCAGTTCGCGAAAACGCGCCCACCCTTCCGCCTGCACGATCTCAGCCACCGTCCGCTGCTCATGGGCCTGTAGCCGATGATCGGTATCGGAGAACTGAAAATGCCGCGCTCGCGCCAGCGCATGGCCGACGGTGGTTTTACCGCAGCCGCGTGGCCCAATAAGAAAGATAGGCTGTGTCATAACCGAAGACCCCCTGGTTCCGTCTGTCGCAAAAAAATGAAAACGAAAGCACGTATTATCGCTGTCTGTCCCGCAATGCATACGTAAAGAAAAAATTACACAACTTCTTTACACCCCATTACCACGGTGAGAAGAGGGGCTATTAATGTAAACTTATCATTGCATTTAGTGTTTAACCAGCTTTACTTTCCGCTTGGCGTTATTTTTTATCCACCGCTGGCGTAAACGGTAACACATTTATGCATAGCTTTACGAAGCAACATATTTACAACATCATGTTTCAGAAGCACCCTGATGCCTATTCGACAGTGTGACAGAGGAATGTAACATGCAATCTGAAGAACAACGCCTTATTGATGGACTGTTTTCCCGGCTGAAAGAGGCTGAGGCGCACAGCGCATCGCGCGATGCCAGCGCCGAGGAGCGGATTGCCCAACACGTGAGCGCGCAGCCGGCGGCCCCCTACTATATGGCGCAAACCATTCTTATCCAGGAAGCCGCGATTAAACAGCTTAACGATCGCATCCAGGCGCTGGAGAGTCAGGTCAGCCAACTGCAGGCGGCAAAGCCCAGCAGCGGCGGCTTCCTCTCTGGCCTGTTTGGCGGTGGCGGCTCGTCACGCGGTTCTGACCCTATCCCGGGCGCGGAGCAATATGGTCGCCCGCAGGCCAGCGCTCAGCCGCAGTATACGCCACCACCGCAGCAGAACTATGCCCCGCAGGCTGCCGCACGCGGCGGCGGCTTTATGGCGGGCGCGCTGCAAACGGCCGCTGGCGTGGCAGGCGGCGTGGTGCTGGGCAATATGCTGACCAATATGTTCAGCGGCTCGCACCCGCAGGAGATCGTCAATATCATCGAAGAGAAGCCGCAGCCTGATGCCGCCTCCGCGCAGGACAGCATCGCGCAGGACACCACCGCAGGTGACGATCCGTTCCGCCAGGGAGACGATCAGTTCCTTGCCGACAATACCTGGAACGACGACTTCGACGCCGGCTTTGGCGACGATGATTTTGGCAGCGATGACGATAGCTGGGTTTAACCCTGGCGACGCTTAACCGCCAGCAACCACTTCTCCAGCTCGGCGGCAAACTGTTGCCGATCGCGCTGCGATAAACTATCCGGGCCGCCGGTCTGAACGCCGCTGGCCCGTAATGTCTCCATAAAATCCCGCATCGTCAGCCGCTCGCGGATCGTCGCCTCGCTGTAACGTTCCCCGCGCGGGTTCAGCGCCGCCCCGCCCTTCGCCAGCACCTCCGCCGCCAGCGGGATGTCGGCGGTGATCACTAAATCTCCCGCCGCGCACTGACGAACGATTTCGTTATCCGCCACGTCAAAACCCTGCTCAACCCGCAGGGTGCGGATGAAACGCGACGGCGGCACGCGCAGCGGCTGGTTCGCCACCAGCGTCAGCGGAGTCTGGGTCCGCTCTGCCGCGCGGAACAAAATCTCTTTAATCACGTTCGGACACGCGTCCGCATCCACCCAAATGGCCATGCCAGCTCCTGGTACCTGCAATAAGTGACGCCAATGTTACCTGCTTTTCTCCCCCAGGAAAGCACCAGGATGGTAAGCTAATCAGATCGTAACGAAAAAAGCAGAGGGGAATGGTGATGGATAAGAAAATTGGCTTTATCGGCTGCGGCAATATGGGTAAGGCCATTCTGGGCGGGCTGATCGCCAGCGGTCAGGTACAGCCGGGACAAATCTGGGTCTACACCCCGTCGCCGGACAAGGTTGCAGCTCTGCGCGACCAGTATGGCATCAACGCCGCCAGCAGTGCCCAGGAAGTGGCGCAGATTGCCGATATCGTCTTCGGCGCGGTTAAACCGGGGATCATGACCAAAGTGCTGGGCGATATCGCCTCCAGCCTGAATAAAGAGTCGCTGGTGGTCTCTATCGCCGCCGGCGTTACGCTTGAGCAGCTGGCGCGCGCCCTTGGCCACGATCGCAAAATCATTCGCGCGATGCCGAATACGCCGTCGCTGGTTAACGCCGGTATGACCTCCGTCACGCCTAACGCCCTGGTGAGCAGCGAAGATGTTGCCGAAGTGCTGACTATTTTCCGTTGCTTTGGCCAGGCGGAGCAAATTGCCGAGCCGATGATCCATCCGGTGGTGGGGGTAAGCGGTTCGGCGCCGGCCTATGTCTTTATGTTTATCGAAGCGATGGCCGATGCCGCCGTCCTCGGCGGAATGCCGCGCGCTCAGGCCTATAAATTCGCCGCCCAGGCGGTGATGGGCTCCGCCAAAATGGTGCTGGAGAGCGGAGAACACCCAGGGGCGCTGAAAGATATGGTCTGTTCCCCTGGCGGGACCACCATCGAAGCCGTGCGCGTGCTGGAAGAGAAAGGGTTCCGCTCGGCGGTAATCGAAGCCATCACCCAGTGTATGGAAAAATCAGAGAAACTGAGCCGCTCCTGAAGCTGAGCCGGCGGGCTTCAAGCCCTGAGAGGTTAAAGAACAAGGGAGCGCGTGCGCTCCCTTTTTTTCAGGCTTTCTTCAGGCAGCTACTCATGAAGGTACTGCGTTCATCGCCCTTCAGTGATTTCGCCGTGGCCGCTTTGCTGCAGTCGCTCATTTTCTGCTGCTGAGGGGTGAGCGCCTTTCCCTGCGAGGTCGTGGTCTCTTTTTTCAGACACTGGCTCATAAAGGTTTTGCGCTCCTCACCTTTCAGCATTTTGGCTGACGCTTGCTGATTGCAGTCCGTCATCCTTTGCTGCTGAGGAGTGGGCCTTTTTTCTGCCGCGCCAACCGCGCTGATAAAGATCAAGCCAAACAGTAGGGTCATCAATAAAGTTATTTTCATCGCACCATCCTTCTGTGAGTGGAACGTTGTAAGTCTGGACGCAGATAGAAAAAAAACCAGCCGGTGACGCAATTTCGCCACCGGCAGCGACTTATTTGAGACTCAGGGCAGCTTTCATGGTCGTGAACAGGTCGGTCTGATCGGTCAGGCCGACGACGTTAGCCGCATGCGGACCGTAGGCCGCAATGCGCAGTTGGGTGCCGGTGTGCTCCATCGACTCTTCCTCAGAGTTGCCGTAGCTCATCACCATCACCGCGCCATCGTGCGTGTTCAGAGCCTGGGTCAGCCCCGGGGCTTTGCTATCCGCCGGGATGATCTGGCTGGCATGCGCATGGTCGGCGGTGACGATCACCAGGGTATTACCGTCTTTTCGCGCGAATTCCAGCGCCTTCTGCACCGCTTCGTCAAGATCAACCGTTTCGCCGATCTGGCCGCACGGATTGGCCGCATGGTCCTGCTTATCGATGGACGCGCCTTCGACTTGCAGGAAGAAACCTTTCTCGTTGCGACTCAGCAGGTCAATCGCTTTCTCCGTCATTTGCGCCAGCGTCGGCACCGAGGCGTCACGCTTCGGGTTTGGCGTACAGGTCACCGGCGGCTTATCGATATTACCGTGATAAGACGCCTTCGGCCCTTCCCAGCGTACCGGCATATTGCCATCGGCAAAGAGTCCCAGCAGCGGTTTATCCTGACTGGCTTCCGTCGCGGCGGCAAGAGAAGCCGAGTCGGTCACAATCTGGTAGCCGCGCGCTTGCGCCTGCTCGCGCAGGGTTTTGCCCTGCCACTCGCCCGCCGTCGCCGTTTCGGCAAAGGTCTTCGCGCCGCCGCCCAGGGTGACATCCGGTCGGGCGTTCAGCAGCTGTTCGGTAATGGAGCCTTTGCCCCCTTTTTCCAGCGCATTGCTGGGGCATTTTTCGCTGGTGACCGTCGGGCCGTAGCATTTACGCGATGTCACATGCGCTACCAACGCCGCGGGGGTGGCGTCCTGCAGCTCGGCGGTGGAAACGTTGCCGGTGGCCAGCCCCGCCGCTTTCGCCAGCTCGAGGATGGTCTGATGCGCATTCTCATGAATATCGACGCCCAGCGCGCCGTTATAAGTCTTCACGCCGGTGGTCCAGGCGGTGGCGGAGGCCGCCGAGTCGGTCACGTAGTCCGGTTTCCCGGTTTTTTTATCCAGCGAATAGTGCGTGTACTGCCCGGTTAACGGCAGAGCATCAATTCCTTTAAAGAAACCGCCCGCCCCCTCGGCATAGTTTCGCGCAGCGGTAATTTCCGAATCACCCATGCCATCGCCAATCAGCAAAATAACGTTTTTAGCTGGCTTATTGATTAACGAGGCGCGCAGCGCTTCGGTTTGATCGCCTGTTAAACGACGCGCGCCGCCAGGAGTGGTGATATCTCCCTGCGCAGCGCGATTTTCCAGAACCGGCGCAGCAGTAGTTTCTGCATGAATAACCGGCGAGCCCAGTAGAGGAATCAGGGCAATAAACAGGGCGCTTAATTTCACTTTTGTCATCTCCATGTAAAAAATACTTAAAAAAACAAAACGAGGGAGACTTTATAAAAGGGAGATGACAGAAAAATGACGGCATCCTTGTCGTGTCACAAAGACTAGCTACGAGGATGCCGCAACAGCTTCTTTAGATATTGCTGCAACAGCATCGCATCATGGTCGTTGACCGGCGGACAGGGGGTCACCTGGTCAATCGCCTGTTCAATATCCTGAATCAATGCCTGCTGGGCATCATGCTCCATATGGCGCAATAATGCGGTGACCACGATCTCCAGCGCTTCAACCTGCACCGTCAGTTCCTTTGCTTCTTCTTCCTTTTGCGCCAGTTTAACCAGTAACTCAGCAATGAGATTCTTCATAGCACCAGTTCCTTATGCGAGGCCTGTTTTGATTGGGATGTCATACGCGATGACGGACCTCAGAATTACTTAAATTAAGAATCATCGCAACACCCAATATACAGCGAAACGTTTTACCACAATAAAATACCACTATAAATAGTATTGTTTAATCATGACCGGGGTTGCTTATAACCAGATTGCCTGGAAAATAATAAAATGGAATAGCGTTCACGCCATGACGATAACAAAAAGTAATAGTAAATCCGCTGAGGCGAATAATGCTGACGGTATCGCAATAAATACCGTCAGCAGAGGTTCAGGCGTTAGCCCGGCGGGTTTGGCGCAGCATCCACGCCAGCTGCCAGAGGTTAATGAAAACGATAATGGCGGTGGCAATAAACACCCAGCGGAAGCCGGCCATGGCTGACACAGAGGCGCCAATTAGCGGCCCGGCGACGTTGCCCAGATACATAAACGACTGGTTATAGCCAAAGATACGCCCGGTGACGCTGTCGCTGCTGTACTTCAGCAATAAGGTCTGCACCGCCGGGAGCATCGCGCCATCGGCAAAGCCGAGCAGAAAACGCAGCGTACCCAATTGCAGCGGGGTGGTGACAAAGGACATGGCGAAGAACATCACCACCGCGCAGCAGAGCGTCGCCAGCAGGATCCGCGAGGTGCCGATGCGGTCGCCAAGCTTACCCAACCGTGGCGCAGAAATCAGTGCCGACACGCCGGGCACCGCGGCGATCATCCCGGCCAGAAAAGCGATATTGTTGCTGTCCGGCGCCATCGACTTAATAAACAGCGCCAGAATCGGGCCGATTGAGCCGTTGCACAATTGGATCACCAGGGTGGTGAAGAACAGGCTGATCACCAGCCCCGGATAGGGCAAAGAGGCAAAGACTTGTTTCCCGGTGAGACGCTCGCTTTTGCTGACCTGCGGGCGAACGCCCTCTTTAATCAGAAACAGGGTCACCAGAAAACTGATGGTCAGCAGGATCGCCGTAATAAAAAAGACCATCCGCAGCCCGACGTGGTCCGCCAGGAAACCGCCCAGCAGCGGACCGCCGATCACCCCGCTAATTTGCGCCGTCGACAGCGTGCTTAGCGCCCAGCCGCTGCGCTCGCGCGGCACCTGGGAGGCCACCAGCGCCATGGCGTTGGGGATATAACCGGAGGTTAAGCCCATGATCGCCCGCAGGATAAACAGCTGCCAGACGTTGGTGGCGAAAGCCTGCAGTAAAATGGCAATCGCCATCCCCAACGAGGCGCGCAGCAGCATGAGCTTGCGGCCTTTACGGTCCGCCAGGCTTCCCCACATTGGCGAGACGATCGCCGAGACAAGAAAAGTGACGCTGAAGGTCAGCCCCGACCACATCGATAGCGCTTCATGCGAGGTGACGCCGAGCTGGGAGACGTAGAGGGGTAAAAAGGGGAGAATTTGACTGATCGCCAGGCCGGTAAAAAAGCAACCAAACCAGACGGAGATGAGATTAACCTTCCAGGATTCCATAACTACGCGTATTCATTAATGATTTGCCAATTATTATCTAGCTTAGCAATTTCATCCCACTGGTGTACTACCATAGATGCGCTGGCGGTGAGTTTGGTGTTTTATGGCTGCGGATGAGAGCCTGACGAAGCATTTTCTGGTCATTTAGGCTGCTCATAGCGCTTTATGCTCAAAAGCAGAAGCCCTGCCCGCGCATGCCGAAATGAAAATGGTTGGCGTGAGCCGCGTTGTACTCTGGCCCCAGCGCGTTACCGAAGTAATGGCAACTGCTGCTCAACAGCGCCGCCAGCCAGGGGCGCGAAGTCTCGCTCCGCCAGCCCTGCAGGACGCTAACGCGTCTACCGTCCGCCAGACGGAAACCGCTGACGTCCAGCGCGTCCGCCGTGGCGTGTTCACTGCGCCGCGCCTGTTGACGATGGTAAATATTGCGGCAGGCAAAGCTGCCGAGATGATCGATCTGACGCAGATCGCTCGCCATCAGCTGCCGGGTCAGCGGCTTCGCCTGCTGCTCGATGTACAGCGCGCTGCTCAGCGCCAGCGGGCAGCTGGCGAGAAAACTACTGCTCAGCTGCACCGAGCCAAAATTCGCCACCCGCACCACGTTACGCAGAGGGCAGCTTCCCTCGCTGTCGGCCACCGGCCGGCTGGCGATAAGCCGCCGGCGATTGGCTTCCGCCAGCAGGGAGGCGCACTGGTCTGCCGTCAGCCTGCGCAGCTTAAACGACGTCAGCCAGCCCGGGGGATCGTCCAGCGCCAGCGGCGCCAGCGGATTCAGGTGCGGCGGCAGATTGCGGTATCCCAACAGGCCCGCGCCGAGCAGCCCGGCCAGCACCAGCAGCGTCTTTCCTCTCACGCCCACTCCCGTCAATTGATCAGGTAAATATTATGGCAGCCAGGCAGCGGTTTCACATGGTATGTTATGCCCTTTGATGTTATCTGGATGGAAGTTGAAATGGCAAAGATGAGGGTTGGGATCGTTTTTGGCGGCAAGTCGGCGGAGCATGAAGTGTCGCTGCAGTCAGCGAAGAATATCGTGGAAGCGATTGATAAATCGCGCTTCGATGTGGTTCTGTTGGGTATTGATAAACAGGGGCTGTGGCACATCAACGACGCCGGCAACTACCTGCTCAACGCACAGGATCCTGCCCGCATTGCCCTGCGCCCTTCCACGGTGACTCTGGCGCAGATCCCGGGCCGCGAAGCGCAGCAGCTGATTAACGCCGAAAGCGGCCAACCGCTGGCGGCCATCGATGTGATTTTCCCGATCGTCCACGGCACGCTGGGTGAAGATGGCTCCCTGCAGGGGATGCTGCGCATGGCGAATCTGCCGTTCGTCGGCTCCGATGTGCTGGGCTCTGCAGCCTGTATGGACAAAGACGTGACCAAACGTCTGCTGCGCGACGCCGGGCTCGCCGTCGCCCCGTTTATCACACTCACCCGCGCCAACCGCGCGCAGTTCAGCTTTGCCGATGTCGAAGCGAAGCTTGGCCTGCCGCTGTTCGTTAAGCCGGCTAATCAGGGCTCGTCGGTTGGCGTCAGCAAAGTTAAAAACGAAGAGCAGTACCATCAGGCGGTGGCCCTGGCCTTCGAATTTGACCATAAAGTGGTGGTGGAGCAAGGCATTAAAGGGCGGGAAATTGAGTGTGCGGTGCTGGGTAACGACCACCCGCAGGCCAGCACCTGCGGTGAAATCGTCCTCAACAGCGAGTTTTACGCCTACGACACCAAGTATATCGACGATCAGGGCGCGCAGGTGGTAGTCCCGGCCGCTATCGCCCCTGAGATCAACGACAAAATTCGCGCTATCGCGGTGCAGGCCTACCAGACCCTGGGCTGCAGCGGCATGGCTCGTGTCGACGTGTTCCTCACCGCCGACAACGAGGTGGTGATCAACGAGATCAACACCCTGCCGGGCTTTACCAACATCAGCATGTATCCGAAGCTGTGGCAGGCCAGCGGTCTCGACTACACCAGCCTGATCACCCGCCTGATTGAGCTGGCGCTGGAGCGCCATGCCGCGGACCGGGCGCTGAAAACCTCCATGAACTAAAACGCGTTTTACCCCGCCTGGCAGCGGCGGCCTCAGGCCTCTTCTGCCGGGCGGCGGCGGATCACAAAGCCCGCAATCCAGAAGCTAATGACCCAGGTGATCAGACCGACGGCGTAGGATTGCCACCCCTGTGTTTCAAACCCCAGCAGCCCCACCACGCCATTAAGAATAAAAATCAACCCCAGCGCCACGGCGTAGTAGTGCCAATCGCGGCGAATTTTATCAGTGAGCTTCATGCGGCCTCCAACAGCAAAAAACGCATCTTCGCATAGCCGCCCGCGGCGGTCTGTAGCGATATGGAGAATGTTGCTGGATTGCGACGCCGCTCTCCCTTTTGTGCTCCTGTGGCGCGGTTAACACAACGGCGAAAACAGGATTATTCCTGGACGGCAATTACCAGCAATCTGATACTGATGATGGCCCCTGACTGCCAGAATACCTGACATAGAGCTGGAGAAAAAACCAGCAGCGCAGATGTGGGAGGGCCTATGGCTGAATTCAGTTTTTCAAAATCGCTTTTGGGAAATAAAAAAAGGGGCGCGCTGACCGGCAGCCATGTCGCCTACGGGCTGTTCGTGTTGATCTGCTGCTGGGCCGGCGCGCAGATGCTCAGCATGCTGATCCACGCCCCGGGGGTATTTGAACGCCTGATGCAAGCCCAGGACGCCAGCCGTCCGCAAGTCGACATCAGCCTCGCCGTGGGTACCCTCTTTGGTCTGATCCCTTTCCTGATCGGCTGCACGTTCATCGGGGTACTGGCGCTTATCGTGCGCTGGCGTCAGCGCCGTTAACGCCGCGCCATACAGTTTGCCCGCCGCTCATCAACCCGTTTCGCAAACCACGCCGTCGTCAGATTTCGGGTGATTTTTGGACTCTCCAGCTGGATCCCTGGCAACATCTCCCGCGGCAGGGTTTTGCCCGTCTTTTTCTCGGCGAGACGGAAAACCTGCTGATAGAGATCGGTCTTCTCAAACGCCAGGCTGTCGCCCTTTTTCAACTGACGATGGATCTCGCTGTCGCTCATCCCCAGCTGGCTCGCCAGGCGACGCACCGCCAGCTCGGTGCTGCCCGGCTCCTCGCTGTCGTAGCGGATAAGGTCGCCGTCGAGCGCCAGTTTTACCCCGCTGGCTTTCACCACCGCGTTCTGGAAGGCGGCGTTACGGCTGGCATACCAGCCGGCGTTGAAGTCGGCAAAGCGGTACAATGGCGCACTATAACTGGCCGGATAGTTCAGCAGATGATAGGTGCCAAACCACAGGCCACCGCGCAGACTGAAGACCTCCTGGCGCACCGTGCCGTTCATTTTCCACGGGTAGCCGGAGGTGTGCTGCTCGGCAAAAGCAATGCTGACCTGCATCGGCCCCCCGGTGTGCACCGGGTTAAGGGAACCGAACAGCTTCTGCCCCATCGGCACCATCCCGATAAAGTCATCAAAAATGGCGCTCAACTGCTTTTCCGTCTTCACATTGTCCAGACGGTCGCTATAGCTTTTACCGTTTGGCGAGGTGATCTTCAGCGCGGTATGGACCAGAAACGGCGGAATGTGCATTTTTTCCGCCCGGCGGTCAATTTCCTGCCAGGCGATTTTATTCAGCCCCGGCACCACCGGATCGGACTGATAGTTAGACTCTTGCTGCGCGACCGCCAGCACCGAGCAGACGTTTTCTTCCGTCGGCGCCAGCTTCTGGCTGTCAAACGCGGTGGCGATGGCTTGCGCCCAGGCCTCCCGATCCTTGACGCTGGCCGGCATTTTCTGCCGCACCACCGACGCCACGTCAACAGGCTTCTCGCCCTCTTTCAGCGCCGGAGCCTGCTGGCTGGTACAGGCGCTCAGCGCCATGGCCGCCAGCAGCGTCAATGAAACGGGAATAATGCGCGATAAACGTGCGGCCATTATGCTTCCTTGTCTTGATTAACGTAATGTCGGGATCGCTTCCTGCAGCGGTTTGCCGTCCAGCTCGCGTTCAAAACTGCGCAGACGTTTGTAGATGGACATCAGTTCCACCAGAGTTGTCCACGAGCTGATCAGGTACTGGAACGAGCCGCGCACCTGGCCGAAGACGTTAGTAATTTGCGTCATCAGCCCGAGGGTAATCGTACCGGCAACGATCGACGGAAACAGCAGGAAAAGGCCGAAAACGTTATCCACCTGCAGATAGAGGATGCGGGCGATATTGAAATACATATAGTGGAAATAGAGACGGAAATAGTTGCGACGCACCGCGCGGAATAGCTCGCGCACCGTCGGCGGCGTGGCGCGAGTTTCATCGTCCTCGCCATAAACCAGCTCTTTACGATAGGCCGCTTCCACGCGCTGGTTTTTAAACTCCAGGCCCGGCAGCTTAATCCCCACCACCGCCAGCAGGCCGGTACCCATCAGCGACCAGACGATAGCGGCAATCACCAGGCCATACGGCAGATGGCCGACGATAGGCAGGTCGGGAACATGTTCGGAGAGCGTCACCAGCACCGGCAGGAAGGCGATCAGGGTCATCACCGCGTTGATAAAGCTCACGCCCATATCTTCGAGGGTGGAAGCAAAACGCATGGTATCTTCCTGCACACGCTGCGCGGCGCCTTCGATATGGCGCAGATGCTGCCAGTGGGCCATATAGTGCTCGTTCATCGCCGTGCGCCAGCGGAAGACGTAGTGGCTGACGAAGAAGTTGTTCATCACGCCAATAATCACCGCGATGATCGCGATGCCGAGAAAGACGCCGATTTCCTGATAAAACTGGTTGATGCTGACCTTATGCGGGGTGGCCAGCGCGCTCTGGATCAGGTCGTAGAACGGCGCATACCAGGCGTTGATCGCCACCCCGACTTCTACCAGAAACCAGGTGACGAAGATGATGAGCGAGGTGCCGAGAATCGACCAGTACTGCCAGCGGTGCGGGCAGTAGACAAACCAGAACAGCGCGAACACGCCGACGCAAAACAGATAGTAAGCGTAGAACACCAGATAGTTGAGCGACCAGAAGCGCGCCGCGCTGATCGCCACATTTTGCGATGCCCCGGTGACCCGCAGCAGCCAGTCGCCGCCGCCCGCCTGCCAAAAGATCACGGCCAGCAGCGACCAGATAAAGGCAGAAATAAAAAACGGCCCCGGTTTGGGGAAAAAAGATTTAAACATCATTGTCTCCTGCTAACTTCTTATCGTTCTGCTATTGCTGTGTACGACGCATACGTCGGCCGCCGCGTGGATGAGCCCTCGCGGGACAGACGAATGATAAGACCGGATATCAACAGCTTAGTTCTGCTGCCATGCGTGCAGAATTGTTTCTGTGGGTTTCACCTGTAAAGGATTGCCAGGAATGGTCAGCGTACGCCACACCTCATTGTAGTGGGCGATAAGCGTCGCGGCCTGCGCGGCGGGGCGGTCGGCGGTGGTGTGGGCATCTTCCGCGATAACAATACCGTACCCGCGGCTGGCGCCATTTTTAATGGTGGTATCGAGGCAGTAGTCGGTGGCGCAACCGCAGATGACGAACTGCTGAATGTCGTGTTCGTCCAACACCTGCGCCAGCGAGGTGTGATAGAAGGCATCGCAGGCGGTTTTGGTGACATACAGCGCGCCAGCCGGCTGCTCCAGCTCAGGAAGCAGGGCGAAGCCTTCGCTGCCGGCTTCGAGGCCGCCGGCTTCATCATGCTGAATGAAAATAACCTTGTCCGCCGCGCGCACCAGACGATTAATTTGCGCGACGCAGCGCTCGCGCGCCAGACGCGGCGTGGCGAACACGCCGTTTTGCATATCCACGACCATCACTACCCGTTGAGCCGTCATTGTTCTCTCCCATGAACCTTCAGCCAAACGGTCATCATACGCGCCGGCGAAAAAAGCCGGTATCCGAAAGCGTAAAAAAGTCTTTTTTACGCACCGTTACCTTTTTCCTGCAGGAATGTCGTGAATCCCGCTTTGTTCTGCGCCACTTCGTAGTATAAATACCCTCTTCTTTTTATTTATTTAATGGATGATCTCCGTTGAAACGTAGTTTGCTCATTTTTGCTGCGCTGTGCGCGGCGTCGTGGACCTCGGTGCAGGCCGCACAGCCTACCGTTGACCCGGTTTTCGCCTCGGATGTGGTCGATCGTTACGCCAATCATATCTACTACGGCAGCGGCGCCACCGGCATGGCGCTGGTGGTTATCGATGGCAATCAGCGTGTTTTTCGCAGCTTTGGCGAAACCCGCCCGGGGAATAATCAGCACCCGCAGCTCGACTCGGTGATCCGTATCGCCTCCCTCAGCAAACTGATGACCAGCGAGATGCTGGTGAAGCTGCTCGACCAGGGGGTGGTGAAACTCAACGATCCGCTGAGTAAATACGCCCCGCCGGGCGCCCGGGTGCCTGACTGGCAGGGAAAACCAATCACCCTGGTTAACCTCGCGACCCATACCAGCGCCCTGCCGCGCGAGCAGCCTGGCGGCGCCGCTCATCGTCCGGTGTTTGTCTGGCCGACCCGCCAGCAGCGCTGGAACTGGCTCTCTACCGCGACCCTGAAGACCGCGCCGGGCTCGCAGGCGGCCTACTCCAACCTGGCCTTCGATTTACTGGCGGACGCGCTCTCCACCGCCGCCGGCAAACCGTATCCGCAGCTGTTTGAAGAGCAGATCACCCGGCCGCTGGGGATGAAGGACACCACCTTTACCCCGTCACCGGATCAGTGCCAGCGGCTGATGATCCCGGAAAAAGGCGCCAGCCCATGCAACAACACCCTGGCGGCGATCGGCAGCGGCGGAGTCTACTCGACGCCGGGGGATATGATGCGCTGGATGCAGCAGTTCCTGTCATCCGATTTCTATACCCGCAGCCAGCAGGCCGACCGGATGCAGACGCTGATTTATCAGCGTAACCAGCTGACCCGGGTGATTGGTATGGACGTGCCGGGCCGCGCAGACGCGCTGGGCCTCGGCTGGGTGTATATGAAGCCGAAGAACGGCCATCCGGGGATTATTCAGAAAACCGGCGGCGGCGGCGGGTTTATCACCTATATGGCGATGAATCCGCAGGCTAACGTTGGCGCCTTTGTGGTGGTAACCCGCTCGCCGTTAACCCGCTTCAACAATATGAGCGATGGCATCAACGACCTGGTCAGCGAGTTGAGCGGCGCACAGCCCAACATGCAGACGGCCAGCCAGTAAGCCCGGGGAAGGTTTCGCCGATGCGCCATAACGATCGTTTTGGCGAAACATCCCGCTGCCATTTCAGTTACACTATCGTCTTTCATTTCACAAAATCAGGCAAACCATGACAGATTTAATCACTCGCCCCCGCCGCCTGCGTCAATCCGCTGCGCTGCGCGCCCTGTTTGAAGAGACAACACTGAGTTTGAACGACCTGGTGTTGCCGATCTTTGTTGAAGAAGAAATTGATGATTACAAAGCGATAGAGGCCATGCCCGGCGTGATGCGCATTCCGGAAAAATATCTGGCGCGCGAGATCGAACGCATCGCCAACGCCGGGATCCGCTCGGTGATGACCTTTGGTATTTCTCATCACACCGATGCCACCGGCAGCGATACCTGGAATGAAAATGGTCTGGTGGCGCGTATGTCGCGGATTTGTAAGTCCACGGTGCCGGAGATGATCGTCATGTCCGATACCTGCTTCTGCGAATATACCTCCCACGGCCACTGCGGCGTGCTGTGCGACCACGGGGTGGATAACGACGCGACCCTGGAAAACCTCGGCAAACAGGCCGTTGTCGCCGCCGCCGCGGGGGCGGATTTCATCGCTCCTTCCGCCGCGATGGACGGTCAGGTGCAGGCGATTCGCCGCTCGCTGGACGCCGCCGGCTTCACCAATACGGCGATCATGTCCTACTCGACCAAGTTCGCTTCTTCCTTCTACGGTCCGTTCCGCGAAGCGGCCGGTACCGCGCTGAAGGGCGATCGGAAAACCTATCAGATGAGCCCGATGAATCGCCGGGAGGCCATTCGCGAGTCGCTGCTCGATGAAGCCCAGGGCGCCGACTGCCTGATGGTGAAACCGGCTGGCGCCTACCTGGATATACTGCGCGATATCCGCGAACGCAGCGATCTGCCGCTCGGCGCCTATCAGGTCAGCGGTGAGTACGCGATGATCAAATTTGCTGCCCAGGCGGGCGCTATCGATGAAGAGAAAGTGGTTCTGGAAAGCCTCGGCGCTATCAAACGCGCAGGCGCCGACCTGATCTTCAGCTATTTCGCCCTCGATCTGGCCGAGAAAAAGATCCTCCGTTAAACCCGCCCCTCCCCGGTGGCGCTGCGCTTACCGGGGCTACCAAACCTCATCTCCGGTGCGCTGTATTTATCGCGACCACCACACCGTAGCCCGGATAAGGCGCTTGCGCCGCTATCCGGGGACAGGCGCTAACCAATATCTGTAGCTAAAACTTTGCGCGCCGCTTTCCACCTTCTGCGCCTTCTCCTTGGCGTACCGGATTTCGCCTTCTAACGTGTTAAACCACATCATAAATACCGAATTCCAGGAGATCCTGTGGTGGCTTATCGACGTTATTACATTAAGGGGGGAACCTGGTTCTTCACTGTTAACCTTAAAGACCGTAGAAGCATGCACCTAACTGAAAACATAGAATTATTGCGCTACTCTGTCGCCGTTGTTAAACAACATCGCCCCTTTATTATTGATGCCTGGGTGGTGTTGCCTGAACATCTGCATTGCATCTGGACACTACCTCATAATGATGACGATTTTTCTTCACGCTGGAGAGATATCAAAGGCTGTTTTAGCAGAACGTTAAAACGACAACCCCTCTGGCAACCGCGCTTCTGGGAGCATGCCATACGCGATGAAGATGATTACCGCCGACACGTTGATTACATCCATATCAATCCACTTAAGCATGGCTGGGTCACCCGGGTGATCGATTGGCCATTTTCAACCTTTCATCGCGATGTCCAGCGCGGGCTATATCCCCCAAATTGGGCTGGCGATAGCTTTGATCTTAGCTGCGGTGAACGCCGATAGCCTCTCCCCGGTGGCGCTGACGCTTACCGGGGCTACAAATCGGCGCCAACCGTAGCCCGGATAAGGCGCTTGCGCCGCTATCCGGGGAACCTCGCTTGCTGCGACCGAAACTTCACCCAACTGTAATCTGAACGACATCTCCACCTTCTACTGTCTGGGCAGGACGGAGGAGGAGCCACTATGTTTAGTCTCGACAACGTACTCGATGACCTGTGGCCTCAGGCGAGGCCCGCCCCCTGGCAAAAGAAACTGTTAAAAAAGCTGTTTCATGAGGAAGAGTTTCAACAATTTGCCGATCGTCATCGCCACCTGAAGGGGCTTGATACGGTCGAACAGGTGCTGGAATACCTCAATATCCGCTGCGCCATCCCGGCGCACGATCTCGAACAAATCCCCGAATATGGCCCGCTGGTCATTATCGCCAACCACCCCACCGGCACCCTCGACGGCCTGGCGCTCCTGTATGCGGTATCCCGCGTGCGCCGCGATGTCAAAGTGGTCACCAACCGCATGCTCACCCACCTTGAGCCCCTGAGCTCGCTGTTTATCCCGGTAGATAATATTCATGGCCGCACCGCTAAAGCGGCGCTGCAGCAGATGGACCAGCAGCTGCAGGCCGGCGGGGTGCTGATCTTCTTCCCGGCGGGGGAAGTCTCCCGCCTCACCCGTCGCGGCATCCGCGATAAAAAATGGCACTCCGGCTTTATTAAGCTGGCGGCAAAATACCGTGCCCCGCTGCTGCCGGCGTGGATTAACGCCCGCAACAGCGCCCTGTTTTACGCCAGCACGCTGATATCAGACAACCTGCCGCTGCTCCTGCTGATGCAGCAGATGTTTCGCCGGCGCAACAGCAGCCTGCCGGTGCGTATCGGCCAGCAGATCCCCTGGTCGAACTGGTTCGATGCCCAGTCCAGCGCTCGCGAGCTTACCGGCCGCTGCTATCAGCACCTTGAACAGCTGCGCAAAGGGCTGCCGGGGCGGTTTAAAACCGAAAGCGCTATCGCCCGTCCGGAAGACCGGGCGCTGCTCAAACGCGAACTGCACAAGGCCGAATGCCTGGGCCGCACCGCCGATGGTAAAGTGATTTACCTCTGGCAGCGCAACGGCCAGGAGGACGCGCCGCTGCTGCGCGAGCTGGGACGCCTGCGGGAAATCGCCTTCCGCGCGGTCGGGGAAGGCAGCGGCAAACGGCGGGATATCGACGGGTATGACGACGACTATCTGCATCTGATCCTGTGGGATGAAGAAGACCTCGAGATCGTCGGCGCTTACCGCTTTATGCCGACGGCCATCCAGCTGGCAAAGCGCGGCCTGGAGGGGATCTACAGTTACAGTCTGTTCCATTACGACGGGCGGATGGACGATGTCCTGCAGCACGGCATTGAGCTGGGGCGCAGCTTTATCCAGCCGCGCTACTGGGGGCGTCGCGGGCTGGACTACCTGTGGTCCGGCATCGGCGCTTATCTGGCGCGCTATCCGCACTATCGCTATCTGTTTGGTCCGGTGTCGATTTCTGGCGGATTGCCGCCCGCCGCCCGCGATCTGCTGGTGGCATTCTACCGGATGTGGTTCCCGGCGACGCATCCGCTGGCGGAGTCGCGTCGCCCTTATCCGGCGTCGCTGCCCGACGTGCTGGCGCAGTTTGGCGGGGAGGATTACAGCGACGACCTGGCCCGGCTGAAGTCCCTGCTCGGCAACCTCGGCTGCGCGATCCCCCCGCTGTATAAGCAGTACTCGGAAGTGTGCGAGCCGGGCGGCGTGCAGTTTATCGATTTCGGCAGCGACCCGGATTTCAACAACTGCGTGGATGGTCTGGTGCTGGTGGATTTGACCTATCTGAAAGCGAACCGCTATCAGCGCTATATTGGCGCGCATCTGGGTGCGCAAAAATCGGCATAAACGCTTTTTCCCGGCTTGCGGCGCGTTGCGCCTTAGCCGGGCTACCGTTTCCGACGGATCGGTAGCCCGGAAAAGGCGCGTCAGGCGCCGCCTCCGGAAAGCAGCGGGCAATGTTCTCCGCGGCTCGCGGCTGATGCCTTAACCGGCTACAAGCCTTACCCCGCCCGGTAATACGGCTTATCGCCGAGGATCGTCGCCCGGTGCATGATCCGCCGCTGCGGCAGATAGTCGGCGTTGGCGTAATGCTGCGTCACCCGGTTATCCCAGATAGCGACATCGTTCGGCTGCCAGCGCCAGCGCACCTGAAACTCCGGTTTAGTGACATGAGCAAACAGGAAGTTCAGCAGCGCTGCGCTCTCTTTCTCACTCACCTCGACAATTCGCGTGGTAAAGCCTTCATTAACGAACAGCGCCTGCTTGCCGGTCACCGGGTGGGTACGCACCACCGGGTGCAGCAGCGGCGGATGCTTCGCCACCGCTTCCTGCCAGCGCCGATGCTCGGCTTCGGTCTTGTTGTACTTATACTCCTGGAACGATTTGCGGAAATCGTGTTCGGCATGCAGGCCGCTCAGCAGCTGCCGGAAAGGTTCTGACAGCGCTTCCCAGGCGGCGATGCCGCTGGTCCACAGGGTGTCCCCGCCGGTCGTCGGCAGCTCTTTCGCCGCCAGAATGGCGCCGGCGGGCGGCGTGTCGATAAAGGTGACATCGGTATGCCAGTTGTCATTATCCGGCGGATTATCGTTGTGGGTATCGAGGACGATAATCTCCTCCACCCCTGGGGCGTGAGGGTAGACCGGATGGATATGCAGGTCGCCAAAACGCAGCGCCAGGTCGCGCTGTTGCGCCGGGGTGATATTCTGCTCGCGCAGGAATACCACCTGATGACGCAGCACCGCGTGATACAGCTGTTCAAACTGGTTGTCGCTCAGCGGACGGGTTAAATCCGCCCCGCTCACCTGCGCGCCAATATAGGGCCCCAGCGGGGTAATGCTCAGACGTTCACTCATTGTACTTCTCCATGCCAGGGCGTCAGGCGCCGCTGCAGCGCGCGCAGACCCAGTTCCAGTAAAAAGGCGATAATGGCAATCACCGCGATCCCCGCCAGCACCACATCGGTGGCGAGAAACTCGCCGGCAGACTGCACCATAAATCCTAATCCGCGGGTGGCGGCGATCAGCTCAGCGGCCACCAGCGTTGACCAGCCCACCCCGAGACCAATGCGCAGTCCGGTGAGGATCTCCGGCAGCGCGCCGGGCAGGATCACCAGCCACAGCACCTGCGCCCGGCTGGCGCCAAGCGAACGGGCAGCGCGAATCCGCACCTGCTGCGCGCTTTTTACCCCTGCCAGCGCCGACATGGCTACCGGCGCGAAAATCGCCAGGTAGATCAGCAGGATCTTCGAGGTTTCACCGATGCCAAACCAGATCACCATCAGCGGTAAGTAGGCCAGCGGCGGCACCGGACGATAGAGTTCGATCAGCGGGTCGAGGATCCCGCGCACCGTCGAGTTGAGCCCCATGGCGATCCCCACCGGTACGCCAATAAGCACTGCCGCCAGCAGGGCGATAACGATCCGCGTCAGGCTCGCCGCCAGGTGCTGCCAGAGCGTCGCATCCATAAAGCCCTGCGGCCCGGCGATGGTGATAAGCTTCTGCAGCACCTGGCCTGGCGGCGGCAGAAACAGCGGGTTAATCAGCTGCAGCGCCGCGACCGCCCACCAGACGGCCAGCAATACCGCCAGGGTCGCCACGCTGAGGGTGAGCTGGCGGGAGAGCGGCCAGCGCCACTTCAGCGTCGACTGACGCGGTTTGTCGTTCAGTACCACGCTCATGAGAAAGCCTCCCGTTGGTCAAACACCCGGCTCAGAATGTATTCCCGCTGTTCAATAAAGCGCGGGTCGGATTTGATGCTGCGGCAGGATTCGCCCGCGACAAAGCGACGGCTGAAATCAAGTCGCAGCCTCTCCACCACCCGTCCCGGCCCCGGCGACAGCAGCACCAGCTCGGTCGCCATGAAGATGGCCTCTTCAATATCATGGGTGATCAGCAGCACCTGTTTGCCGGTCTCATGCCACAGTTTCAGCAGCAGCGTCTGCATCTGCTCGCGGGTAAAGGCGTCAAGCGCGCCGAAGGGCTCATCCAGCAGCAACAGCTGCGGATTCGCCGCCAGCGCCCGGGCGATGCCCACCCGCTGGCGTTGACCGCCGGACAGTTGCCAGATAAAGCGCTTTTCCGCCCCTTCGAGCCCCACCTTCTTCAGCATCTGCGCCGCCGCTTGCCGGCGCTGCGCTTTATCCACGCCCGCCAACTGGAGGCCCAGCGCCACGTTATCCTGCACATTGCGCCACGGCAGCAGACCTTCATTCTGGAAGACCACCCCGCGCTCTGCGCCCGGCCCGGTCACCTGCTGACCTTCGAGGGTGATGCTGCCGTGCTGATAGGGCACGAATCCGGCAATCAGGTTCAGCAGGGTAGTTTTACCGCAGCCCGAAGGCCCCAGCACCACCAACAGCTCCCCACTCTCCAGCGTCAGGTTGATATCCGCCAGCGCCGGTTTACCGCCGTAGTCGGCGGAAAGATGCGAGATTTGCAGCATCGCCGCCTCCTTTACTTCACAAAGCGGTCAGTAACGTACTGACGATAATCGGTTCCCGCCGCAGGCACTTTGCCCTGCTCTTTCAGGAAGCGCGCGGTATCGACGATGGCCTGATTGACCGGCCCGTTCAGCGCCTGCGCCTGCTCAGCGGCGGTGAGATAGGTATTGCCCTTCACCAGCCCGGGGACATCGGCTTCCGGCACGCCGCTCAGGCGCGCCAGCTTGCTGATGTTGTCCGGCTGTTTCAGCCATGCCTCCGGGTTGGCGATGTAGGGTTGCTGGGCGTCGATGGCGCTTTTAGCAAACGCTTTGACGATCTCCGGATGCTGCTCGGCGAAGTCCTTACGGACCACCCAGACGTCAAGGGTCGGCGCGCCCCACTCCCCAACCTGAGAAGAATCGGTCAGCACCTTGCCCTCTTTTTCCAGTTCGTTAACCGCTGGCGCCCAGACGTAAGCGCCATCGATATCCCCGCGCTGCCAGGCGGCGATAATCGCCGGCGGCTGCAGGTTAATAATCTGTACCTGGCCCGGCTTGATGCCCCAGTGTTTGAGCGCCGACAGCAGGCTGTAGTGGGTGGTGGAGATAAACGGCACGGCGATGCGCTTGCCGATCAGATCTTCCGGTTTGGTAATGCTTTTCTTCACCACCAGCGCTTCGGAGTTGCCGAGCTTTGAGGCAAGCAGGAACACTTCAATCGGCACCTGCTGGCTGGCGGCCACCGCCAACGGGCTGGAGCCAATATTACCGATCTGCACATCGCCGGAGGCCAGGGCGCGTACCACGCTGGCGCCGCTGTCAAATTTCCGCCAGTCGACGGTCGCCCCGCTGGTTTTGGCGAAGGTGTTGTCCGCCTGGGCGACTTTCGCCGGCTCAGCGGAGGTTTGATACGCCACGGTAACGTTGACCGCCTGCGCCTGGAAGGCGGCGACAGCCAGCGCCGCCAGAAGAGTAATTCGCGATGTGAATGCCATAATGTCTGCTTCCCCTGAGTTGTTATAGGTGCAGTATTTCCGGCATCAGGATGGAGATGAAGTAATTAAAAATTCTGGCTAATAGCGAATCGTTTTTAGAACAAAAGCGGGAAAGGATAGTTGGTTTTGTGCGGTGAGTTAGTGGCAGATGGTTGGCGCCGGGCGGCGGCTACGCCTTACCCAGCATCCGGTTCGCGCAATATGTAGGCCGGGTAAGCGCAGCGCCACCCGGCAAAAATTTAGCGCTTCGCGTTAAGCGCGGCGATGTCCTTCGGCGTGGTGCGGCAGCAGCCGCCGATCAGCTTCGCCCCGGCGGCCAGCCACTGCGGCAGATAATCCGCCAGGCTGGCGCAGGCTTCGCCATGATGGTGCCAGGTCTTGCTCACCGCATCATAATGTTCGCCGGAGTTAGGATAGACCACCAGCGGCAGGGCCGTCAGGCTGTGCAGATGCGCCAGCGCCGCGGGCGTATTTTCCAGGGCGATACAGTTGATCCCCACCGCCACCACCTGCGGATTATCCGCCAGGGCGGCCATCACCTCGCGCAGCGGCGTGCCGTCGCTGAGATGTTCGGCGTCGCGCAGCGTGAAGGAGTACCAGGCGCGGGCGCGGGGATACTCCTGCAGCAGGGCCGCCAGGGCCTGGATCTCAGCGAATGACGGCAGGGTTTCACAGGCCAGCAGGTCGGCGCCGGCATCCAGCAGCGCTTCGACGCGCGGGCGGTGGAAGGCCTGGAACTCTGCCGCGCTGCGCTGATAATCGCCGCGATACTCCGAGCCGTCGGCGAGAAACGCGCCATACGGCCCCACCGAACCGGCCACCAGCAGCGTACCGGCCTGCGGGTTCTCGGCGAGGTACGCCTCGCGCGCTTTGCGCGCCAGCTCGACGCTTTTGCCGATTAGCGCCCGGGACTGCGCCTCATCCAGCCCGCGCGCGGCAAAGCCCGCCGGAGTGGCCTGATAGCTGGCGGTGATCGCCACCTGCGCCCCGGCGCGAAAGTAGTCGAGATGCACATCGCGGATCAGCTGCGGGTTCTCCAGCAGCACTTTCGCCGACCACAGGCTGTCGGCCAGATCGCAGCCGCGGGCCTCCAGCTCGGTGGCCATGGCGCCGTCCAGCAGCACGAAAGGCTGGGCGGCAAGCAGGGCGGTAAACGGATTAGTCTGCGACATGTTGGGGCTCCTGAGTCATATTCCGTGAACGAGTAAGATACCAGGCACCATAGCACAGGGCCACAAAGGGGATCCCGCACCACAGCGCAATTCTCTGGCTCGGGTCAAAAGCGAGGCCCACGCAGGCCACCAGGCACAGCACAAAGCCCAGAACGGGCACTACCGGATACCAGGGAGCGCGATACTGCAGATCGCTCAGCGCCTTACCCTGCTGCAGATGGCGGCGGCGGAACATAAAGTGCGAGGCGCAGATGCTCAACCACACCGCCACCACCGCAAAACCGGAGATCGCCGACAGCGCGACAAACACCGTATCTGGCGCCACCACGCTGGAGAACAGCGCCAGCACGCCGCCCAGCATACTCACCGACAGGGCGGTCACCGGCACGCCCCGTTTATTGACTTTGGCAAAGCAGGCCGGCAGCGTCTTCTCGTTCGACAGCGACCACAGCATCCGCCCGGAAGCGTACAGGCCGGAGTTAGCCGCCGACAGGATCGCCGTCAGGATCACGAAGTTGAACATGTCCGCCGCATAAGGGATGCCCACCTTCTCAAACACCAGCACGAAGGGGCTTTTCTCCACTCCCGCCTGCTGCATCGGGATCAGCGCCGCCAGCACAAACACGGTGCCGATAAAGAAAATAATCAGCCGGGCGATGGTGGTGCGGATGGCAACCGGAATAACCTTATGCGGGTTTTCCGTCTCTCCGGCGGCAATGCCGATAAGCTCCGTCCCGGAGAAGGCGAAGTTCACCGCCACCATGGTCATCAGGATCGGCAGGCCGCCGTGCGGGAACCAGCCTTCGGCGGTGATATTGCGCAGGCCCGGCGCCGGGGAGCCATCCTGCATCGGAATGATGCCGAAAATGGCCGCGCCGCCGAGAATAATAAACGCGACGATGGTGATCACTTTCACCAGCGAGAACCAGAACTCGCCTTCGGCGAAGAAGCGCGTCGAAATGATGTTAAGGCCGAAGATCACTGCGCAGAACACCACGCACCAGATCCAGACCGGCACCTGCGGGAACCAGTACTGCATGCAGAATCCCGCCGCGGTGAAGCTCGACCCCAGCGCCACCGTCCACGTTAGCCAGTAGAGCCACGCCACGGTATAGCCCGTCGCCGGGCCAAGATAGCGCGCCGCGTAAACGTGGAAGGCGCCGGTCTCTGGCATCGCCACCGACAGTTCGCCAAGGCACTGCATCACCAGCCAGACCACCAGGGCGCCAATCAGATACGCCAGCAGCGTCCCGGCCGCGCCGGTGGTGGAGATGATATAGCCGGTATTAAAGAATAAGCCGGTGCCAATCACGCCGCCGAGCGACAGCATGATCAGATGGCGCGTTTTCATGGTGCGCTTCAGCTGCCCACCTTGTTGTTGTGTTGTGCTTTGCATTTTATTTTCTCACGCCAGCCCGCTTGCCCGGGTCATGATGCGTATAAACGTATAGACATCTAAACATCCAAAAGAAGAAGTGTTATACCGTGCCGCCGCTGAAAAAGCAAAGCCGCTGCACCAGGGCGCGCGCCGACAGCGTGCAGCCTGCCCCATTTTTGCGCAGCGCCAGCGGGCGCGCCACGGACTGACGCCTTATCGCGGCAGACAACGTTCTGGCACTCTCTTTGCAGCCTGTCGTTCAGCACCTTTCTATCTGGCGAGGCAATACGTATGACAGAGCACACCACCACCTTAAAAAGAACGCTCGGCAGTTTTCGTTTATGGGGGATCGCCGTCGGACTGGTGATATCCGGGGAGTACTTCGGCTGGAGCTACGGCTGGTCGCAGGCGGGCACGATGGGGTTTATGGTCGTCGCCCTGGCGGTCGCCGCGATGTACTGCGCCTTTATTTTCAGCTTTACCGAGCTGACCACCGCCATCCCGCACGCTGGCGGCCCTTTCGCCTACGCCTACCGCGCCTTCGGGCCCACCGGCGGCTTTATCGCTGGTTTTGCCACCCTGATTGAATTCGTCTTCGCCCCGCCGGCCATCGCCATGGCCATCGGGGCCTACCTCAACGTGCAGTTTCCGGCGCTGGATCCGAAATGGGTCGCCTGCGGCGCCTACGTGATCTTTATGACGCTCAATATTCTCGGCGTCGGCATCGCCGCCACCTTCGAGCTGATCGTCACCCTGCTGGCCATCTTCGAGCTGCTGGTGTTTATGGGCGTGGTCGCCCCCGGCTTCTCCTGGAGCCACTTCACCACTAACGGCTGGGCGGGCGCGGACAGCTTCAGCGGCCTGGCGCTGCCGGGGATGTTCGCCGCCATTCCGTTCGCCATCTGGTTCTTCCTCGCCATTGAGGGGGCCTCCATGGCGGCCGAAGAGGCCAAAGATCCGCAGCGCACCATTCCCCGCGCCCTGGGCGGCGGCATTCTGACGCTGACGGTGCTGGCGATCGGCGTGATGGTCTTCGCCGGCGGCGTCGGCGACTGGCGCGCGCTGTCCAATATTAACGATCCGCTGCCCCAGGCGATGAAGACGGTGGTGGGCAACGGCAGCGGCTGGCTGCATATGCTGGTGTGGCTGGGGCTGTTTGGCCTCGTCGCCTCCTTCCACGGCATCATTATGGGCTACTCGCGGCAGATCTACTCCCTCGCCCGCGCCGGCTATCTGCCCGCCGGGCTGGCCTCCCTCAACCGCCGCACGCGCACCCCGCATCTGGCAATCCTCGCCGGCGGCGTGGTGGGGATCGCCGCGATCTTCTCCGACTCGCTGATCACTATCAGCGGCATGCCGCTGACCGCCTGCATCGTCACCATGTCGGTATTTGGGGCTATTGTTATGTATATCACTTCCATGGCGGCGCTGTTCAAACTGCGCCGTAGCGAGCCGAAGCTGATCCGTCCGTTCCGCGCCCCGCTCTACCCGCTGGCGCCGGCCTTTGCCCTCGGCATGGCGGTGCTCTGCCTGGTGGCGATGGTCTGGTATAACCTGCTGTTGGCGCTGATTTTCGCGGCGATGATGCTCGGCGGCTACCTGTGGTTCCGCAAAACCGCAGCGGCCCGTGAACGGGCGCCAGTGGATCCTCAACTGCGCACGGTCTCCTGAGGAGGCGGCATGTATAAAACCACGCTATCGGGCCAGGTATGGCGCTTTGATAGTCTGAAAACGTTGATGGCGAAAGCGTCGCCGGCCCGCTCCGGCGACGCCCTCGCAGGGATTATCGCCACCTCAGCCGAAGAGCGGATGGCGGCGAAAATGGCCCTCGCCGAGGTGCCGCTGACCGACATTCTCGACAACCCGCTTATCCCTTACGAGCAGGACGAAGTGACTCGCCTGATCCTCGACACCCATGATGCGCAGGGCTTTGCCGCCCTGCGTCACCTGACGGTCGGCGATTTTCGCGACTGGCTGCTGGATGATGCTACCGATACCGCCACGCTGCAGCGGGTCGCCCGCGCCATCACCCCGGAGATGGCGGCGGCGGTCAGTAAGCTGATGCGCAATCAGGATCTGATCCTTGCCGCCAGCAAATGCCAGGTGGTGACGCGCTTTCGCAACACCATCGGCCTGCCCGGCCACCTCAGCGTACGCCTGCAGCCCAACCATCCTACCGACGACCTGAAAGGCATCGCCGCCAGTATGCTCGACGGGCTGCTGTACGGCGCCGGGGACGCGGTGATCGGCATCAACCCGGCCAGCGACAGCTTACCGGTGCTGGCGCAGCTGAACGTGATGCTGGACGATATTATCCAGCGCTTCGCCATTCCCACCCAGTCCTGCATTCTGACCCATGTGACCAATACGCTGCAGCTGATTGAGCGCGGCGCGCCGGTGGATCTGGTGTTTCAGTCGGTGGCGGGAACCGAAGCGGCCAACAGCGGCTTCGGCATCAACCTTGCCATGCTGCAGGAGGCCCGCGAGGCGGCCCTGAGCCTCAGGCGCGGTACCCTCGGCAACAATGTGATGTATTTTGAGACCGGCCAGGGGAGCTGCCTGTCGGCCAACGCCCACCACGGCGTCGATCAGCAAACCTGTGAGGCGCGGGCCTACGCCGTCGCCCGTCACTTTGAACCGCTACTGGTCAATACCGTGGTCGGCTTTATCGGTCCGGAGTATCTCTACGACGGCAAGCAGATTATTCGCGCCGGGCTGGAGGATCATTTCTGCGGCAAGCTGATGGGCCTGCCGATCGGCTGCGACGTCTGCTATACCAACCACGCGGAAGCGGATCAGGATGATATGGACACCCTGCTGACCTTGCTGTGCGCCGCCGGGCTCACCTTCCTGATAGGCGTGCCCGGAGCGGACGATATCATGCTCAATTACCAGAGCACCTCGTTCCATGACGCGCTGTACGCCCGTCGTCTGCTGGGCTTAAAGCATGCCCCGGAGTTCGCCGACTGGCTGGCGAAGATGCAGATTATCGATCCGCACGGCGCGCTGCGGCTCACCGACGCCCGCCATCCGCTGCTGTCCGTCCTGCCGCAAGGAGCCTCCGTATGAACCGTCCCGATGCCTGGAACCCGCTGCGTGAATTTACCGATGCGCGGATCGCCCTGGGGCGCAGCGGCGCCAGTCTGCCGACCCGCGAAGTCCTCAACTTTGGTCTGGCCCATGCCAGAGCGCGGGATGCCATTCATCAGCCGTTCGCCAGCCAACAATTGGTGGCGCCGCTGGCGGCGCTCGGCCTCGAGGCCCTGACGGTGCACAGCGCCGCGCCGGACCGTCATACCTATCTGCGGCGCCCGGATCTCGGGCGGCAGCTCGCCGATGAGAGTCGCGCCGACCTCGCCGCCAGCGGCGTCCGCCCCGCCGACCTGCTGCTGGTGATCGGCGACGGCCTCTCTTCCTGGGCGGTAGAGCGCCAGGCGGTGCCGTTGATCCGCGCCCTGCTGCCCTATCTGCAGACGCTGGGTATCGGCCTGGCGCCGGTGGTGCTGGCGCATCAGTCGCGGGTAGCGCTGGGAGATGATATTGGCGAAACCCTGAAAGCCCGCGCGGTGGCGATCCTGATTGGCGAACGACCGGGTCTCTCCTCGCCGGACAGCCTCGGCGTCTACCTCACCTGGCAGCCTCATCGTCAGCGCCTGGAGTCTGAGCGCAACTGTATCTCCAATATTCGGCCGGAGGGATTAAGCCATGACGCCGCCGCCTTTAAACTGGCCTGGCTGCTGGAGCAGGCTTTTTTGCGCCGGCTTACCGGGGTGGGTCTGAAAGATGAAAGCGATAATCCGGCGCTGCATGGTAAAATAAAACCGTTGCCCCCTTTAAAATAATAAGTCACGCGAGCAGCAGAATAGATTTTTAATATTATCTTGTGCACCTGACTTTATATTCCGCCGCGTGCTGAAATTGCCCGGCGGCGCTTCGCTGGTACGGGTTTACGGAAGCCGTGCCAGCGGTTTATATGGCGTATTTTTCAGGCCGGGTAAGGCGCCAGTCGCCCCCCGGCAAAATGCTTTCACCGTACCAAAAGCCGTGTTGTCGCCAGCCTTATGCCCTTCCCTGCAGGTAATAAGAATATTGCATGAGTAAAAACGAAACGGACGTTGTAAGGTAAATCAGCGCATTAAAAATACCCGTCATACTTCAAGTTGCATGTGCGTTGGCTGCGTTCTCTCCCCCAGTCACTTACTTCTGTAAGCGTCTGGGGACTCGCTTACTTGCCGCCTTCATGCGACTCGAATTATTTAGGGTATATATCTCGTTATCTATTCAACATAACAGCCAATAATTCGCCGGATACGCTGGCGCATTATTCCTCAATGTTATGCAGTCATTGATGGTTAAAGATAAATAATCGACCGACGGAGAAATACCAATGAAATCGTTTTCCGGGAAAGCGTCTTTAATGGCCACGCTGGTTGCCGCGCTGGTCGGCGCCAGCAGCGCGCAGGCAGCGGAAATTAAAATCGGGGTGGTATTACCCCTGAGCGGCGCCCTCAGCGGCTATGGCCAGCCGTCGCAGAAAGGGCTGGACATTATTCAGGCCATCACCCCAACGTTAAAAAATGGCGATACCATCAAGCTTATCGTTATCGATGATAAAAGCGACAAAGTCGAAGCGGCCAACGCCATGCAGCGCCTGGTCTCCAGCGATAAAGTGGATGCCGTGATCGGGGAAGTCACTTCCTCCAACACCCTGGCGATGACCAAAATCGCCGACGACAGCAAAACGCCGCTGGTCTCCTCCACCGCCACCAACGACCGCGTCACCCGCAACCATCCCTACGTCAGCCGGGTCTGCTTCTCGGACAGCTTTCAGGGGGTGGTCGGGGCCAATCTGGCCTCCCGCGATCTGAAAGCCAAAACCGCCGCCATCGTGTTTGACAGCAGCAACGACTACTCCGTCGGCCTGGCGAAAGCGTTCCGCACCCAGTTCCTGAAAAACGGCGGCACCATTCCCATCGAGGTCCAGGCCCCGGGCGGCAGCAAGGACTTTAAAGCCCAGCTGGCGAGCGTCAAGGCGAAGAATGTCGACATGATTTACATGCCGATCTACTACACCGAAGGGGCGCTGATTGCCGTGCAGTCTAAACAGCTGGGGCTCAACAAACCGGTGGTGGGCGGCGACGGTCTGGCCGCGGATCAGGTCTTCTTCGATGTCGGTAAAGACGCGGTCAACGGCTATATGACCACCGATTACTACTCGCCGAACGCCAAAGAGCAGACCCCGGCGGGGGAAACCTTCATCAAAGCCTGGGAAGCCAAATACCAGCAGCCGACCCATACCTGGGGCGCAATGGCGGCGGACGCCTATAACGTCATCGTCAACGCCATGAACCAGTGCAGCGATCCCCACGATCGGGTCTGCGTGAATGAAAAAATCCGCGCCACCAAAGATTTCCAGGGCGTGACCGGCACGCTGACGTTACAGAACGGCGACGCCATTCGCAGCGCGGTCATCAACGAAGTGAAAGATGGCAAGCTGGCGTTTCGTACCGTGGTTAACCCTTAAGTTGTGACGAGGCTACAAAATGGACGGCGCCATTTTTCTCCAGCAAGTGGTCAATGGAATGAGTCTTGGGGGCATGTACGCCCTGATTGCCATCGGTTATACGATGGTTTATGGCGTGCTGCGGCTGATCAACTTCGCCCATGCGGACGTGATGATGGTCGGCGCGTTTAGTACGCTGTTTTTATTTTCTTCGGTTGGGCTACCCTTCGGGGTAGCCGTTTTCCTGACCCTCGGGCTGTGCGGCCTGTTTGGTATGCTGATTGACCGGGTCGCCTATCGTCCGCTGCGTCAGGCCTCGAAAATCTCCATGCTGATCACTGCCATCGGCGTCAGCTTTTTTCTCGAAAACCTGTTTAACGTACTGTTTGGCGGCAGCTCGCGCTTCTTCTCCGCCCCCGACTTTTTCAACCAGACCCGGGCCTTCGGCAGCGTCATCATTACCAACGTGGCGTGGATTGTGCCGCTGATCACCGTCCTGCTGCTGCTGGCGATCCTCTGGCTGCTGTACCGCACCCGCTATGGGATGGCGATCCGCGCGGTGGCCTTTGACGTCAACACCGTGCGCCTGATGGGTATTGACGCCAACCGGATCATCTCCCTGGTCTTCGCCCTCGGCAGTAGTCTCGCGGCGCTCGGCGGCGTGTTCTACTCCATCAGCTACCCGACGATCGATCCCCTGATGGGCGTGCTTATCGGCCTGAAGGCCTTCGCCGCCGCCGTGCTGGGCGGGATTGGCAGCGTCACCGGCGCGGTGCTGGGCGGCTTTATCCTCGGTTTTACCGAGGTGGTCGCCGTGGCGATCTTCCCCGAACTGGGCGGCTATAAAGACGCTTTCGCCTTCCTGTTCTTGATTCTGGTCCTCTTGTTCCGCCCGGTCGGCATTATGGGCGACGAACGTCTGGAAAGGAGCCGTTTCTGATGCTCAACGCGACGACGACCGCCGGGGCGCAGCTGCGCAACCTGGTCATTATTGTCATCTGTATCGCGCTGCTGGCCGGAATCAACGTGGTTTTCAATGACTACATTGTTCGTGTCATCAGCACCATTTTTATCTTTATGATCCTCGCGGTCAGCTACAACCTGATCAACGGCGTGACCGGCCAGCTGTCGCTGGAGCCGAACGGCTTCGTGGCGGTGGGCGCCTACGTCACCGCCCTGCTGATCCTCTCCAGCGACAGCAAGGTAGACATGTTTGAAATGGCCGCCCCCAGCCCGTGGATCCTCAGCCTGCACGCGGGCTTCCTCCCTGCCCTGCTGATAAGCGGCCTGTGCGCGGCGGCGCTGGCGGTGTGCCTCGCCGTGCCGGTCTTCCGGGTACGTGGCGACTACCTGGCCATTGTCACCCTCGGCTTTGGGTTTATCATCAAGATCCTCGCCATTAACAACCCGCAAATCACCAACGGCGCCATCGGGCTGAACGATATTCCGCAGCAGCCGCATCTCCTGTTCTGGTGCGGACTGTTCGCCCTGCTGGCCACCGGCATGATCCTCCAGCTGGTGTGGTCGAAGTATGGCCGGATGATGAAAGCTATTCGCGACGATGAAGATGCGGCGATCGCCATGGGGGTCAACACCTTCCGCATTAAAACCTGCGCCTTCGCCACCAGCGCCTTCTTCGAAGGGATCGGCGGCGGTCTGCTGGCTTCCCTGCTGACCACCATTTCCCCGGGACTGTTCGACTTTATGCTCACCTTCCAGCTGCTGATTATTATCGTCCTCGGCGGGCTCGGCAGCACCACCGGCGCCCTGCTCGGCACCGTGCTGGTGGTCGGCAGCGGCGAGTGGCTGCGCTTCCTCGATCAGCCGCTGCAGTTCTTCGGTCACGATCTCGGCGCGTACCCGGGCCTGCGAATGGTGGTCTTCTCCCTGCTGTTGCTGATTATCATGCTCTTCGCCCGCGAGGGGCTGCTGGGGAAAAAAGAGATTTGGCAGATGGGAAGAAGGAACAGCAGCTATGGCGGAAAATAACGTTATCCTGCAGGTGCAGGACGTCACCATGCAGTTCGGCGGCCTGCGGGCCATCGACAACGTCAGCTTCCATGTTGACGAGTCGGAGATCTTTGGCCTTATCGGCCCTAACGGCGCGGGCAAAACGACCCTGTTTAACGTCATTACCGCCAACTATAAACCCACCAGCGGCAGCGTCACCCTGGCGGGCACGTCGCTGAAGGGGCTGAAGCCCAACCAGGTGGTGAACGCCGGGATCGCCCGCACCTTCCAGAATATCCGCCTGTTTAACTCCATGACGGTGCTGGAGAACGTGATGGTCGGGCTCGACCGCGCCAGCCGCTACTCGCTGCTGGAGGCGGCCCTGCATATTGGTCGCTACTTTCCGGCCGAGCGGGCGGCGAAAGCCAAAGCGATGGCCATCCTGGAGGATATCGGCATCGCCCACTTCGCCCATATGCAGGCCACAAACCTAAGCTATGGCAACCAGCGCAAAGTGGAGATCGCCCGCGCGCTGGCCACCGCGCCGAAGCTGCTCCTGCTCGATGAGCCGGCCGCCGGGATGAACCCGAAGGAGACCGAGGATCTGGCGGAGCTGATCTTCCGCATGCGCCATGACTATCAGCTAAGCGTCCTGTTAATCGAGCACGATATGCCCTTCGTCAACCGCCTGTGCGAGCGGGTGATGGTTCTGGAGTACGGTAAGCCGTTGTTCAGCGGCCTGATGGCCGAGGCGATCCAGCATCCGGACGTCATTTCCGCTTATCTGGGAGAAGCCAATTATGCTTAACGCCCGGGAACTGAAGGTCTTTTACGGCGTGATCCAGGGTCTGAAGGGCGTCGATATCGACGTCTATGACCGGGAAATCGTCACCCTGATCGGCAGCAATGGCGCCGGTAAAACCTCCACCCTGAACGGGATCGTCAACCTGGTGCGCTCCAGTGGGCGCGTCAGCTTCCTCAACGACGATATCTCACGCAGCCAGACCCACCAGATCGTGCGTCGCGGGCTGGCGCTGGTGCCGGAGGGACGGCGCGTCTTTACCAACCTGACCATCGAAGAGAACCTGCGCATGGGCGCTTACAATAATCTCGCCGGCTACGCCCGCCTGCGCGATCGCATGTACGCCCTCTTTCCGCGGCTCAAGGAGCGGCGCCATCAGATGGCGGGCACCATGAGCGGCGGCGAGCAGCAGATGCTGGCCATCGCCCGGGCGCTGATGAGCGAGCCGGTGTTATTGATGCTGGATGAACCGAGCCTCGGGCTGGCGCCGAAAATTGTCGGCGAGCTGTTCGGCATCATTAAGCAACTGCGCGAAGAGAATATGACGGTGCTGCTGGTGGAGCAGAATGCGACGGCCGCGCTGGCGATCGCCGATCGGGCGTATGTCCTGGAGAATGGCCGGATCACCTTGTCAGGCGCGGCGCGGGAGATGCTGACTAATCCGGAAATTAAGCGGATGTATCTGGGGGGATAGGCATGGTCAAAACTGCCTGGGCTGCGGCGGCGCCTCCCGCGAGGCCGCAACCTCAGGCAGTCTCTTGCTACACAAAGCACACCTCGTTCCAGTAGGCTTCTCGCGTCCTGCGTCGCTCAGTATGTCTTATCATGACGGAACCACCGGGTTTCCACGTTGCCAATGTCCACGCCGTAGAGGCTGGCTACCGGCAGGATCGCCTCCATGACGCGCTGGGTATCCTGCTGTCCGGCTTCACCGTTGGACAAAAAAGCCAGCCAGCCCGTTAACCGTTGCCACAATGCCACTTTCGTTTTCTCCTCTGTCGGGAAGCGAATCGCCTGGGTCTATTTCAACCACAGTTGGCCGGGCGCGGGAAATATTAATTCCGAATTTGCAATCCTGGCTGGCGCATATTACCCCCGGTCCTATCACTCTCTCCCTGGCCCTCTCCCTGAGGGAGAGGGGACCGCCCGGCAGTCGTTGTCGTCCTCGTAAAACGCCAGCGACGCATAAAGAATACCCATAGGTTTGTTAAGTTCTTTTTGGTTATAGATAAGAATTTTTTCTTCTTTGCCGCCGACGGGCAATTTGTGGGAGCGTGATGTCCACAAAACAAAACAGGGATTCAGGGGAAAAACTATGCGCAATAAAACCACAAAAATCGCACTGGCGCTGGGTATGCTGCTGCTCGCCTCGCAGGCACAGGCGGACCAGCTGGCTGACATCAAAGCCGCCGGCGTCGTAAAAGTCGCCACCTTCGACGCCAACCCGCCGTTCGGCTCCGTGGACGCCAAAACCCACCATATCGTCGGCTACGACGTTGACTTTGCCCAGGCGCTGGCGAAAGCGCTCGGCGTCAAACTCGAGCTGGTGGCCACCAACCCGGCCAACCGTATTCCGCTGCTGCAGTCCGGCAAAGCCGACCTGATCGTCGCCGACATTACCATCACCCCGGAGCGGGCCCAGGTTATTGATTTCTCAACGCCGTATTTCGTCACCGGCCAGCAGTTCCTCGTGCCGGCCGGCTCTCCGGATAAGCTCGATGAGTACAGCAAAGCGCGCATCGGCGCGGTGAAAGGCACCACCGGCGAACAGGCCCTGCACCAGCGTTTCCCGCAGGCTCGCGTCCTCTCCTATGACGATATTCCGCTGGCCCTGACCGCCCTGCGCAACGGCAACGTCCAGGCCATCACCCAGGACAGCACCATCCTCGCCGGTCTGCTGGCGGAAGCGCCGGATAAAGCCAAGTTTAAAATTCTGCCCGACCTGCTCAGCAAAGAAGAGATTGGCGTGGGCGTGAAGAAAGGCGAACCGGCCCTGCTGAAGGCCGTCAACGATGAGCTGGTGAAGCTGGAGAAAACCGGCGAAGCCGCGAAAATTTACGATGTCTGGTTTGGCCCTGCCACCAAAACGCCGCAGCCGCGCGCCTTTACCATAGAAGCGAAATAATATGTTCTCGGGTTTACTCTCCCACTCCGCGGCTCCGGCCGCGGATTTTTCACGTCTGCAGCGCGCCAGCATTACGTTCCGTGATGTGGCCAAGCGCTACGGCGATCATCAGGTACTTAACGCCATCAACCTACAGGTCGAGCCCGGCGAAGTAGTGGCGATCCTCGGCCCTTCCGGTTCGGGAAAATCGACGCTGATCCGCTTGATCAACCAGCTCGAATCCTTAAGCGGCGGCGAGATCCTGATCGACGGCAAACCCACCAGCCGGCTGAGCGGCAGCGCCTTGCGCCAGCTGCGCAGCCGCGTCGGCTTTGTCTTCCAGCAGTTCAACCTTTATGCCCACCTGACGGCGCAGGAGAACATCACTCTGGCGCTGGAGCGCGTTCATGGCTGGGAAAAAAGCGCGGCTCAGGCGCGGGCGCTGGCGCTGCTGCGTCAGGTCGGACTGGAAGAAAAAGCGCAGCAGATGCCGGCGCAGCTCTCCGGCGGCCAGCAGCAGCGGGTGGCCATCGCCCGCGCCCTGGCCTCCTCGCCGCAGATTATCCTGTTCGATGAGCCCACCTCGGCGCTCGACCCGGAGATGATCGGCGAAGTGCTGCAGGTGATGAAAACCCTCGCCCACAGCGGGATCACCATGCTGGTGGTGACCCACGAAATGCAGTTTGCCCGCGAAATTGCCGACCGGGTGGTGTTTATCGACGGCGGCGACATCCTCGAAGTCGCCCCGCCGGCTGAGTTTTTCGCCCATCCGCAGCATGCCCGCGCGCGGCGTTTTCTGCAGAAGGTGCTGGATCCGCTGCACCAGGAGAGCCTCGAGTGACGCCGATGCTTGACTGGCACGGCGTCCTGAGCGGGCAGCCGTTGCAATGGATTATCTCTGGTTTTCTCACCACCGTCTGGGTCAGCGTCGCCGGGATCCTGCTCGCCACCCTGCTGGCGGTCCTGCTGCTGGCCCTGCGCCTCGGCGGCGGACGCGCGGGGCGCGGACTGGTGGCCGCGTGGGTCTCGTTGTTTCGCAATACCCCGCTGCTGGTCCAGCTGCTGTTCTGGTACTTTGCCGCCTGGAACCTGCTGCCGCTGGCGGTGAAGGAGGTGGTGAACGACGAACACGCCTGGTCCATTCTGCCGGGCAACGTCTGGTGGCTGACGCCGGAGTTCCTCTGCTCGATGTGGGGGCTGGGGGTCTTTACCTCCGCCTTTCTGGTGGAAGAGATCGCCTCCGGACTGCGCGCCGTCAGCCACGGGCAGCGGGAAGCCGCGCTGTCGCAGGGCTTTACGCCGTGGCAGGAGCTGCGCTTTATCCTCCTGCCGCAGGGGCTGGCCAACGCCTGGCAGCCGATTGTCGGCCAGTATCTTAACCTGATGAAACTCTCATCGCTGGCCAGCGGCATCGGCTTTGCGGAACTGACCTATCAGGTGCGGCAGATTGAGAGCTATAACGCGCACGCCCTGGAGGCGTTTGCCGTCGGCACCGCGCTGTACCTGGCGCTGGGGGTGGCGATGGGCGTGGCGCTCACGCGTCTCGGCCCGGGAAGAAAACTGCAACGGAGCGCCCGACATGAACGCTAATCTGGCGGTGATCGCCGATAACCTCGATTACCTGCTGTGGGGCCGACTGGCGGAGGGCCAGCCCGGCGGCGTGGCGCTGACCCTGCTGATGGCCATCGGCGCCACCCTGCTGGCGCTGCCGGGAGGCATTGCGCTGGCGGGCCTGGCCTGGCGCTACGGCGGGCTGGTGCGGCGTCTGCTGTTTCTGTGGGCGGAAATTATCCGCGGCATCCCGCTGATATTTGTCATCTTCTGGCTGTGGTATCTGCTGCCGATGCTGACCGGCGGCGATCTGCCCGGCGCGGTGACCGTGACCCTGGCGCTGGCGTGGTTTACCGCCGCCTCGGTGATGCACTCGGTGCTGGCCGGGCTGCAGTCGCTGCCGAAAGGACAGTATGAGGCGGCGCTGACCCAGGGGTTCGCTCCCGGGCAAACGCTGCGCCTGGTGCTGCTCCCGCAGGCGCTGCGCAACGTTCAGCCGTCGCTGGTGGGGATCTTTATCGGCCTGCTGAAGGACACTTCGCTGGCGTTTATCGTCAACGTCCCGGAGCTGACCACCGTGGCCGGCCAGGTCAACAACCGGGTGCAGATCTATCCCCTGGCGATCTTCGTCTTCACCGGCGCGGTGTACTACCTGCTGTGCTGCGGTCTGAGCCTGCTGGCCAGCCGGCGCTTTACCCGCCGCGCGACCACCAGATAAGGCTCACTCCGCGGGACGGGGCTTCAGCGGACAGGTATCGCTGATCTTAATAAATTTGTCGTTATAGACCAGATAGTGGTTCCCCGGCTGGCGCAGCGCCGGCTGGCGAACCACGTCCCCGGGACGCAGATACCACGCGTCCCCCTCCTCTTCGGTCGAATCGCATCCGGGCTTAATCAGCAGCTTAAACCAGGTATTGCCGGTGTTGCTCACCGTCCCGGCCACCTTATCGAAAGACCATTTAAACTGTACCTCGCGCGGGCGCACCACCAGAATGGTATCCATCACCACCACCGGCTCCATGCTGACCTCGCCGCCGGTCGGGCTGCGCCTCGTCAGGTTGCGGGTGGGGATTTCGCGAAACGAGACCCGATAGTAGCGCTCGCGGTTATCCCGCGGCCCATGATAGTAAAATTTAAAATACTCGCTCTCACCTGCCTGCAGCACCAGCTGGCGGGGGGCGAACAGCAGTTCGCCATCCACCGGCCGGGAGCGGACTTCGCTGCCGCCCGGGCGATCGATGGCGCTGACGGCGATGCGGTACAGCCGCGCGCTTTTATTGTTGTTGACCACCCGTTTGCTGGCGAAATCCGCTTCGGCAGGCAGGGAAAAGGTCAGGTTACCGACCGAGATCGCCTGCGCCAGCGGCGCTGCCAGCAGGCAGCCCACCGTCAGCAGGGCCTTAGTTAATGTTGCGCCACGTCGCCTGGACATGAATCTCTCCTGAAGCGCTGACTTCGCCAAACCAGCCGTTATCGTCTACCGTCCGCAGCGAAATGGCGTTATCCATCGGAATCGAAAATTTCACCGTGGTCTTATCCATCTGCCCCACTTCGCCGGAGATATCGGTCCACGGCGTGGTCAGCCACAGCGCATCGGTCATATCCCGCCAGCTGTCATCGCACCCGGCATCGTAGGTCTGAGTCGTGCCGCTGCGGGTGATAAAAGAGAGCGTCGCCGGGAACGGCACTTTCGCCGTACCGTCATCGGAGCTGAAGAGACAGTAGGAACGCCCGCCAATCACCTGCGCCGGTCCGGTCACCTTGATCAGCACTTCATCGGCGGCCGTTTTACCGCTGGTGGTGACGATGTAGCCGAAATCGAGCGCCGGTTCGCCGCTGCCGACATACCCCTCGCGCGACGGCGCCGAGGTATATTCGTCGGAGATAATGCTGATGCTGAAATCACGGGGCTTGATAATCAGCGTGTTGGAGGTGGAAAACTCATACCAGCCTGACTCCGGCGAGGTGGTGTTCTGAAAGCGAAAGTTGAACAGATCCTTGGTGTTGATATCGCTGATCCCGAGGTTCACCATCTGCTTAAAGAAGTTGCTGGAGAAGAAAACATAGATCGAGTCTGAGCTCTTCATCTCGTTGAAAGTGTAGTAATAAGCGGTATTGCTCACCGGCTTCCAGGAGCTGCCGTTGAGGCTGAACTGCATATCGTACGCCCCGACGGCCGAGGCCAGCGACGAGTTGGCGATCGCCGGGAAAATATGGATCGAGGTGTTGCTTAAGCCGTTGGTCTGCAAGGTATAGTTGACCATCTTACAGCTTAATCCTGAGCGGCTGCCGATGGTCTGCGTCCGGCAGTCGGCGTTCCCTTCCCCGAGGGTCGGCACGCCATCGCTGTTGATAAACACCTCCGCCAGCGAGTGGGTATTAATCAACCGCAGGTTCGCGGCTTTGGTGTGGGTGACGTTGCGCACATACCAGTTACCGGAGGCCTGATCCTTACAGCGCGCGCCGCTGCTGGCATCGTAGTTCACCGAGGTCTGACAGGCATTGATGGTCATCGTAAAGCTGCCGCCGACCGGCATCTGCTGCAGATATTGATAGAAGGCGTCTGACATCATGCCGTGCATCCACTTCGCGCCGCCGCTGGTCACCGTCGCGCCGTAAAACCCGCTGGCGTCGGTGGTCTGCGGCAGGATCAGGCTGGTAGCCATATCGCACCCGGCGTACCAGTTGATGCAGCGCAGGCCGGTTAAGGGGTGTGAAACCGGTGAGTTTTCCAGCCACATATCAAACTTCCAGTTGGCATTGAGCCCGGTGTTGTAGCCATTATCGATATAGCCGAGACTCTGCTGATAGATGGTCCCGGAGCCGGTGTATTTTAAGCCGGTCCAGCGGTTAGCGCCGGTCATACGCGGATCCAGCGCCCCGCCGGGGGTGACGAAAAAGTTGTCGTCGGAGTTGTTTTCCACAAACACAAACTCGCGCGCCGGCGCATCCGACCAGGTGGTCTTGGTCACCGCCGCCCTGAGCGCGGCTGCCGGCCAGAGCAGCGCGAGGATCGCCAGCGCCATCAGTGCATTAACTTTCATTCTCTTCTCCTGACTGCTTCACCGCCGCCCACGACGAGAGGCCGCTGCAGACCACATCCCCCACCCAGACGGCGCCGCGCGCCTGGCTGAGCTCCAGCGCCACTTCGCAGGTTTTATTGCCGCCGTAGCTGAAATCGATAGTGGGGTATTTCTTATCCACGTCCATGACAAACTCGCCGTTTTCATCGGTGCGGGTACGGCCGATATGGTTGTTAATCCGCGCATTCGCCAGCAGCGTGCCGTCTTCTGCACGAATACGGCCGGAGACGGTGACCATCTGCTTCACCTCTGGCTCAATCACCGCGACGTTGCCCGGATAAAGGGTCAGATGACTCTTGCGCCCGCTGACGATGTCGTAGCTGTCGAGCGAGTTTTTGCTGTTCTGCAGCTCCACCTCATAGCGACCATAGGGAGAGAGCGGCAGGTAGTTACGCTTGCCGCTGAGCGGGAAGATCCGCCCGTTAACCCTGGCGCTGATCTGACCATCGTCCTCCAGCCCGGTGTTGAAGATCACCCCGGCGTTGCCGTCGGTTCGTCCGCTGGCGGCGATGTTTTTGCCCTGCCAGCCGACGCTGCCGCTGGCGGTGAGGTTGGTGTTGACGTAGCCGTCCGCCGCGCTGTTGACGTTCAGCGTGCCGCTGGCGTAGCGGGCGTCGAACTGGGCATACGCGCCGCCGCTGAGGGTTTTGTCATCCCCGGTATCGCCGGAGATGGCCCGCGACAGATTGGCGCCGATGGTGCGAATAGTGCCTTCATCAAACTGCTTGCGCGCTGAGAGATTAGCCATGGTGTAGCCGTTCTGATGGGTCATCCCGGCGCTGAACCAGTTGCCCAGCGGCAGCGACAGATCGAGGGCGATATATTTCCCGGTGTTGGCGCTGCTGTCGCCATTGTTATAGCGCTGGATCCCCGCCCGCAGGCCGAGCGAGCCAAAGGCGCCGCTGTAGACCGTCTGATAGTAATCCGCGGTGTAGTAATGGCTGTTGTAGCGACGGTCATCGTTGTAGCTGACGCTGAACGTCCCCAGCTTTGACCACAGCGCGTTCAGGTTGAGGGTGCCGCCGATCGCCCGGTTGTCGGCATCGCTGCGCCGCAATTGATCGCCAATGCGGGTTCTCTCCTGGTTAACCCACACTGAACTGAATCCCCCGGGCAACGTGGCGCTGATGCTGCCGACGCTGCTCCACGAGCTGTCGCTGGCCAGCATGTTTTGCAGGTTAACGTTGATCGACTCGCCCAGCGGTAGCGTCAGGCGGGTTTCCCCCACCGCCTGGTTGTCGTAGCCATAGCCCGTAGCCGCCCAGCTCAGGGTGCTGAGCGACCCGGAGGCCGAAAGGCCTGCCAGCCAGCTCTCTTTCGCCGGCCGGGTCTTTTTCCCGCTCTCTGACCAGCGATCCATATGAAAACTGCCGCCCCATACCTGCCACGCCAGCGGCGCGCCGGCGCCGCGTCCCCGGCTGAACAGCTTATTGACCCGCTGGGTGCGTTTGCTGACCACCCGACCATTGACGATCACCTCCACTTCCACGTCGTAAATACCGTACGGCAGGCCGCGGGTATCCACTTCATGGTTGCCCATAGCGAAGTTCTGGACGCTCAGCAACCGACCGTCACGGGTGAGATGCACCTCGCCCGCCGCCGGCAGAAAGGCGATCACCGGCGTGGCGGACTGGCTGTTGTCGAAGACGGTGGAGCTGGCCTGGTTCCCCCAGGAAAGGCCGTAAATCTTACCGGCCGAAATAGCGGTCATCGGTCCCAGGGACTGCAGGTTCCAGGTGTCAAGCATCCCGCCGGCAAAGCGGTGGCCGGCGAAATCGCGCTCATACATGGCCTTATATAATTCACTGTCCTGCTGACCGCTGCCGATGCCGTATAGCGAGCCGTCGAGCACCACGTGATGCTCCCGCAGCGCCGTGACGTTGTTCAGCGACAGGTAGCTGGAGGTGTTGCTCCCGCCGTTACGCATCTGGTTGTTATAGACGCCGAGGTTATAGCTCAGGTTGCTGCTGAGGGTGTTCACGCTGGACTGACCGATATCTTCGCTGCGCGAGCGCAGGACGGTGCCCAGCGCCTCGCGCTTGACCACCAGCTGCAACAGCAGCTGGCGCAGGCTGAGATCCAGCTGTGCGCTGTCGGTCAGGGGAATGGTGAGCGCCTCGCTGAACGGGGCGTTGGCCAGGCCGATCAGCTGCTGGCGGGTCTGTTCGCTGACGCTGGCGTTACCTTCGCTCTCCTCCAGCTGGATCTGCCGGACGCGCAGCTGGCCGCCGTCCAGCCAGATAAAGGCGCTGCCGATCCGCTGATCGTCCCGGGTGCTCTGGCTGCCGGCGAGATGAATATAGAGCGGGACGCTCATGCCGTCCTGCAGCGCCTGGCTGAAGGCCTGCGGAATAATCACCCCGCCAATCTGCTGCGCGCCTGGGGCAGCTGCGCTGACGTCGGGCTGAACGAACAAAAAGATCATGCCGAAGGCAAGCCGCGTTTTCAGTCCTGGGGTAATCCATCGTTGAGGCATCGTCGTTATCCATCTGCACAGCTGTCTATTTCACGGGAACAAACTGCTCACCCTGCCAAAGCGCCACCCGTCCTTTTTTATCCGCCGTGTCCACGCGCGTAAAACGGCGCGATTTACCCGGCATCAGGTAGTAATTCTCTTTACATTCCTTACCATCGGCGGCCTTCAGGCAGGGGCCGTAGGCGAGGATCCGCAGCGTCGCATTCCCGGTGTTGGTCAGAGAGCCGTTGGCGTACTGAAAGCGATAGTTCACCTGCCGGGGCGCCACCACCAGGATGGTGCCGATGCGGGCGGAAGCAGTGGCCACCGCGCTGCGGTTGGCGTTATCGCGTTGGGCATCGCTGAGCGCCTGATCGAACCAGACAATGCGGTAGTAGCGCTCTTTGTCATCCGCCGGGCCTTTGTAGAAGAAGCGGATCACATCGCTGGCCTGGGCGGGTAGCAGCAGGCTGGCGGGAGTGAGCAATACCTCATCCGGTTTGTCCATCGGGATAACCTGCCCGCCGTCCAGCGGGGAAGAGAGCCGTTCGAGATGGATATTGATCAGTCGACCGCTGTCTGTGCTGTTCTTGATCGTTTTGCTCAGCGTGCTGCTGCCGCTGTTCATAAAGGATGAAATATCGCCGACATCCAGCGCCTGCGCCGGCGACACCCCGGCAAGCAGCAGCCCGAGGGCCAGAAGGTGCTTTTTCATAACAATTCCGTCCGTGAAAAAAGCAGGGGGAGATCCCCCTGCTGGTGCATCAGAAGGATCAGCTGGTCCAGGTGGCGTCGAACTGTACGCTGACGTCGCCGCTCCAGATCCCTTCCGGCAGAGTGCTGTAATCGGTCACGGCGGTGGTGCCGTTGGTGGTGCCGCTGATGATGGAGAAAGTGAAACCATCCTGCGCTGTGGTACGGCCGCTGGCGTTGTAGCCATTAGCCAGCGCGCTGAGGTTGCCGCCCATAATATTGTTGGCGGTATCGATCATCACGGTATCGCCAGTTTTTTCCACCGCGGCGCCGTTATAATCCACGCCCACGCTCAGCGTGGAGCCGGAGGTATCCAGCTGGGTTAAGGTGTTGGTGATAAGACGCGAGGTCAGCTTAAAGGCGGTCGCCGTTGTGTCCCCCTCAATCGCCACGTCAAACAGACCTTTCTGCGAGTTAAAGCCTTTAATGCCTTCGGCGTACTGGAACGCCAGGCTGCCGAGCGGGGTCACAACCAGCTTGCTGGTGGTGTCTTTTTTAGCGGTCGCAGACCAGGTCGCTACAGCCTGAGCCGTTACGTCAGCAGCCTGCGCCACGCCCATACCGGTAAACGCCGTTACCAGAGCTATTGCCAGAACCTTTTTTTTCATCGCTTTTTCATCCTGAGTTGAATTAAGGACATGATGTCCCGGTGAACCATTTAAAAAACAGAATTGCCTGGGTATTACTGAACTAACTTATATATTTTGGAATACAGTTTGGCCTCAGCATTACGCCGATGGGTATACACTGTCTTCACGCTACAATTTTCAATTCTGGCGATCGATTTCGGCTGCATGCCCTGGGCGGTCATGCGGATAATTTTCATTTCCCGATCTGTAATTTTATCTTTCTTAATATCTTTGCGGAGAAACCTGCCATTAATTACATAGGCCAGTTCTTTTCGAATATCGCGACTCAGACCAACATATACCACCCCGCGAATATCGCTATTGTAATACCAGTAGTTCGCTAAGGCCTCTGATTTCCTGGCCGCAATCAATACGACCTGTTTCCCCTTTACCGCGGATAGCCATTCGCTGTCGCGCCTGATAAATTCGTTTAATGAAGCCGTATTGAGATTGATAAACACAAAATCTTTTCTGATTTTCTCCAGTGAGAGATAAATTAATTCGTCGATGTCTACAATCAGTTCGGACAGTCCTTTATAGAAATAGGAGTCATCGGCAGACCAAATATACTTATCGGAACAGCTTTTATATTCCATATAGTTTTTAACCTCATAGTCCTTGAAGTAATCATTTTTACAACGTCACTGCTTGCCAGGCCTATAAAGTTTACTGGCGTATTCGTTTCCTTTAATAAATCGCCATTAAATAAGACACGCATTACTTATCAATATTGGATAAGCGGGGGATTAAACTATAATTATTTTCTGCTTGGCGTTGAATTTAAGTTTTTTCCTATGGAGTGTCAACATGCGGAAAGGCAATGAATTTCGCGCCCAGGTCAATATTTACAAAAACTGAAAATATCAAATTTTTGAGCGCCAGAAAAAGACATTTATTTTCATAAGGTTATTGGTAATATAACCGTCAATTCTTATCTGCGCTTTATATTATCCAGGATCTTCGCCCTATTATGTTAGGAATATTCTTAATGGAACTCTTGAATGGCTTATCAAATAAACCGGATTTAGCACAAAAGAAAGGATATAAATCTACAAATAAACAAAAACCAGGATGATTCACCAACACATAAGACTCATGAATAGATTAACCTGCCGCACAAAATAGTTATGTATATGTTAATACATGCGGGATGTTGAATGCTAAACAAAGGCAGACGCATTATCTATTCGATTAAACGGTCTTCTTCATCAAGATTAAGCGAAGATTGCCGAAGGCTGCCTACGCCTACGAACCGGTCTGTCTCCGCGCCCTCCAAAGCATAGCGGCTTTTCGGCGCTTCGCCAGCCGCCAGCATGCCGCACGCGTTGAGCCGCTGGCCGTCGCTCTTTCACGCCAGTTCACGCTTTGTTCGCAATACCGTCATCGAAATTTCATATAAAGACCTATTAATAGTGGCCAGTTAATGACGAACCTGGACACTCTTATGAACAGCTCTCTTGCCGCGGTGGCCGAAACTGATTTCCAGCCGTTCACCGATCTCGCTGCCGGCCGGCAGCGGAAGGTCTTAAGCGTGCGTAATCTGAGTAAAGCTTATCAAGCCCAGCACAAAGTGCTGGACGGCATCAGCTTTGATCTGCACGCCGGGGAAATGGTCGGGGTCATTGGCCGCTCCGGCGCCGGTAAATCGACGCTCCTGCATGTCCTCAACGGCACCCACAGCGCCAGCGGCGGAGAAATTCTTAGCTACCCGGAAGTCGGTACCCCGCACGATGTCTCACAGCTGAAAGGCCGCGCGCTCAATGCCTGGCGTAGCCACTGCGGAATGATTTTTCAGGACTTCTGCCTGGTGCCGCGCCTCGACGTGCTCACCAACGTCCTGCTGGGCCGCCTCAGCCAGACTTCAACCCTGAAATCGCTGTTTAAAATCTTTCCCGCAGCCGACCGGGCGCGCGCCATTGCGCTGCTTGAGTGGATGAACATGCTGCCGCACGCGCTGCAGCGGGCGGAGAACCTCTCCGGCGGGCAGATGCAGCGGGTGGCGATCTGCCGGGCGCTGATGCAAAACCCCGGGATCCTGCTGGCCGACGAGCCTGTCGCCTCGCTGGATCCGAAAAACACTCAGCGCATCATGGATGTGCTGCGCGAGATTAGCGAGCAGGGTATCAGCGTGATGGTAAACCTGCATTCGGTGGAGCTGGTCAGGGCCTACTGCACCCGGGTTATCGGCGTCGCCAGCGGCCAGCTTATTTTTGACGATCACCCCTCCCGGCTGACGCAGGATGTGCTGCAGCGGCTGTACGGCGATGAAGTTAGCCAATTGCATTAATTTCACTCACACGGGCAACATAATGAAAAAATATATGACTGGCGCAGTTCGTTTATCCGCAATGGTCGCGGGCATGATGATGGCATGGCAGGCAGCGGCGGCGCAGCCGAAAGAGCTCAATCTGGGCATTCTCGGCGGCCAGAACGCCACCCAGCAAATCGGCGATAACCAGTGCGTGAAGGCCTTCCTCGATAAAGAGCTGAACGTGGATACCAAACTGCGCAACTCTTCCGACTATTCCGGGGTGATCCAGGGCCTGCTGGGAGGGAAAGTTGACGTGGTGCTGAGCATGTCCCCCTCCTCCTACGCCTCGGTTTATCTCAATAATCCGAAAGCGGTGGATATCGTCGGCATCGCCGTGGACGACAAAGATCAGTCTCGCGGCTATCACTCAGTGGTGATCGTCAAAGCCGACTCCCCCTACAAAACGCTGGACGATTTAAAAGGCAAAGCCTTCGGCTTCGCCGATCCGGATTCCACTTCCGGGTATCTGATCCCTAACCATGCGTTTAAAGAAAAATTTGGCGGTAACGCCGACAATAAATACAACAACACCTTCTCCAGCGTCACCTTCTCCGGCGGCCATGAGCAGGACATCCTCGGCGTGCTGAATGGCCAATTCGCGGGCGCGGTCACGTGGGCCTCGATGGTTGGCGATTACAACACCGGCTACACTACCGGCGCGTTCAACCGCCTGATTCGCATGGATCATCCGGATCTGATGAAGCAGATCCGCATTATCTGGCAATCGCCGCTGATCCCGAACGGCCCGATCCTGGTGAGCAATGCGCTGCCGGCGGACTTTAAGGCGAAGGTCGTGGCGGCAGTGAAAAAGCTGGACACCGAGGATCACGCCTGCTTTATCAAAGCGATGGGCGGTACTCAGCACATCGGCCCGGGCAGCGTGGCTGACTTCCAGCAGATTATTGATATGAAACGCGAGCTGGTGAGCGCGCGTTAATCCTGCCTCAACGCCGCCTGCTTGCCCCAGGGTAAGCGGCGGCGCTACGTTGAAGATCCCCGACGCATGAAGACAACCCACACCGAATTTGAACGCTATTACCAGCAGGTACGCTCGCGGCAAAAGCGCGATGCCGTCTGCTGGTCGCTGCTGCTGCTGGCGCTCTATTTTGCCGCCGGCAGCGCCGCGGAATTTAATCTGCTGACTATCTGGCACTCGCTGCCCCACTTCTTTGACTATATGGCAGAGACCATTCCGCCCCTGAGTGCCGGCAACCTGTTCGCCGATGTGCAGACCAAAGGGTCGCTGGCCTGGTGGGGCTATCGCCTGCCGATCCAGCTGCCGCTGATCTGGGAAACCCTGCAGCTGGCGCTGGCCTCGACCCTGGTGGCGGTCGCCATCGCCACGGTTTTCGCGTTTCTTGCCGCCAATAACGCCTGGTCCCCGGCGCCGGTGCGCTTTGCCATTCGCGTGCTGGTGGCGTTTTTGCGCACCATGCCCGAGCTGGCGTGGGCGGTGATCTTTGTGATGGCGTTCGGCATCGGCGCGATCCCGGGCTTTCTGGCGCTGATGCTGCATACCGTCGGCAGCCTGACCAAACTGTTCTACGAGGCGGTGGAAAGCGCGCAAAACAAACCGGTACGCGGCCTGGCGGCCTGCGGCGCGTCCCCGCTGCAGAAAATTCGCTTCGCCCTGTGGCCGCAGGTGAAACCGCTGTTTCTCTCCTATGGCTTTATGCGGCTTGAAATCAACTTCCGCTCGTCGACCATTCTCGGGCTGGTGGGCGCGGGCGGCATCGGCCAGGAGCTGATGACCAACATCAAGCTCGACCGCTACGATCAGGTGAGCATCACCCTGCTGCTGATCATTCTGGTGGTGTCGGCGCTGGACATGCTGTCCGGTCGTCTGCGCCTGTGGGTTCTGGAGGGTAAGAAATGAGCGTCTGGCACATGCAACCGGATCTCGCCGCCAGCCGGCGGCAGCATAAGCAGCTCTATCAGGTCCAGGGGCGCTACCTGCTCTACGTCGGGCTGGTGGCGCTAGCCTGCCTGCTCTATTACGTCTGGTTTTTTCTGCAGTTTGGTATCAGCGGCGAGCAGCTGACCACCGGCCTGCAGCAGATTGGCCGCTACCTGGCGCGGATGTTCGTCTGGCACGACTTCTGGAACTGGCCGTTCGGCTATTACTTTACGCAAATCGGCGTCACCCTGGCCATCGTCTTCGCCGGGACGCTGACTGCCACGGTGCTGGCGCTGCTGCTCTCCTTCTTCGCCGCCCGCAACATCATGCGCGGCGTGGTGCTGGGGACCCTCGCCCTGCTGATGCGCCGCCTGTTTGATGTGCTGCGCGGGATCGACATGGCTATCTGGGGGTTGATTTTTGTACGCGCGGTAGGCCTCGGGCCGCTGGCCGGGGTGCTGGCGATCATCATGCAGGACACCGGTCTGCTGGGACGGCTGTACGCGGAAGGACACGAAGCCGTGGACCGATCTCCCGGGCGCGGGCTGACCGCCGTGGGCGCGAATAGCCTGCAAAAGCATCGCTTTGGCATTTTTACCCAGTCGTTCCCGACCTTCCTCGCGCTTAGCCTGTATCAGATTGAATCCAACACCCGCTCCGCGGCGGTGCTGGGCTTCGTCGGCGCCGGCGGTATCGGGCTTATCTATGCCGAGAATATGCGTCTGTGGAACTGGGATGTGGTGATGTTTATCACCCTGCTGCTGGTGGCGGTGGTAATGATCATGGACACCCTCTCCGCCTGGCTGCGCCGTCGTTATATCGGCGGCGCCGCGGTGCCGCTGTATCAGAGCGGACGCTAGCGCACATTTGCGCCGGATGGCGGCTTCGCCTTATCCGGCCTACTCGTTCGGCTCTGACTGTCTCCAGGCCCGGCAAGCAACTGCGCCGCCGGGCGATGGCATCAGGCACGGAGCTGCGTTTATGCCGGGTGGCGGCTGCGCCTTACCCGGCCTACAACCCCAAATCACCGCTGGCGCAGGGGCTGCTGAAACTGCCGGTGCTGGCGGCCTCAACATCGCTGAGACGTTCCCGGAAGGCCGGGGCAGCCCGCATGGATGCGGGCTGAGGGCCGTGTTTTGCAGGGACGCTGCCTCGGCCCGACCCGAAGCCTGCAGGGATAAGTCGAAGGCACCGCGCAGCGGCGATGTTGCTGGCCGGAGCCCGGGGGTACAGGGGGCGGCGGCGACTGGCCGCCCCCTGTGCGCTCCCAGCGCCATGAGTGACATAGCGCAGAAAAAATATTGGGAGCGCAATCTGTCCGGAAATAACATAGAAGTTGTAGCCCTGCCAGGCGCTGTATGCACAGGGAAATTTACGCTTGTACCGTTATTCCGCCGGGTGGCGGCTGCGCCTTACCCGGCCTACTCGTCCGGCTCCGACTGTCTGTAGGCCCGGCAAGCAACTTGGACTGCACCCCAAAAGTTGGACACCCAACTGAGTAAGGTGCAGTTTTATGGCTAAACCAAAGTATTCCCCTGAAACAAAACTGGCTGTGGTTAATCATTATTTGTCCGGTAAAGACGGAGAACAGAGTACAGCCGACCTTTTTGGTATTGAAAGAACATCTGTCCGTCGCTGGGTCAGGGCATGGCAGTTCCACGGTGCAGAAGGCCTGACTGCAAAAAATAATCATTATTCCGATGAATTTAAACTCGTGGTCGTCCGGGCGGTTATCAGTGACCGCCTGACGATGCGTGAAGCGGCTGCCCGGTTTAATCTCTCCGCAGAAATACTTGTCCGGCGCTGGCTCGACGTGTACAACGATGCCGGAGCGGAAGGTCTTTTAAACATGCAATGCGGACGGCCCGGACAAATGACAAAGCCAAAAAATATCCCACCACTGACAGATAAAGAGCTGGAAAAACTCTCCCCCGAAGAGCTCAGGGCCGAACTGCGTTATCTGCGGGCAGAGAATGCCTATCTAAAAAAGTTGAAAGCCTTGGTTCAGAGCGAAAAAAATGGCAAAAAGCCCTGATAATCAGTGAACTAAGGCATGAACACGCTCTGCGGGACCTTCTGCGGGCGGCCGGTATGTCCCGTAGCACGTGGTATTACAATATGAATGCACTGAAGCAAGGGGACAGGTATGCGGGTCTTAAAGAGAACATCAGGAAGATATACCACTATCACAAAGGTCGTTATGGCTACCGCAGGATCACGCTCGCACTGAGAAAACAGGGGCTGCGGATAAACCATAAAACAGTGCAGCGGCTGATGGCAGAACTGTCACTCCGGTCTGTGATAAGGGCGAAAAAATATCGTGCCTGGAAAGGGAGAACGGGCGAGGCCGCGCCCAATATCCTGAGCCGGAACTTCGGTGCGTCAAAAGCCAACGAAAAATGGGTAACAGATGTGACAGAGTTCCCGGTACAGGGAAAAAAGCTTTACCTGTCGTCAGTTCTCGATCTGTTTAACCGGGAGGTTATCGCCTACAGCCTGTCGGAAAGGCCGGTGATGGAGATGGTGAATACGATGCTGGACGGTGCGTTCCCGAAGCTCAGACCGGGAGATGCTCCGCTGCTGCACTCGGATCAGGGCTGGCATTACAGGATGAGGAGCTATCAGGAACGTTTAAAGGCGCATGGGATGACGCAGAGTATGTCGCGTAAAGGAAACTGCCTGGATAATGCAGTGATGGAAAACTTCTTCGGGACCCTGAAATCGGAGTGTTTTTATCTGAGGGAGTTCAGGAGTGTCAGTGCGCTAAGAAAAGCCGTAGAGGACTATATCCATTACTACAACAACGAGCGGATAAGCCTGAAATTAAAAGGCCTGAGTCCGGTAGAGTACCGAACCCAGGCTCTGAGAGCCGCTTAATATGAACCATCCAACTTTATGGGGTCAGTCCAACTGCGCCGCCGGGCGATGGCATCAGGCACGGAGCTGCGTTTATGCCGGGTGGCGGCTGCGCCTTACCCGGCCTACAGGGCTTATCCGGCCTGGAACGACTGAACCCGCAGGCCTGTAGAAAAATTTATCCGCTCCGCTATTCCAACCGCCAGCTCAGCACCGGCCAGCCGTATCCGGCACCGGCCGCCTGCAGCTGCGGACAGGGATTGACCAGCCGCACGCGATCCGCATGCAGGCACAGCGGCAGATCGTTAATGGAATCGGTATAGAACGTCACCTCGCCGTCATACTGCGGATGCGCCTCGCGCCACTGCGCCAGACGCGCCACCTTCCCCTGCTGATAGCTGGGGATCCCGGTGATTTCACCGCTGTAGCCGCCGTCGACCATCGCCACGTCAATCCCCAGCGCCTGATCGATCTCCAGCGCGGCGGCCACCGCCTGCACCAGCAGGCTAACCGAGGCGGAGATAATCAGCATCTGCTCTCCCTCGGCCCGCAGACGACGAATGAGCTCCCACGCCTGCGGATAGACCCGGGGCAGGATCGCCTCGCGCACGCAGCGGGCCACCAGCGCGTCAACGTCCGACTTCGGTATTCCGGCCAGCGGCGCCTGGATCAGGGCCACATAATCGGCGATATTCATCTCTCCCCGGTCATAATCCGCCATTAGCCGCGCCTCGCGGGCAAGATACCCCTTCTGCGTCGCCAGCCCTTCGCGAACCATAAACTGGCTCCAGACCGTACTGCTATCGCCCTGTATCAGGGTGTTATCGAGATCAAAAATCGTCAGCGTGTTGCCCATGGTACTTTCCCTTACTGGTCAAAATAAGCTGCCGGGAGCATGCGTAAAAAAGATGACAGGAAAATGAACCGGACGCCGCAGCGCCCGGCTCGCCATCAGCCGGCGCGGACCTTCGCGGTGCGGAACACCAGCACGATCCCGCCGACGATCGCCATCATACCGATCATCGTCGCCGCCGGCAGCCGGTTGCCCAGCAGCAGATAATCCAGCAGCGCCGTGATCGCTGGCACCAGATAAAAGAGGCTGGTGACATTGACGATATTTCCCGCGCTCAGCAGACGGTACAGCAGTAGCTGGGCGACCACCGAAATCAGCAGCCCGAGAAACAGCACCGGAATAATCAACCCGGCGTTAACGGTAAACCGGAAGCCGCTGACCGGGGCAATCAGCAGGCACAGCCCCAGACTAACGGCATACTGCAGCGGCAGGACATCCGCCGGCGCCTGACGGCTGCGCTTTTGCCACAGCGCGCCAAAGGTCATCAGCAGCAGCGCCGCCAGCGCAAACAGGATCCCCGCCGTCGCCATCGGCGAGGCCGCCAGGCTGCGCCACACCAATAGCACCAGCCCCGCCAGGGCAAGCAGCAGTCCTGACAGCCGCCGCCCCTGCAGGCGGCGCTCCACCACGCAAAGCGTAAGGATGGGCTGGATCCCCATGATGGTGGCGATAAGTCCCGGCGTCACGCCGTTGGCCATCGCCTCGAAGTAACAGACCGAATAGCCGCCAATCAGCATCAGACCGGTGGCCGCTGTCTGCAGGCGGGTGCCCGGCGCGGGCAGCCAGCGCCGACGGACGATAGCCAGCGGCGTCAGCGCGACCAGGGCAACCAGAAAACGAAAGACCAGCAGCGCCATCGGCGAGGCGTTATCCAGTCCCCAGCGGGTGAAGATGGCCGCGCTGCCCCACAGCAGCACAAAAAGGGCCGTTGTCGCCTGCGAGGCGAGCAGAGAATAGCGAACGTGCATAGCATGCTCCAGAACGTCAAACACAAGGTATCAAGCGTCATACCGGCAGGTAAGCGCCTGCTAAAGACGGCGTTAAGCGCCGAAAACTACCCGGTCTGGAGGGGGAGGCGGTGGGCAGAGCGTGGCGAAGCGATGATGAGGCGCAGACGTCATCCACCCCGCGTCGAAAGCGGCGCCGGGCAAAGTCTCGCTAGAGATGGCGTAATGCGTCATGGAATGCCTCGTGAAATGTTCCTGTCAGCATCCTGGCACAGACCGTTGCGGAGTGACAACTGCCCTTTATGGCTGATCCATCCCGAGGTTGTTTATTTTTAATCGTAAATAAACGTAAAGGCGGCCTCGGCTTATTCAGCCGTGGTTTTTAATCGGCTATAAAACAAAGCAGTCTGCTTGCTACTTCGAAAATAACGATATGAAGCCAAAACTGACGCATGCTCTCTTTTTAATTCCTTTTTTGTTGTTGGCAGGATGCTCCTCCTCACCGAAACAGGCAAAGAACACAAAATCTCATGCGGATATGACCATTGACGGCGGATCGGACGATCTGATCCCGGTGGTAGCGGCCCTGCATGATCAGATGCACACCTGGCAGGGAACCCCCTATGAATGGGGCGGTACTGAACAAAGCGGCGTCGACTGCTCGGGTTTCGTCTGGCGCACGCTGAAGGATCGCTTTAACCTGCCGATGGAGCGGATCACCACCCGCGAGCTGCTGCACATGGGCGTGCGGGTCAATAAGCGGGATTTACGTCCCGGCGATCTGGTGTTCTTCCGCACCCGGGCCGGGATGCACGTTGGCTTTTACGATACCGATCATAATTTCCTTCACGCCTCGAGCAGCCAGGGCGTGATGCGCTCTTCGTTGGACAACCCTTACTGGGAATCGGCGTTCTATCAGGCGCGTCGTCTGCCGAAGGAGTATAACGCGCAGATCACCATGAACAGCGACACCCTGCATCTGGCGAAGAATCGCCGCTAAAAAAAAGCCGCAGCCAGGGCTGCGGCGGGTGGTTCTGCGGTTAATCAGAACTGGTAGGTCATACCCAGCGCGACGATGTCGTCATCGTTGATGCCGAGTTTGTTATCGCTTTTCAGCTGGTTGATTTTGTAATCCACGAAGGCGTTCATGTTTTTGTTGAAGTAGTAGGTCAGGCCCACGTCAATGTAGTTAACCAGATCCTCACTCCCCACCCCTTCGATATCCTTCCCTTTCGACAGCACATAGCCGAGGGACGGACGCAGACCGAAGTCGAACTGATACTGCGCCACCGCTTCAAAGTTCTGCGCTTTGTTGGCAAAGCCGCCGCTGATCGGGGTCATTTTGCGGGTTTCAGAGTACATGGTCGCCAGGTAGATATTGTTGGCGTCATATTTCAGGCCGGTCGCCCAGGCTTCCGCTTTCGAACCCTGGCCGCGGGCCAGCAGGTTCTGATCGTTGGTACGGTCGGAGCTGGTGTAGGCTGCGCTGACGGCGAAGTCGCTGCCGCCGAAATCATAGCTTAACGAGGTGCCGACGCCGTCGCCGTTCTGTTTCTTCGCTTCACGGCCTTCGTTTTTACCCTGGTACTGCAGGGTCAGATCCAGGCCATCCACCAGACCGAAGAAGTCGGTGTTGCGGTAGGTCGCCAGGCCGCTGGCGCGCTTGGTCATAAAGTTATCGGTCTGGGCAGAGGAATCGCCGCCGAATTCCGGGAACATATCGGTCCAGGCTTCCACGTCGTACAGGGCGCCAAGGTTACGACCGTAATCGAAGGAGCCGTAGTTCTTCAGCTTCACGCCGGCGAACGCCAGACGGGTTTTCTGGCTGGAGTCGCTCTCGGTTTTGTTACCGGAGAATTCAGATTCCCAACGGCCATAGCCGGTCAGGTCGTCGTTAATCTGCGTTTCGCCTTTAATACCGAAACGCACGTAGGTCTGATCGCCATCCTTGCTGTCATAGTCGCTGAAATAGTGCATGGCTTTGATCTTGCCGTACACATCCAGCTTGTTCGCGTTCTTATTATAAACTTCCGCTGCCTGCGTCGCTGTTGAAGCCACAAAGCCCATCATCATTAATGCCAGAGTACTCTTTTTCATTATTCAGTCCTGGTGATTTATTTATACGCGCTATTCAATTGCGGGCGCTCGCCCATCAAAAACTGGAGGTTTTTTAACGCCGGGATATTAAATATTTATGACAAGATGGAACTTTTTATAAAAAAGGGTATTTAAATGTATCTGACATATTTTTGTCACATTCCCTCTCCAGAATGCCCGATCCCGCGCAATAAAATGGCGCGCCCGCCGCCCCGGGTGTTGGCAAGCGGGCCGACTCCTGCTACAACATCAGCTCGATATCGATATTCCTTTTGAACGGCAGAGAATCATGAGTGAAAGCCAGACGCTGGTGGTAAAACTGGGCACCAGTGTTTTAACAGGCGGGTCCCGTCGCCTGAACCGCGCCCATATCGTCGAGCTTGTGCGCCAGTGCGCACAGTTGCACGCCATGGGACACCGTATTGTCATCGTGACCTCCGGGGCCATTGCCGCCGGGCGCGAGCACCTTGGTTACCCGGAACTGCCCGCCACCATCGCCTCCAAGCAGCTGCTGGCGGCGGTGGGACAAAGCCGTCTGATCCAGCTGTGGGAACAGCTGTTTTCTATCTATGGCATTCACGTTGGCCAGATGCTGCTGACCCGCGCCGACATGGAAGACAGAGAACGGTTCCTCAACGCCCGCGACACTCTGCGCGCGCTGCTGGATAACAGCATCGTCCCGGTCATTAACGAAAACGACGCCGTCGCCACCGCGGAAATCAAAGTGGGCGATAACGACAATCTCTCCGCGCTGGCCGCGATCCTCGCCGGGGCGGATAAGCTGCTGCTGTTAACCGACCAGCCAGGCCTGTTCACCGCCGACCCGCGCAGCAACCCGCAGGCGGAGCTGATTAAAGACGTTTACGGCATCGACGACGCGCTGCGCGCCATCGCCGGCGATAGCGTCTCCGGACTCGGCACCGGCGGCATGGGCACCAAGCTGCAGGCCGCGGACGTCGCCTGCCGGGCGGGGATTGATACCATCATCGCCGCCGGCAACCGTCCGGACGTTATCGGCCATGCCATGGCAGGCCTGCCGGTAGGTACCTGCTTCCACGCCCAGGAGTCTCCGCTGGAGAACCGTAAGCGCTGGATCTTCGGCGCGCCGCCGGCGGGGGAAATCACCGTCGATGCGGGCGCGACCCAGGCGATCCTCGAAAGAGGCAGCTCGCTATTGCCAAAAGGGATCAAAATCGTCAGCGGCAACTTCTCCCGCGGCGAAGTGATCCGCATCCGCAATAGCGAAGGACGCGACATCGCTCACGGCGTCAGCCGCTACAACAGCGATGCGCTGCGCCTTATCGCCGGCCAGCACTCGCAGCAAATCGATGCCATTCTGGGCTATGAATACGGCCCGGTGGCCGTCCACCGCGATGATATGATCATCCGTTAAGGAGCTGAAAATGCTGGAACAAATGGGCATTGCCGCCAAAGCGGCCTCCTGGCAGCTGGCGTTACTCTCCAGCCGGGAAAAGAATCAGGTACTGGAAAAGATCGCCGATTATCTGGAAGCGCAGACCGACGATATTCTGCGCGCCAACGCGGAAGATTTAGCCGAAGCTCGCGCCAATGGCCTGAGTGAAGCGATGCTCGATCGCCTCGCGCTGACCCCGGCGCGTCTGAGCGGCATCGCCAGCGATGTACGCCAGGTGTGCAATCTGGCCGATCCGGTCGGCCAGGTGATCGACGGCGGGCTGCTGGACAGCGGTCTGCGTATTGAACGTCGCCGCGTCCCGCTGGGGGTGATTGGCGTGATTTATGAAGCGCGTCCTAACGTGACGGTCGACGTCGCCTCCCTGTGTCTGAAAACCGGCAACGCGGCGATCCTGCGCGGCGGGAAAGAGACCTGGCGCACCAACGCCGCCACGGTGAAGGTGATCCAGCAGGCGCTGCAGGAGTGCGGTCTGCCGGCCGCCGCGGTACAGGCTATCGAGAGCCCGGATCGCGCGCTGGTGGGCGAAATGCTGAAGATGGATAAATACATCGATATGCTGATCCCTCGCGGCGGCGCGGGCCTGCACAAGCTGTGCCGTGAGCAGTCAACGATCCCGGTGATCACCGGCGGGATTGGCGTGTGCCATATCTTCGTGGATGAAACCGCCGAGATCGCCCCCGCGCTGAAGATCATCGTCAACGCCAAGACCCAGCGGCCGAGCACCTGCAATACCGTGGAAACGCTGCTGGTGCACCGCAACATCGCCGATACCTTCCTGCCGGCGTTAAGCAAGCAGATGGCCGAGAGCGGCGTCACCCTGCACGCCGCCCCTTCCGCCCTCCCCGCGCTGCAAAACGGCCCAGCGAAGGTCGAGCCGGTGAAAGCGGAGCAGTATGACGACGAGTATCTGTCGCTGGATCTAAACGTCAAAGTGGTGGCTGATATGGACGAGGCTATCGCCCATATCCGCGAACATGGCACCCAGCACTCCGACGCCATCCTGACCCGCACCCTGCGTAACGCCAACCGCTTTATCAATGAAGTGGACTCTTCCGCGGTATATGTGAACGCCTCCACGCGCTTCACCGACGGCGGCCAGTTCGGCCTCGGCGCGGAAGTGGCGGTCAGCACCCAGAAGCTGCACGCCCGCGGCCCGATGGGGCTGGAAGCGTTAACCACCTATAAGTGGATTGGTTTCGGCGACGATACCATTCGTGCGTAAATGAGAACGGGCGATGCAAAAATAGGCAGTTGATTCCACTGGCTATTGACGCATCGCCCGCTAAGTTCTAACCTTTTGCCTCGTGATTCACGCTCGTGAACACCTCTTGCAGGGCCGATATAGCTCAGTTGGTAGAGCAGCGCATTCGTAATGCGAAGGTCGTAGGTTCGACTCCTATTATCGGCACCATTTCAAACTCTTCCCAAGTCTACCGAAATCAACTTAAAGCCCGTATACTGCGGTTTCTGGCCCGTATTTTATCTCCTGTTATCAACGGGACTCAACCGGAATCAAGTTACAGTTGGGGGCATAAGTGGGGGCATTCTGTGTTCGGTCCAGGGAGATGCCCCCAATGAAGTTAAATGCGCGGCAGGTAGATGCTGCTAAACCCAAAGAGAAAGCCTACAAGCTGGCAGATGGTGCTGGTTTGTATCTTGAGGTTGTTCCCTCTGGTTCACGATACTGGCGGATGAAATATCGCTTCAATGGAAAAGAGAAGCGTATGGCTTTTGGAGTCTATCCAGCAGTGTCCCTTGCACAAGCGAGGGCGCTACGTGATGAAGCCAAGAAAAAACTGGCCGAGGGTATCGATCCATCGTTTGCCAAGAAAGAAGAAAAGCTGGTTCGGGATGTGCGGCTCCATAATACATTTCAGGCTGTGGCGCTTGAATGGCACGGAACGAAGGTGAGCCGATGGTCAGAGGGTTATGCCTCCGACATTATCGAAGCTTTCAATAAAGATATTTTTCCCTATATCGGCCAGCAGCCGGTGAATGAAATCAAACCACTGGTTCTGCTGAATGTGCTGCGTAGAATGGAAAGCCGTGGTGCGACAGAGAAGGCTAAGAAGGTTCGTCAGCGCTGCAGTGAAGTCTTTAGTTACGCCATCGTTACTGGACGCGCGGAATACAATCCTGCTGCAGATCTAACCAGTGCGATGTCAGGGCATGAATCGAAGCATTATCCCTTCCTTACCGTTGAGGAGTTACCAGACTTCTTTAAAGCTCTCTCTGGCTATACAGGCAGCCCGTTAATTGTTCTTGCCGCACGTTTGCTGATCCTTACGGGAGTTCGTACCGGCGAGCTTCGAGGTGCTTTCTGGAGTGAGTTTGATCTTGAAAAAGCGGTGTGGGAAATTCCCGCGGAGCGTATGAAGATGAAACGCCCTCACCTTGTCCTCCTCTCTACCCAAGCGCTGGAGATCGTACAGCAGCTCAAAGTGATGTCTGGGCAATATCCTCTTGTGTTTCCAGGGAGGAATGATCCCCGCAAAACGATGAGCGAAGCGAGTATTAATCAGGTGTTTAAGCGGATTGGGTATACGGGGAAGGTAACGGGGCATGGTTTCCGTCACACCATGAGCACAATCTTACATGAGGAAGGATTTAATACTGCGTGGATTGAGACCCAACTTGCGCACGTGGACAAGAACGCGATTCGTGGGACGTATAACCATGCGTTGTATCTGGAAGGGAGGAAAGAGATGATGCAGTGGTATGGGGATTACGTGGATAGTTGCGAGAGTAACAATTAAGTTAGCGTATAAATACCGCCCCAAAAAAGACTAAAAGAAATGCTGTAGCTATATGTTGCAGCGTTTTTTCACGTAACGCAGGATTTTTGATCATGTTTAGGCATAACAAGGCCTGAAAATTGTCAATGCGCAATTTAATGAATTGTCTGCTTAGCACAAAGCGGACGATCGTGAACAAGAGGCACAAATTTTCCCCAAATGGAACCATCGGAGCCGCAAAGCGGTGACGCTCACCCTGTAAGGACGCTACGTTCAAAACAAGCTTAAAATTCCCCATATCCAAACTGATCCGTATTAATGGGCACTGATCGCTCTCGGCCATCAACAGCTCTGGCTCCGCCCTCCTGAAGATTATGGTGTAAATACTTGGCTGATTGTCACCTGGGACGGTCTGACGGTGGCTGAACGTATTCTGGTCTCAGGCTCCTGGTGGCTGACCGCGAATGCCAGCGTCATCTACACCAATCCTGAAGGGATTGTTCCAGGCGATCTGGAAGAACTCACTTGGCTCTCGGTGCAGCGGCGAATGAAGAACAGAATCTGAACCGGCCGGGAAATAAATGGCAGGACGGGATTTATTAACAGATCATCGGTACAGAAAAAGCTATTTAAAAAAAAACGTCAGAACCGGAGATATTAGCAAGCGACAGCGACTGACAGAATAACGCATGTTTGAATTACATGCCTGATCACGGTACAGCTTAAACCGAAGGTTACCGGCGTGCTTCGGACATTCTGATTGGTCATATTGATGCGTCGGGACGGGACCAGGATTTTCTGGTTTAACCGGTTTTTTTCTCGTCAGGCATCACATCGAGCTCCTTATCAAATAAATTATTGGACTGTCTCTGGTACTAGGTGAATAGATCTTTACGTATGATGAACTCCTCAAGGGACATAATCAGTATGTTAGAAAATCACTAAAGGTGAATGGTCCGCTTTATCGAGATGCTTACACTTGATGCCCTCTGCTTTTTATCTATGAGCGCCATATCTATCTTTATCCGGCTTTATTGTGTAAGACGTTTCCTGTTATGTTTCTATTCATTTGGCTCAACTATTTATTCCAAATAAATCATCTTAATTAAAAGCCTGCAATGAAATAAATTACAAGCCTTATCCACCCCAAGTTTATTACAAGCATTACTCCTGTGAGCATATACGGTTTTTATTTGCAAGCCTAATCTTTTGGCAATGTTTTTCACGCTGATTCCTTTTATTGATAAATTTAAAACACATACCTCCCGAGGGGAAAGGACCACCTTTTTAAAATATCCGCAATTTTTTTCATTTATTAAAAATGTAAATTTTTTAATATTCATTGATGTGAAATCTTTACTTAAAATTTCTATAGGGTTTATAATAAAATTAGCAGGCGACTCACAAGAATGCATGCAAATTATATTTAATGATAAGTTATTCACTACCATACCTTCCAATAAACAAACAACATCAATACTATCATCGAAAAAAATAGTATCACCTGCACTAAAATTTAGATGTTTTGGATTATTGCGTTTAATTGTGCGAATTTTTTTGCTTTTATAGGGCTTCAGTAAAGAATCCAAACCAACAAAAAGATAATGATTATTAGTGGCTATGTAAAACATTTTTCAGGCTATCCTGTTACGTGTTTATTAAAATGATTAGTTTGTAAATTATTTTGTAAGGAATCTTTCTAAGGGAAGAAAGATTCACGACTGGGTTTTCTCCATGCGTAATTACTCTGAAAATCATCAATCATTTGCATATATGTCTAAAGGTTGTTTTTTTAATTTCCGTCTGAACCCGAAGTTAGTGTGATAAAGAGATACGTACGCCTTTGAGGCCAGTTACTTTGTACAATTCATTTTATTTTTGCTGTAATAAATACTGATTAACTGAAGCAAATCCAGCCTGTGTCAAAAAACGTGATACACGCGCTGGAATGATTTTATCCCGTTCTAGCCAGATAATCCGATATTTTGTGTTTTCCCCGTTTTCCCAATCTGGAGCATTTGATATACCGAGGGGAATTTTCACTCTCAACAAACAGTCTAGTAATATTCCGTACACCTCTTTATCGGGCAACAAATATAAATCCCACACATCTGTCAGTTGCTGTACTTTCTTTAAATTTAAATTAAAAGAATTCAGTTCACCTTTCAGTTGAACAGGAACCCCTAACTGAATCGACAAATACCTGACGGCAGTAAAGTGTTGAATGCCATCAATATTGTTCCAGTACAGGCGACCTGGCATCCAGGAATATTGGCTGAAAAACATTTTATATAGTCGTAATCTATGATGGTCAAGGTTTTTCCTGAGTTGGTCGACACTAATCGGTGTAGCTAATTCCCGGCTAAATTCCAACGCGAAATCATCTAGTGTGGCAATATTTATATCAGAGTTATTAGACGAACTTAGCCCCCCGACACTGGAAATGTCGCACCGATAATTTTTTATTACGGTATTACTGACCAGACCATCCAGCTGAGGTATATGGCGATGGAGCAAATCGTAATCACCATTATGACCAGGATGCAGATAGCATATATGATTTTCTTCGTAATTGAGCCATGTTTGCCATTTAATGACCGAACGTAGCCATATTGTATTCTGTATATGTGGCCTTTTAGCTTTCAAAACGCCATAATGGACTCGCCGACTTAATGTAGCCGGATAGCCAAGGGAGTCCCAAAAACCATCATGTATGGAGTGAATGATTTTTTTCCATATAGGTCGGTTAGGTATGATATCCATTTTATCCATTCAGTTTATTCTTTTTTTAGGCTAACTACTGATTTTCTATCTGGCAACTCAATCTTTGGAGGGTTGTGCGATTTATCAAAATCAATGCCAACTCAGCGAGTTAATTAATAAATACAGTGTCATTTTAGGTTTTTCTCGTTTAAGCAATAGTTGACTAACTTTTGTGTATTTAAATTTATGCAGAGCGTTTTAATAACCATCTAAAATATTTGTAGTTTCGATGGTAATTAACCTTTAAAATGCACTGGCAGATATTTTTAGTTGTTCGGATACATAATTTCACATAGCTAGACAGTGATGTATATATTTATTTCCTGCACAACCAGAACCTCAAGGTGAATCCGCCTTTCCTGTTCTCATATTTATTGCACCGTAACATATATCACGCCATAGGCTTCGTAAGCACCGGGTTTTGCCCCAGGGAGTACGGTCAACCGCACCGATGCCAAGGGATCTACTGATACATACCGCTTGACAGATAATTTAGTGGTATTCGAAACAGAAGAACGTCCCACAGTCATCAGTCCGGTAACCCCTGGGCTGAAGGTTAGTATTTCTTTACCTTCTAGTGACTGTATTGTGACAGATAAATCTGCATCTCCATCGCATACCAGGGTAGTTGGGATAGCAATAGCAGGTGACTGTGTCCCCGGTTGAAAGTCCCCTAAATCAACATTTGATGCCGTAATCCAGCACTGAACAGGTTCTGCTTGCACTTGCTCAGCCCAGTAGGTGGTCCCGACCTTAGTAGGATTAGTATCTCCGATGCTTATCCAGATGCCGACATAAACCCCGTCTCTTCTTCCGTTGCAGTAATTTTCGGAATACGGTCTCTGCATCGGCGACATGGGACTCGTTAATATATGCAACGAGCTTAAGATAGCAGCAGGGCCATTTTTCGGGTACAAATACTTTACTGTACCTCGCCATAGGGTTCTTATTATATTTGCACTCATATTCCCGGCACTGCAGGTAAAGACATCAAGAGTCGTACGCGTTAGTCCAATATCGTTTGGTGGTGACACATTCATCGGTTCAGCCAATGTTGGTATATCACTTGTACTCAACCATGCCGGAAGTTCAGCACTCGCACCACAAGCTATTCCCCACGTTAGAACTGCTCCCCAGCCTCTGAATATATACTTAGTCATCCACTTCATTTCTGTGCCCCTTCTTCGTAAAAATCTGATTTTACTCATCCATGCCATATCTTGGCCAAAATACCTGCAAGGACAGCCAATGTTTTCTTATGCATCAATAATGCTCGAGAACCACTTCCTGATATTTTCGATAGTTTGTTCTTTCCACCTTGTTAACATTTACTCGTTCATCAAAGTTAATGTCTATTCTATCGATATCACTGATGGTATACGGCTGCGATACTATATGAATGCAGAGAAAGGTCGCGTCTCCATTATCATCCATGGCCTATGCCATCTTCTTAGTCCCTACCAGGCCGCAGGACAGCAGCTGGAACTTTATCGTTCTACTTATGTTATGCTCATATTACTGGTAATCTATTTTCAATGTGGCAACCGCAAAGAATTCTCCCGTCGAGAGAGTTACCCCACTATGTTTCACTGGGACAGCCCAAAGTTCGGGTTTGTCGGGGTACGTGAAATTCATCCAGGTATTGACAGATAATGGAGTCGCGTCGTTGAGTATTTTAATGCCCAGCGCCGGATTATCGGTTCCGAGCAATGTACCGTCAAAGCTCGTACTGGAACCCTGCATCTGCAACTTCATTGCGCGGGAAGAAGTATTTTTGCAGTCCAGCGTATAATTCACCGGCACACGGTAGTGATTTCCATCAACACGAGTGGCCATCATTTCTCCAAACGAAACGATAATATCCTCGTTGTTGTTGATGATGCAGGGAGGACTCACGATATTGACCTTCACCAGAAAAGCGGAGTTAGGAACTCCAGTTGCCTGAGTCGACAATCCACTCAATATGTTACACAACGCAAAAACAACCAAACGTCGTATCGTTATCACTCGCATTAACCCAACCTCACTCATAACTCAGATTAAAATCCACTACCGCCATATAACTGCCTGAGTTAAGATTGGCTAATGTCCGTTCCGGTATAACGGCATAACTCAGGGTGTTTTGTTCTGGCCTCAGGAAAAGCGGTTTCCCTTTGCTTCCCAGACGAACATCTTCTCCCTGCGCATCTACAAGCCGTAGACCCAATCCAGAGACTCCCTCCACCTTCACCAGTTGTGGGTTATCGACATCACGCATTGCTCGGAAACTCACCGTTACTGCTGGTTGATCTTCTGACCAGGTGAGAGCGCCTGTACGTTTATCGCGACCAATGACCGGACTGCGCAGACAATCTTCCAGATGCAATTCAATCCAGACAGGTTCTCCACGGGAGCCTATCTTCTGCAAGCGACCTGTTCCAATCTCGCCCAGCAGGACATCCTGATGCGCGCTTGCCATCTCGAGTCGACAGGCGCTTTCTGTCAACGCCCCATGTACAAATAGTGTACCGCTGGAGCCTTCAACATCCCCTTTTCCCTGTCCCAGGGCATATACTGGTGACAGTAAAAACACCATTGCTCCCAGTATCATCGGGATCATCAGCACTCCCCTAACAAATATGCAGTAATACTTCAGTTCAACCCCTCCGCATATCTTCCGTTGGCTTATGCCAACCTTGTAGGTCATGACCATATATTGCCCCTCTTCCCATAAATGACACCTGTTCTGCTAACTTTCACTTTGTCATGCTTTCGTCACTGCCTTCACCGCACATAAGTTGCCAGTACAACTGAAATTCAGTTGTGGTCGACCACCATAATCATTAACGTAGGTCAGCACAGGACTATTACCCATCTCCGCCACGCTCACCCGTAGAGGTAAGCTGCTCTTTGGCGGCACCATCACAGGCTCGAAGTTTTTGATACCCAAACCGTCTTTTTTAGTGGCAGCATCTACCAAAGTTATGTAATACGCTGTCGGATTGATGACTACATACTTGTCGTTTTCCTTACGCAAGGTCAGTTGCTCCTGCGGTGGCGGTGCGTTTTTGACCATCGCAATAGCTGCTGGGCGGTAGAACAGCTTGATGCGCGTTTGCAACGCAATTTGTAGCGTATTCGGCTTGTTACTCTTTGGCGGGATTTCTCGCAGGTTGAAGTAATAGACTGTCTCACGGTCCTGCGGCAGGTTTTTTGTCGCTGGCATTCCCTGGATTTTTACCTGGCTCGGCTTACCCGGTTCGATGCGTTGCACCGGAGGAAGTACTGTTAGCGGACTCTGGATTTTATTGCCCTGCTCATCTTCAATCCAGCCCTGTGCTAAATACGGTAACTGTTTGTTCTGGTTGCTGATGTTCAAGCTCACCGACTTCTGGCTGCCGTCAAAAATCACTCGAGTGCGGTCCAGCGCAATGGCCGCTTGCGTATTCTGGACTATCATCCCTCCGAAAAGGGCGATGGTAAACAATGCCCTCGAGAAGGTGCTGCTGTGAGAAGTAATTATCGTGTTCCGTAAATTGTTCTGCATTATTTCTTCCCCATAACGGAGGCCTGTGAATATTGTTAGTTAAGATCTTAAGCAGCTCTCGCCACTTCGCGACGCATGGTTGTTATCACGCAGCCGGCTTAATATCGTCGGCTCCAGGTATGCCCCCATCAAGCGGCTTACACAGTAGTCGCAATGTATTCATCAACATATCTGGTTGCAGAAGTGCAGGCATCCTCACTTCACACTGTGCTGAGCCTCCCCAATGCACCACCATGGTTTCTCCGGCATTAATACCGCTTAAATAAACGTTTTCACTATCATTGACGATACCCGTCTCCTGCTTTCGCTTATTTATAACAGTCGCACCGAACGGTGGTTCACTGCCATCAGCCAGCTTTATAGCTGCCATCGCTTTAGCGCCAGAAATTACATCAAATTTTCTGTAACCAATCGCCCCTTCAGTCAGCGTAGCCTGTACCACCGACACAGTGGCTTCAATGTTGTCACCCAACTGGTTCAAATCAATGCTTGCCTTGTTTCGGTAATAGCTGTTAACGTCACTAATTACCGCCTTGCCCCAGGCATTGGTACGGCTGGTACTGCCATAGCCACGGACCGGTACGTCCGGAACACCTTCAGTATCAATTAGCATCCTCGTCCCCCCCATCATTCCAGAGCGGTGCATTGCACCGCCTTCGGAAGTGAGAGTGAGTCCGCCCTGCATTGTTAAACCGATGGCACTGTAACGACCATCCTGGTAGCTGGCATTGGCACTCATGCGTGCCATGTCACCTTCATGGCTGTAATAACCGCTCACGCTCACTCCTCTGCTGGAGTTCCCTGCACTCAATTGATAGTTGTTGTGTTCGTCAACACGGTCGTAATATCCAACCCGATGGGTATTGTCGTTATGGCTGACCATCGCGTTGTAGCTAACCGTCGAACTATCACTCCACGGAATTGACATGGATACGTAAGCCCCATTATCTTCGGTTCCATTGTACTGGTTGCGATAAGCCGATAACGATATACTCACACCACGGAACCGTCCTAAATCAAAATAATGTGATAAGGTAATGTTATAGCGGTCTGTAGTTGGCCGGTCCCAATAGGTTTCTCGGCTAAAGTTGATATAGCTACTGAGTTCCAATTTGCGAAAATGTTTGTTTAAGTTGACGGTGTACATCTCTTTGCCATTGCCATTGCTGCGTGTACCATAAGATCGTGCGTCCAGATACTCACTCATGGTCATGAAGTCTTGTTCTGAAAAGCGGTAACCTGCAAAAGTTACCTGGCTATCGTACTCGTCGAAGTTTTTCGAATAACTCAGTCGATAAGAATCCCCATTGAGCGTAAGATCTTCCCAGGGCAGACGAACACGCGAATGTGTTGCGTCAAATGACAGCGCTCCCAGGAACATAAGATCACGTCCGATGCCCAGTGATAGAGCGTTATAATCCCCGCCCCTCAGAATTCCACCATACAAAGACCAACCGTTACTGATCCCCCAGGATAATTCGCCGGTACCGAACATCGGATCGCGTAAATGATGTTGCCAATCTGATGGTTTTCCCATAGTTAATTTGAATCGCACCGAGCCTGGCCGCGTCAGGTATGGGATATTCGCAGTATTGACTACAAACTCCTGCACACCACCGTCCTGCTCTTCCACCCGGACGTTCAGTTCACCGCTCACAGCTTCGTTAATATCCTGAATGCGGAACGGCCCCGAGGCCACTGAGGTCTCATAAAGCACTCTCCCCTGCTGACTGATAATAACCTTTGCATTAGTCTTCGCTATTCCCGTAACTTCCGGAGCATAACCACGCAAGTTAGGTGGCAGCATATTGTCATCTGAAATCAAACTCACACCGGTAAAGCGAAAACTGTCAAACATTCCCGAGTCAAGGTAGTTTTCTCCCAGTGTCAACTTTGAGTGCAAACCCGGTATTGCCCGGTAAGCGTAGTAACGACTCAAGTCGAACTGTTTTTGTGTCGACTGTTCCGAACCGTTGCTATGATCTAAATTGGCCTGCCAGTCGGCTCGAAAACGCCAACTACCTAGATTTCCTCCCGCTGTTCCATTACCACTGAGAGCTTGGGTATTGCTGCCCTCACTCTGCTGGTGTTGACTGCTGGCGTTGAGATTGTAATCCAGCAACAAGCCCGCAACGCCTTCATCCCACCGTGACGGAGGGTCCCAGTTCTCGTCGGTGTATTCCAAATATGCCTGCGGTATACTCAGGTAAAGAGAGGTCGTTGGAAGATCGCCTCGTATTTCCATTCCCTTCACACTTCTCTTGTCCAGGCATCCCCCCTTATGCCACCAAGCAAGGTCTTTCAGTACCCCGGGTTTCAGTCCAAGTTGTTCAACCAGTTTGGGATTTATGCAGGCGCGACTGCCATTTGGGTCATCATCCGGCTCATAAAAGGGAATTTCTTGCTCCGGTAGAGTATTCTTATTGATATGAACAACCATGTCGTAGGTTCCAGGCATGATGTAACCACTTCGCGAAAATTGGCTCAAATCAATGTTCTTTCGGTCGCGAACATCCAATACATCTGTGTTAAATTGAATATTATCTGTTGCATAAGCCTTCATAACTAAAGGACTTAATGAAACAAAAATAAATAATCCTAACGAATGTACATTCGCAATTTTTCCAAGAGAACAAAACACCATGCCATTACCTTTCCAGTATAAATAGAACTATAGCACGAGGCAAAATAAGCCTGTCAGGAAATTAACTAGAAATAATCAAGTCTAAATTTAATGTGAGACCAGAAAATTCCAGATTTTAATGTCTGCCTATCAGTAATCAATCTGATGGCATAATCCAATTGATTATATTCTGGACTGGAATCTATTAATGGCATAGACTTCCCTGGTTCTATTACATGCCCATGAGTATCGATAATTTGGAGTGCCACGCCAGTGGCATCACCTTTAATACCAAATGATTTTCCATCACGCTCACCATCAAAAGTAACATTGAATTTTTTTAAGCTATCAGCTTTATTATATCCAGACATACAGTTAGTTAATTTAATTGAGAAAAACCAGCTGCGGCTTGTTCCATGATGAACAAGTTCAGACAAGGATAACATACCCATGTCAATGGTTTGCTTTTGATTTCCAAAACTAATAGTGCATGCAGTGTCAATAATGGCTCCTTGCATGTTTACCCGTCCCAATATAAAAGAGTTTTCTTTTGCCAGGACAACCCCAAAAAAGGAGATAAACAGGTAAGAAACCATTACTAAAGTAGCGTTGAACAGCCCCATAAATACACTCCATATTTTGTATATCCTTCTAAAAATGCATGCGATTTATCGCATGCATTTACATGCACATAGAAGATTAATATTTACACAAAATATATTTTAGTTATAGGCCAGTGTGAAATCAGTTACTGCCTGAAATTCTCCCTCAGTAACAACGTTAGTTGAGTCACCATCGCCTTGTAAGTAAGCAGCAAAACTTAACGTGTTATTACCGTCCTGTAATACCTGCTCTTTAGTTGGTACCCCCAGCTTGATGATTTGACCATCTGCCTGAGTAATGGCAACACTGGCACCTTTAGCAGTTCCGGTAATCCCCAGAAGACCATTCTTAGCTGCAGACTCCATACCCGTAAAGGTAACCTGAACCTTATTTTTAGTTGCAGGTGAGCCGAAAGAACAGTTTTCCAGGCCAATGGAGAAATTACGAGGAGTAGATTTCCCTCCACTGAGTAAAGCTTCCTTTGAGATCTGCCCTAAATCCACAGTTTGATCAATAGATTGTGGAGTAATAGAACAAGGAGCATCAATAATAGAGCCTGTAAAGGTAACTTTACCATGACCCTGGTCTGCTGCCTGTGCGCCAGAGACAGTACTAAATGCCAAAACTAATGCCATCACAATTTTATTCAGTTTCATTTTCACTTTTTCCTTAATAAAGGTCTGTCCCACATATTGGTGAAGCTGCCATTATTTCGATGCCAAACATACAGCGAGAGGATGGTGAAAATGCATCTTCCTGCTTGCAATGTTATGACTTCCGGCAACTGCACAACATGGTAACCAAAAAAAAACAAAATAGCTTAATAATCTATTTAATTGGCCAAAATTAGATAAAATCACCAAAAAAACACAATAAAAAACATTTTATTAGATTAAAAAACTTAATGTTCGTAAATGATTAAATAAATACTCTCACTAATTTTCGACTAAATTCACGTCAGAAAAAAAACTGCTAAAAACCAGTTGACGGGTAGTTTCTTATCCAATAAATTTTACAACCCTTAACCTAAGATGGACCTTATTTTTTTGGTTTGGATTCAGCTCCTGCTCCAAAAAAGAGAGAGTATCCTTATGAAATACATAATAAATTTTACTATCACTTTCGATCCGGACAGTAGATTATTAAAACTTAGAAATAAGGACCAACTTACGATTGAGTTATCCAAGCCAGCCACTCGTTTGTTAATCGAACTCATAAAAAACAATAAAAATGAGATGCCACGAGAGACGCTCATCAAGCACGTCTGGGAGGATTACGGATTCTCTCCCTCTAGTGCAACCTTAAGCAACCATATTAGTGAATTAAGAAAAGCTTTCGAAGCACTTGGGATAAATAAAGATATTTTGATCACGGTGCCGAGGGTTGGTTTTAAAATGGAGGCTGAAATTCATCCTGAAACTAAAAACAAAGAGCTAGATACATCAACTGACGGCTTTGGAAGAAATGATATTACGGAAGACTCAGTAGTCCAGAAAAAAATGATAAAAAAGCCTGCGGGATCATACGGCAAAAAGGAACTGCATCGTGTGTTGAAACCAATTCTGGCGCTCATTTTTATCTTGCTTTTAATAATTACTATAATAACTATATTAGCCCGCGAGAGAAATGAAGAACCAAAACCATTAGGCACAATGAATAAATGCAAGATTTATGCGTTGGGAGATGACTATCCGGACCCGGAATTGTTTTCTCATGCGCGAATAATGCTCTCTGATATAGAGATAGATTGCACTAAGGAAAATCGTGACATCTTCTTTATGGAGTCACTTTCTGCCAATGGATTACGAAAGACTTCTTTTATGGTAGTTTGTACAAAAAATTCCGAGATGAACTATAAAGCCTGTCAAAATTATAAACGGATTGATTAAAATATATGCGCCGAGTAATTTTTTTTGTGTTCATACTTATCGTCATTTCTGTCTGTCTGTTCTTATTTTCAATAGATAATAACGCCTGGGATCCATTTCGCTGCAGTACCCATTTGAGTGCTGACGTTGCAAAAAAAAATGGCGACAGGATTGAATTCAACATAAATATAAATGTTGTTGCATTTCATAAAGAAAACAGTGAAGTTATAGTGAAAGGTACCCTGCAAGATAAAGATAAAAGTTACAGCATATACAGGAGGATTTTTATTCCTCAAAAACCATCACCTCTAAAAGATTATAGTGCAACAGTGATAACATGTGAAAAGCGACATCCAAAAGATAACGTTCCTGACATACTTTGGCAAAATTACGTATTGCCAGAAGTGCCCGGAATTATGTTCTATATGGAAATAACACATTTAAGGAAAAACGCTTTGTTTTTTAATGGATTAGATAAACCAATTTTTATTTGTACTATGCCCGAATGATAACTCATCATCAATAATGCTAGACCGAGGAAGTATCCGTTTAGTCATTCAGGAGCTGCATGCTGTCGATCTGAATGCGCAGATTTAGCCCTTGCGGTGTGTTTTCTTGTGGTTAAGATACCAGCCAGACTTACCGCCGCAGTATTATTTTGAAGAAATTCCTGAACTAAATGTGCAAGAAAGAAGGGGGTTGCTCAAGAGATATGCTACGTATAAGTGCTTAGATTTATCTTCAGAAGATTTACGTTTTTTCTCTGATCTTTTATCTGGATATCCTGAGCAAGTTTTATTTGCGGTTGATAGCATTTCAGATTTAGGTCTTTATGCTGTAAGAAAAGATTCTCACTTAATAAGGGAATATGCTGATGATAAAGCAAAAGTTATAGTTGAAAGCTTTTCTAATGATCAGAAAAAACTCGAATTTCTTTACTTCCTTTCTAAGTTTGAATTTATAAGCTATGAATTTTTATTTTCATTGGTAAATGAAGATGAGTTTTACCCAATCACGCAAGGCTTTATAAGTATGTCTGTTTGCGATCAATTAGGTGTTAATAATGACTATATTAGAGTAAATCAAGTAATACAGGACTATATTTCAAGAAGTAAGTTTGGCACTACAAGCGAATATGATACTATCCTAAGTGAACATATCAAGAAATTCATAGAGGAATATACCGATGATAATAGAGATATATCAGACTATATTTTCTCGATCCAAGAAGCAATCAAGGCTGGAAAGGACGTTGATAATAGAGTATTAGTTCCGTCATATTTTGTAAAGACAATAAGATCTTTATACGAAAAAGGCGGCTCTGCGAATTATAAAGAAGCTGTACGATTGGCTGATCAGATACTTTCGAATTCCCAATACATGCATTCGAGTGTTATCAATCATATATTATTCATGAAGTGTCAATCACTCGCTAGACTACATGATAGAGAGTTTTTTAATGCGGTTAGGGATGTCTCCGAGCCTGAATATTCGTTCTTACATGGTTTTTATTACAGGATCACGCGACAGCGTCCAAAAGCAATTGAGAGTTATATGCGAGTATTACGCCAAAGGCCAAGTGATTATCGTTCAAAAAGTGAATTGGTTTTGTTGTATTTACAAAATGACGAGCATGAGCTTGCTTTAGGATTAGCAAAAGAAGTTTATGAAAGACAGAAAAATAATCCGATCAATGCTAATAATTACTTGAATTGCCTGTTTTACAAAGATGATGCTAATATTGAGCCCGGTTTGGTAGAGGAAATTCTTGAACGGTTGCATTCGAATCAGGCTCAACGTGCTCAAGAGATGTATTGCTCAGCTAAGGCGAAAGCTCTTGCACAATTTGAGAATAAAGTTGAAGAGGCTTTTGAACTCATAGAGAAAGGAATTGTGGATTTCCCGGATATTAAATATCCCGTTCTGACACTCTGAGACTTAGCAATTCAGTATAGAAGAATTGATAAGCTTGAATATGCTCTAGATATTCTTGAAAGAACAGACTCACCAAAATCTCAAACATATGGAAGTTTTATACGATTTAAAGCTATATGGTTAACTTTGACTTCTAGATTTGATGATGCTGTCCGTATTTGCAAAAATGAGTTAACAGAACTTACATATGCAGAAGTGGAGCAGTTTATTGAAAAGCTAAAGCAGTACCAAGTAAAGGTTTGACATTATGTTAGGTAAGGAGGCTCACTGACGTGAGCCTTTTTGCCAAGTATGAGGGCAACAACCATTTAATACGTCACACACTTTATTTATAAATCTAATTGAAAATAAATTTGGGGATACTTTTGGGGATATCTATAAAGCATATAACATGTATTTTTATTTAATTCAATATGTTAGGTGTTACGTATTGTTCCTATTATCGCACCACCTCAATCAAAACGTTACAGAAAACACTTCTTTAAAAGCCTCTCTGGGTTTACACCAGGGTTGCTTTCCCCGGAGACCGATGCACTTAAATTCCATGCTCTTATCGCTGAGCCAAGGCATCAAAACTACCATCACGGTCAGTGATAAAAGCTCCCGCGGGCTCAGAAGTATCTCGATTATCCATGGCTCATAGCACCGTAACGTAAGCGGCAATGAGCAATGCCATCTTAATAATATTTTATATCCAGCCCTCCCTCTTCAAACCGTTAATCCAGTAATTTCATCTCCAGCGCCCTGCTCATCGCTTGAGTGCGACTATTCACTTTAAGCTTCGCGTAGATGTTTTTGATATGCCATTTGACCGTCTCGGCAGAAATAGCGAGGGAGCGAGCGATTTCTTTGTTCATCTGACCTTCAGCAATTAGCTGTAATATCTGAAACTCACGCTCGCTGAGCTCGCCAGGAATATCGGGGCTTCCACTATTAAACGGTGTTCCGTCTGCAGGCGCGCGCTTGTCGGCCCAGGGTTCATGCACTCCCCCTTTCTCTTTGCAAGCCGAAGAGGTTTCATTCATACCGGCAAGCAAAGGTTGCAAGGTATCGCCAGCGTCAAGAAAGAGGCCCGTGAGATGCTGTTGTTCAGCCAGCTGCACGACTGGCTGAAATGTCGTGCGCGCAGCGGCCGTTTTGCCACTGTTCCACAAGGCCAATGACCAGAGCGTACGCAGACGCGCTGCGGTTAACCTGTCCCCCCGGCTTTCCTGATCGGAGACCATCTCAGCCAGTAAAACGCAGGCTTGCGGTGCCTGGCCTCTGGCGAGAAGAAGCCGGCTGCGGCTAAGGGATGCAGACATAACGATGGCGCGTTGGCAGGGATGTTCGGCATCCATTCTGAAGCTGGCGGCCATTTGTTCAAGCTGTCGCTGCAGTTGCTCTGCGCCGGTGAAATTGCCGCGCTGCAGTCGCACCCTCACCTGCTCGGCTAACAACATGGCCTGGAGCCGTTGCCAGCCGCGAGACACCGCAAGACGCTGCGCATGCTCCAGCAATCGCTCGGCCTCATAGGGCATATCGTTATCTAAGGCCTGACGCGCGAGATAGGTATAGCAACGACTCAGCGCGTCGGGTGGACTGAATCGGTCGATGAATTCGAGCCGGTCGGCTGGCAGATGCTCGGGCGAGTCACCCCTCTGACATTCATAGGCTATCTCCGCCAGCAGCGGCGCCAGCGTCGCGCCACTGGTCGACTGGGTACCGGTATAACATTCAGCCTGGCGCAACGTTTTCTCTGCATACCACCCGGCTTTTCCCAGATCGCCCTGACAAAGATGGCACTGGGCAATAATAAACGCGCGATAAACCGAAACAAACAGATTATCTAAAGGACTTTCCGGAGAGGGCATATGCTGTTGAACCTCCAGCGCGTCGTGATAGCGCTGGTTAACAACATGGCAATAGCTGAGAATATTGCATATCAGACCATCAACCCAGGTGTCGCCGCAGGGCACTTCGGCCAGCAACGGCTGAACTATAGCCAGACTCTCCGGGATGTTTTCCGCAAAGGCTTCGCAAATTGCCCGCACAACGCGCAATTTACACCAGGTGCTGCGGGTTAAATCCTCACGATGATGAAGTACCATCTGATCGAGGTTATCAAGCAGCTGCCTCGACTCATCAAAGTGGAAATAATGCGCCAGTGCCCAGGCCAGGTTAATTTGCAGGTCAATGCGCGACGGATCGGTGCTGGGCGGTAAATGATGCATCCATGAGATCAGAGTATCGATATCCCCTTCTTCCGCCAGTGACTGAGCGCTTGCGCCGTCCTGCACGGGGCTATGCACCGGCTTGCCTGCGCTGAGCGCATGGCGTACCGCCTCAGACCACAGCTTCTGTTCGACGAACCAATGACTGGCTAATTCATGCAGCTGTTTGCGGTCAATATCGTTGTTCTGCTGCAGCATGGTCCGAAGATTTTCCTGCAACAGAGGATGGTAGCGAAACCAGTAGCCTTGTTCGTCAAGGGCTGACAAAAAAAGGTTGTGTCGCTCAATCCATGCCAGCATCGCTTTACTATCATCACGTCCAGTCACTGCATTGCATAGTTCGGCATTTAACCGACTGAGGAAGGACGTTTTCACCAGGAAATCGAGAACCTCTTCCGGCAGCGGATCCAGTACCACCTCTTTCAGATAGCGGGCAATGGATCGTGTTCCTCCATGCATATTACGCAACAGATGCTCGGGATCATTCTGTAATTCTGCCGACAATGAAGCGATCTTCATGCCCGCGATCCAGCCCTCTGTCACGGACTGTAGCCGCTGTGCATGATGGTTGCTGAGGGGTAGCGCAACCGTGCGGCTAAAATAGTGTTTTGTTTCTTCGAGCGTGAATTGCAGGTCTCGATCATAGATCTCCACCAGTTGGTCCTGGGCCTGCAGCTGGCTCAGCGCAAGATTCGGGTGGAAACGGCTGCCAATGATCAAATGCAAGGCGGCAGGCGCATGCTTGATTAAATACCCCAGCGCTTCATAGACCCCACGATCGTTAATCACGTGGAAGTCGTCGATAATCAGGTACACGTCATGCGGGCAGTAGTGTAGCTGGTTAATGAGCCCGGCCAGCAGTTGCTCGGAGCTGGAGAGCTTCTGCTCTTCCATGTCACGCCAGAAATCGGCGTCCCAGTCAGCATAGAGTGGACGCAATGCTTGCAGCAGATAAGGAATAAACTGCCATACGTCATCATCATCCTCATCGAGGCTCAGCCAGGCAATACGTTCGCCCTGGGCGACCATCTGCTGATGCCATTGCGCCAACAGCGTGGTTTTGCCAAATCCAGCGCCGGCGCAGACGACGCCCAGCCGGCACTGCTGAACGGGACTGAGAAGCTGAAGCAGCCGGGGGCGCTCCAGCAATTGTATTGAGGAGCGAGGCGGGACGAATTTGGTCAGGATTAGCGGCAAGCCTCGCGTCAGCCGCAATGGCCCGGAGACCAGTGAGGGTGATTGGCGACCTTCTAAATCCAATGGCTTCATCCGAGGTGTCTACTCACTTTGTTTTTTTCAATTGTACGCCAGCCCCCGGGATGACATGGGGCAGCCAAACTTTATTGCTACACAAAATTTAGAAAGTTTGACCTCAAGCATGAAAACCCCCACCTACCCCCCCATGAAGGTGGCTTCGCACTCCCTTTAACCGCTCGTAGATTCATTGCATGGGTGTGGCCAGGGTTATCCGCCCTGTCTGTTGGCCCCGCCTGGGTGACCTTTATTGAGGAGAATTAAACGATGCTCAGCAAACAGGCGTTATTGCAGGCTTACCGCAAGATGCGGGAGATCAGAACATTTGAAGAGCGGTTGCATCAGGAAAATACCAGCGGTGATATTCCGGGCTTCATTCACCTTTACACCGGTGAGGAGGCCATCGCGGTGGGGGTCTGCGAAAATTTAACGAGCGCAGATTTTATTGGTTCAACACACCGTGGACATGGCCACTGTATTGCTAAAGGTTGCGACATTCACGGCATGATGGCCGAAATATTCGGTAAGGACAGCGGGTTATGTCGCGGTAAGGGCGGGTCGATGCACATTGCCGATCTGTCGAAAGGAATGCTGGGGGCGAACGCTATCGTTGGGGGAGCCCCTCCCCTGGCCATCGGCGCCGCGCTAACGGCAAAGACGCTAAAAACCGGCAACGTCGGTGTCTCTTTTACGGGCGATGGTGGTTCTAATCAGGGCCTGGTCTTTGAAGCCATCAATATGGCCGTCGTGCTCCAGCTTCCAGCCGTCTTTATTTTCGAGAATAACGGTTACGGCGAAGGGACCGGCCATGACTACGCCGTGGGTGGGCGTGATATCGCCCGGCGCGCCGCTGGCTTCGGCCTGCCGGCAGTGACCGTCGATGGCACCGATTTCTTTGCCGTTTATGAGGCAACCTCAGAGGCGGTCAAGCGTGCGCGAGAAGGCGGTGGCCCAAGCGTCATTGAGGCCAAAGCCTTCCGCTGGCATGGTCATTTTGAGGGCGATCCCGCGCTATACCGCGCGGAAGGTGAAGTGCAACGCCTGCGTGAACAACATGATCCGCTGAAGATTTTCACCGCTAAGGTCAAGCAGCATATCACCCAGGAAGAACTGGCGGCGATTGACGAGGAAGTAGAAGCCCTGGTCAACGATGCCGTATTGAAGGCCCGCGCCGCTGCCTACCCGGCTCCGGAAGACCTGCTGACAGACGTGTACGTCTCATACTGAGGGTGATAACCATGACAATAAAAACCTATCGTGAAGCGGTCAAGGAAGCCCTGGCTCAGGAAATGGAACGCGATGAACGCGTGGTGCTCATCGGTGAAGACTTGCGTGGCGGTCATGGCGGAAATGCGCCCGAAGAGGCTAAAATAGAAGCCTTTGGCGGTGTGCTGGGTGTCACTAAAGGGCTGTGGACGCAGTTCGGCTCCGATCGGGTGATCGACACGCCCATTACCGAGTCGGCCATCATCGGTATGGCGGCCGGCGCCGCAGCGACGGGTTTGCGGCCGGTCGCGGAATTGATGTTCATGGATTTTTTTGGCGTGAGCCACGATGCACTGTACAACCAGGCGGCTAAGTTCCGCTACATGTTTGGTGGCAAAGCCAGAGCTCCGCTGGTGATGCGAGGGATGATCGGCGCGGGGTTTTCTGCCGCAGCCCAGCATTCACAGTCACCCTATAATATCTTTGCCACCACGCCTGGACTGAAGGTGGTGGTGCCCTCGACGCCTTATGACGTCAAGGGTCTGTTAATACAGTCCATTCGCGACGACGACCCGGTGGTATTCTGCGAGCATAAAATGCTGTACGACCTCAAGGGCGAGGTACCGGACGAGATCTATACCATCCCGCTAGGTGTAGCCAACTACACTCGCGAAGGGGAGGACGTCACCATCATTGCGTTGTCGGCAATGGTACATAAAGCAAACCAGGTGGCGGACAAACTGGCCAGAGAGGGGATCTCGGTCGAGGTGGTCGACCCGCGAACCATTTCGCCGCTGGATGAGGAAGGTATTCTGGAATCGGTGGCGTCCACGGGGCGGGTCGTGATTGTCGACGAATCCGCTGCACGCTTCGGTTTTGCTCATGATGTCGCGGCGCTGATTGCGTCCCAGGCATTCCATTTCCTCAAAGCGCCCGTTCTGCTGGTGACGCCGCCACACACGCCGGTCCCGTTCTCCCCTGCTCTCGAAAAACTCTGGATCCCTGGCGTTGAACGTATCGAAGCCGCCGTCCGTCAAGTGCTGGAGGATTAACCTATGAGCGAAATCAAGACGCTTGAAATGCCAAAGTGGGGGCTTTCCATGGAGGAAGGCTTGCTCGCTCGATGGGCAATCCAGGAGGGTGACGATTTCACCAGAGGGCAGGAAATATGTGAGATTGAAACCAGTAAAATCGTCAATGTGCTGGAGGCCCCCTTTGCCGGTACGTTACGTCGGATACTCGCCCGCGAGGGTGAGACGCTTCAGGTAGGCGCCGTGCTGGCCCTGGCGGCTGACGCGTCGGTCAGCGATGCTGAACTGGACGAATTTGTTGCCCGCCTGGCGACGGCGAAACCCGCAGCCCCAGGCCCGGAGGCTGCCGCGCCGGACGTAGCGGCACAGGCAGGCGCTAAGCCAGCTTCCGTTGTTTCGCCGCCATCCAACAGCCCCGAGCCCCCTGTTGGGCAGACCGTCATCCCCGTCAGTCTGCAAGGTGTGACCGATGTGACTCAGGTTAATGCCACGCCCCATGCGTTACGACTGTCTGCCCGCTGGGGTGTCGACCTGAAAAAAGTCCGCGGCAGCGGGCGCGGGGATCGTATCTCTGTTTCTGATCTGGAAAGCGCGATCGTTGCCGCCGGCGGTCGCCTGGCCTCTCCGACGCCCCCCGTTCGTCGCAGCAAAGCGCCCCGCTCGCATGCCGATGACAGCCAGGTATCGGCCACCCCGCTGGCGCGCCGCCTGGCCGGCAAACTGGGTATCAACTTGCATGACTGCCGAAGCAGCGGTTCACGCGGTCGGGTAAGTCGCGATGATGTGCTGGCCGCGGCGTTGTTACTCGACGAGCACCCGCAGACCAGTCCTGTGCAGGAGAGTGCCCCGGCCCCCTTTGAGAGCATCCCGATGTCCGGTATGCGGCGGGCTATCGCTTCTCGCCTGCAAACGTCCAAGCAACAGTCTCCCCATTTCCGTTTGAGCGTCGATCTCGATCTGGAGCGACTGTTAGCGTTACGTCAGGACATTAACCGCGAAGTACCCGGCGTCAAGATTTCGGTGAATGACCTGCTGGTGAAGGCCTGCGCCCTGGCGCTGGTGGCCGTGCCTGACGTCAATATCCAGTTTGATGAAGCGGCACAAAGTATCCGCCGCTTTACGGATGCCGACATTTCGGTGGCCGTTGCGCTGCCTGCCGGGCTAATTACCCCTATTGTTCGCTCGGCGAACCGGAAATCGATTAGCGACATATCGAACGAAATTCACTCGCTGGTGACCAGAGCCAAAGCGGGCACGCTGAAGCCGGAAGAGTTCCAGGGCGGGACCTTTAGCCTGTCAAATCTGGGGATGCTCGGCGTCCGGCAGTTTGACGCCATCATCAATCCACCGCAAAGCGCAATCCTCGCCATTGGCGCCGGCGAGGTCCGGGCGGTAGTACGCGACGGGCAAATCGTCGCGCGACAGCAAATGACGGTATCGCTATCCTGCGATCACCGGGTCATCGATGGCGCGGCAGGTGCGGCTTTTCTCCGGGAACTCAAGCGACTGATTGAAACCCCGACCTTGATGTTTATCCAGGAGACGAGCTATGCACGATAAATACGATGTGCTGATCATCGGCGGGGGTCCTGGGGGATACGTTGCCGCCATCCGTGCCGGCCAGCTAGGGCTTCGTACCGTATTAGTGGAAAAACAACATCTGGGCGGCATCTGCCTGAACTGGGGATGCATTCCAACCAAGGCGCTGCTGCATGGCGCTGAGGTTGCGCACACTATCACCCATGCCAGTCAGCTGGGCATCAGCGTGGGCGAGGTGAACGTCGATCTGCAGAAACTGGTGCAGTTTAGCCGTACCGTATCGCAACAGCTCACCGCTGGGGTTGCGTACCTGTTGAAGAAAAATGGCGTGAGGGTGATTGATGGCACCGCGCGGCTGCGCGGCAAGGGGCAAATCACGGTCGAGGATGCCCGAGGGGAGGCGCGCGATTACCGGGCCGATCACGTGATCCTGGCAACCGGCGCCCGACCACGCGCATTGCCAGGCATAGCGCCAGATGGCGAACATATCTGGACCTATTTCGAGGCGCTGCGGCCTAAGCTTTTACCCAAGTCGCTCTTAATCATCGGTTCAGGGGCGATTGGCGTCGAGTTCGCCAGCCTTTATAACGATCTGGGCTGTAAAGTGACGCTGGTCGAGCTAGCGTCGCAGATTTTGCCAGTGGAAGATGCCGAGGTGTCTGCAGCAGTGCGTAAGTCATTCGAAAAACGCGGTATTCAGATCCATACCCAGACCCTGGTGACGCAAGTACAGCTCACCGATACCGGGGTGCGCTGCACACTAAACAACACCGGCGGCGAATATTCTCAGGATGTCGAACGTGTGCTGCTGGCGGTCGGCGTACAGCCGAATATTGAAGATCTGGGGCTGGAAACGCTGGGCGTTGAGTTAGACCGCGGTTTTATCAAGACGGACGCGGCTTGTCGCACTAACGTATTTGGGCTTTATGCCATCGGCGATGTAGCCGGCCCGCCGTGTCTGGCGCACAAGGCCAGCCACGAAGGCGTGCTCTGCGTTGAGACCCTGGCCGGTGTCGAAGGCGCCCACCCTCTCGATCGCGACTATGTGCCTGGTTGCACTTATGCCCGGCCCCAGGTTGCCAGTCTGGGCCTGACGGAATCGACGGCCCTGGCAAGGGGACGGCCCATCAGGATCGGTAAGTTCTCTTATCAGAGCAATGGTAAGGCGCTGGCCAGCGGCGAGACAGAGGGTTTTGTGAAGACGATTTTCGATGCTGAAACCGGCGAGTTGCTGGGCGCGCATATGGTTGGCGCACAGGTCACGGAACAGATCCAGGGCTTTGGCATCGCCCGTCACCTGGAGGCCACAGACGAAAGCCTCCTGTCGATGATCTTTGCGCATCCGACACTTTCCGAAGCGATGCATGAGTCAATCCTCGCGGCCTGCGACCAACCGTTGCATCAATAAAAAATAAGGGAGGCGATAGCTGCGCGATACGGAGTAAGTTCCCGTTATCCCTCCCGCACTCCCCGGCAGAAGATCCACAACAACGGTTACGGCAGGATCTATTGATCTGAAACGCTAAGCGCCATGCGTAAATTCTGTATGTTTAGTAGACAACCAAACGACAGGAGGAGCGCTCTATGACACAGCACGAAAGGTTTTGCCAGGCCTGCGGAATGCCGATGTCCGCACCCGATGCGCAAGGGGCCAGCGATAAATATTGCGCGTATTGCAGCGACAGCGACGGTAATTTGAAATCCTGGGAAGAGGCCGTATCCGGTCTGGCGGCTTTTCTCGACGCCTGGCAAAAGGTGGGCGTAGCGGAATCACGGAAACGGGCAAAACGTTACCTGACGGCGATGCCTGCCTGGGCGCACAAAGCGGACGAGTAATTTGCCCGGGCGGCTGGAGGAAATCATCCCGGGGACAGACCGCCATGCCGACAACATTGCTATAGCGTTTTCGTACGCCATCCGGACAGGAATAAATGCGCGTTTGGGGATGACGACCTGAAGGCTGGAGCATGCATGGATGCGTTCTTCATGCGGATGAAATAAACGCCTGGCGTTCTCCCCTTGTCCGGATGCGTTATTGCCTGGTTTTTAAGGGGTCGGTTTCTGTATTTAACCCAGAACTTCTCAGGTAATACAACATATTGATGTGATGAATCTCTCATTTCAACGATACCAACTGGACAATAAGTTATCGCGTGTGTTAGTTATTTAATCACGCAAGAGAACAGATTTAATTTAAACAAAAGTTAAACCTTTCTCACTTTGCTAAAAAATTGCATTGATAATGCTTTGGATCCCTGAACCATTATCAAAAGGGTATGTGAACAGAAAGCCCTCAGAGACGCGAGTCTCTGAGGGCTTTTTTTGTTTTTTTATCTCAGGAGTAAATAAATGTCTAAAGAACGTCGTCTCTCAAGAATATTCGCAAAAGACGGTAAATCCGTGACCTTAGCGCTGGATGGCTACTATTTTTCCACGAAAACAAATGGTATTGATAATACGATAAATCAGCTCCCTGCTCTGGTGGAACACGGCCTGGATTGCGCGCTCGTCACGTACGGCATGTTGAAGAATTATCGGGAAGCATTGAACAGCGTTCCCGTTGTGTTACGCGTCGACAGCACGGTCAGTATCTTTGACAATACCGTTCCCGATACTACCCCCGTTTTTTCCGTCGAAGATGCGCTTAAAGTCGCTGCCGAGGGCGTGGTCTGCATGACCTTCCCCGGCGCCTTCAATGAAGAAAAAACCCACATTATGGCGATGCAACTCGCACAGGCAGCGGATCGCTGGAATGTACCGCTGATTGTCGAATCGCTCCCGTATGGTTATCCCGTCACCAGCGATGACTCTAACAATCCGGCCATCATCGCTGCATCGGCCCGCGCAGCGGTGGAGCTGGGCGCGGACGTCATCAAAACGCGTTTTACCGGTTCACCAGAGGACCGACTGATCGTTGAAGCTGCTGGCGTGCCGGTGCTTGCCTTAGGAGGGCCAAAAACCGGCATCGACGGTTACTTCAAATTTGTTCAGCACTGTATGCAGATGGGTGCGAAAGGCGTGGCTGTGGGACGAAACATTACCCAGGATCCGCAGCCGGCGAAAGTGGTAGCAGGTCTGAATGCCATCATCCATGAAAACGCAACAGCGGAAGATGCATACAGCCTCTACATGGCTAAATAACATCGGAAATTAATATGATTTCAAATAACACCATCATCCCTTCCATCAGGAAGTATAAATACTTTGAGAAAGCATTATCCTGCCAGTCAGAATATGTGCTGCTATCCGAAGCGAATATCGGCAATCTGCAGTCGCTGATTGGCAAATGCCATCAAAGCGGTAAGAAGGTCCTCGTTCACCTTGAATTACTGGGCGGCTTTAAACCGGATCAGGCGGGGATCAATCTGCTGAAAAATTATTACAAGGTTGATGGTGTTATTTCTTCCAATCTCTCCGCGCTACGCTACGCCAAAAAAGAGGGATTGCTGACCGTATATCGGGTTTTACTTATCGATTCGCGATCGCTTGATCAGTCGCTCGATATTGTTAAACACAGTCCACCGGACGCAATTGAAATCTTACCTGCTGAATATGCCTGCCAGTGTCTGGAGTTGATTAGCCGAAATTTGAAAGGCTTTGATGTGGTATTCATCGCCGGAGGCTTTGTTAAGCGCAAATACCTTGTAGATAAAATATTCCATGCCGGATTTAAAGGGATAACCACCAGCGAGCCCGGCTTATGGTAACCAATAAGGAGTCCACGCGAATGAAAGATGAATACGTCATGGGCATCGACAATGGTGGAACCGTCACCAAGGCAGCCATCTATGACCGTAAAGGACAGGTGCTCGCCATCGCCTCAAAATCCACGCAGATGCTGACACCCCGGGAATTCCACACAGAGCGCAGTATCGATGAGCTGTGGGCCGCGAATGTCGAAGTGATTAAAAAAGCGATTGAGCAATCAGGTATCGACGCCAGCCAGATAAAAGGAGTGGCCGTCACCGGTCATGGTAACGGTCTGTATCTGGTCGACGAAGAAGGTCACCCGGTGCGTAACGGCATTATATCCACCGATAGCCGGGCAAAAGAGTACGTTGAGAGATGGCAACGCTCACCAGAATTCCTTACCGACATTTTGCCAAAAACGATGCAGTCCATCTGGGCCGGACAACCTGTCGCCCTGCTGGCATGGCTGAAGGATTTCGAGCCCGAGACGCTGCAAAAAGCGCGTTATATTTTTATGGTCAAGGACCTGATCCGTTTTTACCTGACCGGAGAGGCTTTTCTTGAGCTGACCGATATCTCAGGGACCAACCTGATCAACGTACGTGACTGCAAGTATGACGATGAACTACTGGCATGGTGGGAACTTGATGAACTGCGGGACAAATTGCCCCCCATCAAACGCTCAACAGAATGCTGCGGAAAAATCACTGACGACGTGGCCCGTCTGACCGGTTTATGCGCAGGTACGCCGGTTTCTGGCGGGGTGTTTGATATCTCGGCCTCTTCCATTGCCTCGGGGATTAACAGTCTCGATAAGATGGCGATCGTCACCGGCACCTGGAGCATAAACGAATACGTTACCGACCACCCGGTTATTGATAAAGATCTGTTTATGACCTCCATTTATCCCATTGAAGGTAAATGGCTCATCACCGAGGCCAGCCCCACCTCCGCGAGCAACCTGGAGTGGTTTATTAACAACTTTATGGAGAGCGATCGGAAAACCTCCGCCGAACAAGGATCGTCGGTCTATGACCTGTGTAATAAGCTGGTTTCATCAACGACGCCGGATGAAAGCCACCTGCTGTTCTTTCCGTTCGTGTTTGGCTCTAACACCATTCCCGATGCCTCGGCCGGCTTTATCGGTGTCAACAGCTTCCATAAAAAAGCCCATTTTCTGCGGGCGATTTATGAGGGCGTGGCCTTCAGCCATCTCTACCACACCGAGCGCTTACGCAATATTAACCCGAAGCTAAGCCACACTATTCGTATTGCTGGCGGCGTCACGAACTCCCCGGTCTGGCTGCAGATATTCGCCGATATCTTCCAGGCCACGCTGGAAATCGTTGACGTCAAAGAGCACGGGACCTTGGGTACCGCGATGACCGCCGCCGTTATGGTGGGCTGGTTTGCGGAGGTATTTGCTGCCTCAAACGATATGGTCCATGTCTCACGCACCGTCTCCCCTAATCCGGAAAACCACCGGGTCTACCAGACCAAATACCAGCTTTATAAAAACCTGTTATCAGAAATGCAGTCGCCGTGGAAAAGCTGCAGTAACTACATCGCGCACTAAGTGAGGAAAAAATGGATCTGAATTTAACGAATCGTACGGCCATCGTGACAGGCGGCGCAACCGGCCTGGGGAGAGAGTTTGTTCTTTCTCTCGCCAAAGAAGGCGTCAATATCTGCTTTACCTATATGCGTGAGGAAGAGCATCCCGAACGGCTGATCGAAACGGTGAAGACCAGCGCGAACGTAGAGATCATCGCGGTCAAAACCGATCTCTCTGACGAGCAGAGCCGGGAAAATCTGTTTGCCACCTGTATCGACAGACTGGGCAAAACCGACATTCTGGTGAATAACGCCGGGATCTGGCTGAGCGGCTACGTCACCGAGATCAGCCCGCAGGACTGGGATCTGGTGATGAATGTCAATCTGAAAGCCATCTTCCATCTCAGCCAGCTGTTTGTAAATCACTGCCTGCAGCATGACCAGATGGGCAGCATTCTGAATATTACCTCGCAGGCTGCGTTCCACGGCTCCACGACAGGACATGCGCACTACGCGGCAAGTAAGGCCGGCCTGGTCGCCTTTGCTATCTCACTGGCGCGGGAAGTCGCCAAACAAAAAATCAATGTGAACAATATCGCCGTCGGGATCATGGATACTGCGATGATCCGTAAGAACATTGAGCAAAACCCTGACTATTACGTCAGTCGTATTCCGGTGGGCCGCGTGGCCCAGCCGCAAGAAATTGCCGACATCGGTGTCTTCATGGTTTCTCCTAAGACCAGCTATATGACGGGAGCAACTCTGGACGTTACCGGCGGTATGTTGATGCGTTAATCTAGGGAGAATCATTATGAAATGTCTGGCAATTGCCGATCTGTTTATCAATGCAGCGATGATGGAATCAGGACTGAAAGCGCTCAGGGATAACGGGATTGAAGTAGAAGTACGCGAGTGGTCACATGACTCCGTTGAGAAACTTCAGGAAGATAATCTGCGGGTTGAACAGGAAGGAGCAGAAGCCGTGGCCTTACCGGAAGCGCTGCTTCAGGGAACGGATGATATTGACATCCTGATCACTCAGTTTGCCCCGGTCAATACTGCGGTGTTCGATAAACTACCAAAGCTGAAATATGTAGGCGTGCTCCGCGGTGGCGTGGAAAACGTGAATCTTCAGGTGGCGAACGCCCGGGGCGTTGAGGTGATGAACACCCCGGGGCGTAACGCTCGCAGCGTCGCCGAATTCACGGTCGGCATGATCCTGGCGGAAATGCGCAATATCGCCCGTTCACACGATGCCCTGCGTGACAAATACTGGCGTAAAGACAGTCCGAACCATCAGGCGATCCCGGAGCTTGGCGGAAAAGTCGTGGGGCTGGTTGGCCTCGGTCATATTGCCCAACTGGTCGCGGGATTTCTCAGCGGCTTTGGCACGGAGATTATCTTTTACGATAAGTACGTTGCAGGCCATGAACGTTATGAGAAAGTCGATTCTCTGGACGAACTGGTACAACGCGCCGACGTTATCTCGTTACATGCTCGCCTGACGCCGGAAACCGAAAATCTGATTAACGCACACCATTTCGCGCTTATGAAGCGCAGTGCCATCATTGTTAACACGGCACGCTCCGGGTTAATCAATGAAAAAGAGATGATTGATGCGCTCAGATCCGGGCAAATCATGGGCGCCGCGCTTGATACCTTTGATGACGAGCCGCTTCCAGACGACAGTGCATTCTATACTCTGAATAACGTGACCATTACGCCGCATATTGCCGGGAGTACCATTGACGCATTCAGTAATTCGCCCAAACTCTTCGCTGAGATCCTTTTAAAGAAACTCAGTTAAATATTAAAAGAACCATTAAAGGTATTAACAGGGCCCAATGGGCACGGGTTTACTCGTGCCCAATTCGCCCGCCTTTTAAGGAATCATTATGGATATTATCAACAGCATTATTAGTCTGGGGGCATCAGTAATGATGCCAGTAATATTCTTTATTATCGCGCTTTGCTTTGGCGTTAAAATCGGTACGGCATTTAAAGCAGGGATGCTGGTAGGCATTGGTTTTGAAGGGGTGGGGCTGGTGATTGGCCTGCTGCTGACAAACCTGGGCCCGGCATCGCAGGCGATGGTTGAGCGTATCGGCCTGCAGTTAACGGTCGTTGATACCGGTTGGCCTACCGCATCGACCATTGGCTGGGGTTCGCCGCTGATGCTGCCCGTCGTGGTGGGCTTTATCGTCATCAACCTGGCCATGCTTCTGTTGAAATTAACCAAAACGGTGAATATCGATATTTTTAACTACTGGATTTTCCTGATCATGGGGTCTGTGGTCTATGCCGGAACGGGAAATTACTGGCTTTCGGTCGGTATTACATTCGCTATTTTTGTGTTGACGCTATTGGCGGCAGATTTAACGGCGCCGTATTTACAAAAAAACTATAATCTTAAAGGGATATCATTCCCCCATCTTACCTGTATAGCTTACGTGCCGTTTGGCATTGCCTGTAATTACATCATTGAAAAGACCCCGCTTATCAATAAAATCAATTTCGATCCGGAAAGTATTAATAAAAAATTCGGCGTTTTTGGCGAGCCTCTTACTCTGGGGTTCGTACTGGGACTGCTGTTGGCCTTCCTGGCGGGATATGACGTTTCCGCGGCCGTTTCACTGGCCATTAAGGTTTCAGCCGCCATGCTGCTGCTGCCTAAAATGATTGAAATTCTGGTGCAGGGATTGTTGATTGTCCGTGATGCCGCTGAAGCAAAACTGAAGGCTAAATTCCCGGGGCGCGATTTTTACATCGGGATGGATACGGCGTTACTGATCGGTGAACCTTCGGTACTGGCGACCGGTCTGCTGTTAATCCCTATGGCTGTGGTGCTGTCTATCATTCTGCCCGGCAACCGCGTACTGCCCTTTGTCGATCTGGCTTCCTTAATGTTCCTGCTGGCAATGGTCACGCCGTTCTGTAAACGAAATATGTTCCGCATGTTCATAACCGGAACCCTGATCGTGACCTGCATCCTGTATGTCGGGACGGACATTTCGCAAGAATACACTCAGGCGGCGGTGAACTCGCATATTCCGGTGCCGGAAGGGATGGCCGAGATCACCAATATCGTCGGCGGCGCCACGACGCCTGTCGGCTGGCTGGCCGTCAAATTTGGCGAGTTTTTTAGCGCCACACATTAGTACAAGACCACTCAAGTAAACAGAGGGCAAACTGCTGCCCTCTGCTTCTTCCTCTTATACTGTGCACTGAATAGCTGGCTCAGCTACGCCCCTGGTTTGAACATCTGACCAGCGCGTCCGCCCCCTGCGCGGCGAGGTGGCTCATTTCTTTTGTACCCCCTCCCGTTTTCAACCCAACCTGCTATGCTCCTTCTTTCCCTGTTCTCTGGAGATCCCGATGCTGACCATCTGGGGCCGAAAAACCTCCTCTAACGTGCAGGCGCTGATGTGGTGTGTTGGCGAGCTTGGGTTGGACTATCTCCGGTTCGACGTGGGGCATCGCTATGGCGGTACCGACAGCGAGGCGTTTTATCAGCTCAATCCCAATCGTACGGTACCAGTGCTGCAGGATGACGAAAATCCGCCGCTGTGGGAAACCGGCGCGATCCTTCGCTATTTAGCCAGTCGCTACGCCGACGACGCCTTCTGGCCGGGCGAACTGCTGGCTCGTACTGAGGTTGATCGCTGGGCCGAGTGGTCAAAGCAGAATATCGCCCTCGGCTTTACGACGCCGGTGTTCTGGCGCGTGGTGCGCACGCCTGCCGCCGAGCGGGATCCGCAGGCCATCGCCGCGGCGGTGACGGCCCTGGAGCAAAAGCTGGCGATTGCCGAGGCACGTCTCGCCGGGAGTCGCTATCTGGTGGGCGATACGTTCACCCTGGCCGATATCCAGTTTGGTCATGTGCTGTACCGCTACTTTGCAATCGATATCCCCCGTCGTCCCCTCCCCCACCTTGCGGCGTATTATGCACGGCTAACCTCACGGCCCGCCTTTCGCCAGCACGTCATGGTCAGCTACGACGAACTGAAGGTCTGAAGGTGGTCGGTAGCGCCTCCTGACGCTACCGACATACCGGTTAACGCGCCATCAGGACAAACACGCCCCAGCCGAGATATTCCCGGGTCCAGGTGACGTGGTGTAGCGGCGCAGTGGTCAACTGCTGGCGAACCTCCGGTGCGAAGTCATCGTGCGGATTGGCCTCCAGCCAGCGGCGCATTGTCAGCCATTTCGCCGCTTCATAACGATCCCAGCCCTCCTGGTCGGCCAGCACCATCTCCACCACGTCATAGCCCAGTTCGCCAAAGTGGGCGACCAGCGCCGGTAGCGTCAGGAAGTCATCGGGTGACTGCGCGCCGCAGGCAATCGCCTCTTCTGCCGTGGCCGGACGTTTGCGCCACCATGGCTCGCCGATAAGCAACATGCCGCCTGGGGTAAGGCTCTGCTTCAGCAGCTCGATTGTGCCTGCCACCCCGCCGCCGATCCACGTGGCCCCCACGCAGGCGGCAACATCGCACGGCTGGCTGGCGACATATCCGCTGGCATCCTGGTGCACAAAGGTTACCCGGTCGCTTACCCCGAGCTCCTCTGCCCGGGCGGCCGCCTGCTGACTGAACAGCAGGCTCATGTCTACGCCGGTGCCGACGATCTGATGATCGCGCGCCCAGCTACAGAGCATCTCGCCGGAGCCGCTGCCGAGGTCGAGAATGGTGGTGCCCGGCGCCATTCGCAGCGCCCGTCCCAGCGTGGCGTACTTTTCCGGGGTAAAAGGGTTATGGATACGGTGCTCGCTTTCACTGATGGTAAAAATGCGAGGGATATCGATCATGAGGTTTTCTCCTTGAGAGCCATACGCCCGGGCAGCGACCCTGCCCGGGTCGCTATTTCAGCGGTTGTCCGCTTGCGCGCGAACGTTATTCAAACCGGTCGTGTTGATCCGGTACGGCTGGCCGTTCACCGACTTAATCAGCTTTTTGGTTTTGAGCTTTTTGAAGACCGCAAGGGTGCAGTCGCTCAGCAACAGCCCTTCGCGGGTGTAACATTCAACGGCGGTAATGCGGCCGGAGGTATCGCGGACGTGCGCAATACGGCCACCTTTGGCGAGAACGTGTAAGGTCCGTTGTTCCTGACGGGATAAATTCATACTGAAACCTGTTCATTATCATGTGCGAAAACATGCCTACACCCGCAGGTGTGTGCGTAAGGTTTAAGCGCAGCGATAATCAGTCCGGCCTGGGCAGGTCGGGAAACTGATTATCTGATAATGACATTCTCCAGCATCGAAGCCTCAGTGAGCATTGAAAGGTATTTACCAGCTGAATATTAACACCTTCATCTGGTAAGGATATTGTGCAGATTAAAAACTGTGACCGGTATTACGATTTCCCTCGGCCCTATCCCCATTTTGCGCTATCCGCCACCCGCTCTGTTCCGCAACTTTCACCACCACCTTATCCCCCCTCCCGTATTGTTAAATAATTGTTGTCAGATCACAAAATGGAAACAAAAAGGCCATTTCGTACGCATTTTATAAAAATGTAGATATTTTTAATTTATGGCTACGAAATGAACATCACCCTGACCTTACAGCGAGGAACGATCCTGATGAACGCCCTGACCGCAGTAAAACCGACACCCGCGCCGGTAGCCCAGCAATACCCTGGCTTTTCTTTCACCCCTTCCGCCCAGTCGCCGCGCCTGCTGGAGCTCACCTTTTCCGCCGAAACGACCACGCAGTTCCTGCAGCAGGTCGCGCAGTGGCCGGTGCAGGCGCTGGAGTACAAATCTTTCTTACGCTTCCAGGTCGGCAAGATCCTCGACGATCTGTGTGGCAATCAGCTGCAGCCGTTGCTGATCAAAACATTGCTCGATCGCGCGGAAGGCGCGCTGCTTATCAACGGCGAAGGGATCGATCACGTCAGCCAGGCCGAGGAGATGGTCAAGCTGGCCACCGCCGTCGCCCACCTGATTGGTCGTTCCAACTTCGACGCCATGAGCGGTCAGTATTACGCCCGCTTCGTGGTGAAAAATGTCGATAACTCAGACAGCTACCTGCGCCAGCCGCACCGGGTGATGGAGCTGCACAACGACGGCACCTACGTCGAAGAGCAAACCGACTACGTATTAATGATGAAGATCGACGAGCAGAACATGCAGGGCGGCAATTCCCTGCTGCTGCATCTCGACGACTGGGAGCATCTCGACGAATTCTTCCGCGACCCGCTCGCCCGCCGCCCGATGCGCTGGGCCGCGCCGCCGAGCAAAAACGTCAGCAAGGATGTTTTCCACCCGGTGTTCGACGTCGATTCGCTGGGCCGCCCGGTAATGCGCTATATCGACCAGTTCGTCCAGCCGAAAGATTTCGAAGAAGGCACCTGGCTGAGCCGCCTCTCCGACGCGCTGGAGACCAGCAAAAACATCCTTTCCATACCGGTGCCGGTGGGCAAATTTCTGCTCATTAACAACCTGTTCTGGCTGCACGGCCGCGACCGCTTTACGCCGCACCCGGACCTGCGCCGCGAGCTGATGCGCCAGCGCGGCTACTTTGCGTATTCCACGAATCATTACCAGACTCATCAATAAGGGTTTTCAGGCGAAGGAATTGAGCGGATGTATGATTTCGTGATTATCGGCGGCGGCATCATCGGCATGTCGACCGCCATGCAGTTAATTGAGATTTACCCGGACGCCCGCATTGCGCTGCTGGAAAAAGAGGCCGGCCCGGCCTGCCATCAGACTGGCCACAACAGCGGCGTGATCCACGCCGGGGTGTACTACACGCCCGGCAGCCTCAAGGCGCAGTTTTGCCTCGCCGGCAACCGCGCCACCAAGGCCTTTTGCGAGCAGAACGGCATCCGCTATGACGTCTGCGGCAAAATGCTGGTCGCCACCTCACCGCTGGAGATGGAGCGGATGCGCGCCCTGTGGGATCGCACCGTCGCCAACGGCCTGCAGCGCGAGTGGCTGAGCGCCGGGGAGCTACGCGAGCGCGAACCGAACATTACCGGGCTCGGCGGGATCTTCGTCCCTTCCAGCGGCATCGTTAGCTACCGCGAAGTGGCGGCGGCAATGGCGAAGAACTTCGAAGCGAAAGGCGGAACGATCGTCTACAACGCCGAAGTCAGCGCCCTGAAAGAACATGCCAGCGGCGTGGTGATCCGCACCCGCCAGGGCGGAGAATATGAGGCCTCGACGCTGATCGCCTGTTCGGGCTTGATGGCCGATCGGCTGGTAAAAATGCTCGGCGTCGACCCCGGGTTTATCATTTGTCCGTTCCGCGGCGAGTATTTCCAGCTGGCGCCGCAGCACAACCAGATCGTCAACCATTTGATCTATCCGATCCCCGATCCGGCGATGCCGTTCCTCGGCGTCCACCTGACCCGCATGATCGACGGCAGCGTCACCGTCGGCCCCAACGCCGTGCTGGCTCTGAAGCGCGAAGGCTACCGCAAGCGCGATATCTCGCTGGCCGATACCCTGGAGATCCTCACCTCGCCCGGCATCCGCCGGGTACTGCAAAACAACCTGCGCTCCGGACTGGGCGAAATGAAGAATTCGCTGTGCAGAAGCGGCTATCTGCGGCTGGTGCAAAAATACTGCCCGAGCCTGACGCTCAGCGATTTACGCCCGTGGCCCGCCGGCGTGCGGGCGCAGGCCGTGTCGCCGCAGGGCAAGCTGATCGACGATTTTCTCTTCGTTACCACCGCGCGTTCGATACATACCTGCAATGCGCCATCGCCAGCGGCCACCTCCGCTATCCCGATCGGCGCGCATATCGTCAGCAAGGTGCAGAGCCTGCTGGCCAGCCAGAGCAATCCCGGACGCACGCTGCGTGCGGCACGTAGCGTGGAGACACTACACGCCGCTTTTACCCGTTAACCCCCCCTGAAGACAGGAAGCAATTATGCAACTCAACGATATGACACTGTTTCGCCAGCAGGCGATGATCGATGGCCAGTGGCGCGATGCGCCCAACGGCGACGTGATTGCGGTCACCAACCCGGCCAACGGCGAGCAGCTCGGCAGCGTGCCGAAAATGGGCGCCGATGAAACCCGCGAAGCGATTGAAGCCGCCAATCGCGCCCTACCCGCCTGGCGCGCCCTGACCGCCAAAGAGCGGGCGAACATTCTGCGCCGCTGGTTCGATCTTATGATGGAGAATCAGGACGATCTCGCTCGCCTGATGACCCTCGAGCAGGGAAAACCGTTGGCGGAAGCCAAAGGCGAAATCAGCTACGCCGCCTCCTTTATTGAGTGGTTCGCCGAAGAAGGTAAGCGCATCTACGGCGACACCATTCCGGGCCACCAGGCCGACAAGCGCCTGCTGGTGATTAAGCAGCCCATCGGCGTTACCGCCGCCATCACGCCGTGGAACTTCCCGGCGGCGATGATCACCCGCAAAGCGGGCCCGGCGCTGGCCGCCGGCTGCACCATGGTCCTGAAACCGGCCAGCCAGACGCCGTTTTCCGCGCTGGCGCTGGCCGAACTGGCGAATCGCGCCGGGATCCCCGCCGGAGTATTCAACGTGGTCACCGGCTCCGCCGGCGCGGTCGGCGGCGAACTGACCAGCAACCCGCTGGTGCGCAAGCTCTCCTTTACCGGCTCTACCGAGATTGGCCGCCAGCTGATGGAGCAGTGCGCGAAAGACATCAAAAAAGTCTCCCTGGAGCTGGGCGGCAACGCGCCGTTTATCGTCTTTGACGATGCCGACCTCGATAAAGCCGTCGAGGGGGCGCTGGCGTCGAAGTTCCGCAACGCCGGGCAGACCTGCGTCTGCGCCAACCGCCTGTACGTCCAGGACGGGGTGTATGACCGTTTCGCCGAGAAGCTGCAGCAGGCGGTGGAAAAACTGCGCATTGGCGACGGCCTGCAGGACGGCGTCACCACCGGCCCGCTGATCGACGAGAAAGCCGTGGCCAAAGTTGAAGAACACATTGCCGATGCCATCGCCAAAGGCGCGAAGGTGGTCACCGGCGGCAAACCGCACGCCCTGGGTGGCAACTTCTTCCAGCCGACCATCCTGGTCAACGTTCCCGACAGCGCCAAAGTGGCGAAAGAGGAGACCTTCGGCCCGCTGGCCCCGTTGTTCCGCTTTAAAGATGAAGCCGACGTCATTGCCCAGGCCAACGATACCGAGTTCGGTCTCGCCGCCTATTTCTACGCCCGCGATCTGAGCCGCGTCTTCCGCGTCGGCGAAGCGCTGGAGTACGGCATCATCGGCATCAATACCGGCATTATCTCCACCGAAGTCGCGCCGTTCGGCGGCGTTAAGGCCTCCGGCCTCGGCCGCGAAGGGTCGAAGTACGGCATCGAAGATTACTTAGAAATCAAATATATGTGCATTGGCCTTTAACAGGAGCGACGGATGAACAGCAATAAAGCAATGATGGCGCGTCGCAGCGACGCGGTCCCGCGCGGCGTCGGCCAGATCCACCCTATCTTCGCCGAACGCGCGGAGAACTGCCGGGTGTGGGACGTGGAAGGCCGGGAATATCTCGATTTTGCCGGCGGTATCGCGGTGCTCAATACCGGCCACCTGCATCCGCAGGTTGTCGCCGCCGTCGAAGACCAGCTGAAAAAGCTGTCGCATACCTGCTTCCAGGTGCTGGCCTATGAGCCTTATCTGGCGCTGTGCGAAAAGATGAATCAAAAGGTGCCCGGTGATTTCGCCAAGAAAACCCTGCTGGTCACCACCGGGTCGGAAGCGGTGGAGAACGCGGTGAAGATCGCCCGCGCGGCAACCGGGCGCAGCGGCGCTATCGCCTTCACCGGCGCCTATCACGGCCGCACCCATTACACCCTGTCGCTGACCGGCAAAGTGAATCCTTACTCCGCCGGTATGGGCTTAATGCCGGGCCATGTCTATCGCGCCCTCTACCCGTGCGCGCTGCACGGCGTCAGTGATGACGAGGCGATCGCCAGCATCCATCGCATCTTCAAAAACGATGCCGCGCCGGAAGATATCGCCGCCATCATTATTGAGCCAGTGCAGGGTGAAGGCGGGTTCTATGCCGCCTCCCCGGCCTTTATGCAGCGCCTGCGCGCCCTGTGCGACGAGCACGGCATTATGCTTATCGCCGATGAGGTCCAGAGCGGCGCGGGCCGCACCGGTACCCTGTTCGCCATGGAGCGGATGGGCGTCGCGGCGGATATCACCACCTTCGCCAAATCCATCGCCGGCGGTTTTCCGCTGGCGGGCGTCACCGGCCGCGCGGAGGTGATGGACTCCATCGCCCCCGGCGGACTGGGCGGCACCTACGCCGGCAACCCCATCGCCTGCGCCGCCGCCCTGGCGGTATTACAGATTTTCGAGCAGGAGAATCTGCTGGAAAAAGCCAACCAGCTCGGCGACACCCTGCGCCAGGGCCTGCTGGCGATCGCTGAAGATCATCCGGAGATCGGCGACGTGCGCGGTCTGGGGGCGATGATCGCCATTGAGCTGTTTGAAGAGGGCGACCGCAGCAGGCCGAACGCCAGGCTGACGGCGGATATCGTCGCCCGCGCCCGCGACAAAGGCCTGATCCTGCTCTCCTGCGGGCCGTACTACAACGTGCTGCGCATCCTGGTGCCGCTGACCATCGAAGAGGCGCAGATCGAGCAGGGGCTCAAGATCATCGCCGACTGCTTTAGCGAGGCGAAACAGGCATAGAGAAACAGGCATAGAACAGAACACATGCGGAAGCGAAGTACGTTCGTAAGGGAATGAAGACGAGACCTGCAAAACAACAATAATACGCGTGCCCCGGCGCGGGAACGTCGGGGCGCTCTCCCAGGTGACACACTTCGAGAGGGTAAATGATGGGGCAACTGTCGCAATCACAGGATTTAGGGGCGGGGCTGAAGTCGCGCCACGTCACGATGTTATCTATCGCCGGGGTGATCGGCGCGAGTTTATTTGTCGGCTCCAGCGTCGCCATTGCCGAGGCAGGCCCGGCGGTGCTGCTGGCCTATTTGTTTGCCGGGCTGCTGGTGGTGATGATTATGCGTATGCTGGCCGAAATGGCGGTCGCCACGCCGGATACCGGCTCCTTTTCCACCTACGCCGATAAAGCCATCGGCCGCTGGGCGGGGTATACCATCGGCTGGCTGTACTGGTGGTTCTGGGTCCTGGTTATTCCGCTGGAAGCCAATATCGCGGCGATTATTCTGCATTCGTGGGTGCCGGGCGTCCCGGTGTGGTTGTTCTCCCTGGTCATCACTCTCGCCCTCACCGGCAGTAACCTGCTGAGCGTCAAGAACTACGGCGAATTCGAGTTCTGGCTGGCGCTGTGCAAAGTGATCGCTATTCTGGCGTTTATCGTACTGGGCGCGGTCGCCATTACCGGCTTTTACCCCTATGCCGAAGTGAGCGGCATTTCGCGGCTGTGGGATCACGGCGGCTTTATGCCTAACGGCTTCGGCGCGGTGCTGAGCGCGATGCTGATCACCATGTTCTCGTTTATGGGCGCGGAGATCGTCACCATCGCCGCCGCCGAATCGGATACCCCGGATAAACATATCGTGCGCGCCACCAACTCGGTGATCTGGCGTATCTCTATTTTTTATCTGTGCTCGATCTTTATCGTCGTCGCCCTCATCCCATGGAATATGCCGGGGCTGAAGAGCATCGGCTCCTACCGCTCGGTGCTCGAGCTGCTGCATATTCCCTATGCCAAGCTGATTATGGACGGCGTGATCCTCCTGTCGGTCACCAGCTGTCTGAACTCGGCGCTGTATACCGCCTCGCGGATGCTCTACTCCCTGAGCCGTCGCGGCGATGCGCCGGCCATTATGGGCCGGACCAACCGCAGCAAAACGCCATACGTGGCGGTGCTGCTCTCCACCGGCGCGGCGTTCCTCACCGTAGTGGTGAACTACTATGCCCCCGCCAAGGTGTTTAAATTTCTCATCGACAGCTCTGGCGCCATCGCCCTGCTGGTCTATCTGGTGATCGCCGTTTCACAACTGCGGATGCGCAAAATCCTTCAGGCGCAAGGCGGCGAGATCCGTCTCAGAATGTGGCTCTATCCATACCTGACCTGGCTGGTGATCGCCTTTATCACCTTCGTGCTGGTGGTGATGCTGTTTCGTCCGGCGCAGCAGCTGGAGGTGATCTCTACCGGCCTGTTAGCTCTGGGAATTATTTGTACGGTACCGATTATGTCACGCTGGAAAAAGCTGGTATTGTGGCAAAAACTGCCGCTGCAAAATACGCGTTAACCCTGTTCCCGGCGCCCGCCGGGAAGAGTATTCAGGAGTAAGAACATGACCGCCATTCCCCAGGCGACGGCCATTGACGGATACCGTTGGTTAAAAAACGACATCATCCGCGGGGTTTACCACCCCGATGAGAAGCTGCGGATGAGCCTGCTGACGTCGCGCTATGGCCTGGGGGTCGGTCCGCTGCGCGAGGCGCTTTCGCAACTGGTGGCCGAGCGGCTGGTAACGGTGGTCAATCAGAAAGGCTATCGGGTGGCGCCCATGTCGGAACAGGAGCTTCTCGATATCTTCGACGCGCGCGCCAACATGGAGGCCATGCTGGTGCGTCTCGCCATTGAACGCGGCGGCGACGAGTGGGAAGCCGAGCTGCTGGCCCGCGCCCATCTGCTCAACAAGCTGGAGTCGTGCGAAGCGAGTGAGCGCTTACTGGATGAATGGGACCAGCGCCATCAGGCGTTTCACACCGCCATCGTCGCCGGCTGCGGCTCCCAGTATCTGCTGCAGATGCGCGAACGGCTGTTCGATCTGGCGGCGCGCTACCGCTTCATCTGGCTGCGCACCACCGTGCTGTCGGTGGAGATGCTGGAAGATAAGCATGTCCAGCATCAGACCCTGGTGGACGCTATTCTGGCGCGCGACGCCGAACAGGCCAGCGCGCTGATGCGCGAGCACTTACTGACTCCGATCCCGATTATTCAGCAGGCGATGGCTGGCAAGCTGTCGCCGCAGGCAGGGTGAGTCAGATGGAGGGGTGGAAATTACGGGTATGGCGGCACGCATCTCCACGCCGCACGGGCGTGGAGAAATCGTATCCGTAGATCAATCAGGCTCGCAGGCGAACCGGTTCGCTGAAATCGTCGGCCGGTTCCAGCTTCAGATTAAAGGTGGTCAGCAGCGCTGCCGCGCGCTCGTGAAACTCGCGCAGCGTTTTTTCCAGCCTGTCGCTCACTTCCGGGTCGCCAATGTCGACCGCCTGCCATGATCCTTCCTTATTGAACAGGCCAAACTGGTAGCTATAGGTGAAACGTGACTCTTGTGCTTCCATTTCCATCCACCAGCCCCAGAATTCACGCTTCTCCGGTGCGGGCTTAACATTGACGCAAACTGCCAGGCAATCGAAAAAGAAACGGTTGTCATGGCACTGCTCTTCGCGAATGTAAGGCCCCAGCGCCGTGAATTTCTTGATCAACTTACTTTTCAGGTGTCCACTCGGTAACGTCATTGCGATCTCCTTTAGTGATGCAACTGTTTTACCAAACCAATAGAATTTAGCAATAAATTAACCAAATCTATGATTGATCCAGCGGGCGATCTGTCGCAATGCGTGATCAAAATTGCGATACACCGGGTTAAACGGGATCTCAAGCAGTTTGCCATCGGCAGATGACGAGGTGATTAACCGCGACTCCTCTTCGGGGCTGAACGGATCGTCCTTCCAGAAGCCGGAAAGCATCGGCGTCGGGCAACGGCGCCCCAGCAGTCCCTGGGTTTTTAACGAATAGCGGTTGAGCTCCACGCGTAGCGCTTCATCGGACGCATCATGCATGCCCAGCCGCGAAGCCAGCACGTCAAGATACATCTCCGGCACGCGCCCCTGATGCAGGGGATCCACCAGCAGACCATGAACGACCGGGCCCAGACAGGCTACAGCCTTCAGCCGCTGCGGCTCCAGATAGCCCAGACGCACCGCGATATTGGCGCCAAAGCGGAAGCCGAAAGCGGCGACCCGGGTATGGTCAATCCACGGCACATTTTCCAGATGGCGCAGCGCGTGCTGATGCAGCAGGCTGGTGTCCTGATTTAGCGTCCATTTTGACGAGAAGCCGATGGAGGGCATATCAATGGTCAGCATGGCAATGCCGAGCGGTGAGAAGTAGTTCTCATACAGGTTGTAATAATCGGTCTGCAGCGAGTCCAGCCCCCCGCACATCAGCACCGTCGGAAACGGCCCCTCGCCTTTCGGCATATGCAAAAAGCCGGTTATCGGCGAGCCGCCAGGGATGGTGAACTCCAGCTCGCGCAGCGAGCCCGGCAGCCGCTGGGCGGCTTCTTCATACGCCCGGTTGGCTAAAGCCTGCGCCTGTTCCGCCAGCTCATCGCCTTTAATATGCGGATAAGCGGCAATGCTATACAGGTTCGAGGCATGCAGCCAGTGGCGGCCGCTCAGCAAAGGATCGGCTTCCTGCCCGGCCTTTTGCTGCCACTGCATGGCTTCTTTCGCCCACTCGAAGATCCAGTTGCCGCCGCGATAGCCGATGACGGTATCGAACAGCTCAGGATCGGTTCGTTCGGCCTCGCTCATCACAATGCGCGCTTGCACATCGAGGATCTCCTGCGGAGTTACGCCGCGCCAGATCCACATCAAACGGTTGATCAGACGGTACCAGTGATCGACGTGATTGCCGCTCAGCGCCGACTGCATCGCCTGGGGTTTTCCGGCAGAAAACCGACGCACCAGCGTAGAAGTTTCGGGATGTTTGAAGCGAGGTTTAAACAGCGTTTCGCTGAGGTTAGCCTGTGACATGTGCAGTCTCCGTCGTAGTGCCACTCCGGATATTGTAACCTGCTAAAGGATAAAAAAAACCACGCCCGGCAAGCCGGGCGTGGTAAATAGCACTGTCCTGAAGAATTAACGACCTGCGATAGGCGGTACAAACACCACGCCCATATCCCACGGCTGTTCAATCCAGGTATCCTGCGGAATATCCACAACGTAATCGTCCACCAGCGGGCGGCCTGCCGGCTTGGCGAAAATGGTGACAAAGTGCGCTTTGGGATACATTTCGCGGATCGCCACGGCGGTACCGCCGGTATCCACCAGATCGTCGATGACGATAAAGCCTTCGCCATCGCCTTCCGCACGTTTCAGCACTTTCAGCTCGCGCTGGTTATCATGGTCGTAGCTGGAGATGCATACGGTATCAACATGACGAATGCCCAGTTCACGCGCCAGTAAGGCTCCCGGTACCAGTCCACCGCGGCTAACGGCAATAATGCCTTTCCATTGCTCAACCGGCAGCAGACGGCTGGCCAGTTTGCGGGCGTGAATCTGCAACATGTCCCAGGTGACGACGTATTTTTCGCTCATGTGAAGTGTCCCAGCCTGTGTAATACGGCTTAAATAATGTTCGAGGGGGAAAATGGTTGCGCGAGATTATAGAGATCTGACGCACTAAAAACCAGTGCTAAGCGGTTTGCGCAACGCTTTTTGCGTTGTTTACACTACCTGCGGCGGTGGAAAGTGGTATTCTCAACCCCATCGCGCAAGCCCGGGCTTGTTGTGTATTTTAACGCTAACCCTCGTCCTGCAACCGCTGTATGCAGGAGTCTGTAAGGAGACTTACCGTGTCTGAACTGTCTCAACTATCCCCGCAGCCGCTTTGGGATATTTTTGCCAAGATTTGCTCCATCCCGCACCCGTCCTATCACGAAGAACAGCTCGCCGAGCACATTATGGGTTGGGCAAAAGAAAAAGGCTTACATGCGGAACGCGACCAGGTTGGCAACATTCTGATTCGTAAAGGCGCGACTGCCGGTATGGAAAACCGTAAGCCGGTAGCGCTGCAGGCACACCTCGATATGGTGCCGCAGAAAAATAACGACACCGTCCACGACTTCGTTAAAGATCCGATCCAGCCGTACATTGACGGCGAATGGGTGAAAGCGCGCGGCACCACGCTGGGCGCGGACAACGGTATCGGAATGGCGTCCGCACTGGCGGTACTGGCCGATGATAGCGTCGCTCACGGCCCGCTGGAAGTGCTGCTGACCATGACCGAAGAAGCCGGTATGGACGGCGCGTTCGGTCTGCAGGCCAACTGGCTACAGGCCGATATCCTGATCAACACCGACTCCGAAGAAGAAGGCGAAATCTACATGGGTTGCGCCGGCGGGATCGATTTCACCTCTAACCTGGCGCTGACCCGCGAAGCGATTCCCGCCGGGTTCCAGAGCTTTAAAGTCACCTTAAAAGGGCTGAAAGGCGGCCACTCCGGCGGTGATATTCACCTTGGTCTGGGTAACGCCAACAAGCTGCTGTCGCGCTTCCTCGCCGGCCACGCCGATGAGCTGGATCTGCGTCTGGTCGATTTCAACGGCGGCACGTTGCGCAACGCCATCCCGCGTGAAGCTTACGCTACTGTCGCCGTCGCCGCGGATAAAGCCGATGCGCTGAAAGCGCTGGTGAATACTTACCAGGCGCTGCTGAAAAACGAGCTGGAGGCCAAAGAGAAGAACCTGGTGGTGCTCCTGGAAGCGGTCGATAACGACAAAGCGGCGCTGACTCAGGCTTCCCGCGACACTTTCATCCGTCTGCTGAACGCCACGCCGAACGGGGTTATCCGCAACTCTGACGTGGCGAAAGGCGTAGTGGAAACTTCGCTGAACGTCGGCGTCGTCACCATGACCGATGACAACGTACAGATCCACTGCCTGATCCGCTCGCTGATCGACAGCGGCAAAGACTACGTGGTCAGCATGCTGGATTCTCTGGGTAAGCTGGCGGGGGCGAAAACCGAAGCCAAAGGCGCTTACCCTGGCTGGCAACCGGACGCCAATTCGCCGGTGATGCACCTGGTGCGCGAGACTTACCAGCGTCTGTTCAACAAGACGCCGAACATCCAGATCATTCACGCCGGTCTGGAATGCGGTCTGTTCAAAAAACCGTATCCGGAGATGGACATGGTCTCCATCGGGCCAACCATTACCGGTCCGCACTCCCCGGATGAGCAGGTCCATATCGAGAGCGTCGGTCAGTACTGGACGCTGCTGACCGAGCTGCTGAAAGCCATTCCGGCTAAATAAGCCCCACAACCGGCGGCGGCCCGCCGCCGGTTTTACCCCGCATCACCTTAGCGCCACGCGTTTTTCCATCCGGTAATTAATAAACCACTCCCCGCGCGCCGCCACCCGTTGCTCAGCCACCACCTTAAAACCATGAGCCGTAAAACAGGGCTTTGCGGTAATGCTGGCGTCCACCGTCAGGATTTGCGCTGGATACTGAACGCAGAGCGCCTCGATAAGCGCGCCGCCGATACCCTGGCGGGCACGATCCGGCGAGACGAACAGCAAATCGATATGCGTCCCGATGGCGGTGATAAAGCCAAACGGCTGGCTGTTGACCACGGCCACCAGGCCGATTGAGTCGGCCAGCTTTTGTCGCCAGCGCGTCTCATCCACCTGCGCCCAGGCCGCGATCTGCCCCGGGGTATAGTCCCGACTGGCGGTTTCCCGCACCGCGCGCAGAAAGATCTGGCAGAGCAGTGGCAAATCGCTGTCGCGGTAAGCACGAATATGCATGGCTAAATCCCTAATAAAAGCTGCCTTTCCAGCTGCGGATCGAGCAACGTCACGTGGAGCCCAACCAGGCGCACGCCCCGTCCGCCGCGGCGCTCATCCCAGGCTTTGTGCGCGGTGGCGATCAGATCCTCTTTGTTCAGCCGCGGCCAGACGTGCTCCTGGGTGGTCAGCTGGAAATCATTGAATTTCAGTTTAATGCCCTGGCGGGCGATCAGCAGATCAGGTTTGACCTTCGCCAGTCGCCTCTCCAGCTCGGGATAGAGGTTTTCGATAATCGCTTCGCACTCCGGCCATTCATGTATATCTTCCGCTAAGGTGCGCTCCACGCCCACCGATTTACGCTGCCGATCGTTATGAATTTCCCGCTCATCAATCCCGTGGCTGCGCTCCCACAGAATACGCCCGAATTTACCGAAGCGCTTAAGCAGCATGGCCAGATCGCTGTTCTGCACATCGCCACAGGTTCGCAGGCCCATATTTTCCAGCTTCGCTGCCGATACCTTCCCGACGCCGGGTATTTTCGCCAGCGGCAGCGCCCGCACAAACTCTGCCACCTGATGGGGGGCGATAACGAACTGGCCGTTGGGTTTATTCATATCTGAAGCGATTTTAGCGAGAAACTTCACCGGCGCCACCCCCGCCGAGGCGGTGAGGCGCAGCTCCCGTTCGATGGTCTGGCGGATCTCCTGGGCTATCAGGGTGGCTGACCCGTGACAATGCTCGCTGTCGCTGACGTCAAGATAGGCTTCATCCAGCGACAGCGGCTCAATGCGCGAGGTATAGCGGGAGAAAATTTCGCGGATATGGTTCGAGGCTTCTTTGTAGGCATCAAAGCGGCCGGGAAGCAGCGTGAGATGCGGGCACAGCTTGAGCGCCGTCGCCGTCGGCATGGCGCTGCGCACGCCAAACTTACGCGCAGGATAGTTCGCGGTACTAATCACGCCACGTTGTACCCGACTGCCGCCTATCGCGAGGGGAATATCGCGCAACGCTGGGTTGTCGCGCATCTCCACCGCCGCAAAGAAACAGTCCATATCGACATGGATAATTTTACGCATCGTCAGACTCAACACTGTATACCCATACAGCATAGCAAAAACAGATGCGAATTTTATGCTTTTTTTATTTCATCGGCTAAAAAAGCGGTTAAAACATAAAACTGCAATAAATTATGTTTATTTTCATTGAGTTAAAAGATAAACCAGGAAGATATAATCATGAAGAAAATACTTACCGCGCTTTGCCTGCTGGCCACCGCCGGCGCCTGGGCCGCTCCACAGCTGATAGCCCACCGCGGCGGCACCGGCGATGCGCCGGAAAATACCCTGCCGGCCATTAAGCTGGCGCTGGAGAATAACGCCGAAGCCATCTGGGTCACGGTGCAGTTAAGCCGCGACGGCGTACCGGTGCTCTACCGGTCAAGCGATCTTTCCGCATTGACCAATAGCGAGGGCAAAGTTTCCAGTTTGACCGCCGCCGAGCTGGCGAAAGTCGACGCCGGCTGGAAATGGGGGGATGACAGCCACCCGTGGCGCGGTAAGCAGGCCACCATTCCGACCTTGCAAAGCGTTTTACAGCAATGGCCGCACACTTTTTTCTATATCGATATCAAATCTCCGGATGCCGATCCGACCGTGATGGGCCAGCGCCTGCTTGAAGTGTTAAAAACCACCGATAACCTCGATCGCGTGCGGGTCTATTCCACCGAAGACCGCTATATCGCCGCCCTGCCGCCAGCCATCCCTCGCTTTGTCACTCGCAGTGAAACCCGCACCAGGCTTGCCAATATTTCGCTCAGCCATCAGTGCCAGCCAGCGAGTCAACGCGATGGTGAGCAATGGTATGGACTGGAGCTGAAGCGCAAAGTCGAGGTGGTGGAGAAATTCACCCTTGGCGAAGGGATCTCCCCGGCGACGCTCACCTGGGATAAAGAGGCAATGGATTGCTTCCGCTCGCAGGATAAAGCGCACATTATCTTCTTCGGCATCAACAGTGCGGAAGACTACCGCACGGCGATAGAACTGGGCGCCGACGGGGTGATGGTGGATTCTCCGGCGCAGGCGAAAAGCTGGCAGTAAGGGAGTCAACGGCTAAAAAAGCCGCGAAAGCGGCCTCACATTGCTGGCATGTTGTTGCCGGGTGGCGGCTGGCGCCTTACCCGGCCTACAAAACCGAAGCAGCAGCCCCGGCAAGCGCAGCGCCGCCGGGCACGGAGCCGCTTTATGCCGGGTGGCGGCTGGCGCCTTACCCGGCCTACAAAACTGAAGCAGCAGGTCCGGCATGCGCAGCGCCGCCGGGCATTACAAAATACGCCGCTGCTGACGCTGCGCCTCGCGGGCGAGGCGCTTTTTACGCGCGTCGCACGGTTCCGGACAATCGCAGACTTTCTCCAGCCCCAGCGCGGAGATCCCACCGCAGCTGCCCTGGATGCTCTTGCGCTTCACCAGGTAGCCCAGCGACATGCCGAAGATCACCAGCGCAAAAATCACAAAGGTCGCGATAAATACCGTCAGCATCGTCAGCCTCCAAAGTCGTCGAGGAGAATATTCTCGTCCTCGACGCCCAGATCTTTGAGCATCTTAATTACCGCGGCGTTCATTACCGGCGGCCCACACATGTAGAACTCGCAGTCTTCCGGCGCCGGGTGATCGCGTAGATAGTTCTCGTACAGAACGTTATGGATAAAGCCGGTATGCCCGGTCCAGTTATCTTCCGGCAGCGGATCGGAGAGCGCGACGTGGAAGGTAAAGTTTGGATTGTCGCGCGCCAGCTGTTCAAACTCCTCATCGTAGAACATTTCGCGCAGCGAACGGGCGCCGTACCAGAAGCTGATTTTGCGCGTGCTGTGCAGGCGCTTGAGCTGGTCGAAAATATGCGAACGCATCGGCGCCATCCCGGCGCCGCCGCCGATAAACACCATCTCGGCGTCGGTTTCTTTAGCAAAGAACTCGCCAAACGGCCCGGAAATCGTCACCTTATCGCCCGGCTTCAGCGACCAGATATAGGATGACATGATCCCCGGCGGCGCATCCGGGACCTTCGGCGGCGGCGTCGCGATGCGCACATTGAGCATAATGATGCCCTTCTCTTCCGGATAGTTAGCCATTGAGTAGGCGCGCAGGGTCGGCTCTTTCACCTCAGAGACATAGCGAAACAGGTTGAACTTATCCCAGTCTGAACGGTATTCATCGGGAACATCAAAATCTGCATAGGCTACTTTATGCGGCGGGCATTCAATCTGAATATAGCCCCCGGCGCGAAACGGCACCACCTCCCCCTCCGGGATCCGCAGCTTGAGCTCTTTAATGAAAGTGGCTTTGTTATCGTTAGAGATAACTTCACACTCCCATTTTTTGACGCCGAAAATCTCTTCCGGCAGTTCAATCTTCATGTTCTGCTTCACCGCCACCTGACAGGCCAGACGGCAACCGGCTTTGGCATCCCGCTTGGTAATATGCGAAAGCTCGGTCGGCAGGATATCCCCGCCGCCCTCTTTAACAGTTACCCGACACTGGCCGCAGGAGCCGCCGCCGCCGCAGGCGGAGGAGACGAAGATCCCGTTGCTGGACAGCGTGTTCAGCAGTTTGTCACCCGCCGGGGTGCGGATCTGTTTATCCGCTTCGTTATTGATCTCAATAACCACGTCGCCCGCGTTCACCAGCTTTGAGCGCGCTGCCAGGATAAGCCCCGACAGCACCAGCACAATCAGCGTGAACATCACGACGCCAAGAATAATTTCCATACTTATTCGCCCTTATAGCTGCACGCCGGAGAAGGACATAAAGCCCAGCGCCATTAGTCCGGTGGTGATAAAGGTGATCCCTAACCCGCGCAAACCGGCGGGCACGTTGGCGTACTTCATTTTTTCGCGGATCCCCGCCATCGCCACGATCGCCAGCATCCAGCCAATGCCGGAGCCGAAGCCGTAGACGATGGACTCCGGGAAGTTGTAATCGCGCTGCACCATGAACGACACGCCGCCGAAAATCGCACAGTTAACCGCAATCAGCGGCAGGAAGATGCCCAGCGCGTTGTACAGTGCCGGAAAATACTTATCGAGGATCATCTCGAGGATCTGCACCAGCGCGGCGATCACTCCGATAAAGGTGATGAAGTTAAGAAAGCTGAGATCCACCCCCTCAACCAGCGCGCCGTCGCGCAGCACCAGGTTATAGACCAGGTTATTGATTGGCACGGCAAGCCCCAGCACTACCGTCACCGCGACGCCGAGGCCGAAGGCGGTGGAGACCTTTTTCGACACCGCAAGAAAGGTGCACATCCCGAGGAAGAAGGCCAGCGCCATGTTCTCAACGAACACCGCGCGGACAAACAGGCTGATGTAATGAGCCATCACCGATTACTCCTTTTCCTGCTGCTCAGGCTTCCAGCTACGCAGGGCCCAGATCAGCAAACCGATAATGAAGAACGCGCTCGGCGCCAGCAGGAACAGGCCGTTCGGCTGATACCAGCCGCCGTTCTGCACCGTTTCCAGCACCGTGATACCGAACAGCTTGCCGCTACCGATAAGCTCGCGCAGGAAGCCGACGATAATCAGGATCGCGCCATAGCCGAGACCGTTGCCAATACCATCCATAAAGCTCGCCAGCGGCGGCGACTTCATGGCGTAGGCTTCGGCGCGGCCCATCACGATGCAGTTGGTGATGATAAGCCCGACGAATACCGACAGCTGTTTGGAGGTCTCATAGGCGAAAGCCCGCAGCAGCTGATCCACCACGATCACCAGCGAGGCGATGATCGCCATCTGCACGATGATGCGCACGCTATTGGGAATATGGTGGCGGATCATCGAGATAAACATGCTGGAGAACGCCGTCACCAGGGTCACCGCAATGGTCATCACGAAGGCGGTTTCCAGTTTGGTGGTTACCGCCAGTGCGGAGCAGACACCCAGCACCTGCAGGGCGATGGGGTTATTGGCGATGAGCGGCCCCACCAGCACGCGCTTCACCTCTTTCATATCGCTCTGTTCAGCCATTATTCAGCTCTCCCTCACGAACCTTTTTCAGGAACGGACCAAAGCCCAGTTCGCCCATCCAGAAATCAAAGCTATGCTGCACGCCATTGGACGTCAGCGTGGCGCCGGATAAACCGTCAACCGCGTGGAGATCGCCTGCGCGCGCGCCGCCTTTCACCACCTTCAGCGCCGGCATGCCGTTGTCATCCAGCACCTGCTTGCCGACAAACTGCTGGCGCCAGTTCGGGTTTTCCACCTCGCCGCCCAGCCCCGGCGTTTCGCCCTGATCGTAGTAAGTAATACCTTTTACCGTGCGGCCATCGACGTCCAGCGCCACGAAGGCATACATCATTGACCACAGGCCGTTGCCATAAATGGGCAGCACCACCTGCTCAATCTTCTGCTGCGCGTCGCGCACCAGGTAAATTTCCGCCAGATTACTGCGTCGCTTTATACCAGCCGGATCCTGACTGGCATCCAGGGCCATACTCTGCTGCGGATCCTTCAGCGCCTGAGCCTGATTAAATTTACCCGGGTCTTTCTCCAGCAGTTCGCCGGTGGCCAGATTCACCAGTCGCGGGGTAATGCGCGCCGCGAAGGTGTCCGCTACCGCATCCGCATCCATACCGGGGTGCATCAGCCCTGACACTGCCAGGATATTGCGCTGCTTATCCAATGCCCGCTGCGCCTGCTGGCGGGATTTCAGCCCCACGGCCGAGCCCGCCACCACGATGGAGCAGACCAGACAAAGCACCAGCACCACCAGCAGCGTTTTGCCGATGCTATCGTTACTTTTCTTCTCAGCCACGCGACTTCCTCCGCTTAATATTGGCCTGCACCACCAGATAATCGAACAGCGGTGCGAAGAGGTTGGCGAAGAGGATCGCCAGCATCATCCCTTCCGGATAAGCCGGGTTCACCACGCGGATCAGCACGCACATCACGCCGATCAGCACGCCGTAACTCCATTTCCCTTTATCGGTAAACGAGGCGGATACCGGGTCCGTCGCCATAAACATCATCCCGAAGGCGAAACCGCCGAGCACCAGATGCCAGTACCATGGCATAGCGAACATCGGGTTGGTGTCGGAGCCGATAACGTTAAACAGGGTGGCGGTGGCGATCATGCCGATCATTACCCCGGCGACGATGCGCCAGGACGCGACGCGGCCAAAGAGGATGATCGCCCCGCCGATGAAGATCATCAGCGTTGACACTTCGCCAATTGAGCCGGGAATATTGCCGAGGAAGGCGTCCATCCAGCTCACCGGCACGCCAGTCGCCACGTTCACCAGCGCTTCACCGCCGCCGCTGGCCCACTGGGAGAGCGGCGTGGCGCCGGAGAAACCGTCCGCCGCGGTCCATACGAGATCGCCGGAAATCTGCGCCGGATAGGCGAAGAACAGGAACGCGCGCCCCGCCAGCGCCGGGTTGAGGAAGTTGCGCCCGGTGCCGCCGAAAATCTCTTTGGCGATCACCACGCCGAAGGAGATCCCCAGCGCCGCCTGCCACAGCGGCAGCGTGGGCGGCACAATCAGCGCGAAGAGAATAGAGGTAACGAAAAAACCTTCGTTAATCTCATGCTTGCGCACAATCGCGAACAGCACCTCCCAGAAGCCACCGACGATAAAAACGGTAATATAGATCGGCAGGAAAAATACCGCGCCCAGGGTCATCATGCTCAGCCAGCCGGCGTCGGCACTGAAGCTCACCCCTAACCACTGGGCGACGCTGTAGTGCCAGTTGTTGGCGATCGCCTGCTGCAGCTGTTCGGCGCCGTATAGCTTGTGCAGCGCCGGAATGGTCTGCAGCCCAACGTTGTACATGCCCCAGAACATCGCCGGGAATACGGCAAACCACACGAGGATCATCATCCGCTTCAGGTCGATGGCGTCGCGCACGTGCGCCGCGCCGCGGGTTACCTGGCCCGGCGTGTAGAAGATGGTCGCCGCCGCCTCATACAGCGGGTAATATTTTTCCAGCTTGCCGCCATGCGTGAAATGCGGCTCAAGTTTCTCAATCAGGTGCTTTAAGCCCATCTCTTATCCTTCCTGCTCAATCCGGGTTAACACGCTGCGCAGCGCCGGGCCATATTCATACTTTCCAGGGCAAACATAGGTGCACAGCGCCAGATCTTCTTCATCCAGCTCCAGACAGCCCAGCGCCTGAGCGCTGTCGGTGTCTCCGGCCAGCAGATCGCGCAGCAGTATGGTCGGCAGGATATCCAGAGGCATCACCCGCTCGTAGTTGCCGATCGGCACCATCGCCCGCTCGCCGCCGTTGGTATCGGTGGAAAAATGAAAGCGCTTGCGCTTGAAGAAATGGCCCAGCGTGGTGCGGGTAATCGAGAATTTCTCTTTGCCCGGCATCACCCAGCCGAAGAGCTCTTTTTCCCGCCCTTCTTTGACCACGCTCACCTGCAGATGGAAGCGCCCCAGGAAGGCGTGAGGGCCATGGGCGCGGGCGCCGCTAAGCACCGAGCCGGAAATGACCCTGTTTTCCCCCTCCTGCAGCTCACCTGCCAGCAGATCCTCCAGGCTGGCGCCGAGCGTCGTTTTGACCAGCCGCGGAGATGTTACCTGCGGGCCGCCGAGCGCAATTATCCGTTCGCAGTAGAGCTCCCCGTCGAGGAAAAGCTTACCAATGGCGATCGCGTCCTGATAATTGAGGTGCCAGACCTGCTTATTCAGGCTCACCGGCTCCAGAAAGTGAATATGCGTTCCCGGCAGCCCCGCCGGGTGCGGCCCGCTGAACTGATTGAAACGAACCTGGCCGAGAGGATGACCGCCCAGCTTGCCGCCGCTGGGCTGGCAGACGTGCACTTTCCCGTCGGTCAAGCGCGTGAGCACGGTAAGACCGGCGTCGAAGGCGGCACGTTCGGCCAGAATAATCGGCTGCGGCTCCGCCGCCAGCGGATTGGTGTCCATGGCGTTAACAAAGATAGCGGCGGGCGTGCTCCCCGGGAGCGGCGTTTTGCTGAACGGTCGGGTACGCAGCGCCGTCCATTGGCCCGACGCCAGCAGCTGCTGCTGTACGGTGTCGCGCGGCAGTTCGGCCAGCGCGTCCGCGGCGTAACGGGTAAACGCCACCGCGTCATTGCCCTCGATATCAATCACCACCGACTGCAACACGCGCCGTTCGCCGCGGTGGATCGCGCTGACGATCCCGCTCGCCGGGGCGGTAAAGCAGACGCCAGGGATCTTTTTATCTTCGAACAGGATCTGACCTTTTTTGACCCGATCGCCTTCTTTAACCGCCATCGCGGGACGCATGCCAACGTACTCTTCGCCGAGTAGCGCGACGCGCTTCACCGCTGGCGCGGGAGAAATCTGCTGTAATGGCATGCCAGCTATGGGCAAATCCAGCCCTTTCGTGATTTTAATCATATCGTTAGCAGGTATCCGTAACCTCAACCCCGACGCAGGTCAGGGCCAGCTTATTGACAGAATGGCAGAGAAGAAAGGGCGAAACGGCGCCAGTAGCGCTCAGGACGGAAGAGAAGCATCCTTTCTTACTCTGATGATGAACCGGCGCAAGTGTAACATTTCGTGAGCGGCGGCTGTAGCGCAAGGGGCGATAAGTGCTTCTAAAATGCGAGCTATTGCGCAAAGTTCTCACTGTGTTTTCGTCGCTGGCAGGGTATAAAGTGAGGCTGATTTGTAAACGCCGCCACGTCGCCCTTGCGAAAAAATGCCGTGATGCTAATGTGAGCGCTCTAAATCCAGAAAACTCTGATTTCGGGTCTCTCTTGCCGTCCTGGCAATGTGGCTATTTTGTTTTATCAAGGAACAAGCAGTATGCGCAAAATCGCATTATTTATTGCGATGCTTCTGTTGCCGTGCGTGTCATTTGCCGGGCTGCTCAGCAGCAACAGCCCGACAACGCCGGTAAGCAAAGAATATAAGCAGCAATTAATGGGTTCACCGGTTTACATTGAGATCTTTAAAGAAGAGCGCATGCTCGACCTTTACGTCAAAATGGGTGAGACCTACCAGCTCCTCGACAGCTACCGGATCTGCAACTACTCCGGTGGCCTCGGTCCGAAACAGCGCCAGGGCGATTTCAAGAGTCCGGAAGGGTTCTATAACGTCACCCGCAGCCAGCTCAAACCCGACAGCCGCTTCTATAAAGCGATTAACATCGGCTTCCCGAACGCCTACGATCGCGCCCATGGTTATGAAGGGAAATACCTGATGATCCACGGCGACTGCGTCTCAGTCGGCTGCTACGCCATGACCGACAGCGGTATCGATGAGATCTTCCAGTTCGTGACCGGCGCCTTAGTCTTCGGCCAGCCAAGCGTGCAGGTGAGTATCTATCCGTTCCGCATGACCAACGCCAACATGGAACGCCACAAATACTCCTACTACGCGGATTTCTGGAAACAGCTCAAGCCTGGCTATGACTATTTCCAGCAGACCCACAAACCGCCGGTCGTATCAGTGACCGACGGCCGCTATGTGGTGAGCAAGCCGCTCAGCCACGAGGTTGTCCAGCCGCAGCTGGCCTCAAACTACACGCTCCCCGAGACAAAATAACGCCCACTCGCCTGGCATGATCTTATGCCAGGTTTCATTGGCCGTCAGCGGCTGCGTGGCGATAACCGTGACCACATCGTTGGGTGTGGTCTCGCGTTGAAAGTCGATCTCCACATCCTGGTCCAGCAGTTTTGCCACGCCGAACGGCGCTCGCCGGGTGATCCAGTGCAGATTGGTCGAGCAGAACGCCATTACGTAGCGCCCGTCCGACAGCAGCATGTTGAACACCCCTTTCTCACGTAGTTCACCCGCGAGGGTGGCGATATTCTTGAAAACGCCCAGCATATTGCCCGGCGTGCGCGGATAGCGCTCGGTTAAACGGTGCAGCAGCCAGCAAAACGCTTTTTCACTGTCGGTTTCACCTACCGGATGAAAATTACCGGTTTTCAGCGACTTATAGCCTTTTAGCTGCCCATTGTGCGCATAGGTCCAGTTGCGCCCCCACAGTTCGCGGGTGAAGGGATGGGTGTTCTCCAGGGCCACCCTCCCGCGGTTGGCCTGACGAATATGGGCGACGACGGAACAGGACTTAATGGGGTAATCCTGAACCAGTTTCGCGATCGGCGACTGAAAGCTCGGCTGGGGATCCTTGAATGTGCGACAGCCTTTACCTTCATAGAAGGTGATGCCCCAGCCGTCTTTATGCGGCCCCGTCCCGCCGCCGCGCTGCACCAGCCCGGTAAAGCTAAAACAGATATCGGTTGGCACATTGGCGCTCATCCCGAGCAGTTCGCACATAGATCACCTCACCCTCACAAATCACGACGGCGCCGGAGCGAGGCCACCGTCAACAGTACACACTCACCTGCCTGTTAGCCTTTCGCCATCTCTTTTTCGATCAGCATAATCAGAATGTGGATCACTTTGATATGGATCTCCTGGATGCGGTCGGCGTAGCCAAAGTGCGGCACGCGAATTTCAACATCAGCGCTACCGGCCATTTTACCGCCGTCTTTACCGGTCAGGGTGATCACTTTCATCCCCTGCGCCCGCGCGGCCTCAATGGCCTTAATCACGTTGCCGGAGTTGCCAGACGTGGAGATACCGAGCAGCACATCGCCTGCGCGGCCAACGGATTCAACGTAGCGGGAGAACACATACTCATAGCCAAAATCATTGCTCACGCAGGAGAGGTGGCTGACGTCGGAGATCGCGATGGCCGGGTAACCCGGGCGGTTTTCGCGATAACGTCCGGTCAGCTCTTCCGCAAAATGCATCGCATCGCAATGGGAACCGCCATTACCGCAGGACAGCACTTTCCCACCCGCCTTAAAGCTATCCGCCAGCAGGACAGCGGCACGCTGGATAGCATGGATATTGGCTTCGTCCTGCAGAAAGTTAGCCAGCGTTTCCGCGGCTTCGTTCAGTTCGTTACGAATAAGATCCTGGTACATGAGGATAATCCTTCAGTATGAGTGGAATAACCCCGGCAGTGTACCGGATAGCCGTCGAAGCGAGAAGCAGCAGGCAGCGTTATCCCTCGCTCTTTTGATTTTATGTGCCGCTTTTGCATACAACAATGTGAGCAAGGTTGTAATTATTTTGTAAACACATTGCTAAATAAAAACGCATGCACTACAACCAATACATCACAAGTGGTCAGACCTCCTACAAGCTCAGGGAGCATTTCTCTATGATGATTTTGAGTATTGTTGCAACCGTCGTTTTACTCGGCGCGCTCTTCTATCACCGGGTCAGCCTGCTGCTCAGCAGCGTGATTTTGCTCGCCTGGACCGCGGCGCTCGGCGCGGCCGGAGTGTGGAATATCTGGCTGCTGCTGCCTCTGGCGATCATACTGTTGCCGTTTAACTTTGCGCCTATGCGTAAATCCATGATTTCCGCACCGGCGTTTCGCACATTCCGCAAGGTGATGCCGCCGATGTCGCGCACGGAAAAAGAAGCCATCGACGCCGGCACCACCTGGTGGGAAGGCGATCTGTTTCGCGGCAATCCTGACTGGCAAAAGTTACATAACTATCCGCAGCCGCGGCTGACCGCCGAAGAACAAGCTTTCCTCGACGGCCCAGTTGAAGAAGCCTGCCGGATGGCTAACGACTTCGCCATCACCCACGAAATGGCCGATTTGCCGCCGGAGCTGTGGGCCTATCTGAAAGAGCACCGCTTCTTCGCGATGATCATTAAGAAAGAGTATGGCGGACTTGAGTTCTCCGCTTACGCTCAGGCACGAGTACTGCAGAAACTCTCTGGCGTCTCCGGCATCCTGGCGATCACCGTCGGCGTCCCGAACTCGCTGGGCCCGGGCGAACTGCTGCAGCATTACGGTACCGAAGAACAGAAGAATCATTATCTGCCGCGTCTGGCACGCGGCCTGGAAATCCCTTGCTTCGCTCTCACCAGCCCGGAAGCGGGCTCTGACGCCGGCGCCATCCCGGATACCGGCGTGGTGTGCATGGGCGACTGGCAGGGTCAACAGGTGCTGGGGATGCGCCTGACCTGGAACAAACGTTATATCACGCTGGCGCCTATCGCCACCGTGCTGGGGCTGGCTTTCAAACTCTCTGACCCGGATCGTTTGCTGGGCGGAGAAGAAGAGCTGGGTATCACCTGCGCGCTGATCCCCACCTCCACCCCGGGCGTGGAAATCGGCCGTCGCCACTTCCCGCTGAACGTGCCGTTCCAGAACGGTCCAACCCGCGGCAAAGATATCTTCGTGCCTATCGATTACATCATCGGCGGCCCAAGCATGGCCGGTCAGGGCTGGCGCATGCTGGTTGAATGTCTATCGGTCGGCCGCGGTATTACTCTGCCGTCCAACGCCACCGGTGGTCTGAAATCCGTTGCCATGGCGACTGGCGCTTACGCCCATATTCGCCGCCAGTTCAAAATCTCCATCGGCAAAATGGAAGGGATTGAAGAGGCGCTGGCGCGTATCGCCGGTAACGCCTATGTGATGGACGCTGCGGCGTCGCTGATCACCTACGGCATCATGCTCGGCGAGAAACCTGCAGTGCTGTCCGCTATCGTGAAATATCACTGCACCCACCGCGGCCAGCGCTCCATTATCGACGCGATGGATATTACCGGCGGGAAAGGCATTATGCTGGGCGAAGGCAACTTCCTCGCCCGGGCCTATCAGGGCGCGCCTATCGCCATCACCGTGGAAGGCGCAAACATTCTGACCCGCAGCATGATGATCTTCGGTCAGGGGGCGATTCGCTGCCATCCGTACGTACTGGAGGAGATGGCCGCCGCGCAGAATAATGACCTGAACGCCTATGACAACCTGCTGTTCAAACACATCGGCCATGTCGGCAGTAATAAAGTGCGGAGTTTCTGGCTGGGCCTGACCGGCGGGCGCACCAGCAGCGCGCCGACCCGTGACGCCACCCGTCGCTACTATCAGCAAATGAACCGTCTGAGCGCCAACCTGGCACTGCTGTCAGACGTCTCAATGGCGGTGCTCGGCGGCAGCCTCAAGCGACGCGAACGTATCTCCGCCCGTCTGGGGGATGTGTTAAGCCAGCTGTACCTGGCCTCGGCGGTGCTGAAACGCTATGACGATGAAGGACGCAATGAAGCCGATCTGCCGCTGGTTCACTGGGGGGTACAGGACGCGCTGCACCAGGCCGAGCAAGCCATTGACGATCTGTTGGACAATTTCCCGAACCGTCTGGTGGCAGGCGTAATGCGCCTGGTCATCTTCCCGACCGGCCGTCATCATCATGCGCCGTCGGATAGGCTGGACCACCAGGTCGCCAAAATTCTGCAGGTGCCCAGCGCCACGCGCTCCCGCATCGGTCGCGGTCAGTACCTGACGCCGAGCGAGCATAACCCGGTAGGCCTGCTGGAAGAGGCCCTGCTGGAAGTGATGGCGGCCGATCCTATCCACCAGCGGATCTGCAAAGAGTTGGGTAAAAATCTGCCGTTCACCCGTCTGGATGAGCTGGCCCACAACGCGCTGGCCAAAGGATTAATCAGTCAGGATGAGGCCGCCATTCTTACCCGTGCAGAGCATAGCCGTCTGCGCAGCATTAACGTCGACGACTTTGCGCCAGAGGAGCTGGCGACAAAGCCGGTAAAGCTGCCGGAAAAAGTTCGTAAAGTTGAAGCTGCATAATAAAACCACTACCACATCACACGCCGGGCGGGGAACTTTCCCCGCCTTTTTTTCGCCCTCTCCTCCCCTTTCGTTTCCATCAGTAGCATTTTTTTAACAAAATATTCCGCGGACCGCCGCGCGGCTGATATGGTGTTACAGTTAACCTAACCCCCTCATGAGAATGGAGTTGACCATTGTGCCTGGCCTGAAAATTTCGCTGTTGCAACAACCGCTGGTCTGGATGGACGGCCCTGCCAACCTGCGCCATTTTGATCGCCAACTGGAAGGAATCACCGGGCGCGATGTGATTGTTTTACCAGAGATGTTTACCACCGGCTTTGCCATGGAAGCGGCAAAACAGTCTTTACCCGAGGCCGACGTGGTGGAGTGGATGCATGCCCGGGCCGCGCAATCCCAGGCGCTGATTGCCGGCAGCGCTGCGCTGCAAACTGAACACGGCGCCGTTAACCGCTTCCTGCTGGTCGAGCCTGACGGTACGGTGCACCATTATGATAAACGGCACCTGTTCCGTATGGCCGATGAACATCATCACTATGAGGCCGGAAACCAGCGCGTGGTCTTTGAATGGCGTGGATGGCGGATCCTGCCGCTGGTCTGTTACGACCTGCGCTTTCCGGTATGGTCGCGTAATCAGAACGACTATGATTTGGCGCTGTATGTCGCCAACTGGCCGGCGCCGCGCTCGCTGCACTGGCAGTCGCTGCTGATCGCCCGCGCGATTGAAAACCAGGCCTATGTCGCCGGCTGTAACCGGGTTGGCACTGACGGCAACGGCCATCATTACCGCGGCGATAGTCGGATTATCAATCCCCAGGGGGAGATTATCGCCACCGCCGATCCGCATCAGGCCACTCGTCTTGATGCCGAGCTGTCGCTGAGCGCCCTTCAGGAATATCGTGAAAAATTCCCCGCCTGGCGCGATGCCGATCCTTTCACGATCGGCTAATCACCCTTCGGGAGCCGCTGCGCTCCCTTTTTATTCCACCACGATCCGCACAGCACAGTAGACCAATAACGCAGCCAGCATCCAGTTCAGTTGCCGCCCGTACAGCAAAAACAGGCGTTGAAACAGATGCCCCGCCAGCGCCCAGCACAGATTTCCCAGCGCGCCAATCGCCGCCAGCAGCAGACTCACGCTGATAAGCCAAACAGGCTCGCGAGTAACGGGCAGAACAAAGGTAGAAAGCGCGGTGATGCCATACAGAATAATTTTAACGTTGACGAACTGTAGCCCCAGACTCGCCCAAAAGCCTACCGGTTCTACACTCGGCGTCCCTGTCGCCGGTTTGTTTTTGGCAATCTGCCAGGCCAGCCACAGGATGTACGCCGCGCCAATCCATCCCAATACCAGGGTAAAGCGTGAGTCGAGTTCAACCAGCGAAAAGGTTAAAGCCGCGCAAATCAACATAGTGATAATAAACCCGACGCTCATCCCGGCCAGCACCCGCAGGCTGCGGCGTAGACCATGGGAGGTGACGCTGCTCAGCGCCAGGATATTGTTGGGCCCGGGTGTCAGGGCGGTGATCAAAGTGTAAGTTAAAAAGGCGCTTATCAGGGTAGGTGTCACGGGTTTTCTCCTCTTGTCTGGCAGACACTACCCGAAGCTGATAATTTAAAAAAATGAATATTTTTTCATTCTCGCTTCGATAATATCGATACAAAGAGGAAATATGGATCTGCGACGCTTCATCACCTTCAAAACTGTTGTCGAAGAAGGTTCCTTTCTGCGCGCGGCGCAGAAACTATGCTGCACTCAGTCCACCGTGACTTTTCATATCCAGCAGCTGGAGCAGGAGCTTGCCATCCCGCTGTTTGAGAAAATCGGCCGGCGGATGTGTCTCACCGCCGCCGGTAAGAAGGTCCTGCCGCATGTCTACGACCTGACTAAAGTGATGGCCTCGATTCGTCAGGCGGCACGCCAGGACGATGAGCCCGGCGGCGAACTTCGCGTCGCCACTGGCGAAACGCTGCTGGCGTATAAAATGCCGCGGGTGCTGCAGCGTTTTAAGCAACGCGCTCCGAAAGTGCGCCTGTCGCTGCAGTCGCTCAACTGCTACAGCATCCGCGATGCGCTGCTTGCCGACGAGGTCGATTTGGGGGTGTTTTACCGGGTGGGTAACGATGACGCGCTCACGATAATGGAGCTTGGCCAGCAGTCGCTGGCGCTGGTCGCATCGGTCGAGCAGGCGCCGGTAGACTTCATGCGCCCGCGGCAGCATATCCCGCTGAGCTTTATCATCAACGAACCCCAGTGCGTGTTCCGGCAGATTTTTGAAAGCACCCTGCGCCAGCGCGAAATTACTCTGGAGAACACCATTGAGCTGTGGAGTATTGAGAGTATCAAGCAGTGCGTGGCGGGAAATCTGGGAGTGAGTTTTCTGCCACGCTTTGCGGTGGAGGACGAGCTCAAGCGCGGGACGCTGGTTGAGCTGCCATTCAGCGAGACGCCGTTGACGATCCATGCGCTCTGCGCCCACCATGCCGGGAAGGCTATCAGTCCGGCGATGCGGGTATTTATGCAGTGCATGCAGGAGGAACAAGAGGCGCGCTGAAATTCGGCGACGAAAACGACGAAAGCCTGAATCATTGCTGATTCAGGCTTTCTGAATAGTGGCGGAACGGACGGGACTCGAACCCGCGACCCCCTGCGTGACAGGCAGGTATTCTAACCGACTGAACTACCGCTCCGCGTTGTTGTTCCGTTGGGAACGAGGCGAATATTACGGATTCCCCTCTACCCCGTCAACGCTTTTTCTACCATTTTGAATCGTTTGCTGCAAAAATCACCCAACCGCCTATTTTTAATTCATTTTAGTGGCTATCAGGCACGCCACAGGCAGCTTCCGCCTTTCTTTTGTACCAGGTCGAGGCGGGATTCATGGTTCGCCAGTTCTTCATCTGAGGCATAAACCACGCGTAACTGACTGCCGGCGCGGACGACGCGCTGAATTCCCATCTCTCCCGCCTGCTGCTGGCTTTCGCCTTCCATAGAGAACGCCATCGAAGTCTGGCCGCCGGTCATCATCAAATAGACATCGGCAAGGATCTGGGCATCGAGCAACGCCCCGTGCAGCGTACGCTTGCTGTTGTCTATTTCGTAACGCGAACATAGCGCATCGAGGCTGTTGCGCTTGCCTGGAAACATTTTCCGCGCCAGCGCCAAACTGTCGGTGATTTTACAAAAGGTCTCGGTTTTTCCGATGCCGCGGTTTAGCTTACTGAATTCATAATCCATAAAGCCGATATCGAACGAGGCGTTATGGATCACCAGCTCCGCGCCGCGGATGTAATCCATAAACTCATCAGCCACGTCGGCAAAGGTAGGTTTATCCAGCAGGAACTCATCGGCGATCCCGTGTACGCCGAATGCTTCAGGATCCACCAGCCGATCGGGCTTCAGATAGACGTGAAAATTGTTACCGGTCAGGCGGCGGTTGATCACCTCCACGGCGCCGATCTCAATGATCTTGTGTCCTTCGTAGTGTGCCCCGATCTGGTTCATACCGGTGGTTTCGGTATCGAGAACAATCTGGCGCGTAATTGCAGTGCTCATAGCGGTCATTTATGTCAGACTTATCGTTTACAAATCGATTTCAATTACAGGAAGTCTACCAGAGATGCTCAAACAGGTAGAAATTTTCACCGACGGCTCTTGCCTGGGTAATCCAGGACCTGGCGGCTACGGCGCCATCATGCGCTACCGCCAGCACGAAAAAACCTTCAGCGCTGGCTACCGTCTGACCACCAATAACCGCATGGAACTGATGGCGGCAATTATTGCCCTGGAAGCGTTAAAAGAGCATTGCGAAGTGGTGCTCAGCACTGACAGCCAGTATGTTCGTCAGGGGATCACCCAGTGGATCCACAACTGGAAAAAGCGCGGCTGGAAAACGGCAGAGAAAAAGCCGGTGAAAAATGTCGACCTCTGGCAGCGGCTGGACGCCGCGCTTGGCCAGCATAAAATTAAATGGGAATGGGTAAAGGGCCACGCCGGCCATCCTGAAAATGAACGCTGCGACGAGCTGGCGCGCGCGGCGGCCTCCCACCCCACACTGGACGATGTCGGCTACCTGCCTGAGAGTTAATTCTGCCCTTTGCGCCACTGCCGGGTGGCGCCCACCGCCGGCCGCAGCTGAGTTTTCGCTTTGCCGGATTTCATCGGATTGAGCGTCAGCGGAATGGTCCGTTTGCGGGCGACAATCAATTGCAAACAGCCCAGCGCCGGCAGATGGGTGCTCAACAATTTGCCGCCATGGCGCGACCAGGGCAAAACCTGGTAACGTCCATAGTGCAGCACTTCAAAGTTGAGCAGCGCCAGCCAGTCCAGCTGGCGCATCAGCGTAAACATACGGCTATTATAAGGCGTTCCTTTGCGCAGGACCGGCACCAGCTTACGCAACCCCATCAGGCTGACCGGATTAAACCCGGTCAGGATCATCCAGCCATCATCGATCAGTACACGATCGGCTTCCCGCAGCAGACGATGCGGATCGCTACACCACGGCAGGGTGTGCGCCAGCAGGCAGGCGTCAACGGACTTTTCGGCAAAGGGTAAATGCAGCGGGTCAGCCCGGACCTGCATTGGATTTCCCGCCAGCGAGACATTCACCTGGTGCGAGATGGCGCAAGCTTCGGTATTGATTTCCGCGCTCAGATTGCCAATCTTAAGCAGATGAAAGCCATATAATTTAGCCAGCCACGGTTTCATCTGCTGCTCCAGCGTTTCGCGATAGTATTCGCCCCACGGCATACTGGACCAATGCTCAGGCGCTGTCACTGTGTGAGGTATCCTTGCCGGCTTCATTGCCACCTTCCGCTACGCTTTAGAGGTAATTTATGAATCTTATCAGTATTCCCGCGTTTCAGGACAACTACATCTGGGTTCTCAGTGAGAATAACGGCCGCTGCATCATCGTAGATCCAGGCGAAGCCGCGCCGGTTCTGGCAGCCATCGAGGAAAACCAGTGGCAGCCCGAGGCTATTTTATTGACCCATCATCATCAGGATCACGTCGGCGGCGTAAAACAATTACGTGAAAAATTCCCTTCTATAGTGGTTTACGGGCCGGCGGAAACCCAGGATAAAGGCGTCACTCAGGTGGTAGGCGATGGCGATCGGCTGTCAATTCTCGGGCACGATTTTTCCATTTTCTCTACGCCAGGTCACACATTAGGACATATCTGTTACTACAGCGAACCTTATCTGTTCTGTGGCGATACGATGTTTTCCGGCGGCTGCGGAAGGCTGTTCGAAGGTACAGCAGAGCAGATGTATCAATCATTTATGAAAATTAATGCCCTTCCTGAAGAAACCCTCATATGTTGCGCACATGAATATACGTTAGCGAATATGAAGTTTGCATTGAGTATCCTGCCAGATGATAGGGACATAAACGATTACTATCATAAAGTTAATGAGTTACGTGCAAAAAAACAAAAAACACTACCCGTAACTCTGAAAAATGAGCGGCGTATAAATTTATTTTTACGCGTAAATGATATTGATTTAATTGACAAAATTAACAAAGAAACAAATTTGCAACACTCTGTGGCGCGATTTGCATGGTTAAGGTCAAAGAAAGATGACTTCTGATATTTAATTCTTGTCATCGGCCAACTTCGCCGTTATCCTTGGTCGTCTTTTAAGCAACTATTGACACACACATGAAGGCACGAGCGATATTACTCGCCTCTGTCCTGCTGGTGGGGTGCCAGGCGTCTAAGCACGATGGCACCGTCGAACAGCGAGCACAGAGCCTTTCTGCGGCTGGTCAAGGGGAAGCAGGCAAGTTCACAAGTCAAGCGCGCTGGTTAGATGATGGAACCTTCTACGCGCAAGACCAGGATCTGTGGACTTCCATAGGCGACGAGCTAAAGATGGGAATACCGGATAATCCCCGGATTCGCGAACAGAAACAGAAGTACTTAAGAAATAAGAGCTATCTCCACGATGTAACTTTACGGGCAGAGCCGTATATGTACTGGATAGCCGGGCAGGTTAAGAAACGTAACATGCCAATGGAACTGGTATTACTACCCATAGTGGAGAGCGCTTTTGACCCACACGCGACGTCTGGCGCCAATGCCGCAGGCATTTGGCAGATCATTCCGAGCACAGGGCGCAATTATGGTTTAAAACAGACCCGCAGTTACGATGCGCGTCGTGATGTCGTCGCATCTACTACCGCGGCGCTGGACATGATGCAACGTCTGAACAAAATGTTCGACGGCGACTGGTTGTTAACGGTCGCAGCCTATAACAGCGGCGAAGGCCGGGTCATGAAGGCAGTAAAAGCGAACCGTTCGCGTGGCAAACCCACCGATTTCTGGTCGCTGTCTCTGCCGCATGAAACGAAAATCTACGTCCCGAAAATGCTGGCATTGAGCGACATTCTCAAAAACAGCAAACGTTACGGCGTAAAGCTGCCTACGGCTGATGAAAGCCGTGCGCTGGCGCGCGTTCGCCTCGACAGTCCGGTTGATATTTCTCAGCTCGCGGACATGGCCGGTATGCCGGTCAGCAAGCTGAAGACGTTCAATGCGGGCGTAAAAGGGTCAACGCTGGGCGCGAGCGGGCCAAAGTACGTCATGGTGCCGCAGAAGCACGCCGCACAGCTGCGTGAATCGCTGGCCTCTGGCGACATTGCCGCCGTGCAGCCGACGCAGCTCGCGGACAATACGCCGCTAACCAGCCGTAGCTATAAGGTGCGTTCCGGCGACACCATTTCCGGGATAGCTTCCCGTCTTGGTGTGACGACCCGCGATCTGCAGCAGTGGAATAACCTGCGCGGCTCTGGATTAAAGGTTGGGCAGAATCTGGTTATTGGCGCAGGCAGCAGCGCCCAGCGTCTGGCGAACAACAGCGATAGCATCACCTATCGCGTTCGTAAAGGCGATTCGCTGTCGAGCATCGCCAAACGTCACGGCGTTAATATTCGCGACGTGATGCGCTGGAACAGCGATACCGACAACCTGCGCCCAGGCGATCAGCTAACGTTGTTTGTGAAAAACAGCGATCGACCAGAGTCCTGATACCTCTGGTTCGACAAAAAGGCACCGACTTCCCCGGTGCCTTTCTTGTTGCCTAAATTAAACCGCTTTATGCGCTTCGAACAGAATGGTATCGCTGGTAAACGATCCGTCCTCCTGTAACTCGAAGTACGCTTTGACCTCCGCCGAAGCGCTCTGCTGATATAAGCGAATCGCCTCCACCAGCGGCTCAGAAGTACGCATCCGCGCCACCCATGAACTGAACTCCAGCGGCAGGCGATCGGTCAACAACTGGTTAACCACCAGCCCCGCTTCAGTCGCCAGCGTCAACCACTCGCCGCTGGAATAATTACGCACATGCGAGGTGTCGCGCAGGGCTTCCACCGTCTGCAGCCAGACATCACGTACCGGATGACCCGGCGACATCACGTCCATCACGATAATCACCCCGCCCGGCTTGAGAACACGTTTCACCTCACGCAGCGCCTGGCCAACGTCATGCCAGTGGTGAGCGGAGTAGCGGCTAATCACCACATCAAAGCAGGCATCAGCGAACGGCAGCGTTTCGGCGTACCCCTGCTGGGTCACGATATTGCTAAAACCTTTCTCCTTTGCCGCGGCGGCAACGACCTCCAGCATCTGGCTCGATAAATCATAGGCGGTCACCTCGGCAACCTGTCCCGCCGCGGTAAAGCTGGCGTGCCCTGCCCCGCAGCCCATATCCAGCACTTTCGCCTGAGGAAAATCAGCCAGCCGTTCCGCCAGCCGCTGCAGATCGCGACCAGAGGCGTGTACGGCGCTGGTCAGATAGGCGCTGGCCTGGGAGCCGAACTGCTTTTCGACGTTGTCATGGTGAGAGCGTGTTGTCATGTTGTCTTGTCCTTACGGTTTTTTTTGAGTAATAAAAGGCAGCACCATGCATGCGCAGGCCTGCCCCATGGCAGGCCTGACCAACCTTAAATTAATCAGGCTTGCCGGGACTGAATTCGACTAGTAGCGGGTTGTGGTCGGAGGCGCGGGTCACCAGCACGGAAGCATCGTGCACGCTTAACCCACGGTAGAACACAAAATCGAGGGGACGACCAAACGCGCGGCGGCGCTGATCGTCTGAGAAACGAACTTCGCGTAACGACATCTCACGCGCAAAGCGGTACAGCGCATTCATCCGCGGCCGGCTCCAGGCATTGAAGTCGCCGGCCATGATCACCGGCCCGCTGTGATGGGCGATCTGATCGCCAATTGGCAGCAGCTGTTTGCTGTAGACGTCGACGCCAAGGCTAAAGTTGACGGCATGGATATTGACTACCATCAACAACCGCGCATCCGGCAGCGGATAAACGGTCACTAACGCCGATTTCGGCAATCGCAAAATAGGCTCGCGCTCGCGCAGCGGACAGCAATAGATGGGGTGCGCGGAGGCCAGCGTCATTACGCCGGAAGGATGCTGCGGCAATACCAGCGCCGGCACCTGATCGGCGGCCAGATAGTTTGAAGTCGCGAACCGGACCAGTTCTGGGGTGGTTTGCGCCTCCTGCAACAGGACCAAATGCGCATCTTTGCCGAAATTTTTGAGGACCGACTGCCACTCTGCGCGCTGCTGCTTGAAGATATTCCATACCAGCACGCGGATCTTCTCATCGCTGCTTAATGGCGTACCGGCGGGATAAACCGGACTCACGCCCGCAAACGCCCCCGGAGGCAATATTCTCTCCGCAGGTTGTCCGGCGACATAGCGCATGGCGTAGGTGTTCTTTCGCAATTTGGGCATTAATCCTCGATAACAGAAACCAGCCCGACGACGACTGGTTATTCTGTTATAGGGATTTTCCCATACACTTTCAATGCAAATTGCGAGAAACCCTTAGCCTTCGGGAGAAAGCGCTGCCGAACGGCGTGGCAATTTATCTAAACGTCCGCTCAGGACCACCAACAGCAAAGCGACCAGCACAATCATCGCGCCAATCCACGGCGTCTGCGCCAGACCGTACCGCTCGACCGTCTGTCCGCCGACGATGGACCCCAGAGCAATGCCGACGTTAAAGGCGGCAATATTCAGGCCGGAAGCGACGTCGACGGCGCCAGGCGTGTACTGCTCTGCTTTTTGCACCACATACACCTGCAAACCCGGCACGTTGCCGAAGGCGAAGATGCCCATCACCAGTACCGTTGCCAGCGCGGCATAGTGAACGCTGGCGGTCAACTGGAAGACCAGCAGCAGCACCACCAGCGCAGCGAAGATAAACTTCAGCGCGGAGACGGCGCCATGCTTATCGGCCAGTTTGCCCCCCCACACATTACCGATAGCGACCGAGACACCATAGCCCAGCAGGATCCAGCTCACCGCTGACGGACTGAAACCGGCCAGCTCCTGCATCATCGGCGCAAGGAAGGTAAAGGCGGTAAACACGCCGCCGTAGCCCAGCGCGGTAATGGCGTAGATCATCAGCAGGCGAGGATGAGTTAATACTTTCATCTGATCGCGCAGGCTGGCGCTGGCGCGGCCCGGAATATTATTCGGTACCAGAATCAGGCTGCTGATAAGGGCAATGACGCCCAGAATCGATACCGCGAGGAACGTTTCCCGCCAGCCAAAATGCTGGCCGATGAAAGTCCCGAACGGTACCCCGGTTACCAGCGCGACCGTCAGGCCGCCGAACATAATGGCGATGGCCGAGGCCGCTTTCTCTTTTGCCACCAGGCTGGTAGCAATTGTCGAGCCAATAGAGAAGAACACGCCGTGTGCCAGGCCGGTCAGCAGTCGCGCCAGGATCAGCGTTTCATAGCCAGGGGCCTGCCAGGCCAGCACATTACCCGCCGTAAACAGGACCATCAACGCCAGCAGCAGCTGTTTACGCGGCATACGCCCGGTCAACGCCGTCAGCACCGGAGCGCCGATCGCCACGCCCAGCGCGTAGATAGAGACCAGCAGTCCCGCCGAAGGCAGGGAGATAGAGAGTTGCTGAGCAATGGTCGGGACCAGGCCGACAATCACAAATTCAGTGGTGCCAATTGCGAAGGCACCGATGGTTAAGGCAAATAGCGCCAGTGGCATAATTTACTCCGTAGCATCAGGATTAAGATGACACGTAGTATGAAGGGTTGTATAAATAACAAAAACTATCAAAGTATCAATAGAATTTTGCTATAGGTGCAATAATGAGAGCCACATCAGAGGAGATCGCCATCTTTGTGGCGGTGGTGGAAAGCGGGAGTTTCAGCCGGGCGGCCGAGCAGCTCGGACAGGCCAACTCCGCCGTCAGCCGGGCGGTCAAAAAGCTGGAATCAAAGCTAGGCGTAAGCCTGCTCAATCGGACCACCCGCCAGCTCAGCCTGACAGAAGAAGGCGAGCGCTACTTTCGCCGGATGCAGGTGGTCTTGCAGGAAATGGCGGCGGCAGAGAACGATCTGCTGGAGACGCGCACGACGCCGCGGGGCCTGCTGCGGGTAGATGCCGCGACGCCGGTGATGCTGCATTTTCTCATGCCGCTGGTGAAGCCATTTCGCGAGCGCTACCCGGAAATGACGCTGTCGCTCGTCTCGTCTGAGACGTTTATCAATCTGATTGAACGGAAAGTGGATGTGGCCATTCGGGCCGGGACCTTAACGGATTCCAGCCTGCGCGCCCGACCGCTGTTTACCAGCTATCGTAAGATCGTCGCCTCGCCCGACTATGTCGCGCGCTACGGTATGCCGCAGCATCCATCCGATCTGAAACAGCATCACTGCCTCGGCTTCACCGAGCCGGTATCGCTGAATACCTGGCCGGTCTCCTGTTGCGATGGCCAGCTGTTAGAGATCGAAGCGGCGGTGTCATCCAATAGCGGCGAAACGCTCAAGCAGCTGTGCCTGACCGGCAACGGTATTGCCTGCCTGTCGGATTACATGGTGGATAAAGAGATTGCCAGCGGAGAGTTTGTCGAGCTACTGGCGGATAAGCGCTTACCGGTGGAAATGCCTTTCAGTGCCGTCTATTACAGCGACCGGGCGGTCAGCACTCGCATCAGGGCATTTATTGATTTTCTGAGCGACCACGTAAAACAGCTCCCGAAGGAGCTGTCGTAATACCATCTCGGTCTGCAAGGCGAACGGCATACCGGTAGCGAGTGATTAATCCCACTGCGGCGCCAGACCTTCCGGGCTCACCAGCCGATCGTTGCAATCCAGCGCAGCGATCGCCTGTCGATCTTCATCATCCAACTGCAGATCCAGCGCCTTCAGGTTGCTGGCCAGGTTATCACGCTTCGTCGAGGACGGGATCACCGCGTACCCCTCGCCCATCGCCCATGCCAGGATAACCTGCGCCGGAGTCGCATTATGTTTCGCCGCGATACGGGCAATCACTTCATCTTTCAGCGCCTTACCATAAGCCAGCGTCATGTAAGAGGTGATGTGGATGCCGTGCTCACGTGCCCAGTCGACGACTTTACGGTTTTGCAGATACGGCGAGAGTTCAATCTGGTTGGTCGCAATGTTTTCAGCGCCAACGGCGGCAATCGCGCGCTCCATCAGTGGAATAGTGAAGTTGGAGATACCAATCTGACGGGTCAGACCCAGCTTCTTCGCTTCCATCAAGGCTGCCATAAACTCTTCAACGGCAACCGCATCGTTCGGTGCCGGCCAGTGGATGAGCGTCAGGTCAACATAGTCCGTGCGCAGCTTCTGCAGACTTTCTTGCAGGCTGGCGATGAGTTTGTCTTTGCTCAGGTTCTCGATCCAGATTTTGGTAGTGATGAACAGCTCATCACGCGGCACGCCGCTTTCGGCGATAGCCTGACCCACCGCGGCTTCGTTGTCATAGATTTGCGCGGTGTCGATAGCACGATAGCCCAGCTCCAGCGCGGTTTTTACGGATGCGATAACAACATCATCTTTCAGACGGAAGGTGCCAAGACCAAATGCAGGGATTGCCATGATTTTCCTCGTTATTTATTCATTTCGGTTAACGGATGAAATTATGGCTGATGGTGTGGAGGGGAAAAAGAGCGATTAATGCAGAGGATTTTTGCTGAATTAGCAATAATAGAGAACAGATCAAACAAAAAAGCCCTGAGCAAATGCTCAGGGCTCTTAATAAGTGGCGGAACGGACGGGACTCGAACCCGCGACCCCCTGCGTGACAGGCAGGTATTCTAACCGACTGAACTACCGCTCCACCGAATTTCTTCGCTTTTTTACCACCGGTTGTCACCCCGGCTTACTGCAATTTGATGCCTGGCAGTTCCCTACTCTCACATGGGGAGACCCCACACTACCATCGGCGCTACGGCGTTTCACTTCTGAGTTCGGCATGGGGTCAGGTGGGACCACCGCGCTAGTGCCGCCAGGCAAATTCTTTGTGCTCGTCCTGTGTCTTTTGCGCTTATACTGCGTTGGCTGCTCTCGCGAGTGTCAGTCACATACTTATGTATGCTCCTTCCATCGCGTCGTTTGCCGCCTTGTCTCAGCGCAAAATCCTTCGGACTCTGAATCAGAGCTGAAAATTCTCTCAAATCGCCAAAACATCTTCGGCGTTGTAAGGTTAAGCCTCACGGTTCATTAGTACCGGTTAGCTCAACGCATCGCTGCGCTTACACACCCGGCCTATCAACGTCATCGTCTTTAACGTTCCTTCAGGAGACTTAAAGTCTCAGGGAGAACTCATCTCGGGGCAAGTTTCGTGCTTAGATGCTTTCAGCACTTATCTCTTCCGCATTTAGCTACCGGGCAGTGCCATTGGCATGACAACCCGAACACCAGTGATGCGTCCACTCCGGTCCTCTCGTACTAGGAGCAGCCCCCCTCAATTCTCCAGCGCCCACGGCAGATAGGGACCGAACTGTCTCACGACGTTCTAAACCCAGCTCGCGTACCACTTTAAATGGCGAACAGCCATACCCTTGGGACCTACTTCAGCCCCAGGATGTGATGAGCCGACATCGAGGTGCCAAACACCGCCGTCGATATGAACTCTTGGGCGGTATCAGCCTGTTATCCCCGGAGTACCTTTTATCCGTTGAGCGATGGCCCTTCCATTCAGAACCACCGGATCACTATGACCTGCTTTCGCACCTGCTCGCGCCGTCACGCTCGCAGTCAAGCTAGCTTATGCCATTGCACTAACCTCCTGATGTCCGACCAGGATTAGCTAACCTTCGTGCTCCTCCGTTACGCTTTGGGAGGAGACCGCCCCAGTCAAACTACCCACCAGACACTGTCCGCAACCCCGGTAAGGGGCCAACGTTAGAACATCAAACATTAAAGGGTGGTATTTCAAGGTTGGCTCCACGCAGACTGGCGTCCACGCTTCAAAGCCTCCCACCTATCCTACACATCAAGGCTCAATGTTCAGTGTCAAGCTATAGTAAAGGTTCACGGGGTCTTTCCGTCTTGCCGCGGGTACACTGCATCTTCACAGCGAGTTCAATTTCACTGAGTCTCGGGTGGAGACAGCCTGGCCATCATTACGCCATTCGTGCAGGTCGGAACTTACCCGACAAGGAATTTCGCTACCTTAGGACCGTTATAGTTACGGCCGCCGTTTACCGGGGCTTCGATCAAGAGCTTCTCCTTACGGATAACCCCATCAATTAACCTTCCGGCACCGGGCAGGCGTCACACCGTATACGTCCACTTTCGTGTTTGCACAGTGCTGTGTTTTTAATAAACAGTTGCAGCCAGCTGGTATCTTCGACTGGTCTCAGCTCCATCCGCAGGGACTTCACCTACACACCAGCGTGCCTTCTCCCGAAGTTACGGCACCATTTTGCCTAGTTCCTTCACCCGAGTTCTCTCAAGCGCCTTGGTATTCTCTACCTGACCACCTGTGTCGGTTTGGGGTACGATTTGATGTTACCTGATGCTTAGAGGCTTTTCCTGGAAGCAGGGCATTTGTTACTTCAGCACCGTAGTGCCTCGTCATCACACCTCAGCCTTGATTATCCGGATTTGCCTGGATAACCAGCCTACATGCTTAAACCGGGACAACCGTCGCCCGGCTAACATAGCCTTCTCCGTCCCCCCTTCGCAGTAACACCAAGTACAGGAATATTAACCTGTTTCCCATCGACTACGCCTTTCGGCCTCGCCTTAGGGGTCGACTCACCCTGCCCCGATTAACGTTGGACAGGAACCCTTGGTCTTCCGGCGAGCGGGCTTTTCACCCGCTTTATCGTTACTTATGTCAGCATTCGCACTTCTGATACCTCCAGCAACCCTCACAGGTCACCTTCGCAGGCTTACAGAACGCTCCCCTACCCAACAACACATAGTGTCGCTGCCGCAGCTTCGGTGCATGGTTTAGCCCCGTTACATCTTCCGCGCAGGCCGACTCGACCAGTGAGCTATTACGCTTTCTTTAAATGATGGCTGCTTCTAAGCCAACATCCTGGCTGTCTGTGCCTTCCCACATCGTTTCCCACTTAACCATGACTTTGGGACCTTAGCTGGCGGTCTGGGTTGTTTCCCTCTTCACGACGGACGTTAGCACCCGCCGTGTGTCTCCCGTGATAACATTCTTCGGTATTCGTAGTTTGCATCGGGTTGGTAAGTCGGGATGACCCCCTAGCCGAAACAGTGCTCTACCCCCGAAGATGAATTCACGAGGCGCTACCTAAATAGCTTTCGGGGAGAACCAGCTATCTCCCGGTTTGATTGGCCTTTCACCCCCAGCCACAAGTCATCCGCTAATTTTTCAACATTAGTCGGTTCGGTCCTCCAGTTAGTGTTACCCAACCTTCAACCTGCCCATGGCTAGATCACCGGGTTTCGGGTCTATACCCTGCAACTTAACGCCCAGTTAAGACTCGGTTTCCCTGCGGCTCCCCTATACGGTTAACCTTGCTACAGAATATAAGTCGCTGACCCATTATACAAAAGGTACGCAGTCACACCCGAAGGTGCTCCCACTGCTTGTACGTACACGGTTTCAGGTTCTTTTTCACTCCCCTCGCCGGGGTTCTTTTCGCCTTTCCCTCACGGTACTGGTTCACTATCGGTCAGTCAGGAGTATTTAGCCTTGGAGGATGGTCCCCCCATATTCAGACAGGATACCACGTGTCCCGCCCTACTCTTCGAGTTCACAGCCTGTGCATTTTGGTGTACGGGACTATCACCCTGTACCGTCGGACTTTCCAGACCGTTCCACTAACACACAAGCTGATTCAGACTCTGGGCTGCTCCCCGTTCGCTCGCCGCTACTGGGGGAATCTCGGTTGATTTCTTTTCCTCGGGGTACTTAGATGTTTCAGTTCCCCCGGTTCGCCTCGTTAACCTATGTATTCAGTTAACGATAGTGCAACGAATTGCACTGGGTTTCCCCATTCGGACATCGCCGGCTGTAACGGTTCATATCACCTTACCGACGCTTTTCGCAGATTAGCACGTCCTTCATCGCCTCTGACTGCCAGGGCATCCACCGTGTACGCTTAGTCGCTTAACCTCACAACCCGAAGATGTTTCACTTCTGATTGCGAAAATTTGAGAGACTCGAACACACATTGACTGTGTGTCGTTTCAATTTTCAGCTTGATCCAGATTTTTAAAGAGCAAAACTTCGCAGTGCACCTTTTCAGGTTCACTCTGAAGTTTTCTTGTGTTCGCAGTAAAGATGGTGGAGCTATGCGGGATCGAACCGCAGACCTCCTGCGTGCAAAGCAGGCGCTCTCCCAGCTGAGCTATAGCCCCATCGTTTGCAACCTCTTCAAATTTGCTTCGCAAATTTGGTAGGCCTGAGTGGACTTGAACCACCGACCTCACCCTTATCAGGGGTGCGCTCTAACCACCTGAGCTACAAGCCTGCAGAGATTACTTACTGCTCTATTTTCATCAGACAATCTGTGTGAGCACTGCAAAGGCAGGTTCTTTAAGGTAAGGAGGTGATCCAACCGCAGGTTCCCCTACGGTTACCTTGTTACGACTTCACCCCAGTCATGAATCACAAAGTGGTAAGCGCCCTCCCGAAGGTTAAGCTACCTACTTCTTTTGCAACCCACTCCCATGGTGTGACGGGCGGTGTGTACAAGGCCCGGGAACGTATTCACCGTAGCATTCTGATCTACGATTACTAGCGATTCCGACTTCATGGAGTCGAGTTGCAGACTCCAATCCGGACTACGACATACTTTATGAGGTCCGCTTGCTCTCGCGAGGTCGCTTCTCTTTGTATATGCCATTGTAGCACGTGTGTAGCCCTGGTCGTAAGGGCCATGATGACTTGACGTCATCCCCACCTTCCTCCAGTTTATCACTGGCAGTCTCCTTTGAGTTCCCGGCCGAACCGCTGGCAACAAAGGATAAGGGTTGCGCTCGTTGCGGGACTTAACCCAACATTTCACAACACGAGCTGACGACAGCCATGCAGCACCTGTCTCACAGTTCCCGAAGGCACCAATCCATCTCTGGAAAGTTCTGTGGATGTCAAGACCAGGTAAGGTTCTTCGCGTTGCATCGAATTAAACCACATGCTCCACCGCTTGTGCGGGCCCCCGTCAATTCATTTGAGTTTTAACCTTGCGGCCGTACTCCCCAGGCGGTCGATTTAACGCGTTAGCTCCGGAAGCCACGCCTCAAGGGCACAACCTCCAAATCGACATCGTTTACGGCGTGGACTACCAGGGTATCTAATCCTGTTTGCTCCCCACGCTTTCGCACCTGAGCGTCAGTCTTTGTCCAGGGGGCCGCCTTCGCCACCGGTATTCCTCCAGATCTCTACGCATTTCACCGCTACACCTGGAATTCTACCCCCCTCTACAAGACTCTAGCCTGCCAGTTTCGAATGCAGTTCCCAGGTTGAGCCCGGGGATTTCACATCCGACTTGACAGACCGCCTGCGTGCGCTTTACGCCCAGTAATTCCGATTAACGCTTGCACCCTCCGTATTACCGCGGCTGCTGGCACGGAGTTAGCCGGTGCTTCTTCTGCGGGTAACGTCAATCGCCAAGGTTATTAACCTTAACGCCTTCCTCCCCGCTGAAAGTGCTTTACAACCCGAAGGCCTTCTTCACACACGCGGCATGGCTGCATCAGGCTTGCGCCCATTGTGCAATATTCCCCACTGCTGCCTCCCGTAGGAGTCTGGACCGTGTCTCAGTTCCAGTGTGGCTGGTCATCCTCTCAGACCAGCTAGGGATCGTCGCCTAGGTGAGCCGTTACCCCACCTACTAGCTAATCCCATCTGGGCACATCTGATGGCATGAGGCCCGAAGGTCCCCCACTTTGGTCTTGCGACATTATGCGGTATTAGCTACCGTTTCCAGTAGTTATCCCCCTCCATCAGGCAGTTTCCCAGACATTACTCACCCGTCCGCCGCTCGTCACCCGAGAGCAAGCTCTCTGTGCTACCGCTCGACTTGCATGTGTTAGGCCTGCCGCCAGCGTTCAATCTGAGCCATGATCAAACTCTTCAATTTAAGTTTGATGCTCAAAGAATTAAACTTCGTAATGAATTACGTGTTCACTCTTGAGACTTGGTATTCATTTTTCGTCCGAGGACGTTAAGAATCCATGTCACTTTGAGTGCCCACACAGATTGTCTGATAAATTGTTAAAGAGCAGTTGCGACGCGCTTTAGCGCTCTGTCGCGAGGTGGCGTATATTACGCTTTCCTCTTTCAGAGTCAACCCGTTTTTCAGGATTTTTCTCTGCAACCGAACCGGCTGTTTGTGTGAAGTGATTCACATCTGCCGTGTCGATGGAGGCGCATTATAGGGAGCTCTCCGGGAATGACAAGCGGAAAAATACAATTTTATTTCAACCGCTCATCTTTTAAACGCAACGCTTATTTTTGCTGCTTTTTAATCGCCGCCGGCAGCTCTGCCAGGCTATTTAGCACCCAATCCGCCGCTTTTTCCGCTTCTTCAGTCAGGGGTTTACCGGTGCGCACCAGTACTTTAGTCCCGACATCCGCAGCCGCTGCCGCCTGCATATCTTCCAGTTTGTCCCCTACCATATAAGAAGCAGCCATATCGATATGCAGATAGTCGCGGGCGGAAATCAGCATCCCCGGATGCGGTTTACGACAATCACAGGTCTGGCGGTACTCCTCAACCGCACCCTGCGGGTGATGCGGGCAATAGTAGATACCGTCGAGGTCGACGCCGCGGTCTGCCAGAGACCAGTCCATCCATTCGGTCAGCGTTTCAAACTGGGCTTCGGTAAATTTACCGCGGGCAATACCGGACTGGTTAGTGACCAGCACCAGCGCGTAGCCCATCTCTTTTAGTTCGCGCATCGCGTCAATGACGCCATCGATAAATTCAAAATTGTCGATTTCGTGGACGTAGCCATGATCGACATTAATAGTGCCGTCACGGTCGAGAAAAATTGCGGGTACTGACTTTGCCACCGGTTTGCTCCTGAAAAAGACTAGTGCCGCTAGTATCGCATGTTTCCGCATGCAAGAAAGTGCTCATTATAAAGAGTCAGATTGATTTAGACGTCTGGATGCCTTAACATCCATTTCATTGCCAGGCATCGCCTGGATACGGCAGAAGAAAATGCCACGGCAAACGGCTAAACGATAATAAATAACTGATGATTAAACTTTCCAATATCACCAAAGTATTCCAGCAGGGGAATCGCAGCATTCAGGCGCTGAATAACGTCAGCCTGCATGTCCCTGCCGGACAGATTTACGGCGTCATCGGTGCCTCCGGCGCCGGTAAAAGTACGCTGATTCGCTGCGTGAACCTGCTGGAGCGCCCGACCGAGGGCAGCGTACAGGTTGACGGTCAGGAACTGACTGCCCTGTCGGAGAAAGAGCTAACCCGCGCTCGCCGTCAAATTGGCATGATTTTCCAGCATTTTAACCTGTTGGCCTCGCGGACCGTTTTCGGCAACGTGGCATTACCCCTGGAGCTGGATAACACGCCGCAGGCTGAAATCAAACGCCGTGTCACGGAGCTGCTGGATCTTGTCGGCCTGGGTGATAAGCACGACAGCTACCCGGCCAACCTCTCCGGCGGCCAGAAACAGCGCGTGGCGATTGCCCGCGCGCTGGCCAGCAATCCTAAAGTATTGCTGTGCGATGAAGCCACCAGCGCCCTGGATCCGGCCACTACCCGTTCCATTCTCGAACTGCTGAAAGACATTAACCGTCGTCTGGGGCTGACCATTCTGTTGATCACCCATGAAATGGACGTGGTTAAACGTATCTGCGACTGCGTGGCGGTCATTAGTAATGGTCAATTGATCGAGCAGGACACCGTGAGCGAAGTCTTCTCCCATCCGAAGACGCCGCTGGCTCAGCAGTTTATTCAGTCCACTCTGCACCTCGATATTCCGGATGACTATCAGGCGCGCCTGAAACCTACCGCCACAGCGGATAGCGTACCGATGCTGCGCATGGAATTTACCGGCCACTCCGTCGATGCGCCGCTGCTCTCTGAAACCGCGCGTCGCTTCAACGTGAATAACAACATTATCAGCGCGCAGATGGATTATGCCGGCGGGGTGAAGTTCGGCATCATGCTCACCGAAATGCACGGTACACAGGAAGACACTCAGGCGGCCATCGCCTGGCTGCAGGAACATCATGTAAAAGTAGAGGTATTGGGTTATGTCTGAGGCAATGATGTGGCTGCTATTGCGCGGCGTATGGGAAACGCTGGCAATGACTTTTGTCTCTGGCTTCTTCGGTTTTGTCCTCGGCCTGCCGGTGGGCGTGCTGCTGTACGTTACCCGTCCGGGGCAAATCGTCGCCAATGCCAAACTGTACCGCACGCTGTCGGCGCTGGTGAATATTTTCCGCTCCATCCCGTTCATTATCCTGCTGGTCTGGATGATTCCGTTTACCCGCGTGATCGTCGGTACCTCTATCGGCCTGCAGGCAGCGATTGTGCCATTAACAGTTGGCGCCGCGCCGTTTATCGCCCGCATGGTGGAGAACGCCCTGCTGGAAATCCCCACCGGCCTTATTGAAGCCTCCCGCGCGATGGGTGCCACGCCGCTGCAGATCGTGCGCAAAGTCCTGCTACCTGAAGCACTGCCGGGTCTGGTCAACGCCGCCACCATCACGCTCATCACGCTAGTGGGTTATTCCGCAATGGGCGGCGCGGTGGGCGCCGGTGGCCTGGGTCAGATTGGTTATCAGTATGGCTATATTGGATATAACGCCACCGTGATGAATACCGTACTGGTATTGCTGGTTGTTCTGGTTTATTTAATTCAATTCTCTGGCGATCGCATCGTCCGGGCTGTGACTCACAAATAACGTTATTGGCAGACAACACTCATTCTTACAGGAAGGAAATAACATGGCCTTTAATTTCAAAACTTTTGCGGCAGTTGGCGCGTTAATCGGTTCTCTGGCGCTGGTGGGTTGCGGTCAGGATGAAAAAGATCCGAATCATATTAAAGTCGGCGTTATCGTCGGGGCGGAACAGCAGGTCGCTGAAGTTGCGCAGAAAGTGGCAAAAGAGAAGTATGGCCTCGATGTTGAGCTGGTGACCTTCAACGATTACGTTCTGCCGAACGAAGCGCTGAGCAAAGGCGATATCGACGTGAACGCCTTCCAGCATAAACCGTATCTCGATCAGCAGATTAAAGACCGCGGCTATAAGCTGGTGGCTGTCGGTAACACCTTCGTCTACCCGATCGCGGGTTATTCGAAGAAAATCAAATCGCTGGACGAACTGCAGCCGGGCTCGCAGATCGCCGTCCCTAACGATCCGACCAACCTCGGTCGTTCTCTGCTGCTGCTGCAGCAGGTGGGCCTGATCAAACTGAAGGATGGCGTAGGCCTGCTGCCGACCTCGCTGGACATCGTCGAGAACCCGAAAAACCTGAAGATTGTTGAACTGGAGGCGCCGCAGCTGCCGCGTTCCCTGGACGATGCGCAGATTGCGCTGGCCGTTATCAACACCACTTACGCCAGCCAGATTGGCCTGACCCCGGCGAAAGACGGCATCTTTGTTGAAGGTAAAGAGTCTCCTTACGTGAACCTGATTGTGGCGCGTGAAGACAATAAAGATGCTGAGAATGTGAAAAAATTCGTTCAGGCTTACCAGAGCGATGAAGTTTACGAAGCAGCGAACAAGATCTTTAACGGCGGTGCCGTGAAAGGCTGGTAATCTTTTCTCACCGTAATATCATTCAGGACGGGCTTCACGCCCGTCTTGTCATTTATGCAAGCACCTGATTCAATAACGCCCTGTTTTTTATTCATTGAGGAAATACTATGCGTGCTTTACCGATCTGTTTGTTAGCACTCATGTTAAGCGGTTGTTCCATGCTAAGCAGATCTCCCGTTGAGCCTGCTCAAAGCACTGCAACCCCGCCAGTTAAATCTGAGCCGAGCAAACCGCGCGCCACCCGCCCGGCCCCAGTACGTATTTACACCGATGCGTCAGAGCTGGTTGGTAAACCGTTCCGCGATCTGGGTGAAGTATCTGGCGAGTCCTGCCAGGCTTCGAATCAGGATTCTCCGCCGAATATCCCCACCGCGCGCAAGCGCCTGCAAATTAATGCCGCGCGTATGAAAGCCAATGCCGTCCTGCTTCACCGCTGCGAAGTGACCAGCGGTACGCCAGGCTGCTACCGTCAGGCCGTTTGCCTGGGTTCAGCGCTTAACGTCTCGGCGCAATGAGCGCATTTCAGTTCGCGCAAATAGGCGTCATCCGTTCGCCGTATAAAGAGAAGTTTGCCGTTCCTCGCCAGCCAGGCCTGGTGAAACACGGCGGCGGAGAACTCCATCTGGTCGCGCCCTATAACCAGGCCGACGCCGTGCGTGGCCTGGAGAGCTTCAGCCATCTGTGGATCCTGTTTGTGTTTCATCAGACAATGGCAGGCGGTTGGCGTCCGACGGTGCGACCTCCCCGACTGGGCGGCAATGCGCGGATGGGCGTCTTCGCCACCCGTTCAACGTTTCGCCCTAATCCCATCGGCATGTCGCTCGTTGAGCTCAAGGGCATTCGCTGTCAGAAAGATCAGGTAATACTGGAACTCGGCAGCCTCGATCTCGTCGACGGGACGCCGGTGGTTGATATCAAACCGTATCTTCCTTTCGCCGAAGCCCTGCCGGACGCCAGCGCCAGCTATGCACAGCAGGCGCCGCTGGCGGGTATGAACGTCAGCTTTACGCCGGAAATAGACGCACAGTTACTCACGCTGGAAAAACGTTACCCACATATCAAAGCGTTTATCCGCGAGGTGCTGGCGCAGGATCCGCGTCCGGCCTACCGAAAAGAGGAACAAGCGGGAAAAACATATGCCGTCTGGCTGCTGGATTTCAACGTCCGCTGGCGGGTGACTGCCTCCGGTTTTGAAGTCTTTGCCCTCGAAGCGCGCTAATTTTATTTTCCTCTCTTTTGGCATCTTTGCCACACTGGTAAACTAAACCACTTTTTTTGTTTCAGGCTGGGCAACCAGCCTGTTCCGCTCGTTTAACTGGAACCGTTACAACATGCGTACTAGCCAATATCTGCTCTCCACTCTGAAGGAGACACCTGCCGACGCCGAGGTAATCAGCCATCAGCTGATGCTGCGCGCCGGGATGATCCGCAAGCTGGCCTCCGGGTTATACACCTGGCTGCCGACCGGCGTGCGCGTCCTGAAAAAAGTCGAAAACATCGTGCGTGAAGAAATGAACAACGCCGGTGCGATCGAGGTGTTAATGCCGGTCGTTCAGCCATCTGAACTGTGGCAGGAGAGCGGGCGCTGGGAGCAGTACGGCCCGGAACTGTTGCGCATTGCCGATCGCGGCGATCGTCCGTTCGTCCTCGGCCCAACCCACGAAGAGGTCATTACCGATCTGATCCGCAACGAGCTGAACTCCTATAAACAGCTGCCGCTGAACTTCTATCAGATCCAGACCAAATTCCGCGACGAAGTACGCCCGCGTTTCGGGGTGATGCGCTCCCGTGAATTCCTGATGAAAGATGCCTACTCTTTCCATACTTCGCAGGAATCGCTGCAGGAAACCTACGACGCGATGTATGCCGCTTACAGTAAAATCTTCAGCCGTATGGGGCTGGATTTCCGCGCGGTACAGGCTGACACCGGTTCTATCGGCGGCAGCGCCTCTCATGAATTCCAGGTGCTGGCGCAGAGCGGCGAAGACGATGTGATCTTCTCCGACAGCTCCGACTACGCGGCAAACATCGAGTTTGCGGAAGCCGTTGCGCCGAAAGAGCCGCGCGCAGCCGCCACCCAGGAGATGACCCTGGTCGATACGCCGAACGCCAAAACCATCGCTGAGCTGGTGGAGCAGTTCAACCTGCCGATCGAAAAAACCGTGAAAACTCTGCTGGTGAAAGCGGTTGAAGATAGCGCTTCCCCGCTGGTTGCCCTGCTGGTGCGCGGCGATCACGAGCTGAACGAAGTGAAAGCGGAAAAACTGCCGCAGGTCGCCAGCCCCCTGACCTTCGCCACCGAAGAAGAGATCCGCGCCCTGGTGAACGCCGGTCCGGGCTCCCTGGGCCCGGTGAACATGCCGGTTCCGGTGATTATCGACCGTACTGTAGCGGTGATGAGCGATTTCGCCGCTGGCGCCAATATCGATGGCAAACACTACTTCGGCATCAACTGGGACCGCGATGTCGCGACGCCGGAAGTGGCCGACATCCGTAACGTCGTCGCCGGCGACCCGAGCCCGGACGGTAAAGGTACCCTGCTTATTAAGCGCGGTATCGAAGTGGGTCATATCTTCCAGCTGGGGACGAAGTACTCCGAGGCGATGAAAGCCGCGGTCCAGGGCGAAGATGGGCGTAACCAGATCCTGACCATGGGCTGCTATGGTATCGGGGTGACTCGCGTGGTAGCGGCGGCGATTGAGCAGAACTTTGACGATCGCGGTATCGTCTGGCCGGATGCGATTGCGCCGTTCCAGGTGGCGATCCTGCCGATGAACATGCACAAGTCTTACCGTGTGCAGGAGCTGGCGGAGAAACTGTACGCCGAGCTGAGCGCCCAGGGTATTGAAGTGCTGATGGACGATCGTAAAGAGCGTCCGGGCGTGATGTTCGCCGATATGGAGCTGATCGGTATCCCGCACACCATCGTGCTGGGCGATCGTAACCTCGACAACGATGATATCGAATACAAGTATCGTCGCAACGGTGAGAAGCAGCTGATTAAGACCGGGGATATTGTGGAATATCTGGTTAAAGCGATAAAAGGCTAACACCCACCTCAGGGCCCTGAACGGATGTCAGGGCCTTTTTTTTTACAAGGACAGTACCAATGACTGCACATCTCCTCCGCAGCGGACTGCTTACTTTTGCCCTACTCCTACTTACCGCCTGTACCCTGGACGTCGGCCGCAGCTCGCCTTCCACATCTGCTGCCGATGACCATTCATCATCCTGGGCTGTTACCCTCCAGCGTCAAAGCTCGATTGCCGGCAGCGGACTGCGCGAAATCGCCGAAAGCGACCTGCGCTCCGGCGACCTGCTGTTCTCCTCCAGCCTGGGCGTCACATCGCTTGGGATCCGCGCCTTCAGCGCCTCTTCCGTAAGCCACGTCGCGCTGTATGTTGGCGAAGGTCAGGTTGCGGAAGCCACCGGCGCCGGCGTACAAGTGATTACCCTTCAGCAGGCGCTGGCGCACAGCGATAAACTCTTTGCTCTCAGGGTGCCTGACCTGACGCCGGACCAGGCAACGACGATGAAAAGTTTTGCCTGGCAGGTCAAAGACAGCGGGTATAACTATCGCGGCATTATTCAGTTTATCCCTTATATGGTCACCAAACCGCTCTGCTCGCTCAACCCCTTCTCACGAGACTTTCGCCAGCAGTGCGTCAGTGGCCTGGCTAAAGCGCAGCTGGGCGATGCGGCAAGCGGCGACAAGAAAGCGTGGTTTTGCTCGGAGTTTGTCAGCGAGGCCTTTGTCCGAGCCGGGCATCCGCTGACGCTCGCGCAGGCGGCGTGGATCAGTCCTTCCGATCTGCTGCACATGCGGGAAGGAGACGTCGCCACGTTTAAACCCGAAACGCAGCTCCAGTATGTCGGGCATTTGAAACTGGGAGTTTATCTTCAGGCCGGTAAGCTGGTGGGGCTGAACAAACCGAAGGACGGTGCGGAGTAAAGAAACGATTGACGCTTTTCCGCCAGCCAGATCCACGCTCACTCTTGATGTGACAGGGCTAATAACAGGAGGAAGTAGGTGGTACTGCGCGGGATCATCCCCTGCCCGTTACCCGGACAGGGGCCTGACAATCAATGGCTGCAGTCTTTACCGGGAATAAATTTGCCGGCTTGATCCGTCATCAGCGTTTTCATCATCTCGCCGGTATCCGGGTTCGCTTCGAGAGTAAAGTGCCCTTCTACCACCAGCAGTACCGGGCGAGTATCGGTCCCGCGCGCGGCGGCATAATCCCGTTCAAGCTGGGCATTGTTCGCCACCGCGACGCGTTTACCGGTCGCGCAATCGGTAAAGGTTGCCGCATCGGCCATATAGAAATACATGCCGCGCATCGCCATCGGCGTCGTCGGCAGGCTGGCCTTCACTGGCTCCAGGGTATAGTTGAGAGGAGACTGAATGGGGCTTCCGTTGCGGTCGAGCATCTCCAGCTTGTCGCCTTTCGCGCGAAAGTAAGATTTCTCGCCCTTGCTGTTGGTCAGCACCAGCTTATCCGCGGTGCGTGCCCAGGTGCCGTACGAGGCAAAGGAAGACGGCTCACGACGGGCGCCCTGGTAGTGCTCATTCATCACCCAGGTCCCGTCTTTTTCCAGGAACAGCGAGGTGTCGATACCTTCGCAATCCGCGCAAGGCAGCACGCCTCGCCAGCTTTGCTGCATCGGCTTGAGCTCTTCCATCGCCGCTGGCTGGACCGTGTCAGTCTCGGCGCGATGGTTACAACCAAACAGCGCGAACAGCGAACAGGCCGCTATCACGGAGAATACGATTTTCTTCACTTTGCTTTCCTTATCATCCATTTCACCCGTTCGCCGACGCCTTCACTGGCGAACTTTCCCACGCAGCGCCTTGACTGAGGACTTCTGTGCCTTGGAAGCAAGGCGTCGCTCTTTCGATGCCCGAGTCGGTCGCGTCTCCCGGCGACTTTTTTGCACTGCGGTTAATTCTTTAATAAGGGCCACCAGCCGGGCGATCGCCGCTTCACGGTTCATCTCCTGGCTGCGGTATTCCTGAGCCTTAATGATAACCACACCGTCAGCAGAAATTAAGTGGTGGCTGGCGGCGAGCAGGCGCTCTTTGTAAAACTCCGGCAGGCTTGAAGCTTTAATATCAAAGCGCAGATGGATCGCCGTCGACGCTTTGTTCACATGCTGCCCCCCTGCTCCCTGGGCGCGAATGCCTGACAAGACGATCTCGTCGTCGGCAAGGGCTACGCTGCGGCTAATAGTAATCATGCCGACGCTTGCCAGGCGGTAAGCTGAATTTCCAGATTATTCCGAGCATCGGATAACCAGATACTGCCCTCCTGCAGAGTGGCCTGCAGCGTCATGGTACGATCGGCAAAGGCGCTAAGCAGTGCCAGTTGCGCATCATCAAGATACCAGATGGTCAGCTTCGGGTACGCCGCAAGCTTGCTCTGATTCTGCTGCCACCAGATTTCAGCTGCCCGGCTATTATAGGCAAACAGCGCCACCGCCTGCGCCCGTGAGCAGGCTTTCTTAATCCGCCGCTCATCCGGCAGACCCAGTTCGATCCACAGATCGACCCCGAGATGATCGTTAAGCAGCCACAGCTCCGGCTCGTCATCCGACGACAGACCGCGGGTAAACTGTAGCCGTTCATCGGCATATTTGATCCATGCCAGCAGGCGCAGCATCATGCGCTCCTGGGTTTCTGACGGATGCTGAGCCAGCGTCAGGTTAGCATCCAGAAACTGGTTGCGATCCAGATCGGCTACATTTACCGCAGCTTTATATATTGTCGCTTTCAGCGCCATGAATAAACTCCTGAAAAGAATGGCGTACATTGTAGCGAAACTGGCGGCAAAAGGCTGTCGTCAATCGCAGCAACCTGTTTCATCCTGCTGAAATTGCTTAAATGACTATGATATAGTTCCCTTGCTAAACAGAGTTTATCTTCGTAGGCTTAAACTTGCATCCCACGGTTGAGTCAGAACGCTGACAGGAGGGCATGTGGACCACTATTGTGAGTTAATACGCAAGCGGTATGCGGAAATAGCCAGCGGAGACTTAGGGTATATCCCGGATGCGCTGGGTTGCGTGTTGAAAGTATTGAATGAGATTGCGGCGGATGAGGCCCTTTCGGAGTCAGTCAGGGAAAAGGCCGCTTATGCGGCAGCAAACTTACTGGTGAGCGATTATGTCAATGAATGATACTTATCAACCCATTAACTGCGATGATTACGACAACCTGGAGCTGGCCTGCCAGCATCACCTGGTGCTGACGCTGGCGCTGAAGGATGGCGAACAGCTGCAGGCAAAGGCCAGCGATCTTATCTCGCGAAAAAATATCGAGTATCTGGTGGTCGAACTCGCCGGCAACGTCCGCGAGCTGCGCCTGGATAAAATCGCCAGCTTCAGTCACCCGGAAATCGGCACCGTGGTGGTGAGCGAATCCTGAATCAAAAACGGGCTTAATCGCCCGTTTTCCTCCACATCAGCCTGACCCCTTCCCCGTCCTTCACTTCACCTTCTGTGGTCACAAACAGATCGTCCGCTGCGGCAATCGGCGTTTCGCCGTAAAACAGCAGCGGCGTGGTGTCTCGTCGCCACGGAGCAACGCCCAGCTCCTGCCAGAGCTTCTTGAGCTTGCGTCCGCCATGGCGCCCGACAATATGCAGGTGGCCGCTGGCGCGAAAGCGGACGGTGACCGGCTCATCCGCCGACGGCGGGCGCAGCCTGCCGCCGGGCCGCAGCGTCAGCTCGCCGAGACCGTCCGCCAGCCGCAGCGGCTGGCGCCAGTCGGGCCAGCGCTGAACGCTGTCCGTCTGACCGGGAAGATACTTCACCCAGTACAAACGCTGTTGAAAACGGCGGACGGTAAATTCCCCCAGCCGCAGACAGGGGCTGGCATCTTCCCGCGCCAGCGCCACCTCGTGCCAGAGGCGCTCAGGCACCTCGCGGGCGGGCATCGGCGCCTGCTGCCCGGCGAGCCAGCGACGCAGCAGCGCCGCTCGGCGCGGCGGACTCATCGTCGCCAGCGGCGCGATAGCCAGCGAGCCATCTTCGGCCACCAGCGACGCCAGCTCCGCCGCCAACATCTCGTCCAGCAGTTGTTCCTGCTCGGCGCACAGGCTGGCGCTGCGGGCGACGGCCTCGCTAAAGTGCGGCCAACGCTCGCGCAGCACCGGGATCACCCGCAGGCGCAGGAAATTGCGGTCATAGGTATCATCCTGATTACTCTCATCTTCGATCCACGACAGCTGATGGGCGAGCGCCCACTGGCGTAGTGATTCGCGGGTTTCATTGAGGAGAGGACGCAGTAGTCGACTGCCGGCAAAGGCAGAGGATGGCGCCATCGCCGACAGGCCGGTAGGACCGCTGCCGCGTTTTAACGCCAGCAGCAGGGTTTCGCACTGATCGTCCTGGTGCTGGGCGGTCACTAACACCTCGCCGGCATTGAGCGTATCCTGAAAGGCCTGATAGCGCGCCGCACGAGCGTGGGCCTCGACGCCCAGCCCTCCCCGGGCTAACGTCACGCGATGCACCACCAGCGGCACCTGCCACTGCTGGCAAATCTGCCGACAATGCGCCACCCAGTCGTCTGCGTGGGCGCTAAGGCCGTGGTGAACATGCACCGCCCGCAGCGTCAGCGAGGGATCCTGTTCCCGCAGCAGCACCAGCTGATGCAGAAGAACCGTCGAGTCCAGACCGCCGCTGAAGGCCACCAGCAGCTGGCGATGGGGATGAAGCGTATGCGCAATATCAGCCGTCATATCCACGAACATACCGAGAAGTGATGGCCCGGCACGTTACCGGGCCAGGGCCGCGCTGGCAAGATTTACTGCTGATATATTTCCAGCGGCAGGTCGTCCGGATCGCTAAAGAAGGTAAAGCGTTTACCGGTAAAGGGATCGACACGAATCGCTTCGCACTCCACGCCATGCGCGGTGAGATGGGCTACCGCGGCGTCGATATCATCCACGCTAAAGGCCAGATGACGCAGCCCGCAGGCTTCCGGACGACTGGGGCGGGCTGGCGGAAACGGGAACGAGAACAACTCAATTATATACTCGCCGTTGAGCGCCAGATCGCCTTTCCAGGAATCGCGCTCGGCGCGATAAAACTCACTTTGCAGCGTAAACCCCAGAATATCGCAATAGAACGCTTTACTGCGGGCGTAGTCGGTCGCAATGATGGCAATATGGTGAACCCGTTTCAAACCCAGCATGGTTAAACTCCTTCTGTTAAGCCAGCCACGTTACTCGTGCGCGCCGTTAACGCGCAAGCCTTTCGTCATTTTTTAAGACTCGTACCCGATACACACCGTCCTCATCGCGCTTGGCGCCGTGAATATCGGTCTCAAAGCCCGGGTAATGACGGCCGATAGAGCAAAGCATCAGCAGAAAATCGAGCACCGCCCGGCTTTCCTCGGTGATCATCTCTCCCGGCATCAGCAGCGGAACCCCCGGCGGATAAGGGAGGATCATGTTGGCCGAAATCCGCCCCACCAGGTTCTCCAGTTCAATAGTTTCCACCTCCCCCTTGATCTGGCGCTGCCAGGCGTGATGCGGCGTCATTTTCATTTCCGGCAGGACGTCAAAGGCGCTGAGCATCAGCTGCGGCAGCTGATGCTGACGGATCAAGCGGTGGATCCCCTGCGCCAGATCCTGGATCCGCATGTTGCGGTAGAAGTCGGGATCTTCGGCGTACAGATCCGGCAGCATATTTTTCACCCGCAGATTGAGATCGTAGGCGCGTTTAAACTCGGTCAGGCCGCGCAGCAGCCCCATCGCCCGGGTTTTATCGATGCCGATACTGAACAGGAACAGCAGATTGTAGGGGCCTGTTTTCTCTACCACCACGCCCCGCTCGTCGAGGAACTTCGCCACCAGCGCCGCCGGGATCCCCTCTTCATCCATATTCCCCTGCTCGTCCATGCCCGGCGTCAGAATGGTGACCTTCACCGGATCGAGATACATATGATCCGCATCGGCATCTTTGAAACCGTGCCAGTCCTCGCCCGGCGCTACCGGCCAGCACTCGGCTTTATCCACGGCTTCCGGCTGCCAGATATCAAAGAACCAGCCGTCCGACTCCTCGCGCAGTCGCTGCACCTCTTTGCGGAAGTCCAGCGCCCGCTCAATGGAGCGCTGGATCAGACGTTTACCGGAGTTGCCGCGCAGCATCGCCGCCGCGGTCTCAATCGACGCGACGATGGGGTAGCTCGGCGACGTAGAGGTATGCATCATAAAGGCTTCGTTAAAGGTCTCTTCATCATAGTTGCCTTTAATGTGGATCAGCGAGGCCTGCGACAGCGCGGCCAGCATCTTATGCGTCGACTGCGTCTCGAAGATGACTTTCCCGGGGATCCGCTCCCCGCTCATACCACTTTTCCCCTGATATATCGGATGGAAATGGGTATAGGGCACCCAGGCGGAATCGAAATGGATCGACGGGACATCGAGCGTCTCCTTAAGCCAGGTGGTGTTATAGAGCAGACCATCGTAGGTGGAGTTGGTGATCACCGCATGCACGGGCCACTGCGCCCCGCCCGTGTCGCGCACTTTCTGCTGAATGCTGTCGCGGGTAAATTCGCGCCGGGGGATACCGCCGAGGATCCCCAGCGCGTTGCGGGTCGGCTTCAGCCACAGGGGAACCACATCGCTCATCATCAGCAGGTGGGCCAGCGATTTGTGACAGTTACGGTCAATCAGCAGGGTGCTGCCGGCGGGCGCCGAGTACATGCCGACAATTTTATTGGACGTCGAGGTGCCGTTGGTCACCATATAGCTTTGCTCGGCGCCAAAGGCGCGCGCGATATACTCCTCCGCCTCCAGGTGCGGGCCGGTATGATCCAGCAGGGAGCCCAGCTCGGTGACCGAAATCGAGACATCCGCCTTCAGCGTATTCCCGCCAAAAAAATCATAGAACAGGCAGCCCACCGGGCTTTTCTGATAGGCGCTGCCGCCCATATGGCCCGGCGTACAGAAGGTATATTTTCCCTCCTGGACATAGTTGAACAGCGCGCGGGTAAACGGCGGAGTGATATTCTCCAGGTACTCGCGGGTGTACTGCCCAATGCGGGTGGCGATCTCTTCGGAGAGTCCCAGCGCATATTCGAAGAACCACAGCGTCATGCGCAAATCCTGACTGCTGACATCCATCGTCGAGTGGGCGTTAATAAAGGCGTACAGAGGAAGGTATTCATTGAGCTGATTGATATCGCTGCACAGATCGACGCTGTATTCATCCCAGTCGAAGATCACCCCGCAGATGCGCGGGTTGTGCTCGATAAACTGCAGCAGGTCGGCGCTGTTTTGCGGCCAGATGGTCTGGAAGCCCTGGCGCTGCAGCGCCGCTTCCAGTTCTTTGATCGGCTCGTCTTTGTGGTAGACGCCGTGAGGCCCCATGATGGCGATGATATTCACGCTTTCCTCCTGGTATTCACCTAAGTCAAGCATCATAGCAATCCCCCGGGCGCATCGCACATAAAAAAGGGCCGGAAAATCCGGCCCTTAGTGTTTAGTCCTGACGAAAAAGTTAAGCGTAACCGTAGCTCATCAGACGCTGATAGCGGCGGTTCAGCAGCTCTTCTTCGCTGAGCAGATCGAGGTCTGCCAGGTCTGCCAGCAGCTGCGCCTTCAGGCTTGCCGCCATCGCTTCCGGGTTGCGGTGAGCGCCGCCCAGCGGTTCCGGAACGATAGAATCGATCAGCTTCAGCTCTTTCAGACGCGGGGCGATAATGCCCATCGCTTCCGCAGCCAGCGGCGCTTTATCCGCGCTCTTCCACAGAATGGAGGCGCAGCCTTCCGGCGAAATGACCGAATAGGTGCTGTACTGGAGCATGTTGACCTTGTCGCCCACGCCGATCGCCAGCGCGCCGCCGGAGCCGCCTTCACCGATTACGGTGCAGATAACCGGCACGCTCAGACGCGACATCTCACGCAGGTTGCGGGCGATCGCTTCCGACTGGCCACGCTCTTCCGCGCCGACGCCCGGGTAGGCGCCCGGGGTGTCGATAAAGGTGATGATCGGCATTTTAAACCGCTCAGCCATCTCCATCAGGCGTAGCGCTTTGCGGTAGCCTTCCGGCGCCGGCATCCCAAAGTTGCGGCGAATTTTCTCTTTGGTTTCACGACCTTTCTGGTGGCCGATGATCATCACCGGACGACCGTCAAGACGCGCGATACCGCCGACAATCGCTTTATCGTCAGCGAAGGCGCGGTCACCGGCCAGTTCGTCAAATTCGTCGAACGCCAGGCGGACATAATCCAGGGTGTAAGGACGGCGCGGGTGGCGCGCCAGTTGCGCAACCTGCCATGCACCGAGATCGGCGAAGATTTTGCGCGTCAGCTCTACGCTTTTCTCACGCAGACGATGCACTTCTTCGTCGATGTTAATATCCAGTTTCTCATCCTGACGGCTTACCGCAGTCAGGGAATCGATTTTCGCTTCCAGCTCTGCAATCGGCTGTTCAAAATCTAGGAAATTCAGACTCATAGTATTCCTGTATTAGTCAAACTCCAGTTCCACCTGCTCCGAGCCGATAAGGCCCCGCAGATCGTTAAGTAAACGATCGCTCGGAGAGACGCGCCATGTTGCGCCGAAACGCAACCGCGCGCGTGCATCCGCCCTCTGATAGTAGAGGTGCACTGGAATGGTTCCCGAACGGTGGGGTTCCAGAGACTGACGGAGTCGGTTTAAAAGCTGGTCATCAATTTGCCTGTCCGTCAGCGAGATAGCAAGCCCGCGAGCATATTTTTCCCGGGCTTCGTCAATGTCCATGACTTCACGGGCGGTCATTTTAAGCCCCCCGCTAAAGTCATCAAAGCTGACCTGTCCGCTGACGATAAGTATGCGGTCTTTTTCCAGCAACTGCTGATATTTATCCAGCGCGTCGGTGAATAACATCACTTCCAGCCGCCCGGAACGGTCATCCAGGGTACAGATGCCGATACGATTGCCGCGCTTGGTGACCATTACCCGCGCCGCAATCACCAGCCCCGCCGCCGTGGTGACTTTCCCACGTTCGGTCGGATGCATGTCTTTGAGCCTCACGCCGCCGACGTAGCGCTCAATCTCCTTCAGATACTGGTTAATCGGGTGTCCGGTGAGGTATAGCCCCAGGGTCTCCCTTTCACCATCCAGCACCACCTGCTCAGGCCATGGCTGGCAGCTGGCGTAGGATTGCTCAATTTGCTCGGGCTCTTCCGCCAGCACGCCGAACATATCAGCCTGGCCGATGGCCTCGGCTTTCGCGTGCTGGTCAGCGGCTTTCAACGCATCGCCCAGCGAATTCATCAGCGCCGCGCGATGTGGGCCGAGACGATCGAACGCCCCGGACATAATCAGCTTTTCCAGCACCCGACGGTTGAGCTTTTTAATATCGGTTCGCGCGCAGAGATCGAACAGCTCGCGGAAATAGCCGCCATTGTTGCGCGCCTCAATAATCGCTTCGATCGGTCCTTCGCCGACGCCCTTGATGGCGCCAATGCCGTAGACGATCTCGCCATCGTCGTTGACGTGGAAATGGTACAGGCCGGAGTTAATATCCGGGGGCAGGATTTTTAGCCCCATTCGCCAGCACTCATCCACCAGGCCAACCACCTTCTCGGTGTTGTCCATATCGGCGGTCATCACTGCCGCCATAAACTCGGCCGGGTAGTGCGCCTTAAGCCACAGCGTCTGGTAGGAGACCAACGCGTAGGCGGCGGAGTGCGATTTGTTAAATCCGTAACCGGCGAATTTCTCCACCAGGTCGAAGATTTTCATCGCCAGTTCGCCGTCTATGCCGTTTTTCTTCGCCCCATCCTCAAAGATAGAACGCTGCTTGGCCATCTCCTCCGGCTTTTTCTTACCCATCGCACGACGCAGCATGTCCGCGCCGCCGAGGGTATATCCGGACAGCACCTGGGCAATCTGCATGACCTGTTCCTGATACAGGATGATGCCGTAGGTTGGCTCCAGCACCGGTTTCAGGCTTTCATGCTGCCACTGCACGTCCGGATAAGAGATCTCCTCGCGGCCATGCTTACGGTCGATAAAGTTATCTACCATCCCCGACTGCAGCGGGCCCGGGCGAAACAGAGCCACCAGCGCGATCATATCTTCGAAGCAGTCCGGCTGCAGGCGTTTAATCAGATCTTTCATGCCGCGTGATTCAAGCTGGAAGACCGCGGTGGTTTCCGAGCGCTGCAGCATGTCGAAGCTTTTCTTGTCATCCAGCGGGATGGCGGCGATATCCAGCGGCCCTTCGCCGTTCTTCTCACGGCGCTTGTTGATCATCTCCAGCGCCCAGTTAATGATAGTGAGCGTACGCAGACCGAGGAAGTCGAATTTCACCAGCCCGGCGTATTCCACGTCGTTCTTATCAAACTGGGTAACCGGATGCAGCCCCTGCTCATCGCAATACAGTGGCGCGAAATCGGTGATTTTGGTTGGAGCGATAACTACCCCACCGGCATGTTTACCGGCGTTTCGCGTCACCCCTTCCAGCTTACGCGCCATGTCGATCAGCGCTTTCACTTCTTCGTCCGCCTCGTAGATCTCCGGCAGCTGCGGCTCGGCCTCAAAGGCTTTCGCCAGCGTCATGCCCGGATCGGGCGGCACCAGCTTGGAGATACGATCGACAAATCCGTACGGGTGACCCAGCACGCGACCGACATCGCGGATGACCGCTTTCGCCGCCATGGTACCGAAGGTGATGATCTGCGATACCGCGTCGCGGCCGTACATATCCGCCACGTGCTCGATAACCTGGTCGCGTTTCTCCATGCAGAAGTCGACGTCGAAGTCGGGCATCGAGACACGTTCCGGGTTAAGGAAACGTTCGAACAGCAGGTCGAACTCCAGCGGGTCAAGATCGGTTATCTTCAGCGCGTAGGCCACCAGCGAACCGGCGCCGGAACCGCGTCCCGGGCCAACCGGCACGCCGTTATCCTTCGACCACTGGATAAACTCCATCACAATCAGGAAGTAGCCCGGGAACCCCATCTGGTTGATAACCTGGAGCTCAATATCCAGACGCTGGTCATACTCCGGGCGCTTTTCAGCACGGACGGCAGGATCCGGGAAGAGGAATTCCAGCCGCTCTTCCAGACCCTCTTTCGATTTCATGACCAGGAAATCTTCCGTGGTCATATCGCCGGTCGGGAACTGCGGCAGGAAATATTCGCCAAGCCGCACGGTGACGTTGCAGCGCTTGGCAATTTCAACGCTGTTCGCCAGCGCTTCCGGAATATCGGCGAACAGCTCGCACATCTCTTCCTCGCTGCGCATATATTGCTGCGGCGAGTAGTTGCGCGGCCGTTTCGGGTCGTCGAGCGTAAAGCCGTCGTGGATCGCGACGCGGATTTCATGGGCGTCGAAATCGCTGGTGTCGAGAAAGCGGACATCGTTGGTCGCCACCACCGGCAGGCCGCGCGCTTCCGCCAGCGCCACGGCGGCGTGGAGATAGGCCTCTTCATCCTGTCGACCGGTACGGATCAGCTCCAGAAAATAGCGGTCCGGGAAATGCTCTTCGTAGAAGGCGACGCACTGTTCAACCAGCGGCATATTGCCGCGGATCAGGCTGACGCCGACGTCACCTTTCCGGCCGCCGGAGAGCAGAATCAGCCCTTCCTGATGTTCCACCAGCCAGTCGCGATCGATCCACGGCCCCAGGGCGCCGTAGCCGCGCTGATAGGCACGGGAAATCAACAGGGTCAGGTTCTGGTAGCCGGTGTTGTTCGCCGCCAGCACGGTCAGCTCGGTAAATTCGTCGCCGAGCAGGTCGCACTGCACGTGAAAGTCGGCGCCGACGATCGGCTTAATCCCCGCGCCGTGTCCCGTCCCGTAGAACTTCACCAGTCCGCAGAGGTTGGTGAAATCGGTGATCGCCAGCGCTGGCATGCCAAGCGAGGCCGCCTTCTTCACCAGCGGCCCGGTCTTTGCCAGCCCATCGATCATGGAATAGTCGCTGTGCACCCGCAGGTGTACGAAACGTGGTTCAGCCATCTTTAGATCCCGGTGACTTAGTTGGACGCCAGGCCCAGGGCACGCTTCACCGGGCCAAAACTGCGCCGGTGATGCTCTGTTGCGCCGTGTTCCTGCAGCTTCTGCAGGTGAACAGCGGTGGGATAGCCTTTATGCTGGGCAAATCCGTAGTGGGGAAATGCGAGGTCCAGCGTGGCCATTTCGGCGTCACGAGTGACTTTTGCCAGAATAGACGCTGCGCTGATTTCTGCCACCCGGCTGTCGCCTTTCACCACCGCCTGGGAGGGCATCGGTAGCGACGGACAGCGGTTGCCATCGATCAGGACAAACTCAGGAACAATGCTCAGGCCGGCGACGGCGCGCTGCATCGCCAGCATAGTGGCATGCAGAATATTCAGCTCGTCGATTTCGTGCGGCTCGGCGCGCCCCAGGCTCCAGCACAGCGCTTTCTCTTTAATCTCATCGAACAGCGCCAGACGACGCTTCTCGCTGAGTTTTTTGGAATCATTCAGACCCACAATCGGCTTCGCCGGATCGAGGATCACCGCCGCGGTCACCACCGCGCCAACCAGGGGGCCACGCCCGACCTCATCGACGCCGGCAACCAGATGGGTATGCGGATAGACGAACTCCATCATTGTTTTGCTAACTCCAGTACGGCGTCCGCCGCCTGCTCATCGGCGTTGCAGCGGATCTGCTGATGCAGGGCGCGGAACGTCTCATGCATCTCATGGCTGGTTTTGCCATCGGCCAGCAGCGGCTGCAGAGCGGCTGCCAGCGCCTGGGGCTCGCACTCATCCTGCAGCAGCTCTTTAACCAGTTCGCGACCGGCCAGCAGGTTCGGTAACGAGACGTAGTCGGTTTTTACCAACCGCTTCGCCAGCCAGAAGGTGAACGGCTTCATCCGGTAGCCAACCACCATCGGGCATTTCGCCAGCATACACTCCAGCGCTGCCGTCCCGGAGGCCAGCAGCGCGGCGTCGCTGGCGATCATTGCATCGCGCGCCTGACCGTCCAGCATATGCACGATCATATCCGGCGCCGTCTCAGCTTTAATACGCTCAAACTGCTCCCGCCGTTTAGCATTAACCAGCGGCACCACCACCTGCAGATCGGGATAGGTGGCGCGCAGAAGCTGCGCGGTTTTCAGGAAGTCGGCGCTAAGCATTTCGACTTCCGCGCCGCGGCTGCCGGGTAGCAGAGCGAGGCAGCGCACGCTGTGCGGGATCCCTAACCGGTCGCGCGCAGCGCCTTTGTCAGGATCCAGCGGCATCGCATCCGCCATGGTATGGCCAATAAAGCGGCAGGGGACGTTAAATTTGTCATAAAACGCTTTTTCGAAAGGCAGAAAGGCTAGCACCAGATCGGTGGATCTGCCGATTTTGAAAACGCGTTTTTGTCGCCAGGCCCAGACCGACGGGCTGACGTAGTGAATGGTTTTGATGCCCTGCTTTTTCAGATTTCCTTCGAGGGTGATATTAAAGTCAGGGGCGTCGATGCCGACGAAGACATCGGGACGCAGCTCGCCGAAGCGGCGGGTCAAATCGGCGCGAATATGGAGTAAGCGACGCAGGCGACCGAGCACTTCAACAATGCCCATCACCGCCAGCTCTTCCATTTCATACCAGGCTTCGCACCCTTCCGCCTGCATTAGCGGCCCCGCCACGCCGACAAAGCGCGCATTCGGGATGCGTGCTTTAAGCGCGCGGATGAGACCAGCGCCTAGAATATCGCCGGAGGTTTCTCCGGCGACCAGGGCAATCGTCAGGGGACGCTGTTCAGCCATTAACGAATCAAGCCGCGGGTAGAACGAGCGAAGAAATCGACAAACGGCTGAACCTCAGGATGCTGAGCAGCCAGTTCGGCGATTTCCGGCTTGGCTTCTTCCAGCGTTTTGCCGCTGCGGTACAGCAGTTTATACGCGTTGCGGATCGCGGTGATTGCTTCCCGGCTGAAGCCGCGGCGTTTCAGCCCTTCGATGTTAACGCCGAACGGCGTCGCATGGTTGCCCTGGGCAATTACGAACGGCGGAACGTCCTGCGCCACGCCGGAGCAGCCGCCAACCATAACGTGTGAGCCAATGACGCAGAACTGATGCACCGCCGTCATGCCGCCGATAATGACATAATCATCCAGCGAAACATGGCCCGCGAGCGTCGCGTTATTGGCCAGAATGCAGCGATCGCCAAGCGTACAATCGTGCGCCACGTGGGCGTTGATCATCAGCAGGTTATCGTTGCCCACCTTTGTTAATCCACCGCCCTGTACTGTGCCGCGATGAATGGTGACGCTTTCGCGAATGCGGTTGCGATCGCCAATTTCCACCCGGGTCGGTTCGCCAGCATATTTCAGATCCTGGTTAACTTCGCCGATGGAAGCGAACTGATAGATCTCATTGTCACGGCCGATTTTGGTGTGGCCGTTAACGACAACGTGAGACTTCAGCACGGTGCCTTCGCCGATTTCGACGTTAGCGCCAACAATACAAAACGGACCAATGTGGACGTTAGCGCCAATCACGGCGCCTTCTTCTACAATGGCGGTAGGATGAACAAAAGCGGTTTTATCAATCACGTATCAGGCCTCCCGGCTACGCGCACACATCATCGTCGCTTCGCAAACCACTTTACCGTCAACCAGCGCAACGCCTTTGAAACGAGTCAGGCCGCGGCGGGTTTTCTCGAAAGTGACTTCCATAATCATCTGATCGCCTGGTACTACCGGGCGTTTGAAGCGTGCTTCATCGATACCCGCGAAGTAGTACAGCTCGCCTGGTTCCAGTTTTCCGACGCTTTTGAACGCCAGAATCCCGGTGGCTTGCGCCATTGCTTCCAGAATCAGGACGCCCGGCAAAATCGGCTTACCAGGGAAGTGCCCCTGGAAAAACGGCTCGTTTACAGAAACATTTTTTACTGCGCGCAGAAAACGACCTTCTTCAAAATCCAGCACGCGGTCTACCAGCAGGAACGGGTAACGGTGAGGCAGAAGTTCCAGAATCTCTTCAATGTGCAGAGTATGAGTGTCAGTAGTCAAAATACTCTTCCTGTCTAAATGTACTAAAAGGCAATAATAACACGGCCTGCGGCAATCTTTTAGCGAATGCAACAGGCCGGAAATGTCATGTGACCAAATGATGAATTAGTCTTGTTGATTAACCTTGCGCTCAATCGCTTTCAGGCGCTTGCTCATCTCGTCAATATTCATCACCAGCGCAGCGGTTTTACGCCACGCCTTGTTCGGCTGCAGCGGAATACCGGAGGAATATACGCCAGGTTCGCTGATAGGACGCATCACCATCCCCATCCCCGTGACGGTGACCTTATCGCAGATTTCCATATGGCCGTTAATCACGCTGGCGCCGCCAATCATGCAGTAGCGGCCAATTTTCAGGCTGCCCGCCATGATAACGCCGCCAGCGACCGCGGTATTGTCGCCAATCACCACGTTATGCGCAATCTGGCACTGGTTATCAATGATAACCCCGTTGCCAATCACGGTATCGTCCAGCGCACCACGGTCAATCGTGGTGCAGGCGCCAATCTCCACGCGATCGCCAATAATGACGCGACCCAGCTGCGGGATCTTTACCCAGTTACCGCGATCGTTAGCGTAGCCGAAGCCATCCGCGCCAATCACCGTGCTGGACTGAATCAGGCAATTCTCGCCGATCTCAATCTCATGGTAAACGGTCACATTAGCCCACAAACGCGAGCCGGCGCCTATTTTCGTATTTTTCCCAACGAAGCAGCCTGCGCCGATAACTACGTTATCGCCCAGCACTACGCCGGATTCGATAACCGCGTTGGCGCCGATGGCAACGTTGCTACCCAGCTTCGCCGACGGATCGATGACCGCGCTCGGCGCGATATCCTGAGCCGGCTGCGGCGTGGTATCAAGAATTTGAGCCATGCGCGCGTAGGTCAGGTAGGGGTTACGCACTACCAGCGCGGCGCTATGGGCAAAAGGTAAATCATCCTGCGTCATCACAACGGCAGAAGCCTGGCAAGCGGCCAGGTGCTCACGGTACTTAGGGTTGACCATGAAAGTGATTTGGCCCGTTTTCGCGCTCTGCATGGACGCAACGCCGGTGATGACGATATCGCCATCACCGTGTAATTCTGCATCCAACTGCTGCGCGAGATCAGCCAGTCGAATTGAAGGCATTACTTATTTAACCTGTTTCAGCACATCAGCGGTGATGTCTTTTACATCGCTGCTGTTATATGCAACGGCATTCGCGTCAACCACCAGATCGATGCTCTGATCTTTCGCTACGCTCTGTACGGCAGTCTGGATACGGGTAACCAGTTTGCCACGCTCTTCGTTGGAACGACGTGCGCGATCCTGTTCAAACGCCTGCGCTTTCTGGGAGAAGGTCTGGCGCTGAGCCATCACGTCTTTTTCCAGTTTGGTACGTTCGGCGCCCGGCTTCATGGACTGCAGACGCTGCATTTTGGATTGCAGGTCGCCTTCCATACGCTGCAGTTCGCTAGCGCGGCCTTTGAACTCGTTTTCCAGCGTGTTGGAAACGCCAGTTTTCTGGGCAACCTGTTGGAACAGGCTGTTCATGTTCACCAGGGCAATTTTATCTGCCGCCTGAGCGGAAGTTACCATTGCCAAACCCAGACCTGCAGCTAATAACCACTTTTTCACAATAAACTCCTTACCATCCCATGAGTACCCAGGGGTACCGTTATTTGCGTGGCGAGGCGATAAACGCGTTATCGCCTACAGTCAGCGCTATACTGCACTTGCATTCCGTTGCCGCCAACAATTACCAAGTTTTACCAATGTTAAACTGGAACTGTTCGGCTTTGTCTCCATCGTACTTTTTGAACGGTTGGGCGTAGGAGAAGACCAACGGCCCCAACGGCGACATCCACTGCACGGCAATACCCGCAGACATACGGATGTTGCTCGGATCGCTGTAATCCGGATAACCAGCGTACGCGCTCGAATCCCAGTGAGTATCCCATACGGTACCCATATCCCAGAAGACGGAAGTACGGACCGAGTTCGCATATTTGTCACTAATAAACGGCGTCGGGGTAATCAGCTCAAGGCTGGCCACCGCCATCGCGTTACCGCCCACCGCATCATCGGATTTACACGGTGCGGATTCGGTGCTCTTACATTCATTATCGTAACTATCGTCATCATCATGACGACTGCTTGCCGGGAAGTACACCGCCTTCGGACCAATGGTGTTCGACTGGAAGCCACGCACGGTGCTGGAACCACCGGCATAGAAGTTCTCATAGAACGGCATCTCTTTGCCGCCGATACCATCGCCATAACCAAAGCGCGTACGACCCAGTACTACCCACTGATGATCGTTGTCGATCGGCACGTAGGTCGCGGTATCCAGCGTCGCTTTGTAGTACTCGTTGTCTGAGCCCGGAATGGTCACCTTACCGTTCAGGTTGACGCGCGAACCTTCCGTTGGGAAGAAGCCGCGGTCAAGCTTGTTATAGGTCCAACCGTAGTTGAAGGTGAAGTCATTCGCACTGAACGAGTTCCGGTCGTTGGTGTTGTCCGGATACTGGCCCATCGAGTTAAGGTAACGCCACATTGCCACCTGCGGCTGCATATTGGACAGGGAGTTATGCACATAACCGACGCCGGCGCGCAGCGTGTTGTATTCATTGACCGGGAAGCCCAGCGTAATGTCTGTACCATAGCTTTTGTTGGTATAGTCAGACAGATCCGCATCGTTCGCATCAAAGTCATTATAGAAGACACGACCGCCGAGGCTTACACCGTCTACGGTGAAGTACGGGTTGGTCACCGACAGCTCGGTATAGGTCTGGTAGTCGTTTTTGGTACCGTTGATCCCGACAGCATAACCAGTACCTAACCAGTTATCCTGCTGAACGCCCGCCTGGAAGCTGACGCCGCTCTCGGTGCCGTAGCCGATACCGAAGTTGAAGCTACCGGTGTTACGCTCTTTCACCTTGTAGACAACGTCGACCTGGTCCGGGCTGCCCGGCACGCGCTGGGTATCAGTGTCCACCGTTTCAAAGAAACCTAAACGGTTGAGACGGTCTTTACCCTGATCGACGAGGTCGCTCCCCAGCCATGCGCCTTCCATCTGGCGCATTTCGCGGCGCAGTACGGCATCTTTAGAGGTGTCGTTGCCTTCGAAGCGAATTTTACGCACGTAATAACGGTTTCCTGCGTCGACGTTAACGTGCAGCTTAACGGTTTTATCGCTGTCGTTGATCTCCGGCTGCGACTGCACGCGCGGATAGGCGTAACCATAACGACCCAACAATTTCTTGATGTCGTTTTCCATCTTGGTCACTTTCGCGCCGTTGTACAGTTCGCCTGGCTCAACTTTAGTCAGCGCTTCGATTTCCGCGGAATGGCCAGCGAGGTTGCCCGTCACCTGCACTCCGGAAAACTTGTACTGATCGCCTTCGGTGATGTTGACGGTGATGTAGATCCCTTTCTTATCCGGCGTCAGGCTGACCTGGGTAGAATCGATGTTGAAACGGGCATAGCCGCGATCCAGGTAGTAGCTGCGCAGGGTTTCAAGGTCGCCCGCTAGCTTCTGCTTCTGGTATTTACGGTCGCCGACCACGTTCCACCACGGCACCTCATCGCGCAGCTGGAAGTGGGAGATCAGCTCATCGGTCGAAAACGCATGGTTGCCGACGATGTTGATCTGTTGAATTTTTGCGGAGACGCCTTCCTGGAAGACCAGCTTCAAATCGACACGGTTACGCGGCAGCGGCGTAACGACTGCTTTGACGCTGGCGCTGTATTTACCGACGCTGTAGTAGAAGTCTTCAAGACCCTTCTCGATATCCGCGATGGTCGTGCGGTCAAGCGACTCGCCCACCCGAACGCCTGAGGCCTCAAGGTTCTGCTTGAGCATGTCATCTTTCACCGACTTGTTGCCGGAGAAGGTGATGCTGGCGATCGTCGGACGCTCTTTCACCTGCACCAGCAGGGTATCACCATCGCGCAGGACGCGGACGTCCTCGAAGTTGCCAGTGGCAAACAGCGCGCGAATAGTGTTACTGATATCATCGTCGGTCACCGTATCGCCAGGACGCACTGGCATACTGAGGAGGGCCGCACCAACAGCGACACGCTGCAAGCCTTCGAAATGAATGTCCTTCACCACGAACCCTTCAGCACCGTATACAGTCGCGCTGCTAAACAGCAGCGACGCTATGAGCAACTTTTTCATCGCCATCGTTATTATGCGTTCTTCCTAACAAACTCTCTTATAACCGAGAGAAATCATTGAAAAGTGCAAGCCCCATTAACAGCACCAGCAGTATTGAGCCAATGCGATAACTAAAGTCTTGAACTCGCTCGGATACCGGCCCGCCCTTCAGCTTTTCAATCGCTAAAAACAGCAGATGTCCCCCATCCAGTACGGGTAGAGGGAACAGGTTGATGATTCCGAGGTTCACGCTAATCAGCGCCAGGAACATCAGATAATAAATCAACCCAAACTCCGCTGACATTCCAGCCCCCTGAGCGATAGAGATCGGCCCACTGAGGTTGTTCAGTTTGACATCACCGGTTATCAATTTACCCAGCATCCTGACCGTCAGCGACATCAGCTGCCAGGTTTTATCCGTGGCTTCAGCGATGGCGGCAAACGGTCCGTACTGACGTACTGTCTTGTATTCTTCAGGCAGCGGGATGACCTTTGGCACCACCCCTGCGAACCCTTCCGCCTTACCTTTCACCGTTTTCGCATCCGGCGTCAGGGTTAACGGCAGCGCACTTCCCTGCCGTTCAATCTCCAGCGCCAGCGTTTTGCCCGGATTATCGCGCACCAGATTAACAAACGTCATCCACTGCGTTAACGGTTGACCATCGACTTTAACGATCCGGTCGCCCGCTTGCAAACCCGCTTTCTGGGCTGCCGATCCCGCCTGAACCTCAGCCAGCACCGTATCAATCTGCGCGCTGCGCGGCTGGATCCCCAGCGAGGTCACGGGATCTTGCTTGTCTGGCTCAAACGACCAGTGCCGCAGATCGACGATTTTATCCTGGCGCTGATTGGTCCCGAAAGGGGCGACGGTAACTATTGTTTGCGGGTTGCCGATTTTGGCCACCAGCTGCAGACGCACCGCATCCCAATCAGGCGTTTCGATACCATCTATCGCTTTAAGTTCCGTTCCTTTTGCAATTTGTGCTTGCGCGGCAACCGAATTGGGCGTTATTTCACCCACCACCGGCCGCACGCCGGGAACGCCGATGATAAAGACCAGCCAGTAAGCAAAGATAGCGAAAATGAAGTTAGCGATGGGGCCGGCGGCAATCACCGCCGCACGCTGACCGACGGTTTTATTGTTGAAGGCATAATGACGCATCTCCGGCGCCACCGCTTCAACACGCTCATCCAGCATCTTGACGTAGCCGCCCAGTGGGATCAGGGCGATGACGAACTCTGTGCCCTGCTTATCCATCCGCCGCCACAGCGCTTTGCCGAAGCCGATAGAAAAACGCTCAACCCGGATACCGCAGCGGCGCGCCACCCAAAAATGGCCAAACTCATGCACCGTAATCAGTACGCCAAGCGCAATGATAAAAGCCGCCAGATTCCAGAGCACGCTCAGCATATAACCTTCCGTCAAATCGTCCTGAAGACCAACAGTAGCAGACAGGCGAAGACCGGTACCGCCGCCGTCAGGCTGTCGATACGATCGAGAATACCACCATGTCCGGGAATCAAGTGCCCGCTATCCTTAATGCCGGCCTCGCGCTTAAACATACTTTCCGTCAGGTCGCCCAGCACCGAAGCCAGGGCCGCCACCACCGAACAGACCAGCAGCACCGTCGGCGTGACGTCAAGATGGGCCCACACGCCGTAGGCCCAGGAAATCACTGCCGCGGTCAGCAAACCGCCAAAAAAGCCCTGCCAGGTTTTACCCGGTGAGACCTTCGGCGCCAGCTTGTGCTTGCCAAACATTTTACCAAACATATAGGCGCCAGAGTCCGCGCCCCACACCAGGATCATGACGTACAGCAGCCACAGCGCGCCGCTGTAGTGGTTATCGGCATAGTGCCAGGCGCGCAGCGCCAGCATGCCCCAGAAAAACGGGACGATGGTCAGGATGCCGAAGATGAGGCGCAGCACCTTTGAGTGGCGCCAGAATGCCGCCGACGCCGGGTATGAGAGCACCAGCAGTAACGCGACGATCCACCAGGCAAAAGAGGCCCATAGCGACCCTTCAACCATCGGTTGATGAACGTCATAATGGTATTCAGGCAGCAGAAAAAGCATCGCCGCCAGCAGAAGGCCGCACAGCACCGCCAGCCAAACCCGCTGCGACGTCGAGGTAAAACCGCTCAGTTGTCCCCACTCCCAGGCGGCGAGCATACAGACCACCAGGGTGACGATAGCAAAGCCCATCGGCGGCAATAAAAACAATGCCGCAATGACGATGGGGATTAAGACGAAAGCAGATATCAGGCGATACTTCAGCAAAAGTGACCCCCATCAGGCATGACTGCCACCCGGCTCAGTGCCGCCGAAACGACGCTCTCGATTAACAAAGGCATGGAGTGCACCTTCAAAGTCCTGTTCAGCAAAATCGGGCCAAAGAACATCCGTAAAGTAAAGTTCGGCATAGGCAATTTGCCAAATCAGAAAGTTACTTATTCGGTGCTCTCCCCCGGTCCTAATAACTAAATCAACGGGAGCCAGTTCATGCATGCAGACCTGCTGACTCAGCATGTCTTCCGTGATCTGCTCAGGCAGCAGCGTCCCGTCCTGTACCTGTTTCGCCAGCAAACGAACGCCCTGGGTAATATCCCAGCGACCGCCGTAATTGGCTGCAATATTCAGCGTTAAGCCGGTATTGTTTGCGGTTAGCGCTTCCGCTTTGCGGATCCGCTCCTGCAGGCGCGCATTGAAGCGCGTGGTGTCGCCAATAATCCGCAGACGCACATTGTGTCGGTGCAGGCTTTTGACTTCGCTATCCAGCGCCCAGACGAACAGTTCCATCAGCGCACTGACTTCCTGAGCCGGACGGTTCCAGTTTTCGCTGCTGAACGCGTATAACGTTAACGCCTCAATCCCATTATTCGCCGCGAAGGAGACCGCGCGACGCACGGATTTCGCCCCGGCCTTATGCCCGAAAGCGCGAATTTTACCTTGCCGTTTCGCCCAACGGCCGTTGCCATCCATAATAATGGCGACATGACGGCAGCCATGGGTGGGCGATATTTCGCTGACAGTTTGATTAGCAGACAACATCACGCGTTTTAAGTCCATAATAAGGATTAACTAGCCACCAAACAGAGGCCACCGGGCCGCGCTGGATACGCATTTTTATCCGGTGCCGGGGCTGCAGCCAATCGCAGAGAACAACCAAAAGCTTTACGCAAAAAAGCCGTGTTTTGTCACGGCCACCGTAATCTTTAACAACAAAATGCAACGATCGGGTGGCGCAGACTATATCACCGAAGCCTTGCGCCCACAAATATCACCGCGTTACGCCTGCGCAACCAACCGCTGCAGCTGCTGGTGAGCGATTGCGCGCGCCTCGGCGTCGATAACCAGAACATCATCAATGCTTTGCGGCTCCTGCAGGTCCATCTTATCCAGCACCGCCAGGTTAACCGCCGCAATATCGGTAAAGCGGATATCGCCATGCAGAAACGCGGCAACCGACTCTTCATTAGCCGCATTCAGCGTCGTGGTCGCGGCCTGGCCGACGTCAAACGCGTCCATCGCCAGCTTCAGGCACGGATATCGCGTATAGTCCGGCGCGGAGAAGCTCAGATTGCTCAACTGACAGAAGTCCAGCGGTTTAACGCCGGAATTCAGTCGCTGCGGCCAGCCCATGGTATGGGCGATCGGCGTACGCATATCCGGCTCCCCAAGCTGGGCCAGCACGCTGCCATCCTGATAGCGAACCATCGAGTGGATCACCGACTGCGGATGGATCAGCACTTCCATCTGCTGGGCCGAGGCGTTAAACAGCCAGCGCGCTTCAATATATTCCAGGCCTTTGTTCATCATCGTGGCCGAATCGACGGAGATCTTGCGCCCCATCGACCAGTTGGGATGACGGCAGGCCTGATCCGGGGTCATCGCCGCCAGTTCAGCCACGGCCGTCTCGCGGAAAGGTCCACCGGAGCCGGTCAGCAGGATAGACGAGACGCCGTTCCGGGCAAGATCAGCGTATCCCAGATGCTGCTGAATTGTCTCCGGCATACTCTGAAAAATAGCGTTATGCTCGCTATCGACCGGTAGCAATCGCGCCCCCGACTGTTGCACCGCCTCCATGAATAAGCGACCGCAGGTCACCAGCGATTCTTTATTCGCTAACAATACCGTTTTCCCGGCGCGGATCGCCGCCAGCGTCGGCACCAGTCCCGCCGCGCCGACGATTGCCGCCATGACCTGATCGACCTCATCCAGCGCCGCGACCTCGGCCGCCGCCTGCTGGCCGCTCAGCACCTCGGTGCGACAGCCATGCTCATGCAGACGGGTGCGCAACCGCTCAGCGCTTTGCGCATCGTCCATCACCGCGTAACGGGGGGTAAATTCCAGGCATTGTTCAACCATACGGTCAACGTTTTTCCCCGCGACCAGCGCGGCGACGGAAAAGCGACCAGGGTTATGGCGCACCACGTCCAGCGTGCTACAGCCAATGGAGCCGGTCGAACCGAGAACGGTTAATTGCTTCATGAGACGTCCAGAAGAGTGGAAACAGAATAAAAAGCAAAACGCCGCCAGCAAGCCCCTACGCAGCAACTATCGGGGATGAGACGGCGGCATTAGGCCTTCAACTAAGCGCTAAAGGCTACAAGGCCAGCGGTCGCAACGCAATCCCGAGAATTGAGCGTACAGTCTTCTGTACGGCGTTTCAGATTTTACTCAGGCCAGAGCCTGTCTGGCCTGAGTAAGGGCAGAGCATTAGAACTGCATCAGTTCCGCTTCTTTGTCTGCCAGCGCCGCGTCAACTTTTTTGATGGCGGCGTCAGTCATTTTCTGCACGTCGTCCTGAGAACGGCGATCGTCATCTTCGCTGATCTCTTTTTCTTTCAGCAGCGCTTTGACTTTATCGTTCGCGTCACGGCGAACGTTACGCACGGCAACGCGCGCCTGCTCGGCTTCACCACGCACGATCTTGGTCAGATCTTTACGACGCTCTTCGGTCAGCGGCGGCAGCGGGACACGAATATCGCTGCCGGCAGAGCTTGGGTTCAGACCGAGGTCTGACGCCATGATCGCTTTTTCAACGGCCGCGGACATAGAACGGTCAAAGACGTTGATTTTCAGGGTACGGGAGTCTTCGACGGTGACGCTGGCCAGCTGGCGCAGCGGGGTCGGAGTACCGTAGTATTCAACAACAATCCCGTCCAGCAGGCTCGGAGAAGCACGACCCGTGCGAATTTTGCTGATTTGGTTTTTGAATGCTTCGACGCATTTTTCCATGCGGATTTCAGCATCTTTTCTGATATCGCTAATCACGTTACGAATCCTTGAAAGCTTGTCTCAGTCAGACCAGACGGGGCACCCGTCGGAAAATGAGCTAAGTATAGTCAGATTTAATGAAAATCACCGGGCAATATCCCCGCGAAAGTAAAGCGGAATATTACCCGGATTTGGCGCTGACGGGAATTATTCCGTGATCAATGTGCCTTCTTTTTCGCCCATCACCACGCGACGCAGGGCGCCAGGTTTGTTCATGTTGAAGACGCGAATCGGTAATTTATGGTCACGCGCCAGGGTGAAGGCCGCCAGATCCATGACTTTCAGCTCTTTTTCCAGAACTTCGCTGTAGGTCAGCTGATCGTACATGGTGGCAGAAGGATCTTTTGCCGGGTCAGCGGTGAATACGCCGTCAACCTTGGTGGCTTTCAGCACCACATCGGCTTCAATTTCGATACCGCGCAGGCAGGCTGCGGAATCGGTGGTAAAGAACGGGTTGCCGGTACCAGCGGAGAGGATCACTACGCGGTTGTTGCGCAGCAGGCTGATCGCCTCTGCCCAGCTGTAGTTGTCGCATACGCCGTTCAGCGGGATGGCGGACATCAGACGAGCGTTCACATAGGCGCGGTGGAGCGCATCACGCATTGCGAGGCCGTTCATGACCGTTGCCAGCATGCCCATGTGGTCGCCCACAACGCGGTTCATACCCGCTTTCGCCAGACCAGCACCACGGAACAGGTTACCGCCACCAATTACTACGCCAACCTGAATACCCAGCTCAACCAGCTCTTTGATCTCCTGAGCCATGCGGTCAAGTATGCTTGCATCAATACCGAAGCCTTCTGAGCCCTGCAGCGCTTCGCCACTTAATTTCAGCAGAATACGTTTGTAGACGGGTTTTGCATTGGTAGCCATGTTTCTTTCCTGAGACTGTCAACGAATGAGATGTGATAATTCCGGCGACATTGTATGTCGCATTTCAGCGCGGCCACTATAAGCAGTTGGCTGAATTTACAAAATGGGCGCAAAAAGAAGCCGCCCTCAGGCGGCTCCTTTTTTTAAAAATTAAGACTGCTTGGACATCGCAGCAACTTCTGCTGCAAAGTCAGTCTCAACTTTCTCAATGCCTTCGCCCACTTCAAAGCGGATGAAGCCAGTCACGTCAGCGTTGTGCTCTTTCAGCAGTTGGCCAACAGATTTGCTCGGCTCCATAACGAAAGGCTGACCAGTCAGAGAAACTTCGCCGGTGAATTTCTTCATGCGGCCTTCAACCATTTTCTCTGCGATTTCTTTCGGCTTACCGGACTGCATCGCGATGTCCAGCTGAACCTGGTACTCTTTCTCTACCACTTCAGCAGACACGTCTTCCGGCTTAACGAATTCCGGCTTGCTTGCAGCAACGTGCATTGCCAGCTGCTTAACCAGCTCTTCGTCAGCGCCTTTAGCGGCAACCAGAACGCCGATACGCGCACCGTGCTGGTAGCTGCCCAGAACGTCGCCTTCCAGAACAGCGATACGACGGATGTTGATGTTCTCGCCGATTTTAGCAACCAGCGCAACACGTTCTTCTTCGAACTGCGCTTTCAGAACTTCAACGTCGGAGATTTTACCTGCAACAGCGGCGTCCAGTACTTTGTCGGCAAATGCCTGGAAACCACCATCTTTAGCAACGAAGTCAGTCTGGCAGTTAACTTCCAGAATGTAACCGTAGTTGCCTTCGATTTTGGTTTTGATCACGCCGTCAGCAGCCACGTTGCCTGCTTTCTTCGCCGCTTTGATCGCGCCGGATTTACGCATGTTTTCGATTGCCAGCTCGATGTCGCCATTCGCTTCAGTCAGCGCTTTTTTGCAATCCATCATGCCTGCGCCAGTACGTTCGCGCAGCTCTTTTACCAGGGAAGCGGTAATTTCAGCCATTCTAAAATCCTCGGGAGATGTGGATACTGCCCGGCCAACGGCCAAACAGCGTAAATTGAAAAAAGGGGCCGATAATGGGCCCCTATTCATACACGGTACTAATAAGGGCTTAAACCTTATTATTCAGCTTCTACGAAGCTTTCTTCCGCCTGAGAAGCCAGGTCCTGAGAGCGACCTTCACGAACGGTAGCAGCAACAGCGCCCAGGTACAGGCTTACTGCGCGGATTGCATCGTCGTTACCCGGGATAACGAAGTCTACGCCGTCCGGATCAGAGTTGGTATCAACGATAGCAAATACCGGGATGCCCAGGTTGTTTGCTTCTTTGATAGCGATGTGCTCGTGGTCAGCGTCGATAACGAACAGTGCGTCCGGCAGGCCGCCCATATCTTTGATACCGCCCAGGCTGTTTTCCAGCTTGTCCAGCTCACGAGTGCGCATCAGCGCTTCTTTCTTGGTCAGCTTGTCGAAAGTACCGTCCTGGGACTGAGTTTCCAGGTCTTTCAGACGTTTGATGGACTGACGAACGGTTTTCCAGTTAGTCAGCATACCGCCCAGCCAGCGATGGTTCACGAAGAACTGATCGCAGCTCAGAGCAGCGTCTTTTACCGCTTCGCTTGCAGCGCGCTTAGTACCAACGAAAAGGATTTTACCTTTACGAGCAGCGATCTTGTTCAGTTCAGCCAGAGCTTCGTTGAACATCGGTACGGTTTTCTCAAGGTTGATGATGTGAACTTTGTTACGCGCGCCGAAGATGAAAGGCTTCATTTTCGGGTTCCAGTAACGGGTCTGGTGACCGAAGTGAACACCAGCCTTGAGCATGTCGCGCATGGAAACAGTTGCCATGTTTAAAACCTCTATAGATTAAATTGGGGTTATGCCTCCACGTATCCCATATTACCGACCCCGAAGGGCACCCCGGAATATGTGCCGATACGTGTGTGTTATTACACAAAGTGAGCTATGTCGCTTACGTCCATCCTTGTGTATCTGAGATGGAACGGAAGTCCGGCGCGCTTTATACCACAAAATCCATCCAGACACCAACTCTTGTTGACGTCGCGTGCTGTTAATGATTCTCAGTTTGGCACCAGCCTGCCCGGACTGTTACCATTGACAGGACTTACTCTATTATTGTCGAAAATATCGACACTGCTGGACATACTCCATGGCTATCTCTATTAAGACATCTGAAGACATCGAAAAAATGCGCGTTGCCGGCCGCCTGGCCGCCGAAGTGCTGGAAATGATCGAACCCTACGTCAAACCGGGCGTCAGCACCGGCGAACTGGACCGCATCTGTAACGACTATATCGTTAACGAGCAGAAGGCCATTTCCGCCTGCCTCGGCTATCACGGCTATCCGAAATCCGTCTGCATTTCGGTCAATGAAGTGGTCTGTCACGGTATCCCTGATGACGGCAAGCTGCTGAAAGATGGCGATATCGTGAATATCGACGTGACCGTCATTAAAGATGATTTCCATGGCGATACCTCCAAAATGTTTATCGTCGGCAAACCGACGATTCTCGGCGAGCGCCTGTGCCGCATCACTCAGGAAAGCCTGTACCTGGCGCTGAGAATGGTGAAGCCAGGCATCAACCTGCGCACCATCGGCGCGGCGATCCAGAAATTTGTGGAAGCCGAAGGTTTCTCCGTGGTGCGTGAGTACTGTGGCCACGGCATCGGCCGCGGCTTCCATGAAGAGCCTCAGGTACTGCACTACGATTCGCCGGAGACCAACGTCGTACTCAAACCAGGCATGACCTTCACCATCGAGCCGATGGTCAACGCCGGTAAAAAAGAGATCCGCAGCATGAAAGACGGCTGGACGGTGAAAACCAAAGACCGGAGCTTGTCTGCGCAGTACGAGCATACTATTGTGGTGACAGACAACGGCTGCGAAATTCTGACGCTACGCAAGGATGACACCATCCCGGCGATAATCTCGCACGATGAATGATGAAAAGCCGGCGCCCGCCGGCTTTTTTATTAGATAGTTTTTTCTTATGGTGACGCGATGAGCAACTCATTACCTGACACAGCCTCCCCTCTCCTGCCCGTCCCGCCGGAACACCCGGTGAGTTGGCCCCAGGGCGATCTGAACTGTGCCGCAATCAAGGCGCACATCGATACCTTCCAGCACTGGCTGGGCGAGGCGTTTGACTCCGGCATCGTCGCGGAGCAGCTCATCGCGGCGCGCACCGAATTTATCGACCAGTTGCTGCAGCGATTATGGATCGCCTGCGGTTTTGAATCCGTCAGCGACCTGGCGCTGGTCGCCGTCGGCGGCTATGGCCGTGGCGAACTGCACCCGCTCTCAGACGTCGATCTGCTGATCCTCAGTCGTAAAAAACTGCCGGACGACCAGGCGCAAAAAGTCGGCGAACTGCTCACCCTGCTGTGGGACGTCAAGCTGGAGGTAGGCCACAGCGTACGCACCCTCGAAGAGTGCCTGCTGGAAGGTCTCTCGGATCTGACCGTTGCCACCAACTTAATCGAATCGCGCCTGCTGATCGGCGACGTCGCGCTGTTCCTTGAACTGCAAAAACATATTTTTAGCGACGGCTTCTGGCCATCGGAAAAGTTCTTCGCCGCCAAGGTCGAAGAGCAGAACGTCCGTCATCAGCGCTATCATGGCACCAGCTATAACCTCGAGCCGGACGTGAAAAGCAGCCCCGGCGGCTTGCGCGATATCCATACGCTACAGTGGGTGGCTCGCCGCCATTTCGGCGCCACCTCAATGGATGAGATGGTCGGCTTCGGCTTTCTGACCGAAGCCGAGCGCAATGAACTCAATGAGTGTCTGCATCAGCTGTGGCGCATCCGTTTCGCGCTGCATCTCGAACTCACGCGCTATGACAACCGTCTGCTTTTCGACCGCCAGCTCAGCGTGGCCCGCCGGCTAGGCTATGAAGGCGACGGCAACCAGCCGATTGAGCATATGATGAAGGACTTCTTCCGCGTTACCCGCCGGGTGAGCGAGCTGAATCAGATGCTGCTTCAGCTGTTTGAGGAGGCTATCCTCGCCCTGACCGAGGATGAAAAACCACGCCCGATCGATGATGATTTCCAGCTGCGCGGCACCCTTATCGATCTGCGTGACGACACGCTGTTTATTCGCGAACCGCAGGCCATTCTGCGCATGTTTTATATCATGGTGCGCAACAGCACCATCACCGGCATCTACTCAACGACGTTGCGCCATCTGCGCCACGCCCGCCGTCATCTCACCCAGCCGCTGTGCTATATCCCGGAGGCGCGCACGCTCTTTCTTAGTATGCTGCGCCATCAGGGAGCGGTAAGTCGCGGGCTGCTGCCGATGCATCGCCACAGCGTACTGTGGGCCTATATGCCGCAGTGGTCGCATATCGTCGGCCAGATGCAGTTCGACCTGTTTCACGCCTACACCGTCGATGAACACACCGTCCGGGTGATGCTCAAGCTGGAAAGCTTTGCCAAAGAAGAAACCCGCAGCCGCCACCCGCTGTGCGTGGAGCTGTGGCCGCGCTTAACGCACCCGGAGCTGATCTTAATTGCCGCCCTGTTCCACGACATCGCCAAAGGGCGCGGCGGCGACCACTCGATCCTCGGCGCGCAGGATGTGCTGAAGTTTGCCGAGCTGCACGGGCTGAACTCGCGCGAAACGCAGCTGGTCGCCTGGCTGGTGCGTCACCACCTGCTGATGTCGGTCACCGCCCAGCGGCGCGATATTCAGGATCCGGAGGTGATTAAGCAGTTCGCCGAGGAGGTGCAAACGGAAAATCGTCTGCGCTATCTGGTGTGTCTGACCGTCGCCGATATCTGCGCCACCAACGAAACCTTATGGAACAGCTGGAAGCAGAGCCTGCTGCGTGAACTCTATTTCGCCACCGAGAAGCAGCTGCGTCGCGGCATGCAAAGCACCCCGGACATGCGCGAACGAGTGCGTCACCATCAGCTGCAGGCGCTGGCCCTGCTGCGGATGGACAATATTAATGAAGAGGCACTGCATCAGATCTGGAACCGCTGCCGCGCCAACTATTTCGTGCGACATACGCCGACGCAGCTCGCCTGGCACGCCCGCAACCTGCTGCGCCACGATCTGAATAAACCGATGATCCTGCTGAGCTCGCAGGCCACCCGCGGCGGTACGGAGATTTTTATCTGGAGCCCGGATCGTCCTTACCTGTTCGCCGCGGTGTGTGGCGAACTTGACCGTCGCAACCTCAGCGTCCACGACGCGCAGATCTTCACCACCCGCGACGGTATGGCGATGGATACCTTTATCGTCCTTGAGCCCGACGGCAGCCCCCTTTCCGCCGACCGCCACGAGGCGATCCGCCAGGGGCTGGAGCAGACCATCACTCAGCGCAGCTGGCAGCCTCCGGCCCCGCGTCGTCAGGCGGCAAAGCTACGCCATTTTTCCGTGGACACCGAGGTGAATTTCCTGCCGACCCATACCGACCGAAAATCGTTTCTGGAGCTGATAGCGCTCGACCAGCCCGGGCTGCTCGCCCGCGTCGGGCAGGTGTTCGCCGACCTCGGGATATCGCTTCACGGGGCGCGAATTACGACAATTGGTGAGCGAGTAGAAGATTTATTTATAATCGCCACCGCCGACCGGCGTGCCCTTAATAATGAGCTGCAACAAGAAGTGCAACAACGGTTGACAGCGGCCCTCAATCCAAACGATAAAGGGTGACGTATTTTTTTTAGTGAATGGAAAGAAACAATGCAGCAGTTACAGAACGTTATTGAGTCCGCTTTCGAGCGTCGCGCCGACATTACGCCGGCTAATGTGGATACCGTGACCCGCGAAGCGGTTAACCAGGTTATCGCCCTTCTTGATTCCGGCGCGCTGCGCGTCGCTGAGAAGATTGACGGTCAGTGGGTGACGCATCAGTGGCTGAAGAAGGCGGTACTGCTCTCTTTCCGTATTAACGATAACCAGGTTATCGATGGTGCGGAAAGCCGCTACTTCGATAAAGTGCCGATGAAATTCGCTGACTACGACGAAGCGCGTTTCCAGAAAGAAGGTTTCCGCGTGGTGCCGCCGGCCGCCGTGCGCCAGGGCGCGTTCATCGCCCGCAACACTGTGCTGATGCCGTCCTACGTTAACATCGGCGCCTACGTTGACGAAGGCACCATGGTTGATACCTGGGCCACCGTCGGCTCCTGCGCACAGATCGGTAAAAACGTGCATCTGTCCGGCGGTGTCGGCATCGGTGGCGTACTGGAGCCGCTGCAGGCGAACCCGACCATCATCGAAGATAACTGCTTCATCGGCGCGCGCTCTGAAGTGGTTGAAGGGGTGATTGTCGAAGAAGGCTCCGTCATCTCCATGGGCGTTTACCTCGGTCAGAGCACCAAAATCTACGATCGCGAAACCGGCGAAGTCTTCTACGGCCGCGTACCGGCTGGCTCGGTGGTGGTCTCAGGCAACCTGCCGTCGAAAGATGGTAAATACAGCCTGTACTGCGCGGTGATTGTGAAGAAAGTCGATGCAAAAACCCGCGGCAAGGTCGGCATTAACGAGCTGCTGCGCACCATCGACTAAAGCAAATAAAAAGCGGGAGATATCCCGCTTTTTTTATATTTGATGCTGGCGAAAATGGATTTTTTCGTTAATTATTCAATGGTTATGATGCTATCAAAGGTACCGTTATGTACGATAATCTGAAAAGTCTTGGCATTACCAACCCTGATGAGATCGATCGCTATAGCCTGCGGCAGGAAGCTAACAACGACATTCTGAAAATCTATTTTCAGAAAGACAAAGGCGAATTCTTCGCCAAGAGCGTGAAGTTCAAATATCCGCGTCAGCGCAAAACCGTCGTCGCCGACGGCGTCGGCCAGGGCTACAAAGAGGTCCAGGAGATCAGCCCCAATCTGCGCTACGTTATCGACGAGCTGGATCAGATCTGCCAGCGCGATCGCACTGAAATTGATCTCAAGCGTAAAATCCTCGACGATTTACGCCATCTGGAAAGCGTGGTCACCAATAAGATCAGCGAAATCGAAGCCGATCTGGAAAAGCTCACCCGTAAGTAAGAGCATCCCGGCGGCGCGTTGCCTGGCCGGGCTGGTGGTCTCTATCCACTCCAGACAGCATGCATCGTCCAGGCCGGGTATGGCGCGTCGCTACCCGGCATTTTTTTGCCTCCACGTCTTAGCGTTGTTCGTCCAGCTGCAGCGCGATATACAGCAGCAGCCTGTCGTCAAAGCTACCGAGATCCAGGCCGGTCAGCTCCGAGATACGGTTCAACCGGTACTCCAGCGTATTGCGATGAATAAACAGCGCCTTTGACGTCGCCAGCGGCTGCACGTTATGGCGAAACCACGCCTGCAGCGTCCGCCGCAGCAGCCCGTTGTTGTCCATGGCCTTCAAACGCGCCAGCGGACGGGCCAGCTCATTGGCCTGCCAGCCGCCGCGCAGGCTGTCAAGCAGCACCGGCAGCATTAGATCCTGATAGAAATAACTGCGGCTCTCCGGCATCCGCTGCTTGCCAACCATCATTGTCGTCCGTGCGGTACGGTAAGAGCGGGCGATACTTCCTGGGCCGGTGAAGAAGTTGCCCAGCGCCACGCGAAAGCGCAGCTGGCCATTCTCTTTCATCCTGGCGATAAGCTGCTCGACGCGCCGGACGTGATCGTCAGCGTCCCAGCGGCCAAAGCTGTTCAGCGCCGGTTTCAGCACCACCATTTCCGTGAGCGAGACAATGGCCACCAGATTATTGCGATCGGGGGTGGTCAGCGCGTTCTGTAACTGTTGCAGTTCCGCCATCGCGCTGTCCACGCCGAGCTGACCGCTGTCTACCTCAATCATCGCCACCACGCGCGGCTGATTGAGATCGATGCCTAAACGCTGAGCCCATTCGTTCAGCGCCGGGGTATGCTCTTCCGCCTGAATCAGGTTCATCACCAGCTCTTCGCGCAGACGGCTGTCCTGGGCCAGGAGATGCATCAGCCGCGACTGCTCCAGCATCATCTCTGCTGTCATGCACACCAGCTCGCCATATTTTCGCAGCGACTCCGGCTCGCCGGTCAGGCCGATCACCCCGACGATCTCCCCCTCCAGGCGCAGCGGCAGGTTAATCCCCTGGCGAACCCCGTGCAGATGGCGAGCGACCGCGTCGTCGATATCCACCACCCGCCCCTGGGAGAGGACCAGCAGCGCGCCTTCGTGCAATTCACCAATCCTTTCCCGATCGCCGCTGCCGATGATCCGCCCGCGGGCATCCATCACGTTGATATTGGTATCGATGATGCGCATGGTCCGCGCCACAATATCCTGCGCCATTTTGGTATCAAGATGCCAGCCAGCCATGTAGTCCCCCCCTTTGCTGGGCACCAGCATAAAAGAGTCATCGTCGCGCTGCATTGTGCATTTGCACTAAGCCGGGGTGAGATATGTGGAGTTGTGGGGGCGGTCACAGAACGAAAAAAGCCCCTGCCCTCGGCGAGGGAAGGGGCTGGGAAGCGAGCGCTGGCGGTTACTGCAACAGCAGATAGATAGAGGCGTCGCCGCGCTGAATGTTCAGCGCCAGTACGGACGGTTTGGCGTCGAAGATTTTCCGCAGATCGGCGATGTTTTTCACCGGCTGCTGATTCGCCCCGACGATGACGTCGCCTTTCTTGAGGCCAATCTGTGCCGCCGGGGTACCGGCTTTCACATTATTGACCACCACGCCCTTATCCTGACCCTTATTGCTCATTTCCGCCCCTTCAATCCCGTTGAAGATGGTGCTGGAGTCAACCTGGGTCTGGTTGCTCTGCTGCAGTTCGACGGTCACGGTCACCGGTTTGCCGTCGCGCAGCAGACCAAGCTCAACTTTGCTGCCGATAGGCATGGTGCCGACCTGGGCACGCAGCGCGGCGAAGCTGCTGATCGCTTTCCCGTTGAGGGAGGTGATGACATCACCGGCTTTAATGCCCGCTTTCGCGGCCGCCGAACCTGGCATTACCTGGCTGACGAAGGCCCCGCGCTGGGCATCGACTTTCATCGCTTTCGCCAGCTCAGAGTTCAGTTCGGTGCCCATAATGCCGAGCTCACCGCGTTTCACCTGGCCATATTTCACCATCTGCTCGGTCAGGTTTTTCACCATGTTGCTCGGGATAGCAAAACCGATACCGATGTTGCCGCCGTCCGGCGCCAGAATGGCGGTGTTGATACCGATCAGCTCGCCGTTGAGGTTCACCAGCGCGCCGCCGGAGTTCCCGCGGTTAATCGCCGCATCGGTCTGGATAAAGTTTTCGTAGTTTTCCACGTTGAGGCCGCTACGGCCCAGCGCGGAGACAATCCCGGAGGTCACGGTTTCGCCCAGACCGAACGGGTTGCCGATAGCCACGGTGTAATCACCGACGCGCAGCGCATCGGAGTCGGCAAGCTTAATCGCCGTCAGGTTTTTTGGCTCCTGAATCTGAATCAGCGCGATATCAGAGCGCGGATCTTTGCCGACGACTTTGGCATCAAACTTACGGCCATCGCTCAGCTGAACCTTAATCGTGGTGGCGTTGTCCACGACGTGGTTGTTGGTCACCACATACCCTTTGGCGGCATCAATGATGACGCCGGAGCCCAGCGCCATAAATTTCTGCTGCTGGCCGCCGTCAGGCTGACCGCCCTGTCCGCCGCCCTGGCAAAACGGCGAACTCTGGAAAGGAGAACCATCCTGGCAGAACGGCGAATTATCGCCAAAGAACTGCTGGAAGTTACGTGGCATCCGTGGGGTATTAACGGTGGTGCTACCTTCAACGTTAATGCTCACCACCGACGGCATCACCTTCTCCAGCATTGGGGCCAGGCTTGGCATCTGCTGTGCATTAGTGGCCGAAGATGCCGTTTCTGCCGCGCTCGCAGAGAGCGGGGACAACGCCAGACCTAAACTCAGAGCCAGTGCACTCATTGCTAACGTGGTTTTTTTCATCAGTTTCAATCTCAATATCAGGTAACGAAAGTTGCTGTGTACGTGACTATCAGAGTCATTTTATAACGCTAAGTTCCGGAATTAAGTTTCTGGAAAAAGTAAAAATTTATTGTCCATCTTTACAAAACTCCAGCCTATTCCACCGCCATGAGTCGCCGATATTCATCCCACGCATACAAATCCGTCATCCCGCTGATATAGTCCTGAATCAGACGGCAGCGATAATAGTATTCCATCAGCGCAAATTCGGGCGCCGTACGCGCCAGTTTATTTACCGCTTCAACATAGGCCAGCCGGTGACGGGTCGAAAGTTTCTGATACAGCCGGGAGGCAATGGGTAAACGCCGTACCCGCTCCTGCGCTACTAATTCGCTGAAATCCTCCAGCGATAATTTCAGCAGCGGCTGATAGATATCCAACAGGCCGCTGATCACCCGGTAGCCCTGCAATTCCAGCTGCTCAACATCCGGATGGCTAAAGACCTGTTTCATCGCCACATTTTTATAGAGCTCCAGTAGCTGACTGCAATCGCTGTCGTCCTCCAGCAACGCATGATTAAAGTCCCCTGTGAAGATTGCCGGTAGGTTGTCAATAAATCGGCGCGCCGCGTAGGGCACCAGCTTATTCAGCGTATTCACCCGCAAATACATAAAAAACTGATCTTCCGCGCTCTGCTTCAGATAATTGGTTCGCGATTTCTCCCAGGCATTTTCTACTACCTGCGAAAATAACGAGCCTTTTTCATGACTGCCCCAGGCGTCGTAAAGATGCTGATAGAGCTGTTCTGCGCTAAAAATACGTTTTTCCACCGCGTCCTCGAGATCCGCGACGCAATATGAGATGTCATCCGCAGCCTCCATAATCCAGGTTAATGGAAACCGATTGTAAGGCGCGAGATCCAGTTCTTTACGCAAACGCGCGACATACTCTTCTTCGGCTAAATAATAGCCAGGTTTCTTCATTAAATAACTGTGGCTGGCCGGCGTCTCCTCAGACCACCACGCCGGACGAGTATATTTCAGGATACATCCCACCTGCGCCCAGGTCAGGTTCATACGCATTAGCGTATGGACCAGACGAATGCCCTGCGCGTTGCCCTCAAAGCTGCAGAGATCCTGGCGCACTTTACGGCGCAGCGCATTAAGCGATGTCTCTCCGTCATGCAGGCGTAAGGCCTGCACTTCGCAGCGATCGTCGGTCAGCGGCTGCCCGAGCGCATCGCCGGGCGCCAGGCGCTGACGGAACCAGTCGTTAATCGCCGCTTCGCCAAAATGGCCAAACGGGGGATTGCCGATATCGTGCATCAGGCAGGCCATCTCCACCACGCTCTCGAATGGCCCGGTCAGCTCTTCCAGGCCATACTCTTCCAGCAGCCTCAGCTCTTTCAGCCGGCTCAGCACCTCTTTGGCGATATAGCGCCCCACCTGCTGCACCTCCAGCGAGTGGGTCAGGCGAGTGCGCACCGCCGCGTTGCGCTCGAGCGGGAAGACCTGAGTTTTTTGCTGCAGGCGGCGGATTGCCGGCGAGTTGACGATCCGTCCCCGATCGCTTTCAAAGATCCGCAGGATGTCGCGCTCCGTCTCCACCCGCGGCGGCGAACGGAAGCGTCGACGCCAGTTTATCTTGTTGCGAAAATCAATCTTTGCCATAGCCTCTCCCGCGCGAGCAATACGCTTCCCCTTAAGCGCATGATAGACTATGCAACTAAACCTGACACATCGCGAGTAAATCTATGAAAATTGGCATTATTGGCGCTATGGAAGAGGAAGTTACCCTTCTGCGCGACAAAATCGAAAACCGCCAGACCATCACCATTGGCGGAAGCGAAATCTATACCGGCCAACTTCACGGCGTTGACGTCGCTCTGCTGAAGTCTGGTATCGGAAAAGTAGCGGCGGCGATGGGCGCGACCCTGCTGCTGGAGCGCTGCCAGCCTGACGTGATCATTAATACCGGTTCTGCCGGCGGCCTGGCGTCGACGCTGAAGGTCGGCGATATCGTCGTCTCCGATGAAGCGCGCTACCACGACGCCGACGTCACCGCCTTCGGCTATGAATACGGCCAGCTCCCTGGCTGCCCGGCGGGTTTTAAGGCGGATGAAAAACTGGTGGCCGCCGCAGAGAGCTGCATTAAAGCGTTAGATCTCAACGCCGTTCGCGGCCTCATCGTTAGCGGGGATGCCTTCATTAACGGCTCTGTCGGTCTGGCGAAGATCCGCCATAATTTCCCGCAGGCGATCGCCGTGGAAATGGAAGCGACCGCCATCGCCCACGTCTGCCATAACTTTAAGGTTCCCTTCGTGGTGGTTCGCGCTATCTCCGACGTGGCCGACCAGCAGTCCCACCTCAGCTTTGAGGAGTTCCTTGCGGTCGCCGCCAGACAGTCCACCCTGATGGTGGAGAATCTGGTACAGAACCTGGCACGTGGCTAAGTCGCTATCCTTCGCGCTTGCCGCGCTGCTGTTACTCGCCCCGGCGTGGCTGCTGGCCGCGCCGCGGGTGATCACCCTCTCCCCCGCCAATACCGAACTGGCCTTTGCCGCCGGGATCACGCCGGTCGGCGTCAGCAGCTATTCCGATTATCCTTCGCAGGCCAAAACGATCGAACAGGTTGCCAGCTGGCAGGGAATGAACCTGGAACGCATCGTGGCGCTCAAGCCAGACGTGGTGCTGGCCTGGCGCGGGGGCAATGCCGAACGCCAGGTTAACCAGCTGCAGTCTCTGGGTATTCACGTCCTGTGGGTACAGACCTCGACCATAGAAGAGATCATCGCTACCCTGCGTGAGCTGGCGCAGTGGAGCCCGCAGCCGGAAAAAGCGCAGCAGGCGGCGCAGGCGATGCAGCAGGAATACGATGCGTTGAAAGCGCGCTATGCCAACGCGCCGAAGAAACGCGTCTTCCTGCAGTTCGGCTCCGCACCGCTGTTCACCAGCGGCCCCGGTTCGATTCAGGATCAGGTGCTAAGGCTTTGCGGCGGCGAGAATATCTTCGCCACCAGCCGCGTTCCCTGGCCGCAGGTGAGCCGCGAACAGGTGCTGGCCCGCCAGCCGCAGGCGATCGTGGTGACCGGGGATGCCAGCCGCATTGCCGAAGCGCAGCGCTTTTGGCAACATCAGCTCACCATTTCGTTGATTGCGTTACACAGCGACTGGTTTGAACGCGCCGGCCCACGTATTATCCTCGCCGCCAAACAACTTTGTGCGGCGCTTGACCAGGTAAAATAATCATCCGGCACACCGGATGTTCAGTGGGAATCAACGATGCTTGTCTATTGGCTGGATATTATTGGCACAGCTGTCTTCGCGATCTCCGGCGTACTGCTGGCCGGAAAACTGCGTATGGACCCATTCGGCGTGCTGGTGTTAGGGGTAGTGACGGCGGTAGGCGGCGGGACCATCCGCGACATGGCGCTGGCGAATGGCCCGGTATTCTGGGTCAAAGATCCCACCGATCTGGTGGTGGCGATGGTCACCAGCATGCTGACCATCCTGCTGGTCCGCCAGCCTCGCCGGCTGCCGAAATGGATCCTGCCCGTTCTTGATGCCGTCGGTCTGGCGGTGTTTGTCGGCATTGGCGTCAATAAAGCTTTTCTCGCTGGCAGCGGCCCGCTGGTCGCGGTGTGCATGGGGGTGGTGACCGGCGTCGGCGGCGGGATTATTCGCGACGTGCTGGCGCGGGAAATTCCTATGATTCTGCGTACCGAAATCTACGCCACCGCCTGTATCGTCGGCGGTATTGTCCACGCCACGGCACACGACACCTTTCATCTCCCGCTGGAGAATTCGGCAATGATGGGGATGGTGGTCACCCTGGTAATTCGTCTGGCGGCTATTCGCTGGCATCTGAAGCTGCCGACGTTTGCCCTGGACGATAACGGTCGGTAATAAAAGCAAAACGGTAACCTTAAGGTTACCGTTTTTAGGGTTTGCTCCCTCCCGCTGGGGGAGAACTCGCTTTAAACGCTGAACGAGGAGCCGCAGCCGCAGGTGCTTTTCGCGTTCGGATTGGTCACGATAAAGCGCGAACCTTCCAGCCCTTCGGTATAGTCGACCGAGCCGCCGACCAGATACTGCAGGCTCATCGGGTCAACCACCAGGCCGACGCCCTGTTTCTCAATGGTCATATCCCCTTCGTTCACCTGATCGTCAAAGGTGAAGCCATACTGGAAACCGCTGCAACCGCCGCCGGTGATATACACGCGCAGTTTCAGGTTCGGATTATCTTCATCCGCAATCAGGTGTTTTACTTTATTGGCTGCGGCTTCGGTAAACTCCAGCGGCAACGCTACGTCATCACTCATTTTCTGCTCCCATTGATACTTCCGGCCGGTTAAAGAATAACCGGACCTTTTGAGCCATTATCTAATACCCTGGTAAATCGTTCAAGTATTCTCCCGGGGAGCCTGCTGCGCTTTTGCCGCCTGCTCGGCTTCCTGCTTCGCCAGAGTACGCTGCAGAATGGTCGAATACAAAGGCTTACCGCCGAGGAATTGCGCCAGTAGTGTTGCGCCAAGGCAGGTAATAATCATTGGCAAAATGAGCTGATAGTTATCGGTCATCTCCAGCACCAGCACGATCCCGGTCAGCGGCGCACGCACCGAGGCGGCGAGCAGCGCCCCCATACCGGCAATCGCGAAGGTGCCGGCATCGAGATGGTAGGCCGGAAACAGCGGAATAGCCGCCATGCCGAACGCCGTGCCCAGCAGCGTGCCGAGCGCCAACATAGGCGCGAAAATGCCCCCTGGCGCGCCGGAAGAGAAGCAGATCAGCGTGGTCACCACGCGGGCAATAAAGATAAACAGCAGCAGTCCGACGGAGAAGTTACCGGCAGCGGCGATAGGGATCAAGTTAAAGCCACCGCCCACCGCGGAGGGCTGCATCAGCCCCAGCAGACCGCAGAGCCCGCCGATTAATCCGCCAATAAACACCCATTTTTTGATGTTGCCGCCGTGGATGCGCTGGAACAGATCCTGAGTGCGCAGCACCAGAAAATTAAACAGCGGGCCAAAGCAGCCAAACAGCATGCCCAGCACCAGATACAGCCATAGGGTATTTACCGGGGCGTTGCTTAGTTTACCCACCTCAATGATCGCCGCTTCGCCGTTGAAAATGCGAAACACAATGCTCGACATGATCACGCCGGTAAACACCGCTTTAATGGAGATCAGATTGTAGCGGAACTGCGGGCGCATCTCTTCGATGATAAACAGAATACCGGCCAGCGGCGCATTAAAGGCCGCCGAAAGCCCCGACGCCGCACCGGTCGCCAACAGCGTATGCCGCGCTTCCGGACTGCGCATGCGGAAAACGTCCAGCACCATGCGCCCAATGTTGCCGCCAAGCTGTACCATCGGTCCTTCACGACCCAGCACCATCCCGGCGCCAAGGGTCCCCATGCCGCCAACGAATTTCACCGGCAGCACGCGCCACCAGCGCACCGGCCGCAGCTCCTCCAGCGCGCCCTCAATTTCCGGAATCCCGGAGCCGCCGGCCTCCGGCGCAAAGCGACGCACCAGAAAATAGCCGACCATCGCCAGCAGCGCCGACAGGATAAACGCCAGCGGCCAGACCAGATACCAGTGGTCCGCCACCTGCGCCAGCGCGCCGATCCGCTGGTTCTGCACCCAGTTCACGCTCTTTTCAAAGGCGACGCCCACCAGCCCCGCCAGCGTGCCGACCACTGCCGCCATAAACAGCACCGCCAGCGGCGTTTTATCGCGTTGAATCAGACGGCGCACCGCATCGCCGCGACGCACCCGCACAAACTGATGTGCTTCAAAAGAGGGAGTTTCTGCTTTCATGCCGTTATCAATTATTGGTAATACAAATGAAGAGAGCGGCATTTTAGCCGTCCCGGCGCGCTGCGTCGTCAAAAAAATGCCCTTGCGGCACATTGTTTCAATTGGGCAAAACTTTCATAACCATCCTGGAATAACTTAGAATAGCCGATAAAACATTTTTCACGAACCAGGACCCTGGCCATGAGCAAATCTGAAAATCTGTACCACGCTGCGCGCGAACTGATCCCCGGCGGCGTTAACTCGCCGGTGCGCGCTTTCACCGGCGTCGGCGGCACACCGCTGTTTATCGAACGCGCGGATGGCGCTTACCTCTATGACGTGGATGGGAAAGCCTATATCGATTATGTCGGTTCCTGGGGTCCGATGGTGCTGGGCCACAACCACCCGGCTATCCGCAATGCGGTGATCGAGGCGGCATCCCGCGGCCTGAGCTTTGGCGCGCCGACCGAAATGGAAGTGAAAATGGCGGCCCTGGTGACCGAGCTGGTGCCGACCATGGATATGGTGCGGATGGTGAACTCCGGTACCGAAGCCACCATGAGCGCCATTCGCCTGGCGCGCGGCTTCACCGGACGCGACAAAATCATTAAGTTCGAAGGCTGCTACCACGGCCATGCCGACTGCCTGCTGGTGAAAGCCGGTTCCGGCGCGTTGACCCTCGGCCAGCCGAACTCGCCGGGCGTCCCGGCCGATTTCGCCAAACATACCCTGACCTGCACTTATAACGACCTCGCCTCGGTGCGCGCGGCGTTCGAGCAGTATCCGCAGGAGATCGCCTGCATCATCGTCGAGCCGGTGGCCGGAAATATGAACTGCATTCCGCCGCAGCCGGAATTCCTGCCGGGCCTGCGCGCCCTGTGCGACGAATTTGGCGCCCTGCTGATTATCGACGAAGTGATGACCGGCTTCCGCGTGGCGCTGGCAGGCGCTCAGGCTTACTACGGCGTGGAGCCGGATCTGACCTGTCTGGGGAAAATCATCGGCGGCGGGATGCCGGTAGGCGCCTTCGGCGGCCGCCGTGAGGTGATGGACGCTCTGGCGCCCACCGGTCCGGTCTATCAGGCGGGCACCCTCTCCGGCAACCCGATCGCCATGGCGGCTGGCTTCGCCTGCCTGAACGAAGTGGCGCAGCCGGGGGTCCATGAAACCCTGACTGAACTGACTAACCAGCTGGCGCAAGGCCTGCTGGACGCGGCGCGTGACGCCGGGATCCCGCTGGTGGTCAATAACGTCGGCGGCATGTTCGGCATCTTCTTTACCGATGCCGAAACCGTCACCTGCTATCAGGACGTGGTGAAGTGCGACGTTGAACGATTCAAGCGCTTCTTCCATCTGATGCTGGAGGAAGGCGTGTACCTCGCGCCGTCAGCGTTTGAGGCCGGCTTTATGTCCGTGGCCCACAGCGAAGAAGATATCGACAACACCATCGACGCCGCGCGCCGGGTATTTGCCAAGCTGTAAGGTGCTTGAATGCCTGGTGGCGCAGGGATTTTCCCGGAGGAGGCGCATTGCGCCTTATCCGGGCTACCAAATCGCACAGCGCTGTAGCCCCGGTAAGCGATAGCGCCACCGGGGATGTTGAAGCCATCCAGGACCGTTAGCGACTCTGCTTTCTCAGCAAATAAATAAAGTAAGGCGCGCCGATAAAGGTCGACAGTAGCCCCGCCGGGATCTGATACGGGAACATCATCATCCGTCCGCACCAGTCGGCGAAGACCAGCAGCAGCCCGCCAGTCAGCCCGGAGATCACCATATGCGGTAGGGTTCGCCGGAAGCCCATCATCCGCGCGATATGCGGCGCCATCAGCCCGACAAAGCTCAGCGGGCCGATGGTCAGCGTCGCCGCCGCCGTCAGGCAGGCCGCCAGCAGCAGCAGAACAATCCGCGATGACGTCAGCGCCATGCCCACCGCTCGCGCCGCCTCCCCGCCCAGCGGCAGGATGGTTAACCAGCGACGACAGAGCGGCGCCAGCGCCAGCAGCGCCAGCATTACCGCGCCGCTACGCACCACCCTCTCCGGCGTCGCGCTATATGTCGACCCCGAGATCCACGTCAGGATCTGCGCCATACGCGGATCGCCGCTGGCCTGCAGCATCATCAGCAGCATTGTGAAGGCGGTGCTCAGCGCCATCCCCGCCAGCAGCATCCGATGCGGCGAGAAGCCGCCGCGCCCGGCGGCAAGCATAATGATCAGCAAGGTGGCCGCCGCGCCAAGGCTGCCGGCCGGCAGCAGCCAGCCAAAGGCGTCGCCAGGCACGAAGAACAGCATCAGCACCACGCCAAAAGCCGCGCCGGAGCTGATGCCCAGCACTTCCGGGCTGGCCATCGGGTTGCCGGTCAGGCGCTGGATAATACAGCCGGCGACCGCCAGCATGACCCCGGCGAACAGCGCCGACAGCACCCGCGGCCAGCGCCAGGGCAGCAGTTGCTCCAGCAGATCGCCGTGGGCCCACAGCCAGCCGTGGGCATCGCGACCAAAGGCCAGCGCCACGCTCACCGCCAGCAGCAGCAACGCGACGCCTGCGAGAACAAACCATTGCACATGATAGCGCTCAGGCTGCACATTATCGCCGCCGTTCATCACCGGGGCGCTGATGCTGCGCAACCGCGGCAGCAGCCAAAGCAGCAGCGGCGCGCCAATCAGGGCGGTGACCGAGCCAGTGGAGACTTCCCGCCATACCCGGCTCAGCCAGAGGATCACCTGATCGGAAAGCCACAGGAGCAGCGCGCCGATCAGCGCCGCCAGCAGCAGCCGCGCCAGCAGCCGACGGGCGCCAAGCATTTTCGCCAGCAGCGGCGCGAACAGGCCGATAAAGCCGATAATCCCTACCGCGTTCACCAGCAGCGCACTGATGACAATCGCCAGCGTCAGGGCGCCGAGGCGCGCCAGGGACAGCGCCAGCCCAAGGTTACGCGCCACCCCGTCATCGAGCCCCATCAGGGTCAGCGGCCGCAGCAGCAGCAAGGTGAGTATTGCCCCGCCAAGCAGCTGCGGCCACAGGCGCTGCGCTACGCTCCAGTCGGTCTGCGTCAGCGTCCCGGTGCTCCACAGGAACATGCTTTGCAGCTGGTCGTGATGGAAAATCACCATCAGCTGGTTAAGCGCGCCACAGTAAAGGCTGACCACCAGCCCCGCCAGGATCAGCGTTACCGGCGACAGGCGCTTGCCCCACGAGACGCCAAACACCAGCGCGCCCACCAGACAGGCCCCGGCCAGCGCGGCGAATTGCGACGCCAGCACGCCGGGAATAGCCCATAACGTGGTGACCGTTATCCCCAGCTGCGCGCCGGTGGCGACGCCAAGGGTGGTCGGTTCCGCCAGCGGATTACGCAGCACCTGCTGGAACAGGACGCCAACCAGTCCCAGCCCGGCGCCCACCAGCAGCGCAACAGCCAGTCTCGGTAACAAACTGTAATGAAACAGCATTTGGGCAATATCATCGACATCCGGCTGCCACAGCGCCTGCCGCCACTGCGCATAGGGCAAGGCGACATTGAGGTTGACGATGCTCAGCGCGAAGGCGACGCCCAGCAGCCCGGCCAGCAGGATAATAGCTAACGGCGAGAGACGCGTATTCATGCCGGTCTCCCCTGGGCATCAGCCAGCACGCGGGCAAAATGCATCGCTGACAGCGTCGCGCCGTAGAACCAAACCGCCGGAACGCGCTGGAAGCGGCCCGCGCGCACGAAGGGCATCGCCTGCCATAGCGGCGTCGCCAGCAGTTGAGCCATATCTCGCTCATTGCCATGGTCGAAACAGATGACATCGGCTTCGTTAAATGCCGCCAGCCTGTCGATGCCAACGCTAACGCTTCCCCAGAATGCCGCTTCGCCGTGCCAGGCGTTTTTAATACCGAAGCGATCAAGCACCTCCTGGAACAGGCAGTTTTCGCCAAACACCAGCACGTGGCGAGGATCGAGCAGAGAGATCATCAGCAGCGGACGATCGCCGCGCCCGGCAAAACGCGGACGCAGGCTCTCCATCAGCGCGTCGAACTCCGCCAGATGGCGCTTCGCCTGCCGCGTTTTGCCCAGCAGATCGGCCATTTCCAGTAGCGAACGCTGGGCCATCGCCAGCGGCCGTTTGCCGTCGCTGAAGGTGAAACCGCGGCCGGGCGCGATACGCGCCAGCTTCTCCGGCGACGGGCCGTAGCCCGCCGACCAGACGATAAACGACGGTTTCATCTGCGTCAGCAGTTCAAGGTTGGGTTCGGTACGCAGACCAACATCGATCACCGAGTCGGGCAGCGCGGGTTCGTTCACCCACAAGCGATAGTTGGGAATATCAGCCACGCCATAGGGCGTCACGCCGAGCGCCAGCAGCAGCTCCGCGGGCAGCCACTCCAGGGCGACCACGCGCTGCGGGTCGACGTCGGCCGCCTGCGCGCCGCGCATCTGCCACAGCAGCGGCGAGAGCGCCATCGCGATCAGCAGGCGGCGTCGGGTTATCAGAGTTGGGTTCATCATCAATAGACAAAGCTTACCGGCGCCGCACCGGCCGGGTGTGGCAGGATCCCCATCGGGATGCCATAGATCTGTTCCAGAGTGTCGCTGCGCATCAGTTCCGCCGGCGTCCCCTGAGCAATCATTTCTCCGCCGCGCAGGGCCACCAGATAGTCGCAATAGCGGGCCGCCATATTAATATCGTGCAGGACGGCGATCACCGTCAGGCCGCGCTGCTGGCTGAGACGATGCACCAGCGCCAGAACATCGACTTGATGAGCAATATCCAGCGCCGAGGTGGGTTCATCGAGCAGCAGGCAGCGACTGTCCTGCGCCACCAGCATGGCGATCCACGCCCGCTGGCGTTCACCGCCGGAGAGGCTGTCCACCAGACGATGAGCGAGCGGCTTCAGCCCCACCAGCGCAATCGCCTCTTCTACTTTCTCACGGTCCGCTGCGCCAAAGCGACCCAGCGCGCCGTGCCATGGATAGCGGCCGATCGCCACCAGCTCGCGCACCGTCATACCTTCGGCCGGCGGCAGCTGCTGCGGCAGATAGGCCACTTTGCGGGCAAAGGCTTTGCTGCCCCAGCTCTCCAGCGGCTGCCCGTCCAGCAGCACTTCGCCTGCGGAGGGCGGCTGATGACGGCCAAGCATTTTCAGTAACGTCGATTTGCCGGAGCCATTATGGCCGATCAGGCCTGTGACTTTTCCGGTCGGGAAGGTGAGCGAGAGCGGATGGAGCAATGTGCGGCCAGGCACACGGAAAGTGACGCGATCCAGCGCGAAGGTGGTTTCTGCGTGCGGAGTCTGTTCCTGCATAGCGATAACCTGATAGAGGGCGCGGCGAACCGCGCCCGTAGGTGGTTAGAAACGGAAGGTGGCGGTGGCGACGACCTGACGTCCGGCGCCCCAGTAGCAGGCGTATTCGCTGTAGCAACTGGAGACATATTCGCGGTCGAACAGGTTGTTGACGTTGACGCCGACCGACGATCCCGGCAGGCCAAAGCGCGCCAGATCGTATTTCACCGTCGCATCCATCAGCGCATAACCGGCCACACTAAAGGCATCATTTTTCTTACCGGTGCTAGTGTCATTTTTGTAGTAGCTGACCGTTGAACCGATATAGCGCGCCCCGGCCCCAATCGTCAGACCGCTCAGCGCGGTTTCGTGGAAGGTATAATCCGCCCACAGGGAGGCCATGTTACGCGGCACTTCCGCCGGACGTTTGCCGTTGAACACCGTATCGTGAGTGTATTCCGCATCGGTGTAGCTGTAGGCTGCGGTGACGTTAATATTGGCGTTCACCGCCGCCTTCGCCTCCAGCTCAAGGCCGCGGGAGCGGATCTCGCCGGTCTGGATGCTGAACGCCTGGTTAGCCGGATCAGCCGTCAGGTTCTTGTCTTTGGTCAGCTGATAGACCGCCGCGGTGACCACCACCGGCATATCTTTCGGCACGTATTTCACGCCGGCTTCATACTGCTTACCGCGCGACGGATCGAACGGCTGGCCGCGGCTGTTGGAACCCGATACCGGTTCAAACGATTCGCTGTAGCTGAAGTACGGAGAGATGCCGTTATCGAACAGGTAGTTGATGCCGCCGCGCCAGCTGAACTGCTGGTCGTGATTCTCCGCCAGGCTGTTGGTGGCGCGGGTTAACGTTGAGGTCGTGGCGTAATCGTAACGGCCGCCCAGGGTCATCACCCATTTATCCCACTCCATCTGATCCTGCGCGTACAGGCCGGTCTGCTCCATCCGGTTGAGGACCGCGTACGGGAAGGTGACCTGAATATTCGGATTGCCGTACTGCGGATTGCTCATACTGATAGGATCCGCCGTCCCGTAGTCGGCATCCACATCGTTACGCATCCGCGAGTAGTCCACGCCGGTCAGCAGCGTATGGCTGACCGCGCCGGTGGCGAAATCAGACTGCAGCTGGGTATCGACGGTGAAGGTGTTCAGGTGCTCGTCGGAGCGCACGTAGGCGCGATTCATGTAGCCCGGCGCGACATAGCCGTTGCCGTATACGGAACGATAGAGCGTATGCACATCGGCATAGCGCAGGTTCTGCCGCACGGTAAAGGTGTCATCGAACTGATGGGAGAAGCTGTAGCCCACCATCTTCTGGCGGCGGGAGATTTTATTATCGGACTCGCCTTCGTTGAAATCGGTCGGCAGCTTGTGCGCCTTACCGTTGGCGTCGTAATACGGCACCACGGTGCCTTCGCGCGGCAGCCAGCCGTAGTAGCCCGCATCCGGGTCATTCTGGAAGTTGCTCAGGAAGGTGAAGTCGGTTTTATCGTCCGGACGCCAGCTAAAGGAGGGCGCCACCGCGTAGCGAGTCGATTTCGCCATCTGCTGCTGGGCATCCTGACTGCGGCCAAGGCCGGTCAGGCGATACGACCAAACGCCGGCATCATCAATGGCGTCGCTAAAGTCAAACCCGGTCTGCCACAGATTGTCGGTGCCCATCTTAAACTGCACTTCTTTCAGCGGCTCGGTAGTCGGGCGCTTGCTGACCATGCTGACGATACCGCCCGGGTTGCTGTTGCCGTACAGCACCGAGGTTGGCCCGCGCATCACTTCCACACGCTCGAGGAAGTAAGGATCCATGGAGACTTCAGAGTAGTTATTCCCCTGCAGCTTCATGCCGTCCAGATACTGGTTGGTGTTGACGGTCGTCGAGGTGGTGAAGCCGCGAATGGTGACCACGTCATAGGTGGTCGAACTGCCGCGAGTGGAGAAGACGCTTGGCGTATAGGAGAGCGCCTCTTTTACCGTCGTCGGCTGGCGCATCTCCATCTCCTGGCGCGTGACCACCGACACAGACTGCGGCGTTTTTTCAATCGGGGTATCGGTTTTGGTCGCCGTGGCGGAGCGTTTTGCCGCGATAGTCGGCGCCGGTCCCCAGGCGCTTTCCTGGGCGGCCGGGGCGGCAACGACGGTGATGGTTTCTTCTTGCTTCGGTTGTTCTGCTGCCTGTGCGTAGACAGACATGCCGCTAACCGCCGTGGCTACTACAGCTGCGACTTTACGCAGCGAGTGATTTGGCTGAGCAGTTTTTGGACGCGCCATGGGTATATCTCTGATGAAAGTGAATGATAACGTAAACGAGAATTATTATTATGACGGGCGATATAATAGGCGAAACGTCGAAGGCAAGGCAAGCGATATGCCTGTCGCCGCCGGTCGAAGGCTGAATTAATAACCAGATAGTTATTATGGAGTTAAAGAGCCGTTAACTTTTTTACAGGCATAAAAAAACCCCTTAATACTTTCGTATTAAGGGGTCTGGTCGTGCGGTCAAAATCAGTTACTGCCGAACATATCCTTGATCCAGCCCGCGACGCCGTCGCTCTTTTCCTGCTGCTTCGGCGGCTGTTGCTGCTGTTGCTGCTGCGGCGGCTGCTGCTGCCCGGACTGATTAAACGGATTTTTCGCTTCCTGTTGCTGCAACTGCTGCTGTTGTATCATTTCGCCCTGACGGCACAGCGCATCCGGCTGCGTGGTCCAGACCGGCAGCGAACGCATACCGCCGCTGCAGACGAAGTTGCCGTTGCTGTCCACGCCCATATCAACCACGTCTTCCGGCACCGTCAGCACCAGCGGCGTTGGCGTCTGGTTCGCCAGATAGCGCTGGTAAATCGACATCGCGCCGCTGGCGCCGTACAGTTTGGTCGGCTGGTTATTGTCGCGACCCACCCAGGTGATGGTCACCTGACTACCGTCGATGCCGGCGAACCAGGTATCGACGTTATTGTTGGTGGTCCCGGTTTTCCCCGCCAGATGCAGGCCCGGATACTTCGCCCCCAGCTGACGCCCCGTACCGCGCTGCACCACCTGCTGCATAGTCCACAGCGTCATGTAGGCCGCCTGGGCAGGCACCGCGCGCTCCGCCTGCGGATAGCTCTGGTAGAGCACAGTGCCATCTTCGGCAATCACTGACCGCAGCGCGGAAAGCGGCGCACGGTTCCCACCGCTGGCGATGGTCTGGAAGGCCTGGGCCACTTCAATCGGCGTCAGGTTCAGCGCGCCAAGCAGCATCGACGGCACCGCGTTGAGCTGATTCTTCGGCGCCCCCAGTTTAGTCCAGGTATCGACTACCGCCGGCAAGCCCAGCGCCATCCCGAGGTTAACCGTCGGGACGTTCATCGAGCGAGTCAGGGCATCGACCAGCATCACCTGACCGCTGAAACGACGATCGTCGTTCTGCGGGGACCACGTCTGACCGTTGGACAGGCGAATCGTCACCGGCGCATCGGCGATCCAGGTATTCAGGCGATACTGATTCGGCTGGCTCAGCGCGGTCAGATAGGTCGCCGGCTTGGCCAGAGAACCAATCGATCGGCGGGCCTGCATCGCGCGGTTATAACCGGCGAACTGCGGCTCCGCGCCGCCGACCATCGCCCGCACTTCGCCGGTGAAGCGGTCAACCACCACCATGGCGGTTTCCAGGTCCGCCAGCTTACGCTGTTTCTTCAGAACCGGGATCCCTTCGGAGGCCGCTTTTTCCGCCGCATCTTGCGCCACCGAGTCGAAAGTGGTGAAGATCTTCACGCCGGAGAGATCTTTCACTTTATCGCCCAGCTTCGCCTGCAGTTCCTGACGAACCATCTGCATAAACGCCGGCTGCGGTGAAATCACCCCGCCGCGCGGCTGCACGCCCAGCGGACGGGCGCTGAGCATGTCGTACAGCTCCTGGTCGATAACCTGCTGCTGCTGCAGCAGACGCAGCACCAGATTGCGTCGTTCAAGGGCCAGTTTCGGGTTACGCCACGGGTTATAGACCGACGCCCCTTTCACCATCCCCACCAGCAGCGCCTGCTGGTCGAGGCTCAGCTCTTCCACCGGACGGCCGAAGTAATACAGGCTGGCCAGCGGGAAGCCGCGAATTTCGTTATCGCCGCTCTGGCCGAGGTACACCTCGTTCATATACAGCTCAAGGATGCGATCCTTGCTGTAGCGGGCGTCGACGATCAGCGCCATATACGCTTCGTTGGCTTTACGCCAGTAGGAGCGTTCGCTGGAGAGGAACAGGTTTTTCACCAGCTGTTGGGTCAGGGTACTCGCCCCCTGCACCGTTCGGCCTGCCGTCAGGTTCGCCAGCACCGCGCGGCCGATGGAGTAGAGACTGATCCCATCGTGCTCATAGAAGTGGCGGTCTTCGGTCGCCAGCAGGGTATCCACCAGCAGATCGGGGAAGCCGCTGCGCTTCACGAACAGGCGCTGCTCGCCGTTCGGCGACTGCAGCATGGTGATAAGACGCGGATCGAGGCGGAAGAAACCGAACTGGCGGTTATTATCCATATTCTCGATGGTCTCAAGATGGTCGCCGTCGAAGGTAAGACGCGCGCGCACCTGCCCTTCCTTACTGTCCGGGAAATCGAACGGACGACGGATCATCTCGATGCTGTTAGCCTGCACGGTATATTCGCCGGGGCGCGTCATCGCGCTGACCTGGCGATACTGCGTGGCGTTGAGCAGACGCACCATCTCGTTTTTGCTGATCTGCATGTCCGGCTCAAGGTTGACCATCCGGCCATAGACCGCGGCCGGCAGCTCCCAGACTTTACCGTCAATGCGGCTGCGGATTTTCTGGTCGAGGTAGACGCCATAGGCGGCAATCAGCACCGCGAAGACAATCCCCAGCTTGACCAGCAGCCACAGCCAGCTGCGCTTCCGACGAGGCTTGCCACCTTTGCCTTTGGCTTTGGCTTTTCTCGGCACCGGTTTCTCATCCTCATAATCATTGTCATCATACTCGTCGTCGTAGTCCTCTTCCCGGACCCGGCGACGGGTGACTTTCTGTTTAGTCGGACGTGAGGGTCTTCCCTTACGTCCGATAGGCTCGCGGTCATCTCCCGCCATGCTTTTTCTCCGCAACGTTCAGGCGCAAAGGCCTGATTCTCAATACTTCCCCTGTTCAGAGGAAGAAGAAATCTCTCAAATTAACGTCCAGGCTGCTTATCCTTCGGACGACAACCTGCTGGCAGGCAGGACGCGCCGCCAGCCTTTCAGAGGGTTGGTTTGCTTCATGTTACATGATACTAACAATAAAAATTCACCATAAAATCATTGTGTTAAACGCATCATCGGCAGAATAAGTCAGAACATAGCACGTAATGTTCAGGGCATACAGGATAGCACTAAAATGCGACATTCTTAACCAGCATTTTACCTCCTGCGCACGTAACAAGATGGGAAAGAGTATGTTTTTTAATAACATAAAAAACGGCGCGCTTCCTGCCGGTCAACGCAGTGGCATCATCCGCAGATGAAAATATATTTTCCCAGCGCCAACGTTTATTATTGATAAAAGTAAAGTCGATTTAGCGCCTTTCCGTTGATAAAAATGAGAGTCTGTTAACATTTATGCAGAATAATATTTTATGATGACACCAGGGAAATATTTGTTAAACTAGCGGCCAGTGATTCATTATTTTGATTACTCTATGATGCGTATTCCGCTTATATTTCCGCTTTGCATGGTAGCCCTTCTCTCTGGCTGCCAACAAAAACCCGCCTCAACGCTCAGCCCGGCTATCAGCAGCCAGGCGCAGCTCGAGCAGCTCTCGTCCGTGGCGGCCGGGACGCGCTATCTCAAGAATAAATGTAATCGTAGCGATCTCCCCGCTGATGAAACGATATATCGGGCAGCGGTGAAGGTCGGTAAAGCGCGCGGATGGGGAAATATTGACGTGGCGACGTTAAGCCAAAATAGCGACCGGCTTTACCAACAGCTATTACAGGACAGTACCCCGGAAGCCACACAGTGCAGTCAATTTAATCGTCAGCTCGCGCCATTTATTGCCAGCTTGCGCAGCGACTAAGCGAAATATCCTCAGCGCGCCGGTTATTGTGCGCGCTTTTATTCCTCTTTCGGCTCCTCGTCAATTTTTCCGCCCGGCCAGTCCTCCAGCGCCGCGAGGGTAAAGGTCGTGCCGTTGAAGCTGAAGATCGTCACATCCTGCTGGATCTGCTCCACCACCAGGTTCGGCAGGGGTGAATCGCCCTCCGTCCACGCTTTGCCGTTTAACACAATGCTGCGCTTTTCCGGTCGCGAGGCGTAGACATGGGCGCTGTAGCGCAGAGGCGGCAGCGTATCGCTGTCCACTTCCGGCGCCGCGGGCGCGCTGGCTTTTGCCGCCGGCGGCGGCGTCTTTGGCGCGGTCTCCCCGGCGGCGGTTAACGGCAGAAGCGCCGCATGCGCCACCGGCAAGGGCAGCGTTTGCGGCGGTGCCGGGTGACGCCACTGCTCGCCGCCAAACCAGCCGAGCGCGATAAATAATCCGGCGTACAGCGGGATAATCCAGCCGGGGATCTGCACCATCCGACCGCGGCTCACCGGCGCATCATCCAGCGAGGACGGCGGCTGATGCGTCACCAGCGGCGGGATGCCTCTTTCACTGTCATCACGAACAATCACAACCGTCTCCTGTTCCCTCACGATAACGAGAAGGCGCCCTTACGGATGCCCCAGACTGCTGACAAAGTGCAATCTTCAGGAAGTGCCCGGCGGCGCTACGCTTGCGCGGGCCTACAGATAACTGCATAACTGTTTGAAATTGCAATCTTTCGTAGGCCGGGTAAGGCGAAAGCCGCCACCCGACAGAAAGGCGAGCACAATAACGAAACAGGTTTGTCATCAGCCAGAGGCGCCCTTACGGGCGCCCTACGTTATGTTATTTACTGCTCACCGGCAGGCCAGCGCCCTGCGACTCGCCCTGCGGCAACTCGAGAACGGCAACCGACCAGGCCGGCAGCGTGACCGAACCGTCAGCGGCAACCTGCACGCCGCTCGCCAGCGACCGGTCGCCCGCCGCCTGCTGAATAGCGCTCAGCTGGAGCGATGTGCCGGCGAAGTCCTGCAGCGTCCGGCTTTCCGGCGCGGCGTTGATCGCCACCACGATGCCGTCGACACGGCTGTCCAGACTGGCGCCAGCCTGCATCCCGTCATCGATGGTCATCACCAGCAGACCCGTCTGCTGATCGGCGCCAGTATTGCGGAAGTCCACGCGCTTCATCACCGTCGCGCCGTCGCCGAGGGTAAACAGCGGAGACGATTTACGCAGCGCGGTCAGCTCCTGATAAAACGCGGTCATCTGCTTGAGCTCCGTTTCACCCGGAGTAGCCACCGCGTCTTTCACCCGGGCGATAATGTCATAATTGCTGCCATCATCGCTGCTGCGCGGCATACCGACGTTGTAGTTGTTGTCCTGCAGGGAGTAGTCCACGCGGTTAAACCAGTCGCCGGAATCATACGAATCGCGGGTAAAGGATTTAGAGCGCAGCAGCTCCGAGCCCTGCTGGTCAAAGGCGATCCCCTGGCCGAGCATCACCGTCGCCAGCGACACCGCCTGCATCCGGACGCGGGTATCGATATCCGCCTCCTGAGCGGCTTTATAGCTGATCATGTCCCACAGCGTCTGGTTATCGTGTTTTGACACATAGTTCACGACTTCCGTCGGATCAGCCGCATAGCCGCCTGGCGCGCCGTTATAGTCAATCTCGCTGCCTCTCTTCACCGCGCCGTCTTTGTCGATCAGCACAAAGTCCGCAAGGTTACCGGCCATGCCGAGACGGGTCAGATCGGCGAGGTGACGCGCCTGATCGTCGGTCAGGGTGGTCAGCTCATTCGGCAGAACGCCGGCCCCGCTGCCCACGCCCTGGTTCTGGCGTAATGCGTCACCGGAGTCGAACGGCCCGCCGCCGCGCACGGCGTCGCGCAGACGATCGGAGAACGTGCCGATCCCGGTGCCTTTGAGATTGATTTGCGAGGCAATTTCAAAGCGATCGCTCTGGTTGGAATCCCAGCCTTCGCCAAAGAAGTAGATATCCGGGTTCAGCGCTTTAATGCGTTCCCAGGCCGAGAGGATCTGCGCTTTCGGGTGGTAGCCCATCAGGTCGAAGCGGAAGCCATCGATCTTATAATCGGTGGTCCATACCGCCAGTGAATCGGCGATAAGCTTGGCGAACATCCGGTGCTCTGGCGCCGAGTCGGAGCAACAGGTAGCCGATTCCACGCTGCCGGTGGTTTCGTTCAGACGCTGGTAGTACCAGGGGACGATCTTATCCAGTACCGAGGTGCGATCGGTCGGGCCGGCGGCGTTGGTGTGGTTGTACACCACGTCCATAATGACGTTCATTCCCAGATCCTGCTTGATCGCCTGAATCATGGTGCGGAACTCTTTAATACGCGCCGTGCCTTCCGGATCGGTGGCGTAGGATCCTTCCGGTACCGTGTAGTGGAACGGATCGTAGCCCCAGTTATAGGAGTCGGTCTGCGCCACCAGCGTATTCAACGCCTGCACCTGCGGGTTATCCTTGCTGTCGTTCTGCTTCAGCTGGGTCAGCACCTCTTCGACCGTCGAACCGCTGTCGCAATAGCCCGCGAACTCGCTGCTCTTCACCGCGCTATTGACCTCGCACAGGCGGCTGAACGGCTGCTGAATATCGGCGACCTTGTCGCTGAACTCATTGACCGTCGCCAGATCGAAGACCGGCAGCAGCTCAATATGGGTCACGCCCGAGGCCGACAGCTGTTTCAGATGCTGGACCATATTGCTTTCCTGGGCGGTGAGCGCCAGATACTTACCGCGCAGCTCCGCAGGCACGGTTTGATCCCAGGCGGAGAGATCGCGAATATGCGATTCGTGAATCGTCATTTTCGCCAGATCGGCTTTGGTTTTCTGCGCGTGCGGCATCGTCAGCCCGTCCCAGCCTTCCGGCTTCAGCGCGCTGTCGTTGAGATCGACCACCTGGCTGTACTCCGAGTTGGTCGACAAACTGTGGGCGTAGGGATCGGTCACTTCGTACTGCTCGACTTTACGCGACTGCGGGTGGTAGACCGTCATCGCGTAGCGGTAGAAGGCGCCCTTCAGGTCGCTTCCCCCCTGCCAGGACCAGGCGCCGGAGGCGCTATCGCGGGTCATCGGGTGACTGGCTATCACTTTCTTGTCCGCGCTATAGATCACCAGCTCGACCTGCTGCGCCGTGGGCGCCCAGACGCGGAAGGTCACGCCGCTATCGGTTAGCTGGGCGCCATAGCTCAGCGCCTCGGCGGCGGCGGCATAGGTATCGTCCAGCACGCCGGCGGTCTGCACCTGGGTGGCTGAGCTCAGGATCCCATCGCTTTCCGCGGCTATCGCCACCGTCTCGCCCTGCAGCAATTCATCGACGTTAACATCATCCGGCAGTTTAAAGGCTGGATAGCTGGCGAGATGCGGGAAGCGCATGCTTACCTGCTGGCTGACGGTGGTGGGGGTCAGCTTGACATATTTATCGCTAAATTCGCCGTTACTGTCGGCGGCCACCTTACTGCTGTGGCTGTAATAGAGGCGCACAATGGGTTTATTTTCCCCACCCGGCCACAGCAGAGTAGTCTTATCGACCCAGTGCGCATCGGCCAGCGCCACGCCAAAGGCGGCGCGGAAGGCGTCGGCGCGGGAGTCATAGACCGCGCTGTTGCCGGCGATGACCGATACCGTCCGATCGGTGAAATCACTGAAAGAGACGCGCAGGTCGCTGTCGATAAGCTTATTGGTGCCATCGCGGACGATAACGTTGATGCATCCGCTCTCTTTAGTCAGCGGGATCACCCAATAAGGGCCATATTTGTCGCTGCCGGTCGGGGTGGTGCTGACATCATTCCAGTCCGCCACCGGCGCGCTCAGCGCGTCACAGGTTTCGTTGTTCCATAAATAGAGGTTTTTCGTCGCATAGTCGGCCGGCGTGCTGCTGGTGATGCCGGCGATATCGACGAGATGAATGACAGCCTGCCTGGCGGAAGCCTGCACCGCTTCGCCTGGGACGGCAACGTCCGGTAAGCGGACGACGACATCCTGCGGGTCGGGCGTGCCGGGAGTGCCTGGGTTGCCAGGATTGCCTGGTGAACCCGGTGAGCCAGAGGTAGAAGAGGAAGAGCTGTTATCACAGCCACTCAATAATACTAACGATCCAAGAAATAGGGCATGACAGGTATATCTGAGCATTCGATAGTCCCTAATATGCTTATTAAATTATAAAAGGTAAGAAAGGATGAATATCTTTACAGCGCGCTAATTAGATATTTTTGCTTTCCCAGGCGCAATCATCCCCCACAAATGAGCGGGGGGCGTAGGAAGCCGGGGGAGTAAATCAATAAAGGGAATGACGACCCGAAACCGCAAACTGATTATGATTCGCCACGCTTATCGCCACTCTCCGGCAATAAATAATTCAAAAGCCAATAATCACCTACCTGTTTCGGTAGGGTATTACGCCAACGTGCAGAAAAATAAATTAGCAAAGGAATTAAAATGCCAGTTTCTGTGATGAGGTTAACAAATATAAATAAAGGGATAATTAAATTATTACCACAAATTGTGACGCTCATCATATTAATAACCGCTATCCCACAGCTGGCGAAATTAACCTGGCGCGTGGTATTCCCTGTGAGTCCTGAGGATATTTCCGCCCTACCGTTAACCATGCCTCCGCCGGCAGATCCGGAATTAAAAAATGTGCGGCCCGCATTTACCCTGTTTGGCCTGGCGGTGAAAAATAGCCCCACGCCAACGGATGCTGCCAGTCTCAATCAGGTGCCGGTTTCCAGCCTGAAGCTACGCCTGGCCGGGCTACTCGCCAGCAGCAACCCGGCGCGCTCCATCGCTATTATCGAAAAGGGAAATCAGCAGGTTAGCCTTAGCACGGGCGATCCCCTCCCAGGATATGATGCGCGGATCGCCGCCATTCTGCCTGACCGGATCATCGTCAACTATCAGGGGCGCAAAGAGGCCATTTTATTATTTAACGACAGTCGCGCGCCGTCGCCGCCGCCCACCGCCGCGGGCAACCCGCCCCTCGTGAAGCGACTCCGCGAACAGCCGCAAAATATCCTCACTTATTTATCTATTTCGCCGGTACTCAGCGGCGACAAACTGCTGGGTTATCGACTAAACCCAGGCAAAGACGCCTCGCTGTTTCGCCAGTCCGGCCTGCAGGCAAATGATTTGGCGATTGCCTTAAACGGCATCGATTTACGCGACCAGGAGCAAGCGCAACAGGCGCTGCAGAATCTGGCCGACATGACCGAAATAACGCTAACCGTTGAGCGGGAAGGCCAACGACACGATATTGCTTTCGCGCTGGGGGATGAATAATTGCCAACCATGAAACGCCTGCGAAAAATGCTGCCTGCGCTGCTGATATTAACCCCGCTGCTATTTTCTCCGGCCGCCGCGGAGGAATTTTCCGCCAGTTTTAAAGGCACCGATATCCAGGAATTTATCAATACCGTCAGCAAAAACCTGAATAAAACGGTGATTATCGATCCCAGCGTACGCGGCACTATCACCGTGCGCAGTTACGATATGCTCAATGAAGAACAATATTATCAATTCTTCCTCAGCGTGCTGGATGTATATGGCTTCGCCGTGATCAATATGAATAACGGCGTGCTAAAAGTGGTCCGCGCCAAAGACGCCAAGACCTCGGCCGTGCCGGTCGCCAGCGCGGCCGCACCGGGCGAAGGCGATGAAGTGGTCACCCGGGTGGTGCCCCTGACCAACGTCGCCGCCCGCGATCTCGCCCCGCTGCTCCGCCAGCTGAACGATAACGCTGGCGCCGGCAGCGTGGTCCATTATGAGCCCTCCAACGTACTGCTGATGACCGGCCGCGCGGCGGTTATCAAACGCCTGCTGACCATTGTCGAGCGCGTCGACAACGCCGGGGATCGCAGCGTGGTGACCGTGCCCCTTTCCTGGGCCTCCGCCGCGGAAGTGGTCAAACTGGTTACCGAGCTTAATAAAGATACCAGCAAGTCGGCGCTGCCGGGCTCGATGGTGGCGAACGTGGTGGCCGATGAGCGCACCAACGCGGTACTGGTGAGCGGCGAACCAAACTCGCGCCAGCGCATCATCGCCATGATCAAACAGCTCGACCGCCAGCAGGCGGTACAGGGTAACACCAAAGTGATCTACCTGAAGTACGCCAAAGCCGCCGATCTGGTGGAGGTTCTGACCGGGATCAGCAGCTCGCTGCAGAGCGACAAGCAAAGCGCCAGGCCAGTGGCCGCGATCGACAAAAATATTATTATCAAAGCCCACGGCCAGACCAACGCCCTGATCGTCACCGCGGCGCCGGACGTGATGAACGATCTTGAGCGGGTGATCGCCCAGCTCGATATCCGCCGCCCGCAGGTGCTGGTGGAGGCGATTATTGCCGAAGTGCAGGATGCCGATGGCCTTAATCTCGGTATCCAGTGGGCAAACAAGAACGCCGGCATGACGCAGTTCACCAACAGCGGTTTGCCGATATCGACGGCTATCGCCGGCGCCAACCAGTACAACAAAGACGGTACCATCAGCAGCTCGCTGGCCAGCGCCCTCGGCTCGTTTAATGGTATCGCCGCCGGCTTCTATCAGGGGAACTGGGCGATGCTGCTCACCGCCCTCTCCAGCAGTACCAAGAACGATATTCTGGCCACCCCCAGCATCGTCACCCTCGATAACATGCAAGCCACCTTTAACGTCGGCCAGGAAGTTCCGGTATTAACCGGCTCGCAAACCACCTCCGGCGACAACATCTTCAATACCGTCGAGCGCAAAACCGTCGGCATTAAACTGAAGGTGAAGCCGCAGATTAACGAAGGCGATGCGGTGCTGCTGGAGATTGAGCAGGAGGTATCGAGCGTTGCCGACTCGGCCTCCAGCACCAGCAGCGATCTCGGGGCGACCTTCAATACCCGGACGGTGAATAACGCCGTGCTGGTCGGCAGCGGCGAAACGGTGGTGGTTGGCGGGCTGCTGGATAAAACCGTCACCGATACCGCTGACAAAGTGCCGCTGCTCGGGGATATTCCGGTGATCGGCGCCCTGTTCCGCTCCGACAGCAAGAAAGTGTCGAAACGCAACCTGATGCTGTTTATCCGCCCGACCATCATTCGCGATCGCGATGAGTACCGCCAGGCTTCTTCCGGCCAGTACACCGCATTCAACAATGCGCAAACTAAACAGCGGGGTAAAGAAAGCAGCGAAGCGTCGCTCAGCAACGACCTGCTGCACATCTATCCGCAGCAGGAGACCCAGGCCTTCCGCCAGGTCAGCGCCGCCATTGACGCCTTCAATCTCGGAGGCCGCCCATGACGCCAGCCGCCGAACGCCGTCCGCTGTTGCCCTTCGCCTGGGCCCGCGCGCACCATCTTGTGCTGCTCAGCGACGGCGAATGCTGCGAAGCGCTGTGCCGCCCCGATACCGCCGCCCGGGCGCTGCTGGAAGCGCGCCGCCTGGCGGACGGCCCGATGCGCGTCAGCCGTCTGGCGCCGGACGCGTTCGAGAAAGTGCTGGTGCTCAGCTATCAGCGTGATTCGGCGGAGGCGCACCGCATGATGGCCGACATCGGCAACGAGCTCGACCTCTATACCCTCGCCGAAGAGCTGCCGGACACCGACGATCTGCTCGACAGCGAGGACGACGCGCCGATCATCCGCCTGATCAACGCCATGCTCACCGAGGCCATCAAAGAAAAAGCCTCGGATATTCATATCGAAACCTACGAGCGCCATCTGCAGATCCGCTTTCGCGTCGACGGCGTGCTGCGGGAAATTCTGCGCCCGCAGCGGCGGCTGGCCGCCCTGTTAATTTCGCGCATCAAGGTGATGGCCAGTCTGGACATTGCCGAAAAGCGGGTCCCTCAGGATGGCCGCATGGCGCTGCGCATCGGCGGGCGAGCAATCGACGTGCGCGTCTCCACCCTGCCCTCCAGCCACGGCGAACGCGTCGTCCTGCGTCTGCTGGACAAAAACAGCGTCAACCTGGATCTGCTGACGCTGGGCATGCCGCCCGCCCTACTCGATCGGGTCGATGCGCTGATCGCCCGCCCGCACGGCATCATCCTGGTCACCGGTCCGACCGGCTCCGGGAAAAGCACGACGCTCTACGCCGCCCTCAGCCGCCTCGACGCCCGGGAGCGCAACATCATGACCATTGAAGATCCGGTGGAGTATGAGCTGGAGGGCATAGGCCAGACCCAGGTCAACGCCAAAGTCGAGATGACCTTCGCCCGCGGCCTGCGTGCCATCCTGCGCCAGGATCCGGACGTAGTGCTGGTGGGCGAAATCCGCGATGGCGAAACCGCCCAGATCGCCGTTCAGGCCTCGCTGACCGGGCACCTGGTGCTGTCGACCCTGCACACCAACAGCGCGCTGGGCGCCATTTCCCGTCTACAGGATATGGGCGTGGAGCCTTTTTTACTCTCCACCTCGCTGCTGGCAGTGATGTCGCAGCGGCTGGTGCGCCAACTCTGCCCGCACTGCCGTCAGCCCTGGCAGGCGGATGCCAACACCGCCCGGCAGATGGCGGTCCCGGTCGGCGCGCGGCTGTGGCAGCCCAAAGGCTGTCCGGAGTGTAATTTCATCGGCTATCGCGGGCGTACCGGGATCCATGAACTGCTGCTAATCGACGATCGCGTGCGCGCCGCCATCCACCGCGGCGAGAACGAGATCACCCTGATCCAGCAGCTGGGGCCAGCCTGGCAAACCCTGCGTCATGCCGGACGCGACAAAGCGCTGGCGGGGATCACCAGCTGGGAGGAGGTGATGCGGGTCACCGAACAGCAAACGACGGAAAGCGTCTAAGATGGCCCTGTTTCGCTATCAGGCGCTGGACGCGCAGGGCAAAACCCGCCGCGGCCTTCAGCAGGCCGACTCCGCCCGCCACGCCCGCCAGCTGCTGCGGGACAAGGGCTGGCTGGCGCTGGAAGTGACAACTGCCGACCCGGCGCGGCGACTGTGGGCCGGCGGATCCCTTACCCGGCGTACCAGCGCCGGTGATTTAGCCCTGCTCACCCGCCAGCTGGCGACTCTGGTTGCCGCCGGGATCCCGCTGGAAAAGGCGCTCGATGCCGTCGCCCAGCAGTGCGAAAAGCCGTCGCTAAGAACGTTAATGGCCGGGGTGCGCAGCAAAGTGCTCGAAGGCCACTCGCTGGCGGAGGCGATGCGCGGCTATCCCGCCTGCTTCGACGGGCTGTTCTGCGCCATGGTGGCGGCCGGCGAAACCTCCGGCCATCTCGACGGCGTACTGAACCGGCTTGCTGACTATACCGAGCAGCGCCAGCAGCTCCGCGCCCGCCTGCTGCAGGCGATGATCTACCCCATCGTACTGACGCTGGTCGCTATCAGCGTGATCGCCATTCTGCTCTCCACCGTAGTCCCGAAAGTCGTTGAGCAGTTTGTCCATCTTAAACAGGCCCTGCCCTTCTCTACCCGGCTGCTAATGAGCCTGAGCGACATCGTGCGCAGCGCGGGCCCCTGGCTGGCGCTGCTGTCGTTACTGGCGCTGCTGGCGCTGCGCTATCTGCTGCGCCAGCCCGCCCGGCGGCTCGCCTGGGACCGGGCGCTGCTGCGCCTGCCGGTCATCGGCCGCGTGGCCCGCAGCGTCAACAGCGCGCGCTACGCCCGCACCTTAAGCATTCTCAATGCCAGCGCGGTGCCGCTGCTGCTGTCGATGCGCATCAGCGCCGACGTCCTCAGCAACGCCTGGGCGCGCAGCCAGCTGGCGGCGGCCAGCGAATCGGTACGCGAAGGCGTCAGTCTGCATCGGGCGCTGGAATCCACCGCCCTGTTTCCGCCGATGATGCGCTACATGATCGCCAGCGGCGAACAGAGCGGAGAACTGACCGCCATGCTGGAGCGCGCGGCGGAGAACCAGGACCGGGAGCTGAGCGCGCAGATCCAGATGGCCCTCAGCCTGTTTGAGCCTCTGCTGGTGGTCACCATGGCCGGCATGGTGCTGTTTATCGTGCTGGCCATCCTGCAGCCGATCCTGCAACTGAACACCCTTATGAGTATGTAACTGTATTAATGGAGAAAACTATGCAACGGCAACGCGGTTTCACGTTACTGGAAATTATGGTGGTGATCGTCATTCTCGGCATTCTCGCCAGCCTGGTGGTGCCTAACCTGATGGGCAACAAGGAGAAAGCGGACCGCCAGAAAGTCGTCAGCGATCTGGTGGCGCTCGAGGGAGCGCTGGACATGTATAAACTCGACAATAGCCGCTACCCCAACACCGAGCAGGGGCTGCAGGCGCTGGTGACCGCTCCGGCCGCCGAGCCGCATGCCCGCAACTACCCGGAAGGCGGCTATATCCGCCGTCTGCCGCAGGACCCGTGGGGGAATGAGTATCAGCTGTTAAGCCCGGGTCAGCATGGCGCCATCGACGTCTTCAGCGTCGGCCCGGACGGGATGCCCGACACCAATGACGATATCGGCAACTGGACCCTCGGGAAGAAATAGTGTCTCAGCGCGGTTTCACCCTCCTGGAGATGATGCTGGTCCTGCTGCTGATCGGCGTCAGCGCCAGCATGGTGCTGCTGGCGTTTCCCTCCGCCCGCACCCAGGAGGCCACACAGATCCTGGCGCGCTTTCAGACGCAACTGGATTTTGTCCGCGAGCGCGGGCAGCAAACCGGTCAGCTCTTCGGCATTATCATCCACCCTGAGCGCTGGCAGTTTATGCGCCTGCAGCCTGCCGACGATAGCGCCCCGGCGGCGGCTGACGACCGGTGGGGCAACGCGCAGTGGCTGCCGCTGCAGGCCGGACGCGTCGCCACGGCGGAAACCCTCCCGCGGGCCAGGCTGACGCTGCGCTTTCCCGACGGCCAGGCGTGGACGCCGGGCGAGCAGCCCGACGTGCTTATTTTTCCCGGCGGTGAAGTCACGCCGTTTCAGCTGCGGATTGACGCCGCGACGGGCATCAACGTCGACGCCCAGGGCGACAGCCAGCCGCTGGCGGCGCGGGAGCAGCCATGAAGCGTGAAGCCGGAATGACGCTTATCGAAGTGATGGTCGCGCTGGTGATTTTCGCCCTCGCCGGCCTGGCGGTGATGCAGTCCACCCTGCAGCAGACGCGCCAGCTCGGGCGTATGGAAGAGAAAATCCTCGCCAGCTGGCTGGCGGATAACCAGCTGGTGCAGCTGCGGCTGGAGAAACGCTGGCCTGCCCTCAGCTGGTCTGAAACCACCGTGGAGGCCGCCGGGACGCGCTGGTTTGTCCGCTGGCAGGGAGTGGAAACCGCGCTGCCGCAGCTGCGGGCGCTGGACGTGGAGGTCCGGCGGCAAAAAAGCGATCCCGCGCCGCTGGCCACCCTGCGCACCTGGGTGACGCCGCCATGATAACGAAAATGCGCGGTTTCACTCTGATCGAAACGCTGCTGGCGCTGGCTATCCTCGCCGTCCTCAGCGCCGCCGCCGTGATGGTGCTGCAGAACGTCATCCGCGCCGATGGCCTGACCCGCGAGAAAAGCCAGCAGATCGCGGCCCTCCAGCGCGCCTTTCGCCAGATCGCCGACGATGTCACCCACATCATTCCCCGTCGCGCCAGAAACAGCGACACGTTTTTCTTCGCCGGACGTTTCCAGTTGCAGAGCGACGACTGGGGACTGGCCTTCAGCCGCAGCGGCTGGCCAAACCCGCTGGGGATCCTCCCGCGCTCGGAGATCCAGAACGTCAGCTACCGTCTGCGCCAGCAGCGGCTTGAGCGTCTGAGCTTCGATCAGCAGGATCCGCTGACCGGCAGCCAGCCGACGGTCCGGGTGCTGCTGCGCGAGGTAACCGCGTTTCGCCTGCGGTTTTACGCCGACGGGCGCTGGCAGGAGACCTGGGACCGCCCGCAGAGGCTGCCGCAGGGGCTGGAGATCACCCTGACGCTGGCGAACAGCGGGGAGATAACCCGCCTGTTTTTACTCACCCCTGGAGGCGGCCAGTGATAAATCGGCAACGCGGCGTCGCGCTCCTGATGGTGCTGTTCATCCTCGCCCTGATGATGATCCTCGCCAGCGCCATGACCGAGCGCACCGCGGTCATGTATCAGCATACCGTCGTGACCCGCGATAATTTGCAGGCCAGATGGTACGCCCTGGCGGCGGAAAACATGGCCGCCGCGCTGCTGCAACGCGATGCGCTGGACTCGCCCAGTCAAACGAATCTGGCGCAAACCTGGGCGCAGGAGGGACGCCGCTTTACCCTCGACGATGGCGAAATCCGCGCCACGATCCGCGACGGGCACGCCTGCTTCAACCTCAATGCCATCAACCATCGCGCGGATGAGGCTGGCGACGGAACGCCCTACCCGACCGACGTCTTCGTTCGGCTGCTGGCGCTGCTCGGCGAGCCGCCGCTGCGCGCCAGCCAGATCGCCGCCGCCCTTGGCGACTGGACGGACAGCGACGGCCAGCCGCGGCCGAACGGGGCGGAGGACGAGGTCTATATGGCGCAAACCCCGGGCTATCTCGCCGCCAACCAGCCGATGCAGGATGTCAGCGAGTTGCGCCTGCTGGCCGGGATGGACGCCGCGCTCTATCAGCGCCTGCTCCCCTTCGTCTGCGTCCAGCCGGATGACGCGCTGCAGGTCAATGTCAACACCCTGCGCCCCTCCCAGGCCGCCCTGCTGGTGGCCCTCTTTCCCGGCGATCTGACGCTGCAAGAGGCGCAACAGCTGCTGCACAACCGCCCGCGAACCGGGTGGAGCAGCGTCGCCGCCTTTCTCGCGCAGCCGACGCTGCAGAAAACCGATACCACGCTTGCCCGTCCCTGGCTGACGGTGCACAGCGCACGCTTTATCGCCGCTTTTACCGTGGTGACTGGCAATCTCCGCTTTCAGCTGCACAGCGTCCTGCAACAATCGGGGCGCACGTTTACCGTCGTCCAGCGGCGATATGGACTCTCTATGGTGGTCGATGAACAAGATTAATGCTTCTCCCCAGGCCATGCTGATCGTGCACCTCGCCGCCGCGCAGGCGCCGCTGCACTGGCAACTCTTCGCCCCCGGCGAGCCGCACCACGAGGCCAGCGGCCGGTGGCCGACTGACGACGCCAGCCCTTTCCCGGCGCTGGCTGAGCAGTACCCGGCCTGGGTGCTGATCCCGGCCAGCGACTGCGCGTTTCACTCGCTCACCCTACCGGCGGGCCTGCGTAAACCGCCGCTGCAGGTGGCCCCGTTTCTGCTGGAAGAGCAGCTGGCAGACGATGTGGAAGCCACCCATTTTGCTCTGCTCCACCGCCAGCAGGCCCAGTGCGAGATCGTCGCCGTACAGCGGCAAAAAATGCGCGACTGGCTGGCGCGCTGCGAATCGCTCTCCTTACAGCCCCTGGCGTTGACGCCCGACGTGCTGGCCCTGCCCTGGCAACCGCCGGCGTGGAGCGCGGTGCAGGTGGACGAGCAGTGGCTGATCCGCCACCAGCCGTGGGGCGGCATGGCGGCGGAAAACGTCTGGCTGACGGAGCTGCTGCAGAGCGAGGCGGAAGAGCACGTCATCGACAGCTATTCGCCGCCGCCCGCGGCGCCGGGCGTCTGGCGGGAGCAGCCTGCGCAGACATTGCTGACCCTTGCCGCACGCCATCCGGCAGCGCAGAAACTCAGTCTGCTGCAGGGGGAGTTCGCCGTCCGGCGGCGGTCTGCGCAGGCGAGCTGGCGTCCGGCGCGGTATGCCGCGCTGGCTCTGGCGTTACTGGCAGGGGCAAACAGCGTGCTGGACCATCGCGATCTGGCGCGTCAGGCCGAGGCGGCGCAACAGGCCAGCCGGGCCTTCTATCACCGCTGGTTTCCGACGGAGAAAAAGGTGATTAACCCACGACTGCAGATGCAGCAGCACCTGCAAACCCTCACCCGTCAGGCGCAGCATGCCCCCCTCGTCGACCGCCTAAGCGCCTTGCAAAACATCCTCAGCGAAACGCCGGGGATCCGTCTGCGAGCGCTGAGCTGGGATGCCGCGAGCAATCGTCTGCAGCTGGATATCGCCGCGGTCTCTTCCCGGGCGCTGGAGCAGTTTACCCAGCGGGCGCAGCCGCGGTTTCGCGTCCGGCCGGGCGACATGATCACGAAACCGGATGGCATTGAGGGACAACTGACGCTGGAGGAAAACGATGGCTAATCTGCTTATCTGGTGGCGGCAGCGCACGCCGTCGGAGCAGCGCCTGTTGCTTGGTCTGACAGGGCTGCTGGCGGCATGCGCCTTCTGGTATGGGCTGTGGCAGCCCTGGCGAGCCCGCGAGGCGCAGTGGCGGCAAACCCTGGTGAAAGAGCAGGCCAGCCTGCGCTGGATGACGGAGCAGGCTCCGCGCCTGCAGCAGCTCAGCCAGCAGCCCGCGCCGGCGGCAAAAGAGGCGCTCACCGCGCTGGTGATGCGCGAGGCGGCGAGCCACGGACTGACGGTCGTCCGCCTGCAGCCGCAGGGAAAACGTCTGCAGATCACCCTTCAGCCCTGCGCTTTCCAGGCGCTGATCGACTGGCTGGACGCTCCGGCGATGCGCGGCGTCAACGCGATCTCGCTGTCCGTGACCGGGCAGCCGTCGCGACCCGGCTGGGTCACGGTCAACCATCTGCTGCTGGAGCGCGACGATGAAGGCTAACTGGATCGCGGGCGGACTGCTGCTGGTCCTCTATCTGTTGTGGCTCACCGCCACCGCTCCGGCGCGCCTGCTGGCTCCCATGCTGCCGCCCGGCGTACAGGTGGGGCAATTTAGCGGCAGCGTCTGGCGCGGCGCGGCGCAACCGGTCTACTGGCATGGGGAACGGCTTGAACGACTGGCGTGGTCGCTGACCCTGGCGGGCTGGCAGGTCTCTCTCAGCGATCCCCGCGGCGTGATGGGTCAGGCCCGGCTGTGGGGCCTTCGCGATCTGCGCCTACAGGAGGGGCGGCTCACCGCCCCCGCCAGCCTGCTCAGCCGCTGGTTGATGTCGACTATGCCCGTCAAGGCCGCGGGGGAGGTCACCTTCAGCCTGACCGAAGGGCGGTTCAGCGACGGACGCTGCCGGCATATCATCGCCGGAGGCGCGCAGTGGCGGCAGGCCCGACTGCACTCCCCGGTCGGCAGCCTGGAGCTGGCCCAGGTTAATGGCACCTTCCGCTGTACGGTGGACGGCGCCGTGGCGCTGACTCTCCGTCAGGACTCTCATCAGCTGAGCCTCAGCGGCCAGGGGACTCTGTCGCCCGATGGCCGCTATCTGTTTCGCGGCACGCTACAGCCCCGGCAGGGAATGCCGCCGCTGCTGGCGCTGCTGGTCACGCGCCCGACAGCGAATAACGCCCCGGGCCCGACGCCGTGGCAGCTGCAGGGAAAATGGTTACCACAGGAGCAAAAATGACGACACTAGCCGCGTTATCGCTGCACTTTCCCTTTGTCTGGTATGGCTTTCTGCTGCTGTTCGGCCTGGCGCTGGGCAGCTTTTACAATGTGGTGATCTATCGTCTGCCGCGCATGTTGACCCAGACCGCGGACGACGAGCGGATAACCCTCAGCACCCCGGGATCTTCCTGCCCGCAGTGCCGCCAGCCGATCGCCTGGCGGGACAATATCCCGCTGCTCAGTTTCCTCTGGCTGGGCCGTCGCGCCCGCTGCTGTCAGGCGCCCATCGCGTGGAGCTATCCGCTGACCGAGCTGGCCACCGGCCTGCTGTTTATCCTCGCCGGAGCTTTGCTGGCGCCGGGCCTGCCGCTGGCGGGCGGCCTGGTGCTGCTCTCGTTCCTGCTGATACTGGCGCGGATTGACGCCCGGACCCAGCTGCTGCCCGATCGCCTGACTCTGCCCCTGCTGTGGGCCGGGCTGCTGTTCAATCTTAACGAGGTGTACATTGCCCTGCCGGATGCGGTCGCCGGGGCGATGGCCGGTTATCTGGCGCTGTGGTCGGTCTACTGGCTGTTCCGCCTGCTGACCGGGAAAGAGGCGCTGGGCTATGGCGATTTTAAGCTGCTGGCGGCGCTGGGCGCCTGGTGCGGCTGGCAGGTTCTGCCGCAGGTGCTGTTGCTCGCTTCGGCCAGCGGGCTGGTGTGGACCCTACTGCAACGCCTGTGGACCCGGCAGTCGCTGCAGCAGCCGCTGGCCTTCGGCCCCTGGCTGGCGCTGGCCGGCGGGGGTATTTTTCTCTGGCAGCAGATGATCTAGCGTTTGCGAACCGACTGGCCGGGCAGGATGCCGCCCGGCAGCGGCGGCTACGAGTATTTTTTGCTGCGGCGGGTCGGGGCGGCGTTGGCCGGATCGTCCGGCCAGACGTGCTTCGGATAGCGTCCCTTCATCTCTTTCTGCACCTCGCGGTAGCTCCCTTGCCAGAAGGCGCTCAGATCGCGGGTGATCTGCAGCGGACGCTGGGCAGGCGACAGCAGCTCCAGCACCAGCGGCACCCGCCCCTCGGCGATCACCGGCGTCGTGGCCTCGCCGAACATCTCCTGCATACGCACCGCCAGCGCTGGCGGGTTCTCCGCATGGTATCGGATCGCCAGGCGGCTGCCGGTCGGCACGGTATAGTGCGTCGGCAGCTCGCGATCCAGCTTTTGGCGCAGCGGCCATGGCAGCCAGTCCTGTAGCGCCTGACGCAGATCCAGCGCCTTCAGCGCCCGCAGGGAATGAACGCCGTTCATCTGCGGCAGCAGCCATGTCTCCAGCGAGGCCAGCAGCGAAGCGTCATCCACTGCGGGCCATGCCTCTTCTGGCAGCCACTGCGCCGCACAGTGCAGCCGCAGGCGCAGCTGCTCAGCCTCTGGCGTCCAGTTGAGCACCCCGAGGCCTTTCTCACGAATACCGTTGAGCATCGCCTGATGCAGCTCTGCCTCAGAGGGCTTCGCCAGCGGCTGGGTCTTGATCACCAACTGGCCGATCACCGTCCGCCGCCAGGCTTTCAGCGTCCCCTGCGCTTCATCCCACTCCACCGTGTCGGAACTTTTCGCCAGTTCAGGGCGGGCGGCGATCAGCTCGCCGATTTCCACTGGCAGAGCCAACAGCATGCGGGCATCCGGCGAAGCGCTACCCTGCAGCAGCAGCGGAGCGATAAGCCATTCATGACGGCCCAGCGCGTCGTCGGCGTCCAGCATCGCGCCCATGCCGTTCGCCAGCTGGTAGCGCCCCTCCTGACCGCGGCGGCGGGCGATGCGATCGGCGAAGGCCGACGCCAGCAGCCCCGCCATTAGCCCGGCATCGGGCTGGCCGCCGCGGCGGGCCAGGCGTTTCATCAGCTGCTGCGATCGCTGCTGCCAGTTGGCCTGCTGACGGGAAAAGACGGCCCCCAAATCCACCAGTCCGCCGCGCGGCGGCTCCTCGAGGATCGCCGCCAGCTTTGCCGCTGTCGCCGCCTCGTCATCGGTCTGCGCGGCGGCCAGCATCGCCGCCAGCCGCGGCTCGTTGCCAAGCGCTGCCATTTTGCGGCCAAACGCCGACAGCCGCTCGCCGTCCAGCGCCGACAACGCCTCCAGCAGGCGACGCGCGGCGGCCAGATTGACCGCGGGCGGCTGATCCAGCCAGGCCAGCGCGGACGGATCGTGGCAGCCCCACTGCAGCAGCTCCAGCAACAGCGCCGACAGATCGCTGTGCAGGATCTCCGGCTCGCTCTGCGCCGCCGCCCGTTCCGCCTGTTCTTTGCCGAGCAAATGCAGGCAGATCCCCGGGGAGAGACGACCGGCGCGTCCGGCACGCTGCGTCATCGATGCCTGGCTGATGCGCTGCGTCACCAGCCGGGTCAGGCCGGTGCGCGGGTCAAAGCGGGCGACCCGCTCCTGGGCGCTGTCGACCACCAGGCGGATCCCCTCGATGGTCAAACTGGTCTCGGCAATATTGGTGGCCAGCACCACTTTGCGCTTCCCGGCCGGCGCCGGGAGGATCGCTTTGCGCTGTTCGCTTAAGGGCAACGCGCCATACAGCGGGCAGAGAATGACATCCTCCGCCACGCGCTCCGTCAGCTGTTCCAGAACGCGCTGGATCTCGCCGACGCCGGGCAGAAACAGCAGCATCGATCCCTGTTCATGCCGCAGGAGCTCCGCCGCCGCTACCGCCACCGCCTCATCAAAACGCTGGTGCGCGGAGAGCGGGCTGAAGCGACGCTCCACCGGATAAGCGCGCCCCTCCGAGACCACCACCGGCGCCTCCGGCAGCAGACGCTGCAGGCGATCGTTATCGAGGGTCGCCGACATGATCAGCAGCTTGAGATCGTCACGTAACCCCTGCTGGACGTCCAGCAGCAGGGCCAGGGCCAGATCCGCCTGCAGGCTGCGCTCGTGAAACTCATCGAGGATCACCAGCCCCACGCCCGTCAGCTCCGGATCGCGCTGGATCATGCGCGTCAGGATCCCCTCCGTAACCACCTCCAGGCGGGTCTGCGGTCCGACGCAGGTTTCGGCGCGCATGCGGAAACCCACGGTCTCCCCCGGCTTTTCGCCAAGCAGTTCAGCCAGCCGCTGCGCGACATTACGCGCCGCCAGGCGCCTCGGCTCGAGCAGGATAATGCGTCCCGCGATGTTGCTCTCGGCGAGGATCTGCAGCGGCAGCCAGGTCGACTTCCCGGCGCCGGTCGGCGCGTTGAGCAAAACCTGCGGCGCATGCTGCAGGGCGGATAACAGTTCTGGAAGGACAGCGGCAACCGGCAATGAGGACACAAAAGGCTCCGGGGGTTAACATTCAGGGGTTCGCATTGTAGCATCCCCCTAATTCATTACCGAGTCTCTATCATGTCTGAGCCGAAAAGGCTGTTTTTTGCGCTTGAACTGCCGTCTGCCGTCCAGAAGCAGATTGTCCAGTGGCGGGCAACGCACTTCCCCGAAGATGCCGGCAGGCCCGTCGCGGCGGATAATCTTCATCTGACGCTGGCGTTTCTCGGCGAGGTGAGCGCGGAAAAACAGCGGGCGCTGGCCGCTCTCGCTGGCCGGCTGCGCCAGCCGGGCTTTACCCTGACGCTGGACGATGCCGGACAGTGGCTACGTTCGCGAGTGGTGTGGCTCGGAACCCGCCAGCCGCCGCGCGGCCTGCTGCAGCTCGCCAGCATGTTGCGCGCTCAGGCGGCGCGCAGCGGCTGCTATCAGAGCCCGCAGCCGTTTCACCCGCATATTACCCTGTGGCGCGATGCTCGCCGGGCGGTGCCGATCCCGGCCCCCGGCTTTCGCTGGACGTTTCCGGTGAACGAGTTCGTGCTCTATGAGTCCAGCTTTAGCCGCGGGCGCACGCGCTACACGGCGCTGGAACGTTATCCGTTTGATAAGGAAAGTTGATGCAGTTTGATCCGCCGTTGCAGCCCGCCATTTTGCTTAAACGTTACAAACGATTTCTTGCTGACGTGGTCACCCCCGATGGCCGCGAGCTGACGCTCCACTGCCCGAATACCGGGGCGATGACCGGCTGCGCCGCCCCGGGCGACACCGTCTGGTATTCCACCTCGGACAATGCGAAGCGCAAATATGCCCACACCTGGGAATTAACTGAAACCCAGCAGGGCGCAGTTATTTGCGTCAATACGCTGCGCGCGAATTCTTTGGCGAAAGAGGCGATTTCCGCCGGAATAATTCCTGAACTTTCAGGCTATAACCAGCTGAAAAGCGAAGTGAAATATGGCGAAGAGAATAGCCGTATCGATATTATGTTACAGGCAGATGACCGACAAAACTGCTATATTGAAGTGAAATCGGTTACGTTGGCGGAGAAAGAATACGGTTATTTTCCCGATGCGGTGACCACGCGCGGTCAGAAGCATCTGCGGGAACTGATGGCCGTCGCGGCAAATGGCGACCGCGCGGTGATTTTATTTGCCGTCCTGCATTCGGCAATTGACCGTTTTTCTCCCGCGCATCATATTGATGCCAGATACGCACAGCTGTTAACAGAAGCCCAGGACAAGGGGGTGGAAATTCTCGCCTGGAAAGCGGAACTTTCTACGACGAGGATGACTCTGAATAAGCCGATCGCCGTGGTGTTAAACCCCGGTAAATAAGTGGCTAAATAGTGTTCGGGTCGCAAGCGCGAATACGCTTTTCTTCACAGGGTTGTCAAGTGTAACGTTTAGATAATTGCTATCCGGAAAAGCATCTGCTATTTATAGCGGCCTGATTTTCCCCCACATGGGGATCGATAGTGCGTGTTAAGGAGAAGCAACATGCAAGAAGGGCAAAACCGTAAAACATCGTCCCTGAGTATTCTCGCCATCGCTGGGGTGGAGCCGTACCAAGAGAAACCGGGCGAAGAGTATATGAACGAAGCCCAGCTGGCGCACTTCAAGCGTATTCTTGAAGCATGGCGTAATCAACTCAGGGATGAAGTGGATCGCACCGTATCGCACATGCAGGATGAAGCAGCTAACTTCCCGGACCCGGTAGACCGTGCCGCCCAGGAAGAAGAGTTCAGCCTGGAACTGCGTAACCGCGACCGCGAACGTAAACTGATCAAAAAGATCGAGAAAACGCTGAAAAAAGTTGAAGACGAAGACTTCGGCTACTGCGAATCCTGCGGCGTGGAGATCGGCATTCGCCGTCTGGAAGCGCGTCCGACAGCGGATCTGTGCATTGACTGCAAAACCCTGGCGGAAATTCGCGAAAAACAGATGGCGGGCTAATCCCCTGCTGCCTCACTCTCTGGCGGGAGTCTCTCCCGCCTGGTTCTGTTGTCCGTACCATGACTGACTCACGCTATATAGGGCGCTTCGCCCCCTCCCCCTCCGGCGAACTCCACTTCGGCTCTCTGATCGCCGCGCTCGGCAGCTACCTGCAAGCCCGCGCGAACCAGGGCATCTGGCGTGTTCGTATTGAAGATATCGACCCGCCGCGCGAAGTCCCCGGTGCCGCCGATACCATCCTGCGCCAGCTTGACCACTACGGTCTGCACTGGGATGGCGACGTGCTGTGGCAGTCGCAACGGCACGAAGCCTACCGCGAGGCGCTGACGTGGCTGGGCGAGCAAGGGCTGAGCTATTACTGCACTTGCACCCGCGCGCGGATCCACGCCGTGGGCGGGATCTACGACGGCCACTGCCGCGATCTCGGGCTGGGGGCGGAAAACGCCGCGCTGCGCCTGCGCCAAACCCGTCCGGTGCTGCAGTTTAGCGACCGTCTGCGCGGCACGCTCATCGCCAATGAGCCGCTGGCGCGTGAGGATTTTATTATCCACCGTCGCGACGGGCTGTTCGCCTACAACCTGGCGGTGGTGGTCGACGACCACTTTCAGGGGATCACCGAGATTGTCCGCGGCGCAGACCTGATTGAGCCGACGGTGCGGCAGATTTCGCTGTATCAGCATTTTGGCTGGCAGGCGCCGGATTACCTCCATCTGCCGCTGGCTCTCAATGGCGACGGCAATAAACTCTCTAAACAAAACCACGCGCCGGCGCTGCCGGAAGGCGATCCGCGCCCCGAAATCGTCCGGGCGCTCCGCTTTCTGAATCAGGCGATCCCCGAGGAGTGGCAGGCCCTGAGCATCGATGATTTACTCGTCCAGGCCGTCGCCAACTGGCAGCCGGCGAAAATCGAGCATTCTCAAATGGCTCCCGCTGAGCTATGATTAGCCGCTATTTTTACACTGTACAGTTGATCTGAAGTCCGTCTGACACTACGAGGTGCACCATTTTTACCCGAGTCGCTAATTTTTGCCGTAAGGTGCTAAGCCGTGAGGAGCGCGAGGCAGAAGCCGCCGTCGAACCAACGCCTATGACGGTGATCCCGCGTGAGCAGCATGCTATTTCCCGCAAAGATATCAGTGAAAACGCCCTCAAGGTCATGTACCGCCTCAACAAGGCGGGCTACGAATCCTGGCTGGTCGGCGGCGGCGTCCGCGACCTGCTGCTTGGCAAAAAGCCAAAAGATTTTGACGTTACCACCAACGCCACGCCGGATCAGGTACGCAAGCTGTTCCGCAACTGCCGTCTGGTTGGGCGACGTTTCCGCCTGGCGCATGTGATGTTCGGGCCGGAAATCATTGAGGTCGCCACCTTCCGTGGCCATCACGAAGGGCATACCACCGATCGCGTCACCTCCCAGCGGGGCCAGAACGGCATGCTGCTGCGCGACAACATCTTCGGCTCGATCGAGGAGGATGCCCAGCGTCGCGACTTCACTATCAACAGCCTCTATTACAGCGTGGCGGACTTTACCGTTCGCGACTACGTCGGCGGCATGAAGGATCTCCAGGACGGCGTGATCCGTCTGATCGGCAACCCGGAAACCCGCTATCGCGAGGATCCAGTGCGCATGCTGCGCGCGGTGCGCTTTGCCGCCAAGCTCAATATGACCATCAGCCCGGAAACGGCTGAACCGCTGCCGCGCCTGGCCGCCCTGCTCCACGATGTGCCGCCAGCGCGTCTGTTCGAAGAAGTGCTCAAGCTGCTGCAGGCCGGGTATGGCTACCAGACCTACATGCTGCTGCGGGAATACAGCCTGTTCCAGCCGCTGTTCCCGACCATCACCCGCTACTTTACCGAGCGCGGCGACAGCCCAATGGAGCGGATCATCAGCCAGGTGCTGAAGAATACCGATACCCGCATTCATAACGATATGCGCGTCAATCCGGCCTTCCTCTTCGCGGTGATGTTCTGGTATCCGCTGCTGGAGACGGCGCAAAAAATCGCTCAGGAGAGCGGCCTGGCGTACTACGACGCCTTCGCCCTGGCGATGAACGATGTGCTGGACGAAGCCTGCCGTACGCTGGCGATCCCTAAGCGCATCACCACCCTTATTCGTGATATCTGGCAGCTGCAGCTGCGCATGTCCCGTCGTCAGGGCAAACGCGCCTGGAAGCTGATGGAGCATCCGAAATTCCGCGCCGCCTATGACCTGCTGGAGCTACGCGCCGGCGCCGAGAACAACCACGAACTGCAGCGCCTGACCAAATGGTGGGGCGAATTCCAGGTCGCCGCACCGCCGGCGCAAAAAGATATGCTCAACGACCTCGGGGACGATCCTGCGCCGCGCCGTCGTCACCGTCGTCCGCGCAAGCGCGCGCCGCGCCAGGGTAGCGCATGACTCTGGTCTATATCGCTCTTGGCAGCAACCTTGCTTCTCCACTGGAGCAGGTACAGGCGGCTATCCGCGCCCTGGGCGAAATTCCGCACAGCCGCGTGGTCGCCGTCTCTTCGTTCTACCGCACGCCGCCGCTGGGCCCGCAGGATCAGCCGGACTATCTCAACGCCGCCGTTGCGCTGGAAACCGCCCTGCCCCCCGAGACGCTGCTCGATCATACTCAGCGCATCGAACTGCAGCAGGGGCGAGTGCGCAAAGCCGAACGCTGGGGGCCGCGCACGCTGGACCTCGATATCATGCTGTTTGGCGATGCTGTCATTAACAGCGAGCGCCTGACCGTTCCGCACTACGATATGAAAAACCGCGGCTTTATGCTCTGGCCGCTGTTCGAGATCGCCCCGGACCTTCACTTTCCTGACGGCCCGGCGCTGCGCGACGTACTGGATAATCTCGGCGCGGCAAAGCCCGCCAGCTGGTAATCCCCTCGCCTTTTTTAGCATTTGCGGCAATCGTCGTAATCGGTTGCCCAAAATCATTGCCCCTCTGAATGCTGCTGTTAGAATGCCGGTTAATATGACTTTCATCATCAGGAAATGTTATGAAACCGACTACCATTGCCCTGCTGCAGAAATGCAAACAGGAAAAGAAGCGCTTTGCCACCATTACCGCCTACGATCACAGCTTCGCGAAGCTGTTCGCCGATGAAGGCATAAATGTGCTGCTGGTAGGCGACTCGCTGGGAATGACGGTGCAGGGTCACGACTCCACCCTGCCGGTTACCGTGGAAGATATCGCCTATCACACCCGCGCCGTCCGCCGCGGCGCGCCAAACAGCCTGCTGCTTGCCGACCTGCCGTTCATGGCCTATGCCACCCCCGAGCAGACCTTTGCAAATGCCGCCATCGTGATGCGCGCTGGCGCCAATATGGTCAAACTCGAGGGCGGCGCCTGGCTGGCCGACACCGTGAGGATGCTGGCGGAGCGCGCGGTGCCGGTTTGCGGCCATCTTGGCCTGACGCCGCAGTCGGTGAACGTATTCGGTGGGTATAAAGTGCAGGGTCGCGGCGATGCGGCGCAGACCCTGTTTGAAGACGCGTTAGCGCTGGAGGCGGCGGGTGCGCAGCTGTTGGTCCTGGAGTGCGTGCCGGTTGAACTGGCGAAGCGCATCACCGACGCTCTGACCATTCCAGTGATCGGCATCGGCGCGGGCAATGTCACCGACGGGCAAATCCTCGTGATGCATGACGCTTTCGGCATTACCGGCGGCCACATTCCTAAATTTGCCAAGAATTTCCTTGCCGAAGCGGGCGACATCCGCGCCGCGGTGCGGCAGTATATTGCCGAAGTCGAATCCGGAGTCTATCCGGGCGAAGAACACAGTTTCCATTAAGGAGTCTTGTTGTGCTGATTATTGAATCCGTACTGCTGCTGCGGCAGCATATCCGCCGTCTGCGTCAGGAAGGTAAGCGTATCGCGTTGGTCCCGACAATGGGCAACCTGCATGATGGTCATATGAAGCTGGTTGATGAAGCCAAAGCCAGTGCGGACGTGGTGGTGGTCAGTATTTTCGTCAATCCGATGCAGTTTGACCGCGTCGACGACCTGGCGCGCTACCCGCGCACCTTACAGGATGATTGCGAAAAGCTGAACAAACGTCATGTCGACTTTGTCTTCGCGCCGACGCCGGCGGAAGTGTACCCCCAGGGTACTGAAGGCCAGACCTACGTCGACGTTCCGGGATTATCCACCATGCTCGAAGGCGCCAGCCGCCCGGGCCATTTCCGCGGCGTGTCGACCATCGTCAGTAAGCTGTTCAACCTTGTTCAACCAGACGTCGCCTGCTTCGGCGAGAAAGACTTCCAGCAGTTGGCGCTGATCCGCAAGATGGTCGCCGACATGGGCTACGACATTGAGATCATCGGCGTGCCGATCGTCCGCGCGAAAGATGGCCTGGCGCTGAGTTCGCGTAACGGCTACCTGACCGCCGATCAGCGCAAAATCGCGCCAGGCTTGTATAAGGTGCTGAGCGCGGTGGCGGAAAAGCTGGCCGCCGGCGATCGCCAGCTCGATGAGATCATCGCTATCGCTGAACAGGAGCTGAATGAGAAAGGCTTCCGCGCCGACGACATTCAGATCCGCGATGCCGACACCCTGCTTGAGCTGACCGATGCCAGCCAGCGCGCGGTGATCCTGATGGCCGCCTGGCTGGGGCAGGCCCGCCTGATCGACAACCGGATCGTCACGCTCGCTCAGTAGACAGCGGGTAAAAATCGGGCAATACTGCCCGGGCTTTTCTCAGGGCGGGCGCCGTGTCCGCTCTGCTACATTAAGGTTGAAGGGTAGAAGTTATGATGCGTAATATGCTGCAGGGCAAGCTCCACCGCGTAAAAGTCACGCAGGCGGACCTGCACTATGAAGGTTCTTGCGCCATTGACCAGGACTTCCTGGATGCGGCCGGTATTCTGGAGAATGAAACTATTCACCTCTGGAACGTCACCAACGGCAACCGTTTCTCCACCTACGCCATTGCCGCCGAACGGGGCTCCCGGATCATCTCCGTTAACGGCGCCGCCGCGCACTGCGCCAGCGTCGGCGATATTTTGATCATCGCCAGCTTCGTTACCATGTCGGACGAAGAGGCGCGCAGCTGGCAGCCTAACATCGCCTACTTCGAAGGCGACAACGAAATGAAGCGCCAGGCAAAAGCTATTCCGGTACAGGTCGCCTGATGGCCGCGACGCTGCGCTCAGGCGCAGCGTCGGTATTACCCCTGCGGCTGGTTACTGATCAGCCGCGACATCGTCTCCAGCGAATCCGTGCGTAAGATATATAACCGCTTTAACAGAAACGGATTGTCCCCCGGCTTCACCTTCCCACGCACCGTCGTTACCGCCATATGAAACCCGGCGTCATTCGCCGCCTGCACCGCCGTAGCGTTATAGCCGCCGAAGGGATAGGAAAGGTAGAGAACGTGCGGATTAAACTGGCTCAGCGCCCGGCGCGAGCGGGCGAAATCAAACAGAATATTATGGTAATTGCGACTGAATAAAATCGGCCGCCGGCCGGCGTCAACCCGATGCAGGAAGTGAGTATGCGACTGAATATCAAAGACGTCCTGGATCTGGCGTAGCTCGGAAATGCTCATAAACTGCAGGGATTTCGGATCCCACTTCTGCGGATGGCGCTTAATACGCGAGGAGATAATAAACGCGGTGGCATGGAAACCGTACTGTTTCAGCACCGGATAGGCGTAGCGGTTCACCGATTTCAAGCCATCATCGAAAGTGATCGCCACCGCCCGCGCCGGGAGATTGATTTTATTACGCACATAGCCTTCCAGCTGATACAGGGTCAGCGTGGTATAGCCCTGATCGCGCAGCCAGGTCATCTGATTCGTGAAGGCGCGAACCGAGGTGGTGGTCGACGTATGACGAAAACGGGTGTTCTCTTCATCGCGCAGAATATGGTGATAGGTCAGCACGGGAATACCGTGATCCTCCTGCGCGTCCAGACTACTGACCCACGCCAGCCGGTCGCCAATGCGGATCTGAAACCAGGTCTGATTGAGCCGGTCCTTCAGCTTGCTGAGGATCGGATAGCGCAGATTGTTGGCCAGCGTGCCGAACGGCGCGCTGCTTACCGAGGGAGCGTCATAGAGCGGTGTATCTTTCCAGGTGAGTAAATTTTGGTTACTCAGCGGTTTATTAAGATCCCCCAAACGGTCCTCCACCCGCTGCTTGCCCTGCACCGGCTCGAGATGCCCTTTATCAATAAACCCGGTGCCAAAGCCGAAACGAAACTCATAGTAGTCAGCCGCCGTCGGGACGACTGCGAGGATCTGCCCGGCACGAACATTGCCGACGCTGACCACATGGTTTCCCACCTGCGCCCAGATGACCGCGTCTTCGGTGGTTTGCATATAGCGCACAGCCTTGCCCTGCTGGCTAAGCAGGCTGGCGGAGGCGCTGAGTGAGGTCAGGAAAAGAAGCAGGGTCAAAAATCGGGCAAGCATACGCATCAAACCGTTATACCATCAACGGCGGTTATTGTAACAAAAGCGGTATCTGTCCCGCTGCTTAATTTCCCCAGGCATCATGGCGCAACCGGAACGGGGGGTTCTTCTGCTGCTGATGCCACAGGCTGCTCACCATCGGCCCGCCCGCGCTGACGATCGCCTGGCGAAACGCCACGCTGCTTAACGTGCCTCGCAGGAGATACATTCGCTCAAGGAGTGGATAGCTGACGCCGGAGATCACTTCGCAGTGGGTATGTTTGTGGCTCATCAGCGCCGCGGCCCGATAAGGCGCCGCACCGGTTTTGTCAGTGAGAAAAATGACCCCGTCCCCGGAGTCGGTGGCATGCAGCGCATCGCACATCATCCGGCTCAACATATTGCTGCTGAGATTGCGCCAGTAATTGACCGCCCGGCACTGGGCCAGCGGACCAAACTTTTGTTCAAGACGATCCAGCATCTCCTGCGCCAGCTCATCGTGACAGGTAATGACCCATCCGAGCATGCTTCCCTCCTTAGCCAGCGAATAATGTAGCAAGGTGAAGATGACGTATCGGTGATGGGAGTCAAAGATAAGCGGTTAGCGCTTCGCATATTTACTTCAGGAAGCGCTAACCATGATGAGTATCAGCTACGCAGGCCGCGACCGCGCTGAATTAACGACCAGCACAGCAGATAGAAGGCGACAATGAACACCACCAGCACGGCGAAGGTGGTCGCCAGCGGGACGTCGTTGATACCGAGGAAGCCGAAGCGAAAACCGCTGATCATGTAGACGATGGGGTTCAGATGCGACAGCCCCTGCCAGAACGGCGGCAGCAGGGTCAGCGAGTAGAACACCCCGCCGAGATAGGTCAGCGGCGTCAGCACAAAGGTCGGGATCAGGCTAATGTCATCGAAGGTCTTGGCAAACACTGCGTTCAGCAGCCCGGCCAGCGAGAACAGCACCGCGGTGAGGAGCAGCGTCAGGGCGACAAACAGCCAGGAGTGAACCTGGAACGGCACAAAGAATAGCGACACCGCGGTCACCAGGATACCTACGCACAGTCCTCGCGCTACCCCGCCGCCCACGTAGCCGGCGATAATCACATGCGTCGGCACTGGCGCCACCAGCAGCTCTTCAATATTGCGCTGAAACTTGGCGCTGAAGAAGGATGAGGCGACGTTGGCGTAAGCATTAGTGATCACCGCCATCATGATCAGGCCTGGGACGATAAACTGCATATAGGTAAAACCATGCATCTCACCAATGCGCGAGCCGATCAGGTTGCCAAAGATCACGAAATACAGGGTCATGGTGATCACCGGCGGCACCAGCGTCTGTACCCAGATGCGCATAAAACGGTGGATCTCTTTGGTCCAGATGCTTTTCAGCGCGACCCAATAAAGCTGCATCATGCTGATTCTCCTTTTCGCTCATGCACCAGCGTGACAAACAGCTCTTCCAGACGGTTAGCTTTGTTACGCATACTCAGTACCTGCACCCCCTGGGCGCTCAGCTGCGCGAAGACGCTGTTAATTCCCTGCTCACGCAGAACCTCCACTTCCAGCGTCGAGGTATCGACCAGCTGGTACTGGTAGCCTTCGAGCTTCGGCACCGGGCTTTTTGGCGCGAGGTCAAGAATAAAGGTCTCTGACTTCAGCTTCGACAGCAGCGCTTTCATCGAGGTGTTTTCCACCAGCTCGCCGTGCTGGATGATGCCGATGTTGCGACATAGCATTTCGGCCTCTTCGAGATAGTGGGTGGTCAGGATAATGGTGGTTCCGCGATCGTTGAGATCCTTGAGAAAGCCCCACATCGAGCGACGCAGTTCAATATCGACGCCGGCGGTCGGTTCGTCGAGGATCAGCAGCTTCGGCTCATGCATCAACGCGCGGGCGATCATCAGACGGCGCTTCATCCCGCCGGAGAGCATCCTCGCGCGTTCGTTGCGTTTTTCCCACAGGTCGAGCTGTTTTAAATACTTTTCACTGCGGGAAAGGGCTTCTTTACGCTCAACGCCGTAGTAGCCCGCCTGGTTAACGACGATCTGCTGCACGGTTTCGAACGGGTTGAAGTTAAACTCCTGCGGCACCAGGCCAAGCTGGCGCTTGGCATTGACGACGTCTTTCTCCAGATCGTAGCCAAAGACATTGACCTGACCAGAGGTTTTGTTCACCAGCGAGCTGATGATGCCGATGGTCGTGGATTTTCCGGCCCCGTTCGGGCCCAGCAGGGCATAAAAATCCCCCGCTTCGACCTGCAGGTCGATCCCCCGCAGCGCCTGAACCCCGCCGGGATAGGTTTTTTTGAGCTGTTTTAATTCCAGAGCAATGGTCATTAAATATCTCTTCTCGTGTCGTGACACGTCATTAACCCGCCTGACTCACGTTTGCGCTGGACCGGCGCTGACGCCGCCAACGCATCTGCAGCCTGAAGTATCACGGGTTAAGATGGTTTTAAAAAAGGTGAGCTTACCCTATATTAGCGCAACGCACTTACTTGGTTACAGGCCGATAACGTCCATGAATGATATAGATACACTCATCAGCAACAATGCACTATGGTCAAAAATGCTGGTGGAAGAGGACCCCGGCTTTTTTGAGAAACTGTCGCAGACGCAGAAACCGCGCTTCCTGTGGATTGGCTGTTCGGACAGCCGCGTTCCCGCTGAGCGACTCACCGGCCTGGAGCCTGGCGAACTGTTCGTGCATCGTAACGTAGCGAACCTGGTGATCCACACCGATCTCAATTGTCTGTCGGTGGTGCAGTATGCCGTCGATGTCCTGGAAGTCGAGCACATTATTATCTGCGGCCACTACGGCTGCGGCGGCGTGCAGGCGGCGGTGGAGAACCCGGAGCTGGGGCTTATCGACAACTGGCTGCTGCATATCCGCGATATCTGGTTTAAGCACAGCTCGCTGCTCGGTGAAATGCCAGAGGAGCGCCGTCTGGATACCCTTTGTGAACTGAACGTGATGGAACAGGTGTACAATCTGGGACATTCGACGATTATGCAATCCGCGTGGAAGCGCGGACAGAAGGTGACCATCCACGGCTGGGCTTACGGGATTCACGACGGACTGCTGCGCGATCTGGATGTCACCGCTGTGAGCAGGGAAACCCTCGAACAGCGCTATCGCCACGGGATCTCCAACCTCAAGATCAAGCACATCAACCACAGATAGCCTTCAGACTTCGCCACCCTGGAGAGCGCGGCGCGCGCTGTCCAGAGTGGGATATCCCCTTACTCGTCCAGCAGGGTGACTTTGCCGATATACGGCAGATGGCGGTAGCGCTGAGCATAGTCGATACCGTAGCCCACCACGAACTCATCCGGAATCGCGAAACCGACGTATTCAACCGGGACGTTCACTTCGCGGCGGCTGGGTTTATCAAGTAGCGTACAAATGGCCAGCGATTTCGGCTCGCGCAGGCTGAGGATTTCGCGAACTTTAGACAGGGTATTGCCGGAGTCGATGATGTCTTCCACGATCAGAACGTCTTTACCACGGATGTCTTCATCCAGATCTTTAAGGATTTTCACATCACGAGTGGTGGACATGCCGCTGCCGTAGCTGGAGGCGGTCATAAAATCGACTTCATGCGGCACCTGCACTTCACGGCACAGGTCGGCCATGAACATAAACGAGCCGCGCAGCAGCCCCACCAGCACCATTTCGCTGCCGCTGTTCTGATAATGTTCGTTGATTTGACGACCCAGTTCCGCGATACGCGCTTTGATCTCGGATTCCGGGATCATCACTTCTACAGTATGTTTCATAATACTAACCATTTGATTCTAAATATAAATCATCAAAGCCGCTGCTTTCGCCCCGACGATGACCGGCAAGCCATCCAGTATACCAGCAAAAAGAAATCTTCGGTGCAGGGATTAATAAAGCCATATTTGTGATTCCGATCACACTTGTTAAATCCTATAATTAATTGCAGTTAAAAAATTTAACAAACACATGAGTAACTTTTTATGGCTGAAACAAAGTCTCAACAATCAAGGCTCCTGGTGACGCTGACTGCGCTATTTGCAGCGTTCTGCGGCCTCTATCTATTAATCGGCGGGGCATGGCTGGTCGTGCTTGGCGGCTCCTGGTACTACCCTATCGCCGGGCTGGTGATGCTGGGCGTGACCGTAATGCTGTTCCGCGGCAAGCGCGCTGCTCTGTGGCTGTACGCCGCGCTGCTGCTGGCGACCATGATCTGGGGCGTCTGGGAAGTTGGTTTCGACTTCTGGGCGTTGACGCCGCGTAGCGATATCCTCGTCTTCTTTGGCATCTGGCTGATCCTGCCCTTTGTCTGGCGTCGTCTGCCGGTGCCTTCCGCTGGCGCCGTTGGCGCGCTGGTCGTCGCCCTGCTGATCAGCGGCGGCATGCTGACCTGGGCTGGTTTTAACGACCCGCAGGAAGTCAACGGCACCCTGAGCGCCGACGCTACGCCGGCCGCACCGATTTCCACCGTCGCCGACGGCGACTGGCCGGCCTATGGCCGTAACCAGGAAGGCCAGCGCTTCTCCCCGCTGAAGCAGATTAACGCCGATAACGTGAAGAACCTGAAGGAAGCCTGGGTGTTCCGCACCGGCGACCTGAAACAGCCGAACGATCCGGGTGAAATCACTAACGAAGTGACGCCGATTAAAGTCGGCGATACGCTCTTCCTGTGTACCGCTCACCAGCGCCTGTTTGCGCTGGACGCCGCCACCGGTAAAGAGAAGTGGCATTTTGACCCGCAGCTGAACGCCGATCCGTCGTTCCAGCACGTCACCTGCCGCGGTGTTTCTTATCACGAAGCGAAAGCGGATAACGCCCCTGCCGACGTCGTCGCCGACTGTCCGCGCCGCATTATCCTGCCGGTGAACGATGGTCGCCTGTTCGCGGTAAACGCCGACAACGGTAAGCTGTGCGAAACCTTTGCTAATAAAGGTATTCTCAATCTGCAGACCAACATGCCGGTCACCACGCCGGGCATGTATGAACCCACTTCACCGCCGATCATCACCGATAAAACCATCGTGATTGCCGGCGCGGTCACCGATAACTTCTCTACCCGCGAGCCGTCAGGCGTGATCCGCGGCTTTGATGTGAATACCGGTAAACTGCTGTGGGCCTTCGATCCGGGTGCGAAAGATCCGAACGCCATCCCGAGCGATGAACATCACTTCACGCTCAACTCGCCGAACTCATGGGCGCCTGCCGCCTACGACGCTAAGCTGGATCTGGTCTATCTGCCGATGGGCGTGACCACTCCGGACATCTGGGGCGGCAACCGTACGCCGGAGCAAGAGCGTTATGCCAGCTCGATTGTGGCACTGAACGCCACCACCGGTAAGCTGGCCTGGAGCTATCAGACCGTCCATCACGATCTGTGGGATATGGACATGCCTTCCCAGCCGACGCTGGCTGATATTGAGGTCAACGGCAAAACCGTACCGGTCATCTATGCCCCAGCGAAAACCGGCAACATCTTCGTGCTGGATCGTCGTAACGGCGAGCTGGTGGTCCCGGCGCCGGAAAAACCAGTACCGCAGGGCGCTGCCAAAGGTGATTACGTTACCAAAACCCAGCCCTTCTCCGATCTGAGCTTCCGTCCGAAGAAAGATCTGACCGGCGCGGACATGTGGGGTGCCACTATGTTCGACCAGCTGGTGTGCCGCGTGATCTTCCACCAGCTGCGCTATGAAGGTATCTTCACCCCGCCGTCTGAGCAGGGCACGCTGGTGTTCCCGGGTAACCTGGGGATGTTTGAATGGGGCGGTATCTCCGTCGATCCGAACCGTCAGGTGGCTATCGCCAACCCGATGGCGCTGCCTTTCGTCTCTAAACTGATCCCGCGCGGGCCAGGCAATCCGATGGAGCCGCCGAAAGATGCGAAAGGCTCTGGTACCGAGTCCGGCGTGCAGCCGCAGTACGGCGTCCCGTACGGCGTAACGCTGAACCCGTTCCTGTCGCCGTTCGGCCTGCCGTGCAAACAGCCGGCCTGGGGGTATATCTCCGCCCTGGATCTGAAAACCAACGAAGTGGTATGGAAAAAACGTATCGGTACTCCGCAGGACAGCCTGCCGTTCCCGATGCCGGTTAAACTGCCGTTTACCATGGGGATGCCGATGCTGGGCGGTCCGATCTCCACGGCCGGTAACGTCCTGTTCATCGGCGCGACTGCAGATAACTACCTGCGCGCGTACAATATGAGCAACGGCGAGAAGCTGTGGGAAGCCCGTCTGCCAGCCGGCGGTCAGGCGACTCCGATGACCTACGAAGTGAATGGCAAACAGTATGTTGTCATCTCTGCCGGCGGTCACGGCTCGTTCGGTACCAAAATGGGCGATTATATTGTCGCCTATGCGCTCCCGGATGACGCCAAATAAAACGCAAAACGGCAACGAAAGTTGCCGTTTTTTTTGGTGTTCCGTCCTTCTTCCCGTTGGGGATCGCAGCAGGTCGCAGAGACTTAAACCGTGAACCCCAACATCATCCCGGTGTCTTCATGTTCCAGCAGGTGGCAGTGTGCCATATAGGCAAACTCCTTCGGCGCCGGATGATCAAACTTCACTAATACTTCACTCACGTCCCCTTCCACACGAACGGTGTCTTTCCAGCCGCGACGATGCGCCGCTGGCGGCTTGCCGTTTTCGCTGAGGATACGGAACTGGGTGCCGTGGATATGGAACGGATGCAACATCATGTCGCCCTTACCAGAAATCACCCAGCGCTCATACTGGCCTCTGGCGGCGGCAAACATCGGCTCATTCATGTCGAAGGCTTTGCCGTTGATGCGGTTGGCGTTATGGAAATCAAAGCCCTTGCCTGACGACATGCCATGCTCCATGCCGGATCCGTGGTTCATGCTCATGTCGCCGTGATGCATATTCCCCATGTCGCTCATGTCGCCATGCCCCATCATGCCGTGATCCATTCCGGCCATCGCCTGGTCGCCATACTTCTCCATCAGCGCCTGCATGCCCATCCGGTCGAGCATCGGATCCATCGACAGCTGGAGCTGACGCTGCGTCAGCCCCGTCAGGGACGGTAACGCCGGGAGAGCGGCCAGAGTATCCAGCAGCTTGCCGGAGGCGGGAATGACCAGCGGCTGGACGCGCAGTACCGGCTGTGGTTTATCAAAAGGCGCAATCGCCATGCCCATCTGGCTCACCGGCAGGGTCACCAGATCGAAAGGTTTACCGTCGCTGGTGTCCACCAGCACCTCAAAGCGTTCACCCATCAAGACCGGCAATTCATCGACCTTGACCGGCTCGGCCAACAGACCGCCATCGCTGGCCACTACGTACAGCGGGCGCTTATCGCTGGTGGCAAAATTGAGGGAACGGGCATTACAGCCGTTCAGCAAGCGCAGGCGCAGCCAGCCGCGCGGCGCGGCATGTTCGGGATAGAGGGCCCCATTGGTCAGTAGCGTATCGCCAAACCAGCCGACGGCGGCGCTCATCACATCCAGCTGATAGTCGATCTCGCCGGCGGCGGTGAACTTCTTATCCTGGACGATCACCGGCACATCATCGATTCCCCACTGCTTAGGCAGCAGCAGGCGCCCGCTCTCTTCATCCTCGATCAGCACCAGGCCGGCCAGGCCCATCGCCACCTGCCGGCCGGTGCTTCCATGCTGATGCGGATGAAACCAGCAGGTCGCCGCCCGCTGCGTTGGCGTGAAGCTTACCGTGCGGGTGGCGCCCGGCGCGATAACCCCCTGTGGCCCCCCGTCGACCTCGCCCGGTACCTCCAGACCATGCCAGTGCAGCGTGGTCTCTTCCGCCAGCTGGTTAGTAATATCCACCGTGACGGTCTTCCCCTGCGTCAACTGCAGCGCAGGGCCCAGCAGCGACCCGTTGTAGCCCCAGGTAGTGGCATTCAGGGCGCCAAACCGCGTTTTGCCCGCCTGGATCCTGAGCGCGATGCAGTTGCGCGCATCGGCGGCTAACAGCGACGGTATCGGCAGAGCCGGGCGACTGGCGGCAAAGACCGCCCGGCTCCATAACGGCAATGCGCTGGCCATGCCGACCGCGGCGGTCAGTTTGAGGAAGTCTCGACGTTGCATATTCACATCCTTTTATTCTGCGGGCGAATATTTGAGCTTAAACCCTACCGTAACGGGAAGGTCAAGCAGAAGAGTAAGAATAAAGATCGGCGCTGTGTAAAGAAGTATGCTAATTTGAAGCGTCGGTGATCTAATGGTAGAAAAAATGAAGACGCTTTTCAGAACAATGGTACTCGGCAGCCTGCTTGCTCTCTCCGCCAACAGCTACGCGCTCAGCGAATCCGAAGCGGAAGATATGGCTGATTTAACCGCGGTTTTTGTGTTTCTGAAAAACGACTGTGGCTACCAGAACCTGCCCAACACGCAGATCCGTCGCGCGCTGGTGTTCTTTGCCCAACAGAACCAGTGGGACCTGAGCAACTATGACAGCTACAACATGAAAGCGCTTGGCGAAGACAGCTATCGCGATCTTAGCGGCATTAACATTCCGACGGCGAAAAAATGTAAAGCGCTGGCCCGCGATTCGCTCAGCCTGCTGGCTTACGTTAAATAATTCCCTGCGCGGGCGGCAACGCTCCGCGCCTTTAGCATTTCAATTTCCCCCTTTAAATATTTATATTTATTATTGTATATAAACAAACCTTATTTAATTGCGAACCTATCAATTTGCCAAATAAAGTAAACTCATAATAATGAAGAATGACTAAAAAACTAATAAAATATCATTATTCATATATTGCAAAATAAAAAGCACCCTTCTAGAATCCGGTAAAAATATACCTACTTCATGGACTGAAATTGTGAATATCTCGCTGACTCTTCGTGTTATCCCTCTCGCCGCGCTGTTAGTAGCCGGCTGTAGCAATACCTCTTCCCGCCAGCCGGTTAAACCGATCGCCACGCCGCTGACGTCACAGCAGCAGGCAGAGCAGGAGCGGGCGGCCAGCGAACAAGCGCGCATTGAATCCTGTCGCCAGGCGCTGGATTCGCTAAAAGAGGTTAACCCACAGCAAGCCACTAAACTCAGCAATGACTTTAACGCTTTAGTGCGCGCGGCGTCACAATACAATAGCGTGCGCGAGAAAGTGGCGGATCCTACCCGGCTTGGCATTGACTCCATGTATCAGTTTAAATCCATCAAACTGTGCGCCGATATCCAGAAAACGCTGATCGATAGCCTGGTACAGCGTGGTGAAAGCAAACAGCCATGAACAGAGCCGCCACGCTGACCCTCAACGCGCCCCTGCTGATGCTCGTCGCTGCGCTGGCGCTTTCAACCCCCTTCACCGCCGGCGCCGCGCCGGCCTTTCTTGATTACGCCCAACAGCAAACCCAGCAATCTCAGGCGCAAGAAAAAAACGATGCCGCAAGCGCAAAACAAACACAAGAAAGCCGCCAGAGCGCAGATAATAAAAAAACCGGTACCAACACCTCACAATTACAAAAAAGAATCACCAGCCAGCAGGCGGCGATTGCACAAAAAGATAAGCTTATACAGCAATTAAAAAAACAGCTTGCCGCTACGCCGCAAACGGATACTGCCGGAGCGAATGAGCAAGCGGCGTTGAATAAGAGAATTAATGAATTACAGGTCGCCTTAAGCGCCGCTACTGCAGAAAAAGAGGCATTAATAAAAAAAGCAGGCGTTGTGCAGAATAATAATCTACAGCAAAGCCAGGCCGCGGCGCGTCAGCAGATCCAGCAATTAACGACGCAGATTCAGCAAGCCGAAGCTGAAAATAAACGCCTCAGCGCCAGCTTTACCACGCTTAATAAAGATAAACACGCGCTAATGACCCAACTGGCCGCAACGGAAAAAGAGAAACAGGCCGCTCTTGAGCAGGTCAAAGCGCTTAACGCTGACAAACAGCCGCTGACGACCCGGCTGGCCGCCGCGGAAAAAGAGAAACAGGCCGTCCTCGAGCAGGTTAAGGCCCTTAACGCCGATAAACAGTCGCTGACTATTCGCCTCGCCGCTGCGGAGAAAGCGCAGCAGGCCGCTGTTGACCAGGCTAAAGCGCTTAACGCTGACAAACAGCCGCTGGCTACCCGACTGGCCGCCGCGGAAAAAGAGAAACAGGCCGTCCTCGAGCAGGTTAAGGCCCTTAGCGCCGATAAGCAGTCGCTGACTATTCGCCTCGCCGCTGCGGAGAAGGCGCAGCAGGCCGCTCTTGACCAGGCTAAAGCGCTTAACGCTGACAAACAGCCGCTGGCGACCCGGCTGGCCGCCGCGGATAAAGCGCCGCATGGCCCCGCTAACGACGCCGCTGCGCCAAAAAATGAGCCACCAGAGATGGCGGCCATAGTGGCAGCCTATCGCCTGCAGGCGGATAAAGACAACGCCCAGCTACGGATGAAAGAAGATGAAATCGAACTGCTGAGAACGCAGCTTTCTGTACAGTCCAAAACGCGCAGCGGCGAGAGCGCCGCCGCCAAACTCAGCGCATCGGGAGAACAGCAGGCTTATGCGATCGGCGCCTCGATGGGAAGCGAGGCGCTCAACGTCCTTACCACCCGTCGCACTCAGGGAGTTACCGTCGACGCAGGCCTGGTGTTGCAGGGCATCGAAGATGCCTTTCGCGGCCAGCTTCGTCTCGGAGAGCAGGAACGTAACAAAGCGCTGTTTGATGTGTCGCAGCAGGTTTATCAGAACCTGAATAAAATAGAGCAGAAAAACATCAGTGCCGGCAAGAAATATCAGCAGGCGTTTGCGCGCAAAAAAGATGTGGTCTTTAAAGAGGGCGTCTACAGCCGCGTCGATTACCCGGGTAAAGGAAAAATAAGCGGTAACGACCTGGTTACCGTGGTGATCAAAGAGATGCTGACGGACGGGACGGTGATCAACGATATGGAAGCGAAAGATCAGGCGCTTACGCAAAAGCTGGATGCCTATCCCCCGGTGTTTCGCGAACCGCTGAAGCGTCTACAGAACCACGGCTCTGTGACGCTCGTCGTCCCGCCTGAAAAGGCCTATGGCAGTAAAGGATTACCGCCAAAAATCCCGCCAGGCGCCACCATGGTTTATTCCGTGCGGATAGTAGATAGCCAACCCGAGCCGGCAAAATAGCCTCATCCTCTCCACCGCCCTTCCAGGGCGGTGGCTGTTATTCCTGCCTCATTGCTGCAATAACCGCCGTGCATCCTCATCTATAGTTGTCTATGATGTTGCACTCGTTTTACGGGTGTAACAGATGTTAACGAAGGAGGAGCCTTATCGTGGCCGATAATCCACTGTGGCATGAAACGCTGCATGACCATTTTGGTCAGTATTTTAGCGTTGATAACGTGCTGTACCACGAAAAAACCGATCATCAGGATCTGATCATCTTTGATAACCGCGCCTTTGGCCGGGTGATGGCGCTGGATGGCGTCGTACAAACCACCGAACGCGACGAGTTCATCTATCACGAAATGATGACCCATGTGCCGCTGCTGGCTCACGGCAACGCGAAGCATGTGTTGATCATTGGCGGCGGCGATGGCGCGATGCTGCGCGAAGTCTCTCGTCACCGTAGCATCGAAACCATCACCATGGTGGAAATCGACGCCGGGGTAGTTTCATTCTGCCGCCAGTACCTGCCGAACCATAACGCCGGCGCCTATGACGATCCGCGCTTTACGCTGGTGATTGATGATGGCGTCAATTTTGTTAATCAGACGACGCAAACGTTTGACGTGATCATTTCGGACTGTACCGACCCTATCGGCCCGGGAGAAAGCCTGTTCACCTCGGCTTTTTATGAAGGCTGCAAACGCTGCCTGAACCCGGGTGGGATCTTTGTTGCCCAGAATGGCGTCTGCTTCCTGCAACAGGATGAAGCGGTAGGCAGCCATCGCAAGCTAAGCCACTATTTTCGCGACGTCAGCTTCTACCAGGCGGCAATTCCAACCTATTACGGCGGGATCATGACCTTTGCCTGGGCGAGCGACAATGAGGCGCTGCGCCATCTCTCCAGCGAAATCATTCAGGCGCGCTTTCACAAAGCCAACCTGACCTGCCGTTACTACAATCCGGCAATCCATACGGCGGCCTTCGCCTTACCACAATATCTGCATGATGCTCTGTCCGCACCGTGACGCGAAATAAGGGGGTGAACTAAATTGAAAAAATTGAAGCTGCACGGCTTTAACAACCTGACCAAAAGCCTGAGTTTTTGTATCTACGATATCTGTTACGCCAAAACGGCAGAAGAGCGCGACGGCTACATCGCCTATATCGACGAACTCTATAATGCCAATCGCCTGACGGAGATCCTGACAGAAACCTGTTCTATTATTGGCGCCAATATCCTGAATATCGCCCGTCAGGATTATGAACCCCAGGGCGCCAGCGTGACCATTCTGGTCAGCGAAGAGCCTGTCGATCCCAAGCTGATTGACCAGACCGAACATCCTGGCCCGCTACCGGAAACCGTGGTCGCCCATCTCGATAAGAGCCATATCTGCGTGCATACCTACCCGGAGAGCCATCCGGAGGGCGGCCTGTGCACCTTCCGCGCCGATATCGAAGTTTCAACGTGCGGCGTCATTTCCCCGCTTAAAGCGCTGAACTATCTGATTCACCAGCTGGAATCGGACATTGTGACCATTGACTACCGTGTGCGCGGCTTTACCCGCGATATCAATGGGATGAAGCATTTTATCGATCATGAAATCAATTCGATTCAGAACTTTATGTCCGACGATATGAAGTCGTTGTATGACATGGTCGACGTCAACGTTTATCAGGAAAATATCTTCCATACCAAAATGTTGCTCAAGGAGTTCGACCTTAAGCACTACATGTTCCATACCCGACCGGAAGAGTTGACTGCCGAAGAGCGCAAGGTCATTACCGACCTGCTATGGAAAGAGATGCGCGAGATTTACTACGGCCGCAATATTCCTGCCGTGTAATCTATGAAATGCCCGGCGGCGCTTTTGCTTGCCGGGCCTGTAGTTCTGCGCCACCCGACATAAAAGGCGTCATTAACGCTGCTGCATAAACTCACGATAGGCGGCGACCACCTGCAGGAAATCCTCAACACCGCACAGAGAAAGACTTTCTTCGTCGTAGTAGCTCATCCCCTCCTCGATTTCGTCGCCGGAAAACTCCAGCTGATTGGCGCGGATCATCACCTCTTCGCCATCCAGCCACAGCGTATATTCATGCCCGGCACGCTGCCAGGAACGCTCGCTGCCCTTCACGGTGCGCGCAGCCTGCTCCACTTCGTCCAGCAGAGCAAGATTGCCTTTCACCTCCTCGTTGAACCAGTGGCCGATCGCCTCGTGATCCATCGACATTCGCACCTTTACCACTCCGGTAATATCGCGCAGAAATTCGTAATCCATAGTCTTTTCCTCTGCAAGGGCAATGCGTCACCGCTGCACTGTACCCATGCAGTAATTATCGCAGCAGACAGAAAGAAAAAAAGCGTAGCGGGCGGGAGGTTTGGAAATAAAAATGCCCGCTGATGCAATGTTCACCGGGCATTGGAGAGTTTATCGCCAAACGGTCAGCCGGGCTGACCGAATGGTTTACACCGCGGTCTGGAAGATCACGCCGTCAGCTTTTTCAGTGTACTGATCCAGCTGGTTGAAGTTCAGATAACGGTAGGTATCTTCCGCCGTCTTATCCACCTGCGCCACGAAGGTCTGGTACTCTTCCGGCGTCGGCAGTTTGCCGAGCAGCGAAGCCACCGCTGCCAGTTCGGCAGAGGCCAGATAGACGTTAGCGCCGGTACCTAAACGGTTCGGGAAGTTACGGGTAGAGGTGGAAACCACCGTCGCGCCGTCGGCCACGCGCGCCTGGTTACCCATACACAGGGAACAGCCAGGGATTTCGATACGCGCCCCGCTCTTACCAAACACGCTATAGTAGCCTTCTTCGGTCAGCTGCGCGGCATCCATACGGGTTGGCGGCGCCACCCACAGGCGAGTCGGCAGTTGGCCTTTGTGGCTGTCCAGCAGCTTACCGGCGGCACGGAAGTGGCCGATGTTGGTCATGCAGGAGCCGATGAACACTTCGTCGATCTTCTCGCCCTGCACATCAGACAGCAGGCGGGCATCGTCCGGATCGTTCGGCGCGCACAGAATCGGCTCTTTAATATCCGCCAGATCGATGTCGATCACTGCCGCGTATTCCGCGTCAGCATCGGCTTCCAGCAGCTGCGGATCCGCCAGCCATTTTTCCATGCCCTGGATACGACGCTCCAGGGTACGGCGGTCGCCGTAGCCTTCGGCGATCATCCACTTCAGCAGAACGATGTTGGAGTTCAGATACTCAACGATCGGCTCTTTATTCAGCTTGATGGTGCAGCCGGCGGCAGAACGCTCCGCCGAGGCATCGGTCAACTCGAACGCCTGCTCGACTTTCAGATCCGGCAGACCTTCGATCTCGAGGATGCGACCAGAGAAGATGTTTTTCTTACCTTTCTTCTCCACGGTCAGCAGGCCCTGCTTGATGGCGTACAGCGGGATGGCGTGGACCAGGTCACGCAGGGTGATCCCCGGCTGCATTTTACCTTTGAAACGCACCAGCACCGATTCCGGCATATCCAGCGGCATCACGCCGGTCGCGGCGGCGAAGGCCACCAGACCAGAGCCCGCCGGGAAGGAGATGCCGATTGGGAAACGGGTGTGGGAGTCACCGCCGGTACCCACGGTATCCGGCAGCAGCATGCGGTTCAGCCAGGAGTGAATCACGCCATCGCCCGGACGCAGAGAAACACCGCCGCGGTTCATGATGAAGTCCGGCAGAGTGTGGTGCGTGGTAACGTCAACCGGCTTCGGGTAGGCCGCGGTGTGGCAGAAGGACTGCATCACCAGGTCTGCAGAGAAGCCCAGGCACGCCAGGTCTTTCAGCTCATCACGGGTCATTGGACCGGTGGTGTCCTGAGAACCGACGGAGGTCATTTTCGGTTCGCAATAAGCGCCCGGACGGATACCGGCAACGCCGCAGGCGCGGCCAACCATTTTCTGCGCCAGCGAGAAGCCGCGGGTGCTTTCCGCCACGTCTTTCGCCTGACGGAAGACATCGCTGTGCGGCAGGCCCAGCGCTTCACGCGCTTTGGTGGTCAGACCGCGACCGATGATCAGCGGAATACGGCCGCCGGCGCGCACTTCGTCGATCAGCACATCGGTTTTCAGCTCGAAGCTGGCCAGCAGTTCGTTGGTCTCGTGGTTACGCACTTCGCCTTTGAACGGGTAAACGTCGATTACGTCGCCCATGTTCAGGTTAGACACATCAACTTCGATAGGCAGCGCGCCCGCATCTTCCATGGTGTTGAAGAAAATTGGCGCGATTTTACCGCCCAGACACAGGCCGCCGCCGCGCTTGTTCGGCACGTTCGGGATATCGTCGCCCATAAACCACAGCACCGAGTTGGTGGCGGATTTACGTGAAGAACCGGTCCCGACCACGTCGCCGACGTAGGCCAGCGGGTAGCCTTTCTGCTGCAGGGCTTCGATCTGTTTGATTGGGCCAACCACGCCCGGCTGATCCGGCTCAATGCCTTCGCGGGGGTTTTTGAGCATTGCCAGCGCATGCAGCGGGATATCCGGGCGCGACCACGCATCCGGCGCCGGAGAGAGATCATCGGTGTTCGTTTCGCCGGTGACCTTGAAGACGGTAACAGTGATTTTCTCTGCCAGCTGCGGACGGTTCAGGAACCACTCGGCGTCAGCCCAGGATTGCATAACCTGTTTAGCATGCTCGTTACCCGCTTTGGCTTTCTCTTCCACGTCGTAGAAGTTATCGAACATTAGCAGGGTATGGGAGAGCGCTTTCGCGGCAATCGGCGCCAGTTTCGCGTCGTCCAGCGCATCGATCAGCGGATGGATATTGTAACCGCCCTGCATGGTGCCCAGCAGTTCAACGGCTTTTTCAGGGGTAACCAGGGGGGAGGTCGCTTCGCCTTTGGCGATCGCGGCAAGGAATCCAGCTTTAACATAGGCGGCTTCGTCGACGCCCGGCGGTACACGGTTAATCAGCAGGTCTAACAGGAATTCTTCTTCGCCCGCAGGCGGGTTTTTCAGCAGTTCTACCAGCGCGGCCATTTGGGTTGCATCTAAGGGTTTGGCAACAATCCCCATGGCGGCACGCTCAGCTACGTGCTTACGGTATTCTTCTAGCACGACGGTTCTCCTCGCTCTCATTGTCATAATGCGGCCTACACGTCTTCAATCAATCTGCCTCTGTCCTGGCTTAGCTTGCCGCGTGACGCATCTTGAAGGATTTAGTGGCTGGGCGATTTTCTTCACGCTCCTGTGAGACAGCAGTTTGTAGGGTAAATGCCCGATACCGCGTCGGCAGCATAGCAGGATTTTTGAAAGGTGTTAATCTGTTTACAAAAAAGCAACATTAAAATTTAGCTGAATCGTTAAGGGCAGGATATTGCAGGCTTTCTGTTCAAATCCCACGACAAAAATTCCTTTACGCGTACAACGCCACGGGCCGATCCCAACAATAATCAATAAAAAGCCATACCGCTTACTTATACTCAGCAAACGCGCCGTTTTCGCAGATACTTTAGCGAGATGGGTTACTTTTTGGGTCAGGAGTTTCCATGTCACTGCCGTTCAAACCCCATATTATCGCCCTGCTCTGTAGCGCTGGCTTACTCGCGGCGGCAGGAACACTCTATGTGCAAAGCCGAACCCCAGCGACGATCGCTGAACCGCCTGCGCAGCAAGCGCCAGCGCCCGCAGCGTCGAAGACACAGCCGGTGGCCGCCACTTACACCCAGGCGCAAATTGATCAATGGGTCGCCCCTATCGCGCTCTACCCGGACAGTCTGCTGTCGCAGGTGTTGATGGCCTCCACTTATCCCGACAACGTCCTGCAGGCGGTCCAGTGGTCCCAGGATAACCCCGCGATGAAAAGTGATGCGGCCGTGCAGGCGGTTGCCAGCCAGCCGTGGGACCCTAGCGTCAAATCTCTTGTCGCTTTCCCTGCCCTGCTGGCGATGATGGGCGAGAATCCGCCCTGGGTGGAAAATCTTGGCAATGCGTTTTTGGCCCAGCCGCATGATGTGATGGATTCAGTGCAGCGCCTGCGCGCCATTGCCCAACAAACCGGGACGCTGAAATCCACACCGCAGCAGAAAGTGATTGTCACCCCTGCCGCACCGGTTTCAGCCAGCAGCAGCACGGCAGCAACCGCAACCGCCCACACAGCGGCGCCTGCGCCCAAGCAGGTCATTAAAATAGAGCCGACCAATCCACAGGTGGTCTATGTTCCCAGCTATAACCCCTCCACCGTCTATGGTACCTGGCCGAACAGCGCCTATCCGCCGGTCTATCTGCCGCCCCCTCCCGGGGAGCAATTTACCGATAGCTTCGTCAAAGGCTTCGGGTACAGCCTCGGCGTGGCCACCACCTGGGCGCTGTTCAGCAGTATCGACTGGGATGATGATGACCATCACCATCACGATGACGACTACCACCACGGCGATTACTCGCATAATGGCGATAACATCAATATTAATGTAAATAATTTCAATCATATAACAGGAGAAAACCTGCCGGGAAACCACGTTAACTGGCAGCACAATCCTGCCTATCGCGGACACACACCGTATCCCGATAATACGGTAGCTCAGCGCTTCCATCAGACCAACGTTTCCGGCGGACTGAGCGCGACCCAACATGCGCCAGTCGATCGCGAAGCGCAGCGCCAGGCAGCGATGACCCAGCTGCAGCATAACGTACCGACGGCCACAGCGGGCAATCTGGCGGCAAACAACACCTCACGCGACGCCCAGCGTCAGGCGGCCTCAGCGCAGCTGAAGCAAGCCACCCAACGCAGTAATTACCGCGGTTACGACAGTACGCCGACCCAACAGCAGCGTCGCGAGGCGGCAAAAACGCAGCTGAAAAACCCCACGCCGCAGCAACAGCAGCGTCGAGAAGCCGCCAGGAGCCACGAGCAGAACCGCACACCTCAGCAGCAGCAGCGCCGGCAGCAGTTCCAGTCCGCCACGCCAGCCCAGCGTCAGCAGACGCTCAGCCATCTGCGCGCCAACGCCCTTAGCGGCAACGAAAGCCGCGCCCCCTCCTGGCAAGCGCAGCAGGAACGAGGACTGCAGAGCCGCCAGTTTTCCGGCGTAAACCGCGAGTTACGCGATGGCACCAGAGAACGTCTTTCCGAACACCATGAACTGCGTCGCCGCTAAGGATGAGCAGAATGAGAAACCCATTATCCGTTGCCCTGTTTACGTTAATGCTGTCGCCGCTTGCCGCCTTCGCCCAACAGCAGTTTGCCACGCCGGAACAGGCCGCAACTGCGCTGGCCGAAGCGATCAGCCAGCCTAATGAAGCCGCGCTGAGCGAAGTACTCGGCGATAACTGGCAGCAGTTTTTACCCACGGACGGGATCGACCCTGCCGCCGTCGATCGCTTTCAACGCGACTGGCAGGTGAAACATGTCATCATCCAGCAGGGTGGCAAAGCCTGGCTCGATGTCGGTAGCGAGGCATGGCGTCTGCCCGTGCCTATCGTAAAAGCGTCTGAGGGATGGCGCTTTGATATGGCCGCTGGCGAAGAGGAGATCCTCACCCGCGCCATCGGCCGCAATGAGCTGTCGGCGATCGCCGCCATGCATGCCTATGTTGATGCCCAGCAGGATTATTATCATCTGAACCACCGCTGGGCGCAGAAAATCATCAGTAGCGAAGGCAAAAAAGATGGCTTGTACTGGCCAACTTCGCCGGGCGAAGCGCCAAGCCCGCTCGGTCCGGCCTTTAGCCCGACGGTGCCCGGTAGCGGCTACCATGGCTATCGCTTTCGAATTATCGCCGGTCGCGATGACCAGAGCGTCGCCTTGCTGGCCTGGCCGATAGCCTGGGGTGAAACCGGCGTGATGAGCTTTATGATCGATCAGCAGGATAGGGTCTATCAGGCCAATCTCGGTGAAGAGAGCGCCGCAAAGGCACAGGAGATAACGCGTTTTACCCCCGACGCTGACGCCGGCTGGCAGGTGGCAGAACCTTAAAAAAACGCCCGGTTGCACTCACGCAACCGGGCGTTTTCATTCACTTAGCCCTGGTGAGGCATCAGAGAAGGATCGCCGGCAAAGGCTGGTTTTGTGCTGGATAATGCCGCTTCGTCAGCGCTGATGCTACCGGAATTCGCCGCCCATACCCCTTCATTGGTCTTCGTCACCTGCTGATGCTGGGCATTCAGATCCTGGCCCATCGCCGCAATGTGGGTCGTTTCCGTACCGCCGCTGTTGTCCGCCCAGGGAATGTTGGCGTCAGCGGCGTAAGCCACACCGGTAAAAAACGTTGCAGCGACCAGCGCTGTGGTTAAAAAGCGTTTCATCTCACACCTCATCGATATCGTTAACTACCTATAAGTTTACTGAGTGACTATTTTCAAAGTATGTATGAGGTGTAGCGGTTTATGAACAGTGACATAGTTCTAAACATCAGGCATAAAAAAAGCGGCTCCCGGAGCCGCTTATGCTTTTTTCCTGAAAGAAAAAGTTACTTTTTCTTCGCTTTGGCGTTTGGCAGGTCGGTGATGCTGCCTTCGAACACTTCCGCCGCCAGGCCAACGGACTCGTGCAGAGTCGGGTGAGCGTGGATGGTCAGGGCGATGTCTTCAGCGTCACAGCCCATCTCGATAGCCAGGCCGATCTCACCCAGCAGCTCGCCGCCGTTGGTGCCGACAATCGCGCCGCCGATAACACGGTGGGTCTCTTTGTCGAAGATCAGTTTGGTCATACCATCTGCGCAGTCAGAAGCGATAGCACGGCCGGAAGCAGCCCACGGGAAGGTGGCGGTTTCGTAGCTGATGCCTTTCTCTTTCGCTTCTTTCTCGGTCAGACCGACCCATGCCACTTCTGGTTCAGTGTAGGCGATGGATGGGATCACTTTCGGATCGAAGTAGTGTTTCAGACCGGAGATAACTTCTGCGGCAACGTGGCCTTCATGGACACCTTTGTGCGCCAGCATCGGCTGACCGACGATATCGCCGATAGCAAAGATGTGCGGCACGTTGGTGCGCATTTGTTTGTCAACGCGGATGAAGCCGCGATCGTCAACTTCCACGCCAGCTTTACCTGCATCGAGGTTTTTACCATTCGGTACGCGGCCGATAGCGACCAGCACTGCGTCGTAACGCTGCGCTTCCGCCGGTGCTTTTTTACCTTCCATGGAAACGTAAATACCGTCTTCTTTCGCTTCAACGGCAGTCACTTTGGTTTCCAGCATCAGGTTAAATTTCTTGCTGATGCGTTTGGTGAAGACTTTCACCACGTCTTTGTCGGCAGCCGGGATAACCTGGTCGAACATTTCCACCACGTCAATCTCTGAACCCAGCGCATGGTATACGGTACCCATTTCCAGACCGATGATACCGCCGCCCATCACCAGCATGCGTTTCGGTACAGATTTCAGTTCCAGCGCGTCGGTGGAGTCCCATACGCGCGGATCTTCATGCGGGATAAACGGCAGCTGAATCGGACGGGAACCCGCCGCGATGATAGCGTTGTCGAAGTTGATCACGGTTTTGCCGTTTTCGCCTTCCACTTCCAGGGTGTTAGCGCCGGTAAATTTACCCAGACCGTTAACCACCTTCACTTTACGACCTTTGGCCATGCCAGCCAGACCACCGGTCAGCTGAGTGATGACTTTTTCTTTCCAGGTGCGGATCTTGTCAATGTCAGTTTTCGGTTCGCCGAAAACGATGCCGTGTTCGGCCAGCGCTTTCGCTTCTTCGATAACTTTTGCCACGTGCAGCAGCGCTTTAGAAGGGATACAACCCACGTTCAGACAAACACCACCGAGGGTGCTGTAACGTTCTACGATGACGGTTTCCAGACCTAAATCAGCGCAACGGAAGGCTGCAGAGTAACCTGCGGGGCCTGCCCCAAGTACCACGACCTGAGTTTTGATTTCAGTACTCATCATGACCTCTGTAATTTATATCCGGCGGGTCTGACGCTATTATTCTTACGCCCAAGTCCACCGGGACGTTCTATCCGCGTGTATTTTACAAAATTGTTAACAATTTTTAAACAACAAACGGCAAACGATTTTGTCCTTTGTTGCTGATAATCCCCAACAGCCTGAGGTTATCAGAAAAAAGCCGGCCGTCAGGCCGGCTTTTTCGATTACATCACCAGGCGGCGAATGTCGCTCAGGGTGTTGTTAATGATGGTAATGAAGCGGGCACCATCAGCACCGTCGATGACGCGGTGGTCGAAGGACAGAGAGATTGGCAGCATCAGGCGCGGCACAAACTCTTTACCATTCCATACCGGCTCCATCGCGGACTTAGACACGCCGAGGATGGCCACTTCCGGCGCGTTAACAATCGGCGCGAAGTGGGTGGTACCCAGGCCGCCGATGCTGGAGATGGTGAAGCAACCGCCCTGCATTTCGCCAGCCGTCAGTTTGCCATCGCGCGCTTTCTTCGAGATGGTGGTCAATTCACGAGACAGCTCGGTGATGCTCTTCTTGTTCACGTCTTTGAAGACCGGAACCACCAGACCGTTCGGGGTATCCACCGCCACACCGATGTTGATGTATTTCTTCAGCGTCAGGCGCTGACCATCTTCGGAGAGCGAGCTGTTGAAGCGCGGCATCTGCTCAAGCGCAGCGGCAACCGCTTTCATGATGAAGACCACTGGAGTGAATTTCACGTCCAGTTTACGCTTCTCAGCTTCGGCATTCTGCTGCTTGCGGAACGCTTCCAGATCGGTGATATCGGTTTTGTCGAAGTGGGTAACGTGCGGGATCATCACCCAGTTACGGCTCAGGTTGGCGCCAGAGATTTTCTGGATACGACCCAGCTCCACTTCTTCGACTTCGCCAAACTTGCTGAAGTCAACCTTCGGCCACGGCAGCATGCCCGGGATACCGCCGCCAGCGGCAGCCGCCGGTGCGGATTCAGCGCGTTTAACCGCGTCTTTCACGTAGGCCTGAACGTCTTCGCGCAGGATACGACCTTTACGGCCGGTGCCTTTCACTTTCGCCAGGTTAACACCGAACTCGCGCGCCAGGCGGCGAATCAGCGGGGTCGCGTGAACGTAGGCATCGTTTTCAGCGAATTCGCTTTTACCTTCTGCTTTCGCAGCCGGCGCAGCGGCAGGCTTAGCGGCCTGAGCCGGGGCAGCAGCTGGTGCCGGGGCAGCAGCCTGAGCCGGAGCGGCGGCAGGCGCAGCGCCTTCCACTTCGAAGACCATGATCAGGGAACCGGTTTTGACTTTATCGCCGGTGCTGATTTTGATCTCTTTAACGGTACCCGCGAACGGCGCCGGAACTTCCATAGAGGCTTTGTCGCCCTCTACGGTGATCAGGGACTGTTCCGCCGCGACTTTATCGCCGACTTTAACCATCACTTCGGTGACTTCAACTTCGTCGCCGCCGATGTCCGGGACGTTAACATCTTTCACGCCTGCTGCGGCAGCCGGAGCCGCAGCAGCCGGCGCGGCAGCCTGTGCCGGAGCGGCTGCAGGCGCAGCGCCCGCCACTTCGAAGATCATAATCAGGGAGCCGGTGGAAACTTTATCGCCGGTATTGATTTTGATCTCTTTGACGGTACCGGCGAACGGCGCCGGAACTTCCATAGAGGCTTTATCGCCTTCTACGGTGATCAGGGATTGCTCAGCGGCGATGGTGTCGCCCACTTTAACCATGATCTCGGTGACTTCGACTTCATCGCCGCCGATATCCGGGACGTGAACTTCTTTCGCTGCCGCGGCAGCCGCTGGAGCAGCGGCGGCCGGAGCGGCTTCTTTCTTCTCTTCCTGCGCAGGTGCAGCGGCGGCTGCACCCTCGGCGGAATCGAAAATCATAATCAGTTTGCCAGTCTCGGTTTTGTCGCCGACGGAGACTTTAATCTCTTTCACGACGCCAGCCTGCGGAGACGGGACTTCCATAGAGGCTTTGTCGCCTTCTACGGTGATCAGCGACTGTTCAGCTTCTACTTTGTCGCCAACTTTGACCAGGATCTCAGTGATTTCAACTTCATCAGCCCCGATGTCCGGTACTTTGATTTCGATAGCCATTATTCTTTTACCTCTTACGCCAGACGCGGGTTAACTTTTTCTGCATCGATGTCGAATTTCGCGATAGCGTCAGCCACCACTTTCTTATCGATTTCACCACGTTTAGCCAGTTCGCCCAGCGCTGCTACGACCACATAGGAAGCATCGACTTCGAAGTGGTGACGCAGGTTTTCACGGCTGTCGGAACGACCGAAGCCATCGGTACCCAGTACGCGGTAATCATCAGCCGGTACGTAAGTACGAACCTGCTCAGCGAACAGTTTCATATAGTCAGTGGATGCCACTGCCGGAGCGTCGTTCATTACCTGAGCGATATACGGCACGCGCGGGGTTTCCAGCGGGTGCAGCATGTTCCAGCGTTCGCAATCCTGGCCATCACGCGCCAGTTCGGTGAAGGAGGTAACGCTATACACGTCGGAACCCACGCCGTAGTCTTTCGCCAGGATCTGCGCTGCTTCACGCACGTGACGCAGGATAGAACCGGAGCCCAGCAGCTGAACTTTACCTTTGCTACCTTCGATGGTTTCGAGTTTGTAGATACCTTTACGGATACCTTCCTCGGCGCCTTCCGGCATGGCCGGCATGTGGTAGTTTTCGTTCAGCGTAGTGATGTAGTAGTAAACGTTCTCTTGCGCTTCGCCGTACATACGGACCAGACCATCATGCATGATGACAGCCACTTCATAGGCGTACGCCGGGTCGTAAGAGATACAGTTCGGGATAGTCAGCGACTGAATGTGGCTGTGACCATCTTCGTGCTGCAGACCTTCGCCGTTCAGGGTAGTACGACCGGAAGTCCCGCCAATCAGGAAGCCGCGAGCCTGCTGATCGCCAGCCGCCCAGCACAGATCGCCGATACGCTGGAAGCCGAACATCGAGTAGTAGATGTAGAACGGGATCATCGGCAGGTTGTTGGTGCTGTAAGAGGTCGCAGCAGCCAGCCAGGATGCGCCTGCGCCCAGCTCGTTGATCCCTTCCTGCAGAATCTGGCCTTTCTCGTCTTCTTTGTAGTAAGCAACCTGCTCACGGTCCTGCGGGGTATACTGCTGGCCGTTCGGGCTGTAAATACCGATCTGACGGAACAGACCTTCCATACCGAAGGTACGCGCTTCGTCGGCGATGATCGGCACCAGACGATCTTTGATCGACTTGTTCTTCAGCATCACGTTCAGGGCGCGAACGAAAGCGATAGTGGTAGAGATTTCTTTGTTTTGCTCTTCCAGCAGCGCGCTGAAGTCGGCCAGGGTCGGCAGCTCGAGTTTCTCAGTGAACTTCGGCTGACGAGTCGGCAGATAGCCGTTCAGCTTCTGACGCTGAGCGTGCAGGTAAGTGTGCTCTTCGGAACCTTCCGGGAAGGTTACGTACGGCAGTTTTTCGAGATCGGCATCCGCCACCGGCACATTGAAACGATCGCGGACGTAGCGAACACCGTCCATGTTCATTTTCTTAACCTGGTGCGCGATGTTCTTACCTTCAGCGGTATCGCCCATACCATAACCTTTAATGGTATGCGCCAGGATCACGGTCGGCTGACCTTTGGTCTCCTGCGCTTTCTTCAATGCAGCGTAGACTTTCTTCGGATCGTGACCACCGCGGTTCAGAGCCCAGATCTGCTCGTCAGTCCAGTCAGCGACCAGGGCAGCGGTTTCCGGATATTTGCCGAAGAAGTGCTCACGAACGTAAGCGCCGTCTTTGGATTTGAAGGTCTGGTAGTCGCCGTCAACGGTTTCGTTCATCAGCTGAATCAGCTTACCGCTGGTGTCTTTACGCAGCAGCTCATCCCAACGGCCGCCCCAGATAACCTTGATAACGTTCCAGCCAGCACCACCGAAGATGCCTTCCAGTTCGTTAATGATTTTGCCGTTACCGGTGACCGGGCCGTCCAGACGCTGCAGGTTGCAGTTGATGACGAAGACCAGGTTGTCCAGTTTTTCACGGGTGGCGATGGTGATGGCGCCTTTTGATTCCGGCTCATCCATCTCGCCGTCGCCCAGGAAGGCGTAAACGGTTTGTTCGGAGGTGTCTTTCAGACCGCGGTGTTCCAGATATTTCAGGAATTTGGCCTGATAGATAGCGCCCAACGGCCCCAGACCCATGGATACGGTCGGGAACTGCCAGAATTCCGGCATCAGTTTCGGGTGCGGATAAGAGGACAGACCCTTGCCGTGAACTTCCTGGCGGAAGTTGTCCATCTGCTCTTCGGTCAGACGGCCTTCCAGGAACGCACGTGCATATACGCCCGGAGAGATGTGACCCTGGAAGTACACCAGATCGCCGCCATCTTTCTCAGTACGCGCACGGAAGAAGTGGTTGAAGCAGACTTCGTAGAAGGTCGCGGAAGACTGATAGGACGCCATGTGGCCGCCCAGTTCGAGATCTTTTTTCGACGCGCGCAGAACGGTCATGATGGCGTTCCAGCGAATCGCAGAACGAATGCGACGTTCCAGATCCAGATTGCCCGGGTATTCCGGCTCATCTTCAACGGCAATAGTGTTGACGTAGTTGCCGGCGGAAGCGCCTGCAGCAACCTTCACTCCGCCTTTACGGGCTTCAGAAAGGAGTTGGTCAATCAGATACTGAGCGCGCTCAACACCTTCTTCACGGATGACCGATTCGATCGCCTGTAGCCAGTCGCGAGTTTCGATCGGATCCACGTCATTGTGTAAACGTTCTGACATGGGGGTATTCCTTATCTATCTAATCGTTGATTAATCTGGAACCTGTCCCATTGAACTCTTCGTTCTTCACGCTGGAACAACCAAAAATTCAATAAGACAGGTTCTGCGTTTAGTTGCCGCGCTCTAAAAATGGCGCTTAAGAACCGGAGTTCTCGTCCTTTCGTTGCTGTAAACGACGCAGTGAGCGCTCTCGACGGCTCTGCTCACGACTACGATCCAGCAAAATTTCCTCAATGAACGCCAGGTGACGGTGCGACGCTTCACGCGCCTGCTCCGGCTCCCCGGCCATTATCGCCTCGAAAATGCGAGTGCGATGGTTGCTAACCAACGGGAGCATTTCCCGCCGGGCATACAGCAATTCAAAGTTCTGACGCACGTTTTGCGCCAACATCGGCTCCATACACCTTAGCAGATGAAGCAACACCACATTGTGTGCCGCCTCGGTGACGGCGATTTGATACTGGACGACGGCGCCGGACTCAGCGTCCAAATCGCCCGACTGCTGAGCGCGTTCAATAGCCTGATGCAGCTCACGGATACGGTCGCGATCCTCATCATTGCTGCGCAGCGCCGCGTAATAGGCCGCGATGCCTTCCAGCGCGTGACGGGTCTCAAGCAGATCGAATTGGGATTCAGGGTGATCGGACAGCAGCTCAACCAGCGGATCGCTGAAGCTCTGCCACAGGCGGCTCTGAACAAACGTTCCACCTCCCTGACGACGAAGCAACAAGCCCTTGGCTTCGAGGCGTTGAATCGCCTCACGCAGCGAGGGGCGGGAAACGTCGAACTGTTTAGCCAGTTCGCGTTCTGGCGGGAGTTTTTCACCGGGGCGCAAGGTCCCCTCAAGAATCAGAAACTCCAGCTGCTGCTCTATCACATCGGATAATTTTGGTTGGCGGATTTTGCTGTAGGCCATATTCCCTGTCTCTGCCATTAGCCCGGAGTCAATTGGTCTTACCAATTTAAAGTTCGTAGCGCTAAAGTAACAAAGTATTCACCTTCTGTCCATACAGGTTTTGATTGAAATCAGTAAACCCGGGACATTTTAACAACCTTACAGAAATAACATTTCAGAAATGTAACCTTGCACAAATGTTACGTTTACTCACAAAGAGGTAGCCTTAACTTTATAGAAACGAAAAATTACGCTTTCTGAACCGATTCAACGCTGCAATAAATGAATACATAGTCATTTAAAGTGAATAAATAACGACAAAGCAGCATGCATCAAAATACGACAGATTGTGACTATTGATGTCTTTTTAGACACATCGTCATCATCCTTTCATAAAGCAGGTGCATTCAAACGCGCTTACCACTATTCTGCCGGAGACGAAAGGCCTTTTTCGGAATTATCACACAGCCTTCCGTAAACAAAACAATACAGAAACGGAAGTTCCTGAATACACAAACACAACAATATGTGCGCGCCATCACTCAGGTAAAAAGTGGGCCACTTCGCCCAAAATTTCGCTGGCTATGCTTTCAGGCAGGGACAGCAGTGAAGCAGCAACCTGACGGATGACGTACACAAAAAATAACCACACACGAGGTTTCATATGGAAGGTCAACAGCACGGCGATCGGCTGAAGCGCGGCCTGAAAAACCGTCACATTCAGCTCATCGCGCTGGGCGGGGCTATCGGCACCGGCCTGTTTCTGGGGAGCGCGTCCGTCATTCAGTCCGCCGGCCCGGGTATCATTCTTGGTTACGCTATCGCCGGTTTTATCGCTTTCCTGATCATGCGTCAGCTGGGCGAAATGGTGGTGGAAGAGCCGGTGGCCGGCTCATTTAGCCACTTTGCTTACAAATACTGGGGCGGTTTTGCCGGCTTCGCCTCCGGCTGGAACTACTGGGTACTGTATGTCCTGGTGGCCATGGCGGAACTGACCGCCGTTGGCAAATATATCCAGTTCTGGTGGCCGGAAATCCCTACCTGGGCCTCGGCGGCGGTCTTCTTCATCGCCATCAACGCCATTAACCTGACCAATGTCAAAGTGTTCGGTGAAATGGAATTCTGGTTCGCGATTATCAAAGTGGTCGCCGTAGTGGCGATGATTTTGTTCGGCGGCTGGCTGCTGTTCAGCGGCAACGGCGGCCCGCAGGCGACGGTACGTAACCTGTGGGACCAGGGGGGCTTCCTGCCGCACGGCTTTTACGGGCTGGTGATGATGATGGCGATCATCATGTTCTCCTTTGGCGGCCTGGAGCTGGTGGGGATCACCGCCGCGGAAGCGGATAATCCGGAGCAAAGCATTCCTAAAGCCACCAATCAGGTTATTTACCGTATTCTGATCTTCTATGTTGGTTCGCTGGCGGTGCTGCTCTCCCTGCTGCCGTGGACCCGCGTCACCGCGGACACCAGTCCGTTCGTCCTGATCTTCCATGAACTTGGCGATACGCTGGTGGCAAACGCTCTGAACGTGGTGGTGCTGACGGCAGCGCTGTCGGTTTATAACAGCTGCGTCTACTGCAACAGCCGTATGCTGTTCGGCCTTGCTCAGCAGGGCAACGCGCCAAAAGCGCTGCTCAGCGTCGACAAACGCGGCGTGCCGGTGAATACCATTCTCGTCTCGGCCCTGGTCACTGCGCTGTGCGTGCTGATCAACTACCTGGCGCCTGAATCTGCTTTCGGTCTGCTGATGGCGCTGGTGGTCTCGGCCCTGGTCATCAACTGGGCGATGATCAGCCTCGCGCATATGAAATTCCGTCGCGCCAAAAAGCAGCAGGGCGTGGTCACGCGTTTCCCGGCCCTCTTCTATCCGCTGGGCAACTGGCTGTGCCTGCTGTTTATGGCGGCGGTGCTGGTGATTATGCTGATGACCCCGGGGATGGCGATTTCCGTCTGGCTGATCCCGGTATGGATTGCGGTGCTGGGCGTGGGCTATCTGTTTAAAGAGAAAGCCGCCGCCACCATAAAAGCACAATAATACATCTCATCAATACTTCACTTTGCTCTGCGCCCTCCCCTGAATAATGGGCGCAGGGCATTGTTATCTGCTTCACACTTTCGCCTCCATAGCTTATTTATCCATATCGTCAACGAGTTCTTGCAACGTATTTCTGCCAACCGCAGCCAATAATTCTCTCCATACTGCAACGGAGAGACCGCACATGGCAGAGAACACGCTTTCAATAAGAGAAAAGATTGGTTACGGGATGGGTGATGCCGGATGCAATATTATCTTTGGCGCCATCATGCTGTTTGTGAACTATTTTTACACTGATATATTCGGACTGGCGCCGGCGCTGGTCGGCGTACTTCTGCTCTCGGTGCGAGTCATCGATGCGGTAACCGACCCTATCATGGGCGCTCTTGCCGACCGCACCCGTAGTAAATATGGTCGCTTTCGTCCATGGCTGCTGTGGATCGCCTTCCCCTACGCCCTGTTCAGCGTCCTGATGTTCACCACTCCTGAGTGGACCTACAATAGCAAAGTCATCTATGCGTTTGTGACCTACTTTCTGCTGTCGATTACCTATACCGCGATTAATATTCCCTACTGCTCGCTAGGAACGGTGATGACCGCCGATCCGAAAGAGCGTGTTGCCTGCCAGTCTTATCGTTTCGTCATGGTGGGTATCGCCACGCTCCTGCTGTCATTGACGCTGCTGCCAATGGCCGACTGGTTCGGCGGCGCCGATAAAGCGAAGGGCTACCAGATGGCGATGACCGTGCTGGCCTTTATCGGTATGTGTATGTTCCTGTTCTGCTTCGCCACCGTGCGCGAACGTATCCGCCCGGCGGTGCAGACGAATGACGAACTGAAAAAAGATCTGAAAGACGTCTGGAAAAATGACCAGTGGGTGCGCATCCTGCTGCTAACGCTTTGCAACGTCTGTCCGGGCTTTATCCGCATGGCCGCCACCATGTACTACGTCACCTGGGTGATGGGACAAAGCACCCATTTTGCCACCCTGTTTATCAGCCTCGGCGTAGTTGGGATGATGATTGGCAGCATGCTGGCGAAAGTCCTGACCGACCGCTGGTGCAAACTGCAGGTTTTCTTCTGGACCAATATCGTGCTGGCCGTGTTCTCCTGCGCCTTCTATTTCTTTAATCCACACGCCACCACGCTGATTATGGTGCTCTACTTCCTGCTCAACATTCTGCATCAAATCCCTTCCCCGCTACACTGGTCGCTAATGTCCGACGTTGATGACTACGGCGAATGGAAAACCGGCAAGCGCATCACCGGTATTAGCTTCTCCGGTAATCTGTTCTTCCTGAAGGTCGGCCTGGCGGTCGCCGGGGCAATGGTCGGTTTCCTGCTGTCATGGTACGGCTACGACGCCGGCGCGAAAGCGCAAAGCGCCTCCGCGCTGAACGGTATCGTGCTGCTATTCTCAGTCATTCCCGGCGTCGGCTATCTGATCACCGCCGGCGTGGTGCGCCTGCTGAAGGTTGACCGTACCCTGATGCGCCAGATTCAGAGCGATCTGGAGAAGCGCCGCAGCAACTACAGCGAGCTGAACGAATACCAGGAACTGAAAACCAGTGAACACGTAAGGAAAGCCTGATGAACAACTGGCCAAACCCCTTTATTGAACAGCGTGCAGACCCCTTTATCCTGCGCCATCTTAGCCACTACTACTTTATTGCCTCGGTGCCGGAATACGACCGGCTGGAGATCCGGCGCGCGGTAACCCTTGAAGGATTACGCGATGCTGAGCCGGTCGTGGTTTGGCGCGCGCCGCAAAGCGGGCCGATGAGCCAGCTGATTTGGGCGCCGGAGCTGCATGAAATAGACGGTAAGTGGTATATCTATTTTGCCGCCACCCATACTCACGATCTGGATGCGCTGGGGATGTTCCAGCATCGCATGTTCGTTCTCGAGTGCGCTGACAGCGATCCGCTGACCGGCCGCTGGCAGGAAAAAGGCCAGGTGGTCACGCCTTTCGATACCTTCGCCCTCGATGCCACCACTTTTACCCATCAGGGGAAACGCTGGTATCTGTGGGCGCAAAAATCCCCGCATATCGAAGGCAACTCAAACCTGTATCTCGCCGAAATGGCTAACCCGTGGACGTTAAAAGGCGAGCCGGTCATGCTGAGCAAGCCGGAGTTCGACTGGGAGTGCCGGGGATTTAAGGTCAACGAAGGGCCTGCGGTACTGATGCATGGCGATAAGCTATTTATCAGCTATTCCGCCAGCGCCACCGATGAAAACTACTGCATGGGGTTGTTATGGATCGACCGGCAGGCCGATCCGCTGCAGCCGGCAAACTGGCATAAAGCTCCGCAGCCGGTGTTCCGCACCAGCTATGAAAACCGCCAGTATGGCCCAGGTCATAATAGTTTTACCCAAACGCCGGAAGGGGAAGATGTGCTGGTGTATCACGCGCGGAATTACACCGAGATAGAAGGCGACCCGCTGTATGATCCCAATCGCCATACGCGGTTAAAGCTGGTCAGCTGGCGGGAAGACGGGATGCCCGACTTCGGTATTCCACCGGCGGATACGCTGTAGCGGTTCGGAATGTTACCCGCTGGCGCGGGTTCTCCAGGCCGGGTCAGGCGAAGCCGCCACCCGGCAACATGACCAGCACGGCGTCTGATATATCTCCCGGCGGCGCTGTTGCTTGCCGGGCCTACGTGACGTGAGCCTGCGGGTGACTCGCCAGGCCGGATAAGCGCAGCGCCATCAGGCAACAAAAGCCCCGCAGGTACGTACATCGTGGCAGGCAGCGCGCGTGCTCAGGCCGTTAAACCAGGGTACCGTAAATCGTCAGCAGCGCCATAATCACCACTACCACCAGCGAAGTCTTCTTAGCCATCGATACCGCAGCCTTCGGCGTCGCTACTTTATCCACGTGCGGCTCACGGGCCAGGGAATACTGCGCCAGGCGGGTCAACACCTGATACTGCGACGAATGGCGGTCGCCCAGCGAAGCAAACCACGCCGGGAGCGCTTTTTCACCATGGCCCACCAGGGCATAGACCACCCCCACCAGACGCACCGGCAGCCAGTCCACAATATGCAGGATACCATCGATCCCGGACTGCAACCGGTGGTGCGGCGTCTGGTAGCGCGCCAGCCATGTCTGCCAGGCGCGCAGTACGCTGTAGGCGATAAGCGTCAGCGGGCCCCAGGCCCCCCCACGACAAACCAGAAAAGCGGCGCCAGATAGTATCGATAGTTAATCCACAGCAGCGCATTTTGCAGTTCGCTAAGGTACTCACGCTCATCACAGCCCGGCGGCACGCCGTGAATCAGCGTCAGCTCGCTGGCCATGGCATCGCAGGCGCGACTGTCATTGCGCGACGCCGCTTTCAGATAGGCATGGTAGTGCAGCCGAACTTTGCCGGCACCAATGCATAGCAGGCCCAGTAAAATCCAGAACACCAGCAGCGGTATGTTAAACAGCTGCCCCTGCAGCAGACGCTGAATGATATACACGACCGCGACGGCCACCAGCGTCATCAGCAGCGTGCCCGGTAGCGAGAAATGTTTTATCCGGCGAAACGCCACCTCCAGCCGATGATCAAGCTGCCAGTGTCCGCCCAGCTTAAACAGCCGTTCGGCGATAAGCACCAACAGCGTCGTAAACAGCGTCATGAGGTCTCCTTTTCTGACGGGGCGCTGAGCAGCGCACGGTATTTTATCCAGTCAAAGGCCGGTCCTGGATCGGTTTTCCGCACGGGCGCGATATCGCTGTGGCCCGCAATGTTTTCGGCGATAGCCGGATAAAGCGCGATCAGCAGATCCGTCACCGCCGCCAGCTGCCGGTACTGCGCGTCGGTATACGCCAGAGTATCGGTGCCTTCCAGCTCTATGCCGATGGAAAAGTCATTGCAGCGTTCGCGTCCCTGATAACAGGAGACGCCCGCATGCCACGCCCGCTTATCGAAAGGCACATACTGCACGATTTCGCCATCACGGCGAATCAGACAATGCGCCGAAACGCGCAGATGAGCAATCTCGGCAAAGAAAGGATGCGCGTGCGGATCCAGGGTACCAGTGAACAGCGCATCAATCCACGGACCACCAAATTCCCCCGGTGGCAGGCTAATGTTATGCACCACCAGTAAGGAAGGGGTCTCTTCATCCGGACGGCAGTCATGGTGCGGCGAGGGAACCCGACGCGCGCCGACCAACCACCCCTCGTTCAACTGCATGCGGGATCTCCTTTCGCGAACTCATGCTTCCGGGCCACACGCCGGCCCAAAGGATGAAGTGTGTATGGTACTGAAACGTCGTTCAGGTTAGCATGTTTCCCACTTCTGAATCTTATCTATCTGGAGCTTTATCATGTCGCCTCGTCGTTACAACCCCGACCGCCGCCGTGACGTGCTGCTGGAACGTATTAATCTCGATATTACCGATGCTGTCGCACACTCCCTGCGGGAAGATCTGGGCGGCGAAGTCGACGCCAACAACGATATTAGCGCGCAATTATTGCCGCAGGATGCACGCTCCCATGCGGTGGTCATTACTCGTGAAGATGGCGTCTTCTGTGGCAAACGCTGGGTGGAAGAGGTCTTTATTCAGCTCGCCGGTGACGACGTGAATATCACCTGGCACGTGGCCGACGGCGATGCGGTCAAAGCCGACCAGCCGCTGTTCGAATTGGAAGGCCCGTCGCGTATTCTGCTCACCGGCGAACGCACGGCGCTGAACTTTGTGCAAACCCTCTCCGGCGTCGCCAGCGTCGTCCGTCGCTATGTCGACCTGCTCGCCGGCACCAAAACCCAACTGCTGGATACGCGCAAAACGCTGCCAGGGCTGCGTACCGCGCTGAAATACGCGGTACTCTGCGGCGGCGGCGCCAACCATCGACTGGGCCTGTTCGACGCGTTCCTGATTAAAGAAAACCACATTATCGCCTCCGGATCGATCCGTCAGGCAGTGGAAAAGGCGTTCTGGCTGCATCCTGATGTGCCGGTGGAAGTGGAAGTGGAAACCCTGGATGAACTGGAGCAGGCGTTAAAAGCCGGGGCCGATATCATTATGCTCGATAACTTCACCACCGACCTGATGCGCGAGGCGGTGAAAATTACCGCAGGCCAGGCGGCGCTGGAGGTCTCCGGCAACGTTACCTTTGACACCATCCGCGAATTCGCCGATACCGGCGTCGACTATATTTCCGTCGGCGCCCTGACCAAACATGTGCAGGCGCTCGACCTGTCGATGCGCTTCCGCTGAGCAACAGGCCTTCACGCTTCCGGGCGTGAAGGCCTGAATTTGCGGCCCGCCTCGCAGTCGCCCGTGCTCACCATGAAATCCAGATAAAAACCCTGGAACCCGCTTTCCCGGATCGTTTTCGCCCCCTCGCCTGCGCCCCTCAATCCCTTCACAGTGCTCCTGTCACAACAAGGAGCGACTTATGGATAAACAACGAGGTTTTACCCTGATTGAACTGATGGTGGTTATCGGAATCATCGCCATTCTTAGCGCCATCGGCATCCCGGCCTACCAGAACTACCTGCGTAAAGCCGCCCTCACCGACCTGCTGCAGACCTTTGTCCCTTACCGGACAGCCATCGAACTTTGCGCGCTCGATCATGGCGGCCTAACGCCATGCGACGGCGGCAGCAACGGCATTCCCTCGCCGACAACCACGCGCTACCTCTCCGCCATGAGCGTGGCCAAAGGGGTCGTCACCCTCACCGGTCAGGAGAGTCTGAACGGACTGGGGGTCACCCTGACGCCGACCTGGGACAATGCCGAGGGCGTCACCGGCTGGCAGCGCGTCTGCACCATCACCGGCAATAGCGCGCTTCAGCAGGCCTGCGAAGACGTTTTCCGGGTGAAGTGAGGGCGAATGCATGAAAACAGAACAGCTGATCCCTCTCTGCCGTCGCTACCACGCCATGCTGCTGCATAGCGATGAACAGACAATCTCTATTGCGGTGGTTAATACCCCGCCGGCGGAGTTAATGGAGGCGCTACGCTTCGCGACGCAAAAGCGGATCGACATTGAATGCTGGAGCCAGGAGCAGATGGATAAGCGTCTGCAGGCCCAGGAAAAGCAGGCGCAACTGGCGCAGAACGACGGGCCGGAAAATATCGCCGAACGGGTCAACCAGATCCTCGAACAGGCCCTGCGTCAGCGGGCGTCTGATATTCATATCGAGCCCACGGAAACGCACTTACGCATCCGCCTGCGGGTCGATGGCGTCCTTCACGCCCTACCGTTGCTGGCTCCCGAACTGGCCGCACCGGTTATCGCGCGACTCAAGGTCCTGGCCAGTCTCGATATCGCCGAGCACCGTTTACCGCAGGATGGCCAGTTCGCGCTGAATCTTGCGGGACGACCGCTCTCTTTTCGCATCGCCACTCTGCCTTGCCGCTATGGCGAAAAGATTGTCCTGCGCCTTCTGCATCAGGTTGACCAGGCGCTGGATCTGGAAGCACTCGGACTCTCATCCTCCCAGCTGGCGGCCTTTCGCCAGGCGCTGAACCAGCCGCAGGGTCTGCTGCTGGTCACCGGCCCAACCGGAAGCGGGAAAACGGTGACCCTCTACAGCGCCCTGCAGGCCAGAAACCGTGAGCAAGTGAATATCTGTAGCGTGGAGGATCCACTGGAGATCCCCATCGCCGGGATGAACCAGACGCAAATCAATCCCCGCGCCGGACTCACTTTTCACAGTGTGCTGCGCGCCCTGTTACGCCAGGATCCGGATATTGTCATGGTGGGCGAGATCCGCGATGCCGAGACCGCTGAAATCGCGCTCAAAGCCGCCCAGACCGGTCATCTGGTGCTCTCCACCCTGCACACCAATTCCACCAGCGAAACCCTGACCCGCCTGCAGCAAATGGGCATCGCCCGCTGGATGATTTCCTCTGCGCTCTCGCTGGTCATCGCCCAGCGTCTGGTTCGCAAGCTGTGTCCCCACTGTCGGCGTAATGCCGGCAGCGCCGCCGACCTGCCGCACAGCCTGTGGCCCCGCCCGCTGCCACGCTGGCAGGCAGCGGGCTGCGAACATTGTTACCACGGATATTACGGCCGGCTGGCGCTGTTCGAAGTGCTGCCTGTTACCCCCGGGCTACGCCAGGGGATAGTCCAGGGACTTAACGCCATTGAGATTGAATCTCTGGCGCGAGCCGCGGGGATGATGACGCTTTTTGAAAGCGGCTGTCAGGCTATCGAACAGGGATTGACCAGCCTCGAAGAGGTGGTGCGGGTGCTGGGGATCCCCCATGGCGACTAAGCGTCTCTGGCGCTGGCGCGGTATTGATGTGCAGGGCGCCCCCTGTCAGGGGATGCTATGGCAAACCAAGCGTCTGGAGGTCCTGCAGCACCTCCAACAGCAGCGAGTCATACCGCTGGCCGTACGCCGCTGTGCGGTGAAGCAGAGCCTCTGGCACCCGCGCTACAGTTGCGAAACGATCCGCCAGCTGGCGACCCTGCTGCAGGCCGGCCTGCCGCTGGCGGAAGGGTTATCGCTGCTGGCGCAGCAGCAGTCGCATGCCCAGTGGCAGGCGCTGCTTGAGGCGCTAGGCCGCGAGCTGGCCCAGGGCGTGGCGTTCTCTGCCGCGCTGGCGCAGTGGCCCCAGGCTTTTCCGCCCCTATATCTGGCGATGATTAGCACCGGCGAACTGACGGGCAAGCTCGATATCTGCTGCCTGCAGTTGGCGAATCAGCAGCAGGAGCAGCAGCGGCTCGCCAGCAAAGTCAAAAAAGCGCTGCGCTACCCGCTGATCGTGCTCTCTCTGGCGCTGTTGGTGGTGCTGGGGATGCTCTATTTTGTCCTGCCCGAGTTCACCGCCATCTACCAGACGTTCAGTACGCCGCTACCGCTATTGACGCGGATGGTCGTTGCGGCAGGCGACATGCTAAGTCGCGGCTGGCCGCTGCTGCTGGCCTCGCTGCTGAGCCCGCTGCTGCTCAACCAGCTGATCCGGCGGCGCAGCGACTGGTTGCTGCGCCGCCAGCGGTTGCTTAACGCGCTCCCTCTCATTGGCTCCCTGATCGGCGGACAACAGCTGAGCCTGATCTTCACCATCCTGGCGTTAACCCAAAGCGCCGGTATTAGCTTTCTGCAGGGGCTGCAAAGCGTTGAAGAGTCCCTGTCGTGCCCGCTATGGCGCCAGCGTCTGGCGCAGGCCCGCGCGCTGATCGTTCAGGGGGAGCCGATTTGGCAGGCGTTAAGCCGCTGCGGCGGTTTTACACCGCTGTGCCTGCAGCTCATCCGCACGGGGGAAAGCGCGGGAGCGCTGGATCAGATGCTGGAAAACCTGGCGCATCACCATCGCCAGCAAACCTATCAGCGAGCCGATAGTCTGGCTGCGCATCTTGAACCCATGATGCTGGTGATAACCGGCTCGCTGGTCGGGATTCTGGTGGTGGCAATGTATTTGCCCGTTTTTCACCTGGGCGATGCCATTGGCGGGGTGGGAGGATGAGAAACACTGGCGCCGCGCAGGCGCCAGTGCAGCCGATTACAGGCTATTGAATACCCGGTTCTCTTGTTCCTGAACGCGGATAAAGGTCGTACGCTTGGTCAGCTCTTTCAGACGCGAGGCGCCAACGTAGGTGCAGGCAGAACGCAGGCCGCCGAGAATATCACGTGCGGTATTCTCCACCGGTCCACGCAAAGGCAGCTTAACGGTTTTGCCTTCCGCCGCGCGGTATTTCGCGACACCGCCCACATGGCGGGTCATCGCCGACTCGGAGCTCATGCCGTAGAACAGCATGAATTTCTCTCCGTTCTCTTCAACGATGGTTCCGCCGCTCTCTTCATGGCCCGCCAGCATGCCGCCAAGCATCACGAAATCAGCGCCGCCGCCGAAGGCTTTCGCCACATCGCCCGGCATGGTGCAACCGCCGTCGCTGATGATCTGGCCGCCAAGGCCGTGCGCCGCATCGGCACACTCAATCACGGCGGAGAGCTGCGGATAGCCGACCCCGGTCTTAACGCGGGTGGTGCAGACGGATCCCGGGCCGATGCCAACTTTGACGATATCGGCGCCGGAGAGGATCAGCTCTTCGCACATTTCACCGGTGACCACGTTCCCGGCGATGATAGTTTTTTGCGGCCAGGCTTCGCGCGCCTTCGCCACGAACTGTACAAAGTGCTCGGAGTAGCCGTTGGCGACGTCGATACACACAAAATTCAGCTGTGGGTTCTGAGAGAGGATCTGCTGGGTTTTTTCGAAATCCGCATCGGACGTGCCGGTGGAAACCATCACATGCTTGAGTACGTCTTCGGATGCGCCCTGGGTAAACGCCAACCATTCTTCAGCGGTGTAGTGCTTATGTACCGCGGTCAGAATACCAAAAGTGGCCAGCGCTTTAGCCATGCTGAAGGTGCCGACGGTATCCATGTTAGCCGCAATAATCGGCACGCCGGACCAGGTCAGGCCTGAATGTTTAAAGGTGAATTCACGTTCCAGCTCAACATCAGAACGGCTTTTGAGGGTAGAGCGTTTCGGGCGGATAAGAACGTCTTTGAAACCAAGCTTCAGATCTTCTTCAATACGCATGTGCGAATTCCTGGGGTTAATGGCATGAATGTGAGAGCACAACTCCAGTGACGTTATCATACGCGCGAATCAGGCCCGCGCAAGACTGCGATTTTCACTTTTTTTACGCTACAATCGTATAAATTTACCTGGTGAATGGAGAAAAAGGCGCCTATGCCTTCCCCTGCCGGAGTATTGTTTTTAACCATTTGATTTGCTTGATTAAAACAAACAGTATAGCGGACGGCGATCCCGGTTGGCGCGGGGCCCTCACGACATGCTCACTGTCGCCTCCCCGGCGCGCTGCCAGTCATCGCTGTCTGCCTGCAAAAAATACGAGCAATCCGTTTCAGGGTCAGAAGATATGGGGTACACAGTCGCGTTAACAGGCGGGATCGGCAGCGGTAAAAGTACGGTCGCCGACGCCTTCGCGCAGCTTGGGGTTAAGGTTATCGATGCCGATGTTATCGCCCGTCAGGTGGTCGAGCCCGGTACCCCGGCGCTCCAGGCCATTGTCGGCCACTTCGGACCACAGATGATTGCCCCCGACGGCACGCTGAACCGCCGCCTGCTGCGGGAAAAAATTTTTGCTCACGTGGAGGAAAAAGCCTGGCTCAATGCGCTGTTGCACCCGCTGATTCAGCAGGAAACGCGCCGCCAGATGCAGGCCGCCACCTCCCCTTATCTCCTCTGGGTCGTACCTTTGCTGGTCGAAAACCGCCTGTCCAGTCTGGCCGATCGCGTACTGGTCGTCGATGTGCCGAAAGAGACGCAAATCGAACGCACCATGCTGCGCGATAAGGTCAGCCGCGAACATGCTGAACATATTCTTGCCGCCCAGGCCACGCGCCAGCAGCGCCTGGCCGTCGCGGACGATGTTATTGAAAACACTGGCACGCCGGATGCAGTGGCATCGGATGTTGCCCGCCTGCACGAAAAGTATTTAACGCTGGCATCGCAGGCCGCCTCACAGGAAAACTCGTAATGCATACCCCCGTTCTGTTTGAACATCCTCTTAATGAGAAAATGCGCACCTGGCTGCGCATCGAATTTCTGATCCAGCAGATGGCTTTCCATCCGCAGATTGCCAGCCATGCCGATGCGCTCCATTTTTTCCGTAACGCCGGCGATCTGCTGGATGTCCTGGAGCGCGGCGAGGTGCGCACTGACCTGGTTAAAGAGCTGGAACGCCAGCAGCGTAAGCTCCAGTCATGGGCAGAAGTGCCGGGCGTCGATCAGGAGCGCATAAACGAGCTGCGCCACCAGTTGAAGCAGTCCTCCAGCACCCTGATGGCCGCGCCGCGCATTGGTCAGTTTCTGCGTGAAGATCGCCTGATTGCGCTGGTGCGTCAGCGCCTGAGTATTCCTGGCGGCTGCTGCAGCTTCGATTTACCGACCCTGCATATCTGGCTCCATATGCCACAGGCGCATCGCGACGAGCAGGTGGCCAGCTGGCTTGCCAGCCTCGATCCGCTGGTCCAGTCCCTGAGCCTGATCCTCGATCTTATCCGCAACTCCGCGCTGTTCCGCAAACAGACCAGCCTCAACGGCTTTTATCAGGATAATGGCGAAGATGCCGATCTGCTGCGCCTGCGTCTCGATCTGGCTCACCAGCTTTATCCGCAAATTTCCGGCCATAAGAGCCGTTTCGCCATCCGTTTCCTGGCGCTGGACAGTGAATATGGGATCGTGCCGGAGCGCTTTGATTTTGAACTGGCCTGCTGTTAAGGAGATAACATGTCAGAAGAGACTATCGTCAACTGCCCGACCTGCGGCAAAACTGTGGTGTGGGGCGAGCAGAGTCCGTTTCGTCCGTTCTGTAGCAAGCGCTGCCAACTGATCGATCTGGGAGAATGGGCTGCGGAAGAGAAGCGCATCCCCAGCGCGGGGGATCTCTCCGATAGCGATGACTGGAGCGAGCAGCAACCCTGATTTGATGGCAAGCTAACCCGGCGCCTGGCGGGTTAGCCTCGCGACCCGGGGCTCAGCCCTGGGCGATAAGTTTGCTGATAACCGGTTCATTCGCCGGAGGAAACGCCGCCGGATCCAACGTTGGTCCCGCCATCCACCGACCCGGCTGCCCTTCTTTACCCCACGGCTCGCCTTGCCAACTTTCCACGAGGAAAAACCACAGCGTAATATGGCGATCGGGGAACTGATACTCCAGCTTATCAAAGAGCGAAGAGGCGGTGACCGTAATCCCAACTTCCTCCTGCAGTTCGCGGATTAGCGCCTGCTCAGGCGTCTCATCAGATTCAATCTTCCCGCCCGGGAACTCCAGCTTATTCGCCATATGGGCATCGGCGGCGCGCTGGGTAATAAAGATTTCGCCTTGCGGATTGCGAATTATCCCGACGGCGATTTGCAGTTTTTTCATTGAATGCGCTCCATAAAAAAGGCGCAGAACTCTGCGCCTTTGTTTGTTTTATCAGACCTTAGCTCAGACGGCCGTGGCACTGTTTGTACTTTTTGCCGGAGCCGCACGGGCACGGATCGTTACGGCCCACTTTACGTTCGCCGGTTTGCGCCGCCAGATCCTGGGCTGCGGCTTCATCATCGCTCTGATGGCTGAGCTGCTGCATCTGCGCCAGGCGCTCGGCCTCTTCACGACGCTGCTGTTCCATCGCCTCGACTTCTTCCGGCATCCGCACCTGGACTTTGCTCAGGGTGCTGATCACTTCATACTTCAGTGACTCCAGCATCGCGGCAAACATTGAGAACGATTCGCGCTTGTACTCCTGCTTCGGATCTTTCTGCGCATAGCCGCGCAGGTGGATACCCTGGCGCAGGTAATCCATCGCCGCCAGGTGCTCTTTCCACAGCGAATCCAGAGTCTGCAGCATCACGCCTTTCTCGAAGTGGCGCATCATCTCGGCGCCGACCACTTCTTCTTTACGCTGGTAGGTTTCTACCGCGCTCTGCAGAATACGTTCGCGCAGGGTCTCTTCATGCAGCTCCGGCTCTTTATCCAGCCACTCTTTGATTGGCAGGTCGAGGTCGAAGTCGTTTTTCAGACGCTCCTGCAGACCTTCGATATCCCACATCTCCTCCAGCGACTGCGGCGGAATATGGGCATCGATCGTCGCCTTAAAGACGTCTTCGCGGATACTGTTGATGGTTTCGCTGACGTCAGACACGTCCAGCAGCTCGTTACGCTGGGTGTAGATCGCCCGGCGCTGGTCGTTGGCCACATCATCATATTCCAGCAGCTGCTTACGGATATCGAAGTTACGGCTTTCCACTTTACGCTGGGCGTTGGCGATCGCCTTGGTGACCCACGGGTGCTCAATCGCCTCACCTGGTTTCATTCCCAGTTTACGCATCATGCCAGACACGCGATCGGAGGCGAAGATACGCATCAGGGCATCTTCCATTGACAGGTAGAAGCGGGAAGAACCGGCATCCCCCTGACGACCAGCACGGCCGCGCAGCTGGTTATCGATACGGCGAGATTCATGACGCTCGGTACCGATGATGTGCAGACCGCCTGCGGCCAGTACCGCATCGTGGCGTACCTGCCAGTCGGCTTTGATTTTCTCAATCTGCTCTGGCGTTGGGTTTTCCAGCGCAGCGACTTCCGCCTGCCAGCTACCGCCGAGCATAATATCGGTACCACGACCCGCCATGTTGGTGGCGATGGTCACCGCGGAAGGGTAGCCCGCCTGGGCGACGATATCCGCCTCGCTGGCGTGGAATTTGGCGTTCAGGACGTTGTGCTTGATGCCGGCTTTAGTCAGTTCGCGGGAAACCACTTCAGATTTTTCGATCGAGATAGTCCCCACCAGCACCGGCTGACCGGCAGCGGTACGAGTTTTGATATCTTCGATAATTGCCTGAATTTTTTCCGCTTCGGTCATATAGACCAGATCCGCCATGTCTTTACGGATCATCGGACGGTTGGTCGGTACAACCACGGTATCCAGCTTATAGATAGAGCTGAATTCAAAGGCTTCGGTATCGGCTGTACCGGTCATCCCCGCCAGCTTCTCGTACAGACGGAAGTAGTTCTGGAAGGTGATAGAGGCCAGAGTCTGGTTCTCGTTTTGGATCTCCACGCCCTCTTTGGCCTCAACGGCCTGGTGCAGACCATCGGACCAGCGGCGGCCCTGCATCGTACGGCCAGTGTGCTCATCGACGATGATAACTTCGCCATCTTTGACAATGTAGTCAACGTCGCGGGTGAACAGCGCATGGGCGCGCAGCGCGGCGGTAACGTGGTGCATCAGCATAATGTTGGTTGGAGAGTACAGGGACTCACCTTCATCCATAATGCCTTCCTGTACCAGCAGCTCTTCAATCAGCACCAGACCACGTTCGGTCAGGTTAACCTGACGCGCTTTTTCATCCACCGAGAAGTGGCCTTCGCCAGTGAAAGTATCCGAATCCTCTTTTTCCTGGCGGATCAGATGCGGGATGATTTTGTTTACCTTGCGGTACATTTCAGAGCTGTCTTCCGCCGGGCCGGAAATGATCAGCGGCGTACGCGCCTCATCGATCAGGATGGAGTCCACCTCATCCACCAGCGCATAGTGCAGTTTACGCTGAACGCGCTCTTCCGGGCTGAAGGCCATGTTGTCGCGCAGGTAGTCGAAGCCGTATTCGTTGTTGGTGCCATAGGTGATATCGGCAGCGTAAGCTTCACGCTTCGCCGGCGCCGGCAGGCCGGACATGTTGATGCCAACTGTCATGCCCAGGAATTCAAACAGCGGGCGGTTATTTTCGGCGTCACGCTGGGCCAGATAGTCGTTGACGGTCACTACGTGAACGCCTTTGCCGGTTAGCGCGTTGAGGTACGCCGGCAGGGTCGCGGTCAGGGTTTTACCTTCACCGGTACGCATCTCAGCGATGCAGCGATCGTTAAGCACCATACCGCCCAGCAGCTGGACGTCGAAGTGGCGCATGCCGAATACGCGCTTACTGGCTTCGCGAACGACGGCGAAAGCTTCAGGGATCAGGCTTTCCAGCGTTTCGCCTTTTTCCAGGCGCGCGCGGAATTCAGCGGTTTTCGCTTTCAGCTCGTCATCAGAGAGTTTTTCCATCGCCGGTTCCATGCCGTTGATGATATTGACGACTTTGCGCATACGACGCAGCGTACGGTCGTTACGGCTGCCGAAAACCTTGGTTAACATTTTGATAAGCATAATAAAATCTCAAACGCCCCGCGGTGCGGAGTCACAAAAAATAGGATGGTCCGTGGTTATTTTCAGCTGAGACGTTGAGGCCCTGCGCGGATCCCCGCCACCTGGCTTATCCAGGCGCTGACGCGGAAGGCAGAATATGAAGAAGGGATGTAACCCGCCTGGCGGATCACCACCGGCGGCGTGCTGTCCTGCGTCAGCAGCGCGCTGAGGGTGTCGAGCAGCGCCAGATGCTGAGCCTGCAGCGGGGAAGTTTCTTCCGCGACCGGCAGCGCCTGCGGCGCCATGGCGAAGGAGAGATGACGAATAACGGTGCGAATGGCGTGCTGATGCCAGTAGTCGACGGTAAAGCTGGGCCTGCGATTCGTCTCCAGAAGCGCCAGCTGAGAGAAATTAACCTTGCTCGGATTGTGATTGCTGGCGGTCGCCTTCGCTGGCGCCGCGGTCTCGTGACCGTTGCTTAGCGCAGGCAGGCCGAGGCTGGCCGCGACCATCCCCAACAGGAGATGCGGCCAAAAATACCGTCTGCCAAACTGTCGCCAGCGCGTCAGCAATCCACTCACGTTCATTACCTTTCTTTGCTAGACCCGTCGTCGTTCAGGCTGTCTCTTTATTGATGTTTTTCGCAGGACAACCTGATGTCCACGGGGTAAAGCAACCCTGAGAAATAATTTTGCGCTCAAATACTAACATTAATACCGGCCTGAGGCAGCATGAATGAAGGCGATTGCCCGGCGAAAACGCTTAATAAAGCAGCGAACGCACGCTAATTATTATCCAGGGATCGCAGCGAAAATAACTGGAGGGTGCTATAAAAGAAAAACGACTGGCTCCCTGGTCGGAGAGAGTACCAGGTTACCAGTCGAATTTACTGAATGGTCAGGCTTACGCCAGAACCATCGACGGTGCGCGGAACGCCATTGGCAGTTTTGCGTCGTCTTCGAAGGTCACATACTCCCAGGCTTCCTGTTTTGCCAGAACCGCCTGCAGCAGTTTGTTGTTCAACGCGTGACCCGATTTGTACGCCGTGAATGCGCCGATAATGTTGTGACCACACATAAACAGGTCACCGATCGCATCCAGCATTTTGTGGCGAACAAATTCGTCTTCAAAGCGCAGACCGTCTTCGTTCAGTACGCGATAATCGTCAACAACGATGGCACAATCGAAGCTGCCGCCCAGGCACAGGCCGCGGGACTGCAGATATTCGATATCGCGCATAAAACCGAAGGTACGCGCACGGCTAATCTGACGCATGAACGCATCGGCCGAGAAGTTCAGCGTATAGCGCTGGGTGCTGGCATCAATCGCTGGATGGTTAAAATCGATGGTGAAGTCCAGCGAAAAACCATTGTACGGTTTGAATTCAGCCCATTTGTCGCCATCTTCAACGCGAACCGTCTCTTTGATACGTACAAATTTCTTGGCGCAGTTCAGTTCATCAATGCCGGCGTCCAGCAACAGATAAACGAACGGAGCCGCACTGCCGTCCATAATCGGGATTTCCGGCGCATCGACTTCAACAATAATGTTGTCGATACCCAGGCCAGCCAATGCGGCGTTCAGGTGTTCAACCGTAGAAATCCGCACGTCATGCTCATTAACCAGGCAAGTACAGAGCATGGTATCACGCACAGATTTGGCATCAGCCGGAAAATCTACCGGTGGATTCAAGTCGGTGCGACGATAGATGACCCCGGTATTTGCCGGCGCAGGGCGTAACGTCAGTGTGACTTTCTTGCCGGTATGCAAACCGACGCCAGTCGCCTGAACGATACGTTTAAGAGTCCTTTGTTTGATCATCGTATAATCTCGCCAATTTACCTATCCAACCGAAGTGTACACCACTATCGGGAGGCCAGTTTAGCACAAAGAGCGCAGATGCCCAACTTCCAGTCGATTCTTAATCGGCTTGCTTACGCAGGAAGGCTGGGATATCCAGATAATCCGGCTCTTTCGCGGTTTGCGGCGTATTGTCGTTCACCACTTTGGCTGCCGGCTTCTGCTCTTGCGTCAGCGGCGACATACCATGCTGCTGGTAACGATCCATCACCGGCTGCTGAACCTGCTTGTTGGTTACCAGGGTGATTTCCGGACGCTTATCCATGCCAATACCGGTCGCCACTACGGTCACGCGCAGCTCGTCGTTCATATCCGGGTCCAGAGAGGTACCGATAACCACGGTCGCATTATCCGAGGCAAAAGCACGGATGGTGTTACCCACAGTTTCGAACTCGTCCAGACGCAGGTCGAAGCCCGCAGTAATGTTGACCAGCACGCCGCGCGCGCCTGACAGGTCGATATCTTCCAGCAGCGGAGAAGAGATAGCCATTTCAGCCGCTTCTTCCGCACGGTCTTCACCGCTCGCCACCCCGGAGCCCATCATCGCGTAGCCCATTTCAGACATCACGGTACGGACGTCCGCGAAGTCGACGTTCATCAGACCCGGACGGGTGATCAGTTCGGCGATACCCTGCACCGCGCCTTTCAGGACGTCGTTTGCCGCGCCGAATGCGTCGAGCAGGGAAATTCCACGACCCAGGACCTTCAGCAGCTTGTCGTTCGGGATGGTGATCAGTGAGTCAACGTGCTTGGACAGCTCGGTGATCCCCTGCTCAGCGAACGCCATGCGCTTCTTACCTTCAAAATTAAACGGCTTAGTGACCACCGCAACGGTGAGGATCCCCAGATCTTTCGCCACTTCCGCGACTACGGGCGCCGCGCCGGTACCGGTACCGCCGCCCATGCCTGCCGCGATGAACACCATGTCTGCGCCATCAAGGGCTGCGCGCAGCGCTTCACGGTCTTCATCAGCCGCGTTACGGCCGACTTCCGGGTTCGCGCCCGCGCCCAGACCTTTGGTAATACCGCTACCGATCTGGATAGTCTGGCCAACCGCCGTCTTACGCAGCGCCTGCGCATCGGTATTTACCGCGAAGAATTCAACACCCTCAATGCGCTCGCGCACCATGTGTTCAACGGCGTTACCGCCGCCGCCACCGACGCCGATGACTTTAATCACCGCGTCGTTGGTCAGTTCCATAGGTTCAAACATAGTTTCTCTCCGTCTTGTGCCTGTCGCCTGAGAACGCTAATTGTCTGCGTTCTCTTAAAAAATTAAAACTCTTTTCGCAGCCAGCTGTTGAGTCGCTTAATCCACGAGCCCACTGAGGCCGTCACGCGTTTTTCTACTTCCGCTTCACCACTGAGATGTGACTCTTTTCCGTAGTGCAGCAGCCCCACCGCCGTTGAATAATACGGCTCCTGGGCATAGTCGGTTAAACCGGTGATGTTCAGCGGCGCGCCAATGCGCACCTGAGTATGGAACACGCGCTGCGCACAGGCCGCCAGACCTTCAATTTGCGCCGCGCCGCCGGTTAACACAATCCCCGCCGCCAGATGATGTTTAACACCCTGCTGGCGGAGCTGTTCCTGCAGCTGCAGGATCTCTTCATTGACCAGGTTAAGCAGCTCGGTATAGCGCGGTTCAATCACCTCTGCCAACGTCTGACGCTGCAGGCTACGCGGAGGACGTCCACCGACGCTCGGTACTTCGACGTTTTCGTCTTTACCGACGATGGAACCCAATGCGCATCCGTGACGAACCTTAATCGCTTCGGCATCGCTCGGCGGCGTACCGAAGGCATAGGCGATATCGCTGGTCACCACGTTACCGGCATACGGGATCACTTTGGTGTGACGCAATGCGCCGCCGGTGTAGACGGCGATATCCATTGTACCACCGCCGATATCCACAACGCAGACGCCCAGCTCACGTTCGTCTTCTGTTAATACCGAATAACTGGCCGCTAACCCGGCGAAAATAAGTTGGTCAACTTTCAGACCACAACGTTCCACTGCTTTAACAATGTTTTTTGCCATATCGTTATGGCAGGTGATCAGATGCACCTTCGCCTGCATACGCACGCCGGACAGCCCTACCGGGTTTTTAATCCCTTCCTGGTAGTCGATAGCATATTCCTGCGGAATCACGTGCAGGACACGATGTTCATCGCGAACGCGAACCGACTTCGCGGTGTGGACCACGTTCTCGACGTCGTCCTGCGTCACTTCTTCTTCCGAAATCGGTACCATCCCGATTTCATTCTGACAGCTTATATGTTTACCCGAAAGTGCCAAATAAACTGATGAAATCTGGCAATCCGCCATCAGTTCGGCCTGGTCGATGGCGCGCTGTACGCATTTCACCACCGACTCGAGGTCGTTCACACCGCCTTTATCCATACCACGCGATGGGCAACTGCCCACGCCGATGATATTGATCATGCCGTCGGGCAGAACTTCCCCTACTAAAGCGGCCACCTTGGCGGTGCCAATCTCCAGTCCAACTACCAGTTTTCTGTCCGTCGCCTTGATCATTGTTGTTCTGCCTGTGCCTGATTCTGTTGTTGATTAGTTTCCTCTGCGGGAGCAGGTACCCAGCCCACTGCCGCACCCGAGTCATAACGCAAATCAACGTAGCTAATCCGTTTGCCGTCGGTCTGCGCCTGCTGCTGAAGAACCGGGTAGAGTTCCATAAAGCGCTGAAGCCGTTTCATGGTATCGCCACGGCCAAGGTTGAGCTTGATGTCATTATTAAGCGTCAACTGCCAGGAGCGACGGGCGGTCATCGCCGCCACTTTCAACGTGAATTTATCCTTTGCCAGCACCTGCCCCATGTCACGATACCCCTGCAGCACTTCGTTCTCGCTGCCTTCGGGACCGTATAACATCGGTAAATTCTGTTTGCTGGTGCGATCCGCCGGCACGCTGAAGGCATTTCCTTCTGCATCCACCATATGTTGATCATTCCAGCGCGCAATCGGCACATATTCAACCAGATGAATCTTCAATTCATCGGGCCACTGCTTTCGGACGCTCGCCTGCTTAATCCACGGCAGACGTTCAATCTGGCTCTGGATGATGTTCACATCCTGAGTCATAAAGGTACCCGGCGAACCCAGCGCCAGGATCGCCTGACGGATGTCATCATTGCGCGTATAGTGGCGCTCGCCGGTCACCACCATCTTCGACAGCGGTAAGCGCTGCGCATCTTCCATCCAGCCAAGAACCATCCACCCGCTGACCAGCACGGTAAACAGCACCGCCAGCAGGAAAACGATCCCTGCCAGCCGCGTTCCATTACTCCGACGCGAAGAAGAAGCCTCTTCTTCATGGTTCCGCGTATTCAGCGCAGCCTGCGACATATCACCCCGCCAGGTCCAGAATTCGTACAACAAGCTGGGAGAAGCTCATTCCTGCCTGACGCGCCGCCATTGGCACAAGGCTATGGCTGGTCATGCCCGGGGAAGTATTCGCTTCCAGCAGATAAAACTGGCCATCGCTGTCCAGCATCACGTCAATACGGCCCCAGCCTTTGCAACCCAGAACATTCCAGGCTTTAAGCACCAGGTTCTGAATAGCGGACTCACGCGCGGGATCTTCAAATCCTGGGCAGAAATATTGCGTCTCATCAGAGAGATACTTCGCCTCATAATCATAGAAGGTTCCCGCGGCCTGGATACGTATTGACGGTAAAATTTCTTCACCGACTATGGCGACGGTAAATTCCGGTCCACTGAGCCATTTTTCGACCAAAACTTCATCATCATGCTGAAAAGCCAACGCCAATGCACTCGCTAAATCACAACTTTCGCTGACTTTCGACATCCCGACGCTGGAGCCTTCACGGCTCGGCTTGATGATGACCGGCAGACCCAGCGCCGCAATTTGCTGTTCGACGTCAGTAGACAGCCCGGCGGCAAACTGGGCGCGGGTCAGCGCCACCCACGGCGCGACCGGTAATCCGGCGCCCTGCCACAGCCACTTGCTGCGCAGTTTATCCATTGAAATCGCCGAAGCCATCACGCCGCTGCCGGTATAAGGCAGCTGGATTAACTCCAGCAGCCCCTGCAGAGTGCCATCTTCCCCGCCGCGGCCGTGGAGGGCAATAAACGCTTTCTTAAAGCCCTGCTTTTTTAGCTGGGTAATATCAACATCGCGCGGGTCGACCGGATGGGCGTCCACCCCGCCTTCACGCAGCCCGGCCAACACCGCCGCGCCTGAATTCAGCGACACTTCACGTTCAGCGGAGGTTCCACCGAAAAGCACCGCGATTTTATCAGCCATGGCGCTCCTCCTCCGTTTTTTGCGGGATCAGTTTGATTTCAGCCAGGTGGCGGGCGATTTTACCGATGTTACCGGCGCCCTGCACCAGTACTAAATCGTTGCCGGTCAGGACTGACGCCAGCATCTCCGCGGCCTGGGCCGAATCGGGCACCAGGATCGGATCCACTTTCCCGCGACCGCGAATGGTGCGGCACAGCGAGCGGCTGTCGGCGCCCGGGATCGGCGCTTCGCCCGCCGGATAGACGTCCAGCATCAGCAGGGCATCCACCTGGGTCAGCACGTTGGCAAAATCATCATACAGATCGCGGGTACGGGTATAACGGTGCGGCTGGAATACCATCACCAGGTTTTTATCCGGCCAGCCGGCGCGCGCTGCTTTAATGGTGGCGTCCACTTCCGTCGGGTGGTGACCGTAATCATCGATCAGCATCGCGCTGCCCGGTTTGCCGTTGACTTCGGCCAGCGGAAACTCGCCAAGAAAATCAAAGCGGCGTCCAGTTCCCTGGAAGCTCTCCAGTGCGCGCAGAATAGCCCGATCGTCAATCCCCTCTTCCGTCGCCACGGCGACGGCCGCCGCCGCGTTCAGCGCGTTATGGCGTCCCGGGGCATTGAGCGTCACCTGCAGGATCGCTTTATCCTGGCGCACCAGGCGGAAATGCCCCTGCGCCCCAACCTGACGATAGTCCTCGACGCGTACGTCGGCGTCGTCGCTAAAACCGTAGGTGGTGATCTGCCGGCCAACGCGCGGCAACAGTTCCCGGATCACCGGATCGTCCACGCACATCACCGCGCGTCCGTAGAACGGCAGGTTGTGCAGGAAGTTGATAAAGGTCTGCTTCAGATTCTCGAAGTCGCCATGGTAGGTATCCATGTGATCGGCTTCGATGTTGGTGACAATGGCCACCATCGGCTGCAGATGCAGAAACGACGCGTCGCTCTCATCCGCTTCCGCGATCAGGTAACGGCTATGGCCAAGGCGGGCATGTACGCCCGCCGCTTTTACCAGCCCGCCGTTGACAAAGGTCGGGTCCAGCCCGGCCTCGGCGTAAATGCTGGATACCATCGCGGTGGTGGTGGTTTTGCCGTGGGTCCCGGCAATGGCGATCCCGTGGCGAAAGCGCATCAGCTCCGCCAGCATTTCGGCACGACGGATCACCGGGATACGCGCCTCATGCGCGGCAACGATTTCCGGGTTATCTGCCGAAATCGCGCTGGAAACGACAACCACGCTGGCATCACGCACGTTTTCCGGGCGATGGTTGAAATAAATGGTGGCGCCAAGCTGCGACAGCTGCTGGGTCACCGGATTCGGCGCCAGGTCGGAGCCGCTGATCTGGTAACCTTCGTTAGCCAACACTTCGGCAATACCGCCCATACCGGCACCGCCGATGCCGACAAAGTGAATGTGCCGAACGCGACGCATCTCGGGCACTATGGAACGCAGTTTTGCCAAATCTTGTGTATTCATTCTTTACGCCATCAACTTCTGTATTCGGGCGGTGAAAATCACCGCAATTAGCGCGCCAAAGCTACGGCGCTGACCTCTTCTGCTACCCGCTCGGTAGCGTCCGGAATCGAAGCGCCACGCGCTCGTTCCGCCATATCCAGCAAGGTTTCCCGATCCCAGCTCGCCAGGGTAGAGGCAACCGCCTCTACCGTGAACTCAGGCTGTTCAAGAATTTTCGCCGCGCCGGCTTTCTCCAGCGGCAGCGCATTCCAGTACTGCTGACGATCTTTGTGCTGGAACGGGACAAACAGCGCTGGTAAACCTGCGGCCGCGATTTCGCTAACCGTCAGCGCGCCGGAACGGCAAACCACAACATCTGCCCAGGCATACGCCGCGGCCATGTCATCAATAAATTCCGTCACTTTATGCTGCGGCTGTCCGGCGGCGGCATAGGCCTGCTGCACGGTTTGCTGGCCGCCTTTGCCGCTTTGATGCCAGATGGTCACCGTAGCGCCGAGCTTCGCCGCCACCTGCGGCATCGTCTGGTTCAGGACGCGCGCGCCCTGAGAGCCACCGACCACCAGCACGCGAATCGGTCCCTGACGGCCAACCAGACGCTGACCTGGCAGCGGCAGCGCCAGTACATCGGTGCGCACCGGGTTCCCAACGACGTCCGCATGCGGGAACGCGCCGGGAAACGCCTGCATCACTTTCTTCGCAATCTTCGCCAGCCACTTGTTAGTCAGGCCGGCAATGCCGTTTTGCTCGTGGAGGACCACCGGGATCCCCAGCGACCACGCCGCCAGACCGCCAGGCCCGGAAACATAGCCGCCCATGCCCAGCACCACGTCCGGCTGGAAACGCTTCATGATCGCCCGCGCCTGACGCCAGGCGTTAAAGATACGCACCGGCGCCAGTAGCTGCGCTTTGATACCTTTGCCACGCAGGCCGGAGATGCGGATAAAATCAATTTCGATGCCGTTTTTCGGCACTAAATCCGCTTCCATACGATCGGCGGTACCCAGCCAGCGAACCTGCCAGCCCTGGTCCATTAAATGGTGCGCGACCGCCAGTCCCGGGAACACATGCCCGCCGGTACCGCCCGCCATCACCATCAACCGCTTTTCCTGACCGCTCATCGCACACCCCGTGTAAACGCCTGGGCTTTTTCCAGACGCGTTTCATAATCAATTCGCAACAACAACATAATGGCCGTCGACATAATCAACAGACTGGAACCACCATAACTGATCAGCGGCAGCGTCAGACCTTTCGTCGGCAGCATCCCCGCCGCCGCGCCGACGTTAACTAACGCCTGGAAGCTAAACCAGATACCAATCGCACAGGCGAGGAAGCCGGAAAAGCGATGATCGATCTCCAGCGCTTTACGGCCAATCGACATGGCGCGGAAAGCGACGAAGAATACCATTAAAAGCGCCAGTACCACACCGATATAACCGAGTTCTTCGCCGATAATGGCGAAGATAAAGTCAGTGTGCGCTTCCGGTAAATACTCCAGTTTTTGCACCGAGTTGCCGAGGCCCTGCCCCCACATCTCGCCGCGGCCGAAAGCCATCAGCGACTGGGTCAGCTGGTAGCCGCTGCCGAACGGGTCTTCCCACGGGTTCCAGAAGGAGGTCACGCGGCGAATACGGTATGGTTCGGCGAGGATCAGCAGGACCACCGCCGAAATACCCATGCCGATAATGGCGATGAACTGCCACAGCTTCGCGCCGGCGAGAAACAGCATCGCCAGCGTGGTGACGAACAGGACCACCACGGTACCGAGGTCAGGCTGCGCCAGCAGCAGGATGGCCAGTACGAAAATCACGCCCATCGGTTTTAAGAAGCCGCGCAGGTTGTTACGCACTTCGTCGGCTTTACGCACCAGATAGTTGGCGATGTAGCAGAACAGCGACAGCTTGGTGAACTCCGCCGGCTGAATACGCAGCGGACCAAGGGCTATCCAGCGCGATGCGCCGTTTACCGAGCTGCCTACTACCAGTACGATCAGCAGCATGACGATCGAGGCGATCAGCATCGCGGTACTGTGGCGCTGCCAGAAATCCATCGGCAGACGTAGCGTAATCATCGCCAGCGCGAAGGCCAGTACAATGTACAGGCCGTCACGCTTGGCGAAGAGGAAAGGATCGTTCGCCAGGCGCTGTCCGACCGGCATCGACGCCGAGGTCACCATAATAAAGCCGATCGCCGCCAGGCCGAAGGTCAGCCATAGCAGCATCCGGTCATACATCACCAGACTGTCGTTATCTTTCGGGCGCGAGCCCATCACCCAGCCTTTCAGCGCAGCGAATAGCCAGGCGAAAATAAACATCCCCGGCAGTCGCGGCAGTCTCAGCCGAGGCAGGCTCAGCTGCGGCATTCTCAGGCGTGGGAGAGAGAAACGCATCAACCTAACTCCTTCGCCAGACGGGCAAACATCTCGCCCCGTTGTTCAAAGTTCTTAAACTGATCCAGGCTGGCGCAGGCCGGCGACAGGAGCACCATGTCCCCCGCTTTCACCAGGGGAGCAATCTGACGCATCGCCTGTTCCATAGTCTCAGTTTGTACCGCCACCTCAGGACGCAGCTCAGCGAGCTCGGCGCCATCGCGACCAAAGCAGTACAGGCGAATACGATCGCCGCCGAGGTAGCGCTTCAGCGGGGTAAAATCAGCGGACTTGCCGTCGCCGCCCAGCAGCAGATAGAGCGTGCCGTCCAGCTGCAGGCCGTTCAGCGCCGCCTCGGTGCTGCCGACGTTGGTCGCCTTCGAGTCGTTAATCCAGCGTACGCCGTTGTGATCCAGCACCAGCTGGAAACGGTGCGCCAGACCGGTAAAGGTGGTCAGCGCCTTCAGGCTGCTGGCCCGCGGCAGACCTGCGGCATCGGCCAGCGCCAGCGCCGCCAGGGCGTTGCTGTAGTTATGCTGACCGGTGAGAGGCATCTCTTTCACATTGAGGACTTTCTCACCTTTAACGCGCAGCCAGGTTTCGCCCTGCTGGCGGTTAAGGTGGTAGTCACCGACATCGACGCCAAAGCTAATGCAGCGTTCGTCCGCCCCGCGTACCGGCATGGTGAGCGCATCGTCCGCATTCACCACGCAGGTCTTCGCATTCTCGTAAATCCGCAGCTTCGCCGCGCGATACTGCTGCAGTCCCAGCGGGTAGCGGTCCATATGGTCCTCAGTCACGTTGAGGATGGTTGCCGCCACCGCCTGCAGGCTGGAGGTGGTTTCCAGCTGGAAGCTGGAGAGCTCCAGCACATACAGCTCTCGATCGGTGTCCAGCAGCATCAGCGCCGGCAGGCCGATATTGCCGCCCACGCCGACGTTAACTCCAGCGGCTTTCGCCATCTCGCCCACCAGGGTAGTAACAGTGCTTTTGCCGTTAGAACCGGTAATGGCGATAATCGGCGCCTGCGCTTCGCGGCAGAACAGTTCGATATCGCCAACGATCTCTACGCCAGCGTCGGCCGCTGCGCTGAGCGAAGGATGGGCCAGCGCAATCCCCGGACTGGCGACAATCAGGTCCGCCGCCAGCAGCCAGGTATCATTGAGTCCGCCGACATGGCATTCGACCGATTCGGGTAATTTATCCAGCCCCGGAGGCGCGACGCGGGTGTCCATCACGCGCGGGGTTACGCCGCGCGCCATGAAAAAGTCCACGCATGACAGGCCGGTCATGCCCAGCCCAATTATGACGACTTTTTTACCCTGATAATCTGCCATGATTAACGTACCTTCAGCGTCGCCAGGCCAATCAGCACCAGCATCAGCGAAATAATCCAGAAGCGCACGATAACGCGCGGCTCCGGCCAGCCTTTCAGTTCATAGTGGTGGTGGATCGGCGCCATGCGGAAGATGCGCTGACCGCGCAGCTTAAAGGAGCCGACCTGCAGAATAACCGACAGCGTTTCCACCACGAAAACCCCGCCCATGATCACCAGCAGGAACTCCTGACGCAGCAGCACGGCGATAATGCCCAACGCGCCGCCGAGCGCCAGTGAACCGACGTCGCCCATAAAGACTTGCGCCGGGTAGGTGTTGAACCACAGGAAGCCCAGCCCCGCCCCGACAATCGCCGTACAGACGATCACCAGCTCGCCGGCGTGGCGCAGATACGGGATATGCAGGTAGTTGGCAAAATTCATGTTGCCGGTGGCCCATGCCACCAGCGCAAAGCCTGCCGCGACGAAAACGGTCGGCATAATCGCCAGGCCGTCGAGGCCGTCGGTCAGGTTGACGGCGTTGCCGGTACCGACGATAACGAAGTAGGCCAGCAAGATATAGAACAGCCCCAGCTGCGGCATTACGTCTTTAAAGAACGGCACCACCAGCTCGGTTGCCGGGGTATCTTTCCCCGCCAGATACAGCGCGAAGGCCACGCCCAGGGCGATCACCGACATCCAGAAATACTTCCAGCGGGCGATCAGGCCTTTGGTATCTTTGCGCACGACTTTACGGTAATCATCAACGAAACCGATGATGCCGTAGCCGATTAATACCGTCAGTACGCACCAGACGTACGGGTTAGATGGATAGGCCCACAGCAGAACGGAAACGGTGATCGCGGTGAGGATCATGATCCCGCCCATGGTCGGAGTACCGCGTTTACTGAAATGAGACTCCGGGCCGTCGTTACGTACGACCTGGCCAAAGGCGAGTTTTTGCAGACGGGCGATCATGCGCGGGCCCATCCACAACGAGATGAACAGCGCGGTCAGCAGGCTGACGATGGCGCGAAACGTCAGATATGAAAAGACGTTAAAGCCGGAATAATATTTGACCAAGTGTTCGGCCAGCCATACTAACATGTCCCAGTCTCCTGTAATGCGCGTACTACCTCTTCCATGGCGGCACTACGTGAACCCTTCACTAAAATGGTCATTATTTTGTGCTCCGCCAGCAGCTCGCGCAGGCGAGCCACCACGGCGGCTTTATCGTTAAAATGTTCGCCCACGCCGCTGGCGCGGCTGATATCCGCGCTCAAGGCGCCGACGCTGAGGACGCAATCCAGACCCGCCGCTTTCGCCGCTTCGCCGACTTCGCGATGGCAGGCCGCGCTCTCCGCGCCAAGCTCTGCCATATCGCCGACCACCATCGTGCGAAAGCCGGGCATCTCTGACAGCACCTGCACCGCCGCGGTCATCGAACCAACGTTAGCGTTATAGGAATCATCCAGCAGCAGCTGGCTCTCGGTCAGCCGGATCGGGAACAGACGTCCCGGAACGGCCTGCAGCTGCGCCAGTCCGGCTTTCACCGCCGCCAAATCGGCGCCTACCGCCATCGCCAGCGAAGTGGCGGCCAGCGCATTAGCGATGTTGTGGCGTCCCGGCAGCGGCAGCAGTACGTCAACGTTACCGGTTGGGGTCTGCAGCGTAAATTCGGTGCCGTGGCTGGTGATCTGCACATTGGTCGCCGTGAAATCGCTGTTCGCCGCGTTCGGCGAGAAGCGCCACACTTTGCGATCGCCAATCACCGCCTGCCAGTTCAGCCAGTCGTTATTGTCGGCATTGAGGATGGCGATGCCATTTTCCGGCAGACCGGTATAGATTTCGCCCTTCGCCTTCGCCACGCCCGCCAGCGAACCGAAACCTTCCAGGTGCGCCGCAGCAAGGTTGTTGACCAGCGCCGCTTCCGGACGCGTCAGGCTGACGGTCCAGGCGATTTCGCCCTGGTGGTTGGCGCCGAGTTCGATCACCGCGTACTGATGCTCTTTGGTCAGCCGCAGCAACGTCATCGGGACGCCGATATCGTTGTTCAGGTTGCCGGCGGTATACAGTGTGTTGCCGCACTGGCTGAGGATCGCCGCGGTCATCTCTTTAACCGAGGTTTTACCGGACGAGCCGGTCAGGGCGACGACGCGAGTCGGCACCTGCTGACGCACCCAGGCGGCTAACTCACCGAAAGCCTGCCGGGTATCGTTCACAATCACCTGCGGGAGATCGCAGGCCAGCGGACGACTCACCAGCAGCGCGCCGGCGCCCGCCGCTTTCGCCTGTTCGGCAAAATCATGGGCGTCGAAACGCTCCCCTTTCAGCGCCACAAACAGGCAGCCCGCCGTCACTTTACGGGTATCGGTGGTCACCTCGTCGATAGCGACATCGCTACCCTGCCGTTCGCCATGGGCGATCGCGGCAAGTTGACTTAACGTAAAGCGAATCATGCTACCGCTCCCAGCAGACGCGCGACGGTCACGCGGTCGGAATAATCCAGACGGCGGTTGCCGACGATCTGGTAATCTTCATGGCCTTTACCCGCCACCAGCACCACGTCGTTCTCTTTCGCCTGCATCACGGCGTTGGTCACCGCTTCCGCGCGGCCTTCCATCACCTTCGCCTGAGCTGCATCGAGCATGCCGGCCAGAATATCGTTGATAATCGCCCGCGGCTCTTCGGTGCGCGGGTTATCGTCAGTCACGACCACGATGTCGGCAAATTCTTCCGCGATAGCGCCCATCAACGGACGTTTACCTTTGTCGCGGTCGCCGCCGCAGCCGAAGACGCACCACAGCTTGCCGCTGCAGTGCAGGCGTGCCGCCTGCAGCGCTTTTTCCAGCGCGTCAGGCGTATGGGCATAATCCACCACCACGGCAGGTTTACCCGGCGCGCTGAACACTTCCATACGGCCGCACACCGGCTGTAAACGCGCTGCGCTCTTCAGCAGATCGGCCAGCGGATAGCCCAGCGCCAGCAGCGTGGCCAGCGCCAGCAGCAGATTGCTGACGTTAAAGGCGCCCATCAGGCGGCTTTCGATTTCGCCCTTGCCCCAGCTGGAGTCAAACTGGATGGTCGCCCCGCTGTCGTGATAGTTCACCGCGGTGGCCTTTAGCCAGCGGCCGTGGCAATTCGGGTTGATATGATCTTCCATCGATACCGCCACCGCGTCCGGCAGCTTCGCCAGCCAGCGACGACCGACTTCATCGTCAGCATTGACGATGGCCTGACCGCAATGATGGGTGGAGTACAGCAGCCATTTCGCCGCTTCGTAGTGCTCCATGTCGCCATGGTAGTCGAGATGATCGCGGCTGAGATTGGTAAACACCGAGGCGGCAAACTGCAGGGCCGCTACGCGGTGCTGTACCAGACCGTGGGAGGAGACTTCCATCGCGCCGAAGGTAGCCCCCTGCCCGACCAGACTGGAGAGCACATGTTGAACGTCCACCGCGGAACCGGTGGTGTTTTCAGTTGGAACGACTTTATCCAGCAGACCGTTACCGACGGTCCCCATCACCGCGCTGGTTTCGCCGAGCAGCTTTGCCCACTGCGCCAGCAGCTGAGTGGTGGTGGTTTTCCCGTTGGTGCCGGTGACGCCCACCAGACGCAGCTGCTGCGACGGCTGATGATAAAAACGCCCGGCCAGCGCCGATAAGCGTTCGTTAAGCTGGCTCAGGTAGATAACCGGCACGCCGTGCATTTCACGGATCTCACCGTCTTTAGCTTCGCCCTGCGCTTCAGCAATAATGGCAGCCACACCTTGCGCTATCGCCTGCGGGATATAACGACGCCCGTCCGCCTGATGACCCTGTACCGCGATAAAGAGATCGCCGGAAGCAGCCACCCGGCTGTCCAGCGTCATCTCTCGCAGAATGCGCTCCGGTGCGTTTGGCACCCATGGAGCGAGTAGGTCGCGCAAATTACGATCTGCCACCTGTTCCCTCGCCTTGATTAATTACAAATTCACTTTTTTCGCCCGTTGCCAGCGCATCCGGCTCGATGTTCATGGTGCGCAATACGCCGCCCATGATGGCACCGAAGACCGGCGCGGAAACGGCGCCACCGTAGTATTTACCTGCCTGCGGGTCGTTGATCACCACCACCAGCGCGAAGCGCGGATGGCTGGCGGGCGCAACGCCTGCGGTGTAAGCAATATATTTGTTGATATAGCGGCCATCCGGCCCCACTTTTTTCGCCGTACCGGTTTTAATCGCGATGCGATAGCCTTTGATCGCCGCTTTCACACCGCCGCCGCCGGGCAGCGCCACGCTTTCCATCATATGAACGACGGTACGAACGAGTGATTCCGGGAAGACGCGCTCGCCCGGAACCGGAGGATCAACCTTGGTAATCGACAACGGGCGATAGATGCCATAGCTGCCAATCGTTGCGTAGACTCGCGCTAACTGTAACGGGGTTACCATTAGCCCATAGCCGAAAGAAAAGGTGGCCCTCTCTATGTCAGACCACCGTTGTTTTTGAGGATATAAGCCACTGCGTTCTCCGACCAACCCCAAATTGGTCGCCTTTCCAAGCCCAAAACGTGAGTAAGTATCTACTAACGCTGAGGACGGCATCGCTAACGCCAGCTTAGAAACACCGACGTTACTCGACTTCTGTAGCACCCCGGTCAGGGTCAATTCGCTGTAGCGCGCCACGTCTTTGATTTCGTGGCCGTTAATTCGATAAGGCACGGTATTGAGCACGGTATTTTCGTTGACGATACCGCGCTGCAGCGCCGTCATGACCACCATCGGTTTCACCGTCGAACCCGGCTCAAACACGTCGGTAATCGCACGGTTACGCATGGTGTCTTTTGCCGTACCGGCGAAGTTGTTCGGGTTATAGGATGGACTGTTGGCCATCGCCAGCACTTCACCGGTGTTAACATCCACTAACACGGCGCTGCCCGACTCGGCTTTGTTAAAGGCCACGGCGTTGTTTAGCTCGCGATAGACCAGCGCCTGCAGGCGTTCGTCGATACTCAGCGCCAGGTTGTGCGCTGCCTGGCTATCGGTAGAAGAGATGTCTTCAATTACCCGGCCATAGCGGTCTTTACGCACGATACGCTCGCCCGGCTGACCGGTAAGCCATTTATCAAAGCTTTTCTCAACCCCTTCAATCCCCTGGCTATCGACGTTGGTAAAGCCGATGAGGTGAGCGGTTACTTCCCCGGAAGGGTAGTAACGACGGGATTCTTCGCGCAGATGAATGCCCGGCAGCTTCAGCTTCTTGATGTAATCGGCCATGTCAGGGTTAACCTGACGCGCCAGATAGATAAACCGCATCCGCGGATTGGTATTGATGCGCGTCGCCAGCTGATCCAGCGGCATATTGAGGGCATCCGCCAGCGCCTTCCAGCGCGTATCCAGGGTAACCCCGCCGGCGTCATGGAGCTCTTTCGGGTCGGCCCAGATAGCCTTCACCGGCACGCTGACCGCCAGCGGACGTCCGGAGCGATCGGTAATCATCCCGCGCGCGGTGGACACTTCCTGTACGCGCAGAGAACGCATATCGCCCTGGCGCACCAGCATATCGGGGCTGATCACCTGTAGCCAGGCGACGCGCCCCAGCAGAAAAGCCAGCGCCAGCAGAATACAGCCGCACAGCAACGCAAAACGCCAACTGATAAAGTTGGCCTGTTCTTCCTGACGTTTTGCTTTAGGCGTTTTTGGCGCTGCTTTCATCCGTCGCAATAATCCTTATTTCTGTACAACGATATTTTCTTGTGATGGATCGACGTGTTGCATCTGTAACTTCTCGGTCGCGATCCGCTCAACCCGACTGTGATCGCCGAGCGCGTTCTCTTCGAGGATCAGGTTGCGCCACTCAATATCCAGGGCGTCGCGCTCCAGAACCAGCTGTTCACGCTGCGCGGTCAACAGGCGCGTGTGATGCGCAGTGGTGACCACGGTAATCGCCGTAATAATGATGCAAATGAACAGGCAGAGTGGCAGTTTCCCAAACCGCAGAAGGTCGTCCCCGATCACGCCAGGCAAAGCATGGCGCTCGTTGCTTCCAATCGACCCTTTAACCTTGCTTAAGGCCTCTGTCACTCTGCCGATCATGCGTTCGTCCTCTCTGCGATACGCAGCACTGAACTACGGGCGCGTGGATTCTCTGCCACCTCTTCTTCGCCCGGCATCAACTTGCCTAGTGCTCGCAACTCACGGCCGCCCAGTTTTTTGAGCTGCGCTTCGGTCATCGGTATTCCCGCCGGAACCTGCGGACCGCGGCTTTGCTCACGCATAAAGCGCTTCACAATGCGGTCTTCCAGCGAATGAAAACTAATGATCGACAGCCGCCCGCCCGGGGCCAGCACGCTGAGCGAGCTTTTTAGCGCCTGCTCTATCTCCTCCAGTTCACTGTTTACCCATATGCGCACCGCCTGGAAGGTACGGGTCGCGGGATGTTTGTGCTTATCTTTTACCGGCATCGCCGCGGCGATGACTTCCGCCAGCTCTTTGGTGCGGGTCATCGGCTGAATGCGATTACGTTCGACGATCGCGCGGGCGATACGTTTGCCGAAACGCTCTTCGCCAAAGGTTTTAATCACCCAGGCGATATCGTCTTCTTCAGCCGTCTGCAGCCATTCGGCCGCGGACTGACCGCGCGTCGGATCCATGCGCATATCCAGCGGCCCGTCACGCATAAAGGAAAAGCCGCGTTCCGCATCGTCAAGCTGCGGGGAAGAGACGCCGAGATCGAGCAGAATGCCGTCGATCTTACCGGTAAGATTGCGCTCGCCGACGTACTCAGCGAGTTGTGAAAAGGGACCATGTACGATGGAAAAGCGGGGGTCATCGATGGTTTGCGCGACGGCAATCGCCTGCGGGTCGCGATCGATAGCCAGCAAGCGTCCTTCCGCACCCAGCCGGGAGAGGATCAGGCGCGAGTGACCGCCGCGGCCAAAAGTACCATCAATATAGATACCGTCTGGACGAATATTGAGGCCGTTGACGGCTTCATCCAGAAGTACCGTAGTATGTTTATAATTTTCCATCATTTTTATAAGGACAAATCCTGCAGGCGCTCCGACAGTTCACCGGTCGCGGACTGCTCAGCGTCGATATCTTCCTTGACCCGTTGATACCAGGTCGTTTCATCCCACAGTTCAAATTTATTAAACTGCCCGACCAGCATCACTTCTTTTGTCAGCCCGGCATGCTGCCGTAACACCGGCGCAATCAGCAAGCGGCCGGCATTATCCATCTGACATTCGCTGGCATGACCCAAAAGCAAACGCTGTACGCGCCGCTCAACGGGATTCATGCTCGATAAACGCGACAATTTCTGCTCGATGACTTCCCATTCAGGCAATGGATAAAGCAGCAGGCACGGGTGATGAATGTCAATGGTGCATACCAATTGACCGGCAGCGTCCTCGATCAGCCCTTCGCGATAGCGCGTTGGCACGGCCAGGCGGCCTTTGCTGTCGAGATTGACTAACGTTGCTCCACGGAACATGCCAGCCTCACCCCTTTTCGCCACTTTACCCCACAAATTCCCACCAGAAGGAGTTTACGGAGCGGAGGAAAAGCTTGTCAAGCCAGCACGGATGCCAACGGAGCTCAAAAACCCATTATTTACAGCCGACATTAGCCCTGATGAAAAAATCATCAACAGGCGAGGCAAATTAACGTTATGAATACGTGTAAGAAAATAACCAACAAACTCGTAACAGTTATAAACAACAGAATATCTTCGGCGGGAAAATATAAAGTGTCAGTTTGCGACGCGAGCGGCATTTTAGGCCATTATGCCGGCCGTTAACAGTACCTGTTGCTGGCAGAGGGACTGGCCAGGCGCGGGATATGACGGGGAAGAAAGCGTGGCGCGTACAAAATGAGTGTTAATTCAGCAATTAACCTGATGAATGTAACAAAATAATACAATTAAAGTCCGCGCAGTCATTTTTTGTACCCCATTTGGAGTCACAAAACGATGGTCAGTGAATAAAATAAAATAACGAGTAAAGAAGTTTAGGGATTTGTCTGAAATATATTCAGTTTTGCATTTTGCACGTCAATTGCCTGATTTATCGCCAGCGGCCTGCTTACGGTCAGGCCTGCCAGGTTTATACCTGGGCGCTGGCGATATGGCGCCCTTAGCGGCGATTCAGGCTACCGCGACGATAGAGATTACGGCGAATACGGCTAAGACCCGGCTTCGGCTTGCGAGGTTCGTCGAGGCTGGCGAGGACGATCTCCAGCACCCGCTCAGCGACATCGCGATGACGCTGGGCCACGGCCAGTACCGGACACTGCAGAAAATCGAGCAGCTCATTATCACCGAAGGTGGCGATCGCCAGCTCGGAGGGCAGTTTACCCTCGCGACGCAAGGTCACATCCATTACGCCCTGCAGCAGCGGGAAAGAGGTGGTAAACAGCGCCTGTGGCATCGGATGGGTTTCAAGCCATTTCTCAAACAGCTGGGCCGCCGCTTCGCGCTCATAGCTGTTGGCATAGAGATAATGCACCTCACGCGGATCGTCCTGCCAGGCTTTACGGAAGCCCTGTTCACGCAGGAAGCTCACCGACAGCTCCGGCAGCGCGCCGAGATAGAGCACCGTTTCGCCAGGAAACGTCCGCAGCTCAGCTGCGAGCATCTCGGCGTCATCCTGGTCAGCGCCAACCACGCTGGTGAAGTGCTCGCGATCGAGGGCGCGGTCGAGGGCGACAATCGGAAACGGGTCGTTAGCCCAGCGCTGATAAAATGGATGCTCCGGCGGCAGCGAAGTAGAGACAATGATAGCGTCCACCTGGCGCTGCAGCAGATGCTCAATGCAGCGCATCTCGTTATCGGGCTGATCCTCCGAGCAGGCAATCAGCAGCTGATAGCCGCGCTGACGCGCCTGACGTTCGAGATAATTTGCAATCCGGGTATAGCTGGTGTTTTCCAGATCCGGGATCACCAGACCGATAGAGCGTGTGCGTCCTGCACGCAGGCCAGCAGCGACCGCATTTGGGTGATAGTTGTGCTCTCGCACCACAGCCATCACTTTTTCGACCGTTTTATCGCTTACGCGGTACTGCTTCGCTTTGCCATTAATCACATAGCTCGCGGTGGTTCTTGAAACACCGGCCAGCCGGGCGATTTCATCCAGTTTCACAATTGCCCCTTGGGTAAGAAGTGCCAAACATAACCATTATTCAGGTATGGAATCCTTTTTATAACATCTAAGCGCAGAATAGTTAGCGCAGCAACCGCTTTCGCTTACAGTTCCTACTGATTTCGCAAAAAAAAAGCCCGACAGTCTCTGCCGGGCTATTTTTACAGCAGTTCCCGATCCTTAGCGCATGATTTTATCACCGCGAGACAGGCCGACCACGCCGGAGCGAGCCACTTCCACAATCCGAGCGACATCGCGCAGCGAGGCCAGAAATGCATCCAGCTTATCGCTGGTGCCGGCGAGCTGGACGGTATAGATAGAAGGCGTCACGTCGATAATCTGTCCGCGGAAGATTTCGGTGTTGCGCTTCACTTCTTCACGGCCATAGCCGCTGGCCTGAACCTTCACCAGCATAATTTCGCGTTCAACATGAGCCCCCTGCCCCAGCTCGCTGACCCGCAGGACATCCACCAGCTTGTGCAGTTGCTTTTCAATCTGCTCAATCGCTTTTTCATCGCCCACGGTCTGAATGGTCATTCTGGAGAGAGTGGGATCGTCCGTCGGCGCGACAGTCAGGCTTTCTATATTATAGCCACGCTGGGAAAAGAGGCCGATAACGCGGGACAATGCGCCCGATTCGTTTTCCAGTAATACCGATAATATCCGGCGCATAATCAGGTCCTCTCCGTTTTGCTCAACCACATTTCATCCATGCCGCCGCCGCGGATCTGCATGGGGTACACATGCTCACTGCCGTCGACGGTCACATCGACAAACACCAGCCGACGCTGGCGCACCTGCTCCAGAGCTTCAGCAAGCTTCGTCTCCAGCTCCTGCGGCTCGCTGATGCGGATCCCGACGTGGCCATAGGCTTCCGCCAGACGGACAAAGTCCGGTAGCGATTCCATATAGGACTGCGAGTGACGCCCGGAATAGAGCATATCCTGCCACTGCTTCACCATCCCGAGATAGCGGTTGTTGAGGTTAAGCACCAGGACCGGCAGCTCATACTGCAGCGCAGTGGAGAGTTCCTGAATGTTCATCTGGATACTGCCGTCACCGGTCACGCAGACCACCATTTCGTCCGGCAGAGCCATTTTGACCCCCAGCGCAGCCGGTAGGCCAAAGCCCATGGTGCCGAGACCACCGGAGTTAATCCAGCGCCGCGGTTTATCGAAGGGGTAATACAGGGCGGCGAACATCTGATGCTGACCCACATCGGAAGTGACGTAGGCATCGCCCTGGGTCAGCCGCCAGATAGTTTCAATTACCGCCTGCGGTTTGATTTTATCGCTCTGGTCGTCGTAGCGCAGACAATGACGGGCACGCCACTGCTCGATCTGTTGCCACCAGTCGCGAATGTCGTCCAGCGGCTGCTGCGCTTCCTCCTGCTCCAGCAGCTCCAGCATCTGCTCCAGCACCAGCCGGGCATCGCCGACGATCGGCACATCTGCCGGCACGGTTTTCGAGATTGAAGTCGGATCGATATCAATATGCAGTACCGTCGCGTTCGGACAATACTTGGCCAGGTTATTGGTGGTCCGGTCGTCAAAGCGAACGCCGACGGCAAAAATCACGTCCGAGTGGTGCATGGTCATGTTGGCTTCATAGGTGCCGTGCATCCCCAGCATCCCCAGCGCCTGCGAGTGTGTCGCCGGGAAAGCGCCAAGTCCCATCAAGGATGAGGCCACCGGCAGCTTCAGTTTTTCCACCAGCTCGCGCAGCTGAGGTTCGCAATGCGCATTGATCGCCCCGCCGCCGACGTAGACGACCGGCTTACTTGCGGCCACCAGGGTCTGCAGGGCGCGTTTAATCTGCCCTTTATGGCCACTGGTGGTTGGGTTATACGAGCGCATGCTCACTGCGTCCGGCCAGACGTAAGGCAGCTTCTTCGCCGGATTGAGAATATCCTTCGGCAGATCGACCACTACCGGACCGGGGCGACCGCTGGCCGCCAGCCAGAAGGCTTTCTTCAGCACGCCGGGAATATCTTCGGTCTGCTTCACCAGGAAACTGTGCTTCACCACCGGACGGGAAATCCCCACCATGTCGCACTCCTGGAAGGCATCGTAGCCGATAAGCGAGGTGGCTACCTGCCCCGAGAGGATCACCAACGGAATAGAGTCCATATAGGCTGTCGCAATGCCAGTGATGGCGTTCGTCGCCCCAGGCCCAGAGGTCACCAGCACCACGCCGACCTCCCCGGTCGCCCGCGCCAGGCCATCCGCCATATGCACCGCCGCCTGCTCGTGACGAACCAGCACATGATCGATACCGCCAAGGGTATGTAACGCATCATAGATATCGAGGACAGCGCCTCCGGGATAGCCGAATACTTGCTTGACGCCCTGATCGACAAGCGATTGGACGACCATCTCGGCTCCTGACAACATCTCCATGGTTTGCCTCCAGGCTTATTGTTTTACGACAGCGGAACTCAATTTCCGCGCGCTCGCACGATGCGAAGGAGTGGTCCTCCGCATTGAGGTGAATGTACTGCATGCCACTACCATAACTGCTCGCCAGCAGGCAGGCAATTCGCCGCAGCTGAGGCCTTATTTCTTGAATAAGAAGAAAAGAAAGCGGTGAGGGGAAAATATGGTGAATTGCTTCAGAGATAAGAAAAGAGAATGGTAAATACTCGGCGAAAAAGGGTGATAACAGGAATAGATCCATTTTTCACGAACACAACGAACTCCTCGCGCAAGGTAAACAGAATAAAATTCTGTTTTATTTGATTTATGTCATATAAAAAAAGGAGCCGAAGCTCCTTTGCTATCTATCGTCGTCGGGTCAGCGCTTGCAAATGTCCACCAGCAGCTCTTCCATCCACTGGTGGCCTTTATCACGACCAGCGGCTTCGTGCCAGGAGAGATAGCAGGTCCGACTGTTGACCTTCAACGGCAAAGGTAATATTTGCAGGGCAAGCTTGTCAGCAAATTCATCTGCCAGCCAGCGCGGGGCAATGGCCACCATCTGGGTTTGCGATACTACGTTTAATACGCTGACCATCGCATTACCCTGATAGGCGATACGCGCTTGTTTATCGGCCGTGTCATACCACGGCAAACTAAATGAGGCATACCGGTCGAGAGCAACGGCGGCATGCTCCTCGCGATAAATATCCGCCTCCATCATCGGCCCGGAAATACGCGGATGGTTGCGACTGGCGACCAGGACCATTTCGTCTTTAAATAACGGAACGCAGGCAAACTCAGGGCGACGGAACTCTTCATAACCGATTACGAATTCTGTTTCCTGATAACGTAGCTGATGTTCCGTATTTTGATTCAGCGCAGACTTAAAGACTAAATGAATATTGGGTGCTATCTCTGCAACTTTATTAAAAATAACCGACGTCAGGATGTTATCCAGCGGGCTGCAGACGCACAGATGGAACACGCGCTCACTGCTCAGCGGTTCAAAACCGGAGCCTGGCAATTCGTTTTGGACCAGCTGCAGCGCCTGGCGTACCGAGCCAAACAGCTGATAGGCGCGCGCCGTCGGCTGAATACCGCGGCCATAGCGCACAAAAAGCTCGTCATTAAACATCACTTTCAGTCGTGAAACCGCATTGCTCACCGCGGGTTGTGACATGCCGAGCGTATGGGCGGCACGAGTAATATTCTGCTCTTGCATAACCGCATCAAAAACGGTAAGCAGATTGAGATCAACCATCCGTAGTTGAGGTTTAACGACTTCCTGTCCGGGGGCTGATTTATATTCTGGAGTTTCAATTAACATATCTAATTCCGCCGTCACGATGAATTCCCTTCACTAAACCGCTATAATTAGCGCCGAAAATATCATTTACCATGCAAATGACATTTACAAAATAGCAAAAGAAATTTTTAGGAATATATCAAGGCTATGAGTGGCAGTGAAGAAACGGTCCTGATCAAAAAATTGAGCCGCTCAAACCATACTGATTACTTAATGATGATAAGTGTAACCATAATCCATAAAAATAAAAACAGCACCACGAGTTAACTGTAACTTAAGCAATAATAAAGTATTTTATTTTTCCCTCCATAAAATTAACAAATCCTTATCATTGAAAAATAATCCGCTAGCGTTCGAATACATTCACAGGAAAAATAAATTTAATATTTTCATCCAGATACCGTTTTTTGTCCCTTCATTGGCGACACCTCTTCGACGATGCCTTGAATGCAAAGCACTTTTTCAAATGAAACAAATGGGGATAAACCGCCTTCGGTCCAAAATAGGATCTTCGGCAAAATGGGGCTTACATCAGCACATTTTGCTAATTCATTTAGTCAGCCCAAAACGCTTTTTCCATGCCAGGGGTTGACTTTAAAACAGCTATCCAGTAACTCTAAAAGCATAACGATTTCATCTGGAGTTTGACGCAATGATTCGCACCGCTCGTATCACCAGCCTACTACTACTAAACGCATGCCATTTGCGCGGTAGGCTGTTGGGCGACGTTCAGCGTTAAGTCATCTTCCAGCAAGACTATAAAACCCGCGCCTTGGCGCGGGTTTTTTTATGCTCGTCAACAAGGCGCCAGGACACAGACTAAGGATCCAAACCATGAGCCAGCAAGTCATTATTTTCGATACGACCTTACGTGATGGCGAACAAGCGTTACAGGCAAGCCTGAGTGTCAAAGAGAAGCTGCAGATCGCACTGGCCCTTGAGCGAATGGGGGTCGACGTAATGGAAGTCGGTTTCCCGGTATCCTCGCCGGGCGATTTTGAATCGGTGCAAACCATCGCACGCACCATTAAAAACAGCCGCGTGTGCGCTCTGGCGCGCTGCGTTGAGAAAGATATCGACGTGGCGGCGGAATCGTTAAAAGTGGCCGAGGCTTTCCGTATTCATACCTTTATTGCCACCTCGCCGATGCATATCGCCACCAAACTGCGCAGTACGCTGGATGAGGTTATTGAGCGCGCGATCTATATGGTGAAGCGGGCACGCAACTACACTGACGACGTTGAGTTCTCCTGTGAAGACGCCGGCCGTACGCCGATTGCCGATCTGGCTCGCGTCGTGGAAGCGGCGATCAACGCCGGCGCCACCACCATTAATATCCCGGATACCGTCGGCTATACCATGCCGTTCGAATATGCCAACATCATCAGCGGCCTGTATGATCGCGTGCCGAATATCGACAAAGCAATTATTTCCGTCCACACCCATGATGATCTGGGCATCGCTGTCGGTAACGCCCTCGCCGCGGTCCACGCCGGTGCGCGCCAGGTAGAAGGTGCGATGAACGGTATCGGCGAACGCGCCGGCAACTGCGCGCTGGAAGAAGTGATCATGGCGATCAAAGTGCGCAAAGACATCATGAACGTGCACACCAACATTAATCATCATGAAATCTGGCGCACCAGCCAGACCGTCAGCCAGATCTGCAATATGCCGATCCCGGCGAACAAGGCCATCGTCGGCACCGGCGCCTTCGCCCACTCCTCCGGCATTCACCAGGACGGCGTGCTGAAGAACCGCGAAAACTACGAGATCATGACCCCGGAATCTATCGGCCTGAACCAGGTGCAACTGAACCTGACTTCCCGCTCCGGCCGCGCGGCGGTGAAACACCGGATGGAAGAAATGGGCTACCAGGAGAGCGATTACAACCTGGATCATCTGTACGACGCATTCCTGAAGCTGGCGGACAAAAAAGGCCAGGTCTTCGATTACGATCTGGAAGCGCTGGCCTTTATCAACAAGCAGCAGGAAGAGCCAGAGCATTTCCGCCTCGATTACTTCAACGTCCAATCCGGATCCAGCGATATCGCCACCGCCTCGATCAAACTGGTCTGCGGGGATGAGATCAAAACCGAAGCCGCCAACGGCAACGGTCCGGTCGATGCTATCTACCAGGCGATTAACCGCGTCACCGACTACAACATTGAATTAGTGAAGTATGGCTTAAGCGCGAAAGGCCACGGCAAAGACGCCCTGGGCCAGGTGGATATCGTCGTTGACTACAATGGCCGCCGCTTCCATGGCGTTGGTCTGGCAACGGATATCGTAGAGTCGTCAGCCAAAGCGATGGTTCACGTGCTGAACAACATCTGGCGCGCCGCCGAAGTCGAAAAAGAATTGCAACGCAAAGCTCAGAATAAAGAGAACAATAAGGAAACCGTGTAATGTCGAAGAATTACCATATTGCCGTTTTGCCGGGTGATGGCATTGGCCCGGAAGTGATGAACCAGGCGATGAAAGTACTGGAAGCCGTGCGCCAACGTTTTGCCATGCACATTACCACCAGCCAGTATGACGTTGGCGGGGCGGCCATCGACCGTCAGGGAACTCCCCTGCCGCAGGCGACCGTCGCCGGATGCGAGCAGGCGGATGCGATCCTGTTCGGCTCCGTCGGCGGTCCGAAATGGGAGCACCTGCCGCCGGCGGAACAACCAGAGCGTGGCGCGCTGCTGCCGCTGCGTAAACACTTTAAACTGTTCAGCAACCTGCGCCCGGCCAAACTGTATCAGGGGCTGGAAGAGTTCTGCCCGCTGCGCGCCGACATCGCTGCTAACGGCTTCGACATTCTCTGCGTACGCGAACTGACCGGCGGCATCTACTTCGGCCAGCCGAAAGGCCGCGAAGGCAGCGGTCAGCATGAGAAAGCCTTTGATACCGAGGTGTATCACCGCTTTGAGATCGAGCGTATCGCGCGCATCGCTTTTGAATCCGCCCGCAAGCGTCGTCACAAAGTGACTTCCATCGATAAGGCCAACGTTCTGCAGTCCTCCATCCTGTGGCGCGAAATCGTCAGCGAGATCGGCAAGGAGTATCCGGACGTTGAGCTGGCGCATATGTATATCGATAACGCCACCATGCAGCTGATTAAAGATCCGTCCCAGTTCGACGTGCTGCTGTGCTCCAACCTGTTTGGCGACATCCTCTCCGACGAGTGCGCGATGATCACCGGCTCGATGGGTATGCTGCCGTCCGCCAGCCTCAATGAACAAGGTTTTGGCCTGTACGAGCCGGCGGGCGGTTCCGCACCGGATATCGCCGGCAAAAATATCGCCAACCCGATCGCGCAGATCCTCTCCCTGGCTCTGCTGCTGCGCTACAGCCTCGACGCTGACGAAGCGGCGACCGCCATTGAAAACGCGATCAACCGCGCCTTAGAAGAAGGGGTTCGAACCGGCGACTTAGCGCGCGGCACGGCGGCGGTCAGCACTGATGAAATGGGCGATATTATTGCCCGCTATGTCGCAGAAGGGGTGTAATCATGGCGAAGACGTTATACGAAAAATTATTTGATGCGCACGTAGTGTATGAGGCGCAGAACGAAACCCCGCTGCTGTATATCGACCGCCATCTGGTGCACGAAGTCACCTCTCCGCAGGCGTTTGACGGTCTGCGCGCCCATGGCCGCCAGGTGCGCCAGCCGGGTAAAACCTTCGCTACCATGGATCATAACGTCTCGACGCAGACCAAAGACATTAACGCGTCCGGTGAGATGGCCCGCATTCAGATGCAGGAGCTGATTAAGAACTGTAAAGAGTTCGGCGTTGAACTGTACGACCTGAACCACCCGTATCAGGGCATCGTCCACGTCATGGGCCCGGAACAAGGGGTTACCTTGCCGGGGATGACGATCGTGTGCGGTGACTCCCATACCGCTACCCACGGCGCGTTCGGTGCGCTGGCGTTCGGTATCGGCACCTCCGAAGTGGAGCATGTGCTGGCGACCCAGACCCTGAAACAGGGCCGCGCGAAGACCATGAAAATCGAAGTCCAGGGCAAAGCGGCGCCGGGCATTACCGCCAAAGATATCGTGCTGGCCATCATTGGTAAAACCGGTAGCGCCGGCGGCACCGGCCATGTGGTTGAGTTCTGCGGCGAAGCGATCCGCGATCTGAGCATGGAAGGGCGTATGACCCTGTGCAACATGGCGATCGAGATGGGCGCCAAAGCGGGCCTGGTCGCGCCGGACGAAACCACCTTCAATTACGTACGCGGCCGTCTGCATGCGCCGAAAGGCAAAGATTTTGACGATGCCGTAGCGTACTGGAAAACCCTGAAAACCGACGACGGCGCGACGTTTGATACCGTGGTGACGCTGCAGGCGGCGGAAATTGCCCCGCAGGTGACCTGGGGCACCAACCCGGGCCAGGTGATCTCGGTGACGGATAACATCCCCGATCCAGCGTCGTTCAGCGATCCGGTGGAACGCGCCAGCGCCGAAAAAGCGCTGGCCTATATGGGGCTGAAATCCGGGATCCCGCTGACGGAAGTCGCTATCGATAAAGTGTTTATCGGCTCCTGCACCAACTCGCGCATCGAAGATTTACGCGCCGCGGCGGAAATCGCTAAAGGGCGTAAAGTGGCGCCGGGCGTCCAGGCGCTGGTGGTGCCGGGTTCTGGTCCGGTGAAAGCGCAGGCGGAAGCGGAAGGTCTGGATAAGATCTTTATCGAAGCCGGCTTTGAGTGGCGCTTACCTGGTTGCTCTATGTGTCTGGCAATGAATAATGACCGCCTGAATCCGGGCGAACGCTGTGCCTCAACCAGCAACCGTAACTTTGAAGGCCGTCAGGGCCGCGGCGGACGCACGCACCTGGTGAGCCCGGCAATGGCCGCGGCGGCAGCCGTTACCGGCCATTTCGCCGATATCCGTAATCTGAAGTAAGGAGACCATCATGGCAGAGAAATTTACCCAACATACCGGCCTGGTGGTTCCGCTGGATGCTGCAAACGTCGATACCGACGCGATCATCCCTAAGCAATTTTTGCAGAAGGTCACCCGCACCGGCTTTGGCGCGCACCTGTTTAACGACTGGCGCTTTCTCGACGATAAAGGTCAACAGCCGAACCCGGAGTTCGTGCTGAATTTTCCTGAGTACCAGGGGGCATCGATACTGCTGGCGCGGGAAAACTTCGGCTGCGGCTCCTCGCGCGAGCACGCGCCGTGGGCGTTGACCGATTACGGCTTTAAGGTCGTTATCGCCCCGAGCTTTGCCGATATTTTTTACGGCAACAGCTTCAATAACCAGCTGCTGCCGGTGACCCTGAGCGACGAGCAGGTCGACGAGCTGTTCAAGCTGGTGCAGGCCAACCCGGGCATTACGTTTGAAGTGGATCTGGAAGCGCAAGTGGTTAAAGCCGGGGATAAAACCTACAGCTTTAAGATCGACGATTTCCGCCGCCACTGCATGCTCAACGGCCTGGATAGCATCGGCCTGACGCTGCAGCATGAAGCGGCGATCTCCGACTATGAACGCAAGCTGCCGGCATTTATGAATTAACCTTTGGGCCCGGTCATTTGATCGGGCTTTTTATTTTATTGCGGAGAAAATTGCGATCTCACGCACAAAAACCAATTTTAATTTGCTGATTGTCAGACCTTACCGCCACCCTGCCCTACCGCCTAAAGAAGAATTATTCCGCTTTCCTCCCCTTCTCCAGCACTGTTTATGTATTTTCCCTGCACTGCAAGTAAAAATAAGGCACGAGTGTTTAATATAAAAATATAAGAATGTGAAGAAAGCGTTAATCTCATAGAGAACCCCTATGGCTATGCACAAAAAAAAGCATTATTTTTCGATTTTTCCCCTCGTTATCTTTTGCCACAGAGAAATATTAACTAAGGACACGCCTGGGCCCCGCATATCGGCCTCCCGGCCTCCTGTGGAGAGAAGAGATGAGCCACTATCCGCACCTTTTCAGTCCGTTGACCATCAACGGTATGACGTTAAAAAACCGCATTATTATGCCCCCTATGGGCACCAATATGGCCACGCTCAATGGCGAGGTGTCGCAGGAACAGCTGGAATACTACGAACTGCGGGCCAAAGGCGGCACTGGGCTTATCACCATCGAAAATATTTGTATTGATTTCCCCTTCGCCTCCAACGGCACCACCCAACTGCGCATCGATAACGATCAATATATTCCACGGCTGTTTAAATTAACCGAGACCCTGCATAAACATGGCGCCTGCGTATCCATTCAGTTAAATCATGCCGGCGCTTCCGCTTATGCCTACCGACTGGAAGGCCAGACGCCGCTCTCCTCTTCTACAACGCCATCGAAGAAGCACGGTAATATTCCGCGTCCGATGACCCATGAGGAAATTTATCATGCGGTAGAGAAATTTGGTGACGCCGCGGAGCGCGTTCGGCGCGCAGGTTTTGACTGCGTCGAAATTCATGCCGGTCACTCCTATTTAATTAGCCAGTTTTTATCGCCGCTGTTTAATAAGCGCACTGATGAATTTGGCGGCAGCGTCGAAAATCGCACTCGGATACTGAGTCTGATTGTCGATAAGGTTCGCGCCTGCGTGGGGCCGCGTTTTCCGGTCAGCCTGCGCATCAGCGCCGACGACTTCCTCAAGGGCGGCAATACCCTCGAAGATTCCCTGCGTATCCTTGAGCTCTGCCAGGAGAAGGTCGATATCATCAACGTCTCTGCGGCGCAGAACGACAACCTGAATCTGCAAATCGATCAGATGTCGCTGGAGGATGGCTGGAAGCGCTATCTCTCCCGCGCGGTGCGCGATAAATTCCATAAACCCACGGTCATCGCCGGCAATATTCGCACTCCGCAGGTAGCCGAAGATATCCTCGCCAGCGGCGATGCCGATCTTATCGCCATTGGCCGCGGTCTGATTGCCGAGCCGGAGTGGGTGCAGAAAGTGCAAGGCGGAAAAGAGCGTCTGATGCGCAAATGTATCTCCTGCAACATCGGCTGCGCCGACCATCGCATCGCCCGCTCGCGCCCGCTGCGCTGTTCGATTAACCCGGATATTATTCACGGTGACGCCTATAAAATGCGGCGCGTGAATCGCGACACTAACGTGGTGGTCATCGGCGCCGGCACCGCCGGGATGGAAGCCGCCTGCACCGCGGCGGAAGTTGGTTGCCATACCTGGCTGCTGGAAGCGAAAAACCACGTCGGCGGCCTCGCCAGCGAAATCTCCCGCCTGCCGGAGAAAAAACGCATCGCTGATTTCCCGCAGTTTATGAAAAATCGTATCGCCTCGCTGGACAACCTGATGCTGCAGATCGGCAAGCGGGCCGACGTGGCTTCAGTTTCCGCCCTGCGTCCGCATCTGATTGTCAACGCCACCGGCTCAACGCCGCTGCTGCCGCCCATTGAAGGCTTGCGGGAAAACATTGACGTCGAGAACGGCAAGATCTTTTCCATTACCGGCATGATCGACAATCTGGCGAAATTTACCGATATCAAGGGCAAACGCATCGCCGTAGTCGGCGCCGGCGCCGTTGGCCTTGACGTTATCGAATACTTTACCGCTCGCGGCGCACAGGCGGTGCTAATCGAGATGCAGGACGCCGCCGGTCGCGATCTCGACATCATTACCAAAAATGCCATGTTGACCATGCTCGACGAGCACCAGGTCGAACAGCACATGAATACCCAACTGATGGCGGTCGCTGCCGACCATTTCCAGGTGAAAAATACACAGCAAACCTTCGATATTCCCTTCGACTACGGCTTTGTCTGTCTGGGGATGCGCGCCAACCGGACGGGTCTCGACGAGATCGAGCGCTGGGCCAATGCCAATAACGTCAAAATCATGAACATCGGCGACAGCGTGATGGCGCGACGCATTATCGATGGCGTCCGCGAAGGCCGCAACGTACTGGATGCACTGGAAGACATGGGTGCGCTGGGCAGCCGCGAAGCACAACGAATTCCCTTTCTAACTTATTGAGGATTTTTGTCATGGCAGAACGTATTACTGGACACACTGAGCTGATTGGCCTGATCGCCACCCCGATTCGTCACAGCATGTCGCCCACCATGCACAACGAGGCTTTCGCCCATCTCGGGCTGGACTACGTCTATCTCGCTTTTGAAGTCGGTAACCAGGAGCTAAAAGACGTGGTGCAGGGCTTCCGGGCGATGAAGCTGCGCGGCTTTAACGTCTCTATGCCGAACAAAACCGAGATTTGCCAGTATCTCGATAAACTGTCGCCGGCGGCACAGCTGGTCGGGGCGGTCAATACCGTGGTCAACGACGACGGCGTACTGACCGGACATATCACCGATGGCACCGGCTACATGCGCGCCCTTAGCGAAGCCGGTATCGATATCATCGGCAAGAAGATGACCGTACTCGGCGCCGGCGGCGCGGCAACGGCGCTCTGCGTCCAGGCAGCACTGAATGGCGTGAAGGCGATCTCCATCTTCAACCGCCGCGATAAATTCTTCGCCAACGCAGAAGAAACCGTGGCCAAGATCCGCCACAACACCGACTGCGAGATCCATCTGTTCGATCTCGACGATCATGACAAACTGCGCGCCGAAATTGACAGCAGCGTGATCCTGACCAATGCCACCGGGGTCGGCATGAAGCCGTTCGAAGGCCAGATGCTGCTACCTGACGACAGCTTCCTGCGTCCGGACCTGATCGTCTCCGACGTCGTCTACAACCCGCGCAAAACCCACCTGCTGGAAGTGGCCGAGAAAAAAGGCTGCCGCACGCTGAACGGCCTGGGGATGATGCTGTGGCAAGGCGCGCGCGCGTTCGAAATCTGGACGGGCAAACAGATGCCGGTTGATTACATCAAGAGCATTCTGTTCTAAGAGGCGAATGATGAAAAATAAATACATCCCTACTGCGGCAGGGCTGTATCTCAACTACCTGATCCACGGTATGGGGGTGCTGTTAATCACCCTCAACATGGCCCATCTTCAGGAACAGTGGGGAACAGACAAAGCCGGCGTATCGATCGTTATATCTTCGTTAGGTATTGGTAAGTTAGCGACCATCGTGACCGGATTTCTCTCGGATCGCTTCGGTCGCAAGCCCTTTATCTATCTTGGGATCCTGAGCTATCTGATCTTTTTCGTCGGCATCCTGCTGACCAAAAATATCTATCTGGCTTACGTGTTCGGCATTATGGCGGGCCTGGCGAACAGCTTCCTCGACTCCGGTACCTATCCGGCGCTGATGGAATCTTTCCCGCACTCTGCCAGCCGGGCCAACGTGCTGATCAAAGCCTTCGTCTCTGCAGGGCAGTTCCTGTTGCCGTTCATTATCAGCTTCCTGATATGGGCAAATCTGTGGTTCGGCTGGTCGTTCGTGATTGCGGCAGCACTCTTTGTACTGAGCGGGATTTATCTGCTTAAAATGCCGTTCCCTGACAGCCAGGCGGCGAAAAAAGAGGAAGCCCCTACGGCACAGGCGGAAACAGCCGTCCGGCCACAGGCTAATAAGCTGGATATGGTGATCTTCACCCTGTACGGTTATATCGGCATGGCGACCTTCTATCTGGTCAGCCAATGGCTGGCGCAGTACGGCCAGTTCGTCGTCGGCCTGCCCTATGCCTCGGCGATTAAACTGCTTAGCATCTATACCGTCGGCTCGCTGGTCTGCGTCTTTGTAACTGCCGCCTTCGTCAAAGAGGTGTTTAGCTCGGCCATTGCGATGATTATTTATACTGGCCTGTCGATGATTTCGCTGCTGTTGGTGTGCCTGTTCCCGACGCCGATGATGGTGACCGGCTTTGCTTTTGTCATCGGCTTTGCCGCCGCTGGCGGAGTGCTGCAGCTGGGTGCGACAATCATGGCGATGAGCTTCCCGAATGGAAAAGGCAAAGCAACCGGCATCTTCTACACCGCCGGCAGTATCGCCAGCTTCACGATCCCGTTGATCACCGCAAAGCTTTCGCAGATCAGTATTGCCAGCATTATGTGGTTTGATTTTCTGATCGCCGTTATCGGCTTTGTGATCGCCCTGTACATCGGCTATCGTCAACTGCAGGCTCGGGCGGCGCAAAAAGTGTCACGCACCGCAGTCACCGCCTGAAGTACAACGCGAAAAATAATGGATACCTACATGACAAATGCAGTAACCGTAAAGAACATCACCTTTCAGGAAGGGGAAACCCTCATTTGTGTACCGCTGATCGGTAAAACCCTGGATGAGATACTGGGTAACGCCCACGGCCTGGTCGATGCCGGCGCTGATATTATCGAATGGCGCGTTGACCACTTTACCCAGGTCAGAGAGATGGCCCAGGTGATGGCCGCGCTGGCGGAAATCCGTGGCGCGCTGAAAGCGCTTCCGCTGCTGTTTACCTTCCGCAGTAAGAAAGAAGGTGGCGAAACCGAGCTCAGCGACGAAGCCTATTTTGCGCTCAACCGCGAGGCCGCACGCAGTGGACTGGTTGATGTTATCGATATCGAACTGTTCAATGATGAAGCGCAGATCCGCGCGCTGGTTGACGATGCGCATGCCGCGGGCGTCAAGGTGATCATGAGTAATCATGATTTCCATAAGACCCCCGCTCAGGAAGATATTATCTATCGCCTGCGCCGCATGCAGGATCTGGGGGCCGATCTGCCGAAGATCGCGGTGATGCCGCAGTCGCCGCAGGACGTACTCACCTTGCTCGCCGCCACGCTGACCATGAAAGAGAAGTATGCGACGCGTCCGCTGATCACCATGTCGATGGGCAAATCCGGTGGCGTTAGCCGGGTCACCGGGCGCTTGTTCGGTTCGGCGATGACCTTCGGTACCGTTGGTCAGGCCTCCGCGCCGGGGCAGATCGCCATCGCTAAGCTGCGTGAAGTGATGGATATTCTCTCCTGATATCCGGATGGCCCGGAGGTCACATCCGGGCCATCCGTTAACAGATCTTCTGGCTGTCGTGGATAACCACATTTTTAAATGACTCCAGCGCCGGAGAGAGCCCCTTGTCTTTCATGGTCGCCAGATAGATATAGCGGGGGGGGATGGTGTTTTTAATCTTCAGGATATGGACGTTGTAATAGGAGAGCGCGGTGATGCGCGGCATAATCGCGATCCCGTAGTCAATACTCACCAGCCCGGCCATCGCCGTATCCTCATCCACATAGCAGGCGATCTCCGGCACCAGCTTTTGCTGCATAAATACATTATCGATAAACGGACGTAAGCCGCTATTTTCTGAAAAATAGATATACGGATAATGAATCGTCTCCACCAGATCGACTTCATGTTCATATAGCCGGGCCAGCGGATGATCCTTTGCCGTGACCACCACCAGTTCCTGCTGGATCACCGGAATAAAATCGATATCGGGTTCATCGGCAATATAAGAGCAGATCGCCAGATCGACTTTTCCGGCCTTCAGCTCCTGCAACAGCGTCAGCGATGTCCCTTGAGTAAAAGAAAAAGTCACATTGTGACATTCAGGTGAAAGAGAATATTTATTAATTAACTGTGGAACAACATACTCCCCCATCGTGTAAATAAAGGCGATGCGAATATTCTCTTTATTCTCAGCGCCATTTTTTTGCAATATCATGCGTCCGTTCTCCAGCGAGGCCAGCGCATCTTCAACATACGGCAAAAAACGCTTGCCGTTTTGGGTAATTTTTACGTTCCGCCCCTGTCTGGCGAATAGCGCGACCCCTAACTCCTTCTCCAGCTCCGATATCGCGTGGCTTAGCGAGGGCTGGGTGATGCACAGACTGGAGGCGGCTTCGGTGTAATGCTCAGTTTCAGACAGACGTTTAAAATAATAAAGTTGCTTTAGGTTCATTATTTTTACCCGTATAATATAAGAATAAATGCACTGACGCTAATATACCATGCAAGCCACCAATAATGCGCATGAACGGGTAAATATCGGCGTTACATCAAATATTATTTGACGAAGGGCATGAATGTGCCACAAGGCATTGCCATTCATAGATACTACCTATAGCTCCTTGAGATATTTTTGCATATTAGAATATATGCAAAAATATTTTAAACTTTAAAGGAACTCGCTATGAGTATGTCAAACTCTCAGGAAGTCCTCACTTCCACATTGGGGGCGAAAAAAAGAAGCCGCGTACGGATAGTTATTCTGCTGCTACTCTCCGTCGGAACGATGATCAATTATCTCGACCGTACCATCCTGGGTATTGTAGCGCCACAGTTAAGCAAAGAAATCCATATCGATCCGGCGATGATGGGCATCATCTTCTCCGCCTTCGCCTGGACTTATGCGCTGGCGCAGATCCCCGGCGGGATGTTTTTAGACCGCTTTGGCAACAAAGTGACCTATGCCCTGTCAATTTTCTTCTGGTCGCTGTTTACCCTGCTGCAAAGTTTCACCCTCGGCCTAAAATCCCTGCTGCTTCTGCGCCTGGGACTCGGCGTCAGCGAAGCGCCCTGCTTTCCGGCCAACAGCCGCATCGTCAGCACCTGGTTCCCTCAGCATGAGCGCGCGCGGGCAACGGCAACGTATACAGTTGGTGAATATATAGGGCTGGCCGCTTTCTCGCCGCTGTTATTTTTAATTCTCGAACATCATGGCTGGAGAACGCTTTTTTTCCTCACCGGCGGATTAGGTATTTTATTTACTTTAGTGTGGTGGCGTTTTTATCATGAACCGCATGAATCGCGCACGGCTAATCAAGCGGAGCTGGAGTATATCGGCGCAAACGGCATTAACAATAAAATCCAGAACGTTCCATTTAACTGGCGTGACGCCAGACGCCTGCTGGGCTGTCGCCAGATCCTCGGCGCCAGCCTGGGTCAGTTCGCCGGCAACACCACACTGGTCTTTTTCCTGACGTGGTTTCCCAGCTACCTCGCCAACGAGCGCCATCTTCCATGGCTGCACGTCGGCTTCTTCGCCACCTGGCCCTTCCTTGCCGCCGCGATTGGCATCCTCTTCGGCGGCTGGATCTCCGACCGGTTGTTGAAGCGAACCGGCTCCGTCAACATCAGTCGAAAGTTACCAATAATTTCCGGTTTATTGCTGTCCAGCTGTATTATCGCGGCGAATTGGGTAAGCGCCAATAGCACCGTAATTATTATCATGTCGGTGGCTTTTTTTGGCCAGGGGATGGTCGGTCTGGGCTGGACCTTAATTTCGGATATTGCCCCGGAAAATATGGCAGGCCTCACCGGCGGCATATTTAATTTCTGTGCCAATATGGCCTCGATTATCGCACCACTGATAATTGGTGTGATTATTTCCGCCACGGGTAATTTCTTTTACGCGCTGATCTACGTCGGCCTGACGGCGCTGATTGGGGTGATTGCCTACATTTTTATCATCGGCGACATTAAGCGTATCGAACTCAAGTAGGCCTGGTCGCCCCGGCGATGCCGGGGCGAGTAGTCAGATATCCTTCACCTTGCTGGTCAAAAACAGCGTCACCAGCGAAATGGCCGCGATCGTCCAGTAGACGCTGGCGTGACCATAGCTCTGGGACAGCGCCCCCTGCATCACGCCGGCAAGGATCACGCCGGTGGAAATACTGTTGGTGAACAGGGTGGTCGCCGCTCCCGCCCGTCCCGGCATTAAATCCTGGAACCACAGCATGCCTATCCCGGCGATAATGCCGATAAAGATGGCATTGAACAGCTGCAGAGCCAGCAGCGCCGTGCGACCATGAAACAGGATCAGTCCGGCATAAAACAGCACGCCGGCGGCCACCGCCGCCACCATCATTTTACGTTTGCCAAAGCGCTTTACGTAGTAGCCGGCGAGGATCATCGCCGGTATCTCCAGCCCGGCGGCAGTGCCCATCAGGATCCCGGCCAGGCTGTCGGGAAGCCCGAGATCGCTGCTGATCCACAGCGGCATATCAATGATGTACATGGTGTTGCAGGTCCACATCAGGGTGGAGGCGATAAACAGCATACGCACGTTCTTGTCCTGCCAGCCGCCGGCCTGCGCTAGCGCCGCCGCCTCCTCCGAGGGCTGTTCCACACGCGGAACCGAAGGCAGTTTGATGGCAATCAGAGCGAGGCTAATGACAAAAATGCCCGCCGCAATGGAGAACATGGTGGTGAAGCCATAGTTGAGCGCCAGCATAAAGGCCAGCGGCGGGCCAATCACCCAAGCCAGCGACAGCTGGGCGCGCATGACCGAGCTGAACATCACCACTTCCCGCGCCGAGCTGTCGGCGTACTCCCGCGCCAGCGCGAAGAGCTGCGGCATGGCCGCGTTGGCAATGGATGCCAGCATCACGCCGCAGGTGATCAGCGTCAGATAGTGGCGGTTGAAGGCAAACAGCAGCGCATTACCAACCGCCATCAGACAGCAGAACATAATCAACCGCCGCCGGTCGCCGCGGCTATCGGAGCGCTTGGCCAGCCACAGGCTAACCAGGATCCCGGCGATGGCGTTTACGGTATAGAACAGGCCCACCCAGAACGGTTGCGCCTCCACTTCGCGGCTGAGAAACAAACTCAACGTCGGCGCCTGCAACGCGCCCGCCACGCCCATCATAAAAGCAACCAGCATAAAGGCGGCATAGACGCCGTTAAGCCGTCGTCCCATCGTCATCAACCACAGCATGGAATGTCCTTAACACACGCGAAGAAAACGAAAAAAGCCAGCAGAGGCTTTCTGCTGGCGGGTGATTCTATACTCTATGGATTTCATGCTGCAGGACAAAACGGTTAACCATTTTGCGCCGCGCTCGCGCTGGCCCTGAAAAGGTGAGTCCCGTAGAGGCGAATCACGCAGCCCGAACATACGGCCCAGGAAGCATCGACAGCGCACCTGCAGTTTGAAAAACGACGAGTATAACACCAATACTCAGTCACACATGATGTCTGCAAGTCAATGATCAGAGGTCGTTGACGTCACTCCCCACTGCATCAGTTCCCCCAGAATTTCCTGCTGTCGTCCTGCCATCAGGCGGGCCAGCCAGGACGCTTCCTGCGTCGCAGAAAAGTAGCGTTGGTAGAACGATTTTGCGGTAGACCTCATCATATTCACCTCCTCGCTTCATCGGGATTCATTATTGGCTTAATATAGGAAGTAATAAATTGCTGAGTTTTGCGCAGGAGTTCCCCTTTTATGTCTTCCGGCCGTCTGCAACAACAGTTCATTCGCCTATGGCAGTGCTGCGACGGCAAGTCGCAGGAGACCACCCTTAACGAGCTGGCGGAAATGCTGAGCTGCTCGCGCCGCCATATGCGCACCCTGCTCAATATGATGGAGTCCCGCGGCTGGCTGACCTGGGAAGCGGAGGCAGGCCGCGGCAAGCGTTCGCGGCTAACCTTTCTCTATACCGGCCTCGCCCTGCAGCAGCAACGTGCCGAAGATCTCCTTGAGCAGGATCGCATCGATCAGCTGGTGCAGTTGGTCGGCGATAAGGCTGCCGTCCGCCAGATGCTGGTCTCGCATCTCGGCCGCAGCTTCCGCCAGGGGCGGCACATCCTGCGCGTGCTCTACTACCGACCAATGAAGAATTTGCTGCCCGGTAGCGCGCTGCGGCGTTCGGAAACGCATATTGCCCGGCAGATTTTCAGCGCCCTGACGCGGGTAAATGAGGAAAATGGGGAACTGGAAGCCGATATTGCCCACCACTGGCAGCAGCTGACCCCCACCCACTGGCGCTTTTTCCTCCGTCCCGGCATCCATTTTCACCATGGCCGTGAGCTGGAGATGGCCGATGTGATCGCCTCTCTGCAGCGCAGCAATGCCCTGCCGCTCTATTCACATATCGAACGCATCGAATCGCCCACCGCCTGGACCCTGGATATTCATCTGCGCCAGCCCGACCGCTGGCTGCCCTGGCTGCTGGGGCAGGTGCCGGCGATGGTGCTGCCGCAGGAGTGGCAGACCATGAACCACTTTTCCTCCATGCCGGTCGGCACCGGCCCCTATGCCGTGGTGCGTAACAACCAGAATCAGCTCAAGATCCATGCCTTTGAGGACTATTTTGGCTACCGGGCGCTGATCGATGAGGTGAACGTCTGGGTGCTGCCGGAGATTAGCGAAGAGCCCAACGGCGGCCTGACGCTGCAGGGCAATACCGAAAGCGAAAAAGCGGTAGAGAGTCGCCTGGAAGAGGGCTGCTATTACCTGCTGTTCGACTCGCGAAGCCCGCTGGGGGCCAACGACGCGGTGCGCCGCTGGCTAAGTTATCTGTTTCAGCCCGCCAACCTGCTCTACCATGCGGGCGAACACTACCAGGGCAACTGGTTTCCCGCCTACGGCCTGCTGCCGCGCTGGCATCACGCCAGCAACCACGCCTGCGAGAAGCCGGCGGGGTTGGAGACAGTCACCCTTACCTACTACCGCGATCACGTCGAACATCGGGTGATCGGCGGGATCATGCGCGACCTGCTGGCGGCGCATCAGGTAAAGCTGGAGATCCAGGAGCTGGAGTACGATGCCTGGCATCGCGGCGAGGTGGTCAGCGATATCTGGCTCAACAGCGTGAACTTCACCTTACCGATCGAATTTTCGCTCTTCGCCTATCTGTACGAAGTCCCGCTGATTCAGCGCTGCATTCCCATTGACTGGCAGGCAGACGCCTGCCGCTGGCGAGCAGGAGAGTTTAATCCGGCCACCTGGAGCCAGCGGCTGCTGGCCGGGCAACATATCGTGCCGCTGATCCACCACTGGCTGATGATTCAGGGTCAGCGCAGTATGCGCGGCGTGAGGATGAATACCCTCGGCTGGTTCGATTTTAAATCCGCATGGTTTGCGCCGCCGGAGCCGTAAGCGCTTTCCGTCATCTGACAAAATCATTACACTAAGGCCGTTCTCAACGGGGTGCTAATAAACATACGCAATATCATTCAAGTTGCATCAAGGCAGCAAGCGGGTGAATCCCCTGGAGCATAGATAACTATGTGACTGGGGTGAACGCGCGAAGCTAACGCAGATGCGGCTTGAAGGATGAAGCGTATGGGCTGAGAAAATACCCGTCGAACCTGATCCGGATAACGCCGGCGAAGGGATTTGAGGCTCACTCAAAATCCTTTGCCACCCCTTTTTTCTGAGGTGCAAAGTGTTGAAAAAATTACTCCCGCTGCTGGCGCTGGTCGCCATGCCCGCTTTGGCTAAGCCTGTTCTTACCGTCTATACCTATGACTCCTTCTCTGCCGACTGGGGCCCCGGCCCGGCGGTCAAAAAAGCCTTTGAAGCGGAGTGCGGCTGCGAGCTGAAGTTCGTCGCGCTGGAAGATGGCGTTTCGCTACTGAATCGCCTGCGCATGGAAGGCAAAAACAGCAAGGCCGACGTCGTGCTTGGCCTTGATAACAACCTGCTGGAAGCCGCGGCGCAGAGTAAACTGTTTGCCAAAAGCAACGTACCCGCCAGCGCGGTCAGCGTGCCGGGCGGCTGGGATAATGACACCTTTGTTCCCTACGACTACGGCTATTTCGCCTTCGTCTATGACAAAAACAAACTGGCTAATCCACCGAAGAGCCTGAAAGAGCTGGTCGAGGGCCCGCAAAAATGGCGGGTCATCTATGAAGATCCGCGTACCAGCACCCCGGGACTGGGCCTGCTGCTGTGGATGCAAAAGGTCTATGGCGATCAAGCGCCCGAGGCCTGGCAGAAGCTGGCCGCGAAAACCGTTACCGTCACCAAAGGCTGGAGCGAAGCCTATGGTCTGTTCCTGAAAGGGGAAAGCGACCTGGTGTTGAGCTATACCACCTCGCCGGCCTACCACATGATTGAAGAGAAGAAAGACAACTATGCGGCGGCGAGCTTCGCCGAGGGCCACTATCTGCAGGTCGAAGTTGCCGCGCGTACCGCCGCCAGCAAGCAGCCGGAACTGGCGGAAAAATTCCTCAAATTTATGGTCTCTCCTGGCTTCCAGAACGCCATCCCTACCGGCAACTGGATGTATCCGGTGACCAAGGTCACCCTGCCGGCCGGGTTTGATACCCTGGTGAAGCCGCAGACCACCCTGTCCTTTACCCCGCAGCAGGTCGCCAGCGAGCGTCAAACCTGGATTAGCGCATGGCAACGCGCCGTCAGCCGCTAAACCTTCGCGGGCTGATGCCGGGCCTGTTCGCCGCTACGCTGCTGTGCGCTGTCGCGCTGGCGGCGTTTCTGGCGCTGTGGTTTAGCGCCCCCGGCGCGGGCTGGCAATCGGTCTTCAGCGATAGCTACCTGTGGCATGTGGTCCGCTTCTCCTTCTGGCAGGCGTCGCTGTCAGCGCTGATCTCGGTGGGACCAGCCATCTTTCTCGCCCGCGCGCTTTACCGGCGTCGCTTCCCGGGCCGTACGCTGCTGCTGCGCCTGTGCGCGATGACCCTGATCCTGCCGGTGCTGGTGGCGGTGTTCGGTATCCTCAGCGTCTATGGCCGCCAGGGCTGGCTGGCCTCACTATTTAACGCGCTCGGCTGGCAATGGGAGTTCTCGCCCTACGGTCTGCAGGGCATCCTGCTGGCGCACGTCTTTTTCAATATGCCGATGGCGACCCGCCTGCTGCTGCAGGCGCTGGAGAACATTCCCGGCGAGCAGCGGCAAATTGCCGCCCAGCTTGGCATGCGCGGCTATGCCTTCTTCCGCCTCGTCGAATGGCCGTGGCTGCGCCGGCACATTCCCGCCGTCGCCGCGCTGATTTTTATGCTCTGCTTCGCCAGCTTCGCCACCGTGCTCTCGCTGGGCGGCGGCCCGAAAGCCACCACGATCGAGTTGGCTATCTACCAGGCGCTGAGCTTTGACTACGATCCGGCGCGAGCGGCAATGCTGGCGCTGATCCAGATGCTCTGCTGCCTTGGGCTGGTGCTGCTTAGCCAGCGTCTGAGTAAAGCCGTCGCCATCGGCGTCAGCCATGTGCGCGGCTGGCGCGACCCTGACGATCGCCTGCATAGCCGCCTGAGCGACGGGTTGCTGATCGGCGCCGCCCTGCTGCTGCTGCTCCCGCCGCTGCTGGCGGTCATCGTCGACGGGATCAACCGTAATATGCTGGACGTGCTGGCGCAGCCAGCGCTCTGGCAGGCATTGAGCACCTCTCTACGCATCGCCATCGCCGCCGGGCTATTGAGCGTGACCCTGACGATGATGCTGTTATGGAGCAGCCGGGAGCTGCGCGCTCGCCAGCGGCCGTTGGCCGGGCAGGCAATGGAGCTGAGCGGCATGCTGATCCTTGCGATGCCGGGAATTGTGCTGGCGACCGGCTTCTTCCTGCTGCTCAATAACACTATCGGCCTGCCGGAGTCCGCCGACGGCATCGTCATCTTCACTAATGCCCTGATGGCGATCCCCTATGCGCTGAAAGTACTGGAAAACCCGATGCGCGACATTGCCGCCCGCTACAGCATGCTGTGCCAGTCGCTGGGTATTGAAGGCTTTGCCCGGCTGCGGGTGGTCGAGCTTCGCGCTCTCCGGCGCCCGCTGGCCCAGGCGCTCGCCTTCGCCTGCGTACTGTCGATTGGCGATTTCGGCGTGGTGGCGCTGTTCGGCAACGAGGCGTTCCGCACCCTGCCTTTCTATCTGTACCAGCAGATAGGCGCCTACCGCAGCCAGGACGGGGCCGTCACCGCCCTGCTCCTGCTGCTGCTCTGTTTCTTGTTGTTTACGCTGATTGAAAAACTTCCGGGGCGTGATGCTAAAACTCAATGATGTGACCTGGCTATACCAGCATCTGCCGATGCGCTTCACCCTCGACGTCGCGCGCGGGGAGCGCATCGCGGTGCTCGGCCCCAGCGGCGCCGGAAAGAGCACCCTGCTGAATCTGATCGCCGGGTTTCTGCCGCCCGCCAGCGGCAGCCTGCTGATTAACGGCGAGGCGCATAACGCGACGCCGCCGGCGCAGCGTCCGGTCTCGATGTTGTTTCAGGAGAATAACCTGTTTAACCATCTGACCATTCGACAAAATATCAGCCTCGGCATCCACCCAGGCCTTAAACTGAACCGCGAGCAGCAGGCGCAGGTCACGGCGATAGCTGGACAGATGGGAATTGATGCGCTGCTGGAACGTCTGCCCGGCGAGCTCTCCGGCGGTCAGCGGCAGCGCGCGGCGCTGGCCCGCTGTCTGGTGCGCCAGCAGCCGGTGCTGCTGCTGGATGAACCCTTCTCGGCGCTCGATCCGGCGCTGCGCCAGGAGATGCTGTCCCTGGTCGCCGATGTCTGCGAGCAGCAGCAGCTCACCCTGCTGATGGTCTCCCACAGCGTAGAGGACGCCGCGCGCATCGCGCCGCGCTCGATGGTGGTCGCCGAAGGGCGCATTGTCTGGGATGGCGCCACCGCCGAGCTGTTAAGCGGCCACAGCAGCGCCTCGCATTTGATGGGGATCAGCGCGCGATGACTTTATGCAGGATCGCCAGATAGACCGGCATCAGCGGATGGCGGAAGACAAATGTTAACGCTGTAGCCGCCAGCGCGACCATCAGCGGCGACAGCCACAGCAGTCGGCCGCGCGGCAGCCAGCGGGTCAGCCGATCGCCTGAGGTTTTCGCGCTCCGCCACAGCCGCCAGCACAGCCATCCCGCCAGCCAGGCCAGCAGCGCCGCCCCCAATAGCAGCCATTTAAAGCTGGCGCTGTTTTCATCAGCCGGAATATCAATCGCCGCCCCGGCGAGGATGCCCGGAAGGAAATAGAGCGGCGGCCAGAGCAGGCAGCCGATAATATTCGGTAGCACGAACTTGGCCACCGGCAGGTCGAGCATCCCGGCGACCATTGGCACCAGCGGACGCGTCGGTCCGACAAAGCGGCCAATCAGAATGGTGATCATGCTGTGCTGATGCAGCGCATGCTCGGTTTTCTCCAGCAGGGCGCGGTTTTTCTTCATAAACGACCAGCGGTGCAACGGCTTCTTAAAGCGCCAGCCGAGCCAGAATGAGATCCAGTCGCCCAGCAGGCAGCCGACAATCCCCGCCAGCCACGCCTGCCAGAAGTTAACTTCGCCGCCGCCGATGAGCGCCCCAAGGCCAGCCATCATCACCGTGCCGGGTAAGATAAGCCCCACCAGCGCCAGCGACTCGAGAAAGGCCACCAGCATCACGGCTAACAATGAGTAGACCGTGGATTGGGTAATAAAGTGTTCGAGCAATGCTTGCATAATGTACCCGGTTAAAAAACGAAGCCCGGATTCTCCGAAGCCATCGCGCCGTCGTCAAGCCATCAATTGTCTTAATAGTTTACTGGCTGTGACATTTAAGCGGGTCATCATTTCACTTTCTTTACTTTTTATTCACAACCCGCGCGGAATTCGCTCGGGCTGGCCCCGGTGCATTTTTTAAACACGCGGGAAAAATAGAGCTGATCTTCGAAGCCGACGTTGCGCCCAACGGTGGCGATCGGCATCCGCGTGGTGCTGAGCAACAGTTTGGCCTGGCTGATGCGCTGATCCTCCCGCCAGCCGAGGACGCTGACCCCCAGCTGCTGGCGGAACAGGTGCGACAGACGCGAGGGCGACAGGCAAACGTGTTGGGCGACGCTGGCGATATCAAAATGGCTGTCCGCCAGATGGTCGCTGATGTACTGGCAGGCGTCGCGCACCCGGTTGTCCAGCGGGGGATGCAGCGATTCGTTGATCGCCTCCATCCGCCGCAGCAGCAGCTGTTCCAGCAGGTTTATCGCCAGCAGTTCGGAATAGCGCCCCGCCCCCTGCCCGGCATCGACGATCTGGCCGAACAGCTCGCCAAAGCGCGCCTGCCACTGTTCATCCGGACGGAAAAAGCCGGTCTGGGCAAAAATCGTTGGCCAGTTGAGCCACTCGTGCCAGTAGGCGCGCGGGCGGAAGTAGACCCACTGGTGATACCACTCGCTGGCGTCGGGATGGCGGCCATAGTGATGAATTTCCCCGGGCGGGAACAGCAGCATATCGCCCGGCCGGCAGACAAACTGTTCGCCGTGGTTGTTGATCACCCCCTCGCCGCGGATCGTCAGATTGAGAATATAGCCTTTCATACCCAGCGGGCGGTCGATAAAGAAATCCAGGTATCCCTGCGCCTCAATCGGCGTCAGGCCGGTAACCAGATGAGCGTTAAAAGAGTAGCCCGGCAGCAGCGGATCGTTTTGCGTTTCGGCCATACGCGTGGTTCTCCCCGAAGGTATCAGTGGCACCAATTGTCCATATTCATCATTTTATCGCTCTCGGCCCTGTCGCGACTGCGACGGCGGTGGGAATTTGGCGAAAAACCCGCACAGCAAGCGAAAAAAGCGCCAGTAGCGTGCATTCCACCGTGATATGCCGGGTAACAAAAGTGTCTATAAATACGGCAGAAAAGTCCACATCGAATATTTGCACGGCGTCACACTTTGCAAGGTAACAGCAAAATAATCCATAAGATTAGCGAATCCGGCCTGACGGATTTTGCCGGGGATATCTACTGTTGCTGCATGAATGATTTCTGCATGGAGTAACAAGATGGCAATTGCGATTGGCCTCGACTTTGGTAGTGACTCAGTCCGCGCTCTGGCGGTGGAATGCGCGTCCGGCGCAGAGCTGGCGACCAGCGTGGAGTGGTATCCGCGCTGGCGGGAAGGACAGTATTGCGATGGCGCTAACAACCGCTTCCGCCATCACCCGCGAGATTACATCGAGTCCATGGAAGCGGCGCTGAAAAGCGTGCTCGCTTCGCTGAGCGCCGAACAGCGCGCCGACGTCGTGGGCATTGGCGTCGACAGCACCGGCTCAACTCCGGCTCCCGTCGATGCCGAGGGCAACGTGCTGGCGCTGCGCGAAGAATTCGCTGACAACCCTAACGCCATGTTTGTCCTGTGGAAGGATCACACCGCGGTCGAGGAAGCCGAGGCGATCACCCGCCTGTGTCACCAGCCGGGCAAAGAGGATTACTCGCGCTATATCGGCGGGATCTACTCCAGCGAATGGTTCTGGGCCAAAATCCTTCACGTCACCCGCGAAGATAGCGCCGTCGCCCAGGCAGCCGCCTCGTGGGTAGAGCTTTGCGACTGGGTGCCCGCCCTGCTCTCCGGTACTACGCGTCCGCAGGATCTGCGCCGCGGCCGCTGCAGCGCCGGACATAAATCGCTGTGGCATGAGAGCTGGGGCGGTCTGCCGCCGGCCAGCTTCTTCGATGAGCTTGATCCCATCATCAACCAGCATCTGGCCTGGCCGCTGTTCACCGATACCTGGACGGCCGATGTGCCGGTCGGCACGCTGAGCGCAGAGTGGGCCCAGCGCCTGGGTCTGTCGCAGAGTGTGGCCATCTCTGGCGGCGCCTTCGACTGCCACATGGGCGCCGTTGGCGCCGGCGCGCAGCCTAACGCGCTGGTGAAAGTCATCGGCACCTCCACCTGCGACATTCTGATCGCCGATAAAGAGAGCGTCGGCGAGCGCACGGTCAAAGGCATCTGCGGCCAGGTCGACGGCAGCGTGGTTCCGCACTTTATCGGCATGGAGGCAGGCCAGTCCGCCTTCGGCGATATTTACGCCTGGTTTGGCCGCATTCTCGGCTGGCCGCTGGAGCAGCTGGCTCAGCAGCAGCCGGCGTTGCGCGAGCAAATCAAAGCCAGCCAAAAACAGTTACTGCCGGCGCTCACCGAAGCCTGGGCCAACAATCCATCGCTGGAGCATCTGCCGGTGGTGCTCGACTGGTTCAACGGCCGCCGCACGCCGAATGCCAACCAGCGCCTGAAAGGGGTGATCACCGACCTTAACCTGGCCACCGACGCGCCGGCGCTGTTCGGCGGTCTGATCGCCGCCACCGCCTTCGGCGCTCGCGCCATTATGGAGTGCTTCACCGAGCAGGGGATCCCGGTTAACAACGTCATGGCGCTTGGCGGTATCGCGCGGAAAAACCAGGTCATCATGCAGGCCTGCTGCGACGTGCTGAACCGTCCGCTGCAGATTGTCGCCTCCGATCAGTGCTGCGCGCTGGGGGCGGCTATCTTCGCCGCCGTCGCCGCCGGCGTCTATGACGATATTCCTGCCGCCCAACAGCGGATGGCAAGCCAGGTGGAAACTACCCTGCAGCCGCGTCCGGCGCAGGCACAGCGTTTCGAACAACTCTATCAGCGCTACCAGCAATGGTCGGTCAGCGCGGAACAACACTATCTCCCTTCGGCTGCAAAGGCGGAAAAAGCCCCGCAATCTCAGGCAGCGCTCACCCATTAAGGATACGAAAATGACGATTTTTGATAACTATGAAGTATGGTTCGTTATTGGCAGCCAACATCTGTACGGCCCGGAAGCCCTGCGCCAGGTGACGAAGCATGCCGAACATGTGGTGAACAGCCTGAATGCGGAAGCCAAACTGCCGTGCAAACTGGTCCTTAAGCCGCTGGGCACCACCCCGGACGAGATCACCCATATCTGCCGCGACGCCAACTACGATGACAAATGCGCCGGGTTAGTGGTCTGGCTGCATACCTTCTCGCCGGCAAAAATGTGGATCAATGGCCTGACCATCCTCAACAAACCGCTGCTGCAGTTCCATACTCAGTACAACGCCGCGCTGCCGTGGGACAGCATCGATATGGACTTTATGAACCTGAACCAGACCGCGCACGGCGGCCGCGAGTTCGGCTTCATCGGCGCCCGTATGCGCCAACAGCACAGCGTGGTCACCGGCCACTGGCAGGATAAAGAGGCCCACCAGCGTATCGGCGGCTGGATGCGTCAGGCGGTCTCCAAACAGGATACCCGTCATCTGAAAGTGTGCCGTTTCGGCGATAACATGCGCGAAGTGGCGGTGACCGACGGCGATAAAGTCGCCGCGCAGATTAAGTTTGGCTTCTCGGTGAACACCTGGGCGGTCGGCGATCTGGTGCAGGTGGTGAACAGCATCAGCGACGGCGATATCAGCGCCCTGGTCGATGAATATGAGAGCAGCTACCGTCTGACCCCGGCAGCGCAGGTTCACGGCGACAAGCGCCAGAACGTGCTGGACGCCGCGCGCATTGAGCTGGGGATGAAACGCTTCCTCGAACAGGGCGGTTTCCACGCCTTTACCACCACCTTTGAAGATCTCCACGGCCTGAAACAGCTCCCGGGTCTCGCCGTACAGCGCCTGATGCAGCAGGGCTACGGCTTTGCCGGCGAGGGCGACTGGAAAACCGCCGCTCTGCTTCGCATCATGAAGGTGATGTCAACTGGTCTGCAGGGCGGCACCTCCTTTATGGAGGATTACACCTACCACTTCGACAATGGTAACGATCTGGTGCTCGGCTCGCACATGCTGGAAGTGTGCCCGACGATCGCCACTGCCGAGAAACCGATCCTCGACGTTCAGCCGCTGGGCATCGGCGGCAAAGCGGATCCAGCGCGCCTGATCTTCAATACTCAAACCGGCCCGGCGATCGTCGCCAGCCTGATCGACCTGGGAGACCGCTTCCGTCTGCTGGTCAATACCATCGAAACCGTCCCAACGCCGCACGATCTGCCGAAGCTGCCGGTGGCCAACGCCCTGTGGAAAGCGCAGCCGGATCTGCGTACCGCGTCGGAAGCCTGGATCATCGCCGGCGGCGCGCACCATACCGTCTTCAGCCATGCGCTGAACCTCGACGATATGCGCCAGTTCGCCGAGCTGCATGATATCGAGCTGACCGTCATTGACAACGATACCCGTCTGCCGTCCTTCAAGGACGCGCTGCGCTGGAATGAAGTGTATTACGGTTCAAAACGCTAAGAGGCTGTCCCCTCACCCTTCCCCTCTCCCCGTTGGGGAGAGGGGACCGACCGGGCGCCATGCCGCCTTTCTCCCTCTCCCGCCGGGAGAGGGTCGGGGTGAGGGATACCCGACTCGCCTGCTATTCGGAGCACACTATGTTAGAAGATCTTAAACGCCAGGTGCTGGAAGCTAACCTGGCCCTGCCAAAGCATAATCTGGTGACCTTAACCTGGGGCAACGTCAGCGCCGTCGACCGCGAGAAAGGGGTGTTCGTGATCAAACCCTCCGGTGTGGATTACCGCGTGATGACCGCCGACGATATGGTGGTGGTCAGTCTGGAGAGCGGCGAAGTGGTAGAGGGTAATAAAAAGCCCTCGTCGGATACCCCGACCCATCGCCTGCTGTATCAGGCCTTCCCGACGCTGGGCGGCATTGTGCATACCCATTCGCGCCACGCCACCATCTGGGCGCAGGCCGGGCAATCTATTCCCGCGACCGGCACTACCCATGCCGACTACTTTTATGGCCCGGTGCCCTGCACCAGGTTAATGACCGATGCGGAGATCAACGGCGACTATGAGTGGGAAACCGGCAACGTGATTGTCGAAACCTTCCGCCAGCAGGGAATCGACCCGGCGCAGATGCCCGGCGTGCTGGTCCATTCCCACGGCCCGTTCGCCTGGGGCAAGAACGCCGAAGACGCGGTGCATAACGCCATCGTGCTGGAAGAGATCGCCTATATGGGGATTTTCTGCCGCCAGCTGGCGCCGCAGCTGCCGGCTATGCAGCAAACCCTGCTGGATAAGCACTATCTGCGTAAGCATGGGGCCAAAGCCTACTACGGCCAATAATCACCCTGCTCGCGCTGCGCTTAGCAGGGCCAGGGCTCTGCGCCATCTGGTAGCCTGGATAAGGCACAAGCCGCAATCCGGGGCAACATTAGCGCCGAACACCTGTATAAAACCCCAGCACCCTTCATGAAACCAGGCTATAATCAGGCCTGGTTTTTTATCGGCGAGAATACCCGTGACCCAGCCACGAGCAGGATTTTTACTCACCCGTCACTGGCGGGACACTCCGCAGGGCACCGAGCTCTCCTTCTGGCTGGCCACCGACGACGGTCCGCTGCAGGTCACCCTCCCGCCGCAGGAGTCCGTCGCCTTTATTCCCGAAGCGCAGCGGGCGCAGGCTGAACGGCTGCTGCAGGGGGAGAAAGGGCTCCGCTTCGCCCCGCTGGCCCTGAAAGATTTCCACCGTCAGCCAATTGTTGGCCTCTACTGCCGCGCCCATCGCCAGTTGATGCGTCTGGAGAAGATGCTCCGCGACAGCGGCGTCACCGTTTACGAAGGCGATATCCGCCCGCCGGAGCGCTATCTGATGGAGCGCTTTATCACCGCCCCGGTGTGGGTGGAAGGCGAAACGCGCGGCTCGCAGCTGGTCAACGCACGCATGAAGCCGAACCCTGACTATCGTCCGCCACTGAAATGGGTGTCGCTGGATATCGAAACCAGCCGCCACGGCGAGCTGTACTGCATCGGTCTGGAAGGCTGCGGCCAGCGGGTGGTCTACATGCTGGGCCCCGAACCGGAAACGCCGCCAGACGTCGACTTCGAGCTGGTCTTCATCGCCAGCCGTCCCCTGCTGCTGGAAAAGCTCAACGCCTGGTTTGCCGAACACGACCCCGACGTGCTGATCGGCTGGAACGTAGTGCAGTTCGATCTGCGCGTTCTGCAAAAGCACGCCGAACGCTATCGCATCCCGCTGCGGCTCGGCCGCGGCAACAGCGAGCTGGAGTGGCGTGAGCACGGCTTTAAGAACGGCGTCTTTTTCGCCCAGGCCAACGGGCGGCTGATTATCGACGGCATCGACGCGCTAAAATCGGCGTTCTGGAATTTCTCCTCCTTTTCGCTGGAGGCGGTGGCCCGCGAGCTGCTGGGAGAAGGCAAAGCCATCGACAACCCATGGGATCGGATGGATGAGATCGATCGCCGGTTTCATGAAGACAAACCGGCGCTGGCCATCTATAACCTGCAGGATTGCGAGCTGGTGACGCGGATCTTCCACAAAACGGAGATCATGCCGTTTTTGCTCGAACGAGCGACGGTCAACGGTCTGCCCGCCGACCGCCACGGCGGCTCGGTCGCCGCCTTCAGCCATCTCTATTTCCCGCGCATGCACCGCCTGGGCTACGTGGCGCCGAATCTCGGCGACGTACCGCCGCAGGCGAGCCCCGGCGGCTACGTGATGGACTCCCGCCCCGGCCTGTATGACTCGGTGCTGGTGCTGGACTATAAAAGCCTGTATCCGTCGATTATTCGTACCTTTTTAATCGATCCGGTCGGCCTGGTTGAAGGGCTGGCGCAACCCGATGATCAGCACAGTATCGAGGGCTTCCTCGGCGCCCGCTTCTCGCGAGATAAGCACTGCCTGCCGGGGATTGTCAGCCAGATCTGGCACGGCCGGGATGAAGCCAAACGCCAGCACAATAAGCCGCTCTCCCAGGCGCTGAAGATTATCATGAACGCCTTCTACGGCGTGCTGGGCACCAGCGCCTGCCGCTTCTTCGACCCGCGTCTCGCCTCGTCGATTACCATGCGCGGCCATGCGATCATGCGCCAGACCAAAGCGCTAATTGAAGCCAAAGGCTACGACGTTATCTACGGCGATACCGATTCCACCTTCGTCTGGCTGAAACGCCCGCATAGCGAAGCACAGGCAGCGGAGATCGGCCGCGAGCTGGTCAGCGACGTCAACGCCTGGTGGGCGCAGGAGCTTGGTAAAAGCCAGCTGACCAGCGCCCTGGAGCTGGAGTATGAAACCCACTTCTGCCGCTTTTTAATGCCGACGATCCGCGGCGCCGATACCGGCAGCAAGAAGCGCTATGCCGGGATGATTCAGGAGGGCGATGCCCAGCGCATGGTGTTCAAGGGGCTGGAGACGGTACGCACCGACTGGACGCCGCTGGCCCAGCAGTTTCAACAGGAGTTATACCTGCGCATCTTCCGCAACCAGCCGTATCAGGATTATGTGCGGGAGACTATCGCCAGGCTGATGAACGGCGAGCTCGACGAACAGCTGGTTTATCGCAAACGCCTGCGCCGGCCGCTGGCGGAGTATCAGCGCAACGTACCGCCGCACGTGCGCGCCGCCCGGCTTGCCGATGAACACAACCTGAAGCTTGGGCGGGCGCAGCAGTATCAGCAGCGCGGCACCATCAAATACGTCTGGACCACCAGCGGCCCGGAGCCGGTGGATTACCAGCAGTCGCCGCTCGATTACGATCACTATTTAACAAAGCAGTTGCAGCCGGTGGCGGAAGGGATCCTGCCCTTCGTCAACGATGACTTTGCTACAATAGTGACAGGACAGTTGGGGCTATTTTGATTTTTTGTCACCCATTCCACGGGCACGAAAGCCTAAAAATGAAGCGTGAGGAGAACGTGACGAACGTTCTGCCATCCAGTAATATAGCGCCCTTTCCATTCCTGGCCCCAATTTTGACGCATCTCCGATTGTTCATGGAGATGATCAACTATTGCCTGCAATTAAAGAACTAAAGAGCCGAACATATATGCCTTTTACACTTGGTCAACGCTGGATTAGCGACACAGAGAGCGAACTAGGATTAGGGACGGTGGTAGCGCTGGATGCGCGCATGGTCACTCTCCTTTTCCCCGTCATCGGCGAAAACCGTCTGTACTCTCGCAACGATTCCCCGATCACCCGCGTAATGTTTAACCCGGGCGACACCATCACCAGCCATGAAGGCTGGCAGCTCCACGTTGACAAAGTGAATGAAGAGAACGGGCTGCTGTCCTACACTGGCACCCGCCTGGACACCCAGGAAGCGAACGTCACCCTGCGTGAAGTGCTGCTCGACAGCAAACTGGTATTCAGCAAACCGCAGGACCGCCTGTTCGCCGGCCAAATCGACCGCATGGATCGCTTTGCCCTACGCTACCGCGCGCGCAAGTTCCAGAGCGAACAGTACCGCATGCCGTGGAGCGGCCTGCGCGGCCAGCGCACCAGCCTGATCCCGCACCAGCTGCATATTGCCCACGATGTGGGCCGTCGTCACGCGCCGCGCGTCCTGCTGGCCGATGAAGTGGGCTTAGGTAAAACCATTGAAGCCGGGATGATCCTGCACCAGCAGCTGCTCTCCGGCGCCGCCGAGCGCGTGCTGATCGTGGTCCCGGAAACCCTCCAGCACCAGTGGCTGGTGGAGATGCTGCGCCGTTTCAACCTGCGTTTCTCGCTGTTCGATGACGAGCGCTACGCCGAAGCGCAGCACGATGCCTACAATCCGTTCGAAACCGAACAGCTGGTGATCTGCTCTTTAGACTTCGTGCGTCGCAGCAAGCAGCGCCTGGAGCACCTGTGCGACGCCGAGTGGGACCTGATGGTGGTCGACGAAGCGCACCACCTGGTGTGGAGCGAAGAGGCGCCGAGCCGTGAATATCAGGCTATTGAACAGCTGGCTGAGCGCGTGCCGGGTATCCTGCTGCTGACCGCGACGCCGGAACAGCTGGGAATGGAGAGCCATTTTGCGCGCCTGCGTCTGTTGGATCCGAACCGCTTCCACGATTTTGAACAGTTTGTCGAAGAACAGCAGAACTACCGTCCGGTGGCCGACGCCGTCGCGCTGCTGCTGGCGGGCAACAAGCTGAGCGATAGCGAACTCAATACCCTGGGCGATCTGATCGGCGAGCAGGATATCGAGCCGCTGCTGCATGCCGCCAACAGCGATCGCGAAGATGCCCAGGCCGCGCGCCAGGAGCTGATCTCGATGCTGATGGACCGCCACGGCACCAGCCGCGTGCTGTTCCGTAATACCCGTAACGGCGTCAAAGGTTTCCCGAAACGCGAGCTGCACACCATTCGTCTGCCGCTGCCGACCCAGTACCAGACGGCCATCAAAGTGTCCGGCATTATGGGCGCGCGCAAAACCGCGGAAGAGCGCGCGCGCGACATGCTCTATCCGGAGCAGATCTATCAGGAATTTGAAGGTGATACCGGTACCTGGTGGAACTTCGACCCGCGCGTCGAGTGGCTGATGGGTTACCTGACCAGCCATCGCTCGCAGAAGGTGCTGGTAATCTGCGCTAAGGCCGCCACCGCCCTGCAGCTGGAACAGGTACTGCGCGAGCGCGAAGGCATCCGCGCCGCGGTGTTCCATGAAGGGATGTCGATTATCGAACGCGACCGCGCCGCGGCGTGGTTTGCTGAAGAAGACACCGGCGCCCAGGTGCTGCTGTGCTCCGAGATCGGCTCCGAAGGACGCAACTTCCAGTTCGCCAGCAACCTGGTGATGTTCGACCTGCCGTTTAACCCGGATCTGCTGGAGCAGCGTATCGGTCGTCTCGACCGTATCGGCCAGGCGCACGATATCCAGATCCACGTTCCGTACCTGGAAAAAACCGCGCAGTCGGTGCTGGTGCGCTGGTATCACGAAGGGCTCGACGCCTTCGAACATACCTGCCCGACCGGTCGCACCGTCTACGACAGCGTGCACGATGAACTGATCAACTATCTTGCGGCGCCGGAATCCACCGACGGCTTTGACGATCTGATCAAATCCTGCCGCCAACAGCATGATGCCCTGAAGGCGCAGCTGGAGCAGGGCCGCGACCGTCTGCTGGAGATCCACTCCAACGGCGGCGAGAAAGCCCAGGCCCTGGCGGAGAGCATCGAAGAGCAGGATGACGACACCAGCCTGATCGCTTTCTCGATGAACCTGTTCGATATCGTCGGCATCAACCAGGACGACCGCGGTGAAAACCTGATCGTCCTCACCCCTTCCGACCATATGCTGGTGCCGGATTTCCCGGGCCTGCCGGAAGACGGTTGCACCATCACCTTCGAACGTGACGTGGCGCTGTCGCGTGAAGATGCGCAATTTATTACCTGGGAACACCCGCTGATACGCAACGGTCTGGACCTGATCCTTTCCGGCGATACCGGCAGCAGCACCATTTCGCTGCTGAAGAACAAGGCGCTGCCGGTCGGCACCCTGCTGCTGGAGCTGATCTATGTCGTCGAAGCGCAGGCGCCGAAGCAGCTGCAGCTCAACCGCTTCCTGCCGGCGACCCCGGTTCGCATGCTGCTGGATAAAAACGGCAACAACCTCGCCGCGCAGGTGGAGTTCGAAAGCTTCAACCGCCAGCTGAGCGCGGTCAACCGCCATACCGGTAGCAAGCTGGTCAATGCGGTGCAGCAGGACGTTCACGCGATTCTGCAGCAGGGTGAAGCGCAGATCGCCAAAGCGGCGCAGGGGCTGATCGACGCGGCGCGTAACGAAGCCGATGAAAAGCTGACGGCGGAGCTGTCGCGTCTGGAAGCGCTGAAGGCGGTGAACCCGAACATCCGTGACGACGAACTGGCGGCGATCGAAAGCAACCGTCAGCAGGTGATGGATGCGCTGGCGCAGGCCGGATGGCGTCTGGACGCGCTGCGTCTGATCGTCGTCACTCACCAGTAACGGAACGCGAACATGGCGATGGAAAACTACAATCCGCCGCAGGATCCCTGGCTGGTGATCCTGTATCAGGATGAGCACATCATGGTGGTCAACAAGCCGAGCGGCTTGTTGTCCGTCCCCGGTCGTCTTGAGGAGCATAAAGACAGCGTGATGACGCGCATTCAGCGCGACTTCCCGCAGGCCGAATCGGTGCATCGCCTGGATATGGCCACCAGCGGCGTGATTGTGGTGGCGCTGAATAAAGCCGCCGAGCGTGAACTGAAGCGTCAGTTCCGCGAGCGCGAGCCGAAGAAGCAGTACGTCGCCCGCGTCTGGGGCCATCCGCAGCCGGCGGAAGGCCTCGTGGATTTACCGCTGATTTGCGACTGGCCGAACCGGCCAATGCAGAAGGTGTGCTATGAAACCGGCAAAGCGGCGCAAACCGAATATGAGGTGCTGGAGTACGCAGAGGATAACACCGCCCGCGTGCGCCTGAAGCCGATTACCGGACGGTCGCACCAGCTGCGCGTGCATATGCTGGCGCTGGGGCATCCGATCCTTGGCGACCGCTTCTATGCCACGCCGGAGGCGCTGGCGATGGCCCCGCGCCTGCTGCTGCACGCCGAGACGCTCACCATCACCCATCCTGCCTACGGCAACGCGATGACCTTTCGCGCGCCGATCGACTTTTAACGCTCATACTTCGAGTTGCATGCGGGTTGGCTGCGTGCAACTCGGATTAGTGAGGATACAGAAAACAATCCCGATTAATCGCGGGCGAACCACGCGTCAATCATCTGCTCAACGCGGGCGACGACGAGATCGGTGTCGTGACGACGGCTGCGCGCACAGGCGTGCGCCGGCTCATCGCACAGCAGGCAGCGGCGCTGCGATTCGCCCAGCGACTGGCGTCCCACCAGCCCGTTCTGCGGACAGATTACATCGATATCCCACAGGCGTCCCAGCGGATGGCTCTGCTCCAGCGTACTGCACATCGCTTTGATTTCGCTGGCCGGATGCGCTACGCACCACAGCGCTTCTGGCCCGGTCGGCAGCCATAGCACCTGACGATCCAGCGTTTGCCAGCGGTGCTTCCACAGCAGCTGATCGCAGGCCTGGAGGGCAACGCCCATCATATTGCGATAGCGAATGCTGTCCTTCACCGCCCCCGGGGTCACCAGGGTCAGGGAAATAACAGGCTGCTGATAATGGGCCAACCAGTCGGCCTGGCGGGCTGCACGCTGCTCTTTCGCCGCCAGCAATGCGTCGATGCTGACGCCCGCCTGGGCGGGAGTATCCACTGACATTAATTCCTCTCCTACATATGATAAATACGACAGCGCCTGGACTGTCATGATGATGGTTGCGATAGCCGATCGCGCGCTGATTGTAACGCTAAATGCGGAGCATTTAGGATACAGAACGCAGATATTTTCGGCGTTCTGTAGCGGAAAATAGCAGATTTATCGCTGAGCGTAGCGTTATATCACGCCAGATAGTGGCTGAGGAACAGCAACCCCAGCGAGACATTTATCGCCCCGCCGATGCGGGTAGCGATCTGCGCGAACGGCATCAGGCTCATGCGGTTGCCGGCGGTCAGGATCGCCACATCGCCGGTGCCGCCCTGCCCGCTCTGGCAACAGGAAACAATCGCCACATCGATCGGGTGCATCCCTATCTTTTTACCAACCAGGAAACCGGTCGCCACCAGCGCGGAGACGGTACTGACGATCACCAGCAGGTTGGTTAAAGTGAAGGCGTTTACCAGTTCCTGCCACGGGGTGATCGCCACGCCGACGGCAAAGAGGATCGGGTAGGTGACCGCGGTGCGGAAGAATTTATACACCATCTGCGACCCCTCCTGCAGACGCGGAGACACCACGTTAGCCAGCTTTAACAGCACCGCGAGGAACAGCATGCCTACCGGCGCCGGCAGACCAATCAGTTTGTGGCCGAGCATCCCCATCATATACAGCAGTACCGCCAGCAGCGCGCCGGAGGCGAGGGTCCCAACGTCGGTCTTACCGCTCACGCCTTCGCTCTCGCTGAGGCTGCGGGTTTCATGGCTGCGGTTCGGCATCAGTTGCCCTTCGCCGGTCAGATGCGGGAAGCGCTTGCCGAGCTGGTTGAGGCAGCCGGAGATGACGATCGCCGTCAGGCTGCCAAGCATCACCATCGGCAATACCCGGCCCAGGGCCACGCCCTGCTCCATATGCATCAGCGCGGCATAACCCATTGACAGCGGGATCGCCCCCTCTCCCACGCCGCCGGCCATAATCGGCAGCACGATAAAGAAGAACACCTGGAACGGCTCCATGCCCAGCAGCGTGCCGACGCCGATGCCCACCAGCATGCCGACCACTTCGCCGCACAGCATCGGGAAGAAGATCTTCAGAAAGCCCTGAATCAGCGTGGTGCGGTTCATACTCATGATGCTGCCGACAATGATGCAGCAGATATAGAGATAGAGGATGTTAGTGGATTTATAGAATTTGGTCGTGGATTCAATAACCACGTCAGGCAGCAGACCATAGTGGACCAGCGCGGAAGGAATAAAGGTGGCGCAGATCGCCGCCGCACCGAGTTTCCCCAGCACCGGGAGGCGTTTACCAAACTCGCCGCAGGCGAAGCCAAAGAAAGCCAGGGTGGCCACCATCACCACGATATCGCTCGGCAGTTTGCCGCCAAGGCAGTCGAGGGCAATCAGTCCTCCGGCCAGCAGAAACAGCGGCAGCGGGACGATCCCCACCTTCCAGTTATCCATAATATGCCACCAGCGCTGCTTGAGCGTGGTTTTCGGCGTATCGATCGGTTCAAGGGTTGCAGAGAATGCATTGTCTGTGGTGCTCATAAATTCAGCCCTGTCGTTATTATTCATTTTCAGCGTAAAGGGACAGCGGCGTCGTTAATGTGAAGCTTCCCAGATTAAAAAAGAAGTTTTAATGGTCACTATGGTTTTTATGGTTTTTATTTCCCGCCGGCCGCCTATTTCCGCCGCGACCGCTGGCGGCAGCCCGCGCCTGCGCCGCTGATCACAACTTTCCCTTAACATTTACGTCACGTGACAGAAAAATGATAGAGTGCCGGTATGGTTAATACGTCGTCCGGGGCCTATGAAATTATCTTTTCAATATAAGCTGTTTATTTCTCTGGTCGCTTTTTTCTCGGTCCTTTTTATCGCACTGGGCATTTATTATTATTTTGACGCCAGCCGCCAGCTTTATCAGGAGATGAGCGCCCGGGCCAAAATACAGGCCGAAGAGATAGCCCTGATGCCGAATTTACGTCAACAGGTCAGCCGGCACGACCCACAGGCGATTCAGGCGTTTATGCAGCAAATCGCCGCCCATAGCGACGCCAGCTTTATCGTCATCGGCGACCGTCAGGGAGTTCATCTGTTTCATTCCGTCCATCCGGAGTGGGTCGGCACCCGACTGGTCGGCGGCGACAACCAGGCGGTACTGGAAGGAAAATCCATCACCACCATTCGCAAAGGCGGCCTCGGGGTCTCGCTGCGCAGCAAAACGCCCATCGTTGATGACGCAGGGCGAGTGATCGGTATTGTCTCCGTCGGCTACCTCACCAGCTATCTCGACAGCATTACTCTGACTAAAGTGATCAATATTTTTATCGCCGCCGTCCTGCTGCTCATCGCCCTGTTTATCTTCTCCTGGTACTTTACCCGCAGTATCAAGAAGCAGATTTTTTCGCTCGAGCCGCGGGAAATTGGCCTGCTGGTTCGCCAGCAAAAGGCGATGATGGAGTCGATCTTTGAGGGGGTGATCGTCATCGATCGCCAGCGGCGTATTGAGGTGATAAACCATGCCGCCCGCAGCCTGCTGGGGCTCAGCCAGCCCGCCCGCCAGCTGCGCGGTCAGTCGATCGACAGCGTCATTTCGCCGCAGCCCTTTTTCGCCAGCGGCGACATGCTCGAACGCGATACCCACGATGAGCTGTGCCGCTTCAACCAGTTGACCGTGCTCGCCAGTCGGGTGCGCATTATGCTGGAGAATACCCTGCAGGGCTGGGTGATCACATTCCGTGACCGCAATGAAATCAATGCCCTCACCGCCCAGCTGAGCCAGGTGAAGCGCTATGTCGACAATCTGCGCATCATGCGCCACGAGCAGCTCAACCGGATGACTACCCTCTCCGGCCTGCTGCATATGGGCCATTATGACGAAGCGATCCGCTATATTCAGGCCCAGTCGGAACATGCTCAGGAGCTACTGGATTTTATCTCCTCGCACTTCCACTCGCCGACGCTATGCGGTCTGCTGCTCGGCAAAGCCACCCGCGCCCGCGAAAAAGGCGTGGCGCTGAGCTTCGACCCGGCCTGCCGCATCGACCGCCCCCTGCCGTCGCTGATGGAATCCGAGCTGATCTCCATCATCGGCAACCTGCTGGATAACGCCATCGAAGCCACGCAGCGTGCCGAGCTGCCGCATGAGCCGGTGGAAGTCCTGATCCAGCTCAACGCCCGGGAGTTGATTATCGAAGTGGCCGACCGCGGCGTCGGCATCCGCCCCGATATCCGCGAGCGCATTTTTGAACGCGGCGTCACCACCAAAACCCGTGGCGATCACGGCATTGGTCTGTATCTTATTGAACATTATGTCACTCAGGCGGGCGGCACCATCGAAGTCGCCGATAACGCGCCGCGGGGAACGATCTTCACCCTATTTATCCCGGCCGACGCGCACGCCTGTCCGCAACCGGAGGCCCACGATGCATCATGACCTGGTCGATGTGCTAATCATTGAAGATGAGAGCGAACTGGCGCGCCTGCACGCCGAGCTTGTGCAAAAACACCCGCGACTGCGGCTGGCAGGCATGGCGGCCTCCCTCGCCCAGGCGCGGCAGCTGCTTCACGCCACGCCGCCGCAGCTGGTGCTGCTGGATAACTATTTACCGGACGGCAAAGGCGTCACGCTGATGACCGACCCGGCGCTGGCGACCAGCCAATGCTCGGTGATCTTTATCACCGCCGCCAGCGATATGGAAACCTGCAGCCAGGCCATCCGCAACGGCGCCTTCGACTATATCCTTAAGCCGGTATCATGGAAGCGGCTGAGCCAGTCGCTGGAGCGCTTTATCCAGTTCTACGATCAGCAACGGGAGTGGAAAATCGTCGATCAGCAAAACGTCGATTCCCTCTATCAACTGCAGGCGAAGAACTATCGCGTGGATAGCGGCAGCAAGGGGATTGAAGAGAAAACGCTGGCGCTGGTGCAGGGACTGTTTAGCGACCGGGAAGCGCACTGTTTTTCCGTTGATGAAGTGGTCAGCGCCGCCGGGCTTAGCAAAACCACCGCCCGTCGCTATCTGGAGCACGGCGTTGAGACCGGTTTTCTGGAAGTGGAGATGCTGTACGGAAAAATTGGCCATCCGCGGCGGCTGTATCGCCGCGCTAAGGTCAAAAGTTAAAACCCCTCGCCGGACGGGAGGGGCTGAAAACGTCAGAAGCCGCGCTGCTCTTTGATCAGCTCCCAGGCCTTCTGGATCTCCTGGGCCTTCTGTTTGGCCATCTCCATCATCTCCGGCGGCAGACCTTTCGCTACCAGCTTGTCCGGATGATGTTCGTTCATCAGCTTGCGATAGGCGCGCTTCACCGTCGCCGCGTCGTCGGTCGGTTTTACTCCCAGCACATTGCAGGCATCTTCGAGGGTCGGCCCACGCTGCGCCTGCTGCCAGCCGGCGTTACCGCCATGCTGGCCATAAGAGCGCTGCTGCGAACCGCCGCCAAACTGGGCGCCGCCCTGCATCATCCGCAGGAATTGATCGAACTGGGCGCGGGAGATGCCGAGCTCGTCGGCAATGATGAACAGCACTTCCCGTTCGTTAGGATGCAGTTCGCCATCAGCGAACGCCGCCTGCAGCTGAATTTCCAGAAACATCCGAATCAGATCGAAACGGCCAAAGCAGACGCTACGCAGCTGACGCATTTTCTCGCGCAGGGGATAGTTGTCGGCCTTACCGTCGCGAAACGCCTGCTGCGCCGCGGTGCGCGAGGCGCCATGCAGGTTCATGCGATCCATTAGCACATTGGCGACATGAATATCCGCTTCGGTAACGCGGCCCTTGGATTTGGTCAGGTGCCCCATCACTTCGAAGGTGGTGGAAAAGAAGAGCGACTGACGCTCCTGCTGATTGGCGAAGAGATTTAACCGGCGGCTGCGCGCCCGGTCAAACATATGGCCGACCAGAAAGCCAAGCACCACGCCCCAGAACCCACCACCCATCAGCAAAGCCACTGCCACGCCAATCACTTTACCCAAATACTGCATAGACTCCCCAACTGTTTATCGCCGTTAAGCTCGAATATGACCGCACGTTACCCGGCACTCGCGCCTCGGTCAATTGTGGGACATAGCCTATAATTTGCTTTATCATACTCGTCATTCAACAGGGTGCCTAACGCTCGGGCTCGAAACGGGCAGGATTAACACTAGCGTGATAATGTTGAGTAAGTTAGGCTCTGACCGTTTGCAAGCCGCTGTCACAAGATGATGGAACAATAAATACAACGTATGAAAAAACGTATTCCCAGCCTCCTGGCTACGATGATTGCCAGCGCCTTGTATAGCCAACAAGGCCTCGCTGCCGATCTCGCAACGCAATGTATGCTTGGCGTGCCAAGCTATGATCGTCCGCTCGTGGAAGGTCGTCCTGGCGATCTGCCGGTGACGATTAACGCCGATCATGCGAAGGGCAACTACCCGGACAACGCCGTCTTTACCGGCAACGTCGATATTAACCAGGGGAATAGTCGCCTCCGCGCCGACGAAGTTCAGCTGCACCAGCAGCAGGCCGCGGGCCAGGCGCAGCCGGTGCGCACGGTGGACGCGCTGGGCAACGTGCATTACGACGATAACCAGGTGATCCTCAAAGGGCCAAAAGCCTGGTCGAATCTGAATACCAAAGATACCAACGTCTGGCAGGGCGATTATCAAATGGTCGGACGCCAGGGACGCGGCACCGCCGACCTGATGAAACAGCGCGGTGAAAACCGCTATACCATTCTCGAAAACGGCAGCTTTACCTCCTGTCTGCCGGGCTCCGACACCTGGAGCGTCGTCGGCAGCGAAGTTATCCACGATCGCGAAGAGCAGGTTGCCGAGATCTGGAACGCCCGCTTCAAGCTTGGCTCTGTGCCGATTTTCTATAGCCCCTACCTGCAGCTGCCGGTGGGCGATAAGCGTCGTTCAGGCTTCCTGATCCCGAACGCGAAATACAGCACCAAAAACGGCGTGGAATTCTCCCTGCCGTACTACTGGAACATCGCGCCAAACTTCGATGCCACCATTACTCCGCACTATATGAACAAACGCGGCGGCGTGATGTGGGAAAACGAGTTCCGCTATCTGACCCAGCTCGGCAGCGGCTTAACTGAATTCGACTACCTGCCGTCGGATAAAGTCTACGAAGACGACCACTCGAGCGACAGCAACAGCCGCCGCTGGCTGTTCTACTGGAACCACTCGGGGGTTATCGATCAGGTATGGCGTCTGAACGCTGACTACACCAAGGTCAGCGATCCTGACTACTTCAACGACTTCAGCTCGAAATATGGTTCCAGTACCGACGGCTATGCGACGCAGAAATTCAGCGCCGGTTACGTCAACCAGAACTTTGACGCCACGGTATCGACCAAACAGTTCCAGGTCTTTGACCGCGAATCGAGCAACTCCTATTCGGCTGAGCCGCAGCTCGACGTCAACTACTACCAGAATGATGTCGGTCCGTTCGATACCCATCTCTATGGACAGGTTGCCCATTTTGTTAACTCGAATAACAACATGCCGGAAGCGACCCGCGTTCACTTCGAACCGACGATCAACCTGCCGCTGTCCAACGGTTGGGGCAGTCTGAATACCGAAGCCAAGCTGCTGGCGACTCACTACCAGCAGAGCAACCTCGATAAGTACAATGCCGCCAACGGCACTGACTATAAAGAGTCCGTCAGCCGCGTAATGCCGCAGTTTAAAGTCGACGGCAAAATGGTCTTTGAACGCGACCTGCAGGAGGGATTCACCCAAACGCTGGAACCGCGCGTGCAGTATCTGTACGTGCCGTACCGCGATCAGAGTGAAATCGGCAACTACGACTCCACGCTGTTGCAGTCGGATTACACCGGTCTGTTCCGCGACCGTACCTATAGCGGTCTGGACCGCATCGCGTCGGCTAATCAGGTCACCACCGGCCTCACCTCGCGCGTGTATGATGCCGCCGCGGTGGAACGTTTTAATATTTCCGTTGGTCAAATCTACTATTTCACCGAGTCACACACCGGTGATGACAACATCAACTGGGAGAACAACGATACCACGGGTTCACTGGTCTGGGCCGGCGATACCTACTGGCGCATTGCCGATGAATGGGGTCTGCGCGGGGGGATCCAGTACGATACGCGTCTGGATAACGTTGCCACTGGTAACGGCACCATTGAATACCGTCGCGATGAGAACCGCTTAGTCCAGCTTAACTATCGTTACGCCAGCCCGGAATATATTCAGGCCACGCTGCCGTCATATTCCACCGCGGCACAATATAAACAGGGTATTTCGCAGGTGGGGATGACCGCCAGTTGGCCGATTGTCGATCGCTGGTCCGTGGTCGGGGCCTACTACTACGATACTAATACCCGGAAAGCAGCAAACCAGATGTTGGGTGTGCAGTATAACTCCTGCTGCTACGCCATCCGTCTTGGCTACGAACGTAAAGTCAACGGCTGGAACAGCAACGACAACGGCGGCGAGAGCAAATACGATAACACCTTCGGAATCAATATCGAATTGCGCGGTCTGAGCTCTAACTACGGCCTCGGCACCCAGCAGATGCTGCGCTCGAACATTTTACCGTACCAGAGCTCCCTGTGATGCGGCTGGTTTACAACATCATCCGCATTTGCGGTTAATCGAAATGGAAAAAGTATGAAGAACTGGAAAACGCTGCTTCTCGGTATCGCCATGATCGCGAATACCAGTTTCGCTGCCCCCCAGGTGGTCGATAAAGTAGCGGCCGTCGTCAATAATGGCGTCGTGCTGGAAAGCGACGTCGATGGTTTGATGCAATCGGTTAAGCTCAATGCTGGTCAGGCTGGCCAACAGCTGCCGGATGACGCCACCCTGCGCCATCAAATCCTCGAAAGACTGATCATGGACCAGATCGTGTTACAGATGGGGCAGAAGATGGGCGTGAAGATCTCTGACGACCAGCTCGATCAGGCTATCGCCAACATCGCCAAACAAAATAATATGACCTTGGATCAGATGCGCAGCCGTCTGGCCTATGAAGGCATCAACTACAACACCTACCGTAACCAGATCCGTAAAGAGATGCTGATTTCGGAAGTGCGTAACAATGAAGTGCGTCGTCGCATCACCGTGCTGCCGCAGGAAGTGGAAGCGCTGGCGAAACAGATCGGCGACCAGAACGACGCCAGCACCGAGCTCAACCTGAGCCACATCCTGATCCCGCTGCCGGAGAACCCGACCTCTGATGAAGTCGCCGCGGCCCAGGAGCAAGCAAACTCCATCGTTGAGCAGGCGCGCAACGGCGCCAACTTCGGCAAACTGGCGATCACCTACTCCGCTGACCAACAGGCGCTGAAGGGTGGCCAGATGGGCTGGGGCCGTATCCAGGAGCTCCCGGGCATTTTCGCTCAGGCGTTAAGCACCGCGAAGAAAGGGGATATCGTCGGTCCGATTCGTTCCGGCGTTGGTTTCCACATTCTGAAAGTCAACGACCTGCGCGGTGGTACCCAGAATATCTCCGTTACCGAGGTTCACGCCCGTCATATTCTGCTGAAACCGTCGCCGATCATGAACGACGCCCAGGCTCAGGCTAAGCTGGAACAGATCGCAGCCGAGATTAAGAGCGGGAAAATCACGTTTGCTCAAGCGGCGAAAACCTATTCGGAAGATCCGGGCTCGGCAAACCAGGGCGGTGATTTAGGCTGGGCCACGCCGGACATCTTTGACCCGGCGTTCCGCGATGCGCTGATGCGTCTGAACAAAGGGCAGACCAGCGGACCGGTGCACTCTTCCTTTGGCTGGCACCTGATCGAACTGCTGGATAGCCGTCAGGTCGACAGAACCGACGCCGCGCAGAAAGATCGTGCTTACCGCATGCTGATGAACCGCAAATTCTCTGAAGAAGCGGCAACCTGGATGCAGGAACAGCGCGCCAGTGCGTATGTTAAAATTCTGAGCAACTAATATCGATGCCTGAAACCCGTAAAGTTGTTATCACTCCCGGCGAACCCGCCGGGATTGGCCCTGACCTGGTCGTGCAGCTTGCCCAGCGCGACTGGCCAGTTGAGCTGGTGATTTGCGCCGATGGCGCCCTGTTAACTGACCGAGCCAAGCGGCTCGGTCTTCCTTTATCTCTCCTCCCTTACGATCCCGCGCAACCTCCTGTTCCTCAGCGCGCCGGTACCCTGACGCTGCTGAACGTGCCGCTAAACGTCCCGGCGGAGCCCGGCGTGCTGAATGTGCAAAACGGCGCCTACGTAGTGGAGACGCTGGCGCGCGCCTGCGACGGCTGCCTTAGCGGCGAGTTTGCGGCGTTAGTGACCGGCCCGGTGCATAAAGGCAACATCAACGACGCCGGTATCGCCTTTACCGGTCATACCGAGTTCTTTGAAGAGCGCGCGAAGGCCAGCAAAGTGGTGATGATGTTGGCGACCGAGGAGCTGCGGGTGGCGCTGGTCACCACCCATCTGCCGTTGAAAGCCATCAGCGAAGCGATTACCCCCGAGCTACTGCGCGAGATCATCACCATTCTCGATCACGACCTGCGCACGAAATTTGGCATTGCCCAGCCGCATGTGCTGGTTTGCGGGCTTAACCCGCACGCTGGCGAAGGCGGCCATATGGGAACAGAAGAGATAGACACCATCATTCCGGTGCTGGAAGAGATGCGCGCAAAGGGGATGAACCTCAGCGGTCCGCTGCCGGCAGACACCCTCTTTCAGCCGAAATATCTTGATCATGCCGATGCGGTACTCGCGATGTACCACGATCAGGGCCTGCCCGTGCTAAAATACCAGGGCTTTGGCCGCGGCGTGAACATTACGCTCGGTTTACCTTTTATTCGTACCTCCGTCGACCACGGCACCGCACTGGAATTAGCGGGCCAGGGAAAAGCGGACGTCGGCAGTTTTATCACGGCGCTTAATCTCGCCATCAAAATGATTGTTAATACCCAATGAATAATCGAGTCCATCAGGGCCATTTAGCCCGTAAACGCTTCGGGCAGAACTTCCTCAACGATCAGTTTGTGATCGACAGCATCGTCTCGGCGATTAACCCGCAGAAAGGCCAGGCGATGGTTGAAATCGGCCCCGGCCTGGCGGCCCTGACCGAGCCGGTCGGCGAACGCCTTGACCAGCTGACCGTCATCGAACTGGACCGCGATCTGGCGGCTCGCCTGCAGACGCATCCGTTCCTCGGTCCAAAGCTGACCATCTATCAGCAGGATGCGATGACCATGAACTTTGGCGAACTGGCGGAGAAAATGGGCCAGCCGCTGCGCGTCTTCGGCAACCTGCCGTACAATATCTCGACCCCGCTGATGTTCCATCTGTTCAGCTATACTGATGCCATTGCCGATATGCACTTTATGCTGCAGAAGGAAGTAGTGAATCGTCTGGTTGCCGGACCGAACAGTAAGGCGTATGGTCGGTTAAGCGTGATGGCGCAATATTATTGCCAGGTGATCCCGGTACTCGAAGTGCCGCCGAGCGCGTTTACCCCGCCGCCTAAGGTCGACTCCGCGGTGGTACGCCTGGTGCCGCACAGCACCATGCCGTATCCGGTCAAAGAGATCCGGGTGCTGAGCCGCATCACCACCGAAGCGTTCAACCAGCGCCGCAAGACTATCCGCAACAGTCTCGGCAATCTGTTCAGCGTGGAAGTGCTGACCGAGCTGGGCATCGACCCGGCCATGCGCGCCGAAAATATTTCCGTGGCGCAGTACTGCCTGATGGCCAACTGGCTGTCTGACAATCTGCCAACGAAGGAGAGCTAACCATGATTCATTCGCCCCGGGTGTGTGTCCAGGTACAGAGCGTCTATATCGAATCGCAGTCTTCCCCGGAAGAAGAGCGCTACGTCTTCGCTTACACCGTCACCATTCGCAACCTGGGGCGGAGTCAGGTTCAACTGCTTGGCCGCTACTGGCTCATCACTAACGGCCACGGTCGTGAGACTGAAGTTCAGGGTGAAGGGGTGGTCGGCGAGCAACCGCATATTCCCGCCGGCGGTGAATATCAATATACCAGCGGCGCAGTGATTGAAACGCCGCTGGGAACCATGCAGGGTCATTATGAGATGATCGATATCGACGGCGCGCCGTTCCGTATTGAGATCCCTGTTTTCCGTCTCGCAGTTCCAACGCTCATTCATTAAAACAATGTCAACATACCTTATTGGCGACGTTCACGGTTGCTACGATGAACTGATCGCATTATTAGCGCAGGTTGAATTCGATCCGCGGAGAGATACGCTGTGGCTGACCGGCGATCTGGTGGCCCGAGGCCCGGGATCGCTGGAGGTCCTGCGCTATGTCAAATCTCTGGGCGACAGCGTACGACTGGTGCTGGGCAACCATGACTTACACCTGCTGGCGGTCTTTGCCGGTATCAGCCGCAACAAGCCGAAGGATCGTCTGAAATCACTGCTGGAAGCGCCGGATGCCGATGAGCTGCTCAACTGGCTGCGTCGCCAGCCGCTGCTGCAGGTGGATGAAGAGAAAAAGCTGGTGATGGCCCATGCCGGCATTACGCCGCAGTGGGATCTGGAGACCGCCCAGCAGTGCGCGCGCGATGTTGAAGCAGTGCTCTCCAGCGACTCCTATCCTTTCTTCCTCGATGCCATGTACGGCGACATGCCGAACCACTGGAGCAACGAGCTGAGCGGCCTGGCGCGCCTGCGCTTTATCTCTAACGCCTTTACCCGCATGCGCTACTGTTTCCCGAACGGCCAGCTGGATATGTATTCGAAGGAAGCGCCCGAGGACGCCCCGGCGCCGCTGAAGCCGTGGTTTGCCATTCCCGGCCCGGTCAGCAATGCCTACAGCATTGCCTTTGGCCACTGGGCTTCGCTGGAGGGACGCGGCACGCCGGAGGGGATTTACGCCCTGGATACCGGCTGCTGCTGGGGCGGGGAACTCACCTGCCTGCGCTGGGAAGATAAGCAGTACTTCACCCAGCCGTCAAACCGGCAGAAAAGCCTCGACGAAGGCGAAGCCGTCGCGTCCTGACTCTTCCCGGATAGCGGCGCGTTGCGCCTTATCCGGGCTACCTGCGGCGTCGTTTTGTCGGGTGGCGGCTAACGCCTTACCCGACCTACATTTCCTTGCCATTTGTAGCCTTGGGCAGCGCTCCAGGAAGACGAAGCCCGCGACGGGAAACATGACGAGATACTGAGTGCGCCATCGTCGCGCAATTCATGCAAAAGAAAACCCCGGTCACGCCAGACGCGACCGGGGTTTTTTTATCGCTATCCTGCCCGCTTAACGGCGTTCGAGGATCTCAAAGCAGTAGCTATTGGAGTTCTGCGCGTCGGCGTCATGAAACTCGCTGAACACCGACTCCCATTCGTCCGGATCGTAATCCGGGAAATGGGTATCGCCTTCCACTTCCGCATCAATATGGGTCAAGTAGAGCTTCTGCGCTTTCGGCAGGAACTGCTCATACACCCGGCCGCCGCCGATCACCATAATCTCTTCCACATCGCCGCAGGCGGCAATTGCTTCTTCTACGGAGGAGACCCACTGCACGCGATCGTCGCTGCCGGGTTTGCTGCTGATCACGATATTTTTACGCCCCGGCAATGGGCGCCCAATGGATTCCCAGGTCAGACGCCCCATCACCACCGGCTTATTTAACGTGTTGCGTTTGAACCAGGCGAGATCGGCAGGCAGGTTCCATGGCATGGCGTTTTCCATACCAATGACGCGATCTACCGCTAACGCCGCAATCAGACTGATCATTCATTCATTCCCGAGTGCAAAAAATTGTCGCCACTATACGGAAAGCGTACAACTTCGTCGACTGGCCGGAGGGTAAAGAATAAGAAAATTTTCTGATTTGCTGGCAAGCCCACGTTCACACCGTGGGCCGCCAGAAGAGGATCCAAACGAAAACAAAATGTTACTGGTCAGCCTCAGGCTGAGGGCTTATTTTCCGGCTCATCGGCGATATCCCCGGTGTGCCTGCCCTCTTCCGTACCCTGCCAGCCATGACGCTGCACCAGCGACAGATGATGACGATCTTCGTTGATGATGCCGGTCAGCATATCGCTGGTCCGCTTGAAGACCGCCACCCGCGACGCGGCATCGTTTTCCGCCATCGCCACCATCTCTTCGACCATTTGCAGGTTGAATCGACGAAACAGATCGGCCCGCTCGCGCGCTTCATAGGCGCCGAGCCCCAGCGCCTCCAGCGTCATTCGGCCGGACTTCAGCGCCGCCTCGAAGGTTTCACGCTCCGGGGCCTCGACGCCAGCCTGGCGCAGCTGAATGTAATGATCGACATCGCGGGCGCGGGAGATGATCTGCAGATGCGGAAAATGCTCTTTTACCCTCGCCACCAGCTCCAGGCTGACGTGCGGATCGTCAATGGCATTGATCAGCACTTCCGCCTTTTCGGCCCCGGCCGACTCCAGCAGATCGACCCGGGTGGCATCGCCGTAGAAAACCTTCATATCAAATTTGCGCAGGGTATCGACATGGTCCGGGTCATGATCGAGGATCACCATCTTCACCCCGCTCGAGAGCAGCAATCGCCCGGCAATCTGCCCGAAGCGGCCAAAGCCGGCGACAATCACCCGCGGCTGCTCTTCATCAATCTCGTCAGCATCACGCGCCTGGCCGCTGGACGATTTCTCCAGACGGGTCAGCAGCACCAGCAGAATGGGGGTTGCCGCCATCGACAGGGCCACCGCCAGGGTCAACGCTTTTGCCCATTCGCCGTCCAGTACATCCGCCATCCGCGCGGCGCCAAACACCACAAACGCGAACTCACTCCCCTGCCCCAGCAGCACCGCAAACCAGCGGCGCTGGGCGCGCGGTACGCCAAGCGGCCTGGCGATAAGCCACAGCATCAGCATTTTTATCGCCAGGAAACCGACCAGCAAAATCACAATACGCAGCGGATGGGTGACCAGGGTGCCGAAATCAATCGACATGCCGACGCCGATAAAGAACAGCCCCAGCAGCAGCCCTTTGAACGGCTCAATATCACTCTCCAGCGCATGACGATATTCGGAGCTGGCCAGCAGCACCCCGGCGAGAAACGCCCCCATCGCCATCGACAGCCCCACCTCTTCCAGCAATAAGCCAAAGCCGAAGACCAGGAACAGGGCCACGGCGCTGAACACTTCGCGCAGGCCGGAACGGGCGACAAAGCGCAGCAGCGGGCGGGTCAGATAGCGCCCAAGGACCACCACCAGCGCCAGCGCTGCGGCCACTTTCAGCGCGGAGAGGGCAAAAGCCATCAGCGAAGTGGCGCCGCCGCTGGCCGCCAGCAGCGGGATCATCGCCACCAGCGGGATCGCGGCGATATCCTGGAACAGCAGCACCGCAAAGGCGCTGCGCCCCATCTGCGACACCGTCAGATTGCGCTCATTCATCGCCTGCATAGCGATCGCGGTTGAGGAAAGCGCCAGAGTCATACCAATCAGCTCGGCCACCTGCCAGCGCAGGCCCAGCAGCATGCAGAACAGACCGATCAACACCCCGCAGGCCACCATCTGCAGTGCGCCGCCGCCAAACACCGAGGCGCGCAGCTTCCATAAGCGCTGCGGATCGAGCTCCAGACCAATGACGAACAACATCAGCACCACGCCAATCTCGGCAAAGTGCAGAATCGCCTCGGCATCGGTCACCAGCCGCAGCGCCCACGGGCCGATAATACAGCCGGCGATGAGATAGCCCAGCACTGACCCCAGCCCCAGACGGACGGCGATGGGCACAATCAGCGCCGCGGCGCCGAGGTAAATCAACGCCTGTATCAGCGTATGGCTATCCATTCTGGTGTGCCTCCTGCCAGTCGATTAAGCGTTGACGATAGCGGCGGGCCTGCGCCTGCAGCGTTTCATCATCGCAGATAAAGGTGCAGTGCATAGCGAACGGCGGCAGCCATTTCATTCCGCAGTAAAGCGCGGTTGCCTGCAACGGCTGCGCCAGCACCGGAAAACCGGGGAATGAGCCGATGTCGAAGTGGCTTTCACCGCCGCCGGTGGTCACCGCCCACATCAGCGATTTACCGCGCAGGGCAATACCGTTGTGACCATAGGCCCAGCCGTGCGACAGCACCTTGTCCATCCACAGCTTGAGCAGCGGCGGTACGCTATACCACTGCATAGGATGCTGCCAGATAACCAGATCGGCACGGGCCAGCGCCGCCTGCTCGGCGGCGACATCGATATTAAAGTCGGGATAGAGTTGATAGAGGGAGCGTATCTCTACGCCTTCAAGCGTCCCTGCCTGTTCAAGCATTCGCTTATTCGCATGAGAATGCTGCGGATAAGGATGCGCATAAATTATCAGAATCATTGATTGGCCTGCGTTTGCTCTTGTCGTAATCAGCAAGAGTGTAGACAGTTAAGCGAACCGCTTACAATGATAACTGTGATTTATGTCGCGAGGGCTTACGCAACGCGCGCCCTGAGGGTTAACGTCAGGCCTTAGTTATCCAGCTCGTCCATGGACTTCACCTGGTCGCGGTTAATCTGCTCCACGCGGCCGGTTTCGGCATTTTTGTATGAGACAAGGCCGGTGTCATCATCCACCTGCGGTTTGCCGCTGGTGACAATGGTCTTGCCGTCGGTGGTTTTGATCGACTGATTCGATGAGCAGCCGGCCACGAACATGATTGCCGTCGCTGCCAGTGCGGATGCCACCAGAATATTGTTCCGCATTGTATCCTCCTGTCTTTTCATCAATAGGTATCGTTATGGTGCTAACTATAGTTAGCCTGACCCGACAGGGGGTTAAAAGCAGAACTCTCTGAAGATGGCTGCGGCTAAAAAAAATAGGCTGACGATGTCGTCAGCCCAGGATTGTTGCTATCCGGCCTGGCCGGGAAGCTTATTTAGTGATTTGCGCGTGCATTTCCTGCACCGAAATCACCTTCTCGGTGGCGTCAGCGTTCAGCGCCATCGCGGTGGCAAAGCCGCCGTTCAGGGTGGTGTCGTAATGCACTTTGTACTGCAGCGCGCTGCGGCGAATCAGCTTGGAGTCTTCAATCGCCTGGCGACCTGCGGTGGTGTTGATGATGTAGGTATATTCGCCATTCTTGATGCGGTCCTGAATGTGCGGACGACCTTCATGCACCTTGTTCACCAGACGCGGGTTAATGCCCGCTTCACCCAGCACAATCGCCGTACCGTGAGTCGCATCCAGCTCGAAGCCAAACTTCAGCAGCTTCGCCGCCAGGTCAACCACGCGTTCTTTATCGCCTTCGCGGACGGAGAGCAGCGCGCGACCCTGTTTCTTCATGGTCGAGTTGCTGCCCAGCTGCGCTTTGGCGAACGCTTCGGCAAAGGTGCGGCCGACGCCCATCACTTCCCCGGTGGAGCGCATTTCTGGCCCTAACAGCGGGTCAACGCCCGGGAATTTATTGAACGGCAGGACCACCTCTTTCACCGAGTAGTACGGCGGGATGATCTCTTTGGTCACGCCCTGCTGCGCCAGTGTCTTACCGGCCATCACGCGCGCCGCCACTTTCGCCAGCGGTACGCCGGTGGCTTTGGAGACGAACGGTACGGTACGCGCCGCACGCGGGTTGACCTCAATCAGATAAACTTCGTTATCTTTCACCGCGAACTGGACGTTCATCAGGCCGCGAACCTGCAGCTCGAAGGCCAGCTTCTGCACCTGCTCGCGCATTACATCCTGAATCTCTTTGCTCAGGGTGTAGGCCGGCAGGGAACAGGCGGAGTCGCCGGAGTGAACGCCTGCCTGCTCGATATGCTCCATGATGCCGCCAATCAGCACCATTTCGCCATCGCAGATGGCATCGACATCCACTTCAATCGCATCGTCGAGGAAGCGATCCAGCAGCACCGGCGCGTCGTTGGAGACGCTGACCGCGGTCTGGAAGTAGCGGCGCAGATCCTGCTCGTCATAGACGATCTCCATCGCCCGGCCGCCGAGCACATAAGACGGACGCACCACCAGCGGGTAGCCAATCTCTTTCGCTTTCTCTACCGCCTGCTCAATGGCGGTGACGGTGGCGTTCGCCGGCTGCTTCAGCTTCAGACGGTCAACCGCGTGCTGGAAGCGCTCACGGTCTTCCGCCCGGTCGATAGCGTCCGGACTGGTACCGATAACCGGCACGCCGGCAGCTTCCAGGGCACGAGCCAGCTTCAGCGGGGTCTGGCCGCCGTACTGAACGATAACGCCTTTTGGCTTCTCGATGCGCACGATTTCCAGCACGTCTTCCAGGGTCACCGGCTCAAAATACAGACGGTCGGAGGTGTCGTAGTCGGTAGAGACGGTTTCCGGGTTACAGTTGACCATGATGGTCTCGTAACCGTCCTCGCGCAGCGCCAGCGAGGCGTGTACGCAGCAGTAGTCGAATTCGATACCCTGACCGATACGGTTCGGGCCGCCGCCGAGGACCATGATTTTATCGCGGTCAACGGACGGGTTGGACTCACACTCTTCTTCATAAGTGGAGTACATGTAGGCGGTATCGGTAGCAAATTCCGCAGCGCAGGTGTCCACGCGCTTGTAGACCGGGTGCAGGTCATACTGGTCGCGCAGCTTGCGGATTTCCGCTTCCCGCACGCCCGCCAGCTTCGCCAGACGCGCATCGGCAAAGCCTTTACGCTTCAGGGTGCGCAGGAAGTCAGCGTCGAGGCCGTTGATGCCCACTTCCGCCACTTTCTCTTCCAGACGGACCAGCTCTTCAATCTGTACCAGGAACCAGCGGTCGATGTTGGTCAGGTTGAAGACGCCGTCAACCGAGAGGCCCGCGCGGAACGCGTCAGCGATATACCAGATACGCTCAGCGCCGGCATCTTTCAGCTCGCGGCGGATTTTGGTCAGCGCTTCCGGGTCGTCGAGGCTCACTTTCGGGTCAAAGCCGGTAGCGCCCACTTCCAGACCGCGCAGCGCTTTCTGCAAAGATTCCTGCTGGGTACGGCCAATCGCCATCACTTCGCCGACAGACTTCATCTGGGTGGTCAGACGGTCGTTGGCGCCGGCGAATTTTTCGAAGTTAAAGCGTGGGATTTTAGTGACCACGTAGTCGATGGACGGTTCAAAGGAAGCCGGGGTGCGGCCGCCGGTGATGTCGTTCATCAGCTCGTCAAGGGTATAACCTACCGCCAGCTTGGCTGCCACTTTAGCAATCGGGAAGCCGGTGGCCTTAGAGGCCAGCGCCGAGGAGCGGGAGACGCGCGGGTTCATTTCGATAACGATCAGGCGACCGTTTTTCGGGTTGACCGCGAACTGCACGTTAGAGCCGCCGGTTTCGACGCCGATTTCACGCAGCACCGCCATCGAGGCGTTACGCATGATCTGGTACTCTTTGTCGGTCAGGGTCTGCGCCGGGGCAACGGTGATGGAGTCACCGGTGTGGATCCCCATGGCGTCGAAGTTTTCGATGGAGCAGACGATGATGCAGTTATCGTTCTTATCGCGCACCACTTCCATCTCGTACTCTTTCCAGCCGATCAGCGATTCATCGATCAGCAGTTCGTTGGTCGGAGAGAGATCCAGGCCGCGTTCGCAAATTTCTTCGAACTCTTCGCGGTTATAGGCGATACCGCCGCCGGTGCCGCCCATGGTGAAGGACGGACGGATGATGCACGGGAAACCAACGTCGGCGGCAACCGCCAGCGCCTCTTCCATCGTGTGGGCGATACCAGAGCGCGCGGTGTCGAGGCCGATTTTTTTCATTGCGATATCGAAACGGCGACGGTCTTCGGCTTTATCAATCGCATCGGCGGTGGCACCAATCATGGTCACGCCGAATTCAGCCAGTACCCCCTGACGCTCCAGCTCGAGCGCGCAGTTCAGCGCCGTCTGGCCGCCCATGGTCGGCAGCACCGCATCCGGGCGCTCTTTTTCGATGATTTTACGCACCACTTCCCAGTGAATCGGCTCGATGTAGGTGGCATCGGCCATTTCCGGGTCGGTCATGATGGTCGCCGGGTTAGAGTTCACCAGGATAACGCGGTAGCCCTCTTCGCGCAGCGCTTTACACGCCTGGGCGCCGGAGTAGTCAAACTCACACGCCTGACCGATAACAATCGGGCCCGCGCCCAGAATCAGGATACTTTTTATGTCTGTACGTTTTGGCATTGCTTTCTTCTCCGAAGAACCTGTTTATGGTCGTCGCGAGCGATGGGTAGACAAGGAAAAAATTTGTGAGAAAGCGCAGTTTACAAAACGTAAATGAGCATTTTGAACAAATTTTTAACGCCGTATTCCCGAGCACAGCAGAACATAAACAGGTTCTGATTATTTCGCGGACTGACGGTAGAGCTCAATTAACTCGATAAAGTGGTCGAACAGCGGCGCGGCATCGTGCGGCCCCGGGCTCGCTTCAGGGTGCCCCTGGAAGCTGAACGCCGGTTTGTCGGTACGATGGATCCCCTGCAGGGTGCCGTCGAACAGCGACTTATGGGTCACGCGCAGGTTGGCCGGCAGCGTCGCCTCATCTACGGCGAAACCGTGGTTCTGGGCAGTGATCATCACCACGTTGTTATCAATATCTTTCACCGGGTGGTTGCCGCCGTGGTGGCCGAACTTCATCTTAATGGTCTTGGCACCGCTCGCCAGCGCCAGTAGCTGATGGCCAAGGCAGATGCCGAATACCGGAATATCGGTCTCAAGGAATTTTTCAATCGCCTCGATAGCGTAATCGCACGGCGCCGGGTCGCCAGGGCCGTTGGAGAGGAAGATACCGTCCGGATTGAGCGCCAGCACGTCCGCGGCGGAGGTCTTCGCCGGCACCACCGTCAGGCGGCAGCCGCGGTCAACCAGCATTCGCAGGATGTTGCGTTTCGCGCCGAAGTCATATGCCACAACGTGGAACGGCAGCTCGCTTTCCGCTTTCGCTTCCGGCAGGTCGCCCGCCAGGGTCCAGCTGCCTTGCGTCCAGCTATAGGTTTCTGCGGTGGTCACTTCCTTCGCCAAATCCATGCCGTTCAGGCCTGGGAACGCTTTCGCTTTTTCCAGCGCCAGCTGGGCATCCGGGCTGTCGCCCGCGATGATGCAGCCGTTTTGCGCCCCTTTCTCACGCAGCAGACGCGTCAGCTTGCGGGTATCGATATCGGCAATCGCCACGATGTTATGGCGCTTCAGATAAGAAGAGAGGTCTTCAGTACTGCGGAAGTTGCTGGCAATCAGCGGCAGGTCGCGAATAACCAGCCCCTGCGCATGTACCTGAGAAGATTCTTCATCGGCGGCGTTGGTGCCGACATTACCAATATGAGGATAAGTAAGAGTGACGATTTGGCGGGAATAGGAAGGATCAGTGAGGATTTCTTGATAACCGGTCATTGAAGTATTGAAAACGACTTCCCCAACCGCCGTGCCGGTTGCCCCGATGGCCCGACCGTGAAACTGGGTTCCGTCTTCCAGAACCAATAGCGCTGACTTAATCAAAACATCCTCCAGAGAATATCCACTCACTTTATTTGCATATTAATTCATAAACACGATCTGAATCAATGCAAATCTGTTGCCCGCAGATTTTTGGCAAACGGCGGCATTCTGGAGAGATGTCGGATAAAAGTCAACTTAAAGCGGATATTTTTAATGTCATTTTACGCCACTGGTGCGTAACACGTGATTTTTACGCCAAAAAGATCAACAAACCTGGCTGAGAAAACGCTTGCGGATGTGGAAGAGTGTAAAACAGAGCGATGATCGACAAAAAAGTGGACCAAATGGTCAAAATTTACATTTCATTCACTAAAAAACACGCTAATATTGTATTTTTTACGCATTAGACTTAAGAAACACACCGTAATTCGCAAAAATAAAAAAGGGCAACAAAATATTGCCCCTTGCATCAATAACTTATTGATAGCAATAACCACATCACGATGGGTAATAATCGTTATAAACTATTCAGATCCAGCACATCACGCATATCAAACAGGCCATTTTTCTTGTCTTTCAGCCATAACGCTGAACGAACGGCGCCATTTGCAAAGGTCATGCGGCTGGACGCTTTATGGGTGATTTCAATACGCTCACCGATGTCGGCAAACATTGCCGTATGCTCCCCGACAATATCCCCCGCGCGAACGGTCGCGAAGCCGATGGTGCCCGGGACGCGTTCGCCAGTGTAGCCTTCACGACTGTAGACCGCGCAGTCCTTGAGATCTTTGTTCAATGCCCCGGCGATCGCTTCGCCCATCGCCAGCGCGGTGCCTGACGGCGCATCCACTTTATGCCGGTGGTGCGCTTCGATAATTTCGATGTCGGTATAGTCGCCCATCACCTTCGCCGCCTTCTCCAGCAGCTTCAACAGGACATTGACGCCAACGCTAAAGTTAGCGGCGAAGACAATGGCAATGTCCTGCGCGGCATCGCGAATCGCCTGTTTGCCAGCGTCGTCAAAACCGGTGGTGCCGATGACCATCCCTTTGCCGTGCTCGCGGCAAAACGCCAGATGGTTCAGCGTGCCTTCCGGGCGGGTAAAATCGATCAACACGTCGAAATCATCTTTTACCGCCGCCAGGCTGCTCTGCACCGCGACGCCCGCTTTGCCGGCGCCCGCCAGCTCGCCGGCGTCGCTGCCCACCAGGCTTGACCCTTCGCGCTCCAGCGCCGCGCCCAGCGCCACGCCTTCCATCTGCAATGCAGCCTGAATTAACTGGCGTCCCATCCGGCCGCCCGCGCCGGCGATGGCCACGCGGATTTGTGCATCATGCATAGCTATTCTCTTTTGTTAACATTACGTAAATTGTTTTCAGAGTAACCAGCCCGTCAGCGGGCCGCTACTCAAAAACGCCGATAATTAGAAATTTATGACAAACGGCGGACGATATCAGTAAAAACTATACGATTGTGCCGCAATTCCGTGTTTACCTGGTGACAACCGGGAAGGCTAATGATGGCGCTTTCGCCCGTACAGTGCGGGCGAAGGCGGTATTGCAGTGGGTTACAGCGGGAAAAGCGCACCGGCGGGAAACGCGGATAAAAACCAGGTCACCGCCAACAGATCGGCGCTGCCGCCGGGGCTGAGATGGCGGGCAATCAGCTCATCGTCAAACTGTCGCAGCGCCTCCAGCCCGCCGTCCACCAGCACGCCGCCCTGCCACAGCAGTCGCTGCGCCTCCTGCTGGACAAAGTTCAGCCCGGCAAGCCCGCCGCGCGAGACCAGGTTGGTGTCATCATTCCACGCCATCAGATGCAGCAGGGTTTGCAGTAGCGCCAGATTACTGTCGCCGGTCTCTTCCATCATGCGGGTAAAGACTGGCATGGCCTGGGTACGCACCGTCAGGAAACCGCTCTCCGCCTCGCCGCGGGCCCCGGAGAGACCATAGCGCAGAAAATGAGCCTCGCCTTTACTGAGCCGTTCCCCGCCAGCAGAAGACAACTCCTGCATAACCATGCCGCGACAGAAGCGCGCCACCTGGTCGCAAAGCCGGTGCTGCTCTATCGGCTCACCTTTCGACACCAGCCTGCCCGCCGCCGCGCTGAGCAGGCCAAAAGCGAAGATCGCCCCGCGATGGGTATTCACCCCGCCGGTGGCCTCCAGCATATCGTTCTCACAGGCCATCCCTACCGGGCGCAGCATCATCAATACCTGTTCCGGCGCGACCGCCGCAGTATCGTGGCCCATGATGAAAAATTTCTCCATCCACGGAGCCACCACCGCGGTGCTGGCCTCAAACGAGGCCAGATCCATATCCCAGTGCGCGCCAGCGTTACGAATATCCACCAACCCGGGCTTTGGGGTCAGGCGAACTTCGGTCAACAGCGCGCGCTCTACCGCGCTGACCACCTCTTCGGCACTCAGTGGCTTCACGCGCCGCACACGCGCTGGATTAATTAACACGTCGCTCATGGCCTTTCCCCTCTGCGTTTAGTCGCTGTTTTTCACCTGACGAATCACATCGATGACCGAACCGTCGCGATAGCGCACCACCGCCACCACCCGATCGGTGAATTCGATCGGCTGCGGCTTGCCAGTCAACAGCTCAGCACGCTGCTGCAGTTCCTCAATGGTCATCAGCGGAATGCCTGCGCTGCGCAAATTGTCGATCAGGTCCTGACGTGCCGGGTTGACCGCAATGCCGTGGTCAGTGACCAGCACATCCACGCTGGCCCCCGGCGTGACGCGGGTCAGCACCTTTTCCACGACGCAGGGAATACGGCCGCGAACTAACGGCGCGGTAATAATGGTCAAATCCGCACCGGCGGCGGTATCGCTATGGCCACCGGACGCCCCGCGCAGCACACCGTTAGAACCGGTCATCACGTTAACGTTAAAGTCGATATCAATTTCCAGCGCGCTGAGCATCACCACGTTTAAGCGCTCGCAGGAGGCGCCTTTGGAGCCCGGGCTGGCATACTGATTGGTGGAGATCTCGACATGGTTCGGGTTCTGCGCCAGCGAACGCGCCGCGTCGCCATCGAAGGACTGGGTATCGAGCAGCGTTTTGATCAACCCTTTTTCGTGCAAATCGACCATCGTCCCGGTGATACCGCCGAGGCCGAAGCTGGCGGTAATGCCGTTACGGCGCATTTTATCTTCAAGGAAGCGAGTTACTGCCAGCGAGGCGCCGCCGGTACCGGTCTGCAGCGAGAAACCCTCTTTAAAGTAACCGGAGTGCTCAACGACTTTCGCCGCCTGGCGGGCGATCAGCAGCTCGCGCGGGTTGCTGGTCAGACGGATGGCACCCGCGGTAATTTTTTGCGGATCGCCGACTTCATCTACCTGGACTATCAGATCCACCTGATCCTGGGCAATACTGGCCGGATAGTTAGGATAATCCACCCACTCTTCGGTGAGCAGCACCACGCATTTAGCGTGCTCGGCATCGACGCGCGCGTAGCCCAGCGAACCGCAGCGTGATTTACCGCTAAAGCCATTGGCGTTGCCAAACTCATCGCAGCAGGGGACGCCGAGAAACGCCACGTCAATCGACAGCTCGCCGCTTTGAATCAGCTGTACGCGACCGCCGTGGGAGTGGATCTGCACCGGGTTTTCCATTAAACCGGCGGAGATCTCCTCGCCCAACTTGCCGCGCAGGCCGGAGGTGTAGATCTGGCGGATCACGCCATTTTTAATATGCTCGATCAGCGGCCAGTGGGCGTCGATCAGCGAACTGGATGCCAGGGTGAGATCGCGAAAACCCATTTCCGCCAGCTTCGCCACTACCATATTGACGACTTTGTCACCGCCGCGAAACGCGTGGTGAAACGAGATGGTCATGCCGTTTTGCAAACCGGAACGACGAATCGCCGTTTCCAGCGAATCGCAGATTTTGCGCTGGCGCTTTTCGCTCTCACTCGCCAGCCAGGGACTTTTCGCCGTTACGCCGGCATAAGATGTCAGTCCATTCGGCATCACGTACTGCTGATTAAGCATTGCTACTGTCTCTTTCATCTTATTCCCCTTAATCACGAATACCGGAAGCCGAGAGCGCCACCACTTTGCGAGCATGGTCGATAATCGGTCCATCGATCATCTTGCCGTTCAGCGATACCACACCCAGACCTCGCGTTTCGGCTTCTTCCGCCGCGGCAATCACTTCCAGCGCGTGATCGACCTCTTTGCGCGTCGGGGCATAGACCTGATGCAGGAGTTCAATTTGTCGTGGGTTAACCAACGATTTGCCGTTAAAGCCGAGGTTTTTGGCCAGATTCGCTTCCGCCAGGAAGCCCTCTTCATTATTGATATCCGACCACACCACGTCATAGGCGGCGATGCCGGCAACGCGGGCGGCATGCAGTACAGCGCAGCGGGCGTAGAACAGTTCAGTACCGTCGCCGCGGGAGGTGCCCATATCCATCACGTAATCGAAGGCCGCCAGCGCGATCGCCGCCAGACGCGGGCTGGCACGGGCGATTTCCACCGCGTTCACCACGCCCAGCGCCGACTCGATCGCCGCCATTAACTTGGTGCTGCCCACTTCCCGGCCGCACTCGCGTTCAATCCGCTCAACATGCGCTTCCAGCTCATGGATATCTTCTTTGCTGTCGGTTTTCGGCAGACGCACCATATCCACGCCCGCGCGGACTACCGCTTCAAGGTCGGCAAGACCGAACGGCGTATTCAGCGGGTTAATGCGCACCACGGTTTCGATATCCTGATACAGTGGATGCTGCAGCGCCTGATACACCAGCAGACGAGCGGTATCTTTCTCGCGCAGCGAAACGGCATCTTCCAGGTCGAACATCACCGCATCGGCGCCGTAGACGAATGACGTGCTTAACATGGCGGCATTGGCGCCAGGGATGAACAACATACTGCGACGTGGTTTCATAGCTGGCTCCATTGTAATTGGGTCTGTTGCGCCGCGCGCAGCGCCGCGGCCTGTACGCGAGCTCGCAAAACACATTCCAGCGCGCCTTTATCATCGACCACCACGCTGGCCTGTTTCACGCCAAGCTGAGCCAGCGTTTCTCTCACTACCTGCTCAATCGCAGCGCCAAACTGTTGTTTCACAATGCTGTCGATTTCCAGCTGAATGCCCGGCTGCGCCGCCGGTCCAATCCTGACCATCACATCGCTGGACTCCAGCGTGCCGGCCAGGGCGTCAATCTTCATTTCCATAGGGGAAAATCCTTAGTTAGGGCATAAAAATCAGGCGGTTTGATGTTCGCTTTCCGCCAGTTGCATCAGAAAAGAGAGGGTCCCCGGCGGTACCAGCGCCGCGACCGCCTGCCAGTTGCGCTGTCGATAGAGTTCGCGCACTCGGGAGGCCGACACGGGTCCACCATTTTTTTCGATTCGCGCAAGCTCAACTACTTCAATGGGCGGCGCGTCGCCTGGCGCTTCCAATAGTGACTTCATGCGCTGGTTGTAATTACGGGTCAGGGGACACAACGGCTCGGTGCCGACAAAGCGATGGGTAATCTGCAGCGCCGGGGCCAGGCGCTCGCGGAAGAGCTGCAGGTCAATCTGGCTGTGGCAGTCATCAACCACCCCCTGCTCTTTCAGGAAATAGCCGGGGAACGTCGCCCGCGAGATCAGATACGCCGAACCGGGATGCAGCGTCACCTTATCGATGCCGGTAATCCCCTGTTCAATGAGCTTGAAGCGATCGTGATAGGAAAAGCAGGACGCATCTTCTTTGACCACAAACAGATGCAGCCAGTCGCACTGGCTGGCCGCCTGTTCTACCAACCAGCGGTGGCCGAGGGTGAATGGATTGGCGTTCATCACGATAGCGCCGATTTTTCTTCCCGGCTGACGGTACATCGCCAGCTGTCGGCAGTAACGAGTCAGTCGTTCGCGGCTATTTTCCATTAGCACGGCGCGGTCGCCCGCCTGGGCTATCGGCCAGAAGCCGGCGCCGGAAAATAACGCAGCATTGCAAGGTTTAGTGAACAAAAACAGTTCGCTGCGCCCCAGCTCATAGGCCAGCGTCAGGAGCTCGGTCAGTAATTTAAGGCTCAGCCCCTCCCCCTGCAGCGAGGGATCGATGGCGATGCATTTCAGCACATTGCCGGCGATAGCACCGCAGCCGACCAGCCGCTGCTGATACTCGGCGATAATCGCCATTTCGCAGTCGGCCTCTAACGACAGTTGATGCTGGCGGAGAAACCGATCGATCGCCTCTCGCCGCGGTTTATCTTTTAATAGTTGAACGCGTTTTAATATCAGTGTCATTTTTTAGCGCTTCGTCATTTCAAAACGAACTGTATTTCGCCAGCGTTCGGCTATGGATTCTTGTATTTAAGTCACAGTTTTTCTCGTGGCTTAATTGGCTTTATGGTTTTTATGTTGTTAATTAATTCAGAATCATAAAAACAATTAAATTAATAAAAAACACGAGTATTCAGTGAAGATAATCACACCTTACCCCTGGGTCTATTTATTACTATGCGCCGGTCTTACTACTCCATCAATAAACAGGATAACGTTTATGACTAACATGAGTCAGGCTCCGGCGACGGAGAAAAAGGGCGTTAGCGATCTGCTGGGATTTAAAATCTTCGGCATGCCGCTCCCCCTTTACGCATTTGCGTTAATTACACTATTACTTTCACATTTTTATAACGCATTACCCACCGATATCGTCGGCGGCTTTGCCATCATGTTTATTATCGGCGCTATATTCGGGGAAATTGGCAAACGCCTGCCAATATTCAACAAATATATCGGTGGCGCTCCGGTGATGATTTTCCTGGTGGCGGCTTATTTTGTCTATGCCGGTATTTTTACGCAGAAAGAAATCGATGCTATCAGCAACGTTATGGATAAGAGTAACTTCCTTAACTTATTCATCGCGGTATTAATTACCGGAGCAATTCTGTCGGTAAACCGCCGCCTGCTGCTGAAATCACTGCTCGGCTATATTCCAACTATCCTGATGGGCATTGTCGGCGCGTCTATTTTTGGCATCGCTATCGGCCTGGTGTTCGGTATTCCAGTGGATCGCATCATGATGCTGTACGTCCTGCCGATCATGGGCGGCGGCAACGGCGCGGGCGCGGTCCCCCTGTCGGAGATTTACCACTCCGTCACCGGTCGTTCTCGCGAAGAGTATTACTCAACCGCTATCGCTATTCTGACCATCGCTAACATCTTCGCCATCGTCTTTGCCGCCGTCCTCGATATCATCGGCAAAAAACACGCCTGGCTGAGCGGCGAAGGGGAACTGGTGCGTAAAGCCTCGTTCAAAGTGGAAGAAGATGAGAAAGCGGGACAAATCACCCATCGCGAAACCGCCGTCGGTCTGGTGCTGTCCACTACCTGCTTCCTGCTGGCCTACGTCGTGGCGAAGAAAATTCTGCCCAGCATTGGCGGTGTGGCTATTCACTATTTCGCGTGGATGGTGCTGATCGTCGCCGCGCTGAACGCCTCCGGGCTGTGCTCACCGGAAATCAAAGCCGGTGCTAAACGCTTGTCTGATTTCTTCTCCAAACAGCTGCTGTGGGTGCTGATGGTCGGGGTCGGCGTCTGCTACACCGACCTACAGGAAATTATCAACGCCATCACCTTCGCTAACGTTGTTATCGCCGCCATTATCGTTATCGGTGCGGTGCTCGGCGCGGCGATCGGTGGCTGGCTGATGGGCTTCTTCCCAATAGAATCGGCCATCACTGCAGGCCTGTGTATGGCCAACCGCGGCGGCTCCGGCGACCTGGAAGTTCTCTCTGCCTGTAACCGTATGAACCTTATCTCTTATGCGCAAATCTCCTCCCGTTTGGGCGGCGGTATTGTGCTGGTCATCGCCAGCATCGTGTTCGGCATGATGATTTAACCCATACGCACGATGGCACGTTGAACTGACAGGTGAAGAACGAATCAGGGTCCCATGCCGGGAGCGGCAGAGGGAAATCCACCCTGCTCCTTAGCCGGAAACGCCAGAAACCTTGTCAGACAGCGCGTCATCGTGCCCCTATTTGAGATGTATAAATGACTGACAATGCCATCCTGTTAGGCGAAGGCTTCACCCTGATGTTTCTCGGCATGGGCTTTGTGCTGGTGTTCCTGCTGCTGCTCATTTTCGCCATCCGGGGAATGTCCCTCGCCGTCAACCGCCTGTTTTCCGAGCCGCCCGCCGCCCCCAAACCGGCGCCGGCCGCCGTCGCGCCCGCCGACGATTTCGCCCGCCTGAAGCCGGCGATTATCGCCGCCATTCACCACCATCGCCGTCTTCACCCTTAATTCACGGAGGAATTCATGACCGTTGCCATTACCGATGTCGTCCTGCGCGACGCCCACCAGTCCCTGTTCGCCACCCGTCTGCGCCTTGACGATATGCTCCCCGTCGCCGCTCAGCTGGACGACGTCGGCTACCGCTCGCTGGAGTGCTGGGGCGGCGCCACCTTTGACGCCTGCATCCGCTTTCTCGGCGAGGACCCGTGGGTCCGCCTGCGCGAGCTGAAAAAGGCGATGCCGAAGACCCCGCTGCAGATGCTGCTCCGCGGCCAGAACCTGCTCGGCTACCGCCACTACGCCGACGACGTGGTGGAGCGCTTCGTGGAGCGCGCCGTCAAAAACGGCATGGACGTCTTCCGCGTCTTTGATGCCATGAACGACCCGCGCAACATGCAGGCCGCCCTGCAGGCGGTCCGCCGCCACGGCGCCCACGCCCAGGGCACCCTCAGCTATACCACCAGCCCGGCCCACACCCTGCAGACCTGGCTCGACCTCACCGAACAGCTGCTGGAGACCGGCGTTGACTCCGTCGCCATCAAGGACATGTCCGGCATCCTCACCCCGCATGCCGCCTTTGAGCTGGTCAGTGAAATCAAGAAGCGCTACGACGTCACCCTGCACCTGCACTGCCATGCCACCACCGGGATGGCGGAGATGGCGCTGCTGAAGGCCATTGAAGCCGGGATCGACGGCGTCGACACCGCCATCTCCTCGATGAGCGCCACCTATGGCCACCCGGCCACCGAAGCGCTGGTGGCCACCCTCGCCGGCACACCGTACGACACCGGCCTCGATATCCACAGGCTGGAGAGCATCGCCGCGTACTTCCGCGAGGTGCGCAAAAAATACCACGCCTTCGAAGGCCAGCTGAAAGGCACCGACAGCCGTATCCTCGTCGCCCAGGTGCCGGGCGGGATGCTCACCAACCTTGAAGGCCAGCTGAAGCAGCAGAGCGCCGCCCACCGTCTGGATGAGGTGCTGGCGGAAATCCCCCGCGTGCGCGAGGACCTCGGCTTCATCCCGCTGGTGACCCCGACCTCGCAGATTGTCGGCACCCAGGCGGTGCTCAACGTGCTGGGCGGCGAGCGCTACAAAACCATTGCGAAGGAGACTGCCGGTATCCTGAAAGGCGAATACGGCCACACCCCGGCGCCGGTTAACGCCGCCCTGCAGGCGCGGGTGCTCGACGGCGCCGACGCCGTCACCTGCCGCCCGGCGGATTTACTCAAGCCGGAGCTGGCCGCGCTGGAAGCGGATGTGAAACGCCAGGCGCAGGAGAAGGGCATCACGCTTGCCGAAAACGCCATCGACGACGTGCTCACCGTGGCGCTGTTCCCGCAGCCCGGCCTGAAATTCCTCGAAAACCGCCACAACCCGGCGGCCTTTGAGCCGGTACCGCAGGCGGAAGCCGCGCAGCCAGTGGCAAAAGCAGAAAAACCTGCCGCCTCCGGCGTCTACACCGTGGAGGTGGAAGGCAAAGCCTTTGTGGTCAAAGTCAGCGACGGCGGTGACGTCAGCCAGCTGACGGCGGCTGCTCCTGCCTCTGCACCCGCCGCTGCCGCCCCGGCCGGCGCCGGTACCCCGGTGACCGCCCCGCTGGCGGGCACTATCTGGAAGGTGCTGGCCAGCGAAGGCCAGACGGTGGCCGCAGGCGAGGTGCTGCTGATTCTGGAAGCCATGAAGATGGAGACCGAAATCCGCGCCGCGCAGGCCGGGACCGTGCGCGGTATCGCGGTGAAAGCCGGCGACGCGGTGGCGGTCGGCGACACCCTGATGACCCTGGCGTAAGGAAAAGGAACGGAAATGGAAAGTCTGAACGCCCTGATTCAGGGCATGGGGCTGATGCACCTCGGCGCCGGCCAGGCCATCATGCTGCTGGTCAGCCTGCTGCTGCTCTGGCTGGCGATTGCGAAGAAGTTCGAGCCGTTACTGCTGCTGCCGATTGGCTTCGGCGGCCTGCTCTCCAATATCCCGGAGGCCGGGCTGGCGCTCACCGCCCTGGAGAGCCTGCTGGCTCACCACGACCCGGCGCAGCTGGCGGTGATTGCCGCGAAGCTCCACTGCGCGCCGGACGTCCACGCCATCAAAGAGGCACTGGCGCTGGCCCTGCCGTCGGTACAGGGGCAGATGGAGAGCCTCGCGGTGGACATGGGCTACTCCGCCGGGGTGCTGGCCATCTTCTATAAGGTGGCGATTGGCTCGGGCATCGCGCCGCTGGTCATCTTTATGGGCGTCGGGGCGATGACCGATTTCGGCCCGCTGCTGGCTAACCCGCGCACCCTGCTGCTGGGGGCGGCGGCGCAGTTCGGGATCTTCGCCACCGTGCTCGGGGCGCTGACGCTGAACTACTTCGGCATCATCAGCTTCACCCTGCCGCAGGCGGCGGCCATCGGCATCATCGGCGGCGCCGACGGCCCGACGGCGATTTACCTGTCGGGCAAGCTGGCGCCGGAGCTGCTGGGGGCCATCGCGGTGGCGGCGTACTCCTATATGGCGCTGGTGCCGCTGATCCAGCCGCCGATCATGAAGGCGCTGACCACGGATAAGGAGCGGAAGATCCGCATGGTGCAGCTGCGCACGGTGAGTAAGCGGGAGAAGATCCTCTTCCCGGCGGTGCTGTTGCTGCTGGTGGCGCTCCTGCTGCCGGACGCCGCGCCGCTGCTGGGGATGTTCTGCTTCGGCAACCTGATGCGCGAGAGCGGCGTGGTGGAGCGGCTGAGCGATACGGTGCAGAACGCGCTGATCAACATCGTCACCATCTTCCTCGGGCTGTCGGTGGGGGCCAAGCTGGTGGCGGACAAGTTCCTGCAGCCGCAGACGCTGGGGATCCTGGTGCTGGGGGTGATCGCCTTCTGCGTGGGGACCGCCGCCGGGGTGCTGATGGCGAAGCTGATGAACGTGTTCAGCCGGCACAAAATCAACCCGCTGATCGGCTCGGCGGGGGTGTCGGCGGTGCCGATGGCGGCGCGGGTGTCGAACAAGGTGGGTCTGGAAGCGGACGGGCAGAACTTCCTGCTGATGCACGCGATGGGCCCGAACGTGGCGGGGGTGATCGGCTCGGCGATCGCCGCCGGGGTGATGCTCAAGTACGTGCTGGCGATGTAGGCCGACATCCTTCCCGGAGGTGTGGCTGTCGCCCCACCTCCGGGCTGATTTGATACCCACTCTTGGCATGACGGGGCCGGGCACATGTCTGAAATTTTCTGTTCTGTGCTCCACCTGTCGGCGCCGGGGGCGCAAAACGGGGAGAATAACAATTTAATGTCTATCTACCCAATGTATACCCGAAAAATCACCCACTGGTTTGCCAGGCGATCGTTTCAGAATCGCATCTTCCTGCTGATCTTATTCACCTCGACGATCGTCATGCTGGCGATGTCATGGTATCTGACAGACATTACCGAGGAGCGTCTGCATTATCAGGTCGGGCAACGGGCGCTGATTCAGGCGATGCAGATTTCGGCGATGCCGGAGCTGGTGGAGGCAGTGCAGAAACGCGATCTCGCCAGAATCAAAGCCCTTATCGACCCCATGCGTTCGTTCTCCGACGCCACCTACATCACCGTCGGTGATGCCAGCGGCCAGCGCCTCTATCACGTCAATCCTGATGAAATCGGCAAATCGATGGAAGGCGGCGATAGCGATGAGGCGTTGATAAACGCTAAAAGCTACGTGTCAGTGCGCAAAGGCTCGCTGGGATCGTCGCTGCGCGGTAAATCGCCGATTCAGGACGCAACCGGCAAGGTGATCGGCATTGTGTCGGTAGGCTATACCATTGAGCAACTGGAAAACTGGCTCAGCCTGCAGATAAGTTCGCTGCTGATCCCGATGGCCATCATGTTACTGCTTCTGCTCTTTTGCGCCCGCCGCTTCTCACTGCATATCAAAAAACAGATGCTCAATATGGAACCCCAGCAGCTGTCACAGCTGTTGATCCAGCAAAGCGTGCTGTTTGAATCGGTGTTCGAAGGGCTTATCGCCATCGACTCCGATTATAAAATCACTGCGATTAATCAGACTGCGCGTCGCCTGCTCAATTTGAGTCAGCCGGAACCGACGCTTATCGGCAAACGGATCAGCAGCGTTATCTCGCAGGAGGTCTTCTTCTACGATGCGCCACAGACCAATAAAAAAGACGAAATCGTTACCTTCAATCAGATCAAAGTGATCGCCAGCCGGATGGCGGTGATCTTAAACAATGAGCCACAGGGCTGGGTGATCAGCTTTCGCAGCAAAGACGATATCAACACCCTTAGCCTGCAGCTTAGCCAGGTACAACAATATGCCGATAACCTGCGCGCCGTACAGCATGAGCATCGCAATCTGATCTCCACTATCGCCGGTCTGCTGTTTCTTAAACGCTATAACCAAGCGCTGGAACTGATCCAACAGCAGTCGGAAAGTCACCAGAAGGTGATCGATTTTATTGCACGCAATTTCCAGGACAACCACCTGGCCGGGCTGTTGATCGGCAAATATTACCGGGCCAAAGAGCTTGGACTTGAGCTGATTTTCGATCCGGCCTGCTTCGTTGATAGATTACCTACCGCCCTTTCGCACAACGAATGGATCTCGATCGTGGGGAATCTACTTGATAACGCCTACAATGCCAGCCTGCGTCAACCGCAGGGTTCAAAACAGATCGAATGCCTGATCAACAGTGATGGCCAGGAGGTGATCATTGAGATCGCCGACCAGGGATGCGGCATTGACGAGGCGCTGCACGATCGGATCTTCGAGCGCGGCGTCACCAGCAGCACCAGCAAAGATCATGGTATCGGACTCTGGCTGGTACGCAGCTACGTGGAACAAGCAGGCGGCAGTATCGTCGTCGAAAATAATATTCCTTTTGGCACCATTTTTACGCTTTATATCCCCCTGACCCGAGATGAACATCATGGATAGCATCACTACTCTTATTGTTGAAGACGAACCTATGCTGGCGGAGATCCTGGTGGATAACATTAAACAGTTTCCCCAGTTCGACGTCATTGGTATTGCGGATAAGCTTGAGAGCGCCAGGAAACAGCTCAGACTGTATCAACCGCAGCTGATCCTGCTGGATAATTTTTTACCCGACGGCAAAGGTATCGATCTGATCCGCCATGCAGTCAGTACACATTACAAGGGAAGGATTATCTTTATTACTGCGGATAATCACATGGAAACCATCAGCGAAGCGCTGCGTCTTGGGGTGTTTGATTACCTGATTAAGCCGGTGCACTATCAGCGCCTGCAGCACACGCTGGAGCGCTTTGCCCGCTATCGTAGCTCGCTGCGCTCCAGCGAACAGGCCAGCCAGCTCCATGTCGACGCGCTGTTTAATATTCAGGCCCGGGAACAAACGGAACCCGCCAGCGCACCACTGCGCGGGATCGATGAAAGCACCTTTCAGCGCGTGCTCCAGCTGTTTGCCGACCCGACGGTGGTGCATACCGCCGACTCGCTGGCCCGTATCCTCGGCAGCAGCAAAACCACCGCTCGCCGTTATCTGGAACAAGGAGTGAAGAACGACTTTCTGGAAGCGGAAATCAGCTACGGCAAGGTTGGCCGACCTGAGCGTATCTATCACGGCAAGCAGACCTATCCTGAGCAGAGATAAAACGCTTACGCCAGGGTGTAGCTGACCACCAGCTGCCCCTTCTTCATCTTAATCTGACTAATGACAATGTCGCCCAGCTCCGCCAGACGGGCGACGTGGGTGCCTCCGCAGGGATAGGCTGGCAGTTCGCCGAATCCCACCTTGCGCATGCCATTAGCGAACGTCACCTGACGCGGTAAGTCCTGCGCCTGCCATGCCTTCACTAGCGCCAGTAGCGCACTGGCTTCCGGCAGCGCGGCGCTATTCCTGCTGGCAAAGGTTATCCGCCCTTCGCCGGGCCAGTGGTGCGCTTTCACCGGTTGCCAGCCAAGCTGTTCGCCCGCCAGGCCAAGCAGGTGGCCGGCAGAATGCAGACGAGCATGCAGCTGTCTCGCGGAGGCATCAATTTTCATCTCCACTTCACCGAGGGGAAGGGGTTGCGACAGAATATGCAGCACCCTTTCGCCGCGCACAGCCACCGTCTCAACCACCTGCCCGGCAATCCATCCACGGTCCGCCGGTTGACCGCCCCCTTGCGGGTGAAACAGCGTCCGATCCAGTTCGATGGCGTAACGGCCATCCGCTTCTGCAGTGCAGGCGATGATCTGGGCGCGCCCGTCGGTAGCATCGCTGGTGTAATAAACCCGTTCAGTCATAGTGATTCTCCTCTCTGTCCGGCCAGTATATTATTAATGCCGACAGCGATAATCCCACCACCAGCCAATGCACTCTTGCTCCGGGAGCACAAATGAATCTGAACCTCCTGCCCGACCTCGCTCTTTTCGTTCAGATAGTCGACCAGGGCAGCTTCTCCGCCGTCGCCCGCCAGAACGGCATTACCCCTTCAGCCGTTAGCCGCAGCGTGTCACGGCTGGAGCGAGAGATGGGCTGCAAACTGCTGCAGCGTACCACCCGCAAGCTGCGTCTTAGCGATGCCGGGGAAACGATATATCAGCATGCCCAGCAGATGCTGGAAGCGGCGCGACAGGCAATGGATTCCGCAGGCAGTCGCCAAACGGTCGCCCAGGGAAAGCTGACGCTAAGCGTCCCGAAAGCCGTCGGCCGCTTTGTGATCCACCCGCTGATGATGGCGTTTTTCCACCGCTACCCGCAGGTGGACGTCTGCCTGCGGCTGGAAGATCGCCCTCTCGATTTTATCGATGACGGTATTGATCTGGCGCTACGCATCACCGATACCCCCTCCCCCGGCCTGCATGGCAAACCGCTGATGCCAATCAGGCACATTATCTGCGCCACTGAGGCCTATTTACAGCAGCACGGTACGCCGTACACGCCGCAGGATCTGCGCGCGCATAGCTGCATTAGCCTTGGCGAAACGCCCGCCGATGCGCGCTGGAAGTTCCGTCGGGAAGGCAAAACAGAAACGGTGCAAACCTACGGGCGGTACGCCGCCAACCATACCGCCGTACGCCTCGACGCGGTCAGGCAGCATTTAGGGATCGGCAGCCTGCCGCTGTTCACCGCCCGTGAGGCGCTGGCGAACGGCGACATCGTGCAGGTGCTGCCCGAGTGGGAATTTATCAGCAGCTACTCCGGCGATCTGTGGCTGCTGTGGGCGGGAGATAAGCATATGCCCGCCAGGATGCGGGCGATGATCGATTATCTCAGCGAGACGGTGCCGGCGCTGAGCGCAGGCAGCACAGAGCCAGCGAAATAATTGCAAACCACGGAATGATAACCCCCAACACAAACCAGATCCCGGAGCGGCCGATATCATGCATCCGCCGGCAGCCTACAGCCAGCAGGGGGATCGCCATCAACAGCAGCCACAGCGCCGCAAAGGGTATGACAACAAAACTGAGGATCCCGTAGTGAGGGTCAACAAGGGTGGCCAGACTCCAGGCGGCCACTGGCGCGGCGGCGATCAGCACATTGATAAGAAAAAACGTCCAGAACTGCTGCCGGCTGGCGCGTCCGCTAAAATTAAAGGTCTCTTTCCAGCCGCTCAAATACGCCTGTCCATAGGTCATTGCTTCTCTCCTTGAAAATCGAGTGATATATCACGGCGCCAGGGCAATCACCTCCGCCGCCCAGCGCTGAAACCCTTCGACGTCGATATCCAGCGCCACCTGGGCGTTCGCCGGCTGGCCCAGTCGTCCTTCGATATCCACCACCGTGGTGCCGGCGGTCCAGGTCCCCTGCGTCTCCACCGCCACAAAGCACGGCTGGAGAGTGAACAGTTCCGGGCGGGCCAGCCACGCAATAGCGCACAAGTCGTGCATGCGCAGACCACTGCTCATGCTGCCGCTGCGATAGTGGCTAAACAGCGCATGGAGCATTTTACCGGTCTGGTTCAGCGTCGGCAGCGTCGCCAGATAATCCGCCGCCAGCAGCGCCCGGTTGGTGACGTCCAGCCCGCACATCACAATCTCCAGCCCACTATGGAACACTTTCGCGGCGGCTTCCGGGTCGATAGCGATATTGAATTCCGCATTCGGCGTGAAGTTGCCGCGGCCCGCCGAGCCGCCCATGATCACCAGCCGGCGAATATTAAACACGCATTCCGGGTACTGGGTCAGCAGCAGCGCTATATTGGTCAGCGGGCCAATCGCCACCAGGGTGATCGGCTCGGCAGCATGCATAAGCGCATCACGGATCGCCTGGAAGGCCGGCTTCGCCAGCGGTTGACGTTGATGCTCAACAAAGTCATACCCCTCCATGCCGGATTCGCCATGCACCGAGGCGGCGTCGCGCAACGGACGCACCAGCGGCATCGACGCCCCCTGCGCCAGCGGTACATCGGCATTCCAGAAATGCAGCAATTGCAGCGCGTTACGGGTCGTCTTCTCCACCGAGACATTGCCCGCTACGGTGGTCATCAACTGCAGATCCAGCTCAGGCGCGAACAGCGCCGCGGCAATGGCGGCGGCATCGTCGATGCCCGGATCGGTATCAAGAATGATTGGTAAGCGCATGGTTTCTCCCTAAAAAAATGCCAGACGTTAAGTCTGGCATCTTCTCATACTGCTGGAGGAAAGAACTTACTCTACTTCACGGACATCCACACGCAGCTCTTTCGGCACTTCAAAGACGATATTCTCTTCCCGGCCTTCCAGCGGCACGGCTTCGCCGCCGCCCAGCTCCTGCAGGCGGGTAATGACGTTCTGCACCAGAATATCCGGCGCCGACGCGCCCGCCGTCACGCCGACGCAGGCCGCATCCTTGACCCACGCTTCCTGGATATCGGAGGCGTCGTCAATCAGGTAAGCCGCCTTACCCATCCGCTGCGCCAGCTCGGCGAGGCGGTTAGAGTTGGAGGAGTTTTTCGACCCGACCACCAGCACTACGTCAGCCTGCTCCGCCAGCGCGCGCACGGCTTCCTGACGGTTAGTGGTAGCATAGCAAATGTCGTCTTTGCGCGGGCCGACGATTTTCGGAAAACGCGCGCGCAGGGCGTCAATCACATCCGAGGTATCGTCGACGGAGAGCGTGGTCTGGGTCATAAACGACAGCCGGGCGTCATTTTTCACTTCCAGCTTCAGCACGTCTTCCGGCGACTCGACCAGGTACATCCCCCCTTGCGGGTTGTTGTACTGTCCCATGGTACCTTCGACTTCCGGGTGGCCGGCATGGCCAATCAGAATCGACTCTTCGCCGCGGCGGCTGGCGCGGGCGACTTCCATATGGACTTTGGTCACCAGCGGACAGGTAGCATCGAACACCGTCAGGTCGCGGCTCTTCGCTTCGTTGCGTACCGCCTGCGACACGCCGTGGGCGGAGAAAATCAGGATCGCGCCGTCCGGCACTTCGCTGATCTGTTCGATAAAAATGGCGCCACGCTTGCGCAGGCTATCCACCACATAGCGGTTGTGCACCACTTCATGACGAACATAGATCGGTGCGCCATACAGCGTCAGCGCGTTTTCTACAATGCTGATAGCGCGGTCAACGCCAGCGCAAAAACCGCGCGGGTTAGCCAACAGGATCTGCATGTTACTCCTCCAGCGCCGGATCGATCTCCAGCACTTCAATATCAAAATGAACAGTGCGCCCGGCCAGCGGATGGTTGAAGTCAACGGTGATGAAATCGCCGTTCACTTCGCGGATCACGCCAGGCATTTCGCTGCCATCCATTGCGGTAAAGAGCATAATCGCGCCGATCTCCGGCTCGCCAGCGTCGATAAACTCGCGGCGAGAGAAATACTGAATCAGGTCCGGGCTGGGTACGCCAAAGGCGGCGTCAGGCTCCAGCGAAAAGGCCTTTTTCTCCCCCTCTTTCAAACCGAGAAGCTGTTGCTCCAGCCCTTCAGACAAAGAGGTGTCGCCGAGGCGAAACAGCGCCGGTTTGCCGTTGCTGCGGGTGGACTCGGCAGTGGAGCCGTCGTCCAGTTTCAGAGTGAAGTGCACCAGTACCGCGCTGTTGCTCTGTACGGATTTAGACATGCAAATTGCTCGCTTGTTTAGGTCACCCGGTGCCCGGCGGCATTACGCTTACCGAGCCTACGGGGGCCAAAAATTCTGTAGGCCGGGTAAGCGTCACGTCACCCGGCATTGAGATTTACGCCTGCTCTTTCACAGTCGGTTTCGGCAGGAAGCCTTCCAGCACAATCAGCGCTGCGCCGATGCAGATCGCGCTATCGGCGAGGTTGAAGGTGGCAAAATGCCAGTCGCCGACGTAGAAGTCGATCATATCGACCACAAAGCCATGCCACAGGCGATCGAACAAGTTGCCCAGCGCGCCGCCGATAATCAGCGCGTAGGCAATATTGTTCAGCTTTTGCGTCGCCTTCGAACGGTACATCAGCACCGTCAGCACCACGCAAATACCGATCGCGATCCCGGAAAAGAACCAGCGCTGCCAGCCGCCGCTGTCGGCGAGGAAGCTAAAGGCCGCGCCATAGTTGCGGGCATAATGCAGATTAAGCGACGGGAACAGCGGAACCGTCTCCCCCAGAGCGAAGTTCTGGAGGATCAGGAATTTGCTGCCCAGATCGATAATCAGCACGGCTACGACCACCCACAGCCAGCGTAGCCCCGTTGAACAGATCGATTTACTCATCAGGCGAATTTACGTTGCTCGCCGTCACCGGCGACGTTGCTCACACAGCGTCCGCAGATTTCCGCGTGTTCCGCCACCTTGCCGATATCGGTGGTGTAATGCCAGCAGCGCGGGCATTTCTCACCTTCAGCTTTACTCAATGCGACTTTCAACCCTTTGAGCAGTTCGCTTTGCTGCGCATCAGCGGACGCGCTCGCATAGTCTGCGACGTTCGCCCCGGAGGTCAACAGGACAAATCGCAATTCATCGCCCAGCGCATTGAGCTTAGCCGCCAGATCGGCATCAGCATACAGCGTGACTGCCGCTTCCAGCGAGCCGCCGACTTTCTTATCCGCACGCGCCTGCTCGATCACCTTGTTGACTTCGCCACGCACCTTCAGCAGCTCGTCCCAGAAATCGTCGTTCATCGCTTCGTCGTCGGCCAGGCCGAACAGACCTTCATACCACTCGCCGGTGAAGACATATTTCTCACGCTCGCCAGGCAGATAGCCCCAGATTTCATCTGCGGTGAAGGACATGATCGGCGCCATCCAGCGCACCAGCGCTTCCACGATATGGAACAGCGCGGTCTGGCAGCTGCGACGCGCCACGCTGTCCGCCTTGGCGGTGTACTGGCGGTCTTTGATGATGTCGAGGTAGAACGAGCCCATCTCGATGGAGCAGAAGCGCATCAGGCGCTGCACCACTTCATGGAAGTCGTAGGATTCGTAGGCTTTCAGGATATCTTCCTGTGCCGCCTGCGCGCAGCCGACCGCCCAGCGGTCCAGCACCACCATCTCTTCCGGTTTAACCATGTCTTTCGCCGGATCGAAACCGTTAAGGTTCGCCAGCAGGAAGCGCGCGGTGTTACGGATACGACGATAGCTGTCGGCGGCGCGTTTGAGGATCTCGTCAGAGACCGCCATTTCGCCGGTGTAGTCGGTGGAAGCCACCCACAGGCGCAGGATATCGGCGCCGAGCTTGTTCATCACGTCCTGCGGGCTAACGGTGTTGCCGATAGACTTGGACATTTTGCGGCCCTGACCGTCGACGGTGAAGCCGTGGGTCAGTACCTGACGATATGGCGCTTTGCCTTTCATCGCCGTGGAAATCATCAGCGAGGACATGAACCAGCCGCGATGCTGGTCAGAACCTTCCAGATACATATCGGCGGCGTGACCGGCGAATTCCGGACGCACGTCAACCACGGAAGAGTGGGTCGACCCGGAGTCAAACCAGACGTCGAGGGTATCCGGCACTTTCTCGTAGCTGTCGGCGTCATCGCCAAGAATGTCGCGGGAATCGAGATCCCACCACGCCTGGATGCCGTCAACTTCAACGCGTTTTGCCACTTCTTCCATCAGTTCAAGGGTACGCGGGTGCAGTTCATGGGTTTCTTTATGCACGAACAGCGACATCGGCACGCCCCAGGTGCGCTGACGGGAGATACACCAGTCAGGGCGGTTAGCGACCATCGATTCGATACGCGCCTGGCCCCAGTCCGGGATCCACTGCACGCCTTTGATCTCTTTCAGCGACTGCGCGCGCAGGCCTTTCTGATCCATGCTCACGAACCACTGCGGAGTGGCGCGGAAGATGATCGGCGACTTGTGGCGCCAGCAGCATGGATAGCTGTGCTGCAGTTTCTCAACGTGTAACAGCGCGCCACGCTCACGCAGCATCTCAACGATGATGTCATTGGCTTTGAAAACATTAATGCCGTCCAGAGACGGCCAGGTGCCAGGCAGGTAAGCGCCGTCCGGGCCAACCGGGTTGGCGATTTCCAGACCGTATTTCTGGCTGATAGTGTAGTCGTCCGGACCGTGGCCGCCAGCGGTATGCACCGCACCGGTACCGGCATCCAGCGTCACGTGGTCGCCAAGGATCGCCGGCACGGCGAAATCGAGGAACGGATGCTTAAAGCGCATCAGCTCAAGCTCAGAACCTTGTACCGCCGCCAGAATAGTGTAGTCCGTCGCGCCAACGCGCTTCATTACGCTCTCAACAAGGTCTTTCGCCAGGATCAGCGCCTGGCCGTCAACCTGCACCAGCGCATAGTCGAACTCAGGAGACAGAGAGATAGCGCGGTTGGCCGGCAGGGTCCACGGCGTGGTGGTCCAGATAACCAGCGACACCGGACCGTTGACGTCGGCTACGCCGAATTTCGCCAGTACCGCGGCTTTGTCTACCGCGTGGAACGCGACATCGATAGACGGAGAGGTTTTGTCGTAATACTCCACTTCCGCTTCCGCCAGCGCGGAACGGCAGTCTACGCACCAGTGCACCGGTTTGGCGCCTTTATGCAGGTGGCCATTACCAATGATTTTGCCCAGCGCGCGGATGATGTTGGCTTCGGTTTTGAAGTCCATGGTCAGGTACGGATGCGACCAGTCGCCCAGCACGCCGAGACGGATAAAGTCTTTACGCTGGCCATCGATCTGCTCGGCGGCATATTCGCGGCACTTAGCGCGGAATTCGGCAGCGGTAAATTTCTCACCCGGCTTGCCGTATTCCTGCTCCACTTTCAGCTCGATCGGCAGACCGTGGCAGTCCCAGCCCGGAACGTAAGGCGAGTCATAGCCCGTCAGTCCTTTGGACTTAACGATAATGTCTTTCAGAATCTTGTTTACCGAGTGACCAATATGAATGCTGCCATTCGCATAAGGAGGGCCATCATGCAGAATGAAGGTTTTTTTGCCTTTTTTGGCTGCACGAATGATGCCGTACAGGTCATCATCGGTCCAACGCGCCAGCATTCCCGGTTCGCGTTTGGCGAGGTCGCCACGCATAGGGAACCCTGTTTCCGGCAAATTCAGGGTCGATTTATAGTCACTCATCAGATTCTCGGTTCCGTATTTCGGTTTGATAAACACCAGTGGCTCAGGCCTGGCTGGTCAGCCCAAATAATTCGCGGGCCGTTAACTCATCACGTGCGATTTGCGCCTTCAGCTCGTCCAGCGACGCAAACCGCTGCTCGTTACGTATCTTTTTACGCAGTATTACATTGATATGGCGACCGTAGAGGTCCATTACAACGTCCAACAGATGTACTTCGAGCTGCTGACGCACGCCCGCAACCGTTGGACGGGTGCCAATATTGGCGACGCCCGCTATCGGTTTGTCGCCCAGCCCTGTCACTTCTACCGCATAGACCCCTTTAACCGGGGAAACCTGACGACGCAGCGGTAAGTTCGCCGTCGGAAAACCTATGGTTCGGCCTAGTTCATCACCATGCACGACGCGTCCGGAGATGCTAAACGGATGGCCGAGCAGCGTCTCCGCCAGCAGGAGATCGTCATCGGCCAGCGCCTGGCGTACCGCCGTGCTGCTGATTCGCACCCCGCCTTCGCAGAAGGTTTGGGTACTGGTGACGTCGAAACCATATTCCGCCCCCGCCTTTTGTAATAACAAGAAATCCCCCTGGCGACCAGCGCCAAAGCGGAAATCGTCACCAACGGCGAGGAACTGCACGCCCAGGCGACGCACCAGCAGTTCACTGATAAAATCCTGCGCGGTTAGCGCGGCGAACCGGCGGTCAAAGCGAACGCACAATACATAGTCAACCCCGCTTTCAGCCAGATAGCCCAGCTTTTCACGCAGGCGGGTCAATCGCGCCGGGGCTTTATCAGCGGCAAAGAGCTCCAGCGGCTGGGGTTCAAAAATCATCACCACGACCGGTAAACCGCGCTGGCGGCCCTCTTCGCGCAACCGCTGCAGCAGCGCCTGATGCCCACGATGCACGCCGTCGAAATTACCAATGGTCAGCACGCACCCGTGCGGGGCCTGACTGAGATTATGTATGCCGCGTATCAGCTTCATGTCTGGCTCAAAACAGTGAAAATCGTCCGAGTATACCTTGTACAACTGTCAACGTTAACCAGCGATTGCACCTCGGCAACGAAAGTTCTCAGGAATTCATTCACTCAGCGCGAGAAAGCGGGAAAACTGGCCGCGCCCGGCGATTTTTATGGTGGAAAAGCTGTATTCGCCTGCAACAAGCTGGTAGAATCTTGCGCCATCACTACGTAATGAAGCGCTGTGGTGTTAAACGGCGCTTATTTGCACAAATCCATTGACAAAAGAAGGCTAAACGGGCATATTCCTCGGCCTTTGAATTGTCCATATAGAACACATTTGGGAGTTGGACCTTGGCTAATATCAAATCAGCTAAGAAGCGCGCCGTTCAGTCTGAAAAGGCTCGCAAGCACAACGCAAGCCGTCGCTCTATGATGCGTACTTTCATCAAGAAAGTATACGCAGCTATCGAAGCTGGCGACAAAGCTGCTGCACAGAAAGCATTTAACGAAATGCAACCGATCGTGGACCGTCAGGCTGCTAAAGGTCTGATCCACAAAAACAAAGCTGCGCGTCATAAAGCAAACCTGACTGCACAGATCAACAAACTGGCTTAATCGCCTGCTTGCTGAACTTTGTTAAAGAAACCCGCGAAAGCGGGTTTTTTTATGCCTATCATCTTCCCCCGGTAGCGCACGCTGGCGCGATCTGAGCCACGCCAGCCCACGCCTTCCGGCTATCGGGGTTCGGTGAACAGCGACGAATAATCGCGATTACAGATACGCTGTACCGCCGGGTGCTGAATCATTCGTTCAGCGAAAATAGCGTGATACTCCTCCATCACGCTATCCATACGGCCAATTTCGACAATCGATTCATCATGGTAGAAATCATGCGCGTAGAGCGTCGGCGCGACAAATATCGCATTATGTGCGGCGCCGAAGGCTTTCATGAGCGCCGCGTCGTCAAACTCGCCGAGGATCTCCACCTTCAGGCCCTGCACGTTAATCCAGTTCAGCAGCTTACGTCCCAGCATCGATCGCCGGCCGGGGATCAGCAGCCGCCGCTCTTCGAGGCAGGCCGGGAACGGCTTCGTCGGCGCCGGATTCATGCACCAGAAGCTGACGCTGCACTCGCCAATCTTCACCGAAAATAGCCCTTCCTGCTGCGTCGAGTCGATCGGGCAGTCAGAGATAATCATGTCGAGCTTATGCTGGCTCAGCTGCTCCAGCAGCAGCTCATGAGTGGATTCAAAACAGCGCAGATGAATCTGCTCGCTCTCTACGACGGCGGCATCCAGCACGCCGCTGACCAGCCGTTTCGAGAGCGCATCGGCCACGCCGACGTCAAACAGCAGGTTCGACTCTTTGCGATAGTTGACGATGTCGAGCATCTCCTGGCTGAGGGTAAACATCCGGTCGGCATAGCGAAAAACCAGCTCCCCCAGCTCGCTCGGCTCAAGCCCCCTTCCCTTTCGCTTAAATAATTTCCCCTGCAGGCGCTCCTCCAGGGCTTTGATCTGCCCGGTAATGGTCTGCGGCGTCAGAAACAGCGCCTCCGCCGCGCCCACGACGGACCCTTCTTTATACACGTGCCAGAAGTAGTACAGATGATTGTAGTTAATATGTGACATGCTTCTCTCCCTGATAATGTCCAGGAGAGCCTGACGGGCTCTCCTGCAGAAAGGTTATACCGCGAGGCGAGTATCCGTCACGCGCTGACGCAGTATGAGGTAGCCGACGACCGCTGATAGCACTGAGCCGATCAGAATGCCAAGCTTGGCCCAGTTGATCAACGCGGGTTCCACGCTGCCAAAGGCCAGGGTGGCGATGAAAATCGACATCGTAAAGCCAATCCCGCACAGGATCCCCACCGCCATAATTTGCTTGCAGGTGGTTCCCTCCGGCAGCGAAGCCCACTTCAGCTTCAGGGCCAGCCAGCAGAACAGGCTAATCCCCAGCGGCTTACCGATAAACAGGCCAGCCATAATGCCCAGCGGCAGGAGCGACGTCAGCCCGGCAAGGGTGACCCCCTGCAGTGACACCCCCGCGTTCGCGAAGGCAAACAGCGGCAGGATCATAAACGCCACCCACGGGTGCAGGACATGCTCAAGCGCTTTGGCCGGCGACTTGCCATGCTTTTCCTCGAGCGGGATCATAAAGCCGACAATCACCCCGGCAAGGGTCGCGTGAACGCCAGACTTCAGCACCGCCGTCCACAGCACCGCGCCAACCAGAATATAGATCCCGGTACGCCGCACGCCGCTCAGATTCAGGGCCACCAGCACCGCGATCGCCGCCGCCGCCACGCCCAGCGAGAGCATGGACAGGTCGTGGGTATAAAACAGCGCGATAATCACGATAGCCCCGAGGTCATCAATAATCGCCAGCGCCATCAGGAAAATCTTCAGCGCCGTCGGGACCCGGCTACCTAACAGCGCCAGCACGCCGAGGGCAAAGGCAATATCCGTCGCCGCCGGGATCGCCCACCCTTCTCTGGCGACAGGATCCTGGGCGTTAAAGGCCAGGTAGACCAGGGCCGGGACGATCATGCCGCCCAGCGCGGCTATCACCGGGAAGACCGCCTGACGGCGGCTCGCCAGCGACCCCTGAATCAGCTCACGCTTGACCTCCAGGCCAATCAGCAAAAAGAACACCGCCATCAGGGCATCATTGATCCATAACAGCATGTTCTTGTTGATCTCCAGCGCGCCCACACGCAGCTGTACTGGCGTCTCAAGGAAGGAGTGATACAGACCGCTGGTCACGCTGGTATTGGCCATCACCATCGCCAGCGCGGCGGCGATAATTAAGACAATGCCGCCGGAAGCATCGCTACTAAAGAATCGTTGCAGATGTTTCACTTTTACTTTCATCCTGTTGGTGAATAACTCGATAAAAGCATAATACACACACTGATAACTCGAAAAAATCAGATTTAAGTTGCGCTAATATTCGCTTTTTACGAGTTAAAGGGGAGTTCTAAGGCGAAAAAAAGCCCGGGCAGCAAAGGCCCGGGCCGGATATCAACAAAGGCGGAATTAGCGGGTCAGGTCGTCGAAGAACTTCTTCACGCCGTCAAAGAAGCTTTTCGAACGCGGGCTGTTGTTTTCCCCGGTCGGACCGCCGAAGCTCTCCTGCAGCTCTTTCAGCAGCTGCTTCTGCTTCTCATTCAGCCCCACCGGCGTCTCCACCACTACGCGGCACAGCAGATCGCCCTGCGCGCCGCCGCGAACGGATTTCACGCCTTTTCCACGCATGCGGAACAGCTTGCCGGTCTGGGTTTCACCTGGAATTTTCAGGTTCACGCGGCCGTCGAGCGTTGGGACCTCGATCTCACCGCCCAGCGCCGCCATGGTGAAGTTGATCGGAACTTCGCAGTACAGGTTATTGCCTTCACGCTCAAAGATAGCGTGCTGCTTCACCTGAACCTGAACGTACAGATCGCCTGCCGGCGCGCCATGTTCGCCGGCCTCGCCTTCGCCCGCCAGACGGATCCGGTCACCGGTATCCACGCCCGCCGGAATTTTAACCGACAGGGTTTTGGTTTTTTCTACGCGGCCATGGCCATGACATTTATTGCACGGATCTTTAATTAGCGTACCGCGTCCCTGGCAGTGCGGACAGGTCTGCTGTACAGCAAAAAAGCCCTGGCGCATCTGCACCTGGCCCGCGCCATGACAGGTCGGACAGGTCTGCGGTTTGCTGCCGGCCTTGGCGCCGCTGCCGTGGCAGACGTCGCACTCTTCCAGCGTCGGAATACGGATCTCTTTAGTGACGCCGCGCACCGCTTCTTCCAGCGTCAGCTCCATGTTGTAACGGAGATCGGCGCCGCGTGCCGCGCGCTGACGACCACGCCCGCCGCCAAAGATATCGCCGAAAACATCGCCAAAGATATCGCTGAAGTCGGCACCGCCGCCAAAACCGCCGCCGCCGCCCATGCCGCCCTGTTCGAAGGCCGCGTGGCCGTACTGATCGTAGGCCGCACGCTTCTGGGCATCAGTCAGGATTTCATACGCTTCTTTGATTTCTTTAAATTTGGCTTCAGCCTCTTTATCACCCTGGTTGCGGTCCGGGTGATATTTCATGGCCAGGCGCTTATAAGCCTTTTTGATTTCACGCTCTTCCGCTGTTTTGGAAACGCCTAAAATCTCGTAGTAATCTTGCTTTGCCATCGGTGTTTTTCAGCCCCTTAACATGCGTGCACGGGCGGAGAGGAAACCTCTTCGCCCGTGCCAGTGTTTTACCCGTTCAAAGGGCGATTATTTTTTATCTTTCACTTCTTCGAACTCAGCGTCGACAACATCGTCGTCTTTCGCGTTGCTCGCCTGAGCGTCAGCGGAACCCGCCTGCTGCTGAGCGTGCTGCTGCTGAGCAATTTCCATCAGCTTCTGAGAAGCCTGCGCCAGCGCCTGCATTTTCGCTTCGATATCCGCTTTGTCTTCGCCTTTCAGAGAAGATTCCAGCGCGGTCAGCGCAGACTCAATGGCAGTTTTGTCGTCAGCCGGCAGTTTATCGCCTGCTTCTTCAACCTGCTTACGAGTGCTGTGCAGCAGATGGTCGCCCTGGTTGCGGGTCTGTACCAGCTCTTCGAACTTACGGTCAGATTCGGCGTTAGCTTCTGCTTCGCGAACCATTTTCTGAATTTCTTCTTCATTCAGACCGGAAGACGCTTTGATGGTGATCTTCTGCTCTTTACCGCTGTTTTTGTCTTTCGCGGAGACGTGCAGGATACCGTCAGCATCGATGTCGAAGGTCACTTCGATCTGCGGCATGCCGCGCGGCGCCGGGTTAATACCATCCAGGTTGAACTGACCCAGAGATTTGTTATCAGACGCGCGTTTACGCTCACCCTGCAGCACATGGATGGTTACCGCAGACTGGTTGTCTTCAGCGGTAGAGAACACCTGGCTGTGCTTGGTCGGGATGGTGGTGTTTTTGCTGATAAGCGCAGTCATCACGCCGCCCATGGTTTCGATACCCAGCGACAGCGGGGTTACGTCGAGCAGCAGAACGTCTTTCACATCGCCAGTCAGTACACCGCCCTGAACGGCAGCACCGATCGCCACGGCTTCATCCGGGTTAACGTCTTTACGCGGTTCTTTACCAAAGAACTCGGCCACTTTCTTCTGCACCATCGGCATACGAGTCTGACCACCAACGAGGATCACGTCGTTGATATCGGAAACGGACAGACCGGCATCCTGCAGAGCGACTTTCAGCGGCTCGATGGAACGGTTAACCAGGTCTTCTACCAGGCTTTCCAGTTTCGCGCGAGTCACTTTGATGTTCATGTGTTTCGGACCGGTCGCATCTGCAGTGATGTACGGCAGGTTAACGTCGGTCTGCTGAGCAGAAGACAGTTCAATCTTCGCTTTCTCAGCGGCTTCTTTCAGGCGCTGCATGGCCAGCGGGTCGTTGCGCAGGTCAATGCCCTGATCTTTCTTGAACTCATCAACGAGGTAGTTGATCAGACGAGTATCGAAGTCTTCGCCGCCCAGGTGGGTATCACCGTTGGTCGCCAGAACTTCAAAGGTTTTTTCGCCATCAACTTCGTCGATTTCGATAATCGAGATATCGAAAGTACCACCACCGAGGTCGTAAACCGCGATAGTACGGTTGCCCACTTCTTTATCCAGACCGTAAGCCAGCGCGGCCGCGGTTGGTTCGTTGATGATACGTTTGACTTCCAGACCGGCGATACGGCCGGCATCTTTTGTTGCCTGACGCTGCGCATCGTTGAAGTAAGCCGGTACGGTGATAACCGCTTCAGTTACCGGTTCACCCAGGTAATCTTCAGCCGTTTTCTTCATTTTCTTCAGCACTTCAGCAGAGATCTGCGGCGGTGCAGTTTTGGTGCCTTTCACATCCAGCCATGCGTCGCCATTGTCTGCGGCAACAATTTTGTATGGCATGATAGAAACGTCACGCTGAACTTCTTCGTCCTGGAAGCGGCGGCCAATCAGGCGTTTAATCGCAAACAGGGTGTTTTGCGGGTTTGTCACTGCCTGACGTTTAGCCGGCTGACCAACCAGAGTTTCACCATCCTGGGTATAGGCAATGATAGAAGGCGTGGTGCGATCGCCTTCGGCGTTCTCCAGCACGCGTGCAGTAGTGCCATCCATAATCGCTACACAAGAGTTGGTAGTACCCAGGTCGATACCAATAATTTTACCCATCTAAACGTCTCCACTAAAAATTCGATCAACATGTGGTTGTGAACCTGTAATAAGGGCGAAACGTGCGGTTTCAACTGCCCAGACATCATTTTTTTTCAGGTTCTTCACTGCGGTTGACTACAAGATGGGGTCGCCCACACCGGCATCAAGGGGCAAGCATAAAAATTTTTTGCCTCGGATTCGCACAGGGTTACGGATGACTTGCCGAACAAGGTTGTTGGATGGCAAAAACGACGGCGAAATATACATACAAAAAACGGATTAAAATAGGAAATACATTCATAATATCATTGACATAACCCGCAATACTTGCGCGCTAAAAGCCCCGTTTTCGCAGTGATAAACTTCCCCGCCATCGCACTTCGCTTATTCAGGGGACAAATTAATGAAATCGCTATACCGGCTTTCCGTAGGGCTTATCCTCGGCGTGTCATTTATCACCTCGGCGGCCGCTAACGACCATAAAATTCTCGGCGTGATAGCTATGCCGCGCAATGAAACCAACGACCTGACGCTGACGCTCCCCGTCTGCCGGGTAGTCAAACGCATTCAGCTCAGCGCCGACCGCGGCGATGTACAACTCTCCGGGGCGACGGTCTACTTTAAGGCCAGCCGCGGCGCCAGCCACACGCTGAACGTCCCCGCCGGGATCAAAGAGGGCAGCACCACCGGCTGGATCAACATCAATAGCGATAACGACAACAAACGTTGCGTGAAGAAAATCGCCTTCTCCGGCCACACGGTGCACTCCTCAGATATGGCATCACTGAAAATTATCGGCGATGACTAACGTCGCCCCTGCCCGAGAGAAAACGTTATGCATATTAATTACCTGGAGGATGACGATCTCGCCTTTCTGCCTGAGTGCAGCGAGGCGCATCTGGAAGCCTTTACCCGCATTCTGACCCACGGGGAAAATGGCAAACCCCGTCTCTCCAGCACGCTCCTGCGCAACGAGACATTTTTAGCGATGGAGGGGCACCCGGAGCGTTATCGCCGCAACTGGCAGCTAATCGCCGGTGAGCTACAGCATTTTGGCGGCGATAGCATCGCCAACACGCTGCGCCGCCATGGCAAATTTTATCGCGCGATCCTGCTGGATGTATGTAAACGACTGAAAGCGAAGGTCGACAAACAGCTGTCGACGCCGCAGATCGAGCAGCAGTTGCTGGCGCATTTTCTGCAGCACAGCTGGAATAAACTGAACGCGGAGCAAAAAGCGCACTTTCTAGCCGCGGTGGAGTGCCGGAGCCATGAGCTGGACAGCCTGATGGCTCATCTGCTGAGGCATCGCAAGCTAAGCGAAGGCGTCACTTTGTTGCTGGACGAACGCTTAACCGCCATCCTGCGCACGCACGCCGCGGTGAGCGTCATCGGTCATGGCCTGGTGCGCGGCGCCGGGCTGGGCGGACCGCTCGGCGCCGCGCTGAACAGCGTTAAAGCGGTGAGCGGCAGCGCCTACCGGGTCACCATCCCCGCGGTCCTGCATATTGCATGTTTACGGCAAATGCTCCAGCCGCCGTCAGACACCGCGGAAATTGGTGAAAAATACCCCGCCAGATCATAGACAGCCCTTCAGCGCCTCATTATTATGCCGCGCCCCGCCGCCAAGTCGCGGGGTAATGCTTCCCTTTTAATGATAATTTTGAGGAATTATGGGCAACACTAAGTTGGCTAATCCGGCACCGCTGGGCCTTATGGGCTTCGGCATGACCACTATTCTGCTTAACCTGGCGAATAGCGGCCTGTTCGCATTCGATGTAGCTATCCTGGCGATGGGCATTTTTTACGGCGGCATTGCGCAAATTTTTGCCGGCCTGCTGGAATACAAAAAAGGCAACACTTTTGGCTTAACCGCTTTTACCTCCTACGGCAGCTTCTGGCTGACGCTGGTGGCGATTCTTCTGATGCCGAAAATGGGCCTGGCAGACGCGCCAAACGCGCACTTCCTCGGTATGTACCTCGGCCTGTGGGGCGTCTTTACCCTGTTTATGTTCTTTGGCACCCTGAAGGCAGCCCGCATGCTGCAGTTTGTCTTCCTGAGCCTGACCGTACTGTTCGCGCTGCTGGCGATTGGCCATTTGGCCGATAACGAAGGCATTGTGAAGGTAGCCGGCTGGGTCGGCCTGGTTTGTGGCGCCAGCGCTATTTACCTGGCGATGGGTGAAGTGCTGAACGAACAGTTCGGCCGCACCGTGCTGCCGATCGGCGAACCGCGCTAATCTTCCGCCGCCGTCCGGTCACAGGGCGGCGGCAGGTCATTATCAGCATCAGCTAGCCATCGTTAACGCTGCAGCTCCCCTTCCGGCATCCCCGTCGGCGCCGTCAGCTCCTGACGCAGCCAGATACCTAATCCCAGCCCCATCAGCGACAGGGCCAGCACATACCAGGCCGGCGCCATCGGCGACACCCCCATCAGCATGGTGACCGCAATCGGCGTCAGGCCGCCAAAGATCGCGTACGACAGGTTGTAGGAGAAAGAGATGCCGGTGAAGCGTACTTCCGCCGGGAAGGCCCGCACCATCACATAGGGCACCGCCCCCACCACGCCGACGCACAGCCCCACCGTACCGTAGAGCAGAAACAGCCGCTGCGGGCTGGCGCCGGCAAGATGGTAAAATGCCCAGCTGGCAACCGCCAGCAGCAGGCTGCCGACGATAAAAGTGCGGCTGGCGCCGAAGCGGTCCGCCGCCAGCCCGGCGAGCAGACAGCCGATGCACAACATAATGGTGGCGATGCTGTTGGCCTGCAGGGTAATGGCCGGCGCAAAACCATAGTGCTTCTGCAGCCAGACCGGCGACATCAGGATCACCACCACCACGCCAGCCGACAGCAGCCAGGTCAGCAGCATAGAGATCACCACCGCCTTCTGGTGCTTGAGCGCCACCGCTTTTACCGGCAGCTCCTGCGCCAGCGCTTTGCGCTGCTGCATCTCAAGAAAAATCGGCGTCTCCTGCAGCCAGCGGCGCAGATACATCGCTATCAGACCAAATACGCCGCCCAGCAGGAAGGGGATCCGCCAGCCGCCGTCGTGGATCCCCTGCGGCGTCAGACTGGTATTGATAAGCGTGGCCACCACCGACCCCAGCAGAATGCCAACCGTCAGGCCGGCCGTCAGCGTGCCGCAGGCGATACCAATGCGTTTTTCCGGGACATGCTCAGCGACAAACACCCAGGCGCCTGGAACTTCACCGCCGATCGCCGCTCCCTGCAGAATACGCATCAGCAGCAATAGCAGCGGGGCGATGATACCTACCGAGCTATAGGTCGGTAGCAGACCGATCGCCAGGGTTGGCAGCGCCATCAGCAGGATGCTGAGGGTGAACATTTTCTTGCGCCCCACCAGATCGCCAAAGTGGGCCATGATGATGCCCCCCAGCGGACGCGCCAGGTAACCGGCGGCGAAAATGCCAAAAGTTTGCACCTGGCGCAGCCATTCGGGAATATCCGCAGGGAAGAAGAGCTCGCCGACGACGGCGGCGAAGAAAACGAAAATGATAAAGTCATAAAACTCCAGCGCGCCGCCCAGGGCGGCCAGCGTCAGCGTTTTATAATCCTGGCGGTTGAGCGGTCGGTTTGCATATGACATAACGCAATTTCATCCTGAGGTGTGCAGCGTGTTTTATAGTGTGTAAAGTAAAAATCACTATATCGTAAATAAAACGGCACACCATTAGCGATGCAGGTTATATCAAAAATGCATCAAATTCAGGATAAAGTTTCGCGTCTGGCGCTCTTGGGACGAAAAGCTTCTACTACACGGCCATCGGTTTCCACATAAGGCCCTTCAAGCAACTGTACACAATAAGGTACACTTGCGAAAATACCGTGCACCAGCACGTTGCCGTCAGCATCTTTCACCCCTTCCAGAGTCTCCTGAATTGCTTTCGGTTGCCCGGGAAGGTTGAGGATCAGCGCCTGCTTGCGGATCACACCGACCTGCCGGGAAAGGATAGCCGTCGGCACAAAGTGTAGGCTAACCTGGCGCATTTGCTCGCCGAAGCCCGGCATCTCGCGATCGGCGATCGCCAGCGTTGCGTCGGGCGTCACATCGCGACGCGCAGGGCCGGTTCCGCCGGTGGTCAGCACCAGATGGCACCCCATTTCGTCAACCAGTTCGCACAGCGTTTGCTCAATGATGGCCTGCTCATCCGGAATCAGACGGGTTTGCAGCTCGAAAGGGGTGGTCAGGGCGCGTGCCAGCCACTCTTCCAGTGCCGGGATGCCTTTGTCCTGATAGACGCCGCTGGAGGCGCGATCGGAAATGGAAACTAAGCCGATTCGTAAGGTATTCATGGTTATTCCGTTCAAACTGTGGCGTTAAACGAAATGATACACTGCCGGAGGCGGGACAGACAGTGTAATGTGGCCGACGGGCGTCGGCCACCTGCGCGATTACAGCAGTTCGTCGATCATTTTTTCCAGTTTTTCCTGGTCGATCGCAAACTTACGGATACCTTCCGCCAGTTTGTCTACCGCCATCGGATCCTGGTTATGCTGCCACAGGAACTCAGATTCGGTAATACGCTCCGGACGCGCTTTCACTTCACCGGTATATACCAGCTTACGCTCAACGGCGCCTTCGCTTTCGGACAGCTCTTTCAGCAGCGCCGGGGCGATGGTCAGGCGGTCACAGCCAGCCAGTTCCAGAATTTCGCCAACGTTACGGAAGCTTGCGCCCATCACGACGGTTTCATAGCCGTGCTGCTTGTAATACTCGTAGATTTCGCTGACGGAAATCACGCCCGGATCTTCTGCCGGTGCGTACTCTTTCTTGTCGGTGTTGGCTTTGTACCAGTCGAGGATACGGCCAACGAACGGCGAAATCAGGAAGACGCCCGCTTCGGCGCAAGCGCGAGCCTGAGCGAAGGAGAACAGCAGCGTCAGGTTACAGTTAATGCCTTCTTTTTCCAGCTGTTCAGCGGCGCGAATGCCCTGCCAGGTGGAGGCCAGTTTGATCAGAATGCGATCGTTGCTGATGCCCGCGTCGTTGTACAGCTTGATGATGCGCTTGGCTTTCGCGATAGACGCTTCGGTGTCATAGGAGAGACGAGCGTCCACTTCGGTGGAGATACGGCCCGGGATCAGTTTCAGAATTTCGAGACCGATGTTCACCGCCAGCTTATCGGAAGCATCGAGGATCTGCTGCGCGCGATCGCTGCTCTGGCTACGAGCCCAGGCGACAGCGTCGTCAATCAGCTTACGGTACTCAGGGATCTGAGCCGCGCCGAGAATCAGGGAAGGGTTAGTGGTGGCATCCTGAGGCTGATACAGCTTCATTGCCGCAATATCTCCGGTGTCAGCGACGACAGTGGTGTACTGACGCAGAGAAGTTAATTTATCCGTCATGATATATTTCTCTTAAACAGCAGTTAAGGGGATGTAACCGGTCTGCCCAGATGATAACACGCTGCCGGGTCAGCGCAACCGCCGACGAGAGAAGAGCGCAGAGTGTGATAAACTATGCAGATTAATTTGCTGAAAGCGAAAGGATTGTCACTTAATTGGTAACGCTTACACTGGCGTACCGGCATGGACAAGAGGATGTTTAATGCCTGATTTTCTCTCATTTATCAATGAAATACTCTGGGGCTCAGTGATGATTTATCTGCTACTGGGCGCCGGTATCTGGTTTAGCTGGCAAACCCGGGGTATTCAGTTTCGTTACGTGCGCAAATTCGGCCGCAGTCTAAAAAAAAGCCTGCACCCGCAGCCGGGTGGTTTAACGTCCTTTCAGGCGCTCTGTACCAGCCTTGCCGCCCGGGTCGGCAGCGGCAATCTTGCCGGGGTGACGCTGGCGATCGCCGCCGGTGGGCCCGGCGCCGTATTCTGGATGTGGGTTTCCGCCCTGCTCGGCATGGCCAGCAGCTTTGCTGAATGTTCCCTTGCTCAGCTGTATAAAGAACGCGATAGCCGCGGACAGTTTCGCGGCGGCCCGGCCTGGTATATGGCGCGCGGGCTCGGCATGCGTTGGATGGGCGTCCTGTTTTCGATCCTCCTCCTGCTGGCCTATGGTTTTATCTTCAATACCGTGCAGGCTAACTCCGTGGCCCATGCCTTGCGCTATGCGTTCGATCTGCCGGCGGCGGTCAGCGGCGGCGTGCTGGCCGTTGTCGTTTTGCTGGCGATCCTCCGTGGTTTACGCGGCGTGGCGCGTCTGATGCAATGGATCGTTCCCTTTATGGCGCTGTTGTGGATCGCCACCAGCCTGCTCATCGGCCTGTGGCACATCACCGCCCTGCCGACGATTTTCGCCACCATCTTTCGCTGCGCCTTCGGCTGGCAGGAGGCCGCCGCCGGCGCGGTGGGCTACACCATCAGCCAGGCGCTGACCAGCGGCTTCCAGCGCGGCATGTTCTCCAATGAAGCAGGGATGGGCTCTTCGCCTAACGCCGCCGCGGCCGCCGCCTCCTGGCCGCCGCACCCGGCGGCGCAGGGGATCGTGCAGATGATTGGCGTGTTTATCGATACTATCGTGATCTGTACCGCCAGCGCGATTATCGTCATGCTGGCGCCGCGGCCCGACAATGAATATACGCTCAACGGTATTCAGGACTTGCAACACGCGATGAGCGTGCTGGTCGGCGGCTGGGGAGCGGGTTTTATCGCCCTCATCGTGCTGCTGTTCGCCTTTAGCTCTATCGTAGCCAACTACGTGTACGCGGAAAATAATCTGGTCTTCCTGCGCCTGGATAAGCCACGCTATATCTGGGGGCTGCGAATACTCACCGTCCTGATGGTGCTGTTGGGGACCATGGTTAGCCTGCCTGTCGTCTGGCAGAGCGCGGATATCATCATGGCGCTGATGGCGATGACCAACCTGACGGCCATTCTGTTGCTCTCCCCGACGGTGCGGATTATCGCCAGCGATTATCTGCGTCAGCGGCGGCTGGGTATCCAGCCGACTTTCGATGCCACTCGTTACCCGGATATTGACCAACAGCTGGCCCCGGGCGCCTGGAATGAATTGCCGCGCGAATAGCGCGGCAATTGCAGCTATCGATCCCACCATGCACTTTTTTTGTTAAAATTCGTCGAAATTACCTGCAAGGACTGGATATGCTGATTCTGATTTCACCTGCTAAAACGCTCGATTATCAAAGCCCGCTGGCAACGACTCGCTATACCCAGCCCGAACTCCTCGAGTATTCTCAGCAGCTTATCGGCATCGCCCGTAAGCTGACCGCGCCGCAAATCGGCAAGCTGATGAGCATTAGCGACAAGCTGGCGGATCTAAACGCCACCCGCTTCCACGACTGGCACCCTGACTTTACGCCGCAAAATGCCCGCCAGGCGATCCTCGCCTTTAAAGGCGATGTCTACACTGGCCTGCAGGCAGAGACACTCACCGAGGACGACTTTGACTTCGCCCAGCGACACCTGCGCATGCTCTCCGGGCTGTATGGCGTGCTGCGCCCGTTAGACCTGATGCAGCCCTACCGCCTGGAGATGGGGATCCGTCTGGAAAATCCGCGCGGCAAAGATCTGTACCAGTTCTGGGGGGATACCATTACCGAGAAGCTGAATCAGGCGCTGCGCGACCAGGGCGACGATATCGTCATCAACCTGGCTTCCGATGAATATTTTAAATCGGTGAAAACGCCAAAATTGCAGGGTCAGCTGATCAAGCCGGTATTCCTCGATGAGAAGAACGGCAAATTCAAAGTGATCAGTTTTTATGCGAAGAAAGCCCGCGGCCTGATGAGTCGCTACATTATTGAAAACCGCTTAACCCAGCCGGAGCAGCTCAAAGCTTTTAATAGCGAAGGCTATTTCTTTGATGCGGATGCCTCAGAGAAAGGCGAACTGGTGTTTAAACGCCACGAGCAGTAACACGTTACGGTAATAAAAAAGGGGAGTCATTCCCCTTTTCAATATAATTAAGCAGATTATTACTTATTTTAACGCACCCAGTTTTCCACCACGCCTTTTTCATCGAAGAAAATCATCAGCGAGTTCGAATCTTTTTGGCTGGACTTATCGACCGCATCGGCAGCTTGCGATGCCCCGGTTACCGGGATCACGGAACCCGCGAGGCTGACCAGGTTGATCCCTTTATCTACTGAATAATACCAGCTCTCTTTACCCGACGCCGTCACCGTCGTATGACCAGAATCCGGGGCACCAAAATACTGACGAACCTCGGCCTTGGTGGTTTTTCCGACAATGAGATGTTGTTTCAGATAGGCTGGCGTTAATTTATCTTCATTACCGCCAATCGTTGTCCCGGAGCAGCCTGTTAAAGCGAACACCACCAAAAAAAGAGATAAAATACGCATGTTTCCTCCTTGAAAACCTTGTGCATTAACAATGCATCTATAACAAATGATATCTATAGCTGCTTCATAATAAAATCAGCAGCATAAATATAAGCAGCATGAAATAATAAATAAAAAAGATAATCCAGTGGAATTATCCGGCAAAGAGGACAATCCGTAAAAGAGTTTGCAATAAAAGCAGTGCGCTGACAATAAAATAGTGTGGGGAATTTTATGGAGAGAAATTTTGCTGATATGGAAAAAGTGCGTTAAATATAAAAACCGGGCAATAGCTGCCCGGTTTGGTCGATCATGTTGCCGATATTATTGCCTGGCTTAGCCCATCATCAGCTTACGCAGCGCGGCGAAATCCGCCGGCAGGTTGTGAGACAGCAGCGGCAGGTCGGCGCGGTCGGCCAGCTCCTTCGGCAGCGGCAGAGTCTCCTGCAGGATCTCCTCCACGCTCTCTTTGAACTTCGCCGGATGGGCGGTGCCGAGGAACAGGCCGTACTCTCCCGGCTGCAGCTGATCGCGCAGCGCGCGCCAGGCAATCGCCGCATGCGGTTCAGAGATGTAGCCGATGGCCTTCAGCTCGCGCATCGCTGCTTTGGTGGTCTCATCATCGACCGCGGCATAGCCCAGCTCGCTGAGACGCCAGATTTTACGGCGGAACAGCTCTTCAACGCGCGGCCAGTTGTTCGGCTGGCTGACGTCCATGGCGTTGGACAGCGTCGCCTGGGTGGCTTTTGGCGCCCACTCGCCGCCCTGCAGATAGCGCGGAACGGTGTCGTTGGCGTTGGTGGCGGCGATAAAGCGCTTGATCGGCAGCCCCAGCGACTTGGCCAGCAGACCGGCGGTCAGATCGCCGAAGTTGCCGCTCGGCACGGAAATCACCAGCTGATTGCGGGCTTCCTGCGGCAGCTGCGCCGCCGCTTCGAAATAGTAACAGATCTGCGCCAGAAGGCGGCTGATGTTGATGGAGTTAGCCGAGTTGAGACCCAGCGTCGCCTTCAGCTCTTCATCGTCAAACGCCTGCTTCACCAGCGCCTGGCAGGCATCAAAGTCGCCATCAATCGCCACGGTTTCAATATTGCCGCCGAGGGTACAGAACAGCTTCTCCTGCAGCGGACTGATCTTGCCGCGCGGATAGAGGATCACTACCTTGACGTTCGGCAGGCTGTAGAAAGCATGCGCCACCGCCGCCCCGGTGTCGCCAGAGGTCGCGGTGAGGATGGTGACCGGCTTATCGCCTGCGATGTGGGTCAGCATCTGCGCCATAAAGCGGCCGCCGAAATCCTTGAACGCCAGCGTAGGGCCATGGAACAGCTCCAGACAGCCGACATCTTCCTGAACCTTGCTTACCGGCGCCGGAAACGCAAACGCCGCGCGCACCCGCTGCTGCAGGACATCCTGCGGGATCTCATCGCCGATAAAGGCGGATAAAATTTTGGCGCTACGGGTGACAAAGTCCTGCGCCAGCATGTCGTCAATTTCAGTCAGGCTGAATTCCGGCAGATCGTGCGGAAAGAACAGGCCCTGATGCTTGCCAAGTCCCTGGGTGACGGCCTGCGCAAAGCTGACCTGCTCGTTATGATCTTTTAAGTTATACAGTTTCATTGGTTATCCCACTACGCGTGCGCCCGCCGTGTCCAGCCGGCAAATATGAACAAAGCCTTCCTGATTCTGCAGATAGTGCGCGCCAAGCCAGTCGGCGACGCGCTGTGCGGTATCCGGTTTATCACACAACGCGAACAGCGTTGGGCCAGAGCCGGAGATGCCGCAAGCCTGGGCGCCCATCTCCATGGCCGCCTGACGCGCTTCGCTAAAGCCCGGCAGCAGTTTGGTTCGGTACGGTTCGGCAATCACATCTTTCATCAATTTTGCCGCCAGCTGCGGCTGGCGGGTGTAGCAGGCGTGAATAAAGCCCGCGAGGTGGCGACCATGGGCGATACAATCCTGGCGGCGATACTGCGCCGGCAGAATCGCCCGCGCTTCAGCAGTAGAGACTTTAATCCCCGGATAGGCCAGCACCCACAGCCACTCATCAAACCCGGGCACCTGCTGACTGATAATCCCATTCTCTTCGATCATCAACTGCATGCCGCCAAGATAGCACGGCGCCACGTTGTCGTAGTGAATGCTGCCGGAGATACGCCCTTCCATCTCTCCCATCAGCGCCAGCATGCGCGTCTCGTTCAGCGGCTTGCCGCAGAACTCGTTCATGGCCACCAGCGCAGCGACCACCGAGCAGGCGCTGGAACCCAGCCCGGAGCCAATCGGCATGTTTTTTTCCAGCGTCATCGCCACCGGCACCGTCTTGCCGATCTCCCGGCAAAAGCTTTCCCAGCACTGGTAAACAATGTTCTCCTGCTGCGCCGTCGGCAGTTTGCTGGCGAAGCGTCCAAGATTCTGCAGGCTAAATTGCTCCGCCGCTTCGACAGTGACGTTGTCGCCAAGCAGCGTGCCATCGACCGGCGTGACCGCCGCGCCCAACACATCAAACCCGACGCTCATATTGGCACTGGAAGCCGGGGCATATACTTTGACCATCTTAAACTCCTAACTTCCAGGACAGGGTGCGCAGCAGGTCGGCGAATACGCCGGCCGCCGTGACGTCGTTCCCGGCGCCATAGCCGCGCAGCACCAGCGGCAATGGCTGATAATAATGGCTATAAAAAGCCAGCGCGTTCTCACCATTCTTAACTTTGAACAGCGGATCGTTGCCGTCAACCGCGGCTATTTTTACCCGGCAGGTACCATCCTCTTCGATGTTACCGACGTAGCGCAAGACTTTACCTTCATCGCGCGCCTTAGCAACCCGCGAGGCAAAACCATCGTCCAGCGACGGCAGGCGGGCCATAAAGGTCTCGACATCGCCGCTGGCGTCGAAGTCCGGCGGCAGCGCCGACTCGACGATAATGTCCGCCAGCTCCAGTTCACGCCCGGTCTCACGGGCCAGAATCAGCAGTTTACGCGCCACATCCACCCCGGATAAATCGTCGCGCGGATCCGGCTCGGTATACCCCATCTCACGGGCCATCGCCGTCGCCGCGGAGAAACTCACCCCCTCATCCAGCTTGCCGAAGATAAACGACAGGGAGCCGGACAGGATCCCGGAGAAATGGCGCAGCTCATCGCCGGCGTTGAGCAGGTTCTGCAGGTTCTCAATCACCGGCAGGCCCGCGCCAACGTTAGTGTCATAGAGGAACTTACGCCGCGAGCTGCTGGCCGCATGGCGCAGCTGGTGATAGTAATCCAGCGAAGAGGTATTGGCCTTTTTGTTCGGCGTCACCACATGGAAACCTTCGCGCAGGAAGTCGGCATACTGATCGGCGACCGCCTGGCTGGAGGTACAGTCGACGATCACCGGATTGAGCAGGTGGTACTCTTTCACCAGGCGGATCAGGCGGCCAAGATTAAACGGCTCTTTCGCCTCCGCCAGTTCCGCACTCCAGTTTTCCAGATTCAGGCCATGCACGCTGGTCAGCAGCGCCTGAGAATTGGCTACACCGCAGACGCGCAGATCGATATGTTTGTTCTTCAGCCACCCCTGCTGGCGCTTGATCTGCTCTAGCAGCGCGCCGCCGACGCCGCCGACGCCGATGACAAACACTTCAATCACCTGGTCGGTGTTGAACAGCATCTGATGGGTCACGCGCACGCCGGTGGTGGCGTCGTCATTGCTGACCACTACCGAAATTGAGCGCTCGGAAGAGCCCTGGGCAATCGCCACGATATTGATATTGGCGCGGGCCAGTGCCGCAAAGAATTTCGCCGAGATACCGCGCAGGGTACGCATTCCGTCGCCCACCACGGAGATGATCGCCAGACGCTCCATAATCGCCAGCGGCTCCAGCAGCCCCTCTTTCAGCTCCAGATAAAACTCATCTTCCATCGCCCGTTTGGCACGTGCGCAGTCGCTCTGCGGCACGCAGAAACTGATGCTGTACTCGGAAGAAGATTGAGTGATCAACACCACCGAGATGCCAGCGCGGGACATGGTGGCGAAGACGCGGGCCGCCATGCCGACCATCCCTTTCATCCCCGGCCCGGAGACGTTGAACATCGCCATGTTGTTCAGGTTAGAGATGCCTTTCACCGGCAAATCGTCCTCGTCGCGGCTGGCGCCGATAAGCGTTCCCGGCGCCTGTGGGTTGCCGGTATTTTTAATCAGGCATGGGATTTGGAACTGGGCGATAGGGGCGATGGTGCGCGGGTGCAGCACTTTCGCGCCAAAGTAGGAGAGCTCCATCGCCTCCTGATAAGACATCGATTTCAGCAGGCGCGCATCCGGCACCTGACGCGGATCGCAGGTGTACACTCCGTCGACATCGGTCCAGATTTCGCAGCAGTCAGCGCGCAGGCAGGCGGCCAGTACCGCAGCCGAGTAGTCGGAGCCGTTACGCCCCAGCACCACCAGCTCGCCTTTCTCATTGCCGGCGGTAAACCCGGCCATCAGGATCATATGGTCTGCCGGGATCTGGCTGGCGGCAATGCGGCGGGTGGATTCGGCGATATCGACGGTGGATTCCAGATAGTGGCCCACGGCGAGCAGTTTTTCGACCGGGTTAATGACACTGACTTTATGTCCACGGGCTTCCAGCAGACCCGCCATGATGGCGATGGAGAGCTTTTCGCCGCGGCAGATCAGCGCGGCATTGACGCTGTCCGGGCACTGACCCAGCAGGCTGATGCCGTGCAGAACATGCTTAATCTGAGCAAATTCCTGCTCCACGAAGGCTTTTAACTGGGCAAGCGGGAAAGCGGGCTGGGCGTCGGCAAGGCCCTGAAGAAGTTCGGCAAAAATGCGTTCGGCGTCGGCAATATTGGGGAGGGCATCCTGGCCGCCAATGGTCTTTTCAATCATCGCTACCAGGTGGTTAGTGATCTTCGCCGGGGCAGACAGGACCGTCGCTACCTGCCCCTGCCTGGCATTACTCTCCAGAATATCGGCAACCCGCAGAAACCGTTCCGCATTTGCCACTGATGTACCGCCGAACTTCAACACTCGCATGGTTCTTACCCCTTGATCTCTTGTCAAAAAAAAAGCCCGCACTGTTCAGGTGCGGGCTTTTTTCTGTGTTTCCTGTACGCGTCAGCCCGCACCGTTACCTGTGGTAATGGTGGTGGTGATAATGGTGGTAATCATGCCGATGCGATTCATGGATGTTGTGTACTCTGTATTTTTATCTGTCTGTATGTCCTGCCTATATTGGTTAAAGTATCTGCCGTCTTAAGTCAATGAATTTCTCAATTTGCCCCATTTCAGCAGGCTTACGTATTTTCCCGCTGCCGTGAGAAAAAACATCCAGATCGGCGGAAAACCAGCCCATAGAACAGCATACACATCCATAAATAAAAAATATGACAGAGTTTTATTCTGGCAGGTTTTTTTCAATATCATGCAGCAAACGATGCAACATTGCCGTGTCGCGCTGCTGCAGCAGGCCCAGCCGTTGCGACAACCAGTCGGCCAGTTTGGCATCATCCTCCACGCCCAAACGCGAAAGTAACGCCAGGGTACGAGTACGTAAGGCCTGCAGCTGATGATGGTCTGCCGCAGCGGCGGCGGGCGCCGTTTGTTGCATTAGCGATGCTAATTGATAACAGTAGACCATCACCGACTGGCCGAGATTCAGCGACGGATAATCCGCAGCCATCGGCACACCGGTCAACACATCAGCCAGCGCCAGCTCCTCATTGCTCAACCCGGAGTCTTCACGGCCAAAAACCAGCGCCGCGTGCGTCATCCACTGCGCCTTCTCCTCCAGCAGCGGCAACAGCTGCTGCGGCGTGGCGTAATAGTGAAAACGCGCGCGGCTGCGGGCGGTGGTGGCGACGGTAAAATCAACGTCATGCAGCGCCTCGGCAAGGGTGGGATAGGTGGTGATACCATCGAGGATGTCGCCTGAGCCATGCGCCACCCAGCGTGCCGGCGGCGCCAGGTGGGCTTCGCTATCGACGATCCGTAGTTCGCGAAATCCCATGGTTTTCATCGCCCTGGCGGCAGCGCCGACGTTCTCGGCCCGGGCAGGACCGACTAAAATAATCGTTAAACGCATTGCGGTTTCTTTCTCTCTCTCAGGCGTTATCGAGGCGCAGCGCCCCCCATTTTACGCGGTGAAAATTTACAAATTTGCAACAAAAATCACTAAAATTGCGTTTTCTTACCCATAAAAAAATCTAAACTGTTCTCAGGAGTCCGTGACAAGGAGTATGTTAACAGAACCCATTTATCCATATGATGGGCAATGCAATTTCATCTGATGCATCGTTTCAGGCTTTGGATTCACTGTATTTATTAATTTATCCACGCAACTAGTTGAGCCGGGTAAAGATTGTGACTATAAAGAGCATGGCGATGCAATGATTTCACAAGACTGTTAACGTGCTACAATTGAACTTGATATATGTCAACGAAGCGTAGTTTTATTGGGTGTTCGGCCTCTCTTAGCCTGTTATGTTGCTGTTAAAATGGTTAGGATGTCAGCCGTTTTTGACACCGTCGGGTCCAGAGGGAAAGTACCCACGACCAAGCTAATGATGTTGTTGACGTTGATGGAAAGTGCATCAAGAACGCAATTACGTACTTTAGTCATGTTACGCCGCGCATGTTAATTTGCGACATGCAGCAGGCAGGTCAGGGACTTTGGTACTTCCTGTTTCGATTTAGTTGGCAATTTAGGTAGCAAACATGCAGACCCCGCACATTCTTATCGTTGAAGACGAGTTGGTAACACGCAACACGTTAAAAAGTATTTTCGAAGCAGAAGGTTACGATGTATTCGAAGCGACCGATGGCGCGGAAATGCATCAGATCCTGTCTGAAAATGATATCAACCTGGTGATCATGGATATCAACCTGCCGGGTAAAAATGGTCTTCTGCTGGCGCGCGAGCTGCGCGAGCAGGCTGACGTCGCGCTGATGTTCTTAACCGGTCGCGACAACGAAGTGGATAAGATCCTTGGCCTCGAAATCGGCGCTGACGACTATATCACTAAACCGTTTAACCCGCGTGAACTGACTATTCGCGCGCGCAACCTGCTCTCCCGTACCATGAACCTCGGTACCGTGAGCGAAGAGCGTCGCAGCGTGGAAAGCTACAAGTTCAACGGCTGGGAACTCGATATCAACAGCCGTTCCCTGGTTAGCCCGAACGGCGAACAGTACAAGCTGCCGCGCAGTGAATTCCGCGCGATGCTGCACTTCTGCGAAAACCCGGGCAAAATTCAGTCTCGTGCCGAGCTGCTGAAGAAAATGACCGGTCGCGAGCTGAAGCCGCATGACCGTACCGTTGACGTGACCATTCGTCGGATTCGTAAACACTTCGAATCCACTCCGGATACCCCGGAAATCATCGCTACCATTCACGGTGAAGGCTACCGTTTCTGTGGCGATCTGCAGGAATAATACGATTTATTCCGCAGCCATGATGCGAAAACGGCGCCCCAGGGGCGCCGTTTTTTATACCGTCACTCTTTCCAGAGACGCAGCTTATCGTCATCGGCAGCCGGTGTCGGAGGCACTGTGCCTTTCGGCAGCGATAATGCATACCAGTCCACGCGACGGGTCAAAAACATCAGGACGCTCAGCGCCAGCGCCAGCACCCCGGTACCCAGCAGCAGCGCGCTATCCTCAGAATGCAACAGAAACCACATCACGCCATCCAGCAGCAGTAGCGCGGCGACAAACAGCAGGCTGTTACGCCATCCTCTGAGCACCGCCTGAAGGTAGATCCCATTCATCACCGCGCCAGACAGGCTGGCCGCCAGCCAGGCGGCGGTAAAACCAATGTGCTCTGAGAGCGCCAGCAGCACCAGGTAAAACAGCACCAGCGATAAGCCCACCAGCAGATATTGCATCGGATGCAGGGGACGACGGGTCAGGCTCTCGAACACGAAAAAAGCCATAAAGGTCAGCCCGATTAACAGGATGGCATATTTTGTCGCCCGATCGGTTAGCTGGTACTGGTCGGCAAGGGACATCACATCGGCACTGAACGCCGGCAGTCGCGACCACGGGATCTCCATATCATCCTTGAAATAGCTCCCCATATCGTTGGCGAACCAGCTGCTTTGCCAGTGGGCGCGATAGCCGGCAGCACTCACTTCCCGTTGCGTTGGCAGGAAGCTGCCGAGAAAACCGGGATGCGGCCAGTTACTGGTCAGCTGCAGCTCGCTGTTACGCCCGAGCGGCACCAGTGAAAACTCTCCCGTCCCGTTCAGATCGAGTGAAAAGGCAATCTCAAGCGGCTTGTTGTCCTCCGCCAGCGCAGGCATTGGCATATGAATACCTGCGCCATCGCCGCTTATCCCCAGCCCCGGCTCCACGCTTAATACGTTACCGTTGACCTCCGGGGCATGGATGGCGCCAATGCCGCGGGCATCGCCGACGCTCACCACCAACCGCGGCTGGCCTAAGACGATATTCGTTTTTCTCAGCGCCGCCAGACGCAGCGGATCAAACGAGGCCTTAATCTGCAAGGCGTTATGCCAGACCTGGCCGCTGTAGATGCCCACCCTCCTCGACTCCACGGTCTGTTTGCCGGTGACCGCCAGCGACTCCGGCAGCCAGTAATACACCCAGTTCCGCTGATAGTTGACCTCTTTTTGGTTCTCCATGCGGGTCAGGGTCTCGGTTATCGGAATAGCGATCAGCGGTCCGGCGAGTTTTTGCGAGCCGCTGGTGCTTTGCTCAATGGCGTCCACCACTTCGCTACGATAATCCGCTCGCTCATTAATAAGCTCCCTGACCATCATTAACGGCAAAGATAGCAGCACAATACAGCCTATTAACGTGGTGATTTTCCAGAATAACGGTGATTTCAACATAGCCTTTCTCCCTATCGTGATGGCCTCACAATAGGACGGCTGTGTGGGGAGAATTTGAAGCTATGTGAAGGGACGGTGAAGTCGCAGCGTGGCGACCACGCCGCCTTCGGGCCGATTGTGCAGATTGATATCGCCGTGATGCAGGCGCGCGACTTCACGAACGAACGCCAGCCCAAGGCCGCTGCTCTTATGGCCGTCTTCGCGCGGCAGCGAATAGAATCGCTCAAAGATTCGTTCCAGGGCATAGTCCGGAATACCGCACCCGTTGTCGATAACGCTCAATTGCACCTCTTCATTTCGCTTCTCCGCAGCCAGGGCGATCTCACCGCCCTGGGGGGTAAAGTCAATCGCGTTGTCGAGCAGATTACCCAGCGCCTGGGCCAGCAGCTCGCCATCGCCATTGACCAGCATCCCACTCTCCCGCCAGCGCAGGGTGATAGCTTTCGCCGCCAGAGCGATGTTGCGCTCCTCCGTCAGCCGTTGGTATAGCGCATCTATCGACACCGGATGCTGCTTTATCTCCAGCCGGCTTTCCAGTCTCGCCTGCTGGAGCAGCCGCTCCACCAGCAGTTGCATCCGGGTGTTTTGCGCGAGGATATTATCAGTAAACCGCGCCGCCACCTCAGACGGCGGCCCTTCGCGCAGGATCTCCGCCGCGCCGCGGATGGCCGCCAGCGGGCTTTTCAGTTCATGGGTCAGGTCATAGACATAGTTTTCGATGGCATTCTTACCTTCGAGCTTTACCCGCATGCTCTCCAGAGCCTGGGCCAGCTTGCGCAATTCGCTGCTGCCAACCTCCGGCAGCGGCAGCGGGCGCTCAGCGGTCACCGAGTCCGCATAGCGCACCAGCTTGCCGATAGAGAAATTGATCCACCAGACGACGCCGCCGCCAATCAACAGCGCAATGCCCAGCAGGGCGCCGCCGGCCCAGAGGATCCGCCGCTCGCTGCGCTTAATGACCGGCGTCATCGCCAGGTTGGGTTTACCGACGCTCAGCACGCCGATAATCCGCCCCTTATCCATCACCGGCGCGGCGATATACATCACCGAGCTGGCTTCATCATGCGGATCGCTGCGCGTACTGCGCGCGCCGTACTGGCCGCGCAGGGTGAGCCAGACATCGTTCCAGCGCGAATAGTCCTGCCCTGTCGCCTGCCCGCTGGAGTCAAACACCACCTTGCCCCGGGCATCGGTCAGATAGACGCGGTACTCATTACGTACCTTTTTAATTCCGCCAATATTGGCGTTGAGCGGCTGCTGGTTGAGCTGGTGAAAGGCCTGCGCCAGCCTGCCCTGCTGCGGGTTTGCCGCCAGCAGATCCTCACGCGCCAGCGCCGCCAACAGGGTAGCGGTATCATTGAGGGTCCCCTCTGTCGCCCGGCGCACGCCCGGCTTCACTTCCTGGACAAAGATCGACAGCACAAACCACGCGGCGATCGCGACGATAAGAAAATAGCCCAGCAGCAGGCGCATGCCGATGCGCATCAGCCGCGCCCCAGGCTATAGCCCATACCGCGATGGGTATTGATTGGCGCCTTTTCAGGATTCACAGCCCGCAGCTTAGCGCGCAGGGTTTTGATATGGGTATCGACGGTACGGTCGAGGCTTTCCCAGGCATCGATCCACACCAGCTCCATCAACTGCTGACGGGAGAAGACGCGACCGGGCGCGTGAAGCAGGGTTTTCAACAGCAGAAATTCGTAGCGCGTCAGATTCAGCGGCTGGCCGAACCAGCTGATCGCCGCCGCCTGCTCATCGAGCACAAACTCGCCGACGCGTACCACCGGCGATGGCGCGGCAAACTTCTGCAGCCGCCGCAGCACGGTTCGCACCCGCGCGCAGACTTCGCGTGGTGAAAACGGCTTGGCGATGTAATCGTCAGCGCCGATTTCCAGCCCCAGCAGCTTATCGACCTCGTCGCTACGCGCCGTCAAAAACAGCACCGGCAGCGCCGGATAACGCGTCAGCAGACGCCGACAGAGCTCGAAGCCGCTGATATCCGGCAAGCCGACGTCGAGGATGGCGACATCTGGCGCCTGATGCGCCGCCGCCTCCAGCGCGGGCAAACCGCGGCCAAAGACGCTGACCTGGAAGCCCTCCTGCTGCAGCATGTAAACCAGGGTATCAGCGATACTCTGTTCATCCTCAACTAACCAAATCCGTGGCTGCTGCATGCGCGCTCCCGTTTATTTATTCCATGGCATGATCGGCACGGCGCTGATGGCGTTCTTCGGCGAGCCATCAACCACTTTATCCGAGTAGGTCAGATAGACCAGCGCATTGCGCTTCGCATCATAGAAACGCACGACCTGCAGTTTTTTAAACACCAGCGAGGTGCGCTTCTGGAACACCACGTCGCCCTGGCTTTTGCCGTTTTTGATTTTGTCCGTTAGCTCAATCGGCCCGACCTGCTGGCAGGAAATCGCCGCGTCAGAGGTATCTTCCGCCAGCCCCAGCCCGCCTTTGATGCCACCGGTTTTCGCCCGGCTGATATAGCAGGTCACGTTCTGTACATCCGGATCGTCAAAGGCTTCGACGACGATTTTGTGATCCGGCCCTAACCATTTGAAGACCGTATCCACGGAACCAATCTGCTCCGCCTGAGCCAGCTGGCTACCGGCCAGCAGGAGCAGCCCCATCACAAACTTCTTGTATTTCATATTGTTACCATTATTAAAAAATATAGCTGAGTGATTATCACGCACTTAGCAGAAAAGGTTTATAGATCACAGCTTTACAAAATTATCGTCCAAATCCCCTGACCTACCGCATTTAAAAGCAAAAAAAACACTGAATGCTAAAACATCAAAAAATGCTATTATCCGCTACTTTAATATCAGGCACCTGTGTTTAAGGATGGGGACATTTTATGGATCAAGCAGGGATTATTCGCGATCTCCTTAGCTGGCTGGAAGGTCACCTGGATCAGCCGCTTTCTCTGGATAATGTGGCGGCGAAGGCAGGTTATTCCAAGTGGCATTTGCAGCGAATGTTTAAGGATGTCACCGGCCATGCCATCGGTGCCTATATTCGCGCGCGCCGCTTGTCGAAATCTGCTGTCGCATTACGCCTGACCGCCCGTCCAATCCTTGATATTGCGCTGCAGTACCGTTTCGACTCCCAGCAGACCTTCACCCGAGCGTTTAAGAAACAATTCTCGCTGACGCCGGCGCTCTACCGCCGCTCGCCGGACTGGAGCTCGTTCGGTATGCGCCCGCCGCTGCGTCTTGGCGAATTTACCCTGCCGAAACATGAGTTTATCACTCTGCCCCCTACTCAGCTGCTTGGCGTGACCCAGAGCTATACCTGTAAGCTCGAGGAAATCTCCGATTTTCGTAACCAGATGCGGGTCCAGTTCTGGCGAGACTTCCTCGGCAACTCACCGTCAATCCCCCCGGTGCTCTACGGGCTGCATGAGCCGCGTCCGAGCCTGGAAAAAGACGATGAGCAGGAAGTATTCTATACCACCGCGCTGACGCCGGAGATGGCTAACGGCCACCTGCAGCATGCCCATCCAGTGACCCTGGAGGGCGGCGAGTATGTCATGTTTACGTATGAAGGGCTGGGTACCGGTCTGCAGGAATTCATCCTGACCGTCTACGGCACCTGCATGCCGATGCTGAACCTGACGCGTCGCAAGGGGCTGGATATTGAACGCTTCTACCCTGAAGATGAAAGCCGGGATCAGGCCACGCCGATTCAGTTGCGCTGCGAGTATCTGATCCCGATCCGCCGTTAACGCTGCAGCTCGTCCATTGCGGGGGCGTCAAGATGCGAGACGTCGCCCGCCGTTTCCACCACCCAGCCGGAAGCAAGCCACGGGCTTTGCTGATAGTCGACGCGCGAAATAGAGCAGTTGCGCAGCCGCAGACGACGCTCAGCGTACGCCGGCAGCCCTAATATCGTGCTCACCAGGCAGCCCAGCGCGATCCCATGACTCACCAGCAGCGGCCGGCTACCGGCGGGTAATTCCAGACAGGATGCCAGCGCCGCATGCATACGCTCGCTGAGCTCCTGCATCGATTCGCCCTGCGGAATACGACCGTCCGGTGTGCCGTTGACCAGCTGGCGACGCCAGCCTTCTTCTTCTTCGCTGAGCGAGTCGATATGGCGCTTCTCCAGCACCCCCATATCCAGTTCGCGCAGGCGCGCATCGGCGATCACGCTGCAGCCGCAGGCTTCGGCGATAATTTCTGCTGTGCGGCGGGTTCGCCCCAGATCGCTGGTAATGATATGGGTGATCCCCAGCGTTCTGGCGCGCTCGCCCACCTGCCAGGCCTGGCGCTCACCATGGGCGGTCAGCGGGCTGTCGGACTGACCCTGAATACGTCGCTCGGCGTTCCACTGCGTTTCACCGTGGCGAACAAGGTATACTTGTAACATGCTTTTTTTCCGTTCTGGACTCGTTATCAACCGCTTTCGGGCATTACCGCCTGCCCTCGGGGTGATTTAGAGTATACTGCGATGACGTTAGTTTATTCTGAGTTGTTTTGATTATGCACCATGTTGTCTCAGCGACCACTAATCCCGCCAAAATTCAGGCAATTCTGCAGGCTTTTGACGAGATTTTCGGCGAAGGATCCTGCCACATTGAGTCCGTCGCCGTCGAGAGCGGCGTGCCGGAACAGCCCTTCGGCAGCGAGGAAACGCGCGCTGGCGCACGAAATCGCGTCGCCAATGCGCGCCTTGCCCAGCCAAATGCCGATTTCTGGGTAGCCATCGAAGCCGGTATCGACGATGACAGCACCTTTAGCTGGGTGGTCATCGAAAGCGCCAGCCAGCGCGGAGAAGCGCGCTCAGCCACGCTGCCGTTGCCTGACGTTATTCTTGAGCAGGTTCGCGCTGGCGAAGCCCTCGGCCCGGTCATGTCGCAGTATACCGGCATCGATCAGATCGGTCGTAAAGAGGGGGCGATTGGGGTTTTCACCGGCGGCAGATTAACCCGCAGCAGCGTTTACCACCAGGCGGTCGTGCTGGCGCTAAGCCCGTTCCATAACGCTATTTATCGCTAGCCAGCAGCGTCTGCTCCAGCCACTGGCGCAGCTCTACCGGCGCCGATTTCAGGCTGTTGGACCCGCGGGTAATGGTCGCAATTCCGGCGCCGAGCTCATTTTTCAGCTCACGCTGGCTCATCTCGCCGCGCAGCAACTCTTCGATAATGCGCACCCGGGTACCCAGGGCTTCGCGCTCGTCGGGCGTCAGCATCAGCTGCAGCAACGGCAGATGCAGATCCTCAGCATAGGCCTGCTGAAGCAGGGCAACAAAGCGCAGCCACTCCTGATGACGTTGTTCGGCAACGGCCGCGGAATAGGGAGATTGTTGGGTCATATCGCGCCACCATATTGAGACGGGCAGCTTACGCTGCCCGTCGAATGTACTCTTCAACGAGTACAAAGCATAACATACTTCCCGGCGATCAGTAACGCTGGCGCCACTCCGCATCGCTGAGGATCTTATCCTGCTGCCCCATAAAGTAGCGGTAGTAGGCGTCATAGGAGAGGACATTCTTCACGTAGCCGCGGGTTTCCGAAAACGGAATACTCTCGACAAACGCCACGGCGTCGATCCGTCCGGCGCTATTCCCCTGCCAGCTGCGTACCCGGCCCGGCCCGGCGTTATAGGCCGCTGAGGCGTAGATACGGTTATTGCCGAACTGCTGATAAACGTACTGCAGATAGCTGGTGCCGATATTGATGTTGGTTTCCGGATCCAACAGCTGCGACGGGCCGCTGTAGCCGGGAATGCTGAACATACTGACGGTATGCGTCGCGGTGCCCGGCATAATCTGCATCAGTCCGCTGGCGCCGACCGGCGAGCGCACTTTCGGGTTCCAGGCGCTCTCCTGACGGGCAATCGCCATCGCGTAGCTCTGCGGAATATCTTTGCCGCTAACATAGCGGGCAAACAGGTCGTTATAGGCCAGCGGGAAACGTTCTTCCAGCTGATCCCACAGCTTACCGGCGATCGTCGCCTGCACGCTCAGATCCCACCAGTGCTGATCGAAGGCATAGCGCGCCAGCTGCGCCTGCTGGGATTTGGTGCGACTAGTGACCAGGTTGGCCCATTCGGTGCGCGCGGTGTTATCCATATTCCAGTACATCAGCTCACGTACCCGCGCCATCTCCGGCCCGGAGGCCAGCGCCGGATCGATGGTGCCCGAGGCTTTATCGATGCGGAAGGTATACTCCTCGCCAAGACGCTGCGCGGCGACCATCGGGTAGAAGCCTCGCTGTTGCATCAACGAGCGAAGGATCGCCTGCGCCTCCTCATCCCTGCCGCGCTCCAGCAGCAGATCCGCCTGCCAGTAGCGCCATTCGTCTTTCTCTTTCGCCTCCATCGGCAGGCGCGCCAGCCAGGTGTTGAGGCCATGGCGATCGCCCGTCCCCAACGCCATCCGTACCCGCCGCTCCACCAGCGGCGTGGACTGCGAACGCATGATTGCGTCATCGCGCCAGATGGCCTGCTCTTCGGTTACATCGCTACCCATCAGGCGCCAGGCGACAATATCGCGCAGTTCCTGGGTCTGATCCTCATTGAGCTGCTGAGCCTGTACCAGCGAAGGGATCATCAGGCGGGCATTTTCCACGTCCTGGCGGGCGACGCTGGCGAAGGCGACGGCGGCCATCTGACGGGTAAAGTCCGTCGCCCCGGTGGTACGGGCGAAGGTGAGGACGCTGTTTGGATCGTTAGCCAGGGCGACCACGGCGCTGGCGATGCTCTGGTAGTTGGCGGGCATTTGCTGGGCCAGCGATTTCACCAGCCCGATATTGCCGGCCTTCATCGCCAGGCGGATCCGTTCGAGATAGGCCAGCGGATCCTGCTGACCGGAGTCGCGCCAGGCGCTGAACAGCGGTTCACAGGCGCCGGGCTGATTCTTGCCCGTCAGCCACAGCTCTTTCGCCCCGCTCCAGGCCTCCTGCGACTGCCCCACGCTCAGCTTGGCGTAGTAATAGTTGCACTGCGCCTCGGTGCTGGTCGGCTTATCCGGGCTAAACGCCAGCAAGCCGCGCCAGTCGCTGCGCCGGGCCAGTTCATTCACGAAGCGCGAACGTAATGAACGCGCAGGGGGCAGCGTCGGATTGGCGTCAATAAAGTTTTTCACCACCAGCGCCGGCTGGTTCATCAGATCGTCGGTGATCTGTCGGTACTGCAAATAGGGATACAGGGGATAGGTGCTTAACGTGGGCATCAGCTGGTCGACTACATCCATCTGCCGGTTATCCCACGCCTGCTTAATTTGTGCGTAGCGGCTGCGCTGTTCATCCAGTGAATCCGCATGCGCCAGCTGACTCAACGTCAACAAACCAACGCTGGCAGCCAAAAGATGCCACGCCATTTTTTTGGCTTTTTCCACAAGCTCTTCCTCTTTCCGGTGCATTTTCGCAGCATCGTGCCGCTTAAAAACCCCTGCCGGTTCGGCAGGCGGCTTTACTTATGCTAATCAGACAACGCTAAACGCGCCATGTCCTGGACATTTTTTTACGCTTCTGTGAATCCTGTCGCCTCGCTGGGATTAGCGCGCGAAAAAGGCTACACTTCGGCTTTGAACTATCTATCAAAATAGAAAGAGGCGAAGTCCAACGTGGCTCAATTCGTTTATACCATGCATCGTGTCGGCAAAGTGGTTCCGCCGAAACGTCATATTTTGAAAAATATCTCCCTCAGCTTTTTCCCTGGCGCGAAAATCGGTGTGCTCGGTCTGAACGGCGCCGGTAAATCTACCCTGCTGCGCATCATGGCCGGTATCGACACCGAGATCGAAGGTGAAGCGCGTCCGCAGCCCGGCATCAAAATCGGCTACCTGCCGCAGGAGCCGCAGCTCAACCCGGAGCACACCGTGCGCGAGTCCGTGGAAGAAGCGGTCGCCGAAGTGGTTAACGCGCTGAAGGGTCTGGACGAAGTCTATGCCAAATACGCCGAGCCGGATGCGGACTTCGATAAGCTTGCCGCACAGCAAGGCAAGTTCGAAGAGATTATCCAGGCGCACGACGGCCACAATCTGAACGTCCAGCTGGAGCGCGCGGCCGACGCCCTGCGCCTGCCGGACTGGGATGCGAAAATCGCTAATCTTTCCGGTGGTGAACGCCGCCGCGTCGCGCTGTGCCGTCTGCTGCTGGAAAAACCGGATATGCTGCTGCTCGACGAACCGACCAACCACCTCGACGCCGAGTCCGTCGCCTGGCTGGAACGCTTCCTGCACGACTTCGAAGGCACCGTGGTGGCGATTACCCACGACCGTTACTTCCTTGATAACGTCGCCGGCTGGATCCTCGAGCTTGACCGCGGCGAAGGTATTCCGTGGGAAGGCAACTACTCCTCCTGGCTGGAGCAGAAAGACCAGCGTCTGGCGCAGGAAGCTTCTCAGGAAGCCGCACGCCGCAAATCTATCGAGAAAGAACTCGAGTGGGTTCGCCAGGGCGCGAAAGGCCGTCAGTCTAAGGGCAAAGCCCGCCTGGCGCGCTTTGAAGAGCTTAACAACGTTGAATATCAGAAACGTAACGAAACTAACGAACTGTTCATTCCGCCAGGCCCGCGTCTGGGCGATAAAGTTCTGGAAGTCAGCCATCTGCGCAAATCCTACGGCGACCGCGTTCTGATTGACGATCTGAGCTTCTCGGTACCGAAAGGCGCTATCGTCGGCATCATCGGTCCGAACGGCGCGGGTAAATCCACCCTCTTCCGCATGATGTCCGGCCAGGAACAGCCTGATTCCGGCACCATCACCCTGGGTGAAACCGTTAAGCTGGCTTCCGTCGATCAGTTCCGCGACGCGATGGACAACAGTAAGACCGTGTGGGAAGAAGTGTCTGGCGGCCTGGATATCATGAAGATCGGCAACACCGAGATGCCGAGCCGCGCCTACGTGGGCCGCTTTAACTTCAAAGGCGTCGACCAGGGTAAACGCGTTGGCGAGCTGTCCGGCGGTGAACGTGGTCGTCTGCACCTGGCGAAACTGCTGCAGGTCGGCGGTAACGTCCTGCTGCTCGATGAACCAACCAACGACCTGGATATCGAAACCCTGCGCGCGCTGGAAAACGCCCTGCTGGAGTTCCCGGGCTGCGCGATGGTTATCTCGCACGACCGCTGGTTCCTTGACCGTATTGCCACCCACATTCTGGATTACCAGGATGAAGGTAAGGTTGAGTTCTTCGAAGGTAACTTTACCGAGTACGAAGAGTACAAGAAACGCACTCTCGGCGCCGACGCGCTGGAGCCGAAGCGAATCAAGTACAAACGTATCGCGAAATAAAACGCAAAAAGGCAACGCAAGTTGCCTTTTTTAATGTTTGCTCCCTCTCCCATTGGGAGAGGGTTGGGGTGAGGGCTACAGCCCGCAGAGCACCTACCCCTGCTCGCCCATCAGCTGTTTCACCAGCTCGACGCAGCGCAGGAACCGGGCATCGTAGTCCGACTCCTTCACATGGACGAATTCGATCTCGTTCTCTTTCAGCAGCGATACCAGCAACGACTGAAACTCTTTACGATCCACCGAGCTCCCAAGACTGCGCAGTCCATCGGCCACCCACGGGGTATTGTTCTCCAGCAGGATCACCAGGTCGAAGCGGTATTCATCAATCAGCGCCTGCACAAACGGGTGCTCACGTCCCTCGTACTTCAGACAGAAGGCCTGAGTGCTGACGAAGTCGGTATCGATGAACGCCACCTTGTTGGCATATTTCACCGCAAAATCAATATACTGCGCATGCCCAAGGGCAATTTTATCGTAATCCGAATACTGGAGCGCCATCTCATCGCCGCCGAGATGCGAAAAAACATAATCCCGGCCATATTCCCAGGCGCTGGTGGTATTGAAGATATTGGCGAGTTTATTGACCAGCGTCGATTTACCGCTCGACTCGCCGCCGAGGATCGCCACCGTCCGCACAAAGAACGGTTTCACTTCCGTCGGAATATATTCCCAATAGCGGAACGGGTTCTCGCGGATCTGCCCGCCGCTAATATTCATAAAGGTCCGCTTAGGATCGATAAGCACCGTCTCGATCCCCAGATGCTCAAGGTACTGCGGCGCATCGGCCTCTTCCGAGGTATAGATCCGGTTCGGCTCGATCCCTTTTTCGCTCATAAAAGCGCGGATCCCATGGCTCCACACGTCCCAGCCGTGCGGATAGGGCTCCATCCCCTCTTCATTGAAGGCGTGGATGCGAATATTCTTCTGATATTTAAAGGTTTGCAGCAGCCAGCGCAGGCGGTCAGGCACCGTCGGCTGTTGCGACATGGCGCTCTCTTCAAACAGCTCGCGGTCGCGGGTATCGTCATAGCCCATAATGATATGCAGCTCATCGACCTGGCTACAGGCGCGCTGTATCAGGTAGATATGCCCGGTATGCAGCGGGTAAAACTTACCAAACACCACCCCGACGCTTTTCTGTCGGCGGGGAAACTCCAGCCCGAGGAAACGATGCAGCGCTTCAAGCTTCTGCGCGCTCGGGCTTTTGATTTTGGCATTCAGCAGCTGGCTAAGATACCCCTTGGTCATTCCGCTGGCTTCCGCCACCTGCTGCAGGGTACAGCCTTTCTGCTTAATGGCGCTTTTTAAATAGTCAAATGACGACATCGCTAATCTCCTTTTAACTTATTATAAGTCGTCAAAAACGCTTAGCGCGTCTGAAAGCTTTTTCACGCCAAAGATTTGCATGCCTTCCGGCACTTTTTTCGGCACATTGGCCGCCGGGACGATGGCGCGGCGGAAGCCGTGCTTCGCCGCTTCGGAGATACGCTCCTGACCGCTCGGTACCGGGCGAATTTCCCCGGCCAGCCCCACTTCGCCAAAGACCACCAGATCCTGCGGCAGAGGACGGTCGCGCAGGCTGGAGACCATCGCCAGCAGCAGCGCCAGGTCGGCGCTGGTTTCCGTGACCTTCACCCCGCCGACCACATTGACGAAGACGTCCTGATCGGCCATCTGTAGGCCGCCGTGACGGTGCAGCACCGCCAGCAGGATCGCCAGACGGTTCTGTTCCAGCCCCACCGCCACGCGGCGCGGGTTGGACATCATTGAGTGATCGACCAGCGCCTGGATCTCCACCAGCAGCGGGCGGGTCCCTTCCCAGACCACCATCACCGAGCTACCGGAGGTGATTTCATCTCCCCGGCTGAGGAAGATAGCGGACGGGTTGCTCACTTCGCGCAGGCCCTGCTCGGTCATGGCGAAGACGCCCAGCTCGTTCACCGCGCCAAAGCGGTTTTTATGGCTGCGCAACGTGCGGAAGCGGGAGTCGGCATCCCCGTCCAGCAGCACCGAGCAGTCGATACAGTGCTCCAGCACCTTCGGACCGGCCAGCGAGCCGTCTTTGGTGACGTGGCCGACCATCACAATCGCCACGCCGCGAGTTTTAGCAAAGCGCGTCAAATAGGCCGCGGTTTCCCGTACCTGGGCGACGCTGCCCGGCGACGACTGTACGTCGGCCATATGCATCACCTGGATGGAGTCGATCACCATCAGCTGCGGCTTTTCTTCATCGGCGATCTGACAGATCTGCTCAATGCTGGTTTCCGAGAGCATGTTCAGGTTGGCCGTTGGCAACCCGAGACGATGGGCGCGCATCGCCACCTGCTGCAGGGACTCCTCCCCGGTGACGTACAGAGTTTTCATCCCTTCTGCCAGTTTGCAGAGGGTTTGCAGCAGCAGCGTCGATTTGCCCGCGCCGGGGTTGCCGCCAATCAGGATCGCGCTGCCCGGCACCACGCCGCCGCCCAGCACGCGGTCAAATTCTTTAAAGCCGGTGGAGAAACGCGGCAGCGCCTCCAGGCTGATATCTGACAGCTTCTGCACCTTCGACACGCCGGCGTTACCGGCATAGCCTGAAAGACGCTCGTTTCTCGCCACCTGCGGCGACGCGGCGATGCGCATCTCGGTGATGGTGTTCCAGGCATGGCAGGCGCTGCACTGCCCCTGCCAGCGCGGATAATCCGCACCACATTCATTACAGACAAATGCGCGTTTTGGAGCTTTCGCCACGTTTACCTCTTACTTTTGGTTCATGCTGCCCGAGAGGATACAGAATACCCCCATCAGGTCAGCGTGGCGGATAGTCACTTCCGCCTGTTCATTCACTTTGGGCTTCGCGTGATAGGCGATGCCAAGCCCTGCTGCCTTAATCATCGGCAGGTCGTTGGCGCCATCGCCGATAGCCACGGTTTGCGCCGTTGGGATCTCATACTTTTCCGCCAGCTTGCGCAACGTATTGGCTTTATATTTCGCATCGACGATATCGCCGAGCACGTTGCCGGTGAGCTTGCCGTCGCGGATCTCCAGCTCATTGGCGAATACCGCGTCGAGATGCAGTTTGTCGCGCAGATACTCGGCAAAGAAGGTGAAACCGCCGGAGGCGATCGCCACTTTCCAGCCCAGCGTTTCCAGCTTGAGCACCAGCTGCGCCAGGCCCGGCATCAGCGGCAGCGCGTCGCGAACCTGCAGCAAAATACTGGCATCGGCGTCTTTCAGCGTCGCCACGCGCTGGCGCAGGCTGGCGGTGAAGTCCAGCTCGCCACGCATCGCCCGCTCGGTCACTTCCGAGACCAGCTCGCCGGTGCCGGCCAGTTTCGCAATCTCATCGATGCATTCGATCTGAATCGCCGTGGAGTCCATGTCCATCACCAGCAGGCCCGGGGTGCGCAGATGGGGGATTTTACCCAATGGCGCGACGTCCAGCCCCGCCTCATGCGCCAGTCGCGTCGCACGGGGAGTCAGCGAACCGGCCAGGCGGATCACCTGGTAATCCTCGACCACCCAGGAGGCAACGATCACTAACGCGGCGCCCAGCTCACGCTGCCACGCCGTCAGCCGACGTTTATCCAGACCGCGACCATACAGCAGCCAGCCGCTGCGCCCGGCGTGATAATCCAGCGGCATGACCTCGTCGCCGCTCAGGGAAAGCGGCAACCCAGGCCACAGGGAAACGTCTTCAGGCAGGTCGCACCAGGTCAAACTGTTAGGCATTACGGCTCCACATCTCTTCATTCAGGCGAGGAAAATAACGCATGAGGCTACCTTGTAACCAGCGCTTCTGGCAACATTAAGCTGCAAATTTTCAAAGGTGGAATATGGTTCGCGCAAAACTGAAATTCCGGCTGCATCGTGCGGTCATTGTTCTTATCTGTCTCGCCCTGCTCGTCGCGCTGATGCAGGGCGCTTCGTGGTTCAGTCAGAACAGTCAGAAACAACGCAATCCGCAGCTGGAAGAGCTGGCCCGCACGCTGGCGCAGCAGGTGGTGCTGAATCTCGCGCCGCTGATGCGCAGCGAGACGCCTGACGAGAAGCGCATCAATCAGCTGTTGACCCAGCTAACCCATAACAGCCGCGTCCTGGACGCCGGGGTATATGACGAACAGGGCGACCTGGTGGCGCGCTCTGGCGAAAGCGTCGAGGTTCGCGACCGGCTGGCGCTGGATGGTAAAAAAGCCGGCGGCTACTTCAACCAGCAGATTGTCGAACCGGTGCCAGGAAAAAACGGCCCGCTGGGCTACCTGCGTCTGACCCTCGATACTCATACCCTGGCGACCGAGGCGAAGCAGGTGGATAATACCACCAATATCTTACGCCTGATGCTGTTACTGTCCCTGGCTATCGGCGTGGTACTGACCCGCACGCTGCTGCAGGGCAAACGCACCCGCTGGCAGCAATCGCCCTTCCTGCTCACCGCCAACAAGCCGGTTGAGGATGAAGACGATGAAAAGAAAGGAAATCTATAATGTCCACATTGCGCCTCCTGCTCTCTGACTCTTACGACCCGTGGTTCAACCTGGCGGTCGAGGAGTGCATTTTCCGCCAGATGCCCGCCACCCAGCGGGTGCTGTTCCTGTGGCGCAATGCCGATACCGTGGTCATCGGCCGCGCGCAGAACCCGTGGAAGGAGTGTAATACCCGCCGCATGGAGGAAGACCATGTGCGGCTGGCCCGTCGCAGCAGCGGCGGCGGCGCGGTGTTCCACGACCTCGGCAATACCTGCTTTACCTTTATGGCAGGCAAACCGGAGTACGACAAAACCGTCTCCACCGCTATTGTGCTGACGGCGCTTAATTCACTCGGCGTAACCGCCGAAGCCTCCGGGCGCAACGATCTGGTGGTCAAAACCGACAGCGGCGACCGCAAAGTCTCCGGCTCCGCCTATCGTGAAACCATGGACCGCGGTTTTCATCACGGCACCCTGCTGCTCAACGCCGATTTAAGCCGTCTCGCCAACTACCTCAACCCGGACCAGAAAAAGCTGCAGGCTAAAGGCATTACCTCGGTGCGCGGACGGGTGGCGAACCTGGTTGAGCTGCTGCCGGGCATTACCCATCAGCAAGTTTGCGAGGCGATCCAGGAAGCATTCTTCAGCCATTACGGCGAACGGGTGGACGCCGAGGTGATCTCCCCCGACAACACGCCGGATCTACCAAATTTTGCTGAGACCTTCGCCCGTCAGAGCAGCTGGGAGTGGAACTTCGGCCAGGCGCCGGCCTTCTCTCATCTTCTGGACGAGCGCTTTCGCTGGGGCGGCGTTGAGCTGCATTTTGACGTCGAAAAAGGGCATATCACCCGCGCGCAGGCCTTTACCGATAGCCTGAACCCGGCGCCGCTGGAGGCCCTGGCGGCACGCTTAGTCGGCTGTCAGTATCGGGCGGAAGTATTACAGCAGCAGTGCGAGGCGCTGGTCGGCGATTTCCCGGAGCAGGAAGCGGAACTGAAAGAACTGTCGGCGTGGATTGCCGGCGCGGTGCGCTGATAAAAAAAGCCCGCTGCGCTTAGCGGGCCTGGAAAACCGTAGGCCGGGTCAGACGAAGCCGCCACCCGGCACAACAGCTCTTACTCTTTATCGCCCAGCAGCACGGATTCCAGTGCGATTTTGATCATGTCGTTGAACGTGGTCTGACGTTCAGCGGCAGTGGTCTGCTCGTGGGTACGGATGTGGTCGGAGACGGTGCAGATGGTCAGCGCTTTCGCGCCGAACTCCGCCGCCACGCCGTAGATACCCGCCGCTTCCATTTCCACGCCCAGAATGCCGTATTTTTCCATCACGTCGAACATGGACGGGTCCGGCGTATAGAACAGGTCTGCGGAGAAGATGTTGCCGACGCGCGCGTCAACGCCCAGCGCTTTCGCCGCGTCTACCGCATTACGCACCATGCCGAAATCGGCAATCGCCGCAAAATCATGGTCTTTGAAACGCAGACGGTTCACTTTAGAGTCGGTGCACGCGCCCATGCCGATCACCACGTCACGCAGTTTGACATCTTCACGCACCGCGCCGCAGGAGCCCACGCGGATGATTTTCTTCACGCCGAAATCGGTGATCAGCTCTTTGGTGTAGATAGAGCAGGACGGGATACCCATCCCGTGGCCCATCACGGAGATTTTGCGGCCTTTATAGGTACCGGTGAAGCCCAGCATGCCGCGCACGTTGTTCACTTCACGCACGTCTTCGAGGAAGGTTTCTGCAATGTGCTTCGCGCGCAGCGGGTCGCCCGGCATCAAAACGACGTCAGCGAAATCGCCCATTTCTGCGTTAATGTGAGGAGTTGCCATCTTCAGTTCCTTTTACATTGTTGTTTTTGCCGGGTGGCGGCTACGCCTTACCCGGCCTACAAATCGTAGGCCCGGATCGCTGTGCGCCACCGGGCAATGACCTCAGAACATGGCTTTGCCATATTCCATGTCAGACGTACCAAAGTATTTCGCAATAGTCTGGCCGATGTCCGCGAAGGTTTCACGGTGACCGAGCGAACCTGATTTCACTTTCGGGCCGTACACCAGCACCGGGATATGCTCGCGGGTGTGGTCAGTACCGGTCCAGGTCGGGTCGCAGCCGTGGTCGGCGGTGAGGATCAGAATGTCGTCTTCACCAACCAGCTCCATCAGCTCCGGCAGACGGCGGTCGAACAGCTCCAGACCCGCCGCATAGCCAGCGACGTCACGACGGTGGCCCCAGGAGGAGTCAAAATCGACGAAGTTAGTGAAGACGATAGTCTCGTCGCCCGCTTCCTTCATCTCTTTGATGGTCGCGTCGAACAGCGCGTCCAGCCCGGTGGCTTTCACTTTCTTAGTGATACCGCAGTTGGCGTAGATATCGGCGATTTTACCCACGGACACCACGTGGCCGTTTTTCTCGTCGACCAGCTTCTGCAGCACGGTCGGCGCCGGCGGCTCTACCGCCAGGTCGTGACGGTTACCGGTACGCTGGAAGTTACCGGCTTTGTCGCCCACGAAAGGACGAGCAATCACGCGACCAATGTTATAGCCGCCTTCGGTCAGCTCTTCACGCGCGATTTCGCACAGCTCATACAGCTTGTCGAGGCCAAAGGTCTCTTCGTGACAGGCGATCTGGAACACCGAGTCAGCGGAGGTATAGAAGATCGGTTTCCCGGTTTTCATATGCTCTTCGCCGAGCTGATCGAGGATCACCGTCCCGGAGGAGTGGCAGTTGCCGAGATAGCCCGGCAGGTTGGCGCGTTTCACCAGCTTATCCAGCAGCTCCTGCGGGAAACTGTTTTCATGGTCGCTGAAGTAGCCCCAGTCAAACAGCACCGGCACACCGGCGATTTCCCAGTGGCCGGACGGGGTATCTTTACCGGAAGAAAGTTCATGCGCCCAGGCATAGGCGCCAATCACTTCGGCATTGCCATCCATACCCGCGGCAATTTTACCGGTGGAGCCTTCATGCGCTTTCACCAGACCCAGACGGGTCAGGTTCGGTAAATTCAGCGGGCCTTTGCGGCCGTGGTCAGCCTCGCCTTTGGCGCAGGCTTCTGCAATGTGGCCCAGCGTATCGGCGCCGACGTCGCCAAAGCGGTCTGCGTCTTCCGTTGCGCCAATCCCAAAGGAGTCCAGCACCATGATAAATGCACGTTTCATCTTGTTCTCCATACATCTTGCGCTGCAAAAAAGCGATCAGATCAGTATATCGCTATTCAGTGATACGGCGATAGACTGTCGGTGTAATTTCCGGGGCTTTATCGTCCAGTTTAATGGCCGCTTTGACCGCTTTCGCGGCCTCCTGCCAGCTGTTCTCGTCTTTGGCATGGATCACCGCCAGCGGACGCTGTCCGTCGACGCGGTCACCCAGACACGCCATCTCGGTAAAGCCAACGCTATAGTCAATGGTGTCCGATGCCTGACGGCGGCCGCCGCCCATAGAAACCACTGCCATGCCCAGCGCGCGAGTATCCATCGCGCTGATAAAACCTTCGGTATCAGCATAGACTGCTTTGCTCAGCATCGCCGTCGGCAGATAATTAGCATAATTCTCGACAAAGTCGCTCGGCCCTTTCTGCGCCGCGACCATGCGGCCAAACACTTCCGCCGCTTTACCGTTATCCAGCACCGCCTGCAGCTTCGCGCGCGCCTCGGCATCGTCCGCCGCCAGCTTGCCGGAGATCAGCATTTCCACACACAGCGCCATTGTCACGTCGAACAGGCGCGGGTTGCGGTATTCGCCGGTCAGGAACTGCACCGCTTCGCGAACTTCAACGGCGTTGCCGGCGCTGGAGGCCAGCACCTGGTTCATATCGGTTAACAGCGCGGTGGTGCGCACGCCGGCGCCGTTGGCGACACCCACGATCGCTTCGGCCAGCGCGGCAGAGAGTTCATAAGTCGGCATAAACGCGCCGCTGCCGACTTTGACGTCCATCACCAGCGCATCCAGCCCTTCCGCCAGCTTCTTCGCCAGAATCGAGGCGGTAATCAGCGGGATGGAGTCCACCGTCGCGGTAATATCGCGGGTGGCATAGAAACGTTTGTCGGCCGGGGCAAGGGAGCTGGTCTGCCCGATAATTGCCACGCCAACATCTTTAATAATCTCGCGGAAGCGGTTGTCGTCCGGGAAGATATCGAAGCCCGGGATCGCTTCCAGTTTGTCCAGCGTACCGCCGGTATGGCCGAGGCCGCGGCCGGAGATCATCGGTACGTAACCACCGCAGGCGGCCACCATCGGCCCCAGCATCAGCGAAGTGACATCCCCGACGCCGCCGGTAGAGTGTTTATCGACGATTGGACCGTTAAGGTTGAGGCTTTTCCAGTCCAGAACGGTACCGGAATCCCGCATCGCCATGGTCAGCGAAACGCGCTCCGGCATAGACATATCGTGGAAGAAGATGGTCATCGCCAGCGCGGCGATCTGCCCTTCAGAGATAGTATTGTCGCGGATGCCGTTGATGAAAAAGCGGATCTCTTCATCGCTTAATGCCTGACCATCACGTTTTTTACGAATAATTTCTTGTGCGAGAAACACGGTAACCTCCCAAAGAGAATAAATTGCCGGATGACGGCGCGAGCGCCTTATCCGGCCTACAGGCATCAATTCGTAGGCCGGATAAGCGCAGCGCCATCCGGCAAATCAAGGGATTAGTAGCTGCTGGCGCTCTTGCCGTCGCCGTGACCCAGGGCTTTCAACAGGCTAGCCAGCAGGCTGGATGCGCCAAAACGATAGTGACGAGAATCGGCCCAGTCGGCGCCGAACAGTTCATCAGCGATCGCCAGGAACTGCTGCGCGTCTTCCGCGCTGCGCACGCCGCCCGCCGGTTTGAAGCCAACGGTTTTCTCAACGCCCATATCGCGGATCACTTCCATCATGATGCGCGCGCTTTCCGGCGTGGCATTCACCGGCACTTTACCGGTCGAGGTTTTGATGAAATCGGCCCCAGCTTTGATAGAGATTTCAGACGCTTTACGGATCAGCGCTTCTTCTTTCAGCTCACCGGTTTCGATGATCACTTTCAGCAGCACGTTAGCCGCCGCACAGGCTTCCTTACAGGCTTTCACCAGCTCGAAACCGACCTGCTCGTTGCCGGCGATCAGCGCGCGGTACGGGAAGACCACGTCCACTTCATCTGCTCCGTAAGCGATCGCCGCGCGGGTTTCCGCCAGCGCAATGTCGATATCGTCATTCCCGTGCGGGAAGTTGGTGACCGTGGCGATGCGAATATCCGGCGTCCCCTGCTCATTCAGCGTTTTACGGGCGATCGGGATGAAGCGCGGGTAGATGCAGACCGCCGCGGTGTTACCCACCGGCGTTTTCGCCTGATGACACAGGGCAATGACTTTCTCATTGGTGTCGTCGTCATTCAGGGTGGTCAGGTCCATCAGTTTTAACGCGCGCAGGCTGCTTGCTTTTAAATCAGTCATTTCATACTCCGCCGGCGTCATGCCGGATCAATAGTTTGTTCACCTTGCGAGTCTGTTACTATTGTAACATTCGCTCGTCGTTACACTTCGACACTCATCACAGTTAATGAAAACTACTTACTAATTTGCATTACTGTAACGTGATTAAGATCACAAATTACCACTCAATACCGCAGCAATTATCGTTAGTCCCCTCTTAAGCATAATCGATACTATACCGCCGATGAGAATGTGATAATTCTAACACACAATAACAGATGCACTCGATAGCGTGGCGCACATTTTGCCCAATTTACGGGCAATAAAAACGCTACAAATTGAAATATAAATCTTTTTTCAAAAAAGAGAGTGGTGATGGAATTATCACATTTACAGCAACACCAGCGGCACGGTGGCCGCTGGTTCAGGAGACAGGCTTACAGGGCGAGAAAAACCCCGGCGATGGTGGCGCTCATCAGGTTGGACAGCGTCCCCGCTGCTACCGCACGTAGCCCAAGCTGAGCGATATCCTGCCGCCGGTTGGGCGCCATTCCCCCGAGTCCGCCAATCAGAATGGCGATCGATGACAGGTTGGCAAAGCCGCACAGCGCGAAAGAGATAATGGCTTTGGTGTGATCTGAAATGACCTGCAGCCCGGCCGCCGCCACTTCGGCATCCGCCTTTAAATATTCGCCAAAGTTCATGTAGGCCACGAACTCGTTAATGATCAGCTTCTGGCCGATAAACGACCCCGCCACCGTCGCTTCGTGCCACGGCACGCCAATCACCCACGCCAGCGGTGAGAAGATCCAGCCGAGGATCATCTGCAGCGACAGCTCAGGATGGTTAAACCAGCCGCCGACGCCGGAGAGTATGCCATTCAGCAGGGCGATCAGCGCAATAAACGCCAGCAGCATCGCGCCGACGTTGAGCGCCAGTTGCATACCAGACGCGGCGCCGGAGGCGGCGGCATCCAGCACGTTGGCCGGTTTATCCGCGTCAGCGCTTTGGCTGTCATGAGCCGGGTTATCGTCCGGTTTTTCCGTTTCCGGTACGATAATTTTGGCAAACAGCAGGCCTCCCGGCGCCGCCATAAACGACGCGGCAATAAGGTACTCCAGCGGAACGCCCATCTGCGCATAGCCCGCCAGTACCGAGCCCGCCACCGAGGCCAGGCCGCCGCACATGACCGCAAACAGCTCCGAGCGAGTCATGGTGGCGATATAAGGACGCACCACCAGCGGCGCTTCGGTCTGGCCAACAAAGATGTTCGCCGTGGCCGACAGCGATTCGGTACGTGAGGTCTTCAGCACTGCCCGCAGCGCGCCGCCGAGAATGCGAATGACCAGCTGCATAATGCCCAGGTAGTAAAGCACGGCAATCAGCGACGAGAAGAAGACGATCACCGGCAGCACGCGCAGGGCAAAGACGAAGCCGCCGCCGCCAAACACCTCGAACATTTTATCGGAGACCAGCCCGCCGAAGATGAAACTAATCCCTTCATTGCCGTAGGCAATAACGCTGGCGACGCCATTCGACATCGCTAATAGCGCCGCGCGCCCGGCCGGTACATACAATATTAACGCGCCGATACCCACCTGGATTATCCAGGCGCCGAGCACGGTGCGCAGGTTAATGGCTTTTCGGTTATTGGAGAGCAGCACAGCAATGGCCAATAGCGCCACCATGCCGATAAGTCCCATGAGGATTTGCATACAGATTCCCTGTGTTTTTGATAGTCCAGTACTAACCGCGTGATTATATCGGCCTGAAACTATCCTGCCCGTCTGGCTTCACACATTTTAAGCAAATCAATGATATGGATGGACAATTATGAGAAATCGATCACCATACAGAGACCGGGGGAAGGGAAAACAAGGCGAGCGTATTGTGCATGATCCCTTCTTCTATGGCTGCCGGCGACTCCGGACGCAGTTCGCACAGCGCCTCAAATACCCGTGCAGCTTGTTCCGGTCGATTGGGCTGTCCCTGAAAGCCATTTAGCGGCATATCCGGGGCATCGGTCTCCAGCAGCAGAGCGGAAAGCGGCAGACGCGCCATCACTTCACGGGTTTTACTGGCGCGGGGATAGGTAATGGTGCCGCCAACGCCGATCTTATAGCCAAGCTGAACGAAGCGCTCGGCCTGCTGCAGGCTGCCGGCAAAGCCATGGATGACTCCGGTACGCGGCAGGGCATGTTTTTTCAGCAGCATCGCCAGCTTATCGTGGGTGCGTCTGGAGTGGAGGATCACCGGCAGATCGTAACGCTTCGCCAGCCTCAGCTGCGCTTCCAGCAGCGCCTGCTGACGATCAAACTGCGGATCGTCGCGATAAAGATCGAGGCCAATCTCTCCCACCGCCACCAGTTTAGGCGGCCGCTGCGCCATCAAGGCTTCCAGCTGCGCCAGTCCCTCATCAGTATGCTCTTCGATGACGATCGGATGCATACCCAGCGCGGCGTACAGCGCTTCGTGCTGAGCTGCCAGCGCCAGCACGCGGCTAAAACGCTCAGCAGAGATGGCTGGAACGATAATTCGCCCGACGCCGGCCTGCGCCGCACGCGCCAGGCTGGCGACCTCATCTGCCGCGAAGGGGGGAAAATCAAAGTGACAGTGGGTATCGATAAAACGGTGCGTCACGCCAGATCCTCATGATCAAAACTGGGGTCATTCGCCTGGGGCGCAGGAATGATGGTCGCCTGGGGCGCTTCATTGGCCACCGGCACCGGCGGCACCACCACCGGCGCGGGCCGGGCAATACGCGGCGCGTGGCGCAGCAGCGGCGGCTGGTCGGCCAGTAGTTTACCCACCGTTGCCAGGAAATAACGGCCGCACTGGCGCCCGGTTTTGTAGTCCTCCAGCAGCGCCGGTAGTCGGCTGCCAAGCGCCATGCTGCGCAGCGGCCGCTGCGGATAGATTTCGAAGATCCGCAACTTACCCGGCGGTTTCTCGATGAACTGCTGGATGGCGCGGTAGGTGGTTTCGTGATGATGCACCAAATTGACCAGCGGTTGCAGACTACTCTCTCCCAGCCAGCGCTCCATCCGCTTGAACCACTGCGGGGTATAAAACATCTGCGAAGGGACGGTACGGATCACCACGATGGTCTGGGCGCCGCGGCGGGCCGCCTCCTGCACCGGGATCGCATCGCTGACGCCGCCGTCCAGGTAGCTAACGCCGTCGAGCAAAACGCCGCTGCGATAAAAGCCGGGGATGGCGCTGGAGGCGCGGATCAGATCCAGCCACGTTTGCGGCGTCGGCGAAAAATAGCTGGCGGAGTAATCGTCACCGCGGCAAGCGCATAGCCACAGCTCTTTCCCCAACGCGAACTGCGCTTCGGCATAGTTCATGGCAAGCGGCATTTGCTGCGAAGTGGCCTCAACCAGCCAGTCGAGATCGATAAGGTTGCCGCCGCGCACAAAGCGCATCGGATCGAAAAACTGGCGTGAAGTGGTGTAGCGGGTGATAACTTTGCGGGCATAGCCTTGCTGATTACACATGTAGGCGGAGAGGTTTTGCGCGCCGGCGGAAGTACCCAGCATCAGGTCAAAGGGGTTAAATCCGGCGCGCATAAATTCGTCCAGCACCCCGGCAGTAAAAATCCCTCGCTGTCCTCCGCCTTCGCATACCAGCGCCAGCTTGCCTGGTCGGAAGGGTTTAACCGCCAGCGGGGCGATATTGCCCAGCGTGACGGGAATGCGTTGCCCCACCCTGCTTTCCTGTTCGATTGATCTTCTCCTGACAAGGTAACGCAATTTGCCCGCCGCTTAAACCGCGAAAGCCAGTCCTCAGGACTGGCTTTGTGTAAGATGACGTGTCAGTAAAAATGCTTAGGCTTCAGTATCGCCCGCATCGCGGGCCGCCTAAGGACGTCTGCGTCCTGTAAACAGGCTCACCAGGAACAGGATAATCCCGACGACAAAGACGATTTTCGCAGCGCCAGCGGCCGTACCCGCCAGACCACCAAAGCCCAGAGCCGCAGCAATTAATGCAATGACCAGAAAAATAATTCCCCATCGAAACATACTTTTCTCCTTACCATAATGGACGGTGAACAGCGGTTTGCGCACCCTTTCTGTATAGCTCATCGCTCAGTGGATGCTGCTATTCGTTCGGCAACCTTGGCCAGACAACACTTTTGTTAATAACTCGGTTTACTTAACGCTAAGATCGTTGCGCACGCTTTTCACACCGGAGACCGCTTTCGCAATCTCTGCGGCACGCTCCGCCTGCGCCGCGGAAGCCACCGTACCGGTCAGATGTACCGCGCCGGCGTTGGTTTCGACTTTCACATTGCGCGAAGGGACAATGTCATCCGCCAGCAGCTTGGCTTTCACTTCGCTGGTAATGGCGGTATCCCCGGCATAGCCTTTCAGCGTCGCCGTCTCGCTCGATGATTTATGATGGACCGTCAGCTTGTCGTTAACGTGTGAGACGCCTTTGACCTCTTTCGCTACGCTCAGTGCCTGACTTTTCTGTTCAGCACTGGTGACGTCGCCGCTGAGGGTGACCACTTTATTCTCCGTTTTCACCGAAATATCGCCGGAGTTAATATCTTTATGGTCGATCAGCGCCGCTTTTACCCGTGCGGTAATGGTACTGTCATCCATAAAATCGCCGACTTTGTTAATCGAATTATCTACCGCCTCTCCCGCATTGCTGGCAGCCGACTTCGCACTGTCTACCGTTGTTTTTTCCGTCTCTGCCGAGGCGTTCAACGCGGCTAAGCCTAAGAAGAGCGCCAGCAACATATTGGCATTCTTTAGTCTGGTCATCGTTATGTCCTCGTTTTTTCACCAGCGCTGGCGTCTTATCGCAGTGAATTACGCCAGCATTTTTAAAAACACGAATTAAATATAGTAGACAGACGAAGGGGTTGCGGAGGATATGGATAAAAAACAGACGAATTAGCGGTGTTTTAAGAACTTTCCAGAAGGAAGGGAACGGGGGCGTAATCAGAAAAAAGCGCGGCCTGCGCCGCGCTTCGTCAGGGATTAGTGCTCGCGCGTTTTGCGGAACACCACGTCAGGGTAACGCTCCTGCGTCAGGTTCAGGTTGACCATTGTCGGGGCGATGTAGGTCAGGTTATCGCCGCCATCCAGCGCCAGCTGAACTTCATTTTTCCGCTTGAACTCTTCGAACTTCTTCACGTCAGTAGATTCAACCCAGCGCGCGGTGGCCACGTTGACCGATTCGTAAATCGCTTCCACGTTGTATTCGCTTTTCAGACGCGCTACCACCACGTCAAACTGCAGCACGCCGACGGCGCCAACGATCAGATCGTTATTAGCGATCGGGCGGAAGACCTGGACCGCGCCCTCTTCAGAGAGCTGAACCAGCCCTTTCAGCAGCTGTTTCTGCTTCAGCGGATCCTTCAGGCGAATACGACGGAACAGTTCCGGCGCGAAGTTCGGAATACCGGTGAACTTCATCATCTCGCCCTGGGTAAAGGTATCGCCAATCTGAATGGTGCCGTGGTTATGCAGGCCGATGATATCGCCTGGGTACGCTTCTTCAACGTGCGAGCGATCGCCCGCCATAAAGGTCAGCGCGTCGGAAATCACTACGTCCTTGCCGATACGCACCTGACGCAGCTTCATGCCTTTTTCATATTTGCCGGACACCACCCGCATGAAAGCCACGCGGTCGCGGTGTTTCGGATCCATGTTGGCCTGAATTTTAAACACGAAGCCGGTGAATTTCTCTTCCGTGGCGGTGACTTCACGCGTGTCGGTGTTGCGCGGCATCGGCGCCGGGGCCCACTCCACCAGGCCATCCAGCATATGGTCAACGCCGAAGTTACCTAACGCGGTTCCGAAGAAGACCGGGGTGATTTCCCCGGCCAGGAACAGATCTTTATCGAACTCGTTCGACGCCCCCTGCACCAGCTCCAGCTCGTCACGCAGCTGCTGCGCCAGGTCTTCCCCCACCGCCGCGTCGAGATCCGGGTTGTTAAGCCCCTTCACGATACGCACTTCCTGGATGGTGTGGCCTTTACCGGTCTGATACAGGTAGGTTTCGTCTTTGTAGAGATGATAAACGCCTTTGAACAGCTTGCCGCAGCCGATAGGCCAGGTAATCGGCGCGCAGCCGATTTTCAGCTCGTTCTCGACCTCATCCAGCAGCTCCATCGGATCGCGGATATCACGGTCGAGTTTGTTCATAAAGGTGAGGATCGGCGTATCGCGCAGACGGGTGACTTCCATCAGCTTACGGGTCCGATCTTCGACGCCTTTTGCCGCGTCAATCACCATCAGGCAGCAGTCCACCGCCGTCAGGGTACGGTAGGTATCTTCGGAGAAGTCTTCGTGCCCCGGGGTATCCAGCAGGTTCACCAAGCAGTCATGATACGGGAACTGCATTACCGAGGTGGTGATCGAGATACCACGCTGCTTTTCCATCTCCATCCAGTCGGATTTCGCGTGCTGGCTGGAACCACGACCTTTTACTGTACCGGCGGTCTGAATCGCCTGTCCGAACAGCAGCACCTTTTCGGTGATGGTGGTCTTACCGGCATCCGGGTGAGAAATAATGGCAAAAGTGCGGCGTTTGGCCACCTCTTGCAGATAAGGAGACAACGTCATAATTAATCTTCTAAGTAAACGCGGCCATGGGCCACGCATGTGGAATACGAAAAATTGCGGCTATTTTACCCATCAACGGGGGGGAGGCAATCAGTGTTTACACAGGAGCTGCTCCAGTTCGCTTAACGAGGTCACCGTCCAGTCCGGCTCGAGGTCCGCCGGCAGCTCGCGCTGATGCGCATTGAGCCAGCAGGTCGCCAGTCCGGCGTTCACGCCGCCGCGAATATCCGACTCGGCGGTATCACCGACCATCAGCACCCGCGAGCGCGGTGGGTTACCCGCCTGCGCCAGCGCATAATCGAAAATACGCGCGTCCGGCTTGGCGACACCCACCTGTTCAGAAATAATCAGCAAATCAAAGTGATCGCGTAAACCTGTCCGCTCCAGACGAGTCTGCTGCAGCGAGGTAAAGCCGTTGGTGATGATGCCCATTCTGACCTTGCCCTGCAGCGCGTTGAGCAGCGAGACCGCGCCCGGCAACGGGGCACAGATTTCCGCCATCGCATTCATAAACGCGTCGTTGAGTTCCCCGGGCGGCACATTCAAACGTTCCGCCCAGCTGTCAAAACGCTGGTGCTGCAGCTGCAGCGAGGTGATGGCGCCGTTTTGGTAATCCACCCATAGCGGCTTGTTCACGGCCTGATAGTCCTGAAAATCTTCGGCGGTAAAGGTCACGCTGTAGTCGAGAAACATCCGCTGCAAGCCGCTGAAAGAATCAAACGTAAACAGCGTTTCATCGGCATCAAAGAAAATCCAGTCCCATTTCATCGTATCACCTTGTGTTACATACTGATTGGCAGAGCCATAATAATGGCGTCTTCGCGTCCGTCGGCCGTAGGATAGTAGTTGCGGCGGATGGTTGCCTCATTGAAACCTACGCTCTCATACAGCGCGATGGCGGCAACGTTGGATGCTCGCACCTCCAGCCACAGCGTGACGACGCCGAGTTTTTCGACTTCATCAATGACATGCTCCAGCAGCGCTCGCCCCAGGCCGCGGCGCTGGTACGCGGGATCGACGGCGATATTGAACAGCGTCGCCTCATCCAGCACCACTTGCGTAATGGCGAAAGCCGCCATTTCGCCATCTACCGATAGCTGATAGTTGCGATAGCGCTCCCCCTGGTTACTGGCCAGAGTCTGTTCGCTCCACGGGAAAGCGTGGGCGCGTTTTTCGATGTGCCAGGCTCTGGTTAAATCAGCCGTGCTGAGGGTAGAAATCGTGTTCATGTGCGCAGATTTGTTGCCAGAGCGCCCTGCGAGCCGGCGCGCTGGTCTGGAGTTCATCAAAAGCGGGGGTGGACACCTGGGCGCCCGCCAGCGGCAGCGACGCCTCTGTGCCCAACCGCCAGCTGTTGCAGCGGCTGTCCTGCGGCAGCATCGCCACCCGCTCCGGGGTCAGCTGCAGGACCTGATCTGGCGTCACGGCCAGCGCGCGTAATATGTCGCCAATCAGCGGCTCTGTCAGCGACGGCGGGGTTTCCGCCACCATCACCAGACGAATATGTTCAGGAAGCGAGATAGCGATTTCGCCCTGCAACGCCCCCGGTCGGCGCAGCGACCACTGGGTAATGCCCAGCTGCTGTAATTGCCAGTCTCGTCGGGATGTCATAGCGAAACACTCCTGTTAAAAAAGCGCGCAATATAGCAAATCCGTCGTATCTGCGCCAACAAACTACTATAATCGGCGCCAGTCTTAATGAAGGAGTGTTTCATGTCCGCTTTTACCCCGGCAAGTGAAGTCTTGCTGCGCCACAGTGATGATTTCGAGTCCGCCCGCGTTCTGTTTGCCGGTGACCTGCAGGATGACCTGCCTGCGCGTCTGGATACCGCGGCCAGCCGCGCCCACACCCAACAGTTTCACCACTGGCAGGTCCTCAACCGCCAGATGGGTGACACCGTCCGTTTTAGCTTAGTGGCTGAGGCCGCTGACGTCGCCGAATGCGACACCCTGATCTACTACTGGCCAAAGAACAAACCAGAGGCGCAGTTCCAGCTGATGAACCTGCTCTCTCTGCTGCCGGTGGGAAGCGACATTTTCGTCGTCGGTGAAAACCGCAGCGGCGTCCGCAGCGCGGAGCAGATGCTGGCTGAATACGCGCCATTAAACAAAGTGGATAGCGCGCGCCGCTGTGGCCTCTATCATGGCCGTCTGGAAAAGCAGCCGACCTTCGACGCCGACGCATTCTGGGGCGAATACACACTGGATAATCTGACGATTAAAACCCTGCCGGGCGTCTTCAGCCGCGACGGTCTGGACGTCGGCAGCCAGCTGCTGCTCTCCACCCTCGAGCCGCATACCAAAGGGAAAGTGCTCGACGTCGGCTGCGGCGCGGGCGTGCTGGCCGCCGCGCTGGCCAGCCATTCACCGAAAGTGCGCCTCACCCTGTGCGACGTCAGCGCCCCGGCGGTTGAAGCCAGCCGCGCGACGCTTGCCGCCAACGGCCTGGCTGGCGATGTGTTTGCCAGCAACGTCTTCTCCGAGGTCAATGGTCGCTTCGACATGATCATCTCCAACCCGCCATTCCATGACGGCCTGCAGACCAGTCTCGAAGCCGCCCAGGCGCTGATCCGCGGCGCGGTTCGCCATCTGAACAGCGGCGGCGAGCTGCGCATTGTCGCCAACGCCTTCCTGCCGTATCCGCAGGTGCTGGATGAAACGTTCGGCTTCCATGAGGTGATCGCTCAGACCGGGCGCTTTAAGGTCTATCGCACCATCATGACCCGTCAGGCGAAAAAATAATCGTCTTTTCACGCCGGCGGCCCGCTCCTGGTACCGCTGGCGCTTCCCGCGGGCAAATCCGCCCATTTTTGCAGCAATCGATACAACCTGCATAATTAACTATTGACGTGTCGCCGAAAACCACTAGAATGCGCCTCCGTGGTAACGATACTTTCAGAGTATCGATGGTATGCGAAGGTGGCGGAATTGGTAGACGCGCTAGCTTCAGGTGTTAGTGTCCTTACGGACGTGGGGGTTCAAGTCCCCCCCCTCGCACCATAATCCACGAAGATATTGCTCGCACTGGGCGAAGGTGGCGGAATTGGTAGACGCGCTAGCTTCAGGTGTTAGTGTCCTTACGGACGTGGGGGTTCAAGTCCCCCCCCTCGCACCAACGAGGCAATATCTCAAAGAAAGAATACTGTGCGAAGGTGGCGGAATTGGTAGACGCGCTAGCTTCAGGTGTTAGTGTCCTTACGGACGTGGGGGTTCAAGTCCCCCCCCTCGCACCAATATTCTTCCCTCTCCGGCATTATCCTCTCAGTTTAATATCCACAATCATCAGCATTATTCCGCCGATCAACGCGACACACGATGGCAGCAGGATAAAATGGCGCAATTGACGATGCCAGATCATCGCCGCGGACATCAGCATGCCCACCGCGACCAGTACCCGCCATACGTCAGCCGACACTCCGGCATACCCGAGAGCGACAATTAGCGCGCCGGGAATCATCACTCCCCAGCCGCTTCCTAATGCTCGCTGCAGCATGGTTTCACCTCTTACAACGATAATGATAACCAATATCATATGATAATCTTTATCATTTGTCATTTGCGACGTGCTCTGCCCCTTTTTCTTTACGTTCGCGGTAATGACATACATTCATGAAGGTGATAAATTAAGCGGATTATCGATATATATTAAATATTTTGCTTATTTTGCAAATAACCTTTTTTTGCACATTGTTATCAGACTCTTCATTTTTGGCTTTCATCATTTTGAAATTTAACGACTAATAATGATTCTTCCGATATGACTGCACAAACCTGGCGAGCACACTACGCACAAAAATATCAATATTCCTTACGGCTTTTTTTACTGCTTAATTTCATTTCTTCCTCGCTGTCGCTGGTCACCCCCCTATTTACGGTAGTTCGTTTTACGCTGCCCTGCGCCCTGATCGTCGTCTGCAGCGCGCTGCTGCTGCTCTGGCACTGGAAATGGCCGCAATCGAAAATAAATATTCCCACTATCTCGTTGTTATTTGGCATGCTATGGGCATGGCACGTAGTGACAAAAGCGATGCTATTGACACCACCGCATTTTAACTATCTGGTGATCGCCCTATTAAGCATTCTGTTTATCGGCACCATCGCTTTTTCCAATAATATCACTGCCTTTACCCTCCACTCTTTACCAACTTTCCTTGCCTGCCTGATAATGGCGGAGGGGGAACAATGGTTGCGTATGACTTACTGCTTTATGCTGCCTATAGCCGGTATTACCCTGCAAAATATTATCCAGAAGCGCAGCGATGCCTTTACGCAGGGTTTAATGGATAAACTGATGCATGAACGCAATACGCTCAACGATCTCAGTATGCTCGATCCCCTGACCGGTTTGTATAATCGCCGCGGACTGCAGAACCGCCTCGATACCCTGCTGGCGCTGGACGGCGACAACCACTACGTGCTGCTCCTCGATATCGATCACTTCAAGGCCTATAACGATCACTATGGTCATATGATGGGTGACCAGGCGCTTATTCGCGTCTCTGCTGCCATTCGCAACGCTGTACGCTCACGCGATATTGTTGCCCGCTTTGGTGGAGAGGAGTTTATGGTGCTGCTGACCAATAGCAGCGAAGAAACGGCCTGGCAGACAGCCGAACGTATACGTCAGCGGGTCTATGACCTGAAGATCCCGCATATGTTTAATGAAAGCGTCGCCACCAACGTCACCATCAGTATTGGCCTGACGCCGCTCATTAATGACAACATTGAACAAGCGCTGGCGCGCGCCGACGGCGCACTCTATGAGGCCAAAAATAAAGGCCGCAACATTATTCTTGCCAGTTGACCTGCGCGCGCTGCGACATCGCGGCGCCGATAAAAGCCTTGCCATGCCGCCTGCAAGCAACTAATATCAGTAATCATTATCATTTAGATTTGTATCTGGAAATCGAATGGCCTGGCGTTCCCTTCCTCTCAGCGATGAACTTATCTGGCGGGCTCCTTTGCCGACGGCTGAGCATGCCCTGGCGGAGAGTATTCGGGAAAAAATCGCCACCCTGCGTCCACACCTGCTTGATTTCCTGCGACTTGACGAACCCGCCCCACGGCACGCGTTAACGCTTGCCGAATGGTCGCAACCCATCGCCTTGCGCTCCCTGCTGGCCACCTGGTCCGATCATATCTATCGTCATCAGCCGACGCTGCCTCGGGAACAGAAGCCTCTGCTCTCGCTCTGGGCGCAATGGTATATCGGCCTGCTGGTGCCGCCGCTGATGCTGGCGCTGCTCAATGAACCGCAAGGCCTCAGCCTGGCGCCAGAACATTTCCATGTCGAGTTTCATGAAAGCGGCCGGGCGGCCTGCTTCTGGATTGATGTGCATAGCGATGCCGACATCGAGAGGCTTTCACCGCAGGCGCGAATGGATGCCCTGGTAACGCGCACCCTGCAGCCGGTTGTTGAGGCGCTGGCAGCGACGGGCGAAATCAATAGCAAACTTATCTGGAGCAATACCGGCTATCTGATTAACTGGTATCTTGGGGAAATGCGCGCGCTGCTGGGTGATGAGCGGCTTGCCGCGCTACGTCAGCACTGTTTTTTTGAAAAACAACTCGCCGATGGCCAGGATAACCCGCTGTGGCGAACGGTGATGCTGCGTGAAGGGCAGTTAGTCCGACGCACCTGCTGTCAGCGCTATCGCCTGCCGGATGTCCAACAGTGCGGCGACTGTACGCTTAAATAATTACCACTTACCTGAAAAGTAACGGGCGGCCTTTACCGCCCGTTGCTATTTATGCGGTCTGTTGACTCTCCTGCTCCGCCCGCTCGGCCTCTTCCGCTTCCTGAGCAAGCAGCTGTTTCTCATATACCTTAAAGAATGGGAAGTAGATGATTGCCGACACGCAGGCCAGAACAATGACCAGAATCGCCGCCCGGAAATCCCAGCCCAACGCCCAGGCGCCGCCAATTGGCGCTGGCGCCGTCCATGGTACGACGGAGATGACGCGGCCAATCAGATCCAGCTTCATTGCCGCCCAGGCCAGCACCGCGTTCACCATCGGCGCCAGCAGGAACGGAATAAAGAACACTGGGTTCATGACGATAGGCGTCCCAAAGATCACCGGCTCGTTGATATTGAACAGGCTTGGCACCACGCTCAAACGACCAATGGAGCGCAAATGCGCTGAACGGCTGCGCAGATAACAGAACACCAGTCCCATGGTCGCCCCGGAACCTCCGACCACGATAAAGAAGGTCCAGAACGCCTCCATAAAGATATGCGGCAGAGGCGCGCCCTGGGCCAGCGCCTGCTGGTTCATACCGAGGTTAGTCAGCCAGAACATCTGCAGCATCCCGGACACGATCGCCGCACCGTGGATCCCGGCAAACCACAGCAGGTGGCCGATCAGCACCGCCAACAGAATTGCCGGCAGAGAGTCGGCTGCCGAAACCAGCGGCTTGAAAATGGCCATAATGGCCTGCGGGATCAGCATGTCAAAATGGTGCTGGATAAACAGGCTCAGCGGATAGAGCGTCAGCACGACCACCAGCACCGGGATCAACAGATCAAACGAGTTTTTGATCATCGGCGGAACCTGGTCCGGCAAGCGGATCCCAATGTTGTGCGCTTTCAAGAAACGCATCATCTCCACGCAGTAGATCGCCACCAGAATGGCGGTAAAGATCCCGGTCCCCCCGAGGCTATCCACCGGCAGCGTGCCATTGGTTTTCGGCGCGGCAATCAGCAAAAAGGCCATGATCGACAGCATTGCGCACATAAAGGGATCGAGCTGATTGGATTTCTCGTAATGCTTACCGAGGTTATAGGAGATTGCCGCGCAGATGTAGATCGACATGATCCCCATCGTCATATCAAAGGGGGTCAGAATACGCCCCTCAAACTCTTTCGCCAGATCCAGCCAGGCGCGGGCAAAACCCCAGGTGGTATCCGGTGAGAACGGTGGATAAGCAAACACTAACAGGAACGATCCGACGATCATAAACGGCATCGCTGAGATAAATCCGTCACGGATAGCCATGACGTGGCGCTGCGACGAGATCCGCCCTGCTATGGGGCTTATGTAATTTTCTACAAAGCGAAATATCAAATTAAACGCAGCATGGTTAGCAGACATAGTAGCCCTCCTGACAGGCTATTGATACTGGCCCAACAACGATTACCCTGCCGTTACGATGACCGCTTTTTGACGCAGCAGGCCGCTGGCGGATGTGCAACCGGCTATACTGCTCATGAGGCAACGATTCATACACGGCTCTTTTGTTATAAATAAAAGGAGAAGTGACTGTTCCAGTATTCATCTCAATGCAGATAACCGCAACCGGTTACAGTAACCGGTTACGGCGATTGTGAAGGAGATCGACAAAATAGAAAGAATCTGGATTGTCCGCGCTGATATTTACACTCCGCCAGGCTTGTGACAGATTTAACCAGGCTTAAATCAGGAGAATCCAATGAGTCTGCAGTCTGTACGGCAGTTTTTTGCCGAACACGCCCCCGATATCGAAATTATTGAGTTAAATCAGAGTACCGCCACCGTCGCACTTGCCGCTGCCGCACACAACGTTGAGCCGGGGCAAATTGCCAAAACGCTGTCGCTCAAGATCAAAGATAAGATTGTACTGATCGTCGCCAGGGGCGATGCGCGGCTGGATAATAAAAAGCTGAAAGAGACCTTTGGCGCGAAAGCACGCATGCTAAGCAGCGATGAAGTGGTTACCTGGACCGGTCATCCGGTCGGCGGCGTTTGCCCGTTTGGTCTGGAAAACCCGCTGGCAGTCTACTGCGACGTCTCTCTCAGACATTATCAGGAAGTACTACCCGCAGCGGGAGCCATCCATAGCGCGGTTCGCATTGAACCAGAACGCATGGCGCAGCTCACCGATGCAACATGGGTAGATGTGTGTTTATAGACGCATTACGCTACCTGTTTAACGGCGCTGGTCGTACTATTGAGCGGTAAATGCAACAGGATATCCGCCGCGTTTAATAAACCAATGTCTGAGCGAACTCCGAGCTTGGTCATGGCGTTAAACTTATGCGCGCGGATCGTTTTAATATTCCGGTTGAGCTGTATCGCAATATCAGAAAGCGAATATCCCCACGACATATACCGAAGGATGGCGTGCTCCGTCGGGCTTAGCGGATCGTTGCACGCCTCTCTGTCGCAAAATTGTTCGCTGCCGCTGAGATGATGATTGTCCAGTAGCTGCAGCAAACACTCCTGTAGCCCGCGTCGCGGCGCGGATTTATTCAGTATGCCGTGCAAACAGGCCGGCATAAGATGGCCGATCAGGTGCATTTCACTTTCATTATTAGCCAGAATAATCGTTTGGACTTCCGGCCGGCACCGCGCCATTTCATGAACAAAGAGCAGACTCTCGGCTCGTGAAGAACGACTTCCCGAAAGAGAAAAAATAATGGTTGACCAGGGAAACGGTATTTCCGCCGCCCTGAGCATACTGACATTTTTAAACAGATGAATATGATAACGGCGATTATCTTCACGACTAAAGATATAGCGCCATGCCATTTCCGTCATCACGCATTTTTCTACGATGGCGACATGGCGGGTTGTACTATTTTTTTCCATTCCATTTGCTCCCCGTAAGCTGAATTGATATTCAGCTCTTGCATTCCCTGCGCGCTGTTGATCCAGGCATACATTTCAGCGTTGCTGCGTAGCGATAAGCGACGCATTGCGCTGTTTTTCTGCGCGCTGATCGTCTTATTACTCTTTTTCAACAGCGCGGCGATCTGGTTTATTCCCCACCCCTTCGCCAGAAGGCGCAGAACTTTACGCTCTGAAAGAGTGAGCATCGCCGCAGAGTGGTAGCTTGCGAAATCGCTGTCCTCATCCCCGGCAAACAGCGTACGGCTAATCTGTTCAGCCGCACGGCTACCGGCGCAAATCACCTCAATCAGCCGGTTAACCGGCTCGCTCTCGGAGATCAACGAGCTTTCAGGACGAATTAATAGCTCAACGGCCAACGGATAGAGGCTGTCGCTGACCATAAAAACCCAGTGAATATCACGGTACTGAGTCATGAGGGAGTAATAACGCTCGCAGACGGCTCGGGGGTGCGCAATCTCGCCGGAGATATCCGCGACAACCAGCACCGCCCGCCGCAGTTGTAAAAGGGTGAGCTCATCATGAGAACGACAAAAACTCAGTTCGTAATCAGGGAGGTTCTCATTGAAGATCACCTTTAACCCTGATTGCATGACGGGAATTTTACTAATAACGACGCCAAACTTACCTTGTCCTGGTAACATAACACCTCCGCTTCCTGTCGAAGTTCCTTCGCTTGCCTGCAAACGATCGGCGAGCGACTTTATCGCCATATCATTTCCTGGATGAATATTAAAATCATATTCATGGCCTGCGCACACGATATACGTAACGACCGAACCGTGGTCATACCGTGTAAAATATTATTGCCGTGTATACTTGCGATTAATATTAACACAGACGTTCCTGCGCTAATAAATTAGAAAAGATAAAAACATTATTTAGCAAAAATAATTTCAGTACTGAACATTATGAAGCATTATCTTTAATTGTTTCTCTAAATGCTTTGGGTGACATACCGCTATAGCGACGGAAAAAACGCGAAAAATAGGCTGCATCGCTAAACCCCAAATAATCAGAGAGTTGTGTAATCGTCATGCGGGTGTACTGCAGATTGCGTCGCGCTTCAAGCATCAACCGCTGATGCAATACTCCAAGAGCGCTACAGCCATAAAACTCACGACATAAATAATTTAAGTGCGTAACCGACAGTCCAATCAGCTTCGCATACTCCGCCAACGGGAGATGCTGTCGGTAGTGGCTCTCGATAAGGCGGGCGAAGTGGCGCATCATGCTGCGCTTCCGCTCCGCTTTATCTTCCGCGGGGGACGCGGGATGGCACTGTCGGTTCAGCCAGACCAACAGCGTCCCCAGCAGCGAATAGAGCATCATTTCTCGCGCATCGTGCTCTTCGCAGTACTCCTCGCGAAGCGCTGAAAACAGCGTATGCATGCGCCCGCGAGAACGGCCCACCGGCACACACTGCGGCACGCTAAGCACATCCAGAGGGCGACCGAACTGATTTTCAAACCGGCTCAGCAGCGGCAGCGCCAGAGAGAGCACAAACCCTTGCGTCCCGGGTGAAAAATTAAACCCGTGAATACAGAGGGCGGGAACCACCTGGATGCAGGACTCCGTCATCACCTCGGTGGCACCTTCAATTTCGATCTCCGCCCGCCCCTGATGCAGATAGAGAAGCTGGACCATTTCCGCATGCTGATGGACGCGAATATGCCACTGATACAGGCTGCTGCGCTGTAAAATCGACTCACAGTGCAGCAGGTCCGGCGTCGGCCAGCCGCACTCTTCGCCATACAGCTTAAATACGGGCACGGTTTGAACGAACGGCATGATGACTCCTCTTAATTCAGGCGACACGCTCCATGGGCAAGCCCACGTAGTTTTCCGCGATGGTGGTCAGCCCGGCGCGCGAGCCCAGATAGTAGCGGCGGTCGGCGGCCTGCATTTTAGCGTCGAACGCGTTCTGATCCGGAAAATCATGCAGCAGGCGGGTCATAAACCAGCTAAAGCGTTCCCCTTTCCAGACCCGATCCAGCGCCAGTTGCGAGTAGGTCGCCAGCAGATCGCTGCGGCCACGATGGTAGTATTCGCGCAGAATCCGCCACAGATAGTTCACGTCCGATGCCGCCAGATTTAATCCTTTCGCCCCGGTTGGCGGAACGATATGCGCCGCATCCCCCACCAGGAACAACCGCCCATATTGCATCGGCTCCACGACGAAGCTTCGCAGGGGGGCAATGCTCTTCTCAAGTGAGTGACCAGTCACTAACCTGGATGCCAGCTCCTCCGGCAAGCGGCTTTTCAGCTCCTGCCAGAAGCGCTCGTCCGACCATGCTTCAACCTTATCGCTCAGCGGAACCTGCAGATAATAGCGGCTGCGAGTCAGTGAGCGTTGACTGCACAATACAAACCCCCGCTGATGGTGCGCATAAATAAGCTCCGGATTGACCGGCGGCGTATCCGCCAGCAGGCCTAGCCAGCCAAACGGCCACACGCTCTCGTAGGTCTGCAAAATGCCAGCTGGAATACTTTGCCGCGATACGCCGTGGAAACCGTCGCAACCGGCAATAAAATCGCACTCCAGACGGCAGGTTTCCCCTTCGCTGAGGTAGGTGATCGTCGGCCGGTCGCTTTTGGCGTCATGGATAGCCACCTCGCTCACGCCATAGACGATCGGCGCGCCGCTGGCGGCCCGGGCAGCCATCAGATCGCGGGTGACTTCGGTCTGGCCATAAACCATTACGCTCTTACCGTCGGTTAGCTCGCTCAGTGCGACGGGCACCCGCTGGCCGTCAAACAGAAACTCCACCCCATGATGCACCAGGCCTTCGGCATCCATCCGCTGCGCCACGCCCGCTTCGCGCAGCAGATCAACGGTACCGCTTTCCAGAATTCCCGCGCGGATGCGCCCCAGCACATACTGCGGCGTTTGACGCTCAAGGATCACGGTATGGATCCCGGCGTTGTGCAGCAACTGCCCCAGCAGCAGCCCGGAGGGGCCCGCGCCAATAATCGCGACCTGTGTCTTCATAGGGATGTCTCACTCTTGCAGGGTTAATTATTTGTATAATTTTTGTTTAATAAAAGTGCTTTTCTGCATTTTTGATAAGTCAGTGGGGAAAAAGAAGGGATGAATGGCGACAAAAATTGCACTTTTCACCAAACTGGCAAAAGTGTGGGATGCTTCAAATTCTGCCGCCCCGCAGACCGGGAATTTTTGCACATTATTTGATCCCACCCCCCTCAGCCGCCACTGCGCTTCAGGTTAAAGTATCGGCAGATACCAGGCGTCGTGGACAATAGAGGAAGTATGCAGGTTGATCGGACACAGCAGCGGGCAATCACACGTTTATGCATCCAGTGTGGTCTTTTTCTGTTACAGCACGGCGCCGAGAGTGCGCTGGTGGAGGAACTGTCAACACGTCTCGGGCTGGCGTTGGGGATGGACAGCGTTGAAAGCGCCATCTCTTCGAATGCCATCGTCCTGACCACCATTAAAAATGGCGAATGTCTTACCTCTACGCGCAAAAATGTCGATCGCGGCATTAATATGCATGTGGTGACGGAAGTGCAGCACATTGTGATCCTCGCCGAGCATAAGCTGCTGGACTATCGCGACGTCGAGAAGCGTTTTGCGCAGATCGTTCCCCTGCGCTATCCGCGCTGGCTGCTGGTGCTGATGGTGGGTCTTTCCTGCGCCTGTTTCTGCAAACTGAATAACGGCGGTTGGGATGGAGCGCTGGTCAGCTTCTGCGCCAGCACGGTAGCCATGTACATTCGCCAGGTGCTGACCCATCGCTCCATGCATCCGCAGATCAACTTCTGCATCACCGCCTTTGTCGCCACCACCATCTCCGGGCTGCTGCTGCGCCTCCCGGCGTTTGCCAGCACGCCGACCATTGCCATGGCCGCCAGCGTTCTGCTGCTGGTCCCGGGTTTTCCATTAATCAATGCCGTCGCCGATATGTTTAAAGGGCATATCAATACCGGACTCGCCCGCTGGGCGATCGCCAGCCTGCTAACCCTCGCCACCTGCATTGGCGTGGTGATGGCCATGACCGTATGGGGGTTGCGCGGATGGGCATAATCTCATTTATTTTTGCGCTGGCGGAAGACATGCTGCTGGCGGCGATCCCCGCCGTCGGGTTTGCGATGGTCTTTAATGTCCCTCAGCGCGCTCTGCGCTGGTGCGCGCTGCTGGGGGCGATTGGCCATGGCTCGCGTATGATCATGATGAGCGCCGGTTTTAACATTGAATGGGCCACCTTTCTCGCCGCTCTGCTGGTGGGCAGCATTGGCATTCAATGGTCGCGCTGGTATCTGGCGCATCCGAAGATTTTTACCGTCGCCGCCGTGATCCCGATGTTTCCTGGCATCTCAGCCTACACGGCGATGATTTCCGCGGTAAAAATCAGTCATTTTGGTTATTCGGAAGAGATGATGATTTTGCTGCTGAGCAATTTTTTAAAGGCCTCTTCGATTGTGGGCGCCCTTTCGATTGGCCTGTCGATACCCGGCCTGTGGCTGTATCGTAAGCGTCCTCGCGTCTAACCCCGACGTCGCGGTTAATCCGCGACGCTCCTTCCGCGATGGCCTCTGTGCTACTATGTGCAGATCACCCCACTCTTTGCAGTTCAGAGTTGAGATAGAGTTATGTCTTCGCGAATTTTAACCTCCCATTTTAGCGGCCTGGAAGAGTTCCTCCAGCAGCACGCGGCGCTGCTGGCAAAATCGACTGACGGCACCGTTGCCGTTTTTGCCAATAACGCGCCGGCATTCTATGCGCTGACGCCAGCGCGGCTGGCGCAACTGCTGGAGCTGGAAGCCAGGCTGGCGCGCCCCGGCAGCGACATCGCGCTTGACCCGCAGTTTTTCGAGGAGCCCGCCGCGGCGCCGGTTGCGGTGCCGATGGGCAAATTTGCTATGTACGCCGGGTGGCAGCCTGACGCCGATTTTCAGCGCCTGGCCGCGCTGTGGGGCATTGCCCTGAGCCAGCCGGTTACCCCCGAAGAGCTGGCCGCTTTCGTCGCTTACTGGCAGGCGGAAGGTAAAGTCTTTCACCACGTGCAGTGGCAGCAGAAGCTGGCGCGTAGCGTGCAAATCAGCCGCGCCAGCAACGGCGGACAGCCGAAGCGCGATGTGAACAGCGTTAGCGAACCCGACAGCCATATTCCGCGAGGTTTCCGAGGATGAGCATGAAAAACGTTGGCGACCTGATGAAACGCCTGCAGAAAATGATGCCGGCACATATTGAACCGGCGTTTAAAACCGGCGAAGAGCTGCTGGCCTGGCAAAAAGAGCAAGGCCGGCTGCGTTCCGAAGCGCTGGAGCGAGAGAATCGCGCGATGAAAATGCAGCGCACCTTCAACCGCTCGGGGATCCGCCCGCTGCATCAGAACTGCTCCTTTGATAACTATCGCGTCGAGTGCGAGGGGCAGATGAATGCGCTCGCCCGGGCGCGCCAGTACGTGGAAGAGTTCGATGGCAATATCGCCAGCTTTATCTTCTCCGGTAAACCGGGCACTGGCAAAAACCACCTGGCGGCAGCCATTTGCAACGAGCTGCTGCTGCGCGGGAAGTCGGTCTTAATCATCACCGTGGCCGATATTATGTCGGCGATGAAAGATACCTTCGGCAACCGGGAAACGAGCGAAGAACAGTTGCTTAACGACCTCAGCATGGTCGACCTGCTGGTGATCGATGAAATTGGTATGCAGACGGAGTCTCGCTATGAAAAGGTCATTATCAATCAGATAGTTGACCGGCGCTCATCCTCCAAACGACCTACCGGGATGCTCACCAACAGCAATATGGAAGAGATGAACAAACTGCTCGGCGAGCGGGTGATGGACCGTATGCGGCTCGGCAACAGCCTGTGGGTTATCTTCAATTGGGAAAGTTACCGGCACCGCGTTACAGGCAAGGAGTATTAAGAGATTTCCGGGCGACGACGGCGTTATACTAAAGCGATTATTCAGTCACGCTTATGAGTCCGTCTATGAAATCGTTTAAAAATAGCGTTATTGCCGCGCTTGCCGTTAGCGCGTTTACCCTCTCTGGCGCCCACGCCGCCTCCTGGCAGGATTCCCTTAACAGCGCTGCCAGCCAGCTCAGCGGCAGTAACGCCCAGGCCAGCGGCGGCATGTCCGTCTCCTCGCTAACCAGCCTGCTCAACGGCAGCAGCCAATCCCTGACCGCCAGCAGCATGAATAATGCGGCCGGGATACTGTCATATTGCGCGAAACAGAAGCTGGCCTCCGTGACCAGCGCCGATAACGTCAAAAATCAGGTGCTGGATAAACTGGGGCTTAGCACGCCGGAAAAACAAAAACAGGACACCAGCTATCTGGATGGCCTGCAGGGGCTGCTCAACAGCAAAAACGGCCAGCAGTTGGACCTGAATACGCTCGGCAATAGCTCGCTGGCGAAACAGGTAAAAACCAAAGCCTGCGATCTGGTCTTAAAACAGGGTGTTAATTTCCTCTCCTGATCCTGACTGACAAGGCCGCATTTGTTGCCTTCGCGGCGGCGCCGCGGCCTGAAACGCTTTTTTTTGCAGTTTTCCTGTTCCGTTTTCCCATTTCGCCCGATGCGATGCCGATCAAAAAAGGCAACTTCTAAACCAATTCTGAATAACTGCACACTTTCATGACGCTAGAATTGCAGCAAGATGGCGCTGCAATTACAGTGGGGCTTGAAAAGTAATCTGTTCTGCCAGCCGATAACTGGCATTAATGAGGATGAGCTGTGTCAGAGTTGTTATCCATCGCCTTATTTTTAGCTTCGGTGGTGCTGTATGCCTGGAAAGCGGGTCGTAACACCTGGTGGTTTGCCGCCACGCTCACGGTGTTAGGCCTGTTCGTGGTGCTGAATATCACCCTCTACGCCAGTGACTACTTCACCGGCGACGGCATCAACGACGCGGTACTCTACACTCTGACCAACAGCCTGACCGGCGCCGGGATCGGCAAATATATACTGCCGGGGGTCGGCGTGGCCGTCGCACTGGTCGCCGTCTTTGGCGCCCTCGGCTGGGTGCTGCGCCGCCGTCGGCATCATCCTCATCACGTCGGTTACAGCCTGGCGGCGCTACTGCTGGCGCTGGCCTCCGTTGATGCCAGCCCGGCCTTCCATCAGATCAGCGAGCTGGTGAAATCCCAGTCACGCGAGGGCGATCCAGACTTTGCCGCGTACTATAAAGAGCCGTCGAAGCAAATCGACAATCCGCAGCTGAACCTGGTCTATATCTATGGCGAAAGTCTCGAGCGCACCTATTTTGATAACGACGCCTTCCCCAACCTCACCCCTGAGCTTGGCAGAATTAAAGCTGAGGCCATTGATTTCAGCAATACCATGCAGCTGCCGGGGACCGATTACACTATCGCCGGCATGGTCGCCTCACAGTGCGGCATTCCGCTGTTCGCGCCGTTCGAAGGTAATGCCTCAGCCTCAGTCTCCAGCTTCTTTCCACAGAATATTTGCCTTGGCGATATTCTGAAGAACTCCGGTTACGAGAATTACTTTGTGCAGGGGGCTAACCTGCGCTTTGCCGGCAAAGACGTGTTTCTTAAATCCCACGGCTTCGATCATCTGTACGGGGCGGAAGAGCTAAAAACTACGGTGGCGGATCCTACCTACCGCAACGACTGGGGCTTCTATGACGACACTGTGCTCAACGAGACCTGGAAAAAATTCGAAGAACTGTCGCAGTCCGGGAAACGCTTCTCGCTCTTCGCCCTGACGGTGGATACCCACCATCCCGACGGTTTTATCTCACGCACCTGCGAGCGTAAACGCTATGATGTGGACGGCAAGAAAAACCTCTCTTTCAGCGCCGTTAGCTGCAGTCAGGAACATATCGCCGCGCTGATAGAGAAGATTAAAGCCTCACCCTATTTCAAAAACACGGTCATCGTGGTCTCTTCCGATCACCTGGCCATGAAGAACAGCGCCTGGGATTATCTCAACAAGCACGATCGCAGCAATCTGTTCTTCGTCCTGCGCGGCGATAAACCGCAGCAGGAGACCCTGGCGGTGAAACGCAACACCATGGATAACGGCGCGACGGTGCTGGATATTCTCGGCGGCGATAACTATATCGGCCTCGGGCGTAGCAGCCTCTCCGGCCAGTCGCTCTCCGGTATTTTCATGAATATGAAAGAGAAAGTCCTGGCATGGAAGCCTGACGTGATCCGCCTGTGGAATTTCCCCAAAGAAATGAAGAATTTCACCATCGACTCGCAGAAAAATATGATCGCTTTCTCCGGCAGCCATTTCCGCCTGCCGCTGCTGCTGCGGGTATCTGACCAGCGCGTAGAACCGCTGCCAGAGAGTGAATACTCTGCGCCGCTGCGCTTCCAGCTGGCCGATTTCGCGCCACGGGATAATTTCGTGTGGGTCGATCGCTGCTATAAAATGGGCCAGCTGTGGTCGCCTGAGCTGGCGCTCTCCACCGACTGGTGCGTCTCGCAGGGACAGCTGGGGGGTGAGCAGAAGGTCCAGCACGTTGATAAGCCGCAGTGGCAAGGCAAGACCGCCTTCAGGGACACCCTTATCGATATGGAGCGCTATAAGGGCAACGTCGATACGCTGAAAATTGTCGACAACGATATTCGCTATAAGGCCGACAGCTTCGTGTTTAACGTCGCTGGCGCCCCGGAAGAGGTTAAACAGTTCAGCGGTATTTCGCGTCCCGAGTCGTGGGGGCGGTGGTCCAATGCTCAGTTGGGCAGCGACGTGAAGATTGAATATAAAGAGCCGCTACCGGAGAAATTTGATCTGGTGATCACCGCCAAAGCTTATGGCCCAAACGCTAATAAGCCGATTCCGGTGCGAGTTGGAGAAAGTGAGCAAGTGCTCACTCTGGATAATGACGTGACTACCACGACGCTGCATTTTGACAACCCAACGCGCAGCAACACGCTGATCATCACCCCGCCGGACCCGCAAACCACTAACGAGGGCAATATCCTCGGCCACTCCCCGCGTCAGTTGGGGATCGGCATGGTGGAGATTAAAGTGGTGAAAAGCGAAGGCTAACGCAATCCTGCCCGGCGGATTTTCGTGCCGGGCAGCGGTTGTCGTGGCAGGACGTTAACCACACAGCGGCTGTAGTTCATCAGCCGACAGTCCGGTGATCTTCTGTACTATCTCTTTGTCGAGGCCATTCTGTAACATACTGCCGGCAATGCGCAGCGCCTCGCGTCGGCTGCCTTCCTGCAAGCCCTCCAGGTGCCCTTCTTCCCGGCCTTCCAGTCGGCCTTGTTGCCGACCTTCCTGCTTAAGCTTTTGCGCGATAGACATCAATGTCTCCTCATACTGTGGCAGACGGCGGGCCAGCCGGCGGAGAAACACGCCCGGCTCGGCCGTATTACCGTACTGCAGCATATAGTGAAACAGCATTCTCAACTGCCGACGGTTAGTGTATCCCAGCATCACAACGGCCGCCAACGACTCCGTTATGTCGCTGAGATCGCGCTGGCGAATATGTTTTTGCATCAGCTCCAGCAAGGCGACTCGCCGATGTTGCACGATGTCATCGTCCGGCATCACCGTCACGTCGATCAATGGAAACGGACAGCCATACAGCGTCTTCGCCAGCTGCGGGTCGGCAAATTCATCCAGCCAGTTGAGGGAAAAAGGATACGGACTGGTTGCACCGTGATAAAAAAGCATCGGCACCACCAGCGGCAGCGTTTTGTGCCCGGCATCCAGGTGGCGCTGCATTGCGGCAATCGCATAGCGCATCAGGCGAAAGGCCATATGGCTATCCGGTGAGCTCTGGTGCTCTATCACCACGTAAACATACCCCGTGCCGCAGGTGGTCTGCACCGACCAGAGGACATCTGAATACCAGGCGCGCAGATCCTCATCGATAAAGCTCGCCGATTGCAGCCTCAGGGTAGAGAAATCGCACCGCTGACGGATCGCTTCGGGAAGGTAGAGGGTGAGGAAATCAGTCGCTGTCTCCGGGTGACGAAGAAATCGCTTAAAGACCGCATCGTGCGGCGTCGAGGTCATCCGTTTTTTCATGGCCATCCGCTTGCCTGAAAGAGAAGGTAAGCCGGACTCTATCACCGGTTTTTACCCGGTTGGGTTTGACGACAATTTTCTGGGAAGCGCCTCGGAGAATAGCATGGCGGCCAGCCCGGCTGGCCGCCATCAACACGGCTTAGTAATCAAACTGCCGGTAGTAACGGCGGATATTGAGGTCGTGGCCGGTATGGTGTTCAAAGTGGGCCGCCAGCCGGTCCACCAGCAGGGTGGACACCACGCACGGCGCCATAATCCAGCGGAACGCGTCATCAATGCCGTTCAGCGGATAGTCGCGCGGGTCGATAACCACCAGATGGTCAGTTATTTTTTCGGCAAAACGCTCGACGCGTTCGTCCAGCGCCCGGCATCTCCCCTCGCCTTTCACCAGAAACAGCGGAACCTCTTTTTCCAGCAGCTCCAGGGTGCCGTGGAAAAATTCAGCGGAGCTCACCGACTTCGTCCGCTTCCACTGCATCTCTTCGAGAATACACATTGAGAACAGATAGACCTCGCCCCACATTTCCGCGCCGCCAATCCACATCATATAGTCGCAGTCATGGTATTGCGCGGCAATGCTATCCGCTCGGGGATCGAACTGGCGTTTCGCCTGCAGGAGATTTTCCGGCAGTAACTCGAGCTGGCTGGCAAATCGCGCATAATCAGCAAACTCGCCGTGACGAAAAATGACGCGGAAGAATAACCAGTACAGCAGCATATATTCATATTCCACGCCATTTTTGTGGCACATCGGAATATGCCAGCTGGCGGCGGCAGCCAATGGCGAGTCGGCGTGACGAGTAATGGCCACCACGCGGATCCCCTGTGCCTTGCACCATTCGGCAATGGCGACCGACTCTTTGGTATCGCCGGATTTAGATAACGTAACGACAACCGCATCTTTATTTAATTTTTTATGTCCGCGATGGATTAACTCCGCGGCCTGTTCAAGATATACCGGCACGCTGGTTAATTCTTTGGCAAATTCATTAATTGCCATCATCGGCGCCAGGGAACCACCTACCGAAGCAAAAAATAATGCGCTACAGCCGCTGTCATAAATATCGTCGGCTACGGTTTCAGCCTGTTTACGCGCAGCGATGATCTCGCGAGCACTGGTCAGGTACTCGTCCTGATTAAAACCCAACATAGTTTTCTCCTGAATATTCAGATTTTACTTTTTAAGACGCGGTCAAAATCGTCGAAAATACGTTTAGCCAGATCGATGCCTTTCAGTCCTGCGGTATGCCAGGCGAGCATCTGCACTGGGACAATCAGCAGCAGAGGCGCCAGGTGATGCTCGCACGGACAGTTTAGCGCCAGCGTTTGAGCATCCTCTTCGTCACCCAGCGTCAGGGTAAAGGCCCGGCCAATGGACGGCGCCAGATAGTCGCGCAGCGCCCGGGTTCGCGCGTCCGGCTTATCTTCAATAAACAGCATCACATGGCGGGCATTGGCTTCCAGATAGGGGCCATGCATATAGGCTTCCAGCTCAAAGCCGCTGGAAGGCACGCGCACCGTCTCGGTAAATTTGGTTTCGAACTCCTTCGCCACGCCAACCAGCGCGCCGTAGCCGGTGGCGACAAAGCGCTCGCCGCTGCGCAGCGTTTCGCTATGGCGGTCAATAAAGCGCGAGGTGCGGACGATAACCTCCGGGATCGCCGCTACCAGCCGCTGCAATTCAGCGAGATAGTGCTGCTCCTCGACCTCGCTGGCTTTCTCCTGCTTACGAGCAATGATCAGCGCTATCAGCAACAGGTTGAGCACCGTCGCGCTAAAGCCGCGGGTCACAAACCCTACGCTCTCGATCCCGGTATTAATATCCAGAACGCCATCGCTGGCGCCTCCTATCGGGCTTTGCGGATCTGAGGTCAGGGCGAAAACCGACTTGCCGGAAGCCTGTACCTTACGCATCGCCTCCAGCGTCGACGCGCTTTTTCCGCTCTGTGAAATCGCCACCACCAGATCGGCATGCGGGTCGATCGCGTCGTAATGGGTGAAGTTGTACGGCTCTTTAATGTCAAGCAGCACACCGAAGCGTTGCTCAAAGAAATAGCGCGCGCACAGCGCGGCATTCAGCGACGATCCGGTCGCGAGCAATAATATCCGCCGTACCGGGTGCTGGCGGACGAAGGTTTCAATCGGCGCCAGCTTTTGCCGGTAGTCGCGCAGGATCTGCGCCAGGCAGGCCGGCTCTTCACTGATATATGTCATCATTGTTGGTCGCATAGCTCACTCCCGTTAAAACAATCCGATCCACGAACCCAGAATGCCCACCAGCGCCATGCCGCCAATAATTGAGAGCGGTTTAACTTTCCGTCCCAGTAGCCAGTAGACGATGCCAAAACTCACCAACGGCAGCATGCAGGGCAGAATGTCGTTGATAATGTCCTGTACCTGGGTTTTGGCCTCCCCGGCGCCGAAGGAGAGAGGAATGGTGATATCGATCATTGAAGCGGTCATCGCCCCGACTACCATCAGACCGATAATCGACGCCCCGTAGGTCAGGCTCTCCATCATTCCGCTCTTCTGGATCCGCTGCAGGACCCCGGTGCCCAGTACGTAGCCCCAGCGGGTAAAACACCAGCGCACCAGAATGTGCGGCACGTTAAACACCAGCAGAAACAGGATCGGCCCGAGGATGTTGCCCTTCAGCGCCAGGCTGGTGCCGATCCCGGTGGCGATGAGGCGCAGCGTCCCCCAGAAGAAAGAGTCACCCAGCCCGGCTAACGGTCCCATCAGTGAGGCTTTGACGTTATCAATCGCAGTGGCATCCATGTTTTTCTGCTGACTGTTTTTCTCTTCCATCGCCGTGGTGATCCCCAGCAGCAGGGTGACGATATGCGGCGTGGTATTGAAAAAAACCAGATGCCGCTTCAGCGCTGCGGCCAGCTCCTCTCTGCGCGGATAGAGCTTCTTCAGCACCGGGATCAACGCGTAAACAAAGGCGAGATTCATCTGCCGCTCATAGTTCCACGAGAACTCCATCTGGAAAGAGCGCCAGAACACCCGGCGTAAATCGCGCGGCGTAATCCGGGTTTCTTCCTGCGCCTGCGGCTGCAGGGTCTCTTCAGAAATCATCTTCGTCGTCATCGCTGACTCCTTGTTCTGTCGTGATACGAGGTGAATTCAACGCGGTGACGTTAACCATGACCACCGCCACGATAGCGCCGAGAATGGCGATACCGGTCACCGGGATTTTCAAATAGGCCATCAGCACAAAACCGAGGAAAAAATACGGCGCCACTTTCTTGTTAATCAGCAGCCTGGCGAGCATCGCGAAGCCGAGGGCCGGGATGATGCCGGTGGCGACGCTGAGCCCATGTTTGATAAATTCCGGGATCGTATCGAGCAGGGATTTCACCGCGTTGCTGCCCACCAGGAATGAGACGGTGACCACCGCGGCAAGCATCAGCGACAGGCCGAATCCGGCAATCAAATGCATCCGCTCAATGCCGCGGAGATCCGCCCGTTCCGCATACCCGTCCGCCTTTTGGCTAAGCATTGGAATGAACATCCCCAGATAGATGTTTTTCAGGATCAAAGTCAGCGTGGCGATAGGCAGGCCAAGCAGCAACGCCGTTTCTGTGCCTGCGCCAGAGGTAATGGCGAACGCCACGCCGAGAATACCGCCGGTCACCACGTCGGGCGGGATCGAGGCGCCAACGGAGAAAGAGCCGATAAACGCCAGCTCCAGCGTCGCGCCCATAATGACGCCGGTCTGTACATCCCCCAGCACCAGCCCGGTCAGCAGCCCGGTGACGATAGGCCGTGAAATTAGCGACGTCCCTAAGGCATATTCCGATTGCGCGATAAACGCCACCAGACCCAGTAAGAGAGCCTCTACCATAATCTGTCCTCCGGAATTACACGCATTCCGCAAAAAGCTGTTTGCGATCGTTCGGGACCTGGCGAATCTCCACTTCGACGCCCTTGCCCACCAGTTGTTGTAGCTGTTCTATTTCTGTCGGCAGTAAATTAATCGCCTTAGAGATATTTTTACTGCCCTCTTTAGCCTTTATTCCGCCAAGATTTATGCTTTTTATTTCGTCGATGGCGCTGGCAATACGCCAGGCGTCATTAACCGACTCCACAACAATAAATAAATTATATTTATCGGTAACCCCGCTTTTTATTGCCTCAATAGAATCATTTATATTTTTAATCACCAGCTTCACCGAGGGCGGTTTGGCAAGCTTAATGGTGGTTTTCCGCAACTCATCGCCAGGGACGCTATCGTTGGCGATTAAAATACAATCGGCGCCGACATATTGGGTCCAGGAAAAGGCCACCTGGCCGTGAAGTAATCGATGGTCTACCCTTAATAATGTAATCATCATGCTTCCTCATTTCAGAAGTCTTTATCCATAGTCATCGCGCTGGCAATCGTTTGATTGCAGTACTGAATGCTCTCTTTGGCGTTTGTTAATGCCTCGGTAATTAATTTTTCGGTATCGTCTTCCGCTGCGGAAATCAGCAAGTCAATAATTAACGGCAGATTTAAACCGGATAATAAATGGAAATGTGGGCGAGATAAAAAACGAACAAACTCGTTATTCACGCTACCGGCAAAAATATCCGTAATCACGATCAACTCATCCTGCGCCGGGAAACGCGCCACTAGCGCTTCCACCTGCTGCGTCAGATCGACCTCTTCTTCCACGTAGGCACACAAGGTATGTATATCGGGTTGTTTACCAAGGATCAGTTCCACGGAGTTCAACAAACCGTTAGCAAAGCTGCCATGGCTGGCAAAAATATAGTGTCGTTTCATCCTTACCTCGAAAGCGCATTCCACTGCTTTCTTAATTGCAACCGACGTGCCAGAAACAGTGGCGCGTCGGCTAACGCAAGGATAAAAAAGAAGAGATGTGTTAAAAGTCTTGATCTTCCTGAATAAATTCCGTTTCCCGCGTCAGGATATCGTGAATGTAGCAGAGCTCTACAACGGGAATTTTGACACTATACCCGCTCTCTATGACACTAAAGGCCTCGCGTAGCGTAGCCAGCTCGCGATCCGGACACTGCCCTCCAGTGTATTGGGCTGGGGAAGCGTGACGAATTAATCGCTCTATCAGACAGCTGATATGCACATACAGCGCGACCTTACGATCGTTAGGTACATCGCGCCCGGCCAGATGCTCATAGCGCAGCAAAAACTGCTCAACCTGGTTGATCACCTTAGCCGTATCGAGGATCGTCACCGACTCGATCACCCGGCGCAGCGAAAAGTTTTTCAGGATCAGGTTGTTGATCTCGCTGACCTGCTCCGCCGTCGCCAGTTCGCCAAAAATGCGCATCAGCGGACGACTCCCTTCGCCAGAGATCAGCGAATCCAGCGAGATCCATGGTAGATCGGCAAGATGCGGATCCAGGGTGCCGACGATCGCCAGCACCTCATAGCGGCTTAGCATCGGCTCCCGTCGCGCGGGATCGGCAAGGGTCTCCACATCGCAGGCCACAATATCAATGCCAAGCGCTTCAGGAATGCTGGCTTTTAACAGCGCCGACAGATTCGCCGCCGCGCCCAGACCGGTCGCGCAGGTGGTTAAAATCGCCCGCGGCTTATCGGTTTGCGGGTAATAGAGCTGGTGCTCAACCGCAAGGTCATCGCCGATCTCGCGGACGATATCTTCCAGCATAACGCCCTGCAAAATGCGCTCCCCGACGTACATCGCCATACCGGTGGAGACATTGTTGATGATCGCCATCGGCGTACTCAGGCGACGATTAAAATGGCGGTGAATGGCGTTCAGCGATCCCATGTCGACCAGGATTATCAATCCTGATGCCAGAGCATGGCTCTCTATGTAGGCCATCACCTGGTTAGCGATAGCCTCCGGCGTCACGTCCAGCGGCATATCGAATGACTCAAAGAGCTGGCTTTTCAGCAAGCGGTTTGCCACGTTGGCGATGCTGCTGGCGGTAGCGTAACCGTGAGCGAGAATTATCGCCCGGGTCACCTGCTGCTGGCTGATGGCGCCATTCTTGTGGAACCACAGCACTAACAGCAGCAGGTCGATACGCTGGGGTTCAATATCCAGCTTCAGCGTCAACGCACCGAGGATCGCTTCGCAAAAGCGATACAGCAGCGGAAACTTCTGTACCAGGAAGTCCTCCAGCTGGCGGGCTTTTTCATTGTTTATCGTGGACTGCGCCTGTCGGGATCGGTGGATCAGGTAGTGGCTCAGCGCGTAGAGGCAGTTGCCGTTAAACTGGATATTGAAGCGCTTTTCCAGGCGATAATACTCCTCCCGAACCTGATGAGCGATCAGCAGCAGCATCTGCGGGCTACTGGAGTCATGATTATCAAAGATCAGCCGATCGAAGAGGGTTTCAATCTCTTCCCCCATGCTCCTTTGCGCCTCTTCCCAGACCGTTTTTTTATTCAGCACCGCTTCATACTGCGCCAGAACCCGACACTGAACGTCATAGATCAGCCCCTGTACCGGGTCGCGCGCACGCAGCAGCCAGACCAGGCTGGTCTGCGGCTCGATCAGCAGCGGCTCCTGCTGGCCCATCGCTTCGCTGAGCGCTGGCGTCGCGGCCATGACATTCTCCGGCAGATCGTGCAGCCTCACGGTCAGCATTTCGCGGCCCGGAGACCTGGCCCAGGCTGACGCCACGGCGTATTTCACCACATTCTTCAGCTCGCCGACGTTGCCCCGATAAACATACTGCGTCAGGACCTGCAACAGTCGCGGCGTTAGTTGCAGCCGGGCGGCAAGCGTGCGCGCCTCCTGCCAGAAAAACTGTAGCGTTAGCGCCTCCTTCTCCTCGCGGCTACGGTGTTGAAGATCGGGCAAGCTAACCAGGATCGGAATTCGGCGCAGGAAGGTGGTGAGAAAAGTGCTGTGAATATCTTCGGTGGTGGCAAACACCAACCGCAGCGAAATCGGCAAGCCTTGCGCGGTCTCCCCCACCCGGTAGATCTCCTTACGATCCAGCCAGGTGAACAGCTTCTCCTGCCCCTGAGCATCCAGGCGATGGACCTCATCGAGAAACAGCATCCCGCCGTTTGCCGCCTCAAACGCCCCCGCTTTATCGCTCTGCGCACCGGTAAACGCGCCTTTGACGTAGCCAAACAGGTTGGCGGCCAGCAGCTCCGGATTACTCGCATACTGCGCGCAGTTAAAGCTCACAAAGGGGGCATCGGGCGCCAGCAGCTCCTGGGCGATGGCGAACTCATGCATCAGCTCAGCCATATAGCTTTTGCCGGTCCCGCTGTCGCCGGTAATAAGCAGCGGTAGCCCGCCGTTAGGATAAAACAGCGCGGTTTTCATCTGCTCAATCGGTTTACGCAGGCTGCCGTCATGCCCGGTCAGCAACGAAAAATGGTCCGCCTGCTCCGGCTGGCGGTCGCTCTCCGCGAGTAACTCCGCCATGCTGGCATACTCACTGCGGGAAAGCGGGTAGAACTGCTGGCAAAAGGCTTTTTTATGCAGAAAATAGACCGGCCGGGTGTTGATTTTCACCAGCACGTCCTGAGCGACCAGCTGATTGAGATAATGGCTGGCGGTATTTCTTTGCATCGCGAAACGCCGGGCCAGCCAGCTGGCGGTAAAGACCTCGCTCAGGTTATCCGGATCGAAAAAATCGGTCTGATTTTGCAAAAAAGCCAACAGTTCCGTTTTACGCATCGCATCCCCCTCTTCGCCATTACGAAGGGATATGATGCGGGAAAAGAGAGGCTTATCGACGGCCCGTGCTGTTTTTTTGCGGTCCAGCGCACACTCCTGGCTAAGCCGACTTCGCGTCGGCCAGATCCATCGTCATTTCATACTGCTGCAGCGAGAGCGGCGTATAACCGGCCGCGGCAAACAGCGGCGTAAAAGTTTCCGGGACCGTCACCGAAGTACCAATGCCCGGGAACTGCTGCGCCAGCGCCATCAGCAGCTCACGCGCCAGCCCCTGGCGGCGGGCGGCGGGCTCCACCCACAAAAACGACAGTACAGGGCGCGAGCCCGCCGTCGTTAGAACCGCGAAGGCGCGCTGTTCCAGCGTCACGACCTGACATGGCAGAGTGGCGAAGGTGAGCGGATCCAGCAGCCAGGGAAGCTGGCTGTTACTCTCCTCAATGGCGCGCCGAAGCAGGGACAGGGTGGGATAAAGCTGTAATACGCCCGGCACCGGGGCCAGAAGTTCTGTACTCAGGTAGCCGCAGAGCCCATAGCGTCGCGTAAAGCCCAGCGACTGATACAGCGCGACGGCCGCATGGTTATCGCGGATCACCTCCAGGAATACCGTCTCGATCCCCTGCTGTTGCAAAAGCATCAGCAGCTCCTGCATCAGTTTCCGGCCCAGGCCTTTGCCGCGCCAGGCCGGGCGCAGGGCAAAGGCCGCCAGGCGAGCGGCACTCCCCCGGCGCGCGACGATCGCGATCGCCGCCGGTTCATCTCCGGCCAGCCAGACGCGGGAATCGACCAGGCTCATCCCCTCGGCGCTAAAACGCTGAACAAATCCCTCTACCGACTGGGTAACAGGCACCAGGTAGGCTTCAAAACAGGCGTTGAGAATATCCGTTAACTGCACGCTGCTGAACTGCGTGGCGGGAACGGCGGTCAGCTCCATACTTTTCTCCCGAAGGCTGCTATGCTGAGGTGATGAAAACTAACACTATAACTGCCGGTGCCGTATTACGCCTGACTCAGGAGAGCGATATCGCCCTTCTGCCCGCCATTGAACGTTCTGCCGCCCAGGCATTTCGCCAGATCCCTTCTCTCGCCTGGCTGGCGGACAGCGAGGTGATTAGCGTTGCGCGCCATCATGATTATCTGGAAACGGAGCATAGCCTGCTGGCGGTAGCCGCCGGGCAACCCGTTGGCTTTATTCTGACCGAACCGCTCGACGATGCGTTATTTATCGTCGAAGTCGCCGTCCACCAGGCCTGGCAGCAACAGGGCATCGGCCGGATGCTGCTGGAGCGGGTTATTGAGAGCGCACGGCAGATGGGCTACCCGGCGGTAACCCTCACCACCTTCCGCGAGGTGCCGTGGAATGCGCCGTTTTATACCCGTCTGGGATTCGCCATGCTCGATGAGCTGACCCTGCCCGCCGGGCTGGCGGCAAAAAGGGAACAGGAGACCCGGCACGGCCTGCCGCCCGAGTCGCGCTGCGCCATGCGCCTGGCGTTGTAGACTTCAGCACTGATTTCAGCGGCGCAATATGGTACAAAGTACCATTCAAAACTTACCCGTTGTTACCGTATGTCCTGGTCAATCGATATTATTTCCTGCATAACCGATCGCTTTGTGGAACTCACGGCGACCGAAAAACGCATTGCGCAGTTTATTCTCGATGATGTCGCGGCGGCGGCGGAGCTGCCCATCGCCGAGATAGCGCGTCTGACGCAAACCAGCCAGGCTTCGGTCACCCGTTTTGCCCGGGCGCTCGGCTGTAAAGACGTCCGCGAGCTGAAGATGAAGCTTGCGCAATCTCTTGCGGTCGGCCAGCGGTTTATCCTCGATGTTCCGGATCTCGAAGGCGTCCAGGGGATCTATGAGTCAATCATCAGCGTACTGGAGACCAACCGGCGGGCGCTGGATATCGAGGCGCTGAAGCGCGCGGTGAGCTGGCTGAGCGATGCGCGGCAGATCCTCGCCCTGGGGATGGGCGGCGGTTCGACCATCTGCGCTCAGGAAATTCAGTATCGCCTGTTTCGCCTCGGTCTGCCGGTAGTCAGCCAGAGCGATGGTCTGCTGGTACGCATGATGAGCTCGGCGGTGACGCCGCAGGATGTGGTGATCGTGCTGTCTCTGGGCGGCTATACCCGGGAAATCATCGAGAGCGCGGCGATTGCCAGCCAGTACGGCGCGAAGGTTATTGCGATTACCCCCGCCGGAACGCCGCTGGCTGAACAGGCGGATCTGGTGCTACCGCTGCTGGTACGGGAAAACGACTATATCTTTAAGCCCAGCACTTCCCGTTACGCGATGCTGGCGATGGTCGATGTGCTGGCCACCGAACTGGCGATGGCCAACAAAACCCAGGCAAAAGGCAAATTACGCCGTATTAAGCTGGCGCTCGACAGCCACCGCGGCGGCGTCGATCGGCAGCCGCTGGGGGACTAACTTTTACTGGCGGAGATAAACCTCTCCGCCTGCTCGCGGGTACGTTCCACGGCCTGTCCGGCGCGATAAAGATCGCTGCCCAGACCGGCACCGGCGCACCCCGCCTGTATCCAGGTCGCCAGACTTTCCGGCGTCACGCCGCCGACCGCCAGCACCGGCACCTCCGGCGGCAACACCGCTTTTAGCGCGCGAATATAGTCCGCGCCGAATGCTGATGACGGAAAGATTTTCAGCCATTGCGCCCCGGCATCCAGCGCGCTAAACGCCTCGGAGGCCGTCGCGCAGCCGGCGCACACCAGCATCCCCTTATCTACCGCGCGGCGGATCACCGCCGGGGCCGTATTGGGCGTCACGATAAGTTTCGCCCCAGCTTCAGCGAGAAAATCAACCTGTTCAACCTTCAGCACCGTTCCCGCGCCAATCATCGCCCGCTCGCCAAACTGACGCACCATCGCCGGAATACTTTGCTGCCAGTCCGGCGAATTGAGCGGGATTTCGATATAGCGAAAGCCTGCATTTATTAGCGTCTCAATATGATCTGCCGCCTCAGCGGGTTGAATGCCGCGTAAAATCGCCACCAGCTTAATCTTGTCCATCAATCATCCTCGCTATACCCGAAAGAAACGCCGCCTCGCCGGAGCAACAGGAAACGGCTAACCCACGCGCCGCCATCGCCTGCTGATAACGGGCGTTGAGCGAGTGCTCACCAACCAGCACCACGCGGCTGGCGCGATAGCGTTCGCTGAATGTCGCCACCTCCGCGCCAATCAACAGCCCGGAGAGATAATCGCTCACCGAAGTCGCCGCCAGCGCGCCTAACACCCGCGCGGCGCGGGCGCTAAAAAGCCCGGACAATAACGCCGGCTGATTTAACCCTTTTTCTATACCGAGGGCGAAAGAGGCTTCATCCGGGAACTGCGCAGGCAGTTGCTGGCCGAGCAGCGAATGGTTAAGCAGCAGGTGATGCAGTTCGCCGGTCATCGCCGTGGCGAACTGGCGCACCACGCCGTTTTGCACCTGCACCCATTTGCAGTGGGTGCCGGGCATCACGTAACACTCCGCGGGCATCAGTTGCCAGGCGCCCAGCAGCTGCGTTTCTTCACCGCGCATTACGTCGTAATCTGCAGCCTGCGCCACTTTCAGCCCCGGCACGATCCACACTTTTTCCGCCACCTCATATAACTGACCGTTGAGTGCCTCCAGCGCCAGCGGGCAGGCCAGATAAGGCACCGGTTGCCAACCGGCATCGCTGCCGATCATGCCCGCCATCACCACCGGCAGCGCGGGGTCGCCGCGCCACGGCGCTAGCTGCTGCTGAAATACCGTTTCGGCGCGCTGCCCGTTCAGACGCGTGACGCCGCAGGGCAGTTTCAGCTTGTCGATGCATTCGCCATCACGCATCCGCCATGCCCGCAGCTGGGTGGAGCCCCAATCGACGGCAATATACTCGTTCATGATTGCCCCTTACCCGCGTGAGGTATGACGTTTGCCAATCGGCAGCGGCGGCGGCGTTGGGCGGCTTTCACGCTCGCGGGTAATCATCTCCAGCGCCTGCTCGCGGCTCATGCTGCTGGCCGGGGTCAGTAACGTCACCACAACCGAGGCCACCAGGCTCGTCAGCACCGCCGGAATACACGGGTTGCCCCAGAACGCCAGCCAGTCGCTATCCACCAGCACCGCAACCGATGCCCCGGCGCCGCCGGCCAGCGCGGCGACCGCGCCCTGCCAGTTAAAGCGTGTCCAGAAACGGCCAAGCATGGTGCAGATAAACATCCCGGACATAATCATCGAGATCATTTTGGTGATGTAGCTGATGATGTCGTTGGAGGTCAGGGCAAACAGCAGCGCCAGCGCAATCACCAGAACCAGGAAGATCCGCGACAGGCGAATCGCTTTCTCCGGCGCGGGCATATGGCCGGTCACCAGGGTGTAGAGGTCGCGCAGCATAATGGACACCGCGGCGATGGCATCAGAGCTACCGGAAGACATATTGGCCGACATCCCGGCAATCAGGATCGCCATCGCCAGCACCGGCGGCAGCACCTGAGTGGCAAACAAGAAAGCGAAGCCGCTGTTCTCCAGCTGCGGGTTCATGGTCCATACCGCCATACCGATGATCGCCGGCAGGAAGGAGAAGCCCAGATACAGCAGGCCGGTAATGGTAAAGGACTGGCGCACCGAGGAGACGGTCTTCGCCGAGTAAATACGCTGGCGATAAGAAGGCGTCGCCAGCACGCCGACGCCGATCACCATCGCCAATGATAGCGCCGGCAACACGCCTAATTTATCGACCGCGAACAGGCTTTGCGCCGCCGGATCGACGGCCTGCTGAATATGGTTCCAGCCGCCAACGTGATGAACCGCCAGTATCGCCATTAAAATAAAGCCCACGAACAGCACGATCGATTGAATGGTATCGATCCACACCACCGCGGAATAGCCGCCAATACCGACATAAACCACAAAAGCCAGCGCGATAATAATTTTCGCGACATTAATATCAATGCCGCTGGCCCACGCCAGGTATAATCCGCCGCCTAATATATGCGCCCCCAGCCAGCCTATAGAGGCAATAAAAATAAGTATTGCGACGAGGTTTTTTATAATTTTACTGCCGCCAGTGTAATACGACATTTCTTCACTCATGGTCATGAAGCGAAGTTTACGTACCGGCGCGAATAACCATGCCACCAGCAGAATCCCCACCGCGCCGCCGAGGCCGTAAAGCATCCCGGCCCAGCCGTTGCTGTAGCCAAAGCCGACGGCGCCGACGCTGGAGCCGGTCCCCACCATGGTGCCGACCGTCGAACCGAGAGTGAGGATCATCGGCAGCGAACGACCGCCAAGTAAAAAGTCTTCGCCGGTTTTCTGTTTGCGCGAAACGTACCAGCCTAAGGTAATCATCGCGCAGGCATAAACGGAAAACCAAATCATAAATGACATATTATTCATGGCTCACATCCAGACGTAATAAATAATATTCGTGCCGCTGAATATTATGAGTTAACAGGAACCATGCCTGAAAAAAGGCATAGCGAACCCAGTGGCACCGATTTATTTATTCACTCTGGTGCCGATATCACACTTTTTTGATGCTCCCTCCCGCAAAGGGAGGGATTTATTTTAGGTTTCGAGCGTTATTGTCGCGCAGCGTTAAAACAGGTCACATCCACTTCGACTTTACAATCCACCACCAGGTCCGCTACGCAGCAGATGCGGGCAGGCGGGTTGTCGCCAAAGAACTCGCGAAATACCTTATTGAACGACTGAAAATAGCGCGCATCGGTGAGGATCACTTTAACATGCACCACGTCGGCCAGGGTGTAGCCCGCTTCGGTCATGATATCTACGCAGTTCTGAATCGCCAGACGCGACTGGTCGACAATCCCGCCTTCCACGACTTCGCCATTTTTCATCGGCGTCTGGCCGGAAACGTACAGCCAGCCTCCCGCTTCCACCGCCCGCGCGAACGGCAGGTGCTGCCCGCCGGTACCGGTACCACCTTCTACGCCATAACGCTTGATACTCATACTCAACTCCTTAGTCCATCCGACGACGCAGGAAACGCCCTGCCCGCCCGGTAATTTTCTTATCACTGCCGTAGCTCATCACGCCGTTGACCATCACCGCCTCAATGCCGTCCGCCGGTCGTTTCGGGTCGGAGAAACTGGCGACATCGCGCACCGTCTGCGGGTCAAACAGCACCAGGTCGGCAAAGTAGCCAATTTTCACCAGCCCGCGATCCGCCAGCTGGAAGCGCGCCGCCGACAGCCCGGTCATCTTGTGTACCGCGGTAGTCAGCGGGAATAGCTGCTCGTCGCGGCTATAGTGGCCGAGTACCCGCGGGAAGGCGCCCCACAGGCGCGGATGCGGCATCGGATCGTTCGGCAGCCCGTCAGAGCCAATCATAGTGACCGGATAGCGCATCACCCGCCGTACGTCCTGCTCATCCATGTTGTAGTAGATAGCGCCCGCCGGCATCAGCCGCGCCGCGGCGTCGTGCAGGCTCACCTGCCACTCATCGGCGATCTGTTGCAGCGTTTTCCCCGCCTGCGCCGGCTGCGCTTCGGACCAGGTGATCACGATATCAAACTCATCGGTCACCTGTTTCATATCCAGCGTCGACGAGCTGGCGGAGTAGGGATAACAGTCGCAGGCGATATCCTGCTGCTGGCGCATCTCATCGAAAAACGCCAGCGTCTCTTTGGTACGCCCCCAGTTTTTCGCCCCGGCGCACTTGTGGTGCGAAACCACCACCGGCACGTTGCCGTGGCGGCCGATGCGGAAGGCTTCGTCCAGCGCCTCGAGAATCGGCTCAAACTCCGAGCGTAAATGGGTGGTATAGACGCCCTTCCCGGCTGCCAGCTCTTCCGCCAGCGCCATCACCTCTTCGGTAGTCGACTGGAAGGCGCTGGCGTAGGCCAGCCCGGTACTGAGCCCTAATGCACCCTGGCGCAGCGCATCGCGTAGCTGTACGCGCATGCCGGCGATTTCCGTCTCGTTCGCCGGACGAAACAGATCGTCCATATGGTTATTGCGCAGCGCGGTGTGACCGATTAGCGTGCCGACGTTCAACGAAGGTCGCGCCGCTTCCACCGCGTGGGCATAAGCCTCCACGGTGGGATAGATAAAGTGCTGCTGCTCGCCGAGGAGATTCATCGGGTCCGGCACTTCGCCGCGCATGGTAGCGGTCGCCGCGCTGATCCCGCAGTTGCCGACGATCACCGTCGTCACCCCCTGGCTGAGTTTCGGCAAGTACTCAGGCATACGGATAACGTTGATATCATCATGGGTATGCACATCAATAAAGCCCGGCGCCAGTACCCGCCCCTGGCCATCAATCACCTGCTCCGCCGCGACATCCAGCGCCGGGGCGATAGCCATTATTCGGTCGCCCTTCACCGCCACTTCAGCACGGTATTGCGGCCCGCCGCTCCCGTCGATCACCGTGACGTTTTTGAAAAGCCAGTCAACTTTCATAGCAATTACTCCCTTTCGACATGCCGATAAGTTAACCATTTACAAGCGCAAAAAACAGTGGAAAACTACGCAAAACCCAGATCATTTTGTGATACTTTTATTCAAAATGAATAACATTTTTATATTAAAAATATATTTATCAAATAGTTATAAATGATACCAAGAGACTAACCGATTATAACCCCTGAAAGGATAGTGTTATGAAATACCATTCAGCACCGCTCATCCCGCACAAATCCGCCCTCATGTCCGCGCCGGCTAATCTGCTGGCGGAAGAGGTCTGTCTACCCGCCGCGCTGCTAAAAAAGTCGGCGCTGGAAAATAATATTTCATGGATGCAGCGTTACGCCGACGCCCGCGGCGTGTCGCTGGCGCCGCATGGTAAAACGACAATGACGCCATGGATATTTCAGGCGCAGCAGCGAGCGGGAGCGTGGGGGATCGGCGTGGGCAGCGCCTGGCAGGCCAGCGCGGCGATGGCCAGCGGCATCCAACGCGTCCTGATGGTCAATCAGCTGGTCGGCAAGGCCAATATGCAGGTGGTCGCGCAGCTAAAAGCCCACTATCGGGCAGTGGATTTTATCTGCTGCGTCGATAGCGAGGCTAACGTACGCACCCTCTCCGCTTTCTTCACCGCCCAGGGACAAACGCTGGATGTGCTGATTGAACTTGGCGTGCCGGGCGGGCGCTGCGGCTGTCGTAGCGTTGATGACGCGCTGGCGCTGGCGCAGCGGGTAAGCGATCTGCCGGGGTTACGGCTACGCGGACTGGAATTGTATGAAGGAGTGCTGCACGGCGACGATCCACAACCGCAGGTGGAAGCGTTATTACAACAGGCCGCGGCGCTTGCCTGCCGCATGGAGTCGCTGGTTGACGGCGAATTTATTCTCACCGGCGCGGGCACCGTCTGGTATGACGTGGTGTGCAACATCTGGCTGGCGGCGGCAAAACCGCGCCGCTGCCGTATCGTCATCCGCCCTGGCTGTTATATCACCCACGATCGCGGGATCTACGATCTCGCACAACAAGAGCTGATCGCCCGCGATCCGATTGCCTGCGATCTCGCCGGCGATCTTACATCAGCGCTGGAGCTGATGGCGATGGTGCAATCGGTGCCTGAGGCGGATCGCGCGGTGGTGAATTTCGGCAAGCGCGACTGCGCTTTCGACGCCGGGCTGCCGCAGCCGATCGCCCATTATCGTAACGGCCAGCAGTTAGCGCTGCGCGCGGAGTCGATCGTCAGTATCGGCATCATGGATCAGCACTGCATGCTGCGCCTGGCGCCGGGCAGCGATGTGCAGGTCGGCGATATTCTGCTGTTCGGCACTTCGCACCCCTGTCTGACCTTTGATAAATGGAAGACATTGCTGCTGGTCGATGACGACTACAACGTGCTGGACGAGCTCGACACGCTGTTTTGACAGGCATCCCGGGTGGCGGCGCTTCGCGCCTTACCCGGGCTACACAACCCGCAACGTTCGGTAGCCCGGCTAAGCGTAGCGCAAGCCGGGGGATGTCCCGGGGGACGGCGCTTCGCGACTTACCCACCCTGGCGCAAGGCGCAAATCTCATCATGCAATGAACGGCTGATGGCGACCCCCTGCCGCTCACTCTGCCGGCGGCAGGCGAAACGCCGCTCGCCCGGCAGCCGCGCGCCCTGATCCTGCATCGCATTGAACAGCGTTTCGGCGCGCTCCAGCTGCTCTTGTGCCTGCGCGCCGAGAAAGCGCTGCGGATCCAGCGCCAGGATAAGCTCGCCGCCGTAGGGGAGACCTCCCGCGCCGTTATCCCACGCCAGCGATTCGGCGCTGGTCATATCGCCAATAAGCGGCCCGGCCAGCAGCTCAACCATTGCCGCCAGCGCCGAGCCCTTATGGCCGCCAAAGGTTAACATCGCGCCGTTCAGCACCTCTGCGGCATCGGTCGTTGGCCGTCCCTGACTGTCGATTCCCCACCCTTCAGGTAGCGCTTTGCCGGCGCGCTGATGCAGCTGTATCTCGCCGCGCGCCGCGGCGCTGGTCGCCATATCAACAATAAACGGCGGTTTGTCCCGCCGCGGCCAGCCAAAAGCGATAGGATTGGTGCCGAACAGCGGACGCGTGCCGCCCGCCGGGGCGACCCAGGCGTGGCTTGGCGTGCAGGCCAGCCCCACCAGCCCTGCCTCGGTCAACGGCTCAATATCGGCAAACAGCGCGGAAAAATGGACGCAGCGGTTAATCGCCAACGCAGCAATGCCGCTGTGCCGCGCCTTCTCCAGCAGTAACGGCAGCGCGCGCTCGTAGGCCAGCAGCGAAAAAGCGCCGCCGGCGTCCGCCCGCGCAATCGCCGGCGCCTGATCGTGGATTTGCGGCTCGGCATCAGGCGATACCTTACCTTTACGCAAGGTATCGACAATGCCCAACAGCCGCCACAGGCCGTGGGAAGCGCAGCCGTCGCGCTCCCCGTCGGCTACATTACGTGCAATGGCCGCCGCGTGGTCGGCGCTAAATCCATTGGCGCTGAGTACCTCCAGCGCCAGGTCATAAGCTTCAGGTAACGATAGAGTTACCGACTCCATACTGTTCTCCTTTACTCTTCTTCGTCTCCGCTAAAGTTAGCCTGCGGCAGGCAGCTGCGCGCGCCCCAGTAGTAAATCCCCAACGACATCGCCGCCACCAGCACCGTATCCCAGGGGTGACCGATAACATTAAGCCCGCCGAAGCTGCCCAGCCAGGAAAAGAGGATAATCAACGCATAAAAAACGATCAGCCACAGCGAAGACTTCACCTGCTGCGCCAGGCTCACGGTATGTTCCGGCACCTTACCCTTGCACATCACGTAGACGACAAACATCACGATTTGCAGCCCCAGTAACCATGAGAGCGTATTCCAGCCGGACCAGTAGACTATCAGCGCCGAGATCATAAACGATATCGGGCCGATGATGCCGAAGGCGCGCACGCGGAACGGCCGCGGCAGATCCGGCGCGTTGCGGCGCAGCCCGGCGGCAGTCACCGGGGCGATGGCGTAGCTCAGCACCAGGGCTGCCGATACCACGCTAATGAGCTGTTCCCAGGAGGGGAACGGCAGCGTCCAGAAAATCGACAGCCCAAAGGTCAGCCATAGCGCCGGGCGCGGAATCCCGGACGCTTTATCAATATGGGTAAAGGCCTTAAAGAAAGTACCCGCCTTCGCCCAGCCGTAGATCACCCGCGGCGTCGCGTTCATATAGATATTGCCGGTGCCGCTCGGGGAGATAATCGCATCGCTTATCACCATAAAGGCCAGCCAACCCATGCCGAGGGTAATGGCGATATCGCGATACGGCAGCGAGAACTGTTTGCTCACCTCGGCCCAGCCGCCGTTCAGCATCTCGGTGGGGATACTGCCAAGGAACGCCAGCTGCAGCAGCACGTAGATAATCGTCGACAGCACCACTGATAAAATCAACGCAATAGGGATAGTCCGCTGCGGCTTTTGTACTTCGCTGGCTACCGAGATAATCGGCGTCAGTCCCAGATAAGCGAAGATAATTCCGCCCGCGCTAATTGCCGCTTCCACCCCGGACATGCCGAACGGCGCAATCCCCTGAGCGTGCAGGTTCTCCGGTTTAAAGAAGGCGAACAGCGTCACCACCACCAGCAGCGGCACCAGAAACTTGAGCACGCTGATGAAGTTGTTCGATCGGGCGAATGTCTTAACGCTGTAGTAGTTAAGCGCAAAGAAGAAACAGAGTAGCAAGAACTGCACCACCCACCCCAGCAGCGTCGGCGAACTGGAGCCCGGTTGGGTCAGCGCCGGAAACCAGGCGGCGGCATATTGCCGGGCGGCGACAATTTCAATCGAGATCAGGCTGGAGAAAGCGATCAGGGTGATGAACCCCAGTAGATAGCCCATCAGCTCGCCGTGGGAAAAGACCGGGTAGCGAATAATGCCGCCGGCGCGCGGCAGCGCCGCCCCCAGCTCGCAGTAGACAATCCCCAGCAGCAGCACCGCAAAGCCGCCGATCACCCACGATGCGATCCCGGCCGGACCAGCGATGGATGCGACGTGGCTGGCAGCGAATAACCATCCGGAGCCGAAAATTGCCCCCAGGCCGATAAAGGTGAGATCGGTTAGGGTCAGCTGTTTTTTAAACTTACCCGACTCTGCAACGCGGGTTTGACTGTTATGCGTAGAGTGAATGGTCATGGTGATGCCCTTGCGTCAATGAGGGGAGGAAATCGCTTCCCGGGTCCACTGGCCGTTGACCAGGCGCAGCAGGTTCAAAGGGTTCGCATCCTGCAGCGCCGGCGGTAACAGGGCGGCGGGCGCGTTCTGCAGACAGACCGGGCGCAGAAAGCGTTCAATCGCCCGGCTGCCGACCGAGGTCCCGCGTGCGTCGGTGGTCGCCGGCCACGGGCCGCCGTGGACCATCGCATCGCACACTTCCACGCCGGTGGGATAACCGTTAAACAGCACCCGTCCGGCCTTCTCACAAAGCAGCGGTAGAAGGCTCGCCGCCAGCGGGCCATCATCCGCCTCGGCATGCAGCGTCGCGGTGAGCTGACCCTGCAGCGCTTTCACCACCGCCTTCAGTTGGGCCTCATCATCCACTTCCACCAGTAGCGATAGCGGGCCGAAAACTTCGGTCTGCAGCAGCGTATCCTGCGCCAACAGATCCTCGACCTGAGCCTGCCACAGCAGGGTCTGCGCCTGCCCGGCGCCGGCGGCGATGCCGCTCGCCAACTTCTCGATACGCGGGTGCGCCGCAAGCGCCGCCACGCCCTGACGGTAGTGCTGAAGGGTCGGCGCATTGAGCAACACCTGCGGCGTGGAGCCCGCTACCGCCGCGCACAGCGCCGACTTAAAGCGTTCCAGCCCGGCGCCGCGCAGCGCCAGAATCAGCCCCGGACGGGTACAGAACTGGCCGCCGCCGAGGGTGAATGACGCCACCAGCTCGTTTGCCAGCGCCTCGGCCCGCGTCTGCAGCGCCTGCGGCAGAATAATCAATGGGTTAATCGCCGACATTTCAGCAAACAGCGGAATTGGCTGCGGGCGCTGCTGCGCCAGCTGATACAGCGCCTTACCGCCGGCCAACGAACCGGTAAAGCCAACGGCCTGAATCGCCGGATGACGGACCAATTCGGCGCCGATATCGGTCCCGAAAATCATATTGAATACGCCGCCGGGTAAACCGCACCGTACCACCGCCCTGACGATCGCCTCGGCGGTCAGCTCGGCGGTGGCCATATGGCCCGGATGGGCCTTCACCACCACCGGGCAGCCAGCCGCCAGCGCCGAGGCGGTATCGCCGCCAGCGGTAGAAAAGGCCAACGGAAAGTTGCTGGCGCCAAACACCGCCACCGGCCCTAACGCCTGCTGATACTGGCGCAGGTCCGGGCGCGGCAGCGGCTGACGGTCGGCTAAGGCGGTATCAATACGGGCGGCGAAGGTATCGCCGCGCAGGATCACGCCAGCAAACATCCGCAACTGGCCGCTGGTGCGCGCCCGTTCTCCCTGTAGCCGCGCCAGCGGCAGCGCGGTCTCCTGCCCGGCGATAGCAAAAAACGCCTCGCCCAGCGCATCCAGTTCATCAGCAATGGCGTTGAGAAAGCGCGCCCGCTGCTGCGGCGTGGTTTGTGAATAGACGGCAAAGGCCTCCTGCGCGGCTTCTGCGGCCTGAGCGGCTTCCTCACAGGAAGCCGGATAAAAGCGGTGGCCGGTGGCTTCGCCGTCCACCGCCCGCAGGCTCAATAGCGTCGCCTCACCGCTGGCAATACGGCGTCCGGCGATAAACTGCCGTCCCGCCATGGTCTGAGATGCATTCATATTGACTCCTGTGCTCAGAGGCCGACATCCGGCAGCGTCGGACGAGTGGCCAGCGCCTGTTCAACGATCGCCACCACCTGCTGGCGCGTTTCGCCTTCCAGCGCCAGACGCGGCGGACGGGTAATGGCGCTACCGCGGCCCAGCAACTCTTCACACAGCTTGATGCACTGCACCAGATCCGGACGCGCATCGAGATGCAGCAGCGGCATGAACCAGCGGTACAACGCCATCGCCTCTTCGTAACGCTGCTGGCGGGCGAGACGGAATAACGTTTCCCCTTCGCGCGGGAAGGCGTTGGACATTCCGGAGATCCAGCCTTCCGCGCCGACGGCAATACTTTCCACCACCACGTCATCCAGCCCGGCAAACAGCACGAAGCGGTCGCCAACGGTGTTACGCAGGTCGATAAAGCGGCGGGTATCGCCGGAGGAGTCTTTAAAGCAGACGATGTTGTCGCAGTCGGTCAGGGTGGCGAGAATGTCCGGCGTCACGTCGTTTTTGTAAATCGGCGGGTTGTTGTAGACCATAATCGGCAGGTCGGTAGCGCTCGCCACGCTGCGGAAGTGGGCCGCGGTTTCATGCGGTTTTGAGGAGTAGACCAGCGCCGGCATCACCATGATCCCGTCGACGCCGACGCGCTCCGCCTCTTTCGCCATTTTCTGGGCAAAGGCGGTGGTGAACTCGGCCACCCCGGCGATGACCGGAATTTTGCCGCCGGCGGCATCCTTCGCCACCTCGATAATCTGTAGTTTTTCATCGGTGCTCAGCGAAGTGTTTTCACCCACGCTGCCGCATACCACCAGCCCGGAAACGCCATCTTTCACCAGGTTTTTCATCACCGCGTGAGTGGCATCTAAATCGAGGGAGTAATCGCTACGAAACTGCGTGCTGACCGCCGGGAATACGCCGCTCCAGTGAATCGCTTTTTTGCTCATGCTCGGTTCCTTGTCGTCATTTTGTTAAGTCGAAGTGAATGAATGGTGAATATTCACTGACAGATTGACGTGTCGCGGAACCGGCGGCTTGTCGGTTTTCCCTCAATACGATGACGAAATTAGCACAGTCGGCAAAAGTGTGAGCCAGCGTTTATCCGAGCAGCGTGAGGCGAAAATCGCGCGGCGTCGAGCCGGTCATCGCCTTGAACTGGCGGCTAAAGGCGCTGTGATCGGTATACCCGCACTGCAAGGCGATATCGGTAATCGGCGTATCGCCAGCCAGCAGTTCGGTAGCTTTTTCCAGCCGCACTTTGTGGATCATTTGCCGCGGAGTGAGATGAAAGATCCGTTTGCAGTAGCGTTCGATCTGCGCAATCGACATCCCACTTAAGGCGGTCAACTCCTCCATGGCGATCGGCCGGTGATAATGGCGGCGGATATGATCGTCGACGATCGCCAGCCGCTGCCACGCCGGATGGCGGGCATGGGCCTCCTGCAGATCGTGCGAGATCCCGGCCATGCCGATCACCTGCCCGCTGATATCGCGTAGCGCCAGTTTCTGCGTCAGGCACCAGCCGCGCTCGCGGCCATTGTAGAGATGCATTTCCAGCTGATCGCGCAGGGTCACGCCTTCGCGCAACACCCGAAGATCCTGCTCGGTATAACCCTGACCCAGCGCGGAAGGAAAGACATCAGCGGAGGTTTTGCCCAGCAGCGAGGAAACGCTTTTGAAACCACAGCGGCGGGCCAGCGTCAGGTTCGCCAGCAGATAGCGCGCCTGACGATCTTTGATAAAAAAGACCACATTAGGGATGGCATTGAGCAGGGGCGCAATCAGCGCCAGCGCATTCAGCAGCGCGGGCATATTTTCCGGCCGCTGGCGCGCCAGCCCTTCGCAGATCTGGCTCAGCTCATCGACGGCCAGCTCAGGTTGGTTAACCGCCCGCGGCGGCGGCGCATCAGAAACACCGATCATAAGGCCTCCTCATGGTAAGTGACCGAAGGATATTTATTCACTTTCCGTTAACACCTCAAGCAGCAACCGTCGGTTTTGCGATCCTGGATCCGCTTTACGCCTTCCCCTGGTTTAGCCACTGGCACAATGGTCGCTTTCGGTTTACCACAGCATTAAACAAATGATTAATAAGAAATAACTATGTGAAATAGAAATATACCGCGCTCATTACTGTGCAGATTTCGTCATTTTCTCTGACGAAAGCGCTCAAGCAGGTCGGGAAAGGTTGCGCCAGCATGATGAAACATGTTGTTAACTTCCGGAGAGCCTGATGACCGCGCCACGCCCCCCTATTACGTTGAGAGCTATTGATTCACACACCGGCGGCGAACCAACCCGCCTGATCGTTGACGGATTCCCCGATCTCGGCGGCGGCAGCATGGCGAAGCGCCGCGACCGCTTCGCCCACGACTTCGACCATTGGCGTCAGGCGGCCATTCTCGAACCGCGCGGTAATGACGTACTGGTCGGCGCGCTGCTGTGCAAACCGGTCTCGGCGGCGGCTACCGCTGGCGTGATTTTCTTCAACAATGCCGGTTTTCTGAATATGTGCGGCCACGGCACAATCGGGCTTATCGCCTCGCTGGCCTGGCTTGGGCGTATCAAGCCTGGCGTACATCTGATTGAAACGCCGGTCGGCGACGTAAGCACCACGTTGCACGACGATGGCAGCGTATCGGTGCAAAACGTCCCGGCCCGCCGCTGGAAAAAACAGATCCGCGTTGAAACCGCGCTGGGTCCCGTCATCGGCGATATTGCCTGGGGCGGCAACTGGTTTTTCCTGATTAACGACCACCCGTTCGCCATAACGCCCGAACAGATTCCACAGCTCACCGACTACGCCTGGGCGGTACGCGAGGGGCTGGAAGCCGCGGGGATCCGCGGCGACGACGGCGGCGTTATCGACCATATCGAACTCTTCGCCGATGACGATACCGCCGACAGCCGCAGCTTCGTACTCTGTCCGGGAAAGGCCTGGGATCGCTCGCCGTGCGGTACCGGCACCAGCGCCAAGCTGGCCTGCCTGGCGCAGGATGGCAAGTTGCAGCCGGGGGAAATATGGCGCCAGGCCAGCATCATCGGCAGCCAGTTTACCGCCAGCTACCAGCGCACCGCGGAAGGCATCATCCCCACGATCCGCGGCGAAGCCTGGGTATGCGGCGATAACCAGTTGATCCTCAACCCTGACGATCCCTTCTGCTGGGGGATCGCGCCGTGAAGCAGTGCGACGTCATCGTGATCGGCGCCGGGATCATCGGCGCCGCCTGCGCGTGGCAGCTGGCGAAGCGGGGGCAGAGCGTGACGCTGATCGATAACGGTCAGCCCGGCGCCACGGCGGCCGGTATGGGCCATCTGGTGTGCATGGATGATGACCCCGCCGAGCTTGCCTTGTCGGCGTGGTCGCTGGAACGCTGGCGCGCTATCACGCCGCGGATGCCCGACAATTGCGCCTGGCGCGGCTGCGGCACGCTGTGGCTGGCGGAAAGCGAAGAAGAGATGACCGTCGCCGACGAAAAACAGCGGCGGATGGCCGGCCATCAGGTGCACAGCGAACGCCAGACTCCGCAGCAGATCGCCGGGCGCGAGCCGCTGCTGCGCGGCGGGCTGGCCGGCGGGCTATGGGTACCGGGCGATGGCATCGTCTACGCGCCGAACGTCGCCCGCTGGCTGATAGCCGATGCCGGAGACCATCTTACCTGCCTGCGCGATAGCGTACAGACGATTGACGAGCCGCAGGTGCTGCTCGCCAGCGGCCAACGGCTACAGGCGCGGGCGATCGTGGTGGCCTGCGGCCTTGAAGCCAACGCGCTGTTAGCAGAAAACTGGCTGCGACCGAAAAAAGGCCAACTGGCGATTACCGATCGCTACCGGCCGCGGGTGCAGCACCAGCTGGTTGAGCTGGGTTACGGCGCCAGCGCCCACGGCGGCGGCACCTCGGTGGCGTTTAACCTTCAGCCGCGGCCCACCGGCCAGCTGCTGATTGGCTCGTCGCGTCAGTTTGATAACCGCGAGCGCGAGTTGGATCTGCCCCTGCTGGCGCAGATGCTCGATCGCGCCCGCCATTTCGTGCCGGCGCTGGCGACGTTGAATATCATCCGCTGCTGGAGCGGTCTGCGCGCCGCCTCGCAGGATGGCAACCCGCTGATCGGCCCGCACCCCGCTCGCCGTGGCGTATGGTTAGCGCTGGGCCATGAAGGGCTGGGCGTCACCACCGCGCCGGCCACGGCCGAACTGCTGGCGGCGCAGATCCTCGATGAACGCAGCCCACTGGCGCCCGACGCCTGGCTCCCGGTACGTTTGTGTCAACAGGAGGCGATTGCATGAAGGCCACTCTCAACATCACCGTCGATGGCCAGCCTCTGACGGTGCCGGAAGGGATCAGCGTGGCGGCGGCGCTGGCGTTGACCGGCGACCCCACCACCCGCCAGGCGGTTAACGGCGAGCTCCGCGCGCCGTTTTGCGGCATGGGCGTCTGCCAGGAGTGCCGGATCGCCGTCGACGGCCATCGGGTGCTGGCCTGTCAGACCCTGTGCCGGGCCGGTATGCAAATAGAAAGGAGCCGCGATGAACACGCTGCGCTGTGACATTTTAATCCTCGGCGCCGGCCCCGCAGGGATGGCGGCCGCACTCTCCGCCGCCGCCTGCGATAAACAGGTCATCATCCTCGACGATAACCCCGCCCCTGGCGGACAAATCTGGCGTGCGGGTCCGCAGGCGACGCTACCGGCCCTGGCCCGGCGCTACCGCGACGCCATCGCCGCGTCAGCCGCCATCCGGGTAGTGAACGGCGCGCGGCTGATTGCCCGCCCCTCCGCGCACAGCGTGCTGTTTGAAACCGCCGACGGCGGCGGCGTGGTTTACTGGCAGAAACTGATCCTCTGCTGCGGCGCGCGCGAGCTGTCGCTGCCCTTTCCCGGCTGGACCTTACCCGGCGTGACCGGCGCGGGCGGCCTGCAGGCGCAAATCAAACATGGCCTGTCGCTGAAAGGTGAAAAGGTGGTGATTGCCGGCAGCGGTCCGCTATTGCTGGCGGTGGCGGATACGGTGAACAAGGCCGGAGGCGACGTGACGAATATCATTGAGCAAGCGCCGCTCCCGGCGCTGCTGCGCTTCGCCAGCGGGCTGTGGCGCTGGCCGCAGAAGCTGCGCCAGTTAGCGACGCTGGCCCCGAAAGGCTATCTGAGCGGCGCGCAGGCGATCCGCGCTCACGGTACAACGCGGCTGGAAGCCGTGACGCTTCGCCAGCGCGGCGTCGAGCGGACTATCGCCTGCGATCGGCTGGCTATCGGCTACGGGCTGATACCCAATATCGAGACGGCGCTGCTCTTCGGCTGCGCCACGGCGCAGGAGGCGATCCAGGTTAACCGCTGGCAGCAGACCAGCATCGCGGATATCTACGCCGCCGGCGAGTGCACCGGCTTCGGCGGTAGCGAACTGGCGCTGGCGGAGGGCGAAATCGCCGGTTTTGCCGCCGCCGGGGCCAGCCATCAAGCGCAGGCGTTATTTGCCCGCCGCGCCCGCTGGCAGCGCTTCGCCGACGCCATAAACCGCGCCTTCCGGCTGGCGGAGTCGTTGAAAAACGCGGCGACGCCGGAGAGCCTGCTGTGCCGCTGCGAGGATGTGCGCTGCGGCGACGTGGCTGCCGCCGACGACTGGCTGCAGGCCAAACTGACCCAGCGCTGCGGAATGGGCGCCTGTCAGGGGCGCACCTGCGCCGCCAGCGCCCGCTGGCTGTATGGCTGGCCGCTGCCGCAGCCGAGAGAGCCGCTGTCCCCCGCCCGCGCGGAAACGCTTATTGCCCTCGCCAGGCTGAGCGCCGAGCCGTAACCGCTACTCTTCTTCATCACTGCGCGCGGCAGGGACGCCAAGCGCAATAAACTCCTCCAGCAGGGAGGTCAGTTGCTGCAGCTTTTCCGTGGTGAACTGGGCCTCCAGCAGGCGATAGGTTTCTTCCACCTCCGCCTGGGCGCTTTCGTACAGCGCAGTTCCGGCAGGCGTCAGCGAGACGTACAGCTTGCGCTGATCGTTAACTGGCTTTAAGCGCAGCACCAGCCCATCCCGCTCCATGCGCGTCAAAATCCCGGTCAGGCTGGGGCGCAGGATACAGGCGCGAAAGGCCAGATCGTGAAAGTCCATCGACGGACGTTCGGCGAGAATTCGCACGATCCGCCACTGCTGTTCGGTGAGATTGTGCCGTTTGACGATCGGTCGAAAGTAGGCCATCGCCGCTTCACGCGCCTGCAACAAGGCAATGGTTAATGAATCATGCATAGTATCCCCTCAACAGCCTCACCAAAAACTTATTAATAACTTAATAATTAGCGTTAATCCTGCCATGTACAACCGGTTTCTGCACCTGAAAAGTACCAGTCTTTTCCTGAAAAATATTCAAATTATTGATTTACAACAAATAAGTAATTGCTATGTAAATATTGTGTTAATCCGATCACAAAACATTCACTTCCAGTTGCTAAACCTCAGCGCAAAGCATAAAAGATGATCATTAACATATTAATGAAATCCCTTTGAACCGAAATCTGTCCCAGAGGAGTGGTGAATGAAAGGTACCATCTTCGCCGTTGCGCTCAATCATCGCAGCCAGCTCGACGCCTGGCGCGAGGCGTTTCAACAGGCCCCCTACAAGACGCCGCCGAAAACCGCGGTCTGGTTTATCAAGCCGCGCAATACCGTAATTGGCGATGGCGAAGCGATCCCGTATCCGCAGGGCGAGACCGTACAAAGCGGCGCAACGGTGGCGCTGATTGTCGGCAAAACCGCGCGTAAAGTGGCGGCGGAAGAGGCGGCGAACTATATCGCTGGCTACGCGCTGGCTAACGATGTGAGTCTGCCGGAAGAGAGTTTTTATCGCCCGGCGATCAAAGCCAAGTGCCGCGATGGCTTCTGCCCCATCGGCACGCTATCGGCGGTACGCAACGTCGACGATCTGACCATCATCACCGAAATTAACGGCCGCGAGGCGGATAGCTGGCATACCGGCGATCTGCAGCGTAATGCCGCGCAGCTGCTGAGCGCCTTGAGCGAATTCGCCACCCTCAATCCCGGCGACGCGATCCTTATCGGCACGCCCCACTCTCGCGTCACGCTGCGCCCCGGCGACCGGGTACGTATTCTCGCCGACGGTTTCCCGGCGCTCGAAAATCCGGTTGTCGCAGAAGGAGAGCTGGCATGAAACAGGCACGCATTGAATGGCAAGGACAGGTACGCGACGTGCTGGTCAATGAACGCGACCAGGTGCGCCTGGACGATGGCACGGTATTAAAAGAAGGTGAATTCCGCTGGCTGCCGCCCGCCAACGGCACGCTGTTCGCGCTGGGGCTGAATTACGCCGATCACGCCAGCGAGCTGGAATTTAAACCGCCAACCGAGCCGTTGGTGTTTATCAAAGCGCCGAACACCTTTACTGGCCACCAGCAGCAGTCGGTACGCCCGGATAACGTCGAATACATGCACTACGAAGCCGAACTGGTGGTGGTGATTGGGAAAACCGCTCGCCGCGTCAGCGAAGCCGAGGCTATGGATTATGTCGCCGGCTATACCGTGTGCAATGACTACGCGATCCGCGACTATCTGGAAAACTACTACCGCCCGAACCTGCGGGTGAAAAGCCGCGACACCCTGACGCCGATCGGCCCGTGGATCGTCAGCAAAGAGGCGATCCCGGATCCGCATAATCTGGCCCTGCGCACCTGGGTCAACGGCGAGCTGCGCCAGCAGGGCACCACCGCCGATCTGATCTTCAGCATCCCGTTCCTCATCGCTTATTTAAGCGAATTTATGACCCTGCAACCGGGCGACATGATCGCCACCGGCACGCCGAAAGGGCTATCCGACGTGGTACCGGGCGACGAGGTGATCGTTGAAGTCGAGGGCGTGGGCCGCCTGGTCAACCATATCATCAGCCAGCAAGCGTATGAGGAGACACTGTCATGAAAAAGATTAACCATTGGATCAACGGTAAAAACGTTGCCGGCGCAGACTATTTTCATACCACCAACCCGGCCACCGGCGAGGTACTGGCGGAAGTCGCCTCCGGCGGTGAAGCCGAAATAAACCAGGCGGTGGCGGCGGCGAAAGAGGCCTTCCCGAAGTGGGCTAACCTGCCGATGAAAGAGCGCGCGCGCCTGATGCGCCGCCTGGGGGATCTGATCGATCAGAACGTCCCGGAGATCGCGGCGATGGAAACCGCCGATACCGGCCTGCCGATCCACCAGACCAAAAACGTGTTGATCCCGCGCGCCTCACACAATTTCGAATTTTTCGCCGAAGTATGCCAGCAGATGAACGGCAAGACCTATCCGGTCGACGACAAGATGCTGAACTACACCCTCGTGCAGCCGGTTGGCGTCTGCGCGCTGGTGTCGCCGTGGAACGTGCCGTTTATGACCGCCACCTGGAAGGTGGCGCCGTGCCTGGCGCTGGGGAATACCGCGGTGCTGAAAATGTCCGAACTGTCGCCGCTGACCGCCGATCGTCTGGGCGAGCTGGCGCTGGAAGCCGGGATCCCGGCTGGCGTACTCAATGTGGTGCAGGGCTACGGCGCCACCGCCGGCGACGCGCTGGTGCGCCATCATGATGTGCGCGCCGTCTCCTTCACCGGCGGCACCGCCACCGGCCGCAACATCATGAAAAACGCCGGTCTGAAAAAGTACTCCATGGAGCTGGGCGGAAAATCGCCGGTGCTGATTTTTGAAGATGCCGATATCGAGCGCGCGCTTGACGCCGCGCTGTTCACCATCTTCTCGATCAACGGCGAACGCTGCACCGCCGGCTCGCGCATCTTTATTCAGCAGAGTATCTACCCCGAGTTCGTTAAACGCTTCGCCGAGCGCGCCAATCGCCTGCGCGTAGGCGATCCGACCGATCCGAACACCCAGGTCGGCGCGCTGATTAGCCAGCAACACTGGGAGAAAGTGTCCGGCTACATTCGCCTCGGCATCGAAGAGGGGGCCACCCTGCTGGCCGGCGGCGCGGATAAACCGTCCGACCTGCCGGCGCATCTGAAAGCCGGCAACTTCCTGCGCCCGACGGTGCTGGCGGATGTCGACAACCGTATGCGCGTCGCCCAGGAAGAGATTTTTGGCCCGGTCGCCTGCCTGCTGCCGTTCAAAGACGAAGCGGAAGGGCTGCGCCTGGCGAACGATGTGGAATACGGCCTGGCGTCGTATATCTGGACCCAGGACGTCAGCAAAGTGCTGCGTCTGGCGCGCGGTATTGAAGCCGGGATGGTGTTCGTCAACACCCAGAACGTGCGCGACCTGCGTCAGCCGTTCGGCGGCGTGAAGGCCTCCGGCACCGGCCGCGAAGGCGGCGAGTACAGCTTTGAAGTGTTCGCCGAAATGAAAAACGTCTGCATCTCGATGGGCGACCATCCGATCCCGAAATGGGGAGTCTGATATGGGTAAGTTAGCGTTAGCAGCAAAAATCACTCACGTGCCGTCGATGTATCTGTCTGAGCTGCCGGGGAAAAACCACGGCTGCCGTCAGGGCGCGATCGACGGGCATAAAGAAATTGGCAAGCGCTGCCGTGAAATGGGCGTCGATACCATTATCGTGTTTGATACCCACTGGCTGGTCAACAGCGCCTACCACATCAACTGCGCCGACCATTTTCAGGGCGTCTACACCAGTAACGAACTGCCGCATTTCATTCGCGACATGACCTACGACTACGACGGCAACCCGGAGCTGGGCCAGCTTATCGCCGACGAGGCGGTGAAGCTCGGGGTGCGTGCCAAAGCGCACAATATTCCCAGCCTGAAGCTGGAGTACGGCACCCTGGTGCCGATGCGCTACATGAACAGCGATAAGCATTTCAAAGTGGTGTCCATTTCCGCCTTCTGTACCGTTCACGATTTTGCCGATAGCCGCAAGCTGGGCGAGGCCATCCTCAAGGCCATCGACAAATATGACGGCACTGTGGCGGTGCTGGCCAGCGGTTCGCTGTCGCACCGCTTTATCGATGACCAGCGCGCCGAAGAGGGGATGAACAGCTACACCCGCGAATTTGACCATCAAATGGATGAGCGGGTGGTGAAGCTATGGCGCGAGGGCAAATTCAAAGAGTTCTGCACCATGCTGCCGGAGTATGCCGACTACTGCTACGGCGAAGGCAACATGCACGACACGGTGATGCTGCTCGGCCTGCTGGGTTGGGATAAATACGACGGCAAGGTGGAGTTTATCACCGAGCTATTCGCCAGCTCCGGTACCGGCCAGGTTAACGCCGTGTTCCCGTTGCCAGCGCAGGCGTAAGGGGGCCCCATGCCGCATTTTATCACCGAATGTACCGACAACATCCGCGAGCAGGCCGATCTGCCTGGGCTGTTCGCCAAAGTCAACGAGGCGCTGGCCGCCACCGGCATCTTTCCGATCGGCGGGATCCGCAGCCGCGCCCACTGGCTGGATACCTGGCAGATGGCCGACGGCAGGCAGGATTACGCCTTCGTGCATATGACCCTGAAGATCGGCGCCGGGCGCAGCCTGGAGAGCCGTCAGGACGTGGGAGATATGCTGTTCACGCTGATCAAATCCCACTTCGCGACGCTAATGGAGAGCCGCTATCTGGCGCTGTCGTTCGCCATGGAAGAGCTCGACCCGACGCTGAACTACAAACAAAACAACGTGCACGCGTTATTTAAATAATGTGCAAATTGCCCGGTGGCGCTGCGCTTACCGGGCCTACAACGGCCATGAATTTGTAGGCTGGATAAGCGAAGCGCCATCCGGCAATGCAATGCCACAGGAATCTCTATGCTCGATAAACAGACCCGTACCCTGATTGCCCAGCGGCTGAACCAGGCCGAAAAGCAGCGTGAACAGATCCGCGCGATCTCGCTGGATTATCCGTCGATCACCATTGAGGACGCCTACGCCGTCCAGCGCGAGTGGGTCGAGATGAAGATCGCCGAAGGCCGCGTGCTCAAAGGCCACAAGATCGGCCTGACCTCTAAAGCGATGCAGGCCAGTTCGCAGATCAGCGAGCCGGACTACGGCGCGCTGCTCGACGATATGTTCTTCCACGACGGCAGCGATATTCCCACCGACCGCTTTATCGTGCCGCGTATTGAAGTCGAGCTGGCCTTCGTGCTGGCCAAACCGCTGCGCGGCCCGAACTGCACGCTGTTTGATGTCTACAACGCCACCGACTACGTTATCCCGGCGCTGGAGCTTATCGACGCGCGTTGCCACAACATCGACCCGGAAACCCAGCGTCCGCGCAAAGTGTTCGACACTATCTCCGATAACGCCGCCAACGCCGGGGTGATCCTCGGCGGCCGGCCGATTAAACCGGACGAGCTCGACCTGCGCTGGATCTCCGCCCTGCTGTATCGCAACGGCGTGATTGAAGAGACCGGCGTCGCCGCGGGCGTGCTTAATCATCCGGCCAACGGCGTGGCCTGGCTGGCCAACAAACTGGCGCCATACGATGTCCAGCTCGAAGCCGGGCAGATTATCCTCGGCGGCTCCTTCACCCGCCCGGTCCCGGCGCGCAAGGGCGATACCTTCCACGTCGACTACGGCAACATGGGCGCCATCAGCTGCCGCTTTGTTTGAGGAGAGCAACATGAACAACGCATTTAAAGAGGCGCTCAAGGCCGGGCGTCCGCAAATCGGCCTGTGGCTTGGGCTGTGCAGCAGCTACAGCGCCGAATTGCTGGCCGGCGCGGGCTTCGACTGGCTGCTGATCGACGGCGAACACGCGCCCAACAATGTACCAACGGTGCTGACCCAGCTTCAGGCCATTGCGCCCTACCCCAGCCAGCCGGTGGTGCGTCCGTCGTGGAACGATCCGGTACAAATTAAACAACTGCTGGACGTCGGCGCGCAAACCCTGCTGGTGCCGATGGTGCAGAACGCCGAAGAAGCGCGGCTGGCGGTCAGAGCCACCCGCTACCCGCCTGCCGGCATTCGCGGCGTCGGCAGCGCGCTGGCCCGCGCCTCGCGCTGGAATCGCGTCCCGGATTATATCCACCGGGCCAATGACGCCATGTGCGTACTGGTGCAGATTGAGACCCGCGAAGCGCTGAAAAATCTGCCGCAGATCCTCGATGTCGAAGGGGTGGATGACGTGTTTATCGGCCCGGCGGATCTCAGCGCTGATATGGGCCACGGCGGCAACCCACAACACCCGGAAGTGCAGGCCGCCATTGAAGATACCATCCAGCAAATCCGCCAGGCCGGAAAGGCGCCGGGGATCCTGATGGCCAATGAACAGCTGGCGAAACGCTATCTCGAACTGGGCGCGCTGTTCGTCGCCGTCGGCGTCGATACCACCCTGCTGGCCCGCGGCGCAGAAGCGCTGGCGGCCCGTTTTACCCACACCGCAACCACCACAACCGATAACAATAAATCCGTCTATTGAACGGATAATGTGGAGCGCAACATGACTACCTCTACCCTGCAACACAATGATAATAAAGCCGTTGAAGTAGAAAACCGGGTGATCAAAAAGCTGTTCCGCCGCCTGATCACCTTCCTGTTTGTTCTCTTTGTTTTCTCATTTTTGGATCGCATTAATATCGGCTTCGCCGGCCTGACGATGGGTAAAGATCTCGGCCTGACCTCCACCATGTTCGGCCTGGCGGCGACGCTGTTCTACGTCACCTACGTGCTGTGCGGGATCCCCAGCAATATCATGCTGGCGAAAGTTGGCGCGCGCCGCTGGATCGCCGGGATCATGGTGGTCTGGGGGATCGCCTCGACCTGCACCATGTTCGCCACCAGCCCGCATACGCTGTATATCCTGCGGATGCTGGTCGGCATCGCCGAAGCCGGTTTTCTGCCGGGGATCCTCGTCTATCTGACCTGGTGGTTCCCGGCCTACCATCGCGCCCGCGCCAACGCCCTGTTTATGATCGCCATGCCGGTGACCATGATGCTCGGCTCGATACTTTCCGGCTATATCCTGGCGCTCGACGGCCTGTGGAACCTGAAAGGCTGGCAGTGGCTATTTCTGCTGGAAGGCCTGCCGTCGGTGGTGCTCGGCGTCGTCACCTGGTTCTTCCTCAACGACACGCCGGATAAAGCCAACTGGCTGGACAACGAAGAAAAACAGGCGCTGAAGGCGATGATCGATCGCGAGCGGGAACATGCGGCAATCGTCCCGGCTTCGCCGCGTTCCACGCTGCGCGAAGTACTGACGCCAGCGGTGCTGATGTATACCCTCGCCTACTTCTGCCTGACCAATACCCTCAGCGCCATTAATATCTGGACGCCGCAGATCCTGCAGAGCTTCAACACCGGCAGTAGCAACATTATGATTGGCCTGCTGGCGGCGATCCCGCAGTTCTGCACCATTTTCGGCATGATCTGGTGGAGCCGCCGATCCGACCGGCGCAAAGAGCGCAAGATGCATACCATCCTGCCCTACCTGTTCGCCGCGGCGGGTTGGCTGCTGGCTTCGGCAACGCACCACAGCCTGAGCCAACTGATCGGCATTATTATGGCTTCGGTGGGATCCTTTACCGCGATGGCCATTTTCTGGACCACCCCGGATCGGGTGATCAGCCTGCAATCGCGCGCGGTGGCGCTCGCGGTGATCAACGCCATCGGCAACGTCGGCTCTGCCGTCAGCCCGCTGTTGATCGGCATTTTGCGCGATACCACCGGCAGCTTTAGCTCCGGGCTGTGGTTTGTCGCCGGGCTGCTGATCGTCGGCGCGCTGGTGCTCACCCGCATTCCGATGAGCCAGCGCGAGGACGCCGCCGCCGCGCCGGGCTTAGCGGCGCAAAAAGGCCACTAAGGAGCGGGTATGTGCCAGCATTCAATCGCCAACATCGACATCAATAAAGATTACGACGAGAGTCTGGGCACCGAAGAGGTGCACTATCAGTCGTTTGCCCGCATGGCGGCCTTTTTTGGCCGCGACATGCAGGCGCATCGCCACGACCGCTATTTTCAGATGCACTTTCTTGATACCGGACAGATTGAGCTGCAGCTTGATGACCACCGCTATTCGGTGCAGGCGCCGCTGTTTGTGATAACGCCGCCCTCGGTACCGCACGCCTTTATTACCGAGTCCGATAGCGATGGTCACGTGTTGACGGTGCACGAAGAACTCATCTGGCCGCTGCTGGAGGTGCTTTATCCCGGTACGCGGGAGACCTTCGGTCTGCCGGGGATCTGCCTGTCGCTGGCGGATAAACCCGACGAGCTGGCGGCGCTGGCGCACTACTGGCAGCTGATTCGCCGTGAATCCACCGCTCAGTTGCCGGGGCGCGAGCATACCCTGGCGCTGCTGGCGCAGGCGGTATTTACCCTGCTGCTGCGCAACGCCAGGCTCGACGATCACGCCGCCAGCGGGATGCGCGGCGAGCTGAAGCTATTCCAGCGCTTTAACCAGATGATCGACAGCCACTACCATCAGCACTGGACGGTACCGGATTACGCCAGGGAGCTGCATCTGACCGAATCGCGGTTGACCGACATCTGTCGCCGCTTCGCCAACCGTTCGCCGAAGCGGCTGATATTCGACCGTCAGCTGCGCGAGGCGAAGCGCCTGCTGCTGTTTTCCGATAGCGCGGTCAATGAGATTGCCTGGCAGCTGGGGTTTAAAGACCCCGCCTATTTTGCGCGCTTTTTTAGCCGCCAGGTCGGCTGCTCGCCCAGCAGCTACCGGGCGCAAAAAGTACCGGTGTCGTAATACCCCGGCGGCGCTGCGCTTGTCTGGGCTATAGACCGTAGGGCAGGTCAGCGCCGCGCCAGCCGGTAAAAGTTGCAGAGATCACAAAATTCACTCCCGCCTGAAAAGTACCCGCCGTTGTCGCAAACGTCCCTTCACGACAAGCGCCATAACCGCTTCAATTAAACAACAAAAACAAAACATATATTTAACATCATTATTCCGATAAATACTGAAGAGGCCCCTATGAAACCTGAAGATTTCCGCGCCGACGCGAAACGCCCGTTAACTGGCGAAGAGTATTTAAAAAGCCTGCAGGATGGCCGCGAAATTTATATCTACGGCGAGCGCGTGAAAGACGTCACCACGCATCCGGCCTTCCGTAATGCCGCGGCCTCCGTCGCTCAGCTGTACGATGCGCTGCATAAACCGGAGATGCAGGATTCCCTGTGCTGGGGCACCGATACTGGCAGCGGTGGCTACACCCATAAATTCTTCCGCGTGGCGAAAAGCGCCGACGATCTGCGCCAGCAGCGCGACGCCATCGCCGAATGGTCTCGCTTAAGCTACGGCTGGATGGGCCGCACCCCGGACTACAAAGCCGCCTTCGGCTGCGCGCTGGGCGCCAACCCGGCGTTTTACGGCCAGTTCGAGCAGAACGCCCGCAACTGGTACACCCGCATTCAGGAAACCGGCCTGTACTTCAACCACGCGATCGTCAACCCGCCGATCGACCGCCACAAGCCGGCTGATGAAGTGAAGGATGTCTACATCAAGCTGGAAAAAGAGACCGATGCCGGGATCATCGTCAGCGGCGCGAAAGTGGTCGCCACCAACTCGGCGCTGACCCACTACAACATGATCGGCTTCGGCTCCGCACAGGTGATGGGCGAGAACCCGGACTTCGCGCTGATGTTCGTCGCGCCGATGGATGCCGAAGGCGTTAAGCTTATCTCCCGCGCCTCCTATGAGATGGTCGCCGGCGCGACCGGATCGCCGTACGACTATCCGCTTTCCAGCCGTTTCGACGAGAACGACGCGATTCTGGTAATGGATAAGGTGCTGATCCCATGGGAGAACGTACTAATTTATCGCGACTTTGACCGCTGCCGTCGCTGGACCATGGAAGGCGGTTTTGCCCGCATGTACCCCCTGCAGGCCTGCGTGCGTCTGGCGGTCAAACTGGACTTTATCACTGCCCTGCTGAAGCGTTCTCTGGAATGTACCGGCACCCTCGAATTCCGCGGCGTGCAGGCCGACCTTGGCGAAGTGGTGGCGTGGCGCAACATGTTCTGGGCGCTGAGCGATTCCATGTGCTCGGAAGCGACGCCGTGGGTCAACGGCGCATGGCTGCCGGATCACGCCGCGCTGCAGACCTATCGCGTAATGGCGCCGATGGCCTACGCCAAGATCAAGAACATCATCGAGCGCAACGTCACCAGCGGCCTGATTTATCTGCCGTCCAGCACTCGCGATCTGAACAACCCGCAGATCGACCAGTATCTGGCGAAGTACGTGCGCGGCTCCAACGGTATGGATCACGTTGAACGCATCAAGATCCTCAAACTGATGTGGGACGCCATCGGCAGCGAATTCGGCGGCCGCCATGAACTGTATGAGATCAACTACTCCGGTAGCCAGGATGAAATTCGCCTGCAGTGTCTGCGCCAGGCGCAGAGCTCCGGCAATATGGACAAAATGATGGCGATGGTCGACCGCTGCCTGTCCGAGTACGACCAGAACGGCTGGACGGTGCCGCATCTGCACAATAACGCTGATATCAACATGTTGGATAAGCTGCTGAAGTAATTCGCAGCGGGAGGTCATAATGCAATTAGATGAACAACGCCTGCGTTTTCGCGATGCCATGGCCAGCCTGTCGGCGGCGGTTAACGTTGTCACCACCGCAGGCGAAGCCGGCCGCTGCGGCATTACCGCCACGGCGGTATGCTCGGTGACGGATACGCCGCCATCGGTGATGGTTTGTATCAACGCCAACAGCGCGATGAACCCGGTGTTTCAGGGCAACGGCAAGTTGTGCATCAACGTGCTGAACCACGAGCAGGAAATCATGGCCCGTCATTTCGCCGGGATGACCGGGGTGACGATGGAAGAACGGTTTGCCCTCAGCGGCTGGCAACAGGGCGCGCTCGGGCAGCCGGTGCTGAAGGGTTCGCTGGCCAGCCTCGAAGGCGAAATTAGCCAGGTGCAAACCATCGGTACCCACCTGGTGTATCTGGTGGAGATCAGGAATATTACCCTGAGCCCGCAAGGGCACGGCCTGATTTACTTTAAACGCCGTTTCCATCCGGTGATGATGGAAATGGAAGTCGCAGTCTAAAATCCGCGCCCAGGTTTACTTATCGCCCGATACGTAAACCTGGCGCTTAATATGCGTCATCTCACCCGCCAGCCTTATTCAACAGCGCGACATGAAGCCCAATCAAAACGTCCACCGCCGCGGAAATTTTGTTCCCGGTAGTCAGCAGGTAATGTTAAGTGCCAGCCTTTTCGCCTGGCGGTACAGGCAATAACCGGAAATTGCGAATAATCTATAGCGTCATGAATAAATTGTTGTTTACCTATATTTATTAAAAAAGCGTCTCCCCGATTCCAGATGGCTTTTTTTAACTTGATATTCCAGGTCTGATAGCTTTCACCAGCAATTGTATAACCTTCACCTTCAGGCGCTTTTTTGGTCCAGTCAATCTCGCCGCCATCGTATAAATATTGCCATACAGCATAGCGTTCAAGGGTAAACTGGCTGGGTAAAGTACTGACATTTTTAGAATCGATTTTATCGAGTAATTGCGGATTCGCTAACAGTAGCGCCATGGCTTTATGCATGTAACCCAACATAATATCGGGATGTTCGGGCACTCCCTCTTCTGCTTCAAACAAAGAGATATAAGCGAGATAGAGCGCATCATCACGCACTTTTTGACCGTTCGCCGCGGCGTTGGCGACGATTTTCGCCGCCCGATATTGTAAACTTCCCCAGGATTCCTCACCGCTAACAGGCCTGTAGCGATTATTGTATTTTTCTCCCGTCAGGTAGCCCTGAGCTGCATTTAAATCGTTAGCGTTTAACGCCGATTTAGCGCGCTGATGGTCGGATAAGGTCATTATATTGCGCCCCGTATTTCTGGCAATATAATACGACTGACGACAATCAGAAAGGATCATAACCATAATGACCATGGCAATACTTCTAAAAAAAATCTTATATATTCTCACCGTTAAGTCCTTTAATTTATTTATAAATATAATGTTTGGAAACTTGTCTCGGTTCGATGTATAGCAAAACGGTTACCCGACCTTTTTTATAAGTACGTTGCCAGGTTGAACAATTTTTTATTTTATTCAGATCTAATCTTTTATTATACCACTCCTGCTGTTTTGCAATGCAGGCGGAAAGACTTTGATAGAATTTCCCTTTTTCTGCAATGAACTCTTCTTTGATTGTCGCTGGCCCATATTCTCGATCAAGAACCTTAACTTCCTCATTATATAAGGCGAGTGCTTCCCGGCCATCATCAACTTTATAGGCCTGCTGACTGGAATCAACATCAGCGCTAACAAAAACACTTTTCAGCCCTTTATTCTTATCGAAATAAAGCTTCATCTCCTGATATTTCAACGCTCCCACTTCCTGGGGAGTCAGCGTTGAGATAATCAGATCCGGGTCTTTTCCGGCATAATTGATATCTGATACCTCCAGAGAATATAAAGGCGTGTTTCTGGCCTCATCGTAACTCATCCCCCAGCGCAAATTATAAGGGGCTGCCGGCTCATCAACAGCCTGATGTATCTCTCTTGCATGAGCATATGTTAAGTAAAAAGCACTGGCGATGATCATTATCTTTACAAATTTCATAACTCGAATTCCCTTTGTTAAACGCTATCCATACGACATGGCAAAGTCAGCATAATATCAAAATACCTTTACTTGAAATAAAGATAGTGATCTGCGGGTGATAAAAATCGTTATCCTCAGTTTGAAAGCATATCTTTGAGATGCGCAGAATAATATTGTGAGCTTAATCACACATTTACGCGCTCTCGTACTCATATCTAACCGCTTACCCCCGCAAGTAACCGCTTAACCCCCTATACAACCACTCACCGATTTACCCAACTTTACGCGCGCGCTGTTCTGGCAAGATCGAAGGCAGCCTAGCTAATCAATACCTCCATCAACCCTAACTTAAAACCAGACGGCTTCGGCCAATTATTCATCTAATTAACGCCAGGTTTTACTATGGATACCAAAAAACTATTCAAGCACATACCCTGGGTGATTCTCGGAATCATCGGGGCATTTTGCCTCTCAGTCGTCGCCCTACGCCGCGGTGAGCACGTCAGCGCCCTGTGGATCGTCGTCGCATCGGTTTCTGTGTACCTCGTCGCCTACCGTTATTACAGCCTGTACATCGCGCAGAAGGTGATGAAGCTTGACCCGACGCGCTCCACGCCGGCGGTCATTAATAACGATGGCCTGAACTATGTGCCAACCAACCGCTACGTGCTGTTTGGCCACCACTTTGCCGCGATCGCCGGCGCTGGCCCGCTGGTTGGCCCGGTACTGGCCGCGCAGATGGGCTATCTGCCGGGCACCCTGTGGCTGCTGGCCGGCGTGGTGCTGGCGGGCGCGGTACAGGACTTCATGGTGCTGTTTATCTCCTCGCGGCGTAACGGCGCCTCGCTGGGCGAGATGATTAAACAGGAGATGGGGCCGGTTCCGGGCTCTATCGCCCTGTTCGGCTGCTTCCTGATTATGATCATCATCCTCGCGGTGCTGGCGCTCATCGTGGTGAAAGCGCTGGCGGAAAGCCCGTGGGGCGTGTTTACCGTCTGCTCGACGGTGCCTATCGCCCTGTTTATGGGGATCTACATGCGCTTCCTGCGCCCAGGCCGCGTCGGTGAAGTGTCGGTTATCGGTATCGTGCTGCTGGTGGCCTCTATCTGGTTCGGCGGCGTGATTGCCCACGACCCGTACTGGGGCCCGGCGTTGACCTTTAAAGATACCACTATCACCTTTACCCTGATTGGCTACGCGTTCATTTCCGCGCTGCTGCCGGTATGGCTGATTCTGGCGCCGCGCGATTATCTGGCCACCTTCCTGAAAATCGGCGTAATCGTCGGCCTGGCGCTGGGGATCGTTATCCTCAACCCGGACCTGAAAATGCCGGCAGTGACCCAGTACATTGATGGTACCGGTCCGCTGTGGAAAGGCGCGCTGTTCCCGTTCCTGTTTATCACCATCGCCTGCGGCGCGGTCTCCGGCTTCCACGCGCTGATCGCCTCCGGCACCACGCCGAAGCTGCTGGCCAACGAAACCGATGCCCGCTTTATTGGCTACGGCGCGATGCTGATGGAATCCTTTGTTGCAGTCATGGCGCTGGTCGCCGCCTCGATTATCGAACCGGGCCTTTATTTCGCGATGAACACCCCGCCGGCAGGCCTGGGCATCGTCATGCCGAACCTGCATGAAATGGGCGGTGAAAACGCGGCGATGATCGCAGCGCAGTTGAAAGAAGTCACCGTCCACGCGGCGGCGACCGTCAGCTCCTGGGGCTTTGTGATTTCACCTGAGCAGATCCTGCAGACGGCGAAAGATATCGGCGAACCTTCGGTACTGAACCGCGCTGGCGGCGCGCCGACGCTGGCCGTCGGTATCGCCCACGTATTCCATAAAATCATCCCGATGGCGGATATGGGCTTCTGGTACCACTTCGGTATCCTGTTTGAAGCGCTGTTTATCCTCACCGCGCTGGATGCGGGTACCCGCGCAGGCCGCTTTATGCTGCAGGATCTGTTGGGTAACTTCGTGCCGTTCCTGAAAAAAACCGACTCGCTGGTCGCCGGGATTATCGGTACCGCCGGCTGCGTCGGGCTGTGGGGCTACCTGCTGTATCAGGGCGTGGTCGACCCGCTGGGCGGCGTGAAGAGCCTGTGGCCGCTGTTCGGGATCTCTAACCAGATGCTGGCCGCCGTGGCGCTGGTGCTTGGCACCGTGGTGCTGGTCAAGATGCAGCGCACCAAATATATCTGGGTCACCGTTATCCCGGCGGCATGGCTGCTGCTGTGCACCACCTGGGCGCTGGGCCTGAAGCTGTTCAGCAGCAACCCGCAGATGGAAGGCTTCTTCTTTATGGCTCAGCAGTATAAAGAGAAGATTGCCGCCGGCGGCGAGCTGACCGCGCAGCAGATCGCCAACATGAACCATATCGTGGTCAACAACTACACCAACGCCGGCCTGAGTATTCTGTTCCTGGTGGTGGTGTATAGCATCATCTTCTACGGCATCAAAACCTGGCTCAATGTCCGCAACAATAAGGTGCGTACCGACAAAGAGACTCCGTATGTGCCGGTACCGGAAGGCGGCGTGAAGACCTCGTCACATCATTAACCCTGATGCCGGATAGCGCTACGCGTATCCGGCCTACCAAAAGCGCATTAACGTAGGCCGGATATGGCGCTAGCCGCCATCCGGCTTTATTCGTTATCTGGAACTTATAATGTTTGGTAACTTAGGTCAGGCAAAAAAATATCTCGGTCAGGCGGCAAAAATGCTGATTGGCATTCCGGATTACGACAACTACGTCACGCATATGCAAACCAACCATCCGGATCAGCCGTACATGACTTATGAAGAATTCTTCCGCGAACGTCAGCAGGCCCGCTACGGCGGCGACGGCAAAGGCGGCGTACGCTGCTGTTAATGGAGGCAATAATGGCACCGATTGCAGTCACCCTACTCACCGGTTTTCTCGGCGCAGGAAAAACCACCCTCCTGCGCCATATCCTCAATGAGCAGCACGGTTTCAAAATCGCCGTAATTGAAAACGAATTCGGCGAAGTCTCCGTCGACGATCAGCTCATCGGCGACCGCGCCACGCAGATTAAAACCCTGACCAACGGCTGTATCTGCTGTACACGCTCCAACGAACTGGAAGACGCCCTGCTCGATCTCCTCGACAGTCGCGATCGCGGCGAAATCGAGTTTGACCGGCTGGTGATTGAATGCACCGGCATGGCCGACCCGGGGCCGATTATCCAGACCTTTTTCTCCCATCAGGTGCTCTGCGAGCGCTATCTGCTGGACGGCGTGATCGCCCTGGTGGACGCCGTCCATGCCGACCAGCAGATGGATCAGTTCACCATCGCCCAGTCGCAGGTCGGCTACGCGGACCGGATCCTGTTAACCAAAACCGACGTCGCCGGCGACACCGAAAAGCTGCGTGAACGGCTGGCGCGCATTAACGCGCGGGCGCCGATTTATACCGTCATTCACGGCGATATCGATTTAAGCCAGTTGTTTAACACCAGCGGTTTTATGCTGGAAGAGAAGGTTGTCAGCGCCACACCGCGCTTTCATTTTGTGGCAGAAAAACAGAATGACGTCTCGTCGATTGTGGTCGAGCTCGACTATCCGGTGGATATCAGTGAAGTTTCACGGGTAATGGAAAATCTGCTGCTCTCCTTCGCCGAGCAATTGATGCGTTATAAAGGCATGCTGTGGATCGACGGCGAGCCAAATCGCCTGCTGTTCCAGGGCGTGCAGCGCCTCTACAGCGCCGACTGGGATCGCCCATGGGGCGATGAAACGCCGCACAGCACGCTGGTGTTTATCGGCATTCAGTTGCCGGAAGAGGAAATTCGCGCGGCGTTTGCCGGGTTACGACGCTAACCTGCCCGCCTGCGCCCTAAGGCGCAGGCCCCCTTCTCTCTGAGACCTCGTCAAAAACAGGGACCAAACGTCGGCAGCGCGTCGAAAAATGTAAAGCAACGTTTTAATAAGTAACAGTAGAAACATTTTTGGAAATTATAAGAAACTGAATGAATAGGCCCCTTAATAATTAATGACTGCTCTGTTCAGTTTCTGTTTAGCCCACCAATTAAACCACGGCTAAACAGGCTAAATTTGCTGATTGACCTCGCCGTAACCAAACGTCATTACAACATTTTCAAAACACCTTCCTGACAAAACCAGCATAAAAAATCGACGCAAGTCACATTTGCAGAGGTAAACATCGCTTGTTAAGGTGCCCTCAGACAACTTTATTGACGAGGAGTAAACCATGAGAAAGCTTAACATCCTTATTCTTGCAGCCCTGACCGCGGTCTCTGGTTCCGCCATGGCGGTGGGGTTTACCGTTGAACAGGGTAAAAACTTCACTAATCTGAATATGGAAATGGGTAAATCCTCTTCTGGCCTGTACGCCGAAAGCCACTGGCTGAAGAATACCGATGATGGTAGCCAGACCGGCGGCGTGGGCGCGGGTTACAACCTGGAAGTGGGCCCGGTGATGCTCAACGCCGGCGCGAAAGCCATCTACCTCGGGCCGAAAAAAGGCGATAACGGCGTCGCGTTTCCGGTCGGCGGCGGGGTGAACGTGGCCCTGACCGACAGCATCCACGTGTTTGGCGAAGGGTATGTCGCGCCGGATGGTCTGAACAACAGCGTGAAAAACTATGTTGAAGCGAACGGCGGCGTGAGCTGGTCTCCGATTGGTCCAGTGACGTTGAAAGTGGGTTACCGCCATGTGAGCGTTGACGGTAAAGAGGGTCGCCCGAACCACACCCTGATTGATGGCGCCTATGTGGGCGGCGGGGTCACCTTCTGATTATGATCAACGCCCCGCGATAAAGTTAAGGTGCGCTGAGCATTAGCCATAAAAAAACCTGCCGAATGGCAGGTTTTTTTATGGCCGGGTCATAGGCTTAGCGGCGCACCACCACCAGCTTCTGGTTCACAAACTCTTTGATGCCGAGATCGGAGAGCTCCCGTCCGTAACCGGAACGCTTCACGCCGCCAAACGGCAGCTCCGGCGCGGTATCGGTGAGCCAGTTGATATAAACCATTCCGGTTTCAATGGCGGAGGCCATCCGTTTGGCGCGTTCGATATCCTGACTGAACACCGCGCCGCCCAGACCATAGTGGGAATCATTGGCCAGCTGGATTGCCTCCTCATCGTTTTTCACCACGTAGATCTGCGCCACCGGGCCAAAGAACTCTTCGAAGTACGCCGGATTATCACGGGTGATACCGGTCAAAATGGTGGGTTCAAAGAAATTGCCTTCTCGAGCCACCGCTTTGCCGCCCAGATGCAGCTTAGCGCCATTTTTCACCGCCTCGTCCACCTGTTTGCTTAGGGTATCCAGCGCATCTTTGGAAGAGAGCGGCCCCAGCGTGGTGCTTTCATCCAGCGGATCGCCGATTTTCACCTGGCGAAACGCCTCGCTAAATTTTGTCAGGAACGCATCCGCGATATTTTCGTGCAGGATAAAGCGCTTGGCAGCGGTACACACCTGGCCGGCGTTGTTCAGCCGCGCCTGGACGCCGATTTTCACCGCGCGCTCCAGGTCGGCATCGTCCAGCACGACAAACACATCATTGCCGCCCAGTTCCAGCGTTGATTTCTTAATATGCTTCGCCGCCTGCGCCGCCACCACGCTGCCGGCTTTCTCCGACCCGGTGAGCGCCGCGCCCTGCACGCGATCGTCGGCGATAATCTTCGCCACCTGATCCTGGGAGATAAACAGGTTAGTCCACGCCCCCTCCGGAGCGCCGGCCTCACGCACCAGATGGGCAAAGGTCTCCGCGCAGTGCGGCACAATGCTGGCGTGTTTGGCGATAACCGGGTTACCGGCCGCCAGGTTTGGCGCAAGGACGCGCATCAGCTGGTAATAGGGGAAGTTCCACGGCTCCACCGCCAGTAAGACGCCAATGGGATGGTGCTCAACCCAGGCTTCACCCAGTTCGGAGGGATACTTCACCGGCGCCAGGAACGATTTGGCGTTATCGGCGTAATAGCGGGCGATCTGCGCGCAAAGTTTCACTTCGCCGCGGCTCTGCTTAATGAGTTTCCCCATCTCCTGGCTAGCGATTTTTGCCAGCTCCTCCGCCCGGCTATCGATCAGATCCGCCAGCTTATGCAGTACCGCCAGCCGCGGTTCAATATCGCCTTTTGCCCAAGCAGAATGGTAGAGCGCATCCGCCTGCTGCAGCGCCGCCTCCACATCCGCATCGCTGTGCGCCGGGTACGTTTTAATAAGCTGATTGTTCGCAGGATTCACCGTCTGATAGGCCATATCGCATGTCTCCTTGTTATCGCTACTAAGGCAGTCAAAAATGCCGTTAAGGATATTAAGGGTAGTCGAGATGGCTGGCGATGCGGGTAAAGTTAGGTATATCCGGAATATTCCATAAAGAGGCTAACCGGGGCGACCGTCAGGCCGCCCCGGCGTTATCAATGCGCCAGCGCGGCGATCTCGTCGGCGGTCAGGCCGGTGATTTTCACCACCGTCTCGCGGGCAATGCCGTCGGCCAGCATCCTCTGGGCAATGCGCAGCGCCTCGGCATGCTGTCCTTCACGCTTGCCTTTTCTGCGGCCCACTTCCTGTAATCTTTCAGCAATAGTCATCAATCTCTCCCTGTGCTGAGGAACCCGTTGCGCCACTTCGTGGATAAACCGGCCAAAGCGGCGCGCGTTGCCAGTCTGCAGCAGATAATTAAACAGCGTTTTTAGCTGTCTGTCATTAGCGTCCCCGCTAAGTAAAATCGTCGTCAGTTGCTCAACAATGCCCATTAAATCGCGCTGGCGAATATGCTTCTGTATCAGCTCGAGTAATGCCACGCGCCGGTGGCGAACGATCTCATCGTCGGGGATCACCGTGACATCCACCAGCGGAAAGGGCGAGATATAAAGCTCACTCGCCAGCTGTGGATCGGCAAAACAGTCCAGCCAGTTGAGTGACCACGGGTATGGCGTGGTCGCTCCGTGATAGAACAGCATCGGCACCACCAGCGGCAGTTTTGTATGACCGCCATCAAGATGGCGCTGCATCGCGGCGATGGCGTAGCGCATCAGGCGGAAGGCCATCTGCGCATCCGGCGAGCTCTGATGTTCGATAACCACATAAATGTAGCCCTCGCCAGAGGCGGTTTTGAGTGACCACAGCACATCGGAGTACCAGGCCCGCAGGCTCTCCTCGATAAAGCTTGCCGACTCCAGCTGTAAGGTATCGAGGTCGCAGCGCTGACGCAGCGCAGGCGGTAGATGGATCGCCAGAAAATCGCGCGCGGTGTCGGCCTGAGTGAGGAACTGTTTAAACACCGCATCATGCGGCGTCGAGGTGGTGCCCTTTGCCATCGGCTCATCCCTGCCTGCTTATCCTGCAGGGACTCTACATCCCATGAATGTCTCTGGCACCCCGGAAACCGGGATTTTACATTCCGCTACGAAAACATATTTCCCCGGACTGCAAGCGTGACATCCTTTTTCGACGCGGTACGCAAATCCAGGCGGGCGACAGCCTCGGCGCAGCATGCTATAAACGGCTTATCCCCGCAGCAAAGGCCAAAGCAGTGAACCATACCCGAGATATTCCCCAAACCTTCTGGCGAGACGATCGTCTGCCGTGGCTGGAGCTGCGCAGCACCTGGCGCAGCCGCCAGGCCTATAAGCGCCACAGCCACCCCCAGCTCTCGGTGGGGGCGATTATCGAGGGGGAAACGCGCTGCCTGTGCGCTGGCCAGGAGTACCTGCTGCAGCCCGGGGATCTGATCGTGATCCCGCCGCACGCGCCGCATAGCTGTAATCCGCTGCATGACAGGCCGCGCAGCTATCACATGCTTTACCTGGACGCGACATGGTGCCGCGCGCAGCGCCCGGATATTCCCCCTGGCGCCAGTATCACCTCGCCGCAGCCGCTGCTGCGCGACAGCCCTCTCTTTGCCAGTTTCCAGCAGGTTGTCGCCCTGATGAACCGCGGGAGCCTTGAACAACTGCCCGCCCGGCTGGCGCAACTCCTGCACGCGCTGCCGCTGTGCGCCGCCGCGCCGCAGGCGCCACATCACGCCAGCGCCCTGCTGTTTCAGTGCCTGGCGATGGATCTGCCGGCGTCGCCGTCGCTGGATAAGCTGGCCCACGACAGCGCGCTTCGTAAAGAGACCGTTATCCGCGCCGTGAAACAAGATACCGGCCTGACGCCTGCCAGTTTGATCAACATGGCGCGCATCGAATATGCGAAAACGCGCTTACGCGCCGGGGATCCTATCGCCGACGTTGGCTATCAGGCTGGCTTTGCCGATCAGAGCCATTTCCATAAAACCTTTGTCAGCTATACCGCCGCCACGCCGCGGCAGTATGCGCAAAGCAGATCAATATCTGACAATAAGTAATACGCCACCTGGCGTAGGGTGGCCTCTGCACCATTATCGAGGCCACTATGCATACCTTATCGACGCTCTTTCCCGCCGCCTTCCCGGCGTTAGCCCTGTCCCACTTTGTCGCTCTGCTCAGTCCGGGCCCTGATTTTTTTCTGCTGGTCGGCTACGCCGTGCGCTACCGGATCCGCGGCAGCATCGGATTGTGTCTCGGCATCGCCGCAGGCAATGCGCTGTATATTGTGCTCGCCATCGTCGGCTGGGGGCTTCTGCGCCAGGCGCCGCTGCTTTTTTTGCTCATCGAGCTGCTGGGCGCGGGCTATTTATTGTGGATTGGCAGCCTGCTGATACGCAGCCGTCCCGCGACGCTGGCGATGGAGAGCGTTCGCGCAGCGCGTCCGGGGTTCGGCAGGCAGCTGCTGCTGGGGCTGGGGTCATCGCTGCTCAACCCCAAAAACGCCCTGTTTTATCTGGCGCTGATGACTTCCCTGCTCGGGCCGGCTGTGACCCTGCTTCAGCAAACGGTGAGCGGGCTGTGGATGGTCAGCGTGGTGTTCTTCTGGGATTTACTGCTGGTGAGCGCGATTGCGCTGCCGCAGATACAGCGCCGCCTGGGCGCCATCGTCTGGCGAGTCGAGCGGGCGGCGGGAGCGATCCTGATGCTCTTCGGCCTGGGGATTATCTGGCGATTTTTGCACGACCTCGCCGTCAGGCTATATGCTTAAGCATATGGAAAAACTCGCTGAACTGAAACGCGCCAAACTGCTGGCGCTGTCGCTGCTGCTGATTGCAGCCGCCCTTTTTATCACTACCCTCGCGCTACCACCGTCGCCCTGGGTCGGTGCGCTAAAAGCTATTTCCGAAGCGGCGATGGTCGGGGCGCTGGCCGACTGGTTTGCGGTCGTGGCTCTGTTTCGCCGTATTCCGCTGCCCTTTGTCGCCCGCCATACGGCGATTATTCCGCGCAATAAAGACCGCATCGCCGACAACCTCGGCCGCTTTGTTGAGGAAAAGTTCCTTGATACCCCGTCGCTGGTCGCGCTGATCCGCCGCTATCAGCCAGCCCTGATGCTCGGCAACTGGTTCAGCCAGCCGGAGAACGCCCGACGGGTCGGCCAGCACCTGCTGCAGGTGATGAGCGGTTTTCTCGAACTGACCGATGACGCGCGCATTCAACGTCTGCTGCGACGCGCGGTGCATAAGGCTATCGATAAGGTCGACCTGACGCAGACCAGCGCCATGATGCTGGAGGGACTGACCCGCGACAATCGCCATCAAAAGCTGCTCGATTCGCTGATAAACCAACTGATTGCCCTGCTGCAGCGCGACAGCTCCCGCGCCTTTATCGCCCGCGGCATCGTACACTGGCTGGAGACCGAACACCCGCTGAAGGCCAAACTCCTACCCACCGAGTGGCTCGGCGAGCACAGCGCTGAGATGGTCACCGACGCGGTGAATACCCTGCTGGACGAGGTGACTCACGACCGTACGCATCAGATCCGTCAGACTTTTGACCGCGCCGTGCAAAAGCTTATCGATAACCTGAAATCCGACCCGGATATGGCGCAGAAGGCCGATAACATCAAAGCCTGGCTAAAAAATGATGAGACCTTTAACCACTATCTTGGCGAAGTATGGGGCGACCTGCGCGGCTGGGTAAAAAACGATATCAGCAGCGACGACTCACGTATTAAGCAGCGTATCGCCGAGGCGGGGCAGTGGTTCGGTGAAACCTTACTCCGCGACGACGCGCTGCGCGAATCGCTTAACGAACACCTGGAGCAGGCGGCGCACCGGGTGGCGCCGGAGTTCGCCGCCTTCCTCACCCGCCATATCAGCGACACAGTGAAGAGCTGGGACGCCCGCGATATGTCGCGGCAGATCGAGCTCAATATCGGTAAAGATCTGCAGTTCATCCGCATCAACGGTACCCTGGTGGGGGGAACCATCGGCCTGTTGTTGTGGCTGCTCTCGCAGATCCCCTCGCTGCTGCATCTGCATATTGGTTAGCAATGATACTATCCGAACAATAGCGCTGATAAATATTCCACAGGGAGGGCGAGATGATGCACAGGATTTCCCACTGGCTGAGCCGACACGCCGCCGCGCTGTTCTTCCCGGCGGCGTTAATTCTGTATGATTTTTCCGCTTATCTCACTACCGATCTGATCCAGCCGGGGATCCTGCACGTGGTGCGGGATTTCAATGCTGATGTGGCGCTGGCTCCGGCCTCGGTGAGCCTGTATATGGCCGGCGGCATGGCGCTACAGTGGCTACTGGGGCCGCTCTCTGACCGGATAGGACGGCGTCCGGTGCTGCTCACCGGCGCGCTGATTTTCACCCTCGCATGCCTGGCGACCCTGTTCACCACCTCCATGACGCAGTTCCTGATTACCCGCTTCGTGCAGGGCACCAGCATCTGCTTTATCGCCACCGTCGGCTACGTCACCGTACAGGAGGCCTTTGAGGAAAAAAGGTCGATCAGGCTGATGGCAGTGATCACCTCCGTCGTGCTGGTGGCGCCGATCGTCGGCCCGCTCTCCGGCGCGGCGCTGATGCATTTCATTCACTGGAAAGCGCTGTTCGGCATTATCGCCGCCATGGGATTGGTGGCCTGGCTCGGCCTGCTGTTGACCATGCCGGAGACGGTGCGCCGCGGCGATGTGCCGTTCAGCCCCCTGGGCGTGCTGCGCGATTTTCGCAACGTCTTTCGCAACCGCATCTTTTTACTCGGCGCCGCCACGCTGTCGCTGAGCTATATTCCGCTGATGAGCTGGGTGGCGGTATCGCCAGTGATTTTAATGGACGCCGGCGGACTGACCACCAGCGAGTTCGCCTGGAGCCAGGTGCCGGTCTTCAGCGCCGTTATCATCGCCAACCTGTCGGTGGCGCGCTGGGTAAAAGACCCTACCCGCCCGCGCTTTGTCCTCAGCGCGGTGCCGGTACAGATGCTCGGCCTGGCCATCCTGATCGTTGGCAATCTGGTATGGCCCCACGTCTGGCTGTGGTCGGTGCTCGGCACCTGCTTCTACGCCTTCGGCATCGGGCTGATTTTCCCGACGCTGTTTCGCTTTACCCTCTTTTCCAACGACCTGCCGAAAGGCACGGTCTCCGCCTCGCTGAATATCGTGATCCTCAGCGTCAGCGCGTTATCAATTGAAGGCGCGCGCTGGCTGTGGTTCCATGGCGGCAGACTCCCCTTCCACCTGTTGGCGGTGGCCGCCGGGATTGTCGCCGCCTGCTGCCTGGCCGGACTGTTACGCCACCAGCGCGGACAAGCGGTGATCGAAGCCCGGCAGTCGTGAGCCCTTTTACGGAGAAAGCCCCATCATGAATGACATTGAACTCAGCCAGGCGCAGCGCGACCTGCTGCGCGACAGGCTCAGCAAGTACTGCGCAGAGACCTTCGACCTCGAACTGGAGCAGTTTGACGCCGAATTTTTCGTCGACTTTATCGCCAAAGAGCTGGGGCCGCTGTTTTACAACGCCGGTATCGAAGAGGCCATCCGCACCCATCAGGCATGGAGCGAGCGTATCCAGGAAGAGATGGATTTGAAAAAGGTCTATTAACACCGCGTACAGACGCAGGAGATCAATAAAACCCTGCATACATCATGGCTATAATGGCGACTCTTTCAGCATCTCCCGTGTACGGGGAAGGAAAACCATGTCGCTTATCACCGATCTACCCGCCATTTTTGACCAGTTCTCAGAAGCTCGCCAGAAGGGCTTTCTCACCGTCATGGATCTTAAAGAGCAGAACGTACCGCTGGTGGGCACTTACTGCACCTTTATGCCCCAGGAGATCGCCATGGCGGCGGGCGCCGTTGTCGTCTCGCTGTGCTCAACCTCCGATGAAACCATCGAGGAAGCGGAAAAAGATCTCCCGCGCAACCTCTGCCCGCTTATCAAAAGCAGCTACGGCTTCGGCAAAACCGATAAATGTCCCTACTTCTATTTCTCTGACCTGGTGGTTGGGGAAACCACCTGCGACGGCAAAAAGAAAATGTATGAGTACATGGCCGAGTTCAAGGCGGTCCACGTCATGCAGTTGCCGAACAGCGCCAGCGATGCCGCCTCGCGCGCACTGTGGAAAACGGAGATCCTGCGCCTGCAGCAGGTGATTGAGGCCCGGTTTGGCACGCCGATTAGCGAGGCGGCGCTGCGCGAAGCCATCGTGTTGAAAAATCGCGAGCGCCGGGCGCTGGCCCACTTTTATCGTCTCGGGCAGCTCAATCCGCCGGCGCTCAGCGGCGGCGACATCCTGAAAGTGGTGTACGGCGCCACTTTTCGTTTCGACAAAACCGCCCTGATTGATGAACTGCATGCCATGGCGGAGCGCATCCATCAGGAGTGGCAGCAGGGTAAACGGCTGGAACCTCGTCCGCGGATCCTGATCACCGGCTGCCCGATCGGCGGCGCGGCGGAAAAAGTGGTCCGCGCCATCGAGGAAAACGGCGGCTGGGTGGTCGGCTATGAGAACTGCACCGGCGCGAAAGCGACCGAGCGCTGCGTGGCGGAAGAGGGCGACGTCTACGACGCCTTAACCGATAAATATCTCGCCATCGGCTGCTCCTGTATCTCCCCCAACGACCAGCGTCTGCAGCTGCTGAGCCAGATGGTGGAGGAGTATCAGGCCGACGGGGTGATCGACGTCATTTTGCAGGCCTGCCATACCTATGCCGTGGAATCGCTGGCGATTAAACGCCATCTGCGCCAACAGCACGATCTTCCTTACATGGCGATTGAAACCGACTATTCGACAGCGGACCTCGGCCAGCTCAGCACCCGCGTCGCCGCCTTTATCGAAATGCTGTAAGGAGCTGGCGTGAACTATACGGTTGGCATTGATTCCGGCTCCACCGCCACAAAAGGCATCCTGCTGGCGGACGGCGTCATCGTGCGCCGCTTCCTCTGCCCCACTCCCTTTCGCCCCGCCGACGCCATCCACGAGGCCTGGGAGACACTGCGCGCTGGCCTCACGGAGACGCCTTTTTTAACCCTCACCGGCTATGGCCGCCAGCTGGTGGATTTTGCCGATAAGCAGGTGACGGAGATCTCTTGTCACGGCCTCGGCGCCCGCCTGCTGGCGCCGGACACCCGCACGGTGATTGATATCGGCGGCCAGGACAGCAAAGTTATCCAGCTGGACGCCGGGGGCAACCTCAGCGACTTCCTGATGAATGACAAATGCGCCGCCGGCACCGGCCGTTTTCTGGAAGTCATTTCACGCACCCTCGGCGCCAGCGTCGAACAACTGGACGCCATTACCGACGGCGTGGAACCGCACGCCATTACCAGTATGTGCACGGTGTTTGCCGAATCGGAGGTCATCAGCCTGCGGTCGGCCGGCGTCGCGCCGGAGGCGATTCTGGCCGGGGTGATTAACGCCATGGCCCGGCGCAGCGCGAACTTTATCGGCCGCTTATCGGCGCAGGGGCCGCTGCTGTTTACCGGCGGCGTCAGCCACTGCGCCGCCTTTGCCCGGATGCTGGAAAGCCATGTCGGCATGGCGGTGACAACCCATCCCGACGCCCAGTTTGCCGGGGCGATCGGCGCGGCGCTGATCGGACAGCGCCAGCGGAGGCGCGGATGACAACGTTTCTGTTTTTATTTCACTCCACGGTGGGGGTGGTGCGGATGCGCAAAGCCATGCAGGCGGCGGGAGTGGCCTTCGAGGTCAAAGATATACCCCGCCAGCTGCGCAGCGGCTGCGGGCTGTGCATCCTGCTGGAGGGGACGGAAGCCGATGCGCGAGGCTGGATCGTCCCGGAACAGACGGCGGCGCTGTATCAGCAGAACGGGGAAGCATGGCGCTGTCTCGCCACCTTCCCACCGGCAGGTTAATCGCTCACCACAAAACGCGTCGCCGCGAAACAGTTCAGCAGGCGGTGCATGAGAAAAACCAGGGTCAGCGTCACCACCAGCGAGACCGTCACCGAGGTGATGCGGTACAGATCGCTGAACACCAGATCCTGATACGGATGCAGGTTCTGGCCGAACATAATGCCGATGGTAGTGATGCTGGCGAAGCCCACCCCGGCGCCCACTTTCTCCATCACGTGGAGGCGGGCGCTGAAGGCCAGCCCGAGACCAATCAGCGGCATCATCAGGATCATGTGGTTGCTGAAATCATAGATAATCAGCTGCACCACCAGTATATAGAGACAGGCCAGCACCACCCCGACGACGCGCCAGATCGAGCTGATCACCGCCCCGCGATAGTGCATCGGGAACAGGATCAGGATCCCGGCCATCAGCGCCGACAGCGAGTCGCTGAGATCGCAGATCTGAAACACCACAAAGATGATCGTCGCTACCGTACCGGAGAGCAGCGACTCATGACGGATGCGGGCGGCGTCTTTCTCAATCCGCGGCGGCGGCTTGCGCGGTTCGACGTCCGGGATCAGGTAATGCAGCAGCGCGCTCAGCGCCACGGCCATCACGCAGGCTTCCATATTGGAGAACATCAGGGTGTGCCAGTTGCTGGTGGGATAGCTCATAAAGTTGAGCATCGTGCTCTGGCACACCACCCCCATCGATCCCAACAGGAACAGCGGTCCCTGGCTCATAAAGCGGAAACGCATCACGTACAGGGCAAACACCACCAGGGTCATGATCACCGGCCACTGCGACAAATAGCCGACAATTAGCACCATTTCGACACAGTTTACCGCCGCGCTAAATATAAACTGGCGGGCGACGTGCAGGTTGAACATCGGTACCAGCGACATCAGCATCAGCGGATAAACGACGAAAAATACGCCGTACTGTACGTCGTAGAAGGTGGAGATGCTGAGCGCAATGGTCCCGGCCACGGCGATACGCACCGTCTGGCGAAAATCATTCGCCGTGTAGACGATATTGCCGTGCGGGGTAAAGACATGCGCTAGGGTATTAATAGACATAGTGCAACCAGCTCACCAGGTGGATCTGCAGGCCGGCGAAGGTGCGGGCGAAAGGTCCCTCGCTATTGTACAGCTGCACCGTGGCGCGGGCGCCGGTCGGCAGCGGTTTGTCCAGCGGCTGATCCAGCGCGACGTGAATGCGCATCCGCTGGGCGTCGCGCACCCAGCGGGTGGACTGCTCGGGCTGCGACAGCTGGCCGTTCACCGCCTCCTGTCCCGCCAGAATCCCGGCGTCGCTGCTGGTCACGTGCGCCGGGAAGACTTGACCCGGCAGGGCGTCAAAGACCACCGCCGCATCGGTATTCACCGCGGTGTGGCGCAGGCTTTTTTCGCGGAAGTCGGCGACGATGTCAGTGTTGTTGTTAACCAATGCCAGCACAGCCGTCGCCGCGGTGGCGTAGATCCCCGGGTTCAGCTGCAGGTTGCTGACCATGCCGTCAGTTTCCGCACGCACTTTGGTCCAGGCCAGGTTCAGCTGCGCCTCCTCCAGCGCATTACGGTATTTTTGCAGGGTGACGTTGCGCTTATCGTCGCGCTCGCCGCGCTGGATCAGCAGGTTCTGGATCTGCGCGTTCAGCGCCGAGACCGACTGCTCGCTGGTCTGCCAGGTGGTTCGCACCTTATCGAGGTCGGACTGCGAGACGTTCTGCATCGTACTCAAGCGCTGGTAGCGATCGAGCGTGACCTTATCGTTACGCGCGGTGTACTGCGCGGTGCGCAGGTTGGCGCGGGCGGCGGCGATTTGCGCGTCCAGCTGCTGGTTGCTCAGTTTCGCCTGCTCGAGGGCGATCTGCGCCGCTTCAACTTTATTAATGAATGGCGTTGGGTCGAGCTCATACAGCAGGTCGCCCTTTTTCACCTGGCTGTTGTTGTGCACGTAGACGTGCGAGACATAGCCGGAGACCCGCGACGAAACCGGGGTCACCACGCGCATGACGGTGGAGTCCGGCGTCAGCGGGATCCAGATATCGGCAACGATAAACCAGGCGAATATTCCCAGAAAAGCGGCAATACTCACCCGTACCCAGCGGGCAAATTTTTGTTCAGGCGTCATCATAGTGTGTTAGATCTTGTTATCTTCTTCGCGGATATTCCGCAAACGGCAGGCGATTTGATTTAACGTGGCGCTGAAGGTGGCGAGATCGGCCTCCGGGATGGTCTGGGTTACGCGCTCCTGATAGGTCTCGATCACGCAGCTCAGTTTTTCCAGAATAGCCCGCCCCTCAGCGGTCAGCGTCAGCAGGCGAATGCGTTTGTCATATGGCGATGTGGAACGCACCAGATAGCCCTGCTTTTCCAGTAATGAGAGGGTGCGCATTAGCGGCGGCAGTTCAATGCCCTGCACCTCCGCCAGTTCGCTGACCGAGACGTTGTCTCCCAGCTGATGCAGTTGCATCAGCACCGTCCAGCTGGACTGGGTGAGTCCGGTATCGGTGATAGCGGAGTCAATAATGGCGCGCCACTGGCGCACCACCATAGCCATCCGCATCCCCAGCGGGCGGCGGGCAAACAGTTCGTCTTCAGTCACGGGTCTTCCTCTCATTATTGAGAAGAAAATAATACTTATCAGGGTAAGTATCAAGAAACGGAAGCTCGTGCCGCATCAATTGATAAATTTCGTGAATGTATCCCGGCGGCACTTTGCGCTCACCGGGATAATGAAGAAGGTTTGCCTGTAAAAAACCGCACGTTTTAATTGATCTGGTCCCGACGCAGGCCGATATCTTTCAGCTGTTCGTCGCTCATTTGCTGCAAAACTCTGCGCGTTTGCTCCTGAAGCCACCATTTTTTGATAAACCGCACCAGCAGTACGAAACCGATAAATGGCTGTCTTGCCCTGTTCTCGTGAAATTCCATCCTCTACCTCCTCACCTTGCCAGAGGCTTTATCTTCACGGATTTGGGGGTAAGGAATACAGATTCACAAAACGCTTTTCTTTAACATACAGATTAGCTAAAACGTACACCAGAGCCCAATTTTTACGCCCATCTGTACTGGTTATTCCATCTGTATGGCGGCAATTAAGGATACAGCATGACCCGCTACCAACATCTCGCTACGCTGCTGGCCGAACGCATCGAACAGGGCCTGTATCGCCATGGCGAAAAGCTGCCGTCGGTGCGCAGCCTGAGCCAGGAGCACGGCGTCAGCATCAGCACCGTCCAGCAGGCCTATCAGCTGCTTGAGCAGCAGCAAATGATTGTGCCGCAGCCGCGATCGGGCTATTTCGTCGCCCCGCGCAAAGCCCAGCCGCCGGTGCCGCCGATGTCGCGTCCGGTCCAGCGCCCGGTGGAGATCACCCAGTGGGATCAGGTGCTGACCATGCTTGACGCCCGCTACGATAAATCGATCATCCCCTTCGGCGGCGGCTCGCCGGACGTGACGCAGCCAAGCCTGAAGCCCATCTGGCGTGAACTGAGCCGGGCTATCCAGCACAACCTCACTGAGGTGTTGAACTATGACGAGCTGGCCGGGCGTCGCGAGCTACGGGAGCAGATCGCCCGCCTGATGCTCGACGGCGGATCGGTGGTAACTGCCGACGATCTGGTGCTCACCAGCGGCTGCCACAGCGCGCTGTCGCTGGCCCTGCTGTCGGTGTGCCAGCCAGGGGACATCATCGCCGTGGAATCCCCCTGCTACTACGGCACCATGCAGATGCTGCGCGGGCTGGGATTAAAGACGATTGAGATCCCCACCGATCCGGAAACCGGGATCAGCATCGAGGCCCTGGAGCTGGCGCTGGATCAGTGGCCGATCAAAGGGGTGATCCTCGTGCCAAACTGCAATAACCCGCTGGGCTTTATCATGCCGGACGCCCGCAAGCGCGCGGTGCTGAACCTTGCCCAACGCTACGATATCGTTATTTTCGAGGATGATATTTACGGCGAGCTGGCCACCGAATACCCGCGCCCGCGCACGATCCACTCCTGGGATATCGACGGCCGGGTGATGCTCTGCAGCTCCTTTACCAAAACCATCGCCCCCGGGCTGCGTATCGGCTGGATCGCCCCCGGGCGCTACTACGACAAGCTGCTACAGATGAAGTACGCCGCCAGCGGGACCAACGTCCCCTCCACTCAGCTGGCGGCCTGCAATTTTATTCGCGAAGGCCACTACCACCGCCACGTGCGGCGGATGCGGCAGATCTATCAGCGCAATATCGAGATCTACACCTGCTGGCTGCGGGAATTTTTCCCCTGCGGGATCTGCGTCACCCGGCCGAAGGGCGGTTTTATGCTGTGGGTTGAGCTCCCGGAGCAGGTAGATATGGTCTGCGTCGCCAAGCAGCTGTGCCGGCTGAAGATCCAGGTCGCGCCGGGCTCGCTGTTTTCGGCAGCGGGCAAGTATCGCAACTGCGTCAGGATCAACTGCGCCCTGCCGCCGACCGAGAAACATAAAGCGGTGATGGTGAAGCTGGGAGAAGCGGTGAAGGTGGCGATGGAGTGAAGTTTAACCTGTTCTCCCCGGTGGCGCTGCGCTTACCGGGGCTACGGGGCCAGTAGCCCGGAAAAGGCGCGGCAAGCGCCGCCTCCGGGGAAGACGTATCTATTATTTTAACCACGCTGGAATATTATATTCAGGTAAGTACTCGACTGCATAAGAATCGTTCCTATTGCTACCTTTTTGACAAGTAAGCTCATAGAAACCCCATTTATCATTTTTATCTGAATAAAAAACGGTATATTTATCAGTATTAAATCCAAAGTATTTTTCATTTTTATTCTTCACTTTTAGCTCACCGCATTTTGCTTCATCACGCCATTCATAATTGATGGTTCTGTTTAACACATAATAAGCAGCATCACCAAACAGTTTAGGAACAAGGAGAAACAAGAAAACTGACATAATAAAGGCACCGGTTAATGTGAATATTCGATACCCTTTCGCTTTATCACCGTAAGTGATAAACAATCCATAACAAATTGGCTGTGATAACCACAAGAAGAACATAAGAAATGCTGTGGCTTTCCAGCAATATTCTAACCATGGAGAGGACGATAGTTCCAGATTACTAATTTGCCAAAAAATACTGGCTGAATAGCTACTGGTAAATGTAAACACACCTGAAAATACGGTAACCGCCAGACCGATTATTTTAAGAGTTTTTGCAGTATTATTTCTAGCAATATCTAAAATCGTCAAAATACTGCTAATGAGGATTAGGAGCGAAAATAAAATCGCTAACCAATACGTTATAGTGTTAACAAACACATTAGCAGACAACAATAAAAGCAAAAAAATTGACCATGCAGTTAGCGATAGAATGCCAGCAAATTGAGTCAGCAAATGGTCATTGCATGTACGTACAAAAAATCCAATATATTCCTTAAGCCGAGACTCTTGAGTGCAAGCGAAAATTAAAATAGATATAAAAAGAAACGCAACCAGGTAACTTTTCAACGGAAATTTATAGGGAATTAAATAGATGGCGATCGCTCCGTAGATAACTACCGCAGAGTCTAATTTTTTCTGTTTGAAATGTTTAAGAAAGGATTTGCAAATCTTGAAAATTTCCATATTAAAACCTTATATGTTGGGTACAGGATTCACGAACTCATCCAAAACAGAGACTTAAGACAAATAATGCACATAGAGTGTAATGATTTCATCTGATTTTGTGTGTAGAATTTGCGCATCGCTATTTGATGAGAATCCCCAATGGCTGACCTGAACCTGAGTACCCTGACGGAAGCAGATATCATCACCAAACGCGTTCTGCCCGCCATCCTCGATGCCGGCTGGAGTGACACAACGCAAATCCGACAGGAGGTCAAACTCCGGGACGGTAAGGTCATCGTGCGCGGCAAAATCGCGGCGCGAAGAACGGTGAAATCCGCCGATATCGTGCTGTATTACAAGCCGGGCATTCCGCTGGCAGTGATTGAAGCCAAAGCCAATAAACATGAAATTGGTAAAGGGATGCAGCAGGGAATTGAATACGCGCGCCTGCTGGACGTTCCTTTTGTCTTCGCCACCAACGGCGATGGTTTTATCTTCCGCGATGCCACGGTTGCTGACGGCGAACTAATGGAAAAACCGATTACCCTCGGCGAATTCCCTTCTCCCTCGGAACTGTGGCAAAAATTGTGCTTATCAAAAGGCTACACCGAAGCCCAACTTCCGGTAATTACCCAGGACTACTACGACGACGGCAGCGGCAAAGCGCCGCGTTATTACCAGCTACAGGCCATCAATAAAACCATTGAAGCCGTTTCCGGCGGGCAGAACCGCGTTCTGCTGGTGATGGCGACCGGAACGGGGAAAACCTACACCGCCTTCCAGATAATCTGGCGCTTATGGAAAGCGAAAAGTAAGAAGCGGATCCTGTTCCTCGCCGATCGCAATATTCTGGTCGATCAGACCAAAAACAACGACTTCCTGCCGTTTGGCACGGCAATGACCAAGGTCACCGGGCGCACCATCGACCCGGCATTTGAAATCCATCTCGCGCTGTACCAGGCCATCACCGGCCCGGAAGAAGATCAAAAAGCCTTTAAACAGGTGGCCCCGGATTTCTTTGACCTGATTGTGATCGACGAATGCCATCGCGGCAGCGCCTCGGAAGACAGCGCATGGCGCGAAATCCTCGACTATTTCAGCGCCGCCACGCAGATTGGCTTAACCGCCACGCCGAAAGAGACTCATGAAGTCTCCAGCACCGACTACTTCGGCGACCCGGTATATATCTACTCGCTGAAAGAAGGCATCGAAGACGGCTTCCTTGCCCCTTATAAAGTGGTGCGCGTCGATATCGACGTTGATCTCCAGGGCTGGCGCCCAACTAAAGGCCAGACGGATAAAAACGGCGAGCTGATCGACGACCGTATCTACAACCAGAAAGATTTTGATCGCACGATGGTGATTGATGAGCGCACCGAACTGGTGGCGAAAACCATCACCGATTACCTCAAGCGCACCAACCCGATGGATAAAACCATCATCTTCTGTAACGACATCGATCACGCGGAGCGGATGCGCCGCGCGCTGGTCAATCTCAACCCAGAGCAGGTCAAGAAGAACGACAAGTATGTTATGAAAATCACCGGTGATGACGACATCGGCAAAGCCCAACTGGATAACTTTATTAACCCCAAAAAGGCCTATCCGGTTATCGCCACTACCTCCGAACTGATGACCACCGGCGTCGACGCAAAGACCTGCAAACTGGTGGTGCTGGACCAAAACATTCAGTCGATGACCAAATTCAAGCAGATCATCGGCCGCGGCACCCGCATTGATGAACGCTACGGTAAGCTGTGGTTCACTATTCTCGATTTTAAAAAGGCCACTGAACTGTTCGCCGACGAGCGCTTTGACGGCATCCCGGAAAAGGTGATGGACACCACGCCGCAAGATATCGCCGACCCGGAGTCTGATTTTGAAGAGCAGTTCGACGAGCACGAAGAAGAGACCGAAGACGATGTCATCGGCGCCGATGAAGATCCCGCGCCGTATACCGTTACCGGTTCAGATGATGTCGGCCCGCTGCCGGAAGACGACGAGAACAAAGTGCGCAAGTTTCACGTTAACGGTGTTGCCGTCGGCGTGTTTGCCCAGCGCGTACAGTATTACGATGCCGACGGCAAGCTGGTCACCGAATCCTTCAAAGACTACACCCGCAAAACGCTGCTCAAAGAGTACGCCTCGCTGGATGATTTCACCCGCAAGTGGCAGGGCGCCGAGCGCAAACAGGCCATCATCAAGGAACTGGAGCAGCAGGGGATTATCTGGGAAGTGTTGGCGGAAGAGGTCGGTAAAGAGCTAGACCCGTTCGACATGCTGTGCCACGTGGTGTATGGTCAGCCGCCGTTAACCCGCAAAGAGCGGGCGGAGAACGTGCGTAAACGCAACTACTTCACCAAATACTCCGACGCCGCGCAGGCGGTGCTGAATACGCTGCTGGATAAATACGCCGATGCGGGCGTGCAGGAAATAGAGAGTATTCAGGTGCTGAAGCTTAAGCCGTTCGACAGCATGGGTACGCTGCCGGAGATCATTAAAAGCGGATTCGGCGACCGTAACGGGTATAATCAGGCCATCAGCGAGCTGGAGAGCGAAATCTACCACCTACCGCCCCGCTCCGCGTAACCTTTCCCCCTTTGCGCCTTCTGCTGCCACCGTGTAGCAGAAGGCCTTATTGTTAATGAAACATGGAACACATCATGTCAATCAGCTCGGTTATCAAATCATTACAGGACATTATGCGCAAAGACGCCGGCGTGGACGGCGATGCGCAGCGCCTCGGCCAGCTCTCCTGGCTGCTGTTTCTGAAAATCTTTGACGCCCAGGAAGAGGCGCTGGAACTGGAGCAGGATAACTACCAACTCCCCATTCCGCAGCGCTACCTGTGGCGCACATGGGCGGCGAACGCCGAAGGCATCACCGGCGATTCCCTGCTGGAGTTCGTCAACGATGACCTGTTCCCAACGCTGAAAAACCTCACCGCCCCCATCGATAAAAATCCGCGCGGCTTTGTGGTCAGACAGGCGTTCAGCGATGCCTATAACTACATGAAAAACGGCACCCTGCTGCGTCAGGTGATCAACAAGCTCAACGAAATCGACTTCACCAGCGCCAGCGAGCGCCACCTGTTCGGCGACATTTACGAACAGATCCTCAAAGATCTGCAATCGGCGGGCAATGCCGGTGAGTTTTATACCCCGCGCGCCGTCACCCGCTTTATGGTCGATCGCGTCGATCCGAAGCTCGGCGAGTCGATTATGGACCCGGCCTGCGGCACCGGCGGCTTCCTCGCCTGCGCGTTCGATCACGTAAAAAACAACTACGTGAAGAGCGTGGCCGATCACCAGACGCTGCAACAGCAGATCCACGGCGTGGAGAAAAAACAGCTCCCGCACCTGCTGGCGACCACCAACATGCTGCTGCACGGCATCGAAGTGCCGGTGCAAATCCGTCACGACAACACCCTCAACAAGCCGCTGTCGTCGTGGGATGAACAGCTGAATGTGATCGTCACCAACCCGCCGTTCGGCGGCACCGAAGAAGACGGCATCGAGAAGAACTTCCCGGCAGAGATGCAGACTCGCGAAACGGCGGATCTGTTCCTGCAACTGATCGTTGAAGTGCTGGCTAAAAACGGCCGCGCAGCGGTGGTGCTGCCGGACGGCACGCTGTTTGGCGAAGGCGTGAAAACCAAAATCAAAAAGCTGCTCACCGAGGAGTGCAACCTGCACACCATTGTGCGCCTGCCGAACGGCGTGTTTAACCCGTACACCGGGATCAAAACCAACCTGCTGTTCTTTACCAAAGGTCAGCCGACCAAAGAGATCTGGTTCTACGAGCACCCGTACCCGGCGGGCGTGAAGAACTACAGCAAAACCAAGCCGATGAAGTTTGACGAATTCCAGGCCGAGATCGACTGGTGGGGCGACGAGGCCGACGGCTTCGCCAGCCGCGTCGAGAACGAACAGGCGTGGAAGGTCAGCATCGACGAGGTGATTGCCCGCAACTTTAACCTCGATATCAAAAACCCGCACCAGGCGGAAACCGTCAGCCACGATCCGGACGAACTGCTGGCACAGTACGCGAAGCAGCAGGAAGCAATCCAGACCCTGCGCCACCAGCTGCGCGATATCCTCGGCGCGGCGCTCTCCGGTAAGGAGGCCAACTGATGGCGGTGGAAAAACTGATTGTCGATCATATCGACACCTGGACCACGGCGCTGCAGACCCGCTCCACGGCCGGGCGCGGCAGCTCGGGTAAGATCGACCTGTACGGCATTAAGAAGCTGCGCGAGCTGATTCTTGAGCTGGCGGTGCGCGGTAAGCTGGTGCCGCAGGATCCGAACGACGAACCGGCGTCGGAACTACTGAAACGCATTGCGGCGGAAAAGGCCGAGCTGGTGAAGCAGGGAAAAATTAAAAAGCAGAAGCCGCTGCCGGGGATTAGCGAGGAAGAAAAACCGTTTGATTTGCCGGTGGGGTGGGAGTGGGTGCGATTAGAAGATGTTACAGATAATATCCATTATGGATATACCGCATCAGCCGATGTAACAAAAAAAGTAAAGTTATTGAGGATTACTGATATCCAAGATGATAAAGTCATTTGGCGTAATGTTCCGGGTTGTGAAATAAAGGATAGCGATATTGAACAGTATCAGCTCCAACCTAATGACATTGTCATTGCCCGGACTGGCGGAACGGTCGGGAAATCTTATCTTGTTGATGACCTTCAGTATATTGCTGTTTTTGCCTCATACCTAATACGCCTTAAATATATAAAATTCACAAATGCAAACTATACTAAAATCTTCCTAGGTAGCCAATTATACTGGTTACAATTATATAACGGAGTTACTGGTACTGGTCAGCCTAATGTAAATGGAAATACATTAAAAAAAATGTTTTTCCCACTGCCACCAAGTAGTGAGCAAAATAAAATATGTTCAAGAGTTCAAACATTATTGAATCTCTGCGAACAACTGGAACAGCACTCCCTGATCAGTCTGGACGCCCATCAACAGCTGGTTGAAACCCTGCTAACCACGCTAACCGACAGCCAGAACGCCGATGAGCTGGCCGAAAACTGGGCGCGTATCAGCGAGCATTTCGACACGCTGTTTACCACCGAAGCCAGCATTGACGCCTTAAAACAGACCATTCTGCAACTGGCGGTGATGGGTAAACTGGTACCACAGGATCCGAACGACGAACCGGCCTCTGAACTGCTCAAACGTATTGCGCAGGAAAAAGCGCAACTGGTAAAAGACGGGAAAATTAAAAAGCAAAAACCACTGCCACCGATTAGCGATGAGGAAATACCGTTTGAACTGCCGGAGGGGTGGAAATGGTGCCTATTCGAAGACGTCGTTGATATTCAAAGCGGTATAACTAAAGGAAGAAATTTAGTCAACCGAAAACTAATTACTATTCCTTATCTACGCGTAGCTAACGTTCAGCGTGGTTATCTTGATCTGTCAGAGGTTAAAGAAATTGATATTCCTGAGGAAGAGCAAGATAAATATCATGTTATTAAAGGTGATCTTTTAATAACAGAAGGTGGTGACTGGGATACTGTTGGTAGAACAACTGTGTGGTGTCATGAATGGTATATAGCTAATCAAAACCATGTTTTTAAAGGAAGAATTATAGGAAAAGAGATTGATCCATACTGGCTTGAGACATACATGAATAGTCCTTATTCAAGAGATTATTTTGCTAGTGCCAGCAAGCAAACAACCAACTTAGCATCCATTAATAAGACTCAATTAAGAGGATGTCCTGTAGCGATCCCCCCAAGTAGTGAAGCAAACAAAATCATGCTCAAATTGAATGATTTTAATGAATTATGTGAAAAACTTAAATTACAGCTCCAATCCGCCCAACAAACCCAGCTCCACCTGGCCGACGCCCTCACCGACGCCGCCATCAATTAACCCGCCCCCAGAAACCAATAAAGCGGCTAAATAGCCGCTTTATTCTCATCATCAGAAATAATGTTTCTCTTCATCCACACCGTTATTTTCATTGATTTTCAGCTGGACTTTCCTTCTATTCCCTGATGATATGTACAGGTATTTATCGCAAGGCACCCGTGCTGCAACACGAGCGCCTTGCTAATCACAACCACTATTCATAGGAAATAGCCATCATGACTACCCCGCATTCTATTGCAGAATTCACCGATCCAGAAGTCTCCCCGGCAGTTAGTCGTCAATTAACCGTGAGTTATGCGACTCGTCATCCTGATTATCAGCGTATTCCGGCTTTGACCATGAAGGGTCAGTGGCTGGAGACGGCAGGTTTTGCCACCGGTACCGCAGTGGATCTCAAGGTGATGAACGGCTGTATCGTGATTACCGCCAAACCAACAGAGCCGGAGCTCACCGCCGCTTTGCGTCAGGTCAGCAAGCTGTCGGCCGGGGCGAAGCTGATTGGCGGCTGCTGCCGCACCACACCGAAGGACATCGCCGCGCTTAACGCGAAGCGCTGAGTTTTTTGCCGGGTGGCGCTGCGCTTACCGGGGCTACAGGTTCCCAGTTACCACTTACTCATCCTCAAAAAACACCATCCCCTTATACGGCTGTTCGCGGCAGGCGGCCAGCCGCTGGGCAAGACTGCCGACGTGCAGCTCCAGCTTGTGGCCGTCGGGGTCGAGAAAGTAGTGCGAGGCACCTTCGCTACGGTTCAGCTTCCAGATCGCCACGCCGGCAGCCTCAAGGCGGGCGGCGAAGCTAGCAAAATCGGCTTCGCTAATGCTAAACGCATAATGGGTGTAGTCGCTCTCCTCCGGCGGGGTAACGCGCCGCTGCGGATCCAGCGACAGGCACAGCCACAAATCGCCGCAGGAGAGATAAGCCCCGCTGTCCCAGCGGGCATGCAGCGTCATGCCCAGCAGCTGCTGATAAAACGCCACGCTCGGCGCCAGCTGGCTGACTGCCAGGGTCAGGTGATTCAGTCCACTCAGCATGTCTGTTCCTCCAGTGAATTCACAATGAACTGACGCAGCCATTGATGCGCCGGGTCGCGGTGCCAGCGCTCGTGCCACAGCATCAGCATCTCAAAGCCGGCGACCGCCAGCGGCGGCTCGACGACCACCAGCCCGCTCTGCCCGCGCACCAGCCGCTCCGGCAGGACCGCCACCAGATCGCTATTGCGCAGGGTCTCCAGCATAAACAGGAAATGTGGCACGGAAAGGACAACCCGCCGCATCAGTCCGAGGTTCGCCAGCGCGATATCGGTCGCCGCGCTGAAGCCGCCCCCGTCCGGGGAGACGATCACGTGCTCCAGCTGACAGAACGTTTCCAGGCTAAGCCCAGGCCGCAGCGCCGAATGTTCCGCCCGGCCAGCCAGCACGTAGCGTTCGCGAAACAGCAGGCGCTGATGCAGCCCCGGCGGCGCGCCCTCGCGGGTATGAAAGAAAAGATCTACTGTATCGTTGGCCGCCTGCTGCTCCAGCCGCGCAGGCTGCAGCTCGAATACCGCCAGCCGACTGCCGGGAGAGGCCTGGCGTAACCCAGCCAGCATCGGCAGGAGGATCGCCGAGGCCATATAGTCCGTCGCCGCCACCCGCCAGGTCTCCGCCGCCGTGGCCGGATCAAAAGGGCTGACCGGCGCCACCGCCTGCTCCAGCGCGGCTAATGCGGCGCGCAGCGGCTGGCGAAGCTCATCGGCGCGGGCGGTGGGCTGCATGCCGCGCGGGCCCGGCATCAGCAGCGGATCGGCGAAAATCTCCCGCAGCCTGGCGAGCTGAATACTCACCGAGGGCTGCGACAGATTCAGCCGCTGCGCCGCCCGGGTAACGTTGTTTTCGCTAAGCAGCACATCCAGGGTGCGCAACAGATTGAGATCCAGACGCTGTAAATTAATCACGACTATACCGGGAATTTAAGTAATTAATTTCTACTATAGCGTCAGCTTTCCTACTCTGCAGCTCTCCATACGCCAGAGGTGATATTATGAAAGTACTGCTGATTTACGCCCATCCGGAACCGCGCTCGCTCAATGGCGCGCTGAAAAATTTCGCCATCCGCCATCTGCAGCAGGCCGGGCATGAAGTGCAGGTTTCCGATCTCTATGCCATGCGCTGGAAGGCCGGGTATGACGCCGACGACAGCGGCGCGCCGCCGGTCGGCGAGTTCTGGCGGCCGACCCTCGATTCCAAACAGGCCTTTGCCCAGGGCACCCAAAGTGCGGATATCGTAGCCGAGCAGGAAAAGCTGCTGTGGGCCGATACGGTGATTTTCCAGTTCCCGCTATGGTGGTTCTCGATGCCCGCCATCATGAAGGGCTGGATCGACAGGGTGTACGCTTGGGGCTTTGCCTATGGCGTCGGCGAGCACAGCGACCGCCACTGGGGCGATCGCTACGGGGAAGGCACTTTCGTCGGCAAACGGGCGATGCTGATCGTCACCGCCGGCGGCTGGGCGGAACACTATTCACCGCGCGGGATCAATGGCCCCATCGACGACATCCTGTTCCCCATTCAGCACGGTATGCTGTTCTATCCCGGCTTTGAGGTGCTTCCGCCGCTGGTGTTCTACCGCACGGATAAAACCGATGCCGGGCAGTTCGCCGATCAGTGCGCCGCCCTGGCCGAGCGGCTGAACACGCTGTGGCAAACCGAGCCCATTCCATTCCGCCGGCAGAATCATGGCGATTATCTGATCCCGTCGCTGACGCTGCGCCCGGAGCTGGCGCCGGGGCAAAGCGGCCTGGCGGTGCATTTACGTAGCGAATAACTGGCTATCCCGTCTTCGCCCCCGAGGACGGGTCATTTACCCGGCTCTCTCCAGTCCCAGCATGCCTCGCGCCTGGATAAAGCACAGCAGCAATGCGCCCCACAGCGCCATCGTCAGATAGGGGCTGATACCGAGGATATTGAACCCACTCTCAATAATCTGCAGCAGGAACAGCGCGAGCACCATCCCAACGATGCGCCCGCTACCGCCATCCGGATTCACGCCACCAAGCACCGCCGCGAGGATCGACACCAGCAAATACGATTCCCCATAAGATGCTTTGGCTGAGTTCAGCTTCGACATCATCAGAAACGCAGCCACCGCGCAGAGCAGGGCCGAGATGACATATACCCACATCAACACCCGCCGGGTATTGATCCCGGAATAATGGGTCGCCCGTTCGTTGGATCCGATCAACATGATCGCCCGACCCAGCGGGCTTTTCTCCAGCAGCACCCACAGCCCGGCCGCCACCACCGCAAAAAGCCACATTGGCAGCGGAATACCGAACCACTGGGCGTGATTCAGCCACAGCACCCACTGCGGATAGTTAGCGATGGCGCTGCCGCCGGTGAGCAGAATATTTATCCCTTTGAGCAGGGTCATCATGCCAAGGGTAGCCAGGATCGGCGAAACGCGGATCCCGGCGATCAGTATCCCGTTGCACAGGCCAATGATCATCGCCGCCCCTCCGCCGGCCAGCAGCGTCGCCAGCGCGGTAGCGCCCCCAGGCGGATAGCTCGTCGCCACCCAGGCCATCACCAGCGAGCAGGCGTTAGCCGTCGCGATAATTGACAAATTAATGCCGCCGCAAAGCATAGTCATGGCCATCGCCAGCGCCAGGATCCCCAGCACCGGCATTTGCGAGGCAATCGACTGGAAATTGCTGACAGACCAGAAGATGTTTGGCATGGCGATGCTAAAGGCGATAACCATCAGCAGCAGCAGGCCGATCAGGTAAAACTCAACGTTGTTGCGCCACGATTTTTTCATAACAAGCTCCGGTTCTGATGCTGACTCCATGCCGTTACGCTGATGCTGACGACGATGATCGCCCCAGTGATCAGGGTCTGCCAGTAGGAGGAGACCCCTAGCAGGTTCAGGCCGTTCTGCATCACCGCCAGTAAAATCACCCCCAGCAGCGTACCGGTGAGAGTTCCGCGCCCGCCAATCAGGCTGGTGCCGCCCAGCACCACCGCCGCCAGCACCGTCAGCTCATAGCCCAGCAGTGAATCCGGCGCAACGGTCATCACTGTCCACGCCTGCACGACACCTGCGGCCCCCGACATTAGCCCCATATAGCCATAAACGAACAGCTGCAGGCGGAGCACGCTGAAGCCGACGCGGCTGGCGGATTCCCGGTTGCCCCCCATGGCATAGATCTTGCGGCCAACGGTGGTGAAATTCATGATAAACGCGGTCAACAGCACCACGACGATCATCGTCAGCAGCGGCAGCCCCAGGCCATAATCGTAACCATCGGCATCGGTATATTTGAACAGCATAACCCCCTTTTCAAACCACGGAGGGAAGTCGTAGAGCCAGACACCTTTGCTTAACCACAGCAGCAAACCGTAGAAAATGTTGAGCGTAGAAATGGTGATAATGATCGAGGGCACCCGCAGACGATTAACCAACAGCGCGTTCACCAGCCCCAGCAGCACGCCGATGCCGCCGGCAAGCACAAAAGCCACCGCGAAGTTGCCGCCTACTTTTTGCAGCATCACCACCATGCCGTACTGGGCGATAATGGTCATAGCCGGGAAGGAGATATCAATCCCGCCGGCGATCAGCACCACGAACAGACCACAGGCGAGAATGGTCAGCATCGCATAGTTATTAGCGAGGTCGTAAATATTGCCGAAAGTGAAAAATTCCTCACTGCGCCAGCCCAGCAGCAGGCACAGCGCAATAATGAACATGCCTAACCAGAATTCATGTCGTTTCAACAGATTAGCCATTGACCACCTCCGCTATCTGCTGCTGGGTACTGCTGTCCGGCAGGAAGCTATGGGTCAACTCGCCCTGCTTCATCACCAGGATGCGATGACTCTGGTACCACGCCTCTTCAATCTCGTCGCAAATCATCAGCACGGCGATACCATGGGCAGCCAAATCGCTGATGATATGATAGATCCCGGCTTTGTTTGCGATATCCACCCCCACGGTTGGGCTATCGAGGATCAGCAGCTTAGGAGAGATCGCCAGCCATTTGGCAATAGAAACGCGCTGGGCATTACCACCGGAGAGGGTATTCACCGGCAGATGCGTATCCGGCGCCTTAATGGTCAACGCGTTGACCATTCTTGCGACCAGCTGCTGAGCTTTACTATCACTCAATAGTCCGCAAGCGCCTTTCACTTTATGAAACACGGTGCTGATAATGTTGTTTTCAATCGACTGACTCATCACCAGGCCGCGCGACATACGGTCCTCGGAGACATAGCCGATACCGTGGCGGATAGCGTCCTGATTGCTACGCAACCGCACCGGCTGGCCATTTATCAGGATCTCGCCGCTGTCAGGGCGGGTCATGCCGAAAAGGCTCAGGCACAGCTCTGTTCGCCCGGCGCCCAACAGGCCGACTATCGACACCACTTCTCCGGCTTCGACCTTCAGGGAGACGTTATGATATTCCCCCTTGCGGCTGAGATTGCGCACCTCCAGCACCGGCGTACTGCCCTGCCCCTGCCACAGATCGCGCACCTGAAAGTCAAACTCCTGGCCCGTCATCAGAAAACCGAGCCGGCGGGTGGTTACCTCTGCCGCCGGCAAGGTGCCGACCAGATTGCCATCCTTCAGCACGCTGATGCGGTCCGATACGGCCATGACCTCTTCCAGACGGTGGCTTACGAAGACGATGCAGATCCCCCTCTCACGCAGCTGGCGCACCACATGCAATAGTCCCTCCACTTCCTGATGGGTCAATGAGGCCGTGGGTTCATCCATAATGATAAGCCGGGCATCCTGCGCCAGCGCGCGGCAGATAGCCACCAGCTGACAGCGAGCGATGGAGAGCGATTCCACGGCGGCATCCAGCGGCAGCGAGACGTTAATACTGCGCATCGCCTGCTCCGCACTGCGTCGCAGTTCGCTGCGCCTCACCAGCACGCCGCGATGATAGTGGTTTATAGCAATGTTCTCCCACACGCTGAGATTGGGAAACAGCGACAGATCCTGATAAATCACCTGGATCCCATGGGCGACAGAGGCCGCTGGCGTCAGTTTTGGCCACGTCTTGCCGCCCAGCGTCATCGCTGCGCCCTCATCCGGGCGATAGACGCCAGAGATAATTTTGATTAACGTCGACTTCCCGCAACCGTTCTGCCCGGCCAGGCAGTGCACTTCTCCGGGCATAAAGTCGATGCTGATATCATTGAGCGCGCGGTTCGCGTGGAAGGTTTTGCTGACGTGTCGAAGGGAAAGGAAAGGTTCCATAGCATCCCCTGGCTGGTTAAGCCGGGGCGGCAGGCGCCCCGGAAGGTGGATTAGTAGAGCGAATCAATATTGTCTTTATTTACCAGCAGCACTTTATGGAAGCGGATAATATGCTTGTCGCTATCGACTTCCGCTTTACCGAGCTCTTTCAGTTCAAATCCCGGCTCAATGGTTTTGCCGTTCAGCAGGGTGCTGGCGACGGCCGCGAGAGCATAGCCGGCTGTCGCCGGATCGTAGGTGATCCCTTCGGTAATATCGCCGCTCTTAATAAGAGAGGCCGCCTGCGAGGGGATCATCATCCCGTAGACCGCGACTTTATTTTTCGCACGCTTCTCTTTCACCGCGCGCCCCGCGCCAATCGGGCCATTCGAACCAAAAGAGACCACCGCTTTCAGATCCGGGTAAGTTTTCATCAGATCGAGCGTGGTACGGCGGGAATCATCAACACTTTCCGCCACCGGCATTCGGCGGGTGACTTCATGCATGTCCGGGTAATGTTCTTTTTGGTATTTCACCAGCAGATCGGCCCACAGGTTGTGCTGCGGTACCGTAAGGCTACCGACATAGATAACGTAGCCGCCTTTGCCACCCATCCGCTTGGCCATATGCTCCACGTATTCAGCAGCGAACTTCTCGTTATCGATTATCTCCACATCCCAGTTGGCGCTCGGCTGCCCGGGCGATTCGTTGGTCAGCACCACGATGCCGGCGTCACGGGCTTTTTTGAATACCGGCTCCAGCACGTTGGCATCGTTAGGCACGATAGTGATGGCATCCACTTTACGTGCAATCAGGTCCTCAATAATTTTCACCTGCTGCGGCGCATCGGTGCTGGACGGCCCTACCTGGGAGGCGTTGAGGTTAAACTCTTTCCCGGCCTGGACTACCCCTTCACCCATCCGGTTAAACCATGGCATGCCGTCCACTTTTGAAATATTGACTACGGTTTTTTCCGCCGCATATACCGGCGCGGAAATAAGCGCAGCCCCCAACAGCAATGATGAAAAAATATTAACGACCAGACGTTTATGCATAATAATTAGCCTCAATACGTTGTAGTCAGACAGGGGTATGACGCAAAGCGGAAAAATAGATAGAAATTGTAATAATGTTAATAATTTAGAAGAGAATAAACACAAGCTGTAACAGCAGACAGGTAATATTCAGCTATAAATATGGATAATAATACTATAATCCTGTGGCGTGAGCTTTTTCACAAAAAAAATGCAACATAGTTTGTTGTTCCAGAATAATGATCGGGTCGCAGAGAAAATATATTTTTCCCGCTTCGTTATTTACCGAAAAACAATCACATAAATAACATCAGGAAAAGTATGTGATTTTTGATTGCGCCTCCAGCCCCTTCCGTGGCAGGATACTCCCTATGAACAGAAACGTTATCGTTACCTATCCCCGCCGTTGGTGGCTGCCTGCATAACAGGCGGCACGATACACGTTTCCATGTTCAAAGCCGCCGGAAGGCGGCTTTGGTGTTTTCAGGACGTCTTTCGGCTGAACAGTCTGATAAGGAGTCCCTGATGAACCATCCACAAACCATCCTCACCGGCGACCGCCCGACCGGCCAACTTCATCTTGGCCACTACGTCGGCTCGCTGCGCCAGCGCGTCGCGCTGCAGCATAACCACCAGCAATTTATCCTGATCGCCGACCTGCAAGGGCTCACGGACAACGGCAGCAATCCGCAAAAAATCAGCCACCATATCCTCGAAGTCATGGCCGATTATCTGGCCGTCGGCATCGACACCAGGCTCACCACTATTTGCCTGCAGTCCGCCCTGCCGGCGCTGGCGGAGCTCAGCGCGCTGTATATGAATATCGTCACCGTCGCCCGCGTAGAACGTAATCCGACGGTCAAAAATGAGATTGCCCAGAAGGGATTCGCCCGCTCGCTGCCGGTGGGTTTTCTCGCCTATCCGATTAGCCAGGCGGCCGATATCACCGCGTTCAAGGCCGAACTGGTGCCGGTGGGTGACGATCAGCTACCGATGATTGAGCAGACCAACGAGATCGTCCACAAGATGAATAGCCTCACCGGCGAGCCGGTGCTGCGCCACTGCAAGGCGCTACTCAGCGAAGTGAGTCGCCTGCCGGGCGTCGATGGCAACGCCAAAATGTCGAAATCGCTGGGCAATACGCTGACGTTATCGGCCACAGAGGAGGAGATCCACCACGCGGTCAGCGCGATGTATACCGACCCGACGCACCTGAGAGTCAGCGATCCGGGGCATGTCGAGGGCAACGTGGTGTTTACCTATCTCGATGCATTCCACAGCGATAAGGCGCGGGTGGCAGAGATGAAAGCCCACTATCAGCGCGGCGGGCTGGGCGATCGCCAGTGTAAGAATGAGCTGGAGACCTGCTTGCAGACGCTACTGGCGCCGATCCGCGAACGCAGGGCCACTTTTATTCAGGATAAAGGGATGCTGCTGGAGCTGCTGCGCCAGGGCAGCGAACGCGCCCACCACCTCACACAGCAGACGCTGCATGAGGTGAAGCGTGGGCTGGGTCTGCCTGTGCTGTTCTGAGATGGTGAAATACTCCCTGTGCGGATAATTTTGTTAACACGCCGACAAGACCCTGTCTTTCGTATGGACAATATCGCCCCGGCTGTTACTATCGCGTTAACGGTAGCTCTCACTATGCGTGTTTCATTAAGGCCAGGATCGCTGATGATGACCACATAAGTAGCCCAGCGAGCGGCTGCGCATCGGCGCGGCAGAGCGCGGCGTCAGCGGCCCTCCCTCCACTTTTTCGTCCTTCGCAAGAAGGACGCTCCGCCCGCCGGAGGAAACACGCGCACCACTCAGCACAGGGAATCAAGCGAGTCGCGTATGGACAAAATAAAGAAACGTTGGGCAGGGTATTTTGTCGGCTTACTGGTGGTGCTCGCCGCCGCCGCATGGTGGCTGCTGCGCCCGCCGGGACTCCCGGCGGGGTTTGCCAGCAGCAACGGCCGAATCGAAGCCACCGAAGTCGATATTGCCAGTAAAATCGCCGGGCGTATCGACACCATTCTGGTCAAAGAGGGTCAGTTCGTGCACCAGGGAGAGGTGCTGGCGAGAATGGATACCCGGGTACTGAACGAGCAGCGTCTTGAAGCCGCCGCACAAATCAAGGAGGCGGAAAGCGCGGTCCTGGCCGCCAGAGCCTTGCTCAATCAGCGACAAAGTGAAATGCGCGCCAGCGAAGCGGTAGTGAAGCAGCGTCAGGCGGAGCTGGATTCCACGGCGAAACGCCATGTTCGCTCCAACACCCTCTCCCAGCGTGGCGCCGTCTCCGCCCAGCAGCTGGATGACGATCGCGCGGCCGCAGAGAGCGCCCGCGCGGCGCTGGAATCGGCGAAAGCCCAGGTCTCCGCCGCCCGCGCCGCCATCGAAGCTGCCCGCACCAGCATTATTCAGGCGCAAACCCGCGTCGAAGCCGCCCAGGCGACCGAGCGGCGGATCCTCGCCGATATTGACGATAGCGAGCTGAAAGCCCCTCGCGACGGCCGCATTCAGTATCGCGTCGCTGAGCTAGGCGAAGTCCTGGCCGCCGGTGGCCGGGTACTGAACATGGTCGATCTCGCCGATGTCTATATGACCTTCTTTCTGCCCACCGAACAGGCAGGTCTGCTGGCGCTCGGCAGCGAAGCGCGCTTGGTCCTTGATGCCGCGCCGGATCTGGTGATCCCGGCCAATATCAGCTTTGTCGCCAGCGTCGCCCAGTTCACGCCGAAAACGGTCGAGACCAGCGACGAGCGCCTGAAGCTAATGTTCCGCGTCAAAGCGCGTATCCCGCCGGAGCTGCTGGCGCAACACCTGGAGTATGTCAAAACCGGCCTGCCCGGTATGGCTTACGTACGGCTGGATAAACAACAACCCTGGCCTGAAGCCCTGGCGGTGAGGTTGCCGCAATGAAACTGACGCCGCAGGATACCTCGCCCCCCGTCGCCCTGCTGGAACATGTTGGTCAGCAGTTTGGCGCCACCATCGCGCTGCGCGATATCAGTCTGGCGATCCCGGCACGGCGTATGGTTGGCCTGATTGGCCCGGACGGCGTCGGCAAATCGAGCCTGCTTTCGCTGATCGCCGGGGCGCGGACCATCGAGCAGGGGAACGTGATGGTGCTTGGCGGCGATATGCGCGATGTGCATCACCGCCGCGAGGTGTGTCCGAAAATCGCGTGGATGCCGCAGGGACTGGGGAAAAACCTCTATCACACTCTCTCGGTGTATGAAAACGTCGACTTCTTCGCCCGCCTGTTCGGCCACGATAAAGCCGAGCGCGAACTGCGCATCAACGAGCTGCTGCAGAGTACCGGGCTGGCGCCGTTTCGCGATCGCCCCGCCGGAAAACTCTCCGGTGGGATGAAGCAAAAGCTCGGCCTGTGCTGCGCGCTGATCCACGATCCGCAGCTGCTGATCCTTGATGAACCGACCACCGGCGTCGATCCCCTCTCCCGGGCGCAGTTCTGGGAGCTTATCGACAGTATTCGCCAGCGCCAGCCGGCGATGAGCGTGCTGGTGGCCACCGCCTACATGGAAGAGGCCGAGCGATTTGACTGGCTGGTGGCGATGAACGCCGGCGAGGTGCTGGCGACCGGCAGCGCCGCAGAGCTCAAAGCCCAGACCGGCAGCCAGACCCTGGAGCAGGCGTTTATCGCCCTGCTGCCAGAAGCACAGCGTCAGGCGCATAGGGCGGTAGTTATCCCACCGCGCGACAGCCGTGAGGAAGAGATCGCCATCGAAGCGCGCGGCCTGACCATGCGCTTTGGCAACTTTGTTGCCGTCGACCACGTTAATTTCCGCATCGCCCGCGGTGAAATCTTCGGCTTCCTCGGCTCCAACGGCTGCGGCAAATCCACCACCATGAAGATGCTCACCGGCCTGCTGCCCGCCAGCGAAGGTGAAGCCTGGCTGTTCGGCCAGCCGGTCGACCCGAAGGATATCGCCACCCGCCAGCGGGTGGGCTATATGTCGCAGGCCTTCTCGCTTTACAGCGAACTGAGCGTGCGGCAAAACCTCGAACTGCACGCCCGCCTGTTCCATATTCCGGACGGCGAAATCCCCGGCCGGGTGGCGGAAATGTGCGAGCGCTTTATGCTGACCGAGGTTGAAGACGCGCTTCCCGCCGATCTGCCGCTGGGGATCCGTCAGCGCCTGTCGTTAGCGGTGGCGGTCATCCATCGCCCGGAGATGCTGATCCTCGACGAGCCGACCTCCGGCGTCGACCCGGTGGCGCGGGATATGTTCTGGCAGCTGATGGTAGACCTCGCGCGGCAGGATCAGGTGACCATTTTTATCTCCACCCACTTTATGAATGAGGCGGAACGCTGCGATCGTATCTCCCTGATGCACGCCGGCAAAGTGCTGGCCAGCGATACGCCGCAGGCGCTGGTCGAGCAGCGCGGTTCAAACAGCCTGGAAGAGGCGTTTATCGCCTGGCTTAAAGAGGCCCAGCCGTCCTCTCCAGTACCAGAAGAACCCACGTCTGCTGTGGCATCGCATTCCGGACATACGGCTCCACGGCAGGCCTTCAGTCTTCGCCGGCTGTTTAGCTATAGCCGCCGCGAGGCGCTGGAGCTGCGCCGCGATCCGGTACGATCGACGCTGGCGCTGCTGGGGACGGTGATCCTGATGTTTATCATGGGGTATGGGATCAGCATGGACGTTGAGGATCTGCGCTTTGCCGTCCTCGACCGCGATCAAACCCTCAGCAGCCAGGGCTGGTCGCAGAATCTCGCTGGCTCACGCTACTTTATCGAACAGGCGCCGCTGCACAGCTATGACGAACTGGACCGCCGGATGCGCGACGGCGAGCTGGCGGTGGCGATAGAGATCCCGCCGAACTTTGGTCGCGATATCGCCCGCGGCACGCCGGTGCAAATCGGCGTGTGGGTGGACGGCGCGATGCCCAACCGCGCGGAAACCGTGCGCGGCTACGTACAGGCGATGCATCTGGCCTGGCTGCAGGAGATGGCCGGCCGGCAGAGCAGCCCGCAGCGCGATACCTCGCTCATCTCCATCGAGACCCGCTATCGCTACAATCCAGACGTGAAGAGCCTGCCGGCCATCGTCCCGGCGGTGATCCCGCTGCTGCTGATGATGATCCCGGCGATGCTCAGCGCCCTGAGCGTAGTACGTGAGAAAGAGCTCGGGTCGATTATCAACTTGTACGTGACGCCGACCACCCGTAGCGAGTTCCTGCTCGGCAAGCAGCTGCCTTACATCGTACTGGGGATGTTTAACTTCTTCCTGCTGTGCGCGCTGTCGGTCTTTGTCTTTGGCGTCGCGCATAAGGGGAGTTTCCTGACGCTGACCCTGGCGGCGCTGCTGTATGTCACCATCGCCACTGGTCTGGGGCTGCTGATCTCAACCTTTATGAAGAGCCAAATCGCCGCTATTTTCGGTACCGCGATTATTACGCTGATCCCGGCAACCCAGTTTTCCGGAATGATCGATCCGGTGGCCTCGCTGGAAGGTCCCGGACGCTGGATTGGGCAAATCTACCCGACCAGCCACTTCCTGACTATCGCCCGCGGGACCTTTTCCAAAGCGCTGAATATTAGCGATTTGTGGGGCTCATTCATTCCGCTACTGATTGCGGTGCCGCTGGTGCTCGGGTTGAGCGTGCTGCTGCTGAAGAAACAGGAGGGATGATGCGCGGATTACGCAATATTTATAATCTTGGCGTCAAAGAGCTGCGCAGCCTGCTCGGTGATAAAGCGATGCTGGCGCTGATCGTGTTTGCGTTTACCGTGTCGGTGTACTCCTCGGCCACGGTGATGCCCGGTTCGCTGCACCTGGCGCCGATCGCGGTTGCTGATATGGATAAATCACAGCTCTCCTCACGCATTATTAACGCTTTTTACCGTCCCTGGTTTCTTGAGCCGGAGCTGATCACCGCTGATGAGATGGACGCCGGGCTGGATGCCGGGCGCTACACGTTCGCCATCAACATCCCGCCTAACTTCCAGCGCGATGTACTGGCCGGTCGGCAGCCGGAAATCCAGGTCAACGTCGACGCCACGCGCATGAGTCAGGCCTTTACCGGCAACGGTTACATCCAGAATATTATCACCGGCGAAGTAAACAGTTTTATCGCCCGCTATCGGGATAACAGCGTGCTGCCGGTAGAGCTGGCGGTCAGGATGCGTTTTAATCCTAACCTTGAGCAGGAGCGCTTTGGCGCGGTGATGGCGATCATCAACAATATCACCATGCTGGCCATTGTCCTCACCGGTTCGGCGCTGATCCGCGAGCGAGAACATGGCACCATTGAGCATCTGCTGGTGATGCCGGTCACGCCGTTTGAAATTATGCTGGCTAAGATCTGGTCGATGGGTCTGGTGGTGCTGGTGGTGTCCGGGCTGTCGCTGGTGCTGATGGTGCAGGGGATTTTACAGGTACCCATTGAAGGGTCGATTACCCTGTTTATGCTGGGGGTGGCGCTCAGCCTGTTCGCCACTACCTCGATCGGCATTTTTATGGGCACCCTCGCCCGCTCGATGCCGCAGCTGGGGCTGCTGATGATCCTGGTCTTACTGCCGCTGCAGATGCTCTCCGGCGGATCCACGCCGCGAGAAAGTATGCCGCAGCTGGTACAGGATATTATGTTGACCATGCCGACCACCCACTTCGTCAGCCTGGCGCAGGCGATATTGTATCGAGGCGCCAGCTTCGCCATCGTCTGGCCGCAGTTCTTAACCTTGCTGGCTATCGGCGGAGTGTTCTTTACTATCGCGTTGCTGCGTTTTCGTAAGACTATTGGTGAGATGGCATAAAGGCTTAAGAAGGGCCGTCGACTTACGGCGGCCGAATGGTTTATTTATGGCGATTCATAAAGCGACGTAAACCCCAGGTGAAGGCCATCGCCATACTGAAGAGAATGAACAGCAACACCACCCAGCTGATGGAGATGCGCAGCAGCGTGCCGGGGGTCATAAACGGCTGCAGATACACGGTGAAGGACTGGGCGGGTGATTTTCCCAGCAGTTCATAAACGTTATCGGTGAGCCACACGCCGACCCGGCAGAACAACCAGATAATCGCTGGCCAGCAGAGCAGCACCAGAAAGGTAAAGCGCTCCTGAATGTAAGTGAAGAGCTGGCGCAATGGCGACCAGTTAAGCAGGATTTTCATTTCTATTCTCATTTGCCAGCCGAGAACCAGTCTATGTTTCGCAAGGTATTTCGGGCAGCATCCATACAGGCAATCATCCCCCTTTGTATATCAAATTTGCTGCCATATAAACCAGATCAAGTTAACAAAGTGTTAATGATAAAGCTCATTTAGACAAAAACAGGGAAGAAGCATACCGTTCGCCACAATAAATCCGGAAGCGAAGTATCCAGTCACGGAAATATTTTTTCTGAAGCGTAAACGCGTTATTTTGTGGGAGGAAGAGGCCGCATCATTATTTTACCGGGGCACAATATAATGGCGCTGAAATAAAGAAATAATATTAATCGTAGCTGCTGATAATTATTTTCCGACTTATATCATCCGGTAAATTCACTATCCGGTTGACCATGCCACAAGCATTCGTCACGCTATTTTGCGAAGCAATAAAGGCGGTGCTGCGCACCTTGTCCGGCCACAGGGACGTAGCCCCGTGTCGGATCCGTAGCCCCGGTAAGCGCAGCGCCACCGGGGAGACATACCGGCACGCTGGCCGGACGCCAGAAACGCAAAAAGCCCATCCGGCAGGATGGGCTCTTCACTTGTTTGATGCCTGGCAGTTCCCTACTCTCACATGGGGAGACCCCACACTACCATCGGCGCTACGGCGTTTCACTTCTGAGTTCGGCATGGGGTCAGGTGGGACCACCGCGCTAGTGCCGCCAGGCAAATTCTGTTTTATCAACACGTTTCACCAACGTATCGATTAATCTGTATCAGAGCTGAAAATTCTCTCAATCCGCCAAAACATCTTCGGCGTTGTAAGGTTAAGCCTCACGGTTCATTAGTACCGGTTAGCTCAACGCATCGCTGCGCTTACACACCCGGCCTATCAACGTCATCGTCTTTAACGTTCCTTCAGGAGACTTAAAGTCTCAGGGAGAACTCATCTCGGGGCAAGTTTCGTGCTTAGATGCTTTCAGCACTTATCTCTTCCGCATTTAGCTACCGGGCAGTGCCATTGGCATGACAACCCGAACACCAGTGATGCGTCCACTCCGGTCCTCTCGTACTAGGAGCAGCCCCCCTCAATTCTCCAGCGCCCACGGCAGATAGGGACCGAACTGTCTCACGACGTTCTAAACCCAGCTCGCGTACCACTTTAAATGGCGAACAGCCATACCCTTGGGACCTACTTCAGCCCCAGGATGTGATGAGCCGACATCGAGGTGCCAAACACCGCCGTCGATATGAACTCTTGGGCGGTATCAGCCTGTTATCCCCGGAGTACCTTTTATCCGTTGAGCGATGGCCCTTCCATTCAGAACCACCGGATCACTATGACCTGCTTTCGCACCTGCTCGCGCCGTCACGCTCGCAGTCAAGCTAGCTTATGCCATTGCACTAACCTCCTGATGTCCGACCAGGATTAGCTAACCTTCGTGCTCCTCCGTTACGCTTTGGGAGGAGACCGCCCCAGTCAAACTACCCACCAGACACTGTCCGCAACCCCGGTAAGGGGCCAACGTTAGAACATCAAACATTAAAGGGTGGTATTTCAAGGTTGGCTCCACGCAGACTGGCGTCCACGCTTCAAAGCCTCCCACCTATCCTACACATCAAGGCTCAATGTTCAGTGTCAAGCTATAGTAAAGGTTCACGGGGTCTTTCCGTCTTGCCGCGGGTACACTGCATCTTCACAGCGAGTTCAATTTCACTGAGTCTCGGGTGGAGACAGCCTGGCCATCATTACGCCATTCGTGCAGGTCGGAACTTACCCGACAAGGAATTTCGCTACCTTAGGACCGTTATAGTTACGGCCGCCGTTTACCGGGGCTTCGATCAAGAGCTTCTCCTTACGGATAACCCCATCAATTAACCTTCCGGCACCGGGCAGGCGTCACACCGTATACGTCCACTTTCGTGTTTGCACAGTGCTGTGTTTTTAATAAACAGTTGCAGCCAGCTGGTATCTTCGACTGGTCTCAGCTCCATCCGCAGGGACTTCACCTACACACCAGCGTGCCTTCTCCCGAAGTTACGGCACCATTTTGCCTAGTTCCTTCACCCGAGTTCTCTCAAGCGCCTTGGTATTCTCTACCTGACCACCTGTGTCGGTTTGGGGTACGATTTGATGTTACCTGATGCTTAGAGGCTTTTCCTGGAAGCAGGGCATTTGTTACTTCAGCACCGTAGTGCCTCGTCATCACACCTCAGCCTTGATTATCCGGATTTGCCTGGATAACCAGCCTACATGCTTAAACCGGGACAACCGTCGCCCGGCTAACATAGCCTTCTCCGTCCCCCCTTCGCAGTAACACCAAGTACAGGAATATTAACCTGTTTCCCATCGACTACGCCTTTCGGCCTCGCCTTAGGGGTCGACTCACCCTGCCCCGATTAACGTTGGACAGGAACCCTTGGTCTTCCGGCGAGCGGGCTTTTCACCCGCTTTATCGTTACTTATGTCAGCATTCGCACTTCTGATACCTCCAGCAACCCTCACAGGTCACCTTCGCAGGCTTACAGAACGCTCCCCTACCCAACAACACATAGTGTCGCTGCCGCAGCTTCGGTGCATGGTTTAGCCCCGTTACATCTTCCGCGCAGGCCGACTCGACCAGTGAGCTATTACGCTTTCTTTAAATGATGGCTGCTTCTAAGCCAACATCCTGGCTGTCTGTGCCTTCCCACATCGTTTCCCACTTAACCATGACTTTGGGACCTTAGCTGGCGGTCTGGGTTGTTTCCCTCTTCACGACGGACGTTAGCACCCGCCGTGTGTCTCCCGTGATAACATTCTTCGGTATTCGTAGTTTGCATCGGGTTGGTAAGTCGGGATGACCCCCTAGCCGAAACAGTGCTCTACCCCCGAAGATGAATTCACGAGGCGCTACCTAAATAGCTTTCGGGGAGAACCAGCTATCTCCCGGTTTGATTGGCCTTTCACCCCCAGCCACAAGTCATCCGCTAATTTTTCAACATTAGTCGGTTCGGTCCTCCAGTTAGTGTTACCCAACCTTCAACCTGCCCATGGCTAGATCACCGGGTTTCGGGTCTATACCCTGCAACTTAACGCCCAGTTAAGACTCGGTTTCCCTGCGGCTCCCCTATACGGTTAACCTTGCTACAGAATATAAGTCGCTGACCCATTATACAAAAGGTACGCAGTCACACCCGAAGGTGCTCCCACTGCTTGTACGTACACGGTTTCAGGTTCTTTTTCACTCCCCTCGCCGGGGTTCTTTTCGCCTTTCCCTCACGGTACTGGTTCACTATCGGTCAGTCAGGAGTATTTAGCCTTGGAGGATGGTCCCCCCATATTCAGACAGGATACCACGTGTCCCGCCCTACTCTTCGAGTTCACAGCCTGTGCATTTTGGTGTACGGGACTATCACCCTGTACCGTCGGACTTTCCAGACCGTTCCACTAACACACAAGCTGATTCAGACTCTGGGCTGCTCCCCGTTCGCTCGCCGCTACTGGGGGAATCTCGGTTGATTTCTTTTCCTCGGGGTACTTAGATGTTTCAGTTCCCCCGGTTCGCCTCGTTAACCTATGTATTCAGTTAACGATAGTGCAACGAATTGCACTGGGTTTCCCCATTCGGACATCGCCGGCTATAACGGTTCATATCACCTTACCGACGCTTTTCGCAGATTAGCACGTCCTTCATCGCCTCTGACTGCCAGGGCATCCACCGTGTACGCTTAGTCGCTTAACCTCACAACCCGAAGATGTTTCACTTCTGATTGCGAAAATTTGAGAGACTCGAACACACATTAACTGTGTGTCGTTTCAATTTTCAGCTTGATCCAGATTTTTAAAGAGCAAATATCTCAAACATCACCCGAAGATGAGTTTTGAGATAGTTCGGCACGCGTCTTTCACTCACGAACCAGCAAGTGGCGTCCCCTAGGGGATTCGAACCCCTGTTACCGCCGTGAAAGGGCGGTGTCCTGGGCCTCTAGACGAAGGGGACACTGAAGTCTCAATCGCAAGACGCCTTGCTTCTCTACTTTCATCAGACAATCTGTGTGAGCACTACAAAGGCAGGTTCTTTAAGGTAAGGAGGTGATCCAACCGCAGGTTCCCCTACGGTTACCTTGTTACGACTTCACCCCAGTCATGAATCACAAAGTGGTAAGCGCCCTCCCGAAGGTTAAGCTACCTACTTCTTTTGCAACCCACTCCCATGGTGTGACGGGCGGTGTGTACAAGGCCCGGGAACGTATTCACCGTAGCATTCTGATCTACGATTACTAGCGATTCCGACTTCATGGAGTCGAGTTGCAGACTCCAATCCGGACTACGACATACTTTATGAGGTCCGCTTGCTCTCGCGAGGTCGCTTCTCTTTGTATATGCCATTGTAGCACGTGTGTAGCCCTGGTCGTAAGGGCCATGATGACTTGACGTCATCCCCACCTTCCTCCAGTTTATCACTGGCAGTCTCCTTTGAGTTCCCGGCCGAACCGCTGGCAACAAAGGATAAGGGTTGCGCTCGTTGCGGGACTTAACCCAACATTTCACAACACGAGCTGACGACAGCCATGCAGCACCTGTCTCACAGTTCCCGAAGGCACCAATCCATCTCTGGAAAGTTCTGTGGATGTCAAGACCAGGTAAGGTTCTTCGCGTTGCATCGAATTAAACCACATGCTCCACCGCTTGTGCGGGCCCCCGTCAATTCATTTGAGTTTTAACCTTGCGGCCGTACTCCCCAGGCGGTCGATTTAACGCGTTAGCTCCGGAAGCCACGCCTCAAGGGCACAACCTCCAAATCGACATCGTTTACGGCGTGGACTACCAGGGTATCTAATCCTGTTTGCTCCCCACGCTTTCGCACCTGAGCGTCAGTCTTTGTCCAGGGGGCCGCCTTCGCCACCGGTATTCCTCCAGATCTCTACGCATTTCACCGCTACACCTGGAATTCTACCCCCCTCTACAAGACTCTAGCCTGCCAGTTTCGAATGCAGTTCCCAGGTTGAGCCCGGGGATTTCACATCCGACTTGACAGACCGCCTGCGTGCGCTTTACGCCCAGTAATTCCGATTAACGCTTGCACCCTCCGTATTACCGCGGCTGCTGGCACGGAGTTAGCCGGTGCTTCTTCTGCGGGTAACGTCAATCGCCAAGGTTATTAACCTTAACGCCTTCCTCCCCGCTGAAAGTGCTTTACAACCCGAAGGCCTTCTTCACACACGCGGCATGGCTGCATCAGGCTTGCGCCCATTGTGCAATATTCCCCACTGCTGCCTCCCGTAGGAGTCTGGACCGTGTCTCAGTTCCAGTGTGGCTGGTCATCCTCTCAGACCAGCTAGGGATCGTCGCCTAGGTGAGCCGTTACCCCACCTACTAGCTAATCCCATCTGGGCACATCTGATGGCATGAGGCCCGAAGGTCCCCCACTTTGGTCTTGCGACATTATGCGGTATTAGCTACCGTTTCCAGTAGTTATCCCCCTCCATCAGGCAGTTTCCCAGACATTACTCACCCGTCCGCCGCTCGTCACCCGAGAGCAAGCTCTCTGTGCTACCGCTCGACTTGCATGTGTTAGGCCTGCCGCCAGCGTTCAATCTGAGCCATGATCAAACTCTTCAATTTAAGTTTGATGCTCAAAGAATTAAACTTCGTAATGAATTACGTGTTCACTCTTGAGACTTGGTATTCATTTTTCGTCCGAGGACGTTAAGAATCCATGTCACTTTGAGTGCCCACACAGATTGTCTGATAAATTGTTAAAGAGCAGTTGCGACGCGCTTTAGCGCTCTGTCGCGAGGTGGCGTATATTACGCTTTCCTCTTTCAGAGTCAACCCGTTTTTCAGGATTTTTCTCTGCAACCGAACCGGCTGTTTGTGTGAAGTGATTCACATCCGCCATGTCAGTGGGAGCGCATTATAGGGAGTTCGTCGGAAGTAGCAAGCGTTAAAATAGAAAAATCTTATCGACCGCTCATTATTTGAACTTTTCGCGAATTCATCTTCTTACCATTAAAGGCTCAATCCCAGTGTTCATGCGGCCTGCAGCGCAATTTACGCTAAGATCGGTTTTTGGCAAAAATGTGATTTTTCTCTCTTACCCAACGCCATTATCGCGCCGATGGTGAATTAAGCACCACTCTTGACCCACGACAATGCGCCCGCCCGGCCCTCATTTCTATAATCAGGCCCGTTTCTTCTTACTGGTAATAATCGATGGCTTATCAACTCAACATTAACTGGCCCGAGTTTTTAGAAAAATACTGGCAGAAACAGCCGGTGGTATTAAAAAACGCGTTTCCGGACTTCGTCGACCCGATTACTCCGGACGAGCTGGCCGGATTAGCCATGGAGCCGGAAGTCGACAGCCGGCTGGTCAGCCTGAAAAACGGCAAATGGCAGGCCAGCAATGGTCCTTTTGAACATTTCGACGGGCTGGGCGAAACCGGTTGGTCCCTGCTGGCCCAGGCGGTAAACCACTGGCATATGCCGGCCGCCGAGCTGGTGCGCCCGTTCCGCGTACTGCCGGACTGGCGCCTGGACGACCTGATGATCTCCTTCTCCGTCCCCGGCGGCGGTGTCGGCCCGCATATCGATCAGTATGACGTCTTTATTATTCAGGGCATGGGCAGCCGCCGGTGGCGCGTGGGTGACAAGCTGCCGATGCGTCAGTTCTGTCCGCATCCGGCACTGCTGCACGTCGATCCGTTCCCACCGATCATTGATGAAGATCTGCAGCCGGGCGACATCCTCTATATTCCACCGGGATTCCCGCACGACGGCATAACCCACGAAACCGCCCTGAACTACTCCGTCGGCTTCCGCGGGCCAAACGGCCGCGACCTGATCAGCAGCTTCGCCGACTATGTGCTGGAGAACGATCTCGGCGGCGAGCACTACAGCGATCCGGACCTCACCTGCCGCGAGCATCCGGGCCGGGTTGAAGAGTATGAACTCGAACGTCTGCGCACCATGATGATCGATATGATTCGCCAGCCGGAAGACTTCAAGCAGTGGTTCGGCAGTTTCGTCACCACCCCGCGTCACGAGCTGGATATTGCGCCGGCGGAACCACCGTATGAAGAAGAGGAAGTGCTCGATGCGCTGCTGGGTGGTGAAAAGCTTTCCCGCCTGAGCGGCCTGCGCGTTCTGCATATCGGCGACAGCTTCTTCGTGCATAGCGAACAACTCGACACCACCGATGCCGAAGCGCTGGATGCGCTGTGTCGCTATACCTCATTAGGCCAGGAAGAGCTCGGCAGCGGCCTGCAGAATCCGGCGTTCGTGAGCGAACTGACGCGGCTGATTAATCAGGGCTACTGGTACTTCGAAGAGTAAGAGAGTCGCGATACTGCGGGCAGCCGCCTGGCGTGCCCGGTTTCTTTTATGACTCATCGTCAGTAAAGAGCTGTTCAATCGATTTGGTCGGATAAAACAGTAAGTTACTATTTTCATCCACGAGCTGTATAAACCCCAGACGAAGATAGAATGCTTTAGCTTTCTCATTAAGGGCTTCAACAAACAATCCGTAGATGCCAACGGCTTTAGACGCTCCCCACACCACTCGCATCACATGGGCAACCAACATCTCTCCCCAGCCCTGCCCCTGAACAGATTTATCAATGGCCAGCCGCCCGAGGGTTACGCTTGGCGCATTTTGATACGGGATTTTCTTTTGCTGAGTTTTAGACGGCAACATGCCTCGCTCGAAACAACTCCCCGATAAGGTGTAATAACCCAGCAACCTGGGAACGGTATCCCCGGAGACCAGCGCATAACCCCTTAAGATTTGTCCATCGTGCTGCCGCTTGAGGTGCTCTTTTAAAAACGTATTCAGCGCTTCCTCGCCGCAATCAAATCCAGTGATATCGTAGCTGAACGCATCGGCAATCATCTCAATCGTCAGTTGCTGCTCCATTAGCTCTACCTTACCTGGTTTGTAGACGCTTCGCTGCACGTTTCAGTCGATCATTCGGGGCTGGCGGTTGGGTAATCGCCTCCATCACCAGGCTCCATGATTGCTCATTGAGGACCATTCTGCGGTGCTGCTCAATCACTTCCGCAGCACGTTCTGAGGCACTGGCAACCACAAACTGGGTAATCGTCTGATTCGAAATTGCCGCAGCTTCCTCGATGATGCTCTTATCATCATCGGTTAATCTCAAATCTATACGCTGCTTTTTAAGTGCGGGCATACGTTATCTCCGGCCTGTTGCAAACTTCATGTACGGTTATTTTCCGTACATTTAATATAGCGACAGAAAGCCACATACTCAACTATCACTCGCGGATTGCGCCTATTTCGGCAACACCACAATAAACCGCGTCGAGCGCAGATCGGACTGCGCCGCCACGCTGCCGTGGTGGGCTCCGACAATCGATTTCACAATCGCCAGGCCGATGCCGCTGCCCTCCCCTTTGCGCTGGCGCGAGGGGTCGACGCGATAGAAACGGTCAAACAGTCGTGGCAGATGTTCAGCGGCAATCGGCGTACCGGGGTTCTCCACCATCAGGCGTACCGTCTCCGCGCTTTCGCTCAACTGGATGGTCACCGCCTGCCCGGCCGGCGTATAGCGGATCGCATTCGACAGCAGGTTGCTGATTGCCCGCCGCAGCATCAGCGGATCGCCCGTCACCCGGCAGGGGCTACCGACAAAACGCAGCGCCACCGCCTTCTCTTCCGCCCACGCCTCGAAAAACTCAAACACCTTATGCACTTCATCGGCCAGATCCAGCGCCTGTTGCTCAGGGATCAGCTGGTTATTATCCGCCTGAGCGAGGAACAGCATATCGCTGACCATCCGCGACATCCGCGAGAACTCTTCGAGATTGGAGTAAAGCACCTCTTCCAGCTCCTGCTGGCTGCGGCTCTGGCTTAAGGCGATTTCGGTTTGCGTCACCAGGTTGGTAATCGGCGTGCGGATTTCATGGGCGATATCGGCGGAGAAGTTGGACTGGCGGGTAAAGACATCCTCTATGCGCTCCAGCATATGGTTAAACGACAGCGCCAGCCGCTCCAGCTCGACAGGCACCGCCTGCGGGTCAAGGCGCACATCGAGATCCCGCGAGGTAATATTCTGGATCTGGCGACTGATCTGGCGGATCGGCTTATGCCCCTGGTAGACCACAAACAGCACGATGGCGATGATCAGCAAACTAATTATCGACGCCGCGGAGATCAGCTTCGCTTTCAGCTCATTAATATAGTGCAGGTGAAAATCGATGGATAAGGCCATCAGCAGGTGGTACGCCGGTTTACCGTCCGCCTGCTTGCCCAGCGGCAGCATGATCAGCCGCCAGGCGCGGGTTTCCATTGGATGATTATCGTGCGCCATTGCCCGCGGCTGCGGGTCGGTCCATGAAATCACATTCCCGTCGCGGAGCTGCATCGCCAGCCCCGGCGTACTCAGCATATGGCTGAGATCCGGCCCGTTGGGCGACTGGAAGAGAATATTGCCCTGGCCATCGTCCAGGCAGATGAAGACGTTGGCGTAGCCCGCAATGATATTCTTCACGATCTCCAGCCGCCGCGCCTGCGGGTAGTCAGCGTGGTCGAGGACCGTCTCCAGGGTGGTGCTGAGCTGTCTGAGATCGTGAACGTCGCGCTCTTCAAAGTGGGCCTTCACCGAATGGATCATGATCCAGGTGAAGGCGAAGAAAGCAATGATGGTGGCGAGGCTAATAAAGAAGGTCAGCCGGGTGGCCAGGGAAAAGGGGCGCTTAGCGGCCATCCGGCACCTCAAGCATATAGCCGACGCCGCGCACGGTCTGGATCAGCTTCGGCTCGAAGTCGTTATCAATTTTGGCGCGCAGCCGCTTCACCGCCACGTCAATGGCGTTAGTGTCGCTGTCGAAGTTCATATCCCAAACCTGCGAAGCAATTAACGACCGCGGCAGCACCTCGCCCTGATGACGCAGGAAGAACTCCAGCAGCGTGAATTCCTTACTGGTCAGGGTGATGCGGGTGGCGCCGCGCGTCACCTTGCGGCTGACCAAATCGACGCAGAGATCGGCCGCCTGAAACTGGCTTTCGACGATGACCGCCGCCCCGCGGCGCAGCAGAGTACGCACCCGCGCCAGCAGCTCCGCAAAGGCGAACGGTTTTACCAGATAGTCGTCAGCGCCCAGCTCCAGCCCCTTCACCCGATGCTCAATGGTGCCCAACGCGGTAAGCAGCAGGATCGGCATGCCTTTCCCGGCGGCGCGCAGCATGCGCACGATATCCCAACCGTTCACATCCGGCAGCATGATGTCGAGGATCAGCAGATCGTAATCGCTGGTCATCGCCAGGTGATAGCCGTTGAGGCCGTTATCGGCCAGGTCGACGACGAAGCCGGCCTCGGTGAGCCCTTTGGTCAGGTACTCTCCGGTTTTCTTCTCATCTTCGACAATCAAAATCTTCACGGCAGGCTCCTTCACGCGCGCTTTGTGCGGGTATTCAATTTTAGAGGAGCGCCTCCGGATAGCAATGAAATATCAGGAAAATGACAGCTTTGTCATTTTCCCGTCACGCCCTGAACAGAGCCCGCTACGTAAAGTAGCCGCCATGGATAAATCGTCGAAACCCTCTGCCGCCATGCGTTCAATACAGCTACTTACCCTCAGCGTGATATTTGCCTTAACCGGCTGTCTGTCGCTCGCTCCGGACTACCAGCGCCCCGCAGCGCCGGTACCGCAGCAGTTCTCTCTCAGCCAGAACAAGCTGGTTACTGCAACAGCGGGCTACCAGGAGACCGGCTGGCGCACCTTTTTCGTCGACCCGCAGGTGAAAAGCCTGATTAGCACCGCGCTGGCCAACAACCGCGATCTGCGGATGGTGACGCTGAAAGTGCAGGAGGCTCGCGCGCAATATCGGGTTACCGGCGCCGACCGCTACCCGCAATTGAACGGTGACGGCAGCACCACCTATGGCGCCAAGCTTAAAGGCGACACCACCACCAGCAGCGATTATGCCGCCGGCTTAAACCTCAGCTACGACCTCGACTTCTTTGGCCGGCTGAAAAACCTTAGCGAGGCCGACCGACAGAACTTCTTCGCCAGCGAAGAGGCACGGCGCGCAGTGCATATCCTGTTGATTGCTAACGTTTCACAAAGCTACTTCAACCAGCGGCTGGCGGCAGCGCAGCTGCAGGTGGCCAACGATACCTTACAGAACTATCAGCAGTCTTACGCCTTCGTTGAAAAACAGCTGCTGACCGGGAGCACCACCGTGCTGGCGCTGGAGCAGGCGCGCGGCATGATCGAAAGCACCCGCGCCGATATCGCCAAACGTCAGGGCCAGCTGGCGCAGGCCAATAACGCCCTGCAGCTACTGCTCGGCAGCTATCAACATCTGCCGGACGATAGCGCCAGCAGCGCCGTGGACCTGCAAGGCGTAACCCTGCCGCCATCGCTCTCCTCAGCGATCCTGCTGCAGCGGCCGGATATTTTAGAGGCCGAACACAGCCTGCAAGCGGCCAACGCCAACATCGGCGCCGCGCGGGCGGCCTTCTTCCCGTCGATCACCCTGACCAGCTCGCTCTCCGGCAGCAGCAGCGAACTCTCCAGCCTGTTTAACGCTGGCGGCGCGATGTGGAACTTCATTCCCAAAATCGAACTGCCGATTTTCAACGCCGGGCGTAATCAGGCCAGCCTCGATCTGGCGGAGATCCGCCAGCAGCAGCAGGTGGTCAACTATGAACAAAAAATCCAGTCCGCCTTTAAAGAGGTGGCCGACGCGCTGGCCCTGCGCCAGAGCCTGGCCGATCAAATTGCCGCCCAGCAGCGCTATCTCGCCTCGCTGAATATCACCCTGCAGCGCGCCACTGCGCTCTATCGCCACGGCGCGGTCAGCTATATCGAAGTCCTGAGCGCCCAGCGCGATATTTTCACCACCCGACAAACCCTGCTGGAACTCAACTATTCCCGTCAGGCTAATGAAATCACCCTGTTCACCGCCCTCGGCGGCGGCTGGATGGAATAACCCAAGGAGTCTTGATGATGAATTCACTATCTAAAATAACCCTGTTCACCCTGCTCTCTGGCGCAGTGTTCGCCGCCCAGGCCGCCGCCCCGCAGGCGCAAAGCATCAGCGGCAAAGGCGTCATTAAAGCTATTGATATGGATAACAAAAAAATCACTATCGCCCACGAGGCCATCCCGGCGGTGAACTGGCCGCCGATGACCATGCGCTTCACCATCACCCCGCAGACGCAGCTCAACAATGTGAAGGATGGCGACAGCGTGGACTTCACCTTCGTTCAGCAGGGCAACCTGTCGCTGCTGCAGGATATCCGCGCCCAATAACGGCCCGGCGACGGTAGGCCCCTCAACAACTGAATGGACGACACATGGCATCCCTGACACTTAAAAATACGGCGTTGATCCTCGGCAGCATGCTGATTGGCGGCGCGCTTACCGCGGCGCTGTACGCCCGATGGGCTCCAACCCACTCTGCCGCTCCGGCGGCCGAGCAGCAGCGTAAAGTGCTGTTCTGGTACGATCCGATGTACCCGAACACCCGCTTCGATAAACCGGGTAAATCGCCGTTTATGGATATGGATCTGGTGCCGAAATACGCCGATGAGGAGCATGCCGCCGCCGGTGCGCCGGGGGTGCGTATCGACCCGACGCAGACCCAGAATCTTGGGGTGAAAACCGCCGCCGTCACCCGCGGGCCGCTGCGCTACGCCCAGACCTTCCCGGCCAACATCAGCTATAACGAGTACCAGTATGTGATTATGCAGGCGCGGGCGGCGGGCTTTATCAATAAAGTCTATCCGTTGACCGTCGGCGACAAAGTGAAACAAGGCACGCCGCTGCTCGAGCTGACCATCCCGGACTGGGTGGAAGCGCAGAGCGAATATCTGCTATTGCAGGAGACCGGGGGCACCGCTACGCAGGTCGAGGGGATCCTCGAGCGGCTGCGTCTCGCCGGAATGCCGGACGACGATATCCGCCGCCTGAAAGCCACGCGCAAGATCCAGACCCGCTTTACTCTCAAAGCACCGATCGATGGCGTTATTACCGCCTTCGATCTGCGCGCCGGAATGAACATCGCCAAAGATAACGTGGTGGCGAAAATTCAGGGCATGGATCCGGTGTGGGTCAGCGTGGCGGTCCCGGAATCCATCGCCTGGCTGATTAAAGACGCCTCGCAGTTCAGCATTCAGGTTCCCGCCTGGCCGGGCAAAACCTTCCGCATCAGCAAATGGACCCTTCTCCCCAGCGTCGATAGCGCCACCCGCACCCTGCAGCTGCGCCTGCAGGTCAACAACCCGGATGAAGCGCTGAAGCCGGGGATGAACGCCTATCTGCAGCTGACCAGCGAAAGCGCCCCGATGCTGCTGATCCCCTCCAAAGCGCTGATCGACAGCGGCAGCGAGCAGCGAGTGATCACCGTCGATAACGAGGGCCGCTTCGTGCCGAAAATCGTGCAGGTATTCCATGAATCCGCCGGCGTCACGGCCATTCGCAGCGGGCTGCAGGAGGGTGAGAAAGTCGTCGCCAGCGGCCTGTTCCTGATCGACTCGGAGGCCAATATCGCCGGCGCGCTGGAGCGCATGCGCGCGCAGGCCCCTGATGCCGCGGCCTCTGCCGCCCACGCGCACTAAGGAACGGAACCATGATTGAATGGATTATCCGCCGCTCGGTGGCCAACCGCTTCCTGGTGATGATGGCGGCGCTGTTTCTCAGCATCTGGGGAACCTGGACCATCATCCACACCCCGGTAGACGCCCTGCCGGATCTCTCTGATGTACAAGTGATCGTCAAAACCCGCTATCCGGGACAGGCGCCGCAGATCGTCGAAAACCAGGTCACCTGGCCGCTGACCACCACCATGCTGTCGGTCCCCGGCGCCAAAACGGTTCGCGGCTTCTCGCAATTCGGCGACTCCTACGTGTACGTGATTTTTGAAGACGGCACCGATCCTTACTGGGCGCGCTCGCGGGTGCTGGAGTATCTCAACCAGGTACAGGGCAAACTTCCCGCCGGGGTCAGCGCCGAAATGGGCCCGGACGCCACCGGCGTCGGCTGGGTCTTCGAGTACGCGCTGGTCGACCGCAGCGGCAAGCACGACCTCGCCGAACTGCGCTCCCTGCAGGACTGGTTCTTAAAATATGAGCTGAAAACCATCCCTAACGTCTCGGAAGTGGCGTCGGTGGGCGGCGTGGTCAAGGAGTATCAGATTGTCGTCGACCCGATGAAGCTGACCCAGTACGGCATCAGTCTCGGCGAAGTGAAATCGGCGCTGGACGCCTCTAACCAGGAGGCGGGCGGCTCTTCCGTCGAACTGGCGGAAGCCGAATATATGGTGCGCGCCAGCGGCTACCTGCAGACGCTCGACGACTTCAAAAATATCGTGCTGAAAACCGGGGATAACGGCGTGCCGGTCTATCTCGGCGACGTCGCGCGGGTGCAGATTGGCCCGGAGATGCGCCGCGGAATCGCCGAGCTTAACGGCGAAGGCGAAGTGGCCGGCGGCGTGGTGATCCTGCGCTCCGGCAAGAACGCCCGCGAAGTGATCTCCGCGGTCAAAGCGAAGCTGGCGTCGCTGCAAAGCAGCCTGCCGGAAGGGGTGGAAGTGGTCACCACCTACGACCGCAGCCAGCTTATCGACCGCGCCATCGACAACCTCAGCTACAAGCTGCTGGAAGAGTTTATCGTCGTCGCCCTGGTCTGCGCCCTGTTCCTGTGGCACGTGCGCTCGGCGCTGGTAGCGATTATCTCGCTGCCGCTCGGCCTGTGCTTCGCCTTTATCATGATGCATTTCCAGGGGCTCAACGCCAACATCATGTCGCTGGGCGGGATCGCCATTGCGGTGGGGGCGATGGTCGATGCCGCCATCGTGATGATTGAGAACGCCCATAAGCGGCTGGAGGAGTGGGAACATCAGCACCCGGGAGAGAAGCTCAGCAACGACACACGCTGGAAAATCATTACCGAGGCCTCGGTGGAGGTCGGCCCGGCGCTGTTTATCAGCCTGCTGATCATCACCCTGTCGTTTATCCCGATTTTCACCCTCGAAGGCCAGGAGGGCAAACTGTTCGGTCCGCTGGCCTTCACCAAAACCTGGTCGATGGCCGGGGCGGCGCTGCTGGCGATCGTGGCGATCCCGATCCTGATGGGCTTCTGGATCCGCGGCAGGATCCCGGCGGAGAGCAGCAATCCGCTGAACCGCTTTTTGATCCGCATTTATCACCCGCTGCTGCTGAAGGTCCTGCACTGGCCGAAGACTACCCTGCTGATTGCGCTCCTGTCGATCCTGACGGTTGCCTGGCCGCTTAACCGGGTCGGCGGCGAGTTTCTGCCGCAGATCAACGAGGGCGATCTGCTGTATATGCCGTCCACGCTGCCGGGGATCTCCGCTGCGCAGGCGGCGGATATGCTGCAGAAAACCGATAAGCTGATCATGACGGTGCCGGAAGTGGCGCGGGTGTTCGGCAAAACCGGCAAAGCCGAAACCGCCACCGACTCGGCGCCGCTGGAGATGGTGGAGACCACCATTCAGCTCAAGCCGCAGGATCAATGGCGACCGGGGATGACCATGGAGAAGATCGTCGACGAGCTGGATAAAACCGTGCGTCTGCCAGGGCTGGCGAACCTGTGGGTGCCGCCGATCCGCAACCGCATCGACATGCTCTCCACCGGCATCAAGAGCCCGATTGGCATTAAGGTTTCCGGCACTAACCTGGCCGATATCGACGCCATCGCCGAACAAGTTGAAGTGGTGGCGCGCACCGTGCCGGGGGTCACGTCAGCGTTAGCCGAGCGGCTGGTCGGCGGGCGCTATCTCAACATTGATATTCAGCGTGAGAAGGCGGCCCGCTACGGGATGACCGTCGGCGACGTGCAGTTGTTCGTCTCGTCCGCCATCGGCGGGGCGATGGTTGGCGAAACAGTGGAGGGCGTCGAACGCTATCCGATCAACATCCGCTACCCGCAGAGCTATCGCGACAGCCCGGAGACCCTGCGCCAGCTGCCGATCCTCACGCCGCTGAAGCAACAGATCGTCCTCGGCGACGTGGCTGAGGTGAAAGTGGTCACCGGACCATCGATGCTGAAGACCGAGAACGCCCGCCCGACCAGTTGGATCTACATCGACGCCCGCGACCGCGACATGGTGTCGGTAGTGCACGATCTGCAGCAGGCCATCGGCAAGGAGGTGAAGCTGAAGCCGGGCATAAGTGTGTCCTACTCCGGGCAGTTTGAGCTGCTGGAGCGCGCCAATCAGAAGCTGAAGCTGATGGTGCCGATGACGCTGATGATTATCTTCGTGCTGCTGTATCTGGCGTTCCGCCGCGTCGGCGAAGCACTGCTGATTATCACCAGCGTGCCGTTCGCCCTTGTGGGCGGGATCTGGTTCCTCTACTGGATGGGGTTCCATCTGTCGGTGGCCACCGGTACCGGCTTTATCGCCCTCGCCGGGGTGGCGGCAGAATTTGGCGTGGTGATGCTGATGTACCTGCGCCACGCCATCGAGGCGGAGCCATCGCTGGAGAATCCGCAGACTTTCAGCGTCGATAAGCTCGACGAGGCGCTGTACCAGGGGGCGGTGCTGCGCGTTCGGCCGAAGGCGATGACCGTGGCGGTGATTATCGCCGGCCTGCTGCCGATTTTATGGGGCACCGGCGCCGGTTCGGAAGTCATGAGCCGTATCGCCGCGCCGATGATTGGCGGGATGATCACCGCCCCGCTGCTGTCGCTGTTTATCATTCCGGCGGCGTATAAGCTGATGTGGCTGTATCGGCATCGGGGCAAGCGTAGCCAATAGCCCGCCGCGTTTACGCCGGTCCGGGAAATTGGCTATAGTGGCGCCATTCTTCTGGCCGGCGTGAACGTCCCTATGAATCTGAACCTGGTATGTTATTCCCTGCTGCTGCTCACCGCCGTGGGCAGCGCCCTGCTGCCCTACCCGCTGGCGATGTGGTTTTTACTGAGCAGCCTTCTGACATGGCTTATCTATGGCGCCGACAAGCTGGCGGCGCGCAAAGCCTGGCGCCGGGTGCCGGAAACCACGCTGCTGGTGCTGGGCCTGGCGGGAGGCTGGCCGGGGGCCATCCTCGGCCAGCAGTGCTTTCGCCATAAAACGCAAAAGCAGCCCTTCCGGACGCGGTTTTTCATCAGCGTAGCGCTCAACGTGGCGGCGCTGGCCGGGCTGTACGTGGTTTATACCCATCTGCTCAGCCGCTAAGCGGCGAGGCTAGCGCGGCGTCTGGCGGATCCACACCAGGCGATCGACGTCAAAGCCCAGCTCGCGCGCAGTATTCAGGTAATCCTGCTTCACCGCCGCCGGAATGGTGGGGGTTCGCGACAGGATCCACAGATAGTCGCGGTTGGGGCCGCTGACCAGCGCGTACTGGTAGTCGTCGTCCAGGCGGATCACGTTATAGCCGCCGTAGAACGGCCCGAAGAACGACACCTTCAGCGCCGCGGTGGTGGGGGCGCCGGTGAAATAGGCTTTTCCGTCGCTCTCATTCCAGCGTTTTTTGACCGGGTCATAACCGCGATTGACGACGCTGATCCCCCCGTCGCTGCGGGCGCCGTAGGTGGCGGTCACCTGCTCCAGGCCTCGCTCGAAGCGATTCTCCAGGCGGGCGACCTCATACCATTTCCCGAGATAACGGCTGGCGTCAAACCCGCTAATCGGCTGAACGCCCTTCGGCGGCGTGGGCGACTTGCAGGCCACCAGGGTTAACGCGATAGCGACGCCGGTGACAACAGGCCATAGCTTCATGAGAACTCCTTTCATTTACGCGGTTGGGGAAAGTGTAGTGCAAAGCCACTACACTTCACGCCAGCCGTCGTGATTCGTAGTATATTGAGAATATTCTTTGTTAACAGGTGGCCTCCATGCCTTACTCCATCGGCGAATTTGCCCGACTATGCGGGATAAATGCGACCACGCTTCGCGCCTGGCAGCGCCGCTACGGCCTGCTTAAGCCGCTGCGCACCGATGGTGGACACCGTCTGTACAGCGATGACGACGTCCAGCAGGCGCTGAAGATCCTCGACTGGGTGAAAAAAGGGGTGCCGGTCAGCCAGGTGAAACCCCTGCTGTCGCGCCCCGGCGCGCGGCGCACCAATAACTGGTTGACGCTGCAGGAGACCATGCTGCAGCGGCTGAAAGAGGGAAAAATCGAGTCCTTGCGCCAGCTGATCTACGACGCCGGGCGCGAATATCCGCGCCAGGAGCTGGTAACCGAAGTGCTGCGTCCGCTGCGCAGCCAGGTCTCCGCCAACGTGCCGGCCATCATGACGCTGCGCGAAATTCTCGACGGCATCATCATCGCCTATACCTCGTTTTGCCTCGAAGGCGACAAGAAGGCGCCCGGGGACAACTTTCTGATCACCGGCTGGCACCTGACCGACGCCTGCGAAATCTGGCTTGAGGCGCTCAAACGTACCGGCCAGGGCCATCGCATCGACGTCCTGCCGGTGCCTCCCGCCGCCCTGGCGCCGGAGATTTTTCCCCAGCGCAACTGGCTGCTGGTTACCAGCGGCAAACTTTCCGCCGCCCGCCAGAGGCAGGTCGAACTCTGGCAGCAGCAGGTCGTCTCCCTCGAGGTGATCCCGCTCTAACCCCCTGTTTTAACCTACATCCCCTCTCTGAGACGCCAGCGCCCGGTGGCGCGGCGGGCTCACGCTTGCCCTTTGCACCACCCGCGATTTTCACTCCTTAAAACACCAGTCATAACAACATGATTTTTAACACAAATAAAATATATTTTTCTAGAAACTTGGACAAATAATTTTATTTGTGTAAGTTTTAAGTATGCCATTACGCTACCGTATCTAGCCAGGATGTGATCCATGAGCACCTCGCCGTCCGTGATTCGTCGTTTCGTTGAGTACTACGCCGGGCTGGATGCACAGCCGCCCGCGGCGCTGGCCACGCTGTACCATCCGGACGCGACGCTGAGCGATCCTTTTGGTCAGCATCAGGGGCTGTTCGCCATTCAGCGCTACTTTACCCATCTGCTGGCCAACGTGGAGCAGTGCCGGTTCACCATCGACACGCCGCTTTGCGACGGCCAGCGGTTCGCCGTGACCTGGACCATGCACTGGTCGCATCCGCGCATTGCCGGTGGAGAAACCCTGGCCCTGCCGGGCTGCTCGGTGGTGGACATCGCCGGGGAGCAGGTTCTCCATCAGCGCGACTACTACGACGCCGGGGAGATGATCTACGAGCATCTTCCCCTGCTGGGCTGGGCGGTACGCGGCGTGAAGCGGAGGGTGCGCTCATGATGACGGTGCTCATCACCGGCGCCAGCTCCGGGATCGGCGCCGGCCTGGCGAAATCCTTCGCGGCGGATGGCCATCTGGTCATCGCCTGCGGGCGCGATGCGTCGCGCCTGGCAGCGCTCCAGCAGTTCAGCCCCAACATCAGCGTACGCCTGTTCGATATGACAGACAGGGACGCCTGTCGCCAGGCGCTGACGGGCTGTTTTGCCGACCTGATCATTCTCTGCGCCGGGACCTGCGAATACCTCGACCACGGACAGGTGGATGCCGCCCTCGTGGAGCGGGTGATGGCCACCAACTTCCTCGGGCCGGTGAACTGCCTGGCAGCGCTGCAGACGCAGCTGGAGGCAGGCGATCGGGTGGTGCTGGTCAGCTCCATGGCGCACTGGCTGCCCTTCCCGCGCGCGGAAGCCTATGGCGCCTCCAAGGCGGCGCTGAGCTGGTTTGCCAATAGCCTGCGTCTGGACTGGGAGCCGAAAGGGGTGGCCGTCACGGTGGTCTCTCCGGGCTTCGTCGACACCCCGCTGACGCGCCAAAACGACTTCGCCATGCCCGGTCGGGTGAGCGTGGATCGGGCGGTGGCGGCGATCCGCTACGGTCTGGCGAAGGGCAAAAACCACATCGCCTTCCCCACCGGCTTCAGCCTGGCCCTGCGGCTGCTGGCCAGCCTGCCATCGGGTATCCAGCGCCTGCTGTTGCGCAGGATGGTGCGCTCATGAATATCGCCATCATCGGCAGCGGCATCGCCGGGCTGACCTGCGCCTGGCGACTGGCCGGACACCATCAGGTAACGCTGTTCGAAGCGGGCGCCACGCCGGGCGGCCACACCGCCACCGTGGATGTCGCCACGCCGCAGGGCACCTGGGCCATCGATACCGGATTTATCGTCTACAACGATCGCACCTATCCGCGCTTTATGGGCCTGCTCAGCGAGCTGGGGATCGCCGGGCAAAAAACGCAGATGAGCTTCTCGGTCCACAACCCGGCCAGCGGCCTGGAGTACAACGGCCACAGCCTGACCTCGCTCTTCGCCCAGCGGCGCAATCTGCTGAAGCCGGCCTTCTGGGGACTGCTGAGCGAGATCGTCCGCTTCAACCGCCTGGCGAAACTGGCGCTGACCGAGGCGCTGGATCCAGGCGCGACGCTGGAGAGCTTCCTCACCCGCCACCGCTTCAGCCCCTTCTTCGCCCGCCACTATATTCTGCCGATGGGGGCGGCCATCTGGTCGTCGTCGCTGCAGGAGATGCGCCGCTTCCCGCTGCCGCTGTTTTTGCGCTTCTTTGAAAACCACGGTCTGCTGGATATTCGCGATCGCCCGCAATGGTACGTGGTGCCCGGCGGTTCCCGGGAATACGTCCGCGCCCTGCTCGCCAGGCTCGGCGATCGCCTGGACCTGCGGCTCAACGCGCCGGTGCAGCAGGTGGAGCGCCACCCGGCGGGAGTTATCCTGCGGCTGGCGTCCGGGGAGGCGCATTTTGACCAGGTGATCTTCGCCTGCCACTCCGCGCAGGCGCTGGCGATGCTGGCGGTGCCCACCGATTCCGAACGAGAAGTCCTTGGGGACATCGGCTGGCAGCGCAACGAGGTGGTGTTGCACAGCGATCCGCGCTGGCTGCCGGAGCGCCAGCGCGCCTGGGCCAGCTGGAACTATCGCCTGAGCGACGGGGATCGGGCCCGGGCCTGCGTCACCTACAACATGAATATTCTCCAGGGGCTGCCCGCGGGCGCGCCGCTGTTCTGCGTCACCCTGAACCCGGACGCGCCGGTGGACGATCGCTACGTCTGGCAGCGCTTCGTCTATGAGCATCCGCTGTTTAACCCGCAAAGCTGGTCGGCCCAACTGCGGCGCGAAGAGATTAACGGCCAGCAGCGGAGCTGGTACTGCGGCGCCTACTGGTACAACGGCTTTCATGAGGATGGGGTGCGCAGCGCGCTCGACGTGGTGCAGGGCATCGCCGCGGCGGAGGGCCACTGAAATGAACAGCTGCCTCTATCAGGGCGTCCTGCGCCACCGTCGCCTGCAGCCGAAGGCGCACCACTTCGTCTACCGCCTGTTTATGGCCTGGCTCGACCTCGACGAACTGGACAAGCTGCCTGAGGCGGGCATCCGCCGCAACCGCCTGGCCGCCGCTGCCTGGTACGACGCCGATTATCCGCTGGGCGCGCCGCTGAAGGCCCAGGCGCTGAACCGGCTGGAGAGCCTGACCGGCTGCCGCCCGGCGGGCCGCGTGATGCTCCTGACCCAGCTGCGCTACTTCGGCTTCCATTTTAATCCGGTCAATTTTTACTACTGCTATGACGAAGCCGACACCCTGCGCTGGGTGCTGGCCGAAGTGCGCAACACGCCGTGGAATGAGCGTCATTACTACGCGGTGGACGGCCAGCAGGCGCGCCCGCTGGAGAAAGCCTTTCACGTTTCGCCGTTTAACCCGATGGACATGGTCTATCACTGGCGCTTCAACGCGCCCGGCAAAACGCTGCATATGCATATTGAAAACCATCAGGCCAGCAAGGTGTTCGACGCCACGCTGGCCCTGAGCCGCGTGCCGTTGACCCGCGCCAACCTGCGCGGGCTGCTGCTGCGTCTGCCGCTGATGACCCTGAAAACCGTCCTCGCCATCTACTGGCAGGCGCTGCGGCTGTGGCTGAAGCGCGTGCCGCTGTACAACCATCCTGTCAGCAGGAGTGAACGCTCATGACCGATCCCGTCTTTGCGCTTGAACCAGATGTGCCGCGCAACGTGCGGCTCGCGCGCTGGCTGCTCTTTCGTCTGTTGAGCGGCCTCCGCGAAGGCTCGCTCACCGTGCGCGAAGGGGCGCAGACTTTTCAGTTTGGCGACCCCGCCGCCGCGCTGCGCGCCGAGGCGCGGGTCTGCGCGCCGGAGGTGTACTGGCGTCTGCTGACCGGCGGCAGCCTGGCGGCGGCCGAGGCCTGGATGGACGGCGACTGGGAGAGCCACCAGCTGACGGCGCTGCTGCAGATCCTTGCGCGCAACGGCGAGGTGCTGGGGCGTCTGGAGCGCGGCTTTCGTCTGCTGGGTAAGCCTGTCGCCCGCCTGCGCCACTGGACTCGCCGCAACACCCGCGCCCAGGCGCGGGAGAACATTGCCGCCCATTACGACCTCGGCAACGAATTTTATGCCCACTTTCTGGATGACGACCTGCTCTACTCCAGCGCGCTGTTTACCGACGACGAGCAGGATCTGACCCAGGCCCAGCGGGCCAAGATGGCGCGTCTGTGCGACCAGCTGGCGCTCAACCCCGGCGATCATCTGCTGGAGATTGGCACCGGCTGGGGGGCGCTGGCCGAATACGCCGCCCGCCATTACGGTTGCCGGGTCACGACTACCACCCTTTCCCGGGAGCAGCACCGCTGGGCTACCGAGCGCATGGCCCGCGCCGGGCTGCAGGATCGCGTCAAGGTGCTGCTCTGCGACTACCGCGATCTGCGCGGCGAGTACGACAAACTGGTGTCGGTGGAGATGATTGAGGCGGTGGGCCAGCGCTACCTCCCGGCCTTCTTCCGCACCTGTCAGGCGCGCCTGCGCCCGGGCGGTAAAATGGCCCTGCAGGCGATCACCATTCAGGATCAGCGCTATCGCGACTACAGCAAAAGCGTCGATTTTATCCAGCGCTACATCTTCCCGGGCGGCTTTTTGCCCAGCATCACGGCAATGAGCGAGCTGATGACCCGCCATACCGATTTTGTGGTGCGCAACCTGTTCGACATGGGCCCGGATTACGCCCGCACCCTGGCCCACTGGCGGCAGCGTTTTACCCACGCCTGGCAGGATATTGAAAAGCTCGGCTTTGATGAGCGCTTCCGCCGGATGTGGCTCTACTACTTCGGCTACTGCGAAGCCGGATTTAACGCCCGCACCATCAGCGTGGTGCAGCTCACCGCGGAGCGGGTATGACACGCCCGGCGCAGCATCTGCTGATGGCCCTCGCGTTCGATGTTTACTGGACGCTGGTGGTGATGTTGCGCGAGCGCGGTCTGCTGATCTGGCTGACGCTGGCCATTTTCGCCTGGCTGCGGTTGCCGGCGGCCAGTCGTCCGCCCGCCCTGCTGTTGGCCGCGGCGGGCTGCGGCCTGGACGCCTGCTGGGCGCTGGCGGGGCTGATCGATTTTCGCGGCGACAGCCTGCTGCCCCTGTGGATGGTGGCCCTGTGGCTGATGTTCGCCGTCGTCTGGACCCGACTGACCCGCACCGCGACGCTTCCCGGCTGGGTGCTGGCCACGGCCGCCACCGTCGGCGGCCCGGTGGCCTACCTGATCGGCGCTCGCCTCGGAGCCATGACCCTGCTGGTGCCGACGGCGCTTGGCGTGGCCGCCATGGCCTGCGGCTGGCTGGTGCTCATGCTGTTATTCCATCTGGGGATGGGGAGGCAAAAATGAGATTCGCCCTGTTACTGCTGTGGCTGACCATCCTCGCCCCGGCGGCCCACGCCGCCGACTGGCTGACGTGGCGCCGCGTCGGCGAGGCGACCCTCACCTGGGGGCCGTTCACCGTCTATCACTCGCAGCTGCGTACGCCCAATGGCCGGTATGACGGCCCGCAGCAGGATCGGGCGCTGATCATCACCTACCGGCGCGACATCGATCGCGAGGCGCTGGTGGAGGCCACCCGCGACCAGTGGCAGGCGCAGGGCATTCTGCAGCAGGAACCGCGCAGCGAAGCCTGGCTACGCATGCTGCAGGGGATCTGGCCGGACGTCGCACCGGGCAGCCAGCTGGCGTTCGTGGTCAGCGGCGGCGAGGGGCAGTTCTGGTACCGCGCCAGCGCCGCGCAGACCGCCTTTACCCCGCTCGGCCCGCGCCAGTCGGCGGCGTTCAGCACCCGCTTTCTCGCCATCTGGCTCGATCCGCGCACCACTTATCCCGAACTGCGTCAGCAGTTGATCGGAGGTACACCATGAAACGCATTCTGACCCTTGGCCTGGCGCTGCTGATGCTGATCCTCGCCGGCTGCAGCACCGAGGTCACGGAGTACCGGCAGCAGCAGCCCGCCCTCGACATCTTTCACTATTTTCAGGGCCGAACCGAGGCGTGGGGGATGGTGCAGGATCGCAGCGGCAAGCAGCTGCGCCGCTTCCATGTTGAGATCGATGGCGACGTCGTCGGCGACACCCTGACCCTCCATGAGCGCTTTGTCTATGACGACGGCGAGAAGCAGCAGCGGGTATGGCGCATTCGCCGCACCGGCGATAACCGTTATCAGGGCACCGCCGGCGATATCGAAGGGGTGGCCAGCGGCCAGGCGGCAGGCAATGCCTTTCACTGGCGCTACAGCATGAGCGTCGAGGCCAGCGGCAGCCGATGGCTGCTGCACTTTGACGACTGGATGTACCTGCAGGACGGCAGCCATTTGTTTAACAAAACCGAGATGAAGAAATTCGGCATTACGGTCGCCACCGTGACCCTTTTCTTTACCCGAACCACAGCAGAAGAGAGGACAGCGCCATGAACACGCAACCTGTCATTGGGATCAGCGGATGTTTAACCGGCTCAGCCGTGCGATTCGACGGCGGGCATAAGCGTATGGGCTTTGTAATGGATGAGCTCGCGCAGTGGGTGGCGTTTAAACCCGTCTGCCCGGAGATGGCGATCGGCCTGCCCGTTCCCCGCCCGGCGCTCCGCCTGGTGCAGACCCCGGTCGGGGAGATCCGCATGCGCTTCAGCCACGCCCCGCACGAGGATGTGACGGAGAAGATGGCTGATTTCGCCAGCGCCCACCTCGCAACCCTGGGCGAGCTGTCGGGCTTTATCGTCTGCGCCAAATCGCCGAGCTGCGGGATGGAGCGCGTGCGGCTGTATGACGAAAAAGGCAATCGCGGGCGTAAGGAAGGCGTGGGGCTGTTTACCGGCGCCCTGATGGCGCGCTACCCGTGGCTGCCGGTGGAAGAGGATGGCCGGCTGCACGATCCGCTGCTGCGGGAGAATTTTGTCGAGCGCGTTTTCGCCCTGCATGAACTCAACGCCCTGCGCGCCCGCGGCCTGACCCGTCACGGTCTGCTGGCCTTTCACAGCCGCTACAAGCTGCAACTGCTGGCTCATCACCAGGCGGGCTACCGGGAGATCGGCCCGTTCGTCGCCTCGCTGCATGAATGGGAGGATCTGGAGGCGTTCTTCGAGGTTTACCGCGAGAAGCTGATGGCGATCCTCAAGCAGCCCGCCTCGCGGAAAAACCACACCAACGTGCTGATGCATATTCAGGGTTATTTTCGCGACCAGCTGAACAGCCGCCAGCGCGGCGAGCTGCGGGAGGTGATCCTCAACTATCGCGCCGGGCTGCTGCCGATCCTCGCCCCGCTGACGCTGCTTAAGCACTATCTGGCCGAGTATCCGGATCGCTACCTGCAGGCGCAGAACTATTTTGACCCCTACCCGCAGGATCTGGCCCTGCGCCTGACGGTGAACTGAAGGGGGATGGGCCAGCTGCCCGGCGGCGCTGCGCTTGCGCGGGCCTGGGGGTGTGAGCCTGCGGGAAGGAACGTAGGCCGGATAAGGCATTTATGCCGCCATCCGGCACTACCGCAGGTATGGAGCCTGACCGCCCGGCGGCGCTGCGCTTGCCGGTCCTGGGGGGAGCCCGCAGGAAGGAACGTAGGCCGGATAAGGCATGTATGCCGCCATCCGGCATAAATGGAGCGCATCAGTTGTAGCCCGGCTAAGCGTAGCGCCAGCCGGGAACGCTCCTTCGACAACGCTATCGCATCAGAACCACGCCTCAAACATCCCGCCGACGTTCAGCGAATCCAGCTGCTGGTCCTGGGTGCCGTTAACCTTCGCGGTATGCTCGTTGTCCACCTGGCCGCCGGTCACGTAGAAGCGCAGCATCGGACGGAACTCCGGCCCCATGCCGATGGCTATGTTCTGCGACAGCGTCAGCTTCCAGCCGTGGTTATCCCCGCCCTGGTCGTAATCCACGCGCTGGTAGCCCGCTTCCAGCCAGGTGGAGTGCACGTCGTTCCAGAAATACATCGGCCGCACGATGGCACCGTAGTTTTTACGGTTGTCGGTATTATCCTTGCCGTTGTCGTAGTCATGGAAGGCCAGCAGATATTCCACCTGCGCCTGCTGGGTGAACTTATGGCTGCCCTCGAAGCTGGCGTAGACCGTGGTCAGGTCGTCGGTTTTGTTATAGACGCTGTTATCCGAGTTGTCGGAATAGCGCAGGATCACCTTGTTCACCCCGCTGTCGTTGGTGTGGCTCAGCACCAGGCCGCCCTGCCAGGCTTCGAGACGCGCGTCGCTGTCCACCGCCTTTGAGTCAAAGCCGTAGTTGGCGTACACCTCGACGTCGATCGGCCCGGCCTTGATGTTGTGGGTTTTGGTGGTCAGCGCGTAGTGGCCGTTGTCGCCGGTGTCGGAGCTGCCGGTACAGGTGATGCGCGACGGGTTGGTCTCGTCGGCCATCACTTCCGGGCTGCAGGATTTCACCTGCGACACCGCCGCCACGTCGAACTGCACGCCGCCGATATCAAAGTTCTTTACCCCGGCGCCCTGGCCGTCGTGGTTCATCCAGAAGTAGTCGTTGATCCCCTGTTGCGGACGCTGGTGGAAGTCGCGGCCGGCCCAGATATAGGCGTTGGGGTTGGATTCCAGCACGTTGGTGACCCCGACGTAGGCCTTCTTCAGGTTAACTTCGTCGCTCCAGTGGTCGAACATCACGTTGAGATCCCAGATAGCCCCCTGCGCGCTTTTGAAGGCCTTGCTGATCTGGAATTCGCCGCCGTTGCTTTCGTTGCCCAGACGGCCGATCGCCGAGGCGCCGTTATAGGAGCCGTCGACGCCGACATATTTCTGGTCGCCGGTCTGGAAGTGGGCGCCATAGCGGGCGTAGCCGCTGAACTTGAGGCCAAACGGAATGGCCATATCCGGCGAGGCGGCGGTGGTCTGCGGGTTGGTGATCACGTCGACCTTTTTGTCGGCCGCGGCGTCGATTTTCGCCTGGCGGTCGGCCAGCGCTTTATCAACGGCTTTGGCGACGATGGCGTCGATCTGTTCCTGAGTAAATTCTTGCGCCATTACAGAGGTAAGCGGAAAAAACGCGGCGATAACCGCCATGGTTAATGGAAGCTTTTTTATCATTGTCATGAGTTTCTCAATATAGGTTAATTTTATTCAGACAATAACCAGCCTATTCTGAGCTGACAGAATATGTCGCTATCATCAGAACAAGTTATTTTTTATTTTGTACGGTCACAGAGGCGTTACACAATTATCGTTACCCTTCCTCCTTCTCTGATATTAAACAGGTGGTCTTTCGCCACTGACAAAAAAAACACAGCACGAACCAATAAACGCTATTTCCCGGCAGCGGATAGACGGCGCAATACATGCCCCCGCGGGGGCATGTCAGCAAAAATTAACCAAAGATATAGGTATTGACGAGATTTTCGAGTAATTCCTGACGCCCGCTCTGAGGCTGCGGATTCAGATTATGCTGCTCAGCGTATCGGGCAATATTATCCAGCGACATCTGCCCGCTCATAATTTTCTGCCCCAGCTCGCCCTGCCAGCCGGCATAGCGTTTTGCCAGACCCTGATCGAGCTTGCCATCTTCAATCATGCGCGCGGCCAGCTTGAGGGACAGCGCCATCACGTCCATGGCGCCAATATGGCCATAGAACATGTCGTATTTGTCGGTGCTCTGCCGACGAACTTTGGCGTCAAAGTTCAGGCCGCCGGTGGTGAATCCCCCGGCTTTAAGGATCTCGTACATCACCAGGGTATTTTCTTCCACACTGTTCGGGAACTGATCGGTATCCCAGCCGAGCTGCGCATCGCCGCGGTTGGCATCAACGGAGCCGAAAATGCCCAGCGCGATGGCGCTGGCGATTTCATGGTGGAAAGAGTGCCCCGCCAGAGTGGCGTGGTTGGCTTCAATGTTCACCTTGATCTCATTTTCCAGACCAAACTGCTTCAGGAAGCCATACACCGTCGCGACATCGTAATCGTATTGATGCTTGGTGGGCTCCTGCGGTTTCGGCTCGATAAGCAGCGTGCCGCCAAAGCCAATCTTATGCTTGTGCTCCACCACCATCTGCAGGAAGCGGCCAATCTGCTCGCGCTCCTGGCGCAGGTCGGTATTCAACAGCGACTCGTAACCTTCTCGGCCGCCCCACAGCACATAGTTTTCGCCGCCGAGCTGGTGGGTGGCGTTCATGGCGGTCACCACCTGCGTGGCCGCCCAGGCAAACACCTCCGGATCGGGGTTGGTCGCCGCCCCGGCGCCGTAGCGCGGGTGGGTAAAGCAGTTGGCGGTGCCCCACAGCAGTTTCACGCCGGTTTGCTGCTGTTTCTCCGCCAGTACCTCGGTCATCACGGCGAAATTATGCAAATACTCTTTCAGCGACGCGCCTTCTGGCGAGACGTCGACATCGTGGAAGCAGTAATACGGCACGTTGAGCTTGTAGAAAAATTCAAACGCCACGTCCGCTTTGCGTTTGGCCATTTCCAGCGCATCGCCCGCGGCCTGCCAGGGACGCTCAAACGAACCGGCGCCAAACATATCCGCGCCATTCCAGCAGAAGTTATGCCAATAACAGGCGGCAAAACGCAGATGGTCTGCCATGCGTTTTCCCAGCACGATTTCATCCGGATTATAGTGGCGAAATGCCAGCGGATTATCGGTTTTGGGTCCGGCAAAGCGAACGCGATCAACCTGGTCGAAATAGGTTTGCATGATGAACTCCGAAATTGAGAAACAGGAAAATTAACAACTGTGACACATCGTGTATTCTCATCGTCGGTTGCTCAATTACGTTATTTCACTCGGCGATTGAGAAAATGCTCAAATGTGAGCCATCTCGCAAATAAAACTATTTTAAATATCTCGCTTCGCGCGCGTATAGAGTACACTCCCTGGGGAATTCAGGTATCCATATCAAATTAAAATGCCGGTTTTGTCACTTTGTCTGTCTGCCCGAAAATTAGCGGCGGAAAACGGTTTAACGCAGGTGATACAGGCCTTTGCTTCGAGGATCACAGAAGTAAAAAAACATAATTACGTAATTTAAAAACGTAATAGATTCTTCCTGGTCAACTGTGTCAGAAAGTGTTTCACCTACACAAAACAAACCGGAGTCTGCTTAGAATGAGTAAAAACATAATGCACAGTCGGCATGATGAATATCATAAATTAACCCGCGGAGAACGAATTGGTTATGGCATGGGCGACTTTGCGCAAAACCTGGTTTTCGGCACAATTGGGGGTTTTCTGGCTTTGCATATGCTGACGGTAAATACCATCAGCACGGCAACGGCAGGCTTTATTTTTCTTTTTGTCCGCATCATTAACGTGTTTTGGGATCCGATGGTCGGAACCTATGTGGATAAACGAACCTCAAAAGCAGGGAAATATCGTCCCTGGCTGTTACGAGCCGGCGTGCCGCTGGTGATCCTGTCGGCATTACTGTTCGCGCCAATCCCTGGGGTGAAAGGTTCGGTGGCTTTCGCCTTTATTATTTATCTGGCGCTGGACCTGGTTTATTCCTTAGTCAATATTCCCTATGGCTCGCTGAATGCGTCGCTGACCCGCGACCCGGAATCGATCGATAAGCTGACCAGTACCCGCATGATGCTGGCCAACAGCGCCAACCTGCTGGTCTATACCCTGTTCCCGATGTTTGTGCAGATGGCGGCGCCGAAAGATCGCAGCCTGAAAGACACCGGCTTTTTTGGCCTTGAGCTGAATCTCGGCAACTATACCGATCCGTCAGCGAACTACGCCTGGTTCGGCGTGTACGCCATCTATATGATCATCGGCGCGGTGGCCCTGTTTATCTGCTACAAATGCACCAAAGAACGCGTTGTCGCGACCGCCGAGCAGACCGCCAACGTCAAAACTACCGACCTTTTCCACGAGCTCAGACATAACCGTCCGCTGGTTATTCTCGGCATGTTCTTTATGCTGGCCTTTACCTTCATGTTCTTCATGAACACCGTTAACGGCTTCTTCAACCAGTTCGTCGTCGGCCATTCCGAATGGATGGGCGCGGTGGGTCTCGTCGCGTCTATTCCCGGCATCGCCTTCCCGGTGTTCTGGCCGAAACTGAAAAAAATCTTTGGTAAAAAAGGCTTCTTCCATCTGTTCCTCGCCATGTTCATCGTCGGCGAACTGCTGACCTACGTCTGGTCCCGCGAAGGGATGCACGACGCCCTGTGGCTGGCCTACATCGCCACCTTTATTAAACAGTGGGGCTTAACCTCCGCCACCGGCTTTATGTGGGCGCTGGTACCGGAAGTTATCGCGTACGGCGAATTAAAATCGGGCAAACGCAATGCCGCCATTATCAATGCCATTATGGGACTCTTCTTCAAGATCGGCTTCACCATCGGCGGCGCTATCCCGCTGTGGCTGCTGGCGGTGTATGGATTTAATGAAAGCGGCGCCGTGCAGAGCGCCAGCGCCATCGACGGGATCATTATGACCGCGGTGTGGATCCCAATTGCGCTGGCCGCTATTTCGATGGTGATCATGCAGGTTTATCCGATCTCCGATAAACATGTTACCGACATCAACCGTCAGCTGGATGAGATCCGCGTGTAGTTAAAAAAATTATAAATCAGACCGATCCTTAACTTTCCATTTTAAAAGGTGTAATGAAATGTCACTTATTCAAAACCCGATATTACGCGGCTTTAATGCCGACCCCAGTATTATTCGCGTCGAGGATACGTACTATATTGCCAACTCGACGTTTGAGTGGTTCCCGGGCGTGCGTTTACATGAGTCCAAAGACCTGAAAAACTGGAACCTGCTGCCTTCGCCGCTCTCCACCACCACCCTGCTGGATATGAAGGGCAACCCCTCCTCCGGCGGCATTTGGGCGCCGGCGCTCTCCTGGGCCGACGGGCAATTCTGGTTGGTGTATACCGATGTGAAGGTCACCGAAGGCGCCTTTAAAGACATGACCAACTACCTGACCACGGCGAAGGATATTCGGGGCCCGTGGAGCGACCCGATCAAGCTGAACGGCGTCGGGTTTGACGCCTCGCTGTTCCATGACGACGATGGCCGGAAATATATCGTCCAGCAAACCTGGGATCACCGGGAGTACCATCACCCCTTCGATGGCATTACCTTAACGGAGCTGGATACCAAGACGCTGAAGTTAATGCCGGAAACCGCGCGCACCATCTACCGCGGCACCGCCGTGGCGCTGGTCGAGGGGCCGCACCTCTATAAACTGAACGGCTACTACTATCTGTTTGCCGCCCAGGGCGGCACCGTGTTTACCCACCAGGAGGTGGTGGCGCGGTCGAAAACCCTCGAGGCCGACAGCTTCGAAACCGAGCCGGGCGACGTGTTCTTAACCAACGTCGATACCCCGGACAGCTACATCCAGAAACAGGGCCATGGCGCGCTGGTCTCTACTCCGGAAGGCGAATGGTATTACGCCTCGCTCTGCGCCCGGCCGTGGAATCGCCCGGGGGAATCCATCTACGACCCGCGCGGCTGGTCAACCCTCGGCCGGGAAACCGCGATCCAGAAAGTGTACTGGGACGACGAGGGCTGGCCGCGTATTGAAGGCGGTCACGGCGGGAAAACCTTCGTCGAAGGGCCAAAAGACGCCATCTTCACCGAAAGCGCCAGCGATAATAGCCAGCAGGATGACTTTACCTCGCCAGCGCTCGACCCGAACTGGAATACCCTGCGGGTGCCGTTTACGGCCAAAATGGGCACCACCGGCGACGGCAAATTAACCTTAATCGGCCAGGGTTCGTTAGCCAATACGCATGACCTGTCGCTGATTGCCCGCCGCTGGCAGGCCTTCTATTTTGACGCCGCGGTGAAGGTGAAATTCGAGCCCTTCAGCTACCAGCAGATGGCCGGGTTAACGAATTACTATAACGACCGCCACTGGAGCTTCGTCTTCCTGACCTGGAATGAAATTAACGGCAAGGTCATCGAAGTCGGCGAAAATAACCGCGGGAAATACACGTCGTACCTGAAAGATAACGCCATCAAGGTGCCGGACGGCGTCGAATACGTCTGGTTCCGGACTAAAGTCCGCAAGCAGACCTACAGCTATGAATACAGCTTCGATGGCGTGACGTTCACCGAGATCCCGGTCCAGCTGGATGCCGCGGTACTGTCCGATGACTATGTGTTGCAGAGCTACGGCGGGTTCTTTACCGGGGCGTTCGTCGGCCTGGCGGCGGTAGACTACGCCGGGTACGGCACCCAGGCTGAGTTTTATCAGTTCGAGTATCAGGAACTGGGCGATAGGTTAGCGGCCGATGGGAGCTATAGCTGGGAGGCTGGCGAGACGCGGGATAAGTAAGAGAAAGCTGGCCCACGCTACCGGTGAGGTAGCGTGGGGTTTGTGCTGTGTGTGATGTAATTAAAGCGAGCGCTGTAGGATGTCAGTCTGCGGGGCGCAGCCGGGCCTTCAGCTCTTCGGGAGTAAACGGCGGATCTCGCCGGTGCAGCATTGCATGGCAATTGGGACATACCGGGATCAGATCGGTTTCAGGGTTCAGACGGTAGTCCTGCTTGATCCCGGCCAGCGGAATGAGATGGTGGATATGGATAAAACCCTGGCCGATTTCGCCATAGCGGCTGGCCATATCCAGACCGCATACCTGACACCGGCAGCCATGCAGGCGAAGCGCCGCCTGACGAGCCTGACGGTCGCGCTCATAGCGATTGACCACCACCTGCATCGCCGCCCCTTCCACGAACTCCATAGTCGTCTGTCCCTCATCGGGGAAAAGCGCAACCTCGTCATCGCCAGCGCCCTGCGACGCGATCGTAAATCCTTGATCCAGTAACAGACGCACGCATTTGGATTTAATCCCTCCGCTGAAATCCGCCGGGGTAAATTCCGTTCCCGTGGCAAGCGTGGCCGCTAACCCGACGATGGCTTTTGAAGGATACCGACGCCCCTCAAACTCGATCTCGTACAGACGCGCGCTTTTAAACTGATGCGCAACGCCTGCATCGTAAGCGCGAATGGCAGCGATGATGCATTCCCTGGATAAATGGTCCGGTAGTTTTTTCATAAGACATAGCTATCTGATGGCGCGAAGCTTGAGTATAAATAGAAAGCTATGGGCTTTTCGAACAAATAACTAGCAGTGATAGTTAAATAGCGATCCACGTAGAATCGCCGCATCTGGTGGGTTGATCGGCAAGGATTTTGCGAGCATCATCGCATTTATTTAGCTGCCAATGTAACGCTATGCCCTCCAGCACCACCCTGCAACACGCGATCGAAAACATCACTATCTGGCGCAAAGGCGAACAGCGTGCGCCGCATAAACCACTATTGCTGCTGTACGTCCTCTCGCAGTACCAGCGCGGCCATGCGCGGATGTTCGACTACGCCTCAGAGATACGCGATGAGCTGCATAGCCTGCTGGAACGCTTTGGTCCGCAGCGCCGCCAGTACCGGCCGGATATGCCCTTCTGGCGCCTGAAAGGCGACGGCTTCTGGGAGCTGCACAACAGCGAACAGTGTTCATCCCAGGGCAGCCGACAGCCGCCCGGCAAAGAGCTTGAGCTCTGCCACGTCGCCGGCGGCTTTGATGAGCCGCATTTTGCGCTACTCAACAGAAATAAGAAGCTGATCAATACCCTCGCCCATCAAATCCTCGAGGCGCACTTTCCGGAGAGTATTCAGGAAGAACTGGCTGAAGAGATGGGGTTTGATCTGCTGCAGATCCGTAAAGAGCGTGACCCGCATTTTCGCCAGCAGGTGCTGCGCGCTTATAACTATGAGTGCGCGATCTGCGGCTTCAATATGCGCCATGATAATACCTCCGTCGCCCTGGAAGCGGCCCATATCAAATGGAAGCAGCACGGCGGCCCCTGCGAAATCCCTAACGGCCTGGCGCTCTGCGCGATTCACCATAAGGCTTTTGATAAAGGATCCATTGGTCTGGATGAGGATATGCGCATCCAGGTTTCGCCAGCGGTGAACGGCGGAGGCATCGTTGGCAGGCTGTTCTGGGATTTTGATGGTAAGCCGATTACCTTGCCGCAGGGGAAAGAATGTTATCCCCAGGAGGGGTTTGTGGCATGGCACCGGCGGGAGGTGTTCAGGGGGTAAGGGGGGATGGTGATAAGCGGGTTTCGATGCTGCCTTCTCGCTCCTGAACATCAACAGATCTTTTCGTGTCTGCGCCACCATCGTCTTTAAGCCACATATACGGAGGGATTGGCATCTCATTTGCTCCTTATCGTTGAAATTAACTTCAATGTCATAATGTAAAGCACAGCTGAAAGGAATATCACTATTATCAGCGATATATAAAAGAAAGTGTCATACATCGTATCGGCATTCACAATCCCGAATAAGAAGTGGCAAATATCTCTTGCGATATCATAATCGAGATAGGTTTCCGGTCTTGGAAGTGCACGTCCCAGAACCAAAAACAGCAATATAAAATAAATAATCTTACTGATTTTACGGGCAAGAGATGTTAGAGCCACTGGCAACAACCTCCACCCAACCACGAGCCATAAGGGAACGCATGCAGGGGACCTGAACCAGTGATGTATTCATAAGCGCATTCCGGATCATGGCAAAATCAGAATTATGGGCGATAGTAATACAACCCTCGGAAACCGTACCCGGATACAAACGGAAGTTACCAAGTTTCACACCCTCTACCCACGTCTCATCGTCAATTCCGCGGTCGTCACGCCATAACGCAAACCAATCGCTATTCCCCCGCCGTAGTTCGCGGCAGGACGTAATGAAACGATTGGTATTAGCCCTGCTTTTATTTATTTTCAAAGAATTGGCTGTAGCCCCCGCTCTCACGCCGGAAGCGGATATCACTCTGGTGAATCCGTCAATGTTTGCTCGTGAAGGATATCGACGGCACAACATGATGCTGTCGATGTGTTCACATAAACCGCCTGTTCATGAGTCATAACCCGTTTCTGCCATGAACAAGTCAGAGTAAATACATTTAAACCAATAATTTTAACATCCAAATTTTTTGCGTATCCAATCACTTATCGAATACTTATATGCGCTTTATTATTTATTAAATTAATACATCTCACACCAAGATAATTCATCATAATAATCAACCGTAAAGTGATATACTATGATGTTTTACGCCTTATTTAAATCAATGGTTCAAAATCATTTTGCAATACAATTTGTAACAATTAGGTTATGGTAACACTTATCAAGTTTTTTATTCTCTTGCAAATTAACATCGCTTATTTCTTGCAAAAATGATGTAGATCCTCAGTCATTTATTTAAACATAGGATAGCTATATGGCAGACATAGAAGGGATAGCGCGGAAGTTATATAACATCATTATCTCTCCTGATACAGTTACAGGGCTTATCAATGGTGGGTTATCTGTTCCTTTAGATTATGGTTATCTGATTTACGGTATCTTTGATACGGATACAAGATATGAACGTGAAACAGAAAGAATCCGTATGATGACCGCGATAAGACATGACATTCTTAACTATGAAAATATCGTTAATGCAGTTAAATTAATCTTTCAGTTATTTAATAAATATATATCCGAATCAGAACAAGATAGAATATACAGAAGTGTAGTTACCTCTATCGTGGGTAGAATCTCTACGAATATTATCGCATCGAACATCGCTAAAGCCGTTATAGAAAAAACGTCATTTACTTATGTAGTATTTAAGGGGAAAGGAAATCCAATAGCCTTTTTAAGTACTATCCTCTTGTTTGGTGGAATGGCAGAGCGTTCCATCAGGACGTCTGATAAACTCAGGAATGAAGCGCCCGAGGTATACTCGTTGTTAAGACCCCGCGATTATGTTCTTCTTTATTTCTTATTTGCCGATGCGGTACAACCTTTTGTGGATGCCATCCATGCAGGGTACACCGAGGGCAACCCCGTATTCGACAAGATTATGAAAAGAGTGGAAGATCATTTAAATACGAATGCTAAGGCTGGGTGATATGAAAAAAATCATCACGCCACTCGTCGATATAGTTCTCTGCACCTATATTATTACCACATGCTTTATTTGCCTGACTGAGTTTAATAACTGGCAGAATAAAATAATCGCAGTGACGATTATAATCGGCAGCGCTTATATCATCGCCATTGCATTGAATAGATTACTGGGAACAAAGATAGGTGTGTTAAGCGGTATTTTTAATTTACTATCAGGCCCACTATTAATTATTGGCGCTATTGTTTGCATAGCCTTACTTGACCCGTGGCCGGTTAAGGTTATTGGTCTGTTTTTATGGGTCATTATAATGTTTTGTTTACCTTCATTTATAAATAGAGATAAGGAATAATCATGTCAAATCCAGCATATCTTTGGCTAACCGATACAAACGGCTCCCCTATAACTGGTAGTTCTCTCGTTACAGGGCGTATTGGCGCTATTGAATTAAAAGCGGTAACGCACCACCTATCCATTCCTGTGGATGGAAACACCGGGAGATTAATAGGAACCAGAGTACATACGCCTATTACGGTACAGAAAGATTTTGATAAAACAACGCCCCTTTTATACAAAGCGCTGAGTGAGAACCAAACATTAAAGTCGGCAACCATAAAGATGTATCAGATCCTTGATGCAGGTGTTGAAAGCGAATATTTTAATATTATATTAGAGAATGTAAAAGTAACCGGAATTACCCCCAACTTATTTCCTGATTCTGGTACAGGTACGCACAGCGAGACGATTCAGTTAAGGTATGAGGCCATCACCTGGAAACATTGCGATGGGAATATCATTTACAAAGATTCCTGGAACCACAGGGCAACGGCATAAATTCTCCTTAGACTAAAGGCCATTCAAAAAAGTGGCCTTTTATAAGTTTAACTGATGATTTAAACCACCCTCGCCAAACAAGCCATCCAAATGCAACCGCATGGTTTGGAGGCATAGTATCTTGAAGCTATACCTCCTTGAGTAGCGCTAAATTAATTCAACACATTCGATACCTGCATAGCTTTAAGCCCCCTATAACTTCCGCTGTTCCAGGCTGGAATAAATCGTTTTAATTTCCGCTTGTAAGCTTTCGCCACGGTATACCATCGACGTATCGTATCGTTTGTACTTCTCATCACGCGTAGCGCTAAACCAGTTGAACGATCCTATGCACAGCAGCCCTTCATCACCAATCACGATTTTACTGTGAACACGGTTGACCAACATAGTCACAATGCCCAGCGCATTTAGTTTTTCCACTGCATCATTAAGGCGCTGCTGTTTTGCTTTGCGCTTTTCATAACTGACGTCTTGGGTATTAAAGCTTTTATCCGTTACGACAGTAATGTCGATACCACTTTAAGCACACCTGTTTTAGTTCCACGCACTTTTTGAGAGTTCCGGTTTTTCAGCCATCAGCCGGTACTCTTCCGGCGTCAGGTTGTTCAGGGACTCATGAGGCCGCTCGTTGTTATATTCTATCAGCCAGCGCTCGGTAATTTCCCGTGCTTCATTCAGTGTTCTGAACAGGTAAAAATCCAGAATTCCTGTCCGGTATGTCCGGTTGAACCGTTCGATAAAAGCATTTTGTGTAGGTTTACCCGGTTTAATAAATTCGAGCTGCACGCCATGTTCTTCGGCCCATTGTGCCAGTGCCCGCGAGACCAGTTCTGGCCCGTTGTCCATCCGCATTTTCAGCGGATAGCCGCGGTTTGCCACGATCCTGTCCAGCACCCGGATGATTCGCTGAGCCGGGATATTCCGGTTGATTTCTATCGCCAGTGCTTCACGGTTAAAATCATCCACCACATTGAAGGTCCGGAAGCGTCTGCCGCAGACCAACGCGTCGTGCATAAAATCGATGGGCCAGCTCTGGTTTAACGCTTGCGGTGTCGCCAGGGGTGCTGAATTACGCACTGGCAGCCGCTGTTTTCCCTTGCGACGAAAATTCAGTTTCAGCAGGCAATAAATCCGGTGAACACATTTATGGTTCCAGGTATTGCCCTGCCTGCGCAGCAGCTGGAACAGCTTCTTAAAACCGTAGCGCGGATAGCGTTCTGCCAGTTCAGTCAGCACGTGGATCACGGGTTCATCACGCCGGGTATCGGGCTGATAAAAATACACCGTCCTGCTCAGCGATAACGTCCTGCAGGCCTGGCGTAAACTTATGGCAAATTGCGTCGTCAGATAGCTGACGAGTTCACGCTTTATCGCTGGTTTTAAAGCTTTTTTCGATGACGTCTTTCAGTGCCCGGCACTCAAGACTGAGATCAGCAAACATCTGTTTAAGCCTCCGATTCTCGTCTTCCAGATCTTTGATTTTTTTAATATCGACCGCTTCCATCCCGCCATGCTTTGCCTTCCAGTTGTAATAGCTGGCTTCCGAAATAGCGGCCTCACGGCAAACATCCTTGACGGTACGTTCAGCTTCGACGGACTTCAATACGGCGATGATCTGGTGTTCAGTGAATCGGATCTTGCGCATAGCGATCTCCTCTGGGGACATAATCAGTATGTCGGAAGATCTCTAAAAGTGAATGGTTCATTTTGCCGGGATACTTACAACACCCCCACCGCAGTTCGCGGAAGGATGTAATGAAACGATTGGCGTTAGCCCTGCTTTTATTTATTTTCAAAGAATTGGTTGTAGCTTCCGTTCTCACGCCGGAAGCCGACCATTATGACAGCTATCTGTTAGTCGGCACTTAGCCCGCAACAGCCATTGCTGGAACAACTTACGACCTTCTGTTCCGTCCAGTGTTCTCCAGAGTGTAGGCCAAGCGGTGCCATATTCTAAGCAACCACCAAAGGTGAAAGAACATACTCGCTAGATAAGTTCCAGCGTCACCAGCTTTACCAGCAACACCGGCTAACAGGTAACCACTAGTAATTTACCGGTCCGCGATACCGCCGCCCTGATCCAGCTTCACAAAAGACAGGCTCTTGCTCTGTTGGAATGCAGGCAATTGTGGAAATCTCGTCTGCAACTGACCGTGCGGATAAACACTATCCATAGCTGGCGACCTGCTCCCATTGATTAACATACTTTGATTTTATTACATTTGCTCATTTACTCGCCAACACCAAAAACTTACACTTCCCACATGGAATTAAAAGCAAAAATAAGGATAAGGACGAATGGCTATTGGTCATTTTTTATTTAGGGGTGATAAGACCGCTTGCGGTGGCAGGATTCTTGAAGGATGCCCCGACCATCAATTTTTCGATAAAGATATGGCATGTGAAGGCCATAAAGTAACCTGCGGCAAACATCCAGGGCATTATCGTATCTGCGGCGGCCTTGATAGTGACGAAATACATGGTAAAAGAGTAGCCGGAACACTGCACAGCCGTTGTTCCTGTCCCTGCAAATCACGTTTTATTCCTTCCATCGATGACACTTATGAATTTTCTACAGGGGCAGCGAAAGCCGACACAGCCCAATCTCAAGTCGTCGAATTTCCCGTTCTCCCCGGCCCGATTTATGATCCCCAAGCTGATAATGTGACTGACACCTGCAAGCCAGAAGATAACCCGCTGCTGAACGGCGTTTATATCTGGACTGAAACGACAAGTGCAGGTCATGTTTTCGTTTCAGTGCATGAGAATAACAATATCTTCCTCTACACCTATGGACGCTATGGACGCACTGATAAAAGTACCTTCACTGGGGATGGGATTTTAGACTTTTTCCAAGATGAAGATGCGCGTAAGTATTACCGATACGAACTTTATGAAATGGGAGCTCGCGCTTTCCGCATTGATGATGCAGATCCTAAAATAATCCGTAAATTCTTCGAAAACCTTTGGAATGGCGGTGTAACACCAATCCAAACGCCAAACATGCAAGATGGTACAAAGCGAAGAGGCCGAACCATTGATAAGTATGATGTCACTGGTAGCAACTGTACCACTCACTCAGTCGAGGGGCTCAAGTTTGCTGGCTCAAAGGTATTCGAACACGGTTACACATCCACGACAACACAGCTACCAATCGACATAGAAGAAGATTTTACTATTCCGGTTTCACTGCAAAGATATCTTGAATCAAAGAGTGCGGATTTCTCATCAATCCTCGTTGTCGAAATGACTAATACATTCAAACAGCAGTACCCTAACACCGAGAACAAAAGCCCTCAATCAATAGGAGGGAGTGCAAAAATTCAACAATCTGCTGCCGATTCCGCTGCTGTTGCTGGCTCAACATCCCCCTACTCAGGCGGTACAGTAGGCGGTTCATTGGGAAGCACTTACGATGATGAATAAGAAGTTCTGGATCAGATGGGTGAGTATCGCGCTGATCTGTGCAGCGTATTACGCTATCGTGCTTTATTTCGATCTGGTCTTCGCTCTTAACTTTACAGAGACAATGAGTCAAGGCGGAGAATTTACCCCTTCTCAATGTACCTGGTTTGTTAAGGAGCTAGCGCAAAATCACTCTGATTCGGCTTTAGCCTCCATCATTGGTTTCGCTGTCTGCGTCCCTTTGATCCTGCTCATCTTCAAGAAAGTGAAATGACTGTCAAAGGCTGGCGAGATCCAGCCTTTTCCTTCCTCCCTCATTTTAGACAATATGTAGTGGCACACTGAATTTGGCCACCCTGGACTGCCCCCACCACTCCGGTAGACGATTCTGCCCTAAAGTTTGAGTAAAGGAGGTTCGACTGGCGCTTCGTCAACATCATCACCCGCGCCCTGGTGGCACTGGGCCAGCGCCCGGACTACGCCCGTATCGCCCGCCACGTTATCAACATCGACGAACTATTTATCGACTACGCCCGCGTCTTTTTGCCCAGCCAGGACCGCCAGGCATGGGGCAACGTGGTACGGATTGCCGTTGGCATCACTGAGAAAAACACGCCACGTAATCTTCAGGGAAGGGACAGCTACGTCGTCGCGCTGGAGCAGTACCTTTCAACCACCCGATTACACGACACGATCCTCGACGGTCTACGTACTGCCGTGCGCTATGACAAAACCTATTTCGATAAGATCGTCGCCTCGCTGCTGCCACTGCTGGAAAAACTGACCACCAGAAAAATCTCCCAACTGCTGGCCCCGGACTACGGCGACCTTAACGACCCGCGCCCAGTATTCAACTGGCAGCAGGCCATTCGCCAGCGGGCGATTATTTATGTCGGGCTGGATGCATTGTCTGACGCAGAAATTGCCGCCGCTGTCGGCAATTCAATGTTCGCCGATCTGGTCAGCGTCGCCGGACATATCTACAAGCACGGCGTGATGGATGGCCTGCCGCAGACGGAAGAGAACCCGGCCATCAACCTGCACTGCGATGAGTTCAGTGAACTGATGGGCGATGAATTTATTCCGCTAATAAATAAAGGCGGCGGCGCAGGTGTAGAGGTTACGGCCTACACCCAGACGCTCTCCGATATAGAAGCCCGCATCGGCGACCGCGCCAAAGCGGACCAGGTCGTCGGCAACTTCAACAGTCGGATCATGATGCGGGTGCGGGAATCTGCCACCGTCGAATTGTTGACGAAGCAACTGCCGCAGGTGGATGTGCTCAGCAACAGCATCAGTTCCGGCGTTGCCGACAGCGCCGACGCACAGGGCAATATCAGTTTTTCCAGCAACACCCAGGATCGGATGAGCAGCATACAGGTGCCGTTACTGGAACCCGCCTCACTGGTACAGCTTCCCAAAGGGCAGGCGTTCGCTCTGCTGGAAGGTGGTCAGCTCTGGAAGCTACGCATCCCATTACCGGACGCAGCACACGATCCGCTGATGCCGGAAAGCATCACACACATAGCCCGCTATATGGAAAAACAGTACGACAGCACGCCCATATGGTGGGACCGCCCGGAGACAGTTGTAACGGCGAAAAATGACCCTATTTTATGGCTGAACGACAGCGAAACCACGGAGAAACAGACCGATGATACCCCGGACACACCGCCAGCTCGTGAGCGTTGAAGTGATGTGGCCTGCACAAACACTGCCTCTTCCCCTGCAACAGGCGGTGGAAGCGCTGACGCAGGGAGAAACGCCCGACCAGATTATCGCCCGGATGAATTTGCAGGGCTTTCAGGCATGGCGCGAAGCTACATCGCCGCAAGGCGAACACGACATTTTTCAGATACGACTGGATGAGGCACACGAGGCACGGTTCCTCTGCCGCTACATTACTCTGCCGCTGCACTGATGCCCGAACATGCGCCACCAGGCCCCGTGCGTCGCCCCGGACGGCTCGGCTGGATAGCATTACTTCCCGGCGTGCTGATCGGTTTTTGCCTCGGCGCGTGGATGCTGGCGATAACGCTGGAGTGGCTGGGCGAGGCGTTTTTCTGGCGGAACACCTGCGCCAGTCACAGTGAGCAGGTATTGCTGGCGACATGGCAGTGGTGGAAAAGCTCTGCTGGCGCACCGATGTGGTTAGTAGAAGACCTCGCGATTGTCAGCGATACGTTGCAGAAAGGGAGCGCGGCGCTGATTGCTTCTCTCAGTGGTCAAAGCGGGTTGTTCTGGACGGAGGCTGTCACGACGGTAATCCGCTGCGCGTTACAGTCTGCGATTAAGTTACCCTTACCTTTCTGCTGCGCTGGCTATTTTATTGCAGGCGCTACCACAGTTTGTGCTGACCATTGTTATAGGGCTGATTGACGGGCTGGTACGCCGCGACTTACGGCGATTCGGCGCAGGCCATGAGTCCGGGTTTGTTTATCATCATGCAAGGCGTATGATTTCATCCAGCTAGACAGCGACGGGGCTGGTGTTGCCGCAATTTCTTACCCCTGAATATTTTGTGGTACTAAGTTCAGTAATAGTTGGATTAGCGGTATCCTTTGTAATTAGGACATTTAAAAAATATTTTTGAGTATATTAAAATGACATTAAAGACTATCATCGAACAATTTCCACCGTTATCAGTTGATGAGCTAGTCACTGGGATCAATAATTTCCCTCAATACAACATAGCTATGAAAAAAGAATTCTTAGCTAAATTGATCAAACACCACCCTTTGCTCTATGTTGATTGGGGAGAAGGCTCTTCATATTATAGAGCAAGGTATATGGGAAATGATGCGTCCCCTATTGACCACGTCAGTAAAATTCTTTGCCCCCCAAAAGAAATAAGATCCTACGGTAGAATTGATTCAGATGAAAATGAGATTCTCTACACAGCCAGCAGTAAAAACACTGCACTTAACGAGTTAAAAAATTATAATAATAGCTTTAATTATTATACTATAGCTACTTTTCGTATCTATAATAGCATAAAAGTTCTTCCGATCGGGGAACTTTCACATACTCAAGTTACAGGAAGAGGAATGCTTCTGGGTAATCAATCACAATCAATTAACAAATTGATCAATGCCTGCAATCCTGATGAAGTAACCCGATTACTTATAACTGACAAATTCCTTTCTGACTCTCTAATGAGCGATAACTACAACATAACTTCATATGTTGCCAATTGTATCTTTGAAAAAAATTCTGACATTTATGTTATAGCATACCCCAGCAAACAATATCCCGGAGGAATAAATTTCGCCATAAAAAACAAAGTGATATGGGATCACCTCGGCATAAATGCAGTTAGATATGCGCAGATTCGACATTTAGCATGTGGCTACTTTGAAGAAAGAAATACACGTCATGTGAAAGGGATTACACAAAGAGGGAAACTTATCTGGGATGAAAATCATGCTGATGATGAATATTATACCTATCCTTTGGAACCGCTCTGGACCCCGGGACAGAGCATTTAAATTATAAAAAACTCTGTTTGATTCATCGGCTGACAATAACAGTTTATAGGGTCATCTAGCAAACGAATGCCAGCGGGATGACTCATATGACTACAAATAAGCTGACATTCACGATTTTCACCATAATTGACCAGCCCCCAGGATTCGATATAACCGTAAGTTAGTAATATCTGTTTTCTAACTGTTTAATTCCCCATTTCACCATCGTGCTGCAAATTCTGATGGCGTCTGATAATTTAGTGCTGAATGTGGACGACACTCGTTATAATCCTGCCGCCAGACATTAATGGTTTTCCTGGCGTGACCGATATCTCTGAACTAGTGCTCATTCAGACATTCATCGCGAAAGCGTCCGTTAAAACTCTCAAAAAATCCGTTCTGCGTTGGTGTAAGCGCACCCGTTTTAGTTCCACGCACTTTTTGAGATTTCCGGGGTTTCAGCCATCAGCCGGTATTCTTCCGGCGTCAGGCTTTTCAGGGATTCATGGGGGCGCTCGCTGTTATATTCAGCCAGCCAGCGCTCTGTAATTTCACGTGCTTCGTTCAGGGTTCTGAACAGATAAAAATCCAGTATTTCTGTCCGGTACGTCCGGTTGAATCATTCGATAAAGGCATTCTGTGTTGGCTTGCCGGGCCTGAGAAATTCCAGCATCACACCATGCTCTTCTGCCCATTGTGCCAGCGTCAGCAAGACCAGCTCCGGACCGTTATCCATCCGCATCTTCAGCGGATATCCGCGGTTTGCCACGATCCTGCCCAGCACTCTGACAACCCGCTGCGCCGGGATATTCAGGTCAATTTCGATCGCCAGCGCTTCCCGGTTATAACCATCCACCACGTTGAAGGTTCTGAAACGTCTGCCGCACACCAGCGCATCGTGCATAAAATCGATGGACCAGCTCTGGTTCATCGCCTCTGGCGTTGCCAGCGGAGCCGGATTGCGCACCGGCAGGTGCTGTTTTCCCTTACGGCGAAAATTCAGTTTCAGCAGGAAGTAAATCCGGTGAACGCGCTTATGGTTCCAGGCGTTGCCCTGCCTGCGAAGGACCTGAAAAAACCTTTTATATCCGTATCGCGGATAGCGTTCAGCCGCCACGGTCAGCGCCATAATGACTGGCTCATCACGTTGCGTATCCGGCTGATAACGAAATACCGTCCTGCTCAGCGACAATATCCTGCATGCCTGACGTAAGCTCATGGCAAACTGCGCGGTCAGATAGCTGACCAACTCACGCTTTATCGCTGGTTTTAAAGCTTTTTTTCAATAACGTCTTTCAATGCGCGGCACTCGAGGCTCAGGTCCGCAAACATCTGTTTCAACCGGCGGTTTTCATCTTCGAGGTCCTTCATCTTTTTGATATCAGAGGCTTCCATACCGCCGAACTTCGCTTTCCAGTTGTAGTACGAGGCCTCAGAAATCCCGGCTTCGCGGCACACATCTTTGACGGTGCGTCCGGCTTCGACGGACTTCAGAACGGCGATGATCTGGTGTTCGGTGAATCGGGCTTTGCGTATGGCGATCTCCTCCAAGGATATATTCAGTATGCCGGAAGATCTCTAAATGTGAATGGTCCGGTTTACCGGGATGCTTACAGGTTGACTCAGATTGACTTCTGTTGAAAGGAGAATCGCGAAAAGCCTTGCGTAGCGCGGATTTCAGGCACAAAAAAGACGTCCGTCGACGTCTATTGATGTTCCGATGGTGCGAAGGCCGGACTCGAATTTCACACCCAATAGACTGATATCAATGTAGTATATAAGCAGGAATAATTATTTATACCCACACTTGTACCCACAAGTTAAAATCCGTACAAAAAATAGACACTACGAGTGGGTATAAAGCCATACCAGTAGAACACCGATATGGCTATCAAAGCAAGATTCAGGCAGGTAGGAAAGTTTTCTTCAGAGGCACCAAGAGTTTGGTCTCGATATCAACTTGCTCGTAGTTCTCAATAAGCGCTCGGACAAGATCATCAAGTGTCCAGAGCGTCAGAGGTATCGTCGAACGATCAGCCTCATAGCGAGCATCTTTTGTAAAACCACCGGTACTGACATAAAGCCCGCGATCGTCTTTATGGCGACCGCCAATAAAGCTACGGATCTGTTGGCTTCCCATCTGTTCCCTGCGGTGCTTTACTTCAACGATGATACGCGGATTTTCAAAACCGAACCCATCAGGTGAAGCAATAATGTCTTTACCCCGATCGGCTCCCGCAGGTGAGACCTGCGTTTTATAGCCCATACTGCGTAAAACTCCGGCAACCAGATTTTGCATCTCGTCCCAGTCAAGAGAGTTGATACGATCTTTGATACCCTCAAACGCCAGCATTTCCATATCGCGGAGCGGATCAGAAACGACTTCATCTTCATCCATAGCAATTGGATTCTGAGTAATTACATCTGCAGTGGGTTTCTTATCCTGCAAAAGCTCTTCTAGAGCATATTCTGGGAGCTGGAAAACCGTTAGCGTGGAGCCCAATGTGTTTTTGGTAGCAACAGACAATCGATCGCGATCGATTTCTTCAGTATTCCATTTAACCTGTCGAGCGATTCCCATCCCCTCTTCTACCCATTCAGGGTGGTACTGGAAATCAGATGTAACCTTACCTAGCAGATAAGTACGATTGGCTGGCGAATAGGTAATAACCCAATCACCCTTTTGGATCTCATTCACAAAACGCCAGACCTGCGATGCACCAGAACGGGCTGTTCCCAGCTTTGTTAAGGGATCTGCCTCCTGGTATAAGGCCAGTAACTGGGCTCGGGACAGGCCGGGTTTGACTAATGGAGCCAGCTGAGACCAACCGATGCCTACAATTTGCTTATCGCGAAAATCGTCATAGAGCTTGCCGCCATCGCCACGAATCATCCACATTCTGTTGCCCATACCAGTCCCTTCATGAGGAAAAGAAATTAAGCTGGATCATAAGCTTGTTCGCCGTAGGCGTCAAAATCCTCTACAACGACGTCACTGCATCCCCGGATTGTGTTTTGCGATGATATAGTCAGTTAAAATTACAGCTTCAATTATAGGGCAGGATCGGCTACAGGGGTGGTTCAATTCAAGTAGAATATAGATATATTCTATACGATAGCCTCGGGCGATTAGTTCAGTAACTCCTTCCGCTGCGCGCTTACGAACAAAATATCCATTTAACTCATTGATAATAATATGGAAAAACCACTAAAGCACATATACACACGATGCATAAACAGCAAACTCACCCCATGTATTTTTGACTGATTATACAATTTTTATTACTCTTGGTAGTATAGTTCTCCTGATTGCTCTATATCATAAAAGATAAATTATTAGTCCTTGTGCATAGCGACACTAATGTATAACTTGCTTTTATTTTAAATTATAAAAAGCTCAGTAAATAGGACGAAATCAATCAATTTTTCTTATCATTTAATTTAAAAAAACTTGTAAAACTCACCCACAAAAAATAGTAGTTGAAGTTGCACAAACGAAGGCGTAAGCTGATCTGTTTATTTAATTAAAATCACGATGTTTTTCGCTTGTCTGTAAGGAGTTTGCCTTGAGTCAATCAGAATGCATTTCTTGGGTAAAATGTACTTCCTGGCTAAGTAACTTTCTTAATCGTAGAGGATTGAGACAACCTGATAGCCGTCCCCTATATGAATATCATGCGACCAATGATGAATACAATAATCTAACACAACTACTTCGTGCAGTTGGTCAAGTACAGAGTAATATCGATGATAAAGGTTACGCTGCCTGTTTTGTCCTTTTTTGCTCTGAATGGTATCGCAGAGATTATGAGCGCCATTGTGGTTGGATGTGGGACCCTATATATAGAGCATTGGGAGTATCATTAACGTCGACTGAATTAAGGATTATTATCCCTAAAGGGATGGAAGGTTACTGGAACCGCCCAATCCGATTTTACGAATCGGAACGACGTAATTTTCTCGGAACATTGTTCAGTGAGGGGGGATTACCATTCCGCTTACTGAAAGAATCGGATAGCCATTTTCAGAATGTATTCTCCCGGATTCTCAATCAATATGGGCAGGCACAACTGGCAGGATTTTCCATACTTTCTCTAGTAAGAACTGTCATAGAAAAATCAGCCCTGCCAACTGTTTTTAGCGAAGACACTTCTGTAGAACTCATCAGCCATATAGCGGAAAAACTCAGCTCGCTGGTTCTAATGTACAACCTGAGCAATCATACCGAACCCGTGAAGCAGCTTGATAAAGTGCATCCAAAATGGCGTGATGAGTTCCCTATGCCTTTGGATGATGAAACAGGTACTCGCTTTCTTAATGGGTTGCTATGTACTGCCTCCGTAGAGGCTAAATCCCACTTACAAAAAAATAAGGGTTCCGGTTGTCAATTCTATTGGTCGGAAAACCATCCCAATCAAATCCAGGCGATAATTTCGCTGCCTGATGAACTCACCTTCCCAATCATCAGCACTCCCTCAACGACGCGATTTGAACTTGCCATTTATGAAGATGGTGAAGAAGTCACCTGTCTCGGCCCCGCCTATGCATCCCTGGAGAACGCCCATGCCAAAGTTCGCCTGCGTAAAAGTGAGTCGAGATTTGTCAGACGCCAGCCAGCTGCGAGCTTAACGATTGTTGCACGAACTGGAGGAATGATTGTTGGCACCATAAAACTTGAAGATAGTGAAATCGCCGTTGGCGAGGTACCACTTACTTTTGTTGATGATGAGGAACGCTGGTTATTGCAAGGGCAAGCTTCTTGTACTGTACGTAATAGCAATGTTCTTATTGCCTTACCTCAAGAAAAAACCACTATTTCAGGGTGTGAAGGCTCTCCAGGTACAGCGTCGTTATTAGGACTCAGAACACTGTCCGTAAAAGGACGCCAAGATATAACCATTTCCGGAGATGAAACATACAGGATCCGCACCGGGAGGGAACAATCTAATCAGAGCGGATTTGATTTTGATGGAAAACATGTTACCTGGAATTGCCATCCTGATGAAACATTCCTTGGTGTACCTAAAGTTACGGCGAAAAACCTGAATGCTGAAGATATACAATTCAAACGTTACCTGAGTGGCATATCGTTAGATGAATGTCAGGTACAAGAGATGATGGGTACGCAATATGTTTCTGTCAGAAATACTCACAATGAAACTCTACTGCGTCGAAAAATTGGGATCTTGCCGGCAGATTTTAACATTGAAATAAAGGGTGGTGAGCTAGCCAATGAAGGTTCCATTGTTATCTCAACGCAACATCCCTGCATGTCTGTCTTAAAAGATAAAACATTAGAGGTTGCTCGCAAACGCTCAGCAGGACAAACAGAAATATTACTTAAAGCAGAAGGAATACCTCCTGCGTTTGTCTCTTTGCAGATTTACCCAAATTTGGGTGCAGCCCCAGTAGAGATGACTCTACCTTTCCCTGCAAAAGGTTGCCTGGCCCTTGATGCAAATGGATGCACTCTGGATAAAAATATTACTCTGCATGATTTGCTGGGTTCGAGAGCCTTTTTATTTGGTAAAAATGGCGATCCGACACGTTTTTCACTGGAATTACATTTACGTTCCAAAAGTGGGTTACAGGCATGGCATGAATGGTGTTATACCGCGGGGGAACACCCCGTCGAACTCAATTTATACAGCCTGAGAGAGCATATTGAAAACTTACTGTCTCTTGAGACAGGAATTGACCAGGTTGTTGAGATGCAAATCAAAGGCGCAGGTGCTGTAATGAGCTGGCAGATTCGCCGCTATAAATACAGTTTACGCTATGATTATGAAAGAGAACTTCTCGTCAGCCAGTCAACCCATTATCGTACCGAGCAAATGTCTTCACCTGTCATCATGTTATTGAGTGAGCCGGAGAGAAAAATCACCCCATTATCATCAAGAATGAGCGAAGGTGTACCGACAGGTGAATATGAACTGAGTTCGGTTATTAACAAAAATGGGCCGTGGTTAGTCGTCCCCAAACAGGGTGAGGAAATGGCGTTTCGCCCCTGCTTCATTCGTGGGGAACCGTCGTTACCTGTGGATGAAAGTAGTATTCGTTCATTGCAGAAAGCGACCCAGCTTTTTAATCCCCAGTCTGAAGTTAATACCATTACACTGGTACTTGAACAGATGGCTAACGATCCCGCTCATTCCGGCTGGCAATTTATGCGTTGCCTGTACGACCAATTTGGTTATCTGCCGCTGGCAACCTTTGAAGTTTGGCGTGCGCTAGTACAGCATCCACGAGCACTGGCGATGTCGCTATTTAAATTTGAGATGTCAGCTGAGTATCTGAGCCGCATTGAAAATGAGTTCCCTATTTTATGGGAGTTCTTCCCCATCTTCGAAATCAAAACTGCAGCCGATCGATTTAAATTGTTCCTGAGCCAAAAGGGTGCACCGGAAGAAACCCAGAATTTACTGGTGAAGAGCTTGTATCAGCGATTGGGGCTCGTTTTTCCGACATATGCCGACGAAATTGAGAAATGGTTAAGTTATGGACAATTCCCTCCGCCCATTCCAGAGTTCTTCATTCGCGAGTGGTATCAGGAGCTTTTACGTGAGCATAGTGAAGCTCGCTGGCCAGAGTACGGCAGCAAGCGGCTGCATAGCTGGATGACATCACAAAAAAATCCAGTGATCAGCATTAATCCTGACGCAGAATACCGCTATTCCGTTGCCTGGTTACCCGTCTTCGCCGCAGCTGTAGCAAGCGGCAATACCTCTTTTGAAGCCGTATTTGACCGTAAACCGGGTGCCGTGTTTTTCCTGAGACAGGTCAGGGACTTCGATTCCCGCTGGTTTAAGGCCATCTTCCAGTGCAGCCTGTTGCGTTATTTTGCTCAAAAATAAAAAGGGATAAGAATGACTACACGCTATTTTTCGTCACTTATTGAACAATCGTTGTCTCGTTCAACTGAAGCAACACTGAGTATCATGGGGGTCACAAACCCGCAGTTGCGTGAGCACCTCGCGCAACAAATGGGCGCCGATTGTGGGAAATCAGGCTCATTCCTTGCTTCTCCCGTTTTCCAACAAATGTTTGGCTGGAAAGCGTCAAACAAAACGATGCGTAGCCTGACGGAAGGCAAGGCATTGCTCAGTAAAGCTGTGGTTGATTCGCTGGATGATCAGAACAATGGACGCTATCGTTTTGGTGCTGACTGGAAACCCTTTACTCACCAGCTAGCCAGTTGGAAGGCTCTGCTGGAAAAAAAACATTCTGTGGTAGTGACCAGCGGTACGGGTTCAGGCAAAACCGAATGTTTTATGGTGCCGGTGCTGGAAGACCTCTACCGGGAATTACATGAAAATGGCAACAACCCACTTATCGGCGTCAGGGCCCTTTTCCTCTATCCACTTAACGCCTTAATTAATTCGCAACGTGAGCGCCTGGACGCCTGGACACGTGGTTTTGGTTCCGGAATCCGATACTGCCTCTACAACGGAAATACCGAAAATCTACACGCCGCAGTGAAAAGCGAACAGGTAAAAAGACCGAATGAAGTACTCTCGCGCGAAAAAATGCGTGAAGAACCCGCTCCAATTCTGGTGACCAACGGCACAATGCTGGAATATATGATGGTCCGCCAGATCGACGCTCCAATTATCCAGCAATCTAAATCACAAAAATCATTACGCTGGATCGTATTGGATGAAGCGCATACCTATGTCGGCTCGCAGGCCGCTGAACTGGCGCTGCAGTTACGCCGCGTGATGACGGCCTTTGGTGTGACTCCAGATGATGTTCGCTTTGTAGCAACCTCTGCAACCATTGCCGGAAGCGATGCCGAAAAGCAATTAAAAAAATTCCTCTCTGAATTATCCGGTATACCGCAAGAGCGCATTGACGTACTGGACGGAAGCCGGGTTATTCCGGAACTGGAACCATGCAAACACGTTTTTATTCCGTTAGAAGAAATTGAGCAAATCCCTGATACAGACATGAAGGGCGTAAGCCCAGAGCGCTTTGATGCACTTACGCATTCACCTGAAGCGTATTACTTGCGCGACATGCTAGTTACTCAACCGAATCCAATGAAGTTGGATGATATGACGCAGCGGTTGAACTCGCTAACAAAACAGCATTATAGCCAGCAGGATGTGTTGCGCTGGATTGACGTCTGCTCTGGCACACAACCCAATACTAAGGATCCCGCATTTCTTAAGGTCAGGGCGCACATATTCCAACGCAATACCCAGGGGGTGTGGGCCTGCGTTGATAAAGAATGCAGATTAAAGCACGGTACCCCGCTGGAAAAGGGTTGGCCTTTTGGCTATGTGTATGTGAACAAACGCCAAAATTGCGATTGTGGAAGCCCGGTTTACGAGCTGGCATTCTGTAATGAATGTAATGAGCCACATCTTCTGGCGCGGGACAAAAAGGGAAAACTTGTCCAATGGGAAAATAAAGGCGGTGATGAGTTCTCTTTGCAAGATGATGTGCATATTGAACATGATGCCGCAGAAGAAAAAGTTGATAAAGAGAGTCGTTTTCAGCCCGCACTCATTATCGCCGCAGAGAAGACCAGCGCGGCGGGTTATACCCAACAGCGTCTGGACCGTCAGACGCGTCGTATTGGTGTTATTAACAATGACAGCATCCCGCTAGTTATTAACGACATTGAACAAGTATGTAGTGCCAGTAGCTGTGGCTACAGAGGCACGAGCGGAAAACAACCGTTCCGCCGTGCCTTATTAGGTGGGCCATTTTACGTCACCAATATTGTGCCAACCGTTCTGGAATATTGTCAGGATTTTATTAGTGAAGAAGGAAAAGAGGGCGTCGGACCTGATTCGTTACCAGGTCGAGGCCGTCGACTTATTACCTTTACCGACAGCCGGCAAGGAACGGCCCGCATGGCAGTGCGCATGCAGCAAGAAGCTGAGCGCAGCCGCTTACGCGGCAGTGTGGTGGAAATCCTGAGCTGGCATCAACGAACACAGACTTCTGCAACACCGAATGCCAATGCCGATCTGGAAAAGTTAGCGACGAGGGCAAAACAGGCCCACAATGAGGCGAAAGAGTATAGAAGCTGGGGAATGCCGGAACAAGCAAAACTGGCTGAAGCGCAAGCCGAACAGCTTGAACAGGCTATTCAGGCCGCGACCGGTGGCAAAGCTGCGACCATTCTGTTTTCGCGGACCTGGATTGAAATGGTTAATGAACTTAAAGAGAAAGCCGATATTCGCGGCCCTATTCTGCAATATAACCACTATCTGAAGCCTGAAATTTTCAATGAGAATGGCGGGCCGCTAAAGCTTTCTGAGATGTTGTTATTCCGGGAGTTTATGCGCCGGCCCAAACGAACTAACAGCCTGGAAACGCAGGGATTAGTTCAGGTTGGTTATCAGGGGCTGGAGAAGATCCATAAGATGCCGGTGCATTGGCAAGAGAAAGGGCTGACGCTGGATGACTGGAAGGATTTTCTTAAGGTTACGCTGGATCTGTACGTACGTGAAAGCAACTTCACACAACTGGACGATGAGTTGAAAAACTGGATTGGTAGCCGTTTTTCATCGAAATTCGTCCGTAACCCGGACACAAAAGATCCCGAAGATAATCAGAACAGACGCTGGCCACAAATTCGTAATGGCAATATATCCCATCGTTTAGTGAAGTTATTAATGCTTGGCGCAGGATTCAAAACCGTAAATACGGCGACGATGGATATTATCAATACGTGGCTGAAAGAAGCGTGGACCCAACTTACCGGCCCACTTGCAGTGCTGAAACCTGATGGTAACCGTTTCTATCTGCCAAAAGAGCACATGACTTTTTCTTTAATCACAGATGCCTGGATTTGTCCGGTAACCAATAAGATTCTGGATACGGCCTTTAAAGGCTTAACCCCTTATCTGCCCACCCACATTTCGTTTGAACACCTTACCAAGACACAATATGACGCTTTTGTCGCGCAAAAGGTCACCATGCCGGAAATCTGGAAGCTGGATCGTTCGCAAGAAGACTACGCTCCGGGTCTGGCGAAGGTACGTGACTGGGTTAGTAAAGAGCCACTAATCGCACAATTACGTTCGGAAAACGTCTGGACGGATATTAACGATCGTGTCGTGGAAGGCGGATTTTACTACCGCACAGCCGAGCACTCTGCTCAGCAATCGTCAGAACGTTTGCAAAGCTACGAAAAGATGTTCAAAAACGGGCAGCTTAATGTTCTTAACTGTTCTACCACCATGGAAATGGGGGTTGATATCGGTGGCATTACCGCCGTAGTGATGAACAACGTACCGCCCCATCCGGCTAACTATTTACAGCGTGCCGGGCGAGCCGGGCGTAGTCAGGAATCGCGTGCGATCTCTTACACACTATGTAAAGGGAACCCGCACGATCAACAGGTTTTTGCCAACCCACTCTGGCCATTTGAGACCATGATCCCCGCGCCAATGGTGGCAATGAATTCCGCCCGGCTGGTGCAACGCCACGTCAATGCGTTATTACTGTCCGACTTTTTATGTCACGTCATTGGCGAAACAGATAAAGAAAAAACCAGTCTTGATAGCCTCTGGTTTTTCGGTGAAGACGACGGGCAATCAAAATGTGAACACTTTAAAGTCTGGCTCGAGCGTCCGGTTCTTGATATCGACGCGGCGCTGGAACGGCTGGTGAAAGGTACAGCATTACATGGCGCCAGACCCGACCTGTTGCGGGATAAAACAATCCATGCGATTACGTTCCTGCAACAGCGATGGCTTTCCGTCTACCGCGATCTTGTAGCCCAGGAACGAGAATCGCAGCCGCAAACGCCTTATCGCAAGCGCATAGAACTGGAGAAAAAACGACACTGTGGCGAGTATTTGCTGCGTGACCTGGCGGCCAGGACTTTCCTGCCGGGATACGGCTTCCCGACAGATGTGGTGACGTTTGATAACTTCACTATGGAAGACTATATCCGTGAAAAATCACAGAAAAGCCGGGATAAAAAAGATCGCGAAGATAATGTGTCACGTTATAAGGGACTTCCCTCACGTAACTTGGGGGTTGCCATCCGTGAATATGCACCAGGTGCAGAGATCATACTGGATGGCCGGGTCTTCCGCTCTGCTGGCGTCTCACTGCACTGGCACAATATTAATGCCGATACCAATGAAGCCCAGCGTCTGGATTGCGCCTGGCGCTGTCACAAATGCGGGACCATAGGCTATGAAGAGGGGTTGAGCAGTTCCGGGACGCTATTTTGCACCAACAGCGCCTGTGGTGAAAAAATCATCATGGATAATCGTCGCCAGGTGCTGCAGCCAGCCGGGTTTGTAACTGATGCACACGCGCCGGTGACGAACAATATTGAAACCATGAAATTTATCCCGGTTGTCCCTGCCTGGGTATTTGTTAAAGCAGAACCCGTATCGCTACCTAACCCGATAATGGGGTATATGGCATCTGGCGCTGATGGGCATGTTTTCCAGCAAAGCCTTGGAGAAGGTGGGCATGGTTACGCACTTTGTCTGAGCTGCGGTCGCGCAGAGTCGATGTTGAACGCAAACGATGCGCCGAAAAGTATGGAAGCCCACTACCCGCCGCGTCCGGGAAAAGCAGATCGCGACAGCCAGAATCAACGTCTAATTTGCCCCGGCTCGACGGCGCTCATGAAGAACGTCACGCTGGGGGCATTGGCACGAACGGATGTCTTTGAAATGGTTCTACGCAAGCCGCAAAACGGTGAATATCTCCCGGATAGCACGGAAGAAGGGCGGATTGTTGCCATGACTCTGGCGGTAGCACTACGTCAGGCGCTGGCCGGGGTTTTGGGTATCTCCGCGGCAGAACTGGGCTACGCCGTGCGTCCGGTCAGACTGGAAGATGGACAATCAGTATTAGCCGTTCAACTCTACGATGTGATTAGCGGTGGTGCAGGTTTTGCATCCAGTGCGCCAATGCACATTGAGGCCATTCTGTTGGGAATGGTGAAGCAGTTGGGTTGCCACCACTGCGATACGGCATGCAGTGAATGCCTCCTCGACTCCCAGACTCGCCACGATCACGATTTGCTGGATCGTAAAGCAGCACAGGCATGGCTTGGTGATGACTTCTCGTACTACATCGGTTTGCCGGATGATGAAACATTCTCGCTACCGGATGCCCGATATTGCCCGGGAGCCATTGGCGATACCCTTCGTCGGGCGATTAACGAGGGTGCTGAAAAACTCACACTGTGGATGAATGGGCCACTCAATGAGTGGGATCTTTATGCCCGTCAATTCCGGGCGGCTATTCAGAACTACCGGATTAAGGACAATGTTGCGGTCGACCTTGTCATTCCTGCTGGCGTCGATGATCCGGAGCTGTTGCATGAGCTTTCGCAGTTTACTGCTTTGGGCGTGCGTTTGTGTCATAGCGAACAGGCTCTGGAATTGCCGATTGTTGCGCAAGTCGCCTTTGCCGATCGCGTAATGACGCTGGCTTCACGCAGCCAGCAGGCAACTATCCCAGGGCCAGGCTGGCACCTGAATGACGAACTGGTCGTTCGCAGCCTCGGCTATAACACGGTAAAACTGAACGAGTTTGTTTTGCCGGGGAAAGCAGCGAACTCTGTTGAGCGTGTCAAAGACATAGAGATTCATAAACAGTTAAATGGTGCACTTTCGCAGTTCGGACAACGCTTCTGGGACACGCTGTTTAACAGCCATGAAGAAGCACAATCGCTGATGAAAAACCAGCGAATCACCAGCGTTCACTATACCGATCGCTATCTGCAAAACCCGGTTGCGCTGGCACTGCTGGGGGCGATACTGAAACCGCTAAAAACAAAGCTGACCGATGACGCGGAGCTTGAGCTTGATACTCTGTTTAAGCCCAAGGATCGTCCCGGCAACCGGCCGTTCCATGACTGGATGAGCGATGCGGATTTTCAGGATTTCGCCGACCAGTGGTTTACTGCGGCAATGGGCAGAGCGGTAGAACTGACGGTGTTCGATTCGCCACGTGATATTCCACATCATCGTAAGCTGACGGTGACCTTTGAAGATGGTCAGACGTTGAAGATTCGATTCGACCAGGGAATGGGATACTGGCGTATCGACTTCCCAAATGCATGGCGTAACTTTGACTTTACTGACGATGTGACTTATCAGCTAGTAAAAATGGCGCAAGCCTGCCAGGAGGGCAAAGTCCTTAATAGCGAGGACAGCTGGGCAACGGATGTGCTGGTAGAGGTGATGTCGTCTTAATGGATTAGCACTCCTAATTCCTTATTGGGAGTGCTAAAACGACTCGAGTCAGCGATGTTTGATAACCATCATTACGCTTTTTTACGCGAGGATTTTTTACCGCTGCTGGCCGCGCGTTCGGCTTTAATCCTTTCCAGCAGCGCGGTGGCGCTGTTTTCACCGCTGATAAGACTTGGGTTTTCAGCACGCCACTGGGCGGTAAGTTCACCGCGGAACGCTTTCGCCAGGATCGACTGGGTGAGATTGTTGACGCGGGTTAAAGCGTTGTTGACCTGTTTTTCGATGGTGTCGGCGTAGGCGAAGAGCTGCTCGACACGATGGACGATTACGGCTTGTTCTTTTAAAGAAGGGACTGAAAGTTCAAAATTCCGGAGACTTGATAATGAGACTGTTTTTTGTGCAGTCCCAGTAGCAACATCACTTGCATGTTTGAATATTTGTGGTGATTCTAAATAGAATAATAAAAATCTATAGTTAATCAAATTGCTATTTGGCTTTATGATGGCAATATGTCGTTGGAAACAAAATGGTTTAGTGGTGTTAACAACTACTGGGATTCCAAAAGAACCTGTAACAGTGTATAAAATATCATTTAGAGATGGTTTTCTAATCTCTTTTAGTGCCAGGTAATAAGACTCTGGAACCCATCTGGATACATTTTCAAGATCAATTTTCCCTTTATTAACATCGGAGATGACTAGAAAGGGGATTCCTGTTTCAGATTTTGGTGGAGCTTGATGGTCACCATCCGAAATACTGACACAAAGATTTTTTAATGAATATACTTTCCATTGTTCAGTATTCGTTGATAATTTTCCATTAACAATTGCAGCTAGCACCACCTGACGAAAACGTTTCAGGATTTGTGGGATTTGCTCAAGACGTGCTTTGGTGCTATCTACCTGCGCCAGCAGCGTATCGAGTTTTTCGGCGATGATTTTTTGTTCGAAAAATGGCGGGAGATTAATTGAAAGAGCCTTCAAAACTTCCAGACGTATTCCTTTTACCGTTGTACCGGTCCCTAAACTTTCGATTAGCTGCGCCTGCGAACGGTACCAGTGAATAAAGAAATTACGTTCAACTCCGCTAGACAGGAATAACGCCTTTAAGTCTTGGTTAATTGCTGAATCAAAAGACGCTGTAACAATTTTCCCCAAGCTCATACGAGTCGCAATAATCGGTGTCCCAGCAGGAATTATATTTGTACTGCTATTTTCTACTGCATCATTGGTAATATGATCGATAGTATCTGTAAGGGTATGTTTATTCATATCCTTGACACTCATCCATGGAATATCCCCTTGATAATACTCAGGGATTGCTTTGCTTGGGGTACCTCCGCCAATAATAGTAAGGAGTATATTATCCAGCTCGCTTTTTACCCACCCCTCCGGCAATTTCCCCTCACTCATACCTTCACCTCACCAAACGCTTCATTCAGCAACTGACGCTGCGCATCCGCCTCATCGCCCGCGCCCAGCTCGCGCATCAGCGCATCCAGTTCGCTCAACGCCTGTACCAGCTCGCCCATCGCTTCTGCCGCCAGCACGTCCGGCTCCGGCAGACTGTCGGCGTCGATGCTGTCTTTATCTTTCAGCCAGGAGATATCCAGTGAATCGGATTTTGCCGTGCGGATCCATTCGCGGCTGAACTTACGCCAGCGGCTGGTCGCCTGGTGCTGGTCGGTGTTTTTGTTCTCTTCGCTGTCGGCGACTTCGCTCTCTTCGGCGTTAAAGCTCCACTCACCCTCGGTTCGCGGGCTTAAGCCGTGCGGATCTTCGCCGTAGACGGTTTCAAACGGCTGCAGATGCTGCTCGGTGAACGGCGTGCGCTTGCCGAAGCTTGGCATATTGGTCCGCAGGTCATACACCCACACGTCGTCGGTGCAGTTTTTATCCTGATGTGGATTGGCTACCGTGCCTTTGGTAAAGAACAGCACGTTGGTTTTGACGCCCTGGGCGTAAAAGATGCCGGTCGGCAGACGCAGGATGGTGTGCAGATGGCATTTGTCCATCAGGTCGCGACGAATGTCCGTACCCTTGCCACCTTCAAACAGGACGTTATCCGGCACTACCACCGCCGCGCGACCGCCAGGGTGCAGGGTTTCGATAATATGCTGCATAAAGCACAGCTGTTTATTGCTGGTCGGGTGCACGAAGGTGCGGGTAATGTTGGTGCCTGCGGCGCTGCCAAACGGCGGGTTGGTGGCGACAATATGCGCCTTCGGCAGGTTTTCACCGTCGCTGCCCAGCGTGTTGCCCAGACGGATAGCGCCGCCGTGGTCGAGGTTGCCTTCAATGTCGTGCAGCAGGCAGTTCATCAGCGCCAGACGGCGGGTGCCGGGCACCAGTTCAAGGCCGATAAACGCGCGGTGGATCTGGAAATCCTGGGTGTCGCCGTCGAGATCGTCCAGATCGTGAGTCTGCGACTTCACGTAGCGATCCGCTTCAATCAGGAAGCCCGCCGTACCTGCAGCCGGATCCTGCACCACTTCGCGCGGCTGCGGCTTCAGCAGATGGATAATGGTTTTAATCAGCGGACGCGGAGTGAAGTACTGGCCCGCGCCGGATTTGGTTTCGTTAGCGTTCTTCTGCAGCAGCCCTTCGTACATATCGCCGAAGTCGTCTCGGGACTTCCCGTGGTTGCCGTTGTACCAGTCCAGCGCGTCCATATAGCTGACCAGCTCAGTCAGCTGTTTGGGTTGCTCAATGGTGGTACTGACATTATGGAACACCGCCTGCACCAGCTTTTTCTCATCAGTGCCTAACTGGACCAGCAGGTTACGGTAGAACTGCATCTGATCCTGGCCAATGCGCGACTTCAGATCATCCCAGCGGTAGCCTTCCGGCAGGTAGTCCGCTTCCTGGCCGGTCTCTTTACACATTTTCAAAAACAGCAGCGAGGCGAGTTCATTCACGTAGTTTTGATAGGAGACGCCGCCGTCGCGCAGGTTGTCGCACAGTTTCCACAGTTTGGCGACCAGATCGTTATTGTTCATTGAAGATCCCATGTAAAACAGCGGCCCTTATCGGGGCCGCAGAAGAAGAAATTGCCGGGGATGATAACGCGTCAGGCGAGCTCATCCCAGATGTAATCGCTGAACTTATCCAGCACGCTGTCGAGGTCGTCGTCAAAGGCACGCTGTAACATTGGCTTACCGCCGCGGCGGTGGAAATTGCCGGTTTTGAAAACATCGTCGTCGAGCACCACCTTCTCTTTTAGCGCCTGCGCTAAACGGTCGAGCCAGCTTAGCTGTTCATCGCTCCAGTCGTTCTCGGCCTTGATACGCGTCAGCGCGTGATCGACACGCTCGTCGAACGGTTTGAGCGCATCGCCCACCGCCGCACGGCGGATGTGGCCGATCAGCCGGGCGGCGATATCCTGATTGCGCGTCGCTTTCCACGCGCTGCGCAGGGATGACTCTTCAAAATGCTGGCGGTCAAACCACTCCTGCAATTCCACCAGCCCTTTACGGGTGAGGTCGCGCGGGCGATTAATCACCGCCTGCAGCGCGGGCTGGGTGTTCGGGGAGCGTTGCACCAGCTCATCAAACGCTTCGAGGAAATCCTGCGGCGTGTCGTAATCGCCATACAGCGATTTGACGCTCACCACCTCATCGTCAATATCGAGGAAAATGGGGGCCTCGCGCAGTGCGTTGATATCGGTTTTCAGCCTTTCGAGGCGCGCGATAAAGCCGGGAAGCTTATTAAAAATCTCGGCGCTCCAGTGCGGTCCTTTTTCCCGCAGGCGTGAGGCCAGACCGCCAAAGTTGACGCCCGCGGCATCCAGGCACAGCTCGTCCAGACGGCGAACCTGCTTATCCACAGCTTCGCTGCGATCGCGGTTATAAATGGCGAGGCCGATGATTCTCTGCAGCTTAGCGACCAACTGTTCATGGCTGTGCTCGGCAAAACTGCGGCCATCCGCTTCAATGGTTTTGTAGGTTTCTGAGTCGGTAATTTCATTGACCAGCGTTTGCAGTTCCACCTGTGGACGCACAACCACCGGGCGCATGGTATCGACGCTTTCCAGCGAGCTGTAGATATCAACACAGTCGAAAATCTTAAAGCTGGTTTTCCCCACCGACGGGCACAGACGCGTGGCACGGCCCTTCATCTGCTCGTAGAGAATGCGGCTTTTGACTTTGCGCAGGAACACAATATTACAGATTGACGGGATATCCACGCCGGTGGTCAACAGATCGACGGTAACCACAATATTGGGTAGCCGCTCTTTGTTGAAGCGGACGATCATGCTTTGCACTTTCTTCGCGTCTTTATCGGCATCACCGGTGATCTTGATAATCGCGTCGTGCTCCAGCTGCGGATACTTTTTCTTAAACGCGGTGCGCAGCTCGTCAACCACCATGTCGGCATGGGCGTTGGTGACGCAGAACACCAGCGTTTTTTGTTGCCCGGTGGGATCCAGGTATTTGGTGAGCTCACCGCATACCGCACGGTTAAACGCCGGGATCACCAGGCCGCGGTTAAAATCGGCAACCTCAAAATCCTGATCGTCAGCCAGCGTGTCGTTGATCAGCTCGCCCTGTGGGTTCAGGCGTTCCACCTGTTCACCCTCGGAAAGATAGACCCCATCCTGCGCATTGCGGGTAACGATCTGAATAGGCGGATCCTGATCGATCAGGTAGCCGTCGATCACCGCCGTACGGTAGGTGTAGCGGTAAACCGGCTCGCCGAAAATATCGACCGTGTGCAGCGCTGGCGTGGCGGTCAGGGCAATTTTTACCGCATCGAAGTGATCGAGAATGCGACGGTAGGCGGAAACGTAATCCAGCTGGCTGCGAAACTGCAGCTCGCCTTCGGTCTGCTCTTTATCGAGAATGTAACCGCGGTGTGCTTCATCGACGACAATACAGTCGTAACGGCCGACCGGCATCGGTTCATCTGATTGCAACGTGCGTTTAACCAGCGACTGAACCGTGGCGACGTGAATTTTGGTGCTGTCTTCCGGGAATTTATCAGTCAATCCTTTGATATCGAAAATGCTGTTAAAAGTGTCGCCGTTAATCCGTGTATCTTCAAACGATCCCAGCGCCTGCTCGCCGAGCGAGCGACGATCAACCAGGAACAAGACGCGTTTGAAACGCTGCGACTGGATCAGGCGGAACATCAGGGCGATGGCGGTACGGGTTTTACCGGTACCGGTCGCCATTGCCAGCAGGATCTCTTGTTGGCCGTTAACAATGGCCTTCTCTACCGCGCGAACGGCATCCTCCTGGTAATAACGCAGACCCAGTTCGCTCATTCCGGGGTTATCGGCAAACCACTGATTCTGTTTTTGCGGGTCGCTGCCCAGCATATCCAGCAGCTCTTCCGGGCGATGCCATTCCGGCAGCGCTTTCGACATATTGGTGGTGTGGCGGACGTCGCGATACCAGATACCGCTTTTGGTCTTCATTGCCGCGCGGTATTCACGCCCGTTGGTGGAGTAGCAAAAGGGGATTTTAAAACGCTGTGTGCCGCTGGTGTCCTGCCAGCTAATTTCGTAAGCAGGTACCGCTTCATGTACTTCATCAGGAGAGTAGTGTTCTAACAACGTGTCGCGTAAGAACGCGTTATCGAAGTATTTACTGTAGCGATACGATTCGTTGAGTTTGCCGGGAACATCGATATTTTTACGTTTTGCTTCGACCACTGCGATAGGCTTAAGGCCCACGAACAGAACATAATCCGCAAAACCTTGCTTCCCGGTTTCATCTTTGCCAGTTGGCCATTCGGCAATGGCTTTATTTACACCCGGTTCTGGACGCTCACCTTTGGAGAAACGTAACGTTTTACTATCGGCCTGCCAGCCCGCTTTACGCAGTTGGGCATCAATCAGGAAGCGGCTTTCTTCCTCGCTGAGATTCAGTGTGCGCTTGATAGCCTGGTCGGTAATCTCTTTATGATATGCCTTGCGTTCCTGTTCGGTTTGTTTTGCTAACTCGGCGTTTTTGGCGGCGAGTTGCGCTTCCAGTGCGGCCACGCGTGCTTTGGTTTGTGCTTCGGTTTCCTGCTGTTTGCCTTCGAGAACGGCAATGTAGCCGTTGAGTGCAATTAATCGTTGCTGCTGAGCTTCCAGTTCTGCCTGGCTTTGTACTTTTTCCTGTGTCTGCTGTTCCAGTTGCTGTTTGAGGGTGAGAACTTCGGCGTGGTAGCGATCCTCACCGTGCTCAGGCAGCACAAAAACCGGCACAGGAAAGTCGTAATCTTTGGTTACCAACCGGTAATACCAGACGGCAAGACGGAAACCCAGGCGCAGGCACATCTGAACATCATCCAAATCATTATGGTATTCGTGGACGGCCTGGTTACCAATTCGGCGCAATTTATGGAATACAGAAAGGATGTTGTCATCAACAAAGGAAATTTTGCCCAGTTCACGCAGAAGATCGTGTTGATTCTCACAGAGGGGGATATCCAGCAGCAGGCCAAGGTGTTTAGCCGTCGCTTCGCCAAACATACGCATTTTCACCAGTGCGGTGTTGGGATCATCCGGGTAATTATTTTCCGCCGCACAGGCGATGGCATAGGTGAAATCGTTGACGCCCTTCAGGAACTCAAAATTGGATTTAGTCATCATTAGGTTTTAATCCATCGCTGTGCGAGCCTATCCATATATTTAAGGCTCATAACTCTTTATCTTAGCTTTCCACATCTTCCCGGGCAATGGCCAACGTCACAGCAACTGACTAATTCTTAAGGGTTCGTCTATTTTGTAGTGTTGTACTAAACACAAAAAGTCCCAAACTCTTCAACCAAGTCAGCTGACCATATCGAGCGCACACTTTTAAATTATAAAATCGATAAATAATTAAATCATTTCAACACATTACCATTATTCCCAAAATCAAACGGGCTAACCCCTTTCTCCCGATTCGCATCCAGAAAGTCAGCCCACCATTGCAGCATCAGTTTGCGTTCATCCAGATGCTCTGCTTTATGAATATAAGCCGCACGTACTAAGTTACGTTCCATATGGCTCATTTGCCGCTCTACAGCATCCCTTGACCATAGCCCTGACTCAATCAGCGAGCTACATGCCATAGTCCTGAAGCCATGCCCACAAACCTCCACCTTAGTGTCATACCCCATAACACGCAGCGCCTTATTCACCGTGTTTTCACTCATGGGCTTACGAGGGTTATGATCGCCAATGAAAACAAAATCGCGCTCACCACTAAGCTTGTGAACCTGTTCAAGGATTGCCAATGCCTGACGAGACAGCGGTACTAAGTGGGGTGTGCGCATTTTAGAACCACGTTGAGAATGCTTCACTCCATCGATAGCTTCTCGTTCTGCCGGGATTGTCCACATTGCCCTTTCAAAATCGATCTCAGACCAACGGGCGAAGCGCAATTCACTAGAACGAATAAAGATTAATAACGTGAGCTCAACAGCCAGACGAGTCAAAGGCCGCCCGGTGTAGCTATCAATTCGGTGGAGTAGTTCAGGTAAGCGTTTCAGTTCAAGTGCTGGTCGATGGACACGATTACTTGAAGCAACTGCCCCAGCCATCTCCTGAGCAGGATTGTAATCGATCAAACCGCTTTGCACTGCATAACGCATAATCGCATTGGTACGCTGCTGAAGACGCGAAGCCACTTCAAAACGCCCTGTAGCCTCAACGACCTTGATAGGAACGAGGAGATCGCGCGTGCTAAAACTATCAATACTCCGCTTCCCAATTGCTGGGAACAAATTATCCTCCAGACTCTTCAGCACCCGTCGGCTATGTTCTTCTGACCATTTTTTATTTGCGGCATGCCACTCTCGGGCAACTAACTCAAAGGTAATATTTTCTTTCGCCTGTTCTTCTTTCACAGCACGTTTGTGTTCGCGAGGATCGATTCCAGCAGCAACAAGCTTTCTGGCCTCTTCCCTCTTTTGACGAGCATCAGCTAATGACGTTTCAGGATAAACACCAAACGCCATCAGGTGCTGCTTACCACCAAAGCGAAAACGGAACCGCCAGTATTTTGAGCCGTTAGGGTGAATGAGCAAAAACATGCCATCCCCATCGACAAGGGTATACTCCTTTTCCTGTGGTTTTGCAGAACGCACTTTGATATCTGTCAGAGCCATAAAAGTTCTCCTTCCATGTGCCGAAGTGAGTATACAACCATTATCGAACCAACATATATACTCGGTTCTATACTCACAAGCGTCTTGATGTGGGTTGACTCAGATTGACTTCTGTTGAGTGAAAAAGCGAGGAAAGCCTTGCGGATACTGGATTTCAGGCACAAAAAAAGACGTCCGTTGACGTCTATTGATGTTCCGATGGTGCCGAAGGCCGGACTCGAACCGGCACGTATTTCTACGGTTGATTTTGAATCAACTGCGTCTACCGATTTCGCCACTTCGGCACTGAAGGGGATGCGGAAACGTTCTGGATTATACCTGTCGGCGGCGGTCATGCAAGCGACAGCGTGTCGTCATTGCGCTAAGTGTTGAAAAAAACAGCGCTATCCTGCGCGGCGTCACCTTTTACGACCGTTCCACAGCGCGACTGCCACCAGCCCCCCTCCTCTCACTCCCCCGAGAACCCGGCTCCCCCTGCCAGCCCCCCTTCTCCCCCGGTAACCCCAAACCCCACTCAAACTTATCTCAACTTGTTCTCACCTCACTCTCAACCACATCCCCAGCACAACCCATCTTTCCCCAGATAAATTCCCCTCGCCTATACCCCAATATTCCCCCCAACCCTACCCACCACCATTCCCATATATTCCAGAAAGTTTTAGCCAATACCTTTTTGTTATTCACTCGCTCCGCAGCCAAATATTAATTTCATCAATATTTTTATAACTTTACATTAATGAAAAGTTTTCTTTTTGCCGTTTATTCCAGGATTTTCCTCAGGCGTGAAGGGTTCCGGTAAACACTATTTTTACTAGTCGCTGTACGAGTCTTGATGGACATATTCACTCGATGAATTAACTCAGGAGAATACTTGTGACGACGTTAAAACCTTTGCTGGCCCGCAACCGCAGCTGGGCGCTGCAGAAGTGTCAGCATGACCCGGGCTATTTCGAAAAATGGGTCGACGGGCAGCGGCCCCACTCGCTGTGGATCGGCTGCTCCGACAGCCGCGTTCCCGCCGAGGTGCTCACCGGCAGCCAGCCCGGCGAGCTCTTTGTCCACCGCAATATCGCCAATATGCTCGATCCCGCCGACGATAACGTCATGAGCGTCCTGCAATATGCCCTCCACTACCTTGAGGTGGAGCGGGTGGTGCTCTGCGGCCACTACGGCTGCGGCGGCGTGCAGGCGGCGCTCTCCCTGCCCACCCTGCCGCTGGCGCAGGAGTCCTCGGCGCTGGCTCGCCGCATCGGCCAGTTGCGCCACACCCTGCATCACGAAATTGCGCAGATCGCCGATGGGTGTGGTGTTGAGGCCTCCCCCGGCGCCAGTGCCAGCGCCAGCGCCGACGCGGAGCCCTCTCGCCGTGCCCTTCACGCCCTGGTGGAAGCCAACGTTCGCGCCCAGTTCGCCCGTCTGCTGGAGAGTGAGCCGGTGCAGACGGTGCTCGCCAGCGGGCGACCGCTCAGCCTGCACGGCTGCGTCTACGATCTGGCTTCCGGCCATTTAACCACCCTCGTCGAACACCTCTCACCGCAGGAGCACGCCCCATGAACACGCTTCGTCAGGACTCTCTCGCCGGCATCGTCGTCTTCCTTGTCGCCCTGCCGCTGTGCCTCGGCATCGCCCAGGCCAGCGGCTTACCGCCCTTCGTCGGCCTGCTGACCGGCATCATCGGCGGCCTGGTCGTCACCGCCCTCAGTCCCTCCCGCTTCGCCGTCAGCGGTCCCGCCGCCGGACTGGTCACCATCGTCGTCGCCGCCATTGAATCCCTGGGTTCCTTCTCCCTCTTCCTGATGGCGCTGGTGCTGGCCGGCGCGCTGCAGCTGCTGTTCGGCATCCTGCGGGCCGGGCGCTTTATCTCGCTGGTTCCCGCCAGCGTCATCAAAGGCATGCTGGCGGCGATCGGCATCCTGCTGATTATGCAGCAGATCCCCGTCGCGCTCGGCACGGCGGAAGAGACCGGGCTTGCCGATGTGGTTCAGGGCAATGCCGCTTTCTCCGTCACTGCGATGGCCGTGGCCGCGGGCGGCTTGCTGGTGCTCTGGCTGTGGGGTTCGCCGCTTATCCGCCGGGTGAAGAGCCTGCGCTGGATCCCCGGGCCGCTGATCGCCGTCCTGCTCGGCTGCGTGACCACCCTGCTGCTGACCCATTTTGCGCCGCAGCAGCTGGCCGCCCTGCCGCGTATTACCCTGCCGGCGTTCGGCAGCCTCGGCGACCTGCTGGGCGAGCTGGAGTCTCCCGCATGGAGCGCGTGGCGCAATCCGTCGGTGTGGGTGGTGGCGGTAACCCTGGCGCTGGTCGCCAGCCTCGAAACCCTGCTCAGCCAGGAGGCGCTGAAAAAGCTGCGCCCGCAAAATCCGCCGCCTTCGCCGAACCGTGAAATGGTCGCCCAGGGCGTCGGCAACCTGCTCTCCGGTGTGCTGGGGGCGATGCCGATCACCGCGGTGATCGTCCGCAGCTCGGTGAACGTCAGCAATGGCGCGCAGAGCAAACTGTCGATCTTTATCCACGGCGTCCTGCTGTTAATCTGCGGCCTGTGGTTCAGCGGCCTGCTGACCTTAATCCCGCTCGCCAGCCTCGCCGCCGTGCTGCTGTATACCGGCTATAAGCTGGCGACCCCGCGGCTGTTCATCGAGCAGTTCCGCCAGGGGGCGGCGCAGTACGTCCCGTTCCTCGCCACCATCGGCGGGATTATCGCCTGCGGCATGCTGGCGGGGATCGGGATTGGTCTTGCCACCCAGATGGCATTCAGCCTCTGGCGCAGCCATCGCCACTCGCTGCAGCTGGCGCGCTACGATGACCACTACGTGCTGCGCATCCAGCAGAATCTGACCTTTATGCACAATCCGCATCTGCTGGCCCTGCTGGCGAAAATTCCGGAAAAGAGCGTGGTGATCGTCGAGCACGATAGCGTCGGCTACCTCGACCCGGACGTGCGCGCAGTGCTGGATGATTTTGCCGAGAACGCCCCGCAGCGCGGCATCCGCCTTAATCAGTGGCCGCTCGCCAGCCGCTGACCTTAACGGGCGGCTGGCCCGCCCGCTTCGCGACCCCTCCGATTGCCAAGCGCCGGGGAATACCATGCTCTACACTTTCTGGGTTATCACGCCAACCCCAAGGAAATGAACATGACCATCATTAAAAGCTACGCCGCCAAAGAAGCGGGCGCCGATCTGTCGCTGTGGGAATACGATGCCGGCGAGCTACAGCCGGAAGATGTCGAAGTTGAAGTGGAATACTGCGGGATCTGCCATTCGGACCTGTCGATGATCGACAACGAATGGGGGATGTCGAGCTACCCGCTGGTGGCCGGTCACGAGGTGATTGGCCGGGTGGCGGCGCTGGGCAGCGCGGCGCAGGATAAAGGGCTGAAGATTGGCCAGAAGGTCGGCATCGGCTGGACGGCGCGCAGCTGCGGCCATTGCGACGCCTGCATCAGCGGCAACCAGATCAACTGTCTGGAAGGCTCGGTGCCGACCATTCTCAATCGCGGCGGCTTCGCCAATAAGCTGCGCGCCGACTGGCAGTGGGTGATCCCCCTGCCGGAGAGCATCGATCTGGCGTCCGCCGGCCCGATGCTGTGCGGCGGCATCACCGTCTTTAAACCGCTGCTGACCCACCACGTCACCGCCACCAGCCGCGTCGGGGTGATCGGCATCGGCGGCCTCGGCCATATAGCCATTAAGCTGCTGCGGGCGATGGGCGCGGAAGTGACCGCCTTCAGTTCCAACCCGGCGAAAGAGCAGGAAGTGCTGGCGATGGGCGCCGATCGCGTGGTCAACAGCCGCGATCCTGAAGCCTTAAAAGCGCTGGCCGGTCAGTTCGACCTGATCATCAACACCGTGGCGGTGGACCTCGACTGGCAGCCGTACTTCGAAGCCCTGGCTTACGGCGGCAACTTCCACACCGTCGGCGCGGTGATGAAGCCGTTCCCGGTGCCGGCCTTTACCCTGATCGGCGGCGACCGCAGCATCTCCGGCTCGGCGACCGGTAATCCGTCCGAACTGCGCACGCTGATGAAGTTTGCCGGGCGCAGCAAAGTGGCTCCGACCACCGAGCTGTTCCCGATGTCGCAGATTAACGAAGCGCTGAAGCACGTTCGTGAAGGCAAAGCCCGCTACCGCGCGGTGCTGAAAGGCGACTTCTGATCCTTCTCTCCCGCCGGGCGGCCCGCTCGCCCGGCGTTTTCCCCGTCGCTTCATCAAACCGTCATCTCCCCGCCATGCCTCTGTAGTCATTGCTTCCCACAATCCGGGCTTCGATAAATGGCTGAACGAGATGCGCGTCACCATGAGAAAGACCTGGCTTCCCTGGCTGATCCTGTCGCCTTCCCTGCTGTTTTTACTGCTGTTTACCTGGTTCCCGCTGGGGCGTTCGGTGTATGACAGCCTGTTTGATACCCGCATGGCCAGCGACGGCGCACAGTACGTCGGCCTGGATAACTTCGCCCGCCTGTTTGCCGATAACGTCTTCTGGCAGTCGCTGGGCAATAACCTGCTCTATATCCTGCTGACGGTGGTGCCCGGGGTGACCCTCGCCCTGCTGCTGGCGGTGGCGCTGAGCGAGAACCATCGCGTCAACCGCTGGCTGCGCACCGCCTTTTTCTTCCCGATGATTATCCCGATGGTCAGCGCCGCCGCGCTGTGGCTATTTATCTTTATGCCCGGCCTCGGCTTGCTCGACCACTATCTGGCGAAGCTGTTCGGGCCGATGAACAACAACTGGCTGGGGCGCAGCAACAGCGCGCTGCTGGCCCTGGCGCTGATCGGCGTGTGGAAGTTCGCCGGCTACTACATGCTGTTTTTCCTCGCCGGGCTGCAGAGCATTCCGGCCTCGACGCGGGAAGCGGCGCTGATGGAGGGGGCTACCCGCACGCAGGTCTTTTTTAAGGTCACGCTACCGCTGCTGCGCCCGACCCTGAGCTTTGTGATCACCACCGCGCTGATCTACTCCATCACCCAGATAGACCACGTGGCGGTGATGACCCGCGGCGGGCCGGATAACGCCACCACCGTGCTGCTCTATTACATCCAGAATCTCGCCTGGGATACCCACGACCTCGGTAAAGCCTCCGCCGCCACCTTCCTCACCCTGGCCGGGCTGTTCGCCTTCTCGCTGATTAACCTGAAACTGCTGGAGAAAGGAGCCCACTATGAGCGCTGAAATCTCGCCGCTGCTGGTCCGCACGCCCGCCGCCGCCCGTCCGCTGTGGCTGCGCCTGCGCCGCTCGTCGCCCTTTACGCTCACAGTATTAATGTGCTGCATGGCGCTGCTGTGGGTCAGCCCGTTTATCTGGATGCTGGCGACCTCGTTCAGCGCCACCACCTTCGGCGACGATATGGCGTCGCTGCTGCCGCGCCTGCCGCTGACCCTCGATAACTTCCGCGACGCCTGGCAGAGCGCCGACTGGCTGAGCCTGTACGCCAACACCCTTATCTTCACCTTCGGCACCTTCTGCGTGCAACTGTTGACCATCACCACCGCCGGCTACGTCTTCGCCTGCCACGAGTTTCGCGGCAAGCAGACGCTGTTTCTCCTGTTCCTGGTGCAGCTGATGATCATGCCGGTGGTGATGATGGTGCCGAACATGCTGACCCTGAAAACCTTCGGCCTGCTCAACACCCTCACCGGGGTGATGATGCCCTACTTCACCTCGGCGTTCGGCGTGTTCCTGATGCGTCAGGCGTTCCTCGCCATTCCGAAAGAGCTGGAGGAGGCCGCGCTGATGGAGGGCTGCCGCTGGTGGCAGGTGCTGTTCCGCGTGCTGCTGCCGATGTCCTGGCCGTCGGTGCTGGCCTTCGCCACCGTCAGCATTACCTACCACTGGAACGAGTACCTGTGGCCGCTGATGATGCTCAACGATCCCGATAAGCAGGTGCTGACCGTCGGGCTGGTCTCCTTCGCCATGGGCGCCGAATCCGGCGGCCAGTGGGGCACCATCGGCGCCGGGACGCTGATGGTCTGCCTGCCGCTGATGCTGGCGTTCATCCTTTTTCAGAAACAGTTCCTGCGGAGCTTCGGCTTCTCCGGGATCAAATAAGGAGTGATTCATGCTGTTAGCGCACATTTCCGATACCCATTTCCGCAGCCGCGGCGAGAAGCTGTACGGCTTTATCGACGTCAATGCCGCCAACGCCGACGTGGTCTCCCAGCTTAACGCGCTGCGCGAGCGCCCGGACGCGGTGGTGGTGAGCGGGGATATCGTCAACTGCGGCCGCCCGGAGGAGTATCAGGTGGCCCGCCAGATCCTCGGCAGCCTGAACTATCCGCTGTATCTGATCCCTGGCAACCACGACGACAAAGCCCATTTTCTCGAGCATCTTCACCCGCTGTGCCCGCAGCTGGGCAACGATCCGCAAAATATGCGCTATGCGGTGGATGACTTCGCCACCCGCCTGCTGTTTATCGACTCCAGTCATGCCGGCACGTCAAAAGGCTGGCTGACCGACGAGACCATCGGCTGGCTGGAGGCCCAGCTGTTCGAGGGCGGCGACAAACCGGCAACGATCTTTATGCACCACCCGCCGCTGCCGCTGGGCAATGCGCAGATGGACCCGATCGCCTGCGAAAACGGCCACCGTCTGCTGGCGCTGGTGGAGCGTTTCCCGTCGCTGACGCGCATCTTCTGCGGCCATAACCACAGCCTGACCATGACCCAGTATCGCCAGGCGCTGATCTCCACTATCCCCGGCACCGTCCATCAGGTGCCGTACTGCCACGAAGACACCCGGCCCTATTACGACCTCTCCCCGGCCTCGTGCCTGATGCACCGTCAGGTCGGCGATCAGTGGGTGAGCTACCAGCACTCGCTGGCCCACTACGCCGGCCCGTGGCTGTACGACGAAAACATCAGTTGCCCAACGGAAGAGCGCTAACCGCTATGCTCAGTCTGCAAAACATCAGTAAACGTTTCGACGGCAAGCCGGCGCTCAGCGCCCTGTCGCTGGATATTCACGAAGGCGAATTCGTGGTGCTGGTCGGCCCGTCGGGCTGCGGGAAAAGCACCCTGCTACGCCTGCTCGCCGGGCTGGAGCCGGTCAGCGAAGGCCAAATCTGGCTGCATAATGAGAACATCACCGCCGCCACGCCGCGCGAGCGCAACTTCGCGATGATCTTCCAGAACTATGCCCTGTTTCCGCATCTGTCGGTGCGCGACAACATCACCTTCGGCATGAAGGTGCGCAAGGAAGAGAAAAGCAGCTGGCAGCCGCGGGTGGACAAAGTGGCGCAGATGCTGCAGCTGGAGGCGCTGCTCGACCGCAAACCGGCGAAGCTCTCCGGCGGCCAGCGCCAGCGGGTGGCGATGGCCCGGGCGATTGTGCGCAATCCGCGGCTGTTCCTGATGGACGAGCCGCTCTCCAACCTCGACGCCCGCCTGCGCAGCGAAGTGCGCGACAGCATTATGGCGCTCCACCAGCAGCTGAAAACCAGCACCATCTATGTGACCCATGATCAGACCGAGGCGATGTCGATGGCCGACCGCATCGTGGTGATGAACGGCGGCCACGTGCAGCAGGTCGGGCGCCCGGAGTATCTGTACGCCAACCCGGCCAATCTGTTCGTCGCCGGATTTATCGGTTCGCCAGCGATGAACCTGCTGTCGCTGCCCTGCGCCAACGGTGCAGTACTGTTGGGAGAACAGCGCTATCCGCTGCCGCCGCGACACCGGGATCAGACCCACGTCTGGCTGGGCATTCGCCCGGAACATATTACCGACCGCGTGGAGGAGGGCCATCTGCGCCTGCCGGGCACCGTCCTGCAACGAGAACTGATGGGAGCCGATTATCTGCTTCACGTCAGCACCCCAATGGGCACCCTGCGCTTTAGCCGCCGCCACCGCGGCACGGTGCCGGAAAAAGGCGAATCGCTACCGATCGGCTTTTCACCTGCCGATGTGCATCTTTTTCATGCTGAGACCCAGCATAATTTGTTGATGGAGTGTAATCATGTTTAAACCTTTTACGCTAGTCGCGGTTGGCCTCAGCCTTGCCCTGAGCGGCGCGGCGCTGGCGAAAGAAAAAATAGACTTCATGTTCCCGGCGCCGGTGGACGGCAAGCTGACCATGGAGATGACCCGCGTCATTAAGCAATTCAACGACTCACAGCAGGATGTCGAAGTACGCGGGATCTTCACCGGCAACTACGACACCACCAAGATCAAAGCCGAATCGGCGCAGAAGGCCGGCCAGCCGCCGGCGCTGGTGATCATGTCCGCTAACTTCACCACCGATCTGGCGCTGAAGGATGAGATCCTGCCGATGGACGAGCTGTTTAAATATGGCGATCAAAAGGCTGGCGATTTTCTGCACAAGGAATTCTGGCCCGCGATGCATAAGAACGCCCAGGTGATGGGCACCACCTATGCGATCCCGTTCCATAACTCGACGCCGATCCTCTACTACAACAAGACGATGTTCGATCGGGCCGGGATCAAACAGCCGCCGCAGACCTGGGCCGAGCTGCTGGCCGATGCCAAAAAGCTGACCGACGAGAGCACAGGCCAGTGGGGGATCATGCTGCCGTCGACCAACGACGACTACGGCGGCTGGATCTTCTCGGCGCTGGTGCGCGCCAACGGCGGGAAATACTTTAACGAAGACTATCCGGGCGAGGTCTATTACAACTCGCCGACCGCCATCGGCGCCCTGCGCTTCTGGCAGGATCTGATCTACAAGGACAAGGTGATGCCGTCCGGGGTGCTGAACTCGAAGCAGATCAGCGCCGCGTTCTTCTCCGGCAAGCTCGGGATGGCGATGCTCAGCACCGGCGCGCTGGGCTTTATGCGCGAGAACAGCAAAGACTTTGAGCTTGGGGTGGCGATGCTGCCGGCCAAAGAGCAGCGCGCGGTGCCGATCGGCGGCGCCAGCCTGGTGAGTTTTAAAGGCATCAGCGAGGCGCAGAAGAAAGCGGCGTATCAGTTCCTGACCTATCTGGTGAGCCCCGACGTGAACGGCGCGTGGAGCCGCTTCACCGGCTACTTCTCGCCGCGCAAGGCGTCATACGATACGCCGGAGATGAAGGCCTATCTGCAGCAGGATCCGCGGGCGGCGATCGCCCTTGAGCAGCTGAAGTACGCCCATCCATGGTACTCCACTTGGGAGACCGTGGCGGTGCGTAAGGCGATGGAGAACCAGTTGGCGGCGGTGGTCAATGATGCCAAAGTGACGCCGGAAGCGGCGGTGCAGGCGGCGCAGAAGGAAGCCGACGCGCTGATGAAACCGTATGTGGATAAGACCGCGCTGGCGGAAGTGAAGTGACGCGTTACCCGTCATCATCATCCTCACCCCGGCCCTCTCCCTGAGGGAGAGGGAACTGTCCGGCGCTGTGGTTAAGCCCTGGGTCCGGTTGTGAAAGGCAAAAAAGCAGGCCATACCCGGTATGGCCTGAAAATGTCACAACGATTAGATCCCTGCCGTTTCGCGGATATATTTGCGCGCTTTGACGGCGTATTCGAAAGGATTGGCCAGAGCAGGATCCTGCTCGGCTTCCACTACCATCCAGCCTTTATAGCCAAAGTCGTCCAGCAGCTTGAACACCGGACGGAAATCGATCACCCCGTCGCCCGGGACGGTGAAGGTGCCTTTTTTCACGCCGTCGAGGAACGACAAGCCGTCGCGGCGCACCTGGTCGATCACCGGCGGGCGGACGTCTTTCAGGTGGACGTGGTTGATGCGCGGCAGATACTTTTTGAGGATCGCCAGCATCGGCGCTTCGCCGCCTTCGGAATACCAGGCGTGGCCGGTGTCGAACAGCAGGAAGACGCGCTCGTCCACCAGCGACATAAATTTGTCGATTTCCGCGGTGGTCTGAATGCCGGTGCCCATGTGGTGATGCAGACAGACCTGCATTCCCTTCTCCGCCGCCAGGCGGCCGAGGGTGTTGTAGCCTTCCGCCACCCGCTGCCACTCTTCGTCGCTGAAGCACGGCTTCGCATCGCCGAGGATCGGTTTATCCAGCCCCTGGATGCTGCCGCTCTGCTCGGAGCAGCCAATCACTTTCGCGCCCATCGCATGAAGGAAGTTCATGTGATTGACGAATTCATCAATGGTTTTTTCCCGCTGGCCGTTGGCGAAAAAGGTGCTGAACCAGGCGTTGCAGATCTGAATGCCGCGGATATCCAGCATCGGCTTGAGAACCGCCGGGTCGCGCGGATATTTGCTGCCGACTTCGCTGCCGGTAAAGCCGGCCAGCGCCATTTCGCTGACGATCTGCTGGAAGGTGTTTTCGCTGCCGAGCTCCGGCATATCATCGTTAGTCCAGCCGATTGGGGCGATAGCCAGTTTGACGTTATCTTTGTTCATAGTAGGGCTCCTGCCGCTGCGCCTTAGCGGCGCAGCAATTCACGTTCAATAAGTTCACGGGTTTCCACTGCCTGGTATTTCATTTTTTCCGGGTAGCCAAACAGCGAGGTGGCGACAATCGGCTCCCCGCCGACCTTGAAGGTCTGCTCGGCGAATTTCATTTCGCGCAGGGTGCGGAACAGCGCGTCGAAATCCACATCCCCTTCCCCGACGCCTACGTGCTGGTGCACCACGGCATCCACGCCCGGCGGGTTAACGATATAGCGGCAATGTTTCGTATGGTTGCGGGTATCCGCAATCAGGACATGGGAGAGATCGCTCCCGGCATAGCGCAGCATGCTCGCCACGTCGCCGACGCCTTTGTCGTAGAAAAAGGTGTGCGGCACGCTGTAGACGTACTTCACGTTATCGCTGCGGAACGACTTCACGATATCGACGGTTTCATTGTTCTCTTCGCAGAAATCCCAGGGATGCGCCTGGATCTCCACGCGGATGCCTTCCCGCTCAAAAATCGGCAACAGCTCTTCCATTGAGCGATAGAACATTTCATCGCAGATCTCAGGCTGATTCGGATCGCCGGAGAACTCGGTGTTGATCACCTGAACGCCCATCTCTACCGCAATTTCCACCAGCCGTTTCCAGTTTTTCACCGCCGCCTGACGGCGCAGTTCGTCCGGGCCGGACCAGCGGTAGACGCAGATAAACGACGACAGCTCAAGGCCGGTATCGCGCAGCGCCTGCTTGTACTCCGCCATGATCTCCCGGCTGGCGCGCGGGTGCTTGTAGAACGGGTTAATCTGCGGGTGCGGCGACTGTTCAATGTACTTGTAGCCCCACTCCGCTACCTGATGGACCATGCGGGTGATCCCGAGGTCCTTAATGACATCCACATCAAAAGCAATTTTCATCGTCGTTACCTGTGCAAAGAAGTTCCGTCAGCAAAACGCGCTTAACGTTTGTAGAATGCCGGGCACTCAGGCAGCGTCACTTCAACCGGCTCGCTGGTTCCCTGCGCTTTAATGCAGGCATCCGCCGCCACCGACGCCGCGTAGCCGTCCCAGGCCGACGGGCCTTGCAGCTGGCCGGCTTTGACGTCGTTGATAAAGGCCTGCAGCTCGACGTCGTAGGCTTTGATAAAGCGGTCTTTCCAGTCGGTGAGAATGGCGGTCGACAGGCTGGCGGACTTGCGCATCTGGACGGCAGACGGCTCCGGCAGACGGGCAATCCCGGTTTCGCCGACCACTTCGCACTGGATGTCATACCCGTACTGGCAGTTCACGAACACTTCGACGTCGATCAGGGTGCCTTTTTTGGTTTCAAAGGAGACGATCTGCGGATCTTTCAGGCGCGCATGGGTGTGCGAGGTGGAGCGCGGGAAGCGCACCTGCACGGAACGGTAGTCATCGTTCAGCAGCCAGCGCAGCACGTCCAGCTCGTGGATCAGGGTGTTGGTGATCGCCATATCGGTGGTGTAGTTCTCGCCGACCGACTGGTTGCGGTGGGCGCAGCGCAGCATCAGCGGTGCGCCGATATCGCCATCGTCGATCACTTTTTTCAGCGCCAGATAGCCTTCGTCGTACGGGCGCATAAAGCCAACCTGTACCAGACGACGGCCGGCCTTCATTTCGGCATCGACGATGCGACGGCAGCCTTCCGCAGACATCGCCAGCGGTTTTTCGCAGAACACCGGCTTACCGGCGGCAATGGCGGCCAGGGTGTACTCTTCGTGGGTCGGGTCCCAGGAGGTGACCAGGATGGCATCGACATCGCTGGCGTTAATCACGTCGTGGCCGTCGGCGTAGACTTCCGCCTGCACGCCCGGCAGCGCGACCGCCGCGCGGGCGTTGTCGGCATTGATATCAGACACCGCCACAACGGTGGCGCCCTGCAGAACCTGGGTGCAGCGACGGATGTGTTCTTTACCGATAGCGCCAGCGCCGATGACACCTAATTTGAGCGACATAATGGTTTTCTCCGTAAGTCTGTAGGATTCAGGGTAGAGGTTCGTTTTAGTAATCACGCGCCTGGGCGCGCTTTTCATTAATCATTTGCGCCACCTTGCGGATCCGCTCAGAGAGCGCCGTCTGGGCGACCCCGACGTTCCACCAGCTGCCGTATTTGTGCACCATGGTCTTCGGCAGCACTTTAATATCAATCAGGGTGCTGACCGTTTCGCGACGGGCGGCGTCCAGCGCGTGGCGCAGTTCGTCCAGGGTGGTGACGCGCCAGGTTTTGCAGCCGTAGCCGGCGGCGATGGTGGCGAAGTCCACCGGCACCAGGCCGCCCTGCAGCTGGCCGGTTTCCGGCTGGCGGTAGCGGAACTCGGTGCCGAAGCTGTCCATCCCGTGCTCCATCTGCAGGTTGTTGATGCAGCCGTTGGCCATGTTGTCGAACAGCACGACGTTGATCTTCGCCCGCTCCTGCAGGGAGGTGACCAGCTCAGAGTGCAGCATCATGAACGAGCCATCGCCGACCAGGGAGTAGACTTCGCTCTGCGGCTGCGCCAGCTTCACGCCCAGCGCCGCGTTGACTTCGTATCCCATGCAGGAGTAGCCGTACTCCACGTGGTAGGTGTTTTCCGCGCGGTTGCGCCAGACGCGCTGCAGATCGCCTGGCAGGCTGCCCGCCGCCGCGACGATCACCGCCTCGGCCGGCAGCGTTTCATTCAGTACCCCAAGAACGCTGCTCTGGGTCAGGGTGGAGTCGGTGATCTGGCGGAACTCGCGATACACCGATTCGCGATCGAGATGATCGTCGATCTCCGGCACAAAGGATTTTTCCTGCCACACCGCCTGGTAGACGCGCTGGGTCTCTTTTAACTGACGGCTCTGCACGCTCTCGATCTGCGCGCCCCAGCCGGCCTGCCAGCCGCTGTCCGCCAGCGCCGCGTCGAGAGCGGTCATCGCTTCCCGGGCGTCCGCCAGCATGGCAATGCCGTCCAGCTTCCAGGCGTCGAAGTTGCTGACGTTAATATTCAGGAAACGCACCTCCGGGTGCTGGAAAATCCATTTCGAGGCGGTGGTAAAATCGCTGAAGCGGGTGCCGACGCCGATCACCAGGTCGGCCTCTTTCGCCAGCAGGTTCGCCGCCAGGCAGCCCGTTTCGCCGACGCCGCCGACGTTCAGGGGGTGAGACGAGACCACCGTCCCCTTCCCGGCCTGGGTTTCGGCGAAGGGCACCCCGTAGCGCTCGGCGAAACGGGACAGCGCTTCGCCCGCGCCGGAGTATTTCACCCCGCCGCCGCAGACGATCAGCGGTTTACGGCTGGCTTTGATGGCCGCCACGGCGTCCGCCAGCTGCGCGGCGCTGGCCGGGCGGCGGTCGAGACGGTGCACGCGGCGCGCAAAGAAGGATTCCGGGTAATCCCAGGCTTCGCCCTGCACATCCTGCGGCAGGCACAGCGTTACCGCGCCGGTTTCCGCCGGGTCGGTCAGGACGCGCATGGCGTTGATGCAGGCGCTCATCAGCTGTTCCGGGCGGGTAATGCGGTCCCAGTATTTGCTGACTGCGCGGAAGGCATCATTGGTGCTGATGCTGAGATCGTAGCTCTGTTCAATCTGCTGGAGCACCGGGTCCGGCTGGCGGGTGGCGAAGACATCGCCCGGCAGCAGCAGCAGCGGGATGCGGTTGGCGCTGGCGGTGCCGGCGGCGGTGATCATGTTGGCCGCTCCCGGACCGATGGAGGAGGTGCAGGCGATAATCTGCCGGCGCAGGGCCTGGCGGGCAAAACCGGTGGCCGCGTGGGCCATCCCCTGCTCGTTGCGCCCCTGATAGACGCGCATATCGCCGCTGTCCTGCTCCAGCGCCTGCCCCAGCCCCAGGACGTTGCCATGGCCGAAAATCGCGAAAATGCCTTTCACGAACTTCAGCTCTACGCCATCCACTTCCAGGTACTGGTTATCGAGGAACTTCACCAGCGCCTGCGCCGTTGTCAGTCTCAGTTTGCCCATGATGCACAATCCTTATTGTTCAGTATTTGTGTGTGGCGTCGCGCCGATGCCGCCGGGGCCGTCGTTCACGTCACTGGAATACCTGTGGATTATAGGCAAACATTTTTTTCATTAAATACAAATACAGAAGAAATATTTCATTTTGCGAGAAGGATCAAACTCTCTACCCATTTCATACGTTTCACTTACATTCCAGACACGTTTTCGGGCCCTTTTTTGCCGCACCAGACGGCAATATCCCCTTAAAAATCATAGGTAAATGGATGCCATTTGGCGTTTCATTTTCCCCCGGGTCGACAGAGGGGGCGATCCGCGCTCGCGCGAGGCTCAGTGCGGCAGAGTGGTAGATCCCTCACACTTTTGGTTTTTTAATTTCGAACGAGTTTGCAAATGAAATATTTATTTCTCAAACTAAGGGTAACCAATAACCCTCAGGCTGTTCACGGAGTCGACGTCGGGATCCCGACCCTTCCAGGCAGCAGACACCAAAAAGGAAATCCTAGCTATGAATGCAGCAGTAAAGCGGCTCGACGTCATCTGTATAGGTCGGGTGGCCGTCGACCTCTATGCCCAGCAGATTGGTTCGCGGCTAGAAGACGTTGCCAGTTTCGCGAAATATCTGGGCGGCTCCTCCGGCAACGTGGCCTTTGGCACCGCGATTCAGGGGCTGAAATCGGCCATGCTGGCGCGCGTTGGCGATGAACACAACGGCCGTTTCCTGCGCGAAACGCTCAACCGCGCCGGGGTGGATACCGAGTATCTGATTACCGACAAATCTCGCCTGACCGCGCTGGTGATGCTGGGGATTAAGGATCAGGAGACCTTCCCCCTGATTTTCTACCGCGATAACTGCGCCGATATGGCCTTAACGCCTGACGACATTAGCGAGGAGTATATTGCCTCCTCCCGGGCGCTGGCGGTGACTGGCACCCACCTGTCGCACGCCAACACCCGCGCCGCGGTGCTGAAGGCGCTGGAGTACGCCCGCCGTCACGGCCTGCGTACCGCGCTGGATATCGATTACCGTCCGGTGCTGTGGGGGCTCACCTCGCTCGGCGATGGCGAAACCCGTTTCATTGAGTCCGGACCGGTCACCAGCCAGCTGCAGGAAGTGCTGCATCTGTTCGATCTGGTGGTGGGAACCGAAGAAGAGTTTCATATTGCCGGGGGCAGCACCGATACCCTGACCGCGCTGAAAAATGTGCGCAATGCCACCAAAGCCACTCTCGTCTGCAAGCGCGGGCCGATGGGCTGCGTGGTGCTGGAAGGCGACATCCCGGACAGCTGGGACCAGGTGCCGCTGCAGCAGGGCGTGCGCGTGGAGGTTCTCAACGTGCTGGGCGCCGGAGATGCCTTTATGTCGGGTCTGCTGCGCGGCTGGCTCAACGACGAAGGCTGGGAGCAGGCTTGCCGTTACGCCAACGCCTGCGGGGCGCTGGTGGTCTCCCGCCACGGCTGCGCGCCGGCGATGCCGACCAAAGTCGAACTCGATGACTACCTGCAGCGCGCCGAATCGGTGCCGCGCCCGGACGTCGACGAGCGCCTCAACCACCTACACCGGGTCACCAGCCGCCGTCAGCAGTGGCCGGAGCTGTGCATTTTCGCCTTTGACCATCGCAAACAGCTGGCCGATCTGGCGCGGGAGACCGGGCGTGACGAAGCCTGCATTCCGCAGCTCAAGCTGCTGTTGTTGGCCGCGGCCGAAGCGGCGGCGCAGGAGGCAGGTCTCGATCAGCGCAGCGGCATTCTGGCCGACGGCACCTACGGCCAGCGTGCGCTCAACGCCATTACCGGCAAGGGCTGGTGGATCGGCCGCCCTATCGAACTGCCCAGCTCGCGACCGCTGCGTCTGGAGCATGGCAACATCGGCTCGCAGCTGATCGACTGGCCGCTGGAGCATGTCGTCAAATGCCTGGTCTTCTATCACCCGGACGACCCGGCGGCGCTGCGTGCAGAGCAGGATGCCCTGCTGCTCGAGGTCTGGCAGGCCTGTAACAAGTCAGGCCATGAACTGCTGCTGGAGGTGATCCTGCCGGAAAATGGCCCGGACAAAGACGAGCGCCATTACCACACCATGCTGGAACACTTCTATCAGCTGGGGATCAAGCCGGACTGGTGGAAGCTGCCGCCGCTCTCCAGCGCCAGCTGGCAGCAGATCACCGCGCTTATCGAGCGTGAAGATCCGTGGAGCCGCGGGATCCTGATCCTCGGGCTTGACGCGCCTTCCGACAAACTGCGCGCCGGTTTCGCCGAGGCGGCCGCACACCCGATGATCAAAGGTTTCGCCGTCGGGCGCACCATCTTTGGCCAGCCGTCGCGGCGCTGGATGCAGGGTGAGCTCAGCGATGAGGCCCTGATAGAGGAAGTGAAACGCAACTACCTGACGCTTATTGGCTACTGGCGCGAAGCCCGCCGCTGATCCCCCGACGCCCGTCTCCGTCACCTTGCGGAGCGGGCGTTTTTCTGTTTCTTCGTGAAATGAATCGCGTATTTCGTCGCAATAAATGAAAAATTCGCTTCATTTGGTACACTGGAAGCCATATTCCTTCCATTTTCTCAGAGCGCACTCTATGGCCAATAACCCAACACAGCTGACCATCCTGCAGGATGAAATCAGGCGTCGCTACGATACGTTAAGCAAACGCCTGAAACAGGTCGCCCGCTATATCCTTGATAACAGCAATAGCGTGGCTTTCGATACCGTGGCCTCCATTGCGCAACAGGCGGATGTTCCCCCTTCCACGTTGATTCGTTTTGCCAACGCCTTCGGCTTCAGCGGCTTTAACGAAATGAAACAGATGTTCAAGCAACATTTGATGGAAGAGACCGCCAACTATACCGAGCGCGCCCGTCTTTTCCGCCAGACCACCAGCGATGAGTCCAGCCCGCCGGAAACGCCGACGGAAATCCTCAATATGTTCACGATGGTGAACAACCAGGCGCTGCAGCAGCTGGCGATGCAGACCTCCAGCGATGATCTGGAGCGCGCGGTGGCCCTGCTGGGCGAGGCGGAAAATATTTACGTCATTGGTCTGCGCCGGTCGTTTAGCGTCGCCTCCTATCTGACCTATGCGCTGCGTCACCTCGATCGCAAAGCCTTTCTGATCGACGGCCTCGGCGGCATGTTCACCGAGCAGCTGAGCCTGGTCGGTCCGAAAGACGTGGTAGTGGCGGTGAGCTTCTCGCCGTACGCCCGGGAAGTGGTCGAGCTGGTGGAGCTGGGCGCGCAGCGCAAAGCGCGGCAGATCGCCATTACCGACAGCCAGGTCAGCCCGCTGGCGGCTTTCAGCGATGTCTGCTTTGTGGTGCGTGAAGCGCAGGTGGATGGATTCCGCTCGCAGGTTGCTTCGCTGTGTCTGGCCCAGACGCTGGCGGTTTCGCTGGCGCTGAACAGCAGCCAGGAGTCCGAGGCCAAGCAGAAGGCGTGAGATAGGCTGCCTGGCGTTTGTTACTCGGCGGCGCAGTATAGGCTTACGGAAGGATGCCGTAGGCCGGATAAGGCGAAGCCGCCATCCGGCACAAAGGCGGGTATGGTGTCTGCGGTGTCCTGCCCGGCGGCGCTGCGCTTGCCAGGCCTGGGGTATATGGGCTTACGGGAGGCTCCCGTAGGCCGGATAAGGCGAAGCCGCCATCCGGCACAAAGGCAGGTATGGCGCCGGAGGTGTCCTGCCCGGCGGCGCTACGCTTGCCGGGCCTGGGGTATAGGGGCTTACGGGTGGCTCCCGTAGGCCGGATAAGCGTAGCGCCATCCGGCATAAAAGCAGGTATGGCGCCGGAGGTTCCTGCCCGGAGGCGCTGCGCTTGCCGGGCCTGGGGTATATGTGCCTGCGGGGTGCCGGAGATAATGTTATTGGTATGCAACTCTATTAATCCGGGTAAAGCGTTTGTCGCATGTGATTTCAGCGCACATTGCGCTCCCGGTTAATCTTCTGCGTTATGCCTGGCATGGCGCAGGGAGCGCACAGGGGGCGGCCAGTCGCCGCCGCCCCCTGTACCCCCGGGCTCCGGCCAGCAAAATCGCCGCTACGCGGTCCCTTCGACTTATCCCTGCAGGCTTCGGGTCGGGCCGAGGCAGCGTCCGTGCAAAACACGGCCCTCAGCCCGCATCCATGCGGGCTGCCCCGGCCTTCCGGGAACGTCTCAGCGATTTTGAGGCCGTCAGCACCGGCAGTTTCAGCAACAATGGTGAATAAATTAACGGCAGGTCGCACGAACCGTATGCCGGGCAAGGCGTGAGCCGCCGCCCGGCATAAAAGCAGCGCCGTGCCTGTGGTCATCGCCCGGCGGCGCTGCGCTTGCCGGGCCGACGGTATAGGGGCTTACGGGAGGATGCCGTAGGCCGGATAAGGCATTTGTGCCGCCATCCGGCACAAAGGCAGGTATGGCGCCGGAGGTGTCCTGCCCGGCGGCGCTGCGCTTGCCGGGCCGACGGTATAGGGGCTTACGGGATCCTCCCGTAGGCCGGATAAGGCGAAGCCGCCATCCGGCACAAAGGCGGGTATGGCGCCGGAGGTGTCCTCCCCGGCGGCGCTGCGCTTGCCGGGTCGGGAGTGGGATTCCGCGGAGCGTTTCGCGAAAAAACACCCACCGCCCTCAAACAGGAAGGCCGGTTAGCATCGCTAACCGGCCTTCTTTATCCGCTTCTGCACCGCGCGTCAGTCGTGGCGCGGATACTCCGGCGTGTTGATCCAGGCGTGGTCATCTTCCCAGGTGAACAGCCATTTCCGGTCCGGCCCGGCCATCACGTTCAGATAGTAGCTGTCGTAACCGGCAATTGCTGCCACCGGATGGTAACCGCGCGGCACCATCACCACATCGTGGTTGTAGGGCGCCATACAGGCGTCCAGGCTGCGGTCGTCGGTGTAGACCCGCTGGAAGGCAAAGCCCTGCGGCGGATCGAAGCGGTGATAGTAGGTTTCTTCCAGCTGCGTCTCTTTGCCCGGCTGGGCGGTATCATGCTTATGCGACGGCCACGAGCTGGTGGCCCCCTCGTCGGTGTAGACTTCCACCACCAACAGGCAGTCCGCCTCGGCGCTGTCCGGCAGAATATTATGCACCCGGCGCTGATTGCGCCCTTTCCCACGGTGCTCTACCCCGACGTCTTCCGGCCGAATGAGGCGTGCCGGGAAGCGGCCTTTGCCCGGCGCGCTGCATACCGCCAGCTCCAGATCGGAATCGGCAGTCACCTCGACTTTATCCTGCGGCGGGACGTAGACCGACCACGGCGGGGTGCGCTCAAACGGCGACATCCGTTTACCGAGATTCGGGAAATCGGCATGCTGCGTTTTCACCGACGCCAGCCCGGCGACCAGCACCAGGCACAGCTCGCGATCGCCGCTCTCCAGCGTCACGGTCTGCCCTTTTTTCAACATCCAGACATCAAAGCCGATATAGCGCCAACCGGCGCTTTGCGGCGTAATATGCTGGATCTGTCCCTCTTTTCGCGATTTAGCCAGTAACGACATGGCACTCTCCTTCGCCGATTAACCTAACGTCGGCATGCTGAATTCAGATACGGTCTGCTGCCCTGCCGGCCAGCGTACGGTGGCGGTCTTCATGCGCGTGTAGAAGCGCACGCCGTCCGGCCCGTGGACGTTCAACGCGCCAAACACCGAGCGCTTCCAGCCGCCAAAGCTGTGGAACGCCATCGGCACCGGTACCGGCACGTTCACCCCGACCATCCCCGCCTGCACGTCGTGGACGAATTCACGCGCGGTGTGGCCGTTGCTGGTGAAAACGGCGCTGCCGTTGCCAAACTCATGGCTGTTGACCAGCTCAAGGGCGCTGTTATAGTCCGCCGCGCGCACAATCCCCAGCACCGGGCCAAAGATCTCTTCGCGCCAGATGGTCATCTCCGGGGTGACGTGATCGAACAGGGTGCCGCCGACATAGTAGCCCGCGTCGTAGCCCGGCACGCGCAGTTTGCGGCCATCGACCACCAGTTTTGCCCCTTCGCTTTCGCCTTTATCAATATAGCCGAGCACTTTTTTCTGGTGGGTATCAGACACCACCGGTCCCATCTCGTTCTCTTCCTGGCCACGCATGCAGCCCGGGCCTACTTTCAGCGCTTCCACCAGCGGCTTCAGGCGGGCGATCAGTTTGTCGGCGGTTTCATCTCCCACCGCCACCACCACCGGCAGCGCCATGCAGCGCTCGCCTGCGGAGCCAAAAGCGCCGCCCATAATGGCGTTAACGGTGGCGTCGAGATCGGCATCCGGCATCACAATCGCGTGGTTTTTGGCGGCGCCGAAGGCCTGCACGCGCTTGCCGTGGGCGCTGGCGGTCTTATAGATATACTCCGCCACGCCGGAGGAGCCGACGAAGCTCACCGCCGCAATACGCGGGTCAGTGTACAGCTGCTCAGCATCTTCATTGCTGCAGTGCACGACGTTAAACACGCCGTCCGGCAGACCAGCCTCTTTTAACAGCTCTGCCAGACGCACAGCGGCCGTCGGCGCCAGCGCGGGCGGCTTGAGGACGAAACTGTTGCCGCAGGCCAGCGCCAGCGGGAACATCCACATCGGCACCATCGCCGGGAAGTTGAACGGGGTGATCCCTGCCACCACGCCCAGGGGCTGCATCAGCGAGTAGCTGTCGACGCCGGTGCCGACGTCAGAGGAGTATTCGCCTTTAATCAGGTGCGGGATCCCGCAGGCGAATTCGACCACTTCCATACCGCGGGTCAGCTCGCCCAGCGCATCCGACCACACCTTACCGTGCTCGCTGACGATGATCCCCGCCAGCTCTTCCACGTGCTGCTCCAGCAACATTTTGAAGTTGAACAGCACGCGGGCGCGGCGCAGCGGCGTGGTACGGGACCAGCTGTCAAACGCATCGCGAGCAACCTGAATCGCCTCGGAGACTTCCTGCGCGGTTGACACCGTGACTTCGCGCACCGCTTTGCCCGTCGCCGGGTCGTACACCGGCATCGTTTCGTTGCTGCTGCTAATAACGGTTTTCCCGCCAATAAAGTTTCCTGTGATCGTCATGTTCTCGCCTCATAGTGAAGGGGGCCAGCGCACACCGGCCCGTCGCTGATTCTGCTGTGCTATAACCGTAGTAAAATGAAATTTATATTTCAACATTGTTGTGAAATGAAATTTCATTTTGGTGATAACAGTCGCATTTTGCGCTAACCGGTCGCCTGTGCGCTTCCCGCATCGCGCCTCGTTGCCCTCGACGCCAGGCTTCCCGCCGCTGTCGCGCCGGCAGTCGGTGCCGGTGATATTTTGCGAGACAGCTCAAACATTCATCATTTCCATTCTTGATAATTTTGGAATAAACGTTTTGACTGTTAGCCAATTGAACGAACCTACCCCCTCTTCCGTCAGGAGTGTCCTATGGCCATCGCAATGCAACGTTTTTGTATTAACCGCAAAATCGCGCCAGCGCTCAACATTGAAGCGTTTTTCCGTCTGGTGAACCGTCTGGGCCTGAATAAGGTCGAGCTGCGCAACGATTTACCCAGTGGAAAAGTGACCGACGATCTGAGCCATCAGCAGGTGCGCGAGCTGGCGGCGCGCTACCACATCGAGATCCTGACGATTAACGCGGTCTACCCCTTTAACCGTCGTAGCGAAGAGGTGCGGCAGTTGACCGAATCGCTGCTGAAAGAGGCCCAGGCCATCGGCGCCAAATCGCTGGTGCTCTGTCCGCTCAACGACGGCAGCGAGGTGCCGGCCAGCGAAACCCTGGGCGCCCTGCGCGACCTGGCGCCGCTGTTCGCCTTCTATGGCATCCACGGCCTGGTGGAGCCGCTGGGCTTCCCGCAAAGCTCGCTGCGTTCTGCGCACCAGGCGCAGACGCTGATCCACGACGCCCGCGTGCCGTTTAAGCTGCTGATCGATACCTTCCATCACCATCTTTACCCGCAGGCGGCGGACGAGTTCAGCCAGGTAAAGGTGGCGGATATCGGGCTGGTGCACCTTTCAGGAGTGGACGATAGCCGTCCGCGCGAGCAGCTCACCGATGCCGAGCGCATCATGCTAACCCCGCAGGATCGTCTCGGCACCTGCGAGCAGGTTAAAGCGCTGGAAGCCCGCGGCTATCAGGGGGTGTACGCTTTTGAGCCCTTCGCCCCCGAGCTGGCGCAATGGAGCGAAGCGGATATCGAGCGCGAAATTGAGCAGAGCATCGCGCTCATCCAGCGCCACTGCGCCTGAGACCCTCACGGTACAGCGTGCGCGGCGCGTGACGATTTTCCCAACGCCGGACGACGAGGTTGCCTATAATCGTCGCAGGATAAATGGAGGAATCGACCATGAGCTCACCCCTGTTGATTGCGCGCACGCTGGATAACGCGCTCTATTTACTGCCTGCGATGGCCAACCGCCATGGGCTTATCACCGGTGCGACCGGCACCGGTAAAACCGTCACCCTGCAGAAGCTGGCTGAGTCGTTCTCGGAGATTGGCGTGCCGGTATTTATGGCCGACGTCAAGGGCGACCTGACCGGCATTGCCGCCGCGGGGCAGAGCTCAGAGAAACTGCAGGCGCGGCTGGAGAAGATCGGCGTCAGCGACTGGGAGCCGCACGCCAACCCGGTGGTGCTCTGGGATATCTTTGGCGAGAAGGGCCACCCGGTGCGGGCGACGGTCTCCGATCTCGGCCCCCTGCTGCTGGCGCGCCTGCTCAATCTCAACGAGGTGCAGAGCGGCGTACTGAACATTATTTTCCGCATCGCGGACGACCGCGGCCTGCTGCTGCTCGACTTCAAAGACCTCCGCGCCATCACCCAGTTTATCGGCGATAACGCCAAGTCTTTCCAGAACCAGTACGGCAATATTAACAGCGCCTCGATCGGCGCCATCCAGCGCGGGCTGTTGACCCTGGAGCAACAGGGCGCCGAGCACTTCTTCGGCGAGCCGATGCTGGATATTGCCGACTGGATGCGCGTCGATGCCAGCGGTAAAGGGGTGATCAATATCCTTAGCGCCGAAAAGCTCTACCAGATGCCGAAGCTGTACGCCGCCAGCCTGCTGTGGATGCTCTCCGAGCTCTACGAGCGCCTGCCGGAAGCCGGCGACCTCGATAAACCGAAGCTGGTGTTCTTCTTCGATGAGGCGCATCTGCTGTTCAACGACGCGCCGCAGGTGCTGCTGGATAAAATTGAACAGGTGATCCGCCTTATCCGCTCCAAGGGGGTCGGCGTCTACTTTGTCTCGCAGAACCCGGCGGATATTCCCGACGCCGTGCTCGGCCAGCTGGGCAACCGCGTGCAGCATGCCCTGCGCGCCTTTACGCCGAAGGACCAGAAGGCGGTGAAAACCGCCGCCCAGACCATGCGCGCCAACCCGGCCTTCAGTACCGAGCAGGCGATCCAGGAGCTGGGCACCGGCGAGGCGCTGATCTCCTTCCTCGATGAGAAAGGCAGCCCGTCGGTGGTCGAGCGGGCGATGGTTATCGCCCCCTGTTCGCGAATGGGGCCGGTCAGCGATGACGAGCGCAATGGTCTGCTGAACCACTCGCCGCTGTACGGTAAGTATGAGGAGGAGGTGGACCGCGAGTCGGCTTTCGAAATGCTGCAGCAAGGGGTGCAGGTCGCCACCGGGCAGCAGTCGGCTCCGCCGGCGAAGGGCCAGCAGAGCGGGGAAGACGACGGGCTGCTTGGCGGCCTGAAAGATATCCTGTTCGGCAGCACCGGCCCGCGAGGCGGTAAACGCGACGGTATCGTGCAGACCGCAGCGAAAAGCGCGGTTCGCCAGGTCACCAATCAGATCGTCCGCGGCATGCTGGGCAGCCTGCTGGGCGGACGCAAGCGCTAAAAAAAAGCCCCCTCATCGCTGAGGGGGCTTACGTTTCAGGCTTACCCGCTAGGCCTTGCGCATCATCAGCCAGAGGCTTATCAGGAAGAAGCTGGCGCTCGGCAACAGCGCGCCGATGATCGGCGGTATGCCGTAGACCAGGGTCAGCGGGCCGAAAATCTGGTCGAGGACATAGAAGATAAAGCCGAAGCTAATCCCCGTCACCACCCGCACGCCCATCGGCACGCTACGCAGCGGGCCAAAGATAAACGACAGCGCCATCAGCATCATCACCGCCACCGACAGCGGCTGGAAGATTTTGCTCCACATATTGAGCTGGTAGCGTCCCGGATCCTGGCCGCTGGACTTGAGGTATTTCACATAGTTGTGCAGCCCGCTGATCGACAGCGCATCCGGATCCAGGGCAACCACGCCCAGTTTGTCCGGCGTCAGGTTGGTTTTCCAGGTGCCGCTCACCATCTGCGACCCGGTCACCTGCTTTGGATCGGTCAGGTCGGATTCATCCACCTGCGACAGACGCCACACTTTATTTTCGCTATCGAATTTTGCCGAAGCGGCATAGCGCACCGACTGTAAACGACGCTCCGGGTTGAAGGCATAGATGCTGACGCCCCCCAGCTCATCGTTGCCTTTCACCCGTTCGATATAGACAAAGTTGTGGCCATCTTTCGCCCACAGCCCCTGCTGGGTTGAGAGCAGCGAGCCGCCGTACATCTGCTGGGCACGGTAGTTGCGCGCCATCTGTTCGCCCTGCGGCGCCACCCACTCGCCGATGGCCATGGTCAGCAGCACCAGCGGGATCGCGGTTTTCATTACCGCCAGCGCTACCTGCAGCCGGGTGAAACCGGATGCCTGCATCACCACCAGTTCGCTGCGCTGGGCCAGCATCCCCAGCCCCAGCAGCGCGCCAAGCAGCGCCGCCATCGGGAAGAAGATCTGGATGTCCTTCGGCACGCTGAGGATGGTGTAGAGACCAGCGCCCAGCGCATCGTAGCTGCCCTGCCCGGACTTTTTCAGCTGATCGACAAACTTGATAATGCCGGAGAGCGACACCAGCATGAACAGGGTCATCATGATGGTGTTGAAAATCGTCTTACCGATATAACGGTCAAGTACGCCAAACGCCTGCATCAGGCCGCTCCTTTATTAAAACGGGCGCGGAAGCGGCGCATCGGCACCGTGTCCCACAGGTTTAACAGCACCGCCAGCGCAAAATAGAGCAGGTTAATCGCCCACATCCAGATAGCCGGGTCCATTTTGCCTTTGCCGCCGTTCGACTTAATCGACGTTTGCAGCAGGAAGAACACCAGGTAAAGCAGCATCGCCGGCAGCATCGACAGCACACGGCCCTGACGCGGGTTCACCACGCTGAGCGGCACCACCATCAGCGCCATAATGAAGACGGTCGCCACCAGCGTGAAGCGCCAGTGCAGTTCGGCGCGCGCGCGGTCGGTGTGGGTTTTCCACAAGGTGCGCATATCCATCTGTTCGGTGTCGTCCGGATCGGCGCTCACCGCCTGGTGGCCGATAATAGCCTGATAGTTATTGAAGTCGGTAATGCGGAAGTCGCGCAGCATCGCGGTGCCTTCAAAGCGGGTGCCCTTGTTGAGGGTCACCACCTGCGAGCCGTCTTTCTGCTGCGACAGCTCGCCGGAATCCGCCACCACCACCGAGGGGCGCGCATTGCCTTTCGGACGCAGCTGGGCAAGGAAGACGTCATGGAAGCGGTTGCCGTTGACGCTTTCGATAAACATCACCGCGTTACCATCGCTGGCCTGCTGGAACTGGCCCTGGGCCAGCGCCGCCATACCGGGGTTGGCTTTAGCTTCGGCCAGCACCTCGTCCTGATGGCGCGACGACCACGGCCCCGCCCACATAACGTTGACCGCCGCCACCGCGCCGGTGAACAGCGCAAGGATCATCGCCGCCTTGATCAGCACGGCTTTGCTCAGGCCGCAGGCGTGCATCACCGTAATTTCACTTTCGGTGTACAGCTTGCCGAGGGTCATCAGCAGGCCAAGGAACAGACTTAACGGCAGGATAAGCTGCGCCATCTCCGGGATGCCGAGCCCCAACAGCGAGAGCACCAGATTGGTTGGGATATCGCCATCCACCGCGGCGCCGAGGATCCTGACTAATTTCTGACAAAAGAAAATCAGTAACAGGATGAATAGGATCGCCAACTGGCTTTTCAGCGTCTCACGAACCAGATATCTTATGATTATCACTATAAATACGCCCGTAAAAACCCGTTTTAGTGCAGGAAAATTGCTTGTTTCATGGCTTAAACGTCATTTATTCTCTTTGGTCGTCGAAAACGTCGCTAAGATTAAATGACTCATCGGTTCTGCATGTCAGGATCTTTTCTGACGAACCCAGGCCTTAATAACGTTAAGATTAACACGAAGTCACCGCAACAGCGGATATGAGTTACGAAAGCTTGCAATTATATACTCAATGGATTTCGAGTTGTAAGAAGGCAGCAGGGCTGTGGCCCCTGGCGCGCACAATGTGCCACGTCAGGGTAAGCAGGCGCAGCCGGCGCATCTGCAACTTGAAAGGCGACGAGTATAGCCGTAGCCACCACTGTTGTCTTTAAGATTCAGGAGCATAGTGCATGGAGTTCAGTGTAAAAAGCGGTAGCCCGGAGAAGCAGCGGAGCGCCTGTATCGTGGTCGGCGTCTTTGAACCACGTCGCCTCTCCCCCATCGCCGAACAACTCGATAAAATCAGCGACGGCTACATCAGCGCCCTGCTGCGTCGCGGCGAGCTGGAAGGCAAACCTGGCCAGACGTTATTGCTGCACCATGTGCCTAACATTCTGTCTGAGCGCATTCTGCTGATTGGCTGCGGCAAAGAGCGCGAGCTGGATGAGCGTCAGTATAAGCAGGTCATCCAGAAAACCATCAATACCCTGAATGATACCGGCTCAATGGAAGCCGTCTGCTTCCTGACCGAGCTGCACGTCAAAGGCCGTAACAACTACTGGAAAGTTCGCCAGGCGGTTGAAACCGCCAAAGAGACGCTGTACAGCTTCGACCAGCTGAAGACCAACAAAAGCGAGCCGCGTCGCCCGCTGCGTAAAATGGTCTTTAACGTGCCGACCCGTCGCGAGCTGACCAGTGGCGAACGCGCCATTCAGCATGGCCTGGCGATTGCCGCCGGCATCAAAGCGGCGAAAGATCTTGGCAATATGCCGCCGAACATCTGTAACGCCGCCTATCTGGCTTCCCAGGCGCGTCAGCTGGCCGATACCTACAGCAAAAACGTCATCACCCGGGTGATCGGCGAACAGCAGATGCGCGAGCTGGGGATGAACGCCTACCTCGCCGTCGGCAATGGGTCGCAGAACGAGTCGCTGATGTCGGTCATCGAATATAAAGGCAACCCGGCTGAGGACGCGCGCCCTATCGTGCTGGTCGGTAAAGGCCTGACCTTCGACTCCGGCGGTATCTCCATCAAGCCTGCCGAAGGCATGGACGAGATGAAGTACGACATGTGCGGCGCGGCGGCGGTGTACGGCGTGATGCGGATGGTTGCCGAACTGCAGCTGCCGCTGAACGTCATCGGCGTGCTGGCGGGCTGTGAAAACATGCCTGGCGGCCGCGCCTATCGTCCGGGTGACGTCCTGACCACTATGTCCGGCCAGACGGTGGAAGTGCTGAACACCGACGCCGAAGGCCGCCTGGTGCTGTGCGACGTCCTGACCTACGTTGAGCGCTTCGAGCCGGAAGCGGTTATCGACGTGGCGACGCTGACCGGGGCCTGCGTGATTGCCCTCGGCCATCACATCACCGGCCTGATGTCGAACCATAACCCGCTGGCCCATGAGCTGATCGGCGCCTCCGAACTGGCGGGCGACCGCGCATGGCGTTTGCCGCTGGCCGACGAGTTCCAGGATCAGCTGGAGTCCAATTTTGCCGATATGGCGAACATTGGCGGCCGTCCTGGCGGCGCGATCACCGCCGGCTGTTTCCTGTCGCGCTTCACCCGCAAGTACAACTGGGCGCACCTCGACATCGCCGGTACTGCCTGGCGTTCCGGTAAGGCCAAAGGCGCGACCGGTCGTCCGGTGGCGCTGCTGTCGCAATTCCTGCTCAATCGTGCGGGTTTTAACGGCGAAGAGTGATGTGACATGCCGGGCGGCGCTACGCTTACCCGGCCTACAAACGGCAGCACACTGTAGGCCGGGTAAGCGTAGCGCCGCCCGGCTTTGCATTTAAATCCACAACAAGAAGCCCCATATATGAAAAACGCAACGTTCTATCTTCTGGACAATGACGCCACCGTCGACGGCCTGAGCGCCGTCGAGCAGTTGGTGTGTGACATTGCCGCAGAACGTTGGCGCAACGGCAAGCGCGTCCTGATCGCCTGCGAAGATGAACAGCAGGCGATTCGCCTCGACGAGGCGCTGTGGTCGCGGCCGCCGGAGAGCTTTGTGCCGCATAACCTGGCGGGCGAAGGCCCGAGAGGCGGCGCGCCGGTAGAGATTGCCTGGCCGCAAAAGCGCAACAGCAGCCCGCGGGATATTCTTATCAGCCTGCGGCTAAACTTTGCAGATTTTGCCACCGCTTTCACAGAAGTGATAGACTTTGTCCCTTACGAAGACAATCTGAAACAACTGGCGCGCGAACGCTATAAGGCGTACCGCATGGCTGGTTTCAACCTGAACACGGCAACCTGGAAATAATGGAAAAGACATACAACCCACAAGATATCGAACAGCCGCTTTACGAGCACTGGGAAAAGCAGGGCTATTTCAAACCGAATGGTGATGAAAGCCAGGAGAGCTTCTGCATCATGATCCCGCCGCCGAACGTCACCGGCAGTTTGCATATGGGTCATGCCTTCCAGCAAACCATCATGGATACCATGATTCGCTACCAGCGCATGCAGGGCAAAAACACCCTGTGGCAGGCCGGTACCGACCACGCAGGTATCGCTACCCAGATGGTGGTTGAGCGTAAGATTGCCGCTGAAGAAGGGAAAACCCGCCACGACTACGGCCGCGACGCCTTTATCGACAAAATCTGGCAGTGGAAAGCGGAATCCGGCGGCACCATTACCCGTCAGATGCGCCGTCTCGGCAACTCCGTGGACTGGGAGCGCGAGCGCTTCACCATGGACGAGGGGCTTTCCAATGCCGTGAAAGAAGTCTTTGTTCGCCTGTACAAAGAAGACCTGATCTACCGCGGCAAACGCCTGGTTAACTGGGACCCGAAACTGCGCACCGCCATTTCCGACCTCGAAGTGGAAAACCGCGAATCGAAAGGTTCCATGTGGCACATCCGCTACCCGCTGGCCGATGGCGCGAAAACCGCTGACGGTAAAGATTACCTGGTGGTCGCCACCACCCGTCCGGAAACCCTGCTGGGCGATACCGGCGTGGCCGTTAACCCGGAAGATCCGCGCTACAAAGATCTGATTGGCAAATTCGTGGTGCTGCCGCTGGTTAACCGCCGCATCCCGATCGTGGGCGACGAGCACGCCGACATGGAAAAAGGCACCGGCTGCGTGAAGATCACCCCGGCGCACGACTTTAACGACTACGAAGTGGGTCGTCGTCACCAGCTGCCGATGATCAACATCCTTACCTTTGACGGCGACATCCGCGAAAGCGCGGAAGTCTACGACACCAAAGGCAATGAATCCGACGTCTACTCCAGCGAGATCCCGGCGGAGTTCCAGAAACTGGAACGCTTCGCGGCGCGTAAAGCCGTTGTTGCGGCAGTTGACGCCCTCGGCCTGCTGGAAGAGATCAAACCGCACGACCTGACCGTCCCTTACGGCGATCGCGGCGGCGTGGTGATCGAGCCGATGCTGACCGACCAGTGGTACGTGCGCGCGGACGTGCTGGCCAAGCCAGCAGTCGAAGCCGTTGAAAACGGTGATATTCAGTTCGTGCCGAAGCAGTACGAAAATATGTACTTCTCCTGGATGCGCGATATTCAGGACTGGTGTATCTCCCGTCAGCTGTGGTGGGGTCACCGCATCCCGGCATGGTATGACAACGACGGCAACGTCTACGTAGGCCGTAGCGAAGACGAAGTGCGTCAGGAAAACAACCTGAGCGCCGACGTTGCCCTGCGTCAGGATGAAGACGTTCTCGATACCTGGTTCTCCTCCGCGCTGTGGACCTTCTCCACCCTCGGCTGGCCGGAAAACACCGACGCCCTGCGTCAGTTCCACCCGACCAGCGTGATGGTGTCCGGCTTCGACATCATCTTCTTCTGGATCGCCCGCATGATCATGATGACCATGCACTTCATCAAAGATGAAAATGGCAAGCCGCAGGTACCGTTTAAGACCGTCTACATGACCGGTCTGATCCGCGATGACGAAGGCCAGAAGATGTCCAAGTCCAAGGGTAACGTCATTGACCCGCTGGATATGGTTGACGGTATCACCCTGCCGGAGCTGCTGGAAAAACGTACCGGCAACATGATGCAGCCGCAGCTGGCGGATAAAATCCGCAAGCGTACCGAGAAACAGTTCCCGAACGGCATCGAGCCGCACGGCACCGACGCCCTGCGCTTCACCCTGGCGGCGCTGGCCTCTACCGGCCGCGACATCAACTGGGATATGAAGCGTCTGGAAGGTTACCGTAACTTCTGTAATAAGCTGTGGAACGCCAGCCGCTTCGTGCTGATGAACACCGAAGATCAGGATTGCGGCTTCAACGGCGGCGAAATGGTGCTCTCCCTGGCCGACCGCTGGATCATCGCGGAATTCAACCACACCGTGAAAGCATATCGCGAAGCGCTGGATAACTTCCGCTTCGATATCGCCGCCGGTATCCTGTATGAGTTCACCTGGAACCAGTTCTGCGACTGGTACCTGGAGCTGACCAAGCCGGTTATGAACGGTGGCAGCGAAGCGGAGCTGCGCGGGACTCGCCATACGCTGGTAACCGTGCTGGAAGGTCTGCTACGCCTGGCGCATCCGATCATTCCGTTCATTACCGAAACCATCTGGCAGCGCGTGAAAGCGATCTGCGGTATCACCGCCGACACCATCATGCTGCAGCCGTTCCCGCAGTACGATGCTTCTCAGGTGGATGACGCGGCGCTGGCCGACACCGAATGGCTGAAGCAGGCGATCGTCGCCGTGCGTAACATCCGTGCGGAAATGAACATCGCTCCGGGCAAACCGCTGGAACTGCTGCTGCGCGGCTGCAGCAAAGAGGCCGAGCGTCGTGTGAACGACAACCGCAGCTTCCTGCTGAACCTGGCGCGTCTGGAAAGCATTACCGTGCTGCCTGCCGATGATAAAGGTCCGGTCTCGGTGACCAAGATTGTCGACGGCGCCGAGCTGCTGATCCCGATGGCGGGCCTCATCAATAAAGAAGATGAGCTGGCGCGTCTGGCGAAAGAAGTGGCCAAAATCGAAGGTGAAATTGGCCGCATCGAGAGCAAGCTGGCCAACGAAGGCTTTGTCGCCCGCGCGCCGGAAGCAGTGATCGCTAAAGAGCGCGAGAAGCTGGAAGGCTACGCGGAAGCGAAAGCGAAGCTGATTGAGCAGCAGGCGGTGATCGCCGCGCTGTGATCCTCCCGCCCCTTGCCACCCGGCAAGGGGCGTTTTTTATGAAACATCCTCGCTTGCGCTTTCCCCTGTCGCGATGTTATTAACATCATCATTCGTCTTTTTTGGGTAATGAGTCATTGTATGAATACGAGCGTCCCCGCGGCGACGTTGCTGCGTCGCATTACGGCGGCAGACAATGCCGCCATCGCCAGGGTCATCCGCCAGGTCTCGGCTGAATATGGCCTGACCGCCGATAAAGGCTATACGGTCGCCGACCCGAATCTCGATGAGCTGTATGAGCTGTACAGCCAGCCGGGCTCCGCCTACTGGGTGGTGGAGAAAGAGGGGGAAGTAGTTGGCGGCGGCGGCGTCGCGCCGCTCGCCTGCAGCGAGCCGGATATCTGCGAGCTGCAGAAAATGTATTTTATGACCAGCGCCCGCGGCCAGGGGCTGGCGAAGAAGCTGGCGCTGCTGGCGCTGGACTACGCCCGCGAACAAGGGTTTAAGCGCTGCTATCTGGAAACCACCGCCTTCCTGACGGAGGCGATCGGCTTATATGAACATCTCGGCTTCGAGCACATTGACGGGCCGCTGGGCTGCACCGGCCACGTGGACTGCGAAGTACGGATGCTGAAAACGCTGTAGCGCCTCGATATCGCAGGCGTCCCCGGTAGCGCTGCGCTTACCGGGGCTACAGGGCCCGAATACGGCGGGTTACGCCGCTACCGGCACACCGCTGTGAAAGCGGAACTCGGCCTCCGGACGGAGGATCAGCGCCGCTTCCGCCTCGCCGAGCTGGCGCACCCGCTCGCTGATATCTTCTCCGGCAATCTTCTGCGCCAGATCCAGATAGTCCTGATAGTGACGCGCCTCGGAGCGCAGCAGCGACAGGTAGAACTTCTGCAGATCGTCGTCCAGCCACGGCGCCAGGGCGGCAAAGCGTTCGCAAGAGCGGGCCTCGATATAGGCGCCGCAGATCAGCTTATCGATCAGCATCACCGGCTCATGCGAGCGCACTTCGCGCCGCAGGCCGCGGGCATAGTTGCTGGCGGTGATTTTGACGTAGGGGATATCGCGCGCCAGCATCATCTCCCGCACCTGCGTGAAGTGATGCAGTTCCTCTTTAATCAATAAAATCATGCTGTCCAGCAGCTGGCGGCCCCACGGGTCGTCGGTCTGCGGCATGGCGCTTTTGTTGATCCGTTTATGCAGGGCGACAAAATCCGGCTCCGGCCCCCGGCGGTAGGTGAAGTCTTCGTACGGCTTCAGGCAGGCCAACAGTTCGTCGGCGTCAGCTTTATCCGCGACGTAGCGACGCACCAGCAGCATGGCGTTCTGCGCCGCTTTCAGCTCGCACACCATATGGTCGGTCAGCAGCAGCGGCAGGTTTTCCGGCTTGCGGGCTTCGTCAATCCACGCCTGCGGCGTCGGGCAGTGCAGGAAGTTGATAATCGGGGAAAGAATCTGCGGGTAATCCATGAAAGTTCCTTGCTATACGGCGGCAGGCGCCGCCGTATCCATCTACGACATTTGCGACTTAGTGGCGAACACCATCGTCGTCTTCATCGACATACTCTTCGTCATCGTCGTCGCCGTCTTCACCGTTCGGGTCCTCATAATAGGTGCCCCAACCGTCATACTCGACGTCATATTTTTCTGCCAGCGTCATCAGCTGTTCCACCTGGGCATCGATCAGGTCTGCGTTCAGCGCGCATTCGCTCAGAATATCGCAGCAGATGACCATGTCACCCTCTTCCACTTCCAGCTCTTCGGGCTCGGTCACTTCGTAGCCCAGCTTGAACGCTTCAACCGCCACTTTCTCCAGGGTTTCGAAATCGTCTGCAGAGAGGTGATGCTCAATCGTGTACAGTGCGTCCGGATCGCTGCCATCTTCCAGCAGCTCTTCGATAATCAGACGCGTCTCTTCACGCTGTTCTTCCAGGTGTTCCGGGTTTGCCATGGCTCGTTCCTCATAATGTGCGGCAGTTATCCCTATTGTCACATACCGCCGTCATTGCCTCCACTTCTCAGTGAAAGATTTCGATCACAGACTTGCAAATGAATATTCATACATATAAATTGAATTTTAATTCAATTAGTGGCCTATGCCAGGTGAGGGAACCATGTCTGCGTTTTACCAGAAGCATTTTTTAAAGTTACTCGATTTTACGCCTGCAGAAATCACCGCCCTGCTCGAGCTGGCGGCAAAGCTGAAAGCCGATAAGAAAAACGGTATCGAAGTCCAGAAACTGGCAGGAAAAAACATCGCGCTCATCTTCGAAAAAGACTCAACCCGTACACGATGCTCTTTCGAAGTTGCCGCATACGATCAGGGTGCCCGCGTGACCTATCTGGGGCCCAGCGGCAGCCAGATTGGCCATAAAGAGTCGATCAAGGACACCGCCCGCGTGCTCGGACGGATGTACGACGGCATTCAGTACCGCGGCCACGGCCAGGAAGTGGTAGAGACCCTGGCGCAATACGCCGGCGTGCCGGTGTGGAACGGCCTCACCAACGAGTTCCACCCCACCCAGCTGCTGGCGGACCTGCTGACCATGAAAGAGCATCTGCCGGGCAAAGCCTTTAACCAGATGACGCTGGTCTACGCCGGCGACGCGCGCAACAACATGGGCAATTCGATGCTGGAAGCCGCCGCCTTGACCGGTCTGGATCTGCGCCTGGTGGCGCCATCGGCCTGCTGGCCGGAGGCCGCGCTGGTGGAGACCTGCACCGCGCTGGCCAAACAGCAGGGCGGCAACATCACCCTGACGGAAGATATCGCCGCGGGGGTGAAAGGCGCCGATTTTATCTATACCGACGTCTGGGTCTCAATGGGCGAGGCGAAGGAAAAATGGGCCGAACGTATCGCCCTGCTGCGCGACTATCAGGTTAACAGCGCGATGCTGGCGCTCACCGGCAACCCGCAGGTCAAGTTCCTCCACTGCCTGCCGGCGTTCCACGACGACCAGACCACGCTGGGCAAACAGATGGCTGCCGATTACGGCCTGCACGGCGGCATGGAGGTGACTGACGAGGTGTTTGAGTCGGCGGCGAGCGTGGTCTTCGACCAGGCGGAAAACCGGATGCACACCATCAAAGCGGTGATGGTGGCGACGCTGAGCAAATAGCCCCTCGCTCGCGGCTGTGTCCCGGATGGCACGGCGTTCATCCGGGATTCGGTTCGCCATTTTACGCCATCAGCATCTTCACCACCGCTTTGCGCACCTTCGCCGGGGCGCCTACGGCGCACAGCGGTTTATGCACTTCGCCGGGATAAAACACCACAAAATCCCCTTCGTTAAGGATCACCGTTTTTTCCTGCCGGCCTTCGGCAAGAAAAGCGATGTCTTTCTCCGCCAGCCAGTCGGTCTGCGGCTCTCCTGGCGGCAAGGTGCTGAAGGTCATCCCCTCGCTGCCGCGGAGCACAATCTGGATATCGAGATAGCGAGCATGGTATTCCGCGCGGCGCGCGGCCTGCGGCTCGGTGGTGTCTTCGGAGATCAGATAAAACAGGTTGTCGCCGTCGATAGCGTGTTTACCCAGCGGCGTCGCCTCGCTGACCTGAGCGATAACCTGTTCGATAGCCTCGCGCAGCGCGGCAGGCAGCCATGGCTGCAGATGGTGGATATTGCCAATAATCATTGCTTACCTCAAATATAAAACAGCATTTCATTTCTTTGTTTTATACCCCCATCACCGCTGCCATACCAGTACAGTTTCACGCTTCTTTGCGCTGGCGCACTTTTCGACAGGCAAACGATTACCTGTTTGTGAATGAATCGCTTGATCGTCATAACGGTCTGCGTATAATGCCAGTCGTTTTGCCGGGAGGAAGCATGGCCAATTGCGTACGACATTCTGTCTTAGCGCGTCTCAATGCAGACGCTGGCCTGCCGTTTTTCTTTCCGTTGCTCATTGGATTCCCGAAGCCCCTTATTTAAGGGGCTTTTTTTTTGCCCAGGCGTCAGGAGATAAGCATGGCTAACCCGCTATATCAAAAACATATCATTTCCATAAACGATCTCAGCCGCGAAGACCTCGAACTGGTGCTGGCGACGGCGGCAAAGCTGAAAGCCAATCCACAACCCGAGCTGCTGAAGCATAAGGTTATCGCCAGCTGCTTCTTTGAAGCCTCGACCCGCACCCGCCTCTCTTTTGAAACCTCGATGCACCGCCTGGGCGCCAGCGTGGTCGGCTTTTCCGACAGCGCCAACACCTCGCTGGGCAAAAAAGGGGAAACGCTGGCGGATACCATCTCCGTCATCAGCACCTACGTCGACGCCATCGTGATGCGTCATCCGCAGGAGGGCGCCGCGCGCCTGGCGACCGAATTCTCCGGCGGCGTGCCGGTACTGAACGCCGGCGACGGCGCTAACCAGCACCCGACCCAAACCCTGCTCGACCTGTTCACCATTCAGGAGACCCAGGGCCGCCTCGAAAACCTCAACGTGGCGATGGTCGGCGATCTGAAGTATGGCCGTACCGTCCACTCCCTGACCCAGGCGCTGGCCAAATTCAACGGCAACCGCTTCTACTTCATCGCCCCGGACGCGCTGGCCATGCCGCAGTACATCCTCGATATGCTCGATGAAAAAGGCATCGCCTGGAGCCTGCATAGCGCCATCGACGACGTGATGGCGGAAGTGGATATTCTGTACATGACCCGCGTGCAGAAAGAGCGTCTGGATCCGTCGGAATACGCCAACGTCAAAGCGCAGTTCGTCCTGCGCGCCGCCGACCTCGAAGGGGCGCGCGCCAATATGAAGGTGCTGCACCCGCTGCCGCGCATTGACGAAATCACCACCGATGTCGATAAAACACCGCACGCCTGGTACTTCCAGCAGGCCGGTAACGGCATCTTCGCCCGCCAGGCGTTACTGGCACTGGTACTGAATAGCGAGCTGGCACTGTAAGGGGGAATGAGAGATGACACACGACAATAAACTGCAGGTAGAAGCGATCAAACGCGGCACCGTGATTGACCATATCCCGGCGCAGGTCGGCTTTAAGCTGCTCACCCTGTTCAAACTGACCGAAACCGACCAGCGCATCACCATCGGCCTGAACCTGCCCTCCGGCGAGATGGGCCGCAAGGATTTGATTAAAATCGAGAACACCTTCCTGACCGACGAGCAGGTTAACCAGCTGTCGCTGTACGCCCCGCAGGCGACGGTAAACCGCATTGATGATTACGAAGTGGTGGGCAAATCCCGCCCGAGCTTGCCGGATCGTATCGACAGCGTGCTGGTCTGCCCGAACAGCAACTGTATCAGCCACGCCGAACCGGTTTCTTCCAGTTTTGCAGTGAAAAAACGCGCTGATGACATCGCACTCAAATGCAAATACTGCGAAAAAGAGTTTTCTCATTATGTGGTGCTGGCCAACTAAATGCGGTTGGTATTGGTGGTAGGCCTCCCTATAATGGCTACCACCCTACGCTTCGTCCTTCAGGCGGCGTCTGCGCCGGCGATACAGCGCTTACCGCCTGGCGGCAACCTGAATGATTTTGCGTAACATTACTCAGTTCATCTGGAGATAACATGAGCAAAACTATTGCGACGGAAAATGCACCAGCGGCGATTGGCCCCTACGTTCAGGGCGTTGACCTCGGCAGCATGATCATCACCTCTGGCCAGATCCCGGTCGACCCGAAAACCGGCAGCGTCCCGGAAGACGTGTCCGCGCAGGCGCGCCAGTCGCTGAACAACGTGAAAGCGATCGTTGAAGCCGCAGGCCTCACCGTCGGCGATATCGTCAAGACCACCGTATTCGTCAAAGATCTCAACGATTTCGCTACCGTTAACGCCACCTACGAAGCGTTCTTCACCGAGCATAACGCCACCTTCCCGGCGCGCTCCTGCGTTGAAGTCGCACGTCTGCCGAAAGACGTGAAGATCGAGATCGAAGCCATCGCCGTGCGTCGCTGATCGCTAACCTCGGCATGAAAAAAGGCAGCCAGTGGCTGCCTTTTTTACGTGGGTCATCCGAAAACGCGTCCCTCACTGCCAGCCGTAGCGGCGGCTGTAGAAGCCCTTCACGGCCTGGGTCAGCACCATATAGCCCGCCAGGATCGCTACCAGCCATGGGAAGTAGCTCAGCGGCAGGGCCTGCAGCTGCAGGTAGCTAGCCAGCGGCGAGAACGGCAGCGCGATACCCACCGCCATCACCACCAGGGTCATGGCGAACAGCGGCCAGGCGGCCCGGCTCTGAACGAACGGAATGCGCCGGGTGCGGATCATGTGCACAATCAGCGTTTGCGACAGCAGCCCTTCGATAAACCAGCCGGACTGGAACAGGGTCTGCATCTCCACGGTATTGGCGTGGAACACCCACCACATCAGGCCGAAGGTGAGGATATCGAAAATCGAGCTGATCGGCCCGAAGAAGACCATAAAGCGCCCGAGATCGGCCGGGTTCCAGCGCTGCGGCTTGCGGATCTGCTCATCATCGACGTTATCAAACGGGATCGCCACCTGGGAGACATCGTACAGCAGGTTCTGAATCAACAGGTGCAGCGGCAGCATCGGCAGAAACGGCAGGAAGGCGCTGGCCACCAGCACGCTGAAAACGTTGCCGAAGTTGGAGCTGGCGGTCATTTTGATGTACTTGAGCATGTTGGCGAAGGTGCGGCGGCCTTCGATTACCCCCTCCTCCAGCACCATCAGGCTCTTCTCCAGCAGAATGATATCCGCCGCCTCGCGGGCGATATCCACCGCGCCGTCGACCGAGATGCCGATATCCGCCGCGCGCAGCGCCGGGGCGTCGTTGATGCCGTCGCCCATAAAGCCCACCACGTGACCTTCACGCTTGAGCAGCGTCACGATACGCTCTTTATGCAGCGGCGCCAGGCGGGCGAACAGCGTGGTGCGTTTGGCCAGCGCCGCCAGCTCGTCGTCGCTCATGGCTTCAATCTGGCTGCCAATCACCACTTCGCCAGCATCCAGTCCCACTTCATGGCACACCTTCGCCGCCACCAGCTCGCTGTCGCCGGTGAGGATCTTCACCGTGATGCCGCTGGCCTTCAGCGCCTTCAGCGCCGGGGCGGTGGTCTCTTTCGGCGGATCGAGGAAGGCGATGTAACCTTCAAGGATCAGGTCCGACTCATCGGCGCGCTGGTAGTCGCCTTCGCGGGCCGGCAGGTATTTGGTCGCCACCGCCACCACCCGTAGCCCCTGTCGGTTGAGGGTATCGGTCACCCGGCGAATGCGGCGCAGCATGGTGTCGTCCAGCGGTACGATATCGCCGTTGTAGCGCACCTGGGTCGAGACGTTGAGGATCTCCTGCAGCGCCCCTTTGCAGATCAGCTGATGCGCGGCGTCATCCTCCTTCACCACCACCGACATGCGGCGGCGTTCGAAGTCGAAGGGTATCTCATCCACCTTCTGCCAGCGTTCCGCCAGCCCGCGGGCGGCATCCAGCTCAACCCCGTCCAGCACCGCGGTGTCGAGCAGGTTTTTCAGGCCGGTCTGGTAGTGGCTGTTGAGCCAGGCGGCATGCAGTACCCGCTCGCAGACCTTGCCGGAGACGTCGGTATGGTTCTCCAGCACAATCTTATCCTGGGTCAGGGTGCCGGTTTTATCAGTGCAGAGGATGTCCATCGCGCCGAAATTCTGAATGGCGTCGAGGTGCTTCACGATGACCTTTTGCTTCGACAGCTTCACCGCCCCGCGCGCCAGCGTCGAAGTGACGATCATCGGCAGCATCTCCGGCGTCAAGCCGACCGCCACCGACAGCGCGAATAGCGCCGCCTCCCACCAGTCGCCTTTGGTGTAGCCATTGATCAGCAGCACCACCGGGGCCATCACCAGCATAAAGCGGATCAGCAGCATGCTGACCCGGCTGATGCCCTTCTGAAAGGCGTTCGGCTCGCTCTCCTGTTCACTGACGCGGCCGGCCAGTTGGCCAAACCAGGTGCGGCCGCCGGTGGCGAAGACGATGGCCTGCGCCGAGCCGCTCACCACGTTGGTGCCCATAAAGCACAGGGTGTCGCACTCCAGCGGGTTTTGCTGCAGCGGATCGCGGCTGCGGGCCACTTTCTCCACCGGCAGCGATTCGCCGGTCAGCGAGGCCTGGGCGACGAATAAATCCCGCGCCTGCAGGATACGCAGGTCCGCCGGGATCATATCTCCCGCCGACAACCGGATAATGTCGCCCGGCACCAGCTGGTCGATAGGCAGCTCCAGCCAGCGGCTCTCCCCCTGCTCGTTCACCACCCGCAGCACGGTGGCGGTGTTGCTCACCATCGCCTTCAGCGCATCCGCCGCTTTGGTCGAGCGCGCCTCCTGGATGAAATTGAGCAATGTCGAGATCCCCACCATCAGGGCGATAACCCCGGCGGCGAACAGATCCTCGGTGGAATAGGAGACGATGCCGAGCACGGTCAGCAGCAGGTTGAACGGGTTGCGATAGCAGGTCCACAGATGCACCCACCACGGGGAGGGCTTCTGCGCCGGGATCTGGTTGTCACCATGTTTGAGGATTTTCGCCGCCACTTCGCCTTCATTGAGCCCTTCAGGGTGGCTGTCAAAGGCGCGCCAGATCTCCTGGTCGTCCATCGCCGCCACGTTCAGGCAATGCTGACCAAGCGATTCAGGAATGGGGCCACTCGCCAGATGGCGGGCGTCCGGCAGCGGATCGCGCTGGACTAAACGACGTGGCAGATGGCGGCTAAGCTGCGCGAACAGCTGCCGGGTATAATTTTTCAGCATAAACAGTCCCTCCGCGCTCGCCAAAGCGAACGCAGCGTTGCCGACGGGCGTAGCAAAACCTACCTGTCAGGCATGTTATTTTTATGGCAGGGACATCAAGGACGTCACTGCTTTACGCTTTCCGGTAAAGCAGTGTTAAACAGGCTTACCGGAAAGAAAGGTTGCTCCATCGAGGATGAGGAGTGGGATCGGGGTCCATAACTATCTCCGGTAAGTGAATATAAACGGCGCGAATTATAGCGCCCTCGCTGAGGATTGTGTGGCAATAATGGCGATGATAAACCCGCGCAACTAAACCGAACGTAAACCAGACTTTGCTCATTGCGGTTTGGTTGAGTAGCATTAGGCTCACTTCTACCATCCCTGACGAGAATTCCGCATGCAGAACCGGCTGACCATCAAAGATATCGCGCGCTTAAGCGGCGTAGGGAAATCGACGGTATCCCGCGTCCTTAACAACGAGAGCGGGGTCAGCGAACGGACCCGCGAGCGCGTCGAAGCGGTGATGCAGCAGCACGGTTTCTCGCCCTCCCGTTCCGCCCGCGCCATGCGCGGCCAGAGCGATAAAGTGGTGGCGATTATCGTCACCCGTCTCGATTCGCTGTCGGAAAACCTTGCCGTGCAGACCATGCTGCCCGCCTTTTATGAGCAGGGTTACGATCCGATTATGATGGAGAGCCAGTTCTCCCCGGCGTTGGTGGAGGAGCATCTCGGCATGCTCGCCCGGCGCAATATTGACGGCGTGGTGCTGTTCGGTTTTACCGGCATCGACGAAGCGATGCTCGCCCCCTGGCGCGACACCCTGGTGCTGATGGCCCGCGACGCTCCCGGCTTCGCCTCGGTGTGCTATGACGACGAAGGGGCCATCACGCTGCTGATGCAGCGGCTCTACGATCGCGGACACCGCCACATCAGTTTTCTTGGCGTACCGCACAGCGACGTCACCACCGGCGAACGCCGCCATCTGGCCTACCTCGCCTTCTGTAAAAAGCATCGTCTGACGCCCACCGCCGCCCTGCCGGGGCTGGGCATGAAGCAGGGATATGACACCGTCGCCAACGTGCTGACGGCTGAAACCAGCGCCCTGGTCTGCGCGACGGATACCCTCGCCCTCGGCGCCAGCAAGTACCTCCAGCAGCAGGGTCGCGATGCGCTGCAGCTCGCCAGCGTCGGCAGCACGCCGCTGATGAAGTTTCTCCACCCGGAAATCTTGACCGTCGATCCGGGCTATGCCGAGTCCGGACGCCGGGCCGCCCGGCAGTTGATCGAGCAGATCGCCGGCAGCGTCGATCCCCGCCAGATCGTGATTCCCGCCGCCCTCAATTAATCTCGCTCGGGCGATTTATGTGATCGTCGCCGGGTTTCGGGAACGTTCCCATTTTGCAAATTAAGCGGAACGGTTAGGATGCCCTCAAGGTAAAAACGGCATCTCTCCCCTCTGTTTTTGAGGCTTCATCATGAGCAAAGTAAACCAGCAGGACATCGATAAACTGATCGAACTGGTGGGCGGGCGCGGTAACATCGCCACCGTCAGCCACTGTATTACCCGTTTGCGCTTTGTGCTGAACGACCCGGCCATCGCCAGACCAAAAGAGATTGAGCAGCTGCGCATGGTGAAGGGATGCTTCACTAACGCCGGCCAGTTCCAGGTGGTCATCGGCACCGAGGTGGGCGATTACTACAAGGCCCTGCTGGCGACCACCGGCCAGACCTCCGCCGACAAAGAGCAGGTCAAGCAGGCCGCGCGGCAAAATATGAAGTGGCATGAACAGTTAATCTCGCACTTCGCCGAGATCTTCTTTCCCCTGCTGCCGGCCCTGATCAGCGGCGGTCTGATCCTCGGTTTCCGCAACGTTATCGGCGACCTGCCCATGAGCAATGGCCAGACGCTGGCCCAGATGCACCCGTCGCTGAAAACCATCTATGACTTCCTGTGGCTGATTGGCGAGGCGATCTTCTTCTATCTGCCGGTGGGGATCTGCTGGTCAGCGGTGAAGAAGATGGGCGGCACGCCGATCCTCGGGATCGTCCTTGGCGTCACCCTCGTCTCCCCGCAGCTGATGAACGCCTATCTCCTCGGCCAGCAGGTGCCGGAGGTGTGGAACTTCGGCCTGTTTACCATTGCCAAAGTCGGCTACCAGGCGCAGGTGATCCCGGCCCTGCTGGCTGGCCTGGCCTTAGGCTTTATCGAGACGCGCCTCAAGCGCATTGTGCCTGACTACCTCTACCTGGTGATTGTCCCGGTCTGCTCGCTGATCCTCGCGGTGTTCCTCGCGCACGCCATTATCGGTCCGTTCGGCCGCCTGATCGGCGACGGCGTGGCCTTCGCGGTACGCCATCTGTTAACCGGCAGCTTCGCGCCGATCGGCGCCGCGCTGTTCGGCTTCCTCTACGCGCCGCTGGTGATTACCGGTGTCCACCAGACCACCCTCGCTATCGATATGCAGATGATCCAGAGCATGGGCGGTACCCCGGTGTGGCCGCTGATTGCGCTGTCGAATATTGCCCAGGCGTCGGCGGTGGTTGGCATCATCATCGCCAGCCGCAAGCAGAATGAACGTGAAATCTCGGTACCGGCGGCGATCTCCGCCTATCTCGGGGTCACCGAGCCAGCGATGTACGGTATCAACCTGAAATACCGCTTCCCGATGCTGTGCGCAATGATTGGCTCTGGCCTCGCCGGCCTGCTGTGCGGCCTGAACGGCGTGCTGGCGAACGGCATCGGCGTCGGCGGCCTGCCGGGGATCCTCTCCATCCAGCCTACCTACTGGCAGGTGTACGCCATGGCGATGGCTATCGCGGTGGTGGTGCCGATTATCCTCACCAGCGTGGTGTATCAGCGCAAGTACCGTCAGGGCACCTTGCAGATTGTCTAACTTCTTCTTTCGGGGCGCCTTTGGCGCCCCTCGTTGCAGCAGGAAAGTACTATGAATCATCTCCCCCACTGGTGGCAAAACGGCGTTATTTATCAAATCTATCCGAAGAGTTTTCAGGATACCACCGGCAGCGGTACCGGCGACCTGCGCGGCGTCACCTCCCGCCTCGACTATCTGCAAAAGCTTGGGGTCGACGCCATCTGGCTGACGCCGTTCTACGTCTCACCGCAGGTGGATAACGGCTACGATGTGGCGAACTACACCGCCATCGATCCCTCCTACGGCACGATGGCCGACTTTGACGCCCTGGTGACGGAGGCAAAGGCCCGCGGCATCCGCATCGTGCTGGATATGGTGCTGAACCACACGTCGACCGAACATGAATGGTTCCGTCAGTCGCTGAATAAGGAGAGTCCCTACCGCCAGTTCTATATCTGGCGCGATGGCGAACCGGACGCCCTGCCGAACAACTGGCGCTCTAAATTTGGCGGTAACGCCTGGCAGTGGCACGCCGACAGCGGGCAGTATTATCTGCACCTGTTCGCCATTGAGCAGGCGGATCTCAACTGGGAGAATCCGGCGGTGCGCGCCGAGCTGAAAAAGGTCTGCGAATTCTGGGCTGACCGCGGCGTCGACGGTCTGCGCCTCGACGTGGTCAACCTGATCTCAAAAGACCAGACCTTTCCCTGCGATCTGGACGGGGATGGCCGCCGCTTCTATACCGACGGCCCGCGGGTGCATGAGTTCCTGCAGGAGATGAGCCGCGATGTCTTCACCCCGCGTAACCTGATGACCGTCGGCGAGATGTCCTCCACCTCGCTGGAGCACTGCCAGCAGTACGCCGCGCTGGACGGCCGCGAGCTGTCGATGACCTTTAACTTCCACCATTTAAAGGTCGATTATCCCGGCGGAGAGAAATGGACCCTCGCCCGCCCGGACTATGTGGCGCTGAAGGCGCTGTTCCGCCACTGGCAGCAGGGAATGCACAATCGGGCGTGGAACGCGCTGTTCTGGTGTAACCACGATCAGCCGCGCATCGTGTCGCGCTTTGGAGACGAAGGCGAGTACCGGGTGACGGCGGCGAAGATGCTGGCGATGGTGCTGCACGGCATGCAGGGCACGCCCTATATCTACCAGGGCGAAGAGATCGGCATGACCAATCCGCACTTCAGCAGCATCAGCGATTACCGTGACGTCGAAAGCCACAATATGTTTATCGAACGTGCGGCGCAGGGGCAAAGCCCGGACGAACTGCTGGCGATCCTCGCCAGCAAGTCGCGCGACAACAGCCGCACGCCGATGCCGTGGCACGCCGGCGAGAACGGTGGCTTCAGCGACGGTGAGCCGTGGATCGGCCTTGGCGATAATTACCAGGAGATCAACGTCGAGGCGGCGCTGGCGGACCCCGATTCGGTGTTTTATGCCTATCAGCAGCTGATTACGCTGCGTAAAACCCTGCCGCTACTGACCTGGGGCGATTACGAGGATCTGCTGCCGGAGCATCCGTCGCTGTGGTGCTATCGTCGTCAGTGGCAGGGGCAAACGCTGGTAGTCGCCGCTAACCTGAGCCGCGAGCTGCAGGCCTGGCAGCCCGCTGAGGCCCCGGGCGAGTGGAAGATGATCATCAGCAACTATGCCGAGACCACCCCGCGCCCGACCGGGCTGACGCTGCGGCCGTTCGAAGCGATATGGTGGCTGCAGGGATAACGCTTTTCCCCGGTGGCGCAACGCTCACCGGGGCTACGATTTGTCAGGCTGGAGGTTATGCGCGGTCGGCATCAGCAATCGCAGCGCTCGCTTGGGGTTGCGCCGAGGCGTGCTCTTCTTTTGCCTTTAGCCGATCCCAGGCGCGGAAGAACGGATAGTAGACCACCAGCGAAATCGCTAAATTCACCACCTGCAGCACCGTGCCGGAGATATGCCCTCCGGTCGCCAGATAGCCGCTGATGAAGATCGGCGTGGTGAACGGCAGCGCGATTCCGGCGGGCGGCGCCACCAGCCCGGTCGCCATCGCGGTATAGGACACGATCACCAGCAGCACCGGCGTTAAAATAAACGGCAGGAAAAAGTACGGGTTCATCACCAGCGGGATGCCAAACACCATCGGCTCGCTGATGTTAAACAATGCCCCGGGCGCGGCAATTTTCCCCAGCTGCTTCATCTGCTGGCTACGGCTACGCAGCAACATAAAAATCACCAGCCCCAGCAGCGCGCCGGTACCCCCGGGGGCAATCCACAGATCGTAAAACTGCTGAGTAATGATATGCGGGATCGGCTGACCGTTCTGGAAGGCCGTCAGGTTCTCGGACATATTCGACAGCCATACCGGCTGGATAAACACCAGTACGATCGCGTCGCCGTGCAGGCCCAGGGTCCACAAAATACCAATCAAAATGACTGAAATAATCATGCCCGGCAGCGTACCGCCGACGTGGTGCATCGGAATACCAATCAGGGTGGCGATCATACTGTTGATATCGCCGAACGGCGAGGCCTCGACCGCCAGGCGCAGCGCCAGCACCACCGCCAGCACGCAGAAGCCGGGGATCAGGGCAAGGAATGATTTCGCCACTGCCGGCGGCACGCCGTCCGGCATGCGGATAACGAGATTGCGGCTGGCGACCAAACGATAAATCTCCGTCGACAGCAGCGAAATGACAATGGCGACAAACAGCCCCTGGCTGCCGACCATGCTCACCGGGATCACCCCTTTAATCACCTCCGCCGCGCCGTGTACCGGCGTAAACAGCGTGTTCTGCGGGATCGTCATCATGAAGGCCACCAGCGACATCGCTCCAGCGCTCAGCGGATCGAGAGTGCGATACTTCTCCGCCAGCCGGTAGGCGATGCCGAAGCTGGAAATCAGCGCCATGATGTCGTAGGTCGCTTTCACCGGGTACAACATTTTATCGCGCCAGACCTCGCCAAACAGGCTGCTCATCATATCGGCATAGCCGGGGATCGGCAGGTAGGCGAAAATCAGGAAGAATGAGCCAATCAACATAAACGGCATATTGAGAATGATGCCGTCGCGCACCGACAGGACGTGCTTTTGCCCGGCGATTCTCAGCGCCGCCGGCATGACGTAACGTTCAATCCAGCTTGTATTCGACATGGTGTGCTCCCGAGGGGAAATAGCGGTCAGTTAAATTGCGTCAGCCATTGACGGTTGATGGTTAATACTTCATCCAGCAGCGCCTGGGCATCGGTGACGTTACCGACCAGCGGGTTGGTCACCAGCGCCAGCAGTGCGCTTTCGCGACAGCCGTGTACCGCGGCTTCAATCGTCAACCGCTCGAAGGCTTTCACCTGCTGGGTCAGGCCATTCATCGCCGGCGGCAGCGGGCCGAACGCCAGCGGCCGCGCCCCTTGCGCATCAATAATGCTGTTGGTTTCCACCACCGCATCATCATCCAGGCCATGAATCGCGCCGTTGTTGCGGGTATTCACCACCATCTCCGCGCCCAGGTTGTTGTAGATCGCGTTGATAAGCTCGACGGCCACCTCCGAGTAGTAGGCGCCGCCGCGAAAGCTCAGTTGCTCCGGTTTTTCTTCCAGCTGCGGGTCGGCGTACAGCGCAAACAGCTCCTGCTCGACTTTCATCACCTGTTCGGCGCGGGTGCCCTTGGTTTTCGCCGCGGCGATCTCTTCCGCCAGCATCGCCGGCGTCAGCCAAAAATAGCGATGATAGGGGCACGGAATCGCCTTCAGCGCGCGCAGGAATTCCGCCGGCCACGGCAGCTCTTTAATGTTGTTCATCGACAGCGCCTTACCGTCGCACAGCATGTCGATCACCTTGCCGGTGACATCCTCGCGCCCCTGTAGCACCTTATGCACCCAGACCATATGGTTGAGCCCGGCAAAGCGCAATTTCACTTCGGACTCCTGGGCGCCCAACATCCCGACGATCATGTGCTGCATGTTGATCGGCACATTGCACAGGCCGATGATCTTCGCCGTGCTGTAGCGGCTGACCGCCTCGGTGACGATCCCCGCCGGATTAGTAAAGTTGAGAATGAACGCTTCCGGCGCCAGCTGTTCCACTTTGCGCGCCACCTCAAGGATCACCGGGATCGTCCGCAGCGCCTTGGCAAAACCGCCGACGCCGGTGGTCTCCTGGCCCAGCAGGTGGTACTTGAGACCCAGCCGCTCATCGGCGGCGCGCGCCGCCAGCTGTCCGACACGCAGCTGGGTCAGCACAAAGCTGGCGCCGCGGATGGCCTCATCGAGCGTAAAGTGGACGCTGACCGCCACCTGCTCCAGCCCTTTATGTTTCAGCATCCGCCGGGTCAGCGCGGCGATGATCTCCACCTTTTCCCGGCCGGATTCGACATCTACCAGCGCCAGCTCTGTGACCGGAAGCTGCTCGTAACGAACGATAATCCCTTCAATAAGCTCCGGCGTGTAGCTGCTGCCGCCGCCGATAACGGCAATTTTCAGTGCTTGCATAGTGTCCTCTTTTCGGATTTTCGGCATACAGAGCGCCGCGCGCGATCGGCAGGACCGCACGTGATGATGATGAAAAACGGGATGAGAAAATTAGTGTTCGAGCAGGGCTAGCGCTTTATCCAACACCGCGGCGCCGCGCATCATGCCGTAGTCAGCCATATCGATCACCGCCACCGCCTTGCCCTGCGGCGCGGCCAGCGCGGTTAGCCGTCCGGCTTCATATTTAACCTGCGGCCCGAGCAGAATGACGTCGGCGTTTGGCAATTCGCGTTCAAATTCCGCCACCGCCACCGCATAGATTTCCAGCGCCAGCGCACGCTGCTGGGCTTCTGCTTTCATTTTGTTCACCAGCATGCTGGTCGACATGCCTGCGGCACAACAGAGTACGATTCGTGGCATTGCGCTTCCCCTTTACGTGTTATCGCTTCAGCCCTCAGGGCCTGGACGACTATATTGTTAATATTGTGTGATAGTGAAGGCTATATGAAAATAATTTTCACCGATGTGATCGAGGCTCAATTTTTACGCATTTTTATCGCCAGGGTGTCACCCTTTACTGCTCTAACCATAGGAAATATGCGGCGTGGGTGCTATAAAGAGAGACAGTCGATAATTGAAAAATATTTTCAAATGCGGTTTTTGCCAAAGGGAACATGAGGATGGATATCGTAGGTCAGCTGCAGGAAGGAATGCGCCGCTTTAGTGCCCAGGAGTCGCGCGTCGCCACCTTTATTCTACAAAATCTAAGCTTTACCGCCAGCGCCTCTATTGACGAGCTGGCCGCCAGCGCGGGGGTCAGCCCTGCCACCATTACCCGCTTCGCCCGCTCAGTGGGCTGCGATGATATTCGTGATCTGCGTAAACAGCTGGCGCAGGCCAGCGAACGGCGCGCCAGCTGGCTTACGCCGGACAGCGCCGCCCTGCCCGTCGCCTGGCGCGACAAACTTAGCAGCCTTGGCGTTACCCTAACTCGTCAGCTCGGCCATACCGCGGAAGCGGCGGTGGAAAAGTGTAAATCGCGCCTGCTGAGCGCCCGTGCGGTACACTGCTTCGCCCTTGGCGCCCAGGACGTGACGCTGGCCGCGCTGCTCCAGCATCAGCTACTGCCCTCCGGCATCGCGATTAATCTCTGTCAGGATGCGGCGCTGATGCGGCTGACCGCCAGCACCCTCAATGACGATCATCTGCTGCTGGTGCTGGCCACTGCCGAGGCCAACCCTGTGTTGCAAAGCGCCACCTTGCAGGCGCGTACGCAGGGAGTGACCATTATTGCTCTGACGCCGGAACAGCACGCCCTTGGCGATATGGCCAGCGCCATCCTGCCGCTGCCCGCTGACCCGCAGCAGGCTCGCTATGCCCTGCTACTGCTGGTCGATCTGCTTAACGATACGTTGATTGCCTGAATATTTGCCCGTTTCATGCCTGAACGGGCTCGATTTTTGCTTATATTTTAAGCGCCTAAATTTACATTTATCGCCAGCGCCCATCATCCGTACTCTCACCTTTTTACCTTGTTCTGGGTCAATAAAATCGCAAACATCTTTGATGCAAATCACTACATATAGAACTTAAAATGCGCCTCGGCCCAACATGTTGTATTAATCGTCTATTATGTCACCATATCTTGTCGATGTCTGGCGGTGATGAGATGTGGATAAAACGGGCCGGATCCGAAGGTAAACAGCACGAGCCGTAGCGTGCAGCGCCTTCGGGATAACCTCCGCCTCTGTGGATAACCTGTTCTATATATGGAGTGATCATGACACCGCATGTGATGAAACGTGATGGCTGTAAAGTGCCGTTCAACTCAGAGCGCATTCAGGAAGCAATTCTGCGTGCAGCTAAAGCAGCGGGAGTCGATGACGCAGACTATTGCGCCACCGTCGCAGAAGTCGTTAGCCAACAAATGCAGGGCCGCGCCCAGGTCGACATCAACGAGATCCAGACCGCGGTGGAAAACCAGCTGATGTCCGGCCCCTATAAGCAGCTGGCGCGCGCCTACATTGAGTATCGCCATGACCGCGATAGCCAGCGTGAGAAGCGCGGCCGCCTCAATCAGGAGATCCGCGGCCTCGTCGAGCAGACCAACTCCGCGCTGCTCAACGAAAACGCCAACAAGGACAGTAAAGTCATCCCGACCCAGCGCGACCTGCTGGCCGGGATCGTCGCCAAGCACTACGCCCGGCAGCACCTGCTGCCCCACGATGTGGTGATGGCCCACGAGCGCGGCATGATCCACTATCATGACCTCGATTACTCGCCCTTCTTCCCGATGTTCAACTGCATGCTGATCGACCTGAAAGGCATGCTGACCCAGGGCTTTAAGATGGGCAACGCGGAGATCGAGCCGCCGAAGTCTATCTCTACCGCCACCGCGGTGACAGCGCAGATCATCGCCCAGGTCGCCAGCCATATTTACGGCGGCACCACCATCAACCGCATCGACGAAGTGCTGGCGCCGTTCGTCAGCGAAAGCTTCAAAAAGCATCGCAAAATCGCCGAAGAGTGGCAGATCCCGGATGCCGAAGGCTATGCCCGCGCCCGTACCGAAAAAGAGTGCTACGACGCCTTCCAGTCGCTGGAGTATGAGGTCAACACACTGCATACCGCCAACGGCCAGACGCCGTTCGTCACCTTCGGGTTCGGCCTTGGCACCAGCTGGGAATCGCGGCTGATCCAGCAGTCGATTCTGCGCAACCGCATTGCCGGCCTCGGTAAAAATCGCAAAACCGCGGTGTTCCCGAAACTGGTGTTCGCGATCCGCGACGGCCTGAACCATAAGTTCGGCGACCCGAACTACGACATCAAACAGCTGGCGCTGGAGTGCGCCAGCAAGCGCATGTACCCGGATATCCTCAACTACGATCAGGTGGTGAAAGTCACCGGGTCGTTTAAAACGCCGATGGGCTGCCGCAGCTTCCTCGGGGTATGGGAAAACGAGAACGGCGAGCAGGTGCATGATGGACGCAATAACCTCGGCGTGATCAGTCTCAACCTGCCGCGCATCGCCCTGGAAGCGAAAGGCGATGAAGCCGCCTTCTGGGCGCTGCTGGACGAGCGCCTGCAGCTGGCGCGTAAAGCGCTGATGACCCGTATCGCCCGCCTGGAAGGAGTGAAGGCTCGCGTGGCGCCGATCCTGTATATGGAAGGCGCCTGCGGCGTGCGGCTGAAAGCCGACGACGACGTCTCCGAGATCTTCAAAAACGGCCGCGCGTCCATTTCTCTGGGCTATATCGGTATCCATGAAACCATCAATGCGCTGTACGGCAACCAGCATATGTACGACAGCGAGGCGCTGCGTGAGAAAGGCGTGGCCATCGTCCAGCGCCTGCGCGACGCCGTCGATTTGTGGAAGGAAGAAACCGGCTACGGCTTTAGCCTGTACAGCACGCCGAGCGAAAACCTGTGCGATCGCTTCTGCCGTCTCGACACCGCCGAGTTTGGCGTGGTGGAAGGGGTAACCGACAAAGGTTACTACACCAACAGCTTCCACCTCGACGTGGAGAAGAAGGTCAACCCGTACGATAAGATCGATTTCGAAGCGCCGTACCCGCCGCTGGCCAACGGGGGGTTCATTTGCTACGGCGAGTACCCGAATATCCAGCATAACCTCAAGGCGCTGGAAGACGTGTGGGATTACAGCTATCAGCACGTGCCGTACTACGGGACCAATACGCCGATCGATGAGTGCTACGAGTGCGGTTTTACCGGCGAGTTCGAGTGCACCAGCAAGGGCTTTACCTGCCCGAAATGCGGTAACCACGACGCCGCCCGCGTTTCCGTTACCCGCCGGGTGTGCGGTTATCTAGGCAGCCCGGACGCGCGGCCGTTCAACGCCGGCAAGCAGGAAGAAGTGAAGCGCCGCGTGAAGCACCTGGGCAATGGGCAGATTGGTTAATTCCAGCTGGTTTAGCCCCTCACCCTCTCCCCAACGGGGAGAAGGGACCGGCCCCGTAGCCGTTTGGCCACTAAGGAGCCGTTCCCGGATAGCGGCGCGCAGCGCCTTATCCGGGCTACCACTACCACTGTTGTAGCTCGGCCGAGCGCAGCGACGCCAGGAAATGGCCGCACTCCTTCGTTTTCGCAAAGCAATTAACGTCAGAGCAAGGCGGCAAACGAAGGAATCCCCGGGAGCGTACATTCAGTACGTGACCGGGGTGAGCGAGCGCAGCCAACGCGGCTATGGCGTTAATTGAGAAGCGAAAATGAATTATCACCAGTACTACCCCGTCGACATCGTCAACGGCCCCGGCACTCGCTGCACCCTGTTTGTCTCCGGCTGCGTCCACGAGTGCCCCGGCTGCTACAACAAAAGCACCTGGCGGGTGAACTCCGGTATGCCGTTTACCGCTGAGATGGCCGACCGTATCATCGCCGACCTCAACGACACCCGCATCAAACGCCAGGGGCTTTCGCTCTCCGGCGGCGATCCGCTGCATCCGCAGAACGTCGCGGATATTTTAAAGCTGGTTCAGCGCGTGCGCGCCGAATGCCCCGGCAAAGATATCTGGGTCTGGACGGGCTATAAGATTGACGAACTGAACGCCGAGCAGATGGAAGTCGTGAACCTGATTAACGTGCTGGTTGACGGTAAGTTTGTGCAGGATTTGAAAGATCCGGCGCTTATCTGGCGCGGCAGCAGCAACCAGGTCGTACATCATTTGCGATAGCGTTTAGAGCCGTTTATTCGCCTGATGATAAACGGCCGCTTTCTCTCTTTTGCCAATGGCAATAACGTAAACCACCACCACACTATCTCGTACTTGATACACCAACCGATAACCTGACGCCTTAAGCTTGATTTTGTAGCAATCCGGTAAATCGCTCAGCCTGGTCGACTCAATTCGCGGATTCTGCACAATCTGCTGGAGCTTATTTTTGAACTGTTTTTTGACCGTCTCGCCAGGCTTCTGCCATTCGCGCCTGGCTCGTGGATCAAACTCCAGTTCATAGGTCATCCAGACTCACCTTAACCCCTGGCCGTGGGTTTTCCAGCCGTTCGCGAACGGTGCGTAATAACGCCGCTTCGCCATCACTGATGGTCATACTTTTCACCGGCATGCGGCCATTTTCCGCAATGTATTGAAACAGCAGGCGTACCGCCTCCGTTGGTGTCATATCGAGTTTCTCCAGCACGGCATAAGCCTCTTTTTTGAGTTTATCGTCCAGTCGAACATTGAGCGTGGCCATTATGCCTCCGGAAAGGGGAATTTTGTAATGCAGTATAGCATTACATTTGAATTACACTCGAATCTGGAAAACGCCTCTCAAAACCGGCTGACGCACTCCATCGCCACCGTTTTAAACTCATCAAAGCTGCGGGTCGCGGCGAGGCGACTCATGGCGCGCTCGCGCAGGAAAGTCACGAAAATATCGTAGATCGCCATCGCCTCTTCATACTCGCGCTTGCTGATAGCGAGCAGGAAGATGAGATGGGCGGTTTCGTCGCCCCAGGCGATGCCCTGCGGGGCGATAACGGTATAAACCACCGTCTTTTTCGCCAGCAGCCCCAGGGAGTGCGGCAGCGCAATGCCATCCCCCAACATGGTGCTGACGATCGCTTCACGTTCCACTACCGAAGCATGAAACTCCGCATCGACAAAGCCTTCCTCCAGCAGCTGCTGGCACAGCTCGGCGAACAGCGTTTGCTGATCCATCGGCTTATCCACCACCCGGAAGTGGGCGGCATCGAAGTATTTATTCAGCATCCACGGACGGGTACGGTCCACCAGCACCAGCTTGCCGATTTGATCCAGCTGATAGTCGGTGGGGAACGGCGCGATGGTCACTACCGGCTTGTCTTTTTCGCCGATCCGCACCGTTGAGATAACGAAATCCGCCTCGATCGCGTCCCGCTGTTCGTACTCGCGCTGGGAGATGGTAGCGGCGATCTCCAGCTGCGGATATTTACGCTGCAGGATCGCCTCGATCATCCGTACCATCGCATTGCTGGTATCGCACACCAGCAGCACCTGCGGCTGACGCTGGTAGCCGATGTTGTAGTGACGCTCCAGCCCAACGCCGATATGCAGTACCAGAAAGCCGATTTCGTTTTCGCTGATGGTGTACGGAGTATATTTCCCCCAGCTGGAGACCGCGGCCAGGGTCATATCCCAGGCCATCGGGTAGTGCTGTTTGATGTTATCCAGCAGCGGATTGGGGATCATGATCTGGTAGCGCACCCGGGTGATCATGGTTTTAATGTGGGTCAGCAGATCGGCATGCAGCTGGGCGTCGTCCAGCAGGTTGTAATTATACTGGCTGTTGATGTAGCGCAGGATGTAATTGACCAGCGCTTCATCATCGTCGGCGCTGATAGTTTCCGGATCGACATCCTGCACCTGACGGGCCGCGATATGCACGCATAGCCACTCTTCTTCGGCGGGCGATAAAGGTTTCCCGGCCAGCCGCTGCAGCTCGCCCGTCAGCTCGCGCGCGGCGTCGCGGACGTTCTGCGCCACATCTTCAGCGCTGAATTCGGCCAGCGGGTAGCCTTCGCTGACGCGGCGCACCACCACCGCGCCATACAGGCAGACAAAGCGCTCGCCGGCGTCGGTGAGGCGAATATGATGCCGCGTGAGCGTCTCCTGCAGCACCGGCTCCAGCAGCGCTGGCACCTCCGCCGCAAAGGCCTCGGCGCCGATCGGCGGCGCGATATCGCCTTGCTGGGTCAGCTCCCACAGCAGGTCGGTCAGGCAGGCGCGAATTGACACCTCGCTGCCGAACAGCTTCATACCGTGGCGCGGGCGGGTTTCAAGAGTCAGCTGATAGCGCTGGAAGCGCTCGCGCACCTCAACCATGTCATTTTGCAGCGTGGCGCGGCTGACGAACCACTCATCCGCCAGATCTTCCAGCTTGATAGAGAACGCCGAGGTCAGGAAACGCACCAGCAGAAACGTGATGCGATCCTGGGCGGTACGCGGCACGTGCTGCGCCTTCGGCGCGGTCTCCTCCAGCGCCTGGAAACTCGTCGGATTATCTATCTTCAGCTGATAACCGCTGCCGCGGTTAAGGATAAACTGCGCGCCATATTGCGCCAGCAGCGTATTCAGGGCGGTAATATCGGCGCGCACGGTACGGGTGGAAACCGACAGGCGTTGCGCCAGCTCATCCTGCGGCAGCGTTTCATTTCGCAGCAGGGTGAAGAGTTGCGCTAAGCGTTGGTTGGGAAATCGCATGTCAGTTCCTTGTAATTACGGCTCAGGGTTGGGCGGATATCACCATCTGCGATGGGCTACCGACCGGCGTATAGTCGGAGGCAAAGGTTAATTTGCCATCCTTCGGCGCCACGCTGAAGCGGGTAATATTATCGCTACGCTGGTTCATGACGTACAGCCACTGCCCCTGATTATCCAGCGTCAGGGTGCGGGGATAATCGCCACGCGTCCAGATATCTTCCTGGTGACTCAGGCTGCCGTCGGCCAGCACCGTGAAGTGGGCAATGCTGTTATGCAGGCGGTTGGCGACATATAGCTGTTTGCCATCGTTGCTCAACACAAGTCCGGCGGCAAAGCTGGTGCCTTTATAACCTTCCGGCAGCGCGGAGACAGTTTTGCCTTCACGCAGCAGGCCGCTTTGCTTATCCAGATGATAGAAGGTCAGCGTCGACGCTTCCTCGTTAATCAGCCACAGGCCGTCGCCCTGTGGCGTAAAGACGAAGTGGCGCGGGCCGGCTCCCGGCGACGAGGCGGCGATAAACGGCGGATCGTTCGGCGTTAGCTTGCCGCTGGCGCTATCCAGCCGATACTGATAGATCCGATCCAGCCCCAGATCGGTAGAGTAAACGTATTTCCCGCTGGGATCGGCGGCGATCATATGGGCATGCGGGCCGTTGTGATCGCTGATGGCGAAGCTGCCCTCGACGGCCGCCGCCGGGCGTTCGGCGCCTGCCGGGCCTTCATCCTGATGCCTGTCCACCGCCTCAGCCAGGCTACCATCTTCTTGCACCGGTAGCACGGCGATACTGCCGCTGACATAGTTAGCCACCAGCAGATGCTTACCGTCCGGCGTCAGGGAGAGATACACCGGCCCGGCGCCGCCGGAGGCGACCTGGCTGAGCGCGGTCAGCTCGCCGTTCTTTTCAATGCGCCACGCCTGCACCACGCCTTTTTCGACCTCACTGGCGGCATACAGCGTTTTGCCATCGCGCGACACGGTTAATTGCGCGACGTTCGGCAACGAGCTCACCAGCGTCTTATCGCGCAGGGCGCCGGTTTTGGCATCGACGGTAAAGCGATACAGACCTTCGCCATTGGGGTTATAGGTGCCTACCCAGGCATAGTGGGTTTGCGCGGCGCCCGCGGCGGCGGCAAACAGGGACAGTGAAGCGACAAGCAGATGACGAGCGACAGGCATAGCAACTCCTTGATGGTTCAGTGGGATAAGCTGCCCCTCACCCTTTGAGGGTGAGGGACAAGGGCACTACTTCACTAACTGTTTGGTCATCTCCAGCAGCTGGCGCACATCGGCCGGGCGGGTGTTACCGCTGGCTTTATCGATAATCGAGCTGTAAATATGCGGGATGATTTTGCTTACCCCGGCATCGAGGGCGATTTTCAGGATCTCGCTGTAGTTTTCCAGATCGATACCGCCGGTCGGCTCGAGCCAGAAATCGTGCGCGGCGCAGGCTTTGGCGACGGCTTCAAACTCGGCGCGGTGCTTCAGGCCGCCCATCGGGAAGTATTTGATGGAGCTGCCGCCCATGTCTTTCAGCAGCGCGATGGCGGTTTCCAGCGGCACAATGCCATCCGCCGCGCCGCTGCTCAGCGGGCCGGTGGAGATCTTAACCATTCCCGGCGTACCGGTGGGAGAGACCAGGCCGTTGACCACCGTCTCGTTCTGCCCGAGCAGCGCGCGGCTGGTAGCCACGCCGGTGAAGACCTGGTTGACGTGCTGCGGCTGCACCTGGCGACAAATCTCGCTCACCATCGCCGACTGGTTTGGATCGCCTGCCCCCAGCCCGACGGAGAGCGCATTATCGATCAGCTTCGCGTAGTCGCGCATATCGGCCACCGCGCTGGCGACGTCCGGATAGTTTTTGGAGAGCACGCCGACCAGGACGTGACCTTCCGCCGCGTCGTAAATTTCACGGGCGTTGTCTTTGCTGCCCGCCAGGACGTTCAGGCACACGCGGTCACGGTAAAAGTTTGGGGTCAGTTTCATGCTTGTTTCTCCTTATTCAGAACTTCTGCGATGCGGCGAGCGACCACCGCCAGCTGCTCCGCGTTTACGCTGCGGACATCGGCTTCGATAATGCCTTCATTCGCTTTATAGCCGCGGAAGTAGATGGCGTATTCACCCTGCTTCAGCGCGTTAACCAGATCGCCGGTCTTCACGCCGGTCGTGGCTTCATCAAATTTAATTTCGGCGCGGGCGATATCGCGGCCCGCGCTGTCCCACACCACCCGCGCGGTCACGCCGTTAAGCGCGTTGAGCTGTTCGATAAACGGCGTCATCTTCGCCACCATCTGCTCGCCGCTCTCTTTGCTCGCCGTCAGGTAGTGTTCAATGGCGCAGGTCAGGCCGAGAATGCCCTCTTTACCCACTTTCATCGCCCGGCCAATCCCCATCGACTGGCGTTTAACCCACTCGACGTACTGCGTTTTGCCGATCACCAGCCCGCTGGTCGGCCCTTCAATCGCTTTCGCGCCGCTGTAGATAACCAGGTCGGCGCCCATGCGGTAGTAGCACTGCAGATCTTCTTCCGCCGCCGCATCGACGATCAGCGGCAAGTTATGCTGGTGCGCCACTTCCGCGGCCTGCGCGACGTTGAGCATGCTTTTCTGCACGCAGTGGTGGGATTTGATATACAGAATCGCCGCGGTGCGCGGAGTGATCGCCGCCGCCAGCTGTTGGGCAGAACATTCGTTGGCGTAGCCCGCTTCCACCAGCTTACCGCCGCCCAACGCCACCATCGTGCCAACCGGCGCGCCGAAGTTGACGTTGTGGCCCTTCGGCAACACGATTTCGTTATTTTCAATCGGCGTAACGTGCAGGTTCTCCAGCAGCCAGTCGCTGTCTTTCACCAGCACCGCCGCTACCGACTGGGCAATCCCCGCCGACGCGCAGGAGACAACGGTCGCCCCTTCCACATCCAACAGTTTGGCGATGTACTCGCCGGTTTTATTCACCAGGTCTTTCATTTCAAAGTACTGGTTCATACCTGCCATCGCGGCTTCCACCACTTCCGGGCGCGGCGTGGAAACGCCCAGCGCCGTCATGCGGCCAGAAGTATTAATCACCTGTTTTAAATGGTATTTCTCAAAAATCGAAGGCATGTTCCGCGCTCCCTTGTTCGGTCAGATAGCCTTTGCCCGCGCGGATCGCGGCCAGCGGCACCAGAATGTTGTCAGCCTGCAGGCTCTCTTTTTCAGCATCCACCAGCAGCGTGGGCCGGTGCTCCAGGCGAAATAGCGTTAAATCGGCGTCGAAGCCCACTTCCAGCCGCCCTTTACGCGACAGGCGCAGCCCTTCTGCGGCGCTGACGGTCACGCAGTCAATCACCTGCGGCAGCGTCATGCCGATGGCGAGGAATTTCGACATCACCAGCGCCAGCGAGCGCACCGGGCCGTCGATCCGGTTGCGGCAGTAAATATCGGAGCTAATGGTGTGCGGCAGAATGCCCAGCGCAATCGCCCGCCGCGCCACCTCAAAGCTGAAGCTGGCGGTGCCATGGCCGACATCGAGACGCACGCCGCGCTGCAGAGCGCGAGTAATAGAGCTGCGCAGCTCGCCGGCAGGATTCAGAATGCGGTTCGGCTTGCCGTTATAGCAGTGGGTAATGATGTCGCCGCTGCTCAGCAGATCGGCGATTTCATCGAGGTTCGGCGGGTTATTGCCGATGTGCACCATCAGCGGCAGATCGTCGTTTTCCTGCTGAATGGCCTTGGCGCGCGCCAGCGGCGTAATGCCGTTTTCGCCCACCACGCTGCTGCTCATCCGCGCCTTCAGGCCGACGATAAAGTCGGGATGACGCTGCACCGCCTGCTTCACCGCGGCGGCGTCGATATTGGCCATATTGGCCAGCTCATTCTGCGCAATCAGCCCGACGCGGGAGATGTTGAGCAGCGCATAAACTTCCGTCGCCGCTTTACGGGTCAGTTGATAGAAGTCATCGACGTCGTCGGCGCCGGTGCTGCCGGCATCGATCACGGTGGTGACGCCGGTGGCGATGCCGACGCTATCCGGCTCATCGTGATAAATCGGTGAATTCGGGTAGCAGTGAACGTGAGAGTCAATCCAGCCAGCGCTGACGTAAACCTTGCCGTTCAGCTCAATGGTTTTACGGGAGGGCGCGCTAATCTCGCCCAGCGCCGCGATTTTCCCGTCCTGAATGGCGATATCAGTCAGGGTATCGTCGACGAGGCGCGCGCGGCGCAGGAGTAAATCAAACATAGCTATCTCCTGATGAAAAGAGTGTACGGATGGCGGCGTACCGCCTTATCGGGCCTACAAACCGCGCTGGCTTGTAGGCCCGATAAGCGCAGCGCCATCGGGCGCTTAGCTAATCGCCACCGGGAAGATGGAACCGAGGATCATCGCCCCGAGGATGGCGCCGCCGGTGATCGGTTTCTGCCAGATGTAGAACAGCAGTGCGCCAACCAGCGAGCCAATCCCGATAGGAATCGAGGCGGTCATTGCGCTGAGGATGATCAAGGGACCAAGGAAGCGGCCGGAGGCGTTACCGGCCCCCATCATCACGTCGGCGCCGTAGGTGGAATCGCTCTGGTTGATGGTGAACTTACGCGCCAGAATGATGATATAGCCCACCGCCAGGCCGAGGACCAGACCGGTGACCAGCGACGCGGCGAAGTTCGCCACCGGGAAGACAAAGCCCGCGCCGAGCAGCAGCGCCGGCACGCCAAGACCGATACCGGTCTGTATCGCGCCGCCGATATCGAGGATCCCTACCAGCGACCCTTCGATGATGCGGGCGAAAAGGAAGCTGGCGCCAAACGCCGCCACCGCGCCGTAAACGCCGGTATCAATCCCCGACTTCAGCATCGCCACGAAGGCCACTTCGTTAAAGGCGCCGATGCCGTACAGGTAGTACATGTGGGTCCCGGCGAAGACGCCGGAGGAGAGCAGGCCAACAAAGATCGGGAACGACCAGTCGGCATACCAAAAACCTTTATTCTGTTCCATTATCCGGCTCCCGTTACTTGCCGCTGAGTGAGTTGTGGATCATGTCCAGCCAGTTCGGCACGGTCAGATGGAAGGATTCGATCATCTTCATGTCGAAGCCACGGAAGAAGCCGCTGAGGACAAACAGCGCGACGATGGCCACCATCATCACTTTAGTCACCCGGTTCCAGCCGCTCTCTTCGACGCCTTTACCGATCAGGATCCCCAGCACCAGACCCGGTACGGCGTTACCCATAATCAGCTGCGCGGCGCCGCCGAAAATCGTCGCCCAGAAGCCTGATTTTTTACCGGCATCGATCGCCGCCAGCCAGAAGATCACCGGCATCACGGTGTTCACCAGCAGGTTTGCCGCCGGCACCAGTACCTTAACGGCGGTGACCTGCAGCGCTTCCGGTACGGACGAGGCGGTCAGGTTGAGGAAGGCGACGACAATCATGCCGATGATGCCGCAGGAGATGGCCATTTTTTTCGGATCGTGCAGCGTTTCGCCAACGTTACGATTTTTCAGCATCAGCGCCGCCGCGCCCCAGTTGGGGATAATGCGGTGGTCAACATCCTGGGTGAAGGAGCCTGCTGCAACGGAAGAGGCCCAGGCGTTAAAGAAGAAGCCAAGGCCAAAGGAGAAGTGGGAGGCCGGATCGCCCTCACAGGAATTCAGCTCGCCCAGGGTTCGAAACGCCCCCATCCCCTGCGTGGTGGGGGCATGAAACATGCGTGCCGCTCCGGCGCCCACGCCGACGCCGACCAGGCCGCCGATGATAAGCGATTTTATTAAAATTATCAGGAACATAGTCAGACCTTTTGCTAACAATCAGGTTTGCGTGACGAAATCCACTTTATCGAGATCGATGGCGGTCACGTTGACGGTGACGTCCAGCTCCACGCTGTAGGTCCGTCGTTCACGGCGCAAAAAGAAGAACAGAAACGCCTCTTTTCGTACCGCTTCGCGCGCATGAACAACCGTCACGTCCTGTGGCTCAATACGCAGTAGGATGCGCGAGGATGATTTCATCACCGCAGCCTGCACATGGTTCAGGGCATCGGCGAAGGCCCGTGATTTGCTTTCGCCTTTGCCGGCAACCCTCACCGTGGTGGTGAATTGCTCTTTCATACTTATGCGCCGTATTTCTTTTTCCAGGCTTCGACCAGCCGCTCGCCCAGCTCTTCTTTATCCATAAAGCCGAAGCCCAGCACATTGCAGCCTTCGTTGATAGCGGTGACGCCCTCATCAATAGAGCGCATGCCATATTTTGCTTTGTAGCCGTATTTGGTCTGGGCGGTGATGGCGCCGGCGCCGCCGCTGCCGCAGAAGGAGATGCCGAAGGTGGCGTTTTCCGCTTTCATTATGTCGCCAAGCTTCATGTCGGCCGCAACGCCAGGGACGACCACAGCACGTGCGCCCGCTTTTTCAGCGCCTGCGGCGACTTTTTGGCCTTTACCCAGACGGTCGCCAATGACTACGGTGATTTGTTCCATGTTTTGCTCCTTACAGGTTATCTTTCGCGACTTCGAAGTGGACGGAGAGCAGCCAGGCCTCTTCATCAGGCAGGTTGCCGAACTGTGCGACCACTTCGCGGGCCAGCATCATTGAATCTTCAGAAATTTCTTCGAACAGACTGGCATCCACTTCCGGTAGCGGTTCGCCGCTGATTGACCGGTGGGCCATGGCCCGCACGTGGGAAGTCAGCATTTGCTCCTGAACGTCGTTAGGGACGATGTCGTGACGGCTTAACAGGGCGAATACCTGCTGTAACATCTTGTCAGCCAGGCGTTCGGTCTGCGCCGCCTGCTCCCCTACGTCGTTTATTACCGCTCCGTTATTCACTTGTGTTACCCCGCTGATGTCTCTGGAAATCAAGGTAGCGCCGGGGGTCAGGAGTTTGTAGCGAGTTGTTTTCCACTTCGAAGTGGAAAGGGAGAAGGCTTAGGTGATCGACTCCACATATTCGCCGGATAAATGTAAAAACAGGCGATATGACGTGATGCGCATCACAACAATGAGCGAGGTTTAGCGGAAAACGACCGCAGAAAGACCGGAAAAAGAGAGTGGAAAAATGTGATATCGGTAGGCTTTCAGGTGGGAGGCATCGGCTGATGCCTCCCGAAAAGAACGGTTAGCGGTACTTCTTATGATAGGTGTTGCGGGTGGTTTTAAACTCCTCCGCGGCGGCCTGCGCCTCTTTCACCTTGCCTTCGTTCGCCAGCTTCAGCGCACCGTCGATCTGGCCGATCAGAATATCCAGACCGTGACGGTAATCTTTCATCTCAGCGCTGTCGGCCGCTTTGCCTTCCAGCTTCGGCGGGGTCTCTTTCTGAGCATCGACCGCGGCGGTACGCATCTTATTCAGCGCCGCTTTCAGCTCGCCGGCGTCGGAGGTCTTCTGTACCACTTGCAGGTTTTCTGCCAGAGTGTCCATGTCTTCGCCCAGGTCGGCGAAGGCCGACGCTGAACCGAGCGCAAAAGCAGAGACAGCCAGCATCGCTAACAGTTTTTTACGCATTGCTCACTTCCTTTTTATTATTTAAGCAAACAGGTGTTATTGCCCGGCGATTTTCATCTCCGGCAGCAGCACAGAACCGCACTGAATGTTGCTGCGCGTTTCAATATCATCGCCAATGGTCACGATATTACGCCACATTTCTTTCAGATTTCCTGCAATGGTGATCTCACTGACAGGATATTGAATTTCGCCGTTTTCTACCCAGAAGCCGGATGCGCCGCGTGAGTAGTCGCCGGTGACGCCACTGACACCCTGCCCCATCAGTTCGGTAACCACAAGACCGGTGCCCATCTCTTTAAGCATCTTTGCAAAACTCAGGCCGCGGCCGTTAATGCGCCAGTTGTGGATGCCCCCGGCGTGGCCGGTGCTTTTCATCCCCAGCTTGCGCGCTGAGTAATTGGTCAGCAGCCACTGGGTCAGCACGCCGTCTTTGACGATATCGCGACGTTCGGTGCGCACGCCTTCGCTGTCGAACGGCGTGGAGGCCAGCCCTTTCAGCAGGTGCGGATGCTCTTCAATGGTCAGCCACTCCGGCAAAATTTGTTTGCCCAGCGAATCGAGCAGGAAGGTCGATTTACGGTAGACCGCGCCGCCGGCAATCGCTCCGACCAGGTGGCCAAACAACCCGGTCGCCACTTCGTTGGCGAAAATGACCGGCGCCTTCATGGTCGACAGCTTACGCGGCGCCAGGCGCGACAGGGTGCGGCGGGCGCACTCTTCCCCGACCCATTCCGGGGACTGCAGATCCTCGATTGCCCGGCCAATGGTGTAGGCGTAGTCGCGCTCCATATCGCCGTCATCTTCCGCAATGACGCAGCTGGAGAGGGAATGGCGAGTCGAGCAGTAACTTTGCAGCATGCCGTGACTGTTACCGAACACTTTGATGCCGTAGTGGCTGTTAAAGCTGCCGCCTTCGGTGTTGGTGATGCGTTTATCGGCCTTCAGGGCCGCTTGCTCCGCGCGGGCGGCCAGTTCGATGGCGTCGTCCGGGGAGACCTCCGCCGGGTGGAACAGGTCCAGATCCGGGGCGTCAAAGGCCAGCAGATCTTTATCGGCTACGCCGGCAAACGGGTCCGGGGAGGTATAGCGGGCGATATCCAGCGCCGCCTGCACGGTGCGGGCGATGGCGTCCGGGCTAAGATCGGTGGAGGAGGCGCTGCCCTTGCGGTTCTGATGGTAAACCGTGATGCCTAATGCCCCATCGCTGTTGAATTCTACATTCTCCACTTCGCCATAGCGGGTGCTGACGCCGATGCCCGTGGTTTTGCTGACGGAAACTTCCGCACCATCAGATTTACCTGCCGCCAGTTCCAGTGCCGTGGTAACGGCTTCTTCCAGCGTCTTACGCTGCTGTGCAACTTGAGAGATGACTTTCATTGCTAATGCCATAATGTAAGAAGGAGTTAACTGAAGTCTAACAGAGAACCGTTTTTCAGTGCGCGCCTTAACTGGTAACATTAGCCTCTTTTTTTAAGGAGCCTGAGATGACAAAGCAGCCCGAAGACTGGCTCGACGACGTGCCCGGTGATGACGTTGAAGATGAAGATGATGAAATCATCTGGGTCAGTAAGAGTGAAATTAAGCGCGACGCGGAAGAACTGAAGCGTCTTGGCGCGGAACTCGTTGACCTGGGGAAAAACGCGCTGGATAAAATTCCGCTGGATACCGACCTGCGCGACGCCATCGAACTCGCCCAGCGAATCAAAAAAGAGGGTCGCCGCCGCCAGCTGCAGCTTATCGGCAAGATGCTGCGCAACCGCGATGTCGATCCGATTCGTCAGGCGCTGGACAAGCTGAAAAACCGTCACAACCAGCAGGTTGCGCTGTTCCACAAGCTGGAGCAGATCCGCGATCGACTGATTGACGACGGGGATGACGCCGTCGCTGAAGTGCTGAACCTGTGGCCAGATGCTGACCGTCAGCAGCTGCGTTCGCTGATCCGCAATGCGAAGAAAGAGAAAGAAGGCAACAAGCCGCCGAAATCGGCGCGCCTGATCTTCCAGTATCTGCGTGAACTGGCGGAAAACGAAGGCTAAGTCCCCCTGTTTTTGCCCGCAATAGTCTCCCGGATGGCGGCGCGCTGCGCCTTATCCGGGCTACGGTTCCCTATATCAAACGGTTACTCAACACCGTAGGCCCGCGCAAGCGCAGCGCCGCCGGGCAAGCTGTACCAGACTCCGTTCCCGTCGTTATGCCGGATGGCGGCTACGCCTTATCCGGCCTACCTTCACCCCAGCTCTAAGGCTTGCGCCAGCAGGGGGATTCCCGTCGCATCACCTGAGTCCCCTCATCCACACGACGATACGTTTGTTTATAGCCTGATTTATCAAGCTGAATCGTTAAAGCTAAAAACAATGTAGATCACATATCCTGGTGATAAATACGTATTACTCAGCAAAATAATACGACTTTCATCTCATTTAACATCATAAAAACGGCCACTTTCTCACCAGGTGAGGCGCTTCACATTTTACTCACCCCCATGCCGGTAGATTTCACACGTCAATGACACAATCGATTCAGCAAAAAGGGAATAAAAATGAAAAAGACATTGGTTCTGACGACGATCGCCCTGCTGGTTTCCGGCTCGGCCGTGGCAAAAACATGGGTGCTGACGAACGCTGAAGAGGGAATGGATAAAGGAAACTGGCAGATCAACAGCGATCAGCTGAAGGTGAAAGACCATGCGTTCAGCATTGAGCAAAAAGTCCTGCACGGCGGTAAGCAGGAAGGCAGCAAAATCCTCACCATTCATAGTAAAGACGGCCTGACCATCACCCTGAGCCCGACACGCGGCATGAACTTGCTGCGTATTGAGGGTTTCGGCAGCCGGATGGGCTGGGATTCGCCGGTTAAAGAGGTCGTCAACCCGGCGTTTATCAACCTGGAAAGCCGTAATGGCCTCGGCTGGCTGGAAGGATTCAACGAGATGATGGTCCGCTGCGGCTATGAATGGACCGGCCATCCGGTGACCGCGGACGGGCAAATTTATACCCTACACGGCAAGGCGGGCAACACGCCGGCCTCTCTGGTGGAGGTGGAGGTGGCCGATAGCGCGCCGTATGAAATCCGCATCCGCGGGCTGGTGAAAGAGAGCACCTTTAAAAAAGCCGATCTGCAGACCCTGACCGAACTGCGCTACGTGCCGGGTAGCAACAGCTTCAGCTTACATGACGTCTTAACCAACCATGCCGACTATCCGCATGATTATCAGATCATCTACCACAGCAACTTCGGCACCCCGATCCTCGAAGAAGGCGCGCGTTTCCTCGCCCCGATCTCCAGCATCAGCCCGTTCAATGATTACGCGAAGAGCGGGTTAAAAACCTGGCAAACCTATCAGGGACCGACCAAAGATTTTGACGAGATGGTATTTAATATTCAGCCGCTGGCCGATGAAAATCACCAGACCCTGGCCGCCGTGGTCAACAAAGCGGGCGATAAAGGGGCCTCTATTCAGTTTGATACCCGTCAGCTGCCGGTCCTGACGCTGTGGAAAAACACCGATACCGTCAAGCAGGGCTATGTCACCGGTATCGAGCCGGGGACCAGCTACGCCTATCCGGTGACCATTGAACGCGAGCAAAAACGCGTGAAGCAGCTGCAGCCGGGCGCCAGCGCGCAGTTTGATCTAACCTACACCCTGCTGCACGATAGCGCCCAGGTAGCCGCCGTTGAGCAGAAAATCGCGCAGATTCAGGGCGATAACAAAGTCGCGGAGAACGAGACGCCGATCGCCAAAGAGTAACAGCGCCGCCAGTCGAATGCCCGGAGCGGTACGCCGAGCCGGGCTACTCCCGCCCCATCACCTCGTGCCCGAGATCCCGGGCAAACTGCTGATACTGCCGCTCACCGATCGGCTGTGGATAGCTGAGCACCAGCAGCTCATGATCCGCAATGCCCTGATGATAGGTCGGATGATGATGCGCCCAGGGATTAGCATGGAACCCCATCGACTGATAAAAGCGCAGCCGTTTATGGGCGATGGCCGTGGTTAGCGGATCGATTTCCAGAATGGTCAGCGGGGCGCGCGTCAGGATCTGCGCCAGCAGCTGTTTACCATAGCCGCGGGAGCGCAGCGTGTCGTCGATCGCCAGATGTTCGATATAACCGTAGCCGGCAAACTGCCAGCAGCCGCTGAGGCCGACAAAGACGCCTTCATCGAACCATGCTTCCAGCGCGTAGCGCGGGTGGCTCAGCGCCTGACGTTTGGCCTCGCTTTCGCGCTGCTCGTGCCACGGAAAGGCGCGCGCGTAAAGCGCGTCCAGCGTGGCGAAATGGGGCGAGTCGGTAGAACGTACGCTTTCGCAGGTCAGCATCACACAATTCCTGGTAGCTAAAATAAAACTGCCCTCACGCGGAGGGCAGTGACCGGAGGCGTACGCGCTTATTCAGCCGCGGCCGCTTTTTGCGCCAGCTTATCCAGCAGCTTCTGATGAATACCGCCGAAGCCGCCGTTGCTCATCACCAGGATATGGTCGCCCGGGTGGGCGGTTTTGACCACCATCTCCGCCAGGGTATCGACGTCGGCGCTCCAGTGGGCCGGCTGGACGCAGGCTTCCGCCACTTCCGCCACCTGCCACGGAATATGCTGCGGCTGCAGGAGGAACACTTCATCGGCGCGGCCGAGAGACGGCGCCAGATCGTCCTTGCAGACGCCCATTTTCATGGTGTTAGAGCGCGGCTCCAGCACGGCGAGAATGCGCGCGGTACCGCCTACTTTACCGCGCAGCGCCTGCAGCGTGGCGAGGATTGCCGTCGGATGATGGGCGAAATCGTCATACACGGTGACGCCGTTGGCTTCGCCCCGCAGCTCCAGGCGACGGCGGGCGTTGATAAAGCTGCCCAGCGCGTTCGCGGCATCCGCCGGCAGCACGCCGACGTGACGCGCCGCGGCAATCGCCATCAGGCCGTTATGCATATTATGCTCGCCGACCAGCGCCCACTTCACTTCGCCGACCTTTTCGCCGTCGAGTAAGACTTCCCACTGCGAGGCGTCGGCGTTCAGTTTTTTCGCCTGCCAGTGGCCCTGCTCGCCCACCAGCTCCTGCTCGCTCCAGCAGCCCATCGCCATCACCTGCTTCAGGTTGATGTCGTTCTCCGGCAGGATAATTTTGCCTTTGCCCGGCACGATGCGCACCAGATGGTGGAACTGTTTCTGAATCGCCTTCAGGTCATCAAAGATGTCCGCGTGGTCGAACTCAAGGTTGTTGAGGATCAGCGTCCGCGGGCAGTAGTGAACAAACTTGGAGCGCTTGTCGAAGAAGGCGCAGTCATATTCGTCGGCTTCAATGACGAAGAACGGGCTGTCGCCCAGGCGCGCGGAGACGTCGAAATTGCCCGGAACGCCGCCAATCACGAACCCCGGTTTATAGCCGCAGGCTTCAAGGATCCAGGTCGCCATGCCGGCAGTGGTGGTTTTGCCGTGGGTCCCGGCGACGGCCAGCACCCAGCGATCGCGCAGCACGAAGTCGTGCAGCCACTGCGGGCCGGACATATAGGGAATATTATTTTCCAGCACCGCTTCAACGCACGGGTTGCCGCGAGTCATGGCATTACCGATGATCACCAGGTCCGGCCGGGGCTCCAGCTGGCTGGGGTCATAGCCCTGAATTAAATCAATCCCCTGGTTTTCCAGCAGGGTGCTCATCGGCGGATAGACGTTAGCATCCGACCCCGTTACCTCATGACCGAGGGAGCGCGCCAGCATGGCCAGCCCCCCCATAAACGTGCCACAGATTCCTAAAATATGAATGCGCATTCGTCATTTCCTTTTCTTATCCGGGGCACATTTTACCCATATCCCGGGCCCTGGCGAAATGCATTTCAGGCGAATCTGTATTTTGCTGGCGCGATTCACCTGTGCGCACTTTTTTGATTCTTTGTTAAGATTGTTGCGTTCGTTTTACTCAACATAAAAATGCAGGGAACGAGTTATGAAAACGTTAGGTGAGTTTATTGTTGAAAAGCAGCACGAGTTCTCCCACGCCACCGGTGAGCTGACTGCTTTGTTGTCAGCAATAAAGTTGGGCGCCAAGATCATCCACCGCGATATCAACAAGGCCGGTCTGGTCGATATCCTGGGTGCCAGCGGTGCTGAAAACGTTCAGGGCGAGGTTCAGCAAAAACTCGATCTGTTCGCTAATGAAAAATTAAAAGCCGCACTGCGAGCACGCGATATTGTTGCCGGGATCGCCTCTGAAGAAGAAGATGAGATTGTCGTCTTCGAAGGGTGTGAACACGCCAAATACGTGGTGCTGATGGACCCTCTGGATGGCTCCTCTAACATCGACGTTAACGTCTCTGTCGGTACGATCTTCTCTATCTACCGCCGCGTGACGCCTGTCGGCACGCCGGTGACAGAAGAAGACTTCCTGCAGCCGGGTAACAGGCAGGTGGCCGCGGGCTATGTGGTCTACGGATCGTCGACGATGCTGGTGTATACCACCGGCTGCGGCGTTCACGCCTTCACCTACGACCCGTCCCTTGGCGTCTTCTGTCTATGCCAGGAGCGCATGCGCTTCCCGGAGAAGGGCAATACCTACTCCATCAACGAAGGCAACTACATCAAATTCCCGCAGGGCGTGAAGAAGTACATTAAGTACTGTCAGGAAGAGGACAAAGCGACTCAGCGTCCTTATACCTCACGCTATATCGGCTCGCTGGTGGCGGACTTCCACCGCAACCTGCTGAAAGGCGGCATCTATCTCTATCCGAGCACCGCCAGCCACCCGGAAGGCAAGCTGCGCCTGCTGTATGAATGCAACCCGATGGCCTTCCTCGCCGAACAGGCGGGCGGTAAGGCCAGCGACGGTAAAGAGCGTATTCTGGATATTATCCCGGAAAGCCTGCATCAGCGTCGCTCCTTCTTCGTCGGCAACAACCACATGGTAGAAGACGTCGAGAACTTTATTAAAGCGTTCCCGGACGCCTAAGCGTCCTGCCCGCTCCTCCCGCGCCTGCGGGAGGAGCATTTCTTAGCGACTCCCCGCCCCGCTCACCCGCGTCACCGCCGCATTTTGCCGATTTTCCCACAGCACGGTCAGCCCACGCTGCAGCGCGATAAAGATAAACAGCAAAATGCCGATGGCGATTTTCGTCCACCATGAGCTGAGGGTGCCGTCGAAGTTGATGTAGGTCTGAATCAGCCCCTGGATCGCCACCCCGAATAGCGTTCCCAGCACGGTACCGACGCCACCGCTGAGCAGCGTACCGCCGATCACCACCGAGGCAATCGCATCCAGCTCGACGCCGACGCCCGCCAGCGCATAGCCCGCCTGGGTATAAATGGAAAAGACGATCCCGGCCAGCGTCGCCAGTCCGGTGGAGAGCATATAGATACGGATCGTGGCGCTGCGAGTCGAAATCCCCATCAGATTCGCCGACATGGCGTTGCCGCCGATGGCATACACCTGGTTGCCAAAGCGGGTGCGATGGGCGACAAAAATACCGGCCACCACCACCAGCAGCATCAGCAGTCCCATGGCGCTGAGACGACCGCCGCCGGGAATGGTCCATGCCAGCCCGGACAGGGTGTCGTACACTGGGTGGTTAATCGGAATCGACTCCTCTGACACCAGATAGCTCACGCCGCGCAGGAAGAACATGCCGGCGAGGGTGATGATAAAGGCCGGGATCTTCAGGGCGTCAATCAGCAGCCCCATAAACGCGCCGAAGGCGCAGCCCATCACCAGCACCAGCGGAAAGGCCACCAGCGGCGAGATTCCCCAAAAGCCAATTGCTTTGGCGAGGAAGACGCCGGTAAAGGCGATCACCGACCCCACCGACAGATCGATCCCGCCGGAGAGGATCACAAAGGTCATGCCCACGGCGATGATCCCGAGGAAGGCATTATCCGTCAGGATATTGCAGATCACCCGCGTTGAGGCAAAACCGGGGAACTGGGTCAGGCAGTAGAGGTAGCCCAGCACAAACACCGCAAGGGTGATCATCAATGGTAAATTACGTTTTATCATGGCCGCGTACCCCTTTCAGTAAACCGATAAAGCGCGGCGACTGGACAATCAGTACGCACAGCACCACCACCGCTTTCACCACCTGGTTGAGCTCCGGCGGGAAGCCGGAGAGCAAAATCCCGGTGTTCATTCCCTGGATAATCAGCGCCCCCACCACCGAGAGCAGCAGGTTAAAGCGCCCGCCCATCAGCGAGGCGCCGCCGATGACCACCGCCAGAATGGCGTCCAGCTCAAGCCATAGCCCGGCGTTATTGGCATCCGCGCCGCGGATGTCCGCCGCCACGATGATCCCGGCGATCGCCGCGCAGACGCCGCTCAGGACATAGGCCAGCATCACCACGATGCGGGTATTGACGCCGGCGTTTTTCGCCGCGCGGATGTTGATCCCTACCGCCTCAATAAACATGCCCAGCGCCGTTTTACGGGTAAACAGCCAGAACAGCAGCAGCGTAGCGGCGGCGACGATCACCGGCGTCGGAAACAGCAGAAACGATCCGCTGCCGAGCCACGCCAGGGCCGGGGAATCAAAGGTGACGATCTGCCCGGCGGTGATCAACTGCGCCACCCCGCGCCCGGCCACCATCAGGATCAGCGTCGCCACAAAGGGCTGGATCTTAAGGACCGCCACGAGGATGCCGTTCCACAATCCGGCCAGCGCGCCCGCGGCCAGCGCGGCCAACAGCACCACCGGCAGGCTGTGCCCGGCGACGGTCATCGAGGCGGCCGTCGCGCCGGCAATCGCCATCACCGCCCCTACCGACAGGTCGATGCCGCCGGTGGCGATCACCAGCGTCATGCCAATCGCCAGCAGCGCCACCGGCGCGGCGCGGTTGAGAATATCGATCGGGCTGCCAAACAGGCGGCCATCCTGGAGCACCACCTGATAAAAATGGGGCGCCACCAGGCTGTCTACCAGCAGAACCAGCAGCAGGGCAATAATCTGCGGGGTGCCCTTCGGCCAGGTGAAGCGTCGCTTCTCCGGGCCGGTTTGCGAAAGAGATCGAGGCATCATGGGTTACTCCTTATGCCGCAATAGCGTTCATGATCGCCGGAACAGAGAGCTCGGCGAGCGGGATCTCCGCTACCTGTCGGCGATCGCGCAGGATAATGACCCGATCGGCGTAACCCACCAGCTCCTCCAGTTCAGAAGAGATAACCAGCAGCGCCAGGCCATCGGCGCAGAGGGTTTCAATCAGGCGAATAATTTCCGCATGGGCGCCGACGTCGATGCCGCGGGTCGGCTCATCGAGGATCAGGAACTGCGGTTTGGTCAGCAGCCAGCGGGAGAGCAGCACCTTCTGCTGGTTGCCGCCGGAGAGAAACTCGATCGGCTGCTCGGCGCTCGGAGTACGGATCCCCAACTGGCGAATAAAGCGCTCGGCGATCTCATTCTGCTCCCGGCGGGGGATCGGCCGCAGCCAGCCGCGCTGCGCCTGCAGGGCCAGAACGATATTTTCCCGCACCGAAGCGGCGGCGATAATGCCGTCGGTTTTGCGATCTTCAGGACAGAAGCCGATCCCGAGGCAGGAAGCCTGATGCGGGGAGCGCAGGGTCTGAGGTTTGCCTTTGATCCACGCCTTCCCGCTGTCCGCCGTTTTAATGCCGAAGATCACCTCGGCGGTTTCCGTGCGTCCGGAACCCAGCAGGCCGGCGAGGCCTACAATTTCTCCCGGGCGGACCTGCAGGTCGAACGGGGCGATGGTTCCTTTTTTACCGTAGCCTTCAAACGCCGCTACCGGTTTATCGCTCAGCAGGGTACGGCCCGCCCGCTGCAGGGCATTGTGGTCCAGTTCGCGACCCAGCATCATTTTCACCAGCTCAATCTGCGGCAGCTCGCGGGTCTCACGGCAGCCCACAAATGTGCCGTTACGCAACACGGTGATGCGGTCGCTGACCGCATAGACCTGGTCGAGAAAATGGGTGACGAAGATCAGGCTGACGCCGTTATCCCTGAGCTGGCGCATCAGGGTGAACAGCATCTCCACCTCCTGGGTATCGAGGCTGGCGGTGGGCTCGTCGAGGATCAGCACCTTGGCCGACAGGTCGATGGCCCGACAGATAGCGACGATCTGCTGCATCGCCACCGAAAAGCGGTTCAGCGGCTCGCGCACGTCGAGGGAAAAGCCGTAGGAGGCCATCAGCGCCGTCGCCCTGGCCTCCATCTCTTTACGTCGCAGCAGACCAAACCGCCGCGGCTCACGGCCGATGAACAGGTTATCCGCCACCGACATATTAGGCAGCAGGTTCACTTCCTGGTAGACGGTGCCGATCCCCAGCTGCTGGGCATGGGCGGTATTTTTGGGCGTAATAGCCTGGCCTTCCAGCCAGATAGTGCCGCGATCGGCATGGTAAACGCCGGTGAGCGCTTTGATCAGCGTCGATTTTCCGGCGCCGTTTTCGCCCAACAGGGCCATGATTTCGCCGCGCCGCAGGCTAAAGTTGACGTTATCCAGCGCCTTAACGCCGGGGAAGAATTTACTAAGTCCTTCGGTGCGAAGGATCTCCTGGTGTGCCTCGGCGCTCATAATCGATGTCACCTTCAAATGATGTCAGGTTACCCCGGGTCGCGCTGGGCTTCCCGGGGTTTCTGGAACGCTGCTTTTTACCCTCTCCCACCGGGGAGAGGGATGGAATGAGGGCCTCCCCACTCAGTAGCCCATATTTTTCTTCTTCTCTAACTCTTCTTTCGCCGTATCCGGCAGATACAGCGTCGATTTGGTAATGGTCAGCTTCTCCGGCAGGGTGCCGTCTTTTTTGTATTTCTCCAGCGCATCGAACGCCGGGCCGGCCATATTTGGCGTCAGCTCGACGCTGGCGTTGGCTTCTCCGGCGATCATCGCTTTATAGATATCCGGCACGCCGTCGATGGAGCCGGTCAGAATATCTTTGCCCGGCTTCAGACCAGCTTCTTTAATGGCCTGGATGGCGCCGATGGCCATATCGTCGTTATGAGCGAACACCATGCAGATGTTTTTGCCGTTATTCTCAGCTTTGATAAAGCTCTCCATGACCTCTTTCCCTTTACTGCGGGTGAAGTCGCCGGACTGGGAGCGGATAATTTTGATATTCGACGCTTTGGCAATCGCGTCGGCGAAGCCTTTCTTACGATCGATGGCCACGCTGGCCCCAACGGTGCCCTGCAGTTCAACGACGTTACACGGCTTACCGTCGACGGTTTTCACCAGCCAGTCGCCAATCAGCTGGCCTTCCAGCACGTTGTTGGCGGTCACGGTGGTCATGTAGAGATCTTTATCTTTAACATCAATGGAACGGTCGAGGAGGAAAACCGGGATCTTGGCCTCTTTCGCCTCTTTCAGCACCGGTTCCCAGCCGGTGGCCACCACCGGCGCAATGAAGATCGCGTCGACCCCTTGAGCAATAAAGGAACGCACTGCTTTGATCTGGTTTTCCTGTTTTTGCTGACCATCAGCGATCTTCAGGGTGATACCGCGCTTGGCGGCCTCCTCTTTCGCGACGCTGGTTTCCGCCGCACGCCAGCCGGATTCAGAACCGACCTGCGAAAAACCTACGGTTAGCGGGGCAGCTATCGCCATAGACGACATAGCTGCGGAAACTGCTGTGACAAGAAGTAAGCGCTTCCACATAAGGGTATCCTCGTAGGGTTATTGTTGGTTAAAATCTCACCTGCGGACAAACTATAGACAATCGGTGATGTAACTGAATGCGTTACATCACACTTCAAAAAAGTAAATGAGATGTTAATGATGGCCCTACTGCCCAGCGGAGAGCCGATAAGGCTTCGCAGGGAGCGCGGCTGTTGCGGTTTATGACGTTTTTTTAAGCAGTATGATAAATCAATCACATGCAATGAAAACGGTTACATAAATTTATTCATGATGTGGCTATGTTTATGGATTTTCATGTCATTATTACGCGAAAAATTCGGAGCACTCTGCGGCGATATCGGGAAAAAGAAGCGAAGACTTTCGATGTGAGTTGGCTATAATACCGAGCACTTGTTTGCCATACATTTTAAAGGAAACAGACATGAGCTTACTCAACGTACCTGCGGGCAAAGATCTGCCGGAAGACATCTACGTCGTGATCGAAATCCCGGCGAACGCAGATCCTATCAAATACGAAATCGACAAAGAGAGCGGTGCACTGTTCGTTGACCGTTTCATGTCCACGGCAATGTTCTATCCGTGCAACTACGGCTACATCAACCACACCCTGTCCCTGGACGGCGACCCGGTTGACGTGCTGGTCCCGACTCCGTACCCGCTGCAGCCGGGCTCCGTGATCCGCTGCCGTCCGGTTGGCGTTCTGAAGATGACCGACGAATCTGGTGAAGATGCGAAACTGGTTGCCGTACCGCACACCAAGCTGAGCAAAGAATACGATCACATCAACGATGTGAACGACCTGCCGGAACTGCTGAAAGCCCAGATCACTCATTTCTTTGAGCACTACAAAGATCTGGAAAAAGGCAAGTGGGTTAAAGTCGACGGTTGGGACAACGCGGAAGCGGCGAAAGCCGAAATCGTTGCCTCTTTCGAGCGCGCTAAGCAGAAGTAATTCTGTCTCAGGCAGGGTCATCCCCTGCCTGATTGCGGCACGGATAGCCGCGATAACACCATGGAGGGTGTCCCGTGAAAAGCGTTCGCTATTTCACCCTTAACTTTTCTGGCTTCACGACCGCCGCCTGTGAAAAACAGGGGTATCTGCGTCTTATCGCCGGCGACCATGTCTTTTATACCGATAAACGCTATTTTAACGACCCCTCGCTTTTTGACCGCCTGACGATCAATCAGCCTCTGCACCTTGGCGTCCGCCGCCTGGACAACGGCAGTTACTGGATCCACTGGCTCAGCGATGGCGAAACGCTCCTTGAGCCCAGTCAACGGGTAAAGCGCTGGGCCCGGCCGCTGCTGAGTATCAGCCTGCTGACGCTCATCGTCGCTCTTATCCCGCTCATGATGAGCACCTCAGAATGGGGAAGGTTCGGCTTCGGCATTATCGCGATACTGGCCTTCATCGCGTTGTTAACCGGCCTCTGCGAGCTACTGTTCCACCGGGCGCTAAAAATGCACCCCGCCATGCGCGATCTGTTGGCGAAGATGGCGCAGGCCCGCCGCCGCGACTTTTCCTTTTGCCAGCCGCTACCGACTACGGCGCAAACCCTCCGCCAGTCGGCGAAGCCTTTTACGCAAGCCCTGCCGGAACGCTATGCCGTCCGGACGGGAAAAATTAGCAATATCATTTTTAAGAAGTGGTTCGCGGGGAACCCAACGCGGGAATACCATGGCGTTGGGATACAATGCGACACGGCGCCGCTGGCCTTCTTCTGGCAGAACGGCTTCGCCAACTTCGGTCTGCATCCCTTTTTTTACCGCCGTCAACCGCCCTTTCTCGCTATCGGCGATCGGATAGTCGTCGTCTACCAACGGAAAGATAACGACGTCCAGGCGTTATACAACGTCAGCGACGGGTGCGCTTTTCTGAAAAATCATCCCTGTTATCCCGGTGACCGGCAAATGTCGCTAGTCTATAACCTGTTTTATGGCATGGTGCTGGTGATGTACCTCCTCATACTCGGCATGTCGCTAAATAACCCATACAAACCAGCCAGGGGATTTGGGTGGTTAATTCAGGATTCACTGGACATGCTGTCCCTATTATTACTCAGTTTCGGCGGGATCCTGGCGGTACTGGAGCTGATTGGCCCGACGGCCTGGTTATTGTCACACCGGGTGGCTGACTGGATGAAGATGCGCTCGGCGATGCGGCACTACCTGCAGGGAGCGGCCCGCCATACCGCGCTCGAGGAGATCATGTAATGTTCAGCACCCCAACACGACGATTATTATTCCTCGCGCTGACGACGCTGGCTTCCGCGATGTGGCTGGCGAAGGATCATCTCCCGCTCTGGTAAGGAGTGGGTCGGCAACGCGTGATACGTAAAACACCATCATTTCATCAAGGAAGGAACCTTGTGAAACAGACCCATTATTTCACCGTGAATTTTACCGGCTTCACCACTGCCGCCTCGGAAGAGCAAAGCTATTTACGCCTCATTGCAGGCGAGCATGCCTTTTATACCGATAAACGCCATTTTAAAGACCCCTCGCTTTTTGACCGTCTGAGGCTCGGCCAGCCGCTACATATCGGCACTTGCCGCCTAAAGGATGGCAGTTACTGGATCCACTGGTTAAGCGATGGCCACATTTTGCTCGAACCTTCCCGGCAGCCGCTGAGTATTAAAAAGCTTCTTCGACCTGTCGGCTTGGTCTTTTTTGTTTGCTTGATCATTCTCGCTTGTGCTCCATGGTTGGATATTTTTTTATTATTATGTTTTATCACAATGTTGGTGAATCCCTTCGGCATCTTCTCTTTTTGCTCTTGCAATTTCTCACTCAGGTTACGTGTTCTCAATGCGAAAATGCAGCGAACGAAGCAAGGCGATATTTCATTCTGTCAGCGTCTGGAAATTCTACCCGCTACTTCTGAAAGGCATCCACCATCGGCCAACAACGAGATAGCGCTGCCAAAAGAATTTGCGCTTGAAGAAGGCGTGATTCTGAATAGTTATTATCAAATATGGTTCGCTACGAGGGTAAGGCCTTATTTTATCAAAGAAGGCGCCTGTTTTCAGCTGGCGACTCGTCACTCGTTTTTTTCAGCGCGCTTGACCTGGCTGAGCGATGCCCTGAATAATCGTTGTCGCCCGCCATTTCTTGCCGATGGGGACTGGGTTATCGCCGCACGCCGGCATGGATACGATGATCTTCAGGCGTTATACAATGTCAGTGATGGCAGTGTTTATTTAAAAAATAGCCCCTTTCATCCCGGCAATCAGCAGATGGCATCAATTTATAAAATCGCGTACGGCCTCGTACTCATAGTGATGTTTTTTACGCTCACCATCAAACTGCACGACCCCATGCTTAATCTGGGCAGTTGGCCATTTTATCGTGAAATGCTTACCAGGCTGACAGGCACCCTGCTCCCGATTAACCTGCTGTTAATAGTGATGGAGTTTGTCCGTATGATTGCCCATCCCCTGTCACGTCGGGTGGCCGGTAGAGTGAAGGTACATCAGGCCATATTACGTTATGCCAGACGTCAGGGCGCCAGAATGACGCCATGGGAACTGAAGTAATAAAAAACAACGCCACCCGAAGGTGGCGCTGTCGTGGTTAATACTGGTCGCGATCCAACCAGTTGCCGTTCGCTATCAACGTACAACCCTCAACGGAACGTTGATAGACATACATCCATGCGCTGCCGTAAGGCGTCTGAATCAGGTGGCGCGCATACTCGCCCCCCTTGGTGCGCAGCGCATCCAGTTCGGCCAGCGTCGATGCATCAATACGATAAACTTCACCATGTACTGTGCCTTCGCCGGGCACCGCGCCTGGATAGTGGCCCAGGCTGTACAGCTGATAATCGTCGACACTATGAGCGCCCAGCCACTGGGCGTTGGTCATCCAGTGGCTGTTGCCTTGTTTGCGTCGTAAACTGCCGTAAACAAATATTCGCATTGCTAAAACTCAAACTGATAGAGCAAATCGAGCGCCTGGTCGATGCCAGACACCGCTTCCACATATAGCTTAGGCATCAGGCGATAACGTAAAGTCAGCGTCGCCAGGGAATCGAAGATACCGACCCCGTATTTTACCTGCAGACCCGGCAGTACATAGCCGCTGACCACCACCTGGGAAGAATCGCCTACCCCTTCGGTGTCCAACGCCAAGTTGCTTACGCCAAACGTCTCGCCGATTTTACCCACAACCTGACCACTTTGTGCAACCCCCATACCAATAAGCATTGAGGTCATCGCGGCGCTATCGCTCTGACCACTACTCAAACCCTGGCCGCGCAGCAGATAAGACAGCGCTTCCTGCTGGGACATAACCGGATCAGAGAAGATCTCCGCTTTCGGCTGATCGGCGGAGCCGGTGACGCGAACGCCGGCGATCACATCGTCTTCGGTGGCATCCGGGTTACGAATCGCTTCGATATTCAGCAACGGCTGATCCGGCGGACCGGAGAACAGCAGCTCCCCTTTGCGGACAATCAAGTCCTGACCATAGGCGTGGAAACGGCCGTCCGGAATATTAATCTGCCCGTTGAGGCCCAGCCCCTGCTTGTCCTGCGCCACTTTCAAATCACCGGTCAGACGCGCTTTCAGGCCGAAGGCTTCCAGACGAACGTTGTTGCCGACGTGAATGGTCAGGTTGCTGTTGATCGGGATGCTGGCGCTCTGCTGCTTAATCGGCTTGAGGTTTTTATCCAGCATCACTTCATCAGAGGAGACGCCGACCGCGCTCTCCGGCACCTCGTTGACCACGATCCGCGCCCAGGGCACATCCACTTTGCCGTCGAGATTGAACAGGCTTGGCGTGGCGGTAAACACCACATCCGGCGATACATCGAGACGCACCATCGGCGGCACCGTGATCCGCACCCGGCTGCCTTTCGCCGCAATTTGCGCCCGCCAGTTATCGATCTGCGTCCAGTCGGCGTTACCGCTGAGGGCGATTTGCCCCTGGCGGGTGTTCACCGTCCCCTGCAGGGTCGAGCGCGTGCCGTTGAAGTTCATCGCCAGCTGGCTCGGCTGCATATCAAACGGCATAAAATTGCCGTCGATATCCACCCCGCTCAGCTGCATCTGGCCGAACAGCTGCGGACTTTTCACATTGCCGCCCAGACGCAGACGGGCGTTGAGCCTTCCCTCTGCCTTTTCACCACGAGCGAAAATCGGGTTGATCATCGCCAGCGAGAAGTTGCTGATATTGACATTGCCGCCGAGATTACGCCGCCCCTGCGGGTCGGTAACCTGCACTTGCCCATCCAGTTGACCATTGTTGGTCAGGCGGATAAGCCAGCCCAGCTCGGCGCGATTGTTGTGCAGGTCGGCGCTGAGGTTCAGCGTATCGAACGCCACCGGCAACGGCGCGTCGTTGACGACCTGGGTCACCTTGACGTTGCGCCCGCTGAGGGTCACTTTGCCCTGCGGCAGTCCCTCTTTGGTGGTGTCCCAGCTCACATCGGCATTACCGGTAAACACGCCGCTGGCCTGGGTCGCCTCCGGCATAAACGGCTTGAGCATCGCCAGATCGAAGCGGTTGAGATTCACCCGCGCCCGTCCGCTGGCGCCCGCGTCAATGGTTTCAGGCACGCAGAGCTCGGCGTTCGGGTTGGTCCAGCAGTGTGGCCCGATGCTGATTTTCTGCTCCAGATTGCGATAGTCCAGCGCAATGCTGCGCGTCAGCGCTACCGGCCCCACCGGCGTCTGGAAGCGGGTATCGCTCAGCGAGCCCTTCCAGCGTTCGGCCTGACGATCGAAGCTGCCTGCCAGCGTCAGCTGGCCGGAAACCGGATCGCCCTGCACGCGTAGCCGCAGCTCATGCTGTTTCTCTGTACCTTTGGCATTGAGCTGCACCAGGCTGATATTGACCCCCGGCTGGCTGATGCGATCCACCCGCACGTCCAGGTTACCGCCAATCTGATCGGTGGATTTCACATCCCCTTTGACGTTGACCTGGGCGATGGTCAGCTCCTGCCAGCGCAGCGCCCGGGCGGTGATGTCGGCCAGCAGCTGCGGCGCATCGACAGTGCCGCGCACTTTTACCAAGCCCTTCGCCGTCCCGCCGAGCCCCGGCAGCGCATTATCCAGGTGCGGCGCATCGATGGTGGCGTCGAGATTAAGATCCTTCACCCCCAGCTCGCCTTTGATATCAGCGCTGTTCGGGCCTAACGCCAGATGCAGTCCCGGGATTTTCCACTGCAGATAGCTGTTACCCTGCAGCGAGCCCGCCACATCCACTTTGTTCTGCTTCACGTTGCCGGTAATTTTCAGCTCCGGCACCGACATCTGCCAGCTGCCGCCGTACAGGCTGCCCTGGGTCTTGATCCGGCCGTTAAGCTTCGACGGCCAGTCCGGCACCTCTTTGGCGGTGTTGATGCCGTCGAGGGTCAGCTCGCCGCGCCAGCTGATCGCCTGCTGCCAGTCGAGCAGCGCCTTCAGCTCGGTTTTCCCTTCCAGGGCGTTGACCGTCAGCTTGTCGAGATTGATCTGCCGTTCATTGCCTTTGGCGTTGAGGGCGATTTTCGCCGGCGGCAGCGATTGACCTTTCACCGCGGTGGAGAAGGCCAGCGCATAGTCGGTCATTTTGCCGCTGAACTTCAGCTGGACATCGTCGGCCTGGAACTGCTTCTCGCCGCTGAACGGCCAGGCGAGCTGCTTACTCTTCAGCTCCATATTGAGCGGCAGCCCGGCCTCCGCCAGCTGCGCATCCGCGCGCAGCGTGGCCGCGACCGGCCCGCTTAAGTCCACTCCGACTTTGAGCGTTTTACGCACTTCGCCGCCCACCTTCAGCTGCACCTTCTCCCCTTTCATCGGGTCGACGTTCAGGGTTCCGGCGAGGGTAATGTCCACCGGCCAGTTATCCTGCAGCTGCGCGCTGCCCGAGGCGCTGACCTTGCCCTGATCGGAGTCGATATCAAGGGCGTCGAGCTTCATCTGGCCGTCAATACTGCTGACTTTCAGCAGCAGGTTATACACGGTGATATCGGTATCGCCGGTCAGGCGCAGCTGCTCGCCGCGGAACGCCTGAATATTGAGGTTCAGCGGCAGATGGACATCGGTCATCGCCGGCAGCACCGGCTGCGAGAAGAGGTCGGTCATCGTCTCGCCGAGCGGTTTTTCCTGCGGCTGCGGGTTGTCAATTTTCGGCTCAACCACCTGCTCCTGCGCCACTTTCGCCACCTTAGGCAGGGCGATCAGCAGCCCCTGCAGCGAGGTCGGCGTCAGGGTCAGATTTTTCTCCTGCCAGTCCAGGCCGGTGGAAAAATCGCGTACGGAGACCGCGGTATCATCGATTTTAACGTTGACGTTATGCAGCGCGACGCGGCTGAGGGTGATCGGATAAGGAGTGGAGAGATTCAGCGGCCCGCTGTCCTCTTCCTCGACCGGCGCTGAGGGCGGCATCTTCTTGGTATCGACGGCGACATAAATATCGCGCAGCGCGATGTCGTTTACGCACAGGCTGCTGTCCCACAGGCAGCGCAACCTGACGCTGAGGTGAAACTGACCGGCGGTGACCGCCACCCCGGGCTGTTCGTAGCGAACATTATCGAGGGTTAAATCACGCCAGCCACCGGTCACTTTGCCGATTTCCAGCCCCGGTACCCAGCGATCCGCCGCCTTGAACACCAGATGCAAGCCGGTGGTGGTCCCCACCAGGAACCCGACGGTTCCCAGCAGGAGCACCAACACGATTAAGACGCCGAGGCTTATCTTCTTCCATAAACTCATAATTCAGGCCCCAGACCGATGTAAAACTGTAAACCATGCTCTTCTTTGTCGCCGATCGGCCGGGCGATATCCAGCTTGATCGGCCCCACCGGCGACTGCCAGCGCACGCCCACCCCGGCGCCGGTTTTGAAATCGCTCTCGCGAATATCGCTGACCGCTTCGCCGCTATCTACAAACACGGCGCCCCACCATTTACCACTGACGTTGTACTGATACTCCAGCGAGCCGGTCGCCAGCTTCGAGGCCCCGATCAGCTTGCCGTCATCGTCCTTCGGCGAGATAGATTTGTATTTATAGCCGCGAATACTGCGATCGCCCCCGGCGAAAAAACGCAGATCTGGCGGCACCTTGTCAAAGTTGTCCGCTTCGATCCAGCCAAGGTTGCCGCGCACCACAAAGCGGTGGCGGTCATAGAGGGTACGGATCCAGACGTCCTGGGCCTGCATCACGATGAAGTTGATGTCCGAGCCCCACATGGTGTTGGAGTAGTCCACCGAGTAGCGCTGGGAATCGCCCCAGGTAGGCATCAGGCCGCCGCGGGAGCGAGTGCGGTTCACCGAGACCCCAGGATAAATCAGCATGGTGGTGTTGGTGACGTTCGCCTGGGTAAAGTGATCCAGGCTCCAGCGCAGGTTAATCGCTCGCTGCCAGCCGCTCGACATCTCCCAGAAACGCGAGACCCCCAGGGTGGTAGAGTCGGCCTGGGTATCATTGAGGTCGGTACGCTTAAAACCGCCCTGCATCAGATAATACTGTTCGAGGGGGCTCTTCAGCAGTGGGACTTTATAGGTAAAGTCGAACTGCTGCTCCGGGGCGGAGAGGCTGACGCTGGAGGTCAGGCTGTGGCCATACGAGTTGACCCATGGTTTTTTCCACGTGGCTTTCACTCGCGGACCGACGTCTGTGGAATAGCCGACCCCGGTTTCCACGGTGTTCTCTTTGCGAGGCGAGACAACGCCCTGCAGAGGCAGCACCTTGGTTTTCCGCGACTTAGCAAAATCAGGCGCCACCACCACCGAACTGAACCAGCCGGTCGCCGCCAGGCGGCGGTTTAGCTCGGCCAGGTCCTGTGAGGTGTAGTAGTCGCCCTCTTTAAACGGCACGAGGTTTTGCAGGTATTCATCGCGGATTTGCGAGCCAGAGAAAGTGACGTGGCCAAAGCGATAGCGTTCGCCGCTGTCGTAATCGATATCCCAGAACGCCTGATGACGGTCGAGGGAGACCCCGAGCTGGCTCTTAAGAAACTCGCTGTCAAAGTAGCCTTTGCGCAGGGCGACGCGGGTCAGCGAGCTCTTGAAGCCGTCGTAATCCCCGTGGTTGAGCACCGTCCCGATGGCCGGGCGCGTTTTCAGCAGCGCCAGGTAGTCGCTATCGGTGCGGGCGCCGCCGCGCAGAATCACCTCGGTTCCGCCAATGCGCACCGGTTCTCCCGGGGTCACTTTGGCGATCAGCACCTGACGTCCCCTTTTCGGCGGCGGACGCAAATCAAATTCAATCGTCGGCTCGTAATAACCCAGCGCTTTCAGACCTTCGCGAATGGCGTCATCGACGCGCGCGCGAAAGCGACGATCCGGCGTGACTTCATCGCTCTGGATGGTGGAAAGCTGGGCGCGAACGTTTTTCTCCAGCTCCCCGGATAATCCCTCAACCTGCAAACGCACATTCGCTGCGCTGGCGACCCCGCTGACCAGCAAAAGGCTGGTGACACATAACTGGCGGATTTTTAGCACATTTTCTCCTGAATATCCCTGTTTCCTCTACAGGAAACACTGGCGCCGCTCCACGGCTTAACAAAACCCTAACAACATAGGGTTGAAAAAGTGGCAATAACCCAAATAATTCTTATGTATTAATCTAGACGTATTACGCGTATTTATTGTGTTAAAAGACACGCTTCGTTACAACCTTAACGACGATTTCTGTATTGAGAGGCCAACCGTGAGTCTATTTGATAAAACGCATCTTGTCGCCCAGGCGGATGCGCTGCCTGGACGCAATACCCCCATGCCAGTGGCGACGCTCCACGCAGTTAACGGCCACTCGATGACCAACGTCCCGGCGGGGATGGAAGTGGCGCTGTTCGCCATGGGCTGCTTCTGGGGAGTTGAGCGCCTGTTCTGGCAATTGCCGGGGGTTTACAGCACCGCCGCAGGTTACACTGGCGGCTATACGCCCAATCCGACCTATCGCGAAGTATGCAGCGGCCAGACCGGTCACGCGGAAGCGGTACGCGTGGTTTATGATCCGCAGGTGATTAGCTATGAGCAGTTATTGCAGGTGTTCTGGGAAAATCACGACCCGGCGCAGGGTATGCGGCAGGGTAACGACCACGGCACCCAGTACCGCTCGGCGATTTACCCGCTGACCCCGGAACAGACGGAGGCGGCAAAGGCCAGCCTCGCCCGCTTCCAGGCGGCGATGAACGACGCGCACGATACCCGTCACATCACCACCGAGATCGCCACCGCCAAACCGTTCTACTATGCCGAGGACGATCACCAGCAGTATCTGTATAAAAACCCGCACGGCTATTGCGGCATCGGCGGCATTGGCGTCTGCCTGCCGCCTCAAGCGTAATTCTGATTTCCGCCTCAACAGCGAGGCGGTCAATGAACGCTCTGGCGGCTTTACATTCCCTTACGCTATACTAGCCAGTGTGACAGCCGGTCCAGCGCCTTCGGACCGGTTTTTTATGTATTCCACATTTGAGTTATCAACTTCCCTTCCGAGGATCTGGCCTCAACGGTCAGAAAAGATATGTTAAACAGTATTTTAGTAATACTCTGTCTGATAGCCGTCAGTGCGTTTTTTTCGATATCGGAAATTTCACTGGCCGCCTCACGTAAAATCAAACTGAAACTGCTGGCCGATGAAGGCAACGTCAATGCACAGCGGGTGCTGAAGATGCAGGAGAACCCGGGCACCTTCTTTACCGTCGTGCAGATTGGCCTCAACGCCGTCGCCATTCTTGGCGGTATTGTGGGCGACGCGGCTTTCTCACCGGCGTTTCATAGCCTGCTCAGCGGGTATTTGTCGCCGGAGCTCTCCGAGCAGCTGAGCTTCATCATCTCTTTTACCCTGGTCACCAGCTTGTTCATCCTGTTTGCTGACCTGACTCCGAAACGCATCGGTATGATTGCGCCCGAAACTGTGGCCCTGCGCATCATCAACCCGATGCGCTTCTGCCTGTTAGTCTTCCGCCCGCTGGTGTGGTTGTTTAACGGCATGGCCAACATGATCTTCCGCATCTTCAAACTGCCGATGGTGCGGAAAGACGATATCACTTCCGATGATATCTATGCCGTGGTCGAGGCCGGCGCGCTGGCCGGGGTGCTGCGCAAGCAGGAGCATGAGCTAATTGAGAACGTGTTCGAGCTGGAGTCCCGCACCGTTCCTTCCTCCATGACCCCGCGTGAAAGCGTCATTTGGTTTGATTTGCACGAAGACGAGCAGAGCCTGAAGAATAAAGTGGCCGAACATCCGCACTCGAAGTTCCTCGTCTGTAATGAAGATATCGACCACATTATCGGTTACGTCGATTCAAAAGATCTGCTGAACCGCGTGCTGGCGAACCAGAGCCTGGTGCTGACCGGCGGCGTACAGATCCGCAACACGTTGATCGTGCCGGACACCCTGACCCTGTCGGAAGCGCTGGAAAGCTTCAAAACCGCCGGGGAAGACTTCGCGGTGATCATGAATGAATACGCGCTGGTGGTCGGGATCATCACTCTCAACGACGTAATGACCACCCTGATGGGCGACCTCGTCGGCCAGGGGCTGGAAGAGCAGATCGTCGCCCGCGATGAAAACTCGTGGCTGATCGATGGCGGTACGCCGATTGATGACGTGATGCGCGTGCTGGATATCGACGAGTTCCCGCAGTCCGGGAATTACGAGACCATCGGCGGCTTTATGATGTTTATGCTGCGTAAAATCCCCAAACGCACCGACGCGGTGAAGTTCTCCGGCTATAAGTTTGAGGTCGTGGATATCGATAACTACCGTATCGACCAGCTGCTGGTAACCCGCATCGATAACAAGCCAACGGTGCTGGTGCCGAAGCAGGCGGAAACGGCGGAAAGCCAGAACGCCTGAGCGTAATCTTTTCTCTCTCCTAAGGGCGGATGACCATCCGCCCTTTTTTTATGGCCCAAATGGTTATCCCACACTCCCACTTAACAAAATTGCTTTATCGGTGGGCTACAGCGATCCGGTCTATTTCACTCGCTTGTTTCGTAAACATAACGGCATCCCGCCGGGTGAATATCGCAAACGCTATGCGGAAATGAAGGGCTAAAAACATCAACGGCTCCCATCGGGAGCCGTCTTTTACCTACTACGTACTGCTACGTGCCAGGCTATGCCATCTCAGTTTGCAGACGCAACACCTGACGATTGACTTCGGACATCACTGACAGATGCAGCTTGTCCTTGACCTTCGGGATAAGGATTTTGCCCTTATCAAATTCAAATGCGCCAACGTCCTTGATGTACAACCGTCCACGAAACAGGATCTTCACGTACTTCGCCACTTGCAGCGGATTGTAGCGTTGGAAAATTTTCATTCTTCTCTCCTGCCAGGGTTACGCTCTTGTGGTGCCACAGTTAGCCCACGTCTTGGGAGCGCAAATTTTAATGCCCTAAAACTATAGTCCAGAATCTCAGAGGGACCCAGTATGTATAAGTTTATTTACCCTTTGATGACAATAATTCAGAATTTTCGTTTCAGACATACGATGAAGTAAGTATAAGTCGCCGTTTTACGACTAATTTGTGCGTCAACACGCAAACTGGCATCCTCATTGCGGGTAATCACCGTCAATCGCACTTATGATTAAACGAGACCAAGTGGTCGGATCACCTGCATAAAAATGATTAAGGATTGCGCATGACCCTACGTAGCATACTGGCCGCCTCGTTACTGCTTCTCCCGCTGCTGGCCACAGCGCATAACTTCGTCGACGGCCAGCGCGTGGCGCCCGTTGGCGTCGCGGATCGGGGAGAGCTTATTCTGGATAAGGATAAGTTTAGCTATAAAAACTGGAATAGCGCCCAGCTGGCGGGAAAAGTGCGCGTGGTCCAGCACATCGCCGGACGCTCGTCAGCAAAAGAGAAGAATGCCAACCTGATCGAGGCGATTAAAGCGGCGGGCTTCCCGCACGATCGCTATCAGACCACCACCATTGTAAACACTGACGACGCCATCCCGGGCACCGGGATGTTTGTACGCAACAGCATTGAAAGTAATAAAAAGCTCTTCCCATGGTCGCAATTTATCGTCGACAGCAATGGCCTGGTGCGGAAGGCCTGGCAGCTGGACGAGAAGAGCTCAGCGATCGTGGTGCTGGATAAGAACGGGCGTGTGCAGTGGGCTAAAGACGGCGCCCTCACCCAACAAGAGGTGCAGCAGGTGATCGACCTGCTGCATAAATTGCTTAATAAATAGAGACCCGGAAGCCGGGGTTGAGGAAGGATTCACGCGGCGTGTAGTCGAGGGTTTTCCCCTGCCAGTCGTGAACATGCGCCCCGGCGGCCACCGCGACCGCATGGCCGGCGGCGGTGTCCCAGGTGCTGGTCGGCCCGAAGCGCGGATAGAGCTGGGCCTGACCTTCCGCCACCAGGCAGAATTTCAGCGACGAACCGATTGAGGTGGTCTGGTGTTCGCCCAGTTGCTCAAGGTACTCCTGCAGCTCCGGATCGTTGCTATGGGAGCGGCTAATCACCACCAGCGGCGGACGGGCATCGCGGACCTGGATCTGCTTGCGTACGCCGCACTCTTCTTTCCAGGCTTTGCCATTTTGCGCGCTGTACATCACCTTCATCACCGGCGCATAGACAACCCCCAGCGTCGGCTTGCCGTTTTCAATCAGCGCGATATTGACGGTGAATTCGCCGTTACGCTTAATAAACTCTTTGGTGCCGTCCAGCGGGTCGACCAGCCAGTAGCGCTGCCAGTGCTGGCGCACTTCCCACGCCGGCGGGTCCTCCTCGGAGAGGATCGGGGTATCCGGATCCAGCGCCTGCAGGCCGCTGACAATGACTTTATGCGCTGCGATATCCGCCGCCGTGACCGGAGAATCATCTTTCTTGCTGGCGACGTTGATCGGCTGGTTTCCATCGTAGACTTCCATGATGGCATCGCCCGCATTCCGTGCAAGCTGACATACTTGTTCTAACATTCTCCACCTCGTCTGGTTACAGTGGCGTTAACTCGTTGTTTTATTTATATCGCATCACCGCGAGTTCCGCTATCTGTGATAACGATGGCGGTTTCTCTGCCCGCTTTTCTGGCAAGATTCACATTTCTGTAAGCAACAGAATATAAATACATTTTCTTCTGTGCTATCGCTCATAAAAAAGGACGCCTCTGATGATTAAGTTTAGCGCAACGCTCCTGGCCACGCTGATCGCCGCCAGCGTCAACGCCGCGACGGTCGACCTGCGGATCATGGAAACCACCGATCTGCACAGCAATATGATGGACTTCGACTATTACAAAGATGCCGCCACGGAGAAATTCGGCCTGGTGCGTACCGCCAGCCTGATCGAACAGGCGCGGGCAGAAGTTAAAAACAGCGTGCTGGTGGATAACGGGGATGTGATCCAGGGGAGCCCGTTAGGCGACTATATGGCGGCAAAAGGGCTCAAAGAGGGCGATATACATCCGGTATATAAGGCGATGAACACCCTGAATTACGCCGTCGGCAATCTGGGCAACCATGAGTTCAATTACGGTCTCGACTTCCTGCACAAGGCGCTGGCCGGGGCGAAGTTCCCCTACGTGAACGCCAATATCATCGATGCCAAAACCGGCAAACCGATGTTTACGCCGTACCTGATCCAGAATACCCGGGTCGTGGACAGCGACGGTCAATCCCACACCCTGCGCATCGGCTATATCGGCTTTGTGCCGCCGCAGATCATGACCTGGGATAAAGCCAATCTTAACGGCAAGGTGACGGTCAATGACATTACCGAAACCGCGCGCAAATATATCCCGGAGATGCGGGCGAAAGGGGCTGATGTGGTGGTAGTGGTCGCTCACTCCGGCCTCTCCGCCGACCCGTATCAGGCGATGGCCGAGAATTCGGTTTACTACTTAAGCCAGGTGCCCGGCGTGGACGCCATTATGTTCGGCCATGCCCACGCGGTGTTCCCGGGTAAAGACTTCGCCAACATCAAAGGCGCGGATATCGCCAAAGGGACGCTGAACGGTGTACCGGCGGTGATGCCGGGAATGTGGGGCGATCATCTCGGGGTGGTCGATCTGGTGCTAAATAACGACAGCGGTAAATGGCAGGTAACTCAGAGTAAAGCGGAAGCGCGGCCAATCTATGACGCGGTGGCGAAGAAATCACTGGCGGCCGAAGATGGCAAGCTGGTGGCGGTGCTGAAAGCCGATCATGACGCCACTCGCGAATTCGTCAGCAAGCCGATCGGCAAGTCCGCCGACAACATGTACAGCTATCTGGCGCTGGTGCAGGACGACCCGACGGTGCAGGTGGTCAACATGGCGCAGAAAGCCTACGTAGAACACTATATTCAGGGCGACCCGGATCTGGCGAAGCTGCCGGTGCTCTCCGCCGCCGCGCCGTTTAAAGTCGGCGGGCGTAAAAACGATCCCGCGAGCTTTGTCGAAGTGGAGAAAGGCCAGCTCACCTTCCGCAATGCCGCCGACCTCTATCTCTACCCCAACACCCTGGTGGTGATGAAGGTCAGCGGGAAAGAGGTTAAGGAGTGGCTGGAATGCTCTGCCGGACAGTTTAACCAGATCGATCCCGCCAGCAGCAAGCCGCAGTCGCTGATCAACTGGGACGGCTTCCGCACCTACAACTTCGACGTCATTGACGGGGTGAACTACCAGATCGACGTCACTCAGCCGGCCCGCTACGACGGCGAATGCCAGATGATCCATCCGCAGGCAGAGCGTATTAAGCACCTGACCTTCAATGGAAAACCGGTTGATCCGCAGGCTACTTTCCTGGTCGCGACCAATAACTATCGCGCTTACGGCGGCAAATTCGCCGGCACCGGTGAGAGCCATATCGCCTTCGCCTCACCGGATGAAAACCGTTCGGTGCTGGCGGCATGGATTGGCGCGCAATCGAAGAAGGAAGGCGCGATCCATCCGGCGGCGGATAACAACTGGCGTCTGGCGCCGATCCACAGCAACACGCCGTTGGATATTCGTTTTGAGACCTCGCCTGGCGACAAAGCCGCGGCGTTTATCAAAGAGAAAGCGCAGTATCCAATGCGCCAGGTGGCCACCGATGATATCGGCTTCGCCATTTATCAGCTGGATTTGAGCAAGTAATGCCTGTTCCCCGGCGGCGCTGCGCTTACCGGGGCTACAGGGAGTGATACATTTTCACTCCCCGTGGTTAGCCAGCACCGAGGGCAGATTAACCTCGATCCAGTCCGCCAGGGCGGCCACCTTCTCGCTCACCTGCAGGCCGAGCGGCGTCAGGCTATATTCAACGTGCGGGGGCACCACCGGATAAGAGACGCGGTCGATAAAACCATCCTGCTCCAGCGCCTGCAGCGACTGCGCCAGCATCTTTTCGCTGACCCCGCCCATCTTACGGCGCAGATCGCTGAAACGGTGGGTTCCCTCGCGCAGCGCCACCAGAATCAACACGCCCCAGCGGCTGGTGACATGTTTAAGCACATCGCGCGACGGGCACTGTTCCGCAAACAAATTGCCGGTGCGCAGTTTCTCGCTCAGCGTCGGTTCGGCCATTTCACACTTACCTTTTTGTACGTACTTACTAAAAGTTAGTTAAGGTGGTAGCTTACCACAACTGCCAATAAACACGAAGGAGAAGACCCATGATCGCTCTTACCGGTGCCACCGGCCAGCTTGGTCACTACGTTCTGCAAGACCTGCTTAACACCGTCCCTGCCAGCCAGATTGTGGCGATTGTCCGCAACCCGGCCAAAGCCCAGGCGCTCAGCCAGCAGGGCGTGGTTGTCCGCCAGGCCGACTACAGCGACGAAGCGGCGCTGACCGCCGCGCTGCAGGGCGTGGATAAACTGCTGTTAATCTCCTCCAGCGAAGTCGGCCAGCGTGCTGTACAGCACCGCAACGTCATTAACGCCGCCAAAGCCGCCGGGGTGAAATTCATCGCCTATACCAGCCTGCTGCATGCCGACACTTCGCCGCTGGGTCTGGCCGCAGAGCATATCGAAACCGAGCAGATGCTGGCCGACTCTGGTATCGCTTACGCCCTGCTGCGTAACGGCTGGTATACCGAAAACTATCTGGCCAGCGCGCCGCCGGCGCTGGAGCATGGCGTGTTTATCGGCGCCGCCGGCGAGGGTAAAATCGCCTCCGCCACCCGCGCGGATTATGCCGCCGCTGCCGCCCGCGTTATCGCCAGTGAGGGTCATGAAGGCAAAATTTACGAACTGGCGGGTGATAACGCCTGGACGCTGAGCGACCTGGCTGCCGAGCTGAGCAAGCAAAGCGGGAAAAACGTGGTCTACCAGAACCTCAGCGAAGCCGATTTCGCCGCCGCGCTGAAAAGCGTCGGCCTGCCGGCCGGGCTTGCCGATATGCTGGCGGATTCCGATGTCGGCGCGTCGAAAGGCGGACTGTTTGACGACAGCCGCACCCTGAGTACGCTGATCGGCCGCCCGACCACCTCCCTTGCTGAAAGCGTGAAAGGCATTCTGTAACCGCCCCTCTCAGCTTTTGCGGTTGCGTCCCGGCGGTTCCTCTCCCATATTGAAGGGATAACCGTCGGGAGGCAGGCATGCAGGGCGTACCACTCCAATTTAGTGATGAAAAAGATCGCGCGCGCTTTCGCCATCTCGAACAGTTGCCCGGGGTGGAGCTTTACCACGCCCATATTTCCCGCTACGCCTTTGAACCCCATACCCACGAAGCCTTCGGCATCGGCGTGATTGAGCAAGGCGCGGAGCGCTTTCGCTACCGCGGCAGTCAGCATATTGCCGCCGCAAACTCCATTGTCACCATGAATCCCGACGAGCTGCACACCGGCGAAGCGGAAACCGCCGACGGCTGGCGCTACCGGATGATTTATCTGGAGCCGGACCGTCTGGAAGCCATCACCGGGGTGCGCGACTGGTGGTTCAGCGAGGTGGTCCGCGAGGATCCCCTACGTTCCCGACAAATTGGCCAGCTGATTTATGGCCTGTGGCATAGCGACGATCCGCTGGCCCAGCAGGGAATGCTGCTCGACCTCATCGACGCCTTCCGCCCTCTGGCCCACCATGCCTCTGCGCAAGGTGAGGCCGGGCACCGCTTTGACCGCGTGCGCGACTACCTGCACGATAACTATATGCGTCCCATCACCCTCGACGAGTTGGCGCAGGTGGCGGCGCTGAGCCCGTACCACTTTCAGCGCCAGTTTAAAGCCCACTATCACGTAACGCCCCATCAGATGCTGATGGCCATCCGTCTGTGGCGCGCCAAAGCGTTCCTCACCCACGGCATGCCCGCCGCCGAAGTGGCGATAGCCGTCGGCCTCACCGACCAGTCCCACCTGACCCGCGCCTTCACCCAGCGTTACGGCATTACGCCGGTGCGCTATCAGAAGCAGGTCGCCAGGCGCTAATGCGCAATCTCATACAATATTCCTGCCCGGCCCCCTTCTACACTGCAGACAACGGTAATGACAACGGATGCAATGATGATTAGTGGTGTGTTATACGCCCTGCTGGCGGGGCTGATGTGGGGTTTAATTTTCGTCGGGCCTTTGCTGGTGCCAGAGTATCCGGCGATGCTGCAGTCGATGGGACGCTATCTGGCGCTGGGCCTGATCGCCCTGCCGCTGGCGTGGCTCGGGCGCGCGCGACTGCGCCAGTTGAGCCGGCACGACTGGTGGACCGCGCTGGGCCTGACAATGATGGGGAACCTTATCTATTACGTCTGCCTGGCCAGCGCCATTCAGCGCACCGGGGCGCCGGTTTCCACCATGATTATCGGCACGCTGCCGGTGGTACTGCCGGTGTTCGCCAATCTGCTCTACAGCCAGCGCGACGGGAAGCTGCCGTGGCGGCGCCTGTTTCCGGCGCTGATCTGCATCGCCGTGGGCCTGATCTGCGTTAACGTCGCGGAGCTGCGTCAGGGGCTGCCGAATTTTAGCCCGTGGCGCTACGGCTCCGGCATTGCGCTGGCGCTGGGATCGGTGGTCTGCTGGGCCTGGTATGCCCTGCGCAACGCCCGCTGGCTGCGGGAGAACCCGCATCAACCGCCAATGATGTGGGCTACCGCTCAGGCGCTGGTGACGCTTCCGGTTTCGCTGGCCGGCTATCTCGCCGCCTGCGCCTGGCTGCACGGTCAGCAGGCCGGGTTTCCCCTGCCCTTCGGCCCGCGTCCTGCGGTGTTTATTACGCTGATGCTGGCCATCGCGGTGCTCTGCTCATGGGTCGGCGCGCTATGCTGGAATATTGCCAGCCAGCGGCTGCCGACGGTGATCCTCGGCCCGCTTATCGTCTTCGAAACCCTGGCCGGACTGCTGTATACCTTCCTGCTGCGGCAAAGCTTACCGCCGCTGCTGACCCTGAGCGGGATCCTGCTGCTGGTGCTCGGCGTGGTCTCTGCCGTACGCGCCAGACCGGAAAAACCGATGCTGCAGCCGCTGGCGGACGAAAAAAAGTAGCCTCGCCTCCTTAAGGGGTATTCCCTCGCCAAAAAGATGCATTTAAAATACATCTTATATTCCTGATGACGAGGTAACTGCTATGGCTTTCCGTGACCAACCTTTAGGCGAGCTGGCGCTGACCATCCCGCGCGCCTCCGCCCTGTTCCGTCAATACGATATGGATTACTGCTGCGGCGGCAAACAGACCCTGGCGCGCGCCGCATCGCGCAAAGCGCTGGATGTCGCGGTGATTGAAGCCGAGCTGGCGAAACTGGCCGAGCAGCCTCTCTCCCGCGACTGGCGCGCGGCGCCCCTCGCGGAGATTATCGACCATATCATCGTTCGCTATCACGACCGGCACCGTGAACAGCTGCCGGAGCTGATCCTGCAGGCCACCAAGGTTGAACGCGTCCATGCCGATAAACCGAACGTGCCGAAAGGACTGACTAAGTACCTGACCATGCTGCATCAGGAGCTTTCCAGCCACATGATGAAAGAGGAGCAGATCCTGTTCCCGATGATCAAACAGGGAATGGGCGCCCAGGCCGGGGGGCCGATCAGCGTGATGGAAAGCGAGCATGATGAAGCGGGCGAACTGCTGGAAGTCATTAAGCACATCACCCACAACGTGACGCCGCCGCCGGAAGCCTGTACCACCTGGAAGGCGATGTATAACGGTATCAACGAGATGATCGACGATCTGATGGAACACATCAGCCTGGAAAATAATGTGCTGTTCCCGCGCGCCCTCGGCGGAAAGTAAAGAAAAAGGCGCCCGCGGGCGCCCTCGACATTGTCCGTCTTATTTGGCCACTCCGGGTGGCCTTTTTTATGACGGGCCGTTGCAAGCAACGTTAAAATTTTCGTTTATTTCGCCAGCCGTTTTTTGCCGGCAAACAGCCAGCCCGCGCCCAGCAGCACAAACCACAGCGGGGTGACCATCAGCGCTTCACGGGTATCGTCTTCCAGGGTCAACAGCACCAGCACAAAGACGAAGAAGGCCATGCACACCCAGCACATGACTTTACCCAGCGGCATCTTGTAGCTTGACTTCTCATGCAGCTGAGGGCGGTTTTTGCGATACGCCAGGTAAGAGCAAAGGATGATGGTCCAGACGAACATAAACAGGATCGCCGACACCGTGGTGATCATGGTGAAGGCGGCAATCACGCTCGGGTTGACCATCAGCATCACCACCCCGCCCAGCAGACACATGCAGGAGAAGGTTAAGCCCTTCGCCGGCACCGCACGCTTCGACAGCTTGGCGAACATCTTCGGCGCCTGACCATCCTGCGCCAGACCGAACAGCATACGGCTGGTAGAGAACACGCCGCTGTTGGCCGAGGAGGCCGCGGAGGTCAGCACCACGAAGTTGATCAGGCTCGCCGCCGCCGGCAGACCAACCAGCACGAACAGCTCAACGAACGGGCTCTTGCTCGGCACCACGGAGCTCCACGGCGTCACCGACATAATCACAATCAGCGCGAAGACGTAGAACATAATGATACGCAGCGGGATGGAGTTAATCGCTCGCGGCAGGGACTTTTCCGGGTCTTTGGTTTCGGCGGCGGTGGTACCCACCAGCTCAATCCCCACGAAGGCAAACACCGCAATCTGGAAGCCGGCGAAGAAGCCGCTCAGCCCTTTCGGGAACCAGCCGCCGTCATTCCACAGGTGGGCGAAAGAGGCTTCGACCCCGGTCGGCGATTTGAAATGCATCATCACCATTACCAGGCCGACCACGATCAGCGCCACGATGGCGACAATTTTGATCATCGCGAACCAGAACTCCATTTCGCCAAACATCTTGACGGTGGCCAGGTTCAGGCCCAGCAGCAGCAGGATCACCGCCAGCGAGGCGACCCAGTCGGAGAGTCCGGGAAACCAGAACTGCGCGTAGGCGGTGATGGCGACAACGTCCGCCATCCCGGTCACTACCCAGCAGAACCAGTAGGTCCAGCCGGTAAAGTAGCCCGCCCACGGCCCCAGCAGATCGGCCGCGAAGTCGCTAAAGGATTTATATTCGAGGTTCGACAGCAGTAATTCGCCCATGGCACGCATCACGAAAAACAGCATAAAACCGATAATCATATAAACAAAGATAATGGATGGTCCGGCAAGGCTGATGGTTTTGCCAGAACCCATAAATAACCCGGTGCCGATCGCTCCGCCAATCGCGATCAGCTGAATATGTCGGTTTGTGAGATTTCGCCGTAGCGATTGTTCAGTCGGCTCCTGCTCGACAGCAGCGACTTTAACCTGATCTACCATGTGATTTCTTCCTGTTGTACCTGTCTGTGTTGTTCAGGCTCTGATGGCCCGTCGTCTGTCATTAACCCCAGCAAGGGCTAGTCGATATTAGGTAAGAATCGGAGGGATGAATACTATGATTTAGATATAATGTTAATTTTATGTTTAAAGTGAGTGTTATATCACTCATCTAACGCGAAATAGCTCACAAAAATACACCCATACGTGATGAATGCAAAACATAATTCCAATTAATTTTTAACTTAAGGATTTTACGCTATTTTTATGGCTTCCCCTGCCGCGGGGAAGAGGAAGCCGCTGCTGTTTAGATAATGTCCAGCAGTTCAACTTCGAAGATCAGGGTGCTGAACGGAGGAATCGATGCGCCAGCGCCGCGCTCACCGTAGGCGAGGTTGTGCGGGATCGTCAGTTCCCATTTGGAACCTACCGGCATCAGAGTCAGCGCTTCAATCCAGCCGCCGATCACGCCGGTCACCGGGAATTCAGCCGGTTCACCGCGAGCGACGGAGCTGTCGAAGACGGTGCCGTCGATCAGTTTGCCAGTGTAGTGCACGCGAACGCGGTCAGTACGCGCCGGGATCGGGCCTTCGCCCTGGGTCAGTACGCGGAACTGCAGACCAGACTCGGTGCTGTTCACACCTTCTTTCTCGCGGTTTTCATCAAGGTATTTTTGGCCGTCAGCGGCCATGGCCTGAAAACGCTCGCGACGCACAGCGTCAGCACGCTCGTGGATTTCACGCAGCGCGCGGTGAACGGCTTCCACCGGCACCTGCGGCTGGTTACCTTCCAGCGCATCGGCGATACCCGCCACCAGCGCTTCCGGCAGCAGCCCCTGCAGGCCGGATTCGCTCAGCTGTTGTCCAACCTGCAAGCCGATACCGTAACTTGCCTGCGCTTCGATAGTGTCAAAAGTTGGGGTTGCCATCGTTGTTCCTTTTTGGGTGATAAACATCAAGATAAAAGCGTGCGAAAGCATAACAGCCATAGCGAAATGGGTAAAACTTTGTCGGCGGATGATGACAAATCTCAGCGAAAAAGAAACAATAGGCGGCAGCAGGTTAACTTCACTTTGTTCCGGTCATCAGGACGTTAGCCATCTATACTCATGAGCAGGATATAAATATGCGGAGCAGGAGGAAAGCCATGCCCGGGCGCTTTGAACTGACATCTACCCTGGCGAAAATCTGGCACGCCCCGGATCATTTTCGCCTCCTGGACCCGCTGCCTCCGATGCACCGCCGGGGAATTATCGCTGGCTTCCTGTTGGTTATTATTGGTATTCTGCTTCCCTCCGATGATAGCCAAAGCCCGGCGTCGACCAGCCGTGAAGCGAACCTGAATCTACAGTCGCAGTCCCAGCCGCAAGCTGGCGGCAATCAGGCCGTTCCGCTGCCGCCGATCACTAATACGCCTACCGTGAGCGACGCCGATCAGATGGCGCCGGTCGCCCCGGAGCCGATTCAGGATGAGCAGCCGGATCAAGCGCAGACGCAGCAGCCCGCCGCCACCCAGCCTTATCAATCCTCATCACAGCAGTCCGCGCCGGGTATTGAGCAGCAATGGCGGACCTATCGCATCGAGTCAGGCAAAACCCTGGCGCAGCTGTTCCGCGATCATGGGCTGCCGGCCACTGACGTCTACGCCATGGCGCAGGTTGAAGGCGCTGGCAAGCCGCTAAGTACTTTGCAGAGCGGACAGACGGTGCAGATTCGGCAGAACGCCAACGGCGTGGTCACCGGGCTCACTATCGATACCGGCAACGGCCAGCAGGTGCTGTTTACCCGCCAGTCGAACGGCAGCTTTGTGCGTGCGCGATAGCAGAGAAGACGACAGCAAGCGTTACGCCGCCGCAAAATGAAAGGCGCTAAAAAGCAAAACGCCGGCACAAGGCCGGCGGTTTGTTGTTACCAGAACGTCAGAGGCCGATTACTCAGCAACCACGTTGATGATAACTTTAGCGAATACTTCGCTGTGAACCTGGAAGTTCACTTCGTGCTCGCCAACGTTACGCAGAACGCCGTTCGGCAGGCGAACTTCGCTCTTAGCAACTTTAACGCCTGCTGCAGTAACAGCGTCAGCGATGTCGCGAGTACCGATGGAACCGAACAGTTTACCTTCGTCGCCAGCTTTAGACGCGATGGTTACGGATTCCAGGGCGTTGATCTGCTCAGCACGAGCTTCAGCTGCTGCCAGAACGTCAGCCAGTTTGGCTTCCAGTTCAGCACGACGTGCTTCGAAGAATTCAACGTTTTTCTTGGTAGCAGGAACAGCTTTACCCTGCGGGACCAGGAAGTTACGAGCATAGCCCGCTTTAACGTTAACCTGATCACCCAGGCTACCCAGGTTTGCTACTTTATCAAGCAGAATAACTTGCATTACCTTATCCTCTCAAAGTCGTATTAATGGACCGTGACCGATTACTGATGACGATCAGTGTACGGCAGCAGGGACAGGTAGCGAGCGCGTTTGATAGCGCGAGCCAGCTGACGCTGGTATTTTGCACGGGTACCGGTGATACGGCTCGGGACAATCTTACCGCTTTCGGTGATGTAGTTTTTCAGCGTAGCGATATCTTTATAGTCGATCTCTTGAACGCCTTCCGCGGTGAAACGGCAGAACTTGCGACGACGGAAATAACGTGCCATATGGCTAGTCTCCAGAATCTATCAATTCAATCTGCTCGGCATGCAGAACCATTTTGCTCAAGCCGTTCTTTGCCTTATGGCAAGAGATGAACCCTCGAACGGTTACTGCGCTACCGACCGTTATACTGTGAGTAATGGCCTGGTTCTCATGACCGCTAATAATAACGGGCATCTGACACCATGCCTGCCGGTGAAAACCGGCTTCCTCCTGCACTGAACGATGCTCAAGCACGAACTGGCAGTGAGGAATTCCTGACGGGCTGACCTTACGAAGTGGAGTCCTGCAAATAATGCCGGACAGCTCCAGACGGTTGGTCATCAGGATTACTCTTCAGAATCCCCAGCTTCAGAATCATCTGCGGTTTCGTTGGCGAAATCTTCGCGACGCTCACGGCGCTCGTCTTTCGCTTTAACCATCGGAGATGCTTCGGTAACAGCGTGCTTAGTACGCATTACCATGCTGCGGATAACGGCGTCGTTGAAGCGGAAGTTAGTTTCCAGCTCATCGATCGCTTCCTGCGGCGCTTCAACGTTCATCAGAACGTAGTGAGCTTTGTGCAGTTTGTTGATCGGATAAGCCAGCTGACGGCGGCCCCAGTCTTCCAGACGGTGGATCGTACCTGCTGCTGCAGTAATTGCACCAGTGTAACGTTCGATCATGCCCGGAACCTGTTCGCTCTGGTCAGGATGGACCATAAAAACGATTTCGTAATGACGCATCGAATTGCTCCTTACGGATTATTCAGCCTCCTGTCTGGGTCAGCCGCGGCCCATGGAGGCAAGGAACGTGTTAAAGGGCGGCTGAAAAATTGACGCGTCATTCTAATGGCGGCCCCTCAGGAACACAAGCGCATTTGCACAAATAATTCGCACTAAGCGCCAAGCTGGGCTAAGTGGGTGATTTAAAATTAACCAATAAAGGAAGCGGCATTTTTTTGAACAACTGCATCAGAAAAGGTCGCCATGCGATGAACGCGCAGCGATTACACTTCTATCAAAGCCCAACGATCACAGGAGAGCCCCGAGTCAGCGTCAGGACTGTCAGTCAGGAGCGTAGTATATGAAACTGAAAATCATCGCCATGATGGCTGCGCTTTTCTTCAGCGCCAACGCGCTGGCAGCTATCCAAATCACCGAACGTCAGGCCCGCAACATGGACGACGTGCAGAGCCTCGGCGTTATCTATATCAATCACAATATGGCCACTGAGCACGAGGCCGAACAGGCCCTTAGCCAGATGAGCGATGCGCAGGGGGCGAAATACTTTCAGCCTATCCTGATGCACGAACCAGAAACCAACGGCCCGCTTCGCGCCAGCGCGGTGATATACCGCTAACGCCTGCCCGATTCTTCGCCTCTCCTCGCGAGGGGCGAAGCGAGGTCTGCGCCCAAACGCAATTGAGAATTATTTTACAAACCGACTTACCAGCGTCATCGCAACCTGATTTAATCAGCCACTCGCCATTTGATAATCAGGAGTGATTGATGGTTCCGCGTTTCGCCACCTTAGGCCGTATCCCCAAAGGCGTTTGGGTACTCGGCGGCGTCAGCCTGCTGATGGATGACCACTGATTTAATTTTCATCGCTACCTGCAAAGTCGATAGCGACCGTTTCGGATGCAGTTATTCAAAAAATTACCGCAGACCGCTCTTCTCGTTAATTAATCGTCAGTTATCCCTGCTCAGGAATGGCGTCTGCACTTGCGGCATCCTGCATTCCATCCGGCATCCTTACCCGTAGCCATTTACCGCGATAAACCAGAATCAGCGTATTTCCCTGCCAGTTAAAAGCCATTCCTTGCAACCCACAATATTTCGGACGCTGCAATGAGGCAATTCTCGTCGCAGTTGCCACCTCCCAGATATCAATTCTTGTTCCCGATCCGGATGGCTTTTCACAACCAGCCTGAGCATAAAAACGGCCATGAGCGGAGCGTGCGGTTGCATCAATGCTGTCAGCATTTTTCAGCTCTGCGCTAAAGCGCCATTTGCCGCTGAGGCTATCAATAAAATATGTCCCAATCCTTCTTTTATTCAGATTGTTCACCGGAGGAAACAAATATGCATAATGTAACGCTATCCAGTGTGCTTCACGAGAACCCAGCGGTGACGGCGAATTTCGGGCAATATCATCGTTCGATAACTTCATGGTGCGCGTTCTGGGATCCCCTTCCGTACGGAAGGGAACCGAATACGATGATTCCGCTCTACCAGTCTTAGCGTTAAGTTTGACTAATCCATTGCTGTCTTCCAGCCAGAAATAGCCTGAGGTTATAATGCGTACGGCCTGAATGGAGTTACCGCTGGCGTAATAATTACGGCATGTTCTGAAGATGACATTTTCCGTCGCCGGAAGACGGGGATCCATACGCCGAAAAACCAGACATCCTTTTCCTTCGTCACTGTAATCAGTATAGTAAGCAATGGGCTCATCGTGCGTATCGTGGAACCATGATGCTAATGAATAAGCGTCAGATTCTGTCTGCGGTGCGGTCATTGCCGTGATTTTATGGTTTGAGATATCCAGTGCGAACCATTGTCGCGGGAACGCTTCGAACCAGGCCTTTGCTCCCTGATGCACCAATATTAACCTGGACAACCTTTTTCCTTGCCAGAGTTGGGTGACCTGCCGTGGGTCTTCTGGCTTCGTGATATATAGTTCTGCCACTTGACTTTGCTGTTCTCGATCGAAGCGTGTTGTCGCGAATAAGGCATTTCCTTGCGGAAGTTCTTGATAGCTCTCAATCCTTCGTGAATCGTCAGTATCGGGGAAGATATCGTTAAGTGCGATGGTTTCCACGCTAATCGTTACGGATTGCGCCGCTTCCTGAGGTTGACGTTCAGGCATTTTATCCTCTGCCGGCGTTGTTTTCACCCAGGCCAAAGCCGTTGAAGCCAACTCGCTGGAAATATTATTTTCTTTCAGGTGGGCCAGAATGGGTTTAATACTTTCAGCAGGCACAAATCGGTCGGTTAAATAGCGTTTCAGTTTCTGAATATTCGTGCCGAAAAGTGAAGAGTCAGCGAGCCGTGCCTTGCCATTTTCGGCGGCTTTTTTGATGGAATATTCCGGGTTTGGCGTTATGTCGCAGGTTGTTAATGTTAATGCGACTTTGGGTTGTCCAAAGAATAAACCGGCATCCATTATTTGCATGTAGGTTGTGCGTTTACTGACTCCTGCGTTGTACGTTTTACTGGCGATGATAATAGGGATGTCTTGCTGTAATTCTGGTTGCAACTGCTTCGGATCTCTCCAGACACCCCATAGCAGGTGTTGCGATATTGCCCATTCGATTTTTTGTTCAACTTCGGCTGGCGTGATGTCTCCATCTTGCGCCGCCCGTCGTAGTGTGGGCGCGATAAATTGTTGCGCCAGACGCACGGCTATCTCCGGGCGGCGTGACAGGAGCACCTGTCCCCAATCTTTTTCCAGACGAGTGATCGGCATTGATGTTGTCTGGAGTTTAAAATTTTCCTTTTCAAGTAAGCCGGATAATACCGGTGCCAGCGTTTGCCAGTTGCCGTCAATCAACAGCGTCGCTTCATTTGCCGCAACACGTTTATTGCCATCTGACCAGAGCAGAATATTACCATCGCTGGCGGTATTGGCCGGGTCCCACTCTTTGCTTGATATCCACTGCCAGTGAGTAAAAACCGGCGCAGGATCATAATCAACGTAAGTTGATAACTGGCAATCGCGTGGATGTGGGGCGGTTGCTGTCCCTTCGTCAACCAGAGACCAGGCCAGCAATGGCAGAAAAATAAGCGCCAGCCAAACATACCATTTTTTCATCAGCATCCCGTTGCTCCTGTTTCCGTGTCCAGACGAAGAGATTGTCCTTGGGAAGCCTACCTGAAATGCTGGCAAAGATAAAAGCCGCCCTCCGCTCGCGGGGCAACGTTTTACGCCGGGGCGATAATTTGCGTGGTCACGCTCATCGGCATGCGCGTGATGCCGTCGGCCTATCGTCAGGATTAAAAACGGCTCCGGGGCCAGACCAGTTGCTTCACCGTGAGGGGTGAAAGCCCCGGAGCGCGCTATCTACTTTTGCCCATAGTAGGCGTTTGGCCCATGCTTACGCTGAAAATGCTTATTCATCAGCCAGCTATCGATGGGCTGCAACTGCGGATTAATGCCGCGGGCAATCCACGCCATGCGCGCCACCTCTTCCATCACCACCGCGTTGTGTACCGCCTCGTGGGCGTCTTTGCCCCAGGCAAATGGCCCGTGCTGATAGACGACGATCCCCGGCGTATGCAGCGGATTGGCCTCACCCAGCGTTTCGATAATCACCTGCCCGGTGTTCAGCTCGTAGGCCTCGTCCACCTCCTGTGCGCTAAGCGCCCGGGTGCAGGGAATATCGCCGAAGAAGTAGTCCGCATGGGTGGTGCCGAGCGCCGGGATCGCCAGCCCCGCCTGCGCCCAGGCGGTGGCGTGCGTCGAATGGGTATGCACCACCCCGCCAAGGTCGGGATAACGGCGATAGAGCGCCAGATGGGTGGCGGTATCAGAGGAGGGACGCCAGCGCCCTTCCACCACGTGCCCCTGCAGATCAACCACCGACATGTCATCGACGGTCATTGACTCGTAGGCGATGCCGCTGGGCTTAATCACCACCAGCCCACGCTGCCGATCAATGGCGCTAACGTTACCCCAGGTAAAGGTCACCAGGCCGTAGCGCGGCAGATCCATATTGGCCTCGAACACCTGCTGTTTCAGCTGTTGCATTATGCCGCCTCCATCAGGCCCGCGCGGGCCATCCGCGCCTTCACCCAGTCACGCGCCTTCGCCACCTCCGCCAGCGGGTCAGCGCTGGTTTCGCTCCACATCTCAATCAGGTACGGGCCGCAGTAGCCGGTCTGCTTGAGCGTTTCGAAGCAGCGTTCAAAATCGACCACCCCTTCGCCGAACGGCACGTTTTTAAAGACGCCGGGCTTCGTGTCTTTGACGTGTACCGCCACGATATGCCCGCTCCCCGCCTTCAGCTCCATCTGGACGTCGTTATCCCACGCCGACAGATTGCCGATATCCGGGTAAAGCTGGAACCACGGATTATTCAGGTAATGGGCATAGCCCAGCGCTTTACTGATCGAGTTCATCAGCGGGTAGTCCATGATCTCCATCGCCAGGGTTACCTGGGCTCGGCTGGCCATCTCGACGCTCTGTTTCAGGCCGTCGCGAAAGCGGCGGCGCGTCTCATCGTTCGCCTGCTGGTAATAGACGTCGTAGCCTGCCAGCTGGATCACCCGAATCCCCACATCCTGCGCCAGGCGGATGGCTTTACGCATGATCTCCAGCCCCTGATGCCGCACCGCGTCGTCTTCACTACCCAGCGGAAAACGGCGATGGGCGCTAAGGCACATCGACGGCACCCGGACGCCGGTTTCAGCCACCGCCTTGACCAGCGCCAGACGCTGCTCCGGGCTCCAGTCCAGCCGCGCAAGGCGGGCGTCCGTTTCATCGAGAGACATCTCAACGAAATCAAAGCCCAGCGCTTTTGCAAGCTTTAGCCGCTCCAGCCAGCACTCCCCGGCGGGGAGCGCTTTTTCATAGATGCCGAGCGGAATGGATTTCGCCAACATAGTCGCTCCTTAACCCCACAGCTGGGCGATAGAGCGTTTAAACTGGCGCGCCGCTTCCACCGGCGAGGCGGCATCGCGGATGCTGCGTCCGGCAATAAAGACGTGAACAGGGATCCCGGCAAACAGCGGCAGGTCTTCCAGCGCCAGTCCGCCGGTGACGGTCACTTTGAAGCCCATATCAGACAGACGCTTAATCGCGCTGATATCCGCCTCACTCCACGCCACGCCTGCCGCCTGCGCGTCGCGGCTGCGGTGATAGACCACCTGCTGAATACCCGCCTCGCGCCACGCCTGCGCCTGCTCCCAGGTCCAGAAGCCGGTCAGCTCAATTTGCACATCGCCGTTGAACTCTTTGGCGACATCCAGCGCCCCTTTGGCGGTGTTGATATCGGCGCAGCAGATCACCGTGACCCAGTCGGCGTTGGCTTCGAAGCACATCCGCGACAGGATCTTGCCGGCATCGGCAATTTTGGCGTCCGCCAGCACGATTTTATGCGGATACAGCGCTTTCAGATCGCGCACCGCGCGTACACCTTCACCGACGCAGAGGATAGTGCCGACTTCAATGATATCTACCTCTTCGGCGATCAGACGGGTTGTTTCATAAGCGCTGGCCAGCGTTTGGTTGTCCAGGGCGACCTGTAACATAGGTAATGACATGATAGTGTTCCTTTTAAACAGCCGCCGCGGTGGCGTTTTTGATTAAATCCAGCACTTCCTGCTCGCTGCGGCAGGCGCGTAAACGGTCGAAATTGGCTTCGTCATCAAACAGGTTAACGATCTGCATGATGCCCACTTCCTGGTGGGTGGTGGCGTCAACCGCCGCCATGGTGATCAGGATGTCGACCGGGTCGTTATCTTCGTGGTTGAAAATCAGCGGTTTCTTTAGCGTGACCAGCGCAAAGCCGGTTTTTTTGACGCCCTCTTCCGGCCGCCCGTGCGGCATGGCTAATCCCGGAGCGATCACAAAATAGGGGCCGTGCTGCGCGACGCCGTCGAGAATTGCCTGGTAGTAGCGCGGTTCCACCACGTCGGCGGCCACCAGCAGATCGACGCCGATTTTCACCGCCTCCTGCCAGGTTTCCGCTTCCGCCTGCAGGCGAATGGAGTGATTCTGCGCCAGTGATTCATGGAGTTTCATGGCCGCTCCTTATTTCACGTCCTGCGGGAAATGAGCTTTAATCACCTCCAGCAGCTTTGGCCCGAAATCCGCGGGGGAAAGCATATTACGCACCCCCACCACGTGTTTATTGCCGGAGACGGTAATCTCCCCCGCGATATGGGTTGAAGCGATGATGATATCCGCGCCGTTTAGTTCGCTTTTGTATTCACCCACCGCGCAGCTGTTCACCGTGTGGTCGATATTGGATTGCGTCAGGAACTGATCCACTTTCATTTTCATGATCATGGAACTGCCTTGCCCGTTACCACACACAGCCAGAATACGTACGGTCATAATCAGAACTCCTTATTGGGCAGAGGCCTCTGCCAGTTGTTTTTCCGCGTCTTCTTCGGCGCGCAGCGCGCGGCCAGCGAAGAACATATAAGCGAGAGCAATCAGGATAATGACGGCCATAAACGCCAGCCCGATGGAGGCGAAGCCCTGCATCATCGGCGGCGCCAGAATCGACCAGTCCGCCATTCCCATCCAGGCGCTCATACCGGTGAGCTTCACCGCCCACACGCAACCGAAAATTTCAACCATGCCCATCACCAGGCAGATTTTGAGCGCCGCGCGCCAGCCGCCGAAGTGGTTGGCAAAGACGCCAATCGTCGCGTTGGAGAAGAACATCGGGATAAAGCCCGGAATAATCAGAATTGAAGAGCCAATGCCAACCAGAATGCCGACGGCAATCAGCTGGCCGATGGTGCCCCACATAAAGCCCCACACCACCGCATTCGGCGCAAAGCTATAGATCGCGGCGCAGTCAATCGCCAGCACCGCGCCGGGGATCAGGCGTTGCGAGATACCGTTGAAGGCTTCGGACAGTTCGGCGACGAACATCCGCACGCCCTGGGTAATGATGAAAATGGCCACCGCGAAGGAGAAACCGGTCTGCAGGATATAGACCGTCCAGTGGGTTTTCCCCGCCATCGCCTGCACGACGTCAATACCAAAGGAAAGCAGGATCGCGCCAAAGAAAATGGTCATGACAATCGCGGTGGAAACGATGTTGTCGTGGAAGATATTGAGCCAGCCTGGCAGCTTGAGGTCTTCCACACTCTCCTCTTTTTTCCCCAGATACGGCGCCACTTTGTAGGCAATCCATGAGGCAAACTGCTGCTGGTGACCGATGGAGAAGCCGCAGCCGTCGGTGACCAGCTGAGTCGGCTTGAACATCATGTTGGAGGTGATACCCCAGTACAGGGAGACCAGCACGGCGGTACAGATGATGGTCGTCCACATTCCGTAACCAAAGATAAAGAACGAGACGGCGATCAGCCCCGCCTGCTGAAACATGATATGGCCAGTCAGCATGATGGTGCGGATGCCGGTTATCCGGCGCAGCAGGACGTAACAGATGTTGAGCGCCAGCGCCAGCAGCACCGCATAGCCCACCCAGCTATAGGCCTCGCCCATCCGGTCGATGGTCGCCATCATCGAGGCATAGGTGTCAGAGATCGCGCCGTTGATGCCGTACACCTCTGACATTTTCGCCACCACCGGTTTAAAAGTGCTGGTGAGGATGCCGGAGCCGGCCTGTAACAGCATGAAGCCGATAATGGTTTTGATCGTGCCTTTAATAATCACGCTGACGCTTTTGCGCAGCAGGATATAGCCCAGACAGGTGACGATACCCAGCAGCAGCGGGGCATTGGTCATCACCTGATTAAAGAAAACGGTAAAGATGTTGTAGAGGATTGCCATAACACACTCCCGATGGTGAAGGCGCTGAACGCGCCTTACGCTCAGCATTTCTCGTTGCCCACTCTAATAATCAAAAATAATCACAACAAGATTGAATTTGATTAAACGTGACGCGCGCCGCAATAATCCTCTATTTCATTGTGACTATTGCCGATCAGTAGCGCCGAAACATAATTAAACATTTTCAAATCATATAGATAAAACAAAGCACAACCTTTATGGATGCTGGACCCCCTGAGAGATGATGCGCATCTCTTCGTAAAATTGAGGGAAAACAAGATTGCAATCTTGAAAATCCAGTGACAACATAAATCAAAACCAATCAAAATTTGATTACTATTGAAAATACGAGGAAGAGCACGATGAGTAAAGTACAGACCATCACCCGTGAATCATGGATCCTGAACACCTTTCCGGAATGGGGCAGCTGGCTGAATGAAGAGATTGAGCAGGAGCAGGTTGCGCCCGGCACCTTCGCCATGTGGTGGCTCGGCTGTACCGGTATCTGGTTAAAATCCGAAGGCGGGGCTAACGTCTGCGTCGATTTCTGGTGCGGCACTGGCAAACAGAGCCACGGCAATCCGCTGATGAAAACCGGCCACCAGATGCAGCGGATGGCAGGCGTGAAAAAATTACAGCCTAACCTGCGCACCACGCCGTTCGTGCTGGATCCGTTCGCCATTCGCCAGATTGACGCGGTCCTCGCGACCCACGATCACAACGATCATATTGACGTCAACGTCGCCGCCGCCGTCATGCAGAACTGCCCGGCCGATGTGCCGTTTATCGGCCCGAAAACCTGCGTCGACCTGTGGATCGGTTGGGGCGTGCCGAAAGCGCGCTGTATCGTCATGAAACCTGGCGATGTCGTGAAGATCAAAGACATTGAGATCCATGCGCTCGATGCGTTCGATCGCACCGCGCTGATCACCCTCCCGGCGGACCAAAAAGCCGCTGGCGTACTGCCGGACGGCATGGACCAGCGCGCGGTCAACTACCTGTTTAAAACACCGGGCGGCAACCTGTACCACAGCGGCGATTCCCACTACTCCAACTACTACGCGAAGCATGGCAACGAGCATCAGATTGACGTCGCCCTCGGCTCGTATGGCGAGAACCCGCGCGGGATCACCGACAAAATGACCAGCGCCGATATCCTGCGCATGGCAGAGTCGCTCAACGCCAAAGTTGTGATCCCGTTCCACCATGATATCTGGTCAAACTTTCAGGCCGATCCGCAGGAGATCCGCGTTCTGTGGGAGATGAAAAAGGATCGTCTGAAGTACGGCTTCAAGCCGTTTATCTGGCAGGTCGGCGGCAAATTTACCTGGCCGCTGGATAAAGACAATTTCGAATATCACTACCCGCGCGGTTTCAACGATTGCTTCACCATTGAGCCGGATCTGCCTTTCAAATCCTTCCTGTAAGTCGCCGCCGGCAGGCCCTGCCTGCCGGAAATACCCCGCCGCAGGGTTAGTATTTTCACATGATTTCAAATATCATCTTTGCCGTTCACTTTTAATCGGATTCGCTCATGACGGAAGCGCAAAGGCACCAAATTCTGCTGGATCTGCTCGCCCAAACGGGGTTTGTTACCGTGGAGCAGGTGATGTCGCGGCTCGGGATCTCACCCGCTACCGCCCGACGTGATATCAACAAGCTGGATGAAAGCGGCAAACTGAAAAAGGTTCGTAATGGCGCGGAAGCCATTAGCGAACAGCGCCCCCGCTGGACGCCGATGAACATCCACCAGGCGCAAAATCTGGATGAAAAAGTGCGTATTGCACGCGCCGCTTCGCAACTGATCGCGCCGGGTGAGAGCATCGTCATTAACTGCGGCTCCACCGCCTTTCTGTTGGGTCGGGAACTGTGCGGCAAACCGGTGCAGATCATCACCAACTATCTGCCGCTGGCTAACTACCTGATCGACCAGGAGCATGACAGCGTGATTATCATGGGCGGCCAGTACAACCGCAGCCACGCCATCACCCTCAGCCCCCACGGTAGCGAGAACAGCCTCTATGCCGGACACTGGATGTTTACCAGCGGCAAAGGGCTCACCGCCGAAGGCCTCTACAAAACGGATATGTTGACCGCCATGGCCGAGCAAAAAATGCTTAACGTGGTCGGCAAACTGGCGGTGCTGGTCGACAGCAGCAAGATCGGCGAGCGCGCCGGGATGCTATTCAGCCAGGCCGGACAAATAGACGTGGTGATCACCGGCAAACAGGCCGATGCCGCGATCCTCAAACAGCTTGAGGATCAGGGCGTCAGCGTAATCCGCGTTTAAAGGTGCTGCTGAAAAAAGGCGACCGTGGTAGCCAGCGCCTCTGGCGTAATGCGATGGCGGACGCCTTTCTGCCAGACACAGGTCAGCCTGGCGGCAAGATCCGCCTGCCGGAGCGCCTGTTCTAGTCGAAAGGTTTCTTCCGGCGGCACCACGTCATCGGCATCGCCATGCCAGAGCAATAGCGGCCGCCGGGCAAGGGACGCCAGCTGATGGCTGACATCCCATTCGTTGAGGCTATCGACATCAAAATCAGGCGAGGGGAACAGGGTTTGCGATAGGGAACGAAAATAGCCCGACCCCATCAGACAGGCGACGCTGTTCAGCTCGGGGTGATGCGTCATGATGCCCAGCGCCGTCATTCCACCCATCGAAGCGCCCGCCACCGCCAGCCGCTCCCCTTCCAGCCATCCTTCAGCGATTATCGCCTCGCGCAGCGCAGGAAACTCCCTGAAATTCTGCTGCAGAATCGGCCAGAAGCGCTGCATCCGCCCGGCCTCATCGCCCTGATAGCGCGCCCCATGCTCCGGCGCGTCCGGCATGATCACCCGGAATCCGGCCTCGGCCAGCGCCACCGCAAAGTAGCTGTAGACCAGCTTCGACGAGGTAAAGCCATGATAAAAGACGATACAGGGCAAGGGCTTATCCAGACTCTCCTGCGGACAGGCATGTAAAATTTCACCACCGCCGAGGTTGCGCATTTCTAGTGCAATCATTTATCGTCTTCCTTCTCTATCGTGGTTAGGCGTCATGGGAAAATTCATTCACCAGGCAACCCAGTTTGCTACGATTCATAATGTTGAGAACCCGGTTACGCTTTCACAACATTTTCATTCGAAAATCGCGTCAGAGATAACAGTTCGGGAACATTCCCCGGCAATCCTGTTAAGGCTACCACTACACTATCACTATCAGGAAACGAGATATGGTTATGCGCAGGTTTTCACCGTGGTTACTGGCTATCGTCCTCAGCGGGTGTAGCGCCCTGCAGGGAACGCCAGAAGCCCCGCCGCCCGCCACCGACCATCCGCAGGAGATCCAGCGCTACCAGACGGCTGGCCTGCAGAAAATGGCCACGGTGAGCGTACTGATGTACGGTTCGCCGATGGATGTCGAAGCGGCGCTGAAGGCCAAAGCAGAAGCAGCCAAAGCCGATTACTACGTCATCATCATGATCGATGACACCATGGTACCCGGCCAGTGGTATTCGCAGGCGATCCTCTATCGTCGATAACGAGGCGGCGTCTTTAAATCTGCTTTACACAGCTTTGCGTCCATTCACGTTCTCCTGTGCATAATAACGTTCGGCCAGCCACCTGGCAGGACGTTAGCAACGGACTGCCCTTGGGACTACGTGAAATGGAGCTGACGATGAAACGATCTTTTACCCTATCCAGCCTGCTGTTAACCGCTGCGACGGCCAATACGTCCGCGCAGTCAGCCGAATTCGCCAGCGCGGATTGCGTCACTGGCCTGAATGAAATCGGTCTGATCTCCGTCACTAATCTTTCCGGTAGCCAACAGGATGTAGAGCACGCCATTGCCCGCAAAGCAGACGAGCAAGGCGCCTCCTGGTATCGCATTATTCAGATGTACGAGGAACAACAGCCGGACAGCTGGCGCGTGCAGGCCATTCTCTACGCCTGAGGCGCCTGGCGCCCGCGCCCCATAGCCCGCAGCAGCAGGTCGTCGAGGGTCGGCGCGTCAAGACGTATGCCGCCGCGGGTGTCGAGCATCATCCGGCACCAGGCTTCGGCCAGCGGCGGCGAAGCATGGCGCAGCATCTGCGCCCCCGCGCCAAGACGATAGACCAGCCGGGCAATCTCTCTCCCCTGCTCTTCGGCGGGTCGTTTCAGCAGTTGCTGCAGCTGACGCCATGCGCGGTCGAGATGGCGGTTCTGTCCTTTCACCTCCGCACACTCCGCGGCCAGCAGCTCCATCGCCGCCGGCTGCTTGCTCAGCACCCGCATCACATCGAGGCACATAATATTGCCGGAGCCTTCCCAGATGCTGTTGACCGGCATCTCGCGATACAACCGCGGTAGTTCGCTCTCCTCGCAATAGCCGATGCCGCCCAGCACTTCCATCGCCTCGGCGACAAACGGGATACCGGCCTTACAGATGGCAAACTTGGCCGCAGGCGTAAACAGGCGCGCCCAGGCGCTTTCCCGGGCATCATCCCGACGGTCCCAGGCCCGCGCCAGGCGAAACAGAAACGCGGTCTGCCCCTCCAGACGGAGCGCCATTTGCCCCAGCAGCTGGCGCATCATCGGCTGTTCGACCAGGTTTTTGCCAAACGCCTGACGCTGTAGCGCGTGATACAGCGCCACCGAGAAGGCGCGACGCATCAGGGCATGGCTGCCCAGCGCGCAGTCAAAGCGGGTCAGGCCGCCCATCCTGAGGATCTGCCGCACGCCGTCGCCTTCGTCGCCCACCAGCCAGCCGCAGGCCTCATAAAACTCCACTTCGCTACTGGCGTTGGAGCGGTTGCCGAGCTTCTCTTTTAAGCGTTCAAGACGCACGCCGTTACGCTGCCCATCGGGCAGCAGACGCGGCACAAAGAAGCATGAGAGCCCCGCCGGAGCCTGAGCCAGCACCAGGTGAGCATCGCTCTGCGGCACCGAGAAGAACCACTTGTGTCCCACCAGTCGGTAAAACCCTTCCGCCGTTTTCTCCGCGCGAGTGGTATTGCTCAGCACATCAGACCCCCCTTGCTTCTCGGTCATCCCCATGCCGATCAGCAGGCCGCGCTTCTGGCCGCCAGGCGCAAGGTGCGGATCGTAACGGTCGCTCAGCAGTGGCGACAGCCAGTCGCGAAAGGGCGCGGGCAGGGCGTGCTGCAGCAGGGGCGTCGCGGCGAAGGTCATGGTAATCGGGCACAACGTCCCGGCCTCCACCTGGGCATGGAGCAGAAAGCGGGCGGCGCGGGCGACAAACGCGCCTTCGCGGGCATCCTCCTGCCAGGCGAGGTTATGTACCCGGTTCGCGCACAGCCCCTGCATCAGCAGGTGCCAGGCGGGATGAAAGCGCACGTCGTCCAGCCGGGCGCCGGTGGCGTCATAGCGCAGCAGCTCCGGCGGATTGCTGTTGGCCAGGCGTCCCAGCTCCAGCGATTCGGCTGTCCCCAGCTGCTGGCCAATGCTGGCGAGCAGATCGCCATCCCAGCCGGCGCCTTCGCGGACCACGGCTTCACGCAGAGCGGTATCGGACAGAAACAGATTGCTGTTATTCAGCGGGGTGGGTTGATTAAAAACGGTGTGCGTTTGCCAGTGCATCGTGTCTCCCTCCATCAATGGCGATAGCCATAAGTATGGTTATCCGGAGGGATACTCGCCCGCGAGAGCGGTCACAAAAAAGCCATCCCGGAGGATGGCTTTTTTTGATTCGTCGATGGTTCAGCTTAGCTGCGCTGACGTACTGCTTCAAACAGACAGATGCCGGTAGCCACCGAGACGTTCAGCGAGGAGACGCTGCCCGCCATCGGGATGCTGATCAGCTCATCGCAGTGTTCGCGGGTCAGACGACGCATGCCTTCGCCTTCCGCGCCCATCACCAGCGCCATCGGGCCGGTCATTTTGCTCTGGAACAGCGTATGGTCGGCTTCCCCTGCGGTTCCGACGATCCAGACGTTCTCTTCCTGCAGCAGACGCATGGTGCGCGCCAGGTTGGTGACGCGGATCAGCGGGACGTTCTCCGCCGCGCCGCAGGCCACTTTCTTCGCCGTCGCATTCAACTGAGCGGAACGATCTTTTGGCACGATCACCGCATGCACGCCGGCGGCGTCAGCGCTACGCAGGCAGGCGCCGAGGTTGTGCGGATCGGTTACGCCGTCGAGGATCAGCAGGAACGGTTGATCGAGCTGCGCCAGCAGATCCGGCAGATCGTTCTCCTGATACTGACGCCCCGGCTTCACGCGGGCAATGATCCCCTGGTGCACAGCGCCTTCGCTCTTCTCATCAAGAAACTGACGGTTGGCCAGCTGAATCACCACGCCCTGCGCTTCCAGGGCATGGATCAGCGGCAGCAAGCGCTTATCCTCACGGCCTTTCAGAATATAAACTTCCTGAAAACGCTCAGGTGCGCGCTCCAGCAGTGCCTGCACCGCATGGATGCCGTAAATCATTTCACTCATTGATGTACTCGTTTTAGGTTCTGTTATCTGCCCCCTTCACCCCATCCTGCGTCAGCAGACTTCAGGGTGAAGGGAGGTCAATCACTCGGCGATCTTCTTCTTTGCCGCGCGCTTGGCTTTCGTCGCGGCGGCGATTTTCTGTGTTTTCGCCGACGGTTTTTTCGCTTTTTTCTCTTTCTTCGGTCGGGCGGTCTCTTTCTCTTTACGGAAAGCGCTGTCCGGCTCGAAGTTTACCTGCTTACCCACCTGGCGGCGACGGCCGCCCGGCTTGCCAGAGGTACTCTTTTTCGCTTTCTCACGGGCGGTCTTGCCGACATTACGCGGCGCACGCTCGCTGGAGATCAGGGTAAAGTCGATTTTCCGCTCGTCCATGTTGACCGCTTCCACACGGACTTCCACGCGGTCGCCCAGGCGATAGGTCTGGCCGCCGGACTCACCAATGAGACGCTGCCCCACCTGGTCGAAACGATAATAGTCGTTATCCAGGCTGGAAACATGCACCAGACCGTCGATAAACAGATCGTTCAGGCGGACGAAGAAGCCAAAGCCGGTCACGCTGGCGATCACGCCGGAGAAGATGTTGCCCACCTGATCCTGCATGAAGTCGCACTTCAGCCAGTCAGACACTTCGCGCGTCGCTTCGTCGGCGCGGCGCTCGGTCATCGAACAGTGCTGACCCAGCTGGAGCATCTCTTCCATACTGTAGTGCCAGCCGCCGGTCTCGGTGCTGTTGCCTTTATGTCCCTGCTCTTTGGCCAGCAGATACTTGATAGCGCGGTGCAGCGACAGGTCCGGGTAACGACGAATCGGCGAGGTGAAGTGGGCGTATGACTGCAGCGCCAGGCCAAAGTGACCGCGGTTTTCCGGATCGTAGACCGCCTGCTTCATGGAGCGCAGGAGCATCGTCTGCAGCATTTCCGCATCCGGGCGATCGGCGATGGAGGTTAGCAGCTCTGCGTAATCACGCGGCTCCGGCTTGTTGCCGCCAGGCAGCTCCAGTCCCAGCTCAGCCAGCACGGTACGGAAGGAGGTAATCGCTTCGGTGGTTGGCTTATCATGGATACGGAACAGCGCCGGCTCCTGCGCCTTCTCAACGAAGCGCGCGGCGGAGATGTTCGCCAGGATCATGCACTCTTCAATCAGCTTATGCGCATCGTTACGCTGAGTCTGTTCGATACGCTCAATACGGCGTTCGGCATTGAAGATGAATTTAGCTTCTTCACTTTCAAATGAGATACCACCGCGCTCTTCGCGGGCGCTCTCCAGCACTTTGTAGAGGTTATGCAGCTCTCCAATGTGCTTCACCAGCGGCGCGTAGTGTTCGCGCAGTTCCTGGTCACCCTGCAGCATATGCCACACTTTGGTGTAGGTCAGGCGAGCATGTGAACTCATCACCGCTTCATAGAATTTATAACCGGTCAGACGGCCTTTTGACGAAATCGTCATCTCGCACACCATACACAGGCGATCGACCTGCGGGTTCAGCGAGCATAGACCGTTAGACAGCACTTCCGGCAGCATCGGCACTACCTGCGACGGGAAGTAGACCGAGGTGCCACGACTGCGCGCTTCCGCATCCAGCGGCGTCCCCGGGCGCACGTAGTAGCTGACGTCGGCAATGGCGACCCACAGGCGCCAGCCGCCGCCGCGTTTCTTCTCGCAGTACACCGCGTCATCGAAGTCGCGGGCATCTTCGCCGTCAATGGTAACCAGCGGCAGCGAGCGTAAATCGACGCGTCCGGCCTTCGCCTCTTCCGGCACCTGTTCTTTGAGACCGGAAACCTGTTTTTCCACCGCCGGCGGCCAGACATAAGGAATTTCATGGGTACGCAGCGCCATATCGACGGCCATGCCGGTGCCCATGTTGTCGCCCAGCACTTCGACGATTTTACCCACCGCTTTGGTGCGGCGGGTTGGTCGCTGGGTCAGCTCGACCACGACCACGTAGCCCATCCGCGCGCCCATTATCTCTTCCGGCGGGATCAGGATATCGAAGCTCAGGCGGCTGTCGTCCGGGACGACAAAGCCGACGCCAGCGTCGGTGAAGTAACGGCCAACTATCTGGCTGGTTTTCGGCACGAGGACGCGGACGATGCGCGCTTCGCGGCGGCCCTTACGGTCCGCGCCCAGCGGCTGAGCCAGCACCTGGTCGCCGTGAATACAGGTTTTCATCTGCTCTGACGACAGGTACAGATCGTCTTTGCGCCCTTCAACGCGCAGGAAACCATAGCCATCGCGGTGGCCAATAACGGTTCCTTTGAGGAGATCGAGGCGTTCCGGCAGGGCATAGCACTGGCGGCGGGTGAAGACCAGCTGACCGTCGCGCTCCATCGCGCGCAGGCGGCGGCGCAGCGCTTCGGTTTGCTCTTCGCCCTCGATATTTAACTCGATGGCCAGCTCATCGCGGCTGGCAGGCTTTTCCCGTTTAGTTAAATGTTCGAGGATAAATTCCCGGCTCGGGATAGGGTTCGCGTACTTCTCAGCTTCGCGTTCCTGGAATGGATCTTGTGACATATCGGTTCCTCCGTTGTCATCTCCGGCAGAGTGGCGTCACTCCACCAGCAATAATTTATAAAGCGGTTGATTCTTCTCAACCAAATCAGCCAGCGTATAGTTATCCAGTTCCTTGAGAAAACTCTGCGCGGCTTCAGCTAGTGCCTGTTTCAGACGACAGGCTGGTGTAATGTGGCAAAACTCGCTGCTGCAGTTGACCAGCGATAAGGGTTCAAGGTCACGCACCACGTCACCGACGCGGATCTGTCCTGCTGGTTTGCCGAGGCGAATGCCCCCGTTCTTCCCCCGCACGGCAGTCACGTAGCCCATGCGACTTAACTGATTGATTATTTTAACCATATGATTACGGGAGACGCCATAGACCTCGGTCACTTCCGAGATACTGGTCATTCGTCCTTCCGGCAGCGACGCCATATAAATCAGCGCGCGTAGTCCGTAATCGGTGAAACTCGTTAACTGCACATAAACCTCAGGGAAAAGAAAACAGGGTATGTCGAGCGACATCATTATTATTGATGATAAACCAGCCAGCGCTCAGGCCGCTAATTTATTTGAAATGGGGCGGGCGAACAGCAAAAACAAGGGCGCCCGAACGGCGCCCCTTGAGAGTGATTACGCGTCGAACGGATCGCGCAGAATCATAGTCTCGGTACGGTCTGGACCGGTAGAGATGATATCCACCGGCACGCCGGTCAGCTCTTCAATACGCTGGATGTAGTTCAGGGCTGCCTGCGGCAGGCCGCTGCGCTCTTTCACGCCGAAGGTGGTTTCGGACCAGCCCGGCATGGTTTCGTAGATAGGCTCGATACCTTCCCAGTTATCGGCAGCCAGCGGAGTGGTGGTCACTTCGCGGCCATCCGGCATACGGTAGCCAACGCAGATTTTCACTTCTTTCAGGCCGTCGAGGACGTCCAGTTTAGTCAGGCAGAAGCCGGACAGGGAGTTAATCTGCACCGCGCGACGGACTGCGACCGCGTCCAGCCAGCCGGTACGACGACGGCGGCCGGTGGTGGCGCCGAATTCGTTACCCTGCTTGCAGAGGAACTCGCCAGTTTCATCAAACAGCTCGGTCGGGAACGGACCTGCACCGACGCGAGTCGAGTACGCTTTAATGATGCCCAGTACGTAATCCACATAACGCGGGCCCAGGCCGGAGCCGGTCGCCACGCCACCTGCGGTGGTGTTAGAGGACGTAACGTACGGGTAGGTACCGTGGTCGATATCCAGCAGCGTACCCTGCGCGCCTTCGAACATCACGAAGTCGCCGCGCTGACGCGCCTGATCCAGCAGGTCGGATACGTCCACCACCATGCTGGTCAGGATGTCGGCAATCGCCATCACATCGTCCAGCACTTTCTGGTAGTCAACCGCTTCTGCTTTGTAGAAGTTCACCAACTGGAAGTTGTGATATTCCATCACTTCTTTCAGTTTATCGGCGAAGGTTGCTTTATCGAACAGATCGCCAACGCGCAGACCGCGACGAGCGACTTTATCTTCGTAAGCCGGGCCAATGCCGCGACCGGTAGTGCCGATCGCTTTCGCGCCACGCGCTTTTTCACGCGCCACGTCAAGCGCCACGTGATAGTCAAGGATAAGCGGGCAGGCTTCAGAGAGCAGCAGACGCTCGCGAACCGGGATACCACGGTCTTCCAGGCCCTTCATCTCTTTCATCAGCGCGGCCGGAGACAGCACGACGCCGTTACCGATGATGCTGGTGACGTTTTCACGCAGAATGCCTGATGGAATAAGATGGAGAACGGTTTTTTCACCGTTGATTACGAGAGTATGGCCGGCGTTGTGACCACCCTGGTAGCGCACAACATATTTAGCCCGTTCAGTCAGGAGATCGACGATCTTCCCTTTACCTTCGTCACCCCATTGGGTGCCCAGTACGACGACGTTGTTACCCATTTTTCAAAATCACCGTTTGCTTAAAAATGGATTCTACCATCGCTTTTTCAGAGTTACAGCACTTTTTGCATCCAAAATAAGGCAAATCCGACCACTTTTTGATCAGCCAATCGATTTCCTCAACATGTAGTAGATCACAATCCCGGCAACCACAAGTCCGCCGCCAAAACGACGCAATAAATTATCCGGTAGCTGGCTCAGGCTAGCGACCATCTTGCGCCAGGCGCGCGGATAAAGCAGCGGGCCAAGCCCTTCAAGTACTAAAACCAGCGCCAGCGCCAGCCAAATGGTGGAGTTCATCGTCAACCCTAATTGAAAAGTATCATTGCCGCCCTCGCGGGCGTCTCGGCCAGCATGGTGAATTCATTCCCTCATTTCACATTGTCCCGTATTTCAGCTTCATTATGAACCGGAAAGGTGAAACAAAATTCACAACTAATTGTATTGCTGGATATTTTTTAAATTGTAACTATGCCATCGCGTACTACAACCCGGTACGTCTACTTAATCAGGAAGATTATGATGAGAGAATTAACCGCATTTGAAATCGAAAATGTGAGCGGCGCAGGCTGGCTACAGGATGGTCTGGCGGCCTTAGGCAGCAAGGTCGGCGCAGCCGCATGGACGATGGGCACTGATGCCCTGAGCATTAACCTGCCGCTGCTTGGCACCCTCAATCTGGCCGACCTGGCGCCGGACCTGGGCAAAACCCTGGGCGAAAGCGTTGGGTCGACTATCGGCGGCACCATCGAAAGTGCGCTGGCAGGCCTGCCGGTGATCGGCGGCCTGCTGAACAAGCTACTCGGCAATTAATTCCCGCCCTCGCAGCATGAAAAAAGGCGCCTGTTTCAGGCGCCTTTTCGCATTATTACTTCAGGTTTACACCTTCTCCGGCTTATTTACGCGCCGAATCCGGTGAACGCATATAGCGGAAGAAATCGCTGTCCGGACTCAGGACCATCACATCCTGATTGCTCTGGAAGCTCTTCTCATAGGCACGCAGGCTACGGATAAAGGAGTAGAAGCCTGGATCCTGGCTGAACGCGTCGGCAAACAGTTTCGCTGATTCCGCATCACCTTCACCACGCAGGATACGGCCCTGGCGCTCGGCTTCCGCCAGCGTCTTGGTGACTTCATAGTCCGCAGTCGCGCGCAGTTTTTCCGCCTCTTCCTGACCCTGTGAACGATGGCGACGAGCAACCGCTTCACGCTCCGCGCGCATACGGTTATAAATCGCTTCCGACACTTCTGCCGGCAGGTTGATCTGTTTGATACGTACGTCGACAACTTCGATACCCAGCGCCGCCATACTGTTCGGGTTGATCACCTGCACTTTACCGTTGGTTTCGGCTTCCACACGCTCTGCCGCTTTAGCAATCGCGTCGTCAGCCGCCGGGGTGCTAACCTCATCTTCCGTACCGGCCGAACCCGAGTTCAGCGCATCGCGCACTTCCAGGGTCAGGCGACCACGGGAGTCGGTGACGATATCTTTCACATCCAGACGACCAATTTCAGAACGCAGACGGTCAGAGAATTTACGCTTCAGCAGTACCTCGGCCTGGGAGACGTCGCCGCCGCCGGTTGCCAGGTAGTAACGGCTGAAGTCGCTGATGCGCCACTTGATATAGGAGTCGACGATCAGGTCTTTCTTCTCTTTAGTAACGAAACGGTCAGCCTGGTTGTCCATGGTCTGAATACGCGCATCCAGCATCTTCACCGATTCGATAAACGGGATCTTGAAGTGCAGGCCTGGCGCATACACCAGCGGCTTGTTTTCGTCGTCGCGCAGAACTTTACCGAAACGCAGCGTGATACCGCGCTCGCCTTCCTTTACGACAAAGACAGACATGTAGAGCACTACCAGCACGATGACAATGATCGCGATAACAGATTTACGCATCGTTATTCCCCCTGACGCTGGTAGTCGTTACGCTGCGCGTTAGCGCGGCGTTGGTCCATAATGCTACCCCCGGTTGAGCTCGAGGTTGATGAGGTGCTGGCGCTGCTTGAGCTGGATGCTGGCGGCAGGCGCAGCAGATCGCTGGCGTCACTACTATCGCTCTTTGCTGCCGGCGCAGCGGCGCCTTTCAGCATCTGATCCAGCGGCAGAACCATCAGATTGCCGTTTTTGCTGTCATTGACCAGCACTTTACGGGTGTGGCTCAGCACTTTTTCCATGGTTTCGATATACAGACGCTCGCGGGTAATTTCCGGCGCGGCTTTGTATTCCGGCAGGATCTTCGCAAAGCGAGCCACTTCACCCTGGGCTTCCAGAACGGTCTGGGTCTTATAGGCGCGTGCCTCTTCGAGGATACGCTGCGCCTGACCATTCGCCCGCGGCTGGACTTCGTTGGTATACGCTTCCGCTTCACGAATGTACTGCTGCTCGTTCTCACGCGCGGCAATGGCATCGTCAAACGCGGCCTTCACCTCTTCCGGCGGACGCGCCGTCTGGAAGTTGACGTCCAGCAGAGTGATACCCATGTTGTACGGGCGAATCGTCTCTTCCAGCTCACGCTGGGTATCGCTACGGATCACGGTACGACCTTCGGTCAGAATGCGATCCATGGTGTATTTGCCGATCACGCCGCGCAGCGCGCTGTCGGTGGCCTGACGCAGACTGTCGTCCGCGCTGGTCACGCTAAACAGATAGCGCTCCGGATCGGTGACGCGGTACTGCACGTTCATCTCAACGCGCACCACGTTTTCGTCAGAGGTCAGCATGACGCCGGAAGCCGCAAGTTCGCGCACCGACTCCACGTTCACCGCCTGAACGTTATCGATAAAGGTCGGTTTCCAGTTCAGGCCAGGCTCAACCAGATGGCTGAACTTACCAAAACGGGTGACCACGCCGCGCTCGGCCTCTTTAATGGTATAGAAACCGCTGGCCGCCCAGATAATCACTGCCGCCGCGGCAACGATGCCGACAATACGCCCGCCCATCGGTCCGCGAGGCCCCTGCGCGCTATTGCCGCCGCCCAGTCCGCCCTTGCCGCCGCCGAGCCCGCCAAGTTTTTTACTTAACTTGCGGAAGATATCATCCAGATCCGGTGGCCCCTGCTCGCGACCGCCTTTATTGCCATTTCCCTCAGAGTTGCCGCCAGGTTTGCTGCTCCCCCACGGGTCGCGGTCCTGTCCGTTATTACCGGGCTGATTCCACGCCATGTATATGCTCCATATTTGTTTTTGATATCCCCACAGGGGTCAATATCTTCAGGCAAGCTGCAAGGTTAAACCACATAGTCAACAAGCGTTGGCTCTTGCTTACAGAGGCGCCGCCAGTCAACGATCGGCATGCGCACCTGCAGACTCACGCTGCCGTCATCCTCCATCCACTCTTTTTCTATCGCCTGAAGCTGATAGAAACGGCTTCTCAGTCGCCCTTCTTTCGGCGGTAAGCGCAGCGTATGCTGGGCCACTTCACCGGAAAGACGCTCCGTTAATGCCTGAAAAAGCAGTGGTACGCCAACCCCGGTCTGGGCTGAAAGCCAGACCCGAATCGGTTTATTTTCATCGTCGCGATCGATGCGCGGTTCAAAATCGTCAAGCATGTCGATTTTGTTCATCACCAGCAGCGCCGGGATCTCATCGGCCTCAATTTCAGCGAGAACCGTATTTACCGCATCAATGTTTTCCTGCACGCGGACATCCGCCGCGTCAATCACATGCAGCAGCAGCGTCGCCTGACGCGTCTCCTGCAACGTCGCTTTAAACGCGGCTACCAGATCGTGCGGCAGGTGGCGAATAAAGCCGACGGTATCGGCCAGCACCGTTTCGCCGACGTCAGGGACGTCAATGCGGCGCAGCGTCGGGTCCAGGGTGGCGAACAGCTGGTTCGCGGCATAGACCTCGGCGGCAGTGATCTGGTTAAAGAGCGTTGATTTTCCGGCGTTGGTATAGCCCACCAGCGACACGGTAGGAATATCGGCTTTCGCACGCGACCGCCGCCCCTGCTCGCGCTGTTTCTCGACTTTTTCCAGCCGCGACAGGATCTGCATGATACGGTTACGCAATAAACGGCGGTCGGTTTCGAGCTGGGTTTCACCCGGGCCACGCAAACCAATCCCGCCCTTCTGTCTTTCAAGGTGGGTCCAACCGCGGACAAGGCGAGTCGCCATATGGCGCAGCTGCGCCAGCTCGACCTGCAATTTCCCTTCATGGGTGCGCGCGCGCTGGGCGAAAATATCTAAAATAAGACCGGTGCGATCGATAACCCGGCATTCGCACAGGCGTTCCAGGTTACGTTCTTGCGCCGGACTCAGGGCATGATCGAAGAGCACGACCGAAGCGCCGGTCGCTTTAACGGCTTCCGCAATTTCGACTGCCTTACCTTCACCAACAAAATACTTCGGGTGCGGTGCTTTACGGCTACCGGTAATCACCTGCATTGCTTCGACACCGGCGGAAGAGGCCAGAGTTTCAAACTCCTGGAGATCTTCCATATCTTTGTCTTGCGAAAAATAGATGTGTACCAGTACCGCCTGCTCACCGGCGTCATAACGGTCAAACAAGCGTAAACCCCTTATAAAATACCAGCGGGGAACGCAGAAAACCTGGCTCCCCGGCGTGGAAAAACAGCACTGGCCTTATTCGGCGTCGTCGCTGTCTTGTTGCGGCGCAGAAGAACCCTGCGCGCTACCACCGTGGTGATAGTTACTGGAACCGCCGCCAGCATTGTTGCTGTGGTGAGACACCGGGCGAGACGGGACAACAGTAGAAATTGCGTGCTTATAGACCATCTGGCTGACCGTGTTCTTCAACAGGATCACGAACTGATCGAAAGACTCAATTTGCCCTTGCAGCTTGATACCATTCACCAAATAAATAGAAACCGGAACGCGTTCCCGACGCAAAGCGTTCAGGAACGGATCTTGTAAAGATTGCCCCTTAGCCATTCTCTCTTTTCCTTATATGTATGCTTGTTTTGTACTCAGAACCTTACGATTCTCAAAAAAAATTACGCACGATACCGTTTAATTGTACACGTTCAGTTCTGGCTCGCACCAACAACCTGTAATACTTTGTTGAGCGCTTGTTCAGGTTGTTCACTGTCTAACCAGTGCACACCTTCCCAACCGCGCAGCCAGGTGACCTGACGTTTGGCTAACTGTCTCGTGGCGCAAACACCTCGATAAACCATCTCATCATACGGGATCTCGCCATTGAGATATGACCACATCTGGCGGTATCCGACACAACGGATGGAAGGCATGTCCGTATGCAAATCTCCGCGGGCAAAAAGCGCCCGTACTTCTGCTTCAAAACCTGAAGCTAACATCTGATGAAAACGCTGTTCTATGCGTTGATGGAGCAGTTCACGGCTCGCCGGGGCGATGGCGAACTGATGCACCTGATATGGCAGAGCGTCTCCTGACGTTTGCGTCAGTTCCGTTAAAGTTTTACCCGAAATGAAAAAAACTTCCAGTGCCCGGGAAAGCCTTTGCGGATCATTTGGATGAATACGCGCAGCAGCCACGGGATCGATCTCCTGTAATTGCTGATGTAACGCATTCCACCCCTGCTCTGCGGCCTGCTGCTCAATCCGCGCTCTGACCTCTGGGTCAGCCGACGGTAAGGGCGACAATCCTTCCAGCAACGCTTTGAAATACAACATCGTTCCGCCGACTAACAGCGGAATTCGCCCGGCGGCGACAATATCCGCCATCGCCGCCAGCGCATCGCGGCGAAAATCCGCCGCGGAATAGGCCTCCGCAGGATCCAAAATATCCAGCAGCCGATGCGGCGCAGCGCTAAGCTCCGCAGCATCCGGTTTGGCGGTGCCAATATCCATTCCCCGATAAATGAGGGCGGAATCAACGCTAATCAACTCTACTGGCAAAACTTTACGTAAGGCTATCGCCAGCGCGGTTTTGCCGGAGGCCGTCGGGCCCATTAAAAAAATTGCCTTGGGCAGGCTCGCCTCGGTTACATCATTCATCTTTCAGGGCATTCATCGCCGAATGGAGATCTACAGGTTGTAACAGGCCACCCGGCGGCGTTCTCACCAGCTGCGGGCAAAGACGCTCAACGTCCGCCAGCAGCGCAATCGCCTGCGCCATATTCCATGACGTCTGTTCGCTCGTCAGATTACGCGCCATCCATTGGGCGATATTGCCGACGTCGAATGCGTTTTGCTGCGCCAGGTAGCCTATCAGTTCAGGAATCAAGATTTGTAAATTTTGTTGTCTTAAGGGTAAAGGGACCGCGCGCACCGTCACGTGCAGGGCATCGGTATGCACATCGATCCCTAGCTGCGCCAGCGCCGGCTGAGCGGCGGCCAGCGCCTGCTTTTCCCCTTCCGTAACTTTTAACCGCAGCGGGATCAGCAGCGGCTGAGCACATACCGCCTCCGCTCCCGGGGTCAACTGCGCCTGGCGCAGCCAGCGCTCGGCAACGGTCAACGACAGCAGCGCCAGACCGCCCTCGCGCTCCAGCAGCGCGCAGTCGCCGCCAACAATCGTCAGCACTCTGCCAAAGCTCTGACTGTGACCGGCCAACTCTGCCGCTGCCGGAGGCCGCAACGCTGGCTTTGGCGCCGTTGGCGTGTCGAGCAGTTGACGATAAAGCGCTCCCTGCTGCTTCTGGTAACCCGGCTGCGCATGCGGCCAGCTCGCGCCGCCCGGTTTGCCGCTGGAGGCCGCAGGCTCACGCGATGGCGTGATGCTGAAGCGGGTCGCAGGTTCCCGCGCTTCCGCTGGCCGCGCAAACTGGTTTCCGCCCGCGGCGATGCGGTTCTCCGGCATCGGGCGCGGCGCCGGCGGGTCGTCTTTTTCCGCCAGCGGCGCGTCAAGCTGCTGCTGCAGTACGCTCAGTACGCCCTGGTAGATAAAGTCGTGCACCAGGCGCGACTGATGAAAACGCACCTCATGCTTGGCCGGGTGGACGTTTACATCCACCTGATGGGGATCGATCTCCAGATACAGCACAAACGCCGGTTGCTGATCGGCCCCTAGCTTGTCTTCACAGGCCTGGCGGATAGCATGGTTGATCAGCCGATCGCGCATCATCCGCCCGTTAACGTAGCAATACTGAATTTCCGCCAGCGCCGGGGTGGTATGCAGCGGATCGGCGACCCAGCCGCGCAGGGTCAGATCGCCATGCTGCCACTCGATCGCCAGCGCATGTTCGAGAAAAGCGGCGCCGCAAATTGTCCCCAGCCGGCGCTCGCGCTGGCCATCCTGAGCGACTGCCCGATACTGGCGCATCACCTTGCCGTTATGGCTGAGGTTGATAGTGACGTCGAAGCGCGCCAGCGCAATGCGGCGCACCACCTCGTCAATGTGGCCGAACTCGGTCTTTTCGGTGCGCATAAATTTGCGCCGCGCCGGGGTGTTATAGAACAGATCGAGGACTTCCAGAGTGGTACCGACCGGGTGCGCCGCCGGCTTCACCGTCACCGCCTGATCGCGGCCTTCAGCATACGCCTGCCAGGCTTCCTGCTGCTCCGCCGTGCGCGAAGTCAGCGTTAAGCGCGCCACCGAACTGATACTGGCCAGCGCTTCGCCGCGAAAGCCGAGGCTAATAATGGCCTCCAGATCGTCAAGCGAGGCGATCTTGCTGGTCGCATGACGAGCCAGGGCCAGCGCCAGCTCGTCTTTTTTGATGCCGCTGCCGTTATCGCGGATGCGAATAAGCTTCGCGCCGCCGCGTTCGATATCAATGTCAATCCGCGTGGCGCCCGCATCAAGACTGTTCTCAACCAGCTCTTTCACCACCGACGCGGGCCGCTCCACCACCTCGCCGGCGGCAATCTGGTTGGCGAGCTGCGGCGGCAGAACCTGAATCGGCATCCCCTGCTCCTTAGTTAATCAACATCCCGCCCGGCGCCGCGGCGCTGGCGGTCTGCGCCGCCTCGCCGCGAGGCGCCGACTGCAGCGGATGCTGCATAAAGTAGTTGCGTAAGCCGTTATAAATCGCCTCCGCAATCTGCTCCTGGTAATCATCGCTACCCAGCAGCCGCTCTTCGCCGTTGTTACTGATAAAGCCCGTTTCCACGAGGATCGACGGGATGTCCGGCGAGCGCAGCACTCCAAGGCTAGCATGCTCCGGGCGGCGTTTGTGCAGGTTGCCAATACGCTGCAGCTGGCTCAGCACGTTGGTCGCCACATCGTAGCCGACGCGCTGGGAATGACCAAACTGCAGATCCAGCACCGCCTGGCTCAGGTAGGGGTCGGCCTGGCTGTTTGCCAGCACATCGCCCGCACCGCCGAGCAGTTCAGACTGCTTCTCATGCTGCTCGAGCCAACCGGCCATTTCGCTGTTGGCGCGACGGTTCGAGAGCACCCACACCGAGGCGCCAGTGGCATCGCGGTTTGGCGCGGCGTCAGCATGGATAGAGACGAGGAAATTGGCGTTTTGCTTACGCGCCACGTCAGAGCGGCCCATCACCGAAATAAAGTAATCCCCGTCGCGGGTCAGCACCGGCTTAAACTGCGGATCGGCGTTCAGTAACGCCCGCAGCTTGCGCGCGATAGCGATAGTCACGTTTTTCTCTTTGGTGCCGTTCGGGCCAATCGCGCCAGGATCCTGGCCGCCGTGCCCGGCATCAATAGCGATAATGACTTTATCATCCGCCGACACCGTGCGGGCCGCCGGGCGAGTCACGGTCTGATTGTTGGTCATCGCCGGCTGAGAGGAGGTCATCACCGTCTGCCGTTCATGACCCGACGAGCTGAACGGGTTACGCCCTGACGTCGTCGTCCGGGAAGGCATCACCGGCGGCGGGTCGGCCCGTTTCACCACCACGGGCGGCGGAGGCGGCGGCGGCGGCGCGTCGGCGTTGATGGTAAAGACCACCGTGTAATTCGCCCCGTTCTGTTGCTTCACCGCCCGGGTTTTGCCATCTTCCGTCAGATCCACCAGCAGACGCAGCGTCTGCGTATCCTGCGGCGTGCCGGCGCGAATACTCTTCACCAGGTTGCTGCCGCTAAACTGCAGCGGTAGTCCCTGCAATACGCCGGTCTGCTTGATATCCAGCGCCACCTGACGTTTACCCTGTGGGGTAAAGGAGTACTCCGGCTCACCGACAAAGCTTAGGGTAATACGGGCCTGCTGGTCTCCGTTAGAGACCTGGATATCGGATAAACTCGCCGCAGTGGCGTGAAGACTCGACAGCATCAGCGCAGCGGCAAGCCAGGTGGTTATGCGATACTTCATCCCGTCATCCTTCAGGCTAAAAGGCTATACGCGCCAGTAAAGATTCACCCCGTGAGGAGATCGCGGTAATACGCGCCTCACGCCCTTGTGCCTGGTAATCAAGGTGAATTTCAACATCCGGGTCAGGCAGGACACCTGCGCCTTGCTGCGGCCATTCCACCAGGCAGATGGCATCGTCGGCAAAATAATCACGGATCCCCATAAATTCGAGTTCCTCAGGATCCGCCAGACGGTAGAGATCGAAGTGATACACCATCAGGTTCTCGAGGGTATAGGGCTCCACCAGGGTATAAGTTGGGCTTTTGACATTGCCGCGGTGACCGAGCGCCTGCAAAAAGCCGCGGCTGAAGGTCGTTTTCCCCGCGCCTAAATCACCATACAGATAAATCACGGTGGCGCCGGTACAGGCCTGCGCGATGCGGTCGCCAAGGGCCAGCGTGGCCTGCTCATCGGGTAAAGGAATCACTCGGTTAATCATGGTCTACGTCAATCACATCCGGGTTAACAACACGCCTGAGCGTGGAAAAGAGATCGGTCGCCAGCATGCCGCGGGTGCCCTCGCGGGCGGCCAGTCGGTCGGCGGCATCGCCATGAGCGACGCACCCGGCACAGGCAGCATCATACGGCGTCAGGTGCTGTCCTAACAACGCGGCGATGATGCCGGTGAGCACATCGCCCATCCCGCCGCTGGCCATCCCGGCATTGCCGGCATCGATAATGCCCATCGCCCCGCTTTCACTGGCCACCACCGTGCCCGCGCCTTTCAGCACAACCACGCCGCCATACCGTTTTACCAGACGCTGCGCAGAAAGTAAGCGATCGCTTTCAATTTCTGCCACGCTGACGTTCAGCAGACGGGCCGCTTCGCCGGGGTGCGGCGTTAGCACGCGATTGTGACGTTTATCGGGATTGAATGCCAGCAGGTTCAGCGCGTCGGCGTCCCAGACCATCGGTTTGTTAAAACTTTCCACCGTCCGCAGGGCGCTGCGTCCCCATTCGCGCTGCCCCAGGCCAGGGCCAATCGCCACCACATCAGCCCACTCCAGCGCGGCTTTCAGAGTCTGCGGCGTCAGTTCATCTACCATTAATTCCGGCCGCACGGTGACAATGGGCGCCACGTTCTCCGGGTGAGTAAGTACTCGCACCAGTCCCGCGCCGCTGCGTAGGGCCGCTTCACCGCACATACGGATAGCGCCTGCCGTGCCGCGATCGCCGCCGACAATCACCAGTTTACCGTGATCGCCTTTATGGGAGGTGGCCCGCCGCGGCGGCAGCCAGTCGGCGAGGTGGGCGGCGCAAAACCGCGTCAGAGGAGTGCTTTGTCCGGCGAGCCAGCGTTCGAGCCCCAGCGCATGATGGTGGAGTTGCCCGACGACATCCCGCGCCTTGCCGGTCAGCAGCCCCGGCTTGAGGGCGATAAAGGTCAGCGTATGGTCGGCCTGTACCACTGCACCTGGCGTCGCGCCCGTCTGCGCATTCAGGCCGGAAGGGATATCCAGCGCCACCACCGGCGCCGGGTGGTGGTTCGCCTGGTGGATGAGCGCCGCAACGGGATCGCGCGGCGCACTGCGCAGACCGGTGCCGAGCAGGCCATCAATAATCAGTGAGATATCGTCGGGCCATGGGATGGTCGCCGCATGGATCACGCCGCCGGCGTTAAGCCACGCCTCCCGCGCCGCCTGCGCCTCTTCCGGCAGCGGGCTGTCACTCTCCACCGCCAGCAGCGTCACCCGCCGCCCCGCGGCCTGTGCCAGACGCGCAACGACATATCCGTCGCCGCCGTTGTTGCCATGTCCGCAGAGGATCAGCCAGTGCGCGCTGGCAGGATAAGCACAGCTGGCCAGCTGGAACGCCGCCTCGCCCGCGCGCTGCATGAGTTCGAACAGCGTCAGCCCCAGGCTGTCCGCCGCCTCTCGTTCGGCCAGGCGCAGCGCCTCCGCAGGCCAAATGTTGTATGGTATACTGTCAGGGTTTTTCGTCATTGTATGGTCCATCATGTCACAGCCCCTCGATCTCGTTCAGTTAGCGCAACAAATCAAACAATGGGGCACAGAGCTTGGGTTCCAGCAGGTGGGGATCGCCGATACCGACCTCAGCGCCAGTGAACCCAAACTGCAGGCATGGCTGGATAAACAATACCACGGCGAAATGGAATGGATGGCCCGTCACGGTATGATGCGCGCCCGTCCCCACGAACTGCTGCCCGGTACGTTACGCGTCATCAGCGTGCGGATGAACTATCTGCCCGCTAACGCCGCCTTTGCCCGCACCCTGAAAGATCCCACGCTGGGTTACGTCAGCCGTTATGCCCTCGGGCGTGATTATCATAAGCTGCTACGTAATCGCCTGAAAAAGCTGGGGGAGAAGATTCAGGAACAGTGTGCTTCGCTCAATTTTAGACCTTTTGTCGATTCCGCGCCTATCCTGGAACGGCCAATCGCAGAAAAAGCGGGCTTAGGCTGGACAGGTAAGCACTCACTTATCTTAAGCCGCGACGCCGGATCGTTCTTTTTCCTCGGCGAACTGCTGATTGATCTGCCCCTGCCGGTCGACAGCCCGGTCGCGGAGGAGTGTGGGCGCTGCGTCGCCTGCATGACCATCTGTCCCACCGGGGCCATCGTTGAGCCCTATACCGTCGACGCCCGGCGCTGCATCTCCTATCTCACCATTGAACTGGAAGGTGCAATCCCCGAGGAGTTCCGTCCACTAATCGGCAACCGTATTTACGGTTGTGATGATTGTCAGCTGATCTGCCCGTGGAACCGTTTCTCACAGCTCACCGATGAAGAGGATTTCAGCCCACGCAAAGCGCTGCATGCCCCGCCGCTGGTGGAGCTGTTCGCCTGGAGCGAAGCGTGGTTTCTGAAGGTGACCGAAGGGTCGGCGATTCGTCGCATTGGCCACCTGCGCTGGCTGCGCAATATCGCCGTCGCGTTGGGCAATGCGCCCTGGGATGAAGCCCATCTTCGCGCCCTGGAGAGCCGCCGGGGCGAGCACCCGCTTCTCGACGAACACATTGAGTGGGCGATTGCCCAGCAACTGAAAAAGCGGAACGCCGACGCCGTTGAAGTACAGCTGCCGAAAAAATTACGTCTGGTCAGAGTGGTAGAGAAAGGCTTGCCGCGCGACGCCTGATTCATTCACAGGCTGTGAATAAAATCTAAAACACATTGCGTTTCAAGGCGCAGACCAAGGTCAAGTGATCGGATTAACATTTTGAAATGAAATTTATTTGTTAAATTTCAATCACATACAAAGATACTATTTACAAAGCGAAGCATTTGCGCCGCCAGTGACGGAACGACAACCTGTGGATAACTCTGTTCACAGTATTTCTGCGGACCAAACGAAAATCATCCCCGGCGCTGGATTGCACTGTGGATAAATAAGAGATGGAAGAAAATTTGGAGCGGGAAACGAGACTCGAACTCGCGACCCCGACCTTGGCAAGGTCGTGCTCTACCAACTGAGCTATTCCCGCTTAATCATCGTCATTCAAGCTACCGTCTAGCAACCTGAAAACTGCGACTGGTGTGGTGTGTCTTTCAAATTTTGGAGCGGGAAACGAGACTCGAACTCGCGACCCCGACCTTGGCAAGGTCGTGCTCTACCAACTGAGCTATTCCCGCTTAATCTTCGGCTTTCGCCCCGCATCTGCGAGATGAAATCCTTTGATCAGGATGGTGCTTTCAAATTTTGGAGCGGGAAACGAGACTCGAACTCGCGACCCCGACCTTGGCAAGGTCGTGCTCTACCAACTGAGCTATTCCCGCGTTACTGCATTTTTTGCCATATTTCGATGGCGTCGTAATTTGCATTTCTGCGTCGTTACGGGAGGCGCATTATACGAGAATTCGATGCCCCTGCAACCCCCTGACGATCACTTTTTTGCGTTTTTTGTTTAAATGGACATTTTCTCGCCATCTACGCCGCTGAATTGTATAAATAAGCGTCATAACGGGCAAAATCGCTTTTTCCGCCCGGCTGAATGACGCAAAATCGCTCGCATCATACAGCGGTGGCGCGACGTATAACGAGGCCACCCCGACGCCAAACAGGGAATTAGCATGAGAAAAGTCCTCACCGTCCTGCTGCTGAGCACGCTGGCCATCGGAACCGCGTCAGCCGAGACGCTCCATTTTGGCACCACCACGGCCAATCCACCGTTTGTCACCGCCAACGGCAAAAATCAGCCCGTTGGCTTCGATATCGATCTCGCGCACGCCCTGTGCCAGCAGATGCAGGCGCAGTGCCAGTTCACGGCGCAGCGTTTCGATACCCTGATCCCGGCTTTACGCTTTAAGAAATTTGACGCGGTGATTGCCGGCATGGAAGTGATCCCGATGCGTGAGAAGCAGGTCGCCTTCAGCCGACCCTATCGCCAGGCGCTCTCCGGGGTAGTGATCGTCAACAAAGATGTCGCCCATACCTTTGCCGATCTGAAGGCTAAAAAAGTCGGCGTGGTGAAAGGCACGCTGCATCAGCGCTACCTGCGTGATAAACAGAAAGCCGTACAGGCTGTCCCTTACGACGATGTCGCCAGCGCCCTGGCCGCGCTGAAAGCCGGGCAAATAACCGGCGTCATGGGCGACTTCGCCACCCTCGACGCCTGGCAGCAGGAGAACCCTGACTACGCCATCATGGATGAACGGGCCACCGACCCGGCTTATTACGGTAAGCAGTATGCGATTGCGGTGCGCAAAGACGATCCGGAGCTGCTGAACGCCATCAACGATGCCCTGGCCGCGGTCATGGCGACACCTGACTTCCAGCAGATGCAGCAGAAGTGGTTTAAATAACGCAGAAAAGTGTACCGGGCCGCGCACAGGGCCCGGTCGCGGTTTACAGCTTAATGAAGTGTTCGCGGTAGTAAGCCAGCTCGGCGACCGACTCGCGGATATCGTCCATCGCCTGATGAGTGCCCTGCTTTTTAAAACCGTCGAGAATTTCCGGCTTCCAGCGGCGCGCCAGCTCTTTCAGCGTGCTAACGTCCAGATAGCGATAGTGGAAATAGGCTTCCAGTTGCGGCATGTACTTAAACAGGAAGCGACGATCCTGGCCGATACTGTTGCCGCAGATCGGCGACTTGCCCGCCGGCACCCACTGCTTAAGAAACTCAATGGTCGCCAGTTCGGCATCGTGCTCGCTGACAGTGCTGGCCTTTACGCGATCCACCAGACCGCTGCCGGTATGCGTCCGCACATTCCACTCGTCCATTACTGCCAGCTGAGCGTCCGACTGATGCACCGCGATGGTCGGGCCCTCAGCCAGAATGTTCAGGTTGGCATCGGTCACCAGGGTGGCGATTTCGATAATGCGATCGCGCTCCGGATCCAGCCCTGTCATCTCAAGATCGATCCAAATGAGGTTGTTTTCATTTGCACTCATGCTATTTTCCACCCTTCTCGCGTGACTATATTCATCTAAAATAGCGTGTATCATAGAGGTTTTGCCCCATCAGGGCGACCAGGAGCCAGTTCGATTGAGTAAAAATAAACTCTCCAAAGGCCAGCAGCGCCGCGTCAAAGCCAACCACCAGCGCCGTCTGAAAACCACTGCGGAGAAGGCCGACTACGATGACAACCTGTTTGGCGAAACGTCGGAAGGCATTGTCATCAGTCGCTTTGGTATGCATGCCGACGTCGAATCCGCTGACGGCAGCGTGCATCGCTGCAATATCCGCCGGACGATCCGCTCGCTGGTCACCGGCGACCGCGTGGTCTGGCGGCCGGGTAAAGACGCCGCCGACGGCGTAAGCGTCAAAGGGATCGTCGAGGCGGTGCACGATCGCGCCTCCGTCCTGACGCGTCCGGATTTTTACGACGGCGTGAAGCCTATCGCCGCCAATATCGACCAGATCGTGGTGGTTTCCGCGATCCTGCCTGAGCTGTCGCTGAATATTATCGATCGCTATCTGGTGGCCTGCGAAGCGCAGGATATCGAGCCGCTCATTGTGCTGAATAAAATCGATCTGCTGGATGATGATGGTCTGCGCTTCGTCAATGAGCAAATGGATATCTACCGCAACATCGGTTACCGCGTGCTGCTGGTTTCCAGTCGGACTCAGGACGGCCTTAAGCCGCTGGAAGAGGCCCTGACCGACCGCATCAGTATCTTCGCCGGGCAGTCCGGGGTCGGTAAATCGAGCCTGCTGAACGCCCTGCTCGGGTTGAGCGAGGATCAGATCCTCACCAATGATGTCTCGGACGTTTCCGGCTTAGGTCAACACACCACCACCGCGGCACGCCTCTACCACTTCCCGCACGGCGGCGATGTGATTGATTCACCGGGGGTACGTGAGTTCGGCCTGTGGCATCTGGAAGCGGAACAAATCACCAACGGCTTTGTCGAATTCCATGATTATTTAGGCCGTTGCAAATATCGCGACTGTAAACACGATACCGATCCTGGCTGTGCGCTTCGCGAAGCGGTAGAGAACGGCAAGATCGCCGAAAGCCGTTTTGAGAACTACCACCGCATCCTGGAAAGCATGGCGCAGGTACAGGTAAAAACGCGTAAAAACTTTTCCTCGTCCGATGACTGATCATTAAGCTGAGCATCACATCAGGCGCTGCCGGGCAGCGGTGATGACGCAGCTTACGCGGATGCCATTTGGCGAGTTTTACGTATAGAATCGTCCCCTTTTTTCAGGTCCCCGCCCGCAGGCGGGGTCAGGAACGACATATCATGGCCTGGAGGCTACTTTGTTAAACGATCTTAAACTTTCACTGCAATACATTCTGCCTAAACTGTGGCTCACCCGCCTCGCAGGCTGGGGTGCGAGCAAACGCGCAGGTTGGCTGACGAAGCTGGTCATCGATCTGTTCGTGAAATACTACAAGGTCGATATGAAAGAGGCGCAGAAGCCGGATACCGCGGCTTATCGCACCTTCAACGATTTCTTCGTGCGCCCGCTGCGCGACGACGTTCGCCCGCTGAATACCGATCCAAACGTGCTGGTGATGCCGGCCGATGGCGTGATCAGCCAGCTTGGCGCCATTGAGAACGATAAAATCCTGCAGGCTAAAGGTCATGACTACAGTCTGGAAGCCCTGCTGGCCGGCAACTATCAGATGGCCGACCTGTTCCGTAACGGCAGCTTCGCCACCACCTACCTGTCGCCGCGCGACTATCACCGCGTACATATGCCGTGCAACGGCATCCTGCGCGAAATGATCTACGTTCCTGGCGACCTGTTCTCTGTTAACCACTTGACGGCGCAGAACGTCCCGAACCTGTTCGCCCGTAACGAGCGCGTCATCTGCCTGTTTGATACTGAGTTTGGCCCGATGGCGCAAATTCTGGTGGGCGCAACTATCGTCGGCAGCATTGAGACCGTGTGGTCCGGCACCGTGACCCCGCCGCGCGAAGGCATTATTAAACGCTGGACCTGGCCCGCTGGCGACAACGAAGGCTCCATCGCCTTGCTGAAAGGCCAGGAGATGGGCCGCTTCAAACTGGGTTCCACCGTGATCAACCTGTTTGCCCCGGGCCAGGTGAAGCTGGTCGACACGCTGCAAAGCCTGTCCGTGACCAAGATCGGCCAACCGCTGGCGACAGCAGTGGAAGCGACCGCCGCCGCTGAACCCGCGCCGTTACCGGAAGAAGAGATCCGCGCCGAACACCGCGCCAGCCCGCTGGTTGACGATAAACAAGACCAAGGTTAATTCTTCAGCAAAAGGGTTATGCCGTGCGCCTGATATACACTTTCCTGTTGGCCTTGAGCCTCAGTTTCGGGGCGTACGCTGCGACAGCCCCGGATGCTAAACAGATAACCCAGGAACTGGAACAGGCGAAGGCGGCAAAGCCCGCCCAGCCTGAAACCGTTGAAGTTCTGCAGTCCGCGCTGAACGCGCTTGAGGAGCGAAAATCATCCCTCGAGCGCGCCCGTCAGTATCAGGACGTTATCGACAATTTCCCCAAACTGTTTCAAAGTCTGCGTGCCCAGCTCAATAATCTGAGCGAAGAGCCGCGCCAGGTGCCAACCGGCCTGACCGCCGATGCGCTGAACCAGGAGATCCTGCAGGTCAGCAGCCAGCTGCTGGAATCGAGCCGCCAGGCGCAGCAGGAGCAGGATCGCGCGCGTGAAATCGCCGACTCCCTGAACCAGCTGCCGCAGCAGCAAACCGATGCCCGTCGTCAGCTCAATGAGGTTGAGCGCCGCATCGGCACGCAAACCGGCAACAATGCTCTCGCCCAGGCGCAAAATCTTGCCCTGCAGGCGGAATCAGCGCGTCTGAAGGCGCTGGTGGATGAACTCGACCTCGCCCAGCTCTCCGCCAACAACCGCCAGGAGCTGTCGCGCGCCCGTTCCGAGCTGGCGCAAAAACAGAGCGAGCAGCTGGATGCCTATCTGCAGGCGCTGCGCAATCTGCAAAACAGCCAGCGCCAGCGGGAGGCGGAAAAGGCGCTGGAGAGTACCGAACTGCTGGCGGAGAACAGTGAAAACCTGCCGCCGGACATCACCGCCCAGTTTAAGGTCAACCGTGAGCTCTCCCAGGCGCTGAACCAGCAGGCGCAGCGCATGGATCTGGTGGCGTCCCAGCAGCGGCAGGCGACGAATCAAACGCTGCAGGTGCGCCAGGCGTTAAACACCCTGCGCGAGCAGTCGCAGTGGCTGGGCTCCTCCAATCTGCTGGGCGAAGCCCTGCGCGCCCAGGTGGCGCGGCTGCCGGAGCGCCCTCGCCCGCAGCAGCTGGATACGGAAATGGCGCAGCTGCGCGTGCAGCGTCTGCGCTTTGAAGATTTGCTGAGTAAGCAGCCGCAGCTGCGGCAGATCCGCCAGGCCGACGGCGAACCGCTGACCAGCGAGCAGAACAAGATCCTGCAGGCGCAGCTGCGCACGCAGAACGAGCTGCTGAACTCGCTGCTGCGCGGCGGCGATACCCTGATGCTGGAGCTCACCAAGCTGAAGGTCGCCAACGGCCAGCTGGAAGACGCGCTGAAAGAGATCAACGAAGCCACCCACCGCTATCTGTTCTGGACTTCGGACGTCAGCCCCATCGGCTTCTCCTGGCCGCTGGAGATCGTCCAGGATCTGCGGCGCCTGATCTCCCTGGATACCATCAGCGAACTGGGTAAAGCCAGCGCGATGATGCTTACCAGCAAAGAGACCCTGCTGCCGCTGTTTGCCGCCCTGCTGCTGGTTGGCTTTAGCATCAGCTCGCGGCGCCATTTCACCCGCTTTCTCGAGCGCTCCAGCGCCCGGGTGGGGAAAGTCACTCAGGATCACTTCTGGCTGACGCTGCGCACGGTCTTCTGGTCGATACTGGTGGCCTCGCTGCTGCCGGTGCTGTGGATGACGCTCGGCTATGGTCTGCAGTCCGCCTGGCCGTTCCCGCTGGCGGTGGCGATTGGCGATGGAGTCACCGCGACGGTGCCTCTGCTGTGGGTGGTGATGATCTGCGCCACCTTCGCCCGGCCAAACGGGCTGTTTATCGCCCACTTCGGCTGGCCGCGTAGCCGCGTGGCGAAGGCGATGCGCTACTACCTGATGAGCATCGGGCTGATTGTGCCGCTGATTATGGCGCTGATCATGTTCGATAATCTTAACGACCGCGAATTCTCCGCTTCGCTGGGCCGCCTGTGCTTCCTGCTGATCTGCGGCGCGCTGGCGGTGGTCACCCTGAGCCTTAAGCACGCCGGTATTCCGCTCTATCTGGATAAAGAGGGGAATGGCGACAATATGGTGAACCGCCTGCTGTGGAACCTGATGCTTGGCGCCCCGCTGGTGGCCATGCTGGCGGCCGCCGTCGGCTACCTCGCCACCGCCCAGGCGCTGCTTGCGCGTCTGGAAACCTCGGTCGCCATCTGGTTCCTGCTGCTGGTGGTCTATCACATCATCCGCCGCTGGATGCTGATCCAGCGCCGCCGGCTGGCCTTCGACCGGGCCCGCCATCGTCGCGCGGAAATTCTCGCTCAGCGCGCCCGCGGCGAAGATGAGCCCGTTCACGTCAGCAGCCCGGAAGGGTCGGTGGAGACGGAGGTCAGCGAGGTCGACCTCGATGCCATCAGTACCCAGTCGCTGCGGCTTGTGCGCTCCCTGCTGATGCTGATCGCGCTGCTATCGGTCATCGTGCTGTGGTCGGAGATTCACTCGGCGTTTGGCTTCCTTGAGAATATCTCGCTGTGGGACGTGACCTCGACGGTACAAGGAGTGGAAAGCCTTGAGCCTATTACGCTTGGCGCGGTGTTGATTGCCATTCTGGTGCTGATCATCACCACTCAGCTGGTACGCAACCTGCCCGCGCTGCTGGAACTGGCGATCCTCCAGCATCTCGATTTAACCCCCGGCACCGGCTACGCCATCACCACCATCACTAAGTATCTGCTGATGCTGGTCGGCGGGCTGGTGGGCTTCTCGATGATCGGTATCGAGTGGTCGAAGCTGCAGTGGCTGGTCGCCGCGCTGGGTGTGGGTCTCGGGTTTGGCCTGCAGGAGATCTTCGCCAACTTTATCTCCGGCCTGATTATCCTGTTTGAGAAGCCGATCCGCATCGGCGATACGGTCACCATTCGCGACCTGACGGGCAGCGTCACCCGCATTAATACCCGTGCGACCACCATCAGCGACTGGGACCGAAAAGAGATTATCGTGCCGAACAAGGCGTTCATTACCGAACAGTTTATCAACTGGTCGCTGTCGGACTCGGTTACCCGCGTGGTGCTGACGGTGCCGGCGCCTGTGGACGCCGATACCGAAGAGGTGACGAAAATTCTCATCGCCGCGGCGCATCGCTGCTCGCTGGTCATCGATACCCCGGCGCCGGAGGCGTTTCTCGTCGACCTGCAGCAGGGGATCCAGATTTTCGAGCTACGTATTTTTGCCGCGGAGATGGGGCACCGCATGCCGCTGCGCCATGAGATGCATCAGCTGATCCTGGCGGGCTTCCGCGAGCATGGCATTGATATGCCGTTCCCTCCGTTCCAGATGCGTCTGGAAAGTATTGACGGCAGGCAAAGCAGTAAAACCATGACCTCGGCCGGAAAAACCAGCCGCCGTACGGCTGGTAGCCTGTAAACCATCCCCTGCCCGGCGGCACCGCCGGGCAGGCTCTTTAACTCTCCATCACCAGCGCGCCGGACGCCATGCGCCGACGGTAGCTTTCGTAGATCCCCAGCGCCAGCAGTGAGAAGAAGATCGGCCCACCGACCATCCACAGGGTGCTGTTCCAGTCCCCGCTGTCGATGACGGGTTGGATAATGGTGAAGATATTGGCGAAGGTCACCACCAGCAGCACCACGCCGGTCGCCAGCAGCGTCGACGGACGGTTTTTGAAGATCACGAACGGCCGGTCAAGATGGGTTTTCGCCTTGAAGAACGGGAAGGCGATGGTCAGGAACAGATAAGGCAAGGTCATAGAGACATTGGCCATCAGCGTCAGCTTGTTATAAAACGCGGAAGCGCTATCCCCACCGAACGATACCAGTACGATAAACACCCCGACCAGCAGACACTGCAGCCACATCGCCGCGGCGGGCATTCCGTTGACGTTGAGACGGGTCATCACCGACGGCCAGAGCGCTTTTGGCGTGCCCTGGATAATCGCTTTCAGGGGAGAATAGCTGAGGGTGAAGAACGCGCCGGTGTAAGCGAGAAACATCGACAGGCCGGTAATACGGGCGAACCAGACCCCGGTCAGGGCTGACGCCGCAGGGGTCAGGTGCAGGGCCTGGCCCAGCGTCGCCCCGAGGCTGGTCATCAGCACATAGGTGATGTTGCCGAGGTTGGTCGAACGCGCGCCAAGCACCTGCTGCCAGTTGGCGCTCACGCCCCACAGCACAATCGCCAGCGAGTAACCGATCGAGATAACGATCGCCGCGATGATAATACCTTTGGCAAAGTTCTTTTCCGGCTTATCGGTCTTATCCACTAAGCCGCCAACCGCCTCAATTCCGCCATAGGCAAAGATGGCAAATACCACAAACGACAGCATCGCCATGCCCGACTGATACCCGGGATTAGGCGAAAGGGTGAAGTTTAACGGCTGGGCGAAATGACCGCCGTTAAGCAGAAGGATCGCCCCGCTCACCAGCAGCAGCACCAGGTTAAGCCCCATCACCGCGATACCACCGACAGCGGTAATTTTAGCGATTTTATTGATCCCTTTGACGGCAATAAAGGTCACCACGACCATCCAGCAGGCCGCCAGAATACCGACCGTCTGCGTCGGCGTCAGGCTACCCAGCGCCCAGGTCTGGGTTTTGTCCGCGCCAAACAAAAAAGTAGAGAGCGGGACCCAGATCTTAGCGGCGGTACTCACCATCCACACTACGTACGAGGCAAACCACATAAAGGTACCAATGAAGGCAAAGCGCGGCCCGACGCTGTGGTTCATCCAGGAATAGATCCCGCCCTCTTCGCGACGATAAGCTGAGCCCATCTCCGCCATCATCAGCGCGAACGGGATAAAGAAAAAGAGGGCGGAAAAAAGGTAAAACGGCATCGCGCTATAGCCCATCAGATAAAACGCCGATGGGCTGTTGGCAAAGCCAAATACCGAGGTGAAGATCATCAGAATCAGCCCGATCAGGCTCATCTTCTTGAGTTGTTGATGCATAAATCTATCCAAACGTGGGCATCGCCCGACGAGCGACGCCTGGCCTCATAAAAAGAGCGCGGATAGTAGCAAAATCACGGAGGGAAATTGTGGGTATTCGGGCTAAAGCCGGGGCGAGGGTGTCAGGTTCAGAGTCGTCTTTCACCTCCCCTACCCGCCGGCGGAGGGAGGTGAAAAAGCGATCAGGCGCGGTCTACCGTAAAGGCGATCACTTCGCCGATGCTTTCAGCGCCCAGCGCCAGCATGACCACGCGGTCAACGCCCAGCGCCACGCCGGAGCAGTCCGGCAGACCCGCCTCCAGCGCCGCCAGCAGGTTGTTATCGATGGGCTGCTGCGGAAGGCCGCGCGCGGCGCGTTTGCGGTTATCCTGCTCAAACCGCAGGCGCTGTTCATGGGCATCGGTCAGCTCGTGGAAACCGTTCGCCAGCTCAATACCTTTGTAATAGACCTCAAAGCGCTCAGCGACCCGATGATCTTCCGGGCTGATCTGCGCTAAAGAGGCCTGAGTCGCCGGGAAATGATAAATGAACGTTGGTCGATCTTTGCCGATGTGCGGCTCCACGCCCATGGTGAACAGCAGCTGCAGCAGGGTATCGCGATCTTCTTCAGTATCGGCGATATTGCTCAGATCCAGCTTCGCTGCGACTTCACGCAGCTGTGCTTTATCGGCAGAGAGCGGGTCAATTTCCAGATGGCGCTGAAACGCCTGCTGATAGGAGAGACTTTCCGCCGGTTGGCACTCCAGCACCTGCTGCAGCAGATCGTCCACCTCATTGATCAGGCGATACATGTCATAGCATGGACGATACCACTCCAGCATGGTGAATTCCGGATTGTGATGACGCCCCATCTCTTCATTACGGAAGCTGCGGCACAGCTGGAAGACCGGGCCGCAACCCGCCGCCAGCAGGCGCTTCATGTGGTATTCCGGACTGGTCATCAGGTACAGGTTAAGCCCCTGAGAATGGCCCGGGCCGACGAAACGGGTTTCGAACGGGAACAAATGAATATCCGTTACCGTCGCCTGACTCATGCAAGGCGTCTCCACCTCCAGCACGCCGCGATCGGTAAAGAAACGGCGGATTTCCGCCATCACCGCCGCGCGCTTCAACAGATTGGGAATGGGTGCGCTCGGCTGCCAGGTTGCCGTCTCGCTCATGGTACTTTCTCCGATTGCAAATTAAGGGCACGAAGTCTACTCGCAACCGGCGAGTGAAACAAATTTTGTGCAATCTCCGGCAGACTACATGCCATTAATCTATCGTTAACCCTGACGCATAAATACCACTGATAAATAACCGCACATATCGATAAAAAAATCGAACACGTCAATTTTCCATACTGACCCTAAGGCTATACTCCTGTACCTATAAAGGAGCAGTGATACTTTTTCGCCAGCCCGGCGGCGAAATACACTAAAACTGGAGGAATGTCGTGCAAACTTTTCAAGCCGATCTCGCCGTAATTGGCGCCGGCGGGGCAGGCCTTCGTGCCGCTATCGCCGCCGCTCAGGCCAACCCCAACGCTAAAATCGCCCTGATTTCTAAAGTCTATCCGATGCGCAGCCATACGGTCGCTGCAGAAGGGGGGTCCGCAGCCGTTGCCCAGGATCACGATAGCTTTGAGTACCATTTTCACGACACCGTCGCGGGAGGCGACTGGCTGTGCGAGCAGGATGTCGTCGACTATTTTGTTCATCACTGCCCGACGGAAATGACCCAGCTGGAGCAGTGGGGATGCCCATGGAGCCGCCGCCCCGACGGCAGCGTCAACGTCCGGCGCTTCGGTGGCATGAAAATCGAACGCACCTGGTTTGCCGCCGACAAAACCGGCTTCCACATGCTGCATACCCTCTTCCAGACCTCCCTTCAGTTTCCCCAAATTCAGCGCTTTGACGAACATTTCGTCCTTGACCTGCTGGTCGATGACGGGCAGGCCCGCGGCCTGGTGGCGATGAATATGATGGAAGGCACCCTGGTGCAGATCCGCGCTAACGCCGTGGTGCTGGCTACCGGCGGCGCCGGGCGCGTCTACCGCTACAACACCAACGGCGGCATCGTCACCGGTGACGGGATGGGGATGGCCCTGGGCCATGGCGTGCCGCTGCGCGACATGGAATTCGTTCAGTATCACCCGACCGGCCTGCCGGGCTCCGGGATCCTGATGACCGAAGGCTGCCGCGGCGAAGGCGGGATTCTGGTCAACAAAAACGGCTACCGCTATCTGCAGGATTACGGCATGGGCCCGGAAACCCCGCTCGGCGAACCGAAGAATAAATATATGGAGCTGGGCCCACGCGACAAAGTGTCCCAGGCCTTCTGGCACGAGTGGCGGAAAGGGAACACCATCCCGACGCCGCGCGGCGACGTGGTCTACCTCGATCTCCGCCACCTCGGCGAGAAAAAACTGCTGGAGCGTCTGCCGTTTATCTGTGAACTGGCGAAAGCCTACGTCGGCGTCGATCCGGTGAAAGAGCCGATCCCGGTGCGCCCGACCGCGCACTACACCATGGGCGGTATTGAAACCGATCAGCAGTGCGAAACCCGAATCAAAGGGCTGTTTGCCGTGGGCGAATGCTCGTCCGTTGGCTTACATGGCGCCAACCGTCTGGGCTCCAACTCGCTGGCCGAGCTGGTGGTCTTCGGCCGCCTGGCCGGGGAGCAGGCCATGCAGCGCGCCGCTCAGGCGGGCGAGGCAAACGGCGCAGCCCTCGATGCGCAGGCTGCCGATGTGGAGCAGCGCCTGAAAGATCTCGTCAACCAGGAAGGTAACGAAAACTGGGCGAAAATTCGCGATGAAATGGGGCTGTCGATGGAGGAAGGCTGCGGCATCTACCGCACGCCGGAGCTGATGCAGAAAACGATCGACAAGCTGGCTGAACTGCAGGAACGCTTTAAGCGCGTGCGCATTACTGATAACTCCAGCGTGTTCAATACCGATCTGCTTTACACCATTGAGCTGGGGCACGGTTTAAACGTTGCCGAATGTATGGCGCACTCGGCCATCGCCCGTAAAGAATCGCGCGGGGCGCACCAGCGTTTGGATGAAGGCTGTACCGAACGCGACGACGTCAACTTCCTCAAGCACACTCTCGCCTTCCGCGAGGCCGATGGCACTACCCGTCTGGAATATGGCGATGTGAAGATCACCACGCTGCCGCCGGCAAAACGTGTCTATGGCGCAGAAGCGGACGCGGCTGAGAAGAAGGAGACCACCCATGGCTGAGATGAAAAACCTGAAAGTCGAAGTGGTGCGCTACAATCCGGAGGTCGACACCGCACCGCACAGCGCATTCTATGACGTGCCTTACGATGAACAGACCTCGCTGCTGGACGCGCTGGGCTACATCAAAGACAACCTGGCGCCAGACCTGAGCTACCGCTGGTCCTGCCGAATGGCAATCTGCGGTTCCTGCGGCATGATGGTCAACAAGGTGCCGAAGCTGGCCTGCAAAACCTTCCTGCGCGATTACACCAAAGGCATCAAGGTGGAGGCATTGGCCAACTTCCCGATCGAGCGCGATCTGGTGGTGGACATGACCCACTTTATCGAAAGCCTGGAAGCCATTAAGCCGTATATCATCGGCAATAACCGCACGCCTGACCAGGGGCCAAACAAGCAGACCCCGGCCCAGATGGCGAAATACCATCAGTTTTCCGGCTGCATCAACTGCGGGCTGTGCTATGCCGCCTGTCCACAGTTCGGCCTGAACCCGGAATTTATCGGCCCGGCGGCGATCACCCTCGCCCACCGCTATAACGAAGACAGCCGCGACCACGGTAAAAAGGAACGCATGGCGCAGCTTAACGGCCAGAATGGCGTCTGGACCTGCACTTTCGTGGGCTACTGCTCGGAAGTGTGTCCGAAGCACGTCGACCCGGCGGCCGCGATCCAGCAGGGCAAGGTGGAAAGCTCGAAAGACTTTCTTATCGCCACCCTGAAACCACGCTAAGGAGTGCATTATGACGACGAAACGCAAACCCTACGTGCGGCCAATGACCTCCACCTGGTGGAAAAAGCTGCCGTTTTATCGCTTCTACATGGTACGGGAAGGCACGGCGGTACCGACGGTATGGTTTAGCATTGTGCTGATTTATGGGCTATTTGCCCTCAAGCACGGCGCCGAGAGCTGGGCGGGATATATCGGATTCCTGCAAAACCCGGTGGTGGTGATCCTCAACCTGATTACCCTGGCGGCGGCGCTGCTGCACACCAAAACCTGGTTTGAGCTGGCGCCGAAAGCCGCCAACGTCATCATCAAAGGCGAAAAAATGGGGCCAGAGCCGGTCATTAAAGGGCTCTGGGTGGTGACGGCGGTGGTCACCGTGGTGATCCTGTTTGTCGCCCTGTTCTGGTAAGGAGGCTGAGATGATTAATCCCAATCCGAAACGTTCCGATGAACCCGTATTCTGGGGGCTGTTTGGCGCAGGCGGCATGTGGGGCGCGATCGTCGCGCCGGTGATGGTGCTGCTGGTCGGCATCCTGCTGCCGCTTGGGCTCGCCCCGGCCGACGCCTTCAGCTATGAGCGTGTGCTGGCCTTTGCCCAAAGCTTTATCGGCCGCGCGTTCATCTTTCTGATGATTGTCCTGCCGCTGTGGTGTGGGTTGCATCGTATTCACCACGCCATGCACGATCTGAAAATCCATGTGCCAAACGGTAAATGGGTCTTCTACGGCCTGGCGGCAATCCTCAGCGTCATCACCCTCGTTGGCGTACTGTTTATCTGATCCTGCAAGAGCCAGGTCGCATTTCTGCTACCGGGCTCGCTTCATAGAAAAATCTTGCCGCCTTTTCCCTGCTGGACTCTACACTTAGCTTAAAAGCCAGCAAGGAGCATGCCATGCGTATCCTGCCGATAATCACCGCGATTGCCGTCTCGTTCCTGTCTGTCGCCTGCAGCACGCCCGCCCCGCCGCCGGGCGTCACCGTGGTCAGTCCCTTCGACGTTCAGCGCTATCTGGGTACCTGGTATGAAATCGCCCGCTTTGACCACCCTTTTGAAAGCGGGCTGGAAAAGGTCACGATCGCCTGGCACCCACGCGATGACGGTGGCCTGGACGTGGTCAATAAAGGCTATAACCCCGACCGTGGTATGTGGCAGAAAACGGACGGGGTAGCGTACTTTACCGGGGAGCCCAGCCGCGCCGCGCTGAAGATTTCCTTCTTCGGCCCTTTCTACGGCAGCTATAACGTCATTGCTCTGGATAAGGAGTATCGTTACGCGCTGGTCTGCGGCCCCGATCGCGACTATCTCTGGCTGCTGGCCCGGGCGCCGACCATCGCCCCGGAGGTCAGGCAGCAGATGCTGGACATTGCCACCCGACAGGGCTTTGATGTCGGCAAACTGGTCTGGGTCAATCAGCGCTATGATTAGTGCGCGCTGATCTTCAGGCCAATGATGCCAATCACGATACAGACAAGGCTGGCGATACGCATGGCGCTGGCGGATTCCCCTAACAGCACAATACCGGTCACGGCGGCCCCCACGGCGCCGATCCCGGTCCAGACGGCGTAGGCGGTACCTACCGGTAGGGTTTTCATCGCCCATGAGAGCAGCGCCATGCTGGCCACCATCGCCACGATGGTGATAACGCTGGGAACCAGGCGGCTAAAGCCATGGGTATATTTCAGGCCGACGGCCCACACCACTTCCAGCAGGCCAGCGATAAACAAGACTATCCAGGACATAAGGCTCCTTTGCTGGGGCCGTCCCCGGATGAGAAACGCTTACGGGTCGTCCCGTAAGGTGGATGAAAAGTCGTGGTGAGTATATCCAACGGAATGAGAGAAGTGAAGAACGGTACGGCGCTAAACCGTACCGTTGACGGCGTTTATTGCTGAGCTTTGGTTGCCGCGCCAGAGATTGCGTTGCCGCCGTCTGAAATATCCTCACCGACACCGCGCGTGGTGTTACAAGCGGTCAGTGCTGAAGAGAGGACCAAAACCGTAAAGAACGCTGCAATCGTTTTTTTCACCATAATGTCATCCTTAGTGTCAGTTTTGTTTTCATGCCCTATAAGCATAGACAAACCGTCCAAAGATGAAGGGATCTTTGCGATTTTTAAGAGAAAAGGAGTATGCGTGGAGGAGGCTGACATACCGGGAGGCAAGCGCCATTAACGAAACGGCAGGGAAATTCAGCTCACAGCGTGAGAGATAGCGTGGCCCAGGCCCTGAATATCTTCACCCACACCGCGGGCGGTGTTGCAGCCAGCCAGTAACGCGCTGCTCAGAAACAGTAACACCAGAAGTTTTACGCTGCGCTTCATGTCTCGTGTTCGTCGTACCTGTGCGTAAAGAGCGGCGCAGCACGGAGGCTGCGCCGGTCATCATGACGCGAAATTATTTCACGCGGGATACGTATTCGCCAGAGCGAGTATCCACTTTGATCACTTCGCCAATCTGGACGAACAGCGGAACTTTAACCACCGCGCCAGTAGACAGGGTCGCTGGTTTACCGCCGGTACCCGCGGTGTCGCCTTTCAGACCTGGATCGGTTTCAATGATTTCCAGCTCAACGAAGTTCGGCGGGGTGACCGCGATCGGCTGGCCGTTCCACAGGGTCACGATGCACTCAGCCTGATCCAGCAGCCATTTAGCGTTGTCACCGATCGCTTTCGCGTCAGCAGACAGCTGCTCGAAGGTTTCGTTGTTCATGAAGTGCCAGAACTCACCGTCGTTGTACAGGTAAGTCAGGTTCATATCGACAACGTCCGCGCCTTCTGCGGAATCGGTAGATTTGAAGGTTTTCTCAACGCGGGTACCGGTCAGCAGACGGCGCAGCTTAACGCGCGCAAACGCCTGGCCTTTACCTGGTTTAACGAATTCGCTGGCTTCTACCGCATAAGGTTCGCCATCTAACATGATTTTAAGACCAGCACGAAAATCGTTGCTATAGTAAGTCGCCATAAGGCCCTCTGAAATTGTTTAACTGGTAGCTAAGCCACAAAATGGCGCATATTGTAACCCTAAATACCCCATCCAGAGAAGATTGGATAACGCAACTTGCCAATGTTGTGACCAGTCCTGATGAACTGCTGCGTCTTTTAAATGTAGACGCTGATGAAAAACTGCTGGCCGGACGCGAGGCCAGACGCCTGTTCCCGCTGCGCGTCCCGCGCGCGTTTATCGCCCGCATGGAGAAAGGCAACCCTAACGATCCGCTGCTTCGTCAGGTACTTACCGCCGAGGAAGAATTTATCGTCGCCCCCGGCTACTCCACCGATCCGCTGGAAGAACAGCACAGCGTGGTGCCCGGTCTGTTGCACAAATATCGCAACCGGGCCCTGCTGCTGGTGAAAGGCGGTTGTGCAGTCAATTGCCGTTATTGTTTCCGCCGCCACTTCCCTTATGCCGAAAATCAGGGCACCAGGCGCAACTGGCAGACAGCGATGGACTACATCGCGGCGCATCTGCAGCTTGATGAAATCATCTTCTCCGGCGGCGACCCGCTGATGGCAAAGGACCATGAGCTTGACTGGCTAATGACCCAGCTGGAAGCTATTCCGCACGTTAAGCGCCTGCGTATTCACAGCCGCCTGCCGATTGTGATCCCGGCGCGCATCACCGAGACGCTGGCCAGTCGCTTCCAGCGTTCGTCGCTGCAGGTAATCCTGGTTAACCACGTCAATCACGCGAATGAAATTGACGGTGAGTTTCGCGCGGCGATGGCCATGCTGCGTCAGGCGGGCGTCACGCTGCTCAACCAGAGCGTGCTGCTGCGCGGGGTGAACGACAACGCGCAAACCCTGGCCGACCTCAGTAATGCGCTGTTCGACGCCGGGGTAATGCCCTACTACCTGCACGTGCTGGATCGGGTGCAGGGAGCGGCGCACTTCATGGTCAGCGATGATGAAGCCCGTGAAATCATGCGCGAACTATTGACCCTCATCTCTGGCTATATGGTGCCGAAGCTGGCGCGCGAGATTGGCGGGGAACCCAGCAAGACGCCACTGGATTTAGGGCTGAAGCAGCGTTAATAAACTGAAGGTCTGCCAGGACGTTCTGGCAGACCTTCAGATAGGAAGATTTCGACAGACGGGTGTTAAGGTGACCAGCAAATGACTATCGCACCGCGCTATAACCCCTGGCTGTGACGAGCTACCGGTTTAGCACGACCAACACAATAATATTAATTACAATCATCACGACAATTAGCGCGATTAACCATACGGGTATTTTAAAAGTAACATGCAACCGCTCAGATGCTTTTTCACCTTCTTCCGGTTTATTTGCCATCAAATCACTGCCATGCTTTGATGAGTTTTCTATTAGTGGAAGATTTAAATGAGTGTCAGGCTTTTCCTTTTCTTCAGAAATAAAGTCGACAACTTTATTATTCTGATAATGCGTTAATGTCACCCGATTCATATTCTTGCACTCTTCATCAGAGAGAGGAATGACCAATGTATTCGGAGCGACGCTAAAGCCTTTTTGCCGGACGGTGATAATGATATCCTCAGATAGCCCAGCTTTTACCAGCGATTTTCGCAGCAAAGAGATATTTTGATAGAACGTATTTTGCGAAACGACCACCCCCCGTGTTTCCCATACAGCCGCCAGGAACTCATCCCGTGAAATGACTTTGCCGCAATTCTGCAAAAGCAGCAGCAAGCATCTGGCGGTTGGCGCATTGAGGCTGATGCACTCCCCGTCCCCGGCAAGCGGCCGCAGCTCATTCATATTGGCATTAAATATAATCTCCTGATTAATTATACACCCATTAAATAATACTGCGTCATTCATATCCTTGCCCCACGTAACCCTATTATCCATAATAAAATCAAATGATTTCAACCAAACGATTATGTGAACATTCTTGTTTCAGATGAAAACAGGTACATTTCACATTGAAGTTCAGCCCACAGGATACCGCAGATAAAAAAACAAGCGATAGCTAACTTGCTTAATGGTCAGATTTTCAGATTAAATTAATCTCAACTGGAATCCACATCTCATCAGAGAGGGGGGCAGCATTAAATTCACAGGTGCTTCATCAACAATTCACAAGCATTTTTTGCACCAGACTTTTAAATTACTCCCGCTTCTCCATGGTTCGCTATGGCAAGCGATATGGTAGCGTTGTTCAACAGGATGATTTGTCTCAGCACTATATAAAGGAATGCTGGCGCTTATTTTCAATATCAATGCGAATGCATACTCCATTCCCTTGATAACTGTTATCAACTCTACACAGGACTAAGTATCTATATATGGATTAATTAAATGAAAAAGACAATCGTAGCTGTAATGGTCGCTGCATCTGCAGTGCTGAGTGCTCAGGCAATGGCAACCAACACCGCTCAGGTAACTGTACTGGGTGAAGTCTCTGATGCAGCTAACTCTTGCGTCGTGACTCCGACTGGTACCCTGAACAACGGTATCGTTCAGCTGATCACTGTGACCACTGCGGAAGCAAATGCTGAAGCTGCAGGTACTCTGTTCAAAACTCAGGACTTCGGTTTTAAAGTTACTGACTGCGCACAGGGCAGCGCTAACCCGGTTACCGGCCTGACTGTAAACGTTGCCGGTGTCACCTCCAGCGATAAAACCATCCTGGACAACACCGCAGCTGGCGGCGCTACCGGTATCGGTATCGGTATCCAGCGTCTCAGCGATTCACATCGCGTAGCCTTCGACGGTTCTGACACCATGACCGAAAGCTACTCTGCTACTACCGGTACTCAGCTGAAGTACACCACTGGTTATGTAAAAGTGAACTCTGCTACTCCGGTAACCGAAGGCCCGGTTAAAGGTGTTGCGACCTTTACTATCGATTACACCATCTAATTTTTCCCCAAAGGGCCCCGCTTCACGGCGGGCCCTTTTTTGCATTCAGAGAAAAAACATGTTCAGGACTTTATTAACTTTCACCGCTTCCTGTGCATTACTCCTCAGCAGTATTGCCCATGCCGGTATTGTAGTGGGATCCACCCGCTATCTGTATAAAGAAGGCGCACGTGAAATCACCGCGCAAATAGAAAATAAAGATGATATTCCCTATCTGATTAAATCCTGGGTTGAAGCGCCGGCAGGAAAAGCGCCCTCTTTTATGGCCACGCCGCCGCTGTTCCGCCTTGAAGGGAAACAACAGAATACGGTTCGTCTGTTTTCTAACGGAAACGTTAATGCGCCGACCGACCGGGAATCCATGTACTATTTTAACGTGATGGCGATTCCTCCGGCAGATGATGCCAAAGCGAATAACAACACCATTCAACTGGCGGTTCGTCACCGTATGCGTCTGGTCTATCGTCCTAAAGCACTTTTCGACCTCTCCCCTAATACGGAAGCGAAAAAGCTCGAATGGCGAAAGTCTGGCACTAAGCTGACGATCAAAAATCCAACGCCCTTTTTCTTCTATTTCCATAGCATCCAGATTGGCAGCAAAGAAGTGAAGCCGGAAGTCAACTCGGTCGCCCCGATGACGACTAAAGAAGTGACGTTAAAAGAAAATATTAATGCCTCCAGCATTACCTGGAAAGTTGTCAATGATTATGGCGGAGCTGGGTCGCTCTACTCCTCATCGCTGTAATAAGAAATTTATTTTATCATTATAGGGATGTGTCTATGCCAAATAAGAATAATGGATTATTCAAACTATCCACCATCTTCTTTGCAATGCTTCCGGCATTGCTTTCTGGTTTGAATAATAAAGCGCAAGCACGTGACTTTTTCGATCCCTCATTCATTAGCTCATTGAATGGTAGCGATCCATCAACCACTCCTGACTTATCCGTATTTCAGACCCAGAACGCGCAGGCGCCGGGGGATTATCGGGTCGATATCATGTTTAATGGCCGCTACCTGGATACCAGGACGATAAAGTTTGTCGCCAACAATCGCGCCAGCAGCGATAACCGCGAACCCGCTCTGGTTCCCTGCCTGAGTCTAAAAGCTCTCGCGGAATATGGCGTAAGGATAAAATCCTTTCCAGAGTTAGCCGAGGATCAAAACGGCTGTGCAAACTTTTCTGTCATTCCGGACACCAAAGCGGATTTTGACTTTACCGCCCAGCGCTTAAATATTTCTATTCCGCAGGCGGCCTTATCCACCACCGCGCAGGGATATATCCCACCGGATCAGTTTGATGATGGCATCAACGCCCTGCTGGTGAACTACCAGTTCAGCGGCTCGAACGACATGCAGGCCAATGATGAATACTACAGCTTGAACCTGCAGTCTGGCCTCAACGTTGGCCCATGGCGTATCCGCAACCTCAGCACATGGAATAAAAACAATAGCGATGCCGGGGACTGGGACTCCGCCTATCTCTATATGCAGCGAAGTATTCGCTCGATCAACAGTAACCTGGTGATGGGCGAAAGTTCATCGCTCTCAACCATCTTCGACAGCGTGCCGTTTACCGGTATTCAGCTGGCCACCGATACCACGATGTTGCCGGAAAGTATGCGCGGCTATGCGCCGATTATTCGCGGTATCGCCAAAACCAACGCCCGCGTCGTCATTAAACAGAACGGCTACCAGGTTTACCAGACCTACGTGGCACCCGGGGCATTTGAAATCACCGATATGTACCCGAGCGGCGGTAGCGGCGACCTTTACGTCAGCGTGGAAGAGTCCGACGGATCCAAGCAAGAATTTGTTGTGCCGTTCGCCACCCTACCGGTCATGGTGCGTGAAAATCAACTGGAGTATGAGATTACTTCCGGTAAATATCGTCCTTACGATGGTGGAGTCGATGAAACGCCATTTACTCAGGCCACCGCGACCTATGGCGTCTCCAGCAGCCTGACGCTTTATGGCGGTATGCAGGCGGCCTCGCGCTACCAGGCGCTGTCGACGGGCCTCGGCTATAACCTGGGCGAGCTTGGCGCCGCCTCGGCAGACGTCACCCAGGCATGGTCGAAAAAGAAAGACGATGAAAAGACCTCAGGACAGTCCTGGCGGGTCCGTTATGGTAAAAACATTGTCGAAACTGGCACCAATGTCACCATCGCGGGCTACCGCTATTCCACCCGCGGCTTTAATACCCTCTCGGAGGTGCTGGATAGCTACTCTAATGACGGTAATTATACCTCTCGCTCACTGCGCAATCGCACCAACCTGACGGTTAACCAAAGCCTGGGTAAAGGCCTCGGTAGCCTGTCGATAAGCGGGTTGATTGAAGATTACTGGGACGATAAGCGAACCAACAAGTCAATTAGCGTAGGTTACAACGGCGGTTTCCGTAATGTGAACTACTATCTGGGCTACAGCTATAACCGCTACACCTGGAGCGGAAATAACTCAGGTAAGGATGCCCAGGACGATCAGCGCATCACCCTGACGGTGACGCTACCGCTGAGCAACTGGCTGCCGGGTACCTATACCAGCTATCAATTAACCAACAGCAATCCGGGATCTACCGATCAGTCGGTCTCCATTGGTGGCGTCGGGCTAGATAACGACAGCCTGGAATGGAGCCTGCAGCAAGGGTACAGCAACCGGGAATATTACAGCGGCGATATGCGTGGGACCTATAACGGTGCCCGCGGCAGCCTTAATGCCGGCTATAGCTATGACAATAACAGCCAACGTATTGACTACGGCGCCAACGGCAGCATCGTCGCTCATGCCGATGGCATTACACTTGGCCAGGACATCACTGACGCCGCCGTGCTGGTTAAAGCGCCGGGCCTGGATAACGTCAAGTTGACCAACGATAACACCATCTCCACCGACTATCGCGGTTACGCTATCGTCCCGTACGTTACACCTTACCGTCGTACCGACATCACCCTTGACAGCACTTCACTGGGTGAAGATATGGAGCTTCCAGAAACTACGCAAAGCGTCGTGCCGACCCGTGGTGCCATCGTGCGTGCTAATTATGACGGCAATATCGGCCAGAGGGCCTTTGTGCATCTGAAAACCGCCAGCGGTCAGGACGTGCCTTATGGCGCGATGGTTCTACTCGCCGGCGACAGCAAATCGCAGCCAAGCATCGTCAGCGACGCCGGTATGGTCTATATGTCCGGGTTGCAGCAGACCGGGATCCTTAACGTCCAGTGGGGCAAAAGCGCCGCGCAGCAGTGCAATGCTTCCTTTACTTTACCAGCCAGGGAAGGCAAAGCGTCTGGCATCAGTCAAATCGAAACGGTTTGTCGCTAATATTGACCAAGGAACAATAAAGAATGAGAAAAATACTTCTTTTTTTATCCCTACTATGCTGTTGTAGCGAGGTAATTGCCAAATGCGATTATTCTGGTTCCGCTGGACAAGCAATGTTTAACATAAGTCCTAAAATCGCAACAGACCCAACAATTCCGGTGGGTACAGTCCTCTATACTAAAAAAGTCGGTACCGGACATTATAAAACATTTGAGTGCAGCAAAATAATGGGAGACCAGTATATTGTTGAATCAACAGCACCGGAAGTTACCGGCGTCACGGGTATAAGGGGCAAACCAGTCTATGAAACCGGCATAGATGGAATTGGCTTTCAGTTTTCAGATCTTCTGAGCAGCAAAAATGGTTCTATTAATCCTGCTGTTGCTCAATCTACAATCGTACCTATTTTAGAATCGAATGAAGATTATAAATTTATGACGGTATGGTTAATTAAAACAAAGCAGGTCATCGATACATCCGGCACCAGTACAAACCCGGTATTTAAATTCTCAGCAGGTAACTTAAGCACCAACCCAAGGGCAGCTGACCGCCTTTTGTTAACAGCAACCCTGAAGTTCAAGACTATTTCATATAAAGATACCTCTTGCGATATTTCAGTATCAGGGCCTAGCCAAATCACCCTGAATAAAATTGAAAAAAACACATTAATGTCCATTTCTCGAGGAGGTACAACTCCATCACAAAAAACTATCAAAATGGATGTGACTTGCCCACAAGGTTCAGTTGGCAACAAGCTTTACTACTGGTTTAACCCTGTTAATGGCACCAGTTCTGCCGGGGATGGGATCATCGATAACATGATAACTGGAACCGAAGCCGCAAATAACGTTGGCGTTATCTTCAAAATTGACAACAAGCCTATAATATTTTACGACGCCGAAACTTATAGCTTCGCCAAGGCACAGGCATCACAAAACTTTACCTTCACCGCCGACTATTATCGCATGAGTGACAATAGCGCTGAAGTCTCTTCCGGTCATGTAAAAGCTATGCTTGAAGTTGTCATACAGGAAGAGTAAAAGTATAACCTCCATACCCCTACAAAAGGTGGATAATGATATCCACCTTTTTTATTTTTATGTCAACAACCAAAAAAATGTCATATATGAATGCAAGAATAAATCAATATATCTGCAGCACATCGATAATAGCTGCGTGCCACCACCTGCTGAATTAGTTACTGTTTTATGAACCTATAAATAGTTTAGATTTGATTCACTATTAACCTCTAATTTCATCAACAATTCATATTTAGTTGAGTTGATTCATACTACAGCAACGACTATCTTTTCTGCGGACCAAATTCTGGTCTGGAATGAATATATAATTTTAATTTTAGTTAAAGGACTAATCATGCACCAATTAACTGTATTTGAAATGGAAGAAATTTCTGGCGGTGCGCTGACCGATACTCTTACCGATATCGTCACCTGGGCCGCAAAAGAAGTTGGCGCTATCGCACTGGGCGCCTCTCTGGGCGCTATTTTTGGTACAGCGTACGCCGGACGTTGGGGTGGCGTAAGTGGCGGTATCTTCGGTATCGGCTCAATCGGCCAGGGTGTAGGGATGATCGCCGGGGTTATTCTCGGTGGCGTTTGCTTTGGTATTGCAGCGGGTATCGTTGGCTGGGATATGACTCTGGATTATGCTCAGGGCGTAATGGATGCTATTTATGACGGCACCCTGAACTTCTGGAGCAACTAAGTTTACGCGCCAATGATTAGCTCAACAGTTTGTTGACAAGCATTCATTAGTAATTAAGGCCTGACGTATCGGGCCTTTTCATTTTATAATTTAAGCGATAACTATGTTAAAAAAAATCTATCGCAAGGAAGCGATTGAGTATAAAAAGCATCACTGGAAAGGAAAGGCACTGCTGCTCGCAGGGCTTCCAGCATGGCTTGTTGCATTACTCTCTTTTGCTTTTCTTGCGATCCTGATAGCCACCACAGTATTTTGCTCCTTTACCCAGAGAATCGACGTTCAGGGAGAGGTCATTACTCTACCTCACTCTGTCAACGTTTATGCCCCGCAGCAAGGCTTTGTTATCTCCCAATATGTAAAAGTCGGCGATATTGTGACCAAAGGCCAGCCGTTATATGAGATCGACATTTCCCGGAACACCACAACGGGTAATGTTAGTGCGGTACAAATAGAGGTCATTAATGAAAAGATCGCAAATGCTGAAGATATCATTTCAAAACTGAATCATAATAAAGAAGAAACAACCATTTCTTTAGAGAAGCAGTTAAAAACAATCAATGATTCGTTAAAAGAAACTAATCGCATGTTGGCTAACGCCCAGGCTGGATTAAAGAAAATGCATGATAATCTATCCAGCTATGATAAGTATTTAAGTGACGGACTGATTACCAAAGACCAATATAACTATCAACACTCTTTGTATTTTCAACAACAAAGCACTTACCAGTCTCTGGTGAGTCAGAAAATGCAACTGGAATCGCAGGTCACTCAGCTCAATAGTGATAAAATTACAAAAATAGCTGATTTTGACAATCAAATCTCGTCACAAGAAAACCAGATTAATGATTATAAAAATCAACTGGTTGAATCAAACGCAAACGGTAACATTATTATTAAAGCAACGACTGAAGGCCGTATTGAATCATTGACCGTCACTAAAGGCCAAATGGTTGATAAAGGCAGCAGTCTAGCACAGATAAAACCTACCGGTGATATAGAGTATTATCTTATTTTATGGTTACCTAACAATAGTATACCTTATGTAAAACCTGGGGATGAAATTAACATTCGTTATGCTGCATTCCCATCAGATAAATTTGGTCAATTCCCGGGAAAAATACTTTCAATATCTTCTGTTCCCACATCTCGACAAGAAATGTCTGAGTATACCAATGTTACGAACGGCACAAACCAGCAGGAACTGGCGCTCTATAAGACCATTGTGAAAATTGAAAACAAAACCTTTGAATATAATGGTAAAACGCTTTCGCTTTCAAATGGCCTCAAGGCTCAAGCTGTTGTATTCCTGGAAGAGCGTCCGCTCTATATGTGGATGTTTACCCCTGTGTATAAGATAACTCAAAGCATTACTGGGCCGATCCATGACTAACGAACTTTTCAAAACTGTTGTTGCAAAGTTAAATTTTTCTCTTGTTAACAAAACGCCCGTTATTCTTCAGTCAGAATCATCAGAATGTGGAATTGCCTGTCTGGCAATGGTCTGTGGTTTTTATGGGTTGAATATCGATCTGTTTAATTTCCGTCAGCGGTTTGGTAGCCCCTCCCAGGGCTCCTCACTAATGTCTCTAAGCAAAACTGCAAAGCATGCCGGCTTAAAAAGCCGGGCGTTAGCTCTTGACCTTGATGAAATAAAGCAGCTTAAACTCCCCTGCATCATCCACTGGGGGATGAACCACTACGTTGTTCTTACAAAGGTAAGGAAAAACGGATTTGTTATTCACGATCCGGCGTTGGGTAAAAGAATCATTGGCATCAATGAGATGTCAAACAATTTTACCGGTGTAGCGCTTGAACTTTGGCCCGATCATAACTTCCAGCAAGAAGAAGCAAAATCCCGATTACGATTGCTGGATTTAATGCATAAAATTGTTGGTTTAAAATCAGCACTGATTAAGATCTTTGCTTACTCTGTAGTGGTAGAAGCTATCGGACTCCTGTTACCGATTGGTACACAGCTAGTCACTGACCATGTGATTATGGCTCACGACCAAAGCTTACTGTCTGTTATCTGTATCGGGTTGATATTTTTTACCCTATTCCGCACGTTTATTAGCATGCTACGTGCATGGACGTCGTTAACGTTAAATACCCTGACAAATATTCAGTGGAAAACGACGTTATTCGATCATCTGACAAGTTTGCCATTATCCTTTTTTGAGAAAAGGCATTTAGGTGATATTCAGTCTCGCTTCTCGTCTTTGGATACGATTCGCTCAATATTTACCAATAGTATCGTTACCGGCATCATCGACTCGATAATGACAATCGGTTTATTGGTGATGCTGACCTTATATGGTGGTTGGTTAGTCTGGGTCGTCATCGGCTTTACCATTTGCTATGCGATTATGCGCTTTGCTACCTATAGCTTTTATCGTCGCGTAACGGAAGAACAGGTCATCAAAGGCGCACGTGCTAACTCCCACTTTATGGAGTCACTTTATGGCATTTCTACGATCAAAGCACTGAATTTAAAAGAACGTCGCTCACAGCATTGGCTGAATCTTAACGTTGACGCCAGCAATGCAGGTATAAAGCAAACTCGATTCGATATGATGTTTGGTGGCATTAATACCTTTATCACCTCAATCGATCAGGTAGTGGTACTGTGGTTGGGTGCCATTATGGTAATTGATAATGAGATGACGCTCGGTATGTTTATGGCATTTAACGCCTATCGGGGTCAGTTTTCTCAACGTGCATCGAATCTCATTGATTTGGTGATGCAACTTCGTATGCTCTCACTGCACAACGAACGTCTATCAGAAATAGCATTTAGTGAACCAGAAAAAGAACTTCCATCGCGGCGTGTTTTTACGGAAAACACTGGCGTAAAACTTGAAGTGAGAAATCTTAGTTATCAATACGATCCTTTTTCACAACCCATCTTTACAAATTTGAACATAACCGTTGCTCCTGGAGAATCAGTTGCGTTAATTGGCCCATCTGGCGTAGGGAAAACCACACTATTAAAAGTTATGTGCGGACTGCTCTCGCCGGATTCCGGCGAAATACTGGCGGATAATCTGGAGATTAAAAAGATTGGTTTGAATAACTATCGTCTTGGTATCGCCTGCGTACTCCAGGAAGACCGTCTCTTTTCCGGCTCCCTTATTGATAATATAAGTGGCTTCGATGATAGCGCCGATCTTGATTTTGTGATGGAGTGTGCCAGACGGTGCAACATTCATGATGAAATTATGAAGATGGCTATGGGATACGAAACCATTGTCGGCGAACTTGGGCTGGGTATTTCAGGTGGGCAAAAGCAGCGTATCCTGATCGCCCGCGCACTGTATCGCAAACCGAGTATTTTATTCATGGATGAGGCTACCAGCCATCTTGACCTCAGAAATGAGTCGGTTATCAATCAGTCTATTTCAGCGCTAAGTATCACCCGCATTATCGTCGCGCATCGACCATCGACCATTGCATCCGCCGATCGTGTTATCGATCTCTCACAATCGAAGTCGGTGACTACTGCTTAATAAAGGAGAAGAATATGCAAGGAACGTTTATAGGTTTTAATACCGCAGGAATTACCTTTGAAGAGCGATTTTTAGCGTTGCTGCTGAAAGTTAAGAAGGAAAATGGCTTTTGCGAGATTTACTATCTTCAGGCACCGGTGCTAGCTGATCTGCTCCTGATACTGCAGAGCAGAATGGCTGTGATTTTCCAGCGGCTTGAAAACCAGGGAGAGGCCTATAAAGATGAACTTATCACGTATAATGAGGCACTTGTTGCCAATATTCCTCAGGTTGAGACGGCTGAAATACAGCAACCATCCCCTGAGCGGCGAATCATGTCCATTACGCTCAAACCTGGCGAAACACAGTCAACGTTAATTCTTGTATTTCAGGATGAACAAATTAGTACTTTATGTATTGACGATCTGCAAATCGAAGCATTAATTATCGGTATTCAACAAGCATTAAAAACAGTCGGCGACCAGGAACTGGTTCAGTATTTAAGTTCAAATATGGATTTTTTAATGTGCTATACCGTCGACTTAACCACTCAGCCCAATATCGATTACCAGCAACACCCCCAGGAAGACTGGAAGCTAAACCTGTTTTCCCATTATCTGGGCGTGCTGTACTGCTGCGAGACAGACGAAGGCAAGAAAATTGTCTCCGGAGCGGTGGTCAAAACCAGCGCGCCGCATTTGTCGGAACTGGAAAATAACGTTGTGATGTGGCTTATCGAGAAAAGCCCCAAGCTCAAGGCGATGCACGCGGAGCTGGCGCCATGCCAGATCTTCAGTACCATTATCCCTTCCCAGCCGGGAAGAATGCTCAGTCTGGAAGAGTGCCTGCGTCCCCTACACGCCTTCTACCTTGAAAAGAAAGCGGAGCTTAGCGCCTGATCCTCATCTAACGACCACGCCTCTCTCTGCGCTCGCGGAGAGAGGCGTCACGCATCAGTTCGGGCACTTATAAACCTGGCCGTTCATTTCGCTGTCGGTAGGCACAAAGCTCGACAGCAGGTTTTGCGTCGGGCTGCTGACGCCGTAAATCACGTTGCCGCCCATCGCTGCCGCCTGGTTGCGCAGGGCGTTTGCCGCACCGCGCATGGAACCACCCTCATCGCCATTCTGGCCGGAGAGCCAGTTGCTCTGTTTACCCGTCGCGGTCCCTAACAGCTGACACTCTGCGCCCGGCTTCTCCTGCACGAAGCGCACATTCTGGCCGGCAGAGGTTAATTCATTGCTGGAACTGCAACCTGCCAACAGTAAGGCTGCGCCGACAATCCCTGCTAAATATTTTACCTGCATGTTATTCCCCATGATCGATGAGCTGGACGCACTGGCCCGGATGTAAATCTGTCATCCTTCAAACTGCGTCGGCATGAGCCGCGTTCATTTCCTCCCCGGTCGCGCTTGTCAGTTCACGCCCGAAACAGAGGTGCTTGCCGCTCTGATGCAGCTTAAATGATTTTTATGTATAAGCCTTATACTAAAAAGCGCGCCAAAAGAAAAACCCCCAGCCATTGCTGGCCAGGGGTTTCTGCTTTTTTATGCCGTAGAGCGCACGATTACATCATGCCGCCCATACCGCCCATGCCGCCCATACCGCCAGCAGCACCTAAGTCAGGCGCGTCGCCTTTCGGCAGGTCGGTCACCATGCACTCGGTGGTAATCATCAGGCCAGCCACGGAAGCCGCGTACTGCAGTGCAGAACGGGTGACTTTGGTTGGGTCCAGGATACCGAAGTCGATCATGTTGCCGTATTCTTCAGTTGCTGCGTTGTAACCGTAGTTACCGTCGCCTGCTTTCACGTTGTTTGCCACAACAGACGGCTCTTCACCGGCGTTGGAAACGATCTGACGCAGCGGCGCTTCCATTGCGCGCAGCGCAACTTTGATACCGACGTTCTGATCTTCGTTCTGACCGGTCAGGCCAGCGAGTTTCGCCGCAACGCGAACCAGCGCTACGCCGCCGCCAGCCACCACGCCTTCTTCAACCGCAGCACGGGTTGCGTGCAGGGCGTCGTCGACGCGTGCTTTTTTCTCTTTCATTTCAACTTCGGTAGCCGCACCGACTTTGATTACTGCCACGCCGCCAGCCAGTTTAGCGACACGTTCCTGCAGTTTTTCACGATCGTAGTCGGAGGTCGCTTCTTCGATCTGCTTACGGATCTGAGCTACGCGGCCCTGGATTGCGGATTCTTCGCCAACGCCATCGATGATGGTGGTGGTGTCTTTGTTGATAACCACGCGTTTCGCCTGGCCCAGGTCTTCCAGAGTCGCTTTTTCCAGCTCCATACCGATCTCTTCAGAGATAACGGTACCGCCAGTCAGAGTAGCGATGTCCTGCAGCATAGCTTTACGACGGTCGCCGAAGCCCGGTGCTTTCACCGCAGCCACTTTAACGATGCCGCGCATGGTGTTAACCACCAGGGTCGCCAGCGCTTCGCCTTCAACGTCTTCAGCGATGATGACCAGCGGTTTGCCAGCTTTCGCTACGGCTTCCAGAACCGGCAGCATTTCGCGGATGTTGGAGATTTTTTTGTCAGCCAGCAGGATGAACGGGCTTTCCAGCTCAACGGCACCGGTGTCCGGCTTGTTGATGAAGTACGGAGACAGGTAGCCGCGGTCGAACTGCATACCTTCAACTACGTCCAGTTCGTCTTCCAGACCGGTACCGTCTTCAACGGTGATCACGCCTTCTTTACCAACTTTATCCATCGCTTCCGCGATCAGTTTACCGACGGTTTCGTCGGAGTTAGCGGAGATGGTACCTACCTGAGCGATAGCTTTGGAGTCAGAGCACGGAACGGACAGCGCTTTCAGCTCTTCTACTGCAGCCAGTACCGCTTTGTCGATACCGCGTTTCAGATCCATCGGGTTCATGCCTGCTGCAACAGCTTTCAGGCCTTCGTTCACGATAGCCTGAGCGAGTACGGTTGCGGTGGTGGTACCGTCGCCTGCCGCGTCGTTCGCTTTAGAGGCAACTTCTTTCACCATCTGCGCGCCCATGTTTTCGAACTTGTCTTCCAGTTCGATTTCACGTGCAACGGAAACACCATCTTTGGTGATGGTCGGCGCGCCGAAGGATTTGTCCAGAACTACGTTACGGCCTTTCGGGCCCAGGGTCACTTTAACTGCATCTGCCAGTACGTTTACGCCGCGCAGCATTTTTACACGAGCGTCGTTACCGAATTTTACGTCTTTTGCTGCCATTTCTTTTATTCCTCAAATTCGTTCAGGGTCGTGCGAATTAAGCTTCAACAATTGCCAGGATGTCGCTTTCGGACATGATCAGTACTTCTTCGTTGTCGATCTTTTCAGTCTTCACGCCGTAGCCATCGTTGAAAATCACGATGTCACCAACTTTAACGTCCAGCGGCTGCACGGTCCCGTTTTCCAGGATGCGGCCTTTACCGACAGCGATGATTTCGCCACGAGTTGACTTAGCTGCTGCAGAACCGGTCAGAACGATGCCGCCCGCAGATTTGGTTTCAACTTCTTTACGTTTGACGATCACACGATCATGTAACGGACGAATACTCATTGATAGCTCTCCTTCGAGAAAGTCATTATCAGTTATGGGTGACGCCGGGCCGAACGCGGTTTACCGGCTAGTGCAGAGAGAGATGGGGATGGCCATTTCCGGCTTCAAGGGCAAAATTAAAAAAAATTTTTACCTTTGCGCTGGCGCACAAAAAGCGGCCATGTCAGGCAATCGGTCATAAGGAAAAGCGATTGTGATACTCTCTTTTTTTTCACTGGCGCAGGATTGAATCATGAGTGGTTTAAAACAGGAGTTAGGGCTGGGACAGGGAGTTGGGTTGCTTTCCACCTCATTGCTGGGTACCGGCGTCTTCGCCGTCCCGGCGCTGGCGGCGCTGGTCGCTGGCGATAACAGCCTGTGGGCATGGCCGCTGCTCATTCTCCTTGTTTTCCCGATTGCCATCGTCTTCGCCCTGCTCGGCCGCCATTTTCCCAGCGCGGGCGGCGTGGCCCACTTTGTCGATATGGCCTTTGGGCCACGTCTGGCCAGCGTCACCGGCTGGCTGTTTTTATCGGTTATCCCGGTCGGACTCCCCGCCGCCCTGCACATCGCCACCGGTTTTGGCCAGGCGCTGTTCGGCTGGCATGATGCGCAGCTGCTGCTGGCGGAGCTGGGCACCCTGGCCATCGTCTGGTGGGTCGGTTCGCGTGGCGCCAGCTCCAGCGCCAACCTGCAGACGTTGGTTGCCGTACTGATTGTGGCGCTGATCGTCGTAGTCTGGTGGCGCGGCGGGATAAGCCCGGCGCAGATCCCCTTCCCGGCCCCGGCGGAGATTGACCGCGGGCAGCTCTTTTCGGCGCTGTCGGTGATGTTCTGGTGCTTTGTCGGTCTGGAAGCCTTCGCGCATCTCGCCTCGGAGTTTAAACATCCCGAGCGTGATTTCCCCAGGGCGCTGATGATAGGCCTGCTGCTTGCCGGCTCGGTCTACTGGGCCTGCACCGTACTGGTGCTGCACTTCCACGCCTTTGGCGAGGAGATGGCGGCGGCGGCGTCATTACCGAATATCGTGGTCCGTCTGTTCGGCGTCGAAGCGCTGTGGGTAGCCTGCGTCATCGGCTATCTCGCCTGTTTCGCCAGCCTCAACATCTATATTCAAAGCTTTGCCCGCCTGGTCTGGTCGCAAGCGCAGCATAAGCCACACAGCTACCTCGCAAGGCTGTCGCCACGGCAGATCCCGCGCAACGCCCTCAACGCCGTGCTGGGATCCTGCGTAGTTAGCACCCTTGGCATCTATCTGCTCGATATCAATCTGGACGCGCTGATCGTTTACGCCAATGGCATTTTCATCATGATCTATCTGCTGTGCATGCTGGCGGGTTGTCGTTTGCTTCGCGGTCGCTATCGGCTATTGGCGGTGGTGGGCAGCATTCTCTGTCTGCTGCTGCTGGCGATGGTCGGCTGGAAAAGCCTGTACGCGCTGGTGATGCTGGCGGGGCTGTGGCTGTTTTTACCCAGGCGCAAGCTGGCGACGGGAAGCGCGTAGGCCTGCAAAGAAAGCGGCCCGGTCGCATCTGCTGACCGGGCCGGGGAATGTTAATCGCGGCGATCGTCCTTATGGTCCAGACGGTCGCGCTGCTCATCTTTGCGCTGGAATTCCCCTTCGAAGGTCTCTCCGCCGCCAGTTCCGGCGCTAAAGCCGCCGCCCGGCATCCGGCTGAAGCGCAGGTGCGGCATCAGCTTCATCGTCAAATGCTTTTGCACCGGCGGCAGCAATAGCAGCAGGCCGAGGAAGTCGGTAAAGAACCCCGGGAGCAACAGCAGCAGACCAGCGATAATCAGCGATACGCTCTTGATCATCTCCGCCGCCGGGCTCTCGCCCGCGGCCATCTTCTGCTGCATCAGCAGGAAGTTTTTGAAGCCCTGGTTACGCACCAGCGACATCCCTACCACCGAGCTAAAGATCACCAGGATCAGGGTCATAAAGACGCCCAGCACGTGCGCAACCTGGATAAAGATCGATATCTCAATGTAAACGTAAAGAAAAAAAGCAATAAACGGAATCCAACGCACCGGCGTCTCCTTCATCAACGGGCGCTGCGTTCAGCGCCCGTAATCATCAATTTGCTGATCGCATCCCACTAACATGGGGATGCTGAGCGGCTTTTCAATCAGCGGAAAGGCTTATTTTTCTCAGGAATAAGAAAGCGGTGACCCATTTCACAGATTAATAAATCTTCTCATACCCGCAATGTAATAAGTGATCAAGCTTACTGATATTCGCTATCATCAGCATATGATCTTGGGCACCGGGCCGGTTAAGGAAATAATCGTCGGCCAGAAAATATACTGAATACTGGATATTCTGTGTGTTTGGTGAATTCATTGGCAGCTTGAAAAGAAGGTTCACATGTTAAACAACATTCGTATCGAAGAAGATCTGTTGGGCACCAGGGAAGTTCCCGCGGACGCTTACTACGGCGTTCATACTCTGCGAGCGATTGAAAACTTCTACATTAGCAACAGCAAAATCAGCGACATACCAGAATTCGTGCGCGGCATGGTCATGGTTAAGAAAGCCGCCGCGCTGGCGAACAAGGAGCTGCAGACCATTCCCAAAAGCGCGGCAAATGCGATTATCGCCGCCTGTGACGAAGTCCTGAATAACGGCAAATGCATGGACCAGTTCCCGGTCGATGTCTTCCAGGGCGGGGCCGGTACCTCCGTAAACATGAACACCAACGAAGTCCTGGCGAACATTGGCCTTGAGCTGATGGGCCACCAGAAAGGCGAATACCAGTACCTGAACCCAAACGATCATGTCAACAAATGCCAGTCCACCAACGATGCTTACCCCACCGGGTTCCGCATTGCGGTGTATGCCTCCATCCTTAAGTTAATCGATGCGATTAAACAGCTGGGCGAAGGCTTCCAGGCGAAAGCCGTGGAGTTCCAGGACATCCTCAAAATGGGCCGCACCCAGCTGCAGGACGCGGTGCCGATGACCCTCGGCCAGGAGTTCCATGCCTTCAATGTGCTGCTTAATGAAGAGACCAAAAGCATTCTGCGCACTGCGGAGCTGCTGCTGGAGGTGAACCTCGGCGCCACCGCCATTGGTACTCGCCTCAACACCCCGGACGGCTATCAACAGCTGGCGGTGCAGAAGCTGGCTGAAGTAAGCAACTTACCTGTCGTCCCGGCGGAAGATCTGATTGAAGCCACCTCGGACTGCGGAGCGTACGTTATGGTTCACAGCTCGCTGAAACGCCTGGCGGTGAAACTGTCCAAGATCTGTAACGACCTGCGCCTGCTCTCTTCCGGTCCGCGCGCGGGCCTCAACGAAATCAACCTGCCTGAGCTGCAGGCTGGCTCTTCAATCATGCCGGCGAAGGTTAACCCGGTGGTGCCGGAGGTGGTCAACCAGGTCTGCTTCAAAGTTATCGGCAACGATACCACTGTGACCATGGCCTCCGAAGCCGGTCAGCTGCAGTTGAACGTGATGGAGCCGGTAATCGGCCAGGCGATGTTCGAGTCGATTCATATCCTGACCAACGCCTGCTACAACCTGCTGGAGAAATGCGTTAACGGCATCACCGCCAATAAAGCGGTATGTGAAGGCTACGTCTACAACTCCATCGGCATCGTCACCTACCTCAACCCGTTTATCGGCCACCACAATGGCGATATCGTCGGCAAGATCTGTGCCGAAACCGGCAAGAGCGTACGGGAAGTGGTGCTGGAGCGCGGACTGCTGACGGCGGCGGAGTTGGATGATATTTTCTCTGCGCAAAACCTGATGCATCCCGCTTATAAAGCAAAGCGTTATACCGATGAAAGCGAACAGTAATCTTTCAGGTTAGTCATTCAAAGGCATGTCAGCGATGACATGCCTTTTTTGCTTTTTGGTTTTACTAAAATACAACAATTCAATATCAACTTGTTAAAAAACAAGGAAGGCATATATGTTTGGTGCAGAACTGGTTATTGTCCTGCTGGCGATTTATCTCGGCGCCCGGCTCGGCGGCATCGGTATCGGCTTTGCCGGTGGCCTTGGCGTCCTTGTCCTGACGCTTATTTTTCAAATTAAACCGGGTGCGATCCCCTTCGACGTTATTGAAATCATTATGGCGGTGATTGCCGCTATCGCCGCCATGCAGGTCGCCGGCGGGATGGATTACCTGGTCAGCCTCGCCGAACGGATGCTGCGCCGCCACCCGAAGTACATTACCTTCCTTGCCCCGCTGGTGACCTGGTTTATGACCGTGCTCGCTGGCACCGGCCATACCGCCTTCTCCACGCTGCCGGTGATCACCGAAGTTGCCAAAGAGCAAGGAATTCGTCCGTCTCGTCCACTGTCGATTGCGGTGGTGGCCTCCCAGATAGCGATCACCGCCTCGCCCATTTCCGCCGCAGTGGTCTTTTTCGCAGGTATCCTTGAACCGCTGGGCGTTAGCTATTTGACGCTGCTGGCCATCTGTATTCCGGTCACGCTGCTGGCGGTGATGCTCACCGCTATCGTCTGCAACTTCCTCGGCTGCGAACTGAAAGACGATCCGGTTTACCAGGAGCGGCTGGCCAAGGGGGAAGTCAGACTGCGCGGCAGCCAGGTATTTGAGCTGCAGCCGCACGCCAAACGCTCTGTCCTGCTGTTTTTGATCGGCATCGTGGCGGTGATGTTCTACGCCACGGCCATCAGCGATACCGTCGGCCTGATTAAGAACCCGGTGCTGCCGCGTAACGAGGCGATCGTGGTATTTATGCTGACCATCGCCACCCTGATTAGCATCACCTGCAAAATCGACACCGGCGAAGTGCTCAACGCCAGCACCTTTAAGTCCGGGATGAGCGCCTGCGTCTGCGTCCTCGGCGTCGCCTGGCTGGGAGATACCTTCGTTAAAGCGCATATCAGCGACATCCAGGCCGTGGCCGGCGATCTGCTGCACAATTACCCATGGCTGCTGGCGGTGGTACTGTTTTTCGCCGCCACGCTGCTCTACTCGCAGGCAGCCACTACCAAGGCGTTGATGCCTGCCGCGCTGCTGCTGGGCGTCAGCCCGCTGACGGCTATCGCCTCGTTTGCCGCGGTCTCGGCGCTGTTCGTTCTACCGACCTACCCAACCCTGCTGGCGGCGGTAGAGATGGACGACACCGGCTCAACCCGCATTGGTAAATATGTCTTTAACCACGCCTTCCTGATCCCCGGCGTTATCGCTATCACGCTGTGCGTGATCCTCGGCTTTATCTTTGGCGGGATTATGCTGTAAATACCGCTGGCGGCGGGCCCACTACGGGCCCGCCTTCCGTTGCCCTCACTTTCCCCGCTCGTTACGCTAATATCCCCGCATCTTGCGTGTTATAGTGCCTCTTTTCGCTGATACGAGGTTCATGATGACTACGCCTGATGCTGTTGTTGTGCTCTGTACCGCGCCGGACGAAGCGACCGCCCAGGATCTGGCGGCAAAAGCGCTGGCGGAAAAGGTGGCAGCCTGCGCCACGCTGCTGCCGGGGGCTACCTCTCTGTATTACTGGGAAGGGAAACTCGAGCAGGAGTATGAAGTGCAGATGCTACTCAAAACTGACCTTGCCCATCAGCAGGCGCTGCTGGACTGCCTGAAGTCACACCACCCGTATCAAACCCCAGAACTGCTGGTTCTACCCGTCACGCATGGAGACAACGATTACCTCTCATGGCTTACCGCATCATTACGCTGATCCTGCTGCTGTGCAGCACATCAGCCACCGCCGGGTTATTCGACGCGCCGGGGCGCTCGAACTTCGTGCCTGCTGATCAAGCTTTCGCCTTTGACTTTCAGCAGCAACAGCATGACGTCAACCTGAGCTGGCAAATCAAGGATGGTTATTATCTTTATCGTCAACAGTTTACCTTCAGCGCCGCCGGGGCGACGATCGACGAACCGGCGCTGCCGGCGGGAGAGTGGCATGAAGATGAGTTTTACGGCAAAAGCGAGATCTTTCGCCAACGCCTGACCGTGCCGGTGACGGTGAAGGAGGCGGACAAAGAGGCTACTCTCACCGTCACCTGGCAGGGCTGCGCCGATGCCGGATTCTGTTATCCGCCGGAGACTAAAGTGATCCCGCTGAGCGCCGTGCGGGCGGCCTCAAACGACGCTCAGCCAACCGCCGCCGCGCCCGTGTCGTCGCTGAACCATCGTCCGGCCTTCAATCCGCCGCTGCCGGTTGAACCGCGCCCGATGGAGGAGAACGCCGTGCCGCAGGCGCCTGCCATGGCGCCGCCAGCAGACGTCCCCGCTCGTCTGCCCTTCACCGCCCTGTGGGCGCTGCTGATTGGCATTGGTATCGCCTTCACCCCCTGCGTGCTGCCGATGTACCCGCTGATTTCGGGCATCGTGCTGGGCGGAAAACAGCGGCTTTCCACCGCGCGCGCCCTGCTGCTGGCCTTTATTTACGTCCAGGGGATGGCCCTGACCTATACCGCGCTGGGGTTGGTGGTAGCCGCCGCCGGGCTGCAGTTCCAGGCGGCCCTGCAGCACCCATATGTCCTGGTCGGCCTGTCGGCGGTGTTTATACTGCTGGCGCTCTCCATGTTCGGCCTGTTCACGCTGCAGCTGCCGTCGTCGCTGCAGACCCGGCTGACGCTGCTCAGCAATAAGCGCCAGGGCGGCTCGCCCGGCGGGGTCTTTGCGATGGGCGCTATTGCCGGGCTGATCTGCTCCCCCTGCACTACCGCGCCGCTAAGCGCCATTCTGTTGTATATCGCCCAGAGCGGTAATCTGTGGCTGGGCGGCGGCACGCTGTACCTTTACGCGCTGGGCATGGGTCTGCCGTTGATCCTTGTGACCGTGTTTGGCAATCGCCTGCTGCCGAAAAGCGGCCCGTGGATGAGCCATGTGAAAACCGCCTTCGGGTTTGTGATCCTTGCCCTGCCCGTCTTCCTGCTGGAACGCATATTCGGCGACCAGTGGGGGTTACGGCTGTGGTCAATGCTCGGTGTCGCCTTCTTCAGCTGGGCGTTTATCACCTCGCTGGGCGCTACCCGGCCGTGGATGCGGCTGGTACAGATCATTCTGCTTGCCGCCGCGCTGGTCAGCGCGCGGCCTCTGCAGGACTGGGCGTTTGGCGCCCCGGCGGTCGAGCAGCAGGCGCACCTGGCTTTCACCCGCGTCAGCTCGGTGGCCGAGCTTGACCAGGCGCTGGCGCAGGCGAAAGGTCAACCGGTGATGCTCGATCTCTACGCCGACTGGTGCGTGGCCTGCAAAGAGTTTGAAAAATACACCTTTAGTTCACCTGACGTGCAGCAGGCGCTGAAAGGCACCGTGTTATTACAGGTTGATGTGACGAAGAACAGCCCGCAAGACGTCGCGCTGCTGAAACACCTGCAGGTGCTGGGTCTGCCGACGATCCTGTTCTTTAACGCTGAGGGTCAGGAACAGCCTGAGCGGCGAGTCACCGGCTTTATGGATGCCGCGGCATTCAGCGCCCATTTGCGCGATTGGCAAGCGTGAGCGACACTTTAGGAGGAAAGATGGAGGAGAACACCGTGCTACGTGAAGACGTCCTGGCAGAAGCCATTAAGATTCTTGAAATTGAAGGTATCGCCAACACGTCGCTGGAGATGGTCGCTGAGCGCGTGTCCTGCCCGACGAGCGACCTGAAACGCTTCTGGCCTGACCGCGAAGCGCTGCTGTACGACGCGCTTCGCTATCTGAGCCAGCAGGTGGATGCCTGGCGTCGTCAGCTCCTGCTGGACGAGACCTTAAGCGCAGAGCAAAAGCTGCTGGCACGCTATGCCGCACTCACCACCTGCGTAAGCAACCAGCGGTACCCGGGCTGCCTGTTTATCGCCGCCTGCACCTTCTACCCGGATCCTCAGCACCCCATTCACCAGCTGGCGGAACAGCAGAAGCAGGCTTCGCTGGCCTACACTCACGAGCTGCTGACTCAGCTGGAGGTGGATGACCCGGAAATGGTCGCCAAGCAGATGGAGCTGATTGTCGAGGGCTGTCTGAGCCGTCTGCTGGTCAAACGTAGCCAGACGGATGTGGATACCGCCCGGCGGCTGGCTGAAGATATTCTACGCTTCGCCCAGTGCCGTATGGGCGGCGCCTTGACCTGATTCTGATATCCTAACCGCCACGTCGCGCCTATAATTTCCCCCTCACTGATTGCTGACAGGGATTGATATGCGCGCGTTCTTCTGGGCTGCCTGGCTGGGCCTCTGCTCTACGCCCCTGCTGGCGGCTCCCCTGCAAGGTTTTTCCTTTGCACAAAAAGACTGGGAGCTCGCCTGCGATAATACCGGCGCCTGCCGGGCGGCGGGTTACGGCGTCCGCATGGGTGAGGTCAGCGTGCTGTTGACCCGCAACGCGGGCAGCGAACAGCACCTCACCGCCACGGTAACCTTTGCGCAAATCGAGCACGATATCCCCGCCGACTCCACCGCCAGCCTGCTGATCGACGACCGGGATTTTGGCGCGCTGGACGCTCTCGACGACAGCCACTTTCGCCTCGACAGCGATCAGACCACCGCCCTGCTACAGGCGTTAACGAATCAGCGCAAAATCGAATTCACCCTTAACGGCCAGCACCTGCCGCTTTCCAGCGCCGGCAGCCGCGAGGTGCTGGGTAAAATGGATGCGTTTCAGCGACGCACCGGCACCGCCGATGCGCTGCTGGATAAAGGCGATGCCGGCGACGATGCCATTTTGCCAGCCACTCCCGCCCCGGAAATTATCGCCGCCCCGGTTCTCCATAACGCGCAGCCAGTGCCGTTGAGTATGCTTCAGCGCCAGAAACTGCTGCCCATCCTGACGCCGCTGCTGAACCAGCGCTGCGACGACTGGCAGAATCAGGCCATTCCGGCGGCAGATCGCCAGATCACGCTGACCGCGCTGGATAAAACCCATTCTCTGGCGCAGGCGCTCTGCTGGCGAGCGCCCTATAACGACGGTTACGCCCTGTGGCTGGTCGATAACGCCCAGTTGAGCAAACCGCGGCTACTCACTACCGAGGCCTCCAGCTACGCCGACGGCGCTATCGTCTTTTTGCACAAAGAACGGGGCATGGCCGACTGCGTCACCGGCGAGACGCGCGTTTGGGATGGTAAAACCTTTACCCCCAGCCTGAAGTACAGCACCGGTATGTGTCGGGAAATCACCCCGGGTGGCACCTGGATGCTGCCGACCTTTGTCAGCCAGGTGATCCCCAGGCAGCAGAAAGAGGCGGATAACCTGGCTCTGCGCACGTTGTATAACGCAGTGTTGAAAGCGCAAAAAAGCGATCCAGAATTGTCGCTGAATAAGGTCGCCGAGCAGTTTCCGTTAACCGGCCATATTACCGACTTCACGCTCACTTACGCCGACGATACGCTGATCACGACCAGTAAACCGTCCCCGGATATCAGCGATGATGAGTGGCAGGCGTTTCTGCGCTCCTCGATTAGCGCGGATTCAGAAAACGGCAAAGTCAGCTTTACCCTTATCGACCTCGACGGCGACGGCAAACGCGACCTGATCATCGACAGCTACGTGGGCGGCACCGGGCTCTTCAGCTACACCGGGGTGCTCAAGCGAGGTGATGATGATTTTGCCGCCGTCAACGGCAGCGACAGTGATAATGGTGATGATTTCGATGCCGGGGTGCCCGGCGCTCTCTTTTCCATTAATGGCCGCGGGGCTAACCAGTGGAACCACTGGGTCAAAATCAACGGCCAGGTGTATGCCCTGTGGTACAACGGCCAGTTTGGCGAAGATAACCTCTACCTGCTACGCCCGTTCAGCACCACCAGCCAGACGCCCGCGGTGACGGTTCGCTATCGCTATACGCTGAACAGCATCCGCTCCCCGGAGAAAGACCAGCCGCTGACCCCCAGCCTGAGCGACGGCGATAAAGCGGACCTGCTGCGCTCGCTGGAGGTAATGCAGGGCAGCCTGCTGAAAGACAGACCCGCCAGCGACAACGACGCGCCGATCTGCCCCATCCCGCCGGGCACCTCCGCTGACGAGGCGGATAACTACTACAGCGGCGTCGCCGTTAACTATATCTATGAGACGGTGGCCTATATTCCGGTCTGGCTGAACGGGAAGTGTTATATCGGCACCATTTTCAGCCATCATGGCGCCTATCGCCACGGCGTGGATGCGGAAATTACCCTGAGCTCGCCGCGTGAGGACGAGGAGGTCATTGGCGATTATCTCATCTCCGGACTACGCCACGTTATCGCCATTACCAGCGGCTGGAAAACCCGCGAGGGCGATAACGGCATGCAGTGAAGTTAAGCCAAAACGCGCCTTTGAACGCAGAATTGCCGCAAAGATAAGCAATCGATAAGTAATTTAAGAAATTTGGTTGACGGGGTGGGCGGATTACGGTTTAATGCGCCCCGTTGCCCGGATAGCTCAGTCGGTAGAGCAGGGGATTGAAAATCCCCGTGTCCTTGGTTCGATTCCGAGTCCGGGCACCACTATTTAAAGAACCCGCCCAAAAGGCGGGTTTTTGCTTTTCTGCATCCGGACTCTTCATCGAACTCCGTTCGATTATTCGCCGCACAGCGGCTCACCCCTTCGGGGCCAGCGCGGCAAGCGCGCTGTTCAACGCCTGCGGCGTTAGTCCGAGTCCGGGCACCACTATTTAAAGAACCCGCCCAAAAGGCGGGTTTTTGCTTTTCTACATCCGGACTCTTCATCGAACTCCGTTCTATCACCCGCTGCCTGGCGGCGCTGCGCTTGCGCGGGCCTACGCTGTTTGAACCAGCAGAGGACCCGCAGGCCGGATAAGGCATTTATGCCGCCATCAGGCACAACCGCGGGTACGGCGTCTGATGTGTATCGCCCGGCGGCGCTGCGCTTGCACGGGCCTACGCTGCTTGAACCTGTGGAGGACCCGCAGGCCGGATAAGGCATTTATGCCGCCATCCGGCACAACCGCGGGTACGGTATCTGATGTGTATCGCCCGGCGGCGCTGCGCTTGCGCGGGCCTACGCTGTTTGAGCCTGTGGAGGACCCGCAGGCCGGATAAGGCATTTATGCCGCCATCCGGCACAACCGCGGGTACGGTGTCTGATGTGTATCGCACGGCGGCGCTGCGCTTGCGCGGGCCTGGAGGACGAAGAAACGCCTGCTGGAGGGCCCGTAGGCCGGATAAGGCATTTATGCCGCCATCCGGCACAACCGCGGGTACGGCGTCTAATGTGTATCGCCCGGCGGCGCTGCGCTTGCACGGGCCTGGAGGACGAAGAAACGCCTGCTGGAGATCACTTAAGACCATTACGGCCAAAGCAGTACCATCGTAGTGAATCAGTTCCCAGTGGACAGCATGGACTGATGGAGATCCTGACAACGGCAGACGTAATCCTGGACAGGCTGCTGTATAAAACGCGCGCAGGGTGGTTCTGCAGGGTAAGTCGATGAGGAAAAGCTCGCTGGTAGTGGAAAGCGAGGGAAAAACAGGTTAAAAGCACTATAAAAAGTTAACGCATCCCGATTGATCGAACAGATGCGAAACACTGATCGAACTTCAATTCTAATCCATGATCGCTCAGAGCGGAATGAGCAACCAGATACACTAAAAGGATTTACCATGTCACAGCAATACACCAATGAACTGACCACTGATGTACTGGAACGGCTGCGTCAGCCGCCATTTACCGATGAGTTTCTGTCAGAACTTGAGCCACAGTCGCGTCAGTCACTCGTCGCAGAAATGGAATCAATGTTACAGCGCCCTGTTCTCCATATTTTCCGGGGTGCAACGATTGGCAGCCTGACCCGTCATGGTGGCGTGATCCGTGAGACATCCGGCAAAAGTACCCTTGACGGGCACTATTCTGCGCGGGTCGGAGATAAAGTTGTGTATCCGGATGGACGTGAGGCGACCATTATTTGCGGAGCCGGTAAAGGTCGGGTGATGCAGGGGGAATCGATGGCGCTCGTGGGCAGCATGCTGGATAACGGTGATGAAATCATTTCAACACCTCAGGGGTGTCAGATGTTTGTATTCCGTGAGGGCGATGCACTGCCGGATGGCTTTTTAACTGTGCCGGGAGATAAGCACTGATGGCGCTGGAAGGCTATTTTCTTTTCCAGGGAGATCGTACCGTCTGTGGCGGTAAAATTATCACCGGTGCTGAAGACACCGAATTTTTCGGGCGATCACAGGCGCGGGAAAGCGATAAAGTGACCTGCGGAAAACATCCGGGGATCTACCGTATTTGTGGTGGCATGGGCGACATGTACGAAGTAGGCGGTGTAAACCGCCAGCTAGCAGGCTCCATCGAAAGTTACAGCTCCTGCCCGTGTCGGGCGAAATTCATTCCGCAAGATTTGGATAACACCTACGAATATAACTGCAATGCCGGGCTGGCTGCCGAACGGGAGAGGGAAGCCAGCAGGAAAAAACTGAATGAGGCGAAGGCTAAAGGGCCTCAGCCAATGCCCCTTCCGGCGCTGATTTATGCCACGCAGAGGGCAATGGATGACTACGGCGCAAAGGACATGCACCACGGTGATCTGAGCGAGGAAGCACTGAAAGAGCGCTTTGGTCTGACGGATGTCTCGGCGAAAGTGAACCCGTATACGCTGACCCTTGTCCCACCAGCGCCCGCCAGTTCGTATGGTGTATTTTATCCGGGCAGCCTGACGGGAAGTACGCCGGTCGTGGTCAGCCGGGAGGAAAGTGTCCGGCTGATGTTTGATGAGTTCCGGGGACTTGCCAAGGTATTCTCCTTCCATGGCCCATATAAAAACATCATCACCGAAATGATTAATCATATGCAGGGGAACAGCGGCACACCGTACAGCAGCCCATTACTGGACAGGGCGCTGAAAGAGCAGATCCTGAATGACCATTCGAGTGATAGCTCGTTGTTGGGGATTAAAAGGGCCTTGGATGATGCTGTTAGCTACGAATATGGATTTCTTCCTCTCGGTAAAAAGGACGATTTATTCGACGGAAAGGGCAACTTTAAGGAAGTTAATAAAGCTGTTCTACCTAAATTTGATCGTCAGATCGATAAGACTAACGGGCTGGTGATTACCGTCCATGATACGTGGTCGACGCATATCACGCTCGAGTCACTGGAGGTGACGGGCGACAGCTACCGGGCGAAAGTACACTACCGGGTACAGGACCACTTCGGGCTTGATGACGCGGATATCCTGAACCCTGTTTTTCATCAGGGCCGAATTTTCCGGATCTGGTTTGTGCAGCAGCGCTATGTGAAATACGGCTATAGGCCGTTCATCACCGAGATGAATGCGACCGTGGAAATCAGCGGGAGGCGGGGTGAATAAGCGACTGATAGCGGGGGTTGTAGCGGCTGCGGTAGGTGGTTATCTACTATGGCAGTATCTGTCCCCGGTTGAGATTGTGGCAGTTCACGATGGAAATACGATTCTGGTCAGGCATTTTCCATACCTGAAAAGTCGTCAGATAGCCTGGTGGGAAGCCAATAAGGCCGTAATACAGGCGAAGTACGGGATTCCACACGAGGGTAAAGACGGCTTTTACCATGTATGGATTGTTGATTTTGGGGATGGATATCGCACGGAACCGGATGAAAACCTACTGTTTTCTACCGATGAGGTTTTTTGTTTTAACGACATCCCGACAGAGGATCGGTGTATTGATAGAAAGCCCCTTTTTGACGTTAGGTGGAGTAGGAATTACGGGCTTAAATATGAGTCGTATTAACGTAATTGTTAACGGCTGAACGTGACATCACAAGGATCTTCTTGAGATCCTTTTTTCATGCGTATTCTCTTGCTTTGAAAACGAAAAAACCGCCCAGCAATGAACTGACCCCATGCTCTTGCGCGGACCTACGGACGAATGTCATGGGTGGACCCAATGCCATTTGTAAGCAGGATAAGGCATTTATGCCGCCATCAGGCACAACCGCGGGTACGGTGTCTGATGTGTATCGCCCGGCGGCGCTGCGCTTGCGCGGGCCTACGCTGTTTGAACCTGTGGAGGACCCGTAGGCCGGATAAGGCGAAGCCGTCAGGCAAACGTCGTGAAGAAAGGCATTACTCGGCGGCCGTTTTCCCTTTGCCGGGCAGTCTGAATGCTTCGCCATAGGGCTTCGCAATGCCCATACGATATTGAGTCTCTTTCGCCGCCTGGTGGAGGTCGGCAAACTCCTCTTTCGGCGCCGGCGGACGTTGCGCCTTTTTCAGACACTGATTGCGATGGTGACGGATCCACTCTCGGTCCTCATCGTCCAGGCAACGCTGCATCACCTCAATCCATCTGGATGCCGCCCGACGGTAGAGGCCGCATGCCTCTAACCGCTCAGCAATACTGTCCCTTATTCTCATCCACCTCGCTCCTCTGATGCTTTCACGATATCTCATGGTATTCCGACGCGTGAGTCGGAATACCATGGTAGTGTTAATTTATGACAAAACTATTCCTGTGCGGCGCAAGGAATATATTCATTATAATAATCGCTGTGCATAGCAAACCGCATTGGCGGTAAATACTTCCAAAGAGCTCCGGAATTATATGCCGAATGCCATCATCGATACCGCCGGGTATCGACGGTTGTACCTATCAATATCTATTTAATTTATTAGATTTTCGTCAACAAATACCTTGCGATAACATCCATTCTCTGTACAGCGAAGCTTCATAACGAACGTTCGGTCTGCTCCAGCAGCTTATTTCGAAAGATAAATAAGCAAGCTTCATTAAAATTATCTAACCCCAACCGCTCATAAAGCGCAGTACGCTTGCGGTAAAGGCTTTTTAGTGACGTATTGAGATTGACGGCCACCTCCTCCATGGTCATCCCCGCCATGAGTAAACGTAACATTAACTGTTCAGACAAACTTAAGCGCAGATCGTCAAACCACTCTTTGGTCAGACGCTTGCTATTCATCTCCAGAAAAAGGCCAAATAATGTCGCCATATCCGCGGGTGATAATGACATGTTTAAAAACGATTTCAGGCTCAGTAAATGCTCTTCCCGATGGCGCATATCGAGGACGATACAACATATTCGCTTTCTGGATTTCGCCGCTGCCAGCACGAGATAATCGTAATGGCAAAGCGGCGAGCGGCTATCAACCAGCAGAGAGACTTCATCAACCTCATTATCTAAAATCGCTTTTCCGCTAGAATCTAACTGAATGATATCAGGAAAAAAATTCTTAACACCTTGAAAAAGATAGTAATCTTGGGTAACCAATATCATTAAAGTTGCCACAAATCGTCCCTTTAACATTTAATCAACAAATTCTCGTCAACCAGACGTTTTCCCTCCCCCTATGGAACGCTTCGCATGGCAGTGAAAATAACGAGACCTGTGATTTATCATTAGCGCGGCATCTGAATCTGGCTGTGAAAACCCTCCTTGCGTTCTGACAGGAAATAAACAGATTGATTATAAATAAAAAAAATCCACAGAAAAGATGCTTTTTTTGCTATTGAGAATTTTTGTCAGAAATCATCTTAAATATTGCCTAAAAAACTCTAACCCCAACTAAATATAAGTCACACCGCCATTTTGAAACAAAATTCCACCTGACTTTCTTTTTTATTTATATCAGTAGGTTAAAGAAATCAACTTGAACACTTCCGTTCGAATGAAGTCGATTTTACAGAATTATCTTAAAACGCAGACCATAATTTATCCATATTTATCGGTTGCCGTATCGGGTATAAATTACCCATTCATTTATCAACAGGAGATATGTTTATTAGTTTGCAATAGGTCATTCACCTGCAGTGCCAGTCAGCTAAATGGGACCATCCTCATCCTTTAACTCACCGTCAAAGGACGGTCGTGTTGTGCAATGGATTCTTGATGAACATATGGCAAATAGAAATGGAAAGATCACCTTATTCAAATACGTTATTGTTTAATCGCAACACGAAACTCTCGCTATCAATCGGCTTGCTTTTGCTCTTCCCGGCGCTGGTTCAGGGAGCGGATTCGCTCTATGACCAGCAAATCTTGCAAGCGCGCCAAGGCCAGTACGCCCCCTTTCTCAGTTACCTTCAGCAGTACCAGCTGCGGCATGCCTTAACCCCTTCTCAGGTGGCGGACTGGCTGCAGGTGGCCCTCTGGGCCGGTCAGGACGATGAAGTGGTGAAAGTCTGGCGACGCTACCAGGTCTATATGCCGATTCCCGCACGGGGCACCGCCGCCGCGGCGCAGGCCCTGCGCAACCAGAAGCAGTGGCAAACCTCGCTCACCCTCTGGCAGCAGGCGCTCAGCCAGGCCCCTGGCAGCGACGACTATCGTATCGGCTATATCAAAACGCTCGCCGATGCCCGCAAGGACGGCGAGGCGCTCAGCGAAGCGCGTCGCCTGGTGGCGGAGCAGGCGAGCGTTGCGCACCTGCAGACGCTCTCCTATGTCTACCTGCGGCTGGGCAAAAGCTGGGACCAGCTGTTGGTGGACACGCAGATCCTCGATCGTGAACCGCAAAACAAAACCGCGCTGGCCAGCCTGATGGCGACCCTGACCCGCAACCGGATTGATTCCCCTGCTCTCGGCCTGGCGAATAGCGTCGAACTGACGCCTGCGGAAAAGCGTAACTTGCAGTTGAACGCCGCCGCCGAACTGGTGCGCCTTGCCGATACCCCTTCCCGCGAAGAAAAGGCGCGTTACGCGCTGGCCCGCACAGCGCTCACGCAGTATGACGCGATGATCGCCGCCTGGCACCCCGACCCACAGGCTGCGCCCGACATCATCCGGGCGCGTATTGATCGTCTGGGCGCGCTGTACGCCAGCGCCGAGTACGCGCAGGTCATCCGCGAATACCAAAGCCTGATCGCCCAGCAGCAGACCGTTCCCGACTGGGCCATCGGCTGGGTCATCTCCTCTTTTATCGCCCTTAAGCAAATTGAGCCTGCGCTGACGCTTATCCACCAGCATCCTTCGTGGCTGACAAGCCAACAGAATGAGGAACACGAGCTTTTCTACGCTCTGCTGGACACCGGTCAGTACCCGGCGGCGCAACGGTATGTTGCCCGCCTCACCAGGAATGCGCCCTACATCCGTCGTCTCTACGGCTCGCCAACGCCGCAGCCGAACGACGACTGGCTCACCGCACAGTCGCTTAACGTGCACTATTTAGCGGCTACCAACGACCTGCCGCAGGCCGAAGCCCGAATGCAGCGCCTGGCGGCGACGGCCCCTGGAAACCAGGGCCTGCAGATAGACTATGCCGCCCTTCTGCAGGAGAGAGGATTGCCACGGGCAGCCGAACGCCAGCTAAAAGCGGCGGAATCTCTGGAACCCGCCAGCCTGCAGCTGGAGCGCCAGCAGGCCTGGGTCGCCCTCGATCTGCAGGAGTGGCGGCAAATGGATCTGCTGGCTGACGACGTCGTCGCCCGCTCGCCACGGGATCTGAACACCCAGCGCCTGGCCAGAGCGCGCGAGATCCATCATCTCTCCGAGCTGCGCCTGAGCGTTGGCAAAGGGCTGCATTCCGACAACCCGGTGAGCGGCACGCACGACCTCAGTTTTGAGACGGCGATCTACAGCCCGCCGCTAGCCGACAGCTGGCGGTTGTTCGGCGGGCACCGCTTCGCTGAAGGCAATTTTGAAGAGGGGAAAGGCAGCCGTCGCCAGCTGTTTGCCGGTATTGAATGGCGTCCGCGCGACTACTGGGGCGAGCTTGAGCTCTCCAGCGTCAATTTTCACGACGAGAACAAGCCCGGCGTCCGCCTTTCCGCCGCCCATGACGTTAGCGATCGCTGGCAGCTGGGCGGCGAACTGGAGCGGATTTCGCAGCAGACGCCGCTGCGCGCGTTACGCAACGGCGTCAGCGCCAACCGCGGCGAAGGCTGGCTGCGCTGGTCTCCAAACGAACGCCGGGAGTACCGCTTCAGCGCGGCCGCCAGCCGGTTTACCGATCGCAACCGCCGCCAGGAGTACACCCTCTCCGGTAAAGAACGCCTCTGGCAAACCCCATGGTTAACGCTGGATTTGCAGCCCGGTCTGTCGGCCAGCGCCAATAGCCGCACCGACACCGCCTACTACAGTCCGGCACGGGACCTCGCCGCCACCGCGGCGCTGGCCGTCGATCACACGCTTTACCAGCGCTATGACACCGTCTGGAGCCAGCAGTTACTGGCCGGCGGCGGCAGCTACTGGCAAAAAAATCACGCCGCCGGGGCGATCACGGTGCTGGGTTACGGGCAGCGCCTGCGCTGGAACAACGTCGTCGACACCGGGCTGATGCTGAACTGGGATAAGCGCCCCTACGACGGCAAACGTGAAAACAACCTCGCCATCACTCTTGATGCAAATATACGGTTTTAAGGATGACCATGCTGAACACGACCCTGCGCAACGGCCTGATGCTTCTCATCTGGCTGTGCCTTATCTTCAGCGTGCGTGCTGAGGAAGTCCCCTTCCTCGCCCCGCAGCAGCGCCCCCAACTGGAGGCCAATCAACCCTGGCCGGCGGATCGCTTTCTGGTGCTGGCCTACCATGACGTCGAAGACGATGCCGCCGACCAGCGTTATCTTTCGGTGCGCACCAGCGCACTCAATGAGCAGATCGCCTGGCTGCTGCATAACGGCTACCATGCGATTAGCGTTCAGGACATTCTCGATGCGCATTATGGCTTAAAGTCGCTGCCGCCCAAGGCTTTTCTCCTCAGTTTTGACGATGGTTACAGCAGCTTTTACACCCGCGTATGGCCGCTGCTTAAAGCCTGGAACGTCCCGGCGCTGTGGGCGCCGGTGGGCAGCTGGGTGGACACTCCCGCTGGTCAGCCCGTTAATTTTGGCGGCCTGATGACGCCGCGCGAGCGCTTCGCTACCTGGGAGATGGTGCGCGAGCTCAGCCGCTCGCCGCTGGTGGAGATCGGCGCTCATACCTGGGCCTCGCACTACGGTCTGCCGGCCAATCCGCAGGGCAGCCGCGAGCCTGCCGCCGCCAACCGCGGCTGGGATAAAACCACCGGCCGCTATGAAAGCGACGCGCAGTTTACCCGGCGAATGACAGATGACGTGCAGAAAGTGACGGCGAAAATCCATGAGGTTGCCGGGAAAACGCCGCGCGCCTGGGTGTGGCCCTACGGCGCCGCCAGCGGCAGCACCCTGACTATCGCCAAACAGCAAGGGTATCAGCTGGCGTTTACGCTGAACGACGGCCTGGGCAACGTGAAGGATCTGGACAATATTCCACGCCTGCTGATCGCCGGTAACCCGTCGCTCAAGGCCTTTGCCAGCGCCGTGACCCAGATTCAGGAAGCCGATCCTGTTCGGGTGATGCATGTGGATCTGGACTATGTCTATGACCCCAATCCCGTCCAGCAGGCAAAGAATATCGATAAGCTGGTGCAGCGCGTCTATGACATGAAAATCAGCCACGTCTTTCTGCAGGCCTTCTCCGACCCGCAGGGCGACGGCACGGTCAAGTCGCTCTATTTCCCCAACCGCTGGCTGCCGATGCGCGCCGACCTGTTTAACTTCGTCTCCTGGCAGTTGCAGACCCGCGGCAATGTGAAGGTTTATGCCTGGATGCCGGTGCTGGCCTTCGATCTTGCCTCAGATCTGCCGCGCGTTCAGCGCTGGGATCCGCAAACCGGGAAGGCGTTACTTGCCCGCCAGCCGTACGTCCGTCTGTCGCCCTGGGATCCCCGGGTTCGCCAGCAGATCACCGACATCTACGAAGATCTGGCCCGACACGCCAGCTTCAGCGGGATTCTGTTTCACGACGACGCCGTGTTGACCGATTTTGAAGACGTGAGCCCGGAGGCGGTCGCCGCCTGGCGGCAGACGGGTATGGCGCACGATGCCGCCCCGGTGCCCCAACGTCCGCAAGAGCGCCAGGCATGGATGCGTTTCAAAAGCCAAACCCTGACCCGCTTCACTCTGGATCTACGCCAGGCAGTGCAGGCCATCCGCGGCCCGCAGGTGAAAACGGCGCGTAATCTCTTCGCCCTGCCGATCCTGGAGCCGCAAAGCGAAGCCTGGTTTGCGCAGAATCTGGATGACTTCCTTGCCGCCTATGACTGGACGGTCCCCATGGCGATGCCGCTGATGGAGTCCGTGCCGATCGACGCCAGCCAGGCCTGGCTGACGCGGCTGGTGCAGGCCGTCGCCCGCCACCCGGGCGCGCTGAAGAAAACCATCTTTGAACTGCAGGCCAGAGACTGGAATCGACGCCAGCAAAACGCCATTCCCGACCAGCAGCTGGCGGACTGGATGCGTTTGCTGCGGCTGAACGGCGTCAAAAACTACGGCTACTACCCTGACGATTTTATTAACAACCAGCCTGATATCTCTCGTATCAGGCCGCAATTTTCTTCCTGGTGGTACCCTGACCATGACTGATCGCATTATCGCATTGTGCATTTTATGCCTCGTATTCGGGCTGCCGTTAGGTGTCGCAGCGGTATTTACCGGCGAGCTTATCCTCGACTTTGTCTTTTTCTGGCCGCTGTTTATGTCAGTGTTGTGGATCACCGGGGGTCTCTACTTCTGGTTTCAGCTGGAACGTCACTGGCCGTGGGGGGAGGATACCCCGCCGCCGACGCTGCCGGGCAATCCACTGATCTCGATCCTGATCCCCTGCTTTAACGAGGAGAAAAACGCCCGGGAAACCATCAGCGCAGCGCTGGCCCAGCGTTACGCCAATCTTGAAGTGATCGCGATTAACGACGGCTCTTCGGACAACACCGCCCAGGTGCTCCAGCAGCTGGCGCAGGAGGAGCCGAGGCTGCGGGTGATCCATCTGGCCGCCAATCAGGGAAAAGCGGTGGCGCTCAAAGCGGGCGCCGCCGCCGCCCGCGGCGATCTGCTGGTCTGCATCGATGGCGACGCCCTGCTGGACCGGGATACCGCGGCCTGGCTGGTCGCGCCGTTGATCCATTATCCGCACGTCGGGGCGGTCACCGGCAATCCGCGGATCCGCACCCGATCCACGCTGATCGGCCGCATTCAGGTTGGGGAGTTCTCGTCGATCATTGGGCTTATCAAACGGACGCAGCGGATCTATGGCCGGGTCTTTACCGTCTCCGGCGTAATCGCCGCCTTCCGGCGCCAGGCGCTGGCGGACGTCGGCTACTGGAGCCCGGATATGATCACTGAAGATATTGATATCAGCTGGAAGCTTCAGCTCCGCCACTGGGACATCTTTTTCGAGCCGCGAGCGCTGTGCTGGATCCTGATGCCGGAGACCCTCAAAGGGTTATGGAAGCAGCGTCTGCGCTGGGCCCAGGGCGGCGCCGAAGTCTTTCTGGTCAATCTGCGCCGCCTGTTTCACTGGCAGCATCACCGGATGTGGCCGCTGTTTCTGGAGTATGCCTGCTCCACGCTGTGGGCCTTTGCCTACGCGATCACCATTCTGCTGTTTATCCTCAGCCGCCTGATGCCGCTGCCTGACAATCTGGCGGTGCATAGCCTGTTTCCACCGGAATTCACCGGCATGCTGCTCGGCCTGATGTGCCTGCTGCAGTTCGTCGCCAGCCTGTATATCGAGCGGCGCTATGAGAAAAAGGTCGCCAAATCGCTGTTCTGGGTGATCTGGTTCCCGATGGTCTACTGGATGATCGGCCTGCTGACCACGCTGGTCGCTTTTCCGAAAGTGATGGTGAAACGTCAACGTTCCCGCGCGCGCTGGGTGAGTCCGGACCGGGGAAAAGGAAGCCTGTGATGAATGAAAATACGCTCATCTTAACCGAACATCGGGTGCTGCCCCGGCTGGTCGACGCCGGCTTAACGCTGCTGGCCTGGCTCGGTTTTCTGTTCTTTCTGTACGCCAATTTGCTGATGCAGTTCATCGCGCCGCCCTCTCCGCGCTGGGAATCGCTGATGGACTCCCTGAATACGGCGCTGGTGTATCTGCTGATTGCCGCGCTGAACGGCTGGCTGTTGATCCTCTGGTATCACTACAACCGGCGCCGCGCCCATACCCGGCGTCATACCGCGGTGCTCGCTCTGCGCGACGATGAGCTGGCGAGCAGCTTTAACGTCGCGCCGCAGATTATCTCGGAGATGAGCCGCTATAATTTGCTCACCGTTTACCACGATCAAATCGGGCAGATTATTGATTTAAAAAGCCACGCGTTACCGCCGCCGCAGGAAGAGAGCGATGACGCATGAGAGCAAGGCCGCCGTCGGCGGCCTGGACAGGTAATACGCCGGGGATTAGCCGCCGGCTTTTTTGATGGCGGCTTCCAGCGAGGCTTTGTCTGCCAGCCCCGGGAAGACGGTGATGCTGGCTTCCGTGGCGCCGGTGGTCGGCATCACGATCACGCCCGGCGTGCCGCTCAGACCAATCTCCTGCGCCAGATCGTTAATGCTCTGCAGCACCGGTTCGACGTCGGCGGCCTTCTTCGCATCAAAGCCGGCTTTCTTCGCCTGCTGCTGGATATCCGCCGTCGTCAGCTTGCCTTCGTTATGGCCGGTAGCGTAAATCCCGTTATGGTAGGCCAGATAGGCATCCGCCCCTTTCTGTTGATAGATCTGCAGGCCGGTTTTTGCCGCCTCCAGCGAGCTTTCCCAGCGGCCGCCGAAAATCGGCCACTCTTTGAAGGCGAAGCGGGTCTGCGGGTGCGCTTTAATCACCTGCTCCATCACCGGCGCCAGACGGCTGCAGTAGACGCACTGGTAGTCGAAGAATTCGATCACCGTGACTTTGCCGTTGGCCGGGCCGTAGGTCGGGGTATTTTTATCCTGGGTCAACACGGCGGCGTTCTTCAGCACCGCCTGAGTGGCCGCGCTGGCCTGCTGCTCAGCCTGAATTTGCTGCAGTTTCTGGCTCGCCTGCAGCAGGACTTCCGGGTGGGCGACCAGATAGTCGGCGGCGATTTTGCCGATTTTCGCCTCCTGTTCCGGGGTGAAAGTCGCCGGCGCGTCAGCGGCAGAGGCCATCGCCGGCAGTAAGACAGCGCTCAGCAGGGCGACAGAGAGGTATTTCTTGTGGCCAGACATAGTGGGGATCCTTGCGATAAGTGAACGGCAGGTGAGTCTGGGTGACAAAATATCACCCTTTTTCGCCGAAGCCTTGCCCAACGGCGCCTTGATTCGTAACTTTATTTTTCAGGCTCTCTCTTTCCCGCGCGATAGCGCAGGTCTGCGCCAGTGGTCAACGCGGCCCAGGCGGAGTACCCTGCGCAGCGGTTTTTCTTGCTCTTTTTTCAGGTGGTTTCTCTCGATATGTATGCATTTCTTCAACAATGGGACATGGCAGTGATTATGCTGCAGATTGTCGCCATCGACTTACTGCTGGGTGGCGACAATGCCGTGGTGATCGCCATGGCCTGCCGCAAACTGCCGCCGCAGAAACGCACCAAAGCGATCATCATCGGTACCGTGGGCGCCATCCTGGCGCGCGTTCTGCTGCTGGCGATCGCTTTGTATCTCCTGTCGCTGCCGTGGCTGAAAATAGTCGGCGCGCTGCTCCTGCTGTGGATTGGCATCAAGCTGGTCAGGAATGAGGAAGAAGAGAGCGAGGTTAGCAGCTCTGGCAGCCTGTGGCGCACCGCGATCACCATCACCGTTGCCGATGTGATTATGTCGCTGGATAACGTACTGGCGGTAGCTGCTGCGGGGAAAGGGCACATTGCGCTGGTCGCCCTCGGCGTGGCGATCAGCATTCCGGTTATTGTCGCCGGCAGCAAGCTGGTGCTGGTCCTGCTCACCCGCTTTCCCACGGTGGTGCTGCTGGGCGGGATGCTCATCGGCTGGATTGCCGGGTCAATGCTGGTCAGCGACCCTACCATTCGCCAGCTGTTTCCCAGCGCCGGCGAGGGCACCGCGCGCCTGGCTGGCGCCGTCGGCGCGCTGCTGGTGCTATTCACCGGATGGCGCCGCCGCCCACGGCCGCAGGCGAAGGACTAATCTTATCCACGGCGCCGTCGACCCCGACGGCGTCAAGTTTCCGCCACTTTTCTTCCCCGTCAGGGCGCATTTGCCCTACGCTTTATACTGACGCCTGTTCCAGGGAATATGTAACCACCGCACTGAGCATAGATGAGAAAAAATCATGGAATTGAAGGATTATTATGCCATTCTCGGGGTGCAACCAACCGACGATCTGAAAACCATCAAGACCGCCTACCGCCGCCTGGCGCGCAAATATCACCCCGACGTCAGTAAAGAAAACGATGCCGAAGCCAAATTTAAGGATCTCGCCGAAGCCTGGGAAGTCCTGAAAGATGAGCAACGGCGCGCCGAATACGATCAGCTCTGGCAGCATCGCAACGATCCCGGCTTCGGTCGCCAGCGACAGACCCACGAGCAGAGCTACAGTCAGCAAGATTTCGACGACATCTTCTCCTCCATGTTTGGCCAGCAGGCGCATCAGCGTCGTCGTCAACACGCGGCGCGCGGCCACGATCTGGAGATCGAAGTGGCGGTGTTCCTTGAAGAGACGCTGGCCGAGCAGACGCGCACCATCAGCTATAACCTGCCGGTGTACAACGTGTTTGGCATGATCGAAAGCGAAACGCCGAAAACGCTGAATGTGAAGATCCCCGCCGGGGTAGTCGATGGTCAGCGTATCCGCCTGAAAGGCCAGGGGACGCCGGGGGAGAATGGCGGCCCGAACGGCGATCTGTGGCTGGTTATCCACATCGCCCCGCATCCGCTATTCGATATTGTCGGTCATAACCTGGAGATCGTCCTGCCGCTGGCGCCATGGGAGGCCGCGCTGGGCGCGAAAGTGACGGTGCCCACCCTGAAAGAGAGCATTCTGCTGACGGTGCCACCGGGCAGTCAGGCAGGGCAGCGACTGCGTATCAAAGGGAAAGGACTCGTGAGCAAAACCCACACCGGCGATTTGTTCGCCGTTATTAAAATAGTGATGCCGCCAAAACCAGATGAAAAAGCGCGTGAGCTCTGGCAACAATTGGCCGCCGCCGAAGCCAGCTTCGATCCGCGTAAGACATGGGGGAAAGCCTGATGGCTACAGTAACAGTGACGTTTACCATTACCGAATTGTGCCTGCGTACCGGGGTGTCGGAAGAGGAGCTGACGGAGATCGTCGGCTTAGGGATGATTGAGCCACACCAGCCGCAGGCGGACACCTGGCTGTTCGACGACAGCGCGGTGACGATCGTGCATCGCGCGGTACGCCTGCGTAACGAGCTGGAGCTGGACTGGCCGGGAATTGCGGTGGCGCTGACCCTGCTGGATGAGAACGCGCGGCTGACCCGCGAAAATCGCCTGCTGCAGCAGCGCCTGGCGCGCTTCCTCGCCCACGGATAGGGGTGCCATCCCGGGTCGTGGCGTTCCGTCTTCGCGCCGGGTGGCGGCTACGCCTTACCCGGCCTACAAATGGCACTGGACCCACCATTACACTGGATCCGTAGGCCCGCGCAAGCGTAGCGCCGCCGGGCATGGCCCCAGCCAGGGAGCCGCCTGTATGCCGGGTGGCGGCTACGCCTTACCCGGCCTACAAACGGCACTGGGCCCACCATTACACTGGATCCGTAGGCCCGCGCAAGCGTATGGACTGCACCCCAAAAGTTGGACACCCAACTGAGTAAGGTGCAGTTTTATGGCTAAACCAAAGTATTCCCCTGAAACAAAACTGGCTGTGGTTAATCATTATTTGTCCGGTAAAGACGGAGAACAGAGTACAGCCGACCTTTTTGGTATTGAAAGAACATCTGTCCGTCGCTGGGTCAGGGCATGGCAGTTCCACGGTGCAGAAGGCCTGACTGCAAAAAATAATCATTATTCCGATGAATTTAAACTCGTGGTCGTCCGGGCGGTTATCAGTGACCGCCTGACGATGCGTGAAGCGGCTGCCCGGTTTAATCTCTCCGCAGAAATACTTGTCCGGCGCTGGCTCGACGTGTACAACGATGCCGGAGCGGAAGGTCTTTTAAACATGCAATGCGGACGGCCCGGACAAATGACAAAGCCAAAAAATATCCCACCACTGACAGATAAAGAGCTGGAAAAACTCTCCCCCGAAGAGCTCAGGGCCGAACTGCGTTATCTGCGGGCAGAGAATGCCTATCTAAAAAAGTTGAAAGCCTTGGTTCAGAGCGAAAAAAATGGCAAAAAGCCCTGATAATCAGTGAACTAAGGCATGAACACGCTCTGCGGGACCTTCTGCGGGCGGCCGGTATGTCCCGTAGCACGTGGTATTACAATATGAATGCACTGAAGCAAGGGGACAGGTATGCGGGTCTTAAAGAGAACATCAGGAAGATATACCACTATCACAAAGGTCGTTATGGCTACCGCAGGATCACGCTCGCACTGAGAAAACAGGGGCTGCGGATAAACCATAAAACAGTGCAGCGGCTGATGGCAGAACTGTCACTCCGGTCTGTGATAAGGGCGAAAAAATATCGTGCCTGGAAAGGGAGAACGGGCGAGGCCGCGCCCAATATCCTGAGCCGGAACTTCGGTGCGTCAAAAGCCAACGAAAAATGGGTAACAGATGTGACAGAGTTCCCGGTACAGGGAAAAAAGCTTTACCTGTCGTCAGTTCTCGATCTGTTTAACCGGGAGGTTATCGCCTACAGCCTGTCGGAAAGGCCGGTGATGGAGATGGTGAATACGATGCTGGACGGTGCGTTCCCGAAGCTCAGACCGGGAGATGCTCCGCTGCTGCACTCGGATCAGGGCTGGCATTACAGGATGAGGAGCTATCAGGAACGTTTAAAGGCGCATGGGATGACGCAGAGTATGTCGCGTAAAGGAAACTGCCTGGATAATGCAGTGATGGAAAACTTCTTCGGGACCCTGAAATCGGAGTGTTTTTATCTGAGGGAGTTCAGGAGTGTCAGTGCGCTAAGAAAAGCCGTAGAGGACTATATCCATTACTACAACAACGAGCGGATAAGCCTGAAATTAAAAGGCCTGAGTCCGGTAGAGTACCGAACCCAGGCTCTGAGAGCCGCTTAATATGAACCATCCAACTTTATGGGGTCAGTCCAGTAGCGCCGCCGGGCATGGCCCCAGCCAGGGGGCCGCCTGTATGCCGGGTGGCGGCTACGCCTTACCCGGCCTACAAACTAAGCGCAGCGCAAGCCGGGGAGTTTCCCGGGTCGCGCAAACCGGGAATAGCGCTTAATCCGGTAACGAACCGGCGAGATTACGCGCGGAGACGCTCTCGCTCACCGACGCGGGCGGCTCCGGCGCCTTAGCCGGGGCGGCCGCTGGCGCGGCTGCCGGGGCGGGAGAGGCCGGCTGGATTTCAAGGAACGAGGCCAGCATCTTACGCAGCGTTTCCGGTTTAGTATCTTCCGCCAGCAGCGCCGCCAGCATCGACGGTAAGCGGCTATCGACTTCCCCTAACGCCAGCCCCGCCAGCAGCGCGGTACGCGACATATCGCCGCGGTCGCCACGGTGATGGGCCTCAATTTTTGCGTCCGCGAAGCGCTCGCTGGCGCTGATATCCGGGCGCAGGTAAATCAGCACTTTTCTGCGATCCAGAGTCATAGACGCTCCTTAACCAATAATTTTCAGACCACGCACCAGGGCAAACTGCGGCTCTTCAGCCACCACGAAACGATCCTCGCGCAGACCCATCCGTTCACGAATGGCGTCGGCAACCAGCGGCGCGCCGCCGCCAATGACGATCGCGTGCGAATAGCCTTTAAAGCTATCGATGGCCGTCAGGACACGCGTGGTCAGACGTTCGATACTGTTATTGATCACCTTCTTCACCTCAGAAACCGCATCCGGATCGTTGATGTTGTCGGTCAGGTATTCTTCGTCGTGGCGATTGATGATTATCTGGTCGACGTTATAGTTGGAGGTGTCGGTATTCGCCCGGGCCAGCGCCAGCTTAACGGCGTCGGTCACCAGCGATACGCCCAGCTTCGGGTCGCCGTAAATGCGCGAAACCGAGGTCATCTGCCCGGCGACCATTGAAATATCCAGCGTGGTGCCGCCAAGGTCGATAATCAGCACCGAATGCGACGGTTTCAGCTCATCACACAGGCTAATGCCCGCCGGAATCGATTCCGGGCGCACGGTAACTTTAGTGATATTGAACACCACGCCTTTATTCAGTTTAACGTCGCGCAGCAGGCTCTTTTTCTTGCGCTCAATATTGTCGAGGCGATATTGCGCATCTTCATCATAAAATTCGGTCAGCGGCAGGGTGACCACAATTTCAACATCCTGTGGCTCAAGACCGCTGGTCAGCAGCGCGTGATGGACAGCGATGGAGTTCAACGGGCTGTATTGCCAGTCAATGTTATTGGTTGGGAGCGCATCGGGAGTGATCAGGTCGAATGAGTACTTTTCATCATCCACCGTGTAGTTAAAAGGCTTCCCCGAACCGAAGGTGGCAGACCAGCCGCGTTTAAAACTGTTGGGGCTGATATGGGTGAAAGTTTCGCCATCTTGCTCCCACAGCATTTTGATATTGGTTGAACCATCATCGATAAAAATGCGCATTGCATTGCTCCATCACTGAGACAAATAAGAGAAAAATGTAAGACCCAAAAAGAGTAGCAAGAGTTAAAAAGCAGCGCAAGAGCACGAAAAAGAGACAATTCTGAGTTTTATTTGAGAACAATCGGAGAAACAAACAGTCCAGAACGCTCAAAAAGAGAAATAATTGAGATAAAATAGAGAACTACAGTTTTCTCTTTCTGTCTTTTTAAGACACTGTTTTTTGCTCAAAAAGAGAGCATCCCTCCCCTCTTTCGTCAGCGGTTTTCGCACGCTTTTTACACCTGATTGGGTACCACAATCGGCCGTTCCGGCTCGACGTCATTTTCCGGTACCCGGCGATATTTATCCAGCAGGTGAATCTGAATCCGTCGCAGCATATCGCCATTCAGTTTGTAATAACGGAAATAGAGAAACAGCGTCAGAGCAAAAAAGAGCGTCGGCAGCGCAATCATAATCGCCTGCATCCCCAGCAGCGTGTGGGACGACTGCACAACATTCGGCACGTAACCGATGATACCCAGCACGATGGCGATAAACCAGGCCGCAAACGCCGAACCGGCTTTGACTACCAGCGTTTGAACGGAATAGGCGATGCTTTCGCAGCGGATATTCATCGTATATTCGCCATAGTCGACGGTATCGGCCACCATAATAACCTGCAGCACCCAGAACAGCGCGGTGCCGATATTCAACAGCACCCCGGCCAGCGAAATCAGCGCGATGTTGTAAACGCCGCCCAGCGCCATCAGCAACAGCACGCCGCAGCCCAGCACCGGCATGATCGAAGCACCCGCCCACAGAATGCGCCGCGACAGCCCTTTTACCAGTCGTGGGAACAGGATCAGCGTCAGCAAATTCGCCGCCCCGGCGTAGGACATGTAATACGGGAACATCTCCGCGCTGCCAATCACGTAGGTAAAGTAGTAAATCGCAAAGCCAGCGATAATGTTCGCCGCCGTGTTATAGGCCAGCGCCATGCCTAACAGGCAGGCCAGCTGATCGTTTTTATAGATCAGCGCCACCATCTGGCGCAGTGAGAGGTGGCTGGAGTCTTCGCTCACACCACTGTCGGAGGAGTAAACCTCATGCACGTTGCGCAGGGTGACGAGGGTGGAAACGACGAAGAAGGCGATCAGCACCAGAGTGAACATCTGAAAACCGAAACCGCGATCGGCGCCGCCGACGGCGTTGACGAACGGCAGCGTGACGCCGGCCGTGACAAATCCCGCCAGACTGGCGAAAAAGCGCGGGTAAGGCACCAGCTGCTCGCGTTCGCGTTTATCGAGGGTAATGGTCGGCACCAACGACCAGAACGGCACATCCATGATGGTGTAAGTGAAGCCCCACAGCAGGTAGGTTAGCCACACCCACGCCAGCAGCGCCCCGCCGCTGAAATGGTGGGCGCTGAACAGCATATACAGCATCACCGAGTTGGTTATCGTGCCGATCAGGATCCACGGTTTGAACTTTCCCCATCGCGACCGCGTACAGTTAACGATCCATCCCATAATCGGATCGGCTATCGCATCGAGGATCCTTGCCACCAGGAACAAGGTGCCAACCACCCCGACCGATAAGCCAACAATATCGGTGTAGTAATACATCAGGTACATGTAGACGATACCGATAGCGAAATCTTTACCAAAGGCACCAAATCCGTAGCTGAGCTTTGTTGTCATTGAAATACTCATAGGGTCCAGGTCGCTGTCGCCAGCGCCTCCTTTAGCGTTTGATAGAGCGTGACAGGCACCGCCGGGTTCGTTGCCCCCGGCGGCATAAGAGGATTAACGGTGCAGCCAGGCCGGCAGCCAGTCGCCGTGGCTGGCGATCAGATCGTCCACCAGCGCGTAGATCTCTTCGATCCCCAACACCGCGGCGGTGTGCGGATCCATCATCGTGGCGTAATAGACGTAATCGCGATTTTCGGTGAGGATCGCCTGCGTGAGCAGCGTCTGCACGTTGATATTGGTCTGCATGAGCGCCGCCAGATGCGCCGGCAGCGCGCCCACTTTGGTCGGCTGGATGCCGTTGGCGTCCACCAGGCAGGCCACTTCCACACAGCAGCCCTGAGGCAGGTTGTCGATGAGATTATCGTTGCGCACGTTGCCGTACACCACGCTTGGCTCGCCGGTCCAGATGGCGTTCATGATGGTGCTGGCATATTCGCGGGAGGGTTTCACCTCAATGCGCTCCCCGCGCTTATAGCTCTCCAGCTCCTGATGCCAGTTGGCCAGTTGCTCGACGCAGCGTTTAGGGTATTCATCCAGCGGCACTTTATAGCGAGCGAGAAGGTCATCGCGGCCCGGCTTGATAAACCATGGCGTGTATTCGGCGAAATGCTCCGAGGACTCGGTGACAAAGTAGCCCAGCTTTTTGAGCATTTCATAGCGGACGATGTTTTCGCAGCGCGGGTTGCCGTGCAGGTTCGGCTTCGGCGCCCGCCCGTCGGCGTAGGCCTGTAGCAGGTCGGGGTAGATACTGACGTAGCTGCCGTCCGCGAGCTTTTTCTCCAGCGACAGATAGAACGCCATATGGTTAATCCCCGCGCAGCGGTAGCGTAAATCCGCCGGATCGAGATCGAGGTCGCGCGCCAGCTCTTCCGCTGTGCCTTGCACCGAGTGGCACAGGCCAACCTGCTTGATATGCGGGTAGCGGGCGTACATCGCCCAGGTGTTCATCGCCATCGGGTTGACGTAGTTAAGCATGGTGGCGTCCGGGCAGACCTCGGTCATGTCGTCGCAGATAGCCCACAGGTGCGGGATGGTGCGCAGCGCGCGCATAATGCCTCCCGGCCCCAGCGTATCGGCAATGGTCTGCTCCAGGCCGTGGCGCTTGCAGACTGCAAAATCGGTGACGGTACAGGGCTCATAGCCGCCAATCTGGAAGGCAACGACGACAAAATCGGCGCCCTGCAGGGCAGTTTTCCGGTCGCGGTGGCAGCTGATTTCGCCGTTCGCGCCCACGGAATCCATCAGCTTGCGCACCACGATATGCGACTCTTCCAGCCGGGTTTCATCGATATCCATCAGCGCGATATGCGCCGATTTCAGCGCCGGGCGCTGGAAAACATCACCGAGAATATTTTTGACGAACACCGTCGAACCGGCGCCGATAAAAGTAATTTTTGGGGCAGACATCACGCACTCTCCATCAGGTCATTGAACACTTGCAGAGTGGCACGCCGCTCCCCGCTGCGCTGCCCTGTTCCCGCCGGAGCATTCCCGAAAGCTCAGATCGGCCATTAAGCGCCACAAAATCTGAGATTTCGGGAACAGATTGAGCAAAAAGGAGAGAAAATGGGCCGATTCTTCCGCTAAGCTGTCGTCAGTTCTGGCGAAAAATGCAGCCACTCTGACAATTCAGGAATACGCTAACGATGGAACACCGCTTCACCTCTCTGCCCCCCGATCCCTTTATGTGCAGCAGCGACGAAAAGCAGAGCCGCAGCCCGCTGGCGCTCTACTCCGAGTATCAGCGTATGGATATCGAACTGCGCCCACCGCACGCCATGCCCACCAGCCACTGGCACGGCCAGGTGGAGGTCAACGTGCCGTTCGATGGCGACGTCGAGTATTTGATTAATAACGAAGTGGTGCGCATTGAGAAAGGCTATATCACTCTGTTCTGGGCCTGTACGCCGCATCAGCTGACCCGCCCCGGCGATTGCCAGCAGATGGCGATATTCAACCTGCCGATGCATCTGTTTCTCTCATGGCCGCTGGACCGGGAGCTTATCAACCACGTCACCCATGGGATGGTGATTAAATCCCTCGCCGCGCAGCAGTTGAGCGCCTTCGAAGTGCGCCGCTGGCAGCAGGAACTGAGCCACGAGAATGAACAGATACGCCAGCTGGCGATCGATGAAATCGCCCTGATGCTGAAGCGGCTGAGCCTCGCCGGCTGGCAGCCGATTCTGGTCAATAAAACCTCACGCACCCACAAGAACAGCGTCTCGCGCCACGCGCAGTTTTATGTCAGCCAGATGCTGGAGTTTATCGCTGCCCACTACGACCAGGCGCTGACCGTCAATGCCGTTGCCGAGCACGTGAAGCTCAACCCGAACTACGCGATGGGGGTCTTTCAGCGGGTGATGCAGCAGACCATGAAGCAGTACATTACCGCCATGCGTATCAATCATGTGCGGGCGCTGCTGAGCGATACCGACAAGACCATCCTGGATATTGCCCTTACCGCCGGTTTTCGCTCCAGCAGCCGCTTCTACAGCACCTTTACCCGCTACGTGGGCATGCCGCCGCAGCAGTACCGTAAACTCAGCCAGCAGCGGCGTCACGGCCTGGCCTTGCCGAAGGCATAAAAAATGCCGCCGGGGTTTCCCCAGGCGGCATGATTAACAGTGAAAACGGTTAGTCGTTGATACGCGGATGCTGCTGCACCAGACGCGACCGTTTTGCCTGCAGATCGGCGATCTCCTGATCGATATCTTCGATTTTTTGCTCGATGTTATCGTAGTGCTCGCCAAGGATTTCTTTCGCTTCCTGAATATCCGACGCCGCCGGGGTCGCCCCTTTCAGCGGACGGTTAGCCGTCTCTTTCATCGACAGGCCCGTCGCCATACCCACCACCGCGATAACCATCAGGTAGTACGCCGGCATCATCAGGTTTTGGGTGGTCTCCACCAGCCACGCCGCCAGGGTTGGCGTCAGACCGGCAATCAGCACCGAGATGTTAAAGGCGCTGGCCAGGGCGCTGAAGCGGATGTGCGTCGGGAACATCGCCGGCAGCGAGGAGGCCATCACCCCGATAAAGCAGTTCAGCACCACCGCCAGCAGCAGCAGGCCGGCGAAGATCAGGCCAGTCACGTTGCTGTTGATCATAATGAAGGCCGGGATCGACAGGGCAAACAGCGCCACGCTACCAATCAGGATAAACGGGCGACGGCCGAAACGGTCGCTGAGCATACCGATAACCGGCTGTACAAACAGCATCCCGACCATGATAGCGATGATGATCAGCACCCCATGATCTTCCGAGTAGTGCAGGTTATGCGACAGATAGCTCGGCATGTAGGTCAGCAGCATGTAGTAAGTCACGTTGGTGGAAATCACCAGACCGATACAGGTCAGCAGGCTACGCCAGTGCTTGGTGGCAATCTCTTTAAAAGAGACCTTCGGCCCGTCCTGCAGTCCTTCACGGTCGCCCTGCTCCATGGTGTCAACATGCTGCTGGAACGCTGGCGTCTCTTCCAGCGCATGGCGCAGGTAGAGACCAATGATACCTAACGGTAGCGCCAGGAAGAACGGGATACGCCAACCCCAGTCGAGAAAGTTCTGTTCACCCACCACGCTGGAGATGAGAACCACCACGCCGGCCCCCATCACAAACCCGGCGATGGAGCCAAAGTCCAGCCAGCTGCCCATAAAGCCGCGCTTGCGGTCAGGAGAGTATTCCGCGACGAAGATCGACGCCCCGGTATATTCACCGCCAACCGAGAAGCCTTGCGCCATTTTACACAGCAGCAGCAGGATCGGTGCCCAGATACCTATCGTGGCATACGACGGAATAAGGCCGATACAGAAAGTACTTATCGACATGATCACGATAGTTATCGCGAGAATTTTTTGCCGACCATATTTATCGCCCAGCATCCCGAAGAACAGGCCGCCTAACGGACGAATTAAAAATGGTACGGAGAAGGTACCCAGCGCGGCAATCATCTGCACGCTTGGGTTGGCATCGGGGAAGAAGACTTTACCTAAGGCGTAGGCCACAAAGCCGTAGACGCCGAAATCGAACCACTCCATCGCGTTGCCCAGGGAGGCCGCGGTGATCGCCTTTTTCAGTTTACCATCATCGATGATGGTCACATCCTTAAGGGTGATGGGCTTTATTTTTTTCCTTTTAAGCATATTTTTCCTCTGCTACTCCGCCTTGAGTGCACGCCTCTTCGCCGAATGGCAAGGCCATTCGCATCGTGCGTCAGGAGCGGTGAATTGCTGTGCTCCTCATTTCAAGCGTAGCAGGTTTGCCTGCACTGTCTGCTGACAGAATGTACAACCGAACCTGTTGACGCCTGCTCTGGCTACTGGTGAATAAATGGAGCGGCTCATCGTGATGCTTGATGAAATTGACCTGCTCCCCTTTTTTACCCTAACAGTGTTTATATCTGCGATCAACTTCACAGAAATTTACCGCCTCATTACAGAGTGTCGGAAAATAAATAAGTTCATTTCCTGCCGATCGCGCGGAAATTATTTCGTCGATTTTGCTCCACTTCGGGCGGTTAATTTCAGCGTTTATTCGCTTCTTTCCGGAATAACACCACGGCTATTTTTTAGCAAAAAAACACCCGACAAAAGTGGGTGATTGCGCTATAATCACACCCACTTTCGGCTCTCAGCCGCTGTTTAAAGGACCAACGTCCTGTTTTTCGACGACATCATGAGGAGCGTCATGCAACTGCCACACTGCCCAAAATGCGATTCGACTTACACTTATGAAGATAGCGGCATGTACATCTGCCCGGAATGTGCCCATGAGTGGAACCCTGCCGAGGCGACGGAAGAGAGCGACATTCTGATCGTTAAAGATGCCAATGGCAATTTACTGGCCGATGGCGACAGCGTTACCGTCGTGAAAGATCTGAAGGTTAAAGGCAGCTCTTCGATGCTGAAAATCGGCACCAAAGTGAAAAATATCCGTCTGGTCGAAGGCGATCACAATATTGACTGCAAAATTGACGGTTTTGGTCCGATGAAGCTCAAATCGGAATTTGTGAAAAAGAACTGATTTAATTTCGGGTAGGCGGCGCGATTATTTTTTCACATAACCGTCGCCGCTCCCGATATCCTGGTGGCCGTTTGTCCCCCGGCGCATCCTGTTATTTCCCTCGCCGGCAACCGCTATTTACGCTGTCGCCTGCCGTCATATTTCAGCGCCCCTTTTCGCCCTGCCGTCTGGCTCAATCGCCTGCCGGGCGACTACGCTTTACGGGTTACGGTCACTGAGGTATTCACCATGTCCTTAAGTCCCTACCTTGCCTTTGCGGGCAACTGCGCCGAGGCGATCGCCTTCTACCAGCAGACGCTGGGCGCAGAGCTGATGTTTAAAATGACCTTTGGCGAAATGCCGCCCCCGGCGCAGGAAGCGTCAGACGGCTGCCCGTCTGGCCAGAAGATGGCGGATGATGCTATCGCCCACGCCAGCCTGCGCATCAATAATGGCGAGCTGATGCTGAGCGACAGCGCCTTCGGGCCCGATGTGCATTACGCCGGCTTCACCCTCGTCCTCGATCCCAGCGATGTCGCTGAAGGCCAGCGCTGGTTCGACGCGCTGGCTGTCGGCGGGCGCATTGAGATGGCCTGGCAGGAAACCTTCTGGGCCCACGGCTTCGGCAAAGTCGTCGACCGCTTTGGCGTCCCCTGGATGATCAACGTGGTCAAACAAGGCTGACGCCCCCAGGGCGGCCCGGCCGCCCTGTCATCCGCCTGGCATCAACTCTTCATCCTTTGGTCATCGTCACTTAACCGAAATGCAACATAAACCGGTCAGGATCGGCCCACAACGCGAGGAAGCTCCTCGCCTATGCTGTGTGAGGCTTGATGACCATGCACCTGTCCAGACATCCGACCAGTTACCCCACGCGCTATCAGGAAATCGCCGCCCGACTTGAGCAGGAGCTGCGCCACCACTATCGCTGCGGCGACTATCTGCCCGCCGAGCAGCAGCTGGCGACGCGCTTCGACGTTAACCGCCACACCCTGCGCCGGGCTATCGACCAGCTGGTTGAGCGCGGCTGGGTTCAGCGCCGTCAGGGCGTGGGTGTGCTGGTGCTGATGCGCCCCATCGACTACCCGCTTAACGCCCAGGCGCGCTTCAGCCAAAACCTGCTGGAACAAGGCAGCGATCCCACCAGCGAAAAGCTGCTGTCGGTGCTGCGCCCCGCCAGCGCCCATGTCGCCGAGGCCTTTGGCATCAATGAGGGCGAGAACGTGATCCACCTGCGTACCCTGCGCCGGGTCAATGGCGTCGCCCTGTGCCTGATCGACCACTACTTCGCCGACCTGCGCTTCTGGCCGGTGCTACAGACCTTCAGCCACGGCTCGCTGCACGATCTGCTACGCGATCGGCTCGACGTCGAACTGACCCGCGTACGCACCAAAATTAGCGCCCGCCGCGCGCAGGCAAAAGAGAGCAAGCTGCTGGAAATCCCCAATATGGCGCCGCTGCTCTGCGTCCGCACGCTCAATAGCCGCGAGGGCGAGTCGCTCACGGCGGAGTACTCCGTCAGCCTGACCCGCGCCGACATGATTGAATTTACCATGGAGCACTGAATGCACTTCGATACCGCCACCCGCCAGCGCTGGATGTCCGTGCTGGCCCACAGTGAACCGCAGGACCTTCTGGCGCGCATGCAGTCCCTGCAGCTGGCGCCGGAATATGAATTGATTCGCACCCCGGAAACCGGGCTGGTACAGCTCCAGGCCCGCATGGGCGGTATCGGCGACCGCTTCTTTGCCGGCGACGCCACCCTTACCCGTGCAGCGGTACGCCTGGCTGACGGTACCCTCGGTTACAGCTGGATCTTAGGCCGCGACCGCCCGCACGCTGAACGCTGCGCGGCGATCGACGCCCTGCTGCAGTCGCCCCGCCATTTTCACACCTTAATGGAAACTCTGATAACCCCGCTGGAAGCGCTACGCAGCGCGCGCATTGAAGCCCGACGCGCCGAAGTCAACGCCAGCCGGGTCGACTTCTTTACCCTGGTTCGCGGAGATAACGTATGACCTTACAACCCGCTTTTACCCTGGCTGTGCAGGATGCCCAACACAGTTTTCGTCGCCTGCTGAAAGCGATGAGCGAGCCGGGGGTGATTGTCTCCCTGCAGCAGCTTCAGCACGGCTGGCAGCCATTGAACGTGGCCTCCACCAGCCTGCTGTTGACCCTTGCCGATCATGAAACACCGGTCTGGCTCGCCAGCGCCCTGCGTAACGATCTGGTGGGACAGAATCTGCGCTTTCATACCGGCGCGCCGCTGGTGGACCAGCCGCAGCAGGCGGTCTTTGCCGTCGCCAATGACGGCATCAGCGCCGAGCAGCTCAACGTCCTTTCCGCTGGCACCGTCACCGCGCCGGAAACCGGCGTCACACTGATCGTTCAGCTTGCCAGCCTCAGCGGCGGACGCATGCTGCGCCTGACCGGGGCAGGCATTGCCGAAGAGCGAATGATCGCGCCGCAGCTGCCGGACTGCATCATCGACGAATTAACCGAACGCCCGCATCCGTTCCCGCTGGGCATCGACCTGATCCTCACCTGCGGCGAGCGCCTGCTGGCGATCCCGCGCACCACCCACGTGGAGGTGTGCTAAATGTACGTTGCCGTCAAGGGCGGCGAGAAGGCGATCCGCGCCGCTCACGCCTTACAGGAACAGAAACGACGGGGCGATGGACGGCTTCCCGAACTGAGCGTCGAACAGATAGGCGACCAGCTCAGCCTGGCGGTGGACCGGGTGATGACCGAGGGCGGGATCGCCGACCGCGAACTGGCGGCGCTGGCGCTGAAGCAGGCCAGCGGCGATAACGTCGAAGCAATATTTCTGCTGCGCGCCTACCGCACCACCCTGCCGCGGCTGGCGGTCAGCGAACCGATTAATACCGCGGAGATGCGCCTCGAACGCCGCATCTCCGCAGTGTATAAAGATATCCCCGGCGGCCAGCTGCTGGGCCCCACTTACGACTACACCCACCGCCTGCTAGATTTTACCCTGCTGGCCAATGGCGAAGCGCCGTCTGTGCAGCAAGCCGATGGCGAAGCAGAGCCGACGCCGCACGTCTTTAGCCTGCTCACGCAGCAGGGGCTGGCGAAGACCGAGGAAGATCGCGGCACGCCGCCCGACGATATCACCCGCACCCCGCCGGTCTACCCCTGCTCGCGTTCCTCGCGCCTGCAGCAGCTGATGCGCGGCGATGAAGGCTACTTGCTGGCGCTGGCCTATTCGACCCAGCGCGGCTATGGCCGCAACCATCCGTTTGCCGGCGAGATCCGCAGCGGCTACGTGCAGGTGGAAATCGTCCCGGAAGAGCTGGGCTTTAGCGTCAATATTGGCGAGCTGCTGCTGACCGAGTGCGAGATGGTTAATGGCTTCGTCGCCCCGCAGGAGGAGCCGCCGCACTTCACCCGCGGCTACGGCCTGACCTTCGGCATGAGCGAGCGCAAAGCGATGGCCATGGCGCTGGTCGACCGTGCGCTGCAGGCGCCGGACTATGACGAAGAGATTGCCGGCCCGGCGCAGGATGAAGAGTTTGTGCTGGCCCACGCCGATAACGTCGAAGCGGCCGGCTTCGTCTCGCATCTGAAGCTACCGCACTATGTCGATTTCCAGGCCGAACTGGCGCTGCTGAAACGCCTGCAACGGGAGAACGAACGTGGCTAACCCACTGACTGGCTATAACTTTGCTTACCTCGACGAGCAAACCAAGCGCATGATCCGCCGGGCTATTCTCAAAGCGGTAGCGATTCCCGGCTACCAGGTGCCGTTCGGCGGGCGCGAAATGCCAATGCCCTACGGCTGGGGCACCGGCGGCATCCAGCTGACCGCCAGCGTCATCGGTGAGAACGACGTGCTGAAGGTGATTGACCAGGGCGCGGATGACACCACCAACGCGGTGTCGATTCGTCAGTTCTTTAAGCGCGTCACCGGCGTCGCCACCACCGAGCGTACCGAAGACGCCACCCTGATCCAGACCCGCCACCGGATCCCGGAGACGCCGCTGGTGGAGGATCAGATCCTGATCTACCAGGTGCCGATCCCGGAGCCACTGCGCTTTATCGAGCCGCGTGAAACCGAAACCCGCACCATGCACGCCCTGGAAGAGTACGGCGTCATGCAGGTGAAACTGTATGAAGATATCGCACGCTTCGGCCATATCGCCACCACCTACGCCTATCCGGTGAAGGTCAATGGCCGCTACGTGATGGACCCTTCGCCGATCCCGAAATTCGATAACCCGAAAATGCACATGATGCCGGCGCTGCAGCTGTTCGGCGCCGGGCGCGAAAAGCGGATCTACGCCGTGCCGCCCTATACCCCGGTGGAGAGTCTCGATTTCGACGACCATCCCTTTACCGTGCAGGAGTGGGATGAGCCCTGCGCCATCTGCGGCTCGCGCCACAGCTACCTCGACGAAGTGGTACTGGATGACAGCGGCCAGCGGATGTTTGTCTGCTCCGATACCGACTATTGCCGCCAGCAGAGCGAGGGGCAGAAAAAATGAACCAGCCATTACTTGCTGTGAATAACCTGACTCATCTCTACGCCCCGGATAAAGGTTTTCGCGATGTCTCCCTCGAGCTGTGGCCGGGAGAAGTGCTCGGCATCGTCGGCGAGTCCGGCTCCGGTAAAACCACCCTGCTGAAGGCAATCTCCGCCCGCCTGACGCCGCAGCAGGGCGAGGTGCTGTACCAGCAGCGCTCGCTGTACGCCATGAGCGAAGCCGAACGCCGCCGCCTGTTGCGCACCGAATGGGGCGTAGTGCATCAGCACCCGATGGACGGTCTGCGTCGCCAAGTCTCCGCCGGGGGCAACATCGGCGAACGGCTCATGGCCACCGGCGCCCGCCACTACGGCAACATTCGCGCCACCGCCGAAAAGTGGCTGCAGGAGGTGGAGATTCCCCCCTCGCGCATCGACGACCTGCCCACCACCTTCTCCGGCGGCATGCAGCAGCGTCTGCAGATCGCCCGCAATCTGGTCACCCAGCCGAAGCTGGTGTTTATGGATGAACCCACCGGCGGGCTGGATGTGTCCGTGCAGGCGCGGCTGCTAGACCTGCTGCGCGGCCTGGCGGTGGAGCTGAATCTGGCGGTGGTGATTGTTACCCACGATCTCGGCGTCGCTCGCCTGCTGGCGAACCGTCTGCTGGTGATGAAGCAGGGCCAGGTGGTGGAGAGTGGCTTAACCGACCGGGTGCTCGACGATCCGCACCATCCTTACACCCAGCTGCTGGTGTCGTCGGTGTTGCAGAATTAATGCTGTTTTGCCGGGTGGCGGCTGCGCCTTACCCGGCCCACAGGTGCGTTATTCGTAGGCCGGGTAAGCGAAGCGCCACCCGGCAACTCAACCTCGTGAGAGCTAACATGATCCGCGTTGAAAACGTCCATAAAACCTTTGTTTTGCACCAGCAGCACGGCGTGCGTCTGCCGGTGCTGGCCGACGCCTCGCTGACCGTTAACGCCGGGGAGTGCGTGGTGCTCCACGGTCACTCCGGCAGCGGCAAATCGACCCTGCTGCGTTCGCTGTACGCCAATTATCTGCCGGACAGCGGCCATATCCATATCCGCCACGGCGACGAATGGGTGGACCTGGTCACCGCCACCCCACGCAAGGTGCTGGAAGTGCGCAAAACCACCATCGGCTGGGTCAGCCAGTTTCTGCGGGTGATCCCGCGCATTTCGGCGCTGGAGGTGGTGATGCAGCCGCTGCTCGATCTTGGGACGCCGCGCGAAGCGAGCGCCGCGAAAGCCGCCCAGCTCCTGACCCGCCTCAACGTTCCGGAACGCCTGTGGCACCTTGCGCCGTCCACCTTTTCCGGCGGCGAGCAGCAGCGGGTCAACATCGCCCGCGGTTTTGCGGTCGACTATCCGATTCTGCTCCTTGATGAACCCACCGCCTCACTGGATGACAAAAACAGTGCTGCCGTGGTCAACCTGATCCACGATGCCAAAGCGCGCGGCGCGGCCATCGTGGGGATTTTCCATGACGAAGGGGTACGCCGTCAGGTCGCCGACCGACTGCACTCTATGGGAATGACAGCATGATTATCAATAACGTAAAACTGGTTCTCGACGACGAGGTGGTCCACGGTTCGCTGGAAGTCCAGGACGGTCGCATCCTCGCCTTCGCCGAAAGCCAGAGCCGGCTGCCGCAGGCGCTGGATGGGGAGGACGGCTGGCTGCTGCCGGGCCTTATCGAGCTGCATACCGATAACCTCGACAAGTTCTTTACCCCGCGGCCGAAGGTAGACTGGCCGGCCCACTCGGCGATGAGCAGCCATGACGCCATGATGGTCGCCAGCGGCATCACCACCGTGCTGGACGCCGTGGCGATTGGCGACGTGCGCGATGGCGGCGATCGTCTTGAGAATCTGGAGAAGATGGTCAATGCCGTGGAGGAGACGCAAAAGCGCGGTCTCAACCGCGCCGAACACCGCCTGCACCTGCGCTGCGAGCTGCCGCATCACACCACGCTGCCGCTGTTTGAAAAGCTGATCGATCGCGAGTCGGTGAGCATGGTCTCTCTGATGGACCACTCGCCGGGCCAGCGTCAGTACGCCGATCGCAGCAAGTACCGCGATTATTATCAGGGCAAATATCATCTGACGCATGACGAAATGGACCGTTTTGAAGCCGAGCAGATGGCTCTGGCCGCCACCTGGTCGCAGCCCAATCGCCAGACCATCGCCGCCATGTGCCGCGCCCGCCGTATCGCCCTCGCCAGCCACGACGACGCCACCGAAGCGCATGTGGCCGAATCTCACCAGCTAGGGAGCGTGATCGCCGAGTTTCCCACCACGCTGGCCGCGGCGCAGGCTTCACGTCAGCACGGGATGCACGTCCTGATGGGGGCGCCGAATATCGTGCGCGGCGGTTCCCACTCCGGCAACGTCGCCGCCCACCAGCTGGCGAGCCACGGTTTGCTGGACATCCTCTCATCTGACTATTACCCCGCCAGCCTGCTGGATGCCGCTTTCCGCATCGCCGACGCCGAGGACAATGCCTTCACCCTGCCACAGGCGATCCGTCTGGTCAGTCAGCATCCGGCGCAGGCGCTGGGCCTTGACGATCGCGGCGTCATCGCCGAGGGGAAACGCGCCGACCTGGTGCTGGCGCACCGTCGCGGCGAACATATCCAGATCGACCATGTCTGGCGCCAGGGAAAGAGGGTCTTTTAATGCCAGGAAAACTGATTTGGCTGGTGGGCCCCTCCGGCTCCGGTAAAGATAGCCTGCTGGCGGCGCTGCGCCAGCGCGAGCACCCGCAGCTGCTGGTGGCCCATCGTTACATAACCCGCCCGTTTAACGCGGGCAGCGAGAATCATATCGCCCTCAGCGAACATGAGTTTTTTACCCGCGCCGAGCAGCATCTTTTTGCTCTCAGCTGGCACGCCAACAATACTTACTATGGCATTGGCGTGGAGATCGACCTCTGGCTGCACGCCGGCTTTGACGTGGTGGCCAACGGCTCCCGCGCCCATCTGGCGCTGGCCCGGGAACGCTACGGCGAGGTGCTGGTGCCGATCTGTCTCGCCGTCTCGCCGCCGGTGCTGCGCCAGCGGCTGGAGCAGCGCGGCCGGGAAAATGCGCTGGAAATCGCCCAGCGTCTGGACCGCGCCGCGCGCTATAAGCCGGACAACTGCCTGACATTGAATAACGACGGCAGTCTCCGACAATCGGTCGATGAATTTTTCCGCCTGCTGCGCAGCCACGCGGCGCGCGAAGCGGATCAACTGGTATAAACAAAAGGTGACACGATGAGCCTGACCCTCTGCTTAACCGGCACCGGCGGCGCTCAGCTGGTGCCGGTCTTCGGCTGCGACTGCGCGGCCTGCCGCCGCGCCCGCCGCGAGGAGAGCCACCGACGCCGCCCCTGTAGCGGAGTGGTCACGTTCAACAGCGCCGTGACGCTGCTTGATGCCGGACGACCGGATCTGATGGAGCATCATCCCGCCGGCAGCTTTCAACAGGTGCTGCTGACCCACTACCATCTGGATCATGTGCAGGGGCTGTTTCCGCTGCGCTGGGGAGTCGGCGCGTCGATTCCGGTCTATGGCCCGCCGGATGACGCCGGCTGCGACGATCTGCTCAAACACCCCGGTCTGCTTGACTTTAGCCATACCGTCACGCCGTTTGTGATGTTTAACCTGCAGGGGCTGCGGGTGACGCCCCTACCCCTTAATCACTCGAAGCTGACCTTTGGTTATCTGCTGGAGTCGGCCCACAGCCGGCTGGCCTGGCTCTCGGATACCGCCGGGCTGCCGGACAAGTCGCTGAAGTTTTTGCTCAATAACCGCCCGCAGGCGATGATCATCGACTGCAGTCATGAGCCGCGCGCGCAGACCCCGCGTAACCATAACGATCTAAACACCGTCCGCAGCCTTAACCAGGTCATTGGCTGTCCGCGGGTGATCCTCACCCATATCAGCCACCAGTTTGACGTCTGGATGATGGATAACCCGCTGCCGACAGGTTTCGAAGCGGGCTATGACGGGATGGAAATAGCGCTGGATTAAGCGCTGGCCTGCGGGGGGCAATCAGTAGCTATCATCCAGCCGACGCTGGTCGCTTTCTAACTGACGACGATCGCGGTCGAGCTGACGCTGGCGTTCATCCAGCTGGCGGCGGCGCTCGTCCAGCTGGCGTTGCCGCTCGTCATACTGGCGCTGACTGTCACGGCTCTGCTGACGGCTCCCCTGATAGCGCCCGTCATCATACCGGCCATCGTCATCGTATCTGTCGTCGTCATCGGAGCGACTGCTGCCCGGGTTATAAGCGTCGTTAATGGCTTGCTGAATATTGCCGATCGCGTCATCGATAATATCGGCGCGAGCGGCCAGGCTGGTCAGCGACAGAGTGCAAAAGAGCAGTGCGGTTGCGTAACGTTTCATCGGGGCCAATCTCATCAGAGTCCTGCCGCTACCTTAATCATCCGCATGAAACCCGGGTAGCGGAGGAATCTCAAATCCTCGCGTACGCCGCGCTCAGCGCCTGCGCCAGCTGGGCGCGGGTAAACGGCTTACGCAGCCACTCAACCTCCGGCAGGGCCGGGTTCTGCGCCGGACGCAAATCCTGGCCGCTGATCAGTAGCACCGGCAGCGCCGGAAAGCGGCGTCGGGCGGTATGGATCACATCGGCGCCGCTCAGGGCCCCGGGCAGCATCAGATCGCTAATCAGCAGGGCAATATCCGGCGAGGCCTCCAGCAGCTGCAGCGCCTCTTCACCGCTGGCGGTTTCCAGCGTCAGCCAGCCCAGCTGATGCAGCTGTTCACATAGCGTCTGGCGGACATCCTCTTCATCTTCCAGCACCAGCGCCAGCCGCTCGCCCGCCGGGGGCGGCTCGTCCACCGCTGGCGCCACCTCCTTCTCAACCTCGGTCAACGCTCGCGGCAGCTGCAGCCGCACCGTCGTCCCCTGCCCCGGCGCGCTCTCCAGCGCCACCCGGCCGCCAGACTGGCGCACAAAGCCATACACCATCGACAGCCCCAGGCCGCTGCCGCTGCCGGTGGCTTTGGTGGTGAAGAAAGGTTCAAACACCCGGGCTTTCACCGCCTGCGACATCCCGCTGCCATGATCGATCACCTCCAGGGCCACCATATCCTGCCGCTGGCCGCTGCTGCGGATGACCCGCTGATTCCAGGTGCGTATTTTGATGACCCCGCCGCGCCCCGCCATGGCGTCGCGGGCGTTCATCACCAGATTGATCAAGGCGTTTTCCAGCTGGCCAACGTCTATCCATGCCGGCCACGCCGGCGACTGCGCCTCAATCTCCAGGCTTAAGGTCGCCGGCAGGGAGTGACGCATCAGCTCGCTGAGGTTCTCCAGTAGCGGCGCCATCGCCGCCGCCTGGGGATGCAGCGCCTGCTTGCGTGAAAAGGCCAGCAGCCGCTGGGTCAGAAGCGCCCCACGCTCCGCCGCCTTCAGCGCCCTGGAGAGGCGCGGCGCATCGCGCGCATCCGGCTCCACCAGCTCAAGGCTGCCGATAATCACCGCCAGCAGGTTGTTAAAGTCATGCGCCAGACCTCCGGTCAGCTGGCCGACGGCCTTCATCTTCTGACTATGCAGCAGCGCCTCCTCCAGCTCCTGGCGCTTAATCCGATCGATCTCCATCTGGTTGGTCTTCTCTTTCAGCAGCCGGGTGGTGTGCTCCAGCGACGCCATATTGCGGGCGAAAACGTTAAAGGCCCGCGCCAGCTCCCCCAGCTCGTCGCGCCGCTGCAGGGCCGGCACCGAGACGTTCGGCTCTCCCTGAGCCAGCCGCGACATCGCCCGCGAGATGGCGGTCAGGTTCGAGCCGAGATTACGGTAGATGTACCACCCGGCGCAGCCGGTGATCGCCAGCGCCAGCAGCGCGGAAAGCAGAATAAACATACTGATGGAGCGCAGCTCCCGATGGCTCTGCGCCGCCCGCTGCTCTGAGGCTTCCGCCACCCGGGTCACGTACTGATTGATATCTTCGTTAAGCAACGCGACCAGCGCTTTGATGTGATACATGTACCAGCTGATCGTCAGGTCGCTCTCCTCCAGCTGGGCCGACAGCGGGGCCAGCGTCGCCAGCTCGCGGGTCACATCAGGGAGGACAAACGCCAGCGCGGGATCGGCGCTGCGTGTCGGCAGGGCGCCGCTCAGCTGGTCGAGTTGCAGGACGATCGACCGCGGCGTGACGGTATGGATCGCAGCCACGATCAGCCGGTCCATCTCGGCCAGCTGGCGCGGATCGATCGCCTTATCCCCGCCGCGATCGTTAAGATCGGCGAGATGGCGCAGGTTACTCTGATTCTGGTAAAGCGAACTCAGCAGCGCATTGCGCTGCAGATGGCGGCGCTGGCCGCGCTCCAGCATCTCCGCCACGCTCTGCTGCAGCGCGTTGCTGCGGCGAATAATATTGGCCACCCGCGCCTGCTCCTGCTGCGCCAGCGGGGCCGCCGCCAGCTGGGCCAGCGAGTGCTTCAGCGCCTGCTGCGTCGCCAGCAGCCGTTCCGCTTCGCTTTTGTACTCCAGCGCCCCCACCACCTGCGACAGGCGCACCGCCGCCGTGGCGACATTCGCCGTGTCCCGCGCCAGATCCATACTGCCGCGCATGTCGTTGAGAGTCTGGCGCTGCACCTGCTCCTGCAGCTGGCTGGCGTGGTGAAAGCCGAACACCGCCACGCCGCTGACCAACAGGGTGACCACGCCCATCAGCAGATTAAAGGAGAGCAGGCGGCCACGGGCGCTGGTGAAAAACGGGTGTCGGCGAGCGGTCATAACAACTCCGGTGAAGGATCGGTCGGCAGATAAGCGTGACGGTGCAGAAAATGACGCCGCGTAACTGTGATCGCGGTTAACTATTTATCACTATGACAAATATGAATGGATTCTGACATTCTGCATTTATTTTCCGGTGGTGGACTGCAGCTATTGTTCTTACAGACAGGAGCGCCGCGATGACCGCCACCCCGGTACTGGAAATGCGCCATATCGCCAAAGCTTTTGGCAAATTCTACGCGCTGAAGGGCGTCGACCTGACGGTCTGGCCCGGCGAGATCCATGCCCTGATGGGGGAGAACGGCGCCGGAAAAAGCACGCTGATGAAGATCCTCGCCGGCGCCTATACCGCCACCAGCGGCGAGATCCTGATCGACGGAAAACCGCAAACCATCCGCGGCCCCAAGGACGCGCTGGCCGCCGGGATCACATTGATCTACCAGGAGATGCAGCTGGCGCCGAACCTGACCGTCGCGGAAAACATTTTCCTCGGCAGCGAGCTGGCGCGCGGTGGTCTGGTGCAGCGCAAAGCCATGCTCAGCCAGGCGCAGGCGGTGATCGACCGTCTCGGCGCCCAGTTCAAAGCCAGCGACCGGGTGATGACCCTGACCATCGCCGAACAACAGCAGGTGGAGATCGCCCGCGCCCTGCACCGTCAAAGCCGCATTCTGGTGATGGATGAACCCACCGCCGCCCTCTCCTCGCGGGAAACCCAGCGCCTGTTCGAGCTCATCCTGCGCCTGCGCGATGAGGGGATGGCGATCATCTATATCAGCCACCGCATGGCGGAAGTGTATGAGCTCTCCGACCGGGTCAGCGTCCTGCGCGATGGGCAGTATGTCGGCAGCCTGGTGCGCGACAAGCTCAACGCGCCGGAGCTGGTGCGCATGATGGTCGGCCGCCCGCTCAGCGATCTGTTCAATAAAGAACGTGACATTCCCCGCGGCCAGCCGCGCCTGCGGGTCGAGGATCTGACCGATGGCGGCAAGATTAAGCCCAGCAGCCTGGTGGTGCATGCCGGCGAAATCGTCGGCCTCGCCGGGCTGGTCGGCGCCGGGCGTTCCGAACTGGCGCAGCTGATCTTCGGGGTGCGCAAAGCCACCGCCGGGGTGATTGAGATCGACGGCGAGCCGGTGGTGATCCACTCGCCGCGGGAAGCCATCGACCTCGGGATCGGCTTTCTGACCGAAAACCGCAAAGAACAGGGGTTGTTTCTCGAACTGGCAGCCCAGGAAAACATCACCATGGCGACGCTGGAGCGCGACGCGACCTGGGGGATGCTCAACCGCCGGAAGGCGCAAACCATCTCCGATGACGCCATCCAGTTGCTTAACATCCGCGTGCCGCACGCCCAGGTGCGCGCCGGCGGACTGTCCGGCGGCAACCAGCAGAAGCTGTTAATTTCGCGCTGGGTGGCGATTGGCCCGCGCATTCTAATCCTCGATGAACCCACCCGCGGCGTCGACGTCGGCGCGAAAAGCGAAATTTACCGCATCATGAACGACATGGCGCGCCAGGGCGTCGCCATTCTGATGATCTCCAGCGAGCTGCCCGAAGTGGTGGGCATGAGCGACCGGGTCTATGTGATGCGCGAGGGCGTTATCGCCGGCGAGCTACAGGCCGGTGATATTAGCCAGGAAAGTATCATGACGCTGGCCACCGGCGTGACCGATTCTCACCTTAAGGCAGGGCAACTATGAGCATACCGAAAGAGACCTCCGCGCCGGTCGCGAAATCCGCTTCGGCGAAAAAAATGTTGATGGGCGACCTGATGCAGACCGTCGGCATTCTGCCGATCCTCATCCTGATCGTCGCCGTTTTCGGCTTTATCGCCCCCAACTTTTTCACGGAAAGCAATCTGCTGAATATCACCCGCCAGGCCTCGATCAACATTGTGCTGGCGGCGGGAATGACCTTCATCATCCTCACCGGCGGCATTGACCTTTCCGTCGGCTCCATCCTTGGCACCACCGCAGTGGCCGCGATGGTGGTGTCGCTGATCCCGGCGTTTGCGTTGCTGTCGATTCCGGCGGCGCTGATGCTCGGCCTGCTGCTCGGCCTGTTCAACGGCGCGCTGGTCGCCTTCGCCGGGCTACCGCCGTTTATCGTCACCCTCGGCACCTACACGGCGCTGCGCGGCGCCGCCTATCTGCTGGCCGACGGCACCACGGTGATCAACTCCGATATCAGCTTCGAGTGGATCGGCAATGACTACCTCGGCCCAGTGCCCTGGCTGGTAGTCATCGCCCTGGCGGTGATCGCGGTGTGCTGGTTTATCCTGCGCCGCACCACCCTTGGGGTGCATATCTACGCGGTGGGCGGCAACATGCAGGCGGCGCGGCTGACCGGCATCAAAGTCTGGCTGGTGCTGCTGTTTGTCTATGGCATGAGCGGCCTGCTCTCCGGCCTTGGCGGGGTGATGAGCGCTTCGCGGCTGTACAGCGCCAACGGCAACCTCGGCGTCGGCTACGAGCTGGACGCCATCGCCGCGGTCATTCTCGGCGGCACCAGCTTCGTCGGCGGTATCGGCACCATCACCGGTACGCTGGTGGGGGCGCTAATTATCGCCACCCTCAATAACGGCATGACCCTGATGGGGGTCTCCTACTTCTGGCAACTGGTGATCAAAGGGGCGGTGATCATCATTGCGGTGCTGATCGACAAATACCGTACCCGGCATCATCAAAGTGCATAACAACAACATCTTACCTGCGAGGAAAAGCGAATGCGTTTAAAACCGATAGTCACCGCGCTGTGTGCTGGCGCGCTGCTGGCCGCCTCCCCTTTTGCGTCGGCCAAAGAGCTGAAAGCGATTGGCGTGACGGTGGGCGACCTTGCCAACCCGTTCTTTGTACAGATCACCAAAGGGGCGGAGCTGGAGGCCCGCAAGCTGGCGGGGGATAACGTCAAAGTGACGCTGGTCTCCAGCGGCTACGATCTGGGCCAGCAGGTGGCGCAGATCGATAACTTTATCGCCGCCAAAGTCGATATGATCATCCTCAACGCCGCCGATTCGAAAGGCATTGGCCCGGCGGTGAAGCGGGCCAAAGAGGCCGGGATCGTGGTGGTGGCGGTTGACGTCGCCGCCGAAGGGGCCGACGCCACCATCACCTCCGATAACACCCAGGCGGGCGAGCTGGCCTGTAAATACATTAGCGACCGCCTGAACAACAAAGGCAACGTGGTGATCATCAACGGGCCGCCGGTCTCCGCCGTACAAAACCGCGTCGAAGGCTGCGAAACGGAGTTCAAAAAACACCCGGACATTAAAATCCTCTCCGCCAACCAGAACGCCAAAGGCAGCCGGGAAGGCGGCCTGGAGGTGATGACCTCCCTGCTGGCGGCCAATCCGAAGATTGACGGCGTGTTCGCGATCAACGATCCGACGGCGATTGGTGCCGATCTGGCAGCGAAACAGGCGCAGCGCAGCGAGTTCTTCATCGTCGGCGTCGACGGCAGCCCGGACGGCGAAGAGGCGCTGAAGCGTAAGAACTCGCTGTTCGTCGCCACCCCAGCGCAGGACCCACAGGTGATGGCGGCGAAGGCGGTGGAGATTGGCTACGACATCCTGCAGGGCAAACCTGCGCCGACCGCGCCGGTACTGATCCCGGTGACGATGATCGACAAAAATAACGTCAGCTCTTACAAAGGCTGGACCGTGAAATAAGCGCAACCAGGCGCACAATCGTTCCGCCGATTGTGCGCTACGCTTAACGAATATGACGGCGCGGAGTAGCGATCATGGAACGGAAAGGCATTATTGCCGCAGGCAACATGCTGGTCGATCATGTCCACCAGATCAGGCAGTGGCCGGAGCGCGGCTGGCTGGTGGAAATTGTCCATAGCGAACGCGCCACCGGCGGCGCGCCGCTGAATGTCCTGCTGACCCTGGCCAAAATGCACGCCGGGCTGCCGCTGCAGGCGGTCGGCCTGATTGGCGAGGATAACGATGGCGACTACATCACCGCCATGCTCGATCAGTACCATATCAATCGCCAGCTCGTACAGCGCACCAGCTCCGCCCCCACCTCGATGACCCAGGTGATGACCGACGCCGAAGGCCAGCGCACTTTCTTTCACTCTCCCGGCGCCAACCGCCTGCTTGATCTCCCGGCTTTTGAGCCGCTGGATGCGCCGCTGAAAATTTTCCATCTCGGCTATCTGCTGCTGCTCGAAAGCCTCGATCGCCCCGATGAAGTGTACGGCACCCGCAGCGCGCGACTGCTGGCGCAGATGCGCGAGCGAGGCTATGAGGTGTCCCTCGATCTGGTGTCGCGCAAGGGCGACCCGCGCTACCGGCCGCTGGTCCTGCCGGCGCTGAAGCATCTTGACTACCTGACCATCAATGAACTGGAAGCCAGCGAGTTTAGCGGGCTGGAGATTCGTCTACCCAACGGCGAGCCGCACGTCGCCAATATCGCCCGCGCCGCCAGCGCATTGCTTGACGCCGGCGTACGCCAGCGGGTAGTGATCCATTGTCCGGAGGGGGCATGGGGCGTCTCCCGTACCGAAGCCGGGCGCTGGGTACCGTCATGGCGGCTACCGCCGGAGGAGATTATCGGCAGCGTCGGCGCGGGGGACGCCTTCTGCGCCGGTCTGCTGTATGGCAGTCACGAACGCTGGCCGTTAACCGCCAGTCTGCAGCTGGCTCACGCTTGCGCCCGCGCCAGCCTGCAGGCCGCCAATGCGATCGACGGCGCCAAAACGCTCCCTGAGCTGCAGGCGTTTATACAATTGCAGAATGGTTAGATCGAGTAGATCCCGCTATCAGGGCGATGCCACAGGAGAACGGCGTGTCATGGCGAGAAAAGGGATACGGTTTATTCAAATCACGCCTGTTTTACGCTGAGTTCAACAAGGGCGGGCCAGGTAACTAACTGCGCCACTCGGCCAGCACCTTTTCCAGTTTATCTAATGACTCAGCGCGTTTTATCGCTGGCATCTGATGAATATTGCGCAATTTCCACTGCACGGCAGGCAAATCCTGAATACGCATTTCCGGCGCTAAACGCCAGTCTGGTTCGCCTCGTTTAAATGACAGTAAAAAATCGACATCCTGTTGTGTGATACAGGATTTTAACGCAGCAATCATCCTGTTGGGGACTGCTGTCAGTTCCTCCAGGGCTATCGTCTCAAATGTCATCCCGCTGAATTCACGGTAAAAAGGTTCAGCAATATCTTTCCAGCGAGGATTCAGCACTTCAGCCAGAGGCCGATTATGGCTCAGTAAATACACGATAAACCCATTGAAAATGGGACGGTCAAGCTCCTGCGCATCAAGAAGTAATTTCACGTCATAAAAATCTCTGGGATGCTGGCGATCCAGCGCCGCGCATAATTTTCCACCGTAGAGGTCAGGCAACGAAACCACTGGAAGGCTGGCATAGCCAAAAACGTCCTCTACCGCCCCCACCACTTCTCGCTCCTGTGGTGGATATAATGTTCCCCGGGCGACCGGTGAAACCTCTATCTTTATTTGCGCGCTATCGGTAGTAACAATGACACGCATCTCATCTGAACGATTAGCTTGTAATACAGCGCTCATACCTGCCTGTTGTTGCAGATTGGCGGCAATACGTGCAAGCGCATCCCGTATATGAGGTAAAGCGATGGCTCTGCTTTCCAGGGGCACCCAGGCGAGGTCGATATCCACCGATAATCGAGGGAAATCGCGGATAAAGAGATTGATGGCAGTGCCACCTTTCAGCGCAAATTCCCGTTCGACAGCAACATAGGGTAAAACCTGCATTAGCAGAGCAACCTACCGATAATAAGGCGCCTGTATATCCATATTTTTTATTCCTTTTGAAAGCGTTCAGGCACTGTGATTTGGTATTGAGCATTGAACTTTCCATTTTCCACGATTTGCCGCTTGCCCGCTCCCAGATCGATTTTTTGGCTATCGATTCGTTTGAGCCAGCCATGCTCGTAAAAACTGGCGAAGAAGAGATACAAACGCTTGGCCTGCACGGACTGGCTGACGGAAAGAAGATACTCTACTTTACGAGGATTAAGATTAACCAGCCCCTGGAAAAGCTCTGCAGCGTGGTTAAATGAGAGGGTCCCCGGCACCGCGCTCAGCAACTCGTAAGCAGCCAGTTCTGGCGCACTGCCGATGAGTTTTTTCCCTTTTATATCAAGCGTTACACGGTATCTATCATCCAGCACCGGCAGTTTTTTCCCCGATATGACTATCCACTCCACACCCGGGAATTCCCTGAACCATTTCGGCAGCAGCGCTTTATTTTCCACACTAAGCCAGCACTGGTTTTGTTTTAGCTGTAGATAGTGTGAACGGCCCTGCCAGACTAAGCTACTGAGCCCCGCAACATACACCGGAGCGGCAAGCTGATTTTGCAAACATGCTAATGCATCGTTCCACTCCGGCTCACGTCCCGCACGCGCATATACGCCGTTGCCTCTTTTTTTTAACCAGCCACTTTGCGCGTATTTAAAGGCCAGAGAGGGAGAGATGGCATGCTGGCTTAACCAGGACTGAAGGATCACATCTCCGGGAGCGCTGTTTTGCAGCAGCCAGTTTAATTTTGTTGCCATAGATTAACCCAGAGTGTCACTTTAATAAAAAAAGTAAACTCCCTGCGCCAAATAAAGTCAACAGCGGGTTGGCAGCAAACCCGCCCTACGCCGCCTTCTCGCTGTGGGTCACGTCGGCGGAAAAGACATAGCCCAGACCGCGCAGGGTTTTAATCAACGTCGGCTGATGCGGGTTGAGCTCAATTTTGCGCCGCAGGCGCATGATCAGCACATCGATGGTCCGGTCGAATACCTCGGTGCTTTCATTATGAGTCAGCGCCAGCAGCTGTTCGCGATTCAATACCCGGCGCGCGTTCTGCGCCAGCGCCAGCAGCAGGCCATATTCTCCCTGGGTCAGCGGGATCGCCTGCTGCTGCGGGTTATACAGTTCACAGCGCGTGGTATCCAGCCGCCAGCCGTTAAACGTCAGGCCAGCACCGGCGCCCGACGCCTCGCCGGCCAGCGCCCCGCTGCGTCGCAGTACCGCTTTCACCCGGGCGACCACCACCCGCGAGCTGAACGGTTTGGCGATGTAATCATCGGCGCCCATCTCCAGACCCACCACCACATCAGACTCACTGCCCAGACCGGAGAGCATCACCACCGGCAGCTCAGGCCGCGTGCGCTGCAGCTGCTGGAGCACCTGCAGGCCATGGGTATCCGGCAGGATCATATCCAGTAAGACCAGCGCGATATCCGCCCGCTGCGCCACCGTCGTCAGCGCGTCGTTGCCGGTCTGGTTGACAAGCACTTCAAACGCGTGCGCGCCGAGCACATCGCTAAGCAGCTCGCCCATCGCCCTGTCATCATCCACCACTAAAATGACTGGTTTCATTTTTGCCTCTGCCCGCCGGGAATTAGTGTCAGTCTGATCGATTCTGCAAGCCTGCGCCGACAAATTCCTCTCCCGGTGACATTTTTTCAAGCGCCGTCACATCTCCAGGGTATCGACACGTCAAATCTGTCGACAGGCTGTTTTTCGTCAGCATTCCGCCCAAAAAACCCGCGTATCATCAAGGAATACCCACAATGAAAATATGGCATAGAAGATGCATAGTGACGGCGCGATAGCGCAAACGCGCCCATTGAATAACTGGAGCAAGACCGATGAAAAAAGTCGTCACGGTTTGCCCGTATTGCGCATCAGGTTGCAAAATCAACCTGGTGGTCGATAACGGCAAAATCGTTCGGGCTGAAGCGGCGCAGGGGAAAACCAACCAGGGAACCCTGTGCCTGAAGGGCTATTATGGCTGGGACTTCATTAACGATACCCAGATCCTAACGCCGCGCCTGAAAACCCCCATGATCCGCCGTCAACGCGGCGGCAAGCTGGAAGCCGTCTCCTGGGACGAGGCGCTGGATTACGTCGCCACCCGCCTCAGCGCCATTAAAGCCAAATATGGCCCGGATGCGATCCAAACCACCGGCTCCTCCCGCGGCACCGGTAATGAAACCAACTATGTGATGCAAAAATTCGCGCGCGCCGTTATTGGTACCAATAACGTCGACTGTTGCGCTCGCGTCTGACACGGCCCTTCGGTTGCAGGTCTGCACCAGTCGGTCGGTAACGGCGCCATGAGTAATGCCATCACGGAGATTGATAACACCGATCTGGTGTTTATCTTCGGTTACAACCCGGCGGATTCCCACCCTATCGTGGCGAATCACGTCATTAACGCTAAACGCAACGGGGCGAAAATTATCGTCTGCGACCCGCGCAAAATTGAAACCGCGCGCATCGCCGATATGCACATTGCGCTGAAGAACGGCTCGAACATCGCGCTGCTCAACGCCATTGGCCACGTGATTATTGAAGAGGATCTGTACGATAAATCCTTCGTCGCCAGCCGTTCCGAAGGCTTCGAGGAGTATCGCAAAATCGTTGAAGGCTATACGCCGGAGTCGGTGGAGGAGATCACCGGGGTCAGCGCCCAGGAGATCCGCGCCTGCGCCCGGATGTATGCCAGCGCCAAATCCGCCGCCATCCTGTGGGGCATGGGCGTCACCCAGTTCTACCAGGGCGTGGAGACGGTGCGGTCGCTGACCAGCCTCGCGATCCTCACCGGCAACCTCGGCAAGCCGAGCGTCGGCGTCAACCCGGTACGCGGCCAGAACAACGTTCAGGGCGCCTGCGATATGGGTGCGCTACCGGATACCTATCCGGGCTATCAGTACGTCAAGTTCCCGGAGAACCGCGAAAAATTCGCCAAAGCCTGGGGCGTGGAAAGCCTGCCTGCGCATACCGGCTATCGCATCAGCGAATTGCCGCACCGCGCGGCGCACGGTGAAGTGCGGGCGGCGTACATTATGGGTGAGGATCCGCTGCAGACCGACGCCGAACTCTCGGCGGTCCGCAAAGCGTTCGACGATCTGGAACTGGTTATCGTCCAGGACATTTTCATGACCAAAACCGCCTCCGCGGCTGACGTCATCCTGCCGTCCACCTCGTGGGGCGAGCACGAAGGCGTGTATACCGCAGCGGACCGCGGCTTCCAGCGCTTCTTTAAAGCGGTGGAGCCGAAGTGGGACCTGAAAACCGACTGGCAGATCATCAGCGAAATCGCCACCCGGATGGGCTATCCGATGCATTACAACAACACCCAGGAGATCTGGGACGAGTTGCGGCATCTGTGCCCGGACTTCTACGGCGCCACCTACGAGAAAATGGGTGAGCTCGGCTATGTCATGTGGCCGTGCCGCGATGAGTCCGACGCCGATCAGGGAACGTCGTATCTGTTTAAAGAGAAGTTCGATACCCCGAACGGACTGGCGCAGTTCTTCACCTGCGACTGGGTCGCGCCGATCGATAAGCTTACCGATGAGTACCCGATGGTATTGTCGACGGTGCGCGAGGTCGGCCATTACTCGTGCCGTTCAATGACCGGTAACTGCGCGGCGCTGGCGGCGCTGGCGGATGAACCAGGCTATGCGCAAATCAACACCGCCGACGCCGAACGGCTAGGCATCGAAGATGAAGAGCTGGTATGGGTCAATTCGCGTAAGGGGCGCATCATCACCCGCGCGCAGGTCAGCGATCGGCCGAATAAAGGCGCGGTGTACATGACCTACCAGTGGTGGATCGGCGCCTGTAACGAACTGGTCTCAGAGAACCTGAGTCCGATAACCAAAACGCCGGAGTACAAGTACTGCGCGGTCAACGTTGAGCGGATTGCCGATCAGCGCGCCGCGGAACAGTACGTGATCGACGAGTACAACAAGCTGAAATCCCGCCTGCGCGAAAGCGCGATGGGTTAAGGTTCGGCGGTCTGACCCGGCTCGCGCGATGCGTAGGCCGGGTCAGGTGCAGCCGCCACCCGGCACATAAACGGCTCCGTGTCCGCAGTCTGCCGCCCGGCGGCGCTGCGCTTGCGCGGGCCTACGGCTGGCAGGAGCATCTCCATCCGTAGGCCGGGTCAGGCGCAGCCGCCACCCGGCACATAAACGGCTCCGTGTCCGCAGTCTGTCGCCCGGCGGCGCTGCGCTTGCGCGGGCCTACGGTTGGCAGGCGCATCTCCATCCGTAGGCCGGGTCAGGTGCAGCCGCCACCCGGCACATAAACGGCTCCGTGTCCACAGTCTGTCGCCCGGCGCCGCTACGCTTGCGCGGGCCTACGGTCAGGTAACGCAAATCGGCCCTACCTACCGATACCCGCCATTTTCTTCTTTTTCGCCTCCCTTTATACTGCGCGCTATGTTCCTTACTGATAATAAATACAAATGAAATACCTCTTTTTATTTCTACTGGTTTTCACCAGCGGCGCAGCGGTGGCCACCGAACCTGGCAGTCAGTATCAACAGCAGGCCGAAGCCGGCGATCGACGCGCGCAATATTACCTTGCCGATACCTGGGTCAGCTCCGGCGATTATCAAAAAGCCGAATACTGGGCGCAGAAGGCGGCCGCCCAGGGCGATGGCGATGCGCTGGCGCTGCTGGCGCAGCTCAAAATCCGTAACCCCCAACAGGCGGACTATCCGCAGGCCCGCCAGCTGGCGGAAAAAGCCGTCGAGGCCGGCAGTAAATCCGGAGAGATCGTCCTCGCGCGGGTGCTGGTCAACCGTCAGGCTGGCGCCACCGACGTAGCGCACGCCATCACGCTGCTGCAGGATGCTGCCCGGGATAGCGAAAGCGATGCGGCGGTAGATGCCCAGATGCTGCTGGGGCTGATCTACGCCAGCGGCGTACACGGCCCGGAGGATGATGTGAAAGCAAGTGAATACTTCAAAGGCAGTTCATCACTTTCCCGCACCGGCTATGCCGAATACTGGGCCGGGATGATGTTCCAGCAGGGAGAGAAAGGCTTTATCGAACCGAATAAGCAGAAGGCGCTGCACTGGCTCAACGTCAGTTGCCTGGAGGGGTTTGATACCGGCTGCGAAGAGTTTGACCGGATCAGTAAAGGATAAGAAAAAGCCCGGCGCTATCGCGCCGGGCTTTGTGTTTTATTGGGCGGTTTTATCAAACTTGCCCAGCACTTCGCGTTCATAGGCCAGCGCTTTTTTGCGATCGAACTTATGCTCCCACTTGGCGATAACCAGCACCGCCAGCGCATTACCCACCACGTTCAGCGCGGTACGCGCCATATCGAGGATACGGTCGACGCCGGCAATAAAGGCAAGCCCTTCCAGCGGGATCCCGACGCTACCCAGGGTGGCCAGCAGCACCACGAAGGAGACGCCCGGCACGCCGGCGATCCCTTTCGAGGTCACCATCAGGGTCAGCACCAGGGTAATCTCCTGCCAGATAGAGAGGTCAATACCGTACAGCTGGGCGATAAAGATCGCCGCGATGCTCTGATACAGCGTTGAACCATCGAGGTTGAAGGAGTAACCGGTCGGCACCACAAAGCTGGTGATCGACGCCGGCGCGCCGTAGGCTTCCATCTTCTCAATAATGCGCGGCAGTACGCTCTCCGAACTGGCGGTAGAATAAGCCAGAATCAGCTCATCTTTCAGGATGCGGATCAGGATCCAGATGCTCAGACCACACAGGCGCGCGACAATCCCCAGCACCACCAGCGCGAAGAACAGGATCGCAAAGTAAACCAGCAACACTAGCTTGGCCAGCGGCCACAGCGAGGCGAAACCGAAGGTGGCGACGGTTACCGAAATCAGGGCGAATACCCCGACCGGCGCATAGCGCATCACCATATGGGTGACTTTAAACATGGTCTCGGAGATAGAGCGGAAGACCGTCACCAGCGGCTCACGGTGGGTCGCCGGCAGCGAGGAGAGCCCCAGGCCAAACAGCACCGAGAAGAAGATAATCGGCAGCATATCGCCTTTCGCCATCGATGCCACGATATTGGTCGGCACCAGCGACAGGATGGTGCCCATCAGGCCGTGCGCATGGCTCTGCACTTCGGCGGTGGTGTTCTGATATTTCGAAATATCAACTGCCGCCAGCTGCGACATATCAATGCCCGTCCCCGGCTGGAAGACGTTGGCCAGGGTGATACCCAGCACAATCGCCACCGTGGTGATCACTTCGAAATAGATAATGGTTTTGGCACCGATCCGCCCTAACTGTTTGGCGTCACCCACGCCGGCAATCCCGACCACCAGGGTCGAAATGACAATCGGGACCACGATCATTTTAATCAGATGGATAAAGATATCGCCCGCCGGCGTCAGCAAATTGCTAATTAACCAATCGCGACTTTCAGCGTGGTAATGCAGATAACTGCCCAGAAGGATACCCAGCACCAGGGCTAGCAAAATTTGCCAGGCCAGACTGACTTTTTTTGTTTTCTTCACTACTGACTTCCTCAATGAAAGGCACCATTCCTTTTCGTCATGGTACCCACTGCAGGGGGTATGAATTGTGTTGCGTTGCTTTGTGGGGTTATTTAACGCGCAATATCAGTATCATTTGCACGGCATGCTGCGCAAGCCTTTAAGAACAGGGCTTTCCTCTGCTTTTATGCATAAAGCAGCGAATTTCCCCCAGTTATATTGCATAAGTATTTGTAATAAAAAAATTTTCACAGCTTCCGTTTCTATAAATTCATTTGCGTAATTATTTCGCTTCAAAGTTTCATTTGATGAAATTTCACCCAGTTTAATCATTGCGTGATCTGCCCCCCAATTAACAAACAAAGCTGTCAAAACCCCTACTCTTAACGTTTGTTTGACATATATTTAACAAGTTCAAAGGAGAAAAAAAGCCATGAGCCAAATTCACAAACACCCTATTCCCGCTAATATTGCGGAACGTTGCCTGATTAACCCGGATCAGTACAAGGCGCAGTACCAACAATCCATAACCGACCCTGATACATTTTGGGGCGAGCAGGGCAAGATCCTTGACTGGATGCGGCCCTATACCCGTGTAAAGAACACCTCCTTCGCACCGGGTAATATTTCCATCAAATGGTATGAAGATGGCACCCTGAACCTCGCCGCTAACTGTCTCGACCGCCACCTCGCCGAACGCGGCGATCAAACCGCCATCATCTGGGAAGGCGACGACGCCAGCCAAAGCAAGCACATCACCTACCGTGAACTGCATGCCGACGTGTGCCGTTTCGCCAATGTGCTGCTCGACCTCGGGATTAAAAAAGGCGACGTGGTCGCTATCTATATGCCGATGGTGCCGGAAGCCGCGGTGGCGATGCTGGCCTGCGCCCGCATCGGGGCAATCCACTCGGTCATTTTCGGCGGCTTCTCGCCGGAGGCGGTGGCCGGACGCATTATCGACTCCAGCTCACGCCTGGTGATCACCGCTGACGAAGGGCTGCGCGCCGGTCGCGCCATCCCGCTGAAGAAAAACGTCGATGACGCGCTGAAAAACCCGAACGTGAAAAGCATTGAGCACGTGGTGGTCCTGAAACGCACCGGCGGCAATATCGACTGGCAGGAAGGCCGCGATCTGTGGTGGAGCGACCTGATTGCGAACGCCAGCGCCGAACACCGGCCCGTCGAAATGAACGCCGAAGATCCGCTGTTCATCCTCTATACCTCCGGCTCCACCGGTAAACCGAAAGGGGTGCTGCACACCACCGGCGGCTATCTGGTCTATGCGGCCACCACCTTTAAATACGTTTTCGACTACCATCCGGGCGATATTTATTGGTGCACCGCCGACGTGGGCTGGGTCACCGGCCATAGCTATCTGCTGTACGGCCCACTGGCCTGCGGCGCCACCACCCTGATGTTCGAAGGGGTGCCGAACTGGCCTACGCCGGCGCGCATGTGCCAGGTCGTCGATAAGCATAAGGTCAGCATTCTCTATACCGCCCCGACGGCTATTCGCGCCCTGATGGCGGAAGGCGACAAAGCTATCGAAGGCACAGACCGCTCCTCGCTGCGCATTCTTGGCTCGGTCGGCGAACCGATTAACCCGGAAGCCTGGGAGTGGTACTGGAAGAAGATCGGTAACGAGAAGTGCCCGGTGATGGACACCTGGTGGCAGACCGAAACCGGCGGCTTTATGATCACTCCGCTGCCGGGCGCGATTGAGCTGAAGGCCGGCTCCGCGACGCGTCCGTTCTTCGGCGTCCAGCCGGTGCTGGTGGATAACGAAGGCCTGCCGCTGGATGGCGCCACCGAGGGCAACCTCGCCATCGCCGACTCCTGGCCCGGCCAGGCGCGTACCCTGTTCGGCGACCATGAGCGCTTTGAGCAAACCTACTTCTCCACCTTCAAAAATATGTACTTTAGCGGCGACGGCGCGCGTCGTGATGAAGATGGCTATTACTGGATCACCGGCCGGGTGGATGACGTCCTGAACGTCTCCGGACACCGTCTGGGGACCGCCGAGATCGAATCGGCGCTGGTGTCGCACCCAAAAATCGCCGAAGCGGCGGTGGTGGGGATCCCGCATAACATCAAAGGCCAGGCCATCTATGCCTACGTGACGCTCAATCACGGCGAAGAACCAACGCCGGAGCTGTATGCCGAAGTGCGTAACTGGGTGCGCAAAGAGATCGGCCCGCTGGCGACGCCGGATGTGCTGCACTGGACCGATTCGCTGCCGAAAACCCGCTCGGGCAAAATCATGCGCCGTATTCTGCGTAAGATTGCCGCAGGCGACACCAGCAACCTCGGCGATACCTCGACCCTCGCCGATCCTGGCGTCGTGGAAAAACTGCTCGAAGAGAAGCAGGCCATTACCATGCCATCGTAAGTAAGGACCGATTCCCTACACCCTCTCCCCTTCCGGGGAGAGGATAAAAATAAGTCCCTCCCCCAGGATTTCACTCGCAGGAACGCCGTCAGCAAAACCTGTCCCGGCTCCGTCGCCGGAGGGGTTGCTGTCGCCAGCGTCCGCCGAGTGGATGACGAAAGGGAGACCTCTGGAGACGCTAAGATGAATGAACAACTTTGTCAGCGGATAGAAAATAGTGCGCATTTCAGGGAGTTAGTTGCATCACGGCAACGGTTTGCCGCCATTCTGTCAGTGATTATGTTAGTGATCTATGTGGGCTTTATTTTGCTTATCGCCTTTGCACCCGGCTGGCTCGGCACCCCGCTGCACGCCGGAACCAGCGTCACCCGCGGGATCCCGCTCGGCATTGGCGTGATCGTCATTTCGTTTATCCTGACCGGTATTTATGTCTGGCGAGCTAACGGTGAATTCGACCGTTTGACCAAAAGCGTTCTCAACGAGGTAAAAGCATGATCAAGAGAGTCCTGACGGCGCTCGCCGCCACGCTGCTGCCCCTCGGCGCTCACGCCGCAGACGCTATTACCGGCGCGGTACAGCGCCAGCCGACCAACTGGCAGGCGATTGTCATGTTCCTGATTTTCGTCGCCCTAACGCTGTACATCACCTACTGGGCCTCAAAACGGGTGCGTTCGCGCAGCGATTACTACACCGCCGGCGGCAATATTACCGGCTTCCAGAACGGGCTGGCGATTGCCGGCGACTTTATGTCAGCGGCGTCGTTCCTCGGTATCTCCGCGCTGGTGTATACCTCCGGCTACGATGGGCTGATCTACTCGCTGGGCTTTCTCGTCGGCTGGCCGATTATCCTGTTTCTAATTGCTGAACGTCTGCGCAATCTTGGCCGCTATACTTTTGCCGATGTCGCCTCTTACCGCCTGAAGCAGGGGCCGATCCGCACCCTCTCCGCCTGCGGTTCGCTGGTGGTGGTGGCCCTGTATCTGATTGCCCAGATGGTGGGCGCCGGCAAGCTAATCCAGCTGCTGTTCGGCCTTAATTACCATGTCGCCGTAGTGCTGGTTGGCGTGCTGATGGTGCTCTATGTCCTGTTCGGCGGCATGCTGGCGACTACCTGGGTGCAGATTATTAAAGCGGTTCTGCTGCTGTGCGGCGCCAGCTTTATGGCCTTTATGGTCATGAAGCACGTCGGCTTCAGCTTCAATAACCTGTTTACCGAGGCGATGGCGGTCCACCCGAAAGGGGCGGCGATTATGAGTCCCGGCGGACTGGTGAAAGATCCGATATCCGCGCTCTCTCTGGGTCTGGGTCTGATGTTCGGTACCGCTGGCCTGCCGCATATTCTGATGCGCTTCTTTACCGTGAGCGACGCCAAAGAAGCGCGTAAAAGCGTCTTCTACGCCACCGGTTTTATGGGCTATTTCTATATCCTGACCTTTATCATCGGCTTCGGCGCCATCATGCTGGTCGGCGCGAACCCAGCGTTTAAAGACGCGGCCGGACAGCTTATCGGCGGCAATAACATGGCGGCGGTGCACCTGGCGGATGCGGTTGGCGGCAACCTGTTCCTCGGGTTTATCTCTGCGGTAGCCTTCGCCACTATCCTGGCGGTGGTGGCGGGCCTGACCCTCGCCGGCGCGTCAGCGGTGTCGCACGACCTGTACGCCAACGTCTTCCGCAAGGGCGCGACCGAGCGTCAGGAGCTGAAGGTCTCCAAGATCACCGTGCTGATCCTTGGGGTGGTGGCCATTCTGCTGGGTATTCTGTTTGAAAATCAGAATATTGCTTTCATGGTCGGCCTGGCCTTCTCCATCGCCGCCAGCTGTAACTTCCCGATTATTCTGCTGTCGATGTACTGGTCGAAGCTGACCACCCGCGGCGCGATGGTCGGCGGCTGGCTGGGCCTGCTGACTGCGGTCATTCTGATGATCCTCGGCCCCACCATTTGGGTGCAGATCCTCGGCCATGAGAAAGCGCTGTTCCCGTATGAATATCCGGCGCTGTTCTCCATTGCCATCGCGTTCATTGGCATCTGGGTCTTCTCCGCCACCGATAACTCACCGGAAGGGATGCGCGAGCGCGAGCAGTTCCGCGCCCAGTTTATCCGTTCACAAACCGGGATCGGTATCGAACGCGGCCAGGCGCATTAATCGTCCTCTCCCTTCCCCGGCATCGTTCGGGGAAGGGATTCTCCCCTCAGTTATAAGTAAAGGTGATCACCCCGGTGGCGTTGGCTGTCCCCGCGGTCACCGCGCTCCCCGTCCTGTAATAGTTAGTGGATAAAGCGAGCGTCTGCATGGCCGCTGCGCCTCCGGGGCTGTCGGGATTGGTGAAATAGCTGTAGCTGGCATCCGCGCCGCTGTTGGTCACCGTCGCGCGGCTCGAAGTATAGAGGCTGATATCGGTATTTAACGGCAGTGCTTTGCCATTCAAATTTAACTGCACTCCCACGCCAGTGGCGGCATTCTGTTCCGCCGTGAGGGCCATCACCGTATTGTCAGGGTTATCCCCGCTTGCAGAAGCAGCCGCTACACGCATCGAAACGTTAGTTCCCGGCTCGCAGGAGAGGCTCAGAGACTGCCGCGCGCTACCCACCTTCGTCGCGGTATTAAACTCACTGGCATTGATGCTGCCCATGGAAAAACTGAGATTATTGCTACCGACAATACACCCCATCGGGATTAGCTGGATGCTGGTGGTGCCGCTGATGTGCAGTTGTGAAATAGCGATGGTCCCCTTTTTATCCTTGGCCGATACCGTGGCCACCGGGTCGCTGAACGATAATTGACTCTTGCTGGCGATGGCGCCGCCGGTGGCCACCAGCTGCAGCTGATACGCTGGGGTATAATGAGTCGACGCGAAAGAGTCGAAAAGACCTGTCGGCTTTCCGAGGTAATAATTCACATCCCCGATATAATGCACCTGCGAGTCGGGGCTGAAATCATCGGTGTCATCGCCATATTCACCGCTGATATTGAGCCACACCTTGACGCGGATACCGATCCCCTGCACCGAGGTGGCATAGATATTATCCCCTATCAGTGCCCCGGCATTGTTCGAGGACCAGGCAAAAACCGCGTAGGTGCTCCCCTCACAGTTAAGCAATTCCGTTTGCGAGCGCGTAATCTTCCCCGAGTCATACAGTACCGTCCCTGCGGTATAGCTCCCGGCATTGACCAGGATCTTTTCCGGCAGGTTGGTCATCGAGACATCGCCATAGTTGGTTCCCGTGCAGGCCGCCCAGCTATAGACGGGACACAGTGCCAATATGAGCAATAAGATCAGTTTTTTCATACCCATCCCTGTCGAAACGTTATTTGTAGGCCACATCGAACGTGGCGGTAAACCCGACCATCCCGGACCTTACCTGGCCATAAGGCGAAAACATACGTGCCACCATATTAAAGGTATGGATATCCGCATCATCCCCAAAGGTATAGAGATACTGGTCGCCGGGGCCAAGGGGCTGCTGGTCGGCCATGCTCTGCAGCTGCAAACCGACGCCGCTGGCACCGTTGCTGCCAGTCTGGAAGTTTTTATAGATTGAAGCGTGGGTGCTATCGAAGCTGGTGCCGCTAAACGCGATGGTCACCGCCGACGCATCGGCGGAACAGCTGGAAAAGACCAGCTTAACCGGCACGCTGGCGCCGCTCGCCCCGGCATGTCCGGAGAACGTCTGCGAGGAGACGGTGCCTAAATCGATACTGTTCGACGGCTCCACGGCCACCTCACAGGAAGGCGCTTCGATGGTGCCCGTGACGTTAAAATTGACCGTGCTGCTGCCCTCATAAGCCAGCGCCGGAAGGGAGAGCAGCAAAATGGCCACCAGGAGGCCCCTTGTGCTGCCGTCTCGCATATTCATATCAGCCCCTCTTCCATGTTGAAAACCTGCATCCATTACCGACATTCGGCCTGATAGAACAGAATATCGTCGCCAAGGGCCATGCCGGAGAAGTCATAATGAACGGTGCACTGCTCACTGCTTTTCTCCCCCCAGCGCGCTAACAGCTGGCCTTTTTTCTGCAGCCCCGTTAGATACACCTGCCCCTCATCGCCAACGATATTGCTGCGCGACGCGCTACCGTGATCATTATCGAGGGTCACCAGCGCGCCGAAAGGCACCACGCCATTGCGGGTACGCAGGGTGAGCATCGCCTTATAGCCAATTCGCGTGTCGTACTTCACTTTGACGATCGCATTGCGCGTCGGAACCACCGTTCTGGCGACGTTATCCACTTCAGCGCCAGGTATTTCCTGTTCATCCAGCGCCAGGCTGTTACGATGGTACGGACGGACGTAGGGCACCACCGCATATCCGGCGGCATCCGTCGTCACGTTTGTCTGACCGCGCACTGTCACATCGCTGACGCCAGGCGTTTCGACCAGCGCAGAACTCTCGCCCAGAAAGCGTGATAGCGTGAGTCCGCCCGCATGGGCGACCATGCCCCCGCGCAGCGAATAGTTGTAGTGATTGCTGTAGCGGTCGTAGCCATAGCCGCCAGCCACATCCCCTTTCGAGCCCTGGTAGTTGACGCTGAGGTTGCCGGAGGTGCTTTTATCCTGCGTGTTGTACCCTTCCAGTACGCTCCAGTTCAGGGAACGATCCTCAAACGCCGAGCCGTTGAGCCCCACGCTGTGCGTGGTATCGTTATGCCGACCATGGTTCATGGTGTAATTTGCCGAGAGCGTCTCGCCAAGCGGAATACTTAACGTCAGGGAGACGACCGTATCGCTGGCCGGCCGGTTATTGCTGCTGTCATCGGTGCTTTGCACATTGCGGTTATAGGAATAGTTAATAAAGTAGGAGGCCTTGCCAATCGACCCGCTATAGCCCACGCCCACCGATTCCATACGCGAACTGTCCCAGTAGGTCTCATTGACCAACGAAAGCGAGAGCGAACCATAGCCAAACAGCGTCTGCGACAACGATGCGTCAAACCGGCCTTTCGTTCTGCCGCTCTGCGTACAGCAGTCGCGCTGTGTGGAAGAGTTATCGACAAAGTCCTGAAACGAATAATATCCCGAGGTGGAGTAGCGATAACCGGCCACGGAAAAGCTGGTGCCCGTCTGCAGAAAGCTTTTACTGAAGCGGACGCGATACGATTGCCCTTGCTCTTTACTGGTTGACGAGGCCGTATCGCTGGTTTTCACGTCGGCCCACGACTGAGAGCCATCAAACGACAGCGCACCGATAGTACCGAGGTTAAAGCCAGCGCCTAACAACAGGTTGGTGTATTTATCTTCCGCCTGCTGGAAACCAGTATAAAAAGTGATGTTGCTGGTGGCGCCATAGGCCAGGGAAGACTGAATAAAGTTATATTCTTTATCGTCGGAGCTGCCCGATCGCGTCCTGCCGCTGCTCAGCGCATAGTCCAGCTGGCCCTCACGTTGCAGGATCGCCAGCGACGCGAAAGGCACCACAAAGTTTTGCTCGCTGCCGTCAGACTCTTTAATGTTGACGTACAGGTCGCCGGCGCTGCCGGTGGCGTACAGATCGTTAATTTCAAAGGCGCCGGGAGCGACGGTGGTTTTATAAATGCTGTAACCATTCTGATAAACCGAGACCTCCGCGGTGGTGCGCGCGATCCCTCGAATCGTCGGCGCAAAGCCATGCAGGCTATCCGGCAGCATCTCTTTGTCCGAACTGAGTTGCAGACCGGTAAAACTCAAACTGTCGAAAATGCCGGAAGAGGTATACGTATTACCGACCACCAGCTGGCTGCGTAGGGTGTGAATATCGCGGGCAAGATAGGAGTAAACCGACTCCCAGCGGCTGTTGTTATCGCTGTGGCTATAGGTGCTGTAGTTGCGCAGGCGCCATGGTCCCAGATTCAGCCCAGGCTGCAGGCTGACGAACTGACTGTCGATAGTGGCGCCGTTATGCCGCGGCGCATTACGCTGCCCGGTGACGCTATAGTTGAGAAGACCGGCATTGATCCCCTGTTGCCACTGGCTCTCGGGAATATAGTCTCTGGGGCGATTCAGCATGGCGGCCTGCGGCACGGTAAAATCAATCCGCTGCTGGGCAAGAGATACCGAGAACGTCATCCCGGGGATCGCCGACAGCCGGGCGCAGGTTTCCCCTGCCTCGAACAACTGCGGATAGGCGGTGGTATTAATCAACCATGAATTCAGATACTCCGCGGACAGGCAGGGAGAAGCAGTCGCGCCTGCGTCATGGCTAATTTCCTGAAAAGTCAGCGAGTCTGAACTGACGTACTTATCGTTGATGTAAACATCCAGGTGATAGGTGCCCGGCGGTATGCCATCTTGCGAAAAATAGGATAGATCAACCGAAGCCGCAGGACTCTCGGCGACTTCGAGTAAATTTGGGTTGAAATATTCACCGGCCTCCGCGCGAGAGGGCAGAGTACTTAGGCACAGAATAATAGCGACGCAGATACTTTTAGTTGAAAATAGCAGCTCAACGCTACTGAATGATAGCGGTATATTTCTTCCCTGACATACCATAATCATTAATCACGCTCCATGTGATCTCTTTTTTTCCTGTCGCCGACAGGCTACTCTGCACGGGTATTTTTAAGGTGGAAAACGGGGCAGCAAACCATGCGCCAGAAATATTTTTACCGTTAAGGCTAATCTGTGAGAAATTCATATACAGCGGTGAGTTATTTTTTACCGTCACCGACGTCCCCTCTTTCCCCCACTGTAATTTTTCAGCGTACGCTTCCGGTGTATTACCTTTTAACGCAGCGGGTCGATAAATCAATTTTATTTTCGAATTAATCGCAAACTGTACGACATTTTTATCAGGTACATATTCTGTTGCCGGGATCCCTTTAATATTGAGCCAAAACATCGACTCGCGATCGTCGGGTAATTTCTTTCCTGATCGAACTACGCGGACAAATCCTTTCTCCCCGGCTTTGAGACGAAACAGCGGCGGCGTAATAATAAATGCGTCTTTGGCGGGTGAGGCTGCATCAACCACCGAGAGCCAGGACTGAACGATATTGCTGTTCTGATCTTTATTCTCAACCGTTATTACAGCGTTATTTTTCGTACCATCAAAAACCAGACGCGTACCGCCAACGACCACGCTGGCCTGCGCGAAGGAAGAAGACAGCAATAAACCGATCGCAAAAAAAGGATATCTCATATGTTTAATTTAAGGGGAATAGCAGGCGATTCCCCTTTCTCCATTCAACAAGAAGCCGAATTAATGATAGGTCACGTTATAAGTCACGGTTGTCTGAACGGTACCTTTCGTCGGATCGGCATCACCCGATTTCACCATTTTAACGGTGAACGGAATGGTTGCTGCACCCGAAGAGATATCAACATCAGAACCCTCTTCGTTATTCTTCATCACATTGCCCGCTTCGTCGAAAAGGGCCACAGCGACGCCGGTTGCCGGCTCATCAGTTGCCTGGTTTTTAAAATAATCGCTGTTCGCGGTATCGGAAACACCGCCAAAAGTGACGCGGGCGATACTGTTGCCACCTTCTTCCGCGGTCGGGCAATCAGCTAAGCTAAAGGAGAAGTTCTTGGCAGCGCCGAAGGTATACGCTTTCAGATCCGCCACTGAGGTGGTGCCCATATCAATAGCCGTTACACCGCCATCAATGGTCGCCGTACAGGTGGTATCGGAAACAATACCATTAAAGGTAATGGTGTTATCAGCCTGCGCAACGGTAGACAGCGCGCTGCAGGCAGAGAAAATCAGGGCACCCGCCAGAAATTTTTTACTCATATTCATATTTATTCCCATATCCATTATAAACGACAATCAGTCCGTCAATTGCTTTATGCAGCGATATTAGAGAATGAAATTCAAGCAGCGCGGCGTCATGCATGTATTTACATGACATATGGTTTATGACAATTAATATTATTCATAAATAAACGACCAGCATTTGAATCCATTCAATAATACAAGCTCGCGTAAAAATAATAACTAGCATGAGGTAAGAACTCAATTATTAATGTAAAAATTGATTTTTTTGCGACATAACATCGCAACGCATGAGTGGCCATACTCAAAACCATAAAAATCAAATAGTTATAAAGTTATAAAATTCGCAAAGATAATTGGATATTTATATAATATTTACCCCATAATTAAATACGGGCATGCAGAGAAATATTTAGTTACAAAGTCAGTGCTGATATAAGAATTGGCTTAATCTTTTATGATGAACCGTTAAATGCATCAATAACAAAAACAGGGAATAGCCGATAGCTATTCCTCTCCTCAATATTTATTAACATTCACTCTGGCGATAATGTTAAAACAGCAGCCAGCGGACGACCGGCGCAGCCAGCACCACCACTACGCCTGACAGCATCATCACCAGGCTGGCCACCACGCCCTCCTGCTGGCCCAGCTCATACGAGCGCGCCGTTCCCGCACCATGGGAAGCCGCGCCGAACCCGGCTCCTTTCGCCATCCCTTCCCGGATAGCAAGACGTAAAAACAGCATATCTCCCACCGCCATGCCAAACACGCCGGTGATCACCACAAACAGCGCCACCAGATCGGGTTGACCGCCGAGCGGTTTCGCCGCCGCCAGCGCAAAGGGCGTGGTCACCGAGCGCACCGCCAGGCTACGCTGAATTTCATCAGACAACATAAACCCGCGCGCCAGCCATACGGAACTGGTGACAGCCACCACTACCGCCGTCACCACCCCGGCGCTGAGCGACATCCAGTGGCGTTTAATCACCGCGACATTTTCATACACCGGAACGGCAAAGGCGATGGTCGCCGGGCCCAGCAGCCACAGCAGCCAGTGGGTCTCTCCCATATAGCTCTGATAAGAGATGTGGCCTACCACCAGAATCAGCACCAGCAGGATCGGCGTGAACACCAGCGGCATCAGAGGGAGTTTATGAAAACGGCGATACAGTTTTTTGTTGGCGTAATAGAGGACCAGCGTCGCCACCAGGCACAGGATACTCAGCACGGCATCGCTCATTTTTTTAACCTGCCCACTTCGTAACGATAGACCTTGTCAACGACCCAGGCGGTGGCGCCGAGCACCATCAGCGTGCTTAAGGCAATCACCAGAAAAATCCGCCAACCATCGACCATCAACAGCTGGGCGTAGTTCACCACCGCGACCACCGCCGGGACGAAAAACAGCAGCATCTCCGCCAGCAGCCAGCGGGCGCCGGCGCGCACCCAGCTTACCGGTATCACCCGGCAGACGATCAGCAGCAGGAGCATCACCATGCCGACCAGGTTAGCCGGCAGCGGTACCTGCCACCTGTTCACCAGATATTGTGCGAAGATGAATAACCCGACGTAGAGAAGTACCTGTACCGGGATCTGAAGTCGTTGCGCCACGGCGGGGGCAACGCGAGCTGGCGCGAAGGCCATGTGCGATAGTCCTGAAAAAAAGAAGTCAGGCGAGCAGTATAGAGAGCCGCCGAAGCGGACAGAAATGAATTAAAATCATCGCAGGTATAGTCTCAGGGAATAATTATGGATATCCGAACGCTGCGCTATTTCGTTGAAGTGGTTCGTCAGCAGAGTTTTACTCGCGCGGCGGAAAAGCTGTTTGTCACACAGCCCACCATCAGCAAGATGCTCAAGAATCTCGAAGATGAGCTGAACTGCACGCTGTTGATCCGCGACGGCCGCAAACTACTGCTCACCGATACCGGGCGCGTCGTTTTTGAACGCGGCCAGGCGATCTTGGGCGAGTTCAGCCAGCTGGAGTCAGAGCTGAGCGATATCAACCACCTGCATAAAGGGGTGCTGCGGCTTGGCATTCCGCCGATGGTCGGGATGCTGATGGCCGAGCCGATCAGTCGCTTCCGCCAGCGCTATCCGGGCGTCGAGCTGAAGATCGCCGAGTTTGGCGGCCTGACGGTCCAGCAGGCGGTCAGCAATGGCGAACTTGATATGGCGATGACCGCCCTGCCTGTCGAGGAGGATAGCAGCCTCACCATTCTGCCGTTGTTCAATCACCCGCTGTGCGTCCTGACGCCAAGGACCGCGGAGTGGGAAGGTAAAACCTCGCTCTCGCCGGCCGAGCTGGCGTCGCATCCGCTGGTTATCTACAACGAGGAATTTGCCCTTAGCCAGCAGCTGATGCGGCTGTTTGCCGAGCATGACGTGAAGCCACGTATCGCGGTGCGCAGCGGCCAGTGGGATTTTCTCGCCGCCATGGTGCAGGCGGGCATTGGCGTAGCGATCCTGCCGGAACCGATTTGCCAGCGTCTCGACCGGCAGAATTTTTGCTGGATCCCGTTGCAAAGCGAGCTGCGCTGGGAGCTGGGGATGATTTGGCGGGAAGGCGTATATATGTCGCGCAGCGCTGAGGCCTGGCTGGCGTGCAGCAAAGCGTTCTGGCTGGAATAATTCCCTGGTGACAACGCGTTCCGCAAGGGAAGGGGTAGCCCGGGTCAGGCGCTTGCGCCGCTGCCCGGGTTTCCCCCGGTCGCGCTAACGCTTACCGGGGCTACACATTTACTGCAGTCTCGCCAGTAGTCCGAATAAGCGTCGCGCTATCCGGATTACAGGTTATTGATCTTCGATTAACAGCGCTTCCAGCAGGTCGAGATCGTGGAGCAGCTTCTGCAGCGTCTCGTTACTGATCTGCCGGGTGGCGCGCAGATGATACAGCTCGCCGCGCTCAGAGCGCAGCGCCGCCAGGCGGAAGCGGCGTTCCAGACTCTCTTCGAGCATAGAGGTTTCCACGTCGTTACGCCCATCGGCGCGCCGGCGCAGGTTACCGATCACCCGCGAACTGACTTCGGTCAGCAGCTGGGTATCGATATTCTCTTTGGTATCCGCCGCCAGACGCTCTTCCATCTTCTGGATCGCCACAATCGCCACGTCAGCCGTTGCTGCGCGCGCCAGACGCTCCTCTTTCCGCTGCTGCACATTATCGCTCGATTCAATGTGACGTAGCAGGATCGGCAGCGCAATCACCCCGACGAACAGCGAGAACAGGATCACCCCGGCGGCGAGGAAAATCAGCTCATAGCGCGCCGGAAAGACATTCCCGTCAGGCAGCAGCAGAGGAATGGAGAGCACACCGGCGAGGGTAATCGCCCCGCGCACCCCGGCAACGGAGGAGATCAGCAGCTCGCGCGTAGTCCAGGAGCCAAACTCCATCGGCTTCTTCTTCAGGAAGCGCTGACTGAGCTTACGCATCGACCACAGCCAGCCAAAACGCACCAGCATCAGCGCGGCATAGATCAGGATAATGTCGGTAAACAGCATCCAGGTCTCAACGTTGGGGTCGGCCTCCGCCGCTACCAGCGAACTGGAGAGGATATCCGGCAGTTGCAGGCCCAACAACAGGAAGACCATGCCGTTGAAGACAAACTCCAACATTGCCCAGGTGCTGTTGGCGCGCAGGCGCATGGCCAAGGGCGCGGTGCGCATCACGCCGGAACGGGTGATGGTCATCCCCGCCGCTACCGCCGCCAGGATGCCGGAGACACCGATATGTTCGGCAATCAGATAGGAGGCAAACGGCAGCAGGAACAGCAGGACAATCTGCGTGGCGGGTTCATCCCCGCCCCAGCGGCTGAGGAAGCGCATCGAGCGGCCATACGACCAGCTCACCACAAACCCGGCCAGCACGCCGCCAATCGCCACCTTCAGAAATTCTACGGTGGCGCCGCCAACGGTAAAGACCATGGTGCCCATCGCCACCGCGACGGCAAACTTGAGCGAGACCAGGCCGGAGGCGTCGTTCATTAGCGCCTCCCCCTGCAGAATGCCCATGATTTTCTTCGGTATCCGCCCTTCCCCAACGATGCCCGAAAGCGCCACGGCGTCGGTCGGCGACAGCACGGCCGCCAGCGCGAACGCAGGGATCAGCGGAATGCCCGGCACAATCCAGTAGATCAGAAAGCCGATGCCGACCACCGTCACGACCACCAGCGCTAGCGCCAGGCCGAGGATCTCGCGCCCGTGTTCAATAAATTCGCGGGTTGGCGTTTTCCAGCCGTCGGCGAATAGCAGCGGCGGGATAAACAGTACCAGAAACAGCTCTGGATCAAATTCAACGTGCAAACCAAAGGTCGGCCACGCCAGAAGCGCGCCAATGGCGATTTGCATCAGTGGAAGTGGAACCTGAAAGGGCAGTACGCGCGTCACTACCCCGGAGAGTGAGACCACAAGGGTCATGATGAGGATGGTAAAGAATATTTCCATGTGTTCCCTGTTTGCTGCGTTTTCTTTTATACCTGTAAGGCGTCGTGCCTGTGAATCATACGCTACCCAGATTAACGCAAATGGAAACAGGATGTGGCTTAAAAATAAAACGGGCGGCCTGAGCCGCCCGTGAGGAGCACGAAGGGTTTAAATCGCCCAGCCGCCGGCGTAGAACACCACCAGCGCCACAGCGATAATCACCGTGCCGAGGTTCAGTTTGCGCCACTCGCCGGAGACCAGACGGCCAATAACCAGGGTCGCGAAACCGATCATGATGCCCGTCACGATGTTACAGGTCAGCACGATAAACACCGCGGTGATCAGGCCAGCCATCGCGTCAACAAAGTCATTGAAATCGATTTTCGCCACGTTGCTCAGCATCAGCAGGCCAACGTACATCAGCGCCGGCGCGGTCGCGTAGGCCGGCACCAGATAAGAGAGCGGGGAGAGGAACAGGATCAGCAGGAACAGGACACCGACCGTCACCGCGGTCAGACCGGTTTTACCACCGGCCGCGGTACCCGCCGCCGATTCGATATAAACCGCCGCCGGCGCCGCCCCGACTAAACCGGAGAAGACGCTGCTCAGGGAGTCGGTGGTCAGCGCTTTACCGCCGTTGATGATCTGTCCGTCCTTATCCAGCAGGTTCGCCTGGCCAGCCACCGCGCGGATGGTACCGGTGGCGTCAAAGACCGCCGTCATCACCAGCGCCAGCACGCTTGGCAGCACGACCGGGTTGAGCGCGCCGACGATATCCAGGCTGCCGATCAGGGAATTACCCTGGCCATCGCTCAGGGATGGCATAGCGAAAATGCCGGAGAAATGGACGTTGGGATCGAAAATCAGGCCGACAATCGACACGCCGATAATGGTCAGCAGAATGCCGCCCGGCACCTTCATTTTTTCCAGACCAATGATCACCGCGAGGCCAATCAGCGACATCACCACCGGGAAACTGTCAAAGTTGCCCAACGCCACCGGCAAACCGTCCAGCGGGTTTTTGATCACCAGACCAACGCCGTTGGCGGCGATCAGCAGCAGGAACAGGCCAATGCCGATCCCGGTACCGTGCGCCACGCCCTGTGGCAGGTTACGCAAGATCCAGCTGCGGATGCCGGTTGCCGAGATCACCGTAAACAGGACCCCCATCAGGAATACTGCGCCGAGGGCTACCGGAATACTGATCTGCTGCCCCAGCACCAGGCTGAAGGCGGTGAAGGCGGTCAACGAGATAGCGCAACCGATCGCCATCGGCAGATTCGCCCATAATCCCATCGCCAGCGAGCCAACGCCCGCTACCAGACAGGTCGAGACAAACACCGCGGCCGGCGGGAAGCCCGCTTTACCGAGCATGCCCGGCACCACGATGACGGAGTACACCATCGCCAGAAAGGTAGTAAGACCTGCAACAATCTCCTGACGCACGGTGCTGCCGCGCGCCGAAATTTTAAACCAGGCGTCCAATGAACCGCCGGTACGCGCTGAAGGCGTAGACATAGAAAACTTCCCCTGAAAATTTTTATCGTTCGTTGATATGCGTGGTGGACCGTCCACTGCCAGTTAAACGCGATCTCCATGTACCGAATCGCAGCGCCAGGGGGGCCGCAAAAAAGCAAACGTTTAACTCCGCGCATACACTACGGTGGTCAACCTTATCGCCTCCCCCGGACAGCAGAAAAAAGGGGGAGCGAAACAGAAAGGCAAACGATTATCCGGCCTTTAGATAACCCTTTTCAACCGATGTTTATCGTATTTCGCTAAATTTCGCTTATGACGAACAGAAAATGACCAGCCGATGCGCAAACGTTATCGTCTATGCGCAATCCGCTAACAATTTTTTAGTGAGTTGCTTTCATTTATCGACGTCATCGGATCCGCTGATACCTCAGGCACCGGGTAAGGTGAAGGGACCGCCGCGCTCGATGGCCCGCTGCCAGGCCGGACGCTGCTCCACCCGCTGTCGCCAGGCCTCAATATGGACAAGGTCATGCACGCCACCGCGCGCCAACAGCGCCATCACCGGGAAGCTCATCTGGATATCGGCCATACTCAGACGCTCGCCGGCAAACCATGGCCGCGTGGCAAGATGGTCGTCAATAAACCGCGCATGGGTGGCCAGCTGGGGATCCAGCCACGCTTTCTGAATGCCCTTGCCCAGCAGGGCGCCCAGCGAGCGGACGCCAAAGGGCACAGGGGGTTTGCCAAGGCTGGCGAACACCAGCTTCATTAACAGCAGCGGCATCAGCGAGCCTTCGGCATAGTGCAGCCAGAAGCGGTACTGCAGTTTGTCGTCAATTCCCTGCGGCTTCAACAACCCGCCGCTGTCCCAGGTTTCCTGCAAATACTCGAGGATCGCCCCGGACTCCGCCAGCACATAGCCGTTGTCTTCCAGTACCGGTGATTTGCCCAACGGATGGATTTTTTTTAGCGCCGCCGGCGCCAGCATCGTTTTCTCCCGCTGATAGCGGACTATCTGATAAGGCAGCTGCAGCTCTTCCAGTGCCCACAGTACGCGTTGCGATCGTGATTGATTAAGATGATGTACCGTCAGCATGAGCCTCTCCCGTAGTTTGTTCAAATTAACTATAGGAACAGGCGCTCATTGCCGGGAAAATTTCAGCAAAATAGTGAGGAAAAAGCGACGGCAGATGCCATAGTTAAAGTGTCGACGCAAACCGGAACCTCCATCAACAGATTGCGCAATACTGAGGGACGTCGACGTCGGGGGAAACCCTCTCGCGAACCAGCGAGATAATGCGAAAGACCAAGACCGGAAAACAACTAAAGCGCCCAGTTGTGGCGCTTTAGTTTTATCACTCGTCTTCCAGCAGCCGGGCGCCGGTTCCCTCTTCCCCCAGTTTATCGCCCGGGTTGCGCAGCGGGCAGTCGCGTCGCGATAAACAGCCGCAGCCGATACAGCCGTCGAGCTGGTCGCGTAGCGCCGTCAGGGTATGAATGCGCCGATCCAGCTCCTCACGCCACTGCGATGACAGCATCTTCCACTCTTTTGCGCTGAGATTGTGCCCTTCCGGCAGCACGCCAAACGCGTCGCCGATAGTGGCCAGCGGGATGCCAATACGTTGCGCAATTTTGATAATCGCCACCGCGCGCAGAACGTCACGCCGGTAGCGCCGCTGATTGCCGGCATTCCGCTGACTGTGGATCAATCCTTTACTCTCATAAAAATGGAGGGCCGAGACCGCCACGCCGGTTCGTTTTGCCACTTCTCCAGGCGTCAACAGCATTTTGATGCGGGGTGATTTCTTTTCCATAAAGCGCTTTACCTCAAGTTAACTTGAGGAATTATACTCGCCTGCAGACAAAACGACGAATCGAGAATTGAGAGAGGCCGCTTTATGTCCCATCAGGATATTATTCAAACTTTGATTGAATGGATTGATGAACATATCGATCAACCACTTAACATTGATATAGTCGCCAGAAAGTCAGGATACTCGAAGTGGTACCTGCAGCGGATGTTCCGTACCGTGATGCATCAGACGCTGGGGGACTATATTCGCCAGCGCCGCCTGCTGCTGGCGGCGGAAGCGTTGCGAACCACCCAGCGGCCGATCTTTGATATCGCCATGGATCTGGGCTACGTCTCGCAGCAAACCTTCTCCCGGGTGTTCCGCCGCGAGTTTGACCGCACTCCCAGCGACTATCGCCATCAGATCTCCGCGTGACGCGGCGGCTGAGGCACGTTCGCGGGCGCGGGAGCATTGGCTAACCACTGCATAAACTCCCGCGCCGGCATCGCTTTCGCAAACAGCCAGCCCTGGCAATACTGTACGCCGCGCTTGTAGAGCCAGCTTACCTGCTCCGGCGTCTCCACGCCTTCTGCAATCGTCTTTAACCGCAACCCGCGCGCCATCTCGATGATATGCTCAGCAATCAGGTGGCTGGTGTTGTTGGTGGTGAGCGTATCGACGAAGGTTTTATCGATTTTGAGGATATCGACGTTCAGCGCGTGCAGATTATGCAGATTCGAGTAGCCGGTGCCGAAATCGTCGATGGCAATTTCATAGCCTGCTTCGCGGAACGCCTGGATCACCGGCGTGGTCTTCGGTACGTCGATAAACCCGCGCTCGGTCACTTCGATTTTGATTTGTCCGATACAGACCGCGTAGCTGTGCGCTTTCTCACTGATCTGTGAAATCAGCCGCGCCGAATGGAAATCCGACGCAGAGAGATTGATGGCTATATACAACTGTGGATGGCTGGCCAGAAACTCACCCATTTCATAAAACAGTTCATCCACCACGTAGTCCGTGACCTGGGCAATCATGCCTTCATTCTCCGCCAGCGGAATAAACTCCGCCGGGTTCATCACCGGACCGTCAAACCCAGGCCAGCGCAGCAGCGCTTCCGCCCCAACGCAGCGGTTATTTTTAATATCGATAATCGGCTGGTAGTGCAGGCGCAGCTGGCGGCAGCTCAGAGCCCGCTGCAGCATATTGCGCGGCGAGTGATACTGTCGGCGGGTGCGCGACCACACCAGCACCAGTAAAATACTGCAAATTATCCCCAGCGGCAGCGTCAGACTGGCCTGGTCACAAAAGTTGTGATAGTAGCTGGCCCGCGAGGTGGACATAATGACGGCGATGGGGCGAATAGCGGAGCGGGCGATCGTATACACCCGGCCATTCTGATTAAAAAAGGTATCGCCTTCGCGAATTAACGCATGGAGTTCCGCGGGCTCGACATTGTTACTTACCGAGAAAAAGAGGTTGGTTTTGGTATCGAAAACGCCATAGGCTAAATCGCGGTCGCTGGCGATCACCGAGCTGTACGAGAAGGGATTAACCACCACAACATAGGGCCCCTTCTGCATATAATTCATGGCAAAGCCCGGATAAAACGGCGTGTCCCGGTAATAGTAAATCGCGACATCCGGCTTTTTGGTGTAATTAGCCGCCGGCATCCGCCAGCCGGTTTGCTGATGAACGGACGTTGAACAGATAAAGCGCTGGCCGTTAGCGTAGATCAGATCTTCCACATACAGCAGGCCGCGCACAATATGCAGTAAATAACGCTGGTGATCCGCTGAACACAACTCACCGCGATACTGGCTGGCTTTAGCCCGAGCCTGATCCGCTTCCCGGATGACCATTTCCGTTTTTTGCAGCGCCAGCTGCGAAAATGAGTGTAATTGATCAATGGTTTCGGCTTTAGCCCGCAGCTGGGCAAACCACAATGCCAGCACCACTGGCAATAAAATAACCAAACCTGTTCCGATGACTCTTAGCGCCTTATGCGGCGCACTGTCACCCATTTACGCTTACATCCATGCGATATGCCTTAATTAAGGTAGCCCGAACACGTTAGCAATCGCGATTGCGATAGACATCAGCTGACATCCGACAGCCCTCACGAGCGTCAGTTTTACCTCTGATGGTGATGAATAATACTTATTTATCAGGTATTCGGAAGATATTCCGGCAAGATTAAGAATAGACGCGCATCTGACTCGGTTTCTCCGTGTAATAAACAAGAACAGGTAATAAAACCCGCAGAATAATAATCATTAGGCAGTGAATGAAAATATGCTTCCCGGGGTTGCTCACCAATATCCACACAAATTTCATAGTTATTAAACGCAGCAAAAGCTCATTTTTTGACTGGTGAATAAAGCGCCAAGTGTGATATAGTTCACACAAGTTGATGAAACAGAAATGGCGTTTCATCACTCTCTAGTACGCCAGTTGAGACCAGAGCGCTATGCCATCGTCAGTCGCGCCAGGTCGTCCATGGCTCCCGACTTTCTTTGAGGATAGGTTAATGGCTTCCATTACTACCAGTGTCGTATTATTGCGCTGGCCCCTGGTGAGCGCGGTACTGATGTTTCTCGCCAGCTCACTGAATATTCAGCTTCGCAAAAGCGATTACGCCGGTCTGGCGGTGATCTGCAGCTGCCTCGGCCTGGCCGCCGCCTGCTGGTTCGCCACCGGTTTGCTCGGTATCACCCTGCTCGATATTGCCAAAATCTGGGGCAATATCAAAGATGTGATGATTGAAGTCATGAGTCAGACACCGCCAGAATGGCCAATGATGATGACCTGAGGTTAAAAAGCTTCCCGACGGGAAGCTTTTTCGTTTTCTGCAGCCCTTATTTCCCTAATTTCGCCATCATCTCCGGACGCATAAATTTATGGATCACCACCATAAAGAGCAGCGATGGGACCAGCAAAATCAGCGCGGTAATCGACGAGACCTGATAGTTACCCGACATGCTGGCGTTATAGAGCAGCAGCGGCAGCGTGGTGATATCCGGCGCCCCGACGAAGAAAGTGCCGGTAAACTCATCCAGCGACTCCAGAAAAACAAAGATGCTGGCGGCAACGATCCCCGGCGCCGCCTGCGGCAGCACAATGTGCCAGAAGGTATACACCGGCCCGGCGCCCAGGTTACGCGACGCCCGCGCCAGCAGCGGGTCGATGGCTGAAAACGCGGCCACACAGATCCACACCGAGTACATCAGACCGTGGACGCTATGCACCAGCACCACCCCTGCGATACTGCCGTTCAATCCCCACTGATAAAACAATCTGGCAACATTCATGTATACCGTCAGGTTAGGAAAGGCCTGCGGGATAAGAAATAGCAGCATGAACAGCATCCGTAATGGCATTTTCCGCCGGGAAAGCGCATAGCCGGCGGGTACGGAAATCAGCAAACAGACCCCCACCGATAACAGAGCGATCAGCACGCTGGTTAACAGCGAGCTGGAGACATCGCTGTATGGATTGAAAACCTGATACCAGTACTTCAGCCCCCACCGGCTGGGCAGCGAATGGGGAAAATACCAGCTTTCCGCTACGGTCCAGATCAACAGGTTCAGCAGCGGACCAAACATCGCCAGCAGCATAAACAGCAGCAGCAGAGTCTGCAGCACCGGACTGGCGCGCACTTTACGGCGCCCTTTCACCCACCATGCCGGGGTTGATACGAGGGCCAGCGCTTTCATGATTCACCGCCTTTTTGCTGCAGGCTGTGGCGCAGGTAAAACCACGACAGCGCGCCGCAGATCGCCAGCGACACCACGCCAAGCGCATTCGCCACCGCGTAATCACCATAGGAATTGACGCGAAACGCCATATCCACGGTTAGCATCGTCGGGGTCCCCACGCCGATCATCAACGGTACCGACAGCACCGACATCATGGTCACCGTCGACAGCACCAGCGCCACGCCGATAGTCGGCAGGACCTGCGGCAGCATGATATCGAACAGGATCCGCGGCCGGGAGGCGCCAAGATTACGTGCAGCAAGGATCTGCGACGACTCCAGCGCCGCCATCGCCCCGCAGATCAGCAGCGTGGCAAAGGCCAGTTGCTTCCAGACAAAGGTGATCACTATCCCTTTCCATCCCAGCCAGGAGAGCGTCTCCAGCGGCGTGACCAGGTCGGCCGCCACCAGCGCATTGTTCATCAGGCCATTTTTGGCGAGAAAAGTGCGCATCATCTGGGCAACAACGATAAAAGGAATAAACAGCGGCAGGCGATACAAAAAACCCAGCAGACGCACAACGGGTCGGCAGGGTGACAGCGCAATCACTGCCGACAGGGTAATGGCGAGCAGCGCTAACAGCGCCACCGAGATCAGCACAATAAGCAGCGAAAAGAGCACATCGCTGGCGTAGAGCGCATAGACCTTGCGGAAGTGATCGAGGGTGAACGGCTGTCCCGGCGCGGTAAACGCCGAGACCAGCGAAAACCCCAGCGGATACAAAAACAGGATCGCGATCATCAGCGCCGCTGGGGCAACCAGCAGCAGATATTTTAATGAACTGGACATAATAAACCTGGCGTCAGCACAAGCAAGCGCCCGGGACGGCGGCCCGGGCTGGAAAAAGGTTTAATTAGCCACCTGGCTTTCGTAACCCTCTTTGATATCGTCAAAGTAAGGGGCGATCGGGAAGCTTTTGCCATACTTCGCCAGCGCTTCCGGCGAGATTTCGGCAAACAGCTTTTGCCAGGTCGCCGCATCCAGCTTCGGCTTCACCTGCCCGGCGTCGATGCCCGGATACCAGTTGAACTGCTTGACGATCCCCTGCGCCTGCACTTCCGGGCTGGTGGCCAGCGCGATAAAGTCGCGCGCCAGCTGCGGATTCGCCGCCTTCGCCGGGATGACGTAATACATCGGCTGGCCCGGCATGCCCGGCGCCAGTAAAGCAAGCTTGATCGACGGCGGCAGCTTGCCCTGATCTTTCCAGCTATAGAACATATCGACCCACACCGGGCCCATGGCGATTTCCCCCCGGCTCAGCATATCGAGCGTCCCGGCGTTGCCCGGGGTGAAAGTTACGTTTTTATTGAACGCCTTTAGCTTCTCATAGGCCTGCTGCCAGCCTTTTTCGACGCTTTTATCATAGGGTCCGGCGGAGAGACGCTGGGCGTCGGTCCCGTAGGCGTAGATCCAGCCCACCACAAAGCTGACGCCGGACATGCCGTTCTTGATGCCGTTATAGCCAAAAGCCTGCGGGTGTTTCTGCGTCCAGGCCACCAGCTCGTCATACGACGCCGGCGGGGTAGTGACCAGATCGCTGTTCCAGGCGATAGCGGTCTGGCTTAAGAACATCGGCATCACGTATCCGTCAACGTTAACGCCCAGCGCCTGGGTGGCGCTCGGCGAACTCACCATGCCGCCGGTCTGAATATCCTGACGGTATTTTTGCAGCAATCCCTTTGCCACCTGCTCACCGCCCGCCTTCTGGTGCACTACCGCGACGTCGATATCCCACTGCTGCGCGCCGCTCTCCTGCTGGGCCGTTAGCTTCTCGCTAATTTTATTCGACCCGGCGTCGCCGGGGCCGGTACCGATCACCCGCACCTTGACGCCGGGATGAGCGGCTTCAAATTTTGGCCCCAGCCAGGTTTTTACATAATCCACCATATTCTGATCGCCCGCGGTGGCGACGTTGAGAATGGTGTCGGCCTGTGCGCCAAGGCTCAGGAAGAGGGTCGTTACGATCGCTGCTTTCGTCTTAGTCAACATGGATTGTCCCCAGAATGAACACGCTGATATCACTGTGATAGTGGTAAAGGAAAAATATGCAGGGCCGGCGTTGGCACATGGAGCCGAACGCGGCTTTTTGTCGGCCAGCACTGCGCGGCATCCGCCAGCAGCAGGCGGTCATGGCAGCGCACGCTGTGACGATACAGATTGCCCAGAAACGCGCTTTGCTCCACCACGCCTTCCAGAGCCAGCCCCTCCTGCGGCGCAGGCTGCGTTAATTCAGCGAGCGCGGCATCGGCGCTGCGAAAATAAATAACGTTGTCACCCTGCTGAGCGGCAGATAAACCGGATATTGCGGCAGCGGATAATTCACCGGAAATTATTTTATTATCGGCCCCCATAAAATCAGCGACGAAGGGCGTCGCGGGGCGTTGATATATTTCTTCCGGCGTGCCGGTTTGTTCAATACGCCCCTGATTTAATACCGCAATGCGGTCCGCCATCACTAAGGCTTCCTGCTGATCGTGGGTGACAATTAATGACGTGAACCCCAGTCTCTTTTGCAGAGATTTAATTTCATGGCGCACATTCAGGCGCACTTTGGCATCCAGATTAGATAACGGCTCATCCAACACCAGCACCTGGGGCTCTATGGCCAGGGCTCTCGCCAGCGCCACCCGCTGCCGCTGGCCGCCCGACAGTTCGGTCACTTTCACCTCGCCAAGCCCTTCGAGATTGACTATTCGCAGCAGCTCCGCCACCCGCCGCGCGATATCCGCCCCGCGCCATTTGCGCAGCTTCAGGCCATAGCCGATATTGCGCGCTACCGTCAGGTGCGGCCACAGGGCGTAGCTTTGAAATACCATGGTGATATTGCGCTGCTCCGGCGCAAGATGAGTGATCGTTCGGCTGGCAATAGCCACCTCGCCGCTTTGCACCGGAATAAAGCCGCAGAGGGCGTTCAGCAGCGTGGTTTTTCCGCATCCCGACGGGCCCAGTAGAGCAATCATCTCTCCCTGCTCTACCGCCAGATCGATATTATGTAAAACCACCTTATCGCCATAACTAATTTTAAGGCCGGAGATCTGTAAATAACTCATATTCGCTACCTGAAAGCGCTGCTGCGGCATTTTTTTTAGCAAGGTGAACACGTGTTCATTTGGCTGTAAAAAAAATGCAACGTTGACTCGACATGATGTGAGCCTACTTTGTCGGGTATTTATGACAATTTAATTAAGCGGCAAAAAATTTTGGCGAGGGTAAATGAAAATAGATGTGCTTGGCTGCGGGAGCGCCTTTTCCTGCACGCAAAATACCTCCGCGCTGCTGGTGATCGATGCGGACAACAAACAGTGGTTAATCGACTGCGGCCCCACCGTTCCCCGCGCGCTCTGGCAGCGCGGCGGCGAGGTCAACGATATCGACGCGATCTACTTCACCCACGTTCACCCGGACCACTGCACCGGCCTGACGGCGCTACTGAACCACTGGAAAAGTTATTCCCGTCAGAAGCCAGTCATTATCTACTGCCAGCCGGCGCAGCAGCCGGTGCTCATGCAGCTGGCCGCGCTGGCGAACTGGCCGCAGGCGGACCTTGGTTTCACCATCGACTGGCAGGAATGCCGCGAAGCCTGGACGTGGCAGGACTGGCAGATCCGCACTGCCCCCACCCAGCATGAGCTGAGTAATCGCGCCATCCGCATCACCATTGCCGGGCAGACGCTGTTTTACAGCGGCGATGGCCGGCCGACCGCCGACTCGATAGCCCTGATGGCCGGCGCCGGGCTGGCGTTTCAGGAGTGCGCCTCGGTAGCAGCCCTGGACGATGACGCCTCGCATGGCGATTTCCCCTCCTGCCTGATGCTGTTCAGAACGCTGCAGCTCCCGGCGCTGGGGCTCTATCACTGCGAGGATGCTTCTCTGTCGGCGCTAAAGCAGGCCTGTCAGCCGTGGCCGGGCTTATTCGTTTCCCGGGATGGACTCACCTTTACGCTGCCGCGTCCCACGCCCACTGACGAGACGTACCTCCTATGAACCCACGCAAACCCAGCGTCACCGCCCAGGATGTTGCCCGGCGAGCGGGCGTCTCCCGGGCAGTGGTGTCCCGGGCGTTGAGCAACAACGGCAGCATCTCTCCCGACGCCCGGGCGCGGGTACTGCGCGCCGCCGAAGAGCTGGGGTATCAGGTTAACTTCCTCGCCCAGGGGCTGAACCGCCAGCGCAGCCACTTAATCGGCGTGATCGTCTCGCGCATCAGCGATCCTTTTCGCAGTACCCTGCTTGATGCGCTGCTTAACGAGATCCAGCGCCAGGGCTTTCAGGCGCTGGTGAGCGAGATCCACAGCGAGCAGGATCTGGCGCAGACCTTGCGCCGTTTCGCTCAGTTTCGCGTCTCCGGCGTTATCGTCACCTCCGGCCAGCCGCCGGAGGCGCTGGTGAACGAGTGCGTCCAGCAGCATATTCCGGTCGTGGGCATTAATCGTCAGCCGACGATCCCCGGCGTGGATTACGTTTGTTCTGACAACGCCGCCGGCGCCGAACTGGCCGCCGACCAGCTGCTGCGCAGCGGCTGTCAGCGCTTTGGCTGGCTCAACCACCATCCTTCCACCTGGGCCGGCCGCATGCGCGGGGAAGCGTTCGGCCGGGCGCTGCAGACGCGCGGAGTGGACGTCGAACGCCACCTGGCGATCCTCGCCTGTCAGCAAGAAGGTTACGCGGGCGGGTTACAGGCTGCGGCGCTCGCCGACGAGGCGCTGGAGGGGATCTTCTGCGCCAACGCCCAGCTTGCCTGTGGCTTTCTCGATGGAATGCGCCAGCGCGGCAGAGAGGCTCCGGCGGATTTTCAGCTGATTGGTTTTGATAACACGCCGACGACCGCGCAATATAGCTATCAGCTCACCACGCTACATCAGGATGTGGCGGCGATCGCCCGCCAGGCGCTCGCCCGGCTTCTGGAGCGCGCCGCCGACCCTTCGCAACCTTCACGCACCACCTGGGTGGAGGTAACCTTAATTCACCGGCGCACGTCGCCCTTTGTTATCTGAGAGCAGGACTATGACGGAAGCACAACGAGAGTCATTATGCGCCTTGATTCGCCAGGCAGGCGCCCACGCCCAGGCGCTGCGCGATGCGGGATTACAGGTCGATAAAAAAGCGCGCCAGGACTTTGTGTCGCAGGCGGATCTCGCGGTAGAACAAGAGATTAAAGGCTGGCTGCAGGCCCACTTTCCCGAGGAGGGTTTCCTCGGCGAGGAGAGCGGTTTTGAAGGCGACGACCAGACCGTCTGGGTGCTGGATCCTGTCGATGGCACCACCAACTTTATCCTCGGCATGGATTACTGGTGCATCTCACTGGCGCGAGTGTGCCAGGGCGAGCTGTCGCTCGGCATCATTTACGCCCCCGATCGCGATGAATTTTTCTTCGCCGCCCGCGGCGAAGGCGCGTATCTCAACGGTCGGCGCCTGACGCTACGCGAGCCGGAGCCCGATGCGGTGGTGATCGGCATGGGGCGCTCCAGCCGGGCCCCGGCCAGCGACTACGCCCGGGCCATCGACACGCTGCTCGACGCCGGTCTGGAGTATCGCCGTTTTGGCGCGGGCGCCCTGATGCTGGCGCATGTCGCCGCCGGTCAGCTCCACGCCTATTATGAAGCGCATATGAACAGCTGGGATGCGCTGGCAGGCATGCTATTGATTGAGGAGGCGGGCGGAACGTGCAATGCGTTTCTCGCCAATGCGGGCCTGCGGCGAGGCAACCTCGTGCTGGCCGGCTGCGCAAGCGTCCAGCCTCGACTGGCCGCCCTGCTGGCGAAATGACGTCACGCCGCCGGTGTCTGACCGGCGGCGTGGACTGGCTAACGCCAGGGTTCACTGCGGGGAATATTATTCGGGCAACGCTTAATCGTGCAAAAGGACTGGTAAAAACAGGAGTCAGACCGCTCGCCACCGGCATGGTAAGGGCACGATGGTCGCTCACGTAATTTTTCCCACTGCGCCTCGTCGTACACCGTAATATTATAGATTTTTAATGAATGATACTGGTCATTAATTAAAACTCTCGAGGAATAGAGTCTTATCGACTCACCGGGCAACAGGATTACATCGGCCTCGTACCACATGATAAATTTCAAGAAACGCAGACTGGATATAGCCGAGAAGGCGATACCAGATTGCGGGCAGATCAGGGTATTAAGAATAGTCCATTTCATATTCCTTCCTTATAAAGATGCTACAAATTATTACAATATATAGTGATAGCATTCATTGTTATAAATCGCAAGCGCCCCTGGCAATTATGTGATTTAAGACAATTCCTAACGACATACTCCATTATTAGTAACGTTTCATTTCCCTCTCTAAATTTATGGTTAGGCCTGATGAAAAACAGCCAAATTACCCTTAAAAAAGAAAATATAATAAAAAATAAGATAATATAAACTTAATTTACAATACGTCTTAGTCCCTCTGGATGAGGCCTCAGTCATTGGTATTAGATGATGCAGCACTGAGTATTACCCGCGGTTTGGCAAGAAGAGAGGATAGTAGCAGGCAGCTATTTATTGCGCGGTTACCTCGTCGTACGCCACCAGGTCCGCAAGGCCCTCAGACCGCGCTCGGGTAAATGTCGCGGGTGTCCCGCCAGATCGTATTCCTTAGCGATAATATCGACATAGCGGTTGAGTATATTCTGCTCAATCGCTATGTCGGAGGACAGTCCACAGAATATAGCCACGCCGGTCTATCAGGCCCCGTTGGAGCCCTACCAGGTTTTGCCAATATTAAACTGAAACTGTTCGGCTTTATCGCCATCATACTTTTTAAACGGCTCTGCCCAGGAGAAGACCAGTGGACCGAGGGGAGACATCCACTGCACGGCAATCCCCGCGGAGAGACGAATATGACTCGGATCGCCGTAGTCAGGGATCCCTGCCGCCAGCGTCTGCGCGGTGTTGTGCCAGGATGTACTCCAGACCGTCCCCGCGTCAACAAACAGCGAGGTTCGCAGACTATCGGCGTACTTATCATTCACAAAGGGGGTTGGAATGATAAATTCGCTGTTCAGCACCGCCATGGCATTCCCGCCGACCGCATCAGACGAGGCGTCCAGCGGGCAGGCGCTATAGCTGCTTTCGCTACCGTTACAGCGGTAATAGGCCGCTTTAGGCCCAATGGTGTTAGAAGAAAATCCGCGCACTGACGACGAACCGCCAGCGTAAAAGTTATCGTAGAACGGCACACTTTTGCCGTCTAACCCGCCGGCATAGCCTGCGCGCAGGCGTTCCATCCAGACCCAGCGCTTGTTCTCGCTCAGCGGCAGATACTGGGCGGTGTCAAAAGAGAGTTTGTAGTAGCTATTATCCGAACCGGGGAGCGTCACTTTACCGCTCAGGCTGCTCTTGTTTCCCGCACGCGGGAAGAAGCCGCGATCGAGATCGTTGTAGCCCCATCCAAGACTCACAAAATAATCGTTGGCGCTATATTTTGCGCCGCTGTCGCCATCTTTCGTCATCACGCTGGGCTCGATTCCCCGAGAGCTGAGGTAGCGCCAGGTCGTCAGCTCCGGATCCATATTGGTCAGGCGATTATGGACATAATCCAGTCCCAGGTTCAGGGAGTTATTTTCGCTAATGGGAAACCCTAGCGTACTACCTAAACCATAGCTCTGCTGGTTATAGCTCCCGGCATCCGCATCAGAAGCATCATAGCTGTTATAAAAAATCTTTCCGCCCAGGCTGATGCCATCTACGGTAAACCACGGGTTCGTCGCCCCCAGTTCAAGATAAGACTGGTAGCTGTTGCGCGTCCCATTGAAGCTAACGCTATTACCCGTTCCCAGCCAGTTATCCTGCGTCACGCCAAGCTGATAGCTCACGCCGCTGTCCGTACCAAATCCCAGGCCCACATTGAATGAGCCGGTGTTGCGCTCCTTCACCTTGTAGACCACATCGACCTGATCCGCCGTTCCATTGACCGGAACGATCTGCTGTTCAACGTTCTCAAAAAAACCCGTTCGATCAAGACGTACCTTCCCTTGATCGACTTTTTCGTTGTTGAGCCACGCCCCTTCCATTTGGCGCATTTCACGACGCAGCACCGCGTCCCGGGAGGTGTCGTTACCGGAAAAGCGGATCTGGCGTACCGAGTAGCGGCGGCCCGCGTTGACCTGAATATGCAGCACCACGCGGTGATGCGCATCATCGATTTCCGGCGTGGACGTCACCTGCGGCCAGGCATAACCATACTTACCAAAGTGCTTTTTGATCTCATTTTCAACCGTGGTGACTTGCGCCCCGCTATACCATGCCCCCGCCAGCGGCTGGGCAAGCGCCTCGATCTCCGGCCCATGCTGAGCCAGATCGCCTGTCACCTGAGTTCGGTCGACCCGATAACGTTCGCCTTCATTGAGGGCGATAGTGATATACAGGGATTTTTTATCTGGCGTCATACTGACCTGCGTGGACTCGATAGCAAAGCGCGCATAGCCGCGATCGAGATAAAAACTGCGCAGCGTTTCCAGATCGGCTTCCAGCTTCTGCTTCTGGTATTTTTTATCGGCTACCACGTTCCACCACGGCACATTATCACGTAGCTGAAGCTGGTCCAGGAGCGTCTCTTCCCGAAACGCCTGATTACCGATAATGTTTATTTGTGCGATTTTCGCCGAGATGCCTTCCTGAAAAACGAACGTTAAGTCAACGCGATTACGCGGTAACGGGGTCACCACCGCGTGAACCTGCGCACTGTATTTCCCCGCGCTGTAATAGAAATCCTGCAACCCCTTTTCTATTTCGCTAAGCGAATTTCGATCCAGTGCACTACCTGCAGAAATACCGGACGCGGTGAGATTTTCCTTTAGCGCATCATCCTTCACTGCCTTATTCCCGGAAAAACTGACGCTGGCAATAGTGGGCCGTTCCTTAACCTGCACCACCAGCGTTTTCCCATCGCGCAGGATCTGCACATTTTCGAAATTGCCGCTCGCATACAGCGCGCGCACTGCCTCGCTGACATCTTCTGGCGTCACCGCATCTCCCGCGTGCAATGGCATACTTAATAGCGCCGCCCCGACGGTCACGCGCTGTAGCCCTTCAAAACGGATATCATCAACTTGATATGATGTTGCGGCATATAACGTTAAAGGGGCGATCAATAGTCCGCTGATGATATGAGTCTTTTTTAACATGAATGTGTCGTCTACGAGATAATGAGCAATAGCAGTGTTCTGCTGGCGTTGAGCTTATTTGTTCAGGATGCATCTCTAAAATATGCGACAGAAAATAACCTGAGCGAGGCGCAGAATTACATGCAATTATGGCGACAAAATGGAGAAAAAATGGATGTTAAAGCATCTTTAAAAATATATTTAATGATGGAACTTTTTCTGAAGCGCATGGTTCTAATGGCCAACACCAGTACTATATTTAGATTTTCCTGAACGTTTTATTAATAAAAAGCCCCCTTTCTTATTAATGGAAAGGGGGAAGGATCTCGTTAGGAATGATGCTCTCTGGGATCACCAGGAACAGGGAGAAAAATAACCTGCAACCCAGCAGATTTAATGAAGAGAAATTGAATAAATTATGCAACTGATATCACAACATTCTACCCCGAATTCACCGCCAGACGCCGTTGGCAAACATCTCCATATTTTCCTCAAAATAGCAGAATACAGTAGGGTCGCCTTATCAAGGCATCAAGGAAAGTCTATCGTTATCTACAATAGCCAAGCAGTGGCGCCTCGCCAGGGAAGGTGAGGCATAGGTTTCGCCATCCTGCCGCCTCCCATCATCAGCCACAGGGAACTGCGTATGACACGCTTACTCAAGACAATCTTGCCCATCATCCTCTGCGCCCTCTTCGGGTTATCGTTCGCTTCACCCACACAGGCTGTCGCCAGTCTGCCGATCGTTCTTCCCGCGCTGACATGCGATGCGCTAAGCGCTACCGACTTCAGCGCGGCCGTTGGCGCAAAGGTCACTATCAATCACACTGAAATGCAGACCTCCGCGCAGGGAAGCTGGTGCAAGGTGAGCGCCACTATCGCCCCAGAGATTGGCGTGCAGATTGCCCTGCCGACTCAACGCTGGAGTCAACGTTTTTTGCAGGTCGGCTGTGGCGGACTGTGCGGGAGTATTAACCTGAGTCTGTCGAATGCCAGCGGCTGCCTGCCGGCAATGAACGGCGAGTTTGTGGTGGCAGCAACCGATATGGGGCACCATGGCAGTATGATGGATGCGTCATGGGCCGAAGATCCGCAAAAGCGCATCGATTTTGCCTGGCGCGCCAACCACCTGACCGCCGTGCTGGCCAAAGCGGTGATGCAGACGCTTTACCGCCAGCCGCCAAAGTATGCCTACTTTATGGGCTGCTCAGACGGCGGTCGCGAAGCATTGATGGAAGCGCAGCGCTTTCCGCAGGATTTTGACGGTATCAGCGCTGGCGCGCCAGCGGCCTTTTTCCAGTTTCAGAACTCCTTCTTCCACGGCTGGAATGTGGCCGCCAATCAGCGCCCGGACGGTACCGCTATCCTGCTGAAAAATCGCCTTCCTCTGATTCACCAGGCCGTGCTGGCTCACTGCCCGACGCTTTCCGGCGTGCAGGATGGTATCCTGCAAAATCCGTATGCCTGTCAGTTCTCTGAGTCATGGCTCCCCCGCTGTCCTGCCGATGCTTGGGATCGTTCTACCTGCCTGACGCAGGAAGAGATCGAGGTGGTGAAAAAGCTCTACCGCGGGGCTTACGACAGCCACGGCGCCCAGTTCGTCGCGGGCGGTCTGCCGCTGGGTTCCGAGCTACGCTGGCCGGTGCCCGAGACGCCGACCGGCCACTCAATGTCGGAAATGATGGTACTACCGGCTCTGCAATCCGTGCTCCTGCCAGGAGAAAAACAGAAGATCCAATCGATGCGGGATTTCCCGCTTAACCAGCAGAATTTTGACGCCGTCGCCCAACTGGCGCCGCTCTATAACGCGGCAAATACTAATCTTCATGCCTATCAACAGCGCGGCGGCAAGCTTATCCTCTGGCACGGTCTGGCCGATGACTCCGTCAGTCCGGCCTTTTCTATCGCCTATTATCGCGGCGTAGAAGCAGAGATGGGCCATGCCGCAACGGATACCTTCCTGCGGTTATTCCTGCTGCCTGGGGTAGCCCATTGCGGTAATGGCGAAGGTTACGATCAAATTGATCTCCTTACCCCGCTGATGCGCTGGACCGAGGAAGGCATCGCGCCGCAGGAGATCATGGCCGGCAAACGGGCAACAGCCGCTGCCGACCTGCCGCCGATGACAGAAAAACCAGATGCGCAAACGCAGTTTCACGGCGTGCAGAAAGTCAGTCAGCCTTACGCTGACGCCGCTCCAGCGGTTATCGCGACTCGTCCGGTGTATCCCTTCCCGGCCATTGCCCGTTATAACGGGCGCGGCGACGTGAATGACGGCGAAAATTATCATGCAGAGCAAACATCCGCCTTTGGTCATCTGCAGCTGGCAAAACCTGCCAGCGACTATATTGGCCCTGATAATCAAAAAAATTATCAGGTTCGCCACGGCACACTCACTGTTCAATAAACCCCAGGGCTCCTCATTGAGGAGCCCTGCGTTATGGGATTGGCCGCAATTATGCGTAGCAAAACGCTCCAGCAATCGGTATTAAGCGACCTGCTCTTGTGGATCGATAATAATCTGGATAAGAAACTGACCGTCGACGATCTGAGCGATATCTCTGGTTATTCCCCCTGGCATTTGTTTCGGCTCTTCCGTCATTATTTTGATCGTTCGCCAATGGAATATATCCGCCAGCAGCGCATGTCGCTGTGTTGCCGTTTATTACTGACAACGCCTAGTTACCGAATCGTCGATATTTGTATGATGGTCGGTTATGACGATCTCAGTGCGTTTAATCGTACCTTCAAAAAATATCATGCGCTCACGCCCACTCAGTATCGCTATCAGATCACGCGGCAAAAATAAGGAGGTCCCCCTCCTCCGCATCGCTGCGGTTGGGAATGGAAGGGGGACAGGGGATATTACAGAAGGGAAATAGCAGGATGCTATTATCGAACCCGGTCGGGATCAACGACCTTGCGCGACGGAAATCAGTATAAAAGGATATGTTGAGCTAATAATGTAGAGGGCGTGAAGATTTTGTCACGATTTATAACCGCCTCCTCCGCTCTCATCTGAAATAAAAAAACCGGGTCGCGTTGCACCCGGTTTACTCCTCATCAGGATCATCAGAAATGAGTATTAACGCTCATAAAGAAGGTCCGCCCCGATTCGTTATAGGTCTCGGCACCCGCGCCATACAGATAAGCTCCCGTCGTCGCGTTGCCGGTCGTTTGCGCATTCCCTGCCCGGTAGTGGCGGATATCAAACAGGTTATCTATCCCGCTGGTGAAGCTCAGATTTTTGTTCACATCCCAGGTCGCACTGAGGCCGACAATGCTGTATGGGCTGACTTCGTTTAGTTCGCTGCCGCTGACCGCCTCGCCCTTATAATTAAAGCGTTTTGGTTTCTGTCGACCATACCAGGTAAAGGTGCTCTGCAGGGAGAGATCTTCACGAACCTGCCAGCTCAAAGTCGAGTTCAGGGTAAACTGCGGGATCACTGACAGCCGGTCGCCGGTCGTCTTATTCTTGCTCTGCAGCATCCAGGTCAGGTTATTGCTCCAGTTAACCGCCTCCCCCACCGGCAGATTCAGCGTTCCTTCCAGGCCTTCCACTAACGCCTTTGGTACGTTTTCCCACTGATAGATATTGGTGGTGCCGTTGCTGGCGGTACCCACCGCCGCATACCCTGACTCAATCTTATTGTGATAGTCGTTACGGAACCAGGTGATCCCCGCCTGATAGCCATCATGCTTGTACTCAAGACCAATCTCTTTATTAACGCTGGTCTCCGCTTTCAGATCGCTATTCCCCATCAGGTAGCAGGCGGAACTACTGGCGTAACAGCCTTGACCGTTGCTGTAGAGAATATAGTTCGGGTTCAACTGGTAGAGGTTAGGCGCCTTGTAAGCGCGGGCAATGCCCAGCTTCAGCGTCCAGTCGTCCGTCAGCTCCTGAGACAGGTTCAGTGAGGGGCTCCAGTTATTGCCGACGATGCTGTGGTGATCGAAGCGCAGAGCGGGTGTCAGCATGGTGCTGTCCGTTAGCGCCATATTATCTTCGGTAAACAGCGAGAAGATCTCGGCGCTGGAGTACGGGCTACGACCGGTAGCCGATACGCCATCGATAGTGCCATAAGAGAGCGCCTGGGTTGTCGATACGCCATCTTTCATCCGCTGCTGATTCCATTCTGTCCCCAGCGTCAGATTCTGATCGACCCCCAGCGTAAACGGAATATTCACTTCACTATGTAGCAGGACATCGGCCAGATCGATATCTGAAAACTCGCTACTGGAGAAGATCCCTTCCGTACCGCCCGCCAGCCCTTCATCCATTCGCGAGTTACGGGTGTGTTCGTACTGGGCATAGCTGTTGCTGGTCACGCCATTATCCCAGCCGCCGGTCCATGTTACGCCGTAAGTTTGCCGGTAGAGACGGTTGGTCTCTTTCCCGTACATACTCTTCACCAGCGTACTGGTATTGGTGTTTTGCGTGTCGCCGGCATAGAGATTACCCTGGCGGCTGTAACCGGCCTCAAACTCCAGGGCCTGCATCGGGGCAAACTCCCAGCGCAGCTTACTGTGAATATCTTTGTTCACCACCCCTTCACGTCCGGCGGGATAAGAACCGGCGTAGGAACCGGTACGTTCCGCTTCATGCCCGGCGTTAATATCCTGTGCATCGGCCTGGGTTTTACTCAGATTACCCCAGAGATTGAAGCTGACACTGTCCGACAGCGGACCATTGAGGCTAAAGTTAGTACGTTTCGTCGCCCCTTCTTTACGGTGCTGCGGAGCATTCATATAGGTATTCCACGACCCGTGCCATTCTCGCGTGGTCGGTTTGGTCACGATGTTGACGACCCCGCCCATCGCGCCATTACCATAGCGCGCCGCCGCCGGGCCGCGGATCACATCGATATGATCGATCATCTCCGCTGGCACCCAACTGGTATCGCCGCGGGAGTCACGATCGCCGCGCCAGCCATACCGCACCGAGTTACGGCTGGTCACCGGTTTACCATCGACCAGCACCAGCGTATTCTCGGGCCCCATGCCACGGATATCAATTTGCCGGTTGTTGCCGCGCTGCCCGCTGGTAGAGTTGCCGGTCAGGTTTACCCCGGGCTGCGTACGAATTAACTCCGACACATCGCGGGCGGGGGGATGTTTGCGGATCTCTTCTGCGGTGATGGTCGACACGCCCGGCGCCTGCAGGTTCTGCCTGGCGGCGGTTATGACCATCGTCTCCTCGTGATTTTCGGCAGTGGCGGCGCTCTCGTCAGGCGTCGATTGTTCGGTCATGTTCTCTGCCGCCTGCAGCGGCACGCTACAGGCGAGCAGAGGAATGACGATCCCCAGCGGGAAGTGAGACGTGTATTTCATAGAATATGCCCTGTTTTCTGTTGCTGTCGGGCATAACGCCTTCCCCAATTGAAAAAACAATGGGATAAAATACTTGCCTCAGCGCGTCGCCAGATTTTGGCGCAGGTCAGCGCCTTCCCGGCATTAATGGGAATAAAAAAACAGCGTGAGGCATAATAAAATTAAGTGCCCTGTTTCATCATTAGAGAAAAAGCGCTGCGCGCTATTCTTTGATAGCGTAATCCAGACAGCGTGTCATTAGAGTAATGTGCCGTGTTACGGTAATAAAAATGAGATTCATTATCAAGATGATAATAATCAATATCGGATAAAAATAAAATAAACACTAACAATCAGAAGGTTACAACAAAACAGATGGGGAGAAATAAAATAAAAACATCATCATTATTTTCTATTTATCATTAAAAACACACATTTTCGCCATATTATCTCCATAGTTAAATTAAAGATAAAAACACATTAATAGTAAGCGATAAAATGGGAGAAAACTATTTGTCGGCATTGTTATGTTTTTTACGCCCTTGTCGTTCCCAGCTAACGGCGGCCGTTCTGCTAAAATAATCACATCCCCTGCGGAGTATTCCTCCATGAACGCCTACTCGCTATCACGTCTGTTTATCGCCTGGCTCACCTGCCTCGCGACACTGTTATTCGCTCCTCTGCTGCCGGCAGTAGAGGCGGAAAAAGCGCCGCCGGCAGCAGCCGAAGACAACACGCTATCGATTCATATCGACGATATGCTACGGCCATGGAGAGGCGATTTGCCTGGCATGATCGACCGTCGTACCATTCGGGTATTAACCACCTACAGCAAGACCTTCTTTTTTATTGATAAAGGCACCCAGCGCGGGGCGACGCACGACATTTTTATCGCGCTGGAAAACGAGCTGAATAAACAGCTAGCGAAGGATAAAAAGCTCAAACAGCGCCACCTGAAGCTGCATATCGTTTTTGTGCCGGTCAGTCGGGACAATCTCTTTATCGCGCTTAATGAAGGTAAAGGCGATATTGCGGCTGCCAATCTGACTATCACGCCCTCGCGGGAAGCACAGGTCGATTTCGCCCAGCCGCTCTACAGCAACGTGAAAGAATTACTGATCTCCGGCCCGGCTTCACCGAAGGTCGACAGCCTGGAGCAACTCTCTGGTCAAACCGTCTTTGTTCGCCGCTCCTCCAGCTATTACGACAGCCTGCAAGCGCTGAACGCCCGATTTGCCGGTGAGTCGCGCCCACCGGTGATACTGGAGGCGGCGCCGGAAGCGCTGGAGGATGAAGATCTGCTGGAAATGCTCAACGCCGGGCTGATTCCGCTGATCGTCGTCGATCAGCATAAAGCGTTGTTCTGGAAACAGGTGTTTCCAAAAATTCAGGTCCATGACAATGTGGTGCTGCGCGAGGGCGGCGACATTGCCTGGGCGGTACGCAAAGACAGCCCGCAGCTGCTGGCGGTACTGAACAACTTCGTCAAAAAGAATCGTCAGGGCACCACGCTGGGCAATACTCTCCTGCTGCGTTACCTGAAAAATGCTAAATATGTCAAAAATGCCGCGGCGAGTAAGGAACGACGCAAATTCCTCGCGATGGTAGATGTCTTCCGCAAGTACGGCGATCGTTATGACGTCGACTGGCTGCTGATGGCGGCCCAGGGATACCAGGAGTCGCGGCTGAATCAGTCGGTACGGAGCCACGTCGGCGCCATCGGCGTTATGCAGGTGATGCCCAGCACTGGAAAAGAGCTGAAGGTGGGCGATATTAAACAGCTGGATCCCAATATCCATGCCGGCGTGAAATACATGCGCTGGATGATGGATCGGTACTATGCCGATGAGCCCATGACCCGGCTCGATAAAGCGCTGTTTACCTTTGCCTCCTATAACGCGGGTCCGGCGCGTATCGCCCGCCTGCGCACCATGACTAAACAGCGAGGATTTGACCCGAACGTCTGGTTCGGTAACGTCGAAAATATGGCGGCAGAAAAAATTGGCGCCGAGACGGTAACCTACGTCAGCAATATCTATAAGTATTACATCGCCTATCGGCTGATCGTCGATGAAATGGCCCGCAAACAGAAAGCGACGGCCGTACCGCGGCAGGAGCCGGTGGCGCAGCCAGCCAAACCGCAGCCCAGCGTGGCGACAGCCGCCACCGCTCAGGTGCCCGTCATCTGAATCGCCCGTCACCGCGGGTCAAATCTCATCCTGAAATGACGGAGCAGGAATAACAAAGAAAAAGCCCCGGCGAAACCGGGGCTTTCTGTTTTCGACTGCGCAGACAGTGCGCCTAAGGCAAGCCTTAGAACGGGATGTCGTCGTCGAAGTCCATCGGCGGTTCGTTGGAAGGCGCTGCCGGGGCCTGCTGCTGCGGACGGGACTGCGCGCCGCCGCTGAACTGGTTGCCGCCCTGCGGCTGCTGCGGCTGACCCCAACCGCCCTGCTGCTGGCCGCCGCCTGCCGGTGCGCCGCCGCCCTGACGGCCGCCCAGCATCTGCATGGTGCCGCCCACGTTCACCACCACTTCGGTGGTGTATTTGTCCTGACCGGATTGATCGGTCCACTTGCGGGTACGCAGCTGGCCTTCAATGTACACCTGAGAGCCTTTACGCAGATACTCACCAGCGACTTCCGCCAGTTTGCCGAACAGCACAACGCGGTGCCACTCGGTCTGCTCTTTCATTTCGCCGGTCTGCTTGTCACGCCAGGATTCGGAAGTTGCCAGCGTGAAGTTGGCGACAGCGCCGCCACTTGGCATGTAGCGTACTTCCGGGTCCTGCCCCAGATTACCGACGAGAATCACCTTGTTTACGCCTCTGCTGGCCATGTTCGTGTCTCCTGAATACGTTTCTTAATAGTGTAAACGCGCGAGTGTACCATTTCCACGTAGCATTTTAATAGCTGCGAGGCTGATTCCAGAGATAGTACCCGGCTACGGCATTGTTGCACACTCGACCCGAATTTGCATTCCGATACTGTATATTCATTCAGGTTAAATTGTGTCATAATTAGCCGTTTCTGCCGTTTGTCCTTCAAGCAAACCAGGCAATCCGTGTATCTACCTACCGGGAAAGGTGAATGGATAAGATCGAAGTTCGGGGCGCCCGCACCCATAATCTCAAAAACATCAACCTCGTTATCCCGCGCGACAAACTCATTGTCGTCACCGGGCTTTCCGGGTCTGGCAAATCTTCACTCGCTTTCGACACCCTGTATGCCGAAGGCCAGCGTCGCTACGTCGAATCGCTCTCCGCCTATGCGCGACAGTTCCTGTCGCTGATGGAGAAGCCGGACGTCGACCATATCGAAGGGCTGTCGCCGGCGATTTCCATCGAACAGAAATCAACCTCTCACAACCCCCGCTCGACGGTGGGTACTATTACCGAAATTCACGACTATCTGCGTCTGCTGTACGCCCGCGTCGGCGAACCGCGCTGTCCGGATCACGACGTGCCGCTGGCGGCGCAAACCGTCAGTCAGATGGTCGATAATGTCCTCGCCCAGCCGGAAGGCCTGCGCCTGATGCTGCTGGCGCCCATTATTAAAGAGCGCAAAGGCGAGCACACTAAAACCCTGGAAAACCTCGCCAGTCAGGGCTACATCCGCGCGCGGATCGACGGCGAGGTCTGCGATCTGTCGGATCCGCCGAAGCTGGAGCTGCAGAAGAAGCACACCATTGAGGTAGTCATCGACCGCTTCAAGGTGCGCGACGATCTGGCGCAGCGCCTGGCCGAGTCGTTTGAAACCGCGCTGGAGCTCTCCGGCGGGACCGCCATTGTGGCTAATATGGATGATGAGAAAGCGGAAGAACTGCTGTTTTCCGCCAACTTCGCCTGCCCGATCTGCGGCTACAGCATGCGCGAGCTGGAGCCGCGTCTGTTCTCCTTTAACAACCCGGCGGGCGCCTGCCCGACCTGCGACGGCCTCGGCGTGCAGCAATATTTCGATCCCGATCGCGTGGTGCAAAATCCCGAGCTGTCGCTGGCGGGCGGCGCCATCCGCGGCTGGGATCGGCGTAACTTCTACTACTTCCAGATGCTGAAGTCGCTGGCGGAGCACTATAAATTCGACGTCGAAGCGCCATGGGGCACCCTCAGCGCCAACGTGCAGAAAGTGGTGCTGTACGGTTCAGGTAAAGAAAGTATTGAATTCAAATACATGAATGACCGCGGGGATACCTCGGTGCGCCGCCATCCGTTCGAAGGCGTGCTGCATAACATGGAGCGCCGTTACAAAGAGACGGAATCCAGCGCGGTGCGCGAAGAGCTGGCGAAGTTCATCAGCAACCGTCCGTGCGCCAGCTGCGACGGCACGCGTCTGCGTCGCGAGGCGCGCCACGTGTTTGTGGAAAACACCCCGCTGCCGACCATTTCCGATATGAGCATCGGCCATGCGATGGATTTCTTCAACAATCTGAAGCTCTCCGGACAGCGGGCGAAAATCGCCGAAAAAGTGCTGAAAGAGATTGGCGATCGTCTGAAATTCCTCGTCAACGTCGGCCTCAACTACCTGACGCTCTCCCGCTCGGCGGAAACGCTCTCCGGCGGCGAAGCCCAGCGTATCCGTCTGGCAAGCCAGATTGGCGCCGGGCTGGTTGGCGTGATGTACGTGCTGGATGAACCCTCTATCGGCCTGCACCAGCGCGATAACGAACGCCTGCTCGGCACCCTGATCCACCTGCGTAATTTAGGCAACACGGTGATCGTCGTTGAGCACGACGAAGACGCCATTCGCGCCGCCGACCATGTGATCGATATCGGTCCCGGCGCTGGCGTTCACGGCGGCCAGGTAGTAGCGGAAGGGCCGTTGGAGGCCATTATGGCGGTCCCGGAATCCCTGACCGGGCAGTTCATGAGCGGTAAACGCAAAATTGAAGTGCCGAAGCAGCGCGTGCCCGCCAACCCGGAGAAAGTCCTCAAGCTGACCGGCGCGCGCGGCAACAACCTGAAGGATGTAACGCTCACCCTGCCAGTGGGCCTGTTTACCTGCATCACCGGCGTCTCCGGCTCGGGTAAATCCACGCTGATCAACGATACCCTGTTCCCGATTGCCCAGCGCCAGCTCAACGGCGCGACCATCGCCGAACCAGCGCCGTATCGCGATATCCAGGGGCTGGAACATTTCGATAAAGTGATCGATATCGACCAGAGCCCGATCGGCCGGACGCCGCGCTCCAACCCGGCAACCTATACCGGGGTGTTTACCCCGGTGCGCGAGCTGTTCGCCGGCGTACCGGAGTCTCGCTCACGCGGCTATACGCCGGGGCGCTTTAGCTTTAACGTTCGCGGTGGGCGCTGCGAAGCCTGCCAGGGCGATGGAGTGATCAAGGTCGAAATGCACTTCCTGCCGGATATCTACGTGCCGTGCGACCAGTGCAAAGGCAAACGCTATAACCGCGAAACGCTGGAGATTAAGTACAAGGGTAAGACCATCCACGAAGTGCTGGATATGACCATTGAAGAGGCGCGTGAATTCTTTGATGCCGTACCGGCGCTGGCGCGTAAGCTGCAAACCCTGATGGACGTCGGCCTGACCTATATCCGCCTTGGCCAGTCGGCGACGACCCTGTCCGGCGGCGAGGCGCAGCGCGTGAAGCTGGCGCGCGAGCTGTCCAAGCGCGGTACCGGCCAGACGCTGTATATCCTCGATGAGCCGACCACCGGTCTGCACTTCGCCGATATCCAGCAGTTGCTGGAAGTGCTGCACCAGCTGCGCGATCAGGGCAATACCATCGTGGTGATTGAGCACAACCTCGATGTGATTAAAACTGCCGACTGGATTGTCGATCTCGGCCCGGAAGGCGGCAGCGGCGGCGGCGAAATCCTGGTCTCCGGTACGCCGGAAACCGTCGCCGAGTGCGAAGCCTCGCACACCGCGCGCTTCCTCAAGCCCATGCTGAAATAATTAGCGGGTAAGCTGCTGCCGGACCGGCTCCGGCAGCATTTTCACCGCCTGCTGATAAGACGCATCGACCAGATAGTAGATTTGCGAATCCGGCAGCGAGCCATCCAGATAGACGGTGCTCCAGTGCGCTTTATTGAGATGCTGGCTGGGCCGGACATCGCGATGCTGCTGACGCAGCAGCTCAGCCAGCTCCGGACTCGCCTTCAGCGCGACCGCCGGCCGCTGGTCCTCAACCTCCTTCACCATGGCAAACAGCACGTCTGAGACCTTAATCTGCGTGGCTTTCCAGTCGCTGTGGACGCTCTGCTCTGCTCCCGGTTTCGCCATGCAGTACTGTAATAACTCCGAAATTGTCATCTTTTATTCCCCCATGAGCGTCGCAACGATGCGCCGCGAACCGCCGTGTATCCGATGCTCCCCCAGCCAGATGCCCTGCCAGGTTCCCAGCCTGACGCGCCCGTCCTCGACCGGCAGCATTAGCGACACGCCAAGCATCGATGATTTGATGTGCGACGGCATATCGTCAGGGCCTTCATAGTCATGTTCATACGGCGCATTGTCCGGTACGGCGTTGAGAAAATACTGCTCCATGTCATAGCGGACGGTGGGATCGCAGTTTTCGTTGAGCGTCAGGGAAGCGGAAGTATGCTGGAGCAGGAGGTGCAGCAGGCCAACCTTCACCCCGGACAGCCCGCGGATCTGGCCAAGGATTTCGTCGGTGACCAGATGAAAACCGCGGGATTTTGGCCCAAGCGTCAGGGTTTGCTGATACCACATCATTGACTCCTTTTGCGAATGAATCCTTCTAAGTGTGCAGCAATACGTGAAAAGGTAAAACCTTCCACCCCTGATTTTGCATAAAAAAACGGCAGCGCCGTCGCTGCCGTTTATCGCGTTCAGGCGGTCATCAGTATTCGGAATTGACGATTACTTCCTCGCCCAGCGCGCCAGCCATCGGCAACGGCTTATAGGAGGAGTTGGCGGCCCGCAGCACGCGGATGCCACGGGCGCCCGCTTCGCGGGCGGCGGTGATATCGTTATCCGAATCGCCGTAGAAAACCTTTATCTGCTTCGCCTGCAGCCACTGGGTCTTGGTGTTTTGGCCAGGCTTATCGCCAGCGAAAATCACCGGATTCATATTGGCGGCCGGGATGAGAAAATCATCCTGCAGGGTTTTAGAAACGGTTTCGGTTTTGGTCTGGCTGCGGCCGGTGACGAACCAGATGCTGTCCCCGCGCTTCACATGCATCGCAATCAGCTGGCGCGCCACCTCTTTCGGCATGCTGAATTCATCCCAGCCATTGTTCATTTTTTCCCAGAACTGCGGGTTTTTCAGGTAATCTTCGCTGCCGGGAGAGAAGGTTTTTTGCCCGCGCCAGAAACCCGGACTGGAGAAGAGGACGGTGTCATCGATATCAAAGCCGACGGCCATCGGCGGCCGCCCCAGCAGACTGTTCTCAATTTGCGCCACCGAAACCCAGTGGATCGGCGCCTGCTCGGCCAGCTGGGCCACGTTGGTGCCGACCCACAGCGGCTGCGGCGTGGAGGCGCGCGCCACAACGGCGCTGTTCAGCGTGAACAGGAGAGAAGCCGCCGCAAGGGCGAGAGTAAGTTTGCGCATATTTATCCCTAAATCTATCAATCATTATTGTTTTCAATAATGTGCATGCTTATCAACGTCCCGACCTTACCCGCCGGCGGCATGGATGAAAAGCCTTTTTCGCGCAGATGTCATAGAAAAAGAGGATGATCACATCCGAGGGGGGTTGCCCCTGCCCGTTGACCGGCAGAGACAACCTGCTGGAGAGCGGCTTACATTACCGCGGCAAAAGCTTTCGCTACCTGCTGAACATTACGTGAGTTTAACCCCGCCACGCACATGCGTCCGCTGGCAATCAGGTAGACGCCAAACTCGTCGCGCAGACGATCCACCTGCGCCGCGCTAAATCCGGTATAGCTGAACATCCCGCGCTGCTTGAGCAGGTAATCCACTTTGCTACCCGGGGCAACCTGCTGCAGCGCGTCGACCAGCGCCTGGCGCATGGTCAGGATGTGCGCGCGCATGGCGTCCACTTCCGCCTGCCAGGTGGCTTTCAGAGCTGCATCGTTCAGCACCGTCGCCACCACCTGCGCGCCAAAGCTTGGCGGGCTGGAGTAGTTGCGGCGCACGGTGGCCTTCAGCTGCCCCAGCACGCGGCCCGCGGTTTCGCTGTCTTCACAGACCACGGACAGACCGCCGACGCGCTCCCCGTACAGCGAGAAAATTTTGGAGAACGAGTTGCTGACCAGCATCGGCATCCCGGCGCTGGCGATGGCGCGAATAGCGTAGGCATCCTCTTCCAGCCCCCCGCCAAAGCCCTGGTAGGCGATGTCGAGGAAGGGGATCAGCTGACGCGCTTTCAATACCTCAACCACGCGGTCCCACTGGGCTGGCGTCAGGTCGGCGCCGGTCGGGTTGTGGCAGCAAGGGTGCAGCAGCACAATATCGCGGGCCGGCAGCGTTTGCAGCGTCGCCAGCAGGTCCTCAAAGCGCACGCCGTTGGTGGCTTTATCAAACCAGGGGTAAGTACTTACTTCGAAGCCAGCCCCTTCAAAAATGGCGATGTGGTTTTCCCAGGTCGGATCGCTGACCCAGACATGAGACTCAGGAAAGTAACGTTTGAGGAAGTCGGCCCCGACCTTCAGCGCGCCCGAACCGCCGACCGTCTGAATAGAGGCAATGCGATTTTGCTTAAGCGCGGTATGCTCTGCGCCAAACAGCAGCGGCGCAATCGCCTGACGGTAGCCGCTCAACCCTTCCATTGGCAGATACAGCGAGGCGCCATGCGGCTCGGCGTTCAGGCGTGCTTCCGCTTCCGCCACCGCCTGCAGCTGCGGGATAATGCCGTCATCGTTGTAGTACAGCCCGATACTCAGGTTGACTTTGTCGCTTCGCGGGTCTTCTTTGAAGCGTTCCATCAGAGAAAGAATAGGGTCGCCGGCGTAGGCGTCAACTTTTTGAAACACGCGATGTATCTCCAGGTTTACATGGGGCAGGTTCTTACACAATAAACCGGATATGACGGCAGGTCGAGAGGATGTTGAGGGGAAAGTGACCGCGCAGCGGTATAAACCGCTTTTTTGAGCGCCGCAGGCCTGGTGCGTACCGGATCAGCCTCTGTGCTATCCGGTACGCCAGAGGCTTAGTCGAGGTATTTCATGGCGACGCGGGAGGTCAGTCGCGTAATAAGTTCGTAAGCACTCACTTTCGTTATCTCGGCGATGCGCTCTACCGGGAGCCCCTCTCCCCACAGCACTACCGCGTCGCCGGCCTTATCCTGGGCCTGCGGTCCGAGATCAACGCAGATCATATCCATCGCCACCCGGCCGACAATCGGTACTTCCCGGCCATTGACCAGCACCGGCGTGCCCGACGGCGCGGCGCGCGGATAACCGTCGCCATAGCCCATCGCCACCACGCCGAGACGGGTATCGCGTTCGCTGATCCAGGTGCCGCCGTAGCCGACGGGCTCCCCTGCTTTATGCTCGCGCACCGCAATCAGGCTGGACGTCAGGGTCATCACCGGCTGGCAGCCGAAATCTTTCCCGGTGGAGCGATCGTCCAGCGGCGACACGCCATACAGGATAATTCCGGGGCGCACCCAGTCGTAATGCGATTGCGGCCACAGCAGAATACCGCCCGAGGCGGCGATAGAGCGCAAGCCCGGCTTGCCTTCGGTAAAGGTGGTGAAGATGTCCAGCTGGCGTTCGGTGGCGCCGCAGGTCGGCTCATCGGCGCGCGCGAAGTGGCTCACCACGTTCACCGGCTGGCGGACGTTTTTACACTGGCTCAGACGCTGATAAAACGCCTCGGCTTCCTCCGGGCGCACCCCTAAGCGATGCATGCCGGTATCCAGCTTCATCCACACGGTCACCGGCTCGGGGAGATCGGCTTGCTCCAGCGCCGCCAGCTGTTCGGGGCTATGCACCGCCGTATGCAGGCGCTGGGCGGCGATCACCGCCAGGTCTTCCGCAGCAAAAAAGCCTTCCAGCAGGAGGATCGGCTGGGCGATGCCCCCCGCTCGCAGGCGCAGCGCCTCTTCCAGGCGGGCGACGCCAAAGGCGTCGGCGTCGGTCAGCGTTCGCGCGGTCTCGAGAAGACCGTGTCCGTAGGCGTTCGCTTTCACTACCGCAACCAGTTTGCTGGCGGGCGCCAGTTCACGCAGACGTTGCAGGTTGTGTCGCAGAGCGCGGCGGTTGATAACTACAGTTGCCGCTTGCATTTGAATTCCTTAATAAAAGAAGGCGGAAGGATTACTCATCATCATACTGAGGACCGGCATAATTATCGAAACGCGACCACTGGCCGTTAAAGGTCAGTCGCACGGTGCCGATCGGGCCGTTACGTTGTTTACCAATGATAATTTCCGCGATGCCTTTAAGATCGCTGTTCTCGTGATAGACCTCATCACGGTAAATGAACATGATTAAGTCGGCATCCTGTTCGATAGAGCCGGACTCACGCAGGTCGGAGTTGACCGGGCGCTTATCGGCGCGCTGCTCCAGCGAGCGGTTAAGCTGCGACAGCGCCACTACCGGCACCTGCAGCTCTTTCGCCAGCGCCTTCAGCGAGCGGGAGATTTCGGCAATCTCAAGGGTACGGTTGTCGGAGAGCGACGGCACGCGCATCAGCTGCAGGTAGTCGATCATAATCAGTCCGATGCCGCCGTGCTCGCGGGCGATACGCCGCGCGCGGGAGCGCACCTCCGTCGGCGTCAGGCCGGAGGAGTCATCGATATAGATATTGCGCTTTTCCAGCAGGATGCCCATGGTGCCGGAGATCCGCGCCCAGTCTTCGTCGTCCAGTTGACCGGTACGAATGCGGGTCTGATCGACGCGCGACAGCGAGGCCAGAGAACGCATCATGATCTGTTCCGAGGGCATCTCGAGACTGAAGATTAATACCGGTTTGTCCTGCAGCATCGCCGCGTTTTCCACGAGGTTCATCGCGAAGGTCGTTTTACCCATCGATGGACGGGCGGCGACGATAATCAGATCCGACGGCTGCAGGCCGGCGGTCTTTTTGTTGAGGTCGTCGTAGCCGGTATTGACCCCGGTGACGCCGTCATGGGGCTGCTGGAACAGCTGTTCGATACGGGCGACAGTGGCATCGAGGACATCGGCGATGTTCTTCGGCCCTTCGTCTTTGTTGGCCCGACTTTCGGCGATTTTGAAAACCCGGGATTCGGCGAGGTCGAGCAGATCTTCGCTGGTTCGCCCCTGTGGGTCGAAGCCGGCTTCGGCGATCTCGTTGGCCACCGAAATCATTTCGCGCACCACCGCGCGTTCGCGCACGATGTCGGCATAGGCGCTGATGTTAGCCGCGCTGGGCGTATTTTTGGACAGTTCGGCCAGATAGGCGAAGCCGCCCACGCTGTCCAGCTGCCCCTGACGCTCCAGCGACTCGGCGAGCGTAATCAGGTCAATCGGGCTGCCGGACTCCTGCAGGCGCGCCATCTCGGTAAAAATATGACGGTGCGGACGGGTATAAAAGTCGTCGGCAACGACGCGTTCGGCGACGTCGTCCCAGCGCTCGTTATCCAGCATTAAACCGCCCAACACCGACTGCTCCGCTTCAATCGAGTGCGGCGGGACTTTCAGCCCGGCGAGCTGCGGATCGCGTTCGCGGGTTTCTGTCTGTGGTTTGTTGAAGGGTTTATTTCCTGCCATAGCCTAACATTTCACCGATCCGGAAAAGAGCGTGACAGTATAGCGAGAAAGCCATTGCCGCTAAAGAACCCATTAAGCGTGGCAGGCCTGAGGCGGGTAAGAAAATCCGTCGCCGCCGGCGCAGGCTGTTAAGCTTACTGAATAATCTCGGAACAACACAGGAGCGAACATGGCAACACGCATCGAATTTTCGAAACACGGGGGACCGGAGGTGCTTCAGGCGGTTGAGTTCACGCCACGCGATCCCGCAGAACATGAGATTCAGGTCGAAAACAAAGCCATCGGCATCAACTATATCGACACCTATGTTCGCAGCGGCCTCTATCCGCCGCCGTCGCTGCCGAGCGGCCTGGGCACCGAGGCGGCCGGCATCGTCAGTAAAGTTGGCCATGGGGTCACGCATATTAAGGTAGGCGATCGGGTGGTGTACGCCCAGTCGGCGCTCGGCGCCTACAGCACGGTACACAATGTGCTGGCCGACAAAGCGGCGGTCCTGCCGGACGCTATCTCTTTCGAACAGGCCGCCGCGTCGTTCCTCAAAGGATTAACGGTCTGGTATCTGCTGCGCAAAACCTATGAAATTAAGCCTGATGAGATGTTCCTGTTTCACGCGGCCGCTGGCGGTGTGGGGCTGATAGCCTGTCAGTGGGCGAAAGCGCTGGGGGCGAAACTTATCGGTACCGTCGGCAGCGCGCAGAAAGCGCAGCGCGCCAAAGAGGCGGGCGCCTGGCAGGTGATTAACTATCGCGAGGAGTCTATCGTGGAGCGGCTCAAGGCGCTCACCGACGGTAAGAAAGTGGCCGTCGTCTACGACTCGGTGGGGAAAGATACCTGGGAGGCCTCTCTGGACTGCCTGCAGCGCCGCGGCCTGATGGTCAGCTTTGGTAACTCCTCCGGTCCGGTGACCGGCGTTAATCTGGGGATCCTGAATCAAAAAGGCTCCCTGTACGTCACTCGCCCATCGCTGCAGGGCTATATCACCAACCGGGAAGAACTGGAGGAAGCCTGCAGTGAACTGTTTTCGCTGATCGCCAGCGGGGTGATTAAAGTGGACGTGGCTGAAAGTCAGATCTATCCGCTGAGCGAAGCGCGGCGGGCGCATGAAGTTCTGGAGAGCCGGGTGACGCAGGGTTCGAGTTTGCTGCTGCCATAAGTTGGCAGAAGGGGCAAAAGTTTAGGGCTTCCACCTGGGAAGCCCTTACTTTTTTTTAGTTCGGCTGTATGTAGGGTACAGCGCGATGAATTCGTTAACGCGCTAATAGTGACAGATTTGCGCAGCAATGCCTACGCGGTTGTCTGCAAAATTGTTCAGGTTGTGACGCACCCCTCAATACCTTAGTAACGCCAACGGTTATTGTCGCGAAAAGCATTTCCGTTCGGGGATTTCAGCGCCCGAATAACCCACACCGCCGCCACCGCCAGCAGCAGCCACGGCAGTAATTTGATCATCAAGGCGAACAACCCGCCGACGAACATCAGCGCCGTCGCCACCACGATTGCCGCGATAATCCCCAGCAGCGATACGCCGGTGACCAGCAGCATGACAAAAAATCCAATGACAAATAGCAGTTCCAGCATGGTTCTCTCCCCAAAAAATGAATACTTCACTCTGCAGGTATTACAAAAAGCATGCCAACCATAAGCTTTTGACTTTAAAACAAAACGCCCCGCGACGGTGCGCGAGGCGTGGTCAATTTCACCAGGTTTTGGTCAGAAATTAACGTTTATCTGCCACCAGCTTCAGGGCATGCTCCAGCACTGCAATATCGGCGCCGGCTTTATGCGCATTTTCGCTCAGGTAGCGACGCCACTGGCGAGCGCCGGGGATCCCCTGAAACAGCCCCAGCATATGGCGGGTAATATGGCCCAGATAGGTGCCCTTGCTGAGCTCGCGCTCAATATAGGGGTACATGGCTCGCACCACCGCTACCGGATCGGCATCCGCGCCGGCGACGCCGAAAATTTCACGGTCGACCGAGGCCAGAATGCCCGGGTTCTGATAGGCCTCACGCCCGACCATCACCCCATCCATATGCTCAAGCTGTGCTCTGGCTTCGTCCAGCGATTTGATGCCGCCGTTGATCGCCATCGTAAGGTGGGGGAAATCGCGCTTCAGCTGCCAGACGCGGGGGTAATCCAGCGGCGGGATCTCGCGGTTCTCTTTTGGACTCAGGCCGGAGAGCCAGGCTTTGCGGGCGTGAATAATAAACATCTCACACTCGCCCTTGCCGGAGACCGTCTCAATGAAATCGCACAGAAACTCATAGCTATCCTGGTCGTCAATGCCGATACGGGTTTTCACCGTGACCGGAATCGACACCACATCGCGCATCGCTTTGATGCAGTCGGCCACCAGTGGCGCATTGCCCATCAGGCAAGCACCAAACATCCCGTTCTGTACGCGGTCGGAGGGGCAGCCGACGTTGAGGTTGATCTCATCATAGCCGCGCGCCTCGGCCAGCTTCGCGCACTGCGCCAGGGCCTGGGGATCGCTGCCGCCGAGCTGCAGAGCAACCGGGTGCTCTTCTTCGCTATAGGCCAGATAGTCCCCTTTGCCGTGAATAATCGCCCCGGTGGTCACCATTTCGGTATACAGCAGCGTATGCCGCGACAGCAGCCGCAGGAAGTAGCGGCAGTGTCGGTCGGTCCAGTCGAGCATCGGCGCGATGGAGAAGCGGTGAGCAGGGAAAACAGGTGACGTTGATTCAGGCATCATGGCGAATAAATAAGCATCCGGGTAAAAAGGGGCGCTACTATAGCATAAAGATACACCACAGGCGCATAGTGCGCCGCGCTTCGCCCCTCACCTGAAATGATTACTTTTTCCGCGGCTTGCCGTCGTGTGGACCGAAGAACTGCGGCGGATGGTCAACCCAACGATCCTGGCGCGTCGCGGCATAGCCGGGATTGAGCGGGTAATAAATGCGGTTGTACTTCTTGTTGGCCTCGCCCACCACCAGCAGACGAACTTCCTGCTCGGTGTTATTGAGAAAGGTGTGGCAGATGCCGGTACCAGCGGGAAAACCCACGCTGTCGCCGGGCTCCAGCTTCCAGAGATAGCCGTTTATCCACACTTCCGGATAGCCCTCCAGCACGTAGATGAACTCTTCCTCATCGCTCTCCGCGTGTGGATAAGAGGTGCGCCGCCCGGGCGGCAGCCGCTCGTGGTGGATCCCCAGCCGGTTGAGACGTAAACCTCGCCCCAGCGGCGCGCCGATTGAAAAACGCTCCGGGCTGTCGGGATAAGTAGCATCGTCGGGCCCTTCCAGTTCGCGCCAGTGGCGAATGCAATCAGGTCGTTTCATCGTTTTCTCCCGAAAATGAGACACTTCAGATATAGCATACCCAGGGTCGGGCGTGTTGTGATTAAATCGGACATGGTGGTTTTAGCGAGCGGCTAAGGCGTAGTCTGCTCGAGAATAAGCGGCCAGCGCTCGGGACGGGCGCCGGTGCCGACAACCTGAAGTATGACCCGTATCACCTGCCGGCTCTCGGTGTTTTCTGAGGAACGTGATAAAGTAACAGATTCAAATTCACGCAATCCGAGGATGCTCATGGATAAGACCCCTTCGCAAGAGATGTTAGCGCATGCTGAAAAGCTTTGCGCACAGCGCGGCGTACGCCTGACTCCACAGCGTCTGGAAGTGTTGCGCCTGATGAGCCTGCAGCAAGGGGCAATCAGCGCCTACGATCTGCTGGACTTGCTACGTGAAAAAGAGCCGCAGGCGAAGCCGCCGACGGTTTACCGTGCGCTGGAGTTTTTACTCGAGCAGGGTTTTGTCCATAAGGTAGAGTCAACCAATAGCTATGTGCTGTGCCATCTGTTCGACCAGCCGACCCATAGCTCGGCCATGTTTATCTGCGACCGCTGCGGCGTGGTAAAAGAAGAAGCGGCGGAAGGGGTGGAAGATATCATGCATACGCTGGCGGCCCGCATGGGGTTTGCCCTGCGCCACAATGTGATAGAAGCTCACGGGCTTTGCGCGGGCTGCGTGGAAGTCGAAGCCTGCAGCACCCCGGGACACTGCCAGCACGATCATACTATTCAGCTCAAAAAGAAAGCCCGCTGAGCGGCTGCCGCAGCGGGAAAAAGGGTTAACGGCGCGTCCCTGCGCCATTCAGACAGGCACTAACACAAATGCTTCATTCTTCGGATCAAGGAACGCTACCAGCGATAGTCGTTCTTATGCTCCCAGTCTGAGACTTCTTTCTCAGCCTGATCTTTCTCATAGCCGTAACGCTCCTGAATTTTGCCGACCAGCTGGTCGCGCTTCCCTTCGATTACGGTCATATCATCATCGGTAAGTTTGCCCCACTGTTCCTTGGCTTTACCTTTAAACTGTTTCCAGTTACCGCCGATTTCGTCTTTATTCATAATAACGTCCTCATCATTCGGTGGGTTTACAGCCCGTTTTGTGCCGGACATGGTATTAACTATAGATGAGAATGCTGGCGTCGATTCGTTATTCGGAATTTTTAACCATCGCACCGCGGGATAACGCGAAGAGGATGTTCCCGGCTTGCGCCACGCTGAGCCGGGCTATTGAATCGCCCTGTAAGCGTAGCGCGACCGGGGAAGGTCACGGCTAGCGGCAATGACGGGAGATAACTAACTAAACCATGTGCCGCGTCGCCAGTGACGACGCCAGATCAGCGCCAGCGACAGGCCGCGCAGGGCGAGGAACACCGCCAGCGCCAGCCACAGACCATGGTTGCCAAGCACCGGTAGCGTAAGCAGCGTCACGGCAAACCCCGCCGCGGCGACCGCCATACTGTTCCTCATCTCAGCGCCGCGCGTCGCGCCGATAAACATGCCGTCCAGCAGATAACACCAGACGCCGACCACCGGCAGGATCGTCTGCCAGATCAGATAGCGATCGGCCAGCTGCTGCAGGGAAGGCAGTGAGGTTAACAACGCGATAATGTACTGCCCCGCCAGGCTGTAAATCAGGGCAAACGCCAGCGCCACCATGCCGGACTGCCGGCAGGCCGCCCGCCACACCTCCAGCAACTGGCTACCGTCGCGCGCGCCGTAGGCCTGGCCGGAGTGAGCCTCCACGGCATAGGCAAAGCCATCCAGCGCGTAGGCGGTAAAGGTCAGCATGGTCATCAGTACGGCGTTCACCGCCACGATGTCGCTGCCCAGACGGGCGCCGAACACGGTCAGTGCGCCAAAGCACAGCTGCAGCAGCAGAGAGCGCAGCATGATGTCCCGATTCAACGCCAATAAACGGCGCAGATCCCCGCGCCAGGCGTTTTTCAGCATCGCCAGCGACACGCCGCGCAGCGTCAGCACCCGCTTCGCCATCAGCAGGCCAATAATGAGGGTGGCGTACTCCGCGGTGACCGTGGCCAGCGCCGCTCCCTGGACGTTCATCCGCAGGCCCATCACCAGCCACAGATCGAGCACAATATTCAGCAGATTACCCACCACCAGCAGAATAACCGGCGCCCGGGCGTACTGGACGCCCAGCAGCCAGCCGAGCAGCACCAGGTTGGCCAGCGAGGCGGGGGCGCTGAGCCAGCGAATTTCGAGAAACCGTCTCGCCTGCTCAAGCACCGCCTCGCTGCCGCCGACAATATGCAGAGCGAGGTCAATTAGCGGCAGGCGAAGCAGGATAATAAGCACCCCGGCGCCCAGCGCCAGGGCCAGCGGCTGCACCAGCGCCCGCGCCAGGCGCTGCGGATCTTTGGCGCCCCAGGCCTGAGCGGTGAGCCCGGTGGTGCTCATGCGCAGGAACAACAGCAGCATGAAGAGGAAACTGGTGGCCGTCGCCCCGACCGCTACGCCGCCGAGGTATACCGGGCTGTCCAGGTGGCCGATCACCGCCGTATCCACCAGCCCCAGCAGCGGGACGGTGATGTTGGAGAAAATCATAGGGAGGGCAAGACGCCACAGCGCTTTATCGGCAGCGTTGAGCAGCATGTTTGAGGACCTGATTGAGGAAAAACGTCGCAGCGTCACGCAACAGATGACGCTGCGCAGAGGCAGGCGCTACAGCCATTCTCCATTACGGATCACGCCAACGGCCAGACCCTCAATGGTAAAACTCTGCTGGCGCAGATCGACGACGATCGGGGAAAACTCGCTGTTTTCCGGCAACAGTTCAACGACATTGCCCTGCTTTTTCAGACGCTTCACCGTCACTTCTTCATCGATACGCGCGACAACCACCTGGCCGTTACGCACATCCTGGGTTTTGTGGACCGCCAGCAAATCGCCATCCAGAATACCGATGTCTTTCATCGACATCCCACTGACGCGCAGCAGGAAATCGGCGTTGGGCTTAAACATCGACGGGTCGACCTGATAGTGGCCTTCAATATGCTGCTGCGCCAGCAGCGGCTCACCGGCGGCGACGCGGCCGATCAGCGGCAGGCCTTGCTCTTCTTCCGTCAGCAGGCGAATACCGCGAGAAGCGCCGGAGACGATCTCGATCGCGCCTTTACGCGCCAGCGCTTTCAGGTGTTCTTCCGCCGCGTTTGGGGAACGGAACCCCAAGCGCTGAGCAATTTCCGCACGCGTCGGCGGCATGCCCGTCTGGCTGATATGATCCCTAATGAGATCAAACACCTCTTGCTGCCTGGTCGTTAACGCTTTCATTCCGCCCCCTGGGTGTATATACAGTTATGCTGTGAGTATATACAGCTAACGGTGATTTTGGAACCACATGGCACACAAAAATCGGCGGATTGTTCATATTTTGCGAGGGTTAGCGAAGAACGTTAGTGATAATGACTCCACAGCAGCGTTCCCCAGGTGATCAGCGCGATGATAATCGCCAGCAGAACCGCCGCCGACCCCATATCTTTGGCGCGCCCTGAAAGCTCGTGAAAATCCGAGCCGATACGGTCCACAACCGCTTCAATCGCGCTGTTGAGAATTTCGACTATCATCACTAGCAGGACCGAGCCAATCAGCAATACGCGGGTGATGGCGTCGACGTCCAGCCAGCAGGCTACCGCGACGGCCACGATAGCGGCGACGCCTTCCTGACGAAACGCAGCCTCGTTGATCCACGCCGCGCGAAATCCTTTCCAGGAGTAACCTGCCGCCTTAATGATCCGGGTTAACCCGGTGGTATTATTGGCCATCACAAAACCTTTTTACGTAAATGACGTCGATGAGTGTGCGCGTTTGCCGCGTGGTAACGGAAATTTTGCCCACTTTCTGTTATTCTTGCCGCGCATTTGCATGATTAACCAGAGGCTTCACATCGTTTATGTCCGGCTGGCAACGAATTTACTATAAATTACTGAATTTACCATTACAGGTGCTGGTAAAAAGCAAGTCTATTCCGGCAGAGCCTGCCCAGGAATTAGGACTCGATACCTCGCGTCCGGTCATGTACGTCCTGCCCTATAATTCGAAGGCGGACCTGCTGACGCTGCGCGCCCAATGCCTGGCGCATGATTTACCTGACCCGCTTGAACCGCTGGAAATCGACGGCGCCCTGCTGCCGCGTTACGTATTCATCCACGGTGGGCCGCGCGTATTTACTTATTACACGCCAAAAGAAGAGTCCATCAAGCTGTTCCACGATTACCTCGATCTGCACCGCAACCATCCGGACCTCGATGTGCAAATGGTGCCGGTTTCGGTCATGTTCGGCCGTTCGCCGGGTCGCGAGAAAGGAGAAGTCAATCCGCCGCTGCGGATGCTGAACGGCATTCAGAAATTTTTCGCCGTCTCCTGGCTCGGCCGCGACAGCTTCGTGCGCTTCTCGCCGTCCGTTTCGCTGCGCCGCATGGCGGATGAGCACGGTACCGATAAGATCATCGCCCAGAAGCTGGCTCGCGTCGCTCGCATGCATTTTGCCCGCCAGCGGCTGGCCGCCGTCGGCCCACGTCTGCCGGCCCGCCAGGATCTGTTTAATAAACTGCTGGCCTCGAAAGCGATTGCCCGCGCGGTGGAAGACGAAGCGCGCAGCAAGAAAATTTCGCACGAGAAGGCACAGCAGAACGCTATCGCGCTGATGGAAGAGATTGCGGCGAACTTCTCATACGAGATGATCCGCCTGACCGACCGCATTCTCGGCTTCACCTGGAACCGCCTGTACCAGGGCATCAACGTGCATAACGCCGAGCGCGTACGCCAGCTGGCGCACGACGGCCATGAAATTGTCTATGTCCCCTGCCACCGCAGCCACATGGACTATCTGCTGCTCTCCTACGTCCTGTACCATCAGGGGCTGGTCCCTCCGCATATCGCGGCGGGCATCAACCTCAACTTCTGGCCGGCCGGGCCGATCTTCCGCCGCCTCGGCGCCTTCTTTATTCGCCGCACCTTTAAGGGCAACAAACTCTATTCCACCGTGTTCCGCGAATACCTTGGCGAACTGTTCAGCCGCGGCTATTCCGTGGAGTATTTCGTCGAAGGCGGCCGCTCCCGTACCGGCCGCCTGCTCGATCCGAAGACCGGTACGCTGTCGATGACCATCCAGGCGATGCTGCGCGGCGGAACCCGACCGATCACCCTGGTGCCGATTTACATCGGCTATGAGCACGTGATGGAGGTAGGAACCTACGCCAAAGAGCTGCGCGGCGCCACTAAAGAGAAAGAGAGTCTGCCGCAGATGGTGCGTGGCTTGAGCAAGCTGCGCAACCTGGGCCAGGGTTACGTTAACTTCGGCGAACCGCTGCCGCTGATGACCTATCTTAACCAGCATGTGCCGGATTGGCGGGAAGCGATCGACCCGATCGAAGCGGTTCGCCCCTCCTGGCTGACGCCGACGGTGAATAGCATCGCCGCTGACCTGATGGTGCGCATCAATAACGCCGGCGCGGCCAACGCCATGAACCTGTGCTGTACGGCGCTACTGGCCTCCCGCCAGCGTTCGCTGACCCGTGAGCAGCTCACCCAGCAGTTAGAGTGCTACCTCGCGCTGCTGCGCAATGTGCCCTATTCTCCGGATGCGACCGCCCCATCCGCTTCGGCCAGCGAGCTCATCGATCATGCACTGCAGATGAACAAGTTCGAAGTGGAGAAGGACACCATTGGCGACATCATCATCCTGCCGCGCGAGCAGGCGGTGCTGATGACCTACTATCGCAACAATATCGCCCATATGCTGGTGATGCCGTCGCTGTTAGCCGCTCTGGTGACTCAGCATCGTCATCTCAGCCGCGCCGAAGTGCTGCGTCATGTGGAAACACTCTATCCGTTCCTCAAGGCCGAGCTGTTCCTGCGCTGGGAAAAAGCGGAGCTGGCCGGAGTGGTGGATGCGCTGATTGCCGAGATGCTGCGTCAGGAGCTGATCGTCGTCGATGGCGATGTCATGAGCCTCAACCCGTCGCACTCTCGCTCCCTGCAGCTGCTGGCCGCTGGCGCCCGCGAGACGCTGCAGCGCTATGCCATCACCTTCTGGCTGCTGAGCGCTAACCCGGCGATCAACCGCAGCTCGCTGGAAAAAGAGAGTCGCACCGTGGCCCAGCGTCTGTCGGTGCTACACGGCATCAATGCGCCGGAGTTCTTCGACAAAGCGGTGTTCAGCACCCTGGTGTTGACCCTGCGCGATGAAGGCTATATCAGCGACACCGGCGACGCCGAGCCGGAAGAGACCCTGAAGGTTTATCGGATGCTGGCGGATTTGATTACGTCGGATGTCCGACTGACCATTGAGAGCGTCACGCAGGACGACGCGTAACGCGGCGTTTGCTGCCCCCCGGAATGCCGGGGGGCAGCGGACAGGAGGTTACAGATAGCTCATCGCCAGGCCAAGGAACAGCACCAGCCCGACGTAGTTATTGTTCATAAACGCTTTGAAGCAGTTATCGCGGTCGCGATTGAAGATAAGCTTCTGCTGCCAGCCAAACAGACCCGCCGCCACGAACAGCGACCAGTAATATTCCCAGCCCAGCCCATTCAGCCAACCCACCGCGCCCATCAGCGCCAGTACGGCTACCTGCAGAATACCGATAATCAGTCGATCGTTTTCACCGAACAGGATCGCCGTCGATTTAATGCCGATCTTGAGGTCGTCATCGCGATCCACCATCGCATACTGGGTATCGTAGGCTACCGCCCACAGAATATTGGCGAGGAACATCAGCCAGCAGCTCAGCGGTAGCGATTCGCTGACGGCCGAGAAGGCCATCGGGATCGACCAGCCAAAGGCCGCGCCCAGCACCACCTGCGGCAGATGAGTGTAGCGCTTCATAAACGGATAGACCCACGCCAGCGCCAGCGCCGCCACCGACAGCAGAATGGTCATGGTGTTGAGGGTGAGCACCAACAGGAAAGAGAGCAGCACCAGCACGATAAACAGCGTTCGCGCCTCTTTCTCGGTAACATCGCCGCTCGGCAGCGGACGGCGGGCGGTACGCTTTACGTGACCATCAAATTTTCGGTCGGCATAGTCATTCACCACGCAGCCGGCGGCGCGCATCAGCCAGACGCCGGCGACGAATACCGCCAGGATCCACAACGGCGGGACGCCCAGCGAGGCCACCCATAGCGCCCACAGCGTCGGCCACAGCAGCAGCAAAGCGCCGATCGGTTTGTCAGTGCGCATCAGGCGATGAAACGCCAACAGCTTATTCTGCGACAGACTCCACTCCATTTTTTCTTCCTCTTAGTACAACGGCGACGCAGGCAAAAAAAGCTCGGTCAGCAGCAGGGGTTTGCCGCTCAGCCGCAGGCGGGAACGACGCCCCCACAGCGCTGCATCGCGACCAATTTCAATAAAATCGCGGGTTAATGTCGACGACGTAAACAGGTATCGGCCCAACGGAGTTTGCCCGAGCTGCTGTAGCGCCAGCTCCGGACCACACAGCGTCGACTCCGGCGCCACCGTGCGCCCGGCCAGCCAGGGCTCGCCATCGGCATTGAGTATAATCTCCCGCAGCCAGTAGCGCGGCTCGTCGGGCAGCAGCGCCGCTTCGTCAGTCAGCGCGTCACGGCCGATATACCCTTCGTTAACCAGGGTCACGGTGACCTGCTTTCCTTGTTGTTCAAAGCGCTGGGTCATTGAGTCCTCCAGCAGCAGCCAGTCACTTAGCGGCGGCGGCAGGGATGGCATAACGGCAAAATAGCGCAGCGCACGCAGTCGCGTAAGCGCAGGATGGGACATGCCTGATTCTCCGGTACATAACGTGAAAGCATTGTATCGCAGAATAGGCGGTTGGTGGCGGGCAAACGTCAATATACGATCATTCACGCAACAGCCATGCAACAGGCTGCCGCGCGTGCAAAAAAAGGTGCATCCCGGAGGATGCACCTAAAGGCTGTGCCTAAACATCAGCATTGTGGGGAGACGATTACCCCTTGCCTTTTACACTGCTGATAAAGGTGGAACGAGCGGATTTCGAGCCGAGGCGCTCAGCTTCGTTCATCAATTTCAGGGCTTTGTCGATGTCACCTTGTTTCACCGCCTGCTTAATACCATTGTTGAAGTAGGTTTCGGTATCGCTGAGCATCGGTTCGCTTTTGGCGGCCGGCGCCGCGGCGGCGGCTGGCGCGGCTACCGGCGCCGCGGTGTTGCCGACGGTTACCGGACCCGGGCCGGAGGAGCCGAACAGCGGCCCCACCAGCACGCTGGAAGTGCTATTAGTTTTCACTTTCAGCTTCAGCACGCCATCGGTGGTATGTTTAGCGATCGGATCCGGGATATCCGGGGCCGCATTGCCAGCGCCTTTGGCATAGGCTTTCGCCGGATCCAGCAGGGTCGTGGTCTGCTGGAGATCTTTTTCAGTGGTAAACACCAGCACATAGAGCTTTTGCTGGCCCAGCGCCGGGGTCAGGCGCATCACGCCGCCCAGGCGGTCAGCGGTCATCACGCCCGGCTGCTGATAGGTAAAGTAATTGCTGGGGAAGAACGCCGCGGGCGTCATGTTCTGGTCGAGAATCAGCACGTTCGGCGCAAAAATCTGCTTATGTTTGTTCAGTTCGCTGTCGAGCGTCAGGGTCAGCTCACCGATATTGGCCGGCACGCTCCAGGCGGCGACCGGTCCGACGATCCCCGGGACATCCAGGCGTTGACCGCCGGTGGTTAAATCAACGCTCTGCGTCTTTGATTGATCGGCAGGCGTCCAGATCAGCTGCTGCAGCGCGCTGGCTGGAATAGCCGGCGCGGCGCTGGTGTTCTGCGGTACAAAGTTAACATCGGCAAGGCTCATCCCCGGCACGCATGCCAACATCCCTGCGGATAAACACAGAGCGACGAGAGTTTTCTTCATTTTCATTCTTCTCACCTTGGATAGCATCGGTTTAGCGGTAGCCAGGCAATAGCGCGCTAACCCTGAATAATCAGGAGGGGCTGACGCCCCTCCCAGGTTACACCCGTCCTGCGGACGGTATTACCACCACACTTCCATCTGGGCACCGAAGGTAACTTCGCTGTCGTCACCGCGGCTGGAGGTGAAAGCGCCGCTTCCGCTGCTGTCTTTCGTCTGCAGACCGGAGGTGTTGCTGTAGCCCCAGTTTTCATCCCACTTCGCGTAGGTTGCGAAGATACGGATAGCCGGACGAGACCAGACGCTGTTGCCTGCCTGCCACTGTTGAGCCAGAGTAATTTTGTACTGGTTGTTGTTTTCGCTGGTACGCTGGGATTTCACGTTGTCGTAACCGATTTCCAGCTGGGTGCTCATGATCGGCGTCCATTTGTACATCGGACGGACACCCACGGTGTACCAGGTAGAACCGTTCTTGCTGTCCAGATCCACGTCCTGGTACATTGCCACGTACATCAGGCCCCAGTCATCGTTGAAGTCCATCGCGCCGTGATCCAGAACGCGGATCATGCTGCCGTTGTTATCGATGCTGGTCCCCTGAGAGTGGCCGCTGTTCCAGGAGGTCATTGCGTCAGTGGCGTACTGAACCACAAACTTGTTGAAGCCGCCCCAGATAGACTGAGTATGTTCACCGGTCCACATCCAGCCGTCTTTCGACGCGCCGTCTTCCAGGCGATAGTCATCCTGCGGGTTAGCACGGCCGTAATCGACCCCTAACTCCAGCACGCCGCCCGGGTTGGTTTCCAGACCCGCCAGACGGATATCAAAGACGTCGTTGGCAGTTTTCGCAGCATATTTTTTGGTGTCATCGCTGGAGAAAGTATAAGAGCCGCCGCTTTCTGAGTTACGGGTAGCGGCCAGAGAGAGCTTACCGAAGCCAAGGTCAACGTTTTCCAGACCTGCACCCGGGCCGGAGATATCCCAGTAGTAGAAGTCGATCATGTGAACGTCATGACGCTGATAGAAGCGTTTACCCGCCCACAGCGTGGAGCCCGGCAGCCAGTCGATCAGGTTTTTACCCTGGATGTTGGCTTCACGGAACGCCGGAGAGGTGCTTTCCCAGTCATCTTCCTGATTCACGGAATAGGCAACGTTAGTATCGAAATAAAAACTCTTATCCCCTTCCTTCCACAGCTCCTGGCCCAGCTTCAGTTCCGCATAGGTTTCACATTCGTTACCAAGACGGTATTTACTTTGAGCGCCGGTTGCTTTGAAGCACTGTTGCTCGCCGCCGCTGCCGGTCCAGCCAATGCCGGAACGCGCGTAGCCATGGAAATCGACAGCCAGCGCCTGAGCAGACATCACGCCTGCTGCGACGGCGACCGCCAGAGGAAGTTTGCGCAGAGTAATCATCATTCTATCTCCTGAGATCATTGCTTTTCTTTGCACGCTTCGCCGGTATATCGCCAGCCGGGTTCGCGCTTTTTTAATGGGAAGCCTTACACGCCCGGCTCTTTATGCAGCCGACGACAAGCGGTGCCATCCTCACGGAATAAATGGCAACGTTCTGGCGGCAAACCGATAGCGAATGTGGCTCCCTCTTCTACCAACACCACGTCGTTCTGGCGGTAAACCAGGTTCTGACGGATGGCGGGGATCTGGATATGAATTTGCGTTTCGTGACCGAGCTGTTCGACGACCTGGACCTCGCCTTCAAGGGTTACATCGGCGATATCGCTGGGCAATAAATGCTCCGGTCGAATACCTAAGGACATATTGGCGCCCGCCTGCACGTTGGCGCTGTCCACCGGTAGCCAGATTTGCTGACGGTTCGGCAGTTCAACCTGCACCTGATCGATAGCCGTCGCGGTGACTTTGACCGGCAGGAAGTTCATCTTCGGTGAACCAATGAAGCCGGCAACGAAGCGGTCAGCCGGATAGTGATAGAGCTCCAGCGGTTTCCCAACCTGCGCCACACGGCCGGCGTCGAGGACCACGATCTTGTCGGCGAGGGTCATCGCTTCCACCTGATCGTGGGTGACATAGATCATGGTGCGGCCCAGTCGCTTATGCAGACGGGAGATTTCGATACGCATCTGGACGCGCAGGGCGGCATCGAGGTTGGAAAGCGGCTCATCCAGCAGGAAAACGCTTGGCTCTGCCACCAGCGTACGACCAATCGCCACGCGCTGGCGCTGACCGCCGGAGAGGGCTTTCGGTTTACGCTCCAGCAGATGGGCCAGCTGCAGCACTTCCGCAACCTGAGTCACCCGCTGGTTAATCAGATCTTTTTTCGCGCCGGCCAGCTTCAGGCCAAACGACATATTTTCCGCAACGGAAAGGTGGGGATAGAGTGCATAAGACTGGAATACCATCCCAACGCCGCGTTCTGCCGGTGGGATCTCGTTCATGCGGGTGTCACCGATAAACAGGTCCCCGCTGGTAATAGTTTCTAACCCGGCAATCATACGCAGCAGGGTAGATTTGCCGCAGCCCGATGGCCCGACAAACACGACGAATTCCCCTTCGTGGATATCGAGATTGATATCTTTCGATACCACCACGTCACCCCAGGCTTTCGTTACATTTCGCAGCTGTACGCTCGCCATGCCCTTCTCCCTTCGTTACAACCTGTCACTAACAGTCACATTCAAGATGGGTCGACTATGCGGCATTCATTACGCAGGCAAATCCTCCACCCCCCGGCTTTTTTATGGGGGAGGAGATGGGAGGATGAGAGATTGGCTCTCGCCGCGGGGGATGGCGGGCGGAGCGTGATTTCGTGATGGAGGCGACAAAATTGGGCGCTTTTTTCTGTGCTCCAGGACGCAATACGGCCGTTTTTGCAATGGAGATCACACAACCAGCGGGTGGGGCGTAGACCTGGGGAGGATGGAAAGGGGTTGTTAAAAAAGGAAACTCATCATCGTTAAGCCACCGAAGTGTATCCACGAGTACAACACCAAAAAGGACGGGTATATGAAAATCAAAACTGGCGCTCGCATCCTCGCGCTGTCGGCACTGACCACGATGATGTTTTCCGCCTCTGCCCTCGCAAAAATTGAAGAAGGTAAGCTGGTTATCTGGATTAACGGCGACAAAGGCTACAACGGCCTCGCTGAAGTGGGTAAAAAGTTTGAAAAAGACACCGGCATTAAAGTTTCCGTAGAACACCCGGACAAGCTGGAAGAGAAATTCCCGCAGGTTGCGGCGACCGGCGACGGCCCGGACATCATCTTCTGGGCGCATGACCGTTTCGGCGGCTACGCGCAGTCGGGCCTGCTGGCGGAAATCACCCCGGACAAAGCGTTCCAGGACAAACTCTATCCGTTCACCTGGGATGCGGTTCGCTATAACGGCAAACTGATCGCCTACCCGATCGCGGTCGAAGCCCTGTCCCTGATTTACAACAAAGACCTGGTGCCGAACCCGCCGAAGACCTGGGAAGAGATCCCGGCGCTGGATAAAGAACTGAAAGCGAAAGGTAAGAGCGCGCTGATGTTCAACCTGCAGGAACCGTACTTCACCTGGCCGCTGATCGCTGCCGACGGCGGATACGCGTTCAAGTTTGAAAACGGCAAGTACGATGTGAAAGACGTCGGCGTGGACAGCGCAGGCGCGAAAGCGGGCCTGACCTTCCTGGTTGACCTGATCAAGAACAAGCACATGAATGCCGATACCGATTACTCCATCGCGGAAGCGGCCTTCAACAAAGGCGAAACCGCGATGACCATCAACGGTCCGTGGGCGTGGTCTAACATCGATAAGAGCAAGGTTAACTACGGCGTGACCCTGCTGCCAACCTTTAAAGGCAAACCATCGAAACCGTTCGTTGGCGTGCTGAGCGCGGGGATCAACGCCGCCAGCCCGAACAAAGAGCTGGCCAAAGAGTTCCTCGAAAACTACCTGATGACCGATCAGGGTCTGGAAGCCGTTAACAACGACAAACCGCTGGGTGCCGTGGCGCTGAAATCCTTCCAGGAAAAACTGGAAAAAGATCCGCGCATCGCTGCCACCATGGCGAACGCCCAGAAAGGCGAAATCATGCCTAACATCCCGCAGATGTCTGCCTTCTGGTATGCCGTTCGTACCGCGGTTATCAACGCCGCCAGCGGTCGCCAGACTGTCGATGCTGCGCTGAAAGATGCACAGAGCCGTATCACTAAGTAAGAAAACGGCGGGTGGCGCGTGCGCCTACCCGCCCTACCACTACGGCTCGGACCGTAGGTCAGGTAAGCGAAGCGCCACCTGACAAATAAGTTTTCACCGCTGTAGAGGATGATCCCCATGGATGCCGTTAAAAAGAGACACTGGTGGCAAAGCCCGCAACTCACATGGTCTGTGATTGGCTTACTGTGCCTGCTGGTGGGTTACCTTGTTGTTTTGATGTACGCCCAGGGGGAGTACCTGTTCGCCATCATGACGCTGATTTTAAGCTCAGTTGGCCTGTATATTTTCGCTAATCGCAAGGCTTATGCCTGGCGCTATGTTTATCCCGGCCTCGCCGGCATGGGCCTGTTTGTCCTGTTTCCGCTGATCTGCACTATCGCTATCGCGTTTACCAACTACAGCAGCACCAACCAGCTGACCTTTGAGCGTGCGCAGCAGGTGCTGATGGATCGTTCCTTCCAGGCCGGCAAAGCCTATAATTTCACGCTGATCCCGGCGGGTGACGAGTGGAAGCTGGCGCTGACCGACGGCGAAAGCGGTAAAAACTACCTTTCTGACGCCTTTAAATTTGGCGGCGAGCAGAAGCTGGCGTTAAAAGAAACCGACGCCCTGCCGGAAGGCGAGCGCGCCAACCTGCGCGTGATTACCCAGAATCGCACCGCGCTGAACCAGCTGACCGCTGTGCTGCCGGATGACAGCAAAGTCATCATGAGCTCCCTGCGCCAGTTCTCCGGTACCCAGCCTCTGTATACCCTCGGCGAAGACGGGGTACTGACCAACAATCAGACCCACGTTAAATACCGCCCGAACAACGACGTCGGCTTCTACCAGTCAATTAACGCCGACGGCAGCTGGGGCAATGAGAAGCTGAGCCCGGGCTACACTGTGACTATCGGCTGGGACAACTTTACCCGCGTCTTCCACGATGAAGGCATTCAGAAACCGTTCTTCGCGATCTTCGTCTGGACGGTGGTGTTCTCGGTGCTGACCGTGGTGCTGACCGTCGCGGTGGGGATGATCCTCGCCTGCCTGGTGCAGTGGGAAGCGCTGAAAGGCAAAGCGATTTATCGCGTCCTGCTGATTCTGCCGTACGCCGTACCGTCGTTTATTTCGATTCTGATTTTCAAAGGGCTGTTCAACCAGAGCTTTGGTGAAATCAACATGATGCTCAGCACGCTGTTCGGCATTAAGCCGGCATGGTTTAGCGACCCGACCACCGCGCGCACCATGATCATCATCGTCAACACCTGGCTGGGCTACCCGTACATGATGATCCTGTGCATGGGGCTGCTGAAGGCGATTCCGGACGATCTGTACGAAGCGTCGGCAATGGATGGCGCCGGCCCGTTCCAGAACTTCTTTAAAATTACCTTCCCGCTGCTGATTAAGCCGCTAACGCCGCTGATGATCGCCAGCTTCGCCTTTAACTTTAACAACTTCGTCCTGATTCAATTGTTGACCAACGGCGGTCCGGACCGTCTCGGCACCACCACCCCGGCCGGTTATACCGACCTGCTGGTGAGCTACACCTATCGCATCGCCTTTGAAGGCGGCGGCGGTCAGGACTTCGGCCTGGCGGCGGCTATCGCAACGCTTATCTTCCTGCTGGTTGGCGCGTTAGCGATTGTGAATCTGAAAGCCACGCGCATGAAGTTTGATTAAGGGAGATAACGATAATGGCTATGGTCCAACCCAAATCGCAGAAGCTACGTTTATTTACCACGCATCTCCTGCTACTGATTTTTATCGCCGCGATTATGTTTCCGCTGCTGATGGTTATCGCTATCTCGCTGCGCGAAGGCAACTTCGCCACCGGCAGCCTGATCCCGGATACCATCTCCTGGGAACACTGGCGTCTGGCGTTAGGCTTCAGCGTCGAACACGCCGATGGCCGCGTCACGCCGCCGCCGTTCCCGGTCCTGCTGTGGCTGTGGAACTCGATTAAGGTCGCCGGGATCACCGCGATCGGCATCGTCGCCCTCTCCACCACCTGCGCTTACGCTTTCGCCCGTATGCGCTTCCCGGGGAAAGCGACCCTGCTGAAAGGGATGCTGATTTTCCAGATGTTCCCGGCGGTGCTGTCGCTGGTTGCCCTGTACGCGTTGTTTGACCGCCTGGGCCAGTACATCCCGTTCGTCGGCCTCAACACCCACGGCGGCGTCATCTTTGCCTACATGGGCGGTATCGCGCTGCACGTCTGGACGATTAAAGGCTACTTCGAAACCATCGATGGCTCGCTGGAAGAAGCGGCGGCGCTGGATGGCGCGACCCCATGGCAGGCTTTCCGCCTCGTGCTGCTGCCGCTGTCGGTGCCGATTCTGGCAGTCGTGTTTATTCTGTCGTTCATCGCGGCCATCACCGAAGTGCCGGTCGCCTCGCTGCTGCTGCGCGATGTGAACAGCTATACCCTGGCGGTAGGTATGCAACAGTATCTCAACCCGCAGAACTATCTGTGGGGCGACTTTGCCGCCGCGGCGGTGCTCTCCGCCATTCCGATCACGGTTGTCTTCCTGCTGGCGCAGCGCTGGCTGGTTAATGGCCTGACGGCGGGTGGAGTGAAAGGTTAATTTTTTTGTAACACCGGCCCCAAATTTCAGAGGAGGGCCGACGGTCTAGCCGCAATACACGACCCCAACCGGGTATTGTCGCCGTCGCCCTCAGCTGAAAAAGTAAGGTCAATGCCACTGCTATCCTCAACTGGACCCTACATAAATTCTATTTGTGACTGTTGGTCAGCGGCCCTGGAGGCCGCTTTTTTTTATTCGCGTTTCAGGCGATTGGAGTTACACAGCCAGAGCGTAATCACCAGGATCAGGATCGCCGCGGAGTAAATGAGCACCGCCAGCGGCGACTCATGATCGACGATAATAAGCCGCACAATTGCGGTAATACCGATATAGACGAAATAGCGCAGTGGAAAGTGAAAACCGGATTCAAAATATTTAACAATCAGCGCGATAAACTCAAAGTAGAGAAAATAGACCACCAGCCCTTCGACCAGCTTGTACTTACTCACCGGCTCCGGCGTAAACAGTACGTGCGCCAGATGCAGGGTCTCCTTTCCCAGGAACACCACCAGAATAATTCCCAGGCACAGCAGTGCCAGATTCAGCACGGCCTGCATGGCCTTCGCAACGAAATTAACCAGCGGACGATATACCGACGGCATAGTGACACCTCAAATGCATGAACGTTGTCGATCTGTATAGCGCAAAAGTGTGATCCAGATCTACCTATGATTCCTTCGTCTTACGCTATCTCCGGGCTATTGATTCGAAAAGTACGAACAAGAGAAAATTGTCCTTCCAGCAACGCTGTGAGCAGATTAACAAAATCATCCATTACGCTTAGAACGAATCAGCCCAACTAACTGAAATATAAAAAGTTTACTTTTTGAAACAGGTATATCTTAAAACCTCCCGTAAGATAAAATTTTTCTCCAAACCACAGTCTTTTTATGGTTATTAGGGTAAGTTTTTTCTTATCTTTTGTCTTAGCATTATCGCAGCTGAATAAAATTTAATTTTGGACATTAAATCATTATGAACACCGATAACGCTTCCCTGTACGTAAAATGGCTCAAACAAGAGGTCGCCCCGGCTTTAGGTTGTACTGAACCCGTCGCTATTTCCTTCGCGGCCGCCTACGCCGCACAATATCTGGATCAGCCTTGCACTAAAATTAGCGGTTTTATTTCCGCCAATCTTTATAAAAACGCGATGGGTGTCACCATACCCGGCACCACCGTTTGCGGTGTACCGCTGGCAGCCGCAATTGGCGCATTTGGCGGCGACCCGCAAAAGGGATTAAAAACGCTGGAAGATATCACTCCGCGACACGTTGAAATGGCGCAGAAGCTGATCGCCAATAACGCCGTTGATATTGCCGTCGAAGAGACTCCGGATTTTATCCATCTCGATTTAACCCTCTCTGCTGGCGAGAATTGCTGTCGTGTCGTGGTCAAAGGAACCCACACCAACGTGGTCGAACTTTATATTAATGGCCAGCCGCAGCCATTAAGCGAAAAACAGAATACGCGCACCCAGCGCGAAACGCTGCCCACTTTCTCGCTACAACAGGCTTACGAATTTATTAATAGCGTCGACTTTAATGATATTCGCTTTATTCTCGACGCCGCGCGCTTAAACTCCGCGCTGGCGGCAGAAGGCAAAACAAAAAAATATGGCCTGAACATTAACGGTACCTTTTCTGACGCAGTGAAAAACGGCCTGATGAGCAACGATCTGTTAAGCAAGGTGATCATCAACACCGTCGCCGCTTCAGATGCCCGCATGGGCGGCGCGCCGGTGGTAGCGATGTCTAACTTCGGCTCAGGCAATCAGGGCATTACAGCAACCATGCCGGTAGTGGTGGTTGCAGAGCATCTCGGCGTCGATGAAGAGACCCTGGCTCGCGCTTTGTCTCTATCTCATCTCACCGCCATCTCAATTCATTCTCGTTATACGCGCTTATCTGCGCTATGCGCAGCCTCAACCGCCGCTATGGGCGCCGCCGCCGGTATGGCATGGCTGTTTACCCGCGACATCAACACCATTAATACCGCAATTATTAATATGGTCAGCGATATTACCGGCATGATTTGTGATGGCGCTTCCAACAGCTGCGCGATGAAAGTCTCGTCAGTGGTATCCAGCGCCTTTAAGGCGGTACTAATGGCAATGCAAAATAGCTGCGCTGGCGCCAATGACGGTATTGTCTGCGCCGATGTCGAGCAGACTATTAATAACCTGTGCCGTCTGGTGATTAAACCAATGACTCTCACCGATAAAGAAATTATCAGCATTATGGTCGCTAAATAATACCATTTCACGGGCCTGAAAGAGCAGGCCCCGATTAACGTACTCTACCCACACTATTATTTATAAATTAGCAGGTATAGCAGATGAATAAAAAAGTCATCTTCCGCGGCGCCAGCGCTATTATGCCCCTATGCATCGGCGACTTTCCATTTTCATTTATTGTCGGCGCATTAAGCGTTAGCGCGGGCATGAGCGTCTGGCAGAGTACGGCGTGGTCGGCGATCGTCATTGCCGGCTCGGCGCAAATGCTGGCACTGAATATGTTAAAAACCGGCGCCACGCTCGGCGTGATTATTTTCACCACATTAATTATCAATCTTCGCCACGTGCTGTATAGCGCCTCTATTTCCGGCACCGTGCGCGAAGCTTCATTCTTTAAAAAATGCTTTATGTCCTATGCGCTCACCGACGAGGTGTATGCCACCACCGTCAAAGAGATGGAAGGAAATAAAAAGGAAAAATATCTCTTTTATGGTTCGGCGATGATTACCTTCTGGGCGATTTGGGTGCTAGCTGATTTTCTTGGCGCGCTGGTCGGCGCCTCGTTTCCCCACATTGAGAAATACGGTCTCGATTTCGCCATGGTCGCCGCCTTTATCGCCATCGTGGTGCCGCAAATTAAAAGCCAGGCCTGCACCGTCGCCGCGGTTGTAGCCGCCGTTTCCGGCGTGCTGTTAGTGGTCCTACCCTATTCGCTGGGTATCGTCGTCGCCTCAGTGCTTGGCGTCCTCGCCGGCCTGTGCGTCGACCTGGCGGAAGAGCGCAAGCAGATGGCAAAAACCGAATCCGATATGCCGTTAGTGGAGGCGATGGAAAATGAGTAATAGCTATTTTATCGCCCTGACGCTGGGCATGGCCGCGGTGACTTTTCTCATCCGTTTCTCGTTTATCGGCCTGGCCGGCAAGATCCAGATGTCCGAGCGGGTGACCAAAACGCTACGCTTCGTGCCGGTCACCGTTCTGCCGGCCATCATCACCATTCAGATCCTGAGCGTGAATTCCAGCATGGAGTTCGACTTAAAAAATCCGAAGGTGATCGCCGCCATCATCTGCACGCTCGCCAGCTTCCGTTTAGGCCTGGTGTGGGTGGTAGTGAGCGGCGTCGGCTCGCTGGTGTTGTTAAATTATTTTATGTAACCGTTTGAAGGATAAACCGTATGATTATTACCACCGCTGACGCGCCTGCCGCTATCGGCCCGTACGTGCAGGGCGTCAATCTCGGCGCGATGACCATCACCTCCGGTCAGCTGCCGATTAATCCGCTGGACGGCACCATGCCCGAGGACATTGCCGAACAGGCGCGCCAGTCGCTGGAGAACGTGAAAGCCATCGTTGAAGCCGCCGGACTCACGGTCGGGCAGATCGTTAAAACTACGGTGTTTGTCAAAGACCTGGCGGATTTTGCCGCCATCAATGCCGCCTACGAGGCCTTCTTTACCGAACACCAGGCGGCCTTTCCGGCGCGCTCCTGTGTGGAGGTAGCAAGGTTACCGAAAGATGCCGGCGTCGAAATCGAAGCGATCGCTTTCGCCCGCTAACCCCCAGGCTGGAGGGAGCGCCTCCAGCCTTCTCCCACCGATTTTTGTCGTTCCACATTGTTCACTTTACAGGCAATATAGCCGCAGAACGACGCGAGGAACGCAGCATGTTAACTATTCGACAGGCATGTCCCGAGGACGCGCCCCAGCTTAGCGCGATGGGCTATGCCAGCTATCATCACCACTTTGCTCATCTCTGGCGCGATGCCGATGAACTGGCGTTATTTCTTAAGCAAGAATATGCCGAAGATGCGCTACGTCGGAGTCTTGCGGATGCGACCCAACACTGGCTCATCGCCGAAGCCCCCTCTCCTGTTGGTTTCGCTAAATATAGCTATCAGCAGCGAATGGCTGACGACGGCAAGATTGGTACGCTGCTGCATAAGCTCTACCTGATGCCGGGGAAGACTGGCCACCGCTACGGCGAGCATATTTTTCACGCCGTCGAGACGCGAGCAAAAACGGCCGGTGAAAGTTGGCTGTGGCTGGAAGTACTCGCCGCGAATCCCGCCGCGCGCCGTTTTTACGAACGCCAGGGGATGCAGCACATCAGAGACACGACTTTCCACTCCGCCAGCCAGCAAAGCACCTTACATATTCTGGCCAAACCGATTTGAGAGGAACTATGCCTGAGCTTCGTGATACCGGCGTACGTAACGTCGTTTGTGGGGAAAATGTCGTTATTTACCAGCCCGCCAACCTCTATGATTGCCAGCTCGGCGATAACGTCTTCGTCGGGCCGTTCGTTGAGATCCAGGGGAATACCCGCATCGGCGCGAACAGTAAAATTCAATCCCATACCTTTATCTGCGAGTACGTCACCATCGGCCAGCGCTGCTTTATCGGTCACGGCGTGATGTTTGCCAACGACCTGTTTCGCGAGGGTAAACCAAACGCCGACCGCGCCAGCTGGGGGCGGATCGAGATTGGCGATGACGTGTCGATCGGCAGCGGCGCCACGATTCTGGCCGTCAGCATCTGCGATGGGGTGGTGATAGGCGCGGGCAGCGTGGTAACGAAGTCCATTACCGAGAAAGGCGTGTGGGCGGGGAATCCAGCGAGGCTGCTGCGGCGGCTATAAATAAAAAATGCCGACCAAAGGGTCGGCATTCCGTCTTAGCTGCGCAAGCGTTATGCGCGCCAGGCTTTATAACGGTTAATCAGGCCGTTAGTAGAGCTGTCGTGGCTGCTAACTTCGCTGCCGTCTTTCAGCTCCGGCAGGATGCGGTTAGCCAGCTGTTTGCCCAGCTCAACGCCCCACTGGTCAAAGGTGAAGATGTTGAGGATCGCGCCCTGGGTGAAGATTTTGTGCTCGTACAGGGCAATCAGCGCCCCGAGGCTGAACGGGGTGATCTCACGCAGCAGGATGGAGTTAGTCGGGCGGTTACCTTCGAACACTTTGAACGGCACCACGTGCTCCAGGGTCGCCGGGTCTTTACCCTGATCGCGATATTCCTGCTCAACCACTTCGCGGGATTTACCAAAGGCCAGGGCCTCGGTCTGGGCGAAGAAGTTAGACAGCAGTTTCTGATGGTGGTCAGACAGCGGGTTGTGGGTGATAGCCGGAGCGATGAAATCGCACGGTACCATTTTGGTGCCCTGGTGGATCAGCTGGTAGAACGCGTGCTGACCGTTGGTGCCCGGCTCACCCCAGATGATTGGGCCAGTCTGGTAGTCTACCGCGTGGCCGTTACGGTCAACATACTTACCGTTGGACTCCATGTTGCCCTGCTGGAAGTAAGCGGCAAAGCGGTGCATGTACTGGTCGTACGGCAGAATCGCTTCGGTTTCCGCACCGAAGAAGTTGTTGTACCAGATGCCGATCAGCGCCAGCAGCACCGGCAGGTTTTTCTCCGCCGGAGTGGTGGAGAAGTGCTTATCCATCGCATGCGCGCCGGACAGCAGCTCAACGAAGTTGTCGAAGCCCACGGAGAGAATGATGGACAGACCAATCGCCGACCACAGGGAGTAACGGCCGCCAACCCAGTCCCAGAATTCGAACATGTTGGCGGTGTCGATGCCGAACTCGCCAACCGCTTTCGCGTTGGTGGAAAGCGCGGCGAAGTGTTTCGCCACGTGCTTGTCGTCGCCCGCGGTTGCCAGGAACCAGTCGCGCGCGCTGTGGGCGTTGGTCATGGTTTCCTGGGTAGTGAAAGTCTTGGACGCCACCAGGAACAGAGTCGTTTCCGGATTCACGTTCTTCAGCACTTCGGCGATATGGGTGCCATCGACGTTAGAGACAAAGTGCATGTTGAGGTGGTTTTTATACGGACGCAGCGCCTCGGTCACCATGAAAGGACCGAGGTCGGAGCCGCCGATACCGATGTTAACCACGTCGGTGATCGGTTTGCCGGTGTAGCCTTTCCAGCTACCGGAGATAATCGCTTCGGAGAAGGTTTTCATCTTCTCCAGCACAGCGTTCACTTCCGGCATCACATCTTTGCCATCAACCACAATCGGCGTATTGCTGCGGTTACGCAGCGCGACGTGCAGTACCGCGCGGTCTTCGGTGCGGTTGATCTTCTCACCTGAGAACATCGACTTGATAGCGCCCGCCAGGTCAGTCTCTTTCGCCAGATCCTGCAGTTTAGCCAGCGTCTCTTCAGTGATGCGGTTTTTGGAGAAGTCCACCAGCATCAGATCGTCGAACGTCGCGGAAAATTTAGAAAAACGGTCGCTATCTTTGGCGAAAAGCTCGCTGATAGTGACATCTTTCATTTCGTCGAAGTGTTTCTGTAATGCCTGCCAGGCAGAGGTCTGCGTTGGGTTGATGTTTTTCATTAGCAATACTCTTCTGATTTGAGATTGTGACTTCGGTCGATTGTAGCGCCGGTGACGGAAAATTGTGATGATTTTTGTGACTTGACCCTGACGCCGGTCAGGAATCGGGTCAAAACGGAGTAAAAAGCCCCATTAGTATAGCTATCATAAGGCTTTTTTCTGTTAGCCGCAGAGGCATGAAAAATCCGCATAACCGCAGCGTTGACATAGCTGGCGTTAAGCCTTTATATATCCGCAGTGCTTACGTATTGGTAGGTATCTATTGCTCGCGCATTTCACGCTACAGCGAAAGGGTATTCGCGGGGGATATAATGTCCCTGTTCCCCCGGCCAGGTGAAAGACGTCAGTAATTGCCAGAAGAGGTGCGTTGCCCAGGTAACCGTATTGGAGGAACCAGTCCGGGGAAGATACGTGAGGGGGAGCAACGCCGAGGTGAAAGAGCGTCTGGTCACGCTCCTCGCCGGCCACAGGGGCTGAATCCCCTGGGTTGTCACCAGAAACGTTCGCAGTCGGGCGTTTCATACCCGAACACCTCAGCGCCCAAAGCGGTGAGTCGGGTCTACAAGGTGGAGCACTTCTGGGTGACATCGTAGTTGTTTATCACTCTGCGCCACCCTGTTTATCGCTCTTCCCTTGTGCCATGGCTGAATAATTTGGCCTGGCTTATTAAGACATTTTGTTGCGATCCGGCGGCGTCCAGCCCCTGCCAGGATCGGTGCTCAGGAATCGTTTTAATAAGTCAGGCCCCCTGACACGAGGTTGTTATGACAGATCTAGTCGTCGCCAAATTTGGCGGCACCAGCGTTGCTGATTTTGACGCAATGAACCGCAGCATCGATGTGGCGCTGCTCGATGCCAATACCCGTATTGTTGTGCTCTCCGCCTCTGCCGGCGTGACCAACATTCTGGTGGCCTTAGCGGGAGGGCTGGAACCCACCGAACGTTTTTCCCAGCTGGACGCTCTGCGTCAGATCCAGTTCAATATTCTGGAGCGTTTGCGTTATCCCAACGTGATCCGCGAAGAGATTGAGCGCTTGCTGGAAAATATCACGACGCTGGCGGAAGCCGCCGCGCTCGCCTCCTCAACCGCCCTGACTGACGAACTGGTCAGCCATGGCGAACTGATGTCTACCCTGCTGTTTGTGGAAATTCTGCGTGAACGCGGTATTCAGGCGCAGTGGTTTGACGCCCGTAAAGTGCTGCGCACTAACGATCGCTTTGGCCGCGCCGAACCGGACATCGCCGCCGTCGCCGAACTGACCCAGCAGCAGCTGGCGCCGCGCCTGGCGGAAGGCCTGGTGGTGACCCAGGGCTTTATCGGCAGCGAAGCGAAAGGCCGCACCACCACCCTCGGCCGCGGCGGCAGCGATTATACCGCCGCTCTGCTCGGCGAAGCGCTGAATGCCACCCGCGTCGATATCTGGACCGATGTCCCGGGGATCTATACTACCGACCCGCGCGTCGCGCCGGCGGCGAAACGCATCGACGTCATCGCCTTTGAAGAGGCTGCGGAAATGGCCACCTTTGGCGCCAAAGTGCTGCATCCGGCAACCCTGCTGCCTGCAGTGCGCAGCGATATCCCGGTGTTTGTCGGTTCCAGTAAAGAGCCTAAAGCGGGCGGTACGTTGGTGTGTAAAACCACCGAGAACCCGCCGCTGTTCCGCGCGCTGGCGCTGCGTCGCCGGCAAACGCTGCTGACGCTGCACAGCCTGAATATGCTGCACTCCCGCGGTTTCCTCGCCGAAGTGTTCGGTATTCTGGCGCGCCATAACATCTCAGTTGATTTGATCACCACCTCCGAAGTGAGCGTGGCCCTGACCATGGACACCACCGGCTCGACCTCTGCGGGCGATACCCTGCTGACCCAGGCGCTGCTGACCGAGCTCTCTTCGCTGTGCCGCGTGGAAGTGGAAGAAAATCTGGCGCTGGTCGCCCTGATTGGCAATGAGCTGTCGAAAGCCTGCGGCGTCGGCAAAGAGGTCTTTGGCGTCCTCGAGCCGTTTAACATCCGCATGATCTGCTATGGCGCCTCCAGCCACAACCTGTGCTTCCTGGTGCCGGGCGACGATGCGGAGAAGGTTGTGCAGAAGCTGCATCATAATTTGTTTGAATAAAATTCCTTAGCACGATAAACAATACCTATAGCCGGGCTCGAACCCGGCTTTTTTATAACAACATCAACACAACCAGCTGACCTGCTCGCCGCCCATCGGGATGGCGCGGCCCGGTTCGCGTATCGCAAGGAACACAACATGCTCGCAACTCTGACGCGGCTGTTCCCGTTATGGGCACTGCTGCTCTCCGTTCTGGCCTATTACACTCCCACCACCTTCACCCCAATTGGCCCATGGGTCACCACCCTGCTGATGCTGATCATGTTCGGTATGGGCGTGCATCTGAAGCTGGAGGATTTCAAACGCGTCCTGTCGCGTCCGGCGCCGGTCGCTGCGGGGATATTTCTGCACTATCTGGTGATGCCGCTCGCCGCCTGGCTGCTGGCGCTGCTGTTTCATATGCCGCCGGAGCTTTCCGCCGGGATGGTGCTGGTCGGCAGCGTCGCCAGCGGGACCGCCTCCAACGTGATGATCTTTCTTGCCAAAGGGGATGTGGCGCTGTCGGTGACCATCTCCTCGGTCTCCACCCTCGTCGGCGTCGTGGCGACACCGCTGCTCACCCGTCTGTACGTCGACGCGCATATTCAGGTCGACGTCATGGGCATGTTGCTCAGCATTCTGCAGATTGTGGTCATTCCTATCGCGCTGGGACTGATTGTCCATCATCTGCTGCCGAAGGTGGTGAAAGCGGTAGAGCCGTTCCTGCCCGCCTTCTCGATGGTGTGCATTCTGGCGATCATCAGCGCGGTGGTGGCGGGTTCCGCCGCCCATATCGCCTCCGTCGGCCTGGTGGTGATTATCGCGGTGATCCTGCATAACACTATTGGTCTGCTTGGCGGGTACTGGGGCGGACGTCTGTTTGGTTTTGATGAATCCACCTGCCGTACGCTGGCGATCGAGGTGGGGATGCAGAACTCCGGCCTGGCGGCCGCGCTGGGTAAAATTTACTTCGGCCCGCTGGCGGCGCTGCCGGGCGCGCTGTTCTCCGTCTGGCATAACCTGTCCGGTTCGCTGCTGGCCGGGTACTGGTCAGGAAAGCCCATCGCCAAAAAAGCCGACAAGCGCTGAGCGTGATACGTCCGGGCGCAGGCCCGGGCGTGTGCCTGCTTTAGTTGCCATACAGGCTATCAGTAAAATATTCATTGCCGTACACTGGGTGCTCTGGTCTGACTGAGGGCACCACCATGGCACTCCCCCGTATTACACAAAAAGAGATGACCGAGCGCGAACAGCGCGAATTGAAAACGCTGCTTGACCGCGCGCGTATTGCGCATGGCCGCCCGCTGAGCAATGCGGAAACGAACAGCGTGAAAAAGGAATATATCGATAAGCTGATGGCGCAGCGTGAAGCGGAAGCGAAGAAAGCCCGCCAGGTGAGAAAACAGCAGGCTTATAAAACGGATAAGGAAGCGACCTTTTCCTGGTCGGCGAATACGCCGACCCGCGGCAGGCGTTAACGCCCTTTCTTTTTACGTCCCGGCTGGGTGAAACGTTTCCCGTTACCAGCCGGGCGGCCCTTATCGTTGCTATTTTCCATCTTCACCACCGGGCGCTTGATGCCGGGAGTCGCCGCTTTGGCCTTCGGCCTGGCTTTCGGCTTCGCTTCGGAAGAGGAGTTTTCAATCAGCTTGAACAGGTCGATCAGCTCGTCATCGGTTAGATCACGCCATTCACCCAAGGGGATCCCCGTCAGGCTCACGTTCATGATCCGCGTACGCTCAAGCTTCGTCACTTCATAGCCAAAGTGCTCGCACATACGACGGATCTGGCGATTCAGCCCCTGCACCAGAGTGATGCGGAAAACGAACGGCGCTTCTTTCTTTACCTTACATTTTTTGGTCACGGTCCCGAGAATCGGTACCCCCGCGCCCATGCCGCGAATGAACTCATCGGTCACCGGCTTATCGACCGTCACCAGATACTCTTTTTCATGGTCGTTGCCGGCGCGCAGGATCTTGTTCACCAGATCGCCGTGGTTGGTGAGGAAGATCAGCCCCTGGGAGTCTTTATCCAGACGGCCAATAGGGAAGATACGCTTGCTGTGGTTGACGAAATCGACAATGTTGTCGCGCTCGCCGTCTTCCGTGGTGCTCACAATGCCGACCGGCTTATTCAGCGCAATCAGCACCAGATCATCCGCTTCGCGCGGCTCAATCAACCGTCCGTTCACTTTGACTAAATCGCCAGGCTTCACCTGATCGCCAATGGTGGCGCGCTTGCCATTGATAAAGACGTTGCCTTGTTCAATAAAGCGGTCCGCTTCGCGACGCGAGCAGATGCCGCTTTCGCTGATGTATTTGTTTAATCGGGTTGATGAGTCGGGCAGCATAGATTCTCCTGTAAAAGCGAAATATACCCTACCTTGTGGGCGAGAAAAAAGATGTGCCTTTGCGCCCTCCGGCGCAAGGTGTGATCGACTACGCCTTTTTTCACAAAAGTGTCCCGCTCAACGCCTGGCAACTTTTCATGATGAAATATCACAGAATCAGCGATTTAGCGTGCAATGCACAAAGGTGCCAACAACCCGCTATTGATAACGCAAATGTGCAAGATTATTCGCCAGATTAGGGTGATGAAATAAAAGAAAATCGCTTTAAACGGTGGCTCTAATAGGGTTATATCAGATCAACAGCACAAACCCGCGATTTGCACAAATGTGCAGGAGCCTGCAGATGACCATGGAAAACAGTGACGATATCCGGTTGATTGTCAAAATCGCCCAGCTCTATTACGAGCAGGATATGACCCAGGCGCAAATCGCTCGCGAGCTGGGGATCTATCGCACCACCATTAGTCGCCTGCTGAAGCGCGGCCGTGAGCAGGGCATTGTCACCATCGCCATCAACTATGACTACAACGAGAACCTGTGGCTCGAACAACAGCTCAAGCAAAAATTTGGTCTGAAAGAGGCGGTGGTTGCCAGTAGCGATGGGCTGCTGGAAGAAGAACAGCTGAGTGCGATGGGCCAGCATGGCGCCCTGCTTGTCGATCGGTTGCTGGAGCCAGGCGATATCATCGGTTTTTCATGGGGCCGCGCCGTGCGTTCGCTGGTGGAGAACCTGCCGCAGGCCAGCCAGTCACGCCAGGTGATCTGCGTCCCCATCATCGGTGGACCTTCCGGTAAACTGGAGAGCCGCTACCATGTGAACACCTTAACCTACGGCGCGGCAGCCAGACTGAAAGCGGAATCCCACCTTGCCGATTTTCCAGCCCTGCTGGATAACCCGCTGATCCGCAACGGCATCATGCAGTCCCAGCACTTTAAAACCATCTCATCCTACTGGGACAGCCTGGATGTGGCGCTGGTGGGTATTGGTTCACCGGCCATTCGCGACGGCGCAAACTGGCACGCCTTCTACGGCAGCGAAGAGAGCGACGATCTCAACGCCCGCCACGTCGCCGGGGATATCTGTTCGCGTTTCTACGATATTAACGGCGGGTTAGTCGATACCAATATGAGCGAAAAAACCCTGTCGATCGAAATGGCGAAGCTGCGCCAGGCTCGCTATTCCATCGGCATCGCCATGGGGGAAGAGAAATACTCTGGCATTCTTGGCGCATTGCACGGACGCTATATTAATTGTCTGGTGACAAACAGAGAAACGGCTGAGTTATTACTGAAATAACACACAGGATATGATTTCACGCAGCACCCGCTGCGGGGGATCCCTTTATCTAAAGAAATGGGAGTGAATAATGAATACCTGGTTAAATTTAAAAGATAACGTCATTATCGTGACCGGCGGCGCCTCGGGAATTGGGCTGGCCATTGTCGATGAATTATTATCACAAGGTGCTCATGTCCAGATGATTGATATTCATGGCAGCGATCGTCATCACAATGGCGATAATTATCACTTCTGGCCGACGGATATTTCCAGCGCGACAGAGGTGCAACAGACTATCGATGCCATTATTCAGCGCTGGTCGCGTATTGATGGTTTGGTCAATAACGCTGGCGTGAATTTCCCGCGTTTATTAGTCGACGAAAAAGCACCGGCCGGCCGCTATGAATTAAACGAAGCCGCTTTTGAAAAAATGGTCAATATCAACCAGAAAGGGGTGTTTTTCATGTCGCAGGCGGTGGCGCGTCAAATGGTCAAACAGCGCGCCGGTGTGATTGTCAATGTCTCTTCGGAGAGCGGCCTGGAAGGTTCTGAAGGTCAAAGCTGCTACGCCGCGACCAAGGCCGCGCTCAACAGCTTTACCCGCTCCTGGTCCAAAGAATTGGGTAAATATGGGATCCGCGTGGTCGGCGTTGCGCCGGGGATCCTCGAAAAAACCGGTCTGCGGACACCGGAATATGAAGAGGCGCTGGCCTGGACGCGCAATATCACCGTCGAGCAACTTCGCGAGGGATATACCAAAAACGCCATTCCCATCGGGCGGGCAGGAAAGCTCTCGGAAGTGGCTGATTTTGTTTGCTATCTCTTGTCAGCGCGCGCCAGCTACATCACCGGAGTCACCACTAACATTGCCGGCGGAAAAACGCGCGGTTAAGGAGGCAGTATGGTTCACGCTATCTTCTGCGCCCACGGCCAGCTGGCCGGGGCCATGCTTGATTCGGTATGCATGGTCTACGGCGAGGTTAACGTCAGCGCCGTCGCGTTTGTCCCCGGCGAAAACGCGGCGGATATCGCCATTAACCTGGAAAAGTTAGTAAGCGCCCACACCGATGAGGAGTGGGTAATCGCGGTAGATTTGCAGTGCGGAAGCCCATGGAATGCCGCAGCCGGGCTGGCAATGCGTCACCCGCAGATCCGGGTGATTAGCGGCCTGTCGCTGCCGCTGGCGCTCGAGCTGGTGGATAACCAGCATACCCTGAGCGCCGATGACTTATGCCAGCATCTGCAGGCCATCGCCAGTCAGTGCTGTGTGGTCTGGCAGCAGCCAGAAACCGTTGAGGAGGAGTTCTGATGCAAATTACCCTCGCCCGTATTGATGACCGACTGATTCATGGCCAGGTCACCACCGTGTGGTCAAAAGTCGCCAACGCCCAGCGGATAATTATCTGCAATGACGATGTATTTAACGATGAGGTTCGCCGGACCCTGTTGCGCCAGGCGGCTCCGCCAGGCATGAAGGTAAACGTTGTCAGTCTGGAAAAAGCGGTTGCGGTCTATCATAACCCGCAATATCAGGACGAGACCGTCTTTTATTTATTTACCAATCCACACGATGTTTTAACGATGGTGCGCCAGGGCGTGCAGATCGCCACGTTAAATATTGGTGGCATGGCCTGGCGACCCGGTAAAAAACAGCTAACCAAAGCCGTTTCTTTGGATCCGCAGGATATTCAGGCATTCCGTGAACTCGATAAACTGGGCGTAAAACTCGATTTACGCGTGGTCGCATCAGATCCGTCAGTCAATATTCTCGACAAAATTAACGAAACAGCTTTCTGCGAATAAAAAATAGCGCCTGTTGTGATATGCCGTAGCAGGCAGGATGACTCACACCTTAAAGGTCATAAATTATGGAAATTAGTACCCTACAGATAATAGCCATATTTATTTTTTCCTGTATTGCCGGAATGGGCAGCGTGCTGGATGAATTTCAGACCCATCGGCCCCTTATCGCCTGTACCGTGATTGGCCTCATCCTGGGCGATTTAAAAACCGGGGTTATGCTCGGCGGTACGCTGGAGCTGATCGCCCTCGGCTGGATGAACGTGGGGGCAGCGCAGTCGCCAGATTCGGCGCTGGCCAGCATTATCTCCGCCATTCTGGTGATTGTGGGCCACCAGAGCATTGCCACCGGTATCGCCATTGCTCTGCCGGTGGCCGCCGCCGGGCAGGTGCTGACCGTTTTCGCCCGTACCATTACCGTGGTGTTCCAGCACGCCGCGGACAAAGCGGCCGAGGAGGCGCGCTTTCGCACCATCGACCTGCTGCATGTCTCCGCACTGGGGGTGCAGGCACTGCGCGTGGCAATCCCGGCGCTGGTGGTCTCGCTGTTCGTTAGCGCGGATATGGTCAGCAGTATGCTCAGCGCGATCCCGGAATTCGTCACCCGCGGCCTGCAGATTGCCGGTGGTTTCATTGTCGTCGTGGGCTACGCGATGGTGCTGCGAATGATGGGCGTGAAATACCTGATGCCCTTCTTTTTCCTCGGTTTTCTCGCCGGGGGTTATCTCGACTTCAGCCTGCTGGCCTTCGGCGGCGTGGGCGTCATCATCGCGCTGATCTACATCCAGCTCAATCCACAGTGGGGTAAGGCTGAACCCGCCGCCTCCACTGCCCCCTCTGCCCCCGCCCTTGACCAGCTTGACGACTAATGGAGCCGAAAATGGAACAGAAAAAAATCACGCAAGGCGACCTGGTGAGCATGTTTCTCCGCTCCAACCTCCAGCAGGCCTCCTTTAACTTCGAACGTATTCATGGCCTGGGGTTTTGCTACGACATGATCCCGGCGATCAAACGCCTGTATCCGCTCAAAGCCGATCAGGTCGCGGCGCTGAAGCGTCATCTGGTGTTCTTTAATACCACGCCGGCGGTGTGTGGCCCGGTGATCGGCGTCACCGCCGCCATGGAGGAGGCCCGAGCTAACGGCGCGGCCATTGACGATGGCGCTATCAACGGCATCAAAGTGGGTCTGATGGGCCCGCTGGCCGGCGTCGGCGACCCGCTGGTCTGGGGCACGCTGCGGCCGATTACCGCGGCCCTTGGCGCCTCGCTGGCCCTCTCCGGCAACATTCTGGGACCTTTGTTATTTTTCTTTATTTTCAATGCAGTGCGGCTGGCAATGAAGTGGTACGGCCTGCAACTGGGCTTCCGTAAAGGGGTCAATATCGTCAGCGATATGGGCGGTAACCTGCTGCAGAAGCTGACCGAAGGCGCCTCCATTCTCGGCCTGTTTGTCATGGGGGTGCTGGTGACCAAATGGACCACCATCAATGTGCCGCTGGTGGTTTCCCAAACGCCCGGTGCAGACGGCGCCACCGTCACGATGACCGTCCAGAACATCCTCGATCAGCTCTGCCCCGGCCTGCTGGCGCTGGGCCTGACGCTACTGATGGTGCGTCTGCTGAACAAGAAAGTGAATCCGGTCTGGCTGATTTTCGCCCTTTTCGGCTTAGGCATTATCGGCAACGCCCTCGGCTTTCTGTCCTGATTATTCCGCACCGGCGATGCCGGGGTGACGTCAACAACATAGCCCCGAAAGATGAAGGGGATGAGGTGGTTTATGCAAACAACAACGGCCCTGCGCCTGTATGGCAAACGAGACCTGCGCCTGGAAACCTTTACCCTCCCGGCGATGCAGGACGATGAGATCCTCGCCCGGGTGGTCACGGACAGCCTGTGTCTTTCCTCATGGAAAGAGGCCAATCAGGGTGCCGATCATAAAAAGGTGCCAGATGATGTGGCCACCAGGCCCATTATTATCGGTCATGAATTCTGCGGCGAAATCCTTGCCGTCGGTAAAAAGTGGCAGCATAAGTTTCAGCCAGGGCAGCGCTACGTGATCCAGGCCAACCTGCAGTTGCCCGACCGACCCGACTGCCCCGGCTACTCATTCCCATGGATCGGTGGCGAAGCCACCCATGTGGTGATCCCCAATGAGGTGATGGCGCAGGATTGCCTGCTCACCTGGGAGGGGGATACCTGGTTTGAAGGATCGCTGGTGGAGCCGCTCTCCTGCGTCATTGGCGCTTTCAACGCCAATTATCATCTGCAGGAGGGGAGTTACAACCACGTGATGGGGATCCGTCCTCAGGGACACACTCTGATCCTGGGCGGGACGGGGCCGATGGGGCTGCTGGCTATCGACTATGCGCTGCACGGCCCCATCAATCCTTCACTACTGGTAGTGACCGATACCAATAAGCCGAAGCTCAGCTACGCCCGCCGTCATTACCCCTCTGAGCCGCAGACGCTGATCCACTACCTCGACGGCCATGAGGCCAGTCGCGATACGCTGCTAGCGCTCAGCGGCGGCCATGGCTTCGACGATATCTTCGTGTTTGTGCCAAACGAACAGCTGATCACCCTGGCCTCCTCGTTGCTGGCTCCGGACGGCTGCCTGAATTTCTTTGCTGGCCCCCAGGATAAGCAATTCAGCGCCCCGATCAACTTCTACGACGTGCACTACGCCTTTACCCACTACGTCGGCACCTCCGGCGGTAATACTGACGATATGCGCGCCGCGGTGGCGCTGATGCAGGCGAAAAAGGTCCAGACGGCGAAAGTGGTCACCCATATTCTCGGCCTGAACGCCGCGGGCGAAACCACCCTCGATCTGCCTGCCGTCGGCGGGGGAAAAAAGCTGGTGTATACCGGAAAAGCCTTCCCGCTCACGCCGCTGGGCGAGATCGCCGATCCCGAACTGGCAGCGATTGTGGCACGTCACCATGGGATCTGGTCCCAGGAGGCTGAAGCGTATCTGCTGGCCCACGCGGAGGATATTACGCATGATTAACCGCGATACGCTGCTGTGCATCTCCCTGGCGGGTCGCCCCGGCAACTTCGGCACCCGCTTTCATAACTATCTGTATGACAAGCTGGGATTGAACTACCTCTACAAAGCCTTTACGACTAAGGATATTGAGGCGGCGGTAAAAGGGGTTCGCGCATTGGGTATCCGCGGCTGTGCGGTCTCCATGCCGTTTAAAGAGAGCTGCATACCGTTTCTTGACGCGATCGATCCGTCAGCAAAAGTCATCGACTCCGTCAACACCATCGTCAACGACGACGGGAAGTTAACCGGGCTAAACACCGATTACATCGCGGTCAAAAGCCTGATCGCCAGCCATCGGCTCGATACCAACGCCAGAGTGATGATTCAGGGTAGCGGCGGCATGGGGAAAGCCGTCATTGCCGCCTTCCGTGATGCCGGTTTCCGCGACGTGATCATTGCGGCCCGCAATCGCCAGCGCGGCCTGGCGCTGGCAAAACAGTATGGCTTTCAGTGGCAGCCCCTGCCCGAAGGGATCGCAGCCGAGATTCTGGTCAATGTCACACCGCTGGGCATGGCGGGGGGAGCGGAAAGCAACACGCTGGCGTTCAGCGAGGCCATGGTGGCCCAGGCCAGCGTCGTGTTTGACGTGGTCGCGTTGCCGGCGGAAACTCCGCTGATCCGCCTGGCGCAACAACGGGGTAAGCAAACCATCAGCGGTGCGGAAGTTATTGCCCTGCAAGCCGTCGAGCAGTTTACCCTTTATACCGGCGTACGGCCGGATAGCGCGCTGGTGGCAGAGGCCTCGGCGTTTGCCAGAAGCTAGGATGTCCCTCCCGGGAAGGCGTCAGCCACGTCCCGGGAGGGCTACCTCGCCAGAAAAGAAGCGACATAAACGGAAAAATAATCCGTCTCAGTAGTCATCCCGTTCGTCGTCTTCATCCGGCTGCTCCATCACGCTGTAAGCCACCGAGCAGAACAGGCTGTTCAGACGCTTCATATCCCCCAGCAGCGCCAGGTGCAACGTACTGGTTTCGATGCTCTGCACGTTCTGCTGATGCAGACGGTCAACGTGCGCATGCGAGTAGCGGCGGTTAAGAATGCGGAACCGGTGTTTGCTGCGCCGCAGGCGGCGGGCGCTGGGCACATCGCTGGAGAAGAAGACCGACATCGCCAGCTGCAGGTTGCTGAGCAGCAGATCGTACAGGGCGTCCAGCTCCTTTAACCCTTCTACCGAGAAGGCGCGCCGCGCCGCCAGCGATTTATCGGCGATCTCGCTGCCCATTCGCTCGACGATATCGGACGCCTGTTCGAGGTTTAACGACATCTCAATAATTTCCGCCCAGCGCCGGGATTCCTCTTCCGCCAGCTCATCCTTTGGCATTCGCGCCAGATAGAGCTTAATAGCGGTGTAAAGTACGTTGATATCATCCGCCATACGGCGCAGCTCTTTCTCCTGACGCGGTTCGCCATGCATCACCTTGTGCAGGCTCTCCAGCATCTGCTCCATCGCGTCACCAATGCGCAGCGTCTCACGCGCGGCATTGGCCAGCGCCAGCGCCGGGGTGTCCAGCGCCGACGGGTCGAGATGCTTGGGTTTGAGATGGTTATCCAGCTCGGGCTCATCGCGGATCAGACGCTGGCACAGCTTCGCCATCGGTCCGGCAAAGGGCACCATCGCGATGCAGCGCAGCAGGTTGTAAAATACGTGGAAGTAGATAACCAGCTCGGACTCGGCCAACGGCAGCTTGTGCATCGCCGCGGCCAGCGGATGGACGAACGGCAGAATAATCAGGCTCCCCACCAGCTTAAACAGCAGGCTGCCCAGCGCCACCCGGCGCGCCGCCGCGTTCGCCGCGCTGTTGTTAAGCATCGCCAGCAGCCCCGATCCCAGGTTGGCGCCAATCACCAGACACAGCGCCACCGGGAAAGAGATCGCTCCCGCCGCGGTCAGCGTCGCCGTTAACAGCACCGCCGCCAGGCTGGAGTAGCTAATGATTGCAAATACGGCGCCAATCAAAGCATCCAGCATGATATCGCCGGTCAGCGAGGCGAAAATCACCTGCACGCCGTTCGCCTGGGTTATGGGGTGTACGGCCTGGACAATCAGCTCGAGGGCCAACAGGATCAGCCCCAGACCAATCCCCACCCGTCCAAGCTGCCCGGCGCGGGTCTGCTTGCGGCCGAGGAAGAAAATCACCCCGATAAATATCAACAACGGCGACAGCCACGACAGGTCGAAGGTCAACACCCTCGCCATCAGCGCCGTCCCGACGTCGGCCCCCAGCACCATCACCAGCGCTGGCATCAGACCCACTAAATCCTGGGCGACAAATGAGGTCACCAGCATGGTGGTGGCGTTACTGCTTTGCACCAGCGCAGTCACGCCAAGACCCGCGCAGAAGGCGAGCGGCTTTTTCTCTACGCTGCTACTGAGAACGGTACGCAGGCGAGCGCCATAGACGCGCATCACCCCGGTACGCACGATATGCGTGCCCCACACCAGCAGAGCAACCGCGGACAACAGGTGTAGCAGAGTTAACACGGAATCAGCTTCTCCTTATCGTTATAGGTTTTCCGAAGTTCAGGAACTTATCTCAGTATAAGGGGTTAACCTCAATAAAGAGACAAGGCGCTCACAGAGCGCCTTGTTTGTTGTAAGGAAAGATGACGACTAGTCCGCATCATAGCCCAGATTAGGCGCTAACCAGCGCTCGACCTCCGCCGGCGTCATTCCTTTACGCAGCGCGTAATCTTCGACCTGATCGCGCTGGATCTGCGCCACGGCGAAGTACTTGCTATCCGGATGGCTGAAGTACCAGCCGGAAACCGATGCGCCCGGCCACATGGCGAACGATTCGGTGAGCTTCATGCCGGTATGGGCTTCGACGTCCAGTAGCTGCCAGATGGTCCCCTTTTCGGTATGCTCCGGACAGGCCGGATATCCCGGCGCCGGTCGGATCCCCTGGTAGTTCTCGCGAATAAGCTCCTCATTGCTGAGGTTCTCATTGGCCGCATATCCCCAGTAAACCTTGCGCACTTTCTCATGCAGATACTCGGCAAAGGCCTCCGCCAGGCGATCGGCGATGGCCTTGATCATGATCTTGTTATAGTCATCATGCTGCGCTTCATAGGCGTCCGCCAGCGCGTCCTCTTCCAGGCCGCCGGTCACGGCGAAGGCGCCGATGTAGTCCGCCTTGCCGCTCAGCTTCGGCGCGACAAAATCGGCGAGGCAGTAGTTGGCGAAGCCAACCTTCTCCGTCTGCTGGCGCAGATGATGGCTCACCGTCAGCACGTGGGTGCGGGTTTCATCGCGATAGATTTCAATATCGTCGCCCACGCGGTTGGCCGGGAACAGACCCACCACGCCCCGCGGGTTCAGGGTTTTCTCTGCGCTCAGCTTATCCAGCAGCTCGTTAGCATCTTTGAACAGGCGCTGCGCCTCTTCCCCTACCACTTCATCTTCCAGAATGCGCGGATATTTACCCGCCAGCGACCAGGTCATGAAGAACGGCGTCCAGTCGATGTAGTTGCGCAGAGTCTCGATACTGGCTTCCACCGTCTGTACTCCCAGACGATGAGCCACCGGCGGCGTGTAGCTTTCCCAGTCAAAGGCCAGATCGTTTTCCCGCGCGGCGGCAAGGGTCACCGGCGGCGTACGCGGTTTTTTACGCCCATGCTGGATACGCACCGTTTCATACTCTTTGCGCGTGCGGGCGACAAACTCGTCGCGCTGCGTGTCCGAGAGCAGCGCAGACACCACGCCGACGGTGCGCGAGGCGTTCTGTACGTAAACGGTCGGGCCGCTGTAGTTCTGCTCGATTTTCACCGCCGTATGCGCTTTCGAGGTGGTCGCGCCGCCTATCAGCAGCGGGATGGTAAAGCCCTGGCGCTCCATCTCTTTCGCCACATTAACCATCTCGTCCAGCGATGGGGTAATCAGCCCGGAAAGACCAATTAGATCCGCGTTTACCTCTTTGGCCGTTTTGAGAATTTTATCCGCCGGGACCATCACGCCAAGATCGATGATTTCGTAGTTATTGCACTGCAGCACCACGCCGACGATGTTTTTGCCAATGTCATGAACGTCGCCTTTTACCGTGGCAATCACCATTTTGCCGTTACTGGAGCCCTGCTCTTTACTGGCTTCAATAAACGGCTCAAGGTAGGCCACCGCCTGTTTCATTACACGGGCGGATTTCACCACCTGCGGCAGGAACATTTTGCCTTCGCCGAACAGATCGCCGACCACGTTCATGCCGTCCATCAGCGGCCCTTCAATGACCTCAATCGGGCGGGCGGCCTGCTGACGCGCTTCTTCGGTGTCCTGTTCGATAAATTCGGTAATGCCCTTCACCAGCGAATATTCGAGGCGTTTTTTCACTTCCCAGGTGCGCCACTCCGCCTGCTGGGCATTCGCGCCGTCGTCCGCTTTGCTGCCGCGATATTTTTCCGCCAGCTCAAGTAACCGTTCGGTACTGTCATCGCGGCGGTTGAGGATCACGTCTTCGACCGCGTCGCGCAGCTCGCCCGGGAGGTCATCATAGATGGCCAGCTGACCGGCGTTGACGATCCCCATGTCCATGCCGTTGCGGATCGCGTAGTAGAGGAATACGGCGTGGATCGCCTCACGTACCGGGTCATTACCGCGGAAGGAGAAGGAGACGTTGGAGACCCCGCCGGAGATTAGCGCATGCGGCAGCTCGCGTTTGATGTCTTCGCAGGCGCCGATAAAGTCCTGTGCGTAGTTGTTATGCTCTTCGATACCGGTGGCGACGGCAAAGATATTGGGGTCGAAGATAATATCTTCCGGCGGGAAGCCGACCTCTTCGGTGAGGATTTTGTAGGCGCGACGGCAAATCTCAATTTTACGTTCGCGGGTGTCGGCCTGACCAACCTCGTCGAAAGCCATCACCACCACCGCGGCGCCGTAGCGGCGAACCAGTTTCGCATGGTGGATAAAGGATTCGACGCCCTCTTTCATCGAAATCGAGTTAACGATGCCTTTGCCCTGAATACATTTCAGGCCCTTTTCAATGACTTCCCACTTGGAGGAGTCGATCATGATCGGCACGCGGGCAATGTCCGGCTCGCCGGCAATCAGGTTAAGGAAACGCACCATCGCCGCTTCCGCGTCGAGCATCCCCTCGTCCATGTTGATATCGATAATCTGCGCGCCGCTTTCCACCTGCTGACGCGCAACGTCCAGCGCTTCGCTGTACTTCTCTTCTTTAATCAGCCGCTTAAATTTCGCCGAGCCGGTGACGTTAGTTCGTTCACCGACGTTAACGAACAGGCTATCGTCGCCGATATTCAACGGCTCCAGGCCGGCGAGGCGGCAGGCCACCGCAATTTCCGGCAACTGACGCGGCGGCAGGCCCGCTACCGCCCGGCTCATGGCGGCGATATGCTCCGGGGTGGTACCGCAGCAGCCGCCAACGATATTGAGGAAACCGGCTTCCGCCCATTCGCGAATTTGCGTCGCCATGGTGTCGGCGTCCAGATCGTATTCGCCGAAGGCGTTGGGCAGGCCGGCGTTCGGGTGCGCAGTGACGTAGCATTCGGCAATGCGCGACAGCTCCTGGACGTACTGCCGCAGCTCGTCCGGCCCGAGGGCGCAGTTCAGACCAAACGATAAGGCTTCGGCGTGACGCAGCGAGTTATAAAAGGCTTCGGTGGTCTGTCCGGAAAGCGTGCGGCCAGAGGCATCGGTAATGGTCCCGGAGATCATCAGCGGCAGGTCAACGCCTAACGCCTCCAGCTCCTCTTTCACCGCATAGATAGCCGCTTTAGCGTTCAGGGTGTCAAACACCGTTTCAATCAGGATCAGATCCACGCCACCTTCCACCAGCGCCCGGGTGGATTCGCGATAGGCGGCCACCAGCTGGTCAAAGGTAATATTACGGAACGCCGGATCGTTCACATCAGGCGAAATAGAAGCGGTGCGGTTGGTCGGGCCAAGCACGCCCGCGACATAGCGCGGTTTTTCCGGCGTGCGGGCCGTCCAGGCGTCGGCGCTGGCGCGGGCCAGCTTCGCCGCGGCAAAGTTGATCTCGGCCGACAGGGATTCCATCTGGTAATCCGCCATCGCGATGGTCGTCGAGTTAAAGGTGTTGGTCTCAATGATATCCGCGCCGGCCTCGAAATAGGCGTCGTGGATCTCGCGGATCACTTCGGGTTTGCTGAGCACCAGCAGGTCGTTGTTGCCTTTCAGGTCGCACGGCCAGTCAGCAAAGCGCTCACCGCGAAAGTCCTGCTCACTCAGACGATAGCCCTGGATCATGGTGCCCATGCCCCCATCCAGAACCAGAATACGTTCTTTTAACTGCTGATGCAGTTGCTCAACTTTGCTGCTCACACTTGCTCCCGACAACGCTCGACTCAGGCCAAATAGCCAACAAACCATACTGGCATAAACCACCGGAGCGGAAAAGACAACAACGGGCAATATGAGACATGTTCAGCTTCACTCCTCCGATGAGTCCGGTTGTGATTGCATTATTGCCAAATAAAACGAAAATTATTTCCACGATACAGAAAAAGGAGTTCGCGATGGCCACAACCCCCATTCCCGCGAAACGCGGCAGAAAACCCGCGGCTGCCACTGCCCAGCAGGCTGGCGGTCAGGTTCAGTCGCTGACCCGCGGCCTGAAATTACTCGAATGGATTGCCGAGTCCCACAGCAGCGTCGCGCTGACCGAACTGGCGCAGCAGGCGGGTCTGCCCAACTCCACGACTCACCGTCTGCTGACCACCATGCAACAGCTGGGCTTCGTCCGCCAGGTTGGCGAGCTGGGTCACTGGGCCGTCGGGGCGCATGCTTTCGTGGTCGGCAGCAGCTTTCTACAAAGCCGCAATCTGCTGGCCATTGTCCACCCGATCCTGCGCCAGCTGATGGAAGATTCCGGTGAAACGGTGAATCTGGCGGTGCTCGACCAGAGCGACCACCAGGCGATCATTATCGATCAGGTGCAGTGCACCCAGCTGATGCGGATGTCGGCGCCAATCGGCGGTAAACTGCCGATGCACGCTTCCGGCGCCGGGAAGGCGTTTCTCGCGCAGCTGAGCGAAGAGCAGGTTACCAGTCTGCTGCACCGTAAAGGGCTGCATGCCTATACGCATGCCACGCTGGTCTCCCCGCTGCATCTGAAGGAAGATTTAGCCCAGACCCGCAAGCGGGGCTACTCTTTCGATGATGAGGAGCACGCGCTCGGCCTGCGCTGCGTCGCCGCCTGCATTTACGATGAACATCGCGAACCGTTCGCGGCAATCTCCATCTCAGGCCCCATCTCGCGTATGACCGATGATCGGGTGACTGAGCTGGGCGCGCTGGTGATCAAGGCGGCGAAGGAAGTGACGCTGGCGTATGGCGGGGTTAAATAAAAAAATGCCCCAGAGGGGCATTTTAAGTAGGCCTGATAAGCGTAGCGCCATCAGGCAGATCGGCGCACCTTGCCGGATGGCGGCGTAAACGCCTTATCCGGCCTACTGTCGGCGCCATAGCGCACGCTAAAACGCTGCTTGCGCCGGTAGGCGTAGACATCTTCCACATGGCCGTTTTTAATCCGCATCTGCAGTGCGCGCCAGTAGTCGGCGCGCAGCAGGTCGGCATGCATCTCTTCAAACAGTGGCCCAATGCGCGGGTCGGCGCACAGCCAGTGGCGGAACTCCTCCGGAAACACATCGCCAGGCGAAACGCTGTACCACGGCTCGCTGGCCAGCTCATCCTCCGGATAGCGCGGCGGCGGGATCTCGCGAAAATTCACTTCCGTCATATAGCAGATTTCATCATAGTCGTAGAACACCACCCGGCCATGGCGGGTGACGCCGAAGTTTTTAAATAACATATCGCCGGGAAAGATGTTGGCGGCGGCCAGCTGGCGGATAGCATTGCCATACTCTTCTACCGCATCACGCAATGCCTGGCCGTTAACCTGCTCCAGCCACAGGTTGAGCGGCACCATTCGCCGTTCAATATAGAGATGGCTGATGACGATGCGGTCGCCGAGATCGGTGAGTTTGTTCCCCGCTTCCGCCTGCAGCAGCGCCAGCAGCGCCGGCGCGATTTGCCGTTTATCCAGCACGAAATTTTCAAACTCCTGGGTGTCCGCCATCCGCCCGACGCGGTCATGCTCCTTTACCAGCTGATAGCAAGCCCGCACATGGGCGGCGGTCATCTCTTTCTGCGGCGCGAAGCGGTCCTTGATCACCTTAAACACCCGGTCAAAGCCCGGCAGGGTAAACACCAGCATCACCATCCCGCGAATACCCGGCGCTTCAATAAACTGCTCATCGCAGCGAGTAATGTAGTGTAGATATTCGCGATAGCTTTCGGTTTTGGCATGCTTCTGACAGCCAATCGCCATGTACAGCTCGGCCGTCGTTTTACCCGGCAAGATCTCGCGCAGCCATTCCACCAGGGCGCCGGGCAACGGCGCATAAACCATAAAATAGGAACGCGCGAAGCCAAAAACGATACTCGCTTCGGCATGGGTTGTGAGGCAGGTGTCAACAAACAGCTCACCCTCTTCGCTGCGGTGGATCGGCAGCAAAAAAGGCAGCGTCGCCATCGGCATGACCAGTTTGCCCACCAGCCAGGCGGCTTTATTGCGGTAGAACAGCTCATTGGCGACCTGCAGATGACAGGTGGCGAGCAGTTCCTCCCCCAGCGCCTCCTGCAGACTGGCAATGATATAGCCGATATCCCGCGCTTTGTTTTGCCACGGTAGCCGCAGCGGCAGATCGGACAGTACTTTACCCAGCAGGTGCGACCAACCGCGTTCCGGAAAGAAATCTTTCGCCAGCGGTCGCGGGAGGGTACGAAAGGGTCGCTCGGGCTGCGAGCTGAAAATAAAGAGCCGCTCGGGGGTCAGCGAGCGGTGGTCAAACAGGCGGCAGTAGACCGAATTGAAAAAGCTCTCAGCAATTTCAAAGCGAGGGTAATCCGGTAAAAGTTGGGTGTACTGCTGTTTCACCCGCAGAAGAAAATCGACGTCGGTGCTTTTCCCTTCGGTGATGCAGCGCAGCTGCTCTACTACCAGGCCCACGTGGTGATCGTAGAGATGGATCCGCTGCTTCATCGCCTGCTGCACGGCGTGCCAGTCAGCCTGTTCAAAGCGCTGCTGCGCGCCGGAAGTGACTTCAAGAAAACGCCCATACTGCGCGTCAAATCCCTGCAATATCGTTTGGGCAATCAGTAATTCCAGACCACGCGTCATCGCTTTCCCCCATCCGGCGCCACGTCATGCCGGATGGCGCGCTCGCTTATCCGGCCTGCGTCCTCTTGCAGGCCCGGTCAGCGTCGCGCCACCGGGCATGGCTTAAAACTGATCTTCTTCGGTCGAGCCGGTCAGCGCCGTTACCGACGAGGTGCCACCCTGGATAATGGTGGTGACCTTGTCGAAGTAGCCGGTGCCCACCTCCTGCTGATGCGAGACGAAGGTGTAGCCTTCCGGCCCGGCGGCGAATTCCGGCTGCTGCACTTTCTCAACATAGTGGCGCATCCCCTCACCCTGAGCGTAGGCATGGGCGAGGTCGAACATGTTGAACCACATGCTGTGGATCCCCGCGAGGGTAATAAACTGGTATTTGTATCCCATGTCCGACAGCTGCTGCTGGAAGCTGGCGATGGTTTTATCATCGAGATTTTTCTTCCAGTTAAACGACGGCGAGCAGTTATAGGCCAGCAGTTTGCCCGGGAAACGCGCATGGATAGCCTCGGCAAAGCGGCGCGCCTGCTCGAGATCCGGTTTCGACGTTTCACACCACACCAGATCCGCATACGGCGCGTAGGCCAGCCCGCGGCTGATCGCCTGCTCGATCCCGGCGTGGGTGCGGAAGAACCCTTCGCTGGTGCGATCCCCGGTAATAAACTCACGATCGTACGGATCGCAGTCTGAGGTAATTAAATCCGCGGCGTCGGCATCGGTGCGGGCGATAAGCAGCGTCGGCACGCCCATCACATCCGCCGCCAGACGCGCCGCCACCAGCTTCTGAATCGCCTCCTGAGTCGGAACTAGCACTTTACCGCCCATATGGCCGCACTTCTTCACCGATGCCAGCTGATCTTCGAAGTGAACAGCCGCTGCACCGGCTTCAATCATCGATTTCATCAGCTCAAAGGCGTTCAGGACGCCGCCAAAACCGGCCTCCGCATCCGCCACGATCGGCAGGAAGTAGTCGATAAAGCGCGGATCGTTCGGTTCAATTCCCGCTGACCACTGGATCTGATCGGCGCGGCGGAAGGTGTTGTTGATCCGATCCACCACCGCCGGTACCGAGTTGGCCGGATACAGCGATTGATCCGGATACATGCTGGACGCCAGGTTAGCATCCGCCGCCACCTGCCAGCCGGAGAGATAAATGGCTTCGATACCCGCCTTCGCCTGCTGCAAGGCCTGGCCGCCGGTCAGCGCGCCGAGACTGTTGACGTACCCTTTTTTCGCCTCCCCGTGCAGCAGACGCCACAGTTTCGCCGCGCCAAGCTGCGCCAGCGTGCATTCCGGATTCACCGAGCCGCGTAACTTCACCACCTCTTCCGCGCTGTAGGGACGGGTAATGCCTTCCCAGCGCGGGTTCGTCCATTCTTTGTTTAATTCTTCGATTTGTTGGGTACGGGTTTTCATGTGCAGATGCTCCATATAATTTCCTGGCTCCCCAGGCTCATAGGTGAAGGACTAAATGGCGAACAACACCATCTGGCGATTAGGCCAGCAGGCGGTAGCCCGGCAATGTCAGAAAATCAATTAGCTCGTCGGAGGTGGTGATCTGCTCCATCAGTCGCGCCGCATCGTCAAAGCGGCCGTGGCTGAAGCGGTGCTCTCCCAGCTCCTCCTGAATCACCATCAGCTCTTCCGCCAGCCACTGGCGGAACAGCGCCTTAGTGACTGGGGTACCGTCGTTCAGGGTTTTCTGATGATGGATCCACTGCCAGATAGAGGTGCGCGAGATCTCGGCCGTTGCGGCGTCTTCCATCAGGCCATAAATCGGTACGCAGCCGTTGCCGGAGATCCACGCTTCGATGTACTGCACCGCCACGCGAATGTTGGCGCGCATTCCGGCTTCCGTGCGTTCGCCCTCGCAGGGAGCCAGCAGTTGTTCAGCGGTAATTGGCGCATCCTCGCTCCGGGTGACCGAGAGCTGATTCGGCTTATCGCCCAGCACGCGGTCAAACACCGCCATGGCGGTATCCGCCAGGCCCGGGTGGGCGATCCAGGTCCCATCGTGACCGTTGTTGGCCTCCAGCTCTTTATCGGCGGTGACTTTACTCAGCACCTGGCGGTTACGTTCGGTATCTTTGCTCGGGATAAACGCCGCCATACCGCCCATCGCAAACGCGCCGCGTTTGTGGCAGGTCTTAATCAACAAGCGTGAGTAGGCGCTGAGGAAGGGTTTATCCATCGTCACCACCTGCCGGTCCGGCAGTACGCGATCCGGATGGTTTTTCAGCGTCTTGATATAGCTGAAGATGTAATCCCAGCGGCCGCAGTTCAGGCCAACAATATGGTCGCGCAGCGCATGCAGGATCTCATCCATCTGGAACACCGCTGGCAGCGTCTCAATCAGCAGCGTGGCCTTGATGGTGCCGCGCGGCAGGTCAAAGCGATCTTCCGTAAAACTGAAGACATCGTTCCACCATGCCGCCTCCTGCCAGGCCTGTGTTTTTGGCAGATAGAAGTAGGGACCACTTCCTTTCGCCAGCAGCGCCTGGTAGTTATGAAAGAAATAGAGCGCAAAATCGAACAGGCTGCCGGGGATGGCCTCATTACGCCAGGTCACATGCTTTTCCGGCAGATGCAGGCCGCGCACACGGCATACCAGCACAGCGGGATTGGGCTGCAACTGATAGATTTTGCCGGCCTCGTTGGTGTAGCTGATGGTTCCGTTCACGGCATCGCGCAGGTTGATTTGACCATCAATGACTTTGCGCCAGTCAGGCGCCAGCGAATCCTCAAAGTCCGCCATAAAGACTTTGACGTTGGCATTCAGCGCGTTAATGACCATCTTGCGCTCGACGGGGCCGGTGATTTCCACGCGGCGATCCTGCAAATCAGCCGGGATACCGCGAATAGTCCAGTCGCCATTTCTAATGGAAGCAGTTTCCGAAATAAAATCCGGAAGCTGCCCGTCGTCAATAGCCTGCTGTTGCTGCAAACGCGCGGCCAGCAGCTTATTGCGCGCCGGCGTAAAGCGGCTCACCAGTTCCGTCAGAAATTCTACCGCCTCAGGCGTTAAGATCTGCTTCTCCTGCTCGCCATAGGGCTGACTAAAGGCCAGTTCATCGGTGATTGTCGCCTGCTGCGTCATTGTGCTGCTCCTCTTGGTTGATCCGCTGGAAGCGAGCGAAAGATCGTTGTGCAGTTTTCGCTCAGCACAATTAAGACTACTCAATTAATTTCCAAAATCAAAAACAATTTCCATTTTAATTTTAAATTATCATTAACACATTGATAACAATGAAATTAAAGTTATCATCGTGTATGAAGTGAATTTCGGAAATAAAAAAGGCACCCGAAGGTGCCAGAGGCAAAATGCTGAAACGCTTTAGGATCGTCTCACATAGAGTATTATTCCAGCGTCGGATTCATATGACGCAGATCGTATGGCGTAATCTGGTAGACGTAATAGTTAAGCCAGTTAGCGAACAGCAGATTGCCGTGGCTGCGCCAGGTGGCGCGCGGTTTGTTCTGCGGGTCGTTTTGTGGGAAATAGTTATGAGGTATCTCAGGGTTCAAACCGGCTTCCACATCGCGGAAATATTCACTTGCCAGGGTATTGGCATCGTACTCCGGGTGGCCGGTGACAAAGGCGATGCGCTTATCTTTACTGGCGAACAAATACGCATCGCCCTCTTCCGTCTCCGCGAGGATCTCAAGATCGGTATAGTCGCGAATAAGTCCGGCCGGAAAATCAGCATAGCGTGAGTGCGGGGCCAGGAAAGAGTCGTCGAAACCGCGGGTCAGTAAGGCGTGCGGATGAAGAATATGGTGTTCATAGACGCCGGAAATCTTTTCGGCGCGGGTCTGCTTGGGAATGCCGTACAGAATGTTCAGCGCGGCCTGAACCGCCCAACAGACGAACAGCGTCGAAGTGACGTGATCCTTGGCCCACTCCAGCACCTGTTTGATCTGCGGCCAGTAAGCAACATCGTTAAACTCAACCAGGCCTAAAGGAGCGCCGGTAACAATCAGGCCGTCAAAGTTCTGATCGCAGATCTCATCGAAATTACAGTAAAAGTTATTCAGATGCTCCGCAGGGGTATTACGCGACTCGCGCGCATCGATACGTAATAACTGGATATCCACCTGCAGCGGAGAGTTTGATAGCAGACGCAGGAACTGGTTTTCCGTCTCGATTTTCTTCGGCATCAGGTTGAGGATTAACACCTTCAGGGGGCGGATTTCCTGAGTCGTTGCACGTGTTGTCGTCATTACGAAGACGTTTTCATTGCGCAAGAAATTGACGGCTGGCAGCTCGTCCTGCACCCGAATTGGCATAACTGTATTACCTCATAGCATACGTATAAACGTTTAGACATCCAGATAGCTGAAGATAACCAGGAATCGGGTGAATGTCGAGTCTGCATGTACACGGTGAGAAAATTTCACGGCGCTTGTTGAGTTAGAATATAAGAATGTAGAAAAGGAGAAAGTATGGTTATTAACATCCGCCGTTCCCGGCCTGATGAAGGGGATAAACTGACTGCGATCTGGTGTCGGTCGGTCGACGCCACGCATGATTTTCTGACAAAAGCGTATCGAAAGGAGTTGGAGGAGATGGTACGCGCATTTTTACCGGAGGCTCCGCTGTGGGTGGCGGTTAATACGGAAGACCAGCCGATCGCCTTTATGCTGCTGACCGGAGATCATATGGATGCGCTGTTCGTCGATCCGGATGTCCGCGGCTGTGGCGTGGGGAAGTTGCTGATTGAGCATGCGCTGTCGTTAACGCCGAAGCTGACGACCAATGTAAATGAGCAGAATGAACAAGCGGTCGGGTTTTATCAGAAGATGGGTTTTAGGGTGACAGGGCGCTCTGAAACGGACGATCTGGGGCAACCGTATCCGTTATTGAATTTGATGTATGAGCAGCAGGCTGAAGCAGACTACGATTGACGTCGGTAACTTTGCGGCATTGATGTCCCCTCGGCCAGCAGGTGGCCGAGGATCCGTGGCCCCGGTAAGCGCAGCGCCACCGGGGGGACATGCCGGCACGCTGGCCGGACGACAGAAACGCAAAAAGCCCATCCGGCAGGATGGGCTCTTCACTTGTTTGATGCCTGGCAGTTTATGGCGGGCGTCCTGCCCGCCACCCTCCGGGCCGTTGCTGCGCAACGTTCAAATCCGCTCCCGGCGGATTTGTCCTACTCTGGAGAGCGCTCACCGACAAACAACAGATAAAACAAAAAGCCCGGTCGAAAGACCGGGCTTTTTGTTTTATTTGATGCCTGGCAGTTCCCTACTCTCACATGGGGAGACCCCACACTACCATCGGCGCTACGGCGTTTCACTTCTGAGTTCGGCATGGGGTCAGGTGGGACCACCGCGCTAGTGCCGCCAGGCAAATTCTGTTTTATCAACACGTCTTACCAACGTATCGATTAATCTGTATCAGAGCTGAAAATTCTCTCAATCCGCCAAAACATCTTCGGCGTTGTAAGGTTAAGCCTCACGGTTCATTAGTACCGGTTAGCTCAACGCATCGCTGCGCTTACACACCCGGCCTATCAACGTCGTCGTCTTCAACGTTCCTTCAGGAGACTTAAAGTCTCAGGGAGAACTCATCTCGGGGCAAGTTTCGTGCTTAGATGCTTTCAGCACTTATCTCTTCCGCATTTAGCTACCGGGCAGTGCCATTGGCATGACAACCCGAACACCAGTGATGCGTCCACTCCGGTCCTCTCGTACTAGGAGCAGCCCCCCTCAATTCTCCAGCGCCCACGGCAGATAGGGACCGAACTGTCTCACGACGTTCTAAACCCAGCTCGCGTACCACTTTAAATGGCGAACAGCCATACCCTTGGGACCTACTTCAGCCCCAGGATGTGATGAGCCGACATCGAGGTGCCAAACACCGCCGTCGATATGAACTCTTGGGCGGTATCAGCCTGTTATCCCCGGAGTACCTTTTATCCGTTGAGCGATGGCCCTTCCATTCAGAACCACCGGATCACTATGACCTGCTTTCGCACCTGCTCGCGCCGTCACGCTCGCAGTCAAGCTAGCTTATGCCATTGCACTAACCTCCTGATGTCCGACCAGGATTAGCTAACCTTCGTGCTCCTCCGTTACGCTTTGGGAGGAGACCGCCCCAGTCAAACTACCCACCAGACACTGTCCGCAACCCCGGTAAGGGGCCAACGTTAGAACATCAAACATTAAAGGGTGGTATTTCAAGGTTGGCTCCACGCAGACTGGCGTCCACGCTTCAAAGCCTCCCACCTATCCTACACATCAAGGCTCAATGTTCAGTGTCAAGCTATAGTAAAGGTTCACGGGGTCTTTCCGTCTTGCCGCGGGTACACTGCATCTTCACAGCGAGTTCAATTTCACTGAGTCTCGGGTGGAGACAGCCTGGCCATCATTACGCCATTCGTGCAGGTCGGAACTTACCCGACAAGGAATTTCGCTACCTTAGGACCGTTATAGTTACGGCCGCCGTTTACCGGGGCTTCGATCAAGAGCTTCTCCTTACGGATAACCCCATCAATTAACCTTCCGGCACCGGGCAGGCGTCACACCGTATACGTCCACTTTCGTGTTTGCACAGTGCTGTGTTTTTAATAAACAGTTGCAGCCAGCTGGTATCTTCGACTGGTCTCAGCTCCATCCGCAGGGACTTCACCTACACACCAGCGTGCCTTCTCCCGAAGTTACGGCACCATTTTGCCTAGTTCCTTCACCCGAGTTCTCTCAAGCGCCTTGGTATTCTCTACCTGACCACCTGTGTCGGTTTGGGGTACGATTTGATGTTACCTGATGCTTAGAGGCTTTTCCTGGAAGCAGGGCATTTGTTACTTCAGCACCGTAGTGCCTCGTCATCACACCTCAGCCTTGATTATCCGGATTTGCCTGGATAACCAGCCTACATGCTTAAACCGGGACAACCGTCGCCCGGCTAACATAGCCTTCTCCGTCCCCCCTTCGCAGTAACACCAAGTACAGGAATATTAACCTGTTTCCCATCGACTACGCCTTTCGGCCTCGCCTTAGGGGTCGACTCACCCTGCCCCGATTAACGTTGGACAGGAACCCTTGGTCTTCCGGCGAGCGGGCTTTTCACCCGCTTTATCGTTACTTATGTCAGCATTCGCACTTCTGATACCTCCAGCAACCCTCACAGGTCACCTTCGCAGGCTTACAGAACGCTCCCCTACCCAACAACACATAGTGTCGCTGCCGCAGCTTCGGTGCATGGTTTAGCCCCGTTACATCTTCCGCGCAGGCCGACTCGACCAGTGAGCTATTACGCTTTCTTTAAATGATGGCTGCTTCTAAGCCAACATCCTGGCTGTCTGTGCCTTCCCACATCGTTTCCCACTTAACCATGACTTTGGGACCTTAGCTGGCGGTCTGGGTTGTTTCCCTCTTCACGACGGACGTTAGCACCCGCCGTGTGTCTCCCGTGATAACATTCTTCGGTATTCGTAGTTTGCATCGGGTTGGTAAGTCGGGATGACCCCCTAGCCGAAACAGTGCTCTACCCCCGAAGATGAATTCACGAGGCGCTACCTAAATAGCTTTCGGGGAGAACCAGCTATCTCCCGGTTTGATTGGCCTTTCACCCCCAGCCACAAGTCATCCGCTAATTTTTCAACATTAGTCGGTTCGGTCCTCCAGTTAGTGTTACCCAACCTTCAACCTGCCCATGGCTAGATCACCGGGTTTCGGGTCTATACCCTGCAACTTAACGCCCAGTTAAGACTCGGTTTCCCTGCGGCTCCCCTATACGGTTAACCTTGCTACAGAATATAAGTCGCTGACCCATTATACAAAAGGTACGCAGTCACACCCGAAGGTGCTCCCACTGCTTGTACGTACACGGTTTCAGGTTCTTTTTCACTCCCCTCGCCGGGGTTCTTTTCGCCTTTCCCTCACGGTACTGGTTCACTATCGGTCAGTCAGGAGTATTTAGCCTTGGAGGATGGTCCCCCCATATTCAGACAGGATACCACGTGTCCCGCCCTACTCTTCGAGTTCACAGCCTGTGCATTTTGGTGTACGGGACTATCACCCTGTACCGTCGGACTTTCCAGACCGTTCCACTAACACACAAGCTGATTCAGACTCTGGGCTGCTCCCCGTTCGCTCGCCGCTACTGGGGGAATCTCGGTTGATTTCTTTTCCTCGGGGTACTTAGATGTTTCAGTTCCCCCGGTTCGCCTCGTTAACCTATGTATTCAGTTAACGATAGTGCAACGAATTGCACTGGGTTTCCCCATTCGGACATCGCCGGCTGTAACGGTTCATATCACCTTACCGACGCTTTTCGCAGATTAGCACGTCCTTCATCGCCTCTGACTGCCAGGGCATCCACCGTGTACGCTTAGTCGCTTAACCTCACAACCCGAAGATGTTTCGTAAAACATCATCGTGTCGCGAAAATTTGAGAGACTCGAACACACATTAACTGTGTGTCGTTTCAATTTTCAGCTTGATCCAGATTTTTAAAGAGCAAATATCTCAAACGTCACCCGAAGATGAGTTTTGAGATAGTTCGGCACGCGTCTTTCACTCACGAACCAGCAAGTGGCGTCCCCTAGGGGATTCGAACCCCTGTTACCGCCGTGAAAGGGCGGTGTCCTGGGCCTCTAGACGAAGGGGACACTGAAGTCTCAATCGCAAGACGCCTTGCTTCTTTACGTTCATCAGACAATCTGTGTGGACACTACAAAGGCAGGTTCTTTAAGGTAAGGAGGTGATCCAACCGCAGGTTCCCCTACGGTTACCTTGTTACGACTTCACCCCAGTCATGAATCACAAAGTGGTAAGCGCCCTCCCGAAGGTTAAGCTACCTACTTCTTTTGCAACCCACTCCCATGGTGTGACGGGCGGTGTGTACAAGGCCCGGGAACGTATTCACCGTAGCATTCTGATCTACGATTACTAGCGATTCCGACTTCATGGAGTCGAGTTGCAGACTCCAATCCGGACTACGACATACTTTATGAGGTCCGCTTGCTCTCGCGAGGTCGCTTCTCTTTGTATATGCCATTGTAGCACGTGTGTAGCCCTGGTCGTAAGGGCCATGATGACTTGACGTCATCCCCACCTTCCTCCAGTTTATCACTGGCAGTCTCCTTTGAGTTCCCGGCCGAACCGCTGGCAACAAAGGATAAGGGTTGCGCTCGTTGCGGGACTTAACCCAACATTTCACAACACGAGCTGACGACAGCCATGCAGCACCTGTCTCACAGTTCCCGAAGGCACCAATCCATCTCTGGAAAGTTCTGTGGATGTCAAGACCAGGTAAGGTTCTTCGCGTTGCATCGAATTAAACCACATGCTCCACCGCTTGTGCGGGCCCCCGTCAATTCATTTGAGTTTTAACCTTGCGGCCGTACTCCCCAGGCGGTCGATTTAACGCGTTAGCTCCGGAAGCCACGCCTCAAGGGCACAACCTCCAAATCGACATCGTTTACGGCGTGGACTACCAGGGTATCTAATCCTGTTTGCTCCCCACGCTTTCGCACCTGAGCGTCAGTCTTTGTCCAGGGGGCCGCCTTCGCCACCGGTATTCCTCCAGATCTCTACGCATTTCACCGCTACACCTGGAATTCTACCCCCCTCTACAAGACTCTAGCCTGCCAGTTTCGAATGCAGTTCCCAGGTTGAGCCCGGGGATTTCACATCCGACTTGACAGACCGCCTGCGTGCGCTTTACGCCCAGTAATTCCGATTAACGCTTGCACCCTCCGTATTACCGCGGCTGCTGGCACGGAGTTAGCCGGTGCTTCTTCTGCGGGTAACGTCAATCGCCAAGGTTATTAACCTTAACGCCTTCCTCCCCGCTGAAAGTGCTTTACAACCCGAAGGCCTTCTTCACACACGCGGCATGGCTGCATCAGGCTTGCGCCCATTGTGCAATATTCCCCACTGCTGCCTCCCGTAGGAGTCTGGACCGTGTCTCAGTTCCAGTGTGGCTGGTCATCCTCTCAGACCAGCTAGGGATCGTCGCCTAGGTGAGCCGTTACCCCACCTACTAGCTAATCCCATCTGGGCACATCTGATGGCATGAGGCCCGAAGGTCCCCCACTTTGGTCTTGCGACATTATGCGGTATTAGCTACCGTTTCCAGTAGTTATCCCCCTCCATCAGGCAGTTTCCCAGACATTACTCACCCGTCCGCCGCTCGTCACCCGAGAGCAAGCTCTCTGTGCTACCGCTCGACTTGCATGTGTTAGGCCTGCCGCCAGCGTTCAATCTGAGCCATGATCAAACTCTTCAATTTAAGTTTGATGCTCAAAGAATTAAACTTCGTAATGAATTACGTGTTCACTCTTGAGACTTGGTATTCATTTTTCGTCCGAGGACGTTAAGAATCCATGTCACTTTGAGTGCCCACACAGATTGTCTGATAAATTGTTAAAGAGCAGTTGCGACGCGCTTTAGCGCTCTGTCGCGAGGTGGCGTATATTACGCTTTCCTCTTTCAGAGTCAACCCGTTTTTCAGGATTTTTCTCTTGCAACCGAACCGGCTGTTTGTGTGAAGTGATTCACATCCGCCGTGTCGATGGAGGCGCATTATAGGGAGTTCTCGAGCGTCCGCAATAGAAAAATGGCAGAAAAATGACTGACTGCTGCATTCCCCAGCAAAACCCCGCTTTATACCTCGTTACACACAGAATTATCCACAGGAGAGCGTAAAAACATGACCGTTAGCCCCGTGGATCGCCAGCTATATAGAAGAAGGATCACCGGCCTGGAGAGAAACATAAAAATTCGCGAGCGTTGCGCAAACGTTTTCGTTACAATGCCGCGCTATGACACGGATGCCCGGTTGGGTGCGTTAGGTGAGTTTTTAGGCAAAAACTCACCTAACGCTCTCTGTAATGTTCAAATCCTGGGGATTTAATACCATGCAACAACGTCGTCCAGTCCGCCGCGCTCTGCTCAGTGTTTCTGACAAGGCCGGTATCGTCGAATTCGCGCAGGCGCTTTCCGCTCGTGGTGTCGAGCTGCTGTCCACCGGCGGCACCGCTCGCCTGCTGGCAGATAAAGGCCTGCCGGTTACCGAAGTCTCTGACTACACCGGTTTCCCGGAAATGATGGATGGACGCGTGAAGACCCTGCATCCGAAAGTACACGGCGGCATCCTCGGTCGTCGCGGTCAGGATGACGGTATCATGCAGCAACACGGTATCGCGCCTATCGATATGGTTGTCGTGAACCTTTACCCGTTCGCCCAGACCGTCGCTCGTGAAGGGTGCTCGCTGGAAGACGCGGTGGAAAACATCGATATCGGCGGCCCGACCATGGTGCGCTCTGCGGCGAAGAACCATAAAGATGTCGCCATCGTGGTTAAGAGCAGCGACTACGACGCCATTATTAATGAGATGGACGCCAACGAAGGTTCTCTCACGCTGGCCACCCGCTTCGACCTCGCCATTAAAGCCTTCGAACACACCGCCGCTTACGACAGCATGATCGCCAACTACTTCGGCAGCATGGTTCCGGCCTATCACGGCGAAAGCAAAGAAGCCGCTGGCCGCTTCCCGCGTACCCTGAATCTGAACTTCATTAAGAAGCAGGATATGCGCTACGGCGAAAACAGCCACCAGCAGGCGGCTTTCTATATAGAAGAGAATGTAAAAGAGGCCTCCGTGGCGACCGCCACTCAGCTGCAGGGCAAAGCGCTCTCCTATAACAACATTGCCGATACCGATGCGGCGCTGGAGTGTGTAAAAGAGTTCAACGAGCCGGCCTGCGTTATCGTTAAGCACGCCAACCCGTGCGGCGTTGCCGTCAGCAACTCGATTCTTGACGCCTACGATCGCGCTTACAAAACCGACCCAACCTCCGCGTTCGGCGGCATCATCGCCTTTAACCGCGAGCTGGATGCTGAAACCGCGCAGGCGATCATCTCTCGCCAGTTCGTCGAAGTGATCATCGCGCCGTCCGCCAGCGAAGAAGCGCTGAAAATCACCGCCGCGAAGCAGAACGTCCGCGTACTGACCTGCGGCCAGTGGGATACTCGCGTTGCCGGCCTCGATTTCAAACGCGTTAACGGTGGTCTGCTGGTTCAGGACCACGATCTCGGCATGGTCACCGCAGGTGAACTGCGCGTGGTCAGCAAACGTCAGCCAACCGAGCAGGAACTGCGCGATGCGCTGTTCTGCTGGAAAGTGGCGAAATTCGTCAAATCCAACGCCATTGTGTATGCCAAAGATAATATGACCATCGGCATAGGCGCCGGTCAGATGAGCCGCGTCTACTCGGCGAAAATCGCCGGAATTAAAGCCGGTGATGAAGGTCTGGAAGTGAAAGGTTCCGCCATGGCCTCTGACGCTTTCTTCCCGTTCCGCGACGGCATCGATGCCGCAGCCGCGGTAGGCATCACCTGCGTTATTCAGCCGGGCGGCTCTATCCGTGACGACGAAGTGATTGCCGCCGCTGACGAACACGGCATCGCCATGATCTTCACCGACATGCGCCACTTCCGCCATTAATTCATGGAGCAGCAGATGAAAGTATTAGTAATCGGCAACGGCGGGCGTGAGCACGCGCTGGCCTGGAAAGCGGCTCAGTCGCCGCTGGTTGATACCGTCTACGTCGCGCCGGGCAACGCCGGTACCGCCCTGGAGCCGTCGCTGCAAAACGTCGCCATCGGCGTCACCGATATTCCGGCGCTGCTTCGCTTCGCGCAGGATGAGAACATCGATCTGACCATCGTTGGCCCGGAAGCGCCGTTGGTCATTGGCGTGGTCGACGCGTTCCGTGCCGCCGGGCTGAACATCTTCGGGCCAACCGAAGGCGCCGCGCAGCTGGAAGGCTCAAAAGCCTTCACCAAAGATTTTCTCGCCCGTCATCATATTCCGACGGCGGAATACCAGAACTTCACCGAAGTGGAGCCTGCGCTGGCTTATCTGCGCGAGAAAGGCGCGCCGATCGTCATCAAAGCCGACGGTCTGGCGGCGGGTAAAGGCGTTATCGTGGCGATGACCCTCGAGGAAGCCGAAGCGGCGGTCAAAGATATGTTGGCCGGCAACGCCTTTGGCGACGCGGGCCACCGCATCGTGATTGAAGAGTTCCTCGATGGCGAAGAGGCTAGCTTTATTGTGATGGTCGACGGCGAGCACGTCCTGCCGATGGCCACCAGCCAGGATCACAAGCGCGTCGGCAACGGCGATACCGGCCCGAACACCGGCGGGATGGGGGCGTACTCCCCGGCGCCGGTGGTTACTGACGAAGTCCACCAGCGCACCATGGAGCGGATTATCTGGCCAACCGTGAAAGGCATGGCCGCTGAAGGCAACACCTATACCGGTTTCCTCTACGCCGGTCTGATGATCGACAAGCAGGGCAACCCGAAGGTGATTGAGTTCAACTGCCGCTTTGGCGACCCGGAAACCCAACCGATCATGCTGCGCATGAAGTCCGACCTGGTCGAGCTGTGCCTCGCCGCCTGCGCGGGCAAGCTGGACGAGAAAACCTCCGAGTGGGATGACCGCGCGTCGCTGGGCGTGGTGGTTGCCGCCGGCGGCTATCCGGGCAGCTACAATACGGGCGATGAGATCTACGGCCTGCCGCAGCAGGAAGTCGCAGACGGTAAGGTCTTCCACGCCGGCACCAAACTGTCTGACGACCAGCGCGTGGTCACCAACGGCGGGCGCGTGCTGTGCGTCACCGCGCTGGGTGACTCCGTGGCGCAGGCGCAGCAGCGCGCCTATCAGCTGCTGACCGACATTCGCTGGGACGGTAGCTTTAGCCGTAGCGATATCGGCTGGCGCGCCATCGAACGTGAAAAGGCTAACGGCTAAGTTTCGCCAGCAGCGTTTTGCGCGTAATGCCTAACTGACGGGCGGCTTCGGTTTTGTTGCCGCCCGTTTTTTCCAGCGCCGCCAGAATCACCTCTTTCTCCACTTCCACTAACGGCTGAATTCCCCCCTCCTCGCTCCCGCCTGATGGCAGCGGCGTACCGGCGATCGCCAGGGGCAGTTCTCGCTCAGAGATATAGTTTCCGGTCAGTAGCACCACCGCCCGCTCCACCGCGTTTTCCAGCTCGCGAATATTGCCCGGCCAGGGGTAGTGGATCAGCAGGTCCATCGCCTGTGGCGTGAACCCCTTTACCGTCTTACGATTGCGTTCGGTATAGCGTTTGAAAAAATGCTGCGCCAGCTGCGGAATATCTTCCCGTCGCCGGCGCAGCGGCGGCATATCAATAGTTACGACATTCAGGCGGTAATAGAGATCCTGGCGAAAACGCCCGGCGCTCACCTCCTCCGCCAGATTACGATGGGTGGCGGCGATTAGCCGCACATCGACAGAAAGCGTCTGATTACTGCCCACGCGCTGCACTTCGCGTTCCTGAATCGCCCGCAGCAGACGCACCTGCATCAGCGGCGAGATATCGCCAATTTCATCAAGGAACAGCGTGCCGCCATCCGCCTCGACAAAGCGTCCTTCCCGTCGCCGATCCGCCCCGGTAAACGCCCCTTTTTCATGGCCGAAGAGTTCCGACTCCAGCAGTGACTCATTCAGCGCCGCGCAGTTGAGCGTGACCAACGGCTTGTCACGACGCTCGCTGCAGGCGTGGATGGCGTGCGCCACCAGCTCCTTACCGGTTCCCGACTCCCCATAAATCAGCACCGTCGCGTCCGAAGGGGCCACCAGCGTAATATCGTTAAGAAGCGCCTGCATCGCCGGGCTGTCGCCAATCATGCCCCACCGTGAATCCGTCGCAACGCTGGGGTCGCTCTCGCTCTGCCGGGTGTGCGCCAATGCCTGAACCAGCGTCTGCTGCAGGGTGTCAAAATCCAGCGGTTTAACCAGATAATCCAGCGCCCCGGACTTAATAGCTTCTACCGCCGTACCGACGCTGGAAAACGCCGTCATGATCAGCACCGGTATCGCCGGGTTATAGGCCTTAATCTCTTTTAACGTTGCGATACCGTCCATCTCCGCCATACGGATATCGCACAGCACCAGGTCGAAGACCTGCTGATGGATCTGCTCCAGCGCCTGCAGGCCGTTGTGAGCCAACCCCACCTGATAGCCCCAGCCGCGCAGCAGCGCCTGCAGGATCGTGCAGTGGCTGATGTCATCATCAACGACCAGAATCTGTACTTTATCGCTGCTCATCTTCCCTCCGTTGAGCATCCACCGGTAACCAAAGCGTAAATATCGCTCCAGCTCCCGGCTGACTTTCGGCGCGGATCGTCCCGCCATGTTGTTCGATAATATTCTGCACTACGGCCAGCCCCAGCCCGGTGCCGTCCGCCTTGGTGGTGAAATACGGCGTGAAGATAGCCTGTAACTCTTCATCGCTCATCCCCTTACCGCTATCCGTGACGACGATTTTCACCCGCTGACGATCGGCTTCGCTTGCTGTTACGCGAATGACGCCGTCACGGCCAATCGCCTGCATTGCATTCAGGTACAGATTCAACAGCACCTGATTCAGGCGATCGGGGTCGGCGCTGATCGTGGTTAACTCAGGTCGCGGAGTAAATTGCAGCGCGATCCCGCGGCTCTGCGCATCCTGGCTTACCAACTGCAATGAGTGGCGGATAAGCGCGTTGATATCGACTGTCTGGTAGTTTAGATGGGCGGGCCGGACCAGCTCCAGCAGCTCGCTGACCACCCGGTTCAGGCGATCAGCCTCTTTGGCCATCACCTGGGCTAACTGATGCGACTCGCCGCCAGGCGACGTGCGCTCGGCAAAATATTTCGCCAGCCCTTTAATCGACGAGAGCGGGTTGCGGATCTCGTGCGCGACCCCCGCCGCCAGATGGCCAAGCGCCACCAGCTTTTCCTTGCGGGCCATCGCCTCCAGCAGCTGTTTCCGCGAGCGACGATAGCGGCGGAACCAGAACTGAGCGAGGATCGTCGCCGCTATCACCAGCGCGGCGGCACCCAGCATGATGGCCATATTCCGCTGCCCGCGGGCCTGCGCGGCATCCAGCTCGCGGCTATCAAAGGCGATAAAAATTACCTGCGGGACGGTGGCCTGAGCCAGGGCGCTATTGCCGCGGTTCATCATTCCCATATGGTGGCCGCGGGCCGGATTAAGCGGGCGAAAATGGCGATAGATCTCCAGCGCCGGCTGCGGTTCGCTAAGCCGGCGCCAGCGGGCCTGTTCGCCAACCGCTAACGCACGCATCTGCGCCGGGCTATACAGCGTTTTACCCACCTGCTGCGGATCGCTATGGGCGATAATTTTACCGTTTTCATCGGTCACCGCGAACCACAGGACGCCCGGTTGCCAGGCCATCTCTTCCAGCAGGGCCTGCAGCTGCGCATGATGCATACGCATCCCCATCCCGACGCGCGTGCCGGACTCCAGCGCGCGGATCAGCACGCTCCCTTTCTCTTCAATGGTTTGTCGGGCAGCGGTCGTCTCGCGACCGTAGTCGCGGACGATCATCGCGGAGAACAGCATGACCAGCAGCACAACCGTGCCGGTCAGCAGCCAGCTCAGCGCGCCAGCGGCGGCGTCCCGGGAGAGAGATTTGATCTTCATCGGCGAGTCCTTGTCATCTCTTTTTCACTATCTGCAGGCTCCTTCAGCAGAAATCATGCCATGTTTCCGCGCGGCCAATCCTGCTCTCAAACATATCGCCTGCGCTTAAGCGAGTAAAAATGACTCGCCTGACCCTGGCGGAACGGGTCATTTTTACTCGCTCTCCTCGGCAAAGGCTTCGGCAGGCCGACACAGACGGGCTTTTTCAGACTGGCATGGAAGATGCAATACCGAGGGAAACCACACAGGAGAAAATGCCATGAAACGGAACCGTACCTTACCTCTCGCCCTCGTTACCTTTGCCGCGCTGACCTTCGCCAGCAACGCGGCCTGGGCCAACCACCACTGGGGCAACAATAACGGGATGGGCAACCAGGGCTACAGTCAGCTGACCCAGGAGCAGCAGGCTACCGTGCAAAAGCTGCATAACGATTACTATGCGCAAACCAGCGCCCTGCGCCAGCAGCTGCAGTCCAAACGCTATGAGTACAATGCGCTGCTCACGGCGCAAAAGCCGGACAGCGGGAAGATTGAAGCTGTCGCTCAGGAGATGGAAGGCTTACGCCAGAAGCTGGATCAGCAGCGGGTGAAGTTTGATATCGCCCTGGCTGAGGCAGGCGTTCCCCGCGGCGCAGGAATGGGATATGGCGGCTGTCGCGGTAGCGCCGGCGGTCATATGGGCATGAACCACTGGTAAAGGTTAGAAGCTTTTTTCCGTCGGCTGCCAGGTGCAGAAGTTTTCATTGGCGACCAGCAGCAGTTGAGAGCCTTCCGGCGCCTCCAGCCAGGCAATGCTCACTGCGGCGGAAGCGTGGCTCTGGCGGCGTTCAATGTGCGCCAGGGCCCGGCTATCGAGGTCGGGCGTAACCGTCTGCCCTTCGCAGGTCAGCACGGTATGCGCGGCAGCGTTCCAGCGCCCCTGCCGCAGGACGACCCGCCCCTGGCGGAGGGCGTCGCTGGTCTGGCGGATCTGTTCGGCGCGATAACGATATAGCGCGACCTGGTCGCTGGAGAGCTGCTGCTTCTGCCCGTCCACTTCCCGTTGCATAAAGCTCAGATCGCCCTGCGCGTCGAAACGGGCGCGAATATGTTCCGGCGGTTTGCCATAGACATTGAGTTCGATAAGCGCCAGTTGATCGCCCTGCCAGCGATATTCGCTGGTCGAAGTGTCCCCGTGACGCCACGGGCTGAAGGCGGCGAGAAGATGGACTTCATCGCCAGAATCTTTACGCCAGATGCGCATCGCTCCCTGATTGTCCGCATATCCGCTGGCGGTAAACGGCGGTAGCGACGTGTCGTGGCTGCAGGCAGTCAGCAACAGGATGCCCGCCAGCGCCAGAGGCCGGCGCCAGACAGACAAAAGGGGCTTAATAGCCCCTTCGATAAAACTGTTCACTGCCACGCGGTCTTACTTAACTGCGTCTTTCAGTGCTTTGCCAGAAACAAATGCCGGCACGTTAGCTGCAGCGATTTTGATCTCTTTACCGGTCTGCGGGTTGCGGCCAGTACGCTCAGCGCGGTGGTTCACTTTGAAGGTACCGAAACCAACCAGTTGAACAGCATCACCTTCTTTCAGAGACTCAGTAATTGCAGCCAGGGTAGATTCCAGGGCAGCTTTAGCCTGTGCTTTGGACAGGTCAGCTTTGTCCGCAATTACATCAATCAGTTGAGTCTTGTTCATAAGTTATCCTTACAATGTGTTTATCGCTTGCTAAGCATCGAGTGCGACGGAAATGCCAAAAAAGCACCCTCCTGCATACACGCACCGATAGCCACTTTTTTTCGCCCTCCAAATGTAGACCAGACGGGGGGCGGAATGGAAGCCTTCAGACGCTACAATTCAGGCGGTAAATCACGTTTTCTGGTCTCACTGCTGAAAATTTATACCAATATTGCTCTCGCCAGCCTCGCGCAGGTCCGCGCGCAGACCTTTTATCAGCTCAAGATCACGCTCTTCACAGTCGGCCAGCAGGCGGAAAATTTCCCACTGAATATCCCATTCCTGCTCTACCGCCGGATTCGCTTTCAACTCTTCGTCGGTCATTTCGCGACCTTCCTGGGTCATTTCCAGCATCGCCACGGTGGTGATGGAGGTCTTGCTCACCTCGATCGCGTGCTCGAGCGTTTCGCCGCTCAGACGAGAATGAATCAGTTCACTCAACGCCACGCAAGCGTCTATGGCCGGATAGACACCGTACATGTCGAAATCATCTGCCGCCGGGATCGCCTCTTCCAGCTTCTCCAGCTGGCTGTCGAAATTCACCTTCGCATCTTTAACCGTCAGCGTTTCCCAGATCAGGTCCAGGATACGACGATAAAGCAGGCCGTCGCCAAACTCGGTTTGCTTGCAGAACATCGCGTAGTTGGGATACATACGTTCGCACAGGCAGGCCATAAAAGTGACATGCTGCCAGCTTTCCAGCTTCTCCAGGCGCAGGTGAATCGGGTTTTGTAACATGATGAATTCTCGAAGTCAGAAATTAGGCGCAGTGTACCTGAATCAGCTGTGATTTGCTTGCCAACGCACAAACGACGGACGACGGGACGCCACCGCATCGGCCCAGCGCGTCGGCTCGGGCAGACGGTAGCCTCGCATGCAACGCTCAACCCACATTAAAGCGCTGTCCATGCCTACCCTGTGGCCGGTGCTAATAAACAGCGGGTTGCAGCGCACTTTGCTGCGCCAGACCCAGGCCAGTTGCTCATTTTTATCCATCAGCGGGGCCAGCGCGCCAGGCTCATCACCCAGGTCGCCGATTTTGCCGCACAGGCGTTTTTTCGCCACTCCGATAGTCGGCACATCAATCATCAGGCCAAAATGGCTGGCGACGCCCAATCTCCGGGGATGAGAAATGCCGTGTCCGTCAACGAAGAGCAGGTCCGGTTTTTGCGAAAGCTGCTCCCACGCCGCCAGCAGCGCAGGCGTTTCGCGAAACGAGAGAAAGCCGGGAATATAGGGCATAGAGGTGGCGACCCGCGCCACCTGATACTCCACCAGCTCAAGCTCAGGCCAGGTCAGCAGCACCATCGCAGCCCGGGTGATCTCCCCTTCCTGCTCAAACCCGACGTCCGCGCCGCCGATCAACGCCGGCGGGTCGCGATCCAGTCGATCCGCACGCTCTACCGACGCGGCTAACTGTTGCTGTTGGGTACGTAGTGCGGCTAAATCCATAGGGCTTATCTCCTACTGGTGATAGGGTGCGGACAGACGGTGCACAGCCTCAACAAAGACGCCCGCATGCTCGGGGTCAACGTCCTGATGAATACCGTGTCCAAGGTTAAAGACGTGGCCTTCCCCCTGGCCAAAGCCGGCAAGAATGGTCGCCACTTCTTCTTCAATACGCGGGGCGGGCGCATAGAGCATCGACGGATCCATATTGCCCTGCAGCGCTACTTTGTTACCCACGCGACGGCGAGCATCGGCAATATCGGTGGTCCAGTCGAGACCCAACGCATCGCAGCCGGTCTCCGCCATCGCTTCCAGCCACTGACCACCGCCTTTGGTGAACAGAGTCACCGGCACGCGGCGGCCTTCGTTTTCCCGCAGCAGGCCATCGACGATCTTATGCATGTAGTAGAGGGAGAACTGCTGATAGTCGCGGCCGGTCAGCACCCCGCCCCAGGTGTCAAAAATCATCACCGACTGCGCGCCGGCTTTGATCTGCGCGTTGAGATACAGGGTAACGCTCTTCGCCAGCTTATCCAGCAGCGCATGCAGCGCCTGCGGCTCGGCGTACATCATCTTTTTAATCACGGTGAAGGCCTTGCTGCTGCCGCCCTCCACCATGTACGTAGCCAGCGTCCATGGACTACCGGAAAAACCGATCAGCGGCACTTCGCCTTTCAGTTCGCGGCGAATGGTGCGCACGGCGTTCATTACATAGCCCAGCTCCTGCTCCGGATCCGGGATCGGCAGCTTGTCGACGTCGGCTTTACTTTTTACCGGCGAGGTGAAGCGCGGACCTTCGCCAGCTTCAAAGTACAGCCCCAGCCCCATGGCGTCCGGGATGGTCAGGATGTCCGAAAAGAGGATCGCCGCGTCCAGCGGGTAACGGCGCAGCGGCTGGAGCGTCACTTCGCAGGCCAGCTCGGCATTTTTACACAGCGACATAAAGTCGCCCGCTTGCGCACGGGTGGCTTTGTACTCCGGTAAATAGCGGCCCGCCTGGCGCATCATCCACACCGGGGTGACATCAACCGGCTGACGCAGCAGCGCGCGCAGGTAACGATCGTTCTTCAGTTCGGTCATTTTTACATTCCTTTAGCGTTGATACGCCCAGTGTAACATGTCACTCGAACTCTGCCCGACACATCGCGACGGTATCTTCGATAAGCCGCCGCGCCACTGTCCCCGGCGGCGGCAGAAGCGGCAGGTCGTCATAGCGATACCAGTCCGCGGTCAGTAACTCTTTTTTGTCGACCACGATCTCGCCATCTGCGTAATCCGCCATAAAGGCGGTCATCAGCGACTGCGGGAACGGCCATGGCTGAGAGGTCACGTAACGCAGATTTTTTACCCGAATACCGCTCTCCTCCATCACCTCGCGAGCCACCGCCTGCTCAAGGGTTTCGCCGACCTCGACAAAGCCGGCCAGCACGGTGTGCACGCCGTTGCGATGGCGCGTATGTTGCGCCAGCAGGATCGCATCGTCGCGACGGATTGCCACGATAATGCAGGGGGCAATTTGCGGGTAGTAACGTTCGCGGCAGTGGCTGCACAGCATCGCCCATTCGCTTTTGCTGGCATGCATCGGGTGGCCGCAGTAACCGCAAAATTTATGCGAGCGATAAAATTCGGCGAGCTGGATCCCCCGCCCAGCCAGCTGGAAGAGTCCCGGATCCTGATCCAGCACCTGGCGCAACGATCCCATGTCATGGCGACGATCCTGGCGCACCATCCACACGGACTCGCCCTGCCACTCGCCAATATGCAGCGCATGCTGGCCGACAAGATCGAAATTAACCGCTTCGCCATGTGGTAATTCTCCACCAGGCAACCATAATTTTTGTTCGTGACTGACAACCCACCAGCCGCGATCTAATTTTTCAATAATACGATCCATATCTATTGCACTACCTTTGCTTCACTGGCATGTTGTTAACATTATATTTACATTTTGGTGAGCAGATTTAAATCAAAACTAGCGGAGTCAATCATGCTAAACCAGCTGGAAAATCTGACGGAGCGCGTTGGCGGTAGTAATGAACTGGTCGATCGCTGGCTACAAGTGCGTAAGCATCTGCTCGTGGCTTACTACAACCTGGTTGGCCTGAAACCGGGCAAAGAGTCGTTTATGCGGCTAAACGAAAAGGCGCTGGATGACTTTTGCCAAAGTCTGGTGGATTACCTCTCATCCGGTCATTTTAGTATTTATGAACGCATTATTGGCGAAATGGAAGGCGATACCCCTCTTTTAGCCGCCACCCGGCTTTACCCGCAGCTGGAAGCCAATACCCAGCAGATGATGGACTACTACGATACCTGCCTCGAAAACGCCATCGATCACGATAACTATCTTGAATTTCAGCAGGCGCTGTCGGATATCGGCGAGTCGCTGGAGGCGCGTTTCGCGCTGGAAGATAAACTGATCGCCCTGGCTGTCGCCCATAACCTGAGCAATGACGTGCGCGATAATATTGCGCCGACCGCTTGAGTTGTGAACCGTTAACGCGTAATTTACGTACATTATCCCTCTGCGGAGGGATTTCATCTTGTCGGAGTGCCTATTTTCCATGCGCAGGCTAACGTGGAAAAGGCTGAGACCGTTAATTCGGGATCCGCGGAACCTGATCAGGCTAATACCTGCGAAGGGAACAAGAGTAAACTGCTGTTCGCGTCAGTCCGTCAGGGCCGATCGCATCTGTTACTCCATCCGTCGTCTGACAAGCCATGTCCTTTTTTAACTGGAATGCGCTATGTCTACTACCAAACTAACCCGTCGGGAACAACGCGAGCACGCGCAGCGATTCATTGATACGCTGGCGGGTACCGCTTTTCCTAATTCACGCCGCATCTATGTTCACGGCTCACAAGCGGATATCCGCGTCCCGATGCGTGAAATTCAGCTCAGCCCAACTCTCGTCGGCGGCGATAAAGATAACCCCCGGTACGAAACCAACGAACCGATCCCGGTGTATGACACCTCCGGGCCGTATGGCGACCCGGATATTAGCATTGATGTCCGCCAGGGGCTGGCAAAGCTGCGCCAGCCGTGGATCGACGCGCGTAACGACTGCGCGCCGCTCAGCGAACGCAGCTCGGCCTATACCAAAGCGCGGCTGGCCGACGACGGTCTCGATGAGCTGCGCTTCAGCGGCCTGCTGACGCCCAAACGCGCCGTCGCTGGCAAATGCGTTACCCAGCTGCACTACGCCCGCCAGGGGATAGTCACCCCGGAGATGGAGTTCATCGCCATTCGCGAAAACATGGGTCGCGAACGTATCCGCAGCGAGGTTCTGCGCCAGCAGCACGCAGGTGAAGGCTTCGGCGCCCACCTTCCGGAAAACATCACCCCCGAGTTTGTTCGCGATGAAGTGGCCGCCGGACGCGCCATCATCCCCGCCAACATCAACCACCCGGAGTCTGAACCGATGATTATCGGCCGCAACTTCCTGGTGAAAGTGAATGCCAATATCGGCAACTCGGCGGTGACCTCTTCCATCGAAGAAGAGGTCGAGAAACTGGTCTGGTCAACCCGCTGGGGCGCCGACACGGTGATGGACCTCTCCACCGGCCGCTATATCCACGAAACCCGCGAGTGGATCCTGCGCAACAGCCCGGTGCCGATTGGTACCGTGCCGATTTACCAGGCGCTGGAGAAGGTCAACGGCATCGCCGAGAATCTCACCTGGCAAGTCTTCCGCGATACCCTGCTGGAACAGGCCGAGCAAGGCGTCGACTACTTCACGATTCACGCCGGCGTACTGTTGCGCTACGTCCCGATGACGGCGAAGCGCCTGACCGGTATCGTCTCGCGCGGCGGCTCAATCATGGCTAAGTGGTGCCTGTCGCATCATCAGGAAAACTTCCTCTACCAGCATTTCCGCGAAATCTGCGAAATCTGCGCCGCCTATGACGTGTCGCTGTCGCTGGGCGATGGCCTGCGCCCCGGCTCCATTCAGGATGCCAACGACGAGGCGCAGTTTTCCGAGCTGCGCACCCTCGGCGAACTGACGAAAATCGCCTGGGAATATGACGTGCAGGTGATGATTGAAGGCCCTGGCCACGTGCCGATGCAGATGATCCGCCGCAATATGACCGAACAGCTGGAGCACTGCCACGAAGCGCCGTTCTACACCCTGGGGCCGCTCACCACTGACATCGCGCCGGGCTACGACCATTTCACCTCCGGTATCGGCGCGGCAATGATCGGCTGGTTCGGCTGCGCCATGCTGTGCTATGTCACGCCGAAAGAGCATCTCGGCCTGCCCAACAAAGAGGATGTCAAACAGGGGCTGATTACCTACAAAATCGCCGCCCACGCCGCCGACCTCGCGAAAGGCCATCCCGGGGCGCAGATCCGCGACAACGCGATGTCAAAAGCGCGTTTTGAATTCCGCTGGGAAGACCAGTTCAACCTCGCGCTCGACCCGTTCACCGCGCGGGCCTATCACGATGAAACCCTGCCGCAGGAGTCCGGCAAAGTCGCCCACTTCTGCTCCATGTGCGGGCCGAAATTCTGTTCGATGAAAATCACTCAGGAGGTCCGCGACTACGCCGCGAAGCAAAGTATCGAAGCCGGCATGGCCGATATGTCGAATAACTTCCGCGCCCGCGGCGGCGAAATCTACCTGAAACAGGAGGAAGCCTGATGTATCAACCTGATTTTCCACCCGTCCCGTTTCGTCTCGGACTCTACCCGGTGGTGGACAGCGTGGCGTGGATTGAGCGCCTGCTCGAAGCTGGGGTACGTACCCTTCAGTTACGCATCAAAGACCGGCGCGACAGCGAAGTGGAGGATGACGTGATCGCCGCCATCGCCCTTGGTCGCCGCTATCACGCCCGACTGTTCATTAACGATTACTGGCAGCTGGCGATTAAGCATCAGGCCTATGGCGTGCATCTCGGACAAGAAGATCTGGAAACCACCGATCTGAGCGCTATCCGCCAGGCCGGGCTGCGTCTTGGCGTCTCTACTCACGATGATATGGAAATTGATGTCGCCCTTGCGGCGCGCCCCTCTTACATAGCGCTAGGTCACGTCTTCCCGACGCAAACCAAACAGATGCCTTCCGCGCCGCAGGGCCTCGAGCAGCTTGCCAGACATATTCAACGCCTGGCGGATTACCCCACCGTGGCGATCGGCGGAATTAGCCTGGAAAAGGCGCCGGGGGTACTGGCGACCGGCGTCGGCAGCATCGCGGTGGTCAGCGCCATCACCCAGGCGGCGGACTGGCGGGCAGCGACCGACCAACTGCTGGCGCTGGCGGGAGCGGGCGATGAATGATCACGACTTTATGCGCTATAGCCGCCAGCTGCTGCTGGAGGATATTGCCATCGAAGGGCAGCAGAAGCTGTTAGCCAGTCGAGTGCTGATTATCGGCCTTGGCGGGCTGGGCTCCCCGGCGGCGCTCTATCTGGCCGGGGCTGGCGTCGGGACGCTCACCCTGGCCGATGACGACGCGGTGCATCTCAGCAACCTGCAACGGCAGATCTTGTTCACCAGCGCGGATATCGATCGGCCAAAAGCCGCAGCGGCACAGACCCGGCTCAGCCAGCTAAACCCGCAGATCAAACTGGTGGCGCTCCAGCAGCGCTTAAGCGGCGAGGCGCTCCGCGCCGAAGTGGCGAAAGCGGACGTGGTGCTGGACTGTACCGATAATATGGTCACCCGCCAGGCGATCAATGCCGCCTGTGTGGCCCTCGATACCCCGTTAGTGACCGCCAGCGCCGTGGGCTTCGGCGGTCAGCTGATGGTGCTCACCCCGCCCTGGACGCAGGGCTGCTATCGCTGCCTGTGGCCGGAAAGCGATGAACCGCAGCGCAACTGCCGCACCGCGGGGATCGTCGGCCCGGTGGTCGGCATGATGGGCACCCTGCAGGCGCTGGAGACGATTAAGCTGCTCAGCGGCATGGCGACGCCGCGCAACACCCTGCGGCTGTTCGACGCCCGCACCAGCAACTGGCGCGCCCTTGCGCTACAGCGTTCCCGGAGCTGCCCGGTGTGCGGAGGGCGGCATGCAGATCTGGTTTAACGACGAGCCGCTGGCGTGCGCCGACAATCTCAGCGTCAGCGCCCTGCTGACCCAGCTCGAACAGCAGCAGCCTGGCGTTGCGCTGGCGCTCAATCAACACATCCTGCCGCGCGACCGGTGGGAAGATCATCTCTTGCAGGAAGGCGATCGGGTCCTGCTTTTTCAGGTTATCGCTGGAGGCTGACATGTTACGTATTGCAGACAAAACGTTTGAATCCCATCTTTTCACCGGTACCGGCAAATTCGCCGCCCCGGAGGTGATGGTCGAGGCGATTCGCGCCTCGGGCAGCCAGCTGGTAACCCTGGCGATGAAGCGCGTCGATTTACGCCAGCGCAATGACGCCATCCTCGCCCCGCTGCTGGCGGCGGGAGTCAGCCTGCTGCCGAATACCTCGGGCGCCAAGACGGCGGAAGAGGCGGTGTTTGCCGCCCGTCTGGCGCGGGAAGCCCTGGGTACCCACTGGCTGAAGCTGGAGATCCACCCGGACGCCCGCTGGCTGCTGCCCGACCCGATTGAAACCCTGAAAGCGGCGGAGCTGCTGGTCCGCGAAGGGTTCGTGGTGCTGCCCTACTGCGGCGCCGATCCGGTGCTGTGTAAACGACTGGAAGAGGTGGGCTGCGCGGCGGTGATGCCGCTGGGTGCGCCGATCGGCTCCAATCAGGGGCTGGAAACCAAAGCCATGCTGGAGATTATTATCGAGCAGGCGACGGTCCCGGTGGTGGTCGACGCCGGGATCGGCGTCCCGAGCCATGCGGCGCAGGCGCTGGAGATGGGCGCGGACGCGGTGCTGGTCAATACCGCCATTGCCGTCGCCGACAACCCCGTGGCCATGGCCCGCGCCTTCCGTATGGCGATCGATGCCGGATTACTGGCGCGTCAGGCCGGACCGGGGGCACGCAGTACGCAGGCGCAGGCCACCAGCCCGCTCACCGGATTCCTGGAGGCGCTGGCATGAAAACCTTTAGCGATCGCTGGCGGCAGCTGGAGTGGGACGATATCCGCCTGCGCATCAACAGCAAAACCGCCGCCGACGTCGAACGGGCGCTGGCGGCTAAACAGCTCACCCGCGACGATATGATGGCCCTGCTCTCGCCTGCCGCGGCCAATTACCTTGAACCGCTGGCCCAGCGCGCGCAGCGCCTCACCCGGCAGCGCTTCGGCAATACCGTCAGCTTCTACGTGCCGCTGTATCTCTCCAACCTGTGCGCTAACGACTGCACCTACTGCGGCTTCTCGATGAGCAACCGCATTAAGCGCAAGACGCTGGATGCCGCCGAGATTGCCCGCGAGTGCGCCGCAATCCGCAACCTGGGCTTTGAGCATCTGCTGCTGGTGACCGGCGAACATCAGGGTAAGGTGGGAATGGATTATTTCCGTCAGCACCTACCGGCTATCCGCAGCCAGTTTGCCTCGCTGCATATGGAGGTGCAGCCGCTGGCGACTGAAGAGTATGCCGAGCTGAAAACCCTGGGGCTCGACGGGGTGATGGTCTATCAGGAGACCTATCATGAAAGCATGTACGCCCAACACCATCTGAAAGGAAAAAAGCAGGATTTCTTCTGGCGGCTGGATACGCCGGATCGCTTAGGCGCGGCGGGGATCGATAAGATCGGCCTTGGCGCGCTCATCGGCCTTTCCGACAGCTGGCGAGTGGACTGCTTTATAGTCGCTGAGCACCTGCTGTGGCTGCAGCAGCGCTACTGGCGCAGCCGCTATTCGGTCTCCTTCCCGCGCCTGCGTCCCTGCGCCGGCGGTATTGAACCGGCTTCGCTGATGGATGAGCGCCAACTGGTGCAAACTATCTGCGCCTTCCGCCTGCTGGCGCCAGAGGTTGAGCTGTCGCTATCCACCCGCGAATCACCCTGGTTCCGCGACCGGGTGATCCCGCTGGCGATCAATAACGTCAGCGCCTTCTCTAAAACCCAGCCCGGCGGCTACGCCGACGATCATCCGGAGCTCGAGCAATTTGCCCCGCACGACGATCGCCGCCCTGAAGAGGTCGCCAGCGCGCTGGCCGCCCGCGGCCTGCAGCCGGTATGGAAAGACTGGGATAGCTGGCTGGGACGCGCTTCGCAAACCTCATGATGTACAGTGTAAACGCCTGATAATTTTGCGCGCCTGCACGAGAGATGAAAAACGGAGGCTGGCCCGCCCGACGCCGTTTTTCTATTCTGCCCTGGTCAGCAGCGGACGCTGACCAGGGCGAACCTTTTCTTCCTCATTTTCGCCCTGCCTCTCCGCGCTGAGCAGAGGCCTGCACATTATCGCCGAATATAAATCACGATACATGAAGGCCTCAGAGTTATAATTGAGCAATAGTGAACTGATTCGATCGGCAGGCGTCCCAGACGCAACCTGCGTTCGGACCCATGGTTTATACATCCGGGACGATTAACGATTCATGGCTCTACACAACAGAAAGCTCTCTTTTACGACGCCGATCGTCGTGGGGTTTGCCGGTATTTTGCTCAGTTTTATGCTGATCGCTATTTTTGTGACTCTGGCGCAACAGAAAGATTTTCTCGAAGATTATCACGATATTAACCGCAATTTTACCCATAACCTCGCGATCAACTATACGGAAACCCTGCTGCGGGAAAATGATTTTATCCTCGGGCGCGCAGCCGCCTTCTTTGCCCGCAATGACGAACTGAATCGCGCAGTCAATGTGGAGCCGGAGAAAGGGTTAACCACGCTGATGCAGTTACAGAACATGATGCCAAGCGTCTCATCCATCTCGCTGGCGGATACCGAGGGCCACTATCTGCGCGCCCCGGAGGTGCTGGAAAACGAAGACAGCCGGGCTTTCGATCCCAAAACGCGGCCCTGGTTTATCAAACAGGCGGAAGCCAGCACCTTCAGCCACTACACCAGTCCGTATATGGATTATTTCACCCACCATCCGACGATTACCATTTTCAAACCCATCATTACCCCGGAAGGGAAACTCAAGGGCAGCCTGGCCTTTCATCTCGATCTCACCTCCATGGGGTTCGCGCTGCGCCAGATGGTGGCGCCCGTACAGGGGGAATTTTTTGTGGTGCAACGGGATGGCAAAGTGGTCCTGCACTCCGACCCGGGCGCGCTGTTTAAACCCTTCGTCAGGGACGAGCTGATGGATAAAATGACCAGCGGAGAGGGGCAGCTTTACGATCCCGGGAGCGACACCTGGTATTACTATTACTCCTTTACCAATCCCGACTGGTTTGTGATTTTCCGTGTCGATAACGCCACCCTGGTCAATCTGACACGTCATGAGACCAATTTAGTGATCGGCGGTTTCACTCTCGCAGCGATCATTATTATCCTGTTCGGTCTTTATCTGCGTCATGCTTCCCGTACCGTGCTGATGAATATCATCAATGCGATTAAAACCGGTGACGTCAAACGCGCCCCGCGCCTTGAGGCGATGCTGAGTAAAGCGATTGAAACCAATAAACAGCGCGAACTGTCCTACGTCCGCCAGGCGACCATCGACGCTCTCACCGGCTGCAAAAACCGCCGCGCCTTCGACAGCGATATTGCCGCCCTGATGAACGATCACCAGCCATTCGCCCTCGCGCTGGTCGATATCGATAACTTTAAATCGATCAACGACACCTGGGGCCATCTCAATGGCGATATCGTCCTGCGTAACGTCGCTCGCGAAGGGCTACAGGTCCTCCAGCCGCTGGAGATATCCCTCTATCGCTACGGCGGCGAAGAGTTCGCGGTGGTCTTTCCTGCCGAACATATCGATAACGCCCGCACGCTGCTGGAAACATGGCGGGTAAACGTCGAACGACGCACCTGGCGCGAAGATGGCCTGACGGTCACCTTCAGCGCCGGCCTCGGGGAATGGAATATGGAGCCACTGGATAAGCTGGTGGTGAGCGTCGATGAAGCGCTGTACAAAGCCAAACAGCAGGGTAAAAACCGTATCCTGCGCGCGTAAGACTTCAGCGCCGCCACCGCCCACTTCGGTGGGCTTTTTTATTTTTTCCGGAAAAAATGAAACCGGTTTCAATTATTGTGTGATGCCTTACACACAATCACGGTAAAGCGGTTGTCGCATCGCCAGGGCCGCGATAAAGATAAGACATCACGGAACACAAGGGCCACTGACTATGAAGAATATCGTTTTGTGCTGTGCCGCCGGTATGTCTACCAGCATGCTGGTTCAGCGTATGCAAGATGCCGCGCAGAAGAAGGGTGTTGAGGTCTCTATCAAGGCCGTACCGGTCGCTGAGTTTAAAGATAATCTGGCCGCCGCCGACATTATTTTGCTCGGCCCGCAGGTGAAATATGAGCAGGCGAAGCTGCAGGCGCTGGCCGACCCGTTCGGCAAGAAGGTCGCCGTGATCGATATGATGGACTACGGCATGATGAAAGGTGATGCCGTTCTGGATAAAGCCCTTAAGATGCTGGAGTAATCGATGGAAGATTTAGAAACGATCATCATGGAGCTGCTGGTTAACGCGGGTTCCGCACGTAGCGCGGCGCTGACGGCGCTACAGCTGGCGCGAAAAGGCGATTTTGCCGCCGCGGAGCAGGCCATGGCTGAATCCCATGAGTTCGTCAAACATGCGCATAAAATTCAGACCCAGCTTATCGGCATGGATGAAGGCAGCGGTAAATTGCCGGTCAACCTGATCACCGTGCATTCCCAGGACCATCTGATGAACGCTATGGTCATTCAGGATCTGGCGACCGACATGATTGAACTCTATCGTCGTCTGCCCCTCGCGCAATAATCTCACGGATTTAACGGGCGTCGCTGCCGGCGCCCGTCCTTCTTACAGAAAGCCGTACATCGCCGCGAATACCCAGCCAAACACGCAGGAGACGCCGACGCCGATGAGCCCGGGCAGGATAAAGCTGTGGTTAATCACAAAGCGGCCGATATGGGTGGTCCCTGAGCGATCAAACTGGATCGCCGCCAGATCGCTTGGGTAGGTCGGCAGAATATAGTAGCCATAGCAGGCCGGCGCAGAAGCCACGATATAGGCCGGGTCGACGCCGATGGCCAGGGCTACTGGCACAATCGCCGCCAGCGCTGCCGCCTGGGAGTTCACAAATTTCGAAACCAGTAGCAGCACGATGGCATAAGCCCACGGATACTCTTTTACCATTTCACCAAGCACGCCTTTAATCTCGGTCATGTGCGCGCCAAACATGGTCTCCGCCATCCACGCGATGCCGTACACCGCGACGATAGCGATCATTCCCGAACGAAAGACCTCATTTTTGGAAATCGATGCCGGGTTAGTTTTTGTAATGATGATGATCAGCGCTCCGGAGAGCAGCATAAACATCTGGATAACCAGCACCATCGACAGTGGTTTACCGTCAAAGGCCGGGCGCAGTTCAGAAAAAGCGCCAAGCAGCGCCACCACGGCGATAGAGGCCAGAAAAATCCACATTGCTATCCAGTTGCTGGTCGGCAGCTTTTTGTCCAGCAGGGTCGCCGTATCGCCATAGACGTAATGGCTGTTCTCCGGTAGCGCAATAAACGCCTGGAAGGCTTCGTCCTGATCCAGGTCTTTGCCGCGGAACCAGCTGAAGATACCGATGGCTAAAATACCCAGCAGCGTGGACGGAATGGTTATCGCCAGCAGATCGAGAAACTCCAGGTGTTTCCCGTTAAAGGTAAAATTTCCCAGCATCGCCACCAGCGATACCACCGCCACCGAGACCGGGCTGGCGATGATCCCCATCTGAGCGCCAATGGAGCTGGCGGCCATCGGACGCTCCGGACGAATGTTATTCTTAATCGCCACATCGTAGATAATCGGCAGGATGGTATACACCACGTGGCCGGTACCGCAGAGGATGGTCAGCGTGCAGGTGACGAAAGGCGCCACGATAGAAACATATTTCGGGTTACGCCGCAGCAGCTTCTCGGCAATCTGCAGCATCACGTCTAACCCGCCGGACGCCTGCAGAGTCGCCGAGGCGGCTACCACTGCAATAATCACCAGCATCACATCAACCGGCGGTTTGCCCGGCTGGAGATGAAAAACAAAGACGAGGATCACCAAACCGATGCCGCCCAGCAGCCCCAGCGCAATACCCCCTTTTCGGGCACCATAAAACAGACAAATTAATATAGTAATGAGTTGTATCGCGAATTCCATGCAGCCCCCAGAGCCTGTCCACTCAGATCTAAAAATGATCCCTACCTGCCTGTCGGGATTATTTCTGCGCCTTACCGGGAGAAGCATGAGATGCGGCGATCCCTCTCCAGCGCCGTCGCGCCGAAGATACAGCAACAGAAGTAATCCCATGATTCATCAGGTATTTTGAATATATACCCTTTGAATTGATTATTTTTTGATATGAGTAGAAGTTTTACCCATACATAAAGAAAGGTTTTAGAAAAAGGCTTCTAATAGATATTTTGCATGAATTAATTGCTAAGAAAATGAAGATTTAATATGTCGTAAATGTAATTAAGGGCCGGGAAAGCGGCGGAAAATAGACAATAAAAAAAGCCGGTCAGGAAACCTGACCGGCTTTTTAGCAGTGCATCAACGATTAATCGTTGTCAGAACCGCCCAGACCTGCGTTCAGCAGCTCTGCCAGGTTGGCAGACGCTTCTTCCACGCTCACCTGCGGTGCCGCCGGCAGCTCGCCAGCAGCGCGACGGCGCATACGATCCTGGTGATACGCATAACCGGTACCGGCCGGGATCAGACGACCCACGATGACGTTCTCTTTCAGACCGCGCAGTTCGTCGCGTTTGCCCGCAACGGCTGCTTCGGTCAGCACGCGAGTGGTCTCCTGGAACGATGCCGCGGAGATGAAGGACTCGGTGGCCAGAGACGCTTTGGTGATACCCAGCAGATCGCGGGAGAACGTTGCGCCCACTTTGCCGTTCGCTTCCAGTTCGCGGTTCGCGATCTTGACGCGGGAGTATTCCACCTGCTCGCCTTCGAGGAAGTCGGAGCTGCCTGCGCTTTCGATGGTGGCTTTACGCAGCATCTGACGAACGATAACTTCGATGTGCTTATCGTTAATCTTAACGCCCTGCAGACGGTATACGTCCTGGACTTCGTTAACAATGTAACGGGTCACAGCATGTACGCCACGCAGACGCAGAATGTCGTGCGGTGCTTCCGGACCGTCGGAAACCACATCACCACGTTCCACACGTTCACCTTCGAACACGTTGAGCTGACGCCATTTCGGGATCATCTCTTCGTACGGCTCGCTACCGTCTACCGGGGTGATAACCAGGCGACGTTTCCCTTTGGTTTCTTTACCGAAGGAAATGATACCGCTGATTTCAGCCAGGATAGCCGGCTCTTTCGGACGACGTGCTTCGAACAGGTCCGCAACGCGCGGCAGACCACCGGTGATATCCTTGGTACCGCCGGATTCCTGCGGAATACGCGCCAGGGTGTCACCCGAGCTGATCTGTACGCCATCTTCCAGCTGAACAATCGCTTTACCCGGCAGGAAGTACTGAGCAGGCATATCAGTGCCTGGGATCAGAACGTCGTTGCCCTGAGCATCAACAATTTTCAGTGCTGGACGCAGATCTTTACCACCTGCGGTACGTTCTGCAGAGTCCAGAACCACCAGCGAAGACAGACCGGTCAGCTCGTCAGTCTGACGAGTAATGGTCTGGCCGTCGATCATGTCAGTGAAACGGATGAAACCGCTAACTTCGGTGATAACAGGCATGGTGTGCGGATCCCAGTTTGCGACGGTTTCACCGCCGGCAACCTGCTCACCGTCGCCTTTCGCCATAACCGCACCGTAAGGTACTTTATAGCTCTCTTTGGTACGACCGAATTCGTCGATCAGCTTCAGCTCGGTATTACGGGAAGTGATAACCAGCTTACCACTGGAGTTCACAACCGACTTCGCGTTGCTGAGCTTGATGCTACCTTTGTTTTTCACCTGGATGCTGGATTCAGCAGCCGCACGAGATGCCGCACCACCGATGTGGAACGTACGCATCGTCAGCTGTGTACCCGGCTCACCGATGGACTGTGCCGCGATAACGCCGATAGCCTCACCTTTGTTGATGAGGTGGCCACGCGCCAGGTCACGACCATAGCAGTGCGCGCAGACGCCAAAGTCGGTGTCACAGGATACAACGGAACGCACTTTGACGGAGTCAACGGAGTTCGCTTCCAGCAGGTCACACCAGTGCTCATGCAGCAGCGTGTTGCGTGGAACCAGAATATCCGCGGTACCCGGCTTCAGAACATCTTCCGCAGTCACACGACCCAGTACGCGATCGCGCAGCGGCTCTTTAACGTCGCCACCTTCGATAACCGGCGTCATGGTGATGCCTTCCAGGGTGCCGCAGTCGTCTTCAGTGACGACCAGGTCCTGTGCAACGTCAACCAGACGACGAGTCAGGTAACCGGAGTTCGCTGTTTTCAGTGCGGTATCCGCCAGACCTTTACGAGCACCGTGGGTAGAGATGAAGTACTGGAGTACGTTCAGACCTTCACGGAAGTTCGCGGTGATCGGCGTTTCGATGATGGAGCCATCCGGCTTCGCCATCAGACCACGCATACCAGCCAGCTGACGAATCTGTGCCGCAGAACCACGCGCACCGGAGTCGGCCATCATGTAGATGCTGTTGAAGGAAACCTGCTGCTCTTCCTGACCGTCACGGTTAATCACGGTTTCGGTTTGCAGGTTATCCATCATCGCTTTGGATACACGATCGTTCGCCGCAGCCCAGATATCGATAACTTTGTTGTAGCGTTCGCCCGCGGTCACCAGACCGGACTGGAACTGTTCCTGAATCTCAGCAACTTCCGCTTCCGCTTCGCTGATGATTTCGTATTTTTTCTCCGGGATGACCATGTCATCGATACCAACGGATGCACCTGAACGCGCTGCGTAAGCAAAGCCGGTGTACATCGTCTGGTCCGCAAAAATAACGGTCGGTTTCAGACCCAGAATACGGTAACAGGTGTTCAGCATCTTGGAGATCGCTTTCTTACCAAGCGCCTGGTTCACGATAGAGAACGGCAGACCTTTCGGTACGATCATCCACAGAATGGCACGGCCAACGGTCGTGTCTTTCAGGCTGGTTTTCGCGACAAACTCACCATTGTCGTCTTTTTCGTATTCAGTGATACGCACTTTAACGCGCGCATGCAGAGAGGCCAGGCCGGCGCGATAAATACGCTCAGCTTCTTTCGGGCCAGTCAGCACCATGCCTTCGCCTTTGGCGTTAACACTGTCACGGGTCATGTAGTACAGACCCAGTACGACGTCCTGAGACGGAACGATGATTGGTTCGCCGTTCGCCGGGGACAGGATGTTGTTGGTAGACATCATCAGCGCACGCGCTTCCAGCTGGGCTTCCAGCGTCAGCGGTACGTGAACAGCCATCTGGTCACCATCGAAGTCGGCGTTGTATGCCGCACAAACCAGCGGGTGCAGCTGGATGGCTTTACCTTCGATCAGAACCGGTTCGAATGCCTGAATACCCAGACGGTGCAGGGTTGGCGCACGGTTCAGCAGGACCGGGTGTTCGCGGATAACTTCGTCCAGGATATCCCAAACGACAGCTTCTTCGCGCTCAACCATCTTCTTAGCGGCTTTGATGGTGGTGGCCAGGCCACGCAGTTCCAGCTTGCCGTAGATGAACGGTTTGAACAGCTCCAGCGCCATTTTCTTCGGCAGACCGCACTGATGCAGACGCAGGTATGGACCTACGGTGATAACAGAACGACCGGAGTAGTCAACGCGTTTACCGAGCAGGTTCTGACGGAAACGACCCTGTTTACCTTTGATCATATCGGCCAAAGATTTCAGAGGACGTTTGTTAGAACCGGTGATCGCACGACCGCGACGACCGTTATCCAGCAGGGCGTCAACCGCTTCCTGCAGCATACGTTTTTCGTTGCGTACGATGATATCCGGCGCAGCCAGATCCAGCAGACGTTTCAGACGGTTGTTACGGTTGATCACGCGACGATACAGATCGTTGAGGTCAGACGTCGCGAAACGACCACCGTCCAGCGGAACCAGCGGACGCAGATCTGGCGGCAGTACCGGCAGAACGGTCAGGATCATCCACTCCGGCTTGTTGCCAGACTGAACGAAAGCTTCCAGCAGCTTAATGCGCTTGGTCAGCTTTTTACGCTTGGTTTCGGAGTTGGTTTCGTTCAGCTCTTCACGCAGCTGCTCGCATTCCTGCTCCAGATCCATATTGCGCAGCAGCGCCTGGATCGCTTCCGCGCCCATTTTCGCGTCGAATTCGTCACCGAACTCTTCCAGCGCGTCCAGGTACTGTTCTTCCGTCAGAATCTGGTTGCGTTCGAGGTTGGTCATGCCACCTTCGATAACCACATAGGATTCAAAGTACAGTACACGTTCGATATCGCGCAGCGGCATATCCAGCAGCAGACCGATACGGGACGGCAGGGATTTCAGGAACCAGATGTGCGCAGTCGGACATGCCAGCTCGATGTGGCCCATGCGCTCACGACGCACTTTAGTCTGGGTCACTTCAACGCCGCACTTCTCACAGATCACACCGCGGTGTTTCAGGCGCTTGTACTTACCGCACAGGCACTCATAATCTTTTACCGGCCCAAAGATACGGGCGCAGAAAAGGCCGTCACGCTCAGGTTTGAACGTACGGTAGTTAATGGTTTCCGGCTTTTTAACTTCACCGAAAGACCATGAACGGATCATGTCTGGCGAAGCCAGAGCAATTTTGATCGCATCAAACTCTTCGGTTTTAGTTTGCGCTTTCAGAAACTTTAATAAGTCTTTCACGGATTTGCTCCCGTCGGAGTTAGCACATTCCGCTGCCGGGCGTTAACCCGGCAGCAGTGACCTGTTTGAGCGAGAATTACTCGTCTTCCAGTTCGATGTTGATGCCCAGCGAGCGAATTTCTTTCAACAGTACGTTGAAGGATTCCGGCATGCCTGGTTCCATCTGGTGATTGCCGTCCACGATGTTTTTATACATCTTGGTACGACCGTTCACGTCATCAGACTTAACGGTGAGCATTTCCTGCAGGGTGTAGGCCGCGCCGTATGCTTCCAGCGCCCACACTTCCATCTCACCGAAGCGCTGACCACCGAACTGTGCCTTACCACCCAGCGGCTGCTGAGTAACCAGGCTGTAAGAACCGGTGGAACGAGCGTGCATTTTGTCGTCGACCAGGTGGTTCAGTTTCAGCATGTACATGTAACCCACGGTTACCGGACGTTCGAACTGTTCACCGGTGCGGCCATCAAACAGGGTGATCTGACCGGAAGTCGGCAGGTCGCCCAGCTGCAGCAGCTCTTTGATTTCAGCTTCTTTCGCACCGTCGAATACCGGCGTTGCGATCGGCATGCCTTTACGCAGGTTTTCAGCCAGACGCAGAACTTCTTCATCGCTGAAGGTATTCAGGTCAACTTTCTGGCGAACGTCAGCGCCCAGATCGTAAGCACGCTGGATGAATTCGCGCAGTTTCGCGACTTCCTGCTGCTGTTTCAGCATGGCGTTGATCTTATCGCCGATGCCTTTTGCAGCCATACCCAGGTGAGTTTCAAGGATCTGACCGATGTTCATACGAGACGGTACGCCCAGCGGGTTCAGTACGATATCTACCGGCGTACCGTTAGCATCGTGCGGCATATCTTCGATCGGGTTGATCTTAGAGATAACACCCTTGTTACCGTGACGACCCGCCATCTTATCACCAGGCTGGATACGGCGTTTAACGGCCAGATATACCTTAACAATCTTCAGCACGCCCGGTGCCAGATCGTCGCCTTGGGTGATTTTACGGCGTTTCGCTTCGAGTTTTTTCTCGAACTCGTGTTTCAGTTCGTCATACTGCTCAGCCAGCTGTTCCAGCTGATTTTGTTTCTCTTCGTCGGTCAGGCCCAGTTCCAGCCAGCGATCGCGAGGCAGCTTGTCGAGCTTCTCAGCTTCAACGCCACCGGAGACCAGCACCGCGTAGATACGACTGAACAGACCGGCTTCGAGGATCTGCAGTTCTTCAGACAGGTCTTTTTTGGCCTGCTTCAGCTGCATCTCTTCGATTTCCAGAGCACGTTTGTCTTTTTCTACGCCGTCACGGGTAAAGACCTGAACGTCGATAACGGTACCAGAGACACCGTTCGGTACGCGCAGAGAAGAGTCTTTAACGTCAGACGCTTTCTCACCGAAGATCGCGCGCAGCAGTTTCTCTTCCGGCGTCAGCTGGGTTTCACCTTTCGGCGTTACCTTACCAACCAGAATGTCGCCGCCGGTCACTTCCGCACCGATATAAACGATACCGGATTCATCCAGTTTGGAGAGCGCAGCTTCACCCACGTTCGGGATGTCAGCGGTGATCTCTTCCGGCCCCAGCTTGGTGTCACGGGACACGCACGCCAGTTCCTGAATGTGGATAGTGGTGAAACGGTCTTCCTGGACAACACGCTCGGAAACGAGGATGGAGTCTTCGAAGTTGTAACCGTTCCACGGCATGAACGCTACACGCATGTTCTGACCCAGCGCCAGCTCACCGAGGTCGGTGGACGGGCCGTCTGCCAGCACGTCGCCGCGCTCAATAGGTTCGCCCAGGGACACGCAAGGCATCTGGTTGATGCAGGTGTTCTGGTTAGAACGGGTGTACTTGGTCAGGTTATAGATGTCGATACCTGCTTCGCCCGGGTACATCTCGTCTTCGTTAACTTTGATAACGATACGGGAAGCATCCACGTACTGAACGGTACCGCCACGTTTAGCCACGGCAGTAACACCGGAGTCAACGGCAACAGCACGTTCCATACCGGTACCAACCAGCGGCTTATCAGCGCGCAGAGTCGGAACCGCCTGACGTTGCATGTTCGCACCCATCAATGCACGGTTGGCGTCATCGTGTTCCAGGAACGGGATCAGGGACGCACCGACGGATACCACCTGCTGGGTGGATACGTCCATGTAGTCAACCTGGTCGCGGCTGAACAAGCTGGATTCGCCTTTGCTACGGCAGGTAACCAGATCTTCTACGAAGTGGCCGTTTTCATCCAGGTTGGAGTTCGCCTGAGCGATAACGTAGTTGCCTTCTTCGATAGCAGACAGGTAGTGAATTTCGTCAGTAACCACACCGTCGGTCACTTTACGATACGGCGTCTCAAGGAAGCCATATTCGTTGGTCTGCGCGTACACGGACAGGGAGTTAATCAGACCGATGTTCGGACCTTCAGGCGTTTCGATCGGACATACGCGACCGTAGTGGGTCGGGTGTACGTCTCGAACTTCGAAGCCTGCGCGCTCACGGGTCAGACCGCCTGGGCCGAGTGCGGAGATACGACGTTTGTGCGTAATCTCAGACAGCGGGTTGTTCTGGTCCATAAACTGAGACAGCTGGCTGGAACCAAAGAACTCTTTCACTGCTGCGGAAATCGGCTTGGCGTTGATCATATCCTGAGGCATCAGGGTATCCAGATCGCCAAGAGACAGACGCTCTTTCACCGCACGCTCTACACGTACCAGGCCAACGCGGAACTGGTTTTCCGCCATTTCGCCAACGGAACGGATACGACGGTTACCGAGGTGGTCGATATCGTCCACTTCGCCTTTACCGTTACGGATATCGATGAGCTTCTTCATCACTTCGATGATGTCGTCTTTGCTCAGGATACCGGAACCTTCAATTTCGTCGCGCAGCAGAGAACGGTTGAACTTCATACGACCAACCGCGGACAGATCGTAGCGGTCTTCTGAGAAGAACAGGTTCTCAAACAGACTTTCAGCGGCTTCACGAGTCGGCGGCTCGCCAGGGCGCATCATGCGGTAGATTTCTACCAGCGCGCTCAGACGATCGTTAGTCGGGTCGACGCGTACCGTTTCAGAGATGTACGGGCCGTGGTCCAGATCGTTGGTGAACAGCGTTTCGATACGCTTGTGGCCAGACTGGCTCAGCTTAGCCAGCAGATCCAGGCTCAGCTCCATGTTCGCCGGGCAGATCAGTTCGCCAGTCGCTTCATCGATATAGTCTTTAGCCGCCACTTTGCCCGCGATATATTCAACCGGCACTTCGATATGCTTGATATCGTCTTTTTCCAGCTGACGGATATGACGAGCCGTGATGCGACGGCCTTTCTCAACGTACACTTTGCCGTTGGCTTCGATATCGAAGGAGGCAGTTTCACCGCGCAGACGCTCCGGAATCAGCTCCATCTGCAGCTTGTTGTCGCGAATTTCAAAGACCACTTTTTCGAAGAACAGGTCAAGGATCTGCTCAGTGGTGTAATTCAGCGCGCGCAGGATGATGGTAGCCGGCAGCTTACGACGACGGTCGATACGAACGAACAGGTTGTCTTTCGGGTCGAATTCGAAGTCCAGCCAGGAACCGCGGTAAGGGATGATACGTGCGTTATACAGAACCTTACCGGAGGAGTGGGTCTTACCTTTGTCACTGTCAAAGAAGACGCCCGGGCTACGGTGCAGCTGAGAAACGATAACACGCTCGGTACCGTTGATAACAAAGGTACCGTTGTCGGTCATGAGCGGAATTTCGCCCATGTAGACTTCTTGTTCTTTAATGTCTTTGACGGTGCCTTCTGGCGCTTCGCGCTCGTAGATCACCAGACGCAGTTTTACGCGCAGCGGTGCAGAATAAGTCACGCCACGGATCTGACATTCTTTAACGTCAAAAACCGGTTCGCCCAGACGGTAGCTGACGTATTGCAGCTCGGAATTACCGCTGTAGCTCTGAATCGGGAATACGGAACGGAAAGCAGCTTCCAGACCATACTGCCCTTCAGGATCTTGCTCGATAAACTTCTGGAACGAGTCAAGCTGGATAGAAAGGAGATATGGCACATCCAGAACTTGTGGACGTTTACCAAAATCCTTACGAATACGTTTTTTCTCGGTATAGGAGTAAACCATAGGGTTCCTCAGCTCGCTGACAAGTCGACCCATCTGCCCGCAGAGGGCAGTTTTTTATGCAACACTATTTTGTTGACCGGAAAATGGAACACTTTCCGCAATGCCTGTTGCTATCACGCTTAAACCATTTCATTGCGATTTACACAGCCCAGGAACCCTAACCTGTCGCAGTATATTAAGTCGTCGATAGAAACAAGCATTGAGAGGCAAACCAGTAGTCAAACAGCGTGAAACGCTACTGGCGCCTTACAGCGCAAAAAGGCTGGTGACCAAAAAGTCACCAGCCTCAGCCTGATTTCTCAGGCTGCAACCGGAAGGGTTGGCTTATTTAACTTCAACTTCAGCGCCAGCTTCTTCCAGAGATTTTTTCAGAGCTTCAGCGTCGTCTTTGCTGATGCCTTCTTTCAGTGCAGCCGGAGCAGATTCTACCAGGTCTTTAGCTTCTTTCAGACCCAGGCCAGTTGCGCCACGTACTGCTTTGATAACAGCAACTTTGTTAGCGCCAGCAGCTTTCAGAATTACGTCGAATTCAGTTTTTTCTTCAGCAGCTTCAACCGGGCCAGCAGCTACAGCTACAGCAGCAGCAGCGGAAACACCGAATTTTTCTTCCATTGCAGAGATCAGCTCAACAACGTCCATTACGGACATAGCGGATACTGCTTCAATGATTTGATCTTTAGTGATAGACATTTAAATTGTTCCTGAATATCAGAATAAGTTTATACGTAAGCGAATGCTTTACAAAGATAACTGCGATTAAGCAGCTTCTTTCGCATCGCGTACAGCAGCCAGAGTACGAACCAGTTTGCCAGCCGAAGCTTCTTTCATGGTTGCCATCAGGCGTGCAATTGCTTCTTCGTAGGTCGGCAGAGTTGCCAGGCGGTCGATCTGCGACGCCGGGATCAGCTCACCTTCAAAGGCAGCGGCTTTGACCTCAAATTTTGCATTCGCTTTCGCGAACTCTTTGAACAGACGAGCAGCAGCGCCCGGGTGTTCCATAGAGTATGCAATCAGGGTCGGACCAACAAACGTGTCTTTCAGGCACTCGAACTGAGTACCTTCAACGACGCGGCGCAGCAGGGTGTTACGAACAACACGCATGTATACGCCAGCTTCACGACCTGCTTTACGCAGTTCAGTCATTTTATCTACAGTTACGCCACGGGAATCCGCAACTACTGCAGACAGCGCGCCTTTGGCTACTTCGCTGACTTCAGCAACAATCGCTTGTTTGTCTTGAAGATTTAAAGCCATTAGCTTTGCTCCTGGATGTTTGCCAGAGCCTATGCTCTGGAACTCACTTCACTCAATTCAACGAAAAGAGCGTCTAAATACGGTGAGCAGAAACAAGCCAGAATATCCAAAAATAATCTTAGCGTTCTGTCACCGTCTACGCAGGGGATTAAGTTTCTTGCGAAACACCTGCGGTCTTCGACGGAGGCCTGGATAGGCCAGGCTCCAACGAACAAATTCTTCCTATGACTTCGTCCTTCGAACCGCAGCGGCGTTAGCTGCAATTCAAATGACTCGCATAGCGTCTGTCTTATTGACAGAATCGTGGGGGTAAGATTGTAGACAAAATCACCGCCCACGTAAAGGCATTAGTTTGCAGAAGCGTTCAGGCCAGCCTGATCTACTGCAACACCTGCACCCATAGTGGTGGAGATGCTAACTTTCTTGATGTACACGCCTTTCGCCTGAGTCGGTTTTGCTTTTTTCAGCGCAACCAGCAGAGCTTCCAGGTTTTCTTTCAGTTTGTCAGCGTCAAAGTCCACTTTACCGATGGTGGTGTGGATGATGCCGTTTTTGTCGTTACGGTAACGAACCTGGCCTGCTTTCGCGTTTTTAACCGCTTCAGCAACGTTCGGAGTTACGGTACCTACTTTCGGGTTCGGCATCAGGCCACGCGGACCCAGAACCTGGCCCAGCTGGCCAACAACGCGCATTGCATCCGGGGAAGCAATAACAACGTCAAAGTTCATTTCGCCTTTTTTGATCTGCTCAGCCAGATCTTCCATACCTACCAGCTCAGCGCCTGCAGCTTTAGCAGCTTCAGCGTTTGCGCCCTGGGTAAATACGGCTACGCGAACGGAACGGCCAGTACCGTGCGGCAGTACAGTTGCGCCACGGACGTTCTGGTCAGATTTACGAGCGTCGATGCCGAGGTTAACGGCAACGTCTACGCTTTCGGTAAATTTAGCGGTGGCCAGCTCTTTCAGCAGAGCAATGGCTTCGTTGATGTCGTACTGTTTAGTTGCATCAACTTTCTCACGGATCACGCGCATGCGCTTGGTCAGTTTAGCCATTTCTTAGTCCTCCACTACCAGGCCCATGGAACGTGCAGTACCTTCGATGGAGCGAGTCATCGCTTCAATGTCGGCACCAGTCATGTCGGCAGCTTTGGTCTGCGCGATTTCCTGCAGCTGAGCGCGGGAGATTTTACCCACTTTATCTTTGTTCGGCTTACCGGAACCAGACTTGATGCCTGCAGCTTTCTTCAGCAGAACAGCAGCCGGCGGAGTCTTGGTAACAAAGGTAAAGGAACGGTCAGCGTAAACGGTGATAACAACCGGGATCGGCAGACCTTTCTCCAGGGAATCAGTTTTGGCGTTGAACGCTTTGCAGAATTCCATGATGTTCACGCCCTGCTGACCCAGTGCTGGGCCGACCGGCGGGCTCGGGTTCGCCATACCAGCTGCAACCTGCAGCTTGACGTAGGCTTGGACTTTCTTAGCCATTCTTAAATCCTCAAATTGGGTATTAACGCTTCAGAGAAGCTCCCCGTGATTAAACATCGTTTTACGGGCCAGGCCCATAAAAACAAAAGGCGCGAAATTGTATGCCAATTTCGCGCCCTATGCAACGATTAAATCGCTGCTTTTTTGATCGCCGGCTTACGCCTTCTCAACCTGGCTGAAGTCCAGTTCTACCGGGGTCGCACGACCGAAGATAGAAACGGAAACTTTCAGGCGGGACTTCTCATAGTCCACTTCTTCCACCACGCCGTTAAAGTCAGCGAACGGACCGTCGTTAACGCGAACCATTTCACCCGGTTCAAACAGCGTTTTCGGACGCGGCTTATCGCCAACCTGCTGCAGACGATTCATGATGGCATCGACTTCTTTGTCGCTGATCGGCGCCGGACGGTCAGAGGTGCCGCCGATGAAGCCCATCACGCGCGGTACGCTGCGCACCAGGTGCCAGCTTGCGTCGTTCATGACCATCTGAACCAGGACATAGCCCGGGAAGAATTTACGTTCGCTTTTGCGACGCTGGCCGCCACGGATCTCAACCACTTCTTCGGTCGGGACCATGACTTCGCCAAATAACTCTTCCATGTTGTGTAATTTGATATGTTCACGCAGCGACGTGGCTACGCGACCTTCAAAACCGGAAAACGCCTGAACGACGTACCAGCGCTTTTTAGGAGCTTCAGACATCTCAGAACCTCAGGCCAGTGATAAAGGAGACCAGGCGAACCAGAATACCATCCAGTCCCCACAGGATCAGTGACATTACTGCAGTCACGGCAGCAACAATCAGCGTAGTATGCAGCGTTTCCTGGCGAGTCGGCCAAATCACTTTACGAACTTCGGTTCTCGCTTCGCGAGCAAAAGCAACGGTCGCCTTACCTTTCGTCGTCAACAGCGCGACGCCACCGGCAGCAGCAATAAGAATAACCACGGCCAGCGCACGCACCGCCAGCATAATGTCACGATAAAGGAAGTTGCCCACGATCGCCACGATCAGCAGCACGGCAACGATAATCCACTTCATCGCTTCCAGGCCGCGCCCGCTCCCTTGAGCTTCGGTATTCGCACTCATAAACCAACCTGTCAGAAGTATTCTACAAACAATTTCACCCCGCGGGGGCGAGGCGATCCAAACCGAAATTAAGTTTCGGATTATACACTTAACTATTCAAATTGCTTCAATGTTGACGGTGGTGTCACCCCTGCCCTGCTGTTGCAAAGAAGGAGTTGATTAGCCGTCGCCCTGAGGCTCGAATGGTTTGGTGTATAAACGCCCTCTTCAGAGCCTGTCTCAGCAATGATTATGACAAATAAAATCACTGATGAGCCAGGTTCTGGTGTGAAAGCGTGCAAAAAGGGCATCAAATGATGCCCTTTTATTGCGCATTGCGTCAAATGTTATCAGCGATTAGCCGAGAACTTTAGCAACCACGCCCGCGCCAACGGTACGACCGCCTTCACGGATTGCGAAACGCAGACCGTCGTCCATCGCGATCGGGTGGATCAGGGTAACAACCATTTTGATGTTGTCGCCCGGCATTACCATCTCTACGCCTTCCGGCAGTTCGATGGTGCCAGTCACGTCAGTAGTACGGAAGTAGAACTGCGGACGGTAGCCTTTGAAGAACGGAGTATGACGGCCGCCTTCGTCTTTGGACAGGATGTACACTTCAGATTCGAACTTGGTGTGCGGGTTGATGGTGCCCGGCTTAGCCAGTACCTGACCACGTTCGATTTCTTCACGTTTGATACCACGCAGCAGAACACCTACGTTCTCACCAGCACGGCCTTCGTCCAGCAGTTTGCGGAACATTTCAACGCCAGTACAGGTGGTTTTCGCGGTTTCTTTGATACCAACGATTTCAACTTCTTCACCTACTTTGATGATACCGCGCTCTACACGACCGGTAACAACGGTACCACGACCGGAGATGGAGAATACGTCTTCGATCGGCAGCAGGAACGGCTTGTCAATCGCACGCTCTGGTTCCGGGATATAGGTATCCAGGTGGCCAGCCAGTTCGATGATTTTCGCTTCCCACTCTGCGTCGCCTTCCAGCGCTTTCAGAGCAGAACCACGAACGATCGGAGTGTCGTCGCCCGGGAAATCGTACTGAGACAGCAGTTCACGAACTTCCATCTCAACCAGTTCCAGCAGCTCTTCGTCATCAACCATGTCGCATTTGTTCAGGAACACGATGATGTACGGAACGCCTACCTGACGACCCAGCAGGATGTGCTCACGAGTCTGCGGCATCGGGCCGTCAGTCGCAGCAACAACCAGGATCGCGCCGTCCATCTGCGCAGCACCGGTGATCATGTTTTTAACATAGTCGGCGTGGCCCGGGCAGTCTACGTGCGCGTAGTGGCGAGTCGGGGTGTCATATTCAACGTGAGAGGTGTTGATGGTGATACCACGAGCTTTTTCTTCCGGCGCGTTATCGATCTGGTCGAATGCGCGAGCGGAACCACCGTAGGTTTTAGCCAGTACGGTAGTGATGGCAGCGGTCAGCGTTGTTTTACCATGGTCAACGTGGCCGATAGTACCGACGTTAACGTGCGGTTTTGTACGTTCAAACTTTTCTTTAGACATCGATTGTCCCTCTAAGACACGGATAAATCGGTGATATCACCACATCAACCAGGCAACATGCCCGACTTGTTGAATGAACATAACAGAAGAGAAACAGGGAAGGAGAGAAAAGAAGTGGTGCTGATACCCAGAGTCGAACTGGGGACCTCACCCTTACCAAGGGTGCGCTCTACCAACTGAGCCATATCAGCACGTCTGGAGCGGGCAGCGGGAATCGAACCCGCATCATCAGCTTGGAAGGCTGAGGTAATAGCCATTATACGATGCCCGCATCCTGAAACTCGGCTACCCAGTTCTTTCTGTAATACTAAAGAGACTGCTCTCTTTAATATTGAGCTGATTAGTTTACCCAACCAACTCCGGCTCCGCAAAGCGTCGCCAGAAAGTGGTGGTGGGGGAAGGATTCGAACCTTCGAAGTCGATGACGGCAGATTTACAGTCTGCTCCCTTTGGCCGCTCGGGAACCCCACCCAAATTGTTATGGTGCCGACTACCGGAATCGAACTGGTGACCTACTGATTACAAGTCAGTTGCTCTACCTACTGAGCTAAGTCGGCATCAAGTAGCGCGCATTCTAGGGAGAGGAGCGAGTTCATGCAACTAAAAATTTGCATAAAACGTTCTCTTGCTCACATTTTGTGCTCTCACGCGAAAAAACGGTGTAATTTCAAGCAGCGGAGTGCAAATATTCGCCAATAATTCGGCGCTTCAGGCGCTGTCCGATCATCTCCGGTTACCTCTATCGCATGCTGACCGCTGACGGAAAAGATTCAGGCCGCTAACCTAGCCTGTTAGCAAAGGCCATGCTTTGCAAAGAATAAGAAACTTATTCTTCTCTTGTGATGCTGGCGCGAGAAAGCAGCATTCAATGAGTTTTTTTCTTATTATTCCCGGCAATCTGGTGTTACCCTCCTGCCCATTGTCCTGATTAACTCGTGTGAAGCATCACCGTTTCAAGGTATTCGGTGATAGTAAGAACATGCTTATGAGCCAAAAAGAGCAGACGTTAATGACACCGTACCTACAATTTAACCGCCACCAATGGGCTGCACTTCGTGATTCTGTCCCGATGACGTTAACCGAGGAAGAAATCACGCGGTTAAAAGGCATCAACGAAGATCTCTCTCTGGAAGAGGTTGCCGAGATCTATTTGCCGCTGTCGCGTTTGCTCAACTTCTATATCAGTTCTAACCTGCGTCGCCAGGCTGTTCTCGAACAATTTCTTGGCACCAATGGTCAGCGAATTCCCTATATTATCAGTATCGCTGGCAGCGTTGCGGTAGGAAAAAGCACCACCGCCCGCGTTCTGCAAGCTTTGCTTAGTCGTTGGCCGGAGCATCGCCATGTCGAACTCATTACCACTGACGGTTTTTTGCACCCTAACTCGGTTTTAAAAGAACGTGGGTTAATGAAGAAGAAAGGCTTTCCGCAGTCCTATGATATGCATCGCCTGGTGAAGTTTGTCTCCGATCTCAAATCAGGGGTACCGCAGGCAACCGCGCCGGTTTATTCCCATCTGATTTATGATGTTATTCCCAACGGTGACAAAACCGTCGCGCAACCGGATATTTTAATTCTTGAAGGGCTGAATGTTCTGCAAAGTGGAATGGATTATCCGCACGATCCCCATCATGTATTCGTGTCCGATTTTGTCGACTTTTCTATTTATGTCGATGCTCCGGAAGAATTATTGAAAAGCTGGTATATCAACCGCTTTCTTAAATTCCGGGAAGGGGCGTTTACCGATCCGGATTCCTATTTCCATAATTACGCTAAGCTCTCGAAGGAAGAAGCGGTAGATATTGCCACTTCGCTATGGAATGAAATCAACCTAATGAATCTTAAAGAAAATATCCTTCCAACTCGCGAGCGCGCCAGCCTGATCATGACTAAGAGCGCCAATCACTCAGTGAATCAGGTACGCTTACGTAAATAAAAAAAGGGAGCCGAAGCTCCCTTTTTTATTCTGCACTGCGCAATGATATTTCACCACCCACCCAGCCTTTTATTACACCATCCTGCTCCAGCAATAGTGCGCCCTGGGCGTCAATGCCACGCGAAATGCCGTAAATTTCTTTATCACCGATAATCAGTTTCACTGGGCGATGAATAAAGTTATCCAGTTTTTCCCAGCGCGGTAGATAGGGAGCCAATCCTTCCTGCTCGAACAGCTCCAGTCCCAGGCGCAGCTCTTTAATCAGGCGCGCGGCGAGGAGGTTACGGTCGATGACCACCCCCGCTTCCTGAAGGCTGATCCACCCCTGATTGACGACATCAGACTCCACGCGACGCATCACAAGGTTGATACCCGCGCCGCTGACGATTTGTGCGGCATCGCCCGTTTTCCCCGTCAGTTCCACGAGGATCCCTGACAGCTTACGATCCTGCAGGTAAATATCGTTTGGCCATTTCACGCGAACCTGTTCGGCCCCGAGCTGCTGCAGAACTTCAGCGATCACAATACCGATCACCAGGCTTAGGCCAATAGCCGCTGCCGGGCCCTGCTCCAGACGCCAGTACATCGAGAGATAGAGATTCGCGCCAAAGGGCGAAAACCATTTTCTGCCTCGCCGGCCTCGCCCTGCTTGCTGATATTCAGCCACACAGGCATCTCCGGACGTCAGCTCATCAAGCCTGTCCAGCAAATACTGGTTAGTAGAGTCGATGACGGGAAGGACCGTCACTCGGCCATGGTCTATCTCTTGAGAAATCTTTTTCTCATCTAATAGATGAATAGGCTCCGGCAGGCTGTAACCCTTGCCCGGCACAGTAAACACATCGACGCCCCAGTCACGTAAGGTCTGGATGTGCTTATTAATCGCCGCCCGGCTCATGCCTAACTGCTCACCAAGCTGTTCGCCAGAGTGAAACTCGCCATCAGCAAGGATAGAAATTAGCGTTAAAGGGATAGTATGGTCTTTCACGCAATGCTCTCCTCTGCGTTGACTTCACCATGCGTGCCAATGAAGCGCACCTCGGGCTGAAGCCATACATCGAATTTCGCACCCACCCGCTGGCGAACATAATGAGCAAGTTTTACCACATCCTCGCTGGTCGCTCGATCTTCATTAATCAGTACCAGCGCCTGCTGTCGATGGACGGCCGCGCCGCCGATGCGTTGTCCTTTGAGCTCACATTGATCGATTAGCCAGCCAGCGGCCAGCTTGACGCTGCCATTTGCCTGCGGATAGTGCGGTGCATGAGGGAACTGCGCCAGCAGCGCTTTCGCAACCTGAGCGCTGACGATCGGGTTCTTAAAAAAGCTGCCGGCATTACCGTTAATCTTTGGATCCGGCAATTTAGTCATTCGCATATGACAGACCGCATCAAATACCTGCTGCGGCGTGACGGTCTGCGGATCGAGACGCGTTAAATCACCGTAACTCAGTACAGGCTGCCATGTTTTCGCTAACGATAAGCCAATCGCGACGATGGCATAGCGGTCCTGATATTCATGTTTGAAGATACTGTCGCGATAGCCAAAACGGCATTCCGCGGCTGAAAGACGTTGCTTACGCCCGGTTTCCAGCTCAATGCAGTCAACATATTCGCAAACCCGCTGTAGCTCAACGCCGTAGGCGCCAATATTCTGGATCGGCGAAGATCCTGCACAGCCAGGGATTAACGCCAGATTTTCCAGACCTGGCATCGCATGCTGTAGCGTGAACTGCACCAACTGATGCCAGTTTTCGCCGGCGCCGACGTGCAAGCGCCAGGCTTCCGGCGTTTCGCTCACCTCGATCCCCATAATCCGGTTGAGGATCACCGTACCGGCATAGTCGTTCAGAAACAGGACATTACTGCCTTCCCCAAGGATCAGCGTGGGTTCGCCTGCCGCGGCAGCGGTTTGCCAGGCGCTTAGCAACTGTTGCTCAGTTTCGGCGCGTACTATCGTCTTGGCGAAGCGTTCAATGCCAAAGGTATTCCAAGGTTTGAGGGAGTGGTTCATAGTGGCTTCCTGATGCAAAATCGGCGTTAGTTTATCGTATCTGGCGGGGGAAGGCTTGTCTGATTACAGGGGCAATGATATTGCGGGGCGTTACCGGTGGTGATGTGGTGTACCGGTGCGGGCTACAGAACGCGACAGGCCTGTAGCCCCGGTAAGCGCAGCGCCACCGGGGGAGACATACCGGCACGCTGGCCGGACGACAGAAACGCAAAAAGCCCATCCGGCAGGATGGGCTCTTCACTTGTTTGATGCCTGGCAGTTCCCTACTCTCACATGGGGAGACCCCACACTACCATCGGCGCTACGGCGTTTCACTTCTGAGTTCGGCATGGGGTCAGGTGGGACCACCGCGCTAGTGCCGCCAGGCAAATTCTGTTTTATCAACACGTTTCACCAACGTATCGATTAATCTGTATCAGAGCTGAAAATTCTCTCAATCCGCCAAAACATCTTCGGCGTTGTAAGGTTAAGCCTCACGGTTCATTAGTACCGGTTAGCTCAACGCATCGCTGCGCTTACACACCCGGCCTATCAACGTCGTCGTCTTCAACGTTCCTTCAGGAGACTTAAAGTCTCAGGGAGAACTCATCTCGGGGCAAGTTTCGTGCTTAGATGCTTTCAGCACTTATCTCTTCCGCATTTAGCTACCGGGCAGTGCCATTGGCATGACAACCCGAACACCAGTGATGCGTCCACTCCGGTCCTCTCGTACTAGGAGCAGCCCCCCTCAATTCTCCAGCGCCCACGGCAGATAGGGACCGAACTGTCTCACGACGTTCTAAACCCAGCTCGCGTACCACTTTAAATGGCGAACAGCCATACCCTTGGGACCTACTTCAGCCCCAGGATGTGATGAGCCGACATCGAGGTGCCAAACACCGCCGTCGATATGAACTCTTGGGCGGTATCAGCCTGTTATCCCCGGAGTACCTTTTATCCGTTGAGCGATGGCCCTTCCATTCAGAACCACCGGATCACTATGACCTGCTTTCGCACCTGCTCGCGCCGTCACGCTCGCAGTCAAGCTAGCTTATGCCATTGCACTAACCTCCTGATGTCCGACCAGGATTAGCTAACCTTCGTGCTCCTCCGTTACGCTTTGGGAGGAGACCGCCCCAGTCAAACTACCCACCAGACACTGTCCGCAACCCCGGTAAGGGGCCAACGTTAGAACATCAAACATTAAAGGGTGGTATTTCAAGGTTGGCTCCACGCAGACTGGCGTCCACGCTTCAAAGCCTCCCACCTATCCTACACATCAAGGCTCAATGTTCAGTGTCAAGCTATAGTAAAGGTTCACGGGGTCTTTCCGTCTTGCCGCGGGTACACTGCATCTTCACAGCGAGTTCAATTTCACTGAGTCTCGGGTGGAGACAGCCTGGCCATCATTACGCCATTCGTGCAGGTCGGAACTTACCCGACAAGGAATTTCGCTACCTTAGGACCGTTATAGTTACGGCCGCCGTTTACCGGGGCTTCGATCAAGAGCTTCTCCTTACGGATAACCCCATCAATTAACCTTCCGGCACCGGGCAGGCGTCACACCGTATACGTCCACTTTCGTGTTTGCACAGTGCTGTGTTTTTAATAAACAGTTGCAGCCAGCTGGTATCTTCGACTGGTCTCAGCTCCATCCGCAGGGACTTCACCTACACACCAGCGTGCCTTCTCCCGAAGTTACGGCACCATTTTGCCTAGTTCCTTCACCCGAGTTCTCTCAAGCGCCTTGGTATTCTCTACCTGACCACCTGTGTCGGTTTGGGGTACGATTTGATGTTACCTGATGCTTAGAGGCTTTTCCTGGAAGCAGGGCATTTGTTACTTCAGCACCGTAGTGCCTCGTCATCACACCTCAGCCTTGATTATCCGGATTTGCCTGGATAACCAGCCTACATGCTTAAACCGGGACAACCGTCGCCCGGCTAACATAGCCTTCTCCGTCCCCCCTTCGCAGTAACACCAAGTACAGGAATATTAACCTGTTTCCCATCGACTACGCCTTTCGGCCTCGCCTTAGGGGTCGACTCACCCTGCCCCGATTAACGTTGGACAGGAACCCTTGGTCTTCCGGCGAGCGGGCTTTTCACCCGCTTTATCGTTACTTATGTCAGCATTCGCACTTCTGATACCTCCAGCAACCCTCACAGGTCACCTTCGCAGGCTTACAGAACGCTCCCCTACCCAACAACACATAGTGTCGCTGCCGCAGCTTCGGTGCATGGTTTAGCCCCGTTACATCTTCCGCGCAGGCCGACTCGACCAGTGAGCTATTACGCTTTCTTTAAATGATGGCTGCTTCTAAGCCAACATCCTGGCTGTCTGTGCCTTCCCACATCGTTTCCCACTTAACCATGACTTTGGGACCTTAGCTGGCGGTCTGGGTTGTTTCCCTCTTCACGACGGACGTTAGCACCCGCCGTGTGTCTCCCGTGATAACATTCTTCGGTATTCGTAGTTTGCATCGGGTTGGTAAGTCGGGATGACCCCCTAGCCGAAACAGTGCTCTACCCCCGAAGATGAATTCACGAGGCGCTACCTAAATAGCTTTCGGGGAGAACCAGCTATCTCCCGGTTTGATTGGCCTTTCACCCCCAGCCACAAGTCATCCGCTAATTTTTCAACATTAGTCGGTTCGGTCCTCCAGTTAGTGTTACCCAACCTTCAACCTGCCCATGGCTAGATCACCGGGTTTCGGGTCTATACCCTGCAACTTAACGCCCAGTTAAGACTCGGTTTCCCTGCGGCTCCCCTATACGGTTAACCTTGCTACAGAATATAAGTCGCTGACCCATTATACAAAAGGTACGCAGTCACACCCGAAGGTGCTCCCACTGCTTGTACGTACACGGTTTCAGGTTCTTTTTCACTCCCCTCGCCGGGGTTCTTTTCGCCTTTCCCTCACGGTACTGGTTCACTATCGGTCAGTCAGGAGTATTTAGCCTTGGAGGATGGTCCCCCCATATTCAGACAGGATACCACGTGTCCCGCCCTACTCTTCGAGTTCACAGCCTGTGCATTTTGGTGTACGGGACTATCACCCTGTACCGTCGGACTTTCCAGACCGTTCCACTAACACACAAGCTGATTCAGACTCTGGGCTGCTCCCCGTTCGCTCGCCGCTACTGGGGGAATCTCGGTTGATTTCTTTTCCTCGGGGTACTTAGATGTTTCAGTTCCCCCGGTTCGCCTCGTTAACCTATGTATTCAGTTAACGATAGTGCAACGAATTGCACTGGGTTTCCCCATTCGGACATCGCCGGCTGTAACGGTTCATATCACCTTACCGACGCTTTTCGCAGATTAGCACGTCCTTCATCGCCTCTGACTGCCAGGGCATCCACCGTGTACGCTTAGTCGCTTAACCTCACAACCCGAAGATGTTTCACTTCTGATTGCGAAAATTTGAGAGACTCGAACACACATTGACTGTGTGTCGTTTCAATTTTCAGCTTGATCCAGATTTTTAAAGAGCAAAACTTCGCAGTGCACCTTTTCAGGTTCACTCTGAAGTTTTCTTGTGTTCGCAGTAAAGATGGTGGAGCTATGCGGGATCGAACCGCAGACCTCCTGCGTGCAAAGCAGGCGCTCTCCCAGCTGAGCTATAGCCCCATCGTTTGCAACCTCTTCAAATTTGCTTCGCAAATTTGGTAGGCCTGAGTGGACTTGAACCACCGACCTCACCCTTATCAGGGGTGCGCTCTAACCACCTGAGCTACAAGCCTGCAGAGATTACTTACTGCTCTATTTTCATCAGACAATCTGTGTGAGCACTGCAAAGGCAGGTTCTTTAAGGTAAGGAGGTGATCCAACCGCAGGTTCCCCTACGGTTACCTTGTTACGACTTCACCCCAGTCATGAATCACAAAGTGGTAAGCGCCCTCCCGAAGGTTAAGCTACCTACTTCTTTTGCAACCCACTCCCATGGTGTGACGGGCGGTGTGTACAAGGCCCGGGAACGTATTCACCGTAGCATTCTGATCTACGATTACTAGCGATTCCGACTTCATGGAGTCGAGTTGCAGACTCCAATCCGGACTACGACATACTTTATGAGGTCCGCTTGCTCTCGCGAGGTCGCTTCTCTTTGTATATGCCATTGTAGCACGTGTGTAGCCCTGGTCGTAAGGGCCATGATGACTTGACGTCATCCCCACCTTCCTCCAGTTTATCACTGGCAGTCTCCTTTGAGTTCCCGGCCGAACCGCTGGCAACAAAGGATAAGGGTTGCGCTCGTTGCGGGACTTAACCCAACATTTCACAACACGAGCTGACGACAGCCATGCAGCACCTGTCTCACAGTTCCCGAAGGCACCAATCCATCTCTGGAAAGTTCTGTGGATGTCAAGACCAGGTAAGGTTCTTCGCGTTGCATCGAATTAAACCACATGCTCCACCGCTTGTGCGGGCCCCCGTCAATTCATTTGAGTTTTAACCTTGCGGCCGTACTCCCCAGGCGGTCGATTTAACGCGTTAGCTCCGGAAGCCACGCCTCAAGGGCACAACCTCCAAATCGACATCGTTTACGGCGTGGACTACCAGGGTATCTAATCCTGTTTGCTCCCCACGCTTTCGCACCTGAGCGTCAGTCTTTGTCCAGGGGGCCGCCTTCGCCACCGGTATTCCTCCAGATCTCTACGCATTTCACCGCTACACCTGGAATTCTACCCCCCTCTACAAGACTCTAGCCTGCCAGTTTCGAATGCAGTTCCCAGGTTGAGCCCGGGGATTTCACATCCGACTTGACAGACCGCCTGCGTGCGCTTTACGCCCAGTAATTCCGATTAACGCTTGCACCCTCCGTATTACCGCGGCTGCTGGCACGGAGTTAGCCGGTGCTTCTTCTGCGGGTAACGTCAATCGCCAAGGTTATTAACCTTAACGCCTTCCTCCCCGCTGAAAGTGCTTTACAACCCGAAGGCCTTCTTCACACACGCGGCATGGCTGCATCAGGCTTGCGCCCATTGTGCAATATTCCCCACTGCTGCCTCCCGTAGGAGTCTGGACCGTGTCTCAGTTCCAGTGTGGCTGGTCATCCTCTCAGACCAGCTAGGGATCGTCGCCTAGGTGAGCCGTTACCCCACCTACTAGCTAATCCCATCTGGGCACATCTGATGGCATGAGGCCCGAAGGTCCCCCACTTTGGTCTTGCGACATTATGCGGTATTAGCTACCGTTTCCAGTAGTTATCCCCCTCCATCAGGCAGTTTCCCAGACATTACTCACCCGTCCGCCGCTCGTCACCCGAGAGCAAGCTCTCTGTGCTACCGCTCGACTTGCATGTGTTAGGCCTGCCGCCAGCGTTCAATCTGAGCCATGATCAAACTCTTCAATTTAAGTTTGATGCTCAAAGAATTAAACTTCGTAATGAATTACGTGTTCACTCTTGAGACTTGGTATTCATTTTTCGTCCGAGGACGTTAAGAATCCATGTCACTTTGAGTGCCCACACAGATTGTCTGATAAATTGTTAAAGAGCAGTGCCGCTTCGTTTTCGCTGCGGCGCGGGGTGTGCATATTACGCTTTCCCGCTGCAGAGTCAAGCATTTATTTTTGCTTTTCTCTGCGAGGTCCTCACCGGAACCCCGCTGACCCGGCGGCTTGTTTGCCGTTGTTCCGTGTCAGTGGAGGCGCATTATAGGGAGTAATTCTGAGGTGACAAGGGGAAATGCAAAAAAACTTTTCGTTCGCTCGATTTTCCATCACAACGCGAGTTTTACGCGCTATTTGCGCGCCATTTGTGCGATTTCCCGAGCAAACCGGGATACCTGTTGCCAGTCGGTATAGACCACTTCTTTGCGGGTATCCGTTTCACCCCCGGTCATTTTCATAATCAGGCGGATCATAAACCGATCGTACCAGCTGTAGCGCGGGTAGCGCAGCGCGCCGGCAAATACCGCGCAGCTCTGCGGCTGCCACGGCGAGTTCAGCAGAAACTTACGCGTATAGCTGTTGGTCTGCGGCGTGCGCTTCTCGGGTTTACGCGCCACCAGGTTAACCGAAAAGAATGCCCCCGGCAGCGCCTGCAATGCTGCCAGATGCTTTTTCACAAAGCGGTCCACCGCCGGATGAAAGTGCCCGTAGCGAATCGACGCGCCAATGACCACTCGATCGTAGTGATGCCATTCGACGACATCGGTACGGTTCAGGTTCAGGGTGTCCGCATCGATGCCCAGCTCTTTAAGCTCAGAGGCGAGAAACGAAGCGATTTCACGGGTCTGCCCGTCGCGGGTGGAGAAGAGAATTAAAGTTTTCACGAGCACTCCTGTTATTCGCGCCAGAAAGTGGGGGTAAAGAGCACCAGTAAGGTGAACACTTCCAGACGACCAAACAGCATATTAGCAATCAGGATCCATTTCGCGACCGGGTTCATGGTGGCAAAGTTATCCGCGACGACGCCGAGCCCAGGCCCGAGGTTGTTCAATGTCGCCACCACGGAGGCGAAAGCAGAGAAGTCATCCACCCCGGTGGCGATAATCGCCAGCATACTAATGATAAAGACCAGCGCATAGGCGGAGAAGAATCCCCATACCGCTTCCAGAATACGTTCCGGCAGCGCGCGGTTACCTAATTTAATGCTATACACCGCATTCGGGTGCACCAAACGCTTCAGCTCACGGTTGCCCTGCTTGAACAGCAACAGGATACGGATCACTTTTAATCCACCGCCCGTGGAGCCAGCGCAGCCGCCGATAAATGCGGAGCACAGCAACAGCACCGGAAGGAACAGCGGCCAGCGTGCAATGCTATCGGTGGTGAACCCCGCGGTGGTCGCCATCGACACCACCTGGAAAAACGCCTGGTTCAGCGTCGTCAACACCGAGCCGTACACGTTATGAAGCCATAGCACCAGCGTACAGACGATGACCAGCGTCAACTGGACGCCAATGAACATCCTAAATTCAGGGTCGCGCCAGTACACCTTCAGGCTGCGTCCGCTCAACAACGAAAAATGCAGACCGTAGTTACAGCCGGAGATCAGCAGGAAGATGGCAATGATGGAGTTGATCATCGGGCTGTTGAAATAGCCGACGCTGGCATCGTGAGTCGAGAAACCGCCGATGGCGATGGTGGCGAAACTGTGCCCGATCGCATCGAACGCCGGCATACCGGCAAACCAGAGCGCCAATGCGCAGGCGATCGTGAGTAACACATAGATGAGCCACAATGTCTTCGCCGTCTCGGCAATACGCGGACGCATCTTGTTATCCTTCAGCGGGCCGGGCATTTCCGCGCGGTAGAGCTGCATCCCCCCGACGCCGAGGATAGGCAGAATCGCTACCGCCAGCACAATGATCCCCATGCCGCCGAACCACTGCAGCATCTGACGATAAAAGAGGATAGCGTGCGGAAGCGAGTCCAGCCCCACCAGAGTGGTCGCCCCGGTCGTCGTCAGGCCGGAAAATGACTCGAAGAAGGCATCCGTCACCGTCAGGTTCGGCTGTTCGGAGAAGATAAAGGGCAAGGCCCCCACGCTCCCCAGCACGGTCCAGAACAGCACCACGATCAGAAACCCTTCACGAGATTTCAGTTCGCCTTTTTGCTTACGGTTCGGCCACCACAGCATGGAGCCGATCGCCAGAGCGACAAAGAAGGTTTGAGTGAAGGCCCGTCCCGCGCCATCGCGATATATCAGGGCCACTAATCCCGGGACGATCATCGTCCCCGAAAACAAGATGACCAGCAGTCCAACGATTCGGGTTATGGCGCGAAAATGCATCTCTGGCGCTTCCTTTGATAAGCAAAAAACAGAGGGGATTATTCGTTAATCTTCAGTAATTGCAATGAACCACGACTAAAATCAGCCAGTCTTGCTGAAAAAGCCGCCACTTCGGCCTGGGGAAGCGCCACGCGCAGCCGAACTGACGCCAGATATTCGCTTTCAACGACGTTTCCGGAGAATTGGGCGAGCAGCGCTTCGACGCCGGCCAGTTGCCCATACTCACACTGCAAAGTATATGCCGTTAACGGCGTCTTGCGCAGCGTCGTCAGCTGCGCCAGCGCCTGATGCACCCCGCCGCCATAGGCCTTAACCAGACCGCCGGTGCCCAGCAGGATACCACCGTAGTAACGCACGACGACAGCGGTTATCTCGCCGACGCCGCTTCCCATCAGCTGCGCCAGCATCGGTTTACCCGCCGTTCCCGCCGGTTCGCCATCGTCTGAAAACCCCAGCTGTTGCGAATCATCAGGCGGCCCCGCGACCCACGCCACGCAGTGGTGGCGGGCATCAGGGTGATCCGCTCTGACGGACTCGACAAAAGCTTTTGCCGCCGCCACGCCGTCGGTATGCGCCAACAGCGTGATAAAACGGCTTTTTTTAATCTCCTCAACGACGGTAACCGGCGCCGCCGGGATTAACCAGCTCTCCATCAGGCCAGCTTCAGATCGCGCGTCATATTTTCGATACTGTTTTCGTGAATCACCACGTTATCTTCGATACGGATCCCACCGAACGGCTTCATGGCGTCAATTTTTTGCCAGTTAAAGTGCTTGCTGAACGGGCCTTCACGCCACGGCGCCAGTAACGACTCGATGAAGTAGATGCCGGGTTCAATAGTTAACACCATCCGCGGCTCGATAATACGGGTGCAGCGCAGATACGGGTATTTCGACGGCGCCGCCAGATGCGTACCGGTGTCATCCTGCATAAAGCCAGCGACATCATGCACCTGCAGACCCAGCGGATGGCCAATCCCGTGCGGCATAAACGGCCCGGTCAGGTCATTCTCCACCATCGCCTCTTCGCTCATGTCGGTAACCAACTGGTGTTTACGCAACAGCTTCGCGATACGCTGATGGAACTGGATATGGTAATCAATGTAACTGGTACCGGCCTTCATGGTACTAATCAGCGCCTGCTGCTCATCGTTAACGTCTTTGATCAGATGGGCAAAGTCGTTATCGCCGTGCGCCGCCCAGGTGCGCGTCAGATCTGCGGCATAGCCGTTATATTCCGCACCGGCGTCGAGCAGGAAACTGCGCATCTCCGCCGGGGCACGATGGTCCAGTTTGGTGTAGTGCAGGACGGAGGCATGCTCATTCAGCGCGACAATATTGCTGTAAGGCACGTCGGTATCACGATGGCCGGTGGCGGTGAGATAGGCCTGGTTGATATCGAATTCGCTCATCCCCGACTGGAAAGCTTCGTAGGCCGCACGATGACCATTCACCGCCGACTTCTGCGCTTCACGCATGCAGGCCAGCTCGTAATCGGTTTTGTAAGCCCGGTAGTAATGCAGGTAGTCGATAACCCCTTTCGGGTTGATCTTATCCGCGGCGATACCCAGGCCCAGCGCGCGCTCAGGCACCGGGCCGATATAGCCAATATTACCGCGAGCGGCAGGCAGCTGGCTGCCGATGCCATCGGCCTTCGGTAGCGCGATCACGTCTATCTCTTCGGTCCAGAAAGAGGTCGGCAACGGCTCAACGTTATGCCAGTAATCTACCGGCAGATAGAACCACAGCTTCGGTTTATTCACACCGTCCACCAGCAGCCAGCAGTTAGGCACCTGAGTCACAGGCACCCAGGCTTTGAACTGCGGATTGACCTTGAACGGGTACGGATGGTCATCAAGGAAGACGTTAACCAGCTCGCCGGAGTGAATCAGCAGAGCATCCATTTGAAAACGGGCCAGGACGTCGCGGGTACGTTCTTGTAGGGTAACAATATGATTTTTATAGAGCGCGGCCAGGGATTCCATCTTTTATCCTTTGCTTTTATGGGATCGTGATACACCGCATCTTAGCACATCGACCTGCGTGCGGGTGATTTCCGCCGGATGTGATCCGACCAGCAATTATTTAAAGAGTAATTTGCAATTCTTTAACATAAATTCCACACTCCGTTTCATCTGGTATGACCAGATCATATTGCTGGATTCAGGAGACTGACATGCTCTACAAAGGCGACACCCTGTACCTCGACTGGCTGGAAGATGGCATCGCCGAACTGGTGTTCGATGCCCCAGGTTCGGTCAACAAGCTTGATACCGCAACCGTAGCCAGCCTCGGTCATGCGCTGGACGTACTGGAAAAACAAAGCGATCTCAAAGGTCTGCTGCTGCGCTCTGAAAAAGCGGCATTTATCGTCGGCGCGGATATCACCGAATTCCTCTCGCTGTTCCTGGTCCCTGAGGAGCAGTTAAGCCAGTGGCTGCATTTTGCTAACAGCGTCTTCAATCGTCTGGAAGATCTCCCCGTCCCCACTATCTCTGCCGTCAATGGCTATGCGCTGGGCGGCGGTTGCGAATGTGTGCTGGCGACCGATTACCGCCTGGCGACGCCGGATCTGCGCATTGGGCTGCCGGAAACCAAGCTCGGCATTATGCCCGGCTTCGGCGGTTCCGTGCGTCTGCCGCGCCTGCTCGGCGCCGATAGCGCGCTGGAAATTATTGCCGCCGGGAAAGACGTCGGCGCCGATCAAGCACTGAAAATCGGCCTGGTGGATGGCGTGGTCGCTGCGGAAAAACTACGCGACGGCGCGCTGGCGATCCTACGTCAGGCCATGAATGGCGACCTGGACTGGAAAGCGAAACGTCAGCCGAAGCTGGAGCCGCTGAAGCTCAGCAAAATTGAAGCCGCCATGAGCTTCACGATTGCCAAAGGCATGGTCGCGCAAACCGCCGGGAAGCATTACCCGGCGCCGATCACCGCGGTCAAAACCATTGAAGCCGCCGCGCGTCTTGGTCGTGAAGAAGCCCTGGTGCTGGAAAATAAAAGCTTTGTCCCGCTGGCCCATACCAATGAGGCCCGCGCGCTGGTTGGTATCTTCCTGAACGACCAGTACGTCAAAGCGAAAGCGAAAAAGCTGACCAAAGATGTCGAGACGCCGAAGCATGCTGCCGTCCTGGGCGCTGGCATTATGGGCGGCGGTATCGCTTACCAGTCGGCCTGGAAGGGCGTGCCGGTGGTGATGAAAGACATCAGCGACAAATCGCTGACCCTAGGTATGACCGAAGCGGCGAAGCTGCTGAATAAACAGCTGGAACGCGGCAAAATCGACGGTCTGAAGCTGGCCGGAGTGATTAGCACCATTCAGCCAACGCTGGAATACAGCGGTTTTGACCGCGTGGACGTCGTCGTTGAAGCGGTGGTGGAAAACCCGAAAGTGAAGAAAGCCGTACTAGCGGAAACCGAGTCAAAAGTGCGCCCGGATACCGTGCTGGCGTCCAACACCTCAACGATCCCCATCAGCGAGCTGGCCAGCGTTCTGCAGCGCCCGGAAAACTTCTGCGGTATGCACTTCTTTAACCCAGTGCATCGCATGCCGCTGGTTGAAGTGATCCGCGGCGAAAAAACCTCGGATAATACCATTGCCAAAGTGGTGGCCTGGGCCAGCAAAATGGGCAAAACGCCGATTGTGGTGAATGATTGTCCCGGCTTCTTCGTCAACCGGGTACTGTTCCCCTACTTCGCCGGCTTCAGCCAGCTGCTGCGCGACGGGGCGGACTTCCGCAAAGTCGACAAAGTGATGGAGAAACAGTTTGGCTGGCCGATGGGCCCGGCTTATCTGCTGGACGTGGTCGGCATCGATACCGCGCACCATGCTCAGGCGGTCATGGCGGCGGGCTTCCCGCAGCGGATGCAGAAAGATTATCGCGACGCCATCGACGCCCTGTTTGACGCCAACCGTTTCGGCCAGAAGAACGGCCTCGGCTTCTGGCGCTATAAAGACGACAGCAAAGGTAAGCCGAAGAAAGAAGAAGATGCTGCCGTCGACAGCCTGCTGGCCGACGTCAGCCAGCCGAAGCGCGATTTCAGCGATGAAGAGATTATCGCCCGCATGATGATCCCCATGGTTAACGAAGTCGTCCGCTGCCTGGAAGAAGGCATTATCGCCAGCCCGGCGGAAGCGGATATGGCGCTGGTATACGGCCTGGGCTTCCCTCCGTTCCACGGCGGCGCATTCCGCTGGCTGGACACCATCGGCAGCGCGAAGTATCTCGATATGGCGCAGCAATACCAGCACCTTGGCCCGCTGTATGAAGTGCCAGCCGGTCTGCGTGACAAAGCGCGCCATAACGAAGCGTATTATCCCCAGGTAGAGCCAGCCCGTCCGGTTGGCGCTCTGAAAACGGCTTAAGGAGTCACAATGGAACAGGTTGTCATTGTCGATGCAATTCGCACCCCGATGGGCCGTTCGAAGGGCGGCGCATTTCGCCACGTGCGCGCGGAAGACCTCTCCGCGCACCTGATGCGTAGCCTGCTGTCGCGCAATCCGTCGCTTGAGGCAAGCGCGATAGACGATATCTACTGGGGTTGCGTGCAGCAAACCCTCGAGCAGGGTTTTAACATCGCCCGAAACGCGGCGCTGCTGGCGGAGATCCCGCATTCGGTACCAGCAAATACGGTCAACCGTCTGTGCGGTTCTTCCATGCAGGCGCTGCACGATGCGGCCCGTATGATCATGACCGGCGATGCCAGCGTCTGCCTGATTGGCGGCGTCGAGCACATGGGCCATGTGCCAATGAGCCACGGCGTCGATTTCCATCCGGGCCTCAGCCGCAACGTGGCAAAGGCGGCAGGGATGATGGGGCTGACTGCGGAGATGCTGGCGCGTCTGCACGGTATTAGCCGCGAGATGCAGGATCAGTTCGCCGCGCGCTCTCACGCTCGTGCCTGGGCCGCAACCCAGTCCGGCGCATTCAAAGCGGAGATTATCCCCACCGGCGGCCACGATGCCGATGGCGTACTCAAGTCCTTTAACTATGACGAGGTGATCCGCCCGGAAACCACCGTCGAGACGCTGTCCACGCTTAAACCGGCGTTTGACCCGGTGACCGGTACGGTAACGGCGGGTACCTCTTCCGCCCTTTCCGATGGCGCAGCGGCGATGCTGCTGATGAGCGAAAGCCGCGCTCGCGAGCTGGGGCTGAAGCCGCGCGCTCGCGTCCGTTCAATGGCGGTGGTCGGCTGCGACCCGTCCATTATGGGTTATGGCCCGGTTCCGGCCTCAAAGCTGGCGCTGAAAAAAGCGGGCTTATCCACCAGCGATATCGACGTTTTTGAAATGAATGAAGCATTTGCCGCGCAGATCCTACCGTGTATTAAAGATCTGGGCTTAATGGAGCAGATCGATGAGAAGATCAACCTCAACGGCGGGGCGATCGCGCTCGGTCATCCGCTGGGCTGTTCCGGGGCGCGTATTAGCACCACGCTGATCAACCAGATGGAGCGCAAAGACGCTCAGTTCGGCCTCGCCACCATGTGTATCGGCCTGGGACAAGGGATCGCTACCGTGTTTGAGCGGGTTTAAGCGAAAGGGTATCTCAACGCCATGGCCACCAGAACCTGGCGGCTATGGCGAAGAGAGCAGGTTTAGTTGCCGTTCTTCCCGCCTGTCAGGGGCGGGTTTTTTATTTTCAGATAAACGCAAACGCATCGCCAAACAGGCGATCTTCACGCGCGCCGCGCTCATTACAGAACAGGTCGCGAGCGATCTTGGCCATCTCAAAACGACCGGCAATGTAGATGTCATGCTCGGCCAGCGTACCGTAATCCTGCAGCACGGCGGTGAGTACCGTACCGGAGCGACCACGCCACCCTTCTTCCGGCTGTTCAACCACCGGCTCGATGCGCAGATTCGGATGCTTGATGCTTAACGCTTCCAGCTCGGCCAGATCGTACAGATGCTTAGCCTCGCGGCCGCCCCAATAAATGGCGATATCGCGATCCGGGTTACGCGCCAGCGCGCTTAACAGAATAGAACGCACATAAGAGAATCCGGTACCGCCGGCGATCAGAATCAGCGGGCGATCTTCGTCATCGCGCAGCCACGCTTCGCCATGCGGAATATCAACCTCAATTTCACGCTCTTTCAGAATGCGATCCATGACCGCCATCGCGTACAGATTGAGCTCCGAGGCGCCGATATGCAGCTCGATAAATTCCTGTTCCGCCGGCGTGGAAGCCATGGAGAACGGGCGCTTGTCGCGCTCATCCATTACCACCATCAGATACTGGCCGGCACGGAAGGAAAATGCCGCTTCCGGCACTAATCGAACACGATATACGGTATCGGTAATCGCCTCCACCGAGGTCACTTTACAGCTTAAGGTTGTCATGCGTCCCCTCTGTCGGGTCAATAGAGCAAAACAGCGGCGTTAGCCCCGCTTACTGTTGTTTAAAGATGGCCAGTTCATCCCAGATGGCGTCAATACGCGCCGTAACGGCAGGATCTTTTTTGATTGGGCGACCCCATTCACGCTGGGTTTCGCCAGGCCATTTATTGGTGGCATCCAGCCCCATTTTTGAACCCAGGCCGGAAACCGGCGAGGCAAAATCCAGATAATCAATTGGCGTATTCTCTACCAGTACCGTATCACGAGCCGGGTCCATACGGGTAGTGATCGCCCAAATCACATCGTTCCAGTCGCGTGCATTGACGTCGTCATCGCAGACAATCACGAACTTGGTGTACATAAACTGGCGCAGGAACGACCAGACGCCCATCATTACGCGCTTGGCATGTCCCGCGTACTGTTTTTTCATGGTCACCACCGCCAGGCGATAGGAGCACCCTTCCGGCGGCAGATAGAAATCAACGATTTCCGGGAACTGCTTTTGCAGGATCGGGACGAAGACTTCATTCAGCGCCACGCCCAGCACCGCTGGCTCATCGGGCGGTCGGCCGGTATAGGTAGAATGATAAATCGCGTCTTCACGCTGGGTAATATGGGTTACCGTAAACACCGGGAACTGGTCTACTTCATTGTAGTAACCGGTGTGGTCGCCATACGGGCCTTCCGGCGCCATTTCACCGGCCTCAATGTAGCCTTCTAGCACAATTTCCGCGCTGGCCGGCACTTCAAGGTCATTGGAAACGCACTTAACCACTTCGGTCTTGGTGCCGCGCAGCAGGCCTGCGAAGGCATATTCCGACAGGGTATCGGGCACCGGCGTCACCGCGCCAAGAATGGTTGCCGGATCGGCGCCAAGCGCCACGGAAACCGGGAAGCGTTCGCCCGGACGCGCCGCGCACCACTCCTGGAAATCCAGCGCGCCGCCGCGATGAGACAGCCAGCGCATAATCAGTTTGTTTTTGCCGATCAGCTGCTGGCGATAAATCCCCAGGTTCTGCCGCTCTTTGTGCGGCCCGCGGGTTACCGTCAACCCCCAGGTGATCAGCGGCGCGGCATCTTCCGGCCAGCAGGTCATAATCGGGATTTTATTCAGATCGACATCATCGCCCTGGATGATTTTTTGCTGACAGGGGGCGCCGCGCAGGCGTTTGGTCGGCATATTCAGCACTTGCTTGAACTGCGGCAGCTTATCAAACAGGTCGCGGAAGCCTTTTGGCGGCTCAGGTTCTTTCAGAAAGGCCAACAGTTTACCCACCTCGCGCAGCGAACTGACATCCTCCTGCCCCATCCCCAACGCCACGCGACGCGGCGTGCCGAACAGATTGCACAGCACCGGCATGGTATAGCCTTTCGGATTCTCAAACAGCAGCGCCGGGCCGCCGGCGCGCAGAGTCCGGTCGGCAATTTCGGTGATTTCCAGGTGAGGATCGACCGGCAGAGTGATACGTTTTAGTTCGCCCTGTTGTTCCAGGAGTGTCAGAAAGTCGCGAAGATCGTGATATTTCATGGAAGTGTTATTGACCTCTCTACAGGCGGCTAATTATACGGTGTTCGACGGCGCGATGCTGTAATTTTGTTAAATTAGCGTGAAAGAACGCTGAAATTTGGATTTCAATTATAATGGCTTTCGCGATTACACCAGCCATTTGTTATGCTTGCCGTTATTAGAAGTGGAATGAGTCATTATGCAAGCCTGGTACTTACTGTATTGCAAACGTGGGCAGCTACAACGAGCCCAGGAACATCTGGAACGTCAGTCAGTTAACTGCCTGATGCCGACGATTGCGCTGGAAAAAATCATTCGCGGTAAACGCACCATGGTCAGCGAACCGTTGTTCCCGAACTACCTGTTTATTGAGTTCGATCCAGAGGTGATTCATACCACCACCATCAGCGCCACTCGCGGGGTTAACAACTTCGTGCGCTTTGGCGCCCTACCCGCTATCGTCCCCTCGGCGGTCATCCATCAGCTTTCTATCTACAAACCGGAAGGGATTACCGACCCGGAAACGCCGCATGAGGGCGATAGCGTGCTAATCACCGACGGCGCGTTTGAAGGCCTGGAGGCGATCTTCACCGAGCCCGACGGCGAAGCGCGCTCTATGTTGCTGTTAAACCTGCTGAATAAGCAAGTCCTGCAGAGCGTTAAAAATACCGACTTCCAGAAAATCTAAACGCCGTTAATGTCGACGCCAAACAGCGCCCTGACGTTTGCGTCCGTTTGCGCCTCCAGCCATTGCGCCTCCTCGCCGCGCCAGGCCGCGACGCTGGCCAGGATATGCGGCAAATACGCGGGCTCGTTACGCCGCGAGGCCGGTTTCGGCTTGAGATCGCGCGGCAGCAGATAAGGCGCATCGGTCTCCAGCAGCAGACGTTCCGCCGGGATCGCCGGCAGCAGCTCGCGCAGTTCCAGTCCTCGCCGCTCATCGCATACCCAACCGGTAATACCGATAAACAGGCCCAGATCCAGGCATTCCTGCACCTCGCTGCGGCTGCCGGTAAAGCAGTGCAGCACCGCGCCCGGGATCTTCTCAAGCCAGGGTTTAAGCAGCGTCAGAAACCGATCGTGGGCGTCGCGGCAGTGCAAAAACACCGGCATCGACAGCTCAGCGGCCAGCGCCAACTGGGCGCTGAACGCTACCTCCTGCTCGTGCGGCGTGGAAAAATTCCGGTTAAAATCCAGACCGCACTCGCCTATCGCCACCACCTGCGGCTCGCCGGCGAGGGTATAAATCGCCTCGGCGACCGCTGGCGTCCAGCTGCTACCGTCATGGGGATGAACCCCCGCCGTGGACCAGCAGCCGGAATAGCGGCTCGCCAGTTTCTGCGCCTGCTGGCTCTCCGCCAAATTTGTACCGGTCAGCAGCATGCCGTTAACCCCCGCAGCCAGGGCGCGCGCCACTACCTCATCATGATCGCGGGAAAACTGCGAACTGGTCAGATTAACGCCGATATCAAACATGATCGCTCCCATATGCCAACCGCCCTGACGGGCGGTTGGCGGTATTACTCTTCTCTGTGCTCTGCGGCTTCAGCTTCGGCCGCGGCGTCGTCATCGCGCGTCAGGCGCTTCCCGGTGTAGAAGCGGGCAAAGAACACCCCGACTTCAAACAGACAGTACATCGGAATGGCCAGCAGTGTCTGCGAGAATACGTCCGGCGGCGTCAGCAGCATGCCCACCACGAAGGCACCCACCAGCACATACGGCCTTTTTTTACGCAAGTCTTCCGGCGTGGTAACACCCATCCAGCAGAGCAACACAATGGCGACCGGCACCTCAAAGGAGACCCCGAATGCCATAAACAGCGCCATCACGAAGTCGAGATAGCTGCGAATATCGGTCGAGACCAGCACCCCTTCCGGCGCCGCATGGGTCAGGAAGCCGAACGCCAGCGGAAACACGACAAAATAGGCGAAAGCCATGCCGATATAGAACAGCAGGGTACTGGATACCAGTAAAGGCACCACCAGCCGGCGTTCGTGCTTATACAACGCCGGCGCGACGAAGGCCCATACCTGGTAAAGAATAATCGGCACCGACAGGATCACCGACACCATGAAGGTCAACTTTATCGGCGTAAAGAAAGGTGAAGCGACATCGGTGGCGATCATCGTCGCGCCCACTGGCATCTTACTGATAAGCGGGGCCGAGACCAGCTGGTAGATATCATTGGCGAAATAGACCAGCGCCAGGAAGATCACCAGAATAGCAATGATGCTGTTGAGCAGACGCTTGCGCAGCTCAATCAGATGCGAAATTAGCGGTTGTGTATCGTCTACGCCCATGTTTACGGTTTATCACTCGATGCGGGGGAAGAATGGGGAACTGCCGCCGTAGCGGACGTTTTCTCTGCCTGAAGGTCAGCCGGTGAAGCAGATTGCTCGTCGGCAACGGGATCTGGCGCATGAGCCGGAGCGCTGGCCTGATGTTCTGCCGTCGCCGGCGTGACGTCCTGGCGCTGCGCTTCGCTGCCTTTGACCACCGGATTAAGGATGGTATTGGCTTCGTCGCTGGCTTTTTCGGGATCGTGGGCGCTATAGGAGCGCTTCATCGACTCCGCGGCCTCGCGCAGTTCATCCATCGAGGCTTTCAGCTCCGGCGTCAGGTTATTCAGGCTAGCCTTTTCCACCTTCTTCAGGCTCTCCTGGAACTCCTGCAGTTTTAGCTCCTGGGCCAGCTCATTTTGTACCGTGGTCGCCAGCGAGCGTAACGTACGGATCCAGCCAACTACCGTTTTAACCGCTACGGGAAGCCGCTGTGGCCCCAGAACAATGAGGCCAATCACAAACACCAGCAGTAGTTCACTAAAACCAATATCGAACACGAGTTACACCTGCTCTTTGTCGTGGCGTTTTGTCTCGTCTTTTTTTGCATCATCCTGTTTATCGGCGATGGTTTTCGCCGTGAAATCTGCGTCTGGCGCCGACTTTTCGGGTTTATCATCATCACTCATGGCTTTTTTAAAGCCTTTGATAGATGCCCCTAAGTCAGACCCCAGCGAGCTCAGCTTCTTCGTCCCAAAAAGCAGAACTACGATGACGACAACAATTAATAACTGCCAAATACTGATACCACCCATACACGTTCCCCTATGACAGATGATGAATTGTGTGGACGCATTATACACGCCATCCTGCGAGCCGCCTCTTCGTCAGGCCGCCGACATGATTTTGCGCAAATAAGCCTGCGTCATGAAGAGGCGAACCGATCAGTGGGTTTTCCGCCAGCCAATAAGCCAGGTCACCACACCGCCGGCCATCAGCCAACCGGGCATCATTCCCCACTCAGGGCGATGGATAAAGAGCAGCGTACCACTGAGCAATAAAACCGCGCCTATACCAAACAGGTAACGGGATTGGCCCTGGCGCACATGACGCACATGCATATCCCGCACAATAGTATCGACGCTGGTCTGCAGCTGTTTGCTCTGCTGCAGGCTCTGATACACCAGCTCAGGTATTTCCGGCATTCTTTCGATCCAGAATGGCGCTTTGTCTTTAAACGCGCGCACCAGCGCCGGAATGCCGACCTGATCTTTGATCCACGACTCGAGGAAAGGCTTCGCCGTTTTCCACAAGTCTAACTGAGGATAGAGCTGCCGGCCTACCCCTTCTACGTAAAGTAATGTCTTCTGTAGTAAAACGAGCTGCGGCTGGACTTCCATATTGAAACGCCGCGCGGTATTGAACAGATTAAGCAGCACGTGGCCGAAGGAGATCTCCGCCAGCGGCTTCTCAAAGATCGGCTCGCAGACCGTGCGGATCGCGAACTCAAACTCTTCAACGTTGGTATCGGGCGGAACCCAACCGGAATCGACGTGCAGCTCGGCAACTTTACGATAATCGCGGTTGAAAAAGGCGATAAAGTTTTCCGCCAGATAGCGCTTATCTTCTTTGTTCAGTGAGCCGACAATACCGCAGTCGATGCCGATATACTGCGGATCTTCCGGATGCTCGTAGCTGACGAATATGTTGCCAGGATGCATATCGGCATGGAAGAAGCTGTCGCGGAACACCTGGGTGAAGAAGACCTGCACGCCCCGCTCCGCCAGCAGCTGCATATTGGTGCCCTGGGCCTCCAGCGCCTCCACATCGGACACCGGGATACCGTAAATGCGCTCCATTACCATCATGCTTTCGCTGCAGTAGTCGGGGTACACCTCCGGCACGTACAGCATCGGGCTGTCTTCGAAATTACGCCGCAGCTGAATAGCGTTGGCGGATTCCCGCAGCAGGTTCAGCTCATCCAGCAGCGTTTTTTCATATTCACGAACTACCTCCTGCGGGCGCAGACGACGACCGTCAGGCAGCAGACGCGGTACCCAGCGCGCCAGGCGGTAGATGAGCTTCATGTCCGCTTTAATGATCGGCAAAATATCCGGGCGGATAACCTTGATCACCACCTCTTTGCCATTCTCTTTCAGACGCGCGGTATGCACCTGGGCGATGGACGCCGAGGCTAACGGCTCAACGGAGAAATCATCAAACCAGGTCTCGACCGGCAGCCCCCCCATCGCTTTCTCTATCTGCTGCTGCGCGAGCTTCCCTTCAAAGGGCGCCACGCGGTCCTGCAACAGCGCCAGCTGATCGGCAATATGCGGCGGAAAGAGATCCCGGCGGGTGGAAAGCATCTGGCCGAATTTTATCCACACCGGCCCCAGCTCCTGGAGCGCCAGCCGAAGGCGGGCGCCAAGAGGCTGATCCTGATGGCGGTTTGGCATCCAGAACAGCATCCGCCGCCAGATACGCAGCGGCAGCGTGATCCGCATTTTGGGGATGAGCTCATCGAGCCCGTAGCTCAAAAAGGTGTGGATGATGAAATACAGGCGCCGTAATTCTCCTGGCGTCATTTGCCCTCCAGCGTTTCCAGCCGTTTTTCCAGTGCGGCCAGCGCGCGCTCAATAGCCGTTGTCTCTTCAGCAAACCAGGCCAGCTCCAGCGGCCCCGGCGCCAGGCGCCACTCTTCAGTGATCGCTTCCGCGACATAGCGCTGCTGGCGCTCTGCGCCCTTCAGCAGAAACTGAGCGCCGCCGCGCAGGACTTTACCGACGCCTTCGGCCACAATATCGCCGGTATAGGGCGCCAGCAGTTCAGCGGGATCAAACTCTGCCAGGTCGCACAGGGAGACCATATTCTGCACCACCTGCAGATCGCCCTGCACTTCCAGATCACCGCTGCGAATAAGCGCCGTGAGCTGCTGACGATTGCGTAGTTTTGGCAGCACGCTGAGCCGGGTAATCACGGTGCAATCGGCCTCTCCGTCCCAAGCGCTCAGGACGTCAACCTGGCGTTCGCTGAATACCAGCACCACGGGCGTGGCGAAATCCTGCAGCTGGACCCGCAATACCTTGCCCAGCAGGCGCTGACGAGCGGGTTTAAGCGCTTTGTCGCGCCAGAGGAAAGTATTCAGCGCCGTTTCAATGCCAGCGGTAACCAGGGGTGTGAAAGGCATAGCGTCCCTCCTGTCAGAACTTGTAACCGCGATGCAAAGCAACGATACCCGCCGTCAGGTTGTAGTAATCCACGTTTTCGAAGCCCGCATCCTGCATCATCCCTTTCAGGGTTTCCTGGTCCGGATGCATACGAATAGATTCCGCCAGGTAGCGATAGCTGTCGCCATCTTTTGCCACCAGCTCGCCCACCTTCGGCAGGATATGGAAGGAGTAAGCGTCGTAGGCTTTGCTCAGCGGTTCGATAATGGGTTTAGAAAACTCCAGCACCAGCAGACGTCCGCCCGGCTTCAGCACGCGATACATCGAACGCAGCGCTTTCTCTTTGTCGGTCACGTTACGCAGACCGAAAGAGATGGTGATGCAGTCAAAGGTATTATCAGCAAAAGGCAGGGCTTCCGCGTTGGCCTGAACATACTCAACGTTGCCTACGATGCCGATATTGCGCAGCTTTTCGCGGCCCATTTTGAGCATAGAATCATTGATATCAGCAAGCATGACGCGGCCGGTTTCCCCTACCAGGCGGGAGAACTTGGCCGTCAAATCACCGGTACCGCCCGCCAGATCCAGCACGGTCTGCCCGCGACGTACGCCGCTGCAGTCGATGGTGAAACGCTTCCACAAACGATGGATCCCAAACGACATCAAGTCGTTCATCACATCATATTTTGCGGCGACAGAATGGAATACATGCGCCACCATATCTGCTTTCTGCTCTTTAGCGACCGTCTGAAAGCCAAAGTGCGTCGTTTCTTGTGAATCCTCAACCATCTCTATGCCTGCTTGCTTTTCAAGAAAATGTTCACTGAGTGTATCAGACTCAGCGCATTTCCCATACGTTTCAGCGTGGCGGAGCCGCCTCCCGGCTACGCACCGTCTCGGCAGAGTCGGGTGAAAATGCGTCATTTTCCGGCAGGTTATCCTCATCTTCGAGACGATATTGCTCGTCCTGAGCCGTAGCTTGTTCGACTAAATCAGGATTAATCCCGCGCTTGACCTCCACGCCCAGGCCGCGAAAGGCCTCCGCCTGGGCCAGCAGATTACCACGCCCGGAAGCGAGCTTTTTCATCGCCTGGCGATAGCTCTCTTGCGCCTTATCCAGGCTCTGGCCGATGGCGGACATATCATCCACAAACAGGCGCATTTTGTCGTAAAGGCGCCCCGCCCGCTCGGCAATCTTCTGCGCGTTACGACTCTGGTGCTCATAGCGCCACAGATTGGCGATAGTGCGCAGGGCTACCAGCAGCGTCGTCGGGCTAACCAGCATAATATTATTTTGCAGCGCCTCGCTGATGAGCTCAGGCTGGCGATCGATGGCCAGCAGGAACGCCGGCTCAACGGGAATAAACATCAGCACATAGTCGAGCGAGCGCAGGCCAGGCAGCTGTTGATAATCCTTGCGTCCCAGCAGGCGAATATGGTTTCGCACCGAGGCAAGGTGTTCCTGCAGCGCGACTTCGCGGGTGTAGTCGTCTTCGGCGTTGAAATAGCGCTCATAGGCGACCAGGGTCATTTTGGCGTCGATCACCACGTCCTTACCCTGCGGCAGGCGCACGATAACGTCCGGCTGCATCCGCGAGCGGTTGTCGGTCTCAATACTGACCTGAGTCTGGTACTCATAGCCTTCGCGCAGGCCGGAGGCCTCCAGCACGCGGGTTAAGACCACTTCCCCCCAGTTGCCCTGAGTTTTGTTATCCCCCTTCAGCGCTTTGGTCAGGTTCAGCGCCTCCTGTGCCATCTGCGCGTTCAACTGCTGCAGATTGCGGATCTCATGCGCCAGGGTATGTCTTTCACGCGCCTCCTGGCCAAAGCTCTCCTGCACCTGGCGGCGGAACCCGTCCAGCTGTTCGCGTAGCGGCGTCAGCAGGCCATGCAGGCTCTGGCGGTTTTGCTCATCGACCCGCCGGTTGCTGTGTTCGAAAATACGGTTGGCGAGGTTTTCAAACTGCTCGCTAAGGCGCTGCTCGCTGTTCATCATCTGGCGGATCTTATCTTCCGCATGCAGCTGGGTGGATTCGAGCCGGGTGGTGACCTCACGGAGATCGGCCTCGAGCGAGGTATTGATATCCCGTAGGCTGCGCAGCTCGTTGTTCAGCAGCTCACACTCCTCACGCCAGTGGGCCTCCTGCGCCAGTTGCTGGCGGGCGGCGCTCAGCTCAATATCCAACTCTCGCCGTTCCTCGATGAGATCGGCCCGAATTTGATCGGCACGCGCTTTGGTCGCCAGCCAGCCGACCATTAACCCGGCTGCCAGTGCGATAACCGCGCTGATAATAATGGAGAGATCCACGACGCCCCCTGCGATAACCTGATGACACAAAATAGAATTGTGCTGTACAAACGTCCAGTTTAAAAGGAATTTCCTGCGAGAGGCGACGCAAAAAAGAAAGGCCGGAGGATCCGGCCTGACAGGGAAAGAGTTGAATTACAGCAGACGACGCGCCGCTTCCACGACGATTTTCACCGCGTGGCTTTCGGTTTGCTTCATGGTTTCGGCGTTAGGGATCTCTTGCTGGGTACGGTTCACGATAACCCCAGCCACCATCCCGGCGCGCAGGCCCTGGCTGGCGCACATGGTCAGCAGCGTGGCGGATTCCATTTCATAGTTCATCACGCCCATTGCCTGCCACTCTTCCATTGAGCCCTTGAAGCGGCTCACCACGCGGCCGGAGAAGGTGTCGTAACGCTCCTGGCCCGGGTAGAAGGTATCCGAGGAGGCAGTCACGCCGATATGGGTGGTGGCGCCGATTGATTTCGCCGCTTCCACCAGCGCGGTGGTACAGGCGAAGTCTGCGACGGCCGGGAACTCCATCGGCGCGAAGTGCAGGCTGGCACCGTCCAGACGGACAGAACCGGTCGTCACCAGTACATCGCCAACATTGATATGTGGCTGAATCGCGCCGGTGGTGCCGATACGCAGGAAGGTACGCACCCCCAGCTGCGCCAGCTCTTCCACGGCGATGGAAGTCGACGGGCCGCCGATGCCAGTAGAGCAGACGATCACTGGTTTGCCGTCCAGCTCCGCGCGCCAGGAGGTAAATTCGCGATGAGATGCCAGTTTAACCGGCTTATCCATCAGCGCGGCGATCTTTTCCACACGCTCCGGATCGCCAGGGACGATAGCCAGCGTAGCCCCTTGTAAATCGTTCTTGGTGAGGCCGAGATGAAAAACATCAGACTTGGACATAAAAAACTCCTCTGTGGGTCGAATTATCAGCAGAAGCAAAACGGTACTGTACAGAAGCCCCTGGCAACATTTTGTGATGATAGTCACCAAGACCAATAATGATTGCAGTTGTTTTTCAGTAAATAGTGATACACATCACATTAACAAGTTATATTCATCATCACAGAACAAAAGATAGCCGCTTTCAGGCACTGTGCTTTATTACCGCCCGAACTAAAGGTAAAGGGTCTATAGTTACTGATGCGCTAATAAATAAGGGTACGGAGAATACCATGACCACCACCAAGCAACCTGGATTCGCACCTGCAGCTTCACCACACGCCGCAACCGCCGTTCATACGCCGGAAGAGCATATTATCGCCGGAGAGACGTCGATTCCCTCTCAGGGTGAAAACATGCCGGCCTACCACGCCCGCCCGAAAAATGCCGACGGTCCGCTGCCGATCGTTATCGTGGTACAGGAAATTTTCGGCGTGCATGAACATATTCGCGATCTTTGTCGCCGCCTGGCACAGGAAGGCTATCTGGCTATCGCGCCTGAATTGTACTTCCGTCAGGGCGATCCGAATGAGTACCACGATATCCCGACCCTGTTCAAAGAGCTGGTCAGCAAGGTGCCGGACGCGCAGGTGCTGGCGGATCTCGACCACGTCGCCAGCTGGGCGGCGCGCCACGGCGGCGATGCCCATCGTCTGCTGATCACCGGCTTCTGCTGGGGCGGACGCATTACCTGGCTGTATGCCGCGCATAACCCGCAGCTTAAAGCGGCGGTGGCCTGGTACGGTAAGCTGGTGGGAGAAAAATCACTGAATTCGCCGAAGCACCCGGTAGATATCGCCGTCGATCTCAACGCCCCGGTGCTTGGTCTGTACGGCGCTAAAGACGCCAGCATTCCGCAGGACACCGTCGAGACTATGCGTCAGGCGCTGCGGGCAGCCAACGCCACGGCGGAAATCGTGGTCTATCCCGAAGCCGATCATGCCTTTAATGCCGACTATCGCGCCAGCTATCATGAAGAGTCAGCCAAAGATGGCTGGCAGCGGATGCTCGCCTGGTTTGCTCAGTATGGCGGTAAAAAAGGCTAATCGCCCTAAGCATGAAAAAAGGAGGCAAATGCCTCCTTTTTGATTTTTCGCGTAACGATTAGGCGGACTGGCGCAGATTTCGCGCCGCTTGCACCATATTCGCCAGCGCGGCGCGGGTTTCCGGCCAGCCGCGAGTTTTCAGGCCGCAGTCCGGGTTAACCCACAGTCGCTCCACCGGGATACGCTGCGCGGCTTTCTTCAGCAGCGCTTCGATCCACTCCACGCTCGGCACGTTTGGCGAGTGAATATCATATACTCCCGGCCCGATCTCATTGGGGTACTCGAACGCTTCGAACGACTCCAGCAGCTCCATATCGGACCGCGAGGTTTCAATGGTGATCACGTCAGCGTCCAGCGCGGCAATGGAGTCCATGATGTCATTGAACTCGCAATAGCACATGTGGGTATGGATCTGCGTGTCGTCTTTGGCGACCGCAGCATTAAGGCGGAAGGCTTCCACACCCCACTGCAGATAGGCATCCCAGTCGCTGCGCTTCAGCGGTAACCCTTCGCGCAGCGCCGGCTCATCAATCTGGATGATGCCGATCCCCGCCGCCTCCAGATCCGCCACTTCATCACGCAGGGCCAGCGCAATCTGTTTCGCGATGGTTTCACGGCTGACATCTTCCCGCGGGAAGGACCAGCACAGAATGGTCACCGGTCCAGTGAGCATCCCTTTCACCGGCTTGTCGGTCAGGGACTGCGCGTACTTCGCCCAGTCGACGGTGATCGCCTGCGGACGGCTGACGTCGCCGATCACCACCGGCGGCTTCACGCAGCGGGAACCATAGCTCTGCACCCAGCCGTTTTGCGTGAAGATAAAACCGTCCAGATGTTCGCCGAAGTATTCCACCATGTCGTTCCGCTCGGCCTCCCCGTGCACCAGTACGTCTAAACCTAACCGCTCCTGCTCGACGATCGCCTGCTTAATATGTTCCGCAATCCCCGTCCGATAATGACTGGCGTCAAGGTTACCCTTTTTGAAGTCCAGGCGCAGGCCGCGGATCTCGGTCGTTTGCGGGAATGACCCGATGGTGGTGGTCGGCCATTTCGGCAGGTTAAAGCGCTGGCGCTGTGCCTGCGCGCGAACCTCATAGGGGCTGGCGCGCTGGCTGTCCTGAGCAGTGATCGCCGCCAGCCGTTTTTCCACCTCCGCGTTGTGCACGCGGGTCGAATGGCGACGGGCCTGGATTGGCGCGCTCCACTCGGTAATCGCCGCCGTATCGCCGCTGTTCAGCGCATCGCGCAGCAGCGCCAGCTCACCGCATTTCTGCAGCGCGAAGGCAAACCAGCTCTTCACTTCCGCATCAAGGCGCGTCTCCACGCTCAGATCGATCGGGCTATGCAGCAGAGAGCAGGATGACGCGACCCATAGCTCGCGCTTACCGACGAGGTCTTTAATTTGCGCATACTTTTCGGTGAGATCGGCGCGCCAGACGTTACGCCCATTGATCAAGCCCGCGGACAGCAGCCAGTCGGCCGGCAGGCGGTTGTGCAGTTCGGCAACATCATCTTTGCCGTGCACCAGATCGACGTGCAACCCCTGGACCGGTAGCGCAGCAATGGTCGCGAGATTGTCGCTAACGCCTTCAAAATAGGTAGTCAGCAGCAGCTTCACCTGGCCCTGCAGGGCGTCATAAGCCGGTTGAAAGGCCTCCAGCCACGCTGGCGGCAGCTCCAGCACCAGCGCCGGTTCATCAATCTGCACCCAATCGATGCCGCGCTTCGCCAGTTCGGCCAGCACCTGCTGGTAAACCGGCAGGATGGCATTCAGCAGGGTCAGGCGGTCAAACGGTTCACCTTTCACTTTACCCAGCCACAGATAGGTTACCGGCCCCAGCAGCACGGGCTTGATCTTGTGGCCCAGCGCCAGCGCTTCGTCTACTTCATCCAGCAGTTGGGTCCAGCTCAGTTTGAACTGCTGGCCCTTCACGAACTCCGGCACCATATAGTGATAGTTGGTGTTAAACCATTTGGTCATTTCCGCAGCGGCGGCCGGTTCGCCAGTCGGCGCGCGGCCGCGGCCAATGCGGAACAGGGTATCGATGTCGATGGATCCGTCTTTGTTCTGATGACGAGCCGGCACGTTGCCAAGCAGCAGGCTGGTAGTCAGAACATGGTCGTACCAGGCGAAATCCCCCACCGGCAGCAGATCAACGCCCGCCTGTTTCTGCTGCTTCCAGTGACGGGCGCGCAGCTCACGGCCTACCGCCAGCAGTTCCTCGCGAGTGGCGTTGCCCGCCCAGTAGCTCTCTTGCGCTTTTTTCAGCTCGCGGCGCAGGCCAACGCGAGGAAAACCGAGGGTGTGGTTAATAATTGTCATTTATGTTCCTCTCTTATTTCATTGAATCTGAAGAAAAAATCTCAATAGTTCGGCTTGCAGGAAGGCGGCAACGATGCGCATCCCCAGGAGCTTACTGAAGGAAGTGACTGGGGTAAGCAAGGCAGCCAACGCATCTGCAAGTCGAAATATGACGAGTTTTAGACGTCCAGATGTTTACACATCCATAATTGACAGTTACTGTATATTCCTCAAGCGCAAATTGCTCATGGCGAAGTGAAGGACTTTCATGATCGAAATTAAACATCTGAAAACGCTGCAAGCGTTGCGGAACAGCGGTTCACTGGCGGGTGCGGCAGCGGCCCTGCACCAGACCCAGTCCGCCTTGTCTCACCAGTTCAGCGATCTGGAACAGCGCCTTGGCTTTCGTCTCTTTGTGCGTAAGAGCCAGCCGCTGCGTTTTACTCCTCAGGGGGAAATCCTCTTACAGCTGGCCAACCAGGTGCTGCCGCAGATCGCTCGCGCCCTGCAGGACTGTAACGAACCACAGCAGACCCGGCTGAGGCTGGCTATCGAATGTCACAGCTGTATTCAGTGGCTGACGCCGGCGCTGGAGAATTTCCGCGCCCGCTGGCCACATGTGGAGGTCGACTTCCATTCCGGCGTCACCTTCGACCCACAGCCTGCGCTGCAGCAGGGTGAACTGGATCTGGTGATGACCTCCGATATTCTGCCGCGCAGCGGCCTGCACTACTCGCCGATGTTTGATTTTGAGGTGCGTCTGGTGCTGGCGCCCGAGCATCCGTTAGCTATGAAGACGCTGGTTACCCCGGAGGATCTGGCCGCGGAAACGCTGTTGATTTATCCCGTGCAGCGCGGGCGCCTCGATATCTGGCGCCACTTCCTGCAGCCGGCCGGCATCAGCCCGCAGCTGAAAAGCGTCGATAACACGCTGTTGTTGATCCAGATGGTGGCTGCCCGGATGGGCATCGCCGCGCTGCCGCACTGGGTGGTGGAAAGCTTTGAACGCCAGGGCCTGGTGGTCACCAAAACCCTGGGTGAGGGATTATGGAGCCGGTTGTACGCGGCCGTTCGCGATGGCGAACAGCGTCAACCGGTCACCGAAGCGTTTATTCGCTCTGCGCGGAACCACGCCTGCGATCATCTGCCGTTTGTCCGGAGTGCGGAGCGACCCAGCGGCGATGGACCCACAGCGAGGCCAGGATCACCAACGCTCCGCTAATAAAGCTCGGCCAGTGCGGCTGCTCCTGCCAGATGGCAAGGTTAACCAGCAGCCCGGCGGGGACATGGACGTTATTCATGATCCCCAGCGTGCCGGCATCCACCTGGGTGGCGCCATAGTTCCACATAAAGTAACCCAGCCCGGAAGCCACCACGCCGAGCCACACCAGCACGCTCCACTGCAGCGTGGTGGTCGGCAGCTTCTGGGCGTTGCCGAGCATAAACCACGCCGCCACCGCCACGATAAAGGCCCCGACATAGAACCAGGCAAAGGCATTGTGCTGCGGCATCGGACGCACCTCCATCAGACGCTTATACCCCACCATACCGATGGCGAAGCAGAGGTTTGACAGCTGTACCAGTAACAGCCCGGTCCAGAAATGATCGCTGACTTTGTCATAGCGGATAATCGCCGCCCCCAGCACCGCCAGCGCGGCACTCAGCAGATAGCCCCAGCGCAGCTTACGTCCGCTGAGCAGGTCGTAGATCAGCGTGATATACAGGGGAGTAAACACGGTAAACAGCAGAAATTCCGAGACCGTCAGATAGAGATAGGCGCGGAAAGCCAGCAGGTACATGATGCCTAGCTGCATCGCGCCCACCAGCATATAGAGCACGATCGTGCGCGGCGACTGGCCGCGCGTGCGCAGGAAAGGCAGGAACACCAGCGCCGCCAGGCCCACGCGCATCAGTACCGAAAAATAGCTGTCGACGCTACCGGCCAGGTATTCGCCAATCAGGCTAAAAGAAAAGGCCCACAGGATAGTGGTGATAATTAACAGCGCCACAATGGTCGTCTCGTTGGATAAAGAACAGGCATTGTAGCGAAGAGTCAGGTTGACGACTGGACACTTATTCGCCAGCCGTCAATCTTTTTCAGTCGAGGTATAGCTTACGCAGGTAGTGCGGGACAGCATCGTCGGCGTTACTGCCGATCACTTCCAGTTCCGGATGCAGATCCTTCAGCCGCTGGTGGGCGTTGGCCATGATGCAGCCTTTGCCAGCCATCGACAGCATCTCAGCGTCGTTCATACCGTCGCCGAAGGCGATGCAATCGGAAAGAGTGTAGCCGAGCATCTTCGCCACCGCCTCCAGCGCATGCCCCTTCGATACCCCACCCGCCATGACTTCCAGGCAGGTTAAGGTGGAGAAGCTGACGTTCACCCGATCGCCCCAGCGGGCGTTCATCGCCTGCTCCAGCGGCAGCAGATGCTCATGATCCTCGCAGGTAAAGAATACTTTGCTGATCCCCTGCGGATCCAGTTCGCCCGGCTCATACAGCTTGTAGTTAAACACCGCCTCCTTGAAGAAGCGCATCTCTTCCGGACGATGGCGGTTCATATACCACTCGTCTTCCCGATAAACGTTAGTGACGATTTTCGGGTCGTTACGCACGATCTCAAACAGGTCGGCGGCAATATCGCGATCGAGGTTATGGGCAAAGATTTGCTGACCATCGCTATCGTGAACGCGGGCGCCGTTAGAGGTGATCATGTACGACCGGATGCCAAGATTATCGCGGATTTGCCCGACGTCGATGTAGTGACGGCCGGTGGCGAAGACGAAATTGATCCCACGGGCGGTGAGCAGCTTCAGCGTCTCTTTGGCATACGGGGTCAGGAAATGATCGGGGGAAAGCAGCGTGCCGTCTAAATCAGACGCAACAACCTGGTACATAAAAAAGTTAACCTCTAAGCAGGGCGACGAGCGTTATCGTCGGATTAAGTATGTCGATTGAAAAACTCGACGATGGCATTGAGCGCGACTGAGCGCATAGCGTCCTTTTCAAAAAGGATCTCATGATATGCCCCTTCAATGACGAGCGGCTTACCGCCCTCACAGGGATGGCCGGCAGCGGCCCGTAATTCGCAATAGCGGTCGTGCATCAGATTATCGACCACCCGCTCCTCCTCCGCCTGTAAAAGCAGCGTCGGGGCGGTATCTTTTTCCACATTCGCCAGCACTTCGTCGCCGGCCAGCATGCCCTCACGCACCCAGTGCCAGGTCGGACCGCCGACCTGCAGCCGCGGCTCATCGGCATAGAAGCGCAGGTTGCGACGATAGCGTTGCCGACTGTGCGTCAGCACGTTAACGGCAAAAGGCAGCGCCCGCCAGCGCCCGGTGCCGATAGCATACTCTTCGCGAATGCGCTGATGGCCCTCAGCCCAGTCGAGAATATGGCGCACCATCCAGTCCGGCAGCCGAATGATAATCCCGAACATCGGCGCGCAGAGCGCTATTGCATCGCAATGCGCCCGGTAACGTTGCAGAAAAAGCGTGGCAATCGCTCCGCCCATAGAATGGGCAAGGATAAACCGTTTTCGCCAGTGTCCAGGAACCACCTGCTGCTGCCAGAGCGCGGCCAGGTCATCAACATAGTCGCTGAAGTTAACCACGTGTCCGCGGTGGGTATCTGAGAGCAGGCGGCCCGAGCGTCCCTGCCCGCGATGGTCAATGATCATCACGTCAAAGCCGCAGTGAAAGAGATCGTAGGCCACTTCAGCATACTTCACGTAGCTTTCAATGCGCCCGGGGCAAATCAACACCAGACGATCGTTATGTTGCGCGCAAAAGCGGACAAAGCGTACCGGTACATCGTCGACGCCTTTAAATTCAGCTTCTTCGCGCTGTCGCCAGAAATCCGTCAGCGGCCCCATGCTAAAGGCCGCAAACGCGTTTTCTCGTGTTTCCCAGTCCTTTTTCTGCCCAAACATCGGGTTTACACCCCTGTTAACCGCTGAAAATCGTTTTTTTACCGTGTATCACACAATGCTGACACAATAGCGTATTGTGGCATAAAAACAGACAATCAGGGAGTTTCTCATGACCATTGAGTGGTGGTTCGCCTATCTGCTGACATCAATTATTCTCAGCCTGTCGCCGGGTTCCGGAGCGATTAATACCATGACCACCTCCATTAACCACGGATACCGCGGCGCGGCGGCGTCGATTGCCGGTTTGCAGACCGGGCTGGCCATTCATATCGTGCTGGTTGGCGTTGGTCTCGGCACTCTCTTCTCCCGCTCGGTGCTGGCCTTTGAGGTGCTAAAATGGGCCGGCGCCGCCTACCTGATCTGGCTGGGTATCCAGCAATGGCGGGCGGCAGGGGCGATCGACCTGAATACGCTGGCGAAGGCGCAGACGCGCGGCAAACTGTTCCAGCGCGCGGTGTTCGTAAATCTCACCAATCCCAAAAGCATTGTTTTTCTGGCCGCCCTGTTTCCGCAGTTTATCCTGCCGCACCAGCCGCAGGTGATGCAATATCTCGTTCTGGGCGTCACCACCATCGTCGTCGATATCATTGTGATGATTGGCTATGCGACCCTGGCGCAGCGCATTTCCGCATGGATCAAAGGGCCAAAGCAGATGAAGGCGTTGAACAAAGTCTTTGGTTCACTGTTTATGCTGGTCGGGGCGCTGCTCGCCTCCGCCCGCCATGCCTGAATCATGGAATCTCGCTCGCAAAGAGAGGTTCGCGAGGTGAACGACGCTTTCTCTCTGCGCGAGCCGGCGCGCAAAGTGGGTAATTAATTTTTTTGCCCGCTGTCGGCGCTGAACCCGCCGTGCCAGGATGCCGCCAGATACGTGATTCATGGATGAACGGCAATGGCGGAAACGGCGACCCCTCATGATGCGGTATTTAAAACTTTTCTCTCACGGGTAGAGACGGCGCGCGATTTTATCGAGCTCCACCTGCCTCCGTCGTTAACACAGATCTGCAAACTGGACACCCTGCGTCTGGAATCCGGCAGCTTTCTTGAAGACGATCTCAGGCCTTACTACAGCGATATCCTATATTCGCTGGAAACCACCCGCGGTGCGGGCTATGTCCATGTTCTGATCGAGCACCAGAGCGCACCCGATAAGCTGATGGCCTTTCGCTTAATGCGCTATGCCGTCGCCGCCATGCAGCGGCACCTGGAGAGCGGCCATAAAACGCTGCCTCTGGTTATCCCTATTCTCTTCTATCAGGGACGACGCAGCCCCTATCCCTGGTCGATGCGCTGGCTGGATAATTTTGCCGATCCTGAGACCGCCAGCCAGCTCTATAGCGGGGCGTTTCCGCTGGTCGATATCACGGTGATCCCCGACGACGACATCATGCAGCACCGCAGCATGGCAGCCCTGACGCTGGTGCAAAAGCACATCCGCCAGCGCGATATGGCGCAATTGCTGGATAAGTTGACCCACCTCTTAATGCTGGAGCAGATGAGCGGACAACAAATCACCGTATTGGTAAACTATATGGCTCAGGCAGGGGATGCCGAAGATACTCGGACACTCTTGTACGGGCTGGCACAGCGCGTGCCGCAGCATGGAGGATTACTGATGACGCTGGCGGAAACATGGCTTGCAGAAGGTATGGAGAAAGGCATCAGGGAAGGCGTACAGCAAGGCATAAAAGAAGGGAAACACCAGGCTCTGGTGCAGGTTGCCGAAGCGATGCGCAGTCGCGGTATTGATGACCAGGCGATTATGGAAATGACCGGTCTGTCTGAAGACGAGCTGCAGCGGCTTCGCCACTGATACTTTCCCACCCGGAAACAACCGGGTAGGAAACAGCATGCCGGTTAACGCGAGATAATCAGGTGGATGCCGAAGCCCGCAAACAGCGTACCGGCGATACCGTCGATCCACTTCGCCATCCGCTGATAGCCGCGGCGCATCCCCGGCAGGGCGAACAGGCTGGCAACCACCATAAACCAGGCCAGCGTCTCAACGATAATCAGCAGGAAAATGCCCCAGCGCGCGCCGGCGCCGACGCTGTCACCCACGAACAGCGAAAACACCGAGCCGAAGTAGATAATCGCTTTCGGATTCGCCAGATTGGTCAGCAATCCCTTCACGAAGCTGCGTCCGCTGCGGGCCAGCTCCACCTGCGGCTCCGCCGAGGCCACCGTCTCTTTTTTCAGCGCGCCACGCAGCATCTGGTAGCCCATCCAGCATAGATACAGGCCCCCGCCGACCATTATAATGTTATGCAGCCACGCCATCCGGGCGAGGATCAGGTTCAGGCCGAGCAGCGCCACTCCCGCCCAGACCATGACGCCGCAGGTGATCCCCAGCACACCCATCATCGCCTCTCTGCGCGAGCGGCTGATGGCCGTTTGTGAGACAAAGAAAAAGTCCGGCCCCGGGCTCATCAGCGCAATGATATGCACCAGCGCCACGGTGAGGAAAAGCATCAGCATAGTTAACTCGCAGGAAAATAATGAAGAGAGAAACTATTCTGGCACTTTTTCAGCCAGCTGACTACTCATCGTCGCCATCAACATGCGCCCGGATCAGCGCCATAAACGGCTTCCCGAAACGCTCGAGCTTGCGTGTCCCCACGCCGTTGACGCTGAGCATCTCGCCGGCGGTCAGCGGCGATTGTTCGGCCATCTCGATAAGCGTCGCGTCATTGAAGACCACATATGGCGGGATGTTCTCTTCGTCGGCGATCGCTTTACGTAATTTGCGCAGCTTGGCGAACAGTTTACGGTCGTAATTGCCGCCAAAGGATTTCTGCATCGCCTTTGGCTTCAGCGCCACGATACGCGGCACGGCGAGCTGCAGCGGCACTTCGCCACGCAGCACCGGTCGCGCGGCTTCGGTCAGCTGCAGCGCGGAGTGCTGGGCGATATTCTGCGTCACCAGCCCAAGGTGAATCAGCTGGCGGATCACGCTCACCCAGTGCTCGTGACTTTGCTCCCGGCCGATACCGTAAACCGGCAGCTTATCGTGGCCCATCTCTCGGATGCGCTGGTTGTTGGCCCCGCGCAGGACCTCCACCACGTAACCCATCCCGAAACGTTGATTGACCCGGTAAATCGTTGAAAGCGCCTTGCGCGCATCCATTAAGCCATCGTACTGCTTTGGCGGGTCAAGACAGATATCGCAGTTGCCGCACGGCTCCTGACGCCCTTCGCCAAAATAGTTCAGCAGCACCAGACGGCGACAGGTCTGCGCTTCGGCAAACGCCCCCATCGCATTCAGCTTATGCCGTTCGATATCCTGTAGCGGCCCGGCGGGTTTTTCTTCCAGACAGCGGCGCAGCCACGCCATATCCGCCGGATCGTAAAACAGCATCGCTTCCGCCGGCAGGCCATCACGCCCGGCGCGGCCGGTCTCCTGATAGTAGGATTCTATATTGCGCGGAATATCAAAATGCACCACAAAGCGGACGTTCGGCTTGTTAATGCCCATCCCGAAGGCCACCGTCGCCACCACGATCTGCAGATCGTCGCGCTGGAATTTCTCCTGCACCTCGGCGCGCACGTCGTTTTCCAGACCGGCATGGTAAGCCGCCGCGCTAATACCGCGGCTTTGCAGCCTGGCGGCGGTGTCTTCCACTTTCGAACGGCTGTTGCAGTAGATAATGCCCGATTTGCCGCGCTGATCCTGAACGTAGCGCATCAGCTGATCGAGCGGCTTGAATTTCTCCATCAGCATATAGCGGATGTTTGGACGGTCGAAGCTGCTGACCTGAATCAGCGGATCGTTAAGCCCCAGCAGGCGGACGATATCGCGGCGGGTGGTATCATCGGCGGTGGCGGTCAACGCCATAAACGGGATCTGCGGCATCCGCTGACGCAGCTGGCCCAGCGCGGCATATTCCGGACGGAAGTCATGGCCCCATTGCGAGATACAGTGCGCCTCGTCTACCGCCAGCATCGCCAGGTTCCAGTTCGCCAGATGCTCAAGAAAGTTATCCAGCATCAGCCGTTCCGGCGCGATATACAGCAGACGAACCTGCCCGCTGCGGCAGCCGGCCATCACCTCCTGCTGCTGCTCACGGCTTTGCGTCGAGTTCAGACAAGCCGCCGCCACGCCGTTGGCCAGCAGCTGATCGACCTGGTCCTTCATCAGCGAGATCAGCGGTGAGACCACGACCGTCAGACCGCCCATGACCAGCGCCGGCACCTGATAGCACAGCGACTTGCCGCCACCGGTCGGCATGACCACCAGGCAGTCCCGGCCTTCGAGCGCCGTCTCGATAATCGTTTCCTGGCCAGGACGGAACTGCTGGTAGCCGAAGGTCTCTTGTAAAACCTGCTTAGCCAGCGATTCCTGATTTAATACTTCCGCCTGTGCCACGTTGACCCCATTTGCCTGAAAAGAAAACAGGCGCTATTTTCAGCGCCTGCGAGCCAGAGTGCAACGATTAAAACAGATCGTTGAGCATTAGCCCGACGCCGACGCGCGTTTGGTTAAAGTTATAGTCGATAAGCGACTCGCCATAGCCGCTGTAGATCTGCGTATAGGCGCGAACATGTTTGGTAATGGGATAGCTCACGCCAAGTTCCGCCCCGCCGTAGCCGGTGTTCCAGTTGTATTGCCCCTGCGCGCTGAGGATCGCCTCTCCCAGCTGGTAGCCCACCTTCAGCCGGTAATAGCCCATATATTTGGTGATATCCGGGTTATCATCGGTGTTGCCCACCACATACCAGGGCTTCACTTCCACCAGCCAGTTACCGTTTTGCGCCATCAGGCGGGCATAAAGCCGATTCCAGCTGCGCGAGGTGGGGTCGGAACGCCCATTCGAGTCGTGGTTATACCCCATCTCGATATCGCGCAGCGTCCAGCCGGCAAACTGGTAGTCGGTCGCAAAGCCCAAAAACAGCTGGGGTTCATAATTGGTTTCGCGAAACGGCGCCGACTCTTTGCTGTTAGAGAGCTGCCACCAGGATTTCTGGGTATAGGACGCGCCCAGCAGCGAATTATCGCCCAGGATACCGCGCCACAGCGGGAACGCCAGGCTTAGCTGAAACTTCACTTCATCTTTACGGGCATTTTCGGCCCAGTCATAGCTGCGGATCGCCTCTTTATTGAGGTCGCTGGTCCACGTATAGAGCAGATAGTTGCTCTCATAAGGGTAGAGCAGGAAAGGATTATCATGGTCCTGGAGCAGGTTGGCGATAATGCTGCCGCGCACTGCCGGTTTGTCGTGTACCGACGCGTCCTGCGCCATAACACCGACCGGTAGCGCGCACAGCGCCACCAGGCAGGTCAAAGAGATACGCATGCTGGTCTCCTGAAAAATAGTTTTTATTTTTGTTTAACCTGAAGCCATTCTACCTGTTTATTAATCACCTGCCCCCTAATCCGCTCCGAAAGTGGAAATCAATATTTTAGAAGCATAAAATCAACATTTTATTAACGAATGGAACCGGTGTTATGTCTGAACTTACTGCCGAAGCAGCCCTGAAACTGGTAGGGGAGATTTTCGTCTATCACATGCCGTTTAACCGCGCCCTCGGTCTCGAACTGGAACGCTACGAAAAAGCGTTTGCCCAGCTTAGCTTTAATAATCAGCCGATGATGGTCGGCAACTGGGCGCAAAGCATTCTGCATGGCGGGGTGATCGCCTCCGCGCTGGACGTTGCCGCTGGCCTGGTCTGCGTCGGCAGTACCCTTACCCGCCATGACACCATCAACGAAGAAGAATTGCGCCAGCGGCTTTCCCGTATGGGAACCATCGACCTGCGCGTGGACTACCTGCGTCCGGGCCGCGGCGAACGTTTTACCGCCACCAGCACCCTGCTGCGCGCCGGCAATAAAGTGGCGGTTGCCCGCGTGGAACTGCATAACGAAGCTCAGGTCTATATTGCCAGCGCAACGGCCACCTATATGGTGGGTTGATTGGCCAAAATCGAGTAACATCACTCTCTTTGGCAATGGATTTTACCGATGGATGCGAAACAGACGCGGTTGGGGATCATTCTGGCCCTCGCCGCCTACTTTATCTGGGGTATCGCGCCAGCGTACTTCAAACTTATCTACTATGTTCCCGCCGATGAAATTCTGACCCATCGCGTGATCTGGTCCTTCTTCTTCATGGTGGCGCTCATCAGCGTCAGCCGCCAGTGGCCGCAGGTGAAAAAGCTGCTGAAGACGCCGCGCAAGATCTTCCTGCTGGCGCTCTCGGCAGTGCTGGTCGGCGGTAACTGGCTGTTGTTCATCTGGGCGGTGAATAACCACCATATGCTGGAAGCCAGCCTCGGCTACTTTATCAACCCGCTGGTAAATATTCTGTTGGGGATGATTTTCCTCGGCGAACGCTTCCGTCGCCTGCAGTGGCTGGCGGTGATCCTCGCCTTTTGCGGCGTGTTGGTCCAGCTGTGGACCTTTGGTTCGCTGCCGATAATCGGCCTTGGGCTGGCCTTCAGTTTTGCCTTTTACGGCCTGGTGCGGAAGAAAATCGCTGTCGACGCGCAGACCGGCATGCTGGTGGAAACGCTGTGGCTACTGCCGGTGGCGGCAATCTGGCTGTTTGGCATCACTGATAGCCCGACCAGCCATATGGGGGAGAACCCCTGGTCGCTCAATCTGCTGCTGATGGCCGCGGGCGTGGTCACGACCATTCCCCTGCTGTGCTTCACTGGCGCGGCAACGCGCCTGCGGCTCTCCACGCTGGGCTTTTTCCAGTACATCGGCCCAACGCTGATGTTCCTGCTGGCGGTGACGTTCTACGGCGAAGTGCCGGGCAAGGATAAAATGGTGACCTTCGGCTTTATCTGGGTCGCGCTGGCGGTATTTATCGTCGATGCGCTGTATACCCAGCGCCGGCTGCGCAGAGGCTAAGCCGGCCTCTGACAATAAACAAGGGAGCCGACGCTCCCTTTTTTTACAGCCAGTTTTTACGCTTGAAGTAGAGATATGGCGCCAGGCCGGCCAGCATCATAAAGACGATCGCCCCCGGGTAGCCGAAGCTCCAGTGCAGCTCCGGCATAAATTCAAAGTTCATCCCGTAGCTGGACGCCACCAGGGTTGGCGGCAGGAACACCACCGACACCACCGAGAAGATCTTGATGATGCGGTTCTGCTCGATGTTGATGAAGCCCATCGCCGCCTGCATCAGGAAGTTCACCTTCTGGAACAGTGATTCGTTGTGCGGCAGCAGGGATTCGATATCGCGCAGGATCTCCCGCGCCTGTTCCAGCTGGCCCGCCGGCAGGCGCGCCTTACGCACCAGGAAGTTCAGCGCGCGCTGGGTATCCATCAGACAGAGGCGGACCTTCCAGCCGATATCTTCCAGTTCCGCCAGCGTCGACAGCGCTTCATCGTACTCGTCGCCCTGATGGCCTTCCATAATCACGCGGCTCAGCTTTTCCAGGTCGCTGTAGATATTTTCAATTTCATCCGCCAGCTGCTCGATTTTGGTTTCGAACAGGTCGAGCAACAGTTCATAGGCGTTACCGTCGACCAGCGTCTGGTTGCGCACGCGCATACGGTACAAGCGGAAAGCGGGCAGTTCGCGCTCGCGCAGCGTGAACAGGCGACCTTCGCGGATGGTAAACGCCACGGTAGAGTTGCCGGCGTGATCTTCGGCATCTTCAAAAAAGAAGAACGAGTGGATGTGTAACCCATCTTCATCTTCAAAGAAACGCGCGGAGGCTTCGATATCTTCCAGTTCCGGGCGCGTCGCCAGGTTCTGACCCAGTTCCGTCTGCACGCGGCTTCGCTCATCGTCGTCAGGCTCGACCAGATCGACCCACACCGAGCTGGCGAGGTGCTTGATCTCATCGGCTTCCAGGCGCGTTAAACGATTGTTTTCCAGTTGAAATGCGCTCAGCATGACCGGGACTCCCAATGCAAAAAAATTATCGGACAGTTCGGTGGGCACACAGAAACAAATTGGGTTTCAGACCATTAAGCCTGACTCAGCGCGACGGGAATAGGGCAGGTCGCTGACAACCGCTAAGGCTATCAGCATAAGAGGATAGCCTTAGGAGTTGTTCCTGAATGACAGGAAGTTGAGCCAGCATCTACTGGGTGTGTCCAAGGCGAATGTCCTCTTAGCGTAATCGTGCGCGCATGTTACGCCAGCGCAAAATCGGCGTCAACACGCAACGGAACGCGAAAGCGCAAATCAGGCGCCTTAACGTATAAAGGTAGCAGAATATTACAAAATAATGATATTTTTCTTAAAGTTACACCGTCTCAAGCCGCGCGTAAGCCGCCACCAGCCATTTGATTCCCTGGCCCTGAAAAGCCACCTGCAGCCGGCTGTGCTCGCCGCTGCCTTCGAGGTTGACGATAGTGCCTTCGCCAAACTTCGGATGACGCACCCGCTGACCTAACTTGTAGCCGGTATCGCTCTCGGCAATCGGCGCCCCCAGTCGCTGGTGGTTTACCGGACGGCTCACCGTGGCCCGCAGACGCACTTCTTCTACGCACTCCTGCGGCAGTTCTCCAATAAAGCGCGACGGGCGATGGTAAACCTCTTTGCCGTACAGACGGCGGGTTTCGGCGTAGGTCAGCGTCAGCTTCTGCATGGCGCGCGTTACGCCAACGTAGGCCAGACGACGCTCCTCTTCCAGACGGCCGCCTTCATCAAGGGCCATCTGGCTCGGGAACATCCCCTCCTCGACGCCGACGATGAACACCTGCGGGAACTCCAGCCCTTTCGCCGAATGCAGGGTCATCAGCTGAACCGCGTCCTGCCAGGTGTCCGCCTGCCCCTCGCCCGCTTCCAGCGCGGCGTGAGAGAGGAACGCCTGCAGCGGCATCAGGTCTTCATCTTCTTCGTTGTAGCTGAACTGGCGCGTCGCCGTCACCAGTTCCTCTAAGTTTTCAATACGGGTCTGGCCCTTCTCGCCTTTCTCCTGCTCGTACATCGCGCGCAGCCCGGAGTCTTTAATCACCCGATCGGTCTGAACATGTAGCGGCATATCGGCGGTTTCCTGCGCCAGCGCGTCAATCAACTCCATAAAGCGCTGCAGAGCGCTGGCGGCTCGGCCAGCCAGCACTTTCTCTTTCAGCAGCTCGCGGCAGGCCTGCCACAGCGTCAGCTGACGATCGCGCGACGTCTGGCGCACCACGTCGAGCGTGCGATCGCCGATGCCGCGGGTCGGCGTATTGACCACCCGCTCAAAGGCGGCATCGTCGTTACGGTTGGCAATCAGGCGCAGGTAAGAGAGCGCATCTTTGATTTCCTGACGTTCGAAGAAGCGCATACCGCCGTAGATACGGTACGGCATGCTGGCCTGCAGGAGCGCCTCTTCCAGCACGCGCGACTGGGCGTTACTGCGATAGAGAATGGCGCATTGCTCCAGCGCGCCGCCGTTCTCCTGCCAGGTTTTAATGCGGTTCACCACGAAGCGCGCTTCGTCGAGATCGTTGAAGGCGCAGTACAGCGAAATCGGCTCGCCGTCGGCGCCGTCGGTCCACAGCTTTTTGCCCAGGCGCCCGTTGTTGTTTTCAATCAGGGCGTTGGCAGCGCTAAGAATATTGCTGGTTGAACGATAGTTCTGCTCCAGGCGAATAGTTTCCGCGCCGGGGAAGTCGTTGAGGAAGCGCTGAATGTTCTCGACCTGCGCGCCGCGCCAGCCATAAATCGACTGGTCATCATCGCCAACGATCATCACTTTGCCGGTATCGCCCGCCAGCAGGCGGATCCAGGCGTACTGGATGTTGTTGGTGTCCTGGAATTCATCGACAAGGATATTGGTGAAACGCTCACGATAGTGCTGCAGGATATGTGGCTTGTTCAGCCACAGCTCGTGCGCGCGCAGCAGCAGCTCGGCGAAATCCACCAGCCCGGCGCGGTCGCAGGCCTCCTGGTAGGCCTGATAGACCTTCTGCCAGGTCTGCTCGACCGGGTTGCCGTAGCTCTGAATGTGATGCGGGCGCAGCCCTTCATCTTTCTGGCTGTTGATGTACCACATTGCCTGACGCGGCGGCCATTGCTTCTCATCGAGATTCATCGCCTTAATCAGACGCTTCAGCAGACGGAGCTGGTCTTCGCTGTCGAGGATTTGGAAATCCTGCGGCAGGTTGGCGTCCAGATGATGCGCACGCAGCAGACGGTGCGCGAGGCCGTGGAAGGTGCCTACCCACATGCCGCCCTGGGTAGTGCCCATCAGCTGGCCGATACGGTGACGCATCTCCGCCGCCGCTTTGTTGGTAAAGGTCACCGCCATAATGGAATACGGGGAACAGTTCTCCACGCTCAGCAGCCAGGCGATACGGTGCACCAGAACGCGCGTCTTACCACTGCCCGCCCCTGCCAGAACCAGCATATTGGTGCGCGAGGCCGCTACGGCTTCACGCTGTTTGTCATTAAGGCTGTCGAGCAGGTAAGAAACGTCCATTGGCACCGCCGGAAGAGAAGGGGTTCCACGAACCCCTGTTAATATATACAGAGTGACTGGTGATTATATCAGCGAGGTCAGAGATGCCAACCGTGAAATTTCAATATGCGGCAGCAGGCGGCTGTCCGCGGTGTGCATCAGGTCCGCGCCTTGCGGTTTGATCCAGCAGGCCTGCATCCCACAGCGAATAGCGCCGGCCACGTCGGTGGTCAGATCATCGCCGACGTGCAGAATCTTCCCGAGCGGCACATTCAGACGCTCCGCCGCAAGGTGGTACATGTCGGCAAACGGCTTGGAGCGGCCATCCGGCCCGGCGCGCAGCACGAAGCGGAAATAGTCGCTCAGACCGAACAGTTCCGGGCGGGCGTTGCCATTGGTAATCGCCACCAGCGGCCACTTCTTCGCCAGCTTCGCCAGCGTATCGTGCGTTTCCTGCGGGACATCGACGCGGCTGCGCCAGTGAGCGAAGTGTTCCATCGCCGCATCGGCCCCCGCTTTCGCCGCTTCGGCGGAGAGCCCGGCATTACGCATACCTAACTCCAGCGCACGGTGGCGCCAGACGGTCACGTCATGATAAATCTCAGGTTCAGCAGCCAGCAGCGTCTGACGCAGCTGATTAAGCTCATGGGCGTCGAACTGGCTGAGCGAAGGATGGTAGCTGCGCACAAAGGCCAGCGACTCGTGCATCGTCCGGTCAATCACCGGGCGGTTATCGTAAAGGGTATCGTCCAGGTCAAACGTCAGCGCGGAAATCTGGCCCAGAGGTCGGTAAAAACGCATTATTTCCCCCGTTTAGCGCGCGGATGCGCGGCATCGTACACCGAGGCAAGGTGTTGAAAATCAAGATGGGTATAGATTTGGGTGGTGGAGAGGTTAGCATGCCCCAGCAGCTCCTGCACGCCGCGCAGATCGCCGCTCGACTCCAGCATATGGGTGGCAAAGGAGTGGCGCAGCTTGTGCGGGTGCACATGGCTGTTCAGCCCCTGCTTAATGCCCCACTCGGCGAATCGCTTCTGTACGTTGCGCGCCGAAATACGTTTGCCCAGCTTCGACAAAAACAGCGCGTCGTCGTCGGTACCGAACAGGCCGCGCAAATCCAGCCAGTGCTCAATCCATGCCACCGCGTTGCGACCGATCGGCAAACGACGCTCCTTGCTGCCTTTGCCCATCACCCAGACCTCACCGCTTTCGAGATCGAGGTGTTTGATATCCAGGTTGACCAGTTCGGACAAACGCAATCCCGCGCCGTACATCACCTCCAGCATCGCCCGATCGCGCACCGCCAGCGGATCGTTGAGATCGATATCCAGCAGTCGATTGACGTCATCGACGTCAATATTTTTTGGCAGGTGGCGGGGAATTTTCGGCGCGGCAATCCCCTTCGCCGGATTGGCGCTGAGCTCGCCCTGGCCGACCAGCCAGTCGAAGAAACTGCGCAGCGCCGACAGGCGAAGCGCCAGGCTTGCCGGGCCTAACCCCGCGCGGCGACTACGCACCGCAAAGCTTCGCACCTGAGCGGCATCGCACTGCGACCAGCTTTTCAGGCCCGCCTCATCCGCCAGGGCGATCAGCGCGTCCAGCTGTCGCTGGTAATTCAGTAACGTGATCGGGCTGAGCTGGCGTTCAACGCCAAGATGGCGAAGAAAGCGGGCGACGGCGGAGAAGAGAGGAGAATCGGTCATGCGCGTTCAATCCAGCGCTCCAGCAGGCCGGGCAGCATCTGGGCAATCTCCTGCAACAGCTGCGTCCCCTGCCCTGGCTGATAATGCTGCGCATCGCGGCTGCTGAAGAGCATCACCCCCGGGGCATTATCGCCCCCCAGCAGCGATATCGCCACAGACCCAATGGCCTTCGCCTCCGGCAGCACCACCAGCAGCTCCGGGCCGTTCAGCGGCCCAAGATAGTGGCGCGCCTGGCCCAGACGTTGAATACGGATCGGCTCAAACGCCTGCCGGTTTAATGCCAGATGGGTAAACTTCGAGGGCGCGCCGAGGCGCCAGCAGTCAGGAAACAGGCGCACCGTGGCGCCCGCCAGCCCCAGCTCGCGTGCCCAGCGGTGAAGGCGGTTGAGCATATCGTCGAGGCTCTCCGCCGCCGCCAGCCGCGTTTGCAGCTGCAGCAGGCGCTGGAACAGGCTTTCATTAGCGACCGCCTGCTCCATCAGCAGCGACATATTCTCTTCCAGCACATGAATATGGTTACGCGCCCGCATCATGTGCCACTCCACCAGCGAAATCGTACCACGTACCGGATGCGGGACGCGGAGATGTTCGACCTGGGCGGCATTACGAATAAAAAATTCAGGATGTTGCAACAGATAGTCCACCACTGCGCGATCGTTCAACGCGCTGGCAACCTCCTGCTGTTCTTCCCCGATTGGTTTCATAAATGAATAAATCCATCATAGACATGGGCCGCCGGGCCGGTCATAAACAGCGGCTGGCCCGGGCCTTTCCAGGCGATATCAAGACGACCGCCGGGTAATTCCACGCGTACCGTTTCCGCCAGCAGCCCCTGCTGGATCCCCACCGCCACCGCGGCGCAGGCGCCGCTGCCGCAGGCCTGGGTTTCCCCCGCGCCGCGTTCGTAGACGCGCAGACGGATATGAGACCGGCCGACCACCTGCATAAAGCCGATATTGGCGCGCTCCGGAAAACGCTCATGGCTTTCCATCACCGGGCCGAGAGTTTCCACCGCCGCCGTATCCACATCATCAACCTGGATGACGCAGTGCGGATTTCCCATGGACACCACGCCGCACAATACTGTCTGCTCGGCGGCACGCATGATATAGGTCTTTTCCGCTTTGTTGGCGCGGAACGGCACCTGGGACGGCTCGAAGTTGGGCTCGCCCATGTTCACCCGCACCAGATCGTCTTCCGTTACGCTTAATACCATACGCCCGTTGGCCGTACTCACGCGGATATCACGTTTATTGGTCAGGCCTTTCAGCCGGACGAAGCGGGCAAAACAGCGCGCGCCGTTGCCGCACTGCGACACTTCGCTGCCGTCGGCGTTAAAGATCCGGTAGTGGAAATCCAGATCCGGATCGTAGGGCGGTTCGACGACCAATAGCTGATCGAACCCGACGCCAAGGTGGCGATCCGCCAGGCGGCGAATCAGCTCCGGCGAGAAAAAAACATTCTGCGTTACCGCGTCAACGACCATAAAATCGTTGCCAAGGCCATGCATTTTAGAGAACTGCATCATCTACTCCAGTTGCGCGGAACAGAACGTTATCGTTAGTAATTGACCTGGCTCGGACCACCGGTATCGCCACGATCGTTACGATCCGGCGTTGCGCTCTGAATGCCAGGGTTAACCGGTTTGGTCGGCGGCGGCGCGGTTTTGTCCGCCGGTGGGAAATAGAGAGGCCCTTTCAGACCGCAGCCGGTCAGGCTGAAGATCGCAAACAAAACGGCAAGCGTAGGAAAAACGTTTTTCATTGATAGTTGCCCGTGATTCATTCTTTCTGCTTTCTATCATCGCAGGAGAAGACGTAAAAGCAAGCCTTTAGCATCCGACTGCGCGCGCTTTTGTTTCGCGCTATACTGCGACCCATCTTCAAAAATCAAAAAAGCAGAATCAAATTATGAACGACAGTGAATTCCATCGCCTGGCCGATAGCCTGTGGATGACCATCGAAGAACGTCTGGACGACTGGGACGGCGATAGCGACATCGACTGCGAAATCAACGGCGGCGTGCTGACCATCAGCTTTGAAAACGGCAGCAAAATCATTATTAACCGTCAGGAGCCGCTGCACCAGGTGTGGCTGGCCACCAAACAGGGCGGCTATCACTTCGATCTCAAAGGCGACGAGTGGATCTGCGATCGCAGCGGCGAAACCTTCTGGGATCTGCTGGAGCAGGCGGCGAGCCAGCAGGCCGGTGAGACGGTGAAGTTCCGTTAATGACGTGTTTCCCGGATAGCGGCGCATCGCGCCTTATCCGGGCCAAATCTACGAGTAGCGCTGCTGCAGCACCGGCGAGGCGGTAACGTCCTGGCTGGTGGGTATCGCGGCGGCAATCGCCTGAGTGCGGAAAGGGATCACCTGGGTGCGCCCGTCTACCTCGACAATCTGATAGAACTGCGGCAGGTTGAAGTTGATAAAGCTGGAGCCGTAGGTGAAACGATCGTGCGATGACGAATAGAAGCGGCTGACGTCGCGCACCAGCTCCTCTTTACTGCCCTCGCAGTGATGATAGACCTCGGCGCGGTTGCTCTCATCAAGAATATAGATGTTAAAGCCGCTGTCGTTGTTATCCGCGTCTTCAAAGAAGAACTGAATAATCCCTTCGCTGGCGAAGCCATCCACCACCGCCGGCAGCTTAACGTGATTGGTTTCCACCTGCACCGACAGCCCGTGCAGCTTGTTGTGCGAGATAGCGCCGTAGAACTCAATGGCGTTTTCCAGCTTCTGCACCGAAACGTTAAGCCGCTCGAAGAACAGCCCCCACGTCTGGCCGGAGACGCGCAGCGCTTTGAAGCGCCCGGTATCCTGGCGGGTACTGGAGAGACGCAGTTCGATACATTCGGAGATCATCTGCTGTACGCGGGTGCGGATCAGGCCGCGCAGGTGCTGGCTATAGCAGAACACCTCCACGCTGTCCGGCGGCGCGGCGTCCTGGTGCATTTTGCCGAGGATCGTTTTCAGCGCCTCGATCATCGCCTGCTCGCCGTTAAAGTGCAGCGTACGCACTTCGTTCCACGAGTTGCGATACAGCAGGTCGACGCTGCCGATCAGGCATTTTTGCTCTTCGCCGAAGCTGAAAACATCCAGCTTACGGAAATCGAAGTGCACCACCTGGTTACGGAAGGCCGCGGTTGGGTCATATTCGAGGTTGACGATAATCGCCAGGTGGCGGATTTCGCACGGGCTGTACAGCGCCTTTGGCGTCGGCGCCGGCAGGCGCAGCGGGAAGTGGTGCGACACGTCGGCCACCATCTCCTGCAGCTTCGCCAGATCGACGATGCCGTTGCCCTTAATAAACAGGCGGGTGCGTGAGGTCAGCAGGCCGTTAAACCAGGCCCAGGCCACCAGCTTATTAAGATAACGGTTATATTCCAGCGGCTGATGGCTGATGATCGATTCCATGTCCGGCGCGCGGTTGTACAGATACCAACCGGTACGGTTGGCGCGGCCCGGCGGCACGTGGATAAAGGTCAGGTTCGGTTCCGACAGATCCGGCGAAATTTGCGGGTTTACCAGCGTCACTTTCCCCGGCAGCGCTTCAAAGGCCGCATACAGCTTACGGGTCAGCACGCCAATATCCTGCGGGCTGGCGGAGACGCTAAGGTTATTGCGCCGCGCGAAGCGGATCAGATTACGATAGCTCTGCATCATGGCGTCGAGCAGTTCGTTGTGCGCCTTGCGCACTTCATCGATTTTCCAGTTGGCGCGGTTGTCGAGCATCATCAGACGCTTTTCGTCCCAGCCCCAGGCATTCACCAACTGGCTGACGACTTCGCGACGCCAGCCGACGCAGGCGCGTTCGCGGCTGAGTTTTTCACAAACTTTCAGGTAGAAGCAGCGGCGCACCAGATCGAGGCGGGTTTCATCTTCGATGGCCTGCAGATAGGTGGTCACGCGCTCCAGCATCATGCAGTACGGGTCGAGGCCGAAGGAGACAATCTCCCCGTCGTGCAGACGCTGTTTGATATCTTTCGCTAACAGGCGGTTATTGGGGTATTCCCAGGAGTAGGCTTCCAGCAGCAGCGTTTTCAGCACCGCTTTATAGGGGGAGTCGATACTTTTATACAGCTGCCACAGGCTGGCGCCGAAGTACTCTTCCGCCGACAGCGAACTGAGGCCGCCGAGATCGAGCCATTCGTTAGGCGTCAGCACGCCCTGGGCATACAGCCCCATCACGTAATCATCGTAATGCTCTTCTTCATCGCACGGCACCATATTCCACAGAATACGCTTGCCGGCGAGGCGCACCGCGGTGCGGTAGAACTCATCAAGCAACAGGATATGCTGGGTCGAACCGCAGTCTTCGCCGCCGAGGCTACCGCTTTCGTTATGACGGAAACGGTTTTCGTCGATCAGGAAGAAGCTGACTTCCACGCCGAGCGAGGCAGCCCAGCTCTCAAGCAGGCTGCATTTTCGCTGCAGCAGCTGGCGCTCTTCGCTATCCAGCCAGGCCTGGTGACATACCCAGATATCAAGATCGGAAGAGCAGCTCTGGCCGACGGAGGAAGTACTGCCCATCGAGTAGACGCCGGTGATCGGCAGCTCGCCTTTCGGCGGCTCCTGAGTCTGCATACCGCGATGCAGTTCCAGTTCCTCAAGATAGTGGCGTTGGGTTTCATCAGGCGTGTAGAGGCAAATGCCACGGGGAACGTTACCGTCAAGGTAACCCGGCATCAGCGGGTGATGATAATGTAATAACGTTGGCAGTAGACTGTAAACCTGCTGGAAAGCGGGTCCCATGGCAGCAAGCGCGCGATCCACGCGCAATTGGTTGATGGCATCCAGTCTCTGTTTCAGTGTCTCAATATAGAGGTACAAGACATATCGCCTGATGTTCAAAAACCCGAGGTACAATAGTACGGAGGATTTCAGTATTTCAACAAAAACCGTCACCATTCGTCGTCGGTGTGGTTGTGATGAGCAGCGGACTGACAAATGGTTTAAAACGTGATCAATTTAACACCTTGCTCATTGACCGTAAAGAAAGATGCGCTACATACAAGTGTAGCACCGTTTATTACCTGTAAATTCCTCACTACGCCTCCGGCAACCGCCACGCGCATGAAAGGTTAAAAAAGAGTGGGCCGGAGCCACCTCCCACATAAACCGTGAAAACTAACATCCGTAAGACAACAATGTTAGGATGGATAGTGGTCGATAATGACGGTAACAAGCATGTTAGACAAAGTTTTGAAAATTGCCACACGGCAAAGCCCGCTTGCGCTATGGCAGGCGCAGTATGTTAAAGCGCGCCTGGAACAAGCGCATCCCGGACTGAAGGTCGAGCTGGTGCCGATGGTCACGCGCGGGGATGTCATCCTTGATACTCCGCTGGCAAAGGTGGGGGGCAAAGGCTTATTTGTGAAAGAGTTAGAGCTCGCCATGCTCGAAGGGCGCGCCGATATCGCCGTCCATTCGATGAAAGATGTGCCGGTGGAATTCCCGGAGGGCCTGGGGCTGGTGACTATCTGCGAGCGCGACGATCCGCGCGACGCGTTTGTCTCCAATCGCTATGCCTCGATTGACGAACTGCCGGCCGGCAGCGTCGTTGGCACGTCAAGTTTACGCCGTCAGTGCCAGCTGGCCGCCACCCGTCCGGACCTGGCGATCCGCTCTCTGCGCGGTAACGTCGGTACCCGGCTGAGTAAGCTGGATAACGGCGAGTACGACGCCATCATCCTCGCCGCCGCCGGCCTGAAGCGCCTGCAGCTGGAAGCGCGTATTCGCCAGCCGCTGTCGCCTGAGCAATCTCTGCCGGCGGTCGGCCAGGGCGCGGTCGGCATCGAATGCCGTCTTGATGATGCATGGACCCGGGGGCTGTTAGAGCCTCTCAACCATACGGAAACGGCGGTGCGCGTGCGCGCCGAGCGGGCGATGAACACCCGCCTCGAAGGCGGCTGCCAGGTGCCGATCGGCAGCTATGCGGAACTGAAGGACGGGGAACTGTGGCTGCGGGCGCTGGTTGGCGCTCCGGATGGTTCACAGCTGGTGCGCGGCGAACGACGCGGGCCAGCGGAACAAGCGGAAGCCCTCGGCATCTCGCTGGCGGAAGAGCTTCTGGATAATGGCGCCCGCGAGATTCTCGCGGCGGTTTATGATGGAGAAGCCCCGCGATGAGCATCCTGGTCACTCGTCCACTACCGCAAGGAGAAGCGCTGGTCAGCCGTCTGCGGGCCATGGGACGCGTGGCCTGGAGCTTTCCGCTGATAGAATTTACGCCCGGCAGGGAGCTTCCCGCGCTGGGCGATGCGCTTGCCCGACTGGGTCCCGACGATCTGCTATTTGCGCTATCCCAGCATGCGGTGGAATTCGCCCATGCCCGTCTGCAGCAGCAGGGCCTGCCCTGGCCCACTTCTCCGCGCTATTTTGCCATTGGCCGCACGACGGCGCTGGCCCTCCATACGGTCAGTGGGCAGCATATCCATTACCCGTTAGATCGGGAAATTAGCGAAGTCTTGCTACAATTACCTGAATTACAAAACATTGCCGGGAAAAATGCGCTGATCCTACGCGGCAATGGCGGGCGGGAACTCTTAGGCGCGACGCTGACCGAGCGCGGCGCCAGGGTCACATTTTGTGAATGTTATCAACGTAGTGCAAAACATTACGATGGCGCAGAAGAAGCGATGCGCTGGCAATCTCGCGGAGTCACCACGCTGGTGGTCACCAGCGGCGAGATGCTGCAGCAGCTATGGTCGTTAATACCGCAATGGTATCGCGAACAGTGGCTCCTGCACTGCCGCGTTGTCGTTGTCAGCGAACGTCTGGCCCTTCAGGCCCGGGAACTGGGCTGGCAGGAGATTCAGGTTGCCGATAGCGCCGACAACGATGCGCTGCTACGCGCATTACAATAACTCTCAACATTGGAAGCCATAATGACGGAACAACAAAATCAATCCGCCGTGGTTGAAGAGACCAGGGAGGCCGTGGAGACCACACCACAGCCAGAGAATACTGAGAAGAAGAAGGCAGGCAATAAAACCAGCCTGGCGCTCAGCGCGATCGCTATCGCCATTGCGATAGCCGCCGGCATCGGCCTGTATGGTCTGAACAAACAACAGGCCACGCGGCAAAACGCAACTACCTCTGAATTAGCAAGCCAGGTCGCGGCGCTGCAAAAAGCGCAGGAAAATCAAAAAAGTGAACTGGAAGGTGTTATCAAACAGCAGGCCGACCAGCTAAACGAAGCCAAACACCAGCAGGAGACGCTGGCCAAACAGTTGGATGAGCTGCAGCAAAAAGTGGCGGTGATTTCCGGTAGCGATGCCAAAACCTGGCTGCTGGCCCAGGCCGACTTCCTCGTCAAGCTGGCAGGACGTAAGCTGTGGAGCGATCAGGATGTCACCACCGCCGCCGCGCTGCTGAAAAGCGCTGACGCCAGCCTCGCCGACATGAACGACCCAAGCCTCATCGGCGCCCGCCGGGCGATCACCGACGACATCGCCACCCTCTCCGCGGTAAGCCAGGTGGACTATGACGGCATGATCCTCAAGGTTAATCAGCTGGCGAACCAAATCGATAACCTGCGGCTGGCAGATAATAACGATGACGATTCGCCGATGGACGCTGATAGCGATGAGCTTTCCAGTTCTATCAGCGAATGGCGCGTCAACCTGCAGAAAAGCTGGCAGAACTTTATGGACAGCTTTATCACCGTGCGCCGCCGCGATGAAACGGCGGTCCCGCTGCTGGCGCCGAATCAGGATATCTATCTGCGGGAAAATATTCGCTCTCGCCTGCTGGTCGCCGCGCAGGCAGTTCCGCGCCATCAGGAAGAGACCTGGAAACAGTCGCTGGATAACGTCTCGACCTGGGTACGCGCCTATTATGATACCGATGACGCCACCACCAAAGCCTTCCTCGACGAGGTGGATAAGCTCAGTCAGCAAAGCATTACCATGACGGTGCCGGAAACGCTGCAGAGCCAGGCGTTGCTGGAAAAACTGATGCAGACCCGAGTGCGCAACCTGATGGCGCAGCCTGCCGTTACAGCGGGCGGCGCGCCTTCGCCCGCACCTGCTGCGCCGGCCGCCCCCGCTGCGCCGCAAGGAGAGTAACGCATGCTGAAAATTCTTTTACTCTTCGCACTGTTGATCGCCGGGATCGTGCTCGGCCCGATGATCGCCGGGCATCAGGGCTACGTCCTGATCCAGACCGATAATTACAATATCGAGACCAGCGTGACCGGGCTGGTGATCATCCTGATCCTCGCCATGGTGGTGCTGTTCGCCATTGAATGGCTGCTGCGCCGCATTTTCCGCACCGGGGCGCATACGCGCGGCTGGTTTGTCGGCCGTAAACGCCGTCGCGCGCGTAAGCAAACCGAGCAGGCGCTGCTTAAGCTGGCGGAAGGTGATTACCAGCAGGTTGAGAAGCTGATGGCGAAAAATGCCGATCACGCCGAACAGCCGGTGGTGAACTATCTGCTGGCGGCGGAAGCGGCCCAGCAGCGCGGCGATGAAGCGCGGGCCAACCAGCATCTGGAGCGCGCCACCGAGCTGGCGGGCGATGACCTGATCCCGGTGGAAATCACTCGCGTTCGCCTGCAGCTGGCTCGTAATGAAAATCACGCCGCGCGCCATGGCATCGATAAGCTGCTGGAAATTACCCCGCGTCATCCGGAAGTGCTGCGCCTCGCCGAACAGGCATACACCCGCACCGGCGCCTGGCAGTCGCTGCTGGACATCATTCCGTCGATGGCGAAAGCTAACGTCGGCGATGAAGCGCACCGTGCGGCGCTGGAACAGCTGGCCTGGGTTGGCCTGATGGATAAAGCGCTGGCCGATGGCGGCAGCGAAGGACTACGCGAATGGTGGCGCAACCAGAGCCGTAAAACGCGGGCGCTGGTGCCGCTACAGGTGGCGATGGCCGAGCGCCTCATCGAGAGCGACGATCACGATACCGCGCAGCAAATTATCATTGATGGTCTGAAGAAACAGTATGATGACCGTCTGGTGATGCCGATCCCGCGTCTGAAGACCAATAACCCGGAACAGCTGGAGAAAGTGCTGCGCCAGCAGATCAAAGCCGTTGGCGACCGTCCGCTGCTGTGGAGCACCCTGGGCCAGTCGCTGATGCGGCACGGCGAATGGCAGGAGGCCAGCATCGCCTTCCGCGCCGCGCTTAAGCAGCGTCCGGATGCCTTTGATTACGCCTGGCTGGCGGATGCCCTGGACCGTCTGCATCAGCCGGAAGAAGCCGCCGCTATGCGCCGCGATGGACTGCTGCTGACGCTGCAGAATAATCCTCAGCCATAACCTGGCATGGCTATCGCCTCCTGCGGGGCGATAGCCCTTCTCCCCCGCCTTCGCATTGACGGATCCCTGAAAGAAAAAAACGCCTGCGCTGAAATCAGGGCAGGCGTTAAAACAGGTCTGTTTGACAACAAATTGGGTGCTTCACTCAACGTAATGTCCATGGTGTTTGATGAGGCATAAATGCGACATCTGTCAGTGGACGATAAGCACCGTAAGAACGGCTCTGCATCATTCCGGAGTTTATGAGGCACGAAGGCGAACATAAGAGATGGAATGAGCATCTACCCGGTTATTATCGCACAGGATCCGGGGAAATTGCATCTACCACAGTGATGAATTGAGAGTTTTCCTGACGCGTATTCTTAAGCAAAGAGAAGATTTTTTATCAGCAAGATCAGAGAAATAAGAGATGGCGGACGGCAGCAGAAAACAAAAAACCCCGCCGAAGCGGGGTTCAAAATTGGTCGGCGAGAGAGGATTCGAACCTCCGACCCACTGGTCCCAAACCAGTTGCGCTACCAAGCTGCGCTACTCGCCGAAATACTGCTTTTTGAATTTTTAGTTCAATTCGTTAAAGTCGTGGTGCGAGGGGGGGGACTTGAACCCCCACGTCCGTAAGAACACTAACACCTGAAGCTAGCGCGTCTACCAATTCCGCCACCTTCGCAAATTCACAACTCTATCAAATAATGGGGTGGCTAATGGGATTCGAACCCACGACAACTGGAATCACAATCCAGGGCTCTACCAACTGAGCTATAGCCACCACTGCAAACCTTTTACGCGGTATTAAAACCACCGCAGCTCCAGCACCGGGTTAATGGTGCGCCCGACAGGATTCGAACCTGAGACCTCTGCCTCCGGAGGGCAGCGCTCTATCCAGCTGAGCTACGGGCGCTTAGCGCCGTTGCGGGGTCGGATAATACGGACTTCCTACCCCGCTGTCTAGTGCCTTTTTAAAGAAAATTATCGTTTGCTCATGCTTTGTTCGTTTTGACGGTTATTCAGCCGTATTATTGACTTGCCCCTGTCTTCCGAGGCCAAACACCTTATAAATCAGGGTGACGGCGGCCAGAAAAATAATGCCGACGAAGAGCGACATGCGGGTTTCATCATTCAGTCCCATCCCGACCAGCACGCAGATCAGGAAGGCCATCGTGAAATAGTTGGCCCACGGAAACAGCAGCGAACGGAACGGATGGCTGGCAATCGCCGCCTGATGCACACGACGGAAACGCAGCTGACTAATCAGGATCACAAACCAGGGCACCATCCCCGGCAGGACGCTGGCGCTATAGACATAGACGAACACCCGCTGCGGATTAGGAATAATGTAATTCAGGCAGGAGCCCACCAGCAGGATCAGAATCGACAGCGCCACACCGACGGACGGAACGCCGTTGCGCGATACCTTACCGATCGCCGCCGGCAGCTGACGGTTCTTCGCCAGGGCGTACAGCATACGTCCGCAGCTGTACATTCCGCTGTTGCAGCCGGAAAGCGCTGCCGTCAGCACCACGAAGTTGATAATTCCCGCCGCCGCGGTAATACCGATCTTGGCAAACGTCAGTACGAACGGGCTGCCGTTGGAGCCGATTTGATCCCACGGGAAGATAGTGACGATAACAAAAATCGCGCCGACGTAGAAAATCAGGATTCGCCACAGCACTTTGCCCACCGCGCTGCGCAGCGTCACCTGCGGGTTTTTCGCTTCACCTGCGGTAATGCCGATGAGCTCCACCCCCTGATAGGACGCGACCACGATACACAGCGCCGTCAGGAAGCCCTTCCAGCCGCCAGCAAAGAAACCACCATGTTCGGTGAGATTACCAAAACCGATGGAGTGGCCGCCGTTGCCAAAGCCGAAGAAAATGACGCCCAGACCCACGACGATCATCACGATAATGGTGGTCACTTTTATCATGGCGAACCAGAACTCGATTTCACCGTATAGCCGGACCGCCGCAAGGTTCGCCAGCGCCACCAGTCCCACAGCAATTAACGCCGGGATCCACTGCGCCATCTCCGGGAACCAGAACTGCACATAGACCCCGATGGCGGTAATCTCCGAGATCCCCACCGCCATCCACATAAACCAGTAGGACCACGCGGTCAGATAGCCGAAGAAGGGGCTCATATAGCGATGCGCATACACCGCGAAGGAGCCAGTGACAGGCTCAAGGAACAGCATTTCGCCCATTGAGCGCATAATGAAAAAGACGAACAGGCCAGCGATAATATACGCCAGCAGCACGGAAGGCCCAGCCCATTTCAAGGTACTGGCCGCCCCCATAAACAACCCCACGCCAATCGTCCCGCCAAGGGCGATCAGTTCAATATGCCGGGCCTCCAGTCCACGCTGGAGCTCCGCTTTTTTCTCAGTCATATATCCTCTTGTGTTTGCCGTATTCCGGGTACTCCCGGTTATTGTTATTAACTGAAACCATAGCCTTGCCGACGCGCAGGTCTCCCCGGCGCGTATGAAGCCTGCGAATGGTTAATTAATTTTGCGGAAATGGCAAATAAAGTATCAGGCGAGTGAAGAGATTACACAGAATATGTATGCAAACTCGCCTGGTTGCAGTGGAATATCAGAGCTTACCGGAATAATGCCAACGTAAATAGCGCAGTAGGCGGAACTGTCTCTTGATGCGGCTCGGCTGCAAAAGCAGGCGATAGAACCACTCCAGCCCCAGATCCTGCCAGAACTTCGGCGCCCGATGGACGTGCCCGGTAAAAACATCGTAAGTGCCGCCGACGCCCATATACAGCGCGTGCGGATACAGGCGCCGGCAGTCGCGCATGAAGATCTCCTGGCGCGGCGACCCCATCGCGACGGTGACGATTTTCGCCCCGCTGTCGCGAATGCGTTCGAACAATGCCTGGCGTTGCTCAGGGGTGAAATAACCGTCCTGGCTGCCGACGATGTTCACCTGCCAGCGCTGACGCAGCCTGGATTCTGTCTGCGCCAGGACCTCAGGTTTACCACCAACCAAAAACACCGGTGTCCCTTCAGCGCCAGCGCGCTGCATTAACGCTTCCCAGAGATCGGCCCCGGCGACGCGGGATACCTGGGCCTGCGGGTATTTTTTGCGCAGCGAACGCACCACGCTGATGCCATCGGCATATTTAAACTCCGCCGCCTCAATCAGCGCCCGTACCTCCGGGTTATCTTCTACGGCCAGCATTTTCTCAGCATTAATGGCCACCAGCGTCCCCTCCCGGAGCGCGCCGTCGGCAAACAAATAATCCAGAGCGTGCGGCATATCGCGCCAGCCTATGAGCTGCAGCCCTCTTAACAGGTACAACGGCGCGGAAATGGTCCCAGTCATGTCCATCCTTCTCAGACTTGCGGTTGCGAAAGCGGTTTTACGCGCTTATGAATCAGTCCCACGCTATCCAGGAACCAGTACAGCAGTTTCGCCGCCAGCAAGCAGATACCAAAGATCACGAGGAAAAACACCACGCGGGAGCCGAACGAATCCAGCCCCTCGCGCGCCAGCACTATCATGTTGAAGATAGCGCCGAAACAGAAACTGTGCAGGATAGCCGCTTTATAGCGATTGCTCTCCCGGTTGCCCAGCTCATACAGCCAGTCGAACCATTTAATAATCAACCCTACCGCCACGGCGCCCAGCGGTACGAACCAGACGCCGCCCATCACCACCAGCGAGCCAATCAGCGTCGGCGAAATCGCCAGCCCCGAATGGTTGTTTAATACTTCCCAGGTAAAGTAGTTGGCGGTATTGAGCACCATCGTCGGGCGACCGTGCCACAGCCAGCTGGGGATAAAGACGTAGAAATCGCGGATCATCGGCGCCAGCCCCTGGAAATCGATCTTGTCGTAGTTCTGCAGCAGCAGCGCCAGGTTCTCCCACGGTGAGAAGGTGTCGCGCGTGAGATACAGAAAGGTATAAAACGCTTCGTCGCCGCTGACGTTCATCCCGTAGCGCTTCAGCGCCAGCCAGAACATGCCGACAATACCCAGCACACCCGCCGCAGCCAGCATCCACAGGCTGATCCAGCCGCGAATAATACCGATGAACAGAAAGATGGCGAAGGCGATGATGATATTGGCGCGCGTCCCGCCGACGATGGCGTAGGTCAGCAAACCAAAGGCCACCGTGCTGACGAGGAAGAAGATCCACGCCTTATAATCCTGGCGCAGAAAATAGACCACCAGCATCGCCGGAATAAAGAAGTAAAAGAAGCGCTTCAACGCCACGCCGGACACTTCAGCAGAGAAAATCTGGCTGTAGGAGTTGAGCTTAAACAGCAGGAAACCGTTGTGGGCGAAGAAGATGCCGACGCACAGCAGCGCCAGCCCCATCAAAATGCCCCACGCCAGATGGGTTTCCACCCGGTTCATGGTAAACAGCGGGCGATGCGCAACCTCACGCGATGCCGAACGCAGCCGCGTTTTATAGGTCACGTAGTAGACTGCGTAGAAGCACACCGCGATCAGCAGCGTCTGCAGCAAAATCTCCGGCGGCGCCACGCTGACGTCAAAGCGAAACACCAGAATACTGGTCAGCGGGAAGCCGAAGAAAAAGGTCAGCAGAAACAGCAACGAGAAAAAAACGTTGAAGTTAAAGCGTACCCGACGGAACTCAAACCAGGTGGCGGTGGCGATGAACAGCGTCGACAGCAGCCAGACCACCAGCAGCCCGCTAAATTGCATTAACGTCATGCCTGCCCCTCCGCCGCTAACCGTAGCGCCCGCCGCCAGCCCGTCAGATAGTTCGGCCGGAAGAAGGCGATAGCGGATTTATCCACGCTCGCCAGCTGACGCTGCGCTTCGCGCACCACGCTGACGTCCAGCGCGTCGCTGGTGAACAGCACCGGCACATGCTGCTCGGCCATATCCTGCCAGAACGGGTTTTCCCGATTGAGCACGCAGGGGATGCCCGCCTGAATCAGCAGACACAGGGTGCCGATCCCCTGCTGGCGGGCAAACAGAAAATAGCCCAGATCGCAGCGGCGCAGCAGCGCCAGATAATCATGAAACTCCAGCTTCTCGCTGAGGATCTGCAGATGCTCACCGCTAAACAGCGCCGCCCCCGCCTCGCGAACCTCATTGATATAGGCGTCGTTTTTCGCTGGATAGCCCATCGGCACGATGACGTTTACCGTATCGCCAAACTGCTGATGGATTGCCTTCAGCGCGGCAATATGTTCATTGCTGCGATCCCCGGAGTTGCCGACCAGAATAGTCAGGGTATCACCGCGCGGAGCGTTATCGGCCAGGGTATTCAGCGCCGGATCCATACGGGTCGGGAAGTAGAGCAGCTCGCCCGGGACGCGCGGATGGCGGTTAGCGAACCAGCTGAGATCGCCGCGGGTGGCGAAAACGCGCCCTACCCGCCCCTGCGCCATACGGCGCAGCGGATAGAACAGGCGAAACTTCAGGCTGGCAGAATTTTCATACAGATCCGCCCCCCAGATATGCCAGTTAAACTGCGACGGGCGGATGCCGCCGCTCAACAGCGCCAGCCACAGCCCGGTATTGAACTGGCCGTGGAAGAAAAAGCGCTGCTGGCGGTTGGCTTTCGCGGTAGCAATCACTGCCTGCGCCAGCGCCTTTTTCCCCGGATAACAGGTGACATCCAGCGCCGGATACCCATCACGCACGCTGGCCTCATCACCGACGATCATAAATCTCCTGGCCTGCGGGTCGGCGGCCAGTTCGTCGTTAAAGAACCGCAGTACGGTCTGGTTATGATGCGGGATATCCGATCCCAGTACATGTATCAGTGCTGTCATGCCCGTTTACGCCAGAGTAAAAACACGCCACTACAAAGGGCGAAATAAACAATATAAGTGGCCATATATGCCTGCGCCGCGCCAACCGCGCCGTGCGCCGGTATAAGCCAGTGTGAGAATGCGGTCAGCAGTGCGAACTGGCTGATTTCCGTCAGAATATAAAAACGCAGCGACGCTTTGGCGATCACCAGATAGCCGTAGACGTAAGCGCCAACTTTTAAAACGTCGCCCACCAACTGCCAGGCGAACAGGTCGCGCATCGCGGTAAAGCGATCGGAAAACAGCAGCCAGATGGCAAAATCGCGCAGCAGCCAGACCGTCAGGCTCGCCGCCGCTACTGCCGGCAGGACGAATTTCAGCGACTTGCCAATCTCGCGGGTGATATCCGTTTTGGCGCTCAGCCGCGACAGCGTCGGCAGCAGATAGACGCTAAACGAGGCGGTAATAAACTGCAGGTAGGCATCGGAGATGCTGCTCACCCCCTGCCAGATCCCGACCGCCTCCCAGCCGTAATGCGCCGCCAGCAGATTACGCATCATCACATAGGCTACCGGCAGGGTCACCGAGGTTATCAGCGCCATCAGGGTAAATTTCGATAGCTGTCCCGCCAGACCGTTATCCCAGCGCGGACGCAGGGCGCTCAGCGGGATATTACCCCGCCGCCAGAGCATAATACCCGCCGGGACCACCACCAGCGCTGGAACTAACGCCAGCCCCAGCAGCGCGCCCTGATAACCTCCCAACACGTAGCAAGCATAGTAAGCCGCCACGCCGATCAGGCTCCCGGCAATCAGCGAGAAGGCGTTACCCGCCGCATCGCGAAAGCCTTTAATCAGCGCCAGCAGGAAATTCGCCCAGGCGATCCCCATCTGCACCAGCGCCACCAGGCGTACCAGCCCCTGATAGTGCGTATGGCCGAACAGCCCCTGGCTTATCGGCGCCGCCGCCAGTAAAAATACCAGCGCCAGCAGGGTGGAAAAGCCAAGCACCATCGCCGACGAGGTGCCCACCACCTGCTTCAGGCGCGGGGGATCGTCGTGATGCTGCGCCACCAGCTTCGTGACGCCATTAAATATCCCGGCCCCGGCCAGCACGCCGAGTACGGTGACCAGTTGCCGGAAGTTACCGGCCTGGCCAACGCCCGCCGGCCCAAACGAGACGGCCAGCAGCTTGACGACCAGCAGACCGGCGCCGATTTTGACCAGCGTCGATGCCGCCGTCCACAGTGAGGCTTTTGCTAACGACATATCAGGAGAAGTAGCTCAGCAGCGAGTTAATCACCGTCCGCTGATTCACCACAGACAGATTGTAAAACAGCGGCAGGCGTACCAGACGCTCGCTCTCCTGAGTGGTGTAGCGGTCTTCACCGCGGAATTCGCCGAACTGTTCGCCTGCCGGGCAGCTGTGCAGGGGAATGTAATGGAATACCGCGAGGATCTCCGCCTCTTTCAGCCAGGCGATCAGTCTGCTGCGATCCTCGATATCGCGCAGCTTAATGTAGAACATGTGCGCGTTTTGCCCGCAGTCGGCCGGAACCGTCGGCAGTTCGATACGCCCGGCGCGCGCCAGCGGCAGCAGCGCATCATAGTAGTTCTGCCACAGGGCCAGGCGCTGCTGGTTGATGCGCTCCGCCGCTTCCAGCTGCGCCCACAGATAGGCGGCCTGCAGGTCGGACATCAGATAGCTGGAGCCAATGTCCCGCCAGGTATATTTATCCACCAGGCCGCGAAAGAACTGGCTGCGGTTGGTGCCTTTTTCGCGAATAATCTCCGCGCGTTCCACCAGCGTGCGATCGTTGATCAGCGTCGCCCCGCCCTCACCGCCGGCGGTGTAGTTTTTGGTTTCATGGAAGCTGAAGCAGCCGATATGGCCGATGGTGCCCAGCGCGCGCCCCTTGTAGGTGGACATCACCCCCTGCGCGGCGTCTTCCACCACAAACAGGTTGTATTTGTCGGCGATGGCCATGATGGTGTCCATCTCGCAGGCTACGCCGGCATAATGCACCGGGACAATCGCCCGGGTTTTATCGGTGATGGCGGCTTCGATGAGCGTTTCGTCGATATTCATCGTATCGCGACGGATATCAACGAAGACGATTTTCGCCCCGCGCAGCACAAAGGCGTTGGCGGTGGAGACAAAGGTATAGCTGGGCATAATCACTTCGTCGCCCGGCTGGATATCCAGCAGCAGCGCGGCCATCTCCAGCGAAGCCGTGCAGGAAGGGGTCAGTAGCGCTTTTGCCGTGCCAAATCGCTGCTCCACCCACTGCTGGCAGCGGCGCGTAAAGCCGCCGTCGCCGCACAGCTTGCCGCTGTTCATCGCAGACTGCATGTAATCAAGCTCGGTTCCAACCACCGGCGGCGCGTTAAATGGGATCATGGGGGTCACCTGTATAGCCAGTAGGCGGTGCTTTCCACGTTAGCACCGCTGAGAATATAACGTTTAAGCGCGGCGGTGTTGCCCATCTGGGTCGCCACCCGCAGTGTAGAAAGTCCGCGCGAGGCGGCCCAGTACCGCGCCGCCTGCATCAACTGCGCCCCGGCGCCGCGTCCGGCCAGCAGGCCGATACGCGCTTCGGTCGCAGTGATCTGCCGCAGGGAGACAAAGGCGCGAATATCGCCCTCAGGATGGCGGTAAATCAGGCACTGATGATCGAAGGTGCCGCGCACCGCATTTTCAATCCACTGGGCATAGAAGCGGCCGCTGGCGTCGGCAGCGTACCAGGGCGCGCGAAAGCGGCTCATGGCAAATGCCTGCGCCGCCTGCTCGCGCAGCGGCGCAATATCCGCTTCCACGGCGACGTCTGCGCCGGCATCTGCAGGGCTGCCCACCGGCAGCGCCAGATCGACCTCACCTTCCACCAGCTGAAAACCCAGCCGCTGCAGCGCGTCCAGCCGGACGGTGTCGCTGGCGGCGATCTTCGCCTGCACTCGCGACCACCCCGCCAGCGCCTCAGGCGTCAGCCGCGGCGCGTGCTCGTCAAAGCGCACGATCGCGCTGTTCACGGCAAAGAAGCGGTTCTCCCACTCCAGGGGGTCAATACTGGCGCGGACGGGCACGGAGCAGATCCAGCAGATATTGGCCGTAGCCGGTTTTTTCCAGCCGCTTCGCCGCACGTTTGACGCCGTCGTCGTCCAGCCAGCCGTTACGCCAGCCGATCTCTTCCAGACAGGCGATTTTAAAGCCCTGGCGCTTCTCGACGGTCTGCACGAACATGCTGGCCTCGATCAGGCTATCGTGGGTGCCGGTGTCCAGCCAGGCAAAGCCGCGTCCAAGCAGTTCGACAGTCAATGCGCCATCCTCCAGATACATCTGGTTGATGGAGGTGATTTCCAGCTCGCCGCGCTCGGATGGTTTGACCCGTTTGGCATACTCCGTCACCTTGCCATCGTAGAAATAGAGACCGGTGACCGCCCAGTTCGACTTCGGCTGCTTCGGCTTCTCTTCCAGCGATAGCGCACGGAAGTTATCATCAAACTCCACCACGCCAAAGCGCTCAGGATCCATCACCTGATAGCCAAAAATCGTCGCCCCTTCCGTGCGGGCAGCGACGCTGCGCAGCTTCGGGCTAAAGCTTTGGCCGAAGAAGATATTGTCGCCTAACACCAGACACGCCGGTTCGCCGTTAAGAAAGGCTTCGCCGATGATAAACGCCTGGGCTAAACCATCCGGCGTCGGCTGTACGGCATAGTGCAGCGCAATGCCAAACTCTGAGCCATCGCCGAGCAGGCGCTGGAAATCACGTAGGTCGTCCGGCGTGGTGATAATCAGGATCTCACGGATCCCGGACAGCATTAATACCGACAGCGGGTAGTAGATCATCGGCTTATCGTAGATCGGCAACAGCTGCTTCGATACGCCGCGGGTGATGGGATGTAGCCGCGTTCCGGAACCGCCCGCCAGAATAATACCTTTCATCATTCCCCCCAGAGATGATTAGCTTTGCAGCCCAAGACGCTCGCCCTGATAGCTTCCGTCCTGAACCTGACGCCACCAGGCCTCGTTCGCCAGATACCACGCCACGGTCTTACGCATACCGGAGGTGAAAGTCTCTGCCGGCGTCCAGCCCAGCTCGCGGGCAATCTTCGAGGCATCAATGGCATAGCGCAGATCGTGGCCCGGACGATCGGCAACGAAGGCGATCAGATCGCGATAGTGCGCCACGCCCTGCGGCTTATCCGGCGCCAGCTCTTCCAGCAGCTGACAAATGGTTTCCACCACCTCGATATTTTTCCGTTCGTTATGACCGCCGATATTGTAAGTTTCGCCCGGTTCGCCGCGGGTCGCCACCAGATACAGCGCTCTGGCGTGATCTTCCACGTACAGCCAGTCGCGGATCTGTTGTCCATTGCCATACACCGGCAGCGGCTTGCCCGCCAGCGCGTTAAGGATCGTCAGCGGGATCAGCTTCTCGGGAAAGTGATACGGGCCGTAGTTATTTGAGCAGTTGGTGATAAGCGTCGGCAGGCCATAGGTTCGCAGCCAGGCGCGCACCAGGTGGTCGCTGCTGGCTTTCGAAGCCGAATAGGGGCTGCTTGGCGCATAGGGCGTGGTCTCGGTAAAGAAATCATCGCTGCCGTGCAGATCGCCATACACTTCATCGGTGGAGATGTGATGGAAGCGAAACGCCGATTTTTGCGCCGTAGCCAGGGTATTCCACCAGCTACGGGCCGCCTCCAGCAGCGTATAGGTGCCCACGATATTGGTCTCGATAAACGCCGCCGGGCCGTCAATCGAACGATCGACATGGCTTTCCGCCGCCAGGTGCATCACCGTATCCGGTTGATGCTGACGAAAAATGCGATCCAGCTCGGCGCGGTCGCAGATATCCACCTGTTCAAAGGCGAAACGCGCATCCTGCGCCACCGGCGCCAGCGACATTAAATTGCCGGCGTAGGTCAGTTTATCCACCACCACCACGCGATCGGCGGTGTGCTGGATAATCTCCCGCACTACCGCCGAACCAATGAAACCCGCGCCGCCGGTGACCAGAATGGTTCTCACCGCCACACTCCTTTGGTGTCGACGATAAACGCCTGGGTGACGCTATCGCCGCTAACGGCTTTAAATTGGTTATGATCGACCAGCATCACCAGCACATCGGCGCTGGCCAGCGCCGCCTCAAGGGTCGCCAGCGTACACAGTCCATCGAGTTTCTTCGGCAGCGCGTGAATGTTGGGCTCAACCACCTGGGTCGTGCCGCTGTGCCAGCGGGCAATCTGCGCGGCAATTTCCATCGCCGGACTTTCGCGCAGGTCGTCAATATTCGGTTTAAAAGCGAGGCCAAAACAGGCGATCGTCAGTTCGCTGGCCCGCTTGTTGGTGGCATTCAGGCAGTCCGCCACCTGCGCTTTCACCTGTTCGATAACCCATTCCGGCTTGTGGTCGTTGACCTCGCGAGCGGTGCGGATCAGACGCGCCTGCTGCGGGTTTTGCGCCACGATAAACCATGGGTCGACGGCGATACAGTGGCCGCCAACACCCGGGCCCGGCTGCAGGATATTGACGCGCGGATGGCGGTTCGCCAGGCGGATCAGCTCCCAGACGTTAATCCCCTGGTCGGCGCAAATCAGCGACAGCTCGTTGGCAAAAGCGATGTTGACGTCGCGGAAGCTGTTTTCCGTCAGCTTGCACATCTCGGCGGTGCGCGAGTTGGTCACCACGCATTCGCCTTCAAGGAAGATTTTATACAGCTCGCTGGCGCGAGCGGAGCAGACCGGCGACATGCCGCCGATAACACGGTCGTTTTTAATCAGCTCGACCATCACCTGACCGGGCAATACCCGCTCCGGGCAGTAGGCGATATTCACGTCCGCCGCTTCACCCACCTGCTGGGGGAAGCTAAGATCCGGGCGCATCTCCGCCAGCCACTCGGCCATCTGTTCGGTCGACCCGACCGGCGAAGTGGACTCGAGGATCACCAGCGACCCTTTCTTTAACGTCGGCGCAATAGATTTGGCGGCCGACTCGACAAACACCATATCCGGCTCGTGGCGATCTTTAAACGGCGTCGGCACGGCAATCAGGTAAGCATCCGCCTCCACCGGGGTGGTGGTGGCGCTTAAATACCCCTGCTCGACCGCGGTCTTCACCACGCTCGCCAGATCTGGCTCCACGATATGAATCTCTCCACGGTTAATGGTCTCCACGGCATGTTGATTAACATCAACGCCGACCACCCGCTTCTGCCGGGAGGCGAACGCGGCAGCGGTTGGCAGCCCGATATAGCCAAGGCCAATCACTGAAATGGTAGAAAAACTCATAGCGTTACCTGATTATTTTTAAGTGCAGACAAAATGCGACGACATGCTTCGCCATCGCCATAGGGATTATGCGCGCGGCTCATCGCCTGGTATGCAGCATCATCCTCCAGCAGTCGCGTCACTTCCGCGACGATGCGCTGGCTGTCGGTGCCCACCAGACACACGGTGCCGGCGGCCACCGCTTCCGGACGTTCGGTCATATCGCGCATGACCAGCACCGGCTTACCCAGCGAGGGGGCCTCTTCCTGAATGCCGCCGGAATCGGTCAGGATCAGCCAGGCGCGATCCATCAGCCAGACGAACGGCAGGTAATCCTGCGGTTCAATCAACATCACATTGTCAATATGACCAAGAATACGATTCACCGGCTCGCTGACATTAGGATTCAGGTGAACCGGATAGACAATCTGCACCTCAGGGTGGGTATGGGCTATCTCGGCCAGCGCCTGGCAGATCTGTTCAAAACCGAGCCCAAAGCTTTCCCGCCGGTGGCCGGTAACCAGAATCATCTTTTTACCATGGCTGATGAAAGGATAGCGCTGCAGCAGGGTCTCCCGTAGCGCTTCATCACCCAGCACCCGATCCCGCACCCAGAACAGGGCATCAATGACCGTATTCCCGGTAACCGTGATCCGACTGTCGGCAATATTTTCCCGCAGCAGATTCTGCCGCGAGGTTTCCGTGGGGGCGAAATGGTATGTCGCCAGATGGCCGGTCAACGTACGGTTGCCTTCTTCCGGCCACGGCGAACTTAAATCGCCGGTGCGCAGGCCGGCCTCTACGTGACCCACCGGTATCCGCTGGTAAAACGCCGCCAGGCTCGCCGCCATGGTGGTGGTGGTATCGCCATGCACCAGCACCACGTCGGGTTTAAACGACTCCAGCACCGGCTTCAGCCCTTCAAGGATGCGACAGGTGATCTCGGTCAGCCCCTGCCCCGGCTTCATGATGTTGAGATCGTAGTCCGGGACAATAGAGAAAAGTTTCAACACCTGATCGAGCATCTCCCGATGCTGCGCGGTCACGCATACTTTCGCCTCAAAATGAGGATCCTTTGCCAGCGCATGGACCAGAGGCGCCATCTTGATGGCTTCCGGCCTCGTGCCAAATACAGTTAGTACTTTCACATCGATTCTCTTCGATTAGGCGATGAAGGTCATCTGCCCTTCACCACAGGCCGCAATCACAGGACACGACGACGCGATAACGCCACGCCTGCGCCGATGAGCGCACCCACAATCCCCCACATCACCATCAGAAATACACGGCGCGGGCTATCGCGTTTTACAGGTTCTTCCGGCGTCCGCAAATACCGGTAAGTCTGAAAACGCGGATCTAACGTTGGACCGACGTTCAACGTGCTCAGCATGGCGCGGTTCTGGTCGTAATCGAGGTCATATTCCGGCCCGACGGCCTGCAGGTTTTCCAGCCTGGCCTGCAGCATCGGCCTGCCCAATAAAAATAGCTCTGAATCCGGCAACTGATCGGCAGGAACATCCGTTTCGCTACGTGAAATATTGTGCTGCTGAGCCACCTTCAGCGCCTGCTCCACGCTGTGCGTCCGGCGGTTGAAGATGGCCTCGGCCACCTCTTCCTGGCGCTTCACCTGCGCCTTCATCTGCACCGTCCGCGCCGCCCAGGCGCCTTTAAGTTCGTCGTTAAGATGGCCTGCCGCCCGCTGGCTGGCGAAGGCCACATACTGACGCAACAGATTATTGGCATCCTGCCCGGTCTCGGCGGTCAGTTTGACGCTGTCGTTAATGCTCTTGGCCGCATCACCTGGCATAAACTGGATATTGTTAATCAGGTCATCCAGCATCGCCGCATCAGCGCGGGCATTACCCGACTGACGCTGCTTGTAGTAGTCCGTTTGCAGCCAGAAATCGCGCCGGGTATCCCAGGAGGCCAGCTGCATGATGAACTCTTTATACGCTTCATCCATGGCGGAAGGCTGGTCGACCGAGGCGAGGTCGGCTTTAATGTCCAGATTGCGTAAGAACTGCTGTTGGGAATAGTATCCCCCCAACATATTGACAGTAGGCCGATCGGTGATCGCCGTGGCGCTCCACTCCTGGCGAGCAAAGAAGGTGTACACCAGCACGATGGCGGCGAAGAGTACGGCGCCGCCGACTATCCAGCCTTTTCCTGCCCATAAAGCGCGAAACAGCCCGCGAATATCCAGCTCGTTCTCAACGTTCACTGCTTGTGCTCCCGGTAATGGTTGAGTCATCACATCCCCAGCTCTACTTGGTTAGTTTCGGATTATTGCCGCTGTGTCGCCGAATTCTGCGTCTGATGCGCTTAACCAGGCGCGCCACTTTCCAGGCGCGCTTAATACAGTAGCCATAAAGAAAGAAGGCTACCAAAAAGAGAATTAACATCACCCATTCCGGCACAATGCGGGTGTACTCCGCCACGACGCCAACCAGCGCCAGCAGGGCGGCGGCCAGGGTAATCAGGACAAACGCCTGGCGGGAAGTAAACCCGGCGCGCATGATCAAATGATGAATATGCTGACGGTCCGGTGAGAAAGGACTCATGCCTTTGCGCAGGCGGCGATACATAATCGCCACCATGTCCATCAGCGGGATAGCGATAATCCACAGCGCGGTCACCGGGCTAATGGGATGCGTTTTACCTTGCGTGGTTTCCAGCAGGATCCAGATGATGGTGAAGCCAATCATCGTGCTGCCGGCGTCACCCATAAAGACTTTATAGCGGCGGCCGAGGGCGCCAAGATTGAGAAGAATATAGGGTAGAATGGCGGCGATCATCGCGAAACACCACATCGCCAGGCTGTACTGACCATCAAACCAAAGGATAATCCCGGTCGCCGCAAAAGAGACCGATGACAGTCCGCCGAGCAGGCCGTCGATACCATCGACCATGTTGAACGCATTGATAGCGGCCCAGACGGCAAACAGCGTCAGGAAGAAGCCGAAGGGCCCCAGCACCAGTTCCCACGAGCCAAAAATAAAGCCCAAACTACTCAGATGCAGATTCCCTGCCATCATCATAATCACGGCGATCGCGGCCTGAATGACCGCGCGAATTTTCACGCTGATGTCGAAGCGATCGTCAAGCGCGCCAACCAGCACCAATACCCCCGCGCAGGCCAGATACAGCGAGGCGTGAGGAATATAATAATCGGCGATGGCGAAAGTGAAACAGATACCTGCATAAACTGAGATACCACCGACCAACGGTATCAACCCCTGATGCCGTTTGCGATAGTTGGGTTTATCCACTAACCCGATCTTTTTTGCCACTTTCCGCGCGACAAAAATAAAGAGGGTCGTGAATAAGAAAATACTGATTAATTCAGTAATAGCAGTGAGTAAATTCACAACGCATGTGCTCTCAGCATAGTTAATCCGGGAAGTATAGCGATGATGCCCCAACTCCAGAAGGGGAAAAGCAGAACATTACAAATTTATTGTATAGATTTTAGTCTGTTAAAGCTGTCTCCGCCTGCTATCCGGCGCCATTATACGACAACTTTCGTCCCGCTTTCTCTGTCTCTGGATCATACAAACCCAAAAATGAAAACGCCACGCAAAGGCGTGGCGTTTTTGGCTTTTTTTACCTTACGAGCGCTTCATCATATCGAAGAAGTCATCATTCGTCTTGGTCATTGCCAGCTTATTGATGAGGAATTCCATCGCATCAATCTCACCCATCGGATGGATAATTTTGCGCAGGATCCACATTTTCTGCAGCTCTTCCTGAGTGGTAAGCAGCTCTTCTTTACGGGTACCGGAACGGTTGTAGTCGATAGCCGGGAAGACGCGTTTTTCAGCAATCTTACGAGAGAGGTGCAGTTCCATGTTACCGGTGCCTTTAAACTCTTCGTAGATAACTTCGTCCATTTTGGAACCGGTGTCGATCAGCGCCGTGGCGATGATGGTCAGGCTACCGCCCTCCTCGACGTTACGTGCCGCACCAAAGAAACGCTTCGGACGGTGCAGGGCGTTGGCGTCCACACCACCGGTCAACACTTTACCGGAAGCCGGAACCACGGTGTTGTAGGCACGCGCCAGACGGGTAATAGAGTCGAGCAGGATGATAACGTCTTTCTTGTGTTCAACCAGACGTTTCGCTTTCTCAATAACCATCTCGGCAACCTGCACGTGACGGGATGCCGGCTCGTCAAAGGTGGAAGCAACCACTTCACCTTTCACCAGACGCTGCATCTCGGTCACTTCTTCCGGACGTTCGTCGATCAGCAGTACCATCAGGACACAGTCCGGGTGGTTGTATGCGATGCTCTGCGCGATGTTCTGCAGCAGCATGGTTTTACCGGCTTTCGGCGGCGCGACGATCAGACCACGCTGGCCGCGGCCAATCGGGGAGGCCAGATCCAGTACGCGAGCGGTTAAGTCTTCGGTAGAACCGTTACCACGCTCCATACGCAGGCGAGAGTTCGCGTGCAGCGGCGTTAAGTTCTCGAACAGGATCTTGTTACGCGCGTTTTCCGGCTTGTCGTAGTTAACTTCGTTAACTTTCAGCAGCGCAAAGTAACGTTCACCCTCTTTCGGAGGACGAATCTTACCGGAAATGGTGTCACCAGTGCGGAGGTTGAAACGGCGGATTTGGCTGGGGGATACGTAGATGTCGTCAGGGCCGGCGAGGTAGGAGCTGTCTGCGGAGCGGAGGAATCCAAATCCATCCTGCAGTATCTCCAGTACGCCGTCGCCAAAGATATCTTCGCCACTCTTCGAATGCTGCTTGAGGATGGCAAAAATAATATCCTGCTTACGCATACGAGCCAGGTTTTCCAGCCCCATATTTTCGCCGAGAGTAATCAGCTCAGAAACCGGCGTATTCTTTAATTCGGTAAGATTCATAGTGGTGTGGGTTCTTAAACTCGGGGTAAATCTCGAACTTAATGTTGTGAATGGTATGGCAGGAACTTCCATGCCTGTTAACGGCCTTCATCTCGTGTCTGTACGTTGCCTGGTCACAGGAAAGAACGCAGAACTGAAACGACTAGACGGAATGAGTGAAAAGCCCGGAATTATTAACTTCACGCGCATTTATGCGGGATGCTTCGGGTAAAACAAGATTCAAACAAGGTATGTTTAAAACGAAGTCTGTGGATTAACTTAGCACGACTCCAGCCGGGCGTCCAGAGTTCCGCAAAAAATAGGAATCTGGACGCCGGAACAGCAATTCGCTTACGCCAGGTTAGCGTCGAGGAACTCTTTCAGCTGACCCTTGGACAGTGCGCCAACTTTAGTGGCCGCCACTTCGCCGTTTTTAAACAGCAGCAGGGTTGGGATACCGCGAATGCCGTATTTCGGCGCAGTGCCCGGGTTCTGGTCAATGTTCAGCTTAGCTACGGTCAGTTTGCCCTGATACTCTTCAGCGATCTCATCCAGAATCGGGGCGATCATTTTGCACGGACCACACCACTCTGCCCAGAAATCGACGAGGGTCAGCCCGTCAGCCTTGAGTACGTCCGTGTCAAAACTGTCGTCAGTCAGGTGAATAATTTTATCGCTCATATTTAACTCCACAGGAATAAGCCTGGTGTGTTGGTGTCGTAGCCATCAACGACGCGCTGCGGCTACGTTATGCACGCTATTCTTCAGGATACCTCAATTCTCTGGCCTGCCAACTGGCGCAATCCATCATGGACTCGCCTGTTGACGCCAGGGTGCCCGAACGCGAACTGCATGCTGCAGATTTATCGCTCCCGACTCGCTTAGTAGTCTAAGCTATCCTGGATTCGTTCAGTTACCGTAGACGTACCTTGAATAATTTCGTACACCGCCAACGAAAGGTTGACGTTATTTCACCGGATACGCTTTCTTAATGCAATAGTTAGCTGATATTCTACCACACTATGAGCAAAACACATTTAACAGAACAGAAGTTTTCCGACTTCGCCCTGCACCCGGCAGTCATTGAAGCCCTTGAAAAGAAAGGGTTTCATAATTGCACACCCATTCAGGCCCTCGCCCTTCCGCTGACGCTGGAAGGCCGCGATGTCGCCGGGCAGGCGCAAACCGGTACCGGTAAAACGATGGCGTTCCTGACGTCAACGTTTCATTATCTTCTCTCTCACCCGGCTATCGCCGATCGCCAGGTTAACCAACCGCGCGCGCTGATTATGGCGCCGACGCGTGAACTGGCGGTACAGATCCACGCCGACGCTGAGCCACTGGCGCAGGCCACCGGTCTGAAGCTGGGTCTGGCTTACGGCGGCGACGGCTACGATAAGCAGTTGAAAGTGCTGGAAAGCGGCGTCGATATTCTGATCGGCACCACTGGTCGTCTGATCGATTACGCGAAGCAGAACCACATTAACCTCGGCGCCATTCAGGTTGTCGTGCTGGACGAAGCCGATCGCATGTACGATCTCGGCTTTATTAAAGATATCCGCTGGCTGTTCCGCCGCATGCCGCCGGCCACTCAGCGCCTGAACATGCTGTTCTCCGCGACCCTTTCTTATCGCGTCCGCGAACTGGCGTTCGAACAAATGAATAACGCCGAGTACGTTGAAGTCGAGCCGGAACAGAAGACAGGCCACCGTATTAAAGAAGAGCTCTTCTACCCTTCCAATGAAGAAAAAATGCGCCTGCTGCAGACGCTGCTGGAAGAAGAGTGGCCCGATCGCGCCATCGTTTTCGCCAATACCAAGCACCGTTGCGAAGATATCTGGGGCCATCTCGCCGCCGACGGCCATCGCGTAGGTCTGCTGACCGGCGACGTGGCGCAGAAAAAACGTCTGCGCATTCTCGAAGAATTTACCCGTGGCGACCTCGATATTCTGGTCGCGACCGATGTTGCCGCCCGTGGCTTACATATTCCGGCCGTGACTCACGTCTTTAACTACGATCTGCCGGACGACTGCGAAGATTACGTTCACCGCATCGGCCGTACCGGTCGCGCTGGCGCCAGCGGTCACTCCATTAGCCTCGCCTGCGAAGAGTATGCGCTGAATCTGCCGGCGATCGAAACCTATATTGGTCACTCAATTCCGGTCAGTAAGTACAACCCGGACGCGCTGATGACCGACCTGCCTAAGCCGCTGCGTCTGACCCGTGCGCGCCCAGGCAACGGCCCGCGCCGTAACGGTCCACCGCGCAATCGTCGTCGTTCAGGTTAAGAGATCTATGCCATACGCTCAGTCATTCAGAATCTGCCAGGGCGACCTTCCTCTGGCGACCCGCTCAGTGATGTGGATCGGGCCTAAGCGCCCCACCGACCAGGGAGCCTTCTGAACGATGAAGAGTATGAGCTCCACCTCGCTATATGCCGCCATTGATTTGGGCTCCAATAGTTTCCATATGTTGGTGGTGCGCGAGGTGGCGGGCAGCATCCAGACGCTGAGCCGCATTAAGCGTAAGGTTCGACTGGCCGCCGGCCTGAATAGCGACAACACCCTCTCCGCAGAAGCGATGGAACGGGGCTGGCAGTGCTTACGCCTGTTTGCCGAGCGCCTGCAGGATATTCCGCCGACGCAAATCCGCGTCGTGGCCACCGCCACGCTGCGTCTTGCCGTCAATGCGGGGGAGTTTCTGGCGAAAGCGCAGGAGATCCTCGGCACTCCAGTGCAAGTGATCAGCGGCGAAGAAGAAGCGCGCCTGATTTACCAGGGTGTCGCCCACACCACCGGCGGCGCCGATCAGCGCCTGGTGGTCGATATCGGCGGCGCCAGCACCGAGCTGGTGACCGGGACCGGCGCACAAACAACCTCGCTGTTTAGCCTGTCGATGGGCTGTGTCACCTGGCTTGAACGCTATTTTGCCGACCGTAGTCTGACGAAAGAGAATTTCGATCTCGCCGAAGCGGCTGCGCGCGAGGTACTACTGCCCGTCGCCGATGTGCTGCGCTATCACGGATGGAAAGTGTGCGTTGGCGCCTCCGGCACCGTTCAGGCTCTGCAGGAAATTATGATGGCGCAGGGGATGGATGAACGAATCACCCTCGCCAAACTCCAGCAGCTTAAACAGCGCGCTATCCAGTGCGGACGTCTGGAAGAGCTGGAGATCGAAGGCTTAACCCTTGAGCGGGCGCTGGTGTTTCCTAGCGGGCTGGCGATCCTGATCGCTATCTTCAGCGAACTGAATATTCAGTGTATGACCCTCGCGGGCGGCGCGTTACGCGAAGGCCTGGTGTACGGCATGCTGCATCTCTCCGTTGAGCAGGACATCCGCAGCCGCACGCTGCGTAATATTCAGCGTCGTTTTATGATCGACACCGAACAGGCCCAGCGCGTCGGCGGCCTTGCCAGTCATCTGCTCAGTCAGTTGGATGGCAGCTGGGAGCTGGATCCGCTAAGCCGTGATTTACTCCTTAGCGCCTGTGCGCTGCATGAGATTGGGCTGAGCGTGGATTTTAAGCGCGCGCCGCAGCACGCCGCCTATCTGGTCAATAACCTCGACCTGCCGGGGTTTACCCCGGCGCAGAAGAAGCTGATTGCCACGCTGCTCCTTAACCAGACTAACGCTATCGACCTCTCTTCGCTTCATCAACAGAATGCCGTCCCGCCGCGGGTGGCTGAGCATCTGTGTCGTCTGCTGCGACTGGCAATCCTGTTTGCCAGCCGGCGGCGCGACGATCTGTTGCCCGCCATTCAGCTGACCGCTCAAGACGAACAACTGACGCTGATATTGCCGGGAAACTGGCTGGATGAACATCCGCTGGGTCGGGAGATGGTCGATCAGGAGTGTCAGTGGCAAAGCTACGTCCACTGGATACTTCGGGTCGCCAGCGGCGATACGCTGAAATAATATCCAGCCAGGAGGGCGGATGCGGGAAGAACTGGATTTCAAATCGCTACGCTTTTTCTCTGCGCTCTACCGCTTGGGCAATGTTTCCCCAGCAGCGGACGCGCTCGATATCAGCCAGCCCACCGGCAGCCTTTTGCTGAAAAAACTACGAGATCATTTTGCTGACCCGCTGTTTGTCCGGGTCGGGCAGCGGATGATCCCGACGCCGCGAGCGGACGCGATCGCCCCCACCATCTCGACTCTTCTCCAGCTTGCCGATAACGATTTAGCGGTCAAACCTGAATTTCTTCCCCAGCAGAGCCAGCGTAATTTTACGATCGGTATGACCGATATCAGCCAAATGACGCTGCTGCCTTTATTGCAAATTGCGCTCCAGCAGCAGGCGGCGGACGGGATCACCTTTACGGTACAGAATCTGGATGAGCAGACCCTCAACGCCCTCGAATCCGGGAAATGCGATCTCGCGATCGGCTATCTGACGCAGCTTCCGGAAAGCGTCTACCAGCAACATCTCTTCGATCAATCATATGTCTGCCTGGCTGCGGAAAACCATCCTCGCATTCGCGCACAGCTCCGCGCCGAAGACTGGCGCCAGGAAAAGCATCTGGCGATCCGCGTGGAGGGGACTGCCCATGGCGATATGGATAAGCTGCTTGATGAGCACCACATGCCCCGGCGCATTGCGCTAACGTTACCAAGTTTTTTAGGTACCGGTGAGCTGGTGGCCGAAAGCGATATGATTGCCGTCGTCCCGGAACAGGTGGCGCGGCATATCACCCGGCGCTATCCCTGCCGCAGCTGGCCGCTGCCTTTTCCCCTCGCCAAAATCGCCATCCGTCAGGTCTGGCATCAGCGGCTGCACCGCGATCCCGGACATATCTGGCTACGCTCGCTGATCGCTACGCTTGCCGATCCCGCACAGCAGAGTACTTCTATTAAAATCTAAGTAACAAAATACGCCCGTGTATTGGTTTTATTAATAACCCCTATTACGTTTGGTTTATTGCTGGTAATACGTGAAAGCTTTTATTCTCCTCGCATCAAGCCACACTGACTCATATCGCAAGGAAAATATCATGCGCGGAAAAATTGCTTTAGAAGAACACGTATCCACTCCTGAAAATAACCGTCTGTGGGATTCATCTGGTGAAGCAGGTCGTAACGGCACAGAATATATGAAAGATGTTGAACGCCGCCTGCTGGATCGCAGCATTCAGCTGGAAGAAATGGCGCAGCGTCATATTGATCATGTAATTCTTTCTCTGACTTCACCTGGCGCCCAGTCTATTTTAGATAAAGCCAAAGCCGTCTCTTTTGCCCGCGATACCAACGATTTTATCGTTGAGAATTATGTGAAGCCAAATCCGGACAAATTCAGCGCCTTCGCCACCCTGGCATTGCAGAACCCGGAAGCCGCGGCGGAAGAGCTGGAGCGCGCCGTGAAAAAGTTAGGCATGAAAGGTGCGCTGATCAACGGCTACACCAACGTTAAAGATAGCGAGCATGGCCTGTATCTTGATGACGAATCCATGCTGGTATTCTGGGATAAGGTCAACGAGCTGAACGTGCCTGTCTATCTTCATCCTCGTGAACCGCTGGAAGGCCCGGCGCGCGGCATCTATACCGGTTACGAAAGCCTGATCGGCTCTGCCTGGGGCTTCGCTCAGGAAACGGCGGTGCATGCTATTCGTCTGATGATGAGCGGTCTGTTCGATCGTTATCCTAACCTCAATCTGGTGCTGGGTCACCTCGGCGAAGGGCTGGTACATATGCTGCCGCGCACTCAACATCGTCTCTATCGTCAGCGTTTCGGCTGCGGTCTGGGTAAAGCGGAAAAACCGTTAATGCACTACCTGCAGAATAACTTCATCGTTACCACCAGCGGCCATTTCAATACCCATTCACTGAATAATGCTATTGAAGTCATGGGCGCCGATCGCGTGATGTTCTCTGTCGATTATCCGTATGAAGATATTCATCAGGCCTGCGACTGGTTTGATCCTTTAGAACTTGAAGCAGGCCTGAAAGAGAAAATCGCCTGGGGTAATGCCAGCCGCGTATTTAACATTAAATAATTAATTTAAATATTTCAGGGCCTGTATATTCAGGCCCTGATTTTTATTAGGGAAAATAAATTATGGCTATAGGTATATTTGTCTGTAGCGGCTCGCTTCTCGTTGGTGCGCTGGCGGGCGCTTCACTGAATCGTTTTATTCCGGAACATTTCAAAAAAACCTTACCGTTGATCGCCGGACTGATCTCAATCAGTATGGGCATATTCTTTGTCAATAAATTACATAACCTGCCGCCGATTGCCCTGGCTATTATTGTCGGCACGATTATCGGCGGCCTGTTGAATATTGAAAAATGGATTGAACGAGCCGGAACAACGCTGCGCAGCCCCATTGAACGTATCTTTCCGGCGCAGTCCAGCGCCAGCGTCGGTGCGGAAGATTTTATGAATCAGTTTATCGCCGTGCTGATCCTGTTCTGCGCCAGCGGTACCGGCATCTTCGGCGCCTTAACCGAAGGGATGACCGGCGACCCGACCATTCTGCTGACCAAGTCGATCCTCGACTTTTTTACTGCCGCGATTTTCGCCTCCACGCTGGGGTATATCATCACCGTGATCTTTATTCCCCAGCTGATTGTTTTCGTTATCCTGTTTTTCGCGGCAACCTTTATCATGGCGTTAATCAATCCGTCGATGATCGCCGATTTCACCGCCTGCGGCGGTATCATTATGCTGGCGACCGGTTTCCGTCTGTGCGGGATCCGTGCCTTCCCTACCGCCAATATGCTGCCCTCGCTAATACTGGTGATGCCCTTCTCCGCCGCCTGGCAGCAGTTTATCGCCTGAGACGCTAAGCTTTTTTCGCCTTTGCCAGCATCGCCCGAATATTAGCGACGTTGGCCTGGCCTTTTTGCATCCGCTCTTCAGGCGTAATGGTTTTGCGTGCCTGCTCCCAGATAAGGTCGTCCTGAGGTAGCTCCAGCAGAAAACGACTCGGTTCAGGACGCACCAGCTCGCCATATTGCCGGCGCTCCTTACAGAGCGTAAAGGTCAGCTCTTTCTGCGCACGGGTGATGCCAACGTAGGCCAGGCGGCGCTCTTCATCGACGTTATCTTCATCAATGCTGCTTTGGTGCGGCAGCAATCCCTCTTCCATTCCCACCAGATAAACGTAGGGGAACTCCAGCCCCTTTGACGCATGGAGAGTCATCAGCTGCACCTGATCCAGCTCTTCATCCGATTCGCCGCGCTCCATCATGTCGCGCAGGGTAAAGCGGGTGACCACCTGGGTCAGGGTCATCGGCTCATCGATTTCGCTGCCTTCCAGCATCTCGGTCATCCAGGTAAACAGCTGGTTGACGTTTTTCATGCGCATTTCCGCGGCTTTCGGGCTGGGCGAGGTTTCATACAGCCAGGATTCGTAGTCGATCCCGCGAATCAAATCGCGCACGGCGTTGACCGGCTCGCGTTCGGCCAGCTGCTGGATCTCGCGTAGCCAGTGGGTGAAGCGGGTGAGAGATTCATAGCCGCGCCCGGTCAGCGTCTGGCTGAGACCCATATCAAAGCTGGCGGTGAACAATCCTTTGTTGCGGCCCATCGCCCACTCACCGAGCTTTTGCAGCGTCGCCGGGCCGATCTCGCGCTTCGGCGTGTTGACGATACGCAGGAAGGCGCTGTCGTCGTCCGGGTTGGTCAGCACGCGCAGATAGGCCAGCAGATCTTTAATTTCCGGACGCGAAAAGAACGACGTGCCGCCGGAGATTTTGTACGGGATGCGGTTCTGCATCAGCATCTTTTCAAAGACCCGCGACTGGTGATTGCCGCGATAAAGGATCGCGTAGTCTTTGTAATTGGTTTTATTAATGAAGTGGTGGGCGATCAGCTCCCCGGCCACGCGCTCCGCTTCATGATCTTCATTGTTGGCGGAGAGCACTTTCAGCTCCGCGCCATATCCCAGTTCGGAGAACAGCCGCTTTTCAAAGACGTGAGGGTTATTGGCGATCAAAATGTTGGCGGCTTTCAGAATACGCCCGGATGAGCGGTAGTTCTGCTCAAGCTTGATCACCTGCAGCGCCGGGAAGTCCTGGCTGAGCAGCACCAGGTTCTGCGGCCGCGCGCCGCGCCACGAGTAGATCGACTGGTCGTCATCGCCCACCACGGTAAAGCGCGCCCGCTGACCCACCAGCAGTTTCACCAGCTCATACTGGCTGGTATTGGTATCCTGATACTCATCCACCAGCAGGTAGCGGATCTTATTTTGCCAGCGCTCGCGCACCTCCTCGTTGCGCTGCAGCAGCAGCGTTGGCAGCAGGATCAGATCGTCAAAATCGAGAACATTGCAGGCCTTCATGTGCGCGTCGTATAGCCCATAGCAGTGGGCGAAAATACGATCCCGTTCGCCTTTCGCGCCAGCGGCGGCCTGCGCCGGGGTTTTTAGATCGTTTTTCCAGTTGGAGATCGTCGAGATCAGCTGCTGAAGCACCACTTTGTCATCTTCGATCAACCCTTCGGTCAGTTCCTTAAGCAGCGCCACCTGGTCGGTATCGTCGAATAAGGAAAAGTTAGACTTCATACCCAGCGCAGCGTATTCGCGCTTAATGATATCCAGCCCCAAAGTGTGGAAGGTGGAAATCATCAGCCCACGCGCCTCTTTGCGCCCCAGCGTTTGCCCAACGCGCTCTTTCATCTCGCGCGCGGCTTTGTTGGTAAAGGTCACGGCCGCGATATGGCGCGCCTGATAGCCGCAGCCGCGGATCAGGTGGGCGATTTTATTCGTAATAACGCGGGTCTTACCGGAACCGGCGCCCGCCAGCACCAGGCACGGTCCGGTGACGAATTCGACGGCTTGTTGTTGGCCAGGGTTTAAACGCATGGGAGTCTTGCTCAATCTTCGAACGGGGTGGGGATTGTAGCAGAAAGCGGAGCCGAGATTTACTGACTGATGGTAAAGTGTCAGCCACGCAAACCATCCTGAGAATGATGTCATGGCAAAAAGCGCAGCGGCCCTGCATATCCTGGTCAAAGAAGAGAAACTGGCGCTGGAGATCCTCGCCAAACTGGAGCGGGGCGTCAGCTTCGATCATCTGGCGAAACGCTATTCTAAATGTCCGTCTGGCCGCAACGGCGGCGACTTAGGCGAGTTTCAGCAAGGCGCGATGGTCGGTCCGTTTGATCAAGCCGTCTTCAGCTGTCCGCTGCTCAAACCCTATGGCCCGGTGAAAACCAAATTCGGCTACCACATCATCAAGGTGCTGTATCGCCGCTAGCGCGTGATACTATGGCGCCCTGATTTATCCCAACTCACTCAAGGCGCAATCATGGCTAAAACCGCGGCAGCACTGCATATCCTGGTAAAAGAAGAGAAACTGGCGCTCGATCTGCTCGAGCAGCTCAAAAACGGCGCCGATTTCGGCAAGCTGGCAAAGAAACACTCCATTTGTCCGTCAGGCAAACGCGGCGGCGATCTGGGTGAGTTCCGCCAGGGCCAGATGGTACCGGCCTTCGATAAAGTGGTCTTCTCCTGCCCTGAACTGGAGCCAACCGGCCCGCTGCATACCCAGTTCGGCTACCACATCATCAAAGTGCTGTACCGGAAATAATAAAAAAACCCGGGGATCTTAATCTCCGGGTTTTTGCCTGATGGCGCTTCGCTTATCAGGCCTACTAAACAAATCCATGCCTCTATGGATTTCGGCTTGCCGGAAGGCGGCAAGGAAGTACATCCCCAGCAACAAAGATTACTATGTGACTGGGGTGTACGTACCGTAGCCAACGCATCGGCAAGTCGAAAGACGACGAGGAATTAGCCGGCTACCGCGATACGCTTCATATCGGTCATATAACCGCGCAGTTTCTTACCAACCTGCTCGATAGCGTGGCTGCGAATCGCTTCGTTCACATCGCGCAGCTGCGCGTTATCTACCGCGCCTTCGGCAATCGCTGTGCCCAGGTCGCCGGTCTGCAGGGTGGTCATGAACTCTTTCAGCAGCGGTACGCAAGCGTAAGAGAACAGGTAGTTACCATATTCAGCGGTATCGGAAATAACCACGTTCATCTCATACAGACGCTTACGGGCGATGGTGTTGGCGATAAGCGGCAGCTCATGCAGTGATTCGTAGTAAGCAGACTCTTCGATGATGCCGGAGGCCACCATGGTTTCGAAGGCCAGCTCAACGCCCGCTTTCACCATCGCGATCATCAGAACGCCTTTATCGAAGTACTCCTGCTCGCCGATTTTGCCTTCATATTGCGGCGCGGTTTCGAAGGCGGTTTTGCCGGTCTCTTCACGCCAGGTCAGCAGTTTCTTATCATCATTCGCCCAGTCCGCCATCATGCCGGAGGAGAATTCGCCGGAGATGATGTCGTCCATGTGTTTCTGGAACAGCGGCGCCATGATCTCTTTCAGCTGCTCGGACAGCGCATAAGCGCGCAGTTTCGCCGGGTTGGAGAGGCGATCCATCATCAGGGTGATGCCGCCCTGCTTCAGCGCTTCGGTGATGGTTTCCCAGCCGAACTGAATCAGTTTTTCTGCATACGCCGGATCGGTACCTTCCGCCACCAGCTTGTCGAAGCACAGCAGAGAACCCGCCTGCAGCATGCCGCAAAGGATAGTTTGCTCGCCCATCAGGTCAGATTTCACTTCCGCCACGAAGGAAGATTCCAGCACGCCCGCGCGGTGGCCGCCTGTCGCCGCCGCCCACGCTTTGGCAATGGCCATGCCTTCGCCTTTCGGGTCGTTTTCCGGGTGTACCGCGATAAGCGTCGGTACGCCGAAACCGCGTTTGTACTCTTCACGCACTTCGGTGCCCGGGCACTTCGGCGCCACCATCACCACGGTGATGTCTTTACGGATCTGCTCGCCCACTTCCACGATGTTGAAGCCGTGGGAGTAACCCAGCGCTGCGCCGTCTTTCATCAGCGGCTGTACGGAGCGCACAACGTCTGAGTGCTGTTTGTCCGGCGTCAGGTTAACCACCAGGTCGGCCTGCGGGATCAGCTCTTCATAAGTGCCGACTTTGAAGCCGTTTTCAGTCGCTTTACGCCAGGAGGCGCGCTTCTCAGCGATCGCTTCTTTACGCAGCGCATAGGAGATATCCAGGCCGGAGTCACGCATGTTCAGACCCTGGTTCAGACCCTGCGCGCCGCAGCCGACGATGACCACTTTTTTACCCTGAAGGTAGCTTGCGCCATCGGCGAATTCGTCGCGCGCCATAAAGCGGCATTTGCCCAGCTGTGCCAGCTGCTGGCGCAGGTTCAGTGTATTAAAGTAGTTAGCCATGTCTGTAACTCCGTGATGTTGTGTCGTGCTTATTGTTCGGTTCGCTTTTGCGAGAATGAACTTACTATATGACAGGAATTTTATTGCGGAAATTGATATATTCACAACGTCACGTTGCATTTTATGAAATACAAAACCGGGGAGTACGCGCCGTGGATTTACGCGATCTGAAAACCTTTCTGCATCTGGCGGAAAGCCGCCATTTTGGCCGCAGCGCGCGGGCCATGCACGTCAGCCCGTCGACGCTTTCGCGCCAGATCCAACGCCTGGAAGAGGACCTCGGCCAGCCGCTGTTCGTGCGAGATAATCGCACGGTGACCCTTACCGAAGCCGGGGAAGAGTTACGTACCTTTGCCCAACAGACTTTATTGCAGTATCAGCAGCTTCGTCACGTCATCGATCAGCAGGGCCCTTCGCTCTCCGGCGAGCTGCACATCTTCTGCTCTGTCACCGCCGCCTATAGCCATCTGCCGCCGATCCTCGACCGCTTTCGCGCCGCGCACCCCTCGGTGGAGATCAAGCTCTCGACCGGCGACGCCGCCGACGCTATGGAGAAGGTCGTCACCGGCGAAGCCGACCTGGCGATTGCCGGTAAGCCGGAGACTCTGCCAGGGTCGGTGGCGTTTTCGATGCTGGAGAACCTCGCCGTGGTGTTAATTGCCCCGGCCCTTCCCTGCCCGGTGCGCAACCAGGTGACCGTCGAGCGCCCCGACTGGTCGACAGTGCCCTTTATCATGGCCGACCAGGGGCCGGTACGTCGGCGCATCGAGCTGTGGTTTCGGCGGCATAAAATCAGCAATCCGTCGATCTACGCCACCGTCGGCGGGCACGAAGCGATGGTGTCGATGGTCGCCCTGGGATGCGGCGTGGCGCTGCTGCCGGAAGTGGTGCTGGAGAACAGTCCGGAGCCGGTACGCAACAGGGTGATGATCCTGGAGCGCAGCGATGAGCAAACGCCGTTTGAGCTGGGTGTTTGCGCACAAAAAAAGCGGCTGCATGAGCCGCTTATTGATGCTTTCTGGAAAATTCTTCCCAACCACTAACCCGCGAGGAAAAAGCGGAATGCCGGGTTATGCGTTTCGTCGTGGCACTCATAGCCCAGCTCATTGAGACGAGTTTCAAAGTCCGGCTCGTGCTCGCCCAACTCGAAGGCCGCCAGTACCCGACCATAGTCAGTGCCGTGGCTGCGGTAGTGGAACAGTGAAATATTCCAGTGGGTGCCAAGGGTATGCAGGAATTTCAGCAGCGCCCCCGGCGATTCCGGAAACTCGAAGCTGAACAGCCGCTCCTGCAGCGCTTTTGACGGCCGGCCGCCGACCATATAGCGCACATGCAGCTTAGCCATCTCATCATCAGAGAGATCCACCACGCTGTAGCCGCCGTCGTTCAGTAACTGGAGGATCTCTTTCCGCTCTTCCAGGCCACGACTCAGGCGTACCCCGACAAAAATACAGGCGTCTTTGGCATCGGCAAAGCGGTAGTTGAACTCCGTCACCGAGCGGCCCCCCAGTAGCTGGCAAAACTTCAAAAAGCTACCTTTCTCTTCCGGGATCGTCACCGCCAGCAGTGCTTCGCGCTGTTCCCCGAGCTCGCAGCGCTCGGACACGTAGCGCAGGCCGTGGAAGTTGACGTTGGCCCCGGACAGAATATGAGCCAGACGCTCGCCGCGGATGTTATGCTGGGCGATATACTTTTTCATCCCCGCCAGCGCCAGCGCGCCGGAAGGCTCCGCCACCGCCCGCACATCTTCGAACAGATCCTTCATCGCCGCGCAGATAGCATCGCTATCGACGGTGATGATATCGTCCAGATACTCCTGGCATAAACGGAACGTTTCATCGCCGATGCGTTTGACCGCCACGCCTTCGGCAAACAAGCCGACGCGCGGCAGATCCACCGGATGGCCTGCGTCCAGCGCCGCCTTCAGGCAAGCAGAATCTTCCGCCTCCACCGCGATCACTTTGATCTGCGGCATCAGCTGCTTGATCAGCACCGCCACGCCCGCTGCCAGACCGCCGCCGCCCACCGGGACGAAGACGCGGTCAATATGGGCATCCTGCTGCAGCAGCTCCAGCGCCAGGGTTCCCTGTCCGGCGATGACCATTGGGTGATCGAACGGCGGCACCCAGGTAAAACCCTGCTGTTGCGCCAGCTCAATCGCTCTCGCCTTCGCTTCGTCAAAGTTGGCGCCGTGCAGCAGCACTTCGCCGCCAAAGCCGCGAACGGCATCGACTTTGATATCGGCGGTCGCTACCGGCATCACGATCAGCGCCTTAACGCCCAGCCGCGATGCGGAAAACGCCACGCCCTGGGCATGGTTGCCCGCCGAAGCGGTGATCACCCCGTGGGATTTCTGTTCGGCAGTCAGGCTGGACATCATCGCGTAAGCGCCGCGCAGCTTAAAGCTGTGTACCGGCTGGCGATCTTCACGCTTCACCAGAATAACGTTATCCAGCCGCGACGAGAGCTTATCCATTTTTTGCAGCGGCGTTTTCTGCACCGCTTCATAAACCGGCGCGCGCAGCACTGCTCGCAGGTACTCGGCGCCCTCAGGGGCGCCGGACAAGGGTTGTGAATCCGCCATGATTAGCCACCCAGCTTGGATTTATCGCGTACCGCGCCTTTGTCGGCGCTGGTCGCCAGGCTGGCGTAGGCGCGAAGGGCAAAGGAGACCTGACGCTGGCGATTCTTCGGCGTCCACGCCTGGTCGCCACGCGCCTCCTGGGCTTCACGACGCGCCGCAATTTCCGCATCGCTCAGCTGCAGCTGGATGCTGCGGTTCGGAATATCAATCGCGATCATGTCGCCATCTTCAATGAGCGCAATGTTGCCGCCGCTCGCCGCTTCCGGAGAGACGTGACCGATAGAGAGCCCTGAGGTGCCGCCGGAGAAACGGCCATCGGTGATCAGCGCGCACGCTTTGCCCAGCCCCATCGACTTCAGGAAGCTGGTGGGGTAAAGCATTTCCTGCATCCCCGGCCCGCCTTTCGGCCCTTCGTAGCGGATCACCACGACGTCGCCTTCCACGACTTTACCGCCGAGGATGGCCTCAACCGCATCGTCCTGGCTCTCATATACTTTCGCCGGACCGGTAAATTTCAGGATGCTGTCGTCCACGCCGGCGGTTTTCACGATACAACCGTTTTCTGCGAAATTGCCGTACAGCACCGCCAGGCCGCCGTCCTTGCTGTAAGCGTGTTCCAGAGAACGGATACAGCCTTCGGCGCGATCGTCATCCAGGGTATCCCAGCGGCAGTCTTGCGAGAACGCCTGGGTGGTACGGATGCCCGCCGGGCCGGCGCGGAACATTTTTTTCACCGCATCGTCCTGGGTCACCATCACATCGTACTGTTCCAGGGTCTGCGGCAGCGTCAGGCCAAGGACGTTTTTGACCTCGCGATTCAGCAGCCCGGCGCGGTCCAGCTCGCCCAGAATGCCCAGCACGCCGCCGGCGCGATGCACATCTTCCATATGGTATTTCTGCGTGCTCGGCGCCACCTTACACAGCTGCGGCACTTTGCGGGAGAGCTTATCGATATCGCTCATGGTGAAGTCGATTTCAGCTTCCTGCGCCGCCGCCAGCAGGTGCAGAACGGTATTGGTGGAGCCGCCCATGGCGATATCCAGCGTCATAGCGTTCTCAAAGGCCGCCTTGCTGGCGATATTGCGCGGCAGCGCGGAAGCGTCATCCTGCTCGTAATAGCGTTTGGTCAGCTCCACGATACGTTTCCCGGCGTTTAGGAACAGCTCCTTACGATCGGCGTGGGTCGCCAGCAGAGAGCCGTTGCCCGGCTGTGACAGGCCCAGCGCTTCGGTCAGGCAGTTCATGGAGTTCGCCGTGAACATCCCGGAACAGGAGCCGCAGGTCGGGCAGGCGGAGCGTTCCACCTGATTACTCTGCTCGTCGGACACTTTCGGATCCGCCCCCTGAATCATCGCATCCACCAGGTCAAGCTTGATGATTTTATCTGACAACTTGGTCTTCCCGGCTTCCATCGGGCCGCCGGAAACAAAGATCACCGGAATGTTCAGGCGCAGGGAGGCCATCAGCATCCCCGGGGTGATTTTGTCGCAGTTGGAGATACAAACCATGGCATCAGCGCAGTGGGCGTTAACCATATACTCCACCGAGTCGGCGATCAGCTCGCGGGATGGCAGTGAATAGAGCATACCCCCGTGGCCCATAGCGATCCCATCATCCACTGCGATGGTGTTGAATTCTTTGGCCACGCCACCGGCGGCTTCAATCTGCTCGGCAACCAGTTTGCCGAGATCGCGCAGGTGCACGTGCCCGGGGACAAACTGGGTAAAGGAGTTAACGACGGCGATAATCGGTTTGCCGAAATCGGCATCGGTCATTCCGGTTGCGCGCCACAACGCGCGGGCGCCCGCCATATTGCGGCCATGTGTGGTGGTGGCGGAACGGTACTTAGGCATGCTCTTTTTACTCCCATCTGTGTTTATTAAATGGGACGGTGCGTGCCGTCCCATTTTTAATTACTTACTTACTTACCGGATCCAACCAGCCCCATTTATCTTGTGTTTCACCGGTGAAGAGGCCAAAGAAGGCTTCCTGAATGCGTTTGGTTACCGGACCGCGACGGCCTGCGCCGACCTGGATGCCGTCCACGCTGCGTACCGGGGTGATTTCCGCCGCAGTGCCGGACATGAAGACTTCATCCGCCAGATACAGGGATTCACGGGACAACACCTGCTCGCGGACTTCGATACCAAGATCTTTCGCCAGCTTGATAATGGCGTCGCGGGTAATGCCCGGCAGCGCGGAAGAGGTAAACGGCGGGGTGAACAGTACACCGTCCTTCACTTCAAACAGGTTTTCCCCTGCGCCTTCGGAGATATAGCCGTTAACATCGAGGGCGATACCTTCCTGATAGCCATGGCGACGCGCTTCACTGCCAACCAGCAGCGAGGAAAGATAATTACCACCGGCTTTCGCTGCCGTCGGGATAGTGTTCGGCGCCGCGCGGTTCCAGGAAGAGACCATTGCATCGATCCCCTGCTCAAGCGCTTCTGCGCCGAGGTAGGCTCCCCATGGGAACGCCGCGATGATCACGTCAGTGTTGTAACCCGGAGGCGGGTTTACCCCCATGCCGACATCGCCAACAAACACCAGCGGACGGATATAAGCGCTGGTCAGATTATTGGTTCGAATGACTTCGCGGCAGGCTTCCATCAGTTCGTCGACGCTCTGGGAGACCGGGAAACGATAAATTTTGGCTGAATCATGCAGACGCTGCATATGTTCGCGATGACGGAACACCACCGGGCCTTTGTGCGAGTCGTAGCAACGGATCCCCTCGAATACCGAGGTACCGTAGTGCAGCGCATGGGACATCACATGAACTTTCGCTTCGCCCCACGGAACCATCTCGCCATTGAACCAAATGTAATCAGCTTTTTTCGTCGTCATTTTTCTTCCTTTGCGCTCAGGCGCGGATTTGTTGTGATGTGGGTTGCTGGATCTCGACGCAGGCAACGTCGACCAGTTTGCTTAATTGACTAAACAGTAATTCGACGGGCCGCGGGCTGGCAACGGTCAATTCGATATTTATGTTCTGTGCGTCCGGCGCGGTTTCCATGTTCATTGCGCAGATGTGGAAACCCCGGTGGCGGACAACGCGCAGCACGCGCTCTAAGGTTTCCGGGTTGAAACGTGCCTGTAAAGCGACCTGATGTTGCATCATGATAATTTCTCCAGCATTTCAGAGTTACTGGCGCCGGGCGGCACCAACGGCCAGACATTCTCAAGTTCGTCGATTGAGACATGAAGCAGGTATGGCCCCTGGCTCGAAAGCATGGTGTCGAGTGCCGCTTCAACCTGGTCTTTACGGGTGATGTGTTGGCCAGGAATACCGAAGGCGCTGGCCAGCGTGAGGAAATCAGGGTTATCAGTCAGAGTGGTTTCGCTATAACGTTCCTGGAAAAACAGCTGCTGCCATTGTCGAACCATCCCTAACCGCTGGTTGTCGAGTAACACGATCTTCAGCGGTAACTGCTTGCGTTTAACGGTGCCCAGCTCCTGTACATTCATCATGAAGGAGCCGTCACCGGAGATACAGATCACCGTATCGTTAGGGCGCGCCACCTGGGCGCCAACGGCGGCCGGCAGGCCAAAGCCCATGGTGCCTAAGCCACTGGAGGTGATAAAGTTTTCCGGGCGGGTATAGCTCATATGCTGAGCCGACCACATCTGGTGCTGGCCAACGTCGGTGGTCACCACGCTGTCCGCCGGCTTGCGGTCGGAAAGCTGCTTCAGCAGCAGCGGCGCGTAGATTGCCTCACCGGGATGATCGTAACGCCAGGCATGCTCGGCACGCAGTGCGGCACTCCGCTCGCGCCAGCCATCGATAGCTAACGGCTGCTGCAGCGCCGGCAGCAGGCAGTTCAGATCGCCTGTCAGACCGATATGCGCCTGACGCAGCTTGTTCAGCTCCGCCGGATCGATGTCCATGTGGATCACTTTGGCATGCGGTGCGAAGGTATTGAGCTTACCGGTCACGCGATCGTCAAAGCGCGCGCCGACGGCGATCAGCAGATCGCACTCCTGTACCGCCAGGTTGGCCGCCTTAGTGCCGTGCATTCCCAGCATGCCGAGATAATAGGGATAATCAGCATCCACCACGCCCAGCCCTTTCAGGGTGCAGGTTGCCGGCATCCTGGTCACCGCCAGGAATTCGCGCAAAGCCGGTACCGCCTGCGCCATGCCGACCCCGCCGCCAACATACAGCATCGGTTGCTGCGATTGGGCCAGCATCTGCAGAGCCTGCGCCACTTCCGCCTGCGGAAATGCCATCTCATCGGCGACGGTAGAGAAATGGGGATCGAGGTCGCCCTGCGCCATCTGAATATCCTTAGGGATATCAACCAGCACCGGACCTGGACGGCCTGAGTTTGCCACCTGGAAAGCCTCAGCAATAACCCGCGGCAGTTCGTCCAGAGACTGCACAAGGAAACTGTGCTTAGTACAGGCCAGTGACAAACCGAGAACGTCTACTTCCTGGAACGCATCCGTGCCGATGAAGGGTGCGGCCACCTGGCCGGTGATGGCTACGATGGGAATAGAGTCAAGCAGGGCATCCGCCAGGCCGGTGATCAGATTGGTCGCGCCCGGGCCGGATGTCGCGATACACACCCCGGTTTTACCGGTTGCTCGCGCATAACCAATGGCCGCCATGGCTGCCCCTTGCTCATGCCGGCACAGCAGGTGCTCCACGCCGCCGTCATACAGTGCATCGTAAACCGGCATAATTGCGCCACCCGGATAGCCAAAAACTGTGTCGACTCCCTGTGTCCGCAAAGCATGTACCACCCACTGCGCGCCATTCATAGTTAGTTCCCCGTCATAAATCGGGAGAAACAGAATTTTATGCTAAAAGTCATCATCTGCTCCTCGCTTAGGTTATTTCAGTTATAAAAAAACCCCCGGACCTTTCGGTGCGGGGGTCTTAGTTCGTTAAGGCTTGATTTCTAAGCCTTTCCTCGTCCAAGTGCAGCCCCGCACGGTGGGATAATAATCACCACCACGCTAACCACGACCAGGCTAATCACTCGTAGAAGGGCTGTCATTTTCTATACTTTCTGGCTTCTTGTTCGAAGGAATACCTAAAGAGTTACCACAGACATCACATAAAGCACAAGATTTTTTTATATCTTCGTTGCTGATCAGCCTAACGGTTTCAATAAAAATAATTGTTTTATATGAAAAAAATCAAAAATGAAAAAAATTCAGTTTTCTCACGCCTGCCGCGCTCTTCGGCGCCCTCTTTGCCAACATAGCTCTGTTTTGCGATCAAACGTCCATTTTCGGCTAAATGTAACGATGTGTCGCGAAAAGTATGGATACGCAGTTCTAAATTCGCACTTTTTCCATTCTCGCTTTACGTCATGCCAACCATAATTCTTCTCTGTCCAGGAGGTTTTATGTCGCTCGCTATCGTCTATACTCGCGCGGCGCTCGGTATCGAAGCGCCATTGATTACCGTTGAGGTTCATCTCAGCAACGGTCTTCCTGGTCTAACTATGGTCGGGCTGCCGGAAACCACCGTGAAAGAGGCCCGCGACCGGGTCCGCAGCGCCCTGATCAACAGCGGCTACGCTTTTCCTGCGAAGAAGATAACCATTAACCTGGCGCCAGCGGATCTGCCCAAAGAAGGCGGACGATACGATCTGCCCATCGCTCTCGCGCTTCTCGTTGCCTCAGAGCAGCTCAACACGACGCGACTGAATCAATATGAGTTTGTGGGCGAACTCGCCCTTACAGGTGGGTTACGAGGCGTTCCAGGGGCGATCCCCAGCGCAATGGAGGCCATCAAAGCCGGCCGGCGCATTGTCGTCTCCTCTGACAATGCGGCGGAGGTCGGCCTGATCGGCGGCAGCGATTGTCTGGTCGCCGACCATCTGCAGGAGGTTTGCGCATTTCTTGCGGGGCAGACATCGCTTTCGCCGCCTCTCGCCGAGGCGCCTGCTCGGGATGAACGCTACGAAGATCTGCTCGATGTTATCGGCCAGCAGCAGGGCAAACGAGCGCTGGAGATTGTGGCCGCCGGTGGTCACAACCTGCTCCTGATAGGCCCGCCCGGGACCGGGAAAACCATGCTAGCCAGCCGACTCCCCGGTCTCCTGCCGCCATTAAGCAATCAGGAAGCGCTGGAGAGCGCGGCCATACAGAGTCTGGTCAACCTCCACACCGCAAAGACGCGGTGGCGTCAGAGGCCGTTCCGCGCCCCCCACCATAGCGCCTCGCTGGCAGCGATGGTGGGCGGCGGCTCGATACCGGTCCCCGGTGAGATTTCCCTGGCCCATAATGGCGTGCTGTTTCTTGATGAACTGCCGGAGTTTGAGCGGCGGGTACTGGATGCGCTACGCGAACCCATTGAGTCAGGCAAGATCCACATATCACGCTCGCGCGCCAAAATTGACTATCCGGCGCGCTTTCAGCTTATTGCAGCGATGAATCCAAGCCCGACAGGACATTATCAGGGTAAACATAATCGTGCATCGCCGGAGCAGACATTGCGCTACCTTGGACGCCTGTCAGGCCCCTTCCTCGACCGCTTCGATCTTTCCTTAGAGATCCCATTGCCGCCGCCAGGAATACTGAGTCAGGGCTCGCAGGGCGAAGAATCGAGCGCAACGGTCCGGCAGCGGGTGCTGGCGGCGCGTGAACGACAAATGCTCAGGCAAAATAAACTCAATGCCCATCTTGAGAATCGTGAAATGAAGAACTGCTGCCGCTTAAGGCGGGAGGATGCTGTCTGGCTGGAACAGACGCTAACGCAGCTGGGGCTTTCTATTCGCGCCTGGCAGCGTCTGTTAAAGGTTGCGAGAACCATTGCCGATCTGGCAGAGGTTGAAGAGATTGAACGCTGTCATTTGCAGGAGGCGCTCAGCTATCGGGCAATTGATCGGATGCTCAACCATCTGCAGAAAATGATGGCGTAAAAAAAGGGCTTACGCCCTTTTTTCTTAGTCATCGCTTTCGGTGTAATCGTCAGCGCCTTCCATCTGCGGTTTGCCGCCGGACAGAGTATGGAAACGCTTCGGCCGCTTGATACGCGCCATATACTTAATCCATACGCGTTCTGCTTCCGTCACCGGCTCACGTTCACCACGGCACACCGAGACAAATTGTTTTTCATCTTCGGTAACAGGTTCGCGCTTACCCAGTTCCAGTTCGTTAAAGGCATAACCATGACGTTCCAGCAGTTGCGCCTCTTTGATGGTGAAATCACCGTGACGGGAGAACCCGCGTGGATAATTTTTATTGTCGAAAAAACGATTAGTCGTCGTAAAGCTTTCCGCCATCCTACACGCTCCTGATTCTTTGGCCGAGCTATTTATGGCGCGGAGTATTAGTTACGCTTGACAGAGCGTCAAACAAAACATTTAAATCATCACGACAAATAATTTTGTGGAGAACGGTGTGGATACGGAATTGCTCAAGACTTTCCTGGAAGTGAGTAGAACTCGTCACTTTGGGCGAGCAGCAGAGGCGCTTTACCTGACACAGTCAGCAGTCAGCTTTCGTATTCGTCAGCTGGAAAATCAACTTGGTGTGAATCTGTTCACCCGTCATCGTAATAACATCCGCCTGACGACCGCCGGCGAAAAGCTCCTCCCCTATGCCGAAACGCTCATGAATACCTGGCAGGCTGCGCGCAAGGAGGTGGCACACTCTTCGCGACATAATGAATTCTCCATTGGGGCCAGCGCCTCCCTGTGGGAATGTATGCTTAACAGCTGGCTCGGTACCCTCTACAGCGCACCTTACAATCTCCAGTTTGAAGCCCGTATCGCGCAGCGGCAGTCGTTGGTTAAACAGCTTCACGAACGCCAGTTGGATCTGCTGATCACCACCGAATCGCCGAAGATGGATGAATTAAGCAGCCAGCTGTTGGGTAATTTTACTCTTGCCCTGTATTGCGCATCGCCTGCAAAAAACAGAAATGAATTGAATTACTTGCGCCTTGAATGGGGGCCTGATTTTCAGCAAAACGAAGTGGGACTGATAGGAAGCGATGATGTTCCGCTGCTCACTACCTCTTCAGCTGAACTGATCTATCAGCAATTATCGCGCCTGAACGGCTGCTGTTGGCTACCTGTTCGCTGGGCGAAAGAGAAGCATGGGTTACATACGGTCATGGACAGCGCTACGTTATCCCGTCCACTTTATGCGATCTGGTTACAAAATAGCGATAAGCAGGCGCAGATCCATGAGATCCTGAAAAACCCTATTCTGGAATAAACGCTACTCTCCATGGACGGAGATCAGCAAGGTATTTTCGTCGGGGATATTGCCAATGGAGATTAGAGATAAAAAAAAATCCTTTGCCTGAGCAAAGGATTCTTATAAATGGCAGGGGCGGAGAGACTCGAACTCCCAACACCCGGTTTTGGAGACCGGTGCTCTACCAATTGAACTACGCCCCTAAAATTTTCTTACCACTAAGCCTGCTATTTGAGCAGGCTTAATGTTAAATAAGTGGCGGAACGGACGGGACTCGAACCCGCGACCCCCTGCGTGACAGGCAGGTATTCTAACCGACTGAACTACCGCTCCACCGAATTTCTTCGCTTTATTACCACCGGTTGTCACCCCGGCTTACTGCAATTTGATGCCTGGCAGTTCCCTACTCTCACATGGGGAGACCCCACACTACCATCGGCGCTACGGCGTTTCACTTCTGAGTTCGGCATGGGGTCAGGTGGGACCACCGCGCTAGTGCCGCCAGGCAAATTCTGTTTTATCAACACGTTTCACCAACGTATCGATTAATCTGTATCAGAGCTGAAAATTCTCTCAATCCGCCAAAACATCTTCGGCGTTGTAAGGTTAAGCCTCACGGTTCATTAGTACCGGTTAGCTCAACGCATCGCTGCGCTTACACACCCGGCCTATCAACGTCATCGTCTTTAACGTTCCTTCAGGAGACTTAAAGTCTCAGGGAGAACTCATCTCGGGGCAAGTTTCGTGCTTAGATGCTTTCAGCACTTATCTCTTCCGCATTTAGCTACCGGGCAGTGCCATTGGCATGACAACCCGAACACCAGTGATGCGTCCACTCCGGTCCTCTCGTACTAGGAGCAGCCCCCCTCAATTCTCCAGCGCCCACGGCAGATAGGGACCGAACTGTCTCACGACGTTCTAAACCCAGCTCGCGTACCACTTTAAATGGCGAACAGCCATACCCTTGGGACCTACTTCAGCCCCAGGATGTGATGAGCCGACATCGAGGTGCCAAACACCGCCGTCGATATGAACTCTTGGGCGGTATCAGCCTGTTATCCCCGGAGTACCTTTTATCCGTTGAGCGATGGCCCTTCCATTCAGAACCACCGGATCACTATGACCTGCTTTCGCACCTGCTCGCGCCGTCACGCTCGCAGTCAAGCTAGCTTATGCCATTGCACTAACCTCCTGATGTCCGACCAGGATTAGCTAACCTTCGTGCTCCTCCGTTACGCTTTGGGAGGAGACCGCCCCAGTCAAACTACCCACCAGACACTGTCCGCAACCCCGGTAAGGGGCCAACGTTAGAACATCAAACATTAAAGGGTGGTATTTCAAGGTTGGCTCCACGCAGACTGGCGTCCACGCTTCAAAGCCTCCCACCTATCCTACACATCAAGGCTCAATGTTCAGTGTCAAGCTATAGTAAAGGTTCACGGGGTCTTTCCGTCTTGCCGCGGGTACACTGCATCTTCACAGCGAGTTCAATTTCACTGAGTCTCGGGTGGAGACAGCCTGGCCATCATTACGCCATTCGTGCAGGTCGGAACTTACCCGACAAGGAATTTCGCTACCTTAGGACCGTTATAGTTACGGCCGCCGTTTACCGGGGCTTCGATCAAGAGCTTCTCCTTACGGATAACCCCATCAATTAACCTTCCGGCACCGGGCAGGCGTCACACCGTATACGTCCACTTTCGTGTTTGCACAGTGCTGTGTTTTTAATAAACAGTTGCAGCCAGCTGGTATCTTCGACTGGTCTCAGCTCCATCCGCAGGGACTTCACCTACACACCAGCGTGCCTTCTCCCGAAGTTACGGCACCATTTTGCCTAGTTCCTTCACCCGAGTTCTCTCAAGCGCCTTGGTATTCTCTACCTGACCACCTGTGTCGGTTTGGGGTACGATTTGATGTTACCTGATGCTTAGAGGCTTTTCCTGGAAGCAGGGCATTTGTTACTTCAGCACCGTAGTGCCTCGTCATCACACCTCAGCCTTGATTATCCGGATTTGCCTGGATAACCAGCCTACATGCTTAAACCGGGACAACCGTCGCCCGGCTAACATAGCCTTCTCCGTCCCCCCTTCGCAGTAACACCAAGTACAGGAATATTAACCTGTTTCCCATCGACTACGCCTTTCGGCCTCGCCTTAGGGGTCGACTCACCCTGCCCCGATTAACGTTGGACAGGAACCCTTGGTCTTCCGGCGAGCGGGCTTTTCACCCGCTTTATCGTTACTTATGTCAGCATTCGCACTTCTGATACCTCCAGCAACCCTCACAGGTCACCTTCGCAGGCTTACAGAACGCTCCCCTACCCAACAACACATAGTGTCGCTGCCGCAGCTTCGGTGCATGGTTTAGCCCCGTTACATCTTCCGCGCAGGCCGACTCGACCAGTGAGCTATTACGCTTTCTTTAAATGATGGCTGCTTCTAAGCCAACATCCTGGCTGTCTGTGCCTTCCCACATCGTTTCCCACTTAACCATGACTTTGGGACCTTAGCTGGCGGTCTGGGTTGTTTCCCTCTTCACGACGGACGTTAGCACCCGCCGTGTGTCTCCCGTGATAACATTCTTCGGTATTCGTAGTTTGCATCGGGTTGGTAAGTCGGGATGACCCCCTAGCCGAAACAGTGCTCTACCCCCGAAGATGAATTCACGAGGCGCTACCTAAATAGCTTTCGGGGAGAACCAGCTATCTCCCGGTTTGATTGGCCTTTCACCCCCAGCCACAAGTCATCCGCTAATTTTTCAACATTAGTCGGTTCGGTCCTCCAGTTAGTGTTACCCAACCTTCAACCTGCCCATGGCTAGATCACCGGGTTTCGGGTCTATACCCTGCAACTTAACGCCCAGTTAAGACTCGGTTTCCCTGCGGCTCCCCTATACGGTTAACCTTGCTACAGAATATAAGTCGCTGACCCATTATACAAAAGGTACGCAGTCACACCCGAAGGTGCTCCCACTGCTTGTACGTACACGGTTTCAGGTTCTTTTTCACTCCCCTCGCCGGGGTTCTTTTCGCCTTTCCCTCACGGTACTGGTTCACTATCGGTCAGTCAGGAGTATTTAGCCTTGGAGGATGGTCCCCCCATATTCAGACAGGATACCACGTGTCCCGCCCTACTCTTCGAGTTCACAGCCTGTGCATTTTGGTGTACGGGACTATCACCCTGTACCGTCGGACTTTCCAGACCGTTCCACTAACACACAAGCTGATTCAGACTCTGGGCTGCTCCCCGTTCGCTCGCCGCTACTGGGGGAATCTCGGTTGATTTCTTTTCCTCGGGGTACTTAGATGTTTCAGTTCCCCCGGTTCGCCTCGTTAACCTATGTATTCAGTTAACGATAGTGCAACGAATTGCACTGGGTTTCCCCATTCGGACATCGCCGGCTGTAACGGTTCATATCACCTTACCGACGCTTTTCGCAGATTAGCACGTCCTTCATCGCCTCTGACTGCCAGGGCATCCACCGTGTACGCTTAGTCGCTTAACCTCACAACCCGAAGATGTTTCACTTCTGATTGCGAAAATTTGAGAGACTCGAACACACATTAACTGTGTGTCGTTTCAATTTTCAGCTTGATCCAGATTTTTAAAGAGCAAAACTTCGCAGTGCACCTTTTCAGGTTCACTCTGAAGTTTTCTTGTGTTCGCAGTAAAGATGGTGGAGCTATGCGGGATCGAACCGCAGACCTCCTGCGTGCAAAGCAGGCGCTCTCCCAGCTGAGCTATAGCCCCATCGTTTGCAACCTCTTCAAATTTGCTTCGCAAATTTGGTAGGCCTGAGTGGACTTGAACCACCGACCTCACCCTTATCAGGGGTGCGCTCTAACCACCTGAGCTACAAGCCTGCAGAGATTACTTACTGCTCTATTTTCATCAGACAATCTGTGTGAGCACTGCAAAGGCAGGTTCTTTAAGGTAAGGAGGTGATCCAACCGCAGGTTCCCCTACGGTTACCTTGTTACGACTTCACCCCAGTCATGAATCACAAAGTGGTAAGCGCCCTCCCGAAGGTTAAGCTACCTACTTCTTTTGCAACCCACTCCCATGGTGTGACGGGCGGTGTGTACAAGGCCCGGGAACGTATTCACCGTAGCATTCTGATCTACGATTACTAGCGATTCCGACTTCATGGAGTCGAGTTGCAGACTCCAATCCGGACTACGACATACTTTATGAGGTCCGCTTGCTCTCGCGAGGTCGCTTCTCTTTGTATATGCCATTGTAGCACGTGTGTAGCCCTGGTCGTAAGGGCCATGATGACTTGACGTCATCCCCACCTTCCTCCAGTTTATCACTGGCAGTCTCCTTTGAGTTCCCGGCCGAACCGCTGGCAACAAAGGATAAGGGTTGCGCTCGTTGCGGGACTTAACCCAACATTTCACAACACGAGCTGACGACAGCCATGCAGCACCTGTCTCACAGTTCCCGAAGGCACCAATCCATCTCTGGAAAGTTCTGTGGATGTCAAGACCAGGTAAGGTTCTTCGCGTTGCATCGAATTAAACCACATGCTCCACCGCTTGTGCGGGCCCCCGTCAATTCATTTGAGTTTTAACCTTGCGGCCGTACTCCCCAGGCGGTCGATTTAACGCGTTAGCTCCGGAAGCCACGCCTCAAGGGCACAACCTCCAAATCGACATCGTTTACGGCGTGGACTACCAGGGTATCTAATCCTGTTTGCTCCCCACGCTTTCGCACCTGAGCGTCAGTCTTTGTCCAGGGGGCCGCCTTCGCCACCGGTATTCCTCCAGATCTCTACGCATTTCACCGCTACACCTGGAATTCTACCCCCCTCTACAAGACTCTAGCCTGCCAGTTTCGAATGCAGTTCCCAGGTTGAGCCCGGGGATTTCACATCCGACTTGACAGACCGCCTGCGTGCGCTTTACGCCCAGTAATTCCGATTAACGCTTGCACCCTCCGTATTACCGCGGCTGCTGGCACGGAGTTAGCCGGTGCTTCTTCTGCGGGTAACGTCAATCGCCAAGGTTATTAACCTTAACGCCTTCCTCCCCGCTGAAAGTGCTTTACAACCCGAAGGCCTTCTTCACACACGCGGCATGGCTGCATCAGGCTTGCGCCCATTGTGCAATATTCCCCACTGCTGCCTCCCGTAGGAGTCTGGACCGTGTCTCAGTTCCAGTGTGGCTGGTCATCCTCTCAGACCAGCTAGGGATCGTCGCCTAGGTGAGCCGTTACCCCACCTACTAGCTAATCCCATCTGGGCACATCTGATGGCATGAGGCCCGAAGGTCCCCCACTTTGGTCTTGCGACATTATGCGGTATTAGCTACCGTTTCCAGTAGTTATCCCCCTCCATCAGGCAGTTTCCCAGACATTACTCACCCGTCCGCCGCTCGTCACCCGAGAGCAAGCTCTCTGTGCTACCGCTCGACTTGCATGTGTTAGGCCTGCCGCCAGCGTTCAATCTGAGCCATGATCAAACTCTTCAATTTAAGTTTGATGCTCAAAGAATTAAACTTCGTAATGAATTACGTGTTCACTCTTGAGACTTGGTATTCATTTTTCGTCCGAGGACGTTAAGAATCCATGTCACTTTGAGTGCCCACACAGATTGTCTGATAAATTGTTAAAGAGCAGTTGCAACGCGGCTTTCAGCTCACCGTTGCGAGGTCCCGTATAATACGTTTTCCTCATTCAGAGTCAAGCCCTTATTTTGCTTTTCTCTGTCAGTTTTTAGCGCTGAACTTCACCGCTAAAACCCTGCTGACCCGGCGGCTTGCTTGCCGTTGTTCCGTGTCAGTGGAGGCGCATTATAGGGAGTTCTGAGACGTTGACAAGCCCTGTTTTCAAAAAATTATTCAACCGTCTCTTTTTTGTGCAAAACGCCCTTAGAGCGGTAATTTTTCCAGCGTCGAGAAGCCATAGCGACGCAGAACGGGTAAAAGCTGTTCTGTTTCTGCCGTCAGCGCCATGCAGAATGCTTTATTCTCGTCGCTGGACTTCGCATCCGGCGCTTCATGCTCTAACAGCCAGGCGGTGCGACGGGCAATCGCCGCGCCGGAATCGATCAGCCGTGTGCCTTCCGGCAGAACGCGCTGCAGCTCCTCCTGTAAAAGAGGAAAGTGGGTGCAGCCCAGCACCACCGTATCCGGCGGCTCCTGCATCCGCAGCCATGGGCGCAGGATACGGCGCAGCTCTTCTAACGGCACAGGCTCGCCGTGCAGCTTCGCTTCCGCCAGCTCCACCAGCTCCGCCGACCCCAGCATTTCAATCCGACATTCATTGGCAAAGCGGTCGATCAGCTCACGGGTATAAGGACGCTTTACGGTACCGCGCGTCGCCAGCAGGCCAACAATGCCGTTCGCCGTTAAACGGGCGGCGGGCTTGATCGCCGGCACCACGCCAACGACGGGGAAAGCGAACTTTTCACGCAGGGCAGGCAGGGAGACGGTACTGGCGGTATTGCAGGCGATCACCGCCAGCGCCAAGGGATAACGCTGCTGGACAGCGGTGACGATTTCCACAACGCGCTCAACGATAAACTCCTCGCTCTTCTCGCCATAGGGGAAGGCAACGTTATCGAAAGCATAGATGTAATGCAGATTCGGCAGCAGCTGCCGAATCTCATTATAAACCGACAACCCACCGACGCCGGAATCAAACACCAGCACGGTGGGACGTGGATCAGAAGGTGTAGCTGCCAGACAAGGTGTATTCCCGTCCTGCAGATTGGTAGCCATAAACTGTCTCGTAATCTTTATCGAACAGGTTGGCTATTTTACCACGAACTGTCAGGTGTGAGGTGACGGGATACGATAAACCGACATCCCAGAGGCTCAGACCGCCCATTTTGACATCGCGCCCATTGTCGTAGTCATCATCGTAACGCTTGCCGAGGTACTGATACATCACGTTCCAGTCAAGATCGTAGATCTGTCCGGTCAGTTCATACTTCACTTGTTGCTTCGCGCGGCGATAGAGTACCTTGCCAGTATCATCATCACGCGGATCGACATACTGCAACGTCAGATGATGCTCCACCGGGCCAGTCGTCACGTTCCCCGTCCACTCCAGACCTTTAATCGTGGCTGACTTCACGTTGATATATTGATTGTTTTTATAGTCGATCAGGTTTTGAATCTCATAATGATATGCTGAGATTCGCCAATCCAGCGGCCCCGTTAGCCCGTCAATTCCGGCTTCCCACTGTTTAGATTCTTCCGGCTTCAGGTTTGGGTTGGAAGCAATGCCAGGCCCATAAAACGAAGCAAAACGCGTCGCGCCATATTGCTGACCCAGTGACGGCGCCAGGAATCCGGTACCGTAAGAGAGCGTAGCCCGGTAGCCATCAATAAACTCCCAGCCTGCCGCAGTCTGCCAAGTACCGTGCCATCCGAACTGCTCGTCATGATCCTCACGTCCGGATGCTTCCAGGGTCACACTGTCAATCTGCTGCTGCCCGGTCAGGTAAAGACCGGTGGTATCGCGTTTGTAGGCATCAGACAATGTTGTGCTACTGGAGGTGAGCTTTTCTTGCTTCCAGTCGACGCCGCCACTAATCGCCCCGTGCCCAACCTCAATGTTATTACCCCACTGGATATAGCGCTGTTCCATATCATCCAGGGTGGTGCCCGCGGCATAGCGGCCAGCGTCGCTGCTGTAGTTGTAATCTTTGATGCGCTGATAGTTAGCAATCAGCTGGGAGGAATAGATACCGGAGCTGTAACGCAGACCCGTATCCCAGGACTGCGTGTAATTCTGTCTTTCATCATTGCCGCCAACATAGCCATACGAGCCCTGATCGTAGTCAGTATTGGCTGTGTAACCATAGCCCCGGAAGAAACCAGAGAAGTTATCGTCAAACTTATGTTGCACACCGCCCAGGAAAAGCTTGTTACGATAGCCATCACGATCGCTGTCGCCGCTGTACGGCGAATTCGGCTGGACGTTAAAACCTTTTGTGGTCTGATAAGCACCAGCTGCAGTCACTACGGTATCGCCAAAACGTTTATTAATGGCGCCGTCATAAGTCTGATAACCGTTACTCCCCATTCCGACGTTAACCTGTGAACGGTCTGAATCGGTCATGGTGATGATGTTCACCACCCCGCCGATCGCTCCGGAGCCGTACACCGCGGAGCGCGGGCCGCGGATGTATTCCACCCGCTGGACCAGTGAGATAGGGATCTGACTGATATCTACGCCGTTGGAGATCCCCGGACGCGCCATCGGCACACCGTCGATCAGCACCAGCACGTGACGAGCCTCCGTCCCCCGAACATACAACGAAGCGCTCTGCCCCATGCCGCCGTTGCGGGCAATATCAACGCCGGGAAGACGACGCATGACATCGTTTAAATCTTTGGACTGCCAGCGGTCGATGTCATCGCGCGTCACAATGTCGGTCGGCGCCAGCACGGTATTGACCGGCTGTTGAAAACGGTTTGCTGTCACCACCAACGTATCTGAATTGCTATCCTGCGCCCAGCCGGAAAATGCCGTGACGGATAAGGCCGCCATCAGCGAAGCTTTTTTAATCATTGTAAAAGCATCCGAAACAGAAAAAGGATGCCGCAGGTTTTATCAGTTGCTCGCGACGATAAAACCCAGTGCGACGTATTCCGGCAGGTCTTCGGGCTTGGAGGCTGTTTCAAGAAATAATGACTTCCCACGGCTAGCCGCAGTGTCTGCACCGAGTGCGCTCATTTCTCACCTTCCTTACCGCTGCGCGTCAGCCCCAGATTTCCACTGGGTTCCCTTTTAACTCACAGGACCGGTAGGCGAATGCTACAATCAGAACCATATAGATGTCCAGACTGCTAATTATATTTCCCGCGGCATTCGAGGCTGGACATCCCCGGCGCTTTCCCTACAATCCCCGCGTACTTATTTTATTCAGGATACATCATGACCCCCGAACACCTTCCTACCGAACAATACGAAGCGCAGCTGGCAGAAAAAGTCGTCCGTTTGCAAACCATGATGGCGCCTTTTGCCGCGCCGGTTCCGGAAGTGTTTCGTTCGCCGGTCAGCCACTACCGTATGCGCGCCGAGTTCCGTCTGTGGCACGATGGCGACGATCTGTACCATATTATTTTCGATCAGCAGACCCGGTCGCGGATTCGCGTTGACAGCTTCCCGGCCGCCAGCGCGCTGATCAATCAGCTGATGACCGCCATGCTGGAGGGCGTACGCAACAATCCCGTGCTACGCCAGAAGCTGTTCCAGATTGACTATCTGACCACCCTCAGCAACCAGGCGGTCGTTTCGCTGCTGTATCATAAAAAGCTGGACGATGCCTGGCGTGAGCAAGCGGAGGCGCTGCGTGACGCCCTGCGAGCCCAGGGGCTCAATGTGCATCTGATTGGGCGGGCGACCAAAACCAAAATCGAGCTCGATCAAGACTATATAGATGAACGCCTGCCGGTTGGCGGGCGGGAGATGATCTACCGTCAGGTGGAAAACAGCTTTACCCAACCGAACGCGGCCATGAACATTCAGATGCTGGAGTGGGCACTGGATGTCACCAAAGGGGCGACTGGCGACCTGCTGGAATTGTACTGCGGCAACGGTAACTTCTCGCTGGCGCTGGCACGTAATTTCGATCGCGTATTGGCCACCGAAATCGCCAAACCGTCGGTGGCGGCGGCGCAGTACAACATCGCCGCTAACCATATCGACAACGTGCAGATTATCCGCATGGCGGCGGAAGAGTTTACTCAGGCGATGAACGGGGTGCGGCAGTTCAACCGGCTGCAGGGTATCGATCTGCATAGCTATCAGTGCGAAACCATCTTCGTCGATCCACCGCGCAGCGGGCTGGACAGCGAGACGGAAAAAATGGTGCAGGCCTATCCGCGTATTTTGTACATTTCGTGCAACCCGGAAACGCTGTGTCGCAATCTGGAAACGCTAAGCCAGACGCACAACGTTACCCGGCTGGCGCTGTTCGACCAGTTCCCGTATACCCATCACATGGAGTGCGGCGTCCTGCTGACCCGCAAATAGGCCCAAAAAAACCGGCAACGTCATATTGCCGGTTTTTTTACCACTGGCGGCTTACTCGGCTGCGGTATCTTTGCGGTTACGCATCTTGTAGCCGATCCAGAAGACCATCGCGACGGACAGAACGGCCGGGAAGAAGTTAGAACCGATATCCGGGTACTCCGCACGCACGACGGTGCTGTACAACAGCACCCCGAGAATAAAAAAGGCGGCGGCCAGGCCCGGTAGCCCAACGGGCATACTGCGATTCTGATAGCGCTGATGCAGACAGTAGACCGTCAGCAGCAGGGATAAAATGGGGAAGACGGAAAACGGAACTATCGAACTGAACAGCGCCGCAAAGGCGCCATTAATGGATAACCCGGCAATCAGCGCCAGCAGCAGCGTACCTTTATCTTGAACTGAGTGTTTCATTGCTCGTCCTTCACGTTATTCGGAATGATGTGACATTTTTTCTTGTTCACGGCGATACCAGTAATACGCGCCTTTCGAGATCATTCGAAGCTGCAGTACCAACCGTTCCTCCAGCTGCCGGCGCTGCTCAGGGCCGACATCCAGCGCTTCCGCGCCAGCGCTAAAAACGATGGTGACCATAGCTTCAGCCTGCGCTTCGGTAAAGGCGCGCGGCATATGGTTTTCGAGTTCTAAATAGTCGGCGAGTTCCGCAATAAAGTGCTGGATCTCGCGTGCGACGGCGGCGCGAAACGCCGCAGAAGTTCCCGAGCGCTCGCGCAGCAGCAGGCGGAAGGCGTTCGGGTTGTTACCGATAAATTCCATAAAGGTGGAGACCGAGGTGCGGATCACGCTGCCGCCTTTGGCTATCCGCTGGCGCGCCTGGCGCATCAGCTGGCGCAGCATCAGTCCGCTCTCATCGACCATCGTCAGGCCCAGCTCATCGACGTCGCGAAAATGACGATAAAAGGACGTCGGCGCGATCCCTGCTTCCCGGGCCACTTCACGCAAGCTCAGGCTGGCGAAACTCCGCTCAGCGCTAAGTTGACTGAATGCCGCTTCCACCAGCGAACGGCGGGTTTTTTCTTTTTGTTGTGCTCTTACGCCCATCACGATGTATGAATCCTTCCAATAGCCCTGCTGGCACTATACCAGAGATTAAAACTAATCGGTTTGCCCTGGATTGTGAATGATTGTTTACGAGCCGTTTCTGCTTTTATGCTGCAAAAAAGCACAACGATAATTGGGTTAAAGCGCAGCGAATGTTATCATCGTGTTTATTTTATGTATAAAACAGGTGAGTAATGCCATGTCACACTCTTGGGATTATGATGCAATAGTGATTGGTTCCGGTCCTGGCGGGGAAGGCGCCGCCATGGGACTGGTGAAACAGGGAGCACGCGTTGCCGTCATCGAGCGCTACCATAATGTCGGCGGCGGTTGCACCCACTGGGGCACCATCCCGTCGAAAGCCCTCCGCCATGCCGTCAGCCGTATTATCGAGTTTAACCAAAACCCCCTCTACAGCGACCACTCCCGCCTTCTTCGCTCTTCTTTCGCCGACATCCTTAACCATGCCGACAGCGTCATCAACCAGCAGACTCATATGCGCCAGGGATTCTATGAGCGCAACCACTGTGAAATTCTGCAGGGCAATGCCCACTTCGTGGATGAGCATACTCTGGCGCTGGAGTGCCATGACGGCACGGTCGAGACTGTGACCGCGGAGAAATTCGTTATCGCCTGCGGATCGCGTCCCTACCATCCGGCGGATGTCGATTTCCACCACCCGCGCATCTATGACAGCGATTCGATTCTCAGCCTGCAGCATGAGCCGCGCCATGTGATCATTTACGGCGCCGGGGTGATCGGTTGTGAATATGCGTCGATCTTCCGCGGCATGGAGGTGAAGGTCGATCTGATCAACACCCGCGATCGTCTGCTGGCCTTCCTCGATCAGGAGATGTCAGACTCGCTCTCTTATCACTTCTGGAACAGCGGCGTGGTTATTCGCCACAACGAGGAGTATGAGAAAATTGAAGGGGTGGATGACGGGGTGATCATGCACCTGAAGTCCGGCAAAAAGCTGAAGGCCGATTGCCTGCTGTACGCTAACGGCCGCACCGGCAACACCGACACCCTGGCGCTGGAAAATATCGGTCTGCAGACCGACAGCCGCGGTCAGCTGAAGGTCAACAGCATGTATCAGACCGCCCTCCCGCACATCTATGCGGTTGGCGATGTCATCGGCTATCCAAGCCTGGCTTCTGCCGCTTACGATCAAGGACGCATTGCCGCCCAGGCGCTGGTGAAAGGCGAAGCCTCAGCGCATCTGATTGAAGATATCCCGACCGGGATCTATACCATTCCGGAAATCAGCTCCGTCGGGAAAACCGAGCAGCAGCTGACGGCGATGAAAGTGCCGTATGAGGTGGGCCGCGCCCAGTTTAAACACCTGGCGCGGGCGCAAATCGTCGGTATGAGCGTTGGTACGCTGAAGATCCTGTTCCATCGTGAAACCAAGGAGATCCTTGGCATTCACTGCTTTGGCGAGCGCGCGGCCGAAATTATTCATATCGGCCAGGCGATCATGGAGCAGAAAGGCGGTGGCAACACCATTGAGTACTTCGTCAACACCACCTTTAACTACCCGACCATGGCGGAAGCGTACCGGGTTGCCGCGCTGAACGGCTTAAACCGCCTGTTTTAACGCCTTGTCGAAATGGCCATCCATCGTGCCGCGGATGGCCTCCGCCAGATGTTCATAGCGGCTGCGCAGCGGGGAGCCCGGACGATAAACCAGACCGATGGTGCGTCTTGGCTCTGGCTTAATGCACGGCAGGTAGACTACGCCATCGCGTTTTCTCTCCTGCGGCACCGCCAGCGCCGGCAGCAGGGTAATGCCGCTGCCTGCCGCCACCATATTGCGCAGCGTTTCCAGGCTGGTCGCGCGGAAGTGGGTATCCTCATCCGCCCCCGCTTCAAAGCAGAAGCCCATCGCCTGATCGCGCAGACAGTGGCCATCCTCTAGCATCAGCAGCTTTTCACCGGCCAGATCCGACATCGGCACCCGATCGCGGTTCGCCCACGGATGATCTTCATAGATAGCCAGCATCATCGGCTCATCGAACAGCGGCACCTCGATAAAGGCCTCGCTCTCTTTGACCAGCGCCAGGATGGCGCAGTCGAGCTTACCGCTGTCGAGCTGAGCCAGCAGCTGATGGGTCTGCGCTTCGTGCAGATACATTTCCAGCTTCGGGAAGGTCTGATGCAGCATCGGAATGATGTGCGGCAGCAGGTACGGGCCAATTGTCGGGATCAGGCCGATATGCAGCGGCCCGGACATGGTTTCCCCTTGTTGGCTTGCCATTTCCTTGAGCACTTTTACTTCGCGTAACACGGTACGCGCCTGATCCACCAGCAACAGCCCCGCCTGGGTAAACAGAACCTTACGGCTGGTGCGCTCCAGCAGCATGACGCCAAGCTCATCCTCCAGCTTGCGGATCTGTCCGCTGAGCGTCGGTTGGCTCACATGGCATGAGTCAGCCGCCCGCCGGAAGTGGCGGTGTTCGGCGAGCGCTACCAGGTATTCAAGATCGCGAATATTCATTATTCATCCTCCATCGCCACGATAGTCCATGGCGATAGATAGCATAGCAACGAACGATTATCCCTATCAAGTTTTCTGTTCAATAATACGCTCATAAAGACGGTCTACCTGTGAAAATCACTGACCCGTCACACTGTTTCTCTACCCGAACAACTAAAGCCAACGTGAACTTTTGCGGACCTTGCGTCCGCTTTTTTTTGCATAAAAAACCCGGCGTCGCTGGGCTTGGCCGGGTCAGGGAGGGCAGATATCTAAGGATTAGCTTAAACGAGCCTTCGCCTCGTTGATAGCCTGGGCTACCTGCTGCGGCGAGACGCCGCCTTTCGCTGCGCGTTTCTCGAGGCAAGACTGCAGCGACAGGATCGGATACACATCGTCCGAAATCACCGGGCTGAATTTCTGCAGATCGGCCAGGGTCAGCGCTTCCAGCGGTTTCCCTTGCGCAATGGCTTCCACTACCGCTTCACCGACAATATGGTGCGCCTCGCGGAACGGTACGCCTTTCGCCACCAGATAATCCGCCAGCTCAGTGGCGTTGGCATAGCCCTGCTGCGCCGCTTCCGCACAGCGCGGGCGTTTTACCTGAATGCCGTCCAGCACCAGGGCCGCCATATGCAGGCAGTCGAGCCAGGTATCCAGGGCGTCGAAAAGCCCCTCTTTATCTTCCTGCATGTCTTTGTTGTAGGCCAGCGGCAGTCCTTTCAGCGTCATCATCATGCCGGTCAGGGCACCCTGCACGCGGCCGCATTTGCCACGGATAAGCTCCAGGGCGTCCGGGTTTTTCTTCTGCGGCATCAGCGAGGAGCCGGAGGTCACGCGGTCGGAAAGCTCGACGAAGTTCGCCTCGCCGGAGTTAAAGAAAATCAGATCTTCCGCAAAGCGCGACAGATGCACCATACCGATAGCCGCATCGGAAAGCAGCTCCAGCACATGATCGCGATCGGACACGCTGTCGAGGCTGTTGCGGGTGGCGGAGGCAAAGCCCAGCCAGCCGGCCAGCTGCTCGCGGTCGATCTCATACGCCGTCCCCGCCAGCGCGCCGCAGCCCAGCGGGCTGACGTCGAGGCGCTTCAGCGCGTCCTGCAGACGGCTTTCGTCACGCGCCAGCATTTCAACGTAGGCCAGACACCAGTGCGCGAACGTCACCGGCTGGGCGCGCTGCAGGTGGGTGTACCCCGGCATTACCGCGTCCTGATTCTGCTGGGCGGTCTCCACCAGCGCGCTCTGCAGCTGGCGGTTCGCTGAGAGCAGTTCGACAACGGTATCTTTGCACCACAGTTTAAGATCGGTGGCGACCTGGTCGTTACGGCTGCGCCCGGTGTGCAGTTTCTTGCCCAGCTGGCCCACTTTATCGATCAGCTTGCCTTCCACCCAGCTGTGAATATCTTCGGCATCGCTGGCGAGGATTTGCTGCGGATTGGCGCGCACCTCTTCCAGCAGCACGTTCAGCGCTTCTTCCAGCTGCTGCTGTTCAGCGGCACTCAGAACGCCGACCGTTACCAGCGCTTTCGACCAGGCGACAGAGCCAACGATATCCTGCTCCGCCAGACGATAGTCGAAGCGCAACGAGTCGTTGAACTGTTTGAACCGTTGATCTGCTGCCTGTGTAAAACGCCCGCCCCAAAGTGCCATAACATGCTTCCTTTATTCGTTAGTTCCGCCGGCGGCATTGTGCCGCCCGGCCTACGGTCTTGTAAGCCCGGCAGACGACGCGCCGCCGGGCATGAAATCTTAAGCCAGAATACGTGTGCCGATCGGCGTGCCGTTAAATAACGCCGGCAGCTGCTCGGCGTGACGCCAGGAGGCGATATCCACCGGACGACCCAGAGCACGTGCGGCGTCAAGGGCCGCATTCACTTTAACAATCATGCCGTCGGTGATAATCCCCTGCTCGATCAGCTGTTCCGCTTTCTCGGCGGTCATCTCGGCAATGCGCTGCCCTTTACCGTCGAGGATACCGCTAACGTCAGACAACAGGATCAGATCCGCCCCCAGGGTGGCCGCCAGCGCTGTCGCCGCCTGGTCAGCGTTGACGTTCATCAGCTGGCCTTCATCGGTCACCCCGATAGAGCTCACCACCGGCAGGTAACCGCCGGCCAACAGGGTGTTGATCAGTGCCGGGGAGCCCGGCTGCGCCAGCCCGACATGGCCCAGCTCAGCATCCAGTTGCGTGACCTTCACGCTATCGCCATCGCCGAGGAACAGGCCTACCGAGGAAATACCATGTTTTTTCGCCCACGCCAGCAGCGTCTTGTTGGCGGTACCCGCCAGCGCGCCGGTGATGATGTCGATTTGCTCAGCCGGCGTAACGCGCAGGCCATTTTTCTTCTGCACCGGCAGGTTGAGCTGCTTCATCAGCTCATCCACCACGCAGCCGCCGCCGTGGACGATAATCAGCGGACGCTGGTGCGCTTCACGGTAGTTAACCAGCGCGGTAAACAGGCGCTCCAGCGCTTCTTCGCTATCGAGTAATACGCCGCCAAGTTTGATAATTAATGGGTTCATCATCACACCTTAAATAAGAGACTGCGTCTCAGCGAAGCCGAAACGAATATTCGCGCACTGCACCGCCTGCGCTGCGGCGCCTTTCAGCAGGTTATCCTCTGCCGCGACGACGATGAGATGATCGTCCTGCACGGCAAAACCGATATCACAGAATGGCAGGCCTTCGACGCTTTTCAAAGCGGGCACGCCTTTATCATATAAACGTACCAGTGGTTTATCGGCGTAAGCCTGCTGGTAAACCGCCGCGATCTGCGCATGGCCGACGCCCGGCTTCAGGCGGCAGGTGATAGTTTCCAGGATGCCGCGCTTAAAATTACCCAGGTGCGGGGTAAAAATTACCTTTGCCCCGAGGTGGCTGGCAATCTCCGGCTGATGGCGATGGTTAAATATGCCGTACGGCTGCAGGCTAACTTCACAGAAGCTGTTGCCGATCGCGGCCTTACGACCCGCGCCGCTCACTCCGCTGGTAGCGTTGATTACCGGCCACTGGTTGAGATCCAGCAGATTGGCCTCAATCAGCGGCTTCAGCGACAGCTGCGCCGCCGTCGGATAGCAGCCTGGCACTGCGATTAACTGCGCGTCTTTAAGCGCATCCGCGCTCCACTCCGCCAGACCATACACCGCCTGTTTGAGCAGGTCGGGATGCTGATGAGTGAAACCGTAATATTTTTCGTAGAACGCCCCATCGTTAACGCGGAAGGCACCGGAGAGATCGAACACCACGCAGCCAGCGGCAAGAAACTGCGGCGCCAGATCGTGACTCACTTCGTGCGCGGTGGCGAGAAACACCACGTCCACGCCAGCGCTGAATTCGCTGATATCGGACATCGGCTGCAGCGGCATATCGACAATGCCTTTGAGCTGCGGATGCAGGTCGGAAATTAATTTTCCCGCATCATTGCTTTGCGCGGAGACCGTCAAAGCGGTTATGTTCATATGCGGATGACGATTGATATAGGTCACCAGCTCTGCGCCGGCATAACCACTGGCACCCACAATCAGCGTATTTAACATTGGAAGCGCATCTCCTTACATTCGATGGGTTTTCTTACGCTCAACGATATTGTATTTTTATTCACAATAAATGCATGAATATTGATACTATCACGACCCAAGGTGTGTCAACAATGAAAAACAATTTACCGCCCTTTATCGAGATTTACCGCGCGTTGATCGCCACACCGTCCATCAGCGCGACCGAAGAGGCTCTCGATCAAAGCAATGAGTCTTTAATCAATTTGCTGGCAGGCTGGTTCCGCGATCTCGGCTTCAATGTTGAGATACAGCCGGTGCCGGATACGCGCCATAAATTCAACCTGCTGGCCAGCACCGGACACGGCGCCGGCGGCCTGCTGCTCGCCGGGCATACCGATACCGTGCCGTTCGATGATGGCCGCTGGACGCGCGACCCGTTCACCCTCACCGAACACGATAACAAGCTCTACGGCCTCGGCACGGCCGATATGAAAGGCTTCTTCGCCTTTATTCTCGACGCCCTGCGCGATGTCGACGTCACCACGCTGAAAAAGCCGCTGTATATTCTGGCCACTGCCGACGAAGAGACCAGCATGGCCGGCGCGCGCTACTTTGCCGAAACCACCCGGCTGCGCCCGGACTGCGCCATCATCGGCGAGCCCACCTCCCTGCAGCCGATCCGCGCCCATAAAGGCCATATGTCCAACGCGATCCGTATTCAGGGCCAGTCCGGCCACTCCAGCGATCCGGCGCGCGGGGTCAACGCGATTGAGCTGATGCACGACGCCATCGGCCGGATTATGCAGTTGCGCGATCTGCTTAAAGAGCGCTATCACTTCGAGGCGTTTACGGTCCCTTACCCAACCCTCAACCTGGGCGCTATCCATGGCGGCGATGCCTCAAACCGTATCTGCGCCTGCTGTGAACTGCATATGGATATCCGCCCGCTGCCGGGGATGACCCTAAACGATCTTAATGGTCTGTTGGGCGAGGCGCTGGCCCCGGTCAGCGAACGCTGGCCGGGCCGCCTGACGGTCTCTGAGCTGCATCCGCCGATCCCCGGCTACGAGTGCCCGCCGGACCATAAGCTGGTGCAGGTGGTCGAGAAACTGCTTGGCGCGCAGACCGACGTGGTGAATTACTGCACCGAAGCGCCGTTTATCCAGACGCTGTGTCCGACGCTGGTTCTCGGCCCGGGCTCCATCAATCAGGCCCATCAGCCTGACGAGTATCTGGAGACGCGCTTTATCAAGCCGACCCGGGAGCTGATTAGCCAGGTGGTTCATCACTTCTGCTGGCACTAAAATCGCCCTCTTTTTCCGCCCCGTTCTCCCGGGGCGGAACGGTGACGATCGTCACATTTCCATAAGCGATGCTTATCCAGCGCTCCCTGAATTAAATTTCGCAAATTACGGCGATTTACTCGTTTGCTGAAGCGATTTCGCAGTAATTGACGTGGGGGTATTTACGTGGCTTTATAAAAGACGGGTTGCTTATCCGTTGCTCACGTTCCAGCGCAGCGGATATAACAAAATAAAATGAGATGGGGTGTCTGGGGTAACATGAACGAACAATATTCCGCATTGCGTAGTAATGTCAGTATGCTCGGCAAGGTGCTGGGCGATACCATCAAGGATGCATTGGGAGAAAATATTCTTGATCGTGTCGAAACTATCCGTAAGTTGTCCAAATCTTCACGCGCCGGCAACGAAGCTAACCGCCAGGAGCTGCTGACCACGCTGCAGAATTTGTCAAACGACGAACTGCTGCCGGTGGCCCGTGCCTTCAGCCAGTTTCTGAATCTGGCCAACACCGCTGAGCAGTACCACAGCATTTCGGCCAATGGCGAAGCGGCCAGCAATCCGGAAGTCATTGCGCGTACCCTGAGAAAGCTCAAAGACCAACCCAATCTCAATGAAGAGACCATCAAACAAGCGGTGGAATCGCTGTCTCTGGAGCTGGTGTTAACCGCCCACCCGACCGAGATCACCCGCCGGACGCTGATCCATAAAATGGTGGAAGTGAACAACTGCCTTAAGCAGTTGGACAACAAAGATATCGCTGACTATGAGCACCATCAGCTGATGCGCCGTCTGCGCCAGCTGATCGCCCAGTCGTGGCATACCGATGAAATTCGTAAGCACCGCCCTTCCCCGGTCGATGAAGCCAAATGGGGCTTCGCGGTGGTGGAAAACAGCCTGTGGGAAGGGGTGCCTAACTATCTGCGCGAGCTGAACGAACAGCTGGAAGCCAACCTTGGCTATCAGCTGCCGGTGGACTTCGTCCCGGTGCGTTTCACCTCGTGGATGGGCGGCGACCGCGACGGCAACCCGAACGTGACTGCCGACATCACCCGCCACGTGCTGCTGCTCAGCCGCTGGAAAGCGACCGACCTGTTCCTCAAAGACGTGCAGGTGCTGATCTCCGAGCTGTCGATGGTGGAGTGTACCGACGAGCTGCGCGCCCTGGCTGGCGCCGAGGGCGCTCAGGAACCTTACCGTTATCTGATGAAAAAACTGCGCTCTCAACTGATGGAGACCCAGGCCTGGCTGGAAGCGCGTCTGAAAGGTCAGAAGCTGCCGAAACCGGCGGGACTGATCACTCAGAACGAGCAGCTGTGGGAACCGCTGTACGCCTGCTATAAATCGCTGCAGGCCTGCGGCATGGGCATTATCGCCAACGGCGAGCTGCTCGACACCCTGCGCCGCGTGAAGTCTTTCGGCGTACCGCTGGTGCGTATTGATATTCGTCAGGAAAGCACCCGCCATACCGAAGCGCTGGGTGAAATGACCCGTTACCTCGGGATCGGCGACTACGAAAGCTGGTCGGAAGCCGACAAACAGGCTTTCCTGATCCGCGAACTGAATTCCAAACGTCCGCTGCTGCCGCGCCAGTGGGAGCCAAGCGAAGAGACGCGTGAAGTTCTCGACACCTGCAAGGTGATCGCCGAGGCGCCGCGCGGATCGATCGCTGCCTACGTGATCTCGATGGCGAAAACGCCGTCCGATGTGCTGGCGGTTCATCTCCTGCTGAAAGAAGCCGGGATTGGCTTTGCTCTGCCGGTGGCCCCGCTGTTCGAAACGCTGGATGACCTCAACAACGCCAACGACGTCATGACCCAGCTGCTGAATATCGACTGGTACCGCGGCTTTATCCAGGGCAAGCAGATGGTCATGATCGGCTACTCTGACTCCGCTAAAGATGCCGGCGTGATGGCCGCCTCCTGGGCGCAGTACCAGGCGCAGGACGCGCTGATCAAAACCTGCGAAAAAGCCGGTATTGAACTGACGCTGTTCCACGGTCGCGGCGGCTCTATCGGCCGCGGCGGCGCGCCGGCCCACGCCGCGCTGCTCTCGCAGCCGCCGGGAAGCCTGAAAGGCGGCCTGCGCGTTACCGAGCAGGGCGAGATGATCCGCTTTAAGTACGGCCTGCCGGAAGTCACCATCAGCAGCCTGTCGCTGTATACCAGCGCCATTCTGGAAGCCAACCTGCTGCCGCCGCCGGAGCCGAAAGCAGAATGGCGCGACATCATGGCCGAGCTGTCCGACGTGTCGTGCAAGATGTATCGCGGCTACGTGCGTGAAAACAAAGATTTCGTCCCTTACTTCCGCTCTGCGACCCCGGAGCAGGAGCTGGGCAAACTGCCGCTGGGTTCGCGTCCGGCAAAACGTCGTCCAACCGGCGGCGTCGAGTCGCTGCGCGCCATTCCGTGGATCTTCGCCTGGACCCAGAACCGCCTGATGCTGCCGGCCTGGCTGGGCGCTGGCGCTGCGCTGCAGAAGGTGGTCGAAGGTGGAAAACAGAGTGAACTGGAAGCCATGTGTCGCGACTGGCCGTTCTTCTCTACCCGCCTCGGCATGCTGGAGATGGTTTACTCGAAGGCCGACCTGTGGCTGGCGGAGTACTACGATCAGCGCCTGGTGAAGCCGGAGCTGTGGGCGCTGGGTTCCGAGCTGCGCAAGCTGCTGGCTGCCGATATCAACGTCGTGCTGGCCATCGCCAACGACTCCCATCTGATGGCCGACCTGCCGTGGATCGCCGAGTCTATCCAGCTGCGTAATATCTATACCGACCCGCTGAACGTCCTGCAGGCGGAACTGCTGCACCGTTCACGCCAGGCTGAAGAAGAGGGCAAGGACCCGGATCCGCGCGTTGAACAAGCGCTGATGGTCACCATCGCCGGCGTCGCCGCCGGTATGCGTAACACCGGTTAATCTATCTCCCCCCGGCCGCCCGGCCGGGGGTTTTCCGCCCGTTCTAGTGGTGCAGCATCTCATCAACGATCTGTTCTTTATGCAGCGCATACGGATAATAGGTCGGCCAGTTATCCATCTCTTTCAGCAACGCCTCCTGTGATTTATTGCCCATGAAAATATGGAAATGCTGTGATTTACGCGGGCCAATGATATGGTCGCTGAATTGCACAAATTTCGGCGCGTTGGCATCGCCCTGCTGGCACTCGAACAGATAACGCACGCCCTTCTTACCGGAGGCGTAATGCAGAATTTTATAGCCTGAATAGCGGTATTTACAGCTATTGACGGTCTGGCCAACGTGGAACTCAATCACGTCATCTTCAATGCCAATCTGCTCCACATCGGTGGCGTAGCCCTTCTTATAATAGGCGCGATACTCCTCCACGCTCTTGCCGCCAGGCTTTTTCGCCTTCTGCTCCAGCACCGGATCGAGATCGCCGTTGAGCAGATACGGGTTCACCGACTGCCAGACGCCCTCCCAGTCGCTCAGCGCGCGGTCCTGCACATCTTTATCCGCAAAAATGCCTTCGCTGGCCTGACGCTCTACTTCGGTTAACGCCGGGCCATGGCTATGGTTGCCGTGGGCGAACGCCTGGGCGCTGGCTAAAGCCATGCCGAATCCTAAGGCCAGCAGGGGGATCTTTCTGGTCATTACTCTCTCCTGAGTTTGCTATCAATGGCGACATATTGTTACGATATAACATATCTTATCTGGGAGACAAGAGCGACAGGCAAGCGCTTTTACCGCTGGAATAATGTCCGGTATGATGAAAAGGGTGATGCGCTGAACGGAAGAATGATGGACAACGATATCAATCAACTTATTGATGCATTGCTAAAAAAGCAGACCAGCCTCGGCCGGGTTTATTTCGCCGGCGAGACGCGCTCGCCTGCTGAGCCGGTGGTGCAGGTTGATTTTCCCCGTCTGAATATTCTCCTTGATGGGCAGTTGCCCGACCAGGCGCTCGGCGATAACGCCCCGCTCCTTGAGGCCCATGACGTGCTCTATATCCCTGGCGATAGCTGGAACTGCCCGCAGTGGCAAGCGCCCTGCCTGCTGTTAAGCATCCTGTTCGCTAAGCAGCAGCTGGAGTGCTCGCTGCAGCACTGGAATGGCAAGGCGATAACTGTTGTCGACAAGCGGCAGGCGCTGCGCCGCGGGCCGCGCGTCGGATCATTTCTGCTGCAGGCGCTCAATGAACTCCGGATGCAACCGCAGGAGCAGCAAACCGCCCGCAGCATCGTCGTCAGCCTGCTCAGCCACTGCCATGATCTTCTCGGCAGCCAGGCGCAAACCTCCTCGCGCAGCCAGGCGTTGTTCGAAGCGATCCGCCAATATATGGACATCCATTATGCGGAACCGCTGAGCCGGGAATCGGTGGCCCAGGCGTTCTACCTCTCTCCCAACTATCTTTCCCATCTGTTCCAGAAATGTGGGCCAATGGGCTTCAATGAATATCTAAACCATATTCGTCTCGAACAGGCCCGTATGCTGCTGAAGGGCCACGATATGAAAGTGAAAGACATCGCCCACGCCTGCGGCTTCGCCGACAGCAACTACTTCTGCCGCCTGTTCCGCAAAACTACGGAACGCTCGCCGTCTGAATACCGCCGCCAGTACCATAGCCAGCTGACGGAAAAAGCATCCCCGGTAAAAAACTAGATTTTTGTGTGTTAAACCTGACTTTTGTGCGCGCTATAGTTACCTCCCATCCCAGCTAGCGCCGATAAATGTGATCTAAATCATCCTTAATCACGATGCGTACATTTATCCAGTTTTTGGCAAATTTGTCATCTGGCTATCCTTCGAACGAAAGCCGTATGCTTACCTCAACGACAGCACCGAATTAAGCATTGAGGAAAACACAATGGAACTCTATCTGGATACCGCCAACGTCGCCGAAGTGGAACGCCTGGCCCGCATCTACCCGCTGGCCGGGGTAACCACCAACCCGAGCATTATCGCCGCCGGTAAAGTCCCGGTCTGGGATGTGCTGCCGCGCCTGCAAAAAGCCGTCGGTCCGGAGGGCACCCTCTTCGCGCAGACCATGAGCCGCGACGCGCAGGGCATGGTGGAAGAGGCCAAACGTCTGAGCAATGCCGTGCCGGGCATTGTGGTCAAAATCCCGGTCACCGCCGAAGGGCTCGCCGCTATCAAACTGCTGAAGAAAGAAGGCATCCCGACCCTTGGCACCGCCGTCTACAGCGCTTCGCAAGGCCTGCTGGCCGCGCTGGCCGGCGCAAAGTACGTCGCGCCTTACGTTAACCGCGTCGACGCCCAGGGCGGGGACGGCATCCGCATGGTGCAGGAGCTGCAATCCCTGCTGGAAATGCATGCGCCCGAGAGCAAAGTTCTGGCGGCAAGCTTCAAAACGCCACGCCAGGCGCTGGATTGTCTGCTGGCTGGCTGCGAAGCAATCACCCTTCCACTAGATGTAGCGCAACAAATGCTCGGCACCCCTGCGGTAGAGTCAGCCATAGAGAAGTTTGAACAGGACTGGAATAACGCCTTTGGCACGCTGAATCTGTAACCGGATCCGCGAGCCGCCTGCGGGCGGCGTCACGGTCATCGAGGAGGAATCGAAATGGATCGCATTATTCAATCACCAGGCAAATATATCCAGGGCGCAGGCGCCATCAAGCGCCTCGGCGACTATCTGAAACCGCTGGCCGAGCGCTGGCTGGTGGTCGGTGATAAGTTCGTCCTGGGGTTTGCGGAAGAGATGCTGCGTAAAAGCCTGGCCGACGCTGGCCTGGCGGCTGAAATCGCGCCGTTTGGCGGTGAGTGTTCGCATAATGAAATCAACCGCCTACGCGATATCGCCGGCAACGCGAAGTGCACCGCCGTGCTGGGGATCGGCGGTGGCAAAACCCTGGATACCGCGAAAGCGCTGGCCCACTTTATGAATGTGCCGGTGGCGATCGCCCCCACCATCGCCTCCACCGATGCGCCGTGCAGCGCGCTGTCGGTGATATACACCGACGAAGGGGAATTCGACAGCTACCTGATGCTGCCGCGCAACCCCAACATGGTCATTGTCGATACGCAGATCGTTGCCGGCGCGCCGGCCCGCCTGCTGGCCGCCGGGATTGGCGATGCGCTGGCTACCTGGTTCGAAGCCCGCGCCTGCTCCCGTAGCGGCGCCACCACCATGGCGGGCGGGAAGTGCACCCAGGCGGCGCTGGCGCTGGCCGAGCTATGCTACAACACCTTACTCGAAGAGGGTGAAAAAGCGATGCTGGCCGCCGAACAGCACGTGGTCACCCCGGCGCTGGAGCGGGTGGTGGAAGCCAACACCTATCTGAGCGGCGTGGGTTTCGAAAGCGGTGGTCTCGCGGCGGCGCACGCGATTCATAACGGCATGACGGCCATCCCTGACGCCCATCACTATTATCACGGGGAAAAAGTGGCGTTCGGAACCCTGACGCAGCTGGTGCTGGAAAATGCGCCGGTGGACGAAATAGAGACCGTCGCCGCGCTGTGCCACAGCGTTGGGCTGCCGATCACCCTGGCGCAGCTGGATATCAAAGGTGATATCCCGACCAAAATGCGTCTGGTGGCGGAAGCCGCCTGCGCTGAAGGCGAAACCATTCACAATATGCCGGGCGGCGTTGATTCCGACCAGGTCTACGCCGCGCTGCTGGTGGCCGACCAGTATGGTCAGCGCTTCCTGCAGGAATGGGAATAAACCAGAGCAAAACACCCGGCGACAGCCGGGTGTTTTTTATGCATCTCTGCAGGCCGGAGCAGGCTATGCCCTTCGTCTCTTGATACTGATCATCGCCAACGCCAGTACTATCAACGCAATGCCACAACCTTCCACCTTTCCTGGATTTTCATGTAGTAGCCACCAGGAAAATAGCACGCCACAGACCGGTACGGCCAGCGTACTCAGACCGGCTATACTTGCCGGTAAATTACGCAGTACAAAAAGCCACAGACTCCAGGCCAGCGCCGTTGCAAGGATTGCGCTGTAAGCCAGGGCCCAGAAAACGTCGGGCTGCCAGTCTACCGCCCGTTGCGGGACGAGCCAGGCCACTACGCTCATTACTACGGCGGCATATAGCATCTGCCATGTCGTTAGCGCCAGCAAATCAACCTGCGGATACCGGGTATACATACGCTTCGCGACGATCGCACCTGCCCCCCAGCTCACGCCAGAGAGGATCGCCAGCAAGGCGCTTTTCAGGGAAGTAAAGTCGAGTTGCCAAGGCTGAAGTACGAGTATCAGGCCCACGCATGCCACCCCGATGGCGATATACTGCCATCGCCGCATGCGCTCACCTAAGAATAACGCGGCCATCACCACTACCCAGAATGGCATGGTATAACTCAGGATCGCCACTTTACCGGCGCCACCGCTCATTAGCGCCCACTGTGCCAGACCGACCATGCCGCAGGTTTGCAATAACGCGATCGCCAGGGTGTAGCCGAAAGGCGTCGGCTTGAGCGCTTTACCGCGGATCAACATCACTATCCATAGCACCACGGCGCCAAAAATACAGCGCAGCGCCGTGAAGTCAAAAGCGCCGATATAGCTCGTCACTTGCTTCATCGCGATCCAGCTAAAGCTCCAGATCAGCGTTAATAACGCCAACCCGCCAAACGCCAGTGGATCGCTCTTCCTTGCCATTGCATAACCCATCCCTGTCAATTATCAGGCTGGCACTATACGCGCTTTATCTTCTGCTCTCCCCTGACCTGTATCAGCGTTTTGGGCAAAAAAAAGCGATGGCGAATACCGGCTTCGCCATCGCACTAAACGTTAATGAAAACTCAGGCCGGGCGTACGCCCAGCGTATGGCAGATGGCGTAGCTCATCTCGGCGCGGTTCAGGGTGTAGAAGTGGAAATCCTTGACCCCTTCCCGGCTTAAGATCTTCACCATGTCCATGGCGATATTCGCCCCCACCAGTTGACGGGTTTCGGCGTCGTTATCCAGCCCTTCGAACATTTTTGACATCCACACCGGGATACGGACGTTGGTCATATCCGCAAACTTTTTCGCCTGTTTAAAGTTGGAGACCGGCAGGATACCGGGAATGATTTCCACGTCGATGCCTGCCGAGACGCAGCGATCGCGAAAACGCAGGTAGCTTTCCACATCGAAGAAGAACTGGGTGATCGCGCGGTTGGCCCCTGCTTCTACTTTGCGCTTCAGGTTCAGTAAATCCGCCTGCGCGCTTTTCGCCTCCGGATGCACTTCCGGATACGCGGCGACAGAGATATCAAAATCGCCTACCTCTTTCAGCAACGTCACCAGATCGGCGGCGTACATATCCGGTTTACCGCTGCCCGGCGGCAGGTCGCCGCGCAGGGCGACGATATGGCGGATACCGTTGTTCCAGTAATCCTGAGCGATAGTGCGCAACTCATCGCGGCTGGCATCGATACAGGTCAGGTGCGGCGCTGCTTCCAGACCGGTTCGCTCTTTAATGCCTTTGATGATGCTGTGGGTGCGATCGCGCTCGCCAGAGTTCGCGCCATAGGTTACCGAAACAAACTTCGGTTTCAGACTGCTCAGGCGATCGATGGATTTCCACAGGGTTTGCTCCATTTCACTGGTGCGCGGCGGAAAGAATTCAAAAGACACATTAATCTGGCCCTGGACTTCCGCCAGGCTCTGATTCAGGGCTTCCCGCTGATTGGCGTGAAAAAAGCTCATACCTTACCTCATCAATCGCATGTAATGGCTGTTATATTGCGAACTTCTATACGTTTAGACGTCCAGATGTAAAAATGACGGAAAAGCGCGCGGGCGTCAATAGAAAAATCTGCGTAAAGAGTGAGGAATAGGTCACCTACTTGAAAAAAGTTCATCTTCCGATCACCTGGCCACGCTCAGGAAGCGGCTCGGTGGGCAATATAAGGTGGCTCGCGAGTCAGCCTGAGACTAGCCAGTCGCCAGAATGCCATCCAGCAGAGAAAGCCATTGCTGCACGGACTCTGCCTGGTGAGGCGGATAAATCACCCCAAGGCTTAACGGCATCGCGTCGCCCTCAGCCACCGGGCAGAACGCCACCCCCTGACGCTGAATCGCGGAAAAGGACGCCGGCAGCAGGATCATGCCTTCCCCGCGCGCAATACGCGCCAGCAGCACATCATGCTCGGCCGGCTCTTCCACATACGTCGGGGCATAGCCAGCCCGGTCGAAAATGCGGCGCGTGTAGTCAAAGAAACCAGGATTACGCTCGCGTTTAAACCAGAACAGCGGCCGATGATTGAGCGCGCTTAACGTCAGCCCTGGCCTGGCGGCTTCCGGCCAGGAGGCCGGTAATGCCGCAATGAGCGGCTCATGATACGGCAATGGGTACAGGTGCAGCCCTTCAGTATTGAGCGGCAACGCGACCAGCGCCGCATCGAGTTTGCCTTTGCGTACCTGCTGAGCCAGCGCCGGTGAGGCGTGGCGGGTGATATGCAACGCGCGGGTATGTTCGCTCAGCGCAGCCTCAACGGCGGCGAAAATGCCCTGTTCGAAGGCCGTCGTCACGCCCAGACGTAGAGCCTGCGGCGAGTGGGCGGCGAGCTCACTCAATGCCGCCAGCGTGCGTTCCTGGAGCGCCAGCAGAGGTTGAATCATCTCCAGCACCTCTCTACCCGCGTCGGTCAGGATCAGGCCTTTGCTATGGCGCTGAAACAGCGTCACCCCCAGCTGCGCTTCCAGATGGCGGATATGGCGGGTCAGCGGCGGCTGCGAGATAAATAACCGCTGCGCCGCCCGGCTGATGTTATTTTCCTCCGCTACCACGGCAAAGGCGCGCAGCAGGCGAATATCCAGGGAATGTAATCGCGAAGTTGTCATACTGAAAAGGTATCACGAAAAGGGTATTACTCAAGTCCGGCACACTTCCCTACCCTTCCTCTTAACGCACCATCACAGAGAGGAAAAAACGATGTCCAGCGAACGTTATATCATCGGTCAGGAAATGCTTCAGCGGGTGGATGGTAAGGGCGGGGAAGCCGTCGTCGGCAGCCTGCGGGATATCGCCCCCGATTTCGCCCGCTATCTGATTGAGTTCCCCTTCGGCGATATTTACGCCAGGCCAGGGCTCGATTTACGCAGCCGGGAAATCGCCACCATCGCCGCGCTCACGGCGTTGGGTAACGCCGAGCCACAGCTGAAAGTACACATTGCCGCGGGATTAAACGTCGGCCTGACGCAAGAGGAGATTACGGAAGCGATCATGCAGATGGCAGTCTATGCCGGATTCCCGGCGGCCCTCAACGGCCTGTTTGCCGCCAGGGCGGTATTTGCGGCCCACTGATCGCTTAAGGCCGGGCTGACTGCCCGGCCTTAAAAACTTATTTCTTCACATCGACAACGCGCTGCCCGTTAAGCTGCTCATCCGTTATCTTCTTTTGCCCGGCTTTGAAATAGTCTACGACCGCATTTGAAACGTAATAGCCGCCGGAGGTATTACGCGCCTGCCCCTCGGTAAACGCGACAAAACCATCGCCGCCATCTGCAAGGAAGCTGTTGGTGGCAATATGGTAAACCGTCGTATCGTCAATCGGTTTACCGTTTAGCCTGAATAACACAACGCGCTGGCCCACAGGTTTGCTGCTGTCATACTTCATTTCCAGTCCCCGGGAGACCTGCAGCACGCCGTTGCTCAACCCGGCGCCATGCTCCATCAGGCTACGCAACTGCTTCCCGGTTAGATCCATGGTGACCAGCTCGTTGGGAAACGGGAAGGTGCTGATAACGGCCCCCATGCTTACCGCTCCGGCGGGGATTTCATTACGGATCCCGCCCGAGTTGGTTAACGCCATCTGCGTACTCCTACCTGCTGCCAACAGCAAGGCGTCAGCGGCAAGATTGCCCAACGGCGAAGAGATACCATACGCACGGGTCAGTTCAACGGGCGATTGTGTAATGACCTGCTGCACCAGTTGATCAAGTTGCTTATTCCAGCCGTCGATGACCTGTTTTGTCTGCGGATCAGGCTTCCATTCATCGGCATAAAGCGTCTTCAGCTCAAAGTGCTTCACCGTGAATTGGTGCGGTTTCTCCTGATAATCCAGCACCAGTTTACCCACATCGATGCCGCCGCTATCGGTAGAAAGAATCAACGTATTACCCACTTTAATGGGCTCCGGTGTGCCAACGTGAGCATGGCCGGTAATTAAAACGTCCAGACCTTTCACCTGACCCGCAGTCTGAATATCTTTATCCAGCGCACGACGCACATCGGTTCCCCCCTGGCTCGACTGACGCGCCGGGACGCCTTCATGGATCAGGGCCACGGTCAGATCCACTTTACCGTTAAGTTCATCGATATAATGCTGTAGCCATTTCACCTCATCACGCGCTTCGATACCCACTCGCGTCGCGGCAGAAACGGTGTCATTAAAAGCAAACACGCCGTGCAGGCCAATCACGCCAATTTTCACGCCATCTTTTTCGATAATGGTATAGGGCTTATCCCAGAACGATTTATCGCTGTTCTGATAAAAAATATTGCCCTGAACAATCGGGAATGTCGCCTGGCTAAGCTGAAGCAGCGTATTATCCCAGCCGTGATCGAACTCATGATTACCGATAGTCACCGCATCGTAGGACATCGTATTCATAATATCGATTATCGCTTTGCCCTTCGTCAGGCTACTGATGTAAGGCCCGGTAAAATAATCCCCGGCATCAAAAAACCAGGTCGCGTTATTTTTCGCTTTTTCCTGTTTCACCATCGTCGTGATATTCGCCCAACCGCCAATATCTCGTTTACCATCCGCTATCCATGGCACTTTATAAGGTTCGACATGGGCATGAAGATCGTTGGTATAAATGATGGTGACATCTTTGGCGCAGGCCCAGAAAGGCAAAGTTAACATAAGTGCTGCGCTCATTGTTTTTAGTTTCATCGGAGTTCCTTTCAGAGTGATAAAGAACCGCTAAGTTACGTTCTGAAAGACTTTTTTATGTGAGAGCATTCGCAGTTGTATGCAACCTGAGCAGGACAAAATTAACGACCTGTAAAAATCGTTGGTATTGACCTGCCAGTGGATACTCTCTTTACCATTAATGCCTGTAAAACTTTTGGCTGCCGCAATTTAGGTTTACCGTCTGCGGCTGAGTATCATTTCCCGAATTTTCGGCTGGGCTACCCGGCGCTCTACTGCGCAGCCTGCGGCAGCTATCCCCCCCTGTTTAACGAACGGGAATTCCGCCCCTGGCTGGCGGCTTATCTGACGGATCATGCCCGCCGCTACGGCTATTTTTGCCCGGTATGCTATCAGCGGGATATTATTCGCTACGGCCGCAATCCGCAGGGTACGCAACGCCTTCAGTGCCGCCACTGTAAAAAGGTCTGGACGCCAAAATTCCCACACATCGCCCCAATTGAAGCCCCACGACGGATTTGCAGCGTACCGTTGATAGCGCCATTCCAGGGTAATGCCGCCGGGCAAAAGCTCTATTTTTTATTAAGCTTTGATGCCGTGCGCGGTAATGTTATTCATCTTACCTCTAATTTCACTCCTTTCGCGGTAGGCGAATCATTACGCTATCACTGGCGCGGCGGACAAGCCGACAGGGAGGAGACTGACGATATTATTCAACGTATTTCTCTCACTGAAATGCGCTTTTTACAACGCAGTCAGTTCGATGAAATCCAGTACGGCAGCGCAATGCAAAAGCGCCATGCCCGCGGCAATATATTGCGCCCGGTTATCGCCGCGCACGGTCATTTCAAACTGCTCAGCCAGCGGTTTCCAGAGGTGAAAACGCACGTTATTGCGCATGAATGCTTTTTACGCGGCGCGGCGATCGTTGCCTGGGCGCCGCTTTTTCGTCAGCGGCAAGGCGATCTATGGTATGTGGAAGAAGAGATAAGGAACCCAGCCAGCCCGGCTCCGTGGCAGCTACAGGGGAAAACCCATCATGGCTGGTGGCAAAACTCATGGCAGCGTTGGACGCAGGAAGAGAATCAGAAAATGGTCTGCCGGCTTGCCGGCACTGCAGAAGAGAACGCCTTTCTACCAGACCTTGCGGCCAGCCGACGGTTTACAATATGGCTGAAAAACAGACCCGCGTTTGCGCAGAGCGCCCTGTATTCCGCAGGGCGCGTAACGCAAATAGTGGCCTCACTGGTTCAAGAGTATAACGCGACGCTTACAGCAGCTGCGCCAGGCGGTTAATATCCGACTGGATCGCCCCGGCGGTCACATCGCGCCCGGCGCCGGGCCCGCGGATCACCAGCGGGTTATCGCGATACCAGCGGCTTTCGATGGCAAACACGTTATCGCACGGCAGCAGCGCCGCCAGCGGGTGCTCTTCGCGTACCGCTTCCACACCGACGCGTGCTTTGCCGTTGGCATCAAAGCGCGCCACGTAGCGGAGCACCAGCCCCATCTCGCGGGCCGCTTCCAGACGCTGCAGCATCTGCTCGTTCAGCTCTTCGCCATTCTCAAAGAAGTGATCGACCGACCCCTCTTCACAGTGCGCCGGCACCAGTGATTCCACACGCACCTGATCCGGTTCGATGTCATAGCCCGCTTCCCGCGCGAGGATCACCAGCTTACGCATCACATCCTTACCGGACAGATCGACGCGCGGATCCGGCTCGGTCAGCCCCTGCTGCCACGCCTGATCCACCAGGTCGGTGAACGGCACGGTGCCATCGAACTGCAGGAACAGCCAGGATAGCGTTCCCGAGAAGATACCGCTCAGGCCGAGAATAGTATCGCCGCTGTCGATCAGGTCGCGCACCGTATGGTTCACCGGCAAGCCGGCGCCCACGGTGGCGTTATATAGCCAGTGGCGTCCCGTCTTCTCAAACGCGTCGTGGATCTGACGATATTTATCACTGCTGCTGGCGCCCGCCAGCTTGTTGGCGCTAATGACGTGGAAGCCATGGCTGGCGAAATCAAGATACTGGTCGGCCAGCTGTTCGCTGGCGGTGACGTCCAGCACCACTAAATCATCATACGGGTGCGCGCGCATCCACAGGAACAGCGACTCTTCATCCTGCTCCACCGCTTCATCGTTGAAGAAAGCCAGCGCCCGGCTGGCATCCAGCCCGTCGTAATTCAGCAGGCTGCGTTTACTGTCGACTACGCCGGCGAGAATAAACTCGAAACCGGTACGCGCCGAGAGCGTAGTTTGTTCACGGGCGAAAAGCTCCAGCCAGCGGGAACCAATGTTCCCTTTGCCGAACAGCATCAGGCCAATACGCTTTTCGGCGCGAAACAAGGACTGATGCAGCCCCTGGATCAGGCTTTCCGTCGGCCCGGCGCGTAGCACCGCCACCAGGCTGATCCCCTCTTCAGACTGCCAGGTGAACTCCACCGGCTGCCCTTTGAGCTGCTGCCAGAAACGGTGGCAGTGCAGCGGGTTACGGGTGACTCCCGCGCCCACCATCGCCACCAGCGCCAGCTTCTGACGCAGACGCAGCTCGCCCGGCAGACCGGCTTCATCGAGCAATTTCAGCGCGCTGTCGGCCACCTCGGAGGTATAGCAGAACTGCAGCAGCTTACGGTCGGCATGGACGCCAACGGCTAACGGGCGCAGCTGGGCGCGTTTGAGCAGAGCGTCCAGCTCTTTATGCGCCAGTTTGAAATCGTGACCGGCCGGCACCTGGAACTCCACCAGGCAGACGTCGTCATGGCTGGTGACAATCCGTGCGCCGGTACCGGAGGCCAGCACGCGCTCAATGCGCGTGGAACCCTGTTCCGGCGTGTAGCTGCAGCGTAACTGCAGATCGATATCACTGGCGGAAACCGGCTGTAGCGTGCGGGCATGGAGCACCGGCGCGGCCAGGCGCGCCAGCTCGCTGGCTTCGTCCAGACGCAGCAGCGGCAGCAGGCAGGCGTCTTTCACCTTGCGCGGATCCGCGCTGTACACCCCGGCAACGTCGCTCCAGATAGTGACCCGGGAGGCACCCGCCAGCGCGCCGATCTGGGTGGCAGAGTAGTCAGACCCGTTACGGCCCAGCAGGACGGTTTCGCCGGCCTGGTTACGGGAGATAAAGCCGGTCACCACCAGACGTTTGTTAGGATGCTGCGCCATCAGCTGCTGCAGCAGTGGGTAAGATAATCCCTCATCCACCTGCGGCTGCGCGGCGCGTTCCGCGCGCAGGAACGCGCGCGCGTCCAGCCAGGCGGCTTCCATACCCAGCTGGTTGAGAACCGCCGCCATCAGGCGCGCGGACCACACTTCCCCATGGCCGACCACTTCCGCATAGACCGCTTCGGAAACCCCGCCGTCCAGCAGACCAGCCAGACGCTCAAGGTCGTGGATAAAGGCGGCTATCAACGTATCCGCCGCCGCAGGCTCCAGCAGACCGCCAATCAGCTCGGTGTGATAGCGGCGAAGCGACTGCTGAACCTGATGCGCAGCAAGGCGATCGCTCTGGCTAAGCTTAAGCCAGCTGATCAGCTGGTTGGTGGTGCTGCCAGCGGCGGAGACGACCATCATATCCCCCGCCTGCGAATACTCCTTCATGATCCCCGCGACGCGCAGGTAACATTTCGCATCCGCTAAACTACTCCCACCAAATTTGTGCAGCTGACGACCCTTCGCCCCTGCCTGCGCAATCACACTCATCTTTATTCCTCGTTTGCTGCCCGGAAGCCATTTTCCAGGTCGGCAATTAAATCTTCACCATCTTCAATACCGGTCGATATACGCAGGAGCGTTTCTGAAATTCCGGCGGCGGCACGCGCTTCAGGCGCCATGCCGGCATGCGTCATCGTTGCCGCATGGGAAATCAGGCTTTCAACGCCCCCCAGCGATTCCGCCAGTGTAAACAGCGACAGCCCGCTCAGAAAACGGCGCAGCGTCTGCTCGTCACCGTCAAGCTCGAAGCTTAACATTGCGCCAAAACCTTTTTGCTGACGCGCCGCAATTTCATGCCCCTGGTTTTCCGGCAGCGATGGATGATACAGCTTTTTCACCAGCGGCTGGGTTTTCAGATACTCAACGATCGCCAGGGCATTTCGCTGCGCCACTTCCATCCGTGGAGACAGCGTCCGCAGCCCGCGCAACAGCAGATAGCTGTCGAAGGCGCTGCCGGTGACGCCAATATTATTCGCCCACCATGCCAGTTCGGTGACAGTTGCCGGATCTTTGGCAATCACCACCCCGGCCACCACATCGGAGTGACCATTGAGGTATTTGGTACAGGAATGCAGCACCAGATCGGCGCCCAGCGCCAGCGGGTTTTGCAACGCCGGGCTCAGGAAGGTGTTGTCCACCACGCTAATTGCCCCGGCCTCACGCGCCAGACCACAGATTTTCGCAATATCCACCACCCGCAGCAATGGATTACTTGGGCTTTCCACCAACACCAGCTTCGGTTTTTCCGCCAGCGCCGCCCGCAGCGCCTGCTCATCGCTTTGATCGACAAACTGGACGCGATAGCAGCCGCGCTTCGCCAGGCTGTCGAACAGACGGTAGCTGCCGCCGTAGCAGTCGTGCGGCGCCACCAGCAGATCGCCCGGTTTAAGGAACACCGTCGTCACCAGCAGGATCGCCGACATTCCGGTATTGGTCAGCACCGCGCCGGCGCCGCCCTCCAGCTCCGCTAAGGCGCGCTGCACCACATCGCGCGTCGGATTGCCACGACGGGAGTAGTCGTGGGCGCGCGGTTCATTAAAGCCGGTGAAGTTATAGGTACTGGAGAGGTGAATCGGCGGGACAACGCAACCGTACTGCTCGTCGTCATTTAAACCGCTACGCACTGCGATGGTGGCCTGTTTACGCGTCATGTTGGGAAGTTCCTGGGCTGAATCGGTGAAAAGTCAGGCTCCAGAGTAATCATTGTCACAATAGACGTCAATACATCTGGACATCTAAACTTCTTTGCGTATAGATTGAGCAAAGTGCAAATAGCCGTTAAAATTATATGCATTAGCGCACGTCGTCGGCGGCTTATCTCATGTCAGAAAGCCCGCGCATACGGTAAACTACGCGCAATTATAGCCCGGGCGGAATATTCTGGCCCTTCACTAATAAACAGAGGATTAAGGTATCTCATGGCTGAATGGAGCGGCGAATATATCAGCCCATACGCTGAGCACGGTAAGAAGAGTGAACAAGTAAAGAAAATTACGGTTTCCATTCCTCTGAAGGTGTTAAAAATCCTCACCGATGAACGCACGCGTCGTCAGGTGAATAACCTGCGTCACGCGACCAACAGCGAGCTGCTGTGCGAAGCGTTTCTGCATGCCTTTACCGGACAACCGTTGCCTAACGATGAAGACCTGCGTAAAGAGCGCAGCGATGAGATCCCGGAAGCGGCGAAAGCGATTATGCGTGAACTGGGAATCGACCCGGATACGTGGGAATACTGAGACGATAAAAAGGGCGGAATAATCTTCCGCCCTTTTTTCTTTCCCGCCCAGGCAGGCGGGAGAGACAAAAAAGCCGCCCTGAGGCGGCTTCTTCTGGCAACTTACTTGCTGCCCGGGATGCTGAAGCGCTTGTTGAAGCGGTCAACACGGCCACCGGTAGCAACATCACGCTGTTTGCCGGTGAAGAACGGGTGGCATTTGCCGCACACGTCGAGGTTCAGGTCGTGACCAACGGTGGAGCGGATTTTCATGACATTACCGCAAGAACAGGTAGCAGTAATTTCGTCGTAATTTGGGTGAATACCTTTTTTCATGGGAGAACCTCAGTTAAGGCCGCGTCGCTCTTCCAGCCCTAACGCCAGACACCACGCGATATTAGTAATTTCCCGTCGCCTTCTACGCTGCTGACAGCATGAAGCACGCGGTAATGGTCAATCTTCAATGCGATATAAAGCGCATCAAAGGCGGCGAATCATACAGAATTTGACCAGCATATGCAAACTGATCCGCGCCGCCTTATCGTAATGTGTATACTATCCCGCCAGATTTCAAGTCAGGAAGATGACATGTCCGTCGCCCACGTTGCCCTACCCGTTCCGCTACCGCGCACTTTTGACTACCTGCTGCCTGAAGGCATGGCGGTCAAAGCGGGCTGTCGGGTGCGGGTGCCGTTCGGCAAACAGGAGCGGATCGGCATTGTCGCGGCGGTGAGCGAGCGCAGCGAACTGCCGCTGGATGAGCTAAAACCGGTCGCCGAAGCGCTGGACGACGAGCCGGTCTTCTCCACGACTGTCTGGCGACTGCTGATGTGGGCGGCTGAGTATTACCATCACCCGATCGGCGATGTGCTGTTCCATGCATTACCCGTTATGCTGCGCCAGGGCAAACCCGCCAGCGCCACGCCGCTGTGGTACTGGTTCGCCACCGAGCAGGGGCAGGTTGTCGACCTTAACAGCCTGAAACGCTCCCGGAAGCAGCAGCAGGCGCTGGCGGCGCTGCGCCAGGGCAAAATCTGGCGTCATCAGGTTGGCGAACTGGAATTCAATGAAGCGGCGCTGCAGGCGCTGCGCGGCAAAGGGCTGGCGGAGCTGGCCTGCGAAGCGCCCGCCCTCACCGACTGGCGCAGCGCGTATTCGGTTGCCGGCGAACGCCTGCGCCTGAATACCGAGCAGGCCACCGCCGTCGGGGCGATCCACAGCGCCGCCGATCGTTTCTCCGCCTGGCTGCTGGCGGGTATTACCGGCTCCGGGAAAACGGAAGTCTATTTGAGCGTGCTGGAGAATGTGCTGGCGCAGGGGCGCCAGGCGCTGGTGATGGTGCCGGAGATCGGCCTGACGCCGCAAACCATCGCCCGATTTCGCCAGCGCTTTAACGCGCCGGTGGAAGTGCTGCACTCCGGGCTCAATGACAGCGAACGTCTCTCGGCCTGGCTGAAGGCGAAAAATGGCGAAGCGGCCATTGTGATCGGCACCCGCTCCTCGCTGTTTACCCCATTTAAAGATCTCGGCGTCATCGTCATCGACGAAGAGCATGACAGCTCCTACAAGCAGCAGGAAGGCTGGCGCTACCATGCCCGCGACCTGGCGGTATGGCGCGCCCACAGCGAGCAGATCCCGATAATTCTCGGCTCGGCGACGCCGGCGCTGGAGACTCTGCATAACGTCCGCCAGGGTAAATACCGCCAGTTAACCTTAAGCAAACGCGCGGGCAATGCGCGCCCGGCCCAGCAGCACGTGCTCGATCTCAAAGGGCAACCGCTGCAGGCGGGCCTGTCTCCCGCGCTGATTAGCCGTATGCGCCAGCACCTGCAAGCGGATAACCAGGTGATCCTGTTTCTTAACCGCCGCGGCTTTGCGCCAGCGCTGCTGTGCCACGATTGCGGCTGGATAGCGGAATGCCCGCGCTGCGACAGTTACTATACGTTGCACCAGGCGCAGCACCATCTGCGCTGCCACCATTGCGACAGCCAGCGCCCGATCCCGCGCCAGTGTCCTTCCTGCGGCTCCACGCATCTGGTGCCGGTAGGGATCGGCACCGAGCAGCTGGAGCAGGCCCTGGCGCCGCTGTTCCCTGAGGTGCCTATCTCGCGTATCGACCGCGATACCACCAGCCGCAAAGGAGCGCTGGAGGAGCATCTCGCCGCCGTCCATCGCGGCGGGGCGCGTATTCTGATTGGCACCCAAATGCTGGCCAAAGGGCACCACTTCCCGGACGTCACCCTCGTCTCCCTGCTGGATGTCGACGGGGCGCTGTTTTCCGCTGATTTCCGCTCCGCAGAGCGTTTCGCTCAGCTTTATACCCAGGTTTCCGGACGAGCGGGCCGGGCAGGAAAACAGGGCGAGGTCATTCTTCAAACCCACCATCCGGAACACCCTCTTTTGCAGACCCTGCTGTATAAAGGCTACGACGCCTTTGCCGAACAGGCGCTGGCAGAGCGGCAGACGATGCAGCTGCCGCCGTGGACCAGCCATGTGCTGATTCGTGCGGAAGACCATAACAACCAGCAGGCGCCGCTGTTTTTACAACAGCTGCGCAATCTGCTGCAGGCCAGCCCGCTGGCCGACGAAAAGCTATGGGTGCTCGGTCCGGTTCCGGCGCTGGCGCCAAAGCGCGGCGGCCGCTGGCGCTGGCAAATATTGCTGCAGCATCCTTCGCGGGTGCGTCTGCAACATATCGTTAGCGGTACGCTGGCGCTGATCAATACGCTTCCGGAGGCGAGAAAAGTGAAGTGGGTGCTGGATGTCGATCCGATTGAAGGATAAGCCTTCTCTTGCGAGCCGGATCGAAAAATTTAACAAGCATCACGTTTTTCATGAAAATTCTGTAACTCACTGCCGCGACTATCTGATAAAAATGATGCAGCAGTTAGCGCCCAAGGGAAATGCCAGCGCCATTCAGCGAGGAGAAACCAGGTGAAGCCCAAAAAACAAGTGGTTGCCGCCACCATGAAAGACGTCGCCCTCAAGGCAAACGTTTCCACGGCAACCGTGTCCCGAGCGTTGATGAACCCTGATAAGGTGTCGCAAGCCACCCGTAACCGGGTCGAGCAGGCGGCGCTGGAAGTCGGCTATTTACCGCAGTCGCTCGGACGCAATATGAAGCGCAACGAATCGCGGACGATCCTCGTGATCGTCCCGGATATCTGCGATCCCTTCTTTAGTGAAGTGATCCGCGGTATTGAAGTCACTGCCGCCGAGCACGGCTATCTGGTGTTAATCGGCGATTGCGCCCACCAGAATCAGAAAGAAAAAACCTTTATCGACCTTATCATCACCAAGCAGATCGACGGCATGGTGCTGCTCAGCTCGCGCCTGCCGTTTGACGCCAGCGTGGAAGAGCAGCGCAATTTGCCGCCAATGGTCATGTCGAATGAGTTTGCGCCGGAGCTGGAGCTGCCCACCGTCCATATCGATAACCTGACGGCGGCCTTTAACGCGGTAAATTATCTCCACGAGCTGGGACATCAGCGTATCGGCTGTATCGCCGGCCCGGAAGATATGCCGTTGTGCCATTATCGCCTGCAGGGTTATGTGCAGGCGCTGCGCCGCAGCGGTATCACCGTCGATCCGCACTATATTGCTCGCGGCAACTTTACCTTCGAAGCCGGCGCCAATGCGCTGGAGCAGCTCCTGGCGCAGCCGGTGCCGCCCACGGCGGTCTTTTGCCATAGCGATGTGATGGCGCTGGGCGCCTTATCGCTGGCAAAACGTCGCGGTCTGAAAGTGCCGGACGACCTGTCAATTGTCGGCTTCGATAACATCGCGTTGTCTGAATTTTGCGACCCGCCGTTGACCACGGTTTCACAGCCACGGTTTGATATTGGCCGTGAAGGAATGCTGCTATTACTGGAGCAAATGCAGGGGCATAACGTGAACAGCGGCTCGCGTCTGCTCGATTGCGAACTGATTGTTCGCGGCAGTACGCAAAAAATCAGACGATAACCATCAGGCTTTCGGGCCTGCTCTTCTGGTCAAAGGCCCGCCGCTTAAGTAACATGGCGGGCTGACGAACGAATATAAGACAGCGAAACGATAGTGGCACAACGAGATTATGTACGCCGCAGCCAACCGGCTTCTTCGCGGCGCAAAAAGAGCACGACCCGAAGCTCAAGGAATAAGCAAAGCAGCCTTCCGGCGATTTCACCGGCGATGGTGGCGATCGCGGCGGCTGTGCTGGTGGCCTTTATCGGTGGCCTCTATTTCATTACGCATCATAAGAAAGAAGAAGCGGAAGCGATGCAAAATCGCCAGGCCGCCGGCAACGGCTTGCCGCCCAAACCGGAAGAGCGCTGGCGCTATATTAAAGAGCTGGAAAGCCGCCAGCCTGGCGTCCGCGCGCCGACCGAACCGACCGCCGGTGGCGAAGTCATGAAACCGGAACAGCTGACCGACGAGCAGCGCCAGCTGCTCGCCCAGATGCAGGCCGATATGCGCCAGCAGCCGACCCAGCTGACCGAAGTGCCGTGGAACGAACAAACGCCGGCGCAGCGCCAGCAGACGCTTCAGCGTCAGCGTTTAGCGCAGCAACAGCAGCAGGCGCAGCAGCAACAATGGGCGCAGACTCAGGCGCAGACCGTCCAACAGCAGCCGCCGCGCGTTCAGCAGCCGAAGCCGGTTCAGCAGCAACAGCCGAAGCAGACCGCGTCAAACCAGCAGCCGTACCAGGATCTGCTGCAGACGCCAGCGCATACCAATACCACGCAGCCGCGTACCCAGGCCGCGGCGCCGGTAACTCGGGTGGAAGAAGCGCCGAAAACCACCGCCGAGAAGAAAGACGATCGTAGCTGGATGATCCAGTGCGGCTCCTTTAAAGGCGCCGAGCAGGCCGAAACCGTCCGCGCTCAGCTGGCTTTCGAAGGGTTTGCTTCGCACATTACCACTAACAACGGCTGGAACCGCGTGGTTATTGGCCCGTTGAAAGGCAAAGAAAGCGCCAACGAGATGATCACCCGCCTGAAGATGGCTGGACACGCGAACTGCATTCGTCTCGCCGCCAGGGGTTGAAACCCTCAAAATCCCCCCCATCTATAATTGCATTCGGCCCCGCGGACAGCGCGGGGCCCCTGTTCCGCTTTTGCAACCAAGGGGTCTGCTCGTGACTACAATTGTAAGTGTTCGCCGTAACGGCCATGTTGTTATTGCCGGTGATGGCCAGGCCACGCTGGGCAACACCGTGATGAAGGGCAATGTGAAGAAAGTGCGTCGTCTGTACAACGACAAAGTGATTGCCGGTTTCGCTGGCGGCACCGCCGACGCCTTCACGCTGTTCGAACTGTTTGAACGTAAACTGGAAATGCACCAGGGCCATCTGGTGAAGGCCGCCGTTGAGCTGGCCAAAGACTGGCGAACTGACCGGATGTTGCGCAAACTGGAAGCGCTGCTGGCCGTCGCGGACGAAAACGCGTCGCTTATCATCACCGGTAACGGTGACGTGGTACAGCCGGAAAACGATTTGATTGCTATCGGCTCCGGCGGTCCTTACGCCCAGGCCGCGGCCCGCGCGCTGTTGGAAAATACCGATATGGGCGCGCGCGACATCGCCGAGAAAGCGTTGGATATTGCAGGTGATATCTGCATCTATACCAACCATTTCCACACCATCGAAGAATTACCTTCTAAAGCGTAAGGATCTCCCATGTCTGAAATGACCCCACGCGAAATTGTCAGCGAACTGGACAAACACATTATCGGTCAGGACGCCGCCAAGCGTTCTGTTGCTATCGCCCTGCGTAACCGCTGGCGTCGGATGCAGCTTAACGAAGAGCTGCGTCATGAAGTCACGCCGAAAAACATTCTGATGATCGGCCCAACCGGCGTCGGTAAAACCGAAATCGCCCGTCGTCTGGCAAAACTGGCTAACGCGCCGTTTATCAAAGTTGAAGCGACGAAGTTCACCGAAGTGGGCTATGTCGGTAAAGAAGTGGACTCCATCATCCGCGATTTGACCGATGCGGCGATCAAAATGGTTCGCATGCAGTCCATCGATAAGAACCGTTACCGCGCGGAAGAGCTGGCGGAAGAGCGCGTGCTTGACGTGCTGATCCCACCGGCGAAGAACAACTGGGGCCAGACTGAGCCGTCGCAGGAACCGTCTGCAGCGCGCCAGGCGTTCCGTAAAAAACTGCGTGAAGGCCAGCTGGACGATAAAGAGATTGAAATCGATCTCGCTGCGGCGCCGATGGGCGTTGAAATCATGTCCCCTCCGGGCATGGAAGAGATGACCAGCCAGCTGCAGTCTATGTTCCAGAACCTCGGCGGCCAGAAGCAGAAACCGCGTAAGCTGAAAATCAAAGACGCGATGAAGCTGCTGATTGAAGAAGAAGCGGCCAAACTGGTCAATCCGGAAGAGCTGAAGCAGGAAGCCATCGACGCTGTAGAGCAGCACGGTATCGTCTTTATCGACGAAATCGACAAAATCTGTAAGCGCGGCGGCAACACCTCCGGCCCGGACGTCTCCCGCGAAGGCGTACAGCGCGACCTGCTGCCGCTGGTGGAAGGCTGCACCGTCTCCACCAAACATGGGATGGTCAAGACCGACCACATCCTGTTTATCGCCTCCGGCGCATTCCAGGTGGCCAGCCCATCCGATCTGATCCCGGAACTGCAGGGGCGTCTGCCGATCCGCGTTGAGCTGAAGGCGCTGACCACCCACGACTTCGAGCGCATCCTGACCGAGCCGAATGCCTCCATCACCGTGCAGTACAAGGCGCTGATGGCGACCGAAGGGGTGAACATCGAATTCACTGAAGACGGCATCAAGCGCATCGCCCAGGCCGCATGGCAGGTAAACGAAACCACCGAGAACATCGGTGCGCGTCGCCTGCACACCGTGCTGGAGCGCCTGGTGGAAGATATCTCCTATGATGCCAGCGAGATGAACGGCCAGACCGTCACTATCGATGCCGAATATGTGAGTAAACACCTGGATGTTCTGGTGGCAGATGAAGATCTGAGCCGTTTTATCCTATAATCCGGTGCAATGCATTTTCATCACTGTTGATGGGGGCTATCGCCCCCATTTTTATTGGCTAGAATAACTATGACTGATATCAGCCGTTCACAGGCGTGGCTGGAAAGCCTGCGTCCTAAAACGTTACCGCTGGCATTTGCCGCGATTATTGTTGGCACCGTCCTTGCCTGGGAGCAGGGCCATTTTGATCCCTGGGTTGCCCTGCTGGCGCTGATCACCGCCGGCTTGCTGCAAATTCTTTCCAACCTCGCCAATGACTACGGCGACGCGGTTAAGGGGAGCGATAAACCGGATCGCATCGGGCCGCTGCGCGGGATGCAGAAAGGGGTGATTACCCCCCAGCAGATGAAGCGCGCCCTGATCGTCACCGTCGTACTCATCTGCCTGTTTGGTTTGGCGCTGCTGTGCGCCGCCTGGCAGAGCGTCGGCGATTTCATCGGCTTCCTCGCCCTGGGAGGCCTGTCTATCGTGGCCGCCATCACCTACACGGTGGGCACCCGTCCGTATGGATATATTGGTCTGGGTGATATCTCAGTACTCGTTTTCTTCGGCTGGCTGAGCGTCCTCGGCAGCTGGTATCTGCAAGCCCATAATGTGGAAGCGGCCATTTTTCTGCCGGCGACAGCCTGCGGTCTGCTGGCGACCGCCGTGCTGAACATCAATAATCTGCGCGATATCGACAGCGACCGGCAGAACGGGAAGAACACCCTCGCCGTGCGCCTGGGCCCGGTCAATGCCCGCCGCTATCATGCCTGCCTGCTGCTCGGCGCCCTGCTGTGTCTGGCGCTGTTTAACCTGCTGGCGCTGCATTCAGCCTGGGGCTGGCTGTTTATTCTCGCCACGCCGCTGCTGGTGAAACAGGCGCGCTACGTCCTGCGCGAATCCGATCCGCTGGCGATGCGGCCAATGCTCGAAAAGACGGTCAAAGGGGCTTTACTAACCAACCTGCTGTTTGTTATCGGAATTATTGCCAGTAAGCTGATGGCTTAACTGACAAATATCAATTAACAATTGATGATTTTGCCAACAATGCGATTCGCGGGATATACTAAAAACTCTCGCAGCAACTGAACGTTAAGCCTATGAAATACGATACTTCCGAGCTTTGTGACATCTACCAGGAAGATGTCAACGTCGTGGAACCGCTGTTCTCTAACTTTGGAGGACGGTCGTCGTTTGGTGGACAGATCATTACGGTTAAATGTTTCGAGGATAACGGGTTGCTCTACGATCTGCTCGAGCAGAATGGCCGTGGTCATATTCTCCTGATCGACGGCGGCGGCTCAGTACGACGCGCGTTAATTGACGCTGACCTGGCGCGTCTGGCCGTCCAGAATGAATGGGAAGGGTTGGTGGTCTATGGCGCGGTGCGCCAGGTTGACGACCTTGAGGAGCTGGACATTGGTATTCAGGCGCTGGCGGCTATTCCGGTCGGCGCGGCTGGCGAAGGCATCGGCGAAAGCGACGTGCGCGTCAATTTCGGCGGGGTGACTTTCTTCTCCGGCGACCATCTGTATGCCGATAACACCGGGATGATCCTGTCGGAAGACCCGCTGGATATCGAATAAACCTTCCGCCATAAAAAAGGCCTTCTCCATGAGAAGGCCTTTTGTTTATCCGGCGCGTAACTTAGTACAGTTTCTTCGCGCAATCCAGCCAGTCGTTCTTGAACGGACGCTTCATGTTCTCGATGGCATCGATGATGTCGTGGTGCACCAGCTTCTCGTTCTGGATGCCGACGCAACGGCCGCCATGGCCCTGTAGCAGCAGCTCAATCGCATAGGCGCCCATGCGGGAAGCCAGGATGCGGTCGTAAGGAACCGGGGAACCGCCGCGCTGAATGTGGCCGAGGACGGTGGCGCGAGTTTCACGGCCAGTCTCTTTCTCGATGTAGCTTGCCAGCTCGTCAACGTCGCACATGTGCTCGGTGATGGCCACGATAGCGTGTTTTTTCCCTTTCGCGATACCGGCTTTGATTTCTGCCACCAGATCGTCACGGGTATATTCCACTTCAGGCACCATGATAAACTCACAGCCGCCGGCAATCGCCGCCGCCAGGGTCAGGTCGCCACAGTAACGGCCCATCACTTCCACCACGGAGATACGCTGGTGCGAAGAGGAGGTGTCGCGCAAACGGTCAATCGCTTCCACCACGGTGCTCAGGGCAGTAAAGAAGCCGATGGTGTAGTCAGTGCCTTTGATATCGTTGTCGATAGTGCCCGGCAGGCCGATGCATGGGAAGCCCATCTCGGTCAGGCGCATCGCCCCCATATAGGAACCGTCACCGCCGATAACCACCAGCGCGTCCAGGCCGCGCTTCTTCATGTTTTCGATAGCCACAGCGCGGATGTGTTCTTCGCGGAATTCCGGGAAGCGAGCGGAGCCCAGGAAGGTACCGCCGCGGTTGATCATGTCGGAAACGCTGTAACGGTCGAGCTGAACCATACGGTCTTCATACAATCCGAGGTAACCGTCATAGATTCCAAAAACTTCCAGACCTTCCGTTAATGCCGCGCGCACAACGCCACGAATTGCTGCGTTCATGCCCGGCGCATCACCGCCACTTGTCAACACACCGATTTTCTTAATCATGACTACCTCTGAACTTAGGAAGCAAAAAATAATTCTGTTGCCTGAAGCGCTCCCTCACCAGGAGTGCACGACGCTAATGACAATAGTATATCAAACGCCTCAAGCTGAATTGATTCAGGTCAGACCAAACGGCGGTAATTTATACAAAAAATGCCGATCTGCCCCACATTTTTACATCGAGTTTACAGACTATAACCTAACGCTCAAAAAAGCCCTGCTGCGCCGCTGGCACCACAGAGCTGGGATCCTGATGGATAATGACATCGGACCCCGGGAAACGGCGCAGAATCGCCTGCTCCACCTGGTCTGCAATCACGTGGGCTTGCACCAGCGGGAGGTTATCTTCCATTTCCAAATGAATCTGAATAAAGCGGGTCGGCCCTGACTGCCGCGTTCGTAGATCGTGCGCCCCGCGGATGCCGGGCCATGCGGTCACGATGGTGATAATGTCCTGACGCTCCTCGTCAGGCAAGGCGCGGTCGAGTAGTGACTGAACCGCCTCATAGCCCATCCGCAGCGCGCTATATAAAATATAGATGCCAATCCCCAGGGCAAACAACGCGTCGGCGCGATGCCAGCCGTACCAGGATAGGCCCAGCGCCACCAGAATGGCGCCGTTCATCATAACATCAGACTGATAATGAAGCATATCCGCCCGCACCGCCTGGCTCTGGGTTTTTCGCACCACCCAGCGCTGGAAAGTCACCAGCGCCAGCGTACTAACGAGGGCGATCAATGTGACGACGACCCCGACGCCGGCGGCCTGCAGCGGCTCCGGACGCACCAGGTGCTGAATGCCGGTGAGAAACAGGAACAGCGCCGAGCCGGAGATAAACATGCTTTGCGCCAGCGCCGCCAGCGACTCCGCTTTGCCATGACCAAAGGTATGTTCTTCATCAGCAGGCTGTAGCGAATAGCGAACCACCAGCAGGTTGGTCAGCGAGGCGGCAATGTCCACCAGCGAATCCACCAGCGCAGCCAGAATACTGACAGAACCGGTATACCACCACGCAAAAATTTTGATCAAAAGTAACGCGGAGGCCATAGCCGTCGCGGCGATAGCGGCGCGACTGACCAACCGGCCATAAGATTGATTCATATAGGCTCCTTCTCCTGCAATGCGCTTAGTATAACCCGAACTTGTGACGCTCACGGGATAGGCGAAGGAGTTGATTTACCGTAAAAAGGGCAAAAAAAACCCCCACATCATGTGGGGGAAGACAGGGATGGTGTCTATGGCAAGGAAAACAGGGTTTGTTACTGGGGTTGCAGGGTGTTGCTACTACTCGAAAGCATCATCGCTGAGCCTTTCTGCATCCTTGCAACCTCACGCAACTGATCCATACGCTGCTGGTGCTTAGCATTTAAAACCGCTTGCTGCTCTGGCGTAAGCAGGTGGTACATTTGGTTGCGAACCTTAGCCATCTCGACCTGGCGGGCAACCTGTTCCTGCGCCATCTTTTCTGCCTGAGCGCGCACAGCGTTTTCATCAAAATTTTCTGCGGTGACAAGGCGATGCATTGTCTCCATTTCGCTAACATTAACGGGGAGCCTGTCGTGGCGTGCCCGTTGCATAAGATCCCGTAACTGCTGACGTTGCTGCTCGGTTAAACTTATGCCGTCAAACATATGGCTTTGGCTACCGCGCTGTCCCCCTTCGTCTCCGGGGAGCCAGTTAACGCTGGTAACGACTTCAGCGGCCTGGCTATATGCACTTAGCGCCAGCGTTGAGGCCATGACGGCAGCGATAACATTGCGCATCACATACTCCCAAAACGTTTGTGTCGCGATTCAACGAGAGACAGTCTACGATTCAGGCTGCAAACATGCGTCAGGGGGTGTAAAACAACGTAAAGTCATGGATTAGCGGGCCTTGATGACGTAATTTCTGCCTCGGAGGTATTTAAACAATGAATAAAATCCTGTTAGTTGATGATGACCGGGAGCTCACCTCCCTGTTAAAAGAGCTGCTCGATATGGAAGGTTTTAACGTGCTGGTGGCCCATGATGGGGAACAGGCGCTGGCCCTTCTGGACGACAGCGTTGATTTATTGCTGCTCGACGTGATGATGCCGAAGAAAAACGGTATCGATACGCTGAAAGAGCTGCGTCAGACACACCAGACTCCGGTTATCATGCTAACAGCGCGCGGAAGCGAGCTGGATCGCGTTCTCGGCCTCGAGCTGGGCGCGGATGACTATTTGCCTAAGCCATTCAACGATCGCGAGCTGGTGGCCCGTATACGCGCGATTCTGCGCCGTTCCCACTGGAGCGAGCAGCAGCAGACGACCGAAGCCGGCTCACCAACCCTGGAAGTGGATGCCTTAAGCCTCAATCCGGGCCGCCAGGAAGCCAATTTCGATGGCCAGACGCTGGAGCTCACCGGCACCGAGTTCACCCTGCTCTATTTGTTAGCGCAGCATCTCGGTCAGGTAGTCTCCCGTGAGCATTTAAGCCAGGAAGTGTTAGGCAAGCGCCTGACGCCGTTCGACCGCGCCATCGATATGCATATTTCCAACCTGCGGCGTAAGCTGCCGGAGCGCAAAGATGGCCATCCGTGGTTTAAAACGCTGCGTGGCCGCGGGTATCTGATGGTTTCCGCTTCATGATTGGAAGTTTGACTGCACGCATCTTCGCCATCTTCTGGCTCACGCTGGCGCTGGTGTTGATGCTGGTGCTGATGTTGCCCAAACTGGATTCCCGGCAGATGACCGAGCTGCTGGAAAGCGAGCAGCGTCAGGGCATCATGATCGAGCAGCACGTCGAGGCCGAGCTGGCCAACGATCCGCCAAACGACCTGATGTGGTGGCGTCGTTTGTTTCGCGCCATCGATAAATGGGCGCCTCCGGGACAACGCCTGCTGCTGGTGACCAGCGAAGGCCGCGTGATCGGCGCAGAACGCAACGAGATGCAGATCATTCGTAACTTTATCGGCCAGGCCGATAACGCCGATCATCCGCAGAAAAAACGCTATGGCCGCCTGGAAATGGTGGGCCCGTTTTCCGTCCGGGACGGGGAGGATAACTATCAGCTCTATCTGATTCGTCCCGCCAGCACCTCACAATCCGACTTTATTAACCTGCTGTTTGACCGGCCGCTGCTGCTGCTGATCGTCACGATGCTGGTCAGCGCCCCGCTGCTGCTGTGGCTGGCGTGGAGCCTGGCGAAACCGGCGCGTAAGCTGAAAAATGCCGCCGATGAAGTCGCCCAGGGCAACCTGCGCCAGCATCCGGAGCTGGAAGCCGGGCCGCAGGAGTTTTTAGCCGCCGGCGCCAGCTTTAACCAAATGGTGACGGCCCTGGAGCGGATGATGACCAGCCAGCAGCGGCTACTGTCCGATATCTCGCACGAGCTGCGCACGCCGCTTACGCGCCTGCAGCTGGGCACCGCCCTGCTGCGCCGCCGCAGCGGAGAGAGCAAGGAGCTGGAGCGTATCGAAACCGAAGCGCACCGGCTGGACAGCATGATCAACGACCTGCTGGTGATGTCGCGCAATCAGGCGAAAAACGCCCTGGTCAGCGAGACGGTGAAAGCCAATCAGCTATGGAACGAAGTGTTGGACAATGCGGCGTTTGAAGCCGAGCAGATGGGGAAATCTTTCACCGTTGAGTATCCGCCGGGCCCATGGCCGCTGTACGGTAACCCCAATGCGCTGGAAAGCGCGCTGGAGAATATCGTGCGCAACGCCCTGCGCTACTCGCATACGAAAATTTCCGTCAGCTTCTCGGTGGATAAAGACGGGATTACGGTTAACGTCGATGACGACGGCCCGGGAGTCAGCCCGGAGGATCGCGAACAGATTTTCCGGCCATTCTACCGGACCGACGAGGCGCGCGACCGCGAGTCCGGCGGCACCGGCCTGGGGCTGGCGATTGTCGAAACCGCTATTCAGCAGCACCGCGGCTGGGTGAAGGCCGACGACAGCCCGCTGGGTGGTCTGCGTTTAACAATCTGGCTGCCGCTGTATAAACGAACCTGACGCCGACCCGGCCTGCGCTGTGCGGCGCTGCGCCGGGAGCATCCCGGGAATACTTAATATGGGGGATTATTTCCCCCATAATCTCCGCGAACTATCCTCTATCTTGCCGCTTAAACGCCGTTTCTGCATCGTTCGGCTCCAGCTAACAGACAGGCCCGCTGCCGACAATAAGCGGTGGTACTGATCATCATCAAACGGCATCTGCCAGGCAATCGCCCCGGCCTCATGAACGCTGACATCACTCAGCCGGGAAACCAGCTCGAGCGGCGCATCGCTGGAAACTTGCCCTCCGGCAATCACCCGGTACAGCCAGCCGGTTTTTCCGCTGTTTTGCATCAGCTGCGCCATATCATTGATCGCAAAATGAAAGTTGAGCTTGAAGCACGGCGATCGCGGCTGGGTGACCTGGATCAGCGCCTCGCCCCAGCGAAAAATATCGCCGATATAAACGTTTTGCTCGGTAAGCCCGGTGGTGGAGAGGTTTTCGCCGAACGCCGGCGCGCAGAACCGCTCGGCCTGCTGGGGGAAGTCACGGATCCAGTCGGCATAGTGTTCACGCGGATAATGACACAGCGCGCGGTCCGGCCCGCCGTGGATTTTCTTCTCCGCCTGCTGGTCCCCATCGAGACCGAGATCGCCGAGCTGCAATTCTCCGTCGACCTGGATTTTGTCGATCGCGCTGGGGCGACTGCCCACGTAGTCCCTGATTTTGCCGACAAAGACATTCACCGGATAATGCATGGCTGCTCTCCTTGCTACAGATATAAAAAAAGCGAGTCATCAGACTCGCTTCTCTTTTAGCGCAATGCAACCTTATTTTTTGGCGGCAAAACGCGCTGCAGCTTCGTCCCAGTTCACTACGTCCCAGAAGGCTTTGATGTAGTCCGGGCGGCGGTTCTGGAATTTCAGGTAGTAAGCGTGTTCCCAGACGTCCAGGCCGATAATCGGGAAGCCGGAAGCGCCGGAAATGGCTTCGCCCATCAGCGGGGAATCCTGGTTGGCGGTGGAGACAACGGCCAGTTTGTCACCTTTCAGGACCAGCCACGCCCAGCCGGAGCCGAAACGGGTAGCAGCGGCTTTTTCGAATTCCGCTTTGAAGTTCTCCACGGAACCGAAATCGCGCTCGATAGCCGCTTTCAGGTCGCCCTGCAGGGTGGTACCGGTTTTCAGGCCTTTCCAGAACAGGCTGTGGTTCGCGTGGCCGCCGGCGTTGTTACGCAGTACGGTTTTTTTGTCAGCCGGCAGCTGATCCAGCTTGGTAATCAGCTCTTCAGCGGACAGGTTAGCGAACTCCGGCAGGCTTTCCAGCGCGGCGTTGGCATTGTTCACGTAGGTCTGGTGGTGTTTAGTGTGATGGATCTCCATCGTCTGCTTGTCGAAGTGCGGTTCCAGAGCATCGTAAGCGTAAGGCAGGGATGGCAGGGTATAGCTCATAATCATCTCCATTATTGTCGAGCGGCTCAAGTGTTAACGCCGCGTAAGCAGTTTGTCCATTATAGTTAATTAAATGGTATTGAAAATGCTTATCAATGCCGTATTTTTCATATGGATATAACCAGAAGAAATACCCGTCGTTTTGTGATGTAGAACAACTAATTAAGCCCATGGTTGCCAGGGTTCGCCATCCTGTGGCAACGTCCTGAAGGCGGCCAAAGCGGCCAATTTTTACACTCATCCCATCGGAAGCCGCCGTCTCCGATAAAAAAAGATGAGGATAAAATCAATGAACCACGCGATTACGATGGGTATTTTTTGGCATTTGATAGGGGCCGCCAGTGCCGCCTGTTTCTATGCCCCGTTCAAAAAAGTAAAACACTGGTCGTGGGAAACCATGTGGTCGGTCGGGGGGATCGTCTCCTGGCTGATTCTGCCCTGGGCCATCAGCGCCACGCTGTTACCCGACTTCTGGGCCTACTACCGCTCTTTTAGCGCCTCCACGCTGCTGCCGGTCTTTCTGTTCGGCGCCATGTGGGGCATTGGTAATATCAACTATGGCCTGACCATGCGCTATCTTGGCATGTCGATGGGGATTGGCATCGCCATTGGCATCACGCTGATTGTCGGCACGCTGATGACGCCGATTATTAACGGTCAGTTTGCAGTGCTGATGCACACCCAGGGCGGTCAAATGACGCTGCTCGGCGTGCTGGTGGCGGTGATTGGCGTCGGCATCGTCACCCGCGCAGGCCAGCTGAAAGAGCGCAAAATGGGCATCAAAGCCGAAGAGTTCAATCTGAAGAAAGGGCTTCTGCTGGCGGTAATGTGCGGTATCTTCTCCGCAGGTATGTCGTTCGCGATGAACGCCGCCAAACCGATGCATGATGCCGCCGCGGCGCTCGGCGTCGACCCGCTGTACGCAGCGCTGCCAAGCTACGTGGTGATTATGGGCGGCGGGGCGCTGGTTAACCTTGGCTTCTGCTTTATTCGTCTGGCGAAAGTGAAGAACCTGTCAGTCAAAGCCGATTTCTCGCTGGCCAAACCGCTTATCATCAGCAACCTTCTGCTCTCTGCCCTCGGCGGTCTGATGTGGTATCTCCAGTTCTTCTTCTATGCCTGGGGCCACGCCAGCATTCCGGCGCAGTATGATTATATGAGCTGGATGCTGCACATGAGTTTCTACGTGCTGTGCGGCGGTGTGGTGGGTCTGGTGCTGAAGGAGTGGAACAATGCCGGCCGTCGTCCGGTGAGCGTCCTGAGCCTCGGCTGCGTGGTGATTATCATCGCCGCCAATATCGTCGGTCTGGGAATGGCCAGTTAATCACCGGATCATCTGCCTGACAACGACGCTCTTCAGGCGGCGGCGCGACTGCGCTGCCGCCACTGCCCCGGCGACATGCCGATTTCCCGGCTAAAAACCACCGAAAAGTAGTTACTGTCCTCAAAGCCGCACTGCATGGCGATATCGCCGATTAAGCGCTCGGTATGCTGCAGCAGATACTGCGCATGGCAGATCCGCAGCTGGCGTAAATAGTGATTGATGGTCATCCCGGTTTGCTGGCGAAACTGCTGGCGAAGCGCCCGCTCGCTGCCGCCCTCCTGCTCGCAGAAACGCTCCAGAACAAAGGGGCGGCTAAGGCTGGCCGCCAGCGCGGCCAGCAGTTTGTCCAGCAGCGCTTCGCGCTGCGTCGCCGCGGGATCATCCGTCGCGTAGCGATGGCGCTGCAACGTCAGCGCCAGCTGGGCAAAAAGCAGTTCGGCCATCGCATTTCCCTGCGCGTCGCGCCGGGCGCACTCATGCTCAAGCTGGCTAATCACCTGGCGCGCCTGCGCCATACCGGTGCTGCCCATGCGCCAGTGGGGCTTCCACGGCGTGCCGAATAGGCCAGGGATCGCCCCGGCCCAGTCAAAATTGAGCTGCAGCCGCTCCGGGCAATAGATGATGTTCTGCAGAACCAGATCGTTAACGGAAGCATAGGAGTGTTTATCTTCGGCGCGAATGTAGAACAGATCGCCGCGGGTAATGCGCCAGGGGCGATCGTTAAGGACGTGCAGCCCGTTGCCTCGCCACACCAGCACCAGCTCGCAGAACTCATGGGTATGTTCGGCAAAGACATTTTGCGGGTAGCGGTCTGCCACCGCCACTGCCTGTGTGGCGGAAGGGAAAAACTCCTCTTTACGTAAAATCAGACCGGCCACGGCTCACACTCCAAACGCGGATAACGGCGCATTATTCGCGTTTTTAGTCTGCAATACGTTGACTCTTCTCGCGTTACTGAAGAATGGCGTCGCGCCCCTGGCGGATATCGCGCGGCGACCAGTCGAACTCCCGGCGAAAAAGCGTCGAAAAGTGGTTACTGTCGCCGAAGCCGCAGCGAAAAGCGATATCAGTCACGCTTTCATCGCTGTGGCGCAGCAGGTGGCGGGCTTTCATCAGGCGCACCCGATTAAGATAGCGCTGTGGCGTCAGACCGGTCTGCTGCTTCAGCTGGCGGTGCAGCGTACGCAGCGACAGCGAAAACTGCGCCGCCACCTCCTCCCAGCAGATCTCCTGCGCAAAATGGTCTTCGAGCCAGGCCAACAGCTGATTCAGCCGCGCATCGTTGTTGGTGGCCTCTTCCGCAAGGCTGCTTTTACGTAACAGCACCAGCAGCTGCATAAACAGGATCTCACGGCTGGCGACGGCATGAGTATCCGTATCGCTCCCCACGGCCTCGATCTGCGCCACGATATGCCGCACCTGTTGCAGGACGGTTTGATTCACCCGCCAGTGCGAGGGGTAGTTTCCTTCCTGTTCCTGGGGCAGTAGTTGACTGACCCCGGCGAGAAAGCGAAACGCATCCGGCGCGCGATAGAGCACATTGGTCAGACACAGATTATCCGTGTGCTCGTAAAGATGGCGGTCGTGATCGCGGATAAAACAGACCGAACCGCCGCCAATGGTGTAGGGCTGGCCATTGAAGACGTGAATACCCGATCCCTGCTCCACGATAACTATTTCATGGAAATCATGGTGATGTTCCGGAAAGGCCGACTGAGGGAGGCGGGGTTCAATAGCCACCGTCGAGATCCCGGCCTTAAAGAAATCCGTACTGTGCAATATGGTCATGATGCCACCCTCGTAATGAGAAAAATTATCAGTCACCGGCTGATAGTAATGAAGGGTTGGCTATCCGGCCTTCAATTTTTGACCGCGAAATTCGTAAATCCTGCCGCTTTTTCAAGAATCAGCCGGAAAGATGCGGAACTGCGGAGGCCATCACATCCCCCTCGCCATCCCCTAAAACCGCAAACTGTGATGTCCCTCACGGTCACCTTTGCTTTCTTGCCAGCGGCCAGTTTTGGCTGTCCGTAGCGAGAAGGTGTCAGTAAACGGCCTTTTTTAGACTGCGGACAATGATTTTAAGAAGGATCGTTTCATGAGTATTCGTCATTGTGTCGCTGTCGATTTAGGCGCCTCCAGCGGGCGGGTGATGCTCGCCAGCTATCAGCCCGGGCCGCGCGCCCTGACGCTGCGCGAAATTCATCGCTTCACCAATAGTCTGCAGAAAGTAGACGGCTTCGACTGCTGGGATGTAGATAGCCTGGAAGGCGAGATCCGCCGCGGGCTGGAGAAAGTGTGTGAGCAGGGCATTCTGATAGACAGTATCGGCATCGATACCTGGGGGGTAGATTATGTCCTGCTGGATAAGCAGGGCCAGCGCGTCGGGCTGCCGATTTCCTATCGTGACGACCGCACCCAGGGCCTGCTGCGTCACGCTGAAGCGCAGCTGGGCCGGGCGGAAATCTATCGCCGCAGCGGCATTCAGTTTTTGCCGTTTAACACGCTTTATCAGCTGCGCGCTCTGGTGGAGCAGCAGCCGGAGCTGGTCAGTCAGGCTGCCCATGCCCTGCTGATCCCCGACTATTTCAGCTTCCGCCTGACCGGCAATCTGAACTGGGAATATACCAACGCCACCACCACCCAGCTGGTCAATATTAACAGCGATAGCTGGGATGAGACGCTGCTGAACTGGACCGGCGCGCCGTTGGCGTGGTTCGGAAAGCCGACCCACCCCGGCAATGTGATAGGCCACTGGATCTGCCCGCAGGGTAACCGAATTCCGGTAGTCGCTGTCGCCAGTCACGACACCGCCAGCGCGGTGATCGCCTCCCCGCTGGCCGACCGCCATGCCGCCTATCTCTCCTCCGGCACCTGGTCGCTGATGGGGTTTGAAAGCCTGACGCCGTACACCTGCGACGCGGCGCTGCAGGCCAATATCACCAACGAAGGCGGAGCCGAAGGCCGCTATCGGGTGCTGAAAAATATCATGGGCCTGTGGCTGCTGCAGCGGGTGCTAAAAGAGCAAAACGTCAGCGACCTGCAGGGGCTGATCGCCCGCACCGCCGCGCTACCGGCGTGCCGCTTCATAATTGACTGCAACGATGACCGCTTTATCAACCCGGCCAGTATGAGCGCCGAGATCCAGGCCGCCTGTCGCGACGCCGGGCAGCCGGTTCCTGAAAGCGATGCCGAACTGGCGCGCTGCATTTTCGACAGCCTGGCGCTGCTCTACGCCCGGGTGCTTAACGAGCTGGCGGCGCTGCGCGGCCACCCCTTCAGCCAGCTGCATATCGTCGGCGGCGGCTGTCAGAACACGCTGCTCAACCAGCTGTGCGCTGACGCCTGCGGGATCGCCGTCGTGGCCGGCCCGATAGAGGCCTCCACCCTCGGCAATATCGGCATCCAGTTAATGACCCTCGACGAGCTGGCCAATGTCGATGAGTTTCGTCAGGTAGTGCGCGGCAACGCGGCGCTCACCACTTTTACCCCCAATCCTGATAGTGAAATTGCCCGTTTCGTGGCGCAGTTTCAGCCACAACAGACCAAGGAGCTTTGCGCATGACCACTCAACTTGAACAAGCCTGGGAAATTGCTAAGCAGCGCTACGCCGCCGTCGGCGTGGATGTCGAGGAGGCCCTGCGCCAGCTGGACCGTCTGCCCGTCTCCATGCACTGCTGGCAGGGTGACGACGTCGCCGGTTTCGAAAACCCGGCGGGAAGCCTGACCGGCGGTATCCAGGCGACCGGCAACTACCCGGGCAAAGCGCGCAATGCAGAAGAACTCCGCGCCGACCTTGAGCAGGCGCTGAGCCTGATCCCGGGGCCAAAGCGTCTCAATCTGCACGCTATTTACCTGGAATCCGACGCGCCGGTAGCGCGCAATGAGATTAAGCCGGAGCACTTTAAAAACTGGGTTACGTGGGCGAAAGCCAACAAACTGGGGCTGGATTTCAACCCCTCCTGCTTCTCGCATCCGCTGAGCGCCGACGGCTTTACCCTGTCGCACGCCAACGATGAGATCCGCCAGTTCTGGATCGACCACTGCAAAGCCAGCCGCCGCGTATCCGCTTATTTTGGCGAACAGCTGGGCACGCCGTCGGTGATGAATATCTGGGTGCCGGACGGCATGAAGGATATAACCGTTGACCGCTTCGCCCCGCGCCAGCGGCTGCTGAACGCCCTTGATGAGGTGATCAGCGAGAAGCTCGACCCGGCGCACCATATCGACGCCGTGGAGAGCAAGCTGTTCGGCATCGGCGCCGAAAGCTACACCGTCGGCTCCAACGAGTTCTATATGGGTTACGCCACCAGCCGTCAGACGGCGCTGTGCCTCGATGCCGGCCACTTCCATCCGACGGAAGTGATTTCCGACAAGATCTCCGCCGCCATGCTCTACATCCCGCACCTGCTGCTGCACGTCAGCCGCCCGGTGCGCTGGGACAGCGACCACGTGGTGCTGCTGGATGATGAAACCCAGGCCATCGCCAGCGAAATCATTCGCCATAACCTGTTTGACCGCGTGCACATCGGCCTCGACTTCTTCGATGCCTCCATCAACCGCATCGCGGCCTGGGTGATTGGCACCCGCAATATGAAAAAAGCGCTGCTGCGCGCCCTGCTGGAACCGACCGCCCAGCTGCGCCAGCTGGAGAACGACGGCGATTACACCGCCCGCCTGGCGCTGCTCGAAGAGCAAAAATCGCTGCCGTGGCAGGCCATCTGGGAGATGTACTGTCAGCGTCACGACACGCCGGCGGGCAGCCAGTGGCTGGACAGCGTACGGGCTTATGAGAATGCGGTTCTGAGCCAGCGCGGGTAATGCACGGGCTTCCCCGGGTCGCGGCTGACGCCTTACCCGGGCTACGAACCGGTAGCCCGGATAAGCCGTTTACGGCGCAATCCGGGGGCACGCACATATTTTGGGTGAGGGGGTCAACCCCGCACCGAATCAACAGGAAAGACAAGACTATGCAGACCATTATCGACGCCTGGTTCGTCCAGGGCATGATCAAAGCCACCTCCGACGCCTGGCTGAAAGGCTGGGACGAACGCAACGGCGGCAACCTGACGCTGCGTCTGGATGAAGCGGATATCGAACCTTACGCGGCGGATTTCCACGCCAAACCGCGCTATATCGCCCTCAGCCAGCCGATGCCAACCCTGGCCAACCAGCCGTTTATCGTCACCGGCTCCGGCAAATTCTTCCGTAACGTCCAGCTCGACCCGGCCGCTAACCTCGGCGTGGTGAAGGTCGACAGCGACGGCGCGGGATACCATATCCTGTGGGGCCTGACGGAGGATGCCGTCCCGACCTCCGAGCTGCCGGCACACTTCCTGTCGCACAGCGAGCGCATCAAACTGACCGGCGGCAAAGACCGGGTGATCATGCACTGCCATGCCACCAACCTGATCGCCCTGACCTATGTTCTGGAGAACCACAGCGATCTTTTCACCCGTAAGCTGTGGGAAGGTAGCACCGAATGTCTGGTGGTCTTCCCGGATGGCGTCGGCATTCTGCCGTGGATGGTGCCGGGCACCGATGAAATCGGCCAGGCGACCGCCGAAACCATGCAAAAACACTCGCTGGTGCTGTGGCCGTTCCACGGCGTCTTCGGCAGCGGCCCCACGCTGGATGAGACCTTCGGCCTGATCGATACCGCCGAGAAGTCCGCCGAAGTGCTGGTGAAAGTCTTGTCGATGGGCGGGATGAAGCAGACCATCACCCGCGACGAGCTTATCGCCCTTGGCAAACGCTTCAACGTGCAGCCGCTGCAGTCCGCTTTAGATCTTTATCCATAACAACATCGCGCCCCGCTCACCGAGACGGGGCGAAATATCACCTGCAAACCCTACAAAACTAACTCATGTGGAGTAAAAGCAATGAAAACAAAGACAAGCTTGATCCTCACCGTTGCCGCCCTGGCGTTGTCCGGTTCCGCCTTAGCCGAAGTTAAAATCGCCCTTGTGGCGAAATCGCTGGGAAATGGCTTCTTCGAAGCCGCCAACGTTGGCGCCCAACAGGCAGCCAAGGAGTTAGGTGATGTCAAAGTGATCTACACCGGCCCGACCACTACCACCGCCGAGGCGCAGATCGACGTGCTGAACGGGTTGATCGCCCAGGGGGTGGATGCGATCGCCATTTCCGCCAACGATCCGGACGCGGTGGTGCCGGTGCTGAAAAAAGCGATGCAGCGCGGCATCAAGGTGGTCTCATGGGACTCCGGCGTGGCGCCGGCAGGCCGTCAGATCCATCTTAACCCCTCAAATAACGCCTTAATTGGCGAAACCAACGTCAAGCTTGCCGCCGATGCGCTGCAGGCGCTGAACGTTGAGAAAGGCGAGGTGGCCGTGTTAAGCGCCACCCCAACCTCCACGAACCAGAACATCTGGATTGAGGAGATGAAAAAGGTGCTACCGCAGTATCCGTCGGTGCAGCTGGTCACCGTCGCCTACGGTGACGATCTGTCGGATAAAAGCTACCGCGAAGCGGTGGGTCTGCTGAAATCATATCCGGACCTGAAAGTCATTGTCTCGCCGTCGTCGGTGGGGATTGTTGCCGCCGCGCAGGCGGTGAAGGACCAGGGCAAAATCGGCAAAGTGTATGTCACCGGGCTGGGGCTGCCGTCGGAAATGGCCGGCGCGATCAAGTCCGGCGCCAGCAAAAGCTTCGCCATCTGGAACCCGATTGACCTGGGCTACGCCGCCACCTATCTGGCCGACGATTTAGTCAAAGGCACGGCGACCAAAACCGAAGCCAGTATGGGCAAGCTGGGCAAAGTGAATCTGGACGCCGAGGGGAATGGCGCGATGGCCAAGCCGTTTGTCTACGATGCGAGCAACATCGATAAGTTCTCGAAAATTTTCTAATCCTTGTTCCCTCACCCCGGCCCTCTCCCGGAGGGAGAGGGGGAACGGCTGGCCCTCTGCGCGATGCGGCCAGCGGACGCCGGACCGTTCCCTCGCCCCTGTGGGGGAGGGTTAGGGTGAGGGGTGATTTTTGTGGAGAACTATCATGTCAGCATCAACGCCACTGCTGTCGCTGAAGGGGATCACCAAGATTTTTCCCGGTGTGCGCGCCCTTGAGAACGTGCAGCTTGATCTCTGGCCCGGCAAAGTGACCGCCTTAATCGGCGAAAACGGCGCGGGGAAATCCACGCTGGTCAAAGTGATGACCGGTATTTATCAGCCCGAAGAGGGCGAGATCCTCTATAAAGCGATCCCCATTCATCTGCCAACGCCGGAGTCGGCGCATAAGGTAGGGATCACCGCCATTCACCAGGAAACCGTGCTGTTTGACGAACTCTCGGTCAGCGAAAACATTTTCGTCGGCCAGTATCTGTATAAGGGACTGCTGAAAACGCTCGACTGGCCGGCGATGCACCGCAGAGCCAACGAGATCCTCACCCGGCTGGAAGTCCAGATCGACCCGCGAGCCACGCTGAAAACCCTCAGCATCGCCCAGCGTCACATGGTGGCGATTGCCCGGGCGCTGGCTTTCGACGCCCAGGTGGTGATCCTCGATGAGCCGACCGCCGCGCTTTCCCAGCATGAAATCCTCGAGTTTTATCACATCGTTGAGCGTCTGAAGCAGGACGGCAAAGCGATCCTGTTTATCTCGCATAAGTTCGATGAAATCTTCGAGCTGGCCGATTATTACACCATCCTGCGCGATGGGGTGTACGTCAGCTCCGGGGCGATAAGCGACATCACCGAAGAGCGGATGGTGTCGATGATGGTGGGCCGGGCGATCAGCCAAACCTACCCGAAAGTCGACTGCACACCCGGAGAAACGGTGCTGGAGGTGACCGATCTCTGTCATCCTACCGAGTTTGCCCATATCAGCTTCCGCCTGCGCAAGGGAGAAATTCTCGGCTTTTACGGCCTGGTGGGCGCCGGACGCACCGAGCTGATGCAGGCGCTCTCCGGTGTCTCGCGCCCCTCCTCCGGCGAGATCCGCCTGAACGGCAGAACCATGCGCTTTCACCAGCCCGCCGACGCCATCCGCGCGGGCATCGTCTGCGTGCCGGAAGAGCGGCAGAAACAGGGAGCGATCATCGCCCTGCCTATCGCCCAGAACATCAGTTTACCGCAGCTCAGCAAGCTCAACCCTAACGGCGTCCTGAACGACGCCCGGGAATGGCGGCTGGCCGACGAGTACGCCTCGCGCCTGCAGGTAAAAGCCTTCAGCTGGCGGCAGCCGGTGGAGACCCTCTCCGGCGGCAACCAGCAGAAAGTGGTGATTGGCAAATGGCTGGCGACCCAGCCCGAGGTGATCATTCTCGATGAGCCGACAAAAGGCATCGATATCGGCTCAAAGGCCGCCGTGCATCAGTTTATGTCCGAGCTGGTCAGCCAGGGGCTGGCGGTGATTATGGTGTCGTCAGAGCTGCCGGAAGTGATGGGCATGGCCGACCGGATTATCGTAATGCACGAAGGGCTGATGGTCGCCGAGTACCGGGCCGGGGAAGCGACAGCGGAAACCATCGTTAGCGCCGCCAGCGGCATCGGCCAGGAGGCGGCATGATGGGACACGCATGGCTGAAACATCGCGAAGCGCTGCTGGCGGTGGTCATTATTTTGATGATCGGCGCCATCGGCAGCCGGGCGCCGTCGTTCGTTTCACCGGGCAATCTGGTGGAGATGTTTAACGATACCGCCATCCTTATCATCCTCGCCCTCGGCCAGATGATGGTGTTGCTCACCAAAGGCATTGATCTGTCGATGGCCGCCAACCTGGCGCTGACCGGGATGATCGTCGCCCTGCTTAACGCCCACTATCCGGGTATTCCGGTGGTGGCGCTGCTGGCGCTGGCGACTCTGCTGGGCCTGCTGATGGGAGTAATTAACGGCCTGCTGGTCTGGCGCCTCGGCATTCCCGCCATTGTGGTGACCCTGGGCACCATGAGCATTTATCGCGGCATTATCTTCCTGCTGACTGACGGCGGCTGGGTTAACTCACATCAGATGAGCGCTGATTTTCTCAGTCTGCCGCGCAGCCCCCTCCTGGGGCTGCCGCTACTGAGCTGGTGCGCCATCGCCGCGCTGCTGCTGGTGGGTTATTTCCTGCGCTACAGCCGCACCGGCCGGGCCTTATACACCGCGGGCGGCAACGCGACGGCGGCATACTACACCGGCATTAACGCCGGAAAAATGCAGTTCGTCAGCTTCTGTCTCTCCGGCGCGCTGGCCGGCTTCTGCGGCTATCTGTGGATCTCGCGCTTCGCCGTCGCCTATGTCGACGTCGCCAACGGTTTTGAACTCCAGGTGGTCGCTGCCTGCGTGATCGGCGGTATCAGCACCATGGGCGGAAGCGGACGGGTGCTGGGCTGCCTGTGCGGCGCGCTGTTCCTCGGGGTCATCAATAACGCCCTGCCGGTGATCGGCATCTCGCCCTTCTGGCAAATGGCGATTTCCGGGGCGGTGATCGTCATGGCGGTGCTGCTCAACGAGCGCGGCAATCGCGGTCACGGGCGGTTAATCCTGCGCAACGCGGCGTTAGCCAGACAGAAACAGGCGGTGAAATCATGAGCAAAATGATGGTATCTGAAGAGATGAAAAACGCCCCGGCCGCGCCGTCGCCGCTGCGCCGCCTGCTGTGCTGGGAAGGGTTTTTACTGGCGGTCACCCTGGCGGTATTTATCGGCAACGCCGTGGCTTCCCCGTACTTCCTCAATATCTGGAACCTGTCGGACGCCACCTTTACCTTTACCGAGAAGGCGATCGTCGTCCTGCCGATGGCGATGCTGATTATCGCCCGGGAAATCGATCTGTCGGTAGCCTCGACGATGGCTCTCAGCTCAACGGTGATGGGCTTCTGCGCGGCAGCGGGGATAGACACTCCGCTGCTGGTGGTCATCGGCCTGGGCGTAGGTCTGCTGTGCGGCCTGTTCAACGGCTTGCTGGTGACCCGCTTTAACCTGTCGTCCATTGTGATCACCATCGGCACCATGAGCCTGTATCGCGGCATCACCTATATCCTGTTGGGCGATCAGGCACTCAACCACTATCCGGAGAGCTTTGCCTGGTTCGGCCAGGGGTACGTGTGGGGGGCGCTCTCTTTTGAGTTTGCGCTGTTTATCCTCCTCGCGGCCGCCTTCACCTTCCTGCTGCATAAAACCAACTTTGGTCGCCGGACCTACGCCATCGGCAATAACCCGACCGGCGCCTGGTTCTCCGGGATTAACGTTAAGCGTCATAACCTGGTGCTGTTCGCGCTGGTTGGGCTGATGGCCGGGCTGGCGGCGGTCCTGCTGACCTCACGGCTCGGCAGTACCCGCCCCACCCTGGCGATGGGCTGGGAGCTGGCGGTTGTCACCATGGCGGTGCTCGGCGGCGTCAATATTCTCGGCGGCTCCGGCAGCATGCCCGGGGTGATCATCGCCGCCTTTCTGATGGGGCTGGTGACCTTCGGCCTGAGCCTGCTGAACGTCCCCGGCATCGTGATGTCGGTGATTATCGGCGCCATGCTGATCGTGGTGATCTCCCTGCCGATTATTACCCGGCGGATGATGCAGCGAAGACGATGTTAATTTCCCCCTCACCCTGGCCCCCTCCCTGCGGGAGAGGGTCGGGGTGAGGGGAAACGGATTTCCCAAAATCAACATTAAGGAGAATTATCATGAGTTTTATGTTGGCACTACCTAAAATCAGCCTCCACGGCGCAGGCGCGATCGGTGATATGGTCAAGCTGGTAGCGGGCAAACAGTGGGGCAAGGCGCTGATCGTCACCGACGGTCAGCTGGTGAAGCTGGGCCTGCTGGACAGCCTGTTCGCCGCGCTGGATGAACAGCAGATGGCTTATCAGCTATTTGACGAGGTATTCCCCAACCCCACCGAAGCGCTGGTGCAGCAAGGCTATGCGGCTTACCAGGCGGCCCGCTGCGATTACCTGATCGCCTTCGGCGGCGGTAGCCCGATTGATACCGCCAAAGCGATAAAAATCCTCACCGCCAACCCAGGCCCCTCCACCGCCTACTCCGGCGTCGGCAAAGTGAAAAACGCTGGCGTGCCGCTGGTGGCCATCAACACCACCGCCGGCACGGCGGCGGAGATGACCAGCAACGCGGTAATTATCGATAGCGAGCGGCAGGTGAAAGAGGTGATTATCGACCCGAACCTGATCCCGGATATCGCCGTCGACGACGCCAGCGTGATGCTCGACATTCCGCCAGCCGTTACCGCCGCCACCGGCATGGATGCCCTGACCCACGCCATCGAGGCCTTTGTCTCCGTTGGCGCCCATCCCCTGACCGACGCCAACGCCCTCGAGGCCATTCGTCTGATTAACCTGTGGCTGCCGAAAGCGGTAGACGATGGGCACGATCTGCAGGCCCGCGAGCAGATGGCCTTTGGCCAGTATCTGGCGGGCATGGCGTTCAACAGCGCCGGTCTCGGGCTGGTACATGCCCTGGCCCATCAGCCTGGCGCCACCCATAATCTGCCGCACGGGGTATGCAACGCCATCCTGCTGCCGATCATCGAAAACTTTAACCGCCCGAACGCGGTGGCGCGCTTTGCCCGCGTGGCGCAGGCGATGGGCGTCGATACTCGCGGCATGAGCGATGAAGCTGCCAGCATGGAGGCCATCAATGCCATCCGCACGCTGAGCAAACGCGTAGGGATCCCCCAGGGTTTTAGCCAGCTTGGCGTCAGAAAAGCCGATATCGAAGGCTGGCTGGATAAAGCGCTGGCCGACCCATGCGCGCCGTGTAACCCGCGCCCCGCCAGCCGCGATGAGGTTCGCGAGCTCTATCTGGAGGCCTTATGATCCGTAAAGCCTTCGTCATGCAGGTGAACCCCGACGCGCACGAGGAGTACCAGCGCCGCCATAACCCCATCTGGCCAGAGCTGGAAGCTGTGCTGAAAGCGCACGGCGCGCACCACTACGCCATCTATCTCGATAAAGAACGCCATCTCCTGTTCGCGACGGTGGAGATTGAATCGGAAGCCCGCTGGGAAGCGGTCGCCAGCACGGAAGTATGCCAGCGTTGGTGGAAATACATGCGCGAGGTGATGCCCAGCAACCCGGACAACAGCCCGCTGAGCGCGGAGCTCAAAGAAGTGTTTTATCTGGCGTAAAAATAACTGGCCTCCCTCCAGACGGGAGGCCGGTCGTTTAAACGGTCATTGCATTATCGCGCAGCGGCTCGGTTTTCGTCTTACCCGCTAACGTAAACGCGGAGATTAAGGTGACGGTCAGGGCAATACCGCCGAGGATCATATAGGTATCCTGAAAGCCGATCCGATCGTACATATTGCCGGCGAAAGCGGAGAGAAAGATCGCCGCCACCTGCTTGGCGAACTGGAAGCCCACCAGATAAATGGTCGCCGACAGCCGGACGTCAAACACGCCGGTGATGTATTTAAAGGCGCCCACCAGCAGGAACGGCACCTCCAGCGCATGGAGCATTTTCAACGCTACGACTTCCGCGGCGGTGGTGGCGAAGGAAGAGCCAATCATTCTTGCCGCCATCACCATCCCGGCGATCAGCAGGGTATTCTTCGCTCCGATACGGTTAATAATCCACGGCGAGCTGAACATAATGATGGCGTTACATATTTCTCCCGCGGTGGTGGCGAAACCAAAGGCGCGGGTGCCCGCTTCCGGGGTCACGAAGAACGATTTGAAGAAGGTGGCGAATTGCTGATCGAAAACGTCATACACGCAGGCCACGCCGATAACATACAGAATAAACATCCACATCTTACGCTGGCGGAACATGCGCACCGCCGTTTTTAAATCGATCGCCGGGCGATTGGCGCCGAGCGAATCCATCACCTGCGCGGACTGACTGGCCTGCGGTTTGGCGATGGCCACCAGTACCACCAGCAGCAGCGCGGCGGCCGACCCCATCCAGAACACCCATTCGGGATTAATGCTGAACAGCATTCCGGCGGTAGTCGCGCACAGCGCCCATCCCAGGCAGCCAAAGGTGCGCGCCTTGCCGTATTCAAACCCGCTGTTGCGGCTTACCCGTTCGATATAGGCCTCCATCGCGCCGGCGCCAGCGGAGAATACAAAGCCGATATAGGCGCCGCCGCTCAGCGCCCCGAGCCAGATATTGGTTTTCAGCAGCGGAGCGAAAACATAAAGGAAGAAGGGAGCAATCAGCACCAGCAGAACGGTCACGATCCACATCAGGTGTTTTTTCAGCCCCAGCTTGTCAGAGATCACTCCGAGGATCGGCTGGAAACAGATGGCGAACAGCGACAGGCTGGAGAAAACGAGGCCGGTTTCGGTTTTATTCAGGCCGATGACGTCCGACAGCCAGATCGGCAGAAACGGAAAGCAGGTGGCCATGATGAAGAAGTAGAGAAAGAAGAACAGCCCGAAAATCCAGAAGTTGGGGTTGTTTTTGTGGGTACAGACGGTCGGGTTCATTATATTTTCCTCAAGAAGGGCCGCAGCGCGGCCCGATACCATCACACGCGTTGCAGACCAATCAGAATGGCGCTTTCCGGGTCGAGGATGGGTAGCGCCAGCCCCGCCTGCTGCAGCCACTCACCGCTCACCGTCTGCGGCGTCGTCATCCATGCCGGCAGCTTCCGCATGGTGTGGCCGCCCTCACCGGTGATCTGAATGTTCGGATGATCAAGGAGCGTCACCTGATAGCGGGCGCTCGCCTCCAGGCCCGCCAGGCGCAGGGGCGCCATCAGGGTGTAGTCCGGCATCGCCAGCTGGCTAACGAGGAAGATCGCCTGCGCTTTATCCGGGCTGACGACGCCATGGGCAAGGGTGGTGGCGTCCGGCATATCTATTCGCCACTGCACGCCGTGATGGATCACGTCGCGCCACTGTTTATGCAGGGCTGCATATTTTCGGTATCCGGCGCGCTCTTCTTCATCGGCGCTCACCGGATCCAGCTCAAGGCCCATATGACCGAACAGCGCCGTCAGGCCGCGAAAGGCGATACTATGCTGGCGGAAGGTGGCATGACAGTGGCGATTGCCAATATGAGCGCCCATTACCTCGGGTGGAAAGAAGTAGCTCATGCCGCGCTGGATGGTGTTGCGCTCAAGGGCGTCATTGTTGTCAGAAGCCCAGAAGCGATGGCTGCGTTTGAGGACTTCATAATCGATCCGTCCGCCGCCGGAGGAGCAGGATTCAAATTCAATGTGCGGGAAACGGGCCACCAGCGTATCCAGCAGGCGGTAAAACTGGCGCGTTTGCGCGTCCGCAGCGGCGCGTCCCTGATGCCCAGGCTGCACCAGCTCGCGGTTCATATCCCACTTCACGTAGTCCACCGCATGCTCGCCCAGCAGCCAGCTCATCCGCTCCAGCAGATAATCAAACGCTTCGGGAATGTTGAGGTTCAGGACAAACTGATGGCGGCCGGTCAGCGGGGTATAGCCCGGCAGCGCCAGCACCCAGTCCGGGTGCGCCCGGTACAGATCGGAATCCGGGTTAATCATTTCCGGCTCCACCCAGATACCGAATTCCATACCCAGAGACTTCACGTGATCGATAACCGGCGTCAGGCCGTAGGGGTATTTTTTCTCATCGAGATACCAGTCGCCAAGCGCCGCCCAGTCGTCGTTGCGCCCTTTAAACCAGCCGTCATCGATAATAAAGCGCTCGACGCCCAGGGCCGCCGCTTCGTCGGCCATACGCATGATGTAGTCCGGGTCGTGGTCGAAATAGATCCCCTCCCAGGTGTTGAGATGCACCGGGCGCGGTTTGTTGCCCGGGAAACGAATAATCCGTTCGCGCAGATAACGATGGAACTGCTGGCTCATGCCGTTCAGCCCATTCGCCGAGTAGCTGGCATACAGGTACGGCGTCCACAAGGTTTCCCCTTCCGCCAGCGCCATTTCGCCCGGCAGATAGAGCGCCTCGGCCTGCAGATAGCGACGGCCATCAGTTTTCACCTCCGCCCGCAGGCGATGGTTACCGCTCCAGGCCAGATGCACGCCCCAGACTTCACCCTGCATCTCGCTAAAGGCGCGGCTGCCGGTGATCAGAGCCGGGAAATGTTCGTGAGAGGTGCGCCCGCGGCGGTTCTCCAGCACAAAGCTGTCGTGCTCCAGCGTCAGGCGATGAGGCTGAAACTCGCGGATCCAGCGGCCATGGAAAGCCATCACCTCGCGAGCGCGTTCGGCGACCGGCAGCGTGACCGCCAGGCGATCCACCTGCCATGGGCTGGCGCGCAGATTGGTCACGCCATGGCGCACGCTCAGCACGCCGCTGGCATCCAACGCGATCTCGCTCTGCAGGCGCAGGCCGGCCTGCGGATCTTCGCTGACCAGGGTCAGCGTCTGGCCCTCGTGCCGCACTTCGCTGGTGGTGAACAGCGGAGAGGCATCCAGCCCCTGACGATGGCCTTCAATGCCCGGCGCGCCAAACAGACCATGGCCCAGCTCCGCCATTAAGGTCACTGGCGAATCGACATCCAGTCTACCGTTGGCGACCGGGCGCGTTAGGCTGTCGGCATCCTGCGGCGAAAAGTGGCTTAAATGCGGTCCCCAGTAGACAATTTCGGCGAAAGGGCGGGTTTTAATCACAATATCGGCACCGGCGCTTTGCAGGTGAATCAGCGAATCAGACATCAGACATCTCCATTACAAGGAATGTCTTACTGTTGATCCGAAACGTTTCGGATGCCAACCAAAACGTTTCGGATCCGTGATCGGCTTCAGAATTACGGGTTAAAAAGGGGTAAGATCAGGCGGTTTCACCCGGGAAAAATTCCGGCTGCCATAGCACCTGCAGCGTGGCGAGATCCTCCCCGGCGATTAAGCGACGCACCATATCGGCAATCTGCCGTCCCACGCCCTGGCGCGTGGACTGGATCACCGCGGCGACATCGGTCTCAATGATGCTGTCCTGCGGCAGCCCGTCGTACACCACCAGGGCGACGCGATTGTCGCCGGTTAAACGCCCCAGGTGGGCGAGCGCCATCGCGGCGCCATCGCCATGGGTGTTGCAGTCGGTGATAATCGCGGTAGGCGGCTCAGGCAGACGCAGCAGCTCCAGCGTGGCCTGATAGCCGCCGCGGCGCGTCGCCGGCACGCTACGCAGCCATGCATCGGATAACCCCGCCTCGCGCAGGGCATCGAGGTAGCCGTTACGCCGTTGCAAAATAAACGCCTGATTGTTGTTCTCGCCCAGCAGAGCGATACGCTGGTGGCCCTGTTGAATCAGATGGCGGGTGGCGCGGCAGGTGCCGGCATAGTTATCGAAATCAAACCAGGCGTAGGGCTGCGCCAGGCGGCTACGGCCGAGCGCCAGAAACGGAAAGCCGGAGGCCTGCAGCTGCGCCAGCCGCGGATCGTCATCCAGAGTATGGGCCACGATTAATGCATCGACGCGACGGCCCTGCACCATGCGCATATAGCCATGTTTATCCGCCTGCTCATCATCGGCGATCAGCAACAAATCAATGTCATGGCGCGCCAGCTCATGGCTGATCTCCCCGACCATCTCGAGAAAAACGTTATTGTTGAGCGGCGCGGGGCGGACAGGGAAGACGAGACCAACGGCATCGATGGTGCCCATTTTCAGACGGCGGGCGAAAGTGTTGGGGCGATAGCCCCGGCGCTGCGCTTCAGCCTCAACCCGGGCGCGGGTCTCCTGCGACACATCGTCGTAGCCGTTCAACGCCCGGCTGACGGTCGTGACGGAGATCCCAAGTTGTTTGGCAATGGCTTTCAGCGACATAAAAATCCCTGTTTTCGCATAGGAAAGCTAGTTTCCCGCAATATGGCTATGACGTCCAGCGAGCGCGCGTCCCCCGCCGACGCGATGTCAGTTTTGCTCAGCGATCAGCAGGGCCTGCGTATCCGGCTCCAGCGCCTGAAAAACATGCTCCTGATCCGCCGGGTAGCAGATATAGTCGCCCTCGCCGAGCTCTTCCGGCGCCGACGTCAGCCCTACCCGCGCCCGCCCCTGGGTGACGATAATATGTTCCACCGAGCCTGGCGGATGCGGATGCGAAATGCGGTCGGCGCCGGGCTGGGTGAGCAGCAAATAGATGTCCCGACGCGCGCCGGGCGGACAGGCGGCCAGCAAAATGGCCTGATAGTTCGCCTGCTCTGCCACCACTTTGGTCCCCTCGCCGCGGCGGATCACCTGCGTTTTGTTCACCTGCGGCTCAAGCAGCCTGGCAAATGGAATATCCAGCGCTACGCAGAGCGACCACAGCGTTTCCAGACTCGGGTTGCCGTTGCCGGACTCCAGTTGCGATAGCGTGGATTTTGCGATACCCGCCCGACGCGCGACTTCCGCCAGCGAAAGCCCGGTCCGCGCCCGCTCCCGCACCAGACTTTTGGCGATAACGCTGATTGGCTGTGTCATACCCGCCCCTTGTTTTTTATATCGAACAATTCGTTCGCCTTGAAAAACGATCATTATGTGTTCATTATAATGGAAATTCGTTCGATATGGCTAAGTGATATGAAACAAACTCTCTCCAGTCTCAGCGGAGACACGATAAAAGCGATTGTTTTGGTCTGCCTTGCCGTCGGGGTGGTGGGCATGTCCTATGGGTCGCTGGCGGTGGCTTACGGCTTCCCTTTATGGGTGCCGCTCTTGCTTTCGGTATCCGTGCTGGCAGGCGCTTCTGAATTCATGTTTATCGGCATTGTCGCCAGCGGCGGTAGTCCGCTGGCCGCCGCCGCCGCCGGCCTGTTAGTCAATGCGCGTCATATCCCGTTCGGGGTGACCGTACGCGAACTGGTTGGTCGGCGCGCCTTAAGCTTTATCGGATGCCACATTATGAACGACGAGAGCGTGGTCTTTGGCTTGTCGCAGCCCACCCCCGCGCAGCGCAAAGCGGCCTACTGGCTGTGCGGCGCTGGCGTCGCGCTGATCTGGCCCCTCGGTACGCTAACCGGCGCGGCCGTCGGCAAACTGCTGCCAGCGCCGGAAACCATCGGGCTTGATGCGGTCTTCCCGGCGATCCTGCTGGCGCTGGTGATCCCGGCCTTTAAAAACCGCACTACGCTGATCCGCGCCGCCAGCGGCGCCGCGCTGGCGCTTGCCGCCGTACCGTTTGTGCCCACCGGGCTGCCAGTGCTGCTTTCGCTGTTCGGTTTACTGTCGAGGAAAAAATAATGGGCAATATGACGCTGTTTATCGCCGGTATCGCCATCCTGTCGCTGGGAACCTATCTGATGCGTCTCGGCGGCGCGAAGCTCGGCAATCGGCTGGCATTTTCCGAGCGCTCGCAGGCGCTGCTTTCCGATGCGGCGACGGTGCTGCTTTTTTCCGTCGCCCTGGCCACCACTTTCTATGAGGGCGCACATTTCGCCGGTATGGCGCGCGTTCTGGGCGTTGCTTTCGCTGTGTTCCTCGCCTGGCGCAAGGTCCCGCTGATCGGCGTGATTATCGCCGCCGCCGTGGTGACCGCGCTGCTGCGCCTGGCGGGTATGCCCTAGGACGAGTAAGCGTAATCTGTAAAACCGCTGTGCTGTCCGGCGATCGTGCCTTCAAGCCACTGAATAACCGGTTCGATTTGCAGCGGGTGCCGCTGGTCTATCGTCAGTACAGGTCCTAACGACATGGGCTGCGCCCGCCCGGCCAGCTGGGCCAGCTCCGGCAAATACTCTTCTCCGGGGTGGCCCGGCGGCCGCGTCGCCAGCCGCGAGGCATAGCGCGCGACGGCCAGCTCCGGAGAGATATGATTCCAGACCTCAATCACCTGCTCCACGCCCGCCTGCTGTAGCAGTCTCTGCAAGGTCTCCCGCGGCTGAAAGCCGAACCAGGCGTCGATCAACCAGACCATGCTGGCAGGCGATGCGCCGACAATCGACCAGATCACCTCATACGCCGCGCAGCCCAGCTGGCGATTCATCGGCCGGTCGACAGGGGCCAGGCGCGCCATAAACGGCTCTTTGATGCCGTCGATCGTCAATACCGGCAGGCTAAAGGTCTCCGCCAGCAAACGGGTAATGGTGCTCTTCCCCGACGCCGGAATGCCGTTGATTAAAATGGCCGTTTTGCAGCCTGGGGTCAGATGTCTGTTCATAGTAATGCGACAACCTCCTCCCGGCTGCGGGCCGTCCGCAGTTTGGCCATGGTGTCATTATTATCCAGCAGCGCGACGATGGAACGGATGCCCTCCTCGATATGCGCATTGCTGTCCCGGGCGCCAAACATAATAACAATGTCCGCTTTTTCACTGTCCGCAAAGGGAATAGGCTTTTCCAGCACCACCAGGCTAAAGCAGTTGCGTCTGACGCCGCATTCGGGGCGGGCATGGGGGATGGCAATCCCTTCATCAAAAACGTAATAAGCGCCATGATTTAAAGTATTGTCGATCACCGCCTGGCTATATTCCGTCGAAATAAAGCCTTTTGCCTCCAGCGGGCGGGCAGCCAGCTTTATTACCCGCTGCCAGTCGGACTCCACAACGCCAACCTGAATGGCATCGGCCTCAATAAGCAGTTCTTTTATGGTCATTCTCTGTTCCTAGATATTGCGGCGAATAATATTGCGTAAATTATCAATCTGCAGAAACAGCGCATCGATATCCTGCCGGTGGCTCTTACTTTTGGCATATACCGATAATGCCCGGTTGTAAGTCAACATCAATGTTTTTTGCACGTCGCTATTATCGGGCTGGCGCTGTAATTCGCCTTCCAGTCTGGCGATCTCTTCCGCCAGCTGACGGGACTGTTGATCATAATCCTGCAGCGGGTTTTGCTCTTTTTTCCACAGCGTTTTCAATGATTCAAACATAGCAAGCTCCCTCCCTGGCGGAAGACAGGGCAACAAAAGATATGTGTCGGTAAAAACGCTATTTAAATAGCGCCATTTTTTCCATTAATACGGCAGTCACTGCCTGGTTGGCGGGAATTAAAAATTTCCGTACGCTGTCATTTACTTTTCCTTTCTCAAACGTTGATTTACAGCGATCGACCCACTGCACGTTCATTTCCGTTCCGACGTTCACTTTATTAATCCCTTCGGTGACGGCCAGCCGCATATCCTCATCGCTGACACCTGTGCCGCCATGCAGGACCAGCGGCACGCCCGTCGCTTCGCTTATCGCCTTCAGCCGCGCATGCTGTATCTGCGCTTTACCGGTGTACAGGCCATGCACAGTGCCCACCGAGACGGCCAGCATATCGACCTGTGTCTCCTTCACAAAACGCGTCGCGTCTTCGACGGTAGTAAAACAGATATCTTCGGCAGCCACCGCTTTTCCATCCTCTGACCCGCCGATCGCCCCCAGCTCACCTTCTACCGTAATATTCCGCGGCCGGGCCATTTCCACCACAATCCGCGTGTTACCGATATTTTCCTCGAGGCTTAAGTGAGACCCGTCGTACATCACCGAAGAAAAGCCCGCATTCATTGCCGTCTCGATGGCTTTAATATCGGAGCAGTGATCGAGATGCAGGCAGGTCGGGATATTTTCACTGTCTGCTAATGAACGCACGGCATCGACCAGTAACCGATACCCCAGATACTCTGCGGTACCGGTTGATATTTGGATCATTAATGGGCTGCGGCTGTTTTGCGCGGCTTTGAAAAAAGCCGGTAACATCTCAATACAGTGCAAGTTAAACGAGCCAATCGCTTTAAAATCTCTTTCCTGAGCGATTTTTAAAATCTCATTAAAATTATACAGACTCATGAACACTTTCCCCTTTCGGCTTAGCGGATTTACCGTTTACAAACCATGCCAGTGCGGCGACAAACACAATAAACAAGGCGACAAAGAGCCAGTTATTCTGGAAGGCGTGGCCTAATACCAGACCGGAGCTGATGACGTCTGAATCGCTGAAGGTGACGCCCGTAAAGCCGTAGCTCTCCAGCATGGGTACCAGAATGGCCGGCAGAAATGTGATAAACAGGCCGTGAATCACCCCGCCGATCATCGCCCCGCGACGTCCGCCCAGCGCATTGCCAAATACCCCTGCCGTACCGCCGGCGAAAAAGTTGGTTAACAGCCCGGGGAGAATCATCGCCAGGCCGAACATCGGGAAAACCAGCATGCCGATAATCGAGCCGACAGTCGTTGCCAGAAATCCAACAATCACCGCATTCGGCGCATAGGGAAATAGCACCGGGCAATCGAGAGCGGGCTTTGCATCCGGGACAATACGCATCGCGATACCGCGAAAAGCCGGCACCAGCTCATTGAGTAATAAACGCACGCCGCTATAGAGGACAAAGACCCCGGCGACAAACTGAATGGACTGCATGAAGGCATACATCAGGTAATTAATGCCGCCGGAGAACTGCGCGATGTACTGAGGCCCCGCCGCGATAGCCGGGATGAGATACATCGGCACCATCACCACCGCCATGGCCAGATAGGTATCCTGCAGAAACTTAAAGTTATCAGGCAGTTCGAGATCTTCCGTGGAGCGAGAGCCTTTTCCGACAACTTTAGCGACCGCAGCCTGCACCAGATAGCCGATAGTACAGAAGTGCCCCAGGGCCACATCGTCAGACCCGGTAATGCGCCTGACCACCGGCTGCGCCAGGGCCGGCATTAACACCGCCATCACGCCGCCGAAGATGCCCCCGGTTAAAATCAGCGGTACGCCGGTGAGCCCGGACTTATAGCCAATCACGGCGCCGATCGTCGCCATCCACAGCAGCGCCTGGCCGGTCAGAAAAATATATTTCAGCGGCGTCAGCCGGGCGATAATAATATTGACGGCAAAGATCACCAGCAGCGTCAGCGCCACCTCCGAACCTAATTCCCGATTCGCTAACCCGGCGATGGCGGCCACATCGGTAATATAGCCTTTCATGCCAAATCCCTGGGTGAAGATATCATTCAGGAAGGTCAGCGTGGCGACAATGATGTTTATCCCGGCCATCATAATTAAGAAACCGAGCAGCGTTTTAAATGTCCCTTCCGCGGTTTTGCCTGGCGATTTCTTTTGCAGGATCAGGCCAAGCATGGCAATAAAAGCAATAAGAATGGATGCCTGGCCGAGTAAATCCTTAACGATAAACGCCACGAAGCTATTCATAATCAGCCACCTTCAGATGACGTTCTTTTAAGAATGCGACGATCTTAGTTTCAATCTCCTCTTTATCAGTAAGTTTATTCAACACCACGACACGTTTAATTTCTTCTTCACTGGCATCGGCGGTTAAGATGTCGGCAAAGGTTTTTTGCGTCAGAATCATATCTGATTTAAAAGCCCCAGCTTCGGAAACGGTGGTGTGTTCAATATGAGCGGGAATTTCCAGCTTCTTTAAAACTGCCTTCGCCGTCATTTCAATGGCAAAGCTTGAACCGAGGCCGCAGCCACATACGCATAAAATTTTCAGCATGGAGGGTCTCCTCAAATAATATTGAGTTGCTTGGCAAGTTTATAATGATGTCCTTCAGTATCGACCAGACGTTTTTTCATACTGACTAAATCAATCGGAATAGGTTTGTTACTGGAATTAATTATTATGGCTTTATTTTTCATACCTGACTGAATACAGCGAACCACTTCACTGGCCATAATAGTGCCCTGATAAATCTCTTCGCAGGTTGGATCACCGCTGCGTAAACCATAGCCGACGATCGTTTTACGGATACGGACACCTATTTGTGGTTCCAGCTGTTTAATCATGGTATCAATCGCCCCCTGAAAGCCGGGAGAGTACTCTTTGGTATAGCCTTCTGAGCAGAGGATAACGACGCTATTCTGCGTACTCAGCTTCCGGGTAATCCGTTCCGCGAGCACGGCCAACGGCATCTGTGCCTCCGGGATCAGGGCAATATCCGCATTACATTTAATGGCGGACTGCAACGTTAGTTCTCCACAATAGCCTCCTAATATCTCAACCATAAAAACCCGACCGGGCAGCGCTCTTCCGGTATTTCTTAAACGAGAGACTTCTTTAATAATTTGCTCACAGGCCGTGGAAAAACCAATCGTATAATCACTGCCATACACATCATTATCGATAGTCATTCCCACACCAAAGCAATTAATCTCAAATTCACTAAGGGTATTCAGAAACTGCAGGCTGCCATCCCCCCCGGCCATAATGAGCACATCAATACGCAGAGATTTAAGTTTTTTAGCAATGCTTTCATATTCACTGCGCTGCAGTTTGCGACTGGTTCGCCCCGAGGTAATGATCGGCACCGCGGTAATTGAATAATCAACCAGATCGCGCCACGCCATATCCTGATGACTTTTCTCCAGTAGCCCTGGAATACCGCCATTAAACAGCGTGATATCAGCATTAGCCTGCCTGGCTATCTGGAATATAAAATTATTCATTCCAGAAACATCCCCGCCGCTAATAACGATACCAATTTTCATGACGCATCCTCGCTCATTTGCCTGACAACATTTTTCCCTGAGTACAAGCCTTCTATTTGCAATGAAGATCACATAATGCGTATTAAATTACCGCAGTGAATAGTTGACAGGTACGGCGAAACGCCTATTTTTGTGATACATATCACATTTAAAGAGAGTGATCTCCATCGCTTTCTGTTTTTAATATCTTTAAATTTCATGGCGTTAAAAAATCGAGATATTCAGGCGTGCTGACCTTTCCTTTGCCATAAAAAGGAGGATTTAAGAAAAGAACGGAAACGTGATTAGTGCCACATTTTTTTCGTAGCAGAGGAAAATATTGGCAAATTTCGCAGAGACGGGAAGCGGAAAACGAAAACAAAAAAAGCGCCCTGAGGCGCTCTTTCGACAGTTGCTATACGCTTATTTGTTCAGTTCGGCAGTCATATGCACGCGGTTGCCGGTAAACGCTTCGGTGATTTTGTAAGACGAAGCGCCGGCAGCCTGCGCCTGTGCGGCGATTTTCGCTTCCGCGCCGTCCATTGTGGAGGCGGTTGCGGTCACGGTTTCAGCAGCGAAGGAAGCGAAAGAGGCGGCCATAGCGATTACTGCGACAAAAGTTTTGATGCTTTTCATGATATAAACCCTTTCATTTAGTTGTTTAGATAAGGCGCTGTGCCTTGATGTGTTAAATAGTATCCCGCACATCGCTAAACAAAAAGCGGAAGGATTTGCTGTCATTGTTCAAATTTATTGACCAATATTTAACCCGCAATTAAACGCTGCGGATGGGTGTAAACTGTCGCCCTGCCCGGCTTGCAAAAGCCCACCAGCGTCAGATTGCAGCGCTCGGCAACTTCCACTGCTAAGGTGGTGGCCGCCGAGACCGCGAACAGGATCTCGACGCCGCACATCGCCGCCTTCTGCACCATTTCATAGCTGGCGCGGCTGGAGACCAGCACGGCGCCATGCTGCCACCCCTCGCCGACTTCCGCCCGCCGGCCCAACAATTTATCCAGGGCGACATGCCGGCCAACGTCTTCAAACCCGCCCGCCAGTTCGCCCGTCAACCGGACCCACGCGGCCGCGTGAGTACAGCCGGTGAGCCGGCCAACCGGTTGAAAGTCGTTAAGATGCGCCAGGGCCTGATCGAGATTGGCTAAATCGAACGACTGAGTGAACGGCAGCGGCTGGACCGGCTTACCAATATCATTGAGCTGCTCGACGCCGCATACGCCGCAGCCGGTGCGCCCGGCCAGCGCGCGACGCCGGGCTTTGAGGCCCATAAAACGCCGGCTGGAGAGCTCAATCTGCACCTCAAGGCCGTTGCACACCGCTACCACGTCCATGCCGAAAATCTCCCGCCGGTGCTCGATAATCCCTTCGGATAAGGAGAAGCCGACGGCGAATTGCTCGAGATCTTTCGGGGAGGCCATCATCACCACGTGGGAGATACCGTTGTAGACCAGCGCGACGGGCACCTCTTCCGCTAACTCATCTGGCTGAGGGTGTTGCAGATCCTCGCGTTTCCAGAGGGAGACCTGGCGATATCCTGTGACATTCGTCACATTTTTGATTTGTTCGAGAGGCTTCTTGTTCACTTTGCTTTAACCGTATTGGAACAGGCATACACACAATGTGGTATTCTGTTTTTATCCCTTCAGGAATGAGGGAAATTTGCCCTAATTCTGAACCTTTGCGGCCTTCACCGCAAAGCAAATAACTACATGTGACAATGTCGAAACAAGGAGCGAACCATGCAGGTCAGCAGAAGGCAGTTCTTTAAGATCTGCGCTGGCGGTATGGCGGGAACCACGGCAGCAGCGCTGGGCTTTGCCCCGGCAACTGCGCTCGCGGAGACACGGCAGTACAAATTGCTGCGCACGCGCGAAACCCGTAACACCTGCACATACTGTTCTGTCGGCTGTGGGCTGTTGATGTATAGCCTCGGCGACGGCGCGAAAAACGCCAAAGCATCCATTTTCCATATCGAAGGCGATCCGGATCATCCGGTCAACCGTGGTGCGCTCTGTCCGAAAGGGGCTGGTCTGGTGGACTTTATCCATTCTGAAAGCCGCCTGAAATTCCCGGAATATCGCGCGCCAGGCTCCGATAAATGGCAGCAAATCAGTTGGGACGAAGCGTTCGATCGCATCGCCAAGCTGATGAAAGAGGACCGCGACGCCAACTTTATCGCGCAAAACGACGCCGGCACCACCGTCAACCGCTGGTTGACTACCGGGATGCTGTGCGCCTCCGCCTCCAGTAACGAAACCGGCTATTTAACGCAAAAATTCACCCGCGCCCTCGGGATGCTGGCGGTGGATAACCAGGCGCGTGTCTGACACGGACCAACGGTAGCAAGTCTTGCTCCAACATTTGGTCGCGGTGCGATGACCAACCACTGGGTTGATATTAAAAACGCCAACCTGGTCGTAGTGATGGGCGGTAACGCCGCAGAAGCGCATCCGGTGGGGTTCCGCTGGGCGATGGAAGCCAAAATTCATAACGGCGCCAAGCTCATCGTTATCGATCCGCGCTTTACGCGTACGGCGTCGGTGGCTGATTTCTATACCCCGATTCGTTCCGGTACCGACATTACCTTCCTGTCGGGCGTGATCCTGTATCTGCTGAATAACGAAAAATTCAACCGCGAATACACCGAAGCCTACACCAACGCCAGCCTGATCGTGCGTGAGGACTATAGCTTCGACGACGGGCTGTTCAGCGGCTATAACGCAGAAAAACGCCAGTACGACAAAACCAGCTGGAACTATGAGCTGGACGAAAACGGCTTCGCCAAACGCGATACTACGCTGCAACATCCGCGCTGCGTCTGGAACCTGCTGAAGCAGCATGTTTCCCGTTATACCCCGGATGTGGTCGAAAACATCTGCGGTACGCCGAAGGCCGACTTCCTCAAAGTCTGTGAATACATTGCTGAAACCAGCGCGCCGGATAAGACCGCATCGTTCCTGTACGCTCTCGGCTGGACCCAGCACTCCATCGGTGCGCAGAATATCCGCACCATGGCGATGATCCAGCTGCTGCTCGGCAACATGGGGATGGCGGGCGGCGGCGTCAACGCCCTGCGCGGCCACTCCAATATCCAGGGCCTGACCGACCTCGGCCTGCTCTCCACCAGCCTGCCAGGCTACATGTCGCTGCCGAACGAAAAACAGGCCGACCTGCAGACCTACCTGACGGCTAACACGCCGAAGCCGCTGCTGAAAGACCAGGTCAACTACTGGGGCAACTATCCGAAGTTCTTCGTCTCCATGATGAAAGCCTTCTTCGGCGACAAAGCCACCGCGGAAAACAGCTGGGGCTATGACTGGCTGCCGAAGTGGGATAAGAGCTACGACGTTCTGCAGTACTTCGAGATGATGAATCAGGGCAAAGTGAATGGCTATATTTGCCAGGGCTTTAACCCGGTCGCCTCGTTCCCGAACAAAAACAAGGTCGTCGCTTCCCTGTCGAAGCTGAAGTTCCTCGTGACTATCGACCCGCTCAATACCGAAACGTCCACCTTCTGGCAAAACCATGGTGAGTCGAACGATGTCGATCCGGCGAAAATCCAGACCGAAGTGTTCCGTCTGCCCTCAACCTGCTTCGCCGAAGAGAATGGGTCTATCGTCAACTCCGGCCGCTGGCTGCAGTGGCACTGGAAAGGCGCGGACGCCCCGGGGATCGCCGTCACCGATGGTGAAATTCTCGCCGGTATCTTCACTCGCCTGCGTAAGATGTATGCCGAAGAGGGTGGCCCGGCGCCGGAGCCGGTGCTCAACATGACGTGGAACTACTCCACGCCACACGAGCCGGCATCGGAAGAAGTGGCGATGGAAAGCAACGGTAAAGCGCTGGCGGATATCACCGACCCGGCAACCGGCGCGGTGATCGTCAAGAAAGGCCAACAGCTGAGCTCCTTTGCGCAGCTGCGAGATGATGGCACCACCTCCAGCGGCTGCTGGATCTTCGCCGGGAGCTGGACGCCGGAAGGTAACCAGATGGCGCGCCGCGATAACGCCGATCCATCCGGTCTCGGCAATACCCTGGGCTGGGCCTGGGCCTGGCCGCTCAACCGCCGCATCCTGTATAACCGCGCCTCCGCGGACCCGCAGGGTAAACCGTGGGATCCGAAGCGTCAGTTGCTGAAATGGGACGGCGCCAAATGGGGCGGCGTGGATATTCCGGACTACAGCGCCGCCGCGCCTGGCAGCGACGTCGGTCCGTTTATCATGCAGCCGGAAGGGATGGGCCGTCTGTTCGCTATCGACAAGATGGCGGAAGGACCGTTCCCGGAACACTACGAGCCGTTTGAAACGCCGCTCGGAACCAACCCGCTGCACCCGAACGTGGTCTCTAACCCGGCCGCTCGCGTCTTCAAAGGCGATCTCGAGCAGATGGGTAAGGCCGAGAAGTTCCCGTACGTCGGCACCACTTACCGTCTGACCGAGCACTTCCACTACTGGACCAAGCATGCGCTACTTAACGCCATCGCCCAGCCGGAACAGTTCGTGGAGATCGGGGAAAAACTGGCGAATAAGCTCGGCATCGGCCACGGCGATACCGTGAAAGTTTCCTCCAACCGCGGCTATATCAAAGCCAAGGCGGTGGTGACCAAACGTATTCGCACGCTGAAAGTTGACGGTAAGGATATCGATACCATCGGCATTCCTATTCACTGGGGCTATGAGGGCGTGGCGAAAAAAGGCTTTATTGCCAATACCCTGACGCCGTTCGTCGGTGATGCGAATACGCAGACGCCGGAGTTCAAAGCTTTCCTTGTGAACGTGGAAAAGGTGTAACGGAGACGACTTATGGCTTACCAATCGCAAGATATTATTCGTCGTTCCGCGACTAACGGTTTCACCCCCGCGCCTCAGGCGCGGGACCACCAGCAGGAGGTGGCGAAGCTTATCGACGTCACCACCTGTATCGGCTGTAAAGCCTGTCAGGTGGCCTGCTCCGAATGGAACGATATTCGTGATGAAGTCGGTCACAATGTCGGGGTGTATGACAACCCGGCGGACCTGACCGCCAAGTCATGGACGGTCATGCGCTTCTCGGAGGTGGAACAAAACGACAAGCTGGAATGGCTCATCCGCAAGGATGGCTGCATGCACTGCGCGGACCCGGGCTGCCTGAAGGCCTGCCCGTCAGAAGGCGCGATCATTCAGTACGCCAACGGCATTGTCGACTTCCAGTCCGAGCAGTGCATCGGCTGCGGCTACTGTATCGCCGGCTGTCCGTTCGATGTACCGCGTCTGAACCCGGAAGACAACCGCGTCTACAAATGTACCCTGTGCGTAGACCGCGTGACCGTCGGCCAGGAGCCTGCCTGCGTGAAAACCTGTCCGACCGGCGCAATCCACTTTGGCTCCAAAGAGGATATGAAAACGCTGGCCGGCGAACGCGTGGCTGAGCTGAAAACCCGCGGTTATGACAATGCGGGCCTGTACGATCCGGCCGGCGTCGGTGGCACCCACGTCATGTACGTGCTGCACCATGCCGACAAGCCGAATCTGTACCACGGCCTGCCGGAAAACCCGGAGATCAGCCAGACCGTCAAGTTCTGGAAAGGCATCTGGAAACCGCTGGCGGCCGTCGGCTTCGCCGCGACCTTCGCAGCCAGTATCTTCCACTACGTCGGCGTCGGTCCGAACCGCGCGGAAGAGGAAGAGGACAATCTGCATGAAGAGAAAGACGAGGTGCGCAAATGAAAAGACGTGACACCATCGTGCGCTACACGGCGCCGGAACGCATCAACCACTGGGTCACCGCCTTCTGCTTCGTCCTGGCGGCGGTGAGCGGGTTAGGCTTTTTCTTCCCGTCCTTTAACTGGCTGATGCATATCCTCGGCACGCCGCAGCTGGCGCGAATTCTCCACCCGTTCGTCGGGGTGGTGATGTTCGCGTCGTTTATCATCATGTTTTTCCGTTACTGGCATCACAACCTAATCAATCGGGATGATATCTTTTGGGCGAAGAATATTCGTAAGATCGTCGTCAACGAGGAGGTGGGCGATACCGGGCGCTATAACTTCGGCCAGAAATGCGTATTCTGGGCGGCGATTATCTTCCTGGTACTGCTGCTGGTGAGCGGTGTGATCATCTGGCGTCCGTATTTTGCGCCGGCTTTCTCAATCCCGGTGATCCGATTTGCGCTGATGCTGCATTCATTTGCCGCAGTGGCGTTAATTGTGGTTATCATGGTGCATATCTACGCCGCCCTCTGGGTGAAAGGCACCATTACCGCGATGGTGGAAGGCTGGGTTACCAAAACGTGGGCGAAGAAACATCACCCGCGCTGGTACCGAGAGGTCCGCCAGAAACAGGAAAAGTCATCTGAATGAGTATTCGCATAATCCCGCAAGACGAGCTGGGTTCGAGCGAGAAACGCACGGCGGAAGCAATTCCGCCGTTACTGTTCCCCAGGCTGAAAAATCTGTATAACCGCCGCGCTGAACGCTTGCGCGAGCTGGCCGCTAATAACCCGCTAGGCGATTACCTGCGCTTTGCCGCGCTGATTGCCCATGCCCAGGAAGTAGTGCTGTACGACCATCCGCTGCAGATGGATCTCACCGCCCGCATTAAAGCGGCCAGCGAACAGGGCAAGCCGCCGCTGGATATCCACGTCCTGCCGCGCGACAAGCACTGGCACAAGCTGTTGCACTCGCTGATTGCCGAGCTGAAGCCGGAGATGAGCGGCCCGGCGCTGGCGGTCATTGAGAATCTGGAAAAAGCCTCTGAGCAGGAGCTGGAGCAGATGGCCAGCGCGCTGTTTGTTTCCGATTTCGCCTCCGTCAGTAGCGACAAAGCGCCGTTCATCTGGGCTGCGCTGTCGCTCTACTGGGCGCAGATGGCCAGTCTGATCCCAGGAAAAGCGCGCGCCGAATACGGCGAACAGCGCCAGTTCTGCCCGGTGTGCGGCTCGATGCCGGTCTCCAGCATCGTGCAAATCGGCACCACTCAGGGGCTGCGCTATCTGCACTGCAACCTGTGCGAAACTGAGTGGCACGTAGTACGCGTCAAGTGCAGCAACTGCGAGCAGAGCCGCGACCTGCACTACTGGTCGCTGGACAACGAGCAGGCGGCGGTGAAAGCCGAAAGCTGCGGCGACTGCGGAACCTACCTGAAGATTATGTATCAGGAGAAGGATCCGAAAGTCGAAGCCGTCGCCGACGATTTGGCCTCCCTGGTGCTCGACGCCCGCATGGAACAGGAGGGCTTCGCCAGAAGCTCAATTAACCCGTTCATGTTCCCCGGCGAAGGGGAGTAAGTTCTGCAGTATGATTTCGGGCGGCTCTTGTCGCCCGTTTTCCTTCTTGTGACACGAACGTGCGCAGGGATTATTCACACGCGTCACTGACCGTTATCAGAGGCCAACCTTTGGCTGGAGATATTCGTTTCAGACGAGTTTATCGCTCACTTGTCGTCCTCCTGCCACTCGAATTATTCAGGGTGGATTTCGTACGGCGTGACTACGCCAGGAATACCGGCAAAATCCTTCGTATTCCGCGTAATTAGTTCCAGACGATGGAGTTGCGCCGTCGCCAGAATGATGGCATCCGGCAGCTTAAGCTTATACTCCTGCCGCAGCGCAACGCTTCGCTCTGCAATATCCTGTGAGATGTTAATGATATTAAAGGTGCTCAGCGCCATTCGCGTGCGCTGCTCCTGGTGATATTTTTTAGCGCCAACCATCACCTCCATCCAGGTAATCAGACTGATCGCATTCTGCGGTGGCCAGGCCTCCAGCGCCTGTTTGGCTTCGCGACGCCCGCTAAATAAATCAATAAGAATATTGGTATCAAAAAGCGCAGATCCGGAGGTCATTACCACTCCTTGCGTAGCTGACGTTGATATTCCATGCCGTCTTCTTCGCAGTCTTGCCACAGACCCAGCGCACTGGAGATGGTATCTTTAGCTCGATCTTGTTTCTCCAGATATTGTTCAACCGCTTCACGTAACAGTTCCGCTCGCGGAATGTTACGCTGCACTTTGAGGTCATCGAGACGTTGAATGACATCGTCTGATAAATCGAGAAGAATTCTGCCCATATCCCTTTCAGCCATCATGCTCATATATACCTCAAGTATATCACCAGTGATGAAGTTATGAGCAATCTATAGCTTTTGGAATCGGAAACAAACAGGATTTTGTCAGGTAAACTCTTTTTTGCGAGCCGCTTTCCATAATGCACAGGCGACCTCAACAGGCCTGTCTTTTCGCCATAATCCAGGCTATAACACTGGATATTAAAACAGTATAAGGAACTTCATATGGCGCTGGAAAAAGGGATTGCTTCGCTGGTTGAGGCATTTATTGCGGCAGGTCGTCCGTCATCACGCGATCAGCATATTGATGATCGGAGGGCCGGCTATATCGCCAGTGCGGTACTCGCCGGGGAGACGGAAACGCGAGTGCGGGTGGAGGATATCACCCTGGAGGGTATGCACTTCCGCGTCGTTTCACCGCCCACAGCCGACGGCCTGCTACCCACGCTTATCTACTACCACGGCGGCTGTTTTGTCAGCGGCGGCTTTACCACCCACGATAACCAACTCCGTCAGTTAGCCATGTTCAGCGGTTGCCGGGTGATCGCTGTACAGTACCGCCTGGCGCCGGAGCATACCTTTCCGGCGGCGCACGATGATGCAGAACGAGGTGCCACGATTATTCACCAGCACGCAAAACAGCTTGGCGTGGATGCTTCGCGCATCACCCTGGCCGGCGACAGCGCCGGCGGGCATCTCGCCCTGGTCACGGCTCTGCGCCTGAAAGCGGCGGGAACATGGCAGCCTGCACAGCTTATCCTGATTTACCCGATGCTCGACGCTACCGCCAGCATGGCAAGCTACGCCAGCAACGGCGAGGATTACATCATTACCCGGGACACGCTGCTTAGCGGCTACGAAATGTATTTAGCGGCCACACCCGCTACCCATCCGGATGCCAGTCCGCTGTGGCGCGAAGATTTTCACGGTCTGCCACCGGTCCACATTCTGACGGCGGAGTTCGATCCTTTACGTGATGAGGGCGAAGTGCTGTACCGAAGGCTGACGGAGCAAGGGGTGGAGAGTTCCTGTCAGCGCTATCTGGGGGTGATCCACGGCTTCTTTCAGCTGGGAGGCGTCAGCCACGCAGCGCGTGATGCCATGCGGGATATCGCCTGGCGTGTGGCATCGCCAGGACGATAACTGCCCCAGGCGCTTACTCTTCCTCGTTGCCGCCCTCTTCGTACGAGCCAAAGGGCTTCGCCGGCAACACGATGTAGATCCCCTCGAAAACGGCGCCCTGTTTATCGTCGCCAAAAAGCTCCACCTGCATTTGCACGCGGGCTTTACGCCCGCGCGCCAGTCGGTCGAGATCGCCGCTCAGAGAACCGAGGTCGGCGATGGCGCTGGGGCGGCCGCTAATAGGCTGGCTGTAGCGGATATGCGCATCCGCCAGAATAATGGTGCCTCCCAGGTGCCGCTCGCGCAGCATCAGCCAGATAAGCCCCCATCCGGTTAAGGTAGCGAGCGAAAACAGGCTGCCGGCGAACAGCGTATGGTGCGGATTCTGGTTCCCCGCCTCCGGCATGGTGGTAATAAATTTCTGCCCGGTGTACTGCTGAATACGTACGCCCATTTTTTCACTCAGCGGAATATGCTGATACCACGCCTGCTGGAGCTGTGCGCACCAGTCGCCGCGGTGCAAAATATCGTCCAGCGACGCGACCGGTTTGATCATCAGAAAATGACGGATCGGCGTGGTGGTCGGGGTGGTGATCTCACCCTGATTGACAAATCCGAGCTTGGCGAAAAATTCCACCGCATCTTCGCGCGCGCTGCAGGTAACCCGCTTAACCCCTTCCTGACGCGCGACGGACTCCAGGGTCATCGCCATCAGCGTACCCAGCCCTTTATCCTGCACCGAGGGATGCACAGCCATAAAGCGGATGGAGGCTTCATTCTCCGCATTGATATATAGCCGGCCGACGGCAACCAGGTTGCCCTCTTCATCCACCACCATCTGATGATGCGCCATCGCATCCCAGGCGTCACGTTCCGATCCCTTAGGCTGATGCAGCGGCTTACGCAGCATCTCCCAGCGGAACTGGTAGTAGCTCTCTAACTCTTCTGCTGTTTGCGGTACACGAAGGTGATACATAGTCGTACTCTCTTTTGTTACCCGCAGCCTGCCCGGAAGCTGGGTCATACCTGCAACCAAAAGGTCACGGGACCATCATTGACCAAAGAAACCTGCATATCCGCAGCGAATCTTCCGGTCTGGGTGTGCATTTCCTGCTGGCGACAGCGGGCGACGAAATACTCATACAGCGCCTCAGCGCGGTCAGGGGCAGCGCCTTTCGAGAAGCTCGGTCGCATCCCCCGCTCGGTATCGGCCGCCAGCGTAAATTGCGAAACCACCAGCACGCTGCCGCCCGCCTGCTGGACATTCAGATTCATTTTCCCTTCCGCATCGCTGAAGATGCGGTAGCCCAGCACGCGTTCACAAAGGCGATTCGCCTTTTGTTCATCATCGTCTTTCTCGACGCCCAGCAGCACCAGAAGCCCCGGGCCAATTTCGCCCGTCACCTCGTCCGCCACGGTAACGCTTGCACGGGATACGCGTTGAATTAATGCAATCATGGTTGTTCTGTTTCTTCTGTTTTAAGTTTGCGGTATTCACCGAGAGTGACAGTAATTTCAGCGCCAAGCAAGACGATACACCAGGTCCAGTACACCCAGACGAACAAAATCGGCACCACCGAAATCACGCCATAAATTAGCTGATAGGACGGAAAGGTGGTGATATAGAGGGCAAACGCCTTTTTACCTGCCTCAAACAGCAGCGCCGCCACCAGCGCCCCGATCACCGCGTCGCGGTTACGTACCTGGGTAGTCGGTACAATACTATAGAGCAGCCAGAACGCTGCCCAGGAGAGGATCAGCGGAAATAGGCGGAGCAGATTATCAATTACGCCGTCCAGGTCGCTTGCCCAGCGCAGCGACAGCAGATAGGAACTGATCGCCAGGCTGGCGCCCGCCAGCAGCGGGCCGAGGGTCAGGATCATCCAGTAAACGGCAAAGGAATAAACTTTGGGGCGGCTGCGCGTGCTGCGCCAGATGGTGTTTAGCGCGCTGTCGATCGAGTACATCAGCAGCAGCGAGGTGACGATCAGGCCAAAGGCGCCTACGGCGGTCATGCGGCTGGAGTTGGCCACGAACTGCTCGATATATCCCTGGATTACATCCCCGGTCGCCGGAATAAAATTGGCGAAGATAAAATGACGGATCTGCACGCTGACTTCGGAGAACATAGGAAAGGCCGCAAACAGCGCGAACACGACGGCAATCAGCGGCACCAGGGACAGTAATGACACATAGGCGAGGTTCCCCGCCAGAGTGGTCATATGGTCTTCATCAATGCGCCGCCACAGCAGCTTTAGCCACGCCAGCAGCGGCCGGGTATGGTGGAGTAATTTTTGATGAACGGTTTTTAGCATAGCTGTTTCGCGAAATAGTCAGGGATGGTCTCCTTACCAGTCACCAGGATACTGGTGATCCCCAACCGGTTGGCCCCTGCTATATTATCGACGTTATCATCAAAAAAGACCGTATCTGCGGCGGAAAACCCCTCTTCTTCCAGTACTCGCAGATAAATTTGCGCTTCAGGCTTACGCAATCCCATCTCCTGCGACAGATAAATGCGATCGGCGGCCGCGCGCACTTCCGGGTATTCATCGGGCCAGAACGTGGTGTGCAGACGATTGGTATTGGAGAGCACCACCACCCGATGCCCCTGGGCACGAAGTTTATGCATGATGGTAATCACCTCCGGGCGCAGCGCGACAAACACCGCCTGCCAGCCGTGAGCAAACTGTTCATAGCTGAGGGGCATATTCATTTCATGGCACATGGCGGCGGCAAAGTCTTCATCGCTGAGCTCGCCGCGCTCATGCTGATGGAAAGCCTCACCCATGGTGAAATGCTGCTTCAGCGTCGCCAGCGGGATGCGGGTTAAATCGCTCCAGGCTCCCAATACCCGGTTGAAGTCAATGTCGACAATCACATTACCTAAATCAAAGATATAGAGCATTTTTGTCTCCTTCCGCGCCGTGGAAAATTAACTTTAGCGGGAAAGGCTGGATTTGACTATTGGCGTGTGATGCAGGAATGAAAAAAAGAAACCCCGCCGGAGAGGCGGGGTTTAGCGAACAACAAGAAGAAAAAATTACTCTTCTTTTGCACCGCGCATCGCGCGTTTACGGTCGTTCTCGGTCAGGTGACGTTTACGGATACGGATAGAGGTCGGAGTAACTTCTACCAGTTCGTCGTCATCGATGAACTCCAGAGCCTGCTCCAGGGTCATCTTAACCGGCGGAACCAGAACCGTGGCTTCGTCAGTACCAGACGCACGCATGTTGGTCAGTTTCTTACCGGTCAGGCAGTTTACCGTCAGGTCGTTGGAACGGCTGTGAATACCGATGATCTGGCCTTCGTAAACTTCAGCGCCGTGGCCGAGGAACAGCTTACCGCGATCCTGCAGACCGAACAGCGCGAACGCTACCGCTTTACCCTGACCGTTGGAGATCAGTACGCCGTTGTTACGCTGGCCCACTTCGCCCGGACGAACGTCGTCGTAGTGGCTGAAGGTGGAGTACAGCAGACCGGTACCGGAGGTCATGGTCATGAACTCTGAACGGAAGCCGATCAGACCGCGGCTTGGGATCACGTAGTCGAGACGTACGCGGCCTTTACCGTCCGGATTCATGTTTTTCAGGTCGCCTTTACGCTCGCCCAGCGCCTGCATGACAGAACCCTGGTGCTGCTCTTCGACGTCCAGCGTCACGTTCTCGAACGGCTCTTGTTTACGGCCGTCGATTTCGCGGAAGATAACTTTCGGACGGGAAACCGCCATCTCGAAACCTTCACGACGCATGTTTTCAATCAGAACGGACAGGTGCAGTTCACCACGGCCGGAAACGCGGAACGCATCAGCGTCTTCGGTTTCTTCAACGCGCAGCGCCACGTTGTGCACCAGCTCTTTATTCAGACGGTCCAGGATCTGGCGAGAGGTAACGAACTTACCTTCTTTACCGCAGAACGGAGAGGTGTTGACGTTGAAGAACATGGAAACGGTCGGCTCATCAACGGACAGGGCCGGCAGCGCTTCGACATTCTGCGGGTCGCAGATGGTGTCGGAGATGTTCAGCTCGCCCAGACCGGTGATCGCGATAATGTCGCCAGCTTCAGCTACGTCGCTCTCAATTCGCTCCAGACCCAGGTGAGTCAGTACCTTACCGACTTTACCGTTACGGGTTTTGCCTTCGCTATCGATGATAGTGACCTGCTGGTTCGGCTTCACTTTACCGCGCTTGATGCGGCCGATGCCGATAACACCAACGTAGTTGTTGTAGTCCAGCTGGGAGATCTGCATCTGCAGCGGACCGTCAAGATCAACGTCCGGCGCCGGCACGCGATCGACAATCGCCTGGTACAGCGGGGTCATGTCGTCAGCCATGTCTTCGTGATCCAGACCCGCGATACCGTTCAGCGCGGACGCGTAAACGATCGGGAAGTCCAGCTGTTCGTCGGTCGCATCGAGGTTAACGAACAGGTCGAACACCTGATCGACAACCCAGTCCGGACGCGCGCCCGGGCGGTCAACTTTGTTGATGACCACGATCGGCTTCAGACCGTGGGCAAAAGCTTTTTTGGTCACGAAGCGCGTTTGCGGCATCGGGCCATCAAAGGCATCTACCACCAGCAGCACAGAGTCAACCATGGACATAACACGCTCAACTTCACCTCCGAAGTCGGCGTGCCCTGGGGTATCAACGATGTTGATACGGTAATCATTCCATTTGATTGCGGTGTTTTTCGCGAGGATGGTAATCCCACGCTCTTTCTCCAAATCGTTGGAGTCCATCACACGTTCTTGTGCTTCAGTACGTGCGTCGAACGTACCGGATTGCTGTAGCAGCTTGTCAACCAGGGTAGTTTTACCATGGTCAACGTGCGCGATGATGGCGATATTACGCAGATTTTCGATCACAACTTTGCCTCAGGCATTAGAAATAGCGCGTTATTGTACACGTATTAAGCGAAGGACTGAACAGGATCACAAACATCCTCCGCAAACAAGTATTGCAGAGTTTCTTTGTGACCGCTTTCACGGAGCGATAAAAGGGCACCGTAACAAAAATTGCACCAAAATGGTGCTCAGTGTTCACACTGAAGCACTATTTTGGTGCATTATCTCCATCATGGTGCAGTCCTTTTGCACTATGGTGCGCATGATACAGCGTTTTATGGGGCATTTAAAAGTTGGCACAGATTTCGCTTTATATTTTTTAAGGCAACAACGCCACTTTTAAGCAGTATGAAGTTTTCGTTACCACGACGACAATGACCAATCCGGGAGAGTTTAAGTATGTCCGCTGAACACGTTTTGACGATGCTGAACGAGCACGAAGTGAAGTTTGTCGATCTGCGCTTCACCGATACCAAAGGTAAAGAACAGCACGTCACGATTCCGTCTCATCAGGTAAATGCCGAATTCTTCGAAGAAGGCAAAATGTTTGATGGCTCCTCGATTGGTGGCTGGAAAGGTATCAACGAATCTGACATGGTCCTGATGCCGGACGCGTCCACCGCGGTCATTGACCCGTTCTACGAAGAACCGACCCTGATCATCCGCTGCGATATCCTCGAGCCAGGCACCCTGCAGGGCTATGACCGTGACCCGCGCTCCATCGCGAAACGCGCTGAAGAGTACCTGCGCGCCACCGGCATCGCTGATACCGTCCTGTTCGGGCCAGAACCAGAATTCTTCCTGTTCGACGACATCCGTTTTGGCGCCTCTATCTCCGGCTCCCATGTCGCGATCGATGACATTGAAGGTGCGTGGAACTCCTCCACCAAATACGAAGGCGGTAACAAAGGTCACCGTCCGGGCGTGAAAGGGGGTTACTTCCCGGTTCCGCCAGTAGACTCTTCTCAGGACATCCGTTCCACCATGTGTATGATCATGGAAGAGATGGGTCTGGTTGTTGAAGCCCATCACCATGAAGTAGCAACCGCAGGTCAGAACGAAGTGGCAACCCGCTTCAATACCATGACCAAAAAAGCGGATGAAATTCAGATTTACAAATACGTTGTTCACAACGTCGCTCACCGCTTTGGTAAAACCGCGACCTTTATGCCGAAACCGATGTTCGGCGACAACGGCTCCGGCATGCACTGCCATATGTCTCTGGCGAAAAACGGGACCAACCTGTTCTCCGGCGACAAATACGCCGGTCTGTCTGAGCAGGCGCTGTTCTACATCGGCGGCGTAATCAAACACGCTAAAGCCATCAACGCCCTGGCGAACCCGACCACCAACTCCTACAAGCGTCTGGTCCCGGGTTACGAAGCGCCGGTTATGCTGGCTTACTCTGCCCGTAACCGCTCTGCCTCTATCCGTATTCCGGTGGTGACCTCTCCGAAAGCGCGTCGTATCGAAGTGCGCTTCCCGGACCCGGCTGCCAACCCGTACCTGTGCTTTGCGGCGCTGCTGATGGCTGGCCTTGATGGTATCAAGAACAAAATCCATCCGGGCGAAGCAATGGATAAAAACCTGTATGACCTGCCGCCGGAAGAAGCGAAAGAGATCCCGCAGGTTGCCGGTTCTCTGGAAGAAGCCCTGCAGGCCCTGGATGCTGACCGCGAGTTCCTGACCGCTGGCGGCGTGTTCACCAATGACGCTATCGATGCCTACATCGCCCTGCGTATGGAAGAGAACGACCGCGTACGCATGACTCCGCATCCGGTTGAGTTCGAACTGTACTACAGCGTCTAATTTTGCTGTAAATCCAGGGTATGTCGTGTTGTGGCGCGAGATGCCCGGGATATTTTGTTGCCGTGGAAACTTTCAGCCCATCTCAGGATGGGCTTTTTTCTCCACCAACACGCTGATCTCGCGAGCTTTTTACCGATAAAAAGCTATACTGCACTAAATTGGTGCACTCATTTTCAGGAGACTGTCGAATGGCAACAGGCACACTGCCCGATGCTGGGCAGATCCTTAACTCCCTTATCAACAGTATTTTACTGGTCGATGATGACCTGGCGGTGCACTTTGCCAACCCTGCGGCGCAGCAGCTGCTGGCGCAGAGCTCGCGCAAACTGTTTGGCACCCCATTACCTGAGCTGTTGAGCTATTTTTCGTTGAATATCGGGCTGATGCAGGAGAGTCTGCAGGCGGGCCAGGGGTTTACCGATAACGAAGTGACGCTGGTTATCGATGGCCGTTCGCACATCCTGTCGTTGACCGCCCAGCGGCTGCCGGAAGGCTTTATTCTGCTGGAAATGGCGCCGATGGATAATCAGCGCCGCCTGAGCCAGGAGCAGCTGCAGCATGCGCAGCAGGTCGCCGCTCGCGACCTCGTCCGCGGCCTGGCGCATGAGATAAAAAACCCGTTAGGCGGCCTGCGCGGCGCGGCCCAGCTGCTCAGCAAAGCGCTGCCCGACCCGGCGCTAACGGAATATACCAAAGTGATCATTGAGCAGGCCGACCGGCTAAGAAATCTGGTCGACCGCCTGCTCGGACCACAGCATCCGGGCATGCACGTTACCGAAAGCATCCACAAAGTCGCCGAACGGGTAGTTAAACTGGTTTCCATGGAGTTGCCGGACAACGTGAAGTTGATCCGCGATTACGACCCCAGCCTACCAGAGCTACCCCACGACCCGGATCAAATTGAACAGGTGTTGCTGAACATCGTCCGTAATGCGCTGCAGGCGCTGGGGCCGGAAGGGGGCGAAATTATTCTTCGCACCCGCACCGCTTTCCAGCTGACGCTGCACGGGGTGCGTTATCGCCTCGCCGCCCGCATCGACGTTGAAGATAATGGCCCGGGTATTCCGCCCCATCTCCAGGATACGCTGTTCTATCCGATGGTCAGCGGCCGCGAAGGCGGTACCGGCCTGGGCTTATCTATCGCCCGTAGCCTTATCGATCAGCACTCCGGCAAAATTGAATTCACCAGCTGGCCGGGTCATACCGAATTTTCGGTATACCTGCCTATTCGGAAGTAGAGGTGTTTATGCAACGAGGGATAGCCTGGATCGTTGATGACGATAGCTCCATCCGCTGGGTGCTTGAACGCGCGCTCACCGGAGCCGGCTTGAGCTGCACAACGTTCGAAAGCGGCAATGAGGTGCTAGATGCCCTCACCACCAAAACCCCGGATGTACTGCTGTCAGATATCCGTATGCCCGGAATGGATGGTCTGGCGCTGCTCAAACAGATTAAGCAGCGCCATCCAATGCTTCCGGTCATCATAATGACCGCGCATTCCGATCTGGACGCCGCGGTCAGCGCTTATCAGCAGGGCGCGTTTGATTATTTGCCCAAACCTTTTGATATCGATGAAGCCGTCGCCCTCGTCGACCGGGCGATAAGCCACTATCAAGAGCAGCAGCAGCCGCGAAATGCGCCGATAAGTAGCCCAACCGCCGACATCATCGGCGAAGCGCCGGCAATGCAGGATGTCTTTCGCATTATTGGCCGCCTGTCGCGCTCATCCATCAGCGTGCTGATCAATGGCGAATCCGGTACCGGTAAAGAGCTTGTCGCACATGCCCTGCATCGCCATAGTCCACGCTCAAAAGCGCCGTTTATCGCGCTGAATATGGCGGCGATCCCCAAGGACCTGATTGAGTCCGAGCTGTTCGGCCATGAAAAAGGAGCCTTTACCGGCGCCAATACCGTCCGTCAGGGTCGCTTTGAACAGGCTGACGGCGGTACGCTGTTCCTGGATGAAATTGGCGATATGCCGCTTGATGTCCAGACTCGTCTGCTGCGCGTGCTGGCGGATGGTCAGTTTTATCGCGTGGGCGGTTACGCGCCGGTCAAGGTCGATGTGCGGATCATCGCCGCTACCCACCAGAACCTGGAACAGCGCGTGCAGGAGGGGAAATTTCGTGAAGATTTGTTCCACCGCCTGAACGTCATCCGGGTGCATTTACCGCCGCTGCGCGAGCGCCGGGAAGATATTCCACGCCTGGCCCGCCATTTTCTGCAGATAGCCGCCCGCGAGCTCGGCGTTGAAGCCAAACAGCTGCATCCGGAAACGGAGACAGCGCTGACCCGCCTGGCGTGGCCAGGCAACGTCCGTCAGCTGGAAAACACCTGTCGCTGGCTCACCGTCATGGCCGCCGGCCAGGAGGTGCTGACGCAGGATCTGCCGAGCGAACTGTTTGAGACCACGATTCCTGATAGCCCAACGCAGATGCAGCCTGACAGCTGGGCTACGCTGCTGGGTCAGTGGGCCGATCGGGCGTTGCGATCCGGTCATCAAAACCTGCTCTCAGAAGCGCAACCCGAAATGGAGCGCACGCTGCTAACGACCGCCCTGCGCCATACTCAGGGGCACAAGCAGGAGGCTGCGCGCCTGCTGGGATGGGGACGTAATACCCTGACGCGTAAGCTAAAAGAGTTGGGTATGGAGTAGGGTTCAACAGCATGATGAAAAATAGCCGATCGGCGCAAAGTGCTGCTATTTTGTACTTTACTGTTCCGATGAGTTGAGTATGATCGTGCCCGGCATTAGGGGAGAGCATCATGTTTGAATCACTGGTGAGTATGATATCGAGCGGCGCCGCTGCGAGTCACACGCCACAAACGGCAGTCGCTGCCGTGCTGTGCGCTGCGCTGGTCGGGCTGTTCAGCTAATTGTTCCCCCTCTCCTGCGGGAGAGGGGGAAAATATTAAATAACCCGTGAGAACTGCTGCATCCGGGCCTTTTGCCGTCGGTAGGCATCAAAGCACATACAGATGTTGCGGATCAGCAGGCGGCCTTTCGCCGTCACCTGAATGACCTTATCATCCACAGCCACCAGCCCGTCATGCGCCAGCGGCGCCAGCAGCTTCAGATCCTCGGCGAAATAAGACGCAAAATCCACATCCCACTGCGCCTCGACCGCCGCGATATCCAGCTGGAAGTTACAGATCAACGCTTTAATCACGTCGCGACGCAGACAATCATCGCGAGTTAACGCGATCCCGCGCCACAGGGCGTTCCCTTGCTCTGCTACCTGCTGGTAGTACTGCTTGAGCTCTTTTTGGTTCTGGGCGTAGCTGTCGCCAATCATGCTGATCGCCGAAACGCCCATCCCCAGCAGATCGGTATCGCCCTGAGTGGTGTAGCCCTGGAAATTACGATGCAGTACGCCGTGACGTTGCGCGACCGCTAATTCATCATCGGGACGGGCGAAATGGTCCATGCCGATAAACTGATAGCCTGCCGTCGTCAGCGAGCCGATGGTTTCCTGCAGGATCTCCAGCTTCTGCTCAGCGGAGGGCAGATCGGCATCTTTAATCTTCCGCTGAGCGGCAAAGAGCGTGGGCAGATGCGCATAGTTAAACACGCTCAGGCGGTCAGGATTGAGCTCGGCGACCTTTTGCAGGGTAAAGGCGAAGCTCTCCGGCGTTTGCTTCGGCAGGCCATAAATGAGGTCGATATTGGTCGAGGTAAAACCAATCTCCCGCGCATGGTTGAGCAAATCAAAGATGAACGCTTCGTCCTGCTCACGGTTAACCAGACGCTGAACCTCTTTATTGAAGTCCTGTACGCCCATACTCAGGCGGTTGAAACCCTCAGCGCGTAAATGATCGAGGACATCCAGTTCGATCTCACGCGGATCGACCTCTATGGAGATCTCGGCTTCCGCGCTGAAATGGAAATGGCTGCGCAACAGATCCATCAGGCGACTGATTTGCGCCTTATTGAGATAAGTTGGCGTGCCGCCCCCCCAGTGCAGTTGCTTCACCTGGCGAGTGGCAAACAGCGGCGCGCGGTGGATGATCTCCTGTTCAAGGACATCGAGATATTGATCGGCCTTATGCTGCTGGCGGGTGACTATCTTATTGCAGCCGCAGAAATAACACAGCTTATGGCAAAACGGGATATGCACGTACAGCGACAGGGGACGCTGTGGGTAACGGGCCACAGCGGCATCGAATTCCGCCGCGCCAAATTGCGGTGAAAACTCCAGCGCGGTGGGATACGAGGTATAGCGCGGCCCGGAATAGTTATATTTCTGGATCAGGGCCAGATCCCAGTCGATTATCTGCTCAGACATGCTCACTCCTTCCGATGGTGCCGCCGACGGGTACGCCGTCCCGGCCCCACCGCACCGCGGGTCATGAGCCGGTTGCGCAGCCATTTCTGACGCCGCGACAACCGTCGTAGTTTAACGAATAACCACAGCAGATAACATATAACCAGAAGGATTATAAGGAGTACCGGGAATCCGATGGGATGCAAATGTTAGTTTCCACCCTTCAGCAGACGCATCATATCTTCCTGACGCTCTTCCTCTTCTTCATCTTCATCATCGTAAGAGAGGCCGAGCTGCTGCATCAGCTCATCAATGCGATCCAGTTTGGCGTCCACCCAGCTCTGCTCTTCAGCATTAAGGGTGCCGCCCTCTTCCAGACGTTCCAGCAGCGCGTCCAGGCGCTCATCATTCTCCAGCAACTCCAGCTCAGCCTGCGGTGAAAGCATAGGTTTCTCGCTCTTTGGTTTATGCTGCTTGGGGGCTGGAGCGCTGCTTTCGCTCACGCCCAGCGGGATCGGTTTTTTGCTACCCACGCGCGGATCTTGCGCCTGACGCTGTTTTTTACCCGCTGAAGCCGCATCGCCGCCGTTCGCGCGACTGCCTGCCGCGTGGCCACGATGTTTCTTCTGCCGTTTGCGATCGCGAGCTTCCTGATTTAACTCTTCACGCGACTTGCGGCCGGATTTGCCACGGGTGGCGGATGTCGGTTTTTTCATGATGTGTAATCTTCAGACAGTAGTATTCAGTATAGAATTGAGGCGGAATCTAGCAGAAAGCAAGCAAAGAAAAAAGGCGACAGATTACTCTGTCGCCTTTTTCCTCACTGACCACCCTTAACGGGCTCTTCTTTCCCTGTTCGCTAACGACTCACCCTGTCTTTCCCTTAGCGTCCAACGGTCCCTGTTTCTTCCTTTTCCCTGTAAAACGTCTCCAAGACGCGCGTCATCCTGACTATCCTGTGGTCTTCGCCTCCTGGCGCTTCCTGACTCCTCGTCCTGAGTCCTAATCCTTTCAGCATCCCCGCCGTTGTGTATTACTTTACCTTGTTGACAAAAATCGACAACCAGTCTGGCAGTTAAAAATCTATTTTCAGAATTCTCTATTTCTATAATTAATTAATTTTCAACACTTTAAATATGTTTTGTCTTATTTTCCTCAGGTATGTCCTATACAAAGAATAGTCAATGTCTCACAAACCATATGGTTTTTACTTACAGGAACGGCGTGCGGTAAAAACAGCCTTTTTCTGCTGTTCAGGTATAATCGCTGCCATAGCCTGTTTTAACGGAGACGACCGTCTTGACCAACTGGAATTATCAACTGACGCACTTTGTCACTAGCGCGCCAGATATCCGCCATCTTCCTGCCGATACCGGTATTGAAGTGGCGTTCGCCGGCCGCTCCAACGCGGGAAAATCCAGCGCGCTGAATACGCTGACTAATCAGAAGAACCTGGCGCGTACCTCCAAAACCCCGGGGCGTACGCAGCTGATTAACCTGTTCGAAGTCGCTGAGGGCAAGCGCCTTGTCGACCTGCCCGGCTATGGTTATGCGCAAGTACCCGAAGAGATGAAGATCAAGTGGCAGCGCGCGCTGGGGGAATACCTGGAAAAACGTCTGTGCCTGAAGGGTCTCGTGGTGCTGATGGACATACGTCATCCGCTTAAAGATCTCGATCAGCAGATGATCGAATGGGCGGTAGAGAGCGATATTCAGGTGCTGGTACTGCTCACCAAAGCCGATAAGCTCGCCAGCGGCGCGCGTAAAGCGCAAGTGAATATGGTGCGTGAAGCGGTACTGGCCTTCAATGGCGATGTCCAGGTTGAACCCTTCTCTTCGCTGAAAAAATCTGGCGTCGATAAGCTGCGACAGAAGCTGGATAGCTGGTTTAACGAAATCCCGCCGCAAGAAGCCGTCGAAGACGCCGAGTAACCCCCGCTTTTTCCGGATAACGGCGCGTAGCGCCCTATCCGGACGTTCATACTACGTTGTTTTCACAGCCTAAAACTTTTCTTTCGCGCAATAAAAAACGCCCCGGTCATAAATGACCGGGGCGGCTAAAATATTCAGCCAAATCCGATTACGTGAAGTAAAAGGTCTGAAAGATAGAACATCTTACCTCTGTACCCTACGCGAATAACTTTACTCTTCTTTCGCTCACGGATAAAGCATTTTTTGTAGTTTTTTTTCACTATTTACATAGCAAATTCAAATGATCCTCACAAAACTCTATAAGTTATGTTGCTTACTTACAGAAAATCGCGTTGCGCTTTGTATACTTAGTGCGCTTGATCCCAGTTTTCGCCGCTGCCCACTTCCACCAGCAACGGTACCGCCAGCGTAGTGCTGTTCTCCATCAGTTCGTGGATCTTTTTCGATACGGCATCGAGCTCATCCTTATGCACTTCAAAGACCAGTTCATCGTGAACCTGCATGATCATCCGCACGCGAGGTTTCTCGCTCCGCAGCCATTCATCAACGGCAATCATCGCCCGCTTGATAATATCCGCAGCCGTCCCCTGCATCGGGGCGTTAATCGCCGCACGCTCCGCGCCGGCACGACGAGCGCCATTGCTGGACTTGATATCCGGCAAATAGAGTCGACGGCCATCCAGCGTTTCAACATACCCTTGCTCCTTCGCCTGTGCGCGGGTGCGCTCCATATACTCCAGGACGCCCGGATAACGTTCGAAATAAAGATCCATGTACTTCTGCGCTTCTTTACGCGGGATGTTCAGCTGGCGGGCCAGGCCAAAGGCGCTCATGCCGTAGATCAGACCGAAGTTGATGGCTTTCGCACTGCGCCGCTGTTCGCTGCTGACGCTGTCCAGCGGTAAGCCAAATACTTCAGCCGCCGTCGCCCGGTGAATATCCTTCCCTTCCGCGAAGGCGGTCAGCAGGCCTTTATCCCGCGACAGGTGCGCCATAATGCGCAGCTCGATTTGCGAGTAGTCCGCCGAGACAATGACGTAATCTTCCGGCGCGATAAACGCCTGGCGAATACGGCGCCCTTCTTCGTTACGCACCGGAATGTTTTGCAGGTTTGGATCGGTAGACGACAAACGGCCGGTGGCGGTGACCGCCTGATGATAGGAGGTATGCACGCGGCCCGTTTTGGGGTTAATCATCAGCGGCAGCTTATCGGTATAGGTCGACTTCAGCTTCGCCAGCCCACGATACTCCAGAATCACTTTCGGCAACGGATAATCGAGCGCCAGCTCTTCCAGCACCTCTTCAGAGGTGGACGGCGCACCGCCCGGCGTCTTCTTCAGCGGCTTGATACCCTGTTTTTCAAACAGGATCGTTTGCAGCTGTTTGGTGGAGGAGAGATTAAACGCTTCCCCGGCGATCTCATGTGCCCGCTGCTCCAGCTCAACCAGGCGCTGGGCAATTTCCTGCGAGTGCGCATGCAGCACGGCGGGGTCGATTTTAACGCCGTTGCGCTCAACGCGAGACAGCACCGGCACCAGCGGCATTTCAATATGCTGGAAGATATTCAGCGGGCCTTCATGCTGCTGTAGCTTCGGCCACATCTTCAGATGCAGCTGGAGCGTAACGTCGGCATCTTCCGCCGCGTAGCGACCAGCCTCTTCCAGCGCAATCTGATTAAAGGTGAGCTGATTCTTACCCTTGCCAGCGATCTCTTCGAAGGTAATGGTTTTATGTTTCAGCCAGCGGTCGGAAAGACTGTCCATATCGTGGCGGCCCGCCACGCTGTCGAGAATGTAAGACTCGAGCATGGTATCGAACGCAATCCCGCGCAGCTCAATGTCGTAATTAGCCAAAATGCCGCGATCGTATTTGAGATTTTGCCCGACCTTGAGCACCTTCTCATCCTCCAGCAGCGGTTTAAGCAGCGTCAGCACGCGCTCGCGCGGGATCTGATCCGGCGCATCAAGGTAATCATGCGCTACCGGGACATAGGCGGCCACGCCCGGCTCAACAGCGAATGAAAGACCAACCATGTTGGCGGAGATGTTATCCAGGCTGTCGGTTTCCGTATCAAAGGCAAAGAGCGGCGCCTGCTTCAGCTTATCGATCCAGGTGAGCAGCGTAGCCTCATCAAGGATAGTGACATAATGCTCTGCTGAAAGTGCAGTAGCGGCTTCAACCTCTTCTTCCGCTTCTGCCGCTGCTGCAGGCACTGCAGGTTTCGCAGCCGGTTTGCCCCCCTTAGCCTGCAGCCATTTTCCGGCCTCAACGTCGGTAGTCCAGCGCTTAAACTCATACTGTCTGAACAGCGCCAGCAGATCGTCTGCCGCCGGCGGCTGCACCTGCAGCTCTTCGCAGGTGAGCTCCAGCTCGACGTCGGTTTTGATGGTCGCCAGCTGATAAGAGAGATAAGCCACGTCCTTGTTCTGCTCGAGCTTCGCCGCCATCGTTTTCGCGCCGCGGAAGCTCAGTTCAGCGATCTTCTCCGGTTCCGCATACAGCGTATCAAGGCCGCCGAGGCCTTGCAGCAGCGCCTGAGCGGTCTTTTCGCCCACGCCCGGCACGCCGGGAATGTTATCCGAGGAGTCGCCCATCAGCGCCAGGAAATCAATAATCAGCTCCGGCGGGACGCCGTACTTAGTAACCACCTCATCCGGTCCGAGGATAGTGTTGGTCATGGTATTGATCAGGGTGATGCCCGGCGTCACCAGCTGGGCCATGTCTTTATCGCCGGTGCTGATCAGGACTGGGCGACCTGCCCTTTCCGCTTCCCGCGCCAGGGTGCCAATCACATCGTCAGCTTCGACGCCCGGGACAGCCATCAGCGGCAGCCCCATCGCTTTCACCATCTTATGCAACGGCTCAATCTGCGCGCGCAGATCGTCCGGCATCGGCGGGCGGTGAGATTTGTAATGCTCGAACAATTCATCACGGAAGGTTTTCCCTTTCGCATCAAAGACCACGACGGCATGAGTCGGTTGATACTGCAGTATCAAACTGCGCAGCATATTCAGTACGCCGTACATAGCCCCGGTGGGCTCCCCTGCGCTGTTAGTCAGCGGCGGAAACGCATGATACGCCCGATAAAGATAGGAGGAGCCGTCAACGAGGATGAGAGGGTTTTCTGGGATCTGAACCATAATTTCCGTGCCTGTTTATCAGATTATGGATAAAGGATGCCACAGACGGGCATGAAATCCTGAATTTTTCCCGCAATTCGCGGAAAAGATTCAACGATCGTCGCGATCGCGCGACAACTTAGCTTGTGGATAACTTTGTGCATAGTTTTACAACGTCAGCTTATCCGCCCCTGAAAATAAATGAATAAATAGTATTATTTGCTATTTATCAACCACTTAAAAACAGATCAACGATCCTGGCATTAATTTGATGACCTAATCTTCCATGTGGATAGAAGATCCTTGTTTTTTTCTGTTCTGGTAAGACCCGTCATTTGCCGCGTTTTCTGGTAAAATCAGCCTCTTGCGCAGCTTAAAGGCGCTCTTTGTCAGCCTAACTTTCTGAATAAACTAACTATGTCGAGATTACTCGCTGCGATAACACTTCCGCTGAGTATCGCCTTAACCATCTTAGTCACCATTATCTGCTCTGTACCGATCATCGTCGCCGGGCTGATTAAACTGCTGGTCCCCATTCCAGCGGTATGGCGCTCTATATCCGTTTTTTGCAATTTTATGATGTACTGCTGGTGCGAAGGGCTGGCGCTGCTGTTGCATCTCAATCCCTGGCTAAAATGGGACGTCCAGGGTCTGGAAGGCCTGAACAAAAAGAACTGGTATCTGCTGATCAGCAACCACCACAGCTGGGCAGACATCGTGGTGCTGTGCGTGCTGTTCCGCAAGCATATTCCGATGAATAAGTACTTCCTTAAACAACAGCTGGCGTGGGTACCCTTCATTGGCCTCGCCTGCTGGGCGCTGGATATGCCTTTTATGCGCCGCTACTCGCGCAGCTATCTTATTCGTCACCCGGAGCGCCGCGGTAAAGATGTCGAAACCACCCGCCGTTCGTGTGAAAAATTTCGCGCGCATCCGACGACTATCGTCAATTTTGTGGAAGGCTCGCGTTTTACCGAAGAAAAAAAGCGCGAAACGCGCTCTCCTTACCACAACCTGTTACCGCCGAAAGCCGCTGGTATCGCCATGGCGCTCAACGTACTCGGTTCGCAGTTCGATAAACTGCTGAACGTCACGCTGTGCTACCCGGATAATCATACAAGACCATTTTACGATATGTTAAGCGGCCGCCTGACGCGCATTGTGGTCCGTATCAATCTGGTCCCTATTGGCGAAGAGCTGCACGGCGATTACGTTAACGATAAGAACTTTAAGCGCAGCTTCCAGCGCTGGCTGAATGGCCTATGGGAAGAGAAAGACCGTCAGTTGACTGACATCATGAGGGACAAAGAGCGGTAGCTATTGCAAAACAGATAAAGTAACGCCGGTCAGTGACCGGCGTTTTTTTTATTTCTTCTCTACCAGTTGCTTCACGGTATCCGCATACTGAGCGACGAAGACATCCATATTGCTGGTGTCCATCCCCTGCGGATTCAGCTGGTATTTACCATTAACATACATAGCCGGTACGCCCTGCAGCTGCAGATCGGCTGCCGCTTTCTCTTGCTGAGCGACCAGAGATTTCACCACGAAGCTATTCCATGCGGCATCGTAGTCTTCCCCTTTCACGCCAGCGTCGACAAACACTTTACGAATGTCAGCCACACTCTGCACAGTCTGGTTTTTCTGCACGGCTTCGAACATCGGCGCAGTAATTTTGTCTTCAACGCCCAGCGCGATGGCCACCGCCCATGCCTGCGTCAGATCCTTGCCCAGCGGACCCAGGAACTCAACGTGGTATTTGGTCATTTTAGTGCCTTCCGGCAGTTTCTGGCGCACATTGTCAGAGACATGCAGCACTTCTTCAAACTGGTAGCAGTGCGGGCAGTAGAACGAAAAGAACTCGAGCACCTGCGGCTCGCCAGCTATCGGCTTATCAAGGGTGATGTACTGCTTGCCGTCGGTGATCTGGGCAGCGGATGCACTAAAAGCCAGAATCATACCAGCCAGCGCCAGCCAAACTTTTTTCATGATTTACTCTCTCCTGGATATATCACATTAATACATTGGCGTTAACTGAAGCGGGGGTTCCTGTAGAACCTTCACCTGCTCAAGAAAAGTCGACGTCTGCCCCCGCCAGTAATCCTCCCCGGTTAACCAGGGGAAATTGACCGGGAAAGCGGGATCGTCCCAGCGTCTGAGCAACCACGCCAGATAATAAACCAGTCGCATAGCGCGTAAAGGTTCAATCAGCGCGATTTCATCGCTGTTAAAGGGGCTGAATTCCTCATAGGCCTCGACAATAGTCTCCAGCTGCATACGCTGTTCAGCCTTATCGCCGTTGAGCAGCATCCACAGATCCTGAATCGCCGGGCCGGTACGCGCATCGTCTAAGTCGACAAACAGTGGTCCGTCGCGCCAGAGGATATTACCGGCATGGCAGTCACCGTGCAGGCGCAACGTGTTCCCGCGGCCGTGCCATTGCTCCATGACGGCAGCAATGAGTTTATCGGTCGCCTTCAGGAAATCGGCCTTCAGGCCAGAGGGGATCAGCGTCGCCTGCTCAAACACCTGACGCGGTTCCAGCAGGTACTCCTGCACGCCAATTTCCGGGCGGGCAGTAAAGCGCTGTTTGCAGCCCGTCTGGTGCAGGCGCCCCAGATAGCGGCCAACCCATTCCATCTGATCAAGGTTATCCGCTTCGAACTGACGACCGCCAAGGCTTGGGAAAACGGCAAAGTAGAATCCCTGATGCTGATGAAGCGTGCTGTCATTAAATAAGAGCGGCGCAGCAACGGGCACTTCATCTTCTACAAGCTGAAGCGCAAACTGGTGTTCTTCAAGGATCTGTTCTGCGGACCAGCGCTCAGGACGATAGAACTTTACCACATAGCGATGGCGCTCTTCGTCCTGGAACTGATAAACGCGGTTCTCATAGCTGTTTAGCGGGGTGAGACCGGAGTCCACCCGCATACCCAGATCGAATAACCCATCGATAATGGTATCCGGGCGAAGCGTCTGAAAAGTAAAAGCCTTATCGTGCATCCTGACATCCGATAATCGTACGAATAGTTCAGGATATCATCTCATTGCACTTTACGCGGTAGCGCTTACAACCTTTTACTCTTTTATTACCCCGCGGGCGCGCAGCAGCGCGGTTTTAAAGTCCTCTTCATAATCCTTCTGAATACCCGGGATGACAGCATCTTTGGAAGAGTCGCGCATCTTCAGGTGATAGATCAGAATATCGTCGGAAAGATCGCTCAGTTCGCCATCATAGCCGGCCTCTTTCGCCAGCTTCTGCAAAAATTGCATCAGGTTCAGTTCAGGCTCTTTTTGCCAGGCTGGCTGGAGGAGTTCAATTACTTCATTCAGACGTTTACATTTCATGGTCATGCTCCTTACTCTTGATAGGGACAAGTTAACAGGGTCAATCCCACAATGAAAGAGGCGATATTCATATGCAAAGCGAGGCGATAACCGGCGTCGTGCTGGCGGGCGGCAGGGCCACGCGAATGGGCGGCATTGATAAAGGATTACAGGCGCTAAATGGTCGCCCTCTCTGGCGACACGTCGCGGAAGCATTAGCCCCGCAGGTAGATGAGTTAGTCATTAGCGCCAATCGTCATCTTGAACAGTGGCGTGCCAGCGGATTTCCGGTCTTTCGAGACATACGGGAGGGTTATCAGGGGCCGCTGGCCGGAATGCTTGCTGTGATGCAGCAGGTCGCGAGCCCATGGTTTGTTTTTTGCCCCTGCGACACGCCGTTCATTCCGTCCTTTTTGGTGGAGCGCTTTATCCAGCAGAGAGGGGACGCACCGGTCGTTTGGGCCCATGACGGCGAACGGGATCATCCTGCCGTTGCATTAGTTCATCGTCAAATCATTCCGGAACTGGAGGCTTATCTGGCACATGGAGAGCGCAGGGTGATGGTTTTTATGCGACAAATGGGTGGGCGCCCGGTGAATTTCAGCGATGTGAAAACTGCTTTCATTAATGTAAATACGCTCGAAGATTTGCAGCAGATGCAGGAGCCATCATGATCCCATTACTGGCGATCGCCGCATGGAGCGGTACCGGAAAAACAACATTATTAAAGCGTCTTATCCCTGAGCTTTGCGCTCTAGGATTACGCCCGGGACTGATAAAGCACACCCATCATGATATGGACGTGGATAAGCCGGGCAAAGATAGCTATGAACTGCGTAAGGCGGGCGCTGCGCAAACTATTGTCGCCAGCGAACAGCGGTGGGCATTGATGACCGAGACGCCAGAGAAGCCGGAATTAGATCTCACGTGGCTGGTCAGTCGAATGGATGCCAGCAAACTGGACCTGGTTTTAGTGGAGGGGTTCAAACATGAACCCGTGCCGAAGATCCTGCTTTTTCGGCAAAACAGCGGCCATCGTGTAGAAGAGCTGGTAATTGATGAGCATACCATCGCCGTGGCCAGCGATGTATCGATCGCGACCTCACTTCCGCTGCTGGATTTAAATGATGTACCACAGATCGCGACATTTATTGTGAGTTGGTTAGAGAGGCAATAGTCATTTATCGACGGTGATATAGGAGGGATTTTCCCGGAGGCGGTGCTGCGCACCTTGCCCGGCCACAGGGACGTAGCCCCGTGTCGGATCCGTAGCCCCGGCAAGCGCAGCGCCACCGGGGAGACATGCCGGCACGCTGGCCGGACGACAGAAACGCAAAAAGCCCATCCGGCAGGATGGGCTCTTCACTTGTTTGATGCCTGGCAGTTTATGGCGGGCGTCCTGCCCGCCACCCTCCGGGCCGTTGCTGCGCAACGTTCAAATCCGCTCCCGGCGGATTTGTCCTACTCTGGAGAGCGCTCACCGACAAACAACAGATAAAACAAAAAGCCCGGTCTTTCGACCGGGCTTTCTGCTTTATTTGATGCCTGGCAGTTCCCTACTCTCACATGGGGAGACCCCACACTACCATCGGCGCTACGGCGTTTCACTTCTGAGTTCGGCATGGGGTCAGGTGGGACCACCGCGCTAGTGCCGCCAGGCAAATTCTGTTTTATCAACACGTCTCACCGACGTATCGATTAATCTGTATCAGAGCTGAAAATTCTCTCAAATCGCCAAAACATCTTCGGCGTTGTAAGGTTAAGCCTCACGGTTCATTAGTACCGGTTAGCTCAACGCATCGCTGCGCTTACACACCCGGCCTATCAACGTCATCGTCTTCAACGTTCCTTCAGGAGACTTAAAGTCTCAGGGAGAACTCATCTCGGGGCAAGTTTCGTGCTTAGATGCTTTCAGCACTTATCTCTTCCGCATTTAGCTACCGGGCAGTGCCATTGGCATGACAACCCGAACACCAGTGATGCGTCCACTCCGGTCCTCTCGTACTAGGAGCAGCCCCCCTCAATTCTCCAGCGCCCACGGCAGATAGGGACCGAACTGTCTCACGACGTTCTAAACCCAGCTCGCGTACCACTTTAAATGGCGAACAGCCATACCCTTGGGACCTACTTCAGCCCCAGGATGTGATGAGCCGACATCGAGGTGCCAAACACCGCCGTCGATATGAACTCTTGGGCGGTATCAGCCTGTTATCCCCGGAGTACCTTTTATCCGTTGAGCGATGGCCCTTCCATTCAGAACCACCGGATCACTATGACCTGCTTTCGCACCTGCTCGCGCCGTCACGCTCGCAGTCAAGCTAGCTTATGCCATTGCACTAACCTCCTGATGTCCGACCAGGATTAGCTAACCTTCGTGCTCCTCCGTTACGCTTTGGGAGGAGACCGCCCCAGTCAAACTACCCACCAGACACTGTCCGCAACCCCGGTAAGGGGCCAACGTTAGAACATCAAACATTAAAGGGTGGTATTTCAAGGTTGGCTCCACGCAGACTGGCGTCCACGCTTCAAAGCCTCCCACCTATCCTACACATCAAGGCTCAATGTTCAGTGTCAAGCTATAGTAAAGGTTCACGGGGTCTTTCCGTCTTGCCGCGGGTACACTGCATCTTCACAGCGAGTTCAATTTCACTGAGTCTCGGGTGGAGACAGCCTGGCCATCATTACGCCATTCGTGCAGGTCGGAACTTACCCGACAAGGAATTTCGCTACCTTAGGACCGTTATAGTTACGGCCGCCGTTTACCGGGGCTTCGATCAAGAGCTTCTCCTTACGGATAACCCCATCAATTAACCTTCCGGCACCGGGCAGGCGTCACACCGTATACGTCCACTTTCGTGTTTGCACAGTGCTGTGTTTTTAATAAACAGTTGCAGCCAGCTGGTATCTTCGACTGGTCTCAGCTCCATCCGCAGGGACTTCACCTACACACCAGCGTGCCTTCTCCCGAAGTTACGGCACCATTTTGCCTAGTTCCTTCACCCGAGTTCTCTCAAGCGCCTTGGTATTCTCTACCTGACCACCTGTGTCGGTTTGGGGTACGATTTGATGTTACCTGATGCTTAGAGGCTTTTCCTGGAAGCAGGGCATTTGTTACTTCAGCACCGTAGTGCCTCGTCATCACACCTCAGCCTTGATTATCCGGATTTGCCTGGATAACCAGCCTACATGCTTAAACCGGGACAACCGTCGCCCGGCTAACATAGCCTTCTCCGTCCCCCCTTCGCAGTAACACCAAGTACAGGAATATTAACCTGTTTCCCATCGACTACGCCTTTCGGCCTCGCCTTAGGGGTCGACTCACCCTGCCCCGATTAACGTTGGACAGGAACCCTTGGTCTTCCGGCGAGCGGGCTTTTCACCCGCTTTATCGTTACTTATGTCAGCATTCGCACTTCTGATACCTCCAGCAACCCTCACAGGTCACCTTCGCAGGCTTACAGAACGCTCCCCTACCCAACAACACATAGTGTCGCTGCCGCAGCTTCGGTGCATGGTTTAGCCCCGTTACATCTTCCGCGCAGGCCGACTCGACCAGTGAGCTATTACGCTTTCTTTAAATGATGGCTGCTTCTAAGCCAACATCCTGGCTGTCTGTGCCTTCCCACATCGTTTCCCACTTAACCATGACTTTGGGACCTTAGCTGGCGGTCTGGGTTGTTTCCCTCTTCACGACGGACGTTAGCACCCGCCGTGTGTCTCCCGTGATAACATTCTTCGGTATTCGTAGTTTGCATCGGGTTGGTAAGTCGGGATGACCCCCTAGCCGAAACAGTGCTCTACCCCCGAAGATGAATTCACGAGGCGCTACCTAAATAGCTTTCGGGGAGAACCAGCTATCTCCCGGTTTGATTGGCCTTTCACCCCCAGCCACAAGTCATCCGCTAATTTTTCAACATTAGTCGGTTCGGTCCTCCAGTTAGTGTTACCCAACCTTCAACCTGCCCATGGCTAGATCACCGGGTTTCGGGTCTATACCCTGCAACTTAACGCCCAGTTAAGACTCGGTTTCCCTGCGGCTCCCCTATACGGTTAACCTTGCTACAGAATATAAGTCGCTGACCCATTATACAAAAGGTACGCAGTCACACCCGAAGGTGCTCCCACTGCTTGTACGTACACGGTTTCAGGTTCTTTTTCACTCCCCTCGCCGGGGTTCTTTTCGCCTTTCCCTCACGGTACTGGTTCACTATCGGTCAGTCAGGAGTATTTAGCCTTGGAGGATGGTCCCCCCATATTCAGACAGGATACCACGTGTCCCGCCCTACTCTTCGAGTTCACAGCCTGTGCATTTTGGTGTACGGGACTATCACCCTGTACCGTCGGACTTTCCAGACCGTTCCACTAACACACAAGCTGATTCAGACTCTGGGCTGCTCCCCGTTCGCTCGCCGCTACTGGGGGAATCTCGGTTGATTTCTTTTCCTCGGGGTACTTAGATGTTTCAGTTCCCCCGGTTCGCCTCGTTAACCTATGTATTCAGTTAACGATAGTGCAACGAATTGCACTGGGTTTCCCCATTCGGACATCGCCGGCTGTAACGGTTCATATCACCTTACCGACGCTTTTCGCAGATTAGCACGTCCTTCATCGCCTCTGACTGCCAGGGCATCCACCGTGTACGCTTAGTCGCTTAACCTCACAACCCGAAGATGTTTCGTAAAACATCATCGTGTCGCGAAAATTTGAGAGACTCGAACACACATTAACTGTGTGTCGTTTCAATTTTCAGCTTGATCCAGATTTTTAAAGAGCAAATATCTCAAACGTCACCCGAAGATGAGTTTTGAGATAGTTCGGCACGCGTCTTTCACTCACGAACCAGCAAGTGGCGTCCCCTAGGGGATTCGAACCCCTGTTACCGCCGTGAAAGGGCGGTGTCCTGGGCCTCTAGACGAAGGGGACACTGAAGTCTCAATCGCAAGACGCCTTGCTTCTTTACGTTCATCAGACAATCTGTGTGGGCACTACAAAGGCAGGTTCTTTAAGGTAAGGAGGTGATCCAACCGCAGGTTCCCCTACGGTTACCTTGTTACGACTTCACCCCAGTCATGAATCACAAAGTGGTAAGCGCCCTCCCGAAGGTTAAGCTACCTACTTCTTTTGCAACCCACTCCCATGGTGTGACGGGCGGTGTGTACAAGGCCCGGGAACGTATTCACCGTAGCATTCTGATCTACGATTACTAGCGATTCCGACTTCATGGAGTCGAGTTGCAGACTCCAATCCGGACTACGACATACTTTATGAGGTCCGCTTGCTCTCGCGAGGTCGCTTCTCTTTGTATATGCCATTGTAGCACGTGTGTAGCCCTGGTCGTAAGGGCCATGATGACTTGACGTCATCCCCACCTTCCTCCAGTTTATCACTGGCAGTCTCCTTTGAGTTCCCGGCCGAACCGCTGGCAACAAAGGATAAGGGTTGCGCTCGTTGCGGGACTTAACCCAACATTTCACAACACGAGCTGACGACAGCCATGCAGCACCTGTCTCACAGTTCCCGAAGGCACCAATCCATCTCTGGAAAGTTCTGTGGATGTCAAGACCAGGTAAGGTTCTTCGCGTTGCATCGAATTAAACCACATGCTCCACCGCTTGTGCGGGCCCCCGTCAATTCATTTGAGTTTTAACCTTGCGGCCGTACTCCCCAGGCGGTCGATTTAACGCGTTAGCTCCGGAAGCCACGCCTCAAGGGCACAACCTCCAAATCGACATCGTTTACGGCGTGGACTACCAGGGTATCTAATCCTGTTTGCTCCCCACGCTTTCGCACCTGAGCGTCAGTCTTTGTCCAGGGGGCCGCCTTCGCCACCGGTATTCCTCCAGATCTCTACGCATTTCACCGCTACACCTGGAATTCTACCCCCCTCTACAAGACTCTAGCCTGCCAGTTTCGAATGCAGTTCCCAGGTTGAGCCCGGGGATTTCACATCCGACTTGACAGACCGCCTGCGTGCGCTTTACGCCCAGTAATTCCGATTAACGCTTGCACCCTCCGTATTACCGCGGCTGCTGGCACGGAGTTAGCCGGTGCTTCTTCTGCGGGTAACGTCAATCGCCAAGGTTATTAACCTTAACGCCTTCCTCCCCGCTGAAAGTGCTTTACAACCCGAAGGCCTTCTTCACACACGCGGCATGGCTGCATCAGGCTTGCGCCCATTGTGCAATATTCCCCACTGCTGCCTCCCGTAGGAGTCTGGACCGTGTCTCAGTTCCAGTGTGGCTGGTCATCCTCTCAGACCAGCTAGGGATCGTCGCCTAGGTGAGCCGTTACCCCACCTACTAGCTAATCCCATCTGGGCACATCTGATGGCATGAGGCCCGAAGGTCCCCCACTTTGGTCTTGCGACATTATGCGGTATTAGCTACCGTTTCCAGTAGTTATCCCCCTCCATCAGGCAGTTTCCCAGACATTACTCACCCGTCCGCCGCTCGTCACCCGAGAGCAAGCTCTCTGTGCTACCGCTCGACTTGCATGTGTTAGGCCTGCCGCCAGCGTTCAATCTGAGCCATGATCAAACTCTTCAATTTAAGTTTGATGCTCAAAGAATTAAACTTCGTAATGAATTACGTGTTCACTCTTGAGACTTGGTATTCATTTTTCGTCCGAGGACGTTAAGAATCCATGTCACTTTGAGTGCCCACACAGATTGTCTGATAAATTGTTAAAGAGCAGTGCCGCTTCGTTTTCGCTGCGGCGCGGGGTGTGCATATTACGCTTTCCCGCTGCAGAGTCAAGCATTTATTTTTGCTTTTCTCTGCGAGGTTCTCACCGGAACCCCGCTGACCCGGCGGCTTGTTTGCCGTTGTTCCGTGTCAGTGGAGGCGCATTATAGGGAGTAATTCTGAGGTGACAAGGGGAAATGCAAAAAAAGTTTTCAACCGTCTCTTTTTTCAACAATGCGGCGAGGAATGTCGCAAAAAACCGCCGTTTTGCCGTTTTAACCGACGAAACGGGGCGCCTGGTGGCATACTGTTAGAGTAGAGGAAAGAAAGGAACGGCATTTATGTCTTTAAGCGCACAGCAACTGGCGGCACAAAAGAACATCTCCTGGGTACTGGCCGAAAAGCTCGCCCAAAAAATACTGACTGGCGAATATCAGCCGGAAAGCATTCTTCCCGGCGAAATGGAGTTGGGGGAGCAGTTCGGCGTAAGCCGTACCGCCGTCCGCGAAGCGGTGAAGACGCTTACTGCAAAAGGCATGCTGCTGCCCCGCCCTCGCATTGGCACCCGGGTGATGCCGCGCAGCAGCTGGAATTTCCTTGATAAGGAACTGCTCTCCTGGTGGCTAACAGAAGATAACTTCGAAGAGGTGGTAAGCCACTTTCTCGTCATGCGCAGCAGCCTGGAGCCACAGGCCTGCTTTCTCGCCGCCGCCAACGGCACCGCCGGGCAAAAAGCGCAGCTCAATACATTAATGGAAGAGATGATTGCTCTGAAACGCCATTTTCAGCGCGAACGCTGGATAGAAGTCGATATGGCCTGGCATGAACATATCTATGAAATGAGCGGTAATCCTTTCCTCAGCTCTTTCGCCTCGCTGTTTCATTCGGTCTACCACACCTACTTCACGTCGATTACGCAAAATGAAGTGGTGAAGCTCGATCTCCACCAGGCGATTGTCGATGCCATTCTTAACAGTGATGCGCCGGGGGCGTTGCTCGCCTGCCAGGCATTGTTGAACGCCCCACACCACGTAAATCAATAACAAGGATTTGGCATGAGCGGAAAAAAAGGGCGCAGCATGGCTGGCCTGCCGTGGATCGCGGCGATGGCCTTCTTTATGCAGGCGCTGGATGCCACCATTCTTAACACCGCCCTCCCGGCTATCGCCCACAGTCTTAATCGTTCTCCCTTAGCGATGCAGTCGGCCATTATCAGCTATACGCTGACGGTGGCGATGCTGATCCCGGTCAGCGGCTGGCTGGCAGATCGCTTCGGCACGCGCCGGGTCTTTATCATCGCCGTTAGCCTGTTCACCCTCGGTTCCCTCGCCTGCGCCCTCTCCAGTTCCTTAACGGAACTGGTCATTTTTCGCGTAATTCAGGGGATCGGTGGGGCGATGATGATGCCGGTGGCGAGGCTGGCCCTGCTGCGTGCCTACCCCCGCAGCGAACTGTTGCCGGTCCTGAACTTTGTCACCATGCCGGGATTGGTGGGGCCGATTCTGGGCCCGGTACTCGGCGGGGTATTTGTTACCTGGGCCAGCTGGCATTGGATTTTCCTGATAAACATTCCGATCGGCGTAATTGGCATTCTGTACGCCCGTAAATACATGCCAAATTTCACAACGCCGCGCCGACGCTTCGATATAGGCGGTTTTCTGTTATTTGGCTTAAGTCTGGTGTTATTTTCCAGCGGTATTGAACTGTTTGGGGAAAAAATCGTGGCGACATGGCAGGCGCTGGCCGTGATTGCCGTCAGTCTGTTACTGCTCGTGGCCTATGTGCGTCACGCGCGTCGCCATCCGACGCCGCTTATCTCGCTCTCTTTATTTAAGACCCATACGTTCTCGGTCGGCATTGCCGGCAACCTCGCCACGCGGTTGGGTACCGGCTGCGTACCGTTTCTGATGCCGCTGATGCTACAGGTTGGTTTCGGCTATCCGGCCATTATCGCCGGCTGTATGATCGCCCCCACCGCTATCGGCTCGATTATTGCGAAATCCACCGTTACCCAGGTGCTGCGCTGGTTTGGCTATCGTAAGACCCTGGTGGGGATCACCGTGTTTATTGGCCTTATGATCGCCCAGTTCTCGCTGCAGTCGCCAGAGATGCCGCTGTGGATGCTTCTTCTGCCGCTGTTCGTGCTGGGGATGGCGATGTCCACGCAGTTTACCGCCATGAATACCATTACCCTGGCCGATCTGACCGATGATAATGCCAGCAGCGGCAACAGCCTGCTGGCCGTCACCCAGCAGCTTTCAATTAGTCTCGGGGTGGCCATCAGCGCTGCGGTGCTACGCTTCTATGAAGGTTTTGATAATGCAAGCACGGTACAGCAGTTTCACTACACCTTTATAACCATGGGCGTGATAACCATTATATCGGCGCTGATGTTTATGCTGTTAAGAGCGAAGGATGGCCGCAACCTGATTAGCGAGCGGCATAAACGCTAAGCGGAACCGCGAACCACCAGCTCCGGCGTTAACTGAACGCGCTGCTGTTTTTGCTGCGGATCGGCCATGCGATGGATCAGTACGTCGATGGCCAGTTCCCCCAGCTCATCCTTTGGCTGGTGAATGGTGGTCAATGGCGGCGTCATATAACGTGCCAGCTCAATATCATCGTAGCCCACCAGCGCCATATCCTGCGGAATCTGCAGCCCGGCCTGGTATAACGCCTGATAAGCGCCAACCGCCATCGCATCGTTACCGACAAACACCGCCTGCGGACGCTGCGGCAACGCCAGCAGCTGCTGCATCGCGCTAAACCCGCCGCCAAACTCAAAATCACTGGTCACCACGTATCCTTCGGCAACCGGCAGGCCGCAGCGCGCCATCGCGGCATGATAGCCTTCAAGACGCAGGCGCGCCGGGGTTTTATCCAGCGGGCCGGCAATACAGGCAATGCGTAAATGCCCCTGGTCAATCAGATACTGAGTCGCCATATCGCCGCCGAGCAGCGAGTTATCCTGAATCAGATCGCTATCGCCATCAAAGGGGGCCCAGTCCATCATAACCGTCGGTACCGACGGATAGCGCTGCATGATTTCCGGGGAGGGCTGATGAGTCTCCGTGCACAGCAGGAGTAATCCATCGACGCGTTTTTGCATTAGCGTCTCCAGATTACGATTCATTCGCTGCTCATCACCTTCGGTATTGCAGAGCACGAGGCTATAACCCCGCTCAAAGCAGCTACGCTCCACGCCCCGCACCAGCTCCGAATAAAACGGATTGGTACTGGCGGTGATCAGCATGCCGATGGTACGGGTTTGATTGAGCTTGAGGCTACGCGCCAGCGCAGAGGGGGCGTAGTTGAGGCTTTTGATCGCAGCGTCAACTTTGGCGGTAATCGCCTCGCTGACAAAGCGGTCCTTATTGATGACGTGTGACACCGTCGATGTGGAAACGCCCGCGATGCGGGCCACATCTTTCATCGTAGCCAAGCATTACCCCTGTTGCGCTAAAAATTCATCGATCTCTGTGCGCCAAGGCACGGACGGCTGAGCGCCTTTGCGGGTTACGGCGATCGCCGCTGCGGCATGCGCAAAGCGAATCGCCTCCGGCAGGGCGGTCCCTTCCAGCAGCGCGGTCACCAGCGCGCCGTTAAAGGTATCACCGGCCGCGATAGTATCAATGGCCTGTACGCGAAACCCTGAGATCCGGCGGCTTTCGCCTTCGGCACTGAGCCAGACGCCGCGGCTGCCGAGGGTGATCATCACCGTACCAATGCCTTTGGCATGCAGCACGTCGGCGGCTTTTGCCGCATCTTCGTCACTCTCAACGCGAATACCGGTCAGCTTTTCCGCTTCGGTTTCGTTAGGGGTAATAATATCCACCAGCGCCAGCAGTTCATCCGGTAGTTCACGCGCTGGCGCGGGGTTCAGCACCACGGTGGTGTGATGGTGATGGGCGATTTTCGCCGCCGCTATGACGCTCTCCAGCGGCGACTCCAGCTGCATCAACAACGCCTGTGCGCTGGCGATACGCTCTTTTTCCGCCTCAACCTGGGAGACGGAAAGCGCCGCATTGGCGCCGGCATGAATACCGATGACATTCTCACCTTCGGCGTTAACGAAAATTAACGCCACCCCGGTCGCTTCCCCGGCAACCGCGCGCACGGGCGCCACGTCGATTTTATCGCTCGCCAGCTGACGACGGATGCGTTCACCGATATCGTCATCGCCGGTGCAGGCGATAAACGCGATATCCGCTCCGCTGCGCCCGGCGGCCACCGCCTGGTTGGCCCCTTTTCCACCGAACGCCACCTGATAATGGTGGCCGGTGACGGTTTCGCCCGGCGTCGGGAAAGCGTCAAGGTTAAGAATGTGATCGGCATTGATACTGCCAAGGACGACAAGTTTGCCTGCAGTTTTCATCATTTCTGTTCCCGGGAAAGCGCGCCACCGGGATCCGGTGGCGCATGCCCTGCTTTTCTTTTTTTATATTGTCCCTCGGACCGTTGCCAGTCCGAATCGCATATTACTGCTTAACGACCAGCTTCAGCTCAACCGGGTAGTTAGCTTCCACTTTTTCGCCCTTCAGTACCTTATCAGCAGTCTCAACGCCTTTCGCGCCGATCTGCTCCGGCAACTGTGCGACGGTCGCCGCCAGTTTGCCACTGTTTACTGCTTTTTCGCCATCCGGAGTGCCGTCAAATCCAACCACCATCACATCGGACTTGCCTGCGGTCTGCAGCGCGCGCAGGGCGCCCAGCGCCATTTCATCATTTTGCGCGAACACTGCCTGGACGTCAGGATGTGCGGTCAGCAGGTTCTGCATCACGTTCAGGCCTTTGGTGCGGTCGAAATCGGCCGGCTGGCTGGCCAGGACGTTGAATTTGTGCGCCGCCACGGCCTGTTTAAAGCCTTCGCCACGCTCGCGCGCCGCAGAAGTTCCGGCAATGCCCTGCAGCTCAATGACTTTTGCACTTTCACCCACTTTTTTCGCGATGTAATCGCCAGCCATTTTCCCACCCTGCACGTTGTCAGAGGCGATATGGCTCACAACATCGCCTTTTGTCGCCTGACGGTCGAGAGTGATGACCGGGATTTTCGCCTGGTTCGCCATCTTCACGGCGTTGCCGACGGCATCAGAGTCGGTGGGGTTGATCAGCAGCAGCTTGGTGCCGCGCACCGTTAAATCCTGGACGTTCGCCAGCTCTTTCGCCGGGTTGTTCTGGGAATCCAGCACCACCAGGTTGTAGCCCAGCTTGTCAGCTTCTTTTTGCGCGCCGTCTTTCAGCGACACGAAGAACGGGTTGTTGAGGGTAGAGATAACCAGAGCGATGGTGTCTTTGGCCATCGCGTTCGCGCTAACGGTCGCACTTAGCGCAACAGCAGAGACCAGGGTCGCCAGTTTTTTCATATTCATAGTTAAGATGTCCTGTAGAGTTCTCAGTTACTGCTTTTTGTTATCTACCAGTACCGCCAGCAAAATCACCACCGCTTTAACGATCATCTGGTAATAGGAAGAAACGCCTAAAAGATTAAGACCATTATTCAGGAAGCCAAGGATCAGCGCACCAATCAGCGTGCCGACAATGCGTCCTTTGCCACCAGCGAGGCTGGTGCCGCCGAGCACCACCGCCGCAATGGCGTCCAGCTCATAGCCCGTCCCCGCCGTCGGCTGCGCGGAGGAGAGACGCGCCACTTCGATGATCCCGGCCAGAGAAGCCAGCATTCCGCACAAGGCGTAAACGATAATTTTAACTTTATTGACGCTAATCCCGGACAGACGCGTCGCCGCTTCATTACCACCCAGGGCATAAATATAACGGCCCAGGCGAGTATGGTGCAGCATGTACCAGGCCGCCAGGAAGACAATCGCCATGATCCATACCGGCGTCGGGATCCCCAGCGGACGCCCGATGCCAAACCAGCCAAACAGATCGGCATTATCGCTAAAGCCGGTATTGATCGGGCTGCCGTTGGTGTACACCATGGTTACGCCGCGCAGCAGCAGCATCATCACCAGGGTGGCGATGAAGGCCTGCACGCGGCCTCTCGCTACAATCACCCCGGTGACTGCGCCGATCGCCGCACCTAATGCGAGGGCAGCCGCGACCGCCACCAGCGCATTAACCTCAATGCCAACGATCGACGCTGCCACCGCACCGGTGAGCGCCAGCAGGGAGCCGACGGACAGATCGATCCCCGAGGTCAGTATGACCAGCGTCATCCCTACCGCCATAATGGCGTTAACGGAGGTTTGCTGCAGAATATTGAACAGGTTATTGACGGTAAAAAAGTTGGGGCTCATGGTCGATACCACCGCGATCAGCACCAGCAGGGCAATCAGCGATTTTTGCTCCATCAGCCACGCTTTTGTGAAATAGCGGCGACCAGAAACAGCCTGGGTTGTCATCTTTCTTACTCCTGATTCACACGGTTAAGCTTGCCCACAGCGGCAGCCATCAATACTTCCTGGGTGGCCTGCTCGCGTGTGAATTCACCGCCGAGATGCCCTTCGTGCATCACTATGATGCGATCGCTCATGCCCAACACTTCCGGCATCTCGGAGGAGACCAGAATGATGCTCAGGCCGTCGGCTTTGAACTGGTTGATGAGCTGGTAGATCTCTTTCTTCGCCCCGACGTCGACGCCGCGGGTCGGTTCATCGAGGATCAGCACCTTCGGCCGGGTCATCAGCCCGCGGGCGATGGCGACCTTTTGCTGGTTGCCGCCGGAGAGCAGGCCGATCGCCTGCTCCATGGACGGCGTTTTCACGTTAAACAGGCGGATGAAATCACTCACCGCCTGCTGTTCATCTTTATGCTTAAGACTACCGCCCGCCCGGCTGAAATAGCGCAGCGCCGTCAGGGACATGTTTTCTTTTACCGACATCCCGAGAACCAGACCATCGCGCTTACGGTCTTCGGAGATATAGACAATGCCGTTCGCCAGACCATCCTGCGGCGAACGGGTCACCACTTCGCGGCCATCGAGCGTCACGGAACCGCTGCTGCGCGGCAGCGCGCCGTACAGCACTTTCATCAGTTCGGTCCGCCCGGCGCCCATCAGCCCGGCAACGCCGAGGATCTCCCCCTGGCGCAGGGTAAAGGTCACGTTATCCACCCCCGGGCCGCAGAGGTTGTCGACCTTCAGGCGCACCGCGCCGGGCGCCTTATCGAGGTGTGGATATTGGTCTTCCAGCTTACGGCCGACCATCATCTCGATAAGTCGGTCCTCATCCAGCGACGAGACCTCGCGCTCGGCGATAAACTGCCCGTCACGAAAGACCGTCACGTCGTCGCAAATCTCGAAGATCTCTTTCATACGGTGGGAGATATAGACGATACCGCGCCCCTGCGACTTCAGTTCGCGGATGACGCGGAACAGCGATTCGGTTTCGGTATCGGTCAGCGCATCGGTCGGTTCATCCATAATGATGACTTTCGATTCGAAGCTCAGCACTTTGGCGATCTCCACCATTTGCTGATCGCCAATCGATAGATCGCCCACCAGTTTCTGGCTGGTAAAGCGGAGATTCAGCTTTGCCAACAGCTTGTCGGCTTCGGCATACATCTGCTTCCAGTCGATTTTGCCAAAACGGTTAACGAACTCGCGGCCAAGGAAGATGTTCTCGGCGATCGTCAACTGAGGGATCAGGTTCAGTTCCTGATGGATAATGCCGATCCCGGCTTCCTGGGAGGATTTTGGGCCGTTAAAGGTCGTCTCTTTGCCTAACCACAGCAAAGAGCCGGCATCACGGGTGTAGATCCCGGTCAACACCTTCATCATAGTGGACTTGCCGGCGCCATTTTCCCCTACCAGCGCCATCACCCGGCCGGCATAGACATTCAGCGCCGCGCCGGAGAGCGCCTTGACGCCAGGGAACGCTTTGTCGATCCCTTTCAGTTGCAATAAGGCTTCCATGACGGCGACCTCAGAACGTGACGCCGGCACAGAGAATGATATTCGCAAACGGGGAACACTCCCCGCTGCGAATTACCGCCTGACTGTCTGCGGTTTGTTTTTTGAACTGCTCATGGCTGGTGTAACGAATTTCAATGGTATTTCCCTGGTGCTGCTGCAGCTGCTCGAGGTGAGTGAGCAACGTCGCGTGGAGCTGCGGATTATGGGTTTTAATCTCTTCCGCGATGACAGCCGCTTCAACCTGCATTTCCGTCGTCACCACTTCCAGCACCTGCATAAATGAAGGTACGCCCTGAGTCAGCGCCATATCAATGCGCGTGCTGCTGCGGGGAACCGGTAATCCGGCATCGCAGACCACCAGCGTATCGGTGTGGCCCAGGCGGGAAATGACCGCGGAAATATCAGCGTTAAGTACGGTGCCTTTTTTCATTTTTTCTCTTTTGCTCCACTAGCGAAACGTTTCGCTAAAATAATTATTATCAATGCGTGAGCAGAAAACCATCACCAGAAGAGAGAAATGTGATCGCCATCGAAACGTTTCGCGAGACAGCAACAGGACATAACAACCGGAGTGAGAAACAAAAAGCCCTTCGCAATGGAAGGGCTTTTTTGACATCAGATTTCGACCTGGGTACCGAGCTCGATAACCCGGTTTGGCGGGATCTCAAACTGATCCGGCGCCCGCAGGGCGTTACGCTGCAGCAGCAGATAAAGCTTGCCGCGCAGGCGCAGATACCATGGCCGTTTGCCGATAATCAGCGACTCATGCGACATAAAGAACGAGGTCTCCATCATCCGGCAGCTGAGTCCTTCCAGGCCACAGCGGTGGAACACCTCTTCAACGTTAGGCGTTTCCCGCCAGCCGTAGCTGGCCACCACCCGCCAGAAAGACGGTGACAGCTGCTCAATCTGCACCCGGCGAACGTTATGCACGTAAGGCGCATCTTCGGTACGCAGGGTCAGGAGGATCACTCGCTCATGCAGCACCTTGTTGTGCTTCAGGTTATGCAGCAGGGCAAACGGGATCACGTTCAGGGCGCGGGACATATACACCGCAGTACCCGGCACACGCACTGGCGGTGACTTCTCCAGCGAAGAGATCATCGCTTCCAGCGAGTTGCCATGCTCGTGCATCCGGCGCAGCAGGCGGAAACGCTCGCTCTTCCAGGTCGTCATCACCGTAAACATCACCATCCCCAGGGACAACGGTAGCCAGCCGCCGGAGACAATCTTATCGAGGTTCGCCGAGAACAGCGGAATATCAATGCACAGGAAGGCCACCAGCATCAGACCGACAAACAGCTTGTTCCAGTGCCAGTTTTTGCGTGCCACGGTCGCCGACAGAATGGAGGTCAGCACCATGGTGCCCGTTACGGCGATACCATACGCCGCCGCCAGGTTAGACGAATGCTCAAAGCTGACGATAACGATGACCACAGAAACGTACAGCAGCCAGTTAATGAACGGAATGTAAATCTGCCCGGACTCCATTTCCGAGGTATGGATAATGCGCATCGGCGACAGATAGCCCAGACGCACTGCCTGACGGGTCAGGGAGAAGACCCCGGAAATCACTGCCTGGGAGGCGATAACCGTCGCCAGCGTGGCGATAATCAGCATCGGGATCAGCGCCCACTCAGGCGCCAGCAGGAAGAACGGGTTTTTAATCGCTTCCGGGTGCTTCAGCAGCAGCGCGCCCTGGCCAAAATAGTTCAGCACCAACGAGGGCAGCACGACGGAGAACCAGGCGACGCGGATCGGCAGTTTGCCGAAGTGGCCCATATCGGCGTACAGCGCTTCCACCCCGGTAATCGACAGCACCACCGCGCCAAGCGCAATAAAGGAAACGGTCTTGTATTGCAGGAAGAAGTGCACAGCCCAGTAGGGGTTCAGCGCCTGCAGAACTTCCGGATTAGCGTAAATGCTTCGCGCGCCCAACACCGCCAGCAACAGGAACCAGATCAGCATAATCGGCGCAAACAGCTTGCCGACCATGCCAGTCCCGTGCTTCTGGATCACAAACAGCAGGGTGAGCACGATAATGGAGATAGGGACAATCCAGGTATCGAGCTGCGGGGCGATAATTTCTAACCCCTCTATCGCCGACATTACCGAAATCGCCGGGGTAATCACCACTTCGCCATAGAAGAAACTGCCGCCGATAAGGCCGAGGATCACCAGCACGGAGGTCATTCTGGCCGAAGTATTACGTCCGGCCAGCGACATCAGCGTTAAGATCCCGCCTTCCCCGGCGTTATCCGCCCGCATCACGAAGGTGATGTATTTAATCGATACGGTAAAGATTAACAGCCAGAAAATCAGCGACAAAAAGCCAAAAACGGCATCGCGCTCTACGCCAAAGCCAAACTGACCTGACAGGCATTCGCGCAGGGTATACAGTGGACTGGTACCGATATCGCCGTACACCACGCCGATGGCCGCCAGCGTTAACGCCGGCAACGATTGTTTATTATCAGTGCTCATAGACTAGTCTTTTCGTTTATAAAACAAATGTGTGCCTAGTCCCTTGGCCCACAAAAAGCGCACAGTATGCACGATTATTTGTGAAATCGTACCCCTAACAGACACCATATTAACCTGGCTCAAAAAAAATAAATCGATTCTTCAGGCTATTACCGCCCCGGCTCTAACATCTATACTCGTCCCAATAACGATACATGACAAAGCACGCAACTCAATTATGGCTCAAACACATTTACTGGCTGAAAGAATTTCCCGGCTCAGCGCGGCACTCGAAAAAGGACTCTTTGAACGCAGCCACGCGATACGCCTCTGCCTGCTGGCGGCGCTCAGCGGCGAGAGCGTTTTTTTGCTTGGTCCACCGGGGATCGCCAAAAGCCTGATTGCCCGCCGCCTCAAATTCGCCTTCCAGCAGGCGCGCGCTTTTGAATACCTGATGACCCGCTTCTCCACCCCGGAAGAGGTTTTTGGGCCACTGTCCATTCAGGCGCTGAAAGATGAAGGCCGTTACGAACGTTTAACCGCCGGCTACCTGCCGGAAGCGGAAATCGTGTTTCTCGATGAAATATGGAAAGCAGGTCCGGCTATCCTCAACACCCTACTGACGGCGATTAACGAACGTCACTTCCGCAATGGCGCGCATGAAGAGAAAATCCCAATGCGCCTGCTGGTGGCCGCGTCGAACGAACTCCCGGAAGCCGACAGCAGCCTGGAAGCGCTGTATGACCGAATGCTGATCCGTCTATGGCTTGATAAAGTGCAGGATAAAGGTAATTTCCGTTCGATGCTGGTCAGCCAGCAGGATGAAAACAGCAATCCAGTGCCCAGCGCGCTGCAGGTGAGCGACGAGGAATTTACCCAATGGCAGCAGCAGATCGGCAATATTAAACTGCCGGACGCGGTGTTTGAGCTGATATTCCAGCTCCGCCAGCAGCTGGACGCCCTGCCAAATGCCCCCTACGTCTCGGATCGCCGCTGGAAAAAGGCTATTCGCCTACTGCAGGCCAGCGCCTTCTTCAGCGGCCGCGACAGCATCGCGCCGATTGACCTAATCCTGCTGAAAGATTGTCTGTGGCACAACGTCGAAAGTATGAACCTTATGTCGCAGCAGCTGGAAACGCTCATGACCTGTCACGCCTGGCAACAGCAGGCGATGCTGACGCGGTTGGGGGCGATTGTGCAGCGACGCATTCAGATCCAACAACAGCAAAGCGACAAAACGGCGCTGAAGGTCACCCGCCTTGGCGGGATGTTTAGCCGCAAACCGCACTATGAACTGCCGGCGGAGATCCAGGGGACCACCCTGACGCTGCTGCTGCAGCAGCCGCTCAAACTTCACGATATGGAAGTGATCCACATTACTTTTGAACGCGAGGCGTTAGCCAACTGGCTGGAAAAGGGCGGCGAGATCCGCGGTAAGCTCAACGGGATCGGCTTTGCTCAACTACTCAATATGGATGTCGACACCAGCCAGCATCTGGTCGTCCGCGATGTGAGCCTGCAGGGCTCACGCCTCGCGCTGCCCGGCAGCGCAGCGCAGGAGAATATGCCGGCGGAAATTCGCCAGCAGCTGGAAGCGCTGGATGATGAGTGGCACCAGCAACACAACCGCTTCAGCGAGCAGCAAAAGTGCCTGTTTATCCCGGTCGAATGGCTGGGAAGAATCGAAGCCAGCCTGCAGGACGTCGGCGCGCAGATTAAACAGGCGAAGCAGCCATGACGCTCGATATGCTGAATGTCATGCTGGCAGTCAGCGAAGAGGGAATGATCGAGGAGATGCTGCTGGCGCTGTTGGCCTCTCCTCAGCTGGCGGTGTTCTTTGAAAAATTTCCCCGCCTGAAAAACATCATCGCGGCGGATATTCCGCGCTGGCGGGAAGCCGTTCGCGCCCGCTTAAAAGAAGTTAACATCCCGCCGGATCTGGACGCCGAAGTGCAAACCTATCAGCAGGCTCAGCTGCTCTCTACCTCGCAGTTTATCGTCCAGCTCCCGCAAATTCTCGGCAAACTGCACCAGCTCCAGTCCCCTTTTGCCGCCCAGGCGCAGAAGCTGGTGGATGACAATGCCACCTTTACCCCGGCGCTGCATACGCTGTTTTTACAGCGCTGGCGCCTGAGCCTGGTGGTGCAAGCCACCAGCCTTAACCAGCAGCTGCTGGACGAGGAGCGCGACCAGTTGCTCAGTGAGGTCCAGGAACGAATGACGCTCAGCGGTCAGCTCGATCCGGTGCTGGCGGAAAATGATACCGCCGCCGGACGCCTGTGGGATATGAGCGCCGGCGAACTCAAACGAGGCGACTACCAGCTGATCGTGCGCTATGGCGATTTTCTTAACCAGCAACCGGAGCTGCTGCAGCTGGCGGAACAGCTGGGGCGTTCAAGGGAAGCGAAATCCGTGCCGAAGAAAGATGCGCCGATGGAAACCTTCCGCAGCCTGGTACGCGAGCCGGCAACGGTGCCTGAACAGGTCGACGGCCTCCAGCAGAGCGACGACATTCTACGCCTGCTGCCGCCGGAGCTGGCGACGCTTGGCATCACGGAGCTGGAGTTTGAATTTTATCGCAAGCTGGTGGAGAAACAGCTGCTCACCTACCGGCTACACGGCGATGCCTGGCGCGAGAAAATTACCGAACGCCCGGTAACGCGGCAGGATTTTGATGAGCAACCGCGCGGGCCGTTCATTGTCTGCGTCGATACGTCAGGATCGATGGGCGGTTTTAACGAACAGTGCGCTAAGGCCTTTTGTCTGGCCCTGATGCGCATCGCGCTGGCCGATAACCGTCGCTGCTTCATTATGCTGTTTTCCAGCGAAGTGGTGCATTACGAGTTGACCAGCGAGAGCGGACTGGAGCAGGCGATCCGTTTCCTGAGCCAGCGTTTTCGCGGCGGCACCGATCTGGCCAGCTGTTTTCGCGCCATTATTGAACGTTTGCAAAACCCGCAGTGGGTGGATGCGGATGCCGTGGTGATCTCCGACTTTATTGCCCAACGGTTGCCGGATGAGGTGATTGCTCAAGTGGGGGAGTTACAGCGTAAGCATCAGCACCGTTTTCACGCGGTGGCGATGTCGGTTCACGGCAAACCCGGCATCATGCGCATCTTCGATCATATCTGGCGCTTTGACACCGGGCTGCGTAGCCGCCTGCTGCGACGCTGGCGGCGCTAATCGTTACAGCAGCGCGGAAACGCTTTCGCGAACCTGCGCTGGCCATACGCCGCACTGCACCTGACCAATATGGTCAAGCTGCAGCAACAGCATCGTCAAACGAGACTGGCCAATGCCGCCGCCGATAGTCTGCGGCATCTCGCCGCGCAGCAGCGCCTGGTGCCACTCCAGTTTCAGGCGATCTTCATCGCCGGTCAGCGCCAGCTGGCGCTTTAGCGCCTCGGCGTCAACGCGGATCCCCATCGAGGAGATCTCGAACGCATCCTCCAGCACCGGGTTCCACACCAGGATATCGCCGTTCAGGCCGGCAAAACCTTCAGAAACCTCAGTACTCCAGTCATCATAATCCGGCGCACGCACGTCGTGGCGCTTGCCATCAGCTAGTTTGCCGCCGATACCAATTAAGAAGACGGCGCCCAGCTCTTTGGCAATAGCCCGCTCACGACCTTTGGCATCAAGCTCCGGATAGCGGCTCAGCAGCTCCTGGCTGTGAACAAAATGGATCTGTTCCGGCAGGAATGGCGTCAGGCCAAACTCCTGGCTGACCGCCAGCTCGGTGGCTTTGATCCCGGCGTAGATCGCCTCGACGGTTGCCTTCAGGGTGCCGACGTGACGCTCTTCATCCCCCATCACGCGCTCCCAGTCCCACTGGTCAACATAGACGGAATGGATAGGCGTCAGACGGTCTTCATCGGGGCGAAGGGCTTTCATGTGCGTGTACAGCCCTTCGCCCGCGCTGAAGTCGTGTTGTCCCAGGGTTTGACGCTTCCACTTCGCCAGCGAATGAACCACTTCGAACTGGGCGTCGGGCAGTGTTTTCACTTTTACCTGAACCGCTTTCTCGCAGCCGGACAAGTTATCCTGCGTCCCATCGCCCACGCGGCTTAAGATTGGCGCCTGGACTTCAATCAGGCCAAGCTTCTCTTCCAGCTGACGGGAAAAGTGGGATTTAACGAAACTGATCTGGCGTTGTTTTGCGATATATGCGGTTTTCATTTTTATGACTCCTGCGTCCTGTTGCCATTGATTAAGCAACAAAACAGGGCGGCAATACAATAATCAATCAATAAAAAGGCGCATCAACTTTTAATTCATTAAAATATGGCGCTAAAATAGTAAGAACCCTCAAACTTCATAAGAAAAAGATATGGAAAATTATCAGATCGACAATCTGGACCGCGGCATTCTTGATGCGCTGATGGCCAACGCCCGTACCGCCTATGCCGAACTGGCCAAACAGTTCAGCGTCAGCCCGGGCACCATTCACGTGCGCGTCGAAAAGATGAAGCAGGCGGGTATCATTACCGGCGCGCGCATTGACGTCAGCCCCAAGCAGCTGGGCTACGACGTCGGTTGCTTCATCGGCATTATTTTAAAAAGCGCCAAAGACTATCCCTCCGCCCTCGCCCGCCTGGAAAGTCTGGAGGAGGTCACCGAGGCTTACTACACCACCGGCCACTACAGCATCTTTATTAAGGTGATGTGTAAATCCATCGATGCTCTGCAGCAGGTACTTATCAACAAGATCCAAACAATCGATGAAATTCAGTCCACTGAAACTCTGATCGTGCTGCAGAACCCGATCATGCGCACCATCAAGCCCTGATCGCTTTTTTTAATCCCACATTTTTCCACAGGTAGATCCCAGCTCGCTCACAGCGTACAATACGCCACTCTGAACAGTTGAGCGGGCGATCGGCGATCTATGGCAGACATTACACTTATCAGCGGCAGCACCCTGGGCAGTGCGGAATATGTAGCAGAGCATCTGGCGGAAAAGCTGGAAGAAGCCGGCTATAGCACTGAAATCCAGCACGGTCCGCTGGTGGACGATCTGCAGGCGCAAGGGATCTGGTTAATTATCTCTTCCACCCATGGCGCCGGCGACATTCCCGACAACCTGGTTCCCTTCTATGACGCGCTGCAGGAGAAGCAGGCCGATCTTTCCGCCGTGCGCTTTGGCGCTATAGGGATCGGCAGCCGCGAATACGACACCTTTTGCGGCGCGATCGATAAATTAGAAGCGGCGCTGAAGGCCTGCGGGGCAAAACAGATAGGTGAGACGCTGAAGATCAACGTCCTTGAACACGAAATTCCGGAGGATCCAGCGGAAATCTGGCTGGGATCCTGGAAAAATTTGCTCTGATAATTGTAAAGATCGTCCGATCTTCTGTGGATAACCATGCTTAAAAGCTTGGATCAACCGGTAGTTATCCAAAGAATAACCGTAGTATGGTTTTTGAGCTGTGCATAACCCTTCATTCTGATCCCAGCTTATACGGACCAGGATCACCGATCATTCACAGATAGTGATCCTTCTTAAGCTTTTGATCTTACTTCGCGGATCCGACTTATCCACAAAGAGAGTCGATCCTAATAAGAGATCACAATAGAACAGATCTCTATATAAAGATCTTCTTTTTAATACTCAGGATCCCGGAGTCTTTCTCGAAAGACGAAAGTTGAGTAGAATCCACGGCCCGGGCTTCAATCCATTTTCATACCGCTTTATGCGAGGCAGACCACCATGTTTTATCAGGATCCTTTTGACGTCATTATCATTGGCGGGGGTCATGCAGGCACTGAGGCCGCAATGGCCGCAGCGCGTATGGGTCAACAAACCCTGCTTTTGACACACAATATCGACACGCTGGGGCAAATGAGCTGCAACCCGGCGATTGGCGGCATTGGGAAAGGACACCTGGTAAAAGAAGTGGATGCGCTCGGCGGTTTGATGGCCAAAGCGATCGATCAGGCTGGCATTCAGTTTAGGATACTAAACGCCAGCAAAGGACCGGCAGTGCGCGCCACCCGCGCCCAGGCTGACCGCGTGCTTTATCGTCAGGCAGTACGTACCGCGCTGGAGAACCAGCCGAACCTGATGATCTTCCAGCAGGCGGTTGAAGATCTGATTGTCGAAAACGATCGCGTCGTGGGCGCCGTCACCCAGATGGGCCTCAAATTCCGCGCTAAAGCGGTAGTGCTGACCGTCGGGACCTTCCTTGACGGCAAAATTCATATTGGTCTGGACAACTACAGCGGCGGCCGCGCCGGCGATCCGCCGTCTATCCCGCTGTCTCGTCGTCTGCGTGAATTGCCTCTGCGCGTAAGTCGTCTGAAAACCGGTACTCCGCCGCGTATTGACGCGCGCACCATCGATTTCAGCGTGCTGGCGCAGCAGCATGGCGATAACCCGATGCCGGTCTTCTCGTTCATGGGATCCGCGGATCAGCATCCGCGCCAGGTACCGTGCTATATCACCCACACTAACGAGAAAACCCACGATGTGATCCGCAATAACCTCGATCGCAGTCCTATGTACGCCGGAGTGATCGAAGGGATCGGACCTCGCTATTGCCCGTCGATCGAAGACAAAGTCATGCGCTTTGCCGATCGCAACCAGCATCAGATCTTCCTCGAGCCGGAAGGACTGACCTCAAACGAAATTTATCCGAACGGTATATCCACCAGCCTGCCCTTTGATGTGCAAATGCAAATCGTCCGCTCGATGCAGGGGATGGAGAATGCGCGGATCGTCCGTCCAGGCTACGCTATTGAGTACGATTTCTTCGACCCGCGCGATCTGAAGCCAACGCTTGAGAGCAAATTTATTCAGGGTCTGTTCTTCGCCGGCCAAATCAACGGTACCACCGGTTATGAAGAGGCGGCGGCTCAGGGGCTGCTGGCCGGACTTAACGCCGCCCGCTTCTCTGCGGAAAAAGAGGGCTGGGCGCCGCGTCGCGATCAGGCTTACCTCGGCGTGCTGGTAGATGACCTCTGCACCCTGGGTACCAAAGAACCGTACCGCATGTTTACTTCCCGCGCTGAATATCGTCTGATGCTGCGCGAAGACAACGCCGATTTGCGTTTGACCGAACAGGGGCGCGAGCTGGGTCTGGTGGATGACGAACGCTGGGCGCGCTACAACGAGAAGCTGGAAAGCATCGAACGTGAACGCCAGCGTCTGAAATCCACCTGGGTGAATCCGCAGGCAGAGAGCGCCAACGAAGTGAACGCTCACCTGACCGCGCCGTTGTCGCGTGAAGCCAGCGGCGAAGATCTGCTGCGTCGTCCGGAAATGACCTACGAACAGCTGGTTCAACTCTCGCCATTCACCCCGGGACTGGAAGATCGTCAGGCGGCTGAACAGGTAGAGATCCAGGTGAAGTATGAGGGCTATATCGCGCGCCAGCAGGATGAGATTGAGAAACAACAGCGCAATGAGAATACCTTGCTGCCAGCGACCCTCGACTACCGCCAGGTCACTGGGCTGTCTAACGAGGTGATTGCCAAACTGAACGACCATAAACCGTCGTCGATAGGGCAGGCGTCACGTATCTCCGGGATCACCCCGGCGGCGATCTCTATTTTGCTGGTTTGGCTGAAAAAGCAGGGGATGCTGCGCCGCAGCGCCTGATTGCGGCTGCCTGCCGCGCTGATTTCCCAGTTGCATAATCAGCGTTCGCCTTTATCATTCATAGCCCGGTAAGCGTTAGCGCCTCCGGGCTCATTATTTTTTGAAGGTACTTACCGTGCTCAACAAACTTTCTCGTCTGCTGGATGAAGCGGGTATTTCGCTCACCGATCACCAGAAAAATCAGCTGGTGGCTTACGTCGGACTGCTCGATAAGTGGAACAAAGCCTATAACCTGACCTCCGTTCGCGATCCGAATGAGATGCTGGTGCGTCATATTCTCGACAGCATCATCGTGGCGCCTTATCTGCAGGGCTCGCGCTTTATCGATGTTGGTACGGGCCCGGGGTTGCCGGGGATCCCGTTGGCCATCGTATGTCCGGAGTCACATTTCACCCTGCTGGACAGCCTTGGCAAGCGCGTGCGCTTCCTGCGTCAGGTGCAGCACGAGCTGAAGCTGGATAACGTCACCCCGGTGCAGAGCCGCGTGGAAGCCTTCCCGGCCGAGCCGCCGTTTGATGGCGTGATAAGCCGCGCTTTCGCATCGCTTAATGATATGGTGAGCTGGTGCCATCATCTGCCGGCAGCGAATGGTCACTTCTATGCGCTCAAAGGGTTAGCGCAAAAAGAAGAAATGGAAAGTCTGCCGGAGGGGTATGACATTGTCGAGGTGATTGAGCTGCATGTTCCTCGGTTGGAAGGGGAGCGGCACCTGGTGGTGATTAAGCCAAAATCGAGTTAATTTTTATCAAAAAATGTGGAAAAAATGTGGCCCGCGCATGTTACAAAAATAAAGGACGTCCCCCGATATTAACGGGCTGCATTTAACCTTGTTTTTACTATGGCTTTTCTTGCAGTTAACTTAGCGTAAGTGATTCACTGACAAAATAGTCAACTTTGAAAATATCAGGGTGCTAAAAATCGACAATGATGAACAGCATAGTGATGTTAAATTTTTATTATAAATGTCAATAAAAGGTTTTTATTGTATGTGAGGTTGTTTTAGATAATGTCCTCACTTTTTATCTTGAATATCAAAAGCATGAAAAATAGTGTTTTATGTCCTTGATTCATTAAAGGGCGCTTGAAATGTTTATTATGTGATCTGATGCACGCTTTAATTGCCGTGTTTCCTCGTTATTTGCAGTTTTGTATGACCGCTCACAGAACGCTGAAATGCACGGAAAGTTGTCCGTTGGAAAATAATTAAACATTTATTCACTATTTTGCTACTTATTGTTTGAAATCACGGGGCGTCACCGTATAATTTGTCCGCTTTTTGATGCTTGACTCTTCGTCTTAAAGGACGTTTTATACGACACGCGACATACCTCAAAGGGAGCAGGAGTAAAAACGTGATGTCAGTGTCGCTCTTGAGTCGAAACGTTGCTCGCAAGCTTCTGTTTATTCAGTTACTGGCAGTAATGGCAAGTGGACTGCTGTTCAGCCTCAAAGACCCCTTCTGGGGCATTTCCGCTGTATGCGGCGGTTTGGCAGTGGTCTTGCCAAATCTGATGTTTATAATTTTTGCCTGGCGTCATCAGGCGCATACACCAGCAAAAGGCCGTGTGGCCTGGACCTTCGCCTTCGGTGAAGCCTTCAAGGTGTTGCTGACCTTCGCCCTTCTGGCGGTGGCGCTGGCCGTTTTAAAAGTGGTATTTTTGCCACTGATCGTGACGTGGGTTTTGGTGCTGGTGGTACAAGTTCTGGCGCCAGCTGTAATTAACAACAAAGGGTAAAGGCATCATGGCTTCAGAAAATATGACGCCGCAGGATTACATAGGACACCATCTGAACAACCTTCAGTTGGACCTGCGTACATTCTCGCTGGTGGATCCGCACAACCACACAGCCACCTTCTGGACGCTCAACATTGACTCCATGTTCTTCTCGGTGGTTCTCGGTCTGCTGTTCCTTGCCATGTTCCGTAGCGTTGCTAAGAAAGCGACCAGCGGCGTACCAGGGAAATTCCAAACCTTCATCGAAATGATCATCGGCTTCGTCCATGGCAGCGTCAAAGACATGTACCATGGCAAGAGCAAGGTTATCGCGCCGCTGGCGCTGACCGTGTTCGTCTGGGTCTTCCTGATGAACCTGATGGACCTGCTGCCAATCGACCTGCTTCCTTATATCGGCGAACACATTTTCGGCCTGCCAGCACTGCGCGTGGTTCCGTCTGCCGACGTGAACATCACCCTGTCGATGGCGCTTGGCGTGTTCATCCTGATTATTTTCTACAGCATCAAAATGAAAGGCGTTGGTGGGTTCGTTAAAGAACTGACCATGCAGCCGTTCAATCACTGGGCGTTCATTCCTGTCAACTTAATCCTTGAAGGGGTAAGCCTGCTGTCCAAACCGGTCTCTCTCGGTCTGCGACTGTTCGGCAACATGTATGCCGGTGAGCTGATTTTCATTCTGATTGCTGGTCTGTTGCCGTGGTGGTCACAGTGGGTTCTGAATGTGCCTTGGGCCATTTTCCACATCCTGATTATTACGCTGCAAGCCTTCATCTTCATGGTTCTGACGATTGTCTATCTGTCGATGGCATCTGAAGAGCATTGATTTTTTACCAACACTACTACGTTTTAACTGAAACAAACTGGAGACTGTCATGGAAAACCTGAATATGGATCTGCTGTACATGGCTGCCGCTGTGATGATGGGTCTGGCGGCAATCGGTGCTGCGATCGGTATCGGCATCCTCGGAGGTAAATTCCTGGAAGGCGCAGCGCGTCAGCCGGATCTGATCCCTCTGCTGCGTACTCAGTTCTTTATCGTTATGGGTCTGGTGGATGCTATCCCGATGATCGCTGTAGGTCTGGGTCTGTACGTGATGTTCGCCGTCGCGTAGTAAGTTGTTAGAAACCTAAGCCACAGAGTTAATTAAAGAGGTATTGTGCTGTGAACATGAACGCAACAATCCTCGGCCAGGCCATCGCGTTTGTTATCTTCGTATGGTTCTGCATGAAATACGTATGGCCGCCTTTAATGGCTGCCATCGAAAAACGCCAGAAAGAGATTTCTGACGGTTTAGCTTCTGCAGAACGCGCTAAGAAAGATTTGGACCTTGCACAGGCCAACGCGACCGACCAGCTGAAAAAAGCGAAAGCGGAAGCCCAGGTAATCATTGAGCAGGCGAACAAGCGCCGCTCTCAGATTCTGGACGAAGCTAAAGCTGAAGCAGAACAGGAACGCACCAAAATCGTTGCACAAGCGCAGGCTGAAATTGATGCTGAGCGTAAACGTGCACGCGAGGAGCTGCGTAAGCAGGTCGCTATCCTGGCTGTTGCTGGCGCCGAGAAGATCATCGAACGTTCCGTGGATGAAGCTGCTAACAGCGACATCGTGGATAAACTTGTCGCTGAACTGTAAGGAGGGAGGGGCTGATGTCTGAATTTGTAACGGTAGCTCGCCCCTACGCCAAAGCAGCTTTTGACTTTGCCGTCGAACACAACAGTGTTGAACGCTGGCAGGATATGCTGGCGTTTGCCGCCGAAGTGACCAAAAACGACCAAATGGCAGAGCTTCTCTCCGGTGCTTTGGCGCCGGAAACGCTCTCAGAAGCGTTTATCGCTATCTGCGGCGAGCAACTCGACGAAAATGGCCAGAACCTGATTAAGGTGATGGCGGAAAATAATCGTCTGAAGGTGCTCCCGGACGTTCTTGAGCAATTCATTCACCTGCGCGCGGCCAGTGAGGCCATCGCAGAGGTAGAAGTAATATCTGCCAACCAACTGAGTGATGAACAGCTTGCCAGGATCGTCAGCGCGATGGAAAAACGTCTGTCACGCAAAGTTAAGCTGAATTGCAAAATCGATAAGTCTGTTATGGCAGGTATTATCATCCGTGCGGGTGATATGGTCATTGATGGCAGCGTACGCGGCCGTCTTGAGCGCCTTGCAGACGTCTTGCAGTCTTAAGGGGACTGGAGCATGCAACTGAATTCCACCGAAATCAGCGAACTGATCAAGCAGCGCATTGCTCAGTTCAATGTTGTGAGTGAAGCTCATAACGAAGGTACTATTGTTTCTGTAAGTGACGGTGTTATCCGCATCCACGGCCTTGCCGAATGTATGCAGGGCGAGATGATCTCCCTGCCGGGTAACCGTTACGCTATCGCACTGAACCTGGAGCGCGACTCCGTAGGTGCGGTGGTAATGGGTCCGTACGCTGACCTCGCCGAAGGCATGAAGGTGAAATGTACTGGCCGTATCCTGGAAGTTCCGGTAGGCCGTGGCCTGCTGGGCCGCGTGGTTAACACCCTGGGCGCGCCAATTGATGGTAAAGGTCCGCTGGAAAACGACGGTTTCTCCGCCGTTGAAGCGATCGCGCCGGGCGTAATCGAACGTCAGTCCGTCGATCAGCCGGTACAGACCGGTTACAAATCCGTTGACGCCATGATCCCAATCGGTCGTGGTCAGCGTGAACTGATCATCGGCGACCGTCAGACCGGTAAAACTGCGCTGGCTATCGATGCCATCATCAACCAGCGTGATTCCGGCATCAAGTGCGTCTATGTCGCTATCGGTCAGAAAGCGTCCACCATCTCTAACGTGGTGCGTAAACTGGAAGAGCACGGCGCGCTGGCTAACACCATCGTAGTGGTAGCGACTGCATCTGAATCTGCTGCACTGCAATACCTGGCGCCATACGCTGGTTGCGCAATGGGCGAATACTTCCGCGACCGCGGTGAAGATGCGCTGATCGTTTACGATGATCTGTCTAAACAGGCTGTTGCTTATCGCCAGATCTCCCTGCTGCTCCGTCGTCCGCCTGGACGTGAAGCGTTCCCGGGCGACGTATTCTACCTCCACTCTCGTCTGCTGGAGCGTGCTGCGCGTGTTAACGCCGAATATGTTGAAGCCTTCACCAAAGGTGAAGTGAAAGGGAAAACCGGTTCTCTGACCGCGCTGCCTATTATCGAAACGCAGGCGGGTGACGTTTCCGCATTCGTTCCGACCAACGTAATCTCTATTACCGATGGTCAGATCTTCCTGGAAACCAACCTGTTTAACGCCGGTATTCGTCCTGCGGTTAACCCGGGTATCTCCGTATCCCGTGTTGGTGGTGCAGCGCAGACCAAGATCATGAAGAAACTGTCCGGTGGTATCCGTACCGCGCTGGCGCAGTATCGTGAACTGGCGGCGTTCTCCCAGTTTGCATCCGACCTTGACGATGCAACCCGCAAACAGCTGGACCACGGTCAGAAAGTGACCGAGCTGCTGAAACAGAAACAGTATGCGCCTCTGTCCGTCGCGCAGCAGTCTCTGGTTCTGTTCGCAGCAGAACGTGGTTACCTGGCTGATGTAGAACTGGCGAAAATCGGTAGCTTCGAAGCCGCTCTGCTGGCTTACGTCGACCGTGATCACGCTCCGCTGATGCAAGAGATTAACCAGTCCGGTGGCTATAACGACGAAATCGAAGGCAAGCTGAAAGGCATCCTCGATTCCTTCAAAGCAACCCAGTCCTGGTAACGTCTGGCGGTCTGTCTTAGGGCAGGCCGCAAGGCATTGAGGAGAAGCTCATGGCCGGCGCAAAAGAGATACGTAGTAAGATCGCAAGCGTCCAGAACACGCAAAAGATCACTAAAGCGATGGAGATGGTCGCCGCTTCCAAAATGCGTAAATCGCAGGAGCGCATGGCGGCCAGCCGTCCTTACGCAGATACTATGCGCAAAGTGATTGGTCACCTTGCGAACGGTAATCTGGAATATAAGCACCCTTACCTGGAAGAACGCGACGTTAAGCGCGTGGGCTACCTGGTGGTGTCGACCGACCGTGGTCTGTGCGGCGGCTTGAACATTAACCTGTTCAAGAAACTGCTGGCGGAAATGAAAGCATGGTCCGATAAAGGCGTTCAGTGCGACCTCGCAATGATCGGCTCTAAGGGCGTTTCTTTCTTTAACTCCGTGGGCGGCAACGTGGTTGCACAGGTGACCGGTATGGGGGATAACCCATCCCTGTCCGAACTGATCGGCCCGGTAAAAGTGATGTTGCAGGCCTATGATGAAGGCCGTCTGGACAAGCTGTACGTTGTCAGCAACAAATTTATTAACACCATGTCTCAGGTTCCGACGATCACTCAGCTGCTGCCGTTACCGGCATCAGAAGATGCTGATCTGAAACGTAAATCCTGGGATTACCTGTATGAGCCCGATCCGAAAGCGCTGCTGGATACCCTCCTGCGCCGCTACGTCGAATCTCAGGTTTATCAGGGCGTGGTTGAAAACCTGGCCAGCGAGCAGGCCGCCCGTATGGTGGCGATGAAAGCCGCGACCGATAATGGCGGCAGCCTGATTAAAGAGCTGCAGTTGGTATACAACAAAGCTCGTCAGGCCAGCATTACTCAGGAACTCACCGAGATCGTCTCGGGGGCCGCCGCGGTTTAACCAGGTTATTTCGTAGAGGATTTAAGATGGCTACTGGAAAGATTGTCCAGGTAATCGGCGCCGTGGTCGACGTCGAGTTCCCTCAGGATGCCGTACCACGCGTGTACGAAGCCCTTGAGGTACAGAATGGTAATGAAGTTCTGGTGCTGGAAGTTCAGCAGCAGCTGGGCGGCGGTATCGTACGTACCATCGCCATGGGTTCTTCTGATGGTCTGCGCCGCGGTCTGGATGTAAAAGACCTCGAGCACCCGATCGAAGTCCCGGTAGGTAAAGCAACGCTGGGTCGTATCATGAACGTACTGGGTCAACCGGTTGACATGAAAGGCGACATCGGCGAAGAAGAGCGTTGGGCTATCCACCGCGCGGCACCGTCCTATGAAGAGCTGTCCAGCTCTCAGGAACTGCTGGAAACCGGCATCAAAGTTATCGACCTGATGTGTCCGTTCGCCAAGGGCGGTAAAGTTGGTCTGTTCGGCGGTGCGGGTGTAGGTAAAACTGTAAACATGATGGAGCTGATCCGTAACATCGCGATCGAGCACTCCGGTTACTCTGTGTTTGCGGGCGTAGGTGAGCGTACTCGTGAGGGTAACGACTTCTACCACGAAATGACCGACTCCAACGTTATCGATAAAGTATCCCTGGTGTACGGCCAGATGAACGAGCCGCCGGGAAACCGTCTGCGCGTTGCGCTGACCGGCCTGACCATGGCTGAGAAATTCCGTGACGAAGGTCGTGACGTACTGCTGTTCGTCGATAACATCTATCGTTACACCCTGGCCGGTACTGAAGTATCCGCGCTGCTGGGTCGTATGCCTTCAGCGGTAGGTTATCAGCCGACCCTGGCGGAAGAGATGGGCGTTCTGCAGGAACGTATCACCTCCACCAAAACCGGTTCTATCACCTCCGTACAGGCGGTATACGTACCGGCGGATGACTTAACTGACCCATCCCCAGCCACTACCTTTGCTCACTTAGATGCAACCGTAGTACTGAGCCGTCAGATCGCATCCCTGGGTATCTACCCGGCCGTTGACCCGCTGGATTCCACCAGCCGTCAGCTGGATCCGCTGGTTGTTGGTCAGGAACACTACGACACCGCGCGTGGCGTTCAGTCCATCCTGCAGCGTTATCAGGAACTGAAAGACATTATCGCCATCCTCGGTATGGACGAACTGTCTGAAGAAGACAAACTGGTGGTAGCTCGCGCGCGTAAGATCCAGCGCTTCCTGTCCCAGCCGTTCTTCGTGGCAGAAGTCTTTACCGGTTCTCCGGGCAAATACGTGGCGCTGAAAGACACCATCCGTGGCTTTAAAGGCATCATGGAAGGCGAATACGATCACCTGCCAGAGCAGGCGTTCTACATGGTCGGTTCCATCGACGAAGCCGTGGAAAAAGCCAAAAAACTTTAACGCCTTAATCGGAGGGTGATATGGCAATGACTTACCACCTGGACGTCGTCAGCGCAGAGCAACAAATGTTCTCTGGTCTGGTCGAAAAAATCCAGGTAACGGGTAGCGAAGGTGAACTGGGTATTTACCCGGGCCACGCGCCGCTGCTCACCGCCATTAAGCCTGGTATGATTCGCATCGTTAAACAGCACGGTCATGAAGAGTTTATCTATCTGTCCGGCGGCATTCTTGAAGTGCAGCCTGGCAGCGTGACCGTCCTGGCGGATACCGCAATTCGCGGTCAGGACCTCGACGAAGCGCGAGCGCTGGAAGCGAAACGCAAAGCGGAAGAGCACATTAAGAGCTCTCACGGCGATGTGGATTACGCTCAGGCGTCTGCGGAACTGGCCAAAGCGATCGCTAAACTGCGCGTTATCGAGTTGACCAAAAAAGCGATGTAACACCGGCTTGAACGTAAAAAGCCAGTCTGGGTTCCAGGCTGGCTTTTTTTATTGCCCGCTGCTGACGAGCGGATGAAGTGAAAACAGTATTCACCCTTAATTGTTATTGATTAGTTAAATGATGAGGCGTAAACTCTTTTTATGTGATGTATATCACAAAAAAAAGCGTTATAAACTGCACCTGCGTCAGGAAATCATCATGAAACTGTTCCATAAAATCATCGCTAAATTTAGCGTCCTGAGCTTCTAAGCTCCGCGCTATCTCGCCCGCTGACACGGCGTATCGCCCATCAAAACGACAACACTGGCGATGAGAAACCGGGAAAAGAAGGTCACCTGATAGGTGGCCTTTCGTTTTTTATGGATAGCATCAATCACTTTACCGCCCTCCCCCGCCAGCGACTGGCGAATATTTATCCAGGTTCTTCCCGCTGTGGGGGCTGATAAACGCCTGCCGCTGCGGCTTTATTCAGGTGGCGAAAAAACAGCAAAAGCAGTGAGATAGTTAATGATTCTCCACCCCGCCCTCCTTTTTCAGCGTTAAACTGATTTGCAGTGGTTAAAAATAGCGTCATAAAATGGGGTAAAACAGTGAGCCTGGACGTTTTCTCCACGTCTCGTTTTATGATGAAAAATATGTAGAAATTTCAACGTGAAAGGCTTTTACTTTTCGTTCTAACTACCGTCAGGATGAGTATGTCAAATAGTGCGATGAGCGTGGTTATCCTTGCTGCAGGCAAAGGGACCCGCATGTATTCCGATCTTCCTAAGGTGCTGCATACCCTGGCCGGGAAGCCAATGGTGCAGCATGTCATTGATGCCGCTAACGATTTAGGCGCATGTGCGGTACACCTGGTATACGGCCACGGCGGCGATCTGCTGCGTCAGACTCTGCATGAAGACAACCTGAACTGGGTGCTGCAGGCCGAGCAGCTCGGAACCGGGCACGCTATGCAGCAGGCGGCGCCATTCTTCAATGATGATGAAGACATCCTGATGCTCTATGGCGACGTGCCGCTGATCTCCGTTGAGACGCTACAGCGCCTGCGCGCCGCGAAACCACAGGGTGGGATTGGTCTGTTAACGGTGAAGCTGGATGACCCAACCGGCTATGGCCGCATTACCCGTGAAAATGGCCAGGTGACGGGCATCGTTGAGCACAAAGATGCCAGCGAGGCCCAGCGCCAGATCCAGGAAATCAACACCGGGATCCTGATCGCCGGCGGAGCGGATCTAAAGCGCTGGCTGGCGAAACTCACCAATAACAACGCTCAGGGCGAATACTACATCACCGATATCATCGCCATGGCGCACCAGGAAGGACACCAGATCGTCGCAGTGCATCCGCAGCGCCTGAGCGAAGTCGAAGGCGTCAACAACCGCCTGCAGCTTGCGCGCCTGGAGCGCGTCTACCAGGCGGAGCAGGCGGAAAAGCTGCTGCTGGCGGGCGTGATGCTGCGCGATCCGGCGCGTTTCGATCTGCGCGGTACGCTGCAGCACGGGCGCGATGTAGAGATCGATACTAACGTTATTCTGGAAGGCAACGTGGTGCTGGGCGATCGAGTGAAAATCGGCGCCGGCTGCGTGATCAAAAACAGCACCATCGGCGATGACTGCGAAATTAGCCCCTACAGCGTGGTGGAAGATGCCCAGCTGCAGGCGGCCTGCACCATCGGTCCATTTGCCCGTCTGCGCCCGGGCGCCGAACTGCTGGCAGGCGCCCACGTTGGTAACTTCGTGGAAATGAAAAAAGCGCGTCTCGGGAAAGGCTCCAAGGCGGGTCATCTGACCTATCTGGGCGATGCGGAGATTGGCGATAACGTCAATATCGGCGCGGGCACCATCACCTGCAACTACGATGGTGCGAACAAGCATAAAACGATTATTGGCGATGATGTCTTTGTCGGCTCGGATACCCAGCTGGTGGCCCCGGTCACGGTAGGCAATGGCGTTACTATCGCCGCCGGCACCACCGTTACGCGCAATATCGCCGATAACGAGCTGGTGTTGAGCCGCGTACCGCAGGTCCACAAACAGGGCTGGCAGCGTCCGGTGAAGAAGAAATAATTTGGATTATCGCCGGGGAAATTTTCCCGGCGAACCAGGATGAGAGGGTCAACATAGATCCCCGTCCGCAGGCAGTACCATAACAATAACCCCACTCTCTACAAGGCTCGGGGCGCCCGGAAAACGGGCAAATACAGGTCAGCGACAACGCATGGCATATCGCCATTATCAGGAAATTTAACTATGTGTGGAATTGTTGGCGCAGTCGCGCAGCGTGATATTGCTGAAATCCTTCTCGAAGGTTTACGTCGTCTGGAATACCGTGGCTATGACTCTGCCGGTCTGGCAGTGGTCGACAGCGAAGGTCATATGACCCGCGTGCGTCGCCTGGGTAAAGTTCAGATGCTGGCTCAGGCGGTAGAAGAGCAACCGTTACACGGTGGTACCGGGATCGCCCATACTCGTTGGGCGACGCACGGCGAACCGTCTGAGAGCAATGCGCATCCGCATGTTTCTGAACACATTGTGGTGGTCCATAACGGGATCATCGAAAACCATGAGCCGCTGCGCGCCCTGCTGCAGTCTCGCGGCTATGTCTTCGTCACTGAGACCGATACCGAAGTTATTGCCCATCTGGTGCACTGGGAGCTGGAACAAGGCGGTACCTTGCGTGAAGCCGTCCTGCGCGCTATCCCGCAGCTGCGCGGCGCTTACGGTACGGTGATCATGGATACCCGTGACCCGGGAACTCTGCTGGCGGCCCGCTCCGGTAGCCCGCTGGTAATTGGCCTGGGGATGGGTGAAAACTTTATCGCTTCCGACCAGCTGGCATTGCTGCCGGTTACCCGCCGCTTCATCTTCCTCGAAGAAGGCGATATCGCGGAAGTGACTCGCCGTTCGGTGGTGATTTTTGATAAGTCCGCTGCGCAAGTGAAGCGCCAGGAGATCGAATCCAATCTGCAGTATGACGCTGGCGATAAAGGTATCTACCGCCACTATATGCAGAAAGAGATTTTCGAGCAGCCGAACGCGATTAAGAACACCCTGACCGGGCGCATCAGCCATAGCGAAGTGGATCTCAGCGAGCTGGGGCCGAACGCCAATGAAATGCTGGCTCAGGTTGAACATATTCAGATTGTTGCCTGCGGGACTTCCTATAACTCCGGGATGGTCTCCCGTTACTGGTTCGAAGCATTAGCCGGCGTCCCATGCGATGTAGAAATCGCCTCCGAATTCCGCTATCGCAAGTCCGCAGTGCGTCGCAATAGCCTGATGATCACCCTCTCCCAGTCGGGTGAAACCGCCGATACCCTGGCGGCGCTGCGTCTGTCGAAAGAGCTGGGCTATCTCGGCTCGCTGGCCATCTGCAACGTGCCGGGCTCGTCGCTGGTGCGCGAGTCCGATCTGGCGCTGATGACCAAAGCCGGAACGGAAATCGGCGTGGCCTCGACCAAAGCCTTTACCACTCAGCTAACCGTGCTGTTGATGCTGGTGGCGAAACTGGCGCGACTGAAAGGTCAGGATGCGTCTATCGAGCATGATATCGTGCACGGCCTTCAGGCTCTGCCGAACCGTATCGAGCAGATGCTCTCCCAGGACAAGCGTATTGAGCAGCTGGCAGAGCGCTTCTCTGATAAGCACCATGCGCTGTTCCTTGGCCGTGGCGATCAGTATCCGATCGCTATGGAAGGGGCGCTGAAGCTGAAAGAGATCTCCTACATTCACGCGGAAGCCTATGCGGCGGGCGAGCTTAAGCACGGCCCACTGGCGCTGATTGATGCGGAAATGCCGGTGATCGTGGTGGCGCCGAACAACGAACTGCTGGAAAAACTGAAATCCAACATCGAAGAGGTTCGTGCCCGCGGCGGTGAACTATACGTCTTCGCCGACGGTGAAGCCGGCTTCAACGGTAGCGATAACATGCACATCATTGAGATGCCGCATGTGGAAGAGACCATCGCCCCTATCTTCTATACGGTTCCGCTGCAGCTGTTGGCTTATCACGTCGCGCTGATCAAAGGCACTGACGTTGACCAGCCGCGTAACCTGGCGAAATCGGTAACGGTTGAGTAAAGCATCCTATCCTGCAAAGGGCTGCCGACGGCGGCCCTTTTTATTTGCACCTGCTGTTTTCCATCGATTACGTGCGCAATATTTTGGCTGGCGGTAGATGACAAACGATCGTTTTACGGTCCGATTTCGCCGTCATAAAAAGAAAATTATTTTGTCATTGCACGGTCATGATTAAAGATAACCATCTGAGTTATAAGCGTATTATTTGGCGTAAAATCCACTCTCCCGGCCTGTCATAAAACTGTCATAATTCGTACATTTTACTGTCACCTCTTTGACCTATTTTGCTCACCATAGCCTCGAAACAATGATTTACGAATCCCAGCAGGAGACATTATGAACGTTATGCGTACCACCGTCGCAACAGTTGTCGCCGCGACCTTATCGATGAGCGCTTTCTCTGCCTTCGCAGCAGCAAGCCTGACTGGCGCAGGCGCAACTTTCCCTGCGCCGGTGTATGCCAAATGGGCTGATACCTATCAGAAAGAAACCGGCAATAAAGTGAACTACCAGGGTATTGGTTCCTCTGGTGGCGTTAAGCAGATTATTGCCAACACCGTTGATTTCGGTGCTTCTGATGCTCCGCTGGCTGATGACAAACTGACCCAGGAAGGTCTGTTCCAGTTCCCCACTGTGATTGGCGGCGTGGTACTGGCGGTTAACCTGCCTGGCGTGAAATCCGGCGAGCTGGTGCTGGATGGCAAAACCCTCGGTGATATCTACCTGGGTAAAATTAAAAAATGGGATGACGAAGCGATCGCTAAGCTCAACCCGGGCCTGAAGCTGCCGTCGCAGAACATCGCCGTGGTCCGCCGCGCCGATGGTTCAGGTACCTCATTCGTTTTCACCAGCTACCTGTCCAAAGTGAATGAAGAGTGGAAATCGAAAATCGGCGCCGGCTCTACCGTAAACTGGCCAACCGGTCTGGGCGGTAAAGGCAACGATGGTATCGCCGCCTTTGTTCAGCGTCTGCCGGGCTCGATTGGTTACGTCGAATACGCTTACGCTAAGCAAAACAACCTGGCCTACACCAAACTGGTCTCTGCCGACGGCAAGCCGGTTAGCCCGACTGAAGACAACTTCGCTAACGCCGCAAAAGGCGTTGACTGGAGCAAGTCTTTCGCTCAGGACCTGACCAACCAGAAAGGCGAAAATGCATGGCCGATCACCTCAACCACCTTCATCCTGGTGCATAAGGCGACGAACAAGCCGGAACAGACCGCTGAAGTGCTGAAGTTCTTCGACTGGGCGTATAAAAACGGCGGGAAAGAAGCGAATGCGCTGGATTACGCGACGCTGCCGGAAAGCGTGGTAGAGCAGGTTCGCGCGGCATGGAAAACCAACGTCAAAGACAGCAGCGGTAAAGCGCTGTACTAACAGTAGATTTTTGACGAAGATGGCGGGGGCGTTCAGGCGCTGCCCGCCCTACGGTTCAGACTGTAGGCCCGGGAGCCAACGCCACCGGGCATTTATTCGAACAAGTTTTAATACGTAAAGAGTAATCTATGGCTGCAACCAAGCCTGCATTTACCCCTCCGGGGAAAAAGGGTGACATGATTTTCAGTGCGCTGGTAAAACTGGCTGCGCTGATTGTGCTATTGATGCTGGGCGGCATCATCGTTTCCCTGATCATCTCTTCCTGGCCGAGCATTCAAAAGTTTGGCTTTGCCTTTTTGTGGACCAAAGAGTGGGATGCGCCTAACGAGATCTTCGGCGCGCTGGTCCCGATTTACGGAACCCTGGTCACCTCTTTTATCGCGCTGCTGATCGCCGTTCCGGTGAGCTTCGGCATCGCGCTGTTTCTGACAGAATTGTCCCCCGCCTGGCTCAAGCGTCCGCTGGGCATTGCGATTGAGCTGCTGGCGGCAATCCCGAGCATCGTGTACGGCATGTGGGGCCTGTTTATTTTCGCCCCGCTGTTTGCGACTTACTTCCAGGAGCCGGTCGGCAACGTTCTGTCGACCATCCCGTTCGTCGGCGCGCTGTTTGCCGGCCCGGCGTTTGGTATCGGTATTCTCGCCGCTGGCGTCATTCTGGCCATCATGATCATCCCTTACATCGCCGCGGTCATGCGCGATGTTTTCGAACAGACCCCGGTGATGATGAAAGAGTCGGCCTATGGCATCGGCTGCACCACCTGGGAAGTTATCTGGCGCATCGTTTTACCGTTCACTAAAAACGGGGTGATCGGCGGGGTGATGCTCGGTCTGGGCCGCGCGCTGGGTGAAACCATGGCGGTCACCTTTATCATCGGCAACACCTACCAGCTCGACAGCATCTCGTTGTATATGCCGGGGAACAGTATTACCTCCGCGCTGGCTAATGAGTTCGCCGAAGCGGAAACCGGCCTGCACGTGGCGGCGCTGATGGAGCTGGGCCTGATCCTGTTCGTTATCACCTTTATCGTTCTGGCCGCATCGAAGTTTATGATTATGCGCCTCGCGAAGAATGAGGGGGCACGCTAATGGCGACCATTGAATTGCAAACTACCGCCGAACTGGCGGAGTCCCGTCGCAAGATGCAGGCCAAACGCCGCATGAAGAACCGTATCGCTCTGGCGCTGTCGATGGCGACCATGGCGTTTGGTTTGTTCTGGCTTATCTGGATCCTGATGGCGACGATAACCCGCGGTTTCGACGGCATGAGTCTGGCGCTGTTCACCGAAATGACGCCGCCGCCGAATACGGCGGGCGGTGGACTGGCTAACGCCCTCGCCGGCAGCGGCCTGCTGATCCTGTGGGCAACCGTATTTGGTACGCCGCTGGGTATCCTCGCCGGAATTTATCTGGCGGAGTATGGCCGCAAGTCGGTGCTGGCGGAAATCATCCGCTTTATCAACGACATTCTGCTTTCCGCGCCGTCTATCGTGGTGGGTCTGTTCGTCTACACCATTGTGGTGGCGCAGATGCAGCACTTCTCGGGCTGGGCGGGCGTTATCGCGCTGGCGCTGCTGCAGGTGCCTATCGTTATTCGTACCACCGAAAACATGCTGAAGCTGGTGCCGGATAGCCTGCGTGAAGCGGCCTATGCGCTGGGGACGCCGAAGTGGAAGATGATCTCGGCGATCACCCTGAAAGCCTCCGTCTCAGGGATTATGACCGGGATCCTGCTGGCTATCGCCCGTATCGCCGGGGAAACGGCGCCGCTGCTGTTCACCGCGCTGTCCAACCAGTTCTGGAGCACCGACATGATGCAGCCGATTGCTAACCTGCCGGTGACCATTTTCAAATTTGCCATGAGTCCGTTTGCGGAGTGGCAGCAACTGGCATGGGCCGGGGTATTGATTATCACCCTGTGCGTCTTGCTGCTGAACATCCTGGCGCGCGTTATCTTCGCCAAGAAGAAACACGGTTAATTTTTTGCAGCGCAACAACTGCTGCGCTGAATGAGGAAGAGATTGAGATGAGTATGGTGAATACAGCTCCGGGTAAGATTTCAGTTCGTAACCTGAACTTCTACTACGGCAAATTCCATGCCCTGAAGAACATCAACCTGGATATCACCAAAAACCAGGTGACGGCGTTTATCGGTCCGTCAGGCTGTGGTAAATCCACCCTGCTGCGCACGTTCAACAAGATGTTTGAACTATATCCGGAGCAGCGCGCGGAAGGTGAGATCCTGCTGGATGGCGACAACATTCTGACTAACACCCAGGATATCGCCCTGCTGCGCGCTAAGGTTGGCATGGTGTTCCAGAAACCAACGCCGTTCCCGATGTCCATATACGACAATATCGCCTTCGGCGTGCGCCTGTTTGAAAAGCTGTCCCGTGCCGATATGGACGAGCGCGTGCAGTGGGCGCTGACCAAAGCCGCATTATGGAACGAAACCAAAGATAAACTGCACCAGAGCGGGTATTCTCTCTCCGGTGGTCAGCAGCAGCGTCTGTGCATTGCCCGCGGTATCGCGATCCGCCCGGAAGTGCTGCTGCTTGATGAGCCGTGCTCCGCGCTGGACCCGATCTCCACCGGGCGTATCGAAGAGCTGATCACCGAGCTGAAACAGGACTACACCGTCGTTATCGTGACTCACAACATGCAGCAGGCTGCGCGTTGCTCCGACCATACGGCATTTATGTATCTTGGCGAGCTGATTGAGTTCAGCAACACGGATGACCTGTTCACTAAGCCCGCGAAGAAACAAACTGAAGATTATATTACTGGCCGCTACGGTTGATTTGCCCTTGTGCTTTCAGGCTCTCACCAGTTGGGCAATCAGGAGACACCATGGACAACCTAAATCTTAACAAACATATTTCCGGCCAGTTCAACGCTGAACTGGAGTATATCCGCACCCAGGTGATGACCATGGGTGGGCTGGTGGAACAGCAGCTCTCTGATGCCATCACCGCCATGCATAACCAGGACAGCGATCTGGCGAAACGCGTCATCGACGGCGACAAGCAGGTCAACATGATGGAAGTGGCTATCGATGAAGCGTGCGTGCGCATCATCGCCAAGCGCCAGCCGACCGCCAGCGACCTGCGCCTGGTGATGGCGATCATCAAGACTATCGCTGAGCTGGAACGCATTGGCGACGTGGCGGATAAAATCTGCCGCACCGCGCTGGAGAAGTTTTCCCAGCAGCACCAGCCGCTGCTGGTGAGCCTCGAATCGCTGGGCCGCCACACGGTGCAGATGCTGCATGACGTACTGGATGCGTTTGCGCGTATGGATCTCGACGAAGCGGTACGTATCTATCGCGAAGATAAGAAAGTCGACCAGGAGTATGAAGGCATCGTGCGTCAGCTGATGACCTACATGATGGAAGACTCGCGCACTATCCCCAGCGTCCTGACCGCGCTGTTCTGCGCGCGCTCCATCGAGCGTATCGGCGACCGCTGCCAGAATATCTGCGAATATATTTTCTACTTCGTCAAAGGTCAGGATTTCCGTCACGTTGGCGGCGATGAGCTGGATAAACTGCTCGCTGGCAAAGATCCGAAAGAGTAATAATCATTCTGTCTAATTCTGGTAAATGGATTTATCAGAATTAGATATGTTTTACCCCGCGGCAGCGAGATTGCTGAGATTATCGTCACAATTAACAATCTGCCCGTTTGAGTTATTCATTTTATCGCGTAACAATCAGCTGCCACTCACTGAGTTTTAACGCTCAGGATGGTTTAAACGGATTGTGACTGCGACAGCAGGCAAAACCTGATATTGCTCCTGGGGGCGATATCAGGTTTTTTGTTTTATGCGGGCCAATAATGGCTGAATGAGGGTTGCTACCGCGATGCGCGGGCAAAACCTGAAGAGGATTATCTGCCAAGGCAGATGGTCTTCTTCAGGTTTTTTTGTTTTTGTCTAACCGCAAAAATAACAGCCGCCGCGACGTCAAACGGTATGGATACGGCTATTAGCACCGGCACGGAATAGGGTTGTTGTCGTGTTTTATTTACGCCAATGATTATATAAGGGAATATTATGATGAGAAAAAACAGGATCGCTTCGGCGATAGTCTTGCTGGCGCCACTTTGTTATTCAACTAATCTGCTAGCGAGCCAGCTGACGGTGGAACAACGGCTTGAGCTGCTGGAAAAAGCGCTCAAAGACACGCAAAAAGAGCTCAAAAAATATCAGGACCAGGAAAGAAAAAGAGACCAGATTTGGGCCTCATGGTCTCCACCTGCGGAAGGTCAGAAGCGCAAGACCGGGGGGGCGACCGCTGGGCCGAAAACGGCGGTTAAACCGGATGCGGTGCTGGTTAAAAATCAACAACCTGTCACCGATGGCGCGCCAGCCTACAGCGCGATGACGCTGAAAGACTTTAGCAAGTTCGTGAAAGATGAAATTGGCTTTAGCTATAACGGCTACTTCCGTTCCGGCTGGGGGACCGCCTCGCACGGCTCGCCAAAATCATGGGCGATCGGTTCGCTTGGCCGCCTGGGCAATGAATATTCCGGCTGGTTCGATCTGCAGCTGAAGCAGCGGGTGTTTCAGGAAGGCGATAAACGCGTCGACGCCATCGTGATGCTCGACGGGAACGTCGGCCAGCAGTATTCCACTGGCTGGTTTGGTGACAATGCCGGCGGCGAAAACTACATTCAATTCTCGGATATGTATGTTAACACCAAAGGGTTCCTGCCGTTTGCGCCGGAAGCCGATTTCTGGGTCGGCAAACACGGGGCGCCAAAAATTGAAATCCAGATGCTGGACTGGAAAACGCAGAGAACCGATGCGGCGGCCGGCGTAGGGCTGGAAAACTGGCAGGTGGGCGCCGGGAAATTCGATATCGCGTTGATTCGCGAAGATGTCGATGATTATGACCGTTCTTTAAGCAATAAGCAGCAAATTAACACTAACACCCTGGACGTTCGCTACAAAGAGATTCCGCTGTGGGATAAAGCCAGCCTGATGGTTAGCGGACGCTATGTCGCCGCCAACCAAAGTTCATCGGAGAAATATAAAGAGGGCAATGAAGGTTATTATCCGTGGAAAGATACCTGGATGGCTGGTACCTCGTTAACGCAGAAATTTGCTAACGGCGGCTTTAACGAATTCTCTTTCTTACTGGCCAATAACTCTATTGCCAGCAGCTTCTCACGCTATGCCGGATCCAGCCCCTATACCACCTTTAATGGCCGCTATTATGGCGATCATACCAATGGCACCGCCGTGCGCTTAACCTCGCAGGGGGAAACCTATTTACGCGATGACGTTATTATGGCGAATGCCATCGTCTACTCTTTTGGTAACGACGTCTATAGCTACGAAACCGGGGCCCACTCCGATTTTGAATCTATCCGTACGGTTCTGCGACCGGCTTATATCTGGGATAAATATAACCAGACCGGCGTCGAGCTGGGGTACTTCAAACAGCAAAACAAAGATGTTACCGGCAAGAAATATAACGAGTCCGGCTACAAGACCACGCTGTTCCATACCTTCAAAGTCAATACCAGTATGCTGACCTCGCGCCCGGAAATTCGTTTCTATGCCACCTATATTAAAGCGAAGGATATTGACCTGGATAAGGCCGCGAATAATACCACCAGCATTTTTGAAGACGGGAAGAACGATCAGTTTGCCGTGGGGGCGCAGGCGGAAATCTGGTGGTAAGACGATAACTGAACGGACACAACGAAAGAGGAACAACGATGAAACGACATGCAATTTATTTCGCCCTGGCGCTGGCGGGCGCGGCGTTTACCCTCCAGGCGGCGCCATTACCCGCGATGCCGGACCCAAGCCTGCCGGTGAGCCACTTTATCACCCAGGTTAACGCGGATAAGAGTATCACTTACCGCTTGTTTGCCCCTGATGCCCGGCGGGTCTCGATAGTGACTGGCGCCACGCCGGACTCCTTTGTCTCGCACGACATGACCAAAGCAGCGGACGGAGTCTGGACATGGAAAAGCGAGCCGATGAAGCCCAATCTCTATGAATACTATTTCGATGTGGATGGCTTCCGCTCGGTAGATACCGGCAGCCGCTATCAGAAGCCGCAGCGCCAGGTGAACACCAGTTTGATTCTGGTGCCGGGCAGTATTCTTGACGATCGGGAGGTTGCGCATGGCGATCTGCGCACCCTCACCTATCACTCGAAGGCTCTGAACGCCGAACGTCGTCTCTATGTCTGGACGCCGCCGGGCTATAGCGGAACCGGCGATCCGCTGCCGGTGCTCTATTTCTATCATGGCTTTGGCGACAGCGGCCTGTCGGCCATCGATCAGGGGCGGATCCCGCAAATCATGGATAACCTGCTGGCGGAGGGCAAGATTAAGCCGATGCTGGTGGTGGTCCCGGATACCGAAACCGATATCCCGGAAGCGGTCGCGGAAAACTTCCCGCCGCAGGAGCGGCGCAAAACCTTCTATCCACTTAATGCGCAGGCGGCGGATAAAGAGCTCATGCAGGATATTATTCCGCTGATCGATGCCCGATTTAACGTGCGTAAAGATGCCGACGGTCGGGCGCTGGCGGGCCTCTCGCAGGGCGGTTATCAGGCGCTGGTTTCCGGAATGAATCATCTGGAGAGCTTTGGCTGGCTCGCCACCTTTAGCGGCGTTACGACTACCACGGTGCCGAATGCCGGCGTGGAAGCGCAGCTGAAGCAGCCTGACGCGATCAATAAGCAGCTGCGTAACTTTACCGTGGTCGTCGGGGAAAAAGATTCTGTGACCGGTAAAGACATTGCTGGTCTGAAAAGCGAGCTGGAAAAACAGCAGATTAAATTTGATTACCACCAGTATCCCGGCCTGAACCATGAAATGGACGTCTGGCGCCCGGCCTACGCCGAGTTTGTGCAAAAACTGTTTAAATAACCTTTAGGGGGCCTTCAGCCCCCGTTTTGTGCTTGTGAAGGACGACAAGATGAAAATGATTGTGACCGAAGATTATGAAGAGATGAGCCTGGTCGCCAGCCATCATGTTCTGGGCTATATCACGGCGCCGCGGCGGGTGAATCTGGCGGTGACGGCGGGGAGCACGCCAAAGCGGATGTATGAGCATTTGACCGCCGCCGTGAAAGGCAAAGCATTCTATGATCGGGTGCACTATTACAACTTCGATGAGATCCCTTTTCGCGGCCAGTCGCGAGAAGGCGTCACGATATCTAATTTGCGCCAGCTGTTTTTTACCCCGGCGCAGATCAAAGAAGAGAACATTCACAAGCTGACGCTGGACAACGCCGCTCAGCACGATCGCCAGCTGGAAGAGGCTGGCGGTCTGGATCTGATGGTGCTGGGGCTGGGGGCCGACGGCCATTTTTGCGGCAACCTGCCGAATACCACCCGCTTTCATGATCAGACGGTCGAAGTGCCGATTCATGGGGAAATGATTGCTCTTATCGCTAACAGCGAGATGGGCGGGGATATCTCGGCAGTACCAGACAGCTATGTCACCATGGGGCCGAGAAGCGTGATGGCGGCGAAAAATTTATTGCTAATTGTCAGCGGTGCGGCAAAAGCGCACGCGTTAAAGCAAGTGGTGGAAGGTCCGGTCAGCGTGCAGGTGCCGGCTTCAGTGCTCAAATTGCACCCTTCACTGGTGATTATTGCCGATAAAGCGGCGGCGGCGGAGTTGCAGCAATAAAAAGCCGCTAGTTCTATTCCCCGCTTACGCAGACGCATAGCGGGGGTTCATCGATGCCAACGTGCCGCTCACCAGGCCCTTAACGCGTGATATCCCAGCCGCGCGCCTGCCACAATGCCGGCAGCTCTGCCAGATCGGTAAAGGTCGTCACTTTGGGATGATCGATCGGTTGGTTGTGCGGATCGGCGCAGAAATAAAACACTTCCATGCCGGCGGCAATCCCCGACTGAGCGCCGGCGCTGGAGTCATCCACCAGAATACAGTTTTCGGCTTTTACCTGCATGGCCTCTGCCGCATGAAACATCAGCGCCGGGTCGGGCTTCCAGCGCTGAATATCGTAGCCGCTGTACAAGCGGTCAGTGAAATGGCGCAGCAGGCCGGTGCGTCCGAGCGAGTGCTGCATCTTACTGACTGGGCCATTGGAAACCACGCACATCGGGACGCTTACCGCATCCAGCAGCGCCTGGGCTCCGGGAATCACCTCCAGCTCGCTATTGAACAGGCGAGCGACCTCCGCCCGGTAAATCGGCTCCAGGGTGGCCTTTTGCAGATTAACGCCATACTCAGCGTTGATGGTGTCGATAATTTCGTACAGCTTCACACCTTTGAAGCGCTTAAAAATCTCGGCGAGGTCCAGCGTAATGCCGAATTCCTGAAACATGTGAACGTAGGCGCGGGAGCAAATCACCTCGCTGTCGACCAGCGTGCCGTCACAGTCAAAAAATACTGCTTCTGGTTGAGTCATAGCCTTTCCATATTAACAAGTTTAACGTTTTCGTAATGCTCAATGCCGCGACGCAATCGTTGCCGTATAAGCAAAATAAATGAAAAAAATTACCATACAACCGCGCCTGGTGCCGTAATTTGGTATAGGATAGCCTCGAATTTTCCCTCCTTACGTTCGGAAACCGATAATGAGTCAACAACAAACCAGCCAGTCTTCTGGCCAGGGTCTGCTGGAGCGCGTATTTAAGCTGCGCGAGCACGGCACCACGGTGCGCACCGAAGCCATCGCCGGTTTCACCACGTTCCTGACGATGGTGTATATCGTTTTTGTTAACCCACAAATTCTTGGCGTAGCGGGCATGGATACCAGCGCCGTGTTTGTGACCACCTGTCTGATTGCCGCTTTCGGCAGTATCCTGATGGGTCTGTTCGCGAACCTGCCGGTCGCCCTGGCGCCGGCGATGGGCCTGAACGCCTTTTTCGCCTTTGTGGTGGTGCAGGCGATGGGGCTGCCGTGGCAGGTGGGCATGGGCGCCATCTTCTGGGGCGCCGTGGGCCTGCTGCTGCTGACCATCTTCCGCGTACGTTACTGGATGATCGCCAATATTCCGCTTAGCCTGCGTGTAGGTATCACCAGCGGTATCGGCCTGTTTATCGGCATGATGGGCCTGAAAAACGCCGGGGTGATTGTCGCCAATCCGGAAACGCTGGTCAGCATTGGTCATTTGACTTCCCACAGCGTACTGCTGGGCGTGCTGGGCTTCTTTATCATCGCGATTCTGGCGTCGCGCAACATTCACGCCGCGGTACTGGTCTCTATCGTTGTGACCACCCTGCTGGGCTGGATGCTGGGCGACGTGCATTACACCGGGATCGTCTCGGCGCCGCCGAGCGTGGCTTCGGTGATTGGTCAGGTCGATCTGGCGGGCTCCCTGAACCTGGGCCTGGCCGGCGTGATCTTCTCCTTTATGCTGGTCAACCTGTTTGACTCCTCCGGGACGCTGATTGGCGTGACGGATAAAGCGGGTCTCGCGGATGCCAACGGTAAATTCCCGCGCATGAAGCAAGCGCTGTTTGTCGATAGCGTCTCGTCGGTGGCGGGCTCCTTCATCGGTACCTCGTCGGTGACGGCCTATATCGAATCTTCTTCCGGCGTTTCCGTGGGCGGGCGTACCGGCCTGACCGCCGTTGTCGTTGGTATCCTGTTCCTGCTGGTTATTTTCCTCTCTCCGCTGGCGGGGATGGTTCCTGGCTATGCCGCCGCGGGCGCGCTGATATACGTTGGCGTGCTGATGACCTCCAGCCTCGCGCGCGTGAAGTGGAGCGACCTGACCGAGGCGGTGCCTGCGTTCATCACCGCAGTGATGATGCCGTTTAGCTTCTCGATCACCGAAGGTATCGCCCTGGGCTTTATCTCTTACTGCGTGATGAAGATCGGTACCGGCCGGCTGCGCGAGCTCAGCCCGTGTGTGATTATCGTTTCGCTGCTGTTCGTGCTGAAAATTGTCTTTATCGATGCACATTAATCCGCACGCATGATGAAAAAGCCCGGCATCGCTGCCGGGCTTTTTTTATGCTTTAACCCGCCGAATATAGTCGCCGAAAGCGGTCAGTTGGCCGCGCAGATGGTCGAGGGTGCTTTGATCGACCACTTCACCCGCCTGCGGATCCACTTTGTTCTGGATGACGCCGCCCATAAATTCCGGTTTATTCATTACCATCGCATCAAGGAAGACCAGAATCTGCCGCAGATGATACTGGCAGCGCGCACCGCCGATGGCGCCCATTGAGCTGGTCTGAATCAGTACCGGTTTGCCGGACAGCGGCTGCTCGGGCAGGCGTGACAGCCAGTCGATGGCGTTTTTCAGGCCGCCAGGCACGGAATAGTTATATTCTGGAGTGACTATCACTACCCCATCCGCCTCGCGGATCTGTTGCGCAATCTCCTGCACGCGCTGCGGAAAACCTTCTTCCTCCTGCATATCAGCATCGTACAGCGGGATATCACCGATCGACGGCAGCGCGGAGATATCCATGCCCGCTGGCGCGATGCCGGGCAGGGTGCGCGCGACCATTCCATTAAACGACCCTTTACGCAGGCTGCCGAGTAACGTAACCACTTTCAAGGTATCTGACATGATTGCTCCTTTGGATCATGATGCCGGCAAGACCGGTCAATTGAGGGATAAGGTTTTTTCCATGGGTAAGCTGGTAAAGCGCATCAGGCGGGCTGACGGTTCGCGTGCGCGCTGCTGCGCATCCGCCAGGCTGCGCCAGTCACCTCCCTTAGCATCATATTCCCAGACCTTCAGCGAGCCGATGTTCGGGGTAGCGGCAATGGACCATACCAGCAGCGATTCGGCGTCACATACCGCTTCGATTGGCTGACTGCCGGCGGTGCGCAGGCGGCCAGAGCCGGGCAGCAGCTGCAGCTGCGTTGATGCTTCGCCGGTCAGCTTTAGCACGCTGCGGCGCAGCGCTACCAGCTGGCTGCGCGCTTCGTCCGGATCATGCTGTATGTTAATCCACAGATTCTCATTGTTGCTGAAATTGTGCCGGTCGGCGTCGTGGCTGCGGACAGTGCGCTGCAGTTCCATGTCGAGGCCACAATCCCCCTCGGTGGTGAGGGCAACACCAACGATATTGCCAGTATAAGCGATCGAAAAGCGGGGGAGTTGGCGATCGCTAAAAACCGGTCGGCCATTGGCTTCGTTGATGATTTCAGGCAGCTCGCTGATGCCGTAAAGCATAAACAGCAGCTCGGCAAGCAGCGAGCGCGACGCGCAAAAGCGAGCCTGGCGATATGTCGGGAGAAGACGTGCGGATTGATGACAGGCCGCTGACAAACGTGTCGATAGCGGCTCCCCGGTACTGAGTATCCCTCTTGCAAAATGCGTTGCCATACGTCGCTCCGTGAGTAATGGTCTGGATAAAACTGCGGGCGCTATTATCGCCTGGTATTAACAGGTTTTAATGCCGAAATCCCCCATTGAAAAGGGAATTTGTTTGAATTTTACAAATTCTTGCGCAAATAAGGTGCTATGGGCACGAAACAAGGCTTAAAGCGTACCGGAATAGAGCGCTTTCAGCGTATCTCTAAGCCAGACAAGCTTCGGGTTGTAGCTGTTGCGCTTATGCCATAGCAGGGTGAAGGGAACGCGCAGCTTTTCCAGATGCTGCGCCTCCAGGGGGAGCGGCCGGGAGACGAGCGGCAGCTGGTGCTGCTGATTATAGTGCTGACAGTAGCGCGGCGCGGTGGCCAGCATGGTGTGCTGCGGCTGAGCGGCCATAAAAAGTGATTGCTCAAACCCCGGCACGGTCAGCGCCACGTTACGCTTATACCCCAGCTCCTGCAGCACGTCGTCCAGGGCCCAGGTATCGCGTTGTTCCCAGCAGATAGTGATATGCGGATAGCGTAAGAATGCCGCCAGATCCCACTCTTCCCTGAGCGCCGGATGATCGGCGCGCAGCCAGACCTGCGGCAGGTCGGTGAACAGCACCTCAAAATCGATATACCACGGCAGCAGGCTCAGCAGCTCACGCGACTGCGGATGGCTTTCGCGTCCGCAGAAGCCGATATCCACCTCACCGCGGATGATGGCGTCCAGGGAGTCGTAGTCCCAGTTGCGCAAACGAATCAATGCCTGCGGATAGCGCTGATAGATGCGCTGAGAGAGGGTGTTAAACAGGATCATCAGCAGCGGCGCTTCCGCCGCCAGTTCGAATTTGAGGCCGCTGGGCATGGTATGGTGCGGTTTATCGAGGATTTGGTTGCCCATCTGCATCCAGTCCGCCAGATCCTGCTCCATGCTGCTGACCAGCGGCGTGGGCGCCAGGCCCAGCGGGGTTTTCACAAACAGCGGATCGTCAAACCAGGCGCGCAGTTTGGCCAGCGACTTGCTCACCGCTGACGGCGAAACGTTCATCCGCTTCGCCGTACGGGTAACGCTGAGCTCCTGGGTCAGGAGCTGCAGGCAGAGGAGTAAATTAAGATCAAGACTCGACAGCGGCTTCTTCATCGTATTGCGCAACCCGCGGCGGGGTGACGACCAGTAACAAAACAAGGCTCACTATGCTACAGGCAATGAGTATCCCGATCAGCATATTCATTGCGCTGAGTCCGATGATGGCGGCGAGCCAAATCCACAGCGATGAACCGCACACCTGCGCGATGCCGAGGACCGAGCTGGCGACGCCCGCGCGCAGCGTGAACGGCCCCAGCGCCTGGCTCATCGCGACGCCGAACCCAACGGAGAAGCCGGCGCAAATCATGCCCAGCCCGATCAGGGTGACGGCCTGGCGAGTGGCGAGGCTCAGCGTCACGCCTGCCGCCAGAAACAGCACCTGTGAGGTCAGCATTAAGGTGCGGGGATTAAACAGCGACAGGGCGAACGGCGTTGAGAAGGAGACCGCCATGCTGATCATCGCCATCAGAGCCATCGCCATTGAGTAAGTTCCCCGGTCGAACCCCATCTCTTCCATCATTAGTACCGGCGAGACGTTAACGTAGGTCAGGATCACCGTCACGCTGAGGGTGGTAATGAGTAAGCGGCTGAGGAAAAAGCGGTTCAACAGCGATTCGCCAGCGTCATGCTGCGGTGACGCTGCCTGCGGAGGCGCCGTCGGCCGCGTTTCACGCAGGATAAAGACCGACAGCACAGCGACCATGACGCCCATGCCGGTCATCGTGTAGAACAGGCTCTGCCACGGATATTTCAGCATAATCAGGTGGCCAAGCACCGGCGCCAGGACGGGGATAATGCAGGTGATGCCGTTGAGCAACGACAGCACCTTGGCGCGGCGACGGTCGTCCAGCGTATCGCGCAGGATAGCGAAAGCCACCACGTAGCAGCTGCCGGCGCCGATCCCCTGGATAAAGCGTCCGATGAGGAAGTGGCTGCTGGTATGCGCCTGGGCGCAGAGCAGGGAGGCGATAACAAAGATCGCTGCACCTACAATAGCGACAGGCTTACGCCCCGAGCGGTCGGCGATGCGGCCAGCAAACAGCATCGCGGAGGCCATACCGGCCAGATAGACCGAGAAGGCGATATGTAATTGCGCCTCGCTGGCCCCCAGGTCCTGAGCAATACGCGGCAGGCCGACCAGATACATATCGATGCCGGAGGGGTAGAGCAGAACCAGGGCAAAGCTGCAGAGAAGAAAGCGTGTCATGGGATCCTCGCGATGTGAATGGCGTTCAGCATAGTGAGGAACGCGCCGTAAGACGAGTTGCCATTTGGACAACGCTCTTTTCCTGGCAGGAAATGCGAGCTAACGACTGCGGGTTCGCCAGACGCGGGCCATCCCCTCGCTCTCCGGGCGAACGCTTTCGAAGCCGAACTTCGCGTACAGTTCCGGCACATCCGCCACCAGCGTAACGTAGGCGCCATCAAAGGCGTTAGCGTCCAGCCAGGCGACCAGCTTCTCCATCACCAGCCGGCCAAGGCCTTTTCCCTGGTGAGCCGGATCGACGGCGACGTCGACAATATCGAAATTAATCGCGCCGTCGCCGACGATGCGTCCCATCGCGATCGGCGTCTCCTGCCAGAGGATATGTACGCCATAACAGCTATGCGGCAGTCCGGCTCTGGCGCCTTCCAGGGGGCGCGGCGACATGCCGGCGGCTACCCGCAGGTGGCAAAACGCTTCGGCGGAGGGCACCTTCTCGATCACGGTATATTCAACGGTCATGTTTTAGTCTCGCGGCAGAGGGGGAGATAAAAGTAGAGAACGTTGCGCCGCAAAGGGCAAGAAAAAACCCGTATTAACGCGGCGTTAATGCGGGTGAGTGAACGTTTACGGACTAAACCGATACAGAAGCTGGAAAATCGTGCTAACTCGTTAATCTATTAGCAATACGTTGCCTTGAAAACATGGCTATGGGCACATTCAAGGACACAAAAGCGGGATGTTTGCTGATCCAGATGACAACATTACCCCCAGACTCTCGCCATTCCTTCGCTTTCCGGGCGGACTAACTCAAAACCGAACTTCGCGTAGAGTTCCGGTACATCAGCCACCAGAGAGACATAAGCGCCTTTATAAGCGTTGCTGTCCAGCCAGCGAATAATGTTTTCCATAATGATTCGGCCAAGTCCACGCCCCTGATGGGCGGGGTCGACGGCTATATCGACTATCTCGAAGTTTAATGCACCATCGCCAACGATACGCCCCATGCCGACAGGCACTCCTTGCCAGAGAATGTGTACGCCATAACAGCTTCTCGGCAAACCCACCCTGGCAGCCTCAAGCGGCCGTGCTGACAACCCCGATATACTTCGTAAACGACAAAAAGCTTCGGCAGAGGAAACAGATTCAACAACGGTATATTCGGTAGTCATGACCATCACCATTAGCAAACAATCAACATAGTTAGCAGGCTGACTCTGTAGTGGCAATAGCTTTTGCCAATGAATCTCGCCTTCTTAATAACTGAATATAAGATTTTATGCGGCACGCATAAGCCCTCTGTTATGAGGCGATAAGCATAGTTTTGCGTACTGACTTGCGCTATAGTCCCCACGTTGCGGCAAAACCGCAACCGGAATTGGCGTTCCGAATTATCACGAGTGTCGGTAGCGATGTTTGCAGTGCTACTGGCGCGGCCTGCGCTCGCCCCTTCAATGGTGGCTCAGGCAGGGGCTTCGAAAGAAGCGCCGGGTCGTGATAACCGGTACGCCAACCCTGTCTGGGTCACCACCAGTGAGCCTGGCGTCTCCGGTGGTGGCGTTAACCTGCTTATCACGAAGCGGAGCGCTGCGTATGTGTCCTGTCCCTGAATTTCCCATTGCACCAGCCTCCGCCGGAGGTATCTATGAAAATCACCGTAGAACAACCCTCAGCCAGAGAACTGGTCGATCGCTCGCGAGTCCTGGTGCATGTGATGCTCGAGCATCCTGACGATATCGGCCCGAATTATGCGTTGCTTCTCATCCTTGCCGACCAGCTACAACTGTTAAGGGATGCTTTTGAAGAGGATGAGATCAGACGGCTTAGGGATGAGAAATTACCTCAATAATTTTTACAGCGACCACAGCATCAGGGACAGATGTTGTGGTGTGTTTTGGTACAATTCGGAATCCAGCGATACATTCGTTATCTGAATCCTTCAAGTTCCCCCATTTATTGTCTACTAAGTAAAAAGAAAGTGGGGGATGCGTTGTGCAATCTAAGGCTACTATAATCTATTGATTTTATTAGGCTATATTATAAATCTGGTTCTCAAATTTGCTCTGGCTAGTAAGTGTTGTATGTTTTAATTGAAAACTAATAAATAGTATTTTACTATCAATTGGTTAATAACTGTTTATATAAAGGATTATGATGAAACAAGAGCATGTACTAATACAGTTTTCTACGAAAAGGCCTTTTTCTAATAAACCTGAAATGCCAGAAGGTGCAGTTTATAATAAAGCAAAGGGTTATTGGATTAGAAATGGAGAACCTTTAGTGTCATATAATTCAGAATATGGAACTAGGGCTACCAAGAAGTGTGATGTTGAAACTGGAGAGGATCAAAAAGGAGAATGAAAAATTATGTATTGATTCTATCAAGTATGTATGATTTTTCCACGGATTTGGTTGTTCAGCGACTGGAAAATAATGGCGATAATTTTATTAGGCTAAACAAAGAGCAATTAAGTGATTATGAGATTTTTTTAGATCCCATAAATACAATCCTAAGGGTGAAAGGTGAATATGTTGATGTAGAAACATCTAATGTAAAATCAGTTTGGTTTCGACAACCAGTTTTTCTAAGAAATACTCCAGGGCGTAGCATTGATATAAATGAGCAGCTTTCATTATCACAATGGAATGCTTTTCTTAGGGGATTAATGGTTTTTGATAAGGCGTATTGGATGAATTGGCCGCAAGCAACATATGCTGCTGAATCTAAGCCATATCAGCTAATGATTGCAAAAAAGATAGGGTTTTGTGTACCTCAAACGATTATTAGTAATTCTCTTGGTTTTGAGAAACTCCCTTCAACGAAGTTTATTATAAAGTCGATGGATACCGTTTTACTTAAAGAAAATGATGATTGCTATTTTACATACACATCGAAAGCTAATCCTGCGGACTTTACTTTAGACAAAACCAAACAAGCACCGATAACGTTTCAAGAATATATTGAGGATAAGTTAGATATTAGAGTTACTATTGTTGGCTCCAAAGTATATGCCGTTGCAATAAAATCTAATGGTAATGCTATCTCTGATGATTGGAGAACCTTAAAAAAAGAAGATCTTGAATATGTCGACATTGAACTTCCTGTTAGAATTAAAAAACTTTGCATAGAGTATGTTAAGTTACTTGGGTTGAATTATGGTGCTATTGATTTTATCAAAACAAAAGACGAATATATATTTATTGAAATAAATCCAACTGGCGAGTGGGGATGGCTTTCTAATGATAAAAGAGAAATTGATTACGATATTGCAAAGAAATTATCTGAGGCTAATTAAAATGTTTTCTAGAATTATTGAGGAAGTTTTCCCATTTCTTTATTTTTACTATATTGCCAACAAAAAAACAGTTAGTGTGTATGATATCACCTTTTCAAACTTTGAGTTTTACTCAGGGTTATCGGATGAAAAAATAGTCGAGAGACTTGAAAGCGAGCATAATAGAGCCAAGGAGATAGATGATAAGACTTTTAAATTTACATTGGCATTAAGTATATCATTAAGTATTATAAGTGCCGGTGCCAGTGGGGTTGTTAAATTTCTTCCTGAAAGTCAATTAAGTCCATATATATCGTTTGTGTTTTTTCTTTCTTCTTTTTATATGCTGTGTGGAGGTCTTATCTCATTAGGTTCATTAAAAACTCTACCAAAATTTGGGTATGGAACGTATTTTGAGATCAACAAAAATAGAGAATCTTTAATTAAGGCTATTATTGGTCAGGAAAAGGTTAATATAATACGGCATATAAGGAATGAGCTTTCTTATATGAGTTTGCGAAATGGGTTTTTACTAATCCTCTTTGCTCTTATTTTGTGTTTATTTATATTGGCTACCAGTTTTTTTGTGAGTCACTTACGATTTGAACCGTTGACATCTTACTGTCTATGAATAGTTATTAAAATTCTAGTGATTGAGTTTAATTTCCTCACCATTTACAAATATCAATCCTTCGCGAATTAGCTTCTCCAGCCAGCGCGAAAATTTCTTCTCGACGTTAATTCCCTTAGCCCGTAGATCTTCGCGCAAGAGCGCGCGGGTACAAGGCTTATTCTGGCTGATGCGTTGGTTAATACAGCGCCATAACGCCGTATGGTTGCGGGTGATATGAGGAACGCCGGGTGGTATGCCACTACTCAGTAAGTCATCGTCTGGTTGCCGGGGCTCGTCGTTCAGTACCAGCGAGGTCACTGGTTCGCCATCACTATCGGTATAGATAACGACTTCCTCAAGATCGTAGGCGGTGACCTCCGGCATCTCCGCATCTTTCATCTTTGTACAACTCAGGGTGATAGCGTTGCGACGTCCCTCACGCCTGACGTTAAACTCGGCATCCAGAGCAGCCTGAAAAGCACTTGAACCGCGAGCGCCTCGCTCCTGATCCTTACCCGAGTGATGAACGATCATCATCGCTGCGCGCGTATGATACCGAATGGCGTCGCAACCTTGGATAAATGCGCCCATATCCCGCGCGGTGTTTTCATCTGAGTTACCAAAACAGCGGGCCAGCGTATCGAGGATAATCAGCCGTACCGGCATTCCGGTCATGTTCTGAATGTCCTTTGCCGCCAGGATCACCTGCTCGATGCTTCCCGGAGCGGCTGGAAAGATCGGGCAGTCGACGCGAAACAGGTTATCGAGCGCCATTTCGTCATTAACGCTGAGTTCCCAGGCGCGGATCCGTCGTGATACACCGGTTCCTCCTTCTCCGGCGATAAACAGCACAGCCCCTTGATTGACTCGCCTTCCGCCCCATGACGTACCGCTGGCAATATGGCACGCCAGCGATACCGCCAGAAAGGATTTAAAAGAGCCGCCGGGGCCGTAAATACTGCACAGCGCCCCGGCGGGAATGAGTCCTTTAACCAGATAATCCTGACTCGTGTTAAACCCTTCTGAGCCCCTGCGCAGCGGAAGGGAGGTGGTGAGAGTACGGTCTGATGCTGTCATGGCTTACGACCTGAGATTTGCAGGAAGCTGCTGGTTGAACCACAATCCGGGAAATGGATTCACCGTAGTGACGGTAAAATTCATCCCAGTCGCTCAATGTGGTGTCTGCAGGGAGAACCACACAGCCCTTCACAACCTCGGCAGCGGCGGTTGCATTCAGCAACCCGGTATTTTTTTCCTGACTGCAATCATTATCGCCAGCCAGGATAAGGTGGCATTCAGGCCACTGCGCCCGGAAAGAGATGGCCACATTTTTCAGGTTGTGCGCCGACAGGGCAGCAACGACTGGAAAATGATGAAAGCATGAGACCGCAAGTGCGGTTGCATATCCTTCGGTAATGATGATGCCTTCCGGTGGTTTGCTGTCCGGTGCCCAGGGTTCCGGTCTACCGTTGCGGCTCGCCTGATGTACCGGGCAAAAACAATCCTTCAGATGGCTACCGGGCAGCAGGTACTTTTTCCCTCCAGGATGAATGAACTGCGCACCTGTCAGCTGCGCGCCTGTATTTCGAATTGGCAATACCAGCGTACCCGCCCCGAAATGCACGCCGCAGATTGTCCGGCTACTACGTTCAGTCAGAAGCCACTGGGCTCGTCGCCAGCCTCGCGTTGTCAGATACGGCGCTTCTCCGGATTCACAATGGCGAAGTAGTGTCTTAATACGCGATTCCATATTCAAAGCCTGTGATTTTTCCCTGGCTGGCGGAACCAGCGGTACAGGATCCATGTCCTGCACCATTCCGGCGGCCGCAACCAGTGCGCAACCGAAGAAGCGGGAAACCAGATCCAGTCCGTCACCTGCGCCGCACTGATTGCAGAACCATGTGCCGCGCCCCTCCAGATCATCCATCCTGAAGCGATCCTTACCCCCACAACAGGGACACGGGCCATGCCGATGATTTGGTGGAATGAAAATGCCAAGTTTTTCAAATATTTTCGGCCAGTTATTGCGTGCCCGATCGGAGACGGCAGAAACGTAATAGCTCATGATTGCCTCCCATACACTTGCTGGATGTAGCGCCCTCGACCATCGCCATGACCAAGATCCATCGCAACCATCGCCCTGGCTTCCTTTATACTCAGCCCCAGTCCCTGGTAGTGCGCCATCGCCTCCTGCGCCCATGAATAGCGCAGACTGTGTGGTGCATAGGGGCCAGTCAGCCCTGCGCGAACTGCGCTGGCACGCCAGTAATTCATTGCGGCGCGCAGATCGGGTTTATTGAGCAAACGTCCCCCGCGTTGTGTCATCAGGGGGATAGCTTGGTTCAGGATGCTGCGTAGCCTTTCAGGTTCGAGCACCACCGTCTGACGGGAACGTGATCCTTTGGTGCCAAAAACCACCTGCAATCGATTTTCTCCACGCTCTAACGCAGCGGCCCATGTCTTCAGAGACTGACAACACTGCACCGCTTCCTGTGAACGCAAACCCATTGCTCTGGCAAGCTCCAGCGTCAGAGCCAGCCCTTCATCCTTTTCATGAAAAGCAGACAGCGCCGACAACCAGCGTTCTGAGGTTAATGGCAGATGCGTTCCTGCCCGGCTGGCGTTACCCAGCCCGAGCGCTTTATTGCTGATGCGCTCCGATTGGGCAAATTTTTGACGTCCAGACTGAGCAAGGATGGTGCGCAGGGCAGCCATCTCGTTTTGTAGCGTGCGTGGCGTAATTCCTGCTTCCCGTCGTGCCATCACGTAGCTTTCAATATGTGACGATTTCAGATGCTGGAGATCCTGAATCTGGATATTCAGCTTGTGCAGATGCTGGCTTAAACGCCCGGCGATACGGAGGCGATCATGGACTGTTTTAAAACTGCCGCCAGCCAGCAGGGCGAGTTTTTCCATGCGTTTTGTAAGTTTCGACATAGCTGCTCTCCACTCAATTCTCCGACGCGCGGTTGGGCACAGCGTGCTGTGCTGAACGATACCGGTGCGCCGGAGAATGCGCGGATGAGGTATGACGGGGTACGGTGATGCACGAATGCAGCCGCCTGCTCAGGCAGGTATATCCCCACAGGTAAAATAACCTGTCCTCCGGTATCGGTTCGGTAGTGCTGGTTTCTCCTTCTGGTAAGTGAATTTCTGACATCTGTTTGAGTGTCAGCCTGTTTGTTGCAGTGGAATTGCAGGCAGTAGCTGGGTTGAAGCTGATCTGCGCGCTGGCGTCACTTTCACTCGCTTACGCTCTTAAAAGTGACGCCGCGTTTTGCACATTCAGCAGGAAGTACGGACGCAAAGCCTTCGGCAATGCCGTCCGACTTCTCTACAGCGTTCTGTCTGTCGCTACGCTTGCAACAGGGTAGCGATAAACGGTGTGGTCACCTGTATCGAGACAGGAGGTCAGTTTCAGACCACGCTTCGTTCCCTGGTTGACCGGGGGGCTGACCGCCAAAGGCGCTTCTTACAGGTCGCAGTTCGTCTTAGAACAGGAAGCTTTTAGGGGTACTGCTATGAGTTGGGGATAGGGTAGAGCGTGGGGAGGGAGAAAGCTGGGGGAAATTGTTTGTAGGATTTGAATAATTTGTTCTTACGCTGTATTGATAGACAAAAAATGAGATTTGGTGGTAAATAAGTAGAAGCTTTATAGTAAGAAAACTATATACGAAAAAATTCAAAGTTGGGGTTTTATGTAAAATACGCGACTTTATTATATTTTTGGATAATATTTATTAACCATCACTACTTAAAAGCCACAGTGTGATGGTTTTTTTGATATAAAAAGAGGTTATCTGTTGATGTTTTTATTTTTTAGCGATTTCATTTTCTCGAATTTGTTCAAGTATAGTTAATTCATTATCACTTTCTGCTGCTGAGACAGTCGGTCTAACATTACCGAAATATTTTCTTTGAGATTCATTGCTTATATATTCACCACCAGTTTCGTTTTGGAATATACGAATCTGGCATATGCGAGAACCGACAATAAGTTCAACAGGGGTATTGCCATGATTAAATAACTCTAAAGATATACAGCCTCTATATCCTGGTTGTATCATGGTATTTAATGAAAGGCCAAGCCTTGTATAACTACTTCGTGATAATACATCAGCATAGCAATTTGGGGGTAAGCTAACATATTCTAATGTTGTTGCTAAAACTACTTGGTGTGGATAAACAATGAACCTATCTCCAAGATCTCGTCTTGTTTCTTGAAAAAATGTTCTGATTGGTTGATGAATTTCATGGTTTTTAGAAGGAAATAATTCTATTGAAGGTTTCCTGGTCATGATGGATACTAAAAAATCGTAGCCAAGTCTAAGATCTATAGTGAAGTTACCAATTTGGTTTATATTTAGAAGAGGTTCAATGAACAATGATTCAGGTTCTGCTGATTCATAATATTGCATCAATTCAGCTTTGCTTAGGAGATTCACTGCGCACTCCATTTCTCAAGTATCATTACGTTTCGAATTGATTTTTCAACCAAATCATTTATGGTTTTTTCTATGGATTCTTTTGATAATCCCTTCCATATGCCTGTCGGATTTTCCCATTCGGTACATAAATACTGCCAGCTACTATTAATAAATGCATGCATTTCATTGTGGTTATTAATTACAAAGGGACGTACATTATCAAAAGTAGTTTTTACATCAAGTAAATTTAAAGGTAATGTTAAGCTGGGGGAAATAATCTTCCCTTGTTTATGTAAGGCTGAAATTACCGCATTAAACATATCAACAACTGGGTTTTTAACATTGTTTAAAAAATCGTTTACAATTTTAATTCGGTTTTCTGTTGATGGATGAGTGTCACTTGCAGGATGAGAACCTGCTAATTTGTATAAGAACTCCACCCCACTTTTTCCAACGAATTGTGCACTGAAAAGATCTGCAAAGAATTCTTTACAATGATTCAGCCAAATAAAATCAGGTAATGTAGCCCATTCAACAATTCCCTGGGGTCCCTTCGGGATCGGGAGTGTACCTTGATTAACTGAACGATAGTTGAGAATAGCCAGTTCAGAAATACCTTTACTAAAATCAACAAAATGACCTAGTTCGTGATATAAAGGTGTAGAGCATAGCGGTCGTCTTCTGTACATTTCAGGTAATGAAATCTGAATTAATTCGGCTTCGAAACTAATACCTAAAGTCTGTTCAAGTAAATCATATGATTGTTTGCTTACAGATCTGAAATAAAATCCATGCATATCTGGCGATAGGGCTGTAGTAATAAGTGTTTCTTCACTTATCCACTTTTTACAGGCGTCATTTAAGCAATAAACAATCTCATAGGGTATTTTTTTTGTGGTGCTACCAGTGAAAAAGTTAACTGCATTAGTGATGAAAAAAGTACATTCTGTAATTATTTCATCAGCAATTGTCCCATGTTTTTCATATAACTTATCTACTGCTTCTTGAAGAACAGAAAGATACTTATGCATATCTTTAGAAAAGTAGGGAGATTCTGATATCTCCCTTAGTTTATTCCGAACTAATATAAGCTGTGTGAATGCTAGCATTAAATGTGCTCTAATACATTTCGGGCCATTGTTGGTTCTAACATATCTTCGCTAGTTACTCTGGTTAGCACCTGGGCGAGAGCCTGAGTATGTTGTATTTCAACTGCTAGCGAGATGGATTCTCTATGATTAGGAATCTGTAGCTGATCACCTCTATCTACAGTCAAAGTTGAAGCTTCTCTAATTACTTCATAAACCCTTGATTTTAGCTGCTGTGAAACTTCTTGCTGAGAAGCTATAAGTTGAAGCACCGTTTTTATGAGCTTCAAAGAATCAGAAGTTTGCTGAGGAACCGCATAGAGCATAACTCCCCCTTTCCTTATCTGTAACCGCCTTCTCTAGTTGTAACGATGTTACTGCGTAGGCGGGTTTTAGTTTGTTTTAATATATATAGTATCTAAAGTTGTTTTATGACACTATATATGGTGTTTTCGTTATGAGTTAAAGACACAAAAGCTCTGTTTTAACAGAGCTTTTGTGTCTTTAACTTGACCTTTTTCTATACGGAGTGTATGTCAAGCTTAATCCATAATCAAGTTGCTGCGGTGCTTTATTGAGGGATACAGGATAGAGATCATGTAAAGTCCTAACAATAGTAGTCACTTGTTTGGGATTGCATTTAAACTTTATTCCGTTTTGGAATTAATCAAAAAACTGTTTTAGTTTCATAAGCCTTCCCAAACTTCCCGATAACCACCTTCCGCCCCTCCTCAATCTGCGCATCAACAAAGTCCGCCCAGGACTGAAGCATCTCCCGGCGCTGATTCAGGTATTCCGCACGATTGTAGACACCGCGAACGCCGCCGATCTTATGCGCCAGGCATTTCTCCACCCAGTCTGAGTTGTAGCCTTGCTCATGGAGCAATGTGCTGGCAGTACGCCGGAAGTCATGAATAACAAAATCCCTGACGTTCAGATCCAACGTACGCACCGCGCAGTTAAGCGTTGTTTTGGAGATCGGGCGTCGGTGGTCGTTTCGGCTGGGGAAGACGTAAGGGGAATCTCCGGCCAGAAATTTTAGCTCTTCGAACATCGCCAGCGCCTGCTTTGACAGCGGAACAATATGCGGGTTATCCATCTTCATTCTTTCGCCGGGTATATGCCATTCCAGCGCATTGAAGTTAACTTCACTCCATGTCGCTTCAATCATCTCCGATTTACGCACCATGCAGATGATCAGCAGGTGCAAAGCCAGCTTGTGGCGTCGGTTCATATTAGAGGTGTAGATCCCCCGTAGCAGGATGCCGATCTCTTCTGCGGTTAGCGCCACATCGCGGCTTGTTGCTTGTGCGATATAACGGGCCTCGATAGCGGCTGCCGGGTTGTTGAATATGATTCCCCTGGAAATCGCATAGGCCAGCATGCGTTTAAGCACGTTTCGCGTCAGTAGCGCGACGTGATCGGAACCTCGTTGCTTGATGCGGTCGAGCACGACCTGAATGTGGGCAGTTGTGAGTTCTTCGAGTTCCAGCTTCCCGAGGATGGGAATGATGTCCTTCTCGATAACGCGAGTGATGTTGCGCGGATCGCGGTTACTTTTTTCAACGATATCGGTCAGCCAGCGTTTGGCGAATGTTTTGACTGTCGTTGGGTCTTTCTGTTTAAGCTTTTCTTCCTGCTTTTTCTGCGCGGGATTGATGCCATGGGCCACCATTGAGCGGCACTTTTCACGCCAAAGCCGCGCTTCTGCAAGTGAGAAAGCAGGGTATTCGCCCAGCGTGATCTTTTGCGATTTGTTGTCAAAGCGGTAGCGGAAACGCCAGATTTTTCGTCCGGTGGGAAGAACTTCAATCACCAGTCCGTCATGATCGGCAAGTTGCCAGGGGCGGTTTCTGGGGGCAAGTGTGCGTAGTTTGGTATCTGAAAGTGCCATATCTCACCTCTACAGTGTGTCCATGAGCATCCTTTCTAATAGATTGTTTAATATTGGATTATTAACGCCTTCTTTTTCACTGTGTCCATGAGAAGGCAGATTTGAACGTTTTTTATACCGTTTTTTGTGTCCATTTGATGTGATTTTTAGCTCAAAAAATAAACAATGACACGTGAGGGATTTAAAGATGGGCACAATTCAGGACACAAAAATCGCGGATGACCCCGCACGACTATGGACGAGTATGGAAAGTAAAAACCCGCATTAACAGGCAGTTAATGCGGGTTAGTGAACGTTCACGGACGAAGATGGACTAAAATTTACTTACCGATGCAGAAGCTAGAGAAGATGCGGCCCAGCAGATCGTCGGAAGTGAACTCCCCGGTGATCTCGCTCAGCGCCTGCTGCGCGAGGCGCAGCTCTTCCGCCAGCAGCTCGCCGGCCCAGGCGCCCAGCAGCTGGGCTTTGCCTTGCTGCAGATGGTTCGCCGCCTCTTCCAGGGCCTGCAGGTGACGGCGGCGGGCGAGGAAGCCGCCTTCCATATTGGTATCGAAGCCCATGCTCTGCTTGAGGTGGTTACGTAGCACCTCCACGCCTTCGCCGGTACGTGCCGACAGGCGAATAAGTGAGTGGCCATTTACTTCGCTGATACCGAGCGCTTCGCCGGTGACATCGGCTTTATTGCGCACCACGGTAATCGGCAATTTAGCGGGCAGGCGCTCGATAAAGTCTGGCCAGATCTCCGCCGGGTCAACGGCGCCGGTGGTGGTGCCATCGACCATAAACAGCACCCGATCGGCCTGGGCAATCTCCTGCCAGGCGCGCTCGATGCCGATACGTTCCACTTCGTCATTAGCATCGCGCAGGCCTGCGGTATCGATGATATGCAGCGGCATGCCGTCGATATGGATATGCTCGCGTAGCACGTCGCGGGTGGTACCGGCGATATCGGTGACGATCGCCGCTTCGCGGCCCGCCAGGGCGTTCAGCAGGCTTGATTTACCGGCATTTGGCCGCCCGGCGATCACCACTTTCATCCCTTCGCGCAGCAGGCTGCCCTGACGAGCTTCCGCGCGGACGGCGTCGAGATCGGCCATCACCTCGTTCAGCTGGGCTTCAATTTTGCCGTCGGAAAGGAAATCGATTTCTTCATCCGGGAAGTCAATGGCCGCTTCCACGTAGATGCGCAGGTGAGTGAGCGCTTCCACAAGATGATTCACCCGCGCGGAGAACACCCCCTGCAGCGAATTCAGCGCCGAGCGCGCCGCCTGCTCTGAACTGGCGTCGATAAGGTCGGCGATGGCCTCTGCCTGCGCCAGATCGAGCTTGTCGTTGAGGAACGCGCGCTCGGAAAACTCACCCGGCCTGGCGATGCGCAGGCCCGGCAGGGTCAGAATACGTTTAAGCAGCAGGTCGAGAATGACCGGGCCGCCGTGGCCCTGCAGCTCAAGCACATCTTCCCCGGTAAAGGAGTTCGGCCCGGGGAACCACAGCGCAATCCCCTGATCCAGCGGGGTACCGTCAACGTCGTTGAACGGCAGGTAGTCGGCATAGCGCGGCTTCGGCAGCTTGCCCAGTACCGCCTGCGCGACGTCGCGCGCCTTAAGGCCGGAGATACGCAGGATGCCCACACCCCCGCGTCCCGGAGGGGTTGCCTGGGCGACGATAGTGTCGTTATGGCTCATGGTGACTCTCTATGTAGATGTAAAAAAGGCGGTCCATTGACCGCCTTCTCTGGCATTAACGTTACCGTAACTACTCTAAATTATCCAAGTCGCAGATGCGTTGGCTTGAAGAATGAAGAGTATCAGGATTTCTTCTTCTCGCGGCTATGCAGGCCACGTTTCTCCAGACCACGGTAAATTAGCTGCTGCTGAATAATGGTGACCAGGTTGCTGACGATGTAGTACACCACCAGGCCAGACGGGAACCACAGGAAGAACACCGTGAAGATGACCGGCATAAAGGTCATGATCTTCTGCTGCATCGGGTCGGTCACGGTGGTCGGCGACATCTTCTGGATGAAGAACATGGTCGCGCCCATGATGATCGGCAGGATGTAGTACGGGTCCTGAGCAGACAGGTCGTGGATCCACAGGATAAACGGCGCATGACGCAGTTCAACCGAGGCGCTCAGCATGTAGTACAGCGCAAGGAAGATCGGCATCTGAATAATCAGCGGGAAGCAGCCGCCCAGCGGGTTTACTTTTTCCGCTTTATACAGCGCCATCATCTCCTGGCTTTGACGTTGTTTATCGTCGCCCAGACGCTCACGCATGGCCTGAATCTTCGGCTGCAGCATGCGCATCTTCGCCATGGAGGTGTACTGCGCTTTGGTCAGCGGGTACATGATGCCACGAACGATAAAGGTGATAACGATGATCGAGAAGCCCCAGTTGCCGAGGAAGCTGTGGATGAATTTCAGCAGCTTGAACAGCGGTTGGGAGATGAACCACAGCCAGCCGTAGTCGACGGTCAGATCCAGGTGCGGCGCAACGGCAGCCATTTTGTCCTGAATAGCCGGGCCGACCCACAGCGTGCTCTGCAGTTTGTCGGTCTGGCCTGGCTGCACCAGTACCGGCTGCGATTTGTAGCCAATAGCGACAACGCCGTTGCCGAGGTTGGCGGTGTAGAAGTTATTCGTCCCGTTATTCCGCGGCACCCATGCGGTGGTGAAGTACTGCTGCAGCATGGCAACCCAACCGTTTTTGGTGCTGACGTTCAGGTTTTCGTTATCCAGAATGGTATCGAATTTATATTTTTCGTATTTCGAATCCGCAGTGGAGAACGCGGCGCCACGGAAAGTATGCATCGTGGACAGGCCACCGGTCTGCGTATCGCGACTGGTCGGCAGCGCAGCGGTCTGCTTCAGCTGACCGAAGGTTGAGACTTCCAGAGGCTTCTCGCTGGCATTCTGCACGCTGTAACCCACGTTCACCGCATAGCCACCGCGCTTCAGGGTGAAGGTTTTGGTGAAGACGTTGCCGGCTTTGTCAGTGTAGGTCAGCGGGATAACGAGCTCATCCTGGCCATCGGCCAGCACAAACGCCTCTTTATCGACGTTGTACAGCGGACGCGGGCCGTTTGCCGGGTTATCCGGACCGTCACGGCCGGTTAAGCCGCTCTGCGCCTGGTAGACAAACTGCGGCGTGGTTTCCAGTAACTGGAACGGTTCGGTCGATTTCAGCGTTTTTGGATACGCCAGAAGCAGCGCCTGCTCAATATCGCCACCGTTGGTGTTGATAGTCAGCTCAAGCACGTCGGTTTTAACCGTAATCAGTTTCCCCTGGCCACTGGCCGGTACGCCCTGGTCGGCGGCGCTACCCGCTGCTGTGGTCGTAGTCTGCGTGGTCTGCTGCTGGGGCTGCGGATTTTTGTCCTGCTCCCAGGCTTGCCAGATCATGAAAGACACGAACAACAAAGCGATGATAAGAAGATTGCGTTGCGAATCCATCGTTAGTGTTCTCTGGTATCAAATGGTCCAGGCGGGACGGGATCGTCACCACCAGGGTGTAAAGGGTGGCATTTTAATACGCGTTTCATCGTCAACCAACTGCCTTTTATCACTCCAAACCTGCGTAAGGCCTCAATTCCGTATTGAGAACAGGTTGGGGTGAAACGACAATGCGGCCCGAGTAGCGGACTAATCAGGCGCTGATAAACTCGAATCAGGCCGATCAGGACCCGCGAGCCAGGCGACAATGGCGGCGCCATAATTTTTCCAACGCTTCCGAGAGAGCACGGTTATCGAGGTCGGCAACCCCTCTTTTCGCCACCACCACGAAATCCATTGGCGGGAGTTCATGTTGACGCAAACGAAAACTTTCACGCGTCAGACGTTTAATCCGATTGCGTTCATGTGCGCGTTTCACGTTTTTCTTGGCGACGGTGAGACCGATGCGGGGATGCCCCAGCGAATTCAGGCGGCCGAGGATGGTGATTTGCGGCGTGCCAGCCCGTTGTGGCTGCTGGAAGACGAAAGTGAAATGACTGGGAGTTAACAAGCGTAACTCCCTGGGAAATGCGAGCTTAACCACGCAGGGTTAGCTTTATTACTTGGAAACGGTCAGACGAGCGCGGCCTTTAGCACGACGACGTGCCAGAACCTGACGACCATTTTTAGTAGCCATACGAGCACGGAAGCCGTGAGAACGGTTGCGCTTCAGTACAGACGGTTGAAAAGTGCGTTTCATGGCGATTTCTACCTAAACTTGAATAAATTCACTGACTTTTGCGTAGACCCGAACGAACTTCGAACGACTTACGCCTCAGCGTGGGTGATTAAAGAGGCCGGATTGTAATAATTGTACACTCCGGAGTCAATTCTCTTTCCTTATTTCTCGCACCTCGTCGCACAAAAAATAAGCTGAGACGCGTGACGAAAACGGGCATTACGCGCCGGGTGGGGGATTATACGGCCTGGCCAGTAAAGCGCAAGGATCCACAAGGATCTTTATTAGATCGTTTCCGCCCAAAAGCGGCATAGCTCATCAATTTTTCCAATATGCGGCGGAAATCGTGCTTCACTCCCCGCAGGATCGATTACACTTACCCGGTTTCGATCCTTCCTGTGGATAAATCGGGAAGAATCTGTTGAGAAACACAAGATCTCTTTCTCAGTTTAGGCTATGATCCCCGGTCCCGATCGCGATCCCCGGATCCGCAGCGGGTAATAACCGCAGATAGCGGTTCGCACGTCACCCCTTTTGTGCAGGGGCTTTTCGGCTAATGCAGGGTCTTGTCGACGTGTGCCAACAATCACGATTGTTTCAGTTTTTCTTTGATATCGATTTTATGTTCGAGTGGAGTCCGCC